>NZ_NIBV01000001.1:0-299077 GCF_002632585.1 Xenorhabdus szentirmaii DSM 16338
GAACTGACGATGGCGAGCACCGGCAAGGATGAAGCGACCGGCAATCTCGTCACCAAAAGCTACACGGTCAAAGGCCCGGTGATGCTGATGTTGACCACAACCGCCATTGATGTCGATGAAGAGTTACTGAATCGCTGTCTGGTGCTGACGGTGAACGAATCCCGCGAACAGACCGAAGCCATCCATGCGATGCAGCGCCGGAAACAAACCCTTGAGGGCTTGCTGGCTGAGAATGAGCGGGATTATCTGACGGCACTGCACCAGAACGCCCAGCGCTTGCTGAAACCGTTGAATGTGGTCAATCCCTACGCCAGCCAGCTGACCTTCCTGTCCGACAAAACCCGTACCCGCCGTGACCACATGAAATACCTGACACTTATCCAGAGCATCGCCCTGTTGCACCAGTACCAACGGGATATCAAGACCGCCGAGCATCGCGGCCGGAAACTGGAATACCTCGAAGTGACGAAGGACGATATCACACTGGCCAACCGGCTCGCCCACGAGATACTGGGCCGGACGCTGGACGAGATGCCGCCGCAGACCCGCAGGTTACTGATGCTGATACAGGCGTGGGTCAGGGACAGCGGTCAGCCGCGCCATGAGATGATTTTTACCCGCAAGCAGTTACGGGATGCGGTGCAGTGGGGCGATACCCAGCTCAAGGTGCACCTCTCACGGCTGGTTGAAATGGAATACCTGCTGTTGCACCGGCGCGGGCTGACGTTCGCCTATGAACTGCTGTTTGACGGCGACGGCAGCGACGCCGCGCACCTGAACGGTCTTATTGTGCCGTGAACGGGCCAGTATGACGTGTGCCGGTCGGGGTAAAGGGATAAGCCGTCGCCCCTGGGTCGGCCTCCCGTCGGCAGGGGGTCGGGCGGGCAAAATCCCCGTCAAGACAGAGGCCATCTGGCTTGACAGTAAACCGGTCGGAAAACCTGAAAAAACAGGGTTCCGGCGAGCGTGAATCCTCCCATCGTAACCGTATTCTTTTATCACACAGACAGGAGCTTCTTATGGCCTCACTGACACTCAGACAACATATCCAGCACTTCCTTGACCACCTTGACGCCCTGCGCTACACCCAAGAAACCCGCGCCCATTACCGGGGGGATCTGCTGGCGTTCGCCCAGTGGTGTGACGAACGGGGCATCACAACCGCCCAGCAAGTGAGCTTCCCGCAACTGGAAAGCTGGCAACAGGGGCTGTCGGCGCAAAAAAACCGCCACGGCCGGCGCATTACGGCGGGGACTATCGTGAAAAAGCTGACCAGCGTGCGCCACCTGTTCCGCTGGCTCGTGAAACGGCAACACCTGCTGTATAACCCGGCGCGGGAGCTGGAATTACCCCGGCCGGAGCGCCGTTTACCCTGGGAGCGGCTGAGCGAACAGGAAACCCGGCAGGTGCTGGACAGGACAGACAGCGAACGCCCGCTGAGCGTGCGCGACCGGGCGATGATGGAAACCTTGTGGAGCACGGGGCTGCGGCGTTCCGAATTACAGCGGTTGCAGGTCGGTGATGTGGATTTTGCCCGTGGGGAACTGTTTGTCCGGCAGGGCAAAGGGTATAAAGACCGGGTGGTGCCGCTGGGTGAATCGGCGCGGCACTGGTTGCAACAGTACCTGAATGATGTCCGTCCCCGGCTGGTGTGGGCCAACGATCCGGGCTATCTGTTTTTGTCCCAGCAGGGCAAGGCGCTGGCCGACGGCACGCTGACCCAGATAGTCCGCAACGCGCTCCATCGGGCAGGCATCGATAAACCCGGCGGGTGTCACCTGTTCCGACACAGCATGGCGACGCAGATGCTGGAGAACGGGGCCGATACCCGGCACATTCAGGCAATACTGGGCCATGCCAGTCTGGACGCAACCCAAATTTATACGCGCGTGGCGATCGGTCACCTGAAAGAGGTGCATCAGCAGACGCACCCGGCCGAGCGGCCCGGCCACGGACCATCGGACACCGAACCGCCGGAGAACAGCGCAGGGCGCAGCAGGGTTGAAGGCACGGCATCGGACCGCCAACGCCGGCGTAGCGGACAATCTGGCCGTTCCCGTTGAGTCCGCAGGGGTTCGGCGCGGGGGCAGACCGTGGCCGGACTGCCCGTCGGCCTCGGTGTCGGCGGGGGTAAATAGGCAATGCGCGGCGGCGGCCACGGTGTCCCCGTTAAGTCTGTTGTGGCCGCCCAAAGCCTATTCAACATAATGTGGGGGAATTATACGCACTGCGCCGGGCAGCGCCCGAAACACCCTAACCGCCGCAAAGCGGCTTAATGCGTATAATTAACATTATGTCAGGCCCCCGCTGGTCAGCCCCGCAGGGTGTGGCGCACAAGGCTGCGCCTTCTGCTCTCACCTTCTCAGCCAATCCTCAGCCAACATCGCGCCGACCCTGAACACCGCGCTCGCGTTCAGCCAATCCGGCTTCTGCTTTAGCCGCCTTGCCTGCATCCGGCCAACAACCCTGAAGGCGGGTCGGCCTGCGGCCTCCGGTTTTACCTCCCCCGCCCCGACCCCGCTGCACTGGCTGCGCGCGGCTCGCACTTCGCGTTGCTGCGTTGCTCGTTCCCGTGCTCGCCATCTCCGCCCCGTGCAGCCCCCTGAGGGGGCTTCCCTTGAACAAAACACGTTGTCATGCAAACACGGAGTTGTACCTGAAACTCCGGTGATCCCGAGCGTCGCAGGGGCGCCGCTTGCAGGCTCTTTGCCGCCCGCACCCGCAGAACGGTCGCCCGCCGTCCGGCAAGCCGGCCACCGTTCGCCCGTTGCCGATGAAAACAATCAGAAAGTGCACGTCGGGGTCAAAAAAGTGATCGAGGTAAAATGGGCCTTCTCTGCTATCCTGAAAGCCTTGCCCTGCACGGATTGCCGTCGCCCTGCGAGTATGATGGCGTCGGAGATGATGCCCCTTCTGTGGGCAGTATGCGGATGCGGAATCGGGGCTGTACTACAATCGGCACCGCTATTACTCGCCGGAGACCGCGCAGTATCTCTCGCCCGATCCCATTGGCTTATTGGGCGGTGTGAATCCGTATGGGTATGTGCATAATCCGTCGAAGTGGGTTGATCCATTTGGACTAAGTGGAACTTCAAAAGTTATTTCAGATGCAAACTCATGGAATAGATTTCAAGCACGCTCAGCAGGAGGAATGTTTAAAAGCAGAACTGAAGCTGCCAAAGCTTATCATTTGTGGAAAAAACAAGACTGGGCAGCATTAGAAAAAATGATGCCACCGGGATCATGGCCTCCTAATAATGGTTTTGTTACTGTAGAACATGTTGTTTTGCAACCAGGCACTAAGATTGATAGATATGGTGGTTGGCTCGACAAAAATGGAAAATTTAATGATACAGGATCATTTGTGGCACCTGCGGGCGCTTCGTTTGAAAGTAGAGCACTCCAGCAAAGCGCATTAGAAAAGCCATATACTGTCTATGAAGTTATAAAACCTATTTCTGCTGAAGGGGGGTCTGCTATTCCGTGGTTTGGTCAGCCAGGTATGGGAATGCAGTACGACTTCCAAAAATATGGTCACAATATACAAACCTTAATTGATGGCAAGTTTATTAAGAAAATTCCATGAGGGGAAAATACAGGTGATTAATCTCCATAAAAAACATTCAGTAATACATGATGGGTTAGAGTATGACTTTGTTCATAAAGAGAATTATGTCAGTTGCCCTATTTGTAAAGGAAATATCATGTTTAGTGTATTTAATTCCGATGATTTCAATAAACTTAACAATATATCTCAAGATAATATAGCCAGAGGCATAAAACGCTTGATGAAAAATGAGAATGAATACGGACTTAGGTACACATATGAAAGGTTGCCGTTACGTGTAGACTATACTAAATGTGACCTTAAAGGCCATGATTTCGCAGTAGTATTCACTTTTGGTGAAATACAAAATACCCGGTATAAATCTCACTTGTTAGGCCTTTTTCAAGTAACAAAGGAACAACTAGAACAAAATAATTAATTATTTTTTTGCAAAAAAGCCGAAAAGATCCCCGTGATCTTCCGGCTTATTGTTATGCACCGGGAACAGCGTTTAATGTTATAACCATAAAGGAAACATACTCACTTCGACAATCAAAAAAGGAATAGCATGATAACGGTATATCAATATATTTATGACAAGATGATAAAAAAAGAGAAGAGATGCGCAGCTATTTACTGGGTCCGTTGAGTGATGATTTCCCCGAAGAATATAAACCGATACGTGAACTTTATTATACAGGGTCAGCCAAAGGAAAATCCTGCGTGGAAAAGATGATCATCAAAACAGCCGATGATCTTCTTCTTTTTCAACTTGAAAAGATGGATAAACTACGATTATTGGAAAACAGTCAGGACATGTTTTCAATGGAGTTAAAACCAAAGGAATACAATAGCATTGTCTATGTTCCCGAAAACCTCAGTTTCTGCTCAATTATGAAAGAGTTGATGGCGGAGGAAAACAACAACCATGCTTCACGATTTGTTTATTGAATGACCTTGTTAAAAGAAAGATAAATTACATCTTCATGATGTAATTTATCAATAGCGAACTGATTTATGTTGAGAAACGAATTTAAGATCCCGTAAAATGCAATTTCAAACCCAGTGCTTTTGATATCTTATATACCGTATTAAACGATGGATTGCCTTCACCGGATAATGCCTTATATATCCCTTCCCGGCTTATTCCTGATTCCTTAGATAGCTGACTGATATTTTTTCTTCTGGCGATATTACCTAACGCTTTAAATAAATATTTTGTATCGTTCTCTTCGATAGCGGCATTTAAATATGCCTGAATATCTTCTTCTGTTTCTAAAAACTCTACGACATCAAATTTTTTCGGTGCTGATTTCATTTTAAAATCCCCATTCTTTCGCGAGTTGTTTTGCTTTCTTTATATCTGCCTGCTGGCTGCTTTTATCCCCGCCACAGAGTAATAATATGATTTCGTTATTTTTGTTAGCAAAGTAGACACGATAGCCTTGCCCGTAATGTATTCTGAGTTCCGAAACCCCGCCTCCCACAGGTTCAACATCGCCAAAATTCCCTTCTTCCATTCTTTCAACTCGGATTAGGATCTTGGCTTTTGCTATCTTGTCTTTTAAGGATTTTAACCATTTTTCAAAATGTTGAGTCCTTTCAATGGTTATCATGCTTCCCCCTGAAACTAATTTCATTATTGTATGTAAATAACACGGTGTGTCAACTAGGGTTAACACACCAACGCAATCAGTAATAAAAAAGTATTAAACGGGGATCAGGTCAGATTCTGTCATCAACATAATTTTGCCGTTGCCGCAGGCAACTTGAACGGTATTACCCAACAAACCAGTTTCCGTTAGCCAGTCACCAGCCAGATACAACTCGCCATTATCACGCACCCAATCGATGCCCTGATACTGATCATTTTCCGCCGCATGAAACTGGGTAATCGATTCAGGCTCTGCCAACGTCAATATCAACCCATTGTTATATTGCCGGATATAAAACAAAGTATTCGGCGTAAATCCCATTTGTTGTATATCTTCACCGCTTAATACACATTCAGGCAGTGCGGCGTTATCAGTAGAAAAATGAAGTTTCATCGGTACCTTCTTTGTTTAATTAATAAAATGAGAGTTGCTTCGCAAAAGAAAAATTTTGCCATTTAAGCGCAAAGCGCAGCCCACTCAGATGTGTTCAATATTATTTTTTATTTTAAAAACATGGCACTATGAGTTTATCTCGGCAGGTTTTTAGTTAATTTTCCGGGAAATTGCCGCAACCAGTGTGCCACGGCGATATCATCCCATTCGCCTTCACTCAGGCTTTTTAAGCAGTGCCACAGTTCATGAAAATTTTGGCTGGTGATGATCAGGCAACCCGGCATCACTCTGATTTTTAATGGATCATTAATGGAAAAACCCGCTTCCAGCAGCCATTTTCCACTTAAGTTGATGGCAGGGATAGTGCGATTCGCCCCCTTGGGACGGTAAACCACTTTCTGATAACGTTCTGGTTGGGAAATTTTGTAAATGCAGATGCCTGCAGTAGAATGCGCGTCAGCCATAATAACTATCCTTTCTAGTTGTTGTGGTTAGCGGTTTTACCGTGCGACCAACACGATAAAACCGCGTCGAATTTTCACCGCCCACTCTATTCCCCGTCCAAATAACATACCACTGACAAAAATTGCCTTTGCAAAGCGGCTCGCAAAATAGCGACAAGAATAGAATAGCGAATAAAATTTGCGCACAATTCCTGCTGTAGTAATGTTCCTATATAACGAATTCAAATAGGAGGTACAAACATGTCCATCACAACCCTATCCAGCCAAGAGCTGAATCAAAATGTTACTCGCGCAAAGGAAGCAGCCAAAAACGGCCCTGTATTCATCACCGTTCGCGGCAAGCATGCCCATGTGCTGTTGAGCATTGAAGAATACCGGCTACTGACAAAACAACATCGCAACATTGCCGATTCGCTAGCTATGCCCGGTGTTGCGGACATTGAGTTTAAACCGCAGCGAGTGACTATCAAAACCCGCCCGGCTAATTTTTCATGATGTACGTACTCGATACCAATGTGGTGTCCGAGCTACGAAAAATTCGGGCTGGAAAGGCCGAGTCGAATCCATAATAATGGTCGGAACACTGTGATTAATCTGTCTTAATTGCGACTTAACCTGACGGTATCCTGTGGTAAGGCACAAATAAATCTGACAGTCGGTTAAGAGTTGTGAGTTCAACTGGTCGATACAACGCTATCCTTAAACAAGGGGGGCGTTACTATGAAAAAAGTGAGTATCCGAATGGTAGTTCATTAGCTACAGGAAACTGGCATAGAGTGCGTAATTGGTCGATTTCGTACACTAAGGGCACTTATCTGTCCTTTCCATCCTCTTTAGGGCAAGCAGTCGCTGTTTGAGTTTTTCCGCTTTACCGGGATGAAACCTGGCCAGCAAATGAACTTGGCCCAGCGTCTGTGCATAAGGGCCGCTGTCGAACACGGTAATCTCTCCCCGCAGGAAGGCCTGTTCTAAGTGATTAACAGCCGAGCGTATCTGGCTTTGCCGGGAAACAGAAAGGCCAGGCTTAGAATTCACCGAAAGCTTGGTAACATCCATCCGCTCACCGGACGTCCTGATCTCATGCTTGGTGCGTTTGGGTCGATAGCCGTGCCTGAAAAGCATGCCGTAAACGCTGGCAATTACTTCCGTTTTAGCCGAATTATCAAGAAATGTTTCTGACGAGACGGCAATATCATCGACGTAGCGGGAGTAAACTAACCCGCGGGCCTGAAGGCTGGCCTGCAACGCCGGCTCAGCGTTCCAGAATGCCAGGTTGGCCAGAAATGAACTGGTTATTGCCCCCTGAGGCAACTCCCCCTGACGAGTCGTCAGGCGGGTCAGGCAGTCGGCAACGTCCTGCCCGAAGCAAAAAAAATTCCGCCATATGCCGTAAACCACTGCGGCCGACGTTGCCGGAAAGAAGCCCATGATATCTTCGTTTATAACGATGGTCGCGCCGGCGTGCAGGGATGCATTGACCTTGTAGTCACATCCTTTCAGGCTGCCGGTTAGGTAAGACGGATAAGTAACGTAGTCCAGTATGTTGCGTCTGATGCTGCGGTGAATTTTTTTAAGCGGTTCGTAGGCATCCCACGTCTGGCGCACACTGCCGTCAGCCTTAGGAAGATTGCTGGCGAGACGGTACATCCGGTCGGAGCGACAGGCTAGGTTACTAAGCTCTCTGGCAGGGATATTCAGTGCTTTTGCCAGCGACACCAGACTGCTGATGCGTCGTCTGCGGTAGAAGGGGCCGTTAGGCGGGATGTGGTTCATTGAGCAGCTCCAGCGCGGTGCGCGCAAGTTCGCCCTGCAGACCTTTATCCATACCGTTGAGGTCGCCGGCTTCGGCAGCGATGAAAAAAATAATGCTGACAGGCACTTTCAACGCGGTGGCTATTTTAGTAAGCGTGGATAGAGTAGGGTCCCGCTTGTTATTTTCCAGCATGGAAAGGTATGAGACTGAGCATTCGGCCTTGTGTGCAAGATCCGTCTGCGATATTCCCCTTCTGGTCCGACACAACTTGATAGCCTGTCCGATATTCATAAGTAACCCCTGAATCAATATTGGGCCTGCTGCGTCTTGGCTTTGCTGCATTACTTCATCCAGTCAGTAATATTTGTGACGAGACGTAATACAATGTCGATAATGCGCAGAGCCCGGAAGACAATATCGTCAGACCGGTTCCCGCTTTTTACCGGGCTGTCCTGATGGCTGCGTAGCTGTTGCAGCACATCGTCCAGCTCAGCCAGAGCGCCAGCATCGAGTTGGCTGCAGTGTGCATCGCGCAGCTTTTCTAGCGTTGCGATGGTGTTCTTTAAAGTGTCATGTTTCATTCTGTTCTCCTTTGAATCGGCAAAACCGCCGAAGCCCCGTAACAAGGCGATGGCCGAAAGGAGCCAACCCGATGCGCAAGCCCAACACCAGTCTTCGCGACGATGAAGCCCGTTAATCCAGATAGTACAGCTGCTCCGTAGCCGCTTATTGCGATCGGCCACATGCAGACCATCATGACGAACGTACTTCTGACTGACCTGTGACGCTGGTCTGTCTTTTTCTCCGACACCGGATGAAGGAGCGGCCTGATAAACAGGCAGTTACGCTAAGCCTTCGCTATTACGATGAGAACAAGAATTTTAAAGAACACGGCTCAGGCGGTACGCCTGACCTTCAGTAAGTAAAGCATAATCTTGGACAGTAGGCAATAAAATTTCACTGTCAGTGAAATTTTATTGCCTACCTCAGTCAGCGTTGCGCTTCTGACACAAAGCAGACTATCAGACTCAGTTTTGCTCAGATCAGCAACAGTCTCAGATCGAGTGATAGCTAATACCAATTACCGTATACACCACTGAATATCCTTCAGAATGTCATCCAGCCTCTCAATGGCCTGTGCGATTTCCGCAATAGCCTGCTTATGACGCTCATCGGATCTGGCCTGCTCATTAAGTTGTTCCTGTAAGCGCCGCCCAGTCTCTGCGTCCAGAAAATGCGCCTGACTGGCTTCCACTATCCAGCTGTTATCATTAGACGCGGTGCCGCTGACCCATGATGTCCACTCTGAGGCGTTGCCCGATTTATCCACCAGCCGTGCCCGAAAATAGAGCTTCTCCCCAGCCGCCAGCCCCTGCAAAGTGTGGGTTCGTTGCGGATAGGAAATATCGGCGAACTGCAGCGTGTCATCATCCTCTCCGTTTTTGTTGTAGCAAATTTCCGTTTTCAGCAGGACATCCGTCGGGTTGGCAAAATCCCAGTCCAGCCGGATACCAAAAAGTAGCGACGTGGTTCGGAGGGACTGCGGTGCCGACGGAACCTCTTTTCGGCTTCCTAGCAGGGTATCCTGCGTGTTCATCCAGATACTGGATATTGCCGCTGCATTCGTCGCCCTGACCCGCGCCTGATAGCGTCCGTCATCGACGTTCGGCACCTCAAGACTCCGTGCGGTAGTCTGGGGAGCCGTTATCCAGTTGCCGTTGTCTTTGCGCCATTCAACTTCATAAGCCACGGCACTGTCGGCGGCGTCCCATGTGATCCGCAATGTGGTGGAGATGATGCCCTGATTAAGCGAATAATAACTGTCGATAAGGATATTCTTCGGTGCAGGCTGAACGCTGGGCGGAATGATGGTAACAGAGCGTTCGTCAATACGGGTATCCTTGTCGATAAGAGCATACTTGTCGGGGTTGTGCTCAACCGCCGTGATGTCAAATGATACGCCGTCCTCTCCCGCTTTGATACCAATAACCCGAAAGGGTTTCTCCGCTATATAGCTGGATTCGATTGCCCAGACTGAGCCCACTTCAGGTTCATCTGAATAGGCATAACCACGATCCCACACGGAAACCTCCTGTCCGTTGATCGCTGAAATGAGATCCCTTTCTGCCTTACCTGACGGCAGGTTGATGACAAGCCAATCCCCCACCTTTGCCGACGGCACCCGATCCAAGGTAATAATGTATCGTCTCGGCATAGCCTGGATACGCCCACTCCTTCCTGACCCTGACAACAGGTTATCCGATACACCGATAAGGTAACCCGGCAGGGGAATGTGTCCCTCCAGTCCGACGATGAAAGTGACAGTCCGGTCATGTTCGTTGGTGTGTAACACCCATTTACCACGCCGGATGGCTTCACTCTGGCGGGTACAACCGATGGCAGTGATATCGGCCTGCCGGATACCATAGCGGCGTATCAGGCGAGGTTCAAACACCGGTTCGATAGCATCCTGATAACCATTCTGCGGATCGGACCAGCTTACCATGGCTGTAGAGTAATGGGTTTTCTCGCTGGCACTGGAATAGGTGAATTTACCGTCACGCACATTGGCACAGGTAAAGAGATAATCCATGTCACGGGGCATGTCCGCCAGCACGTTCATGTTGTTATTAGACCAAAAAGTCATGCCCCGGAAGATCCCCGCAATGTCACGCAACACAGCCCAGGCGTCTTCCTGTGACTGGATATAAACATTGCAGGTGAAACGCGGCTCTCCATGGCCTTCGCCATCCAACACAGTCTGATCACAATATTGAGCGATGCTATACAGATCCCATTTTGCCAAAGCCAGATTTTCCGCTTTCACCCGGGTGCCGATGCTGAACCGATCATTGATCATCAGGTCATACAGCACCCATGCCGGATTGTCGCTCCATGCCCATTTGAAGGTGCCGTCCCAGCTGCCATGATAAAAACGGCGACGGGGTTCCAGATAATAATTACTCGGCACTCGGATGATGCGCATCTTGGGTTCGCAAGTGATTTGCGGGATATTACGGAACTGTTTGGCATCAAACTGAACAAACAACAGGGCCGTTTCTGGATAGCTTAATTTGGCATCGATCACTTCGGTGATGGCCTCCACCACCATGGCATCAGCGATTCGGTTACTGTTCTGTTTTGGCGTCAACCGACGAAGGCGTACCTGCCAGCCCGAATGGGCGTTGGGTAAATCCACCCGGTGGGAACGTTCGTATTTAGTGGTGGTTTTGCCATCAACGGCAGTTTTCAGGATTTCCTTAAAAGCGCCGCCATCGGTGGCGAGGTCAATAGCATATTCAATACGATAGCCCACCGTGTCCCCGTTCTCTTTTTGTCTCTGCAACTGGGCCCACGATAACCGTAGGCGAACCGCTGACAGTTGGGTATTGGTGACCGTCGTTACCCACGAACTGACCAGTTCGGCGCTGACGATGCGGGCATTTTCGACTGCCGGCATCCCGGGGATATACGCCTGATGGGGAGTACCGGGGCGGAACTCCCATTTGACTCCTTCAAAATTGGGTCGGCCGTGGATGTCACTCAATGGCGTGTTATCCAAAAAAATACGCTGACCATCCAGCTCTCCCGCAAATTCCCCTTCACCGAGAGCAAGGATGATCTTGGTATAAGAGGTGGATTGCAGGGAGTCCGGTGCTTCCACCGGGGTGCGCGGATGCTGACGGCCGCCTTTGTTACCCTGAATTGACTGCTTTTCCATATTTCATTCTCAGAACGTTATTGTTGGTCTTCCGCGTAGATACCCGCTGAAATGATGGCGCCACCAATACGGCGTCTGCCGTAGCCGATGGGCACAGGATTACCCTGTGCCACGGTGTTCACCGGACCACCGAAAGCGTAGGACGGTTTGTTGTCGGGATCTTCGCGTCGTGCCAGTCCGCCCGGCATCGGAGAGAGCATCTGCACCACGCCGCCCAGCATCATGCCAACCCCGGACATGACCATAGGCGCGCCAAACGGAGTTGCCCATAAAAACGCACCGGCAACTACCATTACCGCTCCCAGAATGGTCTGAAAAATACCGGCGTTTTTGCTGCCGATAATCATCGGGGCAATGCGGATATTGTCTTCGACGGGAAAAGTCAGTTCGTCACGCTGGAGATTACGCTTACCATTGAACACAGCAAAGGTGAGTCCGCGCTCTTTTGCCGTCAACAGAAAGCGTTCAAAGCCGTCAATCAGGACAGACAGCGCCCGGATCGCTTCCTGCGGGGTAGAGACAGCCAGTTTATGTACCCGCCCGAAGCGGGCGCCGAGTACGCCGTATAACCGGATGGTTCTGAGTGTATTCATGAGGTTACTCCGATAAAAAAACCGCTGATACGGGAATGTGGTGATGGCGCAAAGTGATAATGGTGCGTTCCTGCCAATAGCCATGATAGGGTTCTCGCTTGCTGAGCTGCCCGTACAGATGGTGCAACATCAGACCGTCACCCAGATAAACACTGGCATGATTGGGTTCATTAGCCTGTACCTGCATAATGATCACATCCCCTGCCTGTAATTCACCGCGACACGCGACAAATCCGGCAGCGGCATAGTGTTCCATATACAGATTTTCTCCCCGATCCCACCAGCTATCGGTGCGTTCAAAATCAGGGAGTTCAATAGTCCATTCCAGCCTGTACCAATCACGCACGATGGCATAACAATCCCAAATACCGTGCACAAACGGGCGGCCAATTAATGGCTTAATACCTTCCATTGGCATCAGGGTACGGATATCCCCTTCCGGCCACGAAACAATCACCCATGGCGTTTGTGACCAGTCACACTGTGCGATATCCAACTGGCTCGGTTGCGTTGTCGCGTCGGGATGGCTGTGGACAATGGCAACAATTGAACCTTTGTCTTCGGCAGCAGAATAATCCTCTGGGTGAATACGGAACTGTTCAGTGGGTGACGGTGCGGTGTTGCGACAAGGAAGATAGCGCTGTCGGCGGTGTTGTTGAATAATCAGCCCGCAACATTCATTCGGGTAAGTGGCTTGAGCATGGGCCATGATGGCGCGGGCTGTGTATTTTCTCAGTATCGTCATGGTTACCGCCTCAGCAGTGCCGAGCCAGGAAAACCACCAAAGGGTAATTGTTTCATGTCACCAAAGCGTTTTTTACAATCGCTCATGAGTCCCCCGCAGGCATCAGCCGCCGGATCATCAGTCGGCTTACCTCTTTCAGTAAAATATCGGGTGCCGGTATAGCCACACGGTGATTGGCGGTACTGTCCGCGAATGCACCATGTACACAGGCTGTGAATTTGCCGGGTCGGGATTTTAATCCCCTGTAAATCGGCTGGGGAAGAGAGGGAAAACTGGACGCTTTCATTATCCTCCTGAGTTTTGCTGTCGATGTAGAAAACATCGATTTTTTCCTGTGTCGGATCGGCTTGCGGGTTTCCGTCGGGGAAATTGCGGGCATCCAGATAATGCGCAAAGGTCATGCGGATCGTGACACGCGCTTGCACCATGTTCTGATAAGCCAGACATAATGCACTGAGCGTGCCGTCCAGATTAGCCACATTGAGGGTAGGTGTTACCGCCCGCCCATCGCTGGTGACTTCCAGCCCTTCGATGCTGACGGGCCACGGTTTGTATTCGACACCTTGCCACCAGAGGGATTTCACCGGTAAATTCCCGGTACTTTCCAGCTCTGCGGCAGTATAGGGGATCGGGTGGTTGTGAAAATACAATACCGGCCCATCAAATGCTGAGCCATCGACCGCAAATAATAAGATCTTACTCCCCGGCTCAAGCCGCTGAAGTGTCGTATTGATGGTCATCATGAAATCTCTTACGGGTGGTAGATACGGGTGAAGGTCACGGAGAGCGTGAAATAAGCGCCATTGGCTTGAATAGTGAATTTTCCTGCCTGATACAATCCCAGCTCAGATAACGGATTACGCCATTTGAATGAGCGCCAGCCCTGATGCTCACGCAGAAAAACCATAATAGGCTGTATGTCAGACAGTGCTCCGACAAAAGACAACGGCCAGCTTTCGCGCTGCGCGTTGATCCCATCGCCTGACGTTTGTTTATAACCATCGCCAAACTGGACAGAACGTACAATCGGTTCAAACTCCCCGGCAGCCCCCACCCTTGCAGGGAAATCAAAAGTTTTTATCATCATCGGCCTCCTTTAATCGCAACACTGAGTTCACCCCCTTGATTTAAACTTTTATGTAGCAAAAATTTGAATCGCTGATCGACGAATTTCGCAATATCCTGCCCCGCTGACTCGGCTCCACGGGATGTTTTTGTGTCGTGAGTACCATCGGAATGGACCACAATATGGACGGTGTTATGAACCGTATTGAAGGTCTGGTTGCCCGTACTGCCAGTAGTCTGCACACCCAGCTTACCGTCAGTACCGCGTTTAAGTGGCAATATAGCTTCTGGTCCAGCTTCTCCCATCACCCCGCCCCCTTTGGCAAACTTAAACAAGGTTGGGCTGCTGACAACCTGCCCGCTGTACTGACTTAAATCCGCAGATTGATAAACACCGCCTTTCGCATTCATGATGGGACTCTTCCAGACATCCGGACCTATCGTTGTGCCAGAACCTACCGAAGACAGACCACCTCCCGCTGAGGACAATGCACTGGCTCCCATACTTCCCATCGCACCACCAAAGAAACCGGAGATTGCTTTGGTTATCAGTGCCTGCATTGCTATACGTACCAAGTCCTGAATGATGGATTGCGCCAGTGAGGCCGAGAGTTCCCGCATGGATTCTGAAAATGATTTTGTGCCCGTCAACATGCCTGTTAAGGCGTTACCCGTGCGTTGTTCGACCACATCCAACAGCTCCATCTGTATTTTCTGGAAATCCCCCTGTGATACGTATAAATCCTTTGCAGCAGCAAATTGTGCCTCTTTGGAGCGATTAGCAGCCGCTGTCATTAACTGCTCATAACGTTCTTTGTTGAGAAGTCCGTTCCGGTAGTAGGTGTCATAAAGTGCTGTTTGTTCTGTAAGCTGATTTTGCAGTTGCACAACGGGATCGACCTCGCCCATCATATCCAGACGCGGGGCGGAAATTTGCTTCGCCTGTTCAGCTAATTTATCCTTTACCGAGGTTTGATATAACGTTCTGCTGGCAGATAAATATTCCTGCTCACTGAGCAACCGTTCGATGTACAGGGCTTTCAGCTCTTCACTGGCTTCTTTTTCCTGTCGAATCAGCGCCTTCGCCGGCGCATATTTTTCTGCCAGTGCCAGCCGCTGTTTCTGGTGATTTTCGGCATTAAAGGCTGTTAAACGTTGAATTTCCTGTTGAGAAACTAAACCGGATTGACCCACTTCATCCAGCTTTCGCTGGACTTCCTGTTCACTCAGGATGATGCGCCCCAAACTTGTCGTGTGCACCGTTTCAAGATCAAGACGCAACTGACGATACTGGTTCAAAATTTGAGTGATTTTTCCTTTCTTATCATCACCGTTCCCTGTCCACGGATTACCCGTACTGCCGCCACCTTGATTATTAGATAGGGGTTTGGGTTTTTCACCGGCTTCTAGCGCTTTCAATGCAGCCTGAGATTCTTCAAGCTGCTTCTTATGAAATTCCATTTTTTTGAGCGCTTTTTCGTATTCCGCCTCTGCGTGTATCACTTCTTCTTGCGCTTTCTTTTTGTTTGCCCACAGACCGCCAAATCCAACACCGGAAACAATATTTTTCTTACCCTGCAAATCAAGCCATATTTTGGCGGTTTCCTTTTTTTGCACATTCAGTGCATCTCGGTATTTCAGAATCCTAGAGGACAGTTCAATCTTTGAAAGCTGCATCAACGCATTTTTTGTCTCGAGCACAGCATCCTTTAAATTAGTTGCACTTGCGCGAGCTTCTTGTGCCCGTTGATGGAAATAATAGAGAGCAGAACCTGCCAACATCGCGGCACCAAATGGCCCGCCAATCATGGCAAGTGCGCCACGGGCAAATCCCCCAGCGGCAGATAATGCCCGATAGGAATAAGAAAACCGACGATTTGCCGCTTCAAGTTGACTGGTTGCCTGTGTTTGCAATTTGAGGGCTTCGGTTTCTTGCCTGATCAGGGTTCTTTTTTCTTTCGAGTAATTGACGAAAAGACCGTGCAAACGATTTGTTCTTTCCAGATATTGAATATGCCTGCCCTGTGCTTCCGTTGATCGCAGCGTGGCATTGGCCTGTTCAATCGTTCGTTTTGCCGTTTCTGCCTGCTGTCTGGCAACATTACGAGCCGCTTTTTCGGTGGCTTTCCATGCCGTCATATTTTCACGCAAGCCCGCTGTCAGCTTCGTTGCCATTACAGGAATTAACGTATGCAATGCAATACTGGCAACCAGACTAAAATTTTCGGACAACGCATTAATCGCACTGGTGGCATTTTGCACCCCAGTACGCAATGGGCCGTCGGCGCTCTGTCCAATTTTAACCGCCATACCTTCAAACGCACGGGTCAGCACATCCAGATCAGCCCCGAGGTTATTGGCACGCGCACTGGCCTGTTCATAAGCGACCTGCGTTCCGGTCAGGGCTTGAGTCAACTGCTCCAGTTTTTCCCGCCCGGTGACTAAGTTAGACGCCGCGCTGACATTCGCCCGCCCGAATAATTTCACCGCCTGTGCGGTTGAAAGTTTTTTGCCCGTCAGGGTTTCCAGTGCCGACGATAGCCCTACGACCGAGGGTTTCAGATTCTTGTCTGCCGAACGCTCCAGCGCCAGTATCACGTTACGCATGGCAGTGCCTGCCTCGCCGCCTTTAATGCCGCGTTCCGCCAGTATCTGGATAGCTGCGCCTAACTCTTCAAAGCTGACCCCTGCCAGTGCCGCTGCGGTACCGCCATTTTTAATGGCCTGCGCCGTTTCGTTAATTTCGGACGCACCGTATTTCGCCCCCGCCGCCAGTACGTTAATAAAGCGGTCAGCCTGTTCTGCACTGGCACCGAACTGATTAAGCGATAACGCCAAGGCACGGGTCGCATCTGGTAAATCAATACCGGACGCCTGCGCCAGTATTACCGCTTTTTCGGTTGCCAGCGTCAGTGCCTCGGTACTTTTCAGCAGTTCTGGCTTTGCTGAGGCTATCAATTTAAATGCCTCGGCAATGCGGGTTACGCCGAATTCCGTGGTACGACCAATCCGTTGGGCATTTTCATCCAGTTTCTTTAACTGCTCGCCCGTTGCACCAGTAATGGCGGATAAGTCGGACAACGCCTGTCCGTATTGGCGGGTATGGGAAATAATGGTGCTCAGTGAAAAGCCCGTACCTGCCAGCATCATTAACTGACCGGAGACGGATTTGATTTGCGAGGCCAGCGAGCTGTAGCTCTTTTTCACCTTGTTGGCATCTGCCACCGATTTATCGCTAAAGCGTTGTGATCCCTGCCCGGCATAACGATAAGCATCCATGATCTGGGATTTAAACGAAGTGGCATTAACCAGCAAGCCGACCGTCAATGTCGATAAATTAGCCATAACTTAACCTAATAATTTCATGATAGCATCACACTGTGCCTGGACCGTATCACTGGGTGACGATACAGATACAGCAGGCGGACTGTCTGGCTGTTTGCGGTTTTTTAGTCGGTAATAGACCTGCCACTCGTTGAGCGTGGACGCAGGCAAAGACAGAATGCGATAGGGATCAATTTCGCCGAGCTGCTCAGCTAATGTGAAAGCAAAATGCAGCCACGGCGAGTGGGTTAGTTTTTTTCGGCGTCCTCCAGTGTGCCGATGGCGTGGCGCTTCACGGTCTGAATCGCTTCAATCAGGGTCGCGTTATCGTGGATGGCCATCAATTCTTCTGCGGTGGGCAGGTCATCAGTGGGAATGGATTGCCCCTTATCATCCACCAGACAATCCAACACCATCTGGATATTCAGGCGGGAGGCTTCGCGCCCGTCCCCGGCATCACTTAGCTTTTCCGCTTTTTCTTCCAGTTCCAGTAATTCCAGTGCCGTCATCCGGCGCAGGTTTATTTGCGTACCGAACAGTTCCACTGCTTTAATCTGCGGGCGCGGGGTGAGTAAGGCCGCTTTCAGCGCTTTCATTGGGTGACTCCTGTTTTCTTGTCAGTAATACCCCAGACGAGGTTATTTTGTTTGCCTTTGACCGTGATTTGGATCACTTCACTCGCCGGGGCGTTAATGTCGTTCATTTCCCAACCTGAAAGCGCCAGTACCATCATGGCGGTACGTTTATTCGGCAGGGCAATGTAAAACTGCACGGTTTCACGCTTTTCCGCCGCGTTCAGGAAGGAGACAAAATCGGGGTTCTCCGGATCATCGATAAAGCCAAGGGATTTTTCCGGACCTTCAGGCATATCGGAAATAAACTGTTTGTTGGTATCCATCAGGGTGGTGCAGTCGACAAAACTGCCGGTCAGCCCCGTGGCTCCCAATGCCTTACAGTTAATTAATGGACGCATGTCTTCTACGGTGTCGCCGGGCTTGCCAAACTTCACCACTGTACCAGCAGGCAATACGGCGTATTCTGGCGATGTTGCCATTATGTGTTCTCCTATTGACTGTACCCTGATAAGGCATCACGGATTTCCTGTGCAAGCACTTTAATCACAGCGGTTTTGTTGTAGTCCAGTGCCGGACGGATAAAGGGATTTGGCACCTGCTTAATCGTGCCCATCTCCTGCGCCAGTGCTTTCATGCGATGGGGTTTTGTCGGACCCACGGTGATCATCACCCCGCCTTTATATTTTTTCGATTTTGCCGAGTTAATGTGGATGGCATCCCGCATATGGGAACCCTCGCTTTTCCGGTTATAACCAGCATGCATTTCCATATCTTCTTTAACGATTTCCATGGCAACTTTTCCGGCTTTGCGCAGGATTTGGGTCTGGAGCTCACGGTCCAGCGCCTGCAATTTATGCCTCAACTCCACCCATCCCGTTGTTTTTGCGGTGATCATGTCAGATGCCCCGTGTAAATGATGATAAAGTCCCGTGTGATACGGTAGCGCTTGCGGTTTTCTGTCAATTCTTCTGCATTTTGGTACAGTGCACCGCGCGTCACCGCCTGTACCGGATAGTGACCGATAAAACCGTGTTGCACCGACTCCCATGTTGAGCAAATTTTACCTTCCAGCTTAAGGGCTTTTTTATAGTCATGTAGGATGAGACTGATTTGAAAGCGAGCCTCGATGAGTTGTGTGGCCGCCAGCCCAGAATTGAATTTCGCGTCACTGATACGCTGGTAGGTCACGCCCTCTAACACACTGGACGGCAGTATCAGCGGATAGACAGGCAGCCCGGTTAATCGCGTTAAATCGGCTTGAAGTTCAGGTTCTATCATGACGAATATCCGTCTCCGTGGTGATAACGGCACGGTCAGTACGATTGCGGTCGACGGCGCGAATGGTAAACAGCCGTCCCTGATGTTCAACCAACCAATCAGGTTCAATGTCTTTTCTTGGCCTGACGGTAAATTGTTGCACCTCGATCACCTGTTGCTGATCAGCCGTGCGGATTTTACGGTGGGATAGGGCTTCCGCCCGTGCCCAGGTTTCAGTGACATATGCCCACACAATGATTTCAGCACCCAGATCATCACGGTTTTTGACAGGACGGAACAGTTTAATGCGATAGCGAAGTGAGCCGGCTTTCATCGGCATTCTCCTATAGAGGAATAAAACGGTAAGGTTCCAGCAACGCTTTAAATCCGGAGGGTAAGGCCTGTGCCTCCCGGTTTTCATACCAGTAACCGACCACCAGCATAATTGCCAGTGCCACATCATCGGTCGCTAACAGGCCGTCCGGATCATCCTTTGGCACCGCGTTCTCATACAGGCGGCGGTTCAGGTAGCTTTCTGCCTGTTTGATGGCAGCACGAGAATACGTGTCTAATAAATCATCTTCGGTGTGATTATCACTGTCGATACGGCACTGCTGCCGAAGCAGATCAAGCGTGGGAAAAGACATGTCATCTCCTGCTAATACGGTGACTACGCCTTATCTTCTGCCACTTTCAGCAGTTTCACGGCGTTGCTGTCCACCAGCAGGGAGCCGACCCGTTTGGTGGTGTAGAAGTGGATAAACGGCTTGTGGGTGTACGGATCACGCAGCATACGCACCCCCAGCCTGTCCAAAATGGTGTAGCAACGTTTGAAGTTACCGAACACCACCGGCACGGCACCTGCGTCCAGATCGGCAAATTGCTCATTCTCTGCGATACCGTAGCCCAGCAAGGCGGAGGGTTGCCCCAGTTGCAAACCCGGCTGCCACAGATAGTTGCCCTGACTGTCTTTCAGAGTGCGTACCTGAAACAGCATGTTGTTGTTCATCATGAATTTCGCCCCGTTGCGGTATGGCTTGCGCAGGGTGTAAATCAGTTTCAGGATTTCGTCTGCCGTGACCTCGGTTGGCTTTTTCAGCAATAGGTGCTGCAACGTACCCCATTTACGATCCTTGTCGTCCTGTGCTTCACTGCCGTAGGCCAGTAAGCCTTTTGGCTTGTTCTTGCCGTCGCCGTGGGTAAAGGCGCTTTCTTCCTGCTCGGCAAATTCCTGTATCAGCTCAGACGAGATAAAGGCTTCCACATCGAAAAAGGCATCATCCAGCATGGTCTGAGTGGCTGCCGGATTACCGTAGATTTCACCCCAGATGGGTTCGATGGGTGCCAGCTTTGGCGTTTTAGTTTCCGGGCGTTCGTCGGTTTCACCAACCCAGCCACTGTTAGTGCCACCCTGATTGATCAGTCGCTTAAAATTAGGATTGCCAACGGACACCACATGACATTCAGTGCGCATCACCACCTCGTCTTTCAGGGCACTGATGATATTGCGATCCAGCTCTTCCGGCACGGCATAGCCCCCTTCAGGATCGGTCGTGGTCTGCATCGCTTTTTGTTCCAATTCTGCCAGTCCGTCTTCGCGGCCTTTGCGGATAAATTGAGCAAATGCGGTTTTATGCTCACTGACGTCCTTGCTATTGCTACCGCCTGCCGGACGTTTCAGCCCGGCCAGCTCTTCTTCCAGCGCTGATTTCAGGGTATCTAGCTCGCTGAGTTTGCCGTTCAAGGTTTCCACTTGTCCGGCTAATTTGCCTTTTTCCGCCTCAATCGCGTCAATGCGCTGGTCATTCTTCTGCCGGAACTCGTCGAAACGCTGCTGAATTTCCTGCGCGACCTGTTGTATGTCTTTGACTTCAATAGCCATAAAAAACTCCGGTTAGTTAAAATGTAATGATTTCAGTGCATTCAGGGCAGACGCTGCTTCCGCCTCACGCAGCAACAGGGTGCCATAGCCACCCGCCATAAAGGCTTTGGCCTGCGTTCGGGAGAGTCCAACATCGCACAGGACTCGTTCAATATGACTGGGATTGGGAATATCGCCCCGAGCAAAGGCCGATTTCACATTGCTCACCCGGGCATCATCGTTGGCGGGAAAGGTCACCAGACTTACTTCCCATAAATCGAGGTCTTTCAGTAAAAAAGCCGCTTTTGTCCGGTCATACTCCCCATCTTTCAGCACATAACCGATAGACAGGCCGGAGAGCGACCCTGCTTTCATATGGGCGTGTGCCCGTTTTGCCAGTGGGTCATCGTCAATGAGCAGATGCCCTTTGAGATACAGCCCAGTTTCGTCTTCTTTCATTTCGGTATAGATACCGATGGGTTCATCCATTCGGTGTTGCCAGAGCAAAGCAGGCAGACTGCCTTTTTCTTTCCATTGTTTCAGGGTATTGGCAAAGGCACCGGGTAAAACGATATCGTCGGTACTGTCTTTCAGGCCGAATACCGAGCCATACCCTTCAAACTCGCCGGAATCACTGACAGATTTAATGTTCAAAGGCATATCAAGCCGTTGTTTGGTTATCATCGGCATGGGATTCTTCCTCTTTTTTCGGGGCTTGTTTAGGTTTCGTGGTCATGTTCATCGGTGTGAGATAAATATCACCGCCCTCGCGGGGGTTGAGTTCTTCCAGCTCCCGGCATTCGTTCGGCGCGTAAATGCCCCAGTTAATGCCGGTGGCGTAGGATTCAAAACGGGATTTCATGTCACCACGCAGCAACGCGCCCGTGTTGAATTTGGCGTAGAACTGCCCCTGTTTGCTGTTTTTGACCAACCCCGCATTAATGCGCTGTTCAATCCGGGTGAGATAAGGTACCAAAGAGTAATTAATAAACCCGATCCCCAGATTTTCAATATTGTTAAAGGTGGCGCGGTCAGTGTTCTGCACCATATGCAGCGGCACCCGGAAGATGCGGCAGATTTCCTCAAGCTGAAACTTGCGGGTTTCCAGAAACTGCGCATCTTCGGCAGACAGACTGATTTGATGCCATTTCAGTCCCATTTCCAGGATCATCGGCTTATGAGCATTGACCAGCCCCTGATGGCGGGCTTCAAAATCCGTCTTCAGCCGCTGATATGCCTCATCTTTCAGTGCTTGATCTGTTTGCAGTACGCCACTGGTGACTGCGCCGTTACCAAACAACCGTGAACCATGTTCTTCGGTGGCCAGCCCCAGCCCTATCGCTTGCCGGGCATAGGTGATGGGGCTTAATCCAGTCAGGCCATCCAGCGTGAAAATGCGCACATGCCAGATATCGGCCTGTGTCAGTATCTGGCATTCCCCGTTCGGGAAGGTGACCTGATATTCTGGCTGCCAGTCACGGTTCAGCTTGGGAACTACAGCACCAGGATCGAGCGGCAGTAATTCCACCACTTCCCCCAGTGCTTTGACTTTGTAAGCGTAGAAATTCCCCCGCAGGCACAGGCAGGCAATCAGCAACTCCCAGAACTCCTGCGGAGTCATGTAATTATTGGGTTTGACCGACAACAGCTTATGCAGCCGCTCTTTAACGGCGCGTCGGTTGCCTCTCTCTAATTGCTCATACAGTGAACAGGGCAGCATGCCAACGGATTCCGCCAGTACCCGTACGCAACTAAACACAGCGGTGAGCTGCATGGCTAACTGCGGGCTGACCCGCCGCCCGCTGTAGGTGTCATAAGACAAGCCAATCAGTTCACTTAAATTACGGGAGATCAGGGGTTCGGCGGATTTACGAAATAATCCGGGAAAAAACATCAAACCTCCTTATCGGGTTTCTGGCTCAACATGCGTGAAACCAAATACGACCAGCCAAGGCACAGCACACCCGACGCCATAAATCCGGCAGCCGGCAACAGCAACCATGCGCCGTAAGACAGCAAAACGCCGCCCGCCAGCCCGATTAACAGGGCAGCAATCATTAATTCTTTCATGAAAAAACCTCAGAGTGAGCGAACACCGTGGGAGATCAAATGATCTGAAAGACTGGAGACTTCGTGCAAAATAGCCCGCCCCATCGCCATTATCAGCGCCACCGCGCCATCAATTTTGCTGTCTTTATGCTCTTTGATGGGGCGCACAATGTCATCATTACCAGTCAGCGTTTTCCCGACGACATTGCCGATACACCAGGACATAATCGGATGACCGTCATGATGGAAACGCCCGGACTGGATAGCGGCTTCCAGCTCTTTCATCGGGTCACTCATATGAGTGAAATTCTGGGTAATAATGATGGGATTAATTCCCTCGTCCGCCAGTGAATGTGATAAACCGGTTGCTCCAAAGGGATCAATCGGAGCCTCATTGACAGGGTTCTGGTGACAGGCCAGTTTGGCTTCTTCGAGAATGTAGCGGTAATCCACTTCGGCCCCCTCCGTGACAGTCAGCAACCCCATCTCTGCCCATTTCTGAAAACGTTCGGCACTGCGGCGGTTCTCATTCTGCTCCACACTGTAGACAGTGTCATACGGCACCCAGAAACACGGCGCGATACTGTAGAAATGGCGTTTACCGTCAATTTCACGCACAAAGAGCCGAGCCATGCTGTTCATGTCCAGCTTGCGAGCGAGATCAAAGGCCAGAAAACAGGGCTGGCCCTCGAATTGAGCCAGCGTTAGTGAGGTGTCTTCACATTGTTTCCAGTTCACCATATTGAAGTAAGCCTCCCGCGCAGACACCCAGATATTGAGGTGCTTGGTTTTAAAGACACTGGCTAAACGCGGGTTATTCAGGGCGCGTTGTTGCTGACTCAGCAAAAAATCAGCATAGACCGATACCCCCATATTGGGATTGGCTTTGCGTAACACCTCCGGAGAGGTCCAGTCATCTCCCTCATCCACCGTGTAGATCACCCCGAACAGTTCCTCGTTGGGCACATTGCCGGACAGCATTTCCATCACTTCGCGCCGCTTGTCATAACAGGGACCTTCAATGTTGTAACCTGCCGTGGTGATCCCCCACATCAGTGGCTGACGCCGTGCTCCCATGCCCGTGAGCATGGTGGTATACAGGTCATCGGTATCATGTTCATGGTATTCATCAACAATGGCGCAACTGGGGGACTGCCCGTCACCGGGATTGCCAATCAGCGGCTCAAACCTCGCCCCGTCTGCCGGGCGGTTCATATTGGCGGCATTCACTTCAATGCCGAACGCCTCAAGTAGCATCGGGGTACGCTTACACATCAATCGTGCTGGCCGGAACACTTCCCACGCCTGTTTCTCGGTCGTGGCACCGGAATACACTTCCGCGCCAAATTCGTCATCACAGGTAAAGCAATAGAGTGCCACGCCCGCCGAAATTGCGGACTTGCCATTTTTACGGGGAATTTCGGTATATACTTCCCGAAATCGGCGTAGCCGGCTGCCTTTATGCACCCAGCCAAAGACCGAGCAGACAATAAACAATTGCCACGACTCCAACGTGATCGGCATCCGTTTGAATGCCCATTCCCCTTTGGTATGTGGCAGTAACTGGATAAATTTCGCGGCGCGTTCTGCCAGCTCCTTATCGAACCGGTATTTGAACTGCCGATTCTTTTCCTGATGCAGATTATCCAGATGCCGCTGACAGGCTTCCCTGACATAGCGACCGACTTCAATTTTGCCGCGCACGACATCACGGGCGTACTGGTTCGCCGCATTGACATTTGAATAGGATTTACGGCTCATGATGAAATCATCCTTATAAACGGATTGTCCGTTTTGGCCTGACCTGCCGCCCCAATCAGGCGCTGGCGGCTGCTCGGATCTAAGCCCAACATGGCACCGGTGGTATCCATTTCAGATTGTTGCTCTTTTTTGGCGGTCAGCTCCGGGTTTTTAATCGGCCCACCGGTTGCGCCTGTTACTGTATTGCCTTGTCGAGCGATATTTATCACAGCATTGCGCCAGAATTGATAAGCTACACACCAGCGTTCAAGCACCACGAGATCCGTGACACAGAGTAACCCTTGGGCGCATAACTCTTTGCTGGTCAGCTCCCACATCACCACGGCCAGCGACATTTCATTGTCGGCAAACCAATTTGGCGGTGATACGCTCGTCAATGATGTAAAGCTAGGTTCCTCCCGATTCAGTTTGCGCTTGCCCGGATTGCCCGCCAATGCTTTGCGTGCCGTCGGTTTTGGGCGACGACCTGATTTCCCCGCCGTTCCCGCCATACGCAGCACCTCCCGGGCTTAAAAACAGTGAAAGATGAGTGAAAAGTACCCGATTTAAATTTCATTTTTCGCGGGTATAAAAAAAGACCCAAGGTGGCGGTCCCTTGGGTCGAGAGTGGCAGGAATTTGACCCGCCCCTCCCCCTTGTAAACTATGGCATTCGAAATGATTACGCTGGAAATTAATATTCACTCAGCCTTCAGCGTGATCGCTCTGTGGCAGTCTTCTGTCGATGGCAGGCTTCACACAGTAGTTGTAGATTGCTTAACACATCGGTGCCGCCATGCGCTTTGAGTTGGATATGGTCAACCGTCGTGCCTGTGACTGCTCGTCCCTGTCGTAAGCAGTGCTGGCACAAATGATTATCCCGTTGTTTTACTGCAATTTTTAACTTATCCCACTGACTGCCATAACCACGAGCATGTCGGCTTTTGCCCTGCTGGTGACGTTGCCAGCCTGTGTGAAGATGGTCAGTACAGTAGCCGCTGCGGTCGATGGTAGTCTTGGGGCAGCCTTGCTTGCGACAGGCTCGGGGAATACGGGGTAGCATGTTCAGCCCTCGATATAGCAAAAAACCACCCGAAAGTGGCAGATTATCAAGCTCTCAGTAAGTCTTTATAGTTTTGCGGAAATGGAACTCCTGGCTCTTTTTTGAGTCTCCCTATTTTATTTACAATTTCCTCTTTTTCCTTTTCGGTGGCTGTCTTATAGAAGTCTTTAGCTGTAACTGGCACAACTCTTTTAGCTTCATGCCATGGTCTGTGGTAAGGCTCCTCTAGACCCTATAGCATATAAAAATTGTGTAGCTCAGTGCATAGCGCAAACTGGAAACATATCAATCTGTTTATAATAAATCGAAAGATAGGACGGTAGCATTCCCACCGTCCTTTCATCACTCACCTACACTGTGTCCTAACATACTCCTGCAGCCTTGAAATGTTTGAATTGGTGAGGAGTGAGCGGTTTATTTAGTCAAATTGAACATCAAAAGGTTTATTATCTCTAGCTAACTCTAATAACCTTAATGCTTCTCTTGAATATTTACGAGTAAAGCTTGATTTGCCTGTTCTTACCTTTTGATGATATATGTTATCTGTTTCCTTTATATCTTTCCCTGTAGCTTCTTTGATTTTTTGTATTAATTGATTTACGTAATTCCAATTACGATATCCAAGGGACTCTGCTAAAGACGTCATTGTAAAACAATAATTAGCATTAAATAAATCTAACGAATCACCATCGGTAATTCCATAAACTCTTTCTAATTTACCATCATCTAAGGCTAACTCAGTCAACCTAGTATAATCAATAGAAACTGTATTCATGGGTATGTCAGAGTTAATCAGCTTATAGTTTCTTGCTAATAATGCTCTCAATACCTTAGGATTAACATTATCCATTGCTGGATGAGCAGCAAAGGCTTCAAACACCCATTTAAAATCATTAGATACTATTCTTTTTATTCTTACATGCTTATTATTATCAATATTAATCATCGCTTCTCTGGCAGGATAAGAGTTTTCATCTATTTCTTTATCTCTATTTAGTATATAGATGTTAGGAATCAACTCCCCCTCTTCCGATAGGATTTCATCTATATCAGACAAAATTCCTTTTATATTTTCATCCTCAATACTATAACCAATAAATATTAAAGGATGTTCAGCAAAAAAAGTTAATAATTTAGCACTAAGGTATTTTTTCTTACTCAAAAAATCATCGTAATCATTTCTATTGATAACAATTGATGCTGGCTCATTACAAGAGCCATGTATTTTAAATATTTCTCCAGTGCTACTATTAACTAACCTTATGATTTTTTGTCCAACTATAATTTCATGGTCAGGAAAAATTCCATCAATTATATTGTCGTAATTAGTTGTTACAATGGAGTGTGGATGAATGGATTTTAATGATTTTATTTCATCAGCAAACTCATTTTCATCAATTATTTCCAGACGATTAAAAAAATCGGCTATTTTATACTTCAGGTATATATCTCCATCATAACGTTCACTGAATAATTCTTCAGGAAAATTAGACTTCCCTTCCGCCCAAGCCCAATCCCTATAAGCATCTGACAAGATAGTTCCAATGTCTATTAGTGACTCATTTTTTTGTGTGTAATACGCGAATGGACGCTTAATTTCTGGACATTGCTCCATTAAATTTTTAAGCAAACTCTCCCAATCTGGTCCGTTCGCGTACCTTCTTGTCAGGCCTGAACCAATAAATAGAATTGGCTGACACTCAAGACTTTCTAGGCATGCTTGAATATCATCCGTTACATCTAATTGATATTGCTTATAATCTCTGTTCATAGGATTTATCATTGATAACGAATACATAAGATAATCCTCTCTATAAATATTTAGCCTGTCTATTAAGATTAGCAATTTTTGCTAGGTATCACACAGAGTTATCCGCTCTTCTTAATCTCTATACCTCAAAATTGGCATTCGGCCATACTCCACTCCCTTAGTCCGAGGAATTGGGCTTCGAGGGTTTCTAGTTCTCCGAGGAGATGTACATAATCCTGTTCAGCGTCTTTCGCCAGTTTGGCGGGTCTTGAACCACCCACGCTGGAGGTGGTAGTGGTTTTAAGCACTGGACAGTTGGCTTTGACGTACACGCGCTGAGTATTGGCACGAAGATCATTACTAAGCTGATTAATCTTAGATTTGGCATTGGCGAGTTCCTGAGTGTATTTGCTATCCAATTCATGCAGCATTTCAATATGTGTGTTCTGGTAGTTAATGGTATCGTTCAGTTGCTGGATTTCTGTTATCTGGCCGTTATTGATGCCAAGCTGTTTCTTATATCCAGAGCGGTATAAGAAGGCTGCTGCTGAGGCAATCATCAACGCAATAACCGTACCCTTGGTGAAATTGAGCTTCATGATAAAAACATCTGGCGTTCAGATGCCCTGCGATTATCCAGCCCACGCAATACCTTGCCTGCTGCTTTATTCCACCGAGGAAACTCTGCCGCTGCGCCTTTATAATCACCTTGATTAAGCTTCTTCAATAGCGTGGAGCCAGAAAAGTTACCACTGCCACAGTTGAATATAAACGAGCACAAAGCATCGAACTGGCCTTGACTCAAAGGGACTTTAACCCTTTGTATTAATGTGGTGTAAATAGATTGGAGATCATCCCGTAAGAATGCTTCAGCCTGTGGTTCTGTAATCACATCACCTTTTTTAACCCCTTGGGTATGACCGTAACCAATTGTCCACGGGATACCATCGGTTGCCGGATCGGGGTAGGCTTGCAGCTTCAGACCTTCATACTGTTTGATGCACTCAAGACCTTTATCGCTGATTTCCATCAGAAGATGCTCCCGTTTTTTTCTCTGCCACTTTACGTAATAATTGACCGATAAAGTCCGTCCCCAAGTAACCCATCATCACACTGCCGATATAGGCTAAGTCAGGATTCAGACCAAACAGATTTAAGACATCACGAATGAACCAAGCGAACATGGCACACATAAAGGCATCGATAGAGATTTTTAGCCAACCTCCACCGTTATAGCGACCGCGAAGGAAAGCCATTGTCCCGGCGAGTACCGCCCCGATGCCTTGTTCTTTTATCGATATGAGCCAGTCACCAAGGTGTGCCCAGATATCAGGATTTTCTTTCATCTTCATATTTCCACCCCATCAGAACAATGGGTGTCCATGGGGTGAGTGATATCAACTCCGGTGAATTAACTAATAGGTAATTGCCTGATGTAGCTCAAGCAGGCTATTCTGTGCAACAAAAACATTTTTTTGAGGGAAAGGCTGTACCGAAGTACAGCCTTAAACTAACGACTAAGAATAAACTACACCAGGAACTTTATCTTCGAAGATAAATTCAATCTCTAACGTTTCGCCAATATGTTTTTTAAACAGAGCTCCAATTTCATCGAGGGAGTAATTATTGCTTACCGGATAAGATAAGGTACCTTTTCTGCTTACGTGACCATTAAAAATTTTGATTTCTTTGCCTAAGCACCGAACTACCAGAATTTTGTTCCCAAATTCTTGTCTAACTGTCTCATTACTCTCTTTATCGACATCTAACTCAACAGACTGAATATTCCCCCAATGTCTACTTTCATGACTGGAATAAAAGCCTGCAAGATTCTTTATTGGTGTATTATTACTAATTTCTTCCCAAGCACCAAAATTAAGTCCATCAATAATCTGAGCATAGCCAAACAAGTTATCAGGATACAACCTCTCTTCAGCTACGCCTGTACCAATTGTTATTTTCCCTTTTAATCGAAATGTTGAATCTGACTTTACTTCTGGCTCCAGTTCTGGTTTCAAATCAGGTGTTGGCTCTGGTTTTACTTCTGGCTCAGATTCTGGTTTCGAATCAGGGGTTGGTTCTGGCTTTACTTCTGGTTCCGGGTCTGGTTTCGAATCAGGTGTTGGTTTCACCTTCTCTTCAAAAAACTGCCAATCACAAGCCATCATATCTTCCTGCGTTGGCTGCCACGGCACAAAGTTACCGTGTTCATTGCGCATATCGATATGCGTCAAATAATCATATTTAGTCCCAACTGCAACACCACCAACTGCATAAGCACTATCTTTCTCCACAGTTAAATCATTTACACGTGGAGTGATAACCAGATACATCTCATTATTCCCTTGGCAATTAACCCAAACAGAACGAGTAACACGCTTGCGTAGTTTTAATTGAATCAAAGCCCAAGAAAAAGAACCCATCGGTGCAATAAAACAATCACACTGATATTGTTTTGGATCAAATGGGCATTCATGTTCAGGCTTAATAAATTCAGACATACTATTTCCTTATATTTATAAATAATAGGAAGACAAATTTAATATTTAACTTCCATTCTATGTTAAACATCCTGAATATATTAAACAATTATAATGATTTAATATATCGATTCGCCTTGTGTGGTCATATCTACAATTCACTGAAATCAATTTCATTTATTTGTGAATATTTTGATTTCCTGCTCAGTCCGCTTAAACCGTTCCTCTTCCAGTTCAACACCCAGCACACGACGATTGAGTTTCAACGCGGCTTTCAGTGTTGCCCCGGAACCCATAAAGAAATCCGCCACCAGATCCCCTTCCCGGCTGCTGGACTGGATAATATGCGCCATCAGGTCTGCTGGTTTTTCGCACGGATGTTTGCCCGGATAATATTGCACGGGCGCAAAATGCCAGACATCAGTATAAGGCACGGCAGCTGTCACTGAGAACGAACGGCGCATCAAACCATATTCCTGCCGCAATTCATCATACTGACGCGACAGGGTTAAATGAGAATCCACCAGATCAGAATACGGGGTGCTCAGTTCACCACGCTGGTGCTTTTCTTTGGCGATACGGTCAAACAGCACCTGCAACTTTTGGTAATCAGTTTCATTGGGTAACTGCCACTGGCTATCGCTGAACCAGTGACTGGCCATCTGCTTCCCAGTGGCGGCGTGAATGTCTTTTGCCGTGACACCTAACGTTTTTCGGGCATCACGAAAATAATCGACCAATGGTTTAAATACTAACTGTTTCAGGTCCTGACATTGTTTGAAATAGCCATCACCTTTCGAGTGATAAGGTCCCTGGTAATGTTCGGCAAAAATGATGCGTTCGGTGGCTGGAAAATACATTCGCAGGCTTTCTTTGTTTTGTCTGCGCCACGGGCCGGACGGTTTCGCCCAGATAATATGGTTCAGCACGTTAAACCGTTCCCGCACCAGCAGCTCCGTATCAGAGGCCAGACGTGAACCACAAAACATATACAGGCTGCCGTTCGGTTTCAGTACCCGCCAAAACTCGGCAAGCAGTTCATCCAGCCACGCAAGATATGCCGTGACGTCTGCCCACTGGTTATCCCAGCTGCAGTCTTTCACGCGAAAGTACGGCGGGTCAGTGGCAATTAAGTCGATACAGTTATCCGGCAGGGTTTTGATAAATTTCAGCGAGTCGTCGTTAATTAATGTGACAGGGCTTAAAGGCACAGTAGTTTTCCCTAAATCAATGCTGGCGGATTTTCAGGAAAGCCACGGTGAAAAGCGTTAACCTTTCACCGTGTAAGACATCATCCTATCAAGGGTTACGCTTGAAAAACATGTCATCGTCCCGGCTTTCCATCAAACCCGCCAGACGAAATTGTGTTAACAATAATTGGCAGCGGGGTTCAGGTAGCCCCGTCAGGGTAGAAACATCGGAAACCGAGACCCAATCATGCGGGGGAATGGTCTCTAAAACGCAGGCGGCGGATGTTGTCATATCTTCATGTTTTAGCATGATAAATGTAACCTCTTGGTGAGTTTTCGTGCATAAACACACATGTAACTCTGACCCATGACAACAGCAAGTCTTATGTTTATTTCAGGCATAAAAAAACCCCGCATTAGCGAGGTCTGATAAATCGGTATATTCAGTGACATTACAATCACGTTATCACAATATACCGACTTTTGTAATTACGCAACCGCTCTAACCAATTCTTTTCGCACACCTTTATTTATTTCCAACGTCACCCCAGAGACCGCCAGAACGCCTTCGATAAACCCTTCCGCTACCTGTACCCGTTTGGTCACTTCGTTATGGGAAATCCCTAACGGGTCACTCATCGACCGCAATGCGATCCCTTTAATATAGTGCAGCACAATAAGCTGGAATAAATAAGGATCATGTTGTTTCAATCGCAACACAGCCGCATCTAGCGCCATGCCGTCATCATCACAACACGGGGAACGCATTCTCCGGTTACGGGGCAGCAATCTCTTAAATCCGGCAGCCACGGAGGGCCAGTCTACCGGGCTTTTGCCCTCACAGACCCATGCGCCCCATTGGTTCAGGATCATTCGCATATCACGCATTGGTGTCCTCGCTTATCCACATTCATTTTCTGTAACATTCTGCCTCTTCCACACTTCGTCATACTCAGACACCGGCATATTAGCGATATAGTGATAGGGTTCAGCCTGTTCCTGGTGTAAAAACTGATGGGATTTTTTGTCCAGATAAAGCCCAATACCGCCCTCCCAGCCATTGCCGTTCCGTTGTTTTTCAATCAGTATCATGGCGGCCGGACCGGCCAGTTTTTCCCGCTCCTTATCCGTTAACATTGCCCCGGTTTCCTGCTTTTGCAGTACACGTTCACGAGCTTTATTACGCCAGATAATCATCAGGTTGTCTGTCAAGTCGGTAATCGCCCCAGTGCCTTTGACATCCATCTTCCCCGTCGGTCTCTCTTCACTGTCACCTTTCCGGCTGTGTGTCACCAAAATCACATGGCTGCGGGTTCTGTTTTTGAAGTCACACAAAGCATCCACAAAGGCTTTCTGTCCATTGTAATCATCTTCCCCGATACCACATTTCATCAGGCTGTCGATAACAAACAGCTGGATACCATAACGACGCTGCGCATAGTTAAAGATATCAATCACTCTCGCGGCTTTTGCCGTTCCCGTCAGGCCAAATACCCACAGCCGATCATCGTAAAATTGAAATGCCGAGTCGATTTCTATCACAGGTGGTCTTTCTGAGCAGGCCGCCTGCTGGGTCAGGCGCTTAAGCAACTGCCCCGGTTTCAGCTCGAAAGAAGCCACACAAGCGCGTATTCCCTGCCCCATCGCTTCACACAGCAAATGCCCGACCATTTCACTTTTCCCATGTCCGTTCACACCATTAAGCACCGTGAGTTCTGACTCGCGAAAACTGAAATGAGGGTTCAACATGTCCCACGGTGTTTTAAACAGACAATGTTCCTGACCGTAGAAAGCATCAATCGTGTCCTGATAAAACTCTCTCGCACTGCACAACTCTTCCGGATCAAAAAAGATCGCCGTTTCAAGACAACGCACCACGTCATCCTGTGTCATACCCGCCTGTAAGCACGCGTTGATATCCTTGTACGGTAACCTGACTAGCCGACAGCGATATTCGCCCAATCGGTTGGCAATCTCTTTTGCGGCTTCCCGTCCCACGTCGTCGTTGTCCATTGAGATCCAAATTTCCTCAAAGCGATCAAGGTTGTGGTATTCAAACTCAATCCACTGCTGCTTGGCGCCCTTACCGCCCCCGAACGGCACAGAAAGGGCCGGCAAACCGTACTGGTGATAACTCATGCAGTCGATCTCCCCTTCACACAAAATAACTAGCCGGACGTGATTCGGTATCGCCTGCCAGCCAAACAGACAGGGTTCACACTGAGATTCAGCCATAATGACTTTCTTGCCATTGGGACGCTCAGTGCTGATGCGCTTGACTTGCAACAACTCCCCGTTTCGTTTGTAAGGAAACGCAATAGCAGGTAATTCTCTGTTTTCAGCATGAAACCAGACACAGGCATCACCTATCTCAAACGCTTCCGCCGTCTGGCGGGTGATCCCCCGGCTTTCCAGATAGGCATAGCACACGTTGGGTTTAAAGACATGTTTCGTCAGCCTGTTGCGATCTGGCCGGACAAAGTTTTTTTTCTGCTTCGCGACGAAGTGGTGATCGTCATCCGCAATCCCCAGAAACTGTTTTGCCTCAGCCATGGCTTGATGCAGACTACAGTCACGCACCTGCACCCATAAATCCAGCAGATCACCACCGGTTCCTTCTGCAAAGTCAGACCAGACTTTCTTGCCGGACAGATTAATTTTCAGGCTTTTTCCCGCTTCGCCATTGACCGATCCCACTACCCACTCATGCCCTTCCCTACGCCCGTCGGGCAGCAGGTATTTTGTTACCCGCGCTACGCTACCCCAGAGTTTTTCCGATAGTTCTTTTGGTGTCATGGTGCTTTTCCCTTTAACTTGCTAAATCCATAGCGAATCGCCAGCCTGTTATCAACATCATCGTTCGATGTAGTAATAGTTCCCATATTTCTGAATGGGAGAATGATCCGGGCTCTGATTTTGTTGTGGCTCCCGCTGATACGTTTTCGCGTTACGCAACCAATTGTTCAATGCCCGTCCCCAATCCACAAACTGACTGCCTTTGCTGGCATGATGGTCAGCAAATTTTAAAAATTCTTCCCGCAGGTTCACGCCCAGTTCATTAGCCAGTGCCTGATGCTGTGCTGTTGGGAGAAAAATGTTTGGCAAGGAGTGTTTGTTTTCCGTTTTTTGTGACGATTTCTCGCAGACGTCTATAACAGGTTCCTTGACTGGTTCAAAAGAGTGACTGGTTCTGGTGCCATCTGGCGGCATAGGGGGTATATCACCTGACGGCACAGGGGTGCCAACAGGTGGCATAGGTATGTTTTCTGGCGGCACAGGGGGTATGCTTTTTGGTGGCACAGGGGCAGCCGATAAATTCAGGTAATAGACATTCGAGGCATTTCCCTTACCGTTATGGTTACCCAGCCGGTTTTCCTTGATAAGCAGCCCCATCTCAATCAGGGCATCAATGTGACTTCTCACCGCACTCTTACTACATTCGCAATGATCTGCAATGTGTCGGTATGAAGGCCAGCACTCGCCTTTGTCGTTTGCATTATCCGCTAATTTTATAAGCACCAGTTTTCTCAGGGGGTTTCCTACCCTGATACTCATTGCCTTCGCCATCAGACTCATACTCATGCCGTTTCCCCCTTACAGTACGCTAAACAACATCCACATGTTCATATCGGACTCATCCAAAACGCCATGCATAATCCACCACCGACGGGAACTTATTCATGGGCTTTGACTTCAGGCGTTGGAAAAACTTTAGGCAGATCAGGACGCAGTTCATGAGCCAAGACTTCCCCGTTCGAAAAAACTACGATATCAGGCACCAACGACACCGAAACCCGTTTTTTTCCGTATAACCATGCGCTGATGAGAGATTGTCTGCACCCAAGAACCTGAGCCAGCTTTGTTTGACTACCTGCAATTTTTATAACTTTTTGTATCACGCTGTTTTTCATTAATGCCTTCTCCAACACTACAGCAATAATCTTATCACTATAGATCAATGTAAATCACTATTGGTGTATTTGTAAAGGTATCACTTTAGAGATAGAATGAGAAACAGATGTTCCAAGACAGGAGTGCTTGGGCTATATCATGTATTTCACGTAAATGCGGGAATAACAATCACGGTTCGCCGGTGTCTTTACCTAAGCTCACAGATTCCCCGTAAGTACGGGGATAACTGAAATCTGGATGCTGCCGTTGCGGGTATAAGCACAGGTTCCCCGTAAGTACGGGGATAACTCACAGACAGTTAGAAGCCAATAATCCTTTTTAAATAGTTTCCTCATCGGTACAGAGATTGAACTGAAGAGATAAATTGATTTGTTCTCTGTAAATACGAAGGTAAACCACTCATGAGGCACTTATGACTCTTGCTGATAGATTGAAAGAAGCCATGGCAGATAAAGGGCTTACCCAATCCGCTCTTGCAGAAAAAGCCGGCATGGCTCAATCCATGATATGGAAATTACTCTCAGGAAAAGCAGCCAAAACAGGTAAGCTCGTTGATTTGGCAAAGGCGCTTGGCGTACGCCCGGAATGGCTCAGTGATGGCAGCGGTAGTAAATATCAAACGGGTGAGGCTGATTTTGCTGTCATGCATGACAACCGTTATGTACCTATAAAAATTTATGAGGAAGAACAAGAAACCCATGAATCATTCATGGTTCCTGCCCTTTCTGAACTGCAAACCCATTTTGATTCATGCCGGGCTTATCGTATCACCCAGAATACAGGCTGCGCTGAAGCGCCGGAAGGGACTTTAATCATTGTTGATAAAGATGAAGAAACTGCCAATGATGATTTAGTCTATGCGCGTATAGGCGATCATTATTCGGTTTATCGTTATAAGCAAGGTGGCTCAGTCAGCTTTTTGTCTGTTGACGACACGCGCATACCCTTGATAACCCTTTCACCTGGCATTGACATAATTGGTGTTATTGTTTATTTATTTCGTGACATGAAACGGAGACGATAATTCTCTCATTCCATATCAACCTTTCACGCATAACCTCCCGGTTTCACTCGAAATACGCCCAAATCTTTCCTCCCTTTACGCCAAGACACTGTTTTTTAACACAGCGTCTTGGGTGTTACTTGACTCATTGCAATTATCAATTCATGAAACAATTTCAATCCTATAAAATTATTTAATATCAATGAGATAATTAAATAAAACCAATTTTTATCACTATAGGTATGGATTTAACAGAACTTAGGTGATAATGTTAGTCTCATCAAAGTGATAGGAATAATCACCAAAAGATTAATAGCGAGGATTTATGAGTACCTTTATTTCTGGCACTACCGAGAAACCGACTACAAAACAAAAAAACGCCATAAGCATTAAATATATTATTGCAAATATCGCACAAGCAGACGTTTTGCACTCAGGAACAACACAGATCCCCTTTTTGGCAGACCCGCGTTTGAATTCATATAATAAGTACAAACACCGGAATAACTGCATGGATACAAAAAATAAAAAGGAATTCAAATATCATATACTGACGACCTATCTGGCCAGCCAAAAACAGACAAAGCCGGCTCCTTGCTATAAATTAGAAACTATCATCGATTACGGTTATGCGCTCTATAAGCGGAGAGGACGGTATATGTATTTAATTGATATCATCCCTATTATTAAAACAAAAAATAAAACACCATTGGCAATAAAAAACCGTTACACAACAAACCAATAAAATAAAAAATATAATTTTTATAAGTATAGAAACTTAATTACAGTGACTGCACTGGGGAATATTTCGATATAAATTTAGACCGGTTACACATAAGAAGAGAATATGAAATATATATTATATGAGAACTACAAAGCTGGAATAATTTTTCATACTGATATGATGAACGAGAACCTGATGTGGTGATCTACAACTAAAGATTAAAAAAACTCAAATGGTATTCCTCAGCACTGGACCGGAATACATCATTTTTGTGTGACGGATGTGAAGGTAACCACTGAAAAAGTTGTCAGGGTGGCTTTGGCAAGCAATTATCAGAAAGGAAGTAGTAAGTCATGGCAACGAGATACATTAGTCTTAAAGAAATGTGCAAATTGGTAGGGAAGAGCCATCCTACTTTGTGGCGGATGTGGGCAAAGAGAAACGAATTTCCAAAACCATCAAAGACAGAAAGCGGAATTTTTTTGGGCTGGCCTGAAGAAGTTTATGAAAAGTGGGTTAAAGAGAAAAATCCTTAAGACACCCATTAGAACACCTGCACTTCCTGCAGTATCTAGAAAAAATTGATAAGTTATTGATTTTAATGGTACGCCCTACAGGATTCGAACCTGTGACCTACGGCTTAGAAGGCCGTTGCTCTATCCAGCTGAGCTAAGGGCGCATTGCAATATGCAGAGAACTATCAACATCATTAATGCGTTGATATGAAAACGGATTATACGGGCATAATAGAATGAGTCAATGGTCTTTTCGCTCATATGCTCATTTTATGATTATCAATAAAACTGACAGGAGGTTCATGTTCTGACAAAATAGCGCCTATTCCTATACTTGATGGTGGAATCTTAAATACATGTCAGCACAAATTATTGATGGGAAAACGATTGCTCAGACAATCAGAAGCGAAGTTGCAGAAAAAGTCAGGTTGCGTATTGCCGCAGGAAAACGCGCTCCGGGTCTTGCCGTCGTTTTAGTGGGAGAAAACCCGGCTTCTCAAATTTATGTCGCAAGTAAACGTCGTGCTTGCGAAGAAGTCGGTTTTATGTCCCGCTCTTATGATTTACCTGATACCACTAGCGAAGCCGAATTACTCTCCCTGATAGATAACCTGAACGCCGATACAGAAATCGATGGTATTTTAGTTCAACTTCCCCTGCCTGCCGGCATTGATAATGTCAAAGTACTGGAACGTATTCATCCAGATAAAGATGTGGATGGTTTCCATCCTTATAATATCGGTCGTCTGTGCCAGCGCTCCCCAAAACTGCGCCCTTGTACCCCCCGCGGCATTGTAACGCTGCTTGAACGTTGTAATATCAATACTTATGGGCTAAATGCAGTTATTATCGGTGCTTCCAATATTGTCGGGCGTCCAATGAGCCTTGAGCTATTGTTGGCTGGCTGTACGACAACGGTAACGCATCGTTTTACCAAAAATCTACGCCAGCATGTTGAGCAGGCTGATTTACTGGTCGTTGCTGTTGGGAAACCGAATTTTATTCCCGGCGAATGGATTAAACCAGGTGCGATCGTGATTGATGTTGGCATTAATCGTCTGGAAAGCGGCAAAGTTATCGGTGATGTGGATTTCGATAACGCATCCGAGCGTGCCAGCTGGATTTCTCCTGTTCCGGGAGGTGTCGGCCCGATGACGGTTGCAACATTGATTCAAAATACCTTGCAGGCATGCGAGGAATATCATGATGTAGATACAATTGAAGGTTATTGATGGAAATTTTTAATTTAGATGGTCACCCTTATGTTGAATTGTGCGATTTGCTGAAGTTCCAAGGGTGGAGTGAGAGTGGTGCAGCAGCAAAGGCAATGATTGCTGAGGGAGCTGTTCACGTTGATGGGCAGGTTGAAACTCGCAAACGCTGCAAAATTACTGCCGGTAAGGTTGTTTCATTTAATGGTGATTCTGTTCGCGTTGAAGAATAACGTATACCAATAATATTTTTCAGAAAACAGCATGTTATATTTTTAATATGCTGTTTTTCCATATGAATTTATTTCATTAAGTGCAACACACTGTATAAACAGTAAAATTAATAGGATGGTATATTATTGTCACCTTATTAATTTTTAAGTAGGTTATATAAGATAAATAGCAATTTCATAATCAATACAAAAAATATCAATCCACATATAAATTAAATAAGAATATTAATTTTAAATGAATGTCATATTAATAATATGACTTTTTATTATTGCCTTTCAGAAAAAGCGGGGATCAATAAAGAAATTTCAAATCCTCCTCATCCAATTAAAACAGGAATAATAAAGATGAAAATCTGTGATGGATCGATACCCTATCGGTATTGCACAAGAATGTGGGGTGAAATTTGCTAGCTGCCGATTTTTCCGGTTTTATCCTTAAATATGTGATATTGGCGATATATTGATAAACATTCGTCCCAGCAATGTTTTTGTTTGCTAATAAGTTGCTATACTCAGAAACTTACGCACAACTGAAACGGAGTTAATTATGTTAAGTAATAGAGCTGCACGAAGGTTGTTAGGTTTGTCTTATACTGTCAGTAACTCTAAGCGTGGAGTAAAAGTTTCTCTTCTTAATCTTGCCTCCGGTGATAGCTCACATCAACTACCTGAGCATCTGAGCCACTCTTCCTTTGTTGCTATGAAAAGGCACTCGGTTTCTGGAAAAGTATCCTATCATTCAGGGAAAGCTTTCTATCCTGAGTATCTGAATGCTCATCGGTAAATCTGCCTGTTTTTATTTCGTTCACAGATTACGACTAAAAATATAGCTGTAAAAACGTGAATACAATAAAAACTGAACCGCCCATATAAGGGGCGGTTCAAAGGGAATTTCAGCAGCTAAACTTCAACGCCTGAATTTCGATACCTGGCTGTGTAAAAACCGGTTACTTACGACGCCAGGTTGTTCCCTGTGCGCCATCTTCCAACTCAATGCCCATCTCATTTAACTGATTGCGGGCAGCATCGGCCAATGCCCACTCTTTGTTTTTGCGAGCATCATTACGTTGTTTGATGAGTTCTTCAATTTGAGCAACGTCATCATCCACTTGTGCCCCACTTTGCAGGAAATGTTCTGGATCTTGTTCCAACAAGCCAAGAATTTTCGCTAACTCACGCAATTCAGCTGCCAGACCATTAGCGGCAACCTTATCTTCTGTCTTCAATCGGTTGATTTCACGTGTCATATCAAACAAGACTGAATAAGCTTCTGATGTATTGAAGTCATCATTCATCGCTTCCATGAAGCGCGCTTTAAATGCTTCCCCGCCTGTAGGCTGAGCCGATTTATCTGTGCCGCGCAAGGAAGTATAGAGGCGTTCCAGGGAAGTACGCGCCTGTTTCAGGTTCTCTTCCGTATAGTTCAACTGACTGCGGTAGTGGCCGGACAGCAAGAAATAACGCACAGTTTCAGCATCGTAATATCCGAGCACATCACGGATAGTGAAGAAATTATCCAGTGACTTGGACATTTTTTCTTTATCCACCATGACCATGCCGGAATGCATCCAATAGTTAACGTAAGGGCCATCATGTGCACAGGTCGATTGAGCAATCTCATTTTCATGGTGCGGGAACATCAAATCTGAGCCACCGCCATGAATGTCAAAATGATGGCCAAGTGTCTTGCTATTCATGGCAGAACATTCAATGTGCCAGCCGGGACGACCCGCCCCCCATGGAGATTCCCAGCTTGGCTCACCGGGTTTGGACATTTTCCACAATACAAAATCCATTGGGTTGCGTTTTGCATCTGCCACTTCAACACGGGCACCTGCCTGCAATTGCTCTAAATCCTGACGGGACAGCCGACCGTAATTTGGATTGGTATCAATGGCAAACATGACATCGCCATTAGTGGCAACATAAGCATGACCACGCTTAATCAATTCTTCCGTGATCTCAATAATTTCCGGAATGTGATGTGTTGCACGGGGTTCTAAATCCGGGCGCAGGATATTCAATGCATCAAAATCATTGTGCATCTCTGCCAGCATACGTGTCGTCAAATCGTCACAGCTTTCATTGTTTTCAATTGCACGCTTGATGATTTTATCATCTACGTCAGTGACGTTACGGACATAGGTCAGATCATATCCCAAGTAACGCAAATAACGTGCAATGGCATCAAATGCAACAAACGTTCTGCCATGACCAATATGACATAAGTCATAAATGGTGATACCACACACGTACATGCCCACTTTTCCTTCATGAATCGGCTTAAATTCTTCTTTTTGGCGACTGAGAGTATTGAAAATTTTTAGCATCAGTGGGTTTTCCGTAAAATTGATGTACGTGTAATAATTTCGTATGAATTTGCTGATTATAAGCTTCTTCATCAGCAAGATAAATAAACTAGGGCAAAGGGAAGCCAGACAAGTTATTTCACCTTGATATGAAATGCTTTGCAAGTACTGTCAGTTTACCTGAGCGGATACTCTTTCAGAATACTGACTCAAATTCTCAGATATGGTATAACTGCGTCTTTCCGAGCCCCTAAATATAGGGTCAACCAAAACTATTATTAGGATTTCTACTATGGTGACTTTCCACACCAACTTTGGCGATATTGTAATCAAGACATTTGCTGATAAAGCGCCTGTGACTGTCGAAAACTTCTTAAGTTACTGCTCCGAAGGTTTTTATGACAACACGATTTTTCACCGTGTTATCAACGGATTCATGATCCAAGGCGGTGGTTTTGAACCTGGCATGAAACAAAAAATGACTAAGGACCCCGTCAATAACGAAGCCAATAATGGTCTGAAAAACAGCCGTGGTACTCTCGCAATGGCACGTACCAATGATCCGCACTCCGCAACGGCTCAGTTCTTCATCAACGTTGTTGACAACGATTTCCTGAACTTCCGTTCAGAACGCCCGGATGGCTGGGGTTATTGTGTATTCGCTGAAGTTGTTGAAGGCATGGAAGTTGTTGATAAAATCAAAGCGGTTTCCACTGGCCGTAGCGGTATGCACCAAGATGTTCCACACGAAGATGTGATCATCGAACGTGTTACCGTTAGCGAATAATCACTGCCAGAACAGAATTAACCATAATATGAGTACACTGTTGATCGCAGATTTACATCTCAGTGAACAAGAACCGGCAATTACTGCCGGTTTTCTGCGTTTTTTGCGGGAAGAGGCAATCCATGCTGAGCGTCTTTATATCCTTGGGGATTTTTTCAATTATTGGATAGGTGATGACGATCCCAACCCTTTTCACACCAAAATCGCAAAAGCACTTTATGAACTGAAGCAAAAAGGCATTCCTTGTTATTTCATTCATGGCAATCGTGATTTTTTGCTTGGTTCTCGTTTTGCCAAAGAAAGCGGATTAATCCTGCTGCCACAGGAAACTGTGCTGGAATTGTATGATAAACGTATTTTGATCTTACATGGTGATACGTTATGTACCGATGATATCGGTTACCAGCAATATCGCAAGCGGGTTCATACTCCGTGGATACAACGCTTATTTTTGCTCCTTCCTCTCTTTATTCGTTTAAAAATCGCTGCCAAGATGCGTGCAGGAAGCCAGTCCGCCAATAGCAAGAAATCCGAAGAGATTATGGATGTCAATCAACAAGCTGTTGTTGAGTGTTTCAAAAAATATCAAGTCGACTGGATAATTCATGGGCATACCCATCGCCCCGCGATCCATGATATGAACGTGGATGATAAGACCGTATATCGTGGAGTATTAGGTGCATGGCATGAGCAAGGGTCAATGTTCAAAGTTACAAAAACATCCGTTGAGCTGATTTCTTTTCCTTTTTAATTCCCTTAATTTTTGGAAAAAATCACTAAATTAAACAACGCAAACGTTTTCCTTCCTGAATTGGCGTGATATGATCCATCATCTCAATATCATCTTTGTTCTGGTAGATATCCAATACAGGAGCATCTGAGTTATGACGGCCAGTCTTGATCCCGAAGCAACTATTACTTCCATCGCAGCAACAAAAATGCACCATAGTGCCAAAATCGCCATCGTCATGGGTTCAAAGAGCGACTGGTCAACGATGCAACACGCCGCCGATATTCTGACTTCTCTTGCGATACCTTTTCATGTTGAAATTGTCTCTGCGCACCGTACACCGGATAAGCTTTTTCATTTTGCTGAACATGCCAAGAAAAATGGTTTTGAGGTCATTATCGCGGGTGCTGGTGGTGCCGCACATTTGCCGGGCATGTTAGCCGCCAAAACACTGGTGCCTGTGTTTGGCGTTCCAGTACAAAGTGCTGCGCTGAGTGGCATCGACAGCCTTTACTCTATCGTTCAAATGCCAAAAGGTATCCCAGTGGGAACGTTGGCTATCGGTAAAGCAGGTGCAGCCAACGCGGCGCTATTGGCCGCACAGGTATTGGCTTTGCATGATAATGTTCTGTTTCAACGCCTGTCAGACTGGCGCCAAACACAAACTCAGGATGTCTTGGATAATCCTGATCCGCGGGAGGAAGTATGAAACCTGTTTGTGTATTGGGAAATGGTCAGTTAGGCCGAATGCTGCGTCAGGCGGGAGAACCGCTGGGGATTGCCGTTTATCCCGTAGGGTTGGATGCAGAGCCGGAAGCCGTGCCTTATCAGAGCAGCATTATTACCGCTGAAATTGAACGTTGGCCGGAAACACCGCTGACTCGGGAGCTTGCTCATCACAAGGCTTTTATCAATCGCGATATTTTTCCACAACTGGCCGATCGCCTGCCGCAAAAACAACTGATGGAGACGTTGGGATTGGCGACAGCCCCTTGGCAACTGCTTTCCGATCCCAGCCAATGGCCCCAGTTATTTGCTGAGTTAGATGACTTTATTATCGTTAAACGCCGGACCGGTGGCTATGATGGGCGAGGCCAATGGCGAATCCGCCCCGGTGATGAAACAAAATTACCCCCTGAAATATACGGCGAATGCATTGTAGAACAAGGCATTCCATTTTCAGGGGAAGTGTCTTTGGTTGGGGCACGTAATGCGCAAGGTGAGTCTGTATTTTATACGCTGACTCATAATCTGCATCAGGAAGGTATTTTGCGTACCAGTGTTGCGTTACCTGATGCAGATAAGACATTACAGCAACAAGCAGAAAAAATGCTCTCTTCCATTATGGATCACCTAAATTATGTCGGTGTAATGGCAATGGAGTGTTTTATTGTTGGCGATCGTTTATTAATTAACGAACTGGCTCCGCGTGTTCATAATAGCGGCCACTGGACACAAAACGGGGCGTCAATCAGTCAATTTGAGCTTCACTTACGGGCTATTTTGGATCTGCCCATGCCTCAACCTGAAATTTTTTCGCCCTCAATCATGATCAACCTGATTGGCACAGAAATAAATACAGAATGGCTTAATTTACCGCTGGTTCGTTTACATTGGTATGAAAAAGAAGTGCGGCCAGCACGCAAAGTCGGGCATCTAAATCTGGTTCATGCTGACAGTCATATATTAAAAGCGACATTACAAAAATTAATTCCGTTAATGCCTGAAGAATATCAAAGTGGGCTGGAATGGGTACAACATAAGCTGGGTTAAAGAACATCACAGAGAAAGCGGTAAGCCATACTTTATGCCTTACCGCTGGGCGTTCTGGATATATCAACAATTTTTATTTTTTTGACAATGTTCTAGAGAACGTATCCACAATTGTTCGCGTCATTTGATCTATCTCGTAATTGAGAAAACTACCGATCTTAATTTTGCTGAGGTTAGTCATTCTTAAGGTTTCAGGGATCAAGTTTAAAGCAATTGTCTTGTTTTCTTCATCAATGTCATTAATGGTTAAGCTACAACCATGAAGACCAATAAAACCTTTCAGGAAAAAATATTTAATATTGTCTTGAGGGATTTGAATAACTAACCGATACGTTTCACCGATTGCAGTAAATTCCAAGACTTCAGCCATTCCCTCTATGTGCCCATAAAGACTATGCCCGCCATTCTCTTTATTCATCTGATGTGAGCGTTCGACATTCACCTCATCTCCAACAGAAAGAAACTTTAATGTTGTATTATCAGCGGTGAAATCAGAGATATCAAAATAGACGCTATCTTGATTAAATTGGGTGACAGTCAGGCATGTGCCATCAATGGCTATACTCGCCCCGATTGTGGCATCATCAAAAAAATGATTTTCATTACTAACTGTTAATGTAACAAACCCATTGTTTTTTATTAGTGATAATACCTTTTCTGTACCTTGTACAATACCCGTATACATAAACTATCCTTTTTTCTGAAGTAAGAATAATCCTGTTGAATAGGAAACCTTATGTTCGTTAGATAGATACTTATTATAGAGTAATTGATAAAAATCGTTAACTGCCTTTTCTTGATCCAACTTAGAAAATTGCTGATATATAACAGAACCACTACCTAAATGCCAATCTCTGAAATCATCATAATTAGAAAAATCAATAGCCTCTTCGATTCTGTAGCTTTTTAATATATTGAAGTCTTCAGTGAAAGCTTTAAACTTATCACTATTAAATCTATAATCATCAAAAACTACTGGCGGTGAGACAGGTGGATATTTCTCTCTTACAACATCGAGTACTTTCCCTTGAATATCTTTTTCACCGCTGAAGAAATTAAAATCAAAAGCACATGATAAAAATAGTTTACCATTCGGTTTCAAAAATTTAAAAATTTTATCTATTACTTCTTTCTCTTTTGGAATAAACCAATGTAAACAGGCGGCACAAATGATGACATCATATAATTTCATTTCATAATTTTCGTAATTCAAAAAATCACTGACTATAAAATTAATCTTTTCATCTTTATGATTTTCACTTGCAAACTCAACCATATCCTGAGAAATATCAATACCGAGATAACTACTTAATTCATTATTTTTTATAAATTTTAGTGAATTTCCTGTTCCACAACCAATATCCAGGACATCGCCTTTTATCTCAGAAAAGCCCAATAATAATTCTAAGCACTTTAACTGTAATTTTTTAGATGTGCGCTGATATCCTTCAGGTTTAAACCATACATTTTCCATCACTAACTCCTCAATACTTTACTGAAGCAACCCATAATGACCATGACCAGATGCCAATCCAAGTTTTTTCCTAACATCAGTAGGATGAGCTGGAGACATTTCTAATTCATCTGCTAATCTAATAACTCTTTTAACCAAATTTTTATTAGATGCTAAAGTCGTTTTCTTTTTGTCATACCAAATATTATCTTCTAAGCCAATTCTAACTCCGTATCCAGAAGATAAAGATAATGATGTGGCTTGTAATTGATAGCTCCCTAATCCCGCAAATGAACACGTCACATTATCGGGTATATTTGATAATATTGCCGATATATTAGAAAAGCTGCTTTGCGCACCTGCAATATTACCAAGAAGAATATTGGCATAAACATGCTTTGGCAATAATTCTTTCTTTGCTAAAAAATGAATATAATTAGCCATGCCAGTATCAAATATTTCAACTTCTGGCGATATTGATTTTTCTTTCATTGTCGCGGCCAGAAATTGTATTGTCTCTGGTGCATTTACACTGGCTTGATTAATAAAGTTTAAAGAAGATAGGGTTAAGCTCCCCATATCAGGCTTGAGATTACCCTCTAATTGTAAAGGTAATGCTCGTTGATGAGGATCAGATACGTTCCTTCCACTCAAAGAAACACAAATGATAATCTCTTTATTATACTCCCGAATCCCTGAAATTATTTTTCCATAAGCTTCATCGGAAACGATAGGTTGCCCTGTCACTTGATCTCTGGCATGAATATGCGCCATTGAAGCGCCGCATTCCGCTGCTTGTAATACATCCTCAACTATTTCACTTACAGAAATAGGGACATGTTTATTGGTTTTTTTCGTCGGTATCATTCCTGTTGGTGCAAAATTTAATATAAACTCTCCCATAAATACCCTCACTGATTAATATTTATTGTATGAGATTTCTTTTCAACTTTACTTTTTAAATATTCTCTATTTTCTTTAGTGACATAAACTCCAGTTGGAATAACTTCATTGACATTTACACCATTAAGTGTCAAGCAATCAACTTTTTCCGGATTATTTGTTATCAAGTCCACTGAATTAATATTTAATGCTTTCAACATTAAGACAGCATCATCAAAACTTCTCAAATCATCTTCATAACCTAAAATTTCATTAGCCGTAAATGTGTCAATGCCTTTACTTTGCAAATCATAAGCATCTATTTTTGGATATAACCCAATGCCTCTTCCTTCTTGTCGTAAATATATGATTATCCCATTGCCTTTGAAATCTATTTTTCTTATGGCTTCTTGTAACTGAAAACCACAATCACACCGATGAGAACCAAAAACATCGCCGGTTAAGCATTCTGAATGGATTCTTATTAAAACTGGATGTTCTCTTTCTAATTCACCGATACTAATTGCAAAATGCTCACTATCCAAACCTGAAAAAGTGATAAACCTAGTTTCTTTGGATGTATTTTCAATTGGAATAATAACACTATTTCTTACTCTAATCTCTTTCATTAATTTCTCCACAAATATTTACTAAGAAAAGCTTCTGTTTCTTCTTTTATTAATCCCACATGGGTACAAATACCTTTTAAGCGCAATATATCAATACCTTTTCCATTGTTTTTAGAATGTGTATCTATCATACTGACAAAAACCTTTCTAAAATTACACTTAATGATACTGTCCACACAAGGAGGGGTTTTACCATAAAAACAGCATGGTTCTAACGTGATATAAATATTACATTCATTCAATGATAACTGAGATGTTATATTTTTTATTGCCATGATTTCTGCATGATCACCACCATATTTTTGCGTAAACCCTTTTCCTATAATGATATCTTTATGTGTAATTACAGCTCCGACAGGAGGATTTGGCAAACACACCGGTAGAGCTTTTTTTGATTCACTTAATGCTGCCCTCATAAAATGCTTATCTAAATCTCTCAATTAAACAACCTCACTTTTAATAAAAAATGAATTAATAAAAGGAATCAAAAGTAAAATGCATACTATTGATATATAAACATATAAATACATTAAACCATTTTCATTAAAATTTATTACAGTAGATAATAACGCAGGTATCGATTGACCAAGCATAGCATTTAATTGCATTACTGAATTGTTTAATGTATTGGCTTTATATAAGTCTTCTTTTTTTATTTCATAAAAAGCAACCGATGAATAACCTAAGAACTGGAATGATCTTGCTATGCCGTGCATGAAGCATAAAAAATAAACAAATATTGCATCATTATATATTTCTCCATTCAAAAAACATAAAACAGAGAAGAAGGTCATAAAAGACGATACGGCAAAATAAAACTTGACGTTCTTTGTTTTAGATAAAATCCGAGCAGCTATCGGTTTGGCTAAAATATTCCCGATAAAAATAAAAACAATGCAAATCCCACTCATTAGAGGGGTATAGTTAAAAATAGAAATCAATGATAAAACCAAAAAAACAGGGAAGCAATAAATAGCAACTCTAAAAAAACCACCATAAACAATATTCATTTTAAAGAAATGATTCGATAATAAATTAGAATCAAGTATTTTATTCTTACACTTTATAATAAGGTGTAGAAATAAAAATGCAGCACAAACCGATAACAATGCTAAAGTAATATAATCATTAGTTGCAAGTGCAAAAAAAGAAAAAATAGAGAATACCAACCCAAACCAAATTGAATATGATAAAAGATCAACCTTGTCGCTATCTTTAAATATCACCCGTTCATTTGATAACCATTTTATAGATATCATCAAAATAAATAATGACAATATTAAAATGAGATAAAAGATAAATCTCCAACTGTAATTTTGGGTTATATACCCACCAATAATCGGCGCTACAACAGGAGCAAAAAGCGCTGGAAAAATTAAGTATGTCATTACAATAGGAATATTTTCTCTTTTTGTTTTTCCTAACACGAGTGTTCTGCCTATAGGAACAACTAAAGCGCTGCCAAAGCCTTGCAGTATTCTACTTATAGATAAGTGATAAATATTATCACTGATACTACATAAAAAAGAGGCTATGAAAAAAATCATCATTCCCAGAATGAATTTTTTTTTCGCACTTGTTCTGGAAAAAAAATTTACACTAAGAGGCGTAAATATTGCTAACGAGAAAATATAAGACGCTATTGAAATCGTCGCTATTCCTATCGGAACATTCAAATCATGTGAAATATCTATCAAAACCGGAGTGAAGATGGTTGCATCCAAAACCTCTAAAAAAAATGCAGCGGATACAATAAAGATATCTATCTTATTATTAATACTTCGACTCATTTTAATAACCTAATGCTATGCCATGACCTCTGGGGTCTGATACGGAAAAAAGTAACCCTGTTTTTTTATTAATACCTGCAAGTTGAACTACGCCTAATTTATTACTAAGACCTTCAATACTCGTAAATAAATCATCAACGCCCTTTTTTTCTGTTAAATATGTGACTTTATTCGTTTTTGCATGATACCCCAAATTAGCGAACCTAGGCTCGGCCACCGCCTCATGAGGCTGAAATTTCTCAGCAATTATTTTGTTGATTACAAAAGATAAAGTTTGGGATTGAACGGGGCCACCCGCGGTTCCTATCACAAAATTCATATCATCTGATTCTACAATAATGCAATTATTAGTATGTTTTACCGGGGATTGGCTCTTAAAATCCTCTTTTTTTCCTTTTTCATTAAAAGCATAACATCGATTGGACAATAAAATACCTGTATTTTCCACCTCAAAAAGTGCTCCTAATGGAGTGAAAATTGAATTAGTGATACCAATCAAATCACCCGATTGATTCACGCCAGCAATAAAAATAGTATGGCTTTGCTTATGCCTGATATCTCTTTCATCTAAAAATTCATTTTCAGCCTTATCATATAAGGCTCTGGCTATTTCGTTGATCTTGTCTTCATAATTTACTATATCAGATTTTATACAATCTGCTGCATCCTCTACATAGGGTGTTAATTTACAAATACTTTTGTAATCTATGTTTTTAGATTCCATAAAAAACATTTCATAGATTTTCAAAAATAAAAATAATTCCCTCCAAGGACTATTTGCACCATGACAAAATACCTGACTACCCAAGAAATTGATTTTTTTAACTTCACTATAATTAGGTTGGAAATCTATATAGTCGGATTCATCATATAATCCTTTATCATATTTTGCCAATTGATGATAAACCTCATCACCCAACTTGCCGGTATAAAGATCCATAAATCCAACTTGAGAGATTCTTTTTATTGTATGAATCAGTGAATGATTTATACGTTGTTCACCAGCAAATAATCGCTCCCATTCACTTATCGTTGTCATTGGTGAAAACTCTGATTTTGCTTTATCGAATAGCGATTCCAAGCCGGGTAATTTGATAAACCCTTTGTTAAAATCATCTCTATTTAAGCCTTCTACAATTCTCACTAAGTCAATATTCTCTTCCTTGACTAACGTATCAAATGCATAAGGCGCGCCATAAACCATTGTACTATAAACCCCTCGCCTTGGAATGGCATCCAATCCTTTCTCTTGATAAGACTCTCGGTTTTGATACTTGCCCGTTTTTCCAGTTCCATTAATAATAGATATTCTGCCTTTATTTTTTTTTATTATTATCGCATCTCCACCAAGACCACATAGATGTGGCAAATTAAAAAATAGAGATATTCCAATTTTTATTGCACCACTATATAAACAAAAACGGTCCTTTCCCTCCATTAGGCATTCATTTATTCCTGATAAAGTTGATTTATAATGAGGTGATGAGAAACAAACAGAATGACCAAAAGCGATATTAGACACTACGCATTACCTTATTTAATTAATACTAATGATAGAATAGGTGATAATACAAATATACCTTTATTTAATTAGACAATATCACGAATAGTCGAGCAGACAATATCAACAAAACAAATTCCGTGAGAAACCTCTCAAATAAATAAAAAAATTAACAATATTATAATAACACCCAAAATATAACACATCACTAATAAAAATTAAGAAATAAATTAAAACCATGAGGTTAAAATAAGATGCAATATAAATAGTCCCATAGTGATTAATTAATTATATTATGACATTATTTTTAATTAAAAACCTTGACACGAATCCTTTGCTATTGAATAGTACACATTTAATCCTCTAATAAAAATGGATATTTGAATGTTATTTTTCATTGATAAACATATAATTAGAAACCTCTATTTTCTCTTTGAGACGCGTTATAGAAAAAAATCAATATTACATACTCTAAAAACCACCACTTCAAACTTAGTCAGTTTATTAATGATATTATTGCTTACGGCAAATAATGCCCAAGCAAAAGGCTTTGTCAATTACCAATCCATTGACACCAGCCTTTATTTCCAATTTGAAAACAAAATCGATCCCCCAAAAACCATCTCCCCCATTATAGAGGCGTTTGGCGATTATAAAATCGGTGATATGTATGTCTACAGCATTTGGCAAAATTCACTGCAACATGATTATAACGGAGATAAAAGCACCTATTACTATAAATTTGTTCCCCGACTCAGTGCCAGCAAAATCACAGGATATGATCTCTCTTATGGGCCATTGAAGGATGTGTTATTTTCTCAATGGATCGCCAAAACCAAAAACATAAAGCACGACTATTTCCTTGGGGTCAGCCTTGATTGGCAAGTCGCTGATTTCAGTTGGCTGCGCACTATCTTTTATTTTGAAAATAACGCCAAAGGCAGTTGGAACGATCAGCGTATTCATATTGATTATGGAGTGCCTTTCAATAACCGATTGGGCGATTTTCGTATCGTCGGCACGCTCGATTACACATTGGGGCGACGAGATAACCCTGAGATGATCGAATTCAAACCTGAGCTGCACTATGACTTAGGCAAACAATTGGGGTATGAATCAGGTCATCTATGGACGGGGGTTGTTGTGACTCTTGGTAAAAATAAGTACAAAATTAAAGATTCTCCTTACTTCCGCACAAATCAATTTAGCTATGGGATGTTTATTCGATACAGCTTTTTCTAATAAACACTTAAAATAGTGCCGTTTTTAATGGTTTATATCCTTGATGAGGTCACAATGTCCAACCAACACGACAAATTCGGACGTACTTATCAGTGGTTTTTGCTGATACTTTTAGGCATGGTCTATTTTTTATCCACAGCAACAACCTTTACGTCACTCGGTGTTGTCTTGCCAAGTATGATTGCTGAACTGGATTGGAGCTGGACTAATGCAGGCCTGGGTTTCACTTTGCTTGGCCTGACATGCGGGCTGTCCAGTTTCCTGCCAACCGTATTTATACGCAAAGTTGGGATTCGCTTTACGCTATTTATCGGCTTACTGATTTTTTTGGCAGGTTTTTATCATCTTTATAACACTCACGAAATTTCATCCTATTTTATCGGCACAGCGCTGATTGGTGTTGGTTTTACCTTTTTAGCTACCGTACCGGGCACTTATGTCATTTCACGTTTGTACGAAAAACAATCCCTTGCCTTTGGGTTTTATTTTACGATTGGTGGATTGGGTGGCGTGATTGGCCCATGGATCTATTTTCTGGCAACCCGAGTCTGGGGCACATGGCGGATGCACTGGATGATTTCCGCAATTGTGCTGACTATTTTCGTTATCCTGACAATTATTACACTTCAGGAAGGAAAACGGGAAATCGCCCATGCCAAGGCGGTGAATCAAAAACATAACAGTCAGGATACTCCCAGCATTTATCGCACTAAGCAGCACTGGACGGTGCACCAAGCATTGCGGACATGGCAATTTTATATCATCGCAGCAAGTTACACAGCCTTTTTATGGTGCGGTATTACGGTCAATAGTTTTGCCGTTGCCCATATTATCGAAAATGGTTTCAGTGAAGCCATTGCCGCAGGGTTATTGAGTTCAATGGCCTTTATCAATGCCTTTTCCCGATTAGCCGGTGGTGCAATCGGTGAATGGGTCGATCCCAAAAAATTACTGATTGGTAGCCTGACTATGATTATTTTCGGGCTGATTGCATTGAGTATCGCTTCGTCATGGGTATTTCTAATTACATTCGCCCTATGTGTCGGCATGGGATATGGCGTAACTTTTCTCGCGTCCAGTGTGTTGCTGGCTAATTATTTTGGCCGTAAGCCTTATCTGGAACTGTTTTCAATCATGAATCTGATTTCCACGTTGGCTTGTCTGGCCCCTTTCTTTACCGGCGCCATTAAAGATTATTCCGGCAGTTTCACTTCCGCATTTTTAATCATCATTATTCCTGTAGTTATTGTTATTGTCGCCACTTTGATGATGAAGCCGCCTGTTCAGAAACTGAGAAAACCATCTGAGCATGACGTTCAATTTACTGAATAGGGATCAATTTATTATATAGAAGTCAACGAACTGAAATAACTCACAAACAAGGAAATGATCATGTCGAAAAAAGAGTTCGGTGTATTTCTGCCCATTGCCAACGGTGGATGGATAGTTTCCAAAAACACGCCTCCATTAGATGCGTCTTATAAACAGAACCGTGAGGCTGCGATTCTGGCCGATCAAATCGGTCTTGATTTCATTATGGCAATAGGAAAGTGGAAAGGTTTTGGTGGTGAAACCGATCATTGGGGAACCTCTCTGGAATCCGTTACGATGTTGTCAGGCATTGCTGAAGTCACTCATCGTGCGAAATTGATCGCAACAGTTCATGCCGGGCTGCATAACCCGGCTGTTACCGCCAAAATGATTACTACGCTGGATCATATCAGTCAGGGACGTGCAGGCCTGAATATTGTTTCCGGCTCATTCCGGGATGAATTTGAACAAATGGGCGCATGGGATGGCAGTTTGGATCATACCCAGCGCTATGCTATGACTGCTGAGTGGACGCAGCTTATCAAACGGCTTTGGCGTGAAAAAAAGGTGGATCACGAAGGCGCTTATTTTCATCTTAAACAATGCGTTTCTGAGCCTAAGCCCCTCTCAAAGCCTCGTCCTTATCTGTTTTGTGCAGGCCAATCTGAACGAGGGCTGCGCTTCAGTGTACAGAATGCAGATGTTTGTTTTATTGGCGGCGGAGATGAAGAAGATACCCGAAAAATCAGTTTAAATGCCAAGCGTATCGCTGCTGAGTACAATAAAACCACCAAAACATTCAGCTTGTGCACGATTATTTTCGCCGAAACGGATGCCCATGCTGCAACCCTCGCCCAATTTTACCGTCAAGGCGTGGATGCTGAGGGGGTCAAAAATATGATGAACAGTTATGGCCTTGATACAACCGGAAAAACTATCGCGATGGTTGAACGTTCCAAGCATGCTTTTATGACTCAAACGATTATCGGAACGCCTGAAAATTGTTACAAGCAACTGGCAAGTTTAATGCGCAACTGTGAGCTAGACGGAATGATGTTGATATTCACCGATTACATCAAAGGATTGAAGATGTTTGGTGATTATATGCTTCCCAGATTCAGAGAAGAATTTGCCTGATAATATCTGGTCATGATTTCCGGCAACGGGGAGATTTTGATTCCATATCTCCCCGTCCGACAGGTTTTTCGGCTTGTTCCGGCAAATATCAATCAGGTAAACGCCGGTAATGCCCTTTACCATGCAATAATCGGATACCCAACCAACCGCCACATAATGAAAGCATTAAGCTGCTGATAACAGGAAGAAAAATCCACATCAACCATTGCGGGTGCCATGGGAAATGGAAAACCTGAGTCTGCAATAACCAAAGGGCAATTTCTGCACCAAATGCGGCAGCGATGCCCGCCATCAAACCCAATAATGCAAATTCACTCCACAATGTGCGACGCAATAGTTTCTTGCTCGCACCTAATGTGCGGTATACCACCAATTCAAGTTGGCGCTGGCTCATGCCAACCTGAATTTGTGCCAACAAAAGCAATGTGCCACATATCATCACCAGAAAGACCATAATTTCCAATGCCTTGCTGACTTGCTGCAAGATACCTTGTAATTGCTTAAGTATTGAGCCAATATCCAACACACTGATGGTCGGGAAATGGCGGTTAATTTCTGTCAGCAATTGGCCATTGCCCTGATAGTGAAAGCTGGTTAACCACATGTGAGGATAGTTTTCCAACGTCTCTTTCGCAAAGATGAAAAAGAAGTTTGGATTCACACTTTCCCAATCCACTTTACGGATACTGCTGACCGTAGCATGAAATGTTCGTGTATCTCCCGTAAATGCCAGTTGATCACCGACATGAATTTGCAATCGCTCAGCTACGCCTTGTTCTATGGAGACTTCATCCGGCTTTGGCGGCCATGTTCCCTCTACAATTGTATTGAAAGGCGGCAGTTCTGATTTCCATGTTAAATTCAGCTCACGGCGTACTGTACTACTGTTGGGGTGCCTTTTATCCGCCCATTCAATCGCTGATTGCTGATTCACCCCGGTTAAGCGAGCCAATATAACAGGATAGAAATCAGTGGGTTTCACCTGATGCTGGGTGAGTAATTCATTGACTTGTTCAAGTTGTGGCTGAGCCATGTTAAGCAGGAAATAATTCGGGCTATCCGGTGGCAATTGTTGTTGCCATTGATTCAATAAATCTCCTCTTGCCATGACAAGCAACGCCAGCAACATAAAGGACAAAGAAAATGCAGCTAATTGTGTCATGGTCTGGAATGGGCGACACAACAAGCGGTTAACGGCCAAACGTAAACTTAGCTGGCGGAATTTTATCCTGCGCAGTAACCATAATCCTCCCCAGCCCAATAACGCCAGTAACAATGCAACAATGGGTATTCCTGCCAGCAATGACCATAATAAGGGATTAGCCCCTGCCAGCAGGACCAATCCCCCCGTGATAAGCAGTGCAACGGCCGGCAGGTAGTAACGTAATGGCCAGATAGATGCAGTGACACCATTTCTTAATACCCGCGAAGGCTGGGTTGCCATTAATTGGCGGTAAGGGCGAATTCCCACGAGAAAAGCGATGCCAAATAAAGCGCCCATTGCCCAAACCCAAGGCCACATCCCCGCCTCTGGCAGCATTTTAGGCAGCATTCCAGCCAAAATTTGAACCAAGGCGGTTTCAAAAATTAAACCTAACGCAGCCCCTACCACAATCGCGGCAAGCATTATCACTAACCATTGCCCGATGATCCATTGGCGCAAGGCCCAACGCCCTGCTCCCAGCGTTTTCAGAATGGCAATCAAATTATGCCGGCTACGGCAATAATGCGACATGGAAACCGCCATTGCAGCAACAGCCAGCAAGAGTGTCAACAAAGATGACAATAGTAAAAATTGCTGTGCCCGTTCAATGGATTGTGCCAATACACCATTATCCTGTTTCAGGGTGAGCCAACGCTGGTCGGCTTTTAATTGTGGTTCAATCAACTGCTGAAAGGATTGGATTTCCACCGGTGATCCCGAGAACATATAGCGATAGGTTAACCGGCTTCCGGGCTGGATCGCCCCTGTCGCTTCAGCATCATCAATATTAATTAAAATTCGGGGAGAGATTTGGAATGGGCTGAAACCGCTATCAGGCTCTTGCAGTAATTCCCCGCGAATTCTCAACATGGTATCACCCACCTCAAGGTCATCGCCAACGTTAACCCCCAGCAATGTCAGCAGGCGGGGAGCCACCAGCACAGTACCTTTTTCCGGTTTTAACCCTTTCGGATTGGTTTCCAGTTCTCCGTACAACGGATAACGATCATCCGCGGCTTTCACATCCGCCAATTGCGGAATATCTCCCGCATAAGTCATGGTTGAAAATGAGATCTGGCGACTTAATACCAACCCTTTTTCATGAGCCTGTTTTAACCAAATTTCATCAACGGGATACGAAGCCCTTAAAACCAGATCACCCGCCAGAAAATCACGGCTTTGGTAATGCACACTCTGGTCAATACGATCACTAATACGCCCCAATGCCAATACGCAAGCCACAGCCAAGGTTAAGGATAACCAGACAATCAGCAGCGAGGGAGTACGCCACTCCCGCAAAAACCAACGCCAAATCATGCTTCCTCCCGCAATTTTCCATCTACCAGATGTAAACGGCGTTGGCATCGGGCTGCAAGTTGGCTGTCATGTGTGACTAAAATCAAGGTAGTGCCGTAATCGTGATTAAGGGAAAACAGTAAGTCAGCAATACGATCTCCCGTCTGTCGATCAAGGTTCCCAGTCGGTTCATCTGCAAACAGAATTTTTGGCCGTGTACAAAATGCACGGGCCAAAGCAACCCGCTGCTGCTCCCCCCCTGAAAGCTGGGCAGGCATATGTTTGAGACGCTTGCCCAATCCCAGTTGTTCGAGCAATTCTATGGCTTGCTGGCGGCTTTGGCTTTCCGATTCACCACGCAACAGCGCCGGAAGCTGAACATTTTCCAATGCGTTCAGTGTCGGTATCAACATAAATGACTGGAAAACAAAACCCACGCTCTCTGCCCGCAGTTGTGCCCTCTGCTCCTCATTCATCTGAGTGAGATTCTGCCCCAGCAAATGCACTTCCCCACCGTTGCCATCATCCAATCCCGCAATAACGCCAAGAAGCGTTGATTTTCCTGACCCTGATTCACCAATCAAGGCAATTGTCTGTGCTGGCTCGACAATCAGCTCAACACCTTGCAATATATTAATTATCTGTTCCCCTTGACCAACATGTTTAGTGAGATGATGAACTTCAAGAATACTTTCTACAGCCATGTATTTTTCCTTTTATTATCAGTGCTATTTAGTGCCAGAGCAGCGGCGGCAGATACACTGCTGATATTGGGAGACAGCCTCAGTGCCGGATATCGCCTGCCCGTTGAGCAATCATGGCCTGCTCTGATGGCAAGGCAATGGCAAAAAACCGGTAAAAAAACAGTGATTGTCAACGGCAGTATCAGTGGTAACACCGCTTCACAAGGACTTGAGCGCTTGCCTGAATTATTGAAGCTGCACAATCCCAAATGGGTTCTACTGGAGCTTGGTGCAAATGACGGATTACGGGGTTTTCCCCCCCAAAACATAGCGCAAGATTTACAACGGAATATTGACCTGATTAAACAAGCTGGTGCACAACCGTTATTAATGCAAATTAGGATTTCCCCCAATTACGGCAAGCGCTATACCGACGCCTTTGCAAAAATCTATCCTATGTTGTCAGAACACAACCAAATTCCTTTATTGCCATTTTTCATGGAACACGTTGTTATCAAACCAGAGTGGATGCAAGATGACGGGATACACCCGAATCAATCAGCACAACCTTTTATTGCTGATTGGATGTCCAATCAATTGTCTGGTTACATCAACCCTTCTTAAGTAATAATTTTTATTAATAGTAAATCATTTATTACCATAATTGATGTGATTAAGCAGGTAAAGTTATGCAAAAATCGGTTCTTATTACCGGATGTTCCAGCGGCATTGGATTAGCCGCAGCCAAAACACTTCATCAACGTGGTTACCATGTCCTCGCTGCTTGTCGCAAATCAGCCGATTTGGAACATATGCGTGAATTGGGTTTTGAACCTATTGAGTTGGATTTAGATGATAAGGACAGTGTTGAACGCGCAGCAAAGAGAGTCATCGAAGTCACCAGCGGGCGTTTGTTCGGGCTATTTAATAATGGCGGATTTGCAGTTTACGGACCATTGGAAAGTGTTTCCCGCGAACAAATGGAAAAGCAATTTTCCACCAATTTTTTCGGCGCCCATCAACTCACCAATCTGTTGTTACCCGCCATACACGCTTATGGCGCAGGGAGAATAGTCCAGACCAGTTCTGTGATGGGGTTAATTTCTACACCAAACCGGGGAGCATATGCAGCCAGCAAATATGCCCTTGAAGCATGGTCTGATGCCTTACGGGCGGAACTGGCAAAAACGGGTATTAAAGTCAGCCTGATTGAACCCGGCCCAATCAAGACACGTTTCACAGAAAACGTGAATCAAACCCAGAAGGATCATCCTGTTGAAAACCCTGGTCTGGCACGCCGTTTGACACTCATGCCTGAAGATGTGGTCGCTAAATTAATTCATGCTCTGGAAAGTCCCAACCCTAAGTTACGTTATTCTGTTACCTTATTGACTTACGCAGCAAAGATCATGCGCCGTATCTTGCCAGAAAGATGGCTCGACAAAATTGTTCACAAGCTAAGTTAATGAGCATTGAAATACACGCCCGTGAGTCTTATTTATTCATGCGACACTTTATTAACAAACCAAAGAGAAACGCCCATGGAACTTACAGTGAATACAAACAGTAATAACACCAATATCACAAATATTGATGAATCCAATATTTCTCAAGTTGTTCAGCTTTCACTCACTCAACTTGTCGTGTTCTACTTTTGGTCTCCACAAGATCTGCATTGCCATGAATTAGAATCAACTCTTGATAAGATTGTTCATGAATATGAGGGCCAATTTACTCTGGCCAAAGTCAATTGTGACCTGTTTTCTCACCTCGCTGCACACTTTGGCGTCCGTACTTTACCAACGGTATTGTTTGTGAAAGAAGCTCGTCCGGTGCAAGGCTTTGAAGGCATCCAGACGGATGAATCCATCAGAAACATTTTTGCCCAACTTCTGACCAAAGAAGAAATATCACCCTTGGAAAAAGTGAATGCTCTGCTTGCAGAAGGCAAAAATCAAGATGCATTGCTGTTACTGAAAGAACTTCATCAGGAGGAGCCGCAAGATACAGAGATGACTTTGTTGCTGGCTCAAATCAGTATTTCTCTCAATCACCTTGACGACGCACAAAAACTACTGGATACCGTCCCATTAGACGCACAGGATGAGCATTATAATGAGCTGCTTGAGTACATAAAATCTCAGAAAGAAGCTGCTGATTCTCCTGAGATTCGACAACTTCAACAAGCGTTGGCAACTCAACCAGAAAATGCAGAGCTGGCTATTCAACTTGCTTCAAAATTACATGAAGTAGGCCGCAATGAAGAGGCGCTGGAATTACTGTTTGGTTTTCTGAAAAAAGATCTTGCCGCTGCTGATGGTGCTGTGAAAAAGACAATGATGGATATTTTATCAGCATTGGGAAGCGGTGATGCGCTAGCTTCTAAATATCGTCGTCATGTATACTCATTACTCTATTAAGTAAGAAACATTTATCTATTCTCCATAATTAGTGAATAAGGGAATTGTTATGGATTTACTCTCTTTTGGTGCAGTACCAGTCCTCATTATCATTGCGGTCGTTATCGTTTTTACCTGTGTAAAGACCGTTCCACAAGGCTATCAATGGACTGTTGAACGCTTTGGCCGTTATACCCGTACATTAACGCCGGGCCTGCATATCATTGTGCCGTTTGTTGATCGTATCGGCCGCAAAATTAATATGATGGAACAGGTGTTGGATATTCCGTCACAAGAAGTGATTTCACGCGATAACGCCAACGTCACCATTGATGCCGTCTGCTTCATTCAGGTTGTTGATCCTGTGCGGGCTGCCTATGAAGTCAGTAACCTGCAATTGTCCATCATTAACCTGACCATGACTAACTTCCGTACCGTACTGGGTTCAATGGAACTGGATGAAATGTTGTCTCAGCGCGATTCCATCAACAGCCGCCTGCTGACAATTGTCGATGAGGCAACTAACCCGTGGGGTGTCAAAATCACGCGTATTGAGATCCGTGACGTTCGTCCGCCGAAAGAATTGATCTCTGCAATGAATGCGCAGATGAAGGCAGAACGTACAAAACGCGCCGATATCCTTGAAGCGGAAGGTATCCGTCAGGCCGCTATCCTGAAAGCCGAAGGGGAGAAACAATCACAAATCCTGAAAGCAGAGGGTGAACGTCAGTCAGCATTCCTTCAGGCAGAAGCCCGTGAACGTGCCGCAGAAGCGGAAGCACGTGCAACTAAAATGGTTTCTGACGCCATTGCTGATGGTGATATGCAGGCCATTAATTACTTCGTTGCCCAAAAATATACGGATGCTCTTACCAACATTGGGACAGCGAACAACAGTAAAGTCATTATGATGCCACTGGAAGCCAGCAATTTGATGGGCGCTATCGGTGGTATTGCTGAATTAATTGGCGAAAGTAAGAAAAGCAAACAGGATAAATAACCATGATTGAACAGATCGCCGCTCAGCCAGTTTGGTTCTGGCTCTGTTTTGGTGGCCTGCTTCTGATTGCAGAATTGCTGGGAACAGGGGGATACCTTTTGTGGACAGGAACAGCAGCTATCGTTGTTTCCCTGATCACATGGGTTTTTCCTGGTATGGGCTGGGAACTGCAAGGTGTTCTGTTTGCTATTCTAACACTGGTTTCTGTTCTTGCATGGCGCAGCTGGCTGCGCCACCGCCCGCTTCAGGAAAGTGATAAGACCCTCAATCAGAAAGATCACCAGTTAATCGGACTTCGTGCCCATTTAATCACAGATACCGAAAATGGTTATGGACGAATCAGACTTGCTGATGGCAGTTGGCGCGTCCAATGTGATCGGGAACTGACCGCGAATACTGAGGTTGAAGTTATCGCTGTCGATGGGATCACTTTGAAAGTGAAACCTGTTCATCACTGACCATGATGCACGCAACAACCCGATAAATGCTCAATGATGGGGCAATCCGCCCCGTCATCTCCCGGGCATTCGGCTGCCAGTACCAGTAATCTGTCCTTTATCTTTTGTAATTCTGTCATTGTTTTTTCTATTTCGGCTACTTTTTGCAAAGTTGCCGCTTTCACATCAGCACTCTGGCGACTGGGATTGCGAAATAATCGCAATAATTCCCGACATTCTTCCAGCGTAAACCCCACTTCTTTCGCCTGACGCAGAAGCATCAGTTCATCAACATGTTTTTGCTGGTAATAACGGTAACCGTTATCTCCCCGCTTTGGTGCAGTAATCAGATCTTTTTCTTCATAAAACCGGATGGCCTTGCTGGTTAAACCGGTTTTGTGGGCAATTTCACTGATGTTCATTATTCCCCCTTGACCTTCCCCTTGCAGGAAGGTTTAGCCTTAGTGATAAGTATACCACTCTGTATCAGGAGATATTGTCATGTCCACAACTACCATTCTTGCACTGCAAGGTTTAACTTGTATGCATTGTGTTGGCAGAGTTAAAAAAGCACTGGAAAATATATCCGGTGTTGAACAGATCAATGTCAGTCTGAATTATGCCAAAGTTACCGGCGATGTTTCAGCTGATATGTTAATCACAACTATTGTTGATGCCGGCTATCAAGCCACTGTCGCCGGAAAGCCCGATATTGAATTACAACTGTCAGGCCTGAGCTGCATGAAATGTGCAGGTAAAACACAAGCCGCATTAGAAGCCGTGGAAGGTGTCATTGCCGCTGAGGTCAATACTCAAGCTGCAAAAATCTATGGCACCGCAGACAGCCATACTTTAATTAACGCTGTCGTACAAGCGGGATATCATGCCGAGTTAGCTGATAGGAATGGCTCCCCAAAGGCTGAGCCGCTGACAATATCTTCCCCGCAAATACCGGGAGCTTTGGCAGCGGCAACCACGTTTTCTTCAGAAACCGCCTCTTCAGTAAAAGTATCTCCGGAGCTCTCCGCCCAGATAAAAACACCTTCCGTAGCATCAACACAGGCTGTACATACCAAAAATGACGTTATTGATGACAGTGTTCAACTTTTATTGGATGGAATGACCTGCGCCAGCTGTGTCAGCAAGGTGCAAAAAGCTCTGCAATCTGTTGATGGCGTGGAGCATGCCAGAGTCAACCTTGCGGAAAGAAGTGCTTTGGTGACAGGCAATCCATCACCAGATGCATTGGTTGAAGCGGTTATCAAGGCAGGCTATGGTGCGGAAATCATTCAGGATGAAACCGAGCGTCGTGAACGCCAGCAACAAGTTGCCCAAGCCAATATGCGCCGTTTTCGCTGGCAATCCGCCTTTGCCTTAGTGGTTGGCATTCCTGTCATGATTTGGGGCATGATGGGCGATAACATGACTCTCACGCCTGAAAACCACATGATCTGGCTGACGATTGGCCTGGTTACACTGATTGTCATGATATTCGCTGGCGGGCATTTTTACCGCAATGCGTGGCAAAGCCTGAAAAATGGCAGTGCAACGATGGATACACTTATCGCGTTAGGGACCGGCGCAGCATGGCTCTATTCCATCAGTGTTAATATATGGCCGGATGCTTTTCCATCCCAGGCCCGCCATCTTTATTACGAAGCCAGCGCCATGATCATTGGCTTAATCAACCTCGGGCACGCCCTGGAGCAACGCGCTCGCCAGCGATCTTCCAAGGCACTTGAACGGTTATTGGATCTGACTCCCCCCACAGCCCGGGTCATGACCGCAGAAGGTGAAAAGTCACTCCCGTTAAATGATGTCAAACCCAATATGGTATTGCGACTGACAACAGGAGATCGCGTTCCGGTTGACGGTGAAATTATTCAGGGAACGGTCTGGCTGGATGAAGCCATGCTGACAGGTGAACCCATCCCCCAACAGAAATCAGTCGGAGATGCTGTTCATGCGGGTACTGTTGTGCAAGACGGAACGGTATTGTTTAAAGCCAACGCGGTCGGCAGCCAAACAACGCTGGCGCGCATCATCAAATTAGTCCGTCAGGCACAAAGCAGCAAACCTGAAATCGGCCAGCTGGTAGATAAAATATCATCAATTTTTGTCCCTGTTGTTGTCGCTATTGCCGTCATTTCTGGTGCTGTCTGGTATTTTATTGGCCCTGCGCCACAAATTATGTACGCTCTGGTCATTACGACTACCGTACTGATTATTGCCTGTCCTTGTGCACTTGGGCTGGCAACACCCATGTCAATTATTTCAGGCGTGGGTCGGGCAGCAGAATTAGGGGTATTGGTTCGAGATGCTGATGCCCTGCAACAAGCCAGTCAACTCGATACCATTGTTTTTGACAAAACAGGGACGTTGACCGAAGGAATGCCTCAAGTCACCGACATCCACACCTTTAATGGTTTCACCGAAGAACAAGTCTTAGTCTGGGCGGGCGCACTTGAAAATGGTTCAAACCATCCTCTGGCAAAAGCCATTCTGATGAAAGCCGAAGGACTGCAATTGCCAGAAATGCAGCAATTCAGAACACTGCCCGGGCTCGGTATACGAGGTGAGATTGGGGATAATACGGTACTCTTGGGCAATCAAAATTTACTTGAACAACATCAGGTTAAAACGACAGAATTAACCTCATTGGTAGCAGCACAAGCGGAAAAAGGCATCACTCCTGTTATCCTCGCCGCAGATGGAAAAATCGCCGCCCTGTTTTCTATTCGCGATCCCCTGCGCCAAGATACGGTTTTTGCCCTACAACGCTTGCATCATCAAGGCTATCATTTAGTTATGTTAACGGGTGACAATCCAGTAACTGCCAATGCCATCGCCAAAGAAGCCGGTATTGATCAAGTGATTGCAGGTGTTTTACCTGATGGCAAAGCCGCAGCCATCCAATCGCTCCAGTCAAAAGGGCATAAAGTGGCAATGATCGGTGATGGCATTAATGATGCTCCCGCATTGGCGCAAGCTGATGTCGGCATCGCAATGGGAAGTGGAAGTGATATAGCGATTGAAACGGCATCCATCACTCTGATGCGCCACAGCCTACAAGGAGTAGCAGATGCTGTTGAATTATCGAAAGGTACACTGCGTAATATGAAGCAGAATCTGTTTGGTGCATTTGTCTATAATACATTAGGCATTCCGATTGCAGCCGGTATCTTATATCCTTTTACAGGAGCATTACTGGATCCTGTTGTTGCTGGTGCGGCAATGGCATTGTCTTCCATTACTGTTGTCAGCAATGCCAACAGGTTATTGCGCTTTAAGCCTGAATCGTAATTAATTAAACAAATTATGTTGGTAAACATGAATGCCAACTTTTGGGGTAAGGGATATGGGAAAATTGATGACATATTTCAGCAATGTATTGGGACTTAACACTCAACAGCACTACCCTTACCCTGCGTTTGACGTTCATTTGCAACAAAACAAGCAATTGCATATTGTTGGCAGTATTCATATGGGAACAAGGAACATGTTCCCGCTTTCTGACGTATTGTTGGAACAACTGGAGCAAGCAGACGCTCTTATTGTTGAAGCCGATATCGCACAAGCCGGTTCCCCTTTCAAAGAAGAATTTCCAGAACAGGTTGCTCTATCACAACGTTTATCTCCTGAATATTTTGACTGCTTACTGCATTATTGCCGGGAGATCCAGCATCCTGTTTCGTTATTGGAGCCGTTGCCATCCTGGCAGGTCGCCTTGATATTACAGGCGTCTCAAGCCCAGAGTCTGGGGCTGCGCCCTCAATATGGCATTGACTATCAGTTACTGAATAGTGCAAAAGCCCTCAATAAACCCATCATTGAATTAGAAGGTGCGGATACGCAGGTTAATTTGCTGGCTAACCTGCCAAATGGCGGGCTTGCTCTATTGGAAGATACACTTGCTCATTGGCATGCGAATGCCCGTGCCTTACAGACAATGATCAGCTGGTGGATGAATTACAACAATGAGCAACAACAGCAGATATTGCCAATGACATTCTGCGAAGAAATTTACCAAACATTGATGATTGAACGTAATCAGCAATGGAGTGAAAAATTGCGCCATTTGCCAGCAGGAAAATATCTCGTTGCCGTAGGCGCTCTACATCTTCACGGCGATAACAATTTACGGCAGATGCTGGCAAAATCACAGGCATGATTGCATGTTAAAAGCTCTCCATTGACAGGAAAAGATATGACACCTGCGATTCTCTTGCTGGAAAAGCAAAAAATTGATTTCACGCTCCATCCTTATGAACACGATGCCAATGAACATAACTTTGGTGATGAAGTCGTCAAGAAACTGGGGTTAGATGCCAGACAGGTATTTAAGACGCTGTTAGTCTCATTAAACGGCGATCCCAAAAACCTTGCCGTTGCTGTCACCCCCGTCTCCGGACAACTCGATTTGAAAAAAATCGCCAAGGTCTTCAAAGCCAAAAAAGCGGATATGGCTGATCCTCAATTAGCACAAAAAATTACTGGTTATTTGGTCGGCGGCATCAGCCCTCTGGGACAGAAAAAACGTCTTCCTACTGTAATAGACAGTCAGGCCCAAACGTTATCAACACTCTTTATTTCTGGTGGTAAACGTGGCTTGGATATCGAATTATCTCCCACGGATTTATGCCAATTACTTAATTGTTCCTTCGCTGATATTGCCAGGATTTAAAGATCTTGGATTTGTACAATAAGTACAGGGCCGGTTTTGTTTTAGTGGTATGACGCACTTAATGTAGCGGCATTCTCATATGAGTGATAACAAAAGACCACCTGTATTCCAGATGGTCTTTTTATGATTTTTTATATTATGAATGGGCCATTGTTATACCCAATAGTTTTCAAGGTCAGCCAACACAGCGGCAATGTGAAAAACGACAATCTACTAGGAAAAAGTGATCACTTATATACAATTTCACCCTTCGGCTCATAATCAGACACTTTCAACGGCGAGTGTTTTTCAATATACCCTTTCAACACTTCAGCATCGACGAAACCTGTATTAACATACCCCGGAAGATGATCAATACGTGGGTAACCATCTCCCCCAATGGCGTTGAAATTCAGGGTTGCCATACGATACGTTTTATTCGGATCTAACGGTTTGCCACCAATTTTTACATTCCTGATATTTTTGCCATCGATTTCGAAGCTGACATTATAAAATTGCCCATAAGCTCCGGAGTCTTTTTCCATATTTGCAACAGCCGTCAAATACGGTAAAACTTCGCTACCTTTGAAATCAACATAAACCAGCTGGTTAGCAAATGGATGAACCTTCAGCACATCTTTGTAAGTGATATCTCCCGGCTCAATGGAGTCACGAATTCCACCGCCGCTCATTACAGCAAAATCAGCATTTGTTCGCTCCATCTGAGCGGCCAGTACAAGGTGAGCCATATTGGTTTGAACAAAACGGACCTTACTGCGATCACCTTCCAGCTTGTGATCAACTGAACCGACTTTGACATTCAACTTTTGGCTGCCTTTCTCCTGATAAGGCGTCAATAAACTGAGTGCTTCAGGGTTCTGCTTAATTTCATGTGTATAATAAGTACGCTCCGTAGTACCATCTGCTTTTGTTACTTTTTTCTTTAAGTTAATCGGAATCAATTGGTAACGAACCAATTTGAATTCACCATTGCGGAATTGAAAGTCAGCACGACCAACATATTTTCCCCATTCGTGCGCCTGTACAATCCACGTGCCATTTTGGCGATCGGGTGAACAAGGTGTTCCCGGCACATAATCCACTTGTTTATAATTCTTCTTCTCTGCTGACATACAGACTGGATCTTGTGAGTGCCCCCCAACAATCATGTCCAAATAACCCGGCGGTAAGCTACGTGCCATCTCAACATCACCCGGAGCATTACTGCCATGATGACCATCGTCATAATGCCCCATATGTGTTGCCGCAATTATTACATCCGGTTTTTCATTCTTTTTCAGCTCTTCAATCACTTTTTTGGCTTCTTCCGCAGGAACACGGAATTCCACATCCGGAAAATTGGCGGGATTGCCTATTTTGGCCGTGTCATCGGTCGTCAGTCCCAAAACAGCAATTTTGATGCCTTGCTTATCAAATATGACATAGGGTTTAAATAAACGTTTATTCGTGCTGGTTTGATAAATATTGGCAGATAAAAACGGAAAATTTGCCCATTTTTGTTGCTGGTACAATACATTCAAAGGCTTATCAAACTCATGATTTCCCAATGTCATTGCATCATAACCCACCAGATTCATTCCCTTAAAATCAGGTTCTGCATCTTGCATATCCGATTCTGGTACGCCTGTGTTAATGTCTCCCCCTGACAATAACAATACGCTTCCACCTTTCTTGGCCACTTCCTGACGAATAGAGTCCACGACTGTTTTTTGGGCGGCTAACCCATACTCACCATAATCGTTATGCCAAAAATGACCATGATGATCGTTAGTGTGCAGGATGGTGATGTCATAGGTTTTATCTTTTTCCCAGGCAGTGGCAATTAATGGAGCCAAGGACAGGGAAGCAGCAAGGATACATACTGGCGCTTTAAACGAAAAGTTCATGGGTTTCTCCATGTGTTTTAAATTCTTACGAGGCATTTATGGCTTTGAACTGAGAATTTCTCTGATCAGGATCGCATATTTGTGTTACTAAATAATGTCTTCTTTCATTTTTTTGGGATAATTATCAAATTAATTCGATATTCATAAAAGTTTTCTGGATGATCCAAGATATATTTATCTGTTAGAAATAAAACAAAAAAACAGCACGACGGCCCACGATCCCACTGAATATATCAACAGGCAAATCAATATGAGCAACCAAAACAGAAGACTTCTTCAGCCAGAATCATCAGCTAAATCCCGTAAAACTCTTTTTTCAGTGCTCGGTGCTATCAGTCTGTCCCATCTGCTGAATGATATGATTCAATCGCTGATCCTTGCAATATACCCACTGCTGCAATTTGACTTTTCCTTAAGTTTCATTCAAGTTGGAATGATAACCCTAACCTATCAGATAACCGCCTCCTTACTGCAACCCCTGATAGGCCTATATACGGATAAACACCCACAACCATACTCATTACCTATTGGCATGGGATTTACGTTATCGGGATTGCTTCTTCTGGCCTACGCTGAAAGCTTTTTGGTCATATTAATGGCTGCTGCACTCGTGGGAACCGGCTCATCTGTTTTTCATCCGGAGTCGTCACGCGTTGCAAGAATGGCTTCTGGCGGGCGTCATGGTTTAGCACAATCTTTATTTCAGGTCGGCGGTAATTTAGGCAGCTCTTTAGGCCCACTGTTGGCGGCCATTTTCATCGCACCCTATGGCAAAGGAAATGTGGGTTGGTTTGCTCTCGCAGCATTACTGGCAATGGTGATCCTGTTACAAATCAGTCAATGGTATAAGCTGCAACACAAAACCATCACCCGCAAATCTCCGGCTCATGCTTCTTTGCCAACTCTGCCCAGAAAAATAATTATCCGTTCTTTTGCCGTTCTATTGATACTCATTTTTTCAAAATACTTTTATCTCACCAGCATCAGTAGTTATTATACTTTTTATTTGATCCAAAAATTTGGCCTTTCCGTACAAAGCGCTCAGATTCATTTATTTGTGTTTTTATTTTCTGTGGCAGCGGGCACCCTGATCGGAGGCCCTCTGGGAGACAGAATCGGCCGCAAATATGTGATATGGGGTTCAATTCTCGGTATTACTCCTTTTACTTTATTATTGCCTTATGCATCCCTATTCTGGACAGGTATATTGACGATCATCATTGGCGTTATATTAGCTTCTGCATTTTCAGCTATTTTGGTCTACGCACAAGAACTGGTTCCTGGTAAAACAGGCATGATCGCAGGTTTATTTTTTGGCTTAGCGTTTGGCATGGGAGGGATCGGCGCGGCTACCCTTGGTTATGTCGCTGATCAAACCAGCATTGAGCTGGTTTATAAAATATGCTCTTTCTTGCCACTTCTTGGTGTTTTCACAATACTTCTACCAAAACTAGAGAATAAACAATAAAAAACCAATAAAATCAAATAATAGAAAAAACAACAAAGACAACCATTACCTTTGTAAACAAGCGTAAATAATAATAAAACCTATATAAAATTACATTAAAATGATGTTTATATAATTCAGCTTCATTTTCATCATATTATGTATTTTTTTAACAACTATGTTTTGTAAACCTGACAAAACATATTGTTACCTCACCCATTCATTGATTTTCTCTACCCAGAAGGAGCCTTGATGGAGCATTCGACACCTCTTATCACGACCATTGTTGGCGGTTTTGTTCTCGCCTATCTTCTTGGCATGCTAGCACAGCGCCTGAAAATCTCACCCCTTGTTGGCTATCTTGTAGCAGGTGTATTAGCAGGGCCTTTTACCCCCGGTTTTGTTGCTGATACTTCCCTGGCCCCGGAGCTTTCAGAAATTGGCGTGATCTTACTGATGTTCGGTGTCGGTCTGCATTTTTCACTCAAAGATTTACTAGCCGTTAAATCTATTGCTATTCCAGGTGCCATTGCACAAATTGCCGTTGCAACTTTATTGGGCGTAGGTTTATCAACACTACTTGGCTGGGGATTATTCAGCGGTATCGTTTTTGGCCTGTGTTTATCGACTGCCAGTACAGTGGTACTGCTCCGGGCATTGGAGGAACGACAGCTCATCGATAGCCAAAGAGGACAAATTGCCATTGGGTGGCTGATCGTTGAAGATTTGGCAATGGTTCTCGCATTAGTTTTACTCCCCGCTGCTGCGGGTATTTTGGACAACCAGCATACTGATATCGGGCAATTGCTGCTTAAGTTAGCCCTCACTATCGGTAAAGTTGTTGCCTTTATTTTGTTGATGATTTTCATCGGTCGCCGGATCATTCCTTGGTTGCTGGCAAAAACTGCCAGTACAGGTTCCCGTGAGTTATTTACGCTCGCCGTTCTCGCCATCGCATTAGGCGTGGCCTACGGAGCTGTAACATGGTTTGATGCCTCATTCGCCCTTGGCGCATTTTTTGCCGGCATGGTGTTGAATGAATCAGAATTAAGCCACAGGGCCGCACAGGATACTTTACCGTTAAGGGATGCTTTTGCTGTTCTTTTCTTTGTCTCTGTTGGTATGCTGTTTGACCCAATGGTCTTGATCCAACAGCCACTCGCGATTTTGGGCACTCTTGCCATCATTATCATTGGCAAATCACTGGCTGCCATGTTACTGGTCAAAATGTTTGGTCACTCACGACGCACAGCTTTGACGATTTCTGTCAGCCTTGCCCAAATCGGTGAGTTTGCTTTTATTCTCGCCGGGCTTGGGGTTGCGCTGGGATTACTGGACGGAGATGCCCGCAATCTTGTCTTGGCCGGTGCCATTATTTCCATCATGTTGAACCCGATTCTCTTCAGTCTACTGGATCGTTATCTCGAAAAAACAGAAACCATGGAAGAACAATTAATCGAAGAAACATTGGAAGAAGAAACTCAAATCCCTGTCAACATCTGTGGTCATGCCATTGTGGTCGGTTATGGCCGCGTTGGCCGCCTGCTTTGCCAACATTTACAAAAAAGAGACTTTCCGGTTGTTGTCATTGAAGATACCCGGGCTCAGTTTGAAGAATTGGGCGAAATGGGGATCAGTGCTGTGATGGGTAATGCCGCCAATAAAGATATTATGGCGCTGGCGCGGCTCGATTGTGCCTGCACGTTATTCTTGACAATCCCCAATGGCTATGAGGCGGGTGAAATTGTTGCCAGTTGCAGAGAAATTCGGCCAGATATCAATATTATTGTACGAGCCAATTATGATGACGAAGTGACTTATATTACAGAACGTGGCGCTAACCACATTATTATTGGTGAACACGAAATAGCAAAAGCAATGGCAGATGCATTTCCTGAAAGTGATGCTGCGGCTTGTTCGATCAATCCCCCTTCATCATTGCCATCAACAACACCATTATAATCCGTCATTCAAGGAATATCCCCAATCATGGGGATATTCCAATTTTTTAGCTTTAGCGTTCCCAGTAAGACTCTTCCAGGCTGTCTTCTTTTTCCGGCAACCCTTTCATCAAACGTGGAGCATGTTGGCTCAACACCTGATAACTCACCCGGTTTGCATATTTACAGACTTGGGCCAACGAAGAATAAGTCAAATAAGGCTGTATGTGCTTGCTGGAGTTAGGTACATTCATGCGGTGATAACTATTGGCAGTAATATCATGCAGTAATGCAGATAATGCGCCATCCCCGGCACCATTGGTATTCATGATTTTTTCAGGGCCACCCATATACGGTTCAATGTGAGAATAAACCCGCATCGGATTCTGGCAATCTGCTTTGCGTATCGCCCGGCTAAATTCATAACGGTTAAACTCAGCAATCGCACCAGGCAACAGGGGATGTGAAGTCTGACGTTTGTAATTCTCTTCAGTATAGCCTGCCATGTATAATCCGGCTGGACCCGCAGTACACAACACCAAATCCACCCAATTCAGTGCCATATCAGCCGCTAAAAGTGGATCGCTAAGGCCTGTCAGCTCATAAGCTTCATCTTCATTCATGGCAACAACAGAAACATTTTCAGCCAGAAAATCACGCCACCATTGTGGATCATCAGCAATGACATATTTTGTTCCCAGCGTCAGGACAACAGGCACACTATGCTTCTTCGCATATTCGATAGCTTTCATTGTCGCTTCCGGCATCGGTTCACCCGATTTACACCGCACTAAATAAGCAGTGATGACCAAAGCCGACGCTTCAGCAATAATGTGTTCCGGAATACTTTCCGGACGGAGTTGATTCATTAAACCAGGGCTGATGGCAAACGTTCTTTCGCCATTCTCCGTCACTAAAGTAAAACAACGGCCGATTGGACCATCAACTCCCTGAAGATGGTTCAGATCCATGCGACTGGATGTATTGCAAAGATAACAATAGGCATAGCTTCCGATTTGAATGTTGTTACACATCGCACCAAGCAGAACAGATTTATCATCTGCCAGAACAGAGTAGTTATGCAATGTGTTGCCAATCGTGCCACCCGCGAACTCATGGCTGATCAGGTTATTATCTGTCAATTCCTTGTAAAGTGCCTCAGCTACATCATCTTCGATAACTAGCGAATGTCCCTGGCTCAAATTGTAACGCTGGATAAAACTTTCATCGACTTTAGCTTCAATATCGACCAGTGTTTGATCAATGCCGACAATGTAGGCTCGGTTATTTTCAGTGTCCATCATCTCTTTGATGGGTTGAAGTAGGGGGTCTCTTAAACTGACAGGAAAATAATGTTTAGATTTACGCTTACCAGGGAATTTCATAGTTAATTGATGCTATAGAGCCAAAATATGCGGCATATTAGCATAATATGGTGTAACACAATACTATGACAGAACAAAAAACGTAGGTGTAGAAGGGACGACAGCCAATGCTACTGATGACATTGGCTGTCAAAAGACATTATTTATAAAGCACGCTCAATCACCAAAAAGACTAAGCTTCTTTTTTCTGGCGGGTACGAACCATATGGCGCAGCAGAACAAACATAATGGATAAAATGAATCCGATAAAACCAGCACCAACCAAGATCAACAACCGTTTAGGTGAATCCTTTGATGTCGGTTCATAGGGTTTTTGCATATATTTGAATGGGGTGAAATCTATCGTATCAATTTTCACTTTCCCCAAACGTTCCATATACAGCAACCGATTAGCCATATCGAAATTTGTTTTAGTTGGATCTGTATCTTCTTCAATCACTTGAAGCTTACGTTTCAATGCATCAGCACCCAATCCAATGGAATAATCAGGGTCATCTTTGATCAGTATTCCGGGCTTTTCAATTCCAGCAGAGTGCGCAATCGAGATAGCATTCTTCAATCTTTCAATATTGACACTGCGTGTGTTTTCGATTCTTGCCAAATCAATAGAATACATTTTCTGTGAGTATTCCAGTTTCTGCTGAACAGTTTCATTCAGTTCATTTGTGACTTCCTCTTGAACAACTGAAGAAACAAATTTGATATAGCCCGCTAGCAGGTTATAGGCATCCTGCGCATTATCGGCACTAAAAGAAAGTGTGCTTATATTCTCGTCATCGTTATTTTTTTTCTTGGGGATTGAGATGCTATTGATGATTTGTTCAATAAGTTTTCGTCTTTCCTGCTCTGTATTAACTTTATTTTTAGCAACCAGAGCCTTGAAATAATCGGTATTGACCACATACTCTTCACGCAGTACCCGAGAATCATAATCCCCCAAAAATCTTTCGTACAAAAGCTTTTGGCTGATCCCAGACTCAATATTCAGAACCTGAAGATCCGTTAATACTTTTTGCAGTGGCTGGAATCCTACTGCTCTTGGCTGAACAATAACAGCCGTACTGCTCCATTTCTGTGGCAAAAATGACGCAATACCAAACCCTATGATTGCAAAGGCAAACGATATCGCAATGATCAGATATTTTGATTGGAAAAGTACCGAAAATAATTCGAACAGATCAATCTCATCTTCCTGCTCAGGAGGATAATGGCTTGAATACTCTTTATATAAATCAGGATGTTGGGTTGCTTTATTACTCATTATCTCTATATCCAAATAGCTGTTTCTTATTGATTTGAAAACGCTTACGTTGCTGACACAATACAAACGATATCTTATTGAAAAATGATTAATATGTATCACTTACTGTGCCAAATACCATAACAAACATCCACAAGTTATGTAATAACATCGGTTATTAGTTTTCCTAGTAACAATATCTGAGATGCATGATCATTGAGAGCAGGAATATATTCAAACTTTTTCCCCCCAGCATCTAAGAAAATCTTTTTATTTTGCTGATCAATTTCTTCCAACGTTTCCAAACAGTCCGCTGAAAAACCCGGGCACACCACTTGAACATGTTCCACCCCCTGACCAGGCAATGCTTCCATGGTCTTATCAGTATAAGGTGACAGCCACGGTAAGCGGCCAAAACGAGATTGATATGTCATCATAATCTTATCTGCCGGATAATCTAATTCCTGAATCAATAGCCTAGTCGTTGTCTGGCAATCCTGCGAATAAATATCGCCCCTTTGCACCAAACGTTCAGGAATACCATGATAAGAAATAATGAGACGATCTGGCTGACCATGTTTTGCAAAGCTCTGCTCTATTGTTTCTTTTAGTGCTGCGATATAGGCAGGATCCGCTGCATAGCTCCGAATAAAGTGCAGACTTGGGATAGTACGGTATCCCTGCAAGATTTTACTGATAATATCAAATACAGCCGCCGTAGTTGTGCTGGAGTATTGAGGATAAAGTGGCAGTATAATCAAATCATCAAGGTCGCGCTGCAACAAATTATTAATGGTTTGAGACAGGGAAGGCGAGCCATAAGTCATTCCCAATTCAACCGGGATATCCACCAACCGTTCTTCCAATAATTTCTGCTGACGACGACCATACACCAGCAAAGGGGAACCCTCTTCTGTCCAAATTTCCTGATATAGCTTGGCTACACGAGAAGAACGGAATGGAAGGATCAGACCATACAGTATAGGTTTCCAGATAAATGAGGGGAGATCAACGACCCGTCTGTCACTCAAAAATTTTGCCAGATAACGTTTTATTGCCTCAGGTGTTGGTGCATCGGGTGTGCCAAGATTTACCAGCAGGACACCATACTTCTTGCAACTCATTCCTCAATGCTCCACTTAATTGTCTAACAAACTAGTATAAAGCATGAATGATATAACCAATAGATTTTAAGTTTCAATACAACTGGCGTCATCCAGCGGTAAGAGGGGCGTTTTCTGGTAGGTTAAAGGAATATCTGTAAAAAATCAGGCGGCATACACCGCCTGTTTTTGCTCTTTTGGATAAATAAACTCATTCACCCAAAATGCTGGCCAGCTCTGCACTCACTTCAGATACCTGACGTGTACCGTCGAGTTTGAAGTATTGAGTATTGCCCGCTTGAGCTTCTGCCTGATAATAAGTAACCAAAGGCGCGGTTTGTGAATGGTATTCAACCAAACGCTTGCGGACGGTGTCTTCCTGATCGTCTTTACGGATAGTCAGTTCTTCACCGGTAACATCATCTTTATTTTCCACTTGTGGCGGATTAAATTTGATGTGATAAACACGTCCGGATGGAGCATGTACACGACGGCCAATGATGCGCTCAACAATAATTTCATCAGGAACATCAAATTCCAGAACAAAGTCAACGTCGATGCCCGCTTCTTTCATAGCATCAGCTTGTGGAATGGTACGTGGAAACCCATCCAACAAGAAGCCATTGCGGCAATCATCCTGCTTGATACGCTCTTTAACCAAGGCAATGACCAATTCATCAGTCACCAGCTTGCCGTTATCCATCAATTCTTTTGCTTTTAAACCCAACTCTGTGCCCGCTTTTACCGCGGCCCGCAACATGTCACCTGTAGAAATCTGAGGGACCCCATATTTCTCCATGATAAATTGCGCCTGAGTCCCCTTACCGGCGCCTGGTGCGCCCAGCAGAATAATACGCATTGCGTAAATCCCCTTGCTATTTGCTTTTCGTATTTTAAAGAAAACGAGCCACCATACCATCTGAATAGGTATGGCTCAAGAAAACAGGTAAACGTTTTCGTGTCATGAAAAAAATAAACCACGCTCCATTCTTTGCTGAAGCGTGGTTTTTATCATTCTTTCAACAAAATTATGCTTGATTAGCGAGCAATAACTGATTCATGCGGCGAATGAATTGGTTTGGATCATCCAATGTACCGCGTTCAGCAAATAATGCTTGATCCAGCAACAGCTCAACCCAATCCGCAAATTGTGTATCGTCCTCAATATCCGCAGCCGTTTTAACCAGGGTATGCTCCGGATTCAGTTCAAAGTTATAGCTGACTTCTGGTGCTGATTGACCAGCTGCTGCAAACAGTTTAGCCATTTGAGTACTCATTGCGTTGCTGTCTGTCGTTACAATCGCTGGCGTATCTGTCAGACGGTGAGTCAGTTTAACTTCTTTCACGCGCTCACCCAGCAGCGTTTTCACTCGCTCAACAAATGGCTCCAGTTTTTTATCAGCTTCTTCTTGCTCAGCCTTATTTTCATCTGCCAGTTTGTCGAGGGATTCATCAGACTTGCTGACAGACTGGAAAGATTTACCTTCAAACTCAGTCAGGTAACTCATCATCCATTCATCGATACGATCAGACAACAGCAAGACTTCGATACCTTTCTTGCGGAATAATTCCAAGTGCGGGCTATTCTTCGCCGCTGCATAGCTGTCTGCGGTAATGTAGTAAATCTTCTCCTGACCTTCAGCCATGCGGCCAATATAATCAGCCAAAGAAACCGTCTGAGCTGAACTGTCTTCGTGAGTCGTAGCAAAGCGCAATAACTTAGCGATAGCGTCTTTATTTGTGCCATCTTCGGCTGGACCTTCTTTCATGACCAAGCCGAATTGCTGCCAGAAGGTCTGGTATTTCTCCGCATCGTCTTTTGCCAGCTTATCCAGCATCTGCAACACACGTTTAGACAGTGCACTGCGCAAATTACGAGTAATTGTGCTGTCTTGCAAAATCTCACGGGAAACGTTCAGCGGCAGATCGTTGGAGTCTATCAGACCACGCACAAAACGCAGATAATTAGGCATGAACTGCTCAGCTTCATCCATGATGAATACACGCTGAACATACAATTTCAAACCATGTTTATGCTCACGATTCCACATATCCCACGGTGCCTGGGAAGGAATATACAACAGGCTGGTGTATTCCTGTTTGCCTTCAACGCGGTTGTGGCTCCAGGTCAAAGCGTCAGCGAAATCATGGGAGATATGCTTATAGAACTCCTGATATTCTTCATCACTGATTTCTGCTTTACCACGCGTCCACAACGCTTGGGCTTTATTGATCTTTTCCCAAGAAACGGTAATAGAATCGTCTTCTTCATTTTTGGTCTGAGTTTCAATTTCAACTGGCAAAGCAATGTGATCAGAGTATTTGCCAATGATAGAACGCAGACGCCAATCATTGAGGAATTCGCTTTCTTCATCACGCAAGTGAAGCGTGATTTCTGTACCGCGCTCTGCTTTTTCAATATCAGCAATGGTGTAATCACCTTCACCTGTGGATTCCCAGAACACGCCCTGATCGGTTGCAACTCCGGCTGCACGGGTACGCACGGTAACTTTATCTGCAACAATAAATGCAGAATAAAAACCCACACCAAACTGACCGATCAGTTGGCTATCTTTAGCCTGATCAGAACCAATGGATTCAAGAAATGCTTTAGTACCAGATTTGGCGATCGTTCCCAGATTATCGATGACTTCATCACGGGACATACCAATGCCATTATCACTGATTGTGATAGTTTTTTGTTCTTGGTCAACCGCCAGGCGAACGCGTAATTCACCATTATTTTCATACAGCTCAGGCGCTGATAATGCGCGAAAACGCAATTTGTCAGCAGCATCAGAAGCGTTTGAAATCAATTCACGAAGAAAAATTTCTTTGTTGGAATAGAGAGAGTGGATCATCAATTGCAGCAGCTGTTTGACTTCAGACTGAAATCCACGGGTTTCCTGACCTTTCATGCTCATTTATTACCTCAATCTAAATCCAGTTCAGATATGTAAAATCATACGATGATAAACAAATGGGGATAAGTCAGGTAAGTTTCAAGTTAGAAAAACAAGAAGAATATAAAATTAGTTTGAGTGGGATTAAATCGATGATGGATGGCGACATGCTCCGCAGCACCATCCATGAATGTTTCCCGTAGTCGTCAGGAATAATTACGAGCAGAAATAATTGCGGTCGGACTAACTATAAGTCAGTAATTCTGTGACGACCAGCCAACGAGTGAGACAGCGTCGTGCCATCAACCATTTCAAGCTCACCACCGACAGGGACGCCATGAGCAATTCGGCTCGCTGTAACACCATATTGCGAACACATTTCTGCAATATAGTTTGCCGTTGCCTCTCCTTCAACAGTCGGGTTCGTTGCCAGAATAATTTCTGACAATGTTTCAGAAGATAATCGTTCTTCTAATCGATCCAAACCAATATCCATTGGCCCAATGCCATCCAGCGGCGATAAATGCCCCATCAGGACGAAATAACGCCCGGCAAACTGGCCTGTTTGCTCAATTGCATGAATATCCGCAGGACTTTCCACCACACAAATTTGCCCATTTTGATGACGACGAGGATTAATACAAATTGTGCATTGGTCCTGCTCAGTAAATGTCCGGCAATCCTGACAATGACCAATTTCAGACATGGCCCGCGTCAGCACCTGCGCCAAACGCATTCCACCACTACGATCCCGCTGCAATAAGTGAAATGCCATCCGCTGAGCAGATTTCGGCCCTACACCCGGCAAACAGCGCAGCGCTTCCATCAGCGATTCAAGAAGAGGACTCGTTTGCATTAGAATGGCATCTTAAAGCCAGGCGGTAATTGCATTCCACTGGAAACGCCAGCCATTTTCTCTTTCTGAGTTTCTTCAATGCGACGTGCTGCATCGTTGAACGCCGCAGCGATCAAGTCTTCCAGCATTTCTTTGTCATCTTCCATCAGGCTTGGGTCGATTTCAACACGACGACAGTTATGCGCACCATTAATCGTGATTTTCACCAGACCTGCACCCGATTCACCCGTCACTTCCAGATTTGCAATTTCTTCCTGCATTTTCTGCATTTTTTCTTGCATCTGCTGGGCCTGTTTCATCAAATTGCCCAAACCACCTTTACCAAACATAATGCTCTCTCTTCACTCATAGCCACGACATAAAAATACGCAATGGCGGTTAAACAGGCCGGATACTTTCTTCATCCAATTCCGCATCGAATAACTGCTGAAGTGTTTGAATCGTTTTATCCGAAATAATGGATTGACGTGCTTGTGTCAATTTTTCTTCATAAATGGCTTGTCGCCACTCAAGAGGCGTTTTCATCGCAGGATTATCATCTTCAATAATATTGAGTTCAATGGGTTTTCCATGCAATTCATTTAACGCCTCATTTAAAGCTTTCTGGGCCGATGCAGAATTTAAATGATGCTGCTTTGAGCGTAAATGCAGGCAGAATCTATTTTCATCAATCTGCTCTCTAAATGCATTCAAAGCGACTTGCTGAACCAATTTAGGGATGCTCAACTGATCAATTTCCGCAGCCCATGGATCTCTTTGTTTCGATTCAATCGCAAGTTTTTCTATTAATTCAGCCGTCTTTTCATGCTCAAGTGCCGCTTTTATCGATTTTGGCGTTGTCACCGGCTGTTGTTTTTTTTCTTCTACATTATTCACTGCTCGCCAGCGATAAGCCTCTTTCTTCACGGGTTCCGGCTCCCGTGCTTTCGGAATATAAGATTGAGGCCGTTGTTCAGATACCGCTAACAATCGATCCAATGCCGAACTGGCCGGCTTCGCCTTCACAGACTCTGCCGGCTCAGGCTTTTTTGATGGTGTATTCCCTTGGCGTGTCAGTGAGTTTCTTGCCTGCAATAATTTTGCCGTTGGGCTGTCGGCAGTAGGTGCAGCATCCATCGCTTGAGATGTTCTCGGTTCAACACGTCCCCGCCCCCCGGCATTGGAGTCCGGTTGGGCCGGAGGCTCTGACACAGAAGGTGTCCCCATCGGAGATGCAGGAACATCTACAGTGGGTAAAGGCGTATCCTCAATGACCGTTTTAGGATGGAATGCCAAGGCTCGCAGCAGTGCCATTTCAACGCCCATCCGGCGCTCTGGCGCATAAGGCAAATCTTTGCGCCCAACCAATAATGCCTGATAATAAAACTGTAAATCAGTCGGGGAAATCGAGCGGGCCAATAAGCGCAATCGCCCATCTATTGAGGACGGATCACTTTCCATTTGCTGGGGCAGTAACTGAAGCATCGCAATACGATGCAATAATGATAGTGTCTCTACTAAAAGATTTTCCCAATCTACGCCACGGAATGCCGCTTGCTCAACCAAAGCCATGATTCGTTGACCATCGGCGCGAACCAGCGCCTCTATCATCGCCAACGGTTGCTCATCATCCAATGTTCCCAACATCTGATTGACTATCTCTGATGTCAGCTTCCCGCCACCAAGGGCAATAGCCTGATCGGCCAGGCTCAATGCATCACGCATACTGCCATCCGCTGCCCGGGCCAACAATTGACGGGAGCGAAGATCATTCTCTATTTGTTCAGCATTAAGAACATGTTCCAGTTGACCACTAATTTGGTTCACATCAAGCGCTTTCAAATGAAATTGCAAGCAGCGTGAAAGGATAGTCACCGGAAGTTTCTGCGGATCTGTCGTTGCCAAAAGAAATTTCACATGCCCCGGTGGTTCTTCCAGTGTCTTTAACAGGGCATTGAAACTATGACGAGAAAGCATATGCACCTCGTCAATAAGGTATACCTTAAAGCGGCCCCGGGCGGGGGCATACTGGACGTTGTCCAATAATTCACGGGTATCTTCTACTTTAGTCCGAGAAGCCGCATCAATCTCAATCAGATCGACAAATCGCCCCTGCTCAATTTCAAGGCAATTCGCACACTGACCGCATGGCGTCTTTGTTATACCTGTTTCGCAATTCAGCCCTTTTGCCAGCAAACGCGCGATTGTAGTCTTACCTACCCCACGAGTGCCGGAGAAAAGGTAAGCGTGATGAAGGCGTTGGTGTTCAAGACCATTAGCCAACGCGGTCAATACATGTTGTTGACCAACAACATCAGAAAATATTTGTGGGCGCCACTTACGGGCGAGTACCTGATAGCTCATGAATACCAAGAAAATTGAACATGACTGTCTAACATGCTAGCACAGCCTCACTATGAACGGCGAGGCTGATATGCCAATAATGAAAAAATCAGGATCAATCAATGACCTGGGAATTCGATGATCGTGTAGCTATCAACACCTTGTTTCTTCAATCGTTCAACGCCACCCAAATCCGGTAATCCAATAATGAAAGCCGCTTCTGAAACTTCCCCTCCCAGACGGCGGATAAGCTTTACTGTTGCGTCAACAGTACCGCCTGTTGCGAGCAAATCATCAATAACAAGCACCTTATCTCCATCATTGATGCTGCTTTTATGGATTTCCAGTGTGTCCGTACCATATTCCAGATCGTAAGTTTCGCTGATTGTCTCACGCGGCAATTTGCCTTTTTTGCGAACAGGAACAAAGCCAACTTCCAGACGCAATGCAACAGGAGCGCCAAATAAAAAACCACGGGCCTCAGTCCCTACAATTTTGGTAATCCCCATACCCTGATAATGAGATACCAAAAGATCTATCGTAGCTTGATAGGCCGCAGGATTATCCAGCAATGTGGTAATGTCACGAAAAAGTATCCCTTCTTTTGGATAATCAGGGATTGTTTCAATGCTGTCTTTAATTAATTGCAGTTGTTGTGCGTTAGCGGTCATAATCGGTGCCAGCCAAGTTATAAAAACGAAAACAGTAAAATCTATTCAAACTACTGGAAAAAAGCAACTGTAAGACAAGTTACAGTCTATATTTTATTGAGTTAGCGCAAGTTCCGCATCTATTTCATAAATGAAACGACCTCAACAAAGTCGCGCTGAAACACAAACTTCACTTAACGAACTATCCATGATAACGAGACGCTGATGGGTATACAAAATTTATTAGGCGCACTTGAAAAACAGATCAACATGCTGGAAAAAGAGCTTGCCTCGTTGTCCGATATCCCGTTTTCCGCTGCCCGTTTTGATCAGTCACTATTTCACCATCACAGCAACAAACTTGGTGGATACCTGTTAGAAATCAAGCAAAATATGAAACAGCTGAAAAGCTGTGTAGCCGATAACCGCGCTGAACCGGTGAAATTTCTCGCTGAACGTTTAGTGATACAGATAGAAGGCCTAAAACGTGAAATAGCGACTCAGACATTGCGAAAGCAGGAAGATAAATTTGAACGCCACTCGCAGGAAAGGGATCTTTATCAACGCCTGGCTGAGCATCAGGATTATGAGCGACGTTTGATAGCAATGGTCGATGACCGAGAATTACAGTTAAATAAGCAGATTACACAAGCCGATAAGTATAAACTGCAAAAAGAAATTGCTGCTCTGGCAGGAAGGCTAACCCGTTGCCGCCAGGCATTGATGCGCATCGAGAAATCGATAGAAAAGCAAGAACACTCAGATTAACCATAAGGAGAACAACATGACTCTCGAACAAGCACCACCTGAGGTTCAACTGGCGGTGGATCTTATTTATTTGCTTGAATGTAATGATATTTCTCCCGATACAGCACTGGCTGCACTCGACATTGTCAAACAAGATTTACAACAGAAATTAGAAAAACAAAATAAAGGTACTAAAGACAAGTGAGAGTGGATGGGGAGTATTCATGAATTCATCGCCATGCTCTGCCCCATTGAGAATGGCGATAAGAATGCCAAACCATATCACTATACTAATATTAAAAGTCTATTTATTCTTTTTTATTACGCAAATACTGGCTATGTTTAAGGGTATCAATAAAAGAATCCACTAAAGGCACAGCCTGCTCTTGAATATTAAAACTGTCCGGCGAGAATGACCAATTTTCCAATATTCCCGTCATCAATGCCCTCAGCATTATGGCTGAACGCCTAAGATCAAGATCGTAAGGTAATTCCCCTTCCCGGATGCAATCTGACAATATTTTTTCAATCTTCTTGTAATCAGAAATACATGCTTCCCTCATTTCTTCAGACAATGAGGAAACCTCTCCAACAAACTCACATTTGTGGAAAAAAATTTCTATCAAGTTCCGAAGCTGTGGGTCATCTATCATCATTCTTAACATGGAGATCATTAAAGATCTCAATGTAAGGAGTGGATTATTCGGGTATTTTGCCTGATACTCTTTCTCTAGCTCGTCTGCTTTTCTTTCTGGCATTTGGCAAACAATGGAAAGCAAATCCATTTTATTTTTAAAGTGCCAGTAAATTGCGCCACGTGTTACGCCTGCTTCAATTGCAATATCAGATAATGAAGTGGCAGAAACACCACGCTCAGAAAATACCTTTATCGCAGCTTCAATAATTTGGTGACGAGTTTTTTGTGCTTGCTGTTTAGTTTTTCGTGCCATTTCTTCGCCATAAACGTTGTTTTTTACTGGGGGCCAATTTACATACATTCATGCATGTTTGTATCATAGCACCCCTAATCAATGAAGTAATAGTTTCACGCGTTAGACAAAGCGCCTACATTGAAAAATTGAGGTTATTTATGCTAAAGAACAGGGGAATTCTGCCTCTGGCTACATTACTGGTACTTTCAGGCAGCTTCATCCTTTCAGGATGCAAGGAAAATCAAGAAACACAATCCAGTATCTCTATACTTGATGTGAGTGTTGTCACCCTGAAAGCAGAGCCTTTAACTGTCATCACGGAATTGCCGGGCCGTACAACAGCTTATCGTGTTGCAGAAGTTCGTCCTCAGGTTAGTGGTATTATTCTGAAACGTAACTATAAAGAAGGGAGCGATATTGTTGCCGGAGAATCGTTATACCAAATAGATCCGGCTACCTATCAGGCAGAATATAGTAAAGCCAAAGCAAATCTGACCAGAGCCCAAGCTAATGAGAAAGTGTCACATTTAACTGTTGAACGTTATAAATCATTGCTGGGTACACAATACGTGAGTAAACAAGAATTTGATAAAGCGAATTCTGACTATGCACAAGCAAATGCTGATGTGCAATCTGCTCATGCTGCGTTGGAAAGTGCCAGAATCAATTTGGCATATACCAAAGTCACATCTCCTATTTCTGGTCGTGCAGGCAAATCTACCGTCACTGAAGGTGCGCTGGTTTCAGCGGGCCAAGGCACTGCTCTAACAACAGTTCAGCAATTGGATCCTATCTATGTTGATATTACCCAATCAAGTGATGATTACCTGAAACTTAAAGATGAAATTGCCAAAGGAACCATTAAAAAAGAAAACCAAAAAACAAAGATTCGCCTGATTACTGATACAGGCAAAGAATACAGCAAGGAAGGATATCTTGAGTTTTCAGATGTCACTGTTGATGAAACAACCAGTTCTATCACGATGCGTGCTGTGTTCCCAAATCCGAATGAAGAGTTGCTTCCGGGGATGTTTGTCCGCACAAAATTGGAAGAAGGTGTACGCAAAAATGCCATTTTAATTCCTCAAGAAGCCGTAGCCAGAACAGCTCGAGGCCAGGCAACCACCATGATTGTTGATAAAGATAACCGAGTAGAATTACGCAATATTAATGCCGCTCAGGCAATCGGCAATAAGTGGTTGGTAACAGACGGGGTAAGTGCTGGAGATAAAGTCATTGTCAATCGCCTGCAAATAATAGCGCCAGGAATGACCGTTAATCCAAAGGAACAAGATCTGAATGCCAAACCCGCGGCTAATCAAACTGAGACCGAAAAAAAGCCTCAATAAGGAGTCAGTGATTCATGCCTAAGTTTTTTATCGAAAGGCCAATATTTGCATGGGTAATTGCTATTGTCACCATGCTTGCTGGTCTATTGGCAATAATGAAATTACCTGTGGAGCAATATCCTGCAATTGCTCCTCCCTCTATTTCTATTTCCGCGACTTATCCGGGCGCTGACGCAGCAACGGTGCAGAATACAGTCACTCAGATTATTGAACAGAATATGAATGGTATCGATAATCTGATGTATATGTCTTCCAGCAGTGATGCTGCGGGCAGTATGACCATCACACTGACCTTTGAAGCGAATACAGATCCCGATATCGCTCAGGTTCAGGTACAAAACAAACTGCAACAAACCATGCCTCTGTTACCTCAGGAGGTGCAACAACAAGGCATTCGTGTTGAGAAAGTAACCAGCTCATTTTTAATGGTTGCCGGGTTTATTTCTGAAGATGGTTCCATGAGTCAGGATGATATTGCCGACTATGTTGGAGCTAGTGTCAAAGATTCACTGAGTCGTGTCACAGGGGTCGGTGAAGCTCAGCTGTTTGGTACCCAGTATGCGATGCGCATTTGGCTCAATCCTGATAAATTGCTTAACTACAAACTCTCTACTCAGGATGTTATCACTGCCATTAAAGCGCAAAACAATCAGGTTGCCGCTGGACAATTGGGGGGAACGCCACCCGTTCCCGGACAACGTTTAAACATATCAATCATTGCCCAAACCCGCCTGAATTCTGTTAAAGAGTTCAGTGATATTTTACTGCGGGTCAACCCTAATGGTTCGCATATCCGTCTGGGAGACGTCGCTACCGTTGAGCTAGGCGCTGAGGACTATAGCATAGTTGCCCGGTATAATGGCAAGCCGGCTTCCGGGATAGGCATTAAACTGGCTGCCGGTGCCAATGCTCTGGATACATCAAAAGCAGTTAAAAATGCATTGGGTCAGATGCAAGCCTATTTTCCACCAGGCTTAAAGGTAGTATATCCATACGATACAACCCCATTCGTCAAGATTTCTATTTTTGAGGTTGTTAAGACACTGGCAGAAGCTATCTTGTTAGTGTTTGTCGTCATGTACCTGTTCTTGCAAAACTTCCGGGCAACGTTAATCCCAACGATTGCCGTTCCTATTGTATTGCTGGGTACATTTGCCGTTCTGGCCGCATTTGGCTACTCCATCAATACATTGACCATGTTTGCCATGGTACTCGCCATTGGCCTGCTGGTGGACGATGCCATCGTCGTCGTGGAGAACGTTGAACGCGTTATGCAGGAAGAGGGGTTATCCCCCAAAGAAGCCACCAAAAAATCAATGGGGCAAATTCAGAGTGCTCTGGTTGGTATCGCACTGGTGCTTTCCGCCGTTTTTGTCCCAATGGCATTCTTCGGTGGATCAACGGGTGCAATTTACCGCCAGTTCTCAATCACTATCGTTTCGGCGATGGTATTATCTGTATTTGTTGCTTTAATCCTGACCCCTGCACTCTGCGCTACCATGCTAAAACCTGTTACCAAGGGCAGTCATGGTATTCAAACCGGTTTCTTTGGCTGGTTTAACCGTTTATTCGAAAAAAGCACGCATCACTATACTGATAGTGTGGCCCGGATGCTGCGTGGCACAGGACGTTACTTGCTGATTTATGTTGTTTTGGTTGCCGGAATGGCCTTTATGTTTACCCGCCTGCCTTCTTCTTTCTTACCCGAAGAAGATCAAGGGGTATTATTGGCTATGGTGCAATTACCCCCCAGTTCGACTCAGGAACAAACACAAAAAGTTTTGAATAAAATCGATGACTATTTCCATTCTCAAGAAGAAAAAGTCATTAATTCTGTGTTTACCGTCAACGGCTTTGGTTTTGGGGGTCGTGGGCAAAATATGGGGCTGGTTTTTGTCAGCTTAAAAGACTGGGAACATCGTAAGGATAAACAAGAGCACGTTTCAGCCATCATTGATCGCGCAAATAAGAACTTCTTCCAAATCAAGGAAGGGCTTGCTTACGCGTTCAATCTTCCTGCCATTCTTGAATTGGGATCTGCCACTGGTTTTGATTTCCGGTTGATTGACAAAGGAAACCTTGGGCATGAAGCGCTGCTAAATGCCCGCAAAAAGATGCTGGAATTGGCTCAGCAACATCCAGATATCCTCAGCAATGTCCGCACTAACGGACAAAATGACACACCTCAATACAAGATCCATATTGATCAAGAAAAAGCTGAAGCTCTTGGCGTTTCCACTAACAACATCTATTCGACATTAAATACGATGTTTGGTGGAAATTATGTGAATGACTTTATTGATCGCGGCCGCGTTAAAAAAGTTTATGTTCAGGCTGATGCACCTTACCGCATGTTGCCAAAAGACATCAGTAATCTGTACCTCCGAAACTATATTGGTCAAATGGTTCCATTCTCTGCATTTTTAGATTCATCTAAAGAACCATGGGCTTATGGCTCCCCCAACCTGGAACGGTATAACGGCCTGCCATCCGTGGATATTGTGGGTCAGGCTGCACCAGGAAGAAGCACCGGTGAAGCAATGGATTTAATGGAGAAACTCACATTAGACTTACCGAAAGGTATAGGCTATGAGTGGACGGGAATGTCTTACCAAGAACGTTTATCTGGTAATCAGGCGCCGGCTTTGTATGCGCTGTCACTGATAGTCGTATTCCTTTGCCTTGCTGCGTTATATGAAAGCTGGTCAATACCGTTTTCAGTGATGTTGGTTGTACCACTGGGCATTATTGGTGCATTGCTGGCAACCTCAATTCAAGGGCTGAGCAACGACATTTACTTCAAGGTTGGGTTACTGACAACAATTGGTTTATCGGCGAAAAACGCAATCCTTATTGTCGAATTTTCAAAAGACCTGATGGAAAAAGAAGGTAAAGGTTTGATAGAAGCCACTTTGAATGCAGTCAAAATGCGCTTACGTCCAATTCTGATGACATCTTTAGCCTTTATGCTTGGAGTGATGCCTTTAGTACTGAGTAATGGTGCAGGCTCAGGGGCTCAAAACGCTGTGGGGGCCGGAGTACTAGGTGGAATGGTTGCTGCAACATCGTTGGCAATCTATTTTGTTCCAATATTCTTTGTGGTTATCAAGCGTCGATTCACGAAGAAAAATGAGGAGACAAAACACATTTCAATGCCTCACTAATTCAATCACACTAAAAAGGCCACTTGAGTGGCCTTTTTAAATGGATAGGAATCACTTCAAACAATAAATTATTCAGCCTATAATATCAGCACTAATGTTGAAGCATAATTCAATTAAAATATATACTTATGAAAGAGAGCTTACATTTAAAATGTGACATCTTTCTGTTTTTTATAATAAATATTTTTTATAATAAATAGAAGATAAGCGGGTAAATTTCCATGCCCTTCTCCCAATAACATTTTTAATCATAAAAAGTGTTCCATCTCGATGGTGACATATGTAATAATATCGCTATATTGATTTTGAAAGTCGTAATATAATCGCCTATAATGGCTTTTATGCTATTGCTACAGCGCCTGCTGTATTAGTATGATTCAACATATTTAAAGACATATGTAGATACTACCACCTTCACACAGACAGCAGATAGGGCATAATGTTAATAGGGCATAGTGTTAAACTTTTGTCAGGCCCGCGCTTTTAGCGGAAAAATATGCTTTACCAGACGCGAAAGTAAATTAATTGTTTTTAAATCCAGCTGGAAAATGCCAAAATAATGTTTAATATTAATAAATAATAATCATGTTTTGATAGGCTATATTCTGAAAGAATGACTATAATAATTAGCATGTATAAGCCTAAACTCAAATAAACCAAGCGTTGTTTATGGGGGTGATTATGGATGAATATTCACCAAGAAGACGTGATATTGCTGAATTAAAATACTTATGTGAAAAATTAATTCATGAGGCACTTTCGGTCCTGAATCGTACTGATAATCATTGGAGCCATGATCTGACTTCAGAAAAAAGCTTAAAATTAAACGAATTGATTGAACACATTACTGCTTTTGTCTGGAACTTTAAAATAAAATACACAGATAACTATGATCTCAGCACCTTAATTGATGACTATCTGGATGAAACATATAATTTATTTGGAAATGATAAGATAAGCTTTCCTGAACTTACACAATGGCAAAGAACAAACGAACATTTAGCTAACATTCTGTCACATGATTTGAATGTTTCTTTAAGTAAAACCTGATAAATATATTTCTAACTATTTTTATACCAAACAAGATAAGGCGACCATGACTAAAATTGACTATCTGATGCGTTTGAGAAAATGCACTTCTATTGAAACACTGGAACGTGTAATTGAAAAAAATAAATACGAGCTTTCAGATGACGAGCTTGAATTGTTCTACTCTGCGGCTGACCATCGTTTAGCTGAGCTCACCATGAATAAACTGTATGATAAAATTCCATCATCCGTTTGGAAATTCGTTCGCTAACCTCCAGTGATCAGATAGAAATTAGCCAGAGCCGGTAGTGATTATCGGCTAACTGCACAAGATCACTCGGAGCAGAAGGGGAATTGATAGTGAGATTGGAAACTGGTGAGGGCTCTGCCAGCGACATCCCGGCACACACATCCCTTGCTATGGCTGCTTCTTTCCAGACCTGACCAAGTTAACAAGTTAGCATTGCGGGAGAACCAACAGAGCCCTCATTGATATTAGCTTCGAACTTCAAAGCGGTAGACATTATCTTTCATACCTCTCGAAATAGCAAGGCCATGCTATTTGAGTGCTGTTTTCTTGTTCTCAATGTTCAAAAAAAACGCAAACCTGACTTCAAAAAGCCAACCCGCCACGGCTAAAAGCCGTTATAACAACCGGCCATAGCCAGTTAAATACATACAACAATAATAATTAAGTAACATAAAAAGCATGCGACAGCATATACAAATACTCAATAACGCATCCCATTGATGTTTGTATCTGCTGGAAAAATAATGCTACTCTTCCCTCCCAACTTAAATTAGTGTTTTCGATAGTGTGTTGGAAAAATTAACTATTTCATATAAATCAACAAATAAACATTTAAATCAATATCATCAGCATTATTTGATAAGTATTGATGAAATTAATAGTGATAATTTAGTTATGTTATAAAAAACAAGTTTAGACTCATTTAAATTTCAATCTCTTTATTCCCTTATAAAACAAAGTTTATTATCTTAATTCGTTTATTTATAAATTTGTAACCACTTTCAAAAAAGCAAAGATACATTATGAGCCAGGCATTAGAAAATTTAATTAACTTGATGCACTTAGAAAAAATAGAAGAAGGGATTTATCGGGGACAAAGTGAAGATTTAGGATTCCCGCAAGTCTTCGGTGGACAAGTAATAGGCCAAGCGCTATATGCAGCCAAACAAACTGTTGCAGATGAGCGAATGATCCATTCTTTCCATAGCTATTTTCTACGCCCAGGAGACAGTCATAAGCCCATTGTTTACGATGTTGAAATATTGCGAGATGGGAAAAGCTTTAGCGCTCGCCGTGTCAGTGCCATACAGCATGGACATCCTATTTTCTATATGACAGCCTCGTTTCAAGGCCTTGAAGAAGGCTTTGAACACCAAAATACGATGCCTATAGTTCCATTTCCTGAAGAGTTAGACTCTCAAGAAAACATTGCACGAAAAATGGCAGACTCACTCTCCACTAAATTAAAAAGACCTTTTTCGGCACTACCATTGGAAATGAAACTGATTAAACCACATAGCCTGCCAAATCATGCACCCCATGATCCTGTTCGCTATGTTTGGTTCCGTAGTAATGGGAAAATGCCGGATCACCCGTACATCCATCATTGTTTGCTGGGTTATGCTTCAGATTTCAATTTTTTGCCTACATCGTTACAGCCCTATGATATCGAATTCATGGCAAAAAACATGCAAATAGCCACAATCGATCATTCAATGTGGTATCACCGCCCTTTCAATATGGATGATTGGCTACTCTATTCAATTGAGAGCCCATCCGCATCAGGGGCGCGTGGTTTTGTCCGTGGGCATATTTATAATCGTGAAGGTATACTTATCGCATCAACGACTCAGGAAGGCGTGATCCGTAAATTGTAATCAACAACTGTGCCGATATATCACCGTAATAACAGCAATAGCTATTTTTGTTTAACTTGTTCCTGTTATTACGGACTGATTTTATGACTATGACACAGCATGCCATTTCTCAATACATTCCACTTTTCAACAAAATACTCCCATTAATTGTAAGCACTTTCACCGTGTGAAGTAATATCTAAACCTTCCCTTTCAGATTCAACGCTCATACGCAGACCAACCAATTTATCAGCCACCTTAAACGAAATATAAGCAGCAAGCGATGACCAGACAATGCAAACCAATACACTAATAGCCTGAATCCCAAATTGCTTCAACATCGTCATTCCTTCAGGAAATCCAACGCCACCGAGCACAGACGAAGTAAAAATCCCCGTCAACAAACAACCAATGATACCGCATACGCCATGTACACCAAAAACATCACAAACATCATCGACACGTAGCCAACGTTTTAATATAACAACTCCCCATAACCCCGCAATTCCGGCAATACCCCCCATAATCAATGCACCACCGGTGCCAACCGTTGCCGCAGCCGGAGTAATGACCACCAAGCCTGAAATACATCCGGAGCATGCCCCCAAAAGAGAAGGTTTCTGGCGGAATATCCACTCAGCAAAAATCCATGATAATACCGCTCCTGCTGTTGCAACTACGGTGTTTAACAGTGCCAACGCTGAGATGGCATTCACGGCCCCCGCAGAGCCAACATTAAAACCAAACCACCCAATATAGAGAATTGCTGTACCAATGAAAGTCATTGGCAAGTTATGAGGTTTAAATGCTTCTCGCCCAAACCCTGAACGTTTCCCGAGCAAATAAGCGCCAATCAATCCTGCTACCGCCGCATTAATATGAACGACAGTTCCACCAGCAAAATCCAACGCACCATCCTGAGCAAGAAAACCGCCTCCCCATATCATATGTGCCATAGGGATATAAGATATTGTCAGCCATAACACGCTAAAAATTAACAAAGCTGAAAAACGAATTCTTTCACACAATGCCCCAACAACTAAGGCCACGGTAATACATGCAAATGCACCTTGGAAAACAACATAAATCAACTGATAGAAACTGCCGTTTAGGTCAGTTATCGATATACCTTTCAGCATGACATGGCCCAAACCTCCCCAAAATGGGTTTCCTGCATCAAAAGTCATGCTGTAACCGTAAACAATCCAAAGTACACAGACGAGAGAAAAACTAACAAAAACCTGTGACATTAATGACAAAACATTTTTACGACGCAATAATCCACCATAAAACAAAGCAATACCGGGTATTGTCATAAACAGAACAAGTACCGTATTGATAAACATAAATACCGTATCAGCTTTATCAGCGGTTTTTTCCGCAGCAAATGCGAATGAGGGCAAACTGATGACACTCCCAATTATGGATAAAAATAGTTTCTTCATTTTTATTTCCTTATTTACAGTGCTGAATCATTCTCTTCACCTGTCCTGATCCGGACAGCCTGTTGCAATTCAAAGACAAAAATCTTCCCATCTCCCATTTTGCCGGTGAATGCAGTCTGTTGAACAACATGAATAATTTCTTCAACCCTTTCATCATTGGTTGCAATATCAACCTTAACTTTGGGTAAAAAATTAACATTGTATTCAGCTCCCCGATAAAGTTCAGAGTGGCCTTTTTGTCGCCCAAATCCCTTCACTTCTGTGACAGTCATGCCTTGTATGCCTATGTCAGCAAGTGCCTCCCGCACTTCCTCCAATTTAAATGGTTTGATAATAATCGTGATTAATTTCATAGTGTCCCCATTTTTCAGCTGTGTTTCTGTGAAAATAAATGCAAGGGAAATGCCAAACTGTAAAAGTTTTATGAAATCAATTTATTATTGAGGAGTATTTTTTAAGGCAGGATAGAAAAAGGGGAGTTGAACATGTCACTCCCCGATATGCACACTAAATGTGCATAGATTCATTCAAAGTTTCTCCAACTTGTTGGAGTTGGTACATCTGATAATAGCGCCCACGCTCTGTCAATAGCTGTTGATGCCGCCCTTGTTCAACAATTGCACCACGATGCAGCACTAATATAGAATCTGCTTCAACAATGGTGGAAAGACGATGAGCAATAACCACCAGCGTTGTCTGCTGACGGATCATTCTTAATGCTTTCTGTACTGATTGCTCCGTTCCTGAATCAATATTTGCTGTTGCTTCATCTAAGATAAGGATTTGCGGTGTTTGCACCAACACTCTGGCCATAGCCAACAGTTGTTTTTGACCTGCCGACAGCGTATTACCCTGCTCTCCCAAAACAGAATTTAAACCATCAGGTAAATGTTGGACAAATTCAGTTAATTGAACCAGCTCCAACACTTCCCAGACTTTTTCTTCACTAATATCCCGCCCTAACGTAATGTTATCGAGAAATGAGGCTGCCAGAATCACCGGATCTTGCTGAACCATTGCCACCCCACTGCGTAATACAGCATGAGAAAGCGAAGATACTGGACGCCCATCAAGATAGATTTCGCCATTTTGCCACGGATAGTAACCCATAATTAAATTAGCCAGAGTACTTTTCCCGCTCCCTGTATGCCCGACCAAAGCCAAAAAACCATGGGTAGGTACATTCAGGTTAATATCACGTAATACAAGCTTATCATTCCGATAGGCGAAATTAAGGTTTTCAATATCAATTGAGCCATTCTTCAATGCTTGATTATCATCACCATATTGCTGCTGAGGACTATCCATCAATTCAAAAACCCGCTCACCTGAAACCACGGCTTGCTGTAACAAGGATTGCTGTGCGGTTAGCTCAATTAATGGTTCATTCAATCTGCCAAGATAATTGATAAAAGCATACAGTACACCAACCCCAATAACTTCCGTTCCTTTAAAACCAAATAACAAAAGCAGACCACATAAAATAGCAGCGGAAAAAAAACTCAACAATGGTCTCAATAAGATGCCATCCAATCGCAATGCCTGCATACGAGCTTGGTAATGAGCCCGATTAGTCGCCAGCATTTTTTCACCAAAGCGAGCTTGCTGACGAAATTGCTGAATGACGGTCATACCATTGATAACTTCATTAAAACCATCATTAATATCCGCCAAATACCCACGAACCCGCCTAACAATTGGGATACTAAGGCGCTGATAAAGAAACATAACCAGCAAGACTGCGGGAAACATCACAATCGAAATAGATGCCATGCGCCAATCGAGAATAAACATGGCTATTAACATTGCGCCTATCAGTGCAACACTACGGAAAACCGTTGGGATCACGTTTACAAACAAATCCTTAATCACTTCAGTATCATTTGTGACTCGGGATATCAGTTGTCCTACAGGTTGATTGTCAAACGCGCTTAAGGGCTGACGCAGCGCCGAATTCATCACATCAGTACGAAGTTGCTGTACAACCCCTACAGAGGCCTGATTGAAAAACAGTGTCTGATAATAATGTAAGGCCGCAGAAAGCAGCTGTAGCACCAGAAATGCAACCGCAAGCCCGCTAACGATGCCCAATGGTAAATTTCCTGTCGCGACCATATTGTCAATAAAATAGCTGACAAGCAGCGGGCCGCTGACCTCCGCCAATGCCGCAACCCATAACATCAGCACAGCAATGACCATTGGCTTGCGGTAATTTTTACTATAAGAGAGTAAGCGCTTTAACGATGGCCATAAATTACTTTTATGAGTATTAGTCATTTTCCCCATCCAGCGCAGCCTCTAGTTGTTGGTAATGATACATATCTGCGTACCAACCAGATTGTGCAATAAGTTGTTTATGCTGTCCCTGCTGGGAAACCGTACCATTTTGCATCACCAGGACATGATTCGCTTCTGTTAATGCAGACAACCGATGAGCACTAATAATAACGGTACGATGTTCCCTCCATTGACTAAGGTTTTTCATGATTTGGTGTTCTGTATGCCCATCAACAGCAGAAAGCGCATCATCAAGAATCAAAATCTCTGTATCCAATAATAAGGCCCTGGCGATCGAAATACGCTGTTTTTGCCCGCCAGAAAGCATGACTCCCCGTTCGCCAACCTCTGTCTGATAACCTTGAGGCAACCGCAAAATATCATCATGCACATTTGCTAAACGTGCAACTTCCTCTATTTGTGCTTGAGTTGCATCTGGTCGCCCTAATGCAATATTGCTGGCAATGGTATCCGAAAACAGAAAAGGAGTCTGATTAACGATGGCTAACCGTGAACGCCACTCATTTATTCTCAGCGTTGAAATATTTTGCGATTGAAAAAGAACCTCTCCGTCAGTGACATCAAACTGACGTTGCAATAACGCCAGCAAAGTGCTTTTTCCTGATCCGGTCGGCCCACAAATTCCTAATAATTGCCCGGATTCCAATTGAAAATAGACATCTTGCAAAACAGGTTTGTCATTTTGTGGATAGATAAAAGTCTTAATCTGTGCTTGTAATAATCCACGCTCTGGAGATAAAACGTTTTCCCCATCAATGATAACAAGAGGTTCTTGTAGCAAACTGCGAATACGGGCATATGCAGCACTGCCCCTTTCAACAATATTGAACATCCATGCCAATGCTAACATTGGCCAGATCATCAATCCCAGATACATCACAAAACTGGTCAATTCACCCAGAGTGATACTTCCATTCACAACCATCCAACTCCCACCTCCCACAGCCAAGAGATTTGAGATACCAATGGTAATGAAAATAGTGGGATCAAAGCGGGCATCCATACGTGCAACATGCATATTTTTACGCCCGGCATCAACCGCAGCTTCTTCAAATTGATTGGATTGCAGATCTTCAAGCCCAAATGCTTTTATCATGCGAATACTGGTCAAACTCTCTTGAGCATGGTTATTCAAGGCAGAGAATGCCCCTTGTGCAGATTTAAAACGATGGTGAAGTTGGTTTCCATAATGCTTAATCGCCAATGCCATAAAAGGCATGGGCAATAAGGATAGCAGTGTTAATTGCCAGCTAATTTGCACACTCATGACAACCAAAACAGCGCACCCCATAACTAGGGAGTCAATTAAAGTTAGTACTCCCTCACCTGCCGCAAATACGACCCGATCAACATCGTTTGTTGCGTGGGCCATAAGGTCACCTGTTCTGTGGCGCAGATAAAATTCAGGATTCTGACTACTTAGCCTCTGGTAAAACTCACTTCGCAATTTAACTGCCAGCCGGTAAGATGCGCCAAATAACCATACACGCCAAACATATCGCAGCCCATAGATTGCCAGAGCAATAAGTAACATGACGCCAATCCACATTAATAATTGGTGAGATGACATCGTTTTTGCACTGATACCATCTACAATAATCCCAACCAAATAAGGTGGAATGAGTTGCAATATTGCAATAATGACAAGAAAAATAACCGCGCCCAAATAACGCCGCCATTCACTAATAAAATACCAGCTTAATTGTGAAAATAATCTCACGCGCTTATTCCCAGAGTAAAACGTAAACAATTAAAAAGTTAGCACTTACAAACCAAAGGGAATATTAAACTCCAGAAGCCGGTATCGGTAGTGCTGTTGTATATTTTATTTTTTCCATTGCGAAGTTGGAGGTTACATCAATCAAACCAGAAATCCCATTGACCATACGTTTGTAAAACCGATCATAGCTTTTCATATCAATAACTTCTACATGCATTAGATAATCATATTCCCCAGCCATTCGGTAGAACGTCAAAACTTCCGGCATTTCTTTGATAAAAGTGACAAATTGTTCATACCATTCACTGCTATGTTGCTGCGTTTTAATCATCACAATCACAGTCAAGCCAAGCCCAAGTTTTGCTCCATTCAGTAAAGCAACTTTCCCAGTGATATATCCGTCGTCTTCAAGTCGTTTAAGTCGTTTCCAGCAAGGTGTCGAAGTCAAATTGACAGCTTCAGCCAACGCATTTAAAGATAAACTACAATCCTGTTGAAGTAACTCCAGTAGTTTACGGTCTATTTTGTCTAGCATATTTCAATCCTATAGAAATATTTCCTAAATATAGAGAATAAATTAAGAAAAATAACAACCTATTTCTCCCAATATAAGAGTAATCTATATACCAGTACGGTATTATTATTCAGGGTCAATTTATGTCCTCTTTATGGGCTAAGAAAGCAATAAAAACAATCCAAGCTGATTATCAACGCAGTGCAGACACCCATCTGATTCGCCTTAATCTTCCTATGTTTTCAGATATTAGCATCTACCTCAAAGATGAAAGTACTCATCCCACAGGTAGCCTGAAGCATAGGCTTGCACGCTCTCTATTTCTTTATGCAATCATCAATGGTTGGATCAAGGAAGGAACGACTATCATTGAAGCTTCATCCGGCAGTACTGCTGTTTCAGAAGCTTATTTCGCTCGTTTGCTTGATCTGCCTTTTATTGCAGTAATGCCTTTCTGCACCGCTAAACGCAAAGTTCAGGAAATTGAGTTCTACGGTGGTAAATGCCATTTTGTGGAACATTCTGCCCTGATTTACCAAGAATCCGAGCGTCTGGCAAAAGAACTAAATGGTCATTATATGGATCAATTTACTTATGCCGAACGAGCCACTGACTGGCGAGGAAGCAATAACATTGCAGAAAGCATTTTCCGTCAAATGCAATTGGAGCCTTTCCCTGAGCCAGCTTACATTGTTATGGGAGCTGGAACCGGTGGCACATCAGCGACACTGGGGCGCTATATCCGCTATCAAGGTTATGACACTTCTCTTGTTGTTGTTGATCCAGAAAACTCTGTTTTCTACGACTGTTATCGTCAAAATCGCTGTGATCTTCTCAGTAATAATGGCAGCAAAATTGAAGGAATCGGTCGCCCGCGCGCAGAACCTTCTTTTATTCCCAGTGTTATTAATGACATGATCCAAGTCCCCGATCCCGCTTCTATTGCAACTATTTATTGGCTTGAAAAATTAATTGGCAGAAAAACAGGCGCATCAACAGGCACTAACGTATGGGGTGCACTGCAACTTGCCCAAAAAATGCATGACAATAACCAACAAGGCGCAATAGTGACATTGCTCTGTGATAGCGGAGAACGCTATCTCGACACTTATTACAATCCAGAATGGGTTCGCAATAATATAGGTGATATCACACAATATTTAACGCAACTACCCAAGCTAACCGGTTATGAGTAACATACTTCCTTCAATTTACAGAGGTAAGTATCATGAAACGAGCTGTTGTTGTTTTCAGTGGTGGGCAAGACTCCACCACCTGTTTAATTCAAGCGCTCCGTCAATATGACGAAGTTCACTGTGTTACTTTTGACTATGGTCAGCGTCATCATGCTGAAATTGACATTGCTTGCCGTATCAGTAAAGAATTAGGTGCCGCTGCCCACAAAGTACTTGATGTCACTTTATTGAATGAGCTTGCCATCAGCAGCCTGACAAGAGATAACATTCCCATTCCAGACTTTACTGCAAGTGAAAAAAGTGGCCTCCCAAATACTTTTGTACCTGGCCGTAATATTTTATTTTTAACTCTTGCAGCAATTTATGCCTATCAGGTTGAAGCTGAAGCCGTGATTACTGGCGTTTGTGAAACTGATTTTTCAGGTTACCCGGATTGCCGAGACGAATTTGTTAAAGCACTCAACAAAGCCGTTAATCTGGGCGTCGCCCGTGATATCCGTTTCGAAACGCCTCTAATGTGGTTAGATAAAGCAGAAACTTGGGCTCTTGCTGATTATTATCAAAAGCTGGATTATATCCGCAATCAAACTCTCACTTGCTACAATGGCATTCAAGGTGATGGCTGTGGCGAATGTGCAGCTTGCCATCTCCGAGCTAAAGGATTAAGCCATTATTTAAACAACAAACAAACCACTATGGCTGATATGAAAGCTAAAACCCAGCTTAATTAATTTTAGTGGTCGACCTATTTTGCCAAACTATCGCTAATCTGTGAGAGGTTCTATGAACCTCTCATGTGGCGGTATCAATTAGAACAACTTACTTATACGCTTCCATTCTCTCTTTTAACTCACCTTCCAAAACAAGGGCTTTTTGCGTTTTCAAATCAACGCAAGCGAATGTCGTTACCGCATCAGCAATAATTTTATTATCACTTCTACGTGTAATTTCCTGAAAGAAAGTCCCGCTTTTGTTACGAATTTCCTTTAAGGAAGATTTCACTTCCAATTCATCTGCCAATACCGCAGGATGACGATAATTGATATTGATATTTACAACAACAAAACCAATTGCCTTACTATTTAACCACTCCAACGTATCATCTGCCGTGAGTAAGTCCCAGCGAGCTGCTTCCAGAAACTCCAGGTAACGGGCATTATTCACATGCTGAAAAAGATCAATATGATAGCCCCTAATTTTGATGATTGTACTCATTTTTATTTTCCGTTATCTCATCCGACCAGACAGAAAATAACAATAGCAAAACAATTTTATTACAATAGTATTAAATGAACTATTCTTGATCGGTATCACAACCCTCTTGATAAAAAGATTTTATTTTCACAAGAGGGCTTGGCGTTTAGTGAGTTAATTTATCCCTGTTTTTTTCTATGAAAATAGGCCCGATACCCTGAACCTCTTGTAATTGTTCGACGGCCGTGAAAGGACCGTATTTTTCACGATATTCAACAATAGCCTGTGCTTTTTTTATTCCGACTCCATTAAGTTCTTTCACTAACTCTTCAGTACTTGCAGTATTAATATTGATAATGCCTTTCCCTTCTTTTACGGCATTGCTTTCAGTACTGCTTTTCTGTTGGGTCACTGGTTGCTTTACTGTCTTATCAGCTAATTCGTTCGCTGTGTTTGCATAAGACAATGACATATTGATACATAAAACCATAATGAGTGAATTGAATAATATCCTTAAATACTTCATGTAAACCTCTCCGTGTTTTGTTGGTGAAGAAGAGATTGCCATAACAATATTTTTGGACAACCGGCAAAAATCAAATATGCGAAAGGCCACGAAAGTGGCCTTTTACAATTACTATTTTACAAAAACAATTGCGGGTGGCTTCGCAATTTTATTCAATTTGACCGTACTTAATATCAGCACTTTCACGTAAATTATTCAGCAACGCATCAAACATAGTGCCACCAATTTGGTTTTGGTAAATTGGCATATATTGTTTAATTTGCTCATCTGTAATAGAGCCTGGAGTGACTTTATCCAGTTGAATGAGAACAGCGTTACCGGACTCATCTTTTGCTAAGCCGTATTCAACTTGCCCTTCCTTAGGATGAGGCAGATTAAATGCCGCGCCAATAACCTGATCAGTTTGTTCTGTACGCTTTATCACTGTCGGTTGAGCAAACTGAACCCCAGCGGCTTTCAATGCCTGCTCACCTTTGCCCTCTTTTAACTCAGCCAACAGTTTTTCGCTTTCAAGCTGAAGCTGCTTTTCTGCTTTCTGATGTTTGAGCAATTCTGCAATCTCATTTTTAACTTGCTCAAATGGCTTAACCTTTTCAGGTTCAACAGCATCCACATGTACGATAAAGGCTTTGTGATCCTTAACAGAAAGGATGTCAGAATTAATTCCTGTAGGCCCCTTATCATCAATCAAGTTGCCAAAGAAAATAGCCTGAATAACCTCATTGAAGTTAATATCCGCAGGAACATGGCCGCGATCAAACCAATCCGTGGTTATGGCTTTGTAACCCGCCGCTTTTTCTACCTCAGCCAAAGATTCATTATCATCAGCAGCAGCACTACTCACTTTTCGGGTTAATGCATAAAATGCATCAATTGCTTTTTCCTGCTTAACGATTTTTTCTATTTCTGACCGGACTTCTGCCAATGGCTTGATCACCTGAGGTTTAATATCATCCAGATGAAAAATCCCATACCCATTAACTAATTTAACAACACCAGAAAGTTGTCCTTTCTGCGTCAAATTAGCGGATTTAAGTTCCCCGGGCTGAGAATTCTCCTCCATCCACCCAAGATCTCCTCCCTTTGAAGCAGAATATTTATCTGTCGACTTTTCTGATGCCAGTTGACTGAAATCAGCCCCTTTCTTTAATTCATCCAACACAGCTTTAGCTTCGGACTCTGAGGACAATTGAATAAAACTGTATTTTTTACTTCCAATTTCAACCGTATATTTAGAAAGGTTATTTTTATAATACTTTTCAATATCGCTATCTGATACGGTAACATTTTTCAGTTCATCCTCAGCATCCATCTTCAGGTAGCTGACTTTAACCTTTTCTGGTGCAATAAAGCGTTTACTATTCGCATCATAGTAGTCTTTCAATTCTGCATCAGTGACTTTTTGCAGGGCTTCTATCGACTTCAATTTAAGTGCCGCATAACGAACTGTTCTTTCTTGAGAAAGAAGCGCGACTTTCTGTTTGATTTCTGTCGGCAAAGCAATTTCTGAACCTAACAATATTTGATTTAATTGTTGGTTAATTAAATTCTGGCGGATCTGTTCAGCAAAACTATCTGCACTGATATTCATACTGGCAAGATCACTCAAATAACCCTGATATTTACTGTTGTCAAACTTACCGTCAGTCTGGAAATTCTGGTCGTTACGTATAATTTGAGCAATTTGCTCATCACTGGCAGATAATCCCAACTGGTGCGCATATTGTTCAGCCAAGGTGGCAATAATAAGGCTTTCCAATGCGTCATGCCGGATCTGCCGCATATTTTGCTCATTACTTAACAAAGTTGAGAATTGATCCCCCAATCTCTTCCGCAGTGCGTTCTGTTCTTGTTGAAACGCCTGTTCCAGTTGAGAGCGACTAATGGTTTGACCATTCACTTTGGCAGCATAACTGCCATTATTGCTTGACAGGTAGCCTGTTACACCTGTCAGCAAAAAGGTCAGGATAATTAGAGCCAACACAATTTTAAGCACAGGACCGTTTGCCGCCGTGCGTAGGTTGTCCATCATAAAGGCGTAAAACTCCGCTTTAGTGAAAAAGAAACTGTCATATTACGCTAATTCAACCGTTAAGAAAAAAAAAGCGCATCAATGCTTGATGCGCTTATATTCTAACCTATCAATCCAGACTAGTCAGTTGAAGTTTCCTGTCATCGCTAAACTGAAAGGCAAAATTTTTATTCATTAACTATTCACTGCGTCTTTTAGCCCCTTTCCAGCCCGGAAAGCAGGTACTTTTGCCGCTGCGATTTTGATTTCTTTGCCTGTCTGGGGGTTACGCCCTGTACGTGCAGCACGCTCACGTACAGTAAAAGTACCAAAACCCACCAAAGCAACATCATCACCGTTTTTCAATGCACCAGATACAGAAGAAATGAATGCATCTACTACACGCCCAGCAGCTGCCTTGGAAAGGTTAGCATTAGCAGCAATTTCGTCGATTAGTTGTGACTTATTCACTCTTATCATCCCCATTTAGTTTTACTCGTAACAAAAACTGATTTTAACGGATAACACGACCGTTATACCGTCATATCAATCCTTTCCAGTATTAGCAAGAAATCATGGAACAGCAAAATATTTAATCAGATAATTAGATTAAGCTAACTTAATGTCACAAAAAAGGTTGGCAAGTCTGAATTTACTTACCAACCTAAACTTTAGACACAGTTTTTGATTCAGCTCACTATTTTTGTACTACCTGAGTGAGATTGCTTCTGCCCCAAATGCCGGATCCTGCAAAGCAATAGACAAAACATCTTCTATGCGTTTAACAGGATGGATCTCTAAATCTTGGATGATATTTTGAGGGATTTCTTCCAAATCACGTTTATTTTCATCTGGAATAATGACTGTTTTAATTCCACCGCGATGTGCCGCCAGCAGTTTTTCTTTCAAGCCACCAATTGGCAGGACCAAACCACGCAAGGTTATTTCGCCTGTCATAGCAACATCTGCACGAACCGGATTTCCGGTCAGGCAGGAAACTAATGCTGTGCACATTGCAATGCCTGCGCTCGGGCCATCTTTTGGTGTCGCCCCTTCAGGCACGTGAACGTGAATATCCCGCTTTTCATGAAAATCAGAGTTGATTGCCAATTTACCTGCACGAGCGCGTACAACAGTTAGTGCCGCTTGGATCGATTCCTGCATCACTTCGCCCAATGAACCGGTATAAGTCAATTTGCCCTTACCTGGTACACTGGCTGTTTCAATGGTGAGTAGATCACCACCCACTTCTGTCCACGCAAGGCCCGTCACCTGACCAACACGGTTTTCGGTATCAGCGCGACCATAATCCACACGCTGCACACCAAGATAATCTTTCAGATTGTCAGCATTAATTTCGATGTGCTTAATCGTTTTATCCATCAACAACGCTTTGACGGCTTTGCGGCACAATTTAGAGATTTCACGCTCTAGACTACGAACACCCGCTTCTCGGGTGTAATAACGGATAATGCCGATAATTGCGCCGTCATCTATGGTCAATTCGCCTTTTTTCAGGGCATTACGTTCGATCTGTTTTGGCAACAGGTGGCGTTTGGCGATATTCAGTTTTTCATCTTCGGTATAGCCCGACAGACGAATAACCTCCATACGATCCAGCAAAGGCGCGGGAATATTCATGGAGTTAGATGTTGCCACAAACATAACATCAGACAGATCGTAATCTACTTCGAGGTAGTGATCGTTGAATGCTACGTTTTGTTCAGGATCAAGTACTTCCAGTAAAGCAGAAGCAGGATCACCACGCATGTCAGATGACATTTTATCAATTTCATCCAACAGGAACAGCGGGTTCTTAACCCCAATTTTGGACATTTTCTGGATCAATTTGCCCGGCATTGAACCGATATAAGTACGGCGATGTCCACGAATCTCAGCTTCATCGCGTACGCCGCCCAACGCCATGCGTACATATTTTCGGCCAGTTGCACGTGCAATCGAACGGCCCAATGAGGTTTTACCCACACCCGGCGGCCCTACCAGACAAAGTATCGGCCCCTTGATTTTGCTGACACGGCTTTGTACTGCAAGATATTCCAGAATACGATCCTTGACACGCTCCAATCCATAATGGTCTATATCCAGTATTTCCTGAGCCTTGACCAAATCTTTTTTTACCTTGCTACGCGCGACCCAAGGAACTTGTACCATCCAGTCAATATAGCTACGAACGACTGTCGCTTCAGCTGACATCGGAGACATCATTTTTAATTTCTGCAATTCAGCTTCTGCTTTTTCGCGTGCCTCTTTAGGCATTTTTGCGTCTTCAATTTTGCGTTTCAGCGTTTCATATTCATCAGGCGCATCATCCATCTCACCCAATTCTTTTTGAATCGCTTTCATTTGCTCATTCAGGTAGTACTCACGCTGGCTTTTTTCCATCTGTTTTTTAACGCGATTGCGAATACGCTTTTCTACCTGTAGCAAATCAATTTCTGATTCCATCATTGCAATCAGATATTCAATGCGTTCAACAACATCAGACATTTCTAACACTGTCTGTTTATCGTTGATTTTTAAAGGCATGTGCGCGGCAATGGTATCTGCCAGTTTTGCTACGTCGTCGATGCTGTGCAACGACGTCAATACCTCCGGAGGGATCTTTTTGTTCAGTTTGACATAACCCTCAAACTGATTGATGGCGGTTCTTACCAGAACTTCTTGCTCACGCTCATCAATATCAGGGGATTCAAGGCATTCAACCTGCGCATAAAAATACTCACCGTTATCTGTCAAGGTAGTAATGCGAGCACGCTGCATACCTTCAACTAAAACTTTTACTGTGCCATCCGGCAATTTTAACATCTGTAAAACAGAAGCTACTGTACCTACGGAGAAAAGATCATTGACTCCCGGTTCATCAGTGGATGCTTCTTTTTGCGCTACCAACATGACTTTTTTGTCATGGTCCATTGCTGCTTCCAGGCAATGAATCGACTTCTCACGCCCAACAAACAGAGGGATCACCATATGTGGGTAAACCACTACATCGCGCAAAGGCAATACAGGGATTTCTATGCGTTCAGAACGCTCAGGATTCATAGAGCTCTCTCTTCGTTTATACCCTTCAACTTTCAAATCGCAGCTTTGTTGACTGAGCTCATTCCTTCCAATGGCATAGTTAGTTATGCTTTTAGGGATTCACTCACTTGTTACTTTGATGCAGCTTGAAATCTATTGGGTACAGCTTTCGCCAGTTTTTAGGAATCTCGTGAAACACGTTTTTTCACGAGTTTCACTTCACAGAATATAAAATATATGGGGACAGGAATCAGACATTCAATAGCCTATAACGGCAAAAAACAAAATGAGGGAGAATCCCTCATTTATTTTCTCGACGCATATTGATAGTCGGTATTTCCTACCCTACTTTCTTCACTCACCAGAAACTTGAGCATCCGGTTTGCTATATATCAATAATGGTGCGGATTTCTCTTCAACAACCGTTTCATCAACGACAACTTTCTCTACGTGTTCCATTGATGGCAGGTCATACATCGTATCCAGCAAGACACCTTCAACAATCGAACGAAGACCACGAGCACCCGTTTTACGCGCCATTGCTTTTTTAGCGATAGCTGTCAAAGCTTCTTTTCTGAACTCCAGCTCAACACCTTCAAGATTAAACAAGGCCTGATACTGTTTGGTCAGTGCATTCTTTGGTTCTTGCAAAATCTGAATTAATGCTTCTTCACTCAGCTCAGTTAATGTTGCTACAACAGGCAGACGACCAATGAATTCAGGTATGAGACCAAATTTGATCAAATCTTCTGGTTCAACTTGAGCCAGTAATTCACCTTCTGTTGCCTTCTCCGATTCACCCTTAACCGTAGCACTAAAGCCAATGCCTGAAGTGACATTCAAACGCTGACTGACAACTTTGTCCAGACCAGCAAATGCACCACCACAGATAAACAGAATCTTAGACGTATCGACTTGCAAAAATTCCTGCTGTGGATGTTTACGGCCCCCTTGGGGAGGAACGGCTGCAATGGTGCCTTCAATCAGTTTAAGCAGAGCCTGTTGAACACCTTCACCCGAAACATCACGAGTAATTGACGGATTGTCAGATTTGCGAGAAATCTTATCTATTTCATCAATATACACAATACCACGTTGTGCTTTTTGCACATCGTAATCACATTTCTGCAACAGTTTCTGGATAATATTTTCTACGTCTTCCCCAACATAACCGGCTTCAGTCAATGTTGTGGCGTCAGCCATAGTAAATGGTACGTCTAAATAACGAGCCAGTGTTTCAGCAAGCAGAGTTTTACCGCTACCTGTCGGGCCAATTAGCAAAATATTGCTTTTGCCCAATTCCACACCGTTGTTGGTATCACCATTACGTAATCTTTTATAATGGTTATAAACTGCTACCGCCAACACTTTTTTCGCCGTTTCCTGACCAATGACATAATCATCCAGATGTTGACGAATTTCATGAGGAGTAGGCAATGTACTGCGCTCACGATGTGGTAGCAGCTCTTTAATTTCTTCGCGAATGATGTCATTACATAAATCGACACATTCATCGCAGATATACACTGACGGGCCAGCTATTAATTTCCGCACTTCATGTTGGCTTTTCCCGCAGAAAGAGCAATACAGCAGCTTTCCTGAACCGTCTTTGCGCTTATCTGTCATCAGTCAACCTCACTTTATGAGCTGTTATCCCAGCATATCTGGCATAACAGGAAAACGCTGTTATTACTCCGCCCAATCAGACATCAACACAATAAATGCCCTAAACAGGGTTTTATCGGAGTAATAAAGTAATTGTCAATAATTAGTTGCGCTGGGTGAATATGCTATCAACCAGCCCATATTCTACGGCTTCCGCAGCTGATAAGAAGCGGTCACGCTCGGTATCCTCAATAATCTTATCAAGTGGTTGCCCAGTATGTTTTGCCATCAACTCGTTCATACGAGCTTTAACCTTGAGTATTTCCTGAGCATGGATTTGAATATCCGTTGCCTGCCCCTGGAAACCTCCTAACGGCTGATGAATCATGACCCTGGAGTTTGGCAGGCAGAAACGCTTGCCTTCTGCCCCAGCGGCCAGCAGGAATGAGCCCATTGAACAGGCTTGTCCCATACAAATAGTACTCACATCCGGTTTGATAAACTGCATTGTGTCATAAATAGACATCCCAGCCGTAATAACCCCACCCGGAGAGTTGATATATAAATGAATATCTTTTTCTGGGTTTTCTGCTTCCAAGAATAACATTTGGGCGACAATCAAGTTCGCCATATGATCTTCAACTTGGCCCGTCAGAAAAATAATACGATCTTTTAATAAGCGGGAGTAAATATCAAATGCACGTTCTCCACGCGCTGTTTGTTCAACCACCATCGGCACCAAAGACATGTTAGGTGCATATTGATCTTGCTTGCCACTGTATGACATTTCCGTCTCCTAATAGAACTCACGCTGGTGCCATTCATAACTGATTCTACTTGAGATAAGCGATGATGACCATGATCCAAAGTTAACTAACAAGGGGCTTTTCCCCCTTTAAAAAGTAGTAAGCTCTTACATAATAGTAAGAAAGGATATGAGGTTAAATCTGTTTTTTTCAAGAACAACAAAAAACCCGCAAGCATAGCCTGCGGGTTCACTTCTATTGAGAGTGAGATTTCATCATCTCAAACAATCAATAAATGAAACTTATGCCATTTGATTTTGGTTCATAAGATCATTGAAGCCAGTCTCTTTTTCAGAAACTTTTGCTTTGCTCAGAACAAGTTCAACAGCCTGCTCTTCCAGAGCAATGTTGCGAATGTTGTTCATCATCTCTTTGTTTTTGCTATAGTATTCAACAACTTCTTTTGGATCTTCGTAAGCTGAAGCCATTTCTTCAATCAGCGCATTAACGCGATCTTCGTCAACTTTCAGCTCATTGCTGCTGATAACTTCACCTAACAGCAAGCCAACGATAACACGACGCTTAGCCTGCTCTTCGAACAGTTCACGTGGCAGTTCCAGAGCTTGTTTCTCATTGCCGCCAAAACGCTGAGCTGCCTGACGGCGAAGTACATCGATTTCACCATCAACAACTGCCGCAGGAACATCAACTTCGTTAGCTTTAACCAGACCATCAAGAACCTGAGTTTTGATACGGTTACGAACTGCATTTTTCAGCTCACGTTCCATGTTCTTACGAACTTCGGCACGCAGACCTTCAACAGTACCATCAGCAATGCCGAAACGCTGGATGAACTCTTCAGTCAGTTCTGGCAGTTCACGCTGTTCAACTTTCTTCAGGTTGATAGCAAACTTCGCCGCTTTACCTTTCAGGTTTTCTGCATGGTAATCTTCTGGGAAAGTCACATCAATCGTGAATTCTTCGCCGGCTTTTTGACCAACAACACCCTCTTCAAAACCAGGGATCATGCGGCCCTGGCCCATTGCCAGAACGAAATCAGTTGATTTGCCGCCTTCGAACTCTTCACCATCAATAGAACCAGTGAAGTCAACAGTTACGCGATCTTCCGCTGTTGCTGCTTCATCAGTTTCTTTCCAGTTTGCCTGCTGTTTACGCAGTGTATCCAGCATCGTGTCAACGTCTGAATCTTTCACGTCAACAACAGGTTTTTCAACTTCGATTTCTTCCAGACCTTTCAGTTCAATTTCCGGATAAACTTCGAACTCAACTGCGTAAGTGAAGTCTTCACCTTCTTTAAACTGTTCTGGCTTATAGCTTGGTGCGCCTGCCGGATTGATTTTCTGCTCAATGATCGCATTGATGAAATTGCGTTGCATCAAATCACCCAGAACATCCTGAAGAACAGAAGCGCCGTAACGCTGCTGAACGATCTTCATTGGCACTTTGCCTTTACGGAAGCCGTCAATACGAACTTTCTTTGCTACATTAACCAATTCACTGCTAACTGCTTTTTCGATATCGGCAGCAGGAACGGTGATTGACACACGACGCCCAAGGCCTTGAGTGGTTTCAACAGAAACTTGCATCTTGTTACCTCAAAAAAATCATAGTGCTCGGTCAACTTCAGAATGACCACAATACTTAAAATAAGCTGATTGCAGTACTCTTTAAGAACCGGGGCGGTCGCATTTAAAAACCGAGAATCCCTGTGATCAGAAGCGTCCCGAAACCATTCTAAAAATTTAGACGCAGCATTATAGCGACGTAGACAGTATGAGTCGAGAATTGCAGACAAAAGCATGCGGAATTCGTCAACTTATGTGATAAATGTTACTCGATGACGACTTCACAGCGCTGCTGATACCCGGTGAACCGACAAAAATACGGCCTAAAAGCTGACATCCAACTATTAGATCTCAATACATAAAATAGCCCCGGACAGCCCTCTTAGTAAATCAGTCTGAAACCATCATAAAATTACGTTGTATGACTCCCGTTGCGGCATGCCGGTGAAGCTAAAACACTATCTTTCAGCCCTACCCATTCCTTTTCTGTATAAGTATGGAGAGCCAAAGCATGCACCCCTTCTTCCAACTCCTTAGCCAAAACACCATACACTGAGCGGTGGCGACTAATCATTTTTTGTTCAACGAAGTCATTACTTATTATGATCACTTTAAAATGGCTTTCAGAACCCGCAGGCACATTGTGACGATAACTTTCATCGATCACTTCCAGATGAGAAGGCTTAAATGCCGCCTGTAACTTTATTTCTATTTCCTGACGAACCATCTCATTCTCCTTAACCACCAAAGGTTGTTTATTGACCGCATGATATATTCTGTATTTATTTTTCGTAAGTTATAACACTAGGAGAATCAAACCCCTTTAACAGAATTTGCTTTAAGTATTTTTCCCTATATTTCAATCAGTAGGGATATGACACCACCAATGGCGATGTTATGATTACAACCGCTAATAATACCGGTATCAGTATATCGGGTACCCCTAATCTTGAATTGAGAAACTTAACATGCTAAAAAAAATATTCATTCCATTGATGACGTTTTTCTTTCTAACAGTCTTATCCGGTTGTGCAGATTCAGGCAATACATTGGCAATTCAGCCCAAAATGACTTTGCCACCCGTCGATCCGACAATGAAAGCAATCACCATCAACATTAGTGGGGTTGACCACCGCCAATCTCAAGCTTTGGCTCAGGTTAATCGTGATGCACGTTTAGTCACCTTAGTTCCTTCCCGCGATTTACGTTTTTTACTGCAAGAAGTACTGGAAAAGCAAATGGTAGCCCGGGGCTATATGATTGGTTCTCCTTCCGATGCCAATTTGCAAATCATTGTGAACCAGCTTCATGCTAATGTGAAAGAAGGAAGCTTGCGTCATGATATTTTTGCAAAAGCAGAAATATCAATTGTTGTTTATATGAAAGATGGTAGCAAACAAACCAAAAACTATCGTACAAGCTACAATGTCCAAGGACCGCTGAGTGCAACAAATGCAAAAATAGCTGATGCAGTAAATACTGTCTTATCCGATATCATCGCAGATATGGCTCAGGATGCATCAATCAATACCTTTATCAAGCAAAACGTCCGCTAACCGGATAGTAAATAAACTTTCTGCCTGATGATGACAACATGCAGAAAGTTTTTGGGAGGCCCATGACCAATTTTCGTTTTTTTAATTTATCTTCACTGCACAGTTATTATGTTCTTCTATTACTTGGCTTTTCTTCTGGTCTGCCTCTGGCACTGACGGCGGGAACGTTACAGGCATGGATGAATACTGAAAACATTGATATCAAAACTATCGGGTTTTTCACACTGGTTGGTCAGGCTTATGTTTTTAAGTTTTTTTGGGCCCCTACCATGGACAGTTATGCGCCCCCATATTTAGGGCGTCGCCGGGGTTGGATCCTCATTACCCAGCTTCTGCTTATTGTGAGTATCCTTGCAATGAGTTTCCTTCAACCTTCTCAGCATTTGTGGTGGCTTGCAGCGCTCGCTGTTGCCGTTACCTTTTTTTCAGCCTCCCAGGACATTATTTTTGACGCCTATAAAACGGATTTGCTGAGGCAGGAAGAAAGAGGAACTGGCGCTGCGGTTTCCGTTACGGGCTATCGTTTGGCCATGCTTGTTTCTGGCGGTTTGGCCTTATGGATGGCGGATCACATTGGCTGGCAAAAAGTATACTGGATTATGGCTGGGTTCATGTTGCTTTGTGTTCATGCCACTCTCATTGCCAAAGAACCCAAGATTGCCAGTGCTCCACCAAAAACACTGCGTCAGGCTGTCATTGAACCTTTTTCTGATTTTTTCAGTCGTAACAATGCCTGGCTTATTCTGCTGTTAATTATATTTTATAAACTATCAGATGCCTTTGCGCTTTCTCTGAGTACAACTTTTCTGCTTAACGGCGTTGGCTTCAGTCTCTCTGAAGTCGGTATGATCAATAAAACATTGGGACTGGCAGCGACCATTGTAGGGGCTTTATACGGTGGCTATCTGATGAGTCAATGGAGCCTGTTCCGTGCATTAATGTTATTTGGCATCCTGCAAACCGTTTCAAATTTTGGATATTGGTTACTTTCCGTCACCCCTAAAGATATTTACCTGATGGGGGGGATTATTTTTCTGGAGAATATCTGTGGTGGCATGGGAACGGCAGCGTTTGTTGCCCTACTGATGGCCCTGTGTAATAAATCTTTTTCGGCCACTCAATTTGCCCTCCTTACTGCGCTGTCATCAGTTGGCCGGGTTTATGTCGGCCCGGCTGCCGGATGGATTGCCGAAAAATATGGCTGGCCAGAGTTATATCTGATCAGCATAGCGGCAGGTATACCAGGCCTTTTACTTCTACTTATTTGTCGCAATACTCTCGAAGACATGCAAAAAAAAGGGACTTTTACCCCCAAAACACGCTTTAAATCTCATTACACATTAGTCTCACGCATGTTATTGATTGCCATTATCACCTTCATAATTTACTTAATGAGTCGCCTGATACTCATCCCATTAAGTCATTTCATGCCAGTTGAGTATCTTCAGGAAGCTATATTCCCCATTTTTTTATTGAGTATAGCCATTGCTATCCTTGGCTTTCTTCTGGGAGCCTTACTTGATTATTTAGCTTTGCATGAATTAAAACGAAATTAATCGGCGTCCGAAACAATAAACATTCACGGAGGACTGGAAAAGTTCAGTCTTCTAGTGTGTTTTTTAGTGATAAATATCACAAGAAAAATAAAAAAACAGGATTATGTGACTTGAAAAACATCTTTTCCAATGTGTGATTATTTATATTCACACTAACAACTATTATTATTCGAACACATTTTATTTCAAACTATACGAAATATCGTTAATCACCTTAAAGCCATATAAAGGGAATTTATGAAAAGACATATTTTTACACTCACAGCAGCTGCTACTGCTTTAGTTTCTGCTTCCGCTTGTGCGGAATATCAGTGGGGCTTTGCTAATGTCAGCATGAACTACCTTGACTGGAACAAACACACCACCCACAAAACCGGACAAACGTCCCATAAAGATGATTTTGCCTATCTGGAGTTAGAAGGTGGTGCAGGGTTCAGTTGGGGGGAACTATATGGTTTCGCTGATTTAGAAAATCCATTTAACAGTAAAACAGCACAACCTGGTGATAACCAACGTTACACCTTCAAAACAACAGGACGTTTCTATCTGGGTGAGACAGGTTTCAACCTTTATGGTCATGTTTACGGAACCTATTCACTGCCAGGTAAAGCTAATGGTGGCAACTTCCATGAAGTCAACACACTCTATGGATTGGGCTATAACACCAGTATTGCTGATGTGTGGTTCAAACCTTTCGTTGCCCTTCATTATGTTGACCAAACTTTCTACTCCGGAAATAACGGTTATGTCGTAGGTTGGGTCGCTGGATATGACTTTAGCCTTTGGGAACAAAAATTCAGCGTAACAAACTGGAATGAAATCGAATTGAACCGAAATAAACGTTATGGCAACGGCGGGCGTGACGGCGTCAACGGTGCAATTGCGTTATGGTGGAATATACATCCTTCCTTTACCACAGGAATTCAATACCGCTACGCAAATAATAAATTGGGAGAAGATTTCCTACAGGATGGTATTGTTTATAGTATAAAATATAACTTCTAATAACTAATTTGGTTAATGGGTGGCCTCTGGCCGCCCATTAATACTGATAAAGAATAACTCTCCCTGTTAAAAAACAGCTTATCACAGCAATATTTTCCTTGATTTTAATCAAGATTTAGCATTTAAAAATAAACAGTTATATTAAAAAAATTGCGTTTTTTGTTTTTTCTATACAAATAATGGCATGAGATTAATGTTTTGTTAAATTTCATATCACATGTGATCCCTCTAGCATAAAAGGCCCACAAGCTATCCGCTTCCATTACAATTGTTTACACTCCGGTAACCATACCGTAGAATGCCCGCACTGATGAAACGACAATAAAGCTTTTGTTATCTGGGGTCGCTCAATGAGACTTATGAAATACAAAAAAACTATTGGGTTATCGTCACTACTCGCAGCCACTTTAATGCTAAGTGGTTGCGATATGGTATTGATGAATCCCAAAGGGGCGATCGGCGCTGAGCAAAAAACGCTGATACTAACTGCGTTTGGCTTGATGCTGATCGTTGTTATTCCGGCTATCGTAATGGCAATTATTTTTGCTGTTCGTTACCGAGAAGCCAATAAATCTGCAACTTACCGTCCGAACTGGGCACACTCAAATAAAATTGAGCTTGTGGTCTGGACTGTGCCTATCCTGATTATCATCGTCCTGGCGAGCATTACATGGAAAACGACCCATGAACTCGATCCATATAAGCCATTGGACAGTGATGTAAAACCGGTCACGATAGAAGTGATTTCCCTTGATTGGAAATGGCTGTTTATCTATCCGGAACAGGGTATTGCAACCGTCAATGAAGTCGTATTCCCTAAAGATGTGCCAATTAACTTCAAGATCACTTCAGACTCTGTGATGAACTCATTCTTCATCCCACAGTTAGGTGGTCAGATTTATGCAATGCCAGGTATGCAAACCAAACTGCACTTAATTGCTAATTCTGCGGGCAAATACGATGGCTTCTCAGCAAGTTACAGTGGTCATGGCTTCTCAGGCATGAAATTCACGGCAACCGCAACTGAAAATCGCGCAGATTTTGAAAATTGGGTGAAGAAAGTACAAGCATCTGAGAAATCCCTGGATACCACAGAAAAATTCAATGCGTTGGCTAAACCTAGCGAAAACAATCCTGTTGAGCACTTCAAAACAGTGAAACCAAATCTGTTCCAAGAAGATATCGCCAAATTCATGGGTGAAATGGGCCATGGTGGTATGTTTGGTGTACCAAGCCATAGTAAAACAGAACATGGTGAAGCTACGGGTCATAATATGCATATGAGTCAGCCGGCTCATGCAGGTGTTGAGGAATAAAGGCATGTGGGGAAAATTAACACTGGATGCAATCCCATTGCATGAACCCATTATTGTGGTGACATTGCTTGGGATTCTGCTTGGGGGGCTGGCCGTTGTTGGCACCTTAACCTATTTCCGTAAATGGAAATGGCTCTGGAGTGAATGGTTAACCAGCGTTGACCATAAAAAAATTGGTGTCATGTACATCGTCGTTGCTATGGTCATGATGCTTCGTGGCTTTGCTGATGCCATCATGATGCGTGGACAGCAAGCTATTGCTTCCGCAGGTATCGATGATGCAGGCTTCCTGCCTCCGCACCATTATGATCAGATCTTTACCGCTCACGGCGTTATCATGATTTTCTTCATGGCGATGCCTTTTGTTGTCGGTCTGATGAACATCGTTGTTCCGCTGCAAATCGGTGCGCGCGACGTTGCCTTCCCATTCTTGAACTCTTTAAGCTTCTGGCTGTTTGTTGTCGGTGTCGCACTGATCAACATTTCTCTGGGAATTGGTGAATTCGCACAAACAGGTTGGTTGGCGTATCCGCCTCTGTCCGGTCTGGAGTACAATCCGGGGGTAGGGGTCGATTACTGGATATGGAGTCTACAGCTTTCCGGTGTCGGAACATTGCTGACAGGTGTTAACTTCTTCGTGACCATCCTGCGCATGCGTGCGCCAGGCATGTCCATGATGAAACTGCCTGTCTTTACATGGGCTTCATTGTGCACCAACGTACTTATCATCGCTGCATTCCCAATCTTAACAGTGACTATTGCACTGTTAACTCTGGACCGTTATCTGGGCACCCATTTCTTTACCAACGATATGGGCGGCAACATGATGATGTACATCAACCTGATTTGGGCTTGGGGTCACCCTGAAGTTTATATTCTGGTCCTGCCTGTCTTTGGTATCTTCTCTGAAGTTACTGCAACATTCTCGAAAAAACGCCTGTTTGGTTATACCTCACTGGTGTGGGCGACAATCGTTATCACTATCCTGTCGTTCATCGTATGGTTGCACCACTTCTTTACCATGGGTTCCGGCGCGAACGTCAACGCTTTCTTTGGTATCGCCACGATGATTATCTCTATCCCAACCGGGGTTAAGATCTTCAACTGGTTGTTCACCATGTATCGTGGTCGCATCGAATTCAAAACCCCAATGCTGTGGACGGTTGGCTTCCTGGTCACTTTCTCCATTGGTGGTATGACAGGTGTTCTGCTGGCAGTACCGGGTGCAAACTTCGTTCTGCACAACAGTTTGTTCCTGATTGCTCACTTCCATAACGTCATCATCGGCGGTGTGGTATTCGGTTGCTTCGCAGGTACAACTTACTGGTTCCCGAAAGCGTTTGGTTTCACCCTGAACGAAAAATGGGGTGTTCGTGCATTTTGGTTCTGGATCACGGGTTTCTTCGTTGCCTTTATGCCGCTATACGCGCTTGGCTTCATGGGTATGACCCGTCGCCTGAGCCAAAATATCAACCCAGAATTCCACCCATTGCTGGTTGTTGCAGCAGGTGGTGTCGTCTTGATTGCTTTAGGCATTCTGTGCCAGGTTATCCAGTTCTACGTCAGTATCCGTGACCGTGAACAAAACCGTGACTTGACAGGTGATCCATGGGGTGCTCGTACTCTGGAATGGTCAACTTCATCTCCGCCTCCATTCTATAACTTTGCTGAAGTTCCACACATTCAGACTCGTGATGCGTGGTGGGATATGAAAGAAAAAGGTATCGAATATAAGCGCCCTGCTAAATATGAAGAGATTCATATGCCTAGAAATACCGCAGCTGGCGTGGTCATCAGTGCATTCTGTCTGATATTAGGCTTTGCTTTGATCTGGCATATCTGGTGGATGGCTATTGGCAGCTTTGCTGGTATCGTTATCAGCTGCATCGTGAAAAGCTTCGATGAAAATGTTGATTACTACGTCCCAGTAGCTGAAGTCGAGAAAGTTGAAAATCAGCGTTACGAAGAACTGAGAAAGGCAGGTGTGAAATAATGTCGACTCAAACCCTTAATAATACAGCCGCCCATGATGATCATGGGCATCACGATGCAGGAGCCAACAAAGTATTTGGTTTCTGGATCTACCTGATGAGTGACTTGGTTCTGTTTGCAAGTCTGTTCGCTACCTATGCAGTGCTGGTTAACGGCACTGCTGGCGGCCCAACAGGTAAAGAGATTTTTGAACTGCCTTTTGTTTTGGTCGAAACCTTCTTACTGTTGTTCAGTAGTATTACCTATGGTTTCGCCATGCTGTGCATGAATAAAGGTAAAGCTGCTCAGGTCAACCTGTGGCTGTTCATTACCTTCTTGCTTGGCCTGGGCTTCGTTTCAATGGAAGTCTATGAATTCCATAAACTGATTTCTGAAGGTTTTGGTCCGGATCGTAGTGCATTCCTGTCTTCTTTCTTTGCACTGGTTGCGACGCACGGCTTACACGTCACCTTCGGCCTGATTTGGATTATCGTTCTGATGGTTCAGGTTGCACGCCGTGGTTTAACCGAGGTGAACCGTACTCGTCTTAACTGCCTGAGCTTGTTCTGGCACTTCTTAGACGTTGTATGGATCTGTGTATTTACTGTCGTTTATCTGATGGGAGCGATGTGATGAGTCATCCAAATACTTCTCATACTGGCGCCAGCCACGGTAGTTTCAAAACCTACATGATTGGTTTTGTACTGTCAGTTATACTGACCGTGATCCCATTCTGGATGGTAATGGAAAACACCGCTTCGCACAGCACCATCCTGTTAACAGTAATCGCAATGGCTGTTGTTCAGATCTTTGTTCATTTCATCTGCTTCCTGCATATGAATACTTCGTCTGAAGAGCGTTGGAATCTCGTTGCTTTATTATTCACATTACTCGTCATCGCTATCGTAGTTGTTGGCTCCCTGTGGATTATGTACAACCTGAACATCAATATGATGGTTGATTAAGGGTTGAGTTGCATGATTAAGCAATACCTGCAAGTGACCAAACCAGGAATTATTTTCGGAAATCTAATTTCTGTGATTGGTGGTTTTCTACTCGCTTCCAAGGGAGTAATAGATTACCCCTTATTCTTTGCAACGATGGTCGGGGTATCGCTGGTGGTAGCATCAGGTTGTGTATTCAACAACTATATCGACCGCGATATCGACTGTATCATGGAAAGAACGAAAGAAAGGGTCCTTGTGAAAGGGCTTATCGATCCGAAAATCAGCCTGATTTACGCCTCAGTGTTAGGTATTGCTGGCATGGTGCTGCTCTATGTAGCAGCCAATGCCTTAGCAATGTGGTTAGCGTTTATCGGATTTATCATTTATGTCGGGGTTTATAGCCTCTACATGAAAAGGAAATCTGTTTATGGCACGCTGGTTGGTAGCTTGTCAGGTGCAGCTCCTCCCGTTATTGGCTACTGCGCAGTAACAGGGCATTTTGATGCAGGTGCGCTGATCTTATTGCTGATCTTCAGCTTGTGGCAAATGCCTCACTCTTACGCCATTGCTATTTTTCGGTTCAAAGATTATCAGGCCGCCAATATTCCAGTATTGCCGGTGATTAAAGGTATTTCCGTCGCGAAAAACCACATCACTTTGTACATTCTGGCCTTTATGGTTGCTACCCTGATGCTGACTATCAGTGGCTATGCCGGTTATAAATACCTCGTCGTAGCAGCAGTAGTCAGTCTCTGGTGGCTGGGTATGGCATTATCAGGTTATAAAACCTCTGATGATCGTATTTGGGCCCGTAAGTTATTTATGTTTTCTATCATCGCTATTATGTCATTGAGCGTGATGATGTCTGTAGATTCATCAGCATCACCAGAAAGCCTTCTGACTTACGTCTGGTAATATCCTATGGCAGGCCTCGGCCTGTCATATTTTCCTTTCTCTTATCTCTATTCAATGACAACTGACGGTGACAGACACATTTGTCGTTTGCCTCCATCCGAGTGGAATGTCATATCAGATTTTTTGAGGTATCCATGAACGATAATAAAATGACCCCGCTTGAACTTCGAGCGACATGGGGCTTAGGCTCTGTTTTCTCTCTGCGCATGTTAGGCATGTTCATGGTCCTGCCCGTTCTGACGACCTATGGCTTGGAATTGCATGATGCAACCGAAGCACTAATAGGGATCGCCATTGGTATCTACGGTTTAACACAAGCAATATTCCAAATTCCATTTGGGCTACTTTCAGATAAAATTGGTCGAAAACCTTTAATTATCGGCGGGCTGCTTATTTTCGCATTAGGCAGTATCATTGCCGCCTTAAGTGATTCCATATGGGGGATCATCATCGGGCGTGCCTTGCAAGGTGCGGGAGCAATATCAGCGGCAATCATGGCTCTGCTTTCTGACCTGACCCGAGAACAGAATCGTACAAAAGCCATGGCATTTATTGGCATCAGCTTTGGCATTACATTTGCTTTTGCTATTGTTGTTGGCCCTATTATTACTCACAAAATTGGTTTAAATGGTCTATTTAGCGCAATTGCCATCTTCGCAGGCTGTGGAATTTTAATCACATTATTTGCTGTACCAAATACCCATAAACATGTGCTGAACCGTGAATCAGGGATCGTCCGAGGCAGCTTCAAGCATGTCCTCTCTAATCCCCAATTATTGAAACTCAACTTCGGGATTCTTAGCCTGCATACTTTATTGATGTCGAGTTTTGTTGCCCTCCCCCTCATCATGGAGAAAGTCGGTTTTCCTCCAGAAAAACACTGGAAAGTGTATTTAATTACCACACTTATCTCGTTTGTTGCTGTTTTACCTTTTATTATTTATGCAGAAACTAAACGCCGCATGAAACAGGTGTTTTTACTTTGCATTGCTATGCTATTTGCTGCTGAGACTGTCTTATGGTCACAAGAGTCACATCTTTGGGGCATTTTTATCGGCATTCAAATCTTCTTCCTTGCATTTAATATACTGGAAGCTATTTTACCTTCACTTATCAGTAAGGAAGCCCCTGCTGGCTATAAAGGTACCGCCATGGGCATCTATTCGACCAGCCAATTCCTTGGAGTTGCTTTAGGCGGTTTTCTTGGTGGGATGCTCTATGAATTACAGGGGGCAGCGTTGGTCTTCATGGGAGGCATCGTACTGACAGCATTTTGGTTTATTCTCAGCCTGACATTACGGCAGCCCCCATATGTCAGCAGCATCAGAATTACTTTACCTAATCAATTGAGTGATCCTGATCTATTGAAAAAAGATATCTTGGCACAACCCGGTATAAAAGAAGTTTCCATCGCACCAGAAGAATTCAGCGCGTACATCAAGGTCGACACTAAATTAACCAATCGGGAACAATTAGAGAAAATTATACTATCGCATCAGTAACTGCTCTGCTGTAAGGCTTCCCAGAAAGTACGGTAATAGGCCATCTTACCAATACCGTACTTTCTGGCATTAAAGCGTATTATTTATTTGTTTTTCCTTTGTAATAAAAAGGTTCCATATCGATCTTCCTAATCAATAATGGGCATTCCAGGCCTTCACGAGCGGCATTCAGCAATAACCCATTGTCTTGGTCCGCTGTCCAGGTAAAAATTCCACCCAGATTTTTTTCCAACACATATTTTGTTTTCGCTTTTACTGTACGTGGTGTATCGATTGATAAAAATAGTTTGTTATACGGATTATACAGATAATCTGCATCTGCTGTTTCATCAGTATAAAGCGTAAAATAATTTCTATCTGTTTGAGACTCTAAATCAAGATAATTATATATTGTGTCATACCATTCCGTTGTACCTGACTCAAATGTTCCGGTTGTCGTATTTATTCCCGAAGAATAGCTGCCTGATAAGGGAGAATAACTCGTTATATCCGCTTGTTTTGCATTACGAGAATATCCTGCATAACCAATATTAATCGCCTGAGATGGAACACCTACACTCAATAGATACTCAACGGCTTTCTCCACACTATTTTCACTATCAGGATAACGGCGAAGATTGGTATGATGCATCAATTTATTTGCCCATGGAGTTCCAAAAAAATCGTACGTCATGACGTTAATGCCGTATAGCCCTGCATTTAATAATTCAGGTATTTTCGATTTCGCCATAATGTCAGGAACTGCCGAGCAAGCGATACTTATTTTAATATCAGATCGCCCTGCTTTCTTGAATTCTGCGGATAAATCCCGGATCAAACTAATATAATAGTTGCCATCTTCATCATCATATGGATTACTATTTCCGGGTGCTCCGGGATATTCCCAATCGATATCGACTTCAGTAAACATCGGGAAACGCTTAAAAATATCCAACAGGCTGGAAATAAATCTGGATTTTAATTGGTTATCTCTGACCATTTTGTAAAATCCATTACTCATGGTCCACCCACCAACACTGAATGATATCGCCAGATCATGACCCATTGCTTTTGCGGCACTCTGTACTTTCGCCAATCCCCCCAATACACCCATGGACTTCTCTTGATTGAAGTCTCTGGGCATTTTAATATCTTTCCAGACTGGGAAAGTACAGTTAACGTAAGATTGACAATCTCCCCATTCATCAGTAAATGTCACTTCACCTTTACTGTGCCGGCCGAATTTTGGAGCAGCCAGAGAAATAACATGGCCTTTATCACCTTTGTCACCGAGTATTCCACAAAAGCCGATAATCAACTTATCATAGGCAAAAGGATTGTCTAACAAATGCTGTAGATCAATTCCCCTCCCACGGGCCTGAGGAAGTTGATGACCTTGCAACCGTCCGTCATATTGAGACCAATCGGTATAATAACCTATTACTTTAGGTTTATTTTTAACGTTATATTTATTATAGACGGGCAGAGCAACCCTTCCTGAGGTATAACTGAACTTTGTTGTTTCAGTTGCCGGATTAAAACGATCTAAACAATATGATTCACATGTCAGTTTGTCTGGTTTTGTTATCTTTGACATATACTTTCCTTTTTAAAATTAAAATTAGAATTACATGTCTGACCTTACAACTTCAAAAAACAATTTAACTGACATCGTTTTCATTTAATACATCATCATTTATAATTAGTATGTTATGAAACACATACCATAAGAAAAACAAAATAAAAAACTGCAATTAAAATATAATAACTTTATATATTTAGTCATTACATTTAATTCAAAGCACATGAAAAATCAAATAAAAAACACCATTTCATACAATACAGATACACTAATTAATCTGAATAAGATTAATGAATAAGAAACAAATTAAAGAGAGGGGAGTTTCCCCTCTCCTACTGAATAAATCTATAGCTTCTGATTTTTCAGTCCTGATTTGAAAAGCAGTATTAAAAACTACTGTCATTAATCGCGGAAATTAGTGAACTGGAAAGGCTGGCCTAATTCTGCCCCACGAACCAATGAGATAACACTTTGCAAATCATCACGCGCTTTACCTGTTACCCGAACTTGCTCACCCTGGATCTGAGCCTGCACTTTCAGCTTGCTGTCTTTAATGAGCTTCACAATTTTTTTAGCTAATGGCGTATCAATACCTTGCAGCAGCGTCGCTTCTACACTGTATGTTTTACCACTATGAACCATATTTTCAGGAATATTAAGCACTGAGCCATCAATTCCACGCTTAGAGAATTTTTCACGAAGAATATCAACTAATTGATTGACCTGAAAATCAGATTCACTCGCTATTTTGACGGACTCATTCTTTTCGTTTAATTCAAAACTTGCGCTGACATTACGAAAATCCCAACGGTTGGTTAATTCTCTCTGTGCGTTTTCGACCGCATTACGTACTTCCTGCATATCAACTTCTGAAACAATATCAAATGATGGCATTACCTGTCACCTCCAGCTAATCAACAAATCGGCATGATAACCGCTTTCCATTATTGGCAAAAGATCTATACTCAGGAGCCTGAGTGAACTGTGAAAATTTATCCGGTTTTGTGACCATTCTGCGTTATAAAGACAAACCGAGGTTTACTCATGAAAGTGTCCTTCAAGGAGGAGATATGAAAATAACCGTTCTTGGCTGCGGCGCTATCGGTAAATTGTGGCTTGCTGCATTATTCCAGCAAGGGCATAGAATTCAGGGATGGCTTAGAGTTCCGCAACCATCTATCTCTGTCCAGATAGAAAATCTTAATGGCAAGGAAACATTATTTCATCAACCAATTCTGGCTAATGATGAAAAACATCTCGCTGAAAGCGAGTTACTCCTTGTGTGCTTAAAAGCATGGCAAACTTCAGATGCCATTAATGAACTTACCCCTAAAATGTCACCTCGTTGCCCCATTTTGTTGATACAGAATGGGATGGGAGCACGAGACGAATTTCTACCATTGCCTAATCCTCTCTTACTGGGTGTTACCACGCAAGGTGCCTATCAACAAAATGACCTTGTGTATCACAAAGCACAGGGCATCACTCATATTGGCTCACTGACACCGAATGCAGATAACCTCAGCGGATTAGCTGATATTTTGCACAATGCCTTGCCTGATGTTGCATGGCATAATGAAATATATCCTGTCAGCTGGATGAAGCTGGCTGTCAATTGCGTCATTAACCCACTCACCGCCATATATGATTGTAAAAATGGTGAATTAAAAAACCACTATCAGCAAATTCAGCAATTGTGTCATGAAATACATGATGTTATGAAACATGAAGGTATCCATACAACCAAACAGGCTCTCATTAATTACGTCATGAATGTGATTGAACAATCATCTGAAAACTATTCATCTATGCTGCAAGATATACAGGCACAAAGACACACAGAAATTGACTACATTACCGGTTTTTTAATACGCAAAGCTCGTATCCATGGACTGACAATTTCAGAAAATACGATTGTTTATCAAAAAATTAAACGTAAGGAGGAAGAATATGAGTGCTTCAGCCCTCATTTTTCTGGCCCACGGCAGTGAAGAAACAGAAGCGGTAACTACCATTGATTTGCTTGTCAGAGCCGGAATTAATGTGACCATTGCCAGTACCGAAGCCGATGGAAACCTCACCTTGATTTGCTCACGTGGCGTTAAAATCGTTGCTGATGTTCCTTTGGTGAATGTCGTTGACGAAGAATTCGATGCTATTATCCTACCCGGTGGCATAAAAGGTGCAGAATGTTTTCGTGACAGCCTATTAGTAGTAGAAAAAATCCGTATCGCACAAAGCCAAGGGAAAATCATCGCAGCCATCTGCGCATCTCCCGCAGTTGTACTGGAGCATCACCAACTTTTCCCTGTCGGAAATATGACTGGCTACCCGAGTATGCGGGATAAAATTGCCCCCGAGAAATGGATCGATAAACGCGTCTACTTCGATGAAAGGGTTAATTTATTGACGAGTCAGGGGCCTGCCACAGCTTTTGATTTTGCCCTGAAGCTGATTGAACTGCTGGAGGGGAAAGAAAAAGCGGCAGAAGTTGCAGCTCAACTTGTTTTACCTCCCGGTGTGAATAATTACCAAAATCTTCAGTAATCGCCTCATCAAATACCGGGCCGCTTATTATTCCAGCGTAAGTGGCCCGATATTTTTGTTTCAAATTATGGGCGATAAACCTTCACATTTTTAAAACCCTGCTCACGCAGATACAGAGCTTGTAAACGGCTCATCACGCCACGTTCACAATAGAGTAAATAGGTTTTCTCTTTTGGCAGATCACCAAACTGAGTACCCAATTTATAGAAAGGCAACGAATGGATCTCAACACCATCCATACTTAACGGACGATCATCTTGCTCGTCGGGAGATCGAATATCCAACAGCACATTATCCGCAGCAAATTCAGTGACCGTTTCGACTTCGACCACCTGTTCACTCGCCTGCTCTGCAATCTCACGAATATCCAGATTCTTAGCTTCCCTGACAACGCGATCCAAGATCTCGAAATCAAAATTGCTCTCTTCAGCTTCGATTTTGGCTTTAACTGCTTTGACTGTCGGGCTTTTGGAAATCACACCACAGAATTCTGGCATAGTACGAGCGAAATCCTCTGTACCGATCTCACGGGCCAACTTAATGATGTGTTCTTTATCATGAGAAATCAGAGGACGGAGGATCAACGTATCAGAGGCATTATCAATCAATCTCAGGTTCGTCAGAGTCTGGCTGGATACCTGCCCCAACGCTTCACCAGTGACAATGGCCTGAACCCCGTAACGCTCAGCAATTTGGGATGATGCCCGAACCATCATACGTTTCAGTACAACCCCCATCTGACCATCATCAATTTTTTCTAAAATCTCAGCGACGACAGGTTCAAAATCAACGGCAACAAACCGAACTTTATGCGAGCTGCCAAACCGATTCCACAAATAATGCGCAACCTGTTTCACGCCGATTTCATGGGCAGAACCACCCAGATTAAAGAAGCAGTAATGCACACGGCAGCCACGGCGCATCAGCATATAGCTGGATACACCGGAGTCAAATCCCCCGGAAATCAGCGACAACACATCTTCCTGAGTCCCGATTGGAAACCCGCCAATGCCTTCATGACGGGCCTTGACCAGAATCAGTGTATCCTGATCAATTTCCAAATTTACCGTCACATCGGGTTTGGTCAGTTTTACTTTGGCGGATTCAATATGCTGGTTCAGACCACCGCCAACATAGCGCTCAACTTCGTTGGAGGTAAAACTGTGTTTTCCACGACGCTTCGCCCGGACACAAAACGTTTTGCCATGCAATAAATGGCCATACGTTTCAAAAGTTTGTTCAAAGATATGATGCAAGTCACGAAAATCTCGCTCTTCTACTTGCAGGATATGATGAATTCCCGGAATACGTGTCAGTGCATCACAAATTTCTGCACCGAGATTATCATCTTTAACCCGAACTTCGATATTATCCCAATGGCGAACAACAGCAATGCCCTCTCCAAGTGTTTTAAGTACGTTGCGAATATTGCTGGCAAGTATTTTAATAAAGCGTAATCGGACGGTCTGACTCTTGATCGTAATTTCTGGGAATAATTTAATGATAAACTTCATAGTAAGATATAGTAGTCATTCAATGTTGAACCATCACAAACAATATCAATGATGATTCATAAGTGTTCAGTTGGATAGGTCGCAGAGTATAACATCATCTCATTATATCGCCTGTAAAAAAACAGCGGTAACACATGATTTATTTTTCTTGGTGTAGTAGGGTACTCTGCAATTCTGCAACGAACTTGCTTTGCTGTAATTCGTTAAATAACCATAAGTTAAGTCATTATGTCTAAAGCAAATCAAACATCAGAAACCGGACAGGCCCCAGCATTTGAAACTTCTCTGAAAGAGCTGGAAGACATTGTTATTCGGCTGGAATCAGGGGAACTCCCACTAGAAGATGCACTCAATGAATTTGAACGTGGTATTCAGCTTGCAAGACAAGGGCAAAAAACGCTTCAGCAGGCGGAACAGCGAGTACAGATTTTATTGAACCATGATGCACAGTCATCACTTGATGAATTTTCGTCTGAATCTGAGTAAATTTATGCCTGAACAATATGAAATTCCTTTTGAAGAGATGCTGATCAACTGCCAACAACATATCAATGGCAAACTGATAGAAATATTCTCTTCATTACCCTTTTTAGACAGTCCATTAGGCATAGCAATGCAGCATGGGGCTATATTGGGCGGAAAACGGCTGCGCCCATTTTTAGTTTACAGTGTAGGCGAATTGTTTGGCCTTTCCCGAAAGAGCCTTGATGCCGCAGCCCTTGCGCTGGAATGTATCCATGCTTATTCACTGATTCATGATGACTTACCGGCAATGGATAATGACGATTTACGTCGTGGTCAACCGACTTGTCATATAAAATTTGGCGAAAGTCAGGCCATCTTAGCGGGAGACGCATTACAGTCACTGGCCTTTGAGCTTCTGGCTAAACAAGACATGCCTGATGTCGCTTTATCGGACCGTCTCACTATGATTGCAGAACTGGCAAGTGCCAGCGGCTTTGCCGGCATGTGCGGCGGTCAGTCATTGGATTTGCAAGCCGAGGGTAAACAAATCGATCTTGACGCTCTGGAACAAATTCACCAGCACAAAACCGGGGCATTAATACGTGCAGCTGCCAGACTGGGTGCTTACAGTGCCGGGCAACGTGGTCATGACGTGATACCGTTGCTGGATCAATATACTCAAGCCATCGGCCTCGCATTTCAGGTACATGATGATATTCTAGATGTCATTGGCAATACTGAAATTATTGGTAAACGTCAGGGTAACGATCAACAGCTTGGCAAAAACACTTACCCTGCCCTGCTGGGATTGGAACAAGCCCAGCAAAAAGCCAGAGATCTGTACGAAGAAGCAATAGCAGCACTCGCAGAGCTGGATAAAAAATCGTATAACACCACGACGTTAAAAAGACTGGCTGGTTTCATTATTGAAAGAAATAGCTGAAAAAATCAGCTGAAATTTGCAAAACAACAGGTATATACCCCATGGATGACAAGTGACAGCGCGGTGATAAGGGAAAGCATTTGCCCGGCAACCCGCAAATCTGCCGCTTGAAAGACAAAAGGGTTAAATACCACTTTGGTGTAGCATCAATTATATAAACCCAATAATCAATAAATGTATCTCATGGGATGAACCCAGAAATTACACTTCGATAATAACGGGTTCTTAATATTCAACTTAAGACGGGTATACCCACCAGATTTCAAGATAAAGGGTATATAGCATTTTATACAGGCATAGCATGAGCATTGATATAGCGAAATATCCAACATTGGCATTGGCAGAAACCCCAGAAGAGCTTCGCCTGCTACCTAAAGACACTTTGCCAAAGTTATGCGATGAACTGCGTCAATTTTTGCTGAACAGTGTTAGCCGTTCCAGTGGTCACTTTGCTTCCGGACTTGGCACAATCGAGCTGACTGTCGCACTTCACTATGTTTATAAAACCCCTTTTGACAATTTAGTCTGGGATGTTGGTCACCAAGCTTATCCACACAAAATTTTGACTGGACGCCGCGACCGCATTAATACCATTCGTCAAAAGAACGGGCTTCACCCTTTTCCGTGGCGGGATGAAAGTGAATATGACACCTTGTGTGTCGGTCACTCATCCACCTCAATCAGCGCGGGTTTAGGCATGGCAATCGCGGCAAAGCATGAAAACAAAGGCCGCAAAACAGTCTGTGTCATCGGTGATGGCGCCATCACCGCCGGCATGGCTTTCGAAGCGATGAACCACGCGGGAGATATCGATCCCGATATGCTGGTGATCCTCAATGACAATGAAATGTCCATTTCTGAAAACGTCGGGGCATTGAATAATCATCTGGCACAACTGCTATCCGGCAAACTTTATACCACCTTGCGTGAAGGCGGCAAAAAAGTCTTCTCTAACCTTCCCCCTATCAAAGAGTTGCTGAAAAAAACCGAAGAGCACCTCAAGGGCATGGTTGTTCCCGGAACATTGTTTGAAGAGCTCGGTTTTAACTACATTGGCCCCATTGATGGTCATGACGTACTCGCATTAACCCAAACCTTGAAAAATATGCGGGAACTGAAAGGGCCACAGTTCTTGCATATCATGACCAAAAAAGGCCGTGGCTATGCGCCTGCGGAAAAAGATCCCATCAGCTGGCATGCCGTACCAAAATTCGATCCGGCCACCGGCTCGCTTCCCAAAAGTGCAGATACCCGCCCAACCTTTTCTAAGATCTTCGGTGACTGGCTATGTGAAGAAGCCGCCCAGGACAAAAAACTGATGGCAATTACGCCTGCCATGCGGGAAGGTTCTGGCATGGTACGCTTCTCCCGTGAATATCCTGAGCAATATTTTGATGTCGCGATTGCTGAGCAGCATTCCGTCACCTTCGCCGCGGGCTTGGCTATTGGTGGCTACAAACCGATTGTCGCCATCTACTCCACCTTCTTGCAACGCGGTTATGATCAGGTGATCCACGATATCGCCATCCAGAACTTGCCCGTGTTATTTGCCATCGATCGTGGCGGCATTGTCGGCTCAGATGGGCAAACCCACCAAGGCGCATTTGATCTCTCGTTCCTGCGCTGTATCCCGAATCTGGTTATTATGGCACCCAGCGATGAAAACGAGTGTCGCCAAATGCTGCACACCGGGCATCATTATCAATCCGGCCCTACAGCCGTCCGTTACCCGCGCGGCGCAGGAACAGGTGAGGCGCTTCAACCACTGGAAGCATTGCCAATTGGCAAAGGCCTGATCCGTCGGAAGGGAGAAAAAATTGCGATCCTGAACTTTGGTACCTTGCTTCCTTACGCACTACAAGCGGCTGAGAATCTGAATGCAACGGTTATTGACATGCGTTTTGTCAAACCACTGGATAAAGAACTGACGCTTGAAATGGCAGCCAGCCACGATTTGCTGGTCACTTTGGAAGAAAATGCCATTATGGGCGGAGCAGGAAGTGGTGTGAACGAACTTCTGATGCAGGAAAAACAGCCAGTTCCTGTATTGAACCTTGGCTTACCGGACTATTTTATCCCACAAGGAACACAGCAAGAACTGCATGCTGATTTAGGCTTGGATGCAGCTGGTATCCAAAACAGTATCGAGAAATACTTGGCTAAGTAGCCTTATATCTTGATAAGAAATTAATGAAGTGCCTGTTCCAAACACAAAGCCTTGGTGAACACCAAAAACCGCTTTGGGGAGGAACAGGCAATGAATAAACCGCTAAAAATAACTTCTCAAAGAAAACATTCTCTCCACAAAAATATAAATATATCTCTGTTAGCCATTTTAAACGAACACATTACTTATTGCTTTGAAGGAGTATTCCTTTCTTGAATTTTTGTTTAAATGCGTTTTTTCAACATTCATTGAGTTGATGAAGATATAACGATGGATAAATATTACAAAAATGGCCAAGTTGTGATTACTACCCAACACAATCAGAAGTTATTATTCATTATTTTTCAATTGGTTATAATTTTATTTTAAGCTTTATTTGCTTCTAAAAAAACGATATAGTAAGACTCTAAGCTGTATTGCAAACTATTGGTAATTTAACATGAAATTAAATGCAATTTTTAAAGTAAAAAATGTCGATGAATTAAGATCATTAGGATCTTATTATGAAACAAAAAGATATATAGAAAGTGAACTTAATATTAAACTCGGAGTGAGTGGATGGAACTCTCTTTATGATAAAATATCCGCCATTAATGATTTTATTCGTTCATTTAAAAAAAACATTACATCCATCTATGAAGGAAAAACATTTACTGAGTCTAAAAAATACATATCAAAAATACTTAAAATAAAGATAAAAACCAGAAGTTGGAATGCCCTTGAGTTGACATTAACTAACATTATCACTCTGGTTAAAACAAAACCTTTTGATCCGCATGAATATTATGAAAATAATAAGATGAAGAAATTTTGTGATAGCTCAAGGCTAGAAGGTATAGAGTTAACTATTCCAGATGAGTCTACTTCACTACAAAGTGTTTTAGAAGAATATCGAAACAGGTGAGTTATGGATAAATATGATGCAACAAATGATCATTATTGTTATCAAGGTTCATCAACTTTGATAAATAAGTTAGGTATTAAAAATATAGATGACTTAGAATCCGCTGAAAGAAAAGTCACAGTGCTTACAATTCAAAATAACCTATTACAATTGATATATATTCTTTTTTAACACACATTCACTTTCCCTTATACCTACTCTTGTTCCTTCAAACTTTCTCTTCTTAATATCTTTTTTTGATATAAAGTTCATCTCAAAACACTTTCAAAAAACTAATATTCATTATCAATATTTGATGCATCAATATTTGAAAACACCCTGTTATCTCTCAAATCAAATACATTATATGAATTAAAGTAATCACAATAATAATAACTGTTTTTATTCATTACCTCACAATATTACAAGTAATAATAAATTTCAAATATCATTAAATTAAGGAACCATCATGGATATTATTCATGTCCTCCCCGATTCACAACAATTCTTTCCTGAATTTAACAAAAATTGGACTGATTGGCGTTGGCAGCAAAAAAACGCATTACGTGATGAAGGATCACTACGTACTGCCTGTGGAGGGTGGAGTGATGAAATAGCCCGACGCATTCAACAGAATTTGCAGGGCCAGAAAATGCAAATTACGCCCTATTACCTCAGTAAAATTCTGGCCACTAAACAATCTGACGATATCACGACAAGCCCTCTCTGGCGGCAAGTCGTTCCATTCTGGCGAGAAGAAGAGCTTAATGGGTATGATGGCGAATCCGAGAACTGGGAACTCAATGAGGAGATGAAAACCCCCATTTGCCAGCATAAATATGACAACCGCGTGATTTTACGCATGGTCAATGCCTGTAACTCCTACTGCCAATTTTGTTTTGAGGCGCTACGTACATTAAAGGTCAATTCAGATAAATCAAATGCCGGCCGTACTTCCTTTCAGCAATCCCTCGAATACATCAAAAACACGCCATCAGTAGAAGAAGTGATCTTAAGCGGCGGTGACCCTTTAATGCTGACCGATAACAAGCTGGATGAATCGTTGGCGGCCATCAGGGAAATCAGAGAAGATCTGCTCATCCGCGTTCATTCCCGGGCGTTGACATTCAACCCTTACCGCATTACCGATGCCCTCATCGAAACGCTGAAAAAACACCGTGTTAACGCCTTTGGTGTTCATGTTTGCCATCCACTCGAATTAAGCAACGAATTCCAAAACGCGGTTCGCCGCATCCAGAGTGTCGTTCCCATTGTGTTTTCCAATATGCCTTTCTTGCGTGGCATCAATGACAATGAAGAAACGCTCCATAAACTGTTTATCGACCTATACCGGATGGGGGTGAAACCTTATTATCTCTACCATTTCATGCCCTTCTCTCCCGGCTCTTCAGAATATAAAGCCTCAATCAATGATGCCATTGCCATTATGAGCAAACTAAAACGCCGCGTTTCCAATATTGCCTTGCCGGAATATGTCCTTCCCCATATGAAAGGCAAATTCACCGTACCTTTATTTACCAATGCAGAAGAAATGCCTTATTTCGAAACCATCAATGGCAGGCGTTATTACCGCTTTACCAACTGGAAAAACGAGCAATGCGAATGGCTGGATAACTAGGTTATCCCTGATTTTCTTAGCATGTTACTTAATTAATTTTCAAACTTATTCATTTTAAGAGTACCCAATGAAACCAAATTCAATTTTGTTTGTTGATATTGATGATGCCAAAATTCCTCATTATAACTATCGGGAAGCTCATTTCATTGCAGCAAAACAAATGGGAATAAATTGCCTGACAGCCGCACTCCGAGGACGACAACATACAGAACGCCTTTTCACTGATAGCGATGCTGTTTTCTATCTAGAATCATTAACGCAAGAAGCTTTACAAGAACTCATCATTACATTACAACAAAAGTACATTCTATTGGCTATTTTCTGCCATGCAGGACATGCATCCTCCAATGGTCAAATTGGTTGTATCGTCGCCGAAACATGCCAGAAATTAAAATTACCTCATGCATCTTCCGCCTCAATTACAGCCTGCAACAACAAATTCTCAATGCGTCAGGTACTGCAAGAAAAAGGAGTTAAATCAATACGCTATGCACTCTGCAGTAACGAAGAAGAGCTATTTTCGCAAGCCAGAGAGATAGGTTATCCTGTCATAGCAAAACCACCTTTTGGTGCTTGTTCAGCTTTTATAAAGAAATGCAATGACTGGCCTGAATTACAAGCCCATTACCAGACATTCACAAGCCAATATTTACATTCTGCTTTATTCGATTTTTTAGGAGAAGAACAAACATGCTTTATCTCTGGTAATAATGAATATATCAACCATCCTGGAAAGAGCCTGCTATTGGAAGAATACCTTGAAGGCATCGAAGGAACGGTTGAATGTGTCATGAGCCAACATGAAATACATCCGATATTAATCAATGAAAAACTTATCCTGACTGAAAAAGAAAATACGGTTCTGGAAAACTTACTGATTTGCCCGCCTGTTTCATTTTCTCCGGCAGAGCAAGAACAAATCAGAGACTATGCCATCGCATGTATCAAAGCGGTTGGCCTGAATTACGCCATTGCGCATCTTGAATTCCGCATGACCCGCAATGGCCCTGTTGTCATTGAAATTAATCCCCGCCTTGGTGGATTATTTGTTAATTCGGCTTTCCGTGATATCGCCGGATTAGATCCATACCAGCTATATCTCTCCATTCTCTTGCAAGAACCCGATATTGACGCACGGTTGCGACTCGCCCAACATCGCGCCTCCACAACCCGACAGCATTATTCAATGCTAGCCATATATCCCGAACAAAGCGGGCATTTTCAAGGCATTGAAAATATTGAATACATGAAAAACCATCCCCATGTACTCGAGTGCATTCCTCAACCTGCAAACTACAATATCAATGCTGAAACTGAGGAGCATTACTTACTCCGATGCTGGGCAAAAGTCGATGGCTCATCCCACGCTCATGCCCTGCATCAAGAAATGATTGAACACGTTAAACCCATTATTGTTCCTATTCCATAAGGTGCCAACTTATGCAAATTACAAACATATCGGCGCAGTTAATGAATGAACACTATTGCCATATTCCACATTTCAATAAATTAATTTCCCATGATCCGGAAACAATGAACACATTCAAGGCGCATTGGAATGGATTAGTATTGGATGAAAATTTCAAGAATTACACTCATCGGGAAAGACGTATTCTTCGCTATTATTATCGCCCTTATGCAGAACAACCGCTTCAATTAAATCGAGACGCTGCATATCACTCATCCATGAACTACAAAATAGAATATAAACAAGGCGTTAATCAGCTCGATTATGCAAATGAGGCATTTATCACTCATCCCATTATGCAGAATATCCTCGTCACTGATATTGCCATTTTAGATAAGAAACTCACTAAAGAGCACAATTACGCGATTGATATCCATCTATTTCGTATAAAAGCCCAAGAAGGTAAAGAAAGCCCGACGACTTCAGGGATCCATCAAGACGGCCAAGATTGGATCTTTATGCACTTTATTCAAAGCCACAATACTGAACCCGTGATTTCAGAAGTTCACGCAACAGAAGATGAAGCGCCCCCTTTGCTGTATACCGCCATGGAAAACTTTCTTGAAACACTCGCAATCAATGATAAACAACTCTATCATCGGGCAAGCGGTGTTCGGCAAATATCTCTTACGCATGCGGCATTCCGGGATTTATTGCTGGTGACCTTCCGGCAGCTTCCAGAACAACCAAAGAGCTAATAATAATGTCAAGCCAGGAAAATAGTTTGAATTTACGTTGCTCCAGTTTTAATGCCTTATTGATTGTCAGTGCCCGGTTCGTTTCCGATTTTGGTGCTTTTCTGAATATGGTCGCACTTTCCACTTATGTGTACCTGCTCAGCAACAGCGTTATGCACGTCAGCATTTTTCTCGCCTGTCGTGTTACGGGTGGCCTGATTGCCAGCCTGATCGGAACACCATTTTTCAGACGATTTGCCGGAAGATGGCCGTTGGTCTTTTTTGATCTCGTCCGCGTTGTTTTGCTGTCCCTGCTATTGGTGATCCCCGTCGCACAGCAATTGTTAATCTTACCCATGATCGCCTTTGGCATTGGCTTAGGCAACTCAATGTTCGCCATCGGGCTGAACAGCCAGTTACCCTACTGGGTGCATCCTTCCCAACGCATCTCAACAAACTCCTGGCTGACCTCTGTTGCCGCAACGGGGGCTGTATTCGGCAGCCTTGTATCGGGGCTTCTGGTCGCAAGCAGCGGTTATGAAATGGTATTTACCGTCAATATCTTCACTTACCTGCTGGCTGCAATCCTGATTATGCCCCTGCGTTTCCTCACCTTACCCGAGCAAAAAGTATCAAGAGAGCTGGGTAATGAATGGCGAGAATTACGCCTTGGCTTACGCAGTGCGCCAATGCTGGCAGGAATGCTATTCCTCAGCCTGGCTGACACATTGGGCAGCGCTGCCCATAACGTGGGTTTTCCCATCATTTCGAAACTTCTCACTCCCGATAATGCCAGTACGACAATGGGATTGTTGCTGGCAACATGGGCAATCGGAAAATTCAGTGGAGCACGATTGACGAACTATCTATTGCGCAGTCGCGACCTATTGAAAATGGAGAAACTGTTCTTTATCGGTGTTGCGTTAATGTCGACAGGATTTATCCTTACTTTCCAGCAAAGCACCGTATTTTGGCTGATGCTGTTTGCCATTTGGGCAGGAATTGGGGATGGTATTGCCGAAGTTAGCCTGATATCACGAGCACAAAGTGAACCGGAAAGCTTGCGCTTGCCGATTTTCAGTTTATTGACATTATTGCAGATGACAGGGTTTGGGATAGGTATGCTTCTGGTTGCGCCATTCTACATTTGGTTGCCACCTTCCATCGTGATCCTGATATTCCATGGTTTGCCACTGACAGTGTTAGTACTGGTTTTATTCTGGGTACGACGAACGACAACACATCAGGCATAATGACCGGGAATTAAATCATCAGCATCGGTTAGGGCGATAACTCTATGATGCTGATTTTTCCCAATGATATACTCATCTAATAACATTATTATTCTTTTTATCATCCATATCTTTTAAAATCTTTTTCCATACACCAAGCACATAACACAAAGATTTTTCCAAAAAAGGGGGATAGAGCGTTGTTAAACGCTCCATTGAAAAGCCAAGGAATTCATCACCTTGATTTTTTCTATTTATTTTCATCCGATACAGAAATATTATGCGACCTGAGCCGCTCAACTTCAGCCAAAATTTTCTCGACTTGCAATTCCCAATCTACAGGTTTTGGCTCTTCACGTAACCGGAAAAAAGGTTTTCTGCGTTTATAATCAACCGAACTAACCGCATCTTTTCCTTGCAGGAAATATTTCGCTACAAAAGCCAACAAATAGTCTTTACCTACCCTTTTATCAAAAAAACCGGGAAATTTAGGTGAATAAAAGTAGCTGATAAGATTATTATTTTTATCGTATCCACACGTTTTTAATCCTAAATTACCAGCAGAATTATACACTTCCAATTGGGAATAATTTGCTGCATACACTTTTCCTTTATGCCAAGTATAAAAAATCTGTCTTTCTCTATCTATGATAAAAGGTGGAATACTGCAAACCTTAAACAAAAAATAAATAGAAAGAATAATAAATAAAAGATACAGGGAGAAAAAACCAGCATCTATTATTAACGACTCCCTTGTACGTTCCTTACTATAAAAAATATCTTTTGAATAACGAATATTTCAATACTTGAAAAATGAAATACTCTTATCGTGAGCAATATATTCATATTTTTTTTGATACTCTGGCAATTTTGGATTTAAATAAAAATACTCTCCATGATCTTTCCTTGCATAACCCACCCCTTCAAGATATGCCTCCTCATTTGCATGCCATGTTTTTACATAGTTATTCAAAAACAATACAAAAGAAATTATTGAACCCAAAAGATACAAATATAAATAAAATCGCCTCGTAGTATTTAAACTATTAGCTAAGCGACATTCTGTATCATTAACACTCTCTAAACACGCTATTTTTTTGCTTCTTTTTTATTTATTTTCTCTAGTTTTTCGTTAATAACATGAGGATACGCTTCTGAAAAAACATCTGTTTCAATAATATACTTCATAAGGGAATATTTTCTACTCATAAGATAATCCTTTTATTTTTATCTATAAAATCATTTACGCATTACTTCATCATCATAGCCATAAATAGCATTTTCTAATATTGGTTTCTCACTCCATTTATAACGAAGAGGAGAAATGATATCCTCAGTTGGCATATAATACCAAAATATTTTAATATTCTTAGATTGAATAGAATCCATTTCAATAGTCAACGTTGCTAACCCACGTTCATCAGACAATTTCTTATAATCGGCTTCCAGCAGCTCTGCAAAATCATCTGAAGCTGATAGCTGTGTACTAATATTTGATGAAACAACATTCGGTGAAGCAGGTACAAGTGGAGCCCCATCAACGCCGCAAAACCTTCATTCAGTCTTTCTACATCAGGATCACGCCGAATGAACGAATCCCTGAGATGTTCATGCTCTTCACTGACTGTCTTTGCCAGTTGCCTTAAATAATCAAGTTCCCACTGATAATAATATTCAAACTGATTCACCACTCACTCCTCTTCCTTAAAGAAAAACCCTGCACGGCAAAAATATTCACCTCTTATTTAAAGAAAATTAAATTTACAATAGAAAAAATAACCCCCATTTTTACAGAAGAGTTATTTTCTAATTAAAGTCAAGGTTAATTTTAGATATGTCTAATTTAAAACAATAATAGCCATCATCGAGATAACTAAAGCACCTCTTAATTTATCAATAAAAGATAGACTTAAATATTCAATACTAACAAAAATATGTCAAAAAAAACCACCAACATCGCTCCAAAATAATTTTATCATAAAATCAAAATAATTATTTAATCGCAGCAATCATTCTATTTATCAGGCATTCATATACCATTAATACAAATTTTTAAATTTAACCCACGCAATATCTTGAATTGAAAATATTTAATTAATCAACAATACATAACACAAAATGCACATAATAACTTAATATTCAATTGGTTAATTAAAATGAATTAATAACAAATATAAATTTATAACATGCTTATTAATTGACTCTATAAATACAACCTAGTGGTCATCAGGCCATGACACAATGACAAAATAAAAAAACAAATTATAGCTCACTCATAGCAACACATTTTCGATGTCAAAAATAATAATCGCATAAGTGATCTAGATAACATTTTTAAAATTACAGGAAAATTTTATTTATCTATTTATTAATAGCCTTTTATTTGTTGTTCAATAACATACAAACAATAATTTAACCACCAATGCAATTTTAACCTACGATATTGCTTTATCAACAAGACTGCTTTCTAAAAAACACTGTTTTTTCAAAAAATTAAACAAGACTCATTTAGCTATCGGAAAATAAAATATGCAGCAAGCTGTCAATTTCTGGCCCCTCATCGGGATAGCGGTCATTATCATCGGGTTTATCATCAGATTTAATCCTGTCTTAGTGGTCACAATTGCAGGATTTATCACAGGATTAACCGCCCAGATGCCAATTCTGGATATTCTGGAGAAGCTCGGTTCAGGCTTTATCAATACCTTAAATTTATCCCTGACTCTCTTGTTCCCTCTCGTCATTATTGGCTTGCTGGAACGGCACGGATTAAAAGAGCGAGCACAAAAATCCATTTCTCATATCAAATCAGCGACAACCGGCCGTTTGTTGATTATCTATTTGTTTATCCGTGAAACTTCCGCTGCTTTAGGGTTAACCAGTCTGGGTGGGCATCCGCAAATGGTTCGTCCCTTGCTGGCGCCCATGGCGGAAGGCGCAGCCGAAAACCAGTATGGCGATCTGCCAGATTCCGTGCGTTACCGCATTCGTGCCATGTCAGCAGCAACGGATAATACGGGCCTGTTTTTCGGTGAAGATATTTTTGTCGCCTTTGGGGCAATTATTTTTATGCACAATTTTATGCTGGAATCAGGCGGTATTCATACGGAACCGCTGCACATCGCTCTTTGGGGCATTCCCACGGCTATTTGTGCTTTCCTCATCCACTCAGTTCGGTTATACCGCCTTGATTATCGCCTTGCCAATGAACTGAGATCGCTGACTCGCAATCAATTAAATAGCAATCGACTGAACAGCAAGGAGAAAAAATAATGTTTCAGCTACAGTATCTCTATGTAATAGCAGGAATTCTCCTGATTGCTGTCGCCATTATGTCATGGCGTGACAACGCCAATCCCCGTCGTTTAACCACAGGGCTGTTTTGGGGGTTATACGGCCTTATTTTTCTCATGGGAAAATGGAGTGGGCATCTGGCGGCGATCTGGATAGATGATGAAATGCATGCTCAAAAAGTCGCTAATATCACGGTGGGTTTACTGGTTGTTATGATGGCTTTGTTAGCAGGATTTGGCGGGGTTCGCATGGGGAATTATCATCAACCAACACCAGAACAACGTCAACAAAGTGCGGAACGTCTTGGCAATAAGTTATTTTTGCCTGCTTTGCTCATTCCCATTGTTACTATGTTCGGTGTTCTGATGTTTAACCATATTCCCGGGTTGCAGCAAGCTATCTTTGGTACAGGCAACCATTCCACGCTGGTAACGCTTTTCTCCATTACGCTGGGTTGTGGGATCGGGTTAGTCATCGCCATGCTCATGAGCCGTGAGACAATGACACAGCCAATACAAGAAACCCGCCGTTTATTGGATTCCATTGGCTGTGTATTTATCCTGCCCCAAATTCTGGCAACGCTCGGTTTATTGTTTACTGCGGCTGGGGTCGGCACTGTAGTTTCCTATTTAACTGAAAATTATTTGGCCGTTGATAATCGTTTTATCGCTGTGGCTGCCTATGTGTTCAGCATGGCACTGTTAACCATGGTGATGGGGAACGCTTTCGCCGCTTTTCCTATCGTCACGGCTGGCATTGGTATTCCCATTTTGATCTTACAACACAGCGGCAATCCTGCCGTAATGGCCGCCATTGGTATGTTTTCTGGTTATTGCGGCACGTTGATGACGCCAATGGCGGCCAACTTTAATATTGTTCCAACCGCTTTGTTAGAACTTCCTGATCGCAATGCGGTTATCAAGGCACAAATTCCCACAGGTTGTACTTTGCTGCTTGTTAATGTGTTTTTACTCTATTTCCTCATGTTCTAATAAAACAACAACAAGGAACTACCATGAAAACCATTTTGCTCACGGGTTTTGAACCTTTTGGCGGTGAAACCGTAAATCCATCATGGGAAGCCGTCAAACCATTACATGGGTGTCAGATTGCCGGGGCACATATTGAAGCTTACTCATTGCCCTGTGTTTTCGATGATTCCCTTGAACGCCTTTACTCCGCTATTGAGCGCATTAAACCTGAAGTGGTGATCGCCACTGGAGAAGCGGGGGGTAGGCCTGATATCACAGTTGAACGTGTTGCCATCAATATTAATGATGCACGTATCCCTGACAATGCCGGAAAACAACCGATTGATATCCCTGTTATTAAGGATGGTCCTTCTGCGTATTTCTCATCCCTGCCCATCAAAGCAATCGTCAATGAATTGAAACTCGCCGGAATTCCTGCATCAGTTTCTCAGACTGCGGGAACGTTTGTTTGTAATCATGTGATGTATGGTTTATTGCATTATCTGAGCCTGAACCCACTTTATCCCGCTGTCCGCGGCGGTTTTATTCATGTGCCTTATTTGCCAGAACAAGCCGTAAAACATTCAGGTGCGCCAAGTATGGTTGTAGGACAAATGACAGCTGCCTTGAAAATTGCCGTTGAATCTACTTTGAAATACGAAAAGGATATGAGTGTTACAGGCGGGACAACAAGATGAGAAAACCAGCCACTGAATGCCAGTGGCTGGTGACATCAGAAAGGCAACAGATGGTATACATTCAGCAACCAGATAACTGCAACGGCAAAAATCGCTGCAATAATATCATCCAGCATAATGCCGATTCCGCCCTTCACGTAACGGTCAAACCAACGAATTGGCCAGGGTTTCCACATATCAAAGATACGGAATACAACGAACCCAACCAAAATCCACTGCCAATTAAGCACAGGGATTGCCATCAATGTGATCCACATACCGATGAATTCATCCCAAACAACACAACCGGGATCTTCTACATTCATGGCATCTGCGGCTTTCTGGCAAATCACGCAACCTATTACCGTTCCCAACACAATCGCCAGCCAAATCGCCCAAACCGGCAACTGTACCAGCAATAGCCAAAAAGGGATTGCGGCAACAGATCCCATCGTACCAGGCATAATTGGCGATAAACCACTTCCGAATCCCGTCGCCAGCAAGTGCCACGGGTTTTTCATTTTTAAGCGGTGTTTCGCATTATCCATGAGTTCCCTCCGTTTGGTCATTCTCTGCTTGCCATGACCCCGAACAAGGCACTGCCGGTTTTTTATCCGTTTTGAAATGGTCAAAGCCGTTCAGATCCAATTCAATTTCTTCGTTATTGTTAAAGTAGCGGATACCTTCCGATTCGGGCCTGATTTGTCCAATACAGCAGAAACTTGCACCAGTATGAGCCAAGGCCATATTCAGTGCACCACGATTAAGCTCAGGGACTGTAAAACACAGCTCATAGTCTTCCCCTCCGCTCAGCGCCCATTTTAACGCCAGATCAGAAGGAATATAGTTCTGCATCGCTTCGGAATAAGGCAACGCATCCAGATTAATGCGTGCACCGCATTGGCTGGTTGCCAAAATATGGTTGAGATCAGAAATTAATCCATCAGACAGATCAATCGCTGAAGATGCAAGATCACGCAGCGCTTGCCCCTGTAAAATCCGCGGTTGAGGACGAAGATGGCGTTTCACCAACCAATTGCGGATCACGGGATCTTCTACCGTTAGGTGATTTTGCAGTAATGAAAGCCCGGCCGCACTGTCTCCCAAGGTTCCGGTAACATAAATCCAGTCACCGTTTTTCGCACCAGCTCGCCGCAAGGCTCTGCCTGCCGGAACCAAGCCATGGACAGTCAGGGTCAGACTCATGGGGCCCTTTGTGGTATCCCCGCCAATCAACTGCATACCGTAATAATTCAGTTGTTCAAATAGGCTGTCACTGAATCGCTTTAACCAGTCTTCATTGACTTCAGGCAACGTTAAGGCCAGTGATGCCCAGGCTGGATCGGCTCCAACAGCAGCTAAGTCGCTGATGTTGACAGCCAGAGCCTTATACGCCAGATCTTCCGGTGAAATGTCAGGAAGAAAATGAACGCCAGAAACCAGTGTATCTGTTGTTACTGCTAATTCTTGCTTATCTGCAACGCTCATCAGTGCACAATCATCACCAATCCCTAGATTTACATCCCGGCGACGGCTGATATGGCGATTGAAATAACGTGCAATGAGGTCAAATTCACCACATGCCATAATAGAATTCCAAAGAGTGACTAATGATGAACAGATGAGGCCGGTTCTCCGGCCTCATCTGTAAAATCATCGAGTTATAATGGGGAACTCCTGACAAGCAATCACTTCTTCTTGCGTGCTGCCGGGCCAGCTTTATCCAATACCCCATTCACGAATTTATGGCTATCTTCAGCGCCAAACGTTTTTGCCAGTTCGATGCCTTCATTGATAGCCACTTTGTAGGGAACATCATCACGAAAGCTTAGTTCAAACATTGAAACGCGCAAGATGGCTTTTTCCACCTGGCCTAACTCTTCGAGTTGGCGGGAAAGATAAGGTGCCATCAGAGCATCTAATTTTGTCGCATTGACCGCTACCCCGGACAGCAATTCACGGAAATAGGTGACATCAACACCGGTTACGTCCTGCTCTGACAGAAACTGCAATTCAACATCAGCAATGTTGTTTTTAGATATTTGCCATGAATAAATTGCCTGGACAGCACACTCACGAGCACGACGACGAGCAGCAGGTTTCACAAAATTCCCCTTAATTAAAACTAAAAAAATCAGCCTTTGATAGCTGTAAGTACATTGATCATTTCCAGTGCGGTCAAGGCAGCTTCTGCTCCTTTATTACCCGCTTTAGTGCCAGCACGCTCAATTGCCTGTTCAATATTTTCAGTCGTCAAAACACCAAATGTAACAGGAATATCGCTGGACATTGCCACGCTGGTTAACCCGGAACTACACTCACCAGCCACATATTCGAAATGAGCTGTGCCACCACGGATAACAGTCCCCAAAGCAATAACCGCATCGCATTTCTTGGATTCCGCCAAGGCTTTGACCGTCAACGGCAACTCATAAGCCCCCGGAACCCACACTACGGTAATATTGTCTGAAGAAACCTGGCCGATACGCTCCAGTGCATCCACTGCACCTTCCAGCAGGCTGTCATTAATGAAGTTGTTAAAACGGGCAATCGCAATAGCGATGCGGGCTTCAGGAGCTGCAACAACACCTTTGATTACGTTCATAGCCTTCCTTAATACCTTTTCATATCCGCAGGGGCGCGGATCTTATCATATTATTTTTCTCTGCGTCTTGATTTATGTTCAAACTTAAATCAGAACGTGATTGTTCTTTGCCGTCAACGGCGAAGCTGCCCGCGTCTCAGGCCGCAACCGTTTTTGCGGCGGATTTTGCTAAACGGGACGCAAACGAAGACGGACATCAGGCCCAATTTGTTTTACATCAAGCAGAGTAAATTCGGGGGCATCCGATAATTTTTTCAATTCAGGGATATCGAGCAACCCACGGGCATTATTTCCCAACACCTTGGGGGCAATATAAAGGATCAACTCATCAACCAGCCCCACCGACAATAAAGCCCCGGCTAAAGCAGGGCCGCATTCCGCCCAAACTGAATTTATTTGGCGTTTGCCCAACTGCATCATCAGCAGCACTAAATCAACCCCGCCACCGTGTGCCGGCAACAAAATTTGCTCCACATTATCAGACCATAATTGCTCATTTTTATTGGTACGTGCTAACCAGCATTGCCCTGCTTGTTGAACAACCTGATGCTGTGGTGTCACCCGGTTCTGGCTATCGGTAATAATGCGAATAGGTTGACGAAGATGGTCTTGAGGATAAATCGATTGAGTCTCTGCATCCAGTTCATTCCAACGAACGGTCAGTGAAGGATCATCAGCCAATACCGTTGCACTTGAACTCAGAATAGCGCTGCATTGGGCCCGCAATTTCTGCACATCCTGACGGGCTTGTGGGGACGTAATCCATTTGCTTTCCCCGGAGGACAATGCCGTGCGACCATCCAATGATGCACCCAGCTTCAGTTGCAGATAGGGAAATCCCGTGCGCATGCGTTTAAGAAACCCTTTATTCAAGGATTCCGCCTGCCCCATCATCAGGCCGTGCTCAACAACAATGCCTGCTTGCTGCAACTTATGCAAACCTCGTCCGGCAACTTGTGGATTGGGATCTTGCATTGCCACAACGACCCGGGTTATTCCCGCAGTAATCAAAGCATCAGCACAGGGAGGCGTTTTACCGTGATGGCTGCACGGTTCAAGTGTGACATAAGCGGTCGCACCTTTGGCTTTTTCACCGGCCATACGGAGGGCATGTACCTCTGCATGGGCTTCACCTGCACGCAGATGGAAACCTTCTCCGACTATCTGTTCATCTTTAACGATGACACAACCGACATTCGGGTTGGGTGATGTTGTGAAACGCCCCCGATACGCCAGTTCCAGCGCACGAGACATATATATCTCATCGAGTGTCATGATGTTTTGCCTTATTATCCTGATTGATAGTTTAATCTTGTAATTTGGCGATCTCTTCACCAAATTCACGGATATCTTCAAAGCTGCGGTAAACAGATGCAAAACGAATATAAGCAACTTTATCTAATTTTTTCAGTGCGTCCATGACAAAGTTTCCGATCATTTTGGACGGGATCTCTCGCTCCCCTGTTGCCCGCACTTGTGATTTTATATGGATGATTGCGATTTCCACATCATCAGAACTGACAGGGCGCTTTTCCAGTGCCTTTTGCATGCCACGACGCAATTTTGCTTCGTCGAAAGGCTCACGAATATCATCACTCTTAATGACTCGCGGCATCACTAGTTCTGCAACCTCAAACGTAGTGAAGCGTTCATGACATTCTAGGCACTGACGGCGACGGCGCACTTGTGAGCCATCCCCAACCAAGCGGGAATCAATAACTTTAGTATCAACGGCTGCGCAAAATGGGCAATGCATATCGTTTCCTGACAGTTAACCTAAGGGATAACAGTGTACCTTGAAGTGCTAATGAAAGACACCCTGTCAGTAAGTACTCACAGGGTGTTTAAATGATATCAGCGCAGGAGCCTATTAAATTATCAAGGAAGAATAGAAGGCTGGTCCGCCCCTTCTTTCTCAACTTTTTGCTGGATCATATGCTCACGCTGCATACCCAGTTTCAAGGCTAATGCCGAAGCAACATAGATGGAAGAAACTGTACCGATGGAAACACCGATTAACATGGCCAACGAGAAGCCTTTCAGCATTTCACCGCCAAAAATGTACAGCATGACTACAACCAGCAATGTCGTTGCAGATGTCATGATCGTGCGACTCAATGTCTGGGTCAGCGAAACATTCGTGATTTCATAAGGTGTACCACGACGTATTTTGCGGAAATTTTCACGAATACGATCCGATACAACAATACTGTCATTCAGCGAATAACCGATAACGGACATCAATGATGCCACAATAGTCAGGTCTATTTCGATATGGAACAACGACAGTACACCCAATGTAATCACCACGTCATGCGCAAGTGCAATAACGGCTCCCAATGCCAGACGCCATTCAAAACGGAAACCGACATAAATCAGGATACAAATCAGCGCAACCAGCAGTGCCATTGCTCCGCTCTGGGCCAGCTCGCTTCCCACACTCGGACCAACAAACTCTACACGTTTGACTGTTGCATCTTCATCGATATGCTGGTTAATGACCGAAATGATTTTATTGCCCAGCTCCTGCCCGCCCTGGCCTTTCACCGGAGGCATACGCACCATGACATCACGGCTGCTGCCAAAATTTTGCAAAAGAGGATCAGTAAAACCATTCTGAGCCAGACTATCGCGCATTTTGTCCAAATCGGCCGGCTTGCTCAGCTTGACCTCAATAACCGTACCACCAGTAAAATCAAGCCCCCAGTTAAATCCACGGGTGCCAATCATCATGATCGAAGCAATCAATAGCAGGAATGAAATTCCGAAAGCAACGTTGTCCCAGCGCATAAAGTCAATCACTTTACGCCCGTAGTTTAATTGTTCAACAGTATAATCCTGTGCCACAACGTGCTCCTTAAATTGACAACTTATTGATACGCTTGCCACCGTACAGCAAGTTCACGATTGCACGTGTTCCGACAATGGCAGTGAACATCGACGTTGCCACACCAATGCTGGTCGTGATCGCAAAGCCTTTGATAGAGCCGGTGCCAACTGCATACAAAATGACGGCAGTGATCAGCGTCGTCAGGTTTGCATCGATGATACTGGAGAATGCCCCTTTATAACCTTCATGGATCGCCTGCTGAATGGTACGGCCATTGCGCAATTCTTCTTTGATACGTTCGTTGATCAACACGTTCGCATCCACCGCAACAGCCAGTGTCAGGACAATACCGGCAATACCGGGCATCGTCAGTGTTGCCCCCGGCAGCAGTGACATAATACCGACGATCAGCACTAAGTTAGCCAACAGTGCACTACTCGCAATCAAGCCAAATTTGCGGTAGTAAATCACCATGAACAGAATGGACGCAATCAATCCCCACAAACACGCTTCGAAGCCTTGCTCAATATTCTGCAAGCCCAGTGTCGGACCAATGGTACGCTCTTCAACAATCTGGATGGGGGCAATCAACGCACCAGCACGCAGCAACAGTGACAACTGACGGGCTTCAGCCGGATTGCCTATCCCCGTAATGCGGAATTTGTTGCCCAAACGTGTCTGGATGGTCGCAACATTGATCACTTCTTCTTTTTTGACCATGATTGCACGGCCATTGGCATCTTTCTTGCCGCTGTCTTTATATTCCACGAACAGCGTTGCCATTGGTTTTTGCTGATTATCCTTGGTGAAATTCGACATCGCTGTACCACCAGCACTATCCAGAGAAATATTCACCTCAGGATAACCATTTTCATCCGTGCCGGAAGTGGAGTCAGTGATGTGATCCCCTGTCAGGATAACGCGTTTGTACAATATAACGGGATTGCCGTCACGGGTGTACTTCAATTCTGAATCAGCCGGAATACGACCGGACAACGCCGCATTTTGGTCAATATTGGTATTGACCAGACGGAATTCCAATGTTGCTGTCGCCCCCAGAATCTCCTTCGCACGAGCTGTGTCCTGGATGCCCGGCAATTCAACAACAATGCGATCGGCCCCCTGGCGCTGAACAAGTGGCTCCGCAACCCCCAGTTGGTTAACACGGTTACGCAAAATGGTGATGTTCTGCTGCACCGCATAAGTGCGGGCTTCACGCAAACGCTCATCACTCATGACCACTTTCAGCGCATTGTTTGTACTTGCAGAAAACACTAGATCACGATGGCGAGATTCAAGATAACTTTCAGCTTTGGAGCGCGTTTCATTATCCCGGAAACGAACTTCAACACCGTAATTATTTATTTTGCGGATGGCAGAATAAGGAATGCCTTGCTCGCGTAATTCGGAGCGGAAACTATCAATGTTTTGTTCCTGTAACTTGCCCAGTGCGGTTTCCATATCTACTTCCATCAGGAAGTGAACACCACCACGCAGATCAAGCCCCAGTTTCATGGGTTCAGCACCAATGACCCTCAGCCACATCGGTGTCGCGGGTGCAAGGTTCAATGCCACGACATATTGCTCACCCAATGCAGAAACCAATGCTTCACGGGCACGGAGTTGCACATCCGTATTATTGAAACGGGCCAGGATCATTCCATTTTCTAATGAAATGGACTTACTATTAATATGATCTTTTTCTAAAACATTACGGACTTGGTCCAGCGTTTTTTCACTGGCGGCGATACCTCGCGCGCCAGTGATTTGTACAGCCGGATCCTCACCATAAAGGTTGGGAAGTGCATAAAGCAAACCGATGAGGATCGCAGCGATCAGCATCAGATACTTCCACAAAGGATAACGGTTCAACACGGCAGTTCCCTTCGGGAAAATCGGAAAATTAAATAGCCTTCATTGTACCTTTCGGCAAAACGGCGGCAACGAAGTCACGCTTGACAGTGATTTCTGTGGTGTCATTCAGGGCAATCACAATATAGCCTGTATCAGACACTTTAGAGACACGACCAACCAAACCACCAGAAGTCAGTACTTCATCTCCCTTGGAGATGGAATCCATCAGTTTCTTATGTTCTTTGGTGCGTTTTTGTTGTGGACGCAGGATCATGAAATAGAAAATCAAACCGAAAACAACCAGCATGATAATCAGAGAATATGGATTTCCCTGAGAGCCTGCTGGTGCGCCAGCAGCTGCCGCAGCGTCAGAAATAAAAAAACTCATCAAATGTCCCTCATTGTTATCGAAAACATAGTTATCGAAAATAATTGTAATCGAAAATAAGTGTTGTCGAAAATCGACAGTGGCTCGATCAAAAACCAGCCCAATATGCTACACATATTGAGGCTGATTAGTCACGCCAAATTATATATTTAACGACGGAACAGGTTTCCCGATCCGCTGATAAAACTCGCCAACAAACTGTTCCAGTTTGCCTTCTTCAATGGCTTTGCGAATTCCGGCCATCAAACGCTGATAATACCTTAAATTATGTATCGTATTCAGCCTTGCACCAAGAATTTCGTTACAGCGATCAAGGTGATGAAGGTATGCACGGCTATAATTGCGGCAAGTATAGCAATCACAATGCTCATCCAACGGGGAAGTGTCTTCCTTGTGTTTAGCATTACGAATTTTAATGACACCTTCTGTCACAAACAAATGACCATTGCGGGCATTACGTGTTGGCATCACACAATCAAACATGTCAATGCCACGGCGAACACCTTCAACTAAATCTTCCGGCTTACCAACCCCCATCAGATAACGGGGTTTATCCTGCGGGATTTGCGGGCAAACATGTTCCAGAATGCGGTGCATATCTTCTTTCGGTTCACCAACAGCCAGACCACCCACTGCATAGCCGTCAAAACCTATCTCCACCAGTCCCTTGACGGAAACATCACGCAAGTCTTCATAAACGCTGCCCTGAATAATGCCAAACAAGGCATTCTTATTATTCAGTTCATCAAAACGTTGGCGGCTGCGTGCAGCCCAGCGCAGTGACATTTCCATGGAACGCTTGGCATAATCCCAGTCAGCAGGATATGGCGTACATTCATCAAAAATCATGACGATATCGGAACCCAAATCATATTGGATTTCCATGGATTTTTCAGGGCTGAGAAAAACGGGCGTTCCATTGATTGGATTGCGGAAATGAACACCTTCTTCCTTGATTTTACGCATCGCCCCGAGGCTGAAAACCTGAAAACCGCCGGAATCAGTCAGGATTGGCCCCTGCCATTGCATAAAATCATGCAAATCGCCATGTAATTTCATGATCTCCTGACCCGGGCGCAACCAAAGATGGAACGTATTCCCCAACAGGATCTGAGCCCCCGTTTCTTTCACCTCTTCCGGCGTCATTCCTTTTACTGTACCGTAAGTTCCCACGGGCATAAATGCCGGGGTTTCGACAACACCACGATCAAAAATCAAACGACCACGACGGGCATTTCCGTCTGTCTTTTGTAGCTCAAATTTCACTTAACCTCCAGACATCAGAAAAACAGTCTGATGCTATGTTTAAACGCCATTCAAATCAGCGTAGCTGAGATGATGATCTTTTTGATTTCAATATAATATTTTATTGCAATATCTTTATTTTGATACCGTTTCTTTTGATGCCTGCATGTTACGGCTAATGAACATCGCATCACCATAACTGAAAAAGCGGTACTTTTCCTCTACCGCTTCTTTATAGGCATTCATGGTATTTTTATAACCCGCAAATGCAGATACCAGCATGATCAGAGTGGATTCTGGTAAATGGAAATTGGTAATCAATGCATCAACAACCTGATATTCAAAACCAGGGTAAATAAAAATTTGGGTGTCATCAAAAAATGGCGCGATAATACCATCCTGACAAGCCCTCGCAGCACTTTCCAATGAACGCACTGACGTGGTTCCCACGGCAATGACTCTATTGCCGCGCACTTTGCATGCCAATACCGCATCTACCACGTTCTGCGGCACTTCTGCGTACTCAGCATGCATCACATGGTCTTCAATGGTTTCTACCCGAACTGGCTGAAAAGTTCCCGCGCCAACATGCAGGGTGACAAAAGCCATTTCAACCCCCTTTTCATTCAAAGCAGCCAAAAGGGATTCATCAAAATGCAATCCGGCCGTTGGTGCAGCGACCGCGCCAGGACGCTCACTGTAGACCGTTTGATATAACTCACGATCGGCATCTTCATCAGGGCGTGCAATATAGGGAGGCAATGGCATATGACCAATTTGATCCAAAATAGCCAATACATCGCGCTCATCGTCAAAACGGATTTCGAATAAGGTATCGTGGCGAGCCAGCATAGTTGCCTTAACGCTCTGCCCTTCACCTAAAACATCCTCACCGAGAATCAATTCAGCCCCTTCTTTCGGCGCCTTGGATGCCCTTACGTGAGCAAGTACTCGCTTATTATCCAGCATCCTTTCGACTAAAACTTCCAATTTGCCCCCCGTCGCCTTGCGGCCGAACAGTCGGGCAGGAATGACGCGAGTATTATTGAAAACCAGCAAATCACCGGCTTCCAATTTATTTAACACATCAGTAAAAATACCGTGTGTCAGTTTCCCCGTTTCACCATTAAGGGAAAGCAAGCGGCAACCACTTCGCTGCGGCTGGGGATAATGAGCTATCAGCTCTTCTGGCAATTCAAAAGTAAAATCAGCGACACGCATTTTATCTGTATCATTCAAAAAAACAGGCGGACTAGTCTAGTGCTGCAAGTCCACGGGTGCAACAAAGAAGCAACTCATTTAATAAATTGCGATATACTCCCACTATGAACTTTCTCGCACACCTTCATTTAGCCGCATTATCAAAAAGCTCACTATTGGGCAATCTGATGGCGGATTTTGTCCGGGGCTCACCTGAGGGGTTATTCAGCCCTGACATTGTAGCCGGGATCCGCATGCACCGGCGGGTAGACAGCCTGACAGACAAACATCCACTTGTCCTTGAAGCCTGTAAGTTATTCCGCAGTGAATATCGCCGTGTTGCCCCAATTACCCTTGATATCCTGTGGGATCACTTTCTTTCCCTGCATTGGGGCAGAATTGAGAAAAATTACTCTCTGCCTGAATTCGTCAATTTAGCCCGCAGCAAGATAGAACCTCACCTTGAGGATACCCCTGAGAAATTCCAAGAATTCAACCACTATCTCTGGGCACAAAACTTGCTGATTCGTTATGCAGATATGTCATGCATTGCCAATGTACTGCAAAGCATAGCGCACAGGCGGCCCAAATTATCGGCGCTGGCAGGATCATATCAGGATATAGAGAAACATTATTTTGATTTCGAAACCCTATTTTGGCAGTTCTACCCACAAATGATGGAATTTGCATCAAATAATAGCCAATCTGTTCAGGAAATGTATGCAGAGCCTTGCACTTTTCCCAAATAGTTTTATCTTATGTAGGCCAAAGAAAATTGAAATCAATTTATTGATAGGTAAAACCTATTATATCAATTGGTATTTTGTCCTTTATTGCTATACCCTAATTCCTTATGCTGTAACCCGTTCCTACATAACACCTTTTTAAAATCACAGGAGTCAATTATGGTTTTAGTCACCCGCCAAGCCCCTGACTTTACAGCAGCAGCTGTTCTCGGTAACGGTGAAATCGTTGATAACTTCAATCTTAAAAAACACCTAAATGGCCGCCCTGCCGTTATTTTCTTCTGGCCAATGGACTTCACTTTTGTTTGTCCTTCTGAGCTGATCGCATTTGATCACCGTTATGAAGAATTCCAGAAACGTGGTGTTGAAGTTGTTGGTATTTCTTTCGATTCTGAGTTCGTGCACAACGCATGGCGTAAAACTCCAATCAGCGAAGGTGGTATTGGCGAAGTCAAATACCCAATGGTTGCTGACATCAAACGTGACATCATGAAAGCTTACGGTATTGAGCATCCAGAAGCTGGCGTTGCTCTGCGTGGTTCTTTCCTGATCGACAAAAATGGTGTTGTTCGCCATCAGGTGGTTAACGATCTGCCACTGGGCCGTAACATTGATGAAATGGTACGTATGGTTGATGCTCTGCAATTCCACGAAGAACATGGCGAAGTTTGTCCAGCACAGTGGGCAAAAGGTCAGGAAGGTATGGGCGCTTCCCCAGAAGGCGTAGCAAAATATCTGACCAAAAACGCTGATAAACTGTAATCGCTTTTAAATTCAGATGGGTTCACATTGTTGAACTCTCTCAAACCAGCCATATTATTGGCTGGTTTTTTTTATCTATAATTTTTTCATTAGCTGATGCATTAAATGTAATGCACTCAACAAACGATAGCGCTGTTCCTCAATCAAACGCAGATAACGGCGAGCCATTGGGAGCCGGCAAACCATTTCAGATGCAGCGAAGTGCTCAATTTCACAGCACCATTTTCCTTCTCTGATTGTCAGGTTAAAAAACCGGAAATCAAGCTCCTCTAAGGTTTTCCGGATAATGGGATATTGCTCCAGCTGCTCAATCACGGCAAAACCATCTTCTTGCTTTGAAATAAATCGCACCTGTTTTTTTCGCAGGCTCCCGCCCGTTCTGACTTGTATATCTGCATGATAAGACTGGCTTATCGTGCCTGAAACCGAAAAACGGGTATAGACAATAAACGCCATAAACAGCGTTTTTACCCTTTCACTTACCTGTATTGTTAATTGTTCATCAGGCTTCACAAGCAGCTCGCCAATACCCGGCCGCTCACAAGGATATGGCCGGAGATCATGCTCTAGCCTGTTAAGAGTCATTCCCGCCTGATAACCGGCAGGCAGGCGCTGTTGACTGATTTTTTGCCAAAAAGTGGGTTTAGTCGAGGTTGCGCAATGGTTCAAGCTGAACCTCCTTCAACTCAGTTTCAGAGAACGTTTTAGACAAAACCGATTCCACATCAACAGGCCTGAATGGATTTATTTTCTGAACAAATATCGTCCAAATCAATGCATAGCAAGCTGTCAGACCTAACATCATCACGAAAGGAATATAAACATCTGCTTTATTCATTCCGGGTGGCGTGATGTAAACAATTGCCAAAATAATCCCTGCACTTGAAATGATCTGTGGCAACGGGAAGAACGGTGACTTATAAGCCCGATGTAAATCAGGACGTCGAATGCGCAGTAGGATAACTGAAATGGTGACCAGCAAATAAGCCGTTCCCCATGAACACACCGCCGCCAATACCAATGGAATGATACGGCTCAAATCCCCTTGAATAGCAAATGCATGCACGCAAGGGATTAATACGGCGACTAAGATGCCGAATACCGGCGTCTTAAAGCGTGGATGAAGATAGGCAAAAACGCGGGGTAAAGCACCGTCCAGCGCCATTCCGTATAAAATGCGGGGAACCGCCGCCATCAGCGTATTAATCGTTGCTGCACCTGCCAGCAACAAACCAATACCAATCCAGTATTTACCAAAATCCCCCATCACCTGCCCTGCAAAAGCAGGAATTGCCATCGGCGTTTCCAGTAGGCTGATGTTGTTTTCAGGATCAACAATGATATTTTCTACTTGATGCGTCATCGCCGCCCCATACATAAACATACAGAACGCCACGCCACACAAACCGATTGCCATCGCGCGCGGAATAACTCTGGCTGAGTTTTTAATTTCCGGGGCCATCGGCGTGACCAGTTCACAGCCAACAAACATAAACATTGCCATACCAATCAGGCTCAAAACCGTTGTTGGCTCAGAAATGTTGAGTGCCTGACCAAACCAGCCATCGACTGATGTATGAAACGGCATCAATAAACCGCACACACTAAAAATAACCAATGTACTCCACATGCTGAATGTCAGTATGATTTCCACTTTACTGAAAGCTTCAATCCCGAATGCATTGAGCAAGCCAAAGATGATGACTAAACCCACTCCAACCATCCAAGACGTATTACTGTTCCCCATCACTGTATTAAGGCTTTCAAAATTAACCAATGCCATAACACCAGAGAGAATGGTTTCTGCCGTACCGGCAAAAACATGCACAATCAGGTAAGCAGAAAGTGAGCCGGTTATTGCCCAAAAACGCCCCATACCACAGGAAATATAGTCATATACTGACCCAGAAGTCGGCAAGATTGCCGCTGCTTCAGAAAAAGTGGTTAGCTGCGCCTGCATCATGATAAAGCTAAGCAACACGGCTAAAGCAAATGTATCACCACCAATACCAAACCCACTGGTTACCGTCAAAATCACCGGGCTTGCCATAATTACCCCAACAGAGCTGGCAAGGGTGGTCGGAAAACCTATCTTGCCTTTCTCAATATGTGATATTAATTTTGAGGACTTACTCATTTTACTTCTCCCCTCTGGCATACAGCTCACTTGATTGTAAATATTTTGTTACCCAAAAGATAACTGTAGGTTAACTATAGAAATAAGAGGAAAAAGGTCGCTATCGTTCTAAAGAACGATGACCACAGCAAGACAGTACCTACGTATTTTTGTCGAAAAGTACTTGAGAAAAACCAAAAAACACCATAATTCAAATGTTATCAATCAATAATAAAAATGCAAATTATTAATATATTAATAAAATGCATGACCATTATACCTTTTCAGAGATAAAACAGACTATAAAATCAAACAAATAAGTTTAAAATAATGCAATCAATATCACATTATTAACATGTGTATTTGTATTGAAAACAAAAGCAGGCATGATAAATATAGAGCTTGACCAGAGTGGAATGACGAATGAAAACAGCCCCTTTCAGTCATCATCAACGGACATGGCCGAAATTTTTATCCGCCGCAGGAATAAGATTATTGCCGGCATCTCAGTTCTGAGAGATAGCCCGTTTCAACATCAGGAAATGTTGAGGTTAAACGCGATCCTTCCCGTTGCTGAATTGATGACTTTCGACATTTTCCCCGATCCCCTGATTTCGTTTACCCCCAAAGAACAGGAAGTTATTCATCTGGTCAGGGAAGGAGCCAGCAATAAACGTATCGCATTACAACTGCACGTTTCACTTTCCACCGTAAAAACCCATTTGCGCAATATCTTTACTAAAGCGAATGTCACTAACCGCACAGAATTGGTTTCCTCTTGTTTTTGGATCTTTAAATAATCTCCGTCATCTGAATGACACATTGTCACCCCACTTTACTTGCCTCCCATTGGGTATATCTGCCTCTATTCAGAAAATCATCTTTCCAAAATTCAGGGCTTCCGATAAGGTGAATCACTCTGCTTTAACAAAAAAATTACAAACAAAATTATCCCTATCACTATTCATTCAGATTAGGAGAACAACACTTATGCCCCTGATATGGAGAACTCCCTTTATAGCCATCGCCCTATTTATTTCCGTTCCCCTTCATGCTGCAACTGAGCCCGCTACCGAAGCGAAACAAGGAATGGTTGTCAGTGCACAACATCTTGCTTCGCAAGTGGGCATCGATATTCTCAAAATGGGAGGCAATGCCATTGATGCCGCAGTTGCAGTGGGTTATGCCCAAGCGGTTGTTAATCCCTGCTGTGGAAACATTGGTGGCGGTGGTTTCATGACCATCCATCTTGCCAATGGCAAAGATACCTTCATCAATTTCCGCGAAACAGCCCCTGCGGCAGCCAGTGCCAACATGTATCTGGACAAAGACGGTAACCTTATCAAGAACGCCAGTCTGTATGGCTACACTGCCGTTGCTGTACCCGGTACTGTTATGGGATTTGAAGAGGCATTAAAAAAATATGGGACTTTAACCCGCGAACAAGTCATGGCGCCGGCCATCAAACTGGCGCGGGAAGGTTATATCCTGACTCGCGGTGATACTGATATTTTGGACACCACAATTAAACGTTTTGCGCAAAATCCTGAAGCTGCACGTATTTTCCTGCATAAAGACGGAACACCATTCAAACCCGGAGACAGACTCATTCAAACCGATTTAGCCAATACGCTGGAAATGATCGCTAAAAAAGGGCCAGATGCTTTCTATCACGGAAAAATCCCCCAACTGGTTGAAGAAACTTCAAAAAAGTCAGGAGGAATTATTACCGCAGCAGATTTTGCCAATTACCGCATTACAGAGACTACCCCTGTAACCTGTAGCTATCGTGGCTACAAATTTATCTCTTCGCCTCCTCCAAGTTCAGGCGGTGTTACATTATGTGAAATATTAAATATTGTTGAAGGTTACGATTTGAAATCAATGGGTCTCAATTCCGCAAACTATATTCACACATTAACAGAAGCCATGCGTCATGCCTACATGGACAGAAATACCTATCTGGGTGACCCGGCATTTATCAAAAACCCACTCGATCAGCTGTTAAGTAAAAGCTATGCGAGTTCTATCAGAAAAGAGATCCAACCGAATAAAGCCACACCTTCAACAAATGTCCAGCCCAGTTTAGGCCCCCATGAGAAAACAGAAACGACTCATTATTCTGTGGTTGATAAAGAAGGTAATGCCGTCTCGACGACCTACACTGTCAATGGTCGATTTGGTGCAGTTGTCATCGCTCCGGGAACCGGTTTTTTCCTGAATGACGAAATGGATGATTTCACAACCAAGGTTGGTGAAAAAAACCTGTATGGCCTTGTACAAGGTGCAACCAACTCCATTGCACCGGGTAAGCGCCCACTATCATCAATGAGCCCGACACTCGTGACAAAAAATGGCAAAATCTTTCTGGTCTTAGGTTCTCCGGGAGGATCGCGCATTATCTCTATCACACTGCAAAGTGTTTTGAATATCATCGACTTCAATATGCCGCCACAAGATGCCGTCAATAGTCCGCGTATTCATCATCAATGGCTACCGGATGAGGTTTATTATGAGCAACGTGGATTATCGAAAGATACACTGAACTTACTGGAGAAAATGGGATACAAAATGATAGAACAAACACCATGGGGAGCAACAGAATTAATCATGGTCGGGCTACCGGACGCGGCCGGAGTGACCCCAGCCGATTCAGGCAATGACTCTGCTGTATCAGATACCGTGCGTGAAGGTTATATTTACGGAGCAAATGACGCACGCAGGCCGGCAGGCGCAGCCATTGGTTATTGACGCATAAAATAAACAAGGGTGGACAGCTTTAACTTGTTCACCCTTGTTGTTGATATCACAACGTACTATTGATATTACAAAGCACTATGAAGCGGGCGGACGACAACCCACAGAAAACGACGAATTAATTGTGTTCCTGTTTTTCTTCATATTGCATTTTATACTTTGGGAGCTTGGCACTTCCCATCACACGGTCATAAACGGCACATCCAACAACAGTCAGCAATGTTGGCAGCAACCATGCCAACCCTTGATTTGCCAACGGCAGGTGTTTCGCCCATTGTGGCAATAAGTGCGCCAAATACTCAGAAGATTTCACCGCATCCAGGATCCCGAACAGCAAACTCACCAACATGGCCGGAGCCAGAATGCGTGTAAAGTTCTTCCACCAGCTTATAGTAAAGCTCAGCAATACCAGAACAATACATGGCGGATAAATTGCTGTCAGTACTGGCGCTGAGAACTTGATCAGATAGTTCAGTCCCAAATTAGACACCAGCATGGAAAAAGTGCCCAGAATCAGTACCAAAGAGCGGTAAGACAGTGACAAATAGCGGCTGAAGAACTCAGCACAAGCACAAGTCAACCCCACCGCAGTTACCATACAAGCAACGAAAATCAAAACCGCGAGGAAGAAACTGCCGTAGTTACCAAACACACTCTGGACATAAGCATGCAGAATTTGTGCACCATTTTCAGCTGTGGGTACGAGTGAACCACTGTTTTCTCCTAATTTGAACAGAGAAAGATATACCAGTGCCAATCCCAAACCGGCAATGATACCTGCCCATATCGCATAACGGGTCAACAAAGAAGAAGATTCAACCCCTCTGGAACGCGCAGCATTGACAATAACAATGCCAAAGACCATCGCGGCCAGCGTGTCCATAGTCAAATAACCACTGACAAAACCATTTGAGAATGGAACGTCCCGATAGCTTTCAACGGCTGAAATAGGGCTACCCGCAGGCCATAACACAGCAGCAATCCCCAGAACGGCCAAGGCCAGGATTTTGATTGGCGCCAATATATGTCCGACATTATCCAGTAGCTTACCCGGATACAATGAAATCAAAATAACGAGTGAAAAATAAGCAATACTATAAATAAGTAACGGAAGATCACCGTCTCCGGTAATCGGTGCGATCCCAACTTCAAAAGAGACTGTCGTTGTTCTTGGTGTTGCGAACAGAGGGCCAACCGCCATATAGCAAACTGTTGCCAAAATCAGGCCTGCGGTTTTACCAATAGGTGAGCTGAGCGCTTCAATGCCACCACCTACTTTTGCCAAAGCAATGACGGTAATAACTGGCAGGCCAACCGCCGTTACCAAAAAGCCGAGAGCTGCAATCCAAACATTTTCTCCCGCTTGTAAGCCAACCATAGGCGGGAAAATGATATTTCCCGCACCAACGAACAAGGCAAAAGTCATAAAGCCCAATGCCCAAATATCCTTAGATGATAAACGGTATGCCATAATGATTATTAATGTATTATTGCCAAAAGAATTGCATGTGCGATAGAAGTTACCGCAAATACTTGATTTTTCACTGGCGAGACTGAATTCTGATGTAACAGTCAGTGATCAACATAATATGCACTGATAATCGCAAGATACAGAATGATAGTGGTAATAATAGCTAGAATCGCCAACAACTGCCCCCAAGTAAAACTTTTATAGCGTCAAAAGGCAAGCGACAAACCAAAAACCAGAACAATATTTCAAACTAATTTTTAAAATTAGATGTTATTGTTATCTATCATTGAATACACACTATATGATTTGTATATTTTTTGTTCCCAGTAGCTAAATGAATCATTTTTTGTCCATCTTATTACCATTTGGCTCCATTTAACTGATTATTTTATTATCTGGTTATTTTTAGAAGAAACGATAAGCCTAGGCGCCAGTAGAAAGCTAAAAGCAGAACCTTTGCCTGGTATACTCGAAATATCAAGATGCGTATTATAGTGATGCAATGCATGTTTCACTATCGCAAGCCCAAGCCCGCTGCCCCCGGTTTGCCGTGAGCGTGCGCGATCCACACGGTAAAAACGCTCTGTCAGACGCGGCAAATGTTCAGCATTAATTCCATTGCCATTGTCCTTAACCATAAACAGTGCCCCCAGAGAGAGACTCTTCCAACTTACCTCAATCCGCGTCCCCGGAGAAGTATGGTTGATGGCGTTATAGACCAGATTCGACATCGCACTGCGCAGTTGTTCTTCATTCCCAAACACTTTTAGTTTTTCATCGATATGGAAGACAATATCGTACTGATTATTTCCCAGAGCCAATGCCTCCTGCCGCAATAACTTCAATATTTCAGGAACATCAATCACTTCATTCATATCAATTTGCGGCCCAGCCTCAATTCTGGACAGGTGCAACAATTGCTTAACCAGACTGTCCATTCTTCTTATCTGTTCCTGCATAGTACTCACTGCTTTTTTATTGCTTTTGCTGTCCAGATCTTGATCCTGAATCATCTCCAGATAGCCTTGCAATACAGTGAGTGGTGTCCTTAACTCGTGACTAACATTGGCAAAGAAATCCTGTCTGGCATTTTCCAGCAACCTTTTTTGAGTAATGTCGCGTACCACCATCAATAACTGCCTTTCAGAGTAAGGCATTACCCTAAACTCCATCATATTTCCGTTATTTAACTCGATGGACAAAGGGCGGGAAAAATCATTTGCCATGATATAGCGACTAAAATCCGGATAACGGAGTAAATTGAAAATATGCTGACCATTATCCTCAGGCCAACGAAATCCGAGTAAATGCAAAGCCAGGCGATTGCACCAGAAAATATTGCCTTCTGTTGTGATCATCACAATACCATCCGGCAATGATTCAGCCCCACTGCGAAAGCGCTTGATCAACAACGCAAGTTCACGACGCCGTTTACGGTTACGCTGTTGCATCTTATGAATACCATAAAAAATGGGTTCCCATTCCCCTCGTCCGGCAGGAGGTAACGAACTGCGATCTAACCATAACCAATCAGATAACTTCAGCAAATTATAGCCATGCCACCCCAGCGCTAAGAGCATAGCGATAATAAGCAACCATGCCAGATGACCAACGAAAAGAGACAAAATGACAACGGGCAGGCAAAAAAGCATGAGACTCCATGCCAATTTTTTCCAAGATAAACGCTCAAGCACACTATTTTCTCCGGCATGAAAACATGATTATCTGATACTTCTGTTACCCGAAAATACCGTGACTCTGAGTTTCCATTAGCATAGTCACCCGAACCAACACGGCTACTGTTTCAGTGCCATCAATAACGGGTAGAAAAACGATATCCCGTGCCGCGAACAGTCTGTACCATTCTATGGTGGTTACCGACTTCCAATACTTTACGCAAGCGCCGGATATGCACGTCTACAGTGCGATCTTCCACATAGACATTCGTACCCCACACATAATCAAGCAGTTGTTCACGGCTGTAAACCCGCTCAGGATGGGTCATAAAAAAGTAAAGAAGTTTGAATTCCGTCGGCCCCATCTTCAAATCCTGCCCCAGACTGGAAACACGATGAGATGATGGGTCCAAAACCAAGCCTTCCATATCAATGAGTTCCCCTGACTTTTCCAAAGATGTTCGCCGGAGAACTGCCTTAACGCGAGCAATCAGTTCCTTCGGTGAAAAAGGTTTAGTGATATAATCATCAGCTCCGGCATCAAGGCCACATACCCGATCATCTTCTTCTGCTCGCGCCGTTACCATAATGACGGGGATCATCTTGGTATCATTATCCCGCTTCATTTGCTTAATGATCTGTACCCCCGAGCCACCAGGAAGCATCCAGTCCAATAACACCAAATCAGGGTAAGGTTCTGATAGCCGGCTTATTGCCGCATCATAATTTTCAGCTTCAACAGCCTGATAACCATTTTTCTCCAGTACAAAACAAACCATTTCACGAATCGGTACTTCATCTTCAACTACCAAAATACGTTTAACCATGGTTAATCCTGTCAATATCATTGAAGTCAGTAATATTCACTTTATGTCATTATGAGTTAATTTTATGACAATTTTATGAAAAACCTTACTCCTTGATTAACAAGCTTCGATCAGATTCACGGAGAATATATGGCACTTTTGTCATATTGCATTATGGATGCGAACCTGCTCGAAAATTCAGGAATGAAAACAAAATGACACAGGACATCCCTCATATCCCTATTATAATTAGCGCTTGTCATAGGTAAGAGAAAGCATAGGCGAAAAACATGCATATCATTCACACATCAGACTGGCATCTTGGTCAATACTTCTTTACCAAAACCCGAGCCGCAGAACATAAATCCTTTTTGCAATGGATTATCCAGCAGATCATTCAGCATCAGGTTGATGCACTGATCATCGCCGGGGATATTTTTGATACAGGTTCCCCTCCCAGCTATGCCCGTGAACTTTATAATAAATTCATTGTGGATCTACAGCCCACAGGCTGCCAGCTTATTGTCCTCGGAGGAAACCATGATTCAGTGGCTACACTCAATGAATCAAAAGCGCTTCTCTCCTATTTAAATACAACTGTCATTGCCAATGCTGAATCTGACGCTCCAGAGCAACAAATCAAGGTATTGAATAATCGAGACGGCAGTGCTGGCGCAATTCTTTGCGCTATCCCTTACCTTCGCCCGCGAGATATTATGACCAGTCAGGCAGGGCAATCAGGTATGCAAAAACAGCAAGCCTTGCAAGATGCCATTACCAAACACTACCAACAACTCTATCAACAAGCTTCTGAATTGCGGGAACAATTTGATCCCCCCTTGCCAATCATTGCCACCGGACACCTCACCACGGTGGGAGCATCTACCTCGGATTCTGTCCGTGATATATACATTGGTACACTTGATGCCTTTCCTGCACAGGCTTTCCCCCCTGCTGATTACATCGCACTCGGGCATATTCACCGGTCGCAAATTGTCGGTAAATCAGAACACATACGCTACAGTGGTTCGCCCATTCCTCTGAGCTTCGATGAAGTGGGTCAGGAAAAAAGTGTCTGCTTGGTTGACTTTAACGCTGACAAGCTTAATAGCATCACATTGTTACCCATCCCATGCTATCAACCCATGCAGCTTATTCGCGGCAATTTAAAGCAAATAGAAGAGCAGTTACAGGCTTTCAAACAATACCAAGGAGAGCGACCCGTTTGGCTGGATATTGAAGTTGTCACCCAAGATTACCTGCACGATATCCAGAAGCGTATCCAGAGCCTGAGTGAAAATCTGCCTGTTGAAATCATTTTGCTTCGGCGTAGCAAAAATACTCGTCAGCTCCCACTCTCTGAAAAAAATAAAGAAACCCTGACTGAATTAAGTGTAACTGACGTTTTTGAACGCCGTTTGGCGCTGGCCGAAATAGACGATATGTTGCAAAAACAACGCCTGACCACCCTTTTTAAACAAACGCTGGATGATATTTCTCAGCAATAACACCAAGAGAATATGCCATGAAAATTCTTAGTTTACGGTTGAAAAATATCAACTCCCTGCAAGGTGAATGGAAAATTGACTTTACCGCAGAACCTTTTGCCAGCAACGGGTTATTTGCCATCATTGGCCCAACTGGGGCAGGTAAGACCTCCTTGCTGGATGCCATTTGCCTTGCCCTGTACCATGAAACCCCACGGCTCGGTATCATCTCTGCTTCTCAAAACGAATTAATGACCCGACATACCGCAGAGTGCCTTGCGGAAGTGGAATTCGAAGTCAAGGGCATCACCTATCGGGCATTCTGGAGCCAGCGCCGCGCCCGCAATCAGGTAAACGGCAAACTTCAGTCACCAAAAGGAGAATTAGTTTTCAAAGCAGACGGAAAAATTCTGGCTGACAAGCTCCCGGAAAAAAAAGAAAAAATCGCTGAAATCACAGGCCTGGACTTTTACCGTTTTACCAAATCCATCCTGTTGTCGCAGGGGAATTTTGCTGCATTTTTAAATGCCAAAGATATAGATCGGGCGGATCTATTAGAAGAACTGACCGGCACTGAAATTTACGGCATTTTGTCTCAGGAGATTTATCAGCGCCATAAAGAGGCCCAGTCTGAACTGAATATCCAGCAGGCCAAAGCAGCTTCCATTGAATTGCTGACACCAGAACAGCAGCAGTCGTACCAAGAGCAGCAACAGCAATTAATTGCAGAAGAAACGCAACTCAGCCAGCAAATCAAGGCATGGCAACTTGCTGAGCAATGGCTGTCCAGACGGGATGAGTTCCAGCAATCACTGACCCGAAATACACTGCTCTTACAACAATCAGAACAAGCCATTCAGGAAGCACAGCCTCAATTACAGCAACTTACTGCCAGTGAGCCAGCAGAAAAAATTCGCCCATTGTGGGATAGACAAAACCGTATCCGGAATGAAAAACAGCGGCTCATAGAGCAACAGGCAAAGATAGAAAATGAACGTCAGCAGCAACTGGCCCTGCTACAACCAGCCGAACAGCAACTCACCCTATTGGAAAAACATCGGGAAGAGCATAAACACTATCAGCAACAGCAGGAAAAACTCATTTCTGAACACGTTATGCCGCTCGATCATAAAATTGATATTCAATCAAAAGATTTGCTGACACTAGAAAAAGATATTGCGGGGAAAAAGCACGAACTATCTGACATCGTATCCCAATACCAAAATACAAAAAATCAAACAGATACGATGAATAAAGAACAAAAATCACTGGAAAACTATTATGAGGCTAACCCTCATTACCGTGATTTGGAGAGCAAGCTGCCTGAATGGAAGCAACTATTCGCCCGTCAGAATGAACGACAAACAAAAATAAACCAGCTCACACAAAACACTCAACACATTGCCGCAGAGGTGACTCACTCAGTTGATCAATTAAATAAATTACATACTGAATGGGCAAAACAAAAAGATCAAAACCAAATATTACAGCGCGATCTTGCCAAAGCTGAAAAACTGTTCGCAGCCTTGCAGCAAGAACATCCATTGGCACATTTACAGAAATATTTGGAAAATTATCAACAACAACTGGCATCGCAAAATCAACTTGAGATATTGCTGCCTCAGATCCAACAGCATCAGGCAACTCTCTCAGCCTCACAGATTCAACTGACACAATCTCAGGCATTAGTACAATCCTTGCCTGTTCAGATAACAACCTTCAATCAGAAACTTGCAGAAAAACAGCAACATTATGACGATCTCAACAATCGAATTCGTCTGGAGCAGCGGATCGTCAGTCTGGAACAAGAGCGGGCACAATTGAAAAAAGGTGAATCCTGCCCGCTGTGCGGCGCAACTCATCATCCTTTAATCAATGAATACCAGACTATTGCCCTGCCAGAATCAGAAGCACGATTAAAAAATCTGCGTCAACAAATTGAACAACTGCAAGAAAAGCGCACTGAATTACAACAAAAACAGCAGATTCATCAGCAACATTGCGAACAATTGCAACAAAATATCGAACAACACAGCATTCAGTTAGCCGGATTGATCAAACAATGGGATCAGCATTGCCAGTATTTGCAAATCACAGAGCTGCCGATGGATACAGAACAGGTCAACGATTTTATCGGCCAGCGACAATCTGCTTATCAACAATACCAGCACCAAAAAGAAGCGTTATTACAGGCAGAAAAAGCCTGCCAGTCAGCAGAAAAAACATGGGCACTGGCTCGCGAACAATATCAGGAATCTGAACAGAAGATCATGTTGGAAAAGGTCAGGCTGGAGGCTGCTGAAAAACAGCTGGCAGAAAAAACAGCCGAACTCCGGCAGATAGAAGCAGATGTTTCAGCAACAACACAGCAATTAAGCGACCAATTGCAGCATCTGCCTTTTACATTGCCTTCTCATCAAGAGACAGCAAGCTGGCTGCAACAACGCGAGCAGGAAATGAAAAATTACCATGACTCACGTGAAAGATGGCAATTCCTGCAAACAGAGCTGGCGGGATTGCAAAGCAAACTCGGTGAGCTGGAAAAACAAAAAAATAAACTAACCGCTCATTGCCACGACCTGAATAAAGAGCAGCAAAAACAAAAGCAGACATTGGAGCAGACACGCCGGGAACGTCAGCACTTATTTGGCAATCAATCCATCTCTGACATTCATCAAACCTTACAACAAAAAACCAATGAACTGGAAAACACCTATAAACACAGTCTCCTCCACCTGCAACAACTGCAAAATAAAATGAATCAATTAACCGGTGCAGCCAGTGAAATTGAAAAGAACCTTGCTGCCACAGAAGCAGAATATATCCTTGCTGCCGAACACTTCCGGAACGGATTGTCACAACAAGGTTTTCCGGATCAACGCACTTTTGAACATGCATTATTAACGCCGGAACAACGGGAAAAATTACAGCAGTTACAAGAAAAACTCGAACACCAACAATTGCAGGCCAAAACAAGGCACCATGAATCAGAAATAGCATTACAGAAACATACAGAAATCAAACCCTCATTGCTTGAGCAACTTGACGCACCGCAATTATCCGCCATATTGACCGATGCTGCGGCTCAACTAAAACGTAACAACCAACACCAAGGCGAAGTCAGGACACAACTGAATAGCGATGCTACTCGTCGCCAGCAGCAGCAAACATTACTGGCACAAATTGCACTTTCACAACAAAATTATGATGACTGGAGTTACCTCAATAACCTCATTGGCTCCGCAGATGGCGCTAAGTTCCGTCGTTTTGCCCAAGGACTAACACTGGATCACCTCGTACATCTGGCAAATATCCGTCTGGAAAAATTACATGGCCGCTACGACTTACTACGCAAAGATAATGGCAGTCTGGAATTACAGGTCATTGATACTTGGCAGGCCGATGCCATCCGGGATACCAAAACCCTTTCAGGCGGGGAAAGTTTTCTTGTCAGCCTTGCTCTTGCCCTTGCTTTATCTGATCTGGTAAGCAACAAAACACAAATAGAATCCCTGTTTCTTGATGAAGGTTTTGGCACACTTGATCCTGAAACCCTTGATATTGCCCTGGATGCCTTGGATCACCTCAATGCATCAGGAAAAACCATCGGAATCATTAGCCATGTTGAAGCATTAAAAGAACGTATTCCGATCCAAATAAAAGTAGAAAAAAAGAATGGATTGGGTTTTAGCCAATTAGCACCAGAATTTCGGGTTTAACCCATAACGGCAGATAGCAACATGGTTAACTAGCATACACTTGAACAATGTGTATTGTGTATATGATATCCCAAGCGGAAAGGAGGCTGCTTGAATAGCTCAGACCTAATGAAATTACTGGAAATAAATGGCTGGAAACTTAAGCGAATAAAGGAAGCCATTATCAGTGCTTTCATCCTGAGTTTTCTATCGTCATAACGCTTCCTCATCCCCGTAAAGATATAAAACAAGGAACTCTGAACAAGAGTTTAAAAGATGCAAAACTTAAATAATATATTTAATAAATAATGAATTACTCTTAAAAATCGCATACGCAAAAATGGAAAAATTTATGTTATATCCTGCATTTATCGAATTAGATCAAGATGGCAGTGCCAAAAACCATGCAAGAGCATCTTGCAGCAAGTATTGATGAATACCAAAATGGACAATGGATTTTGATTCCTGTCGATTTGAGCCAGTTTGAAGGCAAAATCGAGCGTATTAATATTACATTGCCACTACGTTTAATTAGCCGCATCGATGCAAAAGTTAAACAATACCCTAAATATAGCAGTCGCAGTGGTTTTTTAGCCTTAGCTGCCCGCAAGGCATTGCAATAATCCGCCTAATGGAGCCTGCATCAGCAGGCTCTCAGTGAAATCGAAAAATGAATGTGCTTAATGTTTAATAACATAAAGATCTTTTGTTAATGTTTGCCCCAAAGAGTTAGAAGAATATCCCCCAATGTAAGGTTTCACCAATATCGCATTGACATAATAATAAACAGGAATTATAGGCATATCTTTTGTCAGAAGATCCGCTGCCTTTTGAAAATCCTCTTGATTATTGGTTTCTCCCGCTTTCCTCACCAAACTGTCATAATCCTTATTTGAATAAAATGAAGTGTTATTTGTCTGATTTGTTGTAAAAATAACTAAAAAAGACATTGGATTGTTATAATCGCTAACCCATCCCCCCCTGACAACATCAAATTTCCCTTGATGCTCATTATCTAACAACACCTTCCATTCTTCAGTTTGCATGTTAACAATGACACCAAGATTTTTTTTCCACATTGACGTCGCTGCAATCGCAATTTTCTTATGAAGATCTGACGAGTTATAAACTAAATTGAATGTCAGTGGATGTGTTTTATTAAAACCAGCTTCACTCAATAATTGCTTAGCTTTTTGATTTCTCTGTTCTTGCGTCCAAGATTCATAATCCGGCTTTTTAAAATTAAAACCACCGATTCCCGGAGGGAGAATTGCATAAGCGGGTATTTGCCCTTGAGCCACAACTTTATTAGCAATAATATCTCTATCCAAAGCCAAGCCCAATGCCAGCCTGACTCTGACATCGTTAAAGGGCGGCTTTTTATTATTAAAATTAAAGTAATATGTACTAAGAATGGGAGTAATATGAATTTGTGAGCCAATTTGTTTTTTTAATGATGAGGAATGTTCCAGCGGGATAGTAAATGTCATGTCTATTTCTCCGGCCAGATAACGGTTTAAATCTGAAATACTTGATGTAAGGGGCAAATAGGTAACTTTATTAATGACCGTATTCTTGTTATCCCAATAATAAGGATTTCTGATACCCACGATTTTTTCATTGACTTTCCATTCAGATAATTTAAATGCACCACTGGAAACAAAATATTTAGGATTGGTCCATTTATCCCCATATTTTTTGACAATTTTTTCATCAATCGGAGATGTAATAGCGAAAGCCAGCATATGTAAAAAATACCCAACGGGTTTTTCTAAGGTTATTACCAATATCATGTCATCCAATGCCTTAACACCAAGCTCTTCCACTTTTTTCTTTCCAGCTAAAATTTCTTTTGCATTCACCACAGAAGCATCCACAAAATAGCTGCCGTATGGAGATAACGTTTTAGGATCGGTTAAACGTCGCCAGCTGAACACAACATCGTCGGCAGTAATGGGGGTGCCATCAGACCACTTGATCCCCTTCCTTAAATGGAAAATCCACGTTTTGTTATCTTTAGTTTCCCAGCTCTCAGCCAGTTTAGGTACGATATTTCCTTTGTTGTCTACACTGACCAATGTATCAAAAAAATCATTTATAATATTAATGGCTACATTTCCTTCAACTTTATCAACATCCAACGATGCTGGTTCTGCTCCATTATTGCGTACAATCTCTTGTTTTTCTGCCAATTGTGTTCCGGGTGGGATCACAGCGGCATAAGATAATGTAATGCCCATCAACATAATACTGATAGAGTAAGATAATGTTTTCATGGCATTAATTCTAATTTTATTGGACATATCAATCACCCATAATTACACCAAGGGTGCTTTTATTAGATTTAAGTCTTTTTAGGCATAAATTAATACATAAAATATCTTTATTAATTATAAAAGCACATTAGCAAACAAAACCTAGTGAGAAATATTTCATATTCAAATATATTCCATTGATTTCAGAATGTAAGGCGATGAAAAAAATAAGTATTCAGAAGATAAGATGATTTTCTATTTACAACTGCGCAAGTGAAGTTATTAACATGGTAATATTAATAATAAAAAGGAGAAAATTTCTCATCGCGCTCTAGCTTTTAAAGCTAATATAATATTAGTATAAAATTAATAATTTTTTCCGCATATCCCCACTCTAGCGTAGCTGTTTTATCTAACCAATTATTTAATTTAGGTATTTTCAAAGTCACTTTAAAAATCATGCAGTTATTTTACATTACCTGACAAAAATAAATGTATGGCTAAATCACTTATTACTTTCTGTAAACGACACTATGGGCATATCGACTCATTTATCAAACCTTAACTCAGCTACTATAATGGTAATAAAAAACAATCAATAATGACCACCTCATATTAAACTCAATCTTAATCACAAAAAGCAATATGATTTCACCTTGAAAACATTTGAACATCTACTTTAATTTAAATATAAAAATTTTCACAAAAAAGCCTATCCACAAAACTATCTAACTGACACATATTAATCGAAATATTTTAAATATTTTTTAAAATTAAAATATAGAAGTGGTTGTGAAATAAAAATCATTAATTGAAAATATTTCAGAACAGCAGGAAGAATCAGTTCTGATACTGGAATCAAAAATTAATTCTCATCCTCTTATTTTAACTCATCAATAATAAATTTAAATGTTATTAATTTATTATCATTAAAAAACACAGGAATAATTATATGACGAATTTACTTTCTATAGATGGCAAAATTAAACTAGTAAATCAACTGGTTAATAGCATGGATAAAAAACCAGACAATAATACCATTAACAATATAAAAGAAAAAGTATTGAACTTCGGTATAAATAATTACTCAGGTACAGCGACTATAGATAGTAGTGTTTTTTACACAACGCTTGAATTACAGCTTGAAATTGGAAAGAAATTTACAGGAAATTCTTGGGGTATTGAGTCTTGGAATAAGACTATTTTTTATGGCGAGTTATTAACAAATGATATTGATAAGCTCACCACAGAAGGAAATTATTTTAGTATGGTGGATACTGCTGGAGGAGTTGGTATATTATTTTCTAGTGCATCATTTGAGCCTTTAGGAACTTTTGCAGGAGTAGGGAAACTAATGATAGGTTTGGCTTCTGGTCATGGTGAATGGTATTAGCTATTTAAGCTTATCTTCCATACTATTTCAAGCTGCAACTTTCTCAGATGCAGCTTGAAATTTCTTAAAAATGACTTTTCTTAATGTTTGATAACATACAAATCCTTTGTTGAAATATAGCCCCTTGGGTTAATATAAAAACCACCAATATAAGGTTTAACCATTTTTGTATTTACAAAATAATAAACCGGAATAATAGGTGTGTCTTTTGTTATGAGATCAAGTGCCTGCTGATAATCTTCCTGTTTATTCGTCTCACCAGACTTTTTCACCCAATTATCAAAGTCTTTATTTGAGTATAAACCTGTATTATTAGAATGGCTTGATATAAAAATACCCAGAAATGCCATTGGGCTATTATAATCACCCACCCATCCGCTTCTTACCAAATCGAATTTACCTTGTTGCATATTATCCAGAACAACTTTCCATTCCTGATTTTGTAAGGAAATCTCCACACCAAGGTTCTTTTTCCACATAGAGCTGGCAGCAATAGCGATTTTTTTATGCATTTCCTGAGTATTATAAAGAAGATTAAATTTCAGTGGATTATCTTCCCCAAAACCCGCTTCATTCAACAATGCTTTGGCTTTATCAATACGTTGTTCCTGTGTCCATGAAGCATAATCGGGTTGTTGCAAATCAAAACCACCTGTATTCGGTGGGATTATGTTATAAGCCGGTGTTTGCCCCTGCCCTAAAACCTTGTCAGTAAGAATTTCCCTATCCAAAGACAAACTTAATGCCTGCCTGACTCTAATGTCATCAAAAGGAGGTTTTTTATTGTTGAATTCATAATAGTAAATACTGGCTTTTGGAGAAACATGGACTTGCTCACCCATTGTTTTCTTGAGATGGGAAAAAGAATCCAAAGGAATGTATTTTGTTATATCAACTTCTCCCGCCAGATAACGATTAAGCTCAGCTTTTTCTGAAGCAAGGGAGAGATAAGTCACTTTATTTATGACGGTGTTTTTATCATCCCAATAGCGGGAATTTCTGACACCGACCACTTTTTCATTCACTTTCCATTCAGATAATTTAAACGGTCCACTACTGACAAAAACTTCCGGCTGAGTCCATTTATCACCATATTTTGTGACTGCTTTTTCACTGATTGGTGCCATGACCGGATGTGCGACTATCTGTAAAAAATCGGCGACAGGTTTATCTAAAGTCACTTCTACCGTGAAATCATCCAATGCTTTTACGCCAAGTTCTTCTGCTTTTTTCTTTCCGGCCAGCACTTGGTTTGCATTCACTACCGAGGCATTCCCGAGATAACTACCATAAGGTGATATCACCTCAGGACTCACCAAACGCCGCCAGCTGAATACCACATCATGTGCCGTAATCGGTGAACCATCAGACCACTGATTCCCTTTCCTTAGATGGAAGACCCATGTTTGATTATCTTTCGTTTCCCAGCGTTCCGCCAACCGGGGCGTGATGTTGCCTTGATTATTGGTATAAACCAATCCGTCAAAAAAATCATGGATAATACTGAACTCAACTTCACTTTCAACTTTATGGACATCCAGTGATGCCGGCTCTGCGCCATTGGCTCGTACAATTTCTTGTTTATCCGCCAATTGAGTGCCAGCCGGAATCACTGCCGCATGGGATAACGCTATGCTGCCCAATATCATGGCAATTGAACAAGATAATACCCGGATGGGTTTCGTTATCATTAATTTTATTTTCTTGTGTTTCATTTTATTTTTTCTCTCTACAAGTTTAGTCCATCATAATAAGAGCCTGCTGGTACAAACCCTTTATCCGTTACATCGTTAATGTTGAATAATATAAAGATCTTTTGTCGAGATATATCCCGTCGGGTTTATATAATACCCACCCACATAAGGCTTCACCAATTTTACATTGACATAATAATAGAAAGGGATAACCGGTACATCGTGATTAAAAATATCACTCGCCTGTTGATAATATTTTAATTCATTCGTTTCTTTAGCTTTGAAAATCAGGTTGTCAAAATGCTTATTTTTATACTTTGGAGTATTTTGGGTGTTCCCAGATGTAAATATATCTAAAAATGATATCGGACTATTAAAATCAGCTACCCATGTATACCTGACGAGTTCAAAATTGCCTTGATGCATAGTATCCAGCATCACTTTCCATTCCTGATTATGTAAGACGACATTGACGCCAAGATTTTTCTTCCACATTGAGCTGGCAGCAATCGCAATTTTTTTATGTGACTCCAGCGTGTTATACAACAGATTAACGGTGAGTGGATTGCTTTGATTAAATCCAGCCTCATTCAACAACGCCTTCGCTTTTGCGATGCGCTGCTCTTGTGTCCATGATGCATAATCCGGTCGTTTGAAATTAAAACCACCAATATCCGGTGGCAAAATATCATAGGCTGAGATTTGCCCATGCCCCAAAACTTTCTGTGAAATCACATCTCGGTCCAATGCCAGATTCAGAGCTTGTCTGACACGAACATCATTAAACGGCGGCTTTTCCACATTAAATGCATAATAATAAACAGCCAGCCCCGGCGTGATATGAACTTGGTCGCCTAATTTTTGTTTTATAGATTGAAATGATTCCAGCGGGCCAGATCTGGCAATATCCTCTTCTCCGGCCAGATAACGGTTTAAATCTGCTTTATCTGAGGTAATGGGAAGATAAGTGACTTTATTAATGACGGTATTTTTGTCATCCCAATAATGGGGATTTCTGACGCCAACCAGTTTTTCATTCACTACCCATTCGGATAAAGTAAATGGGCCGCTACCGACAAAAGCCCCCAGCCGAGTCCATTTATCACCATATCTTTTAACCACCTTTTCGCTAATGGGTACCATAGTCGGATGTGTTAATGCCTGTAGAAAATAAGCTATCGGTTTTTCCAATTGTACTTCCAGCGTCAAATCATCCAGTGCTTTTACCCCCAATTCTTCGACTTTTTTCTTGCCCGACAGAACATCATTGGCATTCACGACATGGATACTTTCCAGATAACTGCCATAAGGCGATATCGTGTCAGGATCAACCAGACGCCGCCAGCTAAATACTACATCATGTGCTGTGATGGGTGAATCGTCAGACCATTTCAGCCCTTTTTTCAGATGAAAGATCCACGTCTTGTTATCTTTCGTTTCCCAACTTTCAGCAAGTCTGGGAATAATATTTCCTTTTTGATCAGTGTAGACCAAGCCATCAAAAAAATCATGAATAATATTAAATTCAACATCACTTTCTGATTTATGCGGGTCGAGTGAAGCAGGTTCTGAGAAATTATTGCGGGTAATTTCCTGTTTATCCGCCAGCGTTATTCCCTCTGGTACGATTGCTGCATGAGATAAGGCCAAACTTCCCAAGATAATTGCAACAGAATAGGATAATACTTTTATGGTTTCATTAATTATTGACTTTATTATGTATGGTTGCATTTTATTTTCCTATTATTATCTTTATGGTATATGACTATTTCATTATTTATTCTGATGATTTAATAGAGCCTGTTAATACAAGCTCTATTGAATCAATTAATTAATGTTCGATGATATAAAGGTCTTTTGTGAAATATTCGCCCCTTGCATTAATATCAAAGCCGCCGACATACGGTTTAACCATATTATGGTTAACATAATAATAAACAGGTATAGAAGGAAGGTCTTTTGTTAAAATATCCGAAGCTTTCTGATAATAATCTTTAGAGCCAATCACACCGGCTTTTTCAAAAAATTCATCAAACTCTTTATTTTCATATTGAGATGTATTGTTAACTTGTTTCGATGCAAAAAGCGTTAAGAATGTCATTGGACTGTCATAATCAGCTACCCATGCCCGCCGGATAACATCAAATTTCCCCTGATGCATATTATCCAACACCACTTTCCACTCTTGATTTTGCAAAGCAGCATTTACCCCAAGATTTTTTTTCCACATTGAGCTCACAGCAATAGCCATTTTCTTATGCCCTTCCTGAGTATTATAAAGAAGGTCAAATTTTAAAGGGTTATTTTTATTGAACCCCGCTTCATTCAATAACACTTTTGCCTTAGCGACACGCTGTTCCTGAGTCCATGAAGCATAATCAGGTTGTTCGAAATCAAATCCGCCAATATTTGGCGTTAACATTGAATAAGCCGGCAATTGTCCCTGTCCCAATATTTTATCAACAATAATATCTCTATCGATGGCTAAACTCAGTGCCTTTCTGACTCTGACATCATCAAAGGGGGGTTTTTTAGTATTGAATTCATAAAAATAGACCGTTGATTTAGGTGAAATTTTCACCTCATCAGGCAATGATTTTTTTAGTGACGGGAAATCTTCTACTGAAATCGTAAACGTAATATCGATTTCCCCCGCCAAATAACGGTTTAAATCTGCTTTTTCTGAAGACAATGGAAGGTAAGTGACTTTATTAATGACAGTATTCTTATCATCCCAATATTGAGGATTTCTGACACCGACCAACTTCTCATTGACAACCCACTCAGAAAGTTTATAGGCACCACTTCCCACAAAGCTTCCCACCCTAGTCCATCTATCACCATATTTATTTACGGCTTTTTCACTGATGGGAAATGTGACCGGATGCCCCAACATTTGCAGGAAATCCCCCACAGGCTTATCTAATTTAATCTCCAGCGTAAAATCATCCAGCGCCTTTACGCCTAATTCTTCCGGTTTTTTCTTACCTGTCAGGACATCACTCGCATTCACTATAGCCGCGTTTTCAAAATAACTACCATAAGGTGAAACGGTATCCGGCTCAGTCAATCGTCGCCAACTGAATACCACATCATGGGCCGTAATGGGTGAACCATCTGACCATTTAATCCCTTTCTTTAAATGAAATATCCATGTTTTATTATCACTGGTTTCCCAACGTTCAGCCAATCTCGGCTCAACCTTTCCTTGTTTATTCACGCTGACTAGACCATCAAAAAAGTCGCTGATAATATTGAATTCGACGTTGCTCGAAACTTTATGCGTATCCAGCGAAGCAGGTTCAGAACCATTATTACGCACCAGTTCCTGTTTCGCCGCAAGTTTTGTGCCGGAAGGAACAACGGCAGCATAGGATATTGCGATATTCCCTAATATTAATGCAATCACACAAGAGAGTTGTTTTATTTTTTGACTTGTTATTATTGTTTCCATTGCTTTCTGCATTTTCATGTTCTCCATACTTTTTTAGTATTAAAGATATATTTATATTCAGTGTTTAATGACATACAGATCTTTCGTGGAAATAAACCCTCGTGAATCCACATAAAACCCACCAATATAAGGTTTGACCATTTTGGCATTAACATAATAATAAATAGGAATGATTGGCGCATCATGAGTTATAATATCTAACGCTTGTTGGTAATTGGATTTATTATTGGTTTTTCCAGCATCCAGTACCAATTCATCAAATTTTTTATTTGAATAAGCGGATGAATTCTGCGTATGATCAGTCATGAAAATATTGAAAAATGTCATTGGGCTATTATAATCGCCAATCCAACCATATCTGGCAACCTCAAACTTTCCTTGGTATTTATTGTCTATTAAGACTTTCCACTCTTGGTTTTGCAAGGCAGCATCAATATCAAGGTTCTTTTTCCACATGGAGCTTACTGCAATAGCAAGTTTCTTATGAGCTTCCTGTGTGTTGTACAACAAATTAAATTTAAGCGGGTTACTTTTATTAAAACCGGCTTCGTTTAATAATTCTCTGGCTTTTGCATTACGTTGCTCTTGTGTCCAGGATGCATAATCAGGTTGTTGGAAAGAAAAACCTCCGATATTAGGTGGGAGCAGGGTATAAGCGGCCATCTGCCCTTGGCCTAATACCTTATTGGCAATCACTTCTCTATCAATCGCTAAATTCAGTGCCTGTCTCACCCTGACATCATTAAAAGGGGGCTTTTGGGTATTAATTTCATAATAGTAAGTGGAAATTTTAGGAGTGATATTCACTTGGTCTGGGTATTTTTCCTTTAATGAGGCAAATGAGTCCAAGGGAATGGTCAGAGTAATATCAATTTCACCTGACAAGTAGCGGTTTAAATCTGCTTTTTCTGAAGACAGCGGAAGATAAGTGACTTTATTAATGACGGTATTTTGATTATCCCAATACTGCGGGTTTCTGACGCCGACCACTCTTTCATTTACTACCCATTCAGATAATTTAAATGCACCACTGCCAACAAAGTATTCAGGTTTTGTCCATTTATCACCCTGTTTTTTGACCACTTTTTCACTTATCGGCACCATGCTGGGGTGTGCCAACATCAGCAAAAAGTCCCCGACAGGCTTATCTAATTTTACTTCCAGCGTAGAATCATCCAGCGCTTTGATCCCTAACGCATCCACTTGACGCTTGCCTTGCAACACATCATTGGCATTAACTACTGATGCATTCACAAGGTAATTTCCATAAGGTGAAATGGTTGCGGGGTCGATTAAACGCCGCCAGCTAAACACCACATCCTGTGCCGTAATCGGCGAACCATCAGACCATTTTGCGTCTTTTCTCAAATGGAAAATCCAGTTTTGGTTGTCACTTGTTTCCCAACTTGTTGCCAACCTTGGCTTAATTTCACTTTTCTGATCGAGATAAACCAAACCATCAAAGAAATCACTGATGATATTAAAGTCAACGTCACTTTCAACTTTATGTACATCCAAGGAAGCCGGTTCTGAGCCATTATTTCTCACAATTTCTTGTTTTTCAGCCAATTGTGTTCCTTCTGGTACAACCGCCGCGTAGGATAATGAAACATTTCCCCACATTAATGCAATGGCACAAGATAATAGTTTTATTTTTTTATCACTTGTTATTTTATTATTTATTATTTTTAGCATATATCATTACTCCACAATTGTATTTATTCTTATTTATCCAAATGACATCTCATTAATTTAATCAGAACAATCATTAGAGCCTGATAAAACAGGCTCCGTTTTTTTAGTGTTTAATAATATAGAGGTCTTTTGTGGATATATAATCCATCGGACTGACATAGAGACCACCAACATACGGTTTCACCATATGGTTGATGACATAATAATAAATAGGAATTACCGGCATATCGTTATTGAAAATATCCATCGCCTTTTGGTAGTACGCCGTGTCATTGGTTTCACCTGCCTTAATCACCATCTGGTCAAAATCACTGTTGGCATATTGCGGCATGTTCTGACTGCTGCCGGTCAGGAAAGTATCCAGAAAAGACATGGGGCTGTTGTAATCTGCTGTCCAGGCATATCTGACTACATCAAACTTGCCCTGATGCATATTATCCAACAGTACCTTCCACTCTTGGTTCTGTATATTGGCCTGAACACCGAGGTTCTTTTTCCACATTGAACTCACGGCAATCGCCAGCTTTTTATGCGATTCCCTCGTGTTGTAGAGCAAGTCAAATTTAAGCGGATTTTTCTCGTTAAACCCTGCTTCATTCAGCAGTTCTTTGGCTTTTTGTACCCGCTGGGCCTGTGTCCATGATGCAAACTCCGGCTGAGCTAATGTTATCCCGCCGATATTGGGAGGAAGAACGTCGTAAGCAGGCAACTGCCCCATGCCAAAGACTTTCTCAGCAATCACTTCTCTGTCTATGGCTAAACTTAATGCCTTCCTGACTCTGACATCATTAAAGGGCGGTTTTTGGGTATTGAAGGCGTAATAATAAGTACTTAGCATCGGATCGATATGAACCTGACTGCCCAGCGATTTCTTCAATGATGCAAAAGAGTCCAGGGGAATAGTCTGTGTAATGTCTATTTCGCCCGCAAGGTAACGGTTTAGATCTGATTTTTCAGACACTATGGCAAGATAAGTGACTTTATTGAGTACGGTATTGGCATTATCCCAATAGTGAGTATTCCTGACGCCTATGACATATTCATTCACTTTCCACTCGGACAATTTGAAGGCACCACTGCCCACAAAAGTACTGGGGTGCGTCCATTTATCACCGTATTTCTGCACGACCTTTTCACTGATTGGCACTAAGATCGGGTGGGTTAACATTTGCAAAAAATAGGCAACGGGTTTATCGAGTTTGACTTCTAAACTCGTATCATTCAGTGCCTTGACACCCAGATCTTCCGCTTTCTTCTTGCCAGCCATGATGTCGTTTGCGTTGACGACATGGGCAGTAGCAAGGTAACTGCCATAAGGTGACCCCATTTCCGGATCAAGCAAACGCCGCCAACTGAATACCACATCCTGTGCCGTAATCGGTGTGCCATCAGACCATTTTGCATCTTTTCTTATATGAAAAACCCATGTTTGGTTATCACTGGTTTCCCAGCGCTCTGCCAAACGGGGAATAATTTTGCCTTTATTATCGGTGTAGACCAGACCGTCAAAAAAATCATGGATAATATTCAGTTCAACGTTACTTTCTACTTTATGGACATCCAAAGAAGCCGGAAAACTCCCATTGTTACGCACAATTTCCTGTTTCTCAGCCAATTGAGTGCCTGGCGGAACGACGGCAGCATAAGAAGGTGCAATATTTGTTAATAATAGTCCCATCGAACAAGTAAGGATTTGGGTGAGTTTGTTTTTAAACAAACCCGCCATCATTTTCTTCATATTTTAAATCTCCATTATTTACTGTTTTTATTATTACATTACGCTACCATATTGATTAAATTTGCTGATTTAACTAACTTAAATAAACAATAAGAGCCTGATATAACAGGCCCTTATTATTTATCTCATTTTTTATAATATAAATATCTTTTGTCCGGATAGTTCCCCGCCAGTCAATATTAACTCCCTTTACATAGGGTTTAACTAATTTCACCCGAGTATAGTAATAAACCGGAATGGCAGGCATATCTTGATTGAGGATATCAATGGCCCGTTGATAATCAGTTGGATCGTTAGTTTCATCCGCTTTTAACGCCCATTGATCAAATGCCTTATTTTGATACCTCATGTGGTTATTGGTATTTCCTGACGTAAAAATCTCAAAAAAGCTGGTCGCATTATTATAATCCGCATTCCATGAATATCGCGTCAGCTCGAAATTACCCTGAACTGTACTGGTATTTTGCGTTTTAGATTCCTGATTTTGTAAAATGACTTCCACCCCCAGGTTTTTTCGCCATATCGAACTGGCAGCAATGGCAATTTTTTTATGGGATTCTGAAGTGTTATACAGCAAGGTGAGCTTGAGCGGATTATTTTCATTAAACCCGGCTGCATTCAGCAGCGCTTTCGCTTTTGCATTACGTTGTTCTTGTGTCCAAGATGCATACTCCGGATGTTTTAAATAAACCCCGCCAGTACCGGGAGCCACGACATCATAAGCCGGTTTTTGACCATTGCCCAATACCTTGTCAGTAATAATATTCCTGTCTACGGCCAGTGCTAGCGCTTGCCTGACCCGAACATCATCAAACGGCGGCTTTTCCACATTGAACAAGTAATAATAAACACTCGATATAGGTTTAACATGGAGCTGGTCGCCATATTTCTCTTTAACCAGTGGCAGAAACTCTGGTGGCCCCCCATTGGATATATCCATTTCTCCGGTCAGATAGCGATTGAAATCCGCTTTATAATCAGACAAGGGTAAATGAGGTGGGATCACTGCAGCATAAGATAATGTCATACTTCCCAATAATAAACTGACAGAACAGATTAATACTTTGGCAATTGTATTTTTTATTCGCTGTGCCATCGTTTTTTGCATATTAATATGCCTCCATAACTGTTTTTATTATCAAACAATAATGACATATTTCACTATTGCCTTATTATTATCACTAACGAAAATACTACCATTACGAGTAATTCCTTTTATTAATTGAAACAACTTATTAATTTATAAACCCGCTAAATTAATAAGTGCAACGCACCATAATTAGCGTTGCACTTAACTTCCTATATTCAGATGCTCTGGGTAAAACGCCTGTTACAGTATCTTTAATCTATTTGTTTTAGCTACCGTGAACGACGTTATCTTTTACCGCTGTCACATTATTTTGCTCTGAGAGCAATAATTCTGTCTTGTTATCTCTGATGTTCAGGTTTCGGGCAATCAATGACTTCAAAGTCCTTGCTATAACAGATATAGAATTCGTTACGATTAATCTGAATATATTTATCTTTCAGTACAGGGTTGTGCTCTTTCAGGAACTGAATCAGTTCTTTATTTGATGGCCGGTCTTCCGGTAATACCAAGCCATTGAAGAGTTCCTGCTGTTTGCTGAAAAAATTTTCTGCTGTATCGAAATCACAAGCACCATGTTTTTCCCATTCCGCTTGCAATAAATCTATGCCAGGAGAAGTACACAGGTAAGGCTTGATGATTTGGTAGTCCAATGCAGGCAAATCTCCTTTGCACAAACGAGGATGCTTACGAATATCTGACCAGTCGCGGCACTCTTCCATGGATTTTCCATTGCAGGTTTCTGACCACAGCCCATGTAAAATCCAGCCAAATTTATTTTCGGAGAAACATTGAAATGCGTATTTTTCATGTTCATTCTGGGCTTGTTCTTTTTTCTCTTTCTCCTCAAAGTGTTTTATTTTTTTCTTTTTATTGGCGCAAAATGCAGGCGAATAGTTTACAACCAGCTTAAAGTAGTCGGTTGAAGCTTTATTGTTCGGGCCAAAATGGTCAGTTTTAGCATCATAGTCATAATTGGCTGTCGGTTGTTCCGGCACGGTACAAGAAACTGTCTCCATCAATGCCGATTGCACTTTTTGCGATTGAGTCTGTCCGGGTAAAGTGACACAACCCGATGCCATCATAGCCAGAACAACTGGCGCTATTTTTGTAAAAGATAACAATTTTAAAAAAAGTCTGTTCAGGAAAGTCATAGTGGTATCTCCATTTTTATATATCTCCCAATCTTTCAGGCCACTACTTTATCCAGCTCGCCGTAAAACTCTGTCCTTCAGGGCCGAGACGATGGCCATGATAGCCATCTTGATAGCAACATCGGCAGCAACTTAAATCTATTGGGTGTTAAAAATTATCCTGCTCCCCAACGAATGAGAGGAGCAGTTATCAGTACAACAAAAATTTATTTTTTTCTGTCAGATCAATTTGATAGATAGCGAAACCGATATCATCATTTTTCAGATATTTCACAGGATATTGTGCATGGTCTTTAATGAATTTCGCCGCTTTTTCAGAAGGTGAAGTTTCAAAGCGCACATCCAGCTGTTTGTCTGTCTTGATTGGCAAGAATGACCAATTGTTTTCAGCCTGTATTGATACCACGCCTTTTTCTTTTGTCATTCTGGAAATGTAGGCAGCCAGAATGGTGCGGTTTTCGTCCGGTGAAGCAAATGCAATGTGACCATCGCCCGTTCCTGCAAATTTACCGCCATAAGCACGGTAGTTATTGGTTGTGATCAGGAAGGTTGCTTTCGGATCAATCGGCTTGCCTTGATAGGTGACGTCTTTAATACGATTCGCGCCTTTGTGGACAAGCTGGCAATCAGTGTCATATTTTGCAGGCTGAGTGATATCTATTTTATAGTTCACTCCGGTGAGTGTATCAAAGTTATAAGTGCGGAATCCGTCCCAATTTAGCAATTCTTGTGGTTTGGTTGAGTTTGGATCGATCTGGTTAAACATGCCCGCAGAACATTCCAGCCATTCCACAACATCAGCACCTGTTGCTTTTACCACCGCCAGCGTATTCGGATAGAGATACAGATCCGCCGCATTACGGAAAGTCAGATCCCCTTTTTCCACTTCCACAAAATCAGCCGGTGCATTCTTGCGCCCGCCCGCTTTGAAAGGTGAAGCCGCCGCCAGAACAGGTATTCCTTCTAAATTCGGATCACCCTGAATGAGGCGTTTGGTGTGATCCACCTGTGCATCATTGACGATTTGAACGGTTGGATCGCTTTGGATCAGGGACAAATAGCTGTACATGTTGGCAGAAGCTTTACCAATGAATTTGCCAACAAAATCACGTGTTCCCTGATGTTCCTTTTCGATAATGGAGGCCAGTTTGCTATCACGTTCTACCAACGCTTTCTTATGAACTTTATCGTAAATAGGTTGCGCTTCCGCTTTCGCCGATTCAACTTTCCATTCACCCTGATCGTTATTGATCACCATATCGACGACGCCAAGGTGATCCCCCCACTGGCCCGGCATAACAGCAGGAATACCGTTGATTGTTCCGTTGGCAACATCAACGCCCTTGACGCCTGCATATTCTTTACTCGGGAATACACCGTGCGCATGACCAAACATAATGGCATTGATGCCCGGAACTTCACTCAGGTAATAAACAGAGTTTTCGGCCATCGCTTTATAAGGATCTTGAGAAAAACCGGAGTGCGGAATGGCGATAATCAGATCGGCACCCTCTTTTTTCATCTGAGGAACGAATTTTTTTGCTGTTTCGGTAATGTCGTTTACCACGACTTTGCCATCCAGATTTGATTTGTCCCAAATGCTGATTTGTGGCGGAACAAAACCGATATAGCCAATTTTGATGGTATGTTCTTTACCATCGCGATCTTTTACCTGGATATCAACGATAATATAAGGTGTGAAATAATTCTTGCCTGTTTTGGCATCCATGATGTTGGCATTGATATAAGGGAATTTAGCACCCGCAATAGCCTGTTTCAGGTAATCCAGACCAAAGTTGAATTCGTGGTTACCAAAGTTACCCACCGTGTAACCCATCGTATTCATCAGTTTATAAGCAGGATGAACCTCCCCTTCTTTCAGGCCTTTCGCTGCCATGTAATCCGCCAGCGGGCTGCCTTGGATCAGATCACCGTTATCAACCAGAATCGCATTGGTCGCTCCGGTTTTCGCCGACTTGATCAAGTTTGCGGTACGAACCAGACCAAACTGTTCCGTGGATTTATCTTTGAAGTAATCGAAATCAATCAGATTGCTGTGAATATCTGAAGTCTCCATGACCCGCAAATCCACTGTCGCCGCATTCACATTGAATGCCACCAACATGGCCAATGTGGATACTTTCAACACATTTTTCATCTTGCTATGCCTCTTGTAGACAGGTGTAAATAAACTTTCATTTATTCGTCCATAAAAAAACCAAATTAAATTCCCCTACTTTGCTAAAGAAACTTACGATAAGGTGGCTACGCTTTTCAACCAGCATGATCTTCAGGTTACTGTTGATGGTAAAACGTATAATTTAGGTCGTTCACTTGGGTGGAGTGTTATTCAAGATCCAGATGCATTGCTCTATTACAATTGGTATTACATCAGTGCTGAATTCGGCGATATCCTGAAGCAAGCAGGGAAAACTAAACGTTTTTGCTTCAAATGGTTGTGATTTAAATAACCATCTCAACCTACACCCTGAATCCAGGGTGTAGGTTTCGGCTTATTGCTGGGGCCAGAGCCAGGCTGCCCCACGCACACCACTGGAATCACCATGTACGGCTTTTCTAATGGGTGTGGCACATTCTCCACCAAAAACCCACTTTTTGACTAAATCCGGCAGTGTGTTATACAGCCTGTCGACATTACTCATACCTCCGCCCAATACAATGACATCCGGATCCAGTAAATTAATGACTTGTGCCAAAGCCCGGGCCAGACGTTTTTCATAACGATGCATAGCCAATTCCGCCCATTCATCCCCCTGAGCCAGCGCTTCTATTATTTCATGCCCTTTTTTCTGTACTCCGCTTAACATGAAATAGTCCTGCATAAATCCTGTCCCTGAAACAAATGTTTCTGTACACCCGGCCTTACCACAAAAACAGTGAGCATGATCCTGATACGCTAAATCGTCTTCATCCATCCAGGGCAACGGGTTATGCCCCCACTCCCCAGCCAGACCATTTCCCCCCGAATGCACTCTTCTATCAAACGTCATTCCTGAACCACAACCGGTTCCGATGATAACGGCAAATACCATTGGCATCCCTTCTCCCGCTCCATCCGTGGCTTCAGAGACAGCCAGACAGTTTGCATCGTTGGCAACACGCACTTCACGTCCCAGTAAAGCAGAAATATCTTGGTCCAATACCTTTCCATTAATCCAAACTGAGTTGGCATTCTTCACTTTTCCGGTAAAAGGAGAAATAACACCCGGTATCCCGATCCCCACCGTTCCTTGTTGTCCTGTGACTTGCTCGGCCTCCATCACCAATCCGGCAATGGCTTCCAGTGTTTTCTGGTAGTCATCACGTGGGGTATCTACTCGTTTCCGATACAATTCCTCTCCCTGAGAGCCCAATGCAATCCCTTCAATCTTTGTTCCACCGAGATCAATGCCTATGCGCATAGGTTACCTTTCTGTTTAATTATGATGATGTTTTCTATTATATGAGAATGAGGTAAGGATTATAGGGAACAGATGAAGTTCTAGGGCTTCGTCACATGATTCGTTATCATGCTCCCCTATATTTAAAAGTGATTTTTTCTACAATGCGTAACTATATGGGGTAACTGCATGTTATGGTTCAAAAATTTAATGATTTACCGTTTAAACCGAGATGTGTCTTTTTCTGCGGATGAACTGGAAAAACAATTAAGCCCATTGGCATTCACCCCGTGTGGCAGTCAAGATATGATGAAAACCGGCTGGGTTCCCCCGATGGGTTCTCACAGCGAAGCATTGACCCATGCCTCTGGCAATCAAATTCTGATCTGCACGCGCAAGGAAGAAAAAATGCTGCCTTCTCCTGTAATTAAGCAAGAGTTGCAGGCCAAAATAGCCCGCCTGGAAGGTGAACAGCACCGTAAACTGAAAAAGACCGAAAAAGATTCTCTAAAAGATGAAGTGATCCACACACTGCTGCCAAGGGCATTCAGCCGTTTCAGCCAGACCTATATTTGGATCGATACGGTCAATAGCCTGATCATCGTTGATGCAGCCAGTGCCAAACGTGCCGAAGATAATCTTGCATTGCTGAGGAAAACATTGGGGTCATTGCCTGTTGTCCCTCTGACACTGGCAGAGCCCATTGAACTGACTTTAACAGAATGGGTACGCTCAGGTAACCTGCCAACGGGTTATGCACTAATGGATGAAGCTGAATTGAAAGCTATTTTGGAAGAAGGTGGCGTTATCCGCTGTAAAAAGCAAGAACTGGTATCCGACGAGATTGCGACACACATTGAATCAGGCAAATATGTGACTAAACTGGCTCTGGATTGGGAAGAGCGCATTCAATTTGTGATGTCAGATGACGGCGCTCTCAAGCGAATCAAATTCAGCGAAACGCTGCGTGAGCAAAATGATGATATCGACCGGGAAGATTTCGCTCAACGATTCGATGCCGACTTTACCTTAATGTCAGGTGAATTAAGTGTGTTAATTAAAAACACCATTGAAGCATTGGGTGGCGAAGCAGAAAGATAACTATACCCTTCGTCTTTCAAGTTGCCTCTTTGTTGGCTACGTTCATTCACCCCGGTCACATAGTTATCTGTGCTCCCGGGGATTCACTCTCTTGCCGCCGCGATACAACTTGAAATCCATTGGGTATATACCTCATTTGTTCGAGGTTCGAGTTGCTGCGTGTTAGCCTGATTCACTCGCAAACATGGCCAATTATGCTTCCATGCTTCCGAGTGGATGACGCACTTTGACCACACAGTGCAGCAACCCGAATTTATGAATTTATAATATGACCTGAATTAGAAACGATAAATTAAGCCAACACCGAAGACATCATCAATGTCCAGCTTTGTTTTTCTCGTAAAATCGTTATCTTTTAATAAATTGAATTGATATTCAAAATAAGTGCCCATATTTTTATTAAAGTCATAATAAGCACCGACAGAAACATACTTAACCAAATCTTCAGAGCCTTTAGTCGTCAGTATGCTCTTATCCGCCAAGTCATCGCCCAAATCCTTACCTTTGGAATAAACAAAAGCCACTGATGGACGTAAGCCGAAATCAAAAAGATATTGAGCTACCAACTCAATATTTTGGGTTTTATTGGCAAACATAGTGTAATTATCCAGTTTACCAAACCGGGTTAAGTTACGGGTTTCACCGTACATTCCTGCCAGATAAATATTATCTTTTTCATATTTGGCAGAAACAATCCATGCTTCCGCTTTGTTTCCTCTGGCCAGCACATTAGCGTTTTTAGTTCCTTCTTTTTGTGCCGTGGTACGGTTGGAGTTGCCGTATGATGCACCAATATTAAAGCCATTGCCAAAATCATAGAGACTTGAGAAGCCAAAACCATCCCCATTCTGCCTTGCAATATCACTACGGCTGTTTTTGGTATCACCGTCATTTTTCGCCTGATACTGCACCGCTAACTTAAGGCCATCCGCTAAACCAAAAAAATCACTATTACGGAAAGTCAGTAATCCTGTTGAACGACCCATCATGAAGTTATCCGTTGCTGCCATGGAATCACCGCCGAAAATCGGTAAATAATCCGTCCATGAGTTGGCATCGTAAACAACCCCCATATTACGGCCATAATCAAGGGTCGTGTTCTTATCAAATGTTAACCCTGCATAGGCATAACGTAACCGGGTATTTTTACCACTTTCCGTTTCTATGTCATTTGCCAACATGTTGAATTCCCAACGACCGAAACCACTCAATCGATCTGTAATCTCAGTTGACCCCCTGATCCCGACACGAGCAACTGAGCTGTCACCGGCCTGTTTACTTTCTGATTTAGCGAAAAGCCTTTGAACATCCGCTTTTCCATATATATCAAGTTTATTGCCATCCTTATTATAAACTTCTGCCGCATTTGCAGCCCCAGTCATAAGCATTGCCGGAAGTACCATTGCTATTGCCATTGTGTTGCGCTTTGTCATTATCATGATCCTCATTCGTTTTGTTATTATTTTCTGCAGCCCAAAAATACCCATTCCAAGGAATATTTTTCTGGAATAAATAATCAGATGAGCAGAATGTTTTACATGAACACGTTAATTTAATGTTAAATTTGTAACATGTGACAAGGATATTAAAATTTAATGCAACCTTTTGCTAACAAAAATTAGCAATAAATGCCATCCTGTGAAGAAAATCACATAATAGTGATTATTCTAGTAATTAATTAGAATTGACTATGAAAATAAGTTATTTAAAACAGTTAGTTATAGATATCACATAAAAACATTTAACCATACACCCCATAATTAAATATTTTTTTAACTCAATATTATAATAAATAACATATTGATAACTTATTAATATGATTGACAAGGCTCGGTGAGTTTTGTATTTGGTGAAGTGTGATTGAATCCTTCCGTTTAAATAATTTTGTTTTTACATGGAATCACGCCAATGCATATAAACTTAACAACTGATAAGGTGCGAAAATGGCAGAAAATCATCCTCGTCCCCGTGGCCGCCCAACCATTCCAGAGCAGGAAACCCGCAGGAAAATTCACAATATCACCTTCTCACTTCTTATTAATCAAGGCTATAGCAAAACAACCATGGATGTTGTTGCCCAGAAAGCGGGCATTGCCAAAAAAACACTTTACCGCTTTGTCAAAAATCGAGAAGATCTAATAGAACAAATTTTTCTGTCTTGGGAAGACAAATTTATACCGGCCTTTCAAAACGAAGGTAATAATCCTGATCAATTGATTAACTTATTGAAAATATATTTAAATGAAATAGCAAAGAACCTCTTATCTTTTGAATCAATAGGTTTATTTAAATTATTACAATCCGATTTCCCCCATCGTGAAATCTTACTCACTAAATATCAACAGGGTGGTATTGAACGAAGTAAAATAATTCTGACTGACTGGCTTAATCACCAATGCCAACAGGGGTTCTTGAAAAAAATGGACTTTAATATGACCAGCGAATTAATCATTTCGATGGTTATTTCTGAACCTCTCCGACAAATGTCTCTGGGTCTTATTGAACCTGTACCCGAAACAAATATCTCTCCCCGTATTATCGCAGCAATCACATTACTCGAAAGTCAACTGGGAGAGTAATAAAACTGAAGTATTAATAAGTTAATTAAGATAATTTAGTCACTAAAAAAGCCGGGGTTATACCTCCCGGCCTTTTAGCATCAAAGCATAAATAAAACTATTATTTCAATGCCTCTTTAGTTTAAACACATGCGTATTTCAGGGCAGTGTTTATTTCAACGCATTATATTGTGAAGATAAATTATTTAAGAAATTCAGCTGACTATTTATCAAATCAGTCAACTCATTTTGATTAATTTCCTTACCGGATAATTCATGCAACTGATTGGCGAATGCTCCCCATGCTTTATCCAGTTTAACCGCCTCAGAAATCATCGTAGTGCGTTCTGCATCTATCTGCATCACATCTTCCAGGCCAGAAAGGCGCAGCTCTATTTCCCCTAAAGTCGCTTTCAATGTACCCGTTTCTTTCATGACCTGATCAATTTGGTCGCTCAGCTTCATTCTGGCATCCGCCAAATCGATGTATTTCAAGCCCTCTGAAATTTTACCCAGAATTTTTCTGGCTATTTCAACACCTTGTTTAATGGCTTGTTTGATGGCTTCTTTTTTAGGTTGCGTGAGATCTAGGTTATCAATATCACTGGCACTGGGAATAAAATCCTTGAACATATCCGCAATATTATTTGCCCGGATAACATCCTGACTTTCGATGATTTTTTCCCGTTGTGCATCCAGTTTATTTCTTTTTTCAACTTTCTGTTCAATATCATTCTGCAATTCAGCTTTTTTTTCTTTAGTCTGTGCCAGAATATCTTGCAGACGCTCTTCAATAACAATATTGAGAATATCACTAATCTTACCAGCCAATTGACTGTTGTGAAGACTGAAACTGACAATGACGCGATCAATATCTTTTGATAAACTTTCAATCAGTTGGTCACGCTCTTGTAATAATATATTGCGATCATCATCACTCAATGTTGGGTCTTCCAAGGCTTCGTTGATTTGATGAATTGTCGTGAAAATATTGCCCTCCATGAATTGGCTGAGTATGGGAGTGAGTTGAGTAAGAGAATTACGTGTCAATTCATTAAGCTCACGACTATAAAGCTTAAGTCGCTCAATTTTATTTCCAATAATTTCAATGCCGGATGTTTGCCTTGCAGCTAAACGCCAAATATTATTCACTGCATCATTTAATTCTTTGATTTTAATTTCAGGGTATTTGATTTGTTTTTGTGAAACAACATTACTGGACATACTAATCTTCCTTTTTTATTTATCTTTTTATTAAAAAACAAATTATCCGTATATTTTCTTATATTCAATCAACGCTTCATCAAAAGACTTGATTAACTGTTCAGCCGAGCCTTGTACTTTTTCCCAAGGGCTGATAACTTGTTTAAATGTCTTCGTGAAATTAATCAGACTCAATGCATTATTAATATCTAAAAACTTATCTTTGGACGAATTTATTTGTCCCAGCATGGTACTCCACATAAAATCTAAGTGATTTAAGGCGACTTCCGCATCCACCATACGAATGCCAATATCATTAAAATTATGAGAGAGATTTTGAATTGCTTCTTGCAATGCACTTTTACCTTTCACCTGATCTTGTAATTTCTTCACTTCTGCAATTAATTCATTTTTTCGCTTACGGGCTTTCTCTGCTTTATCCCCAAAGATACCACCGGTAATTGCCCACCCAATAATGCCTCCCACCGCTCCTGAAAATGCTAAACCTACATATTTGTCGTAATCTTTTTTAAGTTGTTCAATCTCCTTATTTTTCTCATTAATTGAATCTTCCAACTCTTTGATAGTAGTGGAAAGATGGTTATCATCCATTAACTTTTTCTTACTATTCACTTGTGGCTGCAAACCTTGAGCAATATTGCCATTTGATAGCTCACCACCAATCAAGATAAGTTTAAAGTCACTGACTGCATTTTTTACTTTCTGAGTATTTTCTTGTTGTTTTTCGATATCTTTTTTCATGCTTCCGAGGATTTCCCCCAAAGCCGAAGCAACAAGTTTATCATCACCGGTGTAAGTTATTTCTGCTAATTGCTTATCCGTTAAATCGCCTAATTTTTCCTTTACACGTTCAATAATCGGCATCTGATTAATATTGTTGATGATATCCTGCCCTACTTCAGTAATTTGTCTTCCTGCCTCTTCCAAATCACGACTTTGTTGCTGAACTTTATCCTCCACCCCACTCCAGCTAAGTGCATGATCGTGGATCTCTTTAAATAAATCGGTCATCTTCGCAGGCTTTAGGCCATCAACGTCAATGTCGTTATAGCCTATATATTCTTTGACCCCTTCCAATGTATAAGGGAGTGCCAAACTGTGTTTGACATATAATTTAAGGCTAATAATATCTTCTTTAGTAAAGATCCCCCCGGGACGAGCGACACCTGTTATTTGGCTGGTTAACATTTTTAAAGTAACAGAAGGAACTTCTGATACCGGGATCTGACTTTCTGAGTTTAATAACATACCACTCCTCCGTTCGTATTGATGCGTAATTTAAATAAATATAACGGCTCCTTTTTCTATCTGAAAATACTTTTATTTTAATATACTACAAATACTAATAATTATATTAATTTCAATAAAAAGCTTATTATTTTATCTAGCAAAATATTTATAATTAACTTCATGACTTATCTTAACTTTATTATTCCCGGATATCGACAAAACCGAAATTATTTTCATTTGTTACTGCATTATTTTTAAAAAATATCTTATTTATCCTTTTGTTATTAATATTTATTAGATATCTAATAATAACGTGTTTTATCCGTAATGTTATTATGGGGATAATCAGGTGAGATTAAATGAAGATAGTCAGAATCATCGTTATCGCCTGACTTTTATCAAATTGATGGATCAGGGAAATAATCATGAGAATGTTTAAATAAAAAACAACACATTAAATGAAAAAAAACTGCCCGGTTTGATCATTCGGGCAGTTCAGATTGTCCAGAAAAGAGATATGCATCACCCGTCACTGATAGACGCCAATGGCGCCTATTGGGCGACAGCAGACTCCATACCTACCAATCCAACTTTGAGGTAACCTGCTTTGCGTAAAAAATCCATTACACTCATCAATGTTTCATAATCCACAGTCTTATCGGCCTGAAAGAAAATTGTGGTGTCCTTGTTGGATTGTGTTGTTTTATCCAATACCGAAGACAAGGTATTACGATCAACCCGTTCATCACCCACATATAGCTGATGATCCGCCCTCACTGTCAGAAACACGGGTTTTTCCGGCCGTGGTTGTGGTTTCGCGGATGATGCAGGCAAATCAACTTTAATATCAACCGTTGCCAGAGGTGCCGCTACCATGAAAATGATCAACAGCACCAACATCACGTCAATAAAGGGCGTGACGTTGATTTCATGCAATTCTCCGCTATCGTCCAAATCCTCATTAAGACGTATTGCCATAATTGATTACCTTGCTTTCGCTTTTTCTGTTTTACTGTCAGCCAGATCCAAGTCACGCCCCAGCAATAAAATTGCCTGGGCGGCCATATCACCAACTTGCCCACGGTATGAAGAAATGACACGAGCAAAAACGTTATAAATAACTACCGCAGGGATCGCAGCCACCAGCCCCAATGCAGTTGCCAGTAATGCTTCCGCAATACCCGGAGCAACAACGGCCAGATTCGTGGTTTGTGAATGCGCGATACCGATAAAGCTGTTCATGATCCCCCAAACTGTCCCGAACAAGCCGACAAATGGAGAAATTGCACCAATTGTCGCCAGATAGCCGTTTCCGCGTCCCATATGACGGCTGATTGCCGCTACCGCGCGTTCCATTCGGAATGAAGCTCGTTCTTTAGTGCCATCTTTGTCTGTACTTTCAACAGATAAAGCCCGTTCTGATTGCACTTCACTCAATAACAAACGGCTGACACTCTGCTTGTCAAAATCAGCGGCAATTTTTATCGCCGCATCCAGATTAGCGACTTCAACCAATGCCAATTGTTCTTTACGCAAGCGACGGCGGGCCATTAATAATTCCGCCCCTTTGGAGAAAAGCAGTGCCCATGTGATAACAGAAGCAATGACCAATCCTACCATGACACTTTTTACTACCGCATCCGCATTCTGATACATGCCCCAAACAGACAGGTCGGTGGCAAAACCACTGGATACGTTTTCAGAGCCACCTGCCGCGGGTGTAATCACTGTTTCAGTTGTTACAGTTTCTACACTGTCAACAGCCTTAATTTCCGTTCCGGTTGTTGCGGATTCATCTGTTTTCTGGGGATCTCTTTTCTGGACATCCGTTTTTTGTTCAGCCGGAGCTTGTACTTGTTCAGATTGTTGTGGCGCAGCGGCGGATTCTGCTGCTGGAGTGGCTACCTGAGCAGTTGCCTGATTTTCTGGTGTGGCCGGTGTAGTATCAGCCCATGCAGAGCTTGTTAATCCGAGTGCCAATAGAATAGAAGCTGTCAAATTACGCATCAGTTAGCCTTACTCTCTTTCTTATAGATTCTGTTACTTAGCAGTGAATCACATTTACTCATCTTGCTAATCCTAATATGACTAAAGTCATGCCTTTACCACGATAGGGGAAAAGCCTGTTGCGAATGATATCAGACATTGCGCGATTTGATAGTAATTATCATTACTATTTAATAAAAAAGTCCTGACTAATAGTATACTTTTACTAATCTCTTCTGATTTAACATCCACCGATCATCTTGAATTTTCGTCAAGTTGTTCGAATCCCTTTGGTAAATCCAACCTAAATCTTTTAACTTGCTAATCATTATTTGAACAATTTAATTGGCCATTAGATGGCAAATCAACAATTAATATGGGGTAAGTTCCATGGCAAAAGAGAAGATAGACACCTTATTGGTCAATGTAGGAAGGGAAAAAAAATATACCCAAGGGGCAGTCAATACCCTTATTCAGCGAACATCATCTGTCATTTTTGATACGGTTGAAGATCTGCAACATGCATTGAAAACCCACCATAAAGGCACATTAATTTATGGGCGTCGGGGCACGATGACACATTTCGCCTTCCGGGATGCAATGACCACACTGGAAGGAGGTGCCGGCTGTGCACTATACCCTTCTGGTACGGCTGCCATTTCCAGCTCGATCCTGGCTTTTGTGGAAACCGGCGATCATGTGCTGGTGACAGGGACTGTGTACGAACCAACCCAATTTTTTTGCGATCAGTTCCTGAGCAAGATGAATATTTCCACCGATTATTTTGATCCCATGATCGGGAAAGGCATTGCGGCACTTATTAAGCCCAATACCAAAGTGCTTTTTCTTGAATCCCCCGGATCGTTGACGATGGAAGTCCAAGATGTTCCCGCTATTGTGCAGGCTGCCCGTCAGGTTAATCCCGAGATTGTGATCATTATTGATAATACATGGTCGGCGGGCATTCTGTTCAAGGCACTGGAATTCGGTGTCGATATCTCTGTCCAATCCGCCACAAAATATATCATCGGTCATTCAGATGGAATGCTGGGAACTGCTGTCGCCAATGCCCGGTGCTGGGAGCAACTCAGGGACAGATCTTATCTGCTGGGACAAATCGCCGACCCCGATACGGTATACATGGCAACCCGTGGTTTGCATACGCTGGCTGTCCGCCTCAAGCAGCATGAAAAAAGCAGTATTCACATCGCAAAATGGCTCGCACAACGACCAGAAGTGAGTGAGGTTTACCATCCCGCCTTGCCTTCTTGTCCCGGGCACACTTATTTTAAACGTGATTTTACAGGATCGTGCGGGCTATTTTCTTTTCTCCTGAAGACCCAACTGACACCCAAACAATTTTCTAATTACCTCGATAACATGAAGCATTTTAAGATGGCATTTTCATGGGGGGGATTCGAATCGTTGATTCTGGGGGTCCAGCCAAAGATGCTTAAGTCATTACGTCAGTACCCTTCCTTGAGTCAAAATAAAACAATACAGAAAGAAGGGACTTTATTTCGCCTCCATATTGGGCTGGAAGATCCGCAAGATTTGATTGATGATCTATCCGCTGCTTTTGATCGATTGGCTGCTGATTAATGCCCGATTTATAGGTTCTGTCACTATTTCTCTTATCCCCCAGCCCAATCCGGGCCGGGGGCTGTGGAAAAGCAAAGTTGCCTTTCAATGTTAACGGCACCTTTATGCTGAATCAAATCACCCCCTCATCCCCCTATTTTGCGGTACACTGGAACGACTCATCATCTTTCAAGTTGCAGTTTTGTTGGCTACATTCTTCGGCCCTGTTCTCGACGAATTTGTCCCTCTCTTGCCGCCGCGCTGCAATTTGAAATCTATTGGGTATAAATTTGTTCATTAATTAGCTTATTAGCAAGAATCACAGGATAAACAATGGAAACGTTAAGCGAGATCATGTCTGCCCTCTGGCATCATGATTTTAACCAACTCGCCAATCCCGAAGTCATCTGGATTATTTATGGTGTCCTCTTTGCCACTCTTGTTCTGGAAAACGGACTATTACCCGCAGCTTTTTTGCCCGGCGATACCCTGTTGATACTTTCTGGCGCCTTGATTGCCAAAGGTGTCATGAGTTTTATCCCGACAATGCTTTTGCTGACTGTCGCAGCCAGTCTTGGAAGCTGGCTGGGATATTTGCAGGGACGGTGGCTCGGCCATACACACCTTGTTAAAAATTGGTTAGCTCATCTTCCCCTGCAATATCGTCAGCGCGCTAATGTGCTCTTCACCAAACATGGCCTGTCCGCTTTACTTATCGGCCGTTTTTTAGCGTTTGTTCGTACTCTCCTGCCAACATTTGCGGGTATTTCAGGTCTAAATTCCAAACGCTTTCAATTTTTTAACTGGTTAAGTGGCTTTTTATGGGTCATTATTGTCGTGGGCTTTGGCTACATCTTGAACCAGATCCCTTTCATCAAGGAAAATCAAGATTTGGTCATGAATATTTTGATGATTTTGCCCATCGTTTTACTGCTCAGCGGGCTGTTTGCTTCTTTGTTGATGTATCTGCGCCACAAGAAAATATCATCAAAGAAAAACAAGTAACCTATATTCGGTTTTAATGCACCAGCAAAAACGATTTTCACTCACCAAGCTAGCAAGAAACATTAATTTCCCATTCCAACAGGTGACGTTGCTGCCAATCATTTAAAAGAAGCCTGACTTAACTTATTGAACAGCGTCTCCTGCATGGAATGGATGGGATTGTCCATTCATACTCAGCAACAACGTTGAGTAAAATTACATTTAAAGTAATGCATCGCTGATGCTGATTGATATCGCTAAAAACTTACATAATCCTATTGGTAAGGGCGGTTTTTATGCAAAACTTTACGCTGCACCCACCCACCAAAATCATCTTTGGCAAAGGGCAAACGGCTCAATTGCACAATGAACAACAAGGTTTGATGGCTCTCGGTGAACACCAAAATATGACGCTTGATATCAGTAAGCGAATTGGTGAAATGTCCATGTGAAGCGCCAAACCTGAGGAGGTAAGCATGGGTCAACAGACAATTATTAAACTCGTTGATGGAAACCACATGCCACAACTGGGGCTTGGGGTTTGGAAAGCGAACAATGAGCAAGTTGTTCCGGCTATCCACACCGCCTTGGAAATCGGTTACCGTTCCATTGATACGGCAGCGATTTTCCATAATGAAGAAGGTGTAGGAAAAGCATTAAAAGAAAGTCTTATTCCACGGGAAGAAATTTTCGTTACCACCAAACTTTGGAATGATCGCCATTTAGACGCCAGTGCGGCATTACAGGAGAGTTTGGACAAATTACAGCTAGATTATATTGATCTCTATCTTATTCAGTGGCCTGTGCCTGAACAGGATCATTACGTTGATGCATGGAGACAGCTTATTGAGCTGCAAAACGCCGGGCTGACCCGCAGCATTGGTGTTTGTAATTTTCACATTGAGCACTTACAGAAGTTGATGCTGGAAACCAGTGTGGTTCCCGCGATTAACCAGATTGAGTTGCATCCTTTATTGCAACAGCGGCAGCTTCACTCATGGAATGCAACGCATCATATTACGACTGAATCCTGGAGTCCGTTATCACGGGGAGGAAAAGGCGTGTTTAGCTCCTCATTGGTTGAACAACTCGCCATGAAATACGGGAAAACCCCTGCGCAAATTGTGATCCGCTGGCACCTTGAATGTGGCATGATTGCCATTCCCAAATCTGTTACCCCAAGCCGGATTAAAGAAAATTTTGATGTGTTCGATTTCCGGCTGGAAAAAGAAGATCTCACGGCCATGTCAGAACTGGATATCGGTAAACGGATAGGACCAGATCCTGAAACTTTCAATCAACTCTAACATCATTAGCCTGAATTCTGTTTCCTGACAGAGTTCAGGCCATAATCGTCTTATCGTTCGGGATCATTGCCTTTATTTTCAGCTTCATCAGAAGATTTCGTGTTTGCAGTCAAAAGATAAGGTGATTGTTGCCAGCGGCTCGGCGTCAATTGCAATAAGTTATGAGCCAGAATAAAACCAATCGCCAAAGACAGCAGGAGCATGATCCTGAGCAAGTTTGTTGTATTATCAACTTGCTTAGCTTCCGTTGCCAATCTGTGCGTATCTAATGTCAGGCGGAGAAATCCCTTTGGATGGTTTTCACCCGGGATCGGAACAACGATTTGTTGACTGAAAAAACTACTGGATTTTTTGCCATCCAGCGACAATCGTTCACGCACAGAAATAGGCTCGCCACTCCGTGCGATCTGGGTTCCATTTTCCAAATAAACACTGGCATCCAAAATGCGGCTTTTGCTCGTCAGATAATCTAAATTCGCAACAATTTTCTTATTATTAAGATCTTTGCTGCCATTCTCCATATAATCAGACAAGCTAAACGCAACCTGCTTTGCCAATGTTTTTGCCAGATCTTCAAACTGATCGATATGGGATTGCTGTTGAGAACGGCTGAAATAGGAAACCCCCTGCATCAGCAGTACCAGTAGTGTAATGCATATTAAAATAATCGCTGTCTTATGCAGTCGAAACTTGAGCTTTGCTTTTATCATCGTTATCCCATCCCGTGCCGTAAGAGCACATGTTGCCAGATGCGGTATTGATAGGATAGTTTGAAAAGCATTTTTTGCCTGCGTAAATTATATGGAATTACAGGAGTCAATATTCATGTCTAATAATCTGGCCTATCGCTACTTACCGGATGAAATTCATAAATGGCCTGGATTACCGCTGTCTCTCAGCGGTGATGAAGTTATGCCGCTGGATTACCGGGCCGGGGACAGTGGTTGGTTACTTTACGGACGAGGTTTGGATAAACAACGCATTAGCGGTTTTCAGCATCGTCTTGGGGTCGCTATTGTTGTTGTCTCTTCATGGCGTATTGATGATTATCAAGTTGTCCGTATTGCCGGTAGCCTTTCCCCACGCATAAAAAAACTCGCGGATGAATGCCGTCTGGATGTTGTTCCATTGGGGCAAATTCCACGCCTGCGTTCACCTGGATTATTATTGATGGATATGGATTCTACCGCCATCCAGATTGAGTGCATTGACGAGATTGCCCGTCTGGCCGGTGTTGGTGATAAAGTCGCCGAAATCACAGAGCAGGCCATGCAAGGTGAACTCGATTTTTCAGAAAGCCTGCGCAAACGAGTCGCTTTGCTGGAAGGCACCGATATTGCCGTTCTGCATCAAGTGATGGAAACACTTCCCCTCATGCCCGGGCTCACCAGCCTTGTCCGTAAGCTACAATCATTAGATTGGCATGTCGCCATTGCATCCGGTGGCTTTACTTTCTTTTCCGACAATCTTCGTCAGAAATTACGCCTTTTTGCCACAGTCGCCAACCAACTTGAAATACAAGATGGAAAACTGACCGGCAAAATCAAAGGCCCCATTGTTGACGCAAAATACAAAGCAACGACGTTGGTCAGGCTGGCAAAAGAATTAGATATTCCGATGAGTCAAACCATTGCTATCGGCGATGGGGCCAATGATATGAAAATGCTCCGCAAGGCGGGGTTGGGCATTGCTTATCATGCTAAACCCAAAGTATACGCACAGGCCAAAGTTTCAATTCGCCATGCAGATTTGATGGGCGTTTTGTGTGTTTTAAGTGGCGGCCTTAAGCACGAAGAACGTTAAGACCAGCGGACAACAATCACCATTATTGAGGGAGTACAGAGTGGCAAAAGCAGCAAAACGGGCATTTGTCTGTAACGAATGTGGCGCGGATTATCCCCGCTGGCAGGGGCAATGCAGCGAATGCCACGCATGGAATACCATTACGGAAGTACGTTTGGCGGCAGCTTCATCTTCCCGCACTGAGCGATTCAGTGGTTATGCCGGCGACACCGGGGTCAGTAAGGTACAAAAACTCTCTGAGATCAGCCTGGAAGAACTGCCTCGTTTTTCGACAGGCTTCAAAGAGTTTGACCGGGTTCTTGGCGGGGGTGTCGTTCCCGGCAGTGCTATTTTGATTGGCGGTAACCCCGGTGCAGGGAAAAGTACCCTGCTCTTACAGACTATGTGCCAGTTATCAACACAGATGAAAACCCTCTATGTCACCGGGGAAGAATCATTGCAACAGGTCGCGATGCGGGCACACCGGCTGGGGCTGCCGACAGATACATTAAATATGCTGTCAGAAACCAGTATTGAGCAAATCTGTCTGATTGCAGAGCAAGAACAACCGAAACTGATGGTCATTGACTCAATTCAAGTCATGCACATCGCGGATATTCAATCTTCCCCGGGAAGCGTTGCACAAGTCAGGGAAACGGCCGCGTATCTGACACGCTTTGCCAAAACCCGAGGGGTTGCCATTATCATGGTCGGGCACGTGACAAAAGATGGAACGCTAGCCGGCCCCAAAGTGCTTGAACACTGTATCGACTGTTCTGTCATGCTGGATGGCGAAGCAGATTCCCGCTTCCGCACTTTGCGTAGCCATAAAAACCGCTTTGGTGCAGTCAATGAACTGGGTGTATTTGCAATGACTGAACAAGGATTGCGGGAAGTCAACAATCCTTCGGCCATTTTTCTGAGCCGTGGTGATGAAATTACCGCCGGCAGCTCTGTGATGATCGTATGGGAAGGCACTCGTCCCTTGCTGGTTGAAATTCAGGCGCTGGTAGATCACTCAATGATGTCAAACCCACGGCGTGTCGCGGTAGGACTCGAACAAAACAGGTTGGCTATTCTGTTGGCTGTGCTACACCGACATGGCGGTCTTCAGATGGCTGACCAAGATGTTTTTGTTAATGTGGTGGGCGGTGTGAAAGTCACAGAAACCAGTGCAGACTTGGCGTTATTGCTCTCTTTGGTATCCAGTTTCCGTGATCGCCCTTTGCCTCGCGATTTAGTGGTATTCGGTGAAGTCGGGTTGGCAGGGGAAATCCGTCCCGTCCCCAGTGGTCAGGAGCGTATATCTGAAGCATCTAAGCACGGGTTTAAACGCGCTATTGTTCCTCATGCCAATATGCCGAAAAAAGTCTTGCCTGATATGAAAGTATTCGGTGTTAAAAAACTTTCTGATGCTTTATCCGTTCTCGATGAGTTAACTGATTAAATCAGTCCTTGTTTCATTATGGCCTAATCCGTTTTTATACATTACTTAAACATATTTGCCTGTTGTTATAGCAGGCAAATATGTTTTTTTCTTAATTTCAAGTTATAATCCAAAATCTGCTATAATTTTCGGATTATTCTTAATTTTAAAATAATACAAACACAATATAAGAAGTATTTTTATTCACTTTATTAAGATAAAAAATCAACTCATTAAATTACATTTTATTTACAACTTTACATTACTCTTTAATATCACCATTTATTGATAGTGAAGCTCTGGCAGAGTTGAATCTATTTCGTTATGTAATAAATTTCATAACGAATAAAAAGTCAAATTGTTACAGAAAATAAAAAGATGACTGTTATTTTATGATTAAGTTTTCGTGAAACCTCGAATTTAACATTTGGATATTTTATTTTTTATGAATATCTCATGAGATGAATTAAAGACCTGACCAAGCCTAAAGCAACAACATGAGATCTCAAATCATCAATAACCAACCAATTTCATTTTACTTTTCCAATCAAAATGCTATTTTGTTTAGTATACTAAACAAAGGAGGGGTGTATGGGACAATTTGACTACCTGAAAGATGCCATTAAACAAGCAGGATTAACACTACAGCAGGTCGCTGATGCCAGTGGAATGACAAAAGGTTATCTCAGCCAGCTCATTAACGACAAGATCAAAAGCCCCAGTGCGCAAAAGCTGGCTTCCCTCCACCAATATCTGGGATTAGCCTATCCCATGAAGAAAAAAACAGTCGGCGTTGTATTTGGTAAATTTTATCCGCTGCATACCGGCCATATTTATTTGATTCAACGGGCATCCAGTCAAGTTGATGAGCTGCATGTTATTCTTTGTTATGACGAAATACGGGATCGGGAACTGTTCATCAATAGTTCAATGTCCCAACAGCCGACAGTCAGTGACCGCTTAAGATGGTTACTGCAAACCTTCAAGTATCAAAAAAACATCCATATTCACGCTTTTGATGAACACGGAACCGAACCTTATCCAAATGGGTGGACGTCATGGAGCCAAGGGGTAACGGCATTCATGGCGAAAAAAAACATCAACCCCCAATATATCTACTCCAGCGAATCTCAGGACGTGCCACGTTATAAAGAGCATTTCGATATTGAAACTATTCTCATTGATCCGCAGCGATCGTTCATGAACATCAGCGGCAGCCAGATTCGTCAGGCCCCGTTCCGCTACTGGGAATATATTCCTACTGAAGTTAAGCCATTCTTTGTACGCACAATCGCTATTCTTGGTGGAGAATCAAGCGGAAAATCCACTCTGGTAAACAAGCTGGCTAACATGTTCAATACCACCAGTGCATGGGAGTACGGGCGTGAATACGTCTTTTCCCACTTAGGTGGCAACGAAATGGCCCTGCAATACTCAGATTATGATAAGATTGCATTAGGCCATGCACAATACATTGATTTTTCAGTAAAATATGCAAACAAAGTTGCTTTCATAGATACTGATTTTGTAACGACACAAGCATTTTGCAAGCGCTATGAAGGAAAAGAACATCCTTTCGTTCAGGCAATGATAGATGAGTATCGTTTTGATTTGGTAATACTTTTAGAAAACAACACGCCCTGGGTTGCTGATGGCTTGAGAAGCTTAGGCAATGAACGGGAACGTAAAGAATTCCAACAGTTACTTAAAAGCATGCTAAAGAAAAATAATATTGATTATGTCAGCGTTAATTCACCAGATTACGACCAACGTTTTTTACATTGCGTTGAGCTTGTTCAAAAAATGTTGATGGAATAACTCTCATTTATCTAAAAAATAGATTAGACTTTTATTATTGGCATAATTAATTGATAACAATTTATTATCCTAAGTAACTTTTATTAGTTATGAATTTCATTTACAAGTGGAGCTTAATTAAATGTTTCACTTGGTTATTTTTACACAGGCAATAAAATAGATTGTGATAATAATATTTTTTGATACTTAAATTTTACCGTTTTAACTTGAATTACAGAGGAATAAGTCATTTAATGAACAGAGCTATTAGTTGATTTATATCAAATTTATTAGCGCCCCATAATTCCACATATATAATAGGTTCTTTATCATAATGGAGGTTACACAAAAATAATATTAATACGTTAATAAAACATAGTATTTTTTCCTTATTATCCAGATGGAATGAAGATAGAATAATTTATGCTATTTTTATTTAAATCAAAATTTGCCCTAGTTGGGTATAATTAATTAATATTGTTGATCTTTTTATTCTATAATTAAGAAACGTCTCATTTGTTATATAGTCATTGTAAATAATAATTGTCATAAGATGAGTGTATCTTTGATGATGATGTTTCGTATATAAACTATTTTTATTCGCACAGTACCTTATGGATATTAGTGTTGCTGTGAATGAACTTAGACAGCATATGTTAAGGAAAAAGCTTTAATCTTTTAACCTAATTGTGTTGAGAATATGAACTTAAATCAATTTAAATCGATTGAGGTTATCAATATTTCATATGGTTTGACTGATAAAACAGTTAATCATGAAATGATTTCAGATATCACATTTTCTATTATACCAGGTGAAATTACTTTGATAACAGGGCCGAAAGCATCGACTAACCGTACAGTGATGTCGATTGCATCGGGTATGTTACAACCAGATCAAGGAGATGTATTAATCAATAATAACAAGTTGAGACTGATGAATGATGTAGAATTAGGACAGTTTCACACTAAAAATAGCGGGTTTGTCTTTAATGGCTTCAATTTATTCAGTGAGCTCACCCTGCTAGATAACTTGTTATTATCAATATCTTATGGACTATCGCTTTCTAGCGAACAAGCTAAAAAACTCGCACAGAAATCGTTAGATATTGTGAAATTAGGCCATAAAAGCCGTTATTACCCGGGGGAACTGTCTGAAAACGAGAAACAACTGGCTGCGATGGCAAAAGCCATAGTGAGAAGGCCTGAGTATCTATTTGCTGATGATCCAACTTGCGGCTTAGATCAACCCTCGTTTCAGACGGTAGTCAATATTCTTAAATTTATTGCACATGAACAGAAAGGTACTGTTGTGATTGCCTCCCAAGATTGTCGCTTGATGCGGTATGCAGATAGTGTCATCACTTTAGAAAGAGGAAAGGCAGTCAAAACCTATGAGTCTTTTCAGGAACAACGGGTTTTAGTCTAACTGTGATTCGTCAATAAACTCTTAAGTAAAAAACGGCCTAGTTTCAGGCCGTTTTTTTATAACCTTATTTGCTTATTTTCTTATACTTAATTCGGTGTGGCTCCAGGGCTTCAGCTCCCATTGTCCGCTTTTTATAATCTTCATATTCGCTGAAGTTTCCTTCGAAGAAGGACACTTTGCCTTCATCTTGGTAATCGATGATATGTGTCGCGATACGGTCAAGGAACCAACGGTCATGGGAAATGACCATCGCACAGCCCGGGAATTCCAGCAGGGCATTTTCCAAGGCGCGCAATGTTTCGATATCCAAATCATTGGTTGGTTCATCAAGCAGCAGCATGTTTCCACCAACTTGCAACAGCTTGGATAAATGCAAACGGCCACGCTCACCACCAGACAGCTCACCAACACGCTTACCTTGATCCACGCCCTTGAAATTAAAGCGGCCAACATAAGCGCGACTTGGAATTTCAAAGTTGCCGATGCGCATGATATCCTGACCGCCAGACACTTCTTCCCAAACGGTTTTGCTATCATCCATGCTGTCACGGAACTGATCAACAGAGGCCAGTTTCACGGTTTCACCCAGTGTAATGGAGCCAGAATCCGGTTGTTCCTGACCCGCCAACATACGGAACAGTGTCGATTTACCCGCACCATTCGGGCCGATGATCCCAACAATCGCCCCTTTTGGCAGAGAGAAAGTCAAATCGTCAATCAGAACACGATCACCATAAGACTTCGTCAGATTGACCACTTCCAATACTTTGTCACCCAAGCGTGGGCCAGGCGGAATGAACAATTCACTGGTTTCATTACGTTTCTGATACTCAACACTATTGAGTTCTTCGAAACGAGCCAAGCGTGCCTTGCCTTTTGCCTGACGCCCTTTCGGATTTTGGCGAACCCACTCAAGTTCTTTTTCAATGGATTTGCGACGAGCCGCTTCTGATGCAGCTTCTTGCGCCAGACGCGCATCTTTTTGTTCCAGCCAAGAAGAATAGTTACCTTCCCATGGAATGCCTTCCCCACGGTCAAGCTCCAGTATCCAGCCGGCAACATTATCAAGGAAGTAACGGTCATGGGTAATTGCCACAACAGTTCCTTCATAGTCATGCAGGAAGCGCTCCAACCATGCAACAGATTCAGCGTCAAGGTGGTTGGTCGGTTCATCCAGCAACAGCATGTCTGGTTTTTCCAGTAACAAGCGGCAGATAGCAACACGACGACGCTCACCACCAGACAAGTGTGCAATTTTGGCATCCCAGGCAGGCAGGCGCAGTGCATCCGCCGCTCGCTCAAGCTGGTTTTCCAGATTGTGCCCATCATGGGACTGAATAATGGCTTCTAATGCACCTTGTTCTTTTGCCAGCTTATCGAAATCCGCATCAGGCTCCGCATAAGCCGCATAAACTTCATCAAGGCGAGTCAGTGCATTTTTAACTTCGCTGACGGCTTCTTCTACTGCTTCCCGAACTGTGTGTTCAAGATTGAGTTTAGGTTCCTGCGGCAGATAACCGATTTTAATGCCTGGTTGCGGGCGAGCTTCCCCTTCAATATCTTTATCAATGCCCGCCATAATGCGCAGTAACGTTGACTTACCTGCACCGTTCAGGCCAAGAACACCAATTTTTGCTCCAGGGAAAAAACTCAGAGAAATATTTTTGAGAATATGCCTTTTCGGGGGAACGATTTTACCCACCCGATGCATACTATAAACATATTGAGCCAATGTATTTTACCTTTTCATTAATCAGAAAATTTTGAAATTTGTTTGCACTTATTAAGCTTAAATGGCGCATTTTACCCTAAATTTTACATACCGTGTTGCTACCTGATTAGGATTAAATCACACACTCCAAATCTTCTTTTCAGCATTAGTAGGTTGTATTGACGTCCTTACCCGCCCTAAAAGGGGGTTTTACAGCAGATTGGATAAATCACTCTAATAATATGATTATAATTACATAATTATTTTGGGCATTTAATCGTGCGTTTAGAAACAGTGATAGTAGTCTTCTTGAGGGGTATGTGGCAATGAATAAGTGGCAGCATTTTGCAATGGCTGTAGGTATAGTTTCTGTTGTAGTCAGTGTGGCCGGGATAGCGCAGGCTGACTCTCTGGAAGCACAACGCCAACGGTATCAGGAAATAAAACGAGCATGGGATGCAAAAAACATGGAGCAAGTTGCACACCTGATGCCAACATTAAAAAATTATCCTTTGTATCCTTATCTTGAATACCAACAACTTGTTCATAATTTACCCAAGTCAACCCCGGAACACGTCCAGCAGTTTATTGATACCCACCCTACTTTGCCATTAATACACTCGCTGAAAGTAAGATTTACGAATGTGCTGGCAAGCAATAACGATTGGTCCGGCATTTTGGCATTGAATGCAACGCCCCCCGGTGCAGTTGCTGAGCGTTGTGACTATTACTTTGCCCAATGGACTACAGGGCACCCACAAGTCGCATGGACAGGTGCAAAAAATATTTGGCTTAATGGTAATTCATTACCCGATCGCTGTAATAAACTACTTAATGCCTGGGAGCAGGATGGGCACTTATCTGCAACTTTAATTTTGCAACGCATTGAATTGGCCATGAAAGCAAATAACACCTCACTTGTTACCTATCTTGCCAAGCGCCTGCCATCGAAAGACCAAAGTCTGGGTGCCAGTTTGATTAAATTGCAGCAAGACTCTGCTGTTATTGAACAGTTTGCCACAACCACAACTCCCACTGATTTCACCCGCTCCGTTGTTATCACCGCTTTTTCCCGCTTTGCGCGCAATAATGCCGAGCTAGCCAGAATGAGCATTCCTTCTTTAGTGCGTGCACAGAAGTTAAATGATGCAGAGAAACAACAACTAAAAGAGATTGTGGTGTGGCAGTTAATGGGAAATATAACCCCGGAGCAAAAACAATGGCGGGATGAGGCTATCCGGAATTCACAATCCACTAAATTGCTTGAGCGACGTGTCCGATTAGCGTTGAGATACGATGATTACACTGATCTTGCCGAGTGGTTAAATCGACTGCCAAAAACAGTTTTGCAACAGGATGAGTGGCAATTCTGGGGTGCCATGATTTTACTCAATCAAGGTAAAACCACGGAAGGAAACGCTGTACTGCGTAAACTGACTGAACATCGTGGCTTTTATCCTATGGTCGCCGCCCAAAAATTACACATGCCCTATCCTCTGATCATCAACCAATCAGAAAGGCCCGACAGCTCAATTGCACAAATGCCGGAAATTAAGCGGATACATGAATTGCTGTATTGGAATATGGATACCCTTGCCCGTTCAGAATGGAACCGCCTGGTTTCCTCTTTACCCCCGGTGAAGCAAGCACAGTTAGCACGCTATGCTTTCGAACAGCACTGGCCTGCATTCAGTGTTCAGGCAACAATCACAGCCAAAATGTGGGATCATCTGGAAGAGCGTTTCCCATTGGCGTGGCAAAACGAATTCGCCAGTTTCACATCGGATAAAGGTATTTCACAAAGTTATGCCATGGCAATTGCCCGGCAGGAAAGTGCATTGAATCCGCAAGCCCTTTCTCCGAAAGGTGCCAGCGGATTAATGCAGATTATGCCCCAAACAGCGGAACATACGGCCAAAACGAAAAAAATTGACGGTTATGTCAGCCACAGCCAATTGATGAACCCCGTCATGAATATTAAAATTGGTACTGCTTATCTGGATTCCATTTATCAACGCTTTGACAATAACCGCATTCTCGCCAGCGCAGCCTACAACGCAGGCCCTACGAATGTTAACCGCTGGCTTGCTGATACCTCCGGGCGCATTGATGCAATTGCTTTCATTGAAAGTATTCCGTTTCCGGAAACGCGCTCCTACGTCAAAAATGTGCTGGCTTACGATGTGTTTTATCATAACTTTATGGGCACAATGACAAATATACTGACAAACGACGAATGGCAAAGACGTTATTAATTTCAAGGCAATATATGGTATTCTGCCGTACTAGTTAAATAGTATGGCAATTTATTATGACACTAAATCATTTGGTTGATCCGGCTCTTTCGCCGGAAGAGGGTGATGACTGGTTCGCTTTTGTCGAGCTGCTACAGTCTGCATTTGAACAAAATTTGCAACATTCTATTTTGCAGCTATTATTGACCCCCGATGAACGTACAGCTTTATCCACTCGAGTGCGGATTATTCAGGAACTGATGCGTGGTGAAATGAGCCAGCGTGAACTGAAAAACGAGCTAAATGTTGGTATTGCGACAATCACTCGTGGTTCTAATAGCCTGAAGGCTGCGCCATCCCATGTAAAAACATGGTTGGAAGAACAGTTATTAAAATAAACTGTTATGAAATGCGCTATATAGATAGAGATATCCAATGAATTTCAGGTTGCGTCGAGGCAGCAAAGAAGTGAGTGCAGCCAACAAAGATGCCACATGAAAAGCAACGGGTATAGATAATTCTATGGGGTCATTTATATGACCCCAAACAGCTAGGTTGTCAGTCGGTCATTAAGGCTAATTATTCAATTCGTTGTAAATTTCATGATGGATAGGTACAAGAGCCAAGATCAGAGCTTGATGGTAAACGCTGGTGCGAGTCAGTATCCCATTGGTAAAAAAGCCAATTGCTCCGCCTTTTTGTTTAATATTATCAATGCCAGCGACATCTGCCATTTCATGGCCAAGCTCACGCCCTTCACGGATGCCCGCCAGAACTTTTTCAGGCAACATCAGACTGGCAGAGCGCGATTCACCCCGGATTTGCTTATGCTCAACCACCATCCAGGCAAACGTCATGTCATCTTCAATTCCAGCCTCAACGCCAACCCAAAAATCAGCTTCAGGCCTGACTTGGCGAGCCGCCATAACCCGATGACGGGCACCGGTACGAGTTTCAGCATTGCCAATGGGTTGTTGAGGTACACGGCTATCTACATTGACGTCTTCTATGCGGTAAGTGCCAGGGCCAAAAACATCATCGAATGCAAGGCTAATTGCTTTTATTTTCGCAGGGTTAGTTGTTGCCGCAATAACATGGTACATAATAAATAAATTATCCTTTGAACTATTTCATGATGCAGTATAACGGAAAATAAATATGTTACAGGTCTATCTTGTTCGCCATGGCGAAACTGAATGGAACGTGGCTCGCCGCATTCAAGGGCAGTCTGACAGCCCCTTGACGGAAACAGGCCAGCGTCAGGCTCACTTAGTCGCGCAAAGAATCAAATCAGAAAACATTACTCATGTTATCACCAGTGACCTTGGCCGAACACGCCACACAGCAGAGATCATCGCCAACGCTTGTGGATGTGAAGTCATACTGGAACCCCGATTGCGGGAGCTACATATGGGGGTTCTCGAAAATCGTGAACTCAATTCCCTTACACGGGAAGAAGAGTCCTGGCGTAAAAGCCTTGTTGATGGTACACCAAATGGACGGATCCCAGAAGGTGAATCGATGACTGAAGTATCTATCCGGATGAGAGCCGCGTTGGAAAACTGCCTTAATCTACCGGCGGGCAGCCGTCCGTTGCTGGTGAGTCATGGGATGGCCCTGGTGAGTCTGATCTGCACGATTCTGGGGCTTCCCGCCAATTCAGAACGCCGTCTGAGACTGAGAAATTGTTCCATATCACGTGTGGATTATCAGGACAGCCCATGGCTGGCTTCAGGCTGGATTGTTGAAACCGCGGGCGACATCACACATCTGAATATGCCCGCGTTAGATGAATTGCAGGGCTAAAGTGCAATTGGGATGAGGTACTCAAATTCGACAACGTGACTTTGGGACGCATCCTCAAGCTTTTTCCACTCCAAATTGGTGAGATAGTATCGCTCGACATCATATCCCTTTCTGCGGGTGATGTTTAATTTAGGTAAGCAGGTGCCATAAATTGTAAAGAGAAACTCTTGCAATTGTTCTTTGGCACCAAAATAACTAAACGAAATATAATCTCCACCGGGCAGGACAACGGCATCGCTTCCCTTGGTATCAAAGGTCGCATACTCTGGCTCTATTGCCGTGGTATAGAACACAGTATGCTCATCTTCATGTTCCGTACTAATCGTAGTATGGTGCAATCCGTAAAGTCTGGGTGGCAATACTTCTGCATGTTGGAGGTAATTAATCCAGAAATCGCGGCGAATGTCCCGACAGGCTGTCGACAACTCTTCCAGCGTATAACTGCAAGTATGCTCCGTGCCGATAAGCGGTTTTTCTTCTAATTTGACATACTTGTGTTCTGGCAGGGGCTTATTATCCAATAAAATTGGAGGGCATATCCCCGTGGCACACCACTCTTCACTTCGGCGGTAAGATGCTGGTGTCCTGTCGAATTGTTTTTTAAAAGCTCGCGTAAAAGTTTGCTGTGAGTCAAAACGATACTGCAAAGCAATGTCTAAAATAGAGCGACTCGTTAAACGCAGTGCAACCGCAGCTCTGGATAATCGTCTTGCGCGGATATAAGAGCCAATTGCCTGACCAGTCACTTCTTTGAACATACGTTGTAAATGCCACTTGGAATATCCCGCTTTTGCAGCCACATTATCAAGAGATAGCGGGCGATCCAGATTATTATCCAGCCAATGCAGCAAATCACGAATGATGTTGGTTTGATCCATACATCTCCCTAAGTCATTAAGATAAAAAGAAAATAAACATAAATATGGTGTTTTTAAACCACCCTTTGCCTACCATTCAGACATAATGCAGATTTTACATTTTTATTTAGTCTAGGACATTATTCCTCTATTTCTTATCTTTGTAGTTATACCTTCTACCCATATCGATCAATTAGTCAGAATCACTGCTACAATGTGACTTTATTAGATAATAACGCTGCTCGCCACCCTGATAGTCTGTTTAGATAATGATGCGTGTCAGGTTCACGTCTCAGTGCATAAACCAGCCACAAACAAATTAAACAAGATTAAGCTTGGAATAAGGTAACGGTAGATCAGGCAATATGTCAAGCATTGTCTTGGAAAAAGATTAACTAGTTGAATTTAAACAATATAATTCCAATATTGATATGCGATATGTTATTTTTCTTTCAGTCATAACAAATTGATAGAAATATAATCGATTATGAATAATGAAATATGACCAAGAAGATAAATCATTAGTATCTATAGGAATAAATTAACAATCACAACTGACTCGTTTTAAAGGCATACTCAGCTATAATGCCATGATTTTTCATTACAAATGCATTCATGAAAGTAATGATTATAATAAAACAATAACCTGATATTATAGGTTAATGTTGGATATTTTCACTGCATTTATTCAATTAAAGTGGACTAAATATGGTTACCATGAAGAAAACATTGATAGCAGCGGCTTTACTCTTTTCCCCTGCGATTCTACACGCCGAAGAGATCGGTTCTGTCGATACAGTGTTCAAACTCTTCGGCCCTGATAACAAAATTGTGATCGAGGCTTTTGATGATCCCGATGTAAAAAATGTCACTTGTTATTTGAGCCGAGCAAAAACGGGCGGAATCAAGGGGGGATTAGGATTAGCGGAAGATACGTCTGATGCCGCCATATCCTGCCAACAAGTTGGTCCGATTGAACTAACGAATCAGATTAAAAAACAGACCAATAATAAAGGGCAAGTTGTCTTCCAGAAGCGTACATCACTGGTCTTCAAAAAACTTCAAGTCGTACGTTTCTATGATGAAAAGCGTAATTCACTGATTTATTTAACATATTCTGACAAAGTCATTGATGGTTCGCCTAAAAATGCAATCAGTGCCGTTCCTATTATGCCTTGGCGGTAATGAACCGGCCATTTCATCAATCAAGTGTGAATTAAAAACCCCTGATGTCATACGGCATCAGGGGTTTTTAGCAAATAAACGGACGATTGCCTGTGATATCAATCAGTCTTCTAAATCACCACAAAAACGGTAACCTTCACCGTGGATAGTTGCAATAATTTCTGGCGTATCTGGTGTTGATTCAAAATGTTTACGGATACGGCGGATAGTCACATCAACAGTACGATCGTGAGGTTTCAGCTCGCGCCCGGTCATTTTTTTCAACAGTTCAGCCCGGGTCTGGATTTTTCCCGGATTTTCACAGAAGTGAAGCATCGCACGAAATTCACTACGCGGCAGTTTATACTGATCTCCCATCGGGCTAACCAAAGAGCGGCTATTGATATCCAGCTCCCAACCATTGAATTTATAACTTTCAACCTGACGACGTTCTTCACCTGAATGGCTCAGATTCATGGTTCGCGAAAGCAAGTTCCGGGCACGGATAGTTAACTCACGCGGGTTGAATGGCTTAGTGATATAGTCATCAGCACCGATTTCAAGACCGAGGATTTTATCCACTTCATTGTCACGGCCTGTCAGGAACATCAGTGCTACATTTGCCTGTTCACGTAATTCACGGGCGAGAAGTAACCCGTTTTTACCTGGCAGATTGATATCCATAATCACTAAATTGATATCGTTATCTGACAGAATATTGTGCATTTCTGAACCGTCAGTTGCTTCATAAACAACATACCCTTCAGCTTCAAAAATGCTTTTCAGGGTATTGCGTGTGACAATTTCGTCTTCAACAATCAAAATGTGCGGGGTTTGCATGGTTGCTACCTAAAATCGCTAAAAAACAGAATCTGTATGGCATAAGCTGCTAATTATTAAAAGAAAATACACTAATCTTGTTCTGATTCACAGAAAACCAGCTTATGCCCAAAATAAATGCTTTGATATGTTTTACGCTAAAAGCCGGCTCCACTTTTTTGGAAGGTACATACTCGAAAAACCCGATGTAAACAAGGCCCTATATTAGTCTATTAACAGCAATATAACAGCTAGTAATGCATTTACCTTCTAAAAAAACTAACTTTTGTTGATACATATCAAAATCAATTGTAGCACGTTAACATTAATTGTAATTGTAATTGTAATTGTTAATTTTAGTTTAGACCTTTTGTTATTAAATTGAATGAAATGTGTTAATGAATGTAGTGTAGTATTAAGTTATCAAAAAGCCAGACACCGCACCCAATTGTCCAAACGCGCATGTTTTTATCATAAAGACAAAATAATTACAAAATATGTTTTTTATGAAATTAAATGCTAATAAATAAGGCAGCCTGCCAGATAATGATTTGAACATTTTGTTATATTTTGAATAATTACAATACGCAAAATGGCGTTTTTTTTTGCTTTTTGAGTAAAAAAAATTTGACATTGCCCCCTATTTAATTTAACCAATAGGGGGTCAAGCAAACAAAAAGACAGACAGGAAATCATGCGTCATATCAGCCTGGAAAAAATAGGTACAACAAAAACCACCACTACGATTACCACCGGAACCACAAGTTACGGTGCGGGCTGACGCGTAAAAATAAAATAACCATGAGCCCGTATCCCACAAGATACGGGCTTTTTTTTGGACAAAAATCAGGAGAGGAACATTTAATGAGAGTACTAAAATTTGGGGGCACTTCGGTCGCAAATGACCAACGTGTGCTAAGCGTTGCAGATATCGCCGAGAATGAGCTATCCCTAGGGCAAGTTGCCTTGGTACTCTCTGCGCCAGCAAAGATCACCAACCATCTGGTCGCCATGATTGAAAAAACCGTTTCAGGGCAGGATGTCATTGCCAATATCAATGACGCCGCCCAAATCTTTGCTGACTTGTTACTGGGGCTGAAAGAAAAGCAAACCGGGTTCGACTATGAACGTCTGAAAGGCGTTGTTGAACGTGAGTTCGCTTACCTGAAACAGACATTACACGGCATTTCCTTGCTGAGGCAATGCCCGGACAGCATTAATGCAGCCCTGATTTGCTGTGGTGAGAAACTGTCAATTGCCATCATGGAAGCAGTATTACAAGCTCGCGGCCATAAAGTCACTGTCATTGATCCTGTCAAAAATTTATTGGCGCACGGGCATTATCTTGAATCCACTGTCGATATTCATGAATCTTCCAAGCGTATTGCTGAACTCCATATTCCTGCTGACCATATTATTTTGATGGCCGGTTTTACCGCAGGAAATGAAAACGGTGAATTGGTGGTTCTGGGCAGAAATGGCTCTGATTATTCAGCTGCCGTATTAGCGGCGTGTTTACATGCGAACTGTTGTGAAATTTGGACTGACGTAGACGGTGTCTACACTTGTGATCCGAGAGCCGTTGCAGATGCCCGTTTGCTGAAAAGCATGTCATATCAGGAAGCGATGGAATTATCCTACTTCGGTGCGAAAGTTCTCCATCCACGCACTATCGCCCCCATCGCCCAGTTCCAGATCCCCTGCCTGATTAAAAACACGGCGAATCCTGATGCCCCGGGCACGTTGATTGGCAATGGGCTGCACAACAACGGACAAAACGGACAAAAAAACGAAGAGATGCCAATCAAGGGCATTACCAATCTGAACCACATGGCGATGATCAACGTTTCCGGCCCCGGAATGAAAGGCATGGTCGGGATGGCTGCCCGTGTGTTTTCCGTCATGTCCAGCAAAGGCATTTCGGTGGTCTTGATCACACAATCCTCATCTGAATACAGCATCAGTTTCTGTGTCCCGCACAAAGAGCTGGCGAAAGCGCAGAAGGCTCTGACAGAAGAGTTTTATCTCGAATTGAAAGACGGCGTGCTCGATCCCATTGATGTGATAGATAACCTTGCCATTATCTCCGTCGTTGGGGATGGCATGCGCACCCAACGTGGGATTTCAGCCCGCTTCTTCTCTGCACTGACTCGCGCCAATATCAATATCGTTGCGATTGCTCAGGGTTCTTCCGAGCGTTCCATTTCCGCCGTCATTGAAAATAGCGCAGCGACTACCGCGGTTCGCCTTTGCCACCAAATGCTGTTCAATACCGCTCAGGTTGTTGAAGTCTTCGTTGTGGGTGTAGGCGGAGTAGGAAGCGCCCTCATTGAGCAAATCCGTCGCCAGCAAGTATGGCTCAAACAAAAACACATCGAATTGCGGGTTTGTGGCATCGCCAACTCCCGTGCCCTGTTGACCGATATGCAGGGCATTAATCTGGATAACTGGCAGCAGGCGCTGTCTGAAGCGACTGAGCCATTTAGTCTGAGCCGCCTGATCCGGCTGGAAAAAGAGTACCATTTGCTGAACCCGGTCATTGTTGACTGCACTTCTAATCAGTCAATTGCAGAGCAATACGCCAGCTTCCTCAGTGACGGTTTCAACATTGTGACACCAAATAAAAAAGCCAACACTTTATCAATGGGCTATTACCGCCAGATCCGTCAGGCGGCCGAAAAGTCCAAGCGCAAGTTCTTGTATGACACAAACGTCGGTGCAGGATTGCCTGTTATTGAAAACTTACAAAACCTGCTTAATGCCGGGGATGAATTAGTACAATTCAGCGGCATTTTGTCGGGTTCTCTCTCCTATATCTTCGGTATGCTGGATGAAGGCATGACGCTTTCACAAGCCACCTTGCTGGCAAAAGAGAAAGGCTTTACAGAACCTGATCCACGCGATGACCTCTCTGGCATGGATGTTGCGCGCAAACTGCTGATTCTGGCCCGTGAGGCGGGTTATGAATTGGAGCTGGAAGATATACAGGTTGAACCCGTACTGCCAGCTTCCTTTGATGCCAATGGTGATGTCGATACTTTCCTGCAACGTTTACCACAACTGGATCAGGAATTCAGCCAACGTGCTGTGGATGCCGCAGAACAAGGAAAAGTTTTGCGTTATGTTGGTTTAATTGATCAAGGCCGTTGTACAGTAAAAATGGTCGCTGTAGATGGTAATGATCCACTCTATAAAGTCAAAAATGGCGAAAATGCGCTGGCGTTCTATACCCGTTACTATCAGCCTATCCCGCTGGTACTGCGTGGTTATGGTGCCGGAAATGATGTTACGGCAGCAGGTGTTTTTGCTGATATCTTACGTACTCTGTCATGGAAATTGGGGGTTTAATGGTAGTCAGGGTTTATGCGCCTGCCTCTATCGGGAACGTTGGCGTCGGATTTGATGTCCTTGGCGCAGCGGTTTCTCCCGTTGATGGCTCGTTGCTTGGAGATTGTATCTCTGTCAGTGAGGCTGAAAGTTTCAGCCTGAATAATAAAGGACGATTTGTCGGTAAATTACCCACTGATCCCAAACAAAATATTGTTTACCAGTGTTGGCAGCTTTTTTGTCAGAAACTGGGGAAAACGCTGCCCGTCGCCATGACCCTGGAAAAAAATATGCCGATTGGTTCCGGATTAGGCTCCAGCGCCTGTTCTGTGGTGGCGGGTTTGGTGGCATTGAATGAATATGCCAACCGTCCGTTTGACCGCGACCAATTGCTGGACATGATGGGCGAATTGGAAGGGCGTCTTTCCGGCGGGGTTCATTACGATAACGTCGCTCCCTGCTATTTAGGCGGATTGCAGCTGCTTTTATCTCAGGAAGCGCCTTTTTGTCAGCCAGTCCCTGCCTTTGATGACTGGTTGTGGGTCATGGCTTATCCGGGCATCAAAGTGCCGACATCAGAAGCCCGCGCGATCCTGCCAAAACACTACACCCGCCAGGATATCATCGAGCATGGCCGTCATTTTGCAGGTTTTATTCACGCCTGCCATACCCGGCAATCAGAGCTGGCAGCCAGACTGATGCAAGATGTTGTCGCGGAACCCTACCGCACGAAACTCTTGCCCGGATTCGCCGATGCACGTGATGCGGTCAAGAAATTGGGTGCGCTGGCATGCAGTATTTCCGGCTCAGGCCCAACCCTCTTTACCATTTGTAACGAAATGGCAGTAGCAAAAGAAGTCGCCCAATGGCTGCAACAACATTACGTGCAGAATGATGAAGGCTTTGTACACATTTGCCGTCTGGATCTCGCAGGCGCACGACAGGTAAAGTAACCATGAAACTCTATAACTTAAAAGACAACAGCGAGCAGGTCAGTTTTTCTCAGGCGGTAAAACAGGGATTGGGTAAACAACAAGGTCTCTTTTTTCCACAAGATTTACCTGAATTTAGCCGTGATGAAATTGACGAATTACTGAAACTGGATTTCGTCAGTCGCAGCCAGAAAATTCTCTCTGCGTTTATTGGGGATGAGATCCCCGCAGAACAATTGGCTGCCCGCATTAAAAATGCCTTTGCTTTCCCTGCACCCGTCACACAGGTCGAAGATGATATTGCCTCACTGGAGCTTTACCACGGCCCGACACTGGCGTTCAAAGACTTTGGCGGTCGTTTCATGGCACAAATCCTTGCTCATATTGCGGGAGAACAGCCTGTCACTATTTTGACTGCAACATCCGGTGATACCGGTGCTGCGGTTGCCCATGCATTTTATGGGCTGGATAACGTGCAAGTCGTGATTTTGTATCCCGAAGGCAAAATCAGCCCCTTGCAAGAAAAGCTTTTCTGCACTCTGGGCAAGAATATTCACACTGTTGCCATCAACGGTGATTTCGACGCTTGTCAGGCGCTGGTCAAACAGGCTTTTGATGATGAAGAACTGAAACGTGCCCTGCACCTCAATTCAGCCAACTCCATTAACATCAGCCGTTTGTTGGCACAAATCTGTTATTACTTTGAAGCCGTTGCACAGATCCCAGCAGAAAAACGTGAACAATTGGTCATTTCCGTACCCAGCGGCAATTTCGGTAACTTAACCGCAGGATTATTGGCGAAGTCTCTGGGATTGCCGGTCAAACGCTTTATCGCCGCAACCAACGTCAATGATACCGTTCCCCGCTATCTGGCGGAGGGTGAATGGCAGCCCAACAAGACTGTTGCCACATTGTCCAACGCAATGGATGTCAGCCAGCCTAATAACTGGCCACGCATTGAAGAACTGTTCAGACGCAAAGGCTGGGCACTGAGTGAATTGGCAAATGGTGTCGTGAACGACGATACCACGCAAAACACCATGCGGGAGCTGGCGGCAAAGGGCTATATTTCCGAACCCCATGCAGCCGTTGCTTATCGTATCCTGCGTGATCAGTTACAGGATGGAGAATATGGTTTGTTCTTGGGTACGGCTCATCCGGCTAAATTCAAAGAAAGTGTTGAAGCGACTCTCGGCCAAGCACTTCCCTTGCCCACAGAATTGGCAGAAAGAGCCGATTTGGCCTTGCTCTCCCACTTCCTGCCTGCTGAGTTCTCAACCCTGCGTGAATTCCTGATGGAAAAAGCAGCGAAATAATCAGCGCTCATCACTCCACCCACATGGGTGGGGTGATATCTATAAAATGGGTTAGTGCTGCTCTGGACGAACAAACACCAACTCATCCCCTTTGGAAAGGGAGGCCTCAAAAGTGTATCCTTCCAGATTGAATTCAACCAAACGTGCCGGATCGGTCAGTTTATTCTGAATGATAAAACGGCTCATCAATCCACGGGCTTTTTTGGCATAAAAGCTGATGACTTTGTACTTGCCATTTTTTTCATCCAGAAAAACAGGTTTAATTATTCTGGCTGCCAGTTTTTTAGTATTCACTGACTTGAAATACTCATCCGACGCCAGATTAACCAGAATATCATCCCCCTGTTGTTCCAGTGTGGCATTCAAATTTTCGGTAATGCGGTCACCCCAAAACTTATACAGATCTTTACCCCGGGGATTTTCCAGTTTAACGCCCATTTCCAGACGATAAGGTTGCATCAGATCAAGAGGGCGCAAAACACCATACAACCCCGACAGCATTCTCAAATGTACTTGAGCGAAATCAAAATCGCGGGCAGAGAACGTTTCTGCCTCCATTCCTGTATAAACATCGCCCTTAAATGCCAAAATCGCCTGACGGGCATTTTCCGGCGTAAAATGGGGTTGCCATTCACCAAAACGAGCGGCATTCAAACCTGCCAGCTTATCGCTGATATTCATTAAGCTGCTGATTTGTGCCGGGGTTAATGTTCGGCAGATATCGATCAATTGCTGGGATTCTTCCAACAATTCCGGCTGACTGTATTTTTCTGTCGGGAGCGGACTTTCATAATCGAGGGTTTTTGCAGGTGAAAGGGTAATAAGCATTATTTTTTCCTAACTATTCTTTCCAGGAACTCAGACTCTCTCCACTTTAGCAAAAAAAGATGAAAAGGGGAGAATCTCAGCGATAGGATTTTCCTACCTTACAGTCACGCTTGACCATGTTATTATCACAGGATGGCGAGGCAATGCTGCCAAAGATTTTACGTATAACGATGAGACATTAAACATGACCGATAAACTGACTTCCCTGCGTAAACTGACAACAGTAGTAGCAGATACCGGGGATATCGCGGCGATGAAACTCTATCAGCCGCAAGATGCTACCACCAACCCTTCCCTGATTTTAAATGCAGCCCAAATTCCGGAATACCGTCAACTGATTGACGATGCTGTTGAATGGGCGCGTAGCCAGAGCGATTCCCGTGAGCAGCAAGTTATTGATGCCGGCGACAAATTGGCTATCAATATTGGTCTGGAAATCCTGAAACTGATCCCCGGCCGTATCTCCACTGAAGTGGATGCTCGTCTGTCTTATGACACCGAAGCAAGCGTCGCGAAAGCAAAACGCCTGATCAAACTGTACAACGAAGCGGGTATCAGCAATGACCGCATCCTGATCAAACTGGCTTCCACATGGCAGGGTATCCGTGCTGCCGAACAGCTGGAAAAAGAAGGCATCAACTGTAACCTGACCCTGTTGTTCTCCTTTGCCCAAGCGCGTGCTTGCGCAGAAGCAGGTGTTTTCCTGATTTCTCCGTTCGTCGGCCGTATCTTCGACTGGTACAAAGCGAACGGTGACAAGAAAGAGTTCGCACCTCATGAAGATCCGGGTGTGATTTCTGTTTCTGAAATTTATCAATTCTACAAAGAACACGGCTACAACACCGTCGTAATGGGTGCAAGTTTCCGTAACGCGGGTGAAATTCTGGAACTGGCTGGCTGTGACCGCCTGACCATTTCCCCTGCACTGCTGAAAGAGCTGTCAGAAGCAGAAGGTGAAGTCGAGCGCAAACTGGGCTATGAAGGCGAAGTTAAAGCACGTCCGGCACCAATGACGGAAGCGGAGTTTTATTGGGAACACCATCAGGATGCAATGGCAACTGAAAAACTGGCGGAAGGCATCCGTAAGTTTGCGGTAGACCAAGGCAAACTGGAAAGCATGATCGCAGACCTACTGTAATCTTAAGCGCTAAGCGATACGCTATTTTTCCTGTAGAAAGGCGACATCATAATGAGTCGCCTTTTTTATCTATTATTGAGGTTTATATGAATGAATTGCGCATTGGCCTCGTCTCCGTTTCTGATCGGGCCTCAAGCGGTGTTTATCAGGACAAAGGGCTTCCGGCACTGGAAGCGTGGCTGAAAAAAACCATCACCACTCCTTTTAGTGTAGAAACCCGCCTTATTCCTGACGAACAGATTTTGATTGAACAAACCCTGTGTGAATTGGTCGATGAATTGGGATGTCATTTTGTACTGACCACCGGAGGCACCGGACCAGCGCGTCGGGATGTCACGCCGGATGCGACGCTGGCGATTGCGGATCGTGAAATGCCCGGATTTGGGGAGCAAATGCGTCAAATCAGCCTACAGTTTGTTCCCACGGCAATCCTGTCCCGTCAGGTCGGCGTGATCCGTAATCAGGCATTGATCCTGAATCTGCCCGGGCAACCTAAAGCCATCGCGGAAACACTGGAAGGTTTAAAAGATGAGAATGGCAAGGTGATAGTATCCGGCATTTTTGCCAGCGTTCCTTATTGCATCCAACTGCTGGATGGCCCTTATATCGAAACTGATGAATCTGTTGTCGCCGCCTTCAGACCAAAGAGCGCCCGTCGTTGATTCACCAAAGGTTCTGAGTTTTTCAGAACCTTTGTGGCGGATTATTCACTCAAGCTGCCACCTTGGGTTTCAATGACTTGCTTATACCAATGGAAACTCTTTTTGCGGCGGCGTTCCAGCGATCCCGTTCCTTGTTCATTCTGATCAACATAGATATAACCATAGCGTTTGGATATCTCACCTTTTGAGGCGCTGACCAAATCAATCGCGCCCCAACTGGTATATCCCATAATATCCACCCCATCTTCAATCGCTTCCCTGACCTGAACAAGATGATCATTGAGGTATTGAATACGGTAGTCATCCTGAATACTGCCATCGGCTTCTGGCGTATCTTTGGCACCCAGACCATTTTCAACGATAAATAAGGGCTTCTGGTAACGATCCCACAATAGATTCAATAACGTGCGTAAACCGAGGGGATCTATCTGCCAACCCCATTCAGAGCTGGGTAAATGAGGGTTAGTTATCATATGCAGGATATTGCCCTGCTGTTTCAGGTATTCCGACTCATCCGCGGTTGTACAGCCACTCATGTAGTAACTGAATGAAATAAAATCGACGGTGTTTTTCAAATCTTGTCGATCTTGCTCTGTAATAGCCAGCTCAATGCCATTTTCACGGAAATAACGCAGCATGTAACCAGGATAATTTCCCCGGCTCTGAACATCACCAAAAAATAACCATTTTTGATTTTGCTGAAGCGTTGCCAGCACATCTTCCGGTTTACACGTTAATGGGTACATCAAGCCGCCAAGCAGCATATTGCCAATCCGGGCTTCAGGAATGATTTCATGGCACAATTTCACCACACGTGCACTGGCAACCAATTGATGATGGATCGCTTGATAGATTTCAGATTGACTGCTGCTTTTCGGTAACCCGACCCCAGTCATTGGCTCATGCAACGACATATTGATTTCGTTGAATGTCAGCCATAATTTCACTTTTTCCTGATAACGGGTGAATACCGTCCGCGCATAGTGTTCAAAAAAATCAATCAGCTTGCGATCCCCCCAGCCACCGTATTTTTTGACCAATGTCCACGGCATTTCATAATGAGATAACGTGATCACAGGTTGAATGCCATACTTGGCCATTTCATCGAACACGCTGTCATAAAATGCCAACCCGGCTTCATTAGGCTGGGTTTCATCACCATGGGGAAAAATACGGCTCCATGCGATGGACGTCCGCAGGCATTTAAACCCCATTTCTGCAAATAACGCGATGTCTTCGGGATAGCGGTGATAGAAATCGATGGCGATATCTTTGAGGCATGCAGTTTTATTTACCGTATCACGCTCGATAACAGGGCCAATAATGCCTTGTGGCATCACATCTGACGTAGACAGACCCTTTCCATCCGTCAAATAAGCACCTTCAACCTGATTGGCAGCAAGCGCGCCTCCCCACAGAAAGTGTGTTGGGAACTGTTTCATTCAAATGTCCTCTTATGAATACTTATGATGAATATTTAACGAATAATAATGGCGAACCTTTTTCCACTTTTGATGCCGCAATTTTTGATGCAGCAAGGCACTCTATTGATGAATCGTTCTCATTGTTACTGACAATAACCGGCGTCGTAAGATCAAAACCTGCGTCCAAAATGGCTTGCCTATCAAATTGAATTAACGCCTCTCCCGCTTTCACGAAAGCATCTTGTTGCACCAATGCAGTAAAATATTTCCCGTCCAATTTGACGGTATCGATACCGATATGGATCAACACATCAATGCCGGACTCACTTTTAATGCCAATGGCATGCTTGGTTTGGAATAATGAAACAACTTGCCCCGTTACCGGAGAGAAAATACATCCTTCTTCTGGAATAATCGCCACGCCCTGCCCCAATAATCCGCTGGCAAATGCCGGGTCCTTAACCTGTTCCAATGGTATGACACACCCATTGGCTGGCATGAATACGCAATGACTGCCGACGGGCTGAGATTCAGGCTGGCTTTCATCGGCTTGTTTTTCAACGGGCGGAGTAGTGACTGCGGGCAGGCCGAACATCCATGTCAATGCGACAGAAATAAAAAATGCCAGCAATGTGCCGATAATCGCTCCCCAGACGGTATGATTGATGCCTGATGGCGGGATCATTTGCATAAAGGTAAAAATATTGACTATTCCCATGGAGTAAACTGCGCTTTGGTAATAACCAACAACAAAGCCACCCGCCGCCCCGGCGGCGCAGCCAAAGATAAAGGGGCGCCGGTAAGGGAGGGTTACGCCATAAACCGCAGGCTCAGTGATGCCGAAAATCCCCGCCGTCACAGCAGAACCGGATAACACTTTCAATTTTGCGTCCCGGGTTCGCAGGAAAACCCCCAACGCCGCTCCCGCTTGTCCTATGACCGCAGGTAACAGCAAAGGAGCAAGTGTGTCGTGCCCCATGACCGTGATGTTATTGATCGCAATCGGCACTAATCCCCAATGCAGGCCAAACATGACACAAACCTGCCAGATGGCTCCCATGACTGCCCCCGCCAACGCCGGAGCAAATCCATATATAGCTTGATAACCCTGAGCCAATAATTGACTTAACCATTCTGCGGTTGGTCCAATAATAAGAAAAACAAGGGGAACGACCAGCATCAGGCAAACGAGGGGGGTGATAAACAATTTGATTGTGCTCGGGAGACGGGCATCCAGTTTTTTTTCTACCTCACAGCTCACCCAAGAAGCAAAAATAATCGGGATCACCGAAGAGCTGTAATTCAGAAAGGAAAGAGGAATTCCCAGAAAGTATTCCGTCGTACCACCAGCGGCAGTTGATGCCTCAAAGGCAGAGGTAATCAGAGGATGAACCAATGCACCGCCAATCCCCATCGTAATAAAAGGGTTGCCGCCAAATTTTTTACCCGCGGTATAACCCAGTAACAACGGAAAAAAGTAAAACAATGAATCACTGGCAGCATACCAGATACGATAAGTTCCACTATCTTGTGAAAACCAATTCAGGGTAATGGCAACCGCCAGAAATCCTTTCAAGATACCAGAAGCCGCCATGATGCCTAAAAAAGGGGTAAAAATGCCCGAAATGATATCGATAAAACGCTCAAATAATTTATCCTTCTTACCTGCTGTCTTTGTCTCTGATGGCGTTTCATCATTCGGTGCCAATACTTGCTGAATTGCCTGATAAACCCCTTTCACTTCATTGCCAATGACAACCTGAAATTGCCCCCCACTTTCCAGCACCATAATAATGTCGGGATTGGCTTTTAATTTGTCGATATCGGCAAGTCTATGATCCTGTAATTTAAAACGCAGTCGGGTTGCACAATGGATAAGGCTGACAATATTCTCTTTACCGCCAACACCTTCAAGTATTTCTCGAGTCAATATCGGGTAATTCATGCCATTTCCCTCATTTACACACCGTATTTACGCGCTGTACTGTTTCCAAAATAGGCTTGTTGCAAAATCATTCAGGTCCAGCTGAAAAAAACCTGACAATGCCATCTTCCCTTGTCGGGGAGATAATCACTGTCAGGTTTTGCCTGCACCCATAACGGGCCGCAGTAACAATCCTGTCTATCGACACCGGTTTCTAAACTGTTTTTTCACTATTTTCAGTACTCAGTTTTCCAACACTCAGTTCATGCTGTCTTTCCTGACTCTTTCAATATGAATCGCAAGGAACATGGTTTCTTCAGAGGTTAATTCCCGTTGGTATTGCATCGCAAAGAAGTGGCTGATTTTCTCTGCGCATTGCCATGCAATGGGATAATGATTCATGACGGTTTCATGCAGACCAAGATCGTCATCAGGCACAGGCGTTTGTAACAACATCCGCTGTACAAAAAACTTCAAATGAGTCACAAAACGTTGATAGCTCAGCATCTTTTCATCGTAATTTATCCGCAGCTGATATTTGGTGATATTCAGGATCTCGTGCATGATTTGCGTAATGTTCATGACTTCGGGCATGTCACTGTTTAATTGTGCATTAACCAAATGCAGAGCAATGAATCCGGCTTCATCTTCTGCCAAACGTATTCCTAAACGTTTTTCAATAATATCTAACGCTTCCCCGCCCAATGCATATTCCCTGGGATACAATCGTTGAATTTCCCAAAGCAAATTATTGCGGATAAAAATTCCCTGTTGTTGACGCTCAATAGCAAAATGACAGTGATCGGCCAGTGTGATGTAAAGACTATCCTGTAGCTTACCCAGCTGTGTTCTGACACCAGAAATAATCAGGTCACAGGTTGTAATCACTTCTAAAGGAACATGATCAAGCAATTCGCTCAAGTGCGATACCCAACCACAACGCTGAAGCCTGAAAACTTTCTCAATCAATTCTTTATTTAATGATTCTCCCGCGCGTTTCTGAAACCCAATGCCACACCCCATCACGACTTGTTCACATTGATGTGCATCAAGGGTGACGACGGCATTGTTATTAAGAATTTTAGTAATTTTCATCGTAAAAAGCCCCAGAAACAAAAAAACCTGAACTCTGGCAGATGCCAATGGATCAGGTTTTGCCTGCCTACGCAGTAACAATCAATTTCTAATTCTATCTGCTTTTAGTCACACCTCAATTTGTGGACAATAGAAATGTGATTATGATCTCGGGATAAAATATCAATTCTCGTGACTCGGATAAGACGAATTAAATTGGATTTATTTTAAGGTTTCACTTCAATATCCATTCCTGCCTCTTTCCATCCCAAAAATCCTTTTTTAAATCTGCGGGCCTTAATGCCCTTGGCGTGAAGCAAGGCCAACGCATTAGCAGAAAGTATGCAATAAGGGCCACGGCAATAAGCGATCAAATTTTGATGGGAAATTAATTCATCCAACCTGTTTTCCAGCTCATCGACTGGAATATTAATGGCATCGGGCAAATGGCCTTGTTCAAATTCCTCTTTCGGCCTGACATCCAGTAAAGTCATGCTCTTTTCTTTGATTCTGTCCAGCAACTCTTCCCTGGAAATCGCTTCTTGGTTGCTTGCATCATCGATCAACCTGCGCATTTCTGCCCGGTTAAATTCAGCATATTGCCGAAGCGCGGAAATAATTTCCATGACAGGGCCTTCTCCCCGACGATAAAACACATGTTTGCCGGATTTTCGTGATTGAAGCACGCCAGCGCGTTTAAGCTGCTGAAGGTGCTGAAGGTGCTGGGAAGTATTGGCAATGGACAAACCGGAAAGTTCTGACAAATGTTCCACGGATAGCTCTGTATCAGCCAGACACTCAAGCAGTGTCAGTCGATGGACATTTCCCAGAACCTTAGCAATTTCAGCAACCTCAACAAAAATTTGTTTATCAAATATTGACATCAATCTTCCAATATTATTACATTCAATAAAATTATTGATTGTGATAATATCAGAGTTTTTCGGGCTTTTCGAATGCCAGCATATATCCAATGAATCGCAGGACAAGTGAATAACTGGCTAACCTTCTTTTGGTGTTGGCTTATATTTATCCGCACTGATTTATCAGTACTTCTCATAACATTATTCTCATGATTTCATATTTAAATTACCGTCGGTAAACTTTATCGATGGCTATTTGTAACCAGCCATTTTTCAACGGCTATTTATCAACAGGAATGGTTTATTAATTCCATCGCATTTGTTTTATTTCCCAGAACAATTATTAGGGTGTATAAGAAAAAAATTTAACCTTCTTAGTTAACAGAATAAAATAGTTAAATAAAAGTCAGGCCTTGCACGCTTGCCTTAAATTCCTATCATAGACAGTAATAACCTCTATTTCTGCCTTAACCTATCCTATAAATCGCTACAATCGTTTTATTCAAAAAATTGCAGGATAAATACCTTTTAATATAGCATAAGTTTTATTTTCATCTTGCTCCATTCCGATGCGGAGTATGGAAAATAATAATAAAAACCTCATTTTATAACTATAAATCGGTAACTTATGTCACAACAACACAATCGTTCATTAAACAAGCAGGACTATAAAACTCTGTCTTTGGCTGCCTTAGGTGGTGCATTGGAGTTTTACGATTTTATTATCTTTGTTTTTTTTGCCATGACACTCGGAGAACTCTTTTTCCCTGCTGATATCCCTGAATGGCTCAGGCAACTACAGACATTCGGTATTTTTGCAGCGGGTTATCTGGCCCGGCCTTTAGGCGGGATCATCATGGCTCACTTTGGTGATTTGGTGGGCCGCAAGAAAATGTTCTCGCTCAGCATATTGCTGATGGCTTTGCCGACACTCACCATCGGAATGCTGCCGACTTACGATACGATTGGCATTGCAGCGCCTATTCTGCTCTTGCTGATGAGAGTCATGCAGGGAGCGGCAATTGGTGGTGAAGTGCCCGGAGCATGGGTATTCGTGGCAGAACATGTTCCCCGCAAACGCATCGGCTTTGCCTGTGGTATCCTGACCGCCGGTTTGACGATGGGGATTTTGTTTGGCTCCCTTGTGGCAACCATCATTACATCCCTTTATGACAAGCAAGAGGTATTGGATTGGGCATGGCGTCTGCCATTCTTCCTCGGCGGGTTCTTCGGCCTGTGTGCCATGTACTTGCGTCGCTGGTTACATGAAACGCCTATCTTCAAGGAAATGCAGGAACGCAAGGCATTGTTTGACGGATTGCCGCTGAAAGCCGTAGTTTTCAATCACAAACGTGCTATTGCTGTCTCCATGTTTCTGACATGGTTGCTGTCCGCGGGTATCGTGGTCATTATTCTGATGACACCGACCTATATGCAAACCGTTTTCCATCTGGAACAATCGCTGACCCTGAAAGCAAACAGTCTGGCCATTATCTCACTCGCGATTGGCTGTATATCCGTGGGATACCTGTGTGATAAATGGGGAGCGAGTATTGTATTGATCGTGGGCTGCATTCTATTAGCCGCTGCAACCTGGTTTTTCTACCACAATATCAGCCATGAACCACTCAAGTTATTTAGCATATATTCCACCCTTGGACTGATTGTCGGCGTCATCAGTGCAGCGCCGTTTGTGATGGTCAACAGCTATCCGGCAGAAGTCAGATTCAGTGGTATTTCATTTTCATATAATATGGCCTATGCCATTTTCGGTGGCCTGACGCCAATCCTCATTACCCTGTTGCTGAGATACACTTCTCTGGCGCCTGCTTACTATATTATGGCCTTATCCGCTGTCGGTGTTTTATTGGGGCTGTATCTCAGAAAAGGGAAGGTGTGGACTGAGCATAAAACAAAATAATGCACTCCGGCAGGAACGGACATTTAAAAACAGGATGAGTGTTTATGCTCATCCTGTCTGAAAGATTAAGCGTGTTTCACTTCACCAATCGGCAAAACAGTACGGCCATATTGTTCATTCAGAACTTCAGCCATTGCCAGATAGAAAGCACTCGCACCACAGATAACGCCTTCAAAGCCCGCGAAGGTCAGAATGCCGGCATTGCCTGTGATATTGCCGATTGCCAACAAAGCAAACAGCAAAGTCAGGCTACCAAATACAAACTGCAAAACGCGGTTAGCCTTCAGCGTACCAAAGAACATGAACAGGGTGAAAATACCCCACAGGGCAAGGTAAACACCAAGGAATTCATGACTGGTTGCTTCAGCCAGCCCCATCGTCGGCAGGAAAAGTACCCCAATCAGACTCAACCAGAACATACCGTAAGAGGTAAATGCGGTTGCCGCAAAAGTATTTCCTTTTTTGTACTCAAAGATACCCGCAAGGACTTGAGCCAAACCACCGTAAAAAATTCCCATACTTAAAATGACAGACGTCAATGGGAAAAAACCTGCGTTGTGCAAGTTCAACAAAATGGTTGTCATACCAAAACCCATTAACCCCAATGGGCCTGGATTCGCCAACTTATTAGAATGCATACTTCCCCTAGAAACAAAACAAAGAGTAAAAAATTCTCATGGCACATTTTTGTGCCCAAAAGCCATAAAAGGCGGCGAATCATAATGTGATGCCATCAACTACACAATGGCCTCCGAAAAATTTTTTCATTCACCCTCACTTTTTTTTCTATCAGCCCCTTGATGATGGAATGAATGACCCCATTTAAGTTTCAACTACAGTTACTACCGATATTTCAACATCAGTTGAAAACATGAAATGAGGAATTTCTGGCAATCCGTGCCATTGAAAAGAAAGCATTCGTCCTCATATAGCTTAGTAACTTGACCGAATATTATGAATTCTCTGTGGAGGCGTTTAGATGGGTAAGATCATTGGTATCGACTTGGGAACTACCAACTCTTGTGTAGCAATTATGGACGGCACTACTGCTCGTGTGCTTGAAAACAGTGAAGGTGACCGTACCACACCTTCCATCATCGCATATACTCAGGACGGTGAAACTCTGGTTGGTCAACCAGCTAAACGTCAGGCTGTCACTAACCCGCAAAATACACTGTTCGCTATCAAGCGTCTGATTGGCCGTCGTTTTCAGGACGAAGAAGTTCAGCGCGACGAAGCTATCATGCCATACAAAATCATGGCTTCTGATAATGGCGATGCATGGCTGGAAGTGAAAGGCCAGAAAATGGCACCACCTCAGATTTCCGCTGAAGTTCTGAAAAAAATGAAGAAAACAGCAGAAGATTATCTGGGTGAAACGGTGACTGAAGCTGTTATCACCGTTCCTGCCTACTTCAACGATGCACAGCGTCAGGCAACCAAAGATGCCGGCCGCATTGCAGGTCTGGAAGTTAAGCGTATCATCAACGAACCAACCGCAGCGGCTCTGGCTTACGGTCTGGACAAAGAAGTCGGCAACCGTACTATCGCAGTTTATGACCTGGGTGGCGGTACTTTCGATATCTCTATCATCGAAATCGACGAAGTTGACGGCGAAAAAACGTATGAAGTTCTGGCAACCAATGGTGATACCCACCTGGGTGGTGAAGACTTCGACAGCCGCATGATCAACTACCTGGTTGATGAATTCAAAAAAGAACAAGGTATCGACCTGCGTAACGACCCACTGGCAATGCAGCGTCTGAAAGAAGCGGCAGAAAAAGCGAAAATCGAGCTTTCTTCCGCACAACAGACTGACGTAAACCTGCCATACATCACCGCAGATGCAACCGGTCCTAAGCACATGAACGTAAAAGTTACCCGTGCGAAACTGGAATCTCTGGTTGAAGATCTGGTTAAACGTTCTATCGAGCCACTGAAAGTTGCTCTGAATGACGCAGGCCTGTCTGTATCTGACATTCAGGACGTGATTCTGGTGGGTGGTCAGACTCGTATGCCAATGGTGCAGAAAGCGGTCGCAGACTTCTTCGGTAAAGAGCCACGCAAAGACGTAAACCCGGATGAAGCGGTTGCTATAGGTGCAGCAGTTCAGGGTGGCGTACTGGCAGGTGACGTGAAAGACGTTCTGCTGCTGGACGTAACACCACTGTCTCTGGGTATCGAAACCATGGGCGGCGTAATGACTTCCCTGATTTCTAAGAACACCACTATCCCAACCAAGCATAGCCAAGTGTTCTCTACTGCTGAAGACAACCAGTCCGCGGTAACTATCCACGTACTGCAAGGTGAGCGTAAGCGCGCCGGCGATAACAAGTCCCTGGGTCAGTTCAACCTTGACGGCATTCAGCCAGCAATGCGCGGTACTCCACAGATCGAAGTCACTTTCGACATCGATGCTGATGGTATCCTGCATGTTTCTGCAAAAGACAAAAACTCTGGCCGTGAGCAGAACATCACCATCAAGGCATCTTCTGGTCTGAACGAAGAAGAAATCCAACAAATGGTACGTGATGCTGAAGCAAACGCAGAAGCTGACCGTAAATTTGAAGAGCTGGTTCAGATTCGTAACCAAGCTGACCAGCTGATCCACGGTACTCGTAAGCAAGTTGAAGAAGCGGGCGACAAACTGACTGCTGACGACAAAGCGGCAATCGAGAAAGCATCTTCTGAGCTGGAAACTGCGTCGAAAGGCGAAGACAAAGCTGAAATCGAAACAAAAATTCAGGCTCTGGTTGAAGCATCCCAGAAACTTCTGGAAATCGCACAGCAACAAGCTCAGGCTGGCGCTGCTGATGCAGGTGCAGGCAACGCGAAGAAAGAAGACGACGCCGTAGACGCTGAATTCGAAGAAGTTAAAGACAAAAAATAATAGCCCTTGACGGGCAAATTAACAGAAAGTAACAGGGCGCCTGTTACTTGTTAACTGACACGGGCGTTGAGGTAACTCCACGCCCGTGTGTGCGTGTTAAGGGTAAACAATACAATGGCAAAAAAAGATTATTACGAAGTTTTGGGAGTATCCAAAACAGCTGACGAAAAAGAGATCAAAAAAGCCTATAAAAGGCTGGCAATGAAATATCATCCCGACCGTAATCAGGGTGATAAAGAAGCAGAAAATAAATTCAAAGAAATTAAAGAATCCTATGAAATCCTGACCGATTCGCAGAAGCGTGCCGCTTATGACCAATACGGTCACGCCGCCTTTGAACACGGTGGTATGGGTGGCGGAGCAGGTGGTTTCGGTGGCGGAGCTGACTTTAGCGATATCTTTGGTGACGTTTTCGGAGATATTTTCGGTGGCGGTCGACGTCAGCAGCGTGCCAGCCGTGGCTCAGACCTGCGTTACAACATGGAACTGACACTGGAAGAAGCCGTCCGTGGTGTGACCAAAGAGATCCGAATTCCAACATTGGAATCCTGCGATAGCTGCCATGGCAGCGGAGCCAAGGCAGGAACAAGCCCTGAAACCTGTTCAACCTGTCACGGAGCAGGCCAAGTCCATATGAGACAAGGGTTCTTCACCGTTCAGCAGCCTTGTCCTCAGTGCCACGGGCGCGGGAAAACCATCAAAGAGCCTTGTGGCAAATGTCATGGACATGGCCGCGTTGAAAAATACAAAACCCTCTCTGTTAAAATTCCGGCAGGTGTTGATACCGGTGATCGCATTCGCTTGGGTGGTGAAGGTGAAGCAGGCGAACATGGTGCCCCGGCGGGTGATTTGTATGTACAGGTTCAGGTCAAGACTCACCATATCTTCGAGCGTGATGGCAGCAACCTCTATTGTGAAGTTCCCATCAATTTCGCAACAGCCGCATTGGGTGGCGAAATTGAAGTGCCAACCCTTGATGGTCGCGTCAGCCTGAAGATCCCGGCAGAAACTCAGACTGCCAAGCTGTTCCGCATGAAAGGAAAAGGCGTTAAATCTGTTCGTGGTGGCGCACAAGGTGACTTGCTGTGCCGTGTTGTCGTAGAAACACCGGTTAAGCTTAACGAAGAACAAAAAGAGCTGATGCGTAAATTAGGTGAATCTTTTGGTGGAAAAAGTGGCGAAAACAATAGCCCCCGCTCTAAAAGCTTCCTTGATGGCGTAAAGAAATTTTTTGATGATTTGACAAAGTAATTTAATGCTTTTGTAAGATCTTTTATAACATTCCCCTGAATATCTCTTTTAAGTTATGAATTAGCTTGCTAAGAATAAAAGGGGAATCGTTATATCCAATAAAACAAGCTGTTATTACAGTATTTATTTTTTTGACATTAGCCAGTTATTAAAAGTTTCATTTCGATCTTCCTCTTTTATAGCATAGTAAACCATTGTGACTGCTCCCCGCCGTAAACGGCAAGGCTTCCCACTTCTCAGGCCGTAACCGTCTGTTTGACGGATTTACGCTGGCCTCCATGGGCAGAGACGACGAGTCACGCCGCCTGTAATTCCATTATGCCTTTGTGCCGGATGTTAATTGCCGCGTTGATATCGCGGTCATGTTCAACACCACAACAAGGACATTGCCAGATGCGCTTATTCAGCGGCATTTCCGGCATTTTGTGACCACAACAATGGCAGGTTTTCGAACTGGCGAACCATTGTTCCAGTTTCACCAGATGCACGCCTTTCTCTGCGGCTTTATATTCCAGTTTCGTGATGAATCCATTCCATCCTGCATCGCCGATGGCACGGGCGAGATGATAGTTTTTCATCATGTTCGCCGATTTCAGCGTCTCTACAATTACCGCTTGGTTTTCTTCAACAATTGTGCGGGACAGTCTGTGTTGAAAATCAGCACGGGCATTGGCTACCCGTTCGTGTACATCTGCAAGCTGTAGGCGGGCTTTGCGACGATTCGCACTGCCTTTTTTCTTACGGAATAAGGCCTTCTGTTTACGTCTCAGATTACGGCTGGCCTGATCCCTTTGATTGAAACATCTTTTTCTGTATCAGTCGCTATGGCCGCACAGTTAGTGACAGCTTTTACATTGGCATATGTCTTGGGTTCTCCGTTATTTGTTGCAATGTTACCCATGAATAAGCAAAGACAAGGGCTTTTGTTAGCACTTGCTATTTTCTTTGTGGCAAATGCAGCAAGTACACTAAGAACTAATTTTCACACTTTATTAGTACTACAGCCGTAACGGCTCTGTAATCATAAGGTTATCCCTACGGCGATAATGACATTGTTGTGCACAGTATTGGTGTCGTCGTCGCCAAGATGACCAATGTAAAACCTGTTCGACGGTCTCTCCGGCCTTTTCCATCAATTTTGACAACAGCTTACGCAGTTCCGCCACACTGAAGGCTATCAGCCCCGTCGGCGTTTTTTTTCTCCCGTCTCCGTAAGACCGCCAGAACCGCATGGGCCAGTAGCGATAAGGTAATGTGCCGATACCCGCTATGCCATTGCCGCACTTCATAATGATCCCGACCGCATTCTCCCTTCGTTTCTTCAAAACCACATTCAATTTCCCAGCGATAGCCTGCCACCTGAGCCAGGGTTTTCAGATCAGCCTGTTCTCGGCGCGCATACACAACCTAGTAAGCCCGTGCCTGTTTTTCATCCCGGCGGCGCCGGACCAGCAAATAATGGCCATATTCCCGGTCTTTCTCACTCCGTTGTAAGCGCCAGAGTGGCACCAAAACCCAGTCATACTGACGTTCGCCTTTCGCTCCCCGCCCCGCAGAATGTGGTTCCCATTGTGGAGGCGTCAGGCTGTCCACAATGTGGTCCGCTCTGCGATAGGCCGGCCCTTGCCACCACAACGGTTCATTTTTGGGGATCGCCAGTACAAAGGGTTGATATCGGGACTCCAGCCAACAGCGCAGGCGACGATCCTGACCATAAACGGCATCGGCCGTCACCCAGCGACAGGGCACACCGGCCTCTAATGCGCGTTCCAGCATCTGCCGGGCGAGTTGCGGTTTGGTGGCAAAGGTGATCGGGTCAGGAATACCCGCGGCTTCACAGCGAGGCCGGTCATCCGTTCAGGGTTTGGGCAGGTATAACGCCCGGTCAATAAAGGCATGACCGCCCTGACCGGCATAACAGAGAAAGACGCCTATTTGGCTGTTTTCGACGCGCCCGGCGGTGCCACTGTATTGACGCTGAACCCCGGCAGAATGCGTGCCTTTTTTGATAAAGCCCGTTTCATCCACAATAAGTACACCCTGTTCATCGCCCAGATGTTCTGTCACATAATCCCGCAGAATATCGCGGGCGACGTCGACATCCCAATGAGTTCGCTCCAGCAGATGCTGAACGCCATCAGGCGTGCGTTCGCCTATCCATTCCGCCAGTTGCCAGCCATTTTTACGTTCAACGTCACTGAGCAGCCCCCGGAGATAAGCGAGGCTGCGTTGTTGTGGGCCGGGATGGTGAAACAAGGGAGCCAGACGGGTATGGAGTGAGAGAAGTGCCTGTTCCCAGGCATTGGTCGGTGAGTGCATTGAACACCTTCCCGTATTTTCAGGAAAAAAATGTCAGGGCTATCATGCCACAATGGGGCGTACGGCTGTAGTACTAGAACCGCTCAAAGGGTTGCAGGTCAATCATTAATTAAATCTGGATTAACTACTTCAATTAATGGAGGTAGTTTTAAAGATAATTTCGTTCAATCTTTACTTTCCACTACTGCTGATCAAATACATGCAGAAGGAGCTAAGTTAGTTTCAGAAAATACTCCTGCTTTAGGAATACCTGGAAAATTATTTAGTCATGCCGCGATTTCTGCTTTAGCCGCAGAAATTGGAGGAAATGATCCTCTGGCTGCATCTGCTGGAGCATTAGCAGCAGAAGTTGCAGTTCTCAGTATGGGTGAGAATTTTTACCAAGATACCACTAAAGGTTTACTTAAAACTAAAATTATAGGTGCTATTGCTGGAGGTATTGCTTCAAATAGTGCTGACGGAGTTCATAGTGGTGCCCATGCTGGTGAACTTGCTATTGAATTTAATTCACTAGCTGGAGATAAGGCTAGAAAGGCACTTGAAGCAGATGCAGACTATATGAAATTTTTAGTTCGTGAAAAGATGGGTGAAAATGTAGCATCCGCAATGGTTAATGGTGTGTTGGTTTTCTTGTACGAAACAGGTCATCTGGGAGTTGCTGGACTAGATACTACATTTGATGCAACAGCAGCCTTAATAACTTGTGCAACGGGAAGTAATTATTGTGATAGAGCAAGAAGTGATTTAGCTAAAAAAGATCAAGCTGTTGCAAATGCATTTGACTCTATTAGAAATGGCTATGCATGGGAAGGTATTAAGGTAACAGTAGCAAAAGCAGCTCAAGGTGATCAAAAATCTTTAGAAAATGTTGCAGGATTTTTAATAGGAGCTAAAGTACCTTTAGGAGTATTACGAGGAGAAGGGATTCTTAATAAAGTAACTATCAAACCTATTACACCAAAAGGTGGTGCTGGTGGAAATTGGAACGTACTAGATGAAATAGTCGATCCAAATGTAGTAAAACAAAAAACTCCAACAGGATGTGGTGCAGCATGTGGTGAGATGTTACTTAAAGATAGAAAAGTTCCCGTCTCTCAAACAGAATTAGGTGGAGGATTAAAAAGTCCTGAACAATTAGCTAGAGATCTCAATAAATATAGTAGTGATTGGGATGGTGGTTTTGTAGGATTAGAAAACTTTCACATATTAAATTCTACAGGTTCTTGGGCCGCTATGATGTGGGATCAAGGTAGTAGAATTGGTCATTGGGTAGTTGTAAAAGGTATTGATAAAGCAGGAAATATTTTGATACACGATCCGTGGAAAGGAACTAGCTATAAGATGACTATAGATAATTTTAATAAGGTGTGGAATGAAATTGCCGTGTTTAAACAAAAATAATGTACAGATCACTAGAATAGATTACGATAGTGATACTAAAAAAATTATTTTTTATTTTTTACATGCTAATGAAGAGAAAATACTTCCTGCTATTGTAAATAATGAAGAAGGAAAAGTAAAATTCATTTCTGCAATTGATGAATCCGATGAATTATTTAATTTTCTAATGTCTTTGATGATTATTGATTCTCAAGTTACTAAAAATTTTAATAGAGTTGCATGGAATTATATTGAGGGTAGAGAAGTTATTTTTCCTGTTCAACTGATTAGTTAAACGTTTAAAAGATCTCAGATTCAATAAAAATTTAAGTAAGTTTAAATAAAAAATTTATAGATCTGAGATATTTCTTAATTTATTGAGGAGTTACTGAAATGATTAAACTCTGTTCCTACTTCCATAAAACTAAACGTAAAATAAGTAAACTTCCAGATAACTCAATTATTGTTTCAGATATAGCAGGAGATACGCTAAGACTCATAATTTCAAGAAATGAAAATGAATTAATTAACCAAATGAAATTATTGGATTTTTCTTTAGTAACTTATGAGTCATATAAAAATGACTCTTCATCCCCCTATTTTATTGAATTATCTGCAAACAATGAAAATGATAAACTAGAAATAATTAAAAAATTAATTAGTAAAGGTGCTCTCTTTTCATATGGACATAGCTGGCATCCATCTGAAGTACTAAAATAGTATAAATATGATAAAGGAATTAAGTTAAAATAATATAAAGTTATAACTTGGATTGGCCCAGAAAATTATTATATTACAGAAGAGTAAAAATATTCCATTAATTTTTACAAGCCATTTGTTATTGTAATTTATTAAATTAGTTTAAATCCTATAAAATAACCTCTACATTTTTAGATTAACCTCTAAGAACAGAGACCATTAAATAAAAATGAGTTATTTATGATAATATTTAAAAACACTACCTATTTTGTGAAATTAGCTTCATTTTCTCTTGTATCTTTATTATTTTCTACTAATTCAGCTTTTTCAGGAGGTATAATTCCTAACGATGCGAATACTCAAGTTAAAAATATTAATAATGTTCCAGTTGTTAACATAGCTACTCCCACTCTTTCTGGAATGTCTAGAAATACCTATAAAGAATTTAACATTGAAAAACAGGGCCTGATTTTAAACAATTCACTGGATGTGATAAGTTCTGAATTAGCAGGTCAATTAGATAAAAACCCTAACCTTAAAAACAGATCCGCAGCATTAATTGTTAACGAAGTAGTTGGTGGTAATCAATCTCAACTATTAGGAGCTTTAGAAGTAGTTGGAGATAAAGCTAAAGTTATTATAGCCAACCCTAATGGCATTAGGGTCAATGGAGTTAATTTTATTAATAACAATGAATTTACTTTGACCACAGGTAAACCTACTTTTAATAAAAAAGATCTACTTACTTTAGACGTAACCAAAGGTAACATTACTGTTGGTGAAAAGGGTTTAGAGCTTAAAACTGAAGGAGGTAACGGCCCCAAAGGAGTTTCTCTTATTAGCAGGGCTTTAGAAGTAAATGGAATAATTAAAGCTCCCATCATTGTTGCAATGACCGGGGCCATATCACCTCATATGAAAGACCCTAGTCTGACTCGCTTAATTGCCGGTGAAGGAGCCAAACCTGAATTTTCAATTAATGTTAAAGAATTAGGTGGCATGTATGCTGATAGAATTCGGTTAACAAGTACTGAAAATGGAGTTGGTGTTAATTTACGTAATTTAAAAAGTCCTGAAATTCATGCAGGTGGTAATGGGGCTACGGTATATGTTACTACAAATGGATCTGAAGATATGAAAAACATACATTTTTATGGTGATGATACCACTAAGATATTTATAGATGGTGTACCCTATTAATGAAGTATATAAAAAGTTATATAGTATCGAGTAAAAATGGAGTTGATGTTAATTTAGATAATATGAAAGGAGATTTTACTGTAAATATTAAATGTGTCACTTATTAGAGATAAAATTTAAACTACATTAAAATAGTATATTTACTGAGAAATTTACTTATTTAGTATAGACATAAAAATTGTCCCTATAGGGGCAATTTTTATGTGAATGAAAGTGATACATTAATCTCAGAATATAATTATCAACCGATTATTTTCTATACAAAAATTTTTACAAAATTCATAATTACTTATTTTCCAATGAAATATTACCCTAATTTCATACCAATAATTCCCGCCACAATAACAACACAAGCCAATAATCGCATCTTATTGAAAGGCTCCCGCAAAATAACCACTGACAATAGCATCGCAAACAACACGCTTGTTTCCCGCAATGTAGCAACCAGCACGATAGGAGCATGGCTCATTGCCCAAATAACGATGCCATAACTCAATAACTGCATTAATCCGCCTAAAACTCCCTGCTTCCAATATTGGCGAATACTTTTTCCGATGGTATTTCGATATTTGGAATACATAATGACCCCCATTAGCCAGCCATTAATCGCAAACATCCAAAAAATATAAGTTAAAGCATTCTCACTGATACGGGAGCCGACACCATCGGACAAGGTATAACAGGCCGTAAATACCGAAGTGATAACCGCGGCCAGGAATGTTTTTTGATCCAACCGGATGGATTTTTTCCCTTTGGGAAAGGCAATTAGCATGATCCCCACTATAATTAAACCTACCCCCAGGATCGCAAAAGACGGCAACCTTTCCTGCAAAATTAGCCAACTCAGCAAAGCAGTAATTAATGGTGCACATCCTCTGGCAATCGGATAAACCTGGCTTAAATCTCCCGTTGTATAAGAACGGCTTAAAAACAGGCAATAACCTGTATGCAAAACAGCAGATAATACTAACCACGGCAAAGAGGCAGAAGTCGGTAAACCAACCCAGAGCAATCCCGGTGTTGCAATTATTCCGGCAAAAAAAACAATGATAGAGATGCCTAAGAACCGATCAACGCTGATCTTAACTAAAGCATTCCAACTCGCATGCAACAGAGCTGCACCAAGGACGGTTAAGAAGACTGAAGTGGTCACGGGATATTTTACTCATGTTATTAGCTAATTGGTGATAAAAGCATCTTCTATTATCTATTGTTATTTATCAATCTCCCACTCTGCCGAAAAAAACTACTTTCAAAAATAAATGATTCGAAAATAACGACTAAAATAGCACATATAAACTACTTTTTCCGATATAATAACTGTCATAACATTAGCACTTCGATCAATTTCATAGGTTATCTGTTTATGACTGCAATTATTCGCCAATTCTTGAAATTGGAGGCAGCTGGTGGAATTCTTCTCATCATTGCAGCCATTATCGCCCTGATTATGGCTAACACGCCATTAGACGGCATTTATCATCAATTTCTCAATCTTCCCGTTGCCGTACAGTTCGCCGCTTTAGAAATCAATAAGCCATTATTACTATGGATAAACGATGGATTAATGGCGGTGTTTTTCCTGATCGTCGGGCTGGAAGTCAAACGTGAGCTTATAGAAGGCTCACTTGCAGGCCGCGATAAGGCAATTTTTCCTGCCATTGCCGCACTTGGCGGAATGTTGGCCCCTGCTCTCGTCTATTTGCTGTTTAATGGAAACGATGACATTGCACGGCAAGGTTGGGCAATTCCGGCGGCAACAGATATCGCTTTTGCGCTTGGCATCATGGCCTTGTTGGGAAAAAGAGTTCCCACCGCATTAAAAGTATTTTTACTTGCGTTGGCAATTATTGATGACTTGGGTGTCATCGTTATTATTGCCTTGTTTTACACCAAAACAGTTTCTTTGACGGCACTTGCTCTTGCCGCGGCCATGATCGCGATACTGGCCTGGATGAACTGGAAAGGAATAGCCAAAACCTCCGCTTATCTGGTTGTAGGCATTGTTTTGTGGGTTTGTATCTTAAAGTCAGGTGTTCATGCCACACTTGCAGGTGTTATCGTTGGTTTTTTGATCCCTCTTCGCGATAAGAAAGGAGAATCCCCCTCAGAAGCGTTGGAGCATGAACTTCATCCTTGGGTAGCCTATTTGATTCTCCCTTTATTTGCCTTTGCCAATGCGGGGGTTTCATTGCAGGGCGTCACATTGAATGGCTTAACCAGTATGCTGCCTGTTGGTATTGCCCTTGGTTTATTCATTGGCAAGCCATTGGGGATCTTTTTGTTTAGCTGGATCTCAGTAAAACTGGGTATTGCTAAGCTACCGGAAAAAATCGGCATGAAACAAATCTTCGCCGTTTCCGTACTTTGTGGGATCGGTTTTACCATGTCCATTTTTATTTCGGGACTGGCATTTGAAGGCCAGGACGATGCTTTCAGTACCTACTCTCGCTTAGGTATTTTAATTGGTTCTACGACTGCCGCAATAATCGGTTATGGGCTATTAAACTTGCTATTGCCCAAGATATTGCCAAAGAAAAAAACGTAGCCAAACGTAGATGAATAGATTAATTTAAGCGCAGTTCCATTATCAATTGCCGAAATTACTCATTCCTTTGATATCGGCGGCATAACATGAACCACCGCTGTGCCGCTGATATTTCACCTCAACAAAAAATAGGAGAACGCTACAGTCTGGCGGCCTACAATGTATATTGTCAGGGCTGTTAATACCGACAAATTTCAAATTACAGTATGGTGGTCAATAAATAGACCTTCGGTCACAAGCTGAATATGGCGACATGATCCGGAACAGCCAACGAAACTGCGTCTTGAAAGATGAAAGGTATACAGATGTGAGGCAATACAAGGATAAAAATATGCGGGTTTCACATTTAAATTTTAACCATCTTTATTATTTTTGGCACGTTTGCAAGGAAGGCTCTGTTGTCGGCGCAGCAGAAGCATTATATCTAACACCACAAACTATTACCGGGCAAATTAAGGCATTAGAAGAACGCCTCGGTGGGAAACTCTTCAAACGCCAAGGCAGAGGCTTAGTCCCTTCTGAATTAGGACAGCTGATTTTCCGTTATGCGGATAAAATGTTTACCCTTAGTCAGGAAATGCTGGACATCGTTACTTATAGCCGTGAATCAAATCTGCTGTTTGATGTCGGTGTCGCTGATGCACTGTCCAAAACCTTAGTCAGCAAAGTGCTGGAAACGGCCGTTGCAGAACATGAAAAAATTCACTTGCGCTGTTTTGAATCAACCCATGAAATGCTGCTTGAACAACTCAGTCAGCATAAACTGGATATGATCCTGTCAGATTGTCCGGTCGATTCGTCACAACAGGAAGGACTATTTTCAGTAAAATTAGGTGAATGCAACATTAGTTTTTACTGTCGCCAGCCAATTCCTGAAAAATCGTTTCCTGAGTGTTTGGAAGAGCGCCGCTTGCTGATCCCGGGTCGTCGTTCAATGCTGGGCAGAAAACTTCTGACCTGGATACACAATAAAAACCTTCAGGTTGAAGTGTTGGGCGAATTTGATGACGCTGCGTTGATGAAAGCCTTTGGTATGTACCACAATGCCATTTTCATTGCGCCTTCTTTCTACGCCAATGACATTTTTGCAGATAGTGATATTGTTGAGATAGGGCGATTAGACGCCGTTCAGGAAGAGTATTACGTCATTTTTGCCGAGCGAATGATCCAGCATCCGGCAGTTCAAAGGGTATGCAACAAGGATTTTTCTGCTTTATTCAATACACCGCTTAAAAGCAGCCCTGAAAAATTACGTTAGAACAATGCTGAAATGACTTTAAGCTCATCGTCTGCAAATGAGCAGATACAAAAAAACCGGCTAAATGCCGGTTTTTTTCAGCATAACCAAAACAAATAATTACATTGCTTTGATTTGCGCTGCCAGAGCAGATTTATGACGTGCTGCTTTGTTTTTGTGGATCAGACCCTTGCAGGCGTGACGATCAACAATTGGTTGCATGTCATTGAATGCTTTCTGTGCAGCTTCTTTATCGCCAGCAGCGATGGCCGCGTATACTTTCTTGATAAAAGTACGCACCATAGAACGACGGCTTGCATTGTGCTGACGGCGTTTCTCAGACTGTACGGCGCGTTTCTTAGCTGATTTGATATTAGCCAAGGTCCAACTCCCAAATATATTCTATCGAGGACAATTCAAAGGCCGAGGAATATGCCTGTTCAGCCTTCTTTTGTCAATGGATTTGTGCAAATAAGCGTCGCTGTACGACGACGCTGGTTACGTTGTGATGGGGCGGGATTTTATCAGCTTACTGAAAGGGAATACAGTCTTTCGCAATAAAAAACTGAATGAATCACAGATAAATGCGATAAATTAAATATTTTTCGGGCATCTGGCCTATTTTTATTGTATGAATCAGGTTATTAATTAAAACCCTTTGTGATCGTGGGTTAACCTTGCACGTCGTACAAGGTATAATCCGGCAATTTCCACGGTATTGAGCCAGCTATGGAGCTAATTCGCGGTATACACAATATCCGGGCGCGTCACCATGGTTGCGTGCTGACGATTGGTAATTTTGATGGTGTCCATCGCGGGCATCAAGCTTTATTAAAACACTTGAAGCAAGAAGGGTTGCGTCTCGGATTACCGACTATGGTCATGATCTTCGAACCGCAGCCACTGGAAGTTTTTGTTGCAGATAAATCGCCAGCTCGCCTGACGCGGCTAAGAGATAAAATAAAATATCTGGTACGAAATGGCGTTGATTACCTGTTGTGTGTGAAATTTGACAAACATTTTGCAGCCAACTCGCCTGAATCCTTTGTTTCACAGTTGCTCGTTGAAAAACTGGGTGTTAAGTTTCTGGCAATAGGGGATGATTTCCGTTTTGGTAAAAATCGCCTCGGCGATTTTCAATATTTGCAACAAGCAGGTAAACAATACCATTTTGATGTCGCCAGCACAGGCAGCTTTTGTGACAGCGGTCTTCGGATCAGCAGTACAGCCATTCGTCAGGCATTGCAAGATGATGATCTGGCCTTGGCAGAGCTATTATTGGGGCATCCCTACAGCATAAGCGGCAGAGTCGTTCACGGTAAACAGCTGGGGCGTACCATCGGGTTTCCCACGGCTAACTTACCATTGAAGCGGCTGGTTGCACCTGTTAAGGGTGTTTATGCTGTTGAAGTCCATGGATTGGGGGATAAACCCTTGCCGGGGGTTGCCAATATAGGCAATCGCCCCACCGTTGCGGGCCAAGGCCAACAACTCGAAGTACATTTGATTGATGCCCGGATGGATCTCTATGGGCGTCATATCGACGTGGTGTTACGCAAAAAATTGCGTGATGAGCAGCGGTTTGCTTCGCTTGATGCGCTTAAACAGCAAATCGCAAATGATGTGGTTGCCGCAAGAAATTATCTCTTGCAGCGATCCGAGTCATGTATCTGATATCCAATAGATTTCATTTTACGGCATGACGGCGAGTAAACGAATACCCAAGCATGTCGGTGACGATCTGCTCACTGTGCAATGGTCACTATACTATATAGCTATATAGATAGTGGCCATGCGGTAACCGGGCAACGAAAACGTAGCCAGTACAGCTGCAATGTGAAAGATAACGGATAAGGATATAGCGGAAAATTGGAACTGAGAATCTATAATGAGTGACTATAAAGACACCCTGAATTTACCGGAAACAGGGTTCCCCATGCGCGGGGATTTAGCTAAGCGCGAACCAGATATGTTGAAACGTTGGTACAAGGAAGGTTTGTATCAGGCAATCCGAAAAACAAAGTCTGGCAAGAAAACGTTTATTTTGCATGATGGCCCTCCTTATGCAAATGGCGATATTCATATTGGTCACTCAGTTAATAAAATTCTCAAAGATATTGTTGTTAAGTCCAAAGGGCTATCAGGCTACGATTCGCCTTATATTCCCGGTTGGGACTGCCATGGTTTGCCAATTGAGCTCAAGGTTGAGCAAATTATCGGCAAGCCGGGGGAAAAATTTTCCGCTGCTGAATTCCGTGCTGAGTGCCGTAAATATGCGATGACCCAGGTCGAAACACAAAAAGCGGGCTTCAAGCGTCTGGGTGTGCTGGGCGACTGGGACAAACCTTACCTGACGATGGATTTCAAAACAGAAGCAGACATCATTCGTGCTCTGGGTCGCATCATCAAGAATGGTCATTTGCTGAAAGGTGTGAAACCCGTCCACTGGTGTACTGACTGTGGCTCCTCTCTCGCCGAAGCGGAAGTGGAATACTACGACAGAACTTCTCCTTCCATTGATGTGAGTTTCCCTGCCGTTGATGCAGATGCCGTGTATGCCAAATTTGGTGTGCAACCTCAGGGGCTGCCAGTTTCTTTGGCCATCTGGACAACCACACCATGGACATTGCCTGCCAACCGTGCAATTTCGTTGGGTGCAGAAATCACCTACCAATTGGTCAAAGTGGACAATGAATACCTGATCCTGGCGGCTGAGCTGGTCGAACAGGTCATGCAACGCGCAGGTATCACATCATGGGAAGCTGTCAGCAACTGTACGGGCGCCGATCTGGAACTGATGCGCTTCAACCATCCATTCATGGGCTTCGACGCACCAGCCATCCTTGGTGATCACGTTACGCTTGAAGCCGGTACCGGTGCAGTGCACACCGCAGGTGGCCATGGGCCGGACGACTACTCCATCAGCCTGAAATACGGCCTTGAGATAGCCAACCCTGTGGGGCCGAATGGCTGCTACATCTCTGGCACTTATCCGTCTCTGGATGGTGTATTTGTCTTCAAGGCGAACGATATCATCGTCGAACTGCTGAAAGAAAAAGGCGCATTGCTGAGTCTGCACAAAATCCAGCACAGCTACCCTTGCTGCTGGCGCCACAAAAAACCGATTATTTTCCGTGCAACACCTCAGTGGTTCATCAGCATGGATAAAAACGGTCTGCGTGAGCAGTCCCTGAAAGAGATCAAAGACGTTCAGTGGATACCGGGCTGGGGACAAGCGCGTATCGAATCCATGGTAGAAAATCGCCCTGACTGGTGTATTTCCCGTCAGCGCACTTGGGGCGTGCCCATGTCTCTGTTTATTCATAAAGAGACTCAGGAACCTCATCCGCGCACCGTCGAATTGATCGAAGAAGTCGCCAAGCGCGTTGAAATCGATGGCATTCAGGCTTGGTGGGATCTGGACGCAACAGAACTGCTGGGTGATGAGGCCGCTGATTACATCAAAGCTCAGGATACCCTGGATGTCTGGTTTGATTCAGGAAGCACCCATTCTTCCGTAGTTGATACCCGTCCGGAATTCCACGGCCATGCTGCCGATATCTATCTGGAAGGTTCTGACCAGCATCGTGGTTGGTTCATGTCCTCACTGATGCTGTCTACTGCGATTAAAGGCAAAGCCCCTTATCGCCAAGTGCTGACACATGGTTTCACCGTTGATGAACAAGGCCGTAAAATGTCCAAGTCCATCGGCAACACCGTCAGCCCACAAGATGTCATGAACAAACTGGGCGCAGATATTCTGCGTTTATGGGTTGCCTCCACTGACTATAGCGGCGAAATCGCTGTTTCTGACGAGATCCTGAAGCGTTCTGCTGATGCTTACCGCCGTATCCGCAATACCGCCCGCTTCCTGCTGGCAAACCTGAATGGTTTCAACCCAGAGCAACACATGGTCAAAGCCGAAGATATGGTTGTTCTGGATCGCTGGGCAGTGGGCCGTGCTCAAGCGGCACAAGCCGATATCCTCAAATCTTATGACGAATACGATTTCCACTCTGTGGTTCAGCGTTTAATGCAATTCTGCTCCGTGGAAATGGGTTCTTTCTATCTGGATATCATTAAAGATCGCCAATACACCGCGAAAGGTGACAGCCTTGCCCGTCGCAGCTGCCAGACAGCATTATTCCATATCGCTGAAGCGCTGGTCCGCTGGATGGCACCCATTCTGTCTTTCACCGCAGATGAAGTCTGGAATGAACTGCCGGGTGAACGCGCTCAGTATGTCTTCACCGAAGAGTGGTATGAAGGACTGTTCGGTTTGGCAAGTGGCGAAGATATGAACGATACTTTCTGGGCTGAGCTGCTGGAAGTACGCGGTGAAGTCAACAAAGTTCTTGAGCAGGCCCGTGCTGATAAACATATCCGCAGTTCACTGGAAGCCGCTGTCACGCTTTATGCTGATGAAGCACTGGCAGGAAAACTCAACAAACTGTCTGACGAATTGCGTTTTGTCCTGCTGACTTCTCGGGCTGATGTAGCGGCATATGCAACTGCGGGTGACGATGCACAGCAAAGCGAGCTTGCTGGCCTGAAAGTTTCTTTCCGCAAAGCAGACGGTGAGAAATGCCCACGTTGCTGGCATTATTCTAAAAATGTGGGTCTGGTGGCGGAACATGCAGAACTTTGCGGCCGCTGTGTGATTAACGTTGCCGGCAACGGTGAAGAGCGTAAATTTGCCTGATGAATAAGCCCATTTGTTCCACCGGACTTCGCTGGCTTTGGCTGGTTGCTGTGGTATTGATATTGGATTTGGGAAGTAAGTACCTAGTACTGCAAAACTTCTCGCTATACGAATCCATTCCGTTGATGCCTTATTTCAATCTGACTTATGCTCAGAATTTAGGGGCTGCTTTCAGCTTTCTGGCTGATAAGGGTGGCTGGCAGCGTTGGTTCTTTGCCTTGGTTGCAACCGTCATTACCCTTGTATTGATGGTCATGATGTACCGTTCCAGCGCCAGACAAAAACTGAGCAATATCGCCTACGCTTTAGTCATTGGTGGGGCATTGGGGAATTTATTCGATCGGCTGGTACATGGGTTTGTTGTCGATTTCATCGATTTTTATGTCGGGGAATGGCACTGGCCGACCTTTAACATCGCAGATTCAGCAATCTGCATCGGGGCGGCCCTCATTATCATAGAAAGCTTTATCGGTCCGAATGACAAGCAACGGGATGACAACCCACTGAATGACGAGCAAAAAGCGCCAAAAGCCTAGTCATTCAAAGAATGATAATAAATCAGCCCCGGTTAACAAAACTGGGGCTGATGATTTCATACTGTCATACGGTATACTTGTAATCACTTTTTAAGCAAAAGGTCTGAGCAACATGTCAATGCAGGCGCAAGCGCATAGTGCTGTTTTATTACACTTCACATTAAAGCTGGATGATGGTTCAACAGCAGACTCGACTTACAGCCAAGGCAAGCCCGCATTATTCCGCCTTGGTGATGGTAGCCTCTCTACCCCATTGGAGCAGCAACTCCTTGGATTGAAAGCGGGTGATAAACATCAATTCACGCTGGCGGGAGAAACCATTTTTGGTAAACACAATCCTGATTTGGTGCAATACTTTACTCCGCGTGATTTCGCTGATGCCGGTACGCCAGAAGTTGGAACCATCATGCTGTTTACAGCCATGAACGGCAGTGAGATGCCGGGGTTGATCAAAGAAGTCGCTGAAGGCTCCATCACTGTTGATTTTAACCATCCGCTGGCTGAACAGAACATCACTTTTGATATTGAAGTGTTGGAAATTGACCCTCAGTTGGAGGAAACCCATGCAAATATTGCTGGCTAACCCTCGTGGTTTCTGTGCTGGTGTAGATCGTGCCATCAGCATTGTAGAACGTGCACTAGAATTGTACGGCGCGCCCATTTATGTGCGCCATGAAGTTGTGCACAACCGTTATGTCGTTGATAACCTGAGAAAACGTGGCGCTATTTTCATTGAGGAAATATCTGAAGTTCCTGATGGTGCAATCCTGATATTTTCAGCTCACGGCGTCTCCCAAGCCATTCGCGCAGAAGCCCGCAGCCGCAACCTGACCATGTTGTTTGATGCTACCTGCCCGTTGGTCACTAAAGTACATATGGAAGTGGCAAGGGCAAGCCGTAAAGGCAAAGAAGCGATTCTGATTGGTCATGCCGGTCATCCTGAAGTGGAAGGCACGATGGGTCAATATAATAACCCTGAAGGCGGCATGTATTTGGTGGAATCACCGGAAGATGTCTGGAAGCTGCAAGTGAAAGATGAAAACAATCTTTGCTTCATGACGCAAACAACGCTTTCTGTCGATGATACATCCGAAGTGATTGACGCACTTAATGCCCGCTTTCCAAAAATTATCGGCCCACGTAAAGATGACATTTGCTACGCCACCACCAACCGCCAGGAAGCTGTTCGCGATTTAGCTTCCGGAGCTGATGTCGTTTTGGTCGTTGGTTCCAAAAACTCATCAAACTCAAACCGGCTGGCCGAATTGGCACAGCGCGTTGGAAAACCAGCTTATTTGATTGATTCTGCGGATGATATCCAAGAAGAATGGATTGAAAAAGTGAATGCGATCGGTGTCACTGCGGGGGCATCAGCACCGGATATTCTGGTACAGCAAGTGATTGAACGCCTGAAAATGCTTGGTGCGAAAACAGTTAATGAATTGCATGGTCGCGAAGAAAATATTGTTTTTGAAGTCCCCAAAGAACTGCGGGTTGAAGTGAAAGAGATTGATTAAAATCACGTTGCTGAATCTTTCAATCACTAAAATATTAAATAGGTCTATCATCATAAATTCAGATAGTAATGATAGACCTCATTATTCATGCATTGAATGATCACTCTCATTTTTAATAAAAAGTCAGAATCAACATCCATAATTTCATTGTGATTTTTGCAATTGTCATTCCGCACAAATGTTTCAATTGAGTCTATACTTTAAATTACTAACGGTTACTGGCTCAGCATCGCTTATCATTGTTAGTACATAATCCAGGCCATGGTGAAATCCCCAAAATTCAGTGTAATCATAGTGGCCTTCTTCCGCTAATTTTGCAGCACTCACTTCCCTTCGTGCAGCGTAATTATACCAATCCTTCACACTACTCATGCGATGGTGCCAATCATGACACACCAGTGATCCCTGTACTACCAGCATTCTGATAGGCAAATGATAGAATAAATGCCGGACAGACCACATTATCCATTGAGGCCAACATTTTACAGCAAAGCTCCCGGGACAAGGTGAGCCACAGAAACGCGCCAAGGAATTATTGATATGACTATCACGAATAGTTTCTTTTTCTCTGCGTAATAACCAAACATGTTCCGTGATTAAATGTAATAACGATGCAATTTGATAAACTATGACATAGGGAATAATAATAAATAAAAAGAAAAGCATTATTCCTATATGCCAAGCCAGATAACCTAAGGCAAAAAGTTGAATGATCGTCATAAGCAATCTATATTTTGGGACGCCGACTAAATTTGATTTAATCCTGCCCCAAAAATATGACAGATGAAAATATGGGCTTAGTAATGTCAGGAACAAGTTCAGATAGAGCTGTTTTTTAGATTTTCCGGGTAAAAAACCCAATTTATATATTGCAGCCAGATCCTTGTCCTCAGTGGTTGAAAAATCTTTGCCGTGATGCTCATAAATATGAAATTGACGGTATGAATCATACGGTTGAGTAATCAATACGGTAGATAAAATTTCACATAATATTTTATTGCCTGTTTGAGTCGAAAGTAAATTACCATGAACGCCTTGATGAACGATTGTCGCAACAACGTATCGGGCACCAGAAGAGGCAAATAATACACCTATGGAATAAATGATTATGGAAGAGAACAGTGAAATCTGGCTAGTCACAGCCCAATAAATGAATAGCGTTCCGATTATCATCCAGCTAATTGACCAGAAAATCATTTCAATAGAATTTGATTTCCATAATGGCTTTCTATCAGGAATATCCTTTCCCGTTAACCAAGTCCATACACCTTGAAATGGTAAAATTCTGTATGTATCTCTAATAGTCATGGACTCCTTATAAGTATTATTTCCTGTTTTCATAATTTCCTCCTATCTATAATATAGTGGATAAAATATAAAAAACGATTAAACTGACAATAACGCAAATAACAATATTACGAATAAAAAAAGCAAATACAGTAGTGAGCAATGCCCCCAATAAATACGGATTATTGGGTAGCTCTCTCAATTCCCCTTGTTCCATTAATATAATAGGCCCGCATATTGCAATAAGTAAGCAAGGTGCGGAATATTTAAGTGACTCATTTAATATCTTAGGTAACTTTACCGGCATTTTAGGTTCCAAAAAAACATATCGATTAAAAAACACAATACCGGCTAAAACAAAAATCAAAGTCCAGCTCATGTTGACTCCTTGGCTAATCTGGCTACCAATACAGAGAAAAACATTCCACTTATACCTGAAATAATAACAGCCCCTTCAACATGGAAATAAGATAACAACATGGATAAAAACAATGAAAACAAGACCCCAAAAAGCACACTAAGGCTCTTAATCATCGGTACAACAATGGTGATAAAAGTCGCTACAATAGAAAAGTCCAGATGATATTTTGCAAGGTCGGGAATAGTAGAAGCCATAAAAATCCCCAACAAACTAAACAAATTCCAGCAGATATAAAAACATAATCCCGCGCCAATCAAATAACCGGGCGTTAAAGTATTTTTATTTTCTTTAGCACAACTGAGAGCAAATAATTCATCTGTTAGCAGAAAGCCTATTGGCAATCGATAACGCACTTTTAATACAGATACATATTCACGTAAAGTTAACCCATATAGAAAATGTTGCGCAGTGATAAAAAAAACCGAAATAACCAAGGTAAATATACTCGCGCCGGACGCTAATAATCCCAGTGTGACTAATTGTGCAGCCCCTGCAAATAAGATGGCAGACATACCAATGCTCTGGCCGATAGTCAGACCGGATTCCACAGCGACAGATCCCGCTAATATTCCCCATGGAATAACGGATAAGCAGAGTGGTAACATATTATACACACCAGACCAAAACCCTTTCCAAGCAGAAGTGATTGGCTGAGTATCTGTATCAGAACCGAAGAGCGATTTTTCCATAATTCAATATACATCAATAAGGTGAGAAGCAATCATTGTGAAATTAGATTACGAATAGACTGTGCCGGAGTATTGGATAAAATTGCGTTGCAACAGCCTGTTAGTTTATTAATGTATTTGTTTTTTGGAGGTTCAATTTAAATATATTAATGAGATTCTTTTAGAGAGCGTACAAACTTACCCGGCGTAATACCTAAGGCATTTTTAAAATGGCGGTTAAAATGGCTTTGATCAGAGAAACCACAACGAAGAGCAACATTCAATATGGAATCCCCCTCTGTTAATAATCTCCGGGCCATACGTAAACGCGCTAAAATCAGATAAATATGAGGCGTCACACCGATAGCTTTCTTGAATTGCCGTAAAAAATGCCATGGACTTAATTGCACCATATCAGCTAACTGATTAAGAGATATGTCATTTTCAGGGTGGGAATCAATATATTCTTTCGTCAGAAATATCTGTTTTTCAGAATCAGACAATGTCTGCTCGGCAATATAAGTTTGACCATATCGCATCACCAACCATGCAAGTGAAGAAAGCAGCATCGTTTCTTTAAACAATGTATTACCATTCTGCGCCAGCAGATTAAACGTCATGCGCAATTGCTCAGATAACCCCGGATCATGTACAACCGCAGACGGAAACCAGGGGATTGAGCCATTTTCATATTGAAAATCCCGGGATAACGAACGCAGTAATTCAAGTGATGGGTATATCGCCTGATACGACCAGCCTGTTTGCACAGCAGAAGAGCCAGTATGAATTTCATCTGCGTTGACCAGAATAATATCGCCCTTGGGTGCAATATATTCCGTACCTTTCCGGTGAAAACGCTGGGCACCTTCTTCGATCACCCCGATGCAAAAAGTTTCATGCACATGGCGGGAAAACACTTGATTGCAGTATGTTGCCCTGAGCATTTCCAGCCCATTAAATTCTTTCAGATGAAAAAAATGGGTTTTTTCTTTTACACTTTCTTGTCCAGCCATAAATAACCACCTGATTATAAAATAAATTTTACTTCTTATCCTGAGTGGTTCCTGATAACGCAGTTTCCTGCTTTTGTATAAAATTGCTAGTCCGATTGGGGTAAATGTATTTTATAATTTATTGTTAGATTATGAAATTTGACAATACATATAATATATCTTGAATAATCAAATCTGACATACCCGACATTTTGGCATCCATTGGGTATGGGCATGGATAATGGCATCAATGCCTCCGCTATTTAGTATTTTTATAACTCTTCTTGTGATCCCTGTTTTTCTAATGGTCTTTCTCTAAGGCTGGCTTAGTCAGTCGTTGCCAGTTAAGCTGTGAAATAATTTCGTTTGTCACTCCGGCTACACATAAATTATAGAGAGAAGCGTTATGACTCATTCAGATATTCGCATTGCTATCGTTGGCGCCAGTGGTCGTATGGGGCGCTGCCTTATTCAGTCTGTTCAACAACTGGACGGCATGACACTCGGCGCAGCATTAGTACGTTCCGGCTCTTCATTAGTGGGAACTGATGCAGGAGAACTGGCGGGCATTACGAAAAATGGGGTTATTATCAGTGATGATCTGCATCAGGTGATTGAAAAATTTGATGTCTTAATTGATTTTACACGCCCGGAAGGCACCTTGGCTTACCTCGAGATTTGTCGTCAATATCACAAGTCCATGATTATTGGCACAACCGGTTTTGATGAAGCAGGCAAAAAAGCGATTGAAGACGCATCCCGTGAGATCCCCATTGTTTTTGCTGCTAATTTCAGTGTTGGCGTTAATCTGGTGCTCAAATTACTGGAAAAAGCCGCAACTGTTATGGGGGAATATACTGACATCGAAATTATTGAAGCTCACCATCGTCATAAAGTCGATGCGCCATCAGGAACAGCACTGGCAATGGGAGAATCTATCGCCCATACATTAGGCCGGGATCTCAAAACCTGTGCAGTGTATTCCCGTGAAGGCCATACCGGAGAACGTGATCCCAAAAGCATAGGCTTTGCCACCATACGGGCCGGGGATATAGTTGGAGAACATACTGCAATCTTTGCTGATATTGGAGAGCGAGTAGAGATTAGTCACAAGGCCTCCAGCCGAATGACCTTTGCTAACGGAGCAGTTAAGGCTTCAACATGGCTTAAGGGTAAAAACAATGGACTTTATGATATGAAAGATGTACTTAATCTGGATAATATTTAATAAAATAAAAAATCAATCCATTGTTATAAATGAAATTTATATAGATAACCATTAATAACAATGGATACCATTAAAAAACACTTCATATATCAAATTAACTACTATTTTTACAGATTCAAAGGGGCTTTTTGTTACCTTATTTTCCATAAGTAAGAAAAAACACCCACTTTTTTCGATTTTAAAGTTTTCTGTCACATTAATCGATTATCCATACCGACTTTCCTTATTTTTTCCAGCTGCATTGCCTCAATAGAGACTGATCGGTGCATAAAAGTCTATAAAAATGCCATTTTTTGTAGACAAGCCCACCTCTCATCATTAGAATGCGCGCAATTTGCCAAAATTTTAACAAAAATCATGATTAATATTGATTTCAACCATTAATCATGAATTAATATGCAGTATACACGACTGATTATTCATTTTGGAGGGCGTTTTGATTAAGTCAGCTATATTGGTTCTGGAAGATGGAACCCAATTTCACGGTCGCGCCATTGGGGCAGAAGGTGTGGCTGTTGGAGAAGTAGTCTTCAATACCTCAATGACCGGATATCAAGAAATACTTACTGACCCTTCCTATTCCCGCCAAATTGTTACTCTTACTTATCCTCATATTGGCAATGTCGGCATCAATGCCGCTGATGAAGAATCCCCCACTATTCAAGCCCAAGGTCTGGTTATTCGTGATTTACCTTTAATAACCAGCAACTTCCGCAGTGAAGAAAATCTGTCTGATTACCTGAAACGTCACAATATTGTCGCTATCGCTGACATCGATACACGTAAACTGACCCGACTATTAAGAGAAAAAGGGGCTCAGAATGGCTGCATCATCGCGGGTAATGAGGCAGATGCCCAAATTGCATTGGAAAAAGCAAAAGCATTTCCCGGCTTGAAAGGAATGGATCTGGCAAAAGAAGTGACAACTGAACAACCTTATCAATGGGTTCAGGGCAGCTGGACATTAACTGACGGGCTGCCAGAAGCGAGTAAAGAAGCAGAACTGCCTTACCACATTGTCGCCTATGATTTTGGGGTTAAACGCAATATCCTGCGCATGCTGGTAGATCGTGGCTGCCGTGTTACCGTCGTACCGGCAAAAACCGCCGCAGATGAAGTGCTTAAAATGGCACCGGACGGCATCTTCCTGTCCAATGGCCCCGGCGATCCAGAACCCTGTGATTATGCTATCGACGCAATCAAAACATTCCTGGGCACTGAAATTCCTGTATTCGGTATCTGCCTTGGGCATCAATTGCTGGCACTGGCCAGTGGTGCAAAAACCGTGAAAATGAAATTTGGCCATCACGGTGGTAACCATCCGGTGAAAGATCTGGATCGCGATGTTGTCATGATCACCGCACAAAACCACGGCTTTGCTGTTGATGAAAGCTCACTGCCAGCCAATCTGCGTATCACACATAAATCACTGTTTGATGGCACTTTGCAGGGCATTCACCGTACCGATAAACCTGCCTTCAGTTTCCAGGGACACCCTGAAGCCAGCCCTGGCCCGCATGAAGCCGCTTCACTGTTCGATCATTTTATCGAATTAATCGAACAATATCGTCAATCCACTAAATAATCAGGAGAAGAAGAAAAATGGCAAAACGTACTGATATTAAAAGTATCCTGATCTTAGGTGCTGGCCCGATTGTTATCGGCCAAGCTTGTGAATTCGACTACTCCGGTGCGCAGGCATGTAAAGCCCTGCGGGAAGAAGGCTATCGCGTCATTCTGGTCAACTCAAACCCAGCAACCATCATGACCGACCCAGAAATGGCAGATGCAACTTACATCGAGCCAATACATTGGGAAGTTGTACGCAAAATCATCGAAAAAGAGCGTCCGGATGCTATCTTGCCAACAATGGGCGGGCAAACGGCGCTTAACTGTGCATTGGAATTGGAACGTCAGGGCGTCTTGAACGAATTCGGCGTCACCATGATTGGTGCAACTGCCGACGCGATTGATAAAGCAGAAGATCGCCAGCGTTTTGACAAGGCGATGAAAAAAATTGGTCTGGATACCGCGCGTTCAGGCATTGCCCATACCATGGAAGAAGCACTGGCTGTTGCTGAAGACGTTGGCTTCCCTTGTATTATCCGCCCTTCTTTCACCATGGGCGGAACTGGCGGCGGCATCGCTTACAACCGTGAAGAATTTGAAGAAATTTGTGAACGTGGCTTAGATCTCTCCCCGACCAATGAATTGTTAATCGATGAATCCCTGATTGGCTGGAAAGAGTATGAAATGGAAGTGGTGCGGGATAAAAACGATAACTGCATTATCGTCTGCTCCATTGAAAACTTCGACCCGATGGGAATTCATACCGGTGACTCCATCACCGTGGCGCCCGCACAAACCCTGACCGACAAAGAATACCAAATCATGCGTAATGCCTCGATGGCAGTATTGCGTGAAATTGGCGTAGAAACCGGGGGATCAAACGTTCAGTTTGCCGTAAACCCGAAAAATGGCCGCCTGATTGTTATTGAGATGAACCCGCGTGTCTCCCGTTCATCGGCACTGGCTTCCAAAGCAACAGGTTTCCCTATCGCGAAAATTGCAGCAAAACTGGCGGTTGGCTATACCCTTGATGAATTGATGAATGACATCACGGGCGGACGCACTCCGGCGTCTTTCGAGCCTTCCATCGATTATGTTGTGACCAAAATCCCCCGCTTCAACTTCGAGAAATTCGCTGGCAGCAATGATCGCCTGACAACCCAGATGAAATCGGTGGGTGAAGTGATGGCGATTGGCCGCACCTTCCAGGAATCCTTGCAGAAAGCACTGCGTGGCCTGGAAGTGGGTGCAACTGGATTTGATCCTAAAACCAGCCTGGATGATCCACAATCCCTGACCAAAATCCGCAGTGAATTGAAGAGCGCAGGTGCAGATCGAATCTGGTATGTCGCCGATGCTTTCCGTGCGGGCATGTCCGTTGACGGTATCTTTAATCTGACCAACATCGATCGCTGGTTCTTGGTACAAATTGAAGAACTGATCCGGCTGGAAGAACAGGTTGCAGAACAGGGCGTTAACAGCCTGACCTTTGATTTTCTGCGCCACCTTAAGCGTAAAGGTTTTGCTGATGCTCGTCTGGCGAAACTTGTGGGTATTTCAGGCAAAGAGATCCGTAAGCTGCGCCACGATTACAATCTGTATCCGGTTTATAAGCGCGTGGATACCTGTGCGGCTGAATTTTCTACCGACACGGCTTACATGTACTCCACATACGAAGATGAGTGTGAAGCCAATCCGAACAATAACAAACCGAAAATCATGGTATTGGGCGGTGGCCCTAACCGTATCGGGCAAGGCATTGAGTTCGATTATTGCTGTGTACATGCCTCACTGGCCCTGCGTGAAGATGGTTTTGAAACCATCATGGTGAACTGCAACCCAGAAACGGTTTCTACCGATTATGATACTTCCGACCGTCTTTATTTTGAGCCAGTCACACTGGAAGACGTGCTGGAAATCGTGCGTGTTGAACAGCCAAAAGGCGTTATCGTGCAATACGGCGGTCAGACTCCACTGAAACTGGCCCGGGAACTGGAAGCGGCGGGTGTTCCTATTATCGGTACCAGCCCTGATGCCATTGACCGTGCGGAAGACCGTGAACGTTTCCAGCAAGCCGTTAATCGCCTTGGCCTGAAACAACCGGCAAACGCCACTGTGACCACAATCGAACAGGCAGTTGAAAAAGGTAATTTGATCGGTTACCCGCTGGTCGTTCGCCCATCCTATGTACTGGGTGGCCGTGCAATGGAAATCGTGTATGACGAAGCTGACCTGCGCCGTTACTTCCAGACTGCGGTTAGCGTATCCAACGATGCGCCAGTCCTGCTGGATCGTTTCCTTGATGATGCAATAGAAGTTGACGTCGATGCCATCTGTGATGGTGAACGTGTCTTGATCGGCGGCATCATGGAGCATATCGAACAAGCCGGTGTTCACTCCGGTGACTCAGCCTGTTCTTTACCTGCTTATACCCTGAGCAAAGAGATTCAGGATGTCATGCGCCAGCAAGTTGAAAAACTGGCCTTTGAACTGCGTGTCCGTGGTTTGATGAACGTCCAGTTTGCGGTAAAAAATAACGAAGTTTACCTGATTGAGGTTAACCCTCGTGCAGCGCGTACTGTGCCATTCGTTTCCAAAGCAACCAGTCTGCCATTGGCAAAAGTGGCTGCACGCGTGATGGCGGGTCAATCCCTGCTTGAGCAAGGGGCGATTAAAGAGATCATTCCACCTTATTACTCTGTAAAAGAAGTGGTCCTGCCATTCAACAAATTCCCTGGTGTTGACCCCATTCTGGGGCCTGAAATGCGTTCTACCGGTGAAGTCATGGGCGTTGGCCGTACCTTTGCCGAAGCGTTCTCAAAAGCCATGCTGGGCAGCAACTCCACCATGCACAAACAGGGCCGGGCACTGCTTTCTGTACGTGAAGAAGATAAAGAACGCGTCGTTGATTTGGCGGCTAAATTGCTTAAACAAGGCTTTAAACTGGATGCCACCCACGGTACGGCCGTTGTTCTGGGTGAAGCAGGAATTAACCCGCGTTTGGTCAATAAAGTTCATGAAGGTCGCCCTCATATTCAGGATAGAATCAAAAACGGTGAGTATGACTATATTGTCAATACGACTGCCGGTCGTCAGGCGATTGAAGATTCAAAGCTGCTACGTCGCAGCGCACTGCAATACAAAGTACATTACGACACAACCCTGAATGGCGGTTTTGCAACCACGATGGCACTCAGTGCAGATCCGACTGAACAAGTTATTTCTGTACAGGAAATGCACGCCAAGATCACCAAGTGAATGAATAAGGTGAGAGTTCACCATTATTGACTCTCTCTTTTAAGACATGGCTTCCCCAAAGTTGGAAATCCAACGAGTAAGGAAGCTATTTTTATTGAGTATTTAGTTTATTAATAACGCTTAACATTGAAGTCTGTAAATAATCAGCAACAATCATAATAGGTATCTTTAATTATAGGGAGTCAAATACCGTGCCAAACGTCATGTTAAAGCGTAAATACTTAACCCACTCAGAAATTGAGGTACTGCTTGAGGAATTGGGAAAACATCCCCATGCTGACCGTAATATCTGCATGATATTCATGGGATTTATCCATGGATTTCGGGTATCTGAGTTACTTGGATTGAAATTGTCTGATCTCGATTTGGAGGGAAAAAAGCTTCGTGTGCAGCGCCTTAAAAATGGTTTTTCCACAACCCACCCGATGGTAGCGCGAGAAATTCAGCTCATACAGAAGTGGCTTTCTCTGCGAAAACGTTACAAAAACAGTGATGAAAGCGATTGGCTATTTTTGTCACGAACCGGAGCGCGCATGTCGCGCCAGCAATTTTATAAAATCATTCGCCAGACGAGTTTAAAGGCAAATTTAGCAGTTTGCGCGAATCCGCACATGTTGAGACATTCTTGTGGTTATGCGCTGGCGGATAATGGTGTGGATACCCGCTTGATTCAAGACTATTTAGGGCATCGGAATATTCGTCACACTGTTCGCTACACCGCAAGTAATGTGGGTCGTTTCAAAACGATATGGCAAGAAAATGGAAAACGAAAATTGTCAACAATTAGAACCAAACTGTTAACACAGGACGATTAATCTTAGTTTTGTTATTATTTTGGATTATTATTCCAACATAACAAATAACTGTAATTTATAAGGCTTTCGATATCAAACAATGTAAATAATGGTTCAATTTGTCATGAAAGTGGAAGAGCAACAATAGGAAAGGTATGTCATGTGAATGTGAAAGAGAGGAGATTTTTTTTAGGCGATAATCAAATAGTTACTTTGATTTTTATTGATAAGGTGACAATAAGTGGAGATAAAAAAGTGGGATAATTTGTAGGTTAACAGTTTGGTTCTAATTGTTGACCAAATAGGGCTGTTGAAGTCTGTAATTCAATAGATTTTTGTTCTAAAAAAGCCATTCCTTATTCAGGAATGGCTTCAATACAGATAAACCCAATTTTTGTCATTAAAATCAAACCAATGCTATAAACCCAATATTGTTTCCGCCATATAGTCATACTGATTATTCATATGAACCTGTGGGGAATCAAAGCAATCTTCCAAAAACCAATTTGCGGGGGTCTTTAAAGCAATAGAAATTGAAACCAAGTGCTCCAAACTAATTTTACTCGAGCCTCGTTCATAACGTGACAACTGCTGGTGGCTTACTCCGATTCTGTCTGCCAGCTCTGCTGCTGTCACGCCAATCTCTTTTCTTTTCTTTTGAATTCTTTTTCCTACCAGCATACTGACTTGCATGATGCTTTTACTCTCAATTTATAGATACGTTAAATAAACTATTGCAGTGCCTTCATATTTGCCGGATTGTGGTGAAGCCAAAGTGTGTAATGTTGATTTTAAAGTGAAAGGAGTGCTCGCATTCTTTCCTCTCGTAATAACATTCACTCCGCTTGCTGCATCTTTTTCATTTATTTGTAGAGTCGCATATATTTGTTTATTCGAATCAAAATAGACTTTAGATTCACCATCCATTGATTTGGCACGCAATTTAATTACACTGCTAGCAAGAGCACATTTAAAATAACCATTAACCGTTCGGCTGGCATTATTCACTTCTGAAGCAATCAACTCACCATATTCAATTTCAGAAGGCACATAAATTTCACAAGATTGATTCGGAGGTGGTATTTTACTGCAAGTAGAATTCGGGAATTTTTGGGCATTACCATATCCTGAATTTATATGGGTCGTATAGAATAACCCAACACAATCAGCCTGCTGAGTTATGATAGGAAACGTAACCCGTTTAGGTATACCAAGCTGATTTTTATAAGCCCGCATGACTTCCGCTGTAGTTCTGTATCTATTTGCATTTCCCAGACAGGCCTTTGCATCCATACAAGAACCGAACATACCTGGTTGTTTTCCTGTATATTGAACATCTGGGCCAACATGGCAGTTAACATTTCCATAACAAGGGTTTGGAATATTCTCTTCCTCTGTCCACTCAATGATTTCCATGGTCACCTTAGCTCGCTGGCCTGATGGAACCATATCAACCAACATGACATAAGCACCACCATAAGCGTGTGTGGTACTGACTAAAAACAACAAAGCTGCTAGTTTCAACAACGATTTTGTAATATCGCGCATAACTTATTTTCCAAATAGTATCAAACTGACTAATTATCGTAGATGAAAAACCAGCCAGAATGACTAGTCATAATTAACTTCAAAAGTTGCAATTGCACTGAAATGACCAGCACCAATTTCCTTCCGTTGAATAGCGCTGGGATCAGCTTGTACATAAGCCCGGAATGGAATCACATTATTTCTGCTGTTAGCTAATAATGAGAATTCAGTGGGTTTATTAAACGGCATTGGTGTTCCATCAGGTTTTTCCATTCCAATAGCCGCACCATAGGCTAGACTGCCGGGACTGAATGCCAGCAGCCCCGGTAGTGCCTGACTTGTTTGCCCTGAAAACTTAATCTTTAGGCGTTTTGTTATTCTGGGATCGCAATTCTCTAAATGGAGATTAAATTGCTGACCTGCTGTACGCTGTTTCTGGTAAAGATCCTTATTGTGAATTTCCCCAAAATTCACTTCCATTCTTTGATCTTCTGCCTTTATTGTGCAAGTTGGAGCAAGTACAGTGAACGTGATCCTGACATCTTGACGAAGATTATCTTTTGCATACGTATCTTGCTGACTGCCAATACCGAAAAGAAACAGTGCCGACAATACATATTTGGATAGTTTGATGTTTAATGTCGTCATTATCATTTACCCAACTAGTGTTCAAAAAAGCCATTATGAATAGGTTAATGTTCCGATGCTCCCCATCAACATAAGAATTGATGGGAAACCCATTGGGTATACATGACTCAATCAGTTTTTATCGGTCGTAGAGTTTTTTGCCGTACAAACATTGTCATTACAGTGGAATGCTAACTGTATATGCCCACCATAGTCATTGACGTAAGTCAGTACAGGAGCATTACCGAATGAACTGACTGAACCGCCCATTTTTTCATTGCCTTTGGGTTCAAGCATTAAAGGCTGAAAACCTTCCACGCTTTTACCGTCCAACTTATTCGATGCTTCTGAAATCGTGATGTAATAAGGCGTCGGATTATTCACGATATATTGATTACCCTGACGCGTTAACGTGAGTTTTTCCTGCCATGGGTTATCCATATCAATACGGCGTGCAACAACGGCTTCTGGGCGATAGAACAGTTTCACCCGTGTCTGTAAAGCGATTTGCATGACATTGGGTTTATCACTGCGGGGTGGGATTTCACGAAGATTAAAGTAAAACAAACTCTCCCGGTCTTGCGGCAACTGAGCTACAGCTGGCAGTGTTTGAATTTTAACCTGGCTCTTTTCCCCCGCTTCAACACGATGTACAGGAGGGACAACCACCAACGGGCCATTTACCTTATTACCCTTATCATCCTCAATCCACGCCTGCGCCAAATACGGCAAATCCGGATGCTGATTTTCAATGTTCAAACTCACGGATTTCCCATTACCGTCAAAAATCACACGAGTCCGATCCAACCCTATCGCCGCCATTGCCTGATGAACTGACGTCAGGCTGGTTACCACCATGGTCGTTATCATTAGAATTTTTTTCAGTTTCATAGTGTCATTTGCTCATACTTAAAAGAGGCTTATGTGTATATTGCTATATTTGCCATTCAATGTTTTCGCACAAAAAATCAAACTGATACAATGCGCTATTTAAAAACGATTATTTAGATTGTTCCATTACATTTTACTTACCATCACCTTTTAAAAGGTGACAGGGAAGCAGAAATGAAGTTAAAGATTCTTCTATAATTTCATCCGGAACTGTAATTTCACACTGAACCTGTCCATCCCAGTGCAATTGCAATTTTTGGCCTTTGTTCATCCCACTCAGGTAAGCGAACCCTTCATCACTTACAATTCCGATTTCTCGTTGATCCGCATTGGTGACAGTAGCGCCAAAAGGTGGGAATGAGCCATCAGGTAAACGGATCACTGTCATTGCTTTAATGCCTGAGATGACTTGGAATTTTCGATAACCAATAGCGCCTTCTGTCAGGGTGGCCTGTTGTACAGAACGAAGTGCCTCGACATCGTCCGGCAGATTATCTAAATCAATATTGGCTTTGTTGCGATAGTAGCTGTTCACATCAGACAGCACCGCTTTACCAAAATAGTTGGTGTGTACCGCTGAACCAAATCCCCGAATCGGCACATTACTGATCCCTTCCGTATCAACCATCAGGCGAGTCGCTCCCGGCATATTGATGCGATGCAGGGCTGCGCCATTGGCCGTGACTGTCATTCCCCCTTGCAGACCAAGCGCCGCCGCCGTATTGCCGCCATCCTGATAACTGGCACTGGCGGTCAACAATGCTTTATCGCCGTAATGGGTGTAGTAGCCATCCACGGATGCCTTGCCATCAATATTATTACCCGCTGAAATACGATAATTATTGCGGTCATCAAGGCGGTCAAAATAACCTACGTTATTGGTATTGCCCTGCCGGTTGAGGTTTCCGCTGTAACTGAGAGTCCCTCTGTCTCCCCAAGGAATAGAAAACCCCAGATACACACCATCATCCTTTTTATTGTCAAAATTGTTACGGTAAGCGGATAAATTGATATTGATATTTTTATAGCGCCCAATATCTACGTATTTGGACAGAGAAATGTTATAGCGATCGTTGGTCGGCCGGTTCCAATAGGTTTGGTGGCTATAATTGAAGTGGGCGCTAAGGCCAATATCCGTAAATTGTTTATTTAAAATAATGGTATACAGTTCTTTGCCACTATCAGAGCGCGTATTGCGATAACGGCGATCAATATACTGGTCCATATTCATGAAATCGCGTTCAGAAAAACGATATCCGGCAAACGTCACCTGACTGTTGTATTCATCAAAACGTTTCGAATAACTGAGGCGATAAGACCCACCGGTCAGCGTCTTATCCTCTCCCGGCAATTTTGCCCTTGATTCCGTCACATCAAGAGACAGCGCCCCCAGTACCATCAGGTCACGCCCGATACCCAGTGATAAGGCATTGTAATTTCCTGCGGCCAGAGCACCGCCATAAAGTGACCAGCCGTTATTTATCCCCCAGGAGAATTCTCCCAAACCAAATGCAGGTCCTTCACGACGGTGCTTTTCATTCGTCGACTGACCACCAATCAATTTATACTGCACACGGCCGGGGCGCGTCAGATAGGGAATGTTCGCAGTATTGACCTGAAATTCCTGAGCACCACCGTCCTGCTCTTCAACCCTGACATCCAGTACGCCTGCTACGGCATCACTGAGATCCTGAATGCGGAATGGGCCAGAAGAAACCTGTGTTTCATACAATACCCTGCCCTGCTGGCTGATGGTCACCTTGGCATTGCTTCTTGCAACCCCGGTCACTTCAGGCGCATATCCGCGCAAGTTGGGCGGCAACATATTTTCATCGGTGACTAAGCTGACCCCCGTAAACCGGAAGCTATCAAACATGTTGGAATTGAGGTAATCCTCCCCCAATGTCAATTTCGCTTCCAGTCGCGGGAGGGCGCGATACATGTAGTAACGGCTCCAATCCCATTCACGATCATTTGAGTAGCCCGATTTATCACCATGGGATTTGGTACGATGGTATCTGGCCTGCCAATTGGCACGAAAACGCCATGCACCCGCGTTCATACCCGCCGTTCCGTTGGCGCTGATATTGTGATCACTGCTGCCATGATTGGGCTTAGTTGTTTGTGCGTTGAAATTATAATCAAACATAAGGCCTGCGACCCCATTATCCCAACGTGAGGGAGGGTCCCAGTCCGGCAAATCATATTCCAGATAGATTTTAGGAACGATCAAATACAACGTATACGTCGTCAGATCACCCCGGGCAGAAACTCCCGGCAATGTATTGAGATCAAGGCATTGCCCATTATTGAACCATCCCAATTTGTCTTCCCATTCGGGTTTCAACGCTATCTGCTTCACCAGCTCAGGGGAAATGCAGGCCTCACTGCCTTTGGGATCATCTGCGGGTTCGAAAAAATGGATAGAGTATGTATCCTGAAGCAAATTTTTATTCACCCGGGCAGCCATCATATAATTGCCCGGCATGATATAACCCGCACGAGAAAACTTGTTCAAATCAATATTGGCGCGTTCACTGATATCCAAAGCATCAGTATTAAATTCAATTTGTGGATTCGAATGGGATTCCTGAATACCAGATAGTGTAAACAGTACAAGGGCTGAAAGCGGTTTAAATCCAAAGATTGCATATTCTTTCTTTATTTTATTCGCCACCTTTTTCTTATTGGCCGCTTTGTTTTGATTAAATATGTGTTTTCTACTCGTATTCGTCTTTCTATTACCTGATAAAAAATAATCAGTAATAGAATATGGAAACAAAACCATAGCATCCCCTGAAAAATAAATCGTTAATTATTCAATTTAAATTTAGCCACTAATTGATACTATAAAATTTGTAATTATATAGAGTTTTCATCAAAAATAAGGCATCACTAAATTTGACCATCCTAAATGGCGGGTCATCATTGATACCGATATTGCAGAAGCAGATGCCTATTATTCTTTTATTTTTAATATATTATGTTTACTGCCTTAAATTCACAGAGTTACCGAAGTTTGAAGAGTAGAGTCAATAGACCACTATCAGTTAAAGCAGAAAAGGGTATTTCAATTTATCGCTTCAGGCTCATTTCAGTTAATAGCATATTCTGTTAATGCCATATTCAATAATATTGATTCACATCAATAAAACAGAATATCCGACAGAATATTGTATATCACATTCAGTTAACTGATAATTTCCAAGAAATACCCTGAATTCATCATCAGAAAATGCGCAATAAATATTGCGTCCAGTTTCCTGATTTTCGACAATAGAAATTATTTGTCAGTTTATATATTACTCGTAATTTAAAACAAAGTTTGCGGTAGCCATAAACGCCCCTGTTTTAATTGCAGCATCTTTGTTTTCACCATCTTGTTGCAGGCCAACCAGCTTAGCTGAGAAATTCAGATTATTACTGCCATCATATAAACGCATCACATTTGATTTCTGATCCAAAGGAATATGTTTGTTGTCATGATTGGTAATCATGATACCCGCACCTTCAGCCCCACTTGCGTCCTGACCCTGAATCGCCAGTAAACCTTTCTTCGATCCCTGAGCTTCTGCCCCTGTAAACGTTGCTGTTACACCTTTCAAAGTACCCATTTCACAATCACGTAGTTCAATGTTGAAATTTGTAGCGTGCGATGACCCACCATTTCTCAGAGTATGGCTCGCTATTTCTCCCAGATTAACTTTCAGATCGTTATCTTTGATTGAACATACTGAATTAATAATAGAACCTGTGAATTCTACTTTTCCCTTTCCTTGATGCGTTTCCGCATTTGCCATTCCAGCAGTTAAAGCCACACCTAAACCTAAAACCATTGCCAATTTATTCAATTTCATAATTTTACCTATACCTTTTAGTTTTAAAAAAATAGATGCACAGCCAAAAGAGGGCCTCAGCTCAGAAATTAATTTCTGACACTCAGCTTAGAGGTTATTTAGTTTTTTGACGAAAATAATAAGTTGTCAAAATGAACCAAATTGCGCACATCATTCTACATTATGATCCCTAAGTCAAATTTCAGCCGATAAAACCAGCCATGTACTTTAACGTTATATTAAATATAAGTTTTTATAAAAAGTTGCGCGTAATGAGTAGTATATTTTTCTGTTAATTTTTTATTATTAGATTATTCCCCTAAATTATATCTAACTATGTTTAGTACTTTAGGATCTTCATTGGTGTTGTTTTATTGCTCAATTTTATCCTTCTGAAAGAACGGAGTATTTTTTTATGCTGATATAAGTATAATATTCGGATTTTATTATCTAATTTTCCAGTTAAGCAAAAGCAAAGTAAAAATAAAAGCCAGTTTAATTAATCAAAAATAATTATCACGCTAATTATATCAATAAATTATCATGTAAAATAAAAAGTGTCCTTTTTGTTAAATTCATTATTCCTTTCTATTTCTTGATCAAATAAAAACAGAAGGAAATCCCTATTGAATAAATAGATCAAAACGATTATTAAAAAATGTATCAATTGAATATGCATTAATAAATAAAAAGCCCCTTCCAATAATGGAAAGGGCTTTTTATTTATTAATGAAACGCTAGAATTATTTACGCTTTTTTAATTGTCACCCAACAAAATGGATTCAAGCGCAATTTCAATCATGTCATTGAAGGTATGCTGACGCTCTTCAGCCGTGGTTTGTTCACCAGTACGGATATGGTCAGAAACAGTACAGATTGCCAGTGCCTTTGCACCAAATTCAGCAGCAACACCGTAAATGCCCGCCGCTTCCATTTCAACACCCAAAATACCGTATTTTTCCATGACGTCGAACATCTGAGGATCGGGTGTATAGAACAGATCAGCAGAAAAGATATTACCTACGCGGGTATTGATATTCTTGGCCTTGGCAGCATCAACCGCGTTGCGAACCAGTTCAAAGTCAGCAATTGCCGCGAAATCATGATCTTTAAAACGCAAACGGTTCACTTTGGAATCAGTACATGCACCCATGCCAATGACAACATCACGGATTTTCACGTCTTCACTGACAGCACCGCAAGAGCCAATGCGAATGATTTTTTTAACACCAAATTCGGTGATCAATTCTTTCGCATAGATAGAGCAGGATGGAATCCCCATACCGTGGCCCATAACAGAGATGCGACGGCCTTTATAAGTACCGGTAAAACCCAGCATTCCGCGAACATTGTTAACCTGACGAGCATCTTCCAGAAAGGTTTCCGCAATGTATTTTGCACGCAGTGGATCGCCTGGCATCAGAACAACATCAGCAAAGTCGCCCATCTCAGCATTAATATGTGGGGTGGCCATAAGTTTGTTTCCTTGTTTCTATTGCTTATGAAATAAATGAAAATGGGGAGACTCATTCGGTCTCCGCAAAAATTAAAACATCGCCTTACCATAATCCATTGGTGTCAGGTCGAAATATTTCGCTACCGTCTGACCAATGTCAGCAAATGTTTCACGATGTCCCAATGACCCCGCTTTGACTTTAGGCCCGTAAACCAGAACCGGAATATGCTCACGTGTATGATCAGTCCCCGCCCAGGTCGGGTCACAACCGTGGTCCGCAGTAAAGATCAGAATGTCATCTTCTTTGACCAGCTTCAGCATTTCCGGCAGACGACGGTCAAATAATTCCAGTGCTGCCGCATAACCTGCAACGTCACGACGGTGACCATAAGAAGAATCGAAATCAACAAAGTTGGTAAATACGATGGTGTTATCGCCCGCTTTCTCCATTTCAGCCAATGAAGCATCAAACAGAGCGTCAATGCCCGTTGCCTTAACCTTTTTGGTGATCCCGACGTTTGCATAAATGTCTGCAATTTTACCAATGGAAACCACTTCACCTTGTTTCTCATCAACCAGCTTTTTCAGTACCGTTGGTGCAGGTGGTTCAACCGCGAGATCATGGCGGTTGCCTGTACGCTGGAAATTGCCTGCTTTGTCACCCACAAATGGGCGGGCAATGACGCGGCCAATATTATATTCACCAATATTCAGTTCTTCACGGGCAATTTCGCACAGTTCATACAGTCGTTCTAAACCAAAGGTTTCTTCATGACAGGCAATCTGGAAAACAGAATCTGCTGAGGTGTAGAAAATCGGTTTACCGGTTTTCATATGCTCTTCACCCAGATTATCCAAAATCACGGTGCCAGAAGAGTGGCAGTTCCCCAGATATCCCGGAAGACCCGCACGCTCAACCAATTTATCCAGCAAATCCTGCGGGAAACTGTTTTCTTCGTCACTGAAATAACCCCAATCGAACAGGACGGGTACACCCGCAATTTCCCAGTGACCTGATGGCGTGTCTTTACCAGAAGAAAGTTCACTCGCATGGCCATAAGCGCCGATGATTTCAGCATCTTTGTCCAAACCAACAGGAAAAGTCCCACAAGACTCTTCCGTCGCTTTCCCCAATCCCAACCGGCTGAGATTTGGCAGATGCAATGGTCCTTGACGCCCGATATCAGCCTCACCACGGGCACATTGTTCTGCAATATGCCCTAAAGTGTTAGATCCCTGATCGCCAAATTTTTCCGCGTCGGCACTTGCACCAATGCCAAAGGAATCCAATATCATGATGAATGTACGTTTCATAATTTTCTCCTGCGCCAATTCACGCTATTTATGCGGAAACTGCCAGCTATTAAACTCTGTTTTGAATTCTTGTGATGGGTTATCCGCTGATATGCCGATAAACCATCGGTGGGGTGGCTTGTGTTCCAACGTTCTCAACCGCATCTTTAACAATAAAGGCGTTGCGTATTGTTTCAGCCGCTTCATGCCAATCTTTTTCACTATTGGCGTGGATCATTGCCAATGGGGTATCTGCATTTACGGTTTCCCCCAATTCAACAAGATCACTCAGTCCCACACTGTAATTTATAGGATCAGCCGCCTTACGGCGCCCTCCTCCCAGCGCAACAACAGACATCCCTAACGCACGTGTGTCCATTGCCGCAACGATGCCATGATGTCCCGCCAGTACGGGTTTGCTGAATCCCGCTGTTGGCAGGTAACGGGCGTAATTTTCAACAAAATCGGTCGGGCCTTGTTGTGCAACCACCATGCGACCGAATATTTCAGCGGCTTTGCCGCTATCCAATGCCACTTGTAGCTTTCTGCGCGCATTATCATGATCGCTTGCCAAATGACTTGAAACCAGCATTTCAGCAGATAATGCCATGGTCACGTCAAACAGCCGAGGATTGCGGAATTCCCCCGTCAGAAACCGGATGGCTTCACGAACCTCAAGCGCGTTGCCCACACTGGATGCCAAAACCTGATTCATATCTGTCAATAATGCGGTTGTCTTGCAACCTGCCCCGTTGGCTACTTTCACAATGGATTCTGCCAACTGCTCCGATTGCGCATAGGTTGGCATGAATGCCCCTGAGCCGACTTTGACATCCATCACCAAAGCATCCAATCCTTCTGCCAATTTTTTACCCAAGATGGATGCGGTAATCAAAGGGATGGAATCCACCGTTGCAGTAATATCACGTGTTGCATAAAAACGTTTATCTGCCGGTGCCAGTGAATCGGTTTGCCCTATAATGGCCACGCCAACATCTCGGATCATGTGACGAAAATGATGCTCATCAGGGAAAATATCAAAACCGGGGATGGATTCTAATTTATCTAATGTTCCGCCGGTATGCCCCAAACCTCTCCCTGAGATCATCGGGACATATCCACCACACGCTGCCACCATCGGGCCAAGCATCAGGGATGTCACATCGCCTACCCCGCCCGTTGAGTGCTTATCAACAATCGGGCCGGGTAAATCCAATTGTTTCCAATCTAACACTGTACCGGAATCACGCATTGCTAATGTTAAGGCAATCCGCTCTTCCATGGTCATGTCATGGAAATAGATGGACATTGCCAATGCTGCAATTTGCCCTTCAGAAACCGCATTATCACGGATACCATTAATGAAAAAGCGGATTTCTTCTTCACTTAATGGATAACCATCGCGCTTTTTGCGAATAATTTCCTGTGCCAAAAACAAAGCTACCTCCCCATCATTTTTCTCTGAAAAGAATGGCAGTGATGCACCTTATCTTAGCGTAGATTTACGCCTTCGTTATTGATCTCAATAATGACTGTTCTGCTTTTGGCCCTGATGTCCGAGTGCGGTCAACAAACTCCCCAACAAGCTGGAGGCCCCAAAACGGAAGTGACGGGAATCAGCCCATTTGTCACCCATAATACGCTCAGCCAGTGCCAAATATTGCGCCGCTTCTTCAGCAGTCCGGACCCCTCCCGCCGGTTTAAAACCCACGGTGTCACCCACGCCCATGTCGCTGATCACACTCAGCATGATTTCTGCACTTTCCAATGTCGCATTGACAGGGACTTTGCCCGTTGAGGTTTTGATAAAATCAGCACCGGCTTTAATCGAAATTTCAGATGCCTTACGGATCAATGACTCTTCTTTTAACTCGCCGGTTTCAATGATGACTTTCAACCAGACACCCGATTCAGCACAGGCCGCTTTGCAGGTTTTCACCAAATCGAAGCCAATTTGCTCATTGCCCGCCATCAGGGCGCGATAAGGGAAAACAACGTCCACTTCATCAGCCCCATAGGCGATCGCTGCACGGGTTTCAGCCAGTGCAATATCAATATCGTCATTACCGTGTGGGAAGTTGGTGACTGTGGCAATGCGAATATCCGGCGTTCCCTGTTCACGCAAAACCTTCCGTGCCACGGGAATAAAACGTGGATAGATGCAAATTGCTGCCGTTTGTCCGGCCGGGCTGTTTGCCTGATGACAAAGTGAGATCACTTTTTCATCAGTATCATCATCATTGAGTGTAGTTAGATCCATCAGACTCAGCGCATGCTGAGCGGCAGCGGTTAAATCGGTCATAAAATTCTCCAAGTATTATTATCGTCACTGAATCAGCCCGGACATTCTTTTATATCATTATATTAGACGAACGCCCGGTTGTTACTGATCAAGCTGTAACACGGTTGTTTGATAACAAACTATTTTTTAACGGCAAATGGTTTTTTAACGGCAAATGATTTTTAACAATAACATCGTTCATTTGTTAGCGAACGGGCTTGGTTCCCTAAAGTGTCGCCACGAGTATTGCTTTGTTCCAGAAAATCTTTGTTCATGATTATTTGAACATGTTAATGAGCAATAATGCGTGTTTAGACTCACGCTGAGCAAATCATATTTGCAACAGCAAACATTTTATTGTGAATAAAATCACATAAAAGAGTTCAGTAAAAACAAATGCAGGTGAGAGATCCCACCTGCATTCAGTTTGATATTCAATTTCTGAGGGTTACAACGCGAGGAAGAATCCTGCAATTGTTGCGCTCATCAAGTTAGACAGTGAACCGGCCAATACTGATTTCAGGCCAAAACGGGCAATATCTCCACGACGGTTTGGAGCCATACCCCCTAATCCACCCAGCAGGATTGCAACCGAAGACAAGTTCGCAAAGCCGCACAGCGCAAAAGAGATAATCGCTTTGGTATGCTCGGAAAGCACTTGCAGGCCTGCTGCCTGAACTACAGTATCCGCTTGTAAATATTTACCAAAGTTCCCGAATGCCATAAATTCATTGACCACGATTTTCTGGCCGATAAACGAACCAGCGATGCTTGCTTCATGCCACGGCACCCCGATCAAATAAGCGATTGGGGCAAAAACCCAACCCAGAAGCAGTTCCATGGAAAGCCCGGGGAAATTGAACCAGCCACCAACACCACCTAAGATGCCATTCAACAACGCAATCAATGCGGTAAATGCCAGCAACATTGCGCCAACATTCAAAGCCAGTTGCATACCAGACGCTGCACCGGATGCCGCCGCATCAAGAATATTCGCCGGGCGATTTTCTTCTGTAATCAGTGCTCCTGCATCAACGGTATCGCGAGTTGTTTCGGTTTCCGGTACCATTAATTTGGCAAACAACAAGCCACCCGGTGCTGCCATGAACGATGCCGCAATCAGGTAGTCCATTGGCACGCCCATTTGAGCATATCCTGCCAATACTGAACCTGAGACAGAAGCCAAGCCTCCACACATCACAGCGAACAGTTCAGATTGTGTCATGGTCGCAATATAAGGACGCACAACCAGAGGCGCTTCGGTGTGGCCTACGAAAATATTTGCGGTTGCAGACAGGGACTCAGTCCGTGATGTTCCCAGCACTTTTTGCAAGGCACCACCCAGAATTTTGATGGCAAGCTGCATAATGCCGATGTAATACAACACCGCAATCAGCGAAGAGAAGAAAACAATGACAGGCAAGACGCGCAGGGCGAAGATAAAACCGTTACCGCCAAACAATTCAAACATTCTTGGGGAAACCAGTCCGCCAAAAATAAAGCTTATTCCGTCCTGACCATATCCAATGACGTTAGAAACACCATCTGCAATTCCCTGAAGAGTTCTTTTCCCTGCGGGAACGTAAAGTACAATTCCCCCAATAGCAACTTGGATCAGAAAGGCGCCCAAGACGGTACGAATGTTAATAGCTCGATGGTTACTGGAGAAGAGCACTGCGATAAAGATCAGCACTACCATCCCGATCAGGCTCATGAAGGCTTGTTGCATTGGAAGAGTCCCTGTTCACTGAATAAATAATAAGAAAATATGTCAGTTATTCTGTAAGTTTCTACTGACATTGTGTGTGGGGCGATTATACCTAGGAGTGAAAACGAACAAGCAACTAACATCACAAATTAATGCAGCAAAAAGCAATATAAAAATCCAAAATGAGATTTGTGTCACATAATGCCACCTAATTTAGAAGGATTTAGATAATATCTCGGCAAAAAAGCTAAAAAAAAGGATAAATAAGACCTTAATATAAGTTAAGCATTATTAATGTTTATTAAAAAATGACATCCCATATTTCAGTTAACACCAAATCGTTTTTATTTTACTGTTATAACGTTAGATTAAAGTAAATAATTCTTTACTATTTTGATAAATTCGGTTAGCAATTTCCTCTGATGACTCCTGACGTAATTCACACAGCGCTGAGAAAACCTGAGCAATTCTCTCTGGTCGATTGGGCTGTCCCTGAAACCCCGATAACGGCATATCTGGTGCATCCGTTTCCAATACCAGAGATGACAGGGGAAGTTGCGAAATGGTGTGGCGGGTCTTTTGTGCCCTGTCGTAAGTAATCGTTCCCCCAACACCAATATAGAATCCCAGCCGAACAAAAGCCTGCGCCTGAGATAAGCTCCCAGCAAAACCATGTATCACGCCAGTGCGGGGTAAATGATGCTTCCGCAAGATTGCAGCCAGTTGATCATGACTTTTTCGAGAATGGAGTATCACCGGTAAATCACACTGTTTGGCTAATTTAAGTTGTGCATCCAATATACTTTTCTGTTTCTCAAACAGCGGGCCAGGCATATACAGGTCGAGGCCTATTTCACCTACAGCCACGCATTTTTCCCGTCTTTCCTGCACCCGCTGGCTTAACTCATCCAGATGTATATGTTGATGTTCACGAATATAAAGCGGGTGCAAACCCAATGCGGCATAGATTGAAGGATGATCCTCTGCCAGTCTGGATACACGCTGGAAATTCATTTGGCTAACGGACGGAACGATAATTTTTTCCACGCCCACTTGCCTTGCTTGTTCCAGACTGGCTATTTCATTACCAGAGAAAGGAGGAAAATCGAAATGACAATGTGTATCAATAAAAAACATCTAATTATCCAAATTATTGATGATCTCTGCCCCGGCTTCCTGGACATTATCGGTAACAATATTGTCGGTTATCTCAGGGAATACAACTTTTTCTATCGGGTGATGGCTTGTGTTCAGGAAATGACTTCTCCGTGAACAATTGCTGTTGATGCTGCTGCGGCAAGCACCATAGCTCTTCCGCTCTGCATGCCCGAATTTCCCTCCAACAAAAGTATGCCCTATCGTGGCCAAAAAATACCGCCCACAACGCCGGCCCAAATGATAATCCTGATTCAGGGCGCTGATCCGGCTTCCGAGTGCCATCGCAGATAATGGCGCAGGCGGGTAAATTTCAAATATCTGCACGTCTTCCGGTGGATTTTCAATAAACTTCTGGGTTTGATAGTAGCTCTGGGTATGGAGATTAAGCATCTTAACCATTTTTTGCAGGCTGCTGGTTTCCAGCCAACGCTCCATGCGCTTGAACCACTGGGGAGTATAATAGAGCTGGGAAGGAACTGTCCGGATCACAACAATCGTATCTGCACCACGACGATAAGCTTCTTGCACAGGGATCGCATCAGAAATGCCGCCATCCTGATAAACCACATCACCAAGGGTAACACCATTACGATAAAATCCCGGAATAGCACTGGAAGCTTTTATAACGTTCATCCAATTTTTTTCATCGGGATGCAGATAGTCAGCAACAAAATCATCTGCACGGCAGGCACACATGTAGAATTCACGCCCCGCATCAAATTGGCGCATCGCAGCAGAGATATTGAGGGGTAATTGTTCTGATATTGTATCAATATACCAATCCAGATCGATTAAGTGTCCGCCACGGACAAAGCGCAGTGGATTAAAAAAGGCAGAATCCGTCGTATAACGATTGATGATTTTACGAGCGTAGCCTCGTTGGCCACAAATATAGGCAGAAATATTCTGAGCTCCCGCCGATGTCCCGAGAAATAATTCAAACGGATTGAAACCCAAGCGGAGAAACTCATCCAAAACACCGGCGGTGAAAATGCCTCTTTGCCCACCTCCTTCACAAACAAGAGCAATTTTCCCTGGTTTGATTTGCGAGTTGTAAGCTAAAGGTTCTATATTACCCAGCGTAATTGAAATATGTTTTCCCACTCTTTTCCCCTCTAATCATTATTGGCAATACTAAAGCATTTACTGAGTTTCTATCAGTATATTGTTACTCAAAAAGCTTATTTGTAATGCTTGAGTTAAACAGTCATATCTCTATTCTAGGATACGATGGATATCCGTTTAAACGTATTTACCTAATAATGCAGGAAACAGCATAACTCAATTAATAAAATTTCCCCACGCTTATCATGCTTTTTGACAACGAGATAGACGATAAAAATGGGAAAATTCTATTATTAACAAAGGAATATATTAATAAGGAAATGCATTGACAAAGGAATATCCTGTTTGAATCAGAAGTGACATTCATCAATATCATTGAAGCCAGTACAAATTTGAATGGCTATCGTGTTGTGAATATTCCGTTATCAAAAGAGTGGCTTGTTCCTGGCCACCCTTTCAGTCTGCCTGTTATTTTTTGATCTGAATGGTACTCTTCACCGACTTGACACCTTTCACGCCATGAGCAATTTTAGCTACCTGTGCCGCCTGGTGTTTGTTTTTGACAAAACCGGAAAGGTAGACAATGCCGTCTTCTGTTTTCACGGAGATATCATTACTGTTGATACCCTTATGCTCCAGCAATGCTCCTTTGACTTTTGCCGTAATGGCGCTGTCAGCCAAGTAAACATCAGCATTCAGCAAGGTATCATCAATCTTTTTCTCTGCATGGTCTACAGAGCTATCGATTTTTTGCCCCGTATTTTCCACTGCTTTTCCTACCGAATTTTCTGCTGCCAGAGCGCTACCACTCATCAGTACCGAACCCAGGACAACAGCCAGCAGTGAATGTGTAAATTTGATACTTTTCATCCTACCACCTTCTTTAACATAAGCCAGAATCGTTACCGGAACAGTATGTCAACTAGAATCAGGCGATAAAATAGCCTTTACAAAAAATAACGTACTTTTTCATTAAGACAAATAATTATTCTTTTAATTAAGAAAAAAGCAGATGATATTCATGAAATAAAAAGGGCCAACAGAATAGTCAGCCCAGAAAAGTATCAGTGCTCCCGTGTCTTGCGGAAAGAAACATCAGGATAACGTTCACTGGTCAGATTTAAATTAACCATTGTCGGTGCAATGTAAGTTAAGTTATCACCACCATCGAGCGCCAAGTTCATCTCATTTTTGCGCTTGAACTCTTCCAGTTTCTTCGCATCACCACATTCTACCCAGCGAGCGGTGGAAACGTTAACAGGCTCGTACAACGCTTCGACGTTGTATTCACTTTTCAAGCGAGCAACAACAACGTCAAACTGAAGAACACCGACTGCCCCAACGATAAGATCATTATTGGTCAGCGGACGGAAGACCTGTACAGCACCTTCTTCTGACAATTGAACCAGACCTTTCAGCAATTGCTTTTGTTTCAATGGATCACGCAGACGAATGCGGCGGAACAATTCCGGTGCGAAGTTCGGGATCCCCGTAAATTTGAGTTCTTCACCTTGGGTAAACGTATCACCAATCTGAATTGTGCCATGATTGTGCAGGCCGATAATGTCGCCCGGATAAGCATCTTCAACGCGAGAACGATCACCCGCCATAAAAGTCAATGCATCAGAAATAACAACATCTTTCTTTGTGCGGACCTGACGCAGTTTCATGCCTTTTTCATATTTACCAGAAACAACACGCAAAAATGCCACACGGTCACGGTGTTTCGGGTCCATATTGGCTTGAATTTTGAAAACAAAGCCGGTGAATTTTTCTTCAGCGGCCTTCACTTCACGCGCATCAGTCTGGCGGGGCATTGGCGTCGGTGCCCATTCAACAAGGCCATCCAGCATGTGGTCAACACCAAAGTTACCTAATGCCGTACCAAAAAATACAGGAGTCAACTCACCCTGTAAAAAAGCGTCCTGATCAAATTCGTGGGATGCGCCTTTAACCAGCTCCAGCTCTTCACGTAATTGGTTCGCCAGTTCATCGCCCACAGCCGCATCCAGTTCAGGATTATCCAATCCTTTGATCGCCCGCACTTCCTGAATCGTGTGCCCCTGACCCGTTTGATACAAATACACTTCATCAAGGTAAAGATGATAAACACCTTTGAAGGATTTACCGCAGCCGATAGGCCAAGTAATTGGGCTACATGCGATCTTCAGCTCATTTTCCACTTCATCCATCAGTTCCATCGGATCGCGGATATCACGGTCAAGCTTGTTCATGAAGGTCAGGATCGGCGTATCGCGCAGACGGGTAACTTCCATCAATTTACGGGTACGATCCTCAACCCCTTTCGCGGCGTCAATGACCATCAAACAACAGTCAACAGCGGTTAAAGTACGATAAGTATCTTCGGAGAAGTCTTCGTGTCCCGGGGTATCCAACAGGTTAACCAGACAATCACCGTAAGGAAACTGCATCACAGAAGTGGTAATCGAAATACCACGCTGCTTTTCCATCTCCATCCAGTCTGATTTAGCGTGTTGGTTGGAACCACGGCCTTTTACCGTACCCGCTTTCTGGATAGCCTGTCCGAACAATAATACTTTTTCGGTAATTGTTGTTTTACCCGCATCAGGGTGAGAAATTATTGCAAAAGTTCTTCTTGCCGCCACTTCCTTGGCAAAACTAAGTTCTCGCATATTAATTTTTCCAATTATGCACAAAATTATGTACAGAAAATAAATTTGCGAAAATTTTACACTGATAGTGCCTCTTTGCAAAATACAACCTGCTATCGGGAAAACAGTCAGATACCCCATTCTCACCAACACGGCAATGGTTGAGAGGATTCGAAAGAAGGGTTATTTCAATGATTGATTGCTATTTTAAGTTTTATGCAAATTCAAGAGTTGGATATTTCTCTGTCATACAAAAAATGTACATCACCGCACATCCTCATGTATATAATTCAAACAATCTGATGTATGATCCAGGCTCTCTTTAGTTTAGGTGCGTTAAATGACTCCCCTTTATTGCGTGTTTATTTTTTAACCTATAAAATTATAAGGTGATCACATGATTATGACGGGGTTAGAATTTATGGCTCTATTGAATCCAAATACTGAGAGGAACATAGAAAGCCTGTTCAGTGACGTAGTATTCCCCATTGAAAGGCCATTTAGTGACTTCGATAGAAGTCATAGTAAGTCTATCACTCAAAAACAATCAACCAATGCATTAGAAAGAATTAATTCGTTAATGAATGTTGTTAAGGCAAAGATTAATGAATCAAAAGCCGTGATAGATATCATCAGTTTTGGTTCTGATGAAGAAATTCAAGCTATGGATATACCTAGCTTATCTTCTAGAGAACTTATTTCTATGGCAAACGAAGTCGATAACGGGATTTCAAGACTGCTTTATGTTTTTTTTAGGGCTGACCTAGATCCAGTTTGGCAGCCACATCTATTAACGTTAAAGCAGATGAAACGCGCTACAATAAATACTTTCATCGAATACAAAAGATTAACTCTCGATGTCGCTATGCTCATAAAGCAATACGAAGATGTTGAATATTGTGATGATGAAATAGGATTTAGCCAAGAAGAAGCTGAGTTTTTTAAAAAATCAATTGAAAATAATCACATACGCTTTAATCTGGAGCCTTCTAAATGGACAAATGCGTAAGCGTGATCGTTTATGCAGAATCGGAACGATTGGAAATATTTTTTGCTAAAGCATTAGCTGATTTCTTAAACAGAAACAAGTTATCTGGTTACCTAGGAAAGTTAGGTGGCTTCGAAAGAAATCCTCACTCAAACGCAGCTGGGATCTATAAAGCTCATGTCAGGATACCAGTGCTAGAGCAACCATGGAATAAAGCTGTCAGGCAACCTCAGAGGAGCAGTGACAGCTTTCTTATTTATGCCGTACATCGAACTTATCCTATCCATATACAAATCATCGGCGTCATCACACCTAATGCTCATGAAAAAATGGACAAGCTAATTTCGATTGTCATTGAAATGGTTGAAGGAAAATTCCAATGCCTACGTGAGACAGAGCTAAAATCCTTAAATTCATATAGCTAACCAACTGATATTCTCCCCCTATCCAGAGGAGTTACAAAACCTTATGTTATTTAACAGAAAAATGCATATATTCTGACATCAGAAATGAGATTCTGAACTAATAAAGCACAAAAAAACACAATTGTTTTCTACCAATTTTCCCCAAACAACGGCAATGCCATAATAATCGCATCTTCTTTTCCCGTTGCTGTCGGGTAATAATTTTTGCGAATGGAAACTTCATTAAATCCAAGCGATTCATATAGCCGGATAGCAGGCTGGTTTGAGCGTCGTACTTCAAGCCACAACGTGTTTATCTGTTTTTCAGGCAATACATCGATGAGATGAGTTAGTAATTCTTTGCCATATCCTTTTGATTGATGTTCAGGATGAATGGCTATATTAAACAAGGTGGCTTCATCCATGACATACTGCATTATTGCAAAACCAATGATCCGGCCGTTCAACGTCATTTTATAGTTGAGGTAGCGTTCTCCCTGATTGGTGTAAAAGGTTTTTTCACTCCAGGGAAACGCATGGCTGGCCTGTTCTATTTGAAATGCTGCGGGAAGATCAACGTGAGTTAATAGAGAAATATTCTTCATAATGGTAAATTTGTTGCCAAAGAGCGCGTTTTGCATTCCCATCAAGAGATAAGTCATTTAATGCCGGGCTTCTCAAAGAAATCCCTTGTATTGATAAGGTAATATCAACTCCCAGCAACCAGCATGGGCAATGGATTGATTCCGAAAGTAGCTCAACATCTTTTGTCGTGATGCAATATACCAATGAGGCGTCAATCCCCATGGTTGTGAAAATATCAGCAAACAATGAATGACTTAAGTCAATCTGATCATAGGCAATGATCAATAGACGGGTTGAATCAGGGATGAGGACAGACAATTCACCCTGCAAGGCCATCGGGCTACGCAAAACCCATTGGGTAATTCCCATTCGGGAGAGTAATCTGTCACGCTTCGTCATCGTGTTTTATTCCATCTGCCATAAAAAAATAACAGGTAATATATTATCAGAGGGCTTAACTCTGCGCCAATCAGCATGGCATCTCAGTTTTGCCCGCTGGTATTGATACTTGGATAAAGATTTATAAGGAGCTATACATAGATGTCAGTTTTAACCCCGGCCAGCGAAGTCATCTTGCGCCATCAAGACCACTTTCGCTCCCATAATCTGCTCTTCGCCGGTGATTTGCAGGACAACCTAGCAACAGAAATCGAAGCTGCAAATGTCAAGGTACATACCAATCAATATCACCACTGGCAATCTCTCATTCGTCAACTCGGTGACAATGCTCAGTTTGGGCTCAAAGCAAACAGCGCATTCATAGCAGGATGCAATACGCTGATTTTTTATTGGCCAAAAAGCAAACAGGAAGCACGTTTCCAACTGCGCAGTTTGTTTTCCATTCTGCCTGCCGGCACAGATATCTTTGTGGTAGGCGAAAACCGCAGTGGTGTGCGCAGTGTTGATAAATTAATGGAAGGCATTGTGACTTTCCATAAAATCGATACGGCACGCCGCTGTAGCTTGTTTTATGGTCAGCTTAAAAATCAGGTTCAGTTTGACCAGAACAATTGGTGGAACAGCTATCAAGTGGGTGATGTGACTGTCAATACACTGCCTGGTGTATTCAGCCAAGACGATTTGGATATTGGCAGCCGTCTGCTGCTTTCGACTTTTGATGCCCCTCTTTCCGGCAATTTATTGGATCTCGCCTGTGGCTCCGGAGTATTGGCTGCGGTTCTGGGTAAGAAAAACCCTGAATTAACGCTGACATTAAGTGATGTCAATGCTGCCGCAATTACCTCCAGTAAAGCAACGCTGAAAGCCAATAAACTGGAAGGTAAGGTTATCGCCAGTAATGCGTATTCTGCCATTGAAGAAAAGTTTGACTGGATTATCTCCAATCCCCCTTTCCATGATGGCCTGAAGACTAATCTGGCGGCAGCTGATGATATGATCCGCATGGCACCAAACTATCTGAAACCAGGCGGTAAACTGCGGATTGTGGCAAATGCTTTTCTGCCTTACCCTGATTTACTGGACCACACTTTTGGCAAGCATGAAGTCATTGCTCAGACAGGTAAATTTAAGGTGTATCAAGCAACGAAAAACTAGCTTAGCCCTGCATGACGACCTTTGCCTGCTCCGGTTTAATGAGCAGGCAATTTTTCCGTTATTTCAAGGTGTCTAATTTTACGTCAATCACACTGTTTCACACTAAATAATGATTGACGCCAGCCATAAAATCTCTAGAATGCGCCTCCATACTATGCATTTAAGTGGTAGTGTCTGAATTTGCGAGGGTGGCGGAATTGGTAGACGCGCTAGCTTCAGGTGTTAGTGTTCTTACGGACGTGGGGGTTCAAGTCCCCCCCTTCGCACCAAATCAGATAACTATTGGTTAAATAAATCGGATAAATGGCAGTACCTGCGAGGGTGGCGGAATTGGTAGACGCGCTAGCTTCAGGTGTTAGTGTCCTTACGGACGTGGGGGTTCAAGTCCCCCCCTTCGCACCACTGTTACATAATCCCTTTCTCTGGTTTTATTTCCTCAGCATTACACCTTAGCTTCCTTTGTATAATCCCTTTTCTTGCTGAACATTCACTCACTCTGTCGGTACGCTGCAAATTCTGCTTCACAGGGTCCTTATTAACACCTGCCGGAGACGGCGTTTGACAGCACATTGAATAAACCGCCACCTTAAATGATGATGAAATGATGAGTTTAACAACACCATATATGGCGACGGCTTAATCAAAACCTGAAAATGCCTCCTCAATCAATTCATTCAATATCAAGAGAAAGCAGTTACAGGCTTATTTTTCTGTCATTTGTTGCCACTCTCTTTTAAACCCAACGCATCACGTATCGTGAAGAACAGATCTGTCTGATCAGTCAAACCAACAACATTGGTAGCATGTGGGCCATAAGCAGCAACGCGCAGTTGTGTACCCGCATGCTCCTGGGCATCTTTATCTTCTGATGTCGCATAATTGACTGCCATGATCCCGCCATCTTTAGTAATAAGAGAACGGGTTAAACCTGGTGATTCAATTTCAGGTTCGATAATCTGACTGGCATGAGCATGATCACCGGTCACAATAACCAACGTATCACCACGCTCTTTTGCGAAGTTGAGGCCAACTTGAAGGGCTTTATCTAGTAAAACAGTTTCACCAATTTGCGCACAAGGGTTGGATTTATGATTCTGTTTATCAATTGATGCACTTTCGACTAGCAAGAAAAAGCCATTTTCATTCTCTTTAAGTAAATCAATCGCCTTCTCTGTCATTTGATCTAATGTCGGTGCATTAGGATCTAACTTCGCATTTATTTCGCACTTTACAGGCGCTTCATTAATATTACCGCGATAAACCGCTTTCGGCCCTTGCCAGGCAACATCCATCGTTTCTTTATGGAATAACCCTAATAACGGTTTTTGTTGATTGGCTTCTTTAACGTTGGTTAATGACGCCGCATTGGTAACCCACTGATAACCTTGTTCCAGAGCCTGATCTTTCAGTGTCTTTCCTGCATTCGCGCCGGAAACGGATTTTTGATCAAAATATTTTGCACCGCCCCCTAATGTCACATCAGCACGTACTGCCAGTAATTGTTCTGTAATGGAACCTTTGCCGCCATTTTCTAGCGCATTGGCCGGACATTTTTTCGAAACCTCTTCAGGTCCATAGCACTTACGCTGTATCACATGCGCATACATCGATGCTGGTGTTGCATCCTGTACTATCGCTGTGGTGATATTGCCGGTTGCTTTGCCATTCTTTTTGGCTAATTCCAGAATAGATTGCTGGGCCTGACCAAAAACATCAACGCCTACAGCACCGTTATAAGTTTTTACCCCTGTCGCAAAGGCTGTGGCAGAAGCAGAAGAATCTGTCGCGTAATTGGGTTTATGTGTTTTTTCATTCAGTGAATAATTGGTGTATTGTCCGGTAAACGGCAACGCATCAATGCCCTTAAAGAACCCACCAGCCCCTTCTGCATAATTACGGGCAATCGTAATTTCAGAATCTCCCATGCCATCACCAATGAACAAAATCACATTCCTAGCTTTGGTATTGCTCAATACAGCCTTAAGTGCTTCAGTCTGATCTTGTGTCAAACGACGGGCTCCGCCAAATTGAGTTATATCGCTTTGCGCTTCACGCTTCTGTGCCATGATGTTATTTGAATCGTCAATTGCCCACGCAGGGACATTTGCTCCCAACATCAATGTAGTGACCACAGCAGCAAGCAATTTTTTTTGATATGTACGCGACATAGAGTTTCCTTGTAATCAGATAAAGCAAAAGAAATTATCATCTTAAACTATAAGGATTATTGATATACCAAATAATAGTTATTTGAACTTATCACTACATGGTAATAACAAAAAACACACACAAAAAAGCAAGCCACCACCTCAATAAAATCAATATAATTACTTGATAATAGATAATATTATTGATTATCCCTCAGGCTTTACCACCTTCAAAACAGGGAGAAGATCCAATGATTAGACTTGTATATAATTACAGCATTTGAGATAAAGCATATGCCTGCATTCTTTTAAGGTATTTATCTAATGAGTCCTCAATTACCCATATGACATAAACTCCAACATATTTTTGATTCAACCAAAAATTTTGTGGCAAAACGTCTTCATAACAAACATAACATTCGCATGTCTGAATATAGGGCATTGCACCTTCTCTCCAACTCCCCACGAAGGTGAGTTGCGGATGCAGGAATTCGCGAATCTATTGAATGTGAATCAAAGCTTGATGAGTCGGTTAGTCGAAAGATTGGCACGCAATAACTATACATTCCACGATCCCGCCCCAATGATAAATGAGGGATCAATGCCGTACTGATCAGTACCGGAAAAGAAAAATATATTAACGGTTAAATCAGAATATGAGGCTGCACTTCTTGAATTGAAACTCGGGAGCCCCGCTTTCAGCTTCGGGTTGAAGAAGTGGGAAAAAGCGATATCCAGATTGATCACCGCCTGATTGCTCTTTAAAACCCCTCGGGCTTTCCGCCTTATATCCCCGCCCGCATTGGGCGAGGGATTATGGCGGATTTTGCTAAATTGTAAAAACTGAGACAAACTCCCTGAAATAAGAAGCTTGCTGACTAAATTGTTACTATCAATAGCGCATCATCACTGATTTCAGTTCCGTATAATGCTCAATAAAAGCACTACCGAATTCACGGCCAATTCCTGAAGATTTCATACCACCAAACGGGACAGCAGGATCTAAGAAAGTATGCATATTGACCCACAAAATACCCGCTTCAATACGCGGGATCATCCGCATTGCTTTGCTCAGGTCATTCGTCCATAAGCTGGCAGACAAGCCAAATGGTGTCGCATTCATCATGGCAATTAACTCTTCCTCATCTTCGTAACTGAGGAACGTACCAATCGGCCCAAATGTCTCTTCTTTCATTAACGCGTCTTCGGTGCTCTTTGCCCTCACGATCGTCGGTGCGACAAAAAACCCCGCCCTTTCCAGCGCATAGCCTCCATAGACAATTTCACAATCCTCTTGGCGCGCTTTATCAAATAAAGAGAGAATTTTTTCGTAATGTTCCCGATTTGCCAGTGGCCCTACTTCTGTGGATTCATCAAGAGGGGAGCCTATCTTCATAGCTGATAAGCGCTCAGAGAGCAATTGCAGAACCGCTTCCATATGCACAGAAGGAATGAAGAAACGTTCAGCAGCCGCACAGATTTGTCCTTGATACACATATCCTGCTTCTAATATACCATCGACAATTTTTTCAACGCTCATGTCCGCCAAAAAAGCAGCTGCATTCTTCCCGCCAAGTTCTAATGTCGTGCGTTTCAACCCCTGCTCCAACGCCGACTTGCCAACACTTATCCCTGTTGGAATGGAGCCGGTAAAAGTGACTTTGGCGCACTGAGGATGATGAATCAAAGATGAGCCAACATGTCTGCCTGAGCCATTGATAATATTGATGACGCCATCAGGGATACCCGCTTCTTTTGCCAATTCAGCAACACGGAGTAGGGTTACGGGGGTATATTCACTGGGTTTAAGCACTATCGTACAACCACTGGCCAATGCGGCCCCGAGTTTCCAGATAGCAATCATGATGGAGAAATTCCACGGAATAATTCCGACCACGACACCAATGGGTTCACGGCGGGTGAAAGCGGTATATTTCTCCCCCTTGAGTGATGGCAATGAAACATTCAGGGTTTCGCCACTGATTTTGCTCGACCATCCGGCAAAATAACGCAGATAATCAGCAGATGCTCCCACATCCAGTATGCGGGACAATTGAATGGGTTTACCGGAACATACGCTTTCCAGTTGGGCTAATTCCTCACTATTTTTTTGCAGTAAATCAGCCAATCGATTCAGGCAGTTTCCCCGTTCCAGAGGGGAAGTTTGCGCCCAGACTCCATGAAAAGCCTCTGATGCAGCCTGCATCGCCTGATTCACTTCAGCCTCTTCACCCTGATTGACCGTAGCGATGGTTTCACCGGAAGCCGGGTTAACGACAGAGAAGGTTTTATTTCCCTGACCAAAAACAGAGGCTCCATTAATATAGTGGCCGTGAGTACGTTGTAAAAAAGCCGTAACGGACTCCAGCAAATTAATTTCACTCATCATCTTTTCCCTTGTTTAGCCAGACAGTTACCCATTGATACAGGCCATATAATGTTTGACGAAGCGCTCACTCGTGATGTCCCACAAGACTTCAGTTCCTTTCGCCGCAAACCACGAATCACCTTTATGATATTCAACCACCACGCCAGTTTTAACATCCGTCAATTTCACTGAGCCTTCATGAACTGTTGCCATTTCATCAAAGGGATAAGTCATTTTGAATTTACCTTTAGTGCAGGCAAAAATACCGCAAGTCAGATTATCCGTTGGCTCTCCGTGGATCATTGCCCCACTCGCCTGTGGATCACCTTCCACGACAACAGAACCAAGATTGGTGACACTGCCGATTGGCATTAATTCAGGAAGTGAGTTATCTAGCATCAATGGCTTTATCATGACTTTCACCTTTCAATATTTACCGTTCAAAAACAAAGAGAAGAAAAAATGCTAAACAGAGATAAAATTAAAGACGTCCCATCCAGTAACCCGAAACCTGATGCCAAATCTTGCCGGCAGATAAAAGGACATGCCTCAATTCATCTTTCCCAATAATATTCAGATGTTGGATCGAACTCAGCAGCGAGTAGCGATCAGAGCCTTCGCTCATGCCCTCAGCCAAAACTTTGCAGATAATGTGGCTCGGTGTTACACCAAAACCTGAATATCCCTGCACATAGAACACATTATCATGATCAGGCAGAGAACCAATTTGCGGGAATAAATTAACGCTGCAAGCCATTGGGCCGCCCCATGCCAGTTCTATTTTTACATCTTTCAGGTAAGGGAACGTTTTCAGCATGATATTGCGGTTCCATGCTTTTAAATCGGCAGGCATATATTCAATAAACTGTGTCGCACTGCCATATAACAGGCGGTTTTCTTTGGTCACACGGTAGTAGTCGATGATAGGACTGATATCGCTGTATGCTCCGCGGATCGGGCTGATCCTTTCGATAAGCTCATCTGACAGTTCTTCTGTCATTAGCTGGAAGGCATACGTATTGATCGTTTTTCTGTAAATCGTGGGTTCAAGCCCGTTCAGGAATGAATCACATGCCCACAACATTTTATTGGCACGGACAGATCCCATAGCTGTGCGCACTGTCACTCTTGGGCCATATTCCACATTCAAAACCTGACTGTTTTCGAAAATCTTGACGCCATATTCTGACACTGCTTTGGCTTCACCCAACATCAGATTCAGTGAGTGAACATGCCCGCCTCCCATATGCTTTAATGCACTGGTATAGCGTTCTGAGCCGATGACTTTTTTAACATCAGAACCCGTATAAAGTTCAATTTCTTCATCCGGTAAAGCCGAGCGAAACTCTTTCAACCAACTCTGCAATGTTTTTTCATGACGTGCATTCCAGCCAAGATAGGCATAGCCCCGACAGAAATCAGCCTGAATATCATATTTGGCGATCCGCTCCCGAATGATCCCTGCACCCAGGTTGCTGATTTTAAATATGGTTTCCAGACCTTTGTCACCGACATGACGCCTGATCCTTTCTATATCATGACCAATCCCTGTCATAACCTGCCCACCATTGCGGCCTGTACCGCCATATCCCAATGTCCGGCCTTCTAAGATCGCAATATTGGTGATGCCTTTTTCAGCGAGTTCCAGTGCTGTATTGATGCCGGAAAAACCGCCACCAATAATAACAACATCAACATCAAGATCTTCTTTCAAGATAGGAAAGCGCAGATCATATTTCTTAGTTGCCGCATAGTATGTTAATGAATCTATTTGATTATTCATGTTATACCCCGTGAGCATCTATTCACCCCTTGATAACCACAGCCAATTGCCTTATCAGACTGTGTTACAAGGGCATTTATCATATCCATTGAATATTTGGTTAGCTAAATGTGCCAGTAAAGAAATCCAAGAGTCATATTAACAAGTTAATGAAAAATAAAAATAACGGTTATTCATTTATTTTTTGTTTTAATCATATATGAATCATATGTACATGAAATGCTCAAACCATTTACTGTTTATATGTTAATTAAATCACAATTAATGAGTCGCTCATTAATAATTGATATTTTTTGTATTGCTATTTTGTGATGGCCTGCTGAGGAATTTTTCTGACAGTGAATTATTCTTAAAACAGATATTTTCATTTAATAACAAAAAGGAACCTGTATGTTACCCAAGAAAATTATCCTTGATTGTGATCCTGGGCATGACGACGCCATTGCGATGCTGCTTGCTCACGGCAACCCTAATATTGAACTCTTGGCTGTAACAACCGTTGCCGGCAATCAAACTCTGGATAAAGTTACCCGTAATGCACTCTGCATTGCCCGCATCGCTAACATCCACAATGTTCCTTTTGCTGCCGGATGTCACCGGCCACTTGTACGGGAAATCAAAACTGCCCCCGATATTCATGGTGAAACAGGTCTGGATGGCCCAACCCTGCCTGATCCATCAATGAGATTAGATGCCCGTCACGCAGTTGATCTCATTATTGATGTGATTATGGAAAATCCCCCCAAAAGTGTGACCTTGGTTCCCACTGCGGGATTAACGAATATTGCAATGGCAGTCCGAAAAGCGCCACACATTGTTGAAAGGGTGAAAGAAGTTGTCCTGATGGGCGGGGGATATCATAAGGGTAACCGAAGTGCCACTGCGGAATTTAATATCTTTATCGATCCGGAAGCCGCGCACATTGTTTTCAATGAAAAATGGCCGCTGACGATGGTCGGATTAGATCTTACCCATCAAGCCCAAGCAACGCCTGATGTCATTGAAGCAATTTCCCGGATAAAAACACGCCCTGCTAAATTTGTTTTAGATGCCCTGGAATTCTATGGAGAAACATATCGCCAGAATCAGGGGTTCAATTACCCTCCGGTACATGATCCCTGCGCTGTCGCTTATGTTATTGATCCCACCGTAATGACGACGCAAAAAGTCCCCGTCAATATCGAGCTGGCAGGCGCGTTAACAACAGGCATGACCGTTGCAGATTTCCGTTACCCTATACCGGAAGATTGCCATACTCAGGTTGCCGTTAAATTGGATCAGACAAAATTTTGGCAATTAGTGATTGATGCCCTGAAAAATATCGGCGAAACCAACGGGTAATGCATCTTCTTTAGATCTTTGAAACCGGTCTTTCACCTTTTATGGGTTTATTAGCATGGGAAACTACTCAATGAGCCGTATTCCCATTAACACCGCGCTGCATAATATCAGGGAGAATGTTGCATACTGAAACACGTTGTCAGGCAAGCATTTCATTAAATATTTAGCGAAGGGAATCGCCAGCAGAGAACCCATGAACAGCATTACAGCCAATTTCCAATGAGTGTGATCGCCGTAGGCATAAGCAAATGCCGAAGAGCCGGATAATATCATGGTGACAAACAGAGAAACGCCAATCGCCTGTTTGATATTCATCTGTGTATAACGCAGCAACAGCGGCAACACGACCACGCCACCACCAACACCGGTTGCACCCAATACTAACCCGGCCCCTGTTGCGGGCAACAAGAGTGACTTAACCCACCCTGATTGCAAGCCGCCATGACTGTCAGGCTTCGGTGTCTGCCTTATTTGATGGTAAAAAAGATACAGCGAAAATAAGATGGCAAAGACAACCAACAAATTGATCCCCCATTCAAGCTGCATTTGGTAATGGCTCAAATGACTCAGTATTGTGACCCCATAACTTGCCAATACGGTACCGGGCAGCATAATCAGCAAGATCACGACAGACTGAAATAGCGGGATATTTCCTATGCGAAAGTGCATATAGGAAGATGATATTTTCATGAGCATCGAAAGAAGATTGGCGGTAGCAACCGCAGACAATGCATCCAACCCAAAGAAATAGGTCAGTATCGGCAAGACTATCACGCCTCCACCCACACCAGTTGTACTGATAATCAAACCAACAAAGGCGCCGGTCACAATCTCAGGAATCAATGACATTATCTTTTTTCCGGCTGATATTTCATCAAAGCTCATTCCTTAGCGTACTTCATCCAGCATGAGCCTATAAAAAAAACAAATATCATATTTAAAAATAGAATATATACCTAATGGATTTCGAATTGCAACGCAACGATCACTGGCGTGCCGCTGTAAAAAATCAAGTCGCATAACCCGCAATCCTGCAATTTAAAAGGCGAGGAAGATACACTGACATACCATGCCAGAAGCGAAGTGACGGCAGAAAAATAGATAAAATCATCTGATTTTAATGGGGAGGATGTGTTGTTTCAAAATTGAACAATTCATTCAATTCAATCTGCAATCCATTAGCAATGACATAAATGATTTCTAAGGTAGGATTTCTGACGCCGCGTTCTATGCCGCTGACATAAGTTCGATCCAATCCACATTTATCGGCAAAAGCCTCCTGTGACATCCCTGATTCTTTCCTGAGATATCTAATTCTTTGTCCAAAAAGGGATCTGATGTTTTTAGATTTTTTCATCCGATAAGTATCGATTCGTGTTACTTATCCGACCACGGACTATAAGTCACGTTTCAATCTGAACTATGTTATCATGTGTGACTTATAGTCTACTTGTTAACGAATTACTTTTTAATTGAAAAAATAATAGATAATTGGAGAGCTTGAGAATGGAAAAACAAGACTGGCATTCTGCCGATATCATCGCCGAATTGAAAAAACGTGGAACAACATTGTCAGAAGTCTCACGAAAAGCAGGACTGGCATCATCCACCCTTGCCAATGCATTACAACGTCATTGGCCCAAAGGGGAACGCATTATTGCGGCAGCACTGGAATTATCGCCAGAAGAGATCTGGCCTTCTCGATATGAAGGAAAATAGTGATAAATAGAACCCAGCACAATGCTGGGTTCATTGATCAACTCGCTAATTTCAGGCCAATAATGCCCAAGATAATCAACCCCAAGCTCAGGACCCTGACAAAATTAGCGGATTCTCCCAGTACCATGATGCCGAAAATTGCCGTTCCCACTGCACCAATTCCTGTCCACATGGCATATGCAGTGCCTGTCGGTAAACTTTTCATGGCATAGGCCAATAACCCCACACTGGCGGCCATCGCGGCGAGGGTCATTAAACTTGGTGCTAAACGTGAAAAACCTTGGGTATATTTGAGGCCTACCGCCCATACAACTTCCAGCAACCCAGCAATAAGAAGGACTAACCAAGACATGCTTTTCCCTTTATCTGATGGTCTGTGGGGCCGTCCCCAATAAGATGGCGTGTATCCGGGTCGTCCCGAACCACGATAAGAAATGAGGCTAAATTATAGTGATGCGATTTGATAACTTCAAGAATGATAACGTAGTCGATAACAACAACAAAACTACAACCCCTAGACGAAGAGGTTGCAGTTTTTCTAGAATAGAAAACGCGTTTATTTTACACGAGAAACGTATTCGTTAGAACGGGTATCAACTTTAATGACTTCACCGATCTGTACAAACAGGGGTACTTTAACTACCGCACCAGTGCTCAGCGTTGCTGGTTTGCCGCCAGTACCCGCAGTATCACCTTTCAGACCTGGGTCAGTCTCAACAATTTCCAGTTCAACAAAGTTTGGTGGGGTCACAGCGATAGGACGGCCATTCCACAGAGTCAGAACACATTCTGCCTGATCAATCAGCCATTTTGCATTGTCACCAACGGCTTTCTCATCCGCAGCCAGCTGCTCGAAAGTTTCGTTGTTCATGAAATGCCAGAATTCACCGTCGTTGTACAGATAAGTCAGGTTCATATCCATGACATCTGCACTTTCAGCGGAATCGGTTGATTTAAAAGTTTTTTCCAGCAGTTTACCGGAAATCAGTTTACGAAGACGAACACGGGCAAACGCCTGCCCTTTACCTGGTTTAACAAATTCACTGTCAAGAATAGCGCACGGCTCGCCATCTAACATGATTTTAAGACCTGAACGGAATTCATTGGTACTATAAGTAGCCATGGAGATCCTCTAATTTTTAACAAAATGGCATAGCCAAAAAAATGGCACACATTATAACCCACATTCACCCTGTCAGAGAAGTCTGGCTACAACAACTTGCGGATGTTATTACCGATCCCAATGAATTGTTGCAACTGTTGTCCCTAAACACACACGCCAAGCTCAAAGAAGGCAACGAGGCAAAGCGCCTGTTTCCTTTGCGTGTTCCAAGAGCATTTGTGGCACGAATGAAAAAAGGTGATCCCCGCGATCCCTTGCTATTACAAGTTCTGACTGCACAGGAAGAGTTTACTGTCACCCCGGGATTTTCCACTGATCCGCTGGATGAACAACGCAGCGTCGTTCCCGGACTATTGCATAAATATAACAACCGCGCGCTGCTGCTGGTCAAAGGAGGGTGTGCGGTTAATTGTCGGTATTGCTTCCGTCGCCATTTTCCTTATGAAGACAATAAAGGCAATAAAGGCAATTGGAGTGCCGCGCTCGATTATATCAGTCAACATGCTGAATTAGATGAGATTATCTTCTCTGGAGGAGATCCTCTCATGGCTAAAGATAATGAACTGGACTGGTTGATCAGCCGCATTGAATCAATTTCACACATTAAACGATTGAGGATCCACAGTCGTTTGCCCGTGGTTATCCCTGACAGAATCACGCTTTCACTGTGTAACCGTTTAGCCCAGTCCCATTTGCAAGTCATCATGGTGACTCACATTAATCATGCAAATGAAATTGACAGTACATTCAGAAAAAGCATGGAGCGCCTGAAGCAAGCGGGTGTGACACTCCTGAATCAGAGCGTCATGTTGCGTGATATCAATGATAATGCAGATACACTGGCTAATTTAAGTAACGCATTATTCGATGCAGGTATTTTGCCCTACTACATTCATATTCTGGATAAAGTTCAGGGTGCAGCCCATTTCCTTGTCAGTGATGAAGAGGCTAAAGCTATCATGCGGGAATTATTGACAAAAGTATCAGGTTATTTAGTTCCTCAACTGACGCGGGAAATTGGTGGAGAACCAAGCAAAACACCTTTAGATTTAGGGATCAGTCAATAATATCTTTCAGTATTGCAGGATATAAAAACGATTCCCCATTGATTACCCATCATTGAAAACTTTCAGGGATGGGCAGCGCACAGAAGCCAAACGTATACGCAGCATAAAAGTTTCGTCACGTTTTTTCTGAGCATTGCCCAAACTGGCTATGCAACCCCGGCTCATTTACGGAGCTACCTTACTGGTGGCTAAGGGCACTTATAAACCTGTCCTGTCATTTTGCTGTCCAAGGGAACAAAGCTCGCCAACAGATTCTCTGACGGGCTATTTGCACCGTAAATAACATTTCCACCGATTTCAGCCGCTTTATTACGCAAGTCATTGGCAGCACTGCGCATAGAACTACTTTCATTGCTAGCACTGTTAAACCAATTACTTTGAATGCCAACCACCTCACCTAATTGCTGGCAATCGCTGCCGGGCTGAGCATCCACAAAACGCACATTAGCGCCCGCAGAAGTTAATTCATGCGTTGTCGTACAACCTGCCAGCAACAATACTGACACACCAAGCCAAAGTTTAATTCGCATATCTTTCCTCATTGGTTACAGGAATTTCTACCGCGATGATAAATATACCCTTTTGAATCCAATTAAGATAAAAAAATAAAAAGGCGAGCAGTGTTTTCTGCTCGCCTTCAAAGTTTTTACCCTATCGGATGGATAATTCCATCGGCAGGATGAACAGCATTACATCATGCCGCCCATTCCGCCCATACCACCCATGCCACCAGCTGCACCTAAGTCAGCTTTGTCATCTTTAGGCAGGTCAGTCACCATGGCTTCGGTAGTGATCATCAGACCAGCGATAGATGCTGCGAATTGCAGTGCAGAACGGGTTACTTTGGTTGGGTCCAGAATACCCATGTCGATCATGTCGCCGTACTGTTCAGTTGCAGCGTTATAACCGTAGTTGTTTTCACCGGCTTTCACGTTGTTAACAACAACGGATGGCTCTTCACCTGAGTTGTCAACGATCTGACGCATTGGCGCTTCCATTGCACGCAGTGCAACACGGATACCCACGTTCTGATCTTCGTTGTCACCAGTCAGCTCAGTGATAGCAGCAGCTACGCGAACCAGCGCAACACCACCACCAGCAACAACGCCTTCTTCTACTGCCGCACGGGTTGCATGCAGTGCATCATCAACGCGGGCGCGTTTTTCTTTCATTTCAACTTCAGTCGCTGCACCCACTTTGATTACAGCAACACCGCCTGCCAGTTTAGCAACACGCTCTTGCAGTTTTTCACGGTCGTAATCAGAAGTAGATTCTTCGATTTGCTGGCGGATTTGAGTAACACGAGCAGCAATCGCGCTTTCTTCACCAACGCCATCAATGATAGTTGTGGTGTCTTTGTTGATAACAACGCGCTTAGCCTGACCCAGATCTTCCAGCGTTGCTTTTTCCAGCTCCAGACCGATCTCTTCAGAGATAACAGTACCATTGGTCAGAGTAGCGATATCTTGCAGCATTGCTTTACGGCGGTCACCGAAGCCAGGTGCTTTAACCGCAGCCACTTTCACGATACCACGCATGTTGTTGACAACCAGCGTTGCCAGCGCTTCGCCTTCTACGTCTTCAGCGATGATCATCAGAGGCTTGCTTGCTTTTGCCACACCTTCCAGAACTGGCAGCAGTTCACGGATGTTGGAGATTTTCTTGTCAACCAGCAGGATATATGGGTTTTCCAGTTCAACAGAACCTGATTCAGGTTTGTTGATGAAATAAGGTGACAGGTAACCGCGGTCGAACTGCATACCTTCAACAACATCCAGCTCGTCTTCCAGACCAGTACCTTCTTCAACGGTGATAACACCTTCTTTACCGACTTTGTCCATCGCTTCTGCGATCAGTTTACCTACAGTTTCGTCGGAGTTAGCAGAGATTGTACCAACCTGCGCAATTGCAGTGGAGTCAGAGCAAGGTACGGACAGTTTTTTCAGTTCTTCAACAGCAGAAACAACGGCTTTATCGATACCACGTTTCAGATCCATTGGGTTCATGCCCGCAGCAACAGCTTTCAGACCTTCGGTGACGATAGCTTGAGCCAGTACGGTTGCAGTAGTAGTGCCATCACCCGCAGCATCATTGGCTTTGGAGGCAACTTCTTTAACCATCTGAGCGCCCATGTTCTCGAATTTGTCTTCCAATTCAATTTCACGTGCTACGGATACACCATCTTTAGTGATGATTGGTGCACCAAAAGATTTATCCAAAACTACGTTACGGCCTTTAGGACCCAGAGTAACTTTAACCGCATCGGCCAGTACATTCACACCGCGCAGCATTTTGCTGCGAGCATCATTACCAAATTTTACGTCTTTAGCTGCCATTGTGCCTTTCCTTTAAATTCGTTCAATTAAGAAGATCTAGCGTAAGAGATTCAATTACGCTTCAACAATTGCCAGAATGTCGCTTTCAGACATGATCAATACTTCTTCATTATCGATCTTTTCTGTTTTAACGCCGTAACCTTCATTAAAAATGACGGTATCACCCACTTTTACATCCAGCGCCTTCACTTCCCCATTTTCAAGGATGCGACCATTGCCAACTGCCAGAATTTCCCCACGGGTAGATTTGCCCGCAGCAGAGCCAGTCAGAACAATTCCGCCAGCGGATTTAGATTCAACTTCTGTACGCTTGACGATAACGCGGTCATGTAATGGACGAATTTTCATTGAGAGATCTCCTATAAATAAAGTCCATATCAGGTAAGAGGATTGATACCAGAATCCAATAGAACCAGTACCATGAAGCTACAGATTGGGGCTAAAAATCAGCACTTCAAGGGGGCAATAGCAAAAAATATTTTGCTTTTTTCTTTACCTATTGAAATATTAACCGAAGTAATCATTATTATTTGCGGTGTTCATTGCCATTACCTTTTTGTTCATCGGACTGATGGTCATTCAGGGTATGAGGAGACTTATCCGATTTACGCTCATATTCGCCCTCGAACGTTTGCCCACCCTGGCTACGATTGCCGCCATCTGAGCCATTGAACATGTTCGGGCGATAAAATTTAATGTGAGGCAATAATTTTGCTGTCAGTAGTTTTTGTACCGGGGACAGTAATAACAATAAACCGAGAAAATCGGTGAAAAAGCCGGGCAGTATCAGCAAAAACCCCGCGATAACCAAAGAAACACTTTTGATAGCTTCTTCCGCAGGACTTTCACCTGCCACAATTTTTTGCTGCATTGCCAAAAAGTTTTTTATGCCTTGATTGCGCACAAGTGAAATGCCAAGGCAAGAGGTCAGAATAACCAAGATTAACGTCAGCAAGACACCGACTTCCGAGGCAATTCGCACAAACAGAACAGATTCGATGTAAACCAACAAGCATATAAAGATAAGTGGGAGCCAACGCACGTGGTTCTCCTTTATGATTTAGTCCACAACCACATTATGTGGGGATAATAATAACAATTTTCAATACTTCGGAAACTTGACTTTTAATCTCTGTAATCGTGACCTCAGTCACATATATATAATTTCATTAATAAAATAGCACTATAAAGTGATCCAAGTTCAAGGCATTTCTAGTAAATCCACATATGATCGCGCCCCAACAATTCCATGATAAATGGTTAATATCAGGATAGTTGTTGACGGCAGCATCAATACTCAACAAGTACATAATAGAACAGTAAAAACGTATCCAATTTAAAGAAGGTTCTCATGTCAAATAACGTTCGTATCGAAGAAGACCTGTTAGGTAAACGAGAAGTCCCTGCTGAAGCCTACTACGGTATTCACACTCTACGTGCGATTGAAAATTTTTATATCAGTGACCGTACTATTAACGATGTCCCTGAATTCATCCGTGGCATGGTTATGGTTAAAAAAGCTGCAGCCCTGGCAAACAAAGAACTCCATACTGTCCCCGGCAAAGTTGCGGACATCATTGTTAAAGCATGTGATGAAGTCCTGAACACAGGTAAGTGCATGGATCAATTCCCTGTTGATGTTTTTCAGGGTGGTGCAGGCACTTCACTGAACATGAACACCAATGAAGTACTGGCAAATATTGGTCTGGAATTGATGGGGCATCAGAAAGGCGAATATGAGTACCTGAACCCAAATGATCACCTGAACAAAAGCCAGTCAACCAACGATGCCTACCCTACCGGCTTCCGTATCGCTGTCTATAACTCTCTGATTCAATTAATTGATTCCATTGAACTGCTGAAAGCAGGCTTCGACAAAAAAGGCGTTGAGTTTGACGACATCCTGAAAATGGGCCGTACCCAGTTGCAAGATGCCGTTCCAATGACCCTGGGCCAAGAATTCCGTGCTTTCTCCATGTTGATGAAAGAAGAAATCAAAAACATCAAATGGACAGCGGAACTGTTGCTGGAAGTCAACCTTGGCGCAACCGCAATCGGTACTGGCCTGAACACCGCACCAGGCTACCAAAAACTGGTTGTTGAAAAACTGGCGGAAGTTACCGGCTTACCTTGCGTCCCGGCAGAAGACTTGATCGAAGCAACCTCTGACTGTGGCGCTTATGTCATGGTTCACGGTGCCCTGAAACGTCTGGCCGTTAAAATGTCCAAAATTTGTAACGACTTGCGCCTGCTTTCTTCCGGCCCTCGTGCAGGCTTGAATGAAATCAACCTGCCAGAATTGCAGGCAGGCTCTTCTATCATGCCAGCTAAAGTCAACCCAGTTGTGCCAGAAGTGGTTAACCAAGTTTGCTTCAAAGTCATTGGTAACGATACCTGCATCACAATGGCCGCAGAAGCAGGTCAGTTGCAGCTTAACGTAATGGAACCTGCTATTGGACAGGCGATGTTTGAATCAATGTCTATCCTGAGCAATGCATGCCGCAATCTGGTTGAAAAATGCGTTAACGGCATTACTGCCAACAAAGAAGTTTGTGAAAGCTTTGTATTCAACTCCATCGGCATCGTCACTTATCTGAATCCATTCATCGGCCACCACAATGGTGATATCGTCGGTAAGATCTGTGCTGAAACCGGCAAAAGCGTGCGTGAAGTTATACTGGAGCGCGGCTTGCTGAGTGAAACCGAGTTAGATGATATTTTCTCCGTTGAGAACTTAAAACATCCAACTTATAAAGCAAAACGTTTTGATGACTAATTAAATGATTATAATAACGAAGTCGTCTTAATTATTAAGGCACGCAATCCAACCGGAAGCGTGCCTTTTTAATTTGCAGCAAACACAAATCATTAACGATAGATTTTCATAAAATTAAATAAACTAAGGAGTGCGCAACATGTTAGCCGTAGAATTGGCTATTGTTTTGCTGGCCATTTTTCTGGGGGCAAGATTAGGAGGGATCGGGATTGGCTTTGCAGGTGGGCTTGGCGTTTTAATCCTTGCTGCCATTGGCGTCAAACCGGGTAGTATTCCATTTGATGTTATCTCAATCATTATGGCAGTTATCGCAGCAATCTCAGCAATGCAAGTGGCAGGAGGACTGGATTATCTCGTCCAGCAAACTGAAAAATTACTGCGCAGAAACCCTAAATACATCACAATCCTTGCGCCTATCGTCACTTATTTTCTCACGTTATTTGCAGGTACAGGGAATATCTCACTGGCAACATTACCCGTCATTGCCGAAGTCGCCAAAGAACAAGGCATCAAACCCTGCCGGCCACTCTCTACCGCCGTTGTCTCTGCCCAAATAGGGATCACCGCCTCCCCCATTTCTGCCGCGGTTGTTTACATGGCATCCATCATGGAAGGGCAAGGTATCAGTTACATTCATCTGCTCATGGTGTTACTGCCGTCAACATTGTGTGCCATCATTCTGATGTCATTTATCATTTCATGGCTCTTTGATTCCAAACTCTCAAATGATCCAACCTACCAAAAACGCCTTGCTGATGGTTTGGTTGAAATGCGCGGCGCCAGTCAAATTCAAATCAAGCCCAAGGCAAAACTTTCTGTCCTGCTGTTTTTGCTGGGCGTCATCAGTGTTGTCATCTATGCGGTCATCAATAGCCCAAGTGTCGGTTTGATTGAAAAACCCTTAATGAATACGACCAATGCGATTCTGATTATCATGCTCAGTGTCGCCACACTCACGACGATGATCTGTTCCGTCGATACTGACACCATCCTGAATTCAAGCACCTTCAAAGCGGGCATGAGTGCATGTATCTGTATTCTGGGCGTTGCATGGCTGGGAGATACTTTTGTACAAGCCAATATTGACTGGATCAAAGAAACAGCGGGTAATCTGATCCATGCTCAACCGTGGTTACTGGCAGTCATCTTTTTCTTCTGTTCAGCCTTGCTCTATTCTCAAGCGGCAACAGCGAAGGCCTTAATGCCAATGGCACTGGCGCTGCATGTCACGCCGTTAACCGCGATTGCGTCTTTCTCCGCCGTTTCTGGCCTGTTCATTCTGCCGACCTACCCAACACTGGTTGCAGCCGTGCAGATGGATGATACCGGAACCACGCGAATCGGGCGTTTTGTATTCAACCATCCATTTTTTATCCCGGGTACGATTGCCGTTATTCTGGCCGTCACGTTCGGCTTCCTGTTTGGTGGTATGGTTCTATAATTTACTGTTAACTCATTTCAGGGGCACAGGTCTGCTGGCCCCTGAAGTCCATTCCCGCTTAAAAATCTTTTCCTCTCAAAAAACATCACTGTATTAATATTAATCAATTGACTTTCTGCTATAGATATCATCGGTTATAGTGCATGTTCCGATAAACCCGACAAATCAAACCTACAGTACAGGCAGGTTAAAGAACTTATGATGAAACGAATCCTCATGTTGTTTCTACTGTTCAGCGGTATTGCGCTTTCCCCTATTCCTATTCAGGCCAACGCGCTGTTTGAACAACAAAAACAAAGTCTCTACCTTCCTGCTGATCAAGCATTCATGTTTGATTTTCAGCAACAAGGCAATAAACTCACACTGACTTGGGATATCAAACCCGGTTATTACCTCTATCGAAAACAGTTCAAAATCACCTCTGCTCAAGCCTCGCTCGGTCAAATATCGTATGCCGAAGGGGTCGAGCATGAGGATGAGTTTTTTGGCAAGAGCGAAGTCTATTTTCAATCTGCACATATTGATGTCCCGATTCTGTCTGCTACCAACGATGCGACTCTTGACGTTATTTATCAGGGATGTGCGGAAGCCGGTTACTGTTACCCGCCTGAAACATTAAGTGTTCCATTACATGCTGTTGCTGCTGAATCCCCTGTAACGACACCACAAACAGAAGTATCCGCTACCGCGCCCTTGCAGCAGACACTGCAACAACCATTGCAGCAAAAATTGCAGCAAAAAGAGAGCCAGACCCGTTCTCATGACGCTCCATTTTCTCCCCTTTGGGCGCTGTTGATTGGTATTGGCATTGCCTTTACCCCTTGCATATTGCCCATGTATCCGCTGATCTCCAGCATTATTTTGGGCCAGAAACGTCCTGAAAGCTTAAAGCGAATCTTTTGGCTCGCACTGAGTTATGTTCAGGGTATGGCACTGACTTATACTTTGCTCGGATTGGTCGTGGCAGCGGCTGGGTTACAATTTCAGGCGGCATTGCAAAATCCCTATATCCTCGTCGGCTTGTCAGCCCTGTTTATTTTACTTTCCTTGTCAATGTTCGGGTTATTCACATTGCAACTTCCGTCTTCTGTTCAGACGCGTCTGGTGGATTGGAGCAACCAACAAAAAAGTGGTTCTTACATTGGCGTATTCATTATGGGCGCGTTGGCCGGATTGATTGCCTCTCCCTGTACCACAGCCCCCCTCAGCGCGATTCTGCTCTATATTGCCCAAAGCGGTGATACATGGATTGGCGGCCTGACTCTCTACCTTTATGCACTTGGAATGGGAATTCCCCTTATTGCCGTCACATTATTCGGCCACAAACTTTTGCCCCGCAGTGGCCCATGGATGCAATATGTCAAAGAAGTTTTTGGATTCGTTATATTGGCTCTGCCGATCTTCCTGCTGGAACGGGTACTTGGTGACATATGGGGCATAAGATTATGGAGTATGCTGGCGATTGCCTTCCTCATTTGGGCCTTTGCATTAACCTTAAACAGCAAAAATGGCTGGATACGTACCTTACAGATAATCTTACTGGCATTGGCCCTTATTGCTTCCCGGCCCTTGCAGGATTGGGCATGGGGGGTTTCTGCAACAGAACAGCAAAAAGTATCATTGGAATTCCGGCAAATCCGTGATTGGCAGGAATTAAGTCAGATATTGGCTGAAAACCACCATCAGCCCATAATGTTGGATCTGTACGCTGACTGGTGTGTAGCCTGTAAAGAATTTGAAAAATACACATTCAGTGATCCACAAGTCCAGCAACAATTGAGCCAGTTTCTCTTATTACAGGCCGACGTCACAAATAATGGCCCAAAACAAAAAGAATTATTACAAGAGCTGAAGGTATTGGGGCTTCCCACTATCTTGTTTTTTGACACTCAAGGAAAAGAATTGCCTCATTCTCGAGTCAATGGATTCATGAAGGCAGCGACTTTTAGCCAACACATACAGCAACTACACCCAATGGATTTCAAGTTGCATCCCGGCGGCAGGGAATGACAAATTCGTCGGGAACGAATTTGCCCAGCCAAAGGTCAAGAGGCAGGAGCCTCTCAGTCATCCTTGGGAGCATAGATAACCGCCTATTTATAAAAACGGGGGCCGGGGTGAATGAGCGCAGCCAACAAAGAGACAACTTAAAAGACGAAGGGTATACAAACCTCACAACAACAATAATCCTGAAGGAGAGCCACTGTGCAACGTGAAAATGTTCTTAGCCATGTCTTGGATTCACTGGAGAAATATGGTTTATCTGCATCTTTGGAGACGCTTTTAGCTCCCCTTGAACTTAATATTGACCACATCAAACACTTTTGGCCTGATCGCGAAGCCTTGCTCTATGATTGCCTGCGCCATCACGGCCAACAAATTGAAATCTGGCAACGCCAAACAATGCTGGACGAGTTTTTAACGCCTGAACAAAAATTACTGGCACGTTTCAATATATTGAAAGAAAAAGTACAACATGGGCGCTATCCCGGCTGCCTATTCATTGCTGCTTGCAGTGCTTTCCCTGATGCTGAACATCCCATCCATCAACTCGCCGAGTTGCAAAAGCAGAACTCTTTCCATTACACCGTGGATCTGTTGCGACAACTCGATATTGACGATAACGAACAAGTTGCTAAACAAATGGAACTCATCCTTGAAGGCTGCCTCAGTAAACTGCTGGTGAAAAGAGAGCTTGATGACGTACTCACTGCAAAACTGTTGGTACAAGACATTCTAACTATTGCAACATGCCGAAAAAATGGCGCATTAAGTTAGCAAAAAGCAGTCAAAGCTGAATAATTACACCATGATGGTATGAAAATTCAGCAAACAATCTATTTTCATCATTTTTTCGCAGAAAGTGTTTGACGGATTGCGCCTAATACGGTTTAATGCGCCCCGTTAGCCCGGATAGCTCAGTCGGTAGAGCAGGGGATTGAAAATCCCCGTGTCGGTGGTT
>NZ_NIBV01000001.1:299346-301901 GCF_002632585.1 Xenorhabdus szentirmaii DSM 16338
CTTAATGCACGACAAATCGAAACTGCAAAACCCAAAGAAAAAACCTACAAACTCGCCGATGGCGGCGGTCTCTATTTAGAAGTCTCGTCACGTGGCTCAAAATACTGGCGCATAAAGTATTACCGCCCGACCGATAAAAAAGAAGACCGTCTGGCGTTCGGTGTCTATCCGGCTGTGTCTTTAGCTGATGCACGGGCTAAACGCGATGAAGCCAAAAAGCTGATGGCGCAGGGTCTCGATCCCAAAGCAGAAAAAATTACTCACCGGCAGCCAGAAGAAAGGGGCGTTTATCGCGTTGTCAGCGCTGGAAGCACACCCTGATACGGTCATTATTACCGAAGGTTACGCCACAGCACTTACGGTTAATCAGCTTTATAAAGGTAGTGTTCTCGCGGTGCTGGATGCGGGCAATTTGTTCTGCGTTGCCCTGTCAGTCAGGGGACGCTGGCCGGGCACTAAAATCATTATTGCCGCCGATAACGACTGGCATCACCCCGGCGAGCTGGATAAAAACAGTAAACCGAAAGTGAATACCGGCAAAAGTTCGGCAGAAAAAGCGGCTATTGCAGTGAATGGCTGGATCACGTTACCGCCGACAGAGCATAAAGCCGACTGGGATGATTATCGCCAGCAATACGGCCTTGAAGCAGCAAAGCAGGTATTCAGTAACGGGTTATATCGGGCAGGGAAACCAATGAAGCGTCGCACAATAGAAAGCCGCAGTTATGGCAATATCGAAAGCATTTACCCAAGACGCAAAACAAAGTTACCGTTGTCAGTGGGTTCGGCAGGATTTGATGCGCAGTTAGACTACGTGGTTAAAGGTATTATTCCTGCGCATTCCCTGTGCAGCATTTACGGCGCGAGCGGTTCGTATAAGAGTTTTCTGGCGGGAGCCTGGGGCTGTCATATTGCCACGGGTAAGGCATGGGCAGGTAAAGCGGTTGCTCAGGGTTCCTTGCTGTATGTTGTTGGTGAAAGCGGGATCGGCGTGCCACGACGCATCAAAGCATGGGAAATCGTGAATGGCCAGACCGTTGAAAATATGTATCTGATTAATACGCCCGTCTTTCCGGCCTCGCCCGCCGAAGTGCATGAGCTGGTGATTGCCGCCCGGCAGGTTGAATCTGAAACAGGTATGCCTGTGCGCCTGATTATTCTGGATACCCTTGCCCACTGTTTTGGTGGGGCTGATGAAAACGATTCCAAAGATATGGGTGCTTTTGTCCGGGGCTGTGACGAACTGAAAGCCAAAACCGGAGCCAGCATTCTGGTGGTTCACCATTCCGGCAAAGATGCAAGCAAAGGCGCAAGAGGTTCCAGTGCATTTCGTGCTGCGCTGGATGTTGAATATAAAATCAACCGGGAAGGAAAAAAAGGCGGGGCACTGGTCATCACCTGTACCAAAATGAAAGATGCCGAAGAGCCGGACACCAAAGCCTATGACCTGCGCGTAGTTGAACTCTTTACCGATAAAGAGGGTGAGGATATTACATCACTCACGCTGATTGACAGGCCGCGCGATCCGGTTGAAGAGGAAGAAACCGGACTTATCGCCAATAAGACCGATAACCACGCGGCATTGTGGCAGTGCATACGGTCGCGCACTGCCCTGAAAGAACCCTGCTCTATTGCCCTTGTACGTAATGATTTAAAAGCGATGGGGGTGAATGTGAAGAATTTCAGCCGTTGGTTGACCAAGTTAGAGCAAGATAGGTTGATTACCCGTAACGGGCAGGAACTCACCATCGTTAACCAAAACAATGACGATTAAAAAGTGAGTCAGAAAGTGAGGAGCCGTGAGGAACGGAATTTTGCACCTCGCCGTATTCCTCACTTTTCTCATATATACGGAAAAAGTGAGTAATACAGAACGAATTGATTTTTAAGGATAAATAAATCTCAATTCCTCACCTGTTTTTGCAGTGAGGAAAATAAAAAGTGAGGAGCAGGTGAGGAGTCAACTTCTTTTCTGGCGGGTGTTTTTTCAGCTCTCCGTGTTAGCAGGTTAATAAATTAACCTGCTAACACGGAGAAGACAAGCGCAGCGCGTCAGTGGCATTCTAAACAGGAGAAAATACCTATCATTCCATGACAAGCAAATCTTTCTGGCTGGCAATCAGTTTTGCGCCACAGGAGGTTTGCATACCATCCAATGCAATCGGCTTACCCTGAGACTTTAATAATTCACTTCCCTTGATAATCGGATACGTCCCCTCGCATTTTGGGCAAGAGACCAAATCACCCTCTCCGGCAACAGGTACGCCCTGATAAGTATAACCACCAATAGCGGTAATCACCTTGCCACCGTGATCGGTGGTATCATTTAAAAGAATAACTGCTTTCCCTGCCATGTTGTTACCTCTATTACCATTTACCATAGGGATATGGTTTTTCCTTTAATAAGGTTTTTTATACACCCGGAATATTCACCATAACCGTCATATTAATTTGTATTAATCTCAACTTAATCTGGCAGGCCCTAAATCAACGTGGGTGACTGCCAGATTAAGTCTGAATGATGACATCCACACCTATTTGTGATTTCTTGATTC
>NZ_NIBV01000001.1:302066-476402 GCF_002632585.1 Xenorhabdus szentirmaii DSM 16338
GTTTCTTGATTCAAAAATGCGCATTAATTTATCAAACTCTGGACTTACATCACCATTGTATATGATTGTTCCGTCAGGATAAGTCAGTGAGGTATCTGCATCCTGATTTTTTCTCCCCTGCCAATGAGATAAAAAATCTTTTTCATATAAAACATTAAGATGAATTTTTCTACCATTATTCATTTTATAGGTCATAACATCATATTTTCCTACCAAATTAAATGATTGACTCTCCCCCCCTAGGAACATCTCACTGAGTAAAGGGAATAGAATAATTTCTTCATTTAAATCACCTGTTTTTTTTATATATCCCCCATCGAATACTTGTGGTGCATTACCATCAATCACAAATGTCGTTTTAAATCCAAAATTATCGTCAATAAGAGGCGCAATGGTTGATGTATCTTTCAGCTTCACTTCGAAAGTAATATTACTCAGTTTCCAGTCACACTTCCCTCCCCCCTCCTTAGGGACACTGGCCTCAACCTGATTTGACTGACGGATGGATAGCGGGTAGGTGGCATGATAAAACCCCGGCACAGAATACGACTGCATATTCGCGGTTCGGCGTTCTTTGCGGCAAATTTTAGAACGATACATGGCTGAAATGGGTAAGGCAACCAACTCATCAGGAAGAGTTGCCGTAAAATGAACATGCTCTCCATTAATCGGCGGAGAGAATGATCCGCTCGCACATCCTTGTATGAAAAATAAAGCCAGCAGAGAGGGTAATACGCTTTTATTCCATAGCAATTTCATGGGTAATTTCCTTGCATCTTAATCTGACAGCTCCTAAATCAAAATGGGCAACTGTCAGATTACGTCTGAATGACGACATCTTAATCTATTTGCTGCTTCTGGATTCAAGAATACGCATTAATTTATCAAAGTCTGGACTTACATCGCCATTGTATATGATTGTTCCATCAGGATAAGTCAGTGATGTTTCTCTATCCTTATTTTTCCCTCCCTGCCAATAAGTTAAAAATTTTTTTTCATATAAGATATTAAGATGAATTTTTCTACCATTATTCAGTTTATATGTCATAACATCATATTTTCCTACCAAATAAAATGATTGACTATGCCTCCCAAAGAACCTTTCTCTTAGTAAAGGAAATAAAATAATTTCTTCATTTAAATTACCTGTTTTTTTTATATATCCCCCATCGAATACTTGTGGTGCATTATCATCAATCACAAATGTCGTCTCAAATCCAAAATTATCGTCAATAATAGGCGCAATGGTTGACGTATCTTTCAGCTTCACTTCGAAAGTAATATTACTCAGTTTCCAATCACATTTACCCCCTCCTTCCTTAGGGACACTGACTTCAACCTGATTTGGCTGACGGATGGATAGCGGGTAGGTGGCATAATGAAAACCCGGCACAGAATACGACTGCATATTTGCGGTGCGACGTTCTTTGCGGCAAGTTTTAGAACGATACATGGCTGAAATGGGTAAGGCCTCCAACTCATCAGGGATCGTTGCCGTAAAATGAATATTCTCGCCATTAATCGGCGGGGAGAATGATTCACTCGTGCATCCTTGTATAAAAAACACAGCCAATAGGGAGGATAATGCACTTTTATTCCATAGCAATTTCATGGGTGATTTCCTTGTATCGTTCAACCTAATTTACTCTGACAGGCCCTAAAAAAAGTAGGGATTGTCAGATAAGTCTGAATGACTACATTTAGTCTATTTGCTGTTTCTTGATTCAAGAATACGCATTAACATTTTATATTTAGGCCTAACCTCGCCATAAACAATATCGCCATTAGGATATGTCATAAATGGCCTGTCATTGTTCTTTCTACCAGTCCAAATTGAAAGCATTTGTTTTATATATGTGTAATTTAGGTTAATATTTTTGGCTAATCCTGTTTTATATGTTAACGGATCATCTTTCCCTATAAGGTAAAATGAAGTCTCATTGCCACTTAAAAAGCTTTTTGTTAGAAGGGGAAATAAAATTATTTCTTCATTTAAATCACCTGTTTTTTTTATATATCCCCCATCGAATATTTGTGGCGCATTACCATCAATAACAAATGTCGTATCAAATCCAAAATTATTGTCAATAAGAGGCGCAATGGTTGCTGTATCTTTCAGCTTTACTTCAAAAGTAATATTACTCAGTTTCCAGTCACACTTCCCTCCTCCCTCTTTAGGGATATTGGCCTCAACCTGATTTGACTGACGGATGGATAGCGGGTAGGTGGCATGATAAAACCCCGGCACAGAATACGACTGCATATTCGCGGTGCGGCGTTCTTTGCGGCAAATTTTAGAACGATACATGGCTGAAATGGGTAAGGCAACCAACTCATCAGGAAGAGTTGCCGTAAAATGAATATTCTCGCCATTCATCGGCGGGGGGAATGATTCACTCGTGCATCCTTGTATAAAAAACACAGCCAATAGGGAGGATAATACGCTTTTATTCCATAGCAATTTCATGGGTGATTTCCTTGCATCTTAATCTGACAGCTCCTAAATCAAAGTGGGTGACTGCCAGATTAAGTCTGAATGACGACATCATAGTTTATTTGCCGTTTCTTGATTCAAAAATGCGCATTAATTTATCAAACTCTGGACTTACATCACCATTGTATATGATTGTTCCGTCAGGATAAGTCAGTGAGGTATCTGCATCCTGATTTTTCCCTCCATTCCAATGAGATAAAAAATTTTTTTCATATAAGAAATTAAGATGAATATTGCTACCATTATTCATTTTATAGGTCATAACATCATATTTTCCTACCAATTTAAATGATTGATTATACCTTTCCCCTAAAAACATCTCACTGAGTAAAGGAAATAGAATAATGTCTTCATTTAAATCCCCTGTTTTTTTTACATATCCCCCATCAAATACTTGTGGTGCATTACCATCAATCACAAATGTCGTATCAAATCCAAAATTTTTTTCAATAAGAGGCGCAATGGTTGATGTATCTTTCAGCTTCACTTCGAAAGTAATATTACTCAGTTTCCAATCACACTTCCCTCCCCCCTCCTTAGGGACATTGGCCTCAACTTGATTTGATTGACCGATGGATAGCGGGTAGGTGGCATAATAAAACCCCGGCACAGAATACGGCTGCATATTCGCGCTGCGACGTTCTTTGCGGCAAATTTTAGAACGATACATGGCTGAAATGGGTAAGGCCTCCAACTCATCAGGGATCGTTGCCGTAAAATGAATATTCTCGCCATTCATCGGTGGAGAGAATGATCCGCTTTGCGCGCAGCCTTGTATAAAAAACACAGCCAGCAGGGAGGATAATACGCTTTTATTCCATAGCAATTTCATGGGTGATTTCCTTGTATCGCTCAAGAGCGTGTTTCAATAATTCATCTTGATCAACATCTTGTTTAAAAATATCGTGCAGTTTATTTTCGAGTGCCATCAAGGTGGTGTTACGTTTTGCACTAGGTGGATAGGCATCTTTATGATGCATTGTTTCAACAAATGCTTCTTTTGACTCTATTCGCTTAGGCGTTCTCGTTGGCGCTAAGAAACTGAGCAATTGATTATTTATAATGGCTTGATATTTGACCATAGAGTGGTCTGTGAACCTCGTTATAATCGTATCTAAATCAGGATTATTCCCTTTTGGGAAAATTTTATCGATAACAGATTTATCTCCCTTGAATGAGTCCATATATTCCTGTTGTTCATTCTTTAGCTCTTCATCTAAAGAGCTAGTTATGCTTGGCACTAAATAAAACTTGTGGGTATTAAGCATGGTCCACCCCATTTTACCGCAAGACCCGATGTCATTCCTGCATGGGACTTCTGCTTGACCCACTTGTTTCGCCCTAAAGAAGCTCACGGTATTTCCTTGGTGATAATAGACTTCACCCATCTCAGGGAGAGATTTTTGTATTGGAATGCTGGGTAATGTGCCTAAGGTCCAGACAAAGCCAAAAACGGGGCCGAATGGACCAAAAACGTCAAATAACCAGTTATCCATATTGGTATCGAATGGCACGCTCGTTACGGTATCGGCATCATTGACATGCCGGAAATGATTCAATGATGTTAAGGCCTTGGCTCCACTTCTCGTGAAAACCCGAGGCATTCCATAAGTATAAAGGAGGGGATTATTATCTCTTAGCTCTGTGGCATGTAATAAAGCGAGCGCCCCTCCTAAACTATGCCCGCAGATATATAACTTTTTAGTTTTAGAGCGTGATTTCTCTTTTATCTCTGTCGTTCTCTTTTCAAAATATTTCTCCATGCACTGATACGCGTCTAAAAAGCCCTTATGAACCTTGGCCTTTCCACCGGGAAGAATATTCTCCGGGCAAGGAATGGGGCGATAAGTCGCGTCCGTCAGCGCATCTCTCGAGCTTGCCGTTCCCCTCCATGCCACAATAATTTGCGTTTCATTTTCAACAAAAAACATTTGCGTATCATGCTCGAATGTTTCAGGCGTTTTCACTTGTTTAGCATCCAGGAATATAGCCGGTCGATAACGTTCTTTAAAGGGGACATCGTTGACAATCGCGGAAAAAATGGAACCATCATTGATAATCGGGGCTTGTGATAAATCAAAGCATTGCTGGTAGAAAAAAGAAGTGGTCGTATTGGGAGTATTAATAAATGGCCTCATATCCTTAATATCAGGAGAATCCGGGTCAACCATCACTTCATCCTTATACACCAAGAGTGACATTAGCCCCAGGTTGTACGCATTCACTAAATCGTAGTCTGGTGTATGTTTCAGGATTAAAGACCATGCTCTGAACGGACAGACCTCAATCACATGACGTTGATTAAAATCCTCACAGTAAAACGCCAATCCGTTAAATTCATCTTCTTTAGGAAAATGGTAATAAGGTAGCCCAAATTTAGCTTGTTCCCACTCTGCAATATCAGGGGCTTTGTCACACAATTCACCAATGACAGCATAACGATAAAAACAACCTTTGGATTCAGCTTCTGGCCTGACTGTTGAATTATGCTCACCCCGAGAGACTCGTAATGGCCGTGTTTCCATTTCATCGGCAAGTTTCTGCCCATTGAGGAATAAACTCAAAGGAGAAGCCAACAAATTTTCTTCTCGGATCATGCCATTTCCATCCGTCATTCCCTTACGCTCATCTTTTCTATTTTTTAAAATATAAGGCATATTAGAAATGGGTTTATTGAATTCATCTACAAGCTGAATTTCGATTTTGTTCTTTAACAGATCCGAACAATTATGACAATAAACCGAATTAGTCTTATTCATAAATAGGTACTCCCTGTTATTTTTCTCGTTCCATGACCAGCAGATAATCCTGACCGGAGATTTTTTCAATACGTTGCCCGGCTTCCAGTTTTTGCCTCAGCCACTGCTCAATCCGGGGTTCTAAACTGCCTTCTGGTTGATCCCATTGCTTCGCCATTGCTCCGTGGTTTTCCCATAAATCGTTATAAAGGGAACTGGTTAACGTTTTCAGGCCATAAGGCGAACGTAACCAGACGGCCAGCAGGTGTTCACCGAGTGTAAAGGGAATTTCATTGTTGCCCTCTGTGCAGTCTTCGGGGCGGTCAAACCGTGTCGGCTCTGGCGTGTCGATCATTAGCTCTGTGACCGGTGTCAGCATCAGTGACCAGTCGCTGGGCGTAAAAGCGGGTATCATTGCGCCAAAAACGCGGGCGTCCATAATGCGGAACAGTACCTGTTCACCATTCATCATCACTTGTTGGCGGCGTTGCCAGTGGGCAAGCTGAGCCTGCCACGGTGCACGGCTTCGGTAAGCCCAGCCCCAGCTATTGTCACTGAGTGTGTGGCTATCCAGCATCCTGCCTATCTGGGATAACTGGCGGGGTTTAGCCTGCGCCAACCACGGGCTTTGTTGCAGCATCTTGTGCATCGGTGTGCCGCTATACAGAGGAAAAGCCTCCTCGACCCAATCATTAAGGTAAAAGCAATCTATCGGATTGGGTTTCGCCAGCGAGTTGAGGATAAAAAACACGGGTGCATCATGAGACTCATTCAACCATGTCTGCCAGCTTATTGGCGTTTCGATAATTGTTTCTTCCATTGTTATCTTTATTCCTTTTTGGCTGGCTTAACCACTGGGCTGACATCTTGTTGTGCCAGTTCCGGACAATAAGGATGCACCGGAAATTCCACCATCGGTAACGGCTCCACCCCTTCCGGCAGTTGCAGTGCCAGCCCGCGCCCACTGCCTGCTGAACCTTGTCCGACATTCATCGTGGAGCACAAAACTCCAGCCGGCGTGACTTTGAGAAAATGGCCGCCCACTTTCAGGGTGATTTCCGAGGCGGCTTCCAATACCACTTTGCCGCCACTTTTCAGGTGGATTTCCTGCCCGCTGTCAATCACGGTGGCATCGCCCGTCTGGGTATGCTGGCTGCCGGCAATCCGGTGGGAGACATCGCCTTCGGTGGTGATCTTGCGCGAACCGGCCACCTGATGATGATCATCGGCGAGGATTTCGTGATAACGGTTGTTATCGATACGTTGTTTCTGGTCATGTTTGATATGCCAGAGGACATCGTTTTCGATATGGGCGGTGAAATCTTTCTGGCCGTGGAAATAAATTTCCTCGCTGTCTTTGGCATCCTCAAAGCGCAGTTCGTTAAAGCCCTTGCCCTTATGGGTTTTGGTCTTGAAAGTTGTGCGGGTTTTCTGTGCCGGTAAATCCAGCGGCGGGCGGTTCAGTCCGTTATACACACAGCCGGTAACAATCGGGCGGTCGATATCCCCGTTGAGATAGGAAATCATCACTTCCTGCCCGATACGTGGGATCGCCATAAAACCGAAGCCGTTGCCATTCCAGCCCTGTGCGACGCGAACCCAGCAGGACGCGCTATCATCGGGTGGGTCATAGCGGTTCCAGTGAAAATGGACTTTAATCGCGCCGTCTTTATTGACAAAAATTTCTTCCCCTTCCGGCCCGACCACCATCGCGGTTTCATCGCCATCGGCCAACGGTTTGTAGTGAAAAGGCGGGCGCCAGTCGGCAAGGCCGTCGATAAAACTGAAATGGTTGCTGAGTGTTGTGCCTTCACCACCGTCGTGCCCCAATGCTTGCGGGCAGCGCCCGTGATGGCTGATACCGACTACCTGCCAGCGGGCATTCAGCGGAGTGTGCGGATGGTTTTTTATCTCAAAGATTTTGCCGGGCATCAGTTTGATGCAGTTACTGCTGCCGCTGCCGGTTTTTTTCTGGTTATCCAGCGCTTCATGGCGGTATTTGAGAAACGGTTTCGCGGCGGCATCTTTCTGAAAACGCCCGTAACTTTCAAACACGGTGTAGGGGGTTTTGCTGCCGAAATCCCGAAAACCTTCGCTGCTCTGCATATGGGAAAGGTGATAACGTGGGTTTTCGGGGTTGAAATCTTTATGGAAACTGCGTTGCGGACTCATCCCGACACCCAGTCGTACCTGATAAATGGTATCTGCCCCGTGTGCGGTTTCCGGCTGGGGCTGATAAAGCAACGGCAGTCCCGCCGTCATCCCCAGATGGCTGTCACTGAAAAATAACGTTTCATCCTCAAACCAGAAACTGACCCCCTCTTCCGCTGCCAATCGGCTGAAAAACCCATAGTCAGATTCCCGTTTCTGGGTCACATATTCCCGGTCCTGATGCGGATCGTAGAGCTTCGAATCGGCACGGACTTTATGCTTTTTCAACAGGCTATTGAGAATGGCAGGCACATTTTTCTGATGGAAAATCCGACTGTCCTGATTAAGTGTCAGACGCCAGAGGGCAGGCCGAACCGTTACGGTATACAGGGTTTTATTACCGTCGGTGCCCGCCCAGTCAGCGTGGGAAACAATGCCGGTGATTTTGCGTTGCAACGTTGCGCCGTTAAACACCTGCAACACCGCTTCCTGCATCAATAGTGTGGTTAAATCGATCTCCGGCTTCGGCCGAAAGGGGTTATCGGGCAGGGACTGAACCAGTGTCAGATTGAGGGTAAACAGTTCAGATAACCCTTCCTGAAGGGAAAATTCCCCCACGGCAAAGGTGGATTCAGGCAGCCCCGCTATCTGAAAAGTAAAGCGTAATCCGCTTTTGGCCGCCGTCAGCCCGTTCATGATATTCATCCTATTTTGCTCCTTGTCATGATGGTTTAACAATTACATCTCCATGCGTGCTCCATAGACTTCTTTGAATTCCCACAGATTTTTTTGGTGCGGGGTAGAGACATCCAGTTTGACGAAGGTAGACTGACTGACAAAGCAGGCCATCGCCTCATGGATTAAGCGGCAGAAGCGGTACATCTCCCCCGGATTGGCGTAACAATCGGGGTTCAGGGTCAGTGACAGCAGACGCCCACGGACAGGGCAGCCCAGTTTTATCCGGTCAATCAGGCTCTCTTCCACTTGCATAATGCCGTCGATATGGCGCTGGATATGGCGGCTCAGGGGGCGGTTAAATTCGGCATAATGGTTAAACAGACGAAGAAAATGGCGCATCCCTTCTGGGGTAAACAACAAAACCGGTGGGCTGGCGAGGCAGGAAAGCAGCGGCCAGCCGGAGTTATCCTGCAACATCGGCGGATAATCGGGGGTCACTGGCGTAATATTGTGCACGCTGAGATGCGAAGGCGAACCCTCCTGCATCACACTGATGCTGCCTTGCGCCAGTGCCATTGCGGGTTCATGGTAGCCCGTGAAATCGCAGGCGACCGCGAGTTCAGGCAAGTTGCGAGCCGGTTTTCCTGTCAGGTCAAAAAAATGCAACCGGTGTTGAATGCGATCCAGCAAATCACGCTCGGTGCGGAGCTGATAGTAGAAATAATCTGGCTCTTCCCCGGCCAACAGTTCCGCTGCGGGCGTAAACTGCTCTATCGGCAGGTAGCGGTAAGGCATGCCCCGTTGGGCGTCATCATCGGGTTGTTGAACTACCTGAACGTCATGCAACCGGAACAATTTTACGGAATCCCCCAGCAGCAAGGGATAACAGTGATTTTCGGCACTCAGCTGAATAGGCGGGCTGATTTGTTTTTCCAGATGAATGGCCGGCACACAGCCCAGCATAAAGGCATCACCGACACCATCCAGCGGCAGTTCGCCTTCAAAACGAAAAATCAGTTCAAACGTGCCGTCCGCATTGAGCGGGATTTCCGTGCGGTCACAGCTGATATCCAGCGTGACAAAATTATACAGATGAGGCAGCGCATAATATTCAACCAACGTTTGCAGGCCGGTATAGGGGTTGTTTTTCATCGGCAGGATGGGCTTATCCAGCAGGTCATGCCAGCCATAAGGAAAACAGCTCAGCTTGCGTTGCTCGCCCTGTGCGCTGACGCTCATCTCACAGATATGCTGATCAAGCCACAGGCTGAGTTGTGCCGCCTGCTCAGTATCCGTGCCAAGGAAAAAAGAGAGCGCTCCGCATTTCCAGACCGAAGAAGCACTTCCCGTCTGACACAGGGTCAGGATAATTTCACTGTGGGTGCCGGTTTTTTTCACCCTGCGATCCCGCACCACTAAAGGCTCAATATGCAGCGGGCGGCAGGTTTTGAACGAGAGTAATTGCTCCTCCGTCTGTGCAGAAACAGCAGTGCTCTTGGGAATATCCGCAGCGCCCTGATGTTCACCATCGGTAGGGAAAAATTGCAGGATTGTGGCAGGCGGAACAGGGCACAGCACTAACGGCCAGATACGGGCCAGAATACCGTGGGTAATTTCGGGGAAATCATCCTCCAGTTTATCCCGTAAACGGGCAATCAGCAGAGAAAACGCCTCAAAAAGACGTTGAATATCGGGATCATTAGCCGTTGCCAGAAAGTCTGTTAAATGGGGGGACTCTTTTATCACGCGCTGAGCCAGCTCCCACAGGTAAGCGCGTTCTTGCAGGTACAGTGATTCCTTGCGGTTTTTCATATTTCTCCTTCTTTGCGCAGATATTCAAACTAATAAACCATCGGCATTTCATTGAAAATATTTATAAATAAAAAAGAAAAAGACTCAATTTGACTATTATACGGAGTTATTGGTTAATTTAATTGATGAGTTTCGATTTTCTTGCTATTCAGGAAAAATCTTAAAAAAACAATCGCAGTAATCATTTGCCCCCTTTCTCTTCAACCGATAACATCTTTGCTGACAATAACGATCCATCGCCTTCGGGTGGCGAAATAAAACTCCCGTAGCCTGAAAGGGAGAGCAAGTATTGCGGTACATCTGCGCACCTTTGGAAGCAGATATTGTCAGGCACATAACCCATCGTCTGGCGATGAAAGTTATCCGGTTTCTTGACTCACCGGCTTATCATTCACGCAGAGCAGTATTCCTACCACGTTCACCGTTAAATTTACCCCTGCACGATCTTCATCCACGTTTTGATTAACGCACGAATAAACGTCCCGAACACCGCGTGGCGTCACTTGCGTTTAAGCGGAGCGATTACCAAGTGACGCCGCTAAGCGGCCAACGTCCAGAGCACGTCTGGCCTGCCTTTACGACCCATTTGAACCCCGAATTACTCAATGAAACCGCTCGAAATAAGCCATTGACCCGTACAGACTGCAATTTTGTTTGATTGATGAACAATTGTCCGGTCTGGTTTTTAATCCACTGCCTTACAACAGGCTGATGCAATAAAAAAGGAGAAATCACGCCACGTCACGATTAATGAGGCGTTCATCCTGAGCTGATCAGGCACTGAACGGGGAGTATTCCATCGCCGTGCTGAGCACATAGCGAACTCCTGCAAAAACTCAACACCACCTCGCCCTGCTACACATTATCTGACGCACCACAGAACGGTGAACCTCACCGACACGCAGGGAATGTTTCGAAATAAGTAAAATAAGTCTGAAAAACACAGGGAAAATACGGATAGCGAAGCGATCACGAACGAGAATAAACAACAAAGATTGATGTAGCCGTCCCTATTCTCCTCTGAGTTTGTGTGATAACTGAGGGCAGGATTCACTGCGCCTTTACCTACAAAATAGCCTAACTTTCTGTTTGATCGCGCATGTGTTCAAATAAGTTTGAAGTAGGTTTATAACCGTTCAACTTAGCCGTTCGGTTATTGAGTTAGATAAAACAATCCGTTAAGGTATTCCCGCCATTAGCAAAATCTAGTGGTCAGGGATTTGCCCCCTTGAGAAAATGCCCCGCTGGTAGAAAGTTCCTACCAGCGTGTTTGCTTGTGCCCTTTTCAATGGCGGTTCAGACTGGGGAGGCTTCGGCCTCGCCGGTTGGGTATTTTCCGGTAGTGCAAACCCTGTCTGAATTGCCACCATCAATATTAATGAATGGAAGGGGTAGCAGGAATGAATAACGATACGCAATAATGTCTATTTCCCGGATGCAAAAACGTTCCGTGAAACATTTCATCATTTTTTTCATGTCATATTCCCCGAAAAAGGACAGGAATTGGCGACGCGACTGACAGATAATTTCCAGACTTTAATTCCTGCATCTTCAAGTTAATTGCGTATAGATTGAAATTCCAGCTTCTCGCTTTACGATAATTTATTTTTATACTTACAATACATCATCGTAAATTGCACTAATGAATCTGAACGTCATTAATTGAATTTGTAATAACTACTACACATCCAGTTTAAATATTTTTACGTTAAATAAAATTATGAAATATTTTCTTTGTAAATATAAGTATCGCTATACTCAAATAGTAATATAAAAATATTTTACTCTAAATATAATTCATACTCATAGATTTTGAAATTATAGTTCATATAAATTTTATTTTCCCTTTCATTAAGGAGTTAAATTCATTTTTTAAAATCATTTAATTAAGGAAATAACAATGAGTGACATAATTGCATATTATAAAAATGGTGTTCCATATACTTCGGAAAACCTTAGAATTGTGAAAATTATCCCGGATCAAATCAACGGAAGAGAAGTCTTAAACAGAATTAGATCAGATTTCATGCCATCTCTTCCTGAATTTATACCTGGAGGGTATGCCAGAGCACGTCACGCATTAGCATTGGGTGCCACGTATGCACCAGATGGAGGAATGAGTTCTCGTGATATGATTAATTTTTGGAAAGAACATGGGGCAGAGGACGGAATCTGTCCTGTATGCTCAAGAAAAAATTGCCCTTATTTAAAAAGAGAAATGGAGAAGGCCGAGGACTTGGCAAGGTAAATCCCAATATGCCAGCTAAAGTTCATGCTAATGTGGTCTTAAATCATTTTCATAAAGAAGGCCTCAACGTTATCAAAGAAAATGCTTCGGGATTTTCAGTAGAGAAAGAAAAAATCACAGATACACAGTTTAATTACATGAAGAGTCAATTTGACCGAGGTGATAATAATGGTTTTTCTCCCGAACAAATAGCGGCCGGAAAGAAAAACGAACCCCTCACCCACTATTATCCATGATAACGATTTCAAGATAACATAAATTTAGGCTCAGCTTTTTTATATAAATGGACAACATAGAGAGGGAATAATGATGGATTTTCACCCAAAAAATTATTTGTCGGGGCGAAAGAGTATATTAGTTACTTTATTTATTATTTCTTTCTCTGTGTTTTATTTTTACACATACAAGCAAATTAATATCGTCGAAAAGATATTTGATTATACAGATAAGCATTGTCATGTTAATGAGGAATGTGTGGTTAACATGGCAAACGTCACCTCATTTGAATGGGATTACATGTATCTCATCGATAGTGGATTTGAACATAAACGTGTTGAAAGTTTTGTCAACCTAAAACTTGATATGAATCTGGAGTTTTCCCAGCATATTATCTTTACCAAAGATAACAAACTTGTTCATCATGAAGGGTACTTTTATTATCCAGATACCAGTGGAAGAAAAGCATTACTTTTGAATTTTGATGATTTTAAAAATGGAATAAAACCGATTAAGTATTACGTCATGTCAAAAGATAATGCAAAGGTTTTGATAAAAAAGGAAATAGTACCAAATTTTCAGGATTATCGAGATTATTATTGGTTTTCATATACAAATGAAAATCAAGCAGTGAGGGGAGATGTAATATATCAAGAACCAACAAAAAATTAAATGTGTTAAGTATTACAAGGCGATAGTCATTCTACCGCCTGTGAAATTTCGTTATCCCCCAGCAACAAGGGTACAGCCAGAGGGGCAGCCACAATCTACCTTGTGCCCTTCCAATGCCACCGCCTTCCCCTGAATCACCGTCAGGGAAGAACCTTCAGCAATAGAGCCGGTGCCCTTACACGCAGGACAAAAGACATCATCCCCCACACAAGCAACAAGTTCACCATGCTTAGTTAACCCTTATATCTTGATTATCACTTTTGCAGAGCGATAATCCCCTGAGGGATGCTGTTGTGAGTTTGTTATCATTAACCTGAACCTGAGATTTGTCATTCAGTAAAGTTCGTAGTTCAGAGTAAACCACAACAGCATAACCTCTTTATCGCCTTTAAGATTGAACGGTATCTTGTACCTTGAGCATCTATTTTATAAGTCTAATCATGGCGATATATCCTATGTTTCTGACAAAGAGGATAAACTTATGTCTGATAACATCGTGGTCGGCATTGATATTGCTAAACTCAAATTTGATGTCGCTGTTTGGTCAGGAAAAAATCATGACAAAACCAAACATTTTTCGAATGATCTTCAAGGATTCGACGCCTTCATTGATTGACTTACCCCCGACTCAAATTACCATTTTTGCATGAAAGCCACGGGAACTTATGGTTACCCGCTCGCATTCTACTTTTCGGATAAAGGATTGATTATCAGTGTCGTGAATCCAGTACAAATCCATGCATTTGGGAAAGCGGAATGACTTCGTAATAAAACGGATAAAATTGACGCCAAGCTGATAGCACGTTATTGCGCCAGCCAGCACCCGCCTGCATGGCAGCCTGCACCGCTCTGTGAACGCCAGTTACTGGCGTTAGCCCGCCATCTCAATAAGCTGAATGAAATGCTTTTGACAGAAGAGAATCGTCTCTCTGTAGCGAATGAAATTATTTATGATTCTCATACAAAAATAATCACCCTGCTAAAGCAAGAGATCAACGACACAGAACAGAAAATAAAAAATCACATTGATGACTCCCCCATACTGAAGAAAAATAAGGCATTATTGGAAAGCATTCCCGGTATTGGTGAACGGTCAAGTGCAACATTATTAGCTTATATTGGTGATGGTTCACGATTTCAACACAGTGGGCAGGTTGTGGCTTATGCAGGACTCAATCCCAAATTGCATGAATCAGGGCAGCTAAAAGGGCCAGCCCATCTCTCGAAGCAGGGAAGTGCCGAGTTGCGAAAAGCACTTTATATGCCAGCATTGGCAGCAATTAATTGCAATAAGGTAGTGAGAAAGCAGTGGGAGCAGCTCACAGCACGTCATAAAGGAGGGAAGATCGGTGTTTGTGCCGTTATGCGTAAACTCTTACGGTTAGCTTATGGTGTAATGAAATCAGGCACATTATTTAACGCAGAAATACCGCTTGCAGTTTAATGGCTGAGACGGTATCTGAACTTCGGATTGGTTTTCAGCCAGCTCAGTGTTTCACGGGTGCTCTGAACCATTTTCTGCATCAGGCGTCGTTCATTACGGGGTATGGGTGCTATGATTGTCATCGCTCAGTCCGGTTGGTGATGTTCGTGAGTTTGGCGATTAATCAGATCGCACAATCCGGACTGAGTTCCCTTCAGGTGATCTATTATTTGGTGCAGCTATTTAGGCATTGATGACGACAATGACTAAGAAGTGTATTTTTAACGCCTCATACAGAGCATGGAATAAAACCAATTCACTTAGGTGAGCCTATTGTTGTAGAGATAATATTATGTATAAATGGGATATTCCTGAAAGTTATTCAAATAAGAACATTGGTGAATATCAGTATGATACTGTTGATTATTTACCTAACAACAATTCAATTCCTATTATTAGCAATAGATTAAAAGTGTTTTTTGAGAAAAACCTACCTAAAATAGCATGATATTATTTACTGTTTACGCTGGAAAGTTCTACGCATCCCTTCTGTTTTATATTTCCAATCTGCGAAGCCAGAAATACTGGCTTCGCATGTTTAATCAACTTATTACATTTAATTCACTCTCAGAATTGCCATCTGAAACCAACGTTCATGCTATTGTCTTGATGGCTGTCAGATATCAATCCACTATAACCCAGCATAAAGGATACATTGTCACTCGTGCTCATCTCTGCATTCGCCTTCAATGCCAGACCATCACGAGACACTGGCACACTGTGGGTTACAAACGTTGTATTACTGCCATGGAAGGCTAAACTTTTAGTGCGTTCTTTTTCACCGTATTGGTGCTGCCAGCCTAATTCACCATTCAGGGTAACAGAAGCTCCCCCGGTCGTTTGCCAGTTGTGGTTGGCTCTTAAGCCCAGTGTAGAAAGCGTCGATTCCGTATGTTGCTTTTTGCCGTGGAGCGCGGCAACACTACTGCCTTCATTGATGCCATCATTGCGGAAGTTAACATAAGCAAGATTCACGAACGGCTCCAAGTTCACCGCACCTGTCGGCAGGCTATAGGCAAGCTCAGCGGATAACTGGGTTGTCCGGCCATTATATTTCGCATCTTCACGGGCATAATAGCTATCATAACTGACAGTGCGGTTGGTATCGATGCGGTGCCAAGTGAAGCCACCGTTCGTCCGCAGAGCCAAATCACCAAACTGGCGATCACCATAAAGCGCAAAGTGATAGTTATTACTGTCGGCAGTCGCACTATTACCACCGTCAAGAGAAGTGCGTGTATAACCCGTCGCAATACCGATGCGGCTATGTTCATCAACAAGCGTGTCTGCACCAAGGAATACACCGTAGTTAGAAGCCTGATAGCCCGTGGCATTGTGTGTCCCGGAAGCATGGCTCCATGCCCCCAGCAACCGGACCCACGCACCATTATCATCTCCACGGACATCCGGCGACGATGAACGCCCTTCAACCTGACTCAAGCGAGTATTCAATGTATCACGCAAGTAGCGGCTATCATTGACTAACAAAGAGGTAATGTCAGCATGGACCTGCCCATCAAGCTGGCGATAGATATTTCTGGCTTGTTCCCCGGTATTGCTGCCTACAATGCTTTCATAGACCGGGTTGCCTGCACCGAGAGTATCAGCCGCAGCAGCTACCGCCCGCTCATTTTGGGTTTTGGCAACATCTGCAAAAGCTGTTTCATTACGTCCGACATGTAAAGTCACGACCTCAGGCTGATAAGACAGGTTTGTACCGAGGAAAAGATAGTTTGAGGTGACCTTATCAAAACGTCCACTAATGCCCTGCTTCGCATCTAAGATATTAAAGTTCTGATTCGTCAGGCTTGGTACTTCTTTAAAAGAAAGTAAGTTTTTTTCTTTTTCAAGGAAAGCGGTCACTTCACCACCATTAAGCTGTACACTTTTTTCTGTTTGAATGCGGTCAGCGTGACCATTGGAAGACACTTCAACGAAGTAATGTGAACCGGGTTCAAATGTGACGTTATCCGTTGCCTTAAGGATGCCAACCAAGTTACCCGGGGCAACCGTACCACCACGTTGAACATGGAGCTTGCCCACCGTGCCATTGCCACCCAAAATGCCACTGTCCAATACCTCAACGGAAGAAGTGACACTGCCATTAATCTTCAATAATCCCTGTTTAACCAGAGTCGGACCAGAATATGTATTTTTGCCACTGAGGTTCAACGTACCATGGCCCTGTTTCGTTAGACCACCATGCCCACTGATATCATTGATCCATTCATCTGACGAACATTCCTTTGCATTACAAATACGCTGCGTTGGTTTGCCCTCATCCAGCACAACATCGGAACCGGGAATATCAGCAATGAATTGGCCATTGCCATAAGCGACCCCATCAGGATCCGGGATGCGGAATTGTTCTGGGATGTCTTCCACGGTATAGAACATACTTGGGCCATCAATGGCTTTTCCGAGGTTAATCATGCCCCAGCCGTACACTTTATCAATGCCCTCTTCACCCATATCCGTTGCAGTTGTGCGAAGTACGGAAGCTATCTGAGCACCAGTCATATAGGGAAAACGTTCCATCAACACCGCAGCACTACCGGCAACATGAGGTGAGGCCATCGACGTACCGCTAAATTTGTCATAGCCGGTTTTTATGTCATTCACATCTTTTCCGTCGATGACGGCACTGTAGATACTGCTGCCGGGTGCGCTGACACAAACACTGGCCGTATAACCACAAATGGAAGAAAACTTGCTGATGGAATAAGGCACCTGATTGTGACTATTCGGATCTTTCTCCAGACTGGCAACCACCAGCCAGTTTGGCGCAGTATCCGGCACAAACCAAGGTATTCCGTGGAGGGCATCGGGTTCAGTAAAATTATAGTTATTGCCGGCAGAAAAGATGGTCAAAACCCCACTATGGGCCGCATCAATGGCACCCTGATATGCACCACCCGGTTTGGTACCTAAAATAGGCCTGATTTCATCAAACTGCTTTTGGGCATCCGCCAGAGAAAAATGCACGGCGTCCGGATCTGTTTCCCCCTTATCAAATGCCTTGCCAGTGCCAATCCCCCAACTGTTATTAATGATGCGGGCGCCGTTGTCTATCAATGCATGCCAACCCGCGTAGTAAACTCCGCCATCATTACCCAGAATAATGCCATCTTCAGGGCCGGGATCACCGTTATCGGCACTCACAATCTGTGCATCATAAGCTACGCCATGCATTTCTTTGCCATCCCGGTTAGCCGCGGCAATACCCGCAACATGGACCCCATGAGTGCCTAACTTCCCGTTTGACTGCAAACTAGGCTCACTACCATAATGGAATCGATCGCCTTTTTTCACGGGGATATACGGGTCGGTATATTCGCGTATCCCTGACGTTTCTAAATTTATTATTTTGTCTTTTCCGGCAAACTCGGGATGCTTGGCATAGACAACCTGATCAAATATACCCAGCTTAACGCCTTTGCCGGTATAGCCTCTGGCATAAGCTTTATCAGCGTTGATCGCTCCCAGCCCCCAATTGCCCTTGAATTCACTGGATTGCCAGCTGGAAGGGTCGCCCGCTTTTCCCTTCTCGACATAGTTTTCTGCATGAACGCCGGTACTGACTGCCGCCAAACAGCAAGCAATGGCGTGGCAAAGTACACGAGGTCGACTTTTAATTGATAAACGCTTGGTAACTGGAATGCCTTTCAATGTTCTGCTGTGCTTCTTCATATTAGTTATATTCCATTGTTAATTGAGACAAATACCAATTTTGATCTTGTTTTTAATTGTGTAGGGGGTCGAAATCATGGGAATACGTTCTCTCGAAGCAAAAAAAGAGAATTAACCTTTAGATTTCTATTGAAAATAACGGGACTAAGTAATTACAAAATGCAATTACTAGATCACGTAAATCGACACATTTAATTAACAAAAATTAACAAAATATAAATCAAATTGATCTAAATAATTAACAAAACATCAAACAAATTAAGTCAAATAATTAACAATAAATATAGCAACACGTCATATTGCATAAAAAACACACTGATTTTGTTCAATCGTGGAAAGGCTGACTAATTCATACTGTGCTCAATCAGTCACAGCGTGATATCCATTAATTTGTTCAAAAAAGAGGAGGTTATTTCGCGGAAAACTGTTTCTTGAAAGGCATTTATTCTGTAGGCAGGCGTTTTACTCAGTACCGGATAATAAGCAGAAAAAAGGCAAATGTTAAAAACTGAATATCTGTCAACGATATGTATTTCATAGCCTTCACACTCTTGATCTATACTATCTCCCTCTTTTTGTCACAAATCAGAAAAATCATGGAACGCTTTCTCGAAAACATTATGTACACCTCTCGCTGGCTACTTGCGCCTGTTTATTTCGGTCTATCATTCGCGTTATTGGCCCTTGCAATTAAGTTCTTTCAAGAAATCTTGCATATCTTGCCCCATATCTTTTCCACCACAGAATCTGATCTGATCCTGACTTTGCTTTCTCTGATTGATATGGCATTAGTTGGAGGGTTGTTGGTGATGGTCATGTTTTCTGGTTATGAAAACTTTGTTTCAACGCTGGATATTCACGAAAATAGGGAGAAGTTGAGCTGGCTGGGAAAAGTGGATGCTACTACACTCAAAAATAAAGTCGCAGCCTCAATTGTTGCCATTTCCTCCATTCATCTTCTTCGCGTTTTTATGGATGCCAAAAACGTACCTGACAATAAACTAATGTGGTATGTCCTTATCCATCTCACCTTCGTTTTGTCTGCATTTGTGATGGGATATCTTGATAAACTTACGCGCCACTCTCACTAAGTTATCAAGCAAACCCACACGATTTTGCCGCAAAATTGCCGCGATATCTCCACAACTTCCCGCAATGCCAGTTTAATTCAACCGGCTGGCATTACGGGCCTTTCCGCTTTGATGATTCCCGTTCCACGGTTTCCAACAATGATTCAATACATCTGTCGACAACCATTTCAACCACATCACTTCTTGTTGTTTCAAGCCGATAAGCCAGACTGTCAATTTTCCTGATCACAGACATGCGCAAGGACAGGGAAACCGGCTTTTTCTTCTCTTTGTCGAGGAAAACGTGGCTGGTAGTGTCTTCCGATTTTAAGTTGAGGTGCTGGGCAAGGAGTTCTTCTATCCTGCGCACATCTTTCTTGGTTAGCATACCTTTATCAACTAACTGATAGGTGTTCCCGGTTTTGCTAAACCGGATATCAGCACAATATAAATCTCTCAACTCACGCAAAGCCCGTGTTAATGTCGGTTCGGAACAGTCGAGATCTCTGATGATCTTGACTTTGCTGACAGGTTTGCCGTGTGAAAGTAATAAAGTTAATTTAAAATTTCTGAATTGTTTGGGACTGAGCAGCATTTTCTTTTTACCAAGTAAGGGGGAAATTCCCCCCAACTCTCTATTTTTAACCACGAAGATAGTTTCCAGAATAACTTTTATAACCAGCAAATCAATATTAAAACTGATCCAAAACCTTACAATTCGCTTAACCAACCTCAGGTTTTATGCTGATTTCCGGCTTTACGCCATAATATTCTGCCCGCTCAAGAATATTCACCGCCCAACGTTGATGCGTGGCGGGTTCACACATGGTGCCCTGTGATTTGAACACGGCCTGCCGCGAGTTGAGAATACTTTGTGCATCAGCATAATCTATGGCATTAACCATCAACGCATTCTGAATACATTCAATTTGTTTTGGGTGTATTGCTGTTTTTCCCACCAATCCGTGGGCAATATCCAATGAAAGTTCTTTCTCAAGCAGTTTCAAATCATCAATATGCTCACAAACTGGTGCGGTCAGGGCGAAATCCCGCCGTGAAAAAACCGTTACCAACATTTTAATAGCATAACCCATCGGCCCGTCATAGAGGGTAAACTCACGAGGTCGCCGCAGGGATATCACATTCATCAGATCATTACCGCCGATACGCAGGGCAATAATACGATCCCTGAAAGGACTCTCTTTGAGCGTGTCCGCAAGCTCATTCATCCGCTGAACATCAAAAACCTCTTCCGTTTCCAGCGTTGGCATCACACACAGGTGGGTGGTTTTAATCAATTCCCACCACGACGGCAAAGAAGCCTGAGTAAATTTGGGCAAAACCAGCCCATCAATGACATTGAGGTGAATATTGGTAAGTAAATACTTCGCCATCGCCTCATTTCGCGGGCGGATAAAAATCAGAGGACAGGCGTGTTTGATACCAAAAGGCATGCCATGAGAAAACGCGCTATCAAAACAAACTCTCCCTGCTTCCGCCAATGTTTGCAGAATATCATTGAGGTTTTCAAGGGCAGCCGGGAGATCCCGTTCACTGACCGCATCTTCCAGACAAATCACCAAAGAGCGCAGATCAGGGATCTTATTCTGCAAGATAATCTCGGCGATGTCCTGCCGGGTCGCCGGCATATACAGTGTTGCACCGAGCTGGTATGGAGAAGGAATCAATTTCATCAAGCGACCTTCTTAATGATAGTCACAGCACGATATTGACCTATCAAATCACCCACTTCTTTGATGACAATATTTTTCTGGCTGGCTAAATGAACCAGTAGCGCAACATCAGGATCATCTTTAGAACGGACAAACACATGTTCAGGCACTCGTCGCAATACCGCGCGGGTGGCTTCAGCAATACCGGGCTTAATGCGGTTGATGCTATCAACCTGATATTTTTCGGCCAGAGCAGAAATCACCGTTTTACTCAATTGCAGAAGATGTTGCGTGCCCAGAGGATGCCAATTGGCTTCCGGGATCGTATTCATGTCCAACTGCTCACAGCAACTGGCCACGGTATCCACCAACAAACGGCTGCATTCAAACGCGGACAAGTGATCGCATTTTACACAACCATGCAGGCCTCCTTCACGCCAGATTGAACGCGATATCAAACCCGAGACAGGCGCTCCCATAATGCCGAAAGGGATCAGCCAGTCATCATCACTGGCGGACAACCATGAACAGCCGCAGGGATCGGCCAATACAACCAGGCGAGGCGTATCTGGATACCCTTGCCGGCCAGCCAGAGAGCGTGTTAATTCCGCTGTGATTGCCCCCTTTCCTGTCCAGCCATCCACAAACACAATCCCATCGGTGCCGTGTTGCTGCTCAATATACGATAACGCGGTGTTGTCGATGCCACGATCGCGGATGATACTGATGCCATAATGATAAGAGCACCTGCCCATTTTCCTGAGCATCTGATGAAGCATCACCCCCAACGGGACACCTGCCCTGACCAGGCTGACCAACACAATGGGCTTATCACCAAAACGTGACACCAAGGCCTTGGCAAGCATGATAACCTCTGTTGCCAGACGGACCGCGCCTTGTTTAAGCGCCTTATCAAACAACTCGAGATGGTAAGATGTTGGCTCTGGTTCCTGACTCAGCATCTCCGAATAATGACGTTTGCCTGACTGGATCAACTGCTCTTTGACATCAACCGCAGTCATCTCTATTTGGACAGGCTTCAGCAAAAATTGAACATCATCAACGGCATAACTCCCGGAAAAAGGAGGAAAGCTATTCATCATTTACAGCTCCGATCATTCTTTTCAGTTCCAAATAAGGCTGTTGTTAGTGCATCAGTAAACTGACTGCGCTGAGGCATACCAAACCAAGCGCACTGCTGCATAAAACGATAATCACTCAGGCTATCCCCCAAGCCAATCACCGGAAAAACCCCTCTCTTATTGCGCAGCATCTGCAAAAGATGACGGGTTGCCAGCCCCTTATCCACACATTTGGGCAATATAGTGAGATTGTTATTGTTTTTGTGAAAGTAAAAATTTTTATGGAAATAAAAGTCATCTTCCTGAATCAAAACATCCAGTAGGCCATCAAGTTCCTGCGACCGAGCCGGATTGCGATGCTTAATGATCACAAAAACAGGCGCATTGTCATATTCGTAATCGATACGCACCCAGGCATCAATGCCCTGCGATGCGATCAAACGCCGGATAGCATGTGCCAGCGCTTGCAATTTATCCCGATAAGGCTGCAATGCCGATAACATATGGGATTGCCATTGTGCATCAATAGAACCTTCCGGTGTAATAAGCACCGCACCATGGGCAACAATGCGCCAGGAATTGAAAGGAAGGCACACCCGGCTGAACTGTTCTGTATTTCTGGCAGTAACAGGGATCACTTCCGCATGGGCCAACAGCCAACCAATCAGCATGGATTGTTCTTCCGTCATATGGCTGTGAGGCGCACCTTTCCGATCCAACGCCCCTACACCAAAAGACAATACATCTGACATCACACCCATTCTATTTCTCATTTTTCGGCGTGATTGAAACAATGTGTCATCCAGATCAGTCAAAAAAACAGGCTTAATCATAAGAAACAAGTTCAACTATGGGGGATACCTGAGACAACTGTGTCATTAGCTCCGGGTCCACCGACATTTTTGGCGTTTCAAGGCACAGCAATATGCGATCAAATTTCTGGTGAGCGACATTGTAGAGAAAGTTCGGAATACCAAGCCCATAATTATCCGTAAACGCCATCGCAGATTGGATCGCATAACCACAAGAAATCGGAGAACGGGTTGTCGAGCCGAACATAACGGTTGCCCCTTCCTGCTCGAGTCGCTCAGCAAGCAGAAATGGCTGCCAGACAAATTCCCCCGACCCCAATACAAGTACTTTTTCCGTTTTTCTGGCGTGAATATGCGTTCCGATATCACATTGAATATCATCCAGCCCCAGGCGCCCCCAATTTTGCTGACCAATAATACGGACCTCTCCCTGAGCGGTCACATTAACCTGAGGCATCACAGGAACAGGGGCAGAACTATCAACTTCCCACTGCCAACTTCCTTCACTCAGAGAAACATCGGAAACCGGCAATGGGCTGCGTTTTGCAACCGCCTTATTACTCCAGTCCGTCAGCGTCACCGTCACAATATGTTCAATATGCTTAAGCCCTGCATTGCGCAATGCTTCCAGCAAATTGAGAAAGGTATTGCCGGTAGTGGCTTCATCATCAACCAGCACTAAAGTCCGGGCGTTAATCACGCGCTGTTTTAACCGGTTTTCCATAGGCCAATAAATTAAATGATCTGTCGCATGGCTATGGTTTTCCTTAAACTCACACAATAAATCACCCTCAACCGGATGGCGGGTCGAAGTCAGAAAAACAGGCTGATTGACCTTGCCTCGGGTTTCCTGAAATACGCCAGCGGCCATTCCCACTGCGGTTTCTGCCATACCGATATACAGAACAGGACCCGGAAGATTATCCGGAAACCGTTCTGATAACTGCTGGTAAACCGAACGCATGTTTGACGGGCTGACAGGAATATGGCGCCCCAGTACTTTACTCACAAATAAAAATGCTCGTTTGGGATTGCGCCGTTCCGCGATATCAAACAACGATTCCAGGGGAATACCGCCACGGGATGTAGTCACCGTCAACGTCCCGCTATTCAATTTCCGTTGATAGATCTGAGTGTCATTCAATGTTGTCATGATGTGAACCTTTTAAAAAATGTCAGGCTATTTGGATGACTTATTTTTTTGAATAACTGCTTGTTTGGAATAGCTGAACAATTTGGATACCGCCCCTTTGGACACCTGAAAAAAAGGTATTTATGCTTCTATCCGTCAAATTTAGCGATTCATTCAAAAACAATTGTTAAACAGTTATTCAGAAACAATTGAGATAAAGATATTGTCACTCATAGTACATTTATCATCAGGTTATCATTCAGCGAAATATGCATCGCAGTCTAGGATTGAGAACAAGCAGTTGTCAATCATAATATGATCTTTTATCGCAAATTTTATTTGACTTTTTTACATAGAAAAGAAATCATACAAAGCGAAGTCAGACTGTTCCCTATCATGCAGTAAAAAACAAGGCATGCTGTTTATGGGAATCATAATATGACAGATTATCACCCTATTTATTTGTCATATTATGATTTTTTAATACGTGAAATTACCGTAATTCACCGACAAACATAATAGAGGTGTCATTAATGGTTTCATTAAACAAAAATCAGTCAGTTTCACTCGCCAAGCAGAGTGCTTCACTGGCTAAGGTTGATTTTGGTTTGGGATGGGACCCCATAACCAAGAAAAAAGGCTTTCTGGCGAGTTTATTCGGCGGTGGCAATGATGAGATAGATCTGGATGCAAGCTGCATTCTTCTTGATAAATCAGGCAATACCATTGATATCGTCTGGTTCCGCCAGCTGAGATCCAAATGCGGTTCCATCCTGCATACTGGTGATAACCTGACTGGTGAAGGTGATGGTGATGATGAAGTCATCCGCGTTGATCTGATTAAACTTCCGGTCAATGTTGAATACCTTGCGTTTACCGTCAACAGTTTCCGCGGTCAAACATTCAATGATGTTGAAAATGCGTTCTGTCGTGTCGTTGACCAGAGCGGCAAAGAATTGGCTCGCTATCAACTGAATGAACAAGGTTCCCATACCGGCATCATTATCTCTTCCCTGCGCCGCAATAGCGGTCAATGGGATTTCACTGCACATGGAGTTCCCTGCCGAGGACGAATCATCGAGGATATGTATCCTGAGATCGTTGAGACAGTGGTGAATGCATGAAACTGACTCCGGGGGGCAATGCCCCCGTTGCTAACCAGATGCTCACCGTGCGGGTTCTGTCAGGCACCGATGTTGATGTATCCGCTTTTCGCCTGTATGCCAACGGTAAAGTCAAAGGCGATCCGGACATGGTGTTTTATGGCCAGCCCGTCAATAATGACAATACCATCCGTCTGGCAGGCGGCAGTATCAATACCTCATTTTTCGTCAACCTGCCGGCATTGAGTCAGGATGTCCAGAAAGTGGCGTTTACCGCAACCTGCGACGGAAACCAGACCATTGCCAACCTGCGTAACCTTTCCATTCAGGTTGAACTGAACAGTAATGTGCTCCTGCAAGGCAATGTTGAAATTCAGGGGCGTTCAGAAGCCGCCCTCATCCTCGGCGAGCTGTACCGTCGCAATGGGGAATGGAAATTCCGCTTTATTGCCCAAGGTTTTAACGGTGGCCTCAAACCACTGGCAGAGCATTTTGGTGTTGATATCATTGATGATGCCCCGACACAGCCCTCTCCCGCACCGGCCGCGGCTCCGGCCAGCGTGAATCTGAGCAAGGTTTCCCTGACCAAAGAAAAACCGGCTATCAGCCTGAGCAAACGGGATAACTACGGCAAAATCCGTGTCAATCTTAACTGGAATCAGACATCCTCCTCAAAAGGCGTATTACAGAGCATGTTTGGTTCAAACAAAGGCGTCGATTTGGATCTGGGTGCATTCGTCCGGTTACGTGATGGAACGCGCGATGTGATACAGGCATTAGGAAACAGTTTCGGCGATTATCGCAACGAACCCTATGTAGAATTGCAGGGTGATGATCGTACAGGCAGTGTACAGGATGGTGAATGGCTCCACATCAACGGCCTTGAATGGAAATCTATCAGTGAAGTTCTGATTTACGCCTTTATTTATGAAGGCGTGCCCAGTTGGGATAAGACTGACGGTGTGGCCACAATCTATGTTCCTGAGCAACCCCCCATTGAAACACGCATGACAGAAGGCCAGAACAACAAAGGCATGTGTGCCATTGCCCGCCTTGTCAATGAAAATGGTGCCATCAAAGTCGAACGCATCAACCAATATTTCAAGGGGCATAAAGATATGGACAGGGCATTTGGCTGGGGCTTTAGCTGGACATCCGGCAGCAAATAACATCTGAGTTTTTACGCATTTTTTTATCTAAACGGAGGGACTCATGTCCTTTTTCAACAAAATCAAATCTGCATTCAACACGGGCCGTGAAGAGCTGGTCAATCAGGTTGGCCGTTTCAAGAACCGGAAATTCATGGAAGGAACTGTCGCGGTATGCGCCCATGTTGCCATGGCAAGCAACAGTGTCAGTTCAGAAGAAAAACAGAAAATGATTGGGTTCATCAAAAATTCCCCTGAACTCAACGTATTCGATACCAACGAGATTATTGAATTCTTTAACAAACTGGTCAGCAGCTATGAGTTTGATGCTGATATTGGTAAAGGTGAGGCCATGAAATTCATTATGGCCCTGAAACAACAGCCGGAAGCGGCACAGCTTGCTTTGCGTGTTGGTATTGCCGTCGCCAAAAGCGATGGTGACTTTGACAACGCCGAGAAAAATGCTGCCCGTGAAATTTGTATAGCCCTTGGCTTTACACCGGCTGATTTTGAACTGTAATCGCAGATAATTTAAGAGGCTTACTTCATGGAATCCACGCACATTGGTTTTCCGATGGAAACCGTAGTTGTATTTATTATTCTGTCGGTTGGTGCGCTCTTTATCGACCTCTTTATGCATCGTCATGATAAGCCGATTTCGCTGCGCAGCGCCGCTCTTTGGTCTATTTTCTGGGTCGCGATTGCCTTTGTTTTCGCAGGCTTCCTGTATGTTCATCACGGCGCAGAAACCGCCAGCCTGTTTGTCACGGGCTACGCATTGGAAAAAGTCCTTTCTGTCGATAACCTGTTTGTTATCATGGCGATTTTTTCCTGGTTCGCTGTTCCGGATCGCTATCGCCACCGAGTCCTGTACTGGGGAATTATCGGGGCCATTGTCTTCCGTGGTATTTTCGTTGCCATCGGGACAAGCTTACTGTCGCTTGGGCCATGGGTTGAAATTGTATTCGCGGTTATTGTTGGCTGGACAGCGGTGATGATGCTGAAAAGTGGTGATGACGACGACGAGATTGAAGACTATTCACAACATCTGGCCTACCGTCTGGTAAAACGCTTCTTCCCAATCTGGCCGAAGCTTCGCGGTCATGATTTTTTGCTGAATCAGAAAGAAGTGGACGCAGAGCTGGCTAAGCCAGAAAACGCCGATGTGAAAGTGGGTCGGACAGGTAAAGCTGCTCTTTATGCGACGCCACTGATGCTGTGTTTGGCCGTGGTTGAGCTTTCCGATGTGATGTTTGCCTTTGACTCTGTTCCTGCGGTTATTGCTGTCAGCCGGGAACCGTTGATTGTTTACAGCGCCATGATGTTCGCTATCCTGGGCCTGAGAACACTCTACTTTGTGCTTGAAGCCTTGAAGAAATATTTGGTGCATTTGGAAAAAGCAGTGATTGTCCTGCTGTTCTTCATTGCGGCCAAATTGGGCCTGAACGCTTCTGAGCACATATTCCATCACGGTTACTCAATTTCAGCGACAACCAGTCTGCTTGTGGTGGTTAGCGTACTGATGGTCGGTATTTTTGCCAGCCTGCTCTTCCCACAAAAAGACAACGAAAACTAGATCCAATAAGTTAAATCTATAACAATCTGTACCCGATAAATTTCAGATTGCAGCCAACAACCAACAACGCTACGGTTTGAAAAATAAAAGGTATCAATGTAATAAATGAGGAAATAACAATGGGTGTATCTCTTTCTAAAGGCGGTAACGTTTCTCTGAGTAAAGAAGCGCCAAGCATGAAAAACGTCCTGATCGGTCTCGGTTGGGATGCCCGCGCCACTGACGGTCAGGATTTTGACCTTGACGCTTCTGCTTTCCTGTTAGCAGCAAACGGTAAAGTTCGCGGTGATGCAGACTTCATTTTCTACAACAATCTGAAATCCGCTGATGGTTCCATCATGCACACTGGCGACAACCGTACCGGTGAAGGGGATGGCGATGATGAATCACTGAAAATCAAACTGGATCAAGTTCCTGCTGATATCGACAAAGTCATCTTCGTGGTCACTATCCATGATGCACAAGCTCGTAACCAGAACTTCGGTCAGGTTTCCGGTGCCTTCATTCGTTTGGTTAACGACGATACTCAAACTGAAGTGGCTCGTTATGACCTGAGCGAAGACGCATCGACTGAAACCGCAATGCTGTTCGGTGAACTGTATCGCCACAATTCAGAATGGAAATTCCGTGCGGTAGGCCAAGGCTATGCGGGTGGCCTGGCATCTGTATGTGCACAATATGGTATCAATGCTGCTTAATTTGAATATTGAGCAATAAAATCAGTGTGACCGTGTTTAGCATAACCATGTTTAGCGTTTAGCATAACAATGCATTGGGCACACTGAGATCAAAGCCCTGCCAGGTGAAATCAGCAGGGCTTTTTTATTTTCTAAAACAATCATTTTCTGACTCATTAGTTAACATTTAGAATTAAACTGTTAACTGAAACAATTTATGCTTTCTTTAATTAAATCTATTTAAAATTTTACAAAGATTATTTTCAACTTGATATTGAACCAAGTTATTTTTAGATTTAATGGCATAATAACAAAATATTTCCCCCTCCCCTCTGATTGTTTTTATGAATATTGTCGATAATATTTTTCTCTTTTAATAAATAGCTTGATTATTTTCCCTGGCATTTAAAATAAAATACTTCAGCAATAATGATTGCAATGATTCAGTCTATCGTAGTTAACAGTTTGTCATTGAATGTGACACTTTTTCTTTTTCCTCTGCCTCGCCAAATGCCATCAAAGCGACCTGCATTACTCGCAGTATATCTGACAGTGTGGCGAATATTGCGATGACCTAAATAATCCTGAATTAATCGCGTATCAACGCCATTATCTGCCAACGCATAACCACACGAATGACGCAACATATGTGGGTTAGCACAAATCGCAATTTCTGCCTTGATACTTGTATTCCTGATGATTTTATAGAATTGTTGGCGGGATAAAGGCTCTCCCGTGCGAGAAATAAATAGCCATTCGCTTTTACCGAATTTCTCTAATTTTTTACGTATACTCAGCCACTTACGCAATAACTGAATTTCCCGCGAAACCATGGGATGGATAGTGGAAAAACCATTTTTCAAACGATTGACGCTCAAACTGCGATCGAGCAGGTCAACATCGGATAAACGTAGCCCCAAGAGTTCAGAAACCCGAAAACCATGGATAAATCCCATGAAAAGCATACAGATATTGCGCTCTGCATTAGCACCTTTTTCTAACTCAGCTAATAGCTGCTCAATTTCAGAATGAGTTAAATATTTACGTTTTAGCATAATGTATGACTCTCTGGGGTAGTGGATTATATCCATCGTTTTTCAAGTTGCAGTTTTGTTGGCTGCAATTTGAAATCCATGGGATATATCGCTTATTTTATTAAACGTATTCACGAAATATAATATTCCATTATTAATTATATTTTTGATAAATGAACCATTATCTGTTCTGTCAAAAGACAGCTTCCTTAAAAAGATAATCTTCATCCTATTTATCATGTACCTAGGAAAAATTATCTAATTATTTTTATAACACCCCCCTTTAAAGTCACCTTATTATATAGATACAAAAAGACCATCAATAATAAAAAAACCATAAACCAAAATTATTAATCATATGATCCAATAACATTCAAAAAAGAGAAGTTACTTATTCTCACTTCATTATTTCTTACCAATTACATTATTTCTTACCAATTACATTATTTCTTACCAATTAGAAGTGGAAACACATTAGATGGGAAAAAAATGACAATTATATGACAGATTTATTTCATAAATATGACAGATGAACTTACCAATCAGAACAAATCAATATTTTTTGCTATTTTTATGTCTACTCCCATATATCCTGAATAAACAATCCATTTCATCTTTCAAATAAAACCGACCTGCATTCATCAATAAATAATATCAGTAAAGAATTTTAAAATATGCCATGTTATAAATTCATATATTTAAATGATGGTCAGTTTTATTTACCTTCATCTATCTTATATGAAGTTCATTCATCAAGTGGTGATGAGTTCGAATTTCGACAAAACAGCTGTGGTGGATAAATATCCAGTTGTTTTTTTGCGATTCACTTCTCAAAGAGCAACATTGTCGATGGCATGTCAGCCAACTAAACGTTAGGGTAGGCATCGAATTATCCCATGAATGCGATACCGACAAAAAACACATATGAATTCACGGTGCAGTGCGGACGAAGTGCTGATAAAGTATCGCGGTATATCCCAATAACACAAGGAACGTACAAATGAGCCTTCATGTTTCATTCCGCCATGCTGAAATTGATATTCCAGAGTTGATACTCAATGGTAGTGCACTCAGCGATGCTGGATTTACCGCAAATGAGTTATTCCATATCTCACAATTCTCTAATGGGCTCATTATTTCCCTTGTTGAACCCGATGTAGATCTGGTCAGTTTGATTAATGAAGTGGAAGATAATCCTTACGAAGGGATCGATAGCATTCGTGAAAATGGTGAACTTTATATCGCAGGAGATTGGCTGACAATCAGCAAATTAATCGAACAACCTATTAATATTGAAATTGAACACGGAAAAATTATCCTTACACCAAAGTTAATGGAAATGTTAGCTTAAAACAGCCATCAATATCCGGTTGCATCACTTCAGGCTGGCTGGTGACTTAATATGACGACGGTCCGGTAAAAACGCGGGCGCCTTAAAATCAGTCATTGATAAAATCACAATAACTCATTCATCAGCCGGAAAATGTTGAGAATAATTCCGGCTTGTATTCCTGTCGTCTTTCAAGTTGCAGCTTTATCGGCTGCATCTTGAAATCCATCGTATCTATCCCTTCAAGAAAGAGTGTATATAGCTTCCGTTACTTTATTCATCTTATGGTGGCATTGTGATTAGCAAGCCCGGTGGTTATCCATGTACATTGTCACTTTGCCAATACCACAAGCCTCCGTCATCATTATCGCTTTTTGCATCACGCTATATTTCTATTCGTGATGTCTATTCGTGATGTCCATTCGTGATGTCATTTTTTCTCACCAAAACCATGAGCACGCACCAATTGACTCATTGATTTTAAATCAGCCATTAAGTCATCAACATTATTGCTCAGCAGATCCTGATGCATTTCACTGAATGCCAATTCCATCTCTTGCAAACTCTGGATAGTCATCAATCTGGCTTCCTGAAATTGAGAGCCGCTGACCTGATGTTGTTTCAAAAGTGCCAAGGATTCCAGTGCATTTTTAATCATCGGCAAATAGCGATTCAAAAACGCCGTGCCTTGTTGGACATCTCGCTCATCTTCTTTCATGCAGGCAATGATAGCGCGGGTTTTTTCTTCTATATTGTTCAGGTGAGGCCATATATCTCTCGGAACAACGGATTGATAGGCCATGATAGCAGCCAGCCCCTGATAATATTCACCAAAAGCATCTGAGGTGGCCTCCTGGTTATCCGGCACCTGAACGGTTTCGGCTTCAACTCTGTTTTTACCCGGCTCTTCACATGACTTTTCGGTTACCGTTTTTGCTTTTTGTTTTTCCTCGCCGGCTTCAATACGTTCACTCCCTCCCAGCAAGAGCACTGCGATGATATAGGTAATGCAGAACCACATCGGGAAAGGTTTTAAATCATAGGCCAATAAGGAAATGATATAGATACTCAATATCACCAATAGCAGGAAGCGCCCTTTTGCCATTTTCCGTTTGCTGATTGCCTTAATCAATAACATGGCAAAACCCGCCAGTGGTATAAATACTGCCAACAAATCGGCAATCCAGCACAAAATCACTAACAATATGATGACAAAAGACTGTATGAAAGTTGAGCACCTTTCATGCCGGGGAGCAAAAAGCGCTACCATCCCCCCATAGTTGGCAAAAAATATCAGTACTTCAACAACCTGAGCATGATGGCTTCCCCAGGGCGCCCATTCTTGGCTCATCATCAGAGATAAAACAATCGCACTGGTAAATAACCCAATGCCATGAATTAATAGACGCCAAAAAAATGCTTTTATCTGTTCCACAATACAATTTATTCCTTACAGATAACACAATGAGCACACTCCCCAAAAAGAGTATGCTCATATGTGATGGTATAGATTCAATTTATTGGTATTTTGATACTGCGGCGCTTAAACGCTGACGCAGATTCTCTTCCATCCCGGCCAATTCCACTTCAACCTGAGCACGTCTGGTTTTCGCATCAGAGGCAATGCGCATGGTTTCTTCAATCGTATTGACCAGACGGTTCTGTACATCGCGCAGTGTTTCAGCATCGATGATAGAACGCTCAACTTCGATTGCGGTTGCAATACTGTTTTGCTGCAAAATTTCTGCGTTTCTGCGCAGTAATTCGTTCGTGGTATCGCTGACTTCTTTTTGCAATCTTGCTGCCTTGCCCTGTGCTTCCAGTGATAATTGCAGTACCAACTGACTTTTCCAGATAGGCAATGTCGTCATGATGCTGCTCTGGATTTTTTCAGCGAGCTGCTGGTTATTGCTCTGCACAATACGAATTTGGGGAGCAGTTTGGACCGCCACCATTTTTGACAGTTCCAGATCATGAATGCGGCGTTCAAAACGGGTAATATTTTCCACCAGATCCTTCACACTCTGGGCATCCATCATGTCCTTGGTAGCTTCAGCTTTCATGCTCAGCTCTGGCAACATTTCATTTTTTACCTGCTCCAGCTTTTGCTTACCCGCTTCAACATACAATGCGATATCACGGTAAAAACCAAGATTTCGCACATAAAGCTGTTCCAGTATATTGATGTCACGTACCAGATTGGTCATAGCACGATCAAGGTGAGAACTGATGGTATCCACCTGTTGTGTCAGCGTTTTTCTGTCGATGACCGCCCTTTCCGCTTTTTTGAAAAAGCCACCGATTAACGGCAGGCTCCGTAAAAAGCTGCTCGTTTTTTCTTCATCATTCTGCACACCGTTTTCACGCACGAACATCACGAGATCTGACAGCTTTTTACCCACCTCTCCTGCTTCTTTGGAACGCACATTTTCCAACAGGGAATCTGCAAAACGGGCAATTTCTCCCATAGGTTTAGCGCCATAGCTAATCACTGCCGTTGGTTGGAAAATATCAATTTTCTCGACCAACGCATTCACTTTTTCTTGATCAACTCGTTCAGCCAATTGTGTTGCACCTGTCTGACGCTCAAATGTGGGGATAGGCATTGATTCCGTATTCATGGAGTAGTCCTGTTGTGAAATTAATTAACGATATGACGAATAACAAATATTATACGATTTTAGTTATTTGTTTAAAGCATATCAGAACGCATTAAAATAAGTTCACCGTGAAGTCAGGCTGTTGGTTAGTTTTCTTGCTTTTCATCAAAATAAAAATCCAAAACAACAAAAACTCAAAGATATAAATTCACCATATGTGAAATTTGTAATCATATCATTCGATACTATACTCCAAACTGCAAGAGTAGATTTCTGGTTTAAGTATTCTAATCAGAGGATAAATATGATGAAAAACTTGAAGTTATCAGTTGCAGCATTACTGGTGTTGTTTTCAAGTGCAGCACTTGCAGTGCCTGCGGTATCCACCTCAGCTGAGCCTGTCTCAAAAACCGTGACGGCAGTAAAACATGATGTTGAGGCAGCAAAAAACAAAGTCAGCTCAGCGAAAAAGAAAGTCACCAAAAAAGCAAGTGTGAAAAAAGTATCAAAGCATAAAAATAAGTCTGCCAAAAAAGGGGCCAACACGGCTCTTTGTAAAGACGGGACTTACAGCAAAAGTAAATCCCGCAAAGGAGCCTGTTCTCGCCACGGTGGTGTCTCTAAATGGCTGTAACGCATATTTAATGACTCATTATGTGCAATTAGGGGGCTTTGGCTCCCTAATTTTTTGCCTATGAATCGCGTTCTTGAATAGAATGTAATAATATAAGGAACCAACGACAACGTATTCTTATTAAGAAAATTTTAACAGGGAAAATAAAGAATAATTCACTGCCTAACCAGAAAAAGCTGGAGTAATAATGCGATTTACAGATGACCCTAAAATAAGAAAATCCATCATTAAGCTATTTACCTATACCGAACAAATTATCCTGCTCAAGAGTTTTTTGTTAGTCAAAAACGAAACCAGAGATAATTTCACCCATTGGATAAAAGGCGTTGCCTATGAATTTATTGATTCGATAAAAAATGTCACTATATTCTTGATTACAGCAATAGTTTGTAGTTTATTTTATCCACCTCAACCTAAAATTTATGCCTTTATCGCCAATTACGCTTTTTTTATCTACCTTTCTTTTTCCCTTTTGGCAATTTTAAATAAAGCGAGACTCATTGGCTGTGGGTATATCGTCGGTTTAAAATTCTTTTTATTTTGCATTGGTAACAAAATATTTTTCAAACCAAAGTCAAAAAATAAAGCATACCCACCAATCAATATGAATCATATTAAGGTTTATATCGAAAAAGATGAAAAAAGAAGGCGCCTTGTCACAACAACCTTTACATTTAAAGAACAATTGGCACTGTTACGTTCTTTTTCACTCAGACGAGAAGAGACTCAGGGTGATTTTCTGACTTGGCTTGATAAAAATGCAAGTGAATCCATCTCTAGGCTTAGAGTTTTTTTCAATTATTTTCATACTATTTATTATTTCCATAATACAACAACCTGAAGCTTGGCATATTCTACTGATTTTATACTTTATCATTCTGCTGCCAATGATAATATTAATGGGAATATTACTATCAGCACATATCATCTTTTGCAATTTTATCACAAGCTCAAAATTATTTTATTTTTACTATAAGAAAAGATATCACTGAAATAATAAGCTATATTTCGCGATGGGCCACAGAGTGTGGATGGAACAATTTTTAGATGCATTCATGTTGCCCTCTCAAGAGAGCAAACCTTACTTTTCACCTTTCATTTCCAAATCAATAATATTTGTTATTTTGTTTACTTCTCACCTCAAAACCCGTTAAATTAATTTATATCTAAAATATCACTTTACGAAAATCTTTCTAAAGACATACAAAAAAATCAGTCACCTGAAATAAAAAATAATTTATTTATATCATTCAGTTAATTGAGAAAAGGAAAGAATGATATCGATAAAATGTTCTATTTTTAGAAAAATAACCATATAAACAAATATACATTACAAAAATCAATGTATATGGATGTTGAACAAAAAAGAAAATGGCCTTGCCTTCACTTTAATAAAAACCAATAAAAACAGATGACTAAATGGAAATATTCAGTTTAAGACAAAAAAGCAAAACAAAAGAATGTTTCGTTTTACTATTAAGGCAGCCAGATAAAATCATAATAATACTTACATTTATTTACCATACAAAGTGAAAAATATAGATATTTGTCAGTAGGGTGCTAACATTCATTATAGAAATTCTTCTTATGAATTGTGAATAACAGTAGCTATCTATTATTTAGCCTGTTAATATTCGTATGTTTTTTATCCAGATTGATAAAACGAGGAGAAGCAAATGCCCTCTCGAACGATGATGAGGACAACTGCGGTCTTCGCTTTCTTTATCTCATTAATCTTTACCGGTCTGAGCTATGCCTCGACCAGTACCTCAAAGATGCAAGAGTATTCTCACAATGGCATTCAAAAAGATTTGCCTGATTTGCGAAAATACCCTTCAGGTACACCTCGGAAGAAAGCGTTTTTAAATGTTGTTGTCCCGGTAGTTGATCTCCATAATCAAAAGATTATGCAAGACCGCAAATGGCTCCTGTCACACCAGAAAAATCGACACTGGTCTGCACAGGAAATGAATCACTTGAAAATGATCTGCTCAGATTACAAAATGACCTGCAATTCACCAAAACAGGTCAATTGGAAAAAGCTGCTCAGTCGGGTTGACATAATACCGACTCATTTTGTCGCCACACAGGCAGCAGCAGAGTCCGGCTGGGGAACATCAGAACTTGCCCAGAAGAATAATAACCTGTTTGGTATGCGTTGTGTTTCTTGTAAGGCAAGTAAAGGAAAAGTCAAAGGGTATTCTGCTTACCGGACCATTGATGATTCCGTTGTCGCTTACATGAAAAATCTGAATACGCACCGTGCTTATGAATCTCTGCGCACTGCACGGGCAGAACAGAGAACAACACAGAAGCCTCTGAATACCAGTAAGTTGATCGATAACCTTAATGGTTATTCTGAACTGGGCTCTGAGTATAATCGCTATTTACATAAAGTGTTTAATCGCAACAAGGAACTGATTTCACAAGTACAGGAGTTAGACATTTAACACTGATTCTCACTGCCAATAATCCACTTTGTCATACATGCCTTTGTCATACATGCAAGGTGGATTATTTTTTATCCTCCCTCTTTATCATCTATTGTAAATATAGGTAAACTCCATACTATAATATAAGGCATAATTATATTCCTTATCCTAATGATAAATGATTAGCCAGAGCCTAATATGAATTTCTTTTCTTTTGAATTTCTTGGATCGTTTGTTATTCTGCTGCTTGTCTACTGGCTTTTACAAAAAGCCCCCAAACTACAGAATTCATTATTAATTTTAGTCAGTTATTTATTTGTACTCTCTTTTTCAGTCAAATTCGCCTATATTTTATTCTGCTATACTCTTTTTATTTACTTTTTGACGAATATTCTCAGCCGTTATTTATCCAATAAAGTCATATTTGCTCTTCTGACCATGGGGGTACTTGGCTGTTTCACTGTCTTCAAATATTATTCTTTTTTCCAAGAAGCCATTCAGCAATCACTGCTCAATATCGGCATTGCCGTGGAACTGCCGGTTCTTGAATTATTGATGCCATTAGGCTTGTCATTCTATGCATTTCATTCCATCAGTTATGTTGTATCGGTATGTAAAAAAGAACTTCCTCCCGCCTCCCTGCCTGATGTCATTTTGTATCTTTGCTTTTTCCCCAGCATTGTGGCCGGCCCCATTAATCGGGCCAAAGATTTTCTGCCGCAAATTCAGACATCATCCAGAATAATGCTGGAACCCTTGAAAGCGCTGTTCTTGATCTCACTTGCCATCACAAAACTTTTTTTGCTCAGCTCGACATTGTCAGAAAATCTGGTGGACCCCGTTTTTGAAGATCCCTCCAACCATCATGCCGGGCAAATTCTTGTCGCAATTTATGCCTACGCCTGGAATATCTATTTTAACTTTTCCGGTTATACCGACCTTGTCACAGGCATTGCGCTGTTATTAGGCTTCAGAGTGCCACAAAATTTCAATGCCCCTTATCTTGCGGAAAATTTACAAGTATTTTGGCGTCGCTGGCACATCAGCCTGTCAACGTTTATCCGTGATTACGTCTATATCCCTCTGGGAGGAAACAAAAAAGGCATTTTCCGCAAGAACCTGAATATGTTCTCTGCCATGGTTATTTCCGGTTTGTGGCATGGTGCAGGCCTGAGCTTTATTCTCTGGGGGGCCATTCACGGCTTAGGTTTAATCTTGCAGAATATTAAAAGCGCCCTATTTCCTGCGGAAAAAAAACACAACACCCCACAGGCTAAGAACCCGGTTTCATTATTTTTATCCCGTGTAGTGACATTTCATTTTGTCTGCTTTGCCTGGGTCTTTTTCCGCAGCCCGACGTTCAATGATGCAATAGCGGTATTACATCAACTGGTTTCCGGCGATATCCTTATGGCTATGTTATCCAGCAGCCCATTATTGGCGGCTTTCTGGGGATTTTTTATTATCTATCCATGGCTGGTGGATCTCAGAAATAAAATGGAGAAAAACCATCACCTGATTTCTTGGGTTTATTACCCAATTCCATTAGCCCTGATCCTCACTTTGGTATTTATGTTATCACCTTCTGGAATGCCAGGATTTATCTATGCCAACTTCTGAATTTACCTCTAATCTAAAAACAGTCGGGCAAGCTATTTTTGTGATTGTCCTGACCAGCTTAATGCTTATCTGGCTGAATCAAAATTCGTTGGATAACTTCTGGCAACAAAAATATCACCGCAATTCTCCCTGGGTATCTCTAAAAGGAGAACCACTATGGGATTTAGGCAATAACGTGCGGCAAGGTACGATAGCCGCAGGTGAAACGTTTATGGCTTATGCAAAAGGTAAATATCAGGAGCCTCTGGCACAACCCACTCATATTCATCGTGGCCGGGAGGTCTTCCCTGCTGACTTTCGGGTTGCGTTGCGCTTTCTTGAAGGTTATGTCTATCCGATAGAAAATCTTTCCTTTACCTTTCCCGAATTGCTCCGGAATGATATCAAACTGGTGCAATCCCCTTTTACCCAAAATAATTCAATACAACATCCCGTTGTTGAAATTATCCAGAAAACTCAGGTGAGTTTGGGGAAAAAAGACAAGGTGTTATTGACGGGGGATTCAATGATGCAGGGCGTTGCGCCACATTTAAAACGCCGGCTCTATCAGGAATATGGTATTTCCAGTATTAACCTAAGTAAACAAAGTACAGGGTTGTCTTATCCTGGTTTTTTTGACTGGCCAAAAACCATCACTAATGCATTGAGAGATAATCCGGACATTAAATTAATTGTGGTTTTTTTAGGCCCGAATGATCCCTGGGATATGCCCTCAAAACGCGGAGGGCCTTATTTGAAATTCGCCAGTGAAGATTGGGAAAAACTTTATCGTCAGCGAATTGATACTATTCTAAACAGTGCCCATCAGCATCAGGTTGATGTCATCTGGGTCGGGCCACCCAGCATGCGCCAGAAAAAACTCTCTAACAACATGGTTTATCTCAATACCTTATATCAAACGGAAGTGGCAAAAAGGGGAGAAATCTACATCGCGGTTAATGACCTGTTTAAATATAAATCCGATAATTATTCAGATTATATTGGTGATGGCAGCAGCACCACAAAACTTCGAAGTGGTGACGGTATTCATTTCAGTTTGAATGGGCAAAAAACCATTGCAGATTACCTATTCTCATTGATTACCTTTATTCAGGAGCCGGCTCAAGAAGATGCAACGATTTAAAACACGCCGTACATTTTATCGGATAATGGGTACCGGTCTGGTGATTGTGCTCTCAGCCAGCCTGTTATCGTGCCATTGGGAAAAACACAAGCCTTCATCCGTTTCCCAAGAAACACAACCCTATCGCCAGCAACAGCTGACAGATTTTGGCGATCCCAATCTTCCGCTTCTAGCCGAGAAATTGCGTCATAGCGATACCCGTCAGCTTCATTTTGTGCAGCTCGGTGATTCTCATACCGCCGCAGATTTTTTTACCGGAAAATTACGCGTTTTATTGCAAGAGCGCTATGGTGATGCCGGCCCCGGATTTGTACCTCCAATGAGTGTTCCAGGCCAACGTAACGCGACAGTACGATTCACAGGGGATAAAACCACCGGAGATAAAGCCGGCTGGTGGCTTTCAAACAGCCGGAAAGATAACCGGGCGGATTACCCTCTGGGAGGGTTGATTGCCATCCCTGAAAACGCCAACAGCCTGATACAAATCAACTCGGCCACCGCCCATGGTGACTATTGGTTAAGTGCACTCTATCAATCCCATGAATCAACGGAACTGAAAGTACGCACCACCCGGAATTTACCCGCAATATCGTTACCTGAAACACAAAGTGAGTGGTATTTCTCACCACAACAACGTATCAATTTTCCCGTTACGCTCTATCCACAAGATACACAATTGAAAATAGGTGGCTGGCTGATAAAGCGCCAAAGCCCTGGTGTGATGTTATCTGCATTGGGTATTAATGGCGCGACAATAAATATGCCGGATAAATGGCAACCCCAGTGGATTGAAACTCTGGCTGAATTGAAACCGGACGTTGTTATCCTCGCCTATGGGACTAACGAAGCCTTTAATGACATGTTAGATCTGGCGGAATACCAAAAAGAGCTGACGTCCAAAGTGCAGGAAATTCGCAGGGCAATCCCGCAAGCCCTCATTTTGCTGATTGGGCCGAATGATTCATTGAAAAATAAAACCGCAGCAAACTGTGACGAACAGCAACCTGCGCTCCTTAATGGCGTGATTCAGGTTCAACAAGCTGTCGCCAGAGAACAGCACACCCTGTTCTGGGATTGGCGGGAATATATGGGCGGGCCATGTTCAGTCAAAGGATGGGCACAACAAGATCTTGCTCGTCCTGATTATGTTCATCTCTCCGCTGCCGGTTATGAACTCAGTGCCGAAGCGCTTTATAAACAGTTCATCGCATTGATTGAACAACAAAATTAAATAATCACGTTGAACAATTTATCGCAGACCACGCCCTCAGGGGCGTGTTTTTTTAACTCGCTATTACATTTTGCATTGCCGCAAAACATCTCTTCGCCCATGCGAATGAGACAAGTCACAATAACTTGAAAGCGATTACAGCAGGGAAAAATAAATCATGCCAACAATTGCGCCGGCTGTGCCAAGGATAGTTTCCATTACAGACCATGTTTTCAGGGTTTGTGCTTCTGTCGCCCCTGTAAATTTACCGAATAACCAGAAACCCGAATCATTCACATGGCTCAGAACCAAAGAGCCACCAGCAATACAAATTGACAATGCTGCCATTTGTGCCCCGGAATAGCCCAACTCCCCGATGGCTGGCAGAACCAATCCCACTGTGGTCAGGCACGCCACGGTTGCCGAACCTTGGATAACACGCACCGCACCCGCCAGCATAAAACATGCCAGCGCAACGGGCAGACCCGCACCAACCAGCTCATTGCCCAGCGCTGGCCCAACGCCGGAATCAATCAATACTTCTTTGAATACACCACCCGCTCCCGTTACCAGCAGGATAATCCCCGCAGGTTGCAGTGCCGCTGCGCAAATATCCATGACTTTTTCTTTGCTCATTCCCCGGCGGATCGCCAAACCATAAATAGCAGCCAAACACGCAGCCAGAATCGCAGTAAACGGATGACCAATAAACTCCAGCCAGGAACGTAGCTCAGGCTGATTGCCCACGAAATGAACACCAATCGTTTTCAATCCCACCAATATCAGCGGAAACAATACCAGCGCCAAACTGAAGCCAAAGGAAGGCATCTGGTTTTTACCTAGGCTTGGGGTAGACAGATCTTTGGGCAAATTCAATGTGACATATTTACTGATAAAGCTGCCGTATATCGGGCCGGCCAATAACATGCCAACAATTGCCGCACTTAACCCGATAAGGATCATCCATCCAAAATCGGCGCCCATTTGCTGTGCCAGCAACATAGGCGTCGGCCCCGGCACCAAAAACGCGGCTGCGGCCGCAACACCGGCAAACAGCGGGATAGCCAATTTCACAACATTGCTGTTTGTACGGCGGGCAACGGCAAACACCACACCAATCAGCAAAACAACCGCCACATCAAAGAACAGAGGCAATGCACAAATCAGACCGGCAATACCCAGTGCATAATTTGCCCGTTTTTCGCCAAAACTCTCCAGCAATTTCGCCGCAATCTGATCAAGAGCGCCGGTTTCATGCAAGATCTTGCCAAACATTGATCCCAATGCCACAACGACCGCCAGAAAACCTAACGTACCTGACATACCGTTTTCCATTGTCTGAATGATTTGTTTCAGTGGCATACCCGAAAATATCCCCGCTCCGATTGAAACCATAATCAGAGCAAGAAAAGCATGCATTCTCACTTTCATCACTAAAAACAACAATAGAAGCACAGAACCGACAGAGGTCAGTACCAAATTTAAGGTACTCATTCCTATACCTCACTCACATAGGCAGTTGTTTTAATTATGCAATCAATAGATTGAATTGTATGTTTTACCACTTCACCAAGAGTAGGTTTGATATCAATGTGATGCACGTCTTTCTCATCACAACCGGGTTCTTCCAACGTATTAAATTGCGAAATTAACATTTGTGGTTTGAAAAAATGCCCTTTGCGTGATTTCAGGCGATGTTCAATTAAATCAAAATCGCCTTTCATATAAAGGAATGACAAATGTTCATTATCCTCACGTAATATATCCCGGTAGCTTTTTTTCAAAGCAGAACATACAAGAAGAGAGATATGATTCGTACCTTGCATGGCAAAAATGGCATCGTTTAATGCTTTCAGCCACGGTTGGCGATCATTATCATCCAAAGCGTGCCCTTGCGCCATTTTTATAATATTGGCGCGGGGATGAAGAAAATCCCCATCAAGAAATGCCGCGCCCAACTGACGGGCAACACTACAGGCAACCGCAGATTTACCGCTGCCAGATACCCCCATCAATACAAAAACATGATTTAACTGCCGGGTATCGCTCATATCAAACTCCTTTATCTAATTCTGACTACCTGACTCTCTTTATGGCGTATCGACAAAATATGAGTAACGAAGTAAAACATGCCAAAAAAGCACTTAAAAATATAGCCAGCATAAATGTTACCGGTAACTTTTACCGGTAACATTATCCGTATAAAAGGAGAATGAGCAATCAATCAGGATCGCAAAAAAAAGAAAGTGTGAGGTTTATCGCAATTGAAGATAAAAATGCATCATTTTGCCCTGCAAAATTTACACGCTTTCCCCCAATGAAAGCGTGAATCCAACATCAATCATCGTCTGTTGCAGCTTTTCCCCCTTCATGCGGGACAGCAAAGATTCAGCGGCCCTACGCCCCATCACATCCCGGGGGGTCAGTATGCTGGCCAGCTTCGGTGTCATAACCTGACCGATATTATGACCATGAAATCCCGCTACCGCGATATCTTCCGGCACGTTGATCCCCTGACGCTGGCATTCGAAAATCGCACCAATGGCAATATCATCATTCGTGCAAAACAAGCCATCCACATCCGGATATTTTTGGCGGGTTTCCTGCAAAAGTTGTGCTCCCAGCGAATAAGATGAACTTGACGGCGTCATTATTTTTCTTGGCCGAAGACCGGAGCTTCGCATCGCCGCTTCAAATCCCTGCAAACGGATCAATGTCCGTTCATCTTGTCTGGCCCCCAGATACACCACTTGTTTATGGCCCCGTTCAATCATTGCCATTGTCATTTGACGTGCAGCTTCAAAGTTGTCAATGCCTACCGCGATATCAATGCAAGGCGATATACTGTCCATCAGTTCAACCACGGGAATGCCGGTGGTCTGCAATACCTTCAGTGTCTTGGGTGTATGCGTGCGCTCAGCCAGGATCAGGCCATCGATATTGTAAGAAAGCAGGGAAAGCAGACGTTCTTCCTCTTTCTGGGCAGAGTAACCATAGTGGGCAAGCATGGTCTGATATCCATTGCGATCAGTGATATGCTCGATCCCACGGATCACTTCTGCAAAAACCTGATTAGTCAATGAAGGGAGCAAAACGCCAATGGCCCGGCTGGTGGAGTTAGAAAGAATATCCGGTACGCGATTAGGAATGTAACCCAGTTGTTCTACTGCTTCCGCGATCCGTTTTCCCAATGCTTCTGAAACCTGCTCTGGTTTACGTAAAAAACGACTGACCGTCATTTTTGTAACTCCCACGAGGTTTGCAACATCTTGTAAAGCAGGTCTTTTTTTCTTCATTTTAGTGTAATGCGATCAGTTATCGAAATAATCAGATGAATAACCTGCGGTTTTAACATATTTATGCATCATAATAACATGCTTTTTAGTTAAAAATGCCCGTACATTCTCATCTCACTCATCAATGAATATCGAAACTGTGATGATTTACACATGCCTGAATAAATACCGATAAGTAATCACCCTTCCATCGCTTTTTAAATTGCCGCCAAATGGGCTGCGCTCACGCACTTTATTGAGATTTATTGAAACTGAGGCAAATATGCCTGATTAAGCTGCAATATCTCTTCCAATAATGCAGGCTCCAGCGCTGCGCCTGCAATTAAAGGGTGTGTCACCAAGGCCAGCAATGCCGCCTTCCGCTCTCCATGAACCGCAGCTTCAATCGTCAAACGTTCAAACGCCTTAACCTGTTGTGTCAGAGACAACATGCTGTCCGGCAAATGACCAAATACCAAAGGGTGTGCACCTTGGGCATCAACAATGCAGTTAGTCTCAATCACGGCATCATCCGGCAAGCCATGAATGGCGCCACGATTCATCGTGTTCACCACTAACTGTGTACCAAGGTTATTGTGAATTGATGAAATTAATTCCAATGCAACTTCAGAATAGAATGCCCCCCCACGAAAACTTAATTGCTCCGGTTTGTGAGCAAGCATGGGATCGGCATACAACTCAAATAATTGCCGCTCCACTTGCATGACTTGCTCTGCCCGGGTGCCTTTGCTCGCCGCACTCTCTTTCTCTTCCTGCAACATTTTACCGGTCTGATAAAAATAACGGTGATAAGGGCAAGGTATCGCCCCCAATGCCCGCAAAAACTCAGGCGGCCAAGGCTCTTCCTTAATATTATTCATTGTCAGCTCAGCACCATTGCACAACAGCTCCAGCACCTGTTCCGTCTCATCTTTACCATTCACCAAAACCTGATGAACCCAAACCATATGGTTGAGGCCTGCAAAGCGCAATTGCACATTCGGGTAAGATTGCTGCATCATATTGGCGATCATGTGATGCATGGATATGGGCACATTGCATAATCCGATGATCTTGGCCTTGCTATAGCGGGACACCGCTTCAGTGACAACACCCGCAGGGTTAGTGAAATTAATGATCCATGCATCCGGCGACAGGCACTCCACTTTACGCGCAATGTCCAGTAAAACAGGGATTGTCCGCAATGCCTTGGCAAATCCTCCCACCCCTGTCGTTTCCTGCCCGAGCAAACCATATTTCAGCCCCAGACGCTCATCCGCAGCACGGGCCGGAAGTTGCCCGACACGTAACTGAGTCAGGACAAAACTGGCCCCGGCAATCGCCTCATCCGGAGAATAATGCACACTGACAACAACCCCCTGTAACCCATGGCGATCCAGCATCCGGCGTGTCAATCCCGCAATAATCTCAACTTTCCCCCGCCCCGCCTCCACATCCACCAATGCCAGTTCAGAAATTGGCAGCAGGTGCTTTCGCTGGATCAACCCTTCCACCAATTCAGGTGTGTAACTGCTGCCACCACCAATAACCGCAATTTTGATTGATTTCATGTCTCTCTTTTCCTGTTTATTGACCTTTTTCTATGATGCTCTGATTAACCAGCCCCCCAAGTACCGGTAAACGCTGATAAAGATCGATAATATGATTGGCGAGATCCTGAATCACCATCGCATTCATCAAATGATCCTGCGCATGAACGGTGATCAGATTGACAGGTAATTTTCCGCATCCTTCATCCATACCAATCAGCTTTGTCTGGATAACATGCGCTGCACGGGTTTCCTGCCGGGACTCCTCCATTAACCTCTTCGCTTGCTGAAAACTCCCCTCTTTCGCCTGTTGCAGTGCCATCAGTGCACTACTGCGCGCACTGCCGGCATGCACCAGCAACTCAATAATTTGCTGTTCAAAAAGGCTCTGCTCATAATCCGTGGACATGCCTTACTCCCTCCTGCTTTGCAATTGTGCCCGTTATCTTTCAGGTCGCCGCTCCGGCCTCATCTTTGCTTTTCTGTTCTTCTGCCAAAAGCTGCTTTTCATACACTTTGAAAAAGGGATACCAAATCAGTAAATCAATCACCATCAGCACCCCAACCAGCAGAAATGCACGATAATCCCAAGCCGCAGAAATTAAGGCCCCTACCGGTGCAGGCGCAGTCCAGGGGGAAATCGCGACCATTTTCTCCACGAGATCCAGATGCAACGCACCGTAAGCCAACACGGCATTCACCAATGGCACAATTAACAACGGAATTAATAACGTAGGATTCATCACTATTGGCGAGCCAAACAACAGCGGTTCATTGATATTGAATATGGCAGGAACAACACCCAGTTTACCGATTGTCTTTAAATGAATTGATCGGCTACGCAGATAAAGGAATGCCAATACCAACGTTGACCCAGACCCGCCGATACACACATAAAAAGCCCAATAAGGCGCGGTCAAAATCTGGGTAGTTGCCATGCCCTGAGCCACCAACGCCGCATTGGCAGCAATATTGGCCATAAAAATCGGGTTAAGCAGCCCGGTCACAATGTTGTCCCCATGAATGCCGGCAAACCACAGTAAATTCGCAAGCAACACTAATAACATAATGGCCGGCAACGTATCCCCGACAGCAATCAACGGCTCAAATAGCCGCATAACAGCCTCAGGCAGCAACAACTCAAATTCACTTTGCAGCAATAAACTGATGGGATACACCGTCAGCAAAATCCCCATGACGGGATACAGCAATTCAAAAGATCGGGCTATCGCAGGAGGAACCTGAGAAGGCAATCGAATGGCGATATTGTATTTTTTTAACAAACGAATCAATTCCACCGACCAAATGGCACAGATCAGTGCCGTAAATACCCCTGCGCCTCCCAGGAAATCGAGGGGCATTTTATTGTCGGCTTGTGGTGCTGCTGCCAGTAAAAACGCCATCAAAGAGAGTAATCCGGCAGTCAATCCATCCAAATTGTACGACTTCGCCAAGCTGTAGGCAGTGCCGACAGAGACAAAAACGCTCATCAGTCCCATCGTCATAAAGAAAGGCATAGTGATGGTTGCCCAATGTTTTTTGGCAAATATCAACCATGCCTGACCAAAAGACGATGAAGTTTGTGCATCAAAAGGCGGGTTGGCGATAATCAGCATAATACTGCCGATGATCAGGAAAGGCATTGCGGAGATAAAACCATCACGTATCGCGATAATATGCCGCTGGCTGCCGATTTTCCCTGCAACCGGTGCAATATGGCTTTCTACGATACGTGTCAGCGAAGCATAAATTCCCATAAATTCACTCCGTCTGACAACCTCATTTCTTCAGTAAGCCCAGAGCATGCTCCAATACCTTATCCCCCCGAAGTGCGCCATAGTCCATTCTGTCAATCACGCCGACGGGTTTACCCAATGGCTCGGCCAATGCTGTAATTCGCTTGAGCTCATAGTGAACTTGTGGCCCGAGCAAAACCACATCTGCTTCACCCAGGCCGGCTTCCAATTCCTGAATCGGAATCGCCTTAACAACAACTTCCATCCCTTTTTTTCCGGCTTCTGAAGACATGTTTGTCGCCAGCATGCTCGTGGACATCCCCGCAGCGCAACACAATAAAATTGTTTTCATCGTCTTGTTTTCTCCATCAGCATTTATCGTAAATTTCACTTAAAAGATAATAAAAACGGAGTTGTTTTGGTTAGGATGACATATAACTTTATTATTGCTGCGATAGCAGTCACATAATTTTATTAATAATGGAGATGTGAATTAGACGAAATATGTTCTTATTAAGAATGGATTTTATTTCCATTGGTTTTTACGTATATTTTCACGCAATAAAAAATCCAGCCGTTAATTTCCCAGAAATAAGCACATTTACAGATGTATGATTACCCAAGGGACAGAGGAGTGCTTATTGCGATTTAACTAATATATTTCCCTTAGAAAAGGGAACAATAAAAGTCAATTTCATCACTTAATTAAAAAATGAATGCAATTATTATTTAAATAAGTTAATTATCAATGTAATTAATTTAATTATTTTCATAATATAGCTAAATTAAAATATCTATATAGATAATTTCAAAATAAAATAATTACCCTTATTGATATATAAGAAAGAGGAAACCTATTTAGTTAACCAGAAAAACAAACAAAAATTCCAAATTATCCCGCGAAATTCCCTTTAGCATAATTCGTTAATCATTGTCAAAATCACCTATGATAACCTACGCCACTTTTGATCCCTTTATTGTTGATTTTATAAGCAATTTCATAATCAAAAATTAGGAAACGAATATATTTATGAACTTAACTAGCGCCAGTAAATTGTTAGCAGCGACTCTTTGTATTACTGCTTCATACAGCTATGCTGATAGTGATCGCCCACTTTTCTCGTTGACCATGGCCGAATCCGGCGTACCACAAGCAAACAGCGATGGCAGTTTATCCCATTCCACCCAATCTAAATCTCGTATTCTGCCAATTTGGGGGGATGCTGCACGGGCAAAAGGCTATGATCTGCCTGAGCCGTTTGGTGCCAGTTATAGTTATATGAATATGCGTCAAAATATTGTTGTGGACAGCATTAAATTTCAATTCTATAACATAGACCCAATGTATAAGGACTTTTTCGAAAAAGTAATCAGTATTGATGCTGGCAATACTCGCCAAAACAGTGAAACACATATGCTGAAGCTTGATACCTGGGTACTTCCTTTCCTAAACGTTTATGGTCTCTACGGAAAAACCAAAGGTAAATCCAAAACAAATATAGATAATATTGCCTTTTGGACAGACACTACTTATATGCAAAATCTTCCTTTCGAGCTGAGTTTCAAAGGTAAAACGTTTGGGGGCGGAGCTACCTTTGCCGGTGGCTATAATCACTTTTTTGCCACATTAGATGCGAATTATACCCGTACTAATCTGGATATTTTAGATGGTGATATTAGCGCTTTCGTTCTGACGCCGCGTATTGGTTATGAATTTGTATTTAATCCATTAATTTCTGGTCAAGGTAATACCAAAGTCCAGGTATGGGCAGGTGCTATGTACCAAGACATTACTCAACGTTTCAAAGGTGATGTCAGTAAGCTCAGTTTACCTTCTGAGTTGGATGAAGCATTTGGTATGTTAAAACTCATAAGTCCTGATGTCGGCATCAAATTCGACGTCAAACAACACCTTGCCCACAAATGGAACAACACCCTTGGTGCACGTTTCGAAATTACCCGCAATTTCAATATCGTCTCCGAAGTGGGTTTTGGTAACCGAAATACGTTCTTTGTTTCTGGTGAGTTCCGTTTTTAATGTTTTATTTTAAAGTATTGCAAGGGCTGGCACTCTCCAGCCTGCTTATTTTGACGGTTTCACCAGCACAAGCGGATATCTTGCCCGATCGGCAAAAAATTGACGGTTGGCTAAACGAATTGGGCGGTGACAATCATTTTGATGACAGCAAGAAAATTGATTGGGGTGTATTGCCCGGCCCTTTTTATACACCAGAAATGGGCTTGGGGGTTGGGGTTGCCATCGTGGGTTTATACCGTCCTGACCACGCTGATCGCATCAGCCAAACCTCCTCATTGGGGCTTAGCGGTTTTGGATCAACCACCGGTGCATTTGGCCTGAACTTCACCAACTACAATTTCCTCGCCAATGATCAATGGCGGGCCTTTATTTCCGGCACACTGAATAACACCCCGACTTATTATTGGGGGAAAGGCTATCAGGCCGGAAAAAATAAAAATAATAAAGAGAAATATAACTCACAGGTATTCGATATCCGGCCTCGCCTGCTTTACCGCGTCGCTGATGCAACTTATGTGGGATTAGGCTGGAATTTCTCATCCGTCAACGTAAATGATCCGGATGCTGGCGCAAAACGGTATTTTGACCAATCTGTCGGCGGCCATTCCGTCATCAGTTCTGGTGTCAGCGCCCACTTCAGTTATGACACGCGGGATTTCCTGCCCAATGCACGCCATGGGCAAGCATTTGAGATTATTTATACCTATTTCTCTCCAGAATTAGGGGGAGATCATCGTTTCCATACCACACAGCTACAATTTTCCACCTACCACCAGCTATCCGAAAAAACCGTGTTGGCATTGGATAACTATGCCCGTTTCAGTACAGGGGATGTGCCGTGGAATCAATTAGCGCTGCTGGGCAGTAACCAGCGAATGCGCGGATATTATGAAGGCCGTTACCGCGACAACAATATCTTCACCACCCAATTAGAACTCAGGCATAAACTGGACTGGCGTCACGGCATCGTCGGCTGGATAGGAACCGGAACTTTGGGTGATTCCCCGTCACAACTGGGGGAAAAACATTGGCTTCCTTCAATCGGTGTTGGTTATCGTTTCGAATTTAAACCACGCATGAACGTCCGGCTAGATTTTGGTGTTGGCAAAAACAGCATGGGATTTTACTTTCAGGTAGGGGAAGCGTTTTGAGGATCTTAATGGCATTGTGCCTTTGTTTTCTATTGATGGCATGCCAAAGCCAACCCACTTCTGTTAACGCCATAAAACCCGTTTTAACCAGTGATTCCCATGAACAATCACAGAAAAACTGGCCTGTATTGGCGCCGATTGCACCGCCGGAAGGTTTAAGGGCCTGCTGTGTTTTCGGCTATAACCTTAAGGCCCGGTTATGGAAAATCCCCATTCCTTTCTATGATATCGACAATATTGTCGAAGCTGAGAAACTGGGAGAACATCACTACAATGATAGTTTTCTTGGTGCAAGCTCTGCCCTGTTAGGGCTTAGCAATGAAAAAATCGGGTTGCTCTATACCCACAAAGGAGGGTTTGTTGATCTCTCCCATGTCAGGGATACCGCAGATTATACGCTCTATTTTTTCAGCCAGATTTATGCCCACCTTGGTCAGGCATGGGAATTGACTCTGGATAATGAGCTTGCCGCCCGCAAGGTACATTTCTTCGCGTTTACACCACCGGAAGATCCTGCTGAGCGTTATACGTTGAGTACCTATTTGGCGGCCAGACTCGCTTTCCAGCTTGCAGCCTGGCATGAAATCGCCCAATGGTATGGCTATCAATCTGTCCCTGGTTTTCCAGAGAGTGTTTCCGCTTTTTCCCCGGAAGATCTCTATTCGAATCTGCTGGGTGCACGTTTAGCCATAACACTCATTCTGGAAGGGCAAGCTTCTTCAATCGCTCAATTCTCAACGTCAATGGTCAATATCTTACCGACCGCCTTAAATGAGCTGGGGGCTTACCGTCGTCCGGATACCAAAGCGATGCTTGATCATGTCGATGGATTATGGTGGAACAGTTATCAACGCATTCCCGAAAAATTCTTATTGCTGCGCCGAAATTATGATGTCGGAGACAACCGTTATCCATTAATGCCGTCAGGTCAGGAAAACTGGGCATTACGTCTGTCTCTGCCTGAACATTATCAGGGTTTCTCGTTGGAAAAGCTGGCTGAATTTCAGTTATGGCCAACGAATGGAATGAAAAACCTACCCGTTCCCAAACACTATTGGGGGGCAAAAGATTTTAAGATGCTGGCAGAAAAAGCCCTGCATGAGGATGAAAAACAGCAATTATTAGTTAAATGACCAAATAAGGAGACAAAACATGTCTCCTTCACTGATGCATAACTTATCAAGTTACCCTAACACTTTACGTATTGGTGCATGCCGCTTAATCAACTCTTGTAAGACTTCTTTCAATAACTCGCTTTTGCCGCTGCCTAATGGTGCCAAGACGTTTTTTTCATGGGATTCAGCTTCAGTCAGTAACCCGGCTACGACTTGTTGACCGCTCTCCGTCAATCTCACCAATGTGATGCGTCGATCTCCACCACCGTTGGAAAAACGGGCAACGTATCCCTGTAATTCAAGACGTTGCAAAACACGGGTAATGGTCGGTTGTTTACTGACTGTTTTCTGCGCCAAAAGGCTAATGCCAATCGGACCGCTCCCCGCTAACGTCGATAACGCTCGCCACTCCAGAACTGACAGCCCTTGAGCTTCAACGATATCATGAAACTCAGAAGAAACGAGCATCCATGCCTGACCAAGCAAGGCAGGCAAGTAATTGTCAACAAACACTTTTGAATCTGGCATAAGTTGAACAACCTTTTATCTTAGGAAGTTTTTTGTGTCCTAATTCTAAAAGGTTCACCAGTGAAAAACACGCCTACAATAGATATCCACACATATTTTCCTGATAACAGTGAACCAAATCTCGGAACGCATGTATTCACTCCAAGTTGTTTCAAGATCATGTAGGTTGTCACCATAAATGGAGAAATAACAAGCAATTCCCGTGGATCATATCCAGCACATCAGATTTGCTTCGCCTTTCTTATGCGGCCGTTAGTGGTAACCATGTTAACCTGAATTTCACCTCAAAAAGGAACTGCCCTAATTACACACTTAAAAGGATATCCAAGATGCACCTCCAAGCAGGACAAAATATTATTTTATCTGCAACCTCTCTTCGCCTCACGCTCTTTTATCCATCAGCACCTACCTTTCGCAGTGAAGTCGATGCCTCCGTTTTTCTGCTCAATGCCCATGGGAAAGTCAGAAGTGACAATGATTTTTATTTTTACAATAATCCCGCCGCCGCAGATAACAGCCTAATCTTGCAAACCTCTCACCAAGAAAGTGCTATCACGGTGGATCTTGCCAAAATCGATGCCAATATCAGCAAAATTGCGATTACCTTGGTGATAGATGGCCCGGATTCCGTTGCCAATCTCCAGCAACTGAAATTTGACGCACAAAACATTGCGACTTTCACGGTATCAACGGCAAACAGAACTGAAAAGGCAATGATTATTGCAGAAATTTACCGGCATTCGGGCAATTGGAAACTTCGGGCACTCGGACAAGGATTCAATGGTGGATTGGAGCCTCTGGCCGTCAATTTTGGCGTGGATGTAGAGCCAGAGCAACCGACACCTGTGCCTTCAAATCCCCCTTCGACGCCGATTATCAGCCTTGAGAAAAAACTACAAGAAAAAGCACCACGCCTTGTGAACCTTGCCAAGAACGCAACCGTCAGCCTGAATAAACACAAGCTGCAATCGATCAAGGCCCGGGTTGCATTTGTGCTTGATGCTTCAGGCTCGATGGCAAATCAATTCAGCCGGGGACATGTTCAGTCAGTCCTGGACCGCATTGCAGTACTGGCCGTGCAATTCGATGATGATAATTCAATGGATCTCTGGGCCTTTGCCTCAAAACACAAAAAGTATCAGGACGTCACTCTTGAAAATCTTGATGATTATATTCACCAAATAGAAACCACGCCAAAACGCACTTTATGGGGTATCTTGCCCGGTCTTGGCGTTAGCAATAACGAACCGCCGGTCATGGAAGAAGTGATCAACTTTTTTAAAGACAGTGATCTTCCGGTTTATGTCGTATTTATCACCGATGGCGGCATCTATAAGACCCGTCAAATTAAAGAGGCCATCCGACGTTCAGCCAACTATCCTATTTTTTGGAAATTTGTTGGGTTGGGAGGTTCAAATTACGGAATACTGGAAGATCTCGATAATTTTACGGATCGTCGTCTGGATAACACCGACTTCTTCGCCATCGACAATTTTGCAACGGTAAAAGATGACCAGTTGTATGATTTGTTATTAACTGAATTTAAAGACTGGCACGATGCCGCAACGGTTGAGAATATACTTTAATACACATCATTCAGTGGAAGTGAGTACGGTTAGTACTCATTTTCACACTGAGCCAACAACCATAATAAACCCATCATGCAGGCATGATCATCCGCCACCAAACCTGCATATAGCCAGACAGAGGGAAATATCACAAGGACGCATTTTAAGTGAGCCGAATAATGCGCACCCGCTTATTGAACGTGGTTTTTTTTCTGTTCTGCCGTATCGAGCGGAAGTTCAACATCAAAACGTTTCAGCCATTGTGCCGTGGAGGTTTTATCAAAGCGGGTTTCTCCAGCGGTAGTCCCATAGCTCAAATTATTTATTTCTGGTGCTCGAATAGGTTTAAGCACATTATTTACCTTCACATATGATTCTGGGTAAGGCGTCTCTTTTTTCCAGCCTAATTCCGGCCAGTCTCCAGCACGGACAATAACACCACCCTCATATTTCATGATATGAATGTGTTTATCACCCAAATCTGTAGACAGTTTCTCCATGCCTCCCAATTTATTTAACCATTCATCCTGAAAAAAGGTATACCAATTGATTGAACGAATACCATTTCTATAACAGTCATCGTCATTTACATTCGCGACGTCGATGCCTAAAAACTCCTGGACTATTTCATATTCAAGGTGTTGATACCTGTATCTGGCAAAGCTCTGTTGTATACCCAAACCAGCCAATCCATGCATCGGTTTTAATATCGTGCAGAACTCCCTTAATAAATTTTCAAGATAAATTACCCCTTTTGTTTTTAATTCACTTAAAGGAAGGTAAAAGCTTAAATAGCTCACTGAACCATGTATACATTCAAACCAACCTGCGGGTGATCCCATCTCTATTTTATAATTACTGGAATAGCGGTAGCCTTCTTCTTCCCCCCAGAAACAATCCATATCGTCAGCGTCCCCTTCCGTAATACGGTGACAATGTTGTTCCAGCGTGATGTCATGATAGTATTCAGGGTCCTCCGGATCATGGAAGAATCCCCATTTCAATTTCTCCCCAAATTCCCGATGGTACAATGCAAAAGCCTCTGCCATCCTCTGCCGATTTTCGGGCAAATAGCCCTGATCAATATAAAAATAGGCAACCAATCCAACTTGCAGGGCATTGTGTTTTTCCGGATCATCCTCAGCCCCATAAGTAAATTCCCACTCTGCCTGCTTAAATTTTTCAAAGAAGTCCATACATTGCTTACCTTTCTATGAGTCGGCCCAATAGATATCATCTTGACCAGATTAGAACGAGTCGTTTAAAAATTTCATGATCTGAGCGAGGCTTTTGTAGTTCGGTTTTATTTTGGATACAACCAGATGGATTTCAGCAACAACGTAAATACCTATGGTAAACCTGTACATGAACTCATCGTCTGATGGAAAAAGGCATAATTGCGGGTCACACTAAGTAACCCGAATAATGAATAATCAGAATGATGTTTACTGTTCTTTTAGCACATAAACACTGCCGCCATCTTCCCGCTCTAATAACGTCCAGCGTACCTGATGTACTTTGCCATTTTTATCTGTCCATTCAGGTATGATTTGTTCCTGTTGCAACTGGGCATATTGCAGGCTGCCACCAATAAAGGCGGACCACCGTCCCGTATGGGGGCAAATTTCACCACTTACGCCTGTTATGCGCACCGGTTCATCAACAGCAGATTTTTTCTGCTCTGATGTCTCTGAGGGAAGTTCAACATCAAAACGTTTTAACCATTGCGCAGTGGAAGCTTCATCAAAACGAATTTCTCCGGCGATTGAACCATAACCTAAGCTATCAATTTTTGGGGCCCTAATAGGTCTTAATACATTGTTGGCCTTTACATATAACTCAGGATAAGGATTGTCTTTTTTCCAGCCTAATTCTGGGTACTCTCCAGCACGAATAATAACTCCACTATCATATTTTATTATCTCAAAATTTTTATCATTCAGCTGAGATTGTAATTTCTCTGTATTGCCTAATTTATCCAGCCATCCATTATTAATGAAAGTAAACCAGTTGATTGAGCGTAACCCATCTCTATAATATTTATCAGTATTGCCATTAGGTATATCAACGCCTAAAAACTCCTGACCTATATCATATTCAAGATGCTGATATCTCTCACATTCTTGGCATTGTTGGATTCCAAGACCAAATAGACCATGTATGGGTTCTAGAATAGAACAATATTCTTTAATTAAATGATTAAAATAAATGACTCCTCTTTCTTTCAATTCTTTCACTGGGAGGTAAAACCCTAAATAACTGACAGGGCCGTGTACATATTCATACCAACCAGCACAAGACACTGCTTCGATATGATAATCGCTGGCATATCTAAATCCCTCTTCTGAGCTCCAGTAAAAATCCATATGCTCCCCATCACCTTCCGTAATTAATGATTGGTGATCTTCAAGCGTGAAAGAATGGTAGTTCTTGGGACGATTGGGATCTCGAAAAAAACCCCATTTTAATTTCTCCCCAAATTCCCGATGGTACAATGCAAAAGCTTTTGCCATCTGCTGGCGTTTTTCAGGTAAATAGCCCTTATCAATATAGAAATAAGCGACTAAGCCTACCTGAAGGGCATTATGTTTTTCCGGACTATCCTCAGCCCCATAAGTAAACTCCCACTCTGCCTGCTTAAATTTTTCAAAGAAATCCATACATTGTTTACCTTTCGATTAATCGGGCCAATAAATGTAATCCTGACTGGGTTGAAGCGGGTCATTTAAAAATTTCATGGTCCGGGAGAGACCTTCGTACTCTGGTTTGATTTTGGGTCCAACCGGTTGGGGTTCAACAGGATGAGGTTCAGCGGTAGCGTAAGTGCCTGCGGCGCTACTTCCCACGGCGACTCCGGTGCCAATTGTCCGCGCATACCGGACTGCCTGACCGCCAATATAACCGATTAAAACTTCTACTTCTGCCACCGCTCCCGTCACAGCGGTTGTCGTTGTCGTTGCAGCTGTCGCAAGGGCAGCTCCGCTACCGGCAACAAACAGAGGCGCACCTAATATCGCGCCCAATTTGCCACGGGCCTTTTCCAACTCTCGCTCCTGCGCAATTCGTACGGCTGGATCTACGGGTTCAAATCGCGGCCCGCTTTGCCTTGCCGGTTGATGGGGAGCCAGAAATTGCTGCACCTGCTGAAATTCCTGTTCAATATCGCCTTCCAGTAAAGGATAAGCCACTACATCTGGCCGCAAACACTGAGACTCATCACTGTTCATGCGAGCACCGGCCAACCCGACCGGCACATAAACTGGTTCTTTTTTCGCATCCCGTATCCATTCACGCTTGCGTTTGTCATCAACTTGACATACTCCCGTCTCCAACAAACGGAATTTCATCCTCCCACCAGCTATATCCACATATGCCACTCTTTGTTCTGGAGTAAGCCTGTCCCCTGGAAATTTAATCTCAATTACCGTATGAATATTCTCCTGACTGAACGCGAGCTTTCCTGCCAACATAATGTTTTTGATGCGAACCACATCAGGAATGCGAAACAATCCCTTCTGGCCCTTTATGAGTTGCTCCAACTCATTCGGCAGGGGTTTTGCCGCCCCGTGTTGCTGACGCATTTCGGGGGACAGCAGGGATTCCAGTTCACCGCTTGTCAGCAACTCGAGGATCCGCTGGACCTCAACATCACTTAAGCCCAACCCTCGTAAGCGATAACCATAGCCTTTCTTGATGGCATGAAATTTTGACAAGGGAAAGGTGCTGGGCCAGTTCGGATTTCGACGGCTCATAATCGGCTTGGGCGGGCTTTGGGTCATGTCATAGCCCACCTCACCAATATAGGGAAAGTGATAATTGAATGCCCTGTCATCCTTCCTTATCAATTGGGTCACGACACGTTGGTACATCATCTGTCCGTCTGACCGTTTTTTCGGGTTTTTAATCGCATAGTTGACCTTTTCGCACAAATACCATAAATCCAGCGGATTGGTGACCGGCGCTACTGCGCCTTCCGGTTGTGATACCGTCGGGGTCTTTTTCGGGGATTCCTGTGGTAAGGTCGCTGTTTTCTTCTTGCCGGCCATGTTATTTTTCCTTCTTCTCCGTTTTTGAAAAGTCCAGTTTCAACGGTGCATCAATATCCCAGTAACTGGCCTGAAAATGTTCCCGGTTAAACAGCTCGCTGTGCGTCACCAACTCAATGGATTCACTTTCCGTGGTATACGCCCGCTGGGTATGCCCCTTTTCATTCGTGACGCCTTCAATTTTTTGGTCATTGACATATAAAGTATAGGGAAAGTGTTTTAATTCTTTCCCCGTCTTTTGATCCTGTATGACAAAGTATTGGCTATACCCTTCCACCAACGGCATATGCGGCATGGTAATCGGTTGCTGAGTACTTTTTGTCTTCACGGTATGCACGGTCTTGCGCACATAGTCATGGCGGGTGCCGTACTCAATCTTGCCGTCCTGCAAGATCAGGTAACTGCCACCGGCGTTAATTTTGAGGCGCTTTTTCGCCGCAAACAGTACATCCCCGTCCACGGCCATCAGGCTGATTTTGCCCTTTGCCAGCAAAGACAAAGTGTTATTTTGTGCCTGTACCTCCACCTTGCCACCGTTGGCCTTGAGCTGGATGCCGGATTGCTGCGCAAAGACCCCCAGTGATCCCCCAACCTGTAACGTCATGTTGTCCATCACCCCGATATCGGCATGGCCGCCCACATTGACCATCAGGTTATCCCCCGCTGCCAGTTGGACATGGCTGTCACTGGTCAGGGCGATGCCACTGGGAGCGCTGGCAAGTATTGCTTCATTCAGGGGTTTCAGGCGCGCCTCAAACATCGCCACTTGCTCATGCAGGTCAGCCGCCAGCGTGTTGGCCTGCTCGGCCGCGTCGGAAAGTTGCTCCACCTGTTTTTTCAGGAAGGCAATCTCGTCCAGCGCTTTTGTCATGTCCAGCACCTGCCCCTGTGCTTTGGGTTGTTCTTCTGCACTGATAAACAGCCCCTTGCCCGCCCGCACAGCCCCGTGTTCGTCGGTGCGCAGTTCAAATCCGCTGCCCCGCTGCTGGCGTTGGGCATCCACCAGATGGCCCAGATTCAGCTGGCTTTTGCCGTACTCGGTCGCCAGCTTGGCATGGGTTTCCCCGCGCTGGTCTTCCAGCCGCAGTTTGTTGTTGGCCGGGGTCCGCAATACGTTACGGGTATGATTGGTGCCGGTGACTAAATCAGGGTGTTCGGAATCGTGGAAAGCATGGGCAATATAAGGCCGGTCGCAGTCTCCGCCGTCAAAGGCCAGCGCCACTTCCGTGCCGTCCAACAACGGGGTATGCCAGCCGTAGGTTTCACCGGCATAGGGTTTCGCCAGCCGGACCCACAAATAGGCTTCCCCCGCTTTCCAGCCGTCAAGGTCAAACTGCACCTTAACCCGATAGCGCCCGTGCGGATCAAGCCACGCATAGGTATCATTTTTCTCAGTACTTTCAATGCGGGCAGGAAAGGTGCCAACCATCACCGGACGGGGCCACAAAGGGGGGCGAAAACAGACCGTTTCACGGTAAGGCTGCCCCTGCAACCGGACCCGATAGCTTTTATCCCGTGCCCCGCTGCACGTCAGGGTCGTGAGGAGAATGCCCTCTGCCAACGCGGCCGGCAAATCCCCCGCCGGCTCCAGTACCTGCCCGACGGCCAGCGACGGCGAGGTGCTCCAGCCCATCACGGTGTGCTGGTGGTTCAATAGCCGTTCGTGATTCAGGCGGGCAAAGAAACCGCCGCTTTCCGGTTCAGGATCGGTTTCAGCCCCCGCGTTCCGGTACGGCTCGGCATAACGGTACACCTCACCATAGGTAAGGAGGTCGTTCGGTGCCGCATTGGCCTGACTGAGCAGGGGTGTCAGGGCGTAGCGGTAATTGTAATCCTGCGTGGTCAGGTTTTTCGTCACCACCTGATGGGTGGTTTTCAAGCCCCAGACACTGTCTGCTCCGCTGTCATTCATGCCTGCCGTATTATGCAGCGGCAAATGCACACCGAACTGGTACTGTTCCGCACTGTCACTGAAAATCACCACTTCCCGCGCCAGCCGGCTGTCCATTTCAAAGCGGTAGTAAATTCCCACTTCTGCCAGTAACCGCTGCACAAATGCCAGATCACTTTCCCGCCACTGGGTGATTAATTCACGGGTCGGATAGCTCTGGCTGAGCCGGAATTCAAAATCCGCCCCTTCAAAGTCATGGGCGCGCAGTACCTGTTCCACAATCTCCGGCACGGACTGATTTTGATAGATAGCACAACGTTCACGATGGGCCAGCAGTTGCAGCCTTGGCACCAGCTCCAGCCGGTAGCGGGTTTCATCCGCCGAGGTTGACAGGCGCTTGAGGTGACGGATCACCCCGTGCACCACTTTGACGCCACCGTCGGGATGGGCCGAAGACAATCCGGCCAGAATATCCGGTACTGGCGGTTGCAGGGTAAATGTAGCGGTTTTCAGCAGTACCTGTTCTGGCAGGATATCTGCCTCAGGGCTGGTGACGTAGATCAGATAACGGTAGGGTTGGCGCAGGCTTTCCCGTCCCCGAAAGAACTGTACACCTATCACGGCCGGAGACTGCCAAATTTTCAAATCATAACGGGATAATATCAGAGGGGGATTAAGCATCAGATATTCCTTAATCATGAACAATAGCAGGGAGTGTGCAAATCCATTTAGCTTCCCGATAACTATCATTGATTGGGAATAAACCCCATGATGAACAAGATTTATTTTCGTCATTGCTCAGCAAACAGCAGAGTTCGCTCGGATTGCATTACGTTTAACTTGTTAATTACAATAAGTTATTAATGACTCTCTTGTAGAAAAGGCGCTTACTGTTTTTATTTTGCCAGAATGATGAAAACATAAAGAGATGCAATTCAAATAACTTGAATTACGCTTTAGGTTTAATTTTATAAGGCAAATAACGATAGAAAATTACTATACTTTCAACCTTGCTTCTTATTGTTTGATACACAAAAAATATCAGATCCTGTTAATTCAGTAATCAGCCCGCCACAGGCATTCACTGCCAATCATGACCTCACCATCAAAGCCATTACCATAAACAAAAACGCCCCTTGGCAGGGGCGAAAAAGCTTGAGCAATGGAACTTATGACAAATTCAAACGCTGACTCCACAGATTATATTCATCGTCATCCAGTACCTTAAGTAAGGCCATATCCGGCTGGGCCGCTGCGATTTGCACACCAAAAAAGCCTGAATCCCATGCACGTCTGGCTAAAATAGATGGCCAAAGAAACATCACCTGCTCGCCTTCAACAAAAGGAATATCGGCGGCAGACATTTCACCAAAAATAGCCCCCATCAATTCGGGTTGCGATACCAAAGCAGAAATTTCCCGCAATGTGGAGTAACAGATTTATCATGGCATAAATATAGCAATATTCATCGCCGATATATGCAAGGAATATCCATTCCGTGCAGGAATATCAAGAATACACTAATGAAATAGCAAAATAATTAAGACTGTGAGCCTCATTAATGAGGCTCACTATAATCATATGATATTATTGAAATAATAAATTTACGCTGAAACCCAAAGGCTTTTTCATAAAACTCGACAGTTTTACTGACTGACTCAACATAAATAATGATATAGCCTAATTTCATTTTATAGCCCTTGCTACAATCTGTTTCTATTAGGATCTCAATAAAGAAATATAGGTAAAAAATATAAAAGCAGCAAACTGTTACAATAAAACGGTTATAGGAAAGAGATACACCCGCGATTACTGGAGTACCCGCTGGAAAGTTTTATTAACTGGCATCGTGACCAAGTATTTAAGCAATAATCCGTTGGCCCATAGACGGCAAAAAGGGGAGCCAGCGCTCCCCCTAATCATTCAACTAAAATTCAGATCACTGACCTGCTTTCAGTTTCTGGAAATACTCTTCATACAGAATATTGGCATTACCAACATCATTTTGCCATTCCCCTTTCTCGATAATCGCATTATCGGGATACAGAGACTTATCTTCCGTCATTGCCTTTGGCAGCAATTTCTTCGCAGCCAGATTCGGTGTCGGATAGCCGATCTTCTCAGACACTTGTGCCGCAATCTCCGGACGCAACAGGAAGTCAATCAACTTCATCGCACCCTCTACATTTTTGGCGTTGGCAGGGATAGCCAGATTGTCCATCCAGAAAATGCCACCCTCTTTCGGCCAGATAATCTCAACCGGTGTGCCTGACTGGCGGGCAACATAAGCGGAGCCAGGCCACATCATGCCCACATCCACTTCACCTTCCATAAATGGATTCGCTGGGTTATCAGAGTTAAATGCCAGTATATTTGGCATCAACTTTTGTAATTCCTTATAAGCGGCCTCAATCTCTTTCGGATCGGTGGTATTGCCGGAATATCCCAATTTCAGCAACGCCATTTGGAAAACTTCACGTGCATCATCCGTCAGAACTAAACTATTTTTATATTCAGGCTTCCAAAAATCAGCCCAGGAAGTGATGGATTCCGGATCAACATTGTCGCTGTTAACCCCTATCGCCGTTGCACCCCAAATATAAGGAATGGAGTAATCGTTATTCGGGTCAAAAGATTTGTGCAGCAATTTAGGATCAAGATTATGGAAATTGCTCAGTTTGCTCTTGTCGATTTTTTGCAGCATCCCTTCTTTACTCATTTTTGAGATAAAGTAAGTGGATGGCACCACTAAATCATAAGCGCCGTCTTTATAAGTTTTCAGCTTGGTGTACATGCTCTCATTGGATTCATAGGTGGAATAAATCACCTTAATCCCAGTTTCTTTGGTGAACTGGTTGAGCAAACCAGGCGGAACATATTCAGTCCAGTTGTAGAAATACAGCGTCTTGCCATCATCTGCGGCAGCGGCATTCACCGAACCAATGCTTAATGCCATCATCCCGGCGGCTAACAGACAGAACCACTTTTTCATGTTGTTTTTCATGCAGTGTTTCCCCTCGCAGTTGGTGCGTAAGTATCATATAGGTTCCGTGAACCTATCCCCGAAAAAGCGGCTATTATAAGAGCGCTATTTAATGGGGTAAAGCCACTTATTCTTCACTGAATTAATGATTATGAAAGTAATTCCGATTGATACGGATAAAAATGAAGTTATCAAGGAAATAAAAGCGTAGCCAACCCGTGACTACGCTTAAACTGGCATCAAGATTTACCCGTGCGATCCCGCATGACAAATTGGCTAATCAAGACCAAAACCAATGACATAAGCAGGAGAATCGCTGCCAATGCGTTCACTTCCGGCGAAACCCCGACTTTTACCATTGAATAGATTTTCAATGGCAGGATTTCATAGCTCGGCCCTGTTACAAACGAGGAAACAACCACGTCGTCCATCGACAGGGTAAAGCTCAATAACCAACCCGCCATAACGGCCGGCATCGCCAGCGGCAGGATGATTTTACGCAGAATAGTTAACTCACTGGCACCCAAATCCCGGGCCGCTTCCAGCATTTTGACATCAAAGTCTTTCAGGCGGGAGTAAACCGTCACAACCACAAACGGCAGGCAAAACGTGATGTGCGAGAACAGCAGTGACCAGAACCCAAGCGAAACACCGAGCAGCATAAACAGCACCAGCAATGAAATCGCCATCACGATATCCGGTGACATCATGACCACAAACAACATGCCGCCCACGAATTTCTTGCCACGGAACGAATAACGGTACAGGGCAACTGCGGTCAGGGAGCCAATCAGTGTCGCAAACGTGGCGGAGGTGACCGCCATCGTCAGGGAATGCCCTGCCGCTTGCAGCAAGCTGTCATTGGAGAACAGCAGGCTGTACCATTCCGTGGTAAAACCCTGCCAGCTAATACCAAAGCGCGACTGGTTAAACGAACTGACCAGCAGGATAATAATCGGGATATACAGGTAAGCATAGACGATGGCCATAAAGCCACTGCGCAACAGGCGTCCGATCATTCCAGTTCCACCTTCTTGTTCAGCAGCTTCGCCGCACGATAATAGACGAACAGCATCAATCCCATCACCAGCGTCAGGCAGATACTGGTTGCCGCCCCAAACGGCCAGTCACGGATATTGAGGAACTGGCTCTTGATCACATTCCCGATCAGCAGATTTTTCGCCCCGCCCATCAAATCCGCCACATAGAACAGCCCCATTGCAGGCAGCAAGACCAACAGGCAACCGGCAATAATGCCCGGCATTGTCAATGGGATGATAATGCGGATGAACGTCTGCAATTTGCCTGCTCCCAAATCCCGTGCCGCTTCCAGACAAGGTTTATCCAGCTTCTCGATACTGGAATAGAGCGGCATCACCATAAACGGCAACAGGATATAAACCAGCCCCAGTACAACCGCTTCGGGGGTATACATAATGCGCAGTGGTTTTTCGATAATCCCAGTCCACAGCAGAAAATCATTCAGGTAGCCGCGGGTGCTGAGGAACATTTTCAGGCCATAAATACGGATTAACGAGTTTGTCCAGAACGGGACGATCAGCAGGAACAGCATGAGCGGACGCAGTTTCTTCGGCATACGCGCCAGAAAGAAAGCGAACGGATAGCCAATCACCAGACAGCACAGCGTCGCCACAACCGCCATGTTCAGCGAATGCAGCAACACTTCGGCATATAGCGGATCGAACAACCGGGTATAGTTATCCAGCGAAAAGACCATCTGCACCAGATTGGCATCATCACGGGTCAGGAAGCTGGTTCCGATAATCATCAGGTTCGGCAGGAAAACAAACAGCATCAACCACGATACCATGCCTGTAATGACGATATTCTGGAATAGTTTACGCGTCTTCTTCATCGACCAGCACAACCTCCCAGCTCTCTACCCAAGTGACGGCGATCTTCTGGTTCAGGGAATGGTCAACATCAGGATCATCTTCATTGAAGAATTCACTGACCATCACCATTTTTCCATTTTCCATCTCGACCACAGAATCCAGTGTCATGCCTTTGTAGTTACGTTCACGAACATAACCAATCAGGCCGGATAACTGCTCGCCGTTATTGATTTCTTCAACGCGCAGGTCTTCCGGACGCAACAACACTTTCAGTGTCTGCCCGACAGTCACCGGCAACGCGGTGAAAATATCGCATTCATGGCCTTCAACATTGGCGCGTATCCGCTGCTCATCGATGCGATGCAATACATTGGCATCAAAAATATTGATTTCGCCGATAAAGCGGGCAACGAACAGGTTTTTCGGCTCTTCATAAATCTCACGCGGAGAGCCATCCTGCTCAATGCGGCCGTCACGCATCACCACGATCCGGTCTGACATGACCAGCGCTTCTTCCTGATCATGGGTCACGAAGATAAAAGTAATGCCGAGCTTGCGCTGAAGTGCCTTCAGCTCATTTTGCATCTGTTTGCGTAACTTGTAATCGAGCGCAGACAGCGATTCATCCAGCAACAAGACTTTCGGTTTATTCACCACCGCGCGGGCAATCGCCACACGTTGCTGCTGACCACCAGAAAGCTGTGCCGGTTTACGCTGGGCAAACTCTTCAAGCTGCACCATGCGCAAGGCTTCCTCAACACGCGGAGCAATCTCTTTTTCCGGTGTTTTCTGCATGCGAAGCCCGAAAGCGACGTTTTCAAATACGGTCATATGGGGGAACAGGGCGTAACTTTGGAAGACCGTATTCACATGACGGTGTTCAGCAGGGATATCAGTAATATCCTGCCCTTCCAGTAAAATTTGGCCGCTGTCCGCATCTTCCAGCCCGGCAATCAGACGGAGTACTGTGGTTTTGCCACAACCGGATGGCCCAAGAATGGTCAGGAACTCGCCATCATTGATTGTCAGATCGAGCTGTGAAATAACTTGTTTGCCGTCAAAGCCCTTGCTCAAGGCTTTCAATTCCACAAGTGGAGTCAGAGAGGTATTCTCAGTCATTTATGCTATCATCTATCCCTTGGAATAATGCAGATAGAACCGCCACGGGAAAAGACTGTGTCAGCCAGCAGGAGGCATCATATCTCCGCTGAAGCTCAAAGCCAGTGGCGCCGGTTGAAATTACGAAGCGCGCATAATAAACGCAGTAAGCCCAAATTGAAAGCTGAAACGCTGACAATATGTCATTTTTTATTATCATTTCATGAATATTAACTTTGAAGCATCATTTTGAACCTGTTCCCCCTATTGGAAATCATTTCCTGATGATTGTTTTTCAATCAAATCCAACTTATTGTTTTTCAAAAACATCAAAGTCACTTTAATTGTGGTTTCGGCATGACTGGCTGATTTTTCCAGTCAATTCCCGTATTATTTCCTTTATTAGGATTTCCTGCTTTCCTGTAACCCTGATAACACTTATCTTAATAATGGATTCGTTTTCTGGTCGTATTGCTTACAAATCCATCATCTTATTGAATTAACATAAGAAATAAAAAAGATAATTTATTTATGAGGTGAATCCATCAGCCGATAAATTATAAGAAATAACGCCAGCATGTTATTACTGGCGTTTATTATAATATAAATATTGATATAAACTCTGGACACAAAATACAATGCTTTTGGGGCTGCCCTAAGTAGCTGTTCCTAATATTGATACACTTTTGCTGTACCCTGCCTATTTCCTGGGAATGGACTCGCCGTCTCCATAACGCGACGCATTTTTTTCAACAGCTGCCACATGGATTTCAAGTTGCATCGCGGCGGCAAGGGAATGAATCCCCGGGAGCATAGATAACCGTCTATTTATAAAAACGGTGACTGGGGTGAATGAGTGCAACCAACAAAGAGGCAACTCGAAAGACGAAGAGTATATAACTGCAACAATGATTACGGGTCATTGTTTCATGAAGTGCTAACCATAATTTTTCAATCGCATTTACCCAAGGCGAATAAATAGTGCCTGCAATAAACAGTTCAAGTAACCATTCCTGCTTGTACTGGCTGAGTCTACTTTTTCTCATGATACTAGCCTAGATGATATTAGTTATCTGGGACAGTCCCTAATTGAATTGTAAACGTACGGAGAACCACACCTCGCACGCATTCCATTCCATTTGAGATACAGCAATTAACTGTGGATTTACATCGCATGGCAAGGATTAAGGCTTACGTGGGATCACACCATGATGCAGCTATACCCTTCTCCGTTTAATACCTGCGATTTCTTTGTCGATTTCCCGTCTTGGCTGCCTTTGCATGAATGGGTACCTTCCGTATTTCAGGCGTATGGCGATTATTCAATACAACAATGGAAATTTCTGACACTGGACATGCCCCAATGGCTGATTGGTATTTTTGCCGCTTATTTGGTTGTTGGCGTGTTGGTGTTGGTGAGTCAGGGGGTTCGGGTGCGTAATAACTACTTTAGCTGAGATAAAAAACTGCCCCTTGTTGTTGATGGAAATAACTTCAGGGGCAGTTTGGTTTTGAAGACCTTATTTGCGATTTTACGCGCACTACAATAAATATCCCACCTCTTAACTATCTGTTAGAAATCACAGTAATATAATCACTGACATAATCTATCAGCTTAATATCACTCGTAATGAGAGGGATATTATTATGTTTAGCTTGAGCAACAATAAGCCTATCAAACGGATCTTTATGCAGTTTTTCGGGCAAACCACATATAACAAGTGTATGTTCGCTTTTAATGGGGATTTCAATCAAGCCAGCTTCAAACAGCCCATCTCTGAACTCTTTAGGATCTATAGAGAAATTGGGTTTGTTCAGATTACTTTTAATGACAACTTCCCATATAGAAGCTGAGCTAAAACAAAGCGTTTTATCGGTATCTTCAAGAAGATCAACAACATCCGTTTTCAGTTTTTCTGGTTCATATGCCATGAATAGCAAGATATTGGTATCTAACAGCAATTCCATTATGAGTATTTCCCTTCGAACATATCCACAAGTTCAGTGTTGTCCATGTCATCAAAATCTGTGGGAATACGACCTTTGCCTTTGAGAAAACCTAATTTACGCTTAGGCTTCTCTTCTCTGTATGCGATAACTTTAACCAGAGCATGGCCATTCTTAGCAATGATCACGGGTTCTCCAGTGCGCGCAACTTCCTGAACAATTCTGGACAGATTAGTTTTTGCATCGTAGATGTTAACTTTTTCCATAGCACCACCTCTTGATGTATATATTTTATATCATACATTCCACACTTGGTCAGGTCAACTTGGTTAGACCACACATTTAGCACCTGCGATTTCTTTGTCAATTTCCCATTTTGGCTGCCATTGCATGAGTGGTTACCTTCCGTGTTTTAGGCGATCTCTACCAAAGTAGCACTCAAATGCAGAAAATAACTTTATTTATAATAGGTTGTGTTTTCTAAAAATAAACCCCGTTATTTTCAACGGGGTTTATCAACTATCTAACGATGTTTTTATGAAACAATATCTTGATATAAAGGGATTATTTTTTACTGGAGACAAATTACATAAAGAAGTGCCGCCGGGTCCCAAGACGTATCAGGATCAGGACCATTAGTACCATCACTTAGATCCATGGCCTTATAACCTTGGGGAACAGTCGTCTTTCCTGTTGTGGCTGACCAATACCGATCATTTGTAGGCCAACCCGTTTTACTATGAATGCCATTTCCATAAGAATTATATAAACTTGTAAGGTCCTTCCATATCGGTAAGTAACCACTGCCACAATAACTTACAGCCTGTGAATGTTTAAATTGAGCCCAGGATTCGTTGCTACTGCTCCAACCAACATGACCACGAGCCGAAGACCCTACTTCTTCTCTCAATCTGGGTCGCTTAAATGTGTTTCCATTCTGACTTCTTAACGTATTAGGCATATGTCCCCAATAATTAGCCTGATCCGTATCAGGGCTGGTAATTACCGTAAAAATAACATCCAGTGTTTTGGTTTGAGGTGTACTTTCATTGACCGTTATCGACAATGTTGTCCTTGTCCCAATCCCGTCAGGGTCAGTGACATTGATAATAAGATTACCTTTGTCATCCGTATGCCCCGTGTAAGTAACTCCACTTCCTTCCAGCACACCTTCTTCCGCTTGCAATTTTACCGTCACTTTGTCTGCGTCCACTGGTGCCTTTTGACGATTCATGGCCGTCAGCTTAATGGTGACAGGTACACCCCCAATAGGATTATCTGCGTTGGTTGTATTAATAGCGAGTTTAATCGGGTCCGGATCCGTTTTCTTCACTTTAACCGCTAGCGTGCCATCAGCCTCCTCTGGCTCTTTACTCGAGGTTATCGTGAAATCAGTCGCCGTGCCCTTCATTGAACCATCCGGGTTGGCACCGACAGCGCTGGCAAATTCCTTGGAGTTTGCATCAAGCGAGTTTCCGATGGCCTTATCACTTCGCCCTTGTACAGACAAAGCGATAAGCCGGCCATAATGTTTTGTTTTATCCAACGGGAAATCGGGCACTTTATGCGGTTGGTCATGAATATCTTGTCCTGCATCCACTGGCTTGCCTTCAGATTCCAATCGACTCTTTGTGGTGGGTTCTTGAGTGGGAGCAAAGTCGTCCCACAAATAGATGCTACTATCAGTAGTTTTCCCTCCTTTTGAGGCAAAATTATAGGTTCCTCTCAGTGCCTTACCCCCGTCAGGCGTACCCACTAAGGTTAATTCCAGCTTCGTGATTTCCGGGCCTTTTTTAGGGTCAATGACTCGCCCATGGCCATCACTGCCACCGGAATAGTCGTTGCCTTGCGTATCCATACTGGAATTGACCTTCAACTCCTTACCGATAATCGGCTTAATCGTGTTGCCATCATTATGCTTCGGCTGCACCCTGATTTCGATAAAGTGATCGACATCCTCGTCCGTAGCGGCATAACTCGGCACTTCACCCGATTGAGTAATGGTACCGCTGGCATTCGGGATGGGAACGGCATTTTTCTCGTCAGGCTTCTCATGATCATCCTTAAACGACGGTATCCGATACCAGGTGTATTCCGTGTGATCTGCCGGATCGCCACCGTTAGCATCAAACTCATAGCTGGCGGTCAAAGCATAACCCTCCCCGACCGTAAGGTAGCCATCTAATTTGAGATTCTTGACAATAGGTTTCGCATTCATATCCACGATAGTACCGGTGTCCTTACCATTTTCTGTTCCGCCACCGCTGGTGTGGTTCCCGGGTGTTCCCGGTACGGTGGTGATCTGCTTAATGCCATCCGGATTTTCCTGTCCGGTGACGTTAGCCGGCAGAATGGACACCACAATCACTTTACCTGAAAGGGTTTCCGTCCCTCTTGGTGTTAAGGTGAACTTGGCCTGGCCTTTTTTATCCCCTTCAGCCGGTTGAGTGACATCTTGCCAGTCTTTATCCGCAACGGTATCGCCCTGGATTTCCCAGACAAACCGTGACTTATCCCGCTTATCCCCGCCATTGGGCACGAATTGATAACTCACGGTCAGGGTCACTGGCATCTTCAGCTCACCGTTCAACTCCAGCCCATCTACCTGCGGTTTAGCATTTGGATCGGGCACGCCACCCTTTCCATTGCCGCCGGTAATATGGCCACCGTTGCTCGCATGGTTGACATCCGTGGTGGCAGGTGCTTTCGCCCGCAGGTTAGCCTCGTTCGCCGCCAGGATGGACACTTCCAGTACAATACCGATATCGTCATTGCCTATCACATAGGCGACTTTGTCCTTATCGGCTGCGCCGGCAGCCACTCGGCCTTCCCCGTTTGTCTGTGCCAGCTCGATCGGCTCTTTGGAGCCGGCCGCGTCTGCCAGTTTCATAACCCGGTCAGCGGTGGTGCCTTCGGTTCCCCACACGTAGAACGACCGGTCGGTGGTATTGCCATCCTGTGCACTGAACTGGTAGATGGCCCGCAAGGTTTTACCGACACCAATTTCTCCCTCTAAGTAGTTGATATTGACACTCGGTGCCTTATTTTCATCAAACTCCAGCTCGAACGGTTGTGGATTTTTCTTTCCGTCAACGGTCGTGGTCACTGCCCAATGTCCGGTTTTTGTCCCAGCCGTGATCACCACTTCATACACCCCATCACCGATTTCTTTCACGTCTTCGATAATCGGATCTTCGCCTTCTCCTTTCAGTGTGGCGTTATCACCGGTTACGATGATGCTGTCTTTGGCACCGTAAATAGGCTTGTCATCGCCATCCTTCAAGGTAATACGCAACGTTTTCGTGGTATGGCCATCTGCCGGCAGGGCTTTGCTGCCATCGGCAGGGTCAACCTCAGGGCTTTTCGGGTTTAATTTGTCCGCCAGTGATTTCCCAAATGTGACGGTCGTCGGTTTCGTCTCTACCCGTTTACCGAACACTTCGGGGGCTAATTCCCATTTGCCTTTTTTATCGCCGGCGGTCACCGTCGCCTGATAATGGCCGCTGCCCACTGGGACTTCTTTAAATTTGTCGACCGTTGGCATTTTATGGCCTGAACCGTACAGCCCACTGTTATTCGGTATCATATTGATACTGTTTTCTGCACCTGTGATGGGCTTGTTATCCTTGTCCCTCAAATCCACTTCAATCACCGTGGTGTCACCGTCATTGGGCAACTCACTTTCTTTGGCAACAAACGTGGATTTATTCGGATCAACCAAATCTCCCTTATTCGCGTCGAAGTTGATGATTGTTTTGTTGTCCAGCGGCTTGCCGTCTATTTTGGTGGTGATTTCCCACTTGCCGGTTTTACCCCCCGCCTTGACTTTCACATGGTAAGTGCCTTCAGGATCTTCCCAGATGTTGTCTTTGTCGATGGTCGGAGGGTTTTTCCCGTCCCCGGTCAATTGGCTGCCTTGGTCATCAAATGTGATGCTGTCTTTGGCATGCTTGATAGCCTTACCCTGCTTGTCCTTCAGTTCCAGCGTCATGGTGGTGCTGTCTTCATTGTCAGCCGCCAATACGTTTGTTGCCGGCGTAAAGACCGAGCCTTTGGTATCGACAATCTCCGCCAGAGACTCACCAAAAGTAACGCGGGTTGGTTTCAGCTCTTTGCCGTCAACCACTGGCGTCACTTTCAGGGTGCCTTTTTTCTTGCCGGCAACCACCTTGGCCTTATAAATTCCGCTGCCGGCCGGGTCTTCCTTGATGCCAGTGACGTGTGGGTAGGGTTCTTCTCCGTACAGATCACTCCGGTCTTCCGTCAATTTGATTTTGTCGACCGCGCCGGTAATCGGTTTACCCTCTTTATCGACCAGTTTCAGGACGATATCGGTCTCCTCATTTTCCTTGTTCAGCGTGCCATTGTCCGGCTCGAATGTGGTCTGCTCGGTATTAATCATGTTGGCCAGCGAATCGCCGAAATCAATCACGGTGGAGGGCAATTCATGTCCGTCAACGGTCGGCTTGATGGTCCACTTGCCGTGTTTGGTGCCCGCGGTGGCGGTGACTTCATAGATACCACTGCCTTCCGGCACTTCTTTAATTTCGGTTCCCAACAGCGGATCTTTACCGTCCCCGGTCAGTTTAGATTTATCATCCGTCAGGGAAATACTGCCCGCAGCACCGCTGACCGGCTTGCCATTTTTGTCCGTCAATTTCAGGCGGATAACGGTCTGGGTTTTGCCATCGGCGACCATGGATTTATTGGCGGGTTCGAAACCGGAATTCGCCGGGTTAACGGCCGATGCGGTCACCAAAATCTGGGCTTCCATCCGCTCAGAGGCATTGCCCTGTAGATCATAGGCCACGCCGGACAGGTTGTAGGTGTTGTTGCCTTCCGCATTATACGGTGGCAGCGTCAATAAATAATGGGTGCCACCGCGCACGGTTTCTGCGGCCAGACTGTCTGCCGGATTTCCTGCGGCTTCTAACTTACCGCCCCCGGCCGTCAGATTGGCGGTATCCCAAATAATATCTTTCAGCCCGTGTTTAGTGCTGACCGTGACGTTCAACGGAATAATGGCCCCGCCACGTCCGATAATGCGGGGTTCCATCATCATGCGGATCAGGATTTTCTTGCGGTATTCCAGCACAATCTGGTTATTACGATCGACCAAATCATAGCGCCCGCCTTGCAGGGTGCGCTTGAAGGCCACTGCATCGGGATCAATTTGTTTTGACCACGGCGTGCCAATCTCATAATTGAGGCCGAGATTAAACAGGGTGTCTCCGCCACCGGACGCGCTCTGGCGACGGTCAAGCCCCAGAGTTACCAACGGGATCGGGGTATAATTCACGCCGAGGGTAAAGGCGGCCGGGTTTTTCTGTCGCTGCCTTTCACTCAACAACCCGACTTCATTACCGAAATACTGTTCGTAAGTCAGTTTGCCGCCCAACTGCGGATAGGTCGGCACATAGCCTTCGGCCCGCAGGTCAAAGCCGTTAGCCGGGCGCTCTTCATAGTCGGCCAGTTTTTTGCCGTCTTTCCAGCCACTGGCGCGGAAATAGCCATTGGCGGCGAATTTCATAAAATCACGGGCGTATTCCGCACCAAGGCCGAAACGGGTGTGGTCACGGGTAATATCACGGTCAAGGAAGGCGTTATAACCGAACATGCCATCGTCAAAGAAATGGCGCTGCCCCAATCCGACGTTGGCTGTCGTGCGGCTGTCAATATGGCGCAGGCCAAACTGGGTGAACGTCAGGTGTTTTGCGGTATCGTACAGCGGCAACAACATATCGAACTGGCTGCCGTCCAACCGCCCGCGATCGTCCACATTGGCCTGAATTTTGACGTTACCGTAACGTTGCAGCCAATTTCGCACTGCCTGATTCGCTTCACCAACGGCCATGCTTTGCAGTTGATTTCTGGTGCTATCCACAATGTTGCCCCCTTTCAGCATGCCGGCGGCTTGAGATGCGGCCCTCGCCAACCAGTGTTCCGTTGCGTTTTCTGTCAAGGGTGCTGCGGACTCGGGTTTCAGTTTGTCCGCTAATGAATTGTCCGCTAATAGTTTATTTGGCAACACACTATCAGATTCAAAGTGCGGCACATCAATTTCATCGCCGGCCCCCAATGCCGTAAACGGTTTATTGAATACCCGCTGCTGATTGAGTTTTTTTAACTCCATGACCGTCAGACCATGGCGCTTCGCCACAGTTTTAACACTTTCACCGGCGTTCAATCGGTAAGGGCGGGTTTGCTCAATATGCGAATGAGCTTTTTGAGCTTGATGTTCATTGGGAGCCATTGCCACGGCAGGGGTAAACGCTGCCACAACAGGAAAGGCCACTTGCGCAAAGATATTCACCCACGCCACCCATCTGAGGTGATGGCGCTGTTTTTCTGTCCACAACCTATTTTGTTTTTTTAGCATATTTATCAACCTTTAGAATCAACACTATTTTCACCGGATATCAATAAATTCTGATGCCATTGACTCATCCCGGAGCGATATTGCTATTCCTGTGATGGTTTTATCTTTCGTATAAAACAAATAAGTGTGTTTATTTTATTATTTTAAGGACGGCTCGATTTTTTAATGCCATAAAAAACACACACAAATTAATTTGATAAATCATCAGGAAAAACTTAGGTCATCTTTCATCCTTTATCGTTATTTTTATCATTTTATTATTTATTTTCAGGTGATTATATTGCTTACCATTTCATGAAACTTTAAATATTTAAATGAGTTACTTTTCCAGCCCCGTTATTTTGTTCACTTTGGACCTTTGTAAAAAAAGGTTATTTTGTTAATTTACTGAATATCTATTTAGCGAATATAATTCGCCCACTTTTTTAAATGACAGAGTGATAACATCACAAATTCAAACCAAATTTAATCCAGGTGAACATAAATTAAGAATACGGAAATGTTTAAACCTTCCCCGAAATAATTTCCGTCATGTTTACAAATAAAAGCACTGAAACATGGCCAGGCATTCAACAGGCATTAGCGTAATTTAAGAAAGTATTTAATATAATTTCCGAGTAATATAGTCATCTCAGGCAGCAAACAGAGCTACCTGAATACCAAGAAAAAAGTGATGTAATATTAAATGGAGATCGATTATGAAAAATGCAACAACACCCACACTGGAAGGCCATACCATCACGGATTATCTGGGTGTCGTCACAGGGGAAACGATTCTTGGGGTCAATATTGTGAAGGATTTTTTTGCCGGGATCAGGGATATCGTCGGTGGGCGTTCTGGCTCTTATGAGAAAGAATTGCAAAATGCACGGGAAATTGCCTTTGCAGAAATGAATGCACAAGCCCAGGCTTTAGGGGCCAACGCGGTTGTCGGCATTGATATTGACTATGAAACCGTCGGCAAAAATGGCGGCATGCTGATGGTTGCCGTATCAGGTACTGCGGTCAGGATTGCGTAAGGCAAAATAATTCAGATTGTGAATTAGGCCACCGATCAGGTGGCTTAATTTTCAATCCCTTACCTGCCTTGAGCCGATAAATGACATTGATAAGATAAATCGTGCTGGTCTGCCAAACAGAATGGAAACTTACTTCTTATGGGATTTTTGCCCATCAAAACACGCTGTAACCTGCCGTGTCGCGACTTCAGGAACAATCGCACCTTTGTGCCGGATCACAACGCCTGCCAACTGATGCCCCATTAACGCGGAATACTTAATGGATTTTCCGTTCAACAGCCCCGCAATAAAACCGGCATTAAAGGCATCGCCTGCCGCGGTGGTATCGATGACTGGCGAAACAGGTTGTGCCGCAATATGCTGTATTTCAGCCTGAGTATGTAAATCACGATAAAAACAGCCCTGCGCCCCCGCTTTAATGATGGCTTGTTTGACTCCCATTTTTTGCAGGCGGTTAAAAATGCCCTCAATTGAAGTCTCTCCCCAGAGCTGCATTTCGTCATCATCAGTGACTAAGGCGATATCGGTGATGGCATACATTTTCTGATAACTCTCACGGGCTTGTGCTTCGCTTTCCCATAATGCCGGACGATAGTTGCTGTCAAAGAAAATGATTTTGCCTTGGGAAGAGAGCGTTTTCAGGTTATCGAGCAGTAACTGGCAATCTTCTTCGGGTAAAATCGCCAAGCTGATCCCACTGAGATAAAGCGCATCCATTTTCTCCAATTGTGGGTAAATCTTAGGATAGTCAGCATGCCGGAATAGATGGCGGGCCGCTGAGTTATTGCGCCAATAAAGAAACGTACGCTCCCCCTGCTCATCCAACTGTATCAGGTACAAACCCGGTTGATGTTCGCTGTCGGTGAACACCAGCGATGTGTTTATTCCCTCTTGCTGCCAGCGTGTGATCATGCCCCGGCTCAACGGATCAAGGCCCATCGCTGTCACAAAATGGACATCCAGCGAACCTTGCCCTGCTCTGGCAAGGTATACCGCACTGTTCAGTACATCACCGCCGTAACTCTGTGTCATAGAACCAAATGGCTCCCCATTCAGCTCGATCATGCACTCACCGAGCAAAGCAATTTTTACGGCTTCCATCTTTAATCCTTGATTGGCTCATTCAACCTGCTGATTCAGCTGATCTATTTAACAAAAAATAACGCTCAGCATTATTGAAGCAAATATTCTGGATCATCTGCCCCAGCATTTTTTCATCATGTGGGATTTCTCCTTCCCTGACCCAAACGCCGAGCATGTTACAGAGAATTCGACGAAAATATTCATGGCGGGTATAGGATAAAAAGCTGCGTGAGTCTGTCAGCATGCCGATAAATTGACTCAATAAACCTAATTGGGAAAGCTGTTTCAGCTGGCGTTGCATACCGTCTTTTTGATCGTTAAACCACCAGCCCGAACCAAATTGGATTTTTCCAGCAATGCTTCCTCCCTGAAAATTGCCGATCATCGTTCCAATCACTTCGTTATCACGAGGATTTAAGCAATAAAGGATCGTTTTGGGTAATTCATCGGTTATATCCATTGCATCCAGCAAACGTGAAAGCGGATAAGCAATAGGATTATCACCGATGGAATCAAAGCCACTGTCCGGCCCCAACAAATTAAACATGCGCGTATTGTTATTCCGCAAGGCACCGATATGCAGTTGCATTACCCAACCCCGCTCAGCATATTGCCTGCCTAACCAAACCAATACAGCCGTCGAGAATTGGGCAATCTCTAATTCGCTGAGCAATTGCCCCTGCCGGCGTTTTTGCAAAATGTTGTCCAGCGATTGTGTATCGGGGATGGCCGCATAACGCAGGGTTTCAATGCCATGATCCGCCGTCACACAGCCGTGATGTTCGAAATGCGCCAAACGACGCTCCAATGCCGCCAATAAATCGGCAAAACGTACAATCACCAAATCAGCGGCTTCTTCCAGCTGGTTCAGATAATGACAAAAACCCGCCGATTCAATTTTAAAAGCTTTATCCGGCCGCCAGCTTGGCAATACTTTGATGGCAAAATCTTTATCTGCTGCGATTTGCCGATGATACTCAAGGGAATCAACAGGATCATCAGTTGTCCCCACCATACGCACCTGCATTTGTTGCATAATGCCACGGGCAAAAAACTCAGGTTGAGCCAGTTTTTCATTCGCTTCATGCCAAATCGCTTCTGCCGTTTCAGGGCCAAATAATTTTCCGGTAATGCCAAAAGGACGGCGCAATTCAAGGTGCGTCCAATGATAAAGCGGGTTGCCCACTGTCATTGGCACGGTCCTTGCCCATGCGAGGTATTTTTCATAATCCCTGCTTTCAGGGCCGGTGATCAGCATTTCATCAATTCCTGCTGAGCGCATGGCCCGCCATTTATAATGATCGCTTTCCAGCCAGATTTGACTGAGATTGTCAAAACGACGATTTTGCGCAATCTCTTTGGGATTTAAATGACAGTGGTAATCATAAATCGGCATCATGGCGGCGTAATCATGATAAAGACGGCAGGCAATGTCATTACTCAACAAAAAATCTTCATGCATAAAGGCTTTCATTGTTTTCCACCTTGGGACGCACCTTAGGATCAAAGAGTTGCGACAGCTTGACGTGCACCAATATCAAGTAATCGTTGATAGGCATTGGTGATATTATCGACGAAGTCACGATTTTTAATCAGTTTTTTACCGAAGATCGGTTCAATTGCCAATAATTCCTCAACGACGGAAACGGAAAGCCCATGTTTCGCATAACCATGTTTCGCATGACCATGTTTCGCATAAATAGCAGCAAAGGCCTCTTTTAACGGGTCACGCACATCTATAGGCTGACCCTGCTCATCTACGCCACTGACATAGCGCATCCACGCTGCAATGCCCAACGCCAATCGTGGGTAATCACTGCCGTTTTCAATATGCCACTCAACCGAATCGAGCAAGCGTTGTGGCAGTTTTTGGCTGCCATCCATTGCAATCTGCCATGTCTGATGTTTTAGGGAAGGATTGGCAAACCGTTCGATCAATTTTTCCGCATAGGTGATTACATCTGTATGCTCCGGCATCGACAACGTGGGTGCCTGTTCACTTAGCATCAGGGAAGACACTGCGCGACGGTAATCTTCGTTTGCCATGGCATCAGCAATATGTGCATAGCCCCCCAAATACCCCAAATAGGCAAGAAATGAATGAGAGCCATTTAACATGCGCAATTTCATCATCTCAAAAGGGCTTACATCTTCCACAAATTGCGCACCGACACGATCCCAATCCGGGCGCCCATTGGCAAAGTTGTCTTCAATCACCCACTGACGAAAAGGCTCACAGGCGATGGCACAAGGATCTTGCCACCCCAGCCATTGGGCGATTTCGGCTAATGTTTCCGGTGTCACTGCCGGCACGATGCGATCCACCATCGTACAGGGAAAGGTCACCCGCTGTTCTATCCACTGTGCCAGCCTGTCATCTTGCAAACGCGCCAACGCCAGCACCGCCCGGCGCACAACCCACCCATTTTCCCGAACGTTGTCGCAGGACAAAATGGTGACCGGTGGCAACTGGCGTTCAAAGCGCAATTTCAGTGCAGCAATGATGTAACCAATAGCCGAGCGGGGAGAGGATGGATCAGCCAGATCTTCAATAATCAATGGATTATTCAGATCCAATTGCCCCGTAGCCGCATTGATGCAATAGCCTTTTTCCGTCACCGTCAAAGAGAAGATAGCAACATCCGGACTCGCCATTTTTTCGACAATGGCCTGAGCACCGTCAATGAGTGGATGCATGGCCTCTTTTATCGAACCGATCACCTTTAATGTTGTTATATCCTGACCTTTCTCCGCAACGACATAGCGCATGGATTGTTTTTTTAGTTTTTCAATCAAGGACGCACTTTGTGGCGACATCAGGTTCACGACACACAATCCCCAATCGCTTTCCGTTTGCTCTAATAGATCATGCAAATACAGAGCCTGATGGGCGCGATGAAATGCGCCACAACCTAAATGAACAATGCGTGTGGTAAGCCGTTTCGATGTCCAATCAGGAAATGAGACGGATGTCACCGCATCGGTATGATTTTTTTCCATCCTGAACAGCCCTATCAGATTCAAAAGTTATTTCGAATAAAACGCCCGCTGAATGCCCAACTCAAGACCACGAAGTTCAGCCAATCCTTTAAGGCGGCCTATCGCTGAATAACCCGGATTAATTTTCTTTTTCAAATCATCCAGCATTTGATGCCCGTGATCAGGACGCATCGGGATCATATGCGCTTCACCCGCTTGCAGCCGGCGATGCTCTTCTTCTGCTATCGCTTTGATCACTTCATACATATCCACATCGCCCGCAAGATGGGCAGCTTCATGGAATGTCAGCGGGTTTTCTTCACGCCGGGTTGAGCGCAAATGCAGAAAATAGATCCGGGGACCAAATAATTTGATCATCTTCACCAAATCATTATCTGCGCGTACCCCGTAAGTACCGGTACACATCGTGTAACCATTGGCATGGCTGTCTGCCGTTTCCGCTATCCAGCGCATATCATCCAGCGTCGAAACAATGCGTGGCAGACCCAATATTTCGCGAGGCGGATCATCAGGATGAACCGCCATTTTGATGCCGGTTTCCTCTGCAACCGGAATGATTTTTTTCAGGAAATAGGCAAAGTGCTCACGCAGCCTAGCCTTATCTATGTTTGAATAACGTCCCAGGTGTTGGCGAAATTGTTTTAACGTATAGCCTTCTTCCGCACCGGGAAGACCCGCTATGATAGTGCTTATAATTTTTTGTTTTTCTTCTTCTTCCATTGCTTCAAAGCGTATTTTCGCTTGCGCAATCTCTTCCTCTGTATAATCTTTTTTTGCTCCTTCACGTTGTAGGATATAAATGTCGAAAACCGCGAATTCTATCTGATCAAAACGCAGCGTTTTTGAACCATCAGGTAACTGATATTCCAAATCCGTGCGTGTCCAATCCAGAACCGGCATAAAGTTATAGCAAACCGTTTTGATCCCGCAGGCCGCGAGATTGCGCAACGTCTGCTGATAATTTGCTATCCATTGATCACACGCCCCGCTGTGCGTTTTGATATCTTCATGGATGGGGACACTTTCCACCACCGACCACTCAAGTTGATTCGCTTCAATCAGCGCCTTACGCTCTTCTATCTCCGCAATGGACCAGATTTCACCATTGGGAATATGATGCAATGCCGTCACGATCCCCGTTGCGCCCGCCTGACGAATATCAGCCAATGAAACCGGATCGAGTGGGCCATACCAACGCCAAGTTTGTTTCATGATGCCCTTTCTCCTATTCCATGAACCATTTTGCCCCCTGTTCCCCCCTTCCATTTGGTTAACCAATGACAGGAAAGGCATACATCAAGCAGGTATCAAGCGGGTATATAGTTCAAAAGCAATTCAGGTAGCCATAAACTCAATTGAGGCAAATAAGTGATTAGCGCTAACGCCGCGATCAGCGCAATATACATCGGGATCAGCGGTCTTAGGACTTTATCAATGCCCACTTCACCAATAGAACAACCGACAAACAACGCACTGCCGACGGGCGGTGTACAAATCCCGATGGCCAGATTAAATGTCATGATAATGCCGAAATGCACGGGATCGATGCCCATATCCACTGCGACAGGGAGAAAGATCGGTGTAAAAATCAGAACAGCGGGCGTCATATCCATAAATGTCCCGACAATCAGCAAGATGACATTAATCACCAGCAAAATTGTCAGCGGATTATCGGAAATCGCCATTAACCTATCCGCAATCAAATACGGTAGATCCGCATTTGTCATCGCCCAAGACATTCCCATTGACGCACCAATCAACAGCAAAACAATCGAGGTCGTGATCGCTGAATCAAGAACGATTTTAGGCAATTGTTTAACACTCACTTCGCGATAGATAATCACCGCAAGAACAAAACTATAAAGAACCGCAATGGCTGACGCTTCCGTTGCTGTGAAAACTCCGCCAATAATTCCGCCCATGATGACCACAATCAACATCAATGACGGTATCGCTTTCCAGGCAGTGTAGAAAAACTCGCTCCACGTTGGGCGAGATGCAACAGGATAATTTCTTCGCCTTGCAATAATTGCGGACACAATCATCAGTGAAATCCCCATGATAATGCCGGGGATATAGCCCGCTAAAAACAGGGCAGCAATAGATGTACCACCAGACACCAGCGAATAGACAATCAGGGTATTACTGGGTGGGATCAACAATCCACAAGGACAAGAAGCGATATTCACTGCGGCAGATTGTGCGGGATCATACCCTTCTTTTTTCTCCATCGGCGCCATCGTTCCGCCAACCGCCGCCGCCGATGCCACCGCCGAACCGGAAATCGCCCCAAACAACATATTTGCCATGATGTTGACGTGCATTAATGAACCGGGTAAACGGCCACCTATCATTTTTGCCAGATGAATCAAGCGAGCGGCAATCCCACCCTGGTTCATGAGGTTTCCGGCAAGGATAAAAAACGGGATCGCCAGCAGAGAAAAGTTATCGACACCCGCCACCATGCGCTGAGCAACAACTGTGATCGCAGTTTCCAGCGGTAACGTAAGCATAATCGCCACCAGCGAAGAGAGGCCTATCGCAAATGAAACAGGCACACTGAGCGCCAGCAATATTGCAAATACGCCAAAGAGTGCAGCAATCACATACCAATCCATCCTATAACCCCTATCACCACAATCAAAGACGCTCAGGTACAACTTATGGTTTACCGGAAACCTACCTGCGGTTGAACAAACAATTGCCGAATAATCGAGACAACATCAACAAGCGCATAAAAAACCATCAACACACCACTGACAGGCAGGCATAAGTAGATATAACCCATCTGCCAACCCAGGGAAGGCGTAATCTGGCCACTTGCCAGTGTTGATGAAACGAGAGTACTTCCCCCATAAATCAGCACAGCAGCAGAAAATACAATGATAACTGTCTGAATAATCAGACCGACTACACTTCTCTTCACTCCGGTTAATCTCAGCATCAGTAGATCGATAGCAAGATGGCGATGCTGACCTGCGGTATACGCAGCGCCAATCATGGCAACCCACATAAAGAGATAACGGGCCAGCTCATCTGTCACAGTACTTGGTGCACTTAAGACATAGCGGGAAATGACCTGCCATAACACACAGAGAACCAAAAAGACCGACAAGCTGATAGTAAAAAGGGCCAGACTTTTATTAACAATCACGACAATGTTTTTCATACATCCGACCCTTACAATTTGGTAAACCAACTAAATATAATGTAAAACTTATGTAATCAACGGGTGCTAAAGCATAAAATAACTGATGAATGAAAAGAAGTGAATAAGATCACAGTTCAGATTGGTAAACCAATAAAAAAATTTTTTTGTGATAAAAGTCAATCAATTATATTTTGCTTTTTGCTTAATTCATCAATGATAGCTACCGTTTTACGCGCAAAAAACAACAAAGAACCTGACACTGACTTATGGAATATAAAATGTTAAACTATAAACAAATTTTATGTAGTGTAGTTGGCGCAATGTTTGCTTTCGGAGTATCACACACTTTTGCAGCAACCACACTCAAGCTCAGCCATAACCAAAACCGCGACCATGCCGTTCATAAGGCGATGACACAATTCGCGAATGAAGTGAAAGAAAAAACCAACGGAGAAGTGCGCATCCGCATCTATCCTGACGCCCAACTGGGCAATCAGCGTGAATCAATGGAACTGATGCAAAACGGGGCGTTGGATATCGTCAAATCCAACGCCGCAGAGTTGGAAGCTTTTTCTCCGGCCTATTCCGCCTTTAACCTCCCCTACTTGTTCCGTGATAAAGCCCACTACCAGAATGTGCTTGAGGGCCATATCGGTACAGAAATCCTTGAATCCGGCAAAAACAGCGGCTTTATCGGCCTGACATACTATGATGCAGGGTCACGTGGCTTTTATGCCAAAAAACCGATCCGTACACCCGATGATCTAAAAGATCTCAAAATTCGGGTACAACCCAGCCCATCGGCGATTGCCATGGTAAAAACACTGAACGGCAACCCGACCCCATTGGCTTATGGTGAACTCTATACCGCTTTACAACAGGGCGTTGTTGACGCGGCTGAAAACAATATCCCTTCTTTTACCCTGAGCCGTCACAGTGAAATTACGAAATTCTTCTCCCTTGATGAACACACGATGATCCCCGATGTGCTGTTAATTTCGACCAAATCACTCAATAACCTGACTGATGAACAACAAGAGATAGTAAGAAAAGCCGCGCTGAATTCCTCAAAATACATGACTCAACTTTGGGAAGCATCAGAAAATGAAGAGCGCGCCAAAGCAGAAAAACAACATGTTCAGTTCATTGCCGTAGATAAAGTTGCCTTCCAAAAAGCGGTAAAGCCCATGTATGACGACATTGCTAAAAACAATCCTGAACTCTTTAAAGTAGTCGAGCGCATTCAGGCAGTAAAATGATTGCTCATCAATAAAATGCGGCCACTTGCCCATTCGGTAAGTGGTTATATTTCTAATGCTGATGACTTAAAATGAAATCATTTTTAATCGTTCACCTAAAACATACCAACTTACAACGACATCAATGATGAACATTGCAGACACCAAACGCCCTTATCAGGAAGTGGGACATTCATTACGAAAAATGATTATCACCAAACGCTACGAAGTCGGTGATCGCCTCCCCCCTGAGCGTGAAATCGCAGACATGCTTGGTGTCTCACGCGCCCTGATCCGTGAAGCAATCATCATGCTGGAATTGGAGAAGCTGATTGAAGTCCGCAAAGGTCATGGCCGAAATTCAGGAATTTATATCCTCAAGTTACCGATAACAAACGCAGCCTATACCGAAAACTCCGCCGGGCCTTTTGAGCTATTACAGGCCCGGCAATTACTGGAAAGTAACATTGCGGAATTTGCAGCCACTCAGGCCACGCCCATTGATATTGCAAATATGAGACAGGCGTTGGAAAAAGAAAAACAGGAGCGCAAATCCGGTGAAGATGAATTCGGTGACAGAGAATTTCACTTAGCCATCGCACAAGCAACGCATAACAGCATGCTGGTTGAACTCCTCAAACAATCCTGGACATGGCGTGAAAATAACCCCATGTGGATGAAGTTACACAGCCGAATCACAAATACCAATTACCGCAAGGAATGGCTGAAAGATCATCAGGCAATTTTATCGGCCATGGTCAAAAAAGACCCCGCCGCCGCAAAACAAGCCATGTGGCAACACCTGGAAAACGTGAAACAGCGCTTGCTGGAGTTATCGGATATTGATGATCCCGATTTTGATGGGTATTTGTTTGAGTCCTATCCGGTTGAGATGGGGAAGTGAAGGTTTTTGGGGAAGTGTGGTAAAACTGTATGGAAGTTATAATGCTTTTTTTAGATTTATTGAGAAACTCGATTAATGACCCAGACAATATAACTTCTCATGATACTAATTAACCTGAATTCTGGATAAAGGATTGCCGTAGTGCCTGTTCCAAGAGCAAAATTTTGGTGCACACCTAAAACCGCTCTAAAAAGGAACAGGCAATGAACAAATTAGTTGAAATTTTCTGCGATGTCGATGACTTTTGTCGTTTTTTCATTCCCCAATGGGAACAGTTTTGTCTCAATAAGGAGCGTCGTCTACGCCGCAGACAAGGTCGCATGTATCCCAGTGAAATTATGACCATCCTGATCCTCTTTCACATGTCGCATTACCGTGATTTTAAAAATTTTTATCTGGAGCATATTTGGAAATATCATCATCACGATTTTCCAACCTTGCTCAGTTATACCCGTTTTGTCAGTGTCGCCCCTTCCGTTTTAGTGCCGCTATGCAGTTATCTGACTCAATTAAAAGGAAAACCCACGGGGATTGCTTTTATAGATCCCACGAGTTTGCGGGTGTGCCATAACATCCGTATTCCCCGTCATAAGGTGTTTGAGGGAGTGGCACAGCGCGGAAAAACCTCGATGGGGTGGTTTTACGGTTTCAAATTACACTTAATTGTTAACCATCAGGGCGAAATTCTGGCACTCAAAGTCACCGCTGGTAACGTGGATGATCGGGAGCCGGTTCTCGAATTAGCAAAAGAATTAACGGGTTCTCTTTATGGTGACAAAGGCTATCTGAGTCAGGAACTGGCAGACAATTTAGCGCAAACCGGTGTGACTTTTATGACGAAAAAGCGCCGCAACATGAAAGCGCGAGTGCTGGCTGAGTGGGATAAAATAATGTTACCAAAGCGTTTTATTATTGAAACAATTAATGGGCAATTAAAAACCATTTCTCAAATAGAGCATTCTCGGCACCGAAGTATAAAAGGATTTCTATTGACCGTTTTAGGGGGTGTCATTGCTTACTGTCTGAAATGGAAGAAACCGTCACTGAAAGTTTTCTACTCAGAAGAAGATTTTCCAATGACGGCTTAAACGGAATTCGGGTTAATTAATCATCTAAAAAAACTGAATGTAGTCTAATTTCACCACCAATAGTTAAAATTATTCGAACAGATGAAAAAGCATAGCGCTAACCTTAATAATCTATATACGGAATCGTTGAGAAATGATTTGCTTAAGATACAAACGAAAGAAATCAGAAGGAAAGCATATATCCATCATCTTTCAAGTTACAAAAGTGCCAATGCCTTCCCATTGGCACTTTCCATTTCTGGTTTCTCATTAACGTTCAATTTCCCTGAAACGGGAGGTAAATAGCCTTAAAATTTTAGGTTCATATTCAAATTCAAGCGGTTTTAACCTATCCGCATTTTTCACCACTTCAATCAGCGAATCCGCAACATAGCTCATATGATTATCGGTATAAGTCCGGCGTGGGATCGCTAGTCTCATAAACTCAAATAGCGACGGTTCCTGTTTTCCGGTAATCGGGTTTCTTCCCATGATTAACGAACCTATTTCAACCGACCTAACACCCCCTTCTAAATACAAGGCATTACAAAGCACTAAAGCCGGGAAATTTTCCGATTTAATATCAGGAAGTATTTTACGTGCATTCACATATACAGCATGCCCTCCAACAGGGGTTTGAATAGAAATGCCTGCCTGCTGGAGTTTATTCCCCAAATATTCAACTTGAGCGATTCGGCTTCGTAAATGGTCTTCATTCAGGGCTTCCTGCAACCCAATGGCCATTGCTGCCATATCCCGCCCTGCCAGCCCACCGTATGTTACGAACCCTTCCATCGGTACACATCTAAGCTGAGTTTGTTTAAACAGAAACTCATCATTGCGGAAGCAGCATAAACCCCCAATGTTTACCATGCCGTCTTTTTTGGCAGACATCGTGAATATATCTGCCTCACTAAACATTTCTTTAACTATCTCAGGGATGGTTTGATCAAAAAACTCACGTTCTCTGTGTTTGATAAAATAAGCATTTTCTGAAAACCGCGCGGCATCAATAATCACAAGAATGCCAGAATCGTGAGCCATTCTGGCAGCAGCCCGAATATTTTCCATAGAAGCAGGTTGTCCACCTACGCTATTGCAGGTGATTGTGATAATAATGGCAACGATATTCTTTTTATTATTTTTAATTTCCTTGGCTAATTCATTTAAATCAAAATTACCTTTCCAGTCATCTGCAATTTCTGTTTGCAAAGAAGCAGAGCAAATGCAATTCTTGGCTCTGGCGCCTGATAGTTCTATGTGAGCTTGTGCAGTTTCAAAATGGTGATTGGACAAAAATACCGGCTCTGTAACACCTTTTTCTTTTGCTAATTCAATAAGTACCGGAAACAGTATTTGTTCCGCTCCCCGGCCTTGATGCACCGGAATGGTATATTGAAAATCAAATATTGTTTTAACAACCTGTGATAATTGATAATAACTCTTGCTGCCTGCATAAGATTCATCACCTAAAAATAGGTTGGCCCATTGCCTATCGCTCATAGCACCTGTACCGCTATCGGTAAGCAAATCGATAAATACATCTTCTGCTTTTAAAAGAAATGGGTTCAATCCTGCTTCTATCAATGCATGTTTACGCTGATCTTTGGTTGTCATTCTGATAGGTTCAACCATTTTAATGCGCCAAGGCTCCGGCAAAGATTTAAACATGACGGCTATCCTCAAATAATAATTATCAGTTTAAAATACTATTGAGACATTAGATAAGTTTCCAATACAGTAATCCTTTCATTATTAAGCGATGATTTTCTCTCACTATTTAACAGATGTTTTATGCATCTCACACCACGTTCACCATATTTATGAATATATTCTTCGACAAACGCCATTGATTCTGAAAGAAAGACGATATCCGCTTCCAGCATTTCCCTGACAACTAATAAGGGAATGGGTGAACGTAAAGGATAAAAATTTGAATTCCATAATCCTCTTTTTTCACAATCGCTATAAAATTCTCCGAACATTAATCCCTTATGTAAAAATATCGGTTTCACTTCCTGATGCAAACGAACAAGATCCTTGATTGAAGCATCATTCCATACACTCAAAATCGTCTTGAATTGAGTATTTTCACCTTCCCGAGGTTCTTGTTTATGAAATAGAGAAGAAAGATTAATGATATCTCTCTTAATATCCTCTTCTTTTCGTCCTTTGGTTTTTATTTCAGTAAGCCAGAATGTTTCCTTTTTAATGGCAATAGGGGAATAGGGGCAAACAACACCTGTTCTCCCTAATTCCGAATGTGGATGACATAAGTAATCAATACACCATTGTGCGATCGTCTTTAATGCACTTGAATTTAATTCATCAGAAGATAATACGTCAGATATTGGAATAAGTTTTGGTGCATAATTGAATTGATCTGCTAATGGAACAAAATTCGTTTTCATAATAACGTTCCCAAGCTAAGTGCTTACAAGAGTTTTGTTAACATTGATACCCAATGGATTTAGCGCTACGAGTTTCAAACATAACCACTCATTTTCATTACTTCCACTGAGTGAGATATTATTATGCTCAATTTACGGCTATGGGAAGCTTAAATATGGGGTTTATTCATTTATCACTCCCTCGTCCAGCCACCACCTGACTTTTCCGGGACGTTGCGTTCTGTAACTTGCAGTTCCAAATCCAGAGAAGAAAGCAATTTGAATAAAGTTTCTAACTTACTTTTATCTGGCGTATTCTCAAATCCAGAAACAGTTGACTGTTTCATTCCAACCCGATCAGCTGTCTCTTTTTGAGCCAAACCCATTTTCTTACGTTGTTCACGAATGGCTACTGCCAATATTTTTGGCGATGTAATCTTCATAAATATCCCCTAAAAAGATAAAAGAAAAATATCCTCTATAGAGGATAAACGCAATATATCCCTTATAGGGGATAAGTTAAATATATAACCAATAATGATGACGGCATTGTCATGCCATGGAAAAATCGAACCTTCTGTAGCTTAGCCAGCTGTGTTACCAAGGTAAATGAATACAGATGATAAAACGAAATAAAATCATTAAGTTAATTAATCCACTACCTTTGTATCTATTCATTTTTTTAACGTTAAAAAGATTCTGAGTGTTTTCTTGATTTCGTTAGGTACACGATAGTAACAATATAATTTTAGTTAATAATAATTTTTATATTGCCTAGTGTTTTTATAACTAAATCTGACTCTTATTTTAGGCTCCTGAGGTACTCCAACAGCCTTAACTAACGTAAAACTCAATAATATAGCCACTTAACCCTATTTATCTCAGGTATACGATCTTTTCCACTCTTGGAGAACGAAACAATAAAAAATGGCAATATCCGCATATATGTGGCTAAAAGATGATGGCGGCGCGGATATTAACGGATCTGTCGATGTGCAAGATCGTGAAGGAAGTATAGAAGCTATCAGTTTTATGCATGGATTAGGCATTCCCACGGATGGTCATACCGGAAAACTGACTGGAACGCGCATCCACAGCGCAGTGGAAATTGAAAAAGAATTTGATGCCTCCAGCCCGTATCTTTACAAGGCAGTAACGTCAGGTCAAACGTCAAAAAGTGCAGAGATAAAATAGTATCGTATCGGCATTGATCGATGATTATGAATGCTCCATTACTTCCATTGGATATATCATAATAAAAAGAGAATTCTAAATAAGAATAATACTCTTATTTACCAACAGCCACTATAACCCGATCTGATCACACGTTGAAGTTTAAAAAATTTCAGCACTCAGTTTGAGTTGAATATTTTCTTTGATGATTACATCCTTGATTTAAGCAAAATTCAAATTAGGTAATGAAGAATGATGTTTCTAAGTTTTTTATCACTGGAACAAATAATGGCACTTAAAGCTCTTATCCATATCTAACCATGCGATATCGGTATATTTAATTCAGTTCTATGTCAAACGATGTAACTGAGTTAAATCAACATGCTTTTTAGCTTTTTGCAAACTGTAGTCTGCTTGTATTTTTAGCCATGTTTCCGGTGTACTGCCTATCACTACAGATAATTTCAATGCCATTTCCGGCGTGACTGATGTATGCCCAGAGAGAAGCCGACTCGCAGTAGAAGGTGCTATTTTCATTGCCTTGGCAAACTGCCGTAAAGTTACGTTAATTTCTTGAAGTGCTTCTGCGATGATTTCACTGGGGTGTACAGGATTAGCCATTATCATGGGTGAGTATCCTCCAAATTAAGCATTTCAGCATCACTGTCTGAGAATTAAAATGTGATGCACTAATTATCTGATACTTTAATTGACCAAATGCCTTCACTGCTTTCTTTTTATTCATAAAAATCCTAACCAGAAATATTAATGAAAAACAATCTGACCATTGAGTCAGCCGTCTATTTTTTTAAGAAAAACCTTACCCAAAATAAAACCATTCAACTGCCCTTTTGACCAATTCCTCCGTCGCATCAATATATCTGTCTTTATTATCACAATGACTCAGGATAACCGGGATCTCACTGCACCCCATAATGAACCTTTCAACACCCATGTTTTCAAGCTGAGTAATAACTGATTCCAATAATAGATACGCCCTTTCCCCATCCCCGCTTTTATAAGCAAAAATACTCTCCATGACTCGTTTTTGTTGAATGTCATCAGGTACAACAAAATCCACTTTTTCTTTTCTCAGCCTATCCTGATAAAGGCCTGCTTTTATTGTTCCTGTTGTCGCGAGGATCGCAATATTATTAATCCTTTCATTCACAATTTTATTGCATGTGATTTCAATAATATTCAAAAAGTGTATTCCCGTGGTTGCTTTTAATTTTTCATACCAATAATGTGCAGTATTACATGGCATAATAATACATCCTGCACCTGCCGTTTCTAATACCTTCAATGCAACCAACATGTTATTTAATGTAGATTCCCCGCCAGTAAGTATATTTGCCGTTCTGTCCGGTATATCAGGAAATGAAACGGCGATCACCGGAATATGTTCCTGATCACAGACCGCAGGTGTATTTTTAATTATTTTTTCCATTGTATCGATTGTCGCGACAGGCCCCATCCCACCTAAAATTCCAATTATTTTATTCATATGCCACCCAATAAAAATAATAGCTATTATGACACAGCAATGATGTTCCGTAATTGCAATGTTTCGATACCTCATGCTGTATTTGCATAAGCGTTGTTATGTCATTAGATCAATAATAAGGTAGGGTTTATGCTTAATAATATTGAGCTGAAATGGTTATATGATGCGGTAATGTTGGAGGAGTTACGAAGTTTTACACTCGCCGCAGAGCGGAGAAATATATCTCAGTCTTCTTTTAGCCGACGAATTCAGGCACTTGAAAATGCTGTCGGGTTTGAAATATTTAATCGTAACTCAAATCCATTACAACTTTCGTTGCAGGGACGTGGTTTTATTGTCTATGCCAGAAACCTTTTAGGGGATATAGAGTATCAAATCGGAAAAATAAAAGGTGGTGAAATATCTAAACACCGTATTAACATTGCTGCCGCTCATTCCCTTTCTATTTCTATTTTACCTGAATTGATATCTGGTTTTTCAGAAAAACCGGATAAAGTTTTTAATATTGATGCCATTAATGTGGATGAAGCAGTCAAAAATCTCAAAAAAGGAAAAAATGATTTTATTCTCTCTTTTTTTAATGAAGAACTGATGAGCTCTCCTTTCCTGCATCATAAAGTGCTGGATGCTCAGTTATATCTTGTTTCCGCCTGTGATCCTGATGGAAAGCCGTTATATTGTCTGGAAGATACGCCTTTGCCATTAATGAAATACAATGATGAAAGTTATATGGGGCGTCAGGTGAATCAGTTATTGGAAAAAGATTTCAGGGACAGGTTCAACTATTTTTGCCTTTCATCCATGAGTGAGCTGCTGAAACGCATGGTGCTGAATGGTCATGGTGTCGGCTGGTTGCCGGATTATTCAATCCGTAAGGAGCTCAGGAAAAATAGCCTGTGCTTGTTGGCACCAAAACAATCCACAATAAAGATGGGGGTGTTTATTTATCGGACTCACTCCCGCCTTAATCCTTCCTCCGAACGTTTTTGGCAATATATACGAAAACAGCAGCCAGTTGCCTGATCGCGCCAGTTAAGTTCACTTGCTGTAATCAATAGGTTTGGCTACAGCAAGTCTGGTCAGGCTTCTTGCGCTATTTTGCCCGGTAGTTGTTCCTGTTCAGAATGACCCTGATTTTCTTCCAATTTTGCAATCACGGCAGTGGAAATACTGTTGCCGACGACGTTCGTGGCAGTGCGTCCCATATCCAGGAACTGATCGATGGCGAGGATAAGTAAAATTCCCGCTTCGGGAAGGCTGAACATCGGCAATGTCGCCGCAACCACCACCACGGAAGCTCGTGCAACACCTGCCATGCCTTTGCTTGTGATCATCAGCGTCAACATGATCAGGAGTTGCTCTGTCACGCTCAGGTCAATATTGTAAGCTTGTGCAATAAACAATATCGCAAAAGATTGGTACATCATGGAGCCATCAAGGTTAAAGGAATAACCGAGCGGCAATACGAAACCCGAGATTTCTTTCGGCACACCGAAGTTATCCAGTGCGTTCATGGTCTTTGGGTAGGCTGATTCGCTGCTCGCCGTTGCGAAAGCCAGTGCCACTGGCTCACGGATCAGTTTCATCAGTGAAAACATTCTGTTACCGAGGAACAAGAATCCGACTCCCGATAGCACCACCCAGAGTAAAAGCAGACCAATATAGAAAAGGCCGATCAGTTTGCCATAGTCATAAAGCAGGCCCAGACCCTGCACGGTAATGGCGGAAGCAATGGCAGCAAATACAGCAATCGGTGCAAATGACATTACGTAATCGGTGATACGGAACATAATGCGCGCCAAGTCTTCAATTAACGTCACGAAGGGGCTTTTCTTCTCGCTGTTACGGCAGATACAGGAAAGTGCTGAGCCAAAAAATAGGGAGAAAATCAGGATCTGCAAAATCTCATTGTTCGCCATCGCAGAAGCAAAGCTACTGGGAACGAGATGGCTGATAAAGCTTTTCAGTGAGAATCCGCTGGTAGTCAGGCCCGTGTTTACCTCTTCTTCCGGGAGAGTGATATTAAGCCCAACGCCGGGCTGGAATATATTGGCTATCAACATTCCAATGCCCAGTGAAACCAAACCCGCAATAATGAACCATGCCATCGCCTTGAAGGTAATTCGCCCCACCGAAGATGATCCGCCGATTGAAATAAACCCTGTGACAATGGTCGCGAATACCAGCGGTGCGATGATCATTTTGATCAGCCGCAGGAATACATCAGTAATAATATTGATATAGGAAGCCACTTCTTTTGTTTGGCTGGCGTCAAGATAATGGTTAAATCCCCAGCCCGTGACAATGCCCAGTAAAATGGCAATAATAATTTGCTGCATAATTCTTTGCCTGTTCATCATGACCTCTTATCTTTATTTTTCGATTTTTACTTGGTCAGATGTTTACATCTTTTGAACTTCTGATGAAATGCAAATGAAAGATGAAGCATGCACAAAACGCATAATACATTTTGAAAAATAACAGCAGCACTTATTTAATGGAAATAGATCCGTCGTCTCTCAAGTTGTAGCGGTGTTAACTGCATCTTGAAATACATAGGGTATAAATAGGTTCACCAGATGGCATTGCCAAAAGATAATAGGATTAATTGATCTCAACCAGAAACCAAATAGTACGTTCTGCATCAGATTGTTTTATGCTGATCCGCACATTGTCCTTTCCCCAATACTCTTCGTTCCAATATTTATTAAAATATTTTTTAAACCCTATGCTTTCAACATATTCTATTAATTCTTTTTTGCGGTTCACGTTCACATTTGAAAAAACTATTGTGTTAGTCATTGTGATTGAACCATCAGGTGAGTCATAGTATATGAGGTGGTAATCCCCCATTTTCAACAGCGGTTTTCAGTAGAATGATGTTAACTGAGCCCGCTTCTGCATCGGCGTAATACCACCCAGTCCCATGTGTGGCCGCTCATGATTATAATGCCATAACCAGCTTGTCGCGACTTCCTGGACTTCACTGATGTGGCTGAAAATAATCTGATTCAGCCAGTCATAACGTATTGTCCGGTTAAATCGTTCAATATACGCATTCTGCTGTGGTTTTCCCGGCTGGATATATAACAGTGTTATCTGACACTTTATTGCCCACTGCTGAAGCTGATGACTCAGATATTCAGGGCCGTTGTCACAGCGGATACAAGCCGGTTTTCCGCGCCATTCAATAATCTGTTCCAGTGAACGGATAACCCGGGCAGCCGGTAATGAAAAATCCACATCAATCGCCAGTGCTTCACGGTTAAAATCGTCAATAACATTAAATGCCCTGAATGTTCTGCCGTCATTCAGCTGGTCATGCATAAAATCCATTGACCAGGTTTCATTTATTTTTTCAGGAACCGTCAGTGGTGCCGGCGGCAGCCTGACAATCCGGGTTTTGGACTTTATCCGCAGATTCAGTTTTAGCCCGCAATAAATACGGTACACGCGCTTATGGTTCCATGAATACCTTTTGACATTACGCAGAAATAAAAAGCACAACCCGAATCCCCACTGATTATTTTTTGTTGTCAGCTCAGTCAGTAAATCCGCAATCTGCTGATTTTCATCGCAGAGTACCGGTTGATAACGGTAGCCGCTTTCGCTGATGCAGAACGTTTTACACGCAAACCGGATGCTGATACCTCTGACCTCCACAGCAGTCTGAGCCAGCTCACGACGCTGCGGCACGGTTACCACTTTTTTTGCATGGCTTCCTGAATAATCTCGGCTTTAAGGCGCTCTTCGGCATACATTTTTTTCAGCCGCCGGTTTTCATCCTCGAGCTCTTTAAGACGAGCCATCATGGATGCATCCATTCCGCCGAACCGTGAACGCCATTTATAAAAGCTCGCGCTGCTCATACCGTGCTCACGACAAAGTTCGGGAACCGGTGTTCCGGCTTCAGCCTGTTTCAGGATCGCGATAATCTGACTGTCGATAAAACGTGATTTTTCATATGAATCTCCCCGATTCATGTTACGAGAAAATTCCACTTATGAACACTCTGGTTTTTCGGGGGGATTACCCTACTTTTGACCTCCATGAAAAATGGGAGGAGACGTTTGTGGGATTTATCTGATGTACTTACAATAGGGTATTATTTAACTTTTTGTTTTTTAATATAATAAACATTATACAAATACGGTTTAGGTAAGTAAGATGACATTACATGGAAAATTTGTAATCAATGACGCGAATTATTCCTCTATTTCCCTGTTCATTGTGAGCATGTTACTCGTTGCTAATTACATTCCATATGATGGGTTTGTTGATTACTTCATCATGCAGCACATTATTTTTGCTGATGCAGAGAGAATAGGGAAAGTGGTATTAGATGAGCTAGATACCGAATCCTACGAATCGGTTAGGGATTATTTTAACACCCTAATAAACATCCTGATCAGTGTACCATTACTCTGTATACTTACCACTGCTTTCGATGCCAATACATGGAAAACAAAACCCACGGTTCTCTTAAAAAAATGGGCACTACCTACAATTAGGCGTTTTACAAAGTTGTTTGCTTTCGGCTTCCTATTTTGGGCATTGTTCCGTTTTTTACCTTATCAACATATTTTTCCCAACGCTCAGATTTATTCATCTTTTACGATAACAGCAGTTATCGTTTTTAACCTATTGATAACGATTATTTGCTACGGGTTTATTACGAAGAAAATAGCAATCAAAAGGAGTTTTTAATTACAGTTTGGATTTTAAAACTATTACTTTTATTTACATACTGGATTATTTTATGAACAATAAAATAGGAAAAAATTTTGGCCTTATAGAACGAAATGATTTTAAAGGCGAAGGTTATGTTATTAAATATACTCTTAAAATAAACATATCTCCGTCAGGAACAACGTATACAAATATAAATGGAGATCAAAGTAAATCAGCGTTTGGGCATGTTTGGGTAGAATTTAATGGTGAGTCAATAGGATGGGGGACCGGCGATTCAAAAATGGCAGGGGGCGCTGAAAATTTAACCTTCCATGATTCTAAAGGTTATGATTCAACGAAAGTTACAAGTATAACATTACCATTATATGCAGATGAAGTTGCTGGTAATATCAAAGGTTTTATTTCAGAAATGAAAGAAGGAAATTATAAACATTTCCCCAATAATTATAACCTACTCACTAATAACTGTATTGACTTTGTTAATCATATATTATCTTTATCAGAAATTGGAGAAAATAATCCAGACTACATGCTGGAATTATTTGGTGGTACGCCTAATGAGATTATCGAGAGAATTCAAGAGTATATTGACGAGCAAGAAAGTGTCGAGACACCATTAGTTATCGCATTAAGCGGCGATGGTATTTTTACACTACCTGATGATGATACTATTTATTTTGACCATAATACTGATGGTGTAAATGAATCTACGGGTTGGATAACTAATAGTAGTGCATTTCTTGTTTTGGATAAGAACAAGAATGGTATTATTGATAATGGAAATGAAATGTTTGGTAATAATACCCTTCTTGAGTCAGGAGAGTATGCTAGACAAGGTTTCGATGCTTTATCTAACTATGATGGCAATGGTGATGGTAAAATTGATAGTCAAGACGAGATGTGGTCATTTTTGAGTTTATGGCACGATAAAAATGTCAATGGAAAAACTGACATAGATGAGTTAATTAAAATTGAACAATCTGAAATAAAATCTATTGATTTTAATTATCAAGAAAATGGCATGACAGATGAAAGTGGTAATAAGTTTTTATTAACAAGTTCTGTCTTATGGGATAATGGAAATTATACAGAAATTTCAGATATTTTATTTAATACTCACCTCAATGGTCAATCAAAAAACCTAACTATTGATGAAGGTACTTTATGGTTATAAAAAGCGCAAAAAAACAATTGGTTAAGATGCTTTTTCTGTTTGTGCCGTTAATATTAAGTGGGAGAAGTATGGCTGAAATACCTGTTCCAGCAAAAGTTTATCACCATGATCCTGATTTTTTATCTTCATTTTCTATTGATATGCCAAATAATAAAGAAGAATTTTATGTTTTGGTTAAACAATCAGATGAAGAAAATAGTGAAGCTAATTGGATGGTGGCAGTTATTTATGATCAAAGTGATGCTGGTGAAGAAGCTAAAAAGTATTATCAACGCTCTATCGAGCGTCAAGATGACTATATGGGGCGATCCGCGGTAAATCTCGGTTATTTATATAGTAAAAACGGCTATATTCAAAAAGCAATGACACTGTTTCATCAAGCTGGGGACGCTGGCTATTATGGTGGTTTTGAAGCACTAGGGACAGAATATTTTGTTGGAGATAATATTACATATAATTTTGAAAAAGCTAGATTTTATTATGATAAAGCGGCTGAGTTAGGTTGTGTTAAATGTCAATATCTTATTGATAATTGGACGGATGCTGTAAAATTAAAACAAAGAGATTTAAAAATAAAAGTAAATCAGTAGAAATAGAATTGCGTATTTTTAGAGCCTGATTTAGATGCTCTATTAAGGGCAAGAACATGAGTATTTGTGTCTTGCCCAGCATCTGAAAGGAGACCATGAAAAATGGGAGGATTACCTATCCCATCAAAAAAATGGCTCACTATAAACACTAAAGCTGCTACAAAAATGATACTCATTACGTTAACCTTATTTACCTCATTAAATGACTTAAAATAATAAAAGAGTTGTAATGTCCGAGATCCTTCATTCCACAAACGTTCTCCGAGCTTGGCAACATATTGAATTTTTCCAGCCGTACTCGCCAGAAAAAAAGAAAAATAGCTTGACCGTAACACTTCAGGAATTGAGGGAATGCGGTGATGATGCGCTGCCATGGCTCTCTCAACAACTGCGTCATGACTATAAAATTCCGGGCAAAAAGGTGGGATACAGCTTGCATATTGGCCTGTTTGAAAAAGCGATCGCCAAAAGCATTAGCGAAAAAGTTTTCCACCGCTCACAAACCTACACCAAAGATGAAATTGAACAACGTCTGGATAATGAAGACCCAACGTGCTTTGCCAAGGTCATTCTGAACTCTCAAGGTGCTCTGGATCTGGAAAATTTTTCTATCAGTTCATTGCCTTGGGCATTGGGCCATTTACAAAATGAAAGATTCAACCATCTTAACGCCGCTTGTTTTTCAGCAAGTTGCAATCAGCTTAAAGCTGACCTCACTCTCTTTGACGCAAAGTTACGCGTCATCAGTGAAAATGACAAGCCCGTGCTCAGAGCCGGCGATATCCTCATCCTGTTAGAAGCACTTTTGGTGGAATGGGCTGATTTTCAACCGGAATGGCAATATGCAATACAGATAGATTGGCTTGAGGGCGATTTTGATAAAAAATTGAACGAAGACGGTGACGGGGATAAGGGAAGCGACGAAGATGATGCAGATGAGGAAGAAATATCACCAACACATCATGATTTTGTCCTGCCGATCTTAAATAGCTACTTTTTTGAAGATATTGGAATCGTTATCAATGCCCTGCACCAAGGGAAAAACAGCAAGGCACTAAAAGAATATCTCTCCCACAGCCACCCGCAAGAAAAAACCGAGCTTTATTCACAACAGGGACTCGCGGCAATCATCAAACAGTTGCATCCCTCTAAAATGCCATTGGGTCGCTGGCCGTCTGAACCCGCACATGCCATGTCACTCATGCAGCAATTTGCCATTAATACCGCAATAGAAGAACTGGCTGATGGTGGTTTACTTTCCGTCAACGGCCCGCCGGGCACGGGGAAAACCACGCTTCTGCGTGATTTAGTGGCACACAATATCGTCGAACGGGCAAAAATCCTGGCTGACTTTTCGTGTGTTGCAGAAACATTAGACTCATCGGGTTTAGTCGTTGAAAAACTCACGGGTTTTGAAATGATTGTCGCTTCATCCAATAATGCAGCGGTAGAAAATATTTCAAAAGAGCTGCCACAAAAGAAATCGCTGGCAAAAGAATTTCAGGCTTTCAATTATCTGTCCCCCGTGGCAAACCAATTGGCAACAGAAAAAAAGACCCCAAAAAAGACTAAATACTCCCCAGAAACAAAACGTCAATATGATATGTACTTCCCCCTTGATAGGGATAAACAATGCTGGGGTATGATTTCTGCTGCTTTGGGTAAAAAAGCCAACCGTAAGAATTTTGGGCAACGTCTATTATTTGATGAACATTTTCTACGTGATACCCATGAAGAAAAATCCCGCCCGGATGACCAAAATTTCCTCAGCCTGTGGCGCTGGCATCGTTTTCATATACCCACCAGCTTCGCTGCCGCCAAAAAGAAATTTCATGAGTTATTGTCTCACACTGACCAATTGCAAGAAACGCTGGAATATTTTGCTTACCTGTTAGAGAGAAGTCAGGACAACACTGTTGAAAAAGCAGAAAGTTTGCGTGATCAGGCTCAAACTCAATACGCCAGCCAACTCACTCTCCTGAAAAGTCTGGAAGCAGACTTAATTTCACAGGATAAAAAAATAGATTTCGCAAAACAGCAACAAAAAATAACGGAAAGTAATGCTCCAGGATGGTTTACTCGACTAATAAACCGAAAACGAGTGCAACAACATCGCAAAGGGCTACGTGAAATACAGCAATCTGTATTAGCACAAATGCAGGCATATTCTGATCTGGCGGAGCAAACCGCCAAACAGCGCAAAGCGAGTGACCAAGCGCAGAAGCAACTCCAGACTGCACTGAGAGCAGTTGAGCGCGCAAAAGAAGAGCAGGCTCGTCACCAGCGCGCACTGGCGGCACTTCAGCAACAATTTCCTGATATCAAGTTGCCTGACATAACACGTTCCATCAGTGATCCTTCGCTACAACGCACCGCGTTCTGGCAAAATGAGATGATAAATCGCAAACGGTCAGAGCTGTTTATCGCCGCGATGGATCTTCATCAAGCCTGGCTGTATGAGGCGCTGAAAAATAGTGCTTTTGTGGCAGTTGTGCTCAAACTAAACGCTTTTCTGTCATCTCCCGGCTCAGTGACCGATGATTGTTTACGTTGGTGGCAAACCTTATTTATGGTGGTACCGGTATTGTCCACCACTTTCGCTTCACTCGGGCGCATGTTTGATGGCGTGGGCAGTGAAGAGCTGGGCTGGCTGATGATTGACGAAGCAGGACAAACTTCACCACAACAGGCTGTTGGCGGAATATGGCGGGCTAAACGGGTTCTGGTGGTTGGCGATCCTCTACAAATTGAGCCTGTATTTACCACTTCCCCACAATTGGTCGAACACTTTTGCAATGACGCGCTGGCAGGCGATTCACCAAACTGGGAACCCAGCAAATTTTCTGTGCAACAAATTGCCGATCGCGCGAACCATTGGGGTTGTGAACTTGGCGAAATGGGTCACAAGGTTCAGATCGGGATTCCCCTGTGGGTACATCGCCGTTGCATTGAACCGATGTTCAGTCTGGCTAATGCCATTGCCTATGATGGACGCATGATCCACGGCAGTGAAGCCGATAAAATTCTCAGCTCAGCGGTCAGCCCCGAATTACCTAATCACTGGCGGATTTCCGCGGGTGGACAAGGGGAAAAACAGTATCGCAATAGTCATGGTGATGATTTAGTGAAACTGCTGGATAAACTGCTGGCCGCCAATGTCAGTCTGCGTTCCATCTATGTCATCACGCCTTTTAAGGCGGTGAAAGCGGGTCTGCAAGATGTGCTGGCAAAACGCGGCCTTTCCGTCTGGCAAAAACAATCTCCAGCCCTGACCCAAAAAGAATTCGACAATTGGAAAAAACACTGTGTTGGCACCGTGCATACTTTTCAGGGCAAGGAAAATGACATTGTTATTTTTGTTCTGGGATGCGACAAAGATAACGATGGCGGAGCAAGATGGGCAGCCAGCAAACCTAATCTACTGAATGTCGCTTTAACCCGCGCTAAAAAACATTTCTTTGTCATCGGCGATCCAGCCGTATGGCAACGTTTATCTGGATTTAATCGTGTCGCTGCGACATTGCCCAGTATCTCCCCGGGGACGTAACTACCGAAAGTATGGTTTTCCGGCAGCACAGCGCAACCTACAGCGATAAAAACAGTGAACGGGTGTAACCAATAAAGCGGCCATTTGAAAGGTGAGGTGTATCAGTAGAAAGATTGGCGCATGATCATTCCCATCATGCGCTTTGATTTATCCTGTGTTTTGCTTTTAAATTCCCAGCCCAGTTGGCAATCCTGCAAAGTACCAACCTATCAATAACAAGATCCAAACCGCATAAAATACCCATGGATATGGCTGAAAAACACAATCAACAACACTATATAGCTGGCATGGCGTTTATGAATGCCAGACGCCATTTTGTATGTAATAAATTGTAATATAACGACTTTTTCTGCAATCCCTAACCCACAGACCCGCGCCAATATAGCGCCAAGCGGGGTTTTAATTAATCAACTTTAAAGTCGGGCAGTTGAAGCGCAATCACCGCCAATGTTTTTACGGCTGTTGCCATCACATTCTCATCAAAATCAAACCGTTCATTGTGATTCCCGGCACTGAGTTCCGATCCAAAAACAAGGAAAGTGGCATATCCGCCATTTGCTTTGACCCGCTCCATAAAATAGGTGGCATCATCCGAAACAGAGGACAGTTTATGGCGTTTCACCACAGATAAAAGTTCAGGAACATGCTGTCCGGCCTGTTGATAAATAAAATCGACCCAAACAGGGCTGGGTTGGCTGTTTTGCGCTGATCCCATTGGTATCAACTCATATTCAACGCCCTGCATTTTGGCTGCTCCTTCAATAATATTGAGGGCTTGCTGGTAGACAAACGCATTGATTTCATTCGTTTCTCCCCGAGTTTCAACTTTCATCAACGCGTGAGCAGGGATCACATTTCTGTCACTCCCCGCCTGCAATACGCCAACATTAATGCGAGAGCTGCCCCCACTGTGTCGGGGGATTGCATAAAGCCCCAGTGCTGCTTGTGCGGCAGCCAATAAAGCATTTTTGCCCTCTTCGGGTTTTGCGCCAGCATGGGTGGCAACACCGCGATAAATCACATCAAATTTGGTGGTAGCCAAAAAATTATCCTTGCCACAAACCAACCCTCCCGGTGAATTGCCAAGACCGATATGAATCGCAATAAAACAGTCAACATCATCCACGACGCCTGCTGCCACCATGGGTTTTGCCCCCTGAGCTCCTTCTTCCGCAGGCTGAAAAATCAGTTTAATTTTTCCCGTTAACTGGCATTCATGTTGTTTCAAGACATGCGCAAGCCCGAGGCCAATTGCGGTATGACCATCATGACCACAAGCGTGCATCATATGGGCATTACAAGAAGAAAAGCCCTCAACATAAGGCCGGTGCTCAGGGGTTTGCGCCTCATTCAGAGCAAGGGCATCCATGTCAACCCGAAAGGCCAGCGTTGGGCCTGGTTTTCCGGTCTCCAGAGTGGCGACAATTCCCGTAAATCCCCCCGAAAAATGCGGTAACCATGCCTTCAAGGCACCTTGTTGAATGGCACGCTGCTCTTGCTCGTGCAATGCCTGCTCTGAAGGCAGCCCCATTCGGGCATCTGCCTTGATGACGTCTTTTCCCAATTGCAAGCTATAGCCCAGGCGGTGCAGCTCGTCTGCTACAATCGTTGCTGTCCTGAATTCGAACCAGCTCGATTCAGCAAAATGATGAAAATCACGACGCCAGTGTTTTAATTGTTCAGTTATCTGCTGAATAGATTCATTCAATAAATTATTCATAATTATTATCTCTTTTATATGATTGGATTTTTAAGCTTCTGTTTTATTGGCTACGCTATAATTAAAAATATTTACAATGAAATATGCTTTTATTTTACCGATATTTTTCATCAACGATCTTTTGCCTAAATAAGTAAAAAATTTAAATCCACATCACAGTATTAATATCACCATTTTATCTTCAATAAACTTGAGGTTAATTTGTTTTCACCTGAATAACAATTGACAACCAACCTATTTATCATTAACAAATCATACTATAGTGAATGAATTTTATTTTAATAAGATGTAATTAATTTTCTTCTATAATTAAAATCTATCATAAAATAGAAAAATGCCAATACCAATAAAACTTAATCAATTGCGTATTTTTATTGAAATACGTCATCATGGCAATATCCAAGCTGCCAGCCGATTTTTATCACTTTCACAACCCGCCCTCACTAAATCCATCCGGGAACTGGATAGATTGCCGCTAATCTGGCGGGTCATCATGCAGGGCAAGAAAAAACGTCTTTGATCTTAAATTGTCTATCACACTTGCGATCAGTCATAAGCCAAAAACACGCCATTTAACCTTGTTTGGTTCCCCGGACCGCAATCATTTATACTCTCACCCTGCTTATTTGTATTGATGGCTTTACTGATGTTTATTCAATCGTCAGCATAAGTTTTCTTCCATAAATTTTTTGGCAGCCATAATACTTTGTTGATAGTCAGGAGTTTTTTGTGCCAGAAGTTGATAAGTCTCGTCTGTTGCCATTTTCGTTATTTTATCACCCGCAGTATTCGGCGTACCTGCATTAAATGGCGGCTGAGGATCATAGTGCATAATTAATTGCATCGTTTTCGCTTCATCTTCTGATCTTAAAATAGAAAGCAATTGTAGCCCAAACTCTATACCTGCCGTAATTCCCCCTCCGGTGATTCTGTTCCTGTCAATAACGACCCTTTCATGAACAGGAATGGCACCAAATTCTGTCAGGTATTCTCCCATTAACCAATGAGTCGCTGCTTTATATCCATTCATTAAACCGGCGGCGGCTAAAATAATAGAACCCGTACAAACACTGGTAACATATTCCGCATTTTTTCCGACTTTATTTAGCCATCTCATCGCTTTTTCATCCCGCATGATACTGAATGGATCTAATGCCCCCGGGACACAAAGGATATCAACGTATTCAAGTTCATCAAAAGTTATTGAAGGATAAAATTTAAAACTGTTAATCTCAGTGTTTATTTTTTCCCGGTTGTGCCATACATATTCAACATTAAACCCCCTATCCTCCAGTACAGTCGCTGGCCCAACTAAATCCAGAGGTGTCAATTCGGGAAAAAGAAAAAATGCAATGGTTTTCGAATTGGTGTTTTTATTTCTTCTTTGCCCATCAGTACAAGGTAACTCTGTAATCCACTCTTTATTCATTTTTTTCTCCCCATCTCATACGAGTTCACTATATAATGACCATTGAATTTAAAACGCCTGACACGACATAAAATCTGTATAAACGACGTAATAAATCACATATAAATGACGCAGCAACAACATAAAATTAACAAATAAAGCAGTCTGGTGAAACAGGCGCTAAGATAGAAAGCACTTTAATTCCTTCTGGTATCTGCTGATGAGATGAGAGGCACTAGCCATTAACAGAGAAATTATCTCTTTTTGTTTCACCGTAGGTGGAATTCCTGAACAATTAAACTGATTAATCCAGTATTCCAGATATTCATTAGATAATTGTCTTCTATCACCTTGCAAATTAGATAAAATGAATATTAAGCAATCCCATTTATTTAACCGGCGGGCCAGAGAAAAATATAACCGACATTTTTTTTCTGATTGACCTTCGCACAGACAATTTTGCACTTCCGTTAACGTGATAAATATTTTCTTCCTGTCCCGCAATTTCAATGCACATTTACCCACTTTGACGGAAGGATGGATAAATGCCTCCACCGTATCTTTTTTATCGACACCAAAGTATCGGTATTCATGAGGATGCGAAGTCATGATTATTTTTTCTATTTGACGCAGTAAGAAATATTCTGAAGCCATAACTATCCTTTTAATACTTCTCTGTTGTTACCTGCTTCTGGCAGGGTAAATGATCTCATTTTGCTGATTTAACTTTCCGGAGAAAAGGTAAAAAACAAATTATCTATTCTTGCTAAAAATCAATAGACAATTAATTTGGAGGGTATTCTAATAATCCAATGTGAAAACCAGCCAGAATAACGGTAAGTTTTTTTGACGCAGCCCATGTTTTTAATCAATACAACAGTTATTCTCTGGGATAAACGCATATTGAGGCATTGATAAAATACGATTCACAACAAATGGGAAGCATAAAAAGACGGTATCCATGGCGGCTACCCTAAAAAACTCAATAGAAAATGATTGAGTTAGTTTAGCGGCAATATAAATCCCACCCAAGAATACCGTTTAATGAAATGTTATTTCATCTTTTGAAAATCGGACCAATTAAAGGATCAGATACAACAAACTTCCGCTAATTAAAAACGATAGCCAACACCGATATTAAATCCGTTAATGTCGAGACGTGTACCATGGTTCTTTATTGCTGAGCCTTCATAGCCGGCATAAACACTGAAATTAGGCATCGGGTTGACTTCCACTCCTGCACCATAAGCAAAATCGGTTGAGTTATCATCCCCTTTATAGCTCACAACGCGCCTATGGCCCTGTTGTATAGAGACTCCACTGCCTGACAGGTGAGCCTTTGTATGAGCAAAGCCCAACAAGCCATATACACTGACATAATCATTAATTCGGTATGCAGGCCCAGCCATCAATGCGTAATATTTCAGGTCGAAATGATTTCTCATATTACCCTGAGTTGCATTTTCACTGCCTTTCATATAGGTAAACGAACTAATAATACTGATGGGATAATCCCATTCATAACGATAGTGAAGGTTTACCCCGTTAATATGTTTAAAATCTTGTACCTTACTTTGTGCAAAACCGATTGCAACAGTCTGTGAATTCGCATGAGCCAGTGAACCATACAGAAAACCCGATGCGACTAAAGTGAAAAGAAGCGCTTTTTTCATCGTCATTGATCATTACCTTTTACGTTGTCAGTATGTAAAGTATAGATAAGGTTTTAAAAAAAGTTTTTTTAAAGGTGCAACCGATGTCATTTTCTTCAGCTCATTGTAATTGTTACACCACTAATATTTATAGATACCTTACAAAAAAACAAAACAAATACATTACCCTCCCCCTCTATATCAAATTGATCTCTCTTAACATTTATTTTTGATATATTTTAACTATATTGTCATTTTGTAAATTAAGTATCATTTCTGTTCTAATCAATCTTCCCTACATTATTTAATAAAGGAATTGACAATGAAATTAGAAACGCTCTCCATCCATGCAGGTTATTCACCCGAACCAACAACCAACGCCGTCGCTGTTCCCATTTACCAGACAACATCCTATTCTTTTGATGATTCACAGCATGGCGCCGATCTGTTTGGCTTAAAAAAAGAAGGCAATATTTATTCCCGTATCATGAACCCGACCAATGATGTATTGGAGAAACGCATTACCGCTTTGGAAGGAGGCGTTGGCGCGCTTGCGGTTGCCTCCGGCATGGCCGCCATAACCTATGCTGTCCAGACTATTGCCAGTGTAGGTGATAACATCATTGCCATAGCAAAACTCTATGGCGGAACTTATAACCTGATGGCACATTCATTCCCCGCAATGGGAATTGAAACACGTTTTGCTGATCACGACGATCTGGTCACCATTGAAGCGATGATTGATGGAAAAACCAAGGCCCTATTTTGTGAATCCATCACTAACCCAGCCGGGCACATTGTCGATATTCAGGCCATCGCCGATATCGCCCATAAGCACGGCATCCCGCTCATTGTTGATAATACTGTAGCGACCCCTTATTTATGCCGCCCGTTTGAGCACGGTGCAGATATCGTCATTTATTCCCTGACTAAATACATTGGTGGTCATGGTACTTCCATGGGGGGCATGATTGTTGATTCCGGTAAATTCCCCTGGGCGGAGCATCAAGATCGTTTTGCCATTATGTGTACTCCCGATCCCTCCTACCACGGGATCATCTATACCGAATATTTTGGCATGGCAGCCTTTATTGCCCGCTGTCGTCTCGGGCCATTGCGGAGCACAGGTGCGGCCTTGTCTCCTTTCAACACATTCTTAATCCTACAGGGCCTTGAAACATTGGCACTTCGGATGGAACGCCATACTGAGAACGCCCTGAAAGTTGCACAGTATCTGGAACAGCACCCACAAGTTTCATGGGTGAAATATGCCGGCCTACCTACACATCCGGAATATAATCTTGCCGTTCGTTATATGGGCGGAAAACCCGCAGCTATCCTCTCTTTCGGTATCAAAGGCGGGGAAGAAGCAGGAAGACGTTTTATTGATGCCCTGCAATTAATTGTGCGTCTGGTCAACATTGGTGATGCGAAATCATTGGCCTGTCATCCGGCCTCAACAACACACAGCCAGTTGAATGATGAAGAAATGGTGAAAGCTGGCGTATCCCGTGATTTAGTCCGCCTTTCTATTGGGATTGAGCATAGCGACGATATTATTGCCGACCTCATGCAAGCACTTGAAGCAGCCAAGATTTAGATAACCATCTGTATTTATTTTATTTATCCTATTTGGTGGTCATTTCCATGACCACCAAACGCAATCATCAACGATTAAATATCTTGTCTATCCACTGGATAAAACAATGCTGGTGCTAAGAAAGGCCAAAGCATGAGAAAAACATCGATATTCATGGTGATATTCAAAAGAAGATGTCTCAGGTTATTTTTGTGCCTCTCTGTTAAACCTGAAAGTTATTAACCATTTTCCCCATGCTCTCTCTTTTTAGGATGCATTAGTGTTTTTTCATAATTATAAATGTAACTAAAATATATCTTATTGAATAATATCTTCTTATAATCTCACTTTAATTTTAATATTGTTTTAAACGTTTAAAAAATTCATCCAATATGATTTTTTTAGATTTATTCTGGCAATATTCAAATGTTGCGCCATAATATTTATATACAGCTCACATTAATATAAGCAACCCCAAGCGTATTTTTTAAATACGGGAATAACCCAACATATCCATTGAGTATGTTTTATACCATTAATAAAACACATATTATTAATGATTGGGATTTGTTTAATAGATTCATGCTCTCATTATCATTAAAAAACTACAGGTTAATTAAAATTATTATTTTATTTGTTGTTTTTAGAAGGAGATTTTAATGAACACACAGCAAAAAAATAACGGCTCAGATAAAATATCTGGATTACCTACCTTTAATCTTATCTTGGCTGATGGAAGCAGAGAAGGTCACTTGTTCGCCAATGGCAATATGCAAGTTGGGGTCGTTATTAATATAATAGCGACTACGGCCATGGCCGAAAAGCCAATATTTTTATCGCCTGAACAATTAGATTCTATTGAATTAATTGATAAAATTACACACGAAAAATTACCGATTGAGTGGGAATACGACTCTGAAGAAAACGGTTATTTACACCAGATACCAATCTCACACACCGGAGCCAGAGACGCTCATTTACACTCTGGCAAAAATTTAAGCAGTAATGCCGAAGCGCCTCAGCAGAAAATTTATTGGTTGAAAACAAAAAAAATCGGCACTATTACAATAACAGCACGAGTGACATTAGATGGAAAAACATTTTCAGCCGATGATATGGCGCATACGGGGTCACACCTTGTCATTACAAGCTATAAACCCATCGTTTATCACGCTGATAATTTTGAATTCATCACTGAAAAGTCGGTCGCCAATGGCACATATGACGTTAAGCTACACTCTGATCAATCAACTCCTGGACCACCTGGGCATAACATAATAAATAGGATTAATCACCTGCCATGGATTCAAAATAATTATTATATTATTCCCAAAAAAGAGAGCGGGTATCCAGTGCATGATATTGGAGAGATCCGAAATACCATAAATGATAATAATCCTACTCAATATGATTACCGAAGATTTACCCATCATACACGAGCGGAGCACCTTTATCTCTGGTTTCTTTGGGGACAATATAGTGCCAAGAGGACGGCTGGCGCTGATTATCGGCATTTCTTCAATTACGAACGCTGGAATAAGAAAGAGGTTACTCTGGACGCAACTCCGCAAGTGGAGATAACCACAACACCACGCGTCGATGTGGTTAGTTTAAGTCGGCTTTATTTCGAAAGCCCATACCCAGGTTTTTGGGTAGATGAATCTAATCAAATTCCACAATTCAAATTACATGATATCTATGGTAATGAATCAGTTGTTCTAAAAATTATCATGGATGATGCAGACACTTTTCATCTTCAAGAAGGTTGAACAGTATATTTCCGATGAATTTCAAGTTACCGTTTTATTGACGGTAACTTGAAAGAAAACCGAGATAAATTATTTTTTATATTTCAGCAGGTAAATAATAGGAATAATAAAAATAGCATTATATTCCCATCACTGTCCTTTAGCTGTAAATATTATTTAACATTTTGCCTGATTCTAGAACACTATTTATGTGTGAGATTTATTGTCATTGAATACAGAATTTTCTGACTGCCAGATATTTTCTTCTTAATAAGGAGATAAAAATGAGTAATACTTTTTTCTCCCAGGCGACTAATTTTCAAAGTTCAGCGGCGGGTAGCGTCGATCCGCGTACTGGGCTGTTTAATTATATGATGCCGGTAGCACACCTTATCGGTAATCATCGTCTTGGTCCAGAGCAAATTTTTACGCTAACGTATAGTCCCTTAAATGGGGAAAATCAGGGCCTTGGCATTGGTTTCTCTCTGGGACTCACTAAATATGACGCCAAAAAACGACTGTTGGTGCTCTCCACAGGCGAGCAATATAAGGTGATTGAAACGGATGAATATGTCTCTTTAAAACAATATAAACAAGATGTAATTCGGTTTGAAAAGGACGCTAAGCAAAATGTTTATCGGGTGATCCATAAATCCGGCCTGATAGAGATCCTCACGGGGCCTCAAAATACCTATAACGTGAAAGTGCCCATTAAAATAGTTAATCCGCTGGGGTACAGCCTGAAACTGGACTGGAGTTATAGAACGGAGGCGGTCCCCCGACTTGAGACGATATCAGACGAAAAGCAGACAAAGAAACTGTTGCTCAAGATCCATTATGAAACCAGCCGCTATACCCAGATCACCGTCTGGCCTGAATCCTCGGAATCATATGATATCCGGTTAATCTTTAATAATGACAAAACCACCCGGATTTATAATGAGACAAGTGACCAGACGCTGGGCTGGACGCTGGAATATGACTCCGATACTGGCTTTTTAAGCCGGATTTCATCTCCGACTGGTTTCACTGAATTTGTGGAATACGATAGTGATGGCCATCTCTTTCCCGAAGAGGCCCGTCTATCCCCTTTGCCTTATGTAACTCGGTACACACAACGTACAAAGCAACACCCTGATATTGTCAGGGAATATGAATATACCGAATCTAATTTTCTGGGCTATGGAAGTAACGAAAGCTGGGATAAAGATGACGATTATCTCTATGGTGTCATGAGAACGTATCACTATGGCTCAACGGAACGCTGGAATAATGGCCACGAGAAGCGCAGCATTACCCGACGTTACAATAACTATCATTTGCTGGTTTCAGAAAATGTGCAACAACATGGCTGCCAACGGCAGCACGAGACGGAATATTATGCCAAGGTCGGGCAAACCTTTGAGGAGCAGGATGCGTACTTTCAGCTACCACGCAGCGCAACAGTGCGTTTTATCAGCGACCGCGGCCAGAGAGAGGAAATAACCCAAACAGAGTTTGATGATGCCGGCAACCCCACCCACCAGACTGCTCCGGACGGCACTCTGACGGTGTGGAAATACTATCATGCAAAGGATGAAGACGAAAAAGAAGAAGATGGTCATTGCCCGGTAGATCCACACGGGTTTGTGCGTTATGTCAAATCCAAAACGGTCACGCCGCCACGGGTAAACGGTTATGACGATGTACCGGTCCATCAGGTGCGCTACCGTTATGATCCTTTATCCACACGCCCTGGCAGCCAGAGCGATTATGCGGTCGTTTGTACCCGGCAAGAGATATACAGTAACAGCCAGTTACTTCACACGCGCCAGACCCAGTATGTGGATAATGTGGCGTCTCCCCACCACGGACGGTTAGCATCCATCACAGAGACTGTGCATAACGGGTCAGACACCCACCCAACCGCTACCACTTCGCACTGGACAAGCCAGAAAACCTTCACTTATACCCTGGAAGAAGGCAAATTGCAGACTACCGCGAAATGGCGTGGGCATGATGGTGTTACCACCATCGGAACGCAGGTTAAATCGTGTGTCAGTGGCAAGGTGCTGCACGAAACAGATCCACAAGGTTGTACCGTACATTTTGACTACGATAGCATCGGGCGCCTGCTGAAACAGGTGAATAATGCCGGTACCCGTTTTGCCCGGACGGTAATGCTGTATACCTATCATATTGAACCCTCCGGGACGACCACGACGACCCAGCAGGATGTCTGGGGCAACCAATCCCAAATCCGGTTTGACGGACAAGGAAAACCCTATCAACGGAAAATACGGGAGAAAAATCAGGACTGGCACCCAGTGTCTGACATCGAGTATGACGGCTGGGGACGGTTAATGGCCCAAAACGATCATGACTGGTTGCCCATAAACCCCGATCAGGAACAAGCCGAACTCGTTTCCAGCCAGCAACAGATCACCTACGACGACTGGGGGCAGCGTTGCCTGGTAACGGATGGGACAGGCAAACGGGTACGGCAGGATTACGATCCGATATTCCTGACAGTCCGCAACACCATGGAAGCGGATGGCCTGCATTTCGGCTACTCGGAAACAGTCTATAATCTGCAACACCAGCCACTGACGTTAACCCAGTATGGCAGTCAGGGTAACCCACTGAGTCAGCAGCATTACCAGTATGATGGGCTGGGACGCTTACGGGCCACCGTGGATGAACTGGAACAGAAAACAGAATACACCTATGACGTATTTAACCGGATATCGGCAGTCCGGCACAGTGATGGGACAGTCATCCGGAAACGCTATGCACCCTTCAGCACCGACAGCCTGCTGACACACATTGAGGTTGACGGAAAGGTTCTGGGGCAACGTGAATTTGACAGCCTGGGCCGGATAATAAAGACCTCCGTCGGCAGCCGCTCCCACTACGCCAGCTATAAGGGCAGTTTGCCTGTACCGGAGACAATTACCAATGCGCTTGGGCAAACCATACACTATCAGCATGATCCCCAGCAGGGTTACGCACTCACTCAGGTGAAATCAGCGGATATTAAACAGCATTTTACTTATGACGCCAATACCGGGGCCATGAGCCAGGCGGTGTCGGCACAGCAGATGTCCCATGCATTCAAATATACGCCGGCGGGTCAGTTACAACAGGAAGCCGTGCATTTTGATGATACCGGCACAGCACGGCACACTGAGTATACTTATTCCCCTGCCGGAAAGCCGACGGCATATCGAGATGTCACTGGGCAACTCCATCGGTTGCGTTTTGACAAACATGGACGCCCGGTTGAAACGGCTGACGATATGATTAGCGTAACCTGTCGCTATGACGCCGCCAGTCGGATGAACAGCTGGACAGTGCATGACAAAGCAAACAACCAGCAACTGACCACGACCCTGACATGGGATGATTTTGGGCGGGAAACCGAACGCCGGATCGAAACCGGTGCGGAAGTGCTGACGCTGGAACAAACCTATACGATCACGAATCAATTGGCGAGCCGGATCACCCGTTCCCAGCAGGGCGGGCTGTTGCGCCAAGAAAACTACACCTATGATGTTGCCCGGCGCTGGTTAACGGAATATCAATGCACAGGAATAGAGTGTCCGCAGGATGCCTATGGCATGACCCTGACCCGTCAGCAGTTTACCTATGACAAACTGGGCAATATCCTGACCTGCGTGACAACGCTGTTGGACGGCAGCAATGATACGACGATATTCAGTTATCACCCTTCAGATCCCTGCCAGTTGCAGCAAATCACTCACACGCATCCGGGATATCCGCCGGTTATCACACTGGTTTATGATAAGGCCGGCAGGTTGATTCGGGATGAAGCGGGGCGTGAACTTACCTACGACAGTCTGGGCCGGCTGACCTTAGTGACACAGGGAGAGCACACCAACCGTTATGGGTATGATGTGGCTGGCCGGCTGGCGTTGCAACAGCTGGGCAACGAACAAACCCATGAACTGTACTATCAAGGCACGCTCCGGGTAGCAGAAATAGTACGTGAAAGCGGGGATGAAATCCGGCTGGTACAGGCAAACGGGGCACCGGCAGCGGCATTAACCGGACAGGGCGCGTATTTGCTGGGTACAGACGGGCAAGGCAATGTGCTGATGAGTCAACAGAAAGCAAATCCTCTGGCCCGTTATCGCTATACTCCGTATGGGCAGCAGGCGGCAGAATCACGTAATCCCGCGCTACCCGCTTATGTCGGTGAACGATCAGATCCGGTGGGTGGCAGCTATCATCTGGGGAATGGTTATCGTTCGTATAATCCGGTCCTGATGCGGTTTACGGCACCGGACAGTTTAAGTCCGTTCGGTGCCGGCGGGCTGAATCCATACGCCTATTGCCTGGGCGACCCTATCAACCGACATGATCCGAGCGGGCATATAAGTGTGGGCAGTATACTGGGCATTGTGTTTGGTACAATCGGCATGATAATAGGGCTGGCAGCCGCAATCCCGACGGGTGGGGCCTCCCTGAGTATCGGGGCAGCCATTGTCGCGGGCGTGGGTTTTCTGGGGGATGCCACAGGCATTGCCAGTGCGGCAACGGAAGAGAGTAATCCACAGGCATCCGCAATCCTGAACTGGGTATCTCTCGGATTGGGTGCCGTGAGCCTGGGAAGTGCATTACTTGGCGGGTTGGCTCGGGGTATGCGAAAAACCGGGGAGCAACTGGAACGCAGTTTCTCTTCAGGTCTGAGTGGTCGGGGCGGGATGATTGCAGGCGGCAGTGAAGCCTATGCAACAGGTTCTCGCGCTCTCAGAGAAACAAGGTACGTCCACTCTTTCAGAGAAATAAGAAACTTAGCGGGTCGTGATATTGTGGAAAACCTGGGTAGCCATCAGGTAAGTAATATTGAGGTTAATTTGACGACTCTCGGTAATGCGGTTCCGGCTGAAAGGTACAGTTCTGTTTACGGTGATTTTTTAAAATTAGGTTTTTGGGAAAGTTCCCCAGGAAATAATCTATGGAAAATAGATAACTCTACTCCCATAAGCATTCTTACTGGCCAAAGTACTCATGTAAATATAACCAATGATATTTATCTCAAGTTATATGGTCAATTTGTTACCGAGCATAGTCCAGTAACACACGTTACCATGATTAATTCATTACGCTCAGCTATTGATTTTCAGGTAGCAAGTGGAGTGCATTTTGATATTAATACGATGACAAAAATGCAACAATTATGGGGATACACTGGATATAGTGGTACATTTAAAGATTGGTTAACCACTGAAATGACACTTAGATTTTCGACCAGAGAACAAGATATACAACAACTCTCAAATATGATAATTATTCAGGAACCAAATAGCCTGAGTATTATGTACAATCAATTTTTTTAGTTTTTAATACCTCCTTTATTTAAAGGTATTATATCCAATAGACTTATTTCAGTAACTTTAATCAAGCGCAATTCGTTATTTTATTTTTAGATAATGGTATTGCGCTTGTTATTTAAGATCTGAGCTCTGAATATCGGCGTTTTACGGTATATAGGATAAAATAAAAAATCACTCGACCAGCATTTCTCTCAAACGCTGCCAATCTTTTGCCAGATATTGACGTAAAAAATATAATCTCAGTCTTGTTCTTATTTTCTCTATCACACTTTCTGTCGCCTGTTTTGCTTGCAGTTGCTGGATATCTTGCCAAAGTTGTTCTTTGTCAAAAAAAGTCCATACGGGAGGAATATAGGCGCCATTCTGTTGGTATAACACACTGGCGCAACCCATTCGAAAAAAATTTTTTCCACATGCTCAAGTGAAAAATGCTTTACTATCGAAGCAATATTTTCGTAATCCACTTCATTATCGACAAAAATATCTGATAGCGCTTCGCAGAGATCTATATCTTGCAGTTGCTTATCCAATGGGGACCTCCTTGTTTGAGATGAGATATCAGCGTGATACCCATTTATTGACTATTGCGCACGTATCGCCTGCTTATCTGGAAAACAGTCAAGAGCAGTCAGATGACAAAGAGTGAGGTTACCTGACCATTCTGGCGACGGAATTGATGAGGCTGGCAGTAGGAGATCCCGTTTTTCTCTCCGCTAAGATAGTCTCATCAAAAGTCATTGTGCTATAGAGGATAGCATTTCGCCAAATTATCATTGACTTGGAATGAAACCATTAAACGTTTTCAACAAATTACAAGAATCCCATCGTTAAGCGGATGGGTTAATGAGACAACATCATGTTGCACATTATCGTAGTTGCCTACATCATTTCCTGAGTTATCCACGATAACGTTCAGAGTTCAGCACACAACCACGCTGGGATAAAAGGATTATCTTCGTGACACTTGCCTATACAAGCCCACCACTGAGCATCCGCTTGATAGGGGGAACAAAAAAGAGCGCTGGCTTGCATAGGAACAAATAGAAAATAAGACGAACATAGTGCGATTGCCATGTATTTTCTCATTTTTTTACCCTCCGTTATTACAGATATTATTTTCCATAACAACGACAAGTTAACTCAACTTCCTGATGTTAAATTAATTTATCCTTTATATGATAGATAAGTAAATATTTATGCCTTTGTCAAACACAGAAATAATACCTTTTATAAATAAAACCAATATAATATTATTGCAACTATGCTTTTATACTAAAAAGGAAATATAAGATAATTTATTATATGTTTTTAAATGTATTTCAGTGACGAACTTGTATTTATTGTCTTTAGGTTTGATGATTTCTGGCTGTCTGGCGTTGAGCTTCATTTGGAAATACTTCGATTGATTGAACCGAATGTTCTCTCAACGGTGCTTACGTGCCATGGATTTTAAGACGCACGGTGGGATTAGCCAGATAGGCTTTCATTGATTTACTTGGGGTTTGGGGAATATTTTGAAAAATTAGACAACTACGTAAGTGTAGATGATCGAAGGCCGGACTCGCACATAATGATTAATCCTTTGATTTAAAAATAATAAAAAATAACTTTTAGATAATATACCAACACATTAGCTCGTTGATTTTGGGACTGTATCGGGGCAAGAATTGCCTGGGAAGATACTAACAATCAAGCATAACTTTGTCGCTATGCATCAACTACATCCAATGCCGTTCGGCGAAAACAAGCATAAGCCTCTTTCCAGGAAACCTGGCTTTCACCGAATACCATTGGCGTGACAAACTGCAAATAGCGTTCCTTGTAGATAGGATTGCTCACGAGTTCTTCCAGCCCTCTTTTCAGTTCTTCAACAGGTGATTCACAGAACTCAGGGTACTGGGCACCGTAACGTTTAATATCCTGCACGAAATACTTCAAAACAGGAACATCGGCACCTTTCTCTCTAACAATACAAAAATTGTCGTAGATATGACGCACCAGTGATTCATCCACTGCTCGTTCCAAATCACGTATACTTGCAGCCGTTCTGCGCATCATCGAGATCAGCTTTTCAGCCTGCGTGCTGGCGATTGTTGCGCAGGGGAATGTCCTCACTACTTCGTCCTTCTTTGTTAGATCCATTACCAATGAGCTAATAGCGCGGTTTTCCGCAGCCTCAAGTAAATCCGTTTCCATTAGTTCCAGTTTGATAAATGGCCTTAAGCAGGGAGCTTGTGCATATTCCTGCGGGTAACGCACCGGAATTTCATTATAGCGATATTCATCACGAGTAACCTTTGGGTACTCTTCATCCATGCGAAACGTACCTGAGGCTGTAATCGTTTCGATAATAATCTGAATAATACCTTTACGGATGTTTTTACGCTGACCTCTGGAATATTGCTGGGAAAAACCGACGACAGGGACAAGCTTAATGTCCACATCCTCCGACATCCTGTTCAAAGATATCCCCGCTTTTGACAATGCCGTTCCACCGGCAAAAACCAGTTGATGCGTATCAAAGGCCAGAGGCTGGAGGCTGGAGCAATCTCAATAACTCAACGATGTAATAATCTTTCTCTACAATTGCAACTGATTCAATGCCCAGAGCATCGGCAACGTCTGGGAATAGCTTTGTTAAATCATCCACTTAATTTGCTGTTCCCTACTGACAACGTTCTCTTAAAACGTGGTGAGGTTTTGATTTCCAGTGACGCGGGGATCTGAGTGGATTTACCGCTATTATAGGCGCTTGTTGCTCCTACTAGGCGGTAATCCACTTTCAGACGTTCCAATGTCTCAATCACTACCGCAGCAGAACCTCCAGGAGCAGCAGGCATCAACTTACCGGTAATCGCATTTTGCCGCGCTTTGGTATAGACGCCATAGCCTACTTTCAACAGTTGCCCTTCTTTCACCAGTTCACGCAGTGCTCTGCCAATTCGATCGTAGCCAGCAAGATCCTTGAAATCGTCACGAGTGAAAACATAACGCTTTGAGCGTTTCAGTCGTGACTGAACACGAGCTTTTATAGTCATGTTATTCTCCTTTGATCATTTCTTGATCATAGCAAACATACGACACTTAACTTACCTTGCAGCCAGCATTCCCGGATAGTGTTTAGCAATGATATTGTTTATCTTCTTAATCAACTCCATACGCTTGAAAGATAAGTGCGCAATACCCTTTGATAGTAACGAATACTAAAAAATGCATCTTCATAAACTTCCTTCGCTGAGTTATCACGAATATGCTCCATCAACCGGGGGACGTCCATATATGGTTTAATAAATTTGGCCACCTAAACAGAGGTGATATGCTCATCTCAATACGACATAGGTGATCCGATGAAAAAACGCTATTTCAATGCAGAATTTAAACGCGAATCAGCCCAGCTGGTTGTTGATCAGCATTACACGGTGGCTGATGCCGCAAAAGTAATGAATATTGACCTGTCGACCATGAAGCACTGGGTGAAACAGTTACGTGATGAACGGCAGGGGAAAACCCCTCAAGCGTCTCCCATTACCCCGGAGCAGATTGAAATACGTGAACTGAATAAAAAAACAACAACGTGTTGAAATGTAAAATGAAATATCTTGATTTAGTGGGGTTTTCAGGGAATTTGTAGACTTGAATGGACGTTGAGAAACTTGCTAATGGTAAGGCCGGGCTCGCAAATAACAATAACAATTTGAATTAAAACAAATTTAAAATCAACCAACCCTTTAATACCCCTTTTAATGCCCCAGATAAATTTATCCCCATCATTTATTCATCTGATTGATATAAAATAATTTTATATAGTATTTTATAAATTACCACGTTGTGAAGTGAAAAAGCCATAAGACTCCAAGGCGGCTAAATTACAAACACCATTTCAGTCACAGGCTTTATATAAAAATTTATTCTTTTCACGAAGTAGATCACAAATTGGGGAGAAGGTTATTTCTGTGGTTTATCGCGAACCTTACGTTCAATTAGCTAGCCATTAATATCAAAATAACGGCTAGGCCAGATTTCTGAAGGATGAATGCCTAGAAAATTCGCGATTATCCATTCGCCTTTCGGCCACGGACGGCTGAATGCATTTGCCAGTGTAGAAGAACTCAGTCCCGCTTCACGGGAGACTGCCGCTAAGGTAGTACCACATTTACGCAATGCCGCAATAATGTCGGCCTGATGCCAGTCATTTCTAACGTTATTCATTCCTGCTACCCCTTCCATTAATTCATCATTGATGGTGGTGATTCAAGGCAGGGTTAGCAGACTGGGTTCACACCAGCGAGGCCGAAGCCTCCCCTGCCTGAACCACCATTGAATAGGTGTGAGCAGGCACACTGGCAGGAACTTCCTACCAGTGGATCGTTCTAACAGGGGTGCAAATCCCTGACCACTAGATTTTGCTAATGGCGGGAATACTTGAACGGATTGTTTTATCTAACTCAATAACTGAACTGCTAAGTTGAACGGCTATAAACCTACTTCAAACTTATTTGAACTCATGCGCTATCAAACAGAAAGTTAAGCTATTTTGTAGGTAAAGGCGCAGTGAATCCTGCCCTCAGTTATCACACAAACTCAGAGGAGAATACGGACGGCTACATCAATCTTTGTTCTTTATTCTCGTTCGTGATCGCTTCGCTATCCGTATTTCCCCTGTGTTTTTCAGATCATTATTTACTTATTTCGAAACATTCCCTGCGTGTCGGTGAGGTTCACCGTTCCGTGGTGCGTCAGATAATGTGTAGCAGGGCGAGAATTGTGTTGAGTTTTTGCAGGAGTTCGCTACGTGCTCAGCACAGCGATGACATGCTCCCCGTTCAGGACCTGATTCAGTCAGGATGAACGCCTCATTATCGTGACGTGGGTAATTTCTCCTTTTTTCGGTATCAGCCTGTTGTCAGGCAGTGGGTGAAAAGCAAACAAAACAGAACGATTCAGACAGAAAAATACCCGTAACAACGAGTGATTTTGAGTAATACGTGGATCAAATGGGTCGTAAAGGCAGGCCGGGCGTGCACTGGACGTTGGCCGCTTAGCGGCGTCACTTGGTAATCGTTGCATTTTTACCCAAGTGACGCCGCACCACCGTGGACGCTGAAATCATTGACGCCCACTGATCCTGCTACGTAATCGCCGGTACAGGATTCAGGACGTTTATCGTGAATGTTCAAAACGCAGGATAATGTTTTTCAGAACAGGGCAAAGCAGATGCTGCCCGTATTGCGTGGTAAGCCTGTTGTGGATCACACCGGATAACTTTCATCGCCGGACGGAGGGTTGTTGTCCGACGACATCTGCTTCCAAAAGTACGCAGATATACTGCGTGGTGTGCTCTCCCTCAGGCTACGGGAGTTTTAGTGACACCCAAAGGTGATCCTTACAGACGATAGAATCATGAAATAATGGGAAAATATTAACGACTGTCTGAGAGGTGGTCAACTTTTACTAAATAATATTCTATTCTGATTTTATCACACTGATTCTATTAGAATGTTGGCTTGATTTAATTTTGTCCAGAAATCTACTCTTTAACTGAGACAATAACGTCACAACAACATTCTGAATAAAAAAACTTTTAATATATTTTATAATTTATGTTAATCAGTTTCATAAATGCTCATGATACAAATCGCAACACTCAACATTAAATAATTAATATATTGCTTATCTCCATTTAATACATAGTATTAATCGCGGAAAATTTTTTTAAAAAAATAGTTGAATATTCAACTTTGACACTTATTGAAATAATTAGTTCTTTTTCTTATTTAGAGCATAAATTAATTAATCATCACCTTAATTTAAAAAGGAGATTACTTATGGTGTCCCAACTTGCAATACATGGTGGTTCTTCTACTCGAACAATGTCTTGGCCAGGATGGCCTACAAGTACTCCCCAAACTGTAGATAACTTACTTTCTGTTTTAGACAGTCAACGTTGGTCAATAAGTGGCCCTTATCGCGGAACTCCTTCTTTTGAACAACGTTTTGCAAAAATGTATTCTAGTTATACTAATGCCCATTACTGTATTCCGGCTTCTAGCGGAACTGCTAGTCTAGCTATGGCCTTAGAAGCCATTGGAGTTGGTGCTGGTGACGAAGTGATTGTACCAGGATTATCTTGGGTTGCTTCAGCATCAGCCGTTTTGAGCATTAATGCTATTCCCGTGCTCACTGATGTGGATCCGATGACGGGTTGCTTAGATGCAAATGCTGTTGAAAAATCTATAACTCCTCGTTGCCGTGCTATTACTGTTGTTCATCTCGGCTCGGCAGTTGCTGACTTAAATGCCCTGCTACATATTGCAGAAAAATACAATCTGCCACTCATCGAGGATTGCGCTCAAGCACATGGGGCTCGTTTTGCTGGTCAACATGTTGGTACTTTTGGGATAGCCGGAACATTTAGTATGCAACACAGCAAACTGTTGACTAGTGGTGAAGGAGGTGCAGTACTGACTAATGATGAACAAATTGCTAGACGATTAGCCCACTTACGCGCAGATGGGCGCACACTTAGTAATGTGCCACCTCCGTTGGATCATATGGAATTATTAGAAACAGCTGAACTGATGGGGTCAAACTATTGTCTATCTGAATTTCATGCCGCCATTTTGCTAGCCCAGTTAGAAAAGCTTGATGCAGAGAATATCACCCGACGCCGTAATGCCAAATATTTGGATGAGTTAATGCAGCAAATTGGCTGTATTCCTCAGCAAACTACTTCTGGTACCACAGAACGTGTTTATTATAACTATGCCATTAGATTACCTGAATCGGTCTTAGCGAAAGCTTCAGTGGCAAAACTGGCAGAAGCTCTATCAGCAGAGCTTCATCTCCCCTGTAAGCCGATGTATTCATCACTCAATCAATGTCCTTTATACCAACCTTCAAGCCGACGGCGTTTCGCATTAAACCAAGACTTTCAATCAGCTATTCAGCCACAGCGTTTTAGTTTGCCAATAGCGGAAGCATTTGCTCATAGCCATATTGCATTACCACATCGCTTTTTGCTTGCAGAAGAATCAGACATGCTTGATATACAACGTGCTCTTAGTAAGGTCATGCACCATGTTGAGCAACTGTGAATCACCAATCAACATGCCTTCAATAAAGAGCCATCGTTTTGTCTTTATCCGACATGCAGAGGCAACATGTAATCTACAAGATGCACATGCATTAATCAGTTCTGTAATGCCGGATTCTCCGTTGACTACGGTTGGTCAGCAACAAGCACAATTATTGGCCAATAATATTCCAAAGGAATTAATTGGAAATAAAATATTTAGCAGTCCAATGATTCGAGCAATGCAAACTGCCAACTTACTCAAGACACGACATAATTTACCATTGGTCTCTGATGAGCGTTTGGAAGAAGTACGCATAAAACCTTCACTGACGCCAGCATTAAGTTTGTCTCAATGGGATACAATGCTACAAGAGCGTTTAAATAACCCCACAATTAATGTAAGACCTGAAGTAGAAACTGTCGCTGCACAGAGAACACGGGTAGCTGATTTTTTATGTCAAAGACACCAAGAACGGGGTGAGGAAAAAGTCACTGTGATCGTTTCCCATGCATTCACTATAGAACTGGCAATTTTTGTGTTGCTGGGATTGGATGTCTCTATGCTGAGCCAATGGCGTATACGCATAAGTAATAGTGCCTTGCATATTATAGAAAATGAAGAGATAGGTGGAAAATCGCGGATCGTTCTTACTAACGCGAAAAATCACTTAAGACTATGGCTTTAAGGGTAAGAAGATAAACGTATGACGGCTAAATTTGAACGATTAGAACAACTTTCTCAGCACCCTGATTTTTCAATACTTGTTCCACCTTTAGTGGGGTTTACAGCTGATAAAGCACTTGCCATTGTAGAAAGCCATCCACATGCTGATAGCATGTTATTACGCACTCTCTACAGTAAATACATTGCTGAACACCTTGACTGGATTAAACAGGTAGAGGAAGTTTGTGGTCCTCCGCCCTGGATTATTCGCAGTGCCGGTCTGGAAGATGGTAATACCTTCGTCAATGCCGGAGGCTATGCCAGTATCATCTGTCATTGCTCTGCAGATTTTAGCGATACGCTTTCTACAGTAGCTTTTAGTGGATTTGAACTTCAATCCATTGAACAGCAGAGGTTAAGTGATCCTAGTTATCAACCACAACCTATCAGTTGTTTCGTTCAAAAATTGATTGAAGATGCACCGTCAGAAGGTATTCCACCTATCATGGATACCTTACAGGCTCCTTATCTTACAGCTGATAAACTCCATTATTTATATAATATTATCAATCAATTGCATCAATATTTTTCTGAAGTAGCATTAGATACTGAGTGGGTATTGGAAACAGATCATGGCTTGGTATCGGCGACTGGATTGACGTTAAATGGCGTTGACGGAGTTCGGGGAGAATTAGCCTTCGGCTTTGGTTTTGCATCTGCACAATCTCCCGGCTCAAGAGTGAATTCTGTTGCCTATCATTGGCCAACTTTAACCTCTCCCCTGTGGCAGGGTACACAATTACGTCAGGTTCATGTAAATAAGATTTGGTTAGTGCAGGCTCGCCCTGCTCCGGGATATGCACTAGAGCGTCAGGTTGAACAATTAACTTCTGAAATAAAAACAGAGCTGGCACGCTGTATGCGAGTATTTCCTGTGGCAGCATTACTGTATCCCACTAAGCCTGCTTTAGGTGCTTTTCTTTCAGCATCAACGTTAGACGATGCATGGTCGCGTTACCTGCGCCTTTCTCCATCAGTACAATCCACGCTTGTTGCTGTCTTCGTTGAATCCGGTGTTGCTAGTGAACATGCCGGTATTATGTTCCGTCAGCAAAAATTACCGGTTTTTCTTACCCAGTTAACCAATATCCCATCGGTCCCATGGGTTGCTATTGATAGTGTGGGAGAACAAGCCTACTTCAGTTCTCAAAAACCGCTAATCGAATTGAAAACAGAATCCACTGAAGCGGTTAATTTGCCTGCTTCTGTACAGCGTATATTTGACGATAGTGAATCCTTACCTAACACAGAGCTAACCTCTCAATATCTTTATGATGTTTTACAAAATGTATTAGCGGGATTGCCATTTTTAGAGGAAAAAGTGGTCTTCAAACTCATGCAACGTAGCCTCTTCCCAACGGACACTTGGATACATCATGGTGGTACTGTCCGCAGCCCAAGTTTAACGGGGTGGTTGCTCACACAGATGGGTGAGGAAGTGATGGCTCTCTATCCTTCTGATTGGTCAGTAACGGAAGAAACAACAGATTACCTTTGTGCTTTAAGAGCCAAAGCAGCTCCTCAATCGATATTACCGAATTTATGTAAGGCGATCCCAGAATTAGCAGATAAAGTTAATCAACTAAATGATTTGCGCCTGCTTATGTTATTCATCAAAACCGAAGCATGGGTTGAGAAAATACCTGGTTTACCATTGGCACAATGGGTCTATGCGGCGGTAGTGTCCCCAAATGAGGATGGCCGTTTATTATTAGAATGTATGCTGCATGTACTCACAGATACAGAGATCCTTCCCATTTATGAAGATACTGACCGGGTAAACATTTTACACGTGTTAGCTAATCAAGTGGGATCCACATTTTCTGTTCAAGAGCTGCTTGAAGTCATTTATCATGGCCAGCTCCCGCCCACCGCACTGGCTAATTTGGTCTGTGCACCCAAAGCATTTGCTGCTTATATTGCTTTTCTGGCACCACTCAGACGTTTTACCGCCACCGCTGCATTAGCCGGAGCAAGTGAAGCGGCCGATTTACTAAAATCCGCTGACCGTATGATGAAAGCGCTATATCAAGCGAAGTTACCTACCTTGGGAGCACTTTGCCGTATAGGTTTAGTGGATACTTATGATCAGGTACTCAAGGCAGTATTAGGCGATTTAGTAGATAGACGTGATGCAATAACGTATAGGAATTATCTGGATTTACTGAGTAGTTGGATGGAATTCGCACAACTATCAACACTTTCTGTCAATGAAAAAGCAGCATTATATTCTTTTCAGAAGTGGATAGAACATGTGCGTCACTCCCCTGTACCAGACACCTTCTTCCTTGAATTAAAAGAAGATATTGTGGAAATATTAGGGGATGACTTCTTACGTTGGCAGTCCTTAATACCCATTGCAGGTAATATGTCACCGGAACAGCTACCAATAGAAAATGCGCATCAGTTGCATAATTTATTACATCAATGGATGCTGGTTCGTTTCCGGGCTGAATCAGGATCTGAACTACCTACCCGTTTGCGTAAATTGATCAGCATCGCGGATGGTTTTGGTGATGCCCGTTCTTGCTTGTTAAGGTTATCTAATAACCTCTTTGAGATTTCACTCCCTTTTGTCGTACATAAAGCGAGCTTCCTCTTTAATGACAAAGAATTGGTTGTGGAATTTTGTGAACTTCCAAATGCCCCTGAAGAGGATATCGGTCGCTTACATGTCTTCAATGCCTTAGCGTCGCGTATCGCGGAATGGAATCCTCAATGGCAGATATCATCAAATCGAGTCTGTCAGCTCGGTACCTGGACACTTTTCCTGCGCTTAAAGCGTATTGATGGCTTACATTGGCAGAACAATGAACTAGAACAGCTAGTGCTTTGGTTACGGGTACTGTTCGATACCGCTTATGATTTCTCCTATGTACCTAATGATGAAGTTTTACATGTGAATGAAATGCTGGGCCATTCCCCCTGGCGTGAATTGTTCCAAGCTTATGTTGATTATCGATCTGTGGTTGATTTTTCTATCCAACGTATCACAGTCTATTCATTGCCCTTTGCGTCAATGCTCGCTGCAATCTGCCTGAATGAATTCGTTCGTGATGAGGTCACTCGTGCTTGCCTTGCTGGTTTTGACCATTCTTGGGAAGCTTTTCAGCGTATTATTAATCAGTTGGAAAAAACAGAAGATGATCAGGAACAGTGGGAGTGTCTTTATACCACTGCCGGACAAATGGGACTGCTCCTGTCAGCGAAATGGCCAAAGCAGACCCTTATGCAGATGGTACAGTACCCCTTGTCTTTTGTTGCGGCTGAACGAATTGCTGTCAGTCTGTTACATCGTCGTGATTTGGTAATCACATTACAGCAGTTAATTACTGTACCGGAAAATACGGGATTGCGTCATTTAGTCTTGCACCACGTTCCTGATGTTGCAGTAAATGCTGACTCAGCCGTTGCGATCGCAAATGAAATCGCTATTTGGCAAACTCAGTTTAAACGCTGCAAAGAATATTTACTTGCCTATCATGCGAATGTACTTCCTGAGAGACTGCGTCGACAGTTTATTAGGCAGCTCAGTCTTGTTCCTTATGGAATAACAGAAGAAATTGAGATGTATATTCAACAAGATTTGGTTCATATCGCCGCTGCGGAGAAAGGTCGTTTTAAATTGTTTGAAGTTGATCCGATTGCGATTATTAGCGCGGTACGCACAAAATGAGGGCAAAAGACAATGTTGGCAGAATACAGATTACGCCCTCAGAATTAGTGTCGAAATTGTTCACCACCGAATATGCCGAAGATGGTGATGGTTATGTATCAACCTGCGCTCTGGGACAAATATGGAGTGATCTGAGTCTTCTTGCTGAAGCAAGCCAACAGTCGTCATCGATCCGTCATCAAGCCAGATTTTCTGCTATACATGCACAGCAAGCCGCTTTGTCTATCGCTTGTGGTCGCAAAATCATGCCAGAAAAGATGCCTTCACAAATAAACCTTGTAATGCAAGGCCAGTTTTCTCCTTGGATAGATTTGCTAACCCGTATTCTAACACTCCCTTTGCCAGAGTGTTATGGCTATGATTTAGGGGATACTGAAGTTTGTATGGATGATGCAATCCGCTTTGCCCACCAATTTTCCTCTGGACGTCCCATAGTGGTTGTCGGTCTCCGCAGTGGAGGGAGTTTTCTTGCTCCCCGCTGGGTTGCAGGATTAACGCAGATTAATGGTGTGTCTCCTGCATGGCTAACACTACGTCCTTTAAGGAATATTGATGTTTATTGTCAATATCACCCTTCAGAACTGGATTCTTTATTTCGTCTTTTTGGCACACTACCGGAACGTCCAGATGTCGTGATTGTTGATGATCAACCAGATACAGGCAGTACGGTTAAAAAACTAGCGCAATGGTTAGCTCTTAAAGCGGAAAACATCTGGTTTGCCAGCATTGGACATGTGAGAAAAATCACAACATCAGCTTCATGGTCAACTGTATTTGTGCGATCACCTCTGATGACACGTGAACGACGTCCACTCTGGCAATTGTTGTTAAAAAATGATCACCGCCATTTTCTTTCTACATTGACTTCCGCGATACCAGCATCGGATTTACTGAATTCGACAATAATAAATGATGCTGATACACAGATCCTTATCCATTGCCCAACAATGGAAAAGAGATATGGCTTGGGTGAGGCTTGGTTGCCTTGGAACTCGCCAGCAATGGAAAAATATGCAAGGAGGTTGATTAATCCCAAGAAAACCCCCTTGTTGGTCACGGATAAACATGAAACACCATTGTTGCACCTGAAATTTATCGGGGAAAGCACCTATGGACTCACAGAATTCAATCGGGTGAAACAAGCCAATACTGCCCATCCTAAGGCGTGGTTTCTTGATGGTTATCATATTGCTCAACATCTTCCAGGATTGCGGCCATTACGGGATCTTATGGCTGAAACACCTCATGAAAATCATCAGGCTTGGCTTACACAGTGCAACGCTATTATTCAGTCTGTCAGCCTATCACCATTAATAGATATTGCCGGCCAGCTACCTCAGATTCCAATAGGTGCAGCCATTCGTAATGCATGGGAACGCCTGCAACACAAAATGGGTAAAAGTAAATTGAGTGAACACAAATTACCTGATTTACCTATGTGGCTATATTCACTCAATATTCCTCCTTTTGCAGGAAGTACCCGACCAATACGCTCTTCCCTTAGCTATGCCTTTGGTGATTGGCACTGGCAAGTTGGCAAGGACGGGAATCTCTACCGTTTTCATCAGGAGGCTAACTGGGGAGGAATAAGCTGGCCAGAATTGGAGATAGCTGTTTTTCTATTGGTATATCAACTACCGCCCGCCACATTACAGCTGATATGCAACAGTAACCAGACAGAGAATGATAATTCACCAGTGATATTCACTTCCTTACCTGTTGCGTTACTTTTACTACTTGACGGTTTCCGCCGGGAAATACGTCAATTTAGCTCTATAGGTAAGATGCGCTTATGTGAAGATCTCACCTTGTTATTCCAAACTTTTATCCAGTACCACCACTTGATTATCGAAAGCATCGCGAATATGCAACCGACTGAAATATCGAGGAGTGTCTATGAGTAAACCTGAAAAAATCGCATCTGCTGTCGGCGTACCAGTACCAAACTTACGCGCTCTATCCGCAAGTGGTGCTGTCGTCAAACTGAGTGATGGAAGAGACTATATTGACCTGATGAATGGCAAAGGTAACATCACGTTGGGACATCATCATCCGACAGTCACAGAAGCAATAGTCGCCAGTTTAAATAATAAACTGGGGTCTTCCACCTGTTGGTCAGAACCTTTTGAAGATCTTGCAGAAATCATTGTTGCTGATAGTGGTATCTCCAATGGGCAAGTTGCTTTTTTCAGCTCAGGAACTGAAGCCTGCCGCGCCGTTGTCCAGTGTGCCCGGAAGATAACAGGAAAAAAAATCATCGCCAGCGCAGGTTACCACGGTTGGGGAGATTTATGGTCTTCATCTTCCCATTTTTTGCAACCAAATGAAAACGGCATTATCGATTTCTACTTCATCCCCGAATTACTGGCTGATGTGTTAGAAAATTATCATGGCGAAGTCGCAATGGTGATGATTTCTCCTGATTATGTACATCTCAAACCAGAAACATTAAAAAAAATAGCCTCTCTTGCCCGTGAATATGGCGTTCTCTTTTGCAGTGATGAAGTCAAAAATGGGTATCGTTCAGTGGCGGGTTCTGCATTATCACAGGTTATTGGCATCCAGGCTGATTTTTATACCTTTGCTAAAGGACTATGCAACGGGCAACGTTTATCTTGCCTCGTCGGATCTTCTGACATGATGCAAAAAACTAAACATATGACCTATACCGCTTACTTTGACACAGTACCTATTGTTGCGGCCTTAGCCACATTGAAATATATGCATAGAGAACAAGGCTATAAGCGTCTAGCTACGTGCGGATCAATACTGGCAAACACATTATGCACACTGATTACACAGGTTGAATTGCCAATAAAAGTGATGGGAGATGGGCCATTACTACAATTTATTTGTGCAACGCCTGAATTGGATGAAGCTTTTTATACTGCTTGTGCTAGACACCGTCTGCTACTGTATAAGTTTGATAATCAGGCTATATCGCTGGCAACTGAAGCCGTTTTAACGGAATTGGAGATACGCTTCAAACAGGTATTTTCAGAACTTGCTCAGAATTTTTCTATGCAGCACCCAATCCATGTCCCTATTGAACGGCAAATGGAAGCTGCATTCAATATGATCGACGGTGCTAGTGATGTTATGCCTGCTGCCAATGCTATCCATTGGTTACAAAGGTATGCAATATGAGCAGAATAAAAGACTGGTATGGAAAACACATAACCCTAATTGCTCCACATCCCGATGATATTGCTTATTCGATAGGCGGCTTCATCTCACAACTTGCGGCTGTATCTACATTAGAGGTTGTAACCGTATTCACCCAAAGCCAATGGGCACTCCCTAAATCCCTGCGTAATTCAGGAGCCGCCGTTGTTAGTAAAGTACGGGTAAAAGAAGAGCAGGCTTTTTGTGAAAATTTTAAGATGAAGTTATACCCACTTGGGCTATCAGATTCCAGTTTGTCTGGCTATAACGATGGAAATGAGCGCCAACTCCAATTTACTCAGGAACAACTTACTGATGACATACGAACTTCAATTGTATTGGAGAAGCTACAGCAGATCTTGGCAGAGTCAAGCCCTGATATTGTGATTGCGCCAGCCGCCATAGGTCACCATATCGACCATCAGATTGTCCATCACGCTATTTGCTCACTACAGAATCATCAATGGCAACTAGCTTTTTACGAAGACTTGCCCTATGCGGCTGAATTTTCATTGGATATTCTGGAAAAGCAGTTGACAGAGAGAAAATTTAGCATACTAGAAGTCATCAGTATTGATCAAACATTAGCAGATAAATACGCAGCACTATCTAATTATGCCAGCCAAACTGATAAGGAAACGATTGATGCAATTATTTTCCATGCACAACGTTTGGCACAAAAAAATTTCCATACCGAGCAAGCAGTTTACCATGCAGAAAGATTTTGGGAGAAAGAATGTTAATATCAACAAGTTATATTCGCCAATTAATTATCAAAATCGCCTGCGAGACAACGGGAGATGATGCAAAAGAAGTAATCGAGCGAGGACGGTTAGAGATCCCTGCACGGGATGCTATTGAATTTATGGTACGTCTGGAAGCGCTCCTTGACTGCACTCTGAGTTGGTCTAAATACGAACATCTATCAATGGAAATTAATAACCTTGTAGAAATAATAAACAATAAGCTTAATGCACAATCATCTGATGAACCAATGCCACTATCACCTTAATCATAGGTAATAAAATGATAAACACCGAAAAAAATGGTATTGATGTACCTTTTAATAACAATGTGTTAACTAAAAAAAGGGATGTGTTATCCTGTGCACTTCAAGATAATGCGCATTCTATGCGTAAAATCGAATTGTGTTTTGAAGATGTTGCTTATCCTTTCTGGATAGGGAGCCATTGTACAGACGAAATCTCAGCACATTTAGTTAAAATGTCGGCATCTTCTCTGCACATCATTACTGACGATACCGTAAACCAGCTTCATGCAGCTCCTTTCGTACAGCAGCTAGCTCTAAAAACAAAGATACCTGTTTGGAGCTGGTCAATTCCAGAAGGAGAAGCAAACAAATCACTCACAACATTAGATTTTATTTCTAATCAATTAGTTAATGCAGGCATTGATCGAAAAAGTGTTATTGTCGCTATGGGAGGGGGAGTCATCGGCAATATAGCAGGGCTGCTAGCCGCACTACTATTTCGTGGTATTCGTTTTGTACATATCCCCACCAGCCTGATTGCAATGAGCGATTCTGTTATTTCTCTTAAACAAGCTGTGAACATGCCACAAGGCAAAAACCTGATGGGCTGTTTTCATACGCCAGAAGCAGTTTTTGCTGATACTGCTTTCCTGATGACATTGCCGCCCCAACACTTGCGATCTGGATTATGCGAAATCATTAAAAATGTGCTGATATTAGAAACCGAAAATATCCCATTTTTAACCAGTACACTAAATACAAAAGCACATTACGACGAACAAACGCTTGCACACATCGTTCAAGCGGGGGTCCTCACCAAACAAAAAGCCATGGTTAACGATAAGAGGGAAAGGCATCATGCTCTTATATTCGAATATGGCCACACTGTAGGACACGCTATCGAATTAAGCTGTAATGGAAGACTGACTCATGGCGAATCTGTGGCACTTGGCATGATAGTCGCTGCCGAAATTTCTCACGCCTTTGGTTTGTTGACATCAGAAGCACGTGATATGCACTACCGCCTGATTCACCTTAACGGCGTCGATATCAAGGCACCAGTAGGAACAACACCGGAAGCTATTATGCAGATACTGCAATCTGATAATAAACGTGGCTATCTACACGCTAAACCCAATGAAATTCCAATGATTTTGTTAAAGGAATTGGGAGTCCCTCTTTGGAGTAGTGAAGGAAATCCCTTAACGCTTGTGCCTGCTGATCTAGTCGAATCAATGTTGAAGCAGAATATTTTTAAATAAATTCAATAAATTAACCATAATCTAATTACAGCCTGTCCAGCACTTGTTCAACGGAACGCGCAAAAAAAGAAGTTAAAACTGCTCAGTACTATTAGCGTTCTCTGTTCCAGTACTACAGCCGTACTAATCATTTTAATGAGGTATCTGGTTCATATAATAGATTGAAATTGTGCAATCCCTTAATTTGCTTTTGTTATTTATCCAATTGATTTTAAATGATTTATAACTGTAGTGTTAGAGATTATTACAAATGTGTTCTATACGCAGTAATCAGATTCTTAGGGGGTGTTATGTCAGATATAACTAATGTAATACATAGTATTCAACCGCCTTCAGCTTGGCCTCCCGTAACCCGCAGGGTACGCCGTTATCGTAATATTGTGATTAAAACTTCCTGTAACTTACGTTGCAGCTATTGCGAAGTAAAACGAGCTAAAGTGAATACGGAAGCAGTTATTAATTCAATAACGCGAATTATGGAGCGTTTTAATCCGAGTGATACTCTCTTTCGAGTTGAAGCGGATGGAGAGATTACACTTTACCCGAAAATACTCGATTTTCTGGCGGAAAGTGTGAAAAAAGGCTATTTCATCGAAGTGCTCACAAATGGCACACGTTTTCCTGCCTGTTTGCGTCCCGATTTGCTCTGGGTCATTTCTGTTGATGGACATACTGAGCAAATGAATAAGGCTCGTGGTTTAAAACAAAAACAAATCGATATTATTTTAGATCATGCAGTCAACCTTTCTGCTGAACTACAATGTGTCTATCACGGCCAATCCGTTGAAGAGATCAATGAATTTATAGATACCTTACAGGCTCGTAATTTCTCTGGCCGTTTACATTTTTTACCCCTATTAGCCACGAAAGGGCGACCACTTACTGTACATCTCAATTACGAACAACTCCATAAAGCGCCCTTTTTGGAACGTAAGGCATTTTTCGATCGTTGGGATCATATTTACCAACATGGACGCCGTGGTGATTTCATCTGTGACCAGATCCGCAATGGTTTCAACTATTACATAGAGGGTGAAAATATCTCCATGGTGAAATGTGATTGTTATTCTCCAGTTCCTAGTCATTTAGAAATTGAAGGATTACAGGACGAGCGAGAATACAACAACTTTCCTTGTGGCACTTGTCTTTCCCATCAGGAATTTAATAACCAACGTGACCGTATGGCTCTGTATGATTAAATAGCTAAAGAGGAAATAGTAATGCGTGTATTACGGTTAACTCCCTTTTTTCATCATCCTGATGTCAAAAACTGGCCCGCTAAATATGACTCTGTAGGGGGAATGCAAATTCAAATCTGGCGACAAGCGATGTGGATGGCTCAACAGGGAGTACAACAGCATGTAATGACTATCGGCTTTCCCGGACTGCCACACGAACGCCATTTACATCCCGAACTCTGTGTAGAGAGAACTTATATTCAGTTACCTGAATTCCGCTCAGAACTGTCTGGATTAAAGGGCCTTACTCTATCTTGGGCACTGGCTACATTATTTACGATCCGCAAGAAAACGCGACAAAAGCCTTTTGATCTGATTCATCTCCATCTTGATGGACAGATCCCAGCGTTGCTGGTCGCTTATCTGGTTCCTAAATTGTTACCTTGCCCTCTGATACTGACTATCCACTGTTCACGACTTTCCGTTTATCAACCGATGTCTATCTGGGATCGCATGACACATAAACTGGCTCGCTCTCTGGAGCGTAAAGCAGTGAAACTCGCAGCAACAACCATCGCCCTGACTGAACGTACTACTGCTGTTATTCGTCCTTATGCTCGTCGCGTAGAAATCATTCCTGACGTTGTCGATCCCAAACAATTCCGGCATCCCGGAGAATCAGCAATACAGGCATTTCGGCAGAAATATAGATTAAAAACAAAAAACATTGGCTTTATTGGTCGTATAGCAAAAGAAAAAGGCTGGACACACTTTGTTGCTGTAGCTGATCGTCTGCGTCATCTTGACTTGCATTTTTTAGTGGTAGGAGATGGCCCACAACGACACAGACTCGAAGAGACTATTGCTCAATATCATCTAGAATCCAAATTTACTATCACGGGATTCATCCCCAATGATGAGGTGGCAACCGCAATTGCTGCATGTCATGTCATTGTCATGCCGTCAGAACACGAAGAGTTTGGTGGTGTTTCCATTGAAGCGACTTCTGTCGGAGTACCGGTGGCAGCCTATGCAGTTGGCGGCATTAACGAAATACTGGGCAAAATTTCGCCTGAATTACTTGCTCCTGCCGGAGATATAAAGCAATTAGTTAACTGTATCAACCGAGCACTAGCCCAACCTCAGTGCACTCCCATCATCAATGAGAATGATGGTACTAAAAATCCGATAGAAATCTTTGCACCAGACACTGTACTGCCGCGATTAATAAATATCTATCACGAGCTAGTAGAGCAATCTGTTACCAAATAACACTCTTAAGGATAAAGCATATGTTTTCGATGGTAGAGATTGAAATTAATTCACGATGCAACCGACGTTGTGTGTACTGTCCTAACGTCATAGCACCGCGCGATGCCCCTAACAGAATGAAACCCGAGCAATTTGAGCGTATCATCGACAGATTAGAAGAGGCGAATTTTACTGGAAGACTTTCTTACCATTTTTATAATGAACCACTACTACATCCTAAATTACCGCAATTTGTCGCCAGAGTCACTAAACGGCTGCCGGAGGTGAGGCAAATCCTGTATAGTAATGGTGATTATCTAACTGATGAAAAATATCAGCTGCTACATAAAAATGGTATTAAACAGTTTATTATCACTCAGCACGACAGCAAACCTGGAGCCCCCAAACCTGATCTTATCTGGCTTATTCCTGATCAGTTACAGCTAACCAATCGTGCGGGCAATGTGATTGCCGGGCCAGAAATTGTCTCAAATCTTCCCTGTTTTGCTCCCTCAGATATGTTGATTATAACTATCACAGGGAATGTCGTACTTTGCTATGAAGATAACAAAGAAGAAGTGGTTCTCGGCAATATATTTGATAGCCCTATCATGGAAATCTGGAATTCACCCCAATTCCGTCAAGCTCGTGAAGCGCTTTCATGTGGAAATCGAAATGCAACGGAAATTTGCCGCCGTTGTAATAACCGCTCACATCAAAAAAGTGAGGCGTTTGATTATGTCCTTTAAAAAAACGCCACAATATGTGGTATTGATAGAGCGGTATCCAGACAATTTTGATCGTCGTGGATGGGGGGGAATAGAAACGGCCTATTGGAATCTTGCGCACATCCTGCCTCTCTGTGACGTTGAGGTCATTTGGTATTCTGCACAAGAATACCCAACATTTGATAACTTGGCAGAGAAAATTTCATCCCAAAATATCACAGCTATCATTCCGTTAATGGAAAGTGAGTTATTTCGTGCTGGTCAACAAGCGCCAGAGTCTCTGAGACAACGCACTATCCGAGTTTGGCATGATGTTTCATTACTCACTGACTCCCATGCTATTTTGTCTGCCTGCCATGCCCATCAGCTTGGAGCAAATTCCTCCGATTGTATTGCCACTACCGCTGCTCCAGACGCCTACGCCGCCGATATCTTTTTTTATGAGGCCCCATGGACATATTGCTTTCCCAAACGACATTACATTCCTTGGGCAGCAGATCATATTCCCGCCCGTAATTACCATTCCCCCAACGGCCCAGTAGTTTTATTAGCAGGTAAAATAGCACTCGAGAAACTCTCTCCGGTTGTAGAGGCTTGTCTGGAGCAGGGATTGCATCTGCACATCCTTTTTAATAACTGGTCTAAACGGGGCAAAGAAGCCAAGCACTATTTTAATGGCTTAAATTTGGATGAACGACATAAGGTTTTCGATTATTACGATCTGGAACACGATCACGAGCTGATTTTTGGTGGAGCCAGTGCCGCACTAGTATTAAGTGATTATCACGAGACATTTAATTTTCTATCCGCCGAAGCCGTACAACTGGGTATACCGGTTGTGGCTTATGCCCATTCGGGTGCTACACGTCGTTTTGCCGCTCACCTCATTGAAGATAACAACGCCTTACTTGATTGGTTGAAAGAAGAGGGTATTTCGGGGCTGACCCCTGTTCCCCGAACTCATTGGTCATGGAATGACGTGGGAATAGCTTATAGCCGATTATTACACAGTATGGCAGCGTGCTACCGATGAAAGCAAGTAGTGATAACAGATTTTGGAGAAAATAATAAGATGTCAATTCAAAAAAAGATACAGTTAGGTGCGCGCCATTTTCATGGATTAAAACAGGCACCAATTGAGTTAGTTGCCGACGCTTGCGTGATAGGTAGTGGTGCTAGTGGTGCAGTAGTTGCGAATGCACTGCAAGCATGTGGTTGGTCGGTCATTATGGTTGAAGAAGGAAACCTACTTGCGCCTAAAGTCACACAAGAAGAGGTGGATGATTATTCACCCATGGCAGAAATTAAAGGGGTAAATGGCTGGGAAGAGCGAGGATGGCCCTGGAGTACGCGAAATGTAGGCGGGGGCACACTCTTTTATGGCGGTGCATCTTTCCGTTATCAGGATTGTGATTTTGATGCTCGCTCTTGGTTATCAGGTATTGGACTTGATATTGCTTGGCCAATTAATTTAGCTGATTTAGAAAAATACTATGCTATTGTTGAGAAACAATTGCGTGTCAGTGGCGGGCCATACACAGCACCCGCAAAAGAGGGAGGCTATGCCCTCCCAAGATCATTGCCTGCGGATGTCATGGCAGCGGCGGCAAAACAGCTCGGTTATCATCCATTCACAACTCCGATGGCGATTGATCCTAAACTCTGCACACAAGAAAAACGTTGTATTGATTTCCAATGCCCCAACGGTGCTAAAAGTGATGTCTTGAATATCTATATCAAACAGTTGGTTAACCACTGCAATTTTACTCTCCTTTCAGGTATCCGAGGCGTAGCGCTGGAGCAAGAACGCGCAGGGCAAATTAGTGCACTGCGTTGTCTAGATCTAGAAGATGGTAATATTCGCCATGTAAAAGCACGGTATTTTTTCGTTGCCTGTAATGCAATACAGAGTGCGGCACTTTTATTGCGATCAGTCACCCATTTTGCTCCCAATGGTATTGGTAATCGGCATGATCTCGTTGGTCGTGGACTATGTATGAAACTCAGTCAGCGTATACGTGGTGTAGTGCCAGTAACTAATACCATGAGTAATCATGCTATTGGTCTTCGTGGCCCTTTCTCTACGTTGGCGATCTTGGACCACTATCTTGATGCTCGTTGCCCTAGTGGAATGGGGGGATTAATTTACGAAGCTCGTACCATCTCTGCCCCCGATGAATTCCCTAAACTACTACCCTTAGAATTAGAAACCATCATTGCAGATACTCCGGCCTATGAAAATCGGGTGAAACTCTCTTCTCATCGTGATATTTGGGGAATACCTAAAATAATGATCGACTATCAGACAGTCCCTCATGATTTGGCACGACTGTCCTATATGGCTGAACGAGCTGTTGATATTCTTCACGCCGCAGGTGCCACACAAATTTATTCTAAGCGTACTCGTTCTGAAGAAGGAAGTACTCACCTACATGGCACATGCCGCAGTGGTACAGATCCGACCCGTTCAGTTTTAGATCCTAATTGTCGAGTCCACGAACTAGAAAATCTTTATGTTGTGGATGGCAGTTTTATGCCTTTCCCCGGCGGATTAAATCCCACTCTCACCATTCAAGCAAATGCATTACGTGTCGCACAGCATGTTGTTGGAGTTGACTGAATATGATCCGAGCAGAAGAAATTTCCAGAACTTATCGAGTGCATCAGCGTAACGAGAGTTTCCATTCAGCACTGCTCTCACTTTGGAAAAGGAAGTATGAAACTGTTGCTGCACTAAAAAATGTCAGCTTCCAGATAGAAGATGGTGAGAGAGTAGGAATACTAGGCCCTAATGGTGCAGGAAAAACCACATTGATAAAGTTACTCAGTGGGTTATTACATCCCAGCAGTGGACGAATAACCGTCGAGGGATACACACCCTATTTACGTGAAAAAACTTTTCTGCATAGCATTGGTCTTGTTATGGGTAATAAAGGGCAATTAATCTGGGATTTGCCCCCCGTTGATACGTTTGAAATGATCCGAGTACTGTTCGAAATTCCCTTACCTGTACATAACAAAACGCTGAAAGAATTAAGCGAATTACTGCAATTGAGCAGCATCATGACCAAACCCACCCGTCAGCTTTCATTAGGGGAACGCATGCGATGTGAAGTGGCAGCCTCATTGATACATCAACCTAAGGTTCTTTTTCTTGATGAACCAACTATTGGCCTTGATGTCGCTATGCAAGCCTCTTTACGTGATTTCGTTGCTGAATATAATCACCGCCACAATGCCACTATTCTACTGACTTCACACTATATGGAAGATGTACGAGTATTGTGTCAACGAATTATTATTGTTGATCAGGGCGCGATTTTCTATGATGGAGACCTGCGAACCTTCACAGCAAAACAAAACCCTGAGAAAATAATTTCATTTTCGATGAATCGCCAGATTAATATTCCCGATTTTTCACGTTTTGGTTCACTCATTTCACAAACCGAAGAACGTTCCCAAATTCGAGTACATCGCGATCATGTACCTAGACTTGTACATTTTCTGGTTGAGCAACAACTGGCGATTGATCTCACTATAGAAGATCCTCCTTTGGAAGAAATACTACGCCAGATTTTTGGTCATCCCAACCAAAATAAAATCTAAAGCCAAACAAAAATAACTTTCTGAATAGAGGCGAACCGACATGCTTTTCGCTCTTATAAAAGTCCGATTATTTGAAACATTCTCATTCCGAGCCGAATTTCTGCTCTGGCTCGTCACACTCAGTATGCCATTAATCATGCTGGTTTTTTGGCGCTCAGTAACTCAAGATGGTTCTTTTCAAGGCTATACCACAGAGGATTTTAATCTTTACTATATTGCCGTTCTTGTTACCACTATATTAACCAGCTGTAACAGTGTCTGGGAAGTTAACGAAAATATCCGTCTTGGTGAACTTTCATTTTGGTTAATGCGCCCTATTCATCCTTTCATTAACTACCTGGCAATTACTATTGCCGAACTGATATTAAGTCTAATTGTTGCTATACCTATTTTGATATTGACTCTGGCGATGAATTTTCTGAGCCAACCATTCAGTTTACCACAATTTAGCTTATTTATATTTGCATTATCAGGGGCTTTTTTAATCAATCAAAGTATTCATTTGCTGATTGGAGGTTTGACTTTTTGGATTGAGCGTTCATTGGTTATACATAAAATGTATGTAGCTGCCAGTAGTGTCCTATCAGGCTATATGTTTCCTTTAGCCTTATTACCAAAATGGGCAGAAAATATTGCCAATTGGCTGCCATTCCGATTTGTAATTTCGTTGCCAGTAGAGATATTAACCGGAAAACATTCTCTGCTTATTGCTACTCAATGGGTAATTTTACAGTTCATATTCGTGGCCCTACTGTGTGCTACTGCTCTTTTGGTCTGGCGGCAAGGCGTCCGCCGTTATTTGGCGTTTGGATAATGAGACATTCTCTTTCAGTCATTCGTATGGCATTTATTTTAAGTGTAAAACGTTCAATACAATACCGTTGGGATTTTATAATAGACGGTTTACTCTCACTTACCATGGCGGTGCTGCAACTTTTACCATTGTTAGTATTGTTTAACGAACGAGGCTCTATTGCAGGTTGGTCTTTTGATGAAATGCTGGTACTAATGGGCTGGTATATGATGTTAACTGCTACTGTCGAAGGCTTAATTTCTCCCAGTCTTTCATCTGCCATGTCAGGTATTCGAACAGGTTTATTTGATTATATTTTAATCCGACCAGTCGATTCACTGTTTCTCTGTTCGCTTATTGATATCAGACTATGGAAATTGATTGATTTTTTCTTTGGGCTTGGTCTGATTATTTATGCTCTTATACAGCTAGATATTCAGCCATCGATTATTAACGTTGCTATGGCTATCATTTTATCAATAGGAGGGCTTGCCACAACTTACGCTTTGTTTATTCTAGCGATTGCTACCTCTTTTACATTAATTCGCATACAAAACTTGACCAATGTTATCTCTTCATTATTGGGTTTTGCTCGCTGGCCTATACACCTATTTGGTATGCCTTGGAGGCTAATATTTAGTTTTCTAATCCCCATTGGTGTCATGACCAGTGCTCCAGTTATGGCACTGTTAGGGATGTTAAATTTACCTCTAGCACTAGGTTCGCTAGGAATAGCTACCTTTTTCTTTATCATATCACGATTAGTTTGGAAACGTTCATTACGTGGTTATCGTTCGGCTTCTAGTTGAGTAAAAACTTATTTTCATAGAGGTAATACCATTCGTTTAAGAAAAATGAGAGTACCGATTATCATTTTTTCAATTTAAAGAACCCAAAAGAAGCAAGTAGCCCGAATTTCATTTAAGCCGTCACCGGAAAATCTTCTTCTGAGTAGAAAACCGTCAGTGATGGCTTAGACAGAATTCAGGTTACGTAAAATCACTCGTACATCATGAATATTGCGCGAGTGATTGTTATAAGAAACTATCCTATATATTATTTCAAACCCATAGCATCCCGTATGGTAAAAAACATATCTGTTTGATCGGTTAATCCAACAATATTTGCAGCGTGTGGGCCATAAGCTGCTACACGTAATTGTGTACCGGTATGTTTCTGAGAAGTTGTTTCAGAATTACCATAACTCACCGTGATAACAGCTTCATCTCTAGTAATCAGTGAACGGGTCAAACCAGGAGCTTTAACATTAGGTTCAATAATTTGACTAGAATGTCCATGATCCGCTGCGACAATCACTAATGTATCCCCGTATTGTTTGGCAAATTTCAAACCAACTTGTACTGCCTCATCCAAAGCAACTACTTCACCAATTTGTGCACATGGGTTTGCCGAGTGTTCATAATCATCAATCAATGCACTTTCTACTTGCAAAAAGAAGCCATTTTTATTGGTTTTTAATAGTTCAATAGCTTTTTTAGTCATTTGTGCTAATGTCGGCTGCTGTGGACTTCTTTTCGAATTCAGTTTGCATTTCACAGGAGCTTCGTTAATATTTCCATGATAAATTGCTTTTGGCCCCTCCCACATTTCATGTAAAACCTCTTCATTAAATACTCCCAATAAAGGGCTGTTTTGATTTGCGGCTTTAACCATATTCAATGATGCAACATCTGTTACCCATTGATACCCTTGTTCCAACGCCTGTTGTTTCAACGTTTTTCCTATATTGATGCCAGCCATTGACCGCTGGGAAAAAATATCTATTCCCCCTCCTAATGTCACATCTGCACGTATAGCCAGAAGTTGCTCCGTAATAGACCCTTTTCCACCTTTTTCAAGAGAATCATCAGGACACATTTCTGAAGTTTCTATTGGTCCATAACATTCACGCCTTGTAATATGAGCATACAATGCTGCAGGTGTGGCATCTTGAACCTCGGCTGTAGTGACATTACCAGTTGCTTTTCCATTCTTTTTTGCTAGCTCCAATAAAGTCTGGTAAGAATTGCCAAAAACATCGATCGATAATGCACCATTGTAAGTTTTTACTCCCGTTGCCCAAGAAGTTGCTGAGGATGCAGAGTCCGAAACATAATTTATTTTTTTAGTTTCTTTATCTAAGGAATAATGAGTATATTGTCCTGTAAAAGGTAGAGCATCAATTCCTTCAAATACCCCTCTTGCTCCTTTAGCATAATTACGTGCTAGAGTTATTTCAGAGTCCCCCATCCCATCACCAATAAACAAAATAATATTATGAGCTTTTTCATTATTCAATGCGGTCCGAAGTGCTTCCGTTTGATCTTGTGTAAGTCTGCGAGCTCCCCCAAATTCTGTAATATCTACTTTTCTCACATTTTCGTCTAATCCACTCAAATTTTTATCTGAATTAGTGATAGCCCATGTGGATAAGCTAGTTCCTGAAATTAGAAATACACTAAAAAACTTAATTAAATTCTTTGCACAATTATAAAGCATTAGCATTCCCTATATATGAATGAAATCAATGAAACTTAATAATCACAAATATTAAGAAAATTAAAATAATTAATATTATTAATACATGAAAGAAAAAGATTATATGTTGTATTCATACACTGGGTATTAACAATTAATTTTTTTCAAAACACATCATCCAATGTTCTGTTTTGCTTATTTTTTTCTGGTGTCTTGAAAGCATTTTGGGTTAAGTATTCCTTCGTTTTCTGTAAACAAAAACGATTTCTGACCATGCCTTATGAAAAACACCATTTAATATGGCTCATAACCAAATTCAACTATTGCTGGAGGCTTCCAATAAAAACACTGCCGGAAGTAAACGTCTTACCAGACTAAATCTAAACAATAGCCCCGCCAGAGAATATTTTCTTCCAGAGATTTATGGCCTGTGGCAAAACTTCGCCCACTTTTATGCGATTTAAGTTAATTAAACAGAGACTTAGCCTACCAACGACAACGGTAAACGGCCATAATATCGTCAGCGGTAAATTCGGTTGCAGATAAGTTCGTCAACCACAGACAATAACGGCGTTCTTCGACCACCCAGCACTGCGAGACCTTTTGAAAATACTGATTATCGAAGTGACCCGCATTCGCCAACAGTAGACGGTTACGCAAGGTTTTTGGAGCGGGTAACCTGACTTTACCTCAGCCGCTATGTTCTCTTGAACCAGTCCCAGATACTGGCAAAATGGCGACCATTCTTGAAGTTTGTGCTGTAGCCCAAGACTATCATCAAAGCTGGTACTCCCAGAGGATCGATACTCGGTAGAGTCAGTTATCCTCTTGTTGTGTACTCAGATGGCTGAGACGTTTATCCAGCTCTTTCAGAGGGAGTCCCTGAGTCCTTTCAATTTGGCGGCGAAGAGGTCTTTTCGGCTACTAAATTTCAGTCGCCAGAAACCCTTTCATGATTGTCCCTAATAGCAGGTAAACCCCAGAAAGTTAAACGTAGGCAGACGCTTGCCAAACTGATTTGCTCTCAGTGCTGCGATGTGTCCCGCAGGAATGAGTTGCGATTTGTCACCGTGTAATTCCAGACTGTATTTATTTAGTCGCTTAGGTAACACCTTATAAAAGCTCTTTGCCTCACTCAGGAACTCAAAGGTGTTGTGATGTGATGGACGTTCCCTTTTTCAGTGGCTGACAGTGTCATCTTTAACTTTATACTGAGTATATTGCATTTCGGAAGATCTTCTCATGAACACAATTAAAGTGGTGGGCATTGATCTCGCCAAAAACGTTTTCCAAGTCTGTGTCTGGTCAACGGATAATTCTGTGGCCTAGAATAAAAAAATCTCACGGCAAAAATTGCTGGATACACTCAGGACGTTTCCGCCCAATACCCTCATTGCGATGGAAGCTTGCCAGGGCGCGCACTACTGGGGAAGAACGCTCCAGAACATGGGCTATGAAATCAAGCTTATCCCGACTCAGCATGTCAAGGCATTCTGTAAAAATCAAAAAAATGATGCTAATGATGCGCTGGTCATTTGTGAAACCGCCTGCCGCCCCGGGATTCATTTTGTTCCTGTCAAAACGGTCGAACAACAGGATATCAAAGCCCTGCGTAGTGCACGGCAACTCATCGTGGAACAACGTACCGCATCAGTTAATCAAATGCGGGTGTTGCTCGCTGAACAAGGTCTTGTGCTCCCCGCGGGCATTCAGCAACTCCGGCAAGCCCTGCCTGATATTCTGGAAGACGGAAACAATGCTTTATCCTTTGTTCTTCGTCGCCTGTTGCATTCATTACAGGACGATATGCGGCGATTTGATGCTCGTCTTCACGAAATGGATAAAGAGATTCAGGCGGTTTCAAGTCAGCAATCGGGTTACGCCCACTTACTGACCATTCCCGGTGTGGGGCCGTTGATTGCCGCCGCTTTTGTCAGTGACGTCAATGTAGATCAGTTCGCGCAGGGTCGTCAGCTCTCGGCCTGGTGTGGGCTGGTGCCACGTCAATACAGTTCTGGAGGGAAAATCCATCTGTCAGGCATGACCAAACAGGGCAACCGTCACCTGCGAACGTTAATCATACACGGTGCCCGGGCGGTGATGCGCTGTTGTCAAAAACGTGATGATGCATTGGGCGAGTGGTTAAGAAAGTTACTTGCCCGATGTAGCTTCATGAAGGCCACAGTCGCTTTAGCGAACAAACTAGTGCGCATTATCTGGCGCATTTTGAAAGATGATGTGGATTTTATGGTGAAGAAAGCGGTGAATTAACAGATTGAAAAAGACGTTTTATTGAGTTTGCATACACTGATGAAAAAACGGCTACCGTCCCTGTAATAGCCTGTAGTTGACCAAGGTAGTGATATACCTATGTTGTGATAAGGAAACAGGGTTCGAATGACATTATGGCGCGGGTGATTTAGCCCACAATGACGCCGGATATATGGTCGCAAAACCGTATCAATTCAATGTTTGCATAACCGGGAACGTCCATATATGGTCAACGAAAATTGGTCACCTCCTGAGAGTTTTTCCAAAATACATTTTCTGATTCATTCGGTGTCAACCCATTGTTATACCAATGGGGACGAAGTTGGCTGTAATAGCCCGTTATATAACTGATGATAGAGCGCGTGGCTTCCTCCGCATTTCGATACCCTGTCAATGGGATCCATTCACTCTTCAGACTCCTGAAGAAACGCTCCATTGGCGCATTATCCCAACAGTTACCCCGACGGCTCAGGCTTTGCTTGATCTGGTAATGACTCCATAATTTCCTGAACGCTTTACTGGTATAATGACTGCCCTGATCACTATGAAACAGAACACCCTATGGTTTTCCTCTTGATTCATAAGTCATTTTGAGCGCCTTTTGGTTAATGCTGAATCCGGTGAACAAGACATTGCCCAGCCGACAGGTTTCCGGGCAAACAGATCAATCACCACCGCCAGATAAACCCAACCTTTCCCTGTCCACACAAATGTCACGTCGCCATACCAGAGCTGATTGGGTTCGGTGACCGCAAATTGACGTCCAAGGTGATTAGGGATATCAAGGTGTTCTGGTGTTCCCCGCGGGGACTTATGCCGTGATGGCTGGCAACTGACCAGCCCCATTTCAGCCATTAATTTGCCCGCCAGCCAACGCCCTAATGGCCGACCTTTCGCGGTGACCATCAACGCCATAGTCCGGGCTCCCGCAGAGCCGTGGCTTTCCTGAAAAGCTTCGCGAATTAAGCTCTTTAGTCGAACACGTTCGGGATCTGGCGATTTTTTTCGGGTTCGCCAGGCTTGATAACTGCTGCGATGTATGCCGAAGAGTTGGCAAAGCAAAACGACGGGGTAATGCACTCTGAATCGTTCAATTAACGCAAATTGTTCAGGGAGTCCGAGATCAAGAGTGCCGTAGCCTTTTTTATAATTTCATTTTCTATTTCAAGGCGTTACATTTTTTCTTTAATTCACGGATTTCAAGCTGCTCCGGTGTGATTGGCGTTGCCTTGGGTGAGAGTCCCTGTCGCTCATCCCTTAACTGATTAACCCACTTCCCCATGGCAGATTTACTGACATTCATGACTCTGGCTGCCTCGGCGATAGAATAGTTGTGTTCAAGCACCAGTAGTGCGGATTCCAGTTTGAATTCTGAACTAAAACGTCTTTGCATAATGTCACCTATTTTTTATTGAGGTAAGAATATCACCTCTGTAATGGTGACCAAAATTAGTGTGCCACATCACACGGCTTCTTTAGTACGCAGCCCCAGCACATAGGTCAGTTGCATCACGGCGGCCACGCCCCGGTCTTTTTGCTCGACCTGCTGAAAAATTTCTCTGAACGCTGTCAGTGTCAGCGCAGCCTTCGTGCCCTTGCGGCTCATATCCGCAATACCGAGTGCCCGATTGCTCAGACGCGGATTGTCCGGTGCGGCCAACTTAAGCTTTCCGGCCTGCGCTAAAATCGCTCTCAGTGCTGACATCTCATTTTGCAGTGCCCTGTGACTGATATGGTCAGTCTTACGCTGAGCAATATAGCGCTCAATATATTTCGCCTTGAGGCTATCCATTTGCCTGAGTTTAATGCCGTTGTTTTTCAAATAGTCGAGGAACTGCCTGGCAATGCGCTCCCGGTCAGCGACCGTGGCAAAACTCCCACCGGCTTTTCGGGCATGAGTGATAAATTCTTTCCTGAACCGCTCAACTTTTGAACGCACTGATTTCTGCGCCATCTCCGCATCTCCTGCCACTTTGCCTCTGTTTTTATTCATTTTTCATTCGTTTTTAAACAAATCTCTGCGTGTCGGTTCAGGTTCACCATTCCGTGGTACGTCAGATAATGTGTAGCAGGGCGAGGGTTATGTTGAGTTTTTGCAGGAGTTCGCTGCGTGCTCAGCACGGCGATGACATGCTCCCCGTTCAGAGCCTGATAGCTCAGGATGAACGCCTCATTAATCGTGACGTGGTGTGATGTCTCCTTTTTTACTGCATCGGCCTGTTGCAAGGCAGTGGGTGAAAAACAAACGGAATAAGTCGGTAAGAGGTGAAAAAGTGCCTGTGAAAGCGCTGTCACCCAGTAATACCGGGTTCAAATCGGTCGAAAAGCCAGTCTGGTTGTGCTCTGAACGTTTGCCGCCCGGCGGCGTCACTTGGTAATCGAGCAGCTCATACACAAGTGACGCCGCACAGTATTCGGGACTTATCGCGAGTTAATCAAAGTATGGATTAAGATCGTGCAGGGTTAAATTGTGATGATAAACGTGGCAGGGGACTGCTCTGCGTGAATGATGAGCCGGTGAGTCCAGAAACCGGATAACTTTCATCGCCAGACGAGGGGTTATTGTCCAACGATATCTGCTTCCAAAAGTGCGCAGATGTACCGCAATACTTGCTCTCCCTTTCAGGCTACGGGAGATTTATTTCGCCACCCGAAGGCGATCCTGACAGGCGATGGATCGTTATTGTCAGCAAAGATGTTATCGGTTGAAGTGAAGGGGGTCAAATGATTACTGCGATTGTTTTTTAAGATTTTTCTTGAATCGTAAAAAAAATGAAACCCATCAATTAAATTAACGGATAATTGCGTATCATAGCCAAATTTAGTCCAAATTATTTTTTATTTATAAATATTTCAAATGAAATGCCGATAGATTATTCACTCGGACATCTGCGCAAAAAAGGAGAGACATGAAAAACCATAAAGAATCTCTATACCTGCAAGAGCTGGCTTGGTTGCGCGAAAAAATGAAGTTAACCGCAGCGGAAAACTTCTATCTGGCCGAATTGCTGGAGCATCCCAATGATCCGGATATCCTGCGGATTATGGAGGGTTTTGCCCTGCTGTCTTCCGGTGTGTGCAGTAAAATTGATGATACCTGCCCCGAAGTGTCCCATGAAACACTCGCCCGTATCTGGCCGCATACCCTGCGGCCTGTACCTCCAACCACGATTATGCAGTTCACGCCCCACCAGGGCGTGCATCAGGGTGCCGCTCATATTCCCAAGGATACACCGGTAACGGCCGCTGAGGGAGAACAGAATCTACAGTTTCATACCTGCCGTGATTTGCCTGTTGAGCCGTTTGTGGTGTTGGATAAACAGATCCAAAAAACCCGCGAATACAGCGATATTGTGCTGACGCTACAGCAAACGGGAAATACATCTCCTGTCTGGTCAGGCGGAAAACTGCATTTCTTTTTGGGTTCCGACCCAAACCGCGCCGCCCAGTTAAGTTTATGGCTGGATATGCAGATTGAGGAGGTTTATCTGCTGACAACGGAAAACGAAATCAGGCTCAGAAGCAGTGATTTTCTGGGCTGGAGTGAAAACTTCCGGCAAACATTATTGCCCACCGAAGACCTGCCTTTTGCCCGTCTGCAACAAATGACTGAATATTACTGCCTGCCTCATGTGTTCAGTTTCATGACGCTGGATATCAGGGAGCAACGCGAATTGCAGTTAAATCCGGATAATACTTGTGAGCTGATTATCCGCCTGAACGGGGAACTGCCGCTGGATTCACTGGGGGATGCTTTTCAGCTTGGTTGTGTGCCTGCGGTTCATCTGGAGCCGATGGTCAGTCAGCCCATGTCATTAGAGCCGGGTAATGCCTGTTATCCGCTGACGCTGGCAGATACCGTGCGGCTTTTCCGTACGGAAAACATTCAGACAGCCAAACAGCCCGGCGAAAAAACGGTGCCAGGAAGCGCCTCGCGTGGTAAACCCTGCTGCTTCCTGCCCATTGACCAATTCCAATCCAAAAGCGACTGGCTGCTGAATGAGGGCGATCCTGATAACGTCTACTTTCAGTCATGGGTCACAGACGATTTACTGGGACGTCTGCATAACCAGATCCGCTTTATTGGTATGGATGGCGCGGCGGCGAAGAATTTGCCACCCCAGACAGTGTGCGCCCATGTTTCCGGCTACCATATTCAGGCCATGCAATTGGGTATTGGTGAAATTACGCACACACAGGCATCAGTGCCGGCGCATTTACACGCCCGCAATATCACGGCGGTGTCACCCGATTTTCCACCCATGGTGATGGGTAAATCCGACTGGCCGCTGATCGATTTTTTAAACTGTCCGCCTTTTTTGCTGTTCAATGCTGAATCGCTGAAAGGATTTTTGCGTCTGTATGATTGTTATGCGGATCATGATCGCATGCTGAGCCGCCGGATACAGCAGCATATTAACGGCATTGTGCAAATTGACGCCCGGTCAGATGCACGTATTGACAACACGAAAGAGGGACAGGGGCGTCCCATTAATGGTCACTATCTGCATATCACCCTTGATCCAGACTGTTATGACAATGACGGCATCATGTACCAGTTCTGCCGGGTAATCGACGAACTGCTGACGTGTTTTGTTGTGCAGAATAATTTCATCCTGCTCACCATTTACCGGCAGGGTGAGTCACAGGCGTTATGGACATTCCGGCAGCGTACCGGGCGGCGCAGTGAAATGTAGTGCCTTGAGATGTTAATGAAGATAAGGAGATAAAATGCTAAAAAGTGGATTGCGTTTTCTTTGCCGGGTAGGGGATTTGCCCGAAGAGACGTTTGCCGTGGCGGATTTTACCCTGCGGGAAGGGCTGTCTGACCTCTTCACCCTGAACCTGACACTGGTTCAGTCTTTACCTGACAACCCGTTTAAACCCAAGCCGGAAATCGATTTAACTGCGCTGTTGATGCAGGAAGCCGTGTTACAAATCTTCCACGGGGAATCTGAACAACGCAAAATCACCGGGATTATTTCCCACGCTGACTGGTGCGGTACTGACGGTAACAAGACCCTGTATTCCTTCACCGTGCGCCCTTTCCTCTGGCGGCTGACGCTCAATCAGGACAGCCATATTTACCATCGCCAAAGTGTGCCGGATATCCTTAACTTGTTGTTGAAAAAACATTATGTCCGTGCCGATTCGCAACTGGAAAATCCCCATCACAACCGGGAATACACCACCCAGAAACGGGAGTCGGACTATGCTTTTTTCTGCCGGCTGGCGGCCGAAGAGGGGATCAGTTTTTGGTTTGAAGATGAAACGCTGTTTTTCAGTGACAGCCATCTGGGGATGACGGCCAATCTACCGCTGCAATACCAGCCCCAGCCTGACACCGCCCACGGGCAGGATGTGATTTATCAGGTACGTCTTGGCGTCAGCATGGCACCCAAACGCAGTATTCACCGGGATTACAACCCGGACAGGCCACTTTCTCCGGTGTACCAATTGGAGAGCAGCCCGGAATATCAGGCATTAGGCTCACTCACCCCCTACACCATTTACGAGAGCTACGGACGTTTCCAGCAGGAAGCAGAAGGCAAACCGTTCGTGAAATACCGCCATGAAGTGCTGAAAAACCAGACGCAACGGGGTAATGGGCAGAGCAATTGCATCAAACTGCAGCCGGGCAAAATCTTCGAAATCGAAAATCACCCCCATACCCCGCTCAATACCCGTTGGCAGGTTATTGAAATCAGCCATCATGGGCGTTGCCCACAGGCATTGGGCGATAACAGCGGCGAGGGCACCACACTCAGCAACGATTTCAGCTTTATCGACGGTTTTGCCGACTGGCGACCGCCGTTTCATTACAAGCCACTGGCAGACGGTGATGAAAGCGCCACCGTTGTTGGGCCGGAAGGCGAAGAAATCTTCGTTAATAAAGATGGAGCCATCAAAGTGCATTTTCACTGGAACCGCTACGACAAGGCCGATGACAGTGCCTCCTGTTGGGTGCGTGTGACACAGGGTTGGAACGGCAATGGGTTTGGCTTTATGGCGATCCCACGCATCGGGCAGGAAGTGATAGTCTCTTATCTCAACGGCGATATTGACCGGCCAATAGTGACGGGCTGTGCCTATAACGGCCTGAATCGCCCGCCACTGGATTTACCGTCTGCCAAAACCCGCACCACGTTTAAAACCAAAACCCACAAAGGCGACGGGTTTAACGAACTGCGTTTTGAGGATGCCAAAGGCAGTGAAGAAGTGTTTATTCATGCGCAAAAAGACATCAAAGCGCAGGTGCTCAATGATGAAACCCACAATGTAGGCCATAACCGGACACACCACATTAAAAATGACGCCCATTTACGCATTGATAATGAATATCGCGTACAGGCAGGCAATGATATTTCGCTGTCAACCGGGCAAAAGCTCCATATCAAAGCCGACGATGCGCTGTTAACCCAAAGCGGCAATGAAATTCATTTGAGTTCTGGAACTAAAGTTGTGATTGATGCCGGTTCTGAATTGACCATTCAAGCCGCTGGTCATTTTCTGAAAATCGATGCGGGCGGGATCAGCAGCAGCTCTGCCGTTAATATGGGGAGTGGTTCACCGGGCAATGGTTCAGGTTGGGGCGGAAAATTGCCGGATATGTTAGATAAGTTGTCATCCATTAATGTGGCTCAAGCGGAAAAAGTGTCAGTCACCCCGCCAGAGAAAATTTGTATTAGTTGCTTGATGAAAGCTGCATTAGGCGGTTCTGCCATGGTTATCAGGGGGCAATCATGATTTCAGTGTCACAGGAAGAATGGCAGAAATATCAAACAATGCACCCTAATATGAAAAGGTATGCGTTGGTTGATGGCTTACAGTATGAACGACTCTTTGATGAAGAATTAACTTACCTTGCAGGGCTGAATAATCCGCTGTTTCGCCAATTTCCGGATTCTGAAATCGCCTTTGCCGGGCCGTGGTTATTTGACATTACTCACGATACGATATTAATGGAACGGTTCTTAACTTTGGAAAAAACTTTTCCTGCTGTTTCATGGGTGTATACGCCACAGTCGTTGGATGCACTGACCCGTCATTTCGAACCCTACTTGAACGTTCAATTGGAAAGCGGCGAAACAGCCCTGCTACGTTTTTACGATCCGCGCATTCTGCATCAAATCCCAGATATTTTTAGTCAGGAACAGCTAACCGCATTCACACAATCGATTGATGAATGGGAATATTGGCTGAATGATCAGTTTTATTCTGTGAAAGGAGCACAACGATGATAAAACTCAGTCAGGAACAGGTCGGTAAATTTATCGATGCGGAAGATGAAGCTTATATCACCAACGTTCGAAAGCAAATTCAGTCAGAACATGCTGAATTAGTCAGAGATGAAAGCGAACAAAGCTTGCATAAACGGTTAAAAGAAGCGTATCTGGATTTGATTGATATGGGGTTTAAAGATGAGAAATTAATACGTTCTTACCTCTATCTTGTGGCATTTAATCGTAATTATCACGCATCCCCTGAAATTAAAAACATGTTGAACGCAGGTGATAATCCAGAACAGCAATACCGTGATTACCTGCTAATACTAGATAATTTAATGAAAAGGAAACATTAAGATGCCAGTACCTTTATTTTTTGCCGTCCCTGCAATTGCGGCAGCATTTGAATACACTTTAACTGCTATGGCTGGGATAGCAATTGGAGTTGGTGTAGGAGTCGGTATCAATGAAGCCACAAAAGATAAGGAAGATGAAAAAGATAATGCTAAATCAGACACAGAAGTTATTACTTCATCTCGTACTAAATGTAAAGAATGCCCGGCTATAGGTAATGTCAGTCCTTATTGGGAAGTAGTTAGTATTTCAGCTATATCAACCATTTACCAGATTCAGATTTGTAATTCTGTATATGACGCTGCAACAAATCGTATTCAGGTTTGGAACTGCAAGGTTGTTCGTTTCGATGGTTGGAAACCTGAACAATGTCTGTTTCTTGAAGCTAAAGCTAAACATAAGCAATTTTTTAAAAATGGTACCCCTCAAGGATGGTGGGTGGGACATGAATCGATGCAAAATCAAGCACAGCGACAACAAAATGTATGTATTTCATTCGAGGGTATTCCAAATTCTCATTGGCATTTTATGGAAGCTGAAATAGCTGCTTATTATTCCAATGTATTTTCTATCCATACAAACATTAAAGTTTTTCACACACCATTCGTAGAGTAATTGAGGAATATATGAATATCTCATCACTGGAAATAGAAGTATATTTTGATTGGAAAGAACAATTAACACCTAAATTAATTTTTTCTGATTTATACCAAATAACTTCGCAACTTGATAGATTATTTGGACGCAATAAAACTTGGTATTTACCAGGGCATACACGTAAAGAGGCTATTCTGTATCCTGTTTTTGATGATCAAGCTCCAACAGATAAGGCGCTTTGTGAATTTGAATCGAGTTATAAGAAAAACTTTCCTTTTATTGGAAAGCAAATTTGGGATGGGGAATCTGATGATCTTTCATGTTCAATATTTTATCAAAATTACCGAGTGGAACAGTTGGGTAAAACAAAAATATCTTTGAATTTAAATATTAAAGAGAGTGAGTTCCAGTTTCCACTATTAGTTGAATTTGTTAGGTTTCTTATTTCCAGTAGATGTTATTCTTACATTGCAGTTGAGGCAAATAGATATACAGCAAACAAAAAAAAGGTATTTCCTGATCGCTTAGGGGCTGGTTGTATGATTTATTTACCTACAGAAATTGATACAACTTCAGTTCCAATGGCAACAGAACTTTTACCTATCCCTGATAAAGCAGGTAATGTGGGCACATTGATTATTGCCACAAAAGATATTTTTGATATAGACAATAAAGAACATATCAATAAATCCAATGATATCGAAATCTGTTTGCGGGATTTACAGTTATTACCACTAATAGCAGAGATATAACTATGGCAGGCAAAGCGGTTATTCGATTAAACGACACAACAGATCATGGTGGTCAGGTTATTAGCGCTATTAATGATTATGTTTATCAAGGTATACCTATTGCCGCTAAGGGTGATTTAGTCGCCTGCCCAAAATGCAAAGGAACCTTTCCGATTGTCGAAGGGAGCAGTAATTTAAAATATCAAGGAAAAAACATTGCATTGGAAGGTATGCAAACCGCCTGTGGTGCAAAATTGATTGCCAGTCAGAACGGATTTTGCGCTTGATATCGTGTTGTTGTAGTCAGCTATGAGTTTATCAGCTCATAGCTGATGTTGAATTTATACAATAAGTGCCGAAGAGAAATAAAATAATATGAATGACTCCTATTTAATGTTTGTACCTAAAGACCCTTCCTATATTCCAGAATCATCAGCAATGGATGCCACAACCGATTATATAAATACACTGAGAAGAAAACCGGCGAGGCATTTTGCAGGGATACCTTATATTGAGCATTATGTTGGTGAAGATATAGAACTGTTTCATGGTATGGAACTTTTTAGAATACCTTCATGCCGATGCTGTAAAAGTAATATTACAGAATGGTGGAATGAAAAAATGGATTATATTTGGCATCAAGAATCAAGGCTGGGAAAAATCCATACAAAGTGGGCAGTCCCTTGTTGTGGACAAACACTGTCGCTTCCTGAGTTAGATTACCAGAACTGTGGCGCGTTCGGCTGCTATGCTTTGATATGCAATGACAGAGAAATGGAACTTGTCCACACGGAAGAAGGATTGCAGTCAGTTATCAACACAGTTGAGAAGTTATTGAAAACTCCCGTCAATATTGTCTGGCAATATATATAATGGTGCTATTATCGAAGATTTTACGCTGGATTGGCAGAATCTAGAGCATCTTAGGTTTGAAATCCCAAATTAATTGCCAGTCAGGAAGATCTTCTTATTTCACCGAACATAAACATCTTGGCTTGTTTAACACGACACTGACGCGCTACGCTTGTCTTCCCTGATTTATCTGGTTAATGTATTAGCCAGATAAATCAGGGATCTTGAAAAATACTATACCCGCCAGAAAAACCATTTTTATTTAACCCCCCACCCTATTAAAGAATTAGGGATAAAACTGTTCACCTATAAATATTTTTATTTAAATTCATTGGCTGGCACCCATCTGACATAAGGTCAGTTTTGACGATTCGCCATCATTGGGCTGAATCGCAGCTTTTTTCGTTATGGGTGCCGGTTGATAAAGCCCTTGAACAAACGTCAGCTTTGCCGTTTCTACACCGTGTTGTTGGCGGTAGTCGTCCCAATCGGCTTTATGTTCTGTCGGCGGTAACGTGATCCAACCATTCACTGCAATAGCCGCTTTTTCTACCGAGATTTTACCAACATTCTTTTTGGGTTTGCCGTTTTTATCCCGTTCGTCCGGTTCGTGCCAGTCATTATCTGCGGCAATAATGATTTTTGTGTCCGGCCAGTACTCCCGAACGGCTTTTGCCACTGGGCATAAATTTCCCTCATCCAGTGCCGCCAGAATCAGGCCATTATATAACTGGCTGACCGTCAGTGCAGTAGCGTAACCCTCGGTAATGATGACTGTGTCGGGATGTTCGCCCGGCTCAGACAGGGCGATAAATGCTCCTTTCTTTTGAGTACCAAACAGGTGTTTTCTTTTTCCACCCGGCCTGATAAGCAGCGCACCCGTGACTTTCTTGTCCAGTGTTGTTAGTGGCAACAATAAGGAGCCATCTTCAAGCAATTGCTGATTGGGGCATTGCAGCCCCTTTGCGCTCAGGTATGGCGAATGTCCGGTAACGGATTTTGCCACCAGTGCCGCCACTTTTTCGGCAATTGGCCATGTTGTGTAAGTGGTTTCTCTGGCTGGCTTGGGTTCAGGTAAAGGCAATGCCAGTGTATTTGCGACGATTTTCGCCGCCTCAGTAATAGAAATTCCTTTGGTTCTTGCCACCAAATCCAGCCCATCACCATAGTTTGGGGTATCACACTGGCGGCAATGCCAGTTACCATGATGGTGATCATCAATAAAGTGAAAACGGTCAGTGCCGCCGCAGATCGGGCAGGCACCATGTTTGTCTTTTGCCGGGATATTGATGCCACACGCAGGCAGCAGATTTTTTCACAGATTGGATCAGGTCGAGTGTTTTTTGACGCGTGGTCTTATCTGAAGATGTAAATTTAGGGTGAGTTTGGGTATGCTGTATATCAGCCATCATCGTTACCTCAATTAACGGTTGTTGGTCAGACGCCCCGGTTGTGTTCGCGCACTCTGGGGCGTTGTTTTTTTATATTACGTGTTTTATGTCATGTTCTTTTAGGTGTTATGCTGCCCGTGATCCTGCAATACGTTGTGCAATCCAATTATCAATTTCTGATTCAATAAACGCGACTGAACGAGAACCGAGTTTGACTTGTTTCGGAAACTCTCCATTGCTAATCAATTTGTAAATCCACGCCTTGCTATAACCCGTTCTACGTTGAACTTCCGGCAAACGAATAAGATTTTCTTTCGGTGCTGTCATTGTCATATTTTTTCTCCTGTTACCGAGTCCTTGAGCGCTCATCGTGGACGTTATTGGATGACAGGCGAATTATTGAAAAAACCCCCTTAAATGAACAGTGTTAATTGTTTTTCTTACAATGAGAATTAATGGATTAAAAAAATGCACTATCGGTTTTTACTGTCGCGCAGTGGTTTGGCGAAGTCATACGGTGTAATGGGTTTTTCCCGGTTGGCATCCAGATAATCCGCCCACCACTGCACCATCAGCCTCCGTTCGTCCAGATGTTTGGAGGTGTGAATATAGGCTGCCCGGACGTTGTTTCGTTCGATATGGCTTAACTGGCGCTCGATCGCGTCATCACTCCACAGGCCGGATTCTCCCATCGCACCGCGTGCCATTGTGCGGAATCCGTGGCCACAAACTTCTGTTTTAGTGTCATAGCCCATAGCACGCAAAGCATTATTTACGGTATTTTCACTCATGACTTTCTTTGGATCGTGATCGCCGGGGAACATCACTTCACTATCCCCACTCAATCCATGTAATTTTTCAATAAGTGATACAGCCTGGCGACTCAACGGCACAATATGTTCGGTTTTCATTTTCATACCACGCTGAGAATGCTTAACCCTTTCAATGGGTTTTCGTGTCGCCGGTATATGCCAAACAGCCCTTTCAAGATCGATTTCTTCCCAACGGGCAAACCTCATTTCACTGGAACGAACAAACGTTAATAAAGTTAGTTCTACCGCGATCTTAGTAAGTAAGCGCCCACGGTAACAAGAAAGACGAGTCAAAAACTCAGGTAGACACTCATTAGGTAGGGCAGGATGATGTTTAGATTTTACTGTGATGAGAGCGCCAGCCATATCATTGGCAGGGCTATATTCAAGAATGTCATTTTGGACTGCGTAACGCATGATGGCAGTTACACGCTGTTGTAAACGCTGAGCTACATCATGTTTACCATCAGTATCAACGGCTTTGATAGGAGTTAACAGTTGGCTGGTTCGCAAAGTACGTACATCAAGAGCGCCAATATGGGGGAATATGTACTGTTCAAGGCTTCGCATAATCCGACCACTGTGATCTTCACTCCACCGTTTATTACTCGCGTGCCATTCGCGAGCAATATGCTCGAATGTAAATATTCCCTCTGATTCGGATTGTGCCTCTTTTTGTTCGGCTTTGGGATTAATCCCTTGAGCAAGTAATTTCTTAGCTTCGTCTCGTTTGGCTCAGGCATCAGCTAAGGACACCGTCGGGTACACACCAAAAGCCAATCGATCTTCTTTTTTATCTGTTGGACGGCGATATTTCATTCGCCAATATTTTGAACCGCGTGACGAGACGTCTAAATAGAGACCGCCGCCATCGGCGAGTTTGTAGGTTTTTTCTTTGGGTTTTGCAGTTTCGATTTGTCGTGCATTAAGTTTCATTGTTAAGGGCATTCTCATAATCGAACGGTAAGAGCCCCGAATTATGGCCTTCGCTGCATCTTGATTGCAACGGACTACAGTAGGCGTCAGGATAACGAAATATCTTGATTTGGTGGGATTTTTAGGGATTTTGTAGACTTGGGTAGACGTTAGTAAACTAACGAATGGTGCCGAAGGCCGGACTCGAACCGGCACACCCGAAGGCGGTTGATTTTGAATCAACTGCGTCTACCGATTTCGCCACTTCGGCACTGAAGGGTTCGGAGAACGGGGGCCATTATACCTGTCAGAAGATCATTCGCAACACTTATCCTTTCCAATCTTGTTTAAGTGATGAAAAAAAAGACATTCGCGCTGTTTTTTAACCAATCTCGTTCAAAACACAATCAATTCTACCCATAACCGGCCCTTATTACTTTCACACAATTCCTTCCGGCCAATAGACAACCTTCAAACTCCTTATATAATTCCAAACAATACAATGCAATGAGGTGAATTATCATGACTATTATCAGCTGGATTTTTACAGGCATCCTAGTGGGTATCATTATCGGTGCCATTATGGCAATGCTTAAGAAAAAGAAATAACCACTTTTCCCTATTCGAACACGCCCTGATTGGTTAACCCAAAAATGAAAAAATGGCTCTATAAACTCTGCACAGTTTCCACCCTAACATGGACGATTACAGCTTGTGCCAGTTCTGATCATGCGGACCAGAACATATACCAGAAACCCCATGTACAGCCGGCAAAGTGGGAAGTTTTTCAGGGTAATAACAATACCAAAAAAATGGCCATGGCACTTGTCGATCAATATTCTCAATCCATTTTTAATGAGAGCAACCCTTCAGGAATGGCCATGGTTGTGATCGATAACAATCAGGTTGTGCATCGCAGCTTTGGGGAAACTTATCCAGGGAGCGGTATTAAACCCAATAAGGATTCTTTGATTCGTATCGCTTCCATTACTAAATTAATGACCAGCGAGGTCATGATCAAATTAGCACAGAAAGAACAGATTCAGATTACCGATCCATTGCAAAAATATACGCATCACGGTGTTCGCGTACCGGATTATGGCTCAGGAAAACCCATCCGGCTATATCATCTGGCAAGTCACACCAGCGGGTTGCCACGGGAACAACCCGGGGGAAAGTGGGGACGCCCTGTATTTATCTGGCCAACTCAGGATAATCGCTGGACTTGGCTGAAAACCGCTGAAATAGAGGCAGTACCGGGTACAACAGCGTCATATTCCAATCTGGCCTATGATTTATTGGCGGATGCCCTTTCCAAAGCGACTGGAGAGCCTTATTCCCGTCTTCTGCAAAAGGAGATAACCCGCCCTTATCACATGAAAGATACCACGCTGACACCCACGCAATCCCAATGTGCCCGCTTGATAGAAGGCGTTAAGTCCAGCCCTTGCGTGAATACCATTGCCGCCGCAGGCAGCGGTGGTATTTATTCCACCCCCTCAGATATACAACGCTGGATGCAACAGTTTTTGTCTTCCCAAAATCAGTTACGTAAACAAACCGCCAGTCGTGAACAAGGGGTCTATTTTAAGCGAGCGGATCTGCAATCAATCAAAGGGATGGATGTTGCCGGTACCGCTGATGGCATCGGGCTGGGTTGGGTATATATGGATGCGAAAGATAATATCCCCGGTATTTACCAAAAAACCGGCGGGGGTGGCGGATTCAATACCTATATGGCGATGATCCCTGAACAAAATATTGGTGTATTTGTGGTGATTACCCGCAAGGAGCAAAGCAAGTTCAGCCGTGTGACAAACGGAGTCAATGAATTAGTGGCCGCATTGGTACGCAATCATCATCAGGTTTAGCCTGATAGCCTCCTTGCCCTAAAGAAAAGGGGAAGTCGCAAAAAGTTAAGCTCACTTTTGCGGCTCCCTCTGAGTAATGGGCTTTATGGCGTTTTGGGTAAATAAAGTCATATGGACAAGATAAATACTTCAGATTTTGACAATATCACTGCTATTTGAAAATGGTAAAAAAAATGCCGACCAGCACAAGTAAAGTACAAGACAATTTTATTGGCCCTATCCTCTCTTTAAGTATCCATGCACTGAAAATAATGCCAAAGATCACACTGGTTTCTCTCAAAGCAGATACTAATGCAGCAGGACTTCGTGCAAGAGCAAGAATAATTAAACCATGTGCCGCAGACATAACGGCGCCATTAACCATACACGTTTTTCCATTGCGATTAATATAATCAAATAATCGCCGCCTATTTACAGATGCAGCAATCACAAACATTAAAGCCCCTTCCAGCACAAACAACCAAAGCACATACGAGAATGCTTCGCCACTGAGTCGTGCACCTTTACTGTCAAGCAATGTAAATACGGTAATGAAAGCCGCAGTGCCAAGAGCAAAACTAATAGCCCGCCCTTCATGGTTATTTGGAAGACCCCGATGGAAACTCAACCACATAATACCGATAGCAATAGCGATAATTCCCACTACCTGAGAAAGAGCCAAATGAATATCAAGCAAAATGACAGAAAGCAATGTCACAAGTAATGGTGTTGCACCACGTGCAATAGGATAAACTTGGCTCATATCGCCATATTTATAGCCAAGGCTCAGACAAATTCTATATCCAGCATGAAGCGGGGCTGAAATAATGAGAATTTTCCAAGCACCTGCATTTATTCCGGGGGTAAATAAAAGCAATAATGCGCAAAGTATACCTGAAGTCGCGGCCATAACAGTAAGAGATAAAAATTTATCTTCATCTTTCTTGACGAAAAGATTCCAACCTGCATGCATAATTGCCGAAACCATCACTAATCCAAATGAAAAAGGGTCCATATATTTTCATCCTTATTTAAAGGCATATCTTATTAACTTGATTATCACTATATTGAATGATCTTGTGGCAATACCACAATCTGCGGAATATTAATATGGCTGGGTTGTGTCATCACCCAACGAATTGTCTCTGCCACATCATCCGCATTTAATGGCCGAGTTATATTTCTTGATATTGACGGATGAATTGCAAGATCTCGATGCAATTCGGTATGGACAGGACCTGGGGCAATACATGAAAGCTTTACTGGACTTTTCGCAAATTCAAGACTCAATGCTTCACATAAAGCTTCAACAGCATGTTTCAGGAAAAGATAAGTGAATCGAAATGCGGCTTACACATTAACTCTAGCCATGTGACATCATTTATCAATATCTATTTCATTAATAGTTCCTGTATGATTAATACCCCATTATTAATGGCAACATCTATTCTTCCAAATTTATCCATCGCTGCGTCAATTAAAATACCGGGAGCCGATTCGTCAATTAAATCACCGGATAGCCAATATAGATTTCCTAATTCTTGCTGTGCCTGCTCTTCGCCGTTTACGGTGGGAGCAGTCACAAAAAGAGCTCAGAAAAAATCGCCCCCACTATTGAAAGTGGAGGCGATAGGGATTTTTGATTTTATGCCAATCTGTCAGGTTTTTTTATGCAAGAGCAAGTAAATACTGATGCTAAAGAACAACAAACTTGGCAACAACGCCCCCAATACTGGCGGCATACTATAAACCAGACTGAGCGGGCCAAAAATTTCGTTCAATACGTAGAAAATAAAGCCCATGCTGATGCCCACAACAACTCTGAATCCCATCGGTACGCTACGCAATGGGCCGAATATGAAAGAAAGTGCCATTAGCATCATTACCGCAACGGATAAAGGTGCGAAGATCTTTTTCCACATATTGAGTTGATAGCGCCCTGCATCCTGTTGCCCCTGTTTAAGGTAAGCAATGTATTGATGCAGGCCCCGGATGGAGAGTGCTTCAGGATCAAGGGAAACAACTCCCAGCTTTTCAGGTGTCAGCCGGCTTGGCCAGTCAGCAGAAATACGCTGTGACCCCGTGATCTGGTTAAATTGCGTTAAATCAGATTCTTCAACCTGAGATAATTTCCACAAATGATTGTCTTCATCATAGACTGCGGAAGCGGCATATCTCACCGATAACAGTTTTTTCTTGTCATTGAAATGGTAGATACTGACACCATTCAAAGCGTTATCTTTACCTACGCTATGAATGTAGACAAAATCCTGACCATCTTTTGCCCACAAACCTTTGGTTGTCGACATCAATGAGCCACCGAACATTTTTTGGGAGCGATAATTACGGGCAAGTTGCTCTCCCTGCGGAGCAACCCACTCTCCAATCACCATCGTCAACAAAACCAGCGGAATTGCGGTTTTCATGACAGAGCCTGCCACTTGCAAGCGAGTAAATCCCGAAGCCTGCATGACCACAAGCTCACTGCGCGTTGCCAGTGCCCCCAACCCCAATAGTGCCCCAAGCAAGGCTGCCATTGGAAAAAAGATCTGGATATCTTTGGGTACACTCAGCAAGGTGTAAATGCCCGCTGAAAATGCCGTGTATTCCCCCTGACCGACTTTGCGCAGCTGATCAACAAATTTGATGATGCCGGAAAGTGATACCAGCATAAACAAAGTCATCAGGATGGTTTGCAGAATTGTCCGGCCGATATATCTGTCCAATACCCCAAACATCATGACGCCCCTTGATTCTTAAAGCGTGAACGCAGTTTGCGCATGGGTACGGTATCCCACAAATTAAGTACGATTGCCAAGGCAAAATACGAACCGTTAACCAGCCACATCCAGAACATGGGGTCAAGTTTGCCTTTGCTGCCATTGGAACGCAGGGAGCTTTGCAGCAAGAAGAAAACCAGATACAGCAGCATTGCAGGCAGCATACTGAGTACCCGCCCCTGACGCGGGTTCACAACACTTAAGGGGACAACCATCAACGCCATGATCAGGACAGAAACAATTAATGTCAGGCGCCAATGAAATTCGGCCCGGGAATCATCATCGGTGTGATGCCAAAGCTGTTCAATGGATTGTTGCTCAACTTTACTGTTATCGATATCCGCTTTTTTATGCCCGATGACAGCCTGATAATCCGTAAATTCCGTGATACGGAAATCACGCAGCATGGCTGTACCTTCATAACGTGTCCCTTTGTGCAGCACCGCAACTTGATTGCCATTCGGGCGTTCTTCCATATGCCCGCCATCGGCCATTACAACAGAAGGACGCTGATCATTCGACGGCTGGAGCTGGGCCAGAAAGACATTCTCAAAGTTATGGCCTTTCACATTTCCGATATAAAGCACCATATTACCATCGCGGGAAGGTTTAAACTGCCCTTCCACGAAGGCGGCAAGGCTTGGATTGGCTTTTGCATCCGCCAGCACTTGCTCCTGATGTTTAGAGGACCACGGAGTGAACCATATGACGTTGGCCGCCGCCACTGCGGCTGTCAGCAATGCCAGAATAAGGGCGGATTTCACCAAGACACTTTTGCCCAATCCGCAGGCATGCATGACGATGATTTCACTTTCGGTATAAAGTTTGCTGAATGTCATGAGTACCCCGAGAAATAGACTCAAGGGCAAAATAAGTTGCGCCATCTCTGGCACACCTAAACCTAACAACGATAAAACCAAATTTGCGGGAATATTGCCTTCAACTGCCCCACCCAATACCTCAACTAATTTCTGGCTGAAAAAGATCAGCAATAAGATGAAAAGTATTGCAATTTGGCTTTTCAGGGTTTCCCGTACTAGATATCTAATGATGATCACGCTTATTACGCCTGTGAAAACTTGTCTTTTTGCAGGAAAGTCGCTAACTTCGTCGTATATCTACCATTTATATGCATCAGTTTGGCTTCCCCATTGCTAAAATGATACCAAAGCATTCCATATATTGGTTCCCAAATTAGAACATACTTATCGTTAGCTAAGTACTAAAAAATAATGCGCTTAGCTTAGCATAACAGTTACTTTCCTTTGGGATTAATTAATGCGCAACGTGATATTTTAGCGATTGTATCCGTCTTTGTCTTTAAGATTCAGGAGAACGCATGGAGTTTAGTGTAAAGAGCGGTAGCCCGGAGAAACAGCGCAGTGCCTGTATTATTGTCGGCGTATTTGAACCACGCCGTCTTTCCCCTATCGCAGAGCAGCTTGACAAAATAAGTAACGGCTATATCAGTGCCTTATTGCGCCGGGGGGAACTTGAAGGCAAGGTGGGTCAAACCTTGTTGCTGCATCATGTTCCTAATGTGCTGTCTGAACGTATTTTACTGGTTGGCTGCGGAAAAGAACGTGAACTGGATGAGCGTCAATATAAGCAAATTATCCAGAAGACAATCAACACCCTCAACGAAACCGGTTCAATGGAAGCAGTTTGCTTCTTGACTGAACTGCACGTAAAAGGGCGCAACAATTACTGGAAAGTGCGTCAGGCAGTCGAAACAGCCAAAGAATCACTGTATGTTTTTGATCAGCTCAAGAGCAGCAAAAATGAGCTGCGTCGCCCCTTGCGCAAAATGGTGTTCAATGTCCCGACCCGCCGCGAATTAACCAGCGGTGAACGCGCTATCCAGCACGGTCTTGCCATTGCATCCGGTATTAAGGCGACAAAAGATCTGGCCAACATGCCACCCAATATCTGTAATGCTGCCTATCTGGCATCACAGGCGCGCCAGCTTGCTGACAATGCCGATAATCTGACAACCAAGGTCATTGGTGAAGAGCAGATGAAAGAGCTTGGCATGAACTCCTATCTGGCGGTGGGTCAGGGTTCACAAAATGAATCCCTGATGGCAGTCATGGAGTATAAAGGCAGCAAAGACGCCAATGCGAAACCCGTCGTACTGGTGGGCAAAGGGCTGACTTTTGACTCTGGCGGCATCTCCATTAAACCTTCCGAAGGCATGGAAGAGATGAAATATGACATGTGCGGCGCTGCTTCCGTTTATGGCGTCATGCGTGTTGTTGCCGAGCTGAAATTGCCCATCAATGTCATCGGTGTTCTGGCTGGCTGTGAAAACATGCCTGGCGGACGTGCCTACCGTCCGGGCGACATTTTGACCACCATGTCCGGCCAAACCGTCGAAGTGACCAATACGGATGCAGAAGGCCGTCTGGTACTGTGTGATGCCCTGACTTATGTTGAGCGCTTTGACCCTGAGCTGGTCATTGATGTCGCCACACTGACCGGTGCTTGTGTTGTTGCACTGGGTAGCCATTATACCGGCCTGATGTCCAACCATAATCCGCTGGCACATGAACTGCTGAATGCTTCGGAACAAGCCGGAGATCGTGCATGGCGCCTGCCGTTGGGCGATGAGTATACCGAGCAGTTGGAATCCAATTTTGCCGATATGGTGAATTCATGTGGGCGTTCGGGTGGTGCCATTACCGCTGGCGCGTTTCTGGCCCGCTTTACCAGCAAATACAACTGGGCTCATCTGGATGTTGCGGGAACAGCATGGCGTTCAGGTAAAGCAAAAGGGGCCACCGGCCGGCCGGTTGCGCTCTTGTCACAATTCCTGTTAAATCGTTCAGGTTTGAATTCTGATGATTAATGCCCGGCCGCAGATTTCATTTAACGAAAACATTTAATGAAAATGTGGCATAAAAGTAAGGGAATGAGTGACATTAAGGGTATTGCAGATGCAATACCCTTTTCCATCATCGTTTCCTATAATCTTGCAGCCAATAAACTATGAAAAACGCCACCTTCTATTTATTAGAAAAGCTACCATTAGAAAAGCCGCCATTAGAAACGCGGTCACCGGAACAATCATCATTTTCTGATGAGTTGCAGCCACATGAATGGCTGGCATGTCAGCTTGCTGCTGACCAATGGCGGGCAGGGAAGCGGGTTCTGATTGCTTGTGAAAGCCAGCAACAGGCCGAAAAACTGGACGAAGCATTATGGCAACGGGAACCCAGTCAATTTGTACCGCACAACCTTGCCGGAGAAGGCCCGCGTTATGGCGCACCGGTAGAACTGTGCTGGCCACAAAAAAGAAGCAATGCCCCCCGGGATGTTCTGGTGACACTGCTTCCTCACTTTGCAGACTTTGCCACAGCTTTCCATGAAGTGATAGACTTCGTTCCTATTGATGAAAATCTAAAACAGTTAGCTCGCGAACGATATAAATCCTATCGTGGCGTTGGCTTTAATTTGACCATGGCAACCCCGCCAACCTATTGAATATCAAGATACAATGGAAAAGACACCCGCTAATCAAACGCATTCTGAGCCATCTCTCGATAAAACATACAACCCGACAGAGATAGAGCAACCTCTTTATAAGCACTGGGAACAGAGCGGTTATTTCAAACCGAATGGCGATACCAGCCGCGAAAGTTTCTGTATCGTCATTCCGCCGCCCAACGTCACCGGCAGTCTGCACATGGGTCACGCATTCCAGCAGACAATTATGGATACAATGGTGCGTTACCAGCGCATGCAGGGTAAAAATACACTGTGGCAATCAGGTACTGACCACGCAGGTATTGCGACACAAATGGTTGTTGAGCGTAAAATCGCGGCAGAAGAAGGTAAAACCCGCCACGATTACGGCCGCGACGCTTTTATCGATAAAATCTGGCAATGGAAAGCGGAATCGGGTGGCACCATCACCAATCAAATGCGTCGCTTGGGTAACTCCGTAGATTGGGAGCGTGAACGCTTCACTATGGATGAAGGGCTGTCTAAGGCCGTTAAAGAAGCCTTCGTTCGCCTTTATCAGGATGATCTGATTTACCGTGGCAAACGCCTCGTAAACTGGGACCCCAAACTGCGCACTGCAATTTCCGATCTGGAAGTTGAAAACCGTGAAGTCAAAGGATCTATGTGGCATCTGCGCTATCCGCTGGCTGACGGCGCGAAAACCGCTGAAGGCAAGGATTACCTGATTGTCGCCACCACACGCCCGGAAACCATGCTGGGCGATACCGGTGTTGCGGTTAACCCGGAAGATCCCCGTTACAAGGACCTGATTGGCAAAGAAATCCTGCTGCCGCTGGTCAACCGTCGCATTCCTATCGTTGGCGATGAGCATGCGGACATGGAAAAAGGCACTGGCTGCGTGAAAATCACCCCCGCCCACGATTTCAATGACTATGAAGTCGGTAAGCGCCACAGCCTGCCCATGATCAACATCCTGACTTTCGACGGTGACATCCGCGAAACCGCAGAAGTGTTCGATACCAACGGTGAAGTTTCTGAAATCTACTCAAGCGACATTCCTGCCGAATACCGTGGCATGGAACGTTTCTCTGCCCGTAAAGCGATTGTGGCTGAGTTTGAAAAACAAGGCCTGCTGGTTGAGATCAAACCCCATGACCTGACAGTTCCTTACGGCGACCGTGGTGGTGTGGTTATCGAGCCAATGCTGACTGACCAATGGTACGTCCGTACTGCACCACTGGCAAAAGTCGCCATTGAAGCCGTTGAAAGCGGTGACATTCAGTTCGTGCCGAAACAGTACGAAAACATGTACTACTCTTGGATGCGTGATATCCAGGATTGGTGCATCTCCCGTCAATTGTGGTGGGGTCACCGTATTCCGGCATGGTATGACGCGCAAGGCAATGTCTATGTTGGCCGCGATGAAGAAGAGGTCCGCCGTGAAAACAATCTGGGCGCTGACATTGTTCTGAGTCAGGATGAAGACGTTCTGGATACCTGGTTTTCCTCTGGCCTGTGGACATTCTCCACCCTTGGCTGGCCTGAGCAGACCGAAGCCCTGAAAACCTTCCACCCGACTAATGTGCTGGTGAGTGGCTTCGACATCATTTTCTTCTGGATTGCCCGCATGATCATGATGACCATGCACTTCATCAAAGATGAAAACGGCAAACCGCAAGTGCCCTTCAAAACGGTCTACATGACGGGTCTTATCCGTGATGATGAAGGCCAGAAGATGTCAAAATCCAAAGGGAACGTTATCGATCCGCTGGATATGATTGACGGCATTTCTCTGGAAAACCTGCTGGAAAAACGTACCGGCAATATGATGCAGCCGCAGTTGGCTGAGAAAATCAGTAAACGCACTGAAAAGCAATTCCCGGAAGGCATTGAAGCCCACGGTACTGACGCCCTGCGTTTCACACTGGCCGCACTGGCTTCAACAGGCCGTGATATCAACTGGGACATGAAACGTCTGCAAGGTTATCGCAACTTCTGTAACAAACTGTGGAATGCCAGCCGTTTTGTGCTGATGAACACTGAAGGACAGGATTGTGGTCAGAATGGCGGTGAAATGTCGCTTTCTCTGGCAGATCGCTGGATTCTGGCAGAATTCAACCAGACCGTGAAAGCCTATCGCGAAGCGCTGGATACTTACCGTTTCGATATTGCTGCCAACATTCTTTACGAATTCACGTGGAACCAATTCTGTGACTGGTATCTGGAGTTGTCCAAGCCTGCGATCAACAAAGGTTCAGAAGCGGAAGTCCGTGCGGCTCGCCATACCCTGATTGAAGTATTGGAAGGTTTGCTGCGTCTGGCGCACCCGATCATTCCTTTCATCACCGAAACCATCTGGCAGCGCGTGAAAGTGGTCAAAGGCATTGATGCCGATACCATCATGCTGCAATCTTTCCCTGAATTCTCTCAGGAGAAAGTGGATGAACTGGCGCTGAACGATCTGGAGTGGATCAAAGAAGCCATCATTGCAGTACGTAATATTCGTGCAGAAATGAATATCGCGCCAAGCAAGCTACTGGAAGTTCTGCTGCGTAATGCAAACGAAGATGCACAACGCCGTGTTGCTGAAAACCTCAACTTCATTCAGGCAATGGGCCGTCTTTCTGCTGTTACCGTTTTGGCAGCAGGTGAAGAAGCACCGGTTTCTGTTACCAAGCTGATCAACGGAGCAGAAATACTGATCCCAATGGCAGGTCTGGTTGATAAAGAGGCAGAGCTGGCACGTCTGGATAAAGAAATCGAGAAGCTGGATAAAGAGATCAACGGCATTGAAGGCAAACTGGCTAACGAAGGGTTTGTCAGCCGTGCGCCGGAAGCGGTTGTTGCCAAAGAGCGTGAACGTCTGGCAACCAATAACGAAGCGAAAGCGAAGTTACTGGCACAGAAAGAAACCATCGCTGCACTGTAATTTATACTGATTGGCATTTATTCAAACCACTGCAATTTTCTTTGCAGTGGTTTTTTATCTTATATCACTTTTAGCTTAATCATAACGTTTAACCTAATAACCTCTGCACGACCATAAAGAAGACCAACGAAAATCCCAAACTCTTTAAAATTGAATGTGTATATTTACTGATGAAATAAGCTAAAATTACCGTTATCAACGCAATCACATATTTAATATTAAATTGATCAATTACTTCACTCAGAGATAAATTATTCAGGGAAATATTGACAATAATGGTTCCCAAAATAAAACAGATAGCATAATCCAATGAAGTAATCAGCAGATTTTTTCCCTTAAACAATCGGTGATTACTGACCAGAAAAGGAGCCGCCCTTAACACAAAACTCACCATCCCCATGGCTACAATCAACAACATCATGATGCTTTATCCTTTCTCAGATTCCGCTCAACAAGTGCGATCACAACCCCGCACAAAATCGGTAACGCCAGATCCATTAATTGAATATCCATTTCATTCAATAATGGAGCACATACTCCTCCCATTACCGTTGCCAGTACCGACATATCCTTGCCCGATCGTTTGGCAGTCAGAGATGCAAAATGAATGGGAACCAACATCACCAAAGACAGAGAAAGGAACTCATAATTCAAATGTTCTGCTGAAATATACCCCAATAAAGTGGCACAAAATGTAATCACAAAACAAGGAATGGCAACCCCCAGATAAAAATGAAACTGAGATTTCCCATCTGCCATATTTCCCACAGATGCAGAGATATATGAATGTGTTACCGCATACGTGCTGGCACTAACCCCCAGCATCGACAGTAAAATATTCCGTTTTGGTATGCCCTGAAAATATTGCGTCATCACCATTGCCATCAGGAAAAAACGAAAATTGATCAGCAAGGCCAGAATGATCATGGAAAATAATGTGCCATCAGCCAAATAGCCAACCGCAGCTACCTGCAACGGGGCGGCATATATGAGTAATGACCCGGCCAACGTTTCCAATAATGGAACGCCATGGCTTTGATAAAGCACGCCAATCGACACAAAAATAAGAAAGAAAGAGATACAGACAGGTAGAGAATGAACCATACCCTTTCGGAATAATGGGCTTAGCACTTGGCACCTATATTTACAATTGAATTTAACGGTGTGGGATAATCGATATATACCCAATGGGCTTTATGTAAAAGAATGGCCATCTCATTGCTATACATTATGAATAGAGAAACCCAAATATATCAGGCCATTATGTCATGACAATTTTTTCAGAAATTTTTGTGACATGCTTCCGTTTAATTAAAATCAGCCATCTGATAATAAACACAGTTTACAGTACAAACTCACCATCAATCATAAGTCACTAACCCTCTATGATATAACAATATTTTATATATAAAGGTTTTTATATTCCCGTTATAGTAAAAACTGTTATCACAAAAAAATGACCAAAAATAACTGTTTCCTCTCGGAGAAATAAAATGAAATTCATACTCAATATATTATTGGTGGGTTTAGTCCAATTTGGCTTCAATCATATTGCTTATGCGCAATCCTCTCCTGAATCCACCCTTAATGCTATTCACTCCACGGGAATATTCAAAATTGGGACAGAAGGTGCTTATGCCCCATTCAGTTATCATGATGCCTCCGGAAAACTGACCGGATTTGATGTGGAAATCGGCCGGGAAATCGCACTGCGCATGAAAGTGACACCTGAATTTATCGAAGGCAAATGGGACGGGCTGATTGGTGGTCTTGATGCCGGGCGCTCTGATGCGGTGATGAACCAAATTGCCATTACGCCGGAGCGTGAGAAAAAATACAGTTTCTCCCAGCCTTATGTTATTTCAGAGGCAGTATTGATCACCCGGACAAACAATAACGACATTAAGACATTCAGCGATCTAAAAGGAAAGCGATCAGCCCATACCCTGACCAATAATTTTGCCCAGATCGCCAGACATTATGGTGCCGACATTATCAGTGCCAACGGTTTTAGTCAGGAAGTTGAGCTGGTGAGCACAGGCCGTGCTGATGCCACAATTAACGATAAACTATCTTATCTCGATTATAAAAAACATCGTCCGGATGCACCGGTAAGAATTGTTGCCGCAGATACTCAGGCAGCAAAAACTGCCGTATTGCTCCGCAAAAATGATGCAGAATTAAAAGCCGCAATAGATAAAGCCATTATGGAAATAAAAGCAGATGGGGCTTATCAGAAGATTTGGGATAAATATTTTTCTGAGTAACAGAATAACTGATTTGAGTAAGAGCCTAATAGAGTAGGCTCTTAAATTACGTGATAATAAAATATCACTCATATAGCGCATCAAAAAACCAAAATATATCTACTTCAACTTACTTTAGAATAAATATCAATTATACAAATAATAAATTAAAATTTAATCATAAAAACAAATAATTCAACTATACTCCAGTTATTATTTTATTAATCAGTATGGTAAACACTCATAAACTGTGTTAATAAGATGGCGTTTAGAGTACATAATGGCTACTAAATATATTCATAATATCATGAAATCATTATGAATTATTTCTATCTGGCGATATTTAAACAGATAAAAAAATATATTTAGTAGACAAAAAAACATTCAGAGAAAAAATTTTAAAATCCCACGCCCTCAATATATTGAGATAGCCCGATATTGAAACTTCGAATGATTGATATATTTGTAAACTAGGAACTATTATCAATGAAACTTAAATTAGTTACTTTAGGTATTATTAGTCTGGCTGCTGCGCAAACCGCATACGCAGCACAAGCAGTGCAAACAACGCAAGTTGAAAATACCAGCCCGATTAATTTCAATTCAAGTAGTATATCAGCCAGTGCTTCATTAGGTATACTTTCAGCTGAGACAAAGGAATATCTATATAACCCAATCTCAGGGGATAAAACCAGTGAATTGATTTGGAAAATTAAGAATACAGCGGTTATTAAAGGTGATCTAGCCTGGGATGCGTTGCCGTATTTAACCCTGAACGCTCGTGGCTGGTATGCATCATCATCCAAAAGTGGAAAAATGGACGATTATGATTGGATGAACGGTAGCCAATCTAAATGGACTCACTGGTCTTATCACGAAAATACTAAGCTGAATAGCGCCAGTGAATTTGATATCAATGTAAAAGGCTGGATATTGAAACAGCCAGAATACAAGCTCGGCGGGGTTCTTGGTTATCAGCAAACTGATTTCAGTTGGGAGGCAACTGGAGGGCATGGGATCTATGAAAATAAGCCCAAAACTTTCGAAAACAAACCCTTGATCACATACAAACAAAAATTCAACACTCCCTATTTGGGGCTGACCGGGCAATATCGCTATCAGGACTTTGAGTTTAATGCGTTGCTGAAATTCAGCCCGTGGGTTAAAGCAAAAGACACTGATGAGCATATTTTAAATAACGAAACGTTCAAAGCAAAAACAAGCAACTCACGCTATTATTCTATTGGCGTTGATGCAGGCTATTATATTACGCCAAATGTAAAAGTATTCAGTGAACTGACTTGGAATAAATTCGACAATAATAAAAAAGGGGATGTGCAGTTAACTAATCATAGTGAACGCAGCTCTGAAACCTATCGCAATACGGGTAGTATGGGTAATACCAACTATACTATTTCCGCTGGCGTTCAGTATCGTTTTTAATCCAATCGAGTCGATGGCGGGAAGACTCCCGCTGTCCTCTTACAGCACCGTGCCATGCTGGTTGCTATATCCCTATCCCCTGATATATATGTTCCCGAGTTCACGCAACGACATTTTTCTGCTATTCATTATCCGTTTTAAATTCCCTGAAAAACTTTATTTATCTCTCTGAGAAGGTGTTTATCTGTTTATAACGGTTTATTACCCTTCGTCTTTCAAACTGCCCTTTTGTTGGCTGTACTGCTTTATTCTTTATAAACACACACCTATTTTTTATAAATAAATTTCAATCGCCGTTTTATAAGCATCCAGCTTACTGCCCCTCGGTTTTTTGCCCAATTCGTCCCGCAAGATATTTGACAATAACAGAGGCCGTAGGCCATGTTATGGCATTCCCCAATATCATTTTTCTGCTCATTACGGCTGCGTATTTCCGTGTCAAAGTATCATCAGCATGTCAGCTTCAACGTCAACACAAAAAAATCCCCTCATTGCGGGCAGAGAGTACAGCTCTGGGCAATACATACTATGTTTGGCGTTCGGCGCACAAAAAAAATCAGGCGCCAATCGACGCCTGATAAATGTTTATTTTACGTGTATATTACCAACCAATTGCGACCCCTGCTCCCATGACTGCACCTTCGTCATTATTCCAGCTTGTAGAAGCCCTGATATTGACATTTTCAGTCAGTTTAGCCTGTGCGCCAACCGCAACCGCACTGCCATCATGATATTTCCCTAAACCCACACCCACGCTAAAACGATCGGTATTACTGTATGGAATGTTGGTCATTGCCGCCACACCAGCAATACCGGCATTAGCACGCTTTCCTACCCGATTGATTTTGTTATCTAACTTATTAAAGCCTTGGTACATTTCAGCCTTTAATTCACCAACGCGGGCAACAGATTCATCACGAAGTGCGTCAGCCTTATTATCAGCGTATTTATACAATTCCTTGGCTTCTTCCTTGATTTCTTTTTTGACCTCTTTTGTCTTCTCTTCCACTTTCTGGTCTAGTTTTTCTGCTTTTTCTTCGACTTCTTTAACTTTTTCTTTACTGGCTTGCTCAGCCGCTGACTTGATTTTGTTATCCATTTCTGCTGCGGTCTTTTTAGCTTCCTTGGCTGCACTTTTCGCTGATTCTGCAAACCCCCCCGCATCACGCGTTAATTTTGCCGTTTCTTCCTTTGATTCTTCCGCTGATTTCGCAAAGCCCTCCGCCTTCCCCTTTGACTCTTCCGCTGCTTTCGCAAAGCCCTCCGCTTTCCCCTTTGATTCTTCCGCTGCTTTCGCAAAGCCCTCCGCCTTCCCTTTTGATTCTTCCGCTGCTTTCGCAAAGCCCTCCGCTTTCTCCTTTGACTCTTCCGCTGCTTTCTTCGCAGCTTCCGCACCATCCGCTGCTTCTGCCGATATTTCTGCAAATTGATACGCACCACTTGCTGATTTTGCTGCTTCTTTCGCAGAATCCGCCGCATTTTTCTCAGATGTTTTCACTTCATCCTTTAGCCCTGCCATAGAGCCCTTCAATTCTGTTTCTACCTTCGTCAATTGCCCATAAGTTGCTGCATCGTGAGCCTTTTCGCCATCTGCAACATTAGTTAGCTTCAATTTTGTTTTGTCATCACCAAATGACACAACATTGCTTTCCGTGGATTTAAAAGAAGGGCTTCCCACATAATATGACGATGCCAACGCTGGAGTTGTTGAATCAGTATTCGAAAAAAAGAATATGTTATTAGCGACATGTTTATTCATTTGCCCAACAGTGGCCACATCGTTATTACTTATACCCTCAGCAACATTTACCAACCGCTTGTTTCGTCCTATATATCCTTTTTCCTTCATCTGTTCCTTTGTAACTCCTTCAGGTACTTGGAGTCCATTTCCGAATGATACCGTATCAGCTTCATTCGCTATAGCACCTGCACCAATAGCAACTGAGTTAATCTCTTTAGCTTTCGCATGTTCCCCCAAAGCAATGCCATTTGCCTTAGACGAAGACGCATTTTGCCCTATTACAATACTATTGTTTGCTTCATTGTGAACTTTTGCTCCCTGACCAATAGCCAAAGAATTTTGGCTAAACGCACCAATTGTTGACTTATTCAACGCAGTAGAGTAATCAGACTGCCGCTCAATAGCCGACTCCCCCATCGCGATACTGTGTGTAGAAAAATTATCAATGGTTGATTTTCCCGACGCAAAAGATAAATGGGAACCCCACGAAATAGTCGATTTGTTCAATGCAGTAGTATAGGCAGCGTTATCTTGAATTCTCGAGCCGAGCAACGCCAATGCATTGTGAGTAATCTCGGAACCCCTCTCTTTTCTCGGCCTTTCAAATAACACAGACTCCATTTCATCATTAATCCGAGATTTGTCATCCCTTATATTTTCTCCTGTCACATTCTTCCCATTCTTATCAACTTCTACCTTATTATTCTTCCATATCTCACTAACAATGTCTGTAACAATGTTGTTTGGCGGTTTCTGTTGCTGTTCCTGTTCAGCAAAAGAATATGATATTAAAACTGCATTAATAAAAATCGCCAGACTTGTTTTTTTCAATAAAACCTTTCGCATTATTTCACCATATTATAACTGCAAATAAATTCATTGATTTAATCAAAGATATAAACCAAATATATTCACGAAAGTAATTAACCCTACATTACCGGCCTATACCTGAGTTATTTTAAATGAGTATTCTTTGGGCCAGATTCATTACGACCCACAATGAAGGGTTACTGCACTGATATATGAAAATTTATTCACACGGTAATATGGAAGAATTAACCATTTAAACTTCTTCTTAATTAAATGGCTATTATTCTTCACATCAATAACGCATCAACAATAAATTAATGTGTAATACACAGAGACAAGCTCAGATAACCACTTCATGACTTCATTTAAACAGGGTGAAAATTAAACATCACAAAAATATAGAAATCAAGTTTTGCATTCATGATATTCATATAATCAGATATACGGCAAGGCCAATTGTCTTATACTACAGTCAAAAACTCCATCTAATACAATGATTTTATTAATTATTAATTATTAATTATTAATTATTAATTATTAATTGATGATTTTAAATTATCGAAAGAAACAGTTTTAAAGTTTACAATTTGACAAATGGATTATCACTCATAACACTCAATTATTTTATTTTGACAACATAATATAAAAGAAAAAACAGGCACCAATGGCGCCTGCTGAATATTCCTATCATGAATGAATACGATATTACCAATCAACCGCGATACCTGCCCCCAACGCCACATTTTCAGCGTTGTTCCAGCCTGTAGATGCTCGGATATTGATATTCTCAGTCATTTTAGCCTGAGCACCAATCGCGATAGCACTGCCATTATTATATTGGCCCACCCCAACTCCAACACTAAAGCGGCCGGTATTACCGTATGGGATATTGCTCATTGCCATAACACTGGCAATACCCGCGTTAGCACGTTTCCCTACTTGATTGATTTTGTTGTCTAACTTGCCAAAATTTTGGCGCATTTCTGTTTCCAGCGTATTAAATCTCTTTTCAGAATGAACATGATATTCACCCATTTTGGTATTCGTATCCTGCGCATAGGTATAGATATCACCGGCTTTTGCACCCAGCTTATTCATTCTTTCGTCAGCGTCAGCATCCTTTTTGACCGCCGTGATTTTTTCATCTAGCTCTTTTTCCATTGCATTTGTCACAACTGCCGTCTTTGACTCATTGGCTATCTCCGTATTTTCCCTGGTTGTGTCAGTTTTCCTGGCATTGATCAACGTCTGTGGGTCATTCACCTTCGTGCCATTGTCGGCGGCAGTGATGATGGTCCCGGCATTGGCCAGTGTCTGTGGGTCATTTACCTTCGTGCTATTGTCGGCGGCGGTGGTGATGGTCCCGGCATTGGTCAGCGTCTGCGAGTCATTTACCTTCGTGCTATTGTCGGCGGC
>NZ_NIBV01000001.1:476594-571517 GCF_002632585.1 Xenorhabdus szentirmaii DSM 16338
GGCATTGGTCAGTGTCTGTGGATCATTTACCTTCGTGCTATTGTCGGCGGCAGTGGTGATGGTCCCGGCATTGGTCAGTGTCTGTGGGTCATTTACCTTCGCGCTATTGTCGGCGGCGGTAGTGATGGTCCCGGCATTGGTCAGCGTCTGTGGGTCATTTACCTTCGTGCTATTGTCGGCGGCGGTAGTGATGGTCCCGGCATTGGTCAGCGTCTGTGGGTCATTCACTTTCGCAGCATCCGCGGCAGCCTGCTTGACTGTACTCGCACTGTCGGCGGCGGCGGTGATCTGAGGAATATTTACCATTGCATCATTGATTTCTTTGGCTGCATCACCTGCGTTCTTGAGAGCTCCCATATCCTTTTTCAATTCAGCAATAACATTATTTTTAACATCTTCCATACTCTGATCAAGCTGCTTCTTATTAACTGCATCATTGGGGTCCTGACCAGCTGCAATATTCGTCAGATATTTATAGAAAGATTTATTTTCGTCTTCTTTATCTTTATACCCAAATGAAACGGAGTTCTCTTTATCCGTTTTAGCGCCTTTACCGATAGCAGCTGAGTTAGCATGATTAGCAGTCGCCTCTTTTCCCAAAGCAATACCATGCACTTTATACGCAGACGCTTTTCTTCCTATCACAATACTGTGTTCAGCCTTAGAGTAAATCCTCGCCTGCTCGCCAGCAGCGAAAGAATATGGGCTATCATCCTCAATGGTCGAATAGCTAGCAGCAAAAGATCTGTGACTCCTGCTACCAATTGCCGATAACGCGATCCCAAAAGAGCCATAACTATCTTCGCCAATTGCCGACCAACCCAAAGCTGAAGATCCGGGACTGCGTTTATTAATTGTCGACCAACCCGCGGCAAAAGAATAATGCGCGTTATCACCAATAGTTGAGTTACTCAAGGCAGTGGATTGATGAGATTTTTCACCGATTGTCGAGTTACTCAAGGCAGCGGATCGATGAGAGCCTTTACCGATTGTCGATTTATTCAAGGCAGTGGAATAAAAAGAGCTTTCACCAATTTTCGAGTCACTCAAGGCAACTGAATGATGAGCTTTATCAGCAATACTAGATTCTCCGATAGCAATAGAGTTAGGTACATTTCTACCTAAAGAACCATTGAGTAATGCTATAGAATTTGATGTTCCCCACGAAAAGTCATTGCTAATATACCCCGTATCTATCTCACTCTCCTCTGATTTGATGAGATAAAATTCCTTATCTGATGGTGCAGCACTGTGAGAAGAGGATTTATAAATTTTCAAATGTTTTATCAAATCTATAAGATCCCTTTCCTCAGGTTGTTCATTAGTAGATAACGTTAGATCCGTTTTCCCGAGTTGATTATTGGTAGTTTCAGCATCAGAATATGACATTAAAACAGTATTAACAAGAAACGCCAAACTCGCTCTCTTAAAGATTTTATTTTGCACTATTTCACCATAATATAAAACAGATAAATTCATTAATTAATTCATACGAAAAATGATATAGGCAGAACACTCTCACAATAATGCTCAATTCTTTTTCGTTGACTTACATCTGGTCCATTGAAATTAATACTCTCTGATCATAATAGCTATGATTCTACGATGAAGGGTTATTACATTTACTATGAAAGTAATGATACGAAAGAGTTAGCCATTGCAATCTTAATGAATTAAACGGCTATTATTCATGGAGAATAATACATCCACACTAAGTTAATTAGTATCACACAAAGATAAGTTTATATAATAACTTCATATTCTCGTTCAAAATAGGATAAAAATTAAACACCACAGAAATACAAAAATCAAATTTTTGTCTATTAGATCACATTCAAATACTTGTCTTAAAGTTAACCAATCCGTCATTAAATTCAATAAATACATACAAGGGATTGATTCTACTAATAATTTAAAAAAAACATTTAAATCAAATAAAAAAAGAATAAAGTTTACAATTAGGCGATAACTCATCATTATCAGGTTCTAATTGCCTTATTTATATGGGGGAAGCTCTTTCTTAACAAGCTTGTCACCTCAACTTAATTAAAACTCAATAAATCCATAGTAAAAACTGTACAATAAAAATTAAAAGACCAGCCTTATTGTTAATTTTAGTGAATCACAATTAACAGAATGATTCCATTCGCCATTAAACACAAATACCTTCCTAAAAACAGACCAGAAATTAACTTTTCGGCACACTATTTATTAATCCATAATATAAATTATTTTACTTTAACTCATATCTATTAATAATGATTCAGGCATCTATAGAAATAACTTAACCCGCCTATTTTCTCTTTACATTTAAACAATAATATTATTATTTATCATTCCGATATATTTTCCACATTTATCGATATACACCCTTTCTATATCAAACGGCCGCTTTGTTGGCCGCGCTGATTCCAAAGTTCTAAGCTATAACTTTATTGTATATAGTATTGCCCTTTTCTTGCCATATCATCATTGAAACAACCCTATAAAAAATAAACATATTTTTAATCTCTATCAGGAAGGTTCTATGACCCCATCATGGCTCAGTTTAGCGCTGGATTCTCTGTGGCCGATGCTTTACGCTGGCCTGACATTCACTATTCCCCTCACACTGATTACTTTCGCACTTGGGATATCGTTGGGGTTTGTTGTTGCATTAATCAGGCTGTACGGGCCTAAACCACTGGTCGCTGTCGTTCGGTTTTATGTCTGGCTGATCCGAGGTACACCACTGCTGGTACAACTGTTTTTGATTTTCTACGCCCTGCCCAGCGTGGGCATTACATTGGAAGCATTCACTTCCGCCGTTATCGGCTTTACCCTGAATGTGGGCGCCTATACCTCAGAAGTGATCCGTGCTGCCTTGGTTTCCGTCCCCAAAGGGCAATGGGAAGCTTCCCACTCCATCGGCATGAGCTGGTGGCAATCACTGCGCCGGATAGTCTTGCCACAGGCCGCGCGGTTTTCTATTCCGCCTTTGTCCAATACATTTATTTCGTTGGTAAAAGACACTTCTCTGGCTTCCGTCATTACCGTACCAGAGATGTTTCTGGCGGCACAGCGCATCGCTGCTGTCACCTATCAACCGTTAATTCTGTATACCGAAGCCGCTATTCTCTATCTCCTCTTGAGTTCAGTATTGTCAGCCCTGCAAGTCCGGCTGGAAAAGAAATTCACCCAGCAAAGCAGTCATAAGGAAGCCAAAGATGATTCAGCTAACCAACATTGAAAAAAGTTTCGACGGGCAAAAGGTGCTGAGAAATATAAGCCTGACAATTAAGGAAGGCAGCCTGACGGCACTGATTGGCCCTTCTGGCAGCGGAAAAAGTACCTTGCTGCGCTGCATCAATTTGTTGGAAATTCCGCAGGCTGGCAAGCTGGAGATAAGCAAAGAACAAATTACGTTTAATGGCAAAGAGCGACTGCCACACCGGGAAATTCAGCGTTTCAGTCTGCAAACCGGCATGGTATTCCAGAACTTCCAGCTTTTCCCGCATCTGACGGTGATTGAAAACATTATGGAAGGACTGATTTGGGTACAGAAATGGCCACATGAACGTGCCAGAAAGCGCGCGCTGGAGCTACTGGAGAAAGTCGGCATGTCTCATAAGGCCGATGTCTGGCCAGCCACACTGTCCGGCGGGCAGCAGCAGCGCGTCGCCATCGCCAGGGCCATGGCCCCGTCACCGAAGGTGTTGTTGTGCGATGAACCAACTTCAGCACTCGATCCCGAATTATCCAAAGAAGTCGTTTCAGTTTTGAAGCAATTGGCAGGGGAAGGCACCACCATGTTAATGGCGACGCATGATTTACGATTGGCCGCCAATCTTGCCCATGATGTCATTTTTTTGGAATCCGGTGAAATTGTCGAGTCAGGCCCGGCAAAAACCCTCTTCACCCGTCCCGATAAGGAGCGTACCGTTAAATTTATCTCAACCCTGACAGAAACTTTACCGGATTGGGAGATATAGCAAGCAGTCACATTTATACCCGTCACCTTTCAGGTTGCGCCTTTGCCGCCTCGACGAAACTCGGAATTCATGGGGTATGACATCAGCAACATTATTTAACTGGAGAAACGCAATGAAAAAATTTTTGAGTCTGTTACTGGCGGGTGCGGCTGCCCTTGCTATTTCTGCCCCGGGTTATGCGGGCAAAGATTTGGATGCCATAAAAACCTCTGGTGTCTTTAAGATTGGCACAGAAGGCACTTATCCCCCTTTTACTTATCATGATACCAACAACACGCTGACTGGATTTGATGTGGATATCGCACGGGAGATCGCCCGTCGTTTGAATGTTAAGCCTGAGTTTATGGAAGTAAAATGGGATGGATTAATTGCAGGGTTGGATGCAAAACGTTTTGATGCCGTCATCAACCAAGTGGGTGTTACCCCTGAGCGGGCGGCAAAATTCAGTTTTTCCATTCCTTACACAACATCTCAGGTGGTGTTGATCACCCGCGACAATAACAACACGATAAAAACTTTTGCGGATATGAAAGGAAAACGATCAGCCCAGTCTCTGACCAGCAATTACGGGCAATTGGCAACATCTTACGGCGCTAGTTTAGTCAGTACTGACGGTTTTAACCAAGCCATTGATTTGGTTGCCACAGGGCGCGCAGATGCAACATTGAATGATCGCCTGTCTTTCCTTGATTTCAAGAAACAACGCCCTAATGCACCGGTGAAAATTGTTGCCGAACAAGCAGATGCCAGTAAATCCGCGGTGTTGCTGCGCAAAGGCGATCCGGAATTGGCAGAAGCGATTAATAAGGCTCTGCAAGAATTAAAAGAGGACGGTACCTACGCCCGCATTTCAAAGAAGTATTTTGGCGTGGATATTTCTCAGTAAGGGATCTTTTATTTAAATAATTTGGGGCTGCGGCCCCACTTTTATTTCACCCCCATTTTCCTTCATCCCATTAAGTAATTCATCACTCGGGTTATAAATAAAAAATTCGCTTTTCATAGGAATTTGGGCATTTCGTTGAACACTTGCATATACGATAGTGGCCCATTCACCCAAGATGACGGCTTGCGATACTTGCAATAAAAGTGGCAAGCCGTCAGGTTCAGGATAAAGCAGTACCGATTTCTGCAAATTGATATTGATTCATCACATCCACCAGCCACTGCGATTCCTCAGTCACAAATCCAGCACCAATCGTTTCCCTTTAGCCCGGGAACAACAAATCAGCATGGATGTCTGGCTCTGCTTTTCCTCATCACTGAGGTATTGATCACGGTGGTCTGCTTCTCCTTCCAAAATCGTGGTTTCACAAGTTCCGCACACTCCCTCACGGCATAAGCTTTCAACATGGGCGGCGTTATTTCTTTCGATAACCTGAAGAATTGTCGAGTCACTGTCAACGTCCAGCTCAACGCCGGATTTCGCCAAAACAACAGTAAACGCATCACCGGTTTTATCTTCAACAGCAAACTGTTCGAAATGTAATTGGTGAGCAGGAAATCCGGCATTTTTCGCCGCTTGTTTTACCCCATTATTCAATGAACCTGAACCACAGGTATAAATATGGCTTCCTTCTGGCAATCGGGAAATAAGTGTATCAAGTTTAAGGCGATTTCCTTCAGATGAAATATAACAATAGATTTTATCCTTAAATTCCGCAGTCATTAACTCTTTCGAAAATGCATTCTCATTGGGATAGCGGTAGCAATAATGCAATTCATACTCACTATTTTTCTGTCGTAGTTCATGCAGGTAAGACATAAAAGGGGTTATCCCGATCCCACCCGCGATTAATATATGTTTCTTGGCTTCCGGCACTAATGCAAATAAGTTATTTGGCTCAGAAATAATGAGATTATGACCAACAATCACTTTATCGTGCATAAAGGCAGAACCGCCTCGGGAATTTTCTTCCCGCTTGACTGCAATTTGGTAGCGATTTTTATCACATGGTGAGTTTAATAAAGAATATGCATTACTATAACGCTTATCTCCATCCTGCATCTGAACAAAGATGTGACTTCCACCGGTAAACGCGGGCAATTGCGTGTTTTCAGCCGGTATTAATGTAAATCGTTTAATCTTCGGTGTAATGGCCTCAATATTACTGACAATCACACCCATTGTTTGATAAGTTGACATGCGCCATTCCTGATGATTATACCTTCATCTTTCAATTTGCCCTGTGTTGGCTGTATTTTAAAACCCATGGAATATATATTGGGTATATCCAGTTAAACGCCCTGACAAAGATATTTAAGCTCTAAATAATCCTCAATGCCGTGGGTAGAACCTTCACGCCCCAAACCTGACTGTTTTACTCCACCAAATGGAGCAACTTCATTGGAAATAAGTCCGGTATTAATACCTACCATGCCATAATCTAATTTTTCTGAAACACGCCAAATGCGTTGTGGGTTTTCAGTGTAAAAATAAGCAGCAAGCCCATAAATGGTATTATTGGCAGATTCAATAACACTTTCTTCGTCATCAAAAATCACCAGAGGGGCAATTGGCCCGAATATTTCTTCCTCTAATATCAGGCTATTTTTCACAACATTACCGAGTACCGTAGGGATAAAGAAGTTATCACCCAAAACATGACGCTTACCACCATATAATAAATCTGCGCCTTTATTTAGTGCATCCTCTAAAAGGAACTGAACCTTATCCGCTGATTTAGCATTAATCAGCGGGCCTATTTGTACTCCTTGTTCAAAACCGTTACCGACTTGCAGTTTTTGAACTTCTTCGATAAGACGTTGGCTGAATGCCTGATAAATGTCTTTGTGGATATACAAACGATTTGCACAAACGCAAGTCTGCCCCGCATTGCGGAATTTGGCGGCCATCGCCCCCTCTACCGCTTTTTCAATATCCGCATCTTCAAAAACAATAAAAGGTGCATTTCCCCCTAATTCTAAGGAGATTTTCTTTATGCTGCCCGAACACTGCCGCATCAATAAACGCCCAACCTCAGTGGAACCCGTAAAACTCAGTTTGCGCACGCGCTCATCATTCGTGAGTATTTCACCAATAACACGGGAATGGCCAGTGATGATATTGATCACCCCCGCAGGTATTCCCGCCTGAATGGCCAGCTCCACCATTGCCAAGGCTGTAAAAGGTGTTTCATTCGCCGGTTTTATTATCATGGTACAGCCTGCCGCAAGTGCAGGTGCGGCTTTGCGGGTAATCATCGCTGCCGGAAAATTCCAGGGGGTGATGGCCGCACAAACACCAATGCCCTGTTTAATTACCATCAGCCGTTTATCTGCCGCCGGAGAGGGAATGATCTCTCCGTTTGTCCGCTTTCCTTGTTCCGCAAACCACTCAACAAAAGAAGCGGCATAGGTGATTTCACCCTCCGCTTCCGCCAACGGTTTCCCTTGCTCCAGCGTCATGATTTCTGCCAGCCATTTTTTATTTTCACTGATTAGGCGAAACCAGTTCTGTAATAACTGGGCACGTTGATGGCCTGTCAGCGCTTGCCATTCCGGCAATGCATTGTGTGCGGCCTGAATGGATTTTTTCGTTTCAGTGGCGGCCATATTGGGTATCTGCCCGACAACCTTTCCGGTTGCTGGATCAGATACGATTAATGTCTCTTTATTATCAGCATCACACCATTGCCCATTGATGTGAGCCTGTTGACGAAAAAAAGGATTTTCTGAAATATTCACCTAATGACCTCTTTGATTAAGCCGATACTGTCGTTTTCTTACCTGATTCCGTCTTATTTTTCGTGGTACGTCTGGGCAATAAAATGGTGAAAGTAAGCAATTCCGTGCTCGCTGATCCCACTTCCCGTATTATCTGCCATGATGCGCCCCTGACCACGATAACCACGTGATTTCAGCCCCTTCTGAACACTTTCAACCAAGCGCAGATCTTCCGGACGAAAAACATCGCGATACCATTCAATCAATGCTTTCTGATCATCAGTCATCTCTTCATTTGTAAAATAAATGTCATAATTTTGCAGTGTGGTTTCAGCATTCACGGGAAATTCATAAATAACAGTCATCATGCCCTTGATAGGTGTCACGTTATACATGGTGCAGGGCCATAACCAAAAGCCATGAAATGACGATTCCCCTTCAAATTTGAAAGACTGATCAGAGGGAATGGCATAACCAAATTGCAGGGACCATCTCTCATGCATGGTATGCCAATAACGATTAACCTGAACGGATTTTGAAAAGCCCGGATGGGCAGGGCCGCAGTGGTAGCACTCCAGATAATTATCAACAATGCTTTTCCAGTTGGCAGGTGTAGACGTTGTGAAACGTGCCGCCAGTTTTAAGTCATGAACGTCCGGGCAGGCTTCCAATACTCTGGCACTTAACCCCGGTAACTGCTCTTCAACCGTTCCTGCATTCATGTCCATATTGATGAAAACGAAACCTGCATATTCTTCTACTTTTACGGGGGTTAATTGCGCCAATTCTTTGTCGAAATTAGCCACATTTTCACAATTACGTGCATGTGCTAAAGAACCATCCAATTTGAATGTCCAGGCATGGTAGGGGCAAGTGATGACATTTTTCGCTTTTCCTTCCCCTGTTAATAACTGGTGGCCGCGATGAGGACAAACGTTAAAAAACGCACGCAATACTTTGTCCCGCCCACGAACAATCACAATACTCTCTCCAATAATTTCGCGCGTCACATAATCATTGAGATTGGCAAGCTCACTGCTGTGCGCAACACAAATCCAGCTTCTGGCAAAAATCGCCTCTTTTTCATAATCAAAGACGTCCTGAGAAGTGTAGAAACGCGCAGGCAAGGTATACGCTTCTGCTGGATTTGCGCAAAAATTTTGGGGGAGTGTGAAATAAGAATCTTTGATGCTCATATCAATTCCTTAATCATTTAACGAAATGGTGTAGCTGGTGTTGTTGATGAAGTTCTTGGGACTTTTTTCTCTGTTATTGCCGGTGTGGTGATAGGATCTTGTTGATGTAAACCATCAATAGGATGTGTGGGGGTTTGTGAGTAGTCTTGTTTTATCCAGCGAATGAAGCCGTACGTCTTGATCAATAAGATCACCAGAAAAGGCAGGGCAGTCAAAACTACTGTTGTTTTCATCGTTTCCAACGACGCTTGCGTAAAGAGAATGGAAAGCGGGATCAGCGTAATCACGACACACCAGAAAAGACGCAGTTTCCGGCATGGGTCCTGACCTTCCCGCAAGTTATGCGTGCAGGTCGCCGCCATGGTATAAGCCACCGCATCCATATGCGAAGCCAGGAAAATAACCATGATAAAGAGATAAGCGGCGAGGAAGAATTGGCCTAATGGCAACGCGCTCAGCAATTGATGAACGGCAGTTTCACCACCCAATGTATTCAATATTTCCGGTACATTGATGGCGCCGGTAATAAATTGGTGCATGGCGTGGCTTTCCAATACGCCAAAGAAGAACCAGCAACCAAAAGTACTCCCGAGTAACAATGCCCAAATCACTTCCTTAATTTTACGCCCGTGAGAAACCCGGGTTACAAACATGGCAACACCCGGTGTATAGGAAACCCACCATAACCAGTAGAATACCGTCCAGCTGCGTGTGAATTGGCCATCTCCCATCGGATCGGTAAATAGGCTCATTTGCAGGAAATTCTGTGTTGTCAGGCCAACCGCATTAATCATATTGTTAATGGTAAATTCCGTAGGCCCGACGATCAGTACCAGCAATGCAAACCCCAAGGCACCCCATCCCACCATTTGGCTTAAACGCTGCATTCCTTTATCAATGCCGATATAAGAACTCAGGGAAAAGATCAGGGCGGCCAATAACGTAATTCCCGCCTGAACGGCAAAATTATTAGGCGTACCGATAAGTGAAGAAAGCCCGCCACTCAATGTGGCCGCAGTCACCACCAAAGAAATGGTTAACGCGCCTACCGTCGCGATTAAATACGTCATATCAATCAAACGCCCCCAGAAACCTTGAGGGTTGATTTTGATAATGGCGGAAATAATGCCTGACAAGCTCAGACCTTTATTTTTCCTGACATGGAAATGGTAAGCCATAATCAATGAAGCGAGCGCATAAGTTGCCCAAGCACTTAAGCCCCAGTGAAAGAAAGAATAACTGATGCTGTATTCCAGTGCCTTGGGGGTATGGGGAGGAATATTCAGGCCCGGCATTTGGTAATAGTATGCCCACTCCATAACTCCCCAATATAAAGTTGAGGACCCCAGCCCTGCACAAATAAACATACACAGCCAGGGTGCTGTAGCATATTTTGGTTTTCCTTCACCCAATCGAATATTGCCGTATTTACTTATTGCTAAATAAATGACAAACATCAAAGCAATAAGAACCAATATTTGAATTGTAGATCCCAGTAAACGCGTCAGCCCATTAAAAATTGAATTCGCAATAATACTTGTCTCTTTAGGAAATAAGCTAAGTGTTATTGCTATCACAACGATAAAAACCAAGCTTATGACTATTAAGGGAATATCTTTCTTGGTATTGCTCAACATGAACCCTCCGTTTTATCACTTTGCATATATCCACTTTTCATATATCCACTTTGCGTTTAATCGATAAAAACAAAATGCTTGTTATTGTTGTTATAAATACGGCAAAAAGAAAAATTCAATAAGTAGAAACGATATTTACCGCATCTTTTTATTAACCACTGGAATATAATATTGATATATATTTTAAACAATTGAGAAAAGGGTAAATAGATAAAACACATATCGTAATGAATGTTTTGTGATGTTCGTCATAATTAGACCGGCATGAATTAAAATGGATATTTAATAGTTTAATTAACCCTGATTTTATTAAAAAAATCACAATAAAAATAAAGGGCATAATCTGATTAATTATGCCCTTTATCTGAATCACTAATTTTTGACAAATAATTTATTCAAGCGCCCGGTCTTCTACCCTAAAACTATCCACTCGATTAAATTCCTGTGTATTCTGAACAGGCGTAATAATACGTTCTTTTTTTATAGTACATTGCCCCTTTACCCGATCGTGACTGCTCCCCGCCCTGTCGGGCAAGGGTTTACAGCGGATTTTGCTAAAATGTCACCTTCGCTTTGATTAAGGATTTTGGGGCACAACTCACGACAAATGCCGAATAATGGCGTCTCCGACCTGCTGTGTTGATGCTTTGCCTTTCATGTCAGGCGTCACTGTGCCTTCCGCTATCACCGCTTCAATGGCAGATAAAATATCATTATGGGCATGTTGGTAATGTTCATCATTTTCACCCAAGAACTGGATCATCATGGCACCAGACCAAATCATCGCGATGGGGTTGGCAATATTTTTGCCATAAATATCGGGTGCGGACCCATGAACAGGTTCAAACAAGGAAGGGAAATCCCTTTCCGGATTCAGATTGGCAGAAGGTGAAAGCCCGATGGTTCCTGTACATGCCGGGCCAAGATCAGAAAGGATATCGCCGAATAAGTTGGAAGCGACAACAACATCAAACCGTTCCGGATTCAACACAAACCGTGCACAAAGAATATCAATGTGCTGTTTGTCCCATTTAATTTCCGGGTACTGTTTTGCCATCTCCTCAACCCGCTCATCCCAGTAAGGCATACTGATCGCAATACCGTTTGATTTAGTGGCGGATGTCAGCAGCTTGCGGGGACGACTTTGCGCCAGTTCAAAGGCATATTTCAATATGCGATCAACACCACGGCGGGTAAAAACTGACTCTTGGATCACCACTTCATGTTCCGTGTCTTCATGCAGTCGTCCACCAATCGCTGAATATTCCCCTTCGGTATTCTCCCTGACGACATAAAAATCGATATCTTCCGGTTTCTTATTGGCTAACGGGCACGGAACTCCCGGTAAAAGACGGACAGGGCGTAAATTGACATATTGCTGAAATTCACGGCGAAACTTCAGCAATGATCCCCAAAGAGAGATATGGTCAGGCACTTTGTCAGGCCAACCCACCGCACCAAAATAGATCGCATCAAATGCCGTTAACTGTTTAAACCAATCATCAGGCATCATTGTGCCGTGCTTAAGGTAATAGTCGCAGCTGGCCCATTCGAAATATTCAAACGATAAATGGAGATCCCATTTTTCGGCTACCGCCTGTAATACCCGAATTCCTTCCGGCAAAACTTCGTGACCAATCCCATCCCCCGGAATTGCAGCAATCTTGAACAGTTTTTTCATCAGACATCTCTCAATTATCAGAATGCAAAATTGACTTTTGCACTATCTTATAATTGACTGATTTGTATTCAATCCAAAAAATGTAGAAACATAATTTACGATATATGAATAATTTGCCTATTTTACAGGATCTGCGTGTTTTCCTTTTAGTTGCCAAGAGAGCCAGTTTTGCCGCTGCTGCGGAAGAAATGGGCGCATCCCCGGCCTTTATCAGTAAACGCATTGCAATATTGGAAGGGGTATTGAATGTCACCCTGTTGCACCGAACAACGCGCAGGGTTTCAATTACGGAAGATGGTGAGCGGATATATGAATGGGCGCACCGTATTCTCAATGATGTGAACCAGATGCTTGATGAACTCTCTGAACTTCGGCAAGAGCCGCAAGGCACAATCCGGATTGTCAGTAGCTTTGGTTTTGGGCGGCAATTCGTGGCCCCTGCCCTGTCAGCCCTTATCCAAGCGTATCCGCAATTGGAGATCCGGTTTGATGTGGAAGATCGTCTTGTTGATTTAGTCATGGAAGGCATTGATTTGGACATTCGTGTTGGTGATGACATCGATAATAATCTTATTGCGCGCAAGCTCGCATCCAACCGCCGGATTCTGTGTGCCGCGCCCTCTTACCTCGCCCGTCACCCGATGCCAAAATCACTTAATGATCTCCCTTCTCACTCCTGTCTGGTCATCAAAGAACGGGATCATCCTTTCGGCATCTGGCAATTACAAAGCAATGCAGGTGCCCAATCAGTAAAAATCACCGGACCGATGTCATCCAATCACGGTGAGATTATTCACCAATGGTGTCTGGATGGGCATGGCATTACGCTGCGCTCTTATTGGGATGTCCGGGAAAATATCAAATCGGGGGCATTGGTTCATATTCTGCCGGAATATTATCAACCCGCGAATATCTGGGCGGTGTATGTTACTCGTCTGGCCATGTCTGCCCGCATTCGAGTTACCGTTGAGTTTCTGGAACGTTATTTCCAACTCCATTACTCCGATCAAATTGAAGTTAAATCTGTTTAATTTCAATATTATATAATATGAATGCAATTTCACCCCAATACCATTTCACCTTAATAAAATATGATATATTCTGCTTTGTGTTATTACGTCCCTATCAATCAAGAAAAACAATAAAGAGAAAATAATGACAACCCAAACAACACACAATTACCTTATTCGCCCTATTACCCAACACGATAATACAGGCATTGCCGCTGTTATCCGTGAAGTTTCCGCCGAGCACGGTTTAACCGCAGACAAGGGCTTTGCGGTTGCTGATCCGATTCTGGATACCCTGTACGAAGTTTACAGCCAGCCGCGCAGCGCCTATTGGGTCGTCGAAATGGATGGAGAAATTGTTGGCGGGGGCGGTGTTGCTCCGCTGGCAGGGGGTGATGGTGATACCTGTGAATTACAAAAAATGTATCTTTCTTCGGTATTGCGGGGAAAAGGCGTTGCCAGGCAAATTGTGAAACTGTCTCTCGAATTTGGTACAGAACAAGGCTTTAAACGCTGCTATCTGGAAACGACGGAAAACTTAAAAGCGGCCATTGCCTTGTATGAAAAACTGGGCTTCGGTTATCTTGATGAACCCCTTGGCAACACAGGCCACAGTGACTGTGAAGTCAGAATGATCAAAGCGCTGTAACCCCGAGCAGCCACGAGCAATAAATCAGCCCCACAGATGAAGTGGGGCATTGAATTTTAACAGGATTCAGGGAACGCCTTACTTCTGAAACATCTTAGTGAAGTCTTGGTTCATCTTCTTCTGGCGGGAAGAGATCATCATTGTCATCTTCATCATCCGACGCATTGGGATCTTCAAAATAAGTTCCCCAACCATCGTAATTCACACCCATTTTCTCAACGAGATCCATCAGTTGTTCAACTTGTGCGTTAATCAGATCAGCCTCCAGACGACTTTCACTAATCACGTCACAACACATCAAAACAACACCATCTTCCGTTTCCAGCTCTTCAGCATCGGTTACTTCATAACCCAGCTTGAATGCTTCCAGGGCGGCCTTCTCCAATAGATCAAAATCTTCCGCCGAGAAATGATGCTCAATGATATAAAGCGCATCCGGATCGCTGCCGTCTTCCAATAATTCTTCAATGATCAAGCGAGTTTCTTCGCGCTGTTCTTCTAAAGCATGTGGGTCTGCCATGCAAATCCCCTCCGTCAGTTGGCTGTCCTGTTTTGCATTCTCCCACCTTTTCTTTACAAAGGATATATCTATCCCATTTTGTTCGAGGAGAAACGCAAACCGTAAGCGACTGATATATAACCAGTCTTCACATTATTACACTTACAAGCACCTAGCAAGGAACTTGCAATGTGATTTTTTATCGATGTATAGTGAATATAAATTCAAAATTGCAGTAATGGAGACCATACAACATGAACCCATTTTTTAAGCGCTCATTCCTAAAATTACTCGATTTTACACCTATAGAAATCAATCGTTTTTTAACATTGGCTCATGAATTGAAGGCGAATAAAAAATCAGGTATGGAATCTCCCTTGCTCAAAGGAAAAAATATCGCCCTTATTTTCGAAAAAGACTCTACACGGACACGCTGTGCATTTGAAGTTGCCGCTCATGATCAAGGCGCCAACGTGACTTATTTAGGTTCAAATGGCAGCCAGATCGGACACAAAGAGTCCATCAAAGATACGGCAAGGGTACTTGGCCGCTTATATGACGGTATCCAATACCGTGGCTACAGTCAAAATATTGTCGAAACGCTCGCGAATTTTTCAGGCATTCCGGTCTGGAATGGCCTGACTGATGAATTCCATCCAACTCAGTTATTGGCTGACTTACTGACAATACAGGAGCACAGCCAAAAAACACTGTCTGAAATCAAAATTGCCTATCTGGGCGATGCCCGGAATAACATGGGCAATACCCTGCTCGAAGCGGCTGCATTAACGGGTATGGATCTCCGTTTAGTCGCCCCAAAGATGTTTTGGCCCAATGCAACGTTAGTGACAGAATGCCAAAAACGGGCCGAGGAAACGGGGGGGCAGATCACTCTGACAGAAGATATTGCACAAGGTGTAAAAGAAGCCGATTTTTTGTATACCGATGTTTGGGTATCGATGGGAGAGCCTAAATCAGTCTGGCAAGAACGCATCGCTTTGTTGAAGCCTTATCAGGTCAATATGGCGGTGATTAAACTGACAAAAAACCCAGCAGTTAAATTCCTGCATTGCTTACCGGCTTTTCACGATGAAGAAACGATACTCGGCAAACAACTGGCAGAAGAATTTAGCTTATATGGCGGGCTGGAAGTGACCAATGAAGTCTTTGAATCAAAGCACAGCATTGTGTTTGATCAGGCTGAAAACCGAATGCACACCATTAAGGCCGTGATGGTGGCAACGATGGCGGAAAAGCTGGATTGATGAAAACGAATGGGTTGATATAAGACCGCCCAAAAGTTTAGGAATGAATAGAAAAAATGGTCAAAATTATTTAGTGCCAATATAAAACCCGAGTATTACGCATAGCGATTATGTGCAATCAAATAGCAATATTCGTGTTGATTCATTATGACAATGTTTATATTGCTATCTGTTCACCTTAACGACTAATAGCGCCGAAATCCCACTTATATTACATTCCATCTATTTCTTTTAGCATTTCTATTGCAACAGCCATTGGCATAAATAATCTGCCGCTCAATTGAGGAAACTCCTGAAACCCTACATTAATATAAAACTTTTTTGCCACATCATTCTTAGCATCAACGATTATCATAGGAGTAGGGATCGATTTTGACGATTCTATCGCTTTTCGAATTGCATCTATAAGCAAAATCTCGCCCAGCCTTTGCCGCTGAAATTGCTTGCTTACCGCTAATCGGCCAATCAGTGCACAATGTAGTGATGAAAGGTATTTTTTAGATATATTTTCAGGTAATTCATTCAGCTCTACCGTACATAATGCTAAAGAATAAAACCCTTTAATTTGCGATTCATTTTGGCTACTAACCAGAACAAATGTCCTTGATAAATCCTTTTTATCATGTTGCCCTGAAATCGCTTTCAGATAGTTATTTAGAGCTGGCTCACCACAATCAAAATGACTCCTAATATGCTGTTTTTTATCAAGACGAACTATCTTCATTTATTATTGTTTCCTTATGATGGCGAGCAGCTCGAAGGAAGCGTTCATTTGCCTTGATTGGCTCTTCCAATGCATGGACAAATGCCAATGCATCTTCCTGACACAATCGAATACGCATATCTTGTTCAATTAGCCTCTTTGCTTCCGCTACAGCGGCATTTGCAATGAAACTGTTCAAACTTGCATACCCTGATAATGATAACGCTCGTTCAAGTAGCTCTTTGATTTCAGGATTCACTCTCGTAGTGATCCTTTCTTGAGCTTCATGTTTCATATTATGTTCCTTTGACTTATATATTTGATTTATATGAATTTATACCTTTCTTTACTCAGATACCTTTCATCCATTGATGAATTTATCACCAAAATTAACAAGTGTCAATTTATGTGCCAAAATGACACATTCTTGTAAGCTAAATTGTGCAACCTGATCAAACTACCGAGTAAGAAAACCGCCTATCCACATGCAACACAAACAATACCTGAATTAATTTTGATAGGTTAATCATAATGTTAAACCAATATGAAAAACCTACCCAAAATTTTCAGGAATTTCCTCTTTCAACCATCAGGCTAATGATTAAGGAGTCACATCCGTGTATAAGAGTTTTTTGTGATTTAAACCTTCATAATCAGTTTCAAAATGGATAAAACGCTCCTGAACAGGATCAAATGTTGTTCTCTTTGTTTCTGTCTCCATTTTTTGTTTATACCGTATATTTTTTCCTTGCTTATCCATGATGACAGATATTTGTCAGTCATATTTGCCATGTTGAACAATTAAATGCTCAACACCAATCTGTAAGTAATGAAGATCTCTATAGCCTGTTTCTAACAAAATTTCACTTTCTCCATCAAAAGAATACCGACGGAGATCATTCAACCCACGTGACAAATCTTGGGTTAATAAAAACAGTTCCCCATCCATGCCTTGCACCGCTTCATTAACCCTAAAGGGTAACCATTTTACTTTCAGTACCTTACTCGTTTTATAATTCATTTTAATTTCTAATGAAGCGCGATTAGAATTCGGGGTTTGCCAAATTAAAACCTCACTGCCTTTTATTGTAAATAAATATTGATCATCATACATACTATCTGCATTATGTTTACTCATAACGCTCTTTATATTTAATTTATTCTGCCAGTTTTTCCCACCATCCGGGCTATAATTAACATTATCTTTGTTAACATATATAATATCATCTTCCTCTTTTGAGAACATAATCTCCCCAAAAATAAAGGCCGTTATTCTAGAGCGTTCGTTATTGTTCTTTTTCCAAGGCTGTGATGTAATTATGGGTTGATCAGCCAAGTTAATTTTAACTATGTTTTTATCCATCAATAATACACAACGTATTTCTGAGCATATAGCATTGTTTAACAACCCTGATAACCCCCCAAGAAAAACAATCTCACCCCGACGGGAATAATAAATATTATATTCATATTTCCTTTTTTCCATAGGTGTATAATCGTATTTTTTCTTATTAATTTCCATGCCAACAATAACAATTAAACCTTCTTTAACGGGATAAGATTTTATAATATCAACATTGCTTAACGTTGTCTTATTGTTTATATTCTCATTCCACTTCCATGCAGAGTAATAGTTTTTATCAATAAATAAATACCAACCTAATAAACCAATGGAAAACATGACGGTTATAATAATCAGATGTCTGTTTAAAAATGGATTAATCATTATTTCAACACCACCACATCAGAGTTTTTATTCAATTTATGTCGTTTATTACTTAAGTAATAATAAATTTGATGGCAAATCTTACCATTCCTTGAAAACACCTTATAAAGGGTACATGCCATTTCCAAAAAGAAGAAAATACCAAAAAATACAGTGAGTAAAATAAATGAAAATTCAAAAAATGAAGATAAGACATCTATCCAATCCCAATAATAAAAAACATATCCACTTTCTATAAAATTAGACAATGTCTTTCTTAAAAAAATATCAGTTGTTGTATTTCTTTCAGTATATCTATGCCAATCCATGTCTCTGACAGGCATAATTTTTGTGGATAATACCCCTAATTTTTTAAGGATTTCATCATCCATTGATTTGACATAATTATTTGTCTTTTTTTGTTTAGGATAATAATTCTTAACGCCATCGACATCCAGATAAATTGAATCAGGATTTATATTATACCTTCCTTCCAGTACGCTATTTAATGCTTTTAATAATTTTCGTCGGCCAGGATGAAATATAAGTATCGTTTTACGTATTCCTCTAACAATGAAATAGAAAACCAGCAAGCATTAAAATAGTAACGAATGCCATAAATATTACATCCGAGAAATCATTATTTTTAGAAGAAATATTAAGGTAATGTACCCATACTCCCGAAAATACAACCATCATCCCTATAACAAAAGAGCAAAGCATAGAGAACTTGAAGACATAATTCTTGTTGGACTCTAAATACCCTTTAGTTGCATGATGTAACCAATGCAGCCAGTACGTTCCATCCTTTAATCGGTGAGCGCCTATCTTTAATTGATCACCAGATTCAAGTTTCCTCAACACCTGCTGACAGTCAGGAAAATTTTCTTGGCGAAAAAAGAAAACTTCACCAGAGGCAATTAACCTCACCATATTTTCCAGTATAACGTTTTCATAGTCACACTTTTCCAATGTGACATTAAAAAATTGAGGATTCATCGAAAAAAATATTCCCCTGTATTTTGATTATCATAATCATTCCGGTTAACTTTTTTACAGGAGAAAATAGCGACCTTTTTGCTTTTTTTCCAATTCAGTGAAACATTTTTGTTTTCCCTGACTCAATTATCTCCGGCTACTCAGCGCTAAATTAAACGCAAAAAGTAAAAATACCCCGCCGGTCACTCGATTCATCCACTTAACCACGTTTTCGCGGCGTAAAATGTGGGAAAGGGGGCGGGTGGCATAAATCAATGATAATGACCAGAATGTGCCAAGCAAGACATGAATAGACACTAAACTAAATGTCCACAAAACGGGTGAATGCCCTTGAGGAATAAACTGCGGCAAAAATGAAACATAAAATACGCCCATTTTCGGATTGAGAACATTACCCAACATTCCCTTGATAAACCAATTTTGATTTTTGGTAGAAGAGGTAATTTCTCCACCAAGATCTTTTTTAGGATGCCACATCATTTGCATGCCCAACCAACATAAATACAGCGCACCACACCATTTCAATATGTTGAATGCCAATTCTGATACCGCAATCAAAGTTCCAAGTCCAAAAGCCACCATCGCACCCCAAATAAAGCACCCTGCATTTATGCCAAGCGCTGCCTGAAAGGCTTTTTTGCCGCTTTCTACGGTTGCGGTCCTAAGAATCAATGCGGTGTCCAAGCCCGGTGTCAATGTGAGCAGGGTTGCGGCAACGGTAAATGCAAGGAGGGAATCCATCGCGGTCATACTTTCTCCAAATGTTTTATCAAAGATGCGAAATGATGCTTATATATTTTACGGGTACCGTTTTCGTCAACCAAACACCATTATCTGCCTGATGGAATTTAAAACCTTGTTCATTCATCAGCCGGGCGTCAATTTTCAAAATGATAACCTTGCCATGGCGCGCTCCCACCTTCGTTGCGGTGGTTTTATCCGCCGATAAATGCACATAGTGCCGCGTTCCCGCCGCCAGCCCCTGTTTGAAAATAGAGTCCAGAAAACGAGTCGCTGTGCCGTGATACAGAGTGTCAGGCGGCGTTTTTTCCTGATAGCGAATATCTACCCGTTGAGTAGAATGCCCTTGTACTGCCCTGATACGTAGCTGATCCACCGAAAGAGCAAATCGCTTCTTGTCATTCGTTTCAACAATGTTCTCAATCAGCGCCCAGTTTAATTGCTTGCCGTGTCTGGCTGCACATTTGATTAATACGCCAATATCCGCCCAGCCTTCACTATCCAGGGTTAAACCTATCGATTCCGGTTGATGGCGCAAGATATAACTTAAAAACTTGCTGGTTTTGGTATCTGCCAGATCCCTGTTTTTACCCATTATTTTTCCTTCCGTTTATTTGAAACGACTTAACTCAGGGTGTTATCCAATCGAGTCTATGCTATTCATTTTTATTGAAGGGGACTTTTTATTGATGAATACTAAGCAGGGCCAAAGCCCCGCTGAGTCCATATTCTGACATAATTAGCCGGTCATTACCCAACGTCTTAAATAGCGATCCAGTAATTCAGTACTGCGTTCGCGCTGATCATTGAGTTCACAGCGCGCCCGTGCTTCATCCAATTCTGATTCAATAAAAGCATGAACCTTCAATTTACGGGAACCATATTCTGATTCATTCGCTGCCCGCTTTATCCGCAGCAACTCATCAATATCCATTTTCAATTGTGGGTCATCCACGGTTCCCGCGACCAGCGTTTCAAAATCTATCGGTGGTGCGCCCTTTCCCATTTCAATCCAGCGAACCGCAAGCAAAGGGCGCAAAACATAAAAATATTTTTTGAGCCGGATTTTTTCACCTTGCAGGTAGCCCTGAAAGTTCTTTTTCGCCATTGAAAGATAGTGATAGCGCGCTTTTATATCCGAGAAAAAGCACGGTGCCATCGTTTTCAATCCGTTGGTTGCAGCCGGATCAGCATGATAAATGATGGGTGAATCCAGCCATTCCATTAAAGTCGGGTTGGCCTGTTTCATCAGTTTTAGCGCCTTGCGCAACTCCCAGCCATTGATATCCAACTCATCGCTGATCGGCAGTTCGATGACATCCCGCCCGTCTTCTACTTTCAGATACCACTCCACGGGATGAACGTAAATAAACCGGACATCGTAATCGCTGTCGGGGGAGGCAACCCCCCACCCACGACTGCCGGATTCACAGGCATACAATATCCGCACACCATATTTTTTTTCTATATCCACCAATTCCTGACAGATACGAGCCTTCATCGCCGGACTGACAGCACTGTCTTCTGTATCCAGTTCCATTTCTGTGTCTAGTTCCATTTCTTTTTCCATCTATTCTTTTTCCATCTATTCTTTATTTTTTGGGAAAACTAACCTTTTACACACACCACTTGACGCAAGGTATGCACGATTTCCACCAGCGAAGACTGTGCTTGCATCACCGCATCGATATCTTTATAAGCCATCGGGATCTCATCGATGACCTCGCTGTCTTTACGGCATTCCACATGTGCTGTTGCGCGTTTTTGGTCGCTGACGGTAAAACGCTTTTTCGCTTCGGTACGGCTCATCACCCGGCCTGCACCATGACTGCATGAACAAAAACTCTCTTCGTTACCCAACCCACGGACGATATAGCTTTTCACCCCCATTGATCCCGGAATAATCCCCATCTGGCCTTTTCGGGCAGATACCGCACCTTTGCGTGTCACCAAAACCTCTTCACCATAATGCTGTTCACGCTGCACATAGTTATGATGGCAATTCACGGCTTCCTGCTGTGTTGTGAAAGGTTTCGGGATCTCACGTGACAGTGCTTCAAGCACGCGGTGCATCATTACCTCACGGTTCTGGCGGGCATAGTCCTGTGCCCAACCCACCGCTTCCATATAGTCGTCAAAATAACGGCTTCCTTCCTCGAAATACGCTAAATCACGATCCGGCAAGTTAGCCATATGCTGCTGCATGTCTTTCTGTGCCAAGGTGATAAACAAGTTACCAATCGCATTTCCAACGCCACGGGAGCCGCTATGCAACATCACCCAGACACGGTCTGCTTCATCAAGGCATAACTCAATAAAATGGTTTCCCGTTCCCAGCGTCCCCAGATGATTGTGGTTATTGGTGTTCAGCAACTTAGGGTATTTATCGGTAATACGCTTAAACCCCTCCGCCAATGTTCCCCAATGTTGATCCACAATCTCCGGTGCTTTGTTCCAAGACCCTTTATCACGACCGCCACGGTTTACGGTACGCCCGTGCGGTACTGCGGCTTCAATGGCATGGCGAATATTCAGCAGGCTGTCCGGCAAATCAGAGGCCACCAGAGAAGTCCGCACAGCAATCATTCCGCAACCAATATCAACACCAACAGCTGCCGGAATAATGGCGCCGCGTGTTGGGATCACGCTACCGATGGTAGAACCTTTACCGACATGCACATCCGGCATTACAGCCAAGTGCTTAAAAACAAACGGCATTTTGGCCGTGTTCTGCAATTGAATGATCGCCTTGGGATCAACGGGAACGCCGTTCGTCCACATTTTTACCGGTGCACCATTCTCTTGCTTCAATAAGTGATAAGCGTTGGCTTTCATCTCTGTCGTTGTCATTTTTGTTCTCCTTTAATGTGTACCAATCCGTTTAGAACCTGATCTAAACCGCCATATACCGAAATCTGATTAATGCGCTCTGCAATACTTTCCAATGTTTCCAGCTCCTTTAGCCGTAAGGCAATGGGATTGTTTTCCATCACCTTCGCGGTATTCAGCAGAGAGCGGGTCGCCGCTGTTTCTTCCCGGCGCCGGATCACATTCGCCTGTGCGGATTTTTCTGCCTCAACAACCTGCGATAAAATGGCCTTCATATCGCCGGGCAAAATAATGTCTTTTACCCCCAGAGAGGCCACTTCCAGCCCAAAATTTTGGGTGATTTCCAGAAGTTGCTGACTGACCAATTCATCAATGACTTGTTTGTTTTCCAACAGCTCATCCAGCGAACGGGTTCCGACCACTTCCCGCAATGCGAATTGCAACTCCCGATACAGATAAGCCACAGGCTCACTGAGTTGTCCGTAAGCCATCAATACATCGTGATAACGCCAGTTAGCGGATAAATTGATGCGCAGATTTACTTTGTCACGCGTTAAAATTTCTTGCCCGCTCACTTCCAGCGACTGTAAACGGGTATCGATAATTTCTACTGCAACGTCATACCCGACCCGCCAGTAACCTTTTATTCCCGGCTGCAAGAGTTCCTGCACCGTGCCATCCACTTTTAAAATACCCAGATGCCAAGCTGGGATTTGAGCAATCAAAACACTGTCCCACCCTTTCACGCTGTGCTTGCGTGACATGGAGGCCGTCAATAGGGAAACCAGCTCTGGTGATACTTCCAGCTCTGAAGTTTTGAACTTCACAATGCGACGCGGATTACCATTTTTCCAATACAAACGGCGTGTTGCAGGAGGGAGGATCTCCATCAGCAAATCATGTTCATACAACAATCCCAGCTCATCTTCGGCAAGCTGTATATCGTCGCAATACTGCCCTATCCAAGAGGAATAATACTGACGCAAGTGCTCTGCCCGTTTTGTCTCAATTTCATTTCCATTCAGATCAAAAATCGTCACTTTCAGTTTGTTAAACCAATCATAGAAGCGGTATTCGCCAGCCACCAAAATCTGTTGGTATTCAGATTTTTTTGCCAATAAACCTATTTGTCCCTGCAATATTTTTATTTTTTTGATCATTATTATTTTCCTTCTTATTTTTATCTTCCCTTACATTCTGAAAACTGAGCATCAGGGCGAGGCCAAGGAGGGAATACACAGGTACCCAACTGCGGTAGCTCAGTATTCTGCCCTTAGCTCAGCAACATCTGCCGAGCTTTCAAAATGGTGGTTCTCAACAGGCAACCACAGGATTTTATTTCTTTTTTTTCAATGTGTTTTACTGGGAAAGTAAAAGGTATTTCATGTTTCGAATTTGGGATTCGAACCCAATTAAACCCTGAATGTTATTCGACCATTGTCTATACACTGACGGAATACATACGGCGTAATGGCTCATGCCATCACCCATGCACCGGCTGGATTTTGAATCCGTGCTATTTCAGCGTATGACTCCCTAGTTATTGCCAATTACGTGCCAACTTCGGAAAAAAACAGAAATATTTTTTATCTATTTGAAAAATAATTATTTTTATTTCAGGTTGTTTTTAGTGATGGTTTTTATGGTTAGATTTCTTTATCTTTCCCTATCGTTGTTTATAAATTCAGATAAATAAAACACAGAGAAGACAATGAAACGCAGAGTGGCCATCGGGATTTTGGGAACTAAATTAGACAGGCGCGGCAAGAAAGCCAATCGATGGGCAAAATGGCGGCCAACCGTCGGAATGTGCCAGCAGCCGGAATTACCGGTTGATAGGCTGGAACTGCTTTACCAATCCAATGATTCTGTTTTGGCGGAGAGGGTTAAAGAGGATATTGAGCAGGTGTCACCACAAACAAAAGTGGTGTTGCATGAAATTCAAATTGAAAATCCATGGGATTTCGAAGAAGTTTATACGGCATTGCTGGATTTTGCCGTTCGCTACCCTTTCGATATCGAAAATGAAGAATATCTGGTCCATATCACCACCGGCACCCACGTTGCCCAAATTTGCTGGTTCTTACTCACGGAAGCCCGTTATTTACCAGCTCAATTGCTTCAAACCGCCCCCAATAATCAGGGTGATGAGATCCATCCCGAAGGTGTTTACACAATCATCGATTTAGATCTCAGCCGTTATACGACACTGACCAGCCGCTTTCTGCGGGAACAACAGGAGCAGGTGGCGTTTCTGAAATCAGGCATCGCAACACGCAATGCTAACTTTAACCATTTGATAGACCAAGTTGAACGCGTCGCCTTGCGCTCTGCTGCCCCCATTTTGCTGACAGGGCCTACGGGAGCGGGCAAATCTTTCCTCGCACGCCGGATCTACCAGTTGCGGCAATCGCGCCATTTAATCAAAGGGCAGTTTGTCGAGGTGAATTGCGCTACCCTGCGGGGTGACAATGCCATGTCTACCCTGTTCGGACACGTCAAAGGGGCATTTACGGGCGCCATTCAGCCACGCGCAGGATTGCTCCGTGAAGCAGATAACGGCATTCTGTTTCTTGACGAAGTGGCTGAACTCGGATTGGATGAACAAGCGATGTTGCTGAAAGCCATTGAAGAAAAACATTTCCTGCCTTATGGCTCCGACAAGGCGGTTTACAGTGATTTCCAATTAATTGCCGGTACACATCGTGACTTACAGGATTGGGTCGCTCAAGGGAAATTCCGCGAAGATTTATATGCCCGCATCAATATGTGGACATATCAACTGCCCGGTCTGGCACAACGCCGTGAAGATATTGAACCCAACATTGATTATGAACTTGCCCGCTATGCTCAAATGCAGCAAACACAGGTTCGTTTTGATAAAGAAGCAAGAAAAATTTACCTGCATTTTGCCTGCTCTGAACAGGCGCAATGGCGGGGCAACTTTCGTGAACTCAGCGCTTCCATCACGCGGATGGCAACATTTGCCGAAAATGGGCGCATCAATCAATCTTTGGCAGAAGAAGAAATCACACGTTTGAAAAAAAGTTGGCATGGTGGGCGGCACTCCGCTTTATTGCCTGACCACCTGCCCGACATTGATCTGTTCGATCGCCAGCAGCTGGAAACTGTGATTACGATCTGCCGAGAATCCACCAGCTTATCGGAAGCGGGACGCAAACTTTTCGCCGTTTCCCGCCAACATAAAAAACGGCCCAATGATGCCGATAGACTACGCAAGTATCTTGCCCGATTCGGTCTGGATTGGGAAAGCCTTCAACATGGTTAGGATAATCACATTATGGAACTGAAACTATGGAACTGAAATTTTTAGGCACCAGCGCCGGCGTTCCCACTAAAGAGCGTAACGTCACCAGCCTGATCCTCGATTTGCAGGGCACCCGCAATGCATTGTGGATGTTTGATTGCGGGGAAGGAACACAACATCAGATCCTCCATTCTTCGGTCAAGATCTCCAAACTGGAGAAAATTTTTATCACTCACCTGCACGGGGATCATATCTTTGGTTTGCCCGGTTTGCTGTGCAGCCGCTCAATGGGCGGCTCTACCGACCCGCTTACCTTATATGGCCCGACCGGCATACGCCAGTTTGTGGAAACTTCACTGCAACTGAGCAGCTCTTTTCTGACCTATCCTCTGGACATTACCGAAGTTCAGGCAGGGCCGTTATTTGATGATGGTGAGCTGAAAGTCACGGCTTACGCTTTAAACCATCGCGTGGAATGTTATGGCTATCGCATTGAAGAACATGATAAAGCCGGTGCACTGGATACCCAGAAACTGGATCAGGACGCCATCCCCCGTGGCCCGTGGATGCAGGCATTAAAACAAGGCGGCACAATCACCCTGGAAGATGGCCGTACCATTTGTGGTAAAGATTATTTAGGTGTGCCGATCCGGGGTAAATCACTGGCCATTTTCGGGGATACTGAACCAACGCCGGAAGCCCTGAAAATGGCGGCCAATGTTGATGTGATGGTACATGAAATCACATTGGAAGATGCCTTTGCCGAAAAAGCCAATGAACGGGGCCATTCCACCACCAAACAGGCCGCAGCACTGGCCCGTGATGCCAAGGCAAAACACTTTATCGCCACCCATATCAGCGGACGTTATGGCGTTGAAGATTGCCCGCGGTTATTGGCGGAATGCCGGGAAATATTCCCCAATACCGATCTGGCTAAAGATTTTGCCGTGTTCCCGGTGAGAACGTGACTGCTCCCCGCCGCCTGTAATTCCAGTATGCCCTTCTGTCGGATGTTGAGGGCCGCATTGGTATCACACGCCACATTCGGGACAATGCCATAGACTCTTATTCAGTGGCATTTCCGCCATTTTGTTTCGCTGGCGTTTCGGCTTCATCATCACAGAGTAGGGAAGCGTAGTATTTTCCTGTCGCGGTTCTGGACAGGGTGACGCTTTATCCCTTTTTCAATCGCCTTGGTGATCCCAATATGAATTTGTTCAGATAAGGATATTTTTGACAATCGGTCTAACTGTAAATCAAGAGGTTTATCCATTTCGTGGTACATCAAAATTCACCGTTTTTGGGCCTACCGCTTGTACCAAATATAGCGAAAACTCAACAACCACCGACTAAAGTCGGTGGGTTAGTGATTAACGGACTGAAAGTCCGGATACGCATCGGCTGAACGATGCGTCAATCGTCCATCTTGAAATTATCATTTGGGTTCGGTTCAAAATGGTGGGCAAGATAAGCCTCAATCATTTCTTCTGTTAACTGACCCACCGTGGCACAAAAATAGCCTCTGCCCCAAAAATGCTGACCCCAATAGCGTTTTTTCAGATGAGTAAACTCCTCAAACAACTTACTCGCTGTCCTCCTTTTCAGCCTCCTCATGATTTCTGAGGGTGCTAATGTCGGCGGACTATTCACCAATATGTGAACATGATCTTGGCTCACGACACCACTTAATATTCTGATTTCAAATGCTTCACACGTCTGACGGACTAACTCTCGCACCCGAATACCGACTTCACCCGTCAGCACCTTGTACCTGTATTTTGTTACCCACACAAAATGATATTCGATATTAAATACCGTGTGGCTGCCATATCTGTAATCCATGTTGCACCTCCCGTGCAACACAGTATCGCAGCTAAAGCTGACCGACTAAAGTCGGTGGTTTTAACCTTTAATATGGAAGAATAAAAAGCATGAGATTACCGATGACTCCCGAGAATTGTTCCCAAGGATCAGCGGTCAGCAGTTTTGAAATCCATTGGGTATAAACTGGAAGAGAGGAAGAATAGCCATGAATTACGCACAAGTTTCACCTGAAATCATTCATCCGTTATATAAAAGCTATGAAAAAATCCATGCCTCTGAACTGGATCAGGCACTGATTCTGCTGGTGGAAACACGGGTATCCCAAATTAATGCCTGTGCCTATTGTTGTCACCTCCATGCTGAAATGCTCCGGCAAAATCATGGTTTGGCACCAGCAAAACTGGATAAACTGCCCGCATGGTTCAATTCCAGTATTTACACGCCAAAAGAAAAACTGGCGCTGGAATGGGCTGAAGCCCTGACAACAAATCCCAGACAAAATGTGTTGGATGAGATCAAAATCCGCCTTGATGGCGTCTTTACGGAAAAAGAAATTGTTGATTTAACCGCCGCCATTGCCTTAATGAATGCATTGAACAGAATGGCCATCAGTTTGGGTGACAGAAACGAATAGAAGCAAATAAAAACGAATAGTTTCAACCCTTGGGCGATATAACCCGTTAAAACAAAAATTTCTTCCGGCAAACCTTGCGGTGAATGCTATCGTGAGTATAATGCGCGACGATTTGCTGGGAGAAAACATGAAAGAGTGCGCTGTCAAGGCCGTTACAAAACATCAAGTTAACGAAACACTGTCTGCTGGCAGCGTGGGCGTATTGTTTTTCCCATTGCTTAACCAAACATTTAAAAAGCCCCTCAATTGAGGGGCTTTTTTTTGCCCGACCCGTCGAAGGCTCGAGTCATAAAAGAGGAATGTACACATGGCTAATCCGTTATATCGCAAGCATATCATTTCAATTAATGATCTGAACCGCGCAGATCTGGAATTGGTATTGCAGACGGCAGCTGCATTGAAAGCCAATCCACAGACTGAATTACTGAAACACAAGGTGATCGCAAGCTGCTTCTTTGAAGCTTCCACGCGTACCCGCCTCTCTTTTGAAACCGCCATTCAGCGACTCGGCGCTTCTGTTGTTGGTTTTGCTGACAGCAGCAATACGTCATTGGGCAAAAAGGGAGAAACGTTGGCAGATACCATTTCCATCATCAGCCAATATGCCGATGCGATTGTGATGCGTCACCCACAAGAAGGGGCGGCACGGCTGGCTTCTGAATTTTCCGGTGATATCCCTGTCATCAACGCCGGCGATGGTGCAAACCAGCATCCAACCCAAACGTTGTTGGACCTGTTCACCATTCAGGAAACCCAGGGCCGGCTGGAAAACCTGAAAATTGCCATGGTCGGGGATTTGAAATACGGCCGTACCGTTCACTCCCTGACTCAGGCACTGGCGAAATTCAATGGCAACCATTTCTGCTTTATCGCGCCGGATGCGCTGGCAATGCCAAGCTATATCCTGCATATGCTGGAAGAGAAACAAGTCAGTTACAGCCTCCACACTAACTTTGAAGACGTCCTACCAGAGCTGGATATTCTGTACATGACCCGTGTTCAGAAAGAGCGCCTTGATCCTTCAGAATATGCCAATATCAAAGCGCAATTTGTTCTGCGCGCGGCAGACTTGGCAAACGTCAAAGAGAACCTGAAAGTGCTGCATCCTCTGCCACGTATTGATGAGATCACAGTGGATGTTGATAAAACGCCTTATGCTTACTATTTCCAACAAGCAGGTAACGGGATTTTCGCCCGTCAGGCATTATTATCATTGGTCTTGAATGAAGAAGTGGTTATGGACAGTTAATAAAAATAAATAGCCATTAATATTATGATTGAGGGTAATTACCCTTGGTCATAATATTATTTAATTCAAAGCATGTTTTTATTTTTATAAAAATAAAAATTAACAAGATGAAATAATTAAATTATAAATAGTCAATTTAAAATACATGTGTATTTAAAAGCCCTTTTCTTATTTTAACCTGCCATAAAATTAAGTTATTATCCTGTGTTTCGATAACGTCAGTTTTTCATCGTTATCTTACTCTGTAATTAAAAGCACCCGCCAAATTGATAAACATTACGACGATAAATAAATTGATGATATGCACTTATGCAAAGGAAAAAAAATTGCCATCAACAATATGAACATATTTGGGTAGACGAATTTTCATATAGCTATCAAGGTTCAGAACAGCAAAAGCCGCGGCATTACTTGGCTCATGCTCTGACTCATGCCCAAAATCAACATCAGGCATTGGTTCAGTTATCGGATCATATATTGCATTCGTTACAGGCTGACGAAGGCCAATATGAGAAAATACTCCCTTTTTACAATATCTGGGTACTTGTCGCCATTTGGAAAAACAATTAATCCTGAACGTTGAAAAAATCTATGGAGAACAACCGATTATTGTGCTGAATACGCAAGATATCAGTGAACCCTTGCCAATTGATACCGGCTCTCTGGAAATAACCTCGTATCCCTGCCCGCCTTTTACGGGTGAAAACCCTCTTAATCTAAACGCTTCCCCGCCCTGTTCTTATTCAGGGATAAGAAACCCGCTGATTTTGATGCGCAACTGGAAAGTATTCTGGCGGAGCTGGATAAACAGAAAAATAAATAAGGAAAACACACTGCCATGAATTGGTTTAAAAGATTAAAGATCTCCAAATATGCCATTCCGGCCAAACCATTTGTCGATAGAAAAATAGAATTGCTGAAAATACCGTTTGCCAAGTACGATCAGGCAGCATTGAAAGGATTTATTCCACTCACCGGCATTGATGATGATGTCTGCTCCATACAACGTGCAGGACAGAGTTTACACTATGAATTCCTCTGCTTTTCTCTCGTTATTTTATCTCTGATTTTTGGCTTATTTTATTATACGGCCTTTGAAGAACAGCAATTGAATCATTATAAAAAAATTAAAGCTCAAGTGACGCTGGCCAAGAAAAAATACGGAGAACACTATTATCTTCTGCCGACTTTACCTGAGAATATGGCGTTTGCACGGTATGTCGACGATGAAAAAACACGTTCTTTCTGGACTGAGCTTCATTATCGCTACAGTTACTCTGAACATAAACTGACATACCAGATCCTCAATATTTTGATGTTCCTCCTGCTTCTGATCTGTTTTTCGCTTCCTTTTTATCTCTATTATTTCCATCCGCTTCCCCCACCACTCTTTATTGATCGAAAACGTCAGATTATTTTTACTTGGCATAAAGGAAACGTTTTTGTTTCCCGTTATTCTCAGGTCAATATGTTTCAGTATGACTACAAAATAGCAGAAACTAAATTAATCACAGCATTAGGGCTATATACTCAGGATAAAAATCAAAAGTTGCTTCAATATCTGTTTCGCCCCAATGTGCTCATCTCACTTAATGAGACAGATATCAGAAAGAAGGCACTGGCTCCCTATATTTTTATGGTTCAATACCTTTGCAACGGCAAAGAGGCTATCGCCGAGAGTTGTTATGGGTTAATTAAACCTTCTCGTTTTTGGCGCGAAGAAAGAAAACCCGGTGATTTTGATAAACAAATGGCCCGTATTCTTGCCGCGTTAGATGCAGGAGAAACCGCGCCCTCCCCCTCTCTTGCAACAAAATCCTCATCACTATCCGCATATTTGTCCCATACTTATCTCATTGACGCAGAAAAGGCGTTATTGGAAATGCCCATGAAACCCAAAAATCGGCGGGAATTAAAGGCATTTGCGCCCTTAAAAAGTATCAATGACAGATATTGTGTTCTGCGCAGCCGCCGGCCTGTCCTGCGATTTTCGTTATTATTTCTGGCGCTGTTGCTGTGTATTCTCGTTTTTAACCACAATGTTGAGAATTACAACCGAACAAAAGGCTGGGAAGAGCCAGAGATCCTGAAGGACGTGCAAAGCGTAAGAATAGAGTACGGCGATAATTTTCACTTGCGGGATGACCTTTCCCCTTCACTGGACGGGCTTAAATTTATCAATGGCCTGGGGCTGAATGTCGATGATCCCCTTCCTGACTGGGCTTATCTCTATTATCGCTTGCATTATCATTATCTCGGTGAAAATACTTACACTGTCTCCGACTATGCAGAAAAATTCGGGATGTTTTTGTTTTTTTATTCCTTTTATTCTCTATTTTGGTTTCTTTTGGCGCGAACATTTAACAGTCATTGATCGTGAACGGCAAATCATCTTTACCTGGGGCCTCTTTCAGGTTCATGCAACACGTTATTCACAAGTTAAATTTAATTATTGGAATGAACATTTTCCCCGACAAATACCCGTTGGGATCAAACTCTTCAACTGTCATATGTCCCCTAAGGCCCTTCAATGGTATGTCGGTCTATTTCCACAATGGCAATGGAAAAAATGGCGGTGGAGAAAACGCCCTGCGCAAATTGAAATCTGTTCATTTATCGTTAAGTTCTTAGTGCATGGCAAAGATGCCGTCAGCGAAGTCGATTTCGAACGCCCTGAAGGATATATCTGGTCACATACCAGACAACCGACAGATACAGAATCCACAATTAAAGATACATTGGAAAAACAGGATAGCCATCTGGCAACGGAAGAGGCGGATAACTCATAGAAACCGTTTTAGTGCATTCAGAATGAAAATGGTGTCGCTAATCAGCCCGGCTAAGCCGGGCCAGAATGGGTGTTTTTCTGATTATTGATTAACCATTAGATAAGGCGAGAAAATTTAGATTTATCCTGTTCAGTGAGAGACAGTTTCACTGGCACAGATTTTGACGTGGGTGTGCCGGTTCCATCCCCAATACTTTCCATTGGGACTAAAGGGTTCGTTTCAGGGTAGTAAGCGGCGAGGTTCCCACGGGGAATGGAATAAGGCACTAATTTGAAGCCAAACACTTTACGCGGGACTCCGTCATTCCATATTGTTTCGATATCCACCAAATCACCGGCCTGATAGCCCGATTGTGCAATATCTTCCGGGTTCATAAATAACACTTCCCGTTGCCCGTAAACCCCACGGTACCGGTCATCCAAACCATAAATGGTGGTGTTGTACTGGTCATGGGAACGCAAGGTCTGCAATGTGAAAGGAACGTCTGCAAGTGCAATTTGGGGAAATAAGGTGTTCGGCAGAGCCGCATGGCTGAATTCTGCTTTTTGGCTTGCCGTTGCAAAGCGTAATTCCGCCGCCGCATTCCCGAGATAAAACCCTCCCGCTTGTTCACATTTTTTATTGAAATCATCAAATCCGGGGATGGTTGCTGCAATATGGTCGCGGATTTTATTGTAATCACCCGCCAGTTCCAGCCAGTTAATCGTTTCGAGATGACCAACCGTTGCGTCAGCAATACCTGCAATAATTGAGGTTTCAGAACGCTGGGTATCAAACAGCGGTTTATTCACGCCTTCTGACGCATGAACCATACTGAAAGAGTCTTCTACTGTCACAAATTGTGGGCCGGTAGCCTGAATATCCCGTTCGGTACGCCCCAACGTTGGCAGGATAAGCGCCCCTTTTTTGCCCGTAACCAGATGACTCCGGTTTAGTTTTGTACTGATATGCACGGTCAGATCGCAATGTTTCAACGCTTCTTCGGTGCGCGGGCTATCCGGCGCTGCCGCCGCAAGGTTTCCACCCAATGCAATCAACACCTTAACCTCATCACGCAACATCGCACTCAGGGCTTCCACAACGTTATGCCCGTGGGCACGGGGAGGTTCGAATCCAAAATGGGCGGCCAAGCTATCCAAGAAAGGCTTGTTGGGTTGTTCATTAATCCCCATCGTCCGATTGCCCTGCACATTACTGTGACCGCGCACGGGGCAAAGCCCTGCACCGGGTTTCCCCAACTGACCAAACAACAATTGCAAATTGACTATTTCACGCACGGTCGCCAAAGAGTGTTTATGTTGAGTGATCCCCATTGCCCAAGTGCAAATCACACGCTCTGCGTTCTGGTAAATCGCCGCCGCTTCCCGCAACTGTGTTTCAGACAATCCGGATTGAGCCTCAATAAACGACCATTCTGTCTCAGCGACTTCTTGCAAGTAGGCTTCCACACCTTTGGTATAAGTGTTAATAAACTCCCTATCAAAAATGCCCGGTTGACCATCAGCCAGCCGTGCATTATGCGTTTCCAGAAGCGCCTTAACCATTCCCCGCACCGCGGCCATATCACCACCTAATTTAGGTTGGTAGTAGCGATGGCTAATTTCTCCCGCCCTTGAAGTCACCACTTCAAGGGGTTTTTGTGGATCTGCGAAACGTTCCAAACCTCGTTCACGCAATGTATTGAAGGTCACAATGCGCGCTCCGTGTTCAGCCGCATGTCTCAGGCTATGCAGCATTCGCGGGTGGTTTGTGCCGGGGTTCTGGCCAAAGACAAAAATGGCATCCGCATGATCGAAATCTTGCAGCCGGATTGTTCCTTTCCCCACCCCCAAGCTTTGTAACATGCCGAAACCGCTGGCTTCATGGCACATGTTGGAACAATCAGGGAAGTTATTCGTTCCCAGCACGCGGCCAAACAACTGGTACAGCCATGAGGCTTCATTACTGGCTCGGCCAGAAGTATAGAGCTCAAGCTGATCGGGATTATCCATCGCATTGATATGGCAGGCGATCAGCGCAAAAGCGTCATCCCAGCTAATCGGCTCATAGTGATCCGTTTGTGGGTTGTAGCTCAACGGCTCAACAACCCGCCCTTGATATTCAAGGAAATAATCACTTTGCTGGTAAAGTTTACTGACGCTGTGAGTTGCAAAAAATGTCCGATCAATATAGCGGTGGGTTGCTTCCCATGTGACCGCCTTAGCGCCATTTTCACAAAAACTGAACAGGCTTTTATTATCATCTCCCCATGCACATCCCGGACAATCAAAGCCTTTGGGCTTGTTCATGCGCATCAGGTTAACCATATTTTTCAGGGCTTGTTTGCTATCAAAGACAAAGCGGGTTGTTGCCTCCAGTGATCCCCAACCACCAGCCGCTGAGTGGTAAGGTTTTATTTTGGATTTGAATTTCATGAAAATCTCTATTTTTTTATGTCGTCGTCGACACCAAACTGGTCATTATTTATAAATAAACCAATTGGTTACAGAAAAACCAATAACGCCGATTTCATCCATTGGCATTGGCGGATGACCACCGCAGCAATCATAGGGGCGAACCAAGCAGCCATGCTTCGCGATAAAATCAGAAGCCAAACGATGACCACGTCTTGGTAATCATACTCCTATTCGCTTATTGTGGTAGTTATTCCATTGTTATGATGCGAAAAAACCGAACGTTAAGTGTAATCGTATTTCTGATTCGATTTATCGACATTTTTTGATATCGTTTAATAGTAAAAAAATAATATTATTAACTTCGTTTATATTTTTATATTAAAAAATAATATTTAATGAAAATTGAATAACATGGGTATTTAAATTAAATAATATGCAAAAAATAAAGAACCATCACCTTATCCATAATTTATCCTAAACACCCATTTTAAAAGGCTCAGAATAGAACCTTGATACTATGGCAGCATATTTTCAAAATAAATAGCTTCCGCTTCATATTCCTTTATCAGGCACCCGTTTTTTTCTGCTATTTCCGCATCGGTATTGGCGGATTCAATCGTTTCCAGCAAGCATTTCTTCGCTATCATATTATCCCAGCTCGCTTCCAATTCTTTGATAAGCGCACTATTTTCCGGATTTAGCGTGATTGCATGTGCCACTGATTTGTCCTTCCTGCTCTGCAGGTTTTTCAGCTTGATTTCACTGTGATGATTGATGATTTCAAGCTGTTCCGCTTCCTTGCCATTAAAGGCAGCATAACTTGTGGATGCAGAAAGAAACAAAGAACTTAGTAACATGATTTTAATTGGATTCATAGTGTTAAACTTTTATCGTCATGTGCAATTTTTTGATATTATCAGGTGCCGATATATCACTGTTTCCTGCATTACCTTCTGCACTATTTCCAAACTGTTCCTGAATTTCAACCCATCAAAATAAATTGCATTCAACCTATTTTATAAATTATTTCCTTCCTGATTTTCCTCAAAGATTATCAAAGAAGAAAATAGCGTTATTATCATCCCCCATGACTCACAATAAAATAAACAAATGTGCCCACGTAGTTACCAATCACATACCCCACCGTGCCAATCACCATAATCGGGCCAACCAGATTATTCCAGCCACGGCTGATAGCCATTGCCGCCGCCGTTGTTGGCCCGCCAATATTGGCGTTGCACGCAAGAATATTTTCTTCAAGGCTGAATTTAAATATTTTCCCTGCCGCAAAGGTCAGCATCAGGTTTATCATGGCAATGACAAACACAAAGCCAAACAGCAGAGGTGCATGGCTGAGGATGGCATGAACGGATGCCGGTATGCCAATCACAACAAAAAACATGTAAATGGCATAAGTTCCCAGCTCTTGTGTGCCATTCAGTTTGCTGAATGTTTCTTTAAATATTGAAACGATAATAAACGTCACCGTGGTCAGGAGCAGGTATTTATCGGTGATCAGGCTGAAAATTAACTCCTGAAAAAGATTATTGGGTTGCCCCAACAGGGCTTTTGACCATGCTGAGAGATGAAATGACAACGCCACGATAAAGATTGACCATGCCAACGATGATGCTATGTCTTTCAGGGCGATATTTTTGGGCTGCCAATAGGCAGCTGCCATCGTTTGGGATTTATCAAATGCGGGGCTATTTTCAACTTCATCTGTATAGGGACTGCCCCAGATATTTCTCGCCACTTTCCAGCCAGATAAGACTATCAGGATAATAAAATAACCTGCCATCATAAAATTATCGGCGACGATGGTGGATACCACCATACCTTGGGATGTGTCCAGCTTGGCTGCCATTGCGACGAAGTTAACACCGCCCCCTGTGTAGGAAGCAGAAATCATGCCGCTGATTTTATCCAATTCAGGAATGTATGCCCTGAACAGGTGGAAAGCGATGATGGCTCCCGTCATGGTGGCAATGGAAGAAATCAAAAACAGGATCAGCAGTCGCCCGCTTTCTCTGATAATGCGTTGTAAGTTGGTTTTAAATAACAGTAAAGGGATCGCCAGTGGCAGGATATATTCCCAGACAACATCATAGGCGGGGGCTTCGGCAGGAATGATATGCAGGTTTGAAGCCACAATTGCAATGATCAGGGCAATCACTGAACCCGGAATTTTAGATGCCCATTTGAAATGCTGTTCAGACAGAATGGCAGCCGCAACGGTCATCATAATAAAGGCCCAGAGCATCAATGAATTGTCGGCAGTGATAAGGGTGTTGATCATGGGATCTTGCCTAAGATGTTATTTTATCGATTACGCTATCGTCTATCGTGCCATGCTCGAGTCTACCGCACCATAAAGAGCCGTCTGATTTTTATAAAATGCCCATAAAGAATTGCCGTAATCATAATGCCACCATTCTGTCGGGTAATTGCTAAAGCCTGCTTGCGTCATGGCCTGATACAGTAATCGGCGATATAAGGTTGCCGGCATATTTTTGTCTGGATCGGCTTCTAATGCGACGGTATAAGAGCGCTCACTCACTTCATCAAATTCAGTCCCCAAGTTCAGGGCATGGCCCGTTTCCCGATCAAAAAGAGTGACATCAACCGCTCCTCCCGTTAAATGAGGGAGAACTTGATTCGCATCCACGGGGGCCGGAGCGACAAATTTCTGCAACATCCGTTGCTGTTCTTCAGGGGGCAAGCCGGCAAATTGCGCTGCAATATCTGCCTGCGTTTTCTCCTGCAATGCTTGCTGAACTTCCCGGGAGCGCCAGCCATCCAATATCAATAACCCTAAATGGTCAGGGAGCAGTTGTGATACCAGAGTCAATTTTTCCGCAACACTTTTCCTTACTAAGCCGTGTTCAATCGAGCCTTTTATTCCATCCAGAAAATAGACCGGTTTCTGTTTTAACTTTTCCGTATCAGTAATGAAAACTAAAGGTTCATGGCATTCATGAATAGGGATTTTATTAATGAGCGACCAGTCAGCATCTTTTTCCGGCACGATTTTTTCTGCGGGATTTTTATCTGTATCAATCTGCTTCATTTTTCAACCTGCTATTTTGAGAGGTACGATTTGAAACCTGTGAAATAGGGTATCAATCACTATCCAATTCGTTATCGTTATGTTTGAACACGGTACATTTTAAGAAAGATTTTCACAGATTAACAACAAAAGCCGATGCCATTAAATTTTATTTAATCAATAGGTTAAATCATCTTTAAAATTAAAAGGTTAATCAGATGAAATGCCAAATGGTCTGTGACAGAATAAGGCGTTTTCCTTGATCCTCCTAATATTTGGAATGACACAACATGACCCAAGATCATCAACTACAAGTAGAAGCCATTAAATGTGGCACCGTTATCGACCACATTCCAGCTCATGTCGGCTTTAAGTTATTATCGCTGTTCAAACTGACTGAAACAGACCAGCGCATTACCATCGGCCTGAATCTGCCTTCCAATCATTTGGGCAGAAAGGATCTGATCAAGATTGAAAATACTTTCCTGACGGAACAGCAGGCAAACCAGCTCGCTATATATGCTCCCCATGCCACAATCAATAATATTGAAAACTATGTTGTGGTTAATAAGATGCCAATCAATCTGCCAGAATGCATCGACAGTATTCTTGTTTGCCCAAACAGCAACTGCATCAGTCACAATGAGCCGGTCAACAGCAGTTTCCGCGTGCTGAAAGCAAAAAATGATGTTGTACTGCTTTGTAAATATTGTGAAAAAGAATTTGATCGCCAAGCCGTTATCAAGAACGACTAATCGTCAGCCTAAACTGCCATGCGCAGCTAATACAGCGATAGCTCAAACCCGTATAGTCAAATCCGGTATCAATTGATACCGGATTTGAGATCACTATAATGGCGATCTCATCGAATTTTTTACTCAGACGCTAAACAGGAGTTTCTAATGTCACGTTCTATTCATACCGATAATGCCCCAGCGGCAATTGGCCCTTATGTTCAGGGTGTTGATCTTGGCAGTATGGTGATCACTTCCGGTCAGATCCCTGTCGATCCGAAAACCGGTGCTATCCCTGACGATATTACCGCTCAAGCCCGCCAGTCTCTGAAAAATGTGAAAGCGATCATCGAGCAATCTGGCCTGAAAGTCGCTGATATCGTAAAAACCACTGTGTTCGTTAAAGATCTGAACGACTTTGCAACAGTAAATGCGGCTTATGAAGCATTCTTTAATGAGCATAATGCGCCATTCCCTGCACGTTCATGTGTTGAAGTGGCCCGTCTGCCAAAAGATGTGAAAATCGAAATCGAAGCGATGGCTGTCCGCCGCTGATTTCTGTTTTCCACAACCCTGAACATATTTGTGTCAGGGTTGTTATTTCGGGCCAGCCATTTTTCTTTTTCCTTCCCTCTTTTCCCTTTTCCTGACAATTTTCCTTTTCTTTGTCTCAGATCAACTTTGTGGGTGGTATATTGGATTAAAAAATCCATATATTGTGCTTAAATATTTAAACACACCTATATATAGTGTTTATGCACAAGATTATCCACATATAACCAAAACACGCTGTCATGTCATTTTCGCCTGTGGATAATATATCGAGGAGCTTTACCGTGAATTCACATACATGGCACGATCAGCTAGATCAAGAGATCCGTGGCCTGATCGAACAAAATCATTTTTCCCTGCTTAATGAAAATGCCAATAAAGACAGTAAAGTCATCCCAACCCAACGCGATTTATTGGCTGGGATCGTCGCCAGACAGTATGCCAAACAGCATATGTTGCCCCGTGATGTGGTAATGGCGCATGAAAAGGGAGAAATTCATTATCATGATCTGGATTACGCCCCTTTTTTCCCTATGTTCAACTGCATGCTGATTGACTTGCAAGGTATGTTAACCCATGGCTTTAAGATGGGTAACGCAGAGATTGAACCGCCCAAATCCATCTCTACTGCGACAGCGGTCACCGCTCAGATCATCGCGCAAGTTGCCAGCCATATTTATGGTGGCACAACGATCAATCGCATTGATGAAGTCTTGGCGCCTTTCGTAAAAGCCAGTTATGACAAACATCTGGCCATTGCCAAAGAGTGGGAAATTGCAGATCAGGCCGCCTACGCAGAAGCCCGAACCGAAAAAGAGTGCTATGACGCTTTTCAGTCTCTGGAATACGAGGTCAATACACTGCATACCGCCAATGGGCAGACACCATTTGTCACATTTGGCTTCGGGCTGGGCACGTCAAAAGAGTCTCGTCTGATTCAGATTTCTATTCTGCGCAACCGCATTGCCGGTTTGGGGAAAAACCACAAGACCGCTGTGTTTCCTAAATTGGTTTTCGCCATTCGTGATGGGTTGAATCACCGATTTGGTGATCCCCACTATGATATTAAATTACTTGCGCTGGAATGTGCCAGTAAGCGGATGTATCCCGATATCCTCAATTATGATCAAGTGGTTAAGGTGACCGGCTCATTTAAAACGCCAATGGGTTGCCGCAGTTTTCTCGGTGTTTATGAAGAGAATGGTCAGCAATTGCATGAGGGGCGCAATAACTTAGGTGTGATCAGCCTTAATCTGCCCCGCATTGCGCTCGAAGCCAAAGGTCATGAGGCGAAATTCTGGGCGATTCTGGAGCAGCGTTTGGTGATGGCTAAAAAAGCGCTGATGACAAGAATTTCCCGCCTCGAAAAGACGAAGGCTCGTGTTGCACCTATTCTCTATATGGAAGGAGCCTGTGGCGTTCGGCTGAAAGCGGATGACAATATTGCCGGGATTTTCAAACAGGGCCGTGCCTCTATTTCGTTGGGATATATCGGTATCCATGAAACGATAAATGCGTTATATGGCAACCATCCTCATCTCTTTGATGATGAACAACGTCAGCAAAAAGCGCTTTCCATTGTCAAACGGTTACGTGAGGCTGTTGACCAATGGAAACATGAAACCGGCTATGGATTCAGTCTCTACAGTACCCCAAGTGAAAACTTGTGTGACCGTTTCTGTCGTCTGGATACCGCTGAATTTGGCGTGGTCCAGGGGGTCACGGATAAAGGCTATTACACCAATAGCTTCCATTTGGATGTAGAAAAGAAGGTCAATCCCTACGATAAACTGGATTTTGAGGCAAAATATCCGCCACTGGCAAATGGCGGTTTTATCTGTTACGGCGAATACCCTAATCTGCAACATAATTTAAAAGCATTAGAAGATGTTTGGGATTACAGCTATTCGCGTGTTCCTTACTATGGAACCAATACCCCCATTGATGAGTGTTACCAATGTGGTTTTACGGGAGAATTTACTTGTACCAGCAAAGGATTTACCTGCCCTCAATGTGGCAATCATGATCCTGCCCATGTTTCCGTCATCCGCCGTGTTTGTGGTTACTTGGGCAGCCCTGATGCCCGCCCCTTCAATGCAGGTAAACAGGAAGAAGTAAAACGCCGGGTGAAACATCTCAGGAATGGTCGGATGGATTAATGTCATGAATTATCATCAATATTATCCGGTTGATGTCGTCAATGGCCCGGGAACCCGCTGTACGCTGTTTGTATCAGGCTGTTTGCATCAATGTCGTGGTTGCTATAACCAAAGCACTTGGCGCGTGGATTCAGGCCAAGCTTTCACACCAGCAACCGAAGAACAGATTATTTCTGATTTGAAAGACCAGCGCATAAGGCGGCAAGGATTATCGTTATCCGGAGGTGATCCTCTGCATCCCCATAATATTCCCGCCATACTGAGGCTGGTTAAGCATGTCAGAGAAGAGTGTCCGGATAAAGATATCTGGCTGTGGACGGGTTATGTCTTCAATGAGTTAAGTGACATCCAGCAAGAAGTCATCCGCTATATTCATGTGCTGGTTGATGGTAAGTTTGAGCAGGCGTTGTCTGATCCCACACTAATTTGGCGTGGTAGCCGCAATCAGGTCATTCACTATTTACGTTAATTATTTTGGCGTTGCCAATGCAATTTAGTGCCAAAACCAAGAGTATTATCCACCATTTTTATTTCATTAAGATTAAGTTGCCAAATGGGTGACTTGCTTGCCAGAGCGACAGGAAAATGGTGACAGTAACGCTTTCTGGCCACAGCTTCCGCCTCACCTGTCAGCGGGATCACTTCACCGCGAAATTGAACACCTTTGATTTCAGCAACGTTATGGATTTGTTCAGCCACAGTGCCTGCAACAATGGGGTTTTTCTGCATCAGCTGCCCGTGGCGGGTATTGACTTCAGTCATAAACCAGAGTGCCATGCTATCAGCATCAAATACATAAAAGCAGCTTGCGCACCATAAATCCTGACTGGAAGAGGTACAAAGCGTAAATACATGCTGTTCAGCAAGATACTCTCTTATTGTTAAATTATTTTTATCTGACATTGCCTAATCCCATATAGTGATTAAATCTACTGATAACACAAAATGACTGGATTTTCATCCAGCCATTTTTACTGCATTTAATCTAACACACCATGAGGTTTATATGGAAAACTATAAATTATTTATAGAGTTCCGCTGTTCCATTGAGTTGGTTTTGACCAGAGGCAGAAATAATCCGGAAATATTTTGCGCCAGCTTCATCAGCTTTTTTGGATAATTCTTTAGTCAGAGCATCCAATGTTTCAGTACCCGCCACTGAAACAACACCGATTTTTTCTCCCTGAGCAACCTGAACCTCTGTAGCAGCAAATGAACCAAATGAAACAGCACCTAAAGCTAAAACTGCCATAATATTTTTAATAGCTTTCATCTTCTACTCCTTAGTTCGTTTTTTAAAAAAGGTTCATCCTTTGTGATGATGTGCATGTTATACGCCTGATAAGAAAATGATAATTAGCAAATGTTGCTATTGTTATTCTAATTTTTTGAACAATAAGTACGTCAATCGTTAATATATTTATAATTAATTTAAATTAATTCAATTAATTGCGATAACAAAACAACTCAAATAAACTTATAATTGAATACAAAGTTAATTTTTATCTGTTATTACGCCTAAAACAATTATTAAAAATAAATAATGAAATCTAAAACACCCAACTGGTATCTCTACCTCATCAGAACACGGGATGGCACGCTGTATACGGGGATCACAACCGATGTATCCCGTCGGTTTACACAACACACATCAGGCAAGGGCGCAAAGGCATTAAGGGGAAAAGGACCGTTGACATTGGTTTATACAAGTCTGGTCAGGAGCCAAGGCCTTGCATTGAAAGTGGAATACCGTGTCAAAAAACTCAGTAAAAAACAAAAAGAGAGGCTGATTGCCAATCAGCCTCTCTGTGTCATGACTTATTTAATATCAATGGGTTTACCTGAGAAGTTCTTCACCCATCCAGACCACACTCAATGATCCATTATCCGGACTGTGACCACAGATTCTCAAAATAACTGGGATAAGTCACCAAGCCCCGACAATTTTCCACTGAAGTATTAGAGAGGGGGTAGATCAGGAAATAATCTTCACAATCAGGCCATTGGCAATACAGCTGGTGCTCATTGGCAAGCTCGAAACCCAAGTGGTGATAATATGTGGGCTCACCCAAGACAACAACGGCACCATACCCAAATTCATTCAGGCTATCCAGCCCTTCATTGACCAGATATTCACTTAATTTGTGGTGACGGTATTGTTCCTCCACCGCCAATGCTGCCAGACCCACCCACTGGTGATCTTCGCCATTGAGATCAACTGGCGTGAAAGCAGCATAACCAATCACATGACCATCATCGTCAGTCGCAACAATGCCCAATGTCAATAAGCCATCTTCTCTTAATTGATTAATTAATTCAGCTTCTGCCGATGTTTCAAAAGACTGACGCAAAAGAGCATCAATCCCTACCGCATCGACCGGAATTTCTACCCTAATTAACATGATGATAATGCGCGATCGTGCTGATCCACGCCCTCTTTCTGTCCCGCTTTGATAAATTCGGCTAACCGTAATACACCAAAACGGAGGATGGATGGCATAGATTCCAGTTCAATAGAATCCATCAGATTTTTCACATGCAGTCCTAATTCTGTGTTTCCTTCAATACGTAAACGGTGCTGAAAAAACAGAGTGTCGGGATCTTCACGACGAGCAGCAATGAGGACGAAATCATTTAAGTCGCCACTCAAACTGACGTCTTCACTAGCATACTGTCGAACGACCAAATGGGAGTGGATTTTACTTAGCACAGTTCAGACTCCTTTTAATGCAAAGTGACGCGCTATTCTGCCAAGATCCTGCTGTATTCCCCGATCCTACATCAAGAATCGATAATAAATCCCTTGCAGCAAAACGTCTACAGGGGAAACACAAGAAAAGTGAACACAATAATGCTTCAAATCAAAGCATCCCATTGCCCAACTCGCGACAATACTCAATGACGACTCAATACCCGGCGGTATCTTACAGATGATATATTCTTTATCAGTCATGAATGAAAAAGCGTTTTATGCGCTGGGTAACGCCCCGCAATTCCCCATTGCGCAACATGCCGACCAAAATGCCCAGAATCATATATATCACCCCAAGCAACAGCATCATGCCAATATCCTTGAACACACTGTGCAATGGCAAACCCATTTGGTTGATGCCTGCGATAGCTTTTGTCGCCCAAGTGGATGGCAATGCCGATGAAATCATCCGTACCCAATCGGGCATCGCCTGAATCGGCCAGATTGTCCCCGAAATGTAGAAAATCGGTGTCGTGATAAAAGCCAGTGTCAGGTAGATCATTTCCACACTGCGTAAACATTCCGTCACCAGTTTGCCCAGCCCCAGTACCGCCAGCAAAAATGGGAATGTCAGTAGCAACAGGAGATAAATCGGTGCATCTTGCCGATATCCCAATACCCACGGCCACAAGACAAAAAAGATCACCGACAAAAACAGCCAGATGGGAATTAAGGCAGACAAAGCCCCTAAATAAACGGGCAGCGGTGGCTTACCTTTAGGTGTTCCCCTTATCGCCACACTGACACGGATGCTCGCAATCAATAAAGAATGCTGCAAAAGCATCACTAACAAACCGGGAAAAACTATCGCGGCATAGCTGATGCCCGGATTAAATAACCCGATTGTTTCTCCACGAATTGGCTGTAGTAAGAGCTTCACCTGTTCTGTGCTGAAACCCGCTTTTAATAGCAGCGCGCCATTAAATTCTGATAAAAGTTGCTGATAAGCTAATGCCAGATCCTGTTGTATCTGCCCATTTGCAAGACGGTTAGTTGCATCCCCATAAACAGGAACAGTGACGTTGATTCCGCTCAACAGGTGTTTTTCAAAATCGACGGGCACGATAATAATGGCAAAAATTTTTCTCAGGAGCATGTCCTGACGCGCATTATCGAGATTGTTATAGCCCTTGACTTCAACTTTCGCTGTAGAATCAATCCGGCGGATCAATGCCCAGCTCATGTGGCTGTGATCCTGATCGATCACTGCCACCGGCAAATCCCACAAAGAAGGGCGCACATACACCAGACTCATGATACACAGCGAGATGATCAAGAGCAGCCAGAGGGGTTTTTCCAGCATCCCGAGAAAGACGTTGCGAAATGTCTGCCAATACAATGTCCAGTTAACTCGTCCATTATTATCCGCCATCATGCAGCTCCTTCTGATTGAGTAAGACGCACCCATAAGCGATTGCGGATCAAGAAACCACAGACCGCAGGATAGATTAGCAATACCAGGCAGACATGCAGAATAACGTGTAAAGAGACTTCCCTCAGAAAGATGTCGAACATAGCATTCAACGCATGAGTCAAGGGTTCGAGGTTAGAAATGATCCTTGCAGGCCATACCATGGAGAGTTCAGGCACAACCATGCCGGAAAAGGCCATTGCAATACTCACCAGCATACCGATTAGGGAGTAAGCAGTAATGGCGCTGCTGGTAAACGTAAATAACAGCAACCCAATACTTTGTGCCGCAATAACATAGAAAAATCCGACAATTGGCATATACAGGGGATTGCCTGTCACTTTCGCATCAGAAAAAACAACCAGTGCAGTGATTTCCAAGATTAATAGCAGGGTAAAAATTAAGGTATAGGGCACTAATTTCCCCAACAATGCCCCCACGACAGATTTTGTTTTCAAAAGCTGCTTATCTCTGGACATTGTATAAATGGTGCTCGTTACCACAAAAAGCTGCAATAAATGGATGATTGCCGCAAATTGCTGGTAATAAATATAGCTGCCACTGGCGTTGAACAAGCTGTCATAGGACATCGTGGCCTTGGCTAAAGGAGGCAGTTGTTGACCGATTTCTGATGCGATAATTGCACGATATTTTGCATTTGCCTCAGCCATCAATCCGCTGAAGTCCTGAATGGAATAACGCCCGGCACCGTAAAACAGGGCATTGTAATAGGCGCTTACCGTGGGCTGCCTGCCACTTAACGCATCTTTTTCAAAATTCTCAGGGAAATAAACCAATGCATAATCTTCTGCGCGGCTCAGACGCTCCAGAGATTCCGGCAGGTTACTGTCATAAGATTTGATATTCGCATGGGGCGCCGCATTCAAGTCACGGATCAGGGTGCGGGACAACGTACTCTGATCATTATCCACAACCGACACTGGCAAGTTGAATAATGTTCCTTCCGAAAAGTTTGCATTGATCAAAATAAACAGCAAAAAAGGAAATAACCAGCTCAGCCAGTGAAATACCGGATTGTGAAGTGCAGCCTTAAGTTCTCGCGTGAACGCCAGTCCAAAACTGCGCCACGCAAATTTTCTGTTCATCAGGCCACAACCTTATTTATCCCAGTCCCATAATGCACTCATACCCGGACGTAACCCATCAACGGGTTGCAACGGGTATAACCGGATCTCAAAAGTTCTCAGGTCAAAATCCCCTGTCGCACGGGTGGCGCGTTTTGTCGCATAGTCGCCCATGGGTGCGATATAACGGATTTCGGCTTCAACGTCTTTATCGAGAGCAGGTATACGCAGTGTGATTTTGTCCCCTTTACGCACTTTCGCCAGAATATCTTCACGCAAGTTATAAACGAAGTAAGCTTGTGGAACGCGAACCAATGTCGCCAACGGGCTATTGGCATTAAAAAGCTGGCCAACTTCTGCGGGTAATGGCCCGACTTCACCATCAACAGGCGCTTTTACCTGTAGGTCATTACCCTGGATTTTCAATTCACGCAGTTTCTCTTCCGCTTCATTCACTGCCGCCTGATATTGTTGACGCAATTCAATGCGATCGCCATTTTTCCCTGCATCCAGCTCGGCTTTAGCGCCCAGCATTTTCTGGTAGGCAACATCACGTGTATTACGTGCACTATCCAATGCGCTGGCAGAAACATAACCTTTAACTGACACATTGCTCATGCGCTCAAATTCACGCTGTGCATTTTTGTATGCGGATTGGGCCTGCGCAAAAATAGACTCTAAGTTACGAATGCTCTCCTCACGGGTACCATGCAGGGAGAGTTCAAGTTTTGCTCTTGCCTGATCACGGGCAGCTTGTGCTCCGGCAACTTTTGCATCCAGTTCCGGGCTATCCAGACTGACCATCAGTTGCCCCGCCTTAACGTCATCTCCCCGCCCAACATGGAGCGCAACCACACGACCAGAGGCTTTGGAAGCAATAATGACTTCGGGTGCATCAACTTCGCCCTGCAACAACAAATTCTGGTTGTGAGAACGGAAAAGCACCGCCATTGCGATCAGGAAAATAATTAATAATATTGTGAAAAGTGTTCTTTTCTTCATTATGTTCTGTAAGTCCCAAGCGTACTATCAGGTACTAAGTTCTGTACCCAATGGATTTCAAGTTGCAGCGCAACGATAAGGGCGCGGCTCCCAAGAGCCACAGCAAACCGCATGTTGATAAAAACGGTGACTGAGGTGAATGAGCGTCGCCAGTGAAACGGCAACTTGAAAGACAATGGGTATATGTAAAATTAACAGTGTAGTGTGACACTATTGAGTAACATTCTTTTTAGAAATCCGTGCGCTTGATCATTGACAAAAATGAAATTCCCATAAAAACACTAAAAATTCACAACTTCACCAAAATGTCAACCTGAAATATGAATTTTAGCATATTTCAATTAACACGCCATCATGCAGATGATAGCACCAAGATAATACAAATCATCGAATTAAAATAAAGCAATAAATGAAAATGACAATTATTACCAAGTGTCGATTTATCAATCACAAAATAACCAACGCATCAGTATGAATAACTTGTAATACAATGTTATTATTTTCTTTATGATAATAATCAAAAAATATAGATTAGCATTAATATCCATTTACATAAAAAAGAAAGATCGGCAATAAAAAAACCAATAAAATCTAATCGCCGAATAAGGTGATTGAATAGATGCACAGACATACTACAGCTGTACCGTTATTAAAAGAAACTTTAATATATTTATATCATCACCGGCAGAATAAATGCGCCCAGTTTTGTCTTTTCAAGAATATTATTCAGATATTTCTATCTACAAAAACTTATTAACCCGACACCAATGCAGAATAAAAAATAAACATCATTTCTGTATCATTAAATTTTTATATTAAATATAAAAATCATAACAGAATATAATAATCAAAATAAAATAGTAAACAATAGAAATCTAAACATATCCATACCGTCAATATCATTGCATTTCCATTTTTTTATTATGACGTTCAGATAAATAAGATAAAAAAAAGGGAGATCACCGTGATCACCCCATTTTTATCTATTATTAGGATATCTACTCTGTTCAAACTATTTAATATGCAATATGTGGTGTTCCCCTAAGCCTTGACAGTGGTCATTTCAGGTAAAATACAGGCACAGTGATTGAAACTTAGCTATTGAAACTGAGCTATTGAGACTGAGTTATTGAACCTTAGATATTAGATCCTGATTATTGAACAGATTTTACCAATAATTAAGGCGTGATATATTTACCATGATTAATTTTTAAGTTTTCAGTATGTTGCCATGCTTTTTGAAAACGTTCTGGATTGCTGGCGGTATAATGCATGGTATGACGTATATTCCGATGGCCTAAATAATCCTGAATCAGCCGGGTATCCAGCCCCTGATTAGCCAGCTCAAACCCGCATGAATGCCGTAACTTGTGAGGATGTAATTTGATTGTCAATCCTGCTTGCTCCCCATATCTCCCCATTAATACATATATCCACTGACGCGATAACTTTCCTCCTTTACGTGAAGGAAATAACCAGGAAGAAGCCCTGTATATCTTATTGTCATCTCTGACCTGCAACCATTTCAATAGAAGTTTCTGTTCCGTTGCTGATATAGGGTGCGTTGTCGAGAAACCATTTTTCAATCGCTTTATAAATATGGTTTTTCCTGCAATATCGATATCAGAGATTTTTAATGAAATCAACTCACTCACACGTAGGCCATGAATATAAGTCAAGTACAATAAACACTGATCACGCTCTTTATTTACAGAATTAGTTAATACAGAAAAAACACGCTTCCATTCGTCCTGTGTGATGTATTTTCTCATGAGATATCTCCAATAAAACGAACCCAGCACAACTCCAACTTCATAATTTAATTCTGAAAAAACACTGGCATAATAGGAATATCTTTATGTTTATCATTCTTGCGGCAACAAGCTCCCTCCTGATAAAGAAATATCAGTTAATAATGAATTTAAGATCATTTTTTGATCGACCTTATTAAAATTTAAACTTCAATAATTATATGACCTGTATGCGATTTTGCAGAATATAAATAATATCTAAATCACAAAAAACAAAATAATAACTAATTGATCATAGTTAATCCTGCCTCCAATTTTAAATTAATCGTCCTGATATGCAGTACGATAACTGTACATCAGTTTACTTTCCTATGTTTAGAAAGAGAGGTAAATCGAAACATACCAAGAAAAATAAACAATTTCGCAACAATTCATATTCTCTTATACTTTATACTGTTTTTATTTTAACCAGACACAGAGTACCTGAGTAATCCAAAGTAAAATAATAACTATTTGTTTTTGCAAAATTAATCAAATTAAAGGCACTTTTATTATCAAGATAACTTAAAACCAGATCCAACGCCCCTTTTCTTATCAACTTCCTTTTTAAACTTCACTAATCAATAAATAAAGTTTTATTGATCGAGAAATGATTTTATGGTGGAATAAAAAACCTGATAATCAGGAAAATGCAGATCAAAAATCTACTCGTTAATTGCCAAGCAATATTCATTAACCATTTTTTAAAATCTTAGTTCAGGCAATGTCATGTTGTCATTTTTTTAATCCGTAATGACGTGATGCTTTCTTCCTGAAAGCCCGACGCATGATTGACGTCAAACAGAAGACAATATTCTAAAACACATGGGTTATTTCTGGCCGTCGCCTGATATTTTTATTGTTGCAGGTTTATATCTATGAACAAAAAATTCGATAAGCCGTGGCTACCGGATCAGCAATATTTGCTAAAACGTGTAGCTTGGGTAAACATTGTCACCCAACTTGTATTTCCGGTTGCTTGCGCATTGAATCCTGTTATTGCTAATGCAGAAACACAAACGACTTTTCAAAATGAAATACGCACATTATCAACAGAGCCGTATATTCTAAAATCAGGGGAAACAGTCAATATTGTTGCCAAGCGGTATGGTTTAACCGTCGACGACTTAAAAAAGATCAATCAACTGCGTACCTTTGATAAACCTTTTATCGCTCTTGGTGCCGGCAGCGAGATTGATGTCCCTAACCCCCGAACCAATAAATTTTTGCCTTTTAATTATTCGGCACTCAGTCAGGCTTCCGCTACCGATGAAAAGCCTCGTCGCTTGGCTGAAATAGCTTCCCGGCTGGGGAGTTTATTATCCCATGGGAATATTGAGCATAGTGCAACAAGTCAGTTGAGTCATCTGGCAATGGGAGAAGCCAATCAACAAATTCAAAATTGGTTAGGGCGCTATGGTACAGCCCGTGTGCAAGCCAATATCGACAATCATGGTCATTTAAATGGCAGCCAGCTCGATATGCTTTTGCCTTTGCATGATACTCGCTCTCAAATGGCTTTCACCCAATTTGGCCTGCGCCGTATCGATAAACGCAGTACTTTTAATGTCGGCGTCGGGCAACGCCATTTTTTTGATGACTGGATGCTGGGTTACAATGCTTTTCTTGACCATGACTTAACCGGTGATAATACTCGTTTTGGCCTTGGTGCAGAATATGCCCGTGATTATCTGAAATTAGGCGTGAACAGTTACTTGCGTTTAAGTCACTGGAAAGAATCCCGCATGTTGACAGATTATGATGAGCGCCCTGCCAACGGTTTCGATCTGAGGGCACAAGGCTATGTCCCTTCTTTGCCTCAACTTGGCGGGAAATTAGTGTATGAGCACTATTTCGGGGATGAAGTCGGATTAATCAATAAAGATCACCGGGGAAAAAATCCGTCTGCTTTTACAGCGGGAATTAATTATACCCCTATTCCTTTACTGACTTTCGAAATTGACCGCAAGCAAGCGGGATCAGGTCATGGGGAAACACAATTCAATGTGGAACTGAATTATGAAATCGGTACTCCGTGGGCAAAACAGATTGATCCGGATGCAGTCACACTCAAGCGCACCCTGCAAGGCGGTCGTTACGATTTAGTCGATCGCAATAATCAGATCGTTTTGGAGTACCGTAAACGTGAAGTCATCTCCCTGACAATGGATAATTCTCTGATCGGTTATGAGGGAGATACCAAACCTCTTCATATTAGCATCAAGAGCAAATATGGGCTTAAAGAGATCCAGTGGAATGCCCCAAGGCTATTTGCCAACGGCGGCATAATCAAATCTCAGGATGGAATACATTACTCACTGACTTTGCCTGAATACCAAGCGCAGGGAAACAATACCTACACCGTAGACGCGATTGCCTACGATAAAAAAGGAAATGCTTCCAAGCAAGCAGAAATGCAACTGCAAGTATTGAGTGAAGAAGCCAGTGCCACTCAGTCTAGTTTTACAGCAAAAGATAAAAAATTAATCGCTGATGGGCATTCAAATACGCTTCTCATACTGACACTGAAAAATAAAGAAGGAAATCCTGTCCGCGGGCAGGCCTCAGATATTACCTTAACCACCAGCGGGTTAGGCGGGGAAGGCAGCGATCCCAAAATCGAAGCGATGAAAGAGTCTCAGCCAGGTATTTACCAGTCCCAGCTTACTGCAGGCAAAAAGACCGGAATACTGAAAATTACACCACGAGTACACGGTGTGACCATCAAACCGGTTGAAATCGCGTTCGTGCATCCTAATACCCCCATTGTCAAAAATCTGGCTCTCGTTGGTAAGTTAGAGATGGGGCAAAAATTGAGTGCGATTTATACCTTTGACGCCAATCATGGCGATACGGTAGATAAATCGCGCTATATATGGGGCAATAAGGGGAATACTGATATCACCAAAGGTCATATCATCTCTGAGTCCGGCAAAATTCCTGACTATACCCTGACTCTGGAAGATGCAGGAACAGTAAAAGAGATTGCAGTACAGGCTCAGAATGAGCTTGGGCTCACCGGTAATACGGCAGTCGTTGATACCAGCATGAGTGCCGGACAAGGTAATCATACTCATGATGGCGGGAAAAACGGCACTGTCAGAGGGCTTGCCGATAAAATGACAGTCACGATGAGTGACACGAAAGTCAAAAGAGATGAGCCAATTACCCTGAAAATAGAAACATTCAATCACGGGCAGTCAGTCAGAAATGTCTCTGTCAACGTGAAAGCTGTTCAGGCAATGAACCGTCAGAAGCATGATGAGAAAATCACAATACTGCTCAATGGCAACCTTGGAGAAACACAAGCTTATACCGATGATCAAGGTGTACTTTCTCTTCCCGTGGCAGATCCGTTCGGGCTTGGAGTAAAAACGACACTGTCAGTCACAGCAGATGGCACGGCACCTTCTGAGACGAGAGATGTCACTTTCACGGTTGCAACCAGCCCTGATGTTGATGTGGCAAACTTTTGGGGACATATGGCTGATACGATCACCGTTAATGGTATGACTTTCACACGCCCACTACTGGAAACTGAGATAGTCAAGAATGGAGATCACAGGCATGAAACTATTATTACTGAGTATGGTGAAATCTGGCCACGCCGCATGAATACAGGCGCCAATTGGTTCTGTAAGAAGGAAACCGATACTGTACCGACAAAAGACGAATTACTGAGTCTGTACCAGACCTATCCTGAAAACAGAATTCATGAGCTATTCGGCTGGCCACAACACCGCTCTTATCGTACTTCAACACCGGCAATTAATGATAAAGGGAAAACTGCCCATTATGCCGTGAACATCAGCGATGGATACGCGCATGTCATTGATGAAGATGTCACTGATTATGTGACCTGTAAGCAATAATCTGTTTATTGGCGATTAGCGAAAAAAACTGACGAAAATATCCGCCCTGATCTGGGCGGATCACCTTCCCCACACTGATATTGGTTGATTTATTACCAATCCCTTGCCAACTTCTGGCACACTCTATCTGCCAATGTCCTATTGACGAGGCTAAATTCCACCTTTGATAATGGCTGATTCAATTTATTAATCACTCAATAAAAATATGTACGAATTTAACCTCGTGTTGTTATTGCTTCAGCAAATGTGTGTCTATCTGGTCATCGCCTGGCTGCTGAGCAAAACACCACTATTCATCCCCTTGCTGCAAGTTACTGTACGCTTGCCACACAAGTTGATGTGCTACATTGTTTTTTCCATTTTTTGCATTATGGGCACTTATTTCGGGCTGAACGTCAATGATTCCATCGCGAATACCCGAGCTATCGGTGCGGTACTGGGAGGCTTTCTCGGCGGCCCAACGGTAGGGGCAATGGTGGGATTTACCGGAGGGTTGCACCGTTATTCTCTCGGAGGGATGACTGCATTCAGTTGTATGGTATCCACAATTGTGGAAGGCGTGTTGGGTGGCCTGGTACACAGTTATCTCATGAAGCGGGGGCAGATTAATAAGTTATTGAATCCTTGGACAGCCGCCATTGTGACGTTCTTCGCTGAATGCGCCCAAATGGGCATAATTTTGCTACTGGCTACCCCTTTCGATGAAGCGCTGAGTTTGGTGAAAGATATCGCGGCTCCCATGATCATCGCTAACAGTATTGGCTCCGCCATGTTTATTCGCATTTTGTTGGATAGACGCGCTATTTTCGAAAAATATACCAGTGCTTTTTCTGCTCAGGCGCTGAAAATTGCTGTCTGCACAGAAGGCATACTGCGTAAGGGGTTCAACGAAGACAACAGTATGCGTGTAGCCAAAGTGATTTATCAGGAGCTGGAAATAGGCGCTGTCGCTATCACTGACAGGGAAAAATTACTGGCATTTATCGGCATTGGTTCCGATCACCATTTGCCCGGAACGCCCATAGCTTCGGCGCAATCACGCCAATCCATTGAAAACAATGAAGTCGTATATGCTGATGGTAATGAGACTCCTTATTGTTGTTCTCTTGACCCAACTTGTAAACTTGGCTCTGCTCTGGTGATCCCTTTGCGAGGGGAAAATCAGCAAGTGCTCGGCAGCATCAAACTTTACGAGGCCAAAAATCGTTTATTCAGCTCAATCAACCGAACATTGGGTGAGGGTATTGCCAGTTTGCTTTCTGCCCAAATTCTTGCCGGACAGTATGAACGCAATAAGCAATCTTTACTGCAATCAGAAGTGAAGCTGCTTCATGCGCAAGTGAACCCTCACTTTTTATTTAATGCCCTGAATACATTACAGGCAGTGATCCGACGGGATAAACAGCAAGCGGGCCAATTGGTACAATATCTTTCAACATTTTTCCGTAAAAATTTGAAGCGGCCGGAAGAAATCGCCACACTGGAGAATGAAATAGAGCATGTAAATGCTTACTTACAAATAGAGAAGGCGCGCTTCTGTGAACACCTTCAAGTCACCATAGAGATACCAGAATTCCTGAGCACGGCAAAATTACCTGCATTCTCTCTGCAACCCATGGTAGAGAATGCCATTAAACACGGTACATCACAGTTGCTTGATATAGGAAAGATTACCATCAGAGCTTATCAGGAAGATAATTTGCTAACAGTAGAGATAGAAGATAATGCGGGGCTTTATTGTCCCAAACATGCAGGAGATGGACTTGGGATGAGTCTGGTAGATAAACGTCTACAGCTTCGTTATGGTAAGCAGTATGGCATCAGTGTTCATTGCCAATCAGAAGAATTTACCCGTGTCATTTTACGTTTACCATTGGAAAAAGAGGCTAAAGAGGCAGCGTAAAGATGAATATATTGATTGTTGATGATGAGCCGTTGGCTCGTGAGAATCTACGTTGTCTATTGGAAAAAGAAACAGATATTCAGATCATGGGGGAATGTGCCAACGCCGTAGAAGCCATTGGTGCTATCCATCGCCTGAAACCGGATGTCGTTTTCCTCGATATCCAGATGCCCCGCATTACCGGTCTGGAAATGGTAGGAATGCTCGATCCGGAGCATCGCCCTTATATCGTTTTTCTGACGGCTTTTGATGAATATGCAGTGCAAGCCTTTGAAGAACATGCGTTCGATTATTTATTGAAGCCGCTGGAAAAAGGGCGGCTGAGCAAAACACTACAACGGCTGCGTTCTGGTTATCAGAAGCAGAATCTGGCGGAATTACAACGCGAAGATGAGCAACTGAAATATATTCCTTGCACAGGCCGCAGCCGGATATGGCTGATGCCGCTGGATGATGTTTTGTATGTCACTTCCCGCCTGAGCGGTGTATATGTGATGAGTGCCAGCGGGCAAGAGGGTTTTACGGAGTTGACTCTGCGTACACTGGAAAGCCGTACGTCACTGATCCGCTGTCACCGGCAATATTTGGTCAACATGATTCATTTGCGAGAAATTGTGTTTGGGGAAAGCGGGCAAGCAGAGCTGGTGCTGAGGAATAATGAACAGATCCCGGTTAGCCGTCGTTATTTGAAACCCCTGAAAGAGGCGTTAGGACTAAATTACTAAGGAACGGAAATTCCTACAATGTTCAGAACTGTTTAACTCACTCGCTGAGTTCCTGCTTCAACGGGTAGCCTGACTTGCACCGTTCCTCTACAGGCAAGCATGATGTACCGCGCCACCAAGATATTGCGCGCGCCGTTTATAGCAGTGTTTTATGTATGACCACAGCCACCCATAGCCACATAACCACATAACCACATAACCACATGCACCATAACTACCTGCGCCATAACGACATGCGCTATATGTCACATATTCGAACCGACTTGTGACTGACGATTTTCTTTTACAGTGAGATTTTCTTTCACAGTGAGGAGATAAACAGTTCACAAAAGATGTTAACAAATAGCCTGGATATCCCGGCGGTTATTCACATTGAGCAAAAAGGAAATATGATATAAAGCGCACTGCATTGAAACATGACGTTGAAGCTTGAAGCAATGGTTGGAAAACTTAGCTGAATTACAGAGTAGCCAACTGGTGGCGATTGTCTCTTTCATATCTGATTTCTAACATAAGATTGTGGCAATTTTGCCCCAAAAATTCGGTGTTGATATGTCATTCAATTCTGACAAGGAAAAACGCTTGATATATTTTTATCTTAAGATAAAGACAAACAGGATGATCCTGAAAAACATTAATACCCAGAAAGAATTTGAGATTGAAGGAAACTTTAGTTCGTCCCGTTTGCTGATTGGTGAGTTTCATGACGCCCACCGTCAATTAGTCAAATTACTGAGACGGCATCACTTCCGAAAAGGGCTCAGATGGTTTTTAGATTGGAGAAATCGGATCATTATCCATCCTCTGGAGAAAAGCGAAGGCGGTTTATGTTCTGTGGAACAACGGATATTGACAGAAGTCGTACACATCAGTTTCCGTGGCTATATCAATGAAGCCGTCATCTATGAAGGTGAACACTTACTTTCAGATGAAGAAGTTAAGGCGCAATTAAATAAGCGATTCCCTATCAAATGGAGCTAAATCAATCCCCTTCCACCCCATAAAACTACATTCATACATAGCTTCATATTCTCTATAAATATCAAACGGAACACATAACAAAAGCCCTTTCCGATGAAAGAAAGGGCTTTATTTCCGGCATTTTTCAAAACCGCAGCTAACCCGGCCACTCAAGCGACGAATACATTATTCGTCGCTTGGGCTATTGGGTGACTTATTTATGCGTTTTTATGCGTTGCTCGCACTATTGCTGTTGCTTTGACGACGGCGTGGAGCACCGCCATTAAAATCATCATTGCTGCGGCCACGGAAAGAACCACGCTCACCGCCACCACGACGTTCGTTATTAAAACGACGGCCGCCATTGTTGCCTGCATTATCACGATCACGACGCTGACCATTGCCACCACCGTTGCGGCCACCACCACTGCGACGCTCACGGCGCTCGAATGGTTGTGCATCACCCATCAACTGCATGTTCAGAGGCTTGTTCAGAATGCGAGTGCGGGTAAAGTGAGACAATAATTCGCCCGGCATTCCTTTTGGCAGCTCAATCGTGGAGTGAGTCGCGAACAGTTTGATATTGCCAATATAACGGCTGCTGATATCGCCTTCGTTAGCAATTGCGCCCACGATATGACGAACTTCAACACCATCATCACGGCCCACTTCAATGCGATACAGTTCCATATCACCCACATCACGACGTTCACGACGCGGACGGTCACCTTTGTCACCACGATCACCTCGGTCACCGCGGTCACCTCTGTCACGATCACCGAAACCATTTCCATTACGGCGACGGTCATCACGGTCGTTGAATTCACGGCGAGGGCGGCGAACTGGATCTGGTGGCAGGATCAGTGGGCGCTCACCTTGTGCCATTTTCAGCAGGGCAGCAGCCAGAGTTTCCATATCCAGCTCTTCATCCGTACCCAATTTAGACAACAGTGCACGGTATTGATCCAAATCGCTGCTTTCCAGTTGTTGCTGGACATTAGCCGCAAATTTCTCCAGACGACGCTGACCCAGCAGTTCTGCATTTGGCAGTTCAACTTCAGGAATAGTCAGCTTCATGGTGCGTTCGACGTTACGCAGCAAACGGCGTTCACGGTTTTCAACGAACAGCAGAGCACGACCCGCACGGCCTGCACGGCCTGTACGACCAATGCGGTGTACGTAGGATTCTGCATCCATTGGGATGTCATAGTTAACAACCAGACTGATACGCTCAACATCCAGACCACGGGCAGCAACATCAGTTGCAATCAGGATATCTAAACGACCATCTTTCAAGCGTTCAAGTGTCTGCTCACGCAGGGCCTGGTTCATGTCACCATTCAGTGCCGCAGAGTTGTAACCGTTACGCTCCAGCGTTTCAGCCACTTCCAGCGTTGCATTTTTGGTACGCACGAAAATGATCGCAGCATCAAAATCTTCTGCTTCAAGGAAACGTACCAGTGCTTCGTTTTTACGCATACCGTAAACAGACCAGTAGCTCTGGCTGATGTCAGGACGGTTTGTCACGCTGCTCTGAATACGAACTTCCTGTGGATCATTCATGAAACGACGGGTAATGCGGCGAATCGCTTCCGGCATGGTTGCTGAGAACAGGGCTGTCTGGTGTTCAGCAGGGATCTGGCTCATGATATTTTCAACATCTTCGATGAAGCCCATGCGCAACATTTCGTCAGCTTCATCCAGAACCAAACCTTTCAGGTTGGACAGATCCAATGTTCCACGCTTCAGGTGGTCCAACAGACGGCCCGGCGTTCCCACAACAACTTGTGGTCCCTGACGCAGAGCACGTAATTGAACGTCGTAACGCTGTCCACCGTAAAGTGCGACAACATTTACGCTACGCATATGTTTAGAGAAATCTGAACATGCTTCGGCAACCTGTACCGCCAGTTCACGGGTAGGAGCCAACACAAGAATTTGTGGCGCTTTAAGTTCAGCATCAATGTTATGCAACAACGGCAGACTGAATGCCGCAGTTTTACCACTACCGGTCTGCGCCATGCCCAGCACGTCGCGGCCGTTCAGCAGGTGAGGAATACATTGTTGTTGAATAGGAGATGGCTTTTCATAGCCCATGTCTCCCAGTGCAGAAAGAATAGGTGCCGATAAACCTAAATCAGCAAAAGAGATTTCAGTCTCAGTGGTCATGTAATGGTGCCTCATTAATCGTGGCGGCCAGTCTACATAACACAGTGAAAAGAATTTCTGTCATTTTCATTTAAAATGTGAACTGGCTCAAATTATGTTATTAAACGAACAAACAAGCCCCCATCTCTTAAGGATGTGGACTTAAAAATCTGTCGTAAAAATGTTCGTCAGCTATTGTTGGTTCGATTCCGATAAGTCATCTTGTCTTTGGCCCAATAATGCCAATTCCAACAATGCGTAGCGGTGCTCAACAAAGTTATGCACATTGTTAGCTACCGTCAGCTTGAATAACGCAGCTGCGCTATCCTCATCCCCCAGACTTAGGTAATGTTTACCTAAATAGAAGTCAGTTTCACTGAGATGCTCAGCGAGCGAAGTGTTATCCGCTGAATTCTGTTGCAAACGCACCATCAGTGTTTTTTCACTGATTTTGCCCAGATAGAATTCAACGATATTCCAGCCCCATAGCCCCCGGTTCGCTTTGTCAAAATGGTACGACAAATTTGTCATTGCAACCTTAGGATCGATTTTTTCTTCCACAAGGTACAACCACAACGAACGGAAGGGATCATTTGGATCGTCTTGATAAAACGCCTGCAGATCATCCTGCGCCAATTGATAGCGGCCACCGTAATACAGTGCAATGCCGCGATTCATTCGCGCGTAGTTGTAAGTTGGATCAAGCTCTAAAACAGAATCAAACGCTTCATAGGCAGAATCAAAATTACCTGCCTGCGTAAAATAAATTCCCAGATAATTAAAAATTTCAGGAATATCAGGGCGGATAGACAAAGCTACTGAAAAATCATTCTGTGCCAATGCCCTCAGCCCGAGGCTATCATACAGTACACCGCGTTCATATAAAAGCTGTGCATACTCATCTTCTGTAAGTGACCGACTCGCAAGTATTTGTTCCATACGAGCCAGAATAACCTCTTGTTGCAATGTCGGTTGTAATGGAATAGCAATCAGTTCATTTTTACGCCACCCAGTGCTGCCACATCCTACAAGGAAAAAAATAGCCGCAACATAACACCAGCGCAGAAAAGAATTCATTTCCCACTCCCGAAGTCAGACATTAATCAGAATGCCCAGTTACTCCACCCACATTGTATGTTTCAGGCATCCTGCCCAAAACGGACTTTTCCCTTCATCTTCCAATTTTAGCTTTTTGGCTCCAATTAGAAAAATATCGGGATAAGCCGGCGCCCTTTTTACAGGACGCCGCTCTTTACGTCAAATTTATTCTACTGATGACTGTGGTGCTGCATCGGTAGGAGCCACTGCTTCTTTCATGCTCAGACGGATACGACCCTGACGATCGATCTCCAATACCTTAACCGGTACTTCCTGACCCATTTGCAGATAATCAGTGACTTTCTCTACACGTTTGTCCGCAATTTGAGAAATATGCACAAGACCTTCTTTACCGCCACCGATAGCAACGAATGCACCAAAATCAACAATGCGGGTCACTTTACCGTTGTAGATGCGGCCAACTTCAACTTCAGCAGTGATTTCTTCAATACGGCTGATAGCATGACGTGCTTTGTCACCGTCAGTTGCGGCGATCTTCACGGTACCGTCATCTTCGATTTCAATGGTGGTGCCGGTTTCTTCGGTCAATGCACGGATCACAGAACCACCTTTACCGATCACATCCTTGATCTTGTCCGGATTGATCTTGATGGTGTGAATGCGTGGCGCGAACTCAGAGATATCATTGCGTGGGCCTTCAATGGCCTGCTCCATCACGCTCAGAATATGCAGACGGGCACCTTTGGCTTGGTTCAGCGCAATCTGCATGATTTCACGGGTGATACCTTCAATCTTGATATCCATCTGCAATGCACTGATACCATCACGGCTACCCGCCACTTTAAAGTCCATGTCGCCCAGATGATCTTCGTCACCCAGAATATCAGACAGAACCACAAAGTTATCCCCTTCTTTCACCAGACCCATTGCGATACCCGCAACAGCAGCCTTAATCGGCACACCTGCGTCCATCAATGCCAGTGATGCACCACAAACAGAAGCCATGGAAGAAGAACCGTTGGATTCAGTGATTTCAGATACAACGCGAACGGTATACGGGAATTCGCTGGCGCTTGGCATAACAGCCAGCACACCGCGTTTCGCCAGACGTCCATGGCCGATTTCGCGACGTTTTGGTGAACCAACCATGCCGGTTTCACCTACAGAGTATGGAGGGAAGTTATAGTGGAACAGGAAGCGATCGGTACGCTCACCCATCAGTTCATCAATAACCTGAGCATCACGCTCTGTACCCAGAGTAGCAGCAACCAGCGCCTGAGTTTCACCACGGGTGAACAGGGCTGAACCGTGAGTACGCGGCAGTACACCAGTACGAACGTCCAGAGCACGTACCATGTCTTTTTCACGGCCATCAATACGGGGTGCTCCGCTCAGAACACGGCTGCGAACAACGTTTTTCTCCAGACCGGACAGCGCATCAAGCACTTCACCTTCTTCCAGCTCAATACCTTTTTCCGCAGATTCTGCCAGAATAATTGCAGAAACTTCTTCTTTGATGGTATCAACCTGAGTATAACGCTCTTGCTTCTCGGTAATGCGGTAAGCATCGCCCAGACGGCTTTCAGCCAGTTCAGCAACACGGTCATTCAGTGACTGGTTGATAGGCTCCGGAGACCAGTCCCATTTTTCTTTGCCTGCTTCAGCAGCCAAAGAATTGATGTTTTCAATAACAATCTGTTGTTGGTCGTGACCAAACACAACCGCGCCCAGCATTTGTTCTTCTGTCAGCAATTCTGCTTCAGATTCAACCATCAATACCGCACCTTCTGTACCCGCAACAACCAGATCCAGACGGCTGTGTTTCAGCTCATCGCTGGTTGGGTTCAGGATGTATTGATCGTTGATGTAACCAACACGCGCAGCACCAATTGGGCCGTTGAATGGAATACCGGACAGTGCCAGTGCAGCAGACGCACCAATCATGGCAACGATATCAGGGTTGACCTGTGGGTTAACAGAAACAACGGTTGCAATGATCTGAACTTCGTTCAGGAAACCTTCCGGGAACAGAGGACGCAAAGGACGGTCGATCAGACGGGCAACTAATGTTTCGCCTTCGCCGGGACGGCCTTCACGACGGAAGAAACTTCCGGGAATACGGCCCGCAGCGTAAGTACGCTCTTGATAGTTAACGGTCAGTGGGAAGAAATCCTGACCTGGTTTTGCTTTTTTCTGACCTACAACGGTAACAAATACCGCAGTGTCATCCATATTTACCATAACAGCCGCTGTCGCTTGACGAGCCATCATGCCAGTTTCGATGGTCACAGTGTGCTGACCATACTGGAATTTACGAACAATCGGATTCAGCAAAATAATTTTCCTTTGATTAGTGTTACCGACTTAGGTTAAGTCTCAGCAACAATGGACTTTCTCTTCTTGCTACACCCTCACGACTAATGACAGAACTCAGTATTCCTTAAGCACTCTCATTAGCCGCGCGAATCACTGTAGCGGAAGAGATTCAGGTTTTGGAAACGGTATCTAAATTTCTCAATTCCGTTTCCTAGAAGAAAAGGGGCCCGATTAGGCCCCTTTCCACTGAAACTTATCGATTAGCGACGCAGACCCAGACGCTCAATCAGCGTGGTGTAGCGAGCCAAGTCTTTACGCTTCAGGTAGTTCAGCAGTTTACGACGCTGTGCAACTTTTCTCAACAGACCACGACGGCTGTGGTGATCTTTCTTGTGCTCAGAGAAGTGACCTTGCAGTTGGTTAATGTCAGCAGTCAGCAGGGCAATCTGAACTTCGCTGGAACCACTGTCGTTAGCGCCACGGCCAAAATCAACAAGAATCTGCGCTTTTGCAGCAGTACTTAGAGACATAGTATAACTCCAAATATGTAGTTTAAAATGACGAGTGCCGATCTCTAATTCAGCGACTCATATATAGACGCGGTATTCTACGCTGCAAATAAGTGAAGCGCAAGACAGCACAATTGCCGCCATTCACTGCTTCAACGCAATTTGTCTGCTCAAAATTCCTTGTCAGTTACTATATTCCTTGTCAGGAACAAGCATTATTCAATTTCAGGTTCAGTTTCAACCACCAGACGACGCGGAGCAACCTGCCCATCATCATCAATCACCGCAATGCCAATGAATTTATTTTCATCACTTTCGGTGACCCGCACCCATTCACCGGAAGCCAGATTGTGCCCGCTCCGAACGGGTTGCCCTTGTTTAAAATAGGATGCAACCACGGATGGCAAGTGGATCACAGGGAAATGAGCAACAGCGGTATCCATAGGCAACAACAATGGATCAAGCAGCGTTCCTGCTTCAATTTCTTGATCTTCAGCTTGTTGCTTTAATTCATATAACTGTTCCAGCGTCACCATTCTTTGATTCGGGTAATTGGCAACCTGCAAACGGCGCAGATAAATCACATGCGCACCACAGCCCAAAAGTTCACCCAAGTCATCCGTAATGGTGCGGATGTAAGTTCCCTTGGAACAATGTATTTCCAATTCCAGCTCATTCCCTTCCCAACGAATGAACTGTAATTCATAAACGGTGATAGGGCGCGCTTCTCTTTCAACTTCAATACCCTGACGGGCATATTCATACAGCGGCTTTCCTTGGTGTTTCAATGCAGAATACATAGAAGGAACCTGCAAAGTGTCACCACGGAATGTCTCTAAGGCCGCATCAAGCTGAGCCTGAGTGATTACCACTTCACGTTCACTGATGATCTGCCCATGTGAATCAGAAGTGTCTGTTCGCTGCCCCAGACGGGCAATCACCCGATAGCGCTTATCAGAATCCAGCAGGAATTGGGAGAATTTGGTCGCTTCACCAAGGCAAATCGGCAACATACCTGTTGCCAGTGGGTCCAGTGCACCCGTATGGCCTGCTTTACAGGCATTGAAAATTCGCCTTACTTTCTGTAACGCATCATTGGAGGAAATATCCTGCGGCTTATCCAGCAACAGTACACCGTTTATTGCACGGCCTCTACGACGACGCCCCATTATTTTTCCTCGTTGTGATCCGCAGATGCACGGCGCTGCTCGTCACTTTTCACGACATTGCTGACCAGATTCGACATGCGCATCCCTTCCACCAGAGAGCTGTCATAGGAAAACGTCAATTCAGGAATGACACGAAGACGCATCGCCTTACCCAGCAAAGAACGGATAAAACCGGAGGCTTCGTTCAGTGCCTTAATACCTTCTTCCACTTTCTCTGAATCCTGACCTTCTATCAGTACATTCAGAAAAGTGACAAATACTTTGGCGTAAGCCAAATCGCGGGAAACCTCAACACCAGAAACCGTCGGCATGCCAATGCGCGGATCTTTGACTTCACGCTGTAAAATGATGGCAATCTCTTTTTGCATTTCCTGTGAAACACGCTGAGTACGACTGAATTCTCTTGCCATTGTTATATCTCCTGACATTTTGGGGGGCATTAAGCCCCCCAAGAATGGAATAAATCGATTGGATAGATGATGGTATTAATCGATGGAGCGTTTGACTTCAATCACTTCAAAAACTTCAATCATGTCGCCAACGCGAACGTCATTATAGTTTTTCACACCGATACCACATTCCATACCATTACGGACTTCGTTAACATCATCTTTGAAGCGGCGCAGGGATTCCAGCTCCCCTTCGTAAATAACCACGTTATCACGCAGAACGCGGATTGGATTATTACGTTTGATGTTACCTTCTGTCACCATACAACCCGCAATAGCACCAAATTTAGGTGATTTAAACACATCACGGACTTCTGCAAGACCCATGATTTGCTGTTTGTATTCTGGTGCCAGCATACCGCTCATTGCCTGTTTGATTTCGTCAATCAGACTATAGATAACGGAATAGTAACGCAGGTCTACGCTTTCATTTTCAATGATGCGACGTGCTGAGGCATCTGCACGCACGTTGAAGCCCAGAATAATTGCGTTGGAAGCTGCTGCCAGAGTGGCGTCAGTTTCAGTGATACCACCTACACCAGAACCGATGATTTTAACTTTAACTTCATCAGTGGACAGTTTCAGCAGTGAATCACAAATTGCTTCACATGTACCCTGAACGTCAGTTTTCAGAACGATGTTCAGCTCAGAAACTTTACCTTCTTCCATGTTAGCAAACATGTTTTCCAGTTTAGATTTCTGCTGACGAGCCAGTTTCACTTCACGGAATTTACCCTGACGATACAGAGCCACTTCACGCGCTTTTTTCTCGTCACGAACAACAGTCGCTTCGTCACCCGCAGATGGAACATTGGACAGACCCAGAATTTCCACTGGGATAGATGGACCCGCAGAGGCCACTTCCTGACCGAGTTCGTTACGCATTGCACGGATACGACCGTATTCGAAGCCACACAGAACGATGTCGCCTTTATTCAGAGTACCAGACTGAACCAGAATGGTTGCAACCGGGCCACGGCCTTTGTCCAGGAAGGATTCAACAACGACACCATTTGCCATGCCAGTGCGCACAGCTTGCAGTTCAAGAACTTCCGCCTGAAGCAGAATCGCTTCCAGCAGCTCATCGATACCAATGCCTGCTTTAGCAGAAACATTGATAAACTGAGTTTCACCGCCCCATTCTTCAGGAATGACGCCGTATTGTGAAAGTTCGTTCTTAACGCGATCTGGATCGGCTTCTGGTTTATCAATTTTGTTGACTGCAACAACAACAGGAACGTTTGCTGCCTTAGCATGCTGGATAGCTTCTACCGTCTGAGGCATTACACCGTCATCCGCAGCCACAACCAGAACAACGATATCCGTCGCCTGCGCACCACGTGCACGCATGGAAGTAAACGCAGCATGGCCAGGAGTATCCAAGAAAGTGATCATACCTTTCTCAGTCTTCACATGGTAAGCACCGATATGCTGGGTAATCCCACCCGCTTCGCCTGAAGCCACTTTAGTGGAGCGGATATAGTCCAACAGAGAGGTTTTACCGTGGTCAACGTGACCCATGATAGTGACAACCGGTGCACGGGCTTCTGCCAGTGTTTCACCTGTATCACGATCACTCATCAGCGCTTCTTCCAGCTCGTTTTCACGACGCAGGATAACTTTGTGCCCCATTTCTTCGGCAACCATTTGCGCTGTTTCTTGGTCAATGACTTGGTTGATAGTCGCCATCGCACCCATTTTCATCATCGTTTTGATGACTTGGGAACCTTTAACGGCCATTTTGTTAGCCAGTTCAGCGACAGTAATTGTCTCACCAATCACGACATCACGGTTAACCGCAGCAACAGGTTTAGTGAAGCTTTGTTGTAATGTACTGGTTTTGCGCTGTTTGCCTTTAGCACGGCCTGCACGTGCTTCTTCGCGATCTGATTTCGATTCAGAATGCTTATTGTTCTTCTTCTGACGAGCGGCTTTGCCACCGCGAGTGCGGGAACGGCGATCGCCTTCAACTTTTGCGTCACTTTCATCTTCCGCATCACGGGCATGACGGGAAGTCGTTACATGGTAATCACTGCTGTCACCCTGGCTGGATTCAGAGTCGTCAGACCATTTGTCTTTATTCTCTTCTGCCATTCGACGAGCTTCTTCTGCAACACGTTTAGCTTCCGCTTCAACCTTACGTCTCATTTCTTCTTCAGCTTTACGTTTTAAATCTGCTGCTTCAGCTTCACGACGCGCTTTTTCATTTTGCGCAGCAGGTGCAGTCTGGTCTGATTTTGATTTGTTTTCGGTATGTTGCTTAATCACTTTTTCTTTTTCCGCCGCCGCACGTTGAGCCTTTTCAGTCTCTTCACGTTTAGCTTTTTCTTCTGATTCACGTCGAGCGCTCTCTTCAGCTTCACGTTTCGCTATTTCTTCAGCTTCACGTTTAGCTTGCTCTTCCGCGAATTTTTTCGCTTCAGCTTCAAGCCGCGCCTTCTCTTCTGCCTCGCGCCGAGCCTGCTCTTCCGCTTCACGCTTAGCCTGTTCTTCCGCTTTTGCTTGTTCAACAGCATCACGGTTCACATATGTGCGTTTTTTGCGGACTTCAATCGCTACCGATTTACTTTTGCCACCGGTGCCAGGAACGTTTAATGTACTGCGCGTTTTACGCTGTAGTGTCAATTTACTTGGCTGACTGCCAGAACCGCCTTGTTCGCGGTTCAAGTGGGCCAGCAAAGCTTCTTTTTCTTTCTGGGAAACAGAGTCAGTTGCGGTTTTCTGAATGCCAGCATCAGCGAACTGCTGGATTAGACGTTCTACCGATGTCTGGATCTCTACTGCCAGTAATTTTACGGTTACCTCTGTCATTCTGTTCCTTCCTGCTACAGTTTATTTATGCATCATCGCCAAACCAACAGATATTACGGGCCGCCATAATGAGTTCTCCTGCTTTCTCATCATTCAGTCCTTCGATATCAGATAAGTCGTCGATACCCTGCTCGGCAAGATCTTCCAGAGTGCAGATGCCACGGGCAGCTAGGTTAAACGCCAAAGTACGCTCCATGCCAGAAAGATTCAACAAATCTTCAGCAGGTTGCTGATCACCAAGGCTCTCTTTCTGAGCCAGTTCCAGCGTTGTCAAGGCCGCTTTTGCACGTTCACGAAGAACTTCAACGGTTTCCTCGTCAAGACCTTCTACCGCAAGAAGTTCATTGATTGGCACATAGGCCAGTTCTTCCAACGTAGAAAAGCCTTCCTCGACCAATACGGTGGCGAAATCTTCATCAATGTCGAGATGCTTAGTAAATGTATCAATAGAAGCATGGGCTTCTGCCTGATGCTTCGCTTGTAGCTCTTCCGCAGTCATGACATTCAGTTCCCACTTGTCATCACCACGATGCTTTTTCAACAGTTGTGCTGCCAAACGAACATTTTGACCATTACGGCCAATCGCTTGAGCCAGATTACTGTTTTCTACGGCAACATCCATTGTGCAGCTGTCTTCGTCAACCACGATAGATGCAACATCCGCCGGAGCCATTGCATTAATGACAAACTGTGCCGGATTATCGTCCCACAACACGATGTCAATTCTTTCACCTCCCAGTTCACTGGAAACGGCCTGTACCCTTGCGCCACGCATACCTACACAGGCACCTACAGGGTCAATGCGTTTGTCGTTCGTTTTCACCGCAATCTTTGCGCGGGAACCAGGATCGCGTGCCGCGGCTTTGATCTCAATGATCTCTTCGCCAATTTCAGGCACTTCGATACGGAACAGTTCAACCAACATCTCTGGACGAGAACGGGTAATGAACAACTGGGCACCACGAGCTTCAGGGCGAACATCATACAGGACACCACGCACGCGGTCACCTGGACGGAAATTTTCTCGTGGCAACATATCTTCACGGAGAATGACAGCTTCAGCGTTATTACCCAAATCCAGAGTAATATTTTCGCGATTGACTTTTTTGACCTGAGCAGTCACGATTTCACCCTGCTGCTCACGGAATTGATCAACGACCATCGCACGCTCAGCTTCACGTACTTTTTGTACGATAACCTGTTTTGCTGTCTGCGTTGTAATACGGTCAAAAGTCACTGACTCAATTTGATCTTCAATATAACCACCCAGCTCAATTTCTGGGTCTTCATATTTTGCAGCATCTATCGTGATTTCACGTGTTGGCAGAGTCACTTCTTCTACAACCAACCAACGACGGAAGGTATCGAAATCGCCAGATTTACGATCAATGCAGACTCGAACGTCGATTTCCTGCTCATATTTTTTCTTGGTGGCTGTCGCCAGTGCAATCTCTAATGCTTCGAAGATTTTTTCGCGAGGGAGAGATTTTTCATTAGAAACCGCTTCCACAACAGCCAGAATTTCTTTATTCATCCTAGTTGCCTCATCCGAACTTTAAAAGTGGGGTACCAGGTTCGCTTTCTGGATGTTGCTCAGTGCGAACACTTCGTCTTTTCCATCCACCGTAACCGTAATCATTTCACCATCAACAGCTTTGATAATACCTTGCCATTTGCGGCGGTTCTGCATTGCCATGCGTAAAACTAAACTGACTGTTTCTCCCATGAAACGCTGGTAGTGTTCAGCCTTAAACATTGGACGATCGAGCCCAGGTGAAGATATTTCCAGGTTATAAAGCACCGAAATCGGATCTTCGACATCAAGTACTGCACTGACCTGGTGGCTAACATCAGCACAATTATCAACAGTGATACCCTCTTCACTATCGATATAGACCCGCAGTGTGGACACACGTGCGCGAATAAACTCCAGGCCCACTAATTCAAAACCCAAAGCTTCAACTGGTGCTGAAATCATCTCTGTTAATTTTTGCTCTAATGTGGACAAGCCCACCCCCAAGACATAAAAAAAGGGCTATATTAGCCCAGTAGTTCTGCTGTCAAATAACAAAAAACCCCGAGAATCGGGGCTTTATGCAACTGGACCCTATTTACTGCCTGCGGTCTCAACCAACTTCTTTTTTGACCTTCCAGCACAACCTTACAAATTAGGATCGATGTATTAATGGCTGCTGAATGACTATCCTGGAAAAGGTACATCTTGTTAAGAAGTGGTTGCGGGAGCCGGATTTGAACCGACGACCTTCGGGTTATGAGCCCGACGAGCTACCATGCTGCTCCATCCCGCGTTCGAAAACGTGGCAAATCTTACGCTGATAATACTAAAAACGCAAGTTTCTAGATTTATGGTGCCGAGGACGGGACTTGAACCCGTACGCCCGTTGTTTAGGCACTACCACCTCAAGGTAGCGTGTATACCAATTTCACCACCTCGGCACTGATTTATAAGACTGTTGCTTTAATCATTAATGAGCTTAACGCTTTAAATCAACAACCTTACTTTAATTCTGTTACTGAAAATTACTGCGGAATATCACTATTTTGTTTTGCTGGTACTGCCGGAACATCTGTTTTCTGTTCAACATTCACAGGTTCAGACAAATTATCCCATTTGCTGCTTGAACCGGTTTTGTTGCTCGTCATGTTACCCAGTATCAAACTGATAACGATAAACAGTGTTGCGAAAACTGCTGTCATACGGGTCATAAAGTTACCAGAACCTGATGAACCAAATAATGTTCCCGATGAACCCGCACCGAAAGAAGCACCCATATCAGCACCTTTACCCTGCTGTAGCAGGACCAGAGCTATTAGCCCGATACCAACCAGCAAGAATATACCTAAAAGAGCTTCATACATATGTTGTACCCGTTTCCTCGTGGGGTTTACCACAGTTTCGTAGCGACATTATACTGCATCACCCGCTCACAATTAGAAAAATTAACTTATTGAGCGGGTGTGAATACTAACCAAAGCGTTTCAGACAAGCAAGATTAATTTCAAATACTGGTGCTGATCGGAGAAAAAATCAACAAATTAACCTATTTTTTTACTGCATCCGCAATATAGTGCGCCAATGTCGTCACCTGTTCTTCATCCTCACCTTCCACCATGACACGAATCAGGGGTTCTGTACCTGATTTACGCAACAGAACACGCCCCCGGTCATTCAGTTCAGTTTCAACAAACTTAACGGCTTCAAGGACAGATTCAGATTGAAGGGGATCGATATTTCCCATAAAGCGAACATTAACTAAAACTTGAGGTAAAAGCTTCATACCACTACACAGGTCATGCAGGCTCATGTTATTGCGTACCATAGCACTCAGGACTTGCAAACTCGCAACGATACCGTCCCCTGTCGTGGTTTTATCCAGCAAAATTACGTGGCCGGAATTTTCCGCGCCAATGCGCCAGCCTTTTTCCTGAAGTTTTTCCAATACATAGCGATCGCCGACTTTAGCACGTTCAAATGGAATGCCGAGTTGCTTAAGCGCCAACTCTAATCCCATATTGCTCATCAATGTTCCCACAACACCACCACGCAGTTGGCCTTGTCGTAACGCTTCACGTGCAATGATATAGATGATTTGGTCACCATCAACTTTTTGGCCCAAATGATCAACCATAATGATACGGTCACCATCGCCATCAAATGCCAAACCAATGTCAGCCTGCTCTTCCTGAACACGTTTCTGCAACAGGCGAACATCCGTTGCCCCACACTCTTCATTGATATTAATACCATTCGGTTCACAACCAATGGTAATGACATCTGCACCCAACTCCCTGAAAACATTAGGGGCAATATGGTAGGTAGCACCATTGGCACAGTCCAGAACCACTTTTAACCCGTTTAAACTTTGTTCACTCGGGAATGTCCCCTTGCAAAATTCAATATAACGACCTGCTGCATCAACAATACGATTTGCACGGCCCAATTCAGCAGACTCCACACAAGTTAGTGGTTTTTCCATTTCTGCTTCAATCGCTTCTTCAACATCATCAGGCAGCTTAGTTCCATCAATGGAGAAGAATTTAATGCCGTTATCGTAATAAGGATTATGGGAGGCTGAAATCACGATACCCGCTTCTGCGCGGAAAGTCCGTGTCAGATAAGCCACGGCAGGCGTCGGCATCGGACCAGTAAAAGATGCCGATAAACCGGCCGCAGCCAGACCTGCTTCCAATGCGGACTCCAGCATATAACCTGAAATTCGCGTATCTTTACCAATGATAATTTTGCGAGAACCATGACGTGCCAGTACTTTTCCCGCAGCCCAACCTAATTTCAGTACAAAGTCAGGGGTTATTGGGGTATTACCCACTTTGCCACGGATACCATCAGTACCAAAATATTTACGGTTACTCATAAATTTCTTTTCCTTTGCTGAACTTAATTCTTTGCAGAGATCAGTGTGTTGCTGCCAACGTTGCCTGAACGATTTGCATTGCCTGAACGGTTTCTTTAACGTCATGCACACGGATAATCCGGGCGCCTTGCATAGCCGCTATCACCGCACAGGCTACGCTACCTGTTACCCTCTCCTGAGGAGGAACATGAAGCAATTGACCAATCATAGATTTGCGTGACATCCCCGCTAAAATCGGCAGGCCCAAATGATGGAATTCTTGCAAGTGAGCCAATAGCTGATAATTATGCGATATGTTTTTACCAAAACCGAAGCCGGGATCAAGGATCAGGTTATTTTTTGCGATGCCTGCCGTTATACAACGCTCAATTTGCTGTTTCAGGAATACACTGACTTCTGATACGACATCTTCGTAATGCGGTTCAGTCTGCATTGTGCGAGGTTGCCCTTGCATATGCATCAAACACACTGGCAATCCTGTTTCTGCTGCGGCTTCGAGTGCTCCTGTTTCCTGCAATGCACGGATGTCATTAATGATATGAACCCCCGCGTTGGCTGATTCCCTCATCACGATAGCTTTTGACGTATCCACAGAGATCCAAGTATCAAAACGCTGTGACAGTGCTTCAATCACAGGAATAACACGCTCCAGCTCTTCTTGCTCACTCACATCATCTGCGCCGGGACGGGTCGACTCACCTCCAACGTCGATGATAGTTGCGCCTTCCTCAATCATCTTCTCGGCATATCTCAATGCGGTGTCAAAAGTATTATGCGTTCCGCCATCGGAGAAGGAATCAGGGGTCACATTCAGAATTCCCATCACTTGTGGGCTGGAAAGATCGAGGACACTGCCTCTGGCTGTTAGTTTCATTGCTAAGGGGCCTTAATGTCAAAACCCCAGGATGAACCCGGGGTTTAAGAGGAACAGTTGATCAAATCTAAGGACAATAACGAATTATTGCCCTTGATTTGAGATGGTCACCACCACATTATGCGGTTGGACTATCATCCACAGATTTCGCTGTTGGTTTCGGAGATGATGGCGTATGGTGGTTATTGCTACCATTATTATCACCTTCCCAACCCGCAGGCGGACGTACTGTTGTTCGGTTCATCAGGTCATCAATCTGAGGCGCATCAATGGTTTCATATTTCATCAGCGCATCTTTCATAGAATGAAGAATATCCAGATTATCCATCAGAATCTGACGTGCCCGCACATAGTTACGATCAATGATAGCTTTCACTTCCTGATCGATTAAGCGCGCCGTATCTTCAGACATATGTTTCGCTTTAGCCACTGAACGACCGAGGAAGACTTCACCTTCTTCTTCAGCATACAGCAATGGCCCCAGTTTTTCTGAGAAGCCCCACTGTGTCACCATGTTGCGTGCAATAGATGTCGCCACTTTAATATCATTGGACGCACCGGTAGAAACACTGTCCACGCCATAGATAATTTCTTCAGCCAAGCGGCCGCCGTACAACGTTGAAATCTGGCTTTCCAGTTTCTGGCGGCTGGCACTGATTTGGTCACCTTCTGGCAAGAAGAACGTCACACCCAGCGCACGGCCACGAGGAATAATCGTGACTTTATGGACAGGATCGTGTTCCGGCACAAGGCGGCCAATGATGGCATGTCCTGCTTCATGGTATGCGGTAGATGCTTTCTGCTCTTCCGTCATCACCATTGAACGGCGCTCCGCACCCATCATGATCTTATCTTTGGCTTTTTCGAATTCGACCATAGAAACAACACGCTTGTTACCGCGGGCGGCAAACAAAGCAGCTTCGTTCACGAGGTTTGCCAAATCTGCACCGGAGAAGCCGGGTGTTCCACGGGCAATAACGGATGCATCAATATCGGTGTCCAACGGAATTCGGCGCATGTGGACTTTAAGAATTTGTTCACGACCACGAACATCCGGCAGACCAACAACAACTTGACGGTCAAAACGGCCGGGACGCAACAGAGCCGGATCTAAAACATCAGGACGGTTGGTTGCTGCAATAACGATAATTCCTTCATTACCTTCGAAACCATCCATTTCAACCAGCATCTGGTTCAGTGTCTGTTCACGTTCATCGTGCCCACCACCCAGACCTGCGCCACGCTGACGGCCTACGGCATCAATTTCGTCAATGAAGATAATACAAGGAGCAGATTTCTTCGCCTGTTCAAACATATCGCGAACACGGGAAGCACCCACACCCACAAACATTTCAACGAAATCTGAACCGGAGATAGTGAAGAAAGGTACTTTTGCTTCACCAGCGATAGCTTTTGCCAGCAGCGTTTTACCCGTACCCGGAGGACCAACCATCAAGATACCTTTCGGGATCTTACCACCCAGTTTCTGGAAACGGCCAGGTTCACGCAGATACTCAACCAATTCGCCCACTTCTTCTTTTGCTTCATCACAACCAGCAACATCAGCAAATGTGGTCTTGATCTGATCTTCCGTTAACATACGGGCTTTGCTTTTACCAAAGGACATCGCTCCCTTACCGCCACCACCTTGCATTTGGCGCATAAAGAAGATCCAGACGCCAATCAGCAGTAGCATTGGGAACCATGAAATGAATAGGGTCGCGAGCAGGTTTTGTTTTTCTGGTGGTTCACCAATAACTTTTATCTGTTTATTGAGTAGTGTATCCAGCAGCTTTTCATCCTGCATAGGCATATAAGTGCTGTATTTCCCACCGTTGTTTGTCTTAGTGAAATCAATGTCACGATCCGAAATACGTACTTCGCTTACTTGATTCTGCGATATGTCATTGATGAACTTAGAGTAATCAACCCTGCGACCACTAGAATCGCCGGGACCAAAACTCTGGAACAATAACATCAAGACAACTGCGATGACTAACCAGAGAATCAGGTTTTTCGCCATGTCACTCAAGGGATTAACCTCATATTACAACTGTGTTAACAAATAGTAGTCAGGGTACTACACTTTCCGCCCTGTCGCTACAATGTATACTTCACGTGATCGTGCCCGCGAAGCTTCTGGTTTACGAATTTTTATCTTCGTAAAAAGGGAGCGTATTTCCCTCAGGTACTCATCAAAGCCTTCTCCCTGAAACACTTTGACAATAAAACTGCCCCCGGGGGCCAGCACATCACGACACATATCCAACGCTAACTCAATCAGATACATGGATCGGGGAATATCGACCGCGGGAGTCCCACTCATATTAGGAGCCATATCCGACATGACGACCTGGACTTTTTTATCACCTACTCTCTCAAGCAGTGCTTTCAATACAAGTTCGTCCCGAAAATCTCCCTGAAGGAAATCGACCCCAACGATTGGGTCCATCGGCAAAAGGTCACAAGCAATTACCCGACCGCTATTGCCAATCTGACTGACTACGTATTGAGACCACCCACCCGGAGCAGCGCCTAAATCAACAACGGTCATACCCGGTTTAAAGATTCTGTCGCTTTGTTGTATCTCATCAAGTTTAAACCAAGCGCGAGAGCGAAGCCCTTTTTTCTGTGCCTGAAGAACATATTTATCACTAAAATGTTCCTGTAACCAGCGACTTGAGCTTGCTGAGCGTTTTTTATTGGCCATTGTTCTTTCCAACTATATTAATAGAGAGCCTTACTTTTTTACTTTCTCTCATTAAAACACACCATACTTTTATGGTGATAGATATGAGATGGCGGTAGAATATGCCATTTTCAATCCCAATTAAGCAAAAAAACGATGACTCTTAACAAAAAACAAGTGCAATACCTGAAAAGCCTCGCTCATTCATTAAAACCTGTTGTAATGATTGGCAACAACGGGCTGACCGAAGGCGTATTGGCTGAAATAGAGCAAACTCTTTCGCATCACGAGCTTATCAAAGTCAAAGTTGCAGGCGAAGACCGTGAAATCAAAACTTTGATCGCGGAAGCGATTGTTCGTGAAACAGGTGCACATAATGTGCAAATCATTGGAAAAATGCTCGTCCTCTACCGTCCATCCCAAGAGAGAAAAATCAGTTTACCTAAATAATCACGGCATATTTATACAAAAATGCCATAATAAAAAAGGCCAAGTCTGGCCTTTTTTATTTCATACAGGCGATCCGCACAGGCTGCGGCAGGTATTAAATATAATCCACATTCAAAACTTCGTACTCTACCTGACCGCCCGGTGTAGCAATGACAACAGCGTCATCAACTTCTTTGCCAATCAGACCACGAGCAATCGGTGAATTAACAGACAGAAGATTCTCTTTGATATTTGCTTCATCATCACCCACGATCCGGTAGGTTTGCTCTTCGTCTGTGTCTACATTCAAGACGGTTACTGTTGCACCAAAGATAACCCGTCCGTTGTTGGTCATCTTCGTGACATCAATAACCTGCGCATTAGAAAGTTTCGCTTCGATTTCCTGAATGCGGCCTTCGCAAAAGCCCTGCTGCTCACGCGCAGCATGATATTCCGCATTTTCTTTCAAATCACCGTGCTCACGCGCATCCGCGATTGAAGCAATAATCTGGGGGCGACGTACATTCTTCAAATGTTCTAATTCTTCGCGCAATTTATCCGCGCCACGTACCGTCATCGGAATTTGTTTCATTTATTAAACCTCTAAATCAATCCTAAGCCCAAACAACATCTTCCTGATTTCTGCAATAACAGCACAATAAGCACACCCTATCAGGCGGGCTTCCAGACTATATCAATAAAAGAAGTGTAAACTCAGTATAATCCGAATTCACATACATATTTTACCTGCTAATCCATTATTCTAACGTAGAGTTGATGATGAATCATCGTTTACTTTTTCCTGAATTGCACATTAGTATTATTGATTCAAATATTACTTAAGTTCATCCAATTTACACATGATGCGAGATCTATGCCTCTTTTAAAAATCACCAGCAGAATTGTTTGCATACTCAGTTTGAGTCTGAGTATTTTCAGTGCAAGGGCCTCTTCTGTTGAGGAAAGCACAAAATATCTGCCTGTAGGGACGAATCTCTCATTTATTGCCCAACCCGTAGGTTCAAAAACGCCTTCAGTTGATTATCACGGGCAGCAAATGGCATTACCTGCCAGTACTCAAAAAGTGGTGACAGCGTTGGCAGCATTACTTCAGCTTGGCAAGGATTACCGTTTTACCACAACGCTGGAAAGTGATGCCAATATTTCAGAGGGGGCATTGGAAGGTAACCTGATAGCCCGCTTTGTCGGCGACCCGATGTTAACCCGCACGCAATTGCGCAACATGGTCAATACATTAAAACAATCGGGCATAAAACAGATCAATGGCGATCTCATCATAGATATCTCCATTTTTGCCAGTCACGACAAGGCGCCGGGTTGGGCCTGGAACGATATGACACAATGTTTCAGCTCTCCCCCTTCTGCCGCAATTGTGGATAAAAACTGCTTTTCTGTCTCACTTTACAGCGCAGGGCAACCCGGTGAACTGGCATTTGTCAAAGTCCCTTCTTTTTATCCCGTTAACGTATTCAGCGAAGTTAAAACGTTAGCCAAAGGCTCACCAGAATCAAAATATTGCGAACTTGATGTCATCCCCGGTGATCTGAATCGATATACGCTGACAGGCTGTTTAACTCAGCGTACTGAGGCGCTGCCGTTGGCATTCGCCATCCAGAATGGGGCAAGTTATGCGGGAGCCATTCTGAAAAAAGAATTGAGCATTGCTGGCATTGAGTTAAAGGGCTATATAAGGCGCCAATCAACACCACAACAAACAGAGAAAATCCTTTCCTTCAATCAATCCGTGCCGTTGAATAACATGCTCACAATCATGCTGAAAAAATCAGACAACATGATCGCAGATGCTGTTTTTCGCACTCTGGGCCACCGTTACTTCAACGTTCCCGGAACATGGCGGGCCGGTTCGGATGCAGTCCATCAAATTTTAAAGCAAAAAGCCGGTATTGATTTAGGCAATACCGTCATTGTGGATGGTTCCGGGCTTTCACGCCACAATTTGATTACCGCTTCCACGATGATGGAGGTACTGCAATTTATTGCCCAAAACAATAATGAGCTTGATTTCATCTCCATGCTCCCCAAGGCGGGATATGATGGCACTTTAGCGTACCGCCCCGGCCTGCATGAGGCTGGTATGGACGGCAAAATCTTTGCCAAAACGGGATCGTTACAAGGGGTTTATAATCTGGTGGGTTTTATGACAGCCGCAAGCGGGCAACAAATCGCTTTCGTCCAATTTATCTCTGCCTATTCAGTTTCCCCTGAAGACCAGCGTACACGTCGTGTTCCATTGTCCCGCTTTGAAAATCATTTATTTAAGTCGTTATATCAAAAGCATTGAGTTGAGGAATTTGATAGAAAAAGGGTGCTAAAAACAGCACCCTTTCGTTATGTTCTGACGCCTCGGCGTAAGACTAGCGTTTATAAATAAACTCAATACCTTCGTCGTCTTCTTCATCCCAGTCGTCATCAAAATCATCTTCCGATGGCTGCTCCAACTGTTCCTTATGGTAATCGTCCCACATGAATTCAACTTTTTCAGGTTTAGTTTCTTCTAACACTTCTGCATTGCGGGGCTGTGTCTTCATGAATTCCATAATGTCCCAACAAAGCTCTTTCACGCCCTGACGGTTTACTGCGGAAATCATGTAATAATCACTTACACCAAGCTCATCCGCGATCGCTTTAGCTCGCTGCTTGGCTTCTTCAGGATCAGTCAGATCCACTTTGTTGAACACTAACCAGCGTGGTTTTTCTGCCAGTTTTTCACTGTAGTTGTGCAACTCTTTGATGATAACGCGCGCATTCTCAACCGGATCGGATTCATCAATCGGGCAGAGATCAATCAGGTGCAACAACACACGGCAGCGCTCCAAATGCTTCAGGAAGCGAATTCCCAAACCAACGCCTTCTGATGCGCCTTCAATCAAACCGGGAATATCGGCAACCACGAAGCTTTGTTCGTTATCCATGCGCACAACACCCAGGCTTGGCACCAGTGTTGTAAATGGATAATCAGCCACTTTAGGCTTTGCCGCAGAAACAGCGCGGATAAAGGTGGATTTACCGGCATTTGGCATCCCCAGCATACCCACATCAGCCAATAGCATCAGTTCCAGCATCAACTCGCGGCTTTCTCCGGGTGTACCCATTGTTCTTTGGCGAGGAGCACGGTTTACAGAGGATTTAAAGCGGGTATTGCCGAGGCCGTGGAAGCCTCCTTTTGCGACCATAAAACGCTGTTCATGGCGCACCATATCCCCAAGGATTTCACTTGTGGCGATATCGCGGACACGGGTGCCGACCGGAACTTTAATCGTGATATCCTCACCACGTTTACCGGTACAGTCACGGCTCTGTCCATTTTGACCACGTTCTGCGCGGAAGGACTTTTCAAAACGGTAGTCAATCAATGTATTGAGGTTTTCATCTGCCAACAGATAAACGTCACCACCGTCACCACCATCACCACCGTCTGGCCCGCCTTTGGGAATATATTTTTCACGACGGAAGCTGACGCAACCATTGCCACCATCTCCCGCTACAACCAGTATTTTGGCTTCATCTACAAATTTCATCTTTATTTCTCCGCAGGATAGCCACTATAAAGCTGGATGGCAGGTAGTACCCAGAGATGGCGTAATCCAGAATATAAAAAGCCCCGCAACACACATTGCAGGGCTTCAGACTCGATTAAGATTCAAAAAACTTATTCAGCTTCGATGCTGATGAATTTACGGTTTTTTGAGCCTTTAACTTCGAATTTAACTTTACCGTCAGCTAATGCGAACAGGGTGTGGTCACGGCCACAACCTACGTTGTTGCCTGCGTGGAATTTAGTACCACGTTGACGAACGATGATGCTGCCTGCCAAAACAGACTCACCACCAAAACGTTTTACACCCAGACGTTTACTTTCAGAATCGCGACCGTTACGAGTCGAGCCGCCAGCCTTTTTGTGTGCCATTTATCTGCTCTCCTAAAATCTTAAGCGATGCCAGTGATTTTAACATCAGTGAACCACTGACGGTGGCCCTGCTGCTTACGGCTGTGTTTACGACGACGAAACTTAACAATTTTAATTTTCTCGCCACGACCATGAGCAACAACTTCAGCTTTGACTTTAACGCCTTCAACGACTGGAGCGCCGATTTTGATGTCTTCGCCATTAGCGACCATCAGTACCTGGTCAAACTCAACAGTTTCACCTGTTGCGATGTCCAGCTTTTCCAAGCGAATAGTCTGGCCTTCGCTTACTCGGTGTTGTTTACCACCACTTTGGAAAACTGCGTACATATAAACTCCGCTTTCCGCGCACTCCCTAAGAAATGCTTTCCAGAGCGCGCTATAAAATATTCACAATAGGGCGCGAATTCTACGCAAAAACCGCTGGGAAGACAAGTGCAGAATTAGAACAGATGAGAAAAAAACGGAGTTTTTCAATTGTCATTTATTTGGGCGGTTTTTCAAGTACAATCGTCATATCTATTGATATGCTAATTAATGAGCACAGCTCTGAATCAGAGTCCAAAGCCAAAACATGAATTTAGAATCGATAATACAACTCACCGCTGATGATATGGCAGCGGTTAATGAAACCATTCTTAACCAATTAAATTCTGATGTTGCGCTGATCAACCAACTTGGTTACTACATTATCAGCGGCGGTGGCAAGCGTATTCGCCCAATGATTGCAGTACTGGCTGGTAAGGCGCTTCAATGCAAAGATGAAAAACACATCAAAGTCGCCGCCTTGATTGAGTTTATCCATACCGCAACATTGCTGCATGATGATGTCGTTGATGAATCTGACATGCGCCGTGGCAAGGCTACCGCCAACGCAATTTATGGCAATGCGGCCAGTGTCCTCGTGGGCGATTTTATCTATACACGCTCATTCCAGATGATGACCAGCCTTGATTCCATGCGCGTATTGAAACTGATGTCTGACGCGACAAATGTCATTGCGGAAGGTGAAGTCATGCAATTGATGAACTGTAATGATCCGGATATCTCAGAAGATGATTATATGCGTGTCATTTACAGCAAGACTGCCCGGTTATTTGAAGTCGCAGCACATTCAGCCGCCATTCTGTCCAATGCAACCCCCGAGCAAGAAACGGCTTTGCGTGATTATGGCCGTTATCTTGGTACTGCATTTCAGTTAATTGATGACCTGCTGGACTACGATTCAGACAACAGTACACTCGGTAAAAATACCGGGGATGACCTGAACGAAGGCAAGCCGACCTTACCCCTCTTACATGCCATGCATCATGGAACGCCTGAACAATCGGCATTGATACGCAGTGCCATTGAACAAGGCAATGGCCGCCATTTGCTGGATACCGTTCTGGCAACAATGAAACAGTGTGGCTCACTGGAATACACCCGCCAACGGGCAGAGGAAGAAGCCGACAAGGCTATTTCAGTGTTACAGATACTGGAAGACTCTCCATACAAGGCGGCCCTTGTGGGATTGGCCCATGTCGCTGTACAACGACTTTCCTGAGCCGATTCAATCAGCTCCCGGATGATTCAATCCGGGATGCTGTCTTTATTATCAACCTCTTGAATTCCTGTATATTGAACAAGACTGGCCAGTCCCCTCCTCAGGATGAACTTAACCATGCGTTCCCGTTCAGATTTGGTCAGCTGGTAATATGCTTCCACCCAAATCATAAACGGGTCTTGTCTTTTATTCCGGTAATACTCGACCGAGTTTTCACTGACGGCCAGCACATTCAATACTTCTTCGGGCAGGCTGTTAACATGATATTCAAGTGCTTTTCCCTGTACGCCGCGCTTACGGCGTTGCTCCCAACCCTCGCGCCTTGCCATCAGGTTGACTCCCTGAGGGGATGATGGCAGCCCCGCGAGGCTGATGAGTTCTCTTGCGGAATACCATTCTTTTTTCATCTCGTTCTCCTCGCTTTGTACCGGAGCAGTGGAGAGTAAGCCAAATTTTAAACATTTGGCTTTTCAAAAGCTGTCTCAAGTAGCTGTGATTTTTTCCAAAAAACTTCTTATGCCATCTCGTAATATCACTTCAGTCATTACCTCCTTTTCTTCCTCAGTGAGTAAATTGAATGCACTCACCCAAATGGATAAAGGATCTTGTTTCTGAATCTGATATTCAGGTGATGTTTCATTAAGTTCCAGAGCAGATAATGTGGAATCAGGAAAACAAGAGTAATGGTATTCAATTGCCCTGCCCTGAACACCCGTTCGTTTTTGCCTCATCCATTCTTCACGTTTTGCTCTGGCATTAACTCCTTGTGGTGATCTAGGTAACTCACCTACACCGGTCAACTCCATTGCCGTATACCACTCTTTTTTCATAATGTTTCTCTATTTTTGTAACCAAGTTCAAAAAAGAAGTTATTAAGAAAGAATTAGAAATATTTTTAGGAAAAATAATGTTATTTTATTTTCTTAATAACAGATTCGTGTTCGTTATTAATTTCACACTAACGCTTTAGTTATACCACTAATGTGGCTTCAAATTTAATAGGAAAGGATTAAAAAAATGATTTCTATGAAATCGGATTGGCATCCTGCTGATATTATTGCCGCTTTACGTAAACGTGGAACGACGCTCGCTGCGGTTTCTCGTGAGGCGGGGTTAAGCTCATCAACTTTGGCGAATACGCTTTCTCGCCCATGGCCTAAGGGAGAATGGATAATAGCGAATTATTTAGAATTACATCCGTCTGAAATATGGCCAAGCCGTTATTTCAATCCCCTGACAGGAGAGTTATTAGAAAGAAAAGTTAGAGATAAAAAAAATAATTAGCTATCAATTTAATTATCAAAAGAAAAACCGCTAGTTAAAAAAATAACTAGCGGTTTAAGTAATCTAATATATTTAAATTAATTCGTATATTAATAAACTACGAATTAAATAAATTAGCCATTAATAAATTCTTCGCCTAATGCAATATCTTTCTTCAGAACATCCAGCATGTTATCCAATGCTTTTTGTTCAAAGTCACTTAACTGACCAATATCTAAACGTTCTTCGATACCATTTTTACCTAAGCGAACAGGCTGAGCGAAGAAACGGGCATATTTTCCGTCACCTTCCACATAGCTGCATTCGATAACGTTGCTATCACCTTGCAAAGCACGGATCAGAGAAAGACCGAAACGTGCTGCGGCTTGTCCCATAGACAGAGTTGCAGATCCGCCACCCACTTTTGCCTCAACCACTTCTGTACCTGCGTTCTGGATACGCTTGGTCAGTGCAGCCACTTCTTCATCGGTGAAGCTGACATCAGGAATTTGAGACAACAGTGGCAGAATAGTCACGCCTGAGTGCCCGCCAATCACCGGCACTTCTGTTTCTTCTACTTTTTTGCCTTTCAATTCAGCAACGAAGGTGTTGGAACGGATAATATCCAGAGTTGTCACACCAAACAGACGGTTTTTATCGTAAACACCTTCTTTTTTCAGAACCTCAGCAGCGATCGCCACAGTCGTATTCACTGGGTTTGTGATGATCCCGATTAATGCTTTCGGACAAGTTCTGGCAACTTGCTGAATCAGATTGCGAATGATCCCTGCATTAATGTTGAACAGATCAGAACGATCCATACCGGGTTTACGTGCCACACCCGCAGAAATCAATACAACATCAGCGCCTACCAGTGCAGGGGTTGCATCTTCACCAGCAAAACCGGTGACGTTGACTGCCGTCGGGATATGGCTCAAATCAGCCGCTACACCTGGAGTGACCGGAGCAATGTCATACAAGGAAAGCTCTGAACCTGAAGGAAGCTGGGTTTTAAGTAGAAGGGCGAGTGCCTGACCAATACCACCGGCTGCGCCGAGAACTGCAACTTTCATCCTGATACTCCTTAAAAAGTAAGTGCTGTAATTCACTACGTATTAAAAACAATCTGTTAACAGTCAGATTATCTACCTAATAGCTTGATGATGGAACACCAAAGTTGGCTTATTCTAGACAAAAGGCTTATCTGTTAATGAGATAACGGACACTTTTTTGATAATTACTTCAGTGATATCATTAATCAATTAATTGATTACCTTACACTTCCACTCAATGCCAAACAACACCATTTAATTAACAATACATTTACGCTGTTTAATTCGCCGCAAGGCAATAAATCAGGTTATCTGACAAAATTATGCAATTATGCTCTATACCGAGGTTTTTTCTTCTCTTTCTTGAATAAAAATTCACTTTTTTGCATAATGTCCGCTTGTTAACGGACTCAACGATGGTGAAATATGCGTATTCCTTCGAAACAGGAAGATTTGGTAAAAGCTTTCAAGGCCTTATTGAAAGAAGAAAAATTCAGCTCTCAGGGTGAAATTGTTTCAGCACTTCAGGATGAAGGGTTTGAAAATATAAACCAATCTAAAGTTTCCAGAATGCTGACAAAATTTGGTGCTGTCCGAACCCGTAATGCCAAAATGGAAATGGTCTACTGCCTGCCGGCAGAATTGGGCGTTCCAACCGCAACCAGCCCATTAAAAAATCTCGTCTTAGACGTCGATTATAATCATAGCATTGTGGTCATACGCACCAGCCCGGGGGCAGCACAGCTCATTGCACGTCTGCTGGATTCCTTGGGTAAAGCAGAAGGAATTCTTGGCACCATTGCAGGTGATGACACTGTTTTTACCACGCCAATCCAAAGCTTTACAACAAAGCAACTCTACGAAGCGATCCTCAGCTTATTTGAGCAAGAACTTTAATCCCTTTTGCGGTATATCAAAAAAAACCACCAAGCACATGCGGCAGACAAAAATAGCGCGCTATGCCCTATATCCCCGTCTCTTTCAAACCGCCGCTTTATCAGCGGCAACTTGAAATCCACGCAAGAGACAATCTCCAAAAAAACAATATCAGCGGGGACAGAAAGGAACATCCAACCAATGAACCTCCCTGCCTGTTAATCCGCCAAAGAGGTTTCAGTTACGCTGCATCTGCTTTTTTAGCTAATTCCGTCAGCAATTTCTCATGAATATTCTCAAACCCGCCATTGCTCATAACCAGAATATGGTCACCCGGCTGCGCCGTTTCGACAACCATCCGCACCAGAGTATCAATATCTGCACTCCAACGAGCGGGTTGAACACATTGCTCCGCAATCTCAACCACATGCCACGGCATATTCATGGGCTGGTAGAGAAAAACTTCATCCGCACGCCCCATCGAAGGTGCAATATCATTTTTACTCATGCCCATTTTCATTGTATTTGAACGGGGTTCCAGTACGGCAAGGATACGGGCCACCCCACCGACTTTACTCCTCAACGCTTCCAATGTGGCTAAAATAGCGGTCGGATGATGGGCAAAGTCATCATAAACCGAAACATCATCGACTTTCCCTCGCAGTTCAAGACGGCGACGGGCATTGATGAATTCCCCCAGAGCCCGGCAGGCATCCGCAGGCAGAACACCGACATGATGAGCGGCTGCAATCGCACTCAATCCATTATGCATATTGTGTTCACCCACTAATGACCAGCTCACTTCACCCACTAATTCACCATGATGAAATACCTGATAATGACTGCTGTCCTGACTGATTTTCTTTGCTTGCCAATTGCCGCTGTCACCCAGTTGCTCCAGCTCACTCCAGCATCCCATAGAGAGGACATGCTTCAGATTAATATCATGATCGGGAACAATAATCTTACCTGTGCCAGGCACAACCCGGACAAGATGATGAAATTGCTTTTGAATGGAGGCCAGGTTTTCGAAAATATCAGCATGATCGAATTCAAGGTTATTCATGATCAGTGTGCGAGGGCTGTAATGAACAAATTTTGAACGCTTATCAAAAAAGGCGCTGTCATATTCATCCGCTTCAATCACAAAAAACGGACTCTCGCCAATTTGTGCTGAAACATCAAAATTACCCGGCACTCCACCAATGAGGAACCCCGGTTTATAACCGCAGGCTTCCAGTATCCATGCCAGCATACCTGCCGTTGTTGTTTTGCCGTGAGTTCCTGCAACAGCCAGAACCCAGCGCTCCGGCAAGACATGGTCATGCAGCCACTGCGGACCGGAAGTATAAGGAATTCCCCGATCCAGAACGGCTTCCACACAAGGATTTCCCCGAGTCATCGCATTGCCGATAATGACCATATCCGGTACAGGATCGAGTTGTGCAAGATCGTATCCCTGAACCAGCTCAATGCCCTGTTTTTCCAGCAAAGTGCTCATTGGTGGATACACATTAGCATCAGAGCCTGTCACCTCATGCCCTAGTGAACGGGCAAGGATGGCCAGCCCTCCCATAAAAGTACCGCAGATGCCAAGAATATGAATACGCATTTATTTCTATCCGATATCATGAACTGTATCATTATTCTAACCACCAATTCGAATATAAGAAATGCAATGGCCTATCAATGATCTCATTCTTTAGCTAAACTGCCCGCGCATAAGTGCAACACTAAATAAGTGAAACATAACAGTGAAGCACGCTTCCTAAAAACCACAATCAAATTCAAGGCCTTTGTCATGAAAACATTAGGCGAATTCATCGTCGAAAAGCAGCAAGATTTTCCTCATGCTACAGGTGAACTGACCGCACTTCTGTCTGCCATCAAATTAGGCGCCAAAATCATTCACAGGGATATCAACAAAGCAGGTCTGGTAGATATATTAGGCACCAGCGGCGTATCCAATGTTCAGGGTGAAGTTCAGATGAAACTGGACTTATATGCCAATGAGAAACTCAAAGCCGCACTGAAAGCACGTGGTGAAGTGGCCGGTATTGCTTCTGAGGAAGAAGACGAGATCGTTATTTTTGATGGCGACCGTGCAGAAAATGCCAAATATGTTGTTTTGATGGATCCTCTGGATGGTTCTTCGAATATTGATGTAAACGTTTCCGTTGGGACTATTTTCTCAATTTACCACCGTATTACGCCAATCGGGCAGCCTGTGACTGAAGAAGATTTCCTGCAACCAGGAAACCGTCAGGTTGCTGCGGGTTATGTGGTTTATGGTTCATCCACAATGCTGGTGTATACCACAGGTTGTGGCGTCCATACCTTTACTTATGATCCTTCCCTGGGTGTTTTCTGCCTGTGTCATGAAAAGGTTCAGTTCCCAGAAAAAGGCAACATATACTCTATCAATGAAGGGAACTACATTAAATTCCCGATGGGGGTCAAAAAATACATCAAATACTGCCAAGAGCAGGATGAAGCGACTCAACGCCCTTACACAACCCGCTACATCGGCTCCTTGGTTGCTGACTTCCACCGTAATCTGCTGAAAGGCGGGATTTACATTTATCCAAGTACAGCAAGCCATCCGACTGGAAAACTGCGTCTGCTATATGAATGCAACCCAATTGCATTGTTGGCGGAACAGGCGGGCGGAAAAGCCAGTGATGGAGCAAATCGCATTCTGGATATCGTGCCCAATAAATTGCACCAACGTGTCCCTTTCTTTGTCGGAACAAAGTCAATGGTAGAGAAAGCCGAAAGTTTTATGACTGAATTTCCTGATGAATAATCCACTGGATTATTAGCAAAAATTAAAAGAGGTGAATTTTGCCTCTTTTAATTCACTCCCTCCATTCCTGACTGTTATTTTTAGATAACAACATCACTTGCTATCCATTAAATTCATTTAGTTATATTTATGCACGTCAATTAATGCACCGTCTCTCCTTCATCAGAATTAAAATCAACATCACCCAATATTAGCCAATATAAAGACATCACTTTTTTTTATCACCCGATAATAATTATTCATTACGCAGACTAATAAAAAAGCTCCTAATGTATGTTAAGCATGGGAAATATTATCTTTTTATATTAATTGGATAGTTATACCCAATAAGCTTCAGGTTGCTGATTGATAAAAAGGAAATCATCCCCGTCAGATAAATCGCGCGCACGCTCATGATGAATAAGGGAATATTACCAACACACCGGCATCCTGAAGATATATGTCATAAATCTGTGAATTGGTTTTTAACAATACAAAGATCAAGCGCTGGCAACAGCCCATATTTCGTGAGGAATTCAGATATGGACTCGTATATTTATCATAAATCGATTCGGTTTTCCGTTCTTTTATATTCGCTTTTGCTGCCTATGGCACCAACAACTGCCTTTTCGGAAGAGGAAAAACCGTTCGAAAATAAGGCAGAAAGAGGAACCTGGTTAAATTCGGGAGCGGCAAATACAACAGAGAAAGAGACTGCTGGGGAGTTTGCCCAAAATATCCAACAGGTCAGCAATATTCTCACCTCTTCTCCCTCTCAATTGACAGATCAAGCCAAATCTTATGCATTAGGCAAAATCAATGATGCCATCTCGACCGAAACCCATCAGTGGCTGTCCCGCTATGGCACTGCCAGAATTAATTTTTCCCTTGATAGAAAAGGAAAATGGGATAACAGCGCAGTCGATCTGCTGCTGCCGCTGTATGACAACAAAACTGACTGGCTGTTTTTCACCCAGTTGGGGTATCGGCATCAAGACAGCCGCCATACCCTCAACCTCGGGCTGGGCGGCCGTTATTTTACGCCCAACTGGATGTACGGGCTCAATACGTTCTTTGACAACGACATGACGGGGAAAAATAAACGGGTGGGTGTGGGCGGTGAAGCCTGGACGGATTATGTCAGGCTCTCAGCCAATACCTATTGGCGGGTTACGGAATGGCATCAATCCATTAAAAGCCAGGATTACGAAGAGCGCCCCTCCAACGGGTTTGATCTTAATAGTGAATTCTATTTACCCGCTTACCCCAACTTGGGCGGCAAGCTAGCGTATGAACAGTATTATGGCGATAACGTCGCCTTGTTCAATCGTGATACCACACAAAAAAACCCCAGCCTGGCCAGAATTGGCCTGAATTATACCCCTATTCCGCTGGTGACCATGGGGGTGGATTACAAATACGGCAGTGGCGGAAAAAGTGAAACCCTGTTTCAGGCCAACCTGAATTACCGTTTTGGAACTCCTTTTAGTGTCCAGCTATCCCCCAGCAGTGTGGCGTCTCTGCGGACACTGGCGGGAAGCCGCTACGATCTGGTGGAAAGAAACAACAATATCGTACTGGAGTACAGGAAAAAACCGGAATTCAATATTACCCTACCCAATCCTGTCAAAGGATTTAGTGGCCAGACTTTACAAACGAACGCCACTGTTATCTCCGAAAAACCGGTGAAACCGGTCAATTGGCAGGTAGATCCTCAATTCCTTAAAAATAAAGGTGTAATAACGCCCCGGGGCAACCAGCTTGATGTAGTGCTACCCAAGTACAATACCGAAGCTGATGCCATAAACGATTACACTCTCACGGCTAGTGCCGACAGTGGCGATGGCAGACAAAAGTCAGCACAAATGAAGATTACTGTTGAGCCTTTTGTTGTTAAAGACAAAAGCATCAAGCAATCAACAGAAGGTCCTTTGGTTGCCAACGGACAATCTGCTTATGAACTGGCTGCCAGCATCACCCACGGCAATCCGAATAACAAGCCTCTGCAAGATCAAACGCTCTCCAACGTAAGATGGTACCTCAAACCAGAGAATAAAAACGCTACACTGGCGTGGGATAAATCAGGGAAAACGAACGATCAAGGGCAGTTGACCGCTACCCTCACCAGTACCACCCCATTGGACAAAAATACCCAGATTTTTCTGGCGATGGACGGTATGAGAGATGCCAAGATAGGAGGTGGGGACGGCATCATCGACTTCGATAACAATATCAAGTTTGATGAAAAGATATACCAACAACCGGCAGGGCCACTGAAAGGCAATGGTGAAGACAGCTATACCTTTAAAATCAAGGTAGTTAATGCCCAGAATGAGCCATTCAGAAAACAGGATATTCCCGGCTTCAAATGGAAAATCAAAGATAACAAGGATGCAAAAGATCAGGTGAAACTGGTAGCGCCTGAGAATTCCATGACCGATGAAGAAGGGTATTTAGTCGCCACGTTAACGAGCCATTATGGCTTTGATGACATCATTGTGGAAGCTGAAATACCATCATCCACCGGTGACCCTATCACCCTGTCATCAACACCGGTGAAATTTGAGGCGATTCCACAACCGGCCGGCATTCTGCTGAAGTCAGCCGTTACACCGGGCTTTAAGAAAGAATTCCCTGCCAGTGAGCAAGAAAGACCTCACAACGTGCATGATAAATTGGAAGTGTACCTGACCCGGAAACTACCAGGTCAAACAATGGCATCACCGTTAACAACAGATGCCGCAGGCTCATCGGAGCACCTCCAGTTCAGCGTTGACAATAAGCGAAATGCGCATGTAGATGAAAAAACTGGCAAAGTCACATTCCCTCTGGCAACCTGGGGATGGTCAGGCAGCAAAAATACCCCTGACCACAAAGCCACGGTTACTGTGAACATCACGGATAACACTACAGAGGCCAAAACAATTTATACCTATCAATTCAATCCAAAACATTACTTCTATAACCCAAATATAACGTTGAAGGAAGTGCCCTTATATAAAGGAGATGACACTGATAATCTCAACGTATTTAAAACTTGCGATACATTAAATAGTTCAAGCCAGGGTTCACCATACCCTGCTGGAATGGAGGGTAATTCTAAGGCATTCAACGATGCAACTTCTCTGTATCTCAATTCATTAGTTAATGAATTTGGCTCAGCAGACCCTGAAGGTGCTTTTGGCATTTTCAATAAAGCTGTTCATAAAAGCGAGAACATCGTCGTTAATGCCTCTCCAACCCAAACGCTGAACGATTACTCCCGGTATTATCTGTTATTCGTTTACCAAGCTAATGCGATAAAACAGACTGACCTTGATGACGGGCAAGACGACAAACCACCATATTTACCTCAAATGGGAGATATAAGCGGATATTTACTTTGTCTCAAAAATCAAATACCGGGCAACACAAAAGGTATATTATAGTTAATTCACTCTATTTCCCTTAAATGTAAACATGATGTTGTCATGGGGAGAAATCAAAAACAGGCCCAGATATTATGGGCCTGTTTTTAACACCCCGAAAAAATATCGGTAAAATAATCAGCCCATAATCTAATGGCATTCATCCGCTCACCAACTCAGCATGATTTACCATCCATGAATTTTATATTGAGCATACAATGAAAATATATACAGAAAAACACCCTCCCCTCCCGCACATAAAAGAAATAAAAATAAAGATAAAACTCAACAAATATAATGTCATTACCTTTTTTTATCACCCGATAATAATTATTCATTACGCAGACTAATAAAAAAACTCCTAATGTATGTTAGGTATGGGAAATATTATCTTTTTATATTAATTGGATAGTTATACCCAATAAGCTTCAGGCTGCTGACTGATAAAAAGGAAATCATCCCTGTTAGATAAATCGCGTGCAATCAGGATGAATAAGGGAATATCACCAACATACCGGTATCTTGAAGATATACGTCATAAATTTGTGAATTGGGTTTTTAACACTACAAAGATCAAGCGCTGGCAACAGCCCATATTTCGTGAGGAATTCAGATATGGACTCGTATATTTATCATAAATCGATTCGGTTTTCCGTTCTTTTGTATTCACTTTTGCTGCCTATGGCACCCATGAATGCCTTTTCGGAAAGAGAAAAATCATTCGAGGACAAGACAGCAAAAGAAACCTGGTTAAATTCAGCTGCTGCAAATACGGCTGAACATGACAAAACCGGGGTGATTACCCAAAATATTCAACAGGTCAGCAGTGTACTGTCCTCGTCCCCCTCTCAGTTAACAGAGCAATTGACAGAGCAAGTCAAATCTTATGCATTAGGCAAAATCAATAACACTATTGCGACCGAAACCCAGAAATGGTTGTCTCAATTCGGCACCGCCAGAATTAATTTTGCCCTTGATAGAAAAGGAAAATGGGATAACAGTGCGGTTGATCTGCTGTTGCCACTGTATGACACCAAAACAGATTGGCTGGTATTCACCCAATTGGGCTATCGGCATAAAGACAGCCGCCACACCCTCAACCTGGGCCTGGGAGGGCGTTACTTTACACCCAACTGGATGTATGGGATCAATACCTTCTTTGACAATGACGTGACAGGAAAAAATAAACGGGTGGGTGTGGGCGGTGAAGCCTGGACAGATTATGTCAAGCTTTCGGCCAATACCTATTGGCGGGTTTCTCAATGGCGCCAGTCCCTCAAAGGGATAGAATACGAAGAGCGCCCGTCTAACGGATTTGACATCAATGGTGAATTCTACTTACCGGCCTATCCCAATCTGGGCGGCAAGCTGGCCTATGAACAATATTATGGTGATAACGTCGCCTTGTTCAATCGTGATACCACACAAAAAGATCCCAGCCTGGCCAAAATTGGCTTGAATTATACGCCTATCCCTCTGTTGACCATGGGGGTGGATTACAAATATGGCAGTGGCGGAAAAAGCGAAACGCTGTTTCAGGCCAACCTGAATTACCGTTTCGGCACCCCTTTTGAAACGCAGCTTGCACCACATAATGTGGCTTCAATGCGGACATTGGCGGGAAGCCGCTACGATCTGGTGGAAAGAAACAACAATATTGTGCTGGAATACAGGAAAAAACCGGAATTCAATATCACCCTGCCCAATCTCATGCGTGGATTTAGTGCTCAATCTTTACAAACGCAGGCCACTGTTATTTCCGAAAAACCGGTGAAATCGATTGACTGGCAGGTAGAACCTCAATTCCTTGATAATGGCGGCGTGATAAGACCTCAGGGTAACCACCTTGAACTGGTGCTGCCCGCATTCAATACCGCGCCTGATGCCACAAACGATTATACCCTCAGGGCTAACGCCAACAGTGGTGATGGCAGACAAAGGGCGGCTCAAATGAAGATTATGGTTGAGCCTTTTGTCGTTAAAGAGAAAAGTGTCAAGCAAACGACAGAAGGCCCCTTGATTGCCAATGGCCAATCCGCTTACGAGCTGGCCGCCAGCATCACCCACGGCAACCGACATCACCCATCGCTGAAAGGTCACACGTTCTCAAATGTAAAATGGTACCTTAAACCAGAGAATAAAAACGCTACACTGGCGTGGGATAAGTCAGGGAAGAGTGATGCTCAAGGGCGCTTGACTGCCACCCTGACCAGTACTTCTCCATTGGACAAGAATACCAAGATTTTTCTGGTGATGGACGGCATGAAGGATGCTGAGATAGGAGACAGTACCATCAACTTTGATGGGATCAAGCTCGACGGGGAGATGATCCAAACACCGGCGGGACCACTGAAAGGCAACGGCAAAGACGCCTATACCTTTAAAGTCAAAGTACTTAATGCCCAAAATGAGCCGGTCAAAAAACAGGTTATTTCTGATATCGTCTGGAAAATCAAAGACGACAGGGACTCAAAGGATCAAGTGAAGCTGGTGGCACCTGATAACCCCACGACCGATGACGAAGGGTATTTAGTCGCCACGTTAACAAGCCACTATGGTTTTGAAGAAATCATTGTAGAAGCCACCCTGAATTCATCCTCTGGTGACCTTCCGCCTCTGTTATCGAAACCGGTAAAATTTGAGACTATCCCACAACAGGCCGGTATTCTGCTAAAGTCAGCCATTGCACCGGCATTTGAAAAAGAGTTCCCTGCCAGTGAGCAAGAAAGGCCTTACAACGTGCATAATCAATTGGAAGTCTATCTGACCCGGAAACTGCCAGGTCAAACAACGACATCACCAATAACGGCTGATGCCACAAAGTCATCTGAGCGCATCAAATTCAGCGTTGACAATGAACGAAATGCAATAGTCGATAGCAGAAAAGGCAAAATCACATTCCCTAAAGCGACCTGGGGATGGGACACCCAAAATAGAGGGACCACTACTCACAATGCCACGGTTACTGCGGACATCACAGACAACACCACAGGAGCCAAATCAACTTATACTTATCAATTCAACCCCAAACACTACTTCTATAATCCTAATATGGTGAGGGAAATAGGGAACACTCGTAAGGACGATGATGATCCTTCTCTGCATGACCCTAAACATGAAATTCCAACGGTTTGCGATACATTCATATATAGTAATAACTGGACGGCGGAGACATACCCCAAAGATATTCATGAGCAACTCAATAGCAGAGCATTCTCTGAAGCATCTATCACTGTTCTAACAGAATTCGTCAATGAGTATGGCACTACAGACTCAGAGTTTGGTATTTTCAATAAGGATACTGATCAAAACGATTACATAATAATGGAAGGCACCCCAAACCAAGGGATTGGGAGAATGCACTTCAACTATCTGTTATTCAATTACAAAACTAATGCACTACTACCACCTGATGGAACTGGTTCCCGTTCAGATGACCTTCAAAGAGGGACTGCGTATAAGGACGGTACATTGAAAGGGCGTTTGCTATGCCTCTTGAACCAGCATAAATTCAGAGAGGGTCAACCATGAAAAATTGACCGATAAGCTTGCCCATTTAAATGTCAATATGATGCTTTAATATGGAGAAATAAAAAAAACAGGCCCAATAAGATTTGGGCCTGTTTCAGATTATTGACAAAGTGCTGGTTTTTTATCCGGTACTTTGCTTTAATCAAATTCCGTTCACCCGACGGAGCTGCCGCCATGTTAAGAGTTCCCTCTCCCCAGACGTTTCCGCCCGAAACACTCTCACTTGATGACCTCGTCCCCCAAAACCATCTGGTTCGCAAAGTCGATGCCGCCCTTGATTTCGAATTTATCCGAGATTTAGTCGCCCCGTTGTATTGCCAAAATAATGGCCGTCCGGCTATCGATCCGGTGATGCTGATTAAAATGATGTTACTGGGCTATTTATTTGGGATCCCCAGTGAACGCCGGTTGGTTCAGGAGATCCAGGTGAATATGGCCTACCGCTGGTTTTTGCGGCTGGGGTTGACTGAAAAAGTCCCTGATGCCTCTACCCTCAGCCAAAATCGGCGACGTCGCTTCAACCACTCCGAGGTGTTCCAGTCCATTTTTGACAATATTGTCGAACAGGCTATCCGCCGCGGTTTGGTGGGCGGCCGGGTGCTCTATACGGACAGCACCCATCTGAAAGCCAGTGCCAATCCCCATAAAACTGAGCGCCTCCAGCGTCCTGTTCTTCCGGGCGCCTATCTGGACGAGTTGGAACAGGCCGTAAGTGAAGACCGGGCTCAATCCGGAAAAAAAAGTTGACGCCAACCCACAAGGAACGGCAAAAACAGATAAAAGTCAGTACGACTGACCCGGAAAGCGGTTTTATGCACCGGACGAACAAACCGACAGGATTTTTCTATCTCGACCACCGTACCGTGGACGGGAAAGCCAATATTATCATGGATACTTACGCCACCGCAGGCAATGTCCATGACAGCCAGCCGTTGATTGGGCGTCTGAAACGTCAGTTGGCCC
>NZ_NIBV01000001.1:571574-610026 GCF_002632585.1 Xenorhabdus szentirmaii DSM 16338
TTTGCCACCTGACCCTGCAACTGGGGCTCACCCCGGTCATCAGCTATCGTCGCCCAAACAAAGGCCCTAATACGTTCCAAAAGAAACAGTTTATTTATGACTCGCAACACGATTGCTATACCTGCCCGCAGGGCGAAAAGCTGATTTATACCACCACCGACCGCCAGGGATACCGCCATTACCAAACAGCCGCCGGCATTTGCCAGAACTGTCCACAGCGGTCGGCTTGTACACGGGCTAAAAAGGGAAAAACCATCACGCGGCACCTCTGGGAAACGAGCAAAGAAAAGGCTCAATACATTCGGTTAACGCCGTGGGGCAAAAAAATGCATAAGCGACGAAAAGAAACGATAGAGCGCAGTTTTGCGGATGCCAAACAGCATCACGGGCATCGTTACGCCCATTTTCGCGGGTTGCTGAAAGTGCAGATACAGTGCCTATTGGCGGCCACCGCGCAAAATATCAAGAAGATAGCGTTACTGGTGGCCACGCTTTGTTGGTTTTATCTGGGGTTCAGCCGTGAATGTAGTCGATCAACCATCCCATCACGTTCTGGAAAAGGGGAATAACGGGCATGAATCAGAAAAAAAACGAAGAGGAGGGTTGATAATGGAGACGGCAATGGTATGGTTTCAACGCGGTTTGTCAGCAGTCTGAAACAGGCCCAATAAGATTTGGGCCTGTTTTTATCTATTGCGCCGTAAAATCCCGTTGTTCACAGAGCATCAGATGATGACGTTAATGCCAAAATCCGATTGCCAATAGCCCGGCATTGCCGTAATGCCTTGCCTTACGGATACCCTACAACCGAAAAATCCTGAGGATTTTAACCCTCTTTTAGCTATAATACCCCGCACTCCATTTTGGTTTGAAATTAAAGGAAACCTTTTATGAGCCTGAACAACGTCCCGGCGGGTAAAGAACTGCCTGAAGATATCTATGTCATCATTGAGATCCCCGCGAATGCAGATCCTATCAAGTATGAAGTAGACAAAGAGTCTGGTGCTCTGTTTGTAGACCGTTTCATGTCAACTGCTATGTTTTATCCATGCAACTACGGCTATATCAATAATACCCTGTCCCTTGACGGTGACCCTGTGGATGTGCTGGTTCCAACTCCATACCCGTTACAGCCGGGTTCCGTTATTCGCTGCCGTCCTGTCGGTGTTTTGAAAATGACCGATGAATCTGGTGAAGATGCAAAACTAGTTGCTGTTCCTCACACCAAATTAAGCAAAGAATATGATCACATTAAAGATGTGAACGATCTGCCAGAGTTACTGCGCGCGCAAATCACCCATTTCTTTGAGCACTACAAAGATCTGGAAGCAGGCAAGTGGGTTAAAGTCGATGGCTGGGATAACGCAGAAGCCGCTAAAGCTGAGATTGTCTCTTCTTTTGAACGTGCTGCAAAAAAATAATCCGTCTCGATAGCAACGGATTTTGATTTCAAAAAAACCTCTGTTTTTTTACAAATACAGAGGTTTTTTAGTCTGATTCTCGATTTTATGCAACTCAATTAAAATGATTTAATTAACAGTCAGAAAAATCACTGACCTCTATCCTTCTTCATGGCGTTTCAACCAGTCACCACTTGCTATCCGACACAATCCTTCCACAGGCAATTGATAAAGGTAAATCCATGCTTTGCCGTAAGGTGTTCCAATCAGTTCCCTCAGGTATTCCTGAGAGTTCTTTTTCAGTTCATCCAGTTCTGTCAGGATAGATGGCGTAATGCGATAGACTTCGCACTCAATTGTCCCTTCGCCACGAATAACCGCCGGATAATGCCCCAGATCATAAATTTCATAACCTTCTAATCTGTGCTCCCCCAACAATTGGGCATCCGTCATCCAGTGATGATTACCTTGCTTGTGCCTTAGGCTACCATAAACAATAACTCGCATTTTAAAATTCAAACTCATAGAGCAGATCTAAAGCTTGATCAATACCAGATACTGCTTCCAGATACAATCTTGGCATAACCCGATAGCGTAATGTCAATGTCGCCAAAGAATCAAAAATACCAACACCATACTTTACTTGTAAGTCATTGGTAATCCTTCCGCTCACAACGACCTGAGATTTGTCACCAACGCCCTGTGTATCCAGAGCGAGATCAGAAACCCCAAAAGTTTCTCCAATCTTACCCACTAATTGACCACTCTGAGCGACCCCCAAGCCAATCAGCATAGCAGTCATCTGGGCGTTATCCGACCCTTCTTTTTCCAAACCTTCACCACGCAAAAGGTAGGAGAGCGCTTCTTGTTGGGATTTTACAGGATCGGAAAAAATTTCTACTTTGGGTTTATCTGCAACCCCTGTCACTTTAACACCTGCAATCACTTTATTTGCCGTCGACTCAGGATTACGGATGGCTTCAATGTTCAGCAGAGGCAGATCTGGAGGCCCAGAAAACATAATCGTTCCTTTGCGCACCTGTAAATCTTGCCCGTAAGCATGGAAACGCCCTTCCGGAATATCAATCTGACCATTCAATCCCAACCCTTGCCGATCCTGCATCACTTTCAAAGATCCGGTCAGCCGTGCCTTCAAACCAAATGCACTTAAACGAACATCATCACCAACCCGAATATTTAAATTGCTTTGGATCACGATGGGCGATTTTTTCTTCTCTATCGGATGGAGGTTTTTATCCAGCATCACTTCATCGGAAGAGATCCCCACCGCTGATTCAGGTAATTCCTGAACAGTAATCCGTGCCCACGGAATATCAACCTTTCCATTGAGTTTCAGCAAATTCGGGCTGGCTTCCAATACGAGGTCCGGGCTCACATCCACCTTCACCATCGGTGGAACAGTCACGCGCAATTTGTCTCCATTGGCGGCAATTTTCGCATTCCATGCATCTAAACGACGCCAGTCAGCATGACCAGTGAGATTCAATTGCCCTTTAGGTGTTTTAATCAGACCATTCAAATCAGAATTAACGCCATTGAAATTAATGGCTAACTGCCCCTGAGAAATATCGAAAGGCAGCCAATGGCTTATCATTTGCAGATTATCTGTTGCCATCCGACCGAATAACAGCGGATTCTTAGCATTCCCCCCCAGACGAAGCGCCGCATTCAATTCTCCCTGAGCTTTTTCACCCTTACTTAAAACAGGCTTAATCAGATTCAAAGAGAGTGATTGAAGATCTATATTTCCCGATAACTTACGGCGACCTTCTAAATCAGCCACTTGGATATTACCGTTCAATTGCCCATTACCTGCCAGCTTAAACAGCCATGCCAGATTTGCATTGCCATTTGCCAGTCCTGCATTCAATGTCAAAGATTCAAAATCAACCGGTAACGCAGCCCCTTCCACAACCTGCCTGACTTGAACACCATTTCCTTGCAAGGTGACTTTTGCTTGCGGCAGCCCTTGGTTTTCCGCCCACCGGATATCCGCGTTACCGGTGAATACGCCTTTAAGCTGGGTGTTTTTATCGAGGAACGGCTGAATCATCGCCAAGTCAAAACGTTCAAGCGCAATTTGCGCATGGCCATTGCTTCCTGCCTCAATCGGTTTTGAAATACAGATATGAGCATCAGGATTGAGCCAACAATGAGCGCCAATCGTGATTTTCTGTGATAACTTCAGATAATCAATGGATATTGCTTTACTTAAGCGCCATTCACCTACCGGCGTATCAAAGTAGGTATTGTTGATATTGCCTTTCCAACGCTGCTGCTGGCGATCAAAACTACCATTGAGCGCCAGTTGGCCTGATACCGGGTCACCCTCAATTTTCAGCTGTAAATTATGCTGCTTTTCTGTCCCCTTTGCGTTCAGCATCAGGTTATTGATAGCCAAATTCGCTTGTTTCAACTGGTGAACAGCCACTGATAACTGCCCTTGGATTTGCTCTGTTGAGCGGATATCCCCCTTAATGACGGCACTATCCAACCAGAGATCATCCTGCCACCTAACTCCCCGTGCATTCAAATCTGCCAAAATCTGCGGTGATTTCATATTCCCACGCAGTTTGACACTCCCCGTAACCAAACCAGCCAAACCTGGTAACAACCCATTTAATTGCGGGGCATTAATGTCACCATCCAGTTTCCATGCTTCGTCTGTAAGCCGCCCTTGCACATTTACTGTATTGCGCCCAAAGGCCAGATCAAACCGAGGGATATCCCATTGTCCGGCAGCATTACCCGATGCCTTGCCATGCACTTTCACCACATTTTCTTTTACATGACCATTAAGGGCGATTTCAGGAACCTGAAGCTGCCAGCTACCGCCGTACAAGCTACCACGCACCGCCATTTTTCCCTCAATCATGGCAGGCCATTCCGGCCACTGTTTGGCCGTATTAATTCCTTCCAAGAAAAGTTTGGCATTCCAGCTAATCGCCTTGCTCCAGTCAATCACGCCTGTCACATCCGCCTTGCCCTGTAGGGCACTCAAACGCAAGCGAGTTAATCTCAATAATTCTTCAGTTCCTTTGGCATCCAGTCTCAATAATGTTGGCGGGATATCGCTGCCTTTAATATCAGAGCGCAGAGAAAGGGCGTAGTTATTGGCTTCACCATTCAAACGCAATTTAACACCATCAAGCTGATATTCAGGCTTGCCGTTCAAAGGCCATTGCAATTGTTGGCTCTGTAATGTCAGGCGCAAGGGTAAACCTGCTTTTGCCAACTCGGTTTGAGCTTCTAAACTGGCGGCTATCGGTCCAGAAAGATGTAATGCGAGATCAAGCTGCTGCAACAACGCACCAGTCAGCGTTAAATCAATTTGTTGCCCTTTCAGTTCATCCAAATGCACATTATTTAAATCATCAATATTCCCTTTGATTGCCAGCTTAACCGGCCACTGCTGCGCAAGTTTTGCGGTTCCCTGTATCGCAAGCAAGCCTTCTGGTGTCTGCACATTCAACGCTTTTACATCAACCTGCTGACCTTGGATCTGAGCTTGCAACAGAAAATCATTCACCGTGATACCAGTATCTCCGATCAGGCGAAGGTTATGCCCGTGGATGCTTTCTACAGTGATATCGAGGGGGATCGGAACATTCGGCAGTTCAGACAACAGGGGCTTCGCAAACAGCGCTTTTAAACTTTCCCCCAATGACTGTTCAGCCGCAACGGGCTGCACGGGTTTAGGTTTCTGGTTACTTTTATCCGGTGATGTCTTTGGCAGCTCAACCAACAATGTGTTGATTTCCGTTGGTTTTAATATCAGCTGTTTTTCCCGCCATTGCGCCGCTGTTTTAAATTCATTCAGATCAATGGCAATATTGTCCACCCTGACATGGATATTTTTCAAAGAGAGCAAATCCAGCGAGATTGGGTAAGATGTGTGCAATTCGGTCAGGGGTTCAGATTCAGGGGCGGGTTCAGAAGGCGGCAGTTCCGCCGTATTGACTGAAACATTAACACCTTCTGTCGTCAGAGCCTTGATGCACACATGGCTATGTCTTAAACAAGACAACTGTAAGGAAAGGTGTAGATTATCAGCACTGACATTAACGCCCGGCATCTGATATTTCACACCCTTCAACGTTAAATCTCGCCAGCCTCCGCTGACATCCGCGATATCCAATCCCGGTACCCAGCGTGCTGCGCTGTTAATCATAAAATGCAGGCCAGTTTGGGTACCCACCAATCCCGCAATCGTTACCAACAGCAGCCCCACGAGCAGCAGGAAAACAATGCTGATCCTTTTCACCCAACTCATAGCTCAGCCCCTAAGCCAATATAAAATTGAACGCCATGGTTGTCTGAATCCCCGATTGGCGTTGCTATATCAAATTTTATCGGCCCGACGGGTGAAGCCCAACGGACACCAATTCCGGCACCTGTTTTAAAATTACTCTTTTTAATGTCATTCACCGCTTCACCAGAGTCTATAAACAACGCGCTCCACCAATTTCCATGAACATTGTATTGATACTCCAACGAACCCACCGCCAACTTTGATGCCCCAATCAATTTTCCCTTCTTGTCTTTCGGTGAAACTTTTTGGTATTTATAGCCGCGAATGCTCCGATCCCCGCCTGCAAAAAAGCGAAGGTCCGGCGGTACCTCGTCGAATTCGTTCGTTTCTATCCAACCAAAATCCGCCCTCATGACAAAACGGTGTGCCTCGTTATACGTCCTGATCCAAACGTGGTTCGCCTGAAACACAAAAAAATCCACATCGGATTGCCAATCTTTATCCGAAATATCAATAGAATAACGCTGACTGTCACCCCAATAAGGCATAGTGCCGCCCCGCTGCCGAATACGGCTGACATTCGCCCCCGGATAAATCAACATGGTGGTATTTGTTACGTTCGCCTGTGTAAAGTGGCTGAGACTCCAGCGAAGATTGATGCCATACTGCCAGCCCGTAGAACGATCCCAATTGCGGGCAAGGTTCAGCGTTGCCGTATCTGAAATCGTATCGTTGAGATCTTTACGTTTATAACCGGTTTGTAATTCATAGTATTCTTCAAGTGGGTTGACCTTAAGCGGCATTTTATAGGATGCATCAATGACTTGTTCCCGGGCGGAAACATTCAGGCTGGTACTCAAGCTATGCCCACGGGGATTGAGCCAGGGTTTTTTCCATTTTGCCTGCAAACGGGGACCAACATCCGTTGAATACCCCCCACCCAGCTCAACATAGTTGGCCGAACGGGGCACTAAAGAAGCATCCAGTGGCAATAGTCTCTCTTTATTCTCCCGCCCCATTTTAAAATCCGGCACGACAATCGCAGAGTTAAACCAGCCAGTATCCACCAAACGGCGGTTAAATTCCGCTAATTGTTCCGAGGTGTAATATTCGCCCTGTTTGAAAGGAATAAGGTTATCCAAGTAACTTTCACGAATTTGCGATCCTTGAAAAGTCACCGGGCCAAAACGATAACGTTGCCCGCTGTCAAAATCAAAATCCCAGATTGATTCATGGCGTTCTTTTGATACCCCCAGTTCGCTCTTCTTCATTACGGCATCAAAATAACCTTTTTTAACTGCCAGACCAGTGAGGGAATTTTTGAAATCTTCGTACTCCCCGTGATTCAGTATTGCCCCTTCTTTCGGCATATTTTTTTTAATCAGGGCAGAATAATCTTCATCGGTTTTCGCTCCCCCTTCCAAGTCGACATGCACTTGTTCAACACGCACAGGCTCACCAAGTGTTACTTTGGCTGTCAAAACCGGACGGGCAGGCGGAGTATTTTCTTGATAGGTAAATTCAATAGTGGGAGCATAATATCCCAGTGGACGAAGCCCTTGCCGTATCGCTTTCTCCACCCGTGCGCGAAAACGCCCATCAGGGGAAACTTCATCAGTACTGATATTTGATAGCTGCACTCTGGCATTTTTTTCTAACTCGCCAGATAGCCCTTCAACTTTCAAACGTAAATTAGCGCCATAAGCTGATGAAGTTGCGATAGATACAAAAAGCGCACATATGAGAGGATATCGTGACACTCGGACTCCTAATATTTATCTATCCGTAGAATGAATGCTAACAATATAAAAATGCTGCAATAAATTAATTCTGGTAAAGTTTTAGAGATATACAAGCCACACATCACCATGAAATTCGTGAATAACAGGAGAGAATCTTGCCAAATTCAACCAACGAAAGCCAACATGTTTCCTCACAGGACACTCTATCTGGTAGGGCCACTCCATTAACGGTATCACCCTACCATGTCATTACTCAGCATGCGATAGGCAACATTCCTGAAAATATGGAAATCGCCTATTTCGGCATGGGGTGTTTCTGGGGAGTAGAGCGTCTTTTCTGGCAACAAGAAGGGATTTACACGACATCTGCCGGCTATAGTGGTGGCGCCATGCCAAATCCGACTTATGAAGAAGTCTGCACAGGCTTGACCGGTCATGCGGAAGTGGTCAGGGTTGTTTTTGACCCGGCCAGAATCACTTATGCACAATTATTGACGCTGTTCTGGGAAAATCACGATCCTGCCCAAGGCATGCGCCAGCATGGCGATATCGGCACACAATACCGCTCAGCCCTGTATACAGTATCACCGCAACAACAAGAACAGGCGCTGACAAGCCGTGATCAATACCAGCAAGCCATGGCTCAAAAAGGTGACCAACGTACTATTACGACAGAAGTCTGTGAAGCCGGGCCATTTTATTTTGCCGAAGATTACCATCAACAATATCTCCATAAAAACCCTGAAGGATATTGTGGTTTAGGAGGAACTGGGATCTGCTTCCCACCAACGCACAAAAACTAGCCGATTCAATTAGCTCAATGTTATAATCATTGGGCTATAACCCACTTTATTCAAAGAATAATTTACCCTATTACCGGAGAGATAACCCAGGTACTTTATGTTAAACAGTTTACTCGTCATACTTTTGCTTTGTGCCATCAGTGCATTTTTTTCTTTATCAGAAATTTCTCTGGCCGCCTCAAGAAGAATCAAATTAAAACTTATGGCCGATGAAGGAAATCTCAATGCAGCCCATGTTCTCAAACTGCAAGAAACGCCCGGTATGTTCTTTACCGTTGTCCAAATTGGCCTGAATGCCGTGGCAATCCTTGCCGGGGTTGTGGGTGAATCCGCATTTTCCCCGGCATTGAAAACGTTATTTATGCAGTTCATGAGCCCGGAGTGGGCCGATCAGTTGGGCTTTATTTGCTCTTTCATTATTGTTACTAGTTTCTTTATCTTGCTTGCCGATTTAACACCTAAACGCATTGGCATGATTAAGCCTGAAGCCGTTGCCGTAAGAATTGTCAATCCAATGCGTTTCTGCCTGACCATTTTTCGCCCTCTGGTCTGGCTATTCAATGGTCTTGCGGACTGTATTTTCAAAATCTTCAAAATTCCAATGGCACGCAATGAAGATATTACCTCCGATGACATTTATGCTGTCGTCGAAGCGGGTGCGATAGCCGGCGTCTTGCGTAAACAAGAACATGAACTCATTGAAAATGTCTTCGAGCTGGATTCCCGGACTGTTCCTTCTGCCATGACTTCCCGCGAAAGCGTGGTGTACTTTGACAAAAATGAAGACGAAAACAGTATTAAAGAAAAAATTTCTACCCATCCCCATTCAAAGTTTCTCGTTTGTGATGGTGACATCGATCATGTCATCGGTTATGTCGATTCGAAAGATTTGCTCAATCGGGTACTGAACGGGCAGAGCCTCAATCTGAAAGAAGGGGTGCAGATCTGTAATGCCTTGATGATCCCTGATACGCTTTCACTGTCTGACACATTAGAAAGTTTCAAAGCGGCAGGTGAAGATTTCGCGATCATTTTGAATGAATATGCCTTGGTCATGGGCATTATTACGCTCAATGACGTCATGACCACGTTGATGGGGGATTTAATTGGTCAGGGGCAGGAAGAGCAGATTGTTGTCCGTGATGAAAATTCATGGTTGATTGAAGGTGGCACGCCAATTGAAGATGTGATGCGCGTACTGGATATTGATGATTTTCCAGACTCCAGCAATTATGAAACCATTGCAGGATTTATGATGTTCCGACTGCGGAAAATTCCAAAACGTACAGATTATGTGAAATTCGGTGGTTATAAATTTGAAGTTGTTGATATCGATAACTATAAAATCGACCAATTGTTGGTCACAAAAGTGGGCGAAACCATTACACCCCCTAATCAGCCCAGCATTGAACAACAGGCTTTATAAGCATCAAATAACCGGTCACTGTACGGCGAGCCGGATGAGTTCCATGCTAAATTTCATACTGAATTTCATACTAAAAAACGGCCGGAAGGCCGTTTTTCTCAGCTTATATGTGCTATAGGAATAGCACGTATCTGTCAGGGGAAATAGGCGGTTTCAGGAACAGTCACCCCATTTCACTCTGTAGACGTAACACTTGCTGATTGACTTCACTCATGACGTGGAAATGACGTTTGTCTCTTATCTTGGGGGGTAAAATTTTCCCATAATTGAATTCAAAAGCCCCCATATCCTTAATGTATAAACGCCCACGAAATAGAGTTTTTACGTAGAGAGCAATTTTTAGTGGGTTATAATTACGAAAGATTTTCATCTCTATTTTGTCCTCCCATGCTTCTTACGATACCATTCTACAACACGACATAATCGGTGAATCCAAAAACACTTCGCCTTTATGCAATATGTATAGACTACATTTAAAGAAGTTTGTTCCTCCAAACATCAAGATTTAATCTCTGTTTTTTAATTAACCCAACGAAAACAATAGCATGATGTTTCATACATCTATTTATTGCATTATTTTTCCTCTGGATGTTATCAAATTGTTTAATCTGTTGAGGACAGACCAGTTAACAAGCGCTATGCTGAATGAGATGTTCACTGATAACATGTTTCACCATGCTAAGTAAGGAACAAATATGATAAAAAACATTGTGTTAAGTGCAATATTAAGTCTGACGCCAATATTGGCATTCGCCCATAACATCACATTGGGGCAATCCGTCCCTTCCATTGATGTCTCTGATAAAGGTGAATTGCTACTCAATGAAGGTAAATTCAGCTACCAAAACTGGAGCAGTACTGAGCTGCCCGGTAAGGTAAGAACTCTCCAGCATATTGCTGGCCGCAGTTCTGCCAAAGAGATGAATGATCCGTTAATTCAGGCATTGAAGAAGGCTAATTTGCCCCATGATAAATACCAGACTACCAGTATTGTAAACACGGATGATGCTATTTTTGGTACGACTGTTTTCGTCCGTAACAGCCTTGAAGACAGTAAAAAACAGTTTCCGTGGTCGCAGTTTATTGTCGACAGTAACGGAGTGGCTAAAAATGCCTGGGGGCTAGAACCCAAAAGTTCAGCAATCATTGTGCTGGATAAAAATGGTCATGTGAAATTTGTCAAAGATGGCAAATTAAGCAATCAGGAGATTACCCACGTTATCGGCATAATCGAAGAAGAATTGAAGAAATAATGGATTTTTCGTACCAATAATATTAATCCGGCATTCAGGCATTTTAATTCTGGTTTAGTGATAATGGTTCTTATGAACCATTATCACTCGTACATCAAAAAATACTGACTCTGAAACCCGGGTTCAGGAAAGATTCACGCGGTGAGTAATTCAGTGTCTTCCCTTCCCAATCAGTCACATGCGCACCTGCGGCGATCGCAACCGCATGGCCTGCCCCCGTGTCCCAAATATTGGTTGGCCCAAAACGAGGGTAAAGCTGCGCTTTTCCTTCCGCCACCATGCAAAATTTAAGTGAAGAGCCTATCGAAAGCGTATCGTGAACGCCTAGTTGGGAAAGGTAATCCTGCAATTCTTCATCATCACGGTGAGAACGGCTGACAACAACAACAGGTGGCTGCGCAGGAACCACCTTAATCGGAAGAATTTGCCCGTTAGCTTCCTTCCTTGCCTGATGGCCCTGCCCTGAATACAACACATTTTGCACCGGGACATAAACAACCCCCATTACCGGTACGCCATTTTCAATCAATGCGATATTAACGGTAAACTCGCCATTACGCCGGATAAATTCTTTCGTCCCATCCAATGGGTCAACCAACCAGTAACGTTGCCAGTTCTTCCGTATTTCCCACGCAGGCGGATCTTCTTCCGATATCAACGGGATCTCAGGGTCAATACGTAATAATCCGTCTTTAATAATCTTATGAGCGGCAATATCCGCAGCGGTAACCGGTGAATCATCCGTTTTACGCTCTACGTGCAACGGTTGCTCAGCCTGATAAACCTCCATGATCGCAGCCCCTGCTTCGCGTGCCAATTGGCAGATCTGTTGTAGCATCATACACCTCTGCATTCACTGTTCAGCTATCCCCTCGGCAATTTCACGCCACTGCGCTATCAGCAGTGTACAAACTGAAAATTATTTTGGGCATAACATTTGATAGCTACATTTTTAACGCATTTTTTGCTGCAATAAAAACTCAAAAAAAATCCCCCGGTCAAACCAAGGGATTTATTCAGGGAAAACAGACCTGACGGATTATTTTTTACTCACCGTCAGTTACAGAATTTCCAGTAATTCAACTTCAAAAATCAGGGTGCTGTAAGGAGGGATGGATGCACCTGCCCCGCGCTCGCCATAAGCCAGATTGTGAGGGATATAAAGTTCCCACTTAGAGCCTACAGGCATCAGGGTCAGAGCTTCAATCCAACCCGGGATCACGCCGCTGACCGGGAATTCTGCGGGTGTGCCACGCTGTACTGAGCTATCAAATACCGTGCCATCAATCAGGCGGCCGGTATAATGAACACGAACACGGTCAGTACGAGCCGGGACAGTTCCCTCACCCTGAGTCAGAACAGAAAACTGCAAACCAGATTCAGTGCTGCTTACGCCTTCACGCTGAATATTTTCTGCCAGAAATTTTTTGCCTTCTTCTGCCATCGCCAGCTGGCGTTCCTGACGAACGCTGTCAGCACGTTCATGTATCTCACGCAGCGCACGATGCAGTTCTTCAACAGGTATAGCCGGAGCGCGACTTTCCAATGCATCACACAATCCCGCCAACAGTGCTTCTGGCTCCAGACCCTGCAAACCTGATTCCTGTAATTGCTGCCCAACCTGCAAACCAATACCGTAACTTGCTCGTGCTTCAATAGACTCAAAAGAAGGTTTTGTCATGAAAATACCTGTAATTAAATGAATGAAGACTCAAGCATAGCAGTACTGTCTGGACGGGTAAACGCGTGAAAGGGTTTAATTGAACTATCATCAAGTTAGAGGATGGATTAAAGCTAAATCTCGGTGCAATGAATTTTAATTTATTTGGCAAGTCAGTTATGGCATAAAACAAAAGACGCCAGCAAAGCCGGCGTCTTTTGTCACATCTTCATGAAACTAATCAGAGATTAAGCTTCTGGAATGATGTTTACGTTCAATTTCGCGAATACATCGCTGTGTACTTGGAAGTTAACTTCGTGCTCACCAACAGTACGCAGAACGCCGTTAGGCAGACGAACTTCGCTCTTAGATACTTCAACGCCAGCCGCAGTCACTGCATCAGCGATGTCACGAGTACCGATAGAACCGAACAGTTTGCCTTCGTCACCCGCTTTAGAAGCGATGGTGACAGAGCCCAGAGCAACGATTTTCGCTGCACGAGCTTCTGCTGCTGCCAGAACGTCAGCCAGTTTAGCTTCCAGTTCAGCACGGCGAGCTTCGAAAAATTCGACGTTTTTCTTAGTTGCAGGAACAGCTTTGCCCTGTGGTACTAAGAAGTTACGAGCATAGCCCGCTTTAACGTTAACTTGGTCACCCAGGCTACCCAGGTTCGCTACTTTATCAAGTAGAATAACTTGCATTACCTTATCCTCTCAAAGTCGTTAATGGACTGAGCCTATTACTGATGGCGATCAGTATATGGCAACAGAGACAGGTAGCGAGCACGCTTGATAGCACGAGCGAGCTGACGCTGGTATTTTGCACGGGTGCCGGTAATACGGCTTGGTACAATTTTACCACTTTCGGTAATGTAGTTTTTCAGCGTAGCAATGTCTTTATAATCGATCTCTTGTACGCCTTCCGCTGTGAAGCGGCAGAATTTGCGACGACGGAAATAACGTGCCATTTGGCTAGTCTCCAGAATCTATCAATTCAATCTGCTCGGCATGAAGAACCAGTTTACTCAGACCATTACGCCCGCTATGGGAATTAATGAATCCTGAAACAGTGATTCGACTGCCGACCGTTATACTGTGAGTATATTCCTGTAACAACTGTCCGCTGGCAATAACGGGCATTCTGCACCATGATTGCCTGCTGAATCCGGCTTCCTGCTGTTGTGAGCGATGTTCAAGAACAAACTGACAATGCGGAATACCGGATGGACTGACTTTTCGTATCGGTGTCTTGCACACTGTGCCAGAAAGCACCAAACGATTGGTTGTCACAGTGATTACTCTTCAGAATCCCCAGCTTCATCAACATCATCAACCAGATCTTCTTCAGAGACCAGATCACGGCTGCGACGTTCGTCTTTAGCCTTAACCATTGGTGATGCTTCAGTTACTGCGTGCTTAACGCGCATAACCATGCTGCGGATAACGGCATCGTTGAAGCGGAAGTTAGTTTCCAGCTCATCAATCGCTTCTTGTGGCGCTTCAACGTTCAGCAGAACGTAGTGAGCCTTGTGCAGTTTGTTGATTGGGTAAGCCAGTTGACGACGGCCCCAGTCTTCCAGACGGTGAATCTGACCTTGCGCGTTAGTGATAGTCGCACTGTAACGCTCGATCATGCCCGGAACCTGTTCGCTTTGGTCAGGATGGACCATAAAAACGATTTCGTAATGACGCATTAGCATTGCTCCTTACGGATTATTCAGCCTCCTGTCAGGGTCAGCCGTGGCCCATGGAGGCAAGGAACGTGTTTAGTACGGCTGAAAAATCGACGCGTCACTATACCCGCACCCTATAAAAAACTCAAGGTACGGGTATATAAAAAACGCGTTTATTGTTCTTTCAGGTCATCTTATGCCATCTTGCAGAATGTCGTGATGTAATGACCCTCCCTTTTTCAATGGCTGATCAAGTCGTCTTTGGCCTGATACTGAGTACATTGCGTTCCAGACTCAACTGGCGAGCCCTGCTGCCCAGGCGGACTAACATTCATTGCTCACAATACATCTGCAACTGAGCTATTTCAGCGTTATTCAGTCACTTTTCAACGTATGACTCAATGGGATCAACAACTCTGTCAGGTATCTATGTCAGGCATCGTCAGACATCCATGTCAGGTATATTGTAGTAGCTTATTACCGCGGGTGGGATATTGCACAGTTTAGAGGTATACGCGAATATGCTCGTCAGCAACACAGCATGACAATATAATCATGGAGTTAAGTAGATAAAAGGCTTTATTATTCAGACAAATTTTAAAAAGCGGAGTATATGATGGCTGGACACCAGCTTGAGTTTGATGAAGTGATTGAAACGCTGTTATTGCACAGCTGGTCAGAGAACGTACCTCAATCAGTACAACAGAATGCCCTTATTTCTTTGGAGCTGGGAAAGGTTCTCTACCTGCCAGAACTGAGTTTCTCTCTGGAGCAAGAAGAGCAAATGCTACTCAGGGAGGATACAGTCGAAGCCGGACGCAAGAATATCAGCTATCGGCCCGATGGCCGTAAAATAACAGGGGTGGCATTGCAGGCTAATGAACAACCCGTACATGCACTGCTGCAACGTTATTATCAGTACTGTCAGCAATTGATTGAGCACCTTCTGCCTGCGTATGCATCAACGCTGCATTCTCCTGTCAATTCGCTGCGGGTCCATCCGATAACGACATGGAAAGCCGGTAATTCCTGGCGTAAGGATGATAGCCGGTTACATGTAGATGCGTTTCCTTCCAGGCCGATTCAGGGGCAACGTATTCTGCGGATATTCACCAATATCAATCCTGAGGGCAAACCACGGGTCTGGCGGGTTGGTGATAAGTTCCCCAAAATTGCCGATCAATTCCTGCCTGCAACCCGAAGCTATTCACGGCTCAACAGCTGGCTACAGCACCAATTGGGGATAACCAAAAGCCGCCGTACCCATTATGACCATTTGATGCTCGGGCTGCACGATGCGATGAAAGCCAATCAAGAATACCAGCAACAAGGTGCTCAGTTGGAGGTTCAGTTTCCTGCTGGCAGTACCTGGATTTGTTATTCAGATCAGACCCCTCATGCTGCGATGTCGGGGCAATTTATGCTGGAGCAAACCTATTTACTGCCAATATCTGGCATGATTTCGCCGGAAAATTCACCATTGATGGTGTTAAAGAATAAACTCGATAAAGAGCTGCTGTAAATAGTTTGGCCGGGCCACCCGTTTGGAATGATGCCCGGCTGTATGGGGGTCTTACACAGAACCCCTTTATGATACGTAGAACATGACGTTACTGCGAGCGTCTCTGGCGCACGATTTCGAACAGACATACCCCTGTTGCCACCGATACGTTCAGGGAAGACACTGAACCTGCCATTGGGATGCTAATCAGCTCATCGCAATGCTCGCGGGTCAGGCGGCGCATACCTTCACCCTCCGCCCCCATGACCAACGCCATCGGGCCAGCCAGTTTGCTTTCATATAGAGAATGTGTCGCTTCGCCCGCTGTACCCACAACCCAGATATTGTGTTCTTGCAACAAACGCAGGGTACGGGCAAGGTTAGTCACTCGGATGAGGGGAACGTTTTCTGCTGCACCACACGCCACTTTTTTGGCGGTTGCATTCAGTTGTGCCGAGCGATCGCGAGGAACAATGACCGCATCAACACCCGCAGCATCCGCAGTACGCAGGCAAGCCCCCAAGTTGTGCGGATCAGTAATACCATCCAGCACCAACAAGAATGGGCGCTCCAACCGGGACAACAAATCAGGCAAATCGTTTTCCTGATATTGGCGTCCCGGCTTGACCCGCGCAATAATGCCTTGGTGAACAGCGCCTTCTGTCTGGGTATCCAGCCATTGGCGATTAGCCAGTTGTACTGCGATGCCGATACTTTCCAACTCTTGCAACAGCGGGGTTAAACGGCGATCTTCCCGCCCTTTCAATACATAAACTTCCATGAACCGCTGTGGATCACTTTCTAATAAAGCTTTAACGGCATGGATACCGTAGATAATTTCACTCATGGCTGGCTGATACCTGACTCACTAATTAACTATTTACTGAATGTTTACTGAATGCGGCTATCCCCTCTGTCTTTCAACTTGCCGCTTTGCCGGCCGCATTTTGAAATCCGTTGGGGATCAGGTTATTTTTCCGTGCTTTTTTTCACACGTTTCGCTTTCAGTTTTGCCGTAATTTTTTTGGTTTTATCTGACGGTTTTTTCTTTTTGCCCGGCTTATTATCGGGCCGTGACTCTTCCGCTTTTTTCTTTTTGCGAAAAGCGCTGTCTGGTTCAAAATTGGCTGATTTTTTATTATCACGACCTTTTTTGCCATTCTTACGCTCTGGCTTGCCTTTTTTCGCCTTATCACGCCCTGTCTTGCCTTGGTTGCGGGCTTTACGTGTCGTTGAAAGCAAGGCGAAATCAATGTTACGCTCATCCATGTGAACAGCTTCCACACGGATCTCAACCTCATCTCCGAGGCGGTAAGTCTGCCCGGACGATTCACCAATCAAACGCTGGCCGACATTATCGTATCGGTAATAATCGTTATCCAATGTTGAAACGTGAACCAAGCCATCAATGAACAAGTCGTTCAGGCGAACGAAGAAACCGAAGCCTGTCACGCTGGTAATTAACCCAGTGAAAACATTCCCCACCTGATCCTGCATGAAATCACATTTCAGCCAATCAGCCACATCCCTTGTTGCTTCGTCGGCACGGCGTTCAGTCAAGGAACAATGGTCACCCAATTGCAGCATATGTTCCATATCATTGTGCCAGCCACCCGTTGGCGTTCCGCGATGCTCAACAACACTTTCTTCTGCCTGCTTTTCTTGCGACAACAAATACTTGATAGCACGGTGCAGCGCCAAATCAGGATAGCGCCGGATCGGCGAAGTAAAATGAGAATAAGCACGCAACGCCAAACCGAAGTGCCCCCGATTTTCAGGCTCATAGATTGCCTGTTTCATGGAACGCAGCAACATAGTTTGCAGCAATTCATGATCGGGTCGCGCCGCAACATCTTTCATCAATTGCGCATAATCTTTGGGCTCTGGCTTCAGACCACCCAATAAAGTCAGCCCCAATTCATGAAAGACTGAGCGAAGGTTCAGGATGCTCTCTTCTTTCGGGCGATCATGAATACGGTATAACACTGGTTCGTTATTTTTTTCAACAAAGCGAGCTGCCGCAATGTTAGCCAGAATCATGCATTCTTCAATCAGTTTATGGGCATCATTGCGTACAACGGGTTCAATGCGCTCAATGCGGCGTTCCGCGTTAAAGATGAACTTGGCTTCTTCTGATTCAAACGAAATCGCCCCACGCTCTTCGCGGGCCTGTTCCAGCGCCTGATACAGTTCATGCAAATGCTCAATATGCGTCACCAATGGCTTGTAATGATCCCTCAGCTCTTGGTCACCCTGCAAAATCTTCCAGACTTTCGTATACGTCAAACGCGCATGCGAGTTCATCACTGCTTCGTAAAACTTATAGGAAGAGAGCTTGCCCTGAGCGGAAACCGTCATTTCGCACACCATACACAGGCGGTCGACTTCCGGATTCAGTGAACACAATCCGTTCGACAGCACTTCCGGCAGCATCGGTACGACCTGAGAAGGGAAATAAACCGAGTTGCCACGGCTACGTGCTTCTGTATCCAATGGGGTTTGTGGGCGAACGTAGTAACTCACATCCGCAATTGCTACCCACAAGCGCCAGCCACCACCGCGTTTTCTTTCACAATACACGGCGTCATCAAAATCTCGGGCATCTTCACCGTCGATCGTAACCAGTGGCAATTCACGCAAATCAACACGGCCAAGTTTAGCGGATTCCGGAACCTGTTCATCCAGGGAGGACACCTGTTTTTCTACCATCGGCGGCCAGCTATGAGGAATTTCATGGGTACGAAGTGCGATTTCAACCGCCATATTCGTGCCCATTGTTTCACCCAGCACCTCAACAATTTTACCAATGGCTTTGGTTCGACGGGTCGGGCGGTTTGTCAATTCAACGACCACCACATTCCCCATCCTTGCCCCGCAAATTTCATCTTTAGGGATCAGAATGTCGAAACTCAGGCGACTATCATCAGGGACCACAAATCCCATGCCTGCATCCATGAAATACCGGCCAACAATTTGGCTGTTCTTTGGCTCCAATACCCGTACAATCCGCACTTCAATGCGGCCTTTTCTATCCGGGCGCAACGGCTGTGCCAGAATGACATCACCGTGGATCGCCATTTTCATCTGCTCGGCAGGCAGATAGAAATCTTCTTTGTGGCCTTCTGCACGCAAGAAACCGTAACCATCCCGGTGCCCTATTACCGTTCCTTTCAACAAATCCAATCGTTCTGGTAACGCATAACATTGACGGCGGGTAAAAACTAACTGCCCATCACGTTCCATTGCCCGCAGACGGCGACGCAATGCTTCCTGTGCTTCCGCACTGGTTAACTGAAGTTCTTGTGCTAGTTCCTGACGGCTTACCGGAATGGTGTGTTTAGAAATGATATCCAAGATGTATTCACGGCTTGGAATTGGAGATTCGTATTTTTCGGCCTCTCGTTCCCGAAAAGGATCTTTTGACATCGTCATTCCTCTGTTGTCATCAGCAAGCTGTATATCCCCTTGCTTCACTTTGTCAAAAGCAATTGATGAAGGGGACGATTGTCTTTAACCATGTCGGCCAAAGTATGTTTATCCAACTCTTCCAAAAAATTTTCTACCGCTTGATTCAAGACTGATTTTAAGCGACATGCTGGCGTGATTTGACAGGCACTACAATTAACCAATGACAGTGGCTCCAATGAACGAACCACATCACCAATTCTGATATCACTGGCAGATTTACCCAGTCTGATGCCGCCATTTTTTCCTCTGACAGCATTCACCAATCCTAAGTGACTAAGTTGATTGATGATTTTTACCATATGGTTACGTGAGACACCATAAACCTCAGTGACTTCTGTAATGCTTGTCATTTGCCCTTCTGGTAAAGAAGCCATGTAGATCAGGGCACGTAATCCATAATCGGTAAAACTGGTTAACTGCACACTCACCTCTGGGAGACCGAATATAACGGAATTTATTTGGAACCAAGACAGAATATGTCTGTGTATTGGTTTTCGTTAGTTATTCATCATTATGTGGGTATTTTAAAAATTAAGCAAAACGAGTGGCATAAAAACAAAAACCGGGCATAAAGCCCGGTTATGTGTGCCTAAAAGATTAAAGAATCAATTAAGCATCAAATGGATCACGCAGGATCATGGTTTCTGCACGATCTGGACCTGTAGAAATAATATCAACAGGTACGCCGGTCAGCTCTTCTACACGTTTGATGTAGTCCAGTGCTGCCTGCGGCAACTGGCTGTGCTCTTTCACACCGAAAGTGCTTTCATCCCAGCCAGGCAGAGTTTCATAAACAGCTTCCAGACCTTCCCAGTTTTCTGCTGCCAGTGGTGTCGTATCGATGACAGTGCCATCAGCCTGACGGTAGCCCACGCAGATTTTCACTTCTTTCAGGCCATCCAGCACGTCCAGTTTGGTCATGCAGAAGCCAGACAGTGAATTGATTTGGATCGCGCGACGAATAGCCACGATATCCAACCAACCAGTACGGCGGCTACGACCTGTGGTCGCACCAAATTCCTGACCTTTCTCACGCAGGTATTCACCTGTTTCATCAAACAGTTCAGTCGGGAATGGACCTGCACCAACACGGGTGGAGTATGCCTTAACAATACCCAGTACATAGTCAACGTAACGCGGACCCAAACCGGAGCCTGTCGCAACGCCGCCAGCGGTTGTGTTGGAAGAAGTCACATAAGGATAGGTACCGTGGTCGATATCCAGCAGTGTACCCTGAGCACCTTCAAACATAACCAGCTCACCTTTCTGAGTTGCTTTGTAGAGCAAGTCAGAAACGTCAACCACCATGCCAGTCAGAATATCAGCAACAGCCAGAATTTCATCCAGTGTTTTCTGATAGTCAACAGCAGGTTCTTTGTAGTAGTTAACCAGTTGGAAGTTATGGTAATCGATGATCTCTTTCAGCTTAGCAGCGAAAGTTTCTTTATCGAACAGATCACCAACACGAAGACCACGACGTGCAACTTTGTCTTCATATGCAGGACCGATACCACGGCCAGTTGTACCAATTGCTTTGGCGCCACGCGCTTTTTCGCGAGCGTTATCCAGTGCAACATGGTAAGGCAGGATCAGCGGACAAGCTTCAGAAATCAGCAGGCGCTCACGTACAGGGACCCCACGTGATTCAAGCTCTTTCATTTCTTTCATCAAAGCATCTGGTGCTAAAACGACCCCATTTGCGATAATGCTAATGACATTTTCACGTAAGATCCCAGATGGGATTAAGTGGAGAACGGTTTTTTCACCGTTGATGACTAGTGTATGGCCCGCGTTGTGGCCCCCTTGATAACGAACTACGTACTTAGCTCGTTCAGTCAGTAAGTCGACGATTTTACCCTTGCCCTCGTCACCCCATTGGGTGCCCAATACGACAACGTTCTTACCCATTTCAAAAGTTCACTCGGTTGCTTAAAAATGGATTCTACCATCTCATTTAGCACCTTTCAGTATTTTTTGTCACTTCTGTTATTTCGTTTCGTCATATAAACGGGCTGTTAAGTAAACATTCGCTATGACAGAAGCATACAAAAAAGCCACTGTATGTTTTTTACAGTGGCTTAGAAGCGACTAAGCGATATCCGCCATATTTTGTCAACTCAGGGAATCTCTCGCTATTTGCCCATCCAATTCCCTTAACAAACTCACTCAGTCATTTTTATTGTAACGCTGTTTGGATGGTTCTTTCATGTAACGGAAGAAATCGTTATCCGGGCTGAGAACCATAATGTTACCTTCATTCTTGAAGCTATTTTCGTAAGCACGCAGGCTACGGACAAAGGCGTAGAATTCAGGATCTTTGCTGAATGCATCTGCAAACAATCTGGTGGCTTCCGCATCACCGTCACCGCGTATAGAAAGTGCTTTACTGTTGGCCTCAGCTTTGGTTTCGGTCGCTTTTTTATCAGCTTTAGCACGGACTTCCTCAGCTTCTTCCAGACCTTCTGAACGCAGGAGACGGGCTTCAGCTTCACGGTCTGCACGCATACGCTGATAGATGGCATCGGAAATTTCCGGTGGCAAGTTTATTTGCTTGATCCGAACATCAACCACCTCAATCCCTAACTCAGCCATACTGTTTACATTAATGGCGGATTGAGTACTGTTTATCTCTTCAGTGACTGGCGCAATAGGGGCAACATCGTTATTAACACCCTTTTTTTCCGCCTTCTCTTCATGCGTTCCTTCGTTTAACGCATCACGGACATCTGTCGTTAAACGGCCACGGGAATCAGTCACAATGCCTTTTACATCAAGACGACCAATTTCAGCACGTAGACGGTCCGTGAATTTACGTTTCAATAGGTTTTCAGCACGAGAGGTATCTCCACCTGTTACACGATAATAACGACTGAAATCTTTAACCCTCCACTTTAAGTAAGAGTCAACCATGAGGTCTTTCTTTTCATTCGTCAAGAAACGGTCGGCGGTGATATCCAGCGTTTGAATACGGGCATTAAGCGTTTTAACCGTTTCTACAAATGGAATTTTAAAGTGTAACCCCGGCTCATAAACAACAGGGTTATCATTTGCATCACGCACAACTTTACTAAAACGCAACACAATCCCACGTTCACCTTCTTTCACGGTAAAGACGGATGAATAGAGAATAACCAATACCGCAATAATCCCAACAATAAATGAATTACGCATTATTATGGCCTCCCTGTTCTGACCGTATCATTTCGCAGGTCACCACTCGCGCCATAAGCGCCAGTTTTCCCCGCTTGTGTTGATTGATGTGACTGAATCACTTTGTGTATCGCTGTATTATTGGACACATCGTGTTGCAATGCTTTAGCCCGATCACTGGTGACAGAATCCATCGGCAGCAACAACATGTTATTACTCTTTTCGTTTGCAATGACTTTGCGTGTATTGCTCAACACACGTTCCATTGTTTCGATATAAAGGCGTTCACGAGTAATTTGAGACGCAAGCTTATATTCCGGCAGAATTTTTGCAAAACGCTCAACTTCCCCCTGTGCATTAAATACCACACTCGCTCTGTAAGCTTCAGCATCTTCAGTAATACGCTTTGCTTCACCCTTTGCTTTGGGTATTACTTCATTTTTGTAAGCTTCCGCTTCACGGATGGTTTGTTGCTTCTGCTCACGAGCTGCAATCACATCGTCGAATGCCGCTTTAACTTCTTCTGGTGGACGTGCAGTCTGAAAGTTGACATCAAGTACTTCGATACCCATCTTATATGGTTTAATGGTTTTATCTAATGCTTGTTGAGTTTTATTACGAACAGCCGCACGCCCTCCCGTCAAGATCTCTTCCATGGTAGATTCGCCAATAACCCCACGGATAGCACTATCTGTCGCCTGACGAAGACTATTCTCAGGATTGGTCACACTGAAAAGAAACTTTTCAGGATCAGCTACACGGTACTGAACGTTCATCCCAGCCTGTATAACGTTTTCATCTGCTGTCAGCATTGCGCCTGATGTTTCAAGTTCACGAACCATCGCAACGTTAACGGTCTGCACGTTATCAATGAACGTAGGCTTCCAGTTCAAGCCAGAACCGACAAGATGACTGAATTTACCAAACCGGGTAATGACACCCCGATCGGTTTCTTTAATCGTATAAAAACCACTTACAACCCAGACAGCAACTGCAACAGCAACGGCAACGCCAATAATGCGCCCGCCAAATTGAGGGCCCTTTTCAGAACCATTTCCACCTTTTTTGCCACCGAGTTTTTCACTCAGCTTACGGAACAGATCGTCGAGATCAGTTGCCCCGCGGTTTCGACCACCTTTATTGTTGCCGCCGGAGTTGCCGCCATTATTATTGCTGCTTCCCCACGGGTCGCGGTCCTGTCCGTTATTACCGGGCTGATTCCACGCCATGTTTTAGCTCCACTTTTTAGTTTTACTGGTTTTTCAGAGGTGACTGCTCTCCACCCTGACGGGTGAGGCCTCCCACTTCACAGGCCGTTGCCTGTTTCAACAGGTCTGACAGCGGCCTCCATGGGCAGAAACGACGAATTTCATCGTTTTTGTAAGCAACCAATATTTTTTCGGTGATGTATGTGAAGGTGCGGATGATAGCACTGCGATTCTGACACCTTCATTATCACCACCATCCCATCACCGCCATTCCATGAATGGAAGCTCCTTGAAATGGCAAGCAAAATAATACCTTGTTTGTTGCTCCGAGCCAATCAATCGAGACTACATAGTCAGGTAAATATAGTCCGGTAAATTAGGTTCCTGTTTACACAGACGACACCAATCTGCAATCGGCATCCTGATTTCAACCCCCATCAGGCCACTTTCTTCCATCCATTCACGCTCAATGGCCTGAAGCTGGTAGAAACGGCTGCGCAATCGCCCGGCTTCCGGAGGAAGATGCAATTCATAGTGTGCGATTTCACCTGAAAGGCGCTCGGTCAATGCTTGCAACAACAACGGGATACCATCTCCCGTCTGCGCTGATACCCAGACCCTGACAGGCCGGTTTTCTTCATCACGGTCGATACGAGGAACAAAATCTTCCAGCATGTCGATTTTATTCATTACCAACATGGATGGAATTTCATGGGCCTCAATTTCTTCCAGGACGCTATCAACGGCGAGGATATTTTCATCAAGACGGGCATCAGCAGCATCAACGACGTGCAGCAACAGTTTTGCTTGCCGGGTTTCCTGCAACGTCGCCTTAAATGCAGCGACTAGATCATGGGGTAAATGACGGATGAAACCAACCGTGTCCGCCAAAACCACTGCACCAACATCATTGACCTCTATTCTGCGCAATGTCGGATCAAGAGTCGCAAAAAGCTGGTCGGCCGCATAAACCTCAGCTGACGTGATTTGGTTGAACAAACTGGATTTGCCGGCGTTGGTATAGCCCACGAGGGAAACAGTAGGGATATCCGCTTTAGTGCGGGCCTGACGCCCTTGTTCACGTTGTTTTTCAACTTTGCCAAGACGCCCCAGAATCTGTTTGATTTTGTCACGCAGCATACGGCGGTCACTTTCCAGCTGGGTTTCCCCCGGGCCACGTAAACCAATCCCCCCTTTCTGGCGTTCAAGGTGAGTCCAGCCCCGAACCAAGCGGGTAGACAAATGACGTAATTGCGCCAACTCAACTTGCAATTTGCCTTCGTGCGTTCTTGCCCGCTGGGCAAAAATATCCAGAATGACACCTGTGCGATCAACCACACGGCATTGGCACAACCGTTCAAGATTGCGCTCTTGGGCCGGGCTCAGGGCATGGTTGAACAGCACCACGTCCGCGCCACTGTTTTTGACAGCTTCGGCAATTTCTTCTGCCTTACCTTCCCCGACAAAATATTTCGGGTGAGGCGCCTTCCGGCTTCCCGTTACAATCTGCACAGGAGAAACACCTGCGGAAGTGACCAATGATTCAAATTCATTGAGATTTTCCGTGTCTTTTTCCTGCGAGAAGAATACATGCACCAGAACGGCTAATTCTCCGCCTTCATAACGATCAAACAACGGTGCAACCCCTCAGGCTGAGTAAAAATCCATAGGAAAAAACATAGGTAAAGTCTCCCTACCTATGTTTTTATTTACTTCAGGTATGGTCACTGATTTACTCAGCGCCATCACTTTCCTGTTGTACAGCTGGGTTCGCACCAGAATGATAGTTACCAACACCCGCTGGTGCATTTTGGTTGCTACCATGATGAGATACAGGGCGAGAAGGCACAACAGTAGAGATGGCATGTTTGTAAACCATCTGACTAACCGTGTTTTTCAGTAAAATGACAAATTGGTCAAAAGATTCAATCTGACCCTGCAATTTGATGCCGTTGACCAAATAAATAGAAACCGGGACCCTTTCACGCCGTAAGGCGTTCAGGAATGGATCTTGCAAAGATTGCCCCTTAGCCATTCTATATTTTCCTTATTTTGTTGTTTTAACTAAGAACCTTTTGGTTCGAAAAAGTAACTACTCAAAAATGATACTTTGTTCTGATCAATTGTACACAATCAATGAATTTATGTACTAATAACCTGCATAACTGTATTTAGTGATTGTTTAGGTTGTTCGCTATCTAACCAAGTCACATTGTTCCAACTTCTGAGCCACGTGATCTGACGCTTGGCCAATTGGCGTGTCGCACAGATGCCACGATAAACCATCTCATCATGAGATATTTCACCTCCAAGGTAAGACCACATCTGGCGATAACCTACACAACGAATGGAGGGTAAATCGGTATGCAAATCCTTACGAGCATAAAGCGCTTTTACCTCATCTTCAAACCCTGATGCAATCATTTGCTCAAAACGGTCAGCGATGCGTTGATGTAAAATTTCACGATTTGCGGGTGCGATCGCAAATTGATGAACGCGATATGGCAATATTTCCCCAGAAGTTTCTGTTAGTTCAGTTAGAGTTTTACCCGAAATCCGAAAAACTTCCAGTGCACGCGTAAGACGTTGTGGATCATTTGGATGAATCCTGACAGCCGCAACGGGGTCAATCCCCTGTAATTGCTGATGCAATACATCCCACCCAAGTTCCGCCCCTTCCTGTTCTATCCGGGCCCGAATCTCAGGATTTGCAGAAGGCAAAGGTGATAAACCTTCCAGTAATGCTTTGAAATATAGCATGGTTCCGCCAACCAGGAGTGGAATTCTCCCTGATGCGGTGATTTCTGCCATTTCTTTCAGGGCATCACGACGAAAATCGGCAGCAGAGTAAACTTCAGCGGGATCGAGAATATCAATAAGACGATGGGGGGCCAGTGCCTGTTCTTCAGCAGAGGGCTTTGCTGTCCCAATATCCATTCCGCGATAAATCAAAGCAGAATCAACACTGATTAATTCAACTGGCAAATGCTGGCGCAAAGCGATCGATAACGCCGTTTTTCCCGAAGCCGTAGGTCCCATAATGAAAATGGCTGTCGGCAGATGTTGAGTTTTTACATCACTCATGATTAAGACGTGCCACCACTACTTGTAAATCGATTAATTGTAATAACCCTTCCGGCGGCGTTCCCACCAGTTGAGGACAAAGACGCTCGACATCAGCCAAAAGCTGTACAGCTTGTGCGACGTTCCACGTTGTCTGCTTGCTATCTACATGGCGGGAAAACCAAATTGCAACCTGCTCAGCAGAAACTGAGGATTGTTCCCCAAGATAGCCCAACAGTTCCGGCAAAAGTTTCGGCAAATTCTGTTGACGCAAAGGCAACGATACCGCATGAATGGTTACTTTTCCATGTGCGACTGTAGATTCGATGCCAAAAATCTTCAATAATTCACTATTTCGCTTCAAAACGCCCATTTCTGCCTGATTAAGGGAAAGTTTCAATGGGATCAGCAACGGTTGAGATTTTAGCCCCTGATCACCCGGCGTCAATTGTGCCTGCCTCAGCCAGCGTTCAGCCACCGGCAGTGAGAGCAAAGCGATGCCTGATGAGGATTCAATCAACGCATGGCATTCTGCATAAATACTTAATACTTTCCCGAAGCTATATACTTTTTCAGTACCCGAAACCTGACTCAAATGACGACTGTCACGGATTACCGGTTCCACTGGCGCCGATGTCACAGGCATGGGCGTCAGGCTGGAATCAGATAATTCAAAGGGCGGGGCATCTCTTTCCGGAAACAATGGGCGCTTTTCCTGTGGGGGAAACTGCATCAACTTCTGGTACATTTCTCCCTGCTTTTTCTGATAGCTTTCCCCATGATGTGATTGCGCTGATTTACCACCAGCCTTTGCAGGTGAGCGTTCTTCGCCCTCTTTTTTGCTCCCGCTATCATGAGGTCGGGAAGGCGCTGTGTCTGCTGGCGTAATACTTTTCCGGAGAAAATGGTTTTCCCCTGCTGAAGGACGATTTTCCGGCACCCAATTCACTGCCGCTTCCTGAGCATCAAAAGCTAACCCGTTTCCCTGACAGCGTTGCTGCAATACTGCGGCAACCCCCTGATAAATAAAGTCATGAACCAAACGTGCCTGATGAAAGCGCACTTCATGTTTAGCAGGGTGCACATTGACATCCACCTGATGCGGGTCAACCTCTAAATACAGGACATAAGCGGGTTGCTGTTCTCCCTGAATCAGATCCTGATAAGCCTGACGAATGGCATGATTAATCAATCTGTCCCGCATCATGCGCCGGTTGACATAGCAATATTGAATATCTCCAACGCCAGCATTCATGGGGTCGGCAACCCACCCTTTGATGGATAAGGCGTCATGCTGCCATGATAATGCCAGTGCATTTTGCACAAATGCAGTACCACAAATTGCCGCCAGTCGCCGCTCATGCTGGGATTCTTCTTTAGCAGGGCGATACTGACGCACCAATTTGCCATTGTGGTTAAGATTGATAGCAACATCCAGCCGCGCCAAGGCAATTCGGCGGACAACTTCATCAATGTGTCCGAATTCCGTTTTTTCTGTTCTCAAAAACTTGCGGCGAGCGGGCGTATTATAAAACAGATCCAGCACTTCAACCGTTGTCCCAACGGGGTGAGCCGCTGGTTTAACCGTAACGTTCATATCACGGCCTTCCGCATAAGCCTGCCAGGCTTCACCCTGACCCTCAGGGCGAGATGTCAGTGTCAACCGCGAAACAGAACTGATACTGGCCAGTGCTTCTCCACGAAACCCCATGCTGACTATCGCTTCCAGATCATCCAACGACGCAATTTTACTGGTAGCATGACGCGCCAATGCCAAAGTAAGATCCTGATGACTAATTCCGCAACCATTATCCCGGACCCGAATCAACTTCGCACCGCCACGCTCAATATCGATATCAATACGGGTGGCACCGGAATCAAGGCTATTTTCCACCAGCTCTTTGATCACAGATGCAGGACGCTCAACCACTTCACCTGCTGCAATTTGGTTTGCCAATTGTGGGGGTAATATCTTGATAGCCATATTCGCCTACTTACTGTCTCAGTCTTACTTATGGTCTTAATTTTACGGATTAAAGCCTATTGCATAAGCTACTTTGGCGCGATTTGTAATGGATTGGCCTGAAAATATTGGCGCAACCCAAGATGAATGGCCTGAGCTAATTTTTCCTGATATTGCGTTGAGCCCAGCAATGCCTCTTCTGACTGATTGCTGATAAAACCGGTTTCCACCAGAATGGACGGAATATCCGGTGAACGCAAAACCCCCAGGCTCGCATGCTCAGGTGTTCGTTTATGCAAAGAGCCTATTTTAATCAATTGGCTCAATACCTGCATGGCAACGTCGTAGCCGACTCGCTGCGAATGACCAAATTGTAAATCCAGCACTGCCTGACTTAAAAATGGATCAGTCCCATTCGCGAGGGCATCACCGGCTCCTCCCAGTAATTCAGATTGCTTTTCATGCTGCTCTAACCAATTGCCCAGCTCACTATTTGCCCGCCGGTTAGAAAGCACCCAGACAGAAGCCCCTTTGGCACTGCGATTAGGTGCTGCATCGGCATGGATGGATACCAGCATATTGGCCTTATGCTTACGGGCCACTTCTGAACGTCCGGCCACAGAAATAAAATAATCACCGTTGCGCGTCAATATGGGCTTAAACATGGGGTCCGTGCGCAACAGCACTTCCAGCTTACGTGCAACACTGATGGTGACATCCTTTTCTTTCAGCCCACGCTGACCGATTGCGCCGGGATCTTGCCCGCCATGCCCTGCATCAATCGCAACCACTATATGGGACATGCCTTTCCCATGTTGAACTTGTGCCGTTTGTTTTCTCACACTCTTCTCAGGATGATCCGAAGTTGCTTTTGCAACCGGAGCGGCATGAGTTTGTAATTGCTTACTTTCATGCGAAGAAGCATGGGAAACACTATTCTTGGATACCGATGTGTTACCGGCTGCACCATGCGCTTTTAGCGCAATAACGACCTGAGATTTCCCCCCAATCCTCTTCACTGAAGATGAGGCCGTCGCTTTATGTGCCAGTTCCAGCACAATTCGCTGATGACGTGAATCAGGCGGCTGGCTGGAGCGTACAAGCCTGACAAGATCCTGCCCAGATAACCGCATCGGTAATCCGGCTATTTTGCCAGCCTGACGCAAATCCACAACCAAACGGTCAGGGGAATGCAGGGAGAAGAAACGATATTCAGGATGTTCACCCGTGAATTCCAGTGTGACTGTCGCTTCAGATGAGCGATTACTCACATGAATATTCGACAATGCAGACGTAGACGACAATGCCGCTGATGCCGCTGATGCCATGATTAGCTGGCTTAACATGACAAACAAAATGCAGGTTATCAGACCGTGGGTGCACCATTTTTTGTTTCTATTCACGCTCTTATTCACGCTTCTATTCACAAACAACGTATTCATGAAACAGGCATTCAGCATGGTCGAGTCTTCCTTCATCAGGATTTCAAATTATCCAACAAACTTTCACCATATTCAGATAACGCCACAAAACGTGCCTGCCGCCCGTCGCTGTCATAACTCAAGTGCAGCTCAATATCGGCTTCAGGCAAAACACCCGCTCCCTGCTGTGGCCATTCCACCAAACAGATAGAATCCTGATGGAAATAATCACGAATACCCATAAACTCAAGCTCTTCGGGATCAGCCAAACGATAAAGGTCAAAATGGTACACCGGGCGAGGTTGCAATTCATAAGGTTCAACCAGTGTATAAGTCGGGCTTTTCACATGCCCCTGATGCCCAAGCCCCTGTAGGAAACCACGGCTGAAAGTGGTTTTTCCCGCACCGAGATCACCATATAAATAAATAACATAGCCGCGATCGCCAATTGCTGCCACCGCGTTGCCTAATGCAACGGTCGCGCTTTCATCCGTAAGTAATAAAACGAGTTCTTTCATCGAAAAATAATCTATTTTATTCATTGAGTTATAACCAAACTGCGAAAAGTAGTTTAGTAAAATAGTTTAACCAATAACCATAACATAATTCAGATATTATCCTTCAATATCTTCTGCATCTCTGTATACTGCATTTTTTGTATTCAACCTACACTATGTTAATCTACGCCCCTTCTACAGCAGTAAATTAATATTTCATGACAACCCCTCTCGACCTAAGCCTTTTAGCAGAAAACATCAAACAATGGGGCATTGCCCTTGGCTTCCAGCAAGTAGGCATCTGTAACACTGATTTATCCGCAGAAGAGCCAAGATTACAGGCGTGGCTTGATAATCAATATCACGGCGAAATGGATTGGATGGCACGCCACGGCATGATGCGCGCGCGCCCCCATGAACTGCTGCCCGGAACTTTGCGGGTCATCAGTGTGCGGATGAATTATTTGCCTGCGAAAGCCGCTTTTGCCAGTACGCTAAATAACCCACAGATGGGTTATGTTAGTCGCTACTCACTGGGCAGAGATTATCATAAATTATTGCGCCAACGTCTCAAAAAACTCGGCGATAAAATTCAGGATTATTGCAGTGATCATGCCTATGAAGGAACGCTGAATTTTCGCCCTTTTGTCGATTCTGCACCGATCATGGAACGCCCATTGGCTGAAAAAGCCGGCCTTGGATGGGTTGGTAAACACTCACTTATATTGAACAGGGAATCGGGGTCCTGGTTTTTCCTTGGCGAATTGCTGATTAACCTCCCCTTGCCTGTTGATACGCCTCAAGAAGAACAATGTGGTCGCTGTGTCGCCTGTATGACAACCTGCCCAACAGGGGCTATTGTCGAGCCACATACTATTGATGCCCGACGTTGCATTTCTTATCTGACCATTGAACTGGAAGGAGCGATACCGGAAGAATTTCGCCCGTTAATGGGTAACCGTATTTATGGCTGCGATGACTGCCAGTTGATTTGCCCGTGGAATCGCTTTTCACAATTGACGGATGAGAAGGATTTCAGCCCGCGAGCAGCATTGCATGCACCTGAATTACTTGACTTGTTCAACTGGAGCGAAGAGAAATTTCTGCGAATTACGGAAGGATCTGCAATTCGCCGCATTGGTTATCTACGCTGGTTGCGTAATATTTCTGTTGCCTTGGGGAATGCACCCTATCAGGATGACATCGTGTTAGCGTTGAAAAAAAGGATCGGTTTGGGCGAAGTTTTAGATGAGCATATCCACTGGGCGATTGACCAACAACTGACCCGCAGAAATGCCAATACGATCGAAGTACAAACTTCACAACAAAAACGATTGATCCGGGCGATAACGAAAGGTTTACCCCGGGATGCTTAATAATCAGCCAATAAGATTTTTAGTCAAAAAAATCTTCTGTTTCCTTGTGAATAAAATAAAAAGGTGTTTCTGATCAACAGACAAACACAGGATAAATATTAATCAACGCATTTTTAAATGAGGTTAATTAGTTTAATTAATCAATAAGTTATTCATAACTCATTATTGAGAATGATGAGTAAAATAATACAAATACAGATAAGCGACTTGTGGATAACTCTGTGTAACAAGTAAAGCGCCATTGGCGAATCAAGTATGAAGCTGACCTTAAATACTGTGGATAAAAAATAAGAATTGAATCGTGGCAGAAAATGCCAGAAATTAGCCAAGAAATTAAAAATTCATCCACCTATTTTCAACACTAGTGGAGAAATTTTCCTCTTCCTCTTCAAAAATGAGGCGGCATTATGGACCTGTTGGAGTAGGATAGCAAGTGCTTTATCAACAAATTATTCTGGATGTCCGGGCTGGATTCACTGAGGCCGGCAGGATAGCTAAAAAGTGCCAACGCCAGCAGGCCGGCACTCTTCCGTTCCTTCAACAATTCGGTTAGCAACTGAGGTGGCTTCGATAGTGTGATAAAAACCCACTCAGATTGTTTTTATCTTTTCGACCAACGCCTTCGATGCTCCCCAGTCATATTGATTGTAAAGCCGTCCCAGTGTCTGAAACTCAGCACCTGCATAGAACAGTTCATATTGGTGATGTCTTGAAGCAAACTCTGACCCTATGACATCCCATACCAATTTCATCATCCTGACCCGTTCAACCGGCGAAACAAGGGACGAATACTGCGCTTTCTCAATGATGCCTAAAATCTCATCATTTTCCAAATCAGCTTCACTTGATGGCAACATCAACACACCACCACCCGCCAGTTTCCTGATGATTTCCAATACCTTTGGATATATTGACTGAGAGAGAACACGATACGTATCAAGCTGGGTTTTATCCGGTAAATAAAACCCGTTATGAACTTTTGGACAATGGAGTACACTATTGAACAATGCCTCAACACTCACGGCATAGCAGGCCAACTGGGCAAGGGATTCCTTGACTGCGGGGATTTGGGCAACGCCGTTCACCTCAACCATGGATTGAGCCAGCCCCGCCAGAAAATGTAATTTCGCCACATAACGCGCCAAACTTTGTATATCCATCATGGCTTCTGACATCGTTGAGCCTAGCTGGTTGGCAATCATCTCAATGTCTTCAAAGACAAAAACTCTTTCCCAAGGCACCAACACATCATCAAAATAGATCATGGAATCCGTTTCATCGAATTGAGACGATATCGGATAATCTTTAGGATTTATGCCGAACTCGTAGGATTTCCTTGAAATAATTTTGATCCCTTTTGTATTGAGTGGCAGAGCAAACGAGAGCGCATATCGCTCATCAATTCCCGGCTTAAGTGGCTTATGTGAACCCACCAGAATTTCATCTGCCAGTACAGCCCCTGTTGCCAGCATTTTTGTACCTCTGACAATAATGCCCTTGGTATTTTTTTCTACCACACCCAGCGTATGATAAAGATTCCTTGTATGCTCACCGGGGGTTTTTGAACGATCGCCTTGTGGATTAATCAACGCATAAGACAAATAAAGATCGTTTTCACTCACATAGGAAAAATAATTTCGCAAAGCATCAGCACGTTCTTGGGAGTAAGATTCAAACAGCTCAATATGCGTTATCATTCCCGCCAATGCCGCAGCAACATAATCAGGGGTTCGGCCCAACCATCCCATTGTTTGCCTGGCCCATTCATAGGCGGCCTGACCACGGGCAATCAATTTTTCTGGTGTCGTGGGTAATTGCCAGTAAAGACTCATCAGCTCGCCATTTTCCGCCTTAAACGCCATTTTATCAGTATGTTCAGCCTTGTAATCATATAGGCGGGCAACAGATCTGATGGCATTTTTGAAAGCGGGATGGTCGACATGATTTGTAATTTTCTCCCCATTAATAAAAATAGTGCGTCCATCACGCATATCATCCAAATATCTTTCTCCGGTTCTTATCATCTCTTCTATGCTCCTATCGCGAGTTACGCTTTTTTAAAAGGTTCAGAAAAGAAGTTTTTAATCAGCACCATTGCTCAGTGACAAAAAAGATAATCGCCCCCAGCCGGGACTTTTGAGACTAAAATAACGATGATACAAATGTTGGATATGACAAAACGTGGAAATCTGCCAATGCCATTCGTGCAAATTGTCATTATTCCCTATTTTCACAGGCGCAGATTCTCCGTGATGTTTATCGGGGCATTACCTTATCAGTGCCAATAAAAATTTTACTTTTCAATGCACTGAAATATATTCCTGTGGATTACGCAGAAAAGCGATATCAAATTCCGGTTTCATCGTGATAGCAAATAATAGGCGGGTTAATTTAGTTAATGGCAGTTATCGTTTTTTAGGCACAATATGTTTTTACTGTTTCAAATTGCAGCTTACAGACTGCAACTTGAGGTCTAATACTTAAGATCTATCTAATACTTCAGAAGATCTATCAAAATAGAAGCCAAGAAGTTTCAATAATTGTTTATACGTTCTCCGAGTTCAATGAACAAAAAATATTCCTAAACCTGAAGCACCCTAATTTTTTCAACCAATTCCTTCGACGCCTGCCAGTTATATTGATGATAAAGACGTGCCAGTGTCTGATAAGGCGCACCGGTATAGAACAATTCGTATTGTTGATGGCTTGATGCAAACTCTGAACCAACCGCATCCCACACCAGCCTCATCATTCTTATCCTTTCGACTGGAGACGCGACGGATGAATACTTTCGGAAAGCATCAGCTCGTTCTTGGGAATAGGCGTCAAATAACTCAATGTGCGTCATTATTCCAACCAACATTGAAGCGGCATAATCAAGGCTTTTTCCAAGCCAGCCCACTGTTTGCTTCGCCCATTCATAGGCTGCATGACCACGCGCAATTAATTTTTCTGGTATAGAAGGTACTGCCAATATAAACTAATTTGCTTTCCATCCTTGGTTTTAAAAGCCGTTTTATCAGGGTTCGCAATTTTATAATCATATAAATTCGCGATGGTTCTAATAGAATTTCTGAATGCGGGGTGATCAACATGATTTGTTATTTTCTCCCCATTAATAAAAATGGTTCTCCCATCACGCAAGGCATTAATATATTCTTCACCAGTTCGCATCATTTTTTTCATACTCCTTTCAACCCATACGATTTTATTTAAACGTGCTCATGAAAAACACGCTCATATTGGCGACTAAACGACAAGCGTATAAAAAAACTCACCTTAAATATAAAATTAAGGAAATAGAATTAATTTATCATTAAACATCAATGCAAACCTTATATTCTCGCAGTATCCCAGGTTGCAGCTTTCCTGGCTACCCTTTGAAATCCAATGAATATAATTATATTAAAAAATATCCCTGATGTGACGAAAAACACCCTAAAAATTAAGTGACGATTTAATATGTTAATTGATTTTTTATTTTTCAATTAATGAAAATAAAAATTAGCCACATACGCAATATACATCTTATTGCCCCTTACCTTTTAACAATACGCCTATCAACCAAAATGATTCATTTCAAAAATGTTTTTAATAATACAAAAAACATATAAAACCCCTCTTTACCTTACGCTGGGTAACTATACATTTTTTCTCAGGGAAATATTGATAAAAAAAGCTATAAAATGTTTACAGCATCATACTAACTCTAATAAAACAATAAACTATATTGTAGAAAATGTTTTCAATTGATTAATCAAAAAGTATAACAATCATAATAACGTTATTATTTCATCAACATCAGTTCAATCATAAAAACAAATAAAAACGCATAAGGCATGATCGTTGCATAAAAATAACAAAGCATAATATTTGCGTTTATATGCTCTTCGGGGGGAGTTGATATTTTCGGCGGAGTTAAAAAATAGAACCTTGTGTGATCTGTGGCAAATCGCCATTAAAAATTAAATTCCAGTCTCATCGGGAACGCAAACAACAGGCGGGGGAAATGAGTCGGTGGTATTTCTTGGGTTTATGTGACTATGGTGTGGTTATGTGACATTGTTTTTCAAGTTGCAGCATGCCAACCACAACTTGAAATCCATGAGGTATAGACGACAAAAAATACCCCTAAACTTAGAGCATCTTAATTTTTTCAACCAATTCCTTCGACGCCTGCCAGTTATATTGATGATAAAGACGCGCCAGTGTCTGATAAGGCGCACCGGTATAGAACAATTCATATTGCTGATGCCTTGACGCAAACTCTGAACCAACCGCATCCCATACCAATTTCATCATTCTTATCCTTTCGACTGGAGACGTAATGGATGAATACTGTGATTTTTCGATGAATGCCAGAATTTCATCATTTTCTAAATCGGCTTCACCGGAAGGCAACATTAGAATTCCCCCACCGGCCAATTTCCGGATCGTTTCCATCACCTTCGGATACAATGACTGAGAGATAACCTGATAGACAGAAAGTTGCGTTCTGTTGGGCAAGTAATAGCCATTGTGGACTTCCGGGCAATGGAGTACCCCCTTAAACAAGCCCTCAATATTCATCGCATAACTGGCGAGTTGTGCCAGTGATTCCTTTACCGCAGGCAGCTGATCAACGCCATTTATTTCCGTCATTTCCTGCGCCAGGCCTGCCAAAAAATGTAATTTCACAACATAGCGGGCCATACTCTGTATATCCATCAGAACAGGGGCCGCTGTGACTCCCATCAAGTTAAAGATGGCGTCTATATCTTCACAAATGAACACCCGTTCCCAAGGCACCAGTACATCATCAAAATAGAGCATGGAATCGTTTTCATCGAACCGGGAAGACAGCGGATAATCCTTGGCATTTTTGCCAAATTCATAAGAATTTCTGGCAATGATTTTGATGCCTTTTGCGTTGAGCGGCATGGCAAAACAGAGTGCATACCTCTCATCAATCCCTTGTTTAAGTGGTTTCTGAGCACCCACCAGCACTTCATCCGCCAATACTGCTCCCGTCGCCAGCATTTTGGCGCCCCTGACAATAATGCCCTTGTCATTTTTTTCTACGATGCCCAGCGAATGATAGAGATTCTTGGTATGTTCTCCGGGGGTTTTTGAGCGGTCCCCCTGGGGGTTAACCAACGCATGAGTCAGGTAGAGATCGTTTTCACTCGCATAGGCAAAATAATCCCGGAATGCATTAGCCCGCTCTGGCGAATGCGATTCCAATAATTCAATATGCGTCATCATCCCCACGAGCATTGAAGCAACATGATTAGGGCCTTTTCCAACCCAGCCCGCTGTCTGCTTCGCCCATTCATAGGAGAAATAACCACGTGCAATTAACCTTTCTGGTGTCGTCGGTAATTGCCAATGCAGGCTCATTTGCTTTCCGTCTTCTGTCTTGAAAGCCATTTCATCCGCATGGGCAATTTTATAATCATATAAGTTTGCAATGGTTCTAATAGAATTCCTGAATGCGGGGTGATCAACATGGTTTGTGATGCTCTCCCCATTAATAAAAACGGTTCTTCCATCACATAACGCATTAATATATTCTTCACCAGTTCTCATCATATTTTTCATGCTCCTTCCAATAAATACACTTTATTTAAAAAAGTCGAAAAAAATCCAGCCCTATAACTGAACAGAAAACATATAAAATTACATACTGAAAGTGGAATGACTCACCGAAATTTATTCAGTGTTAAATATTAATAAAGCTCAGACCTACAAACTCATTGGAAATAAATTTTTCGGTTTATTTACCCTGTCCCCGTACCTCTTTTAAGTCTGTAATATTATTCAAAGGAAAAAACATCTTAATGCTTTGAAAATATGTCAAAGATTAATTAATATCTTTAACTCATTAATTTGTTTTTTTACTTTTTAATTAATAGCAATGAAATTCAAGTATATAAATAACCAATATGTGTATTATTAACGCCTATCATTTACCACCTCTACCAGAATAAGATTCATCTGAAAAAAGATATTTTTAATCGTAAATAATGCATATACAAAAAACATATTTTTATTTCATCACTAATTACTATACTTTTTTCAAGAGGATTTCGATAAAAAACCAGAGATGTTTATAATATAATACTTAAACCCAAGAAATCCATATTATAGGAATATGTTTTTAAATCATTGAACAAAATATAATAGTCAATTAGATTTTATTATTGCACCAATAACACTCCTATTAAGCTACTGAGGGCGCTGGGTTTAGGAAAACACGTCAAACCACTCACTGTGCTTTATCTGCACAAACTGGTATTCAATATGAAGTACTCCCTGTCTTTAATCCATACCGCCAAGGGATTTGGATTTGCTGCGCGATGATCCCGGATAGCACCGTTATTCTCTTAACGCCATGCTCTGAAAGGGATGTATGATCTAAAAGGAATTTTCGAATGAATGAAAGAAGGGCTTTTTAATCTGATGTTCAGATGTTAAAAAAGAGAAAAAGTGTTGTAATAGGATTTAGATTTTATAGAATTGGAGCGGGAAACGAGACTCGAACTCGCGACCCCAACCTTGGCAAGGTTGTGCTCTACCAACTGAGCTATTCCCGCG
>NZ_NIBV01000001.1:610093-934842 GCF_002632585.1 Xenorhabdus szentirmaii DSM 16338
TTTGGAGCGGGAAACGAGACTCGAACTCGCGACCCCAACCTTGGCAAGGTTGTGCTCTACCAACTGAGCTATTCCCGCTTACATTTCAATATGACTTATTCAATATTGCTTACATCACACTACTGACGAAGTATTTTTGATGAAATATTTTGGTACTCGTACTGTTGAAATTATTCATCGGTACGGGGTGCGCATTATACGAGAAATTCTGCTTGTGGCAAGCCCCTAAACGCAAAAAATCGTGTTTTTTCTCTAATTGATGATTAAACCTACAAATTATCTGCTTAATCATCAATCTAAGAGAGTGTTACATCCGGGATGATTGCCAATATCGCACTCTATTCCCGGAAATATTATTTCTGGATAAAATGTTCACGGTAATGCACCAACTCAGCGATGGATTCCCGGATATCATCCAATGCCTGATGGGTGTTTTTCTTGCTGAGCCCTGCTAACACCTCAGGTTTCCAACGGCGGGCCAGCTCCTTGAGCGTACTGACATCCAGATACCGGTAGTGAAAATATTTTTCCAGTTCCGGCATATAACGATACAGAAAACGACGATCCTGCCCCACACTGTTACCGCAAATCGGCGATTTTCCTGCCGGCACCCACTGCTCTAAAAAAGCAATTGTCGCTTTTTCTGCCTCAGCATCATTAAACCGGCTCTGTTTCACCCGCTCAACCAACCCACTGCCGGTGTGCGTCCGGACATTCCAATCATCCATCAATGCCAGCTGTTCATCAGATTGGTGTACTGCAATAACAGGCCCTTCCGCGAGGATATTCAATTCTGAATCGGTTACAATAGTCGCAATTTCAATTATGCGATCATGCTCGGGATCTAATCCGGTCATTTCTAAATCTATCCAGATAAGATTGTTCTCACTTTTTGACATGATATATCCTAGTTTCTTTTAAAGCCGGTAGTCTTTATCCGTGATGTATCATAACGTTTTTGATCACTCACAGCGATAATCAGTAAGATAGAATACATAAGTGAGGTTTGGTGGCTAAGAATAAACTTTCCAAAGGGCAGCAACGCCGTGTACAGGCCAATCATCAGCGCAGGCTGAACAAAGTTGACGCCAATAAACCAGAAATAGATGATAGCCAGCTTGGTGAGCCGCGGGAAGGGCTCGTGATCAGCCGGTTCGGGCAACATGCGGACATTGAAGCCGCTGACGCTTCTATACAACGTTGCAATATCCGCAGGACAATCCGCTCATTGGTCACAGGCGATCGCGTAGTATGGCGTCCCGCATTGCAGCTTCAGTCGGATGTCAAAGTTAATGGGATTGTAGAAGCCGTGCATGAACGCACTTCTGTTCTCACACGTCCCGATTATTACGACGGCATTAAACCGATTGCGTCAAATATAAACCAAATCGTGATTGTCTCCGCTATCTTGCCTGAACTTTCACTGAATATTATTGATCGTTATCTGGTCGCCTGTGAGACGCTCAATATCGCGCCTTTGATTGTGCTCAATAAAATTGATCTGCTGGATGCAGACAGCCGTGAATGGGTCAGGGATGTCATGGATATTTACCGCCATATCGGCTACCGCGTGCTGGAAGTCTCCAGTTATACCGGTGAAGGCATTGCCGAACTCACCTCCCTGCTGGCGGATAAAATCAGTATTTTTGCCGGACAATCCGGTGTCGGTAAATCCAGCCTGCTCAATGAACTGCTGCCTGACAATAAGAACAGCATCCTGGTCAACGAAGTTTCTGACAATTCCGGCCTGGGTCAGCATACAACAACCACGGCACGCCTTTACCATTTCCCGCTGGGTGGTGATGTCATCGACTCTCCGGGTGTCCGTGAGTTTGGATTGTGGCACCTGACACCAGAACAGGTAACCCAAGGTTTCATCGAATTCCGCGAATACCTCGGGGGGTGTAAATTCCGCGATTGCAAACATCAGGATGATCCCGGTTGTGCCTTGAAAGAAGCCCTGGAGCAAGGTGCTATCGCAGAGGAGCGGTTCGAGAATTATCACCGGATCCTAGAAAGCATGGCACAGGTTAAACCACGCCGAAATTTCACGGATAGTCAAAAATAAGACAATAATTAACGATGCACTGACATTAAAAATAATGACAGGTACAATGATAGACTTTTGTCCAATTTACCAAGAATACTCCAAGAGGTTGATGTGCTGGATAATCTTAAAATCAGGCTACAATATTTGCTGCCAAAACAATGCATTACCCATTTAGCAGGTTGGTTCGCCAATAAAAAAGCCGGCTGGTTGACACAACTTGTCATCAAGGCTTTCGCCAAAATCTATAAAGTGGACATGAACGAAGCCAAAGATCCTTCATTCACGGCTTACTCGACATTCAATGAATTTTTCATTCGCCCCTTGAAAGAGGAGGTTCGTCCTATTGTTGACGAGCCTCATCAACTGGCCTTGCCGGCAGACGGAACAATCAGCCAGCTGGGCGCTATCCGCGAAGATCAAATCATTCAGGCCAAAGGTCACTACTACACAGTGGAAGCTTTGCTGGCCGGCCAACATCAACTGGCAGAGAAATTTCGTGATGGGCAATTTGTCACGACTTACTTATCCCCCAAAGATTATCATTGTGTGCATATGCCCTGTGATGGCGTACTCAAAGAGATGATCTATGTTCCCGGTGATCTGTTCTCAGTCAACCCACTGACAGCGGCGAATGTTCCGAATTTGTTCGCTCGCAATGAACGTGTTATTTGCCTGTTTGAAACAGAATTCGGGCCAATGGTACAAATTCTGGTCGGTGCTACCATTGTGGGCAGTATTGAAACTGTCTGGGGCGGTTGTGTCACGCCTCCCCGTGAAGGGATCATCAAACGCTGGGTTTATCCTGACGAAGGAGAAGAAGGTGCGGTTTCCCTCAGGAAAGGTGAAGAAATGGGACGCTTCAAACTGGGTTCGACCGTTATTAACCTGTTTGCCCACAATCAGATTAATTTTGCCAATAACTTATACAGTGGCTCGCAAACCCGCATGGGTGGTCTGATGGCACAGTCTGTCACGCCAGAAAACCCCTTAGAAAATGCTGATGATTCAGTGAATCAACACGATATCGTTAGCTAATTTTAGACTCCAAGGAGCCCCTTATTGTGCGCCTGATTATCAGTTTACTTCTCAGCTTGCTGATTGTGGTCCCGGCTTTGGCTGCAATACCACAGTTGAATGAAACCCAATTGAAACAAGAGCTGAAGCAGATGGGCGGTAGCAAAGAACCGCAGGATGCTGAAATCGCGCAAACACTTCAAGGGGCACTCAATTGGATTAATGATACAAAATCCGCTAACGAGCGTACCCAGAGTTACCAAAAAGCCATTGATGATTTTCCTGCCATTATCAAAGAGCTGCGCCAGAAAATCCTTGCGGAAAGTGATACCGTTCCCCCCATTCCAGCTAACCAGCCTACCAGCAATCTGGAACAACAGATTATCCAAATCAGCAGTCAGCTATTGGATCAGGGACGTCTGTTACAGCAAGAGCAGGACAAAATCCGAGAAATCAGTGATTCAATGAATCAATTGCCGCAACAGCAAGTTGAGGCAAAACGACTGTTGGCTGAAGCCACCTCTCGCCTCCAATCTTTGGGAGCGCCGACCACGCCACTGGCAGAAGCACAATTGAGCCTTGCCCAGGCAGAAGTGAATGCCCGCAAGGCAGTGACCACGGAATTAGAGATGGCACAACTTTCTGCCAATAGCCGGCAGGAAATTTCCCGCATTCGTGCTGAGTTATTTAAAAAACGCTACCAACGGCTGGATCTAAAACTCCAGCAACTGCGCAGCCAGTTAAATATTCAACGCCAGCAGAAAGCAGAATCCGCGCTTGAGCATACCGAGATGCTGGCAGAGCAAAGTGGCGGGAAGCTCCCGCAATTTTTGCTTGATGAGCTTCAACAGAATCGCCATCTATCACAAATGCTCAGCCAACAGACCCAGAAAATGGACGTCATTGGCTCACAGCAACGCAAAGCAGCCAGCGATATCCTGCAAGTGCGCCAGACACTGAACACTATCCGTGAACAAGCCCAATGGCTAAATGACTCTACCGCACTTGGGGAAGCCCTAAGAACTCAGGTTACACGTATCCCGGATATGCCGAAATCTCAGCAACTTGACAGCAATATCGTTGAATTGCGGGTTGAAAGGCTGAAATATGAGGAAATGCTGGAACGTTCACAACACGACACCGACCAAACATCTCCTTCATATAACGCACTGACTCCGGCACAAAAACAGGTTTATGAGTCGCTTAACCGCACTCGGAAAGAGTTATTGAACTCGCTGATCTCAGGCTATGACAATGAAATACTGGAGCTGACAAAGCTTAAAGTCACCACCAGCCAGCTCAACGACGCCCTGAAAGAAGTGCAGGATGCAACACACCGCTATCTATTCTGGGTTGCAGATGTTAATCCCATCTCACTGAATTATCCGCTGCTGGTCGTACAGGACTTAACCCGCTTACTGTCTCTGGATACCTTCTCACAACTGGGTGGGGCCATTCACAGTATGTTGACCACACAGGATACCCTGCTCTATCTGTTGGGGACATTGCTACTGGTGATTTTCAGCATCAGCTCACATCGCCAATACCATGCTTTCCTTGAACGTTCCAGCAATCGTATCGGCAAAGTCACACAGGATCATTTCTCCCTGACCCTGCGCACTGTGTTTTGGTCTGTCATTGCCGCCTTGCCATTGCCCATGCTCTGGTCAGCCATTGGCTATGGCCTGCAAAATGCGTGGCAGTATCCGATGGCTAACGCAATAGGCGATGGTGTACGTGATACAACGCCAGTACTCTGGATTTTCATGCTCAGCGGAGCCTTTGCCCATCCAAACGGCTTATTTATCGCGCACTTCCGCTGGCCAGAAGAGCGTATAAAACGGGCAATGCGTTTCTATCGCCTGTCCATTTTCCTGATCGTGCCTCTCATGATGGCATTAATCACGTTCAACCATTACAGCGATCGGGAATTTACCTCAACCCTGGGCAGATTATGCTTCGTGATGCTCTGTATCTCCCTGAGTCTGGTCACCAGCAGCCTGAAACGTGCGGGTGTCCCGCTTTATATGGACAAACACGGTTCAGGCGAGAATATTGTAAATTCTATTCTATGGTGGATATTGCTCTCTGCACCCATTCTGGCCGCATTTGCGTCGATCCTGGGCTTTTTGCAAACCTCGCAAGCCTTGCTGGGCCGTCTGGAAACTTCCGTCGCCATCTGGTTTTTCCTGCTGGTCATTTATCACATCATTCGCCGTTGGATGTTGATCCAACGGCGTAAAATTGCATTTGAACGTGCAAAACAGCGCCGTGCCGAAATATTGGCTCAACGTGCCAAAAACGAAGACGATTCTGCGAATATCAACAGCAGTGTAGAAGGTTCGATCGACGTTGAAGAACCTATCATTGATCTGGACGCAATCAGCGCCCAATCGCTGGGACTGGTACGTTCAATTCTGACGATGACCGCACTGGTTTCCCTCATTCTATTGTGGTCTGAACTGCATTCGGCCTTCTCTTTCCTTGAAAAGATCCGTCTTTGGGATGTCAGCACAACCATCAATGGCGTTGAAACAGTCCAACCCATCACTATGGGGTCAATATTAATTGCCATCTTGGTCATTGTGATTACGGCACAACTTGTCCGCAATCTGCCAGCACTGCTGGAACTCGCACTGTTGCAGCATCTGGAACTGACACCGGGGACAGGCTACGCCATTACGACACTGACCAAATACAGCATTACCCTCATTGGTGGCTTGGTGGGCTTCTCTCTGATGGGCATTGAGTGGGCGAAACTACAATGGCTGATCGCTGCGATGGGGGTGGGCCTTGGTTTTGGTTTGCAAGAAATCTTCGCCAATATCATTTCCGGCCTGATAATCTTATTTGAAAAACCGATCCGGATTGGTGATACCGTGACTATCCGGGGCCTGACCGGCAGTATCACCAAAATCAACACACGGGCGACCACACTGTCTGACTGGGACCGAAAAGAGATTATTGTCCCTAACAAAGCCTTTATCACTGAGCAATTTATTAACTGGTCACTCTCTGACACGGTCACCCGTATTGTCCTGACCATCCCTGTTCCTGCTGACACTGAATCGGCCTATGCCACCGATATATTAATGTCCGCAGCGAAAAATTCACCTTTGATTCTCGATAACCCAACACCAGAAGTGTATTTGGTGGATCTACAACAGGGCATTCAAATTTACGAATTACGTGCTTATGCGGCAGAAATGGGGCATCGCATGCCCGCACGCCATGAAGTCAATCAACATATTTTGCAGGAATTCCGCAAACACAATATCACTTTGCCATTCCCGCCATTTCAAGCCCATGTTGATATTTTTGGACAAGAAATTCGTAGCTCCATGATGAATGCTTCAGGACGTAATCCTCCCCGTAAATCAGGAGCATTATAAAACCAAACCGACATGATAAAACTCATACCTTATCAAATTGGTGGATTACTGGCATTCAATGGCGTTTCTATATTGGGAAACGCCATTACTGAAATTGCCATTCCATGGTTGATCCTGGAAATATCAGGCAGCCCACTGTTGGTTGCCAGCGTGATGTCGGCGAAAATCCTGCCGCTCATCCTCTCTATTTTCTTTAGTGCAAAACTGGTCGATAAATACGGGGCATTCCGTATCTCGTTATTATCTGATCTGGTGAATTTTCTGAGCGTTCTGCTGATCCCCGTTTTTTATACGATGGATGTCCTGCACTTTTATTTACTGGCAGTTTTACTGATATTTTCCACCATTTTAGATTCTCCCGGACGTCTGGCAAAAGACATCATGCTGGCAAAGGAGATCAAAAAAAATAAAAGCGGGCATGAGCTGATCAATGGGATCAACAGTACCATTGAGAATATTTGTGACCTGATTGGCCCTGTTGTGGGCTCATTGATTATCGCCATGATCGGTACGATAAACGCCCTGTATTTCGATGCAGTGAGTTTTTTAGTTGTCGCATTGGGGCTGATTATGCTGAAAAAACATTTTGTCGCTGATATCAATGAAGTGACCGTCGTGCCCTCCCGACCACACCACTATTTCTGTGAAGCATTCAGATACCTTAAATCCGAAAAAGAAATTTTCTCAGTTCTTGCCATCAGTTCGTTGATAAATATTGTTATTACACCGTTTTTGATCGTTTATTTACCCTATATCAATCAACAAGAATTTAATTCCGTTTGGAGCCTCGGTATTTCAATGACCTGCTTCGGCGCCAGTACCACACTTTCTTCGTTGTTGTACGGCGTTTACGGTAACTATTTTTCCAGTCACCGGATTATCCTTTGCGGCTATGGTTTTTTCTCCCTGTGCCTGATGTCGCTGAATTTATTTGAGGGGCAATCTGCCCTGTTTATTCACCTTTTCGCCATTGGTTTCTGTATTGGTTTTTCTGCCCCCGTCGAAATCACACTGATTCAACGTCAGGTTCCTGAGAAATTATTTGGCAGGATCATGACGCTGTTTTCTTCTACCCGATACCTTGCTGTACCTGTGGGGTATCTCTTTTTTGGCACAGTGCTGGAATCAGGTTTTGCCAAGCAAACGCCTCTGATAATGGCTTCTATCGTATTGGTAGGATTAGTCATATACAAATTCATGCGTGGGAGCATGACGAGCGGGAACATGATTCAATGAAAGGGTCCTTTTTTCAGTCCGGTCTTTCCTCGCAGAAAAAAGCCTCTCTATCGCCAGATATACCAACGCCTTATTCAGGCCATCAATCAAGGCATATTACAGCCTGAACAACGTATTCCTTCTATTCGCACATTATCTAATGAACTACATGTTTCCCGCAGTACGGTAGAATCAGCTTATATGTTGCTGATCAGCGAAGGTTATCTGGAAGCAAGGGGACAAGCCGGAACCATTGTCTCCCCACGCGTTGCAGGCATAGAGTTATTGAAAGTTTAAATCAGGTTTTCAATAACCGCCTTCAATTTGATATTCCCGTAGGCGGACTGCATTTACTGGCAAAACTGAATCAACATGAAGATGATATTGCCCTGTCCCAACTTCCCAGAAAACAAGGCCTTGGTATTGCTGCCCTGTCTTCACGAGGCTTGAGCGCTGATTGCGGCAAAGGGTTACTGTTCGGCTTCGCCAATGAAAAAACACCAGAAATGGCTTTGCGCCATGCCCAAGATCTACAAAACTGCCTGTTCCAAAACTACTGACGCATGCCTATTGCAAGCCGATTCATACCATTCATGAGAGAGATTGCAAAAGTCAGATCTGAAATTTCCTTATCCGTAAAATGCGCTTTCAAAGGGAAATACGCCTCATCATCAGCATGAGTTGTGGAAATATATGTTAAAGCTTCCGCCCATTCCAATGCGGCTTTTTCACGAAGGGTAAATTGGTTGCTGACACGCCATCCCGCCAATTCCCACAAACGGCGGTCAGTTTCTTGATTTTCTCGTAAAGAGCGAGAATGTTTATTGAGACAGAAAGAGCAACCGTTAATTTGGGAAACTCGCAAGTAAACCAATTCTATTAACTTTAATCCTAACGGGCTCTTTTCCAATTCATCTTTGACAATACGAAATCCTTGCAGCAATTCGGGGGATAAATCGTAATAAGCAAGACGTAATCCACTCATGCGTCATGGTCCTTATCTTTGTAGCATAGTCATTATTGTTAACGATTATTGTTGTTAACTATTATTGTTGTCAACGATCATCACTGTTAACGATATAATAAATCATCGATTCAGATCAGAGACAAGATTGGCATTTTTAATCATGACAAGATTTGATTGAACATCAAACCTATCTTCCCATCGCCAATATTTTCTGTTCGGAAATAAAAAAAACACTGCTTAAAATAATAAGCAGTGTTTTGCTATGCAGGTAGCTAACTAAATCGTTAATTCATTCTATATCAAGAATCTACCTCACTAAATACCATTCTTGATTAAAACGGTATTAAGAGAGTAATTCGTCACATCACTATATTTGAATTAGGATTATAAAAAATAAAAAAACAAACTATTAAAGGATAACTCACTCTATACTTATTTATCGTAAAATGCCATATCCTGATATTTATAAGATAATACTACCCCGTTAATGCCATTATGGGTTAATGAACAATAAAATACTTATAAGTGCAAAATTAACAACATAAACAATATAAACCTCTCCGGTTCATATCAAAGTTATACATAAAACCATCAGAAGAATAAAACCCATTAACTTATTATACCTTTCAGTTAAATGACTATTTTCCATTGCCATTGTATGGGTAATTTTGTGATTACTTTTAACAAATCAATACCCACTGCATATCATTTCATCAATAGCAGCAATAATGGCAAAAAATGCCGTCCCCACCGGTCAATCATTTACATAATTTTAACAAAATCCTATCATTCAAGGAAAAATCGTTGCTATGTGTATTTCTTCCTTATCAGAGGCGACATGAAAATTTTATCCGAGCGACCTTGGTTGCTGATAACATTTTTTTTGATATCCAACTTATTTTCATCTATTGCAGTTTCTATCGGGATGTATCTCATTCCATGGTATATCAGCAATACTGCCGGTGAGCCTGTATTCCTTGCCAATACCGCGATGTTATCTGCGCTTTTAATTCTTTTTTTATCACCTTTTATTGGCAAATTGATTGATTCTTTCAATCGAAAATCAATCCTCACGTTTATCACCATTGTCATCTTGGTGCTTTTTCTGTTTCTTGCTCTCTCTGACGACACTTTTTTGAACCGCTTATATGCCTTGATTGGGGCGTATTTATTTATCCAAATTTATTATTCGGTTTTCTACAATACCCGACAAGGATTTATCAAAGATATCTTTGCTGAGAGTCAACTTTATCGCATTAATGCCATCCTTGAGATTGAAACCCAGTCTTCGATTCTATTGGCGGCAGCCCTGGTATTTTTCTTTTCAACCACATTAACCAGCACAGATATTTTTCTCGTGCTGGCAGGAATGGCATTTATTTCTCTGGTTATGCTAATGGTGATCCCTTATACATCCAACGTCACTACCGGCAGCAAAAATACGCAAGCACCACTCCCCAAACTTTCACTTTCATTTTTAAAAACCGATCTGTTTTGCTATATGGCAATGGGGAATATACCCTTTATTTGCATTATGACAATCAACGTGATCCAAGCTCCCTTTATGAATGATGTACTTCTTGAACCTATCGGCTCGTATGCAACCTATGGGATCATATATGGCTGTGGGGCCATATTAGTCGGTTTCATTATGGAGCGGCTCTCCGGTCGTTATCCACAACGCAAGCTGGTTTTTATTTTCACGTCTATTTTTGCAATAACGCTGGGGATTATTGCAACAGGGCTGGTGCCCCTGATTTTCGCCAATAATTATCAGCATGTATGGAATTATATTTTCGCAATCAGCCTTATTGCCCCTGTGGCATTACTTTTCAGAAGGTATTTGGATAGAAATTTAATCGCTATTCAATAAGGAAAATAGGTATTTCCGATGGCAATTTGTGCTATTTTGCCATACTATTGATTAGCAAATATGCAGTGAAAACAGCATCCGGCCAGATGCTGTTTTCAATTTACCCGTTCTCTGTATTCGTTTTATTTGCCAAATAAATCGTCAAATAATTAACATCAAACTTGGTATACTTGTCGCAGGTAACAAGAAACGGCATCATCAGCATTAGAACCAATCACTTCCATCTCTGGCAGCGTATCTTTTAAACGCTGGTGTGCTCCCTGCATGATGCACCCCTTGCCTGCCGCGCTCAGCATTTCTCTGTCATTCATGCCATCACCAAAGGCAATGCAATCACTCAATAAGTATCCAAGGGACTGACATACCTGCTCCAGGGCATAGCCTTTAGAAACACCCCCTGCCATGACTTCCAGATAACTACTCAATGAAAAGCTGACGTTGACTCTTTCTCCCCAACGCGCTTTGATCCGCTTTTCCAACTCCACGAGATAATCATGATCTTCACTGTAATAATAGACTTTGCACACCCCGTCCGTCGGGAAGTTATCACGCTGGAAAATCTGGTAATGGAAAACAGACTCCTGAAAAAAATCAACTTGCTCAGGTGCTTCACGATTAATGAGCCAATCATCGTTATTGAAGTAGTTAGTCAGGATATTAGGATTGTCAAACTCCAATAAACATAATTCATGCGCAATATCAGGATTTAAATTATGGCTGAATACCAGTTCATTCTGAGTGTTATGAACTCTTGCTCCGTTTGATGTGATCATATAAGCATTGATACCAAGCCCATCCCGGATCTGCCCTACATCAATATGATGGCGACCTGTCGCAAAAATAAAATGGATGCCTTGGTCTGTCAGTAAGTTCAGGGTTTCCTTGGTATAAGGCGTTAATTTGTGGGCGGGTGACAGCAATGTTCCATCTAAATCTGAAGCGACAACATGATACATAGTTATAGTTCCTAAACTAAGTCAATGAAGATCAAAAAAATCACAAATTGCATTGAGAGCTTGTGCTCGTAATATATCTTTCTCGAACAAGATTTCGTGATGAGCGCCTTGAATAACCAGAAGCTGTTGTTTTTCCGGCTCTACGCCCGCTTTTTGACGTGTATTGCAAAAAGCCAGCTGCTCCCGGTTACTCACTACTTTATCTTCACTCGCCTGCAACACAGTGAGTGGCGTTCGAATTTTGTCGGCATTTTCAACTAAATTATCTCCCATTCGCAGGCTTTCCCGCATCCAATGGTAAGTCGGGCCACCGAGACGTAATTCTGGATAATCAACATAATAGCGTAAATAACGCTGATAACGCGCATAACTGTGCGTTAGCAGATTGATAAAATAGGGTAACGGCTGCCATTGACCTGTTGATAATGCATAGGCATTGCGCTTTTCAATATGCAGTTCAGCCTGATTGACCAAAAAATTAGCCAACCAACGAGGCATGGGTAAGTTGATGCCAAACATGGGCGCACAGAGTGCCGCTGCACGAAAAACCGGTTCCTGATAACGCATTAGAAAACGACTCAAGATAGCCCCTCCCATAGAATGGGCCAGTGCATAACAACACTGATGCTGACGAGGCATGACTTCTAATTCGACAAATTTTGCAAAATCATCCACATAGTGATCGAATGATTCAACATGCCCTTTTTGCCGATCCTTCAACATTCGCCCTGAACGCCCTTGCCCACGATGATCAATGATAAAAATATCATAGCCCAGATGATAAAAATCGTAGGCTATTTCAGTATATTTCACATAGCTTTCACTACGGCCGGGCAAAATCACAAGCGTTTTGTCATGAAATGGGGAACAAAAGGAGACATAGCGGATGGGAATATCATCAACTCCCATAAAATGCCGTTCGTCCCGTGTATACCAGAAATCCAGCAATGCTCCATTCATAAAGGCTGAGTACTGAGGTTCGCGGTTTAACCAGCTCTCTTTCAATATCTCAGGTGCCATTCATCACCCTCTGTTATAACAATGCCCTATTCCATTAGGCTCTCATTATCAGTCTGTTATTAAAACCTGTCTGTTATTAAAACCTTTCTGCTACTCCAATCCGTCAAAGTGATCGCGGATCAATGCCATGAAGGCATCACCAAAACGTTCCAGTTTTCGCTGCCCAACGCCATTAATCTGCAAAAGTTCATCCGGCGTTATCGGGCACTGTTCTGACATCTCAATTAACGTAACATCATTGAAGACAACAAAAGGGGGAATATTGTTTTCATCCGCAATGGATTTACGTAATTTGCGCAATTTTGCAAACAACTTGCGATCATAGTTACCACTGTATGATTTGTTTTGCTGATTACGGCTTTTCAGGCTTTGAATACGTGGTACAGCAAGCTGCAATGGCACTTCCCCCCTCAACACAGGCCGGGAAGCTTCTGTCAGTTGCAATGCAGAGAAATTGGCAATGTTTTGGCTAATCAGCCCCAGATGGATAAGCTGGCGTAAAATGCTCATCCAATGTTCCTGGCTCTGTTCTTTGCCAATGCCATAAACAGGCAATTTGTCGTGCCCAAAATCCCTGATGCGTTGATTATTCGCACCACGAAGCACTTCTACGATATAGCCAACCCCAAAACGCTGACCAACGCGATAGATGCAGGACAGGGCTTTTTGCGCTTCCACCAGGCCATCATAACGCTTGGGGGGATCAAGGCAAATATCACAATTGCCACAGGCAGCCTGACGGCTTTCACCAAAATAGTTGAGCAACACCAAGCGCCGGCAGGTCTGGGCTTCTGCAAACGCCCCCATTGCATTGAGCTTATGCCGCTCTATGTCTTGTCGTTCACCCGCCTCTTTTTCTTCCAGACAACGGCGCAGCCATGCCATATCGGCAGGATCATAAAACAGCACGGCTTCGGCAGGTAAACCATCCCGCCCTGCTCTTCCCGTTTCCTGATAGTAGGATTCAATGTTACGAGGAATATCAAAATGTACAACAAAACGTACATTGGGTTTGTTAATTCCCATGCCAAATGCAACCGTTGCGACAACCACCTGTAAGTCATCCCGCTGGAAAGCGTCCTGTACCCATGCACGCTGATTGTTATCTAATCCGGCATGGTAAGGTGCGACACTTAGCCCACGTTTTTGCAGGCGTTCTGCTGTTTCTTCCACTTTATTGCGACTATTGCAATATATGATCCCGCTTTTCCCTTTCTGGCCGCGGACAAATGCCCAAAGCTGATCAAGTGGCTTATATTTCTCGACCAGCGTATAGCGAATATTAGGCCGATCAAAGCTGCTGATATGGATAACCGGATCATGTAATTCCAATAGGCGAACGATATCCTGACGGGTGGTTTTATCTGCCGTCGCCGTCAATGCAACCACAGGAAGTTCAGGAAAGCGGTGACGAAGTTGACCCAGTGCGCGATATTCCGGACGGAAATCATGCCCCCATTGTGAAATACAGTGGGCTTCATCTACTGCCAATAGCACAGGTTGCCAATCACGAAGTTGATCAAGAAAATTGTCCGTTACCAAACGCTCAGGAGCAATATAAAGCAGTTTAATGCTTCCCTGACGACACCGTTGGATAATGTCAAATTGCTGTTCACGGTTTTGAGTTGAGTTCAGGCATTCCGCATCAACGCCATTTGCCCGCAACTGATCGACCTGATCTTTCATCAGTGAAATAAGCGGGGATACAACCAGTGTCAGGCCGTTTTTTACCAATGCGGGGATCTGGTAGCACAGTGATTTTCCGCCCCCTGTTGGCATCACCACCAGGCAATCACGTCCACCAAGAACGGCGTCGATCACCTGCTGTTGCCCCGGGCGAAATTGCTGATATCCGAATGTTTTTCGTAATGCTTGTTCAGCCAGCGATGCCGTGCTGATGAGTTCTGCGGTAGACACGCCTTTCCTCAATCGTTAGAAGCTAATCATTAAACGCCAATCTTTGGAACAGCCTGAAAAAACAGGCCATACAAATACAGGCACGCCATTACGGTCTGTATATCATGCGACTGCACGGTCGGCGCCATTACAGCATATCATTCAACATAACGCCGATACCAAAACGGGTCTGTTTGAAATTGTAGTCAATCATTGACTCCCCGTATCCTGCGAAAAGCTGTGTATAAAGACGCATGTGCTTGGTGATCGGGTAACTCCAACCCAGCTCTCCGCTTCCATAGCCACTACTCCAGTTGTAACGCCCTTGAGCCGTAAATACGCTGTCTCCCCAGATATAACCGACCTTCAGGCGGTAATGGCCCAGATAGCGGCTGATATCATCATTGTCATCATGGCATGAACTTTCCGGCAGCCGGTACCACGGCTTGAAATCCACCTGCCAATTGCCTTTTTGTGCCATAAAACGCGCATACAGACGATTCCAGCTACGTCTTCCGGGCGCCCATTGGATTGGTGATTAAAACCCATTTCAATTTCTCGTAAATGCCAACCTGCAAACTCATGGTCAGTCAGCCGTGCCAGAAAGATCTGCGGCTCATAATTGGTTTCACGGAATGGGGAGGATTCTTTCTTATTGCTGAGTTGCCACCATGACCGCTGAGTATAAGAAGCACCAAGCAATGAGCCTTCACCGAGAATTCCCTGCCATAACGGGAAACCAAAACTTATCTGAAAACTGACTTCATCTTTGCGAGCCTGATCTGACCAATCATAACTGTGGATGGCCGGTTTATTCATACTGGAGCCATAAGTATAGATAAGGTAATTTGTATCGTAGGAATAGAGCATCAATGGTGATTCCTGCTCCCCCAATATTATCGCAAACACACCCCCTCTTCCATTCAACTCACCAATCTGTTTTTTTGCTCTATAACACATTGATGAGAATAAACAAGCAGCATTTTCCATAGCCAACGCATCTCTGGTTTTTCCTATTGTGATAATTGCGAGATAAAGAATTGCCGCTTATTCTACACGCTATATGGTTATTTTTTGTAGCCCGTTTTTTTTCAGTTAATTATTTTTCGAAGTGTTTCACAGACTGGTAAATTTGCTGTCCAAGGCATAAAATTAACAAGTTATTAACGACAGTTACCCATTAGAATTCAGCCGTTTTACTTTTCATTATCAGGAAACCGCCATTTCATTATCAGGAAACTACAATGGAAAATATGCAGCAAGTGGACAAAGTATTAACACCTGAAGAAGCCCGTCTATTTATCGGTGAAATTTTTATTTACCATATGCCATTTAACCGGCTTCTGGGGCTTGAATTACTCCGATTCGAACAGGACTATGCAGAAGTGCAATTTTGCAATCAGGAAAAGCTGGTCGGCAATATAACGCAAAATATTCTGCATGGCGGTGCAATTGCAACCATACTGGATGTGGCTGGCGGGCTGGTCTGTGCGGGAAATGCTCTCACCTCACTGGAACTTCTGACAATTGCAGAGATGCAAAAACGTTTATCCACTCTCGGCACGATTGATTTACGCATCGATTATCTGCGTCCCGGACGTGGCGAAGTATTTACGGCCAGCTGCAATATTATCCGCAATGGAAATAAAGTGTCTGTTGCCAGAATTGAGCTTCATAATGAAAATCAAGTGCATATTGCCAGTGCAACAGGAACTTATTTAGTTGGTTAACGTTTTTATCGTTATTCAGTGACGGCATCCTGTCGCATTTAAATCTGTTATGCCCTTGCTCTCTGAATTCATGTTGATAACCGCATTCACCCTGTAATTGCATGCGATATCACACACGGGGCATAACCAGAAATATTGATGTAACGGTCGCGGTATTTATGACATTTCGTGAAAATGCGTGAAAATAAAACAGAAGCCGGCAACATCAAAACAGATAACTACTTTATGTTTTTATAACAACTTCGCATAAATAATCACTTGAATAATAGAAAAAATTTAATTTATTATTCAAGCTATTAACTACTTGTAAATCATGCAACCCAGTGCCACATTGTATAGGTTCATGAGCGAATACTCTCACGTCTCTTCTTAACTCTCGAAACATTCAAGGATATTATGAATAACCAACAGACTGCCAAAGGTATCCTCTATGCCTTAGGTGCCTACCTCATTTGGGGTTTCGCTCCTATTTACTTCAAAGAAATACAATACGTCCCCCCCGATGAAATCGTGTCACACCGTGTTATCTGGTCGGTTTTCTTTATGGTTCTGTTGTTGACGGTAACCCGTCACTGGCGTCAGGTTGCATCTGCCATCAAAAAACCGAAAATCCTTCTGCTGTTGGGTGTTTCTGCCTTTACGATTGCCAGTAACTGGCTGACTTATATTTGGGCAGTCAATAATAATCACATGCTGGAAGCCAGCCTTGGGTATTTTATTAATCCTTTGGTGAGTGTGTTGTTCGCGATGATATTTCTTGGTGAACGCTTTCGCCGCATGCAGTGGATCGCCGTAGGCCTGGCCGTTACAGGTGTATTGATTCAACTGTGGCAATTTGGTTCTGTGCCGGTGATTGGCCTGTATTTGGCAACAACGTTTGCACTTTATGGACTCATTCGCAAGAAACTGGGCGTTGATGTTCAAACCGGTACGCTGATTGAAACCATTTGGGTATTCCCGGTTGCACTGATTTATCTGTTGTTTTTCACACATACTCCAACCAGCAATATGTTGAATAACACGATGTCCTTGAATCTATTGCTGATTGCTGCGGGTATTATCACGACTGTACCGTTGTTATTTTTTACGGCCGCGGCGTCCCACCTGCGTTTGTCCACACTGGGATTCTTCCAATATCTCGCCCCGACATTGATGTTCTTGCTGGCAACACTGGTTTATGGTGAAAAAATTGGTTCAGAGCGTTTGATCACATTCGGCTTTATCTGGGCAGCATTGCTCCTGTTCACGTTGGATGCACTGTATACCCAGCGACGCCTGCGTAAGTAATCCGGTTATCCCTCCGCCCTTAAATGGGCGAAGGTATCAACACCGTTCATCTGCCATTTACTGAAAACCAGCTCTGAAAGCGAGTTCTGAAAACAGGTTCTGAAACTATGCCCTGGAAAAAAGTTTCGGAAAGCAATAAAGACAAATATCCGGATTCAGTTTGGCCGGAATAATTAACATGTTATCAGGAGAAAGGAGTGTGAACTTCAGTCACACAGTTATCTATGTGACTGAAATAAATCAAGGCAGGCAAAAAACAGCGACCTGAAATCGGTATAACCTGTGCGTTTTTACAGCCAGTTTTTCCGCTTGAAATAGAGATAAGGCGCCAGCCCTGCGGCTATCATCAATCCAATGGCCGCTGGATAACCAAATGTCCAATCCAGTTCTGGCATAAATTTGAAGTTCATCCCATAGCTGGAAGCAACCAATGTCGGTGGCAGGAAGACCACAGAAACAACGGAAAAAATTTTAATGATGCGGCTCTGTTCAATGTTGATAAAACCCATCGCCGCTTGCATCAGGAAGTTCACTTTCTGGAACAGAGATTCGTTGTGCGGCAATAAGGATTCAATATCTCGCAGAATTTCACGGGCCTGTTCGAGCTGATTGGCAGGCAAACGAGCACGACGCACAAGGAAGTTCAGTGCACGCTGGCTATCCATCAGACATAAACGAACTTTCCAGCCAATATCTTCCTGCTCTGCAAGGTTGGAAAGCGCTGAATCAAATTCGTCCCCTTGCTTGCCTTCCATGATGACCCGGCTCAGGGATTCCAGTACGCTGTAAATATTTTCAATGACGTCAGCCAACTGCTCAATTTTGGTTTCGAACAGGTCCATCAGCAGTTCATAAGCATTTCCGTCAACCATCGTCTGGTTACGGGCGCGCATTCGGTATAATCGAAATGCAGGGAGTTCACGCTCTCGCAATGTGTAGAGACGGCCATCACGGATCGTAAATGCGACGGTCGAGTTGCCAGCATGGTCTTCGGCATCTTCAAAATAGAAGAATGAGTGGACATGCATCCCATCTTCATCTTCAAAAAAACGTGCCGATGCTTCGATGTCATCCAGTTCAGTGCGGGTTGCCAGAACTTGCCCAAGCTCATTTTGGACCCGAAGACGATCATCATCCCCCAATCCAACCAAATCTACCCACATGGAGTCGGATAACTTATCACCTTCTTCAAATTCAAGACGGAGCAGGCGATTATTCTCTAATTTAAATGCGTTCAGCATGTACCATAAGTCTCCTTATACTCCCTACATTTATTGTAAGGCGCGAATGTTACGCTCAGAAGAAAAAGCCTGTCAACATTCAACCGGATTATTGGCCTGTTTCGAGTCTGGCATAAGCGGCGACCAGCCACTTGATGCCTTCACCCTGAAACGCGATCTGCAAGCGGCAATGTTCCCCACTGCCTTCTATATTGATAATCGTCCCTTCACCAAACTTGGGATGGCGTACACGCTGCCCGAGCGCATAGCCGCTATCATTGGCACTGATGGGTGTGCCCAATCGTTTATGGTTTACCGGACGGGATACCGTGGCACGCAGACGAACTTCTGCCACACATTCTGTCGGTAGCTCTCCAATAAAACGAGATGGACGATGATACACTTCTTTGCCGTATAAGCGACGACTTTCCGCATAAGTCAGTGTCAGTTTTTCCATCGCCCTCGTTACACCCACATAAGCCAAACGACGCTCTTCTGCCAGCCTGCCACTTTCATCAAGGGACATCTGGCTCGGGAACATTCCCTCTTCCATTCCCACGATAAAAACCTGCGGAAATTCCAGCCCTTTTGCCGAGTGCAATGTCATCAATTGTACGGCATCCTGATAAGCATCTGCCTGACCTTCTCCTGATTCCAGCGCGGCATGAGAAAGAAAAGCCTGCAAAGGCAGCAGATTTTCATCTTCGTCCGTGTAGCTGAATTGACGTGTTGCCGTGACAAGTTCCTCAAGGTTTTCAATGCGCGCCTGCGCTTTTTCGCCTTTTTCCTGCTGATACATAGCCCATAAACCAGAATCGCGGATAATGCGATCTGTCTGTACATGCAAAGGCATTTCCTGCGTTTCTGTTTCCAGCGCCTCAATCAATTCAAGGAAACGCTGCAATGCCGATGCCGCCCGTCCCGCCAGCACTTTTTCCTGAATCAGCAACTGGCAGCTTTCCCATAGCGTTTTTTGCTGATCACGCGCGACCTGACGCACAACATCAAGTGTCCTGTCGCCAATCCCGCGGGTCGGTGTATTGACCACACGCTCAAAAGCCGCATCATCATGACGGTTTGCCACCAATCGCAAGTAGGATAAAGCATCTTTGATTTCCTGACGCTCGAAGAAACGCTGGCCGCCATAAATGCGATAAGGCATGGAGGCCTGTAACAAGGCTTCTTCCAAAACACGGGACTGGGCATTGCTGCGATACAGAATAGCGCACTCTTTCAACGCGCCCCCATTATCCAGCCAGTGCTTGATGCGGCCAACAACATAGCGGGATTCATCCAGTTCATTGAACGCGCAGTACAATGAAATGGGTTCACCTTCTCCCCCTTCAGTCCACAAGTTTTTGCCTAACCGGTCACTGTTATGAGCGATGAGTGCATTGGCAGCCTTGAGGATATTGCTGGTAGAACGATAATTCTGTTCCAGGCGAATGGTTTCTGCGCCGGGAAAATCTTTGAGGAAACGCTGGATATTTTCCACCTGAGCGCCACGCCAGCCATAAATGGACTGATCATCATCCCCAACGATCATGACCTTGCCGGTTTCACCTGCCAGAAGACGTATCCAAGCATATTGAATGCTGTTGGTATCCTGAAATTCATCAACCAGAAGATTAGTAAAACGTTCACGGTAATGCTGCAGAATTTGAGGCTTGTTTAGCCAAAGTTCATGAGCACGCAACAGCAATTCGGCAAAGTCCACTAACCCCGCACGATCACATGCCTCTTGGTAGGTCTGGTAAATTTTCAGCCATGTGGCTTCCACCGGATTGCCATAGCTTTCAATATGCTGCGGTCGTAGCCCTTCATCTTTTTTGCCGTTGATATACCACATGCCCTGACGGGCAGGCCACTGTTTATCATCCAAATTCATCGCCTTAATGATTCGCTTTATCAGGCGGTGTTGATCTTCGCTGTCAAGGATCTGGAAATCCTGTGGCAAACCTGCATCAAGATGATGGGCGCGCAATAAACGGTGTGCAAGGCTGTGAAAAGTACCAATCCACATGCCGCCCTGACTTGTTCCAATCAGGTTTTCAATGCGGTGGCGCATTTCTGCGGCGGCTTTATTCGTAAACGTTACTGCCATGATGGAAAATGGAGAGGCATTCTCAACTGACAATAACCAGGCAATACGATGAACCAATACACGCGTTTTACCACTACCGGCACCCGCCAACACCAGCATATTTTTACGGGATGCCGCGACTGCTTCGCGTTGTTTATCATTCAGGCTTTCGATCAGATAAGAAACGTCCATAATTACCATCAATTGAGTAAGTGATACTGTTTTTTTATACAGATTACAGGGCGGAATTATAACAGTGCTATCAAAGAAGCCAAATCAGAAATCTCAACATGGGGCAGCAAGCGCCCTTCTGGCTCCTGCATCAGATTCTTATTGTCGAGATTAATCCAACATGCCTGCATTCCGCTGCAAAGTGCACCTTCAACATCGGTTTTAAGATTATCCCCCACATGCAGGATCTGATTTACCGGTAAACTCAACCGTTCAGCCGCCGAATGATACATATCTGAATAGGGTTTGGCCCGTCCATCTGTACCTGCTTTCAATACAAATTCAAAATAAGGGTCCAACCCGAAAGCGGCAGGTTCTGCATTTCCATTAGTGATTGCCACCAGCGGTATTTTTTCCGCCAATATGGAGAGGGTGCTATGAGTTGCTTCCGGAACAGTGATTTGATTACGCCAATGTGTAAAGCAGGACATAATCTCATCAGTACCCCGCACTGCTTCTTCACGGCTGAAACCGTAATGGATGAACATCAGTTCCGACGATTGACGGCGCCATAATGTCATATCATGGTAAATGTCTGGTTCACGCTCAAGAACGGCCTGACGGTATAAAGAGAGGTCTTCACGCTTGAATTGGCTGAATTTGGCGTCGTACTGCCTGATAAAACACAACACTTCTTTTTCGGTTTTATCGATAACAGGATGATTATCGTAAAGCGTATCATCCAGATCGAATGTCATCGCAGCAAACGATGCGAGAGGCCGATAAAAACGCATTATGATTTTCCTCGCTTGGCTCTGGGGTGGGCCACATCATAAACTTTGGCCAAATGCTGGAAATCCAAATGAGTATAGATTTGGGTCGTTGACAGGTTAGCATGACCAAGCAATTCCTGTACTGCGCGCAGATCTCCACTGGATTCCAAAATATGCGTAGCAAAAGAGTGGCGCAATTTATGGGGGTTGATATGGCTGTTCACGCCTTGCTTAATCCCCCACTGTTCAAATCGTTTCTGTACATTGCGGGCCGAAATCCGTTTCCCGCTTCGGGTAGAGATAAAAATCGCATTATCATCCGGTTCAAATAACCCCCGCATTTCCAGCCAACGTTGAAGCCATTCCTGCGCCGTACGGCCAAAGGGGACTTTACGTTCTTTGCTGCCCTTGCCATGCACCCAAACTTCACCACTTTCCAGATCTAAGTGACGGCAGTCAAGGCCGACCAATTCAGACAACCGAAGCCCTGCACCATACATCACTTCCAGCATCGCCCTGTCGCGGATTGACAAGGGATCATCCATATTGATGTCAAGCAATTGGCTGACTTCATCTACATCCATGTTTTTAGGTAAATGGCGTTTTTTGCGAGGCGCACTGACGGATTTGGCCGGATTAACGCCAAGTGCCCCTTGTGTGACCATCCAGTCAAGAAAACTGCGCAAGGAAGAAAGCCGGAGGGCAAGGCTGGCAGACTGCAATCCTGCACGACGGCTACGGGAGGCAAACACTCTGACTTTCTCCGGCTCCAGCGCCTGCCATTCATGTATTCCCATTTCCACGGACATTCCGGCCAAAACGGTCAAATGACGCCGATAATTGAGAATTGTGACAGGACTTAAACGCCGCTCAACCCGCAGGTAATGTAAAAAAGCCTCTACAGACTCCAGCAGTCGATCAATTGGCTGGCTCATGCTCGTTCAATCCAACGGGATAATAATCCCGGCAGCAATTTGGCTAAATGATCCAGCAGATCAGTCCCCATCCCTTCGTGATAATGATGTTTATCATGGCTATTGAAAATCACCATGCCCAAATCCCCTTGCATGCCCAAAAGAGAAATCGCCACCGAGCCGACATGGCGTGCCTGTGGCATCAACAGCAAAATTTCCGGGCCGTGCAATGTACCAAGGTAATGGTTGTTATCACCAAACCGCTGGATACGGATAGGTTCAAAAGCATAGCGGGAAAGGGACAGCTCCGGTGAATTCAGGGGAGCGCCAAGACGCCATTTGTCATTGAATAACCGAATGTAGCTGTTGCTTAATCCCAGTGTTTTGGTCCATAAACTCAACCGGGCCAGAAAATCCTGCAAACTCTGGGCACTCGAAAGCTCAGAAACCAAAAGCAGGAGATGACAGAACAAGACTTCATTTTGCTTTGCATGCTCCACCAAATGGTTTAGCTCATTTTCCAGATAACGGATGTGGTTTCTTTGGCGATTCATGTGCCATTCCATCAAAGAGACACTTTCCCTGACCGGATGGGGTACTCTTATTTTATCGACCATATTGGCATTGCGAATAAAAAAATCAGGATTACTCAATAGGTAATCCACAACCACTTGATCATCCAACCCATTTTCGATGTGCAATGGCTCGTTCTTTTTACGCATCTTTCAATGCCTCATATATCCAGCATGATTCAATCAACATCAAACCAATCACGAATGAGAATCACAAATGAATTGTACCATCATAGACATGGGTTGCCGCTCCTGTCATATAAAGTGGGGTTCCCGGTCCATTCCAGCTAATTTGCAAAATACCGCCGGGAAGATCAACTCTCACTTGGTTATCCAACAGATTTTGTTGTATCCCCACAGCAACCGCTGCACATGCACCGCTACCACATGCCTGAGTTTCTCCGGCACCACGTTCAAAAACCCGCAACCGAATGTGATTTCTGTTCATTACCTGCATAAACCCGATGTTTGCCCGTTCAGGAAACCGTTCGTGACTTTCTAATATCGGCCCCAATATTTCTACCTCAGCGGTATTGATATCTTCAACCTGTATAACACAGTGAGGATTTCCCATTGATACCACACCACAAAGCACTGTGCGTTCCATTGCGCGGATAATATACGTTTTTTCAGCCTTGTTAGCTCGAAAAGGAATACGCTGCGGTTCAAAGTTGGGTTCACCCATATTGACACAAACTTGATCATCATTTGTAACGCTCAACACCATCCGGCCCGCTTGTGTACTGACTTTGATATCACGCTTGTTAGTCAGCCCCTTAAGGCGGACAAACCGGGCAAAACAGCGGGCCCCATTACCGCACTGGGAAACTTCACTGCCATCTGAATTAAAAATACGATAGTGGAAGTCTAGGTCAGGATCATAGGGGGCTTCAACAAGCAGGAGTTGATCAAAACCAACTCCGGTATTCCGGTTAGCCAAACGGCAAATTAGCTCCGGAGAAAAGTAAACATTCTGGGTCACTGCATCAACGACCATAAAGTCATTGCCAAGACCGTGCATTTTGGAGAACTGCATATACGACCCCCAAGAAAAATCCCATGACCAACGGGCTATTATTAAGCGTTCACTGATATTTTATTTTTAAAAACCGCTTCCTGACATATCCTTTGTCTGCGCTTTATTCATGTTGCTCACAGTATCTTGTGCCGCAAATGCTTTGGCGGGGGGAAAATAAAGGGGGCCTTTTAAGCCACAGCCAGCCAGAGAAAGTAATGTTATGATAGCCAGCGACCAACGGAATTGTTTTTTCATCATATTAATGCCTGTGATTCATGCGCCAATACTCTCTATAATCGCAGCTAGGCCCTGAAAAGCAAATAGGAAATAAACATGAACGACAGCGAATTTCATCAATTAGCCGATAAATTGATGCTTCATCTCGAAGAACAATTAGATAATTATGATGGTGACGCGGATATAGACTGTGAAACAAACGGCGGTGTGATGACATTAAGTTTTGAAAACGGCAGCAAGATCATTATTAACCGCCAAGAACCCTTCCACCAAATCTGGCTGGCAACCAAAAATGGGGGATACCATTTTAACTATCAGGATAGCCAGTGGGTTTGCGATCGCAACGGGGATAATTTTATTGCTGTATTGGCACAAGCCATCACAGAACAGAGCGGTGAGCCGTTCCAACTTCTGTAATTTCCCTTTAAAAGGACTTGATGGATTTCAACCTTAGCCGCACAAAGGCTAAAATCAATCCTCAATCCGCCGGTCGCATAGCCATCTATGCGACCGGCGGATCAATCAAACATGATCCATAAGCATGATCAATACGGCATGATCAATAGTGGTAAAGTGAACGGTAAGACTCGCCTGCCCCACATGCCTCTTCAAGACATTCATCGGCGGAGCGCCTGATATCGTTGGCTTCCATATCTCCCATCGGGAATGCACCTTCCACAAACGGAGCGACGTGCGTTCGTTCGCTTTTCTTAACGATTTGATAAAACTGCGGCAAATTGAAATTGATAAAACTAGAGCCATAAGTAAAGCGGTCATGTGATGACGAATAAAAGCGGCTAACATCCCGGACCAATTCTTCTTTACTTCCTTCGCAGTGTGAATAAATTTCAACCCGATTGGATTCATCAAGAATATAAATATTAAAACCTTGCTCGTTTTCAATGTTTTCGAAAAAAAACTGAATAATGCCCTCACAGGCAAATCCATCTATCACTGGCGGCAAATGCTTCTCTTTGGTATCAATCTTGACCGGTAAGCCATGTAATTTGGTATTGGATATCGCGCCATAAAATTCCACTGCATTTTCCAGTTTTTGCACTGACACGTTTAATCGTTCAAAGAATAACCCCCAGGTTTGACCCGAGATACGCACTGCTTTAAAACGATTGAGATCTTGGCGATTGCTGGAGAGACGTAATTCTATGCATTCTGAAACTAACTGCCGGATACGAGTACAAATAAGCCCGCTCAAATGCTCGCTGTAACAGAAGACTTCAACACCGGACGGTGGGGCGGCATCCCTGTGCATTTTACCCAATATAGTCTTCAACGCTTCCAGTACGGATTGCTCACCACTGAAATGCAGCGTTCTCACTTCATTCCATGAATTGCGGTAAAGCAAATCAATGCTTCCCACCAAACATTGTTGCGACTCGCCAAAACTGAATACATTCAAATTCCTAAAATCAAAATGTACAACTTTCTCGCAGAGTTCAGCGGTTGGATCTTTTTCCAGATTAACGATGATGGCTAAATGACGTATTTCACAAGGACTGTACAGTGCTTTTGGTGTTGGTGCCGGTAAACGGATCGGAAAATGTGTTGCGATATCATCGACCAAATGGCAAAGCTTGCGTCTGTCACACAGTGAGTCCCCGGAACGAATGTGAATCCGGGTTTCTTTGGTCAACAGGCCATTGAAGTAAGTCCAGGAAACTAATTTATTGAGGTAACGGTTATATTCCAACGGCTGGTGCCCGATAATCGACTCTATCGTTGGAGCACGATTATACAGATACCACCCGCTGCGGTTCACTCGCCCGGCAGGCACATAAATGAACGTCAGATCCTGCTCTGACAGATCCGGTGATATTTGGGGATTCACCAAGGTGACTTTACCGGGCAATGCTTCAAAAGCCGCATACAATTTACGGGTCAATACACCGATATCCTGCGGGCTTGCGCTCACACTTAAATTGTTGCGGCGGGCAAAACGGATAAGATTGCGATAGCTTTGCATCATGGTATCGAGTAGTTCATTGTGGGCATCACGTACCTGCTCAATTTTCCATGAACTGCGATTATCCAACATGGCCAATTTCTCATCGTCCCAGTCCCATTCATGCACCAGCTGGGAAATAACCTGACGACGCCATCCTGTACAACCTTTGTCATGCCGGCTTTCCTGCACTTTTTCGCAGACCTTCAGGTAAAAGCAACGGCGGGCTAAATCAAGGCGGGTAAGGTCGTTCGTGGCAATCAGATAACGGGTCACACGCTCCAGCATCATGCTATAGGCATCAAGACCAAAAGAAACAATCTCACCGTCATGGAAATGTTGTTTCATCTCCAGTGACAGCAGTTTTCCGTTCGGGTATTCCCATGAATAAGCTTCCAACAACAAGCTTTTCAAAACCGCTTTATAAGGGGAGTCCACGCTCTTGTATAATTGCCAGAGGCTGGCGCCAAAATATTCTTCTGCGGACAGTTCCCCCAACCCCCCGAGATCCAACCATTCATTTGGCGTCAGGACCCCTTGGGCATAAAGGGAGAGAACATATTCATCATAATGGGCTTCTTCTTCTACAGGCACCGTCGTCCACAGCAGACGTTTACCGGCCATACAGACCGCCGTGCGGTAAAATTCATCCAGCAAAAGGATATGCTGGGTTGAGCCGCAGTCTTCACCGTTCAGGCGCCCGCACGCATTGTGACGAAAACGATTTTCATCAATCAGAAAAAAAGTGGCTTCAATGCCCAGCGAGGCAGCCCACTGTTCTATCAACGCACATTTTTGCTCTAATAACGCTTTTTCACCGTTATCCAGCCAGGATTGATGGCAAACCCAAATATCAATGTCAGAGGAACAACTTTGTCCTATGGAGGAAGTGCTGCCCATTGAATAAATTCCCGTGATCGGCAATTCACCATTGGACATATGTGGTAAAACATCAGACAGTTGGTTTTCCGGATCATCAATCCAAACTCGCTGAGTTTCATCCGGCGTAAAAAAACAGACGCCATGAGGAACATCGCCGTCGAGATAACCTGGCATCATTGTATGATGATAATGTAATAATACTGGGATTAAACTATAAACTTGTTTAAACGCGGCACTCATTGAGTCAGTGGCACGTTCTAGCCTAAGTTGATTAATTGCATCCAGTCGCTGTTTCAGCGTTTCAATATAAAGATACAAAGGTTTCGCCTGATATCAGTCCAGTGCCCACAGTAGCCCCTGTTTCCGATAACAATGGGTATTACAGAATGTTTTTGAATTATTTTTACAAGTTTATTGTCGGAAACGTGATCAATTTAACACCTTGCAGTCGAAGCGTAAAGTACGCATTATCATCTTTTCATTTCTTCTGCAATAGTCAAAGTACAATTAACTTGTTGTAAAATATTAAGTTAATCACGAAATCAACACAAAATAGACATGTTTAAATAGATATTATAGTCAATTATTCTTCATATTAGTCTGTAAGATATTTAAGACTCTAAAAGATATTCAATCACTAGCCTGCTATAAATTTTCAGCTAATAATATTTTTAAATTGTTAAATATAGTCCCTGCTTTTTCTTTCGAACTAAATTCAAATTATTATTTTTCTTTTAAATCAAACTGTTTGTTTATTTCATTTATTTTAATAAAATATTATTTTAATTTTTAAAATTATTTTTGCATTAGTATCTACGTACAAAATTACAGACTATCCATGCCTGACCAACGCCTGAGCAACTGGAAAAAACATCATTGAAATGTTAAAACTGGCACTATTTTCTCACTATTTGGTAGCTAACTGGTGGCGAAAAGCCGCTATGTTCAATCGAATCATCCATGACAATGAAAAACATTCACATCGCAACCCGCCAAAGCCCGCTGGCTATGTGGCAAGCGCACTACGTTAAAAAGCAATTGGAGAGCTTCCACCCGGGACTTAGCGTAGAACTCGTCCCAATGGTCACCCGTGGGGATATTATCCTTGATACACCGTTGGCAAAGGTGGGCGGCAAGGGGCTGTTTGTGAAAGAGCTGGAATTGGCACTGCTTGAGAAACGAGCTGATATTGCTGTCCATTCCATGAAAGATGTTCCCGTCGCATTTCCCGATGGTTTGGGTTTAGTCACAATCTGTGAACGGGATGATCCACGCGATGCCTTTGTTTCAGTAAAATACGCCTCGCTCGATGAGCTGCCCGCCGGCGCGATTGTAGGAACATCCAGTTTACGCCGTCAGTGCCAGCTCCGCCAGTTACGCCCTGATCTTGTCATTAATGACTTGCGCGGTAATGTCGGTACCCGCCTGAGCAAGCTTGATAATGGCAATTATGATGCCATTATTCTGGCAACGGCAGGGCTGAAAAGATTGGGGCTGGAAGAACGGATTCGTATGCCTTTGGCACCTGAACTGCTGTTGCCAGCTGTTGGGCAAGGCGCTGTGGGCATTGAATGCCGGCTTGATGACCTGCAGACGCGTGAACTATTGGCGCCATTAAACCATGCAAGAACAGAGATCTGCGTTCTTGCTGAACGAGCGATGAATACGCGTCTGGAAGGGGGCTGTCAGGTTCCGATTGGCAGTTATGCCATCTGGCAGGGTGATAGTATCTGGCTACGGGCATTGGTTGGCGCCCCTGATGGCAAAGTCATTGTACGTGGTGAAAGAGTGGTAGCACCGGAAGAAGCCAGTCAGGCAGGCGTGGCATTAGCTGAAGAATTGCTGGAAAAAGGCGCACACCAAATTCTGGCCAGTGTTTACCAGAGGAATCTACCCGAATGAGCATTCTGATCACCCGCCCCTCCCCTGCCGGAGACGAATTGGTCAAGCAATTGCAGGCTGTGGGAAAAACAGCTTTCAGCTCGCCACTCATCGAAATATTCCCAGGGGCTGATTTGCCATTGCTGTCAAAAAAGCTGCAATGGCTGTCTGCGGGTGATCTGGTTTTTCTGTTGTCAAAGAATGCCGTTGACTATGCCAATGAACAACTTATCCGGGAAGGCCGATCATGGCCTGATAATTTGTCTTATTATGGTATAGGCAAATCGACTTCCCTGAGGTTTTACCACCAGACTGGCCGGAACATCCTTTGGTCAGAAAAAGGTGAAACCAGTGAAGCGTTATTGCAACTTCCCACCCTGATGCATATGGACAATAAAAATATCCTGCTGCTTCGGGGAAATGGCGGACGTGAAGTGATAGCCTCTACACTGAGAAATCGGGGAGGAAAAGTTGATTACTGTGAATGTTACTCACGACAACCCGTTAAATATCTTGCAGCAGATTTCAGCCGCCACTGGCAGCAATGTGGTATAAAAACCCTCGTGGTAACAAGTGGCGAAATGCTGCAACTGTTATATAACTTAGTAACTGACAGTGATGGAAAAGCATGGCTACTGGGCTGCCGCCTGATTGTCGTTAGCGGGCGCCTTGCCGATATTGCTCGATCTCTAGGCTGGCTGGCAATAAAAATAGCCAAGAGTGCAGATAATGACGCCTTAATGCAGGCGCTGGAATAAACCAATTATGGGATGTTCATTATGACGGAACAAAATCAATCCACCGACGCGGTTGAGACTAAACCAACTGCTCCCCAGAAGTCCAAAAGTTGTGGCTGGGTGGGCAATACTCTCTCAATCGCTATTTCTCTGGCGATTGGGATAGGTGGCTTTTACATTTATTATCATGGTAAACAGCAAAATGCGGCATTAATCGCTGAAAATAACACTCTTCAACAGCAAATTGCCTCACTGATGGAACAGCAGTCTACCGATAAACAAAATCTTGACGCCAAGATCCAAACATTAGAAACATCCTTGAAAGAACAGATTGAATCTCAAAACCATCAGTTAGATGAGCGTGTAGGCAAACTACAAACACGAGTTTCATCACTTTCAAATTCTGATATCGAAAACTGGCGACTGGCGCAGGCAAGTTCTCTGGTTAAAATGGCAGGCTACAAAATATGGAGTGAGCAGGATGTCACCACCGCCATCGCCTTACTGGAAGATGCTGACCGGAATATCGCAGAAATGGGCGATCCCAGCCTTATTCACGCCCGCAAAGCGATCAGAGACGATATAAATACGCTGACTAAAATCCAACAAACTGATTTGGAAGGTATTATTCTGGCGCTGAATCAACTCTCAAACCAAGTGGATAACTTACCGCTTATTGATAGAGTTGAACAAGGCGCCCCCATGGAGAAAAATAACCGGGAAATTACGGCTTCGCTCTCAGATTGGAATAAAAACCTGCGCAATAGCCTGAAAAGTTTTATGGACAACTTTATTACCATTACACCCCGTGATAACAATAAAGCTGCACTGCTGGCCCCTAATCAGGATATTTATCTGCGTGAAAATATTCGTTCTAAGCTGCTGATTGCTGTACAGGCAGTTCCCCGCCAGCAAGAAGAAATTTACAAGAAATCACTGGAATCTGTCGGAGAGTGGGTCAGAGCCTATTTTGATAACTCAGTGCCAGATACCGAAAGCTTCTTAAGCAGTGTTGACTCATTGGAAGCGCGATCACTTTCTATCACGCTGCCTGAACAACTGGAAAGCCAACAAATTCTGTCCGAGCTGGTGCGTAAACGCATCTATAATTTACCCGGTTCCGAGCCGGCAACCCCAAAAAATCATGCAGAGGCTCAATCTGAACCTGAGCCGAAGCGCCAAACCGAATCTGAAACGCAATCTGAGCCAAAACACCAACCACCGTCTGAGCCGCTATCCGGTCAGGCAGAAACTCACGTTGAAGAGAGCTGAGCATGCTAAAAGTATTACTACTGTTCACTATCCTCATTATAGGTGTCGTACTCGGCCCTATGTTATCCGGACACCAAGGATATGTGTTGATCCGAACGGATGCCAAAGATATCGAAACCAGCATCACAGGGCTGGCGATCATGTTCCTGTTGCTGCAATTCCTGCTGATTTTTATCGGTTGGTGTTATCGTCGGCTAAAACGCACCAGCACATTTACCCACAGCTGGATATTTGGCGGATACAAACGCAGTCAGGCTCGTTCACAGACCAAACAAGCCCTGCTTAAACTTGCGGAAGGGGATTTCAAGCAGGTTGAGCATTTAATGACCCGCAATATTGACCATGCTGAGCACCCTGTCGTGAACTACCTGATGGCGGCTGAAGCTGCCCAGCAACGCGGGGATTATTTCAGGACCAATCAATATATTGAACGTGCCGCAGAAGTTGCTGATAAAGATCAACTCCCGGTTGATATTACCCGCGTACGTATCCAACTGGCCCAGGGAGAGATCCACGCTGCACGCAATGGCGTGGATAAATTGCTGAATTATGCCCCACGCCATCCTGAAGTATTACGGTTGGCTGAACAGGCCTATACTCTTTCGGGTGCTTATCAATCACTGATTGATATTTTGCCTTCAATAATGAAGATCGATCTGCACAATGAAGACGAAATTATTAAACTGCGTCAGCAAGCCTATGCCGGGTTAATGAATCAGGTGATGGCAGAAAAAGGCAGTAATGGCCTGAAAATCTGGTGGAAAGATCAAAGCCGCAAAGTGCGCCATGATATCGTACTGCAAGTCGCCATGGCCGAACATTCAATTGAATGCAATGATCATGATACTGCGCAACAAATCATTCTGAATGGATTAAAGCAACAGTATGACGAACGCCTTCTGTTATTAATTCCGCATCTTAAAACAAGCAAAGCCGAAGCCGTGCAAAAAACACTGGCTCACTTGTCAAAGCAACATGGCGCCACCCCCTTGCTCAACAGCACGATAGGGCAAGTCGCTTTGCGTCACGGAGAGTGGGCAAGTGCCGAAACCGCATTCAAAGCAGCGCTTGCACAACGTCCTGACGCCCATGACTATGCATGGCTTGCTGATGCCTTCGATAGATTGCAGAAGCACGAAGAAGCCGCCCAAGCCCGCAGCAAAGGTTTTATGCTGACGTTGAAACGCGACAGTGATATCGAAAGCTGACATCCTCTGAACCACTGGGTTTTACGGCGTTTTTGGTAAAGCCTGCTAATTTTCCCGGTTAACGGTAATATGAATCATTTGGGATAAAATAAGATCGTTAACCGGGTATCCATACTGTTTATCCCTTTCATCACCTCTTCCTGAAAACGAAGCTTTGCGACGTACCAAAAACGTACCCGACGAGAACTTACCCAATAAGTACAAGATCAACAGGCAAAAAAAAACACCTATCAAAAGATAGGTGTATAAATCCAATCAGGTCTACAGACGGATAGTGCCTCACTCAACGTTGTGTCCTGTTTGTGATGAAAAGCAAATACGCTGACTCATCTATAACGTGGACCATAGGCACTGGAAATTAGCTCTACATCATCCCGAGGTTTATGAAGTCGATGCTGTCATAAGGAGTAGGATGAGTATCTACAGGGTAGATTAAGCATTTTCCGTGCCAAGTTTTTTAATCAAAGTAAATCTCGTTAACTCCCACCTTAATCAACTTTCTGTAACCAAGATCCATTTTTTCAACAGATAATTTCTAAAACACCGTCTCTCATTAGAGACGCCTTCAAAGTTATTTATATATTTTTCATTAAAATCAAAATATTATGTGTCTCACATTTGAGACACTCAATAATGAGATTGTCGTTAAAATACAACATCAACAAAAAACCACTTTTAAAACATAAAATTAACAAAATGGTAAAAATCATGGGGTTTAATATTATGTTTAAGGAAAAGATAAAGTAACTAAAGGAAATTGGAGAGAAAAAAAAGAAAAAGAAAAAGAAAAAGCCCCGCTGTTGCGGGGCTTTTTCAGGAACATGGTCGGCGAGAGAGGATTCGAACCTCCGACCCACTGGTCCCAAACCAGTTGCGCTACCAAGCTGCGCTACTCGCCGAAATATATTTTTTAGCTCTCTTTTCTATGGTGCGAAAGGGGGGACTTGAACCCCCACGTCCGTAAGGACACTAACACCTGAAGCTAGCGCGTCTACCAATTCCGCCACCCTCGCATGTCATAAAAAAGATGGGGTGGCTAACGAGACTCGAACTCGCGACGACTGGAATCACAATCCAGGGCTCTACCAACTGAGCTATAGCCACCATAACAACTATCTTTTTTCAGATACTGTCTTACTACTTACAACGAATCGCGTTTACCACGATAACTCATTGTCACTGCTCCTGCACGCTTTAATGGCGCGCCCGACAGGATTCGAACCTGAGACCTCTGCCTCCGGAGAGCAGCGCTCTATCCAGCTGAGCTACGGGCGCTTAACGCCGTTGCGGTGGAGGATAGTACGGATTTAATCTCCAACTGTCCAGTGCTTTTTTAAAAGAAATGATGCGTTTGATTACGCTTTGTTCATTTAGGTGATAAAGACAGCACATTTACACCACGATGGCGTTTTCAGATCAAAAAAACGGTCAGGGCTATGTTAATTCTTTCCGCTGCTGAATGATGTATTTCACTAAATAGAGGAATGACACAACCAACAAAAATATCCCACCCACGATAAGTGAAAAACGTGTATCCGGGTTAATGGCCATTCCAACCAACACACAGCAGAGGAAAATCAAGGTCAGGTAATTGATATAAGGAAACAGGATCGATTTAAAGCAATGCTGTTTCAGTGCTTCCTCGTGATGCTTACGGAAACGCAGCTGACTCACCAGAATGACAAACCACGGTACCATACCCGGCAATACGCTGGCACTGTAAACGTAAACAAATACAGCCTTAGGGTCCGGAAGCAGGTAATTCAGGCTAGAGCCTGCAATCAAACAACCGATGGTGATCGCGATACATTTCACCGGTACACCGTTTTTCGACAAATTAAGCAGTGAAGCCGGAAGTTGGCGGTTCTGTGCCAGCGCGTACAACATCCTGCCGCCGCAGTACATTCCACTGTTACAGCCAGAAAGCGCTGCCGTCAGAACGACAAAGTTAATGACTGCCGCCGCAGAGACGATACCGACTTTGGCAAAGGTCATGACAAACGGACTGCCGTGTGACTCAATTTCAGTCCACGGGAACAACGTCACAACAATAAAAATAGCACCGACATAGAAAATCAGGATACGCCACAAGATATTGTTGATCGCTTTCTTGAGGGTAATTTGTGGGTTTTTCGCTTCACCGGCAGTAATCCCCACCAGTTCAACCCCCTGATAGGATGCCACAACAATACAGAGGGCAAACAAAAAGCCTTTCCAGCCCCCGGAAAAGAAACCACCATGTGACGTCAGGTTATCCAGGCCAATAGGCTGCCAACCATTGCCCAAACCGAAGAAAATCAAACCGACGCCAATCAGAATCATCACGATAATCGTCGTGACTTTGATCATGGCAAACCAAAACTCCAATTCACCATACAACCTTACCGCCGCCAGGTTTGCCAAGGCAACCAATCCTACTGCGACTAATGCAGGTATCCACTGGGGCAGTTCCGGGAACCAAAATTTGGCATATTCACCGATGGCGGTGATTTCTGAAATCCCCACCGAAACCCACATAAACCAATATCCCCATGCTGTCAGGCATCCCCAATATGGACTGAGATATTTATGCCCGAACGCCGCAAATGAGCCGGTAACAGGTTCAATAAACAGCATTTCGCCCATTGAACGCATGATGAAAAAGACAAAAAGCCCAGCAATAATGTAAGCCAGCAAAACAGACGGGCCGGCCCATTTCAAGGTACTGGCTGAACCCATGAACAGCCCTACGCCGATAGTGCCACCTAGCGCAATCAGCTCAATATGACGTGCCTCAAGTCCTCTTTGCAGGCTCTGTTTTGAATCACTCATAAAACTCCCTATCCACTTTTATGATGTTTATATTTGCAAACAGAAAAAATACAGGAATTGATAATCAATCATTGTAAAAAAGGCTGGGATCAAAGCACGTTTTGCCGAACAGTGAAATAAAAAATTACAAAATTAAGCCAATGCCAGTTTTATTTCACATAAAAGAGGGGGAAAACAGCATTAATAATGGATGATTTCTATACAATCAACAGACGGGGTTTTCACACTGTTGCCACACGCACAGTTGGTTTTCTGCAAACGCAGTTGGCTTTCCACAAACACAGAGGTGAAAAAGCCGGGATCAAAGCGAGGTAAAACGGAAGTGAATACCTGTCGCCGTTCAAGTTACAGCTCCATTGGCGGCAGCCTGAAACCCACTGGGCACGGGGTATCGATCCGCTGGATTACGTGATGCAGGGCATTTCTGCTATACCCTGCTTTTGTTATGCCCTGCTTTTGTATTTTTGGCATTCAAATTTGCTGAAAGCAAAATGGCGGGTCAGAGTTTGCCACCATAATAATAACCAAGAAACCTTAATAACTTGATTTGCCTACGGATACGGCTTGGTTGGGATAACAGGCGATACAACCATTCCAACCCCAAATTTTGCCAAACCTTTGGAGCACGTTTAACACGCCCGGTAAAGACATCGTATGTGCCACCAACCCCCATATACAATCCCTCTGGGTGTACTTTGCGGCAATCACGCATGAAAATTTCCTGTTTCGGGGAACCCATAGCGACAGTGATAATCTTTGCTCCACTGGCACGAATCCGCTCAAATACGGTATCGCGGGTTTCTGGTGTAAAATAACCGTCCTGACTACCCACAATATTCACGTTCCACTGGGTACATAATTTGTTTTCTGTCTCAGCCAGAACCTCAGGCTTTCCACCGATCAAGAAAACGGGCGTACCTTCACGTCCCGCACGCTCCATCAAGGCTTCCCATAAATCGGCACCCGCAATGCGAGCGACATCTGCACCCGGATATTTACGACGAATGGCGCGTACAATGCTGATACCATCTGCGTACAGATACTCAGCCTCATCCAGCAACATACTCAATGCATTGTCTTTTTCTGCCGTGAGAATTTTTTCTGCATTAATTGCAACCAATGTACCCGCCTTCACTTTCCCATCTTGAAAAAGGTGATCAAGAAAATGCGACATACCGCGAAATCCCCAAATATTGAGGCCACGAATGCCGTATCTGGGAATATTATTCAGCGCCATTTTTCTTCCTTACATCCAGAGCAACAGATGTTTTTTGTGATAAAGCTAAATTACTGGCAGTGAACTTACGTATCAGCCCTACACTGTCAAACAACCAATACAATAGTTTCGCTGCAACCAAACACAGCCCAAAAACAAGACAAAAGAACACAACACGGGAAACGAAAGAGTCCACCCCTTCACGAGCCAGAACTATCATGTTAAATATGGCCCCAAAGCAGAAAGCCTGTAAAATTGCTGCCTTATAACGATTGCTTTCCTGTTTTCCCGCATCATAGATCCAATCGAACCATTTAATAATTAAGCCAACCGCCATGGCACCCAGAGGGATAAAAAGTACCCCTCCCATCACCACCAGTGAACCAATCAACGTAGGGGAAATAGCAAGGCCTGAGTGATTATTCAATACATCCCATGTAAAGTAATTAGCGGTGTTCCAGACCAAATTGGGCCGATCCGGCCATACCCAACTGGGAATGAAAACGTAAAAATCACGGATAATGGGCGCCAATCCCTGAAAATCTATTTTGCCGTAGTTATCCAGCAACAGCGCCAGATTTTCCCACGGCGAGAAAGTATCTCTTGTCAGGTAAAGGAATGTATAAAATGCCTCTGCCCCACTGACGTCCAGACTATAGCGTTTCAATGCCAGCCAGAACATACCGACAATCCCCATGATCCCAGCGGTGAATAACATCCACAAAGTGATCCAACCACGGACAATGCCGATAAAGAGGAACAATGCAAACGCGATGATGATATTTGCCCGTGTTCCGCCCACTATCACATAAGTCAGAATGCCAAACCCGACGGTTCCTGCCAGAAAGCACAACCAACGGATTTTAGTTGGCTTCAGGAAAAACACCACCAGCATGGCCGGAATGAAGAAATAGAAAAAACGCTTAAGCGCCACGCCAGAAACCTGACTGGAGAATATCTGACTATAGGACTGCAATTTAAACAGCAAGAAACCATTCTGGAGAAAGAAAGCCCCCACTGTCGTGATGGCAATACCAGCCAACAGAAGCCATGTCAGATTAGTTTCTACCCGATTCATGTTGAATAGAGGCCTTCGCGATGAAGACACAGATGACATTTCCGATTCCGTACCATTGCCGCGGCGAGTTTTGGCGCTGAGCCGGGTTTTATAAGCAACATAATAAATGGCATAGAAACAACCCGATGCCAACATGGCATTCAGCAATGAATCCACTGGCACAACCTGCACCCCAAACTGGAACACAAGCATGCAAGTCAGGGGGAAGCCGAAATAGAATGTCAGCAGATACAGCAATGAGAAAAAGACATTAAAATTAAAGCGAACACGCCGGAATTCCAAGTATGTCAAGACCAGGATAAAGCTCAGAGAAAGCACGTAAACAACAAATAATCCACCGAATTGCGCCAAAGTCATTGCTTTTCTCCGGATGCTGCCAATAGGGCGATTTTCCAGCCCTCAATGAAATTGGGATCAAAAAAAGCAATGGCTTTTTTATCGAGGGACAATATCTGATGCTGAACCACCTGCACCCAGTTCTTGTTCAATTCATCACCATCAAACAGAACAGGAATGTTCTGTTCTGTTAAATCGTGCCAGAATGGATTTTGGCGACTCAAAACAAACGGGATTCCCAACTGAATCAGTAAACAGAGCGTGCCAATACCCTGCTGACGAGTAAAAATGAAATAACCTAAATCACATTGACGCAACAATGACAGATATTCATCGAAGTCTATTTTTTCTTTCAAAACAGAGACGTTTTTTGCCGGAAACAGTGACAGTGCAATTTGTTCCACGCTCCGGATATAGGCTTGATTATTATCAGGATACCCCATTGGTATAATGACCCGGGCTTCATTGCCGAACTGCCGGTGAATTTTGTGCAAGGCTTCACCATGACGGTTGGACTGATCACCTGAATTCCCCAGTAAAATGGTGATGCCTTCTGAGGAAAACGCTTTTTCTGTTACGATCAATTCAGAATTCATGCGCGTCGGGAAGTAAAGCAATGATGACGGCACATGAGATTTGGACTGGTGAAAATACTGGAGATCACCACGAGTGGCAAAAATATGCCCTACTTTCTTCTGAGCCAAACGGCGTAACTGATAGAACAACCGGAATTTCAGCCGACGAGAATCTTCATATAAATCAGCCCCCCACGCATGCCACCAAAATTGGTGCGACTTGATTTTTCCCATGAAAAGCGCCAGCCACAAGGCTGCATTAAACTGCCCATGGAAAAAGAAACGCGTTGTTTTATCAGCCTGTGCCTTTTCTATCACCGCCCGTGATAAGGCCGCCTTGCTGTCATAAGCTGAGATGGTCAGGCCAGAATAATTCGATAGCCATGAGTGGTCTTTGGATACCACCATAAAACACGGTTTAGCAGGGAAGCTCATCTCCTGCGCCAAAACGTCATTAAAAAAACGCAGCAGCGTTTGATTATGATGTGGGATATCCGATCCCAAAACGTGAATGAGGGTTGTCATACTCGCCTGCGGTAAATAATAAATACGCTACAACAAAGAATGAAATAAACAATATATGTTGCCATATAAGACTGGGCCGCTCCCAATGCCCCATTTTCCGGTATCAACCAATGAGAAAATAGGGTCAGCAAAAGGAATTGGCTGATTTCAGTCAATATATAAAAACGCAGTGCTGCTTTCGCTATCACCAGATAACCAAAGACATAAGCGCCAACTTTTAGCACATCTCCCACCAGTTGCCACGCAAACAGCTCCCTCATGGCGATAAATTTGTCCGAAAACAGCAACCAGATGGCAACGTCCCGCAACAACCAAACTGAAAAACTGGCAACAGCCACCGCGGGTAAAACAAATTTCAATGCTTTCACAATCTCACTGGCAATTTCTTGCTTATTATCCAGACGGGACAGTGTCGGCAGCAAATAAACAGTGAAAGAAGCCGTGATGAATTGTAAGTAAGCATCCGAGATACTGCTGACCCCTTGCCAAATCCCAACCTCTTCCCAGCTATACCGCTCTGCCAGTAAATTCCGCATCATGATATAAGCAACGGGCAACGTCATGGAGGTCAGCAACGCCATCAGCGTAAATTTGCCCAAATGGCTGGCAATCGCACGATCCCACATTGGCTTCAAGGCCGGAAGTGTAATGGCCTTGCGACGCATAATCATCAGCCCGGCAGGAAAAACAACCAATGCAGGCACCAGAGCCAATCCTGCCAACGCACCTTCATAACCCCCTACCCAATAACAGAGAGTGTAAGCGATAACGCCTGTTAAGCTGCCCAAGATAACCGCCAGCGCGTTTCCCTGAGCATCTCTGAATCCTTTCAGGATCGCCAGAAAATAGTTCGCGTAAGCGATACCCATTTGTATAAATGCGAGGGCCTGCACAACAGTTTTGTAACGGTTATGCCCAAATAACCCAAGACTGATGGCATCACTGAACAACAGGAAAACCACTGCCAACACGGTTGAAAACCCCAGAATGATTGAGGACGACGTGCCCAACACTGCCCTGAGCTTTTCTGGTTGTTGATGGTGTTCCGCTACGTATTTGGTCACTCCATTAAAAATCCCCGCACCGGACAATACGCCCAGTACGGTGATAAGTTGTCGGAAATTACCTGCCTGCCCAACACCCGCTGGGCCGAAAGAGACAGCAAGAAGTTTAATAACCAGCAAACCCATGCCGATTTTGATCAGCGTGGAGCCAGCTGTCCAAACAGAAGCTTTGGCAAGTGACATATCAGGCGAAAAATTCCTTGATACGGGCAATGACGGTTTGCTGTTCTTCATCCGTAATGTTGTAGAACATCGGTAAACGGACCAGCCGTTCACTTTCACGGGTTGTAAAGCGATCTTCTCCGTGAAAATAACCACATTTCTCACCGGCCGGACTGGTATGCAATGAAACGTAGTGGAAAACACTCAATATGTCGTTTTCTTTCATGTAACGACTGAATTCACCGCGCTCTTGCATATCATTGAGCTTGATATAGAACATATGGGCATTATGTGCCAATCCTTCCGGAACGGTTGGCAGGATCAGGTGCCCGGCATCTGCCAAGGGCTTCAACGCCTGATAATAGTTATCCCACAATGCCAGACGACGCTGGTTGATTGTTTCCGCCATTTCCAGTTGCCCCCACAAATAGGCGGCTTGCAGGTCAGACATCAGATAACTGGAGCCGATATCACGCCAAGTATATTTATCCACTTGCCCACGAAAGAATTGACCGCGGTTAGTTCCTTTTTCGCGAATAATTTCAGCACGGGCAATCATGGATTCATCGTTGATTAATGTCGCCCCGCCTTCCCCGCCCGAGGAGTAGTTTTTGGTTTCATGGAAGCTGAAACAACCAATATGCCCAATCGTGCCCAAAGCCCGGCCTTTATAAGTCGACATAACGCCCTGTGCAGCATCTTCTACGACATACAGGTTATATTTTTCCGCCAGTGCCATGATGGTATCCATTTCACAGGCAACACCCGCATAATGTACCGGTACGATGGCACGGGTTTTCTCTGTAATGGCCGCTTCAATCTGGTTTTCATCAATATTCATGGTGTCAGGGCGGATATCCACAAACACGATGGTAGCACCACGCAGAACAAACGCATTGGAAGTGGAAACAAAGGTATAGCTGGGCATGATAACTTCATCACCCGGCTTAATATCCAGCAGAATAGCCGCCATTTCCAATGACGCTGTGCAAGATGGCGTCAGTAACACTTTCGGGCAGCCAAAGTGCTGTTCCATCCACGATTCACAACGTTTAGTAAATTCACCATCACCACACAATTTACCGCTGGCCATGGCCTGTTTCATGTATTCCAGTTCAGTGCCGACGACAGGTGGTTTGTTAAATGGAATCATTTCATCCCCTATATAACCAATATGAGGTGCTCTCAATGATGGCACCATGACGAGTATAAAGACGCAAGGCAGCGAGGTTACTGATTTGTGTTGCTATTCTCAGACGTTGTATCTGATGGTAACGACACCACTGCTGCGCCGCCGACATTAATTTGTTTCCAATTCCTTTGTGGTGAGTGCCTGGTAACGCAGCCAATAAACCAATGCGTGCTTCATCACTGCCCATATCCCTCAGGGTGACAAACCCAACCATTTGGCCGAGTTCATCATTAATCAGTAAACATTCGTGATCAAACGTACCCAATACCGCTTTTTCTACCCAAGCGGCATAGAATCGGCCGCTGTCATCTGGCTGATACCACGGGGCACGAAAACGGCTGGCGGTAAATGCCTTAGCCGCAGCCGCCTTTAACGCAGGTATATCTCGTGATTTGGCCGCAATCAGCGCCGGCTCTGCATGATGTGCCACATTCGATCCAGAAAGGGCGGCATCAAGTGGCAAAAGTAAATCTGCCTCACCTTCCGCCAAAGAAAACCCCAAGGAAAATAAGCTATCAATGATGGCCGTTTGCCGGGTCGGGATCTTGGCCTGCACCAATGCAAACTCATCCAGTCTGGCGGTTGTGAGCGCTTCTGTTTCCGGCAATAAGGTTTCCGGTAATACATGCAGGCGAGCCGTGGATATACCAAAAAACTGGCTATCCCAAACCAACGGTTCAAGATTTGCGTGAATAGACATTGAGCAAATCCATGAGATATTTTCCATAACCCGTTTTCGCCAAACCCACTGCGGCCTCTTGTAACTGTTCTACATTCAGCCAGCCATTGCGCCATGCAATCTCTTCAAGGCAGGCGATTTTAAAGCCTTGCCGTTTTTCGACAGTTTGAACAAAAGTGCTGGCTTCTATCAAGCTGTCATGAGTGCCGGTATCCAGCCATGCAAAGCCACGCCCTAATAATTCGACGTTTAATTCACCACATTCCAGATACATTTGGTTAATGCTGGTAATTTCCAGTTCTCCACGCCCGGAGGGTTTTACCTGTTTTGCAAAATCCACCACCTTGCGATCGTAAAAATAAAGCCCGGTCACAGCCCAATTGGATTTCGGCTGAACCGGTTTTTCTTCAATGGAAAGTACCCGATAGTGATCGTCAAATTCCACGACACCAAATCGTTCCGGATCCATAACCTGATAACCGAATACCGTCGCTCCCGTTTCGCGTGCCGCAACACTTTGCAGTTTGGGGCTGAATGCCTGACCAAAGAAGATATTGTCCCCCAGAACCAGACAACAAGCGTCGTTGCCAATGAACTCTTCGCCAATCAAAAACGCTTGCGCCAGACCGTCCGGAGAAGGCTGTTCTGCATAGTTCAAACGGATGCCAAACTGTTCACCATTTCCCAGCAATCTTTTAAAGGCCGGCAGATCTTCTGGTGTTGAGATAATCAGGATGTCGCGTATTCCGGATAACATCAAAACAGACAGCGGATAGTAAATCATCGGCTTGTCATAAATGGGCAATAACTGTTTTGATACGCCGCGTGTTATTGGATATAAACGAGAGCCGGAGCCACCAGCCAGTATAATTCCTTTCATGTGATCTCCTTGTTGGGGTTACTCATTTCCCAATCCAAGACGTTCCCCTGCATAAGAACCGTCCTGAACTCTGCGCCACCAATTTTTATTTTCCAGATACCATTGCACCGTTTTGCGAATGCCTGATTCGAAGGTTTCTTGTGGCACCCAACCCAGATCATGCTCAATTTTCGCGGCATCAATGGCATAACGCATATCATGCCCCGGCCTATCGGCCACATAAGTGATCAAATCACGGTAAGATGAAATGCCTTCCGGTTTTTCAGGGCACAGCTCTTCCAGTAATTCACAAATCGTTTCTACAACATCAATATTTCTACGTTCGTTATGCCCGCCAATATTGTAGGTTTCACCGGCTTCTGCCCTGGTAACCACCAGATACAACGCACGTGCGTGATCTTCCACATACAGCCAGTCACGGATTTGCTCTCCCTTGCCATAAACCGGCAATGACTTCCCTGACAGCGCATTCAGGATCATCAATGGGATCAGTTTTTCCGGAAAATGGTAAGGCCCATAATTATTGGAGCAATTGGTGATCACGGTCGGCAAGCCATAAGTACGGCGCCATGCCCTGACCAAATGATCGCTGGATGCTTTTGATGCGGAATAGGGGCTACTCGGTGCATAAGGCGTTGTTTCAGTGAAAAAACCACCGTCATCATGCAAGTCACCGTAAACCTCATCGGTGGAAATATGATGGAAACGGAATGCGTTCTGCTGTTTCTGATCCAACTGTTGCCAGTATGCGCGGGCCGCTTCCAGCAAAGTGTAGGTACCAATAATATTGGTTTCGATAAAAGCCGCAGGGCCATCAATGGAGCGGTCAACATGACTTTCTGCCGCCAGATGCATGACAGCATCCGGTTGATACTGCCGGAATACCCGGTCCAGGTCGTCGCGCTGGCAAATATCCACCTGCTCAAACGCATAACGAGGATGATCGGCAACCAAAGCCAGTGACTCAAGATTACCGGCGTAAGTCAAACTATCAACAACAACAACGCTGTCTTCCGTCAGGTCGATAATGTGTCGAACCACCGCAGAACCAATAAAACCCGCACCGCCTGTAATCAGAATGCGTTTCATCGCCAGACTCCTTTTGTATCCACAACCCATTTCTGCTTGATGGTATCGCCATGAATCGCTTTAAACTGGCTGTGATCCACCAGCATTAATAGGATGTCAGCTTCTCTCAGGGCTTGTTCTGTATCACTCAGCTCTACCAGATCCTGAAGTGAATCAGGCAATTCACGCACATTGGGTTCAACCGCCACTGTTTGGCCCGCGTGCCATTGTGCCACCATTTTCGTGATGTGCACGGCCGGACTTTCACGCAAATCATCAATGTTCGGTTTAAAAGCCAGACCAAAACAGGCGATTTTAACTTCATTTGCGCGTTTGCCACTTTCCGCCAGACAATCTGCCACTGCGGCTTTCACCTGATCAACAACCCAAAGTGGCTTACCGTCATTGACCAGACGCGCAGTATGAATCAAACGGGATTGTTTCGGATTCTGAGAGACAATGAACCACGGGTCAACGGCAATACAGTGCCCCCCGACGCCCGGGCCGGGTTGCAGGATATTTACACGCGGGTGGCGATTCGCCAGACTGATCAGTTCCCATACATTAATGCCCTGTTCAGCGCAAATCAGGGAAAGTTCGTTGGCGAAAGCAATATTGACATCACGGAAACTGTTTTCAGTCAGCTTGCACATTTCCGCCGTTTTAGCGTTGGTGATAACACATTCACCTTCAAGGAAAATTTTGTAGAGTTCGCTTGCCCTGTGGGATGATTTAGCTGTCATGCCCCCCACTACGCGATCATTTTTAATCAGCTCCACCATCACCTGACCCGGTAAAACACGCTCAGGGCAGTAGGCAATATCAATATCTGAATTTTCGCCAACCTGCTGTGGGAATGAAAGGTCAGGGCGTGCCGCCGCCAGCCATTCGGCCATCTGTTCTGTCGCGCCAACAGGTGAAGTGGATTCCAGAATAATCAAGTCGCCTTTTTTCAAAACCGGCGCGATGGAGCCTGCGGCTGAGCACACATAAGCCATATCTGGCTCATGGTCACCTTTAAAAGGGGTAGGTACTGCAATCAGGAAAGCATCTGCAACCTGCGGGGTCGTCACCGCTTTCAGGTAACCCCCTTCAACGGCAACTTTAACGACCTTATCCAAATCAGGTTCAACGATATGAATTTCACCACGGTTAATCGTTTCGACGGCATGCTGATTGACATCAACGCCAATGACTGTTTTTTTACGGGAAGCAAATGCCGCAGCAGTAGGTAGGCCAATATAACCAAGACCGATCACAGAAATTGTTTCAAAACTCATAGTATCACCTGATTGTTCTTCAATGCCTCAAGAATTCTCTGACAAGCTTGCCCGTCACCGTAAGGGTTATGGGCATGACTCATTTGTTGATAGGCAATTTCATCCGTCAATAAACGTGTAACTTCAGCCACGATAGTTTGGGTTTCTGTACCAACCAAACGTACTGTTCCCGCATCAACGGCCTCAGGTCGTTCAGTTGTATTACGCATAACCAGAACCGGTTTTCCAAGGGAAGGCGCTTCTTCCTGAATGCCACCTGAATCAGTCAAAATCAGGTAGGCATGATTCATCAGGTAAACAAATGGCAGGTAATCTTGCGGCTTGATAAGAATGACGTTATCAATGTCATGCAGAATACGCTTAACAGGCTCACTGACATTCGGATTCAAATGAACAGGATAAACAACCTGAACATCAGGATGTGTTCTGGCAATTTGCGCCAACGCTTCACAAATACGCTCAAATCCTTTGCCAAAGCTTTCGCGGCGGTGGCCTGTCACCAAAATCATTTTTTTATTCGGATCAATGAAAGAATAAAGCTCGGTAAGCTGTGCATACAGGTTTTCGTCATTCATGATGCGATCACGTACCGACAACAGAGCGTCGATCACCGTATTGCCCGTCACAAAAATTCGGTTTCCGGCAATAGACTCTGTTAAGAGATTGTTTCGTGAGTTTTCTGTTGGAGCAAAATGATAGATTGCCAAGTGCCCGGCTATCTTACGATTAGCTTCTTCCGGCCATGGAGAGTATAGATCACCGGTTCTCAGCCCGGCTTCAACATGACCTACCGGAATATGTTGGTAAAACGCAGCTAAACTGGTTGCCATGGTTGTTGTCGTATCACCATGCACCAGCACGACATCCGGCTTGAACTCTTCCAATACAGGTTTTATGCCTTGCAGGATACGACAGGTAATGTCGGTCAAATCCTGCCCTTTTTGCATAATATTGAGGTCAAAATCTGGTGTTATCCCAAACAAGTGCAATACTTGATCCAACATTTCTCTATGTTGGGCAGTCACGCACACTTTTGCGTCAAAGGCAGTATCCTTAGCCAATGCGTGTACCAATGGTGCCATTTTTATGGCTTCCGGTCGGGTACCAAACACAGTCAACACTTTCACAGTGGCTCTCTTATTTTGTCTATCATTACTGATTTTTCCACGAAAAGGACGCTGTTAATCGCTATTTCCATCCCTGCTTCCGGGCAATACGCATACAAACTCCCGGAAACAGTCCGGATTTACTTTTCTCTGAATAATTTAATGAATTAGTTACCTGAACTGATGTTACCTGAACTGACAGTACGTGAACGCCTTACTAAAGCAATTCCTGCACCTACCAGCATACCAATCGCTCCCCACATGACCATCATGAAAGCGCGGCGAGGGCTGTCTCGGTTAACAGGCTCTTCCGGTGTTCTGAGATAACGGTAAGTCGGGAAAGTCTTTTGTAAAGTCGGACCAAAATCCAATGTCGCGAGCATTGCTATGTTTTGGTCATAATCAATGCTGTAATCAGGCCCTGTTGCTTCCAGTGTTTCAATCTGGCCTTGCAACAATGGCGTGCCCAACATAAACATTTTGGATTCAGGCAGTTCATCAATGGGAATGTTGGTTTGATTACGATGAATACCTTGTTTTTCTGCCACCTTCAATGACTGCTGCAAGACATTTAATTGGCGATTATACACTACCCGGGCAACGCTTTCCTGACGTTTGACCAACGCTTTCAGTGATTGGGTCCGTGTTGCCCATGCCCCTCTGATTTCATTATTCAGATGGGTACTTGCCCGTTGATTAGCAAATTCAATATATTTGCGCAGCAATTGATTAGCTTCGCTTGCGGTGTCTGCAATTAATTTAATGCTGTCATTTAATTCTTTCTTATCAATACCTTGTGTAATCTGAATATTGTTGATCAGTTTTTCCAACAACTCGGCATCCGCTTTGACGCTATCGTCCCTGCGTTTTTTGTAGTAATCAGAATGAAGCCAGAATTCACGGCGGGTATCATATGCCGAGAGCTGTATCATGAATTCCTTATATGCCATGTCCGGGATCGTCGGCAGCTGTGCTTCTGGTGAAGCATTGATGCGGGTATCAAGATTGCGCAAAAATTGCTGTTGAGAATAATAGCTCCCCAAATTATTGGTGATCGGCAAATCGACAATGGCAATTGTGCTCCATTTTTGTGGCATCAGGTAAGATACTCCCAGAGCCACAGCAGCGAAAGTCATTGCCAGTGCGATAATCCATATTTTTCCACGCCACAGTGCATAGCATAATGTCCGAATATCCAATTCATGCTCTATAGCAGGCTGATCCCGTTTAGATTTCGTTTCTGAGTTCACTGCACACAACCTCTTTGATAAGCCAATATTTTGATTAATGGCTTACTGCACGACGCATACGACGTTTATGTCGCTTGATGAAACGGGCTACTCGCCACGCGCGTTTGATACAATAGCCATACAATACAAATGCAAGCAAAAACAATGCCAACATTACCCACTCAGGAACAAAATCTAACCATTCGCCCATGATCCCAATAGATGCCAGTATCATTGCCGCTAAGGTAATCAAAATAAACGCCTGACGGGAAGTGAATCCGGCACGCATCACTAAATGATGAATATGTTGACGATCCGGAGAAAATGGACTCATTCCTTTACGTAACCGGCGGTACATAATCGCAACCATATCCATCAATGGAATGGCAATGATCCATAATGCTGTCACCGGATGGATAGCCCGGCTTTCCCCTTGGCTTGTTGCTATTAGCAACCAGATGATAGTAAAACCGATGAGAGTACTTCCCGCATCGCCCATAAATACTTTGAATCGTTTTCCAAATAATCCAAGGTTAAGGGCAATGTAAGGCAAGATCCCCGCAATGAACGTAAAACACCAAAATGCCAGTGCCATATCGCCTTTTGCGCACAGCAAAAATCCCAATGCGCCGAAAGAAACACAAGATAGCCCCCCCAACAGCCCGTCAATGCCATCCACCATGTTGAAAGCATTAATCGCTGCCCACACAGCAAATAAAGTCACAACGTAGCTGAATGGCCCGAGCGTCATGTCCCATGGCCCAAAGGCACCGCCTATACTTTGGATCTTCAGGTCTGCGAAATACATCATGCAAGTGCCGATTAATGCCTGGATCGTTGCCCTGATCTTCACGCTGATATCAAAGCGGTCATCGAGTGCACCGACAAAAACTAATACTCCCGCACAAACCAAATACCACCACTTATGTGGTATAAACTCTTTTGTGATAATAAAACCAAAACAAAGCCCAAAAAAAACAGATATTCCCCCAACTAAAGGAATTAGCCCACTGTGGTGTTTACGATAGTTGGGTTTATCAACCAAACCGATCTTTTTTGCTACTGTACGAAATACAAACAAAAATGCGAATGAGAACATAAATACGCAAAAAATTTCGACAATCATGCTGGGAATATTCACAATAACAACTCTCTGTAAAAATAATTATTGGGGTATTTACATTCGCTAATTATAGATGCCCCACTCAACATCAAAATTTATAAGTTTCCTGTGAACAAACAAGGCATCCTGATTTATAAAAATTAATCAAATGAATCACGTAACTGGTGGTGCATGTTCAATTACTATTGAGCAACCCCTCACCCGACGTTCACTTAAAAACGCATGCTGAATAGTTCAATCTAATGCAAAGAATGTACCATTTTAGATCTAAAAACGATTACTCCACAGTTTTTTTCGTTCATCACTGTCCGATACCGTGGTTTAAAGATAACCATAAAAAAACGCCACAAAAATGTGGCGTTTTGAAGAAGTCACTATTTTTACCTATTACAAAGTAATAGTTCAAACACAAGACTATGAACGCTTCATGAAATCGAAGAATTCTTCGTTTGTTTTTGTCATAGCCAATTTATTGATGAGGAATTCCATCGCATCGATTTCACCCATCGGATGAATAATCTTACGCAGTATCCACATTTTCTGTAGCTCATCCTGTGTCGTAAGCAGCTCTTCTTTACGTGTACCTGAACGGTTGTAATCAATAGCCGGGAAGACACGTTTTTCAGCAATCTTACGGGACAGGTGCAGTTCCATGTTACCTGTGCCTTTAAATTCTTCGTAAATGACTTCATCCATTTTGGAACCTGTATCAACCAGTGCCGTTGCGATGATCGTCAGGCTACCGCCTTCTTCAACGTTACGAGCAGCACCAAAGAAACGTTTTGGACGATGTAATGCATTCGCATCCACACCACCAGTCAATACTTTACCTGACGCAGGAACAACGGTGTTATATGCACGCGCCAGACGGGTAATGGAATCCAGCAGAATGATAACGTCTTTCTTGTGCTCAACCAGACGTTTCGCCTTTTCAATGACCATTTCAGCCACTTGAACATGACGAGAAGCAGGTTCATCAAAAGTTGAAGCAATTACTTCACCTTTTACCAGACGCTGCATTTCGGTAACTTCTTCCGGGCGTTCATCAATCAGCAGAACCATCAGGACACAATCCGGATAGTTATGGGCAATGTTAGCGGCAATATTTTGCAGCAACATGGTTTTACCGGCTTTTGGTGGAGCAACGATCAAACCACGCTGACCACGACCAATCGGTGCTGCCAAATCCAGAACACGGGCAGTCAAATCTTCAGTAGAACCATTACCACGTTCCATGCGCAGACGGTTGTTGGCATGAAGTGGAGTCAGGTTTTCAAACAAAATTTTACTGCGTGCGTTTTCTGGCTTGTCAAAGTTAACTTCGTTAACCTTCAGCAGGGCAAAGTAGCGTTCACCTTCTTTGGGAGGGCGAATTTTCCCTGAAATGGTATCACCGGTACGGAGGTTAAAACGGCGGATTTGACTAGGAGAAACGTAGATATCGTCGGGGCCTGCAAGGTAGGAGCTGTCTGCGGAGCGGAGGAAACCAAATCCATCCTGTAATATCTCCAGCACACCATCTCCGAAAATATCTTCTCCGCTTTTCGCGTGCTGTTTGAGAATGGAAAAAATGATGTCCTGCTTACGCAGACGAGCCAGGTTTTCCAGCCCCATATTTTCGCCGAGAGTAATCAACTCAGATACCGGCGTATTCTTTAATTCGGTAAGATTCATAATGGTGGGTTCTTTAACTCGGGGTATATCTCGAACTATGAACGTGAATGGTATGGCAGCGTTATCGGTGCCTGTTTATTTGTACCAAAAACGAATAACACCTTCTAACATATTAAATTATATTATAAGGCTTTAGTTTGAAGTACTCAGATTGATTTCAAAATAAGGCTGACAAACTGTCAAAGCACAACTGAGATAATAACAAAACATGGCTAATTCAATATAGGATTATCTACAAGAACACTCTCAGCGTAAGTACTGTTCAATGGTAAGTACTATTCAATGTAAGTGTAAATACCATTCAATGTAAGTACCATCTCGCTAATGAATGTAAGTATTATCTCGGTGTGAACACTGTTTATAACTATCTATATTTATAACAATCTATCTATTTATAACAATCTATAACTATCTACTATCACGAATGCAAACACTATTATGACGTTACAGAATGACGCTATAACAGCGCATACAATTTCAACAGCATAGTTTCTTCAGAATAGTACCAGACAGACACTGTCTGAACGAACGCTATGCCTGACCAGCATGACAACGCCCTACTTTAAGAGATTCAGCATCAGAACGCCATCAGTGTACCAAGCTACATACTGAATGTCTGGTATATAGACTCAGAGACTTTATTACCAAATGCGATATGCTATCAGATGATTCAGAAGTAACAGATTTAACAGACATTATAGATTATTTAGTATGCAACATGCTTAATGTCAACTCTTTACGTCAATAAACTTCTCTATCAGTAATCAGTAAGCCATTATTACCGAATAAAAAATTCATTCATGCAATGCTTCATACAAACATGTGGCCGCTAACTTATCATGCTTCTTAGCGGACGTCTAGCGGTCAATCGGAGAAATCACACTATCCACTAAACGCCCGTAATTACTGTGACCTGACTCTAAATTAAAGGTGAGGCTCTAAAAACTCTTTCAGTTGAGTTTTTGACAAAGCACCCACTTTTACAGCAACCTTTTCACCGTCTTTAAACAAAATCATGGTTGGGATACCACGGACACCAAATTTTGGCGCTGTTTCAGAGTGATGATCGATGTTCAGTTTAGCGACAGTCAGTGTCCCTGCATATTCTGAAGCGATTTCATCCAAAATGGGCGCTATCATTTTGCAAGGACCACACCACTCCGCCCAAAAGTCAACGAGAACGGTACCACCTAAATTGAGTTTGTCTTCAGTGAAATCACCATCAGTCAGATGAGTGATACCTGCACTCAAAACTTTATCGATCTCAACATCAATATCGATATCGATATCGTTTACAATTTTTTCATTCATCAATTTTTGCTCCAAAATAAAATCTTTTACTGCGTAAGTAGTACATTAATCGACATAAGGGTGTCTTTATTTCAGCGGATACACTTTCTTAAAGCAATAGTTAACTGATATTCTACCATACTATGAGCAAAACACATTTGACAGAAAAGAAGTTTTCCGACTTCGCATTGCACCCCAAGGTCATAGAAGCCCTTGATAAAAAGGGCTTTTCCAACTGCACGCCTATACAGGCGCTAACATTGCCTTTTACTGTCGAAGGCCGAGATGTTGCGGGGCAGGCACAAACGGGAACAGGCAAGACGCTGGCATTTCTGGCGTCTACTTTTCATTATTTACTTACCCATCCAGCGGTAAAGGAACGCAAAACCAATCAGCCAAGAGCGCTGATCATGGCGCCTACCCGCGAATTGGCTGTCCAGATCTATTCCGATGCTGAAGAGCTGGCAAGCGTCACCGGATTGAAAATGGGCCTTGCCTACGGCGGCGATGGTTATGATAAACAACTGCAAGTACTCGAATCCGGCGTCGACATCGTTATCGGCACCACAGGGCGTTTAATCGATTATACCAAACAGGGACACCTCCACCTTGGCGCCATACAGGTTGTTGTGCTTGATGAAGCAGACCGTATGTACGATCTGGGTTTTATCAAAGATATCCGCTGGCTGTTCCGCCGTATGCCAACCGCTGCGGAAAGAATGAATTTGCTGTTCTCTGCAACATTATCTTATCGGGTACGTGAACTGGCTTTCGAACAAATGAATGCACCTGAATATGTAGAAGTTGAACCATTGCAGAAAACAGGACACCGTATTAAGGAAGAGCTGTTTTATCCTTCCAACGAAGAAAAAATGCGTCTTCTACAAACGTTGCTGGAAGAAGAGTGGCCTGATCGCTGCATCATTTTTGCCAATACGAAACACCGCTGTGAAGACATTTGGGCGCATCTGGCGGCTGATGGTCATCGTGTCGGATTGCTCACTGGTGATGTGGCACAGAAAAAACGCCTGCGTATTCTTGAGGAATTCAGTCTGGGCAATATTGATATTCTCGTTGCGACTGATGTTGCCGCACGCGGGTTACACATTCCTTCTGTAACACATGTCTTCAACTATGATTTACCGGATGACTGTGAAGATTATGTTCACCGCATTGGCCGGACAGGGCGTGCAGGAGAAAGCGGGCATTCCATCAGTTTGGCATGTGAAGAATATGCGCTGAATTTGCCTGCCATTGAAGAATATATCCAGCATCAGATACCTGTCAGTAAATATAACAGTGATGCATTGCTGCAAGATTTGCCAACGCCTAAGCGCCGTAATCGTTCACGCTCAGGAGGACATCCACGCCGCTCAAATATGCAACGCCGCGGCAACACAACGCGCAATCGTAAACCACACTCAAGCTGAAGCAGCTTGATGCTGAAATAACGCATGGCGGGATTTTACACTATCAGTTGGAACAAACACTATGCTGAGTTCTTCGTCGCTCTATGCCGCTATCGATTTAGGCTCAAACAGTTTCCATATGCTGGTTGTCCGTGAAGTATCCGGCAGCATTCAAGTGGTTACCCGTATTAAGCGCAAGGTCAGACTGGCCACCGGGTTAGATAAAAATAACCATTTATCAAAACAGGCAATGGAACGGGGATGGCAATGTCTGCATCTCTTTTCCGAATACTTGCAAAATATTCCAGCCTCACAGATCCGTGTTGTCGCGACAGCAACCCTGCGGCTCGCAGCGAATTCTGATGAATTTGTCACGAAGGCTTCAGAAATATTGGATAGCCCGGTGAATATTATCAGTGGTGAAGAAGAAGCCCGGCTAATCTATCAGGGTGTTGCCCACACGACAGGTGGGCCTGAAAAACGGCTTGTTGTGGATATTGGCGGTGCCAGTACAGAATTAGTCATAGGCACCGGCGCCAAAACCAACCAGCTGTTCAGCCTTGAAATGGGCTGTGTGACTTGGCTGGAGCGTTATTTCAATGACCGAAGCCTGACAGCAGAAAACTTTGCCAAAGCGGAATCTGCCGCCCATCATATTCTCAACCCCCTGACCACAACGCTGCGGGAACAGGGCTGGCAGATTTGCGTAGGGGCGTCCGGCACAGTACAGGCTTTGCAGGAAATCATGATTGCTCAAGGGATGGATGAACAGATCACTTTGCCCAAACTTGAGCAACTCAAGCATCAAGCGATCGAATGCGGCAAATTGGAAGAGTTGGAAATCGACGGGCTGACTCTGGAACGGGCACTGGTTTTTCCCAGCGGATTGGCAATCCTAATCGCTATTTTTCAGGCATTGAATATCGATGGCATGACACTGGCAGGTGGCGCTCTCCGTGAAGGATTAATTTATGGCATGCTGGATTGGCCTATTGAGCAGGACATCCGCACAAGAACCTTACGGAATACTCAAAATCGCTTCCAGTTGGACATTGCACAGGCACAGCGTGTTAAGCAACTGGCTGAAAATTTCTGCCAGCAAGTCGCTAAATCATGGGAATTGGATGATCGCTGCCGCGAATTACTGAGTAGTGCATGCCTGCTCCATGAAATAGGCTTGTGCATTGATTTTCGCCAAGGGGCAGCACATGCCGCTTACCTTGTCAGCCACTTAGATCTACCCGGCTATACACCAGCCCAAAAAAGACTGTTGGCGGTACTTTTGAAAAATCAAAATGGCCCAATCGATTTATCATCACTCAGTCAGCAAAATGCGTTGCCATCATTACAAGCACAGCGGCTATGCCGTTTATTGCGTTCAGCCATTATTTTTGCCAGCCGGCGGCAGGATGACTCTTTACCTGCCTTACGATTGCGAGTGGAAAATGAAACGCTCATTATTACCCTGCCTTATCATTGGCAGGCAGAGCACCCTCTCAGGGCCGAAACATTGCAGCAAGAAATGAAATGGCAAAGTTATGTCCAATGGATGCTGTTTATTGAAGAGCAGAATAACTCCCGTTTAGGCTGATTTTTTAGTGGCTTTTTCTATACCCTGTATTCCTCACGGATACAGGGTGCTATTGCGCTATTTACCAACGCTTTTCTGCCCAAGCCCCAAGCGTGATTTTATATCTGCAAGACGGGATTGCCCCTTTTGCATTCGTTCTTCCGCACTGACCACCGGTTTCCCCTGTGGCCAGTGCAAATCATCCTGTGGCAATTCAAGTAAAAAACGGCTTGGTTCAGGGCGGATCAGTTCCCCATACTGGCGGCGCTCTTTACTGAGGGTGAAAAAGAGTTCTCTTTGGGCACGGGTAATGCCGACATAGGCCAGACGGCGTTCTTCCTCGATATTATCTTCATCAATGCTACTTTGGTGTGGCAACAAGCCTTCTTCCATCCCGACCAAAAAAACATAAGGGAATTCGAGCCCCTTGGAAGCATGCAACGTCATAAGCTGAACCTGATCCAGCTCTTCATCTTCTTCCCCACGCTCCAGCATATCCCGAAGTGTAAAGCGCGCCACAACTTGAGAAAGCGTCATGGGTTCATTCAAATCATCCCCTTCAAGCATTTCGCTCATCCAAGTGAAAAGCTGGTTGACGTTCTTCATTCTCATTTCGGCCGCTTTTGGGCTGGGTGAATTTTCATATAGCCAGCTTTCGTAATCCATGCCGCGCAATAAATCCCTCACGGCCAGCAGTGGCTCACGCTCAGCCTGACGGGCAATTTCATCCATCCAGTGAGTAAAACGCTGCAATGCGGCCAAACCCCGCCCCGTTAAGTGCTGTTCCAAACCCAGATCAAAGCTGGACTGATAGAGGCTTTTGTTGCGTTGATTTGCCCATTCCCCCAGCTTCTGGATTGTAACTGCGCCAATTTCCCGCCGTGGTGTATTGACGATACGCAAAAATGCGCTGTCATCTTCAGGGTTGGTCAGGACACGCAAGTAAGAAAGCAAATCTTTGATTTCAGGTCGTGAGAAAAAAGAGGTTCCCCCCGAAATTCGGTACGGGATACGGTTTTGCATCAACATCTTCTCAAAGATGCGGGATTGATGATTACCGCGATAAAGGATGGCGTAATCTTTGTATTCTGTTTTATTAATAAAGTGATGGGCGATCAGTTCCCCGATAACACGTTCAGCTTCATGATCTTCATTATTGGCTTCTATTACCCTGAGTGGATCGCCATAGTGCAAGTCTGAAAAAAGTTTTTTCTCAAATACATGGGGGTTATTGGCAATCAAAATATTCGCTGCTTTCAGGATCCTGCCCGATGAACGGTAATTTTGTTCCAACTTGATCACATTCAACTGGGGAAAATCTTCTTTCAACAAGATCAAGTTTTGTGGGCGGGCACCACGCCATGAATAAATAGACTGATCGTCATCCCCCACCACAGTAAAACGGGCACGATGACCAACCAGCAATTTCACCAGTTGATATTGGCTGGTGTTGGTATCTTGATATTCATCCACCAGCAAATAACGGAGCTTATTTTGCCAGCGCTCCCTGATTTCTTCATCACGCATTAATAACAACGTTGGTTTGGTAATCAGATCATCAAAATCAAGAACGTTGCAACTGCTCAATTGCAAATCATAGCGGCGATAGCATTCCGCAAATTGATGTTCTTGCGCTGAACGGGCTCTCCTGATCACCTGTTCTGGTGACATTAAGTCATTCTTCCAATTCGAAATGTTCGAAATTAATTTTTGCAGCAGATCCTTGTCTTCTTCCAGCAAATCTGCGGTCAGATCTTTCAACAAAGCCATTTGATCCTGATCATCGAACAAAGAAAAATTACGCTTCATTCCCAGCGCCTTGTATTCACGCTTAACGATCTCCAAACCCAAGGTATGGAAAGTCGATATCATCAAACCTTTTGTTTCCTTGCGGCCCAACGTTTGTGCCACGCGCTCTTTCATTTCGCGTGCTGCCTTATTGGTAAAGGTGACTGCGGCAATGTGCCGGGCCTGATAACCACAGGTGCGGATCAGGTGGGCAATTTTATTGGTGATCACGCGGGTTTTGCCGGAGCCTGCTCCCGCCAGAACCAGACAAGGCCCTGTGACAAATTCAACCGCTTGTTGTTGGCTTGGATTTAATCGCATACTATTTCGAAAATGATATCAGAATGAAAGATCAGGGAGCTGAATTGTAGCAGAAAGCAACTGATGGAGATATTTTCTTTAAAAAAACTTATTTCTTTTTATTTAAGATGAATTCTTTGTAAATGTGACAATATTAAATAATCAGATAAAATCACCTTCAATTGTTCGAAAAGACAGATATATTGCAATAGTGTTTCATCTAATTCCCTGAAGGAATGCAGGTGGCGATTTGATACTCCGGGGATAAAGAAACAATTCACTATTTTAAAGCAAATAGTTAAAACTAATATTGATCTATTATCTAGGTCAGCTCTAAAATCAATCCGATTAAATAAGATTAACACACTTAAACCTTGCAATAATTCAATATATTAAATCAAATAAAATTTAATAATGATTATTTTCATGTATTTCTAATTAACTTGCTGTAACAATCACCCTGAACATGCAACAATGAGAGATCTAAGGGGAGAATGTAGTAATTATTTAAAACCTTAAGAGAGATAAAGATGTAAAATGGAACATTTATTAAGGATATTAGAAATCACATATATTCCCATTGTGTTTTCAGTATCATACATTATTGTTGGTTATAATATTTTCAAAGAAAAAATAAGACCTTACAACATTCTATCATCATAATATTATTCATAGCCATGTGTCAGAATAGAGATAACCTATCGCTTTGACATTCATTGTCTTGATTCCTATTTTACTTATCATTTTATATTTATTCCCTCATCACAATAAACACAAACACCATATTTCATACTACTCATGGTTATGCTGGGCTATCATTATTAATACTATTATTAACATTTCCTTTTCGGAATAGGCCTACGATTTAAATGACTATACTCAGCAAGCCACAAAATAACGTAATTATCCGTAATAAATTTATCAATAACATTAAAATTATAAACAAGAGGTAATAAAAGGGATGAATTATATCATGGCAAGTTGGGCATGGAAGGATTAAGGAGTACATGTCATTCAATTGCAATAGCCCAAAGAGCCATTTAAAACATGCCAATGGCAGCATTGGTAAACTGAATATTCAGAGATTAAAATACCCTGCCCGGGTTTATTTCATCGGACAGGGTAGAGATCAGATTATCCGCCAACAGCAATGCGTTTCATATCTGTCATATAACCACGCAATGTACGGCCGACAATTTCAATTGGATGGTTACGGATCGCTTCATTCACATCGCGTAATTGCGCATTATCGATGCCATTGTCTGCAACCGTTTTACCTAAATCCCCTGCTTGCAGGGCCGGCATAAATTTTTCTTTCAGCAACGGCACTGCAACATGAGAGAACAGGTAATTGCCATATTCCGCAGTATCAGAAATCACCACGTTCATTTCATACAGGCGCTTACGGGCAATCGTATTCGCTATCAATGGCAGTTCATGCAAGGATTCGTAATATGCAGACTCTTCAATAATGCCAGCGTCTACCATCGTTTCAAATGCCAGTTCTACCCCAGCCTTAACCATTGCAATCATCAGCACACCGTGATCAAAATATTCTTGCTCACTGATGTTGCCACTGTAATCAGGGTAATTTTCGAATGGAGTTTTTCCTGTTTCTTCACGCCAGGTCAGCAGATTTTTGTCGTCATTTGCCCAGTCAGCCATCATTGTGGAAGAAAATTCACCAGAAATGATGTCATCCATATGTTTTTGGAACAGTGGAGTCAGAATCGTCTTCAGTTGTTCGGAAAGCGCATAAGCCCTCAGTTTCGCTGCATTAGGGAGGCGATCCATCATCAGGGTAATGCCACCTTGTTTCAGCGCTTCCGTAATTGTTTCCCAGCCAAACTGAATTAATTTTCCGGCATGGCCCGGTTCCGCACCGTCAGCAATCAATTGGTCATAACACAGTAAAGAACCGGTTTGTAACATGCCACACAGAATGGTTTGTTCGCCCATCAAATCTGATTTGACTTCTGCTACGAAAGACGATTCCAGAACACCGGCACGATGCCCTCCTGTTGCCGCCGCCCACGCTTTCGCAATCGCCATTCCCTCGCCTTTGGCATCATTTTCTGGATGCACAGCAACCAATGTCGGAACACCGAATCCACGTTTATATTCTTCACGGACTTCCGTTCCCGGACATTTAGGGGCAACCATGACAACCGTAATATCTTCACGGATCTGCTCACCCACTTCAACGATGTTGAAACCATGGGAATAACCCAGTGCAGCACCTTCTTTCATTAAAGGCTGAACAGCACGAACAACTGATGAATGCTGTTTGTCCGGCGTAAGGTTGATAACAAGATCGGCTTGTGGAATTAATTCTTCATAGGTGCCGACTTTGAAACCATTTTCCGTTGCCTTACGCCACGATGCGCGTTTTTCTTCAATCGCTTCTTTACGCAGGGCATAAGAAATATCTAAACCAGAATCTCGCATATTAAGACCTTGGTTTAGACCTTGCGCACCACACCCTACGATCACGACTTTCTTGCCTTTTAAATACCCTGCCTCGTCAGTAAATTCTTCTCGTGCCATAAAACGGCACTTACCTAACTGCGCCAATTTCTGGCGTAAGTTCAACGTATCAAAATAATTAGCCATGGTGACTCCGATATAATTAGGTGTGATGTTGTTTGCATAGTGCCAATATATGACATGAAGGCCATTGCTTAAATTGATATATTAACAAGACTATATTGCAATTTATGCAATGCCACCTGCCCCAGCAAAAAGTCATCAGAAAAAAGGCTGAACGCGATGGATCTACGTGATTTAAAATTATTTTTACATCTTGCGGAAAGTTGTCATTTTGGGCGCACAGCGACAGCCATGCATGTCAGCCCCTCCACACTTTCCCGCCAGATCCAGCGTCTTGAAGAATTATTGGGGCATACCTTGTTCTTACGGGATAACCGAACGGTGAAACTCACCGCTGCGGGCGAACAATTAAAACAATTTGCCCAGCAAACACTCTTACAATATAAACAGCTACAACATTCGCTAAATCACCAAAATCCATCACTGACGGGGGAATTGCGCCTGTTTTGTTCGGTGACTGCTGCCTATAGCCATCTTCCACAAGTCTTGGATAAATTCAGGGCAGAGCATCCTTTGGTAGAAATCAAACTGACAACAGGCGATGCTGCCGATGCCGTTGATAAAATTCAGTCCGATGCCGCTGATTTGGGGATAGCAGGCAAGCCGGAAAAATTACCGGATAACATCAGTTTTACCAAAATAGGTGAAGTACCGCTGGTATTGATTGCTCCTGCCCTGCCTTGTGCAGTAAGAGCTCTCGCGACAGAAGACCAGCCTGACTGGAGTCGCATTCCTTTTATCCTGCCCGAGCATGGCCCTTCCCGTAAGCGCATTGAGTTTTGGTTCCGCCGGCATAAAATCTTGCATCCGGTGATTTATGCAACGGTTTCCGGCCATGAAGCGATTGTTTCCATGGTTGCATTAGGCTGTGGGATTGCGTTAATCCCCGCCGTTGTCGTCGAGAATAGCCCTGAACCTGTACGGAATCGTATTTCGCTGCTGGAAAATATTTCTTTAGTCGAACCGTTTGAATTAGGTGTCTGTGCACTCAGTAAACGTTTGAATGAACCTTTGATTAAAGCGTTTTGGGAACTGTTGTAGAACAATCCCCTATTTTAGTGCCCGAAATGTCCTGCCATTTTTCTCGTTGCAGTTTTATTGGCGGCATTTTCCAATTCATTGAGGATGTCTGATTGTCATACATACTATTTAATTTCAGGACTATTAAAAAATAACAAAATAAAAAGATCGTAAAATTGGACTGACTTCTCTTCAAATGATCGACTATGATGATTTTTTTATTTAGTTATGGAGTCAAAATTAACGTATTACACGTTACAAGGTAAACTGCATTTACTCACTGCTTTTCTGATAAGGGATGAGGCCATGACATCAAGTACATTAACGACTTCTCAGTTTATCCGGCAATACAAGCACACAACCTGTAAACTGAATTTCCTTTCTTATGTAACCACTGAGTTTCACCAACACCCTTGTATTCAACTCAGCTTATCCCTGCATGGCGATGATTTGTTGTCGATAATGACTGAAGATGGAACGCATTTAACCTATGGTTGTATTATTGGCCCCAATATAATGCATAAGTTAAATTCATCGAATACTTGCAGTATTACACTACTTATAGAACCTACTGATGAAAATTATCATTTATTTAACCATCTCACAGAGAGTTTGCCCGTTATTTTTTTGGAGCGTGATAATATAATATCAATTATAAACTATTTAATTGAATCCTTTCTTTGTAGGAAAAACCCCGATACTGCCATTATTTATTCTTTAATTGGTTCATACCTGTCATGTCACTGCCAGTTCGATAAACGGATCATAAAAGCGATTTCGTTTATTGATTCACTTTCAGTAAAACGGGTTTCATCCCGCCAAGTGGCCGATAAAATTTACCTCTCTGAAAGCCGGTTCTTACACCTTTTCCGTGATCAAGTTGGTATTAATTTCCGTGCTTATTTGCTCTGGTTGCGTTTAAGTGATGCCATTGAAGAGATACATTTAAATGATTCTTTAACCTTAGTCGCTAATAATTGTGGTTTTTCTGATACTGCGCACTTTAGCCGAACCTGCAAAATGTCTTATGGGATACGCCCTTCAGATATTAAGCGCCTCACCCAAAACGATTCGCATATCGACTGCAAGACCGTTGAATGCCTCAATAAACTGATGCTGAATAATATCCCGGCGGTAACCTGAAAGGTAACAGACAGATTCAAGCTACCTTGGTGCCAAGTTTGATCTAGCCAGCCAAAGTATCAGAATTAATGTTAAGAAAATAAAGCCAAAGAGCCAAAAAATTTCATTTGCGGCCAGAATCAGACTTTGATCGGTGATTTTTTTGGCTAAAAAAGCGGTCGTTTGTAAGTCAGACAACCCTAACTTTTTGGTTTCCTCATAGGCTAAATTAACTAAGGAATTATCCGGAGTGATGAACTCCGTAAGCTGAGAATGATGAACAGATTCACGTTGAAACCATAGTGTATTGGTTAATGATGTCCCTACCGATATCGCCAATGTTCGAAAGAAGTTAAATAGGCTTCCCGCTGAAGCTACTTTCTCCTGAGGGATATCCGATAAAATAATCACATTGAGTGGCATGATAAAACATGCAATCGCTATCCCTTGAACAAACTGAGGCCATACTGCACTGGAGAAATCCATTCCAGATTCAAACGTGTACGCCCGCCAAAAAAAGCAGAAAGAGAAAACAATAAAGCTGAGGGTGACTAAGTAACGCATATCTATTTTAGCCCCAAACCGACCGATAACCGGGGCTAAAATAATCGGAAGAATGCCGAGGGGCGCCAATGCCAACCCGGCCAAGGCCGCAGTATAGCCAAAAACCATTTGTAATAGTTGAGGTTGTAAAACAAGTACACCAATATGAAGCAAAAATGCCAGGCTGATGCAAATCGTGCCAACCGTAAAATTACGTGATTTAAACAAAGATAAATCAACAATGGGATTTTTTTCAGTCATTTCCCAAATAACAAGCAAAATAATACCTATCGTTGCAATGACAGCTAATACGATAATTTCATCGGAATTAAACCAATCTAATTCTTTTCCTCTGTCCAGCATGAGTTGTAAACAACCCACACCCACGATCAGCAGGATCAGCCCCACCTTATCGACCGGAATGACTTCTATTTTTGTTTCTCGTTTCTTCAATATCAAATAGGTAATGAAAATAGCGGCTAAGCCAATCGGGACATTAATCAAAAAAATCCATCCCCAGTGGTAATTATCACTAATCCATCCACCGAGAATGGGGCCACAAACAGGCGCAATAATCACAGTCATAGACCAAATAGCCAATGCCATGCTGTGTTGAGATTTAGGGAAATTGGCCAATAACAAACTTTGCGACAGAGGGATAATCGGCCCTGCAACAGCACCTTGTATCACTCTGGCAATAATTAACATCTCAAGACTATTCGATACACCACATAACCAAGAAGAAATAACAAACAGTAGAGTCGAAACAATAAACAAACGAACTTCCCCAACACGTTTAGCTAACCAACCTGTTAAGGGAATCGAAATGGCATTCGCAATACCAAATGATGTGATAACCCACGTTCCTTGTGATACCGATGATCCAAGGTCACCAGCGATAGTTGATAGTGCTACGTTAGCAATCGTCAAATCCAGTATTTGCAGAAATGCGATAATTGCCAGAGACAGGATTAACCACCAACGCTGATTGACTGATAAAGGTTCCATTTGAGTCATCCTTAATCTGTATTGCCAGTATTGCGTTTTATGATTTGTTCAATTATTTGGTCGATTTCATTGTTATCTAACGAAAAAACATGAGTTTGATAAATGGCCCGTTGCTGGCTTTTATCCGCTAGCGTTGTCCCTGCTGTTTTTCTCGTATCAACGGTTGCATGCATCGATAAGCCAATGCGCAGCGGATAATGGGCAAGCTGCTGTGGATCTAATTCAATGCGCACAGGCAAACGCTGCACCACTTTAATCCAGTTACCTGTGGCGTTTTGGGCTGGCAAAATGGAAAAAGCACTGCCGGTTCCCATATCCATACCCATGATACGCCCTTGATAGACAACCTGATCACCATAAAAATCACTGACCAAAGAAACGGGTTGCCCCAATCGCATATCAGTAAACTGTACTTCTTTAAAATTCGCTTCAACCCACATCTGGTCAGCAGGAATAATGACCATTAACGGAGCCGATTGAGTGATGCGGGCACCAACCTGAACACTACGGCGTGATACATACCCACTGACTGGCGCATAAATTTTGGTTCGTTGCAAAGACAACCAAGCTTCACGTAAATTGGAAATTTCTTTTTCGATATTAGGGAGTTTCTTAAGTGGCGTTCCCATGACCAGAGCCTGATTAATTTTATATTCTTGCTTAGCCACTTTTAAATCTGCCTTGGCAATTTCAACCGCCTTGCGGGCATGCTCTAAATCTTCAACGGCAATGACCCTGGCTTTCCCCAATTTTTCACGCCGCGCCAGATCACCTATCAGCTTATCTAACGTAAGCTGTTTTAATTCTACATTCGCGAGATACTTAGGGTTATTGAGGATAGTTTCTTGTGTTTGACGTACTGCCTGAGCTAACGAGTTTTTACTTTTTTCGAAAGCATTCTCTGCATCGGTACTATCCAGAATTAATAAAAGATCACCTTGTTGTACAAAATCGGTATTATCGGCATAAATGTCTTTCACACTGCCATGAACTTGTGACATGACTTGAATTTGATTACCAGCAACATAAGCATTATCTGTTGACTGATAAAAACGTAATTCCGTGTACCAATAAAAGAAATACACCCCACCGGTAAGTAAAATAACCAGTAGGATAATAGAAAGTATGAATTTACGTTTTTTATTCTTTCCCTGTTGGGGAACGGGTGTCGTTTCAACTGTATCAGTTTCCATGTTTCACTCCAATAAATAATAAAACCAAAGTAATAAAAATACTTATATCTCATTACCTAATTTCCATATTTTCCCCATAAAAAGTTCAGTATCGCCATATAATGAAAATCTCATCACTACAAAATAGTTAAATTATTTCATCATAATTAGTTTCACCCTATCATCACGATGGCTTAACTCTATTTTAAATGGCCTTTTTTCCAACATATAAATCAGTATAAGTAGGATAACTATATAACTTAATGACGTGATTTGATTGAATAATCTGGCTAACATAAAACTATGGCAATGATTCAAAAAAAATTACAAAATATTTTTTATCAGTAATTTAATCAAACATATCAAAATAAAACCATATCTTCCTATATTATTCCACAATGTAACATTTACATTGAAAAAATGTGCATCCTTTTTACATTCCCCCTTTTGTACATTAGCCAGTTTATTCAAGCAAAAATAAAAAAACCTGAGTAAATTCGTGCTTATTCATTAAATGCATAACAACCATTAGTTTTGACATAAGTACAATAATCATAAGAACTAATAATTTAAATATAATAAAAAAGAAGGACAAGTTACATGTTTAAATCAATTGAATTATACGAAAAAATAAAAAATGCAAACGGAGATGCGATTAAGTGGTTAATTACAAATAATGACTTTTTCTACAGCCTGACAATCGAAGAACAAAAAGAATTAAAAACATATTTTATTAGGGATGCTTTCAAATACCATTTCGAAAATAATAATTATTATCGGGAACAATGTGAAGAAAAAGGAGTAAGGCCTGATGATATCCAGACTTACGCCGATTTGGTTAAAATCCCGGTTATTCCGGTAGCCATGTTTAAATCCTCAAATAGCCATCGTCTATTAAGTAAGCCCCTTTCCAGTATTGAACATGAAATGCGCTCCACGGGAACCAGCGGTATTCCGAGTGTTGCTCGTCGATGCGACCAAACCATGGACTACACCACAATCGGCCTTTATAACTCCTATCGGGATATGCTTAAGCTGTCCAGCGGTGCAGGTCTTTGTTTGTGTCCGTCAACAGAAGAAATCCCTGAAATGGGTATGATAAAAGCATTTAACTGGCTGGCCGGATTGCTGGATACACGGAATTTTATGGTTAAACAAGAACGTTTTGTACCAGAAGAAGCCGTCAATCAATTAAAAGAATGGCAAGGGAAATTTACCCGCCATTTAATCGGCCCTCCATTCCTGATCCATCGTTTTATTAGCTTCTTAAAAGCAACAAACACGCCTTTGGAACTCGACAGCGGAAGCATGATCATTACCCTCGGAGGCTGGAAGCGTTTCACCGGTGCTATGATTTCCCGCACTGAGTTTAATCAGGAGATAAAAACGTGGTTAGGTATTCCCGCCAGCCAAATACGCGATATGTATGGCCTTGTTGAAGCTAATTTTCTGGCGATAGAAGACGAGTTTAACCAAAAACATATCCCTCCTTATATTCATTTTTCTGTGCGTGATCCAGAAAATTTATCCAGAGAAGTCGCCGATGGTGAAACTGGGCAACTTGTTATTTTCGATCCCATTGCCCGCTCAACTCCCGGGATGCTGCTCACTGAAGATATGATTTACTTGCGTACAGATAACGATCCTTCCGGGCGAAATTCTCAACGTATGCAATATGTCATGCGGGCACCTTCTGCGACAGAATTCGGCTGCTGTGCAGTTAACCTGGAAAGCAAAATGGCGTCTGATGAGCAAAGGGATTCTTGTCCTATTACGCAATAAGGTTTGATCATGTTTAATGAAATTATAACTGATAACTTCTGTCATCCTGATTTCCAAGGGCGTCTGACAAACCCTGACATTCAACTTAAGTTAGGAAACCCGGTATGTGGAGACAAAGTAAACATTGATCTATCACTCAATCAAGAAGGGCGTATCAGTGAAGCCAGGTTTGAAGCCTGGGGATGTACGACTTCATTGGCAATGGCCAATCAATTTTGTCGCCAAATTCAGGACAAGGCATTAATCGAGTTTGCCCAATTGAGCCTACAAGAAATCGATAGCATGCTAGGCCAGCTCCAGCCTTCCCAACAACATTGTCTAGAAATGTTACATGCGCTTTTTCAGCAGCTAAGGACGCACATATGACAATGTTGTACTTTGATTTCAATGCAACAACGCCATTGAGCCATAAATCAAAAGCGGCGATTTTAGGCATGCTGGATCAATTTGCTAACCCTTCCAGCAAATATAGTTTAAGTCGTCACTTAACCACGTTGATTAAGGGCGCAAAAGATTCAATGGCACAATTAGTCGGAGGAGATGCTCAAAGGATTATTTTTACGTCTGGGGGGACAGAAAGTAATAATCTGGCTTTGCATAGTGTATTTAGCCAATTTCCGGCCACTCAGTTATCCCGTTATCATGCTATTTGTTCTGCCATTGAACATTCTTCAATTCTAGAAACACTTTTTTGGTATCAAAAAAAAGGGCTCAACCTGACTCTCATTGAACCAAAAGAAAACGGAAGAATCGATCTGGAGAAATTAAATCGCACCATTACACCACAAACTTGCCTGATTGCATTAATGGCAATCAACAATGAAACCGGTGTCATTCAACCCTATGATGAGCTTGCCGTCAGCCTGAAAGGAAAAGGTATCCATCTTCACATTGATGCAGTACAGGCGGTAGGGAAATGGCCTCTTCCACGCTTTGATGATATTCCATTAACCCTCTCTTTTTCAGGACATAAATTTTATGCTCCCAAGGGGATCGGAGGGTTGTATTACAGTCAACAAGTCAAAATTTACCCTTTGCTACATGGCGGAGGGCAAGAATACGGCTTACGCAGTGGTACAGAAAATACATTAGGCATTGCGGGATTAGCTGCGGCTGCGGAAGAAGCCTGTCAGGAATTGCCACAACGCCTTCAGTATTGCCAAAAAATGCGGAGTCACTTTCTTAATCAATTAGATAAATCAGGCATAAATTATCATTTAAATGGTGAAACAAACCCTGAGTTCCAGGCACCCTGGACATTGAATATCAGCTTTCCGGGTATCAGGGCTGAGGCACTGGCAAACAGATTAGACTTATGTCACGGTATTTCTGTTTCTCTCGGTTCGGCTTGCAGCAATAATTCGACATCACCTAAACGTTCTCATGTCTTACTGGCGATGCACGCTCCCTATTCCTATATCGATAGTGCTTTGCGCATCAGTTTTGGGCATTTCACTGAATTGTGGGCGATCAATGTATTGGTTAACGCCTTACAACAAGAAATACAGCATTTGCTAACCATGTCAGGAGAACAAATATGATACTGGATCAGGCGCAAACCTTACTGAGTTGTGTTAATCACTACGTGCTACAGAAACCCAACCATACGGTTTATCGCTTTTTACCTTCAGATGAAACGGAAGCAATTACGCTGACGTGGCAAGAACTAGAACACCATTCTCATCAGCTTGCCTGTACGCTCGTAGCCGCAGGCTTGCATAATAAGACCGTGATCCTGATGTATCCTCCCGGCCTTGAGTTTATTATCGGGTTGTTAGCCTGCTTTAAAGCAGGCGCCATTGCCGTTCCGTCAAATGTGGTTCGGGGCAGCCGTCATCTGCAAAGACTCAAACAAATACTCACTGATTCAAAAGCAGAAGTGATCCTCACGACTTCTGAATTAAGCCACACTTTATCTCAAGCGATTCCCGACCAAGCGATTATATATTATTCAGAACAACAAACGTCGCATACCAGCGTCCGGCTTCCTGCTATATCACCAGAGCATTTGGCTTTTCTGCAATATACCTCTGGTTCTACAGGGATACCAAAAGGGGTTATGGTTACCCACAGTAACTTAATCCACAATTTGCGGGCAATGAGAGATACGTTCGGACTGCATGAAAATTTGGTGATTGGTGGCTGGATACCACAGTTTCATGATATGGGCTTAGTCGGCCATATTATGATGACTATGGTGCTAGGCGGGCAGTATAACTTTATTTCACCGTTGTCATTCATTCAAAAACCATTACGTTGGTTGCAGTTGATGCACGATTATAAGGCGGAGTTCTGCTGTGCTCCCAATTTTGCTTATGACCTCTGTGCAGAAAACGATTATTCCGGACTCAATCTCGATTTATCGCGCTGGCGTTGGGCAGGAAATGGTGCTGAACCGGTCAGAAATACAACATTGGTGAAATTTTACCAGGCAGTTAAAGAATATGGATTTCATTATAAAAGCCAGATCCCCTGCTATGGCATGGCTGAAGCAACGCTGGTGATCAGTTCATCCACGAGTGAAGATGAGCCTCTGAGTTTATCTCTTTGCGGCGATAGCTTAGAAAAAGGAAAACTGACGCTGAAGCCTGATGGGATTGTATTGCAAACCTGTGGCCAAGTTGCCCCCGGCCACCGCGCTGTCATTGTCAATCCAGAAACAAAAGCATTGTGCCAAGCCGATGAGATCGGTGAGATTTGGGTACAAGGCCCAAGTATTGCAATGGGATATTGGAATAATGAGGAAGAAACCGAAGAAAACTTCAAGGCTTATACTGCCTGCGGTCAAGGGCCTTTCCTCCGTACCGGTGATCTCGGGTGTTTGTATCAAAATCATTTATTAATTACGGGCCGCTTGAAGGATTTGATCATTATCCGAGGTAGAAATATCTATCCACAAGACATCGAATATACCGCAGCAGAACAATCACCCGCATTTCGTTCAGGAAAAGCGATTGCTTTTGAAGTGAATCAACAGATTGTCGTCGCGATAGAGTTGAAAAAAAATGTGGAGCATACGCATAACCTATCGGCCTTAAAACAAAATGTTATACAAAAACTCACATCAGAATTCGATATTAATATCGCTGATCTCGTTTTTATCCAATCTAACAAATTACCGACAACCAGCAGTGGAAAAGTACAAAGAAAACTATGTAGTTCACTCTATTTGAAAGACGAATTACAACGCGTCCATGTTTCCGCTACCCACAGAGAAATTCAGGAGTAAAATATGACTGACCCAGAATTGAAAAATTGGCTAATTGACTATTTAACTCCCTATTTTCAACGTCATGATATTCCTATTGGAGTACATGTCTCTTTTGATAGCCTTGGCCTGGATTCATCCAGCCGGGTTACGCTGATTGCTCAGTTAGAAAAAGTATTGCAGAAAAAGCTGGACCCAATCCTTGGCTATGAATATCCCACGATCCAATCTCTGACTGAATATATATTGCAATCGGAGCAGACATCATGAATGTTGATTGCTTGATTGTTGGTGCCGGACAAGCAGGGCTAACACTGGCTGTCATGCTGAATAAGAAAAAAATCAACACACTGCTTCTGGAGCAGAATCAGCGTATCGGTGATGCCTGGCGCAGGCGTCCCGATAATATGCTGCTATTTACTTCTCGCATGATGAGTCAGCTACCTGATTTTCCTTTGCCGGGTACGCCGGATGGCTACCCAAGCAAGGATGAAATCGCCGATTATCTGGAACGCTATGCGCATCACCACAATCTCAATATCCAGACGGAGACGAAAATCGTCAGTGTCAAACATCAGGATGGTTTGTTTACACTCACAACAGAACAAGGGGAGCAGTTTTCCTCCCCGTGTTTAATTAACGCAACCGGCGCGAACCAAATCGCTATTACGCCAGAAATAGCCCACCATTTATCTGATTCAGTGCAGCAATTGACAGCGGATAATTACCGGAATCCGAAACAATTTAAGGCCGGATCCCGCATTGCCGTTATCGGTGATGGCGCCAGTGGCCGGCAGATCGCTCAAGAACTTTCATCCTCGATGCAGGTGACGCTCTTCTGTGGTCCCCCTCGCCCACTCTTACCCAATAGAATTATGGGGAAAGATCTGTTCTGGTGGTTGAGTAAAATACGGATATTGTATTCGGACACGTCAAGCCTGATAGGTAAAATCATGCAGCGCCGTAACCCACTGCCCTGCCGTGAACTGAATAACCGTTATTTATCTTCCCTCAATGTGCAGATAGCAAAGCGGCTTGTGAAAGTTAAGCAAAAAACATTGTTTGACCAGGAGGGAAAAAAATACACGACTGACGGTGTCATTTGGTGTGTGGGATATAAGGAAGTGACAGATTGGTTAACATTGCCGAATGTCAGTAACTCACAGGGTTTTATTTGCGAGGGCGGCAATAAAAACGGGGGTAAAACCCCTCATCCCGGTTTATTTCTCATTGGCCGGAAATGGCTTAGCAGCCGTAGTTCTGAATTATTGCTTGGCATGAATAAAGATGCCCAAAGAGTTGCCAACTTGGTTGAGCAATATCTGGCAACACACCCAAATGTTAAGCATAAAACCTGAGACAAGTGATGATGACAACGCAATTTAAATGTTATTCATGACTATCTTTTTAAAAATGCATTCAGATCGCAAACAAACTCCGTTTAAAAGAACGGAGTTTGTTGTTTTTCCGATGCTGCTCGTTTAAGTCAAAAACAACTTAAACGAAGGATTATCTGTTTCATCATGATATTCATAGCCCAGTTCATTCAAATGGCGATCAAAACGTACTTCCGATTCTGCAAGTTCAAAAGCCGTCAGAACACGCCCATAATCTGTGCCGTGACTACGATAATGAAATAAAGTGATATTCCAATGTGTGCCCAATGTTTGTAGAAATTTCAGTAAAGCACCCGGTGATTCGGGAAAAGCAAAGCTGAACAACCGCTCCTGCAATGGCTTGGCTGGCCTGCCGCCAACCATGTAGCGAACATGCAGTTTTGCCATTTCGTCATCAGTAAAATCAGCGACCTGATATCCGGCCGATTTTAATTCATTAATGATTTCAAGGCGCTCTGCATTTCCATGGCTCAATCTAATGCCCACAAAAATACATGCTTTATTGGCATCAGCCGCATCTGAATAGCGATAGCTGAACTCCGTCACAACACGGGACCCCAATATTTGGCAAAAATTCAGGAAACTGCCTTTTTGCTCAGGGACCGTCACTGCCAACAGCGCTTCACGCTGTTCGCCCAGTTCACAACGTTCTGAAACGTAACGCAAACCATGAAAATTCACATTGGCACCAGACAAAATGTGTGCCAACCGTTCTCCCTGGATCTGGTGTTGTTGGACGTATTTCTTCAGCCCCGCCAGTGCCAGAGCGCCAGACGGTTCCGCAATTGCCCTGACATCTTCAAAGATATCTTTCATCGCGGCACAAATGGCATCGCTGTCTACCGTAATGACATCATCGACATATTGCTGGCATAAACGAAACGTTTCGTCGCCAATGCGTTTCACTGCCACCCCTTCCGCAAATAAGCCCACTCTGGGCAAATCAACGGGACGTCCTGCTTCCAAAGCTGCTTTCAAACACGCGGAATCTTCGGCTTCCACGCCAATGACTTTCATTTCAGGAACCAGTTGCTTAATAAGAACAGCAACACCCGCAATCAATCCACCACCACCAACAGGAACAAAGATACGGTCGAGATGGACGTCTTGCTGTAGCAATTCCATTGCCAGTGTCGCCTGGCCTGCAATGACAGAAGGATGATCAAAGGGCGGAACGAAAGTGTAACCATGCTCTTTTGCCAGTTCTATCGCTTTTGCTTTTGCTTCATCAAAATTTGCTCCATGCAACAGAACTGCACCACCAAAGCTGCGCACTGCATCAACTTTGATATCCGCGGTAGCAATCGGCATCACGACGGTTGCTTTGATGCCAACCTTATGCGCCGACAACGCAACACCTTGTGCGTGATTACCCGCAGAAGCCGTAATGACCCCCCTGCTTTTCTGCTCCTCCGTCAAACCCGCAATCATCGCGTATGCACCACGCAATTTAAAACTGTGTACCCACTGTCTATCTTCCCGCTTAACTAAAATCGTATTATTTAAACGAGAAGAAATTTTTTTCATTTCCTGCAAGGGAGTCACTTGAGCAACGTCATAAACGGGCGCACTCAATGCGGCTTTAAGATATTCCGCCCCATTGGGCTCAGCATTCAGAGAATAAACTGCCACAATCAGCACCCCAGTTTGGTTTTATCACGCACAGCACCTTTGTCAGCGCTGGTTGCCAACGAGGCATAGGCTCGCAAGGCAAAAGAAACCTGACGCTCTCGTGACTTTGGTGTCCATGCCTTATCGCCGCGAGATAATTCAGCCTGAGTACGTTCAGCCAATGTTGTTTCAGGCACATCCAATTGAATTTTACGATCTGGAATATCGATATCGATGATATCGCCATCTTGAATCAATCCAATCAATCCCCCATTCGCCGCTTCAGGAGAAACATGACCAATGGAAAGGCCCGATGTGCCCCCAGAGAAACGGCCATCGGTGATCAACGCACAACTCTTTCCTAATCCCATTGATTTCAGATAGGTTGTGGGATAAAGCATTTCCTGCATTCCCGGCCCGCCTTTCGGGCCTTCATAACGAATGACAACCACATCACCAGCCACCACTTTTCCACCCAAGATAGCATTGACGGCATCATCCTGGCTTTCATAGACTTTAGCCGGCCCTCGGAAAGTCAAACTGCCTTCATCAACACCCGCCGTTTTTACAATGCAGCCATCTGCCGCAATGTTGCCAAACAGAACTGCCAAGCCCCCATCCTGACTATAAGCATGGGTATATTCACGGATGCACCCTTCCTTACGATCATCATCCAACGTTGGCCAGCGACAATCCTGAGAGAAAGCCTGGGTGGTGCGTATACCCGCAGGCCCCGCAGCGTACATGCTCTTCACACTGTCATCTTCTGTTTGCATGATGTCGTACTGCGCCAGCGTTTGTGATAAATCCAATCCCAATACATTCTTCACGTTACGATGCAAAAGCCCGGCGCGATCCAATTCACCAAGAATGCCCATCACGCCACCAGCTCGATGCACGTCTTCCATATGGTATTTTTGAGTGCTCGGTGCCACCTTGCAAAGGTGAGGAACCTGACGGGAAAGGCGATCGATGTCTGCCATGGTGAAATCAACGTCCCCTTCCTGCGCTGCGGCAAGCAAATGCAGAACCGTATTCGTTGAACCTCCCATCGCGATATCTAATGTCATGGCATTTTCAAATGCAGCCTTGGTCGCAATATTGCGTGGTAAAGCACTGTCATCATTTTTTTCGTAGTAACGTTTAGTTAACTCGACAATGCGTTTTCCCGCGTTGATAAACAGGTTCTTGCGATCAGCATGTGTCGCAAGCAATGAACCGTTGCCCGGCTGCGAAAGCCCCAACGCTTCAGTCAGACAGTTCATTGAGTTCGCGGTAAACATGCCAGAGCAGGAACCGCAAGTTGGGCAGGCTGAACGTTCGATTTGGTCACTTTGTTCATCAGTGACATTGGGATTGGCGCCCTGAATCATGGCATCAACCAAATCCAATTTGATTATCTGATCCGATAAGCGCGTCTTACCTGCTTCCATTGGACCACCAGAAACAAAAATAACCGGAATATTCAGGCGCAAAGATGCCATCAGCATTCCCGGTGTGATTTTGTCACAGTTAGAAATACAAACCATCGCATCAGCGCAGTGAGCATTAACCATATATTCCACAGAATCTGCGATCAACTCACGGGAAGGCAATGAATAGAGCATGCCACCATGGCCCATTGCGATACCATCATCAACGGCGATGGTATTGAACTCTTTTGCTACCCCTCCTGATGCCTCAATCTGTTCTGCCACCAGTTTGCCGAGGTCACGCAGATGGACATGTCCGGGCACAAACTGTGTAAATGAGTTCACCACGGCAATGATAGGTTTGCCAAAATCTGCGTCAGTCATACCTGTAGCTCGCCATAAAGCCCTTGCTCCCGCCATATTGCGGCCATGTGTTGTTGTGGCAGAACGATATTTAGGCATTGTTTTTACTCCCAAGTCTGTCTTATCTAATAAACTTCAGTAATCAGCACAGGCAGGGAACGACCACCTGCTGAATGTTATATTTTCTTATTGAGGGTTTACAGTATCCAGCCAACCCCATTTATCTTCTGTCGTACCATCAAATAAGCCAAAAAAGGCATTTTGAATTTTTTTGGTGATAGGACCACATTTTCCAATACCAACCTGAATGCCATCTACACTACGAACAGGCGTAATTTCCGCAGCCGTTCCCGTCATAAAAACTTCATCTGCCAAATAGAGTGATTCGCGGGAAAGTGTTTGCTCACGCACTTCCAGCCCCAGATCCCGGGCCAACTTGATGATGGCATCACGAGTGATCCCCGGCAACGCTGATGAGGTAAATGGCGGCGTAAACAGAACTCCATCTTTAACTTCAAATAAGTTTTCACCAGCACCTTCTGAAATATAACCATGAACATCCAGTGCAATCCCTTCCTGATAGCCGTGACGTCGGGCTTCACTTCCCACCAGCAAAGATGAAAGATAGTTTCCTCCTGCTTTTGCTGCCGTCGGGATCGTATTTGCGGCTACCCGGTTCCATGAAGAAACCATTGCGTCAACCCCCTGATCCAACGCGTCTTCACCCAGATATGTGCCCCAAGGGAAGGCAGCAATAATAACGTCTGTTTTATAACCCGCAGGAGGATTAACCCCCATGCCAACATCACCAATAAATACCAGCGGGCGAATGTAAGCGCTGACTAGTTTATTTTTACGCAAGGTTTCACGGCATGCTTCCATCAATTCGTCAACACTCTGACTCACAGGAAAACGATAAATCTTGGCTGAATCACGCAAGCGCTGCATATGTTCACGGTGGCGAAAAACAACAGGCCCTTTATGAGAGTTATAACAACGGATACCTTCAAATACTGAGGTACCATAATGTAAGGCATGGGACATAACGTGAACTTTAGCATCGGCCCAAGGTACCATTTCACCATTGAACCAAATGTAATCAGCTTGCTTTGTCATTATCAATTTTCCTTTAATTGTGCACTATGCACTTAATTGTGATTCTTTGTGTTTGATCTCGACACCAGCAACATCCACTAATTTCATCAATTGAGAAAACAGTAAATTAATCGAACGCTGACTGGATACAGTGAGTTCAATACTTACATTACCACTATCCGTTGTATGATCCATATTCAATGCGCATATCTGAAATCCACGATGACGGGTGACTCTCAGAATTCGCTCCAAAATTTCAGGACAAAATTTCGCCTGAATAGCAAGTTGATGATGCATCATAATGACTTCTCCAACATAACTTCGTTGCTTGAACCTGGGGGAACTAATGGCCAGACATTCTCTAATTCATCAATGGATACGTGTAATAAATACGCGCCCTCGCTGTTAAATAAAGCATCCAGCGCACCGCTGACTTGTGATTGTTCTGTGATCCGCTGGCCCGGTATTCCAAAGGCCTGAGCCAATGTCAGAAAGTCAGGGTTATCCGTTAAAGTCGTTTCGCTATATCGTTTGTCAAAAAACAGTTCTTGCCACTGACGAACCATTCCCAATCGCTGGTTATCCAATAACACGATTTTAATGGGTAACTGCTTACGTTTGATTGTGCCCAATTCCTGAACATTCATCATGAAAGAGCCATCACCCGATATGCAGATCACCATATCTTGCGGACGTGCCAACTGAGCACCAATCGCTGCCGGAATGCCAAATCCCATCGTCCCCAATCCGCTGGATGTGATGAAATTCTCTGGCTGGCTGAATGACATATGCTGAGCCGTCCACATCTGATGCTGCCCAACATCGGTTGTCATCATTGTGTTGGATGGAGCACGATCAGATATCTGTTTCAGAAGAAGCGGGGCATAAATACCTTCCCCCTGGTAGTCATAACACCAGGCGTGTTCGTTTTTTAATTGTTGTACTTCTTGCTGCCAAGCCTGAATCGATAAAGATTGTTGTAAATGGGGCAGCAATGTTTTTACATCCCCTTGCAATGAAACATGGATCTGGCGTAATTTATTGAATTCAGCGGGATCAACATCCAGATGGATCACTTTGGCATGAGGGGCAAAATTGCTCAGCTTTCCTGTCACACGGTCATCGAAACGTGCACCGACGGCAACCAGCAAATCACAAGCCTGAACCGCGAGATTCGCCGCTTTGGTTCCGTGCATTCCCAACATGCCTAAATAGCATTCATGTTCAAAATCCGCAGCGCCTAAGCCTTTTAATGTAGACACAACCGGCATGCCTGTTTCTGCAACAAAGCGACGTAATTCTGGAACCGCGCCCGACATACCCACCCCCCCGCCCACGTATAAGACAGGTTTTTGAGACGATGCCAACAATTGACGGGCTTGCTCTATTTCTTGTTCAGGCAGAGAGAACTCCGGGGCTACAGATACCAGATATGGCGCAAAATCGCCTTGAGCCAATTGAATATCTTTGGGTAAATCAACAAGGACAGGGCCAGGACGGTCACTCATCGCGATAGTAAAGGCTTCTGCCATGATTTGCGGTAATTTCTCTAACGAATCAACCAGAAAACTGTGCTTCGTACAGGAAAGAGACATGCCTAACATATCAATTTCCTGAAAAGCATCCGTTCCGATAAGCGCAGTATTTACTTGGCCTGTAATTGCCACAACAGGAACAGAATCCAACAACGCATCAGCCAATCCCGTGACTAGATTTGTCGCACCTGGCCCTGATGTCGCAATACAAACCCCCGGTTTCCCGCTTGCTCTGGCATAACCAATTGCAGCCATAGCAGCACCTTGTTCATGACGGCATAATACGTGCTCAATCTCACCCTCATACAATGCATCATAAACTGGCATGATAGTTCCACCAGGATAACCAAAAACTTTTTCAATTCCCTGCGCTCGTAATGCCTCTATAACCGATTGTGCCCCGTTCATTGCGTCTCCCCTTGTCGTGCTTACCGTGTCACCGGCTGGTTGTGATGTTTTGTTATGCTTGTTTTTCTTCTCTAAACTAAAAAATTGCCCTAAAAAAAACCCCCGCGCCTTTCGGTGCGGGGGTCTTTTTGAAGTCTGGCTCTCTTTTTCTAAGCCTTCTTTCGTCCAAGTGCAGCCCCGCACGGTGGAATAATCACCACCACGCTAATAATTAGGCTAATCACTAGGACTAAAGTATTCATAATTTGGTTCGTTTTAACTCGTATGTTTGACGTATATTTAATAGTTATCACTTTCTATGATTATTGACAATAATTATTTTTATTTTTTCATAACAAATTTATTTTATTGATACTTTTCATTTAGATAGATAACAAATTAGATGAAAGTGCTGAGATTGTTTACTTTAACAACTAAAATAATCCACTATCCATCTGATTAATAAAATATTTAATAGATCATAAAATCAAAAAACATGTTAATCATCTATCTTTAATGAATACAACGAAAACCATCATAAATACCGATAATTATCTTTTGTAAGTTATTATTATTTATAGTTTTTCAATTTGAAAATAATGAACAAAAATTAATTATTACAATTGAATGATAAAAGTATCACACCATCCGAAATAGCGTTAATTTTTTATTAAAACAATTCCAAAATGCCACATTAATCATAAATAACATAATGTTATTATTATCTAATTACTAAAATGGTTCTCAATATCGTTACTATAATAACTATTTTTACGAATCTCTTCGCAAAATAACCACAGGCGACTTTTTATTATTTTTTATCGATTCATGATAAGTGCTTTCTTGCTAAGGAGAGCATCATGGCACTTGCCGTCATTCATACACGGGCAACCATTGGTATTGATTCCCCTCTCGTCACAATAGAAGCACATATCAGTAATGGCTTACCCGGTTTAACCCTTGTTGGCTTGCCCGAAACGACCGTTAAAGAAGCCAGAGACCGGGTCAGAAGTGCCCTGATCAATAGTGGCTTTACTTATCCCCCCAAAAGGATCACTGTCAATCTGGCCCCTGCCGATCTCCCAAAAGAAGGAGGAAGGTATGATTTACCCATTGCTATTGCAATCTTGGCGGCATCAGAGCAAATTGCTACCGATAGACTATCTGGTTATGAACTTTTAGGGGAGTTGGCCCTTTCAGGGGAAATACGTCGAATAACAGGAGCAATTCCCGCAGCACTGAGCGCAAAACGGGCAGGAAGGCAGCTTATTTTGTCCTCAGAAAACCAAACCGAACTGGCAATTTTATCTCAGAATGAAGCATTGATAGCAAATCACTTACTTCAAGTCTGCCATTTTCTACAAGGGAATCAGGATATTTTATCTTGCCCTTCAGACGTTGAACCATGGAGCTCTCCTCCGATTTTAGACATACAGGATATTATTGGGCAGGAACAAGCTAAAAGAGCATTGGAGGTGACTGCTTCTGGCGGCCATAACCTTCTTCTGCTCGGTCCACCGGGAACAGGAAAGACCATGCTTGCCAGCCGTTTATGTGGATTACTGCCCCCATTAACGCATCAGGAGGCTCTGGAAGTCGCTGCAATCAATAGCCTGATCGATCATCCAACAAACCCCAAAAAATGGCATACGCGGCCATTTAGGGCTCCTCATCACAGTTCATCAATGGCAGCACTGGTAGGTGGTGGTTCAATACCTAAACCGGGAGAAATATCCCTTGCACACAATGGAGTGTTATTTTTGGATGAATTACCCGAATTCAACCGAAGTGTTCTTGATGCACTGCGTGAGCCGCTGGAATCTGGCGAGATAGTGATTTCACGTGCAAAAGCAAAAGTCTGTTTTCCTGCTCAAGTGCAATTGATTGCAGCAATGAATCCCAGCCCAACCGGTTATTACCAAGGAATAAATAATCGCAGCAGCCCACAACAGGTACTACGCTATTTATCTAAACTATCTGGCCCTTTTTTAGATCGCTTTGACCTTTCAATTGAAGTACCGCTACTTCCACCGGGAACATTGAGCAAAGCTTCAACAAAAAACAGTGAAAATAGTGAGGAAATAAAAAAACGGGTACAAACTGCCAGAAAAATACAAATAGAACGGTGTGGTTGTATCAATGCCCAGCTCGATAGTAAACAAACAGAAAATGTATGTAAACTCAGAACGGAAGATGCCATTTTTTTAGAAAATACGCTGTTAAAACTAGGGCTATCCATACGTGCCTGGAATAGGATCCTTAAAGTGTCCCGTACGATTGCGGATCTAAAAGAGCAAAAAAGAATAGAAAAAGTGGATATTATGGAAGCACTCAGTTATCGAAATATGGATAGGTTACTTATTCAATTGCAGAAACAGGTAGGATAATTAAAAAAGGGGCAACTTTGCCCCTATCTTGTCTAGATCATTAATATCAATGATGGTATTAATCATCAGTATCGGTATAGTCCTCAGTGGAATCTACCTGTGGTTTTCCACCAGACAGAGTATGAAAACGTTTCGGACGACTAATTTTCCCCAAATACTTCGTCCATACCTTTTCTTCTACTGTCACAGGGGCTCTTTCACCACGGCAAACAGCAACAAACAGCTTTTCTTCTTCTGTTTGAGGTTCGCGTTTACCAAGATCCAATTCATTGAACGCATGACCACTGCGCTCTAGTAATTGGGCCTCTTTGATGGTGAAATCACCATGACGGGAAAATCCACGTGGGTAATTTTTATTATCAAAAAAACGATTAGTCGTGATGAAGCTTTCAGCCATCTGACACACTCCTAACTCTAATGTCATACCAATTATGGCGCGGAGTATTAGGGAGGCTTGACATTCTGTAAAACAAAATATTTAAATCTTAACGACAAAAACTATTGGAGATGCATGTGGACACTGAATTACTGAAAACCTTTTTGGAAGTCAGTAAGACTCGTCACTTTGGTCGGGCAGCTGAATCGCTCTATCTAACACAATCTGCTGTTAGCTTTCGGATCCGGCAACTTGAAAATCAGTTGGGCACCAATTTATTCACACGGCATCGCAATAATATCCGTCTGACCGCAGCCGGAGAACGCCTTGTACCTTATGCTGAGTCACTCATGAATACGTGGCAATTAGCGAAGAAAGAAATTAATTATGTTGCTCAGCATACAAAACTTTCCATTGGTGCTACCGCATCCTTATGGGAAGGGTATCTAACTACTTGGTTAAATTCATTTTACCAACTTCATCAAGAAACCAGGATAGAAACCCTCATTTCTACCCGCCAGTCACTAGTCAAACAATTACATTCCCGAGAACTCGATCTTCTGATTACGACAGAACCTCCCAAAATGGATGAGTTCAGAAGCCAGCTATTCGGTAATATCCAACTTGTTTTATTAACAACCCAACATAACCTTGAAAATGGCGTTGAAAACTATATCAAACTGGAATGGGGAGCCGATTTTCATCAACAAGAGCAAAAAACGCTAAAAAGCGATCATCCTCCAATTATCACAACCACATCAGCACACATCGCCAGAGAATTATTAAATAGTGTAAATGCAGCCGCCTTCCTTCCAGTACATTGGCAAGATGAGTACCCCCAACTTGTAACGTCATCGGCCAATAATGAGATAATAGAACGCCCGCTGTATGCTGTATGGTTGCAAAACAGTGATCAGCAAACCTTTATCCAGCAATTACTCAAAATTCCTGTCGAGAAAGCGCCTATAACTGCATAAATTACATAACCAAAATACACATAGCCGACTCCATAACTTGTGATGGCATGTGCACGGTATTTTGTATCAGGGTAAAGAAATTTAATGAAGATAGAAGACACAGAAGAATAACTTCTGTAAGGAGTTAGTGCTCGATAGAAAATACAAAAAGAAAAAACCCAGCTAAAATTAGCTGGGCTATTAATCTGAAAGCTATATCAATTATTACTTAGTTGTTAACTGGCAGGGGCGGAGAGACTCGAACTCCCAACACCCGGTTTTGGAGACCGGTGCTCTACCAATTGAACTACGCCCCTAAATACGGTGGCGGTGCGGACGGGACTCGAACCCGCGACCCCCGGCGTGACAGGCCGGTATTCTAACCAACTGAACTACCGCACCACCGAATTTCGTTAACCTGGCTGCCTTTTGGGCCGGCAACCGGCTTTTAATTGAATGTCTGGCAGTATCCTACTCTCACATGGGGAGACCCCACACTACCATCGGCGCTACGGCGTTTCACTGCTGAGTTCGGCATGGGGTCAGGTGGGACCACCGCGCTATTGCCGCCAGACAAATCCTGTTTTCAATCCCGAACAAGCTGTTTTCTTTCATCTGAAACCCGTCTCTTCTTTATACTCCACAAAACACCTTCGGTGTTGTCAGGTTAAGCCGCACGGTTCATTAGTACTGGTTAGCTCAACGTCTCGCAACGCTTACACACCCAGCCTATCCACGTCCTCGTCTCGAACGTTCCTTTAGGACTCTCAAGGAGTCAGGGAAGACTCATCTCAAGGCAAGTTTCCCGCTTAGATGCTTTCAGCGGTTATCTCTTCCGCACGTAGCTACCGGGCAATGCCATTGGCATGACAACCCGAACACCAGTGGTGCGTCCACTCCGGTCCTCTCGTACTAGGAGCAGCCCCTTTCAATCTTCCAACGCCCACGGCAGATAGGGACCGAACTGTCTCACGACGTTCTAAACCCAGCTCGCGTACCACTTTAAACGGCGAACAGCCGTACCCTTGGGACCTACTTCAGCCCCAGGATGTGATGAGCCGACATCGAGGTGCCAAACACCGCCGTCGATATGAACTCTTGGGCGGTATCAGCCTGTTATCCCCGGAGTACCTTTTATCCGTTGAGCGATGGCCCTTCCATTCAGAACCACCGGATCACTAAGACCTACTTTCGTACCTGCTCGAGCCGTCACTCTCGCAGTCAAGCTAGCTTATGCCTTTGCACTAACCTCACGATGTCCGACCGTGATTAGCTAACCTTCGTGCTCCTCCGTTACGCTTTGGGAGGAGACCGCCCCAGTCAAACTACCCACCAGACACTGTCCGCGACCCGGATAACGGGCCGACGTTAGAACATCAAACATTCAAGGGTGGTATTTCAAGGATGGCTCCATGCAGACTGGCGTCCGCACTTCCGGGCCTCCCACCTATCCTACACATCAAGGCTCAAGGTTCAGTGTCAAGCTATAGTAAAGGTTCACGGGGTCTTTCCGTCTTGCCGCGGGTACACTGCATCTTCACAGCGAGTTCAATTTCACTGAGTCTCGGGTGGAGACAGCCTGGCCATCATTACGCCATTCGTGCAGGTCGGAACTTACCCGACAAGGAATTTCGCTACCTTAGGACCGTTATAGTTACGGCCGCCGTTTACTGGGGCTTCGATCAAGAGCGTCGCGTTGCCGCTAACCCCATCAATTAACCTTCCAGCACCGGGCAGGCGTCACACCGTATACGTCCACTTTCGTGTTTGCACAGTGCTGTGTTTTTATTAAACAGTTGCAGCCAGCTGGTATCTGCGACTGGCCTCGGCTCCGGGAGCAAGTCCCTTCACCTGACGCCAGCGTGCCTTCTCCCGAAGTTACGGCACCATTTTGCCTAGTTCCTTCACCCGAGTTCTCTCAAGCGCCTGAGTATTCTCTACCTGACCACCTGTGTCGGTTTGGGGTACGATTCAATGTTACCTGGAGCTTAGAGGCTTTTCCTGGAAGCAGGGCATCAACCACTTCAGCACCGTAGTGCCTCGTCATCACGCCTCAGTGTTATTGGCCGTCCGGATTTACCAAGACGCCCCACCTACACGCTTAAACCGGGACAAACCGTCGCCCGGCTGGCCTAGCCTTCTCCGTCCCCCCTTCGCAGTAACACCGAGTACAGGAATATTAACCTGTTTCCCATCGACTACGCCTTTCGGCCTCGCCTTAGGGGTCGACTCACCCTGCCCCGATTAACGTTGGACAGGAACCCTTGGTCTTCCGGCGAGCGGGTTTTTCACCCGCTTTATCGTTACTTATGTCAGCATTCGCACTTCTGATACCTCCAGCGGCCCTCACAGGCCACCTTCAACGGCTTACAGAACGCTCCCCTACCCAACAACACAAACGTGTCGCTGCCGCAGCTTCGGTGCATGGTTTAGCCCCGTTACATCTTCCGCGCAGGCCGACTCGACCAGTGAGCTATTACGCTTTCTTTAAATGATGGCTGCTTCTAAGCCAACATCCTGGCTGTCTGAGCCTTCCCACTTCGTTTCCCACTTAACCATGACTTGGGGACCTTAGCTGGCGGTCTGGGTTGTTTCCCTCTTCACGACGGACGTTAGCACCCGCCGTGTGTCTCCCGTGATAACATTCTTCGGTATTCGCAGTTTGCATCGGGTTGGTAAGTCGGGATGACCCCCTAGCCGAAACAGTGCTCTACCCCCGAAGATGAATTCACGAGGCGCTACCTAAATAGCTTTCGGGGAGAACCAGCTATCTCCCGGTTTGATTGGCCTTTCACCCCCAGCCACAAGTCATCCGCTAATTTTTCAACATTAGTCGGTTCGGTCCTCCAGTTAGTGTTACCCAACCTTCAACCTGCCCATGGCTAGATCACCGGGTTTCGGGTCTATACCCTGCAACTTAACGCCCAGTTAAGACTCGGTTTCCCTGCGGCTCCCCTATGCGGTTAACCTTGCTACAGAATATAAGTCGCTGACCCATTATACAAAAGGTACGCAGTCACACCCACAAGGGGTGCTCCCACTGCTTGTACGTACACGGTTTCAGGTTCTCTTTCACTCCCCTCGCCGGGGTTCTTTTCGCCTTTCCCTCACGGTACTGGTTCACTATCGGTCAGTCAGGAGTATTTAGCCTTGGAGGATGGTCCCCCCATGTTCAGACAGGATACCACGTGTCCCGCCCTACTCATCGAACTCCCGGCCTGTGCATCTTCGTGTACGGGGCTATCACCCTTTACTGCACGCCTTTCCAGGCGTTTCCACTGACACACAAGCCGTTGCTGGTTCTGGGCTCCTCCCCGTTCGCTCGCCGCTACTGGGGGAATCTCGGTTGATTTCTTTTCCTCGGGGTACTGAGATGTTTCAGTTCCCCCGGTTCGCCTCGCTTGACTATGAATTCATCAAACGATAGTGCAACGGATTGCACTGGGTTTCCCCATTCGGACATCGCCGGCTATAGCGGTTCATATCACCTTACCGGCGCTTTTCGCAGATTAGCACGTCCTTCATCGCCTCTGACTGCCTAGGCATCCACCGTGTACGCTTAGTCGCTTAACCTCACAACCCGAAGGTGTCTTCAGGTTGGAGTCTATTGAGAGACTCATCAGTCTTACCGTCGCTGACGATAAGCTGATTGTTTCAAATTTTCAGCTTGTTCCAGATTGTTAAAGAGCAAAATATTGCTAAACCGGCTCGCAAGCCACGCTTAGCAATATCGACTGGCACCGTCTTTCACCCAGGGCCTGAGCAAAGTGGCGTCCCCTAGGGGATTCGAACCCCTGTTACCGCCGTGAAAGGGCGGTGTCCTAGGCCTCTAGACGAAGGGGACATCAAGTCTTCTTCGCAGACGCTGCTCATTCTTCTTTCATCAGACAATCTGTGTGGGCACTGCACAAAATCCACTATCTTTAGGTAAGGAGGTGATCCAACCGCAGGTTCCCCTACGGTTACCTTGTTACGACTTCACCCCAGTCATGAATCACAAAGTGGTAAGCGCCCTCCCGAAGGTTAAGCTACCTACTTCTTTTGCAACCCACTCCCATGGTGTGACGGGCGGTGTGTACAAGGCCCGGGAACGTATTCACCGTAGCATTCTGATCTACGATTACTAGCGATTCCGACTTCATGGAGTCGAGTTGCAGACTCCAATCCGGACTACGACAGACTTTATGAGTTCCGCTTGCTCTCGCGAGGTCGCTTCTCTTTGTATCTGCCATTGTAGCACGTGTGTAGCCCTACTCGTAAGGGCCATGATGACTTGACGTCATCCCCACCTTCCTCCGGTTTATCACCGGCAGTCTCCCTTGAGTTCCCACCATCACGTGCTGGCAACAAAGGATAAGGGTTGCGCTCGTTGCGGGACTTAACCCAACATTTCACAACACGAGCTGACGACAGCCATGCAGCACCTGTCTCACGGTTCCCGAAGGCACTTCAGCATCTCTGCCAAATTCCGTGGATGTCAAGAGTAGGTAAGGTTCTTCGCGTTGCATCGAATTAAACCACATGCTCCACCGCTTGTGCGGGCCCCCGTCAATTCATTTGAGTTTTAATCTTGCGACCGTACTCCCCAGGCGGTCGATTTAACGCGTTAGCTCCGGAAGCCACGCCTCAGGGGCACAACCTCCAAATCGACATCGTTTACAGCGTGGACTACCAGGGTATCTAATCCTGTTTGCTCCCCACGCTTTCGCACCTGAGCGTCAGTCTTCGTCCAGGGGGCCGCCTTCGCCACCGGTATTCCTCCACATCTCTACGCATTTCACCGCTACACGTGGAATTCTACCCCCCTCTACGAGACTCTAGCCAACCAGTCTTAGATGCCGTTCCCGGGTTAAGCCCGGGGATTTCACATCTAACTTAATTGACCGCCTGCGTGCGCTTTACGCCCAGTAATTCCGATTAACGCTTGCACCCTCCGTATTACCGCGGCTGCTGGCACGGAGTTAGCCGGTGCTTCTTCTGCGGGTAACGTCAATCGTAAGCCGTATTCAGACTCACGCCTTCCTCCCCGCTGAAAGTACTTTACAACCCGAAGGCCTTCTTCATACACGCGGCATGGCTGCATCAGGCTTGCGCCCATTGTGCAATATTCCCCACTGCTGCCTCCCGTAGGAGTCTGGGCCGTGTCTCAGTCCCAGTGTGGCTGGTCATCCTCTCAGACCAGCTAGGGATCGTCGCCTAGGTGGGCCGTTACCCCGCCTACTAGCTAATCCCATCTGGGTTCATCCGATGGCGTGAGGCCCGAAGGTCCCCCACTTTGCTCCCAAGAGGTCATGCGGTATTAGCCACCGTTTCCAGTGGTTATCCCCCTCCATCGGGCAGATCCCCAGACATTACTCACCCGTCCGCCGCTCGCCGGCAAAGAAGCACGCTTCTTCCCGCTGCCGCTCGACTTGCATGTGTTAGGCCTGCCGCCAGCGTTCAATCTGAGCCATGATCAAACTCTTCAATTAAAAGCGTTTGATGCTCAAAGAATTATACTGTTAGTTCGTAATGAATTAACTGTTGTTCACTCTTCAAGACTTTAATCTTTTCGCCTTTCGGCGTTTGATAGTGTCCTGCGAGTGCCCACACAGATTGTCTGATTCAGTTGTTAAAGAGCGGGGCAACCGGGAAGGCTCTTCCGGGTTGCGAGGCTGCGTATCCTACGCTTTTCGCCTCCAGAGTCAAGCGTTTATTTTCGCTTTTCTCTCACTTCCCTCAGTGGCATGTCTCAGCTCAGCGTCGGTCAGTGGTGGCGCATTATAGGACGTTTTCTGAGACTGGCAATAGTTTTTTTGAATTTTATTTCCAAGTGAATATTTTTTGTTCTTTTAGCTGTAAAAACAATCCAATTTGGCTAAATTTAAGGCAAATCTTTTCATTGCATGGTGATCTTTTCCTCAATAATATTTCTATTGATTGTTAGCCGCCTTTAATTATTGAGGTTTTTATGTCTGTTGTTTTACGTCAGTATCTAGATTTTTATCCTCAGGTTGGTCAAAAAGTCTTTTTAGATCCATCTTCTGTTGTCATTGGTGATGTCAGATTAGCCGATAACGTCAGTATTTGGCCTCTTGTCGTGATCCGAGGAGATGTTAATTATGTCTTAATTGGTTCACGTACAAACATTCAGGATGGTTCTGTTTTACATGTGACCCATAAATCCAATGACAATCCCGACGGTTTTCCATTGAAAATTGGGGAAGATGTCACTGTAGGTCATAAAGCGATGCTGCATGGATGCAAAGTTGGGAATCGAGTATTGATCGGCATGGGTTCTATTTTACTTGATAATGCTATTATTGAAGACGATGTCATCATTGGTGCCGGTAGTCTTGTTCCTCCCGGAAAAAAATTAGAGAGTGGGTATTTATATATAGGTAGCCCAGCCAAACAAGTTAGAAAACTCAAACCTGAAGAATTGGAAGGACTACTTTATTCAGCTAATAACTATGTTCGCTGGAAAGATAACTATTTATTAGCAGAGCAGTCTGAAGGCAAAAAGTAGCGCCCAAATTGATCATCTTGCCCACTCAAAATTACTGTTTCAAACTCTTCTTCCAGATCCCAACGGTGTTGACGGAATAATTCGAGTGGGTGATGAGCCTCACCATAACGCTCAATGATTACATCAGCACTCATCATACATTCCACCAGCAAACCATCTACGATTGCTGGAAACATCACTCTGTTTCCGACTTCATCCCATTCTTCACGATCAGGAAATTGAATTGATTGATTCATGCATGTAACTCTCGTCTTAAGGCAGTTAAAACAGGTTCTATTTCTGGAAACACCCCATGCCACAATTCAAAAGCATGAGCAGCCTGCCCAACTAACATTCCTAACCCATCAGCCAAACGAGAGACACCATTTTGCTGAGCAAAACGGAGAAATGGTGTTAACCCCTTCTGATAATACATGTCATAGCAGATACTATTGTTTTGGAAAACCATCGGGGATATCGCAGGAATTTCGCCATTAATACCGGAGGCTGTTGCATTAATGATGATGTCAAAAGCAGGGGAAATAAGATTTTCCATTTCAACAGCTCTGATATCACCCAATGGAGAAAATTTATCCGCGATTATTTGGGCACGCTCAAATGTACGGTTAGTCATAGTAATTGAACAACTCAAAGACAACAAAGGAGACAAAACCCCTTTCGCTGCTCCACCTGCACCAATAATCAAAATATTCTGTGCCCCAGAAATGAAATTGAGCCGCTGCAAGTCCGCTAAAAGACCAATGCCATCTGTATTATCACCAAGCAGCCGATTTCCTTCTATCCGTTTTAATGTATTAACTGCACCACTGATCTTTGCTCGTTCAGTTAACTCATCTGAGTATTGGTAGGCTCTCTCTTTGAAAGGAACAGTAATATTCGCTCCTATTCCTCCCTGCTCAAAAAAACGGGCTAAGGTTTTTTCAAAATGTTCTACCGGAGACAATATTCGCCCATATTGATGGTCAATACCGGTTTGTTCAGCAAATAATCGATGAATATAAGGAGATTTACTATGCCCAATCGGATTTCCAAAAACCGCGAATTTATCCATTACTTTCTATCCTTGCCGATATAGATTACCTGTTAAGGCATCTCTGATTTCTGATGGATTTTTACGACCCCCAACTTCTCCTTCCAACACTGGAATACGTTTACCAAATTGTTGACGAACTTCTTCCACACTCCGACATGGCTCTAATCCACTCAGATTTGCGCTGGTAGAAACCAGAGGTTTTTCATAAATAGAACATAGTTGTTTAACCAAAGGATGATCCGTAACTCGAACAGCTAAAGTTTCAAACTTACCTGTTAACCATATAGGCGTCGTTTTTTTAGCAGGGATAACCCATGTGACTGGCCCGGGCCAGAAAGAAAACATAGTTTCTTTTTGCTTATCACTCAGTTGAGAATCGTCAATATAAGGAAGTAATCGTTCGTAATTATCAGCAATCAAGATTAACCCTTTTGCCCAAGACCTATTTTTCAGTGCCAATAACTCTTGTACAGCCTCCTCGCTATCCGGATCACAACCCAAGCCAAAAACCGCTTCTGTTGGATAGGCAATCACTTTTTCTTCTTTTAAGGCCGTGATAATGACATCAAATGCAGGAGAAATTTCATCACTCATTATTTTTCTCAATTTCAGTGGGTTGCTGCTTACTACACAATTTACTGGCACAAACTAATTTTATACCTTGGGAAGTACGCTTTTCTATTAATAACGGGTAGTGACAAAACTCACATTCACCTGAAATCGGTTTATTGTTGAGTGCAAACTGACACTCAGGATAGCGACTACAAGAATGAAATATTTTGCCAAAACGAGACTTACGCTGAAGTAATTTCCCTTGTTGACATTGAGGGCAGTTAATTGATGTATCGTCCGGTTTATCAATTAATTCTGTGTGCCCACATTCAGGATAATGACCACAACTAATGAACATACCATAACGCCCTTGTCGTAAGACCAGAGTAAAACCACATTTCGGACATATTTGCCCTTCAAGCTCTTTAACAATATGCTCGTCTCCCTGAGTTTTCAAAGGACGAAGATAATGACAATCTGGATAACTCGAGCACGCATAAAATGGTCCATGGGCACCATTGCGGATAACTAACCTGGCCCCACACTTAGGACAATTTTCTGTTTCTTTTATGGCAAAGGGAACTTTATTAGACATATTTTACTCGCGGAATACCGACCACCATGACATTGGAAAAACACTAATTAGATATATCAATTGATTCGCACATACCCACCAGCAACAACAGCAACCTTTCCCATCAGTTCCAGCTCCAATAATTTGGTCATAACTTCTGTAACCGGTAGAGAAGAGCGGTTGGCAACAACATCAATAGGTGTAACTTCGTCACCTACGTTAACCAGCACATCGGCAAATGGCAACTCTGTTTGCTCAAATTGTTCATTCTCCATTTCCTCCCCTTTTTCTTCCATATTAATCCATTGAAATGATGCAGTAATATGTTCCATGACATCAGCTACATTTGTTGCTAAATAAGCTCCTTGCTTAATCAACCAATGATTTCCTTCATTTGAGGCTGAACCTAGTGGCCCGGGTAAAGCAAAAATATCCCGTCCTTGTTCAAGAGCACAACGGGCCGTAATTAACGATCCACTATTCTTATGTGCCTCCACAATCAAGAGAGCTAAACTCAGACCACTAATAATCCGATTTCTCCTTGGAAAATTTTTGGCTCTGGGCGGTGTGTTTGGAAAAAACTCAGAAATTAATGCCCCGTTCTTTTTAATATGTTGGGCCAAAGATTGATGTCGACTGGGATAAATATTCTCAAACCCACTGCCGAGTACTGCAATAGTTTTTCCACCTGCATCAAGAGCTGCCTGATGACAAATACCATCAATACCAATTGCCAATCCACTTGTTATTACTAAATTATTTTTAGCCAATTCACCAGCAAATAGCCTTCCCCACTTCTCTCCATAAAAAGTTGCAGCCCTGCTGCCAACCATTGAAATTTGTTGTTGGGATAAGACCGACACTTCACCCATCACAAAAAGTACAAGAGGAGGAGAATGTATCTGCTTTAATAAAGGAGGATAGGCAGGATGAGAGAAAGTCAGTAAATGGTTCTCAGGCTGTTCTAACCATTTAAGGGCTGAAATTAACGCGGAAGGGTTGACCTTAGTAAATTGCAAACACTGTGTCGATGACAGGCCACATGCTTTAAGGGAATTAGTATTCAATCGCTTGGCTTGCGACAAACATTCAATAATAGGCACCGCTTTTACAGCTGACAGATGAGAAACCATGCTCATTCTCAGCCATATTTCCATCATTTCCATATCGTCATCCTGACTTGATTGAAAGTAGTACTTGCATGATTAATTTATGCTCAATACTGTCAATCCATCCGGGAAATGTCTAGAATAGGCATTAATTATCACTTACTTTTTGGATGCAGTTCTAAACATATATGCCAGTTTTACAAGTATTACATTACCCAGACGAGCGCCTTCGCACAATTGCAAAGCCAGTAGAAAAAGTTGATGCAGAGATCCAGCACATCATTGATGATATGTTTGAAACGATGTATGCAGAGGAAGGTATTGGCTTAGCTGCAACACAAGTCGATATTCATCAAAGAATTATCGTTATTGATGTTTCTGAAGATCGTAAACAGCGTCTCGTACTTATTAATCCAGAATTAGTCAATGAATCTGGCGAAACAGGAATAGAAGAAGGTTGTCTATCTGTTCCTGAACAACGTGGATTTGTACCTCGTTTTGAACAAGTCAAAATTAAGGCGTTGGATTATCACGGGCAACCATTTGAATTGGAAGCTGATGGCCTGCTGGCAATTTGCATCCAGCATGAAATGGATCACTTGGTCGGTAAACTCTTTGTCGATTACCTGTCGCCATTGAAACGCCAACGCATCCGCCAGAAAGTTGAAAAAATTGACCGATTAAGAGCTAAGAGCAAATAATCTTTTATTATTGCAGGAAATAACAGTGTCTGATTCTTTACGTATTATTTTTGCCGGAACACCTGATTTCGCAGCTCGCCATTTGGCAGCTTTACTAAACTCCCAACACCAAGTTGTTGGAGTACTCACTCGACCAGATAAGCCGGCAGGAAGAGGTAAAAAACTGACACCAAGCCCCGTAAAGGTATTGGCTGAAGAATATGGAATTCCTGTTTTCCAGCCAAAAACCTTACGTGCAGAAGAAAATCAGCAATGGGTTATGGAACAACAAGCAGATATTATGATTGTTGTTGCATATGGATTGATACTCCCGCAAGCCGTTTTAGATATTCCACGCCTAGGGTGCCTGAATGTTCACGGTTCTTTGTTACCCCGCTGGCGTGGTGCTGCACCAATCCAGCGTTCAGTTTGGGCTGGGGATGAAGAAACCGGGGTCACGATCATGCAAATGGATGCAGGGCTGGATACTGGCAATATGTTGCTCAAAGCTATTTGCCCTATTACAAGTGAAGATACCAGCGCAAGTTTGTACGAAAAACTTGCTGAAACCGGCCCTAAAGCGTTACTTGATACCTTAGATTTAATTACCTCTGGAAAATGCCAGCCAGAAGTACAAGATAATGATCTTGCAACTTATGCAGAGAAACTAAGCAAAGATGAGGCAAAAGTCGATTGGAATTTGCCTGCAGCTCAGCTTGAACGTTGTGTTCGCGCTTTCAATCCTTGGCCTTTAAGTTTCTTCAATATAAATGAGCAGCCAATCAAGATTTGGCAAGCAGAAGTCATCACAGAACAAACTACCCAAACTCCGGGAACAATTATCAAAGCAGATAAGACCGGTATTCAAGTCGCGACCGTCGATGGAATACTGAATATCACTCAGCTACAACCACCTGGAAAAAAAGCAATGTCAGCTGCCGACCTCTTAAACTCCAGACGTGAGTGGTTTACACCAGGTAGTAAAATCATCTGATATTAATTTGCCCGTATGCCTAACATACGGGCTTCTTCCTACTTATTATGCTGACAATAGTTAGCTCTTTAGACCATACCATGAAAAATACATATAACCTGCGAAGCATCGCTGCAAAAGCGATCACTCAAGTACTTGAGCAAGGTCAATCTCTCAGCACAGTGCTGCCTGAACTACAACAGAAAGTTTCCGACAAGGATAAGGCTTTACTACAAGAGCTTTGCTTTGGCGTGATGAGAGTATTACCTCAGCTTGAGTGGTTTATTAGCCAATTAATGGAAAAACCATTGAAAGGAAAACAACGTATTTTCCACTACTTAATCATGGTTGGTATATATCAGCTTACATATACACGTATACCTGCACACGCTGCATTAGCTGAAACCGTCAATGGTGCTATAAACTTAAAAAAACCACAGTTAAAAGGATTAATCAACGGTGTTCTTCGCCAATTTCAGCGCCAACAACACGAATTAGTAGAACAGTCAAATAATCATGATATTAATCCACATCTACATCCTAAATGGCTATTAGAACGTATTCAAAACGCTTACCCCCAAGTTTGGAAGGATATAGTAGATGCCAATAACCAAAAACCCCCCATGTGGTTACGAGTGAATCAGCTTCACCATACAACTGACCAATACCTCACTCTATTAGAAGAAGCGGATATACGAGCAGAAATGGATATTAATCATCCACATGCCATTCGTCTGGTAACTCCTTGCCCCGTCAATACGTTGCCAGGCTTTGAAAAAGGGTGGGTCACAATTCAAGATCGCTCTGCTCAAAGGTGTGCTGAACTTTTAGCTCCATCTAATGGAGAATCCATATTAGATCTCTGTGCTGCGCCAGGGGGAAAAACAACCCATATACTTGAGGTTGCACCAAAATCTAAAGTCCTCGCTATTGATATTGACGAACAAAGAATTAAACGGGTAAACGAAAATTTACAACGCCTTAATTTACATGCTGTCGTCAAAAAGGGTGATGGTCGCCTTCCGCAAGAATGGGCAGCAGGTGAACAATTTGATCGCATTCTTCTCGATGCTCCTTGTTCTGCAACTGGTGTTATTCGTCGCCATCCGGATATAAAATGGTTACGCAGAAATGAAGATATTAATCAATTAGTTACATTGCAAACAGAAATTCTTGATGCCATATGGCCATATTTAAAGAAAAATGGCACATTGGTTTATGCTACCTGTTCAATTTTACCTCAAGAAAATAGTGAGCAAATTAGCTCATTTTTGAAACGTCATACAGATGCCATATTGTCGGAAACCGGCACCTTAGAAAGTCCCGGAATTCAAGTCGTTCCTGAAGTGACTGGCGGAGACGGCTTCTTTTATGCTCGTTTGATCAAACAGTAACAGTTCTCTCTCGTTTAATTGAAACGGGAGAGCCTTATATTGTTTGCTAAAATATCAAGAATAGGAACACAGCTTCTAATTAAGAAGAAAATACTATGAAGATAATTATTCTGGGTGCAGGCCAAGTTGGTGGTACGCTAGCCGAGAATTTGGTTGATGAAAACAATGATATTACTGTCGTTGATACCAATACCGACCGTTTGCGCCAGTTGCAGGACAAATTTGATCTCCGGGTTGTAAATGGTCATGGCTCCCATCCCAGGGTATTGAAAGAAGCAGGAGCTGAAGATGCGGATATGTTGGTTGCTGTGACTAATTCAGATGAAACCAACATGATTGCCTGTCAGATTGCCTACTCCCTATTTAATACACCAAACAAGGTCGCCAGAATACGATCCTCTGAATATATTCGTGAATCAGACAAATTATTCCAACCTGATGATATTCCTATAGACTATTTAATCTCTCCCGAGCAATTAGTCATTGATTACATATATAAATTAATTCAATACCCGGGTGCGCTACAAGTTGTTAATTTTGCGGAAGGCCGTGTCAGCATTGTTGCAGTAAAAGCCTATTATGGTGGCTCATTAGTCGGTAACGCCTTATCTTCACTCAGAGAACATATGCCGCATATTGATAGCAAAGTGGCTGCAATATTTCGTCAAGACCGACCCATAAGACCGCAAGGCTCAACAATTATTGAAGCTGGAGACGAAGTTTTTTTCGTTGCTGCATCACAACATATAAGGGCAGTAATGAGTGAATTACAGCGTCTTGAAAAACCTTATAAACGCATCATGATTGTCGGAGGTGGCAATGTTGGTGCTGGCTTAGCTCTGCGACTTGAAAAAGATTACAGTGTTAAATTGATTGAGCATAATCAGGAAAGAGCCACAGAACTCGCGGAATTATTGCACGATACTATCGTATTCTACGGAGATGCATCTGACCAAGAGCTACTCGCCGAAGAGCATATAGAGCAAGTTGATGTTTTTATCGCATTAACAAATGATGACGAAGCTAACATCATGTCAGCTATGCTTGCAAAACGAATGGGCGCCAAAAAAGCAATGGTACTTATTCAACGTAGTGCATATGTCGATTTAGTTCAAGGTGGAGTTATTGATATCGCAATTTCACCTCAGCAAGCAACAGTATCAGCATTGCTAGGTCATGTACGTAAAGCAGATATTGTCAGCGTATTTTCTCTAAGAAGAGGAGTTGCGGAAGCTATCGAAGCTATCGCACATGGTGACGAACATACATCAAAGGTTGTCGGACGCAAAATTGGCGATATCAAATTACCACCAGGAACAACGATTGGCGCTATCGTACGTGATGAAGAAGTCATAATTGCTAATGATTACAGTGTGATTCTGCAAGGTGATCATGTGATCATGTTTATTACTGATAAAAAGTTTGTCCCAGAAGTAGAAAAACTTTTCCAGCCAAGTCCTTTTTTCCTTTAGACATAAATCTCGTTCGATTGATGAGATATTCTTACTTAATAAATTAGAAGGCCAATAATAATAACTTCAAAAATTACTATTATTGGCCTCCCAATTACCATTTTTACCGTTTTTACCGTTTTTACCGTTTTTACCGTTTTTTTCTTTGCGACTGTAACTTCCTTTACCTTTTTTATTCTTTTCTACTCTTTGTCTAAACAAGGGATCATGTAACAGAGCTTCTATCGCATTATCTTTGATAATGCCTTTTTTATGGTGATATGTTGTCATAAAGGACCTTTAATAATTAATAGAACAATTAAGTCATTATAATTACAAGTTGATGAAAAACAGTCCGATTGTACTCTTCGCATACAAAATAATAAAGAAAAATTATTTATTTGCAGCGCCTTCCTCTAATATTTCTAATATAGAGCAATATGTGCTTGTATGAGCACTACCACAACATGCGTCACTCAACATTTTTAATGAATTACGCATCTTTTGCATTTCTAACAATTTTTCTTCTATTTCTTGTAGCCTACAGTCAACAATTTGCTTCGATTCCTGACAAGTATGATGTTCAGGATCTACACGAATTGACAATAATTCAATAATTGCTTCTAATGTAAAACCCAACTGTTTTGCATAACGAATAAACTTTAGCCTCTGTAAATCTTGCTCTATATATAATCTATAACCCCCTTCTGTTCTTCCCTTGTGGTCCATCAAGCCCTGTTTTTCATAAAAACGAATTGTGTCGGGAGTTACTTTTGCCAATTTAGCTAATTGACCAATACGGTACATAGGAGATACTCCTATAAAATAGGATATGAATAACAATTATACTACCAGAATAGATTAATAAATCACCCGATTAAGGCAAGTTTTCAGACGAATAGATGGGATAGTAGTGAAAGGAATTTATCAGTAAGCAATAAAAAACCGGGTATTATCCCGGTTTTTTACGCTCCTACAGATTATTCTGCAGATGCTGCTTCTGTCTGAGACTCAGCTGCGCGGTCAACAAGCTCGATATATGCCATCGGTGCATTGTCACCTGCACGGAAGCCACACTTCAAAATACGAGTGTAACCACCTGCGCGGCTCGCGAAACGCGGGCCCAGTTCATTAAACAGTTTTGCCACGATCTCATTGTCACGAGTACGGGCGAATGCCAGACGACGATTAGCTACGCTGTCGGTCTTGGCAAGAGTAATCAGCGGCTCAACTACGCGACGCAGTTCTTTCGCTTTAGGCAGAGTCGTCTTGATGATTTCATGACGAACCAAAGAACCTGCCATATTACGGAACATAGCTTGGCGATGGCTGCTGTTGCGGTTCAATTGACGACCACTCTTACGATGGCGCATGACCTTATCCTTCTCAGTAAAACCTTAACCTGTGATCTAGTTATTCATCAGCAATACTTGCTGGTGGCCAATTTTCCAGGCGCATGCCCAGAGAAAGCCCACGTGACGCCAGTACGTCTTTAATCTCAGTAAGAGATTTTTTACCCAGGTTAGGTGTCTTAAGTAACTCAACCTCGGTACGCTGTACCAGATCACCGATGTAGTGGATAGCTTCTGCTTTAAGGCAGTTAGCAGAGCGGACAGTCAATTCCAGATCGTCAACAGGGCGCAGCAGGATCGGATCAAACTCTGGCTTCTCTTCTTTAACTTCTGGTTGACGTACATCACGTAAGTCAACAAAAGCTTCCAGTTGTTCAGCCAGAATGGTAGCTGCACGGCGAATCGCTTCTTCAGGATCGATTGTACCGTTAGTCTCCATCTCGATAACCAGCTTATCCAGGTCAGTACGCTGTTCTACACGAGCTGCTTCAACATTGTAGGCAATACGCTCTACTGGGCTATAGCAAGCATCTACTAACAAACGACCGATAGGGCGCTCATCTTCTTCCGAATGAATTCGGGCAGAAGCCGGCACATAACCACGACCGCGCTGAACTTTAATACGCATACTAATGGAAGCGCTTTCGTCAGTCAGATGGCAGATTACGTGCTGCGGCTTGACGATTTCGACATCACCATCATGGATGATGTCGGCTGCAGTCACAGGGCCAATGCCAGATTTATTCAAGGTAATGATAACTTCATCTTTACCCTGAACTTTCACCGCCAGCCCTTTCAGATTGAGGAGAATCTCCAGGATATCTTCCTGTACACCTTCTTTGGTGCTGTACTCATGCAGTACACCATCAATCTCAACCTCAGTCACCGCACAACCCGGCATAGACGAAAGCAGAATACGGCGCAGTGCGTTGCCAAGAGTATGGCCAAAGCCACGCTCTAATGGCTCAAGGGTCACCTTGGCGTGCGTCGAACTGACTTGCTCGATATCTACCAGGCGCGGTTTTAGAAACTCTGTCACAGAACCCTGCATTGTGTCCTCTCTTTGGTGCTAAGCTTTACTTAGAGTAAAGCTCGACGATCAGGTGTTCGTTAATGTCAGCGGATAGATCAGTACGTTCAGGAATACGCTTGAACACACCTTCCATCTTCGCAGCATCAACTTCCAACCAAGTTGGTTTCTCACGCTGCTCAGCCAGCTCTAAGGCTGCTTTAATGCGAGCCTGCTTCTTCGCTTTTTCACGAACGCTGACTACGTCATTCGGGGATACCTGATAAGAAGCGATGTTAACGACGTGACCATTTACCATGATAGCCTTGTGGCTTACCATCTGACGTGATTCAGCACGAGTCGCGCCAAAGCCCATACGATAAACGACGTTATCCAAACGACTTTCAAGCAAATTCAGCAGGTTTTCACCTGTGTTGCCTTTCAGACGAGTAGCTTCTTTATAGTAGTTACGGAATTGACGCTCCAGAACACCGTAAATACGACGAACTTTTTGTTTTTCACGTAACTGCACACCATAGTCAGACAGACGCGGTTTACGTGCGCCGTGCTGGCCTGGTGCTTGTTCTAACTTACACTTGGTGTCAATCGCGCGAACGCCAGACTTCAGGAAAAGGTCTGTACCCTCGCGACGGCTCAGCTTGAGCTTAGGACCCAAATATCTTGCCATTTTCTTTCTCCAACAATCCTAAAAACGAAGACGTATTAAACGCGACGTTTTTTCGGTGGACGACAACCGTTATGAGGAATCGGAGTCACATCAGTAATATTAGTGATGCGGAAACCAGCCGCGTTTAATGCGCGGATAGTTGACTCACGACCAGGACCAGGTCCTTTTACCATAACTTCCAGGTTCTTAATTCCGTATTCTTTTACTGCTTCAGCACAGCGTTCTGCTGCAACCTGAGCCGCAAACGGAGTAGATTTACGAGAACCACGGAAACCGGAACCACCGGCAGTTGCCCAACCCAATGCGTTACCCTGACGATCAGTAATAGTAACGATGGTGTTGTTGAAAGAAGCATGGATATGAGCCACACCGTCAGAGACTTGTTTTCTTACACGCTTACGTGCACGAATAGGTGCTTTTGCCATTATTCAATCACCCCGATTATTTCTTGATCGGCTTACGCGGACCCTTACGGGTACGTGCATTGGTCTTGGTACGCTGACCGCGCACTGGTAGACCACGACGATGACGCAAACCACGATAGCAACCAAGGTCCATCAGACGTTTGATGCTCAGGGTCACTTCACGACGCAAGTCACCTTCTACAACGTATTTGGCAACTTCGTCACGCAGCTTGTCAATTTGCTCTTCAGACAGCTCACTGATCTTAACATTTTCAGCAATACCCGCTGCTGCACAGATAGCCTGTGAGCGAGTTTTACCGATGCCGTAAATCGAGGTTAACGCGATAACGGTATGTTTCTGATCAGGAATGTTAATGCCTGCTATACGGGCCACTATGCACTCCTACAATATTTATTACTGCAACACCATTCTGAAAAGCCCGTTTTCAGGATACTCAAATAATGTTGCGGTCAGATAAAAAAGATTGGCTGGCTAATTTAGCCAGCTCAACCCAACTTTGCAAGAAAAATATGCGATTAATTAGCCTTGGCGTTGTTTGTGCTTAGGCTCTGCACTGCAAATTACGCGAACGATACCGTTACGCTTAACAATTTTGCAGTTGCGGCATAATTTCTTGACGGAAGCACGAACTTTCATTTTTACTCTCCGTAACTTCTCAAGCAAACCAGTTAGCGGTTATATCCTTTCAGGTTTGCCTTCTTCAATGCAGACTCATACTGACTTGACATCATCAGAGTTTGCACTTGAGCCATAAAGTCCATGATAACAACAACTACGATCAGTAGGGAAGTACCACCAAAATAGAATGGAACTTTCATTGCGTCACGCATGAACTCCGGGATTAAGCAGATAAAAGTAATATATAACGCACCAACTAAGGTTAAACGAGTCATTACTTTATCGATATACTTAGCCGTTTGCTCTCCCGGACGAATTCCTGGTACGAATGCACCGGACTTCTTCAGGTTATCTGCTGTTTCTCTTGGATTGAATACCAAAGCCGTGTAGAAGAAACAGAAGAAGATGATTGCAGATGCGTATAATAACACATAAAGTGGTTGACCCGGCTGCAAATACATAGAAATAGTTGTCAGCCAATTCCAGCCTGTCCCGCCACCAAACCAAGAGGCTATAGTACCAGGGAACAAAATAATACTGGAAGCAAAAATTGCAGGGATAACCCCAGCCATATTCACTTTCAACGGTAAATGTGTACTTTGTGCTGCAAAAACTTTACGACCTTGCTGACGTTTAGCATAGTTAACGACGATACGACGTTGACCACGCTCCATGAAAACAACGAAGAAAGTTACAGCAGACACTAATACTGCAACCAACAGCAACAGGAGGAAGCTCAGATCGCCTTGCCGAGCTTGCTCGATGGTGTGACCAATTGCAGGCGGTAAGCCCGCAACGATACCAGCAAAGATTATGATTGAAATACCGTTACCGATACCTCTTTCAGTAATCTGCTCACCCAACCACATCAAGAACATGGTTCCCGTGACCAGACTTACTACAGCCGTGAAATAGAATGCAAGACCTGGATTAATCACCAACCCTTGCATCCCTGGCATATTCGGCAATCCGGTAGCAATACCAATTGACTGGAATATCGCCAGCACTAATGTGCCATAACGGGTGTACTGACTGATCTTACGACGACCAGCTTCCCCTTCCTTCTTAATCTCTGCTAAACGGGGGTGAACCACAGTTAGCAACTGGATAATAATTGATGCCGAGATATACGGCATTATACCCAGTGCAAAGATAGAAGCACGGCTTAAAGCACCACCAGAAAACATGTTAAACATTTCAATGATGGTGCCTCTTTGCTGTTCGAGCAATTTGGCAAGCACAGTGGCATCAATACCAGGGATTGGAATAAAAGAGCCAATACGGAAAACAATTAGAGCTCCAATGACAAACAAAAGTCTGCGTTTTAACTCGCCTAATCCGCCTTTAGCACTTTGAAAATCTAATCCTGGTTGTTTAGCCATCTGTTACTTATTCCTCAATTTTACCGCCAGCAGCTTCAATTGCAGCGCGGGCGCCTTTAGTAACACGCAAGCCACGCACAGTTACTGCGCGATTGACTTCGCCAGAAAGCATTACTTTAGCGAATTCAATTTGAGGGCCAATAACGTTAGCTGCTTTCAGTGCATTCAGATCGATAACATCGCCTTCAACACGTGCAAAATCAGACAGACGAATTTCTGCAGTGATCATTGCTTTACGTGAAGTAAAACCAAATTTTGGTAAACGACGATATAAAGGCATCTGACCGCCTTCGAAACCGCGACGAACGCCACCGCCAGAACGAGACTTCTGACCTTTGTGACCACGTCCGCCAGTTTTACCCAGGCCAGAACCGATACCACGACCTACACGTTTAGGTGCGTGCTTGGCACCTTCAGCCGGAGACAGAGTATTTAAGCGCATCTGTTACTCCTCAACTTTAACCATATAGGAAACCAAGTTGACCATACCGCGAACAGCTGGTGTATCTTCACGTTCTACAGTATGACCAATGCGACGCAGACCTAAACCTGTCAGAGTTGCCTTATGCTTAGGCAAACGACCGATTGAACTGCGAACCTGAGTAATTTTAATAGTCTTAGCCATGGTCATTACCCCAGAATTTCTTCGACGGATTTGCCACGCTTAGCCGCGACCATTTCAGGAGACTTCATACTATCCAAAGCATCCAGAGTTGCACGAACCACGTTGATTGGGTTAGTGGAACCATAGGTTTTAGCCAGTACGTTACGAACTCCAGCTACTTCCAGAACAGCACGCATCGCACCACCGGCGATGATACCTGTACCTTCGTGAGCAGGCTGCATGAACACGCTAGAACCGGTGTGTGAGCCTTTCACTGGGTGGTGCAGGGTGCCGCTCTTAAGTGCGACGGTTTTCATATTGCGACGTGCTTTTTCCATCGCTTTCTGGATCGCTGCCGGAACTTCGCGTGCTTTGCCGTAGCCAAAACCAACGCGACCGTTACCATCACCAACTACAGTCAGTGCTGTAAAGCTGAAAATACGGCCACCTTTAACGGTTTTAGATACGCGGTTTACCGCGATCAGCTTTTCCTGCAGTTCGCCAGCTTGTTTTTCGATGTGAGCCATCTTACACCTCTACCTTAGAACTGAAGGCCAGCTTCACGGGCAGCATCTGCCAGTGCCTGGACTCTACCATGATATTGGAAACCAGAACGGTCAAAGGATACATCTTTGATGCCTTTTTCCAGAGCGCGTTCAGCAACAATTTTGCCTACTAATGCTGCTGCTTCTTTGTTTCCAGTAAATTTCAGTTGTTCACTGATAGCTTTTTCTGTTGTAGAAGCTGCCACCAGAGTTTCAGAACCATTTGGTGCGATAACCTGCGCATAAATATGGCGAGGGGTACGGTGTACCACCAGGCGAGTTGCACCCAGTTCCTGGAGCTTGCGGCGTGCGCGGGTCGCACGACGGATACGAGCTGCTTTCTTATCCATAGTGTTACCTTACTTCTTCTTAGCCTCTTTGGTACGCACGACTTCATCGGCGTAACGAACACCCTTGCCTTTATATGGCTCAGGACGACGATAGGCACGCAGATCTGCCGCAACCTGACCAATCACCTGCTTATCAGCACCTTTCAGTACGATTTCAGTTTGTGATGGGCATTCCGCAGTTATGCCTGCTGGCAGTTGATGCTCAACCGGATGCGAGAAGCCTAAAGACAAGCTAACTGCATTGCCTTTAACTGCTGCACGGTAACCAACACCTACCAGTTGAAGCTTCTTAGTGAAACCTTCATGAACACCGATAACCATTGCATTCAGCAGAGAACGAGTTGTACCCGCCTGTGCCCAAGCATCAACGAAACCTTCGCGTGGTGCGAAAGTCAGTTGGTTATCCGCATGTGTAACTTCAACTGCGTTGTGGATTTCACGACTTAATTCGCCGTTTTTACCCTTAATCGAAATAACCTGACCGTTGAGTTTAACCTCTACGCCGGCAGGAATGACGACGGGTGCTTTTGCAACACGAGACATTCTTTCCTCCCGAATTAAGCTACGTAGCAGAGAATCTCGCCACCAAGACCAGCTTGGCGAGCTGCACGATCAGTCATTACACCTTTAGAGGTAGAAACAACAGCAATACCCAAGCCAGCCATAACTTGTGGCAGCTCATCTTTTTTCTTATAGATGCGCAGACTTGGACGGCTTACACGCTGAATGCTTTCTACAACAGCCTTACCTTGGAAATACTTCAGAGTAATTTCCAATTCTGGCTTGGTGTCGCCTTCGATTTTAAAATCTTCAATGTAACCTTCTTCCTTCAGCACTTTGGCAATTGCCACTTTCAGCTTGGAGGAAGGCATGGTGACCGCAACTTTATTCGCGGCCTGACCGTTACGGATACGGGTCAGCATATCCGCTATCGGATCTTGCATGCTCATCTGTCTTTACTCCCGTGATTCAATTGGTGACAATTACCAGCTAGCCTTTTTAAGGCCCGGGATTTCACCGCGCATAGCGGCTTCACGGACTTTAATACGGCTCAACCCAAACTTCCGCAAAAATCCATGCGGACGCCCAGTTTGACGGCAGCGGTTACGCTGACGGCAAGGGCTGGAATCACGTGGCAGTGTTTGCAGCTTGAGAACAGCATTCCAACGGTCTTCGTCAGATGCGTTTACATCAGAGATGATCGCTTTCAGTTCAACGCGTTTTGCGAAGAATTTCTCAGCTAATTTCGCACGTTTTACATCGCGTGCTTTCATTGATTGCTTAGCCATGAATACCCTGCCTTACTTGCGGAACGGGAAGTTAAACGCAGCCAACAGTGCGCGGCCTTCATCATCAGATTTCGCAGTAGTGGTGATAGTAATATCTAAACCACGTACACGATCCACTTTATCGTAATCGATTTCAGGGAAGATGATTTGCTCACGAACACCCATGCTGTAGTTACCACGACCATCGAATGATTTAGCGGACAAACCACGGAAGTCACGGATACGTGGTACAGCAATATAGATCAGGCGCTCAAAGAACTCCCACATGCGTTTGCCACGCAGGGTTACTTTACAGCCGATTGGATAGCCCTGACGGATTTTGAAGCCTGCAACTGATTTGCGTGCTTTGGTGATCAATGGTTTCTGACCAGAGATTGCTGTCAAGTCAGCTGCTGCATTGTCCAGCAGTTTTTTGTCAGCGATCGCTTCACCAACACCCATGTTCAGGGTGATCTTCTCGACCCGAGGGACTTGCATGACAGAATGGTAACCAAACTGAGTCATCAGTTTCTGGACTACCTCGTCTTTGTAGTAATCATGCAGTTTCGCCATCGTATACTCCAAATTACTTGATAGTTTCGTTGTTAGATTTGAAGAAACGAACTTTTTTGCCGTCTTCGAATCTAAAACCTACACGGTCAGCCTTGCTGGTTGCTGCGTTGAAGATTGCAACGTTAGAAACATTAATAGCTGCTTCTTTTTCAACGATGCCACCTGGTTGATTCAGAGCCGGAACTGGCTTCTGATGTTTTTTAACCAGATTGATGCCTTCAACAATGACTTTGCCAGAAGAAAGAACCTGTTTTACTTTACCGCGCTTACCTTTGTCTTTACCGGTCAACACGATAATTTCGTCATCACGACGGATTTTCGCTGCCATTGCCTGCTCCTTAGAGTACTTCAGGTGCCAGAGAGATAATTTTCATGAACTTTTCATTACGAAGTTCACGAGTTACCGGCCCAAAAATACGCGTACCGATAACTTGCTCACTATTGTTATTCAACAATACACAAGCGTTGCTATCGAAGCGAATGACAGAACCGTCCGGGCGACGAACACCCTTCTTGGTGCGCACCACTACCGCTTTCAGGACATCACCTTTTTTCACTTTACCGCGAGGAATTGCTTCCTTGATAGTGATTTTGATGATGTCACCGACATGTGCGTAGCGACGGTGCGAGCCACCTAGAACCTTGATACACATTACGCGACGTGCACCGGAGTTGTCGGCCACGTTCAGCATAGTCTGTTCTTGGATCATTTTAGTGCTCCGCTAAATGTCAACTACTACTGAGCTACTTTAATTTTTAAAGAAGCCGTTTCAATATCCCATACTACGAGGGCGCGGCATTATAACACCACATCTTCGCGATGGACAGAGAAATAAACGGCCCTGTTATTTTTTGGGCCGTTTATTTCGTACGAGATAGCGTTCTATTACAGAACCGCTTTCTCTACAACGCGAACTAAGGTCCAAGATTTAGTCTTAGACAGTGGGCGGGTTTCGCGGATTTCCACTACATCACCAATTCCACATTCATTGTTCTCGTCATGTACGTGCAGTTTGGTCGTACGTTTGATGAACTTACCATACAGTGGGTGTTTCACCTTACGCTCAATAGCAACAACAATGGATTTTTCCATTTTGTCACTAATAACACGACCTTGCAGAGTACGGATTTTATCGGTCATTACGCACCCGCCTTCTCAGTCAGTAAAGTCTTAACGCGTGCAATATTACGACGCACTTGTTTCAACAGATGAGACTGTTGCAGCTGGCCACTTGCCGCCTGCATACGCAAATTGAATTGTTCACGCAACAAATTCAGCAGCTCAGTGTTCAGCTCTTCAACGCTTTTTTCGCGCAGCTCTTGTGCTTTCATTACATCACCGTCTTAGTTACAAAGGTGGTTTTGATAGGCAGTTTCGCTGCTGCCAGCTTGAATGCTTCACGAGCCAGCTCTTCAGGCACACCGTCCATTTCATACAGGACTTTACCGGGCTGGATCAAGGCAACCCAGTATTCTACGTTACCTTTACCTTTACCCATACGCACTTCGAGTGGCTTTTCGGTGATAGGTTTGTCTGGGAACACACGGATCCAGATTTTACCTTGACGCTTAATTGCACGGGTCATAGCACGACGTGCCGCTTCAATCTGACGAGCAGTCAGACGACCACGGCCCACAGCTTTCAGACCGAAAGTGCCGAAGCTAACATCCGCACCTGCAGCCAGACCACGGTTGCGGCCTTTGTGCACCTTGCGGAATTTCGTACGCTTTGGTTGTAACATCAGCGACTCTCCTTACTTGCGGCCTTTACGCTGCTGCTTTTTAGGTTGCGCAGCCGGTTTTTCCGCCTGTTCAACTGCAGCCATACCACCCAGGATCTCACCTTTGAAGATCCATACCTTAACGCCGATTACACCATAAGTGGTGTGCGCTTCAGAAGTATTGTAGTCGATGTCTGCACGCAGAGTGTGCAGAGGTACACGACCTTCACGATACCATTCAGTACGCGCAATTTCAGCACCGCCCAGACGGCCACTGACTTCCACTTTGATGCCTTTCGCGCCCAGACGCATAGCGTTCTGTACCGCACGTTTCATAGCACGGCGGAACATAACACGACGCTCCAGCTGGGAGCTGATGCTGTCAGCAACCAGTTTTGCGTCCAGTTCAGGTTTACGCACTTCGGCAATATTAATCTGCGCAGGAACGCCAGCGATATCCGCTACAGCTTTACGCAGTTTTTCTACGTCTTCACCTTTTTTACCGATTACGATACCTGGGCGAGCAGTATGAATAGTCACACGGATGCTTTTCGCAGGACGTTCGATAACAATACGTGAAATTGATGCTTTAACCAGTTCTTTGTTCAAGTACTGGCGAACTTTAAAGTCACTGTCCAGGTTGTCAGCGAATTCTTTGGTATTCGCATACCAGGTAGAGTTCCAAGGTTTGACAATCCCCAGACGAATACCATTAGGATGTACTTTCTGACCCATTGCTAGTCTCCAGAGTCTCAGCGATCGGACACAACCACAGTAATGTGGCTGGTGCGCTTCAGGATACGATCTGCACGGCCTTTTGCACGAGGCATAATGCGCTTCATTGTTGGGCCTTCGTCTACGAAAATCTTCGCGACTTTCAGATCATCGATGTCAGCGCCATCGTTGTGTTCTGCGTTAGCAATAGCAGACTCAAGTACTTTCTTCACTAAACCAGCAGCTTTCTTGTTGGTATAGGTCAGAGTTTCCAGAGCTTGCGACACTTTCTTACCGCGGATCAGGTCAGCCACAAGGCGAACCTTCTGAGCAGAAGAACGAGCGTGGCGATGTTTAGCGATAGTTTCCATCTCTTCCTCCTACCTTAGCGCTTTTTGGCCTTTTTATCGGCCGCATGGCCGCGATAAGTACGGGTCGGCGCGAATTCACCCAGTTTGTGACCAACCATTTCGTCGGAAACAAAAACTGGAACATGCTGACGACCATTATGGACAGCGATGGTCAAACCGATCATGTTAGGAAAGATCGTTGAACGACGGGACCAAGTCTTAATAGGCTTTTTGTCTCCGCTTTCCACCGCTTTCTCTACCTTCTTCAGCAAGTGCAGGTCAATAAATGGACCTTTCTTGAGAGAACGTGGCATGGCTTATCCTCTAATTATTTTTTAGAACGGCGACGTACGATATATTGATCAGTACGTTTGTTGCTACGGGTCTTCTTACCTTTGGTCTGAATGCCCCATGGAGTTACTGGGTGTTTACCAAAGTTACGACCTTCACCACCACCATGTGGATGGTCTACTGGGTTCATCGCCGTACCACGAACGGTAGGACGAACACCACGCCAGCGGCTTGCACCAGCTTTACCCAGAACACGCAGCATGTGCTCAGCGTTACCAACTTCACCTAAAGTAGCACGGCAGTCAGACAGCACTTTACGCATTTCACCAGAACGCAGACGCAGGGTCACATAAGAACCATCACGAGCAACGATCTGAGCATAAGCACCTGCTGAACGAGCCAGCTGGCCACCTTTTCCTGGTTTCATTTCTATGTTATGAACAGTAGAACCAACCGGGATATTGCGCATTGGCAGTGTGTTACCAGCTTTGATTGCTGAATCAGCACCAGACTGGATTTGATCACCTGCTTTCAGGCCTTTAGGCGCAAGGATATAACGGCGTTCGCCGTCTTTATACAGAACCAGTGCGATGTTTGCTGAACGGTTTGGATCATATTCCAGACGCTCAACAACAGCAGGGATACCGTCTTTATTGCGTTTAAAGTCAACCAGACGATAGTGCTGCTTATGGCCACCACCAATATGACGAGTGGTAATGCGACCATTGTTGTTACGACCACCAGTTTTGTTGTTTTTTTCTAACAACGGAGCATAAGGTTTACCCTTATGCAGCTCAGGGTTAACCACTTTAACAACGTGGCGGCGACCCGGAGACGTAGGTTTACATTTAACAACTGCCATTGTTCTTTACTCCTCCGACTTACTCAGCGCCGCCAACGAAGTCCAAATTCTGGCCTTCTTTCAGGGTGACGTAAGCTTTTTTCCAGTCGCTACGACGACCAACACGCTGACCGTGGCGTTTTACTTTACCTTTAGCCAGCAAAGTGTTCACACCTTCAACTTCAACTTCAAACAGTTTCTGTACGGCAGCTTTGATCTCTGCTTTAGTCGCGTCTTTCGCAACTTTGAGAACGATGGTATTGGTTTTTTCCATCGCAGTAGAAGCTTTTTCAGATACGTGCGGCGCGCGCAGTACTTTCAGCAGACGTTCTTCACGGATCATGCCAGCATCTCCTCAACTTGCTTCACAGCTTCAGCAGTCATAACCACTTTGTCGAAGGCGATCAGGCTAACTGGATCGATACCTGCTGCATCACGAACGTCAACCTTGTACAGGTTGCGAGCTGCTAAGAACAGGTTCTCATCAACTTCGCCAGTGATAATCAGCACGTCTTCCAGAGCCATTTCTTTCAATTTCTGTACCAGCAACTTAGTTTTAGGTGCTTCAACAGAGAACTTCTCGACAACGATCAGACGATCTTGACGTACCAATTCAGACAGAATGCTTTTCAGAGCACCGCGGTACATCTTTTTATTAACTTTTTGACTGTGGTCCTGTGGTTTCGCTGCGAAAGTTACACCACCAGAGCGCCAAATTGGGCTCTTAATTGAACCAGAACGCGCACGGCCAGTGCCTTTCTGACGCCATGGTTTTTTACCTGAACCAGAAACTTCAGCACGAGTTTTCTGAGCACGAGTACCTTGACGAGCACCAGCTGCATACGCAACAACTACTTGATGCACAAGCGCTTCATTGAAATCACGCCCGAAGGTAGTTTCGGAAACAGTCAGCGCGCTTTGCGCGTCTTTCATTACCAATTCCATTCCTATCTCCTCGACGTTACGCCTTGACAGCCGGTTTTACGATCAGGTTACTGTTCGTTGCACCTGGAACAGCACCTTTGACCAGCAGCAGGTTACGCTCAGCGTCAACACGTACTACATCTAAGCTCTGAACGGTTACACGTTCATTACCTAGTTGGCCTGCCATTTTCTTGCCTTTGAATACCTTGCCCGGAGTCTGGTTCTGACCGATAGAACCCGGAACACGGTGGGACAAGGAGTTACCATGGGTAGCATCTTGAGTGCGGAAGTTCCAGCGTTTAACAGTACCCGCGAAACCTTTACCTTTAGATGTACCAGTAACGTCAACTTTCTTAACGTCAGCGAAAATTTCAACGCTAATGCTTTGACCTACAGTGAACTCAGCATCGCTTTCTGACAGACGGAATTCACGCAGGATGCGGCCAGCTTCAACGCCAGCTTTAGCGAAATGACCTGCTTCAGATTTATTAACGCGGTTAGCTTTTTTGCTACCAGTCGTTACCTGAATTGCACGATAACCGTCAGTCTCATTGCTTTTAACTTGAGTTACACGGTTATCTTCGATTTCGATAACAGTTACAGGGATTGAAACGCCATCTTCAGTGAAGATGCGAGTCATACCCACTTTTTTACCGACTAAACCAATCATTGTTTCAACCTCTCAATCGTTCAATGACCTGATTAACCCAGGCTGATCTGCACGTCTACACCGGCAGCCAGATCCAGACGCATCAGAGCATCAACGGTTTTCTCGGTTGGCTCAACGATGTCAACCAGACGCTTGTGAGTGCGAATTTCGTACTGATCCCGCGCATCTTTGTTAACGTGCGGAGAAATCAGAACGGTAAAACGCTCTTTACGAGTCGGTAGCGGGATCGGACCGCGAACCTGCGCACCAGTGCGCTTAGCGGTCTCTACGATTTCCGCAGTTGATTGATCGATCAAACGATGATCAAATGCTTTCAGGCGGATACGGATTCTTTGGTTCTGCATGAGACCAGAGCTCCAACTATTTTATAAACGTAAATAATTACTCCTCACACCCATTTCGATTGATGGGGGAGTGTAATCGTTCAATGTATAACCCCCATATCGGGAGTATTTTAATGGCGGTAAATCACCGCGCATTACTGATAAAATCAGTCCTACCACGTAGGTAAGCTCGCGCATTATACGTGAATTTACCTGCAAAGCAAGATTAAGGATGAAATCTATTCAAAAAATTGCGCACAAGGGAGGAAAGAAAGTGGGAAGCAGGTAACGCCCTATATGTATGTAACAAAATGTATGTAGCAAATTATAGGGCGTCTAATTTAAATGATAGCTATTCTTCTTCACTGAGCTGAGACTGAGACTGAGTATAATTTTGTATGCCAATTCGAGTTATGAGTTCAAGTTGAGTTTCCAACCAATCGATATGATTTTCTTCCTCAGAAAGCACCTCTATCATTAAGTCTCTGCTGACATAGTCATGAACTGAATCAGCATATGCTATGGCTTCTTTGAGATCCTTTACACCTCGTAGCTCTAACTCCAAATCAGATTGCAACATTTCTTCTACGTCTTCTCCGATATTGAGTTTACCTAAGTCTTGCAAATTAGGGATACCCTCTAAGAAGAGAATGCGCTCAATAAACTTATCAGCATGCTTCATCTCATCAATAGATTCGCGATATTCAGCTTCGTTTAAACGCAACAAACCCCAATTTTTGAACATTCGGGCATGTAGAAAGTATTGATTAATAGCGACAAGCTCATTACCAAGAAGTTTGTTCAAATGTGCAATTATTTTTTTATCACCTTTCATAACAAATTCCTCCGCTTCCAGTTACTACAGTGTAGTACTAATTTGGCAGAGTAATTGCAAGGAAATTGTATTTATTTTACGCAACATTATTTATTGGAGGCAGTAGAGCAATCTCCTCATTGATGATTTCGCGTGCCTGCCGTATACATTTTCCACAATCATTTCCCACAGGAACAAAGCTTCTTAATTCCCTAATGGAACGCACATGTCGCTGGTGAACAGCGTTGCGTATGGTTTTATCACTTACTGCATTGCAGAGACAGACATACATGGAAGCACTCTTTTAACTATTTACATTCTTAAGTAACGATTCAGGTTAGATAAAATACCCGTACCTAAAACGCCTATGCTTACAAAATAAACATCACCCGACCAAGTGTAAATAGAAATAAATCTCATTTCAATTTTTGTTTTTATTTTGTTTTAAGATAAAACAAAAGCCACCTTCATTGGTGGCTTGATTAGTGGCTTGTATAAAAAAAGAGGAGCCTAAGCTCCTCTTTTTATAATCTTTTTATAATCAAAGATTAAGCAATAACTTTAGCAACAACACCAGCACCAACAGTACGGCCGCCTTCACGGATTGCGAAACGCAGACCTTCGTCCATTGCGATTGGAGCAATCAGAGTAACGATCATGTTGATGTTGTCACCTGGCATTACCATCTCAACGCCTTCTGGCAGTTCGATAGTACCGGTTACGTCAGTTGTACGGAAGTAGAACTGTGGACGGTAACCTTTGAAGAATGGAGTATGACGGCCACCTTCATCTTTGCTCAGGATATACACTTCAGATTCGAACTGGGTGTGTGGTTTGATTGAACCTGGTTTAGCCAGAACCTGACCACGTTCGATTTCGTCACGCTTAGTACCACGCAGCAGAACACCAACGTTCTCACCCGCACGGCCTTCGTCCAGCAGTTTGCGGAACATTTCAACGCCAGTACAAGTGGTTTTAGTGGTTTCTCTGATACCAACGATTTCAACTTCGTCACCAACTTTAACGATACCGCGCTCAACACGACCGGTAACTACAGTACCACGGCCGGAGATGGAGAATACGTCTTCGATTGGCAGCAGGAATGGCTTGTCAATGTCACGCTCTGGTTCTGGGATGTAAGAATCCAGTGCGTCAGCCAGTTCGATGATTTTCGCTTCCCACTCAGCTTCGCCTTCCAGCGCTTTCAGAGCAGAACCACGGATGATTGGAGTGTCGTCGCCTGGGAAATCGTACTGAGACAGCAGCTCACGTACTTCCATTTCTACCAGTTCCAGCAGCTCTTCATCATCAACCATGTCACATTTGTTCAGGAACACGATGATGTATGGAACGCCTACCTGACGACCCAGCAGGATGTGCTCACGAGTCTGTGGCATTGGGCCATCAGTTGCAGCAACAACCAGGATCGCACCGTCCATCTGAGCAGCACCAGTGATCATGTTTTTAACATAGTCGGCGTGGCCTGGGCAATCTACGTGTGCGTAGTGGCGAGTTGGGGTATCGTATTCTACGTGAGAAGTAGAGATGGTGATACCACGCGCTTTTTCTTCTGGTGCGTTATCGATCTGATCGAATGCACGAGCGCTACCGCCGTAGGTTTTTGCCAGAACGGTGGTGATTGCAGCAGTCAGGGTAGTTTTACCGTGGTCAACGTGGCCGATAGTACCAACGTTAACGTGCGGTTTTGAACGTTCAAACTTTTCTTTAGACATTAGGTTGTCCCTCTAAAACACGGAATCGGTGGCTTAACCACATCAACCAAGCAATTGCTTGTTAGATTTAGATAGTTACATGAAGAAATTCAGGAGGCAAGAACAGGGGAAGTGGTGCTGATAGGCAGATTCGAACTGCCGACCTCACCCTTACCAAGGGTGTGCTCTACCAACTGAGCTATATCAGCACATACTTGGAGCGGGCAGCGGGAATCGAACCCGCATCATCAGCTTGGAAGGCTGAGGTAATAGCCATTATACGATGCCCGCATGAACTCGGCTACCTGACTTTAATCAGCTATACATGTAACTCAAGTGGTTCTTCTGGAGTATGACTCGAGCAGAACACTCAAGATTAAAACTGGTTAATGGTGGTGGGGGAAGGATTCGAACCTTCGAAGTCTGTGACGGCAGATTTACAGTCTGCTCCCTTTGGCCGCTCGGGAACCCCACCTTTCCAAATTTTTAATTGGTGCCGGCACCAAGAATCGAACTCGGGACCTACTGATTACAAGTCAGTTGCTCTACCATCTGAGCTATGCCGGCATCAAGTGCTGCGCATTCTAGGTAGAGTTGGCCCATGATGCAACAAAAAAATTGCTTTTTTTGTTCTTTTGCTCATAAAACGCTCACTTTCGATGATTTTGGTTATTTTTTCAAAAAAATTAGTTCAAACAATAAACAAGAAGATCTTATAACAAAAGAATCGTTAAATACATTTGGTGATTTCTTTTTGCAAATCTCTCCTGCTTTTTTCCTCTTTGTTTTGAAAAAAGAAATAAAATGGTCAATATCGAGATAAAGTTGTTATAAAAAATAGAACATTTTTTTGCACTTTTTGCCTTTGCTATCAAAAAAATCACGAAAATCATAAAAAAATCTACGCCTACGATTGTTCAACCGATATGATGAGATTTATTTTTTGTCGGATACAGGTGTTCTCAACAACCTGTCCAACCTGCATTGACAGGCAAATGTTGACTTATGAATAAGAAAGAAGCTTTTTTGACGACCCCATATTTACAATTTGATCGTGAGCATTGGGCAACATTACGTGACTCAGTGCCTTTAACATTAACAGAAGAAGAAGTAACCGCTTTAAAAGGGATTAATGAAGAAATTTCAATAGATGAAGTGGTTGAGATCTATCTTCCATTATCTCGCCTACTTAATTTTTATATCAGTTCCAACCTACGACGGCAGGCTGTTCTTGATCAATTTTTAGGAACTTCGAGGCAAAAAATACCTTACGTTATTGGTATTGCAGGTAGTGTTGCCGTAGGAAAAAGTACAACCGCACGCTTATTACAGGCGTTATTAAGTCGCTGGCCCGAGCATCGCCGCGTCAAATTAGTCACAACCGATGGCTTTTTACATTCTAATAACATATTGAATGAACGTGGCTTAATGAAAAAAAAGGGATTCCCTGAATCCTATGATATGCGAGGTCTGGTCAAATTTGTCGCGGATATCAAATCAGGCGCCGAACAGGTTACCGCTCCTGTATATTCACATCTCAGCTATGATATTGTCCCAAATGAACAGATTATCATTGAAAAACCCGATATTTTGATTCTTGAAGGCTTAAACGTGTTACAAAGTGGTATGGATTACCCACATGAACCACATCATGTATTTGTTTCTGATTTTGTTGACTTTTCAATTTATGTTGATGCATCAGAAAAATTACTCGAAGAGTGGTACATCAGTCGTTTTCTTAAGTTTCGAAAAGGGGCGTTTTCCGATCCAGACTCCTACTTCCATAACTATTCAAAATTAACTACAGAAGAAGCTGTCAACGTTGCATCCAATATTTGGCAGGAAATTAATGGATTGAATTTACAGCAAAACATTTTACCAACCAGAGAACGCGCCAGCTTGATTATGACAAAGGGTGCCAATCACGCAATTGAGAGTGTCAGATTAAGAAAATAATTAAATAGCCGGAAGTAATTTAATTCCGGCTTTGCAGTCATATCCCTCTCAAAGAAATTTCACCGCCAATATAAGGTGTAACCATACCATTAATATCAAGAAGCAATGCACCTTGTTGGTCAATTCCCCGGGCAATTCCACAAGTTTCTTGATCACCAATAATTAGTTTCACATGTCGATTAATAAAATTATCTAATTCAAACCATCTCGAAATGAAAGGAGATAGCCCTTCTTTTTCAAACTGAATGAGCGCTTTTTTAAGTTCGATGATAATTTCAGCAACTAATTTATTCCGCTCAACTGTCATACCTGTATGCAATAAACTGGTCGATTGTTGATTAATTATTTTCTGTTGCTCATTACTTATCGAAATATTGATACCTATCCCGATAACAATTTGAGCCGCATCCCCTGTTTTTCCTGTCAACTCAACTAATATTCCTGCAAGTTTTTTATCATCTAAATACAAATCATTTGGCCATTTTACCTTTACTTTTTTCGCTCCCTGACGATTAAGTACTTCTGCAATCACGATACCAACAACTAAACTTAAACCTATTGCTGCTGCCGGCCCTTGCTCCAAGCGCCAGTACATGGATAAATATAAGTTCCGCCCAAATGCTGAAATCCATTGCCTGCCTCGACGCCCTCTCCCTGCATACTGATATTCTGCAACACAGGAATCACCTGAATTAAGCCCAGGTAGCTTCTCCAGCAGATACTGATTAGTTGAATCAATAACAGGGATTACCTCAATGTGATCATTTGGAAGATAATCCGCAATAATTTCGCTATCAAGAAGGTCCATTGAGGTTGGAAAGCAGTAACCTTTACCCGGAAGAGTCAAAACTTCTACTCCCCACTCACGGATTGTCTGGATATGTTTATTAATTCCTGCCCGGCTCATTCCCAATTCTTGACCAAGTTGCTGCCCAGAATGAACTTCACCATCTGATAAAAATTTAATTAATTTTAACGGAATACTAATATCTTTCATGAAATACATTCCACTGCATCTATCTCACCTTCACTACCGATAAAGCGTACTTCAGGTTCTAAATGAATATTAAACTTTTCTGCCACTTTATTTCGTACATAAGCAGCTAATGCAATAATGTCCTGCCCTGTGGCGCTTCCTTTATTAATTAGTACCAATGCCTGGTTTGTATGAACAGCCGCATCACCAACGGAATATCCTTTTAAATCGCACTGTTCAATCAACCAACCTGCTGCAATCTTCATACTATGTTCATTAACGCAATACTGGGGACAATCTGGGTATGTAAATTTAATTTTCTGAGCCAATGCAGCTGATATAATAGGGTTTTTAAAGAAACTTCCCGCGTTACCCATTATTGCAGGATCAGGTAATTTACTCTGGCGAATGTCACACACCATATTAAATATTTGCTCTGGAGTCACATCTTCTCGCGAGAATTTAGCCAAACCACCATAAGTTAATGTTGGCTCCCAGATTTTATTCAAACGTAAGCCGACGGCAATAATAGCGTAACCATCTTTATATTGATGTTTGAATATACTGTCTCTATAGCCAAATTGGCATATATTGGCCATTAAACGTATTGAATTTCCCGTTTTCAGCTCAATAAGATCCACATACTCACAGACGTCTTTAAATTCAACGCCATATGCGCCAATATTTTGAATGGGGGCAGAACCTACATTTCCGGGAATCAACGCTAAGTTTTCCAAACCGTAAATTTGTTGATTAAGCAAAGAGATGATCAGTTGATGCCAGTTCTCACCCGCACCAACATGAATATGCCATGCAGTATCCGATTCTTGTATTTCAATACCAAGAATTCGGTTTAGGATCACAGTCCCTTTAAAATTTTCGGTAAAAAGGATGTTGCTCCCTCCTCCCAACAATAAAATAGGGTGTGTTTTTTCTTTTGCCGCTTGCCACAAAGACAGGAGAGATTCAATAGAGGTCGCTATGCCAATATATTCAGCATAAGCTGGTATATTAAATGTGTTGAACGCTTTTAGTTGGTAAGTTTGGCTGACAGACATTTACTTCAAGCTCAATAAGTAATTTTGACTGTAGTCTATCAAACTCTATATTTGAAAGATAAGTAAGTAGTTACCCAATACCTATCTGCTAATAAAAATATAAGAGAATTAGAAATGCAAAAGGCCACTCGCTAGAGTGGCCTTTTGACAGATTATTGACAAAGTGCTGGTTTTTTATCCGGTACTTTGCTTTAATCAAATTCCGTTCACCCGACGGAGCTGCCGCCATGTTAAGAGTTCCCTCTCCCCGGACGTTTCCGCCCGAAACACTCTCACTTGATGACCTCGTCTCCCAAAACCATCTGGTTCGCAAAGTCGATGCCGCCCTTGATTTCGAATTTATCCGAGATTTAGTCGCCCCGTTGTATTGCCAAAATAATGGCCGTTCGGCTATCGATCCGGTGATGCTGATTAAAATGATGTTACTGGGCTATTTATTTGGGATCCCCAGTGAACGCCGGTTGGTTCAGGAGATCCAGGTGAATATGGCCTACCGCTGGTTTTTGCGGCTGGGGTTGACTGAAAAAGTCCCTGATGCCTCTACCCTCAGCCAAAATCGGCGACGTCGCTTCAACCACTCCGAGGTGTTCCAATCCATTTTTGACAATATTGTCGAACAGGCTATCCGCCGCGGTTTTGTGGGCGGGCGGGTGCTCTATACGGACAGCACCCATCTGAAAGCCAGTGCCAATCCCCATAAAACTGAGCGCCTCCAGCGTCCTGTTCTTCCGGGCGCCTATCTGGACGAGTTGGAACAGGCCGTAAGTGAAGACCGGGCTCAATCCGGAAAAAAAGTTGACGCCAACCCACAAGGAACGGCAAAAACAGATAAAAGTCAGTACGACTGACCCGGAAAGCGGTTTTATGCACCGGACGAACAAACCGACAGGATTTTTCTATCTCGACCACCGTACCGTGGACGGGAAAGCCAATATTATCATGGATACTTACGCCACCGCAGGCAATGTCCATGACAGCCAGCCGTTGATTGGGCGTCTGAAACGTCAGTTGGCCCATTTTCCGCTTAACCCGGTCGCTATCGTGCTGGATGCCGGCTATTTTACCGCCCCATTTGCCACCTGACCCTGCAACTGGGCCTCACCCCGGTCATCAGCTATCGTCGTCCAAACAAGGACCCCAATACGTTCCAAAAGAAACAGTTTATTTATGATCCGCAACAAGATTGCTATGCCTGCCCGCAGGGCAAAAAGCTGATTTATACCACCACCGACCGCCAGGGATACCGCCATTACCAAACAGCCGCCGGCATTTGTCAGAACTGTCCATTGCGGGCGGCCTGCACACGGGCTAAAAAGGGAAAAGCCATCACGCGACACATCTGGGAAGCAAGTAAAGAAAAGGCTCAATACATTCGGTTGACGCCGTGGGGCAAAAAAATGCATAAGCGACGAAAAGAAACGATAGAGCGCAGTTTTGCAGATGCCAAACAGCATCACGGGCATCGTTACGCCCATTTTCGCGGGTTGCTGAAAGTGCAGATACAGTGCCTGTTAGCGGCCACCGCGCAAAATATCAAGAAGATAGCGTTACTGGTGGCTGCGCTTTGTTGGCTTTACCTGGGATTCAGCCGTGGATGTAATCGGTCAAACATCCCATCACGGACTGAAAAAGAGGCATATTGGGCATAAATCAGAAAAAAACCGAAGAGGAGGATTGATAATGGAGACGGCAATGGTATGGTTTCAACGCGGTTTGTCAGCAGTCTGGCAAAAGGCCACTCGCTAGAGTGGCCTTTTGACTTGGATATAAAGCTTGGCAGTTCCCTACTCTCACATGGGGAGACCCCACACTACCATCGGCGCTACGGCGTTTCACTACTGAGTTCGGCATGGGGTCAGGTGGGACCACCGCGCTATTGCCGCCAGACAAATCCTGTTTTCAATCCCGAACAAGCTGTTTTCTCTCATCTGAAACCCGTCTCTTCTTTATACTCCACAAAACACCTTCGGTGTTGTCAGGTTAAGCCGCACGGTTCATTAGTACTGGTTAGCTCAACGTCTCGCAACGCTTACACACCCAGCCTATCCACGTCCTCGTCTCGAACGTTCCTTTAGGACTCTCAAGGAGTCAGGGAAGACTCATCTCAAGGCAAGTTTCCCGCTTAGATGCTTTCAGCGGTTATCTCTTCCGCACGTAGCTACCGGGCAATGCCATTGGCATGACAACCCGAACACCAGTGGTGCGTCCACTCCGGTCCTCTCGTACTAGGAGCAGCCCCTTTCAATCTTCCAACGCCCACGGCAGATAGGGACCGAACTGTCTCACGACGTTCTAAACCCAGCTCGCGTACCACTTTAAACGGCGAACAGCCGTACCCTTGGGACCTACTTCAGCCCCAGGATGTGATGAGCCGACATCGAGGTGCCAAACACCGCCGTCGATATGAACTCTTGGGCGGTATCAGCCTGTTATCCCCGGAGTACCTTTTATCCGTTGAGCGATGGCCCTTCCATTCAGAACCACCGGATCACTAAGACCTACTTTCGTACCTGCTCGAGCCGTCACTCTCGCAGTCAAGCTAGCTTATGCCTTTGCACTAACCTCACGATGTCCGACCGTGATTAGCTAACCTTCGTGCTCCTCCGTTACGCTTTGGGAGGAGACCGCCCCAGTCAAACTACCCACCAGACACTGTCCGCGACCCGGATAACGGGCCGACGTTAGAACATCAAACATTCAAGGGTGGTATTTCAAGGATGGCTCCATGCAGACTGGCGTCCGCACTTCCGGGCCTCCCACCTATCCTACACATCAAGGCTCAAGGTTCAGTGTCAAGCTATAGTAAAGGTTCACGGGGTCTTTCCGTCTTGCCGCGGGTACACTGCATCTTCACAGCGAGTTCAATTTCACTGAGTCTCGGGTGGAGACAGCCTGGCCATCATTACGCCATTCGTGCAGGTCGGAACTTACCCGACAAGGAATTTCGCTACCTTAGGACCGTTATAGTTACGGCCGCCGTTTACTGGGGCTTCGATCAAGAGCGTCGCGTTGCCGCTAACCCCATCAATTAACCTTCCAGCACCGGGCAGGCGTCACACCGTATACGTCCACTTTCGTGTTTGCACAGTGCTGTGTTTTTATTAAACAGTTGCAGCCAGCTGGTATCTGCGACTGGCCTCGGCTCCGGGAGCAAGTCCCTTCACCTGACGCCAGCGTGCCTTCTCCCGAAGTTACGGCACCATTTTGCCTAGTTCCTTCACCCGAGTTCTCTCAAGCGCCTGAGTATTCTCTACCTGACCACCTGTGTCGGTTTGGGGTACGATTCAATGTTACCTGGAGCTTAGAGGCTTTTCCTGGAAGCAGGGCATCAACCACTTCAGCACCGTAGTGCCTCGTCATCACGCCTCAGTGTTATTGGCCGTCCGGATTTACCAAGACGCCCCACCTACACGCTTAAACCGGGACAAACCGTCGCCCGGCTGGCCTAGCCTTCTCCGTCCCCCCTTCGCAGTAACACCGAGTACAGGAATATTAACCTGTTTCCCATCGACTACGCCTTTCGGCCTCGCCTTAGGGGTCGACTCACCCTGCCCCGATTAACGTTGGACAGGAACCCTTGGTCTTCCGGCGAGCGGGTTTTTCACCCGCTTTATCGTTACTTATGTCAGCATTCGCACTTCTGATACCTCCAGCGGCCCTCACAGGCCACCTTCAACGGCTTACAGAACGCTCCCCTACCCAACAACACAAACGTGTCGCTGCCGCAGCTTCGGTGCATGGTTTAGCCCCGTTACATCTTCCGCGCAGGCCGACTCGACCAGTGAGCTATTACGCTTTCTTTAAATGATGGCTGCTTCTAAGCCAACATCCTGGCTGTCTGAGCCTTCCCACTTCGTTTCCCACTTAACCATGACTTGGGGACCTTAGCTGGCGGTCTGGGTTGTTTCCCTCTTCACGACGGACGTTAGCACCCGCCGTGTGTCTCCCGTGATAACATTCTTCGGTATTCGCAGTTTGCATCGGGTTGGTAAGTCGGGATGACCCCCTAGCCGAAACAGTGCTCTACCCCCGAAGATGAATTCACGAGGCGCTACCTAAATAGCTTTCGGGGAGAACCAGCTATCTCCCGGTTTGATTGGCCTTTCACCCCCAGCCACAAGTCATCCGCTAATTTTTCAACATTAGTCGGTTCGGTCCTCCAGTTAGTGTTACCCAACCTTCAACCTGCCCATGGCTAGATCACCGGGTTTCGGGTCTATACCCTGCAACTTAACGCCCAGTTAAGACTCGGTTTCCCTGCGGCTCCCCTATGCGGTTAACCTTGCTACAGAATATAAGTCGCTGACCCATTATACAAAAGGTACGCAGTCACACCCACAAGGGGTGCTCCCACTGCTTGTACGTACACGGTTTCAGGTTCTCTTTCACTCCCCTCGCCGGGGTTCTTTTCGCCTTTCCCTCACGGTACTGGTTCACTATCGGTCAGTCAGGAGTATTTAGCCTTGGAGGATGGTCCCCCCATGTTCAGACAGGATACCACGTGTCCCGCCCTACTCATCGAACTCCCGGCCTGTGCATCTTCGTGTACGGGGCTATCACCCTTTACTGCACGCCTTTCCAGGCGTTTCCACTGACACACAAGCCGTTGCTGGTTCTGGGCTCCTCCCCGTTCGCTCGCCGCTACTGGGGGAATCTCGGTTGATTTCTTTTCCTCGGGGTACTGAGATGTTTCAGTTCCCCCGGTTCGCCTCGCTTGACTATGAATTCATCAAACGATAGTGCAACGGATTGCACTGGGTTTCCCCATTCGGACATCGCCGGCTATAGCGGTTCATATCACCTTACCGGCGCTTTTCGCAGATTAGCACGTCCTTCATCGCCTCTGACTGCCTAGGCATCCACCGTGTACGCTTAGTCGCTTAACCTCACAACCCGAAGGTGTCTTCAGGTTGGAGTCTATTGAGAGACTCATCAGTCTTACCGTCGCTGACGATAAGCTGATTGTTTCAAATTTTCAGCTTGTTCCAGATTGTTAAAGAGCAAAATATTGCTAAACCGGCTCGCAAGCCACGCTTAGCAATATCGACTGGCACCGTCTTTCACCCAGGGCCTGAGCAAAGTGGCGTCCCCTAGGGGATTCGAACCCCTGTTACCGCCGTGAAAGGGCGGTGTCCTAGGCCTCTAGACGAAGGGGACATCAAGTCTTCTTCGCAGACGCTGCTCATTCTTCTTTCATCAGACAATCTGTGTGGGCACTGCACAAAATCCACTATCTTTAGGTAAGGAGGTGATCCAACCGCAGGTTCCCCTACGGTTACCTTGTTACGACTTCACCCCAGTCATGAATCACAAAGTGGTAAGCGCCCTCCCGAAGGTTAAGCTACCTACTTCTTTTGCAACCCACTCCCATGGTGTGACGGGCGGTGTGTACAAGGCCCGGGAACGTATTCACCGTAGCATTCTGATCTACGATTACTAGCGATTCCGACTTCATGGAGTCGAGTTGCAGACTCCAATCCGGACTACGACAGACTTTATGAGTTCCGCTTGCTCTCGCGAGGTCGCTTCTCTTTGTATCTGCCATTGTAGCACGTGTGTAGCCCTACTCGTAAGGGCCATGATGACTTGACGTCATCCCCACCTTCCTCCGGTTTATCACCGGCAGTCTCCCTTGAGTTCCCACCATCACGTGCTGGCAACAAAGGATAAGGGTTGCGCTCGTTGCGGGACTTAACCCAACATTTCACAACACGAGCTGACGACAGCCATGCAGCACCTGTCTCACGGTTCCCGAAGGCACTTCAGCATCTCTGCCAAATTCCGTGGATGTCAAGAGTAGGTAAGGTTCTTCGCGTTGCATCGAATTAAACCACATGCTCCACCGCTTGTGCGGGCCCCCGTCAATTCATTTGAGTTTTAATCTTGCGACCGTACTCCCCAGGCGGTCGATTTAACGCGTTAGCTCCGGAAGCCACGCCTCAGGGGCACAACCTCCAAATCGACATCGTTTACAGCGTGGACTACCAGGGTATCTAATCCTGTTTGCTCCCCACGCTTTCGCACCTGAGCGTCAGTCTTCGTCCAGGGGGCCGCCTTCGCCACCGGTATTCCTCCACATCTCTACGCATTTCACCGCTACACGTGGAATTCTACCCCCCTCTACGAGACTCTAGCCAACCAGTCTTAGATGCCGTTCCCGGGTTAAGCCCGGGGATTTCACATCTAACTTAATTGACCGCCTGCGTGCGCTTTACGCCCAGTAATTCCGATTAACGCTTGCACCCTCCGTATTACCGCGGCTGCTGGCACGGAGTTAGCCGGTGCTTCTTCTGCGGGTAACGTCAATCGTAAGCCGTATTCAGACTCACGCCTTCCTCCCCGCTGAAAGTACTTTACAACCCGAAGGCCTTCTTCATACACGCGGCATGGCTGCATCAGGCTTGCGCCCATTGTGCAATATTCCCCACTGCTGCCTCCCGTAGGAGTCTGGGCCGTGTCTCAGTCCCAGTGTGGCTGGTCATCCTCTCAGACCAGCTAGGGATCGTCGCCTAGGTGGGCCGTTACCCCGCCTACTAGCTAATCCCATCTGGGTTCATCCGATGGCGTGAGGCCCGAAGGTCCCCCACTTTGCTCCCAAGAGGTCATGCGGTATTAGCCACCGTTTCCAGTGGTTATCCCCCTCCATCGGGCAGATCCCCAGACATTACTCACCCGTCCGCCGCTCGCCGGCAAAGAAGCACGCTTCTTCCCGCTGCCGCTCGACTTGCATGTGTTAGGCCTGCCGCCAGCGTTCAATCTGAGCCATGATCAAACTCTTCAATTAAAAGTGTTTGATGCTCAAAGAATTATACTGTTAGTTCGTAATGAATTAACTGTTGTTCACTCTTCAAGACTTTAATCTTTTCGCCTTTCGGCGTTTGATAGTGTCCTGCGAGTGCCCACACAGATTGTCTGATTCAGTTGTTAAAGAGCGGGGCAACCGGAAGGCTCTTCCGGGTTGCGAGGCTGCGTATCTTACGCTTTTCGCCTCCAGAGTCAAGCGTTTATTTTCGCTTTTCTCTCACTTCCCTCAGCGGCATGTCTCAGCTCAGCGTCGGTCAGTGGTGGCGCATTATAGGGAGTTTTACGGATGTGACAATAGTTTTTTTCAAAAAAATTACCGACCGATGATTATTTCATCAAATTTTACTTAGGTTGCTAGTTTTTCCAGCGATAAGAAGCCATATTCATATAAAATAGGGCGCAAGGCTTCGCTATCCGAGTCTATTTTTGTGCAATAAGCCAAATTATCTGTCGTTGTTAAAAACAAATCTTCCAAGTTTTTAATCAGCCAGGCCGTTCTGCGGGCAATTGCGGCCCCCGAATCAATTAACCTTGTTCCATTAGGTAAGACTTGTGAAAGTTCCTCTGCTAACAAAGGAAAGTGTGTACAACCCAAAATGACGGTATCCGGTGGTTCTTTCATTTTCAGCCACGGCTTTAATATTTTCTCCAGAGTTTCCAACGGGACATCTTTACCGTGTAGCTTTCTTTCTGCTAACTCCACCAACTCAGCTGAGCCTATTAGATGCATCTGGCAATGCGTAGCGAATCGGGCGATTAATTCTTTGGTATAGTCACGGTTTACCGTAGCCCGCGTTGCCAATAATCCCACAACACGGTTACACGTCAGCTTGGCGGCAGGTTTGACTGCGGGCACAACTCCAACAACAGGAAAAGAAAAACGCTCACGCAAAGCGGGTAAGCTGACTGTACTGGCAGTATTGCAAGCAATGACAACTATCGCTAAGGGGTGTTTTTTCTGGATAGCCTCAATAACCTGCACCACTCTTTCAACGATGACTTCAGCCGTTTTTTCGCCATAAGGGAATGCTTCATTATCGAATGCATATATATAGTGGAGATCCGGCAAGAGCTGCCTAATCTCTTTATAGACGGATAAACCACCCACCCCGGAATCAAAAACCAGAATTGTTGGACGGGCGGTTTTGTTTAAATCAGAAATTGTAGCTGCCGGTGAGGTAGTATTCTCTTCCTGGAGTGTGGTAGCCATAGGCTGTCTCATAATTTTTATCAAACAGATTAGCTATTCTAGCACGTATTGTCAGGTGGTCAGTGATTGGATATGAGGCATTCACATCCCATAAACTTACACCACCCAATTTATGCCCTTGGTCATTACGCTGACCAATATATTGATAAGAAACTCCCCAGTCGACATTGAAGGCTTCCCAATCCAATTGATACTTCACTTGCTGCTTGGCCCGACGGGCTAATCTTTTATTATTGCCACCACGCGGATCGACATACTGTAAAGTCAATTGATGCTGAAATATGCCGGTATCCATTGTTCCTGTCCATTCAGCCCCTTTAATTTTCGCCTTACCAATATTTTCATAGCGATTATTGGCAAAATTTATTAACTGTTCAATGTCATTACGGTAAACAGACAAACGCCAATTAAGCTCCCCTGTCACTCCTTCTATCCCACCTTCCCATTGTTTACTTTTTTCCGGTTTAAGGCTTTCATTTCCCCATTGGCTATAAAGCTGGCCCAAAGTCGGTGCTTTAAATGCCGTAGCATAGGAGGTGATAAAACGATACCCCTCGATAAATTCCCAACTGGCTCCAGTTTGCCAAGTTGTATTCCAGCCATATTCAGAATGATGATCTGAGCGTACTGCGCCTTCCAATGTGAAATCATGAATTTTTTGCTGCGCCGTTAAATACGCACCGGTGTTATCAACGCTTTTTTGTTCGCCGGTGTTATTAGAGCCTGCGGCTACTGATTCTCGCTTCCAATCCACACCACTGCTGATCGCACCATAGCCAGCCTGCCATACATTTCCCCACTGAACATTATATTGTTTGGAATCACTCAGGCTGGTATTTTTACCATAACGTCCATCGCCAGTGACATGATGATAATCTTTCGCATGACTATAACTGGCGATGAATTGAGAAGAGTAACGACCTTGATTGAATTGAAATCCAGCATCGTAGGTACGACTGAACAGTTGGCGAGTATCAGTGTCTCCTTTACTCCATGCATCATAAGCAGTTCGGTTATTAAAACCATAAACACGAGCAAATCCACTCGCTTGCTCATTGAAGTTATGGTCTATTTCCAGCCATAACATCTTACTCATAAAGCCATCGCGATCTGGCTGGCGTTCCCTTCCTGTTTCACCATCAACTATCACATCAAACCCTTTGGCATAGGTATAACCTGCGGCTGAAGTGAGCAGGGTATTTTCACCAAGTTTTTGTTGAGTTGAGCCGTTATAGTTTTGATATCCGTTCGAACCAACCCCGGCATTCAACGTGGTTCCCTGCGATTCTCTCTTTGTGATGATATTAATAACGCCACCAATGGCATTAGAGCCATACACAGCAGAACGAGCCCCTCGGATATATTCTATTCTTTGCACCATAGCTATCGGGATCTGTCCAAAATCAGCCGATCCAGTGATATCTGCCTGATTTAAAAGAATCCCATCCACCAGCACGAGTGTATGGTTTGAATTCGTACCACGAATAAATAAAGACGAGGACTGGCCTATCCCGCCATTTTGGGCAATATCAACACCTGGCAAGCGACGCAGGACATCAACCAAGCTACTGGATTGCCAATGGTCGATCTCTTCACGGGTAATTACCGTCATTGGCGCGAGAACCGAAGAAACCGGTTGTTTAAAGCGATTGGCCGTCACGATCAACCGATCTTGATTATCAGCCGTTGCAAGATCGCTCCAACCAGAAAGTACTGCTACAGACACAGCAGGTAAAAGGATAGATTTTTTATTTAACATGATATTTATAACGAGAAAGTGGCATCTGACTACAAAATGTCATGCTACGATGAAGCCAATAGGCTGTCCAGAATGGCGCCATTATCAAAAAAAGGTGATGATGCACTAGAAAACTGGACATACTTCCCGCTTGCCCTAAAATGCCGCTCGGAAATTTTTCTTAACGCGACCCTACGAGAACCCAATGATGCAGAATGCCTTGCCAACGGAAAATTATGAAAATCAATTGATGGAGAAAGCCCACCGTCTGAAAGAAATGATGGCCTCATTCAGCGCACCAGAGCCTGAAGTTTTCCGTTCCCCGGCATCACATTACAGAATGCGGGCAGAATTCCGTATCTGGCATGAGGAAGATGACCTCTACCACATTATGTTTGATCAGCAGACCAAACAACGTATCCGCATTGATCAATTTCCCGTTGCCAATCAGCTCATCAATAGCATGATGCAGGCAATTATTGCTGGCGTAAAAAATAATCCTATATTACGCCATAAATTATTTCAGGTGGATTATCTCTCCACCCGCAGCAACAAAATCATTGTTTCCCTGCTTTACCACAAAAAATTGGGGGATGAGTGGCGCGAACAGGCTATTGCGCTGCGTACCCAATTAATTGCAGACGGTTTTAATGTCCAAATTATCGGGCGCGCATCAAAAACCAAGATCATGCTCGATCATGACTATATAGATGAAGAATTACCGGTTGCGGGTAACACCATGATTTATCGTCAGGTTGAAAACAGCTTCACGCAACCCAATGCCAGCATCAATATTCATATGTTGGAATGGGCGATTGATATCACCAAAGGTTCTACAGGTGATTTGCTTGAACTGTATTGCGGCAATGGTAATTTTTCTCTGGCACTGGCACAAAATTTTGAGCGGGTATTGGCGACAGAAATTGCCAAACCTTCTGTTGCCGCGGCTCAATTTAATATTGCTGCGAATCAGATTGATAATGTACAGATTATCCGAATGTCGGCAGAAGAATTTACACAGGCGATGAACGGTGAACGCGAATTCAACCGACTTCAAGGGATTGATTTAAAGAGTTATCAATGCGAAACCATCTTTGTTGACCCGCCACGTAGTGGTTTGGATGAAGAAACCGTTAAAATGGTGCAGGCATATCCCCGTATTCTGTACATTTCCTGTAATCCGGAAACCCTCAGCAATAATCTGGAAGCACTGACACAAACTCATAAAGTCAGCAGACTGGCTCTCTTTGACCAATTCCCTTATACCCACCATATGGAATGTGGTGTATTACTGGAAAAAAGGGGTTAATCCCCCCGGAAAAACGCCACCAGAGAGTTAACCTCGTGGCGTTTTTATAAACTTTAACAGGAAATATCACCCCTGATTACCTGAAGCCAACATAGCCAGCTGCTTGCGTCCTTTCGCTTTTAGGTAAATCCAAAACACCAAAACAGTACCAATCGTAACAGGCAAGAAGTTAGAACCAATCGCTGGATATTCCATCCGAATAAACGCACTGTACATAAACATGCCTAAGAAGAAGCAACCCGTGACTAATTTTGGCAAACCTTCAGCCATTGGATAATTCAAATAACGTTGATGGAGGCAATACAGGGCGAGTGCCAGTGAAACAATCGGAAAAATGGAAAAAGGAACATGCGAATTAAAAAATACTGAGAAGGTTCCATGTGTTGACAACCCAACAATAAGGGCCAGCAACATTGCGCTTTTATCTTGGCGGTATTGTTCCATCGTATTATTCTCCTTTCATTATTATTCAGAGGGGTTAGGGATCGCTTTAGGGACAGTATTTTTTTCTTGCTCACGACGATACCAATAATAAGCGCCTTTAGAAATCATACGAAGCTGTAAAACCAGGCGCTCTTCAAGACGACGTCTTTTTTCCTCATCAATATCCAGCGCTTCTGCACCTGCACTGAATACGATTGTTACCATCGCCTCTGCTTGAATTTCGGTAAAGTGACGTGGCATATGGCTTGCTTGTTCAAGGTAGTCTGCCAGTTCAGCAATAAAATGTTGAATTTCTCGTGCGACAGCCGCACGAAATTCAGCAGATGTTCCTGAACGTTCGCGCAGCAATAATCGGAAGGCGTTGGGATTATTGCCAATAAATTCCATAAATGTCGAAACAGAAGTACGAATGACGCTGCCACCCTTTGCAATGCGTTGGCGTGCTTGACGCATTAGCTGGCGCAACATGAGGCCGCTTTCATCCACCATCGTCAGCCCCAACTCATCAACATCCCGAAAATGCCGGTAGAAGGAAGTCGGTGCAATTCCCGCTTCCCGAGCGACTTCACGTAAACTCAGACTTGTAAAACTGCGCTCAGCACTGAGTTGGCTGAATGCGGCTTCAATCAGGGAACGACGAGTTTTTTCTTTCTGTTTTGCTCTAACACCGGTTATGTTACTCACAACAATCCTGAACTATCTCAACTCTATCATGTGGCAAATATAACAGATTCAGCTAAGTTTGCTGTGATTGTTCTCTTAAAGATATTACCCGATATTTTCTTAATCTATTTCTCAACAGTGAGATAAAAACCGTATGTTTATTGGGTTATTACACCAAGCAATGTTAAGATAGAGTTGTTATTTTGTGTGAAAATAGGTCTTTCCTCTATGCAATATACTCATTTTGATGCCATCGTAATTGGTTCAGGTCCCGGTGGGGAAGGAGCCGCGATGGGTTTAGTGAAACAAGGTAAAAACGTCGCTGTTATAGAGCGTTACAATAATGTTGGCGGCGGATGTACTCACTGGGGAACAATCCCATCGAAAGCACTTCGTCATGCGGTTAGTCGTATTATTGAATTTAATCAAAACCCCCTCTACAGTGATAGCTCTCGCATTCTTCGTTCTTCATTTTCCGAAATTCTGCGCCATGCTGAAGTTGTTATTAATCAGCAAACCAAAATGCGCCAAGGGTTTTATGAACGTAATCGGTGCAGAATGTTTTCAGGGGAAGCAACATTTATTGATGAACATCGGATAAGTGTCCGTTATGCCGATGACAGTGTTGATGTCCTGACGGCGGATAAAATTATTATTGCCACCGGCTCCCGCCCTTACTGCCCTCCTGATGTTGATTTTACCCATCCCCGAATTTATAACAGCGACACCATTTTGCAACTGGACCATGAACCACGTCACGTTATCATTTATGGTGCCGGTGTGATTGGTTGTGAGTACGCTTCTATATTCCGGGGGCTGGGCGTTAAAGTAGACTTAATCAATACCCGTGATCATCTGCTCTCTTTCCTTGATCAAGAAATGTCTGATGCCCTTTCTTACCATTTCTGGAATAGCGGCACTATCATCCGCCATAATGAAGAGTATGAAAAAATTGAAGGTGTTGATGATGGTGTCATTATTCACCTGAAATCAGGCAAAAAAGTTAAAGCAGATTGCCTGTTGTATGCCAACGGCCGAACAGGTAATACAGACACTTTAGGTTTGGAAAATGTCGGATTGGAAACAGACAGCCGTGGTTTGCTGAAAGTCAACCGCGTTTATCAAACCAGTGCGGAAAACATCTACGCAGTTGGGGATGTCATTGGCTATCCGAGTTTAGCCTCTGCGGCTTACGATCAGGGTCGCATTGCAGCAAAAGCAATGACAACAGGAGATGCTGATATACATCTGGTGGAAGATATCCCAACAGGGATTTATACGATCCCAGAAATCAGCTCAGTAGGAAAAACTGAACAACAATTAACCTCCATGAAAATCCCTTATGAGGTTGGCCGCGCTCAATTCAAGCATCTGGCTAGAGCACAAATTGCGGGGATGAACGTTGGCAGTATCAAAATTTTATTCCATCGTGAAACCAAACAGATATTGGGCATCCACTGTTTTGGGGAACGTGCTGCCGAGATTATCCATATCGGTCAGGCTATTATGGAACAAAAAGGGGAAGGTAATACCATCGAATATTTCGTTAATACTACCTTTAACTACCCAACAATGGCGGAAGCCTATCGTGTTGCAGCACTCAATGGGTTAAATCGATTATTTTGATATTTCCCCACTAACATCGAAATGATTTCCCATTTTTGTCCGAATTGCCTCTGCTAATTGCTCATAGCGACCACGCAGAGGTGAGCCCGGACGATAGACTAATATCACAGAGCGTTTAGGTTGAGGGTCATCGCATTCCAGATAACAAACGCCATCACGCCTGCGCTCTTTCGGAACCGATAAATCAGGTAACAATGTAATCCCACTCCCTGCCGCCACCATATTACGCAGCGTTTCCAAACTGGTTGCCCTGAAATGCGTATCTTCTTTTGCTCCGGCCTGAAAGCAGAATCCCATTGCATGATCACGCAGGCAATGCCCATCCTCCAGCATCAATAATTTTTCACCGGAAAGCTCGTTCATATTTATCTGCAACCGTTCAGACCATTTGTGCTCTTCAAATACTGCAAGTTTCATTGGCTCTTCAAAAAGCGGAACTTCAATAAATGCCTCTGTTTCTTTCACCAACGCAAGAATGGCACAATCCAGCTTTCCACTATCAAGCTGTGCCAACAAATGTTGAGTCTGAGCTTCATGCAGATACATTTCCAGCTTGGGGAATAACTTATGCAGTTCAGGGATAATAAGTGGCAGGAGATAAGGACCAATCGTTGGGATCAGGCCGACATGCAAAGGCCCTGACATACTTTCTCCTTGAAGGGATGCCATTTCTTGTAAGAGTTTCACTTCTCTCAATACAGTCTTAGCTTGTTCTACCAACAACATTCCTTGCTGGGTAAACAATACCTTGCGACTCGTGCGCTCCAGCAGCATCACACCCAACTCATCTTCCAACTTGCGGATTTGCCCGCTCAGTGTCGGTTGGCTGACATGGCAGGCATCAGCGGCCCGGCGAAAATGCAGATGTTCAGCAAGTGCCACAAGGTATTCCAGATCGCGGATATTCATTCCCAACCTCGGTATTTGATATCAGTGAGTATTTGATATCAATGATAGTATTGACCAATAAATCATTATATCCACGATGGAGAAAAACTATCAACCACAGGCGATAATGGAATATGTTACCTAAATTTTAACTTCGCCTGAGCGATTGCCTGCCTAACTTGTGCCTGTGCGACACCCCCTTTTGCCAGACGTTTATCCAGACAAGACTTCAGTGACAAGACGTCATAAACATCCACAGAAATGGCTTCACTAAATTTCTGTAATTCCAGCAGGGAAAGCTCTTCCAAAGCCTTGCCTTTTTCAATCGCCGCTACAACTGTTTCACCAACAATATGATGTGCCTCACGGAATGGAATGCCTTTTGCCACTAAATAATCGGCCAGCTCAGTTGCATTGGCATACCCTTGTTTTGCCGCTTCTTCACAACGGGCACGCCTGACGTGAATACCTTCTAATACCTTTGATGCCATGTGCAAACAATCAAGCCATGTATCCAACGCATCAAACAAGCCTTCCTTATCTTCCTGCATATCTTTATTGTAGGCGAGAGGCAGTCCTTTTAAGGTCATCGTCATTCCTGCCAATGCCCCATGAACCCGCCCGCACTTACCGCGAATAAGCTCCAATGCATCGGGATTTTTCTTTTGTGGCATGAGGGATGAACCGGAAGTAACCTGATCAGACAACTCAATAAATCCCGCTTCCCCACTATTAAAGAAAATCAAATCCTCAGCGAAACGCGAAAGGTGGATCATGCTAATACTTGCATCTGACAGCAGTTCCAAAACATGATCGCGATCGGAAACACTATCCAGACTATTGCGTGTTGCTGAAGCAAACCCCAGCCATGAAGCCAGTTGCTCCCGGTCAATATCGTAAGCTGTACCTGCCAGCGCACCACATCCCAGCGGACTGCTATCCAGCCGTTTTAATGCATCTTGCAAACGGCTTTCATCACGCCCTAGCATTTCCACATAAGCAAGACACCAATGCGCAAAAGTAATCGGTTGTGCCCGTTGTAAATGGGTGTAACCCGGCATCACTGCATCCTGATTATTTTCTGCGGTCATCACCAATGCGTGCTGCAACTGAACGATTGCATCCAAAATCCGGGAAATTTGATCTTTGCACCATAATTTAAGATCGGTTGCAACCTGATCATTACGGCTTCTCCCTGTATGGAGTTTTTTACCCAACTCCCCTACTTGAGAAATAAGCCGCCCTTCAACCCAACTGTGAATATCTTCTGCATCGCTTTGCAAAATGGCCTTGGGATTGTTACGTACTTCATCCGATAGTTCATTCAATGCCGACTCCAGTTTTTGCTGCTCTTCAGAAGTCAGTACGCCTACTGTGACCAATGCTTTTGACCATGCTATCGAGCCAACGATATCCTGCTCCGCTAAACGATAATCAAAACGCAATGAATCATTGAATTGTTTGAACCTCTGATCGGCTTCTTGACTGAAACGCCCACCCCAAAGTGCCATAATATCGTTCCTATTTTCTCTATTAGCTTTTCTTTATAGCGGCTTCTGCATTAGCTGCTTCTACCGCCTGCCCGCCAAAATTACTTTTTGCTATTCAGTGCGCGAATGCGCGGAGAAAGCGAATAGAGGCGGATAAACCCTTCGGCATGTTTGTGATCGTAGACTTCATCTTCTCCGAACGTAGCAAACTCTTCAGAATAGAGACTATGAACAGATTTTTTCTGTATCGCCGCCACCTGCCCTTTATAGAGTTTTAAAACCACTTCGCCGCTGACATGAGTTGCCAGCATTTCTGCTGCGGCTTGAATTGACTGGCGCAATGGGGCAAACCAACGCCCATCATAGACAACATAAGACATTTCCAATCCCAGTTGTTGCCGCCATTTAAAGCTATCGCGATCCAGCACCAATTGCTCGATTCCACGCAGTGCTTCCATCATGATGGTTCCACCCGGCGTTTCATAGCAGCCACGGGATTTCATACCCACCAAGCGGTTTTCCACAATATCGATCCGGCCAATACCATGTTTGGCGCCCAGTTCATTCAGAACACTCAGACATTGATACGGTGAAAGCGCCTGACCATTCACACCCACCACTTCACCTTTATCCACCGCAACTGTGACATACTCTGGTTCAGAAGGTGCATCTTCCGGCTCTGCCGTCCACACCCAACAATCTTTATTGGCGGCATTCCATGTGCTTTCCAAAACGCCCCCTTCTGTTGAAATGTGCCATGCGTTTTCATCGCGGCTATAAATTTTTTCCAGCGTGGCCGTCGTAGGAATATCACGAACTTTCAGGTAATCCAGCAATGCCTCACGAGAACGCAGATCCCATTCCCGCCACGGCGCAACAACTTTCAAATGAGGTGCCAATGCAGTGTACGTCGTTTCAAACCGCACCTGATCATTCCCTTTTCCTGTTGCGCCATGAGCGACAGCATCTGCCCCAATTTTCAGCGCCAGCTCAACCTGAGCTTTGGCAATAATTGGGCGGGCCATTGAAGTGCCAAGCAAATAACTACCTTCATACAATGCCCCTGTTTTTAATACGGGGTAAACATATTCTTTAATAAATTCTTCACGCAGATCGGCAACATGACATTCGGAAGCACCAGAACGCAACGCCTTCTGCTCTATGCCTTCCAGATCTTCGCGACTTTGACCGACATCAGCAACAAAAGCGATCACTTCACAATTGCCATAATTCTCTTTCAGCCACGGAATAATGGCTGAAGTATCCAAACCACCTGAATATGCCAAAACGATTTTTTTAATATTTTTAATCATAGGGATAACCTTTCCAATTACGCCAAAATTCGTGTACCGACAGGAATGCCATTAAATAACGCAATCAATTGGTCTGTATGCCGCCAACTCGCGATATCTACTGGTTGCCCTAATATTTTTGCTGCTTCCAATGCCGCATTGACTTTCACAATCATGCCATCGGTAATAATGCCCTGCTCAATGAGCCGTTCGACCTTTTCTGCGGTTGCCTCAGCGATTTTTTGCCCTTTTCCGTCCAAAATACCACTGACATCAGACAACAGGACCAAATCTGCATCTATTGTTTGCGCAATAGCTGTCGCGGCCTGGTCTGCGTTGACATTCATCAATACACCATCGTCAGTCATACCGATTGAGCTAATAATCGGTATATAGCCCACATCCAACAACAGTTTCAGAAGATCAGGATTTCCTACTTGCGCCTTGCCGGTGTGGCCAAACTCTTTATCTATCTGTGAAACCTGTACCGTTCCGCCATCCCCCAGACATAGCCCAATCGCAGGCAAACGCAATTTCATTGCCCATGCCAGCAATTTTTTATTGGCCGTCCCTGCCAGTGTCCCCGTAATCACATCGATTTGATCTTCCGGCGTGATCCGCAAACCTTGCTTTTTCAGAATGGGAAGCTTCAATTGCTGCATCAGTTCATCAACCAGGCAGCCTCCGCCATGTACAATGACCAACGGGCGTTTATGATTTTTCCGATATGACTGAAGTGTGATAAATAGACGTTCCAGAGCATCTTTACTGTCTAATAACACACCACCTAATTTGATAACTAACGGCTTCATCGGATTTATCCTCTATCGTTATTGAAATCAGTCAGAATCTTAATTTCTCAGAAGTTAGCCTTAGCAATTACATCAACGCTTGAGTTTCGTCATAACCAAACCGAATATTCATGCACTGCACTGCTTGTGCTGCCGCTCCTTTCAACAAATTATCCTCAGCCCCTACGATAATCAGGTGTTGCCCCTGAATAGCAAAGCCGATATCACAAAATGGAGAGCCGACAACCGCTTTTAAGGAAGGAACACCCTTGCTGTATAAACGTACCAGCGGCTTATCATGATAAGCTTGTTGATAAGCGCTCCTAATCTGCTCTTCTGTCACACCAGGTTTTAACTTGCAGGTAATGGTGGCGAGAATGCCACGTGCAAAATTCCCCAAATGAGGCGTGAATATCACCTCTGTACCCAAATGTGTTGCGATTTCAGGTTGATGACGATGATTAAACATTCCATAAGGCTGCAAACTAATTTCACAAAAACTGTTTGTGATTGATGCCTTCCGCCCTGAGCCACTGACACCGCTGACCGCATTAATGACGGGCCAATGTTCAACATCCAATAAATCCTGCTCGAGCAGCGGCTTTAATGAAAGTTGGGAAACAGTGGGATAACAGCCAGGAACAGCAATCAGCTGGGCTTGTTTAATTTTTTCCGCCTGCCATTCCGCCAACCCATACACCGCTTTCTGCAACCACCCGGCATTTTTATGCTCGAACCCGTAGTATTTTTTATAAAACTGTGTATTTTGTACTCGGTAAGCACCCGATAAATCAAACACAATACAGCCCGCGTCCAAAAATATCGGCGCAATGTCATGGCTGACTGCATGGTCAGTGGCAAGGAAAACCACATCAACACTTTTTGTTGCCTCAGATATGTCTGTTAATGGCTGTAAAGGCAATTCCAGGATGCGCTTATATTGCGGATGAAGCTCTGAAAAACACTTTCCTGCGTCTGAGCTTTGAGCAGAAACCATCAAGCCGGAGAGATGAATATGAGGATGACGTTGCAGATAAACGGCTAATTCAGCTCCGGTATAACCACTAGCCCCAACGATCAGTGTATTCAGCATGGGATTTTATTCACCTTATGAAATAGTATTAGCCCAAACATGACAATGAATTTATATTCATTTATTATGAATAAGTATTAATACTATTATGAGAAAAGGCTGTCAACTAGTGAAGATTAAATTACCGTCGTTTATTGAATTATATCACCAACTCATTGCAGCTCCGTCTATCAGTGCAACTGACAATGAACTCGATCAAAGCAATGAAATAGTTATCCACCTGCTGGCTGAGTGGTTGAAAGAAATTGGCTTTACCATAGAAATTCAACCTGTGCCCGAAACCAGAAAAAAATTCAACCTGCTTGCGACATTAGGCAAGGGGCCGGGAGGATTGCTGCTCTGTGGTCACACAGATACCGTCCCTTTTGATGCCGGACGCTGGACACAAGATCCTTTCACTCTCACCGAGCGCGATGGCAAACTGTATGGGCTGGGTAGTGCGGACATGAAAGGCTTTTTTGCGTTTATTATTGATGCACTGCGAAATATTGATACCCAAAAACTCTCCCACCCTCTTTATATTCTGGCCACTGCTGATGAAGAAACCTCAATGGCCGGTGCCCGTTATTTTACCGCCAATGCCACCATTCGGCCTGATTTCGCCATTATTGGCGAACCCACATCATTACAACCTATCCGCGCCCACAAAGGGCATATGGCCCAAGCAATCCGCATTGAAGGGAAATCGGGGCATTCCAGTGATCCGGCACGAGGCATCAACGCCATTGACCTGATGCACGAATCCATCACTCAATTGATAAAGCTGCGCAATACCCTGCAAGAGCGCTACCACAATCCCGCTTTCGTCATTCCTTATCCAACCATGAATTTCGGCCATATCCACGGTGGAGATGCCGCGAACCGCATTTGTGCCTGCTGTGAATTGCATATGGATATTCGCCCCTTGCCTGGCCTGACTTTGCAGGATTTGAATGGATTGCTGGATGACGCATTGGCGCCGGTGAAACAGCGTTGGCCGGGGCACCTGAGCGTGACAGAACTCCATCCCCCCATTCCGGGTTATGAGTGCCCGACAAATCACAAACTGGTAGGTGTCATTGAAAAATTACTGGGAGCAAAAGCCGATACCGTCAATTACTGTACTGAAGCACCTTTTATTCAGGAGCTGTGCCCAACATTGGTTTTAGGGCCGGGGTCAATTGAACAGGCACATCAGCCCGATGAATTTTTGGATATGGCATTTATTGAGCCGACAAGAAAACTGCTTGCACAGCTTATCGTACATTTTTGTTTGGATGCAGGTTAGTTTTCACTATATAAGGATGACAATTTATGTTGTTAATACAGATAATTAACTGACATTCTCATATTGTCTTCCCCAACATGAATTTATTTCCTGATCACTTTGAATATTCCTCATTGGGAATAAGCCATTTCTCGATTGACTAAAAATCCCTCTTCGCTCATTCTTTTAGACATCTAAACGTATAGACATTTAAACATTTAAGCATCTATTTTAGAGCGGATATCACAAAAAAACGCCGCTTATTCAAGAGGGCACAGGGTATGAGTTTTTTTCACGCTAATCAGCGAGAGGCGCTGAATCAGAATTTGGCTGAACTTGACGGGCAAATTCACGTTTCTTTTGAATTCTTTCCACCCAGTACTGCTGAGATGGAACAGACCCTGTGGAAATCCATTGATCGACTGAGCAAACTAAAACCTAAGTTTGTTTCTGTCACCTATGGTGCCAACTCAGGCGAACGCAATCGTACCCATAGCATTATCAAAGGGATCAAAGAGAAAACCGGCCTTGATGCAGCTCCGCACCTGACTTGCATTGATGCCAGCCGTGAAACACTGCGCAATATTGCGCATGACTATTGGCACAGTGGTATTCGTCATATTGTGGCGCTACGCGGGGATTTGCCCAATCATTGCGGTAAACCCGAAATGTATGGGGCTGATTTAGTTGAGCTATTAAAAAAAGAGGCAGATTTTGATATTTCCGTCGCAGCTTATCCCGAAGTACACCCGGAGGCGAAAAGTGCACAGGCCGATCTAATTAACCTGAAACGTAAAATTGATGCAGGTGCCAACCGCGCCATTACTCAATTCTTTTTTGATGTAGAAAGCTATCTGCGTTTTCGCGATCGCTGTGTCGCAACAGGAATTGATGTAGAAATTGTGCCGGGTATTTTACCTGTTTCAAACTTCCGTCAGTTACAACGATTTGCCACGATGACCAATGTCCGCATTCCAAGCTGGATGACCAGAATGTTTGAAGGATTGGATGATGATCCGGAAAGCCGTAATTTAGTTGGGGCATCCATTGCAATGGATATGGTGAAAATTCTCAGTCGCGAAGGTGTGAAAGATTTTCATTTTTATACCCTGAACCGGGCTGAGTTGAGTTATGCCATTTGTCATACATTGGGGGTACGCCCTGTATAATTGCCCCATTTAACCCAAAAAGCCGGACTGAATGATAGTTCGGCTTTATGCCAATAACATCTGCAACAAAGCCATCAAATCGTTACACCAATATCAACTGTGTGCTTTTATTCGATGAGAAACCCTATATGTTACCACACATGGTTTTTTATTTAATTGAACCATCAAAGTTAATAATATTTTTTAATCATCCTTATATAATAAATAAAATTGCAAAATTCATTTCGCAAAATTAGTATTAGCAGACAAAGTAAAAACAACAAAAATACACCTCATTAATATTTCTTAATATAGATAAGATGTCATACCAGTATTTTTATACAATAAAAAATACATAGCAACGCCTACCTTATTCCATTCAGCAATTAAATTATCAAACTCATCATACTATAAAACAACAAAAAACATTTATTAATTAATATATTTCCGAGGGAAAATAATAATGAAAAATGAAGAGTCCTATGATTCTATTGGAGAATCTTATATACAAATTACGGAGACAATTCCTCAACGTAAAATCGAAGTCCAGACTATATTAGATATGCTCGGCGATGTGAAAGGAAAATCCATACTAGATTTAGCTTGTGGATTTGGCTATTACGGCCGTGAACTACGAAAGAACGGTGCATCTAAAGTTATTGGCGTCGATATTTCAGAAAAAATGATAGAAATTGCAAGAGAGAAATCCAGAATAAATGGTGATGACATTGAATTTTATGTCATTGATGTCCGCAATATGGGGTCATTTGGAAAATTCGATATCGTAAATGCAGTATGGTTATTTAACTATGCAACTTCAATAGCAAATCTTGAAAAAATGTTTCAAGTTATTGCCAATAACTTGAAACTTTCTGGGAAATTAATTTCCTACACAATTGAGCCAGATTATCAATTAAGCAAAGGAAATTGCACCCCCTATGGCATCAATATTCTTAAAGAGGAAAACTGGAATGGAGGTTTTCGTTATAAAGCAGAATATGTATCTACGCCACCGGTTCCTTTCACATTTTATAAATGGAGCCGAGAACAGTATGAGCTTACCAGTAAAAAATCCGGGTTCAAAAGTTTTGAATGGAGAAAGCCACTGATTTTAAATAGTGATATAGAGAAATACCCAGAAGGATTCTGGGATACCTATCAGAACAATTGTCTTCAAACTGGTTTTATCTGCCAATTTTAGATTTGACATCTGTTATTTATATTGACCGAATCTATTTCATTGAAATGGCTAATTGATATGAAACACTTTCATTCACCATATTTAGAAAAAGCCTCGCCTTTTTTAACTGACAGAAAGTTACTTGGATTGCCAGAGAGCTATACTCCATCACGAAATTTAAAATTGAATTTAGATGAATTCCGAAAGCTGGCAAAAGGATCTATAAATAACTGGTTAGAAATACTTGAAAGTACAGATTACCCTCTGGAATATCGTTATGCCGCGGGGAATTTACTTTCATATGCAGGAGATCCAAGACTAAAACCACTGGCTCCCCAAATGATAGATGTGCCTGGCGGGAATATTAATATTGGATTACTTGCTGAAAATCTAGATCCCACCATGGCTGAGCTTGCTGATTTAAATTTAGAACGTGACTGGATAGCCAAAGAAATACCTCGCCACCAAGTTCATGTGAATCCTTATCGCATAGGGAAATACCCTGTGACTAATGGTGAATATATTACTTTTTTGCAAGACAGTGGTGAGAGCCGATTACCTGATAATTGGTTTTTAGGACGCTACCCTTTTGAAATTGCTAATCATCCAGTTTCTGGAATTACCACAGAAGACGCCGATTGCTATAGCAAATGGCTATCAGAGAAAACAGGAAGAACATTCCGGCTGCCCAGTGAAGCAGAATGGGAATATGCAGCAGCAGGCCCTGCCAATCTGCAATTTCCTTGGGGGGATCAATTTCTGCCAAACCATGCCAATACAGCAGAAAGCGGGATATTTACCACAACGCCAGTAGGTATGTTCACTTGCGGTGCATCACCTTTCGGATGTTTAGATATGGCCGGCAACGTAGAAGAATATGTTATGGAAAACTACACAGCTTATCCTGGAGGAATAACCGTACAAGACGATTTAGTCAATATTCAAGGTAAACACCGTGTAGCCCGGGGAGGAAGTTATACCCGCTTTCGAGATCTCACCAGAAATACTCGCCGCCATGGAAAATTCCCCAGAGAAATTTACGTTATGGGTTTTCGCCTTGCCGAAAGCGTCTGCTCATAAAAGTAGATATTTTTCATAAACTACAACAAAAGAAATATAAATTATGATCACATGCCGCGTAAGAAACTCAGTTGATATTCCCATTCTTTCAGAAGGGCATATTGCCTCCTTCGTTTCATTTGAAGGATTTACATCACCAAATGAACACATTGCTATTATCATGGGTGAATATAGAAATAAATCTCCACTCGTACGCATTCATTCTGAATGTTTAACTGGCGATGTTTTTGGCTCTCATCGTTGTGATTGTGGCGCACAATTACATGAAGCGTTAAATCAGATGAGTCAAGAAGGTGGAATTCTATTATATCTCCGCCAAGAAGGGCGCGGAATTGGATTATACGCCAAATTAGATGCTTACAAATTACAAGATAAAGGATTAGATACCTTCGAAGCCAACAAGCAACTTAACTTCCCAGAAGATGGACGAGACTTTTCTATTGCTGCAAATATGTTAACTGCTCTGGGTATTACTCATTGCCGGTTAATCACAAATAATCCAGAAAAAGTGACTGCATTAAAAGAACATGGGATACAGGTGGATGAAGTGATATCTACAGGTATTTATATCACTAAACATAACCATTTTTATCTTATGACCAAAGTTAATAAGAAAAACCATTCAATAAAGCTAAATCCCCCTCCTACAAGAAGGTCATAATAAAATGAAACATTTTTCTCCAATAAGTGGTATCGCCTCTTTTCAAGAACGTTACTTAGCCACCGCTGGTTATGATAATCAGGTTATCCTTTGGGATGCGCAAAACAAGCAAGCGATACATCGCGTCAATCATGATCATCTAGCCAACCAGTGTTCATTCAGCCCTGATGGTCGTTGGTTAGTCAGTGCCAGTAGTGATTATAGTGCCCGAATTTGGGAAGTTCCTGCCATGCAGCTAAAAACCGCATTACTCGGACATGAAGACGATGTCGAAATGGCGGTTTTCAATCCGACCAGCGATATTGTTGCGACTTGCTCACGGGATAAAAGCATCCGACTATTTCGCGTTGATAATGGGCAATGTCAGCATATCCTGCGTGGGCATGATGCTGATGTTATTTCTGTCAGCTGGAGCACAGATGGTAATACGTTAGTATCAAGTAGTGATGACGGCACTATTCGTCGTTGGGATACTATCAAAGGGGCCGAAATTGAATGTATCGACCTCAACGGAGTAGAAACGGATACTATTGCTTTAGCTAAAGATGGAACAATCTTTGCTGGCAATGACGAAGGTAAACTCATCATCGTTAATGCGACAGGCAAAGAAAGCATGCAAGCACATGCTGCGGGTGTTAAGCGTATAGTCTGGGATGAACAGAATAACCGCCTAATCAGCCTCAGCTATGATCGTTCAGTCGTTTTATGGGAATTCGTCAATAATTCGCTGCAAAAACTTGCTGAAAGTTCTCTGCCTAGCCTTATATGGCCTAGAAGTTGTGCATTCCTTGGTAAAGAGCGGGTTGCTTTTGTCACTTTTGGCTCTACTTATGCCGTCTGGGATCATAGCTCAAATACTTGGGATCTTGCTGGCATTGAACACGCGATCAGCCTCAATGCAGTAGCAATCTATGAAAACAAAACCTACTCAATTGGCGATGCAGGAATATTATTCATCGACGGAAAGCCAGAAGTTGTGATGGGCACCCTCTGCAATTTCCTTCTCCTTTTTGGGAAAAATATACTGACCGGTGGTCAAATGGGACAAGTTTTTGATGCAATCAGCGGTAAATTAATCTATCAACACCGTTCTCCACTGAATTGTGGTGTCACTTTTACCCGCAATGGGCAACCCCATGTAGCTATAGGAACTTATACTGGCGAAGCTCTTATCTTTAATCTCAATGAGAATGGCGCTGTGTGTTTCCTGCAAACAGTGCCTTTGCATGATAATGCAATCAAAGGACTGGCAGCCAATGATAAATATATATTCAGTGTATGTGCTGATGCCGCCGCTGCATTCCACAGAATAGACAATTTTAAATTACATTCTTATATCGAAAAAGCACACGACCGTATTTCCAATGACTGTACGTCTATCAATGAAGGATTTGCAAGCATTGGTAGAGATCTCACTCTGAGGCTTTGGAGAGGTAATAACGTTGAAATCCATAAAACGCCTCATATACATTCAGTAAAATGTATTTCTGTTTCTGACGACCAACAAATTATTGCAACGGGAAGTTATGGCGGAACTGTTAGCTTATTCGATTTGCGGGAATGTAAATGGATTTCTACCCATAAACCGACTACCAGTGGCATCTCATGCATGACTTATTCATCAAAAGATAACGCATTTATTGCCAGTTCTTATGATGGAAACCTATATCCAATTGAAGTTAGAACATAAAGATTTTCATTTTTATACCCTGAAACGGGCTGAGTCGCGTTATGCTATCTGTCATACATTGGGGTACGCCCTGCCTGATTACCTGACTAAAGCCGAGCCAAAAGTATCGCTTATAGTTCGGCTTTTCCCAGAAGAAAATAAATTTAATTCTGCAATTTTTTTACTGTTATTGATTGCTTTCATTACCACTTTTTTGAATGAAGATGGGCATAAATGATTTTAATCTAACATTGTAATAATGATATATTTCTATCCCAAAACAGAATGAGCGCATCAATTTTTTAAAGGATTTATAATGAAAAGACCATTTAGTGTTTGGGTAATGCTAGTTGGATTGTTAATTTTTTCACTGGATCACTTCATCGGCATAATTAAGTTAGTCAATGTAATACAGGTGTACTTCAAGCAGCTCGAATCAACATCTACAATACATTATTTCATAGTTTATTTAGTCGTGAAGACCGCTGTTTTCGGCATATTTATCTTAGGATTTATCTCAACATTATCACCCAAAAAACATGCCAAAAAAGTGCTTTTACTCGCATGGACAATATTCATCTTCGTATTTCTAATTAGGCAATATGAAGCATACTATGAAATCGATGATAGATACCTTAAATACGACAATGATTCCGAGCGGGCCGGAGCTCTCATTGCTGCTGCTATCCAATTCACTCTCTACCTTTCCGTATTAATAAACTTGATCTTCTCCAAGAGGACAGCAAATTACCTCAAAAAAAATAACAATAAGAGTCAAGTTGATTCAACACTGAGCGATAATAAAATTTAGAGTATTTTGCTCTGATTCAACTCAAGCATATATGTTAAGAGCCTATTTCATCAGGCTCTTAATTTTGCTAAAAAATCAACCGAACAGTTTCCTGTTCGGCTTTCATTATTTAAAAACAGGCAAGAGCCAGAACTAGCCTGTATTGCGCATACCTGCTGCAACACCTGCAATGGTCACCATCAAGGCCTGCTCGAGGCGGGGTTCAGGATTTTCCTGCTGACGGGAACGTTGCAACAATTCCGCCTGTAATACGTTCAACGGATCGGTATACACGTTACGTAATGCGATGGATTCTGCAATCCACGGCAAATCCGCCATTAACTGCTCATCCTGCGAAATAGTCAGTACTGTTTTGATATCTTCCGCAAGCTGGTTACGCAGCTTTTGGCCCAATGGCCAAAGTTTAGGCTCTACTAACCGTTGATCATAATATTCCGCCAACCATAAATCTGCTTTGGCAAATACCATCTCCAGCATCGCAATACGCGTGTTGAAAAATGGCCAGTGATGACACATATCGGTTAATACTGATAACTTACCGGCATCAATCACTTGTTGAAGCGCCGCCCCAGCGCCCAGCCATGCCGGTAACATCAAACGGTTTTGTGTCCAGGCGAATATCCACGGGATCGCACGCAAACTCTCAACCCCCCCCGTCGGACGGCGCTTCGCCGGCCGCGAGCCCAGCGGTAATTTCGCCAGCTCTTGTTCTGGCGTCGCCGCCCGGAAATAGGGCACGAACTCCGGTTGTTCACGAATATAGTCACGATACATATCGCAGGAAACATCCGAAAGTGTATCCATAATCAGATGCCATTCTGCTTTGGGTTCCGGTGGCGGTAATAAGTTTGCTTCCAGAATTGCACTGGTATACAGCGCAAGGCTGCTGATTGTTACCTGCGGCAAACCAAACTTAAAGCGGATCATCTCGCCTTGTTCCGTTACCCGCAATCCGCCTTTCAGGCTGCCCGGAGGCTGGGAAAGTAACGCTGAGTGCGCCGGTGCGCCCCCACGCCCGATTGTACCGCCACGCCCGTGAAACAAGGTCAGGGTGACCCCTTCCCGTTCACACTCTTTTATCAGGGCATCCTGCGCCCGGTATTGTGCCCAGGACGCTGCCATCACTCCCGCGTCTTTAGCTGAATCAGAATAACCAATCATGACCATCTGCTTGTTTTGGATCAGATCACGATACCATCCAATCCCCAATAGTTGCCGAACAACGCTTTCTGCATTATTCAGGTCATCAAGGGTTTCAAACAGCGGAGCAACCGGCAGTTTCAACGAGCATCCCGCTTCTTTCAGCAATAATTTCACTGCCAGCACGTCAGAAGGCACTTTTGCCATGGAGATAACATAAGCGGCTATCGCATCTTCCGGCGATTCTGCAATCACTTTACACGTTTCGAAAACTTCTTGAGTTTCTGCACTGGGTTGCCAGTCACGCGGGCTAAGCGGACGTTTCGAATTCAGCTCACGCAGCAGGAACGCCTGTTTATCCATTTCCGGCCAGCTTGCATAATCGCCCATTTCCAAATATTGCGTCAGTTCTGCAATCGCATCAGTATGGCGGGAACTTTCCTGCCGAATATCAATGCGCACTAATGACAGGCCGAAACAACGAATTCGGCGCAAGGTATCCAGCAGTTGTCCGTTCGCGATAATTTCCATGCCGCAAGCTTTCAATGATTGATAGCACGCATACAACGGCTGCCATAGCTGCTCGTTATGCAAGAGCAAATCAGCAGGTGGCAATGCTTGCTCACCCTTGAGGTGCTTTTCCAGATAAGCCAGTGTATTGTTTAATTGTGTCCGCAATTGCTTGGCAATTTCACGGTAAGGTTCCAGAACATGTTCACCTCCGGCCATTGCCCGCAGTTCAGGCGTACATTCCGACATGGAAAGCTCAGAAACCAATACCTGAATATCTTTCAAGAATAAATCTGCGGCTTTCCAGCGACTGAGCAGCAAAACGTGACGGGTAATTTCAGCCGTTACATTAGGGTTTCCATCACGATCTCCCCCCATCCAAGAAGTAAACCGGATCGGCACACTCTCCACCGGCAAACTGTAACCAATGGATTCTTCCAACTGTTCATTAAATTCACGCAGAAATGCGGGCACACCTTCCCACAAACTATTTTCAACCACCGCAAAACCCCATTTTGCTTCATCAATTGGGGTGGGGCGAATTTTACGGATTTCATCGGTATGCCATGACTGGGCGATCAATTGGCGCAATCGACGCATGATATTATTGCGTTCATAATCTGCTAAATCGTCGTGGTCCAGCTGTGCCAGACAACCATTCACTTCAACCAATTTGTGAATTAAAGTACGGCGGGCGATTTCTGTTGGATGGGCCGTCAGGACCAATTCAATCGATAAGTCATCAACGGCTTGCACCAATTCATCATGACTGAAATGTTTTTTCTTAAGGCGCTCGAACAATACCGCCAGTGCTACCGGATTGCTGGCAGCCTCACCATGTGGCGAAATGCTGTGATATTGTTCAGCAACGTTAGTCAGGTTTAAAAACTGATTAAACGCACGGGCGACAGGCAGTAACTCATCATTGGATAAATTTTCCAATGTTGATAACAGTTGCTGGCGATGAACTTCGTTACCTGCACGGGAAGATTTGGATAGTTTCCTGATTGTTTCAACTTTCTCAAGAATATCTTCACCCAAAGCTTCTTTGATGGTGTCGCCCAGCAACTTGCCGAGCATACTGACATTACTTCGCATTGCGGAATATTGTTGATTCATATGGTTCCTGGCCTTGTGTTACTGTATATCGCCCACTTCACCTGATAATTGGTTCAATCGGCATTTACCCTGCATCTGTCAAGATTATCACTGTTCTTTTGTTTATCTTTGACTCTCTATTCATATCAGAATATGAATTATTTTGAGTAGATTTTTATGAAATTTCGTCAAGATTTCTTTTTGATAAGCTTTTATGAGCGAGTTTGATGGGTTGAGAAAAAGGCAGGGATCGATGTTATATCCCTGCCTGCAATCCCGTTTTGGGAAGTGAATGAGTTACAGAAGTTGTGACAGGCGATTTAAATCCGATTGGATAGCCCCCGCAGTGACATCCCGCCCTGCGCCCGGCCCACGGATCACCAACGGATTGTCACGATACCAACGGCTTTCTATCGCAAACACATTATCTCCCGGCAATAATGCCGCCAATGGATGCTCACTGCGTACCGCTTCTACGCCAACTTTCGCCTTACCACTGGCATCAAAGCGTGCGACGTACCGGAGTACCATGCCCATTTCCTGTGCAGCTTCCAAGCGTTGTAGCATCTGTGTATTAATGGCGGCACTGTTTTCAAAAAACTCTTCAATGGAGCCTGTTTTGGCCTCTTGCGGAACCAGAGACTCAACGCGCACTTGATCAGGCTCGATGTCATAACCCGCTTCGCGTGCCAGAATAATCAGCTTACGCATCACATCCTGACCGGAAAGATCAATCCGTGGATCAGGTTCAGTCAGCCCTTGCTGCCAAGCTTGTTCCACTAAATCGCTGAAAGGTACAGTTCCGTCAAACTGCAAGAACAGCCATGATAATGTCCCGGAAAAAATCCCGCTGATGGATAAAATCTTATCCCCGCTTTCTCGCAAGTCTCTGACAGAATAATTAATCGGCAGACCCGCCCCGACTGTGGCGTTATATAACCAATGGCGGCCTGTTTTGGCAAAAGCATCGCGAATATTACGGTATGTATTGCTGTCAGAAGAGCCTGCCACTTTATTGGCACTGATAACATGAAAACCATAGCTGGCAAAATCAACATATTCCTTTGCCATGTCTTCACTTGCCGTCACATCAAGCACAACCAAATCATCATAAGGATGTGCTCTCATCCATAAAAACAGGGCGTCATATTCGTGCTCAATCGCCTCATCATCAAAGAAAGCCAGTGCACGGCTGGGATCAATCCCCTGATAATTCAGCAAACTCCGGCGACTGTCGACAATCCCCGCCAAAATAAATTCAAAATCACTGCGGGCGGAAATATTCTTCTGCTCCCGGGCAAACAGTTCCAGCCAACGCGAACCAATGTTTCCTTTGCCGAATAGCACCAAGCCAATGCGCTTTTCTGCCCGGAATAGGCTTTGGTGCAATCCTTGGATCAAATGTGAGGTTTGTTTCAATCGAAGCACAGCAACAAGGCTGATGCCATCTTCTGCATGCCAAATAAACTCAACGGGCTGATCTTTGAGCTGTTGATAAAAACGGTGGCTGTGCAATGGATTCTTGCACACTCCCGCTCCCACCAGCGCAACCAATGCCAATCCTTCACGTAATAAAAGTTTTCCCGGCAAGGAAGCATCCTGCAATACCTCAATCACACTGCCCACAACTTCAGAGGTATAACAAAACTGGATCAAATTGCAGTCGGTATGCAACCCTGTCGCCAACGGCCGGAGCTGGGCTCGTTTCAATAGCAGGTCAATATCTTTGTATATTTGCTTGAAATCATGGGATGAGGAAATATGCAATTCAATTAAGCAGACATCATCATGACTCGTGACGATCTTCGCCCCCGTGCCTGTCGCCAGAACACGTTCAATTCGGGTAGAGCCCTGCTCAGGCTGATAGCTGCAACGCAATTGCAGATCAATATCGCTGACAGAAACCGGCTGCAATGTGCGGGTATGGAGTACCGGCGCAGCTAAGCGCGCTAATTCACTTGCCTCATCCAGACGCAGCAAGGGTAATAAACAGGCATCTTTTACTTTGCGCGGGTCTGCACTGTAAACCCCCGCGACATCACTCCAAATCGTGACTCTTTTCGTTCCGGCCAATGCGCCGACCTGAGTCGCTGAATAATCGCTGCCATTACGCCCCAACAGTACGGTTTCCCCCTCTTTATTGCTGGAGATAAAACCGGTCACGACCAAGCGTTTACTGGGATTCTGAATTAATAACTGCTGGAGCAAAGGTTGGGACAGAGCAACATCAACCTGCGGTTGGGCAGCCCGCTCTGCCCGCAGGAATTGACGGGCATCCAACCATTCACTGGCAATTCCCTGCTCTTCAAGCACCGCAGCCATCAGGCGTGCAGACCAAATCTCACCATGGCCAACGACTTCTGCATAGGTAATCTCGGTTACAGGTTTATCCAACAATGCACTCAATCTTTCCAGATCAGCAACAAATTTTGCCACCAGCTCTTCCGCTACGGTTTCAGGCAATAATCCCCGAATCAGTTCTTGCTGATAGCGCCGCAACGATTGTTGGATTTGATGTGCCGAGATGCGATCACTTTGGCTCATTTTCAGCCAGTCAATCAACTGGTTGGTCGTACTGCCTGCCGCTGATACCACCATCAAATCACCCGGCTGGCTATAGTTCGCCATAATATTCGCAACTCGCTGATAACATTTCACATCAGCCAAACTACTGCCGCCAAACTTATGTAACTGGCGGCCAGATTCCGCCCCCGCTGTTGCCAGTGCACTCATGATTAATGATTACCTCGTTGCCGCTGCCTGAAACGCATTGTCCAGATCAGCAATTAAATCCTGACTATCTTCAATTCCCACAGAGACACGAAGAAGCAAATCCGTAATCCCTGCCTGAGCCCTTGCTTCAGCCGACATTCCCGCATGTGTCATGGTTGCTGTATGCGATATCAACGATTCCACACCACCAAGAGATTCGGCCAGAGTAAATAATTTTAACGCAGATAAAAAACGACGTACTGTCTGTTCATCGCCCTTTAATTCGAAACTCAGCATCGCCCCAAAACCCTTCTGCTGCTTAATGGCAATGTCATGCCCGGGATGATCCGGCAAGGCAGGGTAATAGAGTTTTTGCACTTGCGGCTGCTGTTGCAAATAATCAGCAATGGCAACCGCATTATTTTGCTGGAGCAAAACCCGGGCAGATAAAGTGCGGATGCCCCGCAATAACAGATAACTGTCAAAAGCGGCTCCTGTCACACCAATGTTGTTTGCCCACCATGCTAAATCTTCAGCAATGGCCGGATCTTTGGCAATAACAGCACCGGCAATCAGATCAGAGTGCCCATTGAGATATTTCGTACAAGAATGGACCACTAAATCAGCCCCGAAATCCAGTGGTTTTTGCAGTACCGGGCTAAGAAAAGTATTATCCACAATCGTCAGTGCACCCACCTCATGTGCCAACCCACAAATATATTGGATATCCACAATCCTCAGCAAAGGATTACTCGGCGTTTCAATCAGCACCAGTTTAGGTTTTTGTGCCAATGCGTGTTTCAACGCCTGATCATCCGCCTGATCAACAAAAATGACCTGATATGCACCACGTTTGCTCAGACTGTCAAACAAACGATAGCTCCCTCCATAGCAATCATGGGGGGCAACCAACACATCTCCGGGTTTCAAAAAAACAGTACATAGCAGGTGAATCGCTGACATGCCGCTACTGGTTATCACCGCCCCCGCTCCACCTTCCAATTCTGCCAGCACCTGCTGGACAACATCGCGACCGGGATTACCCCGTCGAGAGTAATCATGCGCTCTTGGTTCATTGAAACCGGTAAAGTTATAGGTACTGGAAAGGTAAATAGGTGGAACAACACATCCGTATTGTTCATCAATATTTGAACCACTCTGAACTGCTATCGTCGCTTGTTTGAATTCCATGGCCCTTACCCGCTGTCGTTGTTCTTAGAACTATGCAAAATGAGAACTATGCAAAATTAGAAATATGCAAAATCAGTGCTATGCCAAATAAATCAGATGCAAGAATAACGGCCAGAAAGATAGACGTCAACACATCTAGACATCCAAACAAACTTACGCTTTAATACACCCTATCAAGCCATTGCCCATATTCCTTATATTGTTTCTGGTTATATTTTATGAATTCGTGCGATTGGAACAATATAGTCAGTGGGGGAATTATGCTAGACTACTGCATAACCGACATGGCAACAGACCAGAAATATTCTCCGATTTCTGGTTACAATGAATTGATTTAAGACTATTTAAGGTATCTCATGGCTGAGTGGAATGGTGAGTATGTCAGCCCTTATGCTGAACATGGCAAAAAAAGTGAACAAGTAAAAAAAATTACGGTTTCAATTCCGTTAAAGGTATTGAAAATACTGACCGATGAACGCACTCGCCGTCAGGTAAATAATCTTCGTCATGCAACAAACAGCGAATTGCTGTGTGAAGCTTTTCTCCATGCGTTCACTGGACAACCACTGCCTGATGATGATGATTTGCGCAAGGAGCGTCATGATGAAATCCCCGAAGCGGCAAAAACCATGATGCGCGAACTCGGTATTGATCCTGATACATGGGAATACTGATGAAACAAAAACGCCCGATGCAAAACAACGGGCGTTTTTGTTTCAACTAACCTGCCTGCATTGATTGCAGGCAGGAAAAAGTCATTACTTCTTAGTGCCTGGAACGCTGAAACGTTTGTTAAAGCGATCAACACGACCACCTGTTGCAACATCACGCTGCTTACCAGTATAGAATGGGTGGCATTCGCCACAGACGTCCAGGTTCAGTGCGTGACCTACGGTGGATTTGATTTTCATTGAATTACCGCAAGAACAAGATGCAGTAACTTCTTCGTATTTAGGATGGATACCTGCTTTCATGGGAAAACCTCTGTTAAGGCCGTGTCGCCATCCAGCCCTGTTGCCGCCAGATACCACACGTCGTGTTGATTAAAATAAGTATCGGTAATTTCTATACCAAAGGCGGCGGATCATACAGAATATCTGGTTATTGTGCAATGAGATCTGCCGATTTGCTATGATATCCTTATCACTATACCCTTCACCTTTCATCATCCGGAAATCACCTTATGACAGTTGTTCAGGTTGTGTTACCTGTCCCCCTAGCCCGCGCTTTTGACTATCTATTACCGCCTGCACTGCCTCTGCCAGCGCTCGGGGTGCGGGTCGTCGTACCGTTTGGCACTCGCAAAGCGATAGGTATCGTAGCCGGGATTGCAGACAGCAGTGAGTTCCCCCTTGAACAACTCAAGTCAATTTCTTCCATTCTCGATACCCAGTCAGTTTTTCCTGATGACCTTTGGCAATTACTTCTATGGTCAGCCAGTTATTACCATTATCCACTGGGTGAAGTGTTGTTTCATGCCTTGCCGGTCATGCTGCGCCAAGGCAAAGCCGCTGAATTTGCCCCTCTCTGGCAATGGAAAATCACGGGGGACGGGCAGGAATTCCCTCTGGGGCAAATACGTTCAGCCAAGCAAAAACAGGCCTTGGCCGCCTTGCGCCAGCATCCTGTTTACCGCCATCAAGTCTCTGAACTGGAATTGAGTGAAAGTGCATTAAAGTCTTTGCAAAAGAAAGCATTGATTGACTTATATCCGATACAACCGGCAGCAGAAGACTGGCAAGCCCATTTTAAAACCTTCGGGGAGCGGCCAACCCTCAATACCGAACAAGCTATCGCAGTGGGAGCCGTCCGGGCAGAAGACCAAACCTTTTCTCCTTGGCTACTGGCAGGGATCACAGGATCAGGCAAAACAGAAGTCTACCTCAGTATATTGGAAAACATCCTTGAACAAGGTAAACAAGCGCTGATTTTAGTGCCTGAAATCGGTTTAACTCCCCAGACTATCCGCCGATTCAAAGGTCGTTTCAATGCTCCCGTTGATGTCCTTCACTCTGCCCTGAACGACAGCGAACGACTGGCGGTTTGGCTTCGGGCAAAACGGGGAGAAAATGCCATTGTCATAGGGACACGTTCGGCACTCTTCACTCCCTTTGCACAGCTGGGAGTCATCATTATTGATGAAGAACATGACAGCTCCTACAAACAACAAGAAGGCTGGCGTTATCATGCCCGTGATTTGGCGGTCTTTCGTGCCAAAAAAGAGAACATTCCCATCATTATGGGAACAGCCACACCGTCTCTGGAAACACTTTACAATGCACAGCAGGGGAAATACCGTCAGCTCACCTTAACCAAGCGGGCAGGCCATGCTCAACCTGCGGTACAGCATTTGCTGGATTTGAAAGGATTGCCGTTAACGGTCGGATTGTCACAACCCCTCATTAGCCGCATCAGGGAACATCTCAAGGCGGATAACCAAATCATTTTATTCCTGAACCGCCGTGGCTATTCACCTGCCATGCTCTGCCATGAATGTGGATGGATAGCAGAATGCCGACGTTGTGATCACTACTATACCCTGCACCAGAACTACCGTCATTTGCGTTGCCATCACTGTGACAGCCAGCGACCCATTCCGCATCAGTGCCCACAATGTGGTTCCACCAACTTAATCCCTGTCGGACTGGGCACTGAACAGTTGGAGGATGGCATTACAAAGCTGTTTCCTGATGTTCCCGTGACTCGCATCGACAGGGACACCACTAGCCGCAAAGGCGCACTCGAACAACAACTGGCTGAAATACACCAAGGCGGGGCCCGCATATTGATTGGCACTCAAATGTTAGCGAAAGGCCATCACTTCCCGGATGTGACGCTGGTCGCCTTACTTGATGTCGATGGTGCTCTCTTTTCTGCCGATTTCCGGTCTGCTGAGCGTTTCGCCCAACTGTATACACAAGTCTCCGGTCGGGCTGGGCGGGCGGGGAAACGGGGAGAAGTTGTCCTGCAAACTCACCATCCGGAGCATCCTCTTTTGCAGATTTTGCTGGAGAAAGGCTACGATGCATTTGCCCAACAAGCCATGGAAGAACGGCAACAAGTGCACCTTCCCCCTTTTGCCAGTCATATCTTGCTCCGGTCAGATGATCAAGACAATCAGCATGCTGCCGCATTCTTACGGCAATTGCGCCAACTATTTGAACATCATCCGCAATGTGACGAACATTTATGGATCATGGGACCCGTCCCCGCATTACAGGCCAAACGCAGCGGCCGTTATCGCTGGCAATTAATGATCCAGCACCCTTCACGTATTTTCCTACAGAAAATGATGGCAGGGATCTACCCACAAATCTCCAAGCTGCCTCAAGTCCGCAAGGTGAAATGGAGCATTGATGTTGACCCTATCGAGGGGTAATAACAGAAAAACTTTGGCGAATAACATAAATAGAAATAATTATTTCCTTAATTTGCGAAGCATCTCTAAGAAATGATTCATATCACATTTTTTATGCAAACAAAGTAACTGATTGCCCGGTTGTTCAGTTTAAAATGAAATTATTAGAATGACTGTAGAAAGCAACCCGCCGGTTTTCCCTTTTCTGGAATGACTGGCTTTTTTTTAGCTGCCGGAGAGCAATCGTTTCGCTGCCTGTAGTTAAGGTAAGGAGTGAACTATGGAAAAAAAGAATTGCACGTTGGCAACTATGAAAGATGTCGCCAAAGTGGCTGGTGTTTCTACCGCAACTGTATCAAGAACGCTTATGAATCCTGATAAAGTTTCAGCACGGACACGCCAGAAAGTCGAAAATGCCGTACTGGAAGTGGGTTACTATCCTCATAATCTTGCCAAAAACTTACGGCGCAATGAATCCCGGGCCATTTTGGTTATTGTGCCCAGCATCAGCGATCCTTTTTTTACTGAAGTGATTCGTGGTATTGAAGAAACCGCGGCAGAGCATGCCTATTTAGTTTTAATTGGTGACTGCAAACACCAGCAACAAGAGCATGCATTCATTAATCTTCTTATTACCAAACGCATTGATGGCATGATACTGCTAGGCTCCAACATTCCTTTCGGTGTCTCCAAAGAAGAGCAAAAAAACCTGCCGCCGATGGTCATGGCCAATGAATTTGCACCAGAGCTGGAATTACCCACCGTTCATATTGACAACCTGACCTGCGCCTTCAATGCCACCCACCATTTGCAGAAGTTGGGACATACACGCATCGCCTGCATTACCGGGCCTGAAAACATGCCACTCTGCCACTATCGTTTGCAAGGCTACATTCAAGCATTGCGGCGTACCGGCGAAGATATTCGCAAGGAATACATTATCCGTGGTGATTTTACCCATGAAAGCGGAGCCAAATTGGCAGAAACCCTGCTGACTTTACCTACGCCCCCAACTGCCATTTTCTGCCACAGCGATGTCATGGCGATGGGAGCCATGTGGCAAGCTAAAAAAATGGGGTTAAAATTACCAGAAGATCTTTCTGTTGTTGGTTTTGATAATCTAGACTTGGTTCAATATTGTGACCCGGCTCTGACCACGGTGGCGCAGCCTCGTTATGAGATTGGCCATCATTCCATGCTTTTATTACTGGAGCAACTTCAGGGACGTCTGGTTTCTAAAGGCTCAAGACTATTGGATGCCGAATTAATCATTCGTGAAAGTAGTTGTTCGCCTAAAAGCTAGCCAAATAACAGTAGGTTAAGTAACATTAATAACCTATTCTTTAATTTTTAATAAATCAGCGAATTAAACAGTGGCACAACGAGATTATGTGAGTCGCGGGCGTAACAATCCCCGTCGGAAAGGTACTGGTAAGAAAAAAAATCAGTCTCAAGGATTACCCAAAACTACATTAGCCGTTGCTGTGGCCTTGATGGTCACGTTTGTTGGTGGCCTTTATTTCATCGTGCACAACAAAAAAGAAAGTGTACAAAATGCGCCTCACCCCACTCAACAAACTAAAAATCATGGTCTGCCACCAAAACCAGAAGAGCGTTGGAGTTATATTAAAGAATTGGAGAATCGCCCGGTCAATGAGTCTTCGATCCAGGAGCCCAGTGCAACATGGAATCAACCACTCAACAATGCAACTCAATTAACAGCGGAACAGAAACAGCTGCTTGAACAAATGCAGGCAGACATGCGCCAGCCTCCGGTTTCATTGAAGGAAGTCCCTTATAACAGCGAACCAGTTCCACGTTCACGCGTTGAAATCATTCCTCCGGCACAGCAACACATGGCAAAAGCACAATCGGAGCCGTCTTTGCCAGAACTGACACCAAGGGCTGAGCAAGACAATAAACCTGCGGCCAACCTCCCAGTCAACAATCCGAAGACAACAACAAAGGGAGCCGGCTGGGTGCTGCAATGCGGCTCTTTCCAAGCGATGGAACAGGCTGAGTCAGTCCGTGCCAGCCTTGCGTTCGCGGGCATAGAAAGCCAGATTACCACGCAAAATCATTGGAACCGCGTCATTGTTGGCCCTTACAAAAACAAAGAAGGGGCTGAAAAAATGCGGGAGAATGTGACAAATGCAGGCGTGCCTAATTGTATTCTCCGCCCGGCCGGGGGTTGAAAAATCAAAAGATTCCCCCATCTTAATCGCTAATAACCTACATGCGGCGCTTATTCCGGCAATTTTGCAATGAGCTGTTAAATAAACAGGACATTGCGACATAACAGGCCAACACGCCGTATGTACCCATCTACTCTATTTGTAACCAGGGGCTAACTCGTGACTACAATCGTAAGTGTTCGCCGTAATGGCAAAGTTGTCATCGGTGGTGATGGACAAGCAACAATGGGACATACCGTAATGAAAGGTAATGTCCGTAAAGTACGCCGCCTTTACAATGATAAAGTCATCGCGGGTTTTGCCGGCGGTACTGCTGATGCTTTCACGCTGTTTGAACTATTTGAGCGCAAGCTCGAAATGCATCAGGGACATCTAACCAAAGCGGCCGTTGAACTTGCCAAAGACTGGCGCACGGATCGCATGCTACGCAAGCTGGAAGCCCTGCTTGCTGTCGCCGATGAAAATGCTTCTTTGATTATTACAGGTAATGGTGATGTGATTCAGCCTGAAAATGATCTTATCGCTATTGGTTCCGGCGGTTCATATGCGCAGGCAGCAGCTCGTGCAATGTTGGAAACAACTGAACTCAGCGCCAGGGAAATTGCAGAGCGCGCATTGTCCATTGCTGGCGATATCTGCATTTATACCAACCATAATCATAACTTCGAAGAACTGCCTTCGAAAGCGTAAGGATAGATAGTATGTCTGAAATGACTCCTCGTGAAATTGTCAGTGAACTCGACAATCACATTATCGGCCAGGATAAAGCGAAACGTGCTGTTGCCATTGCTCTGCGTAATCGCTGGCGCCGTATGCAGCTGGATGAATCCCTGCGTCAAGAAGTCACACCCAAAAACATTCTGATGATCGGCCCAACCGGTGTTGGTAAAACTGAGATTGCCCGCCGTCTGGCAAAACTTGCCAATGCGCCTTTTATCAAAGTTGAAGCAACTAAATTCACCGAAGTCGGTTATGTTGGCAAAGAAGTTGACTCCATCATCCGCGATCTGACGGATGCCGCAGTGAAAATGGTTCGCCTGCAATCTATTGATAAAAACCGCTATCGTGCTGAAGAGCTGGCAGAAGAACGCATTCTGGATGTTTTGCTGCCACCGGCGAAAAATAACTGGGGCCAGTCTGAAACCCAATCCGAACCTTCTTCAACCCGTCAGGCATTCCGTAAAAAACTGCGTGAAGGCCAGTTGGATGATAAAGAAATTGAAATCGAGCTTTCTGCTGCGCCAGTCGGTGTTGAAATCATGGCCCCTCCAGGCATGGAAGAGATGACCAATCAGTTGCAGTCTATGTTCCAGAATATGGCAGGACAGCGCCAGAAAAGCCGTAAACTGAAAATCAAAGACGCCTTCAAGCTGCTGGTGGAAGAAGAAGCGGCAAAACTCGTTAATCCTGAAGAACTGAAACAGCAGGCGATTGACGCAGTTGAACAACACGGTATCGTCTTTATCGATGAAATCGATAAAATTTGTAAACGCGGCCAATCTTCTGGTCCGGATGTTTCCCGTGAAGGTGTTCAGCGCGATCTGCTGCCATTAGTCGAAGGCTGTACAGTGTCTACCAAGCATGGCATGGTCAAAACTGATCACATCTTGTTCATCGCTTCCGGTGCATTCCAGGTTTCCAGTCCTTCTGACCTGATCCCAGAACTTCAGGGCCGCCTGCCAATCCGCGTTGAATTGCAAGCCCTGACGACGGAAGACTTTGAACGCATCCTGACGGAGCCTAATGCTTCTCTGACCGAACAGTACAAAGCATTGATGGCGACCGAAGGCATGAATATTGAATTCACGGAAGACGGCATTCGTAAAATTGCGGAAGCGGCATGGCAAGTGAATGAAACGACTGAAAACATCGGCGCACGCCGTCTGCATACTGTACTTGAGCGCATGATGGAAGATATCTCCTTCAATGCAAGCGAAAGCCAGGGGCAATCAGTTTCAATCAATGCTGACTACGTCAAAGAGCATCTGGATGAACTGGTTGCAGATGAAGATCTGAGCCGGTTCATTCTGTAATACCCCCCTCTGAGGGACAATGTTTTTCGGCGCATTGGATAACTAAATACACATACGGCGAAAAATAGTAACAGAAATCAAAATGGGAGACTTTTTGCCTCCCATTTTTTTTATTTCAATGTTATAAAATCCGTCATAGTCTAATCACTGCCAACTATTATGACCAAGAGTGACCATATGAGCTCAACAACGTCTATCAGTCGGATGCAAGCATGGCTGGAAAGCTTACGCCCCAAAACGCTCCCATTGGCAGTCACTGCCGTCATCACCGGTTCAGCCCTATCCTCATGGACGGGGCACTTCAAGTGGCCAGTGGCTTTGCTGGCACTGCTCACCGCCACAATGTTACAAATTCTTTCTAACCTCGCCAACGATTATGGCGATGTCACCAAAGGCAGCGACACAGAAAAACGGATTGGCCCAATGCGCGGTATGCAAAAAGGGCTAATCACCGCAAAGCAGATGAAGAATGCATTGATGATCACTGTGCTGCTTTCCTGTCTGTCAGGCATTTCCCTCATCATTGTGGCCTGTAATAACCCGAGCGACATGATAGGTTTCCTGCTTCTGGGATTACTGGCGATTGCCGCCGCGATTACGTATACCGTGGGAACTCGGCCATATGGTTATATCGGGCTTGGTGATCTTTCAGTCTTGATCTTTTTTGGCTGGCTGAGTGTTCTTGGCACCTATTATCTGCAAGCCAATACTTTTTCCCTGAACACCATTCTGCCCGCAACGGCATGTGGTTTACTCTCGGTTGCCGTTTTAAATATTAATAACTTGCGCGACATAGAAAGCGATCGCCAAAACGGAAAGAATACACTGGCGGTCAGGTTAGGCGGAAAAAAAGCACGTTATTACCATGCCGTATTGATAATCGGGGCGATTGCCTGCCTTGTTGCTTTTAAACTGTTATATTTGACCGGCTGGCTCAGTTGGTTATTCCTACTTGCCTGCCCTTTGTTGTTGCAGCACCTGTTCCAGGTCCTGAATGATCCGACACCTGAAGGCATGCGCCCTAAACTGGTACAAATGGTTAAAGCGGCATTATTGACCAATGTGCTATTTTCGATTGGATTGGTACTTAATTAGGCGAGTAAACATCAATTTTGTCCACACGTTTTAAGATTGATGATTTTGCCAACGCTAGCGTTAAAAGGATATACTGTGCGTTCCTTGCATAAACCAGACGTAAATCCCATGAAATATGATACTTCCGAACTTTGTGATATCTATCAAGAAGATATAAACGTGGTAGAGCCGCTATTCTCCAACTTTGGTGGGCGTACTTCATTTGGTGGTCAGATCATCACGGTGAAATGCTTTGAAGACAATGGCCTCATTTACGATTTACTTGAAGAAAATGGGCATGGCCGGATTCTGCTCGTTGATGGCGGTGGATCGGTACGCAAGGCACTTGTTGATGCTGAATTAGCTCAACTTGCCACCAATAATGAATGGGAAGGCATTGTCGTCTACGGCGCAGTGCGCCAAGTTGATTACCTTGCTGAACTTGATATCGGTATTCAGGCCATGGCCGCCATTCCTGCTGGTTCTAACAGTGAAGGAATAGGAGAAAGCGATATTAGGGTGAATTTCGGTGGCGTGACGTTCTTCTCTGGCGACTATCTCTATGCCGACAATACCGGCATCGTATTGTCTGATGTCCCGCTGGAGATTGATGACGACAGCGATGAAGATGATGAGATGTAAGCTCCATCACCTTTGATTGAGCATGTAAAAAAGGGCGTAATCATCCGCCCTTTTTCAATTAATCCGCCGGATACCTTATTGTACGTCTTCCATTTTACCCAGCAGAGTACGCAAACGTTCTTGCCATGCTGATTGTTCTTGTTTGAGCTGCTCATTTTCACGAATCAGTGCTTCACGGCTCGTTGTCGCATTTTGGACATCCTGAGATAACACTGTGTTCTGCTCTTTTAATTCTTCAATTTCCATCTGTAGCAAAGTGATAGTATCAATCGCTTGCTGAACTTTAGATTCTAGCTTCTCAAAAACTTCAAATGACATTCTCGGGGCCCTCTTGTAAGCAATGCCTTGATTGTATTTAGCCGATTAGCGCCTGTCTAGTTTCATCCTTTCAATGTGCAGTATAACGCGAAATATAGCGACTAAAGCAAAATGTATATGAGATCACATTTAAGAGCTGAACAAAACCAAAATCAAATGCGAATTCGCTCATTTTGTTGACGCAACACGCAGATTTCAATTTCGCTATTTCTCGTTTACGCGCATTAACGATAAATTCACAGGAACCTTTTTCTTAACATATAAGAAAGGACTAATAATTAGTCTTTTCCCTGTACTTTTTTATAGGATATAGAAATGAGCCAGACCACAGCGCCAACATTATCAGGTCAATGCATTTCAGAATTTCTAGGCACATCACTGCTCGTTTTCTTTGGCTTAGGCTGTGTTGCGGCTGCCCGACTTGCCGGTGCACAACTAGGCTTATGGGAAATCAGTATCATTTGGGGCTTTGGTGTTGCCCTCGCTGTTTATCTTACGGCCGGTATTTCGGGTGCTCATCTTAACCCGGCCGTGACGATTGCCTTATGCCTATTTGCCAATTTTGACAGAAAAAAAGTGCTGCCTTATATCATTGCCCAGATGCTAGGTGGGTTTGTCGCGGCCCTTTTCGTCTACATGATGTATTACAACCTTTTCCTGGACTATGAGCAAGCTCATAACATTGTTCGAGGCTCTCAGGAAAGTCTCTTTACCGCGGGTGTTTTCTCTACTTACCCAGCCACACAGATTTCCGTTTTACACGCATTTATCGTGGAAGTTATCATCGCCGCCGTTTTGCTATGCTTAATCATGGCGCTGACAGATGACGGGAACGGTCTTCCTCGCGGGCCTTTAGCTCCTCTGTTAATTGGCATTCTTATTGCTGTCATTGGTGGCTCATTTGGCCCTCTAACCGGGTTTGCCCTGAATCCGGCCCGTGATTTTGGCCCTAAATTGGTTGCTTATTTAGCAGGCTGGGGGGACATTGCCCTGACGGGAGGTAAGGATATCCCTTACTGCCTCGTTCCGCTAACAGCGCCTATTGTCGGTGCAATATTAGGTGCGCTGGGTTACCGGAAATTGATTTCTCGCCATTTACCTCGCGAGGTTTGAGTTTGTCATACTACATTTATATTTATGACAAATTACCTAAACAATAAAACAATAAAAATGAATGAATAAAACCAGGCTATAATTATGACCACAGAAAATATTACTGAAAAGAAATACATCGTCGCTCTGGATCAGGGCACAACCAGCTCACGGGCTGTTATCCTTGATCATGATGCTAATATTGTCAGCATCTCACAACGCGAGTTTCCGCAAATTTATCCCAAACCAGGCTGGGTAGAACATGACCCAATGGAAATCTGGGCAAGCCAAAGCTCAACATTGGTTGAAGTGCTGGCAAAAGCCGATATCCGTTCTGACCAAATTGCCAGCATTGGTATTACCAACCAGCGGGAAACAACGATTATCTGGGAAAAAGAGACTGGTAAACCTGTTTATAATGCGATCGTATGGCAATGCCGTCGTACAGCAGACATTTGTACCAAGCTGAAACAAAAAGAAGGCCTGGAAGAATATATCCGCCAGAATACAGGGCTAGTCGTTGATCCCTACTTCTCCGGAACCAAAATTAAATGGATTTTGGATAATGTTGAAGGTGCCCGCCAACGTGCCGAAAATGGGGAGCTGTTATTCGGAACCGTCGATACGTGGCTGGTCTGGAAAATGACTCAGGGGCGCGTACACGTCACCGATTATACTAATGCATCCCGCACCATGCTGCTCAATATCCATAATCTGGATTGGGATCAAAAAATTCTGGATGAATTGGCGATCCCTCGCGTCATGCTGCCAAAAGTCGCTGCATCTTCAAAAATTTATGGTCAAACCAATATCGGCGGTAAAGGAGGGACACGTATCCCTATCGCGGGCATTGCAGGCGACCAACAAGCCGCCCTGTACGGCCAGCTGTGCGTTCACCCCGGCATGGCAAAAAATACTTACGGTACAGGTTGCTTCCTGTTAATGAATACAGGCACTGATGCTGTTCGTTCCAATCATGGGTTGCTGACGACCATCGCCTGCGGACCGCGTGGCGAAGTCAACTATGCATTGGAGGGGGCGGTATTTGTGGGTGGCGCGTCAATCCAATGGCTGCGTGACGAACTGAAAATCATCGCTGATGCTACCGATTCAGAATACTTCGCGACCAAAGTAAAAGACAGCAATGGTGTTTATGTTGTCCCTGCATTTACTGGCCTTGGCGCACCTTATTGGGACCCTTATGCCCGTGGCGCTATTTTCGGACTGACACGTGGTGCAAACAGCAACCATATTATCCGGGCGACTCTGGAATCCATTGCTTATCAGACCCGTGATGTTCTTGATGCAATGCAAGCCGATTCAGGAACGCGTCTGCAAGCGCTGCGCGTAGATGGTGGTGCTGTTGCCAACAATTTCCTGATGCAATTTCAGTCTGATATTCTCGGCACACGTGTGGAACGCCCTGAAGTACGTGAAAGTACTGCATTGGGAGCGGCTTTCCTTGCTGGTCTGGCCGTTGGTTTCTGGCGAGATCTGGATGAAGTGAAAAGCAAAGCAACAATTGAAAAAGAATTCCGCCCCAGCATCGAAACGACTGAACGCAATCATAAATATAATGGTTGGAAAAAAGCGGTTGTACGTGCCCAGGAGTGGGAAGATCGCGCCTGATTTAACCATCAGACAAACAAAAGCTCTGACATTGCAACGATGTCAGAGCCTTTTTAATGAACATCCTCTTTCTGCGCAGAAAAGAGATATCAAAAAGCAGTATGCTCTTGCCGCTGCACCCGCTGGGAAATAGGCAACCAGCAGAACAAAATCAACAGCGACATAGTAAACATCAACATACCGACACTGAATTGGCTATTTTGCGGTAACATCGCCGATAACCATGTCACGACTCCCGAACCGACATTCTGGAAGCCACCAACTAAAGCACCAGCAGCTCCGGCCAGATAAGGGAAGGGTTCCATGGCGCCTGTCGTTGCCAACGGAAACAACATCCCTGCACCAAAAAAGAAAAGAGCAGCAGGCATTAACAGCGTCCAGATATTCATTATGCCGAACCAGCCAGGTAACCACATCAGTATGCCGGCTGATAAGCAACAAATGACAGAGCTCCACATAAGCCGATAAAATGTTTTACCTTCACGCCCTGCATACCATGCCCCAAAAAACGCAGCAGGGATCGGCAAAATAAACAAAATGCTCACGGTTAAACTATCCAGCCCCAGCACCGCTCCCATCAACACACCGCTGCTGGCTTCAAAAACCGCGACACCCGCCAATCCCCCCACAAGCATAATTAAATAAGCAACGAAAGAACTATGCGAAAGCAGCTGATGGAAAGAGGCCAACATTGAGCTATGTTTCGTTTGGTCGGGCCGCGTTTCCGGTAAATAACGGAATAAACAAAAAGCGACAATACACCCCAACATCAACAAAAATAAATAGCAAGCTCGCCAGCCAAAATAGTGCGCAGCCAAACTGCCAATCATCGGGGCAACCAGAGGACTCACCAATACTGCCATATTCAGCAGACTATTAGCATAACGCAGAAGTGTGCCGGTATATAAATCCCGTGGCATAGTACGCACCATCACCCCCGCAACTCCTGTTCCCAATCCCTGGAAGGCACTGGCTACCACCAACATCGACAGGTTGGGAGACAATAATGCACATACCGTCGCAATCAAAAAAATCGACATTCCCGTCAGAATGACCGGACGACGTCCGATTTTATCGGATAGTGGACCATAAAAAAGTTGTGAAAACCCATATGAAAACAGGTATGCCGCCATGACCCTCTGAACTTCACCTGCCGGCTTCCCAAGATCCTTAGCGATATCTGCAATGACCGGCACATAGATTGTTTGGGTCATCTGCCCGACAGCAGCCAGAGCAATCAACATCAACAATAAATTAAAATGTTCTACTTTTCTCATCGCATTTACATACTGTCGAAAAAAAATATAATTATTGATTGCCCAAATCTATATTTTTTCCCGATAGTATACAATTCCATAAGACTAAAATATGGCAGTCAAATTCCCCTTTATTGTCAATAAAAATGTACATATCAGTCCAGAATACTCGCCAGTTTGCAGTCAATCTGACTGTGACACGTAATCGATAATGCTATTTCAGGCAATCACGTAAAATCTCTCCTTGATCACCGTTCAAACAGTGCTAATTCCACCTATTGATTCCCATTGTATTAATTTCGTATTGATTGGCATCATCATTGTGTAGAGAGGTTACTCGTAATGGCAAACTGGGTTACAGGAAAAGTTACCGACATAACCAATTGGACTGATTCACTTTTCAGCATCAAGGTCCACGCACCAATTGAAAAATTCACAGCCGGACAATTTGCAAAACTTGCACTCGAAATTGAAGGTACACGCATCCAACGTGCATATTCTTACGTCAACTCGCCCAATGACAATAACCTTGAGTTTTACTTAGTCACTGTACCTGAAGGAAAGCTCAGCCCCCGACTGGCAACCTTAAAAGCCGGAGATGAGCTTTTGGTTACAGAGCAGGCTGCCGGTTTTTTTGTCCTTGATGAAGTCCCTGACAGCCAAACACTTTGGATGATTTCAACGGGTACAGCCATTGGCCCTTATCTTTCTATTCTTCAGTTGGGGGATAACCTGGATAGATTTGAAAACATCGTTCTTATTCATGCTGTCAGATGGGGCAAAGACCTCAGTTATCTCCCCATAATGAAAGAATTAGAAAAAAAATTTCAGGGCAAGCTAAGAATACAAACTATCGTCAGCAGAGAAAAATGGCCGGATTCACTGATGGGCAGAATTCCGGCATTAATTGAAAATGGCGAACTGGAAGCTGCCGTTGGTTTACCCATCCAAGCAAGCAGCAGCCATATTATGTTGTGCGGGAATCCCCAAATGGTCAGAGATACCCAACAATTACTGAAAGAGCAACGCAACATGACAAAACACCTGCGCCGCAAACCCGGCCATATAACCAGTGAGCAATACTGGTAATCAGCGTCTTGAGGCAGGTTTCCCGGCAGAAATATAATCTACCATTTCTGCCGCCTCACCAAAGCGATTGGCGCCTTCAATCCCCCGGAACACACCACAATCAAGAGCCATCATCACTAAAATCAACGTTGGCACAAAACGGCCAATCCCCCATTGCCATATTGGCGCCACAGCACTCCAATCAAAGGATAACAGCGCCCAAGCCAAGACCAGCAATAATACCCAGCCCCCTCTTTTATTACGATCATGCAGGCGTTTCGAAAAAATTGCCGCCGTTGGATAAAATAGTAAAACAACCGCTGCTATCGCATAATTAATGGGCAGAATGTGCATTCCGTGCAGTGTCAGGAGAATTAAAATCAATGCGAAGCAAATACCAATGCCAATCCAAAACTCCCGTCGACCAATTCGGCCTTTGAATGAGAATCCCCATTGTTGTAATGTCATGTACTCTTTTCCAATTGTAGATGCTGTTTTTCCAGCCGTTAACTCAGTGAGTAAAAAGATGAAAACAGGACTAAATAAACTTCTGGTGACAATATTAATCTCTTTTGGCATTGGTTTACCATTATCTGCCCTTGCGGGTGAGGTTTCTGTCACACCCTTCACTGACTCACGGCTGATCTATCTCATGCCCAATTCGCCCACCTTTGAAGTCACAATTCCGGCCTTCAGGGAAAAATACAACAAAAACCACCCCGAAATACCATTGTATGAATACCGCGTCGTCGCGAGTAAAAATATTTCTCTGCCGTTTATCCGTGCAGCCAGTAAAATCAATGAGAAAATCTACTCTTCAGCAGTACTGGAACGGGGTAGTGAAAAAATCAAAAGCCTGCAAATTACAGTGCTGCCCTCGGGAAATAAACAAGAAGATGAGAAAAATCTTCTATTGGCGCAACAGTATATCGTCGCCTTAATCAATCAATTTGAACCGACTCTGACTATTGCGCAGGCAAAAATCCAGTTAGAGAAGCTGTTGAAGACCGCCGAAAGTCATTCTTCTTTCAGCCAAAAAATAGGGGCAATGCGTTATATCATCGTAAACAGCAGCGAAAATATAATGACCTTCGCAATTGAACCGATTAAGCTATCACTATCTGATACCTTAACAAATGAAAATTAGTGACACAGCGCAGAGCTATTCCCGTCGATGATCTTTATACTGTCGGGATTCCGCTTGCAAGGAATGGCATAAGCCATAAGCGCCATTCCGGCAAAGAAAGCGTATTAATTCAGTTCGCAATTTGATTATTTTCTGGTTGGAGGGAAAAAACATGCGACATCCACTCGTTATGGGTAACTGGAAATTAAATGGCAGTACCCACATGGTTAACGACCTGATTGCAGGCCTGCGTGAAGAATTGAGCAACGTTGACGGCTGTGGCGTCGCTATTGCACCACCAACAGTTTATGTTTCTCTGGCCAAAAATGCACTGGCCGGCAGCCGAATCGCCCTGGGTGCCCAAGATACAGGCGTGAACCTTTCTGGCGCATTCACTGGTGAAACGTCCGCTGAAATGCTGAAAGACGTCGGTGCGAAATATATCATTATCGGCCATTCTGAACGCCGTACTTACCACAAAGAAAGCGACGAGCTGATTGCCAAGAAATTCGCAATCCTGAAAGAACAAGGTCTGATCCCTGTTCTGTGCATTGGTGAAACAGAACAAGAGAATGAAGCGGGCCAGACCGAAGCTGTTTGTGCACGCCAAATCGATGCGGTCTTGAACACGCTGGGTGCAGAAGCATTCAAAGATACCGTGATTGCCTACGAACCTGTCTGGGCGATAGGCACGGGCAAATCTGCAACACCTGCGCAAGCTCAAGCCGTTCATAAGTTCATCCGTGATCACATCGCAAAACAAGATGCCGCTATCGCTGAACAAGTGATTATTCAATACGGTGGTTCTGTCAACGCCAGCAATGCCGCTGAACTGTTCACCCAACCCGATATCGACGGTGCACTGGTCGGTGGCGCATCCCTGAAAGCCGATGCCTTTGCGGTGATCGTTAAAGCCGCTGCTGAAGCCAAAAAAGCATAATTTGGCATTCATTCGCCCAACCGCCACGAGATAGCTCGCGGCGGTTAGCAGCGGTTAACAGAATCAGCTGCCAGCCCTTTTAGCGGCGAATAATTTCATCAAAAACACCCCCTGTCGCAAAATGTTTTTTCTGTGCGCTATCCCAGCCACCAAAGACATCATCAATCGTAAAGAGTTTTAAATCAGGGAAAATAGCATGGTATTTCTTTGCGATGGCTTTATCACGGGGACGATAGTAATTTTCAGCCGCAATTTCCTGTCCAACAGGCGAATAAAGATATTGCAGATATTCCGTCGCCAACTTGCGCGTGCCTCGCTTATCAACCACTTTATCAACAACAGCCACTGTTGGCTCAGCCAGAATGGAAATGCTGGGTGTGACAATTTCAAATTTTCCTTTCCCCAAGGCATTAATCGCCAGCAACGCTTCATTTTCCCATGCAATCAATACATCACCAATCCCACGCTCCACAAACGTATTTGTCGCCCCACGAGCCCCTGAATCCAGCACTTCAACATTTTTATACAATGCTTTCACGAACGCTTTGGCTTTGGCCTGATCCTGATTGTTATGCGCTAATCCATATCCCCAGGCCGCCAGATAATTCCAGCGGGCGCCACCCGACGTTTTCGGATTCAGCGTCACAACAGAAACTTCGGGACGAATTAAATCAGACCAATCTTTTATCTGCTTAGGGTTGCCCTTTCTCACCAAGAAGACAATCGTTGATGTATAAGGCGCTGAATTATCAGGCAGACGTTTGATCCAATTTTTATCAATCCTCCCTCGCTCGGCAATAGCATCCACATCAAACGCCAGCGCCAGCGTGACAACATCCGCCTGAAGACCATTAATAACAGAAGTTGCCTGCTTGCCAGAGCCTCCATGTGACTGCCGGATTTTCACATTATCTCCGGTTTTGTGATGCCAATATTCACTGAATGCCTGATCATATTGCTGATACAGCTCACGGGTCGGATCGTAAGAAACATTCAAAAGTTGAACCTCTTTTGCCCACACACTGTTTCCCCACAGACTGCACATCAAGAATGCTGCTATTACGATGAACTGCCTCATTGCAGAATATTTTTCAGCATCCCGTCTTCCTGACGGTCTTGCCTTTATAATGATTGCGTTCATAACCACGGTGATCTGCTCCCCTAAGCTATTATGATTGGAGTTTTCGTCATAAGAACTGACAGAACCACAAAAGCTGACAGAAAGAGTTATTACGCTGAAATAATTTAAAATTTCTGCTTATACACAAGGGGAATATGGGAAAGCAGACAGCCACCTGATATGGCTGTCTCTGAGGCAGAATGTGGCAGGTGGTTATCAGGGTCAGTAGAGTTTCTTCGCTGTTTCCAGCCAATCTTTCTTGAAGATACGTTGCATATTCTGGACTGCGTCAATGATATCGTGATGAACAAGTTTCTCGTTCTGGATACCAACACAGCGACCACCATATCCTTCTAACAGTAACTGAACGGAATAAGCTCCCATTCGCGAAGCCAGAATGCGATCATAAGCTACCGGTGCGCCACCACGTTGAATATGCCCCAATACCGTAGCCCGCGTTTCGTGGCGAGTGTCTGTTTCAATATATTTTGCCAATTCACTGACATCACAAACATGTTCCGTAATGGCAACAATGGCATGGCGCTTGCCTTTTTGAATTCCAGCCTTAATTTCAGCCAAAAGCTCTTCACGATCAAACGGTGTTTCACTCTCTGGCAAAACGATAAATTCACATCCACCCGCAATTGCAGCAGATAAAGTCAGATCCCCGCAATAACGCCCCATGACTTCTACAATAGAAATTCGTTTGTGGGATGTGGAGGTATCACGCAAACGGTCAATCGCTTCTACTACCGTTTCCAACGCGGTGAAATAACCAATGGTGTAATCTGTACCCGCAACATCATTATCAATTGTACCCGGCAGGCCAATGCAAGGAAAACCGGCTTCGGTCAGCTTCTTCGCACCTAAATAAGAGCCATCACCACCAATCACCACCAGCGCATCAATCTCATTTTTACGCATATTTTCAATGGCAGTTTCCCGCACTTTATCATTTCTGAACTCCGGAAACCGCGCCGATCCCAAAAACGTACCGCCACGGTTGATCATGTCAGAAACGCTAAAGCGGTCGAGTTTCTTCATGCGATTCTCATACAGCCCCAGATAGCCATCATAAATGCCATAAACTTCCAACCCTTCGGTTAAAGCGGCACGAACAACACCACGAATAGCGGCGTTCATGCCAGGCGCATCACCGCCACTCGTTAAGACTCCGATTCTTTTAATCTTGTTGATCATGATGACCTCTGACTTATAGATATAATATTTACCAATCTGCTGACGATTTCCCTAACGGGATATATTTATGGCGATTTTACAAAACCTGATTGTCACTTTACTGGCTGAATTGATTCAACAGAATCTATGATACGGAAAAATACCCAACCTGCATCAAGATTATGCCTATTTTTTGACGATCTTTTGATTATGAATAAATTCTCCATCAATCCCAGCGATTTTTATTCTCTTCAGGAACAGCAGAACAAGGATCCTGATGAATAATAATATCGGCACCAGCGAACCTGTTTCTCAATTTATTTTCCAGTCCTTCCGCCAAAGCATGAGCCTGCACCAACGGCAAACTATCATCCATTTCCAGGTGAAACTGGATAAAACGTGTCGGCCCTGATTGTCGGGTCCGCAATTGATGACCACCTTCTACACCGGGATGGTTCTGGATAATTTCAATAATCTCTTGCCGCTCTGCATCCGGCAATGCTTTATCCAGCAACGATTGTACGGCATCATACCCCATCCGCAATGCACTATAGAGAATGTAGCCTCCAATTCCTAAAGCGAACAGGGCATCTGCACGTTTAAAACCATACAAACTCAAAATCAACGCCACCAAAATTGCCCCGTTCATCAATAGATCAGATTTGTAATGCAACATATCAGCACGAATTGCCTGACTTTGTGTTTTACTGATCACCCATTTCTGGAACACCAACAAACAGGATGTCGATATCAGTGCAAAGATAATGACCCAGATACCTATCGTCGCATGCTCTAATGGCTTGGGCGAAAAGAGATGCTGGACCCCTGTCAAAAACAAGAAAATCGCAGAGCCGGAGACAAACATACTTTGGGCTAACGCTGCAAGTGACTCCGCTTTACCATGACCAAAAGCATGTTCTTTATCAGCAGGTTGAAGTGAATAACGCACAGCCAAGAAATTGGTCAGGGATGCAACCAAATCGACTAAAGAATCCACCAATGCAGCCAATAAACTGACGGACCCCGTAAGCCACCATGAAAAAATCTTTATGATTAACAACACGCCGGCCAGTACTGCCGCCGCCAATGCAGCAGCACTGACCCATCGCCCATAATTTATCTTCATCGACTATCACCCTAGGTTATTCAATTAGCCTTAGGTATAAAAATAGCGCGTCAGATGAAAAAATATAGGGGCAGCAAAACAAAGCGAGTCGATTCTATCCAGCATTCCACCATGGCCTTCAATAATCCCGCCAAAATCCTTCACCCCACTGTCTCGTTTAATTGCCGACATACACAAACCGCCAATGAATCCCATCAACGTGATCGCCAACGACATTAATCCCGCGACCCACGGGGAAAAAGGCGTTACCCAAAACAATGAAACACCCAATAACACAGAGGCTAAAACACCTCCCACAAATCCCTCGACGGTTTTATTGGGGCTAAGCTTTGGCACAATCGGGTGCTTACCAAATAGCTTGCCGAATACATACTGCAAAACATCCGACATTTGCACCACAATCATCAGGAACAGCAATAACTTGATATTCTGATCCTGATATTCAGGAATATCCAACATCAACAACGCGGGTGCATGACTGATGGCAAACACGGTGACCAACATTCCCCACTGAATTTTGGCAGTCCGCTCCAGAAAGTGCGTGGTATCGCCGACCAACGCAGTACGGGCAGGCAAAAACAAGAAGACATAAACCGGAATAAATACGGAAAACAACCCATACCATTGCACTCCAACCAGCACATACTGTACCGGCATAAAAACAAAGAAACACCAGAACAGGGCTTCATGGTCACTGCGGCGGGTGGGCGTCAGCGTAATAAATTCACGCAGGGCAAAAAATGACATCACCGCAAACAAAATAACCGATCCCACAGGCCCGACAACAATGGCGATGACACAGATGATACACATCATCCACCAGCCCCGAATTCGGGCGTTCAGATTATCAATCGTCGCGTTGCTCTTTTCTCCTGAATACCAAAGTGCCAGAATCCCGCCAATTATGCTGGCAATGATCAACAAGCCAAATACACCCCCCAGCAACAGCATTAAATCATGATCTATTTTTGTCATAGCACCAACTCCTCTAATGCAGACTGAGCACGTTGCAAGAATGATTCCTTGCTTTCCTCCTCTTCCAATTTGTCCAATGGCTTGCCAAAAGTGACCGAACAAATAATGGGGATCAGCGACGTCTTTCCTTTCGGCAGGGCACGATTCAGGTTTTCCAGATAGACCGGCACAATTTCGGCATCCGGATATTTACGGGCAAGATGATACAAACCACTTTTAAATGGATTGATTTGTTCACCATCCCCCCGGGTTCCTTCAGGAAAAATAATCAAGGATTCTTGTTGTGCCAAAACCGCTTCCAATGGAGTAAGCAGCTTCTCTTTCGGTGTATTTTCGCCATTGCGTTCAATCAATGCCGCACGAAATACCTTATGAACGAGATAACGGCGTAGCTTCGTTTTATCCCAATAATCACGGGCAGCAACAGGATGAACTAAATGACGCAGTGTTGGCGGAAGCCCAGACCAAATCACTAACCCATCAAGATGGCTGGAGTGATTAGCATAATAAATACGGCTCGCAACAGAGGGTTCACAACCAATCCATCGCGCCTGAACCCCCGTTAAAAGACGGCATAAGCCGGATAGCGAAGCCCCTAAGCACTTCGCCAATAAACTGATTTTATTATTTTTGTCCATGTTGGGTATCCTTATCCCCTTTTGTATGAAATGACAGCGATAAGATTTTTTTATTAGCGGCGAGATGGGAAGTAAGATAATCAAGATTGGTTAAGATAACAACAGATTGAAAGAAAAATTAATCAAATACAAAAGGGTTTTTATCAACAGATGAATAAATTTGCTTGGTCACCTATTGTGTTATTTTATGTCATCCTGCCATTAAAACATGCCACTCATTGAAGTACCTATTCAGCTGTCAGAAGTCATATGCATTCTCCAGTATTGATTAACCCATTTTACTGATGTTCACCGGCGGAGATGTCACCCGCCTTCATGTTACTTAGCAATGTGTATTGTTGATTAAATGAGGGAATTATTATCCTCACGGAATCAATGCCGTGATGTATACAACCAATACCAGCGCACCGACTGATATAGCAACCGTCAATACCTCCGGCGATAACTATGATATTTACATCGCAATAGGTCCTTTTGCACAAGGTGTCATTTTAAATGCTTTTGCGTCAGGCAGCGCTGTTGTTAATGATTTGTCGAATATGGCAACTTCACCAACATCCCCTGACTTTGCGGTGAAAGGGAAGGTGTATGCTTATTCATTCACTGACGTCACCCCAGCGCCATGAAATCAGAATGATAGCCTTTCATTGCTATTTGGTTTCAGTTGATTTTTGCGGCTGTTGGTTCCATTCAGAATCTTCTTGTAACAGGACATGGATGTCCAAGTGGCAACATTAAGAGATATTATGAGGGGATAGCGTAAAAGGGGCATATCGCCCCTATCATTATTATTCCAGCCATGAGATATTGGGGTCATTAATGCAAGCAATTCAATGGAGTAGTACCCGATATCTACATTTACGCTATTTGGCTAAGATGGGCTTTCAGCGTCAGTGGCAATGTTGAAGTCACATAGTATATCCGGAATGATTACAACTTTTCTTATACTCATCAGTATGTTTTAACCACAGAATCGGCCATTAACACGTCTCCTACACCGCAGACGGAGCAATCTTCAAAGCCACTGTCTGCCTAGTTTGCAATCAACATATATGGGCCAATTTCCCGTATTCATCAACCGGCCTCACTTTTAGGGAATACAACCTATTCGAGTGTCTACTAAATCTTACCTATACTAATATCGGCTGAAATCGGCAGCCCGGATTTGTATCTGTCAATTCAGTAACAATATTGTCCCCTAATCTCATCCAACTATTTTCATTTCACCATCTTATAATGACAGCACCCGCACTACCATTTCCACCGATACCATTTTCATTACCCCCACCCCCACCAGAACCGATCAGCTCACCATCATAACCAAAGGCTTCCGGAGTACCAGAACCCGAACCTGCTCCCCCATTCATTCCCCCGCCATTACCTCCACCGTATTGTGAATTACTGTTGTCATGGCGCGTTGCATTATGACCTGCACCTGTTCCACAATTCACTTGTCCACTAATACCAATCCCCGAACGCCCACCTAACCACGCGGAAGCACCATGCCCGCCAGTTGCGGATAAATAATTACCGAATAAGGATGTACTCCCACTGTTTATCATTTTATGCGAGGTAGCACCTCGCCCACCACTCCCTACTGTAATAGTGATACTATTAATTCCTCGCAACGAAAGTGAACTCTCAGCTAATCCACCACCACCACCTCCTCCTCCACCGTGATGATAGAACCCACCGCCTCCCCCACCACCATAGACAGTAATGTGAGCATTTAGTGCACCACTGCGAAGTTCATCAGGGACATCCCATGTATGCACGCCTGCCTGTGTAAAAGTGACAATATGTTTCCCCATAGTTGTCATTGCCGCTAATCCGAGATTATTGATAAAAGCGTTTTTATCGGAAATATCCGCACCGTTCTTTTCTTTTTCGAGGCGGGTATTGGCATTGTTGCTAGCTGCTATAACTAAATCATGCACGGCTTTCACCGCTTTCGATGTAGCAGCTTGGCTTTCACTCTGGCTATCCAATGCACTACTCAGGATCACCAATCCTTTTTCTTTCAATGTAGCATCAGGATGCCGGCGGCTTTTTTCATGCTCAGTTATCGCTTTTTTAACCGTAGCGTCAGTATACTCCCGTGTCGCCAACACCACGGACGGGTCAATTTTCAGAGTTACAGCATCCGTATGGCTGACAATCAGTACCATACGGATAGTCTGTGTACGGCCAGAACCTTCCTGTAACTGCGGCTTATAAGTTTCGGGACAGTTACCCACAGCAATCAGCACGCCATCCTGATCAAACAAACCAATTTCCCGTATCCACCAACCGCCCTCGCTTTCAGGGATGACCTGCTCGGCAATAATCTGATGGGCGTTTTTCGGATCAACATTCAGGGTATTGATAGTGGCCCGACGGCGTTCATTCACCAATTTGGTTTGTGTTGTATCCGGAGTCGGCAGAACACCACCGCCATCACCGACCGCCATCTGAGTAATCGCCAGTTTCGTACCCAGAGCCGCAGCATTAGCCAATTTATCCGCACCCAGTTGGGTTAACAGAGCAAAGTATTTTGTGCTCATGATTGAATCCCCATATCGTCATCAATAAGATCCATCGCCGCCGCTCTCATCACATCAGTATTCAGGGCTGATGTGCTCATACTTTCGCTCATGTTATCTCTCTTACTTATCTTTAGAGGGTTAAATACATTGACAGACTGTTTCCTCAACAGTCCGTTCATGTTAACCAACCCATCGGAACTTTTTAATTGATTGGATTTGTATGAAGGAGCACACAAATCCGGGAGGAAAAAAGCGGGAAATGTGTTCAGGTATCGACAATTCAAGCCATTTACCTGTAATAGAGAACCTCGGTTAAACAGTACCTGTCATTTATGGCATAAAAATCATATCAATTTGATTTTAAATTGAATTATTTTTTTCGAGGATAAAAAAAGTCCCTCAAAGAGACTGAAAGGTAGGGGTTGCGCTTGTTTTTAAAATACAACTAGTTGTAATAAAATGACTTAATAATAAAAGTGACCACACTATGACCACATCGACATATATCAGCCAAAGCCCTTATGAAAATAAGGGCGTTTTATTTAGGTCGGGTCATTGCGTTTAAAAAAGTCCAGTTATTTTTCTGGCGGTGTGCAATATTCTGAGGGTCTTTATATTTTCTATCTCCTCATCGTAATGGTAGAGAATGATGAAAGGAAAATGTGGAACAACCAGTTTTCTATAACGCTCATCTCGGTTGTTCCGAGCCTTTACGCCTGCATATGGGGTAATTTTCAGAAGCTCAGTCATTTCCATAAACTTTGCGTCAATTTCATCAGCCAATAACAGCCCTGCCTGCTCAAAGAAGTAGAGATAAATTTGCTCCCGGTCAGTTTGTGCTGTTTCTTCCCATGAAATCGTGATCACTTTATCCCCTACTCAGCTTATTACGCAGCAGAGCCATCCGGCGATGACTTTCAGCATCATCAATAAAATGCGCTGAACCGTTTTCACATTGGTCAATCGCTTTCTCTATTTCCGCTTCTAACCAGTGGGCATGGGTATTTTTCTGATACTCACGTTCTTCGTTCGCCAGTTCTTCCGCTTTTTGTCTCATTAACTTTGTCAAATCTGTCTGATGACGTTTAGCCGCTTGCATAGCTAAACGCTTGGTTTCTTCATCAATACGAAAATGAATCGTCTCCATTCACTCCCCCTTAGTTCTCTTTGCCTTAAAAAATGTTGTCATTTGTGTTGTCATATTAGCATAACAATACAAAACAACAATGTTGCTTTCAACGAGAACAAACTTAATGATGGGGTAAATTTTGGACAACTACTTGAATTAGTAGGATCATAGACCAAGAATTCCCAAGGAACTGTAAACAACAATAGTGCCCACACTTGAAAATTTTTAACTCGTCTACAGTTGCTTGAAATAAAATTATCTTATTGATTTTAAATTAAATTTAGGCAGGGATAAAAAAAAGCCCCTCAAGGGGGCTGAAAGACAGGGATGGTGTCTATGGCAAGGAAAATCGTTGTTGACGCTGTTATGGACACGATGTGTGTACATTAGTTAATTCAGCCTATCCCAAGAGCCATACGCTCTTCACAGCGTTTCTGTAATAGTTCTTTCTGCTCTGGTGTTAACAGCTGGTACAGCTGGTTACGGATACGAGCGATCTCGATACCCAGTTCAACATTCTTTTTTGCTATCTTTTCAAGCTGTTCTCTGACAGCTGTCTCATCAAAATTCTGTTCAATCAATAGATTATGCATCTTCTGATGCTCATCTCGTATATCAGCCAATGTGCTCTCGTGCAAATATTTTTGCTTTACCAAATCCCACATTTGCTGGCGTTGCTGTTCTGTTAATATTATCCCGTCAAAGAGATAACTATAGTTATGCTCATCACCATGGTGATAACCAGCGTACTTCCGGTGGCTATATGGCCTACAATACTGTGAAGCATTTGACGGTGAAGAACGTGCAGCTTCAGGAAAATCATCCGTATCAGCAGTTTCAGCTAAGGTCAACGTTGCTCCAAGAACAACTATTGACCCCAAAGCCAATATTGCTATGTTACGCATTAAAATTCCTCGCTTTCTCGAACAACGTTATTCGATTCAGTGCGGTCAACTATAACCCTGCGGCTGCAAACTAGCGTCAGAGCATGTAAAAGAACGTAAAGTCATGGAATAGCGAAGTTTGTTATCGTATTTTGCTCTTGGAGGAAGAATTAATGCATAAAATCTTATTAGTTGATGATGACCGCGAGCTGACATCTCTATTAAAAGAATTGCTAGAGATGGAAGGATTCAATGTTGTTATCGCCCATGATGGCGAACAAGCATTACAATATATAGACTCTTCAATCGACCTGTTATTGCTGGACATCATGATGCCTCGCAAGAATGGCATTGAGACACTTAAAGAATTAAGGCAATACCACCAGACACCCGTAATCATGTTAACTGCTCGTGGGAGCGATTTAGACCGTGTTTTGGGATTAGAACTGGGAGCAGATGACTATCTTCCCAAGCCCTTTAATGATCGCGAACTGGTTGCCCGTATACGCGCAATTTTGCGTCGTTCCAACTGGAGCGAGCAACAGGCTGATACCGGGACACCTATACTTGAGATTGATAAACTACAGCTCAATTCTGGACGTCAAGAAGCCAGTTTTGATGGTGTCATTTTGGATTTGACAGGAACAGAGTTCACTCTACTCTACCTATTGGCGCAACACTTGGGTCAAGTTGTTTCCCGTGAACACTTAAGTCAGGAAGTATTGGGGAAACGTTTAACACCTTTTGATCGTGCCATTGATATGCATATATCTAATCTACGCCGCAAGTTACCAAATAGAACAGACGAACTTCCATGGTTTAAGACATTACGTGGCCGTGGATACTTAATGGTTTCCGCAAAATGATTAATAGCCTCACAGCACGAATATTTGCAATTTTCTGGCTTACTCTTGCCCTTGTTTTGATGGTCGCTTTAATGGCTCCAAAACTGGACTCACGACAACTGACCCCACTTTTGGACAGTGAATATCAGCAAGGGAAAAAACTGGCAGCACAAATAGAAGAAGAATTAACCCGTTACCCAGCAAATGATTTATTCTGGTGGCTACGATTGGATCGCACAATTACCCAGTTGACGCCATCAGGCCAGCGCTTGCTCCTTGTCACCACCGAAGGGCGCATTATCGACATTGAAACACCTACACACCAAATACCGACTATCCGAAATTTTATTGGGCAATCCAATAATTCAGATAACCCTAAAAAGAAAAAATATGGGCGCACGGAGATCCTTGGCCCTTTTTCTATTCGTGACGGAGAGGATCACTACCAGCTCTATCTTGTAAGGCCTGCAAGCAGCCCGCAATCAGACTTTATCAACCTCATGTTTGACCGGCCGTTTTTATTGCCGGCTGCAACCATGTTAATCAGTGCTCCATTACTGTTATGGCTGGCATGGAGTTTGGCAAAACCTGCCCGTAAATTGAAACATGCCGCAGATGAAGTTGCAAAGGGCAACCTGAGACAGCACCCTGAACTGGAATCTGGCCCCCAAGAGTTTTTAGCGACGGGCAGCAGTTTCAACCACATGATAAGTGCCTTAGAAAGGATGGTAAGCGCCCAGCAACGTCTGATTTCCGATATTTCTCACGAACTGCGCACACCACTTACCCGCTTACAATTGGCGACAGCGCTACTACGCCGCCGCCATGGTGAAAGTAAGGAACTCGAACGCATTGAAATGGAAACACAGCGTTTAGACGGCATGATCAATGACCTTCTAGTTCTTTCCCGCAATCAACACAAAAATGAATTACTGAGGGAAAATGCCAAAGCTTACGATATCTGGCATGACATCTTGGAAAATGCCAAATTCGAAGTTGAGCAGATGCACAAAACATTGGATATCGTCTCGCCTCCTGGCCCTTGGATCATTTACTGCAACCCGGCAACACTCGGTAGCGCACTGGAAAACATCGTTCGCAACGCACTGCGCTACTCCAGTAGCCATATCGCTGTTGCATTTAAAGCTGATAACCAAGGAGTAACGATTACCGTTGATGACGATGGCCCAGGCGTCAGCCCTGAAGATCGGGAACAAATTTTCAGACCATTTTATCGCACCGATGAAGCCCGTGACAGAGAATCCGGCGGAACAGGATTGGGATTGGCAATTGTTGAAACAGCAGTAAGCCAACATCGAGGCTGGGTGAAAGCAGAAGATAGCCCTTTGGGCGGTTTACGGTTGGTGATTTGGTTGCCACTGCATGGAAGATAAAGGATTTTTTCTTTAAATTTAAATAGTTAAAAAAGACTACAATTTAAAAAAAAGCGATTATACTTGACCTAGGTAAATCAGAGGATTAACCTTCTCGCAGTTTAATGTAAGTTGTTGATACTTTAGCCTCCAAGAGGTCATAAAATCCTTTTATATTAATGGAATAGATGAGAAAAATTAGATACTGAGGGCACTCTGGGAGCCATAACCTAGTGCGGTAGCTTTGCACAAAAGCATCCTGTGTATCATATTAACATGTCTTTCTGCATCATAAAAATATCGTCTTAAACTTAATCAATGAAAAGTTTGTATAAGCAGATATAAAGTTATTTAGGCAAAAAATACAGCCATTACTAACAAATTCCTTTAGCCATTGATGGAGATAGTTGGTTTTATAATCACTAAAAAACATTATATTTAATATGGAAATAGTACTCAATCCTGAGCAAAACAAATTTTAACAAGATGAGGGTGAATGAGGATACACAAACACATAAAAAGTGTTCTTTTAGTATCCGAATATTGAATAGTTCCAATGAATACTCGGAATTTACGTATTTATAAATGCATAATAAAACAATTATGTACATATAATGAACTAAAAAGAAATACAAAATAGTATGTACTGTACAAATCTAAAAACGTTTCAAACAGGTATTGGCTATTCTTTTATCAATATACTCCCGAAAAAAACAAACTAATTTATTAGATTGTTAACTGATAATTTTCTAATCCTAAAATCTGCAGCTTCAAATTAAATGGGTATATTTCTATTTTAAACATGAAAAATTTATTAAACCATCTACTTTGTTTTATTATCCCTTTATTTTATAGGCCAAAAAAAGATTTAATTATATTTACATTTGATAAGAATCATATAAAATTTAATTCTAAAGCATTATTTGAATATTCATTAAAAGCAAAATCATTAAATGTAAAGTATATAATAAACAATGATTACTTAAGAAAACATCTAACAAAAGAATATGGTGATTTCTTTATAACCACGAAAAAAATAAAAGATATAATAAAAATTTCAAATTCAAAAGTTTGGATTACAGATGGTGGCTTTCCTCTTAAAACTCCATTTGGGCATAAAAAAAGAGTTCTTATTAATTTATGGCATGGTATTCCGCTTAAGAAAATAGGAATAATGGGTTACTCAGGATTATCAAAAATAAGAATGTACTTAACATTAAAAATGTTTTCTAAACATTACTCTTTACTGTCTTCAACAAGTTCTAATCTATCATCAATTTATTCAAAAAGCTTTCTAATAAATAAAGATAAGATAAAACCATTAGGTCAACCAAGAAACGATCTGTTATTTCAAACTAACAACACACTTAATGATTACCTTCAAGATTTTCCTAAATACAAAAAAGTCATCTTATATGCTCCTACTTGGAGAGCAGGACTTTACGGAGATGAGTGGCTAGGAAAAGATACAAAATTTTTTCCATTCGCTGATTTCGATCAAAGTCAACTTGAGAAGTATTTAGAAAAAAATAAAATTTTACTATTATTAAGACCTCATCATTTACAAAAAATAAAAATAACAAACTCCACATGGATTAAAGATTTCTCATCAAATATCTGCAATGAAATTATGGATGTCATTAGAGAGTTTGATCTTCTAATAACTGACTATTCCAGTATTTACTTCGACTTTCTAATATTAAATAAACCTGTTTTATTTTTACCATATGACTTAGATTTATATGAAAAAAATGTAGGTTTAAATTTTGATTATCAAACAATTACTCCCGGCCCTAAACCAACCAATCAAAATGAATTTATTTATGAGATTTCTAAGTTGTTATCAGAGAAAGAATATTTTCAATTGGAACGAATAAAAACAAATGAATTCTTTAATGAAGTCAAATATAATAACTGTCAAAGAATCCATGATTTTATAATTACCAAATTAAAAAATAAAGTATGAGCAAAAAACTAGTATTTCTAACTGAAAGTATGGTTGGTGCAGGTGGAGTTGTCAGAGTAATTAGCACATGGGCCAATTATTTTTCGAAAATAGGATTTAATTGTAAAATAATATCCGTTGTTCCTGGTGAACCATATTTTCCTTTAGAAATAGGAGTATCTTTCAATATAAGAAAATATTTTTTTAATAAAAAAATATTATTTCTACCAATAAATTTATTTCTTATCTTGCCTATATTAAAAGAGGCTAGAAATTCATATCTCGTTGTTAATAAATCTGCTTACATAGAGCCAATATATTTTTGGCGAAAATTGGGTTTTTTTAAAGATATTAGATTGGTCTATTTCGCCCATGGTGGAAACAATGAATTTGAAAGCTTTTATATGGTTAGAAGAACCACAAAGCATCGTGTAAAAATGATCTTTGACGTATTTAATCATGTAATATGTCTCTTTAAAAATACAGAAAATACTCCTAAAATTGTAAAGGATGAAAAAATTACTTTTATATCAAATCCGTGCCCACTTCCAACTTATATAAGGAAAAAAGATGAATGTAATAAAATAGTAACTTATATAGGAAGAATAACTAAAGAAAAAGGCGTTGATAACTTAATAAAAGCATGGGGGATAATTGAAGAAAAATATGAAGATTGGAAATTAGAAATTATTGGTGATGGTCATGATAAAAAGGAATTTATTGAGCTATCTGAAAATTTAAAGTTAAAGAATATATCATTTTTTGAATCTACAAATAATATAACACATTATTTTAGAAGAGCTACGATAAGTGTTTTGCCATCTTTATTTGAAGGATTACCTTTAAGCATAATAGAAGCAAAGTCCCAAGGGTGTGCAGTTATTTCAACTAGAACAAATGGAGGAAAAAAATTAATTAAAAACATGGAAAATGGTATATTGGTTGATATAGCTAATGTAGAAGACTTAGCTAATAAAATAATACTTTTAATTGATGACTATGAATTAAGATACAAATTAATAAATCAATCTTACTCAGATATGCCATCTTTTGAAATTGCCCATCTAGCTAAAAATTGGGAGAATATATTCAATAATGATATCTGAATATACGCCAATTTTTTTATTAATATTTTCCTTAACTTCCTTGTTAACAGCAATTTTAATTGCCGGTTTAAAAAATAAAGCAATTTCAGGTCTTATTTCATTATTTTTAGTTATAGTTTATGTTGTCTTATTTGGGCTTAGAAGCCATTCAATAGGTTCCGATACTCAAGCGTATATAGATAATTTTCTTTATTCCAATTGGGATTTTGAGCCGTTATTTTCACTTATAACGTATACAATAAAATTATTTATTAATGATCCTACTATATATTTAATTATATTGTCATTGATTTATGGTATTAATATATATCTTTCCTATCTCATATTAGGAAAAAATTTTCAGTCTTATATAATTATCTTTATATGGGCTGTTTTATTCAGCCAAGGGATGTTAACAGGTACAATTAATTTATTTAGGCAAGCACTCGGATTTTCATTTTTTCTATTGGGATTGGTAACATTTTTAAATAAAGAAAAATTAAATTTTCTATCTTGTATCTTATTTTTATCTTCCCTGCTAATTCATAATTCGAATGCAATATTAATATTCATAATACTTATATTAAGATATGTTAGTATAAGAGGTATAATTATTATTTATATTATATCTCTTATGTCACTATTCTTTGATGTTGGGCAAACAATTATCAATAACTATGGTGATTACTATATAATACAAAAAACATTATCTAGGCATATATATTTTAATGAGCGTCGCTCAATAGAAACCATATATATTAATATCCTATTATACTCATTCCAATTTTTATTATTTCTGTATTTTAACAGAAAATTAAAAAATAATAATGCATATTTAAAAATATTAAAAACATATGGGTTAATGCTATCACTTTCTATTTTTTTATCCTTTAATAGAGAAATGTCCTTACGATATTATATATTATTGCAATATATTATCCCTATACTTTATCTTTATATATCCGTATGCATAAAGCAAAAAATAATATTTAGCATACTATTCGCAAGCTATACTATGCTATATCTCTACTATTTGCTAAATCGGCCATGGTTCACCGACCAATTTTTAGGTAATATTATCCAATAAAATATAAGGCAACATCATGAAGAAAGTTATAACTTATGGGACATATGATCTATTTCATGTAGGGCATATCCGTCTTTTAAAGAGGTTAAAAGCCCTTGGAGATTATCTTATAGTTGTAATTTCTACTGATGATTTTAATCAAATAAAAGGAAAAAAATCTTTTTTTTCCTATGAAGAGAGAAAAGAGATTGTCGAATCCTGCAAATATGTTGATATGGTAATTCCTGAAAACAGATGGGAACAAAAAAGAATGGATATTATTAATCATAAAGTAGATATACTAGGAATGGGGGATGACTGGGCTGGTCATTTCGATGATCTTAAGGATATTTGCGAAGTTATTTATTTGAAAAGAACTGAAAACATATCGACAACTAAAATAAAAAATAAACTATCAATTATTACTCCTCAAAGACTGCAAGAACTAGAAAAATCAGTGCATAATGTTTTTGATATCGTAAAAACAATTTCTGAGGCTAATAAATAATGTTAGGGCCAAAAGTTATTACATGTACTGGTTATGGTGGTACAGGTTCAAGTGTGGTTTCAGATTTATTAAAAGAATTCTCTAATATTTGTTCATTCGGAAATTTTGAGTTTAGATTCTTACAAGACCCTCATGGAATTAGAGATTTAGATTATGGGATTATTCAAAACAATAATAGGTTAACCACAAGCTATCACATAAATAATTATATAAAATATACAAACTTTTTAAGTAAAAGCAATATATACCCCTATGAAAAATTTTTTAATAATAGATTCAAAGAAATCACAGATGAATATATAAAAAACATTATTGATGTGGAATGGAATGGTTTCTGGCATCAAGATATTATTGATGATAACTTAATTAAAAAATTAATATATTATTTTGAGAGGTTTTATCAGAAAAAAATATTAGGTAAAAAAGAAGGAGGCGCGGAGATTTATAGTGAATTTTTCAATAAAAAAATGTATTACTCTTATCCAAGAGAAAAATTTTATCTAGAAACTCAAAAATACCTACGAAAATTAATTAACTCAACAGACTATAATTCAAAGGAATATGTGGTATTTGATCAACTTATTCCTCCCAATGACACTAATCACTATTTAAAATATTTTGATGATTTGGCCATTATCATAATTGATAGGGATCCTCGTGATTTGTATTTATTAAATAAATGCCAATGGAATGAGAAATGGATACCCTCAGATGATATTCACAATTATATCTATTGGTTTAGAACTCTTAGAGAACATCAAAAATTTGACATAGATAATAAAGGCAAAGTGCTCAAATTACCATTTGAAGATTTTGTCTATAAATATAGTGAAACTATTCGAAAAGTAATTGATTTTTTAGGTATTGAAAATAAAACACATGTTGAGAAATACAAATTTTTTAACCCAAAAATATCTATAAATAATACAAATTTAAAAATGAAATACTTTCAACATGAAAAAGAAATAAAAATAATAGAAGAAGAGCTTTCTGATTTTTGTTATGCATTTCCACATAAAAATTAAAGATATCAAAATATGAATAATATTATTTATACTTCTGGTGTTTTTGATCTCTTACATGCTAGCCACATAAGAGCACTAAAAGCAGCCAAATCTCAAGGCAACGACAATACAATTTTAATTGTAGGAGTTGCTACAGACGAAGATACTCAAGCTTATAAAAGAAAACCTGTAATTCCTTATGAGCAAAGAGTAAAAATGATTAATTCCCTAGATTTTGTTGATAAAGTTATTACCGCCCCTCTTTTTACCAATAAACAATTTTATGATTTTTTTAGTATTAATTTACATGTTCAAGGCAGTGATGATGCAGGAAAAATTGATTATTATAAAGGAGGTAAAGATATTGAAATCATGAAGTTTATTGGAAGGGATCCAATAGAATCAACTACTTCATGCATTTCAAAGCTAAATGAGATTGTTGGTCCCGATTTTATTGTAGAGCCACTACATGGTGGTATATCAAACATGACTTGGAAAGTATCATCTCCAAATTCTAAAAAAAAATATGTTTTAAAATATTTGCAATCATCAAGTATTGAATCTTTTTCATTAAGACATGACTGTATTATTTTAGGTGGAACATTTGCATTATATGAGTATATAGATGGTATCGTAGGTCAGGTAACAAGCAAAGAGCTTATAGAATATTTTCTAGAAAAAAAGAAATCCAATAAAAATTTCATTTCAGCTTATAAAATAAAAAAAGAAATAAAAACACCTTTTCCCACTCTTATGAAATATATTGATCCTAAAAATGAAAATTTTCTTAAAGAATATAATTTTATTGAAGTTATTTTCAATAAAGAAATAGTATGGTGTTGGTCGCATAACGACCTTGTAAGAGAAAATATTATTAAAACAAAAAATGGAATTAAATTTATTGATTGGGAATACGCTGACTTAGCTCCCTTTGAAATGGATATAGCCTCCTGCATAGTTAATGGAACTATTGATTTTTCTGATTTAAAAGCCAATGAATTTGATTTAAAATTTATAAGCATACTTGTAATGTTTCAATGTAGAGTCTGGATTAACTGGTATCAACAACATCCTAAAAAATATAATGATGATATCTCGTCATACTATCATAATAAATTCAAAGAATTCAAAAAACTAATTAAATCCTTCAATTAATATTCATTTCTTTATAAAACATTACATATATTTCATCATTAAAAATAAAAAAAGGCATATAAGTGTATAATTTTTCAGTGTTAATGTCTGTCTATAATAAAGAGCAACCAGAATTTTTTGATCAAGCGCTTTTAAGTGTTTATGAGCAAACTTACAAGTCTAATGAGATTGTTATTGTCCAAGATGGAAAATTGACTCAAGAACTATACAACGTCATAGAAGAATGGAGAGAAAAATTACCAATAAAAGATGTCATCTTAGAAAAAAATCAAGGCTTAGGTGAAGCGTTGAATATAGGATTGAATTCCTGTACTAATGATTTAATTATGAGAGTTGACACAGATGATATAAATAAGTGCGATAGATTTGAAGTCCAATATATTTATATGAATAACAACCCTCAAATAACAGTTTGTGGCTCTCATATTGCTGAATTTGATGAGAATCCTTCAGATATAAAAGGATATCGGCGTGTACCTTTAGAGAATGAAATTAACTCAGTAATCAATAAACGTAATCCAATCAACCACATGACAGCCTGCTTCAGAAAAAAACAGGTTCTTAGTGTTGGTGGATATCAACACTTACAATATATGGAAGATTATTATCTTTGGGTTAGGCTATACTCAAAAGGTTTTAAATTAGAAAATTTAGATAAAGTACTTGTACTTGCTCGTACAGGAAAAAATATGCTCAGGCGAAGAAGAGGAATAGTGTATTTCAAATCTGAAATAAATATGCTAACTAAATTATTAAAATTAGACATAGGCAATAAATATAGTACAATCATGTATTTTTCTGCTAGAGCCGCAATTCGCTTAATTCCTTCTTTAGTTCTTTCTAAATTATATTATTTTCTAAGAAAAAAATAGTTCAAAGATTAATTAATATAAGAAAAATATTAAATAAATTAAAGAATATACTTATAAAATATGTGCAGGTGGAATATATAATTCTTCATATAGAATCATAAGTGGCCAGAATTATATCTTAGCAACACTGCCATTAGATTATACCAAAATAAAAATCAATTATTAATAATGTCAAATGTATTACCTTAACAATAAAAAAATTTTACTATTTAGGAGATGATTTTGATCTATGTAAAAATTGGCCAAGGTAGATCCATCAACTATGAGAGCATTGCCTCTTGTTTATTTTACAATAAATTATCATTAACATTTTCCTTTTCTGATGGTAAAGTTCTCGAAACATCTTTATTACCTAATAGAGTCTCTTTTTCAAAAAATAGAAAGTTAATTTATGAAAAAATATCGCTGTTTGAAAAAAGATTTAACGAAAAGGTCATCATAACTAATTATGATAGAACATTATTTCTAGGTTCTATTTTTTTCTACTTATGCTTAATTTTAAAAAATATAATAACTAAGTTTTTCATGCCTAATCAATGGATTATTGCATATAGAAGATTGGGTGACACTAAATGGATAAAATTAAAATACAAAAAAAATGAACTAATGGCTGACCCTTTTATTTATCATCACGATAATAAATATTACGTATTCTATGAAGCGCTAAATTATGATGTAAATAAAGGATATATCGCTGTTGGTGAATTAGACGTAAATAAAAACAGGCTTAAAAATATAAAAACAGTAATTAATGAGGATTATCATTTATCTTTTCCTTACTTATGTAAAATAAATGATGAACTGTATATGATTCCTGAATCATCAGAAAATAATACAATTGACCTCTATAAATGCCTTGAATTTCCACATCGTTGGCATAAAATAAAAACGCTAATTAATAACATTCAGGCAGTTGATTCAATCTTGATTGAAAAAGAAGGTATGTGGTATTTATTCACAAGTGAAAAAATTTCTGGTGCATCTTACGGAGATGAACTAACTATATTTACAACAAAAGATCCATTAACACTGCCATTTAGAAAAATGTCAGATATTCCATTTGTTAATGATATTTCTTTGTCACGTAATGCAGGTGCTATTTATATGGATGATAAAGGAAGTTTATATAGAGTATCTCAAGATTGTTCTCGCCGATATGGTTATAGAGTTAACATATTGAAAATTAAACAATTATCCCAGACTGTATATTCTGAAGAGCTTGTGTCAAAATTAGATTTACCTAAAAATGCCATCGCAATGCATACCTATAACGCTTCCAAAGAAATAGAAATAACTGATCTAAAAATAATAAATAAAGATATTTACTCATTAATAAAAAATACATTTAGAATTTTAAAAAGAATAGTAAAAAAACGTTAACATGAATACATCAATCACAATAAATGGAGTATCTAAATTAATTTTAAATTTATTTAGATTTACTCTACCAGCGTTAATTGTACCTTATATATATCGTACACTATCTCCTGATAATATTGGCGCAGTTAATTATGCGGAAAGTATTTACTCATATATTCACACTATAGCAGTACTAGGATTATCTTATTATTCAATTAGAGAATTAGGTAAAATAAGAAATAATAAAGAAAAGTCTTCCGAACTTTTTTCTAATTTATACCTAATAAATATATTTACAATATTGTTTTCTGTCATAATATATTTATTTATTATTTTGTTTTTTATAACAGATCAAAAAGCTCATATTATATCGATTATATTAATATTTAAACTATTACTTCTTACGTTAGACATTGAATGGGTAAATGAAGCCTATGAAGAATATAAATTTATATCATTAAAAACAATATGCTGCAGAACAGTCTCATTAGTATTAATGTATTTATTAGTAACAACAAAAGACGATTATATCACATATGTTTGGTTAAATATTCTTTTCGATGCAACTAACGGATTAATTTCATTCTTATACATATTCTTTTATAAAAAGAATATTTTCTTTTCTCTAAAATCAATAAAAATAGATCTTTTAAAAAAGCACTTTATAAAAATATTATCAACATTATTTATTATCGACATCGGCTTTTTCTTTTTCAGTTTTGATAAAATAATGCTAGGTTCATATTCATCAGCTAAGGAAATTGCTTTCTATACCCTTGTAGAAAAAATAATATTAATTATAGTTGTTTTCTCTTCTACCCTGACTCAAGTGACTTTACCTAGATTATCCATCCTTGCTAATTCTGATAAAAACAAATTTGTAGAATTAGTACAGCATATTTTCACAGCACTAATGATGCTAATAATTCCTTCTTTATTTGGTGTTTTCTTTTTATCTAAAGAAATTCTATATATATTTGGTGCAACTGAATATACAAACGCCAATCCAGTGATAAAGATTTTTGTTTTTTATATATTAATTTTCTCTCTATTAAAAATATTAGGAAGTCAAATTTTATTCGCTTTGAATAAAGAGCGTTTTTTTATAAAGCTATTAATATTTTTTAGCCTTATAAATATATGCATAAAGTTATATATGAAAGAACAATTAACGGCACAAAATAGTATATTAATAACAATGATACTTCTTTCCATTTTATCCTTGTTTCTCTACATTTATACATATTATATAGCAAAAATAAAATTCAAAATTATTAATAGAAGTATTACCATCTATATTTTGGCATCTTTGCCAATGGTGATGATACCATTTCTTCATAAATATTGCGATAACATTCCTACTTTTGTTATATTAAGCGTGATATATTCCTCTGTTTCATATACTCTTATCCTTCTATTTACAAAAGAACAAATTTCTCAAAAATTAATAAGAAAAATACTAAAAAAGATTCATAATTGATTAATGGATACATAACTATTTTATCTATAAATAAGGCATAAAATGATCAAATTAATAGGTGGTTCAGGATTTATAGGCTCTCGCCTTGCGACTCAATTAAAAATTGACAATATCCCATTTCAAATAATAGATAAAAATAAAAGTGAACTTTTTCCTGAACAATGGGAATATGGAGATGTTACTAAGCCAGAAACTTTATATAGGACTTTAAAAAATGCATCAATCATAATTAATTTAGCTGCAGAGCATAAGGATAACGTAAAACCCATTAAACTGTATTATGATGTGAATGTTGATGGAGCTAGAAATATCTGTAAAGTTGCCGAACAATTAAATATAAAACATATCATTTTTACTTCTTCTGTTGCAGTTTATGGTTTTGTAGAAAACGAAACAGATGAAAACGGTGATTACAATGCTTTCAATGATTATGGAAAATCAAAACTAGAAGCAGAACATATCTATGATACCTGGCAGGCAAAAGAGCTTAATAGAACATTAGTAACTATTAGGCCAACTGTAGTTTTTGGTGAAAAAAATAGAGGCAACGTTTATAACTTATTTAGACAAATTGCCTCTGGTCATTTTTTAATGATAGGCTCAGGAAAGAATAAAAAATCAATGGCATATGTTGAAAATGTTGCTGCATTTTTAAAGTTTTCAACTAATTTTAAATCGGGTCGCTATGTTTTCAATTATGTTGACAAACCTGATTTCACAATGAATCAATTAACAGAAGTTATTTGCAACACCCTAAAAAAACCTAAATCTAATATTCATATTCCATACTCAATAGGAATATTAGGAGGATATTTTTTTGATTTATTATCTAAAATAATAGGTAAAGAATTCCCTATTAGCAGCATTCGCGTGAAAAAATTCTGTGCTCAAACCCAATTCAAATCCAGTAGTATTTCTGAAACAGGATTTGTACCTCCTATAACACTCGAACAAGGAATAGCTAACACAGTGACAACTGAATTTCAAAAAAATAATACATAATCTGTGAGACTTTCCATTATAATTATTCGGGCAGTATCTAAATATTTTCTTAGCTGCCCGTAGCGATGCCATCTATTTTAGGTAAACCATAACGCCCATGTACGTTAATGATAAACTATCTGCAAATTTCTATGGATTATTTTCTGGTGTTTTCTGGGGGCTAAGTGGTGTTCTTTTAGCTTCTTTATTAAGAAATGATATACTTTCTTCCTACATTCTTGTTCCTATAATTATTGCATTTTTGAATGACTTAATCTCATTCGTATATATGTTTTTTTATCTCTCATATAAAAAAACATATCGCAAAATACTCTCTATTTTAAAGAACAAAAACTATTTCATTATCACCATGGCTGCTATATTTGGAGGCCCACTAGGAATGTCTTTTTATATTTTATCAATAAAATATATTGGCATTGGATATACAGCTGCTATTTCTGCATTATATCCAGCGATTGGAGCTTTGATATCATTTTTTTTACTTAAAGATAAAATTCATAAAATAGGATTATTCGGCTTGGCATTAGCTATAACTTGTACAATTATTTTAGGTTATTCAACCACTACCCAAACTATATTTGGATGGATTGGTTTTCTTTTTGCTTTTTTATGTGCATTAGGGTGGGGCTCAGAAGTAGTGATCAGCTCCTACGGTATGAACAAAAATATTCCTTCAGATATAGCTTATCTTATAAGACAATTATCATCATCATTAGGTTATTTTATTATTATTGTGGTATTCATTCATTCTTTCCCTGGTGTAACTCATATTTTCTCAGACATAAAACTAACAACCTTATTACTTACAACTTCTTTAATTGCTACACTTTCCTACCTTTTTTATTATCGTGCTATAGAAAGATTACGCCCTATTAGAGCGATGGCTTTAAATATAACTTATTCTGTATGGGCTGTTATCTTTGCGTATTTAATTATGGATGAGCCAATATCTATAAACTTATTGTTCATATGCACAGGAATTTCTGTTGGCTCTTTTTTAACAGCAATTAATCCTATCAACATAAAAAAACTAACGTATTTTATTAAATAAAAAAACAAATTTAATTTTTCTCTATACGTAAGGCGGGTATGGCTGCCTGTGGCTTCGACCACTTTGACATGCTCCCTTCCGCGTTTCATCCAACCGTAACTTAATTTTGTGGGCTGGGTAGGGTGCATGGCATCAATAAACAAAATGGGCTCATGCTGACCGCATTCAGCCTTCAGCGCGTTGTAGGTCTCAATCAACTGTTGCTGTTTATCCGCGTCGAATTGATGAGTGTTCCCAGCGGTTTTTTGTAGCTGAACCCCTGATGGTGGAGCCATTTTGTCATCCCGGTTACCGTGAAAGTGACCTGCCAACATGCCCAGACACAATCAACAAGTTGCGCGGTGGTGTGCATCAAATTTGCCGTCAGATACTCCACTAATTCTGCCGTTTGTTCGGCAGATAAACGGCTTTCAGAGCCGCCGTTTTCAGGCGCGAGTTTTTCTTCAGAGAAGTAGTCCTTCAGATGACGGCTCACCGTACTTTCATGAATATGCAAAGCCTGAGCAATCATCTGAGCAGTCCAGCCTTCTGATGCCAAAAGCACAGCCTTGATACGGTCACGTACGTGTCCATCACGAGTCGTATCATGCCTCAATTCGAGAACTTCTTTTTGGGCATCTGTCAGGGTCATTTTCATGGGCACAATCTTGATCTGAGATGAATGAAAAATCAAGCATCTTCAATTACGATGGTATAGATTCTAGATTCAATTATAAGTAACCAATATTAAATAATTCTTGAGTTCATCTAATGAATATTAGTTTCGCTTAAAACGATTAGGCAAGGAACTAAAAAACAGAAAACAAAGAAATATACACTTGGCAAGCTCAGCTTAAAGCTATAGAACAACGACATATTACTATAAAATCAATAAAAGTGTATCCAACGATAGAAATACAGATCAACTATTTAATTTTACAATATTTAATTTATTAATAAGGTGAAAGCCACCTCAAATTGAATGAAAAAATATTTTTACATCATGAAATAGTTTATCAATTGATACAAGAAAATGCACAAATAGCTACATCCTCAATGCACATAGCATTGAGTATTCATTTATTACTCTCAAGGTATCAATAATCTAGCCATGATTAAATAAAATGAATAAACAGAATCAATAGATAAAATGGAGTTATCTAAGTACACTTTTGTACCTTCTTGCAACTATCCTCTTGCTGCTGAAGTCAATTAAATATTCTAGGAAGCTCATGCTCGGGTAGATAATAAATGAATTCAGCAAAAAATGGCTTTCAAAACCACTATATTAGTAGTATCCAGCTTTCCCTAACTTTTATAATCTATGGAATAGCAATTCGAATATGCAATACTTGGGCAAGTATCTGAGTACTCCAACCTATATTCTTAATGAGGGTTAATATAAATATGACGAGAGGTATATATTGTAAAATACAAATTTAATCATTACATGCTATTACGAACCTATTCACTATATAAATTCATATTCTGATTTTTTTCGAATGAACTTCATAAATAAATTTTTTGCGAAATATGTTACAATTGGCATCATTAATACACTCATACATTGGGGTACTTTCGGCATATTATTTTACGTAATTAATACAACGCAATCAATAGCCAATTTAATAGGATTTATAATCTCTGTGACCTTTTCCTTTTTAGCTAATGCTAAATTTACTTTCGAAAAGAAAGCCACCGCTAGAAAGTATATTTTTTTCATTACTTTTATGGGATCACTAAGTTTTTTACTTGGACACTTATCTGACCATATTAATCTGTATCCGTTATTCACTTTGTTATTTTTTTCTATTGTAAGCTTAATCCTTGGTTTTTTATATTCAAAAATATTTATTTTTAAGGAATAGAATAATGAAAATTTCATTGGTTGTTCCTGTTTTCAATGAAGAAGAAGCGATCCCTGTTTTCTATAAGGCAGTCAGAGAAAATGAGGAGTTAAAACAATATAATGTTGAGATCATTTTTATTAATGACGGTAGTACAGATGCAACAGAAAATATTATTAACTCTCTTTCCTTCTCCGATAACTCTATAATTTCCTTAAGTTTTACCCGCAATTTTGGTAAAGAGCCTGCTTTATTCGCAGGGTTAGACCATGCAACAGGTGATGCTATCATCCCTATTGATGTAGATTTACAAGATCCTATTGAAGTTATACCACAATTAATTAAAAAATGGCAGAATGGAGCAGATGTAGTCTTAGCCAAAAGAACAGATCGCTCAACAGATGGCTGGTTAAAAAGAAAAACAGCTGAATGGTTCTATAAATTCCATAATAAAATCAGCTCGCCAAAGATCGAGGAAAATGTTGGTGATTTTCGTTTAATGTCATTTGAGACAGTAGAAAACATTAAACTACTTTCCGAACGCAATCTCTTTATGAAAGGTGTCTTATCATGGGTTGGAGGAACTATTGATATAGTGGAATACACCCGAGCAGAACGTACAGTTGGTAAATCTAAATTTAATGGCTGGAAGTTATGGAACCTTGCTCTTGAAGGAATAACTAGTTTTTCTACCTTTCCATTAAGAATATGGACATACATAGGGCTTAGCGTCGCTATACTATCTTTCATATATGGTATTTGGATGATTATCGATAAATTAATGTGGGGTAATCCAGTTCCAGGATACCCATCATTATTAGTATCAGTTTTATTTTTAGGCGGTATCCAACTTATTGGAATTGGTGTTTTAGGCGAATATATTGGTCGTATTTATACTGAAAGTAAGAAAAGACCTAAATATATTATTAAAGGTAATAAAAATGCTTGACAATACAAAGAAAATATATTTATTAATAATGATTTTAATGGCTTCAATGGTTTTTTACATTTCTTATTTAACTCCCCTACAATCAGACGACTATTCCTATCTTTTAAAAGGATTAAATCTACAAACCCATATCAATCATTATTTATACTGGAGTGGCAGGTTTGTTTCTGATTATATTAGTTCATTACTACTTGTTCTAAATAACAATATTATAAAATCAATAATTATTGCAATTGCTTTAGTAAGTATGACATTTTTCATTTCGATTATCCCGTCTACACTGTATAAAAATAAAAACAATATATATAGTTTTTTATTTATTTTCTCACTTTATTGGATAGTAAACCCAACATTAGGTCAAACGGTATTTTGGATTGTTGGTGCTGCAAATTATTTGTTTACAAATTTATTCATCTGTATTTATCTATATTTTCTTAGCCTATACATTTCAGGAAATAAAAAATCATTCTTACCTCTGCTTATTTTTTCATTTTTTTCTGGGCTAAGCAATGAAAATACCAGTGTTATTGTTGTATGCATTTCACTATGTGCATCCATATACAATCTCATAAAAAACAAAGATAAAAAGTTATTTATTTCTTCTTTTATTGTTATCATTGGAACAATTTTATTAATATGTAGCCCTGGTAATTTCGCAAGAGCTGCTAATTCTGCTTTTGAATGGTGGGTTAAAATGCCCTTTTCTGAAAAAATAGGATATTTTATAGGGTATACACTACCAATATCACTTAAACGGATTTATACTTTATTAGCTACAACAATTATACTGCTAATAATGGCTTATTTTGCAAATACAAAGAATAAAGAAAGCACTATAATTTCTTTATTATTCTTGTTTGCAGGATTAATGAGTATATTTTCAATGATTTTAGCTCCTACTTTTCCGGCAAGAGCTCTTATTGGGTCATGCATTTTCATGATAATATCATGCTCATTTTCGTTTAATATTATTAAAAACAGTCAATCTAAAATATCAATCTCACTTATCTATATAATAGTTTTGTTTTATTTTTTATTGTTTCTTTATTCTTATATCCTAATTAGTTATTCATCAAACAAACTTGTTATACAAGAGAGCATTCGTAAACAAAGTATCATAGATAATATTAAAACTGGTAATGTTATCTTTTCTATTCCTAATTTTTATTGGCCTAAGTCATTTAGTGAAGGTGATTCTGTTGATACATTTAGCCCTAGCTCAGCATTAGGCAAACTATATAATGTAGATAATATCGATGCATTTAATCCTTACTTCGACTATTCCATTCTCATTGAAAGTGAAATAAAAAGTGTTGATATTCAAATAGATAAAAATCTAAATGTTACTGGAATTTACATTGGGAAAAATGGATTTATAGGTGGTTCATCAATAGCTTTAGTCATTAATAACCCACATAAATTATCCAATGCAAACATTTCAATTATTTTAATGGATAAAAATGGAAATAAATTCGAAATACCATACAATAATGATAACTCGTTCAAAATCAATACAATATTAGGAAAAAATTTAATTGGATTTACAAGTAACATCAACCAAAACAATATAAATAAAATCATTATCAACAACACTCATATAGATATTTAATAAGTTTGATAATACAAATCGCTAGTTTTAATTTTAAGAAGTTAAATAATTTATAAGGTATGAAATAAAATATGTTCACATGCAAATATAATAGAAATTGGTTAAAAGTATTAGAAGTTCATTACCATGATAACATTCAAGAATTATACAACAACAATAAAGGGAAATATGATATTCTAAAATGCTATCAAGTAAATAAGTGTTTGCCAAATTTGCAAGAGTTTCACACGCTTCAGGTTGATTTACAGCAGCAGTTAGATGATATATTTAAAAAATTTTCTAAAAATACTCGGAATGAAATTAATAAATGTTACCGTGATGATAACGTGTCATTCATAATAAATATGCATGTTAGTGATAAAAATATCCATGATTTTATTGTTTTATTTGATAAATTTAATAAACTTAAAAAACTTGGTGTTAATGTCAATGAGCTGCGAAATAGCCTTATTCGAAATAAAAAAAATGTAGTTTTATTTAAAGCTGTTAAAGACAATAACATCCTCGTTTTTAACGTTTACTATTTTGATCAAAATAGAGCTAGGTTAAAATGCTCTGTTTCTATTCGTGATGACAACAATCAAAAAAGAAACTTAATAGGTAGAGCTAACAGAACTTTATGTTTTGAAGCCATACGTTTTTTCAAAGAAAAAGGTTGCAAAATTTTTGATATGGGAGGGATTTCACTGATTAATGATAAGGACAAAAAAAATATCGACTCTTTCAAGTCTAAATTTGGTGGTATCTTAGTTACTGAGTATGAAGGAAATTGTCCCCTTAGTTTAAAAGGAAAACTATTTATATGGATATATCGTCTGCAAGAGAAATTTAGAAGATAAAAAACTTTATTTTGTCATTGTATATCTGATGCGGTTAAGATATCAACCTCTATAATTGTTAAAAATACTCACCTTGTATATTCAATAAATATTTATCTTCAAATGGATAGTGGGTAATTATGAATACCTTATAGCCTATACTCTGAGAGAGTAAGTTTCAAATATCAGTAAATTATTGGGTAGAATTAGATATTCATCAATAAATTATACCATCGTAAATCTGGCTACAATTTTTATAAAGGAAGTTTTACCCAGTTGTATATAAAAAATTGATATTTTCCAACTTAATATAAACTTAGCCTTTTCAATAAAATATTGAGAATAATTATCTCTAGTTAATTTGAATCTTTCCCTGATTTTGAGTTTCATCTTGCGATGCTTGCTAGATTATACATGACACTTTTGTCTATCTAAAGTAAACGGTTGTCCAAAATAATCTATATCTTAAAGCGATACAAAAACGAATTTCAGAAAATATTCATTCAAAACGGCATTAGCCCCTGAGCAGTACAAAAGTAATTAAACCATGCTAAACATCGTCCTATTCGAACCAGAAATCCCGCCTAATACAGGCAATATAATCCGTCTTTGTGCCAACACAGGCTGCCAGCTTCACCTCATTCAACCTTTGGGTTTTACATGGGATGATAAGCGCTTGCGTCGTGCGGGGTTGGATTACCATGAGTTCGCCAACATTAAACAACACCATGACTATAACGCATTCTTGGAAAGTGAAGGGCTGAGTTCGGTCAATTCACAATCTCCTTCTGGAGCGCGTTTATTTGCTTTAACAACCAAAGGTACACCGGCACACAGTAATGTCAGTTATCGTGATGGTGATTATCTGATGTTTGGTCCTGAAACTCGTGGGCTACCGCCTTATGTGCTAGATAATATGCCACCTGAGCAGAAAATCAGAATCCCCATGCTACCAGATAGCCGAAGTATGAATCTGTCTAATTCTGTTTCTGTCGTTGTGTTTGAAGCATGGCGGCAACTGGGTTATCCAGGTGCTTTATTGCGGGATTAAGATTAATAAGTAGAACATTCAGTGCATAGCTTACACTGAATGTTCTACTTATACCCTTCGTCTTTCAAGTTGCCTCTTTGTTGGCTGCGCTCATTCACCCCGGTCACATAGTTATCTATGTTCCCGGGGACTCATTCCCTTGCCGCCGCGAAGCAGCTTGAAATTCATTGGATATATATTGATAAGGATAAAAAGAACGCAGGATTTCAAATCCCGTCCCCATTCTCAAATCCGTTATTGATACCATTGAAATGCTGGTCCATATCCAGCGATGGCTTATCACTTTCCGGTTTTCCGACAATTCTAGCGGGTACACCCGCGACTGTTGTATGAGGTGGTACAGGCCTTAATACAACTGAGCCCGCCCCAATCTTGGCTCCGCGGCCAATCTCAATATTGCCGAGAATTTTGGAGCCAGCCCCAATCATGACCCCTTCACGAACTTTCGGGTGGCGATCTCCCCCCGCTTTCCCCGTACCACCAAGTGTCACGGATTGCAGGATGGAAACGTCATTCTCTACAACTGCCGTTTCACCGATAACGATACCTGTTGCATGGTCAAGCATGATACCGCAGCCAATTTTCGCAGCTGGGTGGATATCTACGCCAAATGAAACTGAGATCTGATTTTGCAGGTAAATCGCCAACGCTTTGCGATCTTCTTTCCATAACCAATGCGCAATACGGTAGGCCTGTAGTGCATGGAAACCTTTAAGGTAAAGTAATGGTGTCGAGTATTTGTCTACAGCCGGATCACGTAATCTCACCGCCTTGATGTCGCGTGCTGCTGATCCGATCATTTTAGGATCACTGCGATACGCACTTTCAACGACTTCTCTGACCTCTATGGGAGGCATAATCGGTGAGGCCAGCTTATTTGCCAGCATATAACTCAGGGCACTACCCAAATTTTCGTGCTTGAGTAGTGTCGCGTGGAAAAAACTGGCTAACATTGGCTCACAATCTGCCAATGCTTTCGCCTCATTTTTTATATTTTTCCAAACTTCGTTCAGTTCTTCTCGCGACATATCAGTGTTCCCACTAGATTTAAGATTAAGAGCCTTCACCCTCATCTCTTGTAGCTCTTCCCAATAAGGCCTGGGCAGCTTCAATCACGTTTTTATTGCAGTACAGTATCTGGTAGATTTGTTCTGCGATGGGCATTTCAACACCCGCTCGTTCCGCCAATGCACAAACTTCTTTAGTGTTGCGGTATCCTTCAACGACTTGCCCGATTTCTTGCTGTGCGTCATCGACATTGATACCTTGGCCCAGCATCATACCAAAACGACGATTACGGGATTGATTATCCGTGCACGTCAGAACCAAATCACCCAACCCAGCCATTCCCATGAATGTCGAAGGATCAGCACCCAACGCCACTCCAAGACGGCTCATTTCTGCCAATCCGCGGGTAATCAGTGCAGTGCGGGCATTAGCACCGAATCCCATTCCATCTGAGATCCCTGCACCAATAGCAATAACATTTTTTATCGCTCCACCCAGCTGAACCCCAATGAAATCTGGATTTTTGTATACTCTAAAACTTTTTCCGCAATGGAAAAATTGCTGGAGTTCCTCACCAAATTCAGGTGTTGTGGCAGAAACAGCAATTGCTGTTGGTAAACCCGCCGCGAGCTCTTTTGCGAAAGTTGGGCCAGAAACAACAGCCAAGGGGATTTCATTACCTAATATCTCACGAGCCACATCTTGCAATAGACGCCCTGTTTCAGCCTCAAGGCCTTTGGTTGCCCAAACAATACGACTATTATGTTGCAAATATGGCTTTATTTGCTGTAAGACACTATCGAAAACGTGGCTGGGAACCACGATCAGAATATTGCGACTGGCTGAAACCGCACTCTTTAAATCAGCCTCAAGCCGTAAACTATCAGGAAAAGAAACATCCGGTAAGAATGTCTGGTTGCAACGCGCCTGCTGCAAGGCTTGAATATGCTCAGGATTATGTCCCCAAAGCACAACGTCATGCCCATTACGCGCCAAGGTAATGGCTAAAGCGGTGCCGTATGAACCGGCACCGATTACTGTCATAGAAGCAGTATTCATTAGGCTTCCTGTTCAGCCTCGTTAGGCTGAGTCTCAGCTTGCTGCTGCAGGTAATTCATGAACAGAGCATCAAAGTTAACTGGAGCCAGATTCAGTTGTGGGAAAGTACCACGACCAACCAGGCTAGTGATGCACTCACGGGCATACGGGAACAGGATGTTCGGGCAGTATGCACCCAGGCAATGCGCCAATTGTGTTCCTTCAATACCATCAATAGAGAAAATACCCGCTTGCTGAACTTCACACAGAAATGCAGTTTCTTCTCCTAATGTCGCAGTAACGGTAACACGCAGAACGACTTCGTAAACTCCCTGAACTAATTCGCTGGAAGCAGTATCCAGATCCAATTTGACTTCCGGCTGCCAGTCCTGTTGGAAAATCTGAGGCGCTTTTGGTGCTTCGAAAGAAACATCTTTCGTATAGATACGCTGGATCTGGAAAGCCATTTCTGTGTTGTTTTGTTCTGACATAATTATGTTTACCTTTTTCAGATGTCCTTATTGAACCTTAGTGATACGAGCATACTGCCCACATCAATGTCATTATCTCTTGCCACGCGCTAATGGCAGATTTTCACCTGCCCATCCAGCAATCCCTTCTTTCAGGGAATAAACCTGTTCAAAGCCGAAGCGAACCAAATTTTCCGCTGGTGTTCTGGATTCCATTCCATTCGCTGAAACGACAATAACAGGCTGTTTTTTATGTTTTTCCAACTCACCCAGATTATTATCTTTAATTTCAGATGGCGTCAGGTTAACGGAACCAATGATATGCCCTCTACGGAAATCGTCACGGGAACGTAAATCCACAACGATAGCATCTTCCTTATTAATCAAATGGATGGCTTGTGCGCGGGGGATCTCTTTACTCTTGGAGAACAGGCTTTTTGCCGTCATAACGATGACAGCCACCAGTAATGCAATCCAGACAAGACTCAGGATCGTGTTCCGGCTAATAAATTGCATGATTTCTTGCAGCATGGAGGGCAACAACTCCCATTAGTTAATAACAAATATCTAAGGTAGCAGAGTATACCTATGTGTTGCGTTAATTACAGCCAGTTAGCACTAACACCGCGCACATTTGTGCTGATTTTGCGGAGAGTTTCGAGAAAAAATAAAAAATTCACCAACAATCACCTGATTGTATGCATTATCAAAATATTTCATGTCACACTGGACCGAGGCAAGATATTAGACAATAAATGAGCTAAATTAACTAAAATTTATATTAATGATAAAAAACAGGTCGCTCTCTGGTCAGGTGAGATTCCTCATGAAATAATCTGATGTTGTTACATCGCGGTAAGGTACTCAATAAGATGACTGAAAATAAGGATCTAAAGCGTCGTATTCATCGACTGAAACAGTATCAATGGCAAAAAAAAATCAGTGTGTTCTCACTCTGTGCCTTGTTATTCGCCTTTTTCAGTATCAGTACCAATACTTTTGCAAACCAAATTTCAGAGAATAAAAATCAGCTCAAAGATATTCAACAAGATATTGTCGAGAAAGAAAAAAGTGTAAAACAACAGCAAAAACAACGTTCTGATCTACTGAATCAATTAAAGGAACAAGAAAATATCATTTCAGAAGTCGGGCGCTCGCTACACAGTACACAATCTCACCTAAATAAACTGGAAAATGAAGTTTCAACACTGGATGCCAATATCAAACGCCTGCAAGAACAACAAAGTGAACAACGCGAATTACTCGCCAAACAATTGGATGCAGCTTTTCGGCAAGGAAATCATCAAGGATTAGAATTACTGCTCAATGGGCAAGAAACTCAACGCAAAGAACGGATCCTTGCTTATTACAGTTATTTAAACCAAGCTCGTCAGGAAACTATAACAAAACTGCAAAAAACCACCGCCGCACTGAGTCAGCAAAAAAAGTTGCGACTCAAAAAACAAAGTGAACAAAAAGAAATACTGAGTGGCCAAAAACAGCAAAAACAAAAAATGGAAGTCGTACGTACTGCACGACAAAAAACGTTAAACGTACTGGAATCTTCGCTGAAAAAGGATCAACAAAGCCTGACGGAGCTCCGGCAAAATGAGACAAGCCTGAGAAATAAGATTGCCAAAGCAGAGCGAGAAGCCAGAGCCCGTGCCGAACGTGAAGCTCGTGAAGCCGCTCGTGTCCGTGCACAAGTTGCAGCTAAGCAAAAACAGGCCAAACAAAAAGGAGCCAGCTATAAACCAACAGAAGAAGAGCGGGCTCTCATGGCCAGGACAGGTGGCCTTGGAAGACCAGCAGGGCAAGCCATTTGGCCCGTCCGTGGGCGTGTTATTCACAGTTTTGGTGAAGCCATTCAAGGTGAACTACGCTGGAAAGGCATTGTTATCTCTGCCGCAGAAGGCACTGAAGTAAGAGCCATATCTGACGGGCGAGTATTATTGGCAGATTGGTTGCAGGGTTATGGTTTAGTCGTTGTCGTTGAACATGGTAAAGGTGATATGAGCCTTTACGGTTACAACCAAAGCACGCTGGTCCACGTTGGTCAGCAAGTTAAGTCGGGTCAGCCAATAGCGCTGGTCGGCAATAGCGGCGGGCAACAACAACCCTCTCTGTACTTTGAGATCCGCCGCCAAGGCCGAGCTGTTAACCCATTGCCGTGGCTAGGAAAATAAGATGTATTTTCCATTTTCGGGTTGCTGCTTTTTGGCAGCGACTTGAAACCGAACGGATATCAGCACAACATAATGTAAGGATAGACAAAACGTAGGGTGAACAAGATTAGGATGAACAGCATAATGATAAAAAAGCAATATCGCCCCCAAAAGCCAGACAGTGCATTTACTCTGTTATTGTCGATATTGTTATTTTTCATGCCGTTGCTGTTTACCCTAAATGCTCAGGCAGCCCGTCTAGCTATCGTCATTGATGATGTTGGCTATCGTGTTCATGAGGAAAACAAAATATTACAAATGCCCGTCGCGGTTTCTATCGCAATACTGCCCGATTCACCATATGGCAGGAAGATGGCAGAAAAAGCCCATCAACAAGGGCGGGAGATTTTAATCCACTTGCCAATGGCGCCGTTAAGTAAACAGCCCTTGGAAAAAAATACATTACATCCTGCCATGACTCAGGAAGAAATTAGCCGCATTATTCAAGACGCAATACAGAAAGTTCCCCATGCTACCGGGATGAATAATCATATGGGGAGTGCAATGACATCCAATCTCAGCGGGATGGAAAAAGTGATGCAGGTGTTATCTCAATACCACCTTTATTTTTTGGATAGTGTGACAATTGGTAATACGCAAGTTACTAAAGCCGCAATGGGAACAACCGTTCCGGTACTCCGCCGCAATATTTTCTTAGATAATGTTCAGACAGAAGCTGAAACACGACAGCAAATTAACCGTGCAATTGCACTTGCTCGTAAGCAAGGAGCTGCCATTGCAATTGGTCACCCTCATCCCACAACAATGCGTGTTTTACAACAAACAGTTGCGGCATTGCCCCGTGATATTGAACTGGTTTCCCCCAGTATGCTATTGCATCCCATTCGTGCAGATAAAAAAGAATCCCTGCATATACAGCAAACAAAACGCAAATGTGCACAAGCCAATAAATCAAAATTTGCTTCAATAATTCAATGGGATGACTTGAAAGCATTGGCGAGCACACTGGTACACGAAGGTAGCTCTAATGCTCTGAGGCAATACCTGGAAAAACACCCGGGTAATCCCCCGAAACAAGACCTTGGACAAGCCTCGGGTAAAAAAAAGTCACAACAGAAAAGTGAGAAAGCAGGTATCCATAAGACTTCAGATACCTGCCCAACAAATTAATCCCAATTCAGGATAACTTTACCAGATTGACCTGAACGCATGGTATCAAAGCCTTTCTGATACTCATCAATTGAGAATTGGTGAGTAATAATGGGGCTCAGATCTAAACCTGACTGGATCAAAGCTGCCATTTTGTACCACGTTTCGAACATTTCTCGTCCGTAGATACCTTTAATAAATAGCCCCTTAAAAATAACCTGATTCCAGTCTATTGCCATATCCGAAGGCGGAATACCCAACAAAGCAATACGCCCGCCATGATTCATGGTATTCAGCAAAGTCCGGAACGCAGGTGGCGCACCAGACATTTCCAATCCAACATCAAAACCTTCTGTCATGCCCAATTCGGCCATGACATCCGTCAGGCTCTCTTTACTGACATTGACGGCACGGGTAACACCCATTTTACGGGCCAGTTCAAGGCGATATTCATTCACGTCGGTAATCACAACATGACGAGCACCCACATGCTTACACACCGCAGCCGCCATAATTCCGATAGGACCAGCACCGGATACCAGAACATCTTCTCCGACCAGATCAAAAGACAGGGCTGTGTGCACTGCGTTGCCGAATGGATCAAAAATCGCCGCCAGTTCATCTGGAATATTGTCCGGAATTTTGAAGGCATTGAATGCCGGAATAACCAGATATTCAGCAAATGCTCCCGGACGGTTTACACCCACGCCCGTGGTATTGCGGCATAAATGAGTACGCCCAGCACGGCAATTGCGACAATGACCACAGGTAATATGCCCTTCACCAGAGACACGGTCTCCAATCTTGAACCCTTTGACTTCCTGGCCAAGTGCAACAATTTCACCAACGTATTCATGCCCTACGACCATTGGTACGGGGATCGTTTTCTGAGACCAGTCATCCCAGTTATAGATGTGCACATCCGTACCACAAATAGCGGTTTTACGGATTTTAATCATCACATCATTGTGCCCAAGTTCCGGAACGGGCACATCCGTCATCCAAATCCCTTCTTCTGACTTTAATTTTGACAGAGCTTTCATAGTGATACCCTATGCAATGACGTTTAACTGCTTGCCAATGCGTATAAATGCTTCTACCACATGCTCAATTTGTTCTTCAGTATGGGCAGCAGAGATTTGGGTCCGGATACGCGCCTGACCTTTAGGAACGACAGGATAGAAGAAGCCAATCACATAAATGCCTTCTTTCAGTAATTCAGCTGCGAATTCTTGTGCTAATTTAGCATCCCCCAACATAACAGGGATGATTGCATGATCAGCACCAGCCAAGGTAAAGCCTGCGGCAGTCATTTTTTCACGGAACAAATTCGCATTTTTCCAGAGACGCTCACGCAGGCCATCGCCATTTTTCAGCATATCCAACACGTTAATGGATGCAGAGACAATAGCAGGGGCCAATGAATTGGAGAACAAATAAGGGCGTGAACGCTGACGCAGCCACTCAACAACTTCTTTGCGTGCTGCGGTATAACCACCAGATGCGCCACCCAAAGCCTTCCCAAGTGTACCGGTGATGATGTCAACACGCCCCATAACATCACAATATTCATGTGTGCCACGGCCATGTTTGCCCACAAAGCCAACTGCGTGCGAATCATCAACCATGACTAATGCACCAAATTCGTCAGCTAAATCACAGATGGATTTCAGGTCAGCAATGACACCATCCATTGAAAAAACCCCATCAGTCGCGATCAGGATATTTTGAGCACCTTCTAATTTTGCCTTCTCTAACTGCGCCCTTAATTCTTGTATGTCATTATTCGCATAACGGTAACGTTTTGCTTTGCATAAACGGATGCCATCAATGATGGAGGCATGGTTCAAGGCATCTGAAACAATCGCATCTTCCGGCCCGAACAAGGTTTCAAACAAACCGCCGTTGGCATCAAAACATGAAGAGTACAGAATGGAATCTTCCATACCCAAAAATTCAGCTATCTTATTTTCTAATTCCTTATGGGAGTCTTGTGTACCACAAATAAAGCGAACGGAAGCCATACCAAAACCGTGGCTATCCATTCCCGCTTTTGCAGCAGCGATTAGGTCAGGGTGATTGGCCAACCCTAAGTAGTTATTGGCACAAAAATTAATAACCTGGCTGCCTTCAGAAACAGCGATATTGGCATGTTGAGCAGATGTAATAATGCGCTCACTTTTAAATAGCCCTTCGGAACGTGTTTGTTCCAACTGATCATTAATTTTCTGGTAAAACGACGCTGGCATTTTTCTCTCCTGAATACCTACAAAGTGAAAGGCGAGCTATATCTTACTGATAGATCCTGCCAGTGACGACATAACGAAAAAGATAATATCAACTTTGTAAAGTCGATCACGGCTTGGAGCCTGCCACAGGGCAACATTTCAGGATATTACCCTGTTTAAGCTGCTGTCGTCAGTAGGGTTAAGTGCTATTATACGCCCCAAAGTAAAGTGAACTGACTATTTAGAGGTGAGCCAAATGATTATTGTCACTGGTGGTGCAGGGTTTATTGGCAGCAATATTGTCAAAGCACTGAATGACGAAGGCTATAAGGATATTCTGGTTGTTGATAACCTGAAAGATGGCACAAAATTCGCCAATTTGGTTGATTTGGACATCACCGATTATATAGATAAGGAAGATTTTATTGCCAGTATCGTTGCGGGTGATGATTTAGGTGATATTGATGCCATTTTCCATGAAGGTGCATGTTCATCCACAACGGAATGGGATGGTAAGTATATGATGGACAATAACTATCAGTACTCCAAAGATGTGCTGCATTATTGCCTTGATCGCCAGATCCCTTTTTTGTACGCTTCTTCTGCTGCCACTTATGGCGGCCGCAGTGATAATTTCATTGAAGAACGCCGGTACGAAAAGCCTCTCAACGTTTATGGTTACTCAAAATTCCTTTTCGACCAATATGTTCGCGATATCCTGCCCCATGCTGATTCCCAAGTTTGTGGTTTCCGTTACTTCAATGTTTACGGACCACGTGAAGGGCATAAAGGTAGCATGGCAAGTGTTGCCTTTCATTTAAATGATCAAATCCAACAAGGGCAAAATCCGAAATTATTCTCAGGCAGCGAAAACTTCCGCCGCGATTTTATTTATGTCGGTGATGTTGCCGCGGTGAATCTGTGGTTCTGGAAAAACGGTGTTTCCGGTATTTTTAACTGTGGAACAGGCGGAGCTGAATCTTTCCAAGCTGTTGCAGATGCGGTTACTGTATTCCATAAAGAAAAATCGCCTGCTGTAGAATACATTGATTTCCCAGAGAAATTAAAAGGCCGTTATCAGAGTTTTACTCAGGCAGATCTGACAAAACTTCGTGCAGCAGGTTATGAAAAATCATTCAAAACTGTAGCAGAAGGTGTCACTGAATATATGCAATGGCTTAATCAGGATAATTAATCGACGTCTATGAAGATATTGGTGATCGGCCCATCATGGGTGGGTGACATGATGATGTCACAAAGCCTCTACCGTACTTTGAAAGCTTTGTACCCTAATGCAGAAATTGATGTGATGGCACCAGCATGGTGTCGTCCATTACTGGCAAAAATGCCGGAAGTGAATCAGGCCATAGCCATGCCCCTTGGACATGGCGCTCTTGCTTTGGGTGAACGCCGCCGGCTCGGGATCTCATTGCGTGAAAATAAATACGATCGCGCTTATGTATTGCCCAATTCATTCAAATCTGCGCTGGTGCCGTTTTTCGCCAATATTCCATTGCGCACAGGGTGGCGCGGAGAAATGCGCTACGGGCTATTGAACGATATCCGAACCTTGAACAAGAGCGCCTTTCCACTCATGGTTCAACGCTATGTCGCTCTTGCATGTGACGGGAAAACAGCCTGCAACGCAGAGGCTCTGCCTCAACCGATTTTATGGCCACAATTAAGTGTTAACGACGAAGAGATTGCAGAATCAACATCGGCTTTCAACATCTCTGATCACCGCCCTATCATTGGCTTTTGCCCGGGTGCGGAATTCGGTCCGGCTAAACGCTGGCCGCACTATCACTATGCCGCCGCCGCAGAAGAATTAATCACCCAAAAAGGCTATCAAATTTTGCTATTCGGCTCTGCTAAAGATCATGAAGCTGGTGAAGATATCCGCAAACTTTTAAGTAATGATGCCCGTGAAGAATGCCTCAATTTGGCAGGAAAAACGTCACTTGAGCAAGCCGTCAATATCATCGCCGCCTGTGATGCAATCGTCACGAATGATTCAGGATTGATGCATGTTGCGGCAGCGCTGAATCGTCCGTTGGTCGCACTATATGGCCCGAGTAGCCCGGATTTTACTCCACCGCTATCAGATAAAGCTGAAGTCATTCGTCTGATTACGGGTTACCACAAAATCAGAAAAGGTGATAGTGATGGTGGCTATCATCAAAGCTTGATCGACATCCAACCTGAAAAGGTTATCGCTTCGTTAGAAAAACTGTTGCAGGTGGAGAACCAGAATTAATGCGTGTGTTACTGGTCAAAACATCTTCAATGGGAGATGTTTTACATACTCTGCCAGCATTAACCGATGCACAGCAGCATCTGCCTGATATCCGGTTTGATTGGGTAGTCGAAGAGGGATTCGCTCAAATTCCCACTTGGCATGATGCTGTCGAAAATGTCATTCCTGTTGCTATCCGGCGCTGGCGGAAAAACTGGTTCAGAAAAGATATTCGCGAAGAGCGCGCGGCGTTTTGGCAACAACTGCAACAATACCAATATGACGCTATCATCGACGCCCAGGGCCTGTTAAAAAGTGCTTTCTTAGTGACACGTTTGGCTCACGGGCCGAAACATGGCTATGATAAAAAAAGCATCCGCGAACCTATCGCCAGCTTTTTTTACGATCATTGCCATACTATTAGCAAACAACAACATGCCGTTGAACGCATTCGGGCTTTATTTGCTGACAGTTTGGGCTATGCAAAACCTTCAGGCCAAGGTGATTACGCCATTGCCCGACATTTTCTGACCCAACCACCGAAAAGCGCTGCTGACTATCTCGTCTTCCTGCATGCAACAACCCGCGATGAAAAACACTGGCCTGAAGAGCATTGGCGGCAACTGATTGCCAGCATTGAACATACAGGCATGCGTATCAAATTACCATGGGGGGCAGAGCATGAGCATCAACGGGCATTAAGGCTGGCGGAAGGGTTCACTCATGTTGATGTACTGCCAAAGTTGACACTAAGTGAAGTCGCCCAAGTCCTTGCTGGCGCACAATCGGTAATTTCTGTTGATACCGGGCTAAGTCATCTGACTGCCGCACTTGACCGGCCTAATATTACGCTGTTTGGCCCGACCGATCCGGGTTTGATCGGTGGATATGGTAAAGAGCAGCATCCCCTAAAATCAGCAGATGGCACAATGCAAAGTATTAAGCCATCGGAGGTTAGGCTACTCTTAAGAGATATATTAAAAAAGCATCTTTCCTAATGGTAAAGTTTCACACCAACGATTTTTATATTCAAAAGTAGGATTTCCCAGGGAGTAACGCATGGTTTTATCTCCCTGCAGGCACTGTGCCTTTGCTTCTTGGATATTAACCCACATCAAAACACTACCAACACTCAGGTGTGAGTATTCAGGGTCATAACCCCCATTAATAGCGTCAAAGGAAATCCATTTGGGACTATCCGCCCGCATAACAAAATCATACGCACAGGGAGTATCATTGATAAGTAATACATAGCCAAATATATGCTCACGTAGCTCTGTATATATTTCAAGCAAAAACTGCCTTTGCTCAAATGAATGACTGCAATTCCAACGTTTTTGGTATAATTCGATATAGATATTGACTAATTCTTCAGCACTGAACTCACTCGCAGATCGAATTTCACCTCCTGCTCGTTTAAATCGGTTTATTTCATTGCTGCGATTACGGCGAGTTTTGTAAGAAAAATTATCTTTTATCAAACAAATTTGACGCTTACTGAAAAGAGGCTTATAACTAGCATTGATAAAATTATCTTGGTGAATAGGTGACAGCCTTTTTGATTTTATAGGCAAAAAAACTCTCTTGTTTGCTGAAATAGGAAAGATAACTTCATCATTGGGTAATGGATATTTACCCTGTATATTCTCGACTAACTTCTGTTTGCTAATGAAAAAAAATGCCCCATCAAGCAAATTACCTCTTTTCTTTATATAAAAAGAGATGTTTCTTCCTTCAATGCGTTTTTTCAAAAAAGCAATAATATTAGGATGCGTTAATATACACCCTCCTAAAAGGGTATGAGCTTCTGTATACTGTTCGAAATTACACTCCTTCCATCCTGAAAGGAATGCTTTTAATTTTGTCATATCCAATCCCATAAAATCAATTTAATTTAGCACATAAAATCTAGCGCCAAAAAATAACAACCCAAACTATAAAAGCATCTCTCAATAACTTACCAAATCACTTACTTCTGATTTTAATTACTATAAAACAGAATCATCATTTATCTCACATGAATAAATTTTATTTTTTAAAGTTTACCCATTGCAATTTTCTTAACAAATTACTCATTAAGATAAAAACACAGAATAATTGTATCATTCCACCGTCCATCCAACACTACATTGACTTAAATACCCATATTACAGTTAATACATTATCTTAATGATCATTTAAGCAAATTTACTTCTCTTTCATAAACTGGCTTATCAACATCATCAATAATGATAACCTTACATTTAATTAAAATATAACAACATTTCCTTTAGATAACCCATAATTGTCATGGAGGTTATCAGTTTATCCTTCAGAATTCCCAGAGAAATTTCAAATATATTGATGATTCATGATACTGATAACCTACTGATAATAATTTACATTCACCATTACCCTAATACAGAATTTTTCACTATCAAAAAAATCACCTGACTTATCTTGATGACATTTTCAACTGATAATACTCCGCCAATGTCATTCCCTGAGTTTTCGGTTTCAAAAACTCAAATAACCCTTCCAAGTCTTGATACAACTGCTCTATTTGCGCTTCATTCTGGAAAGTCGGGCTTCCGCCTGGCATAAACTCCGAGGAATGTAGCATAAACTCAACATAATCACTGCCATTCGCTAGAGTTTGTTGAACAACAGATTTCATCTGCTGCAAATTTCCGCCTTTTGGGCGTAACCAATTGACCGAGGCCGAACGTTGTTTTCCTCTCAACTGATCATATTTTTGTTTGATAAAATTCATCATTGGCGAGTGCTTATACTGAATACTCATTGGTACTTGCAATAAGGAAGAATCTCCCTCTTTAGCGATATTCTGCAAATCCATAAAATACGCATGCTCAGGAAAGCAGCTATAGTCTGTTCCACCATTCCCGTCAGGGTTACCTTTCGTCAGGCTCCAATCGATTTTTGGCGTAACAGAGCAATCCACTTGGTAGCCATACTCAATCAATAGTTGAGCATAGTACTCATTGAATGCCCAACGGCCTGCACGGTGACTCAGCATTTTAGTTTGCAGTTTCTCTTCCAACAGATGAGTCATAACATCAATTTTTGCTTTCACCTGCTCTTTTGGGTATTCAATCAGATAAGGCTTATTGCGCATGTCATCTTTGGTCAAAGGAATAACCGGAGGGCTGTTCCAAGCATGTAAATGCATACCTATCTCACCGGTATTCCGGGCAATAACATCTTTGGCAAATTCGATATAACTATCATCCATTACCATTTCATAGTTGGTCAACCAGACTGGTTTGAAGCCAAAGCGCTCACACAGATTCTGAAACCTTGGCAGAAACTGTATGTTTTTCGTTGAGATATGCTCGTTGTTTTGCCACAGATCATCACCTTCTGTGTCAATCGTGATAATAAAAGCAGGTAATGACATTAATAATTTACCAAAATGTGATAACAATAATCCCAATGGTACGCATAGCAAACATGTAGCGCAATGAGAGAATCCCAGGAATATAATTGGGATCAATGCCGTTAATCATCGGCTTAATAATACAGTTAAAGGTAACACGCTATAATTTTCATATGACTTAATTTCACCATATAACACCGGGCTTCAGAAGAACACGACTCATGACTAAAAAAAACAATGAAATCAAACGCATTCTGGTGATAAAACTACAACATCATGGTGATATTCTCCTTATCACACCGGTTATTAGTACCCTGCACCATTATTATCCAGAGGCAAAAATTGATGTTCTTCTTTACAAAGAAACCTCTCCCATGTTGGAAAATTCAGCTGAAATCTCCCGTATTTTTTCGATTGACCGCGAATGGAAGAAGTTGAGTTCAAAGAAAAAACTATCACATGAATGGAAGTTATTAAAAACGTTGCGGCAACAACACTATGATTTAGTGATTAATCTTGCTGATCAATGGAGGAGTGCCTTTATCACGCGCTTTACAGGAGCGCCTATGCGTCTGGCATTGGATTATCCGAAAAGGAAAAATTGGAAATGGCGCTTTTTCCATACCGATGTTATTCCCACCGATGACCACGATTCCTTGCATATCGTAGAGCAAAACCTTTCTATCCTGACCCCACTGAATTTCACATCATATATTACAAAAGTCACAATGAGTTATAGCAACAGCGACTTGCAATGGGTAAAGGAAACTCTTACCAGACACCATTTCTCAGCGCAATATGTTATGATTCAACCGACTTCTCGATGGTTTTTCAAATGTTGGGATGAAAAGAAAATGGCAGAGGTGATCACTTCATTACAAGCAGATGGGCATTCCATTATTATCACTTCCGGACCTGATCAAAGGGAACGGGAAATGGTAGAAACTATCTTATCGTATTGTGCTGATGATAAAAAAAATATGATTTCTCTGGCAGGAAATTTAACATTACCTAAACTTGCAGCATTGATTGATCATGCCAAACTATTTATTGGTGTAGATTCAGTCCCCATGCATATGGCTGCGGCACTAAAAACACCTTGCTTAGCGTTATTCGGTCCCTCCAAACTCACGTTTTGGAAACCCTGGCAATCTATTGGAGAAGTGATTTGGGCCGGTGATTATGGCAATATCCCACATCCAGACGATATAAAAACTCATACAAATGAACGTTATTTAGACCTGATACCAGTAGATGCGGTCATTGCAGCAGCAAGGAAATATATTTAATGAAGCCATTACGTTTAGCAATTGTCCGTCAAAAGTACCGCCCGGATGGAGGGGCTGAACGTTTTATCTCACGGGCTTTAGAAGCGCTGGAAAGCGAACAGCTTGAGCTCAATGTCATTACACGCTCTTGGCAGGGTACAAATAATCCGAATTGGCATATCCATCTCTGCAACCCTTTCAAATTTGGGCGCATCAGTCGTGAAAGTGGCTTTGCCAAATCAGCGCAAAAAATATGGAAAAAGGAACAATTTGATTTAGTTCAAAGCCATGAGCGCATTGCTGGCTGCGATATTTATCGTGCCGGTGACGGTGTTCATAAAAGCTGGCTGCATCAGCGCACACGTATCTTGCCAAAATGGAAAGCAAAATGGCTGCTGAATGATCGGTATCATCGTTATGTCATGGATGCCGAAGCAGAAATGTATGCAGACCCTGCCTTAAAGAAAGTGATCTGTAACGCAGAAATGGTAAAAAAAGAAATTATCGACGAGTTCGGCTTGGCCGAAGATAAAATTGCCGTGATATATAATGCCATTGATAGCACAAAGTTTTTTCCTGCTGATGAACAATCCCGTTTACAGCTCAGGCAACAATATCAGATCCCTGCAACAGCCAAATGTCTGGTTTATGTTGGTTCAGGGTTTGAACGCAAAGGGCTGTCTGCGGCTATTCAAGCCATAGCGAAAACAGATAGCTATCTTCTGGTTATCGGCAAAGACAAAGAACAAAAAAAATATCAGGAAATAGCCAATGCGTTAGGTTGTATTCATCGCATCAGATTTATGGGGCTACAAAAAAACACACTCCCCTTCTATCAATTGTCTGATGGATTACTATTGCCAACACTCTATGATCCATTTCCCAATGTAGTTCTGGAAGCGATGGCATGCGGACTGCCGGTCATTACCAGTACCACATGCGGTGGAGCAGAATTCATCACTGAAGGGAAAAATGGCTTCGTCTGCGACGCACTTGATATCAGTACAATAAGAGATGCGGTACAGGGGATCCCTAATAATGTATTTGGAACAGATATGTCTGTTGCAGCCAGAAATCAGATAATGGCAGCGACGCCTACTCATTTATCCAAACAGTTAATTGAGCTTTATCAACGAGTTTTAGCATAGTGAAAGAACATATTCTTTTTATTATTGATGGATTACCTGGCGGGGGAGCGGAAAATGTTACCCTCCGACTTGCGGCGGGTTTAAATCAATCAAACTATCAAATTTCATTATTTTCACTCAATACTCAGTTAGATTACACCATACCAGAAGGTGTTAATTACATCGTTAGCTCGGATGACTACAAAGGGCCGTTCAGAAGACTCTGTGAAATAAATCGCAGAGCGAAAGCAATGGATAAAGTTTTGTTGAAATTGTTTCAACAGAAAGGTAAACCCGCTCTGGTCATTTCTAGTTTGCATAAAACTGACCGTATTGTCGCAAAAGCAAAATCACTAAAAGATTGCAATGTATGGCATTGTATTCACGGAATTTTTTCCCAATCATACTTGAGCAATAAAAGTGGCCTTTCCCGTTGGGTGAAAAAAGAAAAAATCAAGAAAACGTATAAAAATAGGAAACTGATTTGTGTTTCCAACGCGGTTGGCAACGACTTATTAAACAATATTGGTATACAGCCGCAACATATCAAAACTATCTACAATCCCTTTAATTTTGAACAAATACGACAAAAAGCATCAGAAAAAAACCCTTACCACAGCATGGATTACATCCTGCATGTTGGCCGTTTTCATCAGGTTAAGCGCCAGGATAGGCTAATCAGTGCCTTTGCCAAGGCCAATATTCCATGTAAATTGCTCATCGTAGGACAAGGTTCTAAAAAGATGGAGGATTATCTTAAAGACAAAATCCATGAACATGGCCTTGAGGATAAAGTCATTCTGGCAGGCTTTCACTCTAACCCCCATCCGATTATCAAGGGAGCAAAAGCCGTTGCTATCAGTTCAGACAGTGAAGGTTTACCAACCGTCTTAATTGAGGCATTAATTTGTCACGTTCCTGTCATCAGCACAGACTGTCCCGGTGGTGTCAGAGAAATAATGACCGGAGAATTGGAAAATTACCTGTCCGAACTCAATGAAGATGCTTTGGCTGAAAAAATGCAGCTCGTTTACGAGAAGCCACCACAAATCACAAATCAGATGTATGACAAGTTTGAAACGCACCATATACAGAAACAATATATTGAATTAATAGAAAAATAGCCGCTCAGTACTTGTCTATAGATAAACGGAGCCGCATTTTGCACACTTTCTTCAAGCCAATGTGGTACTATACCCGCAGTCTATGTCAGTGAATTTGATAGAATGTTGCTTCGTTTATATCAGGTACTTCTCTACCTTATCCAACCAGTCATCTGGTTACGTCTGTTGCTGCGCAGCCGTAAATCCCCTGCCTATCGCAAACGCTGGGGAGAGCGCTATGGTTTCTGCGCCAAGAAAGTCACTCCGGGAGGAATATTACTTCATTCTGTTTCTGTCGGAGAAACACTGGCCGCCATTCCGTTAGTGCGGATCTTACGGCATCATTATCCTGCTTTGCCCATTACGATAACAACCATGACACCGACAGGCTCTGAAAGAGTCCTGTCTGCACTGGGCAATGATGTTAATCACGTCTATCTTCCTTATGACCTACCCGGTTCCATGAGCCGTTTTTTGGATCACGTCAATCCGAAATTGGTGATCATTATGGAAACTGAGTTATGGCCAAATCTGATTACGCAATTGCACCAGCGAGAAATCCCCTTGGTCATCGCCAATGCAAGATTATCAGCCCGTTCTGCCGCCGGATATCAGAAGATCAGCAGCTTTATTAAAACGATTCTCAATAAGATAACACTGATTGCAGCGCAAAATCAGGAAGACGGAGAACGTTTTATCGAACTGGGATTAAGACGAGCCCAACTCTCTGTAACTGGCAGCCTTAAATTCGATATTTCTGTTACACCAGAGCTGGCGGCCAAGGCGGTGACATTGCGCCGCCAATGGGCTCCCCACCGCCCAGTATGGATTGCAACCAGCACTCATGATGGTGAAGAAACCATTATTCTGGATGCACATTGCAAACTGCTGCAACAATTTCCTGACCTCTTGTTAATTCTCGTGCCCCGCCATCCAGAACGCTTCGGAAAAGCGCTGGAACTAACACAAAAAGCAGGTTTGAATGCAGTATTACGCAGTTCCGGCACGATCCCTGAACCGCATGTTCAAGTCGTTGTTGGTGATACAATGGGAGAATTGATGCTTCTCTATGGCATTGCTGATATAGCTTTTGTCGGGGGGAGTCTGATTGAACGTGGCGGACACAATCCTTTGGAAGCCGCAGCCCATGCTATCCCCGTCATTATGGGACCACATACATTCAACTTTAAGGATATCTGTGCCAAGCTGGATAAAGCCGATGGGCTGATTACCGTCACGGACAGCCAATCCTTAAGCTCAGCGATCAGTAGCTTGCTGAAAGATGAAGACTATTGCCGCTATTACGGTCACCATGCGGCTGAAGTCCTGCATGAGAATCAAGGGGCGCTTCAGCGCTTACTGAAACTTTTGGAGCCCTACCTTCCGCCACGGAGCCACTGATGAGTGCAAGAAAACGCCTATCCGTTGTCATGATTGCCAAAAATGCCGCTGACTTGATTGCAGATTGCCTGCTTTCTGTCGGCTGGGCTGATGAAATCATCGTCTTGGATTCAGGAAGTACTGATGAAACGTGCCGTATTGCCAGTGAAATGGGAGCCAAAGTCTACACGAATGCACATTGGCCCGGCTTTGGCCGCCAGCGGCAACTTGCACAATCCTACGCCAGTGGTGACTATATTTTCATGATTGATACCGATGAACGTGTCACGCCTGAACTCAAATTCGCCATTGAACAAGTTTTGGACAACCCTGACGATAATAAAGTCTATCGCTGTGCCCGCCTTAATTTGTTTATGGGGAAATTCATGAAACACAGTGGCTGGTATCCTGACAGAGTTATTCGTCTTTATTGTCGTGAGCGTTATCAGTACAACGACAATCAAGTTCATGAATCCCTTGATACTCAAGCGGCTTCTGTCGTGACTCTCAAAGGAAACTTACGACATTTAACCTGCCGCAGCCTGATGGAATTCCAACAAAAGCAACTCAACTACGCAAGGGATTGGGCAAAGCATCGCCATGAACAAGGCAAAAAAACCCATTACTTTTCAATTTTCAGCCATATGCTGGGCGCATTTTTCAAAACCTGGCTGTTGAGAGTAGGGTTTCTTGATGGAAAACAAGGGCTGCTCTTAGCTATTGTGAATGCACAATATACCTTCAATAAATATGCTGCGCTTTGGGAATTAACTCAAAAAAAGAGTAAATAAGATGAAGAGAAAAGCAATTTACCCCGGCACTTTTGATCCCATTACTTATGGTCATCTTGATATCGTGACGCGTGCCGCAAATATGTTTGACCATGTTGTACTGGCGATCGCCAACAGCGAAAGAAAAAATCCCATGTTCAATTTAGAAGAGCGGGTCGCCCTGGCAAAGGAAGTCACGGCTCATCTGGATAATGTCGACGTTATTGGGTTCTGCGAACTCATGGTGAATTTTGCAAAGAAACAGCAGGCCACTATCTTAATTCGCGGTGTACGTTCTTTTGCTGATTTTGAATATGAATGGCAACTCGCCAATATGAACCGGCATTTTATGCCAGAGTTAGAAAGTGTTTTTCTATTGCCTTCCCAAGATCTTTCTTTCGTTTCTTCATCTTTAATCAAGGATGTTGCCCGCCATGATGGCGATATTTCATCATTCCTGCCTGAGCCGGTTATACAGGCAATGCGACAGAAATTAGGCAAGAATTAACTCGATAACCTCCAGAAGCGCCAGAAACAATGAGGGCCAATGCCATCGGCCCCCAAATACACACTCAATACTGGCATTGGCGACAAAAAAATGTACTGCGTTGCCCTAACTTCACACACTCAATTTTCTCGCCGCATACCGGGCAACATTCGCCTTTTTTGCCGTATACAAACAGCTCCTGAGCAAAATATCCCGGTTTGCCATCTGATTGCAGGAAATCTTTCAATGTCGTTCCGCCTTGCTCAATAGAGCGGCACAAAATCTGTTTAATCGTGCTGGCCAATAAATGCGCTTCTTGCTGTGTCAGTGTATGCACCGGCCGCTCTGGCAAGATATGAGCAACAAACAAGGCTTCATTAGCATAAATATTGCCAACGCCAACGACAACTTTATTATCCATCAACCAAGGTTTCACCCGCATTTTTTTATTGCGAGAAAGCGTATAAAGATATTCACCATCAAACAGATCCGAAAGCGGTTCGGGGCCTAAATGTGACAGAACGGAACATTCATCAAGATTGTCACTCCATAACCATGCGCCAAAGCGTCGGGGATCTGTGTAGCGTAAAACTTTACCATCAGCCATCACCAAATCAATATGATCATGCTTTCCGGGAGGAAGCTCGTTCGACAAAATACGCAAACTCCCGGACATCCCCAAATGAATAATAATCCACCCTTCAGTCAGCTCAAGCAGTAAATACTTAGCCCGCCTTTGAACGCTAATCACTGGCTTGTCCGAAAGTGCCATGATTTGCTCAGAAACAGGCCAGCGCAACCGTGAATTTCTGACTTCAGCATATTGAATAATATTACCAACCAAATGAGGTTCAATTCCCCTGCGGCTGGTTTCTACCTCTGGCAATTCCGGCATACCGGCTCCTCGAATAAATTCTCTGCGATATTTTATATGAGCAGATAACAATACCGTTTTCATGTATCATTTGCAGCCAGATTTAATTGGGATAGCTGAAAATAGATTAATCACTATGCTTAATATAAGAAATAAATTTAATACAAATGACAGCAAACAGTCCTTATGGAATTTATCCATTACTGGGCTATACATTATTCTTGTTTATCTGCCAGATATCACAAGATATAAAAACCTGGTCATGATTTTGATCTGCATAACCGCATTGTATTATTTAACAAAAGATTTTCACCAAGTCACAAAATCTCTATGTAACCACCTGTTTTTATGCATTTTATTGTTCGTTATGGCAATGTTCTATTCCATTGGGATTTCAATAGACCCTGCCTTGAGTTTTAAAGAAATGAACAAGCCTATCTTAAATGGATTACTGTTATTCAGCTTCGCTTTACCCATTGTGCTCTACCAAGAAAGTAGAGAGAACATCGCCAAGATGATTCTGGTGGCCTTTATTATCGGTATGGTTGCTATCTCATTGACAGATATTGCGAAATATATCGTCAGTTATTATGCAACAGGGGAAAAACCGTTTACAAATTACAATCACCGTGAATTTTCCTATGGGTTTATTTTTTATTTTCCGGTGTTGTTATGTACCTGGGCCTTATGGAAAAAACACTCTTTAATGAGTTGGTTATTGCTGGTTATAGCCTCTGCAATCAGCCTGTTTTTATTGCTCGGTACACTTTCCCGCGGAGCGTGGGTAGCCATTGCCGTTGTGACAGTCTTTATTATTATCATTAACCGGGAATGGAAACTCACCATGGCCGCTACACTCTGCCTGGGGCTATTGGTTGGTGTGACACATTGGTCAGCCGCATACAACCCTGAAACCAAATTACTGCTCCATAAACTCACCCAGACAGATAGCTCTCATCGTTATAACAATGGCACCCAAGGCTCTGCATGGTCCTTAATCATGGAAAACCCCATAAAAGGGTACGGCTTCGGCAATAAGGTGTATCATCAAGTCTACAACAGCCGTGTCAATGACTATCCTGGGTGGACATTCAGGACCTCTATTGGCCCACATAATATCTTTTTATCTCTTTGGTTTTCTGCGGGTGTGATTGGTTTAATCACAACGTTACTGATGACAATTTCAGGATTAGTGGCAGGTAACTGCATTATCCACCAACACCGTGGTGTTACCCGGCAAGCAGGCCTGATACTTTTAGCGGCTTTTATCGGCATTTTCATTGTCAGGGGGGCTTTTGAAAATGCCTATATCAATGAATTAGGCCTCTTATTTGGTCTAATGATTGCGTTATGCCATAAGAAAGATCACGAGAAAAGTTAAGCTAATCAAGTTAATTCCCAGCCTATCAAAAACGCATTATTTTGGGCTGGGTTTTATATTTTGCGCATTTCAGTGAGAAAATTATTGAGATAACGTTTCTGCTATCACTTTCATAATCAAATTGGCACGCTGGTCCCAGTTAAAACGCTCTTTAACCAGTTTCTGTGAGCAATCAATTTTTGCCATCATTTCAGTGGGATTATCCATCAACCAACGAATTTGTTCTGCGAAACTCTCGGCATCTTCACTATTGGCAAAATTAACCGCCTTCTCATCAACGGCATCACGAATGGAAGGAAAATCAGAAATAACCACGGGTTTTCCCATGGCCATATATTCAAAAAGCTTGAGAGGCGATGTATAGCGACTGCCGATACTTGTTTTCATCAATGGCAACACGCAGATATCATTATCAGCGATTATCCGGAATCGATTATTCGGTTGAACAAAACCAAGGAAGTTCACCTTATGGCTCACTCCCATTTGTTCTGCCATGGCCTGCAATCGTTCAACTTGTTCAGGTTTGCCCCCTGCAATGTTCAATGTCGCGTTATCAAGATAAGACATGGCCTTCATGACAGTAGGAACACCTTTCCAACGATGCAAACTGCCTAAATAAAGCACCTGAACCGGAGCATCATGTTCATGCTGACTAACGGAATGAGACGATTTCGCGGCTTCAACGGCCAGCATATCAACACCGTCAGGTGCAACCACGATAGGGGTTTTGATACCGTATTCCTGATAGATGTCATCCCGTAACAAAGACGTCAGAGCAAAAACAACCTTAGAGGAATGATAAACTTGCTGTTCAATTTTTTTCAGCTTTTGGTATTTGCGCTGGTTTCTACGTTTTAGCAAGTCATGGGATTCTTTGAATGACTGAGAAAATACTTCATGACTTTCGAAAAAATGAGGAATTTCAGGGTGCTTACACAACAGATAATTCGCCATTTTAATATTGCGGGTGAAAACAGCATCAACCTGATGTTCTTTAAGCCAGCGAGAAACCTGTAAATAAAACAATTTCTGGGTATTTAGCGGGAAATACCATTTTCTACGGATATTGTGTAGTGCAATTAATTCCACCAAAGGTGGCAATGATCTGCCAATAATCTCTTCAACTTGATTGTTACCTTCTGGCGTAATCAGACAGATACTGTGCCCCTGACGAGCAAAAGCATCAACATTCTGCAAAATTTGCAGTGATGCAACTCGGTAATCTGGTACCGGATAAGGGTCTATGTACGCAATTTTCATTATTTTTTAATGGCGCTCAGTAAACGATTCGCAGAATGTTCCCAGGTATACATCATTTCAATTCTCTGACGAGCATTTTTACCCATGCCTTTTCCTCTATCCGGCAAAGACATCAGATGATTGACTGCATCGGCAATAGCCGTAGCATCACCGGGCGTCACCAAGATACCCGAATGGTTTTCATTACCCACAACTTCAGGTATCCCACCAATATAACTGGCAATAACCGGACGTTCACACGCCATGGCTTCAGCAATGGTAATACCAAATGCTTCATCGCCAATACTGGGGAAAATACCGGCATCTCCCGCAGCGTAAAACTCAGGCAATTGATCATGACTAACAGAATCATGAAAAATAACAGATTTTCCCAGTTGCAAATCTGAAACTCTGTTTTCAAGCAATGTCAAATCTTCGCCCGCACCGATGATCAATAGCTTTACATCTTTGTCCCGCAATAAAGCCATTGCATCAATGGCGACCTTCATCCCTTTCCAACCCACCAATCGCCCCGCAAATGTCAGCAGGAACGTCTCTTCACTCATTCCTAAACGAGTGCGGATATCAGAATGCGTTAATTTAAATTTATCGATATCTACACCATTATAGATGATGTTGGGAAACTGCTTAAAATGATGCTGGATTTGCCAGGCATTGAAGTGGCTGCATGCAACCCATGCAGATATTTTTTTGCTTAATACACGATCGCCTTTGAAAAAACTGGTTCCCCCACTCATATAGCAAAATTGAGTACGGGATGTTTCAGGCATCATTCTGGGCCAAAAAAAATCGAAAGGCTTGGTCAGAATCACCCAATCGAAGTTTTCGGCAATCACTCTTTCACGGGCATGACGGGCAAAAGAGTAGCGTTCAACGATGCGCTGAAAACGACGGCCGAGATTAAGCACCCGTTCTCTGGGGACAAACGGAAACGTATGGACATGAATATTCCGCTCCCCCAATGCTGGCCGAACATCACCTGTTCCACCAAAAATATGGATTTCATGCCCCGCATCAGTCAATGCCTTGGCCAGCTCCCAAACTGCGGTTTGAATGCCTCCGTAAGACATGGTGACGGTAACATCAATAAATCCTATTTTCATTTTATTCATGGCCTTTTTATTTATCTTTCAGTAAACGCTGAACAGCCGTCCAAACTTGCTCTACCGATATTGCTGACATGGCATCCTGACGAGTTGCCTGCTTGTAATCTACTGGATGCTCAATGACCGCCAGTTTAGGATGTTGCTGAGGAGCCAGAAAACGTCCCGGATGAAAGCTGTGATACAACGCAACCATTGGAATTCCTAACGCGCCAGCCAGATGGGTTGGCCCTGTATCCACCCCAACATATAAATGAAGCTGCTTCATAATCGCGGCATTCTGTCGCATTGTCGTTCTGCCTGCCAATGGAGTGCACCTGTTTAATCCCAGCTTGTCAGCCAGCATTTGTGCACTGCCTTCACCCTCTTTACTGCCCAGCAACAAAATATGCGCATGGGGATAATCACGATAAATACGCTGAGCCAGCTCATCAAAATGTTCGACCGGCCAATCACGATAGGCTTTGGCCGGGAAACTTTGTAACTGAAAACCAATTATCAATCGTTGCTCAAGCCCATGCTGGCGCAGAAAATCTACAGCATATTCCTCTTCATGCCGGCTCACACAATAGTGTAAACGCCAGTCATTCACTTCGATCCCAAGCACATTAATTAATAATGCGCGCTCCTGCTGCGCCTGCATCAGCTCTCGGGGTTTGGCCACGATATATTCATTGGATTTCACGCCAGAGGTATCAGAAAAGTGAACCGTCACCTTTGCCTTGCGTTTGGCATAATTCCACAAGGCATCATCATGGCCATATATCAATGCCAAATCATAGTTCCGGCGGGAAAACCATCCACTCCATTTAGCTTTTCCTTTTGAAAATGCTTTCAATTGATTAATGGAGTCGATGTTTTCAAGGATTTCTTTAGTTTTCTTATGTGCCAAAACATCAATATTTGCGTCTGGCCACTTTTCTTTCAATGCGCGAATAACCGGCGTCACAAGCAGAGTATCGCCAAAACGGGCTATATTAATGATTAAAATATTTTTAGGCTGCATGATAATGAATATTAGCTTATCAACTCTGTAATTGGCCTTTTGGCACTATACAATAAAACCACTCAATAAAACTACTAAATAAAACGACTGAATAAAACAACTCAATATTCTATTTATCAATAGATAAAGCGAGTATCAATAAAAAAATAACCCATTGTATTTAAATAAAAAATACCATTATCTAACAAAAATCTGACTTATATGGAATCACAAAATAATTATCTTTTGTTTTCTATGCATTGATGAAAAATTGATTCCATTTTTTCCAGCATGTTGTTCATGCCAAATAAGTGAGTAGCTCGATTTAATGATGCATTTCCCATTTGAGAACGTAACTCAGCATGACTCATCAACAAATCTAATTTCTCTGTTAATTGCTCAACATTCTGGGGGGAAACAATATACCCTGTCTCTCCGTCAATGACAGCTTCGGTAATTGCACCCACAGAAGTTGATACCACAGGCAAGCCGCATGACATTGCTTGCATAATACCCTGTGGCACACCTTCGTTACCAAATGAAGGCAGCGCAAAAATATCCATCGCATTCAAACAATCCGGAACATCCTGACGGTTACCGAGGAAAATAACACTGTCTGCAAGCCCTTCCTGCTGAACTCTCGGCTCTAAATTTTTTCGTTGAGGACCGTCTCCCACAAACAACAATTGCCAATCGGGATAACGCTGATGAAGGATCTTCCAGCTATCCAGCAAATAACGATGGCCTTTCCAGGTTCTCATTGTCGCCACAATACCAATCGTTGGTTTATTTTCGATCCCGATACGCTGGCGGCTCTGGTACTTGTCTTCTGGGCGAAACCGCGTCAAATCGATGCCAGTCGGTACTGAAGTCATGTGAGAGAGGGGATAAGAATTGTTTGTATGTAAATATTGGCGCAATTTTTCCCCGGTTGTCACAATATGCTGGCTGGCGTTCAGATATAGCCAGCGAGTCGCCAGGGATTTCGAAACATTCGTTGAAACATGGCGGGTTCGGACTATGGCCGGCATGCCTTTTAATGTGGCACATGCCGCAGCCACGAGCCAAGAATCCGTAGAACTATGGGTATTGATCACATCAAATTGACGGCCTTCCGATTTTAGCCAGCTACGCATTGCCTTCAGGCAGGAAAAGCGTTTTTTTTCAATTGGGAGTGCGACAACAGGCACACCATAACGATGAGCTTCGCGATAAAGCGTTGAGGTTGGGCAACACACGATAACCACATGATGACCACGTTGTATCATGCCCTGAGATTCAGTCAGGATACGGATTTCCTGCCCTCCCCAGCCACATGATGATTCTGTGTGTAAGATATTTAAGGTGTTTCTAACCATTTTTCAGAATTGCGCCTGACGTTAATATTCGAAAAGGCGTTAGTATAACTGAACCTCGAATGAGGTCCACGCATAACCTTATTTATAAAACTAATTAATACATGTGCTTCATGAATTTCAGATATAAAAAAACCCAGCATTAAGCTGGGTTTTTTCTAATCCACTAAAATTATTTAATTTTAGCTTCTTTGTACATTACATGCTGGCGAACAACTGGATCGAATTTTTTCATTTCCAGTTTTTCTGGCATAGTACGCTTGTTCTTCGTAGTGGTATAGAAATGACCTGTACCAGCAGAAGAAACTAGCTTGATTTTATCGCGAATACCTTTAGCCATTTTTCAGCTCCTTAGTACTTCTCACCACGGGCACGCAGTTCAGCAAGAACTGTGTCGATACCCTTTTTGTCAATCACACGCATACCTTTAGCAGATACACGCAGAGTTACAAAGCGTTTCTCAGACTCAACCCAGAAACGGTGAGAGTGCAGGTTAGGCAGAAAACGACGCTTAGTCGCATTTAATGCGTGGGAGCGGTTGTTACCACTCACCGGGCGCTTGCCGGTAACTTGGCAGACTCGGGACATGTCTATTCTCCAAAAATCAAATCAGCTCGAGCTTTGTATTGAGTATGGCCGCCTCGTCAGGCTTAGGAGCCCATCTCAGCAAATTTTCTTTGCTAAAAAGATACACTTTTCCTCAATAAAAAATTACTGAGATAGGCTCTTCTCGCCAAACCCAAGATCCTCAAAGGTGGCGTAGTATACGCCCTCATTCGCCGATGCTCAAGTCCCGAACAGCTAAGATCTGATGGGATCGTGAAAAAATCGTATTAAATCCAACCCCTTTCCAGAAATGAAACACAGCTTTGTTTACCAATGACGATATGATCCAAAACCTTAACACCAACCAACTCACAAACCTCAATAATTTTTTCGGTCACTAATTTATCAGCCAGACTGGGTTCAGGGTTACCGGAAGGATGATTGTGGGCAAGAATAATTGACGCTGCATTGACTTTCACTGCCTGCTTCACTATTTCACGAGGATGAACTTCAACTTTATTTATTGTCCCCTTAAACATTTCATCATGGCAGATAACCTTATTCTGGTTCGTCAAAAACAGTACGACAAATACTTCCCTGTCTTGCCAGGACAGCAAATCCTGCAAATAATTCTGGGTCATGGTAGGGCTGCTCATGATATCCTCATGGATAAACTGGCTGGAGAAAAAACGCTTCGCCAGTTCAGAGACTGCCTGCAACTGAACATATTTGCATACCCCCATCCCTTTATGCGCACAAAAATCGGCATAATCCGCAGATAACAAATAGTAAAGTGAGCCAAAAGACGCCAACAAATGCTCTGCCATTTGCACAACAGGAACTCCCCGCGTCCCCGTTCGTAAAAATATGGCCAATAATTCAGCATCCGTCAGGGATACAGCACCATAGGCCAATAACTTCTCCCGAGGAGCAAGATTTATATGTAGCCCGTCATTTCCTTCCATTGCTGTAATCTCCATATCCCCTCCCCTTTCTATCCTGCGCCTGACAGCCTAGTCCGCCTGCATGAATCATCACGATGCAAGCCATCAACCTGATATTTGCAAATCACTATCCCATGATGAAAAAATCATCGCCAGCCTGATTTTCATCACTTGCGCAACGCCTCGCAAACTTACCATTTCGGATGTCTCTGTTAAGGGGGGATTCTCAACTCCATATTTTCTTATGATAGAATCTCAGGGAATTGCAACTTACATCTGGACAATCAAAATGGCAGGATTTTCCGGCAATCATCTTTCTGGTAAACAAATCATTCTCGGCATCAGCGGTGGGATCGCCGCTTACAAAACGGCAGAACTTGTACGCCGTTTACGCGATCGTGGCGCTCAGGTTCGTGTTGTCATGACTCCCGCTGCAGAAGCGTTTATTACTCCTCTCACACTACAGGCCGTGTCAGGTCATCCCGTCTCAGATGATCTTCTCGACCCCTCGGCCGAAGCCGCCATGGGGCATATTGAACTCGCAAAATGGGCTGATTTAATTATTTTGGCTCCGGCCACCGCGGATTTGCTTGCTCGTTTAACTGCCGGTATGGCAAATGATTTAGTAACGACTCTTTGTCTTGCGTCGGCTGCGCCCATTGCGGTTGTACCCGCAATGAACCAGCAAATGTACCGGGCGCTGCCGACCCAGAATAATCTGAAAATACTTAAAGAACGCAATGTTATGGTCTGGGGCCCCGATGAAGGCAGCCAGGCATGTGGTGACACCGGGCCGGGGAGGATGTTGGAACCGATGGCAATTGTCGAATTGGCAAGCCAACATTTCAGCATCCGAAAAGATTTTTCTGATATCCGCATCACCATCACTGCCGGCCCAACCCGTGAAGCCTTAGACCCCGTCCGCTTTATCAGCAATCACAGCTCCGGCAAAATGGGGTTTTCCATTGCACAAGCAGCGGCAGAGCGGGGAGCGGAAGTCACATTGATTGCTGGCCCGGTTAATCTGCCGACACCACCGGGCGTTAAACGGATTAATGTCACCAGTGCATTGGAAATGCATGAGCAGGTACAGGAAGCCGTTGTTTCACAAGATATTTTCATTGGATGCGCTGCCGTATCTGATTATCGCTCCAAACAAATCGCAGCTGAAAAAATCAAAAAACAAGGTGATGAAGTTACGTTTACACTGGTGAAAAATCCTGACATTGTCGCCAGCGTTGCCGCGATGGAAAAACAGCGGCCATTCGTCGTTGGATTTGCAGCCGAAACCCAGAATGTGGAAGAATACGCCCGCGGAAAACTCAAGCAAAAAAATCTGGACTTGATTTGCGCAAATGATGTATCCCTGGCCGGACACGGATTCAACAGTGATACCAACGCATTACAGCTATTCTGGCATGATGGCAGTGTTCATTTACCCCACAGAGGTAAATTACAACTCAGCCACTGCTTATTAGACGAGATACTCAAACGCTATGATGAAAAAAATCGACGTTAAAATCCTTGATCCCCGCATCGGACAAGAATTTCCTTTACCGACTTATGCTACACCCGGCTCTGCGGGTTTGGACTTACGTGCTTGTCTGGATAATGCAGTGGAGCTGGCTCCCGGCCAGACTGAACTTCTGCCAACCGGGATCGCCATCCATATTGCCGATGAGCAACTAGCGGCCGTTATCCTTCCCCGCTCCGGTCTGGGCCACAAACATGGTGTTGTTCTGGGTAATTTGGTGGGGTTAATCGATTCTGATTATCAGGGACAATTAATGGTTTCAGTTTGGAATCGCGGCGATAAAACATTTACCATCGAACCGGGTGAGCGCATTGCCCAAATGGTTTTTGTGCCTGTTGTCCAGGCGGAATTCAATTTGGTTGAAGATTTCGAAACCAGCAAACGTGGTAGCGGTGGTTTTGGTCATTCCGGTCGTCAATAACTTTCCGTAAGGCCTGATACCGTCAACCCATTTTCATATTTTTGCTCACAATGTTTTGCTTGCAATATGTTTGTTGAAGATATTTCAGCGAGTGGCAAAAACATTGTGGCAAAGATGGCTGGATTTGTTTTGCTGTTTTAGCTGGGATCTCATCAGATATGGCAGAAAAAGAACGTACAAAAAAGAAAAACCGACGCGAGGAAATCTTGCAGGCATTGGCTCATATGCTTGAGTCCAGTGATGGCAGCCAACGCATTACAACTGCAAAACTTGCCGCAAATGTTGGTGTTTCTGAAGCAGCACTTTATCGTCACTTTCCGAGCAAGACCCGGATGTTTGACAGCTTGATTGAGTTTATTGAAGACACCTTAATTTCACGTATCAATCTGATCCTGCAAGATGAAAAAAACACCATCACACGTGTTCGGTTAATTCTTGTCCTGATTTTAGGCTTTGCAGAAAAGAACCCGGGATTAACTCGCATTATGACGGGTCATGCCCTGATGTTTGAACAAGACAGGCTGCAAAATCGTATTAACCAGCTCTTTGAACGCATTGAAGTACAACTTCGTCAGATTTTAAAAGAGAAAAAAATCCGGGATGGGCAAGGGTTCAACTATGATGAAACCTTATTGGCCTCACAGTTGCTGGCATTTTGTGAGGGAATGCTTTCCCGCTTTGTTCGTTCCGAATTTCGCTATCGCCCGACAACTGAATTTGAACTGCGCTGGCCGTTGATATCGACTCAATTACAATAGTGCATATGAAATTATAACGTGCGTTTTTTTTATTGAAATGTGTTAGCATATCCGGATTCATTGGGTTAGCTGCAAAGTAGCTCAATAATGGCACCACCAGCACACCCTGACTATACGGTCTGAGAGGTATAGGATGAAGGGGCAATATGCAGGTATAGTATACGCTGGCATAGCATGTGGAATGCCATTTCTACTACTCACCCCGCCCACGTTTGGGCGAGGGGATTTTTTTCAGTCACTCTTCTTGCGATCAATACCTATCAGATACCGTATTCTTTGCGATAAGCTTCCACCGCTTCCAAATGTAATTTCATTTCTGGGTGTTCACGTAAATAGCTCACTAAGTCATTTAAAGTAATAATAGAGAAAACTTGGCAGCCATAGTCACGCTCAACTTCCTGAATGGCGGAAAGCGTTTCACGCCCGCGTTCCTGACGATCCAGACACAAAACCACCCCGGAAAGCGTTGCACCATGATGTTTAATGATTTCCATTGATTCACGGATAGCCGTCCCGGCGGTAATAACATCATCCACAACAACAACATTACCTTGCAAAGGGCTGCCTACCAGCGAACCGCCTTCACCATGCTTTTTGGCTTCCTTGCGATTAAAGCAGTAAGGCATGTCGATATCGAGATGTTCCGCCAAAGCAACCGCAGCAGTTATTGCAATGGGGATGCCCTTATAAGCGGGCCCAAACAACAAATCACATTTAATACCGCTATCTATCAATGCTGCTGCGTAGAATCGACCAATCAACGCCAAATCACGCCCGGTATTAAACAGGCCCGCATTAAAGAAATACGGACTTTTACGACCTGACTTCAACGTAAACTCGCCAAATTTCAGCACTTGCTTCTTCAGTGCCAGCTCAATAAATTCGCGCTGATAGGCTTTCATTGAAGTTTCTCCTCTTCGATTCTTCTCATTATTACCTTATTGATTACAGCCATAATTGCAGGCATAAAAAAGGCGACTCTTCAGCCGCCTGATAACTTTATTTTTTTAACGGGTCTTGTTCCAACGCATCTCGCTGTGCTTTGAAAATTGTTTCCAACCCTTCTTTCGCCAAAGAGAGCAACGAAAGTAACTCATCATGGCTGAACGGTTCGCCTTCTGCTGTCCCCTGAACTTCAATCATTCTGCCATCATCCATCATGACAACATTCATGTCTGTTTCAGCGGCAGAATCTTCCACATATTCCAAATCGCAAAGCCCTTCACCTTCAACAATACCGACAGAAACGGCAGCAACCATCGCTTTCAGCGGGCTTTCTTTCAGCTTGCCATCTGCAATCAGCTTATTCAGGGCATCCACCAAGGCCACACAAGCCCCAGAAATGGCAGCAGTTCGGGTACCGCCATCGGCTTGAATAACATCACAATCCAACGTGATAGTGAATTCACCGAGTTTCTTCAAATCGACTGCGGCACGCAGAGAACGGGCAATTAAGCGCTGAATTTCCATTGTGCGGCCAGTTTGCTTGCCCCTGGCCGCTTCACGTGCATTACGGCTATTTGTCGCTCTCGGCAACATGCCGTATTCAGCGGTGATCCAACCCTGTCCCTGACCTTTCAGGAAACGCGGAATTCCTTCTTCAACGGAGGCATTACATAACACTTTGGTATCCCCAAATTCCACCAGCACCGAACCTTCCGCGTGTTTGGTGTAATGACGGGTCATTTTAATAGGACGCACCTGCCCTGCTGCTCTTCCCGCCGGACGTTTTCCTACTAAGCTCATAGTGTTATCTCCGCTTTTAAAACATTATTGGGGGCGCATTATACGACCTAACTCGGAGAATGCCTATCCTGCATCTACATGGAACGTTATAATCTGCTCATCATTATTTATAAATTGGGAACGTATCATGATCCGTAGTATGACCGCTTTTGCACGGCGAGATATCAAAGCAGATTGGGGAAATGCCGCATGGGAACTGCGCTCCGTCAATCAACGTTACCTGGAAACCTACATTCGTTTGCCAGAACAATTCAGAAGTCTCGAGCCTGTCATCCGCGAGCGAATTCGTTCCCGCCTGACTCGTGGGAAAGTAGAGTGTAACCTGCGTTTTGAATTGGATAGCCGTGCTCAGGGTTCGTTGATGTTAAACGAAAAACTGGCGAAACAGTTGGTTGGAGCCGCAAGCTGGGTTAAACAGCAAAGTGGGGAAGGTGAAATTAATCCCGTGGATATCCTGCGTTGGCCGGGAGTGATGTCTGCCGCAGAACAGGATTTGGATGCCATCAGCACACAATTGCTGGCAGAGCTGGAACTGACTCTGGATGCTTTCATTCAAAGCCGCGAAACCGAAGGTCAGGCTCTTAAGGCGCTTATCGAACAACGTTTGGATTCTGTAACAGCGGAAGCAACGAAAGTCCGTGCACAAATGCCGGAAATACTCCAGTGGCAACGTGAACGTCTGCAAACCAAACTGGAAGATGCACAAATTCAGTTAGAGAATAACCGCCTTGAGCAAGAGCTGATTTTATTGGCACAACGCATTGACGTGGCGGAAGAACTGGATCGTCTGGATGCCCATGTTAAAGAAACACGTAATATCCTACAGAAAAAAGAGGCGGTAGGTCGCCGGCTGGACTTTATGATGCAGGAATTTAACCGCGAATCGAATACACTGGCTTCAAAATCCATTAATGCTGATGTAACCAACTCTGCAATTGAGTTGAAAGTGCTGATTGAACAGATGCGCGAACAAATCCAAAATATTGAGTAGTATTTCTTAGCTAGTCACAATAGCGAATGATTAGTGGTACCCAAGACACATTGAGAAAATCGTTTTGGGTACACCCTCCTTTTTTACATTGGGAACTGCACAATAATGTAATGGGAATCTTCATTTAACCTGATCCTCCTTTTAACACCATAATATAACATACTGATATATAGCCAATAATTTATTACCCTTACCTCTGCCATACGCTTTAACAACACATTTTTATTCAGATTTATTGGATTTAAATTGATCTAAATTGATTTAAATGATATTTAAGAAATATTTATACATTGGTGAAAATAAGAGCTAACAATGGATAAAAATGAATCTGCAAGAAAAAAAGGTATTTTTGAAAGGATAGGTACCCGTGTAGATGACTCAATCTACAATATACTCAATGGATTATCTTCTGTGATTTTTGGCATTACGGGGTTATTTATACCGACTTCTGACGTGTTAAATAACATCAAAAACTCAGAGAGCTTTATCGGTTCTTTAGCACTGATTTTTTCTTCCTATTGGATTTATTTAATATTACTAGGTATTTTATTATTGATAGTGGGTTCTGTCGGTAACAGTAGAGAGATATCTAATCTGAAAGGTAAAATAAAAAAACTATCAAATGATAATAATATATTAAAAAAAGCAGAAACCAATTTAAAAGAAAAAATTGATGAAGCAGAGCAAGAGTTAGTCGAAACAAAAACAACGATTAGGAAGTTAAATTTAGACTCCATTGAAATCTGGTTAAAAGTATACTCCAAACAATTAGAGCTCACAAACTCTGATCGCGTGTCCCTTTACTACGAGGACAACAAAAACCTGCATATCCTTTCAAGGTACTCTATCAACCCAAGATTAAAGGAAATTCACAAACAAAAATTCCCTTTGGATAAAGGCGTAATCAGTGACGCTTGGCAAAATGGCGTTTGTTATAAAGTCATTCCCGTATCTTATTCCGATAGCCCCAGTCAATATATAAAGCATTGTGAAGCTATTTTCGGGTATGATGAGGATGAAATTAAATCATTAACAATGAAAAGCCAATTATACTTTGCTAAAGCGATTACTGATGCCGATGATCATATAGGAATAATAATTTTTGAAAGTTACAACCCAAATTTATTCGATGATGGTAAAAAAGACGAAGTAAAAAGCTTTTTAGAATCAAGCTCTAGCTTATTGACTAACCTTATTAAGGCATCAAAGAAATTCGATCAGGAAATGATGAATAAAACACCAAGCAATGCTACAATGGGTGACGAAGAGGAGCTACTTAAACTAGCGAAAAAGGAGGCGAAAAATGGATAAATTACAACAAATTACCGCTTACTTTTGTACTAAATACCCCATTCAGAGTGAGCTGTCTAAAGCCAGGTTAACAAAAATGGTCTACTTAGCAGACTGGTTTTCCTCATTGGTTCAGGGTAAGCAGTTAACTGATATAAAATGGGTTTTTAATCACTATGGGCCTTATGTTGATGATGTTTTTGAGGCAATAACCCGCTCTCGTCAAAATTTTCATATTAAAAATGAATTAAACATATATGGTTCCGAAAAACACACAATTCATTTCATTGGCAATGAGCATGATATCTCTTTAACAACAGATGAAATAACGATATTGAACACCGTGATAAATAAGACTAAAAGCTTATATTTCAATGATTTTATTGATTATGTATATTCAACATATCCAATAAGAAGCAGAACGCGGTATTCAATTCTTGATTTACCAAAATTAGCTGAAGAGTATAAAGATTCAAATTAATTTATCATCATCATGCCTGTTGTGTTCATTAACAGGCTTCGTTTTTCATTTATACCTCTATTCTCATTAATCCCCCATACTGATGTCATAAAACATCACAATGCACTAAACATCGCAATGTATTGTGTGACTCATCAGCAAATCGCATTCCGTTTAATTCCCTGACATTTTTCGACATATTGGTTCCCATATGTCGGACACATCGGCATAACACGATTTAAATTCAAAAATAGTTTGACACAACGGAAATACAGGTAAATCATTATGCCAATCCCTCACCGATTAGCGCCCTATAAACCCAGCAATGAAGAATTCGTCAGGATGGAAATGTTGTTGGGACAAATAGAAGATAAGATCTTTGATCATAAAAATAAAAATGTTCCGGAAATCCAAGAGCTCATCAATGAATGGAATAAAAATGCAAGCCGAGAGTTTGAATTCCATGAGTTCCGGGATTTACATTACTACACTGACAGTGAAAGCTTCATTCACTCCGCTTTTTATCAGATAAAATATATCGACGACCTGAGTTTTCAGGAAGCCATTGCACTCATCAATATCTTCTTTGAAACTCATCTTCATGAACCCGATGTATATTATGCAAAAGATCTATTGGAAAGAAATTTCCCGAATATCGATATTTCAGATCTCATCTTTTGGCCTAATGATTGGTTTCAAGATAATGAATTAGAAGCTGAGCTCACTACAGAGGAAATATTGGGCTACGCAATAGCACGTTCTGGGCGCTATTTACCCGATGCTCCGGATATTGAACTGAAATATCCCATTCCTTTGAATTAAGCGCTTTCCCCGTCTTACAGTTAATATTCTGGGTAAACAGTAGAGTACAAGAGACAGTCCTGAAAGACGGGGTTTTTCAGCATACCGGATAAATCTGAATCACAGGAAATTCACTATTTAATCACTGTGATTTACTGCATTATCAAGTATATTTAGACCCGTCTATAAAAGCACAAAACTTGTAACATTAACAACATGGTAATATTCGTATGTCTCTACTCAATGAATTTGAAGAATGGTTAAAGAACAATCTTAATGAAGTTGTTTTAGATTTAAATCCTGGTGCCACAGACGAAGAACTCCAGGCATTTTCATCAGAACTTGGCATTGAGTTACCAAATGAATTCAATGAGTTATATAAATGGCATAACGGCCAGAAAATGGATATTTTTACTGGGCCATGGTATGGGCTTGAATTCTTGCCGCTCGAGCGAGTTAAGCGTGAATGGCAGATATGGCGCAATATTGTCGATGATACAGAGGTCATGACCGCTCTCAGCAATGATGCGAAATCGACCCCTCCCGATTTTGTCAAAAAGGTTTATGCCAATAAATTATGGATACCTTTTGCACATGACAGCTCGGGTAATCATCTTGGCATCGATTTAGATCCTGGCCACAAAGGTACATGGGGACAGGTTATTAGTTTCGGTCGTGATGAAGAAAGAAAGATTGTGATTGCACCTGATATCATGTCGTTTGTGAATTGGATGCTCAACGAGCTAAAATCAGGCAACTTCAATATTCAGGTAGAAGATGATGATGGAAGAAGCTTTAATACCTTACGACCTGAAAAATATCATTTCTTAGATTCCTTGGCGGTGATGTTCCCAGAAGTGTGATGTTTCCGGAAAAAGTGCATCACGTTAAGTTGACGGCCTGAGTGAACACTCAGGCTTCAAAGTCACCTGTTACCCGCTCATCTCAAGCAATAAATCTCAAGCAATAAAGTGTGGAACAAACCGGGAGGTATCGCGGGTAATCAAGCTGTTATCTTCCCGAATACTAATGCCTGCCGCTTCATCCCCCACAAGCCAGCTGCCTACCAAGGTATAATCATCACCAAAACGGGGAAGTAACGCACTTGCCTGATAAATCACCGATCCATCACCATATTCTCCCGGTGCACTGACAAGCTGGAGTTCACCGTTTCGATCAGAAAACATCGTGATATTGGCCCCTTCACGAGAAAACATCGGCTTGCACACAAACCCTTGCCATGCACTCCCCATCTCCTCTTCCAAACGCCAGCCCGGATTGTCAACTTCTGACGCAAAGTAAGCAGGCAATAGATTGGGGTGACCACGATGCCAACGCCACAGCAAAGGCAAGATCCCTTTATTGCTCAGGATAGTTTTCCAAATAGGTTCTACCCAACGTTCACGACCATGCCGCAATACCGGTCCATAATCATCACGCAGCATCCATTCCCAAGGGTAAAGTTTAAATGCCTGCTTAATGACATTATCATTCAGATCCGTCAATACGCCCGCTGTGCCGAGGCCTATATCCTCCATGTAGATAAATCGGGTATCCAACCCTGCCTGAATCGCACAATCTTCCAGATAGAGCACCGTCCCACGATCTTCCACAGAATCACGACAGCAACACAAATAAAAAGGGTTTTCATTGCGCCACAGTGCCAATCGCTGGATCAACTTCTCCTGTATCGCGTTGAATTGGTCTGCCCCACGGGGAATGCCACCTGAACCGGCGACATCTACCAGCCATTGCCATTGGAAAAAAGCAGCCTCATATAATGAAGTCGGTGTATCAGCATTGTATTCCAGCAGCTTGACCGGGCCTTGCCCTCCCCAGACAAAATCCATTCGTCCGTACAGAGAAGGTTCGCGACGACGCCAGCTTTCTGCAATGGTTTCCCAATAGAGCTGAGGGATTTCCAGCAGATCCAACAACGCTTCATCACCTGCCACACGATCAACCAAATCAAGACACATTTGATGAAGCTCTACAGTCGGCTCTTCAATATTTTGTTCTATCTGGTTGAGAGTGAAACGATAGGCCCGTGATTCATCCCAGTAAATTTCATTGTTGATGGTATGGAAATTGAAACCATAATGGGCGGCAATCGCATCAAGGTTATGACGAGGCTGACAAGGTAAACGTAACATGGATTATCCCCCCAACTGCCACGGGAAGAGCCACCAAAACCACCACGAGAAACGGTTTTTGGGGTATTGGTAAACTTGCTGCCGTGTGAGCGATACCACTTTTTATCGTTGCCGGGTGACTTTAAAGCATTTCTGTCATGAGCGGTGTAATGAAATGCGGTGGAATGGTAGGTTCCCGAGTGACCCACCGCTCCCCCTCCACCTGCCCCGCCTCCCCCGCTATAGGTACTTTGCTCTTCATTTGACGGGTTTGGCCTTTTTTCCATGGTAAAACCAGCCAGGACCGGGGAGTAAACGCCATTGGAAATATTGTGGTAGCAGTTATTCCTGCCATAATCCAATTCACAAACATTGAGCGTATGGTAGGATTTTGCCGTTCGGCTCAATTCATCGATTGCGGCTTGTTGCTGACCATAACAGTCAGTCACTCTGTACCCTGCCGCAGTACACTCCTTCATATTGCGAAAAATTTCCGTCTTTTGTTCTTTGGTAGAAGACGTTTTTTCATCACTGCTGCAACTTTTCACCACAATGACAGCCGCTCCTCCCATAATAACCAATGTCAGAATGGAAGGTTTTCTGGATTTAGTTTTTTTTCTGAACGGCTCTTTGGAATAGCATTGAAAGTTTTGAGTTGTTGTTGTCGCAATATGAACTTTCTCTGTTTTTTTTCCGGCATGTTTAACACTCTGTTTTTTCTTGCTCATAACAGATACCCCTAATTATCATCCTTAATAACTCATACAGGCCGCATTTAAAATTCCACTACCAATTGAAATACCACCAAGGAAAATACCCGCAGCCAATTCATTGTTCTCAATTCTTTGGCTGATCTTTGGCATATAAATCTTCGCTGCGCCAAATACCAACAATTGTACAATCAGCGCGATAACACCCCATATTAAATAATCAAAAATACTGACAGCATGAACCGCTGCACTGGCCAATGGGGAGATATAACCGATAAAAGCACCAATAAACGCGATGGCGGCTGCCTGATTATTTTCTTTAATCAAGCGCCATTCATTGTGGGGGGTAATATGGGTATAGATAAATAAGAAGATCAACACCATTGCACAGCCAATAAAAAAATAGGATGCAAATACGATGAATAATGGCAATGATTCCATATGATAAATATCCTAACTTTTGTTTTATTTAAAGGTTAATTAGAGCAGTGAACCATTCTAAGATAGCTCTGCTATAACTTCCACTTTATACTTTCATTGATTAAGAACATTTCATTCTTGAAAGTCAGGTTTATGTCAGCAATATTTACCAGATTGCAATATAATGTAATTTGGTTATTATTTATAATTTAATTACTTTAATATAGAATTTAATGCTGTCAGTGGAAATTATTTCCACTGACAGTCAGGCTAGTTATCTATTTTAATTTTAACTACTCGATATGCCGTCCATAATGCCATTACCGGCGCAATAGTAAAGATTAAAAATAACCAATAAGAAGAGGCTGCGGCACCTTCCACGCCCCCGGGTTCATAGAAGCCAAATATATTGACCACCATTCCCCCCAATGCAGAACCGAATGCAGAAGAAAATAATTGAATGGTCGTGATGGATGAACCGGCAATGCCTTTATCCGCATCATCGGAAACTTGTAAGATACGGGTCAGAAGGTGAGGCCAGCCAAAGCCGATCCCAAAGCCAAATAATCCCAGTCCCAACAGGATTGGCAATATGATGTCCCATTCGCCTGCCGATTGGGATGGCAGCATTACGATCAGGATCACCATGCCAAGCAGCATGAAAACCGGGCCGCTCACAATCGAAAAACGCATTTTTGCCCCATTCCAACTGGCACTGATCATCTCTCCGACAGTCCAGCCAAGCGCAGCGGTAGCAACCATATAACCAGAAATCAAAGGAGATTTCCCATGCAGAATTTGCAGGAAATAAGGAATAAAAACATCTCCCGCCAACCCTATCATCAACAGGAATATTGTCGCAAACAAAACGAGATGGGGAGAGCTGCGGCTGAATGCATTTTTCGGCAATAACCGTATTGAAGCACGACGTTCATGGATAACCAGCAACAATAACAATACCACTGCGGCAACAACCCCAAAGATATTGATCCGGACATCTTTCGATAAACTTCCGTAGGAAACCGCCAGTACCGCAATTGACAACAAAATCAATTGCACAATCGGCAACGCCACTTTGGTTTTATTTTGTGCCTGTTTTTTAGGCAAAATGCAATAAGCACACAAGGCATACAGTAAGATGGAAGGCAGCATAATGCCAAATGCGTAACGCCATGCGTTCATTTCAGCAAAAATACCCCCGACAGCAGGCCCGATTAGCGTTGCAACGCCCCAAAACCCCGAAACCAGCGCCATGGCCCGAGTCCAGAGTGATTGCTCAAAAACCTGATTGATCATCAAGTAGGAAAGAGCGAATAGAAATCCTCCCCCTAACCCCTGAATGGTCCTGCCTATCAGCATCATTTCCATCGTATGTGCAGAGGTACACAGTAAACTGCCGGTGAAAAAGATGGCGGCGGCGACCAGATAAGCATTTCTTGCCCCTGATGAACTCAATAATCTTGCAGAAAGAATGGAGCCAATAATGGATGCCATAACAAACAATGTTGTGTTCCAGGCATAGAGGTTAAGCCCCCCTATCTCTTTGACAATCGATGGCAAAATGGTAATCGCAATTAAGGTGTTGGTTGCCATCAATCCTACACCTAATGAAAGCACTACCGCACTTGGAGCATTTTTGCTCGAAAATAAATCCCTCCAGCGGCCTTCCTCTGTCATTATCATGCTGTTGTCCTGAACATCGGTTGAGTTGTGAAAAGTCTTGCGCTAAATTAAACAAGATAAATCTTGGAATAAATTAATGTCGGGATCAATAATATGTCAAGCAGTGACTTGGAAAATAATACAATCGCGGGTCAAACAGTGAGTGAGAAGTTATTAATACTTCTAAAAACCCAAGGTGCACTACAAGCCTCTGATGCCGGCAAGCTGTTGGGTACAACGGGAGAAGCTGCCCGCCAGCAATTTGTTAAAATGGCGAAAGATGGCTTAGTTGAGGCGAAATCAGAAGCGAGAGGTGTCGGTCGGCCTATTCAGCTTTGGCATCTCACTCAGAAAGGTCATGATCAATTCCCGGATGCTCATGCAGAGCTGGCAACTCAGCTGATTGCGATTATCCGCAATCAGCTGGGTGAAACAACCATGGATTTGCTCATAAGCGCCCGCGAAAAAGAAATGTTCTCTAACTATCAAAAAGTGCTGGAAGGTGCTGATGGATTGCAAGAGCGAGTAAAACGTCTGGTCGATATCCGCTGCAAAGAAGGTTATATGGCTCATTATACGGTTGAGGAGGATGGTTCTATTCTATTTTTTGAGAACCACTGCCCGATTTGTTCCGCAGCCAAAGTATGCCAAAAATTTTGTCGGGCAGAGTTGCAATTGTTTAACGAAGTTTTGCAGGCGAAAGTAGAAAGAGTCGAATATATCCTCAGTGGCAATCGACGTTGTACTTATCGCGTCACACCATTGGAATAACATCAGCAAAAACGACCCATCTCTGTTGAATCGTTTTTTTAATGACGATTTGGAGAGCAAGTTCAGTCCCTTGTTTACACCAAAGTCATTTGTCTATTCCTTCTCATATTGGGCCATCGTTTACGGTATTTTTCACCTGCCCCCTGTCGGTGATATAAGCTGACAGGGGGATTTTAAACAACAGTAAAAACTATTCCTTACCCGCTGCGCCTAGCTGCTGATAAATATAATGCTTATAGCTATCCACCAACTCATGATCAAAGCAATCATTCAATGCCCCCTCACATAAATGACGCATCATCATATTGGCCCGATAAAACGGCGGGGCTGATAAACGGGCACGTTCCAGAATCACTCCCCCCAGGAAAGAGATATCCGTCAGTTTTCCTGTTGTGATTGGTGTCCCTTGTTTTAAATTATCCCGCAGTGTGAATTGAGTCAGATGCGCAGGATCAGATAACGGAGAATGATAGCGATTAAAGTGAATGCTGGGTTGATGATCACCAAAGTAGAGGAAAACGGTGGGTTTATCCCGCTTGGCAACGAACTCGCTGAAATCCCTGATGGCAGGATCAGACGCCACAATTTTTTCCATGTAGTGACTGAATTTCCCTACTGTCACTGAATTCTCTGTCTTGCCGGTTAAACCGTAATCATCATGATGGCTCTCTTTATAAGGGCCGTGTTCATACATTGTCAGGGAGAAAATAAAAATCGGCTTATCTGTCTCCTTGCCCAGAATTTCTTTCACATAAGACAGCATATCCTGTGTCGGGATAGTCCATAGATTTTCATCCAGACTTCCCGGATAGCCCAGTTCCTGTGGCTGGATAATTCGGTCAACGCCCAGCGTCTTGTAAGCATGCCCTGAATGATAAGACGATTTATTAAACGGCGTCAGGACAACGGTGTAATAGCCGTTGTCTTTCATAGCACGGAACAGGCTGTTTTGCAGATGATCGACGACAAAATAAAAGACTGCATTTTTGCGTGAACCAAAATCATCTGTATTCAAGCCTGTTAAAACAGAGAATTCAGACAGCCATGTTCCCCCTCCGAACGTTTGTACCCTGAGCGGACTTTGGGCGCTGACACCCGCATCTCGCTGAAACATATAAAGATGTGGCAATGTCACATTGGCGGGTAATTGGTAGAGCTGGGGGTTAACGGTTGATTCCTGCAATAACACAACAACATCAGGTTTAACATCTGATTGTGGCTCAGGCAACGTCACTTTTTTCGCCTGCTGCAAGAAATAGTCAGCAGATAGGCCGAATTTCGGTGGCTGGTATTGCACATCCATCGCAGACATGACCATATTGGTCATCGTTCCCCGCCCTTTCGGCAATGTTCCCTGCCACTGGTCATGATAGGCATGGGCCGTCAGGTTGATAGCCCAGGCACCTGCCGCCATCACAACAAGGCCGGCAAAACGCCATTTAATACCGCATACCGGCGTTGCAGCCTTCCAACTCAATATCATGTTGAATATCAACCAGACAATCATTGCCGCTATCGCGATACCGGCCAGCCAATAATGGTACAGGGTGCCCTGATTTGACGGGTCGAGGATCACATTAAAATCGGAAAACAACAGTTGTTCTTTGTAGTAATGGACTTTTATCTGATTGAGTAATTTGAGAATAATAAACAAGGTACCGGTCAACACAGCCGAAAATAACCCGCGCGCTGACACAAAAAAAAGTAAGCCAAAAATGATGCCAAACATACTGACAGAAATCAGCGCAGGATAAATATCACCGCCTTTTTCAAAGACTAATATCAAAGAAGCAATCGACAGCAATCCCAGATAAATTCCCAACACTATCTTTTTCTTCATATTCTTTTCTTCATATTTTGTTGAATTCCACATATGAGATCAATTTGACACACTGCGGGATTAAAAAACATTAATTGTCAAATTAATAGCAAATCAGTTCATAAAACCAGCCCAATGAAGACACCTGCCATCACAAGTAGTTCAATCGATCATCGCTATGTAACATATTGAAAATAAAATAACTTAAGGCTAAAACAGACTACTGTCCCGCAAAATATGTAAATCAGACCTTCTGCGGGTAAATCCCGTGCGATCAAAATACTCTAAAATCTGGACTGCCAATTTTCGCCCGATGCCGAACTCATCACGAAAATCTATCACCGTAATTCCGCCATTCTCCCGGGCACATCGACGGATCACATCAGCAAACTGTTGAATACGCTGCCTGTGGTAGTAGCGATCGGGCACAATGGCGATAATGAACCCCAGTTGCGCGGCTGTTCTCAAAAGTGGGCGCAGGCATCCTTCATCTTCATCCATTTCGGCAGACAAATCACGCACCCACCATGCTTCCGCTTTAAAATAGGGTTCGGCTTTTTCCCACAGTTCCAGCTGTTCAGCGGTAAATGCCAGCCCATGTTCCGGCAAATGCAGTATCCCATGAGTCTGTTTAAGAGTACCTTGCGCCAATAATCGATCGATAAGGCCATACACCAACTTTTCATCCAGCGCCGGTAATGCCATACGTTTCAAGCGAGCCTTGCCCACACCTTGCTGATCCGGATGCTTCTCGTGGTATTCCGCCAAAATTTGCAATAACGCTTGCTGCGCCTGCTCTGCGTTATGTCGTGACATAACCCACTCTTCTGTCATCATCAGGTCCATGGCTGACAACAGAAGATTGAGCTGACTTTCTGTCAGCTGACGTGCCCATGCAAAATCGCTGATTAACAATGCTCCGCGCAGCAAATGCAAAGAAAGATTCTCTGTATGGCTGACCGCTCGCGCTAACCGGGATAGCCAGACAATAAACTCAGGCTGGCGTTTTCCCCTGCGTGGGGAATGCAGACTAATGACCCTGGCCCCGGCAAGCGTTTTTCTGGCATTGATGTCCCGCAGGATCAGACGGTCATTTTCCACCAGCCATAAAGGGCGATCCAACACCAGCTCAGCCAGAACAGGCGTGTTTTCCAGTGAATTCAAGAGTGAAATGCGTCCGGTGAGATGGCTGGCGCCATGGTGGATATGGAGAGGCTGCCAGTTTTGCAGCGGTTCATCAGTTTCAATCTCTACCAAGACTTTTTCGACCGCCGGCAACGGCTTTTCTGACAATAACCAATCACCACGGAAAAGGTGCTCTTTGCTAATATCTCCGACGATATTCAGTGCAATTCGCTGGCCGGCCCGGGCGCACGGGACAGATTGATTCTGGGCATGTAACCCGCGAACTCTCACCTCTTTAACATGACGGGTCAGCCACAACGTATCACCAACATTGACACTCCCCGCCAATGCCGTACCCGTGACAACCAATCCCGCCCCTTTTACAGTAAAAACGCGATCGATGGCCAAGCGAAAACGCTGATGCAATTTTTCATGCTGCGGGTGTTGGGAAAGTGGAGAATAATGAACAGACGGATGGCTTTGCTCGCGTTGATGGACAGACAATAAATACTCTCTGAGCGGAGCAATGCCTTTTCCCGTTGTCGCTGCGGTGACAAACAGAGGGCTGACCTGCCAGCCTTGCGATACCAGTAATTGCGTCACTTGCTGCCGGATTTCCTCGACCCGGGCCTGCCCGAAAATATCTGCCTTGGTCAGCACAACCGTGAGATCAGGCCGCCCGATTAAACGCAAAATCGCCAGATGTTCCCGCGTCTGGGCCATCACACCATCATCACAGGCGACGACCAGCAGAATATGCTCAATTCCCCCGATCCCTGCCAACATATTAGACAGGAATTTTTCATGTCCCGGCACATCAACAAACCCCACCGAAGAACCATCAGGTTGTGGCCAGTAAGCATAGCCGAGATCGATAGTCATGCCCCGTTTTTTCTCTTCCGGCAAATGGGTTGTATCAACTCCCGTCAGCGCTCTAATCAGGCTGGTTTTTCCATGATCAACATGTCCCGCTGTAGCAAAAATCATAGTCATCAAGCCTATTTCTGTAACAATTCTTTTCTGTAGCGATTCGTTTGTATAACTATTTTTTATATAAAAATTTTTTATATAGCTATTTGTTTCTATAACAACACGTTTCATGGTGGCCGCTTCTGATGACAATAGGACTCATAACGACAATGCCTGCAATAATGCATTTTCATCTTCAAGGCAGCGCAAATCCAGCCATAGCCGCCCATCATACAAGCGCCCAATCACAGGCTTATTCAGATTGCGCCATTGACATGCCAATTTTTCCAATGTACTGCCCCGCCCATCAATGGCAGTGAACGTCAACGCCCAACTGGGCAAACGATCGACAGGCAAAGAGCCGCTGCCAATCTGGGAATGGCAAGGTTCGTCACGCACGAGAAACTTTTCGCTGTAATATGCCTGAATTCGGGGAAGTAGCTGTTGAGCCATGTCATAAATTTCATTTTGCGCACGCGTCAATAAACGCAGCGTCGGTAACTTTTGGGGCAATTGCTCAGGATATTGATAAAGGCGCAGTGTTGCTTCCAATGCAGCCAACGTCATTTTATCCGCCCGCAAAGCCCGTTTCAGCGGATACCGCTGAATCGCCTCAATCCACGGTTTCTTGCCAACAATGATTCCGGCTTGTGGGCCACCCAGTAATTTATCACCGGAAAAAGTCACTAAATCGATACCTTGGCTCAGATAATCCTTCGGCATCGGTTCAGCGGGCAAACCATATTTCGTCATATCAATCATAGAGCCACTGCCAAGATCGATGGCAGTCGGGATCTGCGATACCTTGCCCAGTTGCGCCAATGACTCTCCCGAAACGTCAGCCGTAAAACCTTCAATGCTGTAATTGCTGGCATGCACTTTCATCAACAGCCCGGTTTCCGGATTGATTGCCTGCTGATAATCTTTCAAATGTGTCCGATTCGTCGTACCCACTTCCACCAGACGGCAACCCGCCTGCACCATCACATCAGGAATACGGAACGCACCGCCAATTTCCACCAGCTCACCACGGGAAACAATGACCTGTTTTCCCTGAGCCACCGCCGCCAACACCAATAACACCGCAGCGGCATTATTATTAACGATGCAAGCATCTTCGGCTCCGGTCAGCTCACACAGCAAATCAGCCAGCGCGCGATCACGATGCCCCCGGCTTGCCCCATCAAGGGAATATTCCAACGTCACCGGTGAACGCATCACTTGCGTTACGGCATCAATCGCGGATTCTGCCAGCAATGCCCGCCCCAGATTGGTATGCAGAACAGTGCCACTCAAATTAAAGACGGGCTTCAGGGCTGATGCTTGATCTTGTCTGACCCGTTGGTGCAATGAAGCGACCCAGTTATCACTCCATTCCGGCAAGGAGTGATGTTGCTGAATATTGAATCTCGCCTGTTCCTGCATTTCCCGCAACATATTCACTACCCGTGTTTGCCCGTGCACTTCAACCAACGGAATGATTTCTGGCTCCCGCAGTAACTTGTCAATGGAGGGCAACTGACGGTACAGCGAATTTATAGTTTGTGTCATCGCTTTCCCCTTAATGACTTATTCGTCGGGAAACAAAAAAGGATTCAGGCTGCTGCGGGCAAAACCTTCTTCTTCCATTTTGGCATCCAAAATCAGTGAAGCCAGATCATCCGCAACCGCATCCACATTCGGATCTTTTTCCTGATAAATGATTTTCAGGTAACTTCCGCAATCACCACAGCTTTCTGCTTTTACTGCTGCATGTTCACTGTCCAGCGACCAATAGTTCAAATCGCCGGTTTGCTCACAATTGCTGCACTTGATCCGCACAACATGCCACTCACTTTCACACAGATGACAATGCAAATAACGCAGCCCCTGACTCGTCCCGATTTGTACAATACTGGCAACAGGCATGCTGCCGCAGACCGGACAGAACTGGCGATGCTCACCATATTCCGCCCGTGCTTGACCTGGGATCAAACTGGTCATCTGAGCCCAATAAACCGATAACGCAGCCCAGATAAACACGGCCTGATCAGGGCTGACTTTACTGAATTTACTGTGAAGCAATGCACTGGCCATCTCTTCCAGCTCTTGTTCTGAGTATTTTGCCAAATTCTCAAGGGTGGGTTTCACATGCCCGGGCACAGTAGGTTGCAATTCTGCAATCAGGGAATGCAGGATATTTTGCCAATGCAGAGTTCGGGGCAAGGTTTTGCAATCCAATGGAACGTCGGTTTTTTGAGGGGCATGCTCTTGATTGCAATGCGGCGGAACAATTTCATCCAGCACCACATTCAGCGGGTTGTCATACAACGCTTTTTGCTGTGCCTGCACAATGTCGGCGGCAAAATTCAGGTAGCTGGAAAAGGGATGATTTTCTGTAGCCAACGCCCTCAAACGCTCAGCACGATGTTGATACAAGTTTTTCAGGTTGGCAAACAGCAAAGGAGGAATGAAGCCAGCCCCCCTTTCATTAACATGGGCTTTGCCCAACTGTTCTTTAGGAACGATACGAATACTCATTTAACCCTCCCAATATGTTGATACCTCAGTATCCGTTCATCTTACCCTGCCAAACAACGAAATGGCATTGACGTTAAATTACGCGTCAGTTTACTGGCATCAAATTTACCCGGATATCGAAAAAAACCATTCCCTGTGGGTATAACAAAGGCCGGAAAGGTGTCAAATTCTGAGTGGGCTGTTAATATTTACGACAAGGGAAGGGTGAGTTTATTAGCACAATCATAAGCACTCTTCTGGATTTAATAATTCATGCCTGAAGAGATTGATGATGAAACTCACTCCTGAAAAATTAATCGCCGCAATAGAAGAATACGCCCGACTGCCTGAAAAACAAAAAATCTTAACTGAAGAACAAAGGCAATGGTTTGATGAACCAGAAAATATCTTCCTCTTGATTGCGTTAGTGCTCACCTTATCTGAAGAGACGATGGACAAGATAGGCGACAGCGTTAATACATGGGTTGATATTGCAGTAGCAGAACTGGCATTCGCAACAAACGCATTGCCCGCAGAAACCAAACGACAATTTGAAGAGGCCATCGAGCACCTTCTGATCCAGACACAAGAAAAATCCTGGCTCAACAGTGAGTGCGTGTTTTTATGCTTGTCGATATTGAAAAGACATCAGTTCAGTATCAACGTTAACATTGCTCAGTTGCTGGATAACCCCGAATATGCCGATGACACCAATATCGCTCCCTTTCCCCAGAAACAGCCCACATTGAGCCAATTGCTTGCTCAGTTCGACCTTCAATCCGGTATCGAATTCATTGAGTTTTTCGAAAATGGCTTTTCTGTGGCACCGACGGAAGCGGTTTCCTATTTATTCTCAGAAGTCACTCATTATTCATGGGGCATTGATGCGCTGCTTCTGCTGACTCAGTATTTTGAAGAGCCGATTGCACTTGCCAGTGCACAGGCATTGGATAATTGCCCATCCTCCGCATGGAAGCATTTATCCTATCTTCAACTTTTGAACCTGTGTGCACGATTCAACCGTCATCCTTCCATCAAGCCTTGTTTCAAGCGTTGGAAAAAACGCGCAATGGTACACAATACCGTTCGGGCGACAGCAAAAATACACGAATTGTATTCTTCCCATGTTGATGGCAATGATTGCACCAGCATCATACTGAAGGCCACACTGGAAAAGCAGTTATATCAGACAAGTATCATGCTGGATTTTAAATCCGGCATCCGGGAATCCTTTCTGAACCCTGAGCCTGAACAATCAATTGCTGATCTGGTGGCAAATTTAAGCCCTGAAATTGACTTCAATCCCGTATCGCCGGAGTGGTTGGGGCAAGTTTTGCCGTGGATACTCTCCGTGCAACAAGAGAAAAATACACCGCTCGATCTCTACTCACTTTATTGGTTATCACAGTTGCCTTTTGAATGGACACAGCCAGAGTCCTTTGAACTTGAACACTGGGATCAGAAACTGGATTATCAGAAAGATCCAAAACGCCAAGAGCAGAATCGCCTGAATCTCACGATGGGATCGCCATTAATACTGAGTTGGCTGCCACCGGAAGAAGACTTGCTGAAAGCGAAAAAACCGCAGGATTTGCTGAAGCTTTACTACTATGCAAACCGGGAGTTATTTACTCAACGCCTGACTTATTCTGCTGTGGTTGAGCGATATAAACAACCTTCAGACGCGCCACGCTTCACCAATGATTATTTGGATTTGGCCCATGCACTCAACGATCCTGCGTTGAATCGCAAGAAATTTGCCTTATTTGAAACGTTGGCAGAAGCCAGTTTTGAATTATTTCATGCAGAATTAGATTCCACCCTTGAAGAAATACCCGAGCAAGGATTGGTCATTAAGGTCAGTTTAGCAGGAGCGAATCCCCCGGTATGGCGCCGGATACGGATAAGCAACCAGATAAGCCTGTCTGAACTGCATGATGTCATACAAGCCGCAATGGGTTGGAGAGACGCCCACTTGTTCCGCTTTGAGGTCGGTGAGATGGAAATCCCGGAAGAGCATTATGACCACTTATCCATTGGCGTTTTTCTGCGTGAAGCCGAAGATGGACTCGGCTATCAATACGACTTTGGCGATGATTGGTTCCATCAGGTTACCGTAGAAAAAGTACTCGAGAAACCGGTTAAGCGACTTGAAGTCACCGCAGGCAATGGTCTGTGTCCACTTGAGGATTCCGGCGGCATCCAGAGTTGGAATGATTTAATCAAGCGGTGGAAAAAGAAAGCGCTCACGGAAGAGGAAGCAGCAAGGCTCGACTGGTTCGGATTTAACCCGGATGAACAACCAGAACCTTTTGATAAACGACACGCTAATGATTGTCTCAAAGCCTGGTTCAGTCATTAATCCTATCTTGCAAAGCCGGAGGAAAAACCTTGCCTCCGGTTTCACTCAAAGAGGTGCAACTCGCGTTACAACAAGAACCAGATTAGCGCTATCCTGAGCTAATTTTCCAGGGTTTCACTCCAAACATTTATTAATTTTATTTATTTTTACATCAATATCTATAACCGCTATTTATTGCCGCTTATTTCCGGGTAACACCATTATTTTCATATGATATCAATATCACCACCTTGTTATTTTTTGTATTTTTTTGATGAATTAACAATCGGATTATTTTATTATTGTGAAAGTCACCTAATGTTTTTGGGATGAAACTATATGGAGTTATGGGTTGTATTAGGGTCTATCATGATTGTAGCCATTATCATATCCCCCATTGTGGCTTTTATAGCCTTGAGGACAGGTAATGAAGCAAAAGATGAAATCAAAAATTTAAAAAACCAAATAGCACAACTGAAACAACAGGTTGTACTCTCAAATACGGAGCCTTCATCACCATCTTCACCACCTGTTCAAAAGACGGCGGTATTATCTGAGGATATTTCCACGCTTGATAGTCTCAATAATCCTCCTGCTTATTTACAGCCCAATGGCAAACTACAAGAATGGGATAGGGAACGCCGTGATCAAGCCAGGATGGAAACACAGTCCGAGTTATCTGAGCCTGAGATAAATACAACAGACAATGTGTTTAAAGTTGTACCTGATGGATTTCAACCGACACTCAAGGAAAGTATTGAAACGATCTCAACCAACCCCGTGACCAACACTGAACCAGCAGAAATTGAAAAAAGTCAGCCGCCTATTGTTCAATTGAATAATGCGCAATTGAATAATGTACAAATGAATAAATTGCCAACAAGCAGCCCTTCTTCCTCTGCGTTACCAACTCAATCACCGCAACAATCACCACAACAACTACCACAAAGAAGCAGTTCGACAACAGCCCTGGAAACACCCCCTTCCTTTTTTTCCGGCATAATCAGCTGGTTCTTAACAGGGAATCCGGTAGCAAAACTCGGGGTCTTGTTACTGTTTTTTGGTATTGCTTACTTGCTCAAATATTCCGTTGAGAGAAATGTCCTGCCGATTGAACTGCGTTTGGCTTCTGCCGCGCTGGGCAGCCTTGTGTTATTGGGTATCGGTTGGTGGTTGCGCCATAAACAGCCACTTTATGCTCTATTGTTGCAAGGCGGTTCCATTGGGGGATTTTATATCACCGTTTTTGCAACTTTCCGGCTCTATTTACTCCTGCCCCACACCGTTGCGTTTGCCCTGATGCTGATTATCTGTGCTGCCAGTGTTGCATTGGCGGTATTGCAGCGGGCGCAGAGTTTAGCGATGCTGGCCTGCATCGGTGGTTATCTTGCACCTTTATTGCTGTCAACCGGCGGTGGTAGCCACATCGCGCTATTTTCCTATTATTTGCTGATTTCCTGCGGCATTTTGGTGATAAGCCTCTGGCAGTCCTGGCGCTCACTGAATCTGCTGGGCTTTATATTTACATTCGGTATCGGTACTTTTTGGGGCAGCCAGAGCTATCAATCAGAATATTACCTTTCGTGTCAGATTTTCCTGATCATTAACTTAGTGCTTTTCAGTTTGCTGACGGTCTTGTTTGGGTTGAAAAACCGTCCGGAACAGAAAATGGCGGTTGATGGCACGTTGTTATTTGGTCCGCCGGTTATTGGTTTTACCCTGCAATACGCAATGACAATTCAGTGGGAGTTTGGCCCTGCATTTTCTGCATTGGGATTCGGCCTGCTTTATCTGGGCAGTGCATGGGCAACACTCCGGCGATTCCCACAGGCTGGCAAACGCATTGCAATGGGATATCTGGCTCTGGGCAGCTGTTTTGTCACGCTGTCTATCCCATTGGCGCTATCTGCACAATGGACAGCGCTCGCATGGTCACTGGAAGGACTGGGCATTCTGTGGTGCGGTTTGTTGCAAAATCAGCGCCGTTTCAGCTATACGGGGAATGCGTTACTGGTCATGGGCTTAATCTCCCAGTTATTCGCCTATCCGTTTTTTCATGCGGGGTCCCATTATGATTTGCTGTTCACCTTACTGGTAATGTCTCTTTGCTTTATCTGCGCGGGTGCACTTTGGCGCCATTATCGGCTGGAAAATACGGGATGGAAAAAAATTAGCTTTATCATGATGGGAGCAGGCATCGCTATCTGGTTCTGGTGGGTTTTTGAAATGGTTACCCATCTTTCCTCCCGCTATTCCATTTTCTCTGAACCGGTATTGTTGCTGCTGCTTATCTTTAGCCTGTCCGTACTGATTTGGCGTTGGGCCGCTTTACGCCTGATGTGGCCGGAATTGCGGCAAACAGTCTGGTTGCTGTGGCCGATAGCTTGGCTCAGTTTCTTTCTTCAATGGGAGTATGACACGAACCTATTATCAGACAGCAGATGGAGCATCTGCTGGTTAGTCGCTATCGCCATTTCTGCTTTCATCCTGAAACGTGACGCCCGGGCTTTACTGACTCCCCCCATGGAGAAGCTGGCTCATTTACTCCTGTTGTGGCTGGGACTGGCCCTGATTGGCAGTGAAGTTTACTGGCAAAGCCAACAACTTCCCTGGGGAATGGAAGAGTGGGGTTACTTTATCCACATGAACGCCATGTCACTGGTCATTCTGTTGCTGTGGGTTGTTCAGCGGTATGGTTGGTGGCCACTCTCGCAACATGCAAAAACTTACTGGCTGGGAATATTGCCGCTGGCATTCGTGATGTTTGTTATGTTGGTGTATGGCAACGATATGGATGGGCAGGTTGTTGGCGGGCACTACCTCCCACTGGTCAATCCCCTGGAAGAAGCCAGTTTGTTTGGCATTCTTATGCTGTACATAGGGTTGCATCATGCCATTCCATTTTTGGGTAGTGCTTTCTCAAACAATGAACACAAGCAGCTGAAACGATGGGTAACACTGGGGCTTTTAGTGTGGTGGGCGAATGGTGCCCTGCTGCGGGCATTGTCCCATTATGCGGATATTACATGGCGATTTGAAACATTGTGGGCATCCCGTCTGATTCAGGCGATTTTTGCCGTGGTTTGGGCACTTGCTGCATTAGTTTGTATGCTGTACGCCACACGTACAATGCGTCGTAAAGTTTGGTTTGCCGGTGCGGGCGTACTGGGCATTGTCATTGTGAAATTATTTTTGGTCGACAGTGCTGTTGGTGGTGGATTGGCGCGTGCCTTTGCGTTTTTGGGCGTCGCTGTTTTGCTGCTGATTATCGGCTATTTTTCTCCGATCCCGCCTCTCAGATCAGACAAACAGGAAAAAACAGCATGAACTTGTTAAAGGACATAAGAAAAACAACCCTTATATTATGTGCTGCATTAGGGATAGCCAATCAGTTTCAAGCGTATGCCAGCGAAACCATGCTGGCGCCGCAGGATTTTTATAAAGGCGCAGAGTTGGAAACCTCATCCGACTCCCCTTTTTACCGAGTGATATTGCCTAAACCGGTTTATCTGGAAACGGCATACTCTGATTTGCGGGATATCAGGATCTTCAATAAATTGGGGCAACCCATGACGTATTCAATGACAGAAGCGAATATGTCACGTTCAGAACGGCAAGAAGTGGCTTTTCAAGTATTTCCCATGCAAAAGGAACGGGGAATGCCGGATGGTTATGCTACCGGAAATCACTACGTTACGCTGAAATCCCCCGAAGGGGTGGAAATCAATCTTTATGACAGAGAAGGGGATAAATTTGATTCCACTTATTTATTGAAACTGGATGAAAATAGCGAGCTGCCTTCCGATAAGGCCATTAATCAGATTGTTTTGGACTGGACGTCATTACCTGATAATTGGCAAACAAGAGCCAGGGTTTACAGCAGTGACGATTTAAAAGCCTGGACTCGGCAAGTTAAGGATGCGCCGTTGATGGAATTAAAATCGGATGCCGGCCATGTCCTGCTCAATCACATTGAGATCCCAAACAATAACAAGCACCGCTACCGTTACTGGGTTTTGATCCTGGAAAACGCCCCCGCCCAACTTCCGATCATCAATGGTGCAAAAGGGGTTTCGGTCACGCACTATACCCAGACAGAGTCTGTCAATCTGTCATTTAATGTCGACAGGCTATCTGAAACTGAAGCGATTTACCGATTTGATAAACCGCAGGTCCTGTCAAATTTGTTGATTTATCCCAAACAATACAATGCGGTATTGCCCATCAATGTTGAATATCGCACCCACCCCAAGAGCGCATGGCATCAATTGAGCAATAGCGTGATTTATCATATTGATGGCACAAAAGGGGAGAACATGTCCGATCAACTGCCCCTGAAAAATTTATTGGTTCAGGAACTGCGCATCAGGGCGGTCAGTGGCAGTTGGGGAAATGATACCCCTGTCGTTGTCGGTAAACGCAACCAAATTGATGTGGTGTTTAATGCTCAGGGGAATGCGCCCTATGTTCTGGTGTGGGGAGCGAATAACGTCTCTTCGGCGGCAATGGACATTAATGAACTGATCCCCAAAGGCGCAATGCCCGAAAATGGTGTTCGTGGCTTACCGGTAGCGAAACAGCAAACAGACGTTGTTTTGGGCGGAAAAGGGCGGCTTGATGCATTATCCCCAACGGAAAAGGCCGCTCAATGGCAAAAATGGCTGTTATGGGGGATCTTGATTTCGGGTGTCTTCGGGCTGGCATTCGTGACATTCAAGTTAATTAAAGAAATGACGGCGAATCAGGAGTCATAGCCCTTATTCGGTTGCTTTTACGTATATTTAACGCAGATTAATTTAGCGTAAAATCGAGTGTCAGCGTGATCTCTGGTGTCATCCCCGCCGGTTTGGTGCCTACCGGACTGGCGCGGTTGACGGCAGAAAGCGCGGCATCATCCAAGGCGCTGTTGCCGGAGGAGTTAACGACTCTGGCCGCCGTCAATGCCCCATTCTCCAGCAAGGTAAAGTTGATGGTGACGGTACCCTGTTGTTTCATTCTTTTGGCCTTGCGGGGATAAACCTTATGGCGCTCAATTTCCTGCCGCAGCCTCACGGTATAATTATCGATTTCACTCGTGCCCTGTCCAACCAAAGGTTTTGTGGTTGAGGCATGGCTCATCGCACCTTGTGAATGAGCCTGATCATTGCCGTCGGTTTTCTGATCGGCATTATTGTCTTTTGGCTTGTCTTCTGACTTCAACTCCGGTTGAAGGGAAGGTTTATTTTTCATCTCCTGAGGTTTCCCGGCCTGTTTTTTTATTTTCTTGGGCTTAACAGGCTCTGCGGGTTTTTCTTTCCTGATTTCAGGGACAACGGCTTTATTCAACTGAATCTTAGGTTTTGTCGGTGACTCAATTACCGTTAAAAGCGGGGCTGGCGGAGAAACAAGCCCGGGTTCGCTTTCCCATGATTCCCATGATGACGAAGCAAGCATTGTCATTGACAGCCCCATGACAGGTGTATTGTTGTTGAGATGGTGAGCAGTATCCTTGTAAGGAGTATGTCGGTTGAATAGCCATATCAGACTGATATGCAGCAACAAGGCTGCCAGAATGCCCACCAGCAAACCACGCCGGGATCTGGGTGGGACATGATTGATAAAACTTTCCGATATGGCCGGGTTACGCATATTGTTCCTTTTGCTCCTTAAAACTGACTGGTCAGACTGAGTTTGAAGGTCCTTCCGGGGGCGGGCATCATCGAACGCGTCAGGGGATCAAGATAATAGCGGTTGGTCAGGTTGGTGCTGACCAGCTCCACGGATGTGGAAGGCGTAATTTGGTAACTGATATAAGCATCCACCGTCAACACGGGATGCCAGCGCATGGGATTATTGGACTGGCCTTTATACAAATCAGGCAATAATTCCATTAACCGCTGCTCATCGTTGTTTTTCGCCTTGCTGTGATAGAGCATCCGGCTGCCCAGCTCCAGTTTTTCATTGAGCAGACGCCCGCCGACAGTCAGGTTAGCGGAATATTGAGGTTGAATAGATGTACGCAGATAACCGCCGGGGAAGCCCCCATTGATGCATTCGGAGAGGTGATAGCGATTTTGTGAGTCCATCTTTACCACAGAGTTATTGTCGCACACCTTATTTTTCAGATTGTAGGTGAGCCCCATATCCGTGAAGAAGCCGCCGTTGTCATAACGCGCCTGTAGCTCCAGACCCGCAAGTTTTTGTTTGTCCATTTGGGAGAATAAATAACTGCCGTCCCTGTCGAACACATTTTTAATCACGGTATTGTAGTAAGAAAACTTAATGTCAGCATGGCGCTCTGCATCAACCCACCGGCTAAAATCATAGACAAAGCCGACTTCCGTATTTTTTGCGCGTTCAGGCTTAAATTGATGGCCTGCGTAATGATTTTGGGAGCCTGAAAAGCCCACGGTGTCGGCAAAAATACTGGGCATTCTGACGGCTTCGGCATAGCGTGCATAGATGCGGAAATCATCCGTCACATAAGCGGTCGCTGAAAATGCCGGAGCCCATGCATGATCTTTACGCTTGGCTGCCGGTTCCCAAGGGTCATCGACATGGCCGTCTGGCACAGCGTTTGCGTTCGGCTTTTTTGTACCGTATTCATATTTATAGACTTCCTGACCGCTGACTGGATCGATAACTTTTTCATTCATATCCAACTGACCATTGAAATAAGGGTTATCGTTTTTATTGAGCTTGCCGTTGCGGGAGCCGTATTTCCAAGTAAATTCTTCACTTATCATTTTACGCTTCAGACCGCTCCGAGAAAGGGCATCTTCTGTCCTGATGTCCGGGAATTCCTTGAGTTTTGCAAGGTAGGCTCTTAATTCTGTCGGGCTCATTTTAGAAATTTTGTGTGAGTTTCTAAATTCCTGTTTTTTCCGTATGGAATCGGCTTCGTTCTCAGTCAGCGTTCGAAAGTAATTCATCTGATGCTCGGTGATATCCGCCGTTTTTGCGTAGCTTGAATCTCTTGCTGCACGTCGTTCATTGAGCAAATCATCCTGGGACCAGTAAGAAACACGTTTTGCTCCCGCCCCCAATGCCAGCCATGAAGTGGGGCGCCAATCAAAGTTAAAGGCAAGATTAATTTCCTGACGCTGTCCTTTCCGGGCTGGGGACTGGAAAAAGTACATGCCTTTGCGATTGTAATCATCATCAGAATCAAGCCGTTCCCGTTGGAAATTACCTATCAGGGTCAGGTCTAGGCTCGGGTGCAGGGTAAATTTATTGGAGAGATCGAGCCCCCAACGATTGTTTTGGGTATGCGTGGTAGCAGAATCAATCAAAATGCCATTAATGTTATTGTTTCTGGGTGCTTTTCCGCTTTCCCAGTCCCAATCTTTCTCCTCAGGGCTTCGGGGATACCCTCCTGCTGTATTGGTATTGCTGGTGGTACGGGTTGTCCACAGATTCAGGTCGAAATCAACATAAGGATTATGGGCAGGCTGCCACTTATAGCTCAGATTAGCGGCTTGTTGGTGGACATGAGCCAGCGGCCATTGAGGAACCTTATTTTCTGCCGGCTCAACCTTCCCCAAGCGTGAGGGCATAATATCGCCAAACTCCATGCGGGTATCGCGAAGGCCCAGCAGTAAAGCCTGATCGTCGTTGAAACGCCAACTGTTTTTGATTAACACGGAGCGCATTTCACTGGAGGTATTAGGGACTTCATTACCGGGACGATAGATTTTGGCGGCAAACGGCACATAGGGATCTAATGTCGTTCTGGCTTTTTCCAGCAGTTCCCTGTCAGCTTTTGTAATGGGTTCATCATACCGATGTGCGCCACCTTTACCGGCAAAATAGTTACCCTGACGGCGATAGGCATAAGCCAGCATGAGGTCGAAATATTCCTGACGCGTTCCCACTGCAATGCGGAAGGCATTATCTTTAAAACCAAACAGTTTATTGTCTTTTGATGAGTGAGGAGTCACCTTTAAAGCCGGGTCATTATCGATATTTCCTTTGGTAAAATTGGGGATATCACGGTAGTCTTGCCCCAATTGCAGGGAAGGCTCCCGCTCCCTGACTGAATTACTGCTGGTTTCCAGTTTGGTATTGATACCGAAGGTTTCCCCTTTCGGAACGATATCGTCAATGGATAGTGTTTTGATGGAAACAGCACCACCGACAGAGCCTTTGATGTCACGGCTGAGGGAAGGGCCTTTTTCGATTTCAATGTTGCTGATTAAGTTTGGGTCAATATAATTGCGGTTATTGGCGCCATTGTAACCGCGACCTACAGTAATCGCCTGTTCTGTGCCATCAATCGTAACGGGAATTCGCCCTTGCCCCTGAACACCGCGGATATTGATATCCAAGGCCCCGCTATTACGTGCATCTCCACTGTAGACGCCCACGGCACCTTTCAGTAAATCAGCGGGAGATGTTCCCTTGTAGCGCTCTATCTGATCTTTGCCAATATAAATATTAGAAATATCTTTATCATAAACGGCATCATAACCTGCGGCATCTTTGTCAGTGGTGTCTGTGACACTGATTTTACCCAAGTCTGTTTTTTTGCCGGAAGATGCTGATTCAGCAAACAAGGGCGGTGTGGTTAGTGACAAGGCCAAAGATAACGCCATTGTGATCGGAGTGAGCTGTGTTTTAACTTGGAATGCCATTGATGTCCCTTGCCTCTATTTATCGATTATCATCACGCAAATTAAAAATAACCAATTGATTAAAAATACTTTTCCAGCCTGAACAGCACTTCGTTTTTGTTATAGCTGTACAGCCAAGCCACATTGCTGTGATTGCGCCGGTGGCGGAACGTCAGAGAAGGGGTCATGCCCCCGATTTCAGCGGCAGGCACTTTAATGACAGCAGTATAAATTTGTTCATTATCCTCACGGAGGATGTTCAGCATGGGGTGTTTGGCATCAAATTGCCGTTTCTTCACCGTGGCAAACAGTGATCCGGTGATCCCGGGGTAGAGTTGCCCGGCAATACCTGCCCGAGCTCCCCATTGCCGGTAGCTGTCCATGTCGTATTTATCATTGCTGCGATAGAGCCAATCCCCGCCGCCAAACAGAACCATGTCGCGATTAAGGGCATGGGATAAAGTAAAGTAAGTTGATGAAAGTGTGCCGTCTTTCCGCTGAAGTTGTTGTTGATGGCGCAGTCGTTTATGTTCAATTTCTGCATTGAAGGCTGTTTGGGAGGTCAAAGCCCATCGCCATTCTGTTTTGGCACCGTTTGCACGATAAAAAATATCACCTGCAAGTTGCTTATATTCAAACAAGGGACCCAAAGAAACATCGTGATGCCTGCTTTTATAGTTATATCCCCCGACCAGCAACAGCGTATTTTCATCCCCGTCATGGTAATGCCGGTAATTTTCCCCATACATCAGACCACGGCCAAAAATGCCGTGATGGCCGACAAACTGATAACGGCGGTTCAGGATGGCGTCATAAGACAAACCCCACGCTTTAACGGCTTTTGGTACTTGAACCAATACACAGCTTTTTTCGCCGCAATACCGGATTGCGCCACTATCAGAAGACATATTCACATTATCGTTATAGCCATAACCCGCAGAGAAAGAGCCGCGCCAACTGTTTCTCAGCGCTATAGCTTCCAGATAGCTGTTGATATTTTTTAAGACGGTTTCCGGTAGTTGACTTTGTTCACTCAACACAGAAAACAGCTGTCTGGCTTCCCGAGTCTTATGATCCTCAAAATAAACGCGGGCCAGCTCCAGTTTGATGCGGGTGAAATCAGGTTGTTGGTTTAAAATCTGCTGATAGTGATAGGCGGCAAGATCAAAATTTTCTTCAAAACGGGCCAATCCGCCTTGGGCAAAATGAAGCAACATCTCATCATGCCCGGATAATTTTTGGTAAGCAGCGAGAAAACGCCTGACATCCGGCCACTGCCGATGGTTAGTGGCAAGGTAAAGTGCTTGTCCCATATCGCTCAGATTATTTTCTACCTTAAACGGTTGCCCATCAATCACAATCAATGAAGCGTCATCTTCGATAAAAACAGGGTCTGGCGTGACCAGATTGTTTTCATTTTCCTGCTGGTTATGTTGTGCTTCCTGCCAGATTTTCCGTGAAATATCTTCATCGGCATGAGCCGTCAGGGAAAGACATAGCACAGCAAGTGCCGCGGATAATGTTGGTCTTGTTTTATTGTCAGGCATCGATAAATCGGATCACAAAGTTCACGTTATGATTGACGACAAAAACAGAAAACAGCGCTCAAAGAGTACTGTTCTCTGAAAAGTCAGTAATTACTGTTTCGAGCCACCGAAAGCGGTATTTTTGCTGCTATCATCTTCAAATGTGGCATATCCGGCCAAGCTGGATGCACCATCGCCAAAGAAGTGTCCCGTGGTTTCACCAATCAAATCACCCGTCATGGCGGTTCCTTCAAATTTGGCATCAGCACCAATATTGGCAGCAACATCAATAGCCATGACGGTATTCTCCATTGAGCCTATTAAGGTCTTATCACCAAAATCGGCAATAAATGTACCGGATAACGCATTATCGCCACTGTATTTGTTAATCCCTGTCACGGTATAGGTTGCGGTGCCATCCGTCGGAATATTGGTCGTAATGTCTTTTCCTGCGTAATAAACCGTATGGGTGTTATCCGAGGCTTTTCCGGTCTCTGACCACTCACCAAAATAAACATCGTCACTGGCCACTTTACTGAAATTGAATACGCCCATACCGCCATGAGAGCCAGGTTTCCCTGCCATGGAAATATTATGAATACCGTTGCTGTCAGCCGGTGCCATGCGAGTCAGGCCGGCAAAGCCAACTATCTTGCCGTTATAAACGGAACTGACACCGATGCCGGGTTCAATCTGTTGCCCTCCGTGAGGGTTTGCACCCGGTAAAGTCGGGCCGACTTCAATGTGAGGTGTTGTGTATTGCTGGCTCTGACCAAATCCTACGGCGGCGTGAGCTTGTGCCATAAATCCCAATGCACTTAAAGTAGCGATTAATACGTTGAACTTTTTCATTATTACCCTCGTTTGGAAAGGGGGGCCCCTCGTTACCCAATCTTAAAAATGGCCTGATTTATTGCGCGGGAAAAACGTACACCGTTAATATGATAATGTAAATGATAATTATTACCATTCAATTATTTCAGAAAGGGGATTTGAGTCAGGGTATTTTTTTAACCTTTTGAATATATTTGTTTTTATTTTATTTTTGGAATATTGCCATGTTCAATTTTTTTATCAAAAATGTGACGTAAGTTGATTTAATCACACTCTGTTTTTATGTAAACAATAATATTATTTGGATAAAAATAGTTATCAATGAAATCAATTATTTCAATGAAAGAAATAACGATATTTTAAATTAAAATCACCCTCATCAATGCTTAATAATAATTTATTTTTCATTGTATGAAATAATTGGTTATCATGGGAAAAGATGAATATAAAAAATACGTTTATTCCGGATAATAAATAAATGCTTATAATTATGACGATTAATATAAAAATATAATTTCGGCTTGCTTTTTTTATAGGAAATTCATCATGGAAGCAAAAATCATTATTCAATCTGCCAAAGAAAGAACAGATTTAAATGAAGAAATTAGTCGTCTTGTTGAAACTAATTGGCCGATATTTATGGATAACGATGCAGTAGCTGAAGAATATTGGCATAAATTATATGAACCCGGTTTCAGCCATTTCCAGAAGTTTGCCATTCTGCAACAAGGGCACGAAGAACGGCTGATTGGCCTGATGACTTCAATTCCTTTTCCTTGGGAAAATAAGCCATTAGATCAACTGCCGGATGAAGGTTGGGATGCGGTATTGCGCATTGGGGGGGAAGCAAAAGGAAAGAAAAAAGCCAATATGGTATCTGCGTTGGGAGTCACAGTTGCCCCTGATTTCCGGGGTAAAAACATCCCGGCCTTATTAATCAATAGCGTCAAGCAAACCGCCCGGGATGAGGGATTGGAAGGGTTGGTCGTCCCTGTCAGGCCAAGTCTGAAAAGCCGGTATCCTTTGCAAAATTTTGCAGAGTATTGTGGGTGGAAAAATGACAAAGGCGAACCGTTTGATCCGTGGGTCCGCACACATTGGCGTTTAGGCGCAAAGATTATCAGGCCAGCCCTCCGCTCCATGGATATCTATGGTTCGGTAGAACAATGGCAGGCGTGGACCGGCATGACGTTTCCACAAAGCGGAGAGTATATTATTCCGGATGGGTTGGTGCCGTTGGTGGTCGATACCGAGAAACAGATGGCCTATTACATTGAACCCAACCTGTGGATGTTTCATCGCCTTGATTAATCGACTAAATATTCTGTATCAACAATAAATTCTCCCGCTTTCACGTTGTCGTTCTGTTGGCTGCAACCTGACGCCCATCGGATATCGGCTTGCCGGGAAACCAGTGTGAAAGAATAAACAATAGCCCAACAAAAGAAAGCGTGATAATAAATCCTTTTTCGTCAAAGAGATCCATTGCGATACCTGTGACCAATGGCCCGGTAAGGCTACCTATTCCCCAGACAATGCCAAATAAAGAATTTATCGCAATCAGCATTTGTCCTGAATATTTTTTTCCTGCTCTCACCAGAGATAACGTGTAAATTCCGCCTCCGCAAGCCCCCATGATAATGACATCAATCCATAAGAAAATAGAATTCACTGTAAAGGGCAATGCCAATAGGGAAAGAGTGAAAACAATGCCGCAAATAATATGCATTCGTTTCAAATCCGTTTTATCTGCCAGCCATCCAATAGGAACCTGAAAAATCGCATCCCCTAAGAAAATTAAAGTTATTAGCGTAATCGTAATCGTTTCAGGTATCCCCAGCGATAGCCCGTACAAAGGGAACATAGAAAGTGCGACGGCATCAAAAGAGGAGAAACAAATGACGCCAATGATTAGGCAAGGGGCAGACATGATGAGCGGAAATACAGGAAACCCGCCTTTTCCTTCTTCTGCCTGTGATGATAGGGAGGCAGAAGGGTTTGCCAGTATCAGAACAATGCAACAAAGGGCAGGTATAGCCAGCAATGTTGCTGGAATGAATGATGTTATGCCAAAGAGAGAAATCAGCAATGGCCCGAGCAATTGACATCCTGTGAACGCTGAAGCATACAGTCCCATCAGTGTACCTTTGTATTTATCGGTGGTATTGGCACTGACCCAGGATTCACCGATAACAACAATGACACCACAGGCAAACCCCATCAAAAACCGGGGAAGCGCGAGGTAATGAGCTTGATTGAAATAAGTAGAAAAGAAAGTAGAAGCTGTAAGTAATAATAAGTTAAAGCTCAGTAATTTGTTTAAGCTAAATAAACGGCTAATTGCTGGGATCACCATGGAAGAAATGAGCATTCCCACCGCCGGCAGCGCTGACATTATACCCAGAAGTGTTGATGTGTACTGTTGCCCAGCCAGCTTTAAACTGACCATTGGGAGTGTATATCCCATGGCCAACCCTACGAGAGATGCCCCCAATATGATAGACACCATGTATAATTTATTAACACTGGCTGTCATTTTATCTTTTTACCTGCTATTTATTCGATTATATGATTAAGCCAGATATTGATATATTCTTTGGTAACAAGCACTCCCATTAATTCCATTTTCACCATACTTTTTTGAATTGTGGGCGTAATGTCACAGCGAATATAGGTTAAAAATATTTCTCCAGTTGTATTTGCACTTGGTTTTTATCATAGCTGTAAAGCCAGTCCACATTACTGCGATTATGTCGATGCCGGAAAATTAAAGAGGGGGTCATGCCCACGATCTTGGCTTTTGGAAATTTAATGGACGCTGTATAAATTTGCTCATTATCTTGGCGTCTGGCCTCCAATACGGCGTTGTAGGCTGCAAAACGCAGCTGCCTTAGTGTGGCAACCAACGAGCCATTAATGCCAGAGTAAATTTGTCCTGCAATCCCGGCAGTTATCCCCCATTGCTGATAACGGGATGAGGGGCGCTGGCTGTCCTGATAGCTCCATTGCCCCCCGCCAAACAGAATAACTTTGTCGTTGATGAAGTGGGATAAGCTGAAATAGGATGAGGAAAGTGAGCCATTTTTAACACTGTCATTTTGCTGATAATTCAGCCGCTTATTTGATATTTCCACATTCAGGCCAGTCTGGGCAGTCATTGCCCATTGCCACTCGAGTTTAGCGCCGAGCGCGTAATATTCCGTCTTTCCTGCACTCTGTTTATATTCAAACAAGGGACCAAAGGATAAGTCATGAGTCCTGTTTTTATAATTGTAGCCATTGACCAGCAAGAATATGTTTTCATTTGCGTCATGATAGTGTGGGTAATTTTCCCCGTAAATCAGGGCACGGCCAAAAACACCGTGATGACCAGCAAATGAATAGCGCCGGCTCAATGTCGCAGTATATGTACTCCCCCACTCTTTGATGATTTTGGGTAATTTTCGTTGCATGAGGCAATGTCCTTCCAGAATAAGCAGACATTGGGCTTCCTGATTTGGCGTCATATTTAAATTATCATCATAGACAGAACTGATGGAAAATGAACTGTGCCAACGGCTTCTCAGGGGAATTGCGTGGAGGTAACGGTCAATATTCTCCAGAACTATTTTCGGTAACTGATGCTGTTCTCTTAATTCACTAAATAATTTTTCAGCTTCCCGATTGTTGTAATCTTCAAAATAGACACGGGCCAGTTCCAGCTTTATGCGTGTTGAATTAGGTTGTTGACTCAGTATCTTTTGATAATGAGCGGCAGAAAGTGCCAACTTTCCTTCGATGCGGGCCAGCCCGCCCTGAGCAAAATCGACGAGTAACGGATTGCTCTCAGGTATTTTCTGATAAACCGCCAGCAAGCGTTTAACTTCTGACCAGCGTTGATAGTTAATAGCAAAATACAGTGCCTTCGCCAGGTTTTCAGGATTATTTTCAATCTCAAAGGGTTGCCCATGACCTGTGCCCGACGATTTACCCTCTTTTGATTCATCCTCTTCCGTCGAAACAACAGCCGGTATACTCAGGCCCGCTTCATGTTTTTGTTGGTTTTGCTGTTGATTGTGCCGTATTTCTTTCCAGATCCAATGGGTACTTTCTTCACTTGTAAACGCTTCATGACTACCATCTTGATGGGAATAGGCTGCCGGAGAGTGAAATAAGGCCAGTGATGCCATGAACAATAATGTAGAAACAGCGGTCTTTTTCTTGCAAGTCATAGCAGCAAAATCCATTAACACAGCCCCATGATTGACAATCCGTCAGGATCTGACGGCAAGAAACAGGGAGCAGAGCAAAAAACATGAAATTGACAAGGAAGAAAACAGCACCAAGAATGGCACTGTTTTCTGGGAAAAATCAGGTGTTACTGTTTAGAACCACCGAATGCGGTATCTTTGGATCTATCACTCTCAAATTTGGCATACCCAGCCAGAGCAGAAGCAGAGTCGCCGTAAAATTTTCCATCAGTTTTCCCGTGTATACTCTCATTGGCCGTGGCTTCGCCTGCAAAACCAGCATCATCATTGATATCGGCATTGATATTTATCTTCAATGTATCGTTGCTCAATGAACCGTTGATTTTGTTTTTATCAAAGTTCGCGGTAAACGTACCGTCAAGGAGGTTGTTACCGTTATATTTATTGAGTCCTTTTATCGTATAAATAGCCGTGCCACCTTTTGGCATATTGGTCGTAACATCTTTGCCGACATAAAAGACAGTATGGGTGATATCCGATTTATCGGGTGTTTTCTGTGCCCATTCCCCAAAGTAGATTTCCTCGTTGGGAACCTGACCCACATCGATATATTGGTTCTCGACCAAAACAACATCCTCCAGTTTGTAACGATAGATGCCATTATTATCACGAGTGGCCAAATCTTTTAATTCAGAAGCCGTATAAAGCTGGTTTCCGAACAGAGGAAGAGAGATACCAATGGCAGGTTCCCCTTTATTCTCTCCAATCAAGAGATGGGGATTGGTTTCTGTTTGACTGATCCCCCAGCCGACTTTTGCCTGAGCCTGTGCAATCAATCCAAAAACACCTAATGTAGCGATGAATATATTGATCTTTTTCATTAGCAGCCTCACTGAGTATTAAAGGGTATTTTTTTGTTCTTTATACCCGTGTATTTTGAAGCTTATTGGTTATATAAAAGCGTCCTGAACCTTCTAAGCTAACAACTTAAGTGCTGAGCGAAACCCTAAGTGCTAAGCGAAACACGCATAAAAAATACATTGAACAAAAAATCATGTAAACCAGAAGTAATAAAATTGTTTACTATTTGTTAATAAGGAAATTGAGGTAACCAAACCATATCTTTTTGAATATATGTGGTTTTTATGCGGAAGGTGGCAAAAGGGAATTAAAGTTTAAGTGATTATTGTCTCAATCAATCGTTGCGGATGGGTATAAATTGTCGCTCTTCCCTGTTTGCAAAACCCGACCAGTGTCAGATTACATTTTTGTGCGACTTCAATGGCGAGTGAGGTTGCGGCAGAAACAGCAAACAAGATTTCCACCCCACAGCTGGCTGATTTTTGGACCATTTCATAGCTGGCACGACTGGAAACCAAGGCGGCACCTTGTTGCCAGCCCACTTCTTTCTGCATTGAGGCCCGAATTCCCAACAACTTATCCAAAGCAACATGACGGCCAATATCTTCACAACCCCCCAAAAACTTTCCTTCTGAACTTATCCATCCTGCCGCATGGGTACAGCCAGTCAGCGCCCCGATTTCTTGGATATGCGACAATTGGGCAAGTGCGGCATCAAGATAATCGAGTGAAAATGTTTGGGTGAAAGGTAATGGTTTAATTGGGCGGAAAACCTCAGTCAGTTGTTCAGTGCCGCAGATCCCACAGCCTGTTCTGCCTGCCATATTGCGCCGGCGTTCTTTTAATCCCGCAAAACGGCGGCTGGAAAGTTCGATATGCAGCTCAATTCCCCCGTGGCAGCTGGTTATGGCATCAATCCCACGAATTTCCTGAGGAGAAGAAATAATCCCTTCTGATAATGAAAAACCGATGGCAAAATACTCCAGCTCCTTAGGTGTGCCCATCATCACAACGTGTGAAATGCCGTTATAGACCAATGCGATAGGAACTTCTTCCGCGACCCAGTCCGGCTTGGGGCTGTTGAGGTTATTTTTATGTTTTACATTGACGTGAAAAGCGCCGCAGATACCCTCAATGGCTAATTGATTTCCTGACCTTGCATTATCCATTAGATGAATTCTCCAGCAGATTAATTCATAATACCGGCAAACCTTATCAGGTTATTAACCTGATCACACGAATTAATAAAAAAGCAAATACACCGACGATCTTGTCGTCAGAAAGTGTTTGAATGAGCAATGTGAGTAAGGAGATCCCCCATGCAAGTCAGCAGAAGGCAGTTCTTTAAGATCTGCGCTGGCGGTATGGCGGGTACGACGGCTGCCGTGCTGGGGTTTGCCCCCGCCGCTGCGGAGGCACAAACACGTAACTATAAACTGCTGCGTGCGCGTGAAACCCGAAATACCTGTACATACTGTTCTGTCGGCTGTGGATTATTGATGTACAGCCTTGGCGATGGTGCCAAAAATGCCAAATCGACTATTTTTCATATTGAAGGTGATCCGGATCATCCGGTGAACCGGGGAGCCTTGTGTCCTAAGGGAGCCGGGTTGGTCGATTTTATCCACAGTGAAAACCGCCTGCACTATCCGGAATATCGTGCCCCGGGCGCAAGCCAATGGCAGCGCATAAGCTGGAATGAAGCTTTCGATCGCATCGCAAGATTGATGAAACAAGACAGAGATGCCAACTTCATCAGAACCAATCAGGATGGCGTTACGGTTAACCGCTGGCTGACAACAGGTATGTTGTGTGCCTCTGCGGCCAGTAATGAAACGGGTTTTTTATCGCAAAAATTTAGTCGCGCTCTCGGCATGCTTGCCGTAGACAACCAGGCGCGTGTCTGACACGGACCAACGGTAGCAAGTCTTGCTCCAACATTTGGTCGCGGTGCGATGACCAACCACTGGGTGGATATTAAGAACGCGAACCTGATTGTCGTGATGGGCGGGAATGCCGCAGAGGCACATCCTGTTGGTTTCCGCTGGGCGATGGAAGCCAAAATCCACAACAATGCCAAACTGATTGTTATCGATCCACGTTTTACCCGTACGGCATCCGTGGCGGATTTCTACACGCCTATCCGGTCCGGTACGGACATTGCTTTTCTGTCAGGTGTGATTTTATACCTGATGACCAACGAAAAAATTAATCGTGAATATGTTGAGGCATACACCAATGCCAGCCTGATTGTACGGGAAGATTTCTCGTTCGATGAGGGTTTGTTCAGCGGTTATGATGCGGAAAGCCGTCAGTACGATAAAACCTCATGGAATTATGAACTGGATGAGCAGGGGTTTGCCAAGCGCGATAAAACGCTGACCCATCCCCGTTGTGTCTGGAATTTGCTGAAAACCCATGTCAGCCGTTATACACCGGATGTCGTCACGGATATTTGTGGCACACCGAAGGAAGATTTCCTCAAAGTGTGTGAATATCTGGCAGCAACCAGTGCGAAAGATAAAACAGCCTCTTTCCTGTATGCGTTGGGCTGGACGCAGCATTCTGTCGGCGCACAGAATATCCGCACCATGGCGATGATCCAATTGTTGCTCGGCAACATGGGCATGGCCGGCGGCGGGATTAATGCACTGCGTGGTCATTCCAATATACAGGGGCTGACAGATCTCGGGCTGTTATCGCAGAGCCTGCCCGGCTATCTCTCCCTGCCCTCAGAAAAACAGGCTGATTTGCAGACCTATTTGCAGGCGAATACGCCAAAATCCACTATACCGGGACAAGTCAATTATTGGGGAAATTATCCGAAATTCTTTGTCAGCCTGATGAAAAGCTTTTATGGCCACCATGCCCGTAAAGAGAATGACTGGGGTTTTGATCTTCTGCCTAAGTGGGATAAACCTTACGACGTCCTGCAATATTTCGAAATGATGTCGAAAGGGGAAGTGAACGGCTATATTTGTCAGGGATTCAACCCCATTGCTTCATTCCCGAATAAAAATAAAGTCGTAGCGGCGTTATCGAAATTGAAGTTCCTGATTACCGTCGATCCGCTCAGTACCGAGACATCGTCATTCTGGCAAAATCACGGTGAATTCAACGACGTCGATCCCTCTTCTATTCAAACGGAAGTCTTCCGGCTGCCATGTTGTTGCTTTGCCGAAGAAAATGGGTCAATAGTCAATTCAGCCCGCTGGTTGCAATGGCACTGGAAAGGGGCAGATGCACCGGGTGAAGCCATCGGTGATGGTGAAATTCTGTCTGGCATCTTCAGGCGCCTGCGTGACTTATACCGCGAAGAAGGAGGAGCGGCACCAGAGCAAGTTCTGAGCATGGCATGGGATTATCTGGACCCCGATAACCCCACTCCGGAAGAAGTCGCGCAGGAAAATAACGGGCTTGCACTGGCGGATGTGCTGGATGGCAAAGGCAATATTTTGGTGCAAAAAGGGCAGCAATTATCGTCTTTTGCACAACTGCGTGATAATGGGACAACCGCCAGTGGCTGCTGGATTTTTGCCGGCAGCTGGACACCCGAAGGTAACCAAATGGCGCGCCGTGACAACGCAGATCCCTCCGGCATCGGTAATACACTGGGTTGGGCATGGGCGTGGCCACTGAACCGCCGTATCCTGTATAACCGTGCCTCTGCTGATCCACAGGGTCACCCGTGGGACCCCAAACGCCGGTTAATCGAATGGGATGGTGATAAATGGGGCGGGGTGGATATTCCCGATTACAGCAATGCGGCTCCGGGAACGGAAGTCGGGCCGTTTATCATGCAGCCTGAAGGCATGGGACGCCTGTTTGCCATTGATAAAATGGCAGAAGGGCCATTCCCTGAACATTATGAACCATTTGAAACGCCATTGGGCACGAATCCCCTGCATCCGAATGTCATTTCCAACCCGGCAGCCCGCGTGTTCAGGAACGATCTTGACGCAATGGGTAAAGCGGATAAATTCCCTTACGTCGGTACAACTTATCGCCTGACCGAGCATTTCCACTTCTGGACAAAACATGCCTTGCTGAATGCGATTGCCCAGCCAGAGCAGTTTGTGGAAATTGGAGAGCGATTGGCGGCGGAAAAAGGCATTAAACAGGGCGATACCGTTAAAGTCAGCTCCAATCGGGGTTATATCAAAGCCAAGGCGGTGGTGACTAAGCGCATCCGTACCCTGAATGTTCATGGTCGTGAAGTGGATACCATCGGTATTCCCATTCACTGGGGCTTTGAAGGCGCGGCGAAGAAAGGTTTTCTGGCGAATACCCTGACGCCGTTTGTGGGTGATGCCAATACGCAGACGCCAGAATTCAAGGCTTTTCTGGTTAATGTGGAAAAGGTGTAGGGGAGAAAAATTATGTCATTGCAATCTCAGGACATCATTCGCCGCTCAGCCACCAACTCTCTGACTCCCGCGCCTCGTGTGCGGGGAAGTCAGCAAGAAGTGGCAAAGCTTATCGACGTCACTACCTGTATCGGTTGTAAAGCATGTCAAGTAGCCTGTTCAGAATGGAACGACATCCGGGATGAAATCGGGCACAACGTCGGTGTTTATGATAATCCGGCCGATTTAACGGCGAAATCATGGACAGTGATGCGGTTTTCCGAAGTTGAAGAACACGGCAAACTGGAATGGCTGATCCGCAAGGATGGCTGCATGCACTGCGCCGATCCGGGATGCCTGAAAGCCTGCCCTGCGGAAGGGGCGATTATTCAGTATGCCAATGGCATTGTCGATTTTCAGTCAGAGCACTGCATTGGTTGTGGTTACTGCATTGCAGGCTGTCCATTCGATGTGCCGCGCATTAACAAAGAAGATAACCGCGCTTATAAATGCACGCTGTGTGTTGATCGTGTTGGTGTGGGGCAAGAGCCAGCGTGCGTGAAAACCTGCCCGACAGGCGCCATTCATTTTGGCAGCAAGCAGGATATGAAAGCACTGGCAGCTGAACGGGTTGAGGAACTGAAAGGGCGCGGTTATGACAATGCCGGCCTGTATGATCCCGAAGGCGTAGGGGGTACACATGTTATGTATGTGCTGCATCATGCCAACAAACCGCAGCTCTATCACGGCCTGCCTGAAAATCCCACTATCAGCCCCACCGTGACATTCTGGAAAGGGATCTGGAAGCCATTGGCAGCGATTGGCTTTGCTGCAACCTTTGCCGCCTCCATTTTCCATTACGTGGGTATCGGCCCGAACCGGGTTTCTAAAGAAGAGGAAGAAAGTGCCCTTGCCTCCCTTGATTCGGACAAGGTAAAAAATGAGGAGGTGAAAAAATGAAACAGCGTCGCGATGTCATCATTCGCCATTCTCCGGTTGAACGCGTCAATCATTGGGCCGTTGTTATCTGCTTTCTGTTCACCGCCATCAGCGGATTGGGGTTTTTCTTTCCTTCCCTGAACTGGATGATGAATATCTTTGGTACGCCGCAACTATCGCGAATCTTGCATCCATTTTCCGGTTCAGTCATGTTTTTTCTGTTTATCTTTATGTTTTTCAGGTATTTCAAACATAACCTAATAGACAGGGATGACATTGTGTGGGCAAAGAATATTCACAAAGTGCTGCAAAATGAAGAAGCCGGAGATATCGGTCAATACAATCTCGGTCAGAAAGGCATTTACTGGTCAGTCAGTGTTTGCCTGCTGTTGTTATTGGTCAGCGGCATTATCATTTGGCGCCCTTATTTTGCGGAATACTTTCCTATCCCACTCATCCGGCTTGCTTTACTGGTTCATTCACTGGCCGCCATTGGCTTGATCCTGACCATTATCGTACATGCCTATGCGGCTATCTGGGTGAAAGGCTCGGTACGGGCCATGGTTGAAGGCTGGGTGACACGCGGCTGGGCAAAGAAACACCATCCTCGCTGGTATCGTGAAATCATGAAGCAAGAACAGCAGAAAGAGAAAAAGTAAATTTGGAGCAAGGTCTTGATATGCCCCAGAAACATAGCCAACGATGTTTCTGGGGTTTTCTTGTCCGGATAAAATAAGTTTGTTTATTTTCCAATGCAAAAACTTGAGAAAATCCGGCCAAGCAAATCATCTGATGTAAATTCACCCGTGATTTCACTCAGTGCCTGCTGCGCCAGACGCAATTCTTCTGCCAGCAATTCCCCTGAACGCGCAAATACGAGCTGTTGATGGCCTTCATGCAAATGCTCTGCCGCTGTATTCAATGCCTGTAAATGGCGGCGGCGCGCAAGAAACCCGCCTTCAGTATTGCTGTTGAAGCCCATTGTTTCTTTCAGGTGCTCTCGCAGTAAATCAATCCCTTTTCCTTCACGGGCAGAAAGACGGATTAATGTGTAATCACTGATTTCTGCAACGCCTGTTTCTTCTCCGGTCATATCTGTTTTATTGCGGATCACGGTAATGGGCAGGGAAGGCGGTAATTTCGCCATAAACTCCGGCCAGATTTGTGCAGGCTCAACCGCGTCTGTGGTTGTGCTGTCCACCATAAACAATACCCTGTCTGCCTGCTCAATTTCTTGCCATGCCCGCTCAATGCCGATACGTTCCACTTCATCACTGGCTTCACGTAATCCCGCTGTATCAATCACATGCAACGGCATTCCATCAATATGGATGTGTTCGCGCAAAACATCGCGTGTTGTTCCCGCAATATCCGTGACAATCGCGGCTTCACGCCCCGCCAGTGCATTGAGCAGGCTGGATTTACCCGCATTCGGACGCCCGGCAATCACCACTTTCATCCCTTCACGCAATAAACTGCCCTGACGAGCCTGTGAGCGAACCTCTGCCAATTCCGCAATGACCCCGTCCAACTGGGCTTCTATCTTGCCATCAGAAAGAAAATCGATTTCTTCATCGGGAAAATCAATGGCAGCTTCAACATAGATCCGCAAATGCGTCAGAGCTTCAACCAATTGATGGACTTGATTCGAAAATGCACCTTGCAGGGAATTCATCGCAGAGCGCGCCGCCTGCTCGGAACTGGCATCAATCAGATCGGCGATAGCCTCTGCTTGTGCCAAATCAAGTTTATCGTTCAGGAAGGCCCGTTCCGAGAATTCCCCCGGATTGGCAATGCGCACCCCTGAAATCGTCAGGATACGCTTTAACAGTAAATCGAGGATAACAGGCCCGCCATGCCCCTGAAGCTCCAGCACATCTTCTCCCGTAAAAGAGTTAGGGCCGGGGAAATAAAGCGCAATGCCTTGATCAAGTACCGTACCATCAACATCACGGAAGGGGAGGTAATCGGCATAACGGGGTTTCGGGAGTTTTCCCAATACCACCTCAGCGACTTCCGCCGCCTTGCGGCCAGAAATACGCAGAATGCCTACACCGCCTCGTCCCGGAGGGGTGGCCTGAGCGACTATCGTATCGGTGGTATTCATAAAACTCTCTCTTTTTCTTTTCACTGATGTCACGGAAATAATAAAGGCGGTCATTGACCGCCTTCTGCTTATTTTTTGAAAGACTTACTTTTTATTGAGGTCGACTTTCTTTTCGCGTTTTTCGCGGGTATGTAAACCACGTTTTTCCAGACTGCGGAAAATAACCTGCTGCTGGATGATGGTCACCAAGTTACTGACGATATAGTACAGTACCAGACCAGACGGGAACCACAGGAAGAAGACGGTGAACACGACTGGCATGTAAGTCATGATCTTCTGCTGCATTGGGTCTGCTACCGTCGTCGGTGACAGCTTCTGGATAACAAACATGGTCACGCCCATCAGCACTGGCAGGATGTAGTAAGGATCTTGTGCAGACAAGTCATTAATCCAACCAATGAACGGAGCATGGCGCAGTTCAACAGAACCCATCAACATGTAATAAAGCGCAAGGAAGATTGGCATCTGAATGACCAGAGGTAAACAACCGCCCAGCGGGTTTACTTTCTCTGTTTTGTACAGCGCCATCATTTCCTGGCTCATGCGTTGACGGTCATCACCAAAACGTTCACGCATTGCCGTGATTTTTGGCTGCAACAAACGCATTTTCGCCATCGAAGTATATTGCGCCTTGGTCAGCGGGTACATGATACCACGCACGATAAAGGTGATCGCAATGATGGAGAAGCCCCAGTTGCCGATGTATTCATGAAGGAATTTCAACAGCTTGAAGAGTGGCTGGGAAATAAACCACAACCAACCGTAATCCACGGTGAGATCCAGGTGTGGTGCTACCGCTGCCATTTGATCCTGAATTTCAGGGCCAACCCATAAGGTAGAAGAGATATTCTGTTGGCTTTTTGGTGCGATATTGATGTTTTCACCTTTGTACCCGATGATCGCCATTTTTTGGTTTTTCAGGTCAATGGTATAGAAATTGCTCGTTTTGTCTTTCTCCGGAACCCACGCTGTGGCGAAGTATTGCTGGAGCATTGCTACCCAGCCGCCTTGTGTGGTTACGGAAAGCGCCTTACTTTCAATATCATCAAATTTGTATTTTTCGTATTTTGCTTCATCAGAAGAATAAGCAGCACCACGATAAGTATGCAAGGCAAAATTACTGCTGCCGGTATCGCGATGTTTCGGCAGCTCAGCACTCTGTTTCAGCTGACCGAAGAACGCCATCTGCAAGGGTTTATCGGTGACGTTATCGATGCTGTAATCAACAGAGACTGCATAATTACCGCGTTTCAGAACGAAGGTTTTAACGTAAACAACGCCATCTGGCGCAGTGTAAGTCATCGGAATTCGCAATTCATCCTGACCATCAGCCAAGGTGAAGCTATTCTGGGTGGTATGATAAAGCGGACGTTCAGCCTGGTTATCCGGACCATTGATACCCGTTAATCCACTTTGAGCCTGATAAGTAAACTCAGGGGTCGTTTCCAGCAGTTTGAATGGTGTTTTAGAACCAAGGGTATCTGGATAGGCCAGCAGATCAGCCTCCTCGATATCACCGCCACGGGTATTGATATGCAATGAAAGCACATCGGTTTTCACGGTGATAAGTTTACCTTGCCCACTGCTTACTTCGCTATCCAGCGTAGTGTTTGTTTGTTGCGTGATCTGGGCCGCTGGTTGTGGGTTCTTATCATTCTCCCACGCTTGCCAGACCAAGAACGAAACAAACAGCAAAGCGATGAAAAGAAGATTGCGTTGCGAATCCATCGTTAATGTTCTCTGTTATCGTCGTTTTTAGGTGGGACGGGATCATCACCACCTTTGTGTAAAGGGTGGCATTTTAATACGCGTTTCACTGTTAACCAACTGCCTTTTATCATTCCAAACCTGCGCAATGCCTCAATGCCATACTGGGAACAGGTAGGGTTGAAACGACAGCGAGGCCCCAGCAGTGGACTAATCACCAACTGGTAGCCTCTAATTAAAGCAATCAGGATGCGCGAACCAAGCGACTGTGACGACGCCATAATTTGCCCAAAGCTTCCGTCAGCTCACGGTTATCGAGCTCAGAGACCCCTTTTCTCACCAAAATCACAAAATCCATTGACGGTAATTTATGTTGGTTTAAACGAAAACTTTCACGAGCCAGTCGTTTGATACGATTACGCTCATGGGCTCGTTTAACATTTTTTTTGGCGACAGTTAGACCGATGCGGGGATGCCCCAGCTCATTCAAGCGCCCGAGAATAGTGAGCTCTGCGGTGCTTGCCCGTTGTGGCTGCTGGAAAACATAAGTGAAATGCTCGGGAGTTAACAAACGTAACTCCCTCGGAAAAGCGAGCTTAACCACGTGGTATGGTTAGCTTTATTACTTAGAAACGGTCAGACGAGCACGGCCTTTCGCACGACGGCGAGCCAGAACCTGACGACCATTTTTAGTGGCCATACGAGCACGGAAGCCGTGAGAACGGTTACGCTTCAGTACGGATGGTTGAAAAGTGCGTTTCATAGCGATTTCTACCTAACTTAAAATTTGTTACTGATTCAGCAAATGCGTTGGCGACCAGTGAGAATAAGTAGACACCGATGCCTCAATCGCAACATCAATATATAGAAAGAGGCAGGATTGTAATAAAATGTACTACCCTTAGTCAATCCAAGATGACGCGAGCCTGATAACTTTCCTGACTGATTTTTTTAGCCAATCAGACATGATAGCCAGACTTTTTGCTACCCGAAGTGCTTACCCCAAATCCTCACCAGACATAACCGGAAAAAATCGTTGGCATCACACGCAGGGTGCAAGATTATACGGACTGTGCAATAAAGCGCAAGGATCATACATAGATCGTTATGTTTTGGATACGTGATCACTGTATTATTTTCGCGCTGAATTTTAAACTATACCTAAACAAAGTTTGATATATACCATGATTAAACTACAGTATTTTTTATGGGCCTTGATATTTGCAAGTCCTGAAGCGCCATAAGCTCCCTGTGGATAAAAAGCGTCAAAGCTGTGTAAAAGAATGAGGATTTATATCTTCTTTTGCGTTATGATCGTCGGCCGCGATCCCGATCTCTCTGTCAGTGAATCGTTGGGGGAGCGATGATTTAAAAGTCGCCACAAGGTACATGCCATCTTCCTCACCGCTGTGAAAGACGCCTTGTGCCCAAGTATAACGTATCTATGTATTATTCCGGTTTCTTTTATTGGTCTCGTTTTAAGGGGAGTTCGCCGTGTCACTTTCGCTTTGGCAGCAATGTCTTGCCCGTTTGCAGGATGAGTTACCTGCCACAGAATTCAGTATGTGGATACGACCCCTTCAGGCAGAACTGAGTGATAACACTTTGGCTCTCTATGCCCCCAACCGTTTTGTTCTGGATTGGGTAAGAGAGAAGTATATCAACAATATCAATTTGTTATTAAATGATTTCTGTGGTCCTGAAGTACCGTTGCTGCGTTTTGAAGTAGGAAATAAACCTATTTCAGCCAACCAGTCTACATCTCAGAAAATCATTGCCGATATGCCGGTTGCTGTTGTGCCGTCCAGTTCATCTGTACGCCCGAGCTGGGACACCGCAAAAGCCCAGCCAGAGTTATCCTATCGCTCTAATGTGAATCCCAAGCACACATTCGATAACTTTGTTGAAGGTAAATCCAACCAACTCGCCAGAGCTGCCGCGAGGCAAGTTGCCGACAATCCGGGGGGCGCATACAATCCCCTGTTCCTCTATGGCGGAACCGGACTGGGTAAAACCCACCTTTTGCATGCCGTTGGCAATAGCATCATGGCACGCAAAGCCAATGCAAAAGTGGTATACATGCATTCTGAACGTTTTGTTCAGGACATGGTCAAAGCATTGCAAAACAATGCGATAGAAGAATTTAAACGTTATTATCGCTCAGTGGATGCCCTGTTGATCGATGATATTCAGTTTTTTGCAAATAAAGAGCGATCCCAAGAAGAATTCTTCCATACGTTCAATGCCCTGTTGGAAGGTAATCAACAGATTATTCTGACATCAGACCGCTATCCGAAAGAGATCAATGGCGTCGAAGACCGGTTAAAATCCCGCTTTGGCTGGGGATTGACCGTTGCTATCGAACCACCGGAGCTGGAAACACGCGTCGCTATTCTGATGAAGAAAGCAGACGAAAACCAAATCCAGTTGCCGGGCGAAGTGGCTTTCTTTATTGCCAAACGCCTGCGATCCAACGTTCGTGAGCTAGAAGGCGCTTTGAATCGGGTCATCGCCAACGCCAACTTTACCGGTCGTGCAATTACCATTGATTTTGTACGTGAAGCATTACGTGATTTATTGGCTCTACAGGAAAAGCTGGTCACTATTGATAATATTCAGAAAACTGTCGCTGAATATTACAAAATCAAGGTTGCAGACCTGCTTTCCAAACGTCGTTCGCGCTCCGTTGCCCGCCCGAGACAAATGGCAATGGCGCTGGCAAAAGAGCTGACCAATCACAGCTTGCCTGAAATCGGGGATGCCTTTGGTGGACGTGACCATACAACGGTACTTCACGCGTGTCGTAAAATCGAACAGCTGCGTGAAGAGAGTCATGACATCAAAGAAGATTTTTCCAACTTAATCAGAACATTATCTTCCTAGCGCTATGAAATTCATCATTGAACGTGAGCAATTATTAAAACCTTTGCAGCAGGTGAGCAGCCCCTTGGGAGGCCGCCCTACCCTGCCTATTTTAGGCAACTTATTATTGCAGGTCACAGAAGGCTCTCTGCTGTTAACCGGCACCGATTTAGAAATGGAAATGAAAGCGCGGGTTGCACTGACTCAACCACATGAACAAGGTGCAACCACTATTCCTGCGCGTAAATTCTTTGACATCTGGCGCGGGTTGCCTGATGGTGCAGAAATCAGCGTGGAATTGGACGGCGATCGCATTCTCGTGCGATCCGGCCGCAGCCGCTTTTCACTCTCAACCCTGCCTGCTTCCGATTTCCCCAATCTCGACGACTGGCAGAGCGAAGTTGAATTTTCTCTGCCACAAGCCACACTGAAACGTCTGATTGAATCCACTCAATTTTCCATGGCGCATCAGGATGTCCGCTATTACTTGAACGGCATGTTATTCGAAACCGAAGGGGAAGAATTGCGTACCGTTGCAACAGATGGTCACCGTCTGGCCGTTTGTTCCATGGGGATCGGGCAAAACCTCCCCTCTCATTCAGTGATTGTTCCCCGCAAAGGGGTCATTGAATTAATGCGTCTGCTGGATGGCGGTGACAATCCGCTGCAACTTCAGATTGGCAGCAATAACATTCGCGCCCACGTTGGTGATTTCATCTTCACATCAAAATTGGTTGATGGCCGTTTTCCTGACTACCGCCGTGTACTGCCGAAAAATCCAGATAAAACACTGGTCGCCAATTGTGACACGCTTAAACAAGCATTTTCACGGGCAGCGATTTTATCCAACGAAAAATTCCGGGGTGTCCGCATCTACTTAAGCGAAAACCAACTCAGAATTACAGCCAATAACCCTGAGCAGGAAGAAGCTGAAGAAATCGTAGATGTCAGCTACCAAGGCACTGAAATGGAAATTGGTTTCAATGTCAGCTATGTATTGGATGTTTTAAACGCATTAAAATGCGAGCAGGTCAGCTTGTTGCTGACAGATGCCACATCCAGCGTGAAAATTGAGAATTCAGCCAGTCAGGCTGCCACTTATGTCGTGATGCCAATGCGTCTGTAAAAATGCGCCTGTAACAACATTAACTCATATATATGATTCTCTCACGTTTGCTAATCCGCGATTTTCGCAATATCGCGGATGCTGACTTACCACTGGCAACTGGTTTTAATTTTCTGGTTGGGCCAAATGGCAGCGGCAAAACAAGTATATTGGAAGCCATTTATACATTGGGCCACGGCCGGGCTTTCCGAAGCATTCAGGCAGGAAGGGTGATCCGCCACGATTGTGAAGAATTCATTCTTCATGGGCGGCTTGATCAACAATGCCATGAACGCTCCTTGTCGGTAGGACTGAGCAAAAACCGTCAGGGCGACAGCAAAGTCAGGATAGATGGCAGTGATGGGCATAAAATAGCTGAATTGGCAAAAATGCTGCCAATGCAGCTTATCACCCCTGAAGGGTTCACTTTGTTGAACGGCGGCCCAAAATATCGCCGGGCATTTATTGATTGGGGCTGCTTTCACAATGAACCCCGTTTTTTTATGGCCTGGAGCAACCTGAAAAGGCTGCTCAAACAACGCAATGCCGCATTGCGGCAAGTGACCCGCTACAGCCAGATCCTGCATTGGGATCGTGAGCTTGCTCCGCTGGCGACTGAAATAAGCCAATGGCGGGCTGAATACATTGCAGGTATTTCTGAAGATATCGAAAAAACCTGCCAACAATTTTTACCTGAATTCACCCTCAGTATCAGCTTCCAACAAGGCTGGGACAAAGAAAGTGAATACGCTGAATTGCTCGAACGGCAATTTGAGCGTGACAGGGCGCTAACCTACACCGCTTCCGGCCCCCATAAAGCGGATCTTCGGATCAGGGCGGACGGCACACCAGTAGAGGACATGCTTTCCCGTGGTCAGTTAAAATTACTGATGTGCGCGTTGCGGTTAGCACAGGGTGAATATTTCACCCGACAGAGCGGGCAACAATGCCTGTATCTGCTTGATGATTTTGCCTCAGAATTGGATGCCGGTCGTCGTCAGCTATTAGCCGAGCGTCTAAAATCTACGCAAGCCCAAGTGTTTGTCAGTGCAATCACTCCTGGGCAAGTTACAGACATGATTGATGTAAATAGCAGGATGTTTCGCGTAGAACATGGCAAAATAGGGATTCAACCACAGGATTAGAATGAGCGAGAAACGTTGATGTCGAATACATATGACTCCTCAAGTATCAAGGTATTAAAAGGGCTGGATGCCGTCCGTAAACGTCCAGGCATGTATATCGGTGATACCGATGATGGCACTGGTCTGCACCACATGGTCTTCGAGGTTGTTGACAACGCTATCGACGAAGCCCTCGCAGGTCATTGTGACAAAATAGTCGTCACAATCCATGCAGATAACTCAGTGTCTGTACAGGATGATGGCCGCGGTATTCCTACCGGCATACACGAGGAAGAGGGTGTTTCAGCGGCGGAAGTTATCATGACCGTGCTGCATGCGGGGGGTAAATTCGATGACAACTCCTATAAAGTTTCCGGCGGTCTGCATGGCGTAGGGGTTTCTGTTGTTAACGCCTTATCGGAAAAACTGGAACTGACTATCCGTCGTGACGGTAAAGTCCATGAACAAACTTACCATCATGGTGTTCCACAGTCTCCGCTGAACATCGTCGGTGATACCGAGCAGACAGGCACCACTGTCCGTTTCTGGCCAAGCATGGATACGTTCAAGATTAATACGGAATTCGAATACGATATTCTGGCTAAACGCCTGCGTGAATTATCATTCCTGAATTCCGGTGTTTCCATTCAATTAATGGATAAACGCACCAATGCCGAAGATGTCTTCCATTATGAAGGCGGGATCAAAGCATTTGTTGAATTCCTGAGCCGCAATAAAAACCCGATTCACCCGAATATCTTCTATTTCTCCACAGAAAAAGACGGTATCGGCGTTGAAATCTCCATGCAATGGAATGACGGTTTTCAGGAAAACATTTACTGCTTCACCAACAACATTCCTCAGCGCGATGGCGGAACTCACTTGGTGGGTTTCCGTACCGCGATGACCCGTACCCTCAATAGTTATATGGATAAAGAGGGCTATAACAAAAAATCCAAAGTCAGCGCCACGGGTGATGATGCCCGCGAAGGCTTGATTGCGGTGATTTCCGTTAAAGTTCCGGACCCAAAATTCTCTTCCCAGACTAAAGACAAGCTGGTTTCTTCCGAAGTAAAAACCGCCGTCGAAACGCTGATGAATGAGAAACTGGTAGAATACCTGCTGGAAAATCCGAACGACGCCAAAACCGTTGTCGGCAAAATTATTGATGCGGCCCGTGCCCGTGAAGCGGCGCGTAAAGCCCGTGAAATGACCCGTCGCAAGGGTGCACTGGATCTGGCAGGTTTGCCGGGTAAACTGGCTGACTGTCAGGAGCGTGATCCAGCGCTATCTGAACTCTATCTGGTGGAGGGTGATTCTGCGGGTGGGTCAGCAAAACAGGGACGTAACCGTAAAAATCAGGCAATCCTGCCATTGAAAGGTAAAATCCTGAACGTTGAGAAGGCGCGTTTTGACAAAATGCTCTCTTCACAAGAAGTCGCAACCCTGATCACAGCACTGGGCTGCGGTATTGGTCGTGATGAATACAATCCGGATAAACTGCGTTATCACAGCATCATCATCATGACGGATGCTGACGTCGATGGTTCTCACATCCGTACTCTTCTGCTGACTTTCTTCTACCGCCAAATGCCGGAGATTATCGAGCGTGGCTATGTTTATATCGCCCAGCCGCCTCTGTATAAAGTGAAAAAAGGCAAGCAAGAGCAGTACATCAAAGATGACGATGCAATGGAAGCGTACCAAATGTCCATCGCGTTGGATGGCGCGTCTTTGTACACCAACCCACATGCTCCGGCACTAAAAGGCGAAGCGCTGGAAAATCTGGTAACAGAATTCAACTCGACCCAGAAAATCATCCGTCGCATGGAGCGCCTGTATCCGCTGGCGCTGCTCAACAACCTGATTTACCATCCAAAACTGACCGAAGCTGAATTGAACGATCAGGCAAAAGTGGAAGAATGGGTAAGCGCGCTGACTATTCGTCTGAATGACAAAGAACAGCATGGCAGCACCTACAGTTATCACATCCATGAAAATCGTGAACGTCAGGTTTTCGAACCTGTTCTGTGCATTCGTACACATGGTGTCGATACCAACTACAATCTGGATTTCGATTTCATTCACGGTGGCGAATACCGCCGCATCGCCAAATTGGGTGAATCCGTTGGCAATCTGATTGAAGAAGGCGCATATATCGAACGTGGTGAACGCCACCAAGCAATAAGCAGTTTTGAACAGGCCCTGGAATGGCTGGCTAAAGAATCACGCCGTGGTCTTTCCGTACAGCGCTATAAAGGTCTGGGAGAAATGAACCCGGATCAGCTGTGGGAAACCACCATGAATCCAGAGACTCGTCGGATGATGCGCGTAACGGTGAAAGATGCAATTGCAACTGACCAACTGTTCACAACCCTAATGGGTGATGCCGTTGAACCTCGCCGTGCATTTATTGAAGAGAATGCCCTGAAAGCAGCGAATATAGATATTTAATCGCACCATTATCCACATCCCAGGCTATCTGGGATGTGGTCATTCCCCAACAATCCATATCCCAAATAAAACCCTTACCGTTCTATACCCTTCATCTTTCAAGTGACAATCTGGCTGGATTTCCTCATTCACCTTGGTCATCGTTTTATAAACATACAGTTATCTATAATTTCCGAAAAGTCATAAAACCTTTGGCTGAATAAATCCGTTCCTGTGGAATTTATTATTACCTTACGGCCTCGCAACCTCTTAAAATCCAACAGAAATAGGAAAAAAGACATGGCATTAATTCTAAAGAAAATGATATTAATGAAAGGGTGTTACAAAAAAAATTCCATATATAAAAATTAACTCACAATAATAAAGATTAGGATAATGATACTAAAATCCAATAATAGACAAAGCACAAACAAAAAAATTAAATGTTATTCTGGAATTTTTCTCTTTATTTTAATTATTGGGATATAGATATTGTTTCCGAGAAATCTTTGAAAAAAACATATTGTTTTCACAATAATAATAGTTTAGTTTTTATTATGTCTTTACATATAAATAACAGGAGGGATTATGACAAATTTAATTTACCAAGGTGATTATGAATGTATAAACAATACATATACAATAACACAATTTAAAAAATCTATCCTCAACATCATAAATAAATATAACTATCAATATTACTCACTATACCAAGAAAACCCTTATCCATTAACAAAACGAAAGTCTTATTACATTAACAGTTTTGATGAATATTTCAATATTAGTGAGGATTCACATAGAACTGTACTTCACTCATTTGATATTATTTCATCCACCACAGTTTCACATCTTATTTCATGGAATGAAAGTCTTAATAGTCACCACCCCGAAACTTGGTCTAACTTTAATCTTAATGATGATATATTAATTCATTCAACAGTCCATAACACGAAAAAAAGTGAAAAAACATTGTGTTCCTTTTTTAAAAAAAATAGCCATCAAGATATAAAAGAAAAACCTGAAGATACAAGACAATTAATTTTCTTATCAGAATTGATAGCAAATAAATTTTCTAGATTAGTCACTGATGATATGTGCATACCTCCTCTCACCGTTCGTGAAATAGAAATAATGCGTTGGGCTTCAGAAGGGAAAACATCCGCAGATATTGGCAAGATATTAGAACTTTCAACCAGAACAGTCAATTTCCATATTGCCAATATTCTCGAAAAACTGGCGGTACCCAATAAGGTTGCCGCCATAGCTAAAGCTATATGTTATAATTTAATATAATATTAAACGATAAATTCTTGAATCAGCAATTGCCATGAAGAATTAATCATCTGCATCAGTTCAAGATGATTCACTTCTGCATTATTGATATAAACACAGACATACCCACAAAAATCATTGTTAGTTTTAGGTATTTTATAAACCATAGAGTTTTCTGTAATTTTAATTTTTGTATAGAGAATCTCATATTGATATTTATAAAGTAATTCTTGAACTAACGACGTGGTTTTTTCCTTGAGCAGGACACCATCAAATCCTTCCTTTATCACGCCATCTTTGGGTGCAACTAAATTTATAATAAATGCGCTGCCATTAGCCTGAGGTAGAGTCATGGTATCTGAATATCCCTGAATCAGATGATCAGCCCAAATTTTATGCAATGAAATATTAAAAACTTTAGCGGCCATCTCCCAGATGTGCATACCTGCCGGACGACGATTTGTCTCCACTAAAAAGGTTTCGCCTGTTGACGAGTTGAGTTTAATCTCGTTATGAAAAGCACCATAACGTTGACCAGATATTAAATTCATACTCTGCCCGGCTTTCATTAAAGCAAGCTGATTTATTGCAGGGCACTGCGCTGGCACAATTTGACCTAATTCCACCGGATACTCACCCACCTGATTCACTTTTTGCGTTAAAAGGTGAAGCGAGCCAACACCGTCGTATGAAAACTCTGAGTCAAACTCAATTAATTCTTCAGCGATAATGACGCTATTGGGAGTCGTCTGTAATGTTTCCTCATAAGAGGATTTCAATAGTTCATGATCCTTTACAATCTTCACACCAATATTGGCTCGTCCATCAACAGGTTTAATCACAACTCCTGATGCACATAACCCAAAGAAATCACTCAATTGTTCGTAGCTATTGATTCTGGCTAAGTTTGGAATGACGATATCCTGAGCCAATAAAAAACGTGAAAGCACCTTCTCCTGTTCTCTGAATTGCAGTTTGTTAATCCCTGCAAAGCTTAATACTGCGTCATCACCATATACATTCAGTTTTTTTGCAAGGGATGCAGCATGACCTGATACCGCATCCATAAATGGTAAAATACCAACACATTTCATTTCCAAGCTATCAATTAATTTCAATACCTCATCCTGATAATTAGGAGAAGAAACAGGAACATGGTAAACATGATCACACAACTTGCCTTCTTCTCCTGAAAGAAAATCACTGATGATAACCATATCCAGATTGTACTTGTCCTGAATATAATCTTTAATCAGTTTTATCTCATGAATACGAGATGGCAAATAATCCAGAACCAGAAGATATTTTTCAATAAACATATTGTTCCCTTTGAAATTAGTCGCTTGTTTTAAAATAACGAAATGGTTTAATAACTAAAAAAGATGCCACGACGAATAGAAAAAAGAGTAAGAAAATAAATTTATAATCAATTAATAATAATAGCCTCGCACAGATGAAACTGGCCAGGGGAACAGCCAGCTGATTAAGGACGAGTACGATACCAAGATAACGTGAAAATCCTTCTGCTGGTAAAAGCCTGGCTCGATAGAATCGAGAAAAGAGATTGAAACACCCTTCCGAACCGATAATAAATAAAAACCCTAACAAATAAAAATAGAAACTTTCCGCCATGCCTGTAATGAACAGGCCACAAGCTGCAATAAGAAAAGCACTCAACCCAACGGTTCGTATATGAAAACGACGAATTAATTTAGGGGCGATGAAGAACAATAAACAGTTTAACATACCCGCCAACGCTAAAGCTTTGGCATAACCTTGTTCTGGTTGATTAAAAACATCCGTAATCACATAAACAGCGGTCGATAACAAAGCACCTTGCATAACATTAACAAGGAAGGTAAGACTGATAATTTTCTTAAGTTCTCTGTTAGAAAAAATATAATAAATGATTTGCTTAAGTGAATGTTGTATATCTGACGATTTATTCGATATAGATTCAGTTTTATGGACAGACAGCCAGAGGAAAACACTAATAAAAAAAGGAATGGCTATAAAAATAAAAGTTTGTATTATGGAGAATTTTAAAGTGATAAAACCAACTAATACAGGCGCTGCGATATAAGTAAATTGCTCAACAAATTGAAGTTGAGAATAGATGGATGATAATTTATGCCCTGACACGGTTTGTGAGACAAAACCTTCAAGGTTTACATAACCCGCCCCACTAAAAAAAGACAAAATACACGCTATGGCAATAATCAAAACTATCACATATTGAGAATCAAAATAGGGATATCCAAAGTATAAAAATAGACAGACACCACCACGTATCAAATCACTAAAATAAAGCATTCTCAAAGGATGTATCTTATGCCCTATCCAGCCTGAAAGAGGCAATGATAAAACTCTGGTTAACCTTTCCAAGCCGAAAGCAAGTGAAGATAAATAAGCGCTATTGGTAGAGGTATACACCAGTACAGGCACAGCAAAAATAATAAATGCTTCTGAAAAGATAGAAAAAAAACGTGCCAAAACTATTCGTATGATCACTGATGTAACCTCTATCTATATTATTAATGGCGAGACTTAACGATATAATTACCCAATACTAAAAAGTCAATTCTCGTTTTCAAAAATGTCTTAATAGCATCTTCAGGGGAGCACACAATAGGTTCACTGTCGTTAAGAGAAGTATTAAGTACAACAGGTACACCGGTCAGTTTATAGAATGAACGAATCAATTGAGCATAACTTGCATTTGATTTTTCATCAACGACTTGTACACGGGCTGTACCATCCGCATGAGTCACTGCCGGAATGACATCTTGCTTATCCTGCCTTACATCCATTGCCAGCAGCATATACTGAGAGGCATCAGGAAGGCCACGCGAAATAAACCAGTCATTGGTATATTCCCTCAAAACACTTGGCGCAAAGGGGCGGAAAAATTCCCGGTGTTTGACTTTAAGATTCATTAAATCGCGAATATCTTTGTTTCTTGGGTCAGCCAGTAAGCTGCGATTACCCAGTGCTCTCGGGCCAAATTCCATGCGCCCCTGAAACCATGCAATAACATTATTATTCGCAATCAAAGAAGCCACTGACTCATGAACATTTTCCGATTTTTCCCACGTCAAATCATATTTTGACAGTGCTTCTTCATATTGTGAATCCGAATACTCAGGGCCAAGATAAGCATTCATCATCGGGGAACGTTCCTGATGCCCCATAATATGATGCCAAATGTACAATGCAGCACCAATTGCTGTACCAGCATCATGAGCGGCAGGTTGGACATAAATGTCATCAATATCGCATTTTTGATACAAGAGCTGGTTAGTAATGCAGTTCAATGCCACACCGCCAGCTAAACAGATATGCCGACTTCCCGTCACAGATAGATAGTGTTGCGCCATATTCATGACGATATCATCTGTAACAACTTGCAACGTAGCCGCTATATCATAATGTTCTTGGCGTAACTCATCGTCTTTATGACGTTGTGGTAAACCAAATAGCTCTTCCAGCTTAGAAAACGACTTACTGCGAAATTCCAGGATATTATTATCAATGGTGAACTGCCCTTCTGGCAGACATTTCACTATATCGGCAAACGGTTTTTTAAATTTTGTTGCCTCGCCATAAGCAGCCATGCCCATGACTTTACAAGCGTCATATTCGGAAAAGCCTAAATATTCCGAAATTTTTTCCCACATAAATCCTATTGAGTTTGGATAAGCGATGGTTGATAGTTTTGATATTTGATTATCTTTACCAATAAAGATACCGCTGGTGTTATCTTCTCCAATGCCATCAATAGAAAGAATTAACGATTCATTGAACCGAGAAGGGTAATAAGCTGAAGCCGCATGAGCTGTGTGATGTGCAACCCAGTGAAAATCACCACGGAAACCCATTTTATGCAGTTTCAACGGTACATTGGTGGTCTGACGATAAAACAGCTCTTCCCCTGATTCGGTAGCCCAATCATTAGGCTGTTTAACCTCATCAATATAGGCTGATTTATGTCTCTCTATAGGGTCAATCGAATAGCCAATACAATCAATATCAGACAATTGTATTTCTGCGAAAGAGAGAGCGGCCTGAATAGAGGCCAATGGCAATTCATCGGGATTGTCTAAATTTGCTGATTTACCATGCTTATGTCTGTTTAAACGTTCTTCTTCAATAGCGAAAATAACTTCACCATTTTTAATAAGGCAAACCGCCGCTTCATGGTATACAGAATTAATACCTAATATATACATATTGTAATCTCTTAATTCAACTTGAGTACTAAACAGCGCAAGCTACCACCACTTTTAAGATATTCGCTCATATCACACTTCACGACATTAAAGCCAAAATCATTAATTTTCTTCTCAACGTCTGGTGTACAGTCGTGCAATAAAATGTCTTTGCCAATAGGAATGTTATTACAAACGAATAACTCTTTTGCATCATGTTCAGAAACAGCAATGCGACGACTAAAATTATCTTCAATATATTTCTGGCTTTCTTGGGTAAATGCTTCCGGATAATAAATAATGGTATCTTTATCAATAAAAGAGAAAGCCAGTGCAACATGGAAAAATGTATTGTCTTGAATATGTAATTCGCCAAGAACTTTTAATTCAGGATAGGTTTCCCGGATAGCTTTGATGGCTTCTTTATCTGAGCGGGGACCAAACCCGAAAATAATGCTGTCTTCCCAATAGATAACATCACCCAAGCCTTCGAAATAAACACCCGGCTCTACACTGTGAATCTCAACACCTTCATTCTGCAAGAAGTCAACATAATGCTGTCTTTCACCCTGACGCTCAGGATGCCTGAAGTTACTTGCCAGGAATTTATTGTTGTGTATCATGCCACAGTCTCCAGCAAAGGTCATATCAGGCAAACCCTTAACTGGCTCAATGACTTTAACTTTCACGCCACGTTCAGTCAATCTGTCATAAACATAATCCCATTGCTTTTGTGCTAAAACTTTATCTACTTTGTTTTCTGTGTCCATCCAATCATTTATAACATACTCAATATCATAGAAGTCAGGTTTACACATTAGCAATTCATGAATCATATTATTTCCTCTTTTTAATTGCGCTACATTTACTATGAATATTAAAGATTCGCGAAAAACCTTCCGAATCACTTTGACTATAAAGATGACCACAATTATAAATAGCCATCATTGGATCATAAATTGAGGTATCAGAATAACGTGAAATGACATTCACATAATTTCTTCCAACTTCGAGATTTATGACACCATTAACACTCAAATTCATACTATCAATAAAGGCATTCAAGTGATCCATAAGCGGGTCATACCACAGCCCCGAATAGACCATTTCTGTCCATTTTTTATCAATAGTTTCTTTGAACCAGTTTTCGTTTCTATTCGAACAAAATAATTCTAATTGTTTATGCGCTGTAATTAAGATATGTGCCGCAGGAGATTGGTATATGGCTCTGCTCTTTAAGCCCACAATACCATCTTCAACCATATCAAAAACTCCCGTTAAATAATTACCACCAATGACATTCAATTCTTTGATAATTTGGTGAAGTTCTTTCTCTTCATTATTTAACTTAACAGGAATGCCTTTTTCAAACGTGACACTCACCACAATCGGCTCAGCATTATCCTTAGCGGTTCTGGTCACTACCTGTTTGACATCTTCAGGCACAACACGATCTGGATGTTCTAAATTGCCGCACTCTATCGTTAATCCCCACATATTCTCACTGGTTGAATAGGGATTATTACAGCCAAATTCTAAAGGTATGCCATAATTACATGCATACTCATAAGCATCTTTATCCGTATATGGAAAATTACGCAACGAAGCCAATGGTTTTTTACCAAGGATCTCGATATTCATATCCATTCTGGCCTGATCATTTCCACGGAATTGATGTGCTATGTAATCAACACCCAATTCTTCAGCAACTTCAACCGCAGCCTCAGCCAGCGCCGGACGGGATAATGCCGCGCTAAGATGATAACCATCCTGGTATACCGCATTAGCTTTAATAGCTTTGGCGATGATATTATGAGAAAATTCTGCCCGATAATCTTTATAAATAAAATAATCTGCTCCAGCGGCCATGCATTCTAATTCAATTTCTTCTATATCGCATATTTTCCCTTCATCGATAAATAAAGAATAAACGCTTTTAAAATTCTTTTTTAATTCTTTTATAACAAGAGGGTTGTAAAGTCTATTATAAAAAATAACAATAACACTATTAAAATTCATTAAATGTGCATCCTAATTCATATACAAGTTCTTTTAATTTATCGTCACAGAGGCTTTCTTCAATCAGCTCAGAAAAATTATGCTCCGCAAGCCATGTATCATTATAGATCGTATCGACATAACGCTCACCGCTATCTGGAATAACGACAACAAGATGATCGCCTTTATTGAAGAGATGTAGATTCTGTAATGCTGCTGCCAATGCACAAGCACCTGTTCCACCAATTAATATCCCTTCTTGCCGCGCTAATTCCCTTGCTGTTTTGAAGGCAGTTAAATCGGAAATTTTTATCGCATCATCAATATAGCTATCATCCAAGATACTTGGGCGGAATGCTAAACCCGCACCCTGTACAAAATATTTACCCGCTTCACCACCAAATATAATTGAACCTTGAGGCTCTACAGCAAATATCTTTGTTTCAGGGTTTACTGTCTTAATATATTTTGAAACCCCTGTGATAGTTCCGCAACTTCCTGCTGTAATAAAAATCCCATTTAATCGGTCTGAAAACTGATTGTAAATTTCACGCGCAGTTGAATGATAGTGCTCTATAGGGTTATCTTCATTCTCAAATTGCATCGGACTAAAAGAATTTGGATATAATTCAGTAATTTTCTTGGTTAATTCAATTCTATATAAGACAGTATCAATACCATCTTCAAACTCTGGCAAAAAAACAACATCAGCGCCATAAGCCTTTATTTTATCAACTTTTGCACTCGGAACCATCCGATCTAAGATGGCAATAAATTTATACCCTTTATATGCACATGCCATTGCTAACCCAATAGCAGTATTTCCTGATGATGGCTCAATAACAGTCATTCCCTGGCGAAGCAACCCTTTCTTTTCTGCCTTTTCCAGCATAGCGACGGCTATTCTGTCTTTGATACTTCCACCAGGGTTAGTCGTTTCCATTTTAAGATAGACTTTTACACCTTGTGTATTAGTTTTATTAAGTAATATACAAGGTGTATTACCTATTGTTTCTAAAATATTATTCGCTTTCATCATGTTATTCTCTATATAAGTTGAGCTTCTAATTTGGCTAACAACAACCGGTGCATACCGATTAGCTTGATAGATAAAATTCACGCTTTCTGGGAGCTTGAAAAGATTGGCATATTTTTCTATTTTTCCCTTCGCGCTTTTTATACTCAACTTTAATTCTCCCGGCTTATTGTCGTTATTTTCCACTCCGTACTTTTCCTAAAAATACATTAAGTTTCTCCTGATTTTTTTCAACTGTCATTTTTGCCAGTTGCCCGCTTTTATATTTCAAGCAAAGCTACAATGTGGAAAAAATTCAAGAGAAATATCCAGTATGAACTTACTCATTATTGGGAGCGGCTTTTCTCCCGTACATCATAAACTTAAAGCACTGGGTCACCGTTTATTCATCATCCCTGATCCATCTAAAAAAATGCCAGCTAACGAAAATGGCCTTTATGAGGCGATCCTATTCGTTCATGACGTCGACCATATTGAGCAGCTGGCAATCAAAATATGTTCTGATCCTATCCTTTTTAATATCAACCGAGTTATAGCATTCAATGAAAAATGGCAGCTAACAGCTACGCGTGTAGCTTCACGCACTAACCTGCCTATCATTATTGATGAGCATCTGGTTAATTTGACCGTTGATAAATATTCTATGCGCAAGCATCTGGAGCGAGCGGGTGTTCCTTCTGTCAAATTCGAGAAAATAACGCATTATCATGAGTTGGCAGATGCATTGCACCGTATTGGTTTTCCGGCAATACTCAAACCACTGTCGGGGGAAGCAAGCAAAGATATTTACCTGATTGAAGACGAATTCAGCTATCATCAAATTGCCTCTGCCCTGAAAAATAATTTCAACGAAGAATTTCTACTCGAATCATTTATTTATGGAGACGAATATAGTGTTGAAGCCGTTTCTTATCAGGGTCAGCATCATATTCTGGCGATTACCAAAAAATATAAAAATAAAAGGTTTATTGAAACAGGCCATGTTCTCCCTGCGCCACTGGCCCATGAACTGGAAGAACAGATAAAAACGTATATTCAAAAATTCCTTAGTGTCATGAATTTCAACAATTGCCCATCCCATACTGAAATAATTCTTTCAAATTCTGGCCCTGTCGTCATTGAAAGCCACACTCGCCCTGGTGGTGATAATATCTATCGCCTACTCGAGTTTTCCACTGGTATCGATTTAATGAATATTGTGGCGAAGATCAATACCGGCACTTTAGAAGAAGAAGATATAAAGAGAACAAAAAATCAATGCCATTCAGCTGTCTGGTATTCAATACCAGAAGGCGATTCTCATTTCATTCTTGAACATATTGAGGGATTAGAAGAAGCAAGAAAAATAGATCATATAGAGGATATTACGCTCCTTATACAACCGGGAGAAAATGCACGCCATGCAACAAATAGTTTTGACAGAAGTGCCTTAGCTATTGCAACAGCCCCAACGGCAAGTGAAGCATTGCACTCAGCGCAGCATGCATTATCTCAAATTAAATTCACCTATAGTTATCATTCTCCCAAAATGGAGGAAAATTAATTAATGGAAGATTTAACTTTTTCGCTCATCGCCATTGCGGGAACATTACTACTGGGAGCGATGAATCCAGGAGAAAGTTTCCTCCTTGTTGCTCGTACAACAGTAGCGACTTCTCGTATCAACGGTATTGCAACAGCATTAAGTATGGGAACCGGCAGTTTAATTTTTGCTCTCATTGCTATTTTTGGGTTGCAAGGAATTATTAAGGCATTCCCTGATTTCTATTTGTTTATTAGAATATTAGGTGGCTTATATCTCATTTACCTTGCTTATAAATTTTCTATTAAAAAGAAAAAAGCCATTGTAAATAATGGCAGTACAATAGTAGAACGACAATCTTTTTTACAAAGTTACTTTCAAGGGCTGATAATACAGCTCAGCAACCCTAATACAGCGTTAATTTTTGTCAGTGTATTTTCTGTATTATTAGGTCATGCCCTGACTTTAGGCATGTATTTTGTTTTACCTTCTATTGCCTTCATGATTGATTCATTATGGTATATTTTTGTCGCCATAGTATTATCATATCCCAAGCCCAGGAATACTTATCTCAACTACAAAATGTGGTTCGATTATCTGGCCGGAGCATTAATGCTATTTTTAGGTTTAAAAACATTATATGCCGCCTTAATTTTATAAAAAAACAAATGCCATCAATATCAAAATAATGACAATAAGGCTTGAAAACTTTAGGACAGCATTGATGGCTATTAATCTATAGCTTCGTCGTTATAAATTCTCTGTATTCTAATAAATAACTATACTGAATGGATTTCAAGATGCAGAGCACCGCAAAGGATCAGCAATTCATCAGGAAACATATTTTCCCAACCAAAGGTTGTAGATTGATAAATAAAAGTATACATCCCTGATAGTCTATATTATCCGGGATGTATACATCAGGCCCTGAGAAATACCTTCTGAGATTATTTTCCGCAAGTTTTTCTGGGCAAAAAACCCAGGGCATAGCTCTAATCCATTTACAGAAATTAACTAATTTAATGATGATACAAGTTACCCAAACCAGAATGGCAAAACGCTGACCGCCAATTTATTGATTCAATTGGCGGCCTGTTATCAAAAACCCAATAATGATTCAGTGGTGATTACAACAATATCTTCAGCATACGGCGCAGAGGCTCTGCCGCTCCCCACAACAGCTGATCCCCAACAGTAAATGCAGATAAATATTCCGGCCCCATATTCAGTTTGCGCAGGCGCCCGACAGGGGTATTCAACGTACCTGTCACCGCTGCTGGCGTCAGTTCCCGCATTGTCAGCTCACGATCATTGGGGATGACACGAACCCAATCATTATGCGAAGCCAACAGTGTTTCAATTTCATGGAGCGGGATGTCTTTTTTCAATTTCAGGGTAAATGCCTGACTATGGCAGCGCAATGCGCCAATACGGACACACAGGCCATCAATTGGAATAATATTATTGCCTGTGTTCAGGATCTTGTTGGTTTCGGCCTGACCTTTCCACTCTTCACGGCTCTGCCCATTTTCCAGCGCCTTATCAATCCATGGGATCAGGCTGCCAGCCAGAGGGACACCAAACTGATCCGTCGGCAATGCACCGCTGCGGGTAAAATCCGTGACACGTTTTTCAATATCCAGAATTGCAGAAGCCGGATCTTGTAACTCCCCAGCAACCTGCTGATGCAGCATTCCCATTTGCACCAGCAATTCGCGCATATGGCGCGCACCACCTCCGGAAGCCGCCTGATAGCTTGATACCGACGCCCATTCAACCAAATCATTGGCAAATAATCCCCCCAATGACATCAGCATTAAACTGACCGTACAGTTACCACCAACAAACGTTTTAATACCCTTATTCAGGCTGCTTTGAATGTGCTGATGGTTAACCGGATCGAGAATAATGACCGCTTCATCATTCATACGCAGGGAAGACGCGGCATCAATCCAATATCCCTGCCAACCCGTTGATCTCAGTTTAGGATAAACTTCATTGGTATAATCCCCGCCCTGGCAGCTAATGATAATATCCAGTGCGCTCAATGCGTCGATATCAAAAGCATTCTGTAATGTACCTGATTTACCAGTGCTATTTATTGCAAACTGCGGTGCAGATAATCCATGCTGGGACGTGGTAAAGAAAACCGGATTTATTTCGTCAAAATCCCGTTCTTCCATCATCCGCTGCATCAATACTGAGCCGACCATACCACGCCAGCCAATAAAACCTACGTTTTTCATCATATTTACCCTGTCTTGAAAGATGTTCGTCAGACACCGCTGACAGCACTAAAACTGACAAAATATAGCGAAAGGTGCAAGTATATTTATGAACGATGGCCGCCCTATTTTTACTTGGATGCGTTGGATATTTTCAGGCCTGTTTTTTCAAATCCATTGAAGTAGGTTTATAAATTCCAGAATAGATAAAATAGAAGGAAAAACCTACAGCAGAGCTGTAGGCTTATTGATTAGCGTTTCTTTTTCTTGCCTTGAACCGCCTTAAAACGCGGATTAGCTTTACAGATGACATACAACCGACCACGGCGGCGAACAACTTTGCAATCAGGGTGACGTTGCTTTGCGGTTTTCAGTGAACTCAGTACCTGCATGGGTCCTATCCTTCATTTATTTACTTATTTATTTATTTACTTAATTTACTTATTTATTTACTGCCAAAAAGCGGCCAAACCTTTTCTGGAAACGTTCCGTACTCCCCTCTTGCGAGACACTCCGTTGTTTACCGCTATAAAAAGGGTGCGATTCTGCTGAAACCTCGATTGTCACGTAAGGGTATTCCTTTCCCTCCAACGTTATGGTTTTCGGTGTATTAATCGTTGATCCCACTTTGAAATAAGCGTCAACACTTGCGTCATGAAAGACAGCAACCCGATAGTTAGGATGGATTCCCTGGTTCATAAAACTCTCAATTGCCATAAAATGTTACAATATAACATTACAATAAATCAACTTTCTGGTGCTGACAACTTTCTTTTGAACATTTTTATATCGTTTATCTTGAATGTGTTCGGTTCAGTGACAACCGGAATGAAGGGAAAAGGCCCGTTCTGTACCATCCGAAAGGCTTCTGCATCTGAGCGCCATTCAAACTGAATAAAAAAATAACAACAGCCAATATTGAAAATATGGTTAAACGTAAAAGCCAATCCTGTTTAGCCCCCAAAAATCTATAATTAAAATAAATGAATCAGTCCCATCTTATTCTGCGATATGCTTCAAAAAAGCCCTTTTTTCCTCGATTCACTTATTTCAAAAAATGTTTTAATTAAGTATTATTTAATAATCATTATCATATTGAGACAGCATTCTGATGGATCTTTTTTTTCAAAACTGCTTAGCTTTCCCTGTTGTGATTTTCAGTGGGCTACTGTTGATTGTTTTGTTTTATTGGATATGCGCTGCTGTTGGTTTACTCGATATTGATATCTTAAACATCGATGTAGATAGTTTCGATGCATCTGCCCTGGCTGGCTGACAAAACTCGGCCTTATAGGAATTCCGGTTACTGTCATTATTACGTTGATTACCCTGATTGGCTGGCCCTTAAGTTATTTCAGCGTACATTTGATGCTGCGTTTCATTGAAACTGATGTGATCCGTTATTTACTTGGAACCGCCACTTTCTTTATCGTGTGTTTCGTTGCATTACTGCTGACAACAATGTTATTGCGCCCATTGCAACCGAAACTGGCCAAACTCAATCACACCAACAGTGCTGACGATCTACTCGGCAAAGTCGCTGAAGTCCGTTCCCCGATTGTGACAGAACAACGTGGTGAAGCCCTGATGGATAATCACGGTGCCAGTCTGATCTTACAGGTACGCGCCCCGGAAAGTGATGGTATTTCCCGCGGTGATCGTGTCGTACTCATTAGCTATGACGCTGCGACGCACAGTTACACCGTAGTCAGTGAAGATGAATTTCAATTGTAATAGTCACGGTTAACCCGCCGCTATTTACGATTTAATCGTTGCCGTAAAACTTGCTATCTGACATGTCTCATTCAACATTCTGGTCATGGATGAATAGCAACTTAAGTTCTGGGGTTTCTGGTGCGTTATCCGCCAACCCCAAACCAGTTCGCCTCAAAATAAAATGGAGAAATACATGTCGGATATTGCCTTGGCAGATTTCATGCCTTTTTTGATCATCATTGCAACGGTGATTATCGTCATTCTCGGTTTCTTTGGCCTTTTTAAAGCGTTTTATATCAAAGTGCCACAAGGAACAGCGCTGATCGTCAATGATATGTCAGCACAGCCAAAAGTCCATTTCACTGGTGCGCTGGTCTATCCGGTGATTTACAAAAAAGAATTTATGCGCATTTCTCTGCTGACGCTGGAAGTTGATCGCCGTGGTAAAGATGGCCTGATCTGCAAAGATAACCTGCGTGCAGACATTACGGTTGCCTTCTACCTGCGTGTTAATGAAACCACTGAAGATGTCCTGAAAGTGGCTAAATCTATCGGTGTTGATCGCGCTTCCGACCATAATGCCGTTAATGCACTGTTCAGCGCCAAATTCTCAGAAGCGCTGAAAACCGTTGGTAAACAATTTGAACTGTCAAAATTGTTTGAAGATCGCCAGAACTTCCGTGACCGCATTGTTGATGTCATCGGCAAAGATCTGAACGGTTACGCGCTGGAAGATGTTGCCATCGACTATCTGGAGCAAACCCCGAAAAACTCACTGGACCCGAACAATATTTTCGATGCGGAAGGTATTCGCAAAATCACCGAAATCACCGCCATCCACAATATTGAAACCAACCAGAAAGAGCGCGACCAAGAACTGGCTATCCAGAAGAAAAACGTAGAAACCCGTGAAGCCAGTTTGGCGTTGGAACGCCAGCAGGCAGATGCTGAAGCTCGTCAGAAACGTGAAATTGAGAGCATTCGTGCCCGAGAAGCAGCCGAGACACTGAAAGTCAAAGAAGAAGAGCGCCTGAAAGCAGAACAGGCACGTATCCAGACTCAGCAAGAAATCGAAATTCGCGAGGAAAACCGTCTGCGTGAAGTGGAAGTGGCACAACAAAACCGCGAACGAGCCGTTATCATCGAGATGGAGAAAGTGACTCGGGCACAGGAGCTGGAAATTGTTTCCCGTGAACGAGAAGTCGAACTCCAGCGGATCGATAAAGAAAAAGTACTGGAAGAAGAACGTAAAAATATTTCTAACGTGATCCGTGAACGTGTTGCCGTTGAGAAAACCGTCGCACAGGAAGAAGAACGCATTAAAGAAGTCCGCCTGATTTCTGATGCGGATCGCCAGAAACAAATCACGATTATTCAGGCTCAGGCCAAAGCAGAACAAGAGCTGGTGCGTCAGGTCAAACAAGCCGAGGCAGATGAAAACAGTGCTAAATTCAAGGCACTGGAAATCAGTACCATGGCTCAGGCCGAGCTGGAAGCTGCCGCCAAACAGTCAGAAGCGAAAAAACGCATGGCGGAAGGTATTGAAGCCGAAGAAGCGGCGTTAGGTCTGGCCGAAGCGCGTATCCGCCAAGCCAAAGCCGAAGCGGAAGAAAAAGAAGGGCTGGTGCAGGCGCATGTGATTGCGGAAAAACTGTTGGCAGAAGCCCGTGGTACACAAGAAAAAGGGCTGGCAGAAGCCCGCGTTCTGGAAGCTCAGGCCGACGCCTCCGAAAAACAAGGCCTTGCTGAGGCGAAAGTGTTGGAAGAGAAATTGGCAGCACAGGCGCGGGGCGATGAACAGCAAGCCAACGCCAAAGAAAAACTGGGTCTGGTAGACGCGAAGGTACTGGAAGAAAAACTGGTGGCGCAGGCTCGTGGGGAGGGCCAGCTTGGTTCAGCGCAAGCTGAGGTTATCCGTCAGCGTCTGAAAGCCGAAGCCGATGGTCTGACTGACAAATTCACCGCAATGGGCAATCTCAACGATACCGCTCGCGATCATGAAGAATTCCGCATGCAGCTTGAGAAGAACTTCGAGCAAGCAATGGCTTCGATTGCAGCCAACAAAGAAATTGCCAAAGAACAAGCCGAAGTACTGGCAGCAGCACTCAGCAAAACCAATATTGATATCGTGGGGGGTGACGGCAGCTTCTTCAATACCTTCTCCAAGGCACTCAGTGTGGGCAAAGCCATCAATGGTGTCGTAGATAAAAGCCCGCTGGTAAAAGATGCCGTGCAGAAACTGCTGGCAGGCAAAGGAGAAAAAGGAAACGGAGAGAAAGGAAACGAAGGGAAAGAAGTTGGGGAATCAAAGCTGAACCTCGATTCACTCCTGCAAAACCCTGAAGTGCAATCTCTGGTTAACATGTTCGGTTCAAATAAAAAGACCCCGAACAAAGGCATCTCTGAAGAGTCATAAACAACACTCATCCGTCACAGAACCCTTTACAAAATTATCTGTGGCGGATTTTCCCTGCACTACTCCCTACGGAATGATCATAAAAAAAATGACCCTCCGGAATATCTGTACAGTGCACCCAAAACCCGCTTTTACGTCATTAAAATCAATCTTGAGCAAGGAAACGTGATACGCCATGTCAGATAGCCAAGTGAATAATCGTGAACAGGAATTATTGGATAATGCCGTCGCAGAAGGCGGTGCCTACGATATCTTACGCAATCGCCTGTCTGAGCAAGGCCAGCAACTGCATGAAAAAGTCAGCTTGCTGAATACACGCCGTCTGGAAGAATTCGGCAAAAACCAAACTGACGTTATCGGGCGCATCCGCATCCGGACAGAAAACAACTGTGTTGCCCGTGATATTGTGCGCGTCGGCAATTGGCTGCTGTTTGGCTACAACGTATTCCTCGGCTTAAAAAAAGAGACACGGGTTGAAGATGTGTTTTCCCTGTACAAACTCAAGAAAGAAAATGACGAGTATGATGCGGAATCCGTTCCGCTGGCAGGCACATTCCTCAATATCACCAGCTTCGTACAAGACTTCCACGAGCTTTATACTTACTACAAAAACACCCAATTGCTGGAATTGGTTGAGCGTGATGGCAAACTTCTCGCCAGCTTCCAGATTGGTGAAAGAATTACGGATATCCGGGTGTTTCGTTGGGCCATTTCCAGCGATAAAACAGAAATAACCTATATCGATAATCGCGGCGAACGCGATATCGCCCTGCCCCCTGCTTATGATTTTGAATGGCAGAAAACCACGCGGGAAAACACCGTGAATGGCCGTTATCCACATATGAACATTCTGGATACCGTGTTTGTGGAAACCATTGGCGGCGATCTGACCATTAAATGTGAAAACAACACCGAAGATGGTTTGGGGATCTATCGGGAATCCGTATTGGATAAAACCCAGTCATTGGATGATGCCCAGATTGAATATGCTCAGACCGGCAGCCTGATCTTGCTGAAAATCCGGCCTTATCGCGAAGAATCCTGGCGTTATCTGGTCTACAACACATTGGCCCAGACCGTACAACGTATTGATGCCATCGGTTTAGCCTGCATTCAATTGCCGGAAGATCACGGCATTATCTTTCCCGGTGGCTATTATCTGCAAAATGGGGAATATAAAACGTTCGACCAATCAATGGATGGCATGCGTTTCCGCCGTGTTCGCCGTTCTCCGAATGGCGAAGATGTCATGTACATTTTTTACGAACCCAAAGGGGGACGGCTGGCTCTGTTCAATTACAACCTGATCGAACGCAAACTGCAAAATCCGCTGTTTGGCCATGGCTATGCCATGCTGGAAAACGGTCAGATGGTACTGTTTGAAGGGCAATCAGAAGAGCCGACCCGCATTCATCCCATGCAAATCTGGCAAACACCGTTCTATTCTGACGAATATGCGGCCCGCCAGCCGGCAAAAAACAGCTTTTTGGGGCGCATCGGCAATGCAGAGTTGGTTCGGGGGATTTCCGACCTTTACCATATCGCCAAGGAAATCGAACAACAGCAAATTTCCTCCCTGCTCTACGAAAAACTCTGTCAGGATGCCCGCCGTCTGGTCGATATCTATTATTGGCTGAATGACGAACAAAGCCTGAATATCTCTTTATTGTTGAAAGAGATTGCCAATACGGGTGAAAAGGTTCTGGATGAATACGAAAAAGTAGAAAGCATCCGCCGTCAGTCTACCCGCGCCATGAATGAAGCGACATCGCGCCAGAAAGCATTGCTGTCTGCGATGCTGCCGGAAAGCTGGACAGAAACGCATCAATTTATCGACGCCTTAAACAGCCTGAGCATCCAGCGTGGTCACTTAATCACACTTCGCGATCATCGCTATATTGACCTGTCTCTCCTTGATGAAATGGAAACGCAGCTGGCTGGCAGCCAGCAGCGCATTTCACTGGCGACCGCAGAATTCCTTGCCAGCGAAAAAGCATTACAGCCTTTTACCCTGCAATTACAGGAACTGGCACAACAGGTTCAGGTTGCCGCCAACCGATCCCAGCTCGCCGAGCCACTGGCAGGCATGGAAAAAATGTCCGCCGATCTGGATATGCTGTCGAACCTGATGGCCTCACTGAAATTCGAGGACACAACCCAGCAAACCCACATCATCGAGTCAATTTCCGAAATTTATGCCTTGCTGAACCAAGCCCGGGCCAGACTGCAACAACGCAGAAAAGAGCAAGGGGCAGTTGAATCCATAGCCCAATTTGGCGCTCAATTTAAACTGTTCAGCCAAGGGATCACCAATGCCCTGACCCTCTCCACCGATCCGGAACGTTGTGATGAACAACTTTCCCGCCTGTTAGTCCAGCTGGAAGAGCTGGAAACCCAATTCAGTGATCACGATGAGTTCCTGAATGACATTCTGGACAAACGTGAAGAGCTGCTGGAAACCTTTGAAACGCACAAACAGTCACTGCTGGATGAGCGTCAGCGCAAGACCCAGAATTTGCAGGTGGCGGCAGAGCGCTTGCTGGACAGCATCATCCGCCGGACAGCAAAATTTTCATCCCTCGATGAACTGAATGCCTTCTTTGCTTCCGATACCCTATCGCTGAAAACCCGTGAAATCATTGAACGCTTACGGGAACTGAAAGACAGCGTAAAAGCGGACGATATCGATGCCAAATTCAAGGCCGCGAGGGATCAGGCCATTCGCAGCCTGCGGGACAAAACAGAAATCTATGAAAATGGCGGCAACGTTATCAAATTTGGCCCGCGCCACCGTTTCAGCGTCAATACCCAAGAGCTGGATCTCACAATCCTGCCACGGGGCGATCACCTCTATCTGCACCTGACCGGAACGGATTATCAGGAACCCATCGACAGCCCAGAACTGAGTCACTGAAACCCTATTGGTCCATAGCCCTTGAATCAGAATCACCACAGGTCTATCGCGCTGAGTATCTGGCTTATTCCATGATTTACGCAGCCAGTAAAGAGCTGGATAGCCTGACGCTGGACGGGCTTAAGTCATTGTTAAGCAAACCAGATATGCTGGAAAAAACCGTGCGTGATTTTGCCGCTCCCCGCTATAAAGAGGGCCATGAAAAAGGAATTCATGACCATGACGCCGTCGCAATCTTGCGTAAACTCATTCCTGTCGGAGAAAGCGCCGATCTTTTGCGTTTCAACCCTCATGCCAGAGGAATTGCCGTGCTTTTCTGGGAACAAATCCAACACGAAGAGCAGCCAGCACTGTGGCCTGAACGTGCCCGTACCTGTACCAACATTTATCAGCTTTTCCGCAATGATGCCGGTTTACTGGATCTACAGGCTGAAATTGAAGCGGAACTCAGCCTGTTCCTTGAACGCCATCCGCTCAAGTGTGAACCTTACCAGCAGACACAGGCAGCGGAGTATCTGAGTCTGGCATTAAGCCGGGCCACCGTGGAATTCAATTTCAGCAAATATGCCAGAACGTTACTGGAAGGGTTGCAATCTGCACTGGAAAAAGCCCATATGTGGGGAGATTTCAACCACTCACAGCAGAATCTCGGGCAACGTTTCGCTCAGCGCTGGATGTTGGTGGAAAACTGGCTGAACGGGCTTTGTACTTTGTCTGAATTCGCGCCGTTGAAAGGTTATATTTCTGAATCCGTGGCACTGGTTTTATTGGATAAAACAATAAATACGCGTTTCAGTGAGGCCGACCTGCACTTTACCGTCACCGATTTAATCGGGGAACACCCTTCTATCGTCAACCAGACACTGACCCTGAGCCTTGATGATTATTTCTGCCGAATGCGCAACCAGCGAAAAGTGTTTATTCCTGCCTACCATCATTATCAGGAATTGCGCCAACAGGTTTTAAGCCAGCAACGCCAGTCCCTGCGACTGCATGAATTCAAAGCCCGGCCACTCAGCTCCTTTGTGCGCAATAAACTCATCAACGATGTTTATCTGCCGTTGATTGGTGACAACCTTGCCAAACAAATAGGTGCTCTCGGTGAGGGCAAGCGAACAGATTTAATGGGGATGTTACTGATGATTTCCCCGCCCGGTTACGGCAAAACAACCTTGATGGAATATATCGCCAATCGGCTGGGTTTGATCTTTATGAAGATCAACGCACCGGCATTGGGGCATGATGTCTTGTTACTCGATCCCGCCCAAGCGCCAAATGTGACCGCCCGGCAAGAATTGGAAAAACTGAATTTGGCGTTGGAAATGGGTAACAACGTCATGCTGTATGTGGATGATATCCAGCACACCAATCCGGAATTCCTGCAAAAGTTTATTTCCCTGTGTGATGGTACACGGCGCATTGAAGGGGTCTGGAAAGGCCAGACAAAAACCTATGATATGCGCGGTAAAAAGTTCTGTGTCGTTATGTCGGGCAACCCTTATACCGAATCTGGTGAGCTGTTCAAAATACCGGATATGCTGGCAAACCGCGCCGATATTTATAACCTCGGTGAAGTGCTGGGCGGCATGGAAGAGGCATTTACGCTGAGCTATATCGAGAACAGCCTGACATCAAACCCGGTACTGGCGCCTCTGGCATTGCGCGATATGAACGATCTGTACCGGTTTATCGACAAAGCGATGGGTAAACCCTTCTCCACCAATGAACTGAGTTATCCTTACAGTGAAGCGGAGATCACTGAAATCGTCGCGATACTTGAACGCCTGCTGATGATGCGGGATATCGTATTCAAGGTGAACCAACAATACATCATCAGCGCCGCGCAATCGGATAAATATCGGACAGAGCCGCCATTCAAATTGCAGGGCAGCTACCGCAATATGAACAAGCTCAGTGAAAAAGTTTCTGCTGTCATGAATGATGCGGAAATTCGGCGCATCATTGATGATCACTATTTGGGTGAAGCCCAACTGCTGACCAGCGGAGCGGAAGAAAACCTCCTCAAACTGGCAGAAATCCGCGGCACAATGACCCCGCAAGAAGCACTGCGCTGGCAACAAATCAAACGCGATTTCATGCGCAATAAAGCGCTGGGTGGCGACAATGCAGATGTTGGGGATCGTGTTGTCGCTCAACTCGCGGATTTAGTTGAGAGTGTTCAGGCATTGGGGAATTCAAAGTAGTGTAATAAAGCCATGTCATCAAGAACCCCGTCGAAAACAACGGGGGAATTGGGTGCTGATAGTTTAAAAAACTCGTTAAGGCCACAAAAAGAAATGGAAATAATGATTACGGCTGTGGTGATTTTTATTCTGCTGGTTTGTGGAATAAGTTGGGGATTTACAGAGTGCAAGGCAGCGTCGATAATCTTGGCGTCAATGGGCAACTGTAACGCTTGCATTCAGGATCACCTGAATTCACATTCATGATAAAAAACAATGCCTGCGGGGAATAGTTGCCTTTTGTTGTTGCTAAAAATTGTAGCATCACCATGAAAAGGACACGGATATGCGAATTATTACAATCTTTCTTATTTTTTGCTTTTATGGGGGTAACTCGCTGGCTGTAACTCCCCAAAATTATCTATATACATCCTCAGGAGAACTTGAAGAATTAGGCCCGTTGCTTGCAAGAGCAGATATTAACGGCGTACAGATAATCTATACTTGGAAACAATTGGAAAAATCACAAGGCGAATATGATTTCTCCGCGATAAAAAAGGATCTATCAGTACTTAACAAAATGAATAAAAAGCTTTTTATTCAGATCCAAGACCGTTTTTTTGAACCAACCCACAGAAACATTCCGCTCTACTTATTGCAAGAACCTCAATATCGTGGCGGTTTGATCGCGCAATCTGACAATCCGGGTGAAGGTAAATCGCCTGCTCAAGGCTGGGCTGCGGCACAGTGGAATGAGGCATTAAGAGAACGGTATCAACATCTTTTGTCGGCCTTGGCTACCGAATTGGATGGAAAAATCACGGGCATTAATCTCCCTGAAACAGCCATTGATATTGACCTGAAAAAAGAAAATGCCGGCTTTACTTGCGATAAATACTTTTCAGCCACTATCGATAACATTTTATTTGCCAGAAAAGTCTTTAAAAAATCGTATGTTGTACAATATGTTAATTTCTGGCCCTGCGAATGGAATAACGACCATAACTATATGTCCCGCCTGTTTGAGATTGCACAGAAAAACAATATTGGATTGGGAGGGCCTGATATCGTTCCTTATAAGAAGGGACAAATGAAAAATTCATACCCTTTTTTCCATCAATACAAAAACAAACTGGCTCTTGTTGCAATGGCGATTCAGGAACCCACTCTCACTTATACAAACCCTCAAACTAAAAAGAAATTCACTCAGCAAGAATTTATCAAATTTGCAGAAGAATACCTGGGCGTTAATATTATTTTTTGGAGTACCCATTCCCCGTGGCTGAATCAATAGATTGAGTGAACTTATTGTTGTCAGAATAAAGATGAGCACTCTCTTTAGCCCAACAAACCAGCATGTTGGAAACTGGTTGACAGGAAATAATTTCCTCGGAAAATCGTTACTTTTTAGTAACACCCAATGGATTTCAAGTTGCATCGCGGCGGCAAGAGAGTGACAAATTCGTCGGGAACGAATTTGCCCGGCCAAAGGCTGGCCAGGGGTCGAGAGGCAGGTGCCTCTCAGACATCCCCGGAAGCATAGATAACCGTGTGTTTATAAAAATGGTGGCCGGAGTGAATGAACGCAGCCAACAAAGAGGCAACTTGAAAGACAAAGGGGATAAAGTCTAAATGACAAGGTAATAATTACAGTGAAAATATGGCTACAAAAACGCCTTTACATCCTAATCGGGCTCGCGTCAATATTTATCATCATCCAGCTGCTGGATACCTTAACCTATGGTTCATTAAATAAGTTCGGTATTATTCCGCGTTACACCCAAGGGCTGATTGGCATTCCATTCTCTTCTTTCCTGCATGGTAGCTGGGGGCATTTGTTCAGTAATCTTCCCGCGTTGTTAGTCCTCAGCGCATTACTGATGACTCACTCCATCCGTTACTATGTGCTCGCCAGTCTGTTTATTATCTTTATGGAAGGCATTCTGGTCTGGCTATTTGGCCGAACCGCCATTCATATCGGGGCCAGTGGCTGGATCTTTGGCTTGTGGGGATTATTGCTGGCGAATGCTTACTTTCTGAGAAGGGCGAAAGATTTATTCTTTGCCATTTTGGTGTTCATTTACTACGGCGGAATTGCTTTAGGGCTATTGCCATTACAAGAAGACATTTCAACCGAAGGGCATATTTTTGGTGCAATCGCAGGATTATCTTTCTCTTGGCTATCCAAAAAATGGAATATGACGAACCATTGATGTGAGATGAATTGGGAATATTACCGTATTCCCATTTCACAACATTAACGGGAGATGGCGACATTCGCTTTGATATGTTTAAGGTGAACAACAATCGTAAAGGTAACAACGACCAATAATGACCATGCCCCCCATTTTCCTGCGTGGACAGCAGACCAGGCACCTAACTGATGAGGATATTGCCAGATCCCAAAGAACGTCCCGAAGTTTTCAGCCAGCCAAATAAAAAAGCCAATCAGTATAAAAGCAAGTAATAGCGGCATTTTGCGTTCTTTATCCAATGGCGTGTAAAAAACCGTACCACGCGCATACAAACCAAAAATAAATGCCGTTAAGTACCAGCGGTAATCACTAATATAATGATGGCTGAAGAAATTGATATAAATTGCCAGTGCCACCAGCGTTGCCATCCAATACGGCGGGTAATGCTCAATACGTACCTTAAAAAAGCGCCATGACTGGATAATGTAGCTCCCTACGGCGGCATACATAAAACCCGTGAATAACGGGACTCCCCAAAGTTTAGTCAGCGCGGGATCAGGATATTGCCACGAACTTATTGCTGCTGATGTTTTGAATAGCTCCATGATGAAACCCACCAAGTGGAAGACGCAAATCGCTTTCAGCTCATCCCATGTTTCGAGTTTTGACCACATCAGGAATGCTTGAAAAGAGACTGCAAATATGAGTAGCACATCATAACGCGGTATACCTAAGATGCCCTTCGTCGGAACCAGAAATAAAGCCAAAAAAAAGAAACCCGCAAATAAGCACGATCGCGCATTAATCAACCCAAAGAAAAGAAATTCTAAAATAAATCGCTTTATCCCTGTGCTGCCATTCGGCTCATGAGCCATTAACAAATCATCAATCTTGCGTAGCACATTAATTTTCAGGTACTTACTTTCCATTCAATTAACCTGTTAGTGTTATTTTATGTTAATTCACTACGATAATGTTTATTTCATCCCGCGAATTCTAACAGGATTTAAATAACCATTCACTAGCAGACATAATAGCAACACAATTAACCGTTTTTGATGGGTACATGACTTACTGCCCAAGATGAGCTTAAAGAAACCATCCTGTCTGCCCGCATCACGCATTCCTTATTTAATGTACTTTTTCTAACACTATATGATTGATATTTCGATTAATAGTAATTTAAAGCATGACAAACCGTCAGATTAAGATAATGAGGAATATTATATTATTCCCATTCCACAGAATTATGAATAATAAACTATAAAAAAGTCACCTTTGGTTATTTTTACTCTCACCATAGAAACTTTCATATCTAAAATAGAATAAAAAGACGATACTTTTAATCATATGATATGCAAATTTTAACGACCAGCTCTACTCTAAATTAATAAAATTATTTCACACTACCTTAAAAAATCAATTTCACTGGGCGTTAACCAGAGATATTATCGGTATTTTTGAAAAAATTATTTATATAGCCAATGCATTTCAAGATACAGATTGAAAAACGAAGGATATAAGCGTGTTCAAGTGAATAAAAAACAAATGATATATAAACACATGGGGGAAGCATATTGTCATTGCTGCTGGGTGGATTGGCAATCCTACGGTGCATTATCAAAGGCATAGCAAAACTTAAATACTGTTTTGCCATGTTCTAACCTTCAGCTTCCCACCTTTTAGGTAAGTCTGTTACCCCAGAAGAAGCCCCCGGATTATGGCAATATCAATAATCTGCGCAAAAATGGCATTCCTGAATCGGGGCAACCCACCCGACAGATACCCATCCAACCACGAAAGCGCGTATTGAAACGCAACTGGCATTCATCCTTGTATCAGCAACGGCCCTTATTATCGCGGCAACAATAGGATTTATGCTGTTTAGCTTCTCATCAGGGGTGATTTCTCAGGGCTATGGATAGGTTTCATTGCCGCTGTTTTGTCGCCCTATGTTCATTCATGATAAGAAAACGCAGCCAAAATGAAGCCATCATCCTCACTGCTGCCACCATAAGCGGGATTGGCTTTAAGAAAGCTTATCCACTTCACAATATTGCCGATTTTGATTGAGTCAGCATGAATGGTTCCAAGGTATTAATGCTTAAATCTGCCGATCATGTGGAATACCCGGAAATTATACATAAAACATTTTCCGGCGGATTTTCATTACAAAAGAAAAGAAAAGAAACCGTATGGTCTGCAAGTTTTTCGGCACGCTCAAAGCAAATAATAAACGCCTTTCTGATGAAGAACTCATCAAGATGCTTCATGAATGCCTTCAAGCGGCACATGCTCGCCATGCGCTGAATCAGATCCAATCTGATTAGTCGATTTCAGCCCGTTCTATTACAGGCTGATCATCGTGTTCAACCACAGCCGAAAGCGCCCTGACATCAATTCATGATAATTAATTTTATACTTTATCGAATTCAGTGATTACGTCCACTTTAATGCTGCATCATCCACTGGCTGCTTAATCAGTACCTCTACATCCTTTTTATAGTCATGTGGTACATGCCAGTTTGGGCTTCTTCCCTGACGCGGAAGACCTTCATCTGCACGTTTAACATAACCCGGCTGCAACTCGCCAAAAATATTTTCATGTTTCAGCATTTCATCCGATTGGGCGCAAGGAATAACTGACTTGGCACCACGGCGATCCATTTCTTGCAATAAACGACAAACGTAATTTGCAGAGAGATCAATTTTCAATGTCCAGGAACTGTTTGTATAACCAAATAAATAAGCAAAATTCGGGATGTTTTGGACTAATGTTCCCTTGTAGAGCATACGTTCGTTGCCCTGTAATTTTTTCTCATCAATGGAAATTTCAATGCCACCAAGGACGGATAATTTCAGCCCTGTGGCGGAAACGATAATATCAGCCGGTAATTTTTGACCGGATTTCAGCAAGATGCCATTTTCAGTAAAACGTTCAATATAATCAGTCACAATAGAGGCTTTACCCTCTTTCAGGACTTTTAAAAAATTACCGGAAGGAATTACGCACAAGCGCTCATCCCAAGGTATGTATTTAGGCGTCAGATGATTCATATTGAAATTTGGCCCAACCCTTTTGCGGGCCGATGACAGCAAGAACGATTTTAACAAGGTCGGTACATGCCGGCTGCTTTTATACAGTAAACGATGCAGAAAAAGATTACGGTTTCTGCTGATGGTATAAACCCAGCGTTCCGGCATGAATTTACCGAGAAATTGAGATATTTTGTCTTTTTCAGGAACAGATAAGTAGTAACTGGGCGAACGTTGCAGCATCGTGATATGGGCTGTATCCTTCGCCATTGCCGGCACTAATGTTGCAGCCGTAGCACCACTGCCAATAACAACGACTTTCTTCCCTTTATAATTCAATTCCTCCGGCCAATGCTGAGGATGAACCACCGGCCCTTTAAAGTCATTAATGCCTGGGTAGTCAGGTAAATAAGCCTCATCATAGTTATAATAACCTGTCGCCGCGATCAGATAATTACACGTAAAAGTATGGGTTTCACCCGTGGCTTCCTCAAGCGCCGTCACACGCCATTGACCCGTCGAGCCAGACCAATCTGCATGAGTGATTTTTAAACCAAACTGTATTTTTTTATCAATCCCATATTCTTTTGCTGTTTCATTCACATAACGTTTAATTGAATCTCCGTCAGCAAACACACTGATCCCGGTCCAAGGACGGAATTTATAACCAAAAGTCATCATATCTGAATCTGAACGAATCCCCGGATAACGAAACAAATCCCATGTACCACCGATAGCCTGACGACGCTCCAAGAGAATAACTTTTTTATTGGGACACTCTCTGGCTAAATGGCAAGCCATACCAATGCCAGAAACTCCCGCTCCCATAATCAAAACATCATAATGGTCATTCATATAACTTCTCCTGCAAAATGCTTTTTTAAACAAACAAGTATTCAACGTAATTTGTTATATTATTTTTTATTTTCTGAGGTAACCATTTGCATTTATGTGGGGGGAGTATCACTATGGTGACTCACTAAGAAATTTAATCGTTAATGATATCTATTTATTATCATAATCTCATGATTCTTCATGGAAATGGCATCTTGAATAATTACAAATTACTCCCTGCTTTAGTTTCAATACTGCAAACACTGAATCTGACTGAATCCGCAAAGCAATTAAATGTCACGCAGTCTGCAATGAGCAAGACATTGAATCAGCTCCGTGAAGACTTTCATGACAAAATTATTGTGAGAGAAGCAAATAAATTCATCCTCACCCAAAAAGGAGAAAAACTGAAAGCGCAACTTCCTATTTTGATGCAGCAATTAGATGATTTATATGCCCCTGAATCAATGGAGCCAGGCTCTTGCAAAAGGGTATTTACCTTAGCTTCCAGTGACTATGTTGCCCAATCCATTTTACCGTCTATATTTCACCGCATTGAAACCGATGCACCTAATGCAAGCCTTGAATATACATTGTGGCATAAAGAAAATTTAAATAAATTTGCCGAACAACATATCGATTTAGTCACGACAATTGCTGATACGATACCGGATAATTTATACGGTAAGTTAATGGCAGAAGATCAACTGGCTGTTGTATTCAGAAATACCGCAGCCCACTCTGATAAAGAGATGACGATTGATGATTATATCAATGGGCGGCATATCCTGATCAGCGGGGGCGGAGATAAAAATAGCCCTGTAGATCATGAGTTAGCGATGATGGACCTAAAACGTCATATTTTCGCCACCGTTCCATTTTTCCAATCTGCTATAGAATTATTATTAAAGACAGATACCTTGTTAACCCTACCACTTCATATCGCTGCGGATTTCGCCCAACATCATGATTTGCGGGTAAAGCGCTTACCCTTTGAAGTTCAGGCACATAGGTACTACTTACTGTGGCACGCCAAACATCACCAAGATCCAGAACATCAATGGTTCAGAGAGATTTGCTTTCCTTTAATCCAGTCTCATCTGGACAGAACAATAAAACAGGGTATGAAAATAATTCATGCTGATCAGTAGATTTTCCCATTTTTATATCAAAATCACTTTCAATAAAATAATGATAAGCATAATTTTAAATTCAAAAAAATTAACTAATTATAATATTGGAAATATCAATGATCCCCATGGAAACACTTATTGCATTCATCAGTATCTCAACATTTTTATGTCTGTTGCCCGGCCCTGACAATATTTTAGTGCTGAGTCAATCAGCGATAAATGGGCGTAAAGCAGGGGTATCAATTACCATTGGGCTATGTATTGGATTATTAATACATACCTCTTTGGTTTCACTCGGTATTTCAGCCATGATACGCGCAAATGCTGTCGCGTTTGAAATCATCAGAATATTGGGTGTGATTTATTTAAGTTATCTTGCTTGGGGAGCTTTCAATGCAAAGCCTGCTTGCTTAAAAACCAGTAATGAGAAATTTAACCAGACAAATCAATTAATTAAAAAAGGATTGATAATGAATTTATCAAATCCTAAAGTGATTATTTTCTTTTTGGCTTTTCTCCCTCAATTTACCATTAACAGCAAGAATACAATACCCATTCCATTTCAACTATTATATTTGGGGCTACTATTTGCCATTATTGCATTTTTCGTTTTTACATTAATCTCTTATTTATCGGGTTTTTTAAATGATATTTTAGCTAACAAACCCTCAATACAAACTGTTTTAAATAAAATAACCAGTTTCATCTTTATCGCGCTAGCCATTAATTTAGCGATCAGCCAGTTTTAACGGTGACGATTGCCCGTTGTGCAGCCTTCCGGCTGCACATACAATAAAATGCTTTGATCACGATGAAAAAACAGCAAGAGTGCCGAAGAAAACAACTGTTTTTTCATTTTGTTTTCTGTTTCAAGACAGCGAATGCGATGAAACTGATAGCTGGCATTCCGAAGGAATAAGCCACCAGCGGCCAAACGGTATCACCAGACAGCACCAACGTCATTAACGTACCCACACCACCGACAATCAGACTTTGAATACAATAGTACAGCGCAACAGCCGTACCCGAGGCATCCCCAAAATCCCGAAGCGCGCCATTTGCCGTCACCGAAACCACTGTCACCATACCCACCGCAATCAACCACATTGGTATCACAAATGTCATAAACGAGGGTTTAGAGAAAACAGCGCAAGCCGCTAAAATAATCGCTCCCGCCATCATAACCAATAAACCTCGCAAGAAACTTCCCTGAATACCCCAACGTGCCACGAACAATTTCGCGAAACGCGTCACAGCGATCATGACCAGAGCAACTGTCGCAAAGGCGATACTGAATTCTATCTGAGAAAAACCTGCAAGGCTCATGAGTACACGGGGCGCAGTAGAAAAGAACACGAAAAATGATCCCAATGCAGCACTGAATCCGAGGGTATAGATCCAGAACGACTTGTTAGACAAAATCAGCGCAATCGCCAGCCCCTGTTTATCCTGCTTGGGTGGCCGAGTCTCATGCCATCGCAGTAGAGCCTGAGCAAATGCCAACAATCCCAGCACACCCAGCATCACGAAAATCCCCCGCCAGCCAAAAGCCAGCGCAATGACTGAACCGAGAACAGGCCCGAGCGCAGGAACAGACGCCAGCATTGAACTAAACAGACTGTAAATAATGCTACTTTCAGGCCTGTCAGCATAAACATCCCGCACCGTCGCAAAAGTCGCCACTAGCGCCGCAGATGCCCCCAACGCCTGCAAAACCCGCAATGCGACAAACAGTTCACCACGGCTTGTCATCGCAAGGGCAAAGGAGGCGATAGCAAAAAGCAATGCGCCCCCTAATACGACGGGGCGTCGGCCAATGCTATCCGACAACGGGCCAAAAATCAGCTGACCAAATCCAAGTAAAATCATATAAATGCTCAGCGTCAATTGAACGATGGCGGGGGATGTATCAAGCGCAGCAGGCATAGCCGGAATGACGGGCAAGTACACATCCATTGCCAGCGAAGCGAGAAGATCAAAAGGTGCCATCAGCACAAGTGCTGACGATAAAGAGTAACCCCAAACGGGGGAAGTTTTATTAGACATGACAAAAATCCGCTCAGAAAGTGTGATCTGGCGGCAACCTGCCTATTAATGATTAATAAGAGAGGAGATTACCGCAACAACTGCTAATGAAAAAGGTTGTTGCGGTTTAGCGAACTGTTTGTAAGGCGGGAGCCATATTTATATCCTTGTGATATTTAATCGTTTTTATCCAAATTGTCGTTTTTACGTACTCGCCATAAAGCCTATGTACTTTTATTGGTAAAATCAAATATTGTCTTAATATTCACCGATTCCCTGATTTAATTATTTTAATCGTGGTTCGCTATTTAAATGTGGGGGATGGTTAACCCATAAAGTCACTTTACAACTGCCAATAAATCCTGAATCTTTAAAAACATGGGCGTTGTTCCATTGGATGCAGGAACGCCCAATTCAACAAATCCAAGAAGCGTGTAAAACGCAAAGGCATCAGGATCGGCATCCAAAAATATTCCTTTAAGCGACATCACATGATGAACTTTAATCGCGTGATCTAAAAATTCCTTCATTAAAATATGACCATATCCTTGCTTTTGATGCTTAACCGAGACTCCCAGCATTATCAAACGAACAACAGAAAGGTCACTTGGCATTGAACCCGTTAAAACCCCACTCAAACGAGATTTTGCCAGCGAATAACCGGTGAAACTGCATACACCAAGTAACTCCCCAGTTTGTGCATCAATTAAAGCTTTAGAAACACAGTTTCCGTTAGCGACATTGCTTTTAAGGCTGCTGCGAACATAACGATTAATAATAGGATTGCCACAATCGAAGTGCTTTTGCCCCGGGTATGTCATATTCATTTGATAGTTTTCACAAATGTATTCAACCCTAATTTCATTTAGCAGCTTTTCCATCTTTGTTCTTCCTCATCAAAGCACGTAAAGCAAGGGTCGGTGACGCAGGTTCAGCAATCAGCATATTCAAATTACGCCAATTTTCTTCATCTAACTCGCGGCGCTTTTGGTTTTCCAGAACCTTTTCAGCCCGTTCAAAAGCCGCATTCAGAATAAAAGCACTTAAATCCACACCCGCAACCTGTGCTGCCTGACGCAAAGTTTCTTTTAGTTCAGTGCTGGTTTTTAACTCTACACGGGCATTTTTAACCTCTTTGTGAGGTTTTTTTACCGATATTGTTGCCATAGGGTAACTCCGGTTTATTCCTGTGGTGTTTGTTTATTGTACTGACGGAGAATAGCATTTGGTGGGATTATAAGCAAATATGTACGGCTATTAGCCGTACATGCAAGGTGAAAATTTGACACTTTAATGGCGTCTATTTGCTGGTTTTAGCGCCGACTAATTGTCGGTTTCAGGCTGTTCCCTCTGTTTGATCCGATCAAAGAAAATGGGCGACAAACTGGCTGAACAGGCCCTCTCATTCACCCTTCTCTCTAATTCAAGTCTTGTACAGAGTTAGCTAAACGCTTCTTGTGCCCTAATTCCGTTGTGTAAAATCGCTCCGCAATTCCATATAGTAACGTTTTGAGTTGCTCATCATTTTTAACCTCAAACTTCTGGTTGGCCTCATCAAATGTAAGAGACTCATCACTGTAACTTCGTATATAAGCCAGCATTCTTTCTCGATTGTCTGGTTCTATAATAGAAGATAATGTGTCCCTGATTAAAGCAATACGAGCACGATTCGGTTTAGATACTTTACTCAGGCTATAACCATCAGCCAATTCAATAAAATTCTGTTCTAAGAATTGCTGAACTTCCTCATTAGTGGCTTCTTTATACAGGACATCAATACCAATGAAAATACTCGAGATTGTTGCCAACTTCTTAAATACTAATCTGTCCTGTTGAGGAAAATAAATAGCGTCAGGGTATCGGTTAATACAGAGACGCGTCTCGCTATTTTCAAGGTAGGCAATGTCACCGAAACCGAGGAGTTTTTTAGTGAGATAAACGGAAGGCGAAACCTTCTGAAAAAAGAAGTTTCCATCCTGAACTGAGCATAAATAAGCTATTTTAGTAAACTCATTTTTAGGTAGAGAATTATATTCCGCTGCAACAAAATCACGCTTTAGATAATCAGGATAATAATCTTGACAACTGAATTGATCTACTTTAAACCAAGCACCTTCATCAAGGTTATGGTCAACATCGTAACCTATTAAGGCAAGATTATCGGTATCAATTTCAAATATCCTGCTTTGTTCAGTAATAAGCTTAAACAGCTTTTCCTTTTTTCTCGTTTTTATTTGTGCAATTAAATGACTCATTAATCACCGCTCAATAAAAGTATAATTGTTAATACGACCTGCCTCTTTGATGCTGATACTACCAGGCGTCTTATATTTGTTCCGACTGATTAAAAATACCACAGCACCATTTTTAGTGGTGATATTGTAAAAATCAAAGCCAAATAATAAGAATAGCGGATTAAAATAAAGAGCTTGTGATAAAAACGTAAAAACAAACAAGATGCCGTAAACAAACAGTAACGTTTCCCAATTACCAACGCTTAGTGCGACAAAAAAGTAGCCTAGGTAACTGGGTAAGAAGCTGTTATTAGCATGTTCAATACTGATTATCTGACCAGGTTCAAAACTGTCTTTACCAAGCCAGCGGCTGAGCCGGATGCTTAGCCAAGTAAGGATAATTGGCACCAGTAAGTAAGCAATATAAGAGACAGCGTTCGGCAGCCCGACCAAATAGGAACATTTAGCTAAAAAATGCCCCAAGGTATAGCCTTTCTGAACCAGAAAGATAATGACCAGCAATGACGTAGCATTAAAGGTTAAGAGTAGCCGAAACACTAAGTTCATTATTTCACCGTTACTTGACCGTTCATTAGCATTGGGAGAAGCCAGTCTCGAAGCTTGATTAGCTCATGCTTTTGAAAAGCGACATTCATTATTTTTTCGAAAATCAGATCGGCTACTTTGTAGTAGTTATTCAATATAGATAGTGGGGGTATAACTATCGGACTTTCATCAATAACGCCTTTATTAATATGTGGCTGTTGAGCTCCTGTCCTGAGCCCCATTAATCTTGGTACTTCACTGCAAAAATACGGATAGATAAAAGAACTCTTAAGCCAGCCACATTCTCGAATTCCTACTACAGATTGGTTCGTTGTAGCATCGATACCCAATATCGAAGGACGAATATAACGAACAATGGAAATTACCACAGTTCCTTTAGGTAGCAAAACAGCCGCCGAGTTATCAATTCCTGCCTGAGTAATCTTCTGTTCGGATGTTATGATCGGAAAAGAGGCCATTTCTCCCGAACTCAACCATGGAATGTCTGCATTTTTCCAGTATTCTTCTATTGCTGTTGATGGCGTTCCCCCTAATTCAGTCTTGCCAATTGAACCAACTGTGGTCACTACCCACCCCTCCGGTATCTCCCGTTTCAGAATCTGGTTGTAGGCCATCTTACCACCTGAACTTTTGTAAGGTTTACCATTAGCATCGGGGAAATCGAACTGTACAAACCAGTAGTCGTACAGGGTCTTGGCCATTGATTCCAGTTCAGAATTGATGCTGTTATTGAGTTCGATTTTGTCATCAATTTTCCTCAATACTTTTGAGATTTTCCTTTGTTCATTTATAGGTGGCGTGTTTATCTCAAACTCTGAGCAGTCAGGAACTCTAATATGACTAACTATAGACCCAGTACTATCATGCCGACGAAACTGAGATTGTAAATCTGGTGATAGAAATGCGTATAGAAGATAGTCTGAATCTAACTTTTGAGGGTTAACTCTGTACTGCATTATTCTCTGGCCAAGAAATACAGTATCTTCGAAATTAACATATCCTACTTCCCCCATTGGAGCTTCGCGAGTTAGCAAAACATCGCCCCTTTCTACAGTTGCGCGTCGAATCCATTTTTGAAATATTTCTTTTTCGACGAAACGACAACCAGCTAAGTTAATTTTTCCGTTTTTGATATTCGGAGTTCTAATCATTTTGTAGGGGGTTTCATAGTCAACGCTCGGAGCTGTTTTATTTACACAATCAACAATAAGCTCGCATAAATTAGATATCTTTACCCTTGGCCAGAGATTAGTAGTCATACTTCAACCCTGCCAACTGCTTTTTAATTTCAGTTTCCAGTTCTCGTGATTGGTTAAACATATTATCCAGATTATTGGTAAATGTTTGCATCTTCTCAGCAAACTGCTTTGGGGTAATATCCACATACTCAATTTTGACATCGAAATACTGACCAGCACTTAAGCTGTAGTTTTTTGCAGCAATTTCGTCATAACCAACAACTACAGAGAAATCGTCCTCTGTCCATTTTTTATTGAAAACATCAATAATTTGCTGCTCTTCCTCTGGCGTAAGAACGGTTTTCTGGTTCTTACCGTCTTTGACTTTTTCACCCAAATTCGAAGCATCAATCAACACTACTTTATCTTTATTGCTGGCATCAATAAACAGGATAGAGACGTTAGTCCCGGTGGTCGCAAAAATATTCGATGGCATAGAGATTACACCCGCCAGCATTTTGTGCTTGACCAGATATTCTCGAATCCCTTTATCAATACCTGATTGAGCAGTAATAAACCCCGTCGGTACCACTACTGCCGCTTTACCATCAGGTTTTAGCGAGTAAATGATGTGCTGTAAGAACAATTGGTAGATTTCCATTTTGTCCTTAGATTTAGCTTTAATCTTTGGAATTCCAGCAAAGAAACGTGCTTTATTCTCTTTGCTATCCAGATCATCACGATAATCACTAAAATCCATTTTGAATGGAGGATTAGAGACAATATAGTCAAAGCGCTTTAATTCTTTACCATCTTTGTGGTACGGATGCAGTAGCGTATTCCCCTGAATGACATTGGGAATAGAAAGCACCAGATTGTTCAGGATCAGGTTCAGCCGCAACAAACTGGAAGATTTTTGTGAAATATCCTGTGTATAGATGCTGCAACGATCTTCGCCAATAGCATGGGCGAGGTTCATCAACAAGGTACCTGAACCCGCAGACGGGTCATAACAACTGGCATTACGAACAACACCTCGCTGTTCTTCCGGCACCAGTATGGCGGCCATAATCCGCGCTACAGCATGGGGCGTGTAATACTCGGCATATTTGCCACCAGCGTTACTGTTGTAGTCTTTAATCAAATATTCAAAGATGGTGGCGTAAAAATCGAATTTTTGGGTAAAAATGCGCTCAAAGCTGAATTTCCCCAACTGGTTGATGATGGCGCGGCAGAAGTCATCCCGCTTGGATTCATCAGCAACATATTGACTAATGCGGTCAAATAGCACCACTTTCGCACCACCATCAGTTTTCACTGCGAACACATCGTTATTGATGGCAGCGATACCCATCAGGGTATCGTCAAACATCTTGGCAAAATTAGGCTCATTTTGTCGGCTGGACAAACGGCTGATAAAGTATACCGGCTCCAGACATGCAGTATCACCACCCATTTGGTTTTGCAAATCATCTAAATCGTCTTCACTCATTTGCGCCAGCATCGCTTCCCCATTTTCAGCTCGCGCAATATCTTTATTGATCTTTTTCGCTTCAAAGGCGAACTTGTCGACTAAAAATTTGTACAGAAAAACTTGGGTAATAATTTTAAATTCATTACCGTCATTGCCAAGTCCATAGTTGGCACAAATGCTTTTCAGGCTGTCGATCAAATCCTTTGTTTCTTTTCTAAATTTAACTTCTACCACGTACTACTTCCTGTATGAAATTCTTTCAAGTATTCTGTTACAACTAATTGATTAACAAAATGTAAAGCATCATTACTCAATTCAATCTGTTGTTCATTTATAAAGCGCTTGTACACCTGCCGCATCATCTGACGTCCAAAATAAATTTCATGATTTAAAATTTGGTTGTTATTGAGCACTTGCTCATCGGCATCCTGTTTTACATTCATCAACGCAATAAAAATCTTACGTTCAGATTCGCTAATGTCACTTTTATCCCGCTGGCGTTCTTGCAGGCGTTTATGAATACGGGTGTATTTGGTGTCACCATGATACTTCTGACACAGTTGGTTATTCTGACGATTCAGCTCCTTAATGCGAACATGAATTTTGTTCAGGGCGTTAATATTAGCCACCATTTCATCCTGAGTCACTGCGCTTAAGTTCTTTTTCTTAAACAAACGCTCAAGCTCCTCTTTTAAGCTGATAAACTTGGGATCTTGCTGATCAAAGTTATCGGCCAACGCTTCGCGAGCCTGGCGCAGGGTATCTTTTAGTTTGTCGGCGATGACCAGCTCTTCTTCACCAATCTTTACAAACTTGAAGATCACATCTTCCAGCGCGCGGTTTAGCAAGTTGCTGGTGTCCGTACCTTGTTCCAAGTCCTGCTTGAGGTTAAGTAGCTCCAGATGGTTACTGGTTTCACGATAAAGTATATTCAGTCTGGCGAAATCCAGCTCATTTATAAAACGGTATTCACCTTGCAGACGAATAAGGTTATACAGGCTTCTGGCATCAGCCAGTGCTTTTTTCAGTGCCAGTACAGTTTCCCTGTCCTGAATCTGATTGATTTGATCACAGAATACTTCCATATTTTCAGTCTCGAAACGGAACAACACATCTTTGATATTTTCAATTTCCTGCGTTATCTCTTCCTGAGATTTAAACAGGTGTGAGTAGTGTTCCATTTCGTCACCTAATTCTGATTGTAACTCTTCAAAATAGGCTTTGTTGGTTGCATCAAACTCTTTGCGGATATCGGCAAAGTCCACGACATAGCCGTAGCGGAAGTCTTTATAAGTTCGGTTAACCCGAGTCAGTGCCTGCAACAGATTGTGTTTACGGATAATGCGCCCAAGATATAGTTTTTTCAGACGCTTGGCATCAAAGCCAGTCAACAACATATTGTAGACAAATAAGAAGTCAATTTTGCCGGCCTTGAAATCCTCCACCCAGTTTTTACGCTCTTCTTTAGTGCCGATATCATGAAGAATGAGCGCTGCGCTTTTGACTTTTTGCGCCTGTTTGAGCGACTCACCATAAGACGTTATCTGAGGTTCAGCCATTTCCAGTACGCGAACAGCTTCTTTTTTAGGCAGCAAAGGTTTTTCGGCATAAACCGCATTAAATATTTCAAACATCTGCTTAGCTTGCTCAGCGCTATCGCAGATAACCATGCCACCGATGCTGGCATCATTTAATGCACCACGGCTTTTCTCAAAGTCAGTAATGATGTAGTTGAGCATCGGCTCCACAAAACTTGGATGGGAATAAACCTCTTTGCGGTCTACATCACCCATTTTTATTTCAACTTCTTCCAATGCTTTTTGCAGCGTCATTTTGTAGTTGGTGGCAATTTCCTCACGGATCAAGCGCAGAGTGTAACCATCAGCAATGGAAGAATTGTAATAATATTTGTGGATATAATCGCCGAACAAGGCGCGAGAATTGTAATCGTCTCCCAATAATGGCGTCCCTGTCAGACCAATTTTAATGGCATTGGTGTCTGACTGACTTAAATTTGCCAGAAAGCTGCCTCTTGGATTATAGCTACGGTGCACTTCATCTAAGAAATAGACTCGCTGGATCGCTATATTGTAGTCTTTAGTCGAAACCACATCAGGATCATCTTGAAATTTTTGTATATTAACGACGGTGATTTCCGGTTTACCAGAATGGTTGTGGATCACCTGCATGGCTTTGATGTCACGCGCAAAGTCCTCACGGGTATTGATGAGGTGTACCATCAGGCCACGGGCAGTAAACTCGCGCTGCGCCTGTTGCAACAAATCCAGACGATCAACGATAAAGTAGAATTTTGGAATAATCTGCCGTTTTTGAAAATAATCCGTCAAAAATTGGACGTTGTAGAACGCTAATGCTGTTTTGCCGCTACCTTGGGTATGCCAGATAATACCTTTTTTACTTCCTTGGCTTAACTTATGTTCGATTGCCTTCGTCGCGAACAGTTGTGGATAACGCATGATGTGCTTTTGTAGCCCATCCGTTTCAGACACATAAGCCAACGCATAACGCAGTATAAAAGCAAGGCGCTCTTTACTGAGCAAAGAGCTACAAATACGGTTGGTTGGGCGATTTGGGTCTTTATTCGTCAGGAACTCTGGATTGTAACGAATAACTTCAAGGTTATTGTCTTTTAGTACATTGATCTCGTCATCATCCGATAGCGACTTAAGTAGTGCGGTAAGATTCAGCACTTCCTCTTCACGGAAGTAATTAAATATTGGCTCATGGTATGAACTACTTGCGTAGAATGCCCCCTGAATCGGCTCAGGATCACCATCATCATATTCCATGTTATTGGAAAAAATCATGAATTGGGTGATATTGGCAAACCGCTTAAGCTTTGGATTCCGAAAACGTTTATTGATACGATCACGTTCCGCCAAGATGCCTTCACGATTGTTTGGCTTCTTCACTTCAATGAATACCAATGGCATACCGTTTATTAATAGCGTGATGTCTGGGCGGAATTCCTCATCACCATTCTGGCAAGTTAACTCAGTGACAACATGGAAACTATTATTGTTAAAATCTTCAAAATCGAGCAGCTTGGTATTTGAGCGATCTGTCAGGCGCTCAAAAAAAGCACGTCCAAGATCGTCATTATCGAGCAGCAGTTTTACATCTTCGAGCAAACGATAGACTTCATCGTCTTCAATGCCGTTGTTAATACGGGTAATCGCGTTACTAAAGAGCTCAGGAAAGATATTTGTTGCTACATCCCAAGTCTGGTTCTTAAGTGACAAATAGCGATAACCTAATCTCATCAAGTGCAAGATAACGGGGATTTTTACACGGGAATCTTCGTTGAATTTCATTATATGCCTTTGATTATTTTAATTTTATAAGTAAGCATTAGTGATAACTCACCTGCCATAGTTAAAAATTACAACTAATTTCCTAATATATTATAAATTCATCGTTCAATATCTAATTAATTGAAAGATATAAAATAAAAAAGTAACACATATCGGTAATAAGGCAGATTTAATTTTCGAGTTCAACGCTAACTATTTGCTAGAGGTTACTCCGTCCAATTGCTGGCTGTAGTTCCGTCTATTTGTATGTTTAAATCCCGACTAATTGCTGGTTTAAAATATAAAAAAACAAATGAAATCACATTATTAATTGATTTATATGACATTTAATTTATAAAAATCAAAACCCATATATATCCTGTAAATCACCACAAAGAACATAAAAAAATCCGGCTATGTTTTGCATAACCGGATTTAGGAAACTTCAATTTTATATACTTAAGGGTTAATCAATTACCTTAAAAAAACCAACCTTATTCCACCGTCACTGATTTCGCCAAGTTACGCGGTTGATCCACATCCGTACCTTTGATCAAAGCAACATGGTAAGACAGTAATTGCAGAGGAACGGTATAGAAGATCGGGGCGATCAGTTCTTCTACGTGTGGCAGGGGGATGATCTTCATGTTTTCGCTGTTGGTGAAACCGGCATCCTGATCCGCGAAGACGTACAGCTCACCACCACGGGCGCGGACTTCTTCAATGTTGGATTTCAGTTTTTCCAGCAATTCGTTGTTTGGTGCAACGATGATCACTGGCATGTCCGCGTCAATCAGCGCCAATGGGCCGTGTTTCAGTTCACCCGCAGCATAGGCTTCTGCGTGAATGTAGGAGATCTCTTTCAGTTTCAGCGCACCTTCAACTGCGATCGGGTATTGATCGCCGCGGCCGAGGAACAGGGCGTGGTGTTTTTCAGAGAAGTCTTCCGCCAATGCTTCGATCAGTTTGTCTTTGGACAACATGCTTTCAATGCGGCTTGGCAGGGCGTGCAGGGCATGAACTATGTCATGCTCCAATGCTGCATCAGCACCTTTCAGGCGTCCCATGTAAGCCACCAGCATCAACAGTACGGTTAACTGGGTCGTGAAGGCTTTGGTAGAGGCTACGCCGATTTCAGCGCCGGCTTTGGTCATCAGGGCAAATTCGGATTCGCGCACCAGAGAGGAACCTGCGACGTTACAGATGGTCAGCGAAGTCAGGTAGCCCAGTTCTTTGGATAAGCGCAGGGCGGCCAAGGTATCTGCCGTTTCACCCGATTGGGACAAGGTGATCAGCAGGCTGTTTTTACGGCGTGCTGGCTTGCGGTAACGGAATTCAGAAGCGATTTCTACGTCACATGGAATTCCCGCCAATGATTCGAACCAGTAACGTGAAACCATGCCCGCGTTATAAGAGGTTCCGCAAGCAACGATTTGGATGTGCTCAACCTGAGACAGCAGTTCTGCCGCGTTAGCGCCCAGTTCTGACAGGTTGACCTGACCGTTGCTGAAACGGCCTTCCAATGTGCTCTTGATAGCCATCGGTTGTTCGTAAATCTCTTTCTGCATGTAGTGACGATAAACACCTTTGTCACCGGCATCGTACTGAACGTTGGATTCAATTTGCTCACGTTCAACGGCTTCGCCGTTCACATCAAAAATGCGAACCGTGCGGCGCGTGATTTCTGCGATATCACCTTCTTCCAGATAGATAAAACGGCGGGTTACTGGCAGTAACGCCAGTTGGTCAGAGGCCAGGAAGTTTTCACCGACACCAAGGCCGATAACCAATGGGCTGCCAGAGCGCGCAGCCACCAGCACGTCAGGGTTACGGCTATCCATAATGACAGTGCCATAAGCACCGCGCAATTGCGGGATCACACGCTGGATCACTTCCAGCAGTGAGCCGTCTTGTTGTTGTTCCCAATGCACAAGGTGGGCAATGGTTTCTGTATCCGTATCAGAAGAGAAGATATAACCACGCGCTTTTAATTCTTCACGCAGTTCTTCGTGGTTTTCAATAATGCCATTATGCACGACGGCGATATGTTCAGAAACATGAGGATGAGCATTGCGCTCATTAGGCTCTCCGTGAGTCGCCCAACGGGTATGGGCAATCCCTGTACCACCAATGACGGGATGTTTGTCTGCTTCATCCGCCAGCATTTGCACTTTGCCGACTTCACGCAGACGAGTCATGCGGTTTTCACTGTCAACGACAGCTATGCCCGCAGAGTCATAACCACGGTACTCCAGACGACGAAGACCTTCGATCAGTATTTCTGCAATATCTCGTTGTGCACAAGCACCAACTATTCCACACATGTGTTTTATTCCTAAAAGCAGGGCGATTAAAACGCCCCTTTTATGTCGCACAACCTGATTGTTTTACAGCAACTCGCGTTATGGCGTTTGCCGCCCCCGAGCTTTGTAGAGATTGGGGGTTATCCCCTTCATCTTTCAAGCCGCAGCGTTGTTGGCTTCGTTCATTGACCGCCGCGCCGCAACCTGAAATCTATTGGGGATTTTTTTATGGGTATATCTTATTTATTTTTTCTTAACTGGTCGTGGCCAGTTTTTAATATGTGTTTGTTTCACTCGGCTGATAACCAGCTCATTTTCAGCCACATCTTTTGTGACTGTTGTTCCTGCACCAATGGTCACTCCTTTCGCTACCGTCACAGGTGCAACAAATTGAGTATCGGAACCCACAAAGACATCATCACCAATGATGGTTTTGAATTTGTTTACACCATCATAGTTGCAGGTAATGGTTCCTGCACCAATATTCACGTTCGCACCAATTTCTGAATCACCCAGATAAGTCAGGTGGCCCGCTTTAGAGCCTTTGCCCAGTGAGGTTTTTTTCATTTCAACAAAATTGCCAACGTGAGCTTTTTCAGCCAGTTTGGTACCCGGCCGTAAACGTGCAAAAGGCCCGACGGTACATTCAGTTGAAAGCTCTGAATCTTCAATGACGGTATAAGGGCTAATTATTGCACCATCACCAATAACGCAATTTTTCAGGATACAGCCAGAACCGATATGAACGTTGCTTCCCAATGTCACATGACCTTCGATAATCACATTAGTATCAATCACAACATCACGGCCATGCTCCAGTGTTCCACGTAAGTCAAAACGTGCCGGATCGAGTAGCATTACCCCAGCCAACAAGAGTTTCTCAGCCTGTTCAGACTGATAAATTCGCTCCAATGCCGAAAGTTGCAGGCGATTGTTAACGCCTTCCATTTCACTTAAACGGCTTGGATGCACAGTCTTGATTTGACGACCTTCTTTATGTGCCAGTGCAATAATATCAGTAAGATAATATTCACCTTGTGCGTTGTTGTTTTCCAGCCCGGATAACCAACGTTTCAAGTCTCCGCCATTCGCAACTAAAATACCGGTGTTAATTTCGTTGATTTTACGCTGTTCTTCCGTGGCATCTTTCTGTTCGATAATGCCGGTAACTTCACTGTTTTCGCGGATGATGCGGCCATATCCCGTGGGGTTATCCAAAATCGCCGTCAGTAAGCCAATACCGCCTTCTGGTTTAGCTTCAATTAAACGCTCTAAAGTGTCTTTGGCAATCAAAGGTACGTCACCGTAGAGGATCAGGATATCTTCATCATCGGCAAAATGCGGTGCTGCCTGTTGCATGGCATGGCCTGTTCCAAGCTGTTCAGCTTGCAGTACCCAATTTAAATTTTGGTTGGAAAGTGTTTGTTTCATCAAGTCACCACCATGTCCGTAGACGAGATGAACATTTTGGGTACCCAGTTCCATTGCTGTGTCAATGACATGCTGAACCATCGGCTTACCTGCCAGCAAGTGCAAAACCTTGGGAAGAGCAGAGTACATGCGGGTTCCTTTTCCTGCGGCAAGGAGAACGACACTTTTAGCACTGTGACTGTTTGAGATAATAGACATAAGAAACCTGACAATTCCAATTTTAAGTATGAAAGTAAACTCGTTTGCAAAATAAATTGCCACATATTTCGCAACGCAAAAATGCAATAAAAGCAAAAAAGCCAGTTAGTTTTCACTAACTGGCTTCAGACTGCTGACAAACCGCGTTGAAACCATACCATTGCCGTCTCCATTATCAACCCTCCTCTTCGTTTTTTTTCTGATTCATGCCCGTTATTCCCCTTTTCCAGAACGTGATGGGATGGTTGATCGACTACATTCACGGCTGAACCCCAGATAAAACCAACAAAGCGTGGCCACCAGTAACGCTATCTTCTTGATATTTTGCGCGGTGGCCGCCAATAGGCACTGTATCTGCACTTTCAGCAACCCGCGAAAATGGGCGTAACGATGCCCGTGATGCTGTTTGGCATCCGCAAAACTGCGCTCTATCGTTTCTTTTCGTCGCTTATGCATTTTTTTGCCCCACGGCGTTAACCGAATGTATTGAGCCTTTTCTTTGCTCGTTTCCCAGAGGTGCCGCGTGATGGTTTTTCCCTTTTTAGCCCGTGTACAAGCCGACCGCTGTGGACAGTTCTGGCAAATGCCGGCGGCTGTTTGGTAATGGCGGTATCCCTGGCGGTCGGTGGTGGTATAAATCAGCTTTTCGCCCTGCGGGCAGGTATAGCAATCGTGTTGCGAGTCATAAATAAACTGTTTCTTTTGGAACGTATTAGGGCCTTTGTTTGGGCGACGATAGCTGATGACCGGGGTGAGCCCCAGTTGCAGGGTCAGGTGGCAAATG
>NZ_NIBV01000001.1:934896-1382951 GCF_002632585.1 Xenorhabdus szentirmaii DSM 16338
CGGGCCAACTGACGTTTCAGACGCCCAATCAACGGCTGGCTGTCATGGACATTGCCTGCGGTGGCGTAAGTATCCATGATAATATTGGCTTTCCCGTCCACGGTACGGTGGTCGAGATAGAAAAATCCTGTCGGTTTGTTCGTCCGGTGCATAAAACCGCTTTCCGGGTCAGTCGTACTGACTTTTATCTGTTTTTGCCGTTCCTTGTGGGTTGGCGTCAACTTTTTTTTCCGGATTGAGCCCGGTCTTCACTTACGGCCTGTTCCAACTCGTCCAGATAGGCGCCCGGAAGAACAGGACGCTGGAGGCGCTCAGTTTTATGGGGATTGGCACTGGCTTTCAGATGGGTGCTGTCCGTATAGAGCACCCGGCCGCCCACCAAACCGCGGCGGATAGCCTGTTCGACAATATTGTCAAAAATGGACTGGAACACCTCGGAGTGGTTGAAGCGACGTCGCCGATTTTGGCTGAGGGTAGAGGCATCAGGGACTTTTTCAGTCAACCCCAGCCGCAAAAACCAGCGGTAGGCCATATTCACCTGGATCTCCTGAACCAACCGGCGTTCACTGGGGATCCCAAATAAATAGCCCAGTAACATCATTTTAATCAGCATCACCGGATCGATAGCCGGACGGCCATTATTTTGGCAATACAACGGGGCGACTAAATCTCGGATAAATTCGAAATCAAGGGCGGCATCGACTTTGCGAACCAGATGGTTTTGGGGGACGAGGTCATCAAGTGAGAGTGTTTCGGGCGGAAACGTCTGGGGAGAGGGAACTCTTAACATGGCGGCAGCTCCGTCGGGTGAACGGAATTTGATTAAAGCAAAGTACCGGATAAAAAACCAGCACTTTGTCAATAATCTGAAGCCAGTTAGTTTTCACTAACTGGCTTTTTATCTCACTGCCTGTACCCGTTTTCAAGTTGCCGCTTTATTACCTGCAACCTGAAATCTACCGGGTACTTATCACATCATTTTTTTTGTCAGTTCGATAACGCGAAGTTTCGCGATAGCTTTCGACAATTCAGCAGATGCCTGAGCATAATCAACATCGCCGTGAGAGTTACGGATGTGTTCTTCTGCCTTGCGCTTGGCTTCAAGCACTTTAGCTTCGTCCAAATCCTTACCACGGATCGCTGTATCGGCCAGTACGATAACGCCGTTTGACTGAACTTCAAGAATTCCACCTGACAGGTAGATAAATTCTTCTTCGCCAAACTGCTTAACAATACGTATCATGCCCGGTTTTATGGCAGTAAGCAGCGGGGTGTGTTGAGGATAAATCCCCAGTTCACCTTCACTGCCTGTCACCTGAATTTTCTGTACCAGTCCTTCAAACAAATGTTTTTCAGCACTGACTACGTTCAGGGAGAACGTCATTGCAGCCATATCAACCTCCCGTCAGCCGTATTAAAGCTTCTTCGCTTTTTCCACAGCTTCTTCGATGGTACCAACCATGTAGAACGCCTGCTCTGGCAGGTGGTCATAATCACCTTCCAGAATGCCTTTGAAGCCACGGATGGTGTCTTTCAAAGAAACGAATTTACCTGGTGAACCGGTGAAGACTTCCGCAACGAAGAATGGCTGAGACAGGAAGCGCTGGATCTTACGGGCGCGTGCCACAACCAGTTTGTCATCTTCAGACAGTTCGTCCATACCCAGAATGGCAATGATGTCTTTCAGTTCCTGATAACGTTGCAGGATAGACTGAACGCCACGAGCCACATCATAGTGCTCCTGACCAACAACCAGAGGATCAAGCTGACGGCTGGTTGAATCCAGTGGGTCAACCGCAGGGTAAATACCCAAAGATGCGATCTGACGGCTCAATACAACGGTTGCATCCAAGTGAGCAAAGGTTGTCGCTGGTGATGGGTCAGTCAAGTCATCCGCAGGAACATAAACGGCCTGTACGGAAGTGATAGAACCAGTCTGGGTAGAGGTGATACGCTCTTGCAGAGCACCCATCTCTTCCGCCAATGTCGGCTGGTAACCTACCGCAGATGGCATACGGCCCAACAGTGCAGATACTTCTGTCCCTGCCAGGGTATAACGGTAAATGTTATCAACGAACAACAGAACGTCACGGCCTTCATCACGGAATTTTTCCGCCATGGTCAAACCGGTCAAAGCAACACGCAGACGGTTTCCTGGTGGCTCATTCATCTGACCGTATACCAGAGATACTTTATCCAGTACGTTTGAGTCGGTCATTTCATGGTAGAAGTCGTTACCTTCACGGGTACGCTCACCAACACCAGCAAATACGGAGTAACCTGAGTGCTCAATCGCGATGTTACGAATAAGCTCCATCATGTTAACGGTTTTACCTACACCCGCACCACCAAACAGACCGACTTTACCACCCTTAGCGAATGGGCAGATCAAGTCCATGACTTTGATACCGGTTTCCAGCAATTCCTGAGAGCTGGACAGTTCTTCATAGGTAGGCGCTGTACGGTGAATTGACCAGCGCTCTTCTTCGCCAATCTCACCTTTCATGTCAATTGGATCGCCCAATACGTTCATGATACGGCCCAATGTTGCTTTACCCACTGGTACTTCGATTGGATGACCTAAATCAACCGCTTCTAAATTACGGCGCAGACCGTCGGAAGTACCCATTGCGATACAACGAACGATACCACCACCTAACTGTTGCTGAACTTCCAGCACCAATTTTTCTTCACCGTTTTTAACCTCAAGGGCATCGTATACTTTTGGTACGCTGTCCTGAGGGAATTCGACGTCCACTACGGCGCCGATTACCTGGATAATCTTTCCAGTAGCCATCTTGAATCCTCTACGTAATTCGTAAACCTAGCTGTTAAACCGCAGAAGCACCCGAAACGATTTCGGTGAGTTCCTGAGTGATGCTGGCCTGACGAGCCTTGTTGTAAACCAACTGTAACTCTTTGATCAGGTTGCCACCGTTATCGGTCGCGGCTTTCATCGCTACCATTCGTGCGGCCTGTTCACTAGCCAGGTTTTCAACGACGCCCTGATAAACTTGCGATTCTATATAACGGCGCAGAAGGGTATCCAACAGCGCTCTAGGATCAGGTTCATACAGATAATCCCAAGACTTTTTCTTCAGTGTTTCATCGTCTCCGGCTGGCAGAGGCAATAACTGAGTAATTGTCGGAACCTGAGACATTGTATTGATGAACTTGTTTGTCACTATATACAGTTTATCCAGACGCCCTTCGTCATATGCTTGCATCATGACGTGGACTGGCCCGATCAGTTCGGACAATGATGGGTTATCTCCCATCCCTGTTACTTGGGCAACAATGTTACCGCCAACAGAAGAAAAGAAAGAAACCCCTTTTGATCCAACAAGCGCCAAGTCAACTTGGACGTTTTTATCAGACCAGTCTTTCATTTCTATCAGCAATTTTTTGAACAAGTTAATGTTCAAACCGCCACATAAACCACGGTCGGTTGAAACAACCACGTACCCGACACGCTTAACTTCACGCTCTTCAAGGTATGGGTGTTTGTATTCCAGGTTACCTAACGCAAGGTGTCCAATCACACTGCGAATGGTCTCTGCGTAAGGACGACTGGCCGCCATGCGATCCTGCGTTTTACGCATTTTGGACGCGGCGACCATTTCCATCGCTTTAGTGATTTTTTGCGTGTTTTGCACACTGGCGATTTTGGTTCGTATCTCTTTTGCGCCGGCCATTTCTGCTTCTCCGAATTCAACCAGACGGCCCGTGTTTTTTAATTAAAAAACAGGGCCGAATAGTGTTACCAGGACTGAGTCGCCTTGAAGGAATCCAACAGAGCCTTCAGCTTAGCTTCAATCTCTCCGTTGTAATCACCAGATTGGTCAATCTCTTTCAGAAGATCAGAATGTTCACGGCTGGCATATGCCAACAGCGCAGCTTCGAAACTGACCACTTTCGCGATTTCGATATCTTCCAGATATCCGCGCTCAGCAGCAAACAGAGACAGAGCCTGCTGTGCAATAGACATCGGCAAATACTGCTTCTGTTTCAGCAATTCAGTCACTTTCTGACCATGATCCAGCTGCTTACGAGTCGCATCATCCAAGTCAGAAGCAAACTGGGAGAATGCCGCCAGTTCACGATACTGAGCCAGAGCGGTACGAATACCACCAGACAGTTTCTTGATGATCTTAGTCTGAGCAGCACCACCCACACGGGATACGGAAATCCCCGGGTTAACCGCTGGACGGATACCTGCGTTGAACAGAGAGGATTCCAAGAAGATCTGACCATCCGTAATGGAAATTACGTTTGTTGGTACGAATGCAGAAACGTCACCAGCCTGAGTTTCAATGATTGGCAACGCAGTCAGAGAACCGGTTTTGCCTTTCACTTCGCCATTGGTGAATTTTTCAACATATTCAGCGTTAACACGCGCTGCACGCTCCAACAGACGGGAGTGCAGATAGAAAACGTCACCAGGGAATGCTTCACGTCCAGGTGGACGACGCAGCAACAGGGAGATCTGACGGTACGCAACAGCCTGTTTAGACAGGTCATCGTAAACAATCAGGGCATCTTCACCACGATCGCGGAAGTATTCACCCATCGCACAACCAGAATATGGCGCCAGATATTGCAGGGCCGCAGATTCTGATGCAGATGCAACAACAACAATCGTGTTTTCCAGTGCGCCATGCTCTTCCAGTTTACGTACTACGTTAGAGATAGTAGACGCTTTCTGTCCAATCGCAACATAGATACATTTGATGCCGGAATCACGTTGGTTAATGATCGCATCGATAGCCAGAGCAGTTTTACCTGTCTGACGGTCACCGATCACCAGCTCACGCTGACCACGACCAATTGGAATCATGGCATCAACGGATTTGTAACCTGTCTGGACAGGCTGATCAACGGACTGACGATCGATAACACCCGGGGCAATGACTTCAACAGGTGAGAAGCCGTCATTCTCAAGAGCACCTTTACCGTCGATTGGCTGACCCAGCGTGTTAACAACACGCCCCAGCAGACCACGACCAACAGGTACTTCCAAAATACGGCCAGTACATTTGACTTTCATGCCTTCGGCTAAGTCAGCATACGGACCCATAACAACCGCACCAACAGAGTCACGCTCTAAGTTCAGTGCAATTGCGTAACGGTTGCCAGGCAGAGAAATCATTTCACCCTGCATGACATCGGCTAAACCGTGAATACGAATGATACCGTCGTTAACGGAAACAATCGTACCTTCATTGTGAGCTTCGCTCACGACATTGAACTGAGCAATACGCTGTTTGATCAGTTCGCTGATTTCGGTGGAATTCAGTTGCATATGCTCCAGTCCCCTTAAGACTGCAAGTCGTCTGTTAAACGATCCAGACGGCCACGAATACTGCCATCAATCACCATGTCACCCGCGCGAATAACCACACCGGCAATAACAGACTTGTCAATTTTGCAATTCAGCTTCACTTTGCGTGACAGACGTTTTTCCATCGCCGCAGAAATTTTAGCCTGCTGCTGCTCATTCAGTTCGGATGCAGAAATCACTTCAACATCAATGGTTGATTCTAGTGATGCACGCAATTGGGTAAATTGCTGGAAGACTTCCGGCAATACCAGCAAGCGACCATTTTCTGCCATGACACGAATAAAGTTCTGAGCATGCGCATCAACCTGCTCACCACAAAGAGTGATAAAGGTTTTGGCTAACGTTTCCGGTGCCAATGAACCGGAAAGCAGCTCACCAACCTGTTCATTGCGAGTAACCTCAGCAACAAACGCCAGCATATTCTGCCAGTGTTCAATCGATTGGTGTTCTACAGCAAAGTCAAAAGCTGCTTTGGCGTAGGGGCGAGCTACCGTAGCAAATTCAGACATGCCCCTCCCTCCTTACAGTTCAGCGACCAGTTTATCAACGATGTCGCTGTTAGCAGCTTCATCCACGGAACGTTCGATGATTTTCTCGGCACCTGCGATAGCCAGCATCGCAACCTGTTTACGTAACTCTTCACGAGCGCGTTTGCGTTCAGCTTCAATTTCAGCCTGCGCTTGCGCTACGATTTTGTTACGTTCCAGCTCAGCTTCTGCTTTCGCGTCATCAATGATTTGAGCTTTTTGTTTATTAGCTTGCTCAATGATAACTTGCGCATCTGCTTTCGCTTTTTTCATTTGGTCGGTCGCATTGGCTTGCGCTAAGTCCAGGTTCTTTTTGGCACGTTCTGCCGAAGCCAAACCGTCAGCAATCTCCTTCTGACGTTTTTCAATGGCCGCCATAATTGGTGGCCATACATACTTCATGCAGAACAAAACAAACAGGACAAACGCGATGGCCTGGCCGAGGATTGTTGCGTTAATATTCACGGCACAATACCTCTATTTCAATTAATGAATTGGCGTAGTTTTCAGTTCGGCTAGTTACTTGGAACCGACCGCGAACATCATATACAAGCCCAGACCCACAGCGATCATTGGGATGGCGTCAACCAGACCCATTACGATAAAGAACTGAGTACGCAGCAGAGGGATCAGATCAGGCTGACGAGCAGCGCCTTCCAAGAATTTGCCCCCGAGGATGCCGATACCGATCGCAGCACCAATAGCAGCCAAACCCATCAGAATAGCAGCAGCGATATACAATAGATCCTGTTCCATGACAATCTCCAGTTTGTTTCAGTTAAAACACTATTATTGATAAATATTAATGTTCTTCAGATGCCATCGACAGATAAACAATCGTCAGAACCATGAAAATAAAGGCTTGTAACGTAATAATCAGTATGTGGAAAATCGCCCATGGCAGGCTGAGTAACCACTGTGACCAAAACGGTAAAAGAGCCGCAATAAGAATAAAGATCAATTCGCCGGCATACATATTACCAAACAGTCGCAGACCGAGTGATATAGGTTTAGACAGCAAACTAACCCCTTCTAAAATTAAGTTAATCGGAATGAACAGTGGATGATTGAAAGGCTGCAATGTCAGCTCCTTCGCAAAACCACCAACTCCTTTCATCTTAATGCTGTAGAACAGAATGAGGACAAAGACACCCAGAGCCATCGACAAGGTGACACTGACATCTGCGGTTGGAACAATTCGCAGCGCAGGCAAGCCGAAGACCTTTTCACCGATCAAAGGAATAAAATCGATTGGCAGCAAGTCCAATGCGTTCATCAATAGCACCCAGACGAACACAGTCAAAGCCAGAGGGGCAATCACTTTGCTCTTGCCGTGATACATATCACGAACGGTGTTATCAACGAAGCCGATTACCATTTCTACCGCAGTCTGGAATTTTCCCGGAACGCCATCAGTAGCGCGAACCGCGACTCTTCTGAATACGAATAGAAACAACATCCCTAATACGATGGAGAAAAAAAGCGAGTCAATGTTCAACGTCCAGAATGACGCCTCATAACCACTAGCATGGGGATCAACCAACTTGAAGCTACGCAAGTCCAACTGAAGATGCCTCAGGTGGTGGCTTATGTACTCCGAAGTTGAAGAAACTTCTCCTGATGCAGACATGATGCTTTTTACCCTTTTGTTGTTAAAAACGCTAACCGTTCATTACGGCTGGTGCGATGATCTGCACAATCAGCACCGCTAAATAGGCCACACCAAGTGGTGCAAATGCCGCCTTGAACACACCTAAAGCGACTATCAACATCGTTATCGTAATGATAACTTTGACCCCTTCGCTAATCGCGAAAAACCATGCAATGCGTACCGGAACACCCTCTTCTTTTACTTTTTGAAAATGGCTGAGCAACATAAAAATGGCATTTGGTAACCAACATGCTAACCCACCGGCAAAAGCAGAAGCGCCCCATTCCATACTTTTGGTACAAAAAGCCACACTGAGAATAACAAAAGTCATTAACTGCCAAAATAACAGTTTCAGTATCATTCTACCGCTGTAAAGGGATACAGACATGAATTTTGTTTTCTCCCTGAGGTATACCATCACATATCAGGTCTTGCTGAATGTTGTATAAAACTGACTTTGCTTAAGAGTGTCAAGTGACAAAAACGTGCAAATTATACGGGCCGCCAAAATGAATTCAATCCATAAGTAGCGAAAAAGTGAATAATTATTTAAATTTCTAACTTTGGTGCTAGATCGCTCACAAATACCATTTAATATTCAGCAAGGATTACCGATATAAACCCCGAATTAAACGTGATGCACATCACATTGAGTAAAAATGATTAAATAAATTAATCATTAAAAATATAAAGAAAATACTTTAATTTTTATACTTAAAATCAGTCAATTAATATTATAGCTATAAAATTTTATCTTATATATCGATGAAAAGAGCTGAATGTTTATTTTGCTTACTTTCTCTAAAACTTATTTATAAAGAAATAACAATAGCTATTATCAAAAAGAGAAAGCATACCAATAATAAAAATAAGGTTAGTTTTCTGTGATCTAATAGTAAATAAAATTGAAAAGACAGAAATCAATAATTAGTAACGCTAGTAACATTTTTTATGTATTTGACGTTACTAATTATTTACGTTTTTTTTGACTGACAACAAAGTTAGTTTGACTTAAGTATTACCAAATGACGTTGTTCATCTAATTCGGCAACTTTAAGATGAACGACAGCATCAAGCGTAATCCCTGCCGGTAACTGCTCCAATTCACCTTCCGGTAATATGCCTTTTAAAGCGTAAAACCGTCCTTCAAGTGGTTTAGGAAGGTGCTTGCACCATAAGAGCATATCTTGCAGAGAAGCAAATGCACGGCTAATGACACCGTCAAAAGGCAGTTCAGGAATAAACTCTTCAACCCGGCTTTGTACAGGGCTGATATTGGTCAGATCCAGCTCATGCTGAACTTGACGCAAAAAGCGAATGCGTTTTCCTAAACTGTCCAATAAGGTGAAATGTGAGTCAGGACGTACAATCGCCAATGGAATGCCCGGCAAGCCAGGCCCTGTTCCAACATCAATGAATTGTGTTCCATGAAGGTATGGGTTCACGGTGATGCTGTCCATGATATGACGAATTAACATTTGTTCCGGATCACGTATGGATGTCAGGTTGTAAGCCTTATTCCATTTGTTGAGCATATTGACATAGGCAATAAGCTTCTGTTTTTGCACCGATGATAATTCAATGTCCGTTTTCGCCAGAAGCGATTCCAATTTGTTAAGCAAAATCTGTCCCCTTAGGAGCTACGACGTAATAAGCCTTGTTTTTTCAACCACACCAGCAAGATAGAGATTGCTGCCGGAGTGATGCCTGAAATACGCGAAGCTTGACCGATTGAACTTGGTTTGTGATCATTCAGTTTTGCTGTGACTTCATTGGAAAGCCCGCTGACCTGTCGGTAATCCAACTCAATGGGTAATGCTGTATTTTCATTACGCAATTGTTTTTCGATCTCTTCTTGCTGACGAGCAATGTAGCCTTCGTATTTAACTTGGATCTCAACTTGATCTGCGGCCTGCGGTTCGGTTAACCCTGGTGCAAAACGTGGAAGAGATGTCAGCAATGGATAATTCATTTCTGGGCGGCGAAGTAAATCTTCACCATTCGCTTCTTTCGACAGTGGTGTTTTTAACATCTGGTTGATCTCACCCAAGCTGTCAGAGTGAGGATGTACCCAGATATTACGTAAGCGCTGGCGTTCTTGTTCGATCATTTCAACTTTGCGGCAGTAGTGCTCCCAGCGAAGATCATCAACCAATCCCAGTTTACGGCCTTGTTCTGTCAAACGAAGATCAGCATTGTCTTCACGCAGCATCAAGCGATATTCCGCGCGGGATGTAAACATGCGGTAAGGTTCTTTTGTTCCCAATGTACATAGATCATCAACAAGAACACCGATATAAGCCTGATCACGACGTGGGAACCACCCTTCTTCGCCAGAGGAATAACGTGCCGCATTCAGGCCTGCCAGTAATCCTTGGGCTGCTGCTTCTTCATATCCGGTAGTGCCGTTGATCTGGCCTGCAAAAAACAATCCATTGATAAATTTGCTTTCCAGCGTTTGTTTTAAATCTCTCGGATCAAAGAAATCATATTCGATCGCGTAACCAGGACGGATAATACGAGCGTTTTCCATCCCTTTCATGGAGTGAACGATCTGCATTTGTACATCGAATGGCAAGCTCGTCGAGATCCCATTGGGGTAAATCTCGTTGCTGGTCAATCCTTCAGGTTCCAAGAAGATTTGGTGCGCATTGCGATCAGCAAAACGCATGACTTTATCTTCGATTGAAGGACAGTAGCGAGGGCCGATCCCTTCGATGATCCCCGCGTACATTGGGCTGCGATCCAAGTTATTTCGGATCACTTCATGGGTTTTTTCATTGGTGTGGGTGATGTAGCACGGGATCTGCTGTGGATGCTGATTTACATTACCCATGAATGAGAATACAGGGGTTGGGTTATCACCAAATTGTTGTTCAAGTTGATTAAAATCAATCGTTCTTGCATCAATGCGTGGCGGTGTACCTGTCTTCAGACGGGATACACGCAGAGGCAATTCACGCAAACGGTGAGATAATGAGATCGCAGGAGGATCTCCGGCTCGTCCACCGCTGTAATTTTCCAATCCAATATGGATTTTACCATCAAGGAAAGTTCCGACAGTAAGAATGACTGATTTAGCCCTGAATTTTAAACCCATCCGTGTGACAACACCCGTAACGGTGTCATTTTCAACAATGAGATCTTCAACTGATTGCTGGAAGATCATTAAATTAGGCTGGTTTTCTAAAGCGGTTCTTATAGCTTGTCGGTAGAGTACCCGGTCAGCTTGTGCTCGTGTTGCCCGAACTGCCGGCCCTTTGCTGGCGTTAAGTGTTCTGAATTGAATACCAGCATGATCAGTGGCTTTTGCCATCAGGCCGCCAAGTGCATCGATCTCTTTTACCAGATGCCCTTTACCGATCCCACCAATGGCTGGATTACATGACATCTGGCCCAAAGTATCAATATTGTGAGTCAGTAATAAGGTTTGACGCCCCATACGGGCTGCAGCCATTGCTGCTTCAGTACCGGCATGACCCCCACCGATAATGATGACGTCAAAATGCTCTGGATAAAACATGTGCGAACCTTCAATTGTGAGAATGCTTCATATGCATTGGGGAAAGAATTCTACTCAAGTTTTGACCTTAGACCAAGTAGGAATCGATCACCGTTAATTAAAAGAAGATCTTTTTATTTAAAGATCTCTTTATTGGATCTTTTATTAGGATCGCGGTTATCTGTGGATAAGTGGATTTTCCATATAAAGATCATGATGCTGTAAAGGATCATTTGCTGTGAATGATCCGTGATCGAATTCAGTATAAGCTGGGATCTAAAAGCCTAGTTATTCACAGGAACTGAATTCATGATAGGTTATTAAATGGATAACTACGGGTTAACCCCTGCTTTTCAGATAAGTTATCCACAGTTGATCGTTATATTTTTAATCAGATCAGAGTAACTTTGACCATTCTTTAACCCATTTTTCGGCTGGATCTTCGGGAATTTCGTGTTTGAGGATGTCAATTTCAAGACGATCGCCGATCCGTTTTGCTCCGTGATCCTCTAATAAGCGTTCCAATGATCTGATTGCACCACAGAATGTGTCATATTCTGAGCTACCAATACCGACAGCACCGAATGTTACGTTACTTAGATCAGGATGTTGTTCTGCGATCGCATCTGACAGAGGCTGGAGGTTATCAGGTAAATCCCCAGCTCCATGTGTTGAGGTTACTACAAGCCACAGGCCCTCAAGGGGAAGATCATCCAATGAGGGACCATGAAGAATTTCGGTTGAGAACGCACTGTCTTCTAAAATTTCAGCCATATGTTCTGCAACATATTCGGCACTACCCATTGTGCTGCCGCTAATTAAAGTTATCGTATTCATCATGATCCTTGTTAAATAAGAGAGCAACTATTGTATGCTGCGGCTCTATTGGGATCTACCTGTGGATAATGTGGTTAATTCATTTTCGGTTCAGGGCGTTATTGTCCTCATGATAGGGTTTTGCAGGGAGATGAGGGTTTCTGTCGATTGGATTTCATCTATCGTCTGGATCTTGTTGATAAGTACGTCTTGTAGCGATTCTATGGATCGGCACATCACCTTAATGAAAATACTGTAATGGCCTGTGGTGTAATACACTTCAACAACTTCATTAAGCATGTCGAGTTTTTTCAGTGCCGCCGGATAGTCTTTGGCACTTTTTAATATAATCCCGATAAAACAGCACACATCAAATCCCAGTTGTTTGGCACTGATATCAACCCGGGTCCCGGTGATGATCCCTGATTGCTTCATTTTTTCCACACGAACGTGAATTGTTCCCGGGCTGACTGCAAACTTTTTGGCTAATTCTGCGTAAGGTGTACGCGCGTTTTCCATTAAAGTGTGAAGTATGTCTCGGTCTAGATTATCGATCTGATAAATTTCTGCCATTTTTAATCCCTTTTTTTGAATGATATTCATTTTTATAGTGTAAAAATTATCGTTTATTAATGTTATACAATATTTTTATTATCAGATATTGAATTTTAACCTCGTTTTGTTGCTTAATACATATCAACGCGACACAGGGTCACTAAAATTTTTGAGAGTATCATCATGAAAACATCCTTCATTGAAAAACAGCAGCAGATTAGTTTTGTGAAATCATACTTTTCTCGCCTGCTAGAGAAACAACTCGGTTTAATTGAAGTTCAAGGGCCTATCTTGAGCCGCCTTGGTGATGGTACTCAAGACAACCTTTCAGGCCATGAAAAAGCAGTACAGGTAAAAGTAAAAACATTGCCGGATGCAACGTTTGAAGTGGTTCATTCTCTGGCTAAATGGAAGCGCAAGACATTAGGTCGTTTTGGCTTTCAAGCTGAGCAAGGGCTATATACCCACATGAAGGCGCTGCGTCCTGATGAGGATCGCTTGACCCCAATTCACTCTGTATTTGTTGACCAGTGGGATTGGGAGAAAACGATGGGTGAAGGCCAACGTTCACTCGGCTATTTGAAACAGACAGTAGGTAAAATCTACGAAGCAATCAAAGAAACACAACAAGCTGTAAGTACGGAATTTGGTCTGGCACCGTTCCTGCCAGATCAAATTCACTTTATTCACAGCGAAGAGCTTCTGAAACGTTATCCCTCTCTGGATGCCAAAGGTCGTGAGCGCGAAGCCGCCAAAGAGTTTGGTGCGATTTTCCTGATGGGCATCGGCGGTAAATTGTCTGATGGTCAGTCACACGATGTCCGTGCGCCAGACTATGACGATTGGACTTCACCAAACTGTGATGGTTTCCTTGGCTTAAACGGTGACATTATTGTCTGGAACCCAGTTTTGCAGGATGCTTTTGAAATTTCTTCAATGGGTATCCGTGTTGATGCAGAAGCCCTGAAACGTCAGCTTGATCTGACCGGTGATGAAGAGCGCCTGCAATATGACTGGCATCAGGCACTGATCAAAGGGGATATGCCACAATCCATTGGTGGTGGTATCGGGCAATCTCGTCTCGTGATGTTGTTGCTGCAAATGCCACATATCGGTCAGGTTCAGTGCGGTGTCTGGTCACCTGAAATTATCGAATCTTTTGAAGGTGTGCTCTAAAGTTTAAGATCGCCACTTTCGACGTAACCGGCTTGTCAATCCGGTATCAAAATGCCAGATATGATCGAATATCCGCATGATACCGGGTTTTCCATAATGGGAAAGGGATATCGCATGGAAGCGATGTTGTTGGTGTTGTTGCAGGTTTTTTATCTGATGGATTAGAGCGTCCGGCAAACGTTGGGCAATGAAATCTGAAATAACAACAGCATCAGCATCTTTCCAGATATTTTCTCGCATTTTTTCAACAGTTGCTTGCAGGCAAGATGCAAGGTCAGTGCCTCCTCTGAAGGTTTGTCCCAGAAAATGGATAGCCTCTGTCATCCCGTCTGGGGATGTTAAATCGTAATGTATGAGTTCGGTTGAGAACAACATGATATGACAGTGACGATTATCCACCAGCGCAATGCGCATCAAAGCCAGACAAAATGCTTTTGCGCACAGTTCATTAAACCCTCCCATTGAACCTGATGTATCGACACAAACAATAAAAGGGCCTCGGGGTTGTTCTGCATTATGATGATGGATTACGGGCTTTAATGCTGTTTTTAGCTGCCAGCTGTCCCCTTGCAGGCGATAAGAGAGTAATTGTTTTTCCGCTAGCCGCCGGTAAAATTCATATTCCAATTCTTCAATACCCAGCATGGCTATCTCTGTGGGCAATAACCTCAGAATATCATCGCTTTGCCTTATGCCACTCACTTGTTCTGGTGTGGTATCTGGTATTCTTTCGAGTTGAGTAAAGGGTTCAAGGGTATGGCTTTCTTCAGGAAATGATTTAGCTGTTTGGCTATGACCCAGTAATTGCGCCAATTTTTCCAGTTCAGGTTGATGCTTGAGAAAATCTGCATAAAGGGTAATGAGTCGGGTATCTTGCGAAGTCAGTTGATTTTTACTCATATCCCATAAACGACCAGCAGTGTGATCATCATGATCAAATACTTGATCCAGAGGGGCAATGGCAGTGAATTGTTTCTGGATCTCTGCCAGCAATTGTTCTTTTTCTTGTTCTAATATTGTTTTGTTAAATGCTGTAACTTGTAAGATCAGACTGATGCGCCAACGGTGAATAAACAGTATTTTTTCTGAATGGGAATGCTCAGAGAATGTTTTGTATAGCGTGTCGGCTTCATGGGTGAAAGGGGTGTCGAATTGATGAAGTTTATCTATGGTGGCGGGAAGCTGTTGATAAAACTCTGCCGTATGGGTTGCCTGCATTTGTTGATATAGCTGAAATTCTTTTTCCAATGAAGCAGGAATAAGCGTCTCTTTTATTCTTTGTTGTAATATTGTCTTCCATTCAGGGAGATCTGCATGCAGTGCATGTTCAATTCTTGGGTATTTTTTGAAAAAAATACCCAATTGAGGTGTAGTTAATAGTGTCAAGATGATCTCTTCGATCAGTTCAGTTTCATTGATGGAAAGTAAGAGATCGAGTGAGGTTAGCGTTAACATGTTACTGCCCTATTTTGAGTCGTATTCTTTTATTTTTAACCTCAACTGAGCCAGTTTTTCAGCTAATTGAAGAAAACTTTGTTCAATATTGGCAAGCCAGTGTTTTTCGATAAATAAACAGGGTTGGTGTTGGCGAAATAATTGGTGTTGCTGTTGAATTTCATCATGGATGAGTTGCAGTCTTTCATCCCATTCAGCATTGTTTTGTTCTGGGGGGATTGATTGTTGTTCTATCTGGCAGAGAACAGCGCCATTACGACTGGTATCCAGTATTTCCAGTTGATGTTTTTCATTAATATTTATTGTGATGGTTTGTGGAAAACCAATGCCATTCAATGTTGCTGGCAGTTCTTTTTGATTATTTTTTAATGCGTTTACCAATGATTTTTTATCTGTTTCAATGAAATTGATCGGGATGTTATGTAAGCGCAATGAGGGCCGCAAAAACAGTATCAGTTTTTCATCGGTGATATTTTCAGGCAGTGAATAAAGATTTTTACGACCAAAAAGAGAAGTGTTTGGAGTGAGTTTTATGGGGTGATAGTCATTTTCATTTTGGTTGGATTGCACCCAGTGTTGGTATAACTCATCTATCTTTTTTATCAGGGAATGCTGCTGATAAGCCTGTTCTGTCAATAAAGTGTGCAAGAACTGTGATAATTGTTTTAAGTCATTTAAATCGTGCCACAGGCAATATTGCAGTAACACAATATCTAAAGGGGATATTTCGTTCCGTCCGCTGAAAAATGCACTTGCCTGCAATAAACGGATGGATTTTTTCCAGCGGCGATCTGAAGTGTCAGGAATGTGTTTAGTTGCATTGAGTTGCTGACGCAGTTGATAAATGAGTTCGAAGATAGGATCAGGCAGCGATATTTGATTGATCTTCTTTTGCCATTGGTGAAATTCATCATCAGTGATCTGAATGGTTTTGGGGACGGGATTGTTATTTTCATTATTTCGATCGGTCAGCAATGCCCGAAAATTTTTCTTTTCTTGGATCGGGGTCAGCCAGAGTCGGATCAACATGCGATCGTAAAGCGCCTCCAGACTGCTATCAGTATCGGGAAGCTCATTAGATGCCGTAACCAACAAGCGCATGGGTAACTGCTCTTCTTGATTGCCATTTCTGAATTTCCTCTCATTGATAGCCGTGAGTAATGTATTCAAAATGGCTGGACCCGCTTTCCAAATCTCATCCAGAAAAACAATCTCAGCTTCGGGCAGATAGCCTTCTGTAAGGCGTTGATAACGACCTTCATCTTTGAGGGCCTGAATGGAAAGGGGGCCAAAAATCTCTTCTGGCGTGGAAAAGCGGGTCATCAGGTACTCAAAAGCATGGGCGCTTTTAAATGCGAATTTAATCCTGCGTGCGATGAGGCTTTTGGCTATTCCGGGTGGGCCGAGAAGAAAGACACTTTCTCCGCATAAAGCCGCCAGCAGGCAAAGATGAATCGCCTGTCGCCTTTCATAAAGGCCACTTTCCAGACTCTGGCTCAACAGGGATATTTTCTCAACTAATTGCATATCATTTATCCCTCAATTAGATAGTTTCCTCCCTTTATTTATAGGTAAAACCCAATTTATGCAAAGCCTTTTCTGATGCTTGTTAAGCATTAATTTTCTGATGCTTGTTGAACATTAAATATATGAGCAAGTTATCAAGTGCATTATTGATCTTGAAGTACAATAGCAAAGTGCAATTGCAGTAAAGTATGCCAGCCATAACATTCTGAAAGATAAAACTGAAAGGAACAAAGCGGTTATTTTCTGAGGTTATTATGAAGCCATTACTGGAGTTAAAGGGGATTGAGAAGGCTTTTCCCGGAGTTAAGGCGCTGTCAGGCGCAGCATTGCGTGTTTATCCTGGAAAAGTAATGGCATTGGTTGGTGAAAACGGTGCAGGTAAATCCATATTGATGAAAGCCTTGACTGGCATTTATGCAAAAGATGCCGGCACGATCTGTTACCTTGGGCAAGAAGTGGTTTTTTCTGGTCCCAAAGCATCTCAAGAAGCGGGTATCGGGATTATCCATCAGGAGCTGAATCTTATTCCTCAATTAAGCGTTGCTGAAAATATCTTTTTAGGGCGCGAATTTGCCAATAAATTGGGTATCATCAACTGGAAAAAAATGTATGAAGAGGCCGATAATTTACTGAAACGTTTAAATATTAGTTACAGTAGTCATCGGCTGGTATCTGAATTATCCATTGGTGCCCAGCAAATGGTTGAAATTGCCAAGGTGCTCAGTTTCCAATCCAAAGTGATTATTATGGATGAACCGACGGATGCTTTGACTGATACCGAAACCGAATCCCTTTTTCATGTCATGCGGGAGCTGAAAGCGCAAGGGTGTGGCATCGTGTATATAACCCATCGCCTGAAAGAAATTTTTGAAATCTGTGATGATGTGACCGTATTGCGTGATGGACAATTTATTGGTGAACAGCCGGTTCATTCCCTTCAAGAAGATCGCCTGATTGAAATGATGGTAGGGCGCAAATTAGAAGATCAATACCCTCGTCTGGATCTGCCTAAAGGAAAGAAACGATTAGACGTTGAAAATTTATCCGGAGAAGGGATCCACAATGTCAGTTTTTCCTTGTCTGCCGGAGAAATATTGGGTATTTCGGGACTGATGGGAGCGGGCCGTACTGAACTGATGAAGATGATTTATGGCGCATTGCCGAAAACATCAGGCAAAATCCTGCTTGATGGGCAATCTCTTCTGATCCGCAACCCACAGGAGGGATTAACCAGCGGCATAGTCTATATTTCGGAAGACCGAAAGCGTGACGGATTGCTTTTGGGAATGTCAGTCAAAGAAAATATGTCCCTGACTGCATTACGTTATTTCAGTCGAATTTCCTGCCTTTTAAATCACTCTTCCGAACAAAAAGCCGTTACTGATTTCATCAAATTATTCAATATCAAAACCCCTTCAATGGATCAAACGATAGGCTTGCTTTCTGGTGGCAATCAACAAAAAGTGGCGATTGCCCGCGGGTTAATGACCCGGCCAAAGGTATTGATCCTGGATGAACCAACCCGGGGCGTGGATGTGGGGGCGAAGAAAGAAATTTATCAATTGATCAATCAGTTCAAAAAGGAGGGGCTGAGCATAATTTTAGTTTCTTCTGAAATGTTGGAGGTCATGGGGATAAGTGATCGTATTTTAGTTATGCATGAAGGCAATATCAGCGGGGAATTCAGCAGGGATAACGTTTCTCAGGAAGCACTGATGGCCGCTGCTGTTGGTAAGAAAATGCGATGTCATTAAAAAGAGGATGGTCAAGGATAATAAATATGAACTCTAGCACAGAACCCGTTTCCCGACGTTGGATGACAAGAGCATGGTTGATGGAGCAAAAATCACTGATTGCACTTTTATTGCTGGTTGTCGTGGTTTCTTCCATGGGCCCTAATTTTTTCACATTGAATAATCTGTTTAATATCCTTCAACAAACTTCTGTCAATGCCATTATGGCGGTTGGCATGACGCTGGTGATCCTGACTTCAGGCATTGACCTGTCTGTGGGCTCTTTGCTGGCTCTGACGGGAGCGATAGCCGCATCAATGGTGGGGGCTGATATCAATGCGCTGGTGGCGGTAATGGGGGCATTAGTCCTCGGGGCGGCAATCGGGGCCTGTACTGGCGTTATTGTCGCGAAAGGTAAGGTTCAGGCATTCATCGCAACATTGGTCATGATGTTGTTATTGCGTGGTGTCACCCGGGTTTATACCGATGGCAGCCCGATTAGTACGGGATTCAGTGATAATGCTGATCTGTTTGGCTGGTTTGGTATTGGACGGCCATTAGGGGTGCCAACGCCGATTTGGATTATGTTGCTGGTTTTTGTCGCTGCTTGGTTTGTTCTCCATCACACTCGACTTGGTCGTTACATTTATGCGTTAGGCGGAAATGAATCTGCAACACGTTTATCAGGTATCAATGTTGATAAAATAAAAATAATTGTCTATTCCCTATGCGGTCTGTTGGCAGCACTGGCCAGCATTATCGAAGTGGCCAGATTATCCTCTGCCCAGCCTATGGCTGGAAATGGCTATGAATTGGATGCGATTGCGGCAGTCATACTGGGAGGAACCAGTCTGGCGGGAGGAAAAGGCCGGATTATTGGTACGCTGATTGGGGCGCTGATTTTAGGTTTCTTAAATAATGCATTGAATTTACTAGGTATTTCATCCAATTACCAGATGATCGTCAAGGCAGTTGTGATTCTACTGGCGGTCTTGGTTGATAACAAAAGCAGTAAATGACCTCACCCTACAGGAAAAACAACATGAAAATGAAGAAGCTGGCGGCCATGCTTTCTGCGATAGCGTTGAGTGCAACAATGAGTGTTGCTGCATCAGCAAAAGAAAGTATTGCATTGGTTATCTCAACACTGAATAACCCTTTCTTTGTCACCATGAAAAACAGCGCCCAAAAAGAGGCTGATAAGCTTGGATATGACTTGATTGTCCTTGATTCTCAGGATAATCCGGCAAAAGAACTGGCCAACGTACAGGATTTGACTGTGAGAGGGACTAAATTGATGTTGATTAACCCGACAGATTCAGATGCAGTCGGTAATGCTGTCATTATGGCAAACAAAGCGAATATTCCCGTAATTACGCTCGATCGTGCCACAAATAAAGGGAACGTTGTTAGCCATATTGCTTCTGATAATATTGCTGGCGGTAAAATGGCTGGTAATTTTATCACTGAAAAATTGGGTGATAAGGCTAAGGTTATTCAGCTGGAAGGCATTTCAGGAACGTCTGCTGCGCGTGAACGTGGTGAAGGGTTCGCTTGGTCAGCCCAAAAACACCAGTTCAATATTCTGGCGAGTCAGCCTGCTGATTTTGACCGTACAAAAGGGTTGAATGTCATGCAAAACTTGCTAACCGCTTATCCTGATGTACAGGCCGTTTTTGCGCAAAATGATGAAATGGCTCTTGGGGCGCTGCGTGCATTGCAAACCGCAGGTAAAAAAGAGGTATTGGTTGTTGGATTTGATGGCACAAACGATGGAATAAAAGCGGTACAGGGCGGTAAATTAAGCGCCACAATTGCTCAGCGTCCGGATCAGATTGGCATTATTGGTGTACAAACTGCGGATAAAGTGCTGAAAGGCGAAAAAGTTGACGCTACCATTCCGGTCGAGCTGGAATTAATTGTCAAAAAATAATTGGAATAATGACGTATACCCAATGGGTTTCAAGTTGCATTGCGGCGGCAAGAGAGTGAATCCCCGGAAGTATAGATAGCTATGTGGCCGGGGTGAATGAACACAGCCAACAAAGAGGCAGCTTGAAAGATGAAAGGGATAGTTATTTGTTTTGATAGCGGTGTTATATCTGAGCAGGAATAGCAGAACAGGAATTAATGTAATGAGCATGGCAAAACTTGTAGTGCTGGGTAGCATCAATGCAGATCACATCATGAATATAGAATCTTTTCCTCAACCTGGGGAAACAGTGAAAGGAAAACAGTATCAGGTTGCGTTTGGAGGAAAGGGGGCTAATCAGGCCGTTGCCGCTGGCCGTTGTGGTGCTGACATTACATTTATTGCTTGTGTTGGTCAGGATGAGATTGGTGAGCGGGTTTGTCAGCAGTTAGTGAAAGACAATATCAATATCTCATCAATTTCAGCCATAGAAGGGGAAACAACGGGTGTCGCCCTGATTTTTGTTAACCGACAGGGCGAAAATGTCATTGCTATCAATGCAGGAGCAAATGGGGCTTTGACCCCGGATTATTTTCGTTGTCATGAACAATCGGTTAAAGAAGCCAATGCTTTATTGTTGCAACTCGAAACACCACTGGAAACTGTGCTAATTGCTGCTGAAACGGCTAAGAAACACCACACGAAAGTCATTCTGAACCCCGCTCCGGCACAAAAAATCCCAGATCAGTTACTTTCGCTGGTGGATATCATCACGCCTAATGAAACAGAAGCGGAATGTTTAACGGGTATCGCCGTAAATGATGATGCTGGTGCGGCAGAAGCTGCACAGACTTTACATGATAAAGGCATTGAGACGGTTATTATCACATTGGGAAGCCGGGGAGTGTGGCTGAGTGAAAAGGGTAAGGGAGGTAAAATTGTTCCCGGATTTAAAGTCAGGACAGTCGACACAATTGCTGCCGGGGATACGTTTAATGGTGCCTTGGTAACGGGATTGCTGGAAGGAAAAGAGATACTGCCAGCCATCCGCTTTGCTCATGCGGCAGCTGCAATTGCAGTGACGCGTCAGGGAGCACAGCCTGCGATCCCTTGGCGAAATGAAGTTGATGCATTTTTGGCTGAACAGGATTAACCGTGGCTACCATGAAGGATGTTGCCCGCCTTGCGGGCGTATCGACATCAACCGTTTCTCATGTGATCAATAACAACCGTTATGTCAGTGAGAACGTTAAAAAGAGAGTCAATACAGCGATTGATGAGCTGAATTATGCGCCTTCGGCTTTGGCCAGAAGCCTGAAAATAAAACAGACCAAAACGATTGGGATGCTGGTGACAACCAGTGACAACTCATTTTATTCTGAAGTTGTCAGAGGTGTTGAACGCAGTTGCTACGAAAGAGGATACAGTTTAATTCTGTGCAATACAGAAGGGAACATTACCCGAATGGCCCGCAGTATGGAGACGCTATTGCAAAAGCGTGTCGATGGCTTACTGATTATGTGTTCCGAAACCCCCCGGCCATCCGGTGACGTTCTTCGCCGTTATCCTCTTATACCAATGGTCATTATGGATTGGGCACCTTTTGACTCCAATAACGACATTATCAAGGATAATTCCCTGAAAGGGGGAGAAATTGCCACCCGCTATTTAATCGATAAAGGTTTTCGGAAAATCGCCTGTATCACAGGTCCGCAGGATAAAACCTCAGCCCGCCAGCGTTTGGCCGGATACCGGAAAGCAATGCACAATGCTGGGGTGGATATTCCCGCAGGATATGAAATTTATAGTGATTTTGAATTTGCGGGTGGTTTGTCATCAATGAAGCAGCTGCTTCAATTACCTGTTCCCCCTGAAGCCGTATTTGCAGGGAATGATGCGATGGCGATTGGGGCTTATCAGGCACTTTACCAAATGGGGCTTTCTGTTCCGGCGGATATTTCTATCATTGGATATGACGATATTGCGATTGCACCTTATCTTCTTCCACCGTTAACGACGATTCATCAGCCAAAAGATGAATTGGGTAAGTTGGCCATTGATACCCTGCTTTATCGCATGGACAACCCAGAAAGTGAGCCTAAGGAGCTGGTTTTGACCCCAAAACTGGTTGAGCGCGGTTCTGTTGCCAATCGTTGATGGCATTCACTTCTTCAACTTGATTAAGTTATTGCCATCGTTTTTATTGAGTAACAGAAAGATACTAGAAGCAATCAGAGTAATGACACCCATCGTAATCAAGGTATAGTGGAAGTGGCTCATTGTTGAGCCATATTCCATTGACTCATAAAACCGAAGTATTGCAGCGCTGACGGTTACCCCGAAACTGATAGATAGCTGCTGGGTCACGGCCAATAAACTATTGCCGGCACTTGCATTGGTATCATTCAGATCAGCAAGCGTGAGTGTATTCATTGCGGTAAATTGTGTAGACATCGTCATTCCCAATATCAGTAGCGTGATTACCAAAAATATGATGGGAAGTTCCGGAGTCTGTAAAGACAGCATTGAAATCATTACACCAATAGTGACGGTGACCCAAATGAGCGTATTTCGATATCCAAATCGGGTCAGTATGTTGGTAACAAAAAATTTGGCAAAAATGGAACCAACGGCGTTCGGCGCCATCATTATTCCTGCAATGACCGCTGAATATCCAAACCCTAGCTGTAGCATCAACGGAATAATAAATGAGAGTGAACCGGTACTTAAGCGGGTTGCAATATTGCTGGCGATACCGATTGAAAAAGTGTGAGTTTGGAATAGTTGGAGATTAATCAGAGGATTTGGATGTTTTCTGGCATGGAAAATATAGCTTAACAGCACCATGATCCCGCAGAGCAATAAAGCAACAGGGATGTAGTCAGAAAGTGAAGGATTGGAAAATAAATCAAAACTGACTGAAATCATCACCAATCCAATGCCAAACAGTGTGAACCCCAAAAAATCAAAAGGACATTTGGGCATGGTTAAATCAGGCATACTCTTTTTGGCATAAATAATGCCTAATAAACCGATAGGGATATTAATGATGAAAATCCAGTGCCATGTTGCATAGGTAACCAATAACCCACCAAGCATCGGGCCTAAAATAGGACCTAGCAGCCCAGGCATTGTAACAAAACTTAAAATAGGCAGCAGTTCACTGCGCGGATATGTGCGAAGTAATGCGAGACGAGCAACAGGCATCATCATAGCACCACCTATCCCTTGGATTATCCTGGACATGACTAAAAAAGAGATATTATGAGAAAAGGCACATGCAAGTGATCCCAATACAAAGCAGAAAACGGCATAAATGAATACTTTTCGGGTACCAAACCTATCAGCCAGCCAACCACTGACAGGAATCAGCATCGCTACAGTTAAGGTATAGCTGACAATGGCCGGTTGCATTGCCAGTGGTGAATGGTTCAGGCTTTTAGCGATTTCCGGTAGGGCAGTGTTTAGAATGGTGGCATCTAAAGACTGCATAAAAAAAGCCATAGCTGCAATCCAAGGCAATCCTGACATACTGCGGGCGGATTTAATCATTAGGTATCCCGTTTATTTTAATGGTCGATAAATGACATCGTGATACGCCAAGTCATTCACTCGTCATTAATAATCGTTGACTCTCCTCCAAAGCCAGTTGGCTTTTTCCATCAATAATTGCACCGACTATCGTTTTGTGGGCGGCTAATCGTTCGTTTTTACTTAAAATAATTTCTTCAACATAATATTGATATATAGATTGGAACAAATTCACAAAAGAGCCAAGAAAAGGATTACCACAAGACTGATAGATGGTGTAGTGCAGTTGCTTGTCTGCTTCAATCCACTTTTCACGGTTAAACCGTTTGGCTAATGCATACATCCTCTTTATAAGTGAAGACATTGTTTGTTTTTGACGGGGGGAGGCGTTCATTGCCGCATAGAAGCAAACTTGTGGTTCTATAATAAGGCGCAACCTTTGGAAATGGGCCATGACCTCATTAATATTATTGGGCGTAATCCACCACTTTAACAAATCTTGATCAAGAAAGTTCCAATGGTTGGCCGGCATAATGTGGGTACCGGCTTTTGGGCGGGACAACAACATTCCTTTAGCGATTAAAATCTTTATTGCTTCTCTTACCGCAGTTCGGCTGACGTTAAAAAGCTTGGTTAACTCCATCTCACCAGGAAGAATACTTCCGGCGATATACTCGCCTGAGAGAATTCTCTGTCCTATTTGTTCAGCCAAAAGATAGGACAGGTTCTTTTTTTCTCTATTTTTTTGTTCCTTTAACTGCATGGATGCCATTCCTCCTCTTTGTTTACTCATCGTATCCTACTGCATTGATTTAATAATTGTTGTCTATATCATCAGTTTTTGATCAAAAAAAGAGCTTAAATGCGAGTTTTGTTGAAAAAAGAAACGAACGAAAATAAAATTCAAAAAAACTATTGCCAGTCTCAGAAAACGCCCTATAATGCGCCACCACTGACCGACGCTGAGCTGAGACATGCCGCTGAGGGAAGTGAGAGAAAAGCGAAAATAAACGCTTGACTCTGGAGGCGAAAGGCGTAAGATACGCAGCCTCGCAACCCGGAAGAGACTTCCCGGTTGCGCCGCTCTTTAACAACTGAATCAGACAATCTGTGTGGGCACTCGCAGGACACTATCAAACGCCGAAAGGCGAAAAAGATTAAAGTCTTGAAGAGTGAACAACAGTTAATTCATTACGAACTAACAGTATAATTCTTTGAGCATCAAACACTTTTAATTGAAGAGTTTGATCATGGCTCAGATTGAACGCTGGCGGCAGGCCTAACACATGCAAGTCGAGCGGCAGCGGGAAGAAGCGTGCTTCTTTGCCGGCGAGCGGCGGACGGGTGAGTAATGTCTGGGGATCTGCCCGATGGAGGGGGATAACCACTGGAAACGGTGGCTAATACCGCATGACCTCTTGGGAGCAAAGTGGGGGACCTTCGGGCCTCACGCCATCGGATGAACCCAGATGGGATTAGCTAGTAGGCGGGGTAACGGCCCACCTAGGCGACGATCCCTAGCTGGTCTGAGAGGATGACCAGCCACACTGGGACTGAGACACGGCCCAGACTCCTACGGGAGGCAGCAGTGGGGAATATTGCACAATGGGCGCAAGCCTGATGCAGCCATGCCGCGTGTATGAAGAAGGCCTTCGGGTTGTAAAGTACTTTCAGCGGGGAGGAAGGCGTAGGTCTGAATACGGCTTACGATTGACGTTACCCGCAGAAGAAGCACCGGCTAACTCCGTGCCAGCAGCCGCGGTAATACGGAGGGTGCAAGCGTTAATCGGAATTACTGGGCGTAAAGCGCACGCAGGCGGTCAATTAAGTTAGATGTGAAATCCCCGGGCTTAACCCGGGAACGGCATCTAAGACTGGTTGGCTAGAGTCTCGTAGAGGGGGGTAGAATTCCACGTGTAGCGGTGAAATGCGTAGAGATGTGGAGGAATACCGGTGGCGAAGGCGGCCCCCTGGACGAAGACTGACGCTCAGGTGCGAAAGCGTGGGGAGCAAACAGGATTAGATACCCTGGTAGTCCACGCTGTAAACGATGTCGATTTGGAGGTTGTGCCCCTGAGGCGTGGCTTCCGGAGCTAACGCGTTAAATCGACCGCCTGGGGAGTACGGTCGCAAGATTAAAACTCAAATGAATTGACGGGGGCCCGCACAAGCGGTGGAGCATGTGGTTTAATTCGATGCAACGCGAAGAACCTTACCTACTCTTGACATCCACGGAATTTGGCAGAGATGCTGAAGTGCCTTCGGGAACCGTGAGACAGGTGCTGCATGGCTGTCGTCAGCTCGTGTTGTGAAATGTTGGGTTAAGTCCCGCAACGAGCGCAACCCTTATCCTTTGTTGCCAGCACGTGATGGTGGGAACTCAAGGGAGACTGCCGGTGATAAACCGGAGGAAGGTGGGGATGACGTCAAGTCATCATGGCCCTTACGAGTAGGGCTACACACGTGCTACAATGGCAGATACAAAGAGAAGCGACCTCGCGAGAGCAAGCGGAACTCATAAAGTCTGTCGTAGTCCGGATTGGAGTCTGCAACTCGACTCCATGAAGTCGGAATCGCTAGTAATCGTAGATCAGAATGCTACGGTGAATACGTTCCCGGGCCTTGTACACACCGCCCGTCACACCATGGGAGTGGGTTGCAAAAGAAGTAGGTAGCTTAACCTTCGGGAGGGCGCTTACCACTTTGTGATTCATGACTGGGGTGAAGTCGTAACAAGGTAACCGTAGGGGAACCTGCGGTTGGATCACCTCCTTACCTAAAGATAGTGGATTTTGTGCAGTGCCCACACAGATTGTCTGATGAAAGAAGAATGAGCAGCGTCTGCGAAGAAGACTTGATGTCCCCTTCGTCTAGAGGCCTAGGACACCGCCCTTTCACGGCGGTAACAGGGGTTCGAATCCCCTAGGGGACGCCACTTTGCTCAGGCCCTGGGTGAAAGACGGTGCCAGTCGATATTGCTAAGCGTGGCTTGCGAGCCGGTTTAGCAATATTTTGCTCTTTAACAATCTGGAACAAGCTGAAAATTTGAAACAATCAGCTTATCGTCAGCGACGGTAAGACTGATGAGTCTCTCAATAGACTCCAACCTGAAGACACCTTCGGGTTGTGAGGTTAAGCGACTAAGCGTACACGGTGGATGCCTAGGCAGTCAGAGGCGATGAAGGACGTGCTAATCTGCGAAAAGCGCCGGTAAGGTGATATGAACCGCTATAGCCGGCGATGTCCGAATGGGGAAACCCAGTGCAATCCGTTGCACTATCGTTTGATGAATTCATAGTCAAGCGAGGCGAACCGGGGGAACTGAAACATCTCAGTACCCCGAGGAAAAGAAATCAACCGAGATTCCCCCAGTAGCGGCGAGCGAACGGGGAGGAGCCCAGAACCAGCAACGGCTTGTGTGTCAGTGGAAACGCCTGGAAAGGCGTGCAGTAAAGGGTGATAGCCCCGTACACGAAGATGCACAGGCCGGGAGTTCGATGAGTAGGGCGGGACACGTGGTATCCTGTCTGAACATGGGGGGACCATCCTCCAAGGCTAAATACTCCTGACTGACCGATAGTGAACCAGTACCGTGAGGGAAAGGCGAAAAGAACCCCGGCGAGGGGAGTGAAAGAGAACCTGAAACCGTGTACGTACAAGCAGTGGGAGCACCCCTTGTGGGTGTGACTGCGTACCTTTTGTATAATGGGTCAGCGACTTATATTCTGTAGCAAGGTTAACCGCATAGGGGAGCCGCAGGGAAACCGAGTCTTAACTGGGCGTTAAGTTGCAGGGTATAGACCCGAAACCCGGTGATCTAGCCATGGGCAGGTTGAAGGTTGGGTAACACTAACTGGAGGACCGAACCGACTAATGTTGAAAAATTAGCGGATGACTTGTGGCTGGGGGTGAAAGGCCAATCAAACCGGGAGATAGCTGGTTCTCCCCGAAAGCTATTTAGGTAGCGCCTCGTGAATTCATCTTCGGGGGTAGAGCACTGTTTCGGCTAGGGGGTCATCCCGACTTACCAACCCGATGCAAACTGCGAATACCGAAGAATGTTATCACGGGAGACACACGGCGGGTGCTAACGTCCGTCGTGAAGAGGGAAACAACCCAGACCGCCAGCTAAGGTCCCCAAGTCATGGTTAAGTGGGAAACGAAGTGGGAAGGCTCAGACAGCCAGGATGTTGGCTTAGAAGCAGCCATCATTTAAAGAAAGCGTAATAGCTCACTGGTCGAGTCGGCCTGCGCGGAAGATGTAACGGGGCTAAACCATGCACCGAAGCTGCGGCAGCGACACGTTTGTGTTGTTGGGTAGGGGAGCGTTCTGTAAGCCGTTGAAGGTGGCCTGTGAGGGCCGCTGGAGGTATCAGAAGTGCGAATGCTGACATAAGTAACGATAAAGCGGGTGAAAAACCCGCTCGCCGGAAGACCAAGGGTTCCTGTCCAACGTTAATCGGGGCAGGGTGAGTCGACCCCTAAGGCGAGGCCGAAAGGCGTAGTCGATGGGAAACAGGTTAATATTCCTGTACTCGGTGTTACTGCGAAGGGGGGACGGAGAAGGCTAGGCCAGCCGGGCGACGGTTTGTCCCGGTTTAAGCGTGTAGGTGGGGCGTCTTGGTAAATCCGGACGGCCAATAACACTGAGGCGTGATGACGAGGCACTACGGTGCTGAAGTGGTTGATGCCCTGCTTCCAGGAAAAGCCTCTAAGCTCCAGGTAACATTGAATCGTACCCCAAACCGACACAGGTGGTCAGGTAGAGAATACTCAGGCGCTTGAGAGAACTCGGGTGAAGGAACTAGGCAAAATGGTGCCGTAACTTCGGGAGAAGGCACGCTGGCGTCAGGTGAAGGGACTTGCTCCCGGAGCCGAGGCCAGTCGCAGATACCAGCTGGCTGCAACTGTTTAATAAAAACACAGCACTGTGCAAACACGAAAGTGGACGTATACGGTGTGACGCCTGCCCGGTGCTGGAAGGTTAATTGATGGGGTTAGCGGCAACGCGACGCTCTTGATCGAAGCCCCAGTAAACGGCGGCCGTAACTATAACGGTCCTAAGGTAGCGAAATTCCTTGTCGGGTAAGTTCCGACCTGCACGAATGGCGTAATGATGGCCAGGCTGTCTCCACCCGAGACTCAGTGAAATTGAACTCGCTGTGAAGATGCAGTGTACCCGCGGCAAGACGGAAAGACCCCGTGAACCTTTACTATAGCTTGACACTGAACCTTGAGCCTTGATGTGTAGGATAGGTGGGAGGCCCGGAAGTGCGGACGCCAGTCTGCATGGAGCCATCCTTGAAATACCACCCTTGAATGTTTGATGTTCTAACGTCGGCCCGTTATCCGGGTCGCGGACAGTGTCTGGTGGGTAGTTTGACTGGGGCGGTCTCCTCCCAAAGCGTAACGGAGGAGCACGAAGGTTAGCTAATCACGGTCGGACATCGTGAGGTTAGTGCAAAGGCATAAGCTAGCTTGACTGCGAGAGTGACGGCTCGAGCAGGTACGAAAGTAGGTCTTAGTGATCCGGTGGTTCTGAATGGAAGGGCCATCGCTCAACGGATAAAAGGTACTCCGGGGATAACAGGCTGATACCGCCCAAGAGTTCATATCGACGGCGGTGTTTGGCACCTCGATGTCGGCTCATCACATCCTGGGGCTGAAGTAGGTCCCAAGGGTACGGCTGTTCGCCGTTTAAAGTGGTACGCGAGCTGGGTTTAGAACGTCGTGAGACAGTTCGGTCCCTATCTGCCGTGGGCGTTGGAAGATTGAAAGGGGCTGCTCCTAGTACGAGAGGACCGGAGTGGACGCACCACTGGTGTTCGGGTTGTCATGCCAATGGCATTGCCCGGTAGCTACGTGCGGAAGAGATAACCGCTGAAAGCATCTAAGCGGGAAACTTGCCTTGAGATGAGTCTTCCCTGACTCCTTGAGAGTCCTAAAGGAACGTTCGAGACGAGGACGTGGATAGGCTGGGTGTGTAAGCGTTGCGAGACGTTGAGCTAACCAGTACTAATGAACCGTGCGGCTTAACCTGACAACACCGAAGGTGTTTTGCGGAGTATAAAGAAGAGACGGGTTTCAGATGAGAGAAAACAGCTTGTTCGGGATTGAAAACAGGATTTGTCTGGCGGCAATAGCGCGGTGGTCCCACCTGACCCCATGCCGAACTCAGCAGTGAAACGCCGTAGCGCCGATGGTAGTGTGGGGTCTCCCCATGTGAGAGTAGGACACTGCCAGACATCAATTAGCCAGAAAAGCCATCCTTCACCGGATGGCTTTTTTGCGTTTAGTGGACTGAAAAGATTTATAGATTAAAGCCATTACTTCATAGATTGATACAAACTGTAGCCCGTGATCGCGCCGGCTATATCATAAGCAATATCATGCCAGCTCCAGCCGGTTCCTGACGGACGGCTATCATAAAGCTCTTTTGCTTCCCCTATATGTAAAACATCAATATTCAAAAAATTAATGCGCTTTTCCTTGTTCAATTCCAATTCCTGTCTGTGAGCGAATAAACTGATTCCTGAACATCTTTCTTTCCTGCTGTCCCTGTGTTGATGCATCTGTTATTGAAAATAACCACGCCCCAATAAATGCCACAGACATAGAAAAAAGAGCAGGATATTCATAAGGATAAATGGGTTTCTCATGACCAAGAATACTGACCCAGATTGTAGGGCCAAGGATCATGAGCACAACCGCAGTCAGTAAGCCTAACCCTCCGCCAATCATAGCCCCTCGTGTAGTTAATTTGCTCCAATACATCGACAGTAAAATAATTGGGAAATTGCAGCTGGCAGCAATAGAAAAAGCCAGGCCAACCATAAAGGCAATATTTTGTTTTTCAAATAAAATGCCCAAACCGATAGCCACAATACCCAGAATAACAACAGTAATTTTGGACACTTTTAACTCATCTTGCTCACTCGCTTGTCCCTTTTTGATCACGTTGGCATAGATATCGTGAGATACCGCCGAAGCGCCTGCCAGTGTTAATCCGGCGACAACAGCTAAAATAGTGGCAAAAGCAACCGCAGAGATAAATCCAAGGAAAAAATCACCGCCAACGGCACTAGCGAGGTGGACGGCAGACATATTAGTTCCACCGATCAGTGCGCCGGTTGCATCTTTGAATGCGGGATTAGCGCTGACTAATAAAATTGCACCGAATCCAATAATAAACGTCAGGATATAAAAATAACCGATGAACCCCGTGGCATAGAAAACGCTTTTACGTGCTTCTTTAGCGTCATTGACGGTAAAAAACCGCATGATGATATGTGGCAAGCCGGCAGTACCAAACATCAGTGCTAGTCCTAAAGAAAGTGCTGATATTGGATCTGAAACTAATCCTCCTGGACTCATGATGCCTGGTCCGAGAGTATGTGCTGCAATGGCCTCTTTAAACAGGGTATTAAAATTGAAATTGACGGCTTTCATAACCATTACAGCCATGAATGTTGCCCCTGCTAGTAGTAGAATAGCTTTAATGATCTGAACCCACGTAGTTGCCAGCATCCCGCCAAACAACACATAAAGCACCATTAAAATTCCAACCAAAACTACAGCAATGTGATAATTCAAACCAAATAATAATTCGATGAGTTTTCCGGCACCAACCATTTGAGCTATTAGGTATAACGCGACAACAACCAGTGAGCCCATGGCAGATAAGGTACGGATTGGTTGCTGTTTCAAGCGGTAAGAAGCAACATCGGCAAATGTATAACGCCCGAGATTTCTTAATCGTTCGGCAATAAGGAAGAGAATGATTGGCCAACCGACAAGGAAACCTATTGAATAGATTAATCCGTCATAACCGGAGGTATAAACTAATGCGGAAATACCGAGAAAAGAAGCGGCTGACATATAGTCACCAGCAATTGCCATGCCATTCTGGAATCCGGTAATACGGCCACCTGCGGTATAATAATCTGATCGTGAAATAGTTCGCTTAGAAGCCCAATAAGTAATATAAAGCGTGAACCCGACAAATAACAGAAACATCACAATCGCCTGAATATTCAAGGGCTGCTTTTCTACATTACCTGAAATAGTTTCTGCTTGAGCCAGCATAGGAAAGAGGAGGGAAAATAGAGGTATTGTAGACAATACGATTTTTTTCATTTTCTTACCTCATTAAGGATGGTTGATACCAGACGATCAAATTCGCCATTCGCCCGAATCACATAAATACCCGTCAATATAAAAGAAACAAAGATAATCCCTACTCCTACGGGAATACCTCTGGTTATGTTGCTGCCTTCATTGATGGGGGTTCCGAGCCATTGAGGAGCAAAAGCAATAAGAAAAATAAATCCAACATACAGTACTAACATAATGATAGATAACAGCCATGCAAAATGCCCTCGTTTCTTGACCAATTCTTTAAAGTGGGGATTATTTTCAATTTCTTGATAAATGTCGGTATTCATCAGGGTATCTCCTTGTTGATTTTAAACGACACACCTTAGATCACTTTATTAAATGCTGGATACGGAATAGCCGTCTCCGAGAGAATCCATGACTATTGACCGCGTCCCTACAAAGCGTTTTTATTTTTGGTGGTGCGTTCTTTAAGCCGCCTTGCGGCGGCTTATCTGTATTGCGAAATGGTTTACGATATTTTTATGAATTGTTTTTCTTCTAACAGCTTTTCAACAACACCGGGATCGGCCAGAGTTGAGGTATCGCCTAAATTACTGGTATCGCCCGAAGCAATCTTGCGTAAAATCCGCCGCATAATCTTTCCTGAACGCGTTTTGGGCAGAGAATCAGTCCAGTGAAGGATATCCGGTGTCGCTATCGGGCCGATTTCTTTCCGTACCCAATTTCTGACTTCACCATAAAGATCGGGAGAAGGTTCTTCGCCATGAATTAGCGTGACATAAGCGTAAATAGCCTGTCCTTTGATATGGTGGGGAATGCCCACAACTGCGGCTTCTGCAATTTTAGGGTGAGAAACCAGCGCTGATTCTATTTCAGCTGTCCCTAAGCGATGACCTGAAATATTCAGGACATCATCGACACGGCCAGTGATCCAGTAATAGCCATCTTCATCACGGCGGGCACCATCACCACTGAAATACATTCCCTTAAAGGTGGAAAAATAAGTTTGTTCAAAACGGTCATGATCGCCATACAACGTTCGGGCTTGTGCCGGCCAAGAGTCTGTCATGACAAGATTGCCTTCGTTTTCACCTTCTAAGATCTCTCCTGAGTTATCGACCAGTGCAGGGCTTACACCAAAAAATGGCAAAGTCGCTGAGCCTGCTTTGAGATCGGTTGCACCAGGCAATGGTGTGATCATGAAACCGCCTGTTTCGGTTTGCCACCAGGTATCCACAATCGGGCATTGGCTGTTACCTATCTTTTTGTAATACCACTCCCATGCTTCTGGGTTAATTGGTTCACCAACAGAACCCATGATTCGCAAGGAAGTACGTTTCGTTCCCTCAATGGCCTTATCACCTTCAGCCATTAATGCCCTGATAGCGGTAGGGGCGGTGTAAATAATATTAACATTATGTTTATCAATAACTTGACATAGCCTATTAACATCAGGATAGTTGGGAACACCTTCAAACATCAGGGTTGTGGCCCCACAGGATAACGGGCCATACAGAAGATAACTATGTCCTGTTACCCAACCGATATCGGCCGTACACCAGTAAATTTCTCCGGGACGATAATCAAATACATATTTGAAAGTCAAAGATGCGTAGACTAAATAACCGCCGGTCGTATGCAGAACGCCTTTGGGTTTACCGGTTGAGCCGGAAGTATATAAGATGAATAATGGGTCTTCGGCATTCATTTCTTCTGCCGTGCAGTCTGCGCTGACATCTCCAATGAGTTCATGCCACCATGAGTCACGTTTTTCATGCCATTCTTTAATATTTCCGGTGCGCTTGAAAACAACGACGTTAGTCACACTTGTGACGTCTGAATGTCTCAGTGCTTCATCGACATTTTTTTTCAATGGAATGGTGCGACCGGCTCGCAGGCCTTCATCAGCGGTGACGATAATTTTGGCGTTGGAATCAATGACCCGGCCTGCAATGGCATCAGGGGAGAAGCCCCCAAAAATCACAGAGTGAATTGCGCCGATACGGGCACAAGCCAGCATCGCGACAGCAGCTTCTGGCACCATTGGCATATAGATAGCAACGACATCGCCTTTTCTGGTACCTAATTTCTTTAATACATTGGCGAACAGGCAGACATCACGATGTAGCTCGCGGTACGTGACGTGCCGCGATTCAGCGGGGTTATCTCCTTCCCATATGATAGCGGTTTGATCAGCGCGCTCCAGTAAATGGCGGTCAAGGCAATTAGCGCTTAAATTCAGCGTGCCGTCTTCAAACCAGCGAATATTGATATGCCCGGGGTCGAAGGAAGTGTTCTTAACTTTAGTATAGGGCTTTATCCAATCTACTATTTTACCTTTGTCACCCCAGAACCCTTCCGGATCTCGTAGTGACCATTGGTAGTCGTGTTGATATTGTTGCTTGCTTATCAGGGCTGTATCTGCGATATCCGCAGGAATAAGATGCTTGATTACTTGATTCATATTTTTATCTCCTTGCAATTGTTAATACTATGTCAAAACAAAGTTAACTAAAGTGTAAGGAGAAATTTTGTTTCTTTTTTGCGCGGAAGATCACGCAATAACGAGAAAGAATGCTATGGAATGATCATTTAATGCTAGGCACTTAAATGAAATTAAATTTCGTTTTTTTTCTTGAAACTGAATTATTATTTTAATAAATATTATTTATATGGATTTTTTATTTAATGAAAGCATGAAACATGGATACATGCATGAAACCATAGCAATAATATGGAATTGATAATCATTTTCATTATCGTTCAGTTAACTATAATAAACGTGTTGCTCACAAGGTGTGAACTTATACATTTTACATAACTGGAGATATGACATGAGCTATTCACTGCCTTCTCTTCCTTACTCTTATGATGCGCTGGAACCTCACTTCGATAAACAAACGATGGAAATTCATCATACTAAGCACCATCAAACTTATGTGACTAACTTAAATACGGCGTTAGAGGCTTTCCCTGAATTATGTGGGTTGGGTATTGATGATTTAATTCAGCAGCTTGATAAATTTCCTGCCGATAAGCGTACTTTTGTCCGCAATAATGCGGGAGGGCATTCAAACCACAGTCTGTTTTGGGAAGGATTAAAACTGGGAACTGAATTGTCGGGCGCTTTGAAAGCCGCTATTGAGCGTGATTTTGGAAGTGTAGACAGTTTCAAAGAGAAATTTGAACAAGCGGCAGCCACTCGTTTTGGCTCCGGCTGGGCATGGTTGGTGTTGAAGGAAGATGGCAAACTTGCTGTTGTGTCGACAGCTAATCAGGATAACCCATTGATGGGTGAAGAGATCGCTGGCACTTCAGGTTATCCCATTGTTGGTTTGGATGTGTGGGAGCATGCCTATTATCTGAAGTATCAGAATCGTCGCCCTGACTACATCAAAGCGTTTTGGCATGTTGTAAACTGGGATAAGGCGGTAGAGCGCTACGAAGAAAAAATGAAATAAGTACTCGAAAATTTTTTTTGGCCAATGCTGGTTCACAATAGTGGCCAGCATTTTTATATCTATGATTTCCTCTGCAATGGGTTATTTTTTGTTTTGTCATTCAAGGCGTAACAGTGAAAAAGAATATTGTAGTCATGGTTCTATCCCTTATTTTTTTCTCTGATGGTGGGCTGTACGCAGCCAAAGAGTAGTGCTGAACGCCATGCCAGACAATTCATTTATGCGACTCAGGGTGATCATGTTCCTTATTTCAGGACCAGCGTCTCCCGTAGTGCCCGGCTTTTGTTCCTTTTTTGAATAGTTCTGGCCCTTTTTTTGAACAGTTCTGGCTGCTGGGAAATAAAACCAGAGAAGCTGGGAGCACGAGGGAGGAGGCACAGGAATTTGCGGATCATTTATTCACGAGCCGTGAAGTTTTAAATTTAATTCCGAGAGTCGTCCATTTTTCGGGTAAGTATTATGTAGAGGCTGGGCCGGCTTCATCAAGATGGTACAAGGTGATGTCTAACGCCATTTCTGCCACTTATATGGATGGTTATGACGGCGTGAATTAGTGTTTCTGCTCAAGTTTACCCATGCCTGCTGTTGCTTAACATAGGGTTGTGCCTGAGAGCTATTTTCCCCTTGGGTTTCCTTGAAGCGAGGCTTGCTGCGATTATTATGTCGGGGTAATATTTATACTCATTTATGAAGGAGGTGTTGAAATGTATTACCCGCAGGTATATAGAGGCAAAACAATATTCTCCGAAAAGCTGGGGGCCAGCGCAATTCACAAGTTACTGGTGAATGGCCGTTTACAGCTAACTTCTCTTGGCCTGGAAGGTGATGAGCAGCGAGAGCATTTTCATGGTGGTCCTGATCGCGCGCTTTGTCACTATCCGATGGAACATTATTTATTTTGGAAGAGGCAACTACCTGAATTAACGGAATTATTTTCCCCTCCTTTTTTTGGTGAAAACATATCAACGGAAGGCATGACGGAAGAGAATGTTCATATCGGGGATATATTTCAGTGGGGGGAAACTTTAATACAGATCACACAACCTCGCTCTCCTTGCTATAAACTCAATCTTATTACCGGTATCAGTGATTTTGCTGCAATGATGCAAAATAATGGATGCTGTGGCTGGTTATATCGGGTTATTTCTCCGGGTTTTGTGAGCACGGCTGAGCCGATAAAGTTATTGAGCCGAAACAGTGATATTTCTGTTAAAGAAGCTATTTCCATTGCTTTTCATAGCCCATTTGATGAAGAACAATACCGCTATTTAATGGGGGCTGCGGGATTATCTGCCAGTTGGAGCCTGACGATGCAAAAACGCTTATTGCTTGGAAGAATTGAGGATTTTAATCGCCGCTTATTTGGTCACCAGCCCAAAAATAATGCCAAAGAATGAAGTCATATTCTTTGACATTGATGTTTATGCTTTTACTGTAATTATTGGCTCACTTATGGGTGGGCAAGCAGGCCTACCGCATCATAGACTTTATCTAAGGTCGCCTGAGCACGGGCCTGTGCCTTAGCAGCGCCTTCTGCCATGATTTTGTTAAGCAGCGCTTCATCATTGCGGAAATGATGATAACGTTCCTGTAGCTCTGTCAGCATTCCACATACGGCATCGGCAACAGCACCTTTCAGGTGGCCGTACATTTTGCCTTCAAACTCAGCTTCCAATTCAGGAATGGCTTTGCCCGTGACACCCGAAAGAATATCCAGCAGGTTGGAAACACCGGGTTTGTTTTCCAGATCATAACGAACACGGGGCGGTTCTTCAGAATCGGTAACCGCGCGTTTGATTTTTTTGGCGACGGATTTAGGGTCTTCCAACAGGCCAATCACATTGTTGCGATTATCATCTGATTTCGACATTTTCTTGACGGGATCTTGCAGTGACATAACGCGAGCACTACCGCCCTGTGGGATGAAGGGTTCTGGCACAGTAAAGATTTCGCCATATAACGCATTAAAACGCAGCGCTAGATCACGGGATAATTCAAGGTGCTGTTTCTGATCTCCGCCCACTGGCACTTGATTAGCCTGATAGAGCAAAATATCAGCAGCCATCAGAACCGGATAATCAAACAGACCCGCATTGATGTTTTCTGAATGGCGGGAAGATTTATCTTTAAACTGAGTCATACGGCTCAGCTCGCCGAAATAAGCGTAGCAGTTCAATACCCAGGATAACTGAGTATGTTGTGGTACATGTGACTGAACGAAGATGGTGCTTTTCTCTGGATCGATGCCACAGGCGAGGTAAAGCGCCAGCGTATCCAATGTGCGTTTTTTTAGTTCATTGGGATCTTGGCGTACAGTAATGGCGTGCTGATTAACGATGCAGTAGATGCAATCATAATCATCCTGCATTTTAACCCACTGACGTAACGCCCCCATGTAGTTACCGATGGTTAATTCACCGGAAGGCTGCGCGCCGCTGAATACAATAGGTTTTTGGGAGTTTGTTTTGTTTACAGTGGGTTCATTCATTTTATTACGCTTCCTGTTTTTTCGAAGTAGATACTGATTTCAAAGTGGATAATCCAATCGTTGGGAGTAAATCCGGGAAATGGTCCAATACATAATTGGGATGGCTTAATGCTATAGATTCTGCGTAGTTATATCCATACGTTAGCCCAACACAAGGGCAACCTGCCGCTTGTGCCGCTAAAATATCATTACGGGAATCGCCAACGAAAAGCAATTCTTCTTTATGTAAACCAAACATGCCCATTGTGAGATAGAGCGGAGCCGGATGTGGTTTTTTCTCTTTGACATCATCACCGCCCAGTACCAATGAGAAATATTCACTAATGCCTAATGATTCCAACAATGGAGCAATGAAAGGTGTTGGTTTATTGGTGATAATTGCCATTGGCAAATTGTGTTTTGCCAGCTCTGCCAAGGTTTCTTTGACATGGGGAAACAGTTTGCTGCCGGTGGTGACACTGGTTTCATAAAACGCATCAAACTGTTTGCGTATTTCGCTGTGCAACTCAGTGGAAGAGTCCGCTTCAGCCCACTTCAAGGCGCGTTCAACCATGACATCAGCCCCGTTGCCTACCCAGATGGCTACCCGATCTCTGCCCGCAGCAGGCAGGCCTTTGGCTATCAGGGCTTGGTCCAAGGCATCCGCAAGACCACCCACACTATCTACCAGAGTACCATCCAAATCAAAAGCAATGGCACGTATCCCTTTCATGATGTTATTTGTCATTATGCAACCCCGGATAACTCGCGGCGCATTTCATTAATGACCGCTTTATAATCTGGCTGGCTGAAAATAGCTGAGCCAGCGACGAACATATCTGCACCCGCGTGTGCAGCTTCAGCAATATTACTGGGTTTAATTCCGCCATCAATTTCAAGGCGGATATCGTACCCGCTATCATCAATGATTTTGCGGACCTGGCGTAGTTTATTCAGTGTTTCAGGGATAAAATTTTGGCCACCGAATCCCGGGTTAACGGACATCAACAGGATCACATCCAGTTTATCCAATACATAATCAAGGTAGCTGAGAGGAGTTGTTGGATTGAAAACCAGGCCGGCTTTACAGCCATGCTCTTTGATGAGTTGCAAAGAGCGATCGATATGTTCACTCGCTTCAGGATGGAAAGTGATGTAGGTTGCACCCGCCTTGGCAAAATCAGGAATAATGCGATCAACAGGTTTTACCATCAGGTGGACATCAATGGGGGCGGTGATGCCATAATCACGCAGTGCCTGACAGACCATCGGGCCAATTGTCAGGTTCGGGACATAATGGTTATCCATGACGTCAAAATGCACAACATCAGCGCCAGCTTCCAAAACCTTAGCGGTATCCTCACCTAATCGGGCAAAATCTGCGGATAGAATGGATGGGGCAATCAGAAAATCTTTCTTCATTATTCTCTTCTCCAATTCACTGTTTTATCCTGTTATTTCAGGGACAAGAAACCTTGCTCACTTCTGGCAGTATAATGCCAGAAGCTCATCAACTTTACTGCGGCCAAGAACATTTCTGCTTATTGTCCGGCGAACTTTAACTACATGAAGGGAAGCCTGGTGATACCATTCTCGTGTCATGGGGGTGTCATGATTGGATATAAGCACAGGAATGCCTTGCTGAGACGAAATAGAATAGGCGATCTGGGCCAGGTTTTCCTGATCGAGAAGGTTAAAGCTGTTTGTATGGTAAGCAGTAAAATTAGCCGTGGACGAGAGCGGGGCATAGGGAGGATCGCAATAAACAACCGAGCCTTTTGGCGCGTTATTTAATGTCATCTCGTAATGCTGGCAGATGAAAGTCGCCTTCTTGGATTTTTCTGCAAACCAATAAAGCTCATCTTCAGGGAAATAAGGTTTTTTATAACGCCCGAAAGGAACGTTGAACTCGCCTCGTGAATTATAGCGGCAAAGCCCGTTATAACAGTGGCGATTGAGGTAAAGGAACAACAAACTGCGGTTAAAGGGATCGCTGCTTTTGTTGAACTCTTCTCTCAGGCGATAGAAGTTTTCGGAGGTGTTAAATTCCGATGAGAATAATGGACGGGCATGATTAATAAATTCATCCGCACGAGATTTTACGGTGTTATACAAATTGATCAGATCACAATTGATATCTGACAAGATGTAAGAATCATAATCGGTATTCAAAAATACCGAGCCTGCGCCAACAAATGGCTCAATCAAGCAATCGCCCTCTGGTAGATGACGTTTAATGTCATCTACCAAGGGGTATTTTCCACCGGCCCATTTTAAGAAAGCGCGTTTTTTTTTCATGCCGTCAAATTAGCTATTCAATAATTTCAGAGCCGCAGATTGTACTCTGTTTAGGACAGCATATCAGCGCCTAATAAAAATAGTTTTATTTTTTCAGATCTTGCTGAACCTGTTGTAGCTTTCTAACCCACGGTTTTTTAGCCTGGACTTCCGTAGGGAGTGAGGAAACGGCACTTTTAGCATCAGAAACTGAATTATAGCTGCCATGGATCAGGATAAACCATGTTTTGCCGTCACGTTTAGTTTCATAAACCTTGTAGTTTGAAAGGTTATTTTTCTTCGCGAAAGCAACCAAGGTATCCGAGCGGCTGGCACTGCTTAATTGGAGGGTAAATCGGCTTGCAGGTGCTTTCAGCAGATCCCCTCCGACATCAGATACGCCTGTTTTATTGGTCTGATGACTGCTTGCTACAGGTTTTACCGTTGTTTTGGCTCGGTTGTCTTCTTTGTTTTCTGGCAGCGCCACTTTCCCTGGTTTTTTATGTTCAACAGGTGGAGTCACTTCTGGTTTTGTTGGTTTGGTTTGCGGAGGTGCCAGCGTTTTTTGCACTGAATTATTGATATTGCTTTGCTGCTGATTCAAAGCATCAGAAATATCACCCGGTAATTCGATGCGCTGATTGTAGCCCCCATTTTCATTTTTGGGCACGATATTGGTGCTTGGCGTGTTATTGATTGGCGGCAAGTTCATTTCATCTGCATTATGGTTTACTGGCGCAGATGGCGTTTCAGGGGTATTGGTCTGCTCGTTGCCGGAAAGCGAAGAAGAAGAGCCGGAAAGATCGATGCTCTTTTCGGTTGTATTGGAAGACTGCTGTTTTTCATGTTCAGTGGGGGCTTTTAAAGCAGAGCTAATGGCAATAATCAGAAGCAGAAGTACTAGAATCCCAACACCAATCATCATTTGCTGGCGGGATATCGCTAGCTTAGGCTGGCTGGATAGGTTCTTTGAACGCTGAGGAGGGCGATCTGATGTGTCTGGTTTAAATTCATTGTCTTGCTTCGGTTCTTGTTCTGATTTTAATTCGTCCATATACCCTCCCAGCAGAGATAATACTGCCAATTACTATTTTAGAGGTTTGGCAGCCTGACCTAACTAAAACCAATAATACCATATCTGATAGAATAGCTATTCTATAGCATTAATGCTAAATAGTAATTTGATTATTCAGATAATGATTTTGCTTAGCTGGTGGATGGCTGACATAGGCGAATGGCTTCCAATATAACGTCTTTCCCGATATCGGAACGCAACTTAGCTTCACCAATTGCAGTGGGCAGTACTAAATGCAATTTTCCGGCAGAGACTTTTTTATCTCGCATCATATGAGGTAAGTAGGCATCCGGAGACATTTCTTCTGGGCCGTTGATGGGTAATTTTGCGCGTTCCAACAGATGGATAATGCGCTGGGTATCTTGTTGTGAAAATGTGCCGACAAGCTCTGAAGCCCTTGCAGCCATTATCATGCCTGCTGCAACAGCCTGACCATGCAGCCAGACGCCATACCCCATTTCAGCTTCAATCGCATGTCCAAAAGTGTGGCCGAGGTTCAGCAGCGCCCGCATACCATTGCGTTCATGTTCATCCGCAGCTACGACGAAAGCTTTAAGTTCACAGCAACGGCGAATGCAATAAGCCATGGCCTGACTATCAAGAGCCAACAATTTTTCGATATTGTCTTCAAGCCAACCAAAGAATTCACCATCCAAAATGATGCCGTATTTGATGACTTCAGCCAAACCAGCATACAACTCTTGCGTGGGTAAGGTTTTCAGACAATTGAGATCAACGACAACAGACGCGGGTTGGTAAAAAGCGCCTATCATATTTTTACCTAGCGGGTGATTGACTCCCGTTTTGCCGCCGACGGAAGAGTCAACCTGAGAAAGTAATGTGGTGGGTACCTGAATGAAACGGATGCCGCGCTGGTAACTCGCAGCGGCAAATCCCGTCATATCACCGATTACACCACCACCGAGAGCGATAAGCGTTGTGTCACGACCATGATTATTTTCCAGTAGGGCGGAAAATATGTCATTGAGCACAAAAAGCGTTTTGTACTGTTCACCGTCAGGCAAAATAACTTCATTTACCCGAAGATCCATTCTCTGCAACGTGGCTTTCACCTGTTCAAGATACAGGGGAGCAAGCGTTTCATTGGTCACTATCATGACCTGCTGACCCGCTTGCAGAGGTTTAAATGCCTCATTAACAGAAAATAGCCCTTCGGCTATGGTAATTGGATAGCTTCTTTCACCTAACGTAACAGTCACTTGTTCCATATCAGCTTTCGCCTTATCGTTTGCTGCAATGCGGATCCGGTATAATTAGTTTTTTTCCAGTAATTCAATAATTTGGTTAGCAACGACTTTGGCGCTTTGCTCGTCCGTACGAATTGTCACGTCAGCAATTTCCTCATAAAGAGGGTTGCGCTCATCAGCCAAATTTTCTAAAACTTCACGGGCTGGGGCATCAACTTGAAGTAAAGGGCGTTTTTTATCGCGCTGGGTACGAGCTAACTGTTTTTCGATGGTGGTTTCCAAATAAACCACAACACCCCGGGCAGAAAGGCGATTTCGGGTTTCTTTTGATTTAACGGAACCCCCTCCGGTAGCCAATACAATGCCTTGTTTTTCAGTTAGTTCGTTAATTATTTTTTCTTCGCGGTCGCGAAAACCTTCTTCGCCTTCCACATCAAATACCCAGCCCACGTCAGCTCCGGTACGTCGCTCAATTTCTTGATCAGAGTCGTAAAACTCCATATTGAGTTGCTGAGCTAACTGACGACCAATAGTGCTTTTGCCGGCACCCATAGGCCCAACCAGAAAGATATTGCGTTTCTCTGCCATGTTTTTGGTATTACTAAGACTGTTTGTTAATGATAACCCGCCCCGCCAATCAGATTAGCCGCGGGACCTAAACTGAAACCTCATGAGTGAGAATGTGAGATCAGATAGGAAAATTATCTCAGCACATCAACCTGTATTGCAACTATATAAATTGGGCACAAGTTTCTGTTATACCCTTTGTCTTTCATATTGCGGCCTTGCAGGCTGCATTTTGAAATCCGCAGGCATATACAATTCATGCTCTTATTGGCTGATTGAGAGTCTATCGGGCATATACCCGTCATTCTTCAATTTGCTGCATTGCCGGCAGTATTTTCTCTCCCCAGACACATCGTTTGACGCTGCTTTTGAGAATTGATTTCCTTGCCATCTTGCTGCAACCTGAAATCTATTGGATATAGACTCCTGCTTGTTATGTTATACCCTTTGTTTTTCAAGCTGCCGCGTTGCTGGCTGCGTGACTTTATTTTATACAACTGCACGCTGTATCACTGCATTCTGTACAACGACGCCCCGGTTGCATTGTTATCTTTGCTTGTGGGGATTCGTTTTCTTGCCGTCATGCTGTCCTTGAAATCCATTGGGTATAGATCTGCTCACTCAATTAGATAATCCTTGTATGCTAAATTACTCTCAGCGTCAAATCTATAAACAGGTCATACCAAGAAAAATGGGAGGTGAACCGATAAAAAAAGCGCAATAAATTTTATCAATATACTGATATATAATGTTTATTTTTATTGTAGGTTAAATATTGGTCAGTTGGGGCGTAATAAAAATAACGAGTTCTCTTCGGCTATGCTGTTCTCCTTTTTGATTAAATATTGTACCCAATAATGGAATTTCTGATAAATAAGGAACTTTTTGTACACTCACGCCTTTTTTCTGTTGAAAAATCCCCCCTAAAATCAGAGTTTCTCCGTTTCTGACTGTCACTTGAGTAATTATTTCTTGTTTATCAATTGCCAGATTTTCATTCCCTCCCTGATTAATGGGAAAACCCGGAGAGTTCTGGCTGATTTTCAATGCGAGTCGGATCTTGCCTTCTCTCAATATATGCGGGGTGACTTCCATACCGAGTACAGCCTCTTTAAATTGGATTGTGGTTTTGTCTTTTTCCTGAACAAGGTATGGAATATCTGAACCTTGCTTAATACTGGCAGATTGCTGGTGTGAGGCGGTTAATCGGGGGCTGGCGATGATATCGAGTTGATTTTCCTGCTCCAGCGCACTGAGTTCCATTTCCAGCAAATTTGCATGGATGCGAGCGGTATTCAGGACTAATCTGTGACGTTGATTACCCGCAGGCTGGTGTAGGTTCAGGCGATTCAAGCCCATTGAGCGGTTCAATGGATCGGCTGTGATTCCCCAGTAAATGCCCAGTTCGTGTAATGCCTCCCTGCTGCTGGTAACGATATGGGCAGTGATTTGCACCTGTTGCTGTGGGGTATCCACTTCTTTCAGCCAGTTTTTGATACGGGTAATGGCATCAAATTTATCTTCCAATATCAGACTGTTGGTTAAAGGATCATGTTCAATCTTCCCCCACTTTGTCAGTAGTGCAGGATGATTCTTTTGCAATTGTTCAGCTATTCTTTCTGCATCAGCGTATTGCAGTGTGATCACCTGATATTCGATCTCTAGTTCTGGTTCATCCTGTGTATGCGAAGGAAAATCAGTTTCACTCTCTACCGGGTTTATCGGGGGTTGAAACGGATCTCTTGCTGAAATGTTTAAAAGAGGCTCTTCTTCTGAAAAACACAGTGTCGGGAAAAATGCCGGAAATAGTAAGGCTGTCAGTAAGAGCAACGCATATCTGTTCATGATTTATCCTGATCGCTGAGATTTGCTTCGGCCTTATCTGGAATGTCTGCTTTTGGCAAGGCTGCATCAGGCAAGGGTGTGTCCGATAAGACCATGCGGACATTCAACCCGCCATCGACGGGATTGATTGAAAGGTGCTTGATCAGTAACGGGGGATGTAATTGCTGGATCTCATTGAGGAAATGCAAAAATTGGTCATAACTTTGTGACAGCATAATGTGCCAGAATACCTGATCATTTTCTTTGTGAATTTTCCACTCAATAAGCTGGCTACCAGACCGGATGAGGGGAAAATGCAGTCGCTTGAGTACAGTCACTTGTTTCAATGCGGCCAGATGGGTTATTGGCGGTGTGTTTTGGTCTATCTCTGCGGTCACTTGCTGAATTTGCTTTTGGATATCTGTTATGCGCGGTAATTCAGCCAGTCTTTGCTGAGAGAGCGTTGTATGGTGGTGCTGTTCTGCAAGACTGCCTCGGAGGGACTGGAGCTTTTGTTGATTATTCTGCCAGAGAAAAAAATAGAAGCTCAACAACAACAGGATGACGATGAATTGCTGCAAAAGAAGTAATTGCCACATCGGCCGGTAAAACCATTCAAGGTAATTATTTCCCATTGCTCTCTCCTGTCAGCCAATTTGCATCAATGGTAAAAACCTTAAGCTGGTCTTCAATTGTGGTCATTTTTTGTAGCTGAATATTGATAAGCTGTGGCTCTTCTGTCAGGTTATCCAACATGTCTGATATATCCATATAGTCCTGACTGCGGGCGGAGAAGATCAGCTGCCCGCCGTTGTCACTAAATGCAGTAAGCCAGCTTTTTTCCGGTAACAACTGGGGGAGTTGACGGAATAGCTGTAAATACCGTTGGTTCTGCTCCATGAATTCCCTTTTTTTCCTGACTTGTTGAATCAAATGTTGATGATGCAGTATGGCCTGATCTATTTCGTTTACAGCCCGTTGAAATTTCGCTAATTGTTGCTGAACTTCCGTTAACTCCCCGCGATTTTGTTTAATTAGGTTAGTTTGTTGCACATAGATGAAGGCTAATATGGCTGTCCATACAGTCAGTTGCAGGCAGAATAGATACCCCCATCTTTGGTATTTGCGTTTCAGTGCCCTTTGCCGCCAAGGTAAAAAATTGACTTGATGCATCATTGGTCACCCGGCCTGAGAGCCAAACCTGCGGCAATCATAAAAGCATTTATTTTGTCTGGCATCGGGGCCTGATAATGGTGGAATGCGCTTAAAAGTTGCCAATAGTTGACAGACTCTACGGAAGCTGGCGGAGTTTTGACGGATTGAGTTTGTTCTTCATCACTGTAATAAATGGCGTATCCTTCTGTTTCGGGAGTGATGGGTAATTGGCTGGTAATTTGGGGAAGAGGTGATGGCGATGCTATCAACCCGTAACCGAAAGGGCGGTTGCTGGGTGAAACCCAGAGCCAATCTGCCATGCGTTTGTGAATTAGCCAACAGTCATCAGGTACGCCCGCCATTCTGGCAGCATAGCGTAACGCACAGGGAGAGATATCAATGGCGTCCGGATGTAAGTCGATGTCTGAGAGTAACTGTAGCCAGAGATTGAGATCTTTTTGACGGATGGCACTCATGCAGACTTGCTGATCATGCACCCGATAATCTAATGCAATGTCACTGACAGGAAATTGTTTACTGGCATTAGCCTGTACAAACCAGCCAAGCTCCGGCTCTTGCAATACCGTATGGCCGGGTAAAAAAACATGTCGCTGTAATGTTTGCTGAACAGGCAGGGCTAATCTTAAGCTAATATTTTTAGGTAATGTCTGCCTCCATTGCATTAAGATATATAGCAATTTTTCAGGATACTGTAATCTCCCTCCTGAAAGGATCTCGTTTGATAAGTTACATTGCCAGCAATGTCGGAGATGCCAGCCGTCACGGCGTTTAGTGGCAGCAAGAGCACGGATGTAATGATCTTGGACATCCAGTCCGATATACCATTTAGGTGGATACATATTAATGATCTCCCTATCGACTAATGAAAAGTTGTAGTGATGAAAGGCCATATCCATAGTGCTGTATAGCCTTTATACTAAATACTGAGCCTTTTATACTACGTACTGATTGTTTATAAACTGCCCTATTAACATGGCGTGAGAAATTTCAGGTGAAGTTCATAAAGTATTTTTTGATCCTTATCTTTGTTTGCATTTTATTGGGAACTGCTTCGATTTTTGGTTTATACAAATATATCGAGCCGCAGTTACCTGATGTTGCGACGTTGAAGGATGTCCGATTACAAACCCCTATGCAGGTGCTCAGTGCTGATGGCGAGTTGATTGCCCAATACGGAGAAAAGCGCCGTTTGCCCCTGAGCTTGTCCGAAGTTCCCTCTCTGATGGTAAAAGCGTTTATTGCTACGGAAGACAGCCGTTTTTATGAGCACCACGGTGTTGATCCCATTGGGATTATCCGTGCGGTTTCCGTGGTGATGACTTCCGGCCATGCTTCCCAAGGCGCAAGTACTATTACCCAGCAACTTGCGAGGAATTTTTTCCTTAGCCCAGAAAAGACCCTGATACGTAAGGCCAAAGAAGCCTTTCTGGCAATTAAGATCGAACAATTGCTGACGAAGGAAGAAATTCTTGAGTTATACCTCAACAAGATTTATCTCGGTCAGCGTGCTTATGGGGTAGGAGCGGCAGCTCATGTCTATTTTGGCAAGAACGTTAATGAGTTGACGTTGAGTGAAATCGCTGTGATTGCGGGATTGCCGAAAGCCCCTTCTACTTTTAACCCGCTTTACTCGTATGATAAGGCTATCAATCGCCGCAATGTGGTATTGGGGAGGATGCTGGAGGTGGGGTTTATCACTCAACGCCAGTACAATGAAGCCAGAGCTGAGAAATTGGTTGCCCGTTACCACGGCCCCCAGATTGCCTTTGCCGCGCCTTATCTGACGGAAATGGCCCGTCAGGAAATGATCAACCGTTATGGTGAAAATGCTTATACCGATGGCTATAAGGTTTATACCACGATCACGCGCAAAACTCAGTTGGCAGCCGCGGATGCTGTTCGTACCAATGTGATTGATTATGATACCCGCCATGGTTACCGCGGTGCACAAGCCGTGTTGTGGAACGCGAATCAACCCGCATGGAGTCAGGCACAGATCCTCGATAAATTGAAAACCCTGCCTAAATATGCTCCTTTCCTGCCTGCCATAGTGACAAAATCAGGTACCACCCAAGCGGAAGCGATACTGGCGGATGGCAGTAAAGCTGAACTGACGATGGCTGGTGTCCGTTGGGCGCGCCCGTTCAAGACGGATAGTTTACAAGGGCCTGCTCCGCGCAGCGTCAATGAAGTGATTCATGCCGGTGAGCAAATCTGGGTCAGAAAGGTCAATGATGTCTGGTGGTTGGCCCAACTTCCTGAAGCGAATGCGGCACTGGTTTCCATCAACCCGATGAATGGGGCGGTAGAAGCCTTGGTTGGCGGATTCGATTTTGAGCTGAGTAAATTTAACCGTGTGACGCAATCTTTACGTCAGGTGGGCTCTAACATCAAGCCATTTTTGTATACCGCAGTGATGGATAAAGGGCTGACATTGGCATCATTGCTGATTGATGCGCCTATCAGTAGCTGGGATGCAGGAGCTGGAACGGACTGGCGCCCGAAAAATTCACCGCAGATTTACGACGGGCCGGTGCGCTTGCGTCAGGGATTGGGGCAGTCCAAGAACGTGGTGATGGTGCGTGCCATGCGTGCAATGGGGGTGGACTACGCCGCTGATTACCTGAAACGCTTTGGGTTGCCGGGTGAAAATGTTGTACGTACCGAATCCTTGGCGCTGGGTTCGCCTTCTTTTACCCCGATGCAATTAGTGCGTGGTTATGCGGTAATGGCAAACGGCGGTTACTTGGTCGACCCTTACTTCATCAACAAAATTGAAAATGATGAAGGAAAAGTGTTGTTTGAAGCCAAGCCTAAAATGGCTTGCCCGCAGTGTGAAGACATTCCCGTGATTTATGGAAATACTGTCCGCTCCATCGAATTGTCTGAAGATTCCATTGAAAATGTAGCGCATTCCAATATCCAGCAAGATCCGGCTGTCCCCCCTCAGCCAGATTTAGAATCTGTTTCGGAGAATGTCAATATTGGTGATCAACAATACGCTCCCCATGTTATCAGCACTCCGCTGGCATTCCTGATCCATGATGCGTTAAACACCAATATCTTTGGTGAGCCGGGTTGGATGGGAACAGGATGGCGTGCTTCCCGTGATTTGAAACGTCGCGATATCGGCGGTAAAACAGGAACGACGAATAGCTCTAAAGATGCGTGGTTCTCTGGTTATGGTCCGGATACGGTTGCGACAGTCTGGATTGGTTTTGATAATCACAGCAGAAGTCTGGGGCGTACAGCGGCATTAAAAGGTGAAGGTGGCGCGAAAACAGCCCAGCCGATTTGGGATGATTTCATGAAAGCGGCGCTGGACGGTGTTCCTGAGAAAATGATGACGCCGCCTGCCGGGATTGTTTCTGTCACAATTGATAGAGCGACAGGCAAGTTATCCAATGGCGGCGGCAATACCCGCAAAGAATATTTCATTGAAGGTACACAGCCGACGGAATATGCAACACCGGATGTAGGAACAACGGTTACCGAGAATGGTGAAAGCCACGAGTTGTTCTGATTGATTTTTCGGTTGTCAGGGTAGCGAAAGTAAAAGATAAAAAAGGCCTCGCTGAGAGATTGGCGAGGCCTTTTATTATTGTCAGTGCATCAATGCTGGACGATTATTTTTTGAGCTTTTCTTTTACGGCTTTGGCAAACTGTTTGCCTCCGTCCACGGCGGTATAGTGGACATGAATGCTGATATCTTCCAATCGCCATATACTCATGTTTTTGAATATATTATCGATGACACTCTTATCCGGGAACTCCAGTGTCCATGTTGATATGGCTCCGGTCCCTTCAAATGGCAGATAGCGGTCATCATCAAACATCAGGGTGTATAACCAGTTATCCTTGGCAGCGCTGCCATCATCTTCACTCAGGGAAGAGAGGGCGATTTGCTGTTGGGCACGCAAATTGGTCACAATATTTTTACTGTTGCCAGTTGTTCTGTTGGGGTCATAAAGCCAGTTCACGCCTTCAATATCTGCATTGGTCAGTGTTGAGCTGCCTGTTTGGGTCAGTACGGCACTGATTTCTGAGGAAGAGTCTGGCGTGATAGCCCAATTATTCAGTGAAATCGATACAGAAATGCGTTTAATCTGACGCAGATAATGCCCAGGATAATTATTATCGAACAGCTTGGAATTCAGCGTAAAACTGACCATCTGTTTTGTATCGATTTGATCCCGTAATTCATCTATGGTCAGTACCTGAGCCAATGAGATGGTTTTTTTGATGTTCATGCGGCGTTCATTGCGTTGCAACCATGTATTTTCCATTTGCAGCAGATCCAATTGCAATGATTCCCCCGCCAGCAGGCCACGATAAGAATCATTCCATGCCGTGGTCTTTATAAAGCTGCCGCGTTGATAATCCCCGACTTCATAGCGCCAGCTTGCTTCTGCCATCAGACACATGGAAAGAACCGCATCATAGGCAGGGGCATACAGGGCAGCGAGACGCCCCATCAGCCACTGATAAGTCGGCACAATCAGGAAACCTGTTGTCATAAATTCATACAGTTCGCGGGCTGCGTCTTGCTGTGCTTTTGCTTCCCGTAGGGCGACAGAGGCACTTTTTATCAGTAATTCCTGTTCCTGTAACTGACGGTCGATAATGTTAATTTCACTTTGTGCTTGTTTATACTCTATTTCCCACTCTTGACGCCGACGCTCGTATGCTGCACCACTTTCGAGTTTATCGGAAATAATCTCCAATTCTTCAGAGGTGGTTTGAGAAACAATTGCAGCACTTCGGACGATTTCTCCATACTTGGCACCACCGAATGCTAACCCGTAAATGTTAGGTACGGTATCTGCAACCGCAGCAGCAAGAAAGAAAGGCGCTGCGGCCATTTTGGTGACACTGGAGGCAGTCTTGAGAGCGAGTGACGTTATCTCCAGAGGGGAAAGGTTTTGCTCGTAGAGCCGGTGATAATGTTCATATCTCTCTTGGGCCATCTTTTTGCTTTCTTCCAGTGTAGTTTTGCCCAGTTGGGCAATCTGGACGGCTTCCTGCTGCAACTCAATGGTAAAAGCAGATAGCCGGAGTGCCTGTGATTGCTCCAGCACGCCCTGTTCTGCATTGGTTTCTTTTTCTATTGCAATAAATAGCCTGTGTCCCATTTGTATCAGTTGCTCCACAGCTTCATTGGCACGCTTCAACATGGATGGGAAACGATAAGGTGGAATTTGTTGCTGTATCTGACTCAATTGGCTGAACATATTGCCACGATTGCGTTGTATCAGGCTGCTGCTATCCCCGATACTTGAATAGAGTGGCAGTGGCTGCACTTTACCATCCAGCGTCAGGCCATGGCGCAGGTTATAGAGACGGCTCTTGATTGTCTGTTGATATTCAATTAATTGGGTATTGAAAGGGGACACGAAACGGCTAATGTTGGTTGATTGCACATCAGGGAGAAAGTCTTTCTTGATATTCTCAAGTGTGATGGGATGCCAGCGTGTGATCTTTAAACCTTCCGGCAATGCACCAAGCAATTGCAGGGCTTGTTGATAGCATAAATTGGCTTCATTCAGGCTGTCTCTGCTGAGTTGACGATAAAGATTATCCCCTTCTTGTATCCAGAGCTTGATCTGAAAATGGAAGAGGGTTTTCTGGTAAAGGATCGGCTGGCTGTAAGCCATTGTATCTGGATCGTATCCTTTGGCAGAAGGACGCAGATTGCTCCCATTTTCAGTAATGGGGCGGGAATTCCACATGCGTATTGAGCCATAGGGATCAAACAGATGATCAAGCAGCCAGCGTCTGGCATCGTAAAAACGTTGTTCCTCTCTGAGTCGATAGGTAACCAAGAACGGCAGATGGAAGAATAATTCCCAGAAATACTGCCCATTGGCACCGTGAAAATCGACTTTTGTCGGTGATGTTTTGTCATCCAGCTCAGGTTCGGGCAAGGATTGCGTATCCCAAGCCAGCACCCGTTCAATGGATTGAGTGGCGCGGGCAACTAATTGTTTACCAAACAGGGTATTCAGCCGTATGGCGGAGGTAGATTTGAATTGCAGGCTCCCGATATCCAGATATTGGGCTTGTTTGTCATTTCTGCGTAAGGTGATGACAGGGATCTTGTCGTTTTCTCTTATGCTGACCTTGTAGTGATTAACTATGTTCCCTGTGAACTCTATTTTCTTATTAGAATAAGCGGTTTCTAATGTTGAATATAAATTTACGTGATAGTTATCATTAAAATTAGTCTCAAGGGAGATGGGAATTTCTCCTGTGGTGGCATTACCATTAAGCTCGGCTTCTTTGGTGATAGCGGGAATATCGCTTGGAAAAGCGACCTGTAAAGTTAATTGTGATTTTGTATATTCCCATTGAGAACTGAGCTTCAATCCCCAGCCCCCAACAGTTTTTTTCTGCTCTCCAATTCCGACACTCAACTTACTTTCTGTTGGATTCCATTGCCTGCTTTGTTGGATGGGGGCGCCATTAAACCACATGAGATCGGCAAATTTAGTGACTTTTTTGTCTTTCCATTCATTAGGAGATACAGCAAACAGAATGATCCCATCATAATTCACACTGAATGTTGTTGCTGGTGGGGTATCACCTACCCAGGTAAGGTTAAACGTTTTCAGACTTTTTTGACTGGCAGGCACCTGTATAGAAAGTGTCCCTACAATAGGTGGGTTTGTATTTTCATCAATAGGGATGTTTCCCGTGAAATTATTGGAGGGTAATATTGACAATATCTTACTGACATCAAAGTTTTTAAACGTTGTTCCTTTCCCTTTTGGATTTCTTTTGATCAGCGTATTTGTTCCGGTCAAAACCAGTTGGTTTTTTGCCTTATTTAATTTTGCTGTCAGGTTCAGAATGGGTCGGGGATTATCATCAACGGAGGTAACCTCGACAAACTTTTCGGTGCCAGCATAATCAAGTTGCAGCGTTTCCGGATTTTTGAATAACCTGTACCAGTTTGAAATAAGGGCAGTTTCCTCCGTAAGGGGCAGTGTTTTCTTATCTACCAGCAGTAAGTCGCGCAATTCCAGAAAATAATCCTTATTTTTCTTCCAATTACTGGGAAGTTCATTGGTTGAGTCATACAACAACACCCCCATCCACGGGTCATTTTCTCGTTGCTCATCCACCATCACCATTGAAATCAGGCCGGGCTTGTATTTTTCATTTTTCAGATAAGGGTTTTCTTTATCGGAGATACGTTTGCCATTTGAGTCTACGGGGTATTCACCATTGGCATCAGTACCATCCAGCCGATAGAGGGTATTTGGCGCACTCCATTCACCATTGTTTTGCCTATAGGCAAATTTCAGATTGACTGCGCGGTAATCTGACGGTTTTTGATCCAATCCCATCAATGGGCTGGATTCCCGTTCAACCCAGATGGCATATTGTCGGCCAGAAATCACAATTGGGCGCAGCGCCAGTAAAGTTCCTGACACCGAGAGCGTTATTTTTTCCCATTCACTCCATGCCAACGGGCTGATGACATCATTGGTATCGCGCATTTTGATATCGAGAGTACGCCAGTAATATTCCACCGGCTCGGCATTGTTTTTACCGATGAAGTGATAACGATCGTTTTTCGGGTCAGTACCATCAATGTAGCCACTTATCGATTGCAAATTGCTGATGCGTTCAAATTCGGTCAAATAGCGCAGAATGGCAGTTTGGATCACACTGTTGTTTAATCGGGTTTGACCTAAATCGTGTTCTAAATCGGCAAAGGCACGGGTTTTACGTAACCGGGAAGTCGGATCAATGAAGTTTTCAGGAAAGTTGTCCTGTTTTCTCCACGCCTGCCAATGGGCATATTGGCTAAGGTTGCGGTTCCAGTGCTCAATTCGCTCATTGCTGATAGTTTGTACGCCATAATCCATTTCCAGGCGGGAGAACAGACGGAACAGGTAGCGCTGCAAACTGGCAATCGCGAAAGCCACTTTGCTGGTACTGACGTTGGAGGCGACTTGCAGGTCGGTCAGGAAATAATTTGAAAGATCGTCGACGGTAGTGATAGTTGGCAAGGTGTCGTCAGATGTTGCCCAGCGTTTCAATAAATAATCAATTAATGCATCCCGCCAGATTTCATTCAACGCACCTTCCAGTTTCGGTTGTACTTTGACAGAAGTGGCTGCAAACAAGGCACTGCTGACTTGATACCAATCATCATAACTGGATTGTGCGGTCAGCTTGGCGACATCCAGTAAGGGTTGGGCAGATATTTCACTTTTTTCTGCCAGTACCTTGAGGCGCATGATAATGCTGATATCAACGATATTTTGTGCCGCATTCTGCTCAAAGGCGTTGGCGACCCTGAGGATTTCTTTATCTGACCAATCTATTAACCCAGCCAGGTTGGTCGCCGCCTTTTCGGCTGTCCAGGCATTTGGCACCGGTGGATCTTGCCCAATTTGGTTGGCTTGACGAAGGTAATATAGCGCGTCGTCCTCAGTTTTATTCTCAGGCAATAAATTCAGCCAATCACTGTAGCGGCTAAGACGATGGATGAGGATTAAATCAACAATGAGGGTATTGTCTTCATCGACAGTTACGTTAAACCAGTCCGGGTTCTGAATCAGTGCCTCTATGCTTTTTTCTGTCAACTTGAATAAAACACAAATCGCAGCATACCGACTGAGGTTATACCAGAGGACAACTGCTTGATTTTTCCGTTCTTGATCGTCAGAACGCTGAGCCAGAGCAAGGGTATTAAGCAGGAAATTGGCTTGGGTACTCCCGGTCCATTGCAGTAATGGCTTGGAAAGGGAACTTTCGATATCGAAGGCATGGCTGATGGCATTAATGAACAGATCTTGCTGGGCAATAAATGTCTTGATAAAGAGAGATGTTAACGTTTGAGTCCACGTGTCACCATATTCTTTCCAGTCAGCGTCGTCGGCCAATTTTTTTAGAATTTCACTCACCTTGTTGGTTAATGTCTCTCCTGTATCTTCGATCAGAACAACCCCGGATTTTTCATCGACTAATTCAGCGAGTTCCGCCATCCAGTTTACAGGGGTTTCTTGGGCCTTAAACCGCTGCATTTCAGAAGCAATTTTATCTTCGCTGAGCAGGGCACTACTGATATCAGGCATGACAGCCCTGATCTTGTTGAGCCAGTCAATATTTTCAATCTCTGCCGTGATACCGCTGCCCAATGAAGCTGGGGTTAGCAAAAAATTAAGGACTGAAGGGGATAATTTGTGCAGCTTAATCCACCGTGTGGCATTCATGAATGCGATCAGGATATCAAGAATATCAACGAGTTCGGCATCTTTAGCCAGCGTAGGAATACCAGCCAGTTGTTGCAGATAGTCAGGATGATCACGATTCATGATCAATAACAGCTCCATCCCTTCATTAACGGATAATTTCAGCAGCCGAGGTAATGCAACCAGTCTATAAAGGGCAGAAACGATATCCAGTGAACGTTTCGGATCAGGAAGGGGATCGGTTTCTTTTAGCGACGGATTTTGTGCTTTTATGATTAATTTCAGCAGTTCCTGGCAGGTCGCATCATCAATATTCAATCCGGCGCATAATTGGTTGATGGTCAAGGCATCTGCCCCATCGGTGGCATCAAGTTTAAATGGCTGATTATCCAGAACCAGAACCGAGGACGAAGCGGCTTGCTGTGACAACCCTGAAGCATTGAACAGGCGATCAAAGAAAGAGAGCTGATCTTCAAGGGCGTAGGGGCTGATGTGCCCGATAAGCGCAGCAAATTGTTCTGCGGTAGCGCCATACTCTTGCTGGAAATGCAGGAATACACCTAAAGTACGTAGCGTGGCTTCCGTAATCACATAGTCTGTCTGTTTTTCTGCCTTCCGTGCGGTTGTCAGTAACAAATCAAGCTGTTCAGCGTTGAGTTTCAGTGCCTTTTGAATATGCAGGAAGCGTTGGATACGGTCAAAGTTATCGTTACTGGCATTTTTAAGTTGGATGACATCTTTGGCCGTTTCTTCATCTTCTGTTTTTTCCAGATAGAGTGCAGGTGACTGGCCTGCATTGATGTATGACGCGACATAATCAGCACCGGAAGGAAATTCTGTGCCGGCATTGTCAGGTTTGGCAACATTGTCGGAGTACTTGACAGTACTGTGTGTCACTGTGTCATCGCCGGATATTCCGTTAACCGCAAACAGTTTCTCTGCTTCTGGGGAACTCAACCCGGTTTGCTGGGTAAATACGGTAAGACGGGACAGTGATTCCTCTGCTTTGGCTGCATCGCCTTTGAGGCCAAAATATTTCTTAAAGAAATCTTCTTGATCGCTTTGAGATTCTTCCAGTAACAGCGTTTGAAGTTTTGGTGCCAGCATACTGCTGACCATCATCGCTGTTTGCAGTGAATCGGCACTCAAGTTGTCATCAATAAAATTGGGATATTTGCTATCGGCTTGTTGGATCAGCTCCAGCAAGGGGATCTCTTTTTCCGCCAATACCGCCGTTGTTTGTTTTAACGGAAAATGAAACGGTAAAGAGAGGGGGTAATGAATTTCGGCGAGTGAATTGGCCAAGGGCTGTTGTTGGTTGATATGTTTTTTCGCTTTTTCGGCGAGTACTTCAATGACAAGAGGCAATAAATTGACGGTCTTATTTAGGTTTGTACTATCCAGCAACAATTTTTCAATATCGGGACGCCGCTGATTGAGAAACCCCGTGCTGTCTTTGCTGGCTTTACTTTCAAACATTCTGACTTGTTGGTACAGATCAACTAAATAGGCCAGTGGGCCATCGTTGGCTTCAGGTAATTCAGGGAAGCAATAAAGATCGGGGTTATCATCAAAGAGGTTTTTGTAACTAATGGTTTCATTATTTGTGTTAGCCATACATGATCACCTTTTAAATCGAAAATGCAGGAAAAGAAAAAGCAATATTTCTATATCCAATTCATAACAATGAGTTATGTTTTACAGGTTGATAAGCATGGTTAGACTATGGTGATATAATGATGGTTATCTAGCCTAAAATATATTCAGCTTCTAATCGTTTTTTAAAAAGTGATTCTATTTCAATATGATTACAAGAAGGGGCACGAAATACTGTGAATGTTTTTATAGAAATTGATGGGATAGATTTGAGCCATGAATTAATTTAAAAGATATTGTAAATATATTTATTTATTACTTTTTATCAACTAAATTATTTTTTTTAATAAAACTATCTTCTATTTTAATTGGTTATTCTGTCGTTCTTAATGTGTTTAAAACGGGTATAAAATGAATATTGATGTTAAACTATGCCCATACCCGTTTATTGGAAAATGAAATAACTAACGTTTCCCATTATTTTTTGCTTGCAAATATCGCTGTGCCAAAAATAGGGCGCTGACATTTCTGGCCTCATTGAAATCGGGATGATCTAATAACGACATCATGTCAGAAATAGGCCAGCGTACCTGCACCAATGGTTCTGGCTCATCGCCTTCTAAATATTCTTGGTAGAGATCCTGAGCAATCACGATGTTCATTTTGCTGGAAAAATAAGAAGGGGCCATCGTTAACTTTGTCAACATTTCCAATTTTCCTGCCCCAAAACCAATTTCTTCTTTGAGTTCACGATTGGCCGCTTCAAGGACATTTTCCCCTGCATCAATGGCTCCCTTTGGAAAACCTAACTCGTATTGTTCAATACCAACGGCATATTCCTGAATCAGAATTAATTCATCACCAATGACAGGAATGATGAGAACTGCTTCACGTTTCCCGGGTTTCATGCGTTCATAAACACGTTTTACGCCGTTGCTGAATTCAAGATCAACGGATTGAATACTGAATAAATGAGAGTGAGCAATATCATTTACATTCAATATTTTAGGTTTTTTTAGTTCAATCATGTTTGTCCTTTGTGGTTGTCCTTTATGGTTGTCATAAACTGGCCGGTTGAAAATAACCACTTGCCAATTCACATCAATTATATGGGTTGATTTAGGATGTGTGGTTAAATTGAGCGCTTCCCAAGTTTTGCGTTAATATGGCTGATTATGCTAGTAAATGATAGCGATTATCGCTTGAATGAATTTTTGCTGATATCTTACCCTTGCAAAAAAGGCTTTATTTTATGGAAAGGTGTGAGAAAATTTATATAACGTTTTGTTAATAAAATTAAAAATGGAAGGCACGAATAGGAATAGCCTGATACTGAGCATTTCAAAAGATTGTTATTCTGCCAGTCTCTGTACGGCTGTTATAGGCGGGAGAAAAAATGAGCTCATTGGTCATTATATTGGCTATTTTTGTTATTAGCCTGATTATAATGGCTTCCTTTCTGACTTTCAGATGGAGGCAGCTTAATAACGCACGTCATTTACCTTTACCATCGGTGGCTAAAACAGACCACCATAAGTTGAGTGCTGATGAACACCAGCTTATTGAATCCTATTTGAGAAATATACATCCTCAAATGAAACAGCACAGAGATAATCGCGCTGATCATCCGAGGTTATCTGTTCACAATATGGATGTTTATACTATTAACCACACTATTACCCGTTTTTCTGCTGTTTCGGATAACTCCCATCATTGGCGTTATTACATTGATGAAACAGAAGTACACTTGCCTGCTCAGCTTGAGTCATTCATTAAACAAAAAAATACGATTGATATTATTCAGACGACATCAATGCCACTTGTCATTGGCGTGAATGGCTATTTTTTGACAGATTACCAGCAAGACCTCTTGGTTCCACAGGCAGTGACAAAAATCGCACAGGCCTCAATCCAGAAAAACGGTAATTCGAACGCAAACTTGCTGTATGTCCGCAAGGAAACCGTGGAAGAGCGCCATCTCCGATATTCAACAGATATTCAGGAAAGCCTGTTCATGTGCATTGGTTTGGCACTGTGGTTTATTGCGCTTTTCGTGCCTATTCCTATGCTGCCGTGGTTAATGTTGGTATCCCTTTTGTTTATTCTGGGAAGTTTTTGGCTGCAATTCAGGCTTCCCTCCAGACGAAAATTATTAAATATCCATTGTTTCAATGGCATTCCAAAGCGTTGGGGAATTTTCAGTGAATTTGAGCCGGAGCGATTAAAAAATATCTCTTTAGGCGGCATTGATCTCATTTATCCAATACATTGGGAACCTTATATCATGCATGATATTGATCAGACCACTGATATAGATATGTACATTAACGGTCAGGTTGTGCGGCAGGGACGGCATCTATCATTGCATGAAGAAGAAAAGCACTATCCTTATCGGCGTTACAAGAAAAATCTCATACTGGTGACTTTCTCCCTGCTCGTTATGTTAGTGCTGTATTGTTTCCCGCCAGTCAGTTTATCCATGCGATTGAGTTTTGCCTGGCTGTATGGCAGTGACACCAAAGTGATAACCAGCGTTTCGGAACTGAAAAATATGTCGCTGAAGGAAGGGGATGTATTGAAAGTCAAAGGAGAAGGAATGTGCTACGAGCCGCCTAATGGTATGGAAGATAATATGATGATATTTCAGCCGTTTAATTGCATAGGTGTCTATTGGAATAATGAATTGCCATTACCGGTGATAGAATCGGAAGCTATCGAACATATCTCTGCGTTTCTCACAACGATCGCTGAACAATTACACCCGTTTGAAAGTCGGGAGAGATTTCGCCTTAACGCACATGCAGCCATTGTTAAACCAAGTCTGATTTTACTTGAGGACTTTCCCAAGATTGTTGTACAGGCACAAAACATGTGTCATGACTCAGTAGATTGTATTCGCCTTAAAAATGTATTGCTTAATCTGGGAAACGTGTCGGATTGGGACTTTTTATTGCAGGAGGCAAGAAGTGGAAAACTGCGGGAAGGCAGAGTGTTATTGCGTTCTGGCAGCGCAGATGAGCTGGAAAAAATAGTTGAAGAGACTACAGCAATATTTTTCAATAAGGAACTTTATGACGCTGCCAATTTAATAAATAGCCCAGCGCCGGGAGGTGTATTGCTATTTAGTGCGGAACATATGCCATTGACTGAATTTCCGATGGTGCCGGATTCAAGTAGGTATGAGTATACGTTAATGGAACAATGGAATGAGTTAAAGGATATTGTTGAGATGTTAATGCATACTCCGTTTGACATTGAAGGGATAGTGACAGAGTTGTTTGAAGATGCAAATGGGACATTGAATATCATGTTGCACAGCGAACCGGATTCAGTAGCATTTATTCGTTATTTGGGAAGCTGTTTGTTGTTGGCACTGCTGTTGGCGACATTGACTATCAATACCGCATTAGTCATAAGTAAAAAGAGAAAAAATCAGGGGCGTCTTCAGCACATTACTCAACATTACGATAACTGCTTCAAGTCGCATGCTCCACCAATGAGTTAGCGGTGACCTCATGGCCTGTGTTACCCTCAATTCGTTTCTTGCCAGCTCAAATCAGATATTGGGATGAGAGATACAGGGAGATTTAATCATGCAGAAATCAGATAATGAACAGGCCGTTCGCCTTGATAAATGGTTGTGGGCGGCCCGCTTTTACAAAACCCGTTCTATCGCACGTGAAATGATTGATGGGGGAAAAGTTCATTATAATGGGCAACGGAGTAAACCGAGTAAACTGGTTGAGTTAAATGCAGAGATCAAGCTGCGTCAGGGAACGGATGAAAAAACAGTTACCGTTTTGGCCTTAAGCAGTCACCGGCGCAGTGCCACCGAAGCCCAGCAACTTTATCAGGAAACCGCTGAAAGTATCACCAATCGGGAAAAAATGGCATTGGCTCGTAAAATGAATGCGCTCACAATGCCACACCCCGATCGCCGTCCGGATAAAAAAGAACGGCGTACACTGATGAAATTCAAGAATTCAAAATTAAATGAGTCGGACGATACCCAATGAATTTCGAGATATGGCCCGTTGGGCGGTAATTTGAAAACTGAAAGGCATCACCGTCTTAGTGAGATGAGAGAGATTTATGACCAAGCATGACCAATTACACCGCTTTTTATTTGAAAGCCATTCTGTCAGGGGGGAACTTGTTTCCGTCAGCGAAACGTACCAGCGGATGCTGGAAAACCATAACTTCCCTCAACCTGTGCAGCAACTGTTGGGTGAATTGTTGGTCGCAACGAGTCTGCTGACAGCCACACTGAAATTCAATGGGGATATCACCGTTCAGATTCAGGGTGATGGGCCGGTTAAACTGGCTGTCATTAATGGCAATAACCAACAGCAAATGCGTGGCACAGCGCGCATTGACGGTGGTGTGGATGCCGCAGCCGGCCTGCGGGATATGATAGGCAATGGCTATATGGTCATCACAGTAACACCCGATGAAGGTGAACGTTATCAGGGCGTTGTGGCGCTGGAAGGTGAAACATTGTCAGAGTGTCTGGATGCTTATTTCAAACAATCTGAGCAGTTGCCGACCCGTCTGTTTATCCGTACCGGAATGCAGGATGGAAAAATGGCGGCAGGTGGCATGTTATTGCAAATTCTGCCGGGGGCGCAGGAAGGCAGTGACAATATGTTTGACCATTTGGTGCAACTTACTGCAACCATCAAGGGAGAAGAGCTATTTACACTGGATGTGAAAGAAATCTTGCGTCGTCTTTACCATGAAGAAAATGTCACGTTATATGAACCACAGTGTGTCGAATTCCGTTGCAGCTGCTCCCGACAACGCTGCGCTGATACGTTGGTAACAATACCTGATGCGGATATTCAGGAGATTTTGCAACAGGATGGAAAAATAGATATGGAGTGTGAATTCTGCGGTGTGCATTATATTTTCGATGAGAATGCCATTAACGAAATAAAGGCATCGAAATAAATAAAAACACCGAAAAAGAGTTGATGCATGAACTCTGGCGGTAAGCAGTCATTGCTGGGTTGCACCTATTGAATGAATAATGTTTTTTAGGGGCGTGAAAAACGCCCTTTTTATTATCAACATACCTTTATTTCGTGTCCTGTGTCTCATATAAACTCAAAAAAATTAATGTGATTTCAATTTTTTGATAACAATCGCGGTTAATTAGTCATAATTATTTATTATTCCCCCGAGAGAAGAAGTCTAACTGACCAGGAGCAATAAATGAGCGTTACAGGCATTACTGAGCGGGAACTTGCGGTTTATGGTATTCGTGATGTTGATGAAGTTGTTTATAACCCAAGTTATGAATTGTTATTCTCTGAGGAAACCCAGCCTTCACTAGAAGGATATGAGCGCGGCACTCTGACTAATTTGGGTGCTGTTTCAGTCGATACCGGTATTTTCACGGGGCGTTCACCAAAAGACAAATATATCGTTCGCGACGATGTGACTCGCGATACCGTCTGGTGGGCTGATCAGGGTAAAGGTAAGAATGATAATAAACCGCTCAGCCAGGAAACTTGGTCTCATCTCAAGGGGCTAGTGACTCAACAACTTTCAGGCAAACGTTTGTTTGTGGTGGACGCGTTTTGTGGCGCCAACGCGGATACACGCCTGAAAGTCAGGTTTATCACTGAAGTGGCATGGCAGGCTCATTTTGTGAAAAACATGTTCATCCGCCCATCGGATGAAGAACTGGTTGGTTTCACCCCTGATTTCATTGTAATGAACGGTGCTAAATGCACGAATCCACAATGGAAAGAGCAGGGGCTGAACTCTGAAAACTTTGTTGCTTTTAACCTGACAGAACGCATGCAGCTGATCGGTGGGACATGGTACGGCGGGGAGATGAAAAAAGGGATGTTCTCTATGATGAACTACCTGCTGCCCCTGAAAGGTATCGCGTCCATGCACTGTTCTGCCAACGTAGGTGAAAAAGGCGATGTTGCTGTCTTCTTCGGTCTTTCTGGCACAGGGAAAACAACGCTCTCGACAGATCCGAAACGCAAATTGATCGGTGACGATGAGCATGGTTGGGATGATGACGGCGTGTTTAACTTTGAAGGCGGTTGCTATGCGAAAACCATCAACCTGTCCAAAGAAGCTGAGCCGGATATTTATCATGCCATTCGCCGAGATGCCTTGCTGGAAAACGTCACTGTACTGGCCGATGGTTCGGTTGATTTCAATGATGGCTCCAAAACAGAAAATACCCGTGTTTCTTACCCTATCTACCACATTGAAAACATCGTTAAACCGGTATCAAAAGCAGGGCACGCGACAAAAGTGATTTTCCTGACTGCCGATGCTTTCGGTGTATTGCCTCCGGTTTCCAAACTGACACCGGAACAGACTCAATATCACTTCCTGTCTGGCTTTACCGCAAAACTGGCGGGCACAGAACGTGGTGTCACTGAACCCACACCAACCTTCTCTGCCTGCTTTGGTGCAGCGTTCCTGTCACTGCATCCGACCCAATATGCGGAAGTGCTGGTCAAGCGCATGCAGGCATCGGGGGCGAAAGCCTATTTGGTTAACACCGGCTGGAATGGGACGGGCAAACGTATTTCCATCAAAGACACCCGTGCCATTATTGATGCGATTTTGAATGGCGACATTGAAGACGCAGAAACCATCCAACTGCCGATTTTTGATTTGGCTGTCCCGACAACATTACCGGGTGTGGATACCGGCATTCTTGACCCCCGCCAGACTTATGCGGATCAAGCCGAGTGGGATGTAAAAGCAAAAGATCTGGCGCAACGTTTTGTCGATAACTTCGATAAATATACGGATACCGCTGCGGGCGAAGCATTGGTGAAAGCAGGTCCTAAGCTGTAATACCACGCTTACCCATTGAATCTGATGTACCCAATACAGAAAACCCTCTATCGGAATAGATAGGGGGTTTCTTGTTCATAATATTTATTGACCAGCCTGTTTCGCTTCAGCCATTGAGGCTTCAAGTATCCACAAACAGTCAGCACCTTCTATTGTTTCTAATAACGCATAACGCGTTCGCTGGTAAAAGATGCTGACCTCATCTTTTGTTTTTTCAAAGGGCGGGACACAAACAAGATTAGAACCAATCATGAACGGATATTTATTCGCATCCAGCACTTTCAATGTGTTTAATGCCTCTGATGTATTTGTTGTTAACGCTTCGGTGATAGCATCTTCTAGTACCACAGCCGTAGCGGATTCTTTGCAAAATTGGCTAGGCGTGAACTATATTCTAACAAGAGGAGAGTAACGTGATTCTATTTTAACATTAACAAAAAAATCACCTGAATTATCTTCATAATGACTATCAACAAATAAGAAGGTCAATTCGCCATCAGTAGGAACTGTTTTGTGGAGTACACCATTACCAATCTCATAGGTAAAATCTCCAATTTTTCCTACTAGGCTACCTCCCGCTTGAGGTGGAAGGCCTGCAATACCTTGGGGAGCAGCCCACGGATTCGGGCGATTGTCAGAGGCAAATTGAACCCACCCAGAAGCAATAATAGATATTACATCACCTTTTCGAAGAACAAGTCCTGTGGGTTGACCTTGCGGAAGTTTGCCAGAAACAGTACCAGACCAATCGTACATACAATTACCTCCAAGAATTACATTTATGCAAATGGTTGTTAGAGATGATTACGGGAAGTTCTGAAAAATTGTACTTATTAATCGAACTCGGTTGAGAATATCATGATTATTAATTTGAATTGCCAATATAAAATCTCAGAGATATAACTTATTTTTATCCATTTATTAATTTGAACGATTGTTTAATACTGTATTATTCATTGTTGATTAAGTCAGTCCAAACTCTCAACCGCGAGGACAGGGATGGTGTCAATCTGGCTATTTCCGATTTGATGCGAGGCCAACAACTGAACATCCTTGATCACAGAAGACAGGGGCGAAACAGGTGTCATATGTTGTTTGACCAGCGGGCAATATCGGTGGTTGAGTCGAGCATCAAGCCCGACAATACAAAGGGAGTTATCAGCATACTAACCATTAATATCATTTATGACGGAAAATGTGTAGATGCCTATGTCTAAACAGGTAGGGAGTTTTTACATTTCTAATCCTTATTTGTTAGCCGGTTCCTGTAGCCACTCAGCCATTGAGGCTTCAAGTACCCACAAACAGTCAGCGCCTTCTATTGTTTCGAATAACGCATTCGCTGGTAAAAGGCGCTGACCTCATCTTTTGTTTTTTCAAAGGGCGGGACACAAACAAGATTAGAACCAATCATGAACGAACGGATACTTATTCGCATCCAGCACTTTTAATGTGTTTAAAGTCTCTGATGTATTTGTTGTTAATGCTTCTGCGATGGCATCTTCCAAACTTACAGAACGTTTGGCATCAGTGAATGGCGCCAATGCGGGCATCAAATCCAGCCAGGCTTTATTTCCCGCCGCGATCTCTTTAAATATAACGTTCCATTCATCTTCCTGAAGATGATTTACTGCGTTCTCTGAGCCTGATTTATCAATATTTTTAGATAAAATATCAGGAGTTATATTTGCCCAGGCCAATATCGGCATAAGGACGAATAATAATGCAAACTTCCTCATTTAATTAACTCAACGCTTTATTTCCAGAAAGATATTGAAGTTATTGTTAAGCTGGTGGCAGGTCAAATAATAGAATTTCACTGTCTTGTTTTGCACTTAATTGAAGGTGGGGTTCATCCCAAATGGCGATGCCGTCGCTGGCGGTAGCCAGAATCCCATTAATCACAACTTCGCCTTTAACTACCTGAATCCATATATTTCGCGATTTTTCGATGGTATATTCACTTTTTTCGCCACTGTCAAATACCCAGCGCCATAACGTCATATCTTGAAATACTTTCAAAGAGCCTGAGCGGGCATCGGGAGAGAGGATCAACTGGCGTCCCTCAACGGCATCAAAGCGGCGTTGTTCATAGCGTGGCATCAATCCCGTTTTTTCCGGCAAGATCCAGATTTGGTAAAGATGCAGCTGGCGGTCATTGTGCGGGTTATATTCCGAGTGACGAATGCCGGTTCCTGCGCTCATAATCTGGAATTCCCCTGCGGAGATTTGCCCTTTGTTCCCCATGCTGTCCTGATGTTCTACTGCCCCGGATAACACATAGGTCAATATTTCCATATCATTGTGGGGGTGCGTGCCGAATCCTTGCCCTGCATCAATCACATCTTCATTAATGACTCTGAGTGCGGAAAAGCCCATGAAATTTGCATCATAGTAGTTGGCAAATGAAAATGTATGCCAGCTATCCAGCCAGCCGTGATTGGCATGACCCCGTTTTAGCGCCTGACGTAAGTAGATCATTTTCAAAATCCCTCAATGTTTTTGAGTAGTCTAGTTGAAGGGGATAAATATGAAAGATCAGAAATTTAATCTTAAATTTCAAAAAATTTGAACAAATAATGGGAAAAAGGGGAAAGACAATATTGAGTAGATCTATAAAATAAACTGTACTTTCCTTTTCATTGAATTTGGTTGTTGCTAAGTTAGTTTTGCTTTCTCCATGCTAGACAATATTTAGGAGTCATCAATGTTTCGTATTAATGATTTGATTGATTTACACACTTTGTGCGAGTCAGCTGAATTGGAGTTTAAATTGGCTCAAGGAAAAGATGGGAAAGGAAAATTACCCGATGACTTTTGGCCTACTTATAGTGCAATGGCGAATAGCAGAGGTGGGTTTGTAGTATTAGGCGTACGTGAAAAGCATGGCAAATTTACCGTATCTGGTTTAGACAATCCCGAAAAAGTGAAACAAGAATTATTTAATGGTTTGAATAATCCGCAATTGGTAAATGTCAATTTATTGAAGGAACAACAAGTCAGTATTATTGAGTTAGATGGTAAAAAAGTATTGGTGATTGAAATTCCTCGTGCCCTCCGCGAAAAAAAACCTGTTTTCCTTAAAAATCAACCAATGAAATATACATATATTCGTTTGCATGAAGGAGATCGGGTTTGTACAGAAGAGCATGTTAAGCGAATGATGGTAGAGCAATTGGAAGACAGTCGTGATAACAGAGTGCTCCAGAACTTCGATCTAAATGATATCAATATTGAAAGTTTACAAGCTTATCGCCAATTACTGTCTGTTTCCAGACCAACACACCCCCGCTTTAGAACTAAATCACTTTGACTTTTTGCGTAGTATTGGCGGTTGGCGTAAGGATAGACAGACAGGTTTGGAGGGGATGACGCTAGCCGGTATTTTAATGTTTGGTACATGGGAAGCAATTCAAGATGCAGCCCCAAATTATTTTGTGGATTATCAGGAACGCCCTGAAGCTAAGACGGAACGCCGCTGGATAGACCGTATCTGCCCTGATGGAACGTGGTCTGGTAATGTTTTTGATTTCTATCGCCGAACTTATCGTAAACTAATTGCGGAATTGAAGATCCCGTTTGAGCTTAAAGATGGTATTCGTCAAGATGAGACCCAAATTCATACCGCATTGCGTGAAGCGTTGGTTAACACGTTAGTTCACGCTGATTATACAGGACGTTTATCTATTTTGGTTGTTAAACGTCCAGATTTGTTTGGATTCCGTAATTCTGGATTAATGCGCATTCCTCCAGAGCAAGCTATTAAAGGATATGAAAGTGATTGTCGCAATAGATTGATGCATCAAATGTTTTTGATGATTGGGGTTGGCGAACGCTCAGGTTCTGGTATCCCAAAAATCTATAGTGGTTGGAAGTGGGCTAATTGGCGAATGCCGAAACTATATGAAAAAACTGAGCCAGAACAAACTTTGTTAGAACTTTCTATCGGAAGTTTGATTTCTGAAAAAACAGCTTCGTTACTGTACCAAAAATTTGGTGATAAAGTGGAAAAGCTAAACGAATTGGAGCGAAGTATCGTGATCACTGCAGCAATGGAAGGTTGGCTAGACCATAAGCGAGCTTGTCAACTCACTAGCCTACATTCCCGAGAAGTGACATTAGCTTTACCCAAATTAGTTGAGAGGGGTTTTCTCATTGCACATGGTGAAAAGCGAGATAAATCTTATGTATTATCAGGGGTGGAATTATTTTCCCCAGATGACATATTTGAAGCAAATACGTTACCTTCTGATAAGGCGTTCATCACGGATAATGGAAAAATGATCACGGATAACGGAGAAATGATCACGGATAACGTCGATTGTTTAATTGATAGTAACCAAAACCGTGATGAACAGGGGCGTTTTGTAACAGGCAAACTAGCTCATCCTTATATTGATGATTTTTATGTATTAAATAGTATGTTACAAAATAAATTAAAGGAGATTTCCTTTCCTGCCAGAGAGAAAAAACGTTTGTCTAATGAGATGATGGACTCAATTGTGTTGGAGTTATGTAAAGGACATTTTATACCCTTGCATATCATTGCTATGTTAGTTAACCGTACACCGCAAAATGTTCGTGAGAAACAGCTATCTCCATTAGTTGAACAAGGGAAACTGAGATTGGCTTTTCCTCATGCTAAGCGTCATAAAAGACAAGGTTATATCACCAAGAATGAGTTCCAAGAATGAATTTTATACCCAATGGATTTCAAAAAAAAAGCCAACATTAAGCTGGCTTATTAAAAGTAAACACTGGAAGCAATGTGAGCAATGTCGTACTTTCATATGGACCCTGAAGGTGGTGCACTGAAAGTGTTAGGAATGATAATCGTTCTCAATATCATTTGTAAAGTGTTTTTTTAATCCATTTTTGTGAGTATTGCCCTATAACCCCAATTCCATTTGATAAAGGTGTTGTGTGCCGGAGTCATGGAACTCATAGGGTGTGACTTGGTAACCCCGCAACCACAGTAAAAACCACCCATCATGGGTATCAGGACATAATCCAGCGAACCTGAAGCCACCTTTTTTCAGCAATGCACATGATTCCAGTGATTTTTCATTGGCAGGCAGTTTTAAATAGATCAGCTGTCCGGTCGGAAAATCGATGACTTCCGATAAAAAGTCAGAATGTGTTTCGTATAGCGTGATTTCCAGACGTCGCCCATTTTTTTTGATGGTAAACGGCTCGACAGTCAGAAAGTGATGACATTCTGATGATGATTCACCCACATGCTGGCTTATCTGCGCGACCCAGTTTTGCCATGGCTGTGGCCAGTTCAGCTTAGGCAAGGGCAATGATTTCAGTGGCAGGATGCCTTGTATGATGCTTTCAGGCTCCGGCAACCCAAAGGGTGAATCGACATAATCCAGCATCAGTGCCGTCGAGTGAAAGCCTAAGTTACGAGCGATATATTGACTTTTGGGGTGTGAGCACACTTGTTTTATCGTCAATAAATTGTAACTTTGTTCCTTCGCATAAAGGCATAAATAATGACCCAGAGACTTCGCCACACCATGGCCGCGAAAATTCGGGCAAACGGCAATAAGAGCCAGTTCGGCATGATTTTGCTGTACGGAATCTTTCACCAGCGAAGCATGACCAATGAGCCGCCCCTGATAAAATGCCAGAGCAGAATACCATTGCCCTGTTGTTTGATAAGCATCAATAAGCCTGGGCAGGTAAATGTCAGGATAGACATACGAATCGCCGTAAACTTCACGAAATAATTGGCTGATTTTTTTATCATCACCTGACTGATAACTTCGGACCTGAATATCGGAAAGGAAGATAGTCATCGATTTCAACCTTTATGAGTTATAGCTACGCAGATCCACAACACGTTGCAATTTCCCTGAACGTGGGTGTGTGTGCATTCCATCAACATTGATTTGAACGACTTCCAGCATATCCTGATGCATATCGCCTTTGCCCAGATTGGGAAATGCAGTCAGCACGCTATGGCGTATCTTGCTGAGATCAACCGTCTGGAGGCTGGACACCAATAGCCTGAGCTTGTCTTGCCCTGTTTTCTGGCTCAATTCTAACTGCCAGGCCAGAAGCTCTGAATGTTGTGATAATTCAGCCGCTAAATCATCCGGGAATAATGAAAGTGTGCCGAAGCGAATGCGATACCCCTGAGTCGCGCGCCCTTGCAACGCGAATTTACGGTGCGGTTGTTCTGGTTCACACCAGCAGGCCAAATCGCCTGTAGGGTAACGGAGTACCGGCATTAGCCGACGTTGCAGGTTCGTGACAACCAGCAAACCACGCTGACCTGGCGTTGTAACCGGTTGATGGGTTGTTTCATCCAAAATTTCCACAATCGTGCTGTCATCAAATACGCGGTGTTCTCCTGCGCGACACTCCGGATCTGCAAAGCCAATCAAGCCTGCATCAACACTGGCACAGCCGATTGACCCCAAGTGCGCATTGGGGAAAACTTGCCGTATTATGGCGGATTGCGCATCAAACAGGCTTTCACCGCCATACAGGATGGTTTCCACCATCGGCAATATTTGTCCGGTATCTTTCAGATGATGGGCTAAACGGATCAACTGAACGGGCACACCAGCCAGTACATTGATGTTATGCAGCCGGATATTATTGATCAGCAATTCATCTTCCACCTTGCAGGTGAAGGGGAATTCGATGATTGGAAGCGGTGCATTGGATAATGCACCATGAATGAAGATAAAACTGGTATAAAGATCACCGGCAAAAAACAGGTTGGCGACCCTGTCCCCCGCTTTCAACTGGCGGGCAATGCCCTGACCAAAGGTACAAATAAAGTCCTTCCATTCTTGCTGGCTGAAAACCGACAATCGGCCGTCGCTGGTTGATCCACCCGTTTTATAGACATGACCGCCTTCTGGTTGTTCGGTCAGAACGGGCCATGTTTGCAGATCGCTTGAATGTGCCCAGAAATGACTGGGCGTGACGAGCGGTAAATCTTTAAGTGTCCATGTTTCCGGAACAGCGCTATAGAGCGTTTTGTAATAGGCAGAATGTTCGCGTGCATGATGGAACAAATCAATTAATGTCATTTGGGGCATCATCTTAATGTTACTCAATTAATATTTACGTAAGTCGATGAATAATGGCATTTTTCCACTGTGATCATTTCGACGGAAATCAGTGGATAAAGTATAAACAACGTTTAAGGTCAGCAATTTTCCGTTAACGACTTCGGCGATTTTTGTATCTTCCAATAAACGTTGGCGCACTCTGACCGGATCGGGATCGTCTGCCAGTAAGGTAATGATATCGACACCCCGGCTGTCATAATCGATTATCCATTGCACGGGTGATCCCAGTTGTTCGGATAAATCAGTCAGATTGAGAAAAATACTGCCGATGCGTAACACGGAGTTGCTGCGGCCCAACAGTCGGAAACGAGGGGAAGAGAGGCCGCAAGAGCAAGGTTGATTGACCCAGTGACCAAGGTCGCCTACATCATAGCGCTGAACAGATTGTGCCTCACGACGCAGAGACGTAAATACCAAACGGCCGGTTTCACCTTCTGCAACGGCTTGGTCATTTTCCATATTGAGGATTTCCAGCCATTGCGTATCGGCCATTAAATGGAAAACACCATCTTTGCTGGCTGCACATGCATGTCCCATTGGGCCTGCATCGACTGAGCCATACACGGTTGAACGGATAAGGGTAACGCCAAAACTCATCATGAAATCCCGTTGAGTTATATTGATGTGTTCGCCGCCCAAAAATAGCTTACGGATGCCGCCGTATTCACGCAGTTTGGTTTCTTCATTCTGGAATAAACGATGCAGTGTGCTTGGCATACCGACCAGCGTGTTAATGCGTTGGCTTACGATAAAATCAGCAATTTCACTGAAATCGTTGTCCGCAGGCCCGCCCATCGGGTATTGGGCAACGCCCAATTTATCGAGGATAGTGAAAAAGCTCAGCATTCCGCCATACAATTTACCGCCATACAACAGGTTCATAACCCGATCGGTAGCAGGTTCAATTCCGGAAGCGAATACCCCGTCAGCGGCGGACTGCATTTGCCGGTGATAGTCGTGGTAGCTGTAAGCGGCGAGTTTAGGTGTCCCGCTGCTGCCGCCACTGCGGAAAAACAGGCGGGCTGCATCATTGGGCACCAGTGCCTGAAAATCTGTTTTGTTCATCACCGGCAGATTGGCTAATCCGAGTGGTGGTGCGGGCGTAAGATCAAGATGGGCGCAACTTGCCATAACTTCAGATGCGAGATTTACAGAGACACGTTTGGTAAGACGTGCCAGCGCATAAACACCGTCGTGAGGTTCACCACTGTATCCGCCATGCATCTGACCGGCAGGAGTAATACGGCTGATGCCGGCTGAAAGCAGGGTATGGCTCATTTCGACAATATGTTCCTGACGGGTAACCAGGGCACAACTTTGCAGGTGATTGCGCCAAGGCAATAAAATAGAGCACAAGTGCTGGCGCGGAGCAGGACGTATTTGCAATGTACGGAACAGAGGGGATGCCGCCAGTTCCTCTTCATGACGCCATATGACGCGCCATCCATCGGCCTGCCAGATTTCACCCTGTACTTGGGTAAAGGCGAAATCGAGATTTTGAAATTCCGTTTGCGTTGTAATTTCAGCGGCTTCCTGAATATCGGGTTGCAGTGCCGGATGCAGTTCAGCGCGGCGTTGCAGGGCTGCTGCCATGCGCTGGCCGACTTGCTGCAAAACTGCCGGATCATTGCTATCAACCAGCAAACATTGTGGGCTGGAACAGGCTTGTTGATCATAACGGCAAACATCATCAGCCAGTGCGTCCAGTTGGGCATCATCCACCGCATCGGGGCTTAACCAGGCAAAACTGATGCGATGCCCCCAGTCTATCCAACGGCAGCCCGGTGGCAGTTGGGCGCGGATTGATTCCAGTGCGGTATTGCTACCCCAAGCAGAAACAGCATCAGCTTGAATCATCAGGTCAGCCAACTGATCCACAGGCAGGGGAAATACTGCGACACGATCCGCTAAATCACCTGAAATGTCGTGAGCTAAAAATTCTGTCAGGAGCCGGGCACTGAATCCTTTATCGCTGCTGCTGGGACGCAACCAATTGATATTACCGACCAGCAAACTTTCAATGACGGCCATGAAAGGCAGAAGTTCAGCGTTAGAAGGTGTAATGTGGACAACCAATCCCAGTGGTTTCCAGCTTTCGTACCGGTTCTGATTATAATCGAACCGGCGCAAGGAAAAGGCATTATGCCCGAGTTCCCGCTCCAGTTTGGATTGCAGGGTGCTGCGCTGACAGAAAGCAATCAATGCTTCTCTGGCTTTGGCATCAAACAGGGGGTGCTCACTTAAGTTGGCGAGATAATCAGCAAAACGTTGAGCACAATCCAGCACTTGCTCGGAAGAATGAGGGCGGGAGAGCAACTCCGGTAACCGCTCGCGCAATTGTGCAATTTTTTGACCGGCCAACTGAGCGAGGTCAATCGGATTATTCAGGGTATTTACAGAAATAGTGTTCATGGAAGGCATATTAAGATCTCTTAATCAATTCTGACGCGGCGATAGCACAACTACGGGCTTTACTGGTTCCGGCCCGACCGAGTAATTCAAACCAATCGGTATCTAATTCACAGCCGCAGCTATCACCGGAATGCAGTACAGCCAAATCACTTGTGACGATACTGTGCGCCGGACAAGAGGTGATAAAAGGCGATGTAAAATGCAAAAAGCCGGGTTCACCGTAAGGCTGGCAGGACAAATCAGCGGTATGGCGCACATAGGCCTGGGAATAAACCGGGACATGAAAATTATGGTGGGAGCATTCAACATAAGGCACGGGATGCTCAACGGAGCCATAACCATCACGGCAGCGAATATCAGGAATACCGAGTTGTTCAGTCAGACGTTGATAGAGTTCTTTTTTAGGAATGGATTTATCGGCATGGGTCTTCCAGCCACCGCCGAGAAAAACCAGTGATTCGGGATGTAATTTCAGCGCAGGTAACCCCATTTGCTCCATTCTTTGCAGGGTAAACCATAAAAAGGCAGGGAAACCGAAAATGCGCACTGGCAGACCTTCTTCCGCGAATTGCTGGAGAGCTGCAATAGTACCGAATGGATCAAATTCATTGCCTTTTCCATTATGGCGCAACGCATAATAGGCGCGATTTACGGGAGCATATTTAGCCAGAAACTGATCGGTATAGGCTGTTCCCAACGTAACCGCACCGGCAGGCTCATAGCTGAGCAGCAGATAATTACACGGCTGATCAGGGGTATTCCAGCCATAATAGTCAAAAATACAGTCCACCATATATTGTGCTGCGGCAATACTTTCAGGATCGTAGCGCATACGGCTTTTCTGTCCGGTGGTTCCGGAGGAAGTTAGTTCCAGCGCATCTTTTGCACTGTCACTCAAGATCAGATTACGTTTGAAATAATTGGCAAATAACAGAGGCAGGCTTGACCAATCGTCCAGCGCCATTATCGCTTGTTCATCCAGACCATTATCATTCAACCACTGCTTATAACCGGGGGTGTGTTCACAGTGATACAGCGTCAATTCACGCATGGCAGAATCAAATAATGCATCATATTCGGCACAAGCACGATAAGGGTGTGTGACAGCACACAGTGCTTTGACGTGAGGTAAATTTTGCATATTTATACTCATTATTTAGTAGCAATGGCAGAGAAGCCTTAATCGGACGATCAGCAAAGCAACACCGCTGATAAAGAGATCAGGCTGTTTACTGCCTTTGTTCTTGGGTTTTTGTAAGTAATGCTTAATTAATTTGCGAATTTGTATATCGTGCTAATAATTCTTAATGGCCTTTATTTATTATTTTATGTAATAAATTAAGGTGCCAGATTAAGTTTATTTTTGGGGCTTTGTTGGAGGGTGATGGTGTTGGAAACTGACAGAAATGAAGGCCATTATTTATGGTGTTTTCAATAATACGCTATTAGATAGCGTTTTTTTCTGTTTTTTTAGTTAAAGTCAGCTCCGTGTTTGCGGGGCGCATTATTCCAAAGCGGAAGGTAACAATCAAACGATTTTTCTAATGTTTTGCGTCTAATCAGGGGTTTGGTGCCGTCATTATTTAATGAGGGTATTTCATTATTTATTATGAAGTGATTGTTTGGTGTGGAGCGTGGGGTGTCTTTATTTTTTACCTGTAATGAGGGTAAAAATGGGGTGAAGCGTTTGCTTCACCCGTATGGGAATGGTTTTTTTGATGTCATTTTTTTGAGGGAATTATCGCGATGAAAATTATAGACAATGCGATTGTGGCACTGGCTGCCACAAATAATGCCTGTAGTGATAATGTTGAGATGAGCCAGGCCCCCAATGAAGCCCCAATGCCGATGGCGCCATTAAAAAATGAGACATAAACGGCAGAGGCAGGAAAAGCTTCATCACCCGCCAAACGGAGAACCCATGTTTGAAAACCGACAAAAACACCTGAGATTGAAATTCCCCATATCACCAGCGCGATCAGAATATTCGTGTGTGATAGTGATCCCGAATGATGACCTAATACCAAAAGAACAATGCCGATAAATAACGCAGACAGTACGACTGTCGCTTTTAGGTATTTATCAATCATCATCCCTGTGAGGAAATTACCGGCTAAGCCCGCAATGCCATAAATGAACAGGGTTGCAGGAATAAAATTTTTAGCCAGTGTGGGTTGTGAGTTCAGCCAGGGCTCGATGAAAGTAAAAGCGGCAAAATGTGCAGTAATGGCAAGTAATGTTGCGGAATAAATTTTCCACAGTGTGGCTGATTTGAGTACACCTTTCAGGGCATGAAGGCCTATTGTGCTTTTCGCTGTAATTTTAGGGACAATCAGCATAATGCCAAAAAATGCTCCGGCACTGAGCACTGCCATCAACCAGAATGCCTGACGCCAACCGAAGTTCAGTCCTATGTAGTTAGATAACGGGACACCAAATACGCTGGCTGCGGAGACACCGCCAAAGACAATTGACGTTGCTGTACCCAGATAGTTTGTGGGAACCATTGCCACTGCGGTAGCGCCGATCATCGCCCAAAAAGCGCCATGGGCCAACGCTCCCACGACACGGGCAATCAGGAGTATGTCAAATGAATCCACTGTTGCGGACAAGAGATTTGATATGAACAGAATGACAGTCAGCGTTAACAACAGTCTCTTTTTGGGTAAACTCCCCAAAAATACGGATGCAAAAAGTGCGCTGAATGCGCCAATCCAGGCGTAAAGTGATACCGTCATCCCAATACTGGATTCTGAGGCAGAAAGCCCTTCGGCAATCGGTGTCAGCAAACCTACCGGTGCCAATTCTGTTGTCACAATAGTAAATGTGGATATAGACAGGATAAATAAAGCTAACCATGTCCTGAATGTCATTTCAGAATTTTCAATTTTTGAAACCATAAACGGCGACCTTTAAATACTTAACAGTTATAAATTCCGCTGGCAAAATTATCAGGATGAATTTTTATAAGAATTATTAATTTTGTGATTCATTTTTGATATCAAGGAATGTGGGGTTCTTTTTTTAATGAAAAAGAACAGTAACTTTACAAAAAAATTGAAGTGAAAAATGGAGACGCTGTGAATAGCATTCACAATAAGTTACCCAGCATAAAACAATTGCAATGTTTCTTGGCCGTTGCTGAGGAGCTCAATTTCAGAAGGGCCGCAGAGAGGCTATGCATGACACAGCCTCCTTTGACGCGACATATTAAATGCCTTGAGGAAACGCTGGGGTGTGAACTTTTTTCTCGAAATACTCATGAAGTACATCTGACAGAGGTAGGTTTGAAACTTGTTGAAAAAGCAACCTGTCTTATCAATGAATTTACATTGTTCATGCATGAAATAAAAAACGAAAAAAAACACTTACGGATTGGCATGACCCGCACACTGAATTTCGACAACATATCAGAGCTTGGGCATAAGATAAAAACACTCATGTCTGAAGGCGAAATTGATATACAGCACCTGACCTCCAGCCAACTTTTGCATTCTCTTTCGAAGGAACACATGGATATTGTGATTACTGGAGAGCGAAGTTTGCATGGCGAACAGGATTTCGAATACCACTGGCTTTCTCGCGAACCGCTTTTACTTGTCATTCCCTCATCTCATTCAGGCAGCCTGAAGGAAAAAGTTTCTCTTGCCGATGTTGCAAATCTCCCCCTCTTTTGGTTTTCAAGGAACGCGAATCCGGTTTTTTATGACAAATGTGAAAAGTATTTTCAGCGCTTGCCGTTCTTATTGCAAAGGCGCAAGGAACCTGATGATTCATTGATGATGCTTTCTTCTGTTGCCCGGGGAAAAGGTATGGCGCTCATGCCTCGTTCCATGTGCACATTCAATCAAGAGGGGCTTTGTTACCGGGAGTTAACGGATGATGCGGCACAATGCCTGAATATTGATGTTTATGCCGCCATCAGGAAAAACGAAACCAGAGATGTGGTCATCAATGGTTTGAATAGCTTGCTTGGTGGGGAGTTTGCTGTGCCATCGCAAAACTGACGCATTTTATGCTCCCCTGTTTAGTGGGGCTGTGTGCTTTATCTTTGACAGGGGTATCACAATGTTTCTTGATGGCTGAAGGGGATTGGAAAGTTATAATATCGTTTATCATTGTAGATACAGCCATTATGGATAATATTACAATGGGTGAACGGATACAGTGACCAGATGCAATCAATGGCTAACAGTCATAATGCCTACTAATGAGAACCTAATTATGTCTTTACGGTTAAAAAAACTCAAAATTGAAAAGCTTTTCAATCAAAAGGATATTGAACTGGATTTCAAAGACGTGACCGTCCTGGTCGGAAAAAATGGCTTGGGGAAAACTACGATTTTGAAAATCCTGAATGCAGTATTGACTAATGATCTTAAGTGTCATGAACTCAGCTTATGTAAAAGTGCAGAACTTACATTTGATACGGGCGAGATTATTCACTACAAGAAAAACTCTACGATATCTGAGGAGTTAGATCATATAATAGACAGCATGTTAAATAAAAAGGAAGTCACTCCATCAGAATTAGAGATTATTAAAATTTATATGCAGAAAAGGACTATTCAGTTTTCAAGTAAAAATATAAAGGAACGGCTAAATAGAGAAGTGAATATTTGTTACATATCAACGTTAAATATGTCAGCTAATTCGCGCCAGGAAATAACGAAAAGTGATGGGCGAACTAAAAACATTCTTGATTGGGAATTAGAAGAAGATTTAAAAAAATTAACTCAACATAAAGAGAGTATTTATGCTGAGAAATTTGAAAAAGTCGTTTCATCATTATTCACTGACAGTGGAAAGTATGTCAAAATCACAAACAATGAATCTGTTGACTTTTATGACAGCAAAAGTAACGAGTTAATAGAACTGGGAGAACTTTCCTCCGGAGAACGGCAGCTTATCTATATTTTAACGAAAGTTGCCAATACACAAGGTCAGCCCACATTTTTGCTAATGGATGAGCCAGAAATTTCATTGCACCTTAACTGGCAGGAAAAGTTAATCGAAAACATTATGGAAATTAACAACCAATGTCAGATTGTGGTGGTTACACATAGCCCGGCCATTATTATGGATGGTTACATGGATGCCTATGTTGATATAAAAGAAATTACTACGGAACTGTCGAATGGCTGATTTTTCTGATATTTTTAAATCATCGAAAATGAACGGAAACCCATTTGTATTGCATACTTTCTGTTATTCACGGGAAAGCTTTACTTGCAGCTATGATTCATTGCTCCATATTTTAAACAAGTGTTACTATCAGGAAAATCTTCCCTCTGAATTTCGTCAGGCTTTATCAGATTACTCTTCAATCCTCTATGATGCGCTATGCATTTTTGGTTATCTACATAACTTTAATTGGAACAGATATAAAGAAAGTGATTTTAAGTCAGCAATAAAGCTATCTGACGGAGGTTGTCTGTTAGACGAAAAGCTATGTGTTAATAAAATAGAATTAGACAATGTCAAATAAAGGGTTGCTGATTATGTTGGGGAATTATCATCTCATATTGTAGACAATGATAAATTTGATAACTTCAAAATAATCCTCAAGAAGAAAGGAATAGAGCCAGAGATAGCTTATATATTTATTAATGGGCATTTCTTGCATGATACTGTCATCAAAAAAATGATAGCTAAAGTTTTATCTAAAAATAAAAAGGCTGATATTGAAAGAATAAAGCAAACAGATAATTCGGAGGCCTACAAAAAAGGCAGAATCAATGAGATTTCTAATCATTTTAAGAAATGTTGTAACATCGACACATTAATGCACAATAGCCAAGCATTCTCTGAAAATATTTTTTTCAAGAAAATACTCGATAAAGCGAGCCAATTAAATAAATCATAACTGTAGTAACCACCTCCCAAGGAGGCGGTTCAAAAAGTCACGGTTAACGATAACCTTTGTTTGCTGTTTATGAGTGACTTGCGCAGGCAATAGCCTGAGCACAAGCCCATGCTGAACTCCATGCCCATTGGAAGTTATACCCGCCGAGCCAGCCGGTGACATCGACCACTTCACCGATAAAATAGAGTCCTTTGACTTTATGGGCTTCCATCGTTTTTGAAGAAAGTTCGTTGGTATCCACACCGCCAAGGGTCACTTCGGCTGTTCGATAACCCTCTGTGCCGTTTGGTTGCACTTGCCAGCATTGCAGGGTGGTGATCAATTCTTTTTTCTGTGCCGGATTAAGTTGTTTCAGGGAAAGCTCCGGTAGCTGTCCGAGCGACTGTAAACATTCAACCAAACGTTTGGGCAATAGCTTCGCCAGCGTATTTTTCAAACTCTGATTAGGGTGCGATCCCTGTTCTTTTGCCAGAAAGTCTTCCAAATCGGTATCGGGAAGTAAGTTAATGCTCACATATTCGCCGGGCTGCCAGTAACTGGAAATTTGCAAAATAGCCGGGCCGGAAAGTCCACGGTGAGTAAACAAAATATTTTCTCTGAACACAGTGCCATCTTTTGCCGTTACAATGGCAGGAACAGCAACACCGGAAAGCATTTGAAGTTGTTCCAATAGCGGTTTATGCAGTGTGAAAGGCACTAATGCGGCGCGTGTCGGCAAGATGTTGAGGCCGAACTGTTCAGCGATGCGATACCCCAAAGGGGATGCACCTAAACCGGGCATGGACAACCCGCCAGAAGCCACAACAAGTGAGTGAGCGCTGACTTTGTTCCCTGATGCGCTAATGACAAAGCCCTGTTCTTCTTTCTCAACATGTGTGACTTCGCTGCGTAACCGGATGGTAACTTGTCCGGCTTGGCACTCTTTCAAGAGCAATTCGATGATTTGCTGGGCGGAGTCATCACAGAAAAGCTGACCTAAGGTTTTTTCGTGATAAGGGATGCCGTGACGTTGTACAAGGTCAATAAAATCCCACTGTGTATAGCGAGCAAGTGCTGACTTACAAAAATGAGGATTAGAGGACAGGTATGCCGCAGGTTCGGTATACATGTTGGTAAAATTGCAACGCCCGCCTCCGGACATCAGAATTTTACGGCCTGCTTTTTTGCCATTATCCAGCACCAGAACTTTCAGCCTGGCTTGTCCTGCCTGAGCAGCACAAAACAAGCCAGCAGCACCGGCACCAATAATAACTACATCAAATTTTTCCATTCGTCTGTCTCTTTTGACCAAATTACTTTGTAGGAATTTCACCGCATAGTGTGGGGACTGTTCACGAAAAACGGAGAAAAATGCACACTTGGTTTAACTTTTCATGGGGAATTATGGCGAAAAGTTATTTTCCACCAAAAAAATATCAAAATATTAAAGTTAAATAACTTATTGATATAATTAATGAATGTTAAAGTGCCTGTGTCATTTGATTGTCATTAAATCAAAAAAAGGTCATATTTCTCTTTTCCCGCTCACGTTTGTCACTGATAATGCGCGCGTTCATGTCCTACTAACTGGCTTAACGTTTATGCTACATCTGTTTACTGGCCTGGAATTTTACACCGGCCTTATGTTAGTGCTTGCTCTGTTGTTTGTGCTTTTCTATGAAGCCATCAATGGGTTTCATGATACCGCAAACGCAGTAGCAACTGTTATTTATACCCGGGCAATGCGCTCGCAACTTGCCGTTGTCATGGCAGGGGTTTTTAACTTTTTGGGTGTTCTCCTTGGCGGATTAAGTGTCGCTTATGCGATTGTTCATCTATTGCCTACGGATCTTCTGCTGAATGTCAGTTCAGCCCACGGCTTAGCGATGGTCTTTTCCATGCTGCTGGCGGCAATTATCTGGAATTTAGGCACATGGTATTTCGGTATTCCAGCATCGAGTTCCCATACGTTGATAGGTTCTATTATCGGCATCGGCTTGACCAATGCGATAGTAACCAGTTCTTCGGTGGTGGATGCACTGAATATTCCGAAGATGATACAGATTTTCATGTCCTTGATCCTGTCTCCTCTTATTGGTCTGGTCATTGCCGGAGCGATGGTATTTATACTGCGCCGTTATTGGAGCGGTACTAAAAAACGTCGTCGTATCCACATGACGCCTGCTGAACGTGAAAAACAGGATGGTAAACGTAAACCGCCATTCTGGACTCGTACTGCCCTGATCCTTTCTGCGGTGGGTGTGAGTTTTTCCCACGGCGCAAATGACGGCCAAAAAGGGATTGGTCTGATTATGCTGGTTCTGATTGGTGTTGCGCCTGCGGGCTTCGTCGTCAACATGAACTCAACCAGTTATGATATTGCCCGTACTCGTGATGCTGTTGTCCATCTGAAACAGTATTATGAACAGAACGCTTCGGCACTGGTTCACGCGATTGAGCTGACTCCGTCTGCTCCGAATGTGGAAAATCATTTAGATATGGCGTTCCATTGTGATAGCTCCCGGGCGCAGGATGTACTGAACAAAACGGAAGAGATGCTGGGTAATATCCAGAATTTCAACGAACTGACACCAGATCAACGCAACAGTATGCGTCGTATGCTGATGTGCATTTCAGACACGGCAAGTGCGGTGGCTAAACTGCCGGAAACTGACCTTGAAAGTACACTTTTGCTGAAAAACCTGCGTAAAGATCTGCTGCATACAGTGGAATATGCGCCGTTGTGGATCATCATTGCAGTGGCATTTGCCCTGTCTCTCGGAACCATGGTGGGCTGGAAGCGTGTTGCTGTCACTATCGGTGAGAAGATTGGCAAAAAAGGCATGACTTATGCCCAAGGCGTTTCTGCTCAGGTGACCGCTGCGGTTTCCATTGGTGTTGCCAGTTATACCGGTATGCCGGTATCTACGACACAAGTGCTTTCTTCTGCGGTTGCAGGCACAATGCTGGTTGATGGCGGTGGTGTTCAAAGTAAGACCATCAAAAATATCATGCTGGCGTGGGTGTTGACGCTGCCAATTTCGATTGGATTGTCAGGCATACTGTACTGGATTGCTCTGCAATTCATCTGATGATGCCTTAGAAAAAGGCTGGTTACGACGTTAAGTTGTAAGCCAGCCTTTTTTATTGCTGTTTTTTCTGTTCACGGTATTTTCTCAAATTCGGTCTAGATAACGACTGCTATCAGGCATATCAATGCCACGCCACACAGTATTTCCATCAATATAAATTGTTTTCTTAACCTTTCGCATAACATGATGACATCGGGATCGTGGTGGTTGATATAGCTTTGCGAATTGATGTAGCGCACTAGCCGAATCTGTTTATTAAATTGTCCACCGGTTGTAAAAAAACTATTGCCATCAACGGATTGATACAGCATTGGATCTGATTGGCGTAAGATTGACAGGAGTGCACGGAGCGAAGAAAAGTAGCGAGCCATGTTAATAATGCAAATGAGGCTCATAGCCCAAAAGAGTGCATTCGTATTGAACATAATCCCCCCTATTTATCATGGCAGTAGGTTCTGCCAGAAAGAAGAAATCAACCGAAACGATTATAATATGAATAATAACTATATTAAATTTTAGACGAAAATACAGTGAATAGTGTGCATAAGAAAGCATGAAAATGAGAGAAATGTTACATAAATGACGGATGAAGGGATTGAGGTGAGTAGCATTTTTGCGAGTTGGCTCTGTGTTTTCAGTAAGTTAAAAACTCAAAACAATAAGTTGTGATCAAAACAACACTCAAAAGACATATTGAGCGGTTATAGTATAAACATCTAATCATGGCATTTATTGCTGCCGATCCATTTAATCGACGTTATGGAAGGAGTTCTTATGGCTTACAAACATATTCTTGTTGCGGTTGATCTATCTCCGGAAAGTCAGATTTTGGTGGATAAAGCTGTGTCAATGGCGAAACCGTACAATGCCAAAGTTTCCCTGATCCATGTTGATGTTAACTACTCCGATCTTTATACCGGCCTGATTGACGTTAATCTTGGCGATATGCAAGAGCGTATCGCAGATGAAACCAGCAATTCCCTGAAAGAGCTGTCTGCCAGCGCGGGTTATCCCGTTCAGGAAACGTTGAGTGGCAGTGGTGATTTAGGGCAAGTTCTTGTTGATGCCATTAAACAATACGATATGGATTTGGTTGTATGTGGTCATCATCAGGATTTTTGGAGCAAGCTGATGTCTTCAGCCCGCCAACTTATTAACACCGTTCATGTTGATATGTTGATTGTCCCTTTGCGTGACGAAGAATAATCTTTGGTTGAAATTTTATTCTATAAAATCGCCTGCTTATGCAGGCGATTTTTTTGGCCGCAGAAAAGAGAATGAAACTGTTTTGGAAATTGTCAAAGATATTTTTGGCGAAATTTACAAAAAATAGTTGTTGAAATTTGAGCGTAAAATAGTGCTATATTCAGAAAGCAAACCGTAATCACCTCACATTTTCAACAAAAAAATAATATGGAAAATGGCTGGGTGTCATCACTTCTGAATGGCAAAAAGGAAGCTCTAAAATGAATGTTTCACCATCTTTAGTCTCATTTCTCGACTCGATTCAGTCCCACAATCAACATCAACCAGAATACCTACAGGCAGTACGGGAAGTGTTGACGTCTTTGTGGCCTTTTCTTGAACAAAATCCGCAATATTGTGAAGAGGGATTACTGGAACGTCTGGTTGAACCGGAAAGAGTCATCCAATTCCGCGTATGTTGGGTGGATGATTTGGGGAAAGTACAGGTTAACCGTGCGTGGCGAGTTCAGTTCAGTTCTGCGATCGGGCCATTTAAAGGCGGGATGCGCTTTCATCCTTCTGTAAACCTTTCCATCCTGAAATTTTTGGGATTTGAGCAGACATTAAAAAATGCGTTGACCACATTGCCGATGGGGGGTGGAAAAGGGGGTTCTGATTTCGATCCCAAAGGGAAAAGCAAGGGTGAAATCATGCGATTCTGTCAGGCTTTGATGACAGAGCTTTATCGCCATCTGGGGCCGGATACTGATGTGCCGGCGGGAGATATCGGGGTAGGAAGCCGCGAGGTTGGCTTTATGGCAGGTATGATGAAAAAACTGTCCAACAATACGGCGTGTGTTTTCACGGGCAAAGGCCTTTCTTTCGGCGGAAGCCTGATCCGCCCTGAAGCTACGGGCTATGGGCTGGTTTATTTCACCCATGAAATGCTGAAACGTCACGGCATGGGGCTGGAAGGAATGCGGGTTTCTGTATCGGGTGCAGGCAATGTTGCCCAATACACCATTGAAAAATGCATGGAACTGGGGGCGAAAGTGTTAACCGTTTCAGATTCTGGCGGCACTGTATTGGATGAAGATGGTTTTACACCGGAAAAACTGGCCCACCTTGAAGAGATTAAAAATCAGCGTTACGGACGTGTGGAAGAGTATGCCAAAGAGCGTGGCTTAACTTTCCTTAAAGGCCAACATCCGTGGTCAGTTCCGGTGGACATTGCCCTGCCTTGCGCCACTCAGAATGAACTGGATCTGGAAGCTGCGAAATTGTTGATTAAAAATGGCGTGAAAGCCGTGGCTGAAGGTGCAAATATGCCTGCGACGATTGCGGCCACCGATGCTTTTCTTGAAGCCGGCGTTTTGTTTGCACCGGGTAAGGCGGCCAATGCGGGAGGTGTGGCAACATCAGGTCTGGAGATGGCTCAGAATGCAGCCCGCCTGAGCTGGAAAGCGGAAAAAGTCGATATTCGTTTGCATCACATCATGCTGGATATCCATCATGCCTGTGTAGAATATGGCGGGGAAGGCAAACAGACCAACTATGTACAGGGCGCCAATATTGCGGGCTTTGTCAAAGTGGCAGATGCGATGCTATCTCAGGGTATTGTATAGTTTGATATAAAATTCAGCCTATAATTGAATACCATTCATTTATAGGCTTATGATGATATTGATAATTTATTGATAAAAACGAGACACTGTTTCATAAATCATCAAACATCCCAAGAAAATCAGGATAACCCCCGGAATTACCCCTAAAATCAGATGAGATTTATTGGGTGAGAGTTTCTTTAATCTTGAAAAGATAAAACAATAAAACACATTGAAGAATGTTGCACCTAAGCAAAATACGCTTCCGAGGATCAGAATGAGGTAGCTGGGGTTACTGGAAGTGATGAATTGCGGGAAAAATGAAACAAAAAACAAGCCTACTTTGGGATTCAGAACACTAATAACGAATCCGCCCCAAAAATCATAATGTTTTGTCTTTTTGGGATTATTTTTTTCTTTATTTTCTATCGTCGTTGCAGGAGGAGATTGGAGGATATTTTTCCCCATCCATATAAGATAGATAGCGCCAATTAATTGAATAACAAGATATAAAGAAGGCGTAGATAAAAGTATGGCGGTGATGCCCAGCCATGTCAGGAAAATATAAAAATAATAACCTACGGCCAGACCTGCCGCTGATAAAGCCGCACCTTTCTTTCCTTTGACATGATATTTTCCGGTGACATAGACAACATCAGCACCGGGAATGGAGTTGATTGTAAGGCTTGCTAACAGGAAAAGTCCCCAATTAATATCAAACATACTATTCCCCAAATTCTATTAAATGAACTTTCTTTTCAGATAATAAATCCACTTTACCAAAAACGCCGTAAAGTCCCGTTACTCAGAAGGTGTCAAGATAATACATCGGCGGGTAAGGATTTTGTCTATTCAGGTTGTAAGCCCCATTTGAGGATGGGACTTATCTGTTGAAAAATAGGATTAGCTACGGGGATAGATATCAAAACGGTGATTTTTGGTTGTGATGGCCGCGGAAGCTTTAATTCCCGCCAGAGGTTCTGCATAATCAGGCCGCTTCACCACAACCCGGCGTCTTGCCAGAGCGAGGGCCGGTTCCAGTAAATTGTCTGCATCTTCATCAGCACCTACCAGCGATTGGAAAACGCGCATCTCTTTTTTGACCAACGCACTCTTTTGCTTATGCGGATACATCGGATCAAGGTAAACCACATCCGGTTGCGGTGTGATATCCGTTAATGCCGTAATACTTGAGGTATGGATCAGCGTCATGCGTTCTTTTAGCCAGCCCCCAATCTCTTGATCCTGATAACCACGTTGCAGGCCATCATCCAATAATGCAGCCACAACAGGGTGGCGTTCCAGCATTCGGACATGACAGCCGACAGACGCCAGCACAAAAGCATCGCGCCCCAACCCGGCGGTGGCATCGACAACAGTGGGTAAATAATCTTTCTTGATACCGACAGCCTTAGCGACGGCTTCGCCACGACCACCACCAAAGCGGCGGCGGTGTGCCATTGTTCCGGCAACAAAATCGACATAAATCCCGCCCAGTTTGGGTTCATCGCGCTTACGCAATTCCAGCCGTTCAGGAGTCAGAACCAATGCCATGATGGCGTCTTCATCATGGATCAGTCCCCAACGCTCCGCCAACAACGATAAGGCGCTGTTATCAGCGCCTTCTTCACAACTCAAACAAATGTTCACTAATTATTATCCACCAATGCCGTAGCTCTTCAGCATCGCATCCAGTTTTGGTTCGCGGCCACGGAAGCGTACAAACAGCGTCATTGGGTCCTCTGAACCGCCACGGGATAAGATATTGTCGAGGAATGACTGACCGGTGGTACGATTGAAAATTCCCTCTTCGGAGAAGCGAGAATATGCATCCGCCGCCAGAACATCAGCCCACAGATAGCTATAGTAACCTGCCGCATAGCCACCATTAAAGATATGGTTAAAGGAATGCGGGAAACGTCCCCATTCAGGTGAGGGTACGACAGAAACGAATTTTTTCACTGAACGCAGCGTTTCCAGAATTTGTGCGCCTTTGGCGGGATCATATTCCACATGCAGACGGAAATCGAACAGACCAAACTCAAGCTGACGCAGAATACGCATTGCGGCCTGATAATTTTTGGCTGCCAACATATTATCCAGCATTTCCTTCGGCAAAGGCTCTTTCGTCTGATAGTGGCCGGAGATGAACTCCAGGGCTTCAGGCTCCCAGCACCAGTTCTCCATAAACTGGCTCGGACACTCGACGGCATCCCACGGAACACCATTGATGCCGGCAACATCCAGCGCTTCAATCCGGGTCAGCATTTGGTGTAACCCGTGCCCAAACTCATGGAACAGTGTTGTGACTTCACTGTGTGTAAACAGAGCAGGTTGGTCACCTACTGGCTTATTGAAGTTACATGTCAGATAAGCAACAGGGTTTTGCACTTCACCAGAAGCATGGCGCATTCTTTCGACATAGCTGTTCATCCATGCGCCGCCACGCTTATGTTCACGGGCATAGAGGTCCAAATAGAAACTGCCGAGCAGAACGGATTTATCATCATGCAATTCAAAGAAACGGACGTCAGGATGCCATGTATCCACATCGTGGCGCTCTTTGGCGGTGATGCCATAAATGCGGCGAACGACTTCAAACAGCCCTTCCAGTACACGTTGCTCCGGGAAGTAAGGACGCAGTTCTTCATCATTGATGGAGAAATCATGCTGTTTTTGCTTTTCGCTATAATAAGCCAGATCCCATGCTTCCAGCTCATCAACCCAGTAGTGAGATTCAGCGAAATCGGCGAGGGCTTCCAACTCTTCCTTACCTTGTTGGTGGGCGCGTTTGGTTAAATCATCCAGGAAATCGAGCACTTGCTGAGGAGTCTGTGCCATTTTGGTGGCAAGGGAGTTTTCAGCATAGTTTTTGAAGCCCAGCAATTGAGCAAACTCATGACGCAGCGCGAGTATTTCAGCCATGACTTCACTGTTATCCCACTTGCCGGCGTCTGGACCTTGATCGGAAGCCCGGGTGGTATAGGCATAATACATTTCTTCGCGCAGTTCACAGTCATCCGCGTAAGTCATGACCGGTAGATAACTCGGGGCATTCAGCGTCAGCAACCAGCCATCCAGGCCTTTTGCTTCCGCGGCTGATTTGGCCGCAGCTTTGGCACTTTCAGGCAGGCCATCCAAATCACACTCATCAGTAATCAGCTTGGTCCATCCCATGGTGGCATCCAATACATTATTGCCAAACTTTGAACCTAATTCAGATAAACGAGCCGTAATTTCACCGTAACGCTTTTGTTTCTCTTCCGGCAAACCAATACCGGTCAGCTCAAAATCACGTAAGGTATTTTCAACCACCTTATGCTGGGGCTGGGAAAGCGTCTTGAAAGCCTCACTCGCTTTCAGTGATTTATACGCTTGATATAATCCCTTATGTTGCCCCATCCAAGTATCAAATTCAGAGAGAAGGGAGAGGCTTTGTTCGTAGGCTTCACGCAGTTCAGGACTATTTTTGACAGCATTCAAATGAGAAACCGGTGACCAGACACGGGAAAGTTTATCTTTCTCTTCAGAAATGGGCTGGCACAGATTATCCCAAGTAAAAGCCGTATTTTCGGACAAAATCTTCTCAATGACTTGACGGTAGTTGGCTAACGTCTCTTTCACAGCAGGCACGACATCTTTAGGTTCAATTGCAGAGAATTTAGGCAATGCAGACGGTGTCAGTAACGGATTAGTCATAATGAGCGCCTTATATGTGTGGTTGGGTTTATGCTGAAATCAGCCTTATATCCCAAAGGGTTGTTGACGATAGATGGGGATAAGATACCGTGAGTTCAATGCTAATGCCGCACTTTTCTGCCTATAATCCGGCTCTTTTTATATCAGGGATCTGTGAAGTGACGAAGAGATTTAGATATTTTGCGGGGCGCGCTATAATCCCTGCTCTTCATCTTTTTTTATGGAAGATCATCGCCCCCGGTGGGGCGGCTGGGCTTCAAATCCAGATGGGGCCGCCAGCGGCCCTCGGCAGGTTCAACTCCTGTGGTCTTCCGCCATTTATTGTCCAGTGACGTCTTTTGTATTCAATAAAAATATTTAATTACAGTCAATTGAATGGATTGCTAGTCTTTTTTGGTCTAACTGAATCTATTGAAATCCACTATCAATTGGGGGTATATATAGGGGTATAAAAATGTACCCCTATAAGAGATACCCCCAAATGAAATTAACAGCCCGTCAAGTAGATACTTGTAAGTCGAAGGAAAAAGACTATAAGTTGTCTGATGGCGGTGGTTTGTATCTGTTGGTTAAGCAAAGTGGTTCAAAATATTGGCGATTGAAGTACCGAATTAATCATAAAGAAAAGCTACTTGCGTTGGGTGTTTATCCCGATACTTCTTTGGCTGAGGCAAGAAAGAAACGTGAGGAAGCCAAGAAACTGATTGCAGAGGGACAAGACCCAAATATTGATAAAAAGCAAAAGAAATTAGCCAGCCAACACAAACTAAATAATACATTCGAAGCTATCACGAGAGAATGGCATAAATCTAAGGCTGACAGATGGTCATTGCGTTATCGTGATGAAATTATTGATACCTTTGAAAAGGATATTTTCCCTCATATTGGTTATCGCCCCATATCAGAAATAAAACCTTTGGAATTACTTGAAGTACTGAAAAAACTGGAAGCCAGAGGTGCATTAGAGAAAACACGGAAGGTTCGGCAGCGTTGTGGGGAAGTTTTCAAGTATGCAATTATCACAGGCCGAGCTGAATATAACCCTGCCCCCGATCTAGCCAGCGCTTTGGCTGTACCTAAAAAACAGCATTACCCTTTTCTAACAGAGCAGGAATTACCTTTTTTTCTAAAAGATTTGTCTGCTTATACAGGCAGTGTCATAACAAAAACAGCCGCTCGGATCATTTTACTTACAGGTGTTAGAACGAAAGAGTTACGTTATGCAAAATGGGAATATATTGACCTTGATAATGCTATCTGGGAAATTCCTGCACATATTATGAAAATGAGGCGACCGCATATTGTGCCTTTATCTGATCAATGTGTTGATTTATTTAAATCATTGAGATTAATAACGGGTGATTATCCGTGGGTCTTTATTGGTAGAAGTGATCGCAGTAAACCAATATGCAAAGAAAGCATTAGCCATGTAATAGAACTTTTGGGATATAAAGGCAGGGCAACAGGGCACGGGTTTCGCCATACCATGAGTACTATTCTGCATGAACAAGGTTATAACACTGTATGGATTGAAATGCAGCTTGCCCATGTTGATAAAAACAGCATCCGGGGCACTTACAATCACGCCCAATATCTGGAAGGACGTAGGGAAATGATGCAATGGTATGCGGATTATATGGAGATACTGGAACGAAGTGAAAATGTCCTAATCGGAAAATTTGGCAAAAGGGCGTAAAAGGACGATTGTTTTTGCTCCGTGTTGGCAGTGCCAACAGAGCTATTTTTCATACAATATATATACGTGTGGTGTTTTTTTAGGCTTTGTTGGCAGTGCCAACAGTGACTAATTTTCATTCAAAATACAATTTGGGAGATGATACTTTCTATAAAACGATAAATCTTACAAATGGAAAAAACAATTAACGCTGTTCATTTAATCTTGCTTTTTAAATAATTCGCCTGTCATCCAATAACGTCCACGATGAGCGCTCAAGGACTCGGTAACAGGAGAAAAAATATGACAATGACAGCACCGAAAGAAAATCTTATTCGTTTGCCGGAAGTTCAGCGCAGAACGGGTTATAGCAAGGCGTGGATTTACAAATTGATCAGCGATGGAGAATTCCCGAAACAAATTAAACTCGGCTCTCGTTCTATCGCATTTATTGAATCAGAAATTGATAACTGGATAGCGCAGCGGATCGCAGGATCACGAGCGGCATAACACCTAAAAGAACATGACATAAGACACGTAATATAAAAAAACAACGCCCCAGAGTGCGCGAACACAACCGGGGCGTCTGACCAACAACCGTTATTAGGAGTAACGATGATGGCTGATACACAGCATACCCAAACTCACCCTAAATTTACACTTTCAGATAAGACCGCTCGTCAAAAACCGCTCGACCTGATCCAATCTGTGAAAAAATCTGCCATGTATCATTGGGAAAATCTGCTGCCTGCTTGTGGCATCAATATCCCGGCAAAAGACAAACATGGTGCCTGCCCGATCTGCGGCGGCACTGACCGTTTTCACTTTATTGATGATCACCATCATGGTAACTGGCATTGCCGCCAGTGTGATACCCCAAACTATGGTGATGGGCTGGATTTGGTGGCAAGAACCAAAGGAATTTCTATTACTGAGGCGGCGAAAATTGTGGCTGGCGTGCTGGCATTACCTTTGCCCGAATCCAAGCCCGCCAGAAAAAACAACTGTGCGACACAGCTGATTGCCGACAAGGTAGCAACATTGATGGCGCAGAGTATCGCCGGAGAATCGCCTTATCTGGCTGCAAAGGGGCTTCAGTACCCTAACCAGAGATTGTTGAAAGATGGCTCTTTATTGCTGCCATTGACAACACTGGACAAAAAAGTCACCGGTGCACGGCTTATCAGGCCGGATGGAAAAAGAAAACACCTGTTTGGTACTCAAAAGAAAGGCGCATTTATCGCCCTGTCTGAGCCGGGCGAACATCCCGACACAGTCATCATTACCGAGGGTTACGCTACTGCACTGACGGTCAGCCAGTTATATAATGGCCTGATTCTGGCGGCACTGGATGAGGGAAATTTATGCCCAGTGGCAAAAGCCGTTCGGGAGTACTGGCCGGACACAAAAATCATTATTGCCGCAGATAATGACTGGCACGAACCGGGCGAACGGGATAAAAACGGCAAACCCAAAAAGAATGTTGGTAAGATCTCGGCAGAAAAAGCAGCCCTTACGGTTAATGGTTGGGTGGCGTTACCACCGGATACGGTTAAAGCTGATTGGGATGACTACCGCCAACAACACGGTGTAGAAACGGCAAAGCTGGCTTTTGTTCAGGGGCTTTATCAACCGACACAAACGCAACAAAAAGCTGCGATTCAGCCCAATGATGTCGAATCGTCAAAACTGACCTTATGTCAGATGGGAGCCAGTCAGCGCGGAGAAGTGTTACTGGCACGTTATGACGGCGATTTGGCTCTGGATGGCGCGTCGGAAGCCGTACATCACTATGATGGTGTTATCTGGCGTCCGGTCAGCAACCGCGATTTACAGCGGGATATGGTGGCGGCCTTTATGGAAGAGAAAATGCCGTACTCGCCGCATGGCATTAGTGCTGCCGTGGATGCCCTGAAATTACAACTTCCCATGATGAACGCACCAGAACGCCATTTAATCGGGTTCCGTAATGGCGTGTTTGATCTGAAAATCGGCCAGTTCCGACCGCATCACAAACATGACTGGCTATTGCTTGCGAATGACGTTGAATTCAATTCCCCCGTTTCGGGGGAAACCCTGCAAAGCCATTCCCCCCGATTCTGGCATTGGCTCAGCCGAGCAACGGCACACTGTGAAAATAAAGCAGAAAGAGTGCTGGCCGCGCTGTTTATGGTGCTGGCAAACCGTTATGACTGGCAGTTATTTCTGGAAGTCACAGGCGCTGGAGGCAGTGGCAAAAGCATCTTTGCTGAAATCTGCGCGATGCTGGCAGGCAAAGGCAATACCGTTTCTGCCAGTATGGCCGCACTGGAAAACCCGCGGGATAGGGCGCTGATTGTTGGGTATTCGTTGATTATTCTGCCCGACCAGACGCGCTATGTGGGCGATGGTTCCGGCATCAAGGCGATTACAGGTGGGGATGAAGTCGCCGTTGACCCGAAGCACAAACAGCCTTATTCAACCCGAATTCCTGCTGTGGTGCTGGCGGTGAACAATAACGCCATGAGTTTCAGTGATCGCAGTGGCGGGGTGTCGCGGCGCCGGGTGATTTTCAACTTTTCCGAAGTCGTGCCTGAAAACGAACGTGATCCGCTTCTGCGGGATAAAATCGCGGCAGAACTGCCTGTCATTATCCGGCAATTGCTTCATTGGTTTACTGATCCACAAACTGCAAGACATTTACTGGCAGAGCAACAAAAATCCGAAGAGGCTTTGGATATCAAACGCGGTACAGATCCGCTGGTCGATTTTTGCGGCTATCTGGTGGCTTCCCATGAAGCTGATGGTTTGTTAATCGGCAATGCGGAAATCGTGCCATTTAATCCCCGTAAATACCTCTATCACGCCTACCTTGCCTATATGAAAGGCAACAACCTGAACAAACCGGTTTCTGTGACCCGATTCGGTATGGATATGCCCGGCGCACTGGCTGAATACAACCAGCATTACCTGCGTAAGAAAAGTAAACAGGGCATTCGCAGCAATCTGAACCTGAATATCGACACGGCTATCGAATGGATGCCTCAATTGGTAAGGGATAGCCTGCCAGAAGAATAATTTTTTTCACCCTAATAAGATTTTCTGAAAAATATAGAAAAGTGTTCACCCCTGTTCACTCTGTAATTTAAACCATATATATCAATATATTGAAGGGTGAACAGTTATTTTTAAACTGTTCACAAGTCTTCACCCCTGTTCACCTTTTTCAGATTTAAGGGTGAAGGGTTAGGTGAAGAGGGGTGATGAGTTGGATTTCAAGTCATCACCCTTTAACACTATGAATATAAATAAAAATATTTAGAGGTGAACAGGGTGAACAGTTTTATCCCTAATTCTTTAATAGGGAGGGGGGTTAAATAAAAATGGTTTTTCTGGCGGGTATGGTGTTTTAAGGATCTCTGATTTATCTGGTTAATGTATTAGCCAGATAAATCAGAGAAGACAAGCGCAGCGCGTCAGTAAAACACTATAGAAGAAAATACTTCATTCCATGACAAGAAAACCTTTCTGGCTGGTAATCAGTTTTGCACCACAGGCCGTGCTCATGCCTTCCAATGCAATCTGTTTACCCTTATATTTTAAAGATGTACTCCCTTCGACTATCGGGAATGTGTCCTCACATTTCGGGCAAACAACTAAATCACCTTTTCCGGCAACCGGAATCCCCTGATAGATATAACCCTCAATCGCAGTGATGACTTTACCACCATGATCGGTTTTATCGTTTAACCGGATAACGGCTTTATTTGGCATATTTATTCCCTCCTTAATCGGCTAAATTTCTATGTTATTGGAAAATATTTTCAAATAATCTTTAACTGCTTTTTCTATTTTTATGACAGATGAATCGGTATCAGAATAGTATTGATTAAACAATTTTTTATTTAAATGAGGCAAGAAAATATCCTGATCAAATTGATGGCCTAATAAAAACATTATCAGGGTTAAAAAGGCTGATTCATTAGCATTTCCCATGCCATACTGACCCGATTTCTCAACACCGAATTGGATAAGTTTTTTGACATCATTCTGTTTGATATATTGGTATTTTTGTGGGTAAAGGGAATTTAAAAGTGCATCCACGTTACTTTCATAGGTATTCCATTGAACGTTTAAACCTTCAATATTGATATTTTGTAATTTAGACACACTGGTTTTAAGGTATTCATCCTGTTCGCCCTGTATTTCATTAAAATATCGAGTAACCTCATGATAAAGTAGCGTTGTGATTTCTAATTGACCAAGCTGGGTGTGATTATCAAGGATTGTCTTTATCCATGTATATTGCGGATCAGTCTGAAATTCCGTCCCAAATAAAATATACATATCAATATAAAACTGCACGGGACCGCGTTGATCAAAACCATCGTTTTTTGCTTTTTCTACGGCGTCTGTCAGTGCGGTTCTTAATCCCTCTTTACCTAATTTTATTTCAATATGGGGATAAGATTCATTACAATTCACTAACAATTCATCAAGATATGCATTGAATGCATGGATTTTTAGTTTATTGTACTGCTCTTCATTAAATTCTATAGGCATATTTATGATATCTCCGATCATAATGGCTAAAGCTATAGTCGCTGGTGAAATTTATTCGTTATGCTATTTTAAATCCAGCAACTATAGTTTCTATTTTTTACTTGTATGAATCGATCTTACCTTCAAGGTAATCACGGTAGGTCATGATGTCATCGTTTTCCTTATGCCATTCATTTTCTTTGTAAACAAATCCATAATGGTCATATACATAATCATTTTCATATAATCTTCTCATCATTAATAATTCATATCTTTTTTCTTTATAAAGAAATTTAACCAAAAAGAAGTCCAGTACTGGCTTCAATGATTTTTCATCAAATTTCGTGTATATATACTCATAACTCATTTTATCTTTCATTAAATTTAAAAATTTTATCGTTTCCATATTTTTTAATGCATTAAGTTCAGGGAATGTGTTTGAATTGTCAATTTTGTCCTGTAATTTCATGGTTATTCCCAAAGCTCCCCATGTATCTAGATTTTCGAGAGGGATAAATTTTTTATTAATCAAATATGTGCCATGAACTTTGATGTACTGTGGAGAGTTTAGCCATTCACTGGCATCAAACCAAATTCTTTTAGACGGAAATTCAGCTGAATTTTCATCATATGAAGCTACCCTGACATACATTTGATATTTTTTCATATACATATAATAACCACCTAAGAAAAGTAAAATAAAAATCATCAGGATACAAATTTTAGCAATACGTTTTTTTTTAAGTAAATTCATAAAATCCACTCTATTGGTTTATAATTTTGTAGACCTTTTTTTAATCCGTGTGGTGTATCACCTGTACCTGGTAATATCCAAGAACCATTTGGTGCTATAGGACCACCACCATTGTCTTCGTTATAATCTCTTACCTTTACACCCTCATTACGTTTTTTCATTATCTCATAATCTTTGGGTTTTTCTGGAGGCTTGGCGTTTTTATTCCCTTTACTTACTTCATACTTATAAGCCTTGCAATCTGCCTCATATTTATCAATTACTTTACTATATTCTTTAGTCTCCTTATCCGTTCCATATATTCCTATATAAGAGGAACGTTTCTCAAATGCCTTGACCTCAACATCCCAGGCATTCGCCATTCGCTGTGCTGGGCTTTTATCCTGTCCTACATCCGGTATTCCGGTAAAATCACCAGGCCATCCGTTATCAACTGAAATCCCTGCCCGGCAAGCATAAGTTGTTATTTTAGCATCAAAATCAAATATGGACTCATACACCTTTTCAATCTCTTCTGGCCCAAACTTTCCACCTTCCACATCCTTTCCTTTATAATGAAAAGTGGCATAATCAATAATGCCATGGCAGAAAAACGACATCTCTTTAATCAGTCTTTTCTTTTCTTTCCTCTGATTAAGAAAATTGATAAGTCCTTGCTTGTTTTTTACATAAACAATACGTCCGCCTAACCCTGTAGTGTATTCGTTAATCCTTTTAATATCTTTTTTGGTATATCCCTGTTCAAATACCACCATAATACGTTGCACTGCGTGATCGCCCTCACTGGCTTTAGGAAAAAGCTGCAACTGATGTAATCCACAATTAATAAAACGGTATTGATTTCCCGGTGATTCTGTAAATAATTGCCAATCTTTTTCACTATCAAAAATATCTGGCAATGTTGTAATTGTTCTCTTCGCTGAACCAAAGCTAGCTTCCCCAGGTTCTGTTCTCGCCCCTACCACGGTAATATAATCATAACCGCTGATATACGGTTCCTCGGTGGTGGGTTCACCCGTATTGGTGAGCAGGCTGATTTTTCTTTCTTCCAGTTCCTTCAGTGAACCAAAACTGCCACGTCTTCTTTCATAGCTTTTCGCCAGCTTGCCAACCAGTACGGCCACTTCTTCGGGTTGTTGGGTTATAATACGATCGGTTTTGCCTTCACCATTCGTTTTACCAAATCCTCTTGCGGGGATAGATATATAGGCATAAGGCACGTTACTGATGTTAACCTGATTATCAATCGACAATAATTTTAGCTGATGACTGAATTTCTGATTGCATTTCACGCCCACATCCCCCACTTTTCCCGCACAGTTAGGAACACTGGTCGGGTGAGGGATTTTACTTTTTCCCTTTTCAATTTTTTGGGCTATGTCATTTTTCAAATCGGATATGAGGTAAGGCTGTTTTTTTCCTTCATGATGAAATTCCTTTTACAATATAGGCGTTATTATTAAGCTGATACCGCCATTCTTCAATATTCTGCGTGAACTGAGTCAACTGTTCCGGCGTAAAAAGGTGTGGAATTTGATGAAGAACGCGGGGATCGTAAAAACGTAATAATGCGGTTTTCCCTGTCTTTAACCGGATATTTAAATAGGGTTCGAGATGACGGGTCAGTTTGTCCAGTGACTGTGTAGTATACAGCCAGGAAACAGCCGGTGCAGCGCTTTCCAGCCGCAGGAATTTTGCTTCCCATGCCTGAGCCTGACACATATCAAACAGCCACGGCCCGGCAAAGGCGATCTCCGCATCCGGGAATTGCCGGAACAGCGGATTATTCTGTCCTGCGATATACGTCAGTTCTTCATCAAAATGGCGCTCGTACTGTAAACCATCCACTAAGGCGTATAATTTCATCTCTGGATAGGTTTCCCGGTATTTTTCCCATTTTTCCTTTAACGTGATTGTCATCATTCTCCCCTCATGACCATCACTGACCCCATTGATGCCGCTTCCATCAGGCAGGACAGGCAAATTTTTTCCGGTGGTGCAGTGACCATTTTTTCAACTTGAGCTACATTAATGGGCGCCAGTTTATCCAACATATCTGGCAACTTACCGCCCCAGCCTGAGCCATTACCCGGCGCTCCACTGCCCAGGTTAATAGCCGCACTGCTGCTGATCCCACCTGCATCAATTTTCAGAAAATGCCCCGCAGCTTGAATTGTCAGCTCAGAACCGGCATCAATCACCACTTTGGCACCAGAACTCAAATGAATTTCATTGCCACTTTGGGTTAACAGCGCATCGTCAGCTTTGATGTGCAGTTTTTGCCCGGTTGACAGCGAAATATCATTGCCTGCCTGTACGCGGTACTCATTATCGATACGTAAATGGGCATCATTTTTAATGTGGTGCGTCTGGTTATGACCCACATTGTGAGTTTCATCATTGAGTACCTGCGCTTTGATGTCTTTCTGCGCATGAATAAACACTTCTTCACTGCCTTTGGCATCGTCAAAGCGCAGCTCATTGAAGCCTTTGCCCTTATGGGTTTTGGTTTTAAAGGTGGTACGGGTTTTGGCGGAGGGTAAATCCAGAGGCGGGCGGTTCAGGCCATTGTAGACACAACCAGTGACGATTGGACGGTCAATATCGCCATTGAGGTAGGAAACAATCACCTCCTGCCCGATACGCGGAATAGCCATAAAACCGAAGCCGTTGCCGTTCCAGCCCTGAGTAACACGCACCCAATAGGAAGCACTGTCGTCGGCTTTATCGTAACGGTTCCAGTGAAAATGCACTTTAATCGCCCCATCTTTGTTGACGAAGATTTCTTCGCCTTCCGGCCCAACAACGGTGGCGCTTTCATCACCGTCGGCCAGTGGCTTGTAATGAAACGGCGGTCGCCAGTCGGCAAAACCGTCGATAAAGCTGAAATCGTTGCTGAGTGTGGTACCCTCGCCGCTATTGTCTCCCAATGCCTGTGGGCAATGCCCATGATGGCTGATTTCAATAACCTGCCAACGGGTATTGAGCGGGGTATGTGGGTGATTTTCGATTTCGAAGATTTTGCCCGGCCGCAGTTTGATGCAATTGCTTTGCCCGCTGCCCCGTTGCGTCTGGTTTTTCAGCACTTCATGGCGGTACTTCACGAACGGTTTACCTTCTGCTTCCTGCTGGAAACGCCCATAACTCTCGTAAATGGTATAGGGTGTAAGTGAGCCTAATGCCTGATAGTCCGGGCTGCTCTCCAATTGGTACACCGGAGAAAGTGGCCTGTCCGGGTTGTAATCCCGGTGAATACTGCGCTTGGGTGCCATGCCGACGCCAAGACGTACCTGATAAATCACATCCTGCCCGTGGGCGGTATCAGGCTGGGGCTGGTATTGCAGCGGTAGATTGGCCGTCATCCCCAGATGGCTGTCACTGAAAAACAGCGTTTCATCTTCAAACCAAAAACTGATCCCCTCTTCGGCCGCCAGCCGGCAGAAAAAAGCATAGTCCGACTCCCGTTTCTGGGTGGTGTATTCCCGGTTGTGATGGGGATCTTCGAGTTGCGAATCGGCGCGAACATAGTGTTTTTTCAGTAACAGGCTTAGGATATCCGGCACATTCTGACGGTGGTAAATATGGCTGTCCTGATTGAGCGTCAGCCGCCAGAGGAAAGGGCGCACGGTGAAGGAATACAGGGTCTTGTTACCGTTAGTACCGCACCAGTCAGCGTGGGAAATAATCCCGGTGATTTTGCGTTGTTCAGATTCCCCGTGGAAGATTTGTAACACGGCTTCCTGCATCAACAGCGCAGTTAAATCGATTTCCGGCTTGGGTTTAAACGGGTTGTCAGGTAAAGACTGAACCAGTGTCAGGTTCAGGGTGAAGAGGTCAGACAGCCCTTCCCGCAGGGTAAAATCCGCCACGGCAAATGTCTCTTCGGGCAAATCCCCTATCCGGCAAAGAAAATGCAATCCACTTTTTAGCATTTTATCTCCTTATCTTCATTAACATCTCAAGGCACTACATTTCACTGCGCCGCCCGGTACGCTGCCGGAATGTCCATAACGCCTGTGACTCACCCTGCCGGTAAATGGTGAGCAGGATGAAATTATTCTGCACAACAAAACATGTCAGCAGTTCGTCGATTACCCGGCAGAACTGGTACATGACGCCGTCATTGTCATAACAGTCTGGATCAAGGGTGATATGCAGATAGTGGCCATTAATGGAACGCCCCTGACCCTCTTTCGTGTTGTCAATACGTGCATCTGACCGGGCGTCAATCCGCACAATGCCGTTAATATGCTGCTGTATTCGGCGGCTCAGCATGCGATCATGATCCGCATAACAATCATACAGACGCAAAAATCCTTTCAGCGATTCAGCATTGAACAGCAAAAAAGGCGGGCAATTTAAGAGATTGATCAGCGACCAGTCTGACTGGCCTGTCACCATCGGCGGGAAGTCGGGCGACACCGCCGTGATATTACGGGCGTGTAAATGGGCGGGCACCGAGGCCTGTGTGTGCATAATTTCGCCGACATCCAATTGCATGGCCTGAATATGGTAGCCGGAAACATGGGTGCATACCGTCTGGGGTGACAGATTGTGCGCCGCTTTGCCATCCATACCAATAAAGCGGATCTGGTTATGCAGACGTCCCAGTAAATCGTCTGTGACCCATGACTGAAAGTAGACGTTATCAGGATCGCCCTCATTCAGCAGCCAGTCGCTTTTGGATTGGAATTGGTCAATGGGCAGGAAGCAGCAGGGTTTACCACGCGAGGCGCTTCCTGGCACCGTTTTTTCGCCGGGCTGTTTGGCTGTCTGAATGTTTTCCGTACGGAAAAGCCGCACGGTATCTGCCAGCGTCAGCGGATAACAGGCATTACCCGGCTCTAATGACATGGGCTGACTGACCATCGGCTCCAGATGAACAGCCGGCACACAACCAAGTTGAAAAGCATCCCCCAGCGAATCCAGCGGCAGTTCCCCGTTCAGGCGGATAATCAGCTCACAAGTATTATCCGGATTTAACTGCAATTCGCGTTGCTCCCTGATATCCAGCGTCATGAAACTGAACACATGAGGCAGGCAGTAATATTCTGTCATTTGTTGCAGACGGGCAAAAGGCAGGTCTTCGGTGGGCAACAAGGTGTGCCGGAGGTTTTCACTCCAGCCCAGAAAATCACTGCGTCTGAGCCTGATTTCGCTTTCCGTTGTCCGCAGATAGACCTCCTCAATCTGCATATCCAGCCATAAACTTAACTGGGCGGCGCGGTTTGGGTCGGAACCCAAAAAGAAATGCAGTTTTCCGCCTGACCAGACAGGAGATGTATTTCCCGTTTGCTGTAGCGTCAGCACAATATCGCTGTATTCGCGGGTTTTTTGGATCTGTTTATCCAACACCACAAACGGCTCAACAGGCAAATCACGGCAGGTATGAAACTGTAGATTCTGTTCTCCCTCAGCGGCCGTTACCGGTGTATCCTTGGGAATATGAGCGGCACCCTGATGCACGCCCTGGTGGGGCGTGAACTGCATAATCGTGGTTGGAGGTACAGGCCGCAGGGTATGCGGCCAGATACGGGCGAGTGTTTCATGGGACACTTCGGGGCAGGTATCATCAATTTTACTGCACACACCGGAAGACAGCAGGGCAAAACCCTCCATAATCCGCAGGATATCCGGATCATTGGGATGCTCCAGAAATTCGGCCAGATAGAAGTTTTCCGTTGCGGTCAACTTCATTTTTTCGCGCAACCAAGCCAGCTCTTGCAGGTATAGAGATTCTTTATGGTTTTTCATGTCTCTCCTTTTTTGCGCAGATGTCCGAGTGAATAATCTATCGGCATTTCATTTGAAATATTTATAAATAAAAAATAATTTGGACTAAATTTGGCTATGATACGCAATTATCCGTTAATTTAATTGATGGGTTTCATTTTTTTTACGATTCAAGAAAAATCTTAAAAAACAATCGCAGTAATCATTTGACCCCCTTCACTTCAACCGATAACATCTTTGCTGACAATAACGATCCATCGCCTGTCAGGATCGCCTTCGGGTGGCGAACTAAAACTCCCGTAGCCTGAAAGGGAAAGCAAGTATTGCGGTACGTCTGCGTACTTTTGGAAGCAGATATCGTTGGACAATAACCCACCGTCTGGCGATGAAAGTTATCCGGTTTCTGGACTCACCGGCTTATCACTCACGCAGAGCAGTCCCCTGCCACGTTTACCATCACAATTTAACCCTGCACGATCTTAATCCACATTTTGATTAACTCACGATAACGTCCCGAGTACTGTGCGGCGTCACTTGTGTATGAGCTGCGCGATTACCAAGTGATGCCGTCAGGCGGCCAACGTCCAGTGCACGCCCGGCCTGCCTTTACGACCCATTTGATCCACGTATTACTCAAAATCACTCGTTGTTACGGGTATTTTTCTGTCTGAATCGTTCTGTTTTGTTTGCTTTTCACCCACTGCCTGACAACAGGCTGATACCGAAAAAAGGAGAAATTACCCACGTCACGATAATGAGGCGTTCATCCTGACTGAATCAGGCCCTGAATGGGGAGCATGTCATCGCTGTGCTGAGCACGTAGCGAACTCCTGCAAAAACTCAACACAATTCTCGCCCTGCTACACATTATCTGACGTACCACGGAATGGTGAACCTAACCGGCACGCAGGGAATGTTTCGAAATAAATAAAAAATGATCTGAAAATACAGGGGAAATACGGATAGCAAAGCGATCACGAACGAGAATAAACAACAAAGATTGATGTAGCCGTCCGTATTCTCCTCTGAGTTTGTGTGATAACTGAGGGCAGGATTCACTGCGCCTTTACCTACAAAATAGCCTAACTTTCTGTTTGATAGCGCATGAGTTCAAATAAGTTTGAAGTAGGTTTATAGCCGTTCAACTTAGCAGTTCAGTTATTGAGTTAGATAAAACAATCCGTTCAAGTATTCCCGCCATTAGCAAAATCTAGTGGTCAGGGATTTGCACCCCTGTTAGAACGATCCACTGGTAGGAAGTTCCTGCCAGTGTGCCTGCTCACACCTATTCAATGGTGGTTCAGGCAGGGGGGCTTCGGCCTCGCTGGTGTGAACCCAGTCTGCTAACCCTGCCTTGAATCACCACCATCAATATTAATGAATGGAAGGGGTAGCAGGAATGAATAACGTTAGAAATGACTGGCATCAGGCCGACATTATCGCCGCATTACGTAAACGTGGTACAACCTTAGCGGCAGTTTCCCGTGAAGCCGGGCTTGGTTCCTCAACACTGGCAAACGCATTCAGCAGACCGTGGCCGAAAGGTGAATGGATTATCGCAAATTACCTTGGCATTCATCCCTCAGAAATCTGGCCTAGCCGTTATTTTGATATGAACGGCAATCTTGTTGAACGCAAAGTTCGCGATAACACTGCCAAATAGTTTCATTCCCCAGCCGTGAGATACAACAACATTCGATATCATTCATTCCTCATGGCTGAATAGCTCTAAGTCACGACCATGAATATACAAATTCAGATGAAACTTTATGGGGGTATTTAAGGGGGTATTCTGTTGATTTTATAAATTTAAAATGGCTATTAATCAATTTGTTACTATGTTTTTAGTACTCCTGTGGTCCCGCCAATCATCGCCTGACTGCATTTAAAGCATCACATCATTTAAAGCATCAGAACCGGCTTTAATGTGACCATATTTACATCTAAACCTGAACCTGAACCTGATGAGGTATAACCCTCTTATCCTATAAAGGGAAAATGCTTTTATGGCTCAATTAAAAGTTAACGTGAAAGTTCATTGGGTAGATGAAAAACAAGGTGGAAAAGTGAGGTTACCACTCAACCGACGATATTATGTCACGACTGAATCAATGAAAGGAAAAGGGGGTAAAGCTTGTCCCTGGAGTTTAGCCTTAGATATAACAAGTAACAATAATGAAGGGGGAAGTCGAGTTGGCTTCGGAACAGCTTATTTCTTATTTGATGAAGCCCCAGATTTTTTGCTCATTCAGGGCGCTGTTTTAAATGTATATGAAGGGCCTAAAAGAGTGGCAATGATTGAGGTGCTCTAATTAACATCAAGATGAAATATGAATAAAGAATTACAAGTCAGATGGATGAATAATCAGTTAATCGGGCTGGATGTTATTATTAACGATACAGATATTGTGAAATATATAGATATTTTCTGTACCCAAAATAATAAACTGAAAAATGCATTTGAAAAAGAATATTGCCTTTCATATGAAGGTAAGTCGACCCTCTCTGGGTTACTTGAACGATATAACGATCCTTGGTCAGAAATTCAAATCAACGATCAACTTTTATTGAGTGATAACAGTGTCGTGATATGTGGTGAGGGGGAGATGGGGAATGAAGGATTTATCGTGAGGATAGATAAAAACAAGAATATTAAATGGTGCTTATATTCAACACAATCAAACCCTTTTATGGAGATAACGCAAAAAAATAATAGGATTTATGTTCAGTCTACTTCCAAATTTTATGTTGTGCTTAACCCATTCGATGATGAGATCTCCATCATTCAATGAGGTGCTTTTTATAAAAAACTCAAGGAAAGAAAACCAGTCCTTGAGTTTCTAATCATTATGTTCTGTTAAATCGGCTTATCTATTGAGTTATACAACGTATTAAGTTGGTTTATTCGTTGGTGATAACTTTGCAGCAGGCAAGCGGTGTCTCCTTTGCATTTTTGGCGCTGCTTCAACCATGCTGCCTGGCTATCATGGATTTCGCCGGATACGCCCATGGCAAATAACCCGCGCAGAAATTGATATTTCACACTCACTTCCACGTCCAGATCATTTAACTTTTTGTTTGAGCAAATCGCCTTTTCATCGGGAGCTTTGGCTTTTGCACAGTCAAAACTGGCGGCAAAGCCAACTGGCGACAGGAGAAGTAACATCAACCAGAGATATTTCATTCAGTTCTCCTTATGAGGCAGAAAAACAGGCCCAGGCCCGGTTTGCAGCTTCGGCGGCGCTATTTTTTCGAATTTTTCGAACGTAAAAGAGTGTGCTTTACCTGTCGCATCCAATTTGCAGGTAAATTGAATATCGTGCCAGTCAATGCCTGTCCGATATGTCCCTATCCCCATCAATTCGGAAGAAGATATCAGCTCTATATCATCAGGTAATACCTCACCAAGAAAAACCTTATCGGCATTTCTGTGATATTTCTTAATGGCAGGCAAAGCAAAAGGGCGACAAATAAATTCTGCGACTTTTTTGCTATCAGGCCAACTTGCTATATCTTTCAGGGCAGACTTATCTGTCACTTGTTCACTAATTTGTTTTTCCAGATATTTTTTCTGGCTTGAGGATAATTGTTCAGATGATGTTTGTGCTTGAGCGAGGGAAGATAAGAGTAAACAGCTTGCACCAAAATAAATTAAGTATTTTGAATAAAACATAACGGCATACTCCTTGCTTGAGGTTAAAAAAGTATGACATAGATCTCGGGAGCGTGCCATTGTATGAAAGTATATATCCTTTTCGTTTATTAAACTGTCCCTTTGTTGGCTGTGTTCATTTATCCTTTTATAAATAGACAGTTATCTATGTTCCCGGAGGGCATTCCCTTGCCGCTACAATGCAACTTGAAATTCATTGGGTATATTGGCCATAAAGATAATGCAAATTTTCTATTTTTACTTGTAAGAGAAAACGGTCCAATTGATGGCGAGGGAAATGGTTGCTACTATGTCATCTTTCACATTATCAATATGAATGATATTAGGATATATTGTTTTTGTAATATAAGGATATAGGTTTTGTGCTAAATCATTATTTGCATGATCTGCTAAATTCTTAATGCTGTAGGAATCAATTACGCCACATGTCGATGCCTGCACACCGTCTTGAGTTAATGTCCAGGATAATAAAAAATATTGTGAAGGAGAATATTTCTTCATTTTCTTTATTTGATCATCCGCCATTTCGGATAAATCATTTGTTTTTGAATAATTATCGAACATATTTATATCGCTAATATAAAAGAATCCTTCATTTTTATATTTTCCCAGATCAATAGAAGTTTTTTTGTTTTCAACAAGAAATAAAACAGCTGGGCGAGTTCCGTTATTGGTTAGTGTATTAACGGTTAATTTTGTAATGTCATCTGAACTGTCATGATGGTACAAATGATTGACTTTGGACAATTTATCGAATAATTTGAACCATTCATTTTGGTTAAATTTACGGTATGTACAAAAGAAACATACATCTAAAGTTAAAGAGTGGTCGAGCCTTATTATGATCACTTCATTATTATTTTTTGTAAACTCATTAATACCATCAATGATAGAATCAAGTGATTCTCCATTAGAACCTTCCCATATAAAAGCTATTTTTGCATAGTGTCCAGTGTAAAATTTATTATCTTGAATAACAGGCCTGATATCAAAATACCGAATGCCTAATTTTAACTGACCTAAGATATTATTTGTTTGAGTTAATGTATTACATTCGCCAGCCAACAAGGTTTTCCATGTAACGCTGCTCATTCCGGCATCGTGGGAGCCGGGAATGCAAATTTCACCTATTGAATGATTTCCCAATATATTTCGGTAATCTTGCATCCAAGATTCAGTTTTTATACTAGGCCCTATATAATGATCTTCTTCCCCAATGAAAAATAATAAGTATTTGTATTTTTGCCTTAAAGGAAGTATTACGACAGAATTTTTTGTTTGGCTTTCTGTTTCTAAATTGTCCAGATAAATTTCTAAATCGGGTTCTTTGACTCCCTCAATTTTGCCACGAATGATGAAAGTACTATTTTTCGAATCCATGATTTGATATTTTATTTCAAAATAATCATTTATGATGTCCTGTTCTGAATAATGAATGAGAATTAATTGAAATAGACTTCTTGATCTTATCAATTTTGATTGTTCTGGGTATGTGATCCTTGTTGCCGGCAAATGTTCGCTGATTTTTTTCCAGTCATAAAGTGTGCTGTTCATTAGCACAATGTTCTTTTGCCACCGTGACATAATGATATCCCCCTGTAAAAGAAAAAAAGTAACTATATATTTTTAGTTATAAATTAAGTATAGCAGAAGTTATCAAATGTCAAATTTGCTTCAAGGTGTGTTTTTACAGCGGGGGAATGTTTTTATTAATGCTAATGTTTTTATTTTTGGTTAATGTATTAATGTCTTTTTAAGAAACACGTATCCCCTTTTAAAAAGGGATACGTGTTTATTTCATATGTCACTTTTTTAAAAATATAATGATTTTAAAAACATCATTTTTTTTAAAAATTTCTGTATAGCCAATAGCATTATGATGTGGAAATTAAGTATGTGGCTTCATAAGGCCTAATTTCATAATCTTGCTTGATGGAAAATGGATAATTACTGATTAATACCTGCCATTCTTTATTTGCCAATGAAGGTGCCGGTGACCATGATTGAATCTCATCACTGAGATTAGCGATAACCAACAATGTCTGATCCTGCCAACGACGCAGATAACACCATAATGAAGGATGTTCAGGGAGCAGATCCACATAGTCACCGTATGTCAGGATAAAATGCTGTTTTCTCAATCTAATCAAATCGTGGTAGAAATAGAAGATCGAATCCTTATCCTGCAATGCAGTTTTTGCGTTGATCTCTGCGTAATTGCTGCAAGGATTAATCCATGGTGTACCTGTGGTAAAACCGGCGTTTGCTGAATCATCCCATTGCATGGGCGTTCGGCTATTGTCACGGGATTTTTGCGCCAATATTGCCAGTATTTCTTCTGGGGACAGGCCTTTTTCAATATGTTCTTGGTACATATTCAGGCTTTCGATATCCCGGTAATCTTCGATTCGTGCAAAATGCGGATTTGTCATACCCAGTTCTTCACCCTGGTAAATATACGGTGTCCCCTGCATGCCGTGCAGCACCATAGCCAGCATTTTGGCGGATGTTTTGTGGTGCTGATGTTCATCCCCAAATCGTGAAACAATACGGGGTTGATCATGATTACACCAAAAGAGTGCGTTCCATGCTTTTTGATGCATTCCCTGTTGCCACGTTGAGAAAATCTTTTTCAGCTCAACATAATCTGGTTTTGCCCGAGTCCATTTCTCACCATTCGGATAGTCAACTTTCAGGTGGTGGAAATTAAACGTCATGGATAATGCCTGCCCATTCAAGGCACTGTAGCGTTGGCAGTGCTCAAGGCTCGTTGAGGACATTTCACCAACTGTCATCAGTTTTTTAGGCTGGAAAACATCACGGCTCATCTCTTGCAGGAACTCATGGATACGAGGGCCATCGGTATAAAATCTGCGGCCGTCACCGTGATCATCATCAGGATAATCCTGTTGTTTTGAAACAAGGTTCACAACATCCAACCGTAAGCCATCAACACCACGATCGGCCCAGAATTCGCAGATTTTTTTCAGCTCGGCCCGAACAGGCTCATGCTCCCAATTCAAATCGGCCTGTTCTGCTGCAAATAAGTGGAGATAATACTGTTGGCTTTCTGCATGCCATTGCCATGCATTGCCGCCAAATTTAGATTTCCAGTTATTGGGCAGGGTGCCTTCAGAGCCGTCTTTCCAGATATAAAATTGGCGATAGGGGCTGTGAAGATCCTGTGCAGCCTGAAACCATGGATGTTTCGTTGATGTGTGGTTGAAAACCATATCTAAAATGATGCGAATGCCCCGGCGATGGGCATTCTGCACTAAATTATCAAAGTCCTCCATTGAGCCATAATCAGGATTAATGGCGCAGTAATCAGCAACATCGTAGCCATTATCAACTTGTGGGGAGGGATAAATCGGGGTGATCCAAATGGCATCTATACCAAGCTGCTGTAAATAATCCAGCCGCAGGGTGATCCCGTTGATATCCCCTGTTCCTGTTCCGGTGCTGTCCTGAAAACTCTTTGGATAAATTTGGTAGATGACACTATCCATCCACCATGGTTTTTGTTCGGTCATAACTCTGCCTGTACCTGCTATCCGTTTGATTGTATGCCAGCTGAATTAATGCGCTATCTCATTGACCAAGGTTGCCTTACGCTCATTTCGGCGATATGCCAGAATGGTCAGCAAGAATGGAACAATAATAGCGATCAGCATAGCGATGAGATAAACCACCCAGAACTGCGGTTTTATGGAAAGAATGCCCGGGATGCCGCCAACACCGATACCATTCGCAGTGACATGGTTGAAACCACAAACCAGGCCCGCCAGACCCGCGCCAATCATTGCGCAGAACATTGGGTAGCGGTATTTCAGGTTGATACCATACATCGCGGGTTCAGTAACCCCCAAATAAGCAGAAATTGCGGCAGGAATAGAAACTTCACGTTCTTTCTGTTTTTTACTTGCCCAGATAATTCCAGCAACGGCTGAACCTTGAGCGATGTTGGAAAGCGCAATAATAGGCCAGATTGGCGTTCCTCCGGTACTCTGGATCATTTGCAGATCGATGGCCAGCGTTGTCTGGTGTACTCCTGTAATGACCAACGGAGCGTAGAAGAAGCCGAATAGAGCGGCTCCGATAGGAGCAAAACTACCTGTCATCAATCCCTTGACAACCCAGGCTACACCGTCGCCGATAGCGCGCCCGGCAGGGCCTATCAGGGCATGGGCAAGGAAGACGGCCAGAAGCAGAGAGACGACAGGAACAATCACAAGATAGAGGTAATCCGGCACCCACTTTTTCAGGCGGGTTTCAATCCACCCCAGAGTCAGGCCCGCTAATAAAGAAGGAATGACTTGTGCCTGATAGCCGACCTTCTCAATAATAAACCAACCGAAATTCCAGACGTCAGGGGTTTGCTGCCCGAGCAGGTAAGCATTCATTAATTGTGGAGAAACCAGCGTAATTCCCAGAATAATTCCCAGAATTGGCGTTCCTCCCATTTTTTTCACGGCAGACCAACAGATCCCAACAGGAAGGTAGAAGAATATCGCTTCACCGATTAGCCAGAGAAAATCATAGATGCTTTGCCAGACAGGGTGAAGTTGTGCGAGTGATTTACCATCACTGAAAGGAATGTCTCCAATCAGGTTACGAAAACCGAGGATTAAACCCCCACTGATAAGGGCAGGCAATAGTGGGAAAAAGATCTCGGCAAAATGTGAAATTGCATTTTCATACCATTTCATATTTTGGCGAGCAGCTTGTTTAACTTCTTCTTTATTAACGGATTCTTTTCCAGTGGTTTCAAGCAGGGCTTTGTAATAAACATCCACATTCGTCCCAATAACGACCTGAAATTGCCCTGCATTAGTGAAGCATCCTTTCACCATGGGTAATTCTTCAATTGCTTTGGCATCAGCATTTTCTGGTGTATTGAGAACGAATCTGAGGCGGGTAATGCAATGACTGACGGAAGCGATATTTTCTTTCCCACCAATCAGGGTAATTAATTTATCAATATCCTTTTGATTTATTTGTTTTTTCTTCATGCCTTTTTCTCCTTGGTATGGCAGGAGTTATAAATAACAAGATTTTTAAATTAACAGTGCAATTAACAGAATGATTATTCTCGTAATGAGATAATGAATAGACTGAAGTAATAGCAGATTCATCCTAGTCAGATTTCACACTTTTTAATATGAAAATATCTTTTGTTTGAGTTTTAGATCACATTTTATGGTCACCTGATTGAAATCAAAAAAACATTTATATTCATAATACTTATTAGTTACGATGTTTTTAATTTATAAATAAAGTAATAGATTTGAATTATGGTTCCATGGCATTAAAGGTCGGCAAGATAAAAAAAGGCTCACACACCAGGATGTCACAGCCGAGGTAGATTTCTTTGTTTTGGTGGGTCAATGTAATGATCCCTCCTCCAGTGATGGAGAAATCCCATATTTCATGATGGAGCTTGGCTTTTCCTTTAATGTCACAGGGTGATTGCATAAAAGAGTGATAGGGGTTGTATTCGTATTCATTGCTCATTTTAAATATATTATCTATTTCTTCTTCAGTTAACTTCCAGCGTTTGCATTCTTCCATGATGTATCGGTCATTGCTGTCGGAGAGTCTTAACCCGATTATTTGAGTTATTTCTATTTTATGATTGTTTGCAAAAGAGAGTGTGGGAAATATTATGGTGGAAATTAATAATGTTTTAAAATTTTTTTTAATATTCATTTCATTATTTTTATGTTCCAAAGGTTAAATGTATTTTTATTCATGTCGACTATAATCTTTACAATATCATTTTTCAACAAAAAATCACCATAAAAGAGAACGGCTTTCATTGGTGTGATTGTTATCATGAATCATGAGTTCATTAATTTTTTCATAAAAAATTATTAAAGAAAAAGTGTTTGCTATTTTTTTAAAATTCAATGCAGCTCGCAATATCTGTTTAAATTTAAAATCAAACTGATTATCTGTGGTTTATTAATCTTGAAGTGTTGTTACTGTGCCTTTCTCCACATTTATATTGTTTTTAAATGGTTTATTTTTCGGTAAATATGAAAGCGGACTTTTTTCCACTGGTTTGTGAGAAATAAATAATTAAAAAATATGGAGAATTACTTTTTTATTTTACTATAAAAACTAATTTCAGGATATGGTTAACCATGAATATCAATCAATTGAGAAGTTTTGTTGAGATAGTGAAAAACAATTTTAATATTACTAACACGGCGGAGAAATTATATACCTCTCAACCTACAATCAGTAAGCAGATTAAGTTCTTGGAAGAAGAATTAAATGTATCCTTATTTATTAGAAAAAATAACACATTATTGGCGTTAAGTCCGATTGGTAAGCAGATATACCAAATAGCCAGCAATGTCGTCGGCCAGATCGAGAAGATTAAAGATGTGGTGACTAAGGAAGAACAGGCAGTTAATTTACATATCGCGACAACATATACTCAGATCCGCTATAAACTGCCTGATGTGGTGGATAAGTTCAGGGTGATATATCCGAATGTTTCGATACATTTTCATCAGGGAGAACCCACACAAATAGCGGATATGGTCAAGCACGGTGAGGTGGATTTTGCGATAGGAACGGAGTTTATGCATTTTTATGCCGATTTACTGACCTTGCCTTGTTATCGCTGGACTTACAGTGTGATTGTGCCAAAAAATCATCCTTTGGAGGATATTGAGTGCATGTCTATTGAAGATCTGGCCCGTTATCCTTTGATTACTTATGTATTTGGTTTTAGAGAACACTCAGCATTGAATCGGGTTTTTTACCAAAGTGGGATTATACCGAAAGTGGTATTAACTGCGACGGATGCGGAGATCATCAAACATTATGTGCGATTGGGGGTTGGTGTTGGGGTGATCGCAACGGCGGCGTTGGATGATCGTGATCTAACAGATCTCTCCATTATTCATCTCGATTCTTTGATCCCGCCAAGTTTCACGTATATTTGCCTGAATCAGCGCGCACATATGAAAAATTATATGTACGACTTTATTCTGCTATATGCCCCCCATTTAGATAAAAATACAATTCAGCGTTGTGAGCAATGGCAAGAGGTCGATTGCAGTCAGGCTGTACTGGATAATCTACCAATGCTTTGATGCAGATGGTGAGACTCAAAGATAATATCGTGCCCAGTCAATATGTTACTGACTGGACACAAATCATGATTAATGTGTCACCAGATTGATGAATATTTGTGCCCCAACCAACAGGCAGTCGTCGTCGATATAATAAGGATTCGAATGTAGGTAGTTATCGATCCCTTTGGTTTTATTGCCACTGCCAAGGAAAAACATTGCACCAACACCCTCTTTGGTCGCGTTTATCATGTAGCTGAAATCTTCACTTCCTGTCATGGGGGAGCTATTTGATTCGATATTTTCGGCAGGAAGGAACTGAGCCGCTGCTGCCAGAATACGTTGATAGGCATAAGGATGATTGTCCACGGCGGGATAGCTGCTATAGACAATTGTGGTTTTGAACCCTCCGGCTTCACTGCGGGCAATAATTTCCTGAAAACTATTTTTCAGAATTTGATCTGTTTCTTTATCCATGGCCCGGATCGTTCCCCGAGCCTGAACATGGTCGGCAACGGCGTTGGGGATGGTACCACCTTGGATCATGCCGCAACTGAATACGGCAGGGCTGAAGGGATCTGTTTTTTTGACAATGACATAATCCATATAGTCAATGATGCGGCAAGCCTCACGGATTGCATCCAACCCTTTTTGAGGCGTTGAGCCATGCGCGGAAATGCCGTATACATCCAACGTCCATGTTGATCCCCATGAACTCATCACGCCTGTATTAATGCTGATGCTGCCGGTTTCCTGTGCCCCGTTATTATGTAAGGCATAGACTTCATTCACACCTTCCATACAACCCAGCTCAACCATTTTATCTGCTCCGGGAACACGCATGTCTTCTTCGGCCATTTGAAAGATAAAACGTACGTTGGCGCTCATTTCATCCCTGTGTTGTGACAAATAGTTGGCAGTTGTTAGGGCAATGGCCATATGAGTATCATGACCACAGTTATGGGCGCATCCTCCATGAATTGATGTATGCTTATTGTTGGTCATATCCGGCATGGCGAGGGCATCCATATCAGCACGGAATGCAATCAGAGGCTTACTTGGATCAATGATTAAATCAGCAATAAAACCGGTATAGCCTTCATAATTGCGAATGATGTAGCCAAAGCCCATCATGAGGTTACGGCAGTATTGGGATGTCTTAAACTCTTGTCCTGATAATTCAGGAATTTGATGTAAATCTTGCCGTGTTTTTTTACTGAACTCGCTAAGTTCAAAGAGTTTTTCATTGACATTAAGTCGATTTTTTTTCACTAGATTACTCCTTTTATACTGAATCCAAGTTGAGCAACAATAGAAGCACCGAAGAAGCAACAGGTAGAAACTATCATGAAAATGACAATAACTTTCCAAGACATTTTTTTCAGTTCTTTTAGCTGACCACCGACAGATAACCCAGCAAATGCCAATAAAGGGACGCAGCAGGACAAAAATGAAACTTTACCAATGGCATGAAGAAAAAACGTTCTTATCGTAGTGTCTGGCAGGCAAATGGCAATGCCAATAATTGTAGCGTAAGCGAATGTGGGGAGTGATGAAGGCAAATAATGCTTTGTCACAAGCGCGAGAAATACGACGAGGGACATGGCGATAAAGCTATCCCACATATGGTAAATCATGATCCCTGATGTTAGCGTCTGGGTAAACATAGCAAGTAGGATTGCTACAAAAACCAGCTGCATATCAATGATGATATTTTTCATCTGGCTTCCTCTTCATTCTTATTGAAGATACTGTAAATCTTTTCTGAAAGAGGAAGGCCGAGATAGCTGAGCGATAATGCACCGAGGGCGGACGATAATAAATTCGAAGCCGCTGCAATACTCAGAACTTTCTGTGTCATTGCTTCATCCAGGCCGTGGATCAATGCCCCGGATGCCGCGCTCATCATAGAGCCTGAGCCGACACCAGAGCCTGCTGCCAGAGCCATTGGATGTAACCCGGTTAACGGAGCGACGCTGCCGAGAATACTGAACCACACTGTACCGATAACAGAACCGCATAAATAAATTGCGAGTACGCCGATATATTCCTGCGAGCCTGTTCCAAATTTTCCTTGAATGACGGCAATGGACGGTTCGCGACTAATCGATGATCCTGCTCCGATGGCACGACGGCCAAAGCCAAACTTTATTGCCAGAGGAATGGCAATAAAGATGGGTAATAAGTTACCTATCTCTTGTATAAACAAGGGAATACCGATGCTCAAGATCATGTTGATATTGGGGACTATCATGCCTGCATATTGTGTTCCCAAAACCAATAGGCTAATTCCGACCATTTTCCCACAGAAATCTTCTTCTTTTTGAGTGAATATTTTCCCCCAAATTTTTAGTTTATTGCGGGTAAATTCTGATGAAATCGTTATTCCGATAATAACTGCAAATAACATCGGCATTATGGGTATGATGGCAACGCCAAGTTTTATTTCTCTTTTACCAATCACATACTGAGAAATGAAAATTAAAAACAGGGTGGCCAATATACTAATGAAAATAATATTCCTCTGGCTTCTATTCTGTTCCATTCCTTATCTCCGCCTTGTCATGCGTGAAAAGTATTGTATGCGAGAACAGAATATTTATCATGATGCAATTCAAGGTTATTTCATACCTGTTTTTCATGGGGTATGAAATAAAGTAATTGCGATTGTTTTTTTATCTCTTCATTATTAATAAAAAAGTTTATCGGGTTATGTGACTTTTTTAAAATTCGTCAAAATATAACGTTTTTTATTTAAAAATATCCACGGATAGAGAATTGATAGAGAAAGGACTGGATTAATTTATCATTATTTCATTTTTTGATAAAACATCAGGCAACGGATTTCCCATTTTTATGCACTATATTGGTGCGTGTGATTTTGCCGAAATTCACTAAATTAGTGCAATTAAAATGAGAATTGTGCCATTGCCATGTTTTTTTTCTGTACATTAAAGCGCCACACACTGATATTAAAGGTTTTTAAAAAGTTGGCACGCTTTTAGCATTTCTCTCCGCAATAGTAATTTGTAAAAACAATAGTAATTTGTAAAAAATAGTAATTTGTAAAAATTGACCGTACAGAGATGATGCAGTCGCCCACAGATAAAACAGCTAATTTTTTTACCCGTGTTATTGAACTGACGTGAACCAGGAGAAATCAGTATGTCCGTTGAACATGTTTTGTCCATGATTGAAGAACATCAGGTGAAGTTTATTGACTTACGTTTTACTGATACCAAAGGTAAAGAACAACACATCACCATCCCAGCCCATCAAATTGATGAAGATTTCTTCGAAGATGGAAAAATGTTTGACGGTTCATCGATTGGTGGCTGGAAAGGTATCAATGAATCCGACATGGTATTAATGCCAGACTCAAGTACCGCAATGCTTGATCCGTTCTTCAAGGATACGACCCTCATTATTCGTTGCGATATTCTGGAACCCGGCACAATGCAAGGTTATGATCGTGACCCTCGCTCGATTGCAAAGCGCGCGGAAGACTTTCTGCGGGCAAGTGATATTGCCGATACGGTTTTATTTGGGCCAGAACCTGAATTTTTCCTGTTTGATGATATCCGTTTCGGTAGTTCCATCTCGGGTTCTTATTATCATATTGATGATATTGAAGCTGCATGGAATAGCGGTACACAGTATGAAGGCGGTAACAAAGGCCACCGTCCTGGAGTCAAAGGCGGGTATTTCCCCGTTCCTCCGGTCGATTCGTCCCAGGACTTGCGCTCAGCGATATGCCTGACAATGGAGGAAATGGGATTAGTTGTTGAAGCCCATCATCACGAAGTGGCTACTGCCGGACAGAATGAAGTCGCTACCCGCTTCAATACCATGACGAAGAAAGCGGATGAAACTCAGATTTATAAGTATGTTGTGCATAATGTCGCCCATAAATTTGGCAAAACGGCCACATTTATGCCAAAACCGTTAGTCGGTGATAACGGTTCTGGAATGCATTGCCATATGTCTTTGTCCAAAAATGGGACTAACTTGTTTGCGGGTGATAAATACGGTGGCTTGTCTGAGCTGGCGCTCTATTATATCGGCGGTATCATCAAGCATGCGCGTGCACTGAATGCCTTTACTAATCCAACAACGAACTCGTACAAACGCCTTGTACCTGGCTTTGAAGCGCCGGTCATGCTGGCTTACTCTGCCCGTAACCGTTCTGCGTCTATTCGCATTCCTGTTGTTGCCAGTGCAAAAGCACGCCGCATTGAAGTGCGTTTCCCTGATCCGGCTGCAAACCCCTATCTGGCTTTTTCGGCTCTGCTGATGGCAGGCCTTGATGGCATCATCAATAAAATTCACCCAGGTGATGCTATGGATAAAAATCTGTATGACTTACCCGCAGAAGAAGCTCAGGAAATCCCAACCGTTTCTTCTTCTCTGGAAGAAGCGTTGGCGGCACTTGATGCAGACCGTGAATTCCTGACTCGTGGCGGTGTTTTCACTGATGATTCAATTGATGCTTATATCAATTTATTGAAAGGGGAGATTGAACGAGTCCGGATGACTCCTCACCCTCTGGAGTTTGAACTGTATTACAGTGTGTAATGTCTTATTTATTAACTACCTAATATTGTTGTTCTTGTTTGTTGCCGTGAAACTTTGGCCCATCTTTGGATGGGCTCTTTTCTCGTCACGCTCTTCGTTATCAGGAATGCGCATGTGCGTACAGCCAATTGGTTTTAAATGTAAATAATAAATTCTGAGTAGAAGGCCACATTGGACTAAACTGAAATAGATTACAATGCACCAAAAAAGTGCAGGAATTGAATGACAATGGTTGATTTGCCCAAAGCAGAACAAATTCTCGATTCACTGATAAACAGCGTATTTGTGCTGGATAATGATCTGATTATTCGTTACGCCAATCATTCTGCCATGCAGCTTCTGGCGCAAAGTACACATAAATTATTCGGTACGCCTCTTCCGATTCTATTCAGTTATATTTCAATGGATGCAGAGTTAATGCGTTCCAGTTTGAACAGTGGCCATAGTTTTACGGATAACGAAGTCATTCTGGTAATAAACAATCACTCTCATGTGATGTCGCTCAGTGCCCAACCCATTTCCGAACAGTTTATTTTGCTGGAAATGGCGCCTATGGACAGTCAACGCCGTTTAAGCCAAGAGCAGATCCAACAAGCACAGCAAGTGGCTGCACGGGAATTGGTTCGGGGGCTGGCACATGAAATTAAAAATCCCCTCGGAGGGCTGAGGGGAGCTGCGCAACTGCTTGCCAAAGCGCTGCCTGATCCATCCCTTCGGGAATATACCCAAGTGATCATTGAACAAGCAGACCGGCTGCGCGCGCTTGTGGATCGGTTACTGGGGCCACAGCATCCGGGAATGCAAACCCGCCAGAGTATCCACCATGTTGTCGAGCGGGTTTATCAGCTGGTTTCTCTGGAAATGCCCAATAATGTCACCTTGGTTAAAGATTATGATCCCAGTTTGCCAGAACTGGCCCATTATCCTGATCAAATTGAGCAGGTATTGTTGAATATTACCCGCAATGCCCTGCAAGCCTTGGGCAATAAAGGGGGAAAGATTATTCTGAGGACACGGACAGCTTTTCAGGTGACGTTGCAAGGCCAACGTTACCGTTTGGCTGCCAGAATTGATATCAAAGACAATGGGCCGGGCATTCCCCCCAATATTCAGGACATGCTTTTTTACCCGATGGTCAGCGGGCATGAAGGAGGGACTGGACTTGGGCTGTCTATAGCCCGTAATCTTATTGACCAGCATGCTGGAAAAATCGAGTTCACCAGTTGGCCGGGGCATACGGAATTCTCCATTTACCTACCTATCAAGAAATAACAGACCAAGAAGTGGAGGATGACAATGACACAACGCGGAAAAGTCTGGATTGTTGATGATGATAGTTCTATACGATGGGTGCTTGAGCGGGCACTGTGTGGGGTTGGAATTGAATGCACCAGTTTTGAAGATGCGGATGCTGTATTGGCTGCACTACGGCAGGGCAGTCCTGAAGTTATTCTGTCCGATATCCGCATGCCCGGTGTGGACGGGTTGAGTCTTCTCAACCAGATAAAACAAAGTCATCCGCACCTTCCGATCATCATTATGACTGCCCATTCTGATTTGGATGCTGCTGTCAGTGCCTATCAGCACGGGGCATTTGATTATTTACCGAAACCGTTCGATATTGATGAAACCGTTGCGTTGGTTGAACGGGCTTTGAGTCATTATCGTGAACAGCATCAGGTTTCCTCTAATCCACAGGTCGCAGCGTCAGTGTCAGATATGATCGGGGAAGCGCCTGCCATGCAGGAGGTATATCGGATTATCGGCCGGCTGTCCCGCTCTTCCATCAGCGTGTTAATCAATGGCGAATCCGGCACCGGTAAGGAGTTGGTTGCCCATGCCTTGCATCGCCACAGTCCACGCGCTTCAGCACCGTTTATCGCACTGAATATGGCTGCTATTCCGAAGGATCTGATTGAATCTGAATTGTTCGGTCATGAGAAAGGCGCTTTTACGGGAGCCAATCAAGTGCGTCAGGGGCGTTTTGAACAAGCGAATGGCGGCTCGCTATTTTTGGATGAAATTGGTGATATGCCTCTGGATATCCAAACCCGTTTACTGCGCGTGCTGGCGGAAGGGCAATTCTATCGCGTCGGTGGTTATGCGCCGGTGAAGGTTGATGTCCGCATTATTGCAGCCACTCACCAAAATCTTGAACAGCGGGTCGCAGAAGGTAAGTTTCGGGAGGATCTCTACCATCGACTGAACGTTATTCGTGTTCAGCTTCCTCCGTTGCGGGACAGGGTAGAAGATATTCCGCGTCTGGCGTACCATTTCCTGCAACAAACGGCCAAAGAGCTGGGCGTTGAAGCTAAGGTACTGCATCCCGACACCGAACTTGCCCTGGCTCGTTTGCCGTGGTCAGGTAATGTCCGTCAGTTGGAAAATGTCTGCCGTTGGCTGACGGTAATGGCTGCCAGCAAAGAAGTGCTGGTACAGGACCTGCCGGCTGACTTAATTGGAAGTCAACCATCAGGGGAAACAGAAAATTCATCTCTGCCCCTTCCTGCATTATATGAAAATTGGTCAGAATTGCTGGCTGAGTGGGCTCAACATGCCTTAAAAGAGGGAAAAACGGATCTGCTTTCTGACGCTTTGCCATTGCTGGAACGCACTTTGCTGAGTTGTGCACTGAAATATACCAATGGACATAAACAGGAGGCTGCTCGTTTGCTGGGGTGGGGCAGGAATACAATCACACGGAAATTGAAGGAGTTGGGGTTGGAGTAGTGATATTCAAGAACAAATAATGCTGAGGTCTTTATGGGAAAAAGCCTATGGTATCTTATTTATCACTATTTCCCTCATTCTATTATAGAGATGGTTTTTAATTAGAACCCATCTATGCAGAAACGGGTAAATGCGAATGTTTTCTAATTTATCTTTTTTATTTAGGACAGCCCCTTTTATTTTCATCTAGAAAATAAAATGTAATCGAGGGTTATATTACTCTCAATATTAAAACAAACATTGCAGTTATTATTGTAAGTTATTAGGTCGATTTCCTCTTTGTTTTTAATGAAATACTTAAGATACAAATGATTTGAATATATGAATTAAATTATTTATAGTCAAAAGCAAAAAAATGAAAGGGAACTCTGCATTGACTTATAGAACTTACAAGTGGAATGAACAGGTTTACCGTAATAGAACTTATACTTACCCTGAAACAAAAAAGTTATTTAACCTTTCTCATATGGCGCCTAAAACTATTAAGGTTAGATATGAATATAGTGATACCTTTAAGAATAAAATAAAAGGTGAATTGTATGTAAGAGTTATATTTAGTCATCATTGTTATACTAAAACGATGCAAAATACTGATGAAAAAACTGTTTTAGTAACCGAGTATGAAAATGGTGTTATAAAAGAACAACGAATATTTGATGAAACAAGGTATAAATACACGTTCATGTTATTAGATGTTATAACGAATATATCATATAAAATATGTAGAGAAAGTCGATTAAAAGGAAAGGTGATCAGGTTAGAAGAAAAAGACAGAAGCAATCCACAAAAAGGCATATATATTATTATGAAGCTTAAGGCAAAAGATGAGAGTCTATTTTTATATGTTGAAACAGCACATTACCGAAATAATTAGCTTTTTAATGCTCAATTAAAAAAAGAATCTCGGAGATTCATGTTGATATTGGGGGATATACTGAAAAATGACTGGAATTATTTGGTCAAATCCTAGATATGTTAAAGCCCTACTGAGCGCTGGTCTTTAACATACTAAACGAACTGCTGCACCTCTTCACAAATCGCTTTGTTATCCCAAGTAACTGTCAGGTTAACGATTAACCCCGTTGAGGGACCAATGGATCTTGGCGGCATACCAGCATCACTTCAGTAAAAATCTACTGTTCGTAATGGCAGCTCATGCTGAATACTGTTTAATTCTAGTACAGTGCGATAGTATTCTCAACTCTATTCACAGATATTCATATCACCCGCGAAAACTGCCGTTGCCGCATTTGACTGCGTAAGTAGCTATCAAAGCACATACAAATATTGCGGATCAGTAAACGCCCTTTCGGGGATACCTGAATTTGCGATGCTGTTATTTCAACTAATCCATCTTCTGCCAATGGCGCCAATAATTGCAGGTCTTCAGCGAAATAATCAGCAAAGTTGAGTGCGTAACGTTGTTCAATATCTGCAAAGTTCAGACGGAAGTTGCAGATCAAATCTTTGATGACATCGCGGCGAATACAGTCATCCTGTGTCAGTGTCAAACCTCGCCATAATGCATGTTCCTGGGCTTCCACTTCTGCATAGTAGGTTTTCAGGTCTTTCTGATTCTGCGCATAGCTGTCTCCCAGCATGCTGATGGCAGAAACCCCCATACCGAGTAAATCGCATTCTCCCTGTGTGGTATATCCTTGAAAATTGCGGTGCAGAATACCTTCCCGTTGGGCAATGGCGAGTTCGTCATCAGGGCGGGCAAAGTGATCCATGCCAATAAACTGATAGTCATTGCTTGTCAGGGTGGAAATGGTTTCCTGCAAAATATCCAGTTTCTGCGTTGCGCTGGGGAGGTCTTGCTCTTTGATCTTGCGCTGTGCTGCAAATAAATCCGGCAAATGAGCATAGTTGAATACACTCAGGCGGTCGGGTGACAATGCCAGCACGCGTTGCAATGTAAAAGCAAAGCTTTCTGGTGTTTGCTTTGGCAAGCCATAAATCAAGTCAATGCTGGTGGAGGTGAAACCGGTTTCACGGGCACGGTTGGCCAGCTCAAAAATAAATTCTTCATCCTGTTCACGATTGACCAAACGTTGTACGTCTTTATTGAAATCCTGTACGCCCATGCTCAGGCGGTTAAAGCCTTCATGACGGAGGTGATCAATCACATCAAGTTCAATTTCACGGGGATCAATTTCAATGGAAAGCTCTGCGTCAGGCAAAAAATGGAAGTGGCTGCGCAGCATCGACATCAGGCGGCTGATCTGTGTTTTATCCAGATAAGTTGGCGTGCCCCCGCCCCAGTGCATCTGGCTGACTTTCCGCCGGGAGAATAATTTGGCCCGGGCAATAATTTCTTTTTCCAGCACATTGAGATATTCATCCGCCTTGTGCTTTTGGCGAGTGACCAGCTTGTTGCAACCGCAGAAATAACACAGTTTATGGCAGAACGGGATATGGATATAAAGGGAAAGTGGGCGATCGGGATAACGTGCTGCTGCCAGCTTAAAGGCATCCGCATCGTATCGTTGGCTGAACTCCAATGCTGTTGGATATGAAGTATAACGGGGTCCTGAATAGTTGTATTTCTGGATCAAAGGCAGATCCCAAACAATGGCTTGCTCTGACATGCTTATTCCTTCCGCTGTTTTCGCCCACCAAAACGCAACATTTTCATGGAATTGAAATGCTGGGCCATGATGATACTGCGCAACCGACGTTTACGTCGCAATAGCCGCCATAGTTTACCCAATAACCACAGTAAATAACACACTAATACTGTGGTTATCAGGATGAACCCGCCTTTTACAATCATAAGGTATGGTACATAAGATACGGCAGCAGGAGTCACTTACCTTTCAGCAACTGCATGATATCTTCCTGCTGTTTCTCTTCTTCTTCGCTGTTGTCTTCTTCCAGATTGATACCCAGTTCTTCCATTAAGGTATCAATGCGGTCGAGTATGTTATCAACATAGACATTGTCTTCCTGAGACAGTTTTTCACCTTGCTCAAGGCGTGCCAGCAAGTCATCCAAACGCTCGTCATTTTCCAGCATTGCCAGTTCTTCCTGTGGAGACAGACGAGGTTTTTGTTTCTCCGCTTTTGGTTTGGTTGCGGGTTTTGCAACTGCAACTTTGTCATCGGCAATCAGAGGAACCGGAACTTTGCTGCCGATACGCGGATCGGCTTTCTGCTGGGTCGTGGATGTATTTTTCTTTCCGCTGCTACCGTGACTGCGGCTGCCAGTCGGGTTACCACGACGTTTCTTTTCGCGTTTACGCTCGCGCCCTTCTGCATCCAGTTCTGCGCGGCTTTTTCTTTTTTGCTTACCAGCAGAAGGCTTCGCTGGTGATTTTCTATTTAACGGGCTCATAGCTTGTGACTCAACTCGCTTTTATCAAGATATTTTCGGCGGAATCTAACAGAAACCACCTATAACATCCAATGTCATTCACTCAAGGTTTAAAGTTCGGCTAATATCTAAGTAATCTTAACTCAACTAATTGATCATTAACCCTCATGCGTTTTTTTGATACTTCTTCTTATCGCATGCCATTGTGTCTTTGGATCACTGGTTATGCTGTTTTATGGATAATGGCTAGCTACTCTCTCGATCCCACCGTTCCTTATGATGCTGTAGAAGCCCTGAATTGGGGGATCAATGGAGAATGGGGCTCACCCAAAAATCCGTGGTTAGTTGGCGCTATAATGCTCCCCGCTATCCATATCAGCAATATCTCTCTCAGTTTTTATTGGTATTTTACTCACTTTGTTGCCATTGCCCTCGGTATGCTCGGTGTCTGGAAATTGGCATTCCGGCTGACAGGCAAGGTTACATTGGCATGGCTTGCCATGTTAACGCTGAATTTATCCGGCATCATTAATTTTGATATCATTCCTTATAATGATAATTACCTTTTGGTCATGCTCTGGCCGTGGTCTTTGTTGTTTTTTCTGCATGCCATTGATGATAGTCCAAAATGGTGGCTGGCATTCGCATTGACGACTGGATTGGCAACGATGGGAAAATATTCTTCTCTTTCCATCATTGGCTCCGTCTTTTTACTCTCTCTGTTTGTGCCCAAAGTACGCCGCCATTACCGGGAACCTTTGTTTTATCTCGCCATTACCCTATGGCTGGCATTGGTCTTACCCAATTTAGGGTGGTTAGTGCAGAATGATTTTGTTGCGTTTAAGTGGGTTGATTCCCAAATTCAGCAGGGATTTAACCTGCATACCACGCGTGCTGTGCTCTCTGTGTTCTATCCGTTGATTATCGTCAGTGTGATGATTTATCTGCTGGGAGGCCGGATTGGTTGGCCTGAGCAACAATCCAATGCGTTGGTCGATATTGTTATCCTTTTACCACTGCTGATTATTTATGGCTGGTTTTCATTTAATCAGGGGGGACGCATGACGGAGTGGGTTCAGCCTTTTATGACGGTTGCCCCCGCTTTATTGGTTGGTTCAATAACGGTTTATCCGCAGAAATCCCTGCGGGGTGCGTTAAGGGGATTGGCCTTGTTCGGTGTCTTGGTGCTGGTTGGCTATACTGGCGTGATGATGGCAAATGTCCGTGATGCGGGGCAAAAATTTGTCGGCATCAAAACGTTTACCGGCCAACTTGATCAACGCTGGAATGCGCTTTATTCCACCCCCTTGCGTTATGTTGGGGGAGAATACCTACACCAGTGGTTAACGTTCTATAGCCGTTATCGCCCAGAAACGATACAGCCCTGGACATTAAATGCGGAGATGCCGCCGAATATCTACAACAGCCATGTTAAAGAAAAAGAGATTGTTGAATATGGCGCATTGCTGGTAGGAGAACGAGGAAAAAGCTGTCAGGAAGAAAATTTCCGGCATATTTTTCAGGATTGGCCGGCATTGACTATCAGCCACAAAGAAGCGTTTTCATTTCAGTCTCAGCCCAGTGCTAAATCAGATATTGTCTGCATTGGTTTTGTCGCCCCAGAAACTCATCAATAAAAATCGACAACAGTGAATTGCCCATTTTCCCGATACAATAAAAGCCCAACAAAAGCCTGACAGGAAAGTCTTTGTCAGGCTTTTGGGGATGATGTCAGCCGGTTTTAATGGGCATCAACAAACACCATTTTCAATATGAAAAGCAGTGTGACGACCACAACACATAAGCTGATATCACGCCATTTTCCCGTGCCTAATTTCATCACGCAGTAAGCAACAAAGCCCAGCGCGATGCCTTCAGTAATGGAAAAACTAAATGGCATCATCACCGCGGTAATAAAAGCCGGGACAGATTCTGTCAGGTCGTTCCATTTTACCCGCGTCAGGCTGGAGGTCATCAGAACGCCGACATAAACCAGTGCGCCTGCCGTGGCATAGGCTGGCACCATTCCCGCCAGCGGAGAGAAAAATATCACGAGCAGGAATAAGATACCGACTACAACTGCCGTCAGGCCGGTACGCCCGCCGACAGACACGCCGGAAGAGCTTTCAACATAGGCCGTTACCGAAGACGTTCCAATATAAGATCCCACAACAGAACTGATACTGTCTACATACAGTGCTTGTTTCATGCGCGGGAATTTACCGTCACGGTCTGCCAGCCCTGCTTTATCCGTTACGCCAATTAATGTGCCGGAGGAATCAAACAAGTTCACCAACATGAACGAAAAAATAACGCCCGCCAACGTGATATCCAATGCACCTTTCACATCAACATTACCGACCACGCTCATGATGCTGGGGGGGAAGTCAAAAATACCGCGATATTTGACATCTCCCATCATCAGGCCGATCCCTGTCGTCACAACAATGGAAATGAGCACTGCGGCATGGAAATTGCGGGCTGCTAAAATGGCAATGGTGAAAAAACCTAATGTTCCCAGCAGGACGTTATGGGAAGCGAAATTGCCAATTGAGACTATGGTGTCTGGATTGGGGACGATAATATCTGCGTTTTTCAGCCCCATCATGGCAATGAAAAGGCCGATACCGCTGGTGATCCCCACTCGCAGGCTCAACGGAATATTGGCTATCATCCAGTAACGGATACGAAAGAGCGTTAAGAGCAGCAAGCCAATAGCTCCCCAGAAAATAGCGCCCATTGCAACCTGCCATGAAATGCCCATCGCACCTACCACGACAAAGGCAAAAAGGGCATTCAGTCCCATTGCTGGGGCAACGGCAATGGGGAGATTAGCCAGCAATCCCATCAGAATACTGCCCACCGCAGCAATTAAGCAGGTTGTGACAAATACCGCCTCAATATCCATTCCTGCTTTTGACAAAATTTGTGGGTTAACAAAGACGATATAGACCATTGTTAGAAAGGTTGTCAGCCCGGCGACCATTTCAGTGCGTACTGTGGTGCCATGCTCTTCTAATTTAAACACGCGCTGAAGCAAGCCCTGACGATTTCCAGAGCCAGAATTGATTGTGCTCATGTATGTAGTTTCCCAAAAAACGAAGTTTTCAACTTATCCTACAGGAAACCCATAAAAATCGTTAATCTCTCCATACATATTTAATGCAGCTTGTCTCATTCAGCATGAGTTGAAGCATCAGAAGAAATGTCGTCAGGTGGCATGGTTGCCAGTATATCGTCAAACATATCCCTCCATTCTTCTGGACTAATATCCATTAAACCGAAAAATCGCAGAATAAATGCGCCTTCTGTCGCCAGAAATGCCAAACGTGCCTGCCGCCCTTCTTCAGTTGTCATGTCCAGACCGGCAAAGCGCTGGCGATACCAGATCCGGGTTGATTCAAGATGCTCCGGTGTCTGTATCAATGCGGCCAGAAGCCCCGCAGCCTTTGCCGTTGATGCTTCATCCGAACATTTGGTTGCTTCAATGTGCGCTCTCACTGCGGTCTGAGGATCAGGATTGTCTCCGGCAATTTTGTGGAACTGTTTGTCGTAACTGGCCCCCCAACGATCAAACATGGCCTCAATGAGGGCGTCTTTAGAACTAAAACTGTACTGTACGCCACCTTTGGTGATGCCGACGGCTTTCGCGACGGCATCAATGGTAAGAGCCGCCGCCCCATGTATTGTGATGATTTGTTCCGCAGCATCCAGCAGAACCTCTCGATCAATTGTTTTACGACGCCCCATACTTTCCTCCCTTTCAAATAAATACGTATGTATTTATAATGATCGCCAATAATTTAGTCAAGGTTTGGCAGTTTATAGTTTCCGAACTGTATTGGTGGAATTTTTTATGAAAACAAATCTTCGCTGGTTGGTGCTGGCCATCATTTCCAGTGCGTTGTTCCTGATTGTTATTGATGTGACTGTTCTTTATACGGCTTTGCCTCGGTTGACGCATGATTTGCGTGCTTCGGCTTCTGAAAAGCTGTGGATCATGAATGCCTATACTTTAACCATTGCCGGGTTGCTTCCTGCGATGGGGGCTTTGAGTGATCGTTTTGGTGCCAGAAAACTGTTTACCCGTGGGTTAGCCGTTTTTGGCGCAGCGTCGCTGATGGCTGCGTTTTCCCTTAATCCCGGAATGTTGATTGGAGCACGTGTCATTCTGGCTTTTGGTGCCGCTATGATGATGCCGGCAACACTCGCAATCATTCGTCAGACGTTTAAAAATCCCAACGAGCGGGCACTCGCCATCGGCATCTGGTCTGCCGTCGCCTCAGGAGGTGCTGCACTCGGCCCCGTTATCGGCGGGTTTCTGCTTGAATATTATTGGTGGGGCTCCGTTTTCCTGATTAATGTTCCAATCGTTCTTATTGCATTTGGTTTTGCGCTGATTTTCATTACCAAAAGCCGGAGCAATCCCGGCCATACTTTTGATTTAATGGCTTCCGTTCAAATCATGATAGGTTTGATTGGCCTTACTTTTGCAATCAAAGAAATCAGCAGGCAGGGAACATCACTGGGAACAGCGGCGATAGTGGGGACAGTCGGGTTTATATTCACATCCTTTTTTGTTCGCGGGCAATTACGTTCACCTAATCCGATGATAGATTTCAGTTTGTTCCGCAATCGCGCTTTTTCAACAGGGATCATTGTGGCTTTTACGTCCATGGCCGCACTTGTCGGCATAGAGCTTGCCGTTACCCAGAGATTCCAGCTTGTTATGGATCTTTCTCCCTTGCGGGCGGGGCTGCTGATATTGCCCTTTTCTGTCGCTTCTTTTATTGCTGGCCCCTTGACCGGCATTGCTATACCGAAATTTGGTGCCGAGCGGCTCATGTGGCTTTCGCTTGCCTTCACCGGATTAGGCATTTTTGGTTATTTCTTTGGTTTACACACTGGCATGTTCGTGCAAATTGTGACGTTCAGCGTCATTGGATTTGGTATTGGTGCTGCCATGACTGCCGCTTCTACGGCAATCATGCTCAATGCTCCGGAGAAAAAAGCCGGTACAGCGGCGTCTATCGAAGAAATCGCCTATGAACTGGGAAGTTTAATCGGGATAGCCATTCTTGGCAGCCTGATGGTGGCGGTTTACAGCGCATCATTTACCTTTCCGGCGGATGTGGGGGGTTCAGAGCTGGCAAAGAGCAGCATTGATGACGCGCTTATCGCTGCGGAAGGGTTAAAAGGAGAGGTGGCTCTATTGTTGATTCAGGCTGCAAAACAGGCTTTCAATCATGCATTCCTGTCAGTGCTTATTGCCGCTGGTGCATTGCTGGTATTGACTGCCGGGGCGATTGCCGTATTCGGGAAAGAAAAACGCCGGTGATCCCATCAACCAGAGGTACACTCTATCATGCGGTGTACCTCTGAAATGGACTACTTATTACTTCTGGATCACCTTATGCCATTTATGCCATGCAAAAAGCAGTGCAACATTTTGTTATTAATAATACCCGCCATTAATAACACTCTGTCATAACACTATAATTAGTAACTCACTGTCATTAGTAACGTCCGTGGCTTCCCTGTTTTTCACTCCCGGTTTCATTCCGCAGGGCGTTGCATCAGGAATAGGGGATCAGGAATGAACATAAAAATTAACCTTGCGTTATGACGGCCGCTTCTTTTTTACGCCAGAATTTGAAAAGGGATGTTTTTTCACACTTCACCGAAAATCGACGGGCAATGCCGTTGGCAATGAGCTCCAGCGATAAACACATCACAAAATAAATCAGCGCAACGAATAAAAAGACTTCCATCGGATAAACCATGCTGCGGTTATTCACCTGTGTTGCCAGAAATGATAATTCGGATACACCAACAATATAAGCCAGTGAGGTATCTTTGATTAAGGCAATCCATTGGTTGATGAATGAAGGTATCATCATGCGCAATGCCTGTGGTAAGACGATATGCCACAGAACTTCCCAGCGGTTGAATCCCAGTGATAATCCGGCGCGCCATTGGCCTTCGCCGATAGCCAGAATACCGGCTTTAACGCCGTGGGCCAGGTAGGCGGATGTAATTAACGCCAGCGCGCAAACGACAGTGGTAATTTCGGGAATTTCCATTCCCAATACCACCGGCAATAAGAAATACGTCCAGAAAATCAGCATGATCACCGGAATGGCCCGGAAGAATCCCAATACTGCCGCCAGCATGTTGGCCCAGAATCCCCGCAGCATTGCCAGCGCGATCCCGCCCATGATCCCCAATATGATAGAAATCACACCTGCCATGATGCTGATTGCCAGCGTCAGGGCCGCGCCTTCCAATGGTCCATCCGGAAACGTTCCCAGTAGCAAATAGCGCCAGTTTTCTGCAATAACGGTAAAATCCATCTCAGTGCCCTCTTGCTAATGTTCTCTGCTGACGCCATTGTCCCCAGCCTTCCATCACGGCAATAATGGCGATGTAAAGCACTGTTGCGACACCAAACGCTTCAAAGGTTTGCAGGGTCTGGGTTTCCACTTGTCGGGATGCATAGGAGAGTTCAGAGACGCCAATCGCCATCGTCAATGAAGAATTTTTGACGATGTTCATGTATTGCCCCAACAACGGAGGCATGGCGATTTTCAGTGCCTGTGGCAAGACAACATGGCGCATAGCCTGCCAGCCGGTCAGGCCGAGTGCGTGGGCTGCGTACTTTTGGCCGCGTCCGACGCCCTGAATGCCGGCACGTAATTCCTCTGCGACAAAAGGCGCGGAATAAAGGGTCAGGCCAATAAATCCTGCCAAGAATTCAAAAGAGGGCCATTCCAGCGTCAGCCCGAACAGGGTGATTTCATGGGGGGTATTCAGCCACACCATCACTGCCTGCGGCAAAATCTGACCTGATGCGAAGTACCAGAAAAATAACTGCACCAACAACGGGGTATTACGGAACAGGGTGGTGTAAGCCGTGATCAACCAACGCAAGGGTTTGATTTGGCTGTCCCGTGTAGCGGCAATCACAAATCCCAGTAAGGTGGAGGAAATAATGGCACAGGCAGAAAGCCACAAAGTAATCAGGAAACCTTGCCAGAGCCATTGCAGGTATTCAGGAGCAAGTAAATGCTCGGTAATAAATTGCTCAAACATATCATTCGCCGCATCTTGAAATTCAATGGGTATAAACCAAATAGCAAAGCCCCGGAATCACGGGGCTCGTTTTCAGGTGTTATTTTCTAAGATACTAAGGCAAAGGGGAATTATTGTTTTGCCTGATCCGCCAGTGGAGCGAATTTAAAGTCGCCTCGTGGTTGGGCAGATTTTGTTTCTGGGCCAAACCAGCGGTTATAAATTTTCTCTGCTTCACCGTCTTTTTCCAGTTTCAGCAGGGTTTGGTTAACCGCGTCAATCAGACGGCCTTCTCCTTTGGATGCCGCGACTGCCTGATATTCACGCGTAATGCTGAAAGGTGAAATTTCGAAATCGGCTTTCTGTGCATCTGGAACGTTTGCCAATAAGCCAACCAGTTTCGCATCATCCTGTGTAATGGCCTGAACATTGCCATTTCTCAATGCCGCAAATGCCAGTGGGGTGTCGTCATAAGAGATGACTTTTGCTGTCGGGTAACGTTCACGCAGGGTAATTTCCTGAACGGTTCCTTTATCCGCCCCAATACGCAGTTTGGCGATGTCGTCAGGGGTTGTCAGAACCCCTTTGCGGGCAATGAATTTCTGGCCTGTTGCAAAGTAAGGAATAGAGAAATCAACTTGTTTGGCGCGCTCATCTGTTACGGTGAAGTTAGCCGCGATGAGGTCGATTTTTTTGGAAGAAAGCAGAGGAATGCGGTTTGCCGGATTGGTCGGGCGCAGCTCCAATTTTACACCCAAATCACTGGCGATGGCATTGGCAATATCCACATCATAACCTGCCAGTTTTTTCGTTTGGGGATCGATAAAACCAAAAGGCGGGTTACTGTCAAATACCGCAATGCGTACCGTGCCTGCTTTTTTAATGTCATCGAGCTTATCTGCCTTTGCGACACCGGAAATCAGTGCCAGACCTGTCAGCAGTGCAGTTACCGCTACGCGAGATTTATTGCGAATTTCCATTTGACACCCCTGTTGATTAATCATTTTTATATGAGCAACAAAAGCTATCAATTCCTCTATAGCACCTGAAATAATATAAAGTGCTATATTTATATTAATAATGAATATGAAGAAAAAACGCCGATATTTTTTATCGGCGCTTCAAAGGGCTGACATTATTCTTCCTTGGTCAGCAATTTTTCCAGCTTATCACCGCCAATATGACGGAAATCCTGTCCCTTGACGTAATAGAAGATAAATTCACAAATATTCTGGCAACGATCGCCAATGCGCTCAATGGAACGGGCACAGAACAGTGCGGTCATGACATTGGGGATTGTTCTGGGATCTTCCATCATGTAGGTCATCAGTTGACGAATAATACTTTCATATTCCTGATCGACTTTTTTATCTTCACGGTAGATACGAATGGCTTCTTCCAGATCCATGCGGGCAAAAGCATCCAACACATCATGCAGCATTTGGATAGTATGGCGCCCCAAGGATTCCAGACTGACTAGCAAAGATTGTTGCTGATGAGAAAATTTTTCAAGTGCAGTTTGGCAGATTTTATTGGCAACATCGCCAATGCGTTCCAGTTCAGCAATGGTCTTGGAAATCACCATGATAAGGCGCAAATCGCTGGCAGTCGGCTGGCGTTTCGCAATGATGCGGACACAGGCTTCATCGATTGCCACTTCCATCATGTTGACTTTCTGATCATCCTCAATCACTTGCCTTGCCAACGTTTCATCCTGATTGTGCATCGCCAGAATGGCTTTGCTGAGTTGTTCTTCCACCAACCCGCCCATGGTCATCAATTCTGTGCGGATATACCCCAGCTCAGCATTGAACTGACCGGAGATATGTTTGCTGAGATTCAGATTGTCCATCTTGTGCTATTCCCCGTTTGCTATTCATCGCTTGTTGTTCACCGCTTACTATTCATTGCTTCATTGCTTCATTGCTTCATTGCTTCTTGCCATTCATCATTGCCACGTCATTACGCCCACGCTGTCGCCCTCATGCCATAACCACCTGTCTGCCTCGTATCAGCCATAACGGCCGGTAATGTAATCTTCTGTCTGTCTCATTTTTGGGGTGGTGAACAATCTGTCAGTATCACTGAATTCAATCAGTTCACCGAGGTACATAAAGGCGGTGTAATCGGAACAACGTGCGGCTTGTTGCATGTTGTGGGTGACGATCACGACGGTATATTCCGATTTTAATTCACTGATCAATTCTTCAATGCGCCCGGTAGAGATGGGGTCAAGTGCCGAACAAGGCTCGTCCAGCAATAAAACTTCCGGACGAATGGCGATGCCACGGGCGATGCACAAACGCTGTTGCTGCCCGCCAGAAAGACTATATCCGCTCTGGTGCAGTTTATCTTTGGTTTCATTCCACAATGCGGCCTTTGTCAGTGCCCATTGGACGCGCTCATCCATTTCAGTCCGTGTCAGCTTTTCAAACAGGCGCACCCCGAAAGCGATATTGTCGTAAATTGACATCGGGAATGGGGTCGGTTTCTGGAAAACCATGCCGATCTTTGCTCGCAGTAAGGCGATATCCTGCTTATCCGTCAGAATATTGGTGTTATCCAAAATAATCTCGCCTTCTGCCCGCTGTTCAGCATACAGTTCATACATCTTGTTGAATGTGCGCAGCAAAGTGGATTTTCCGCATCCTGACGGTCCGATGAATGCGGTTACTTTATTCTGTGCAATATCCAGCGTGATATTTTTCAGCGCGTGAAATTTGCCGTAATAGAAGTTCAGATCACGTACCTGAATTTTGCTTTCTGCAAGGTTGCCTGTTGCAATGCCATTAGCTTTATTCATCAGTGCTTTTCTCTACCTATATAAAATGACTACGCAAAATAGCCACAGAAAATATTAGTGCTTTTTCTTTGTAAACAGCACACGCGCCATAATATTGATTAACAGTACACACAGGGTTATCAGCAAGACACCTGCCCATGCCAGTTGCTGCCAGTCAGTGAATGGGCTCATGGCGAACTTGAAGATGGTGACAGGCAAATTTGCAATCGGCTGGCTGAGATCGGTACTCCAGAACTGATTGGAAAGTGATGTGAACAGCAGCGGGGCGGTTTCACCGGCGATACGGGCAATCGCCAACAAGACGCCTGTGATAATGCCTGATATGGATGCCTTCAGGGTGATGGCCGAGATCATTTTCCATTTCGGAGTCCCCAAAGCATAAGCCGCTTCACGCAGGTTATCCGGCACCAGTTTCAACATGTTTTCTGTTGTGCGGATAACAATCGGGATCTGCAACAGCGCCAGTGCAATGACGCCGGCCCAGCCAGAGAAATGCTGGACTTTTGCCACGACCACGGTGTAGACAAACAGGCCGACCACAATCGAAGGGGCTGAAAGCAGAATATCGTTAATAAAACGGATGGTTTCTGCCAGCCATGAGCGACGGCCATATTCCGCCAGATAAATCCCTGCCATAATTCCCAATGGTGTGCCGAATACTGTTGCCCAGAAAATAAGCAGGCCACTGCCGGCAATGGCGTTTGCCAGCCCTCCGCCTCCGGTGTTGGGTGGGGGCGTCATTTCGGTAAACAACGCCAGCGACATGCCATCAATGCCTTTGATGATGGTGGAAAATAAGATGCAGCTCAACCAGAATAGGCCAAATGCCATGGTTGCCATAGATAACATCAATGCAATGCGGTTTTTCTGGCGTCGCCATGACTGCATGCGACGTCGGCTTTTCATATCCACGGCATTGATTGAACCCGACAAATGCGGTGGGTTGTTGTTGATGGTCATTTTTCAGCGCCCCTCATTTTTTGCCAGACGCATAATCATCAGTTTTGATAATGCCAATACAATAAAGGTAATCACAAATAGGATAAGCCCCAACTCCATCAATGCCGCGGTATGCAGGCCGGATTCCGCTTCCGCGAATTCATTCGCCAGCGCAGAAGTGATGCTGTTGCCCGGCATGTACAGGGACAGACTGTCAAGTTGGTAGGTGTTGCCGATAATGAAGGTGACGGCCATTGTTTCACCCAGCGCCCTGCCAAGCCCCAGCATGACACCGCCAATGACACCATTTCTGGTGTATGGCAGGACGATATTCCAAATGACTTCCCATGTCGTACAACCGATGCCATAGGCAGACTCTTTCATCATGACAGGGGTCCGCTCAAACACATCGCGCATGACAGAAGCGATGTAGGGAATAATCATGATGGCAAGAATGATGCCTGCGGCCAGTATGCCGATACCAAAAGCAGGGCCGGAAAACAGTTCACCGACGATGGGAATACTCGATAGCACATCACCGACGGGTTGCTGGAAATGGGTGGCGAACAAAGGGGCAAACACAAACAGCCCCCACATACCGTAAACGATGCTGGGGATCGCTGCCAGAAGCTCGATCGCCACACCCAGGGGACGCTTCAGCCAGTTCGGTGCCAGCTCTGTCAGAAACAAGGCAATGCCGAAACTGACCGGAACCGCAATAATCAGGGCAATTAATGATGTCATCAATGTGCCATAAACAGGCACTAATGCGCCAAACGTATCTGCGGGTGCATCCCAGTCTTTATTCCACAAAAAAGCAAAACCAAATTTTTGGATACTTGGCCAGGACGCAATTATCAGAGAAATGATAATGCCTCCGAGCAGGAATAAAGTCAGCAGCGCTGCCAGTCTGACCAGAACGCTGAAAATAATGTCGCCATTTTTGTTTGGTGCCTTGAATGCCGTTTTACGTTCGGCCATACGCTGAATTCTCATTTTGGGTGATTTCCCCCTCGGAAGGGGGAGGTTGACAGGGGCTCACATGTCATGCCGGTTCGTCATGCACACAGGCTGTACGCCATCAATATAGCGGTTTGCCACTGCTATCTTTGACGTTGTTTTTCCATGCCGCACGCACCTGAGTGATGACGTCTTCCGGCAGAACAGCATAATCCAGATCTTGTGCCGGCTTCTTGCCGTTGCCATACGCCCAGTCAAAGAATTTCAGGACTTCAGTGCCATTGGTGGCATTCGTCACCTGCTTGTGGATGAGAATGAATGTTGTGGAGGTGATTGGCCACGCATTTTCAGCTTTTTGATTTGTCAGATCCTGAGCAAAACTCTTGCTCCAGTCCGCACCGTTGGCAGCGGCACTAAAGTTTTCGGCGGTAGGGGCGACGATGGCACCATTCGCTGAAACCAGTTTGGTGTATGCGAGGCCATTTTGCTTCGCATAGGCATATTCAACGTAGCCAATCGAACCCGGCAGGCGCTGGACAAATGCGGCGATACCATCATTGCCTTTGCCACCCAATCCGGTTGGCCATTTGACGGTAGTGCCGACGCCCACTTTGCTTTTCCACTCAGGGCTCACTTTAGCCAGATAACTGGTGAAAACGTAGGACGTTCCGGAACCGTCTGCACGGCGAACTACCGCAATGTTTTGATCGGGGAGCTTGAGGTCTGGGTTCAGTTTTGTAATGGCGGGAGCATTCCATTTCTTAATGTTGCCCAGATAGATATCGCCGAGGGTTTTGCCATCCAGAATTAACTGACCGGACTTAATGCCGGAAATGTTCACTGCCAGCACAATCCCGCCGATCACAGTAGGGAACTGAAACAGGCCATCCTGCGCCAATTTGGCGTCAGGCAATGGGGCATCTGACGCACCAAAATCCACTGTGTTTGCAATGATTTGCTTTACCCCACCCGAAGAGCCGATACCTTGGTAATTGATTTTATTGCCTGTTTCTTTTTGGTAGGAATCTGCCCATTTGGTATATACCGGTGCGGGAAATGTTGCACCTGCTCCCGTCAAGCTGGTAGCTGCATATGAAGACAGGGATGCCATGGCAAATACAGCGGCCATAATACTTGTTACGGTGGTGGTACGCATTGATTTCATACATCCTCCTACAGGGATACATATACCTGTCGTCTTTCAGGCCGCAGCTTCATTGACTCTATTCAGCCCCATCACATCACGGTCTATGTTGTTGCGGCTTTCGATTTGTCACGGTGCTGCAACTTGAAATCCAATGGGTATTTCATTAATTGCAAACACATGTCAGACATCGACAATCAGGTTCAGGTTTTTAGCTAAGAAATGGACTTGAAAGGAAAATAGGTAAATTCAGTGACAGTACAATGTCTATATTATGACATTTTTATGACAGGTGCTTTGTAAAGGTGCATATTTTTCGCCCGCTTGTTTTTCATTCATGTACGTTTCATCCATGTACGTTTCATCCAATGGAATGTAGGCGCGGAGGGACAGCCCCCGTTTTTCACTTTCGCCCGCTTCAACATATCCTCCGTGAATATCGATGATGCGTTGGATGATTGCCAGCCCCAGCCCTGTCCCCGGATTATTCAGGAACATGCTATTGCGGATATTATTATTGTGGACATGATGATTGCAGGCATGGCCGGCCTGCTCTCGCTGCATAAAAGGCTGGAATAAAATAGCGGCTTCTTCTGGCGTCATTCCGGTCCCATTATCCTCCACCTGAAACCAGCCAAATTTCCCTTTTGTACCGCTGCTGATCCGGAGCCATCCATTGCCATAACGCAAAGCATTAGTGAACATATTGGACAGAACACGCTGGACAGACAGTTTATTGGCCAGAACCCGGATTGGGCGGGAAGATAAGTGATTTTCGACATTCGCCCCGCAGTGTTGTTCTTTCTCAATGACGGCATCAAGCAGCGCATTCAACTCACAATGTACCATTGGCACATCCTGACCCGCGCGTTGGTAGTCAATGAATTGATCGATAATGGCATTGCATTCCTCAATGTCCCGATAGATAGATTCCGTGAGAAAATCATCTTTTTCCCCCATCATTTCCATCGCCAGCCGAATGCGGGTAAGCGGGGTACGCAAATCATGACTCACGCCCGCAATCAACACTGTCCGGGCACTTTCCTGAGCTTTTAGTTCTGTTGATATCTGGTTGAATGCATTAATCACTGACCGCGTGGCTGGTGCTCCCGTTTCAGGCAGCGGTGCGGTTCTTTTCCCTTGACCGATATCCATTGCGGCTTTCTGTATGGCATCGAGTGATCGTTTCTGGACATGGAGATACACACAGAACGCGATAAATACTGACCATGCTGCGGCAAAAACCCCGATAAAGACAGGGGGGCACACAACGTGGAGCGAGCGGTTTTCTACTGTAACCAATACTTGAGTCACTAAATAACTGACCAGCAGGCAGCCCAATAATATTGCCAGCGTCAGATACAAAAACTTTTTCATACCTGATTTCCGTCAGGCACAAAAACATACCCCAAGCCCCAGACTGTCTGAATATAGCGGGGATGGGCCGGATCTTCTTCAATCAGGCGACGCAAGCGGGAAACTTGTACATCAATGGAGCGCTCCGTGGCACCATATTCCCTTCCCCGGGCCAGATTCATTAATTTATCCCGTGACAATGGTTTGCGGGGATGGGAAACCAGCACTTTCAATACAGAGAATTCACCACTGGTCAGCGGCAGTAATTCATCGTGGTGGAACATTTCGCGCGTGCCGAGATCCAGTTTAAATTTTCCGAATTTGATCACCGCATCTTCCGGTGTCGGCACTCCTGGCAACTCATAAGTCTGGCGGCGGAGGACCGCCCGAATGCGTGCCAGTAGTTCACGCGGGTTAAATGGCTTGGCGAGGTAATCATCAGCGCCGATTTCAAGGCCCACGATGCGATCAACTTCTTCTCCTTTTGCGGAGATCATGATGATAGGGATTGGGTTTTGCTGGCTTCTCAGCCTGCGGCAAATGGATAGCCCGTCTTCGCCCGGCAACATTAAGTCCAAGATAATTAGCTGGATCGTTTCTCTGGCCAACAAACGGTCCATCTGCTCTCCGTTTGCAACGCTGCGGACTTGAAAGCCCTGCTCGGATAAATACCGTTCCAACAGCGCCCGCAAACGCATATCATCATCAACAACAAGGATCTTATAACTCTCTTGCATGTTTCAGCTCCCAAGATGCTCCATGCCTGTAATATCCATTACGCTTACAGAAAACCCATAATACAATAGAGAATAACCGCATGTATTTTAAAGCTATTTGAAGAATTAACAATCATCGCTTATGTTTCAGTTTTCTGTCCTTGTTTTTCATTCGGTATTTCTCAGCACTGAAATTTACGTCAAAGCCTGATAGCTGATTTCCAGTATCCAATAAGTCACTGTGCCATTGGGTGTCATCACCGAAACTTCATCATCAACCTGCTTGCCCAGTAGCGCCCTTGCCACAGGAGAATCAATGGAGATCCACTTTTTGGCAGGCTCGAACTCATCCGGCCCTACCAGACGAAAAATGTGTTCTTCGGCATTTTCATTTTCGACTTTGACCCATGCACCAAAAAAAACTTTTCCCTCTTGACGTGGATCGGCATCAACAATTTTTAGAATATCAAGTCGCTTGGATAAAAACCGTACACGACGGTCAATTTCTCTTAATCTTTTTTTGCCATAAATGTATTCGGCATTTTCTGAGCGATCACCCAGCGCGGCAGCATCTGAAACAGCCTGAGTGACTTGGGGGCGTTCTATTTTCCACAGGTATTTCAGCTCCTGATCAAGCGCATGCCAGCCTTCCCGGGTAATATAGTTACTCTTGGCCATAAAAAACTCACTTGAAAAAAGATAATTAATGGCGGAGTACTATACCTTAACCAGAAAGAATCTTAATCAGAAAGAATCTTAATCAGAAAACGCCTTAATCAGAAAGATATTCGATGAATTCTGTCGCAACATGACTGAAATATCGCGCTAAACTGGAAATTATCGCGCTCAACACGTATATAATGGAGCCAGTTTGAAACATGCCGATATTATTTCAGTTGAAATTTGATCTTATCAGGCACTGTCTGATGATGTTCCGGATATCTACAGACACCAGGAAAGTTGAAGAAAACAAACCATGAATGAATCTTTAAGCCGAATCATTGCCGGTGAGCTACAGGCTCAACCACAGCAAGTCCTAGCTGCCATCACTCTACTTGATGAGGGAAACACGGTTCCCTTCATTGCCCGTTATCGTAAAGAGGTGACGGGGGGCCTGGATGATACCCAACTCCGCCAGCTCGAAAATCGCCTTGGTTACCTGCGCGAACTCTCCAGTCGCCGCCAGACTATTCTGAAATCCATTGAGGAGCAGGGGAAGTTAACTGTTGAGCTCGAGAACGCCATTAACGCTACGCTGAGCAAAACGGAACTGGAAGACTTATATCTGCCTTATAAACCTAAGCGTCGCACCCGTGGGCAAACGGCCATTGAAGCCGGATTGGAGCCTTTGGCTGATTTGCTGTGGCAAGAACCACAACAAGAGCCGGAGCTGGCGGCTGCCGCTTATGTTGACGCTGACAAAGGCGTTGCGGATACCAAGGCGGCACTGGATGGTGCACGTTATATCCTGATGGAGCGTTTTGCCGAAGATGCGACGCTGCTGGCGAAAGTACGTGAATACCTGTGGAAAAATGCCCACTTGGTATCCAAAGTGATTGAAGGTAAAGAAGAAGAGGGTGCTAAATTCAGCGACTACTTCGACCATCATGAAGCCATCACCGCCGTTCCTTCTCACCGTGCCCTTGCCATGTATCGAGGCCGCAATGAAGGGATCTTGCAATTGTCCCTGAATGCGGACCCGCAATTTGAGGAAGCACCGAAAGAGAGCCATTGCGAACAAATTATTGCTGACCACCTTAATCTGCGTCTGAACAATGCACCGGCAGACAGCTGGCGCAAAGCAGTGGTGAGCTGGACATGGCGAATCAAGGTGCTGATGCATCTGGAAACCGAGTTGATGGGCACACTGCGCGAGAAAGCCGAAGAGGAGGCCATCAACGTATTCGCCCGTAACCTGCACGACCTGATGATGGCAGCGCCTGCCGGAATGCGTGTGACAATGGGTCTTGATCCGGGCTTGCGTACCGGGGTAAAAGTCGCCGTTGTTGATGCAACCGGCAAACTTATCGCTACCGATACCATTTACCCACATACGGGACAGGAAAATAAAGCGGCTGCCGCCGTTGCTGCCTTGTGTACCAAGCATCAAGTAGAACTGGTTGCAATTGGCAATGGTACAGCTTCCCGTGAAACAGAACGTTTCTTTGCCAACGTCCAGAAACAGTATCCTGATGTGACTGCACAGAAAGTGGTGGTCAGCGAAGCGGGAGCATCTGTCTATTCCGCCTCTGAACTGGCAGCACAGGAATTCCCTGATTTGGATGTTTCCCTGCGTGGCGCTGTTTCCATTGCCCGCCGTTTGCAAGATCCACTGGCAGAACTGGTGAAAATTGAGCCTAAATCTATCGGTGTGGGCCAATACCAGCATGATGTCAGCCAGACTCTGCTTGCGAAAAAACTGGATGCAGTTGTCGAGGATTGTGTTAACGGCGTCGGTGTTGACCTGAACACCGCTTCCGTAGCCTTGTTAACCCGTGTTGCGGGTCTGAGCCGCACCGTTGCCCAGAATATCGTTAACTGGCGTGATGAGAATGGTCGCTTCGGTAATCGTGGCCAATTGTTGAAAGTCAGTCGCCTGGGGCCAAAAGCTTTCCTGCAATGTGCGGGCTTCCTGCGCATCAACCACGGCGATAACCCTCTGGATGCCTCAACCGTTCACCCTGAAGCTTATCCGGTTGTTGAAAAGATCCTGACAACCACAGAACAAACGTTGTCTGAATTAATGGGCAATCCTGCGAACCTGCGTAATCTGAACGCTCAGGATTTCACGACGGAAAAATTCGGTATCCCGACCGTCACGGATATTCTGAAAGAATTGGAAAAACCGGGTCGCGATCCTCGTCCTGAATTCAAGACGGCCACATTTACTGATGGCGTTGAAACCATGAATGACCTGCAAACAGGCATGATTCTGGAAGGTACAGTCACGAACGTGACTAATTTCGGTGCATTTGTTGACATTGGTGTTCATCAGGACGGTTTGGTGCATATCTCTTCCCTGTCTGATCGCTTTGTAGAAGATCCGCACGCTATTGTGAAAACAGGCGATATCGTGAAAGTGAAGGTCATGGATGTTGACCTGAACCGTAAACGCATTGCATTGACTATGCGCCTTGATGAACAGCCCGGCGAAACAGCGGCACGTCGCGGTGGTTCTCAGGGGGGGCATCGTCAGGAACAGCGTCATGGTAACAACCGCAACGGCAATGGCAATGGTAATGGAAAAGGCCGCCATCATTCCCGCTCTTCAGGTTCTGCGCCTTTGGCGAACAGCGCAATGAGTGATGCATTGGCTGCCGCATTCGGCAAAAAACGTTAATCTTAATTGATTGATGACTGAACTGGCTCAATCGGGCCAGTTCAGTATTCGCGGCGCTATTTCTGTCTTTATTCCGGCATGGGATGTCATTATCTGCATATCAGTCTTATGTCCATTGAGTATACTTTTTAAACTATTTAAAATTATTTGTGATAATTAATTTAAATTAATTATCACAACAGGGAAAATGAAATCCATCATTTTTCTGTCTGATAAAAACCATAAAATTCATGATGATGACTTTATTTATTTCCAGCTTTATAAATTTCAGTATTAATGATAACCTCTGACTATTCCTGAAAATAACCTGTATAATTCGTTTTGCAATAAATCCATTAGTAAAAAGAAGTCATTGAATAATATAGAAATACAACTAACTGACATGTTCTTTATCCCGTCTGTATGACATGATGCTTATTTTATCCCTTATAATTTCAATGTGTTGCATTAAGGTTCTAATAGGTGATTGAAATATAAAGGATATAAAGAACATATTCACACTGTTGAGGAACAAGTGATGAACAAATATGTCCAAAGCAGTTTTGATTTACTCAGCAATATTCGTTTTTTCAATCTTTCTACCCATAACCCAGATGCGGATTCGGTCTGGTCATCAACCATGTTTTATATTCCGCAATACAACCCACTCAAATTGATTTGGTATTCAAAGCAACATACCCGGCATTCGCAAGAACTGAAGATTAACCCCCGTGTCAGCGGTACAATCTACAGCAGCCAAGTTCTGCCTGATTTATCGCTGGATCTGGCAGGCTCTCAATTTGTTGGCTATGCTCGTCAGGTACCTGATGAACAGCTACAGGAAACATATGATTACTTCTTCCTGAAAACTTTCCCTGATGAAAATGTCCGCAAGAAAAATGCGCGCCCTATCAGTGACTATCAGGGAAATGCGGAACGCCGTTTCTATGAATTGGAGATACAGGCGTGGTGGGTATACGATTCGGACGCCTGGAGTCTTCATAAAGATGATGATCGTGTTCAGGTGCCATTGAGTGAGCTGCTTGTCCCTCCAACATTGAGTGAATAATAAAATGTGAATGAAAATAAATAATCATTCGAAAAATTAATGAAAATATAAAAATCAACAAGCCCTGCTTATTATGTAGGGCTTGTTGCAATCATGCTTTCTATATACTCATCTTTCCTTAATTTTCTATATAATTTTTTATTTCTTATTGTTTTATAAGTTAATATCTTCTTATAAAGAAATTTTTAAAAATATTAAACAATTATCTCAATCATTCATTTTCAATAAAATCACCATTAATTTGATTAATATCAATTTGTTTCACCGTGATTCAAGGATAAATAACCAGTATTGCAACTGCATATTATTATCATTAACAATTGGAATTGAGGGGGTCGTGATACTTTTTTTCTTGTGAATTCCCCTTTATTGAGGATAATAATTCTTATAATCACTTATCTTTTCAGTTTTAATGGAGAGTTATATGGCTCTTATTCCAGAAAGTACGTATAAAATTCTGGGATTTTCTCCAGAAATCAGTCCGGCCTACCGACAAAAATTATTGTCCCTTGGTTTGCTGCCCGGCTCAACATTCCAGGTTATTCGTTTCGCTCCATTGGGTGATCCAATACAAATTGAAACACGCAGAGTAAATCTGACCCTTCGCAAGCAAGACTTAGAATTTATCCTGTTGCATGAAGATCTCTAGTATCGCCCCTTGATTGGCAGACATAGCTTGATTGGCAGACATAGAAAGTATGATGAAACATTTAACTATAGGCCTGATTGGTAATCCCAATGCCGGTAAAACAACCCTTTTTAACCAACTCACAGGCTCCCGGCAGCGTGTGGGGAACTGGGCTGGGGTTACCGTAGAGAGGAAAATCGGTCACTTTATTACCCATGACCATAAAGTCGAACTTGTCGACCTCCCGGGGACCTACTCACTGACGACCATTTCTGAACAAACCTCCATTGATGAACAGATCGCCTGCCACTATATTCTCAGTGGCGAAGCCGATATGCTGATCAATGTCGTGGACGCCTCGAATCTGGAACGCAATCTTTATCTTTCTCTGCAATTGATTGAGCTGGGCATTCCCTGCATCGTTGCGCTGAACATGCTGGATATTGCCCAAAACCAGCGGATCAATATTGATGTCAAAGCACTGGAGCAGCGTCTCGGTTGTCCGGTTATCCCATTGGTATCTACCCGTGCCACGGGGATCGATGCACTGAAAAAAGCCATCGACAATTATCCGCAACAATCCACTCCGGTTCGGGTTGAATATCCCGACGCGCTGTTGCAAGAAATTACTGTTCTTTCCGACCGGATCACGGAGAAGTTCAATCCGCAACAGCGTCGCTGGCTTACTTTGCAAGTGCTGGAAGGGGATATTTACAGCCGGGAGATTTCCGGACTGACCCAGGAGCAACTGGCGGAAAGTCAGGCCCGTCTGCAAGAAAAGCAGATTACCGAACCGGATCTGATGATTGCGGGAGCGCGCTATCAGACGATTAATGAACTTTGCCTGAGCGTCATTGATACCCGCTCGGCCATCCCCAACAAACTGACCAAAACATTGGACACCGTTATTCTGAACCGTTGGCTGGGTGTTCCCATCTTCCTGTTCGTCATGTACCTGATGTTTGTATTGGCCATTAATATCGGTGGTGCTTTGCAGCCAATATTCGATGGTGCTTCCGCCGCCATTTTTATTGATGGCATGCAGTGGCTGGGCTATACCTGTCATTTCCCGCACTGGCTGACGGTTTTTCTTGCCCAGGGTATCGGCGGAGGGATCAATACCATGCTGCCGCTGGTTCCCCAGATTGGCATGATGTATCTGTTCCTCTCCTTCCTTGAAGATTCCGGTTATATGGCCCGGGCCGCGTTTGTCATGGATAGATTGATGCAGGCAATGGGGCTTCCGGGGAAATCTTTCGTGCCTTTGATTGTCGGTTTTGGCTGTAATGTGCCTGCCGTGATGGGAGCAAGGACGCTGGATGCGCCGCGCGAACGGCTGATTACTATCATGATGGCACCGTTCATGTCCTGCGGGGCGAGGCTGGCTATCTTCGCTGTTTTTGCGGCGGCTTTCTTTGGCAAAAGCGGCGCAAGCATCGTTTTCTCCCTGTATATATTGGGAATTATCGTCGCGATACTCACAGGCCTTCTGCTCAAATACACGATTATGCGTGGTGAGGCCTCGCCATTTGTCATGGAGCTGCCTGTCTACCATGTTCCCCATGCCAAGACGCTGTTGCTCCAGACTTGGCAGCGGCTGAAGGGTTTTGTGGTACGGGCAGGTAAAGTGATTATCGCGGCCAGTATGTTTATTGGCGCGCTGAACAGTTTTTCTTTCTCAGGTAAAACCGTAGACAATATCAATGAATCCGCGTTGGCGTCAGTCAGCAAAGTGATTACGCCAGTCTTGCAACCCCTTGGTGTTCATCCCGATAACTGGCAGGCGACTGTCGGGCTTGTTACCGGAGCAATGGCAAAAGAAGTTGTTGTGGGAACGCTGAATACATTATATACCGCGGAAAACATCACTCAGGCACCATTTAATCCCGATGAGTTCCATTTGTTGGATCAACTGAAAGATGCGGTTGATGAAACGTGGGACAGCCTGAAAGAAACCCTGACTCTGAGCGCATTGTCTAACCCGATTGAGGCCAGCAAAGGGGACGGGAATATGGACCGCGGCTCAATGGGGACGATGAGCGCCAAATTCGGCTCCGCTATTTCTGCTTACAGCTATTTGATCTTTGTGTTGCTGTACGTGCCTTGTGTTTCCGTGATGGGGGCGATTGCCCGTGAAACCAGCCGTGGTTGGATGACCTTCTCCATTTTGTGGGGCTTGAACGTCGCTTACTCGCTATCGGCGCTGTTTTACCAAATCACGACGTTTTCCGTTCACCCTCAGAGCAGCCTCATCACGATTCTGGCAGTTGTTCTGTTTAACATACTGATTTTTATTGGCTTGCGCCGTGCACGCAGCAGAGTCACGGTAACGCTCAACAATGCCCCTGATCGCAGCTGTGCCTGTTCGGACAATAGTTGCCATTAGTCGCAGGAGTGATGAATGATTAGTTTGCCAGCGATCAGGGATGCCATTGCCCTCAATGGGCGTGCTGATGCGAGATCACTGAGCCATCAGTTTTCAGCACCTTTGCCAATGGTGGAAGCCATGCTCAAGCAGCTTGTCATAATGGGGAAACTGGAGGAAGTGGATGCTTCCTCCTGTCTCAGCGGGGGCTGCAAGCAGTGCCCGGAAACGCAGAAATGCGATACCAAAGTGTACCGGCTGGTAGCCAAAGATTAAGGCATTGCTTCTTCAGCTAATCATAAATATCAAACTTGCATGCTCCAGACAAATGTCATATAAGTATAATGACATTTGTCATTTTCTTTGGGAGGGTATATGCGTATCTATGTACCAAACGATGTCACCGACAAAAAAGCCCTATGGCGCTCTATCGGGTTGCCAGCAAACCGGGGGCAGGATCTTATCGACGTTTTACAGATGGGCCTACCTCTTGATGTGCTGGATAATATTCATCGGAATTCAGATTTGTCTAAAGCGGATATCCTGCGTATTGCGGGTATCAATGAGCGTAATGTTGCACGCCGTAAAAGTGCCGGTCGCCCGCTCTCTTCTGATGAAAGCGAACGTATAGCCCGTTTGGTTCGAGTATTTGATGCAACCATTGTTTTCTTCAATGGTGATAAAGAAGCCGCCTATCACTGGCTCAAGCATCCCGTTAAAGGATTGGGTAATGTTGCTCCGATTTCTCTGATTGCCACAGAAAGTGGGGCTCTTGAAATTCTGGATCTCATCGGCAGGCTTGAGCACGGGGTTATTTCATGATTTTTTATCGGCTGACAAAATCCGTCCATGCGAATGAAGCATGGACGGGATACGGAGCGAAAAAATTCGGTGGTCGCTGGAATCATAAAGGAAATGCAGCAGTTTATGTGTCTGGCTCTATTGCATTGGCGGCACTGGAAATTTATGTACATGCACCAAAAGAAACTCTGCTTGAAGAATACCGGCTCTTTTCTATTGAAATAGCTGACGAGGCCATCGATTATTTACAACACCGTTACTTACCTGACGATTGGAGGCGCGATCCCGCTCCTATTTCCACAATGGACATTGGTAGTGGTTGGCTAAGTGCCACGGAAAATCTTGCCCTTATTATTCCGTCTTGCATTATTCCCCATGAAAATAATGCCATTATTAATCCGAATCATCCTGACTTCCCCAAATTCATGGGATCAATCAAAGAACTGGATTTTACTTTCGATCAACGCCTGATGGGGTGATCCCGGGAAAACAACACACAAAGTACCACGCCGAATGCAAGACAAAGCATTAAGATCGGTGTCAACCAAGGATACTGGCTTGGCAGCATACTTGCGGCAATACCGATTGTTGCCGCCATCACCTGATGAATAAAGCTACATAATGCGACGGGATAACCGCCTCCAATGGGGGATTTTTCAATGGATACCGACATACTGACAGGATAAATAATTGCCTGTCCGATCAGGGCGATGCAGTAGGGTAACCAGAAAAGCAGTGCGAGATAAAAAGCGCTGCCCAGCAGCATCACAGTACAGCCAAACAACAATATTCCCAAACCCACCAGAATAATCAGTTCACGACCTTTTTTGACGACATAGCGGTTAACGATAAACGCACCCAAAAAATAGGCCATGCTGATGGGCCATCCCAATAAACCATATTCATAGGCGCTCCATTGCAGGTGTGTCTGGAAGATAAAGGGCGCGTTGGTGTTGAAGGTAACGACAATGCCATAACCCAATGCTCCCGCCAAAGCCGGTAAAAGAAATGGCTTACATTGCAAGATGGTGAAGTAAGTCTGTTTAAAAGAAAGAGAAGAAGGGGTGAGTTGAACATCAGGAAGTTTTATCAGGAGAAATAGTGAAAGCAGTACCAGCGCAGTGATTGTCAGGCTGAAAAAGATGGTCTGCCAGCCCCAGAGTTTTGTCACCGAAGCGCCCAAGAATTGCCCGATCCCCACGGAAACCACAAATGAAAATGAGAACCAGGAAAGGATTTTTGCTAACCTGTCACCACTAAAATAATCTTTGATTATTATGCGGGAAAGTACGGTCATTCCTCCCGCTGCCATTCCCTGCAAGAAGCGGAGAAAGATAAATATATCGGTATTGCTGACCAACGCGATGGCAAGGCTGCATGCGGAATAAAAGAGTATGGCAATTGAAAGGACTTTTTTTCTGCCATATTTTTCACCCAAGCCTCCCCAAAGGAGTAACAATACCGCCATACCGATTAAAAATGCGGGGAACGATAACGCAATATCTTGTTGCCGGGCAGATAATGTCTCAGCTATCAACGGTAATGCAGGTAAATACATTGAATTACCTAATTGCGCTAAGAAAACCGTGATGAAAGCGATAAATATTATATATTCTTTTTTTACTTTAATTTCCATATAAAATGCCTTATTAGCAATAAATAGGATATTTTGCATTTGAGTCAATCAATGAAAATAGTGGGTAACAAAAAGTATCTCACTCAATATTAACCCAAAAATAACGTTAATGACGCATGACTTCATTAATAATGACCTAATTGAAAAATAAAAAGCATTTTTTTATTATCTGACGGACAGTTTCTCAATATTAATGACCCGAGGATAGTGATATGCCTAAAGCGTTATTTACTGCGACAGTTGAGTCAATGGATCGTCTCAAAATGAAATGTTCATCGCGGAATTTTACTTTCCACATTGATGAACCCAAAAATTTGGGGGGAACGGATGAGGCCATGAATCCAGTGGAGGCGCTGCTTTCTGCTTTTGGTGCCTGCCAGTGCATTGTAGCCAAGAGTTTTGCCCGCAAGCATCAAATCAATTTGATCGATATTCAGGTTAAAATGGAAGGTGAGTTGGATACCGATGGCTTTACCGGCAGAAATAAAGACGCCAAATTGGGATTTTCCAAAATTACCTCCAAGTTTTATATCAAGGCAGATAATACGGAGCAGGAAATTCGCGATTTTATTGAGTTTGTCGAAAGCCATTGCCCTGTACTTGATACGATTGTTAATGCGCCGGAAATAGTCACTGAAATTTATCCGATGAAATAATTATGCTGATTACCCATAACTGTTTAATGTTATGGGTAATATCAAACAATAATTGATAATTACAATGACATTCTCTCACTAAAATTTATTAGGGCTTCAATAAACTCATCAGGATGAGAAATAAATGGGGCATGGGCAGCGTTTCGTATAATAGCGGAGTGTGTACCCGGCCATTCGTTATCAAGCCGTTGTGCAATTCTGCGGGGGACAAGCCCGTCAAGGTAGCCATACAGTCGCAGGAACGGCAATTGAAGTTGCGATAGCTCAGCCCTTAAATCAACCGTGCGCAGGATCTCCAAACCCGCGTTAAGGACTTCTACCGACGGCATCGGCTGATTCAGTATGACTGACTTCAATATGCGGGCATCCTGACGGGCGCTTTCTGTTCCCAATGTCTGCAATGCCAGAAAGCGTTCGACGGTCTTTTGAAAATCAGTACTCAATTGGTATTCAAAGGCATTCAATACTTCCGGTTTTATGCCCGGCCAATCTTCATCCGCACTGAATTTTGGTGAAGAAGCCACTGTGATTAAACCTGCAATGTTTTCCGGGTGATCCAAGGCAATCTGGCTGGCAACTAACCCGCCTAAAGACCAGCCCAGCCACAATGCATTTTCCGGCGCCTGCTGCCACACGGTATCTGCCATTTCCGCCAGTGACAGGGCGGAGTATGACTGGCTGCGCCCGTATCCGGGTAAATCCACCAAGTGCAAGCGAAAATGTGAAGCTAATTGTGTTTCCACTGAACGCCAGACTTCGGCATTCAGGCCCCATCCGTGCAGCATCACAAGATCGCGAGGTGCATCACCGATTGTCTGCCAAAACAATTGTTCCATTGTTATCCTCATTTTATTTATTACCAAGGAAGGGAACTATGCTAACAATGGTTGGATACTGTTGGCTATGCCATCAAAATTTGTATTTTGCCCATCATGGAATCTGTTGCATTTGCCAACGGCAGCTCAAGCGCCTGCAAAAGGTTTGCCCGCGCTGTGCACTGCCTGCTGAAGCTGAAAGTATTTCCTGTGGCCGCTGCCTGAAGCGTCCTCCTCCCTGGCAACAGCTGGTCGCACTGACCGATTACGCGCCCCCGCTGAGCCAGCTTATCCAGCGATATAAATATCACTCAACCCCTCAACTTGCGCCGGTATTGGCCCGCCTGTTCCTGTTGCATTGGCAACAGGGTTATCGGGAAGGTCGCTGGCATAAACCGGATTACATACTGGGCATTCCTCTGCACAGAAAAAAGCGCTGGCAACGAGGGTTCGACCACATTGAGCTGATGACTTATTCTTTGTCGCACTGGTTACAATGCACTCATCGCCCCGATCTTTTGCAACGCTCACGTGCTACACTCACGCAACGGGGCTTATCTGCCACCCAGAGGAAAACCAATCTTAAGAATGCCTTTCAATTGCGGGGCGATTTTGTTGATCAACATGTTGCTATTTTCGACGATGTGATCACCACAGGGACAACGCTGCGTGAGGCATCACAGTTGTTAATTCGTGCGGGGGCACGCTCTGTACAGGCTTGGGCGATATGCCGAACCTTGTAGTTCCTTTATGAATGGGCGTATTATAACCAACTAGAACAGTCAACTATTGAGCAAATGACATGATTAATATTACTGAAGCAGCGCAAGCGCACTTTGCCAAGCTACTGGCAAATCAAGAACCGGGTACTCAGATCCGTGTTTTTGTCATTAATCCGGGGACGCCAACCGCTGAATGTGGTGTTTCCTATTGCCCGCCGGATGCTGTTGAAGCCACGGATACCGAACTGAAGTTCGACCAAATTTCTGCCTATGTAGATGAAATCAGCGCACCTTTTCTGGAAGAGGCCGTCATTGATTTCGTCACCGATCAATTGGGATCTCAGCTGACCCTGAAAGCGCCGAATGCCAAAATGCGCAAAGTGGATGATGATGCTCCGTTGATTGAACGCGTCGAATATGTCTTACAATCGCAGATCAATCCCCAGCTTGCAGGGCACGGTGGCCGTGTCAGCCTGATGGAGATCACCGATGAGGGCTATGCCATTCTGCAATTCGGTGGTGGATGCAACGGTTGTTCAATGGTCGATGTCACCCTGAAGGAGGGAATTGAGAAGCAGTTGTTGCAGATGTTCCCTGAATTGAAAGGGGTCAGAGATCTGACTGAACACGAACGCGGTGAACACTCGTATTACTGATTATTTTCCTGTTTCTGAGTATCTTCTCACTATATTTCCGGGCCTTCTCAATATCAATCTTGGGAAGGCCGTTAGGTCGTACCAGACGACCATTAAGAAACGGATATAGTTAAGAAACGGATATAGTTAAGAAACGCATCAAGTGAAGAAACAAATATAGTGAAAATGAAATTTTCAGAAACTATGTTGAGCATTTATGGACCATTTTCAAACAATAAATCCTGAGCAGGCCTACCAGCACTGGCTTGAAAAAACAGCCATTATGGTTGATATCCGTGACCCGCAGAGTTTCAATGCCGGACATGTCAGCGGCGCATTTCATCTGACCAATGAAACGCTCAATAACTTCCTGGAAGCAGCCGATTTTGAGCGCCCGGTCATGGTGATGTGCTATCACGGCCACAGTAGCCAGGGCGCGGCGCAATATCTCATTAATATGGGTTTTGAAACCGTTTACAGCGTTAATGGGGGATTTGAGGTCTGGAAAAAAGAGTATCCTCAAGCTGTTCATTCCCAATAAATCTTTGACGCACAGGCAAAGGAGCAAGGACTCCTTTGCGATTAACGTTAACTTAAGGCAGAGATAAGGCGAGCAATGATCAATGTAACTTCAATATCCAATCCTCGGCTGGCTCAAGCCTTTATTGATTACATGGCAACACAGGGTGTTCATTTAGTCATGCGCCCCACCGGTGAGCCATCAGTCGTTGAAATATGGCTGGAAGACGACAATCAATTAACGCAAGTTGAACAAGAGCTGCAACATTTTGTCCGTGATCCACTCAACGCCCGTTATCAGGCGGCCAGCTGGCAGACGGGTAAATCGGACTCACCTTTCAAATACCGTACCCATCTGGACTGGAATGCCCTGAAAACACAGTCCGGTCCCATGACGATTACTGTGCTGGCACTTTGCATCCTTGTTTACCTCGGGATGAATATCATCGGGGGCGAGCAAATCATGCTCTGGCTCGCATGGCCCAACAGCACACAATATCTGGAATTATGGCGCTGGGTCAGTTATGCCCTGATGCATTTTTCACTGACACACATCCTGTTTAATTTGGTTCTTTGGTGGTATCTCGGTAGTCAGGTAGAGCGGAACATCAATACAGGGAAACTTTTCGAGATCACAATTGTATCTGCATTTTTCAGTGGTTGGGCGCAATCATTGTACAGTGCATCGCATTTCGGGGGGCTTTCAGGTGTGATTTATGCCCTGCTTGGCTATGTTTGGTTGACCGGTGAAATATCACCCCATCGTGGTATCAGTGCTCCCAGAGGGCTTATCGTGATTACGGCTATTTTACTGTTCTTTTCATCGCCCAGCCACGGTAGCGCTGCCCATATTTCAGGCTTAATCATCGGGTTATTAATGGGGTTGTGGGATAATTTACGTAAACAAAAAAATCAATAATATTCCGAATACTCTTGGTCAACTATTAGGGGAATGTTGTGAAGCAAACTCAGCGGCATGATGCAATAATAGAGTTGGTGCGTCTTCAGGGTTATGTCAGTACGGAAGAGCTGGTTGAATATTTTGATGTCAGCCCGCAAACCATTCGGCGCGATTTAAACGATCTGGCAGATAAAAATAAGATCCAGCGTCATCACGGCGGGGCGGCATTGCCTTCCAGCTCCGTCAATACGGCCTATCATGACCGCAAGATTTTGTGGTCAGAAGAGAAAGCCCGTATCGCTCAGCAAGTTGCTACCCAAATCCCGAATGGTGCAACACTCTTCATTGATATTGGCACGACGCCGGAAGCGGTTGCACATGCGCTGCTCAATCACCGGGATTTAAGGATTGTAACCAACAATCTCAATGTCGCTACCCTGTTTATGGGAAAAGAAGACTTCCGCCTGATTCTGGCGGGAGGGGAAGTCCGTTCCCGCGATGGTGGCATCATTGGTGAAGCCACATTGGATTTCATTTCTCAATTTCGTCTTGATTTCGGCATTCTCGGGATCAGCGGTATTGATAATGATGGCTCCCTGCTTGAGTTTGATTACCACGAAGTCAGAACCAAACGCGCCATTATCGAAAATTCTCGTTGTGTCATGCTGGTTGCGGATCACTCGAAATTTGGTCGCAGTGCCATGGTAAACCTTGGCAACATGAATCTGATTGATTTTTTGTTCACAGACAAAGCCCCGCCCCCCAGTATCCAGAAAATCGTTGAGCAACACAGCGTCAAGTTAGAGCTGTGCTGATAAACGCTTACTGACTGATATTTTTCCCCACCTCATGTTCTGGTGGGGATACCGACAAATCCCCTTCCCAAATTTGTATCCCGCACATTCCTCATTAATCTTATCTATAAGATCAAGATCTGTTAGCTGTATCACGCGAATATGTTTTTTATAAGTTAGTGGTTGGCGATTGATGAAATTTTGATTACAATCGCCTGATCGAAAACGAGCATTAAAGAACTATTTCGAACATTTCAGAGGGTGTGCAATGGAAACCAAAGACTTGATAGTAATCGGCGGTGGAATTAACGGCGCAGGTATTGCGGCAGATGCGGCTGGACGGGGGCTTTCAGTCCTGCTGTTGGAAGGTCAAGACTTGGCCAGTGCGACGTCATCTGCCAGCTCCAAGCTGATCCACGGTGGCTTGCGTTATCTGGAGCATTATGAATTCCGTTTGGTCAGTGAAGCACTGGCAGAGCGTGAAGTGCTCCTGAAACTGGCGCCACACATTGCATTCCCTATGCGTTTTCGTTTACCGCACCAGCCCCATTTGCGCCCAGCCTGGATGATCCGCATAGGTCTTTTCCTGTATGACAATCTGGGCAAGCGCGTGAGTTTACCCGGCAGTAAGGGGCTGAAATTTGGTGCAAATTCAGTACTGAAACCCTCTATCACCCGTGGCTTTGAGTATTCTGACTGCTGGGTTGATGACGCTCGTCTGGTTGTCCTGAACGCGCAAGAAGTACAAAAGCGTGGCGGTGAAGTGCGGACCCGCACTAAAGTGACCCGCGCATGGCGTGAAAATGGTTATTGGATGGTTGAAGCCACCGATCTCATCACTGGCGAAGCGCGCACATGGCGTGCGAAGGGTTTAGTTAATGCAACCGGCCCGTGGGTGAAGAGCTTCTTTGATAATGGCCTGAAACTGAAGTCACCGTATGGCATTCGCCTGATCAAAGGCAGTCATATCGTTGTTCCTCGTGTCCATGATGAGCCGCAATCTTATATTCTGCAAAACGAAGATAACCGCATCGTGTTTGTCATTCCGTGGAACGATGATTTTTCTATCATCGGTACGACTGATGTTGAATATAAAGGCGATCCAAAAGACGTTAAAATTGATGAGACAGAAATCGATTATTTGCTGAAAGTCTATAATGCTCACTTCAAAAAACAGTTGATGCGTAATGATGTCGTCTGGACTTATTCAGGTGTTCGCCCATTGTGTGATGATGAATCCGATTCACCGCAGGCAATCACGCGTGACTACACGCTGGATATACAAGATGACCAAGGCCAGACACCATTGCTTTCAGTATTTGGCGGCAAGTTGACGACTTATCGTAAGCTGGCTGAACACGCGATGGAAAAATTGGTGAAGTATTATCCAAACGCCGGTGGTGCATGGACCAAAAATGGTCAGTTGCCGGGTGGTGAGCTGGAAGGCCATGACCGCGATGGTTACGCGCGCCTGCTCCGTCAGCGTCATAATTGGTTACCGGAAGGCGTTGCGCTTCGTTATGCCCGCACTTACGGCAGCAATAGCCAGATGATCCTGAAAGGTGCAGAAAGCCTGGCTAATCTTGGCGAATCCTTTGGACATGGCCTGTATGAAACGGAATTGCGTTATTTAGTTGAACAAGAGTGGGTAACACAGTTGGATGATGCTATCTGGCGTCGGACCAAACTGGGAATGTGGCTCACTGATGAACAAAAACAGCGTGTCGCTGATTGGTTAGTGCAGAATACCAAATCAGTTCAATAGCACACTGATCCAAGTAAAAATGGCGATAATTTTTTATCGCCATTTTAGTTTAATTGTCATTTTAGTATTTATGTTTCTTCCCGCCCACTGCTTTCCTTTCGATGTTCATAAATTTTCGGAATCAATCATTCTTATTTTTATTTGAATTCTCTTATTTTTCATTGGATTGCACTGGCTATTCAACATGAAGTTTTTCATGGTTGTGATAGTATTCTGAAAATTTTCCTTCCACTTTGGTGTGTAGTGACAATGATGAATTTTTATCTTTGGAAAAAGCGCATATTTTTGCCAATTGTTGGAAGTCAGATTTAATTATGTTACCCGGAGCCGGTCATATTCATACTGCCGCTGGCTATGGTGAATGGAAAGAAGGCGAGAAGCTCATCAACGAACGGTCAGATAACGGGCTGATCCCCAATCACAATTGATTTATTCATCATATAATCACAATTATAAATAATGTGAGGGAATATTTGTGTTAACCATTCGGAAAGCGAAAATACAAGATGCCAGATTATTATCTCAATTACTTGAAACAAGTTACCGTTTTTACTTTTCCGAACTATGGAATAATAAAGATGAGTTAAAAACTTATATTTCCGAAGAGAGTTCAATAGAGAATATCGTGGCTTCACTTGAAACACCGGATCACCATTGGTTTATTGCCGAATCCCATCAAGATATCAATGTTGCTGCAACGGGCCATGACATCATCCCCGGCAATATCATCGGTTTCAGTAAAATCGTTCTCAATCAATTGATTCCTGACAAAGATTTCACCGGTATTTATTTACATAAACTTTATCTGACGCCTCATTTGACCGGAAAAAAATATGGGGATCAGTTATTTGATCATATTGTTGCGTTTGGCCAGGAGAGGGGGCAAAAATGGCTTTGGCTGGAAGTACTGGAAAAAAATCCCAAGGCCATCAGATTCTATGCCAGAAAAGGCATGGAGTGGCAAAAAGATATTATTTTTTCCAGTGAAACCCAGCAAAGCACAATGCATATCATGGCGAAGAACTTATCCCTGATAAAAATGGAATGATTTTTTCTGCCAGTGCTTGCATAAATGTGGGCGGGAAACTGTGCCCCATTTTTTGTACTGGCACAAATTCAGCCCCGGTAATTCGTCTGGCGGTATCTTCTCCACAGGCAATCGGGATCAAAGGATCATCTTCACCGTGCACAACCAATGTTGGGCAGCCAATTTGTGCCAATAGCGCAGTGCGATGGGAATCCGCCATTATCGCCAGAGTCTGCCGCCTTGGGCTATCGGGGTGATATCCACCACGACGCAAAGCTATTCTGAGATGTCGGGTCAGTGCTTCCTTATCCAACGACTCAGCGGGGGAAACCACGGCTTGAACCATTCTAAGTTGATGAGCAATCAGCTCATCTTCATGGGGACCAGCAGGTTTCGACAATAATGCAGCCATGACTTCTGGCTTGGGATGAGGCAAGCGGGGAGCGCCGCTTGAACTCATGATGCTCACTAAACTTTTCGCCCGTTCAGGGTAAGTGGCGGCAAGCCTCTGGGCAATCATTCCCCCCATGGATGCACCAATAATATGGGCATGTGAAATACCCAATGCATCAAGTATCCCCAAGGCATCATCAGCCATATCCTGTAGGCTGTAAGGTGGGCGAACCGGCAATCCCAAACTGAAACGGAGTTTTTGCCAAAGAAAATTGCGTTGTTGGATATGATCAAAGCGCTGGCTTAGCCCCGCATCACGATTATCATAGCGGATAACGCGAAACCCGGCGGTAACTAACTGATTGATTATTTCATCCGGCCAATCAATGAGCTGCATCCCCAATCCCATAATAAGCAATATAACCGGATGTGATTTTTCACCGCTATCTTCAACTTCAATGGAAATATGATTGGCAGTCACTTTCATACGATCCCACCTTTTGGTATGTATTCAATATGTTCAAATCATGATCGAAGAGAGATACCTATCGTTTTTTGAGTTGCGTGATGCAATTCGAAACTCATTGGGTATAAATCAATAAATACAAAATAATTAAATTTTATTATTGAATATAATGATAGAAAAAACCAATTATTAATATTTTTAAGCAAAAAAGTTGCAATAAAAATATTTCATTGACTCATGTATTCTGTAACATAGTAAATTGGCTTAGTTGAAATTACTTATTAAATAATAAAATGCAGAACATAAATAGGGATGAAAACTTGCAATGATAAGTCAGACATTCATTAAAAAAGAGGGAATTGCACAAGCGTTCTTGGCTCGTTATCTTCTTTCGGAGCAATGTGGCAATCGATTGAAAACCATAGAATTATTGGCCAAAGAATGTGAGTTATCTGTAGGTTTGATGCAAGCTGCATTGAAATCGCTGGAACAGGCACAAGCGATTGGAATTAAGCGTCGTGGCCGCAATGGCAGCTACCTTTCCCAGATAAACCACAAATTGCTGCTGGAATATGCCAATATCGGCAATGTGGTTTGTGCAATGCCACTTCCTTACACTCGTACCTATGAAGGGCTGGCAAGTGGGTTAAAAGCACTGTGTGCCGGCGTTCCTTTCTATTTTGCGCACATGCGGGGATCGGATATCCGCATTGAGTGTTTGCTGAATGGTATTTATGATTTGGCTGTCACGTCAAGGCTTGCCGCTGAGCAGCATCCAGAGCACAAAGATTTATATATTGCGCTGTCACTCGGAACCCGAAGCTATACCGACAGGCATCGGTTGATTTTCCGCCAGGGGGAAAAAGAAACGATTCGCCGTGTCGGATTGGACAGTGCCTCAGCAGATCAAAAAATAATGACAAGTCAGTACTTTGCCGGGAAAGAGATTGAACTGGTCGAGATCTCCTACCATGAGTGTCTGAATCAGATCATAAAAGGTCATATTGATGCGACTATCTGGAACGTCGGACAAGGCCATGAACTACTCGCACAAGGTCTGACGACCGAATTGCCTGAGGATAGCGAGTGCTTTACTAAAGCGTCCGAAGCCGTTATTCTCACCCGAAAAGACAATATTCCCATCCAGCAATTCCTGCGGACTATCGTTGACAGAGATGCATTGCTGGCGCATCAGAAAAATGTCATAGCAGGTATCGCCGAACCGGCTTATTGAATCCGGAAAAACCCAATAACCCATTGATTAACTCCGGTGTATAACAAAATCGATGTTGGAACAACGATTAGCTATTTTATTACAGGGTGGTGTTATCGATCAGGATATTTACAAGGATATGCTGAGTGTTGTGCATGATCTGGAAGATATCTGGCTGATACCTGTCCATCACCCGCAAGGAGAAATGGCGCTTACTCATATGGCGGTTGCTCTCATGCGTTCACGACGGGGTGAAGAAATTGCTCCACTGGATGGAGAAATACTGGCAAGCATTGAGCAATGTGAACACTATGAGCAATTAACCACGATCCTTCGAGCCTTACTTAAAAAATTCACCGTTATATTGCACCCCAATGAAGAAGGCTACCTGTTAGTAAATTTATATGGTTTAATGTTTTCATTAGAAAATCATTCGTTTTCGGATACTCCATAAATATTCAAAAAAATGAAGATTTTTTTTGTTCAGAAAACGTTTCTATTTTTTTATACAGCCTTGCTGCTTTGCAGACATGAAGGGAGGCCTATGTTTATTGATGCATTGAAAAAGCAAAACCCTAAATTGATTGAAGTTGCAAAAACGCTTTGGCAACAAGGTACAATATTGCCAGATACTTACGTCATTGATGTTGATCAGGTTTTAGAGAATGGCCGGCGCTTATTGCAGACTGCAAAACAATATGGCATTGAACTCTATTTGATGACCAAACAGATTGGCCGTAATCCATGGCTTATCAAAAAACTGATTGAAATCGGCTATCGCGGTGTTGTTGCTGTTGATTTTAAGGAAGCCTATACCCTGAGCCAGCATGGTATACCGCTCTGCCACATCGGGCACTTGGTACAAATGCCTGCCCACCTGATAGAAACCATGCTCAGGCATAATCCGGATATCGTCACGGTATTTTCTCTTGAGAAAGCACAAGCCATTTCAGATGCAGCGGAAAAACTGGGGCGCGTTCAGCCCATCATGTTGAAAGTGTATGATAAGCGCGATACGGTTTTTGTTGGTCAGGAAGCGGGGATCCCTTTTAGTGAACTCGATGATACAGTGAGCGCGCTAAAGCATATGCCGGGAGTGAAACTCAGTGGGCTGACCCATTTCCCTTGCTTATCGTGGGATTCCCGATATCAGACGACTTTGCCTACGACGAATTTACTCACCCTCATTCGGGCTCGCAACCGACTCAAGCAACTCGGTATCATACTTTCACAAATTAATGCCCCCTCAGCCTCAAGCTGTAGCACCATTCCGTTGCTCACCAAATATGGGGCTACCCATCTTGAACCCGGGCATGCCCTCACTGGTACGATCCCTGCCAATATTAGCGGGCAAGAACCAGAACATATCGCAATGGTCTATCTGACAGAGGTGTCGCACCATCACGACGGCAATAGTTACTGCTACGGTGGCGGTTACTATAAACGTAATTACATGAAACATGCGCTGGTCTTCCCTGAGAGCGCCCTTTCACCCAAAAAAGTGCGGATACTTCGCTTAGGCGATCCTTATATTGACTACCATATCCCATTGTCGGGCAAACACTCTATCGGTAGCCCCGTTGTCATGTGTTTCCGTACTCAGATTTTCGTGACCCGCAGTGACGTTGCCTTTGTTTCTGGTGCTCGCTCTGGCTCACCGAAACTTGAAGGCATTTACGACAGTCAGGGAAACTGGAAAAACGGCGGTTACTTCTTGCGATCATCAACTATTGACAATCACTAACTGAAGGTATTGCATATAATATTATTACATTATTAAACAATAATAATATTATTCCGTTATAGTGGAATTTCCCGCATATTGCTGTGCAACTATTTTATGGAATACTAAAAAAGATTGAGAATATTACCCAATATTCCGCTTTGTATTCCCTTTCAGCGTTGATAGCGTCGAAGGCACATGCGACTGCGGGATATTAAAGATATCAAGTTGAGCATCGGGGGATACACTGCAATCATCATCAATAAACCAGACGAGTCATCATCTGGTCGCAAAGTTAAATAATCGCAGCATTGACGCATCTGGCTATACCTACGTGCACGAACACCTGCACATCGACCTCTCTGCAACGAAAGGCACCCTTGATTATCGGTTGGATCAATATGATCTGATCGCAGATGAGCTTCGCCATCTCTATTCCCTCGGCGTCAGAAACATTGTGGAGGTGACCAATCGCTATATGGGACGCAATGCAGCTTTTTTGTTAGATTTAATGCATGATACCGATATCAACATCATTGCCTCAACAGGTTACTATAAGCAATCCTTCTTTCCGGCCCATTTGAGTGGGTTGAGTGTACAAGAAATTGCGGATGAGATGATTACTGAAATTGAAACCGGCATTGATGGTACAGAACTAAAAGCGGGAGTGATTGCTGAAATCGGCTCCAGTTTTGGGGAAATCACGGAAGATGAACACAAAGTATTTACCGCCGCTGCTTTGGCACATCAAATGACCGGCTGCCCTATTTCTACCCATACCACGTTGAGCACAATGGGACGTGAGCAATTGGCGCTATTGACGAAATTGGGTGTACCTCCCGGGCATATCGCTATCGGTCATTGTGACTTGCAGGATAACCTCGATAACATCATTGCGCTTCTGGAGGATGGGGCGTGGGTTCAATTTGATACGATAGGCAAAAACAACTATTACCCGGATGGCGGGCGCATTGCCATGTTGCAGGAAGTTGCCCGGCGTGGATTGCTTGGCCGGGTGATGCTTTCTCAGGATATTACTCGTCGATCTCATCTGAAAAAAAATGGGGGAAATGGATTTGGTTACTTATTGACCACATTCATCCCCATGTTACTGGAAGCGGGCTTTTCCCAAATGCAGGTAGATCAACTGCTACGGGATAACCCCGCACTTTTTTTCCGGAACGCACCATATTTTTCCAAATAAAAATTAATTCATTAAAAACAATAATATATTAGATACCAGAAGAGGTATGACAACATGAAGTTTGTTGTTGGTGGACACATAGAAAAAGAAGCGATAGCGGAAGGACTCCGTCAATTGACAAGGAGTAGAATCACTTCTGTTACCATCATGAGTGATATTGAAGCTGCGATGGCAATAAAGAATGGTGAGGCTGATTACTACTTTGGTGCCTGCAATACGGGTGGCGGTGGAGCGCTGGCCATTGCAATTGCTCTTATCGGCTTGGACAAGTGTGTCACGCTCAGTATGCCAGGTAAGATTTTGTCCGAAGACGAGATTGTGGCCCATGTGAAATCAGGCAAAAAAGCCTTTGGTTTCACTGGGCAGGATATTGATATCATCCTTCCCATCATCATCAATACCATCTTCCCATAGTAAGCCGCTTGTCATGCAATATCTTCATGATTTCCTGATAAGGTTGATGGAAGTGGCTCCTTTTCGGGCCAGTTTACTGGCCGCGATTGGTGCAATTACTGCGATGATGGCAAACCGTGGCATTGCCGTTTTCCATGATGGCCTGCGCTCGCTGGTCCCGGAATACCTTGAAGGCAGAATGAGCCGTAAAGAGCTTGTGGCAACCAGCCTTGCACTGAATACCAGTTTGATTGTGGGTTTCGGCATTCCTTTTTCTCTTACTGCGCCCATTGTGCTGGTGCATAGCCTGCTGCTCGGCACGGATATCATCGGCATCTGGTGTTCCAGTAACCGAAGGGGGCTGATCGCTTCAGGCATTATCGGGGGGCTGTATGCCATTGCTTTATTGGCAGGGCTAAGTTCGATGGTAGAATTATTTACCATGTTGCCGGTAAATTTCACCAATGAACTCAAAAAAGTCAGTGATCCCATTGTCGCTTGCTTTGCCCTGTTCCCCGGCATCGTTGTTGGCTATCAATATGGCTATCGCAAGGGGCTGCTGGTGATGCTTGCGGCCCTGATGGGCTATGTGGCAACCCACGCCATCAGTCCATTGAGTTTTGGGCATATCCTCGAAAACCCCATCAGTATCGATCCTAACGGTATCGCCCTTCTGTTATCAATGATAGCCATGTTTTACTTTGCGATACGGGGTTCCACCGCCGAGTCAAAGGATCAAATCAGAACCAATGAAACATTGGTTGCCATGTTTTCACCCCGGATAGAGCGCATCCAGAAAAACAAATGGTTACTGCTTTTGTGTGGCGGGCTGACGGCCAGTGCAGCGACCATCTCTTTGAGCCTCCTGGCGGAAGGCCCTGTTTCCCAACCCCTGATGGCGCAGGGAGAACAAACCAGCGCTTTATTGGCCACGCTGGCCCGTGCCATCAGTTTTGTTCCCTTGGTGGGTACAACGGCAATTGCGACAGGCATTTATAGCCCTAATGGCATGAAATTTGTGTTTGTCGTGGGGCTGGCGATCAATAACCCGTGGATTGCCTTTATCGCGGGAGGACTCACGATGTTCATCGAAATCCAATTGTTGGGGAAAATTGCAATCTGGCTGGACAAGTATCCGGGTGTACAAGCCTGTAGCGGGCATATCCGTACCGCGATCACCAAAATGCTTGAAATGACCCTGTTGGTTGGTGCGATGGTTGCTTCCAATGCTATTTTACCGGGAACGGGATTTATGATCGTGGCGGGCATTTATTTGCTCAACCGGACCTCGAAACGACCTTTAGTGGAAATGGCTATTGGTCCGATCGCAACAATTGTGGTGGGTATTCTTGCAAACCTGCTCTTTTTGCTGGGAATCAGATAAGAAAATGGAAACCTATCCGTTACAAAGTATGACGATGGCGCAGGCACAACAGCAACAATTCAGGCTGGTGGATATTATCTGTCGTCATTTTCCGGGAGCTGATTTTCTTTCTCAGGGTGATCTGGGCTTAGTCCCTGAATTTAACCAACCACGGATGACCCGACGCATTGAAGCGGTCATTGCTGAATTTTTTAGCGCTGAAGCGGCTGCTTTTGTCAATGGTGCAGGAACGGGGGCACTGCGTGCAGGGCTGGCTGCTTTAGTCAGCCCTAACACGACATTACTGGTGCACAGTGCACCGATTTATCCCACCACGAAATTCTCGGTTGAACAAATGGGCCTGCATGTCGTCCGTGCAGATTTCAATCACACGGAACAGATTGCAGCGGCTATTCTGCAATACCAACCAACAGCCTGCCTGATTCAGCATACTCGTCAACGGATCTCTGATCGTTATTCTCTGCAAGAGGTGATTGAAACCTTAAACCAGCATCGTATTCCTTCATTGGTGGATGATAACTATGCCGCCATGAAAGTGGCACAGATTGGCTGTGAATATGGCTCAACGCTTTCCGCGTTTTCTTGCTTTAAATTATTGGGGCCGCAAGGTGTGGGCGTGGTTGTTGGCAGGCAATCAGCCGTGGATACTTTGCGCCACAATATGTATTCCGGAGGGTGTCAGATACAAGGTTATCAGGCAATGGAAGCTTTGCGTGGCATGGTTTTTGCGCCAGTGATGCACGCCGTGCAAGCTGAAGTTAACAACGAATTGGTGATGCGCTTAAATCAGGGGGAATTGCCACAGGTAAAAAAAGCCTTTCTTGCCAATGCGCAATCAAAGGTCTTATTGGTGGAATTTCATGAACCCATTGCAGACAGCGTGCTTGCTGTCTCCCATACACTCGGGGCATTGCCTTATCCGGTCGGGGCTGAATCAAAGTTTGAGATCCCCCCTCTGTTTTACCGTATTTCGGGGACATTCCGCCAAGCAGATCCTTCACTGGAACAACGCATGATCCGCATCAATCCCAATCGTAGCGGTGCAGATACGGTCATGCGAATTTTACGGGAAAGTTGTCAGCCCTAATATTTCAATTATAATCAATGCCCATTGTAGGCTTTATTTGTATGTTGAAATTATTTTATTAAAGTAAAAATAACGCCTGATTATAATTTAATTGAAAAACCAGAAGAACCATTACATTGTGTTACTGCATCATATAAGGTATTTCATCTGTTTTTATTATCTACCCGAAATTTTAGAGCGATGATACCAAAACAGAAAATATTATCAGGCGCTAGTAACTGAATTGAGTCTGCGTATTTCTATCAATATACTGATATTTCAATAAATATTGATAATTACAAAGTAACACAAAAGATAGGTTTCTTGCTGAATATTCAAACTTATTGAATGTCTATTTTTAACACCTAATTTTTCTTTGGTCAACAGACAAAATTTTTAATTAATAACATTTTCATCATATTTTTAGTTATGACTTTATCCGTTATGATAACACTCCTCATTTACCTGATGTGTCGTAACCCCAAAAGATTGCTGGGCATCCAGAGTATACCTCTTGTCATAAGCTGTTCTGCTTAATCTATTCCTATTCATTGAGAGTGAAATGGCATTTAATGCTAAAGAGTCGGAATTCTATTTTCCGCATCCATCATTTATATCAATATCATAAAATGAGATAGGTTTGCAGGAAAACAAAAAATCTATACAGATTATTTCAGATAACAAAAATCCTCAGAAATAAATAACCTGACTTTCTTTAATCCCATGTTTATTTACTATCATGAATTTCAATTATATTAATTTGCATCAGGCTACTCACGTTAAATATCAGCGGGTTTTCCTCAATGACTTATAAATAATAGATATTGCGGCTCATTATTTTCCATGATGTTATATAAACCGCATCGAACGACATTAAGTTATTTTTATCATATTCCAATCATACATATTTAGAGGTCATTATGGATAACACGGCGTTAAAACTTCAAGATGGCTGGTGGAAATGCGGCTCTACAGGAATAATCCATCAATGGGGAGTAATAGATAGAGTCTCTGATGAAACTCGTGTTTATTTTCCAATGTTATTTTCTCATGCTTGTTTTAATGTGCAATTGACTTTATCCAGAATTAGTGGAGGAAGTGACGATAACATCGTTGCCAAGAGTTTATCAACGTCAGGATTTACATATTATGCTCATGGTGGGGAGGCCGCCGCTTATTGGTTTGCGACAGGTTATTAATATAAAAATTTATTCTAAAATTGAAAAAAAGCCAGAATACTTTTTGGCCTAATAAAAAAGGGGATTTAATTCAGCCCCTGACACTGTTATCCAGTGATTTAAATAAGTATTTAATGGCGTCCTCATTTAAGCTTAGAAAACAGCCTGAGGTACGCCATGCATTCTGTTACTGATAGATAACCTCAGGCTATTTTACCCCTTGATTTAGCCCATCCTTGTTCCACTTATGCTAACAGTCTTTACGCTGATGCCGAAAAATCCCCTTTTTGACGTTCCACTAATGTGAGAATACTGTAAAGCGCCACAGGTTGTTGTTCCTGATTCAGAACCTGTACATCCCACATCACGACACCATGCGGTTTATCTTCTACCGTTTTCTGGGCTTTCTTTATCTTCTTCTTGCAAGTCAGGCGAACTTGGATTGTATCGCCAATTTTGACCGGCTCAATGAAACGCAGGTTTTCCATGCCGTAGTTGGCAAGAACAGGACCGACTGCGCCATCAACGAACAAGCCTGCCGCCGCCGACACAACAAAATAACCGTGCGCGACACGTTCCCCAAACAGGGATTCTGCTGCACCAATCTTATCCATGTGGGCATAAAAATGATCCCCGCTCAGGCAGGCAAAATTCACGATATCGGCTTCGGTAACGGTGCGACGGGCAGTCAGCAAGCTTTCACCAATTTCAACTTGTTCGAAATATTTACGGAACGGATGGACGGGATCTTCTTTGACTTTCGCACCACGAACCCATTCACGGCCAATCGCAGTCAGCATGCTTGGGCTGCCTTGGATCGCAGTACGTTGCATGTAGTGTTTTACGGCGCGTAATCCCCCCAATTCTTCTCCGCCTCCCGCACGTCCCGGGCCGCCATGTACCAGTATGGGCAGTGGAGAGCCATGCCCCGTGGATTCCGCGGCAGCCGTCTCATCCAACACGAGCATGCGGCCATGAGCACATGCTGTTGCGCGAATCACCTGACTTGCCACATGTTCATCCGCTGTCACCAATGAACCTACCAAGCTCCCTTGCCCCATCATGGCCAATGTGATGGCTTGTTCCGTATCCTGATATGCCATTAAGGTTGCAACCGGCCCAAAGGCTTCCGTACTGTGTACCTGCTGATTTTCCACTGGGTCAGCGCAATAGAGCAAAGTGGGTGGGTAGAATGCCCCTGCACTGTTGCTGTTGCCGGCCAGCACCAGTTTATCCAGTGAACCCCCGCACAATAGTTCACAACCGCTGTTTAGCAATTCATTGACCTTCGACTGGACCTCATCACGCTGTTCCAGATTAATCAATGCGCCCATGCGTACTTCCGGCAACGTGGGATCACCGACGGCCACACCAGATAACCGTTTGAGCAATGCTTCTCTGACCAGCTCCATCTGAGCGGCAGGGACAATAATCCGCCGGATAGCCGTACATTTTTGCCCTGCCTTGACTGTCATTTCGCGAACAACTTCCTTGATGAATACACCAAACTCCGGCATTTCAGGGGTAACATCCTCACCTAAAATGCAACAGTTGAGCGAATCTGCTTCCATGGTAAAAGGAATGGATTTTTCTATCAGGCGGGGATGGGCACGCAATTTCTGTCCCGTTTGAGCTGACCCTGTAAAAGTGACGGCATCCTGATAATCAAGATGATCGAACAAGTCGCCAATGCTTCCGCAGATCAACTGCAATGCCCCTTCCGGCACCAGACCGCTGTCGATGATCATTTTCACCATCGCTTGTGTTAATTGGGCAGAGGCCGTTGCAGGTTTAATAATTGCCGGCATACCTGCCATCCACGTTGGGGCTAATTTTTCCAGCATCCCCCAGCAGGGGAAATTAAAGGCGTTAATGTGCAAAGCAACGCCGGGACGGGAAGTCAGTACATGGCGGGCCACAAACTGGGATTGCTTAGACAGCGGGATCATCTCATCTTCCGGCCACAGGGTATCATCCGGCAACTCACGCCCTGCCAATCCGGCATAAGAAAAGAGTGTCGCCACCCCGCCTTCAATATCCACCCAACTATCTGAACGGGTCGCCCCCGTCTCGGTAGAAATGGCATACAGCGCTTCTTTGTTGGCAAGCAGGTGTTTTGCAACGGCTTTCATCATCTGTGCTCGTTGCTGGAAAGTCATTGCGGCCAGTGCTTTTCCCCCTTTGTTGCGGGCATAATCTAAACTGTCTGCCAATGGTAAACCTTCTGAAGTGACCTGATACAAGGCCTCACCGCTGATCGCATGATGAATGGTTCTGGTGTTGCCTTGACCATGAACCCAAGCGCCACAAATGTAACTTTTTAACTGTTGCATTTTTTCTCCATCAATCTCATTAGTGAATCAATAATTGATTAATATTATGCCATTTATGTATCACAAATATGATTAACAAAACCACCCTCACGGTTAACAAAATAAAAACATTCACGCTCAACTTATAATCAGGCTGATTTCCATCATTTCACTCAAAAAAATCAACCAATTGTTTTTAAACGAATAAAAAATAACATTGTGATGTGGACGACAAATATACAACTTAACCATTTGATATTTTTGTTACTGATTTGTAGATTTATGGTGACTTAAAGTGATTCGTTTTTATATTTTTTTATAAAAAAAAGAATCATAAAAGGAGCTTTGAAATGAATGCAGATCAACTTCAGGCACAGTTTGATGCCAGAATTGCAGCAGATTTGTCCATTGAAGCAAAAGACTGGATGCCAGAAGCCTATCGCCAGAATTTGATACGTCAGATAGGTCAACACGCACACTCGGAAGTGGTTGGCATGTTGCCTGAAGCCAATTGGATCACCCGGGCGCCGACACTACGCCGCAAAGCGGTTTTGCTCGCCAAAGTACAGGATGAAGCAGGGCATGGGCTTTATCTTTATAGTGCCGCTGAAACATTGGGTTGTTCCCGTCAGGACATCTACCAGAACTTATTGGATGGCAAGATGAAATACTCTTCCATATTTAATTACCCCACGCTCAGCTGGGCTGATGTCGGTGTCATCGGCTGGCTGGTGGATGGTGCAGCGATTGTGAATCAGGTTGCTTTATGCCGTGCTTCCTATGGCCCCTATGCCCGTGCAATGGTGAAAATTTGCAAAGAAGAGAGCTTCCATCAACGGCAAGGCTATGAAGCGGTCATGGCGCTGGCCAATGGCAATGAAGCCCAGCGCGCCATGTTACAGGATGCGATTAACCGTTTCTGGTGGCCGACATTGATGATGTTTGGGCCCAATGACAGCAATTCCCCCAATAGCGCCCAGAGCATGGCGTGGAAGATCAAGCGATTCAGCAATGATGAACTCCGGCAGAAATTCATCGACAACACAGTTCCACAGTTGGAAGCACTGGGCATGACCGCTCCCGATCCGGAATTGGTTTGGGATGAGGCAGCGGGGCATTACCGTTTTGGTGAGATCAATTGGAATGAATTCTATCAGGTATTGAAAGGACAAGGCGTGTGCAACCACGAGCGTCTGGAGGCCAAACGCCGGGCTTGGGAGAGCGGAAGCTGGGTGCGTGAAGCGGCATCGGAGCATGCCAGGAAAATAGCCGCCAAAAATCGTGCCGCGTGATCTGCCGCTGGCCTGAACAGTCCTGAATAGAATCAGAGCAGGGAGAGTAAACTATGAACGAAACCGATTGGCCATTGTATGAAGTCTTTATCCGCAGTAAACAAGGATTGGTTCACCGTCATGTCGGCAGCCTCCATGCGGCAGATGATCAAATGGCCTTGGAAAATGCGCGTGATGCTTACACCCGTCGCAATGAAGGCTGCTCTATCTGGATAGTAAAATCCATTCATGTGGTTGCTTCCCAGCCGGAAGATCGCGACGCTTTTTTTGACCCTTCGGAAGACAAAATTTACCGTCATCCGACGTTCTACACCATTCCTGACGGCATCAAGAATATGTAGGAGACGTGAATATGGATATAGGCAGCCTTTCATCCCCTCAGCATGACCTGTTTCACTATGCATTACGTCAGGGGGATACACCGCTCATTCTGGCACAGCGTCTTTGCGAATGGTGCGGGTATGCTCCAGAGCTGGAGATTGACCTCGCTCTGTCCAATATTGGCCTCGATTTACTGGGGCAAGCGCGCCATTTTCTCAGTTATGCAGCGACGCTTTCAGAAACAGAGCAGGATGAAGATCGACTGGCATTCGGGCGTGGTGAACGTGAATACCTCAACCTGCTGCTGGCAGAACAACCTAACGGAGGGTTCAATGACACGCTGGTACGCCAGTTTTTCATTGATGCTTACCACTTTTTGCTGCATCAGGCGCTGGGACAAAGCCGCAATGCCCAATTGTCGGCCATCAGTAATAAGTCCTTGAAAGAAGTTACATATCACCTGCGATTCAGCCGGGGCTGGATGATCCGCCTGGGGGATGGCACGGAACAAAGCCACCAGAAAATCCAGCGATCGATCAACCAATTGTGGCGCTTTACGGGGGAGTTGTTCTTCTGCGACGAAATAGAACAGCGGCTGGCGGAAGAGGGCATTGCCGTCGATCCCCGGACTTTGCATGGACCGTGGCAGGAGATCATTCGTGAAACATTTGCGGAAGCGACATTGGAAATACCGGCGGAGCTGCCTTACCGGCAAGGTGGAAAACAAGGGCTGCATACAGAATATCTGGGATACATGCTAACAGAGATGCAATGCCTGCAACGCAGTTATCCCGGCTGCCAGTGGTAACGGAAACTGGCGGGCCTTCAAAACGGACAGCAACGGGAGGAAATGATGGGACAACAATGCGATACCTTCTTTCGTGCGGGCATGCAGCCGCCGGAAATCCATCAAATCTGGCAATGCCTGCATCAGATTGCCGATCCGGAATTACCTGCGCTTTCCATTACCGATCTTGGCATGATAAGAGCTGTCTCCCCCCTGAACGAAGGTTGGCTGGTGACATTCACACCAACCTATTCCGGCTGCCCTGCAACGGAATACTTGCTCAATGCGATTCAGGAAACATTGGCACAAGCGGGCTTTGCTCCGGTATTCATTGAGGTCAGTCTGACCCCGGCATGGACAACTGACTGGATGAATGCGCAAGCCAAACAACGCCTGCGCGAGTCTGGCATTGCACCGCCTCAGGGATTGGCTTGTGAAAAACCTGCGGATATCCCTTCCATTATCTGCCCGCGCTGCGGTAGCCATGAAACAGAAAAGATCAGCGAATTCGGCTCCACGGCCTGCAAAGCCCTTTATCGTTGCCGGCAGTGTCTGGAACCCTTTGATTATTTTAAATGTATTTAATGAGGGAGCAGAAATGGATACGTTACATCGCATGCAATCACAGAATTCTCAATTACAGAATTCACAGTCACTGAATTTGCCGCCACAACGGATGATAGCCGATAATTCCCAACCGCAGGATTCTGAACAACATGCTTCTCAAAAAAAAGGCCCTCACCGATATGGTTTTCATTGGCTGAAAATTGCGGCGATTGAACGAGAAACACCCGATGCGGTGGCCGTAACATTGCACGTCCCTGACGAGCTAAAAGACGATTTCTGCTACCACCCCGGCCAGCATCTGACCCTCAAAGCCCGGGTGAATGGTGAAGAGCTGCGCCGCTGTTATTCCATTTGCAGCTCACCGTCGGATAACGTATTGCAAATTGGAGTCAAGGCCATTGATCAGGGCCGTTTTTCGACTTTTATCAACCAACAGTTGAAAGTCGGGGATGAACTGGAAGTCATGCTGCCACAAGGTCACTTCGGCCATCACCCTGATGCGGCGCAACAAGGGCATTATCTGGCGATCGCGGCCGGTTCGGGGATCACCCCCATTCTTTCCATTGTCAAAAGCACGCTGGCACTGGAAGCTGACAGTACCTTCACGTTGATTTATGGCAATCGCACCAGCCGTTCGGTCATGTTCAAGGAAGCGCTGGCCGACCTGAAAAATCGTTATCTGAGCCGTTTTCAGGTGCTGTACCTGTTCAGTCAGGAACCTACTGACAGCCCGTTATTCAATGGGCGCATTGATGATGAACACCTGCACCGCATCGGGAAAACCCTGCTTCATTTTGCCCAATTCGATGAAGCGTTTCTCTGCGGGCCAGAAACCATGCTGGACGAGGCTCACTCAGCACTGGTGCGATCAGGTATCCCCGCTCAGCACATCCACAGTGAGCGTTTTAATACCGGTCTGGCCCAAAAAGCGGCGATGCGCTTGCGGTCAGGCGATCTCGCTGAGCGCAGCGAAACCCGTGTTGAAATTCATCTGGATGGACGAACCTTCAACATCACCATGAATGCCGAAGATGACAGCATACTCGATGCCGCATTGCGGCAGGGGGCGGATTTGCCCTACGCCTGTAAAGGCGGCGTCTGTGCAACCTGCAAATGTCAGCTTAAATCCGGTGAAGTGGACATGAGAATTAATTATAGCCTCGAGCCTGACCAACTGGCTGCCGGTTACATCTTAAGCTGTCAGTCATGGCCGAAAGGGAATGATGTGGTCGTGGACTTTGATGTCTAGGGCTTTTCACGAATAAAAACCATCAATGAGGAACTGCCATGAATCAGGAATGGGTTTTATGCCACCAGCAGCAAAGAGTGCGCACCCTGACCCTCAATCGTCCGGAAGTGCGCAATGCCCTGAGCAATGATTGCCTTGAACAGCTCGTTTGGCAACTGGAGCAAGCAGACTCAGATGATGGAACCGGGGCCATTGTGATTACCGGCTCGTCCCGCTGTTTCGCGGCAGGCGCTGATTTGAAAGAGCTGCAACAGCAAACCGTCGCCAGGGCCATGACCGATCGCCGCCCCCAACTCTGGCAACGCCTGAATAATATCAACAAACCGCTGATCGCTGCCGTGAATGGCTATGCATTGGGTGCGGGTTGTGAATTGGCCTTGGCTTGTGATTTGGTGATTTGTGGCGAAACCGCCCGTTTCGGTTTGCCGGAAGTCACACTGGGTCTGATACCGGGAGCAGGGGGGACACAGCGACTCATACGTTCCGTCGGAAAATCACTGGCCTGCCAAATGGTACTGACCGGCGAAGCCATTGATGCCCAACGGGCACAACAAGCCGGTCTGGTCAGCGAAGTTTGCACTGATGCCCTGACAGTAGAACGTGCGGAGCAAATTGCACAACGCATCAGTGAATTTTCACTATTGGCTTTACGGGCAGCCAAAGCAGCACTCAAGACTGCACAAGAAACTGCTCTGTCACAAGGATTACTCGCCGAACGCCAACAATTTGTCGCGCTGGCGGGAACCGTTGATCGTCAGGAAGGCATCGCTGCTTTTCTGGAAAAACGTAAACCAAACTTTAAAGGGTCCTGATAGATGAAAAATACATCAATGGTACTCACGGATATTAAAGCGGGTGTTCTCAGCATCACACTCAACCGTCCGGAGAGCCTGAACAGTTTCAATGAGGGATTGCACCAACAGTTAAGCAAGGCAATGGATATTGCAGAACAAGATGAATCAGTACGTTGCGTTTTACTCACCGGAGCAGGTCGTGGCTTCTGCTCAGGACAAGATTTAACAGATCGGAATGCCATTATTTCGGATGGAAATATTCCTGATCTCGGCCAGTCCGTTGAGCGTTATTACAACCCATTGATCCGGCGTATGACGTCGTTGCCCAAACCCATTATTTGTGCCGTCAATGGTGTTGCTGCGGGAGCGGGGGTTTCGCTTGCCCTGGCCTGTGACATTGTGATCGCTGCCCGTACGGCCAGCTTTATTCAGGCCTTCTGCCGCATCGGTCTGGTGCCGGATTCTGGCGGCAGTTGGTTCCTGCCTCATAAAATCGGTCATGCCCGCGCCATGGGAATGGCTTTATTGGGTGATAAAATCAGCGCAGAACAGGCGCTGGCATGGGGCATGATCTGGCAGGTTGTTGAGCCTGAAGAGCTGGAAGAAAAAACACATGGATTGGCTCAACGTTTAGCCATGCAACCTACCGTGGCGTTGGGTGGGATTAAGCAGGCGACTTACGCCGCTGCTGCCAATACTCTGGAGCAACAACTCGATCTTGAACGCGATTTACAACGTATTTGCGGGCACAGTGATGATTTCCGGGAAGGGATCAGTGCGTTCATTGAAAAACGTCAGCCTGTATTCAAGGGGAAATAATCATGACCACGCCTCTGCTCCATGGCCCCATTGCTGTCATCGGGGCGGGTACAATGGGGATCGGCATCGCTCAGGTTGCTGCTCAGGCCGGGCATTCCGTCCTGTTGTTTGATGTTGATCATGCCGCGACACATCATGCTCTGGATAACCTGCGTATTCGCCTGAGTCAAAGGGTAGAGGCGGGCAAAGCTGAAGCAGATGCAATACAAGCTCTGTTGCAACGCATCAATCCCGTTGATTCACTGCAATCACTCGCACCATGTGCACTGGTCATTGAAGCTATCGTTGAACAACTGGAAGCCAAACAACATCTATTTCACCAATTAGAATCCATTTGTTCCGCCAACACCCTCTTTGTCAGCAATACTTCATCATTATCAATTACGGCGATTGCCCGTGTTTTGTCTTCACCACAACGCATGGCGGGTTTGCATTTTTTCAACCCCGCACCGTTGATGAAGCTGGTGGAAATTGTTCAGGGCCTGGAAACTTCTGCCCAAACGGTAGCAACCCTCAGCTCTCTGATTACCCATTGGAAAAAACAGCCCGTAACCTGTCGCTCGACGCCGGGCTTTATTGTCAATCGCATTGCCCGCCCCTTTTATGCGGAGTCCCTGCGGGCCTTGGAAGAACACATCGCAACCCCCGCCACTCTGGATGCCGTTATGAAAGAATCCGGCGGATTCATGATGGGGCCAATGCAACTGATGGATTTGATCGGCCATGACATTAACTACACCGTGACTGAATCCTTGTTCCATGCTTTCTACGGTGACTCACGCTTCCAACCTTCGCTACACCAGAAAGAGCTGGTCGATGCCGGTCACCTCGGGCGTAAGCGCGGGCGCGGTTTCTATTTCTACAAAGGGCCCTACAAAGAAAATCAAGTCAATAAAGAGAGCTGGCCTCAACCCAATATCGAACCCAGACAGCCCAACAAAGAGAAGAAACAATCTGTACGGATTAAAGCGACGGGAAACTGGCATGCCTTACCTCATTTTGCCACGCTGCTGAAACAGTCTAAGTTACCGCACTGCAGTATTGCCTTTGAAGAAAGTAAGAATGATCGCCTGCACTCTCCCTCGTTGCAGATTGATGACGTTATCCTGACGCTGGCAAAAGGGAGAACCTGCGCCCAGATTGCTGATGAAATCAGAGCACCGGTGATGCAATTTGATCTTTCCGCCAATTATCAATCCGCTTCCATGATGACACTCAGTCGTGCGGGACGGAATGCGCCCGGACAGACGGCAAAAGTGATTAGTTTCCTGCAATCCCTCGGCAAGCAAGTGATCCTCCTGCCGGATTACCCCGGTTTGCTGACAATGCGTACTGTTGCCATGCTGTGCAACGAAGCGCTGGATGCGGTGAATAAAGGAATTGCCAGTGCGGACGATATCGATTTGGCGATGCGTTATGGCGTGAATTATCCCATTGGCCCGTTGGCCTGGGGAGAACAATTGGGCTGGAAACATATCCTCAGTACATTGGAAAACCTGCAAAAATTCTATGGCGAGACGCGTTACCGCCCTGCACCTTTGCTGCGTTCGCTGGCTGCGGGGCATGAAAAATTGCCATTTTCCCGACAACACAGCCACCAAGATAAGGAGAGTTTCCATGCAGGATAACACTCCCGGCCAACAGGCCCGACACTGCATAGAGGCTCTGTATGCCAAAGACATCTGTGCCCAGAGCATGGGGATGCGTATTGAATATATTGATATCGGTGTCGCCCGGCTCAGCATGACCATCACCCCTGACATGCTCAATGGCCATCAACGTTGCCACGGTGGCATTTTATTCAGTCTGGCGGATACCGCTTTCGCTTATGCCTGCAATGGCGAAGGGCCGGCAACTGTGGCTGCGGGTGGCTCGATTGATTTCATTCGCCCGGCATTGGCGGGAGATTGCCTCACCGCGACTGCGTCTGTGCAACATCAGGGCAAAACCACCGGCTTATATGATGTCGAAATCAAAAACCAAGACAATAAAATCGTGGCACTGTTCCGTGGTCGTGCCCATCGTCTTGGCAGTTCCCTTCCGGATAATTCCCTTCAGGATAATGTGCAAGGAGAGCCATCATGACCCACGCGTTTATTTGTGACGGAATTCGCACACCCATTGGGCGTTACGGTGGTGCGCTATCCAGTTTGCGGGCAGATGATCTGGCGGCCCTGCCGCTGAAGGCATTGATGGCGCGTTACCCTGCATTAGATTGGGAACAAATCGATGATGTGATCCTCGGCTGTGCCAATCAGGCGGGAGAAGACAACCGCAATGTCGCCCGCATGGCCGCACTGCTGGCAGGCCTGCCCGTTTCAGTATCCGGCACGGCGGTTAACCGGCTGTGTGGCTCCGGGCTGGATGCGCTGGCGTTCGCTGCCCGCAGTATCAAAGCAGAAGAGGCCCACTTAATTCTGGCGGGAGGTGTTGAATCCATGACCCGTGCCCCTTTTGTGATGGGGAAAGCGGAGAGTTCATTCAGCCGTCAGGCAGAAATCTTTGATACGACCCTTGGCTGGCGTTTTATCAATCCCTTGATGCAACAGCAGTTTGGTACAGACTCCATGCCTGAGACAGCAGAAAACGTTGCTGCCCAGTTTCAGATTAGCCGTGAAGCTCAGGATGCCTTTGCCTTGCGCAGCCAGCAACGCACCGCCAAAGCCCAGCAACAGGGAATATTGGAGGAAGAAATCCTTCCCGTCACGTTGGTCCCAACCAAAAAAATCGGTACAGAAACGGTGATCACGCGAGACGAGCACCCCCGGCCAGAAACGACATTTGAACAACTCCAGCGGCTCAAAACCCCATTCCGTTCGAATGGCACCGTGACAGCCGGAAACGCATCCGGCATCAATGACGGTTCGGTAGCGCTTATCGTTGCTTCAGAAACGGCGGCGATGCGTCAGGGGCTAACTCCACGGGCCCGCATCGTTGCTACCGCAACCTGTGGTGTTGAACCCCGGATCATGGGGATCGGGCCACTGCCTGCCACCCGTAAAGTACTGGAACTGGCGGGCCTCAGCCTGCACCACATGGATGTTATCGAACTGAATGAAGCCTTTGCCGCCCAATCACTGGCGGTCATGCGCCAACTGGGATTACCGGACGATGCCGGACATGTTAACCCGAATGGTGGCGCCATTGCTCTGGGGCATCCGCTGGGGATGAGTGGTGCCCGTCTGGCCCTGACCGCCATGCTTGAACTGGAGCGACGTCAGGGGCGTTATGCCTTATGCACGATGTGCATTGGCGTAGGGCAAGGCATCGCCATGATTATTGAACGTATTTCGTAATCATCTGATTTCTCAGGCACCTGCACAACACCTGCACATAGTCACAACACGGTCGATGACAAAATCGATCGTTCACAAAAAGAACCTGTTATAAACAAATCAACAATAAGGACAGGAAAGATGAGCAACTACGGACAATTTTTTAGAGAAAAATACCTCAAAAAGCATCAGGATAATCATCTGGGCTCCCTTGAGTTTGCTTCACATGACGAAATTCAGGCCCAGCAAGTCAAGCAAATAAAATGGACGCTCAACCACGCCTACAACAATGTTCCCATGTACCGCCGTAAATTTGATGCCGCGGATGTCCATCCCAGTGATTTCAAGCGGCTTGAAGATATCCGTAAATTTCCGTACACCACCAAACAAGATCTGCGGGAACACTATCCTTTTGATGCCTTTGCCGTTCCGATGGAGCAAATTGTACGTATCCATGCTTCATCCGGCACAACGGGATGCCCGACTGTCGTAGGGTATACCCGGCGGGATATCGACAACTGGTCAGAACTCATTGCCCGCAGTCTGCGCTTTGCGGGCGTGAGCGCCAAAGATAAGGTACATATCGCTTACGGTTATGGCCTGTTTACCGGCGGTTTGGGAGCACACTACGGGGCTGAGCGGCTGGGGGCGGCAGTGATCCCCGTATCAGGGGGCAATACCGAAAAACAAGCGCAATTGGTGATGGATTTCAAGCCGGACGTCATCCTGATGACCCCGTCATACTGCCTGACGCTGCTGGATGAACTGGAACGGCGAATGGGCGGGGATGCCAGCCAATGCTCCGCGCGCGTGGGGATATTTGGTGCAGAACCGTGGACTTATTCCCTGCGCACCGAAATTGAAACCCGCATGGGCATCAAGGCATTGGATGTCTACGGCTTATCTGAAGTCATGGGGCCGGGTGTGGCAATGGAATCACTGGAATACGCCGACGGCCTTACCATTTGGGAAGATCATTTCTATCCGGAAATCATTCATACTGACAGACTGAATAGTCTGCCGGATGGTGAAATGGGCGAATTAGTGCTCACCACCCTGATGAGAGAAGCCATGCCCGTGATCCGTTACCGAACCCGCGACCTGACACGTTTATTGCCGGCTACATCACGCAATATGCGCCGCATGGACAAGATCACCGGCCGCTCTGATGACATGCTGATCATCCGTGGCATCAATGTCTTTCCGTCACAAATCGAAGAACAAATCGTCCGCTTTAAGGTGCTTTCGCCCCATTATCAGTTGGAAGTTAACCGTAAAGGTAACCATGACTGCCTGTCAGTCAAAGTTGAACTGAAAGAACCTGATGCACTCAACCATGAGCAATGCTGTGCTCTCTGTCATCAACTGCGCCATCATATAAAATCAATGGTAGGGATCAGTACGGAAATCAGCATCGTCAGCTGTGGTGTTATACCGCGCTCAGAAGGCAAGGCCGTGAGGGTAATCGACAATCGACCTCATGAATAATCTTATGCCACCGCAAACGTTATGATGCCGATAGCCTACCTCATGGCATTCGTGAAGCCACCAAGGGAATGTCAGCAGCATAGCGTTGCGGTGGCTTTCTGTTTTCTTTTGCTGATCCCACATGAATTTCAAAACAGGGTGTATACTTCCAAAGCGTATTTATATCGTTATGTTAATGTCATGACACACTTTTGAGCAGATCACATAAAAATATGGCACACAGACTCGACGACTTTATCCGGCACGCCCTTGATGCCCAACCTATCAGCGGAACATCGTTGATCATCTCTTTGTTTGGAGATGCACTCAGTCACCGTGGCGGTGAGGTTTGGCTTGGCAGTTTAAGTCTCCTGCTGGAACCGATGGGATTCAGTGATCGCTTCGTAAGGACATCAGTATTTCGCCTGCAAAAAGAGGGCTGGCTCGAAGTCGAAAAAATGGGGCGCCGCAGTTACTACCGCATTACTGAGCGGGGCATAAACCAATTTCGCCACGCGGAGAGTAAAATCTATTTGGGTGAGCAACCGGAATGGGATGGCAAATGGGATCTGCTGCTACTGGAAAGCGTGGCCAAAAACGAACGTAACCGACTGAAAAAAGAGCTAAGCTGGCTGGGATTCGGGCAACTCAACAGTACCCTGATGGCGACGCCAAGCAGCGCGCAAAGTGATATTCCTGCCTTGCTGGGAGAACTCAACGCCAGCGATTCGGTCATCTATTTTCGTGCTGATTATCCTTACCCGCGTTCAGAACAAAGCCTGAAAGAGCGCGTTTCTGTCAGTTGGTCGCTGGATCAAGTATCGCAACACTATCACGAATTTATCGTCTCCTTCCGCCCGCTGATGGCCCTGTTGCGGGATTGTGATGAAGACGACCTGACACCGGAACGCTGCTTCCAGCTGCGCCTGCTGCTGATCCACTTTTACCGTCGTGTTGTCCTGCGTGATCCGCTACTGCCGGATGCCTTGCTACCTGCGCAGTGGGAAGGACAAATCGCCCGTAATTTATGTATTAACATTTATCAACGCATTGACCTTGCCGCGACACGCTACGTTACTGAACAGTGTGAAACGACTATTGGTCAATTACCCCAGCCCGCTGCGGCGTATTACCGACGCTTTGGAGGAACAAACCATGCCAGTCTATCAAATTGATGGCTTAACACCTGTTATTGATCCCAGTAGCTATGTCCATCCCACAGCAGTTCTGATTGGAGACGTCATCATTGGCAAAAACGTTTATATCGGCCCCAACGCCAGCCTGCGTGGCGATTTCGGACGCCTGATAATCAAAGACGGCTCAAACATTCAGGACAACTGCGTCATACATGGCTATCCCCAGCAAGACACGGTGGTTGAAGAGAACGGGCATATCGGGCACGGCGCGATTCTGCACGCCTGCCAGATCCGCCGCAACGTCCTGATTGGCATGAACTCCGTCATTATGGATGGGGCGGAAATTGGCGAAAACTGCATTGTGGGTGCAATGGCCTTTATCAAAGCCGATGCAACCTTCAGTGCCAACCAGCTGATTATCGGCTCTCCTGCCCGCGCCTTGCGTGATCTGACAGAACAAGAGCTGGAATGGAAACGGATCAGTACCCTGGAATACCAGACGCTCGTGACACGTTGCAAAGAGACATTGCAAGAAGCGGAGCCACTGACCGAAGTCGAGCCTGATCGCAAGCGCATGGTGTTCAGCCCTGATTTTGTGCCTAAAAACCAACTGTAACTGACGGTTCAATAACGTCACTCATTGAGGTGTTTCACTAAACGCGACATCAAGATCAGAACACCTCATCATGCCATCTATCCGCTTATTACTTTTCGTCCAATACTCGATATTGCACCATTGGAAATCATGGCTGGTGGATACGAGAGAAATTTTGTCATTTTGAACGAGAAAAGCGTGAGTTGGATGATATTTCTCATCATAAAAATAGGCTTTATCAGATTTCACTGAAAAAGGCAGTGCCTTTGGTTTTATCTGCGGATAATCGGAAAGATTTATTTTTACATATAAGAGGTTAAAACCACTGATTTTAGTCGGCCAGCTTTAGTTGCGATACTGTGCTATTATTTATATCCCCAAGATTAAGGTTGAAAAAGTAAATTCTGTCTCTCAATTTTTAGCAATTGATAGCCTTTCTTTTAAATGACTTTTGTTTAGTCTAATCCAAATAATCTTGATTTCACCTCCTTATAATCGAGAAATTTACTTTTGATATTGGAATAGCTACCTGATTAATTTATTCGCAATAAGTATGCACACTGTACTTATTAAAAACCCAATACCAGAAAATAAATAAACTTTATCAAACGCATTCATTAAAATATCATGATAATGATAACGCTCACTGTTTCCTAATGTGGTTAAGGTTTTATAGCTCAAATCGATATCTATCGATGAAATCATCAAAGTAAGGTAAAAAAAACAATACTGATGGGGCTATTGTCATGTAATAATAAATTTTTTTATGCTTCATATTTGTCTATTTCGCTTTTCCGAAAATCTATCCACTGCCGCAACAGATTATCTTGTAATGCATTTTAAACCAGAATAGTTTTAACAATCCTATCGTTATAACAAAATTCCTTTCAACATCACTCAAAAAGATAAATGATTTTTTATCAGCCTGCTACAGTAATAGGTTTACTTATCTTTCTTGTTGAGCTAATCAGATACTTTCGTGTTGTTCTGAGCCATTACATTCACATATAAAAAAAGGAAAGTCCATGTCGAAGCTTGTCTATTATGTCGCAGCAACAATAGATGGTTATATTGCTACCGCAGATCATGCCACCCCGAATAAACAGCGTGTGCTGCGCAGTGGGGCTATGGAAACCGTCATGGACATTCAATTGTAAGTGCAGGGTTTATCGCGATGGCTCTGTTTCCCTATTCACGTCTTGCCCATCTCTTTGAGGTGATTCAAGCAGAAAGATTACCGCAAGCGGAGCTGGCAAAGCGTTTTCGGGTTTCCAGTCGCACGATCCGCACGGATATTAATGAGCTTAATGATATTTTGCGGCATTATGGCGCGAAAATCGTTTATAAACGCGTTCTCGGCTACGATCTCCATGTTGAAGATCAAACGCTATTTTCCACCTTGCATAAAAAGCAACATATGATTCAGGCGATCCCCCGGACTGCCCGTGATCGTGTGAATGCGTTGCTGATGAAATTGCTGCTGACTTCCCATCCTGTCAAACTGGATGATATTGCTGAAGCATGGTGCATCAGTCGCGGTACGCTGCAATATGATATGAGTGCAGTACGCGAAGTGCTGGGAAGATATCCCCTGCAACTGGAAAGCATTTCTCGTCTGGGGATCAGGCTAAAAGGTGATGAATACTTAATTCGGGCCTGTTTAACGGAAACATTGCTGCACCGGTTTTCATCGGACACGGTGCTGTCACTCAGCCAGTTTAACATGGATGTACCGGCACATATTGACTTGATTGGAATGGCAGAAACGCTGCAAAATAGCCTCAATCGATTTAATATCCCATTGACCCATGAAAGCCGTCGATACCTGTTATTCAATTGTATCGCCTCCCTGCTGCGCATTCGTTATCCCATTGCGCATCACAAAATTCATCCATTGGAAAGTTCGGTACAAGATGCCGCCGAAGAAATTTCAGCCTCATTTTCCCTATTTTTAGGTCATGCCATGCCTTATTCGGAGATCTGTTATCTTGGTCAGCAGATCACGGCATTGCGCATGCCACAACATGATGATCCCGTTTGCAGCCTGTCTGAAAGCCAGCGCTGGGCTGATGATATCCTCAATGATATTAATGAAACCTATCACTATGATTTGCTTCACGACAGCAGGCTGAAATGCGATTTAGCAGACCATTTGCGTTTACTGGTCAGCCGATTGCAGCACCGGGTTAGTACAAAGAATCCTTTGCTGGCAGAGATTAAGCAGCATTATCCTTTTGCTTATGATGTGGTTGTCAATGCCTTGACTCGACTTGAGGGCCAGTTTCCTTGCCCCATCAGTGAAGATGATTTGGGATATTTGGCGGTGCATATTGGTGTCGGGCTGGAGCGCCATTATGGTGCGGGTTATCGCCGTCCGATCCCGGTTTTGCTTGTCACGGATGCAGACAACGCAATACAGCGCATGATTGAGGCGAAAATGATCCGCGAATTTTCACAACTCAAGATCCAAAGAACGCTGTCATATCATGAATATCATTCACTGGATTATGTGGAGGAAAATTTCGTCGTGACTACCTTGCGCCTGAACGAGAAAAATAAGCCGCTCGTCAAAATATCTCCTTTTATCACTCCCCATCAGACAGAGATGATCAGGCGGTTAACGAGGGTCGATCAAACGCGTTTTTATGTTTTGGAACGTTTCTTTGAAAGGCGTTATTTTATGGTGATCAAGGAAGAGGTGACGCAGGAAGCCCTGTTTAAAAAAGTTTGTCGAAAATTGCATGCGGAGGGGTATGTCAACGACGGTTTCTACTCTTCGTTAGTTGAGCGGGAATCCATTATTTCCACACTGCTGGGTGAAAATATTGCCCTGCCACATGCGCTGGGGTTACTGGCGCTCAAGACGGTCATTGTGACTATCCTTGCACCCAAGGGCATTGAATGGCACAAGGACACCAGAGAACGGGCGAATGTTATTTTCTTGCTTGCCATCAGCGAAGAAGATTATGAAGAAGCCATGTCCATTTATGATTTGTTTGTCACGTTCGTGAGAGAAAAAGCGACGAAAAGATTGCTGCATAGTCGGAATTTTGACGATTTTAAGTTAATTGCCAAAGACAGCCTTGGCAGGGCTATCTAGTTGCTCTGATCATCGCAATAGGGTTGTTTATAATGTGACCGTTCTCAAAGGATAAGAAAATCATTTTGTTCTACTTTTACGCCTTTTCTGATTTGAAAAGTCCACAATACAGCGTGTTTTTCCCTCATTGTTAATTAATTTCCACTTTGAAACGGAAATTAATCCACTCCAAAGAGATAAATAAAGCCGATAAGGTCATTTCAGTAAACAAAATGACAACTGTTTGTGATAAGGCAGCGATTTGTCCTGATTGATTTGACTGAGACGCTTTTTATGAATATTTCTCCATTACGTTTCAATAGGTTGGAAGACGTTATTGATACTGAAACGGTCAGCCAAAAATTACTGGCCATGATTGGGAAAGTACTGGCGGCAGAAGATGCTTACACCACGGATGTCCAACAGCAGATGTTGGCATCCCATGTAAAAGCAATGGTGAAAAGAGCCCAGACAGGAGAACCTTTGCCAGAAGTGGATATTTCACTGTTTGATGAGGTTTCCCCGGACTCGATAAATATGGCGGCGAAAATCGTCGAAACCCTGCCTAATCTGGCTGTCGAAGAGGTTTATCTGCTATCAGTGCATTTTGAAATTGCACGTTCCAATCCTTGATTATGCGGAGGCAGAACCATGGGAACTAACAAGCAAATCATTGTGGTTATAGGTGATCGTTTAGGTAAAGGGCAGAACGTTGCCATCGGCATTGAGGCCGCAGGCGGAAAAGCCATTGTGATCCCGGGCATGGCAGCCGATATGAAACTGGGTGATGTGATGCACCGGGAACAAGCCGATATCGGGATTTCGTTTTGTGGCAGTGGAGGGGCTGGAGCGATCACGGCCCAGAACAAATATGGTTACTCAGCGCGCCATGGGATGCGTTCTATTGAAGAAGGGGAAACCGCAGTGCGTGAAGGCTGCACTGTGCTGGGTTTTGGTTTTATGGACAAAGCTGAGTTAGGTGAGCGTCTTGTTCAGGCTGTTAGGAAAAAACAGGGCGGAAAACCATGAAAGAGCAAATTGAAACCATGGTTCGCGTCAGAGGAGCGGGTGATACACGGCGGAAAGCCATCGCGGATGCCTTGAATGCCGTACAACGCACGGTATTGCAAGGCACGTCCCATATTATCTTGCGCATTGAACCCAAAAATATCTCCGTCGTCAGTGCCACCAGCAAAATGACCGAAGAAAAATTCCTGTTCTTTTTCCTGCCCCGTCAACGCGAGCTTTATTCCGTAGTGCTGGATGTCACCGTCAATGTCACGTTGCTGGATGTTCAGGCGATCGATTTCAAACGATCTATTTCATCCAAACAATCCGTTTCATCCAAGCAACCCGTTTCATTCAAACAATCCATTTCAACCCATCAATGTGATGCCGCAAAAAGTCGCATCCCGGCAAAACATGATAGGAGAAAAAAAACGATGTAAGGAGAAACCGATGGGTGCTCATGCTTCTTTTATCGAAATATTGGGGATGTCACTGATTATTGGCGGGCTGTGCGGTTTCGGCCTTGGTGCCGGCGCAGCAAGGATGTTTCATGCCCCCACTGTGCAGGGGATGGGGGCATTTCGCACGTTAGGGGAACTGAATGCCTGCGAAGGTGATCCCGCGTCTCATTTCTCGTTTGGTCTTGGTTTCTTTTTTAACGCCTGGGCTTCATCGGTTGCGGTGGGGGCATTCACGCAGGATGTGGATCACCGCATCATTCCCAATTGGGGAGCCGCCGCCTTGATGCTCAAAAATCGCAATGTAGCGGAAACCCTGCATAATCCGAAAAAAATGGCGATTTCCTGCGGCATTATCGGGGCGCTGTTGGTGGCTTTCCTGAATACTACGGCTTCTGCCATTCCTGCTGCGTTGCAGACGACAGCCGTTAATGTCCTTGTCCCTGCGGCGAATTTACTCGTCAATACTGTCATGCCCGTTCTGTTTTGGCTCGCTGCAATTGATGCCGGCCGGCGCGCCGGTTTCTGGGCCACGCTATTCGGTGGTTGTGCGCAACTTATTATGGGCAATGCGATCCCGGGTTTGGTGCTGGGGATTTTGATCGGCAAGGGCGTCGATGACAGCGGTTGGAATAAAATCACCCGGACTATGCTGATTGCTGTTGTTTTATTGTTCGCTATCAGTGCGTTATTCCGTGAATTCGATCTGAAACTCTTGCAGTCTTTCATGCTGGGTGTTCCGGACTGGCTGCATCATTTCCATCAACTTCTGGGGGGGAAATAATCATGAATATTGAGCCGAACAAAAATGATTTTTGGTACGCAGAATGGACGTTTCCTCTCTTTGTCGGTTTGCTGTCAGCAGGTATTTTTGCCGGTACGCATATGTATGTGGTGTACGGTTTTGGGGCTTTCAATGAAGTGGCGTTTGTCGCAATGCTGCGTTCCGGCATTGATACCGGTGTTTATGGGGCTGTTGCTGCGTTTGGGGCCAGCTTTCTGTTTGCCCGTATCATTGAAGGCTCATTGGTTGGGATCTTGGATATTGGCGGTGCGCTGCAAACAGGGATTGGTTTGGGGGTTCCGGCACTATTGCTGGCAGGTGGTTTTGATTTTTTTGTGACTAATTTCTGGGCATCGCTGATCACCGGCATGTTGTTGGGTGTTGCTATCGGTCTGGTGATTATCCTTGCCCGCAAATTCACGGTTGCACAGGGAAATTCGACCTTCGGTGCCGATGTCATGATGGGGGCGGGCAATGCATCCGGGCGTTTTCTTGGCCCCCTCATCATTCTGGCGGCAATGGCCGCTTCTGTTCCCATTGGTCTGGGTTCACTGATAGGGGCATTGCTGTTTTATCTGTGGAAAAAACCTGTCGCTGGCGGTGCAATTCTGGGAGCAATGGTACTTGGCTATTTCTTCCCTGTCGCAACCTAATGACCCAAGAGGCAGGTATCCCATGAATGATTTAATTATCAGGCAAGGTAAATTGATCAACGGCAATGTCATTGATATCGTGATCAATGATGGCAAAATCAGTGCCCTTGGCCCTGATGCAGCAGCAGAACGGGTGGCTATCCGAGAAATTCACCTGCATGGACATTACTGCATCAGTGCAGGTTGGATTGATGCCCACACTCATTGCTATCCACAATCTCCCCTCTATTTTGATGAGCCTGATCTCGTGGGGGTTGCCGGCGGTGTCACCACTGTTGTCGATGCGGGAAGCACAGGTGCTGATGATATCGACCATTTTTATTCAGTCACGCGCAGGGTGAAAACGCATGTTTATGCCTTTCTGAATATTGCCCGGACAGGTATTTGCAACCAAAATGAGCTTGCCGATATGTCCTATATCGACAATGAGCATCTGCAAAGTGCCATCAGGCGCCACAAAGGGTTTGTCATTGGATTGAAAGCGCGGATGAGTAAAAGCGTGGTGGGTAAAAATGGTCTTTTGCCGCTCATAAAAGCCAAGACCATGCAGAAAATGAGCGGATTGCCACTGATGGTGCATATCGGGAATTCCCCCCCTGAACTGGCAGAAATTGCCGATTTGCTGACTAAAGGGGATATCATCACTCACTGTTTTAATGGCAAACCCAACCACATTATTGATGACGCGGGTAACCTGAAACCAACCATTCAACGGGCGCTGGCACGGGGGGTTATTTTTGATGTCGGGCATGGTTCGGAAAGCCTGAGCTTCCCGGTTGCCGAACAGGCTATCCGGTTTGGGGCATATCCCCACATGATCAGTTCTGATATCTACCAAAGAAACCGCATTGGTGGCCCTGTCTACAGCCTTGCGACGGTGATGACCAAATTTCTTACTCTGGGGCTGCCTGCCCAATGCGTTCTTGATTGTGTGACAATCAACGCCGCCAATTCACTTCATTTACCACGGAAAGGCCGGCTGGAGCGTGGCTATGATGGTGATATCACCATTTTTGAATTCAAAAATCAGTCCATCGAGCTGATGGATGCCGACGGACATAGCCGGATCGGCAAACAGCAATTTATTCCTGTCGCCGCCATTGTTGCCGGTACGCATGTCATCGTGCCAGAAAACACAACGTCAGGTATCTCTGTGAAAGATCGGGTCACGTTAAGAAGGAGCATAAATAATGATATCCCTCTATGAGAAATATCAGTTGCGCGAAGTGATCAATGCTGCCGGTCGGATGACCGCCTTGGGGGTGTCTACGCCTTCTGATTATGTCATTGCACAGATCACGGCGGGTTTGAAACACTATTTTGAGATGGATGATTTAGTCGATAAAACCGGTGATTACATCGCCAGACTACTGAACGTAGAAAGCAGTGTTATTGTTTCTTGCGCTGCTGCGGGCATTGCACAATCCGTGGCAGCCGCCATTGCCAAAGATGACAATGATCTGCGACTTAACCTGCATTGCTCTGATGTTTCATCTGATAAATCAACCCCTCGTGAAATCATTCTGCCCAAAGGGCATAACGTGAATTTCGGTGCTCCCGTTGAAACCATGATTGCATTGGGAGGCGGAAAAGTGATTGAAGCTGGCTTCGCCAACGAATGCAGCGCAGCACAAATCGCGGATAAAATCACGCCACGAACTGCCGCCATTTTCTATATAAAATCACACCATACTGTACAGAAAAGGATGCTTACCGTGGAAGATGCCGCCCTTGTCGCTCATGCACACAATCTTCCTCTGATTGTGGATGCTGCCGCCGAGGAAGATTTAACACTTTACTATCAGCAAGGGGCTGATTTGGTGATTTACAGTGGTGCCAAAGCCATTGAAGGACCAACCAGTGGTTTGGTCATCGGTAAACAGCCTTATCTGGAGTGGGTCAAGCAGCAACGCTATGGTATCGGGCGTGCGATGAAAATTGGCAAAGAGGGGGTCCTCGGCCTGACATTGGCCATTGAACAGTATCTCAATGGAACAAAAGAAACAGGTGCTGAAATGGTGACAAGAATGATGCCGTTCATCGAGGCACTGAACCGGATTATCGGTGTCTCAGCCAAAGTGATTTGGGACAGTGCGGGCCGTGATATTGCCCGGGCTGGGATCTCGTTCGATGAATCACGGATTGGCAAAAATACGGCTGAAATTCTGGCGCAGCTCCGACAAGGCAATACAGCGATCTACTTCCGGGAATACAAAGCCAATGAGGGCAAAATCGAAGTGGATATCCGCAGTGTCACGTCAGCGCAACTTAATACGATTGCCACAGAGATTATGAGGGTGGTTGCGGATAAACAGTAATCTTTGATGAGAACACGGTATGTTTTACACCCGAAGACCCGGTCATTCAGGGGGATTAAATCTACCGTGTTCTTGTGTTGTTAGGCTTTTTCTTTCACACCCTCAACTGAAATCATCAGCTCAACCTCTTGAGAGTTTGGCCCCAGATCTTTTGTGATATTAAAATCTTTCAGTTTGATTTTACCTGCTGCTTCAAAGCCTGCACGATATCCACCCCACGGGTCATTGCCTTGATTGATGAATTTGGAATTTAATGTGACAGGTTTAGTGACACCATTTAAAGTGAGATCCCCTGTAATAAAATAATGCCCACCTTCTTTCTTAACATGGGTAGACGAGAATTTCGCTTCAGGGTACTTCGACGTGTTTAAAAAATCAGGCCCGCGCAAATGCTTATCTCGTTCAGCATGATTGGTATCAACACTTCCTGTTTTAATGACTACATTAACTTTGTCTTTGGCAGGATTCTGGGGATCAAAAGTAAAGTGACCATCAAAATCTCTAAAACCACCATAAAGCCAACTGAATCCCAAGTGCTGGATACGAAATTCAATGAAAGCATGTTGACCGACTTTATCAAATGCATAGTCAGCTGCTTTTGCATTTCCCGTACTCATGAGTAACCCCCCAACAATCAGGGAGATTAGTTTCTTGTTTAACATAAGTATTCTCCGAAGGTCACTTTATTAGGGTTTAAAGCCCAATATTCTCTTTAAGGTCGAATCATGATCAATAAAATGGTGCTTCAGTGAAGCAAGCCCATGTAATAAGGAGAGCACGACAACAATCCATGCAAGATAAAGATGAATGATGCCCGCCATATCAGCCTGCATTCCCTGCCCTGTGAATATAGCAGGGATCTCAACCCAGCCAAAAACATAAATAGGCTGCCCCTCTGCGGTAGAAATCAGGTATCCGGAACACAGAATGCCAAATAAGACGATATAAAGTGTAAATTGCATCAATCGTGACATGATGCGTATAAAATAACTGTGGCTTGCCAAGGGTTTGGGGGGTGGTGATATCAATCGCCATACGACACGGATCACCATAATAATGAATAACAGACAGCCTATGCTTTTATGGAGTTCGGGGGCGCGATGATACCAAGTATCGTAATAACCGAGTGTTACCATCCATAATCCAAGCCCAAACATGCCGTAAACAGCAAGTGCGACCAGCCAATGAATTAAAATAGAGATATGACCAAATTCAGTGGAAGTGTTTTTAAGTAACATATTATTGCCTTATTATGATCATAGGACGCCTGTACAATAACTCCCTTTCCTTTATCAAATCACTTCTTTTTTCTAATAATCCGACGGCGTTTATTAAACAAATCTGAAACCAAAGGTTGTGATACACATTGCCATTCTATTTTATTAACGTTAACACCTTGTTTTGAAAAATATTCACTCAATGCTGACTGGCATTGTTGCAAAATCGCAAGATCGCAATCGCCTTCCAAACGCAGTAATAAGTCCGTTTGCGTCAGACGATAATCACTTGTCAGCGGTAAGGTATTGGCAATAATCCGTGAGCAGGGATCAGCAAAAATACTCACACTGCTTCCGTCATGTGCAGGTAAAACCAGCTGATCGTCGCTGCGCCCTTCAATACGCTCTATTGCCAATGCGGGGTTACCACAGGGACAGGGTGTTTTTTTGACCACCAGGATGTCATCAAGCTGATAACGTACAATAGGCTGAGTTTCCCGCGTAAAATCGGTAATGATCGGGTTAAAGCGCGATTCATCGAGCCATTTGGGTTCAATATGGAGGAATTCTTCATTAAGGTGCAACGTTCCATACGGGCAAGTACATGCCAAAAACCCTTCTGTCGCCTGATAGATTTCACCGACTTCTTTGAACACGCCTTTCAATAATTGGCGGTCTTGCGGCTCCAGTACTTCTGCCACTGAAATCACTTTATCCGGCGACAATAATGCTTCACCTTGTTGGATCTTCAGTGCCAACCCTCGCAATACCTGGGCTGGGGCAACAATAATCGTTGGCTGGTATTCCACCAGCGCTTGTACCTGTTGATTGAAATCAGCAAACAAATCAAAAAAACGGAACGATATCCAACGGTTCTGCACACTGTCGTACAGATTGTTTCCCGCCCGTAAAAAGAGAGCGACCCGTTCACCATGAAATAAGCCGTTTGGCAGCATCTTGGCAAGCATTGTTCCTGCCCAAATGCTCCGCTCTTTAGGGCTGATAACAAAAATACCGCGCTGGCCGGATGTGCCTGACGACATGCCAACACTGAATTTACCGACGGTTGGCTTGAAATTCCGTGATTGCTCGCTTAACCGCGCACATTCCAGAAGTTCATCACGCTTAATCCCCGCTGTATTCATCTGATCAAAATTTTCCATCATGATCGCTTTATTCATCAACGGATATGCTGTCAGCGGTAAATCACCATAAGCAGAAAAATAAGGGCTTTTCGACAGGATATTACGCTGAAATGCCGCTAGCTCCCTTGATTGATGTTGTTCAAGCTGTTGTCGGTGGGTAAATTTCCACTGTTTTTTGGCTCGCCAATAATACCAAAGTGTTCTGAATATCATGCCAAATCGCCCTCATGGCATAGCTGGATAGGAATGTGCTTTTGATCAATCTGGTGCAGCTTATTCAATGTTTCATAATAGGCCCGGCTGTCATCCATAATGATATTCGCGAGCTTTGCAGGCCCCCGCAATTCACGATAATTGCTGGGAGACCATGCAGCATCGCCGGCCAACAAGACCCATCCCTGTTCGGTTAATACGCAAAGGCCGATATGCCCCGCCGCATGGCCGGGCAAGGGAACAATGAATATCTGTTTTTGGCTGCCCGGCACTTCATGGCCGCAACCCAGTATGGCTAACTCTTCTGGCAGGGATGATGTTTCAAATCCTTCGTAAAAAATGGCTCTGGATTCGAAATCCTCAGGGATCAATCCCCGCACAAATGCCTGTTTCAACGCAGCAATGCCGCGCAAATTGCGTGTTTGCTGCCAGCCTTCACCTGAACAGATAAATTTGGCCTGCGGAAAATCCCGTAACCCTGCGATATGGTCACCATGAAAGTGAGAAATAATGATGCCATCAATATCACGAGAACGGATGCCCTCTTCTTTCAGTTGCATCACCAATGAATCCTTGGTGTCAAAATAGACGGGCGTCACCGTGCGGTACAGACGAATGATCCCACTGCGGGTGTGATCGTAAAAATGGCTGGCATAACCGGTATCGAGTAACCAACGTTTGTCGTTGCACTCCAGCAACCATGCCCGTGCGGGGAATTTACACACGCGCAGGCTTGCGCCTTTCAACGCCACACAGCTGGGATGGATGCAATACCCCACTTCAAATACACGCATCTTAACCATGCGAATCAATCCCTTCATCTGGTTGCTTTAGCCAGTTCGCCGTTAAATGAATGCCTTCCTTCATGGTATAAATCGGCGTATAACCCAGTTCTTCCCGAGCCTTTGTGTTATCCAGAGTCATGGAATAATAAGCCGCCCCAATACCGTAACGGGTTAATAAGGGTTCTTTTCGGGTCATCATGGCAATCCCTTCCAATACGGCTGCTATCCCATATAACAGTGGGTAAGGCAATGATTTAATGCGGTAACCAAATTGCATTTCGTCAAATAATTGCCCTAATGTTTTCGCCAGTGGCTGGGGTTGTTGGTTAGTGATGTTATATATCGCCCCACTTTGCAGTTTTTTGCGGTATGTCGCCAATGACATGGCATGAACGACATTCATCACATAAGTCAGATCCAATACATTTTTCCCCCCGGCAGGCAACGCGATTGTGCCTTTGCGGGCTTTAACCTGCGCCATTAAACGCGGCAATAATACTCTGTCATGCGGGCCGAATAATCCACGGGGGCGCAGGATGATATAAGTCGTTTTAGGGTAGTCATCAATGCGCTGGAGTATGCACTTTTCCGCCAAGAATTTCGTTCGTGCGTAATCATTGGCAAAACGCTGGCTGCGTTGATTTTCAGTAATGCGCTGTTGGTGCGAAAAGTTAAAATAGACTGCCGGAGTGGAAACATGGATAAACCGCTGGATGCCGCTGATCCCCGCAGCCTGCGCCAATCTGTCCGTCGCGGTCAGATTGATGCTTTCAAATTCCTCGGGAGCTCCCCAAGGCGAAGATTTCGCAGCACAATGCCAGACTGCATCACAACCTGACATCAGTTTAACTGCCTCATCCACGGTTAGCGTCGCTAATTCAGCACAACGAAATTCAGCGCCCAATTGCGTCAACATTTCTCCCATACGTTTATCGCGACCGGTTGCCACCACAGTTTTCCCCTGTGATAGCAGATAATCTACGGCATTACGCCCCAAACCACTTGTTGCACCTGTTACAAGAATCTTCATGGTTTCAAAATCATCTCACTTAATGAAAGTCCTGCGGCGGTGCCGAGTAACATCACGTAATCACGGCCATAATAGCGATTGGTCATAATTGCCTCATGCAGAGCACTCGGAATGGAGGCGGCAACCTGATTACCACGATGGCGGTAAATATTCACAAATCGCTCATCTTTTATATTCAAACGCTTGCGGATGTGTTCAAGCCCCAGATGGCTGGCCTGATGAGGGATAACGGTATCTATCTCAGGCATGGTCAGATTGGCACTGGCAAGTACACGCTCCGTAAAATCTTCAATTAATGACGCCGTCAATTTAAAAAGAGGCTTACCCTGCATCTGGAACAGAAAGTCACTATCTTCCATTCCGGTGCGAAGGTTTTTGCGTGTCCCGCCAGCACGGATTTCACATAATTCGAGACCTTCCGGGTAGGTTTCATGCTGATAAGTGACAATCCCGCTCTGCCCGTCTCCTTTTTCAACAATCATGCAAGCAGCACCATCACCAAAAATCAGGGAGGATTCCTGATGTGACCAGTCGATGCCCCGGGAGGCCATCTCCGACGAGACAATGGCAATGCGTCGATATTGATTAATCGCCAATAAGCCACTTGCAACATTCAATGCTGAAATAAAGCTGACACAACTTGAGTTAATATCAAAACAGGCGATCCCTGCTTTTAATTGGCTCTCTTTTAAAATATGTGCGGCTGAAAAAGGTAAAGCCTGAATGGGAACTGCAGAAGCTGAAATCAGAAGGTCAATAGAATTGGGGGGAATTTGATTATTTTCTAAAGTGTTATGTAGTGCCTGGGCGGCCAATTTAGCGGGAGAAGCCTCGTAGTCAGAGTGATAGCGATATTCAATGCCTGAGCGTTTTTGCACAAAACCGTTTGGCTTATTAAATTTCAGGTCTAAATCGGATGAATATACTCTGGATTCAGGCAAAGCCGTACCAGAGGCAATGATCTTTAATGGGATCAATTCATTTGGTTTTTTCATTTTTTTTATTACTTCCGAGTGTTAAATTTTTGTTTAAATGTATTATCAGAATATGAAGTGAGTTCTGAATATAAGGTAAGATCAAATCAGTATTTATCAGATAGTTTGTTAAACAGGAAGTCAATATTTATGATACATCATATTAGTAAAATGAAACGCTGCATACAATCTTATGAAAAATAATAATTTTTACCATCTCATCATTTCAGGATTATAAATTTTTTTTAATACGAAATAAGCATCATGAGATTTAATTATCGCATTTGTTGAATTTATGTGAAATTAAAAACAATATTAATTAACAAGTTAACATATGTTATTTAATTATTTTGAATAATTCATTTGAGTTTTAATTTAAAAAATTAACTATTTTAGGTTGTAGAATAATAAATCATCAATTGAATTTTTAATTCCTTTTTTTATCTATCTTATAATTAAATAAAATATCAAGTTTATGGGTAAACTCATTGAGATCTCGAAAATGAAAAATGGCGTTTGTTATTCTGGTGTCGATAATTTTATTATTTCTTTTTTCTTTCAGTTTACCGATTTATCTAATTATCGATTTGTTGGTTATGGCTTGAAGTTCGTTGAGAATAGCGGCTCTTTAAAGTCATTTAATAAAGCATGTTATTTCATTGTCATTCTTTATTGAAATAATGACAGGGCTTTATATGAAAAATGGTTAAGCTGATTTTTTATCGGTTATCACGACAATTAAAAAATAAAATGGCAGTAATATGACAGATAGAAAGGGAAATTGGCTCCCGCTCTTAACCTATTAAATAGATTTACCCGGTAAATTCATACACCTGATGACAATGAGTGTGGGGGTTAGGGAGTGCATCTCTCATCGCATTGATTATGAACCGGAGGGAAAAATGAGATTAATGGATGAGGTATAAATTTCGGGGGAAAATTTATATTTTTTTCATTCAGGCTGCCATTTTGCCGGCTGTACCGTTGGCTGTACATTGGGTTCATTGGCGGTAGAACAACTTTTAGGGTGATACATCTCACATTTATTTCACTCTGTAGCCATAACGTGTAAAATAGCAGCATATTTGTGTCGGATGTGTGTCGTGGTGTTTTGCCATGCGCATTTATCTTGGCAATTCCTCAAATAGATAAAACGGTAAAAATACTTGTCAATTAATAATTTAAGAAATATTGCCATCATCGCTCACGTCGACCATGGCAAAACGACGCTGGTTGATAAACTCCTGCAACAGTCTGGTACTTTCGGTGAGCGTGTCGCAACAACTGAGCGTGTGATGGATTCCAATGATCTGGAAAAAGAACGTGGCATTACCATCCTCGCGAAAAATACTGCTATTCAGTGGAATGATTACCGTATCAATATCGTAGACACCCCGGGCCACGCCGATTTTGGTGGTGAGGTTGAGCGTGTAATGTCGATGGTAGACAGTGTGTTGCTGCTGGTTGATGCGATGGATGGCCCGATGCCACAGACTCGCTTCGTGACTCAGAAAGCGTTTGCCCATGGCCTGAAGCCTATCGTGGTCATCAACAAAGTTGACCGCCCGGGAGCACGTCCTGATTGGGTTGTGGATCAGGTATTTGACCTGTTCGTTAACCTTGGCGCGACTGATGAGCAACTGGATTTCCCTATCGTGTATGCTTCTGCGCTGATGGGAATTGCAGGCAACGACCATACTGATATGGCTGAAGATATGACTCCGCTGTATCAGGCAATCGTTGATCATGTTGAACCTCCGAAGGTTGACCTTGACGGCCCGTTCCAGATGCAGATTTCTCAGCTGGATTACAACAACTATGTTGGCGTTATCGGTATCGGCCGTATCAAACGTGGCTCAGTAAAACCAAACCAGAACATCACCCTTATCGATAGCGAAGGCAAAACGCGCAACGGTAAAGTGGGTAAAGTTTACAGCCACCTGGGGCTGGATCGCATTGAATCTGACATGGTGGAAGCGGGTGATATCATCGCAATTACCGGTCTGGGCGATCTGAACATTTCTGATACCCTGTGTGAAGTGAATGCGGTTGAAGCATTGCCTGCACTGGCGGTTGATGAGCCTACCGTCAGCATGTACTTCTGCGTCAATACCTCTCCATTCTGTGGCCGTGAAGGCAAATATGTGACTTCTCGTCAGATCCTTGACCGCCTGAAGAAAGAGCTGGTTCACAACGTGGCACTGCGTGTTGAAGAAACAGAAGATCCGGATGCATTCCGTGTTTCAGGCCGTGGCGAACTGCACTTGTCCGTTCTGATTGAAAACATGCGCCGTGAAGGTTTTGAGCTGGGTGTTTCCCGTCCAAAAGTTATCTTCCGTGAAATTGATGGCCGTAAGCAAGAGCCTTTCGAGCAGGTGACCCTGGATATCGAAGAACAGCATCAGGGCGATGTGATGCAGGCGCTGGGTGAGCGTAAAGGTGAAATGCGTGACATGCTGCCGGATGGAAAAGGCCGCGTTCGTCTTGACTACGTGATCCCAAGCCGTGGTCTGATCGGCTTCCGTACTGAATTCATGACCATGACTTCCGGTACTGGTCTGCTGTATGCAACATTCAGCCATTATGATGATGTCCGTCCGGGTGAGATTGGCCGTCGTCAAAACGGTGTACTGATCTCCAATGGTCAGGGTAAAGCGGTTGCTTACGCACTGTACAGCCTTCAGGAGCGTGGTAAATTGCTGCTGGGTCACGGTACTGAAGTGTATGAAGGCCAGCTCATCGGTATTCACTCACGTTCTAACGACCTGACCGTTAACTGTCTGACCGGTAAGAAACTGACTAACATGCGTGCGTCAGGTACTGATGAAGCGACAACACTGACTCCACATATTAAGAAATCACTGGAGCAGGCGCTGGAATTCATCGATGACGACGAACTGGTTGAAGTGACTCCGCAGTCAATTCGCCTGCGTAAACGTCATTTGACTGAAAACGATCGTCGCCGTGCGAGTCGTAGCAAAGACGCTTAATTGCTTAATACGCATTGCGTAATGGCAAGTTGAACATGAATAGCTTAGGGTGTTCCGGCACCCTGAGTTTTTAATTTTTTTCATCTCTCTCATTTTCTTCCCGCTCAGTTTCAATAAGCTATTCATGATGTGTTGCCGGCCCCCTTTACTTGCAATTTATCATCAGTAATGTTCCATCAGCGCCTCCTCAACAACAACTCACCAAAAAGTCATTCTCTTGTTTTTTTGTCAACTTATCCTTTTTTCTTAATAGAATTATGCTAAAAGTAGCAAACGGTGAGCATCAATCAGGAGGCGTTATGCTGTACATTTTCGATATGGGTAATGTCATTATTGATATTGATTTTAAAAGAGCATTAGCTGTCTGGAGTACGTTGAGTGGAACACCTTTGGCAACATTGACCCCGAAATTTTCATCGGGAGACGCTGTTGAGAAACATGAATGCGGCCAAATCAGTGATCGCGAATTTGCTGAAATCATGTGTGATGAAATGGAGGTTTCACTCAGTTTTGAGCAGTTTGCGGAGGGTTGGCAGGCAATTTTCATTGGCGTCAGGCAGGAAGTCATTGAGTTGATGAAAAACTTGCGTGAACAGGGGCATCGCGTAGTGGTTCTGTCAAATACAAACCGTCTGCACTTTGATTATTGGCCAATCCATTATCCTGAGATCGCAACTGCTGCCGATTGTCTTTATTTATCTCAGGAATTGGGGATGCGTAAACCCGATACCGATATTTTTAAATATGTCCTTGAAAAAGAAAATATAGCGCCAGATCAGGCCATATTCTTTGATGATGTTTTAGAGCATGTTGAAGCTGCGAAAAAATCAGGTATCCATGCTGTTCATGTGGCTGACAGGAATGTTATTCCTGATTATTTTAAGGTTCATGATTTTTCGCTTCCTACAGAACAATAATGTCTCCTGTTCATCACGGAAGGGGTTTTCCTTTTTATCCCTTTACTTAAGCAGAGCAAGGTTTTCAGGTAAGAAAAATGATTGCATTAATACAGCGCGTAACACAGGCAAAAGTTGTTGTTGAAAATGAAACTATTGGGGAAATCGGACAGGGATTACTGGTGTTACTTGGCGTTGAGAAAGATGACAACGAGCAGAAAGCACAACGTTTATGCGAAAAAGTCATGGGATATCGGGTATTCAGTGATGAACAAGGCAAAATGAACCTGAATGTTCAGCAGGCTCAGGGCAATTTACTGGTGGTGTCCCAATTTACCTTGGCTGCGGACACCCAAAAAGGTTTGAGACCAAGCTTTTCTAGTGGGGCTGAACCTAAAAAAGCAAATGAGTTATATCGCTATTTTGTTGAACAATGCCGTAAAACTGGTGTAAAAACAGAAACGGGGAAATTTGCTGCGGATATGGAGGTCAGTCTGACAAATGACGGACCCGTGACTTTTTGGTTGCAAGTGTAAAATAACCCACCGTGTGCTGCATATATTTCCCTGACTATACCCAATGGATTTCAAGTTGCATCTCGGCGGCAAGGGAATGAATCTCCGGGAGCATAGATAACTATGTGACCGGAGTGAATGAGCGCAGACAACAAAGAGGCAACTTGAAAGACGAAGGGTATATACATGACATCACACAAGATAAGGGGCTGTTTCTATGTACCACCTGAGAGTACCTCAAACAGAACAAGAGTTGGAATCCTATTACCAATTCCGTTGGGAAATGTTGCGCAAGCCGCTTCACCAGCCCATTGGTTCAGAGAAAGATGGTTATGATTCTATAGCTCATCATCAAATGGTGGTGGATGAACACGGTCATCCTGTCGCGGTCGGGCGCTTATACATCAACGCGGACAGTGAAGGCGCTATCCGTTTTCTGGCGGTACACCCCAGTGTGCAACGGAAAGGTTTGGGCACACTGATTGCGATGGCGCTGGAGTCAGTCGCCAGACAGGAAGGGGTAAAAAGGGTTGTATGCAGTGCGCGGGAAGACTCAGTTGATTTCTTCAATAAATTGGGTTTCCAAAACCGGGGGTTAATCAATGGAGCCAAGACGACACCGATTAACCATTTCCTGATGATCAAACCGATCATGAGCCTTGATGATATCCTGCATCGCCCGGACTGGTGTGCCGAATTGCAGCAAGCCTGGTATAAACATATTCCTTTGAGTGAAAAGATGGGGCTGCGGATCACTCAATATACTGGCCAGAGTTTTATGACAACAATGCCAGAAGCTGGAAACCAAAATCCACATAATACTATTTTTGCAGGCAGTCTCTTTTCGCAGGCCACACTCACGGCATGGGGGCTGATTTGGTTGTTGTTACAGGAGCGTCAGCTGGGGGGAGATATTATTCTGGTAGATGCCAATATCCGTTACCGGCAACCGATTACAGGGCGTCCCAGTGCAACCGCAAATTTTAATAATATGAGTGGTGATCTGGCTCGTCTTGCCCGGGGAAGTAAAGCACGCGTTAAACTTGAAGTAGAATTGAGTGGTGAGCATGGCATAGGCAGTGTGTTTACCGGTACTTATATGGTCCTGCCTCCCGAACGTTTTGCTGCAACTGTCGACTGACTGTTGATTGAAAGAGGCTATACTCAATGGATTGCAAGATGCAGGGGCGACAATTTGGAATCCATTGAGTATATGGTTTGAACCGGGGCAGCCCTGATTTTGTGTTTTTATCGGCTGCCCTACTGTGTGGTCATTCAGTGGAAGGTGTACCCGCAGAGTCCGCAGTTGGTGAGCTGTGACTCGTTGAAATCAAACCTTGTTTAATCGATTGTGACTCTTTGTCAGATGATTTATTGTCAGCGTCCAGAGTGCCGTTGATGGTTTGCTCAATATCATCAGCAGAAAGGTCACCTGTGACAGAGAGTGAAAAATTCCCTTCCCCTTGGATATTAAGCGGCTGCCAGCCCCAGTGTGGCAATAGGCTTAAATCCACATTCATGCCCCTGAAAGCAAGCTTAAAAGGCGTATGGGCCGTTTGTTGCTCTGCCGTCCCTGTTGCTTTTAATAGCCCGTCGCCTGTGAATGCATTGAGTTTATCAATGGTTATTTTGTCATCAGTCGCGTGTAATTGGATATAAGGATGCCTGAGTTCAATTTTGTTGAATGTTCCCCCTGTGGCTTGCAAAGAGGCCTGACCATTCCACAAACCCCAATGGCCGTTTTTCAGGATATTCATGGTATCAATATGGCCTGAAAGGGTGGTGAGCTGAAATGGAAAGCGGGGATTGGTATCAATCAACAAGGTGTTATTGAAGGTAATATCTTGTAGTTTCAGGGCGGAAATCCATTCTGGTGCAGCTTGTGTTAAGTCATTGAGCCATGTTGAAGGCAAAATATAAAACAGGCCGGTCACTGAGCTGTCTTTGATGGTCAGTTGGCGGTTTTGGCGATCCCATTCAGATTGGATATTGAAAAACCCTTTTTGATAGCGGGTCGTCAGGTTGGAAACTGCCAACGTATTACCAGAAAAATGGAGTTTTCCGAGCGTATCGCTGAACTCTGCGTTATTGAACACCATATTCATGACATTGAAATCAACCAGCCCATCTTCAGCATCCCAGCTTCCATTGACCAGCCCGAGATTTTTTATGGTGCTGTTTAAATAATCAATCGACCAATTTTTTCCTTGTAGCTTGGCATTGGTGATATTGAGGTCTTTAACGTGTATTGGAGGAAGATGGGTAATTTTTTCCTTCAATGCATTTAACGTCATGGGGGATTGCCAGCGAATATCATTGATCAGGAAATTGTTCCACTGCCAGCCGCCATTGGGTAACCATTGCCCATCCCCGGAGATAGCCCCTTGTAAAAAAGTGGCGCCAAAAGTATCAATAATGAGGGATTTATCGTGGTAACGGCCTTGCATCATGATATTCTCAATAGGAACGCCGTTCAAGTGGAGGGTATTGGCGCTGAACTGGTATTGCCCATTTCCGAATGGGGAACTTGCCGTAGGTGACCAAGGAGTAATGCCACCAGTGATATTTTTTCCTTCAACATGAATGTTTGGGGTGTTTAACTGAATATCCATTTGGTTCAGTTGCAAAATATCTGCCTGCAAGGGAGGCGGCAATTGTCTTTCCGAGAGAACTAACGTTCCTTGTTGTAATATCAGGCGATGGAAATTTTGCAGCGTCAGCAGATGTTGCCATTTGAAATCGAGATTGATGGTATTGGCACTGAGTGAAAAATCACTTTGTTTATCCCGGATGTCAACATGGCTGAATGCCAGAGTGGCAGGTTGCAACCAGCTGTGGCTGATGCTTTCAATACTGACCTGATAATGCCCTTGTTTGCTTAGCCATTGGCTTAATTGTTTTGCTCCCCAATGTGTTTGGAGAACAATATAGAGAGTAATCACTGCCAAGATAAACAACAGTAGAAGAGTAGCAAAACATTTTCTTAACCACTTCATGATTTCATCTCCGCATGGCCCCAACAGTCACTCTTTTATGCCGCAAAACGAATAGGCACTCAATAGGAGATTCTATTAAAAGTATCAATTAGGGTATTTTTAGGGAAATTCGTCTCGATATTGCGAATGGCTACGCAAAATAAATGCAAAAACTCCCGCAGGGCAAACGGGAGTATGAAGGAGGCCTTTCCGTTATTTTTCTTGAGGAAAAATCAAATTAAGCAGAATTGCGGTCAGCCCGCCTGCGGCAATCCCGGAAGAGAGTAAATTTCTCACCCAATCAGGGGCAAACTGCAATATTGACGGCTGTTGAGAGATACCTAAACCGACAGATAACGACAGCGCAATGATCATGATTGCACGACGATTAAGTGGTTCACGGGAAACAATTCTGATGCCCGAAGCGGCGATAGTGCCAAACATGACAATTGTTGCTCCGCCTAAAACAGGTTCAGGAATTTTCTGTACAAAGCCGGCAACATCAGGAAACAGCCCTAACAGAATAAGCATAGAGGCAATCAGATAACCGACATAGCGACTGGCAACGCCGGTCAACTGGATAACGCCATTATTCTGGCCGAAGCAGGAATTGGGAAACGTATTGAACACCGCAGAAACCATCGAATTCAGGCCATTTGCCAATACTCCACCCTTGATGCGCTTCATATACAGCGGACCACTGACTGGCTGCCCTGATACATCAGAGGTTGCCGTGATATCGCCAATCGTTTCCAGCGATGTCACCATAAAGATCAGAATAAGCGGGATAAGCAGGTTCCAGTCAAATGAAAGCCCATAATAAAAAGGTAAGGGGATGGTGATGACTGGCGTCTCTTCTTTTTGTGTCGGGGCAGGCAGCATGTCCATATACCAAGCCACCAAATAGCCAACGCCCATGGCAATAACTAAAGATGCAATGCGTAAATAAGGGTTTTTCTGACGGTTCAGCAATACGATGACGGCAAGTACAATGCCCGCTAACAACAGACTTTTGGGCGCCCCAAATGTACCATTTTGAATAGCTGAATAGCCTCCGCCGATTGAAGTTAACCCGACCTGAATCAGAGAAAGTCCAATAATCATGACAACAATACCGGATACCAGTGGTGTGATGACTCTCCTGGCCAGATGAAGTACGCGGGACAGCAAAATTTCGGTTACAGAAGCCAGCATCAGCGTACCAAACAGGGCGGCCATCATTGTTGGCGTATCTGCTCCCCCATTTTTTAATGCCAATCCTCCCATGATCAATGGGGCGACGAAATTAAAACTGGTTCCCTGAATTGAAAGTAAACCAGAGCCGACAGGCCCCCAGGATCGAATTTGAATGAGTGATGCCAGTCCTGAAGCAAACAGGGACATGCTGATGATGTGCTGAGTATCTTGTTTGGGAAGCCCGAGAGCTTGGCAAATCAACATCGCCGGAGTAATAACCGCAACGAACATCGCAAGTAAATGTTGGAATGCGGCAAATAAAGCTTGTGGAAAGGGAGGCTTATCTTCGAGACGATAAATTAATTCATTGTGTGATTTATCGGAGACGGCGGCTGAATTGGACTCACTGGCTAGGTTTACCATGTTGTGACATTCCAGATGAACAAAAAGAAACATTTTAATGATCTACGCCATTAAAGCAATCGTTTGCGTAAAGTTTTGTTTATGGAAAACGACTTAATTCCGTCACATTTTTAAATGTTTTAACTTGTGTTTATTAATGATTTTCTTTCTAATCCACCCCTTACCTGCTCTTGGCGTTTTTACAGGATGATTATAACGTCACATTAAATTTACATAATATTAACAATAGATGGGGTACATAAATGTATCATCTGGATATTTATGGCACGCTCGTTGCTGCCACACTTGTTTTGCTACTAGGAAGAAAACTTGTAAAATCAGTCTCATTTCTTGAGAAATATACGATCCCTGAACCCGTTGCAGGCGGACTATTAATCGCTTTTGTACTGTTGGCAGTAAAACAATTCATCAATTGGGAAATCGATTTCGATTTATCCCTCAAAGATCCCCTTATGTTGACGTTCTTTGCCACAATTGGCTTGAACGCGAACCTTGCCAGCCTGAAAGCAGGCGGAAAATCCCTGATCTTTTTTATCATTGCGGTTGTTGGCTTACTGCTGGTGCAGAACACTGTGGGCATCGCACTGGCGAAAATGCTGGGCCTCGATCCGTTGATGGGGCTGTTGGCTGGTACCATAACACTTTCAGGCGGTCATGGAACGGGGGCTGCATGGGGGCAAATATTCACTGAAAAATATGGATTTACGAGTGCGACAGAAGTCGCAATGGCTTGTGCGACGTTTGGATTGGTTTTAGGTGGCCTGATTGGTGGCCCGGTCGCACGTTTTTTAGTGAAAAATACCAAAACACCAGGTTTGAGCGCGGATGACGCAGAGCTCCCGACTGCATTTGAGAAACCGTATACTGGCAGGTTGATAACGCCATTGGTCATGTTGGAAACCATTGCCATGATCTCTGTCTGTCTGTTGGCTGGTAAATATATTCAGGACGCATTAAAAGGTAGTCTTTTTGAATTACCTAATTTTGTGTGTGTTCTGTTTGTCGGGGTAGTTCTCAGCAATGGTCTGTCGTTACTGGGTTTCTATCGGGTATTTGACCGAGCCGTTTCCGTATTGGGTAATGTCAGTTTGTCACTGTTCCTTGCGATGGCATTGATGAGTCTCAAATTGTGGCAATTAGCTTCCCTTGCATTGCCAATGTTGATCATTCTCTCTGTACAAGCAGTGGTTATGGCTCTATATGCCATTTTCGTCACTTATCGGGTTATGGGCAAAAATTTTGATGCGGCAGTACTCTCCGCTGGGCACTGTGGTTTTGGTTTAGGAGCAACACCAACAGCTATCGCGAATATGCAAGCGATTACTGACCGTTTCGGACCATCCCATGTGGCATTTCTTCTGGTGCCAATGGTTGGGGCATTCTTTATTGATATCGTTAACGCAGCGGTTATCAAGCTCTACCTGCTGTTACCGATATTCCCATCTGTTGCAGGTTAAATTGAACTATTTTCAACTTGCCTGAAGTTATGGGTTGTATGTGCCGCTGTGAATTCAGCGGCATTTTTTTACTTATTTATCATGACCATTTTTATTATTGAGACTCTTGCCGGTATTCAGGCATGACTATATTGCGAGCGATCCGGCAGCCAACGCTCAATCAGAGCCTTGGCATGTTCTGGATAGTGTTGGTGGATGTAGCGAGCGATGCGTTGCACTTCAGGCAGCATACTTTGATCCCGCAATAAATCCGCAATTTTGAATTCTGCGTTACCCGTTTGGCGTGTACCCAATAATTCCCCCGGCCCGCGAATTTCCAGATCTTTCTGGGCAATGACAAAACCATCATTACTGTCACGCAAAACTTGCAGACGTATTTTGGCCGTATTGGTCAGCGGTGTTTTATAGAGCAGAACACAATGTGAAGCAATAGCACCACGGCCAACACGCCCGCGAAGCTGATGCAACTGTGCTAATCCTAATCGCTCAGGGTTATCAATGATCATCAGGCTGGCATTTGGAACATCTACGCCAACTTCAATGACCGTGGTGGCGACCAACAATTGCAATTCACCTTGTTTGAAAGCCTCCATGATGGCCTGCTTTTCTGCGGGTTTCATTCTGCCATGAACCAAACCGATTTTCAGTTCCGGCAATGCCAGTGCCAATTCTTCACTGGTTGCCTGCGCTGCCTGAGCTTCCAATACATCAGAATCTTCAATCAGAGTGCACACCCAGTAAGCTTGGCGTCCTTCATCCAAACAGGCACTTTTGATGCGCTGGATAATATCGTTCCGGCGAGTGTCAGGGATGGCAACAGTGGTTACCGGGGTCCGCCCCGGAGGTAATTCATCAATGATGGATGTGTCTAAATCCGCATAGGCAGTCATTGCCAGTGTGCGCGGAATGGGGGTTGCTGTCATGATTAACTGATGGGGATGGAAACCTTGTTCGCGGCCTTTTTCCCATAATGCCAAACGTTGATGAACCCCAAAGCGGTGTTGTTCATCAATGATAACCAGTGCCAATCCTGCAAATTTGACCTGCTCTTGAAACATCGCATGAGTACCGACGACCATGCTCACTTGACCACCCGCAATGGCTTCTTGCTGTGCCTGACGTGCTTTGCCTTTCTGCTTGCCTGCAAGCCAGCCGACCTGAAAACCGAGTGGCTCCAGCCAGTTGCGAAAAGTATTGGCATGTTGTTCCGCCAGCAATTCTGTGGGGGCCATTAATGCAACCTGTTTACCATGAACAATGGCACGCACTGCGGCAAGAGCTGCCACCAGTGTTTTGCCTGATCCCACATCGCCCTGTATCAGGCGCATCATGGGAACATTTTTTTCCAAATCACATTCTATTTCGGCAACGACCCGATTTTGGGCATTTGTTGGTGAGAATGGCAACTGGGCGAGAAGTTGCTGCTTCAATGTATTGTTTGCAGTAAGTGGTTGAGCGTGAAAGCGCTGTGCCCCGGCCCTGACAGCCAGCATACTTAAATGGTGTGCCAGCAACTCTTCAAGAATCAGCCGGTTTTGGGCAGGGTGACGGCCTTTCTCTAAGTCAATCAGTGAGATATCCGGAGGGGGGCGGTGCAATGTATGCAGGGCATTGGGCAGGCTGATTATTTTGCGGCTGAATTCTTCGGGCAATAATTCGTTGATGGCACAGGCGTCCAGTATCTCCAATGCTTGTTCAATCAGCTTGCGCAGCGTTGTTTGGCGCACGCCCTCCGTAGTGGGATAGATAGGTGTTAGCGTATCTTGCAACTGAATACGGTCAGCGTGTTGCTGGACCTTATATTCAGGATGAATGATTTCCGGCCCCTGATTTCCCCGACGAATCTCCCCATAAGCAACAACGTGTTTTCCTTCGGCCAAATTATTTTTCATGGCAGCTGTGAAATTGAAAAAACGCAGGGTCAATATACCTGTACCATCACTTATCTGGCAGGTCATCGTGCGCCGGCGGCCAAAGATCACATGGGTTCGCAATACTTCACCAGTGACTGTTGCATATGTGCCGGGCAACAGTTCATTGATAGTATACAATCGTGTCTGGTCTTCATAACGGAGAGGCAGATGCAGCAACAAATCCTGTAGATTGACCAACCCTAATTTGGCAAGTTTAGTCACCTGACTCTCTCCGACACCGCGCAGGGTTGTTAAAGGGATGGCATCAAGTAATTGGCCTTTCATACAAATCTCCGTTAGTGTGATTTATTTCCTTTTTGATGGCGCCGTTGTTGCTTGCATGGCTGCCCACCAAGATTCACTTGCTATGATCTGCCCTTGTTGATCAATTAATGGTTGTTCCAGCCCCTTACGGCGAGAAACGGCAGCCAAAACGGGATAGCCTCCCTCGAAAAGCAACTTTTGTTGTTCTTCTTTGGACAGAGAGCTTTCTTCTCGTTGATACATTCCCGCCAATTGACGCTGTCGCTGTGCTTCATACAGGATCAGTGCAGAAGCAACCGAAACATTCAGTGATTGCACCATACCCGCCATTGGAATGATGATGTCTTGATCTGCCAACGCGATGGCCTGTTTTGAAATTCCCTTTTTTTCCTGCCCCATGATAATGCATGTCGGTTTAGTATAATCAATTTGGCGGAAATCAATGGCCTTATCAGAAAGGTGGGTTGCCAGAACTTGCATTCCATTGGATTTAAATTGCTGGACAGCCTGCTCAATCGTAGTGTGCGTTTTCACACTAACCCAGCTATTGCTGCCGGCAGCAGAAGAGAGTTGGGTTCTTAATTGCTCGTTGGGCCAGACGGTATGGATTTGGTGGATACCCACGGCATCCGCTGTACGAATGACGGCGGATACGTTATGGGGTTTATGGACTTCTTCTAAACAAATTGTCAGGTCAGATTGGCGCATTGCCATCATCTGGCAAATACGTGCGTAACGTTTAGGATTCATAACCTCTAATTTCGGTTACGGCTGACTCGCATAACATCTGGCATGACACGTATCTTGCGCATGATATTTGCCAGTTGGATACGGTTTTTGGTGGTCAGCCTGATGAAAGCACAATAAACACGGCCATCTTTTTCCTCCGTATTCATACCTTGAATGCTGGAGTTTGCATCGTTAATGGCTGCGGTCAGATTTGCCAGTGCACCCTGATGGTTAAACATATCAACCTTAATTTCGGCGATAAAATCGCTATTGATATCTTTATCCCACTCTACGGGCATGAATTTTTCAGGTTCTTTCTGGTAGCCACGAATATTACGGCAGGATTCGTGATGGATGACCAACCCTTTTCCTGGGCTGATGTGGGCAATAATGGGGTCGCCCGGAATTGGGCGGCAGCACTTGGCAAACGTGATTAAAATACCATCAGCCCCTTTGATGGGCAGTTTGCGATTTATGTTGTTGTTGCCATTAGGGGTTTTTTCTTCAGCATCTTCTGCACCCAGTAATAAATTACGGGCAACGACCACGCTCATGGCATTGCCAAGGCCGATTTCCGCCAGCAAATCATCCAATGTGGCGAGTTTCATCCTTGCCAGTTCTTTGTTGATGTTTTTCTGTGGAATATCGGTAATTTTGGTTCCATTGCCAAGGGCATGGTTGAGTAGGCGACGCCCCAATCCGACAGAATCATCCCGTTTTAGGTTTTTCAGTAATTGACGGATTTTAGCCCTTGCTTTGGAGCTGACGACAAAATTCAGCCATGCAGCATTAGGGCGAGCCCCTGGTGCTGTGATTATTTCGACAGTTTGCCCACTGCTGAGTGTTTGTGAGAGAGGATAAGGCAGACGATCAACACGAGCACCCACACAGGCGTGGCCGATATCCGTATGGACGGCGTAGGCAAAATCGACAGGTGTTGCCCCTGCGGGTAATTCAACAATACGCCCCTCAGGTGTGAATACGTAAATCTCATCAGGAAACAGATCGGATTTTACGCTTTCAATAAATTCAAATGAACTACCGGCACTTTGCTGGAGTTCCAACAGGCTCTGCATCCAGCGTTGAGCACGAACCTGCGCGGTTGTGCCCGATTCTCCCTGCTCTTTATAAGCCCAGTGTGCTGCAACCCCCATTTCAGCCATTTGATCCATATCTTCGGTACGGATCTGAACTTCAACGGGTACGCCATGCGGGCCGATAAGAGAGGTATGCAAGGATTGATAGCCGTTGGCTTTGGGAATGGCAATATAATCTTTTACTCTGCCGGGGCGCGGTTTATATAAACTGTGCATTTGCCCCAGTACGCGATAGCAGGTATCAAGATTATCAACGATGACCCGAAAGGCGTAAATATCCATGATGGAATGAAAACGCTGCTCTTTCAGGTGCATCTTGCGATAGATAGAGTAGAGGTGTTTTTCCCGGCCGTTGACGGCACACTGAATGCCTGCATCCGTCAATCTGCCTTCGATCTCAGATAGAATTTTCTGGATCATCTCTTTCCGGTTACCACGGGCGGCTTTCACAACCTCTTTAATTACGCGGTAACGGTTAGGATACAGGGCTTCAAACCCAAGCTCTTCCAGCTCTGTTTTTAGATGATGAATACCCAGACGGTGAGCCAGAGGGCTATAAATTTCCAGCGTCTCCCTGGCAATGCGCCGCCGTTTATCAGGGCGCAAGGAGCCAAGGGTTCGCATATTGTGTGTTCGGTCTGCCAGTTTGATCAAAATGACGCGAATATCCTGCACCATTGCCATGATCATTTTGCGGAAGTTTTCAGCCTGTGCTTCCTTTTTGTCACGGAAGTTCAGCTTATCCAGTTTAGAGACACCTTCTACTAAACCCGCAACGGCCGTGCCAAATAACTGTTCTATGTCCTGAAAGGTCGTCGGAGTATCTTCAATCACGTCATGCAGAAGTGCTGCCATCAGTGTTTCATGGTCAAGACGCATTTCGGCCAGGATACAAGAAACAGCAACAGGGTGAGTAATATAAGGCTCACCACTAGAGCGGGCCTGCCCTTCGTGGGCATCCCGCGCAACCACATAGGCCTGTTTAAGCAGATCGATTTGATCTTCAGGCAAATATTTCAGAACTAGCTGATTCAGGCTTTCAAACAGGTACAAGGCAGACCTACCGTAAAATTAACGACGACCTTCAGCGATAGCAGAAACGGCTTTGATTTCTGCTGCTTCTTGTTCTTGCTGTTCCTGACGTTCACGAACATCAAGAATTTTGTTGTTGATGAGGCCTTGCTCGATTTCACGCAGAGCGATAACAGTCATCTTATCGTTTTCTTCCGGAACGAGAGGATCTTTGCCACCGGATTGCAGTTGGCGTGCTCGGCGAGCAGCGACCAACACCAGGTCAAAACGGTTACCAATTTTTTCTACTGCGTCTTGAACAGTTACGCGTGCCATATGTGTGCTACTCCACAGATAAATAAATGACTGGGCATAATACTGAAACTTGGTTCAGTCTGCCAATAATTTGCTGATTAAGGCATCATGCCGCTGAGTCTGACGATCTAATCGCAGACGCTCTGAACGAATAACAGATTGTAAATCGGCCAGTGCCGTATTGAAATCATCGTTGATGATGATGTAATCATATTCGTTGTAATGTTCCATCTCCGCGACAGCCTGAGCCATGCGTTTAGCAATGGTTTCTTCGCTATCTTGCCCGCGTCCGCGCAGGCGGCGGAGTAACTCTTCCCTGGATGGCGGAAGAATGAAAATACTGTGGGCTGCCGGCATTTTCTGACGGATTTGCTGCGCACCTTGCCAGTCAATATCAAGAAAAACATCAACGCCACTGGCGAGTGTATCTTCGATGACTTTTCGGGATGTGCCGTAATAGTTACCAAAAACACAGGCATATTCCAAAAATTCATCATGGCTGATCATATTCTGAAATTCGTCTACTGTGACGAAAAAATAATGTTCACCATGATTTTCGCCCGAACGAGCTTGGCGTGTTGTATGCGAAACAGAAACCTGCGTGTCATACAACGGCTGAGTTTTTAATAAAGCCTGAATGAGGCTTGATTTACCTGCTCCACTCGGCGCAGAAACAATATATAACGTTCCTTGGTTCATGATGATTTCTTGACTGATTGGGTATAAATAAATGCAAGCGCAGGAATATAAAATCCCACATAGTATACACGGATACGTTAATCCATGCAGCGTTACAATACATGGCAACGAACATTTCAACAAAATTTTTTCTAAACAAACTGAGAATAAAGGAATATTTTGCAAAACATTTTCAGAAAAAATAAATGGTTGCAGAAATTGTCAGTTTATTTTTCGAAATGCTTCGCAAACCCTTCATTTCCATATTGGTAAAAGTCATTCCTTTTTCTATTCTTTGCCCGTGTTTTAGGAGCCGATGGAGCAAGGATGCTTAACTTTTTCATTCATTTTTTTATCACTTTCTGGATATTGCTGGCTGGCGTGCCCGCTGTATTTGCCAATAAAACCGATTGCGCTGTATGGCCACAAGATAAGCTTCAGCATGAAATTACTCAATTGACAACGCAAGTGGTGAAATGGAATCACCTTTATCGCCAGCAGGGTATCAGTGAAATAGATGATGAGATTTATGACCAATTATTGGAAACTTTGGCGCTCTGGCAGGGGTGTTTAAAGCAGAAATCCAGTCATCCCTTTACCGTTACGATTGCAGAAGAGGGAAAACAACAGCATCCCGTCCAACACACAGGGTTGCATAAACTGAAAGATATAAAGGAAGTCAGGCAGTGGCTACAGGGACGAGAGAAGGTTTGGTTGCAACCTAAAATTGATGGTGTCGCAGTCACATTGGTTTATGAAAAAGGCCAGTTGGTACAGCTGATTAGCCGTGGTGATAGCAAGGAAGGAACAGACTGGATGGATAAAAGCCCGTTTATTCCCAGTATTCCCAAACAGATAAAAAATGCGCCGGAACGTTTGGTATTGCAGGGTGAGCTGTTCTGGCAACAGGCACTTCACCAGCAATCTGTTGCCGGCAGTCAGGGTTTGCGCAGTAAAGTTGCAGGGTTGATGATGCGTAATTCACCTGTGCCAGAGCTTGAGCACGTAGGTATTTTCATCTGGAGTTGGCCGGATGGGCCAGATGAGATGACCAATAAACTGGAACAATTGGCGTTGATGGGCTTTCCCATTGTTCAGCAATACAGTCACCCTATCGAGAGTGCAGAAGATGCAGAGAAAAAATGGAAGGAATATTTTACTCAACCTCTTCCTTTTGCTAGCGATGGCATTGTATTGCGGCAGGAAATTGAACCGGCCGGCCGGCAATGGCGCTCCGGTTCAAACAGTTGGGCCGTTGCATGGAAATATCCGCTGCGACAGCAAGTGACGACCGTAAAAAATGTTAATTTCACGGTAGGGAGAACGGGAAGAATATCCGTTGTCTTAGCACTGGAGAAAGTGAAGGTAGATGATCGTCAGGTTAGCCACATTAATATTGGTTCAATCAGACGTTGGAAACAATGGAATGTTTATCCCGGCGATAAAATTACTGTCGCTTTGGCCGGGCATGGAATACCTAAACTCGATAAAGTGGTGTGGCGTATTGCTGAGCGTTCAAATATCCAGTTACCGGACGAGCGCGATTATCATTTTCTCAGCTGCTTGTCACTGAACCAGACAGATGATGCACATCATTTAAATTCTCATTGCCGCCAGCAATTTATTGCCCGCCTGACATGGCAGGGGGAAAAATTGAAAATGAAAGGTATTGGGCAGGGCACATGGTCCGCTTTAGTCACGAATGGCTTGGTAACGAATTTAACGGATTGGCTGTCATTGGATAAAGAGCAACTTTCTACAGTGGCAAATATCGGGAGCAAGCGTGCCGGGTTGATTTTTTCTCAATTCCAGCAAGCAAAATTACAGCCCTTGCCCTTGTGGCGCGAAGCCATCGGCCTTCCTTATGCCAGCCGTTACAAGGATAAAAAAGGATGGCAGTGGGAAGAATATTTTTCAGATACGGATGAGAAAAAGTCAAATTCATGGACAGTGAAACAAAAAGAAAAGGTTGTGGCTTTCTTGCAACATCCTGATATTGAGGCGGTTATTCGTACTTTAATTATCTATGGGATTAATGAGATATAGGGATGATTCTCACTAATTTTTATTCGGTATACAGACAGTTAGCTTACGCATAAATGATGTGGATATATAAATGATGTGGTTTAAGCGGAGAAATTCTTAAAGTTTATACCTGATGGTTTTCAAGTTGCAGGCAGTAAAGCTGCAACCTGAAAGACGATGGTGCTATCAGTGATCCATACCATCATAATTAAAGATAGGCAGGCCGAGGCGATAACGAATAGCGATCAATCGGGCAGTGAGTCCGGCAATCAGAGTGATTAGAACGACACTGTTCGGGTGCAAGGGCGTGTTCAATAAAGCGATATAGAGCCAGGCTGCGGCAAAGGAGACACCCGCATAAATCTCTTTTTGGAATACCAAGGGAATGGTATTACAAAACATATCGCGCAACACTCCGCCAAAAACGCCGGTAATGACAGCAGCAATCGCTGCGATGATAGGGCTGTAATGCATTTCTAATGCGATTTGTGCACCAATAATAGAGAAGACAATTAAACCAATAGCATCAAGGATAAGAAATAAGCGACGTAGATGTTTCATCATTGGAGCAACCCAGATTGTGAGCACGGCAGCGCAAGCAACAGTCACGATGTATTCTGGGTTTTTTACCCAACCAAGAGGATAATGGCCGAGAATAATATCGCGGACTGTGCCACCACCGATGGCGGTCACGGAAGCAATAATGATGACACCGAATACATCCATTTTCCGACGGCCTGCGGCTAGGGCGCCGGTCATGGCTTCGGCTGTAATACCAATGATATAAAGGACACTGAGTAGCATAAGTTTAGCCAAATGGAATAACGTAGAGGTAAAGAGTACTGTTGAAATAATAACGTCTCGACTGAATTTTTTTAGTTAAATTTCAATAAAATTAGATTTTATTATCCGAAACCTCTGAATATAAGGTGGAGAAAATGGCCTTTAAAGAACGTCAGATTACATTTGATAATCGTAGCCATCAGATAACCAATATAAATGTCTGGACACCTGACAGCCAATGGTTGGTATACGATGTTCGTCCTGATGGGACATCTTTTACTGGTTTAACGATAGAAAAAATTCATGTTGATAACGGGCAAATTGAAGTTGTCCATTTGGCCGGAGAAGGGGCTCATGTTGGTGTTGTGACGGTGAGCCAGAAAGATCCGGTTCGTTATGCCTTCATTCATGGCCCGGAAAAACCAGATGCCCAGTGGCAGTATGATTTCCACCATCGTCGGGGAGTCACTGTTTCCGAGGAGCGGCCAAATGTGGCGGTTAACATTGATGCAATGGATATTACCCCTCCCTATACCGCAGGCGCTTTACGTGGAGGCACTCATGTCCATGTTTTCAGTCCTGATGGCAGTCGTTTAAGTTTCACCTATAACGATCATGTTATGCATGAGCTTGATCCTGCACGCGACTTACGCAATGTCGCTGTGGCTGTCCCATTAAAACCAGTGATATCCGCGAAAAAACATCCGAGAGAATACGATGGCAGCTATTTTTCTGTTGTTGTCAGCCAAACAACCGAACATCCCCGTCCCGGCAGTGATGACATCAATCGGGCTTATGAAGAAGGATGGGTCGGGCAACGGGGTTATCTCAAAGATAATGGTCAGTGGCAGCGTTGGGCGTTGGCTTTTATTGGGGATACCCGCAATGAAAACGGTGAAAAGATACCTGAAATTTATCTCGTTGATTTACCGGAAAGCGATGACGATTACGCTGTTGCAGGCAATTATCCTTTGGCCGGCACTGAAACAACATTGCCAGCGCCTCCGGCAGGAGTGGCGCAGAGGCGCTTAACGTTTACACATGCCAATCGTTGGCCGGGAATAGTGAATCTTCCCCGGCATTGGTTGAGGACTTCGCCAGATGGCAGCAAAATCTGTTTCTTAATGAAAGATGACAATGGGATTGTTCAGTTGTGGTTCATTTCTCCCAACGGAGGAGAACCAAAACAGCTCACTGATGGCAATGCCGGTGTACAATCTGCATTTAGTTGGGATAGCCGTGGTCGGTTTATTGCCTGTGTTTGTGACAACAGTGTGGTACTTTGTGATAGTCAAAATGGTGAAATCCGGCGTTTAACACAGCGTACAGAAGAAGCCCCTTGTGCAGATGCAATCGTTATATCACCGGATGATCGCTATGTTGCTTTTATGCGTGATGTTGAGGGTTACCGGCAGGTATTTGTTGTCGAAACCGGGATTGATTGAAATAAGTTTTATTGGGTATCGCTGATTAAAAGCGATGCCCAAGGAGATACAAGTGAAATGCTGTGTTATCGAAATACAAGGTCATCGAAATACAGTATTGTTATGGAATAATGAGCACTCATGGAAGAGATGCATAATTGTTATGTGCATTTTGTTCATCATGGTATTGATCCGCTTGCACTGTATCGGTTTTTTTCAGCATATCGATACGATGTTTAGGGGATTGTTCTGCGTTATTCTTATTGGCCCGAGAATAATCATAAGGGAGCAGAAGTGTATCCAGAAAGGCAGAGAATGGAAGGTCGACGGCAAGAATAGGTTTCATGACCCACCCTGTCTGATCATCTTTTAGCATATCAATATTGGCTCTTGCACCAGAGTAATAGCCTTGATAAGGGCCACTGTGTGTCATGATGCTAGAACAACCAGTGACAAGTGACCACCCCAATATAGTACACAGTAATAGAAGTACTTTACGGTTTTTCATCGTTTCCATGATCTCACTGAGTTAATTTGCCAATGTTCAGATACTTTATTTGCTTTTTAACACCACTTTTTCCAAAGTGTGAAGGTGTAAATCTGTAATGCTGTTTATTTTTTAATACTATCTACTATAGTCAGGTAGTATCCAGTTTGCTATAGCACTTATCGCTAAATTTAATAATTTTTGTGATGGGAACTTTAATTTTGTCTTTAGGTTTACTTTTTAAGGTAATTTCGGAAATGTTTATCTATTCAGCTGATTGATGGTAGATAAAATGAGATTTTTGACTTGCGCTAACTAAGCACATATTAAGTTCGTTAGTCAGGCATAGCATGAGGCCAATCAATATCGATTTGTGGTGTAAAAAAGAACCTGTGATATGGCCTGATGTTTTTTTATTTTTCAGGGGATCTTGCGAAGACATATATGAAGATAGGGAAATGTTGATAATCAGGCATTTTTTTAGCAAAAAACGCAATAAACATTAAATGTGCTTTAGATCACAAAATATGCCGGAATTACCTGAATTTGAGATAGTAGAGGAAGTTTAAGGTAAAAAAACATATCTTATTCAAACTATTACATAATATTTTTTATGATTAAATATACACAGTTCAGGGAAGGTATATAAACAAGGATTGTTTTCCTTTCCTATTGTGTGTGAAGAATTCTTTTAGGATTCTAATAACTACTGTCCTGTTCGCAGGTAAAAGTCCTCGTTATCATCTTGCTCCCCTAACTAAGGGAGCTTTTTTATTGTAGTGCATAGGGCTATGTTCATTTCCGGCCAATTAAAATTCACTGAATGATTTGAATCCGCGGCTCATTCCAGCCAAATAAAGTGATATGATTAGTTAAGACATTCTTAATATTAAAAATATTTCTTCATTTTTCCTCCCTGCTCATTTGCTGACAAATCGATAGCTGTAAAATCTTTTCATTTTCATTAACTTTGAAAATCGCTATGATGGCTCATGCAATACATATCAAAATCACATCGCCATTAAAGAGTGAGTACTGCACGCTAACACTTCAATATCACTAATAATAAAGTATGAAATTAGTAATATAACTAATAGTTAATCATTAGGCATGACTATATGAAAAATGAAAGTAATATATCGGAAATGGAAAACCATTTTAGTATGAAAAAGGCAACAGCCGAACAAAAGAATTCTCCCTGGCGGGAATTTGGGCTTGGCATGTATAAGATGTTACCACTTTGTTTATCGGTTATTCCTTGGGGAATATTGGCGGGTTCAATGGCTGTTCAATCGGGTTTAACCATCGGGCAAAGTATTGGCATGTCTTTAATTCTGTTTGCCGGTGCTGCTCAATTAGTTACATTGGGTTTGTTGACATCAGGGGCCAGTATTGCCACGATTATTATTTCTATTTTTTTCATTACTTCTCAGCACTTTCTTTACGGGTTAACACTGCGTGAATATGTCGCAAACCTGAAAGCCCGCTATAGAATTCCCATCGGTTTTTTACTGACTGATGAACTATTCGCATTAAGTTGTGCCCAACAAGATAAAAAAAGTTTAACAGCCAGTTATTTAATTGGTGCTGGGTTTTGTTTTTATTTCTGCTGGAATTTATTTAGTCTGTTTGGAATATTCATGGCATCATCCATTCCTGATCTGGATAAATATCACCTTGACTTCTCTATCATTGCAACATTTATTACGATCATCATACCCATGATAAAGAAAATGAGTGTGTTATGTGGTGTTTGCTTCTCTTTGGTTTTATCGATGGTATTATCTTATTTTCATATTGAAGGTGCTATTATTATTGCAGGCGTCAGCGGAATGTTTTTCTCAGTGTTTATCGCTAGAGTAATGAAGGAGTCGGTATGAGTTGGGTTCTGATTTTTGTTTTAGGTGGTGTTATATTCTTTAACCGTTATGTTTTCCTTGAGCCCAAGATGCCAGTAAAACTGCCCAAAATAATTAATGAATCTTTGAAGTATTCAGCACCTTGTTTACTTATCGCCATTTGTGGGCCCATTATTTTAATGGAAAATGGTGAGTTACGGGAGTTTCCAAGCAATCCCTATTTGTGGGGAGCATTATTTACGGCATTGTTTGCTTTCTTTATTCGTAACCTTGTTATTTGCGTTATTCTGAGCTTGATAATGTTTTATATTTTATTAGCTGTTTTATGATAGGAAAAGTGTATTTCCTGTTATGGCATCGGCAGTTAAAAAATATCTGCTAATTAAAAAATATCTGCTAATTAAAAAATATCGAATGGTTAAAAAATATTGAATGGTTAAAAAACGCCTGTTACGGGCGTTTTTTAACTTGAGTAGCATTTTTTAACTTGAATAATATTTTGTAACTGAATGTGCCACTGAGTATTGAAGCAGAAACAATACTCAGACAGTTTTTGCAATTCTGACGATGAACTGAGCCAGAATGAGCTCGCCAATCAGTATTCTGCTTCCCGATGCGCTATTTCAATTTCTTCAGACAGAATACGAATGCCTTCTTCGATTTTTTCCTCATCAGGGATATAGTTTATGCGCATACATTGGTGGGCATGGGGCCAATCATGCTCCAGTCCCGGAAAGAAAAAATGACCCGGGACCATCAATACCTTCCGTTTTTTCAAGCGTTGATAAAGTACCTCTGTTGTAATTGGCAGATTTTTGAACCAGAGCCAGAGGAATATCGCCCCTTCCGGTTTATGGATAAGGCAGCGATCTTCCGACATATGGCGGCGGATAATCTCAATTACGCGGTTTACCCGTTTTTTATAAAACGGTTGGATGACATTCTGCGATAAGCGGAACAGGTCATCACGTCGAATCATCTCTAGTGCAATAGCCGGCCCGACACCCCCCGGGGCCAGACTGATAATGCCATTCATGTTACTGACAGCATTGATGATTTTTTCATTGGCAATGATGATCCCACAGCGAGAACCCGGCAGGCCAAGTTTGGATAAACTCATGCACAGAATAATGTTCGGGTTCCATAGCGGGGTTGCTTCGCTGAAGATAATACCGGGGAAGGGGACGCCGTAAGCATTATCGATCAGCAACGGAATATTATGCTGCTGGGCTAACCCGTCTAAGCGCAGTAATTCTTCGTCAGTGATAACATTGCCTGTTGGGTTAGTCGGTCGGGAGACACAAATCAGGTTGATATCTTCAGAAATGTTCAGGTGATCAAAATCAACGTGATATTTGAATTGCCCGTTGGGCAGCAGTTCGATTGTCGGCTTATTGGCAACAAAAAGTCCTTCATCCAGCCCCGAATCTGAGTAGCCGATATATTCCGGGGCAAGAGGAAACAGAACGCGCTTAATTGAACCATCCTCAGTACGGCCCGCCAACAAGTTGAACAGATAGAAAAAAGCACTTTGGCTGCCATTGGTCAGGGCAATATTTTGTGGTTGGATCTCCCAACCCAGCTTTTCCCGCAATTCTTGGGCCAGTGCGTTGATTAACGTATTTTTCCCTTGGGGACCATCATAATTGCAGAGGGTTTCGTTCAACTGGCCGCTTAACGTCATATCAGTCAATATCTGCTGGAAATAATCATCCATTTCAGGAATATGTGCAGGATTACCGCCACCAAGCATAATCGCACCAGGTGTTCTCAGGCCTTGGTTGAGATCATTCATCAGGCGGGTAATGCCTGAATCTTTTGTAAACTTGTTTCCGAACTGCGAGAATTTCATAACGATATTTACGTCTGTTTTTGGGATGGGAATAAAATACAATACTCCGCCCATTATTAGGGTGCAATGGGGAATAATCGGAATTCTATATTTTTATATATCGCATAGTGATTTCTTTGCGAGTTTTAAAACTGGATATTTCAAACCTGACTAGCTTTATATTTTAACGTGATATTTTTTTTATTTTTATGCACTAATTTTTTATTTATTCAATGCGCTACAAAACCTTGTTATTAATAGGGTATTAACGGCGGCATAAACAGCTGACAAGATGGTCGTTGACCAAGCCGGATGCTTGCATAAAAGCATAACAAGTGGTGCTGCCAATAAACTTAATCCCCTGTTTTTTTAGTGCGGAGGAAAGCGCATCAGAGGTAGCTGTCTGAGCAGGAACATCTGTCCGTGTTTTCCAATGGTTAATTTGAGGGGTGTTATCCACAAAGCGCCAGATAAATGTACTGAAATCTTCACCTTGTTCCATCATTCGCAAATAAGCACGGGCATTATGAATAATGGCATTTATTTTGGCCCGATTACGCACAATAGCGGGTTCTTTCATCAGTTTTTCAACATCAGCTTCATCCATTTGGGCTATTTTAACGGGATCGAATTGATAAAAACATTTTCTGTACCCTTCGCGTTTCTTCAGGATAGTGAGCCATGACAAGCCAGCCTGCTGCCCTTCCAGGCAAATCAGCTCAAACAGCTTTTGGCTGTCTTTTAATGGCCTTCCCCACTCATGGTCATGATAGGCCTGATACTCCGGATCGGATGTGACCCAAGCGCAACGCGTTATTTCTTTATTCATGAAGCGATCCTTCTCCGCAGATAACGATGAATAATTACACTAATTTTAACTGTATAAATATACAAGTAAAGGAACTTGAATAAGATTTTTTTATACTGCGGCAAAATTGAGGGGAGATCAGTGCTGTATATCTTACGGTCAAAGGGTATACTGGCCTCTTTCGTTTAATTCTTATGTATCGCGTGCGGATTCAACATGCAAAAGTTTGATACCAAAACCTTTCAAGGGCTCATCCTGACATTACAGGATTACTGGGCGCGTCAAGGCTGTACCATTGTCCAACCACTGGATATGGAAGTCGGCGCGGGAACCTCTCATCCTATAACCTGCTTGCGAGCTTTAGGGCCTGAGCCCATTGCAGCGGCTTATGTGCAACCTTCTCGTCGTCCGACTGACGGTCGTTATGGCGAAAACCCAAACCGCCTCCAGCACTATTACCAATTTCAGGTCATCATCAAGCCATCTCCGGATAACATTCAGGAGCTGTACCTTGGTTCCTTGAAAGAGTTAGGGCTTGATCCTACCGTTCACGATATCCGTTTTGTTGAAGATAACTGGGAAAACCCGACATTGGGTGCCTGGGGACTGGGCTGGGAAGTTTGGCTGAATGGCATGGAAGTGACTCAGTTCACTTATTTCCAGCAGGTTGGCGGACTTGAGTGCAAGCCGGTAACCGGCGAGATCACTTACGGCCTGGAACGTCTTGCGATGTACATTCAAGGTGTGGACAGCGTTTACGATCTGGTATGGAGCGATGGCCCGCTGGGTAAAACCACGTATGGTGATATTTATCACCAGAATGAAGTTGAGCAGTCCACTTATAACTTCGAGCACGCCGATGTCGATTTCTTGTTCACCTGTTTTGAACAATATGAAAAAGAAGCACAGGAGCTGCTGGCACTGGAAGTTCCTCTGCCACTGCCAGCTTACGAACGTATTCTGAAAGCGGGCCATACTTTCAACTTGCTGGATGCCCGTAAAGCGATTTCCGTGACTGAACGTCAGCGTTATATCCTGCGTATCCGCACCCTGACCAAATCAGTTGCTGAAGCTTATTATGCCTCCCGCGAGGCGCTTGGCTTCCCTATGTGTAACAAGACTATAAATAAGGACTGAGAGGCCATCATGACTCAACAGACTTTCCTTGTGGAAATCGGCACAGAAGAGTTGCCACCAAAGGCGTTGCGCTCGCTGGCGGAATCCTTCGCGGCTAATTTTGAAGCGGAATTGAACAACGCTAATCTGGGTCATGGTGAAGTCACCTGGTTTGCTGCTCCTCGTCGTTTGGCGTTGAAAGTGACAAATCTGGCGGCGGCACAGGCAGATCGTGAAGTGGAAAAACGGGGTCCTGCCATTGCTCAGGCATTTGATGCCGAAGGCAAACCGACCAAAGCGGCGGAAGGCTGGGCACGGGGTTGCGGTATTACCGTCTCTCAGGCTGAGCGCATGGTCACGGACAAAGGCGAGTGGCTGCTCTATCGTGCTCAGGTCAAAGGCCGTGCAGCAAAAGAACTGCTGGCTGATATGGTGAGCAGCTCTCTGGGGAAATTGCCCATTCCTAAATTAATGCGCTGGGGTGATAAAGAAACCCAATTTGTCCGCCCTGTGCATACAGTGACTTTGCTGCTGGGTAGTGAAGTGATTGATGGCGGAATTCTGGGTGTTAAATCGGATCGCGTTATCCGTGGTCACCGTTTTATGGGTGAGGCCGAATTCACCATTGAGAATGCTGAACAGTATCCGGCCATTTTGCAGGAGCGTGGCCGTGTTATCGCGGATTATGAAGCGCGTAAAGCGACTATCAAACATGATGCAGAACAGGCTGCCGCACAGCTTGGTGGTGTGGCTGATCTGAATGACAGCTTGTTGGAAGAAGTGACCTCTCTGGTGGAATATCCTGTCGTTCTGACAGCGAAATTCGAAGAAAAATTCCTTGATGTTCCTGCCGAAGCACTGGTTTATACCATGAAAGGCGACCAAAAATATTTCCCTGTTTACGATAAGTCAGGAAAATTGATGGCGAACTTTATTTTCGTCAGCAATATCGAATCTTCTGATCCACAGCAAATTATTTCCGGTAACGAAAAAGTGGTGCGTCCGCGTTTGGCAGATGCGGAATTCTTCTTCAAAACAGACCGCAAACAGCGTCTGGAAGATAATTTGCCACGTTTGGAAACCGTTCTGTTCCAGAAACAGCTGGGTACACTGCGCGATAAAACAGACCGCATTCAGGCCCTGTCTGGCTGGATTGCGGAACAAATCGGCGCAGATGTGGAACATGCGGCTCGCGCGGGCCTGTTGTCCAAATGTGACCTGATGACCAACATGGTGTTTGAATTCACCGATACGCAGGGTGTCATGGGTATGCACTATGCCCGTCACGATGGTGAGGCCGAAGATGTGGCGTTGGCATTGAACGAACAGTACCAGCCACGCTTCTCGGGGGATGAATTGCCATCAACCGGCGTTTCCTGTGCTGTCGCCATTGCCGATAAAATGGATACATTGGCAGGGATCTTCGGGATTGGCCAACATCCGAAAGGGGATAAAGACCCGTTTGCGCTACGCCGTGCGGCATTGGGTATTCTGCGTATCATCGTTGAGAAAAAACTGCCCCTTGATCTCCAGACTCTGGTAGAGGAAGCGGTTCGTTTATACGGTGACAAGCTGACCAATGAGAAAGCCGTGGATGATGTGGTTGAGTTTATGCTTGGCCGTTTCCGTGCCTGGTATCAGGAGCTGGGTTACAGCGTTGATACTATTCAGGCTGTACTGGCACGCCGCCCGACTCAACCCGCTGATTTTGATGCCCGCATGAAAGCGGTAACGCATTTCCGTACTCTGGATGAGGCCGTTTCTCTGGCTGCGGCGAATAAGCGTGTTTCCAACATTCTGGCAAAATCAGAAGAAAAACTGAATGACAGCGTTCAGGCTTCCGTCCTGAAAGCGGCAGAAGAGATCCAACTGGCAACGCACCTGGTTGTGTTGAAGGAAAAACTGACCCCTCTGTTTGCTGAAGGCAACTATCAGGATGCACTGGTTGAACTGGCTTCCCTGCGTGAAGTTGTGGATGCGTTCTTCGACAATGTGATGGTGATGGATGAAGACCACGAAGTGAGAATCAACCGCCTGACACTATTAAGTGAACTACGTGACTTGTTCTTGCGTGTCGCGGATATTTCATTGCTTCAGTAAGCATTATCCGGAGTAAGCATTATTCGGAGTAAGCATTAACCGGCGAATGTCATTTGACTGTTTGCCGTAGAACCGCTCGCTTAACAGTGAGCGGTTTTTTTTGCGTTAAATCAGGAAGGATTCCCTGTTCTTTCGCGTTGTCGCTGGTTGGCGGCACTCACTTTTCCCGGTTACCGTTTTTATGCAACGGGAATTAATGAGAGGTTTTTGATTCTCATTGGCTATCAGATTTTGTCTGGCAAACTGCCGCAGTAAACAGTACATCCGTAGAAGAGTTTAATGCTGTTTCAACGGAATCCTGCAAAACACCGATAATCATGCCAATCGCAACAACTTGCATGGATATTTCATTTGAAATACCAAACATGCTGCATCCCACCGGGATTAACAGTAAAGAACCGCCGACAACGCCAGAAGCCCCACACGCAGCAATTGCGGAGATAACACTCAGTAAAAATATTGTTGGAAGGTCAACATTGATACCCAAAGTATTCACGGTAGCGAGTGTTAATACCGTGATTGTGACTGCCGCCCCCCCTGCGTTGATAATCGCCCCCAAGGGGATGGAGATAGAATAAGTATCTTCGTTTAAATTCATCCGGCGGCATATTGCCATATTAATGGGAATATTCGCTGTAGAACTGCGGGTAAAAAATGCCGTTATGGCACTCTCCCGTAAACAAACAAGGACAAGCGGGTAAGGGTTGCGACGAATTTTTAAATAAACAATCAATGGATTAACGACGAAAGCAACAAAAAACATGCAGCCAATTAACACGGATAGTAAGTGCGCATAACTTAATAAGGCATCGAAACCTGTTGTTGCTATAGTTGAAGATACCAGACCGAAAATTCCAATGGGAGAAAAACGAATAATGACACGAATAACTTGTGTTACTGCCCCTGCCATATCCTGAAGGGCTAATTTTGTTGATGTCTTGCTGTAACGCAGGGAAATTCCCAAAATGACTGCCCATGTCAGAATACCGATGTAGTTGGCATTTTGAAGGGCGCTAATAGGGTTTGTCACCATATTCATCAGTACGCCTTGCAAGACGTCGAGAATATTCTCCGGGGAGGGGAGGTGTACTTCACTGACGACTAAACGCAATGTTGAAGGGAACATCATGCTGCCGACAACAGCGACACAGGCAGCAAGAAAGGTGCCAATAAAGTAGAGTGATATAATCGGGCTGATATCAGTTTTTTGTCCTATTTTATGATTGGCAATTGAGGACATGACAAGGATTAACACTAATGCAGGGGCGGTGGCTTTCAGGGCACCAATAAAAAACGTGCCAAGCAAACTGACAGATTTTGCGGCATTGGGAAATAACCCTGCCATCAGTATCCCGGCGATTAATCCAATAATAATTTGTGTAACCTGATTTCCCTGAGCAATGTATTGAAAAAATCTTTTTTGTTTTCTTTTCATCATTATTATTTTCATTTTGTGAATTAATTAATTTATTTGTGTTTTGGTTTAAAATAAAAGAAAGGCCATAAAATAAGAAACGCAATTAATTTACCATTTACAAGTTATGGGAATAACTTTAAATTAACGCATGTGTGACCTAAACGGCAATTTTTCCATTGAATTTTTTGGCACCATGCAGATGCAGGCATCCTGCGGTTTTAGGCGCTATCCATTGGAAAATATCTTCGGTAATATCAAGGCCAATGATTTTATCATTACTGAAATATGAGCTTAGTAACTAAATAGAATCAATAATATTGATTCTATAGTTTGTTCACTTATCGTCAGGGCTATTTGTTTTCGGGCAATGTCACAATTTCTTTTATAAGTATTGTGCTTTCTTGGGGTTTGGTTCATAAATTTAATATCTTTATTTTTTTAGTCAGCTTGTCGTCATGGTTAATTTAAATTCACTGCATACAATAAAATAGGAAACGGGTTATGTCTTCATGTAACAAACTTTTTATTATCGTTGATGCTTATGGTCCGGGCCGGTACTTTCGCCACTATCTTCAGGAGCAGGGTTACCTTTGTGTCCATTTGCTCAGTACATTACAACCGTTACCGCGTCTGACACTTTCTGAACTGGAACATTACGATGGAACTCTAATTCACGGTGGTGATTTCACTGCCACGGTGAAAAATATTGAAAACCTGCTGCGGGACTTAGATGCCGAATTATGTGAAGTTCTACCCGGCGTTGAGCCTGGGGTGCTTATGGCTGATAAGCTCAGCCACCATTTTAAATTGCACAGCAACGGGATTGAAAAAAGTCTGGCGAGACGTGATAAGAATGCGATGGCTGATGTACTGTCCGCTGCTGGAATACCTATCCCGAGCTATTGCCGGGTGGAGAGTCTGCAAGAAGCACAAGCCTTTGCCCGCAGTCAGGAATGGCCAATCGTACTTAAACCATTAGACAGTGCCGGTACTAATGGTGTGCATTTTTGTCATTCTGAGCAGGAATTGGCTGATGCATTCCATCAGGTGATGGGGGCTGAAAATAATATGGGAACAATAAACCAGTCGGTATTGCTCCAAAGCTTCCTTCAGGGCAAAGAATATATGGTTAATACGGTGAGCCATGATGGCCAGCACTATATGGCGGATATTTGGTATGCAGACAAAACGCGTATTGAGGGATATGCACAGATTTACAATAAGAACCATCTGGTAGAGAGTCAAAGTGAAGAATATACGTTGCTGCGAGATTATGTTTTTCAGGTACTGGATGCCTTGGGCATTAAATACGGCCCAGCCCATGCTGAAGTGATTATTACGCCAAGTGGTCCAAAGCTGGTGGAGATCGCTTCGCGTATCAGTGGGGTTGTTGATCCATTATATAATCAGGTTTGTCTGGGTCATGACCAAATCACGCTGACGTTAGAAAGCTATTTGGAACCACAAAAGTTTCTACAGCACATTGGGCAGCACTACCACATTAAAAAACGAGGATTACAGATTATGCTTTCATCCCGCAAGGCGGGAAAGATCACAGCTCTCGATTTCCCCGCTCAATTGGATAAAATCTCCAGTGTGGTTAACTACAATCTTAAGCCCAAGGTTGGTGATATGTTAGTCAAAACGTTTGACCTCAGTAGTTCACCCGGAATGGTGAATTTAGCAGCTGACGATGAATCGACCTTATTGGCGGATTATCAGCTTATTCAACAATTATTCGAAGAACACGTTCAAGTTGCCTGATACTTTTTCATCCCGTGTTGTGCTAGCGCTGGATTGATAATGCTTTTGGCTGCTTGGTGAGCATTTTAATATAGTCCTCATTCCTTGTGCGGCATTATTCTAATTCTGTTTTTTTATCACTTCACGGGTATGTTTTAATTTCTAACCATTATATTAATTTTACATTTATAGTTATATTGATAAAATATATCGCATTGGAATAATAAGATGATTTCAATTTTATTCGTGGGTAAAAACAGGAATGATTGAAATATGCTGTTGCTGTTTCCTTTAATCTACTCATTTAATTAGATGGCAATCTAAGTGCGCAGCAGATTAATAATGAATTAACAACAGCACAATCGTAAATAACCGGAGGGTTACCTTTTTATAAAAAGGATAATCACTTTACAGCGTTAATTAGGAAAAAATCCATTCATCCTTACCAAATAGCCGGCGTGAAAACAGGCCTTTCTGTTGGTTCTGCTGAATGAAACGATCTGATTCAATGATTTGTAACGCTTCCGGTGAATAATCGATGTTCATGATGTAATTCAGCCAAGGCTCTTCTCCCATTGAGTAAACATAGGCATGTTTGGCGTTAATATGTTCGATAAGTGCAGTCGCTTTGGCGCAATCGGAGCCGGACAATGTGCGGGTGCGAGTCGCTTCTTTGTCGTAGTCGCGGGTAATCAGAGGCCCATATAACCAATGGATTGGCCCGCCGTCACATTCCATACCGATAAATACAACCTCAATATCACCCAATGAACGAAATGCGCGGCGGTAGACATCACCATCGAAATTGTTGAGATCTGCGCCTGCGAAGTAAGAACGACCATGGAGGCGCACGTTGTAAACCAGCTTAGTTTGGATATCTAACTCAGCATGTTCACCAATGAACGGAATGGCTGTGATTTCGCCTCCTGGCAGTGGAATTTGATCCATCTCTTCCAGTTCAATTACGTTTTTAAAGTTGAGTTGTTCCAGAATGCGCTTCAAGGAAGGATCAGCAAGTTCACCCCGGTCATTACGCGGTACGACAATGTGTTTTACGCGATGGCGAATTTTGAGCAGCGTTTCAATGGAAAAGTGATCCTGATGGGCATGGGTAATGAGTACATAGTCAATCTGCTCCGGTAAGTCACTGTAAGTAAAACGTTCAATATCGGAAGGGTAATCGTAGCTGATAAGTGGATCGATGAGTATTGATGTATCTTTGCTTTCTATCAACAGGCAGGCATGACCATAATAGCGTACCCGGACACCATCACCGTCATAGCTCTGATTGCGCGTAGCAATGGGCTGGGTACTGAAGAATTTCAGCAAAGAATCCAGCTGGGCCGGTGCCAATTGCAGTTGCTCCATCAACAGTTGCTGGTCAATGCCAACATAAGTAGAGCGCTGAATATCATCAATGATGGATGAGGCGAATGGCAACTTCACAACCAGATTTTTATCGGTTTGCAGCACGGGTGTCCCAAGGATGAATGGGCGTTGATCAGAGTTAATTTGTGAGAAAGCAATCGATTGTGGCTCCGTGGAATAATAATCCTGCCACACCAGCGACTCATAAAATTTTAATCCGGGCTGGAAATTTAAATTGTAGACTAACTCGATCAGGCCTTTTATTGCCGGTTGCAGTGAATCATACAGAGGTTCCAGCGTTTTACCCGCGGGTTCAAGCACTTGCAGGGAAGCATCTTCAATGCCTTCTGCCAGTGCGATCAGATCCTGACATTCATCCAATGTTTTGTTGAGGAGCTTTTCTACGTCTTTGACAAAAGTGCCATCCAATTGCACTACTGGGCCTCCTTCAAACTTTTGGTTTTTAACCTTGGGTTTGTTGCCAGCTTCAATAAAGCGTTTCATGACGCGTAAATGGCGGTTCTTGATATGCATGGATGCAGTCAGTGGACTCATCAGATGGGACCAGGCGTGCCAGTTCCACAGTAGGGGTTCGAGAATGGTATTAGGTTTCAGATATAATTTCGACGACATTGCAGTATCCATCCTTAATCAGTAGTAAAAAATATCGTAAAGAAAATCTGTTGCACCTGCCTACTTAACATATAGAGATAGGTAGCCGGCAAAGAGCGCGGGCATACCTGTCGTGTAGCGAGTTAAACCTTTTTCATGGCCCAGTACGTGCCCACAGAGACTAACAGCCAAGTCATCATGGTGGCGCTGATCGTTGCTTGTGAAAGTATGCTGGCATTGCCATACAACTGCATGAGCACAACCAACACCGGCATTAACGGAGAGACAATTGCCACTCTGAGCGGGTCGAGCGTTTTCAGGGCCAGCTGTATCAATACCATCGGTATTATCACAAAGATTAAGGTCGTTTGCAGGATGGACAAGGCCAGATCCTGATTGAGCACGACCTTGTGAGTGGAGAAACCAATAATCCCGGAAAGGATGATGGTGAGATAAAAGCGAAGACACATGACATCCACAATACCAAAACCATTTACCATGATTTTTTTAGTCAGGATATTGTTCACCGAAGTCGCAATACCGGAAAGATAACAACACATTAACGACAGCGCAATTTGCAGGGGCGGTGTGCCGGCGATAATGCCTTCACCATACCAAGCCCGAATGCTGAGAAAGACAATAATAAGAAACAGTGCCAGGCTGATACCCAGTAATTTGACCGATAACACTTGTTTCTGGAACAAACGGGAAATCACCGCTGTCGCAATCGGATTGATCCCGAGGGTGAGTGTCGCGACCAACGTTGGCTGGAGATAAGTGAGCGGGTAGATCAATAATCCCCAACTGACGAAACTGCTGGCATTGAGGCCCAGTACTGGGCCAATAACGCATTTTTCTCGGATACGGCGCCACAGCGCACCAATATGGCGGATATTCCAGGATACAAAAACCACAGTCGTCAGGGAAAAGGTAAAAAAGCAGACAATGAAAGGACTCAGGCGTTGACTCACTTCACTAGTCAGTAACATTGAAAAGGCGGTGATAAAGCACCAACTATAAGCAGCAATGTAACCGAGATACTGACGCATAATATTTCCTTTAATGGAGGAACGGAGGTTATGCTATTACCCTATTTTTCATCATTGGCTTATCACGCACGGCCGAGAAGGATATTTAGCATCCGTCGCAGTGGCTCTGCCGCTCCCCAAAGTAGCTGGTCACCCACGGTGAATACGGAATAGATAGGCTCATTGTTAAGTGACATTTTTTTGTAACGGCCTATGCCAACTTTGAGTGAACCACTGATGGCGGCAGGGGTTAACTTGCTAACGCTGTCTTCCTTATTGTTTGGAACATAATTCACCCACGGATGCGCATCTTGCACTAAGCTGGCAAACTCTTGCTCACTCACTTCACGTTTCAGTTTCATTGTAATGGCAGCGCTGTGGCAGCGTATGACCCCAACGCGAACGCACAGACCGTTAACAGGGATAGTACCGGGCTGTAGCCCCAGGATTTTGTTGGTTTCCACTTCACCTTTCCATTCTTCCCGGCTGTTTCCATCACCGAGATCGCTATCTATCCAAGGAATGATGCTACCCATTAATGGAGCGCCCAAGGCGTCAGTTGGTATTTCCGAACCGCCGATCAATGTGCTGACTTTTTTCACCAACGGCAGTATTGGTGATTTACTGGTGAGTTCTTCCGCACTAAGGTGCTGGCTGACGTAAGCACTCTGGGTGATTAATTCACGTACTTGTTTGGCCCCTGCACCCGAAGCGGATTGATAGGTCATCAGGCTCATCCATTCAATCAAATCGGCTTTGATTAATCCTGCGAGGCCGATTAAGCTCAGGGTAATAGAACAGTTCCCCCCCACGAACAGCTTGAGGCCATCATTGATCGCTTTGTCGATTTGAGTACGATTGACCGGATCAAGGATAATGCAAGAATCTTTATCCATACGCAGCGCCGAGGCGGCGTCAATCCAATAGCCTTGCCAGCCACTCTCCTTCAACGCTGGGTAAATCGCTTTGGTGTAATCGCCACCCTGACAGGTAATGATGATATCCATTTCTGCCAACGCTTGAATATCATTGGCATCCTTTAACTGATAAGTGATGCCATTAATGGTTGGCCCGATAGCACCCACGCTGGACGTACTGTAAAAATGCGGGGCAATGCCCTGGAAATCATTTTCTTCCAACATGCGTTCCAGCAAGACTGAACCCACCATTCCCCGCCAACCGACTAAGCCTACTTGTTTCATATTCATCAACCTATATTTAAGTTAGACATTGTTAATAACTTGCACCGAATTTGTTATACATCACCGCCCGATTGAAGTCATCAAAGATCGGGCGGTGTTATTTAACGAAAACAAATTCCAATATATTAATTATAACAATGTTAATTAAATCAACGGATCATGCAGGTTGCATCTAAGCGGTGACTAATTCGTCCACGGATAACATCGCAATAGAAAGTAAAGTAAGACGTTTCTACGACTTGCAACTCTTGTTTAATTAATTCATTAAGCTTGCCTACATTGCACATAGGCACACCCTGATGAAAATGGTGCGCAGTATGGGTATGGTTACCATTTACGTACCAGGCGATGAGCTTGTTGGTGCGGATTGTCCGGGTATTTCCCAGTACATCTGGTTCAGTCTGAGTATTCAGGCCATAGTGTTCCGGCATTTCAATCATGAAATGTGCACCTTCAGCAATCACGAGTGTGGGTATCCACCAAGCCAGTGCGAACAGCCAGGTTTGGAAATACACTGAAGCGATGACACTCAAGAAGAATATAACGGCATAGATCATATACTCATGCTTGATTTGGCCCTGAGTTTCTTCTTTGTTGACTCCTGAAATGGGCTTACCCGTAAATGCAGCACCCAGGATACTAAACACTCGGCGATAACGGTTGAGGTCGAAAAAAGCGATGGTAAAACCTTTTATAGAATCCAGATTATTAAAGCGGTAATCAAAGTGTTCCTGATTGCGCTCCGTGCCGAGATAGGCATGATGGCGCAAATGGTCGTAACGGTAGTGTGAATGAGAGCTGAACATGAATAATCCCGCTAACACACCGAAAAAGCGATTGAGTTTGGCTGATTTGAACGCGTGGAAATGCAGGCACTCATGTTGCAGTTCAATGAGATGGGCATAGATCAATCCGCTGACTAGCATGCCGGCAAGTGCCGCTAATATGGAGACGGGGGTTGCCGGTGTATTGAGTGCATACCAGATACCGAACCAACTCAGCGCAATCAGTGCAAAAGCGAAGAGCATTTTACCGAGAAATACCGCAGGCTTTTTGACGAAATATTCTCGTGGTAAGCTGCGGCGTAAGTCGTTGCCTTTAATCGGAGCCAATTGGACGTCAGTACTACCTTCCAGATCGCCCGCAAGTAAATCAGGCACAAGGGAATCTTTAGAGTTCATGTTGCTTCCTTAAATGAAAAGTAATGTTAACCAAAGAGATTTACAACCAACAACTCTGCATTTAGCCCATGGGAGGCCATTGCAAGGAAATATCCTTGCATCGGATTAACTTGTTATGTTCTATCGTGTTGGGAAGTTCAGAACGGTTTCAAATTAACGGTAGATCGCGTTCGTTTTGTGTCATTTGTTCCAGAGTTTGTCGTTCACGTATGATGTGGTAAGCCCCTTTGCTTACGCGGCACACTTCTGCTGCTTCTGGGTAGGAATTGAAGTTCTTCACACTCATGCTGGCGGCATAACCACCTGTACGTTCAACGACCAAGTAGTCATTGATTTCAGCGCGAGCCAGAAGAACTGGCGTAAAATCTTCGGTATTACCAGCAACTGGCGTCAGACTGTCACCAGCGATGCAGCAATGTCCGCAGACCATCTGTTCATCTATATCGTTGGTTTCTAGTGTGCCGTCATGCTTTACGACGACGAGAGGATGCAGTGCGCCGTAGTAGGAAGGCCGCATAATTTCGGTCAGTCCTCCATCAATCTTGATAAAACGGTAACCGTTGTCTCCGGTATTGACGACGTCAATGACACGGGTGATCAACGATCCTGACAAGGCCATGGAAAAAGTGCCCGGCTCGACTTCCAGATGTAACTTGCGGCCTGTTTCTCGTTGGAATTGCTCCAGCGAAGCACTTACACGACTGCCCATGGCATGATGATCGTAATGAGGGTCACTATTGAGTGCGGTGATTTTGTAACCACCTCCTAAGTTCAGATGAGTCACACTCGGCACTTTGGCGCACAGTTCCAATGCACGGTTTACGGTTTTTTCCAATACCGCTGAATCATGCCCTGAGCCAATATGCAGATGAACCCGTTTGATGGTGAGAGAATAGTGTTTGGCCAAAGTAATCGCTTCATCAAACTGTTCGAACCACAGACCAAAACTTGAGTGGTTACCCCCACTGGTGAGTTTTTTCACCAATCCGGAACCAAAACCCGGGTTAATACGTATTGAGACTTGAGTGTTGGGGAATTTTTCGCCATAGGTTTTCAGCTGTTGCAGTGAACCGGCATCAAATTCCATTCCTGCCTTACACAGTGTTTCCCAGCCTTCTGAAATTTCCTGGGCAGTAATGAGAATTTTGTTTGCATCAATACCTGCGTTGATGCAGCGGCGGGCTTCCCAGACAGAGCTCACGTCAAACGAGGCACCCAATTTATTGAACTGAGCCAAAATAGCCCGTGTTGGGTTTGCTTTGACGGAATAACGCACGGTCAAGCCGTATGGGTTTGGGATCTGGCAGAAATAATCATAATGTTTTTTGATAGTTGGCAGATCATACACAAACAGAGGAGTCCCATACTTCTCGACTAAATGAGGAATTTCATCAGGTTCCAGAAATTTCAATGTTTCAATATTATTCACAATGTTTTCCTTAGATTAACATTTTTAGACAATAGAGAGTCATTACCTACATCCATACTGATGGCAGGCCTAAAGTGGAAACCTTAATACTCGGATTTGTTGTTTTTGTGTTAAATAAATGCTCTATGGTTGTTTAATTTTTGTTTGATGATTGTTGATATTATCTGTTTATTTTGTTTTTAGAAGATGATTAATGCTAATAATTTATATCCCATAAGTATCATTTCTTATGCTTGTGAACTCAGGGTGATACCATCAGTGAATATTCAAATATTTTTACTTTTATTGAAATGAAGTGATTGCATTCATCGGATTTTATTTAGTGCATTAAAAGGTTTTTTTCTTAAATAAACTTAAATATCATAATATTGAGTTTTTCTGACATCAGGTTTAAGTTTGGGTAATATCTGACAATGTCGGTTTAAATATAAATTTTTTTAATTTAATTTCAGGTGGTGGCAACAAAGTCGTGGCAATAAAGTCGTGGTAACAATGCAATGAGGGTGTGTGCCTGAAATAGTTGGCGGTTTTTATTGTTGGTGGTGATGATTTTTAGTTCATAAAGGGATGCCATAACCGGTGTCATGGTTGTATTTTCATCAATTAAACACTTATCTTTAAAAAGGTATTGACGGGTCAGGGGACAGGCAGTAAGATGCGCTTCGTTTTCGGCGAGTAGCGCAGCTTGGTAGCGCAACTGGTTTGGGACCAGTGGGTCGGAGGTTCGAATCCTCTCTCGCCGACCAGCATTCTGAAACCCCGCTCATATGAGCGGGTTTTTTTATATACTCATCTTTCCACCTGTTCTTTTCTCCCTTCACTAAATCATCTAAGGCTATTCGACATTCAATGCTGAGTGAAATATTCAAGGTGCAACCTCCTCATGCAACCTGTATCAGTAAGCTGAATTCATAACAAAACTATGATTTTAACAAGGAATGTGATTAATCTTCCTTTAACCGTTTATATTCTAATTATTTTATTCATATTCACTTCGTTCCTATCTCATATCCCTTGTTTTTTCTCGGAAGCTGAATTGCTCATTATTTAAGTAATTGGTCACAAATTCAAAATTATCATCACTAGAGATTAATTCTTGTCAATCGGTGAAATTTTGGCTTATTTATCTGGTTAATGTGGTAAATGTCATATTTTTTGACCACGTATGTTAATAAATGTTTTCTTTTGTGTTTTTATTATGTTTCTTTTGTTAAGTGTGTTTATATTGACGTCATGCTTAACAATTGATTAATTGATAAACGAAAAATAACAAAACAAGCTGGGACAGTGGCATTACAGGAAACGAACGCTGGGCTGGCTAGACACAATAAACATCACAAATGGAGCTTAAGTCATGATCATCTCCAAGAAAAAACAGTCCGGTTTGTTAAAACTGGGTGTTGGCCTTGTTGCACTGGCGGTAACGGCCAGCATTCAAGCCAAGACACTGGTTTACTGTTCTGAAGGTTCCCCTGAGGGCTTCAATCCGCAGTTATACACCACAGGGACAACTTATGATGCCAGTTCTACGACCATTTATAACCGTTTGGTGGATTTTAAATTAGGTACAACAGAGATCATCCCGAGTTTAGCTGAGAGCTGGGATGTGAGCGAAGATGGCAAGACATATACTTTCCATTTGCGCAAGGGCGTAAAATGGCAAAGCAGTAAGGATTTCAAGCCAACCCGTGATTTCAATGCCGATGACGTGATTTTTACCTTTATGCGTCAGAAGGATGCAAACCACCCGTACCATAAGGTGTCGGGAGGCAGCTATGAATATTTCATTGGCATGGATATGGGGAATATCATCAGCAAAGTAGACAAAATTGATGATTACACCATTCGCTTTGAACTTTCACACCCTGAAGCACCGTTCATCGCTAATCTGGCGATGGATTTCGCGTCTATCTTGTCTCAAGAATATGCCGATGTGATGATGAAGGCAGGTACACCGGAGAAAGTTGACCTGAACCCAATCGGAACAGGCCCGTTCCAACTACAGCAGTATCAGAAAGACTCCCGCATTCTTTATAAAGCATTCAAGGATTATTGGGCTGGCAAGGCGAAAATTGACCGTCTGGTCTTTTCCATCACGCCTGATGCTTCCGTCCGCTATGCAAAATTACAGAAAAACGAATGTCAAATCATGCCATACCCCAACCCGGCAGATATATCCCGCATGAAGAAGGATAAAGACATTGTGGTGAAAGAGCAGGCTGGTTTGAACGCCGGTTATCTTGCTTTCAATGTGACTAAGCCGCCGCTGGATAATCTGAAAGTGCGTCAGGCTCTGGCAATGGCCATCAATAAAGACGCCATCATTGATGCTGTGTATCAGGGGGCAGGACAAAAAGCGAAAAACCTGCTTCCTCCTACCATGTGGGGTTACAACAACGATATTAAAGATTACAGCTATGATCCCGCCAAGGCTAAGGAACTGCTGAAAGAAGCCGGCTTCCCGAATGGTTTTGAAACCGATTTGTGGGCCATGCCAATCCAACGTCCTTATAACCCGAACGCCCGCCGCATGGCGGAAATGATTCAGGCTGACTGGGCAAAAATTGGCGTTAAGGCCAAAATTGTCAGTTATGAATGGGGGGAATACCTGAAACGTGCCAGAGATGGTGAACCGAAAACCGTGATGATGGGGTGGACAGGGGATAACGGTGATCCTGATAACTTCTTCACGACGCAGTTTAGTTGCTCAGCCCGGGATAACGGTTCTAACTATGGCAAATGGTGTTACAAACCCTTTGAAGATATCCTCAAAGCAGCGCGCGAATCCTCTGATGTCAACAAACGCACAGAGCTTTATAAACAGGCTCAGGTTGTGATGCATGAACAAGTACCCGCAGTGATCATTGCTCACTCAACGGTTTACGAACCTATTCGCAAAGAAGTGAAAGGTTATGTGGTCGATTCTTTTGGGAAACACCATTTTTACAATGTTGATCTCAAATAACGCTTGCTGTTGAGCTGTTGTGATTGCCCATCCCGCAGATTTTTCTGTGGGATGGTTTCGCTTCTTTAATGGGCAAGTCAAATCTGGAATGACACCAAACGGCCTCAAGAGCCGTGACTGGTATTTAAAAAGAGAATTCAGGATATGCTGCAATTTATCCTCCGACGTCTGGGGTTAGTCATCCCGACGTTTATTGGTATCACGCTGCTGACTTTCGCTTTTGTGCATATGATCCCCGGCGACCCGGTGCTGATTATGGCGGGAGAACGTGGTGTTTCTGCTGAACGCTATGCTCAACTGATGGCTGAAATGGGGTTGGATAAACCTCTCTGGGAGCAATATTTTCATTATATCAATGGCGTAATGCATGGTGATTTAGGTCTCTCCCTGAAGAGCCGCATTCCTGTGTGGGATGAATTTGTTCCGCGCTTCAAAGCGACTTTAGAATTAGGCTTCTGCGCGATGTTACTCGCTATATCCGTCGGTATTCCGGTAGGGGTATTGGCAGCCGTTAAGCGTGGTTCCATCTTTGATCACACATCCATCGGTTTGTCATTAACAGGTTATTCCATGCCAATTTTCTGGTGGGGGATCATGTTAATCATGCTGGTTTCCGTCCAATGGGATCTGACGCCTGTTTCCGGCCGTATCAGTGATAGTGTGTTCCTTGATGACAGCTATCCCCTGACGGGATTTATGCTGATTGATACGCTGTTTTGGGGAGAAGACGGCGATTTTGTTGATGCCGTGATGCACATGCTTTTGCCTGCCATTGTTCTGGGTACAATCCCATTGGCGGTCATTGTTCGCATGACCCGTTCTGCCATGTTGGAAGTGCTGGGTGAAGATTATATTCGTACTGCGCGGGCAAAGGGGTTGAGCCGTGTTCGGGTCATCATCGTTCATGCTCTGCGCAATGCTCTTTTACCGGTCGTCACGGTCATCGGCCTGCAAGTCGGTATCATGCTGGCGGGGGCAATCCTGACAGAAACGATTTTTTCATGGCCGGGTTTGGGGCGTTGGCTGGTTGATGCGCTGCAACGCCGTGATTACCCGGTTGTACAGGGTGGTGTGCTGTTGGTGGCAACCATGATCATTTTAGTCAATCTCGTGGTCGATTTGCTGTATGGCATCGTCAATCCACGTATCCGCCATAAAAAATAAGGGGCACATGATGACTCAAACAACTGAGGCAGCGGTATCAGGTGCACCAAAATTAATGACACCGATGCAGGAATTCTGGTACTACTTCAAACGCAATAAAGGGGCTGTCATTGGCCTTATCTACATCATCCTGATGCTGCTGGTGGCGCTATTGGCCGGTATATTGGCCCCCCATGGGCCTGCGGAGCAGTTTCGGGATGCGTTGTTGACACCGCCGGCATGGCAAGAAGGCGGAAGCTGGCAGTTTATCCTCGGGACAGATGACGTTGGGCGCGATATTTTGTCCCGCCTGATGTATGGCGCACGCCTTTCATTGCTGGTTGGCTGTCTGGTCGTCCTGATGTCACTGATAATGGGCATTGCCCTGGGGGTGTTGGCGGGCTATTTTGGCGGCATCGTGGATATCATTGTCATGCGTGTCGTCGATATTATGCTGGCCCTGCCAAGCCTGTTGCTGGCATTGGTGCTGGTGGCCATCTTTGGCCCGTCCATTGTCAATGCATCGTTGGCGCTGACTTTTGTCGCCCTGCCTCACTATATCCGCCTGACCAGGGCGGCGGTGCTGGTTGAAGTGAACCGTGATTACGTTACGGCCTCTCAGGTCGCGGGGGCAGGCGCTATGCGCCAGATGTTCATCAATATCCTGCCAAACTGTCTTGCACCGCTGATTGTGCAGGCGTCATTGGGCTTTTCGAATGCCATTCTCGATATGGCAGCCTTAGGGTTTCTGGGAATGGGGGCACAGCCACCGACCCCAGAATGGGGAACCATGCTGGCAGATGTTCTGCAATTTACCCAGAGTGCATGGTGGGTTGTGACCTTCCCCGGGCTGGCCATCCTGTTGACGGTATTGGCGTTTAACCTAATGGGGGACGGGTTGCGTGATGCGCTCGATCCTAAGCTCAAGCAGTAGGGGTATTGTGAAATGGCATTGTTGAATGTAGATCAATTATCGGTGCACTTCGGCGACGAAGGGACACCTTTCCGCGCCGTTGACCGTATCAGCTACAGTGTTGAGCAGGGAGAGGTTGTCGGCATTGTCGGAGAATCCGGATCAGGCAAATCGGTCAGCTCACTGGCAATAATGGGGTTGATTGATTATCCGGGCAAGGTCATGGCGGAAAAGCTGGAATTTGATGGCTGTGACCTGAATAAAATTTCAGAAAAAGAGCGCCGTCAGCTGGTTGGGGCGGAAGTCGCGATGATTTTTCAGGACCCCATGACGAGCCTGAATCCGTGTTATACCGTGGGCTATCAGATCATGGAAGCCCTGAAAGTGCATCAGGGTGGAAATCGGAAAACCCGGCATCAAAGGGCTATCGATCTCCTGACTCAGGTCGGTATCCCCGATCCGGCTTCACGTTTGGACGTTTATCCGCACCAATTATCGGGAGGGATGAGTCAGCGTGTCATGATCGCCATGGCTATCGCCTGCCGGCCTAAACTCCTGATCGCGGATGAACCGACGACAGCACTGGACGTCACCATTCAGGCGCAAATCATCGAATTGCTGCTGGAGTTACAACAGCAAGAAAACATGGCATTGCTGCTGATCACGCACGACCTGGCGCTGGTTGCGGAAGCGGCGCATCACATTATCGTGATGTATGCGGGTCAGGTTGTGGAAATCGGCAAGGCAACAGAAATCTTCCGTGCGCCGAGGCATCCTTATACACAGGCATTATTGCGGGCTTTGCCTGAATTTGCCGTGGACAAGTCCCGTTTGGCATCACTGCCGGGTGTTGTGCCCGGAAAATATGACCGTCCGATGGGGTGTTTGCTCAATCCACGCTGCCCTTATGCCAATGAACAGTGCCGTCAGGCAGAGCCGCCGTTGAAAACCTTGGGAGGGCGTCAGGTTAAATGTCATATGCCATTGGATGATGAGGGGAGGCCGACAGTATGAGCATCCAACAAAATCGTGATCAGGAAAAGGCCAAGCCGATTTTACTGAAAGCCACGGATTTAAAAAAATACTACCCAGTGAAAACAGGTATGTTTTCACCTGAGCGCATGGTTAAGGCATTGGACGGGGTTTCATTTGAATTAGAAAAAGGCAAGACGTTGGCCGTTGTGGGGGAATCAGGTTGTGGAAAATCCACCTTGGGCCGCCTTCTGACCATGATTGAGAAGCCAACTGAGGGTGAGCTTTATTATTTGGGGCAAGATTTATTAGTACCCAATAAAGAAGCCGAAAAACTTCGCCGTCAGAAAATTCAGATTGTCTTTCAGAACCCTTATGCATCCTTGAATCCCCGTAAAAAAATAGGGCAGATTCTGGAAGAGCCATTGTTGATTAATACTTCACTGACAGCGGCGGAACGCAAGGAGCAGGTCTTGCAGATGATGGCGAAAGTGGGGCTGAAATCTGAACACTACCCACGTTATCCGCACATGTTTTCTGGTGGGCAACGTCAACGTATTGCCATTGCCCGTGGCTTGATGCTAAACCCTGATATCGTCGTTGCTGATGAACCGGTTTCTGCTCTGGATGTTTCGGTGCGGGCGCAGGTTTTGAATTTGATGATGGACTTACAGCAGGACTTGGGGCTGTCTTATGTCTTTATATCCCATGATCTCTCGGTTGTTGAACACATTGCTGATGAAGTCATGGTCATGTATTTAGGGCGCTGTGTTGAGAAAGGCAGCAAGGAAGTCATTTTTAATAATCCACGACATCCTTATACTCAGGCATTATTGTCTGCAACGCCTCGCCTGAATCCTGAACTTCGCCGTGAGCGCATTAAGCTGACGGGAGAGTTGCCGAGCCCGATGAATCCTCCTCCGGGGTGTGCTTTTGCCGCTCGTTGCCGGCGTGCATTGAGTTCATGTACTCAGTTTCAGCCGAAGTTGCAGCAATATGGTGAACAGCTAATTTCATGTTTCGCGGTTGAACAGGATGAAAATCGATCCACATAATCGCGTCTGGCCGTGGTATAACAGTGATGATGCTGGTCACTCGACATGTCACTCAATATACCCCGGTCATTTTATTCATTGAACTCATCAAAATAAGACGACCGTAGAGAAAATCAAGTATACTCACCCGCATTGTTAAGGTGTGCTATTCAGTATTTTTATAATTATCGGTTTGGATAAGATGAAGTTGCGTGTTAAACGTTCATTAACTATTAAACAAATGGCCGCAGTGACAGGTGTCACTTTGGTAACCATTGCTATTTTCATCATTATCCAGTTATCGCATTTATTGCAGCAACGGAAAGATGATTATATCAGCCAGCTTAACAACGCGGCAGCACAGATCCAGTCGCCTTTGGCGGAGGCGTTATTAAGCTCAGATCTCAATAAAGCAAAAACGCTGGTGGTTGGGCTAAAAACCTCGGGTATTCTGGGACGAGCGGATATTGTTTTACCCAATAATGTTAGGGTGATGAGCCTGAATTTTGCAGATCACCACCCAATCCCTAAGCTGGCAAAACAGCTTTTTGGCATTCCCGTTGAAGTTAATATCCCCCTTTACTTTTATGGGATATCACCAAAAGATGCACAGCCGCAGGGTCACCTTATCTTGCAGGTCGATTCTAATCGAGTATACCGTTTTGCCTTGAGTACACTTGCGTTAATGTTGACTACCTATTTATTACTCGCACTCATCCTTACGATATCAATAAGCTGGTGCATAAATCGTATTATCATACATCCATTACGTGATATTGCGCGGGAACTGAATGGAGAGCAATCACCGGCCCCCTTACCTTGCCCTGAAAGTCATCAGGATGATGAGTTAGGATTGTTGATAAAAGGCTACAATCGTCAGAGCAATAAGCAGAAAGTACAATCAAAATGAAACATTACCAGATAAATAATGGTCTAATCCTTGGTCGTTCTAATTATCTTAGATTTTGAAGGATAAAACTAAACAGGTAGGGGTATGTAAGAATGCAGAGTAACAAAATCGGATATCTTATTGGTGGCGTGATTCTGGCAACAACTTGCCTGGTTCAAGCAGAAACTTTGCAGCCTGATCCGGCTTGGCAACAAGGTAAACTTGATAATGGTTTCAGTTGGCAAATCTTACAGACACCACAGAGGCCGAATGACCGGATACAGCTTCGGTTATTAGTGAAAACAGGATCTCTGGCTGAGAAAACTCAACAAAAAGGTTATACCTACCTTATTCCCAAAATTGTTTTATCCAGTAGTAAGGGTTTATCATCTCAAAAACTTGAAAATCTGTGGCACAATGCGGTTGATACCAAAAACCCTTTCCCTCCAGCCATTGTTTCCTACGATTTTACCCTTTATAGCCTGAGCTTACCGAATAATCGCCCTGACTTATTGAAAGATGCCCTGACATGGTTGTCAAATATTGCGGGTGATGCTGTATTCACGGAGGAGACACTGGCTCAGGCCATGAAGAAAGCAGAGTATCCTGTCACGACTTTTCCACTGGATGTGCAAGATCCCGTATGGCATATGCGGTTGCAAGGCTCAACGCTGATTGACCACGATCCTGGCATGCAGGTATCAGAGCCAGTGGACATAAAGAAAGTCGAGAAATTTTATCGGCAATGGTACACGCCGGATGCGATGACGCTGTATATAGCAGGGCATGTTGACAATCGATTGATCTCAGAGCGGATTAATCAGGAATTCGGCACACTGGAAGGAAAACGGCAAACGCCTGTTTCCGTGCCGGTACTTCTGCCATTGAAAGTAGCAACGATTGGTGTGGAAAGCGATAAAGCTCAGCAAGATCATTTGTCCTTAACCTGGAATGTGAACTGGTTGCCCATCAATGACTCGCAGACTTTGCTTCAGTATTGGTTGAATGATCTGACACGCGAGGCGCTTTATCGCTACCTGCAATTGGGCCTGAAAGGGAAGCAGGATGATATGAAATTGGGCTTGGATTGCCGCGTACTTTACCAACGTGCGAGCTGCTCACTCAATTTGGATACACCTTCGGACAAACTGATGGAATCCACCTTGCAGCTGGCTGCTCAGTTGTCATCATTGCGTGAAAACGGATTACCGCAGGAACAGTTTGATGCGCTTTATGCCCAGAAAAAAGCGCATCTTCAACAGTTATTTGCTATGTATGCTCGAACAGAAACGGATGTCTTGATCAGCCAACGTTTGTTATCCCAACAAAATAACGTAATAGATATTGCCCCAGAACAATTTCAACGGCTGAGGCAGTCATTTTTATCTTCTCTGACCCCACAAATTTTGAATAAAAAACTGAAAGAGATGTTATCTCAAGAAATCTCTTTTATTTTGATACAACCAAAAGGTGAGGCAAAGGTTGATGTGAATCGCATTAAAGATAGCTTCAACCAGATAATGCGGCCAGAGTCGGTATTGGACACGCTGAAAGTACCTGAAGAGGTAAAAAAGGCAAAAGAGACAAAATAAAACTATCTCAGGCCCGAGTCACTCGTCGAAATGTGAGGTTATAACGAACCTGCTCTTGCAGTGGCTCGGGGGCAATCCCATTTTTAAGCGGCAAAATACCGTGATAGTTTAAGCGGGAATCCCCTCCCCACACGACAATATCACCATGGGTCAGCGTTATTCGCTGCTTCGGGTGTTCCCTTTGCAGCCCGCCGAATAAAAACGTGGCGGTTAATCCTAAAGAGACAGAGACGATAGGCTGGGATAAATCGTCTTCGTCTTTGTCCTGATGCAACGATAAACGCGAGCCTGGATAATATCGATTGATTAGGCAAGCGTCCGGCAAGAAATCTGAGTATCCGGCGTCGCTGGCAGCCTGTTGGGCTATCTGCCGGAATATTGCTGGCATCGAGGGCCATGCTTGCCCCGACAGTGGGTCTGTTCTGGTATAAAGATACCCTTGTTGGCTGCTAGTCCAACCCAAAGAGCCACAATTGGTTATCGCGATTGACATAACATGCCCGCTTGGTGTGACAAAATGGTAAAAGGGCGCTTGCTTTGCGACATTCATGATGTGATGCAATAAAGTATGGGCTTCACGATAAGCAAACCCCCGCAGGACAACGGAATCTTTTGCCAGCGGCTCTTGCCATTGGCGAGAGATGCTATCATCGTTGGCAAATAGAGAGTCTATCAGCATTTTTTGGCTTCCCGGGTTAGCAGACTACGTTTTCTTTCAATCCCCCAACGGTATCCGGATAAAGTGCCATCGCTCCTCACTACACGGTGGCATGGAATCGCGACTGCCAGTATATTGGCCGCACATGCGTTGGCAACGGCGCGAATGGCTTTGGGCGAACCAATGCGTCTGGCAATTTCAGCATAACTGACCGTCGTTCCCACCGGTATTTCCCGTAAGGCAAGCCAAACCCGCTGTTGAAAAGCGGTTCCGCGAATATCCAGAGGCAGATCCAGGCCGATTTCTGGTGTTTCGATAAATCCGACAACTTGCGCGATGAGTTGTTCAAAGTGATGATCACCACCAATAAGCTCAGCTTGCGGGAATTGGTCTTGGAGATCTTGCAGGAGTTTACTTGGATCATCTCCCAATAAAATGGCACAAATGCCTTTTTTGCTTTGGGCGACTAAAATGTACCCCAGCAAACAGACCCCTAAAGCAAAGTAAATTTGCATTCCTTTCCCGCCTGTTCGCCATATTTTGGGTGTCATGCCCAATAAATCAGATGATATTTCATAGAATCGGCTGCTGGAATTGAAACCGGCATCTAAAATAGCATGAGTGACATTGTCAGTTTGCCCTAAATTATCCCGTAATCGCTGGCCTCGGTAGGCACTGCCTGCAAACCGAAGATAATTCTTGAGTGATTTTTCTGACGAGTAACCTGTCATTCATTTCCCGGAGTGGTTTATTTCTATCTTTGATAGTGACACTGTTCTCCTTGATACCGGGGAAGTATTTTTCAAATAGGGCATTATCTATAATAGTTTTGCGAATCTCTTCTGTTGATTCAATATAAATGTATCGGATATTCCCTTTTATTTCCTCCCCGTTGGAAACCCATTGAGCAACCTGTTTGGAAACAGGGAAAATATGTGGGATTTTATGTTTATGGCAAAATAAAAACATATTTTTATTTCAGGTGTTTTTGGGGTTTATAAATATTTTTATATCATAAAATAGATTTGAATATCACGATGATTTTCTGGGTTATTGATATTGATGGCGTTTTTTATCCAATATCTTAATCAGGAAGCAATGACATAGGTTTTTTATTGGAATACCCAACAATATCTTTTCCGGATATTTTATTTTGGTGATTGCTCAAAAAGGGCGGTATAAACCGCCTTGATGTTGACCCTGTCATGATATTTTTTGGCTGTGGCTCTCAATTCAGTGAGTTATTTTTCGCGGGTAAGTGACTCCGGTTTTGTTTCTTTCGCCGTGGCTATCCATGCTGCACAAAATAGTGTCAGACGGGCGAAGAAATAAAAGAATGCCATCAAGCCAATCACTGAACCAAACGCCGCGCCTGAAGGAGAGCTGGCAAGGCGTGGCAGCATCATGGTCATAATATATTTGATGACTTCAAAGCCGATGGCAGCCATTAACGTGCCTTTGAACAAGGCTTTTCTTTCCGGCCGATGACGCGGCAGTATCCATAATATCCACAGGAATAACAAGTAGTTGGCTGAAACGGAAATCGCCATGCCAATGGATGTCCACGCAGGGTGAAGCCATTCAATGCCTTCCAATCCAAGGGCTCGGACGATAGTGGCCTGGGCTGAACCCGCAATGGAAGTCAGTGAAAGTGTAACGACCAACGCAAAGAGCAGCCCAAATAAAGAGAAGAAATCGCGGATATATTGAGAATGGATTTTTTCTTTATCTTCATGGTCCCGTTCCCAGACATCACGGGATTGGGCGAGGATGGCTTTACGCAGGTTACCCACCCAGTTCATCCCTGAATAAAGTGCAATGGCCAGACCGGTCAATCCTACGGTTGTTCTCTGGTTAACGGCGGTATCAACACTGTTTTTCAGAGTGTTGGCGAGAGAGGGATCACTGATGCTGTTAGCGATGCCATTGATCAGGCGTGCCAGTAAATCCGGGTTTGAGGCCAGCACGAACCCCGCAATGGCAAAAGAGAGCATCAGAATGGGGATCAGGGATAAAAATGAAAAATAGGTAATTGCCGCACCAAATTGGCTCCCCATCCGGTCATCGAAACGTTGTACAGCCCGGATGAAATGGGCGATAAAAGGAATTCGGCGGAGGGCATTTCCAATCCTGATCGTCATAGAAAGTGCTTTTTTGCTGTGGTGCAATCCTTTTTCTAACGGTGTGCGGTTGGGTTGTTCCCTGTTTTCATGGTCACTTGGCATTACATCCCCTTAAATCTGATTGTGCCTAATTTTACTCATGGCAATACCATGAGTATCTGGTCATGAATACCCATTGGGTATAGGCGAATATGACTATTTATTATGCTGATTAGTTACAGTGCATGGAGAAAAAGAGTAACAGGCAAAATGGAAAAGGCAACAGAGGAAAGTATGGCAAGAAGTCCGGTAGCCAGATGATTGGCTACCGGAGAAAGATCATATGTGAATTATGGGGATCAATCTAATTGACGACCTTTGACTCCACTGTTGATCGTTGGAAGCTCAGTATCGTGACTTTCATTTTTCATAAAAGGTACTTTACCGGAAAGGATATCTTTTTGAGCTGAGTTAGCCAGGCCTGCAATGGAATCAGGCACATTTGCACCCAGATTTCTGCCATTGTCATATCCCGTGACAGATTTCTGATGGATCTGTTGGGTGTTCAATGCCACAGCGCCTTGTGTACTGTCAATTTTGCTGCCCGTTAAAAAGGTGTTGTTGGCGATATTGAGATCCGCACCCTGATTGCCGGTCAGTGTTGTTTGCGTACCCACGGCTTCGCGGTTAAGGGCATCGTAGTTTCCTTTGAATTTGCCATTGTACCCTTTGAATGTTGCTGCCAACTGCTCTTTCAGGCCCTGAGGCTTGCCATCGGTTTTAGCCTGCTCATCTTTTGCTACCGGTGCTGTTGGAGCATCTCCTTTAACGGTTCTGCTGTAACCCACGCCGGCATCCAGACCAATATTCAGGCTGTGGGTGCTATCTTTGAGGCTTTCGAGATTGAGGTTACCACCGACTTTACCCGTGACTTGATCCGCAGAGACGTTTGCGCCTTTGAGGGAGGTATCACCCGCACTGGTCAGTGTGACATTGCCACCGGAAACTTGGGTATTGCGGTGAGTGGTTTGCTGGAGGCGGTCGACGCCGAATTTCAATTCACCCCCGATGTTGTATTTATTGTCAATGATCTTGTCAGCCGGATTGTTTGTGGCTGTATTGCCGCCCGCTTCATTGTCCCGGGCATTGGAGGACATTCCTCCTTTGGCTTTGGCACCCACATTCCAGCCATTGGTGTTGGCTGTGTCTTGTGCTGAGGTCAGGTCAATCTTTCCACGTTGTGCGGTGAAATCGACTTGTTTACCGGAAACATTGGCACCCTGTAATGCCAAATGGTTACCTGCGTTCAGGTTGACCCCTTGCTTGCCTGTCAATGTGCTGGTTTGAGCGGTGGTGTTGTTCTGGTGATGAGTGTTGTAACCGGCACCCAAGCTGCCGCTGAAGTTTTTCCCGTCAGGCTTGGTTCCTGCGGTCAGAGACATTTCACCATTGTAACCGTTGCTTGTTTGCTCGCTGCGGTTGGTGGCCTGATTGAAACGAATATTTCCGCCGGCATCAACATGAGCAGAGCCTGTACCGGCGTTCATGGATGTGCCTTGGTAACGGGCATCTCTATTAACCCGGACATCAATGCCGTTTTGGGCATTAATGCTGCCGGTGACTGCGTTGGTATCGTTGTTGGATTTTTCCTGATAGCTGCCACTGCCTTTGCCATTGACGGAAATATCTGCACCGGTTGTGGTATAAACCCGCAAACGGGCAGCTCCGGTGGTGTCAGCGGTACGGCTGTTTTGGCTGTTGAATGCGGCTTCGCTGGTGTGGCTGCCTGACGCTAAAGATACGCTGCCTTGATTGGCTTGGTATTGCGTGCCTTGGTCATAGACATCGCCATTTGCGGTGATATTGATGTCGCCCGCTGTAACCGTCGTCACCACAGCATTGGATTGGTGGTTATTGCTGTAATGGCTCTTGCCGTTCATCTCCAGTTCAATGCCGACGTCGGGTAAACCGGTTTTGACGATAGCACCATCCACTTTCTTGTCTGCGGCGGCTTTGACTGTTTTTTCCACAGGGCGGGTAGTTGCACTGTAATCCGCGGTGCCGCTGATTTCACCACCCACCTGCAATTGATTGGTTGAGTGGGTTTGTGTATTGGCTGCCGCGATGTTTTTAATGTTGCCTGCGTTGGCCTGATAATGGCCTTTTACCTGATGGTCAGTCCCTTGCTGTTTCAGCTCTCCCCTCGCGTTCAGTTCAAGATTGCCGGTAACCTGCGTTTTTGTCACTGCGGCTGTCGTCTGGCCTTGAGATTGTTGGTCGTGGTTGTAAACCCCTTCTACACCTCCACCGAGTTTATCCATGCCGCCGGTAATAAACACGCTGCTACGGAGTTTTTCTTGTGACGTGGCTGTTGATGTGCTGTTTTCTCCTGCCAACAGAGCAATATTGTTGCCGGTTATTTTGGCATCACCCTGTGTCGTCAACAGATTTGAACCTGTAACGGTAACATTCTGGCCTGCATTGACGGAGATAGAGCCTCCGTTCAGTTCTGATGCATGTTGTGTTGTCCCTTCATCCCTCTGCTTGTTGTAGGTGTGCTCAAAACCAACACCGGCACGGTATTGATTGTCTTTGACATCTTTTGCGTAGTAATGCCAGTCAAGATTGGTGTTTTCTTTCTGAGACTGGTTTTGTTCACCGTAGTTCAGGACATTGATATTGCCAGAGGTGTTTAATTGCATCTCTCCGGCACTTTTCACCAGACTGCCAATCACATTGATATCTTTATTGCTGAGCAATTTCAGGTCGGTATCGGAAATCAACGAGCTGCCGGATGATTTTTGCTGTTTATTCTGCTCTTGCTGTGTGTTTTTGGTGATGTTGAAGATCGTGCCTTTTCTCTCATCCACTTCTGTATGAATATGGCGGACGGCGTTATCAATGGTCAGTTGCCCATCATTGGCTTCAACATACGCCCCTTTGTGAGCTTTGACTGTACTGCCCGTAATGGTGACACCATTCTCGCCTGACAGCAGTAAATGCCCGCCTGCCGTGATTTCCGAAATATGGTGTTCTTCGGATTTATCCCGGTTGCCTTTCTTGCTGCCGCCGGCAATTCCGCCCCAATACGTTTTATCCTTGATAAGGTTTTGATCATCAATCAGGGACTGAACGGTAATGTTGGTTTGCTGGCCCGCAGAAACGATCAGATTTTTGTCTGAATGGATCTGAGTTCCTCTAATGTCAACATGTTCTCCGGCGTTGATGCCGATGTCTCCGCCTGAACGAAGTTCATTGCCGGTACTTTTTTGGGTGGTGTTGATTTTGCTCCAGTGCCCGGTTTGCAGTGATGCTTTATGGTTCTTTTTATAACCGTTTTCCGTGGTTATTTCTGACTCCACCAATCCGGCCAGTTTGATATCTTTTTTGGCCGAAACAGATAACTGGTTGCCTGCGCTCACCTTACTGCCAAATACCTCAGCGTTGCCTTCAGTGGCGGACAGGTGAGCATTTTCCCGGGCATTTATCGTACTGCCCTCATACTGATATTGTTCATTCCGGTTAGTGATGTCATATTGCCAGCTCATTTTCCATTCATTATTGGTATTGCTGTCGAGTTGGTGCAGTTGCTGTCCGTCGACTTTCAGGTCAGCGCCGGCTAATTTGACATTATCTCCGTCTATGTTGGTTGCCATGACTTGATTGTTTTGTTTGGCAACCAGCGTGATGTTTTTGCCTTTCAACTCTGTTCGGGCGATAGATTCACTGGTTTGTGCCTGTTGGGTATACACACCACTAAACGTGCTTTGGTGGTTACCCGTACCCGTATTTTCGGATGAAGATTGATACAGCCGGCCCTGAGACAACACATTATTGCCTTTCAGCGAAATATCACCGCCTTTCAGTGTTGCGGCTTCCAGCTTCACATCGCCGAGGGATTCAATATCAATGCCATTATTGGCGGTCATTTGGCCCTGTAGGTTAACGCCGCTTCCTTCTGCTGTGTTCATCAGGCGGATACGGCCTGCTTGCATACTGCCAAAATAGTAGCTGTCGAGTGATCCCATTGCCGGCTGTTGTGACGCCAGAATCTGGCCATCTGCGGAAATCTGGTTGTTGCCCGTGGTAATGTTAAGATTTTTAGGCGTGATAATCTGACCATAATTATCGATTTTGGGGGCAATCAGATTCAGGACATCAGTATGGTGAAGCCCATTGTTTCTGATACTCAACGCGTTTTGGTTATTGAACGTGTTAAATCCTTGCAAGATCCCATTTTCAACTAACGGATTGCCGACAACCAGTGAGGCTTGATTGGTATTGATAAAACCACAACCGTTACACGTGATGCCGTTGGGGTTAGCCAGAACATAATCAGCAGCCATGCCGAAGATTTCCTGTTTGCCCAGCAACAGTGAAGGGTTGCGGCTGATGACTTCATTGAGGATCACGCTTGCAGCCTGACCATTCAGGTTGCTGTTGGCGGAGAGTTGCCCGGCCAATTGTGATTGCCCGTTAACCAGGGAGTTATTTAATACTGCGCCCATCTGGTTAACATTGAAATCCTGATATTGGTTATGTGACAGGCCTGAGTTGGATGGGGCAACAATGTTTATCACTGCTGGCCCGTTATCGGAGAGGTTAACATCGGGACGATGTGCGGCATCACCTGCCGGAGTAATGCCGTTGGCAAAACTGGTGGAGCAGGTTGCCAGTATGATTGCCAGAGATGCTGAGAGTTTTCCCGTAGGAGATAATCTGAATATTTTTTTTCTCATGTTATTACCTTTATCTACTTTCTTTTTCGCTGTGTGCAGCTTTTTTGGTATATGCCTGTCGTCCTATAAGGGCACAACTCCCCAATTGGCTGCGGTTAAAAATGCCAAGTGGTTCAAAAAACTAAAACGTGTAAGAAAATCGGGCTAGCAGTTGTGTCGGCTCATTGGCATACCGGTACTGACGGGACAAAATCCGGCCTCTGCTTATCTCAATATCTGCTAAAAATGGCTGATAACGCAGTGTCAGGCCCGCGCTTAATCCGGCACTACTTCCCCAACCCTCAGAAAGGTAGTGGCTTTTGGTTTGCCCGATATCAACACCACCGCGCAAAGACAGCGAGCCTTTGGCAATGGGAATTGAATGGGACAGTGTGTTTCTCAAAGACCAGCCGTTATCGCCCGACAGGACATTTTTGCTGAACCCCCGCACGGTATTCCGATCGGTCAGATTCAGCCATTCAACTCCCGGTAAGCTTTGTGGGCTGTATTGCGCATAAAATTGGCTACTGAATTGATAAGTCTGGCCAAAGAGTGCGAAATATTGTTGGTAATTCGCTGAAAACTTACCTTTGGTAAACCGTTTGTTCAGATTGCCGGTGCTGGCTTGGTCGTTAAACCAAGGCATTCTGTGCTCAGCACTCAGATCGACCGAAATCAACCCGTGGGAGATGAGTTGCAAATGGTTAAAACCCAGTTCAAACAGGCTGAATGTCTGGCTGCTGATAAAGATTTTGGAATTCTCAAAGTAGTTGTTGTAACTCTTGTAAATCCACTGAGTGTATAAAGTATCAATCTGGGTCTGATTGCGGTGAAATCCCCAGTCAATGCGCATTCCTGTCTGCTGGGCATTCCCGTGTAACTTGATGGTATGCAGTTTTAACCGTGGATGGCTGGTATATTGGGAGTAGCTGTTGAATCCACTGAAAGTCAGCGCCCCATAAGGCAGGGAATAGAACAGGGTATAGGCGCGACTGTACTGAGTATCTGGTTTATCAACGGTTGTGCTGCCACTGAGATTGATGAAATCAGACAATCCCAATGGGCTGTCAACGCTGGCATTCAGTCGGGTGATCCATTTCCCTGTGCTTTTCTGACCATAATTATCGGTTGTGGTTGTTATTCTCCATGGGGTGGAATGCTTATTGTGCAGCCTGATGATCGAAGCCCCATTGACGGAACCCGGCAAAATATCCAGCGTTGTCTTGTTTGATTGCAGACGGTTGGCTTGATCTAATCCCTGATCCAATTGGTCCAGGTTCAGTGGATTATTGAGCAGGTTCGGAAATAATGTCCGGCTGTTGACCCAGCGATCTTCTCCTTCTATTGCTTCGACAAAACCTTCAATAACATTTATTCCCAATTCACCATCGGCATTGGGGGGAATAAATTGTACTCGTGCCGTAATATAACCTTTATCAATATAAAGATTCGTGATTTCCGCTGATAAGGTATTGATGTTATTGCTGGTGATACAGTGATCGGGCAACGCACTGAGTGTTTTTAGCTCAGTCATGGAGAGCAGGGTAATGCCCTGAATATAAACCCCGTTGATGGTCAGGCATGGCGGGGCATCCTCCAGCTTGGGTGAAACGGCTTGAGGGGAAATACTCTCTGACCGATTGATTAATCCCTGATGACGGCGCTCTTCAATTAATTGCTCTATTTCTCTTGAATTGTCTTGCCAGATTCTTTTTGTTTCATTAATGGAAGAAATAGAGTTAAGTTCTTCAGGTGAGGCGATTACCTGAAACGAGGTACATAGTAAGATAAAAGTTGCCGTCCTTTTAATCATAGGAGTGCCCGAATGACAATAATTGATGGTAAAGTGTTCGTATTGGCTTAGGAATAAACCTCCTGAGTTATTAATTAAGCATTAGAGCATAGAAAATATTTTATGTTGTTCTGATTAGCATTCAGTTTCATCACTGAATTGTTTTTTGTAGTTATATATTTACGTTAGTGATTTATTATAAGTCGTTTTACTTAATTCTTTTTTAATTATAAGGAGTTAAATCAAATTTTATTGGGGGTTAATGAAAAATAGACTTTATTAATGTGTGGATAAACTTTATGGATGAAAAGTGCTTTTTATGAATGAATGAAAAAATTAATTTAAAGGAAATTAAATCCTATTACAGGCATGATACTCATGGTAAGAGGAGGGGGAATTTGAAATAGGAACAACATCATTTTGCGCCAAATGGTAAAGGCGTGTCGCTTTTTGGCAGGGAACTCACTCAGGGGAGCGTAAAATGGCTGACTTTGAGTATGGCTACTTAAATGGGCGTGGTTTTGTAAAATCCCCCGTCAGTAAGCATGGATGTTTTTTATGGGTTTTCTAGGGCAGAAAATGGCAGTGTATAAATATCGAACAACTTTATCGATTCGTTGAGCGAGTTAATCACTTAAATGATAATTTATCTATTATATAAATAATAAGTATATAAATTTCAAATATAAATAAATATTTGAAAATAGAATATAAAAGAAAAATAAGAAATCAATATAATAATGAACGTAAAAATAATGAACGTAAATAAAAGCAGATTAAATCAATGTGCTATTTATTCAGCCAATGAATAAATATCCATTGGCTGAAATATGACTACTTAATATTTAAGGAAGACAATATTAAGCAGAAATTGGCGCGCGCCAGTCGTCAGCACCAGAAGTGCCTGCAACAGTGTGTTCCCACTCAATCTTACGGTAAGAAAGAGAAACACGAATTAATTGAGTAAACTCTGATTTTGCTGGGTCTTGGCAGTGTGGCATTTTGCAATCGATATCAACGATTGTTGCGTCTACCAGACGAGTTGTGAAGAAATGCTCTTGTTTACCTTCAATAGAAGTACGGTACCATTTCAATTCTACTTCTGTCAGCATTTCACCAGAAGCCAGCGCGTTGTACATCAAAGGAACGGCTTTATTTAATGCAACGGTGAAGCGGAATGGTTTATGAGCACGCTGGCCTGAAGGCTGTCCAGATTGTGGATCAGTCGGGACAGTAACAATGTGGTCAAATTCTTGAACCAGCATTTCATCTTCGTGGCCTTCCACAAAAATATTACCTACAGATTCAGCAGTGAATGAACTTGCAGTAATATGGCCCTGAGTTTTACCTTTGATAGAAATATAACATGGAGTTGGCATATGAATATCCTATAAAATTATTACCAATAAATGAGTGAAAGTGTTCGTTTGTTTCCTTGCGTTATTATTCAATTTAAACATCAAATGAAATTTTCGCGTCCCAAACACTTGGACCGAATAATAAGGCTGAAATTGGTCAATGCAAAATTATTTTGAAATAGCAATATGCATTTTTATTCAATGGCAAATAAAAATTTTATAATTATTGCTGTTGCAATATTAAATGTTGATTTTTTATAAAAAGTTGCTTTTTAATCTTTCTTTTTAAGAGCTTTTTGTTTTTTAATTTTTATTAACAATTTGATTTATATTGTATTTTTTATTTATGTATCTTATTTATTCATGATCATTCCAAAGGTGTGATATATATCACAAAATAAAGTGGGTATATAGATGATATGGCGTTAAATTAAACAGGGCGTCATAAAGAAACATCATGCAGCACTTTTTTAGGGTGTTTTCCAATGCTATACTTCACCAGTTTAAATATTGGGTTTATTTATTTCTATAGAATTGATTAACGGTGGATTTAGATGCTTTAAAATGAGGATAAGGAAAATTTTCTTCTTTTGTTTGGTCAATAAGTTTATAACTCACCATAAGCGCATATAGACAAATCAAAAGATCAAATAGAGGGTGTTATCCAGTTTTGTTTCGACTTTACATAAAAAAAATAAAATGTAAAACTCGAACCCGACGGTTTTTTATAACAATGTTATCTCCATATTGGATAGGGCATATATGATTGTTTAACTATATTCTGATATGAAACTATTCGTGTTTTAGTAAATGCAGAACTCTTCTTAACCTGTTTTTCAGGTGGGATTTCTGTATTTGTTATATGGGTAAACATTTAAACCATTTTCTCACCAATAATGGATTTTTAGACAGTTGATGGTTGTATTAGCCAAAGGATTAAAATATGAGTAAGAATAGTCCAGGTAGTGTAGCTCCGAAAGAAAGAATCAATATTAAATATGTTCCGAATACCGGTGATCAAACCGCAGAAGTTGAATTGCCTCTGAATCTTCTCGTTATTGGTGATTTAAAAGGAAAAGCTGAAGATACACCAATTGAAGAACGCCAGACGGTTTCTATTAATAAGAACAATTTTAATTCTGTTATGAACGAGGCGAACATCAGCCTGAATTTTCATGTTCCTAACCGTCTCGAAGAAGACAGCGACGAAGAGCTAGCCGTTAATCTTGACATCAATTCACTGAATGATTTCTCGCCAGATAATATCGCTAAAAGTGTCCCTGAATTAAATAAACTCCTCGAACTTCGTGAAGCGTTGGTTGCATTGAAAGGCCCATTGGGAAATATCCCTGCATTTCGTGCTCGCATGCAGTCATTGCTGGATGATGAATCCGTCCGAGAGCAACTCCTGAAAGAACTTGAAATCGTTAATAAAAAATAACTGGTTAAAGGAATTTTTACATGTCTCAGCATGAAGAACACAGCATAGCTACGGCTTCTGGCGCCACGACGACTTTGCTTGATGAGATTATGTCTCAAACGAGAATGACACCGGAAAATGATGGCTATTACATCGCGAAACAAGGTGTCGCCGCATTTATTGGCAGTATCTTGGACACAGGCTCTAACGAAGAACCCATCAATAAACTGCTTGTTGATAAGATGATTGTTGAGTTGGATAAAAAACTCAGCGAGCAGATGGATGAAATCATGCATGCCAAGCCATTCCAGGAGCTGGAATCTTCTTGGCGTTCACTGAAAATTCTGGTGGATCGCACGGATTTCCGTGAAAACATCAAAATCAACGTGATCCATGCAACGAAAGGTGAGTTGCTGGAAGATTTTGAATTTTCCCCTGAAATCATTCAGTCCGGTTTCTACAAACACGTTTATTCTACGGGGTACGGTCAGTTCGGTGGTGAACCTGTGGCCGCGGTCATCGGTAACTATGCGTTCAACAATACAGCGCCTGACATGAAACTCATGAAGTATGTCAGTTCAGTCGGGGCGATGGCGCATGCTCCGTTCCTCTCTTCGGTTGCACCGGACTTTTTCGGCATCAACAGCTTTACTGAACTGCCTGCCATCAAAGATCTGAAATCTGCTTTTGAAGGCCCGACACACACGAAATGGCGTATGCTGCGTGAATCAGAAGATGCGCGTTATCTGGGGCTGACGACTCCGCGTTTCTTGTTGCGCCTGCCTTATTCCACTGTTGAGAATCCAATCAAGAACTTCAACTATCAGGAAAATGTCAGCCGTGACCATGAACATTTCCTGTGGGGTAACACCGCGTATTTATTGGCAAGTTGTCTGACTGACAGTTTTGCTAAATATCGCTGGTGCCCGAATATCATCGGCCCGCAAAGCGGTGGTGCAGTGAATGATTTGCCTGTGCATCTGTATGAAGCCATGGGTGAAATTCAGGCGAAGATCCCAACGGAAGTTCTGATTACCGATCGTCGTGAATTTGAACTGGCGGAAGAAGGCTTCATCACGCTGACCATGCGCAAGGGCAGTGACAATGCCGCGTTTTTCTCTGCAAACTCCGTGCAGAAGCCAAAAAATTTCCCGAATACCCGTGAAGGCAAAAACGCAGAAACCAACTACAAGCTGGGTACACAGCTTCCATACATGTTCATCATCAACCGCCTAGCTCACTACATCAAAGTGTTGCAGCGTGAACAGATCGGTGCCTGGAAAGAGCGTCAGGATCTGGAGCGTGAACTGAACATGTGGCTGAAACAATACATTGCGGATCAGGAAAACCCACCAACAGACGTTCGTAGCCGCCGTCCTTTGCGTGCTGCTGAAATTCAGGTTCTGGATGTTGAGGGTGATCCGGGCTGGTATAAGGTTGCCATCCACGTTTGCCCGCATTTCAAATACATGGGGGCAAGTTTCGAACTGTCTCTGGTTGGGCGTTTAGATAAGGATTAATCATGGCTGCGCTGTACAGTTGGAACAGAGGCAGCTCTGCCAGTCTGTTCGAGCGCATTCAAGGGAAGAGCTCCGGCTCTTCCCGTCAGTCAAGGATGCGTGCACTGCTTGATTCTATCAAGAAGCATTTGAATGAAGTTCTGAACTCCCGCCCCGGTGCTTGCCAAAGTGCTGTTGAGTTAGGAGTGATTGATCTTAATGACGCGACCGCAACATCAGTGGATTTCAAACAAAGTATCGAATGGGCGATTGAAACGTGCATCAGAAATTATGAACCAAGAATAGCTGCGGTTTCTGTCAGTGCCATCAATGATGATTTTGATCCGTTGATGCTGAGCTTTCATATCAGTGCAGTCATCTCTCTGGATGATATCAACGACTTTGTGGAATTCAGCATCCAGTTGGATAACAACCGGCGCTATAGTCTGGAGCGAACTCAATAAATGTCATTTGAAAAATATTTCAGGGATGAGTTGAACTACTTACGGCAACTGGGGAAAGAAGCCGCAGTTGAACGCCCTCATCTTGCCTCATTTTTGTCAGAACAAGGTTCTGATCCCGACGTTGAGCGTTTGCTTGAAGGTTTTGCATTTCTGACAGGCAATTTGCGGGCAAAGATTGATGATCAGTTCCCTGAACTGACTCACGGCTTGCTTAATATGCTTTGGCCGAATTATCTGCGCCCGACGCCCAGCATGACGATCATCGAGTACACTCCCGATGAGAGTGTTGTGACGAAAGCAACGCAGGTCAAGCGTGGCACACAGATTATGAGCCACTCGCTGTCATCCCAGGATGATATTTATTCGAATGAAAAATCCGGTGGGAAAAAAGACGAGCATAGCCGCTGTACCTTCACGCTTTGCCGTGATGTCTGGCTGTTTCCGCTCTCTGTCCGTGATATTTCCGTCAATAACAGTAATGAGAACGGCATTATCGGCCTGGATTTTGTGTCGAAAACCGATCTGAACCTGAATGAACTGGATTTGAATAAGCTGCGCTTTTACCTGAGTGGCGATGACTATACCACTTCCCAGCTTTATTTCTGGATCTGTTACTACTTCAGAAAAGCGGAACTGGTTGTGGGGGATACGGTGATCCCCATGCCTGATTTTGATTTTGTCCCGGTGGGATTTGATCGGGAAGATGCCCTGTTGCCTTATCCGAAAAATGCTTACATGGGGTATCGCATTTTGCAGGAATATTTCTGTTTTGCAGAAAGCTTCCTGTTCTTTGACGTAAAAGGTTTTCCGGAACTGCCTGACGATCTCAAGACTAAAAACTTCAGGCTGAATTTGCATTTTTCTCAGGCGCTCCCCCCTGAAGCCAAGATCCGCAATGACACGTTGCGCCTGCATTGCACACCGGCAATCAACCTGTTTCCCATGGACAGCGAAGCGATTGAGCTAAATGGCAGTCAGGCTGAATATCCGCTGAAGGCCAGTTACAGTTTTCCGGATAACTACGACATTTTCTCCGTAGACAGTGTGGAAAGCTGGCTGACAGGTGAAAACGGTGACCGCAGCCGCGCGCGTATTGGTGAACGCATTTATACGCCGTTTGAGAGTTTCAATCATCAAAGTGATAACGATGATGCGCGTTCAATGCGTTATTACCGGCTTCGGGTAAAAGAATCGCCTTTCCGCAGTGGATTGGAACACTTCATCTCATTTGTACGGGGAGATGAGGCAGAACTGCTCATGTTCAGGCTGAAAGAGAATGTCTCCATCAGATTGACCTGCACCAACCGTGAATTGCCGTTGGAACTGCATGTTGGCGACATCAATCACCCTTCAATCGGCAGCCCGTCATTTGCGACATTCCGCAATATCACGCGTCCCTCAGTGCCGCTTTATCCTTTGCTGGACGGAGGGTTGCATTGGTCATTGCTGTCAAATATGTCTCTGAATTATATGTCGTTGCTGGATAAGGATGCCCTGAAACAGGTGTTGCGCACCTATGACTTCCCGAGTATCCACAATCGGCAATCCAAACGCTCATCGCAGAAGCGGCTTGATGCCATTGAAAAGATTGAAACAGAACCGACAGACCGTCTGTTCCGTGGGCAACCCGTGCGTGGATTGCGCTCAACATTGTATATCCGGCAGCAGGCATTCAGTTCAGAAGGCGAGCTTTATCTGTTCAGCACGATCCTTTCGCGGTTTTTCTCATTGTATGCCAGCGTCAATGCTTTCCATATGTTGAAGGTAATCAATTTAGATAATCAGGAATGTTACGAATGGCCGGTACAGATAGGTCAACACTCGTTGATGTAACCATTGAGCAGAAGCCTGCCACTCCGTTGGCACTGGATGTCTCGCGATACAACTTTTATCAGTTGGTTGAGGTGATCAACCAACTGGCTGTTGCATGGGAAAAAACCGGGGAAACCGATCGTCCTGACCGGGAGTCTGTTCGTTTCCGATCCAGCGCCAGCCTGGCGTTTCCGACCCGTGATGTCATCTCGCTCGAACAGTCCGCTAAGGGATACTTTGAGTTGGAAGTGTCTTTCATGGGCTTGCATGGCAGCCAGTCCCCAATGCCGGGCTACTATCTGGATTCGCTGGCATGGGAAGATGCTCAGGGAGAAAACCGCCTGACGGATTTTCTCAATATTTTCAACCATCGTTTAATCACGCTCCTGCATCAGATTTGGCGGAAATACCGCTATTCCATCTGTTTCAAGCAAGGGGGAGAAGACAGCTTTTCCCAACGCATGTTCTCGCTTGTTGGTCTGGGCAGTGACATCAACCGCCGGATGCTGAATATCAATCACAGCAAAATGCTGGCCTATGCCGGATTGCTGGCAAGTCCGGGACGTTCACCGGAAGTGATATGCAGTCTCGTGTCCCACTGTTTTGATTTGCAGGATGTCACCTTGCACGGCTGGCAATACAGAAAGGTCATGATCCCGGAATATCAGCAGAACCGTCTGGGCGGGACAAATAAGGGGCTGAAAACCGGTGACAGCAAGCTGTCAGTATTGGGGCGCAACTTCACCATAGGGTCGTGGGTTGGTGATTACAGCGGAAAATTTCTGCTCAGTATCAATAACCTGACCCGTGAACAGTTTTTGTCATTCCTTCCCGACGGAAAGAACTACTTCCCCTTGGTGATGTTTATCTCTTTTGTCATGCGTAGCCAGTTTGCCTGGGAACTGCGTCTTGATCTGGCAGAGAATCAGGTCAGCGGTATGGGATTGGGGGCGAAGCAGAATAACCATCTGGGATGGACCAGTTTTCTCGGCGAGCCGGAAAAGAAACCTTCTGTCACAATTTCAGTTATGGAATAACGACTTATGGAAAAACATCAACCAACCCTTTCATTACGGGTTCTCAACAGCGAACAGTTGGAAAGTGGCAGAGCCGCCAATTGCCAGTTCTCAACCCAAGGTGGCACCGTCGGCAGCAGTGAAAGCCACCTTTGGTCTGTACAGGATCAGAAGGGAAGCATTCTCCCGTCACAGTTCTCCGTTAAGTGGCAGGATGGGGCATTCTGCCTGCAATTGCTGGCAGAAGCGATACAGATCAACAATGCTGATTTAACGCCCCGGTCAGGTTTGGTTCGTTTGCAGCAAAGCGATCAAATTAAAATAGGGGATTTGTTGATCAAGGCCCACATTAGTTTTTCTGACTCAGACCGCATCGATCCTTCAACGGTATCTCCTGAATCATTGGTGTCCAGTTACAGCAATCCAATGGATGCCATGATGGAAGGCTCGCCAATGCAAAAATCGGTGTTTGCTGCTGATGAAAGTATTGCGCCGACCGTGATGCACCGTTTCAGTGATGATCCACTTCGCGTACTTGACAGTGAAAGCCTGACCACACTGAAAGCGGAGATGGAGGCGAATGACACAGAACAGCTGTTACCGCCGGATCATTACCAAGAACCCCCATTTGCTAATCCTATTTCTGATAACCGAGGCAGTGCTATGGAACAGGAGTTCCTTGATTTACCCAATATTGCATCCGATCTGTCGTATGAAAATAGGGATGTTGATCATGTTGCCATTACACCGCTCATGCGGGGATTAGAAGCGCGGCTGCCTTTGCACGACAGCCAGCAAGCGAATGATTTCCTGCAAGAGATGGGCAAAACCATGAAAGCCGCGATTGAAGGATTGCTGCTGCTTCAGCGTGAGCAGCACGGACTGCGTGATAAACAACTTCGCCCCATTGAAGATAACCCATTGCGCCTGAACATGGATTATGACACGACCATGCAGGTGATGTTCTCAGATCAGAAAAGCCCTGTGCATTTATCTGCACCTGCGGCAGTAGCGGAAAGCCTGCACAATTTGCAATTGCATTATCAGGCCAACCGCGCGGCTATTTCTGCTGCACTGGACACCATGCTGGAAGCCTTTTCCCCGGAACAGCTGCTCCGTCGTTTCTCACATTACCGTCGCAGCAGCGAAACCGGGAGCAAAGATGCGTCCTGGGCATGGGAAATGTATACCAATTATTACCGTGAATTGGCCTCCAGCCGTCAGCAGGGATTCGAAAAGTTATTCCGTGAGGTGTATGAGCAAGCTTATGACCGCGCGCTGCGTCAGGGCTTGGAGGAATCCGGCAATGACACATTCCGCTAGTCACCGGATATGGGTTGTAGGGATTTTATTGCTGTCAGTGATGCTGCTGAACGGCTGTGGCAGTGCATGGAATGCCACAAAGAAAGTCGGCCAGGTCATTTGGGACCCTTCCACGCCGGTTGGTGAGCCCAATGATCAGGCCTCTATTGCCAATATTACATTGCTGGCGGAATCCGACATCAATCCCAATGAAAGTGGTGAAGCGGCCCCTGTTGAAATGCATCTGGTTTACCTCAGTGAAGATTCGCGTTTTCTTGCGGCTGACTATGACCAATTTGAAAGCGACAAACTCGAAAAAGCGCTGGGGAAAAATTATATCGATCATCAGGATTACACCTTGTTGCCGGGGCAGTACAAGCCCCTGGAAGCTATCACATTGGAAAAGAAAAACCGTTATATCGGTGTCATCGTTCACTATGCAGATGTCAACCAATCTGAATGGAAAAAGATCATCCGAGTAAAAGACATCGGCCGCCATTACCACATCTTGGTGCATGTCAGAAATAACGACGTAGAACTTAGAAAAGAGGAGGAGTAATCATGTCAGGTAAAAATCGGGTGATTTGGCACGAAGGATTATTCATCAAGCCACAACATTTTCAGCAACAACAAAAACATATTGATTATTTGATACACAGTTTTGTTTCTGCGTTGACGCCTTATGCTCATGGATTCAGTTCCCTGCGCATCAACGATGACCTGCTTAAGCTGGGGCGCATCGGGATTAGTGAAGCCAGCGGCATTATGCCTGACGGGACGATTTTCTCTACACCCAGTCAGGATCAATTGCCAAAACCATTGGATATCGAAAATATCAATGACCTGAAAAGCAAGGATATTTATCTCGCCCTGCCGATCTCCAGCGATACCATTCAGGAAGTTGCAGAGGCGGGTTCAGAAACGAAAAGTGCCGTGCGTTATCGTGAACTGCCTGCGGATGTGCGTGACCTGCATACCAAAGGGGGCGATTCTTTCATTCTTAAGCTGGCTCAACTGGCTCCGGTCCTGATGCAGGGTTCCGAAGACATGAGCGCATACACCGCAATCCCGTTGTGCCGCATTAAGGAAAAACAAAAAGATGGTGTGATTGTACTGGATAACGATTTTATCCCGACATGCGTGTCTATCTTCGTGGCTGACAAACTCAAGCGTTTCATGGTGGAAATTGATGGCCTGCTGACCGAGCGATCCAGAACATTGGCCAAGCGGATTGGTTCACCGGGTCAGCAAGGCGTGGCGGATGTGGCAGAGTTTATGATGCTGCAATTGCTGAACCGCGTTCAGCCCCTGTTCAACCACTATGCAAAACAGACCGTTCTGCACCCGCTGCATTTATATACCGAATTGCTCCAGACCTGCGGCGAACTGAGAACATTCACCGATGCGAGCCGTCTGCCGGGAAATATGCTGGCTTATGACCACAACAATCTGACAGATACTTTCCACAATGCGATGCACTCCATCCGTGATGCATTGAATGTCGTTCTGACACCACGGGCTACCTCGATTGCACTGAGACAGAACGAAGGCGGCATTCGTGTGGCGACGCTCCATGACAGCGATTTGCTGCACAAAGCTGAATTTGTACTGGCAATCAGTGCGAGTACCCCGCAGGAGCAGTTGCGTCGTCAGTTCGTCCAGCAAACCAAAGTTACGTCGATGGAAAAAATCCGTGATTTGGTCAGTGTTCAGCTGCCGGGCGTACCACTGATTGCGTTGTCTGCCGCCCCTCGCCAGTTGCCATATCACTCTGGCTACACCTATTTCCGTCTGGATCAGAAGAGCCCGGCGTGGAAAGAGATCCAGCAGGGAAATTCCATCGCATTCCACGTATCAGGGGATTTCCCTGACTTAGATATGCAGCTCTGGGCTATCAGGAGCGGTAAGGAATAATCATGAGCGATATCAATGTTGACAGTCTGTCGCTGGACAAATCTGAAACGCTGAAAACATTTCAGCGCCAGTACCAGCTACCGTTGCGTGGTGAAAGCCTCAACCCGATGATTGATGCAGCCACCCCCTTATTGGGGATGGTTTTGCGTTTGCAGGACATGAATGATCAGGCGCTGCCAGACAAACTTTACCAACAGGTTGTGACTGACATTCGCGTTATTGAGCAGCATCTGCAAACCAAAGGCTATGAGCCGGGGGCAATTGTTTCATTCCGTTACGTACTGTGCACCTTCATTGATGAAACCGCGTTGGGGCACGGCTGGAACAGCCAGAATGGCTGGTTGAAACAATCACTGTTAGTGCATTTCCACAATGAAACCTGGGGAGGCGAGAAGGTCTTCGTACTGCTTGAGCGCTTGATGGGAGAAGCCCAGCGTTACCAGCACCTGCTGGAATTCATCTACCTTTGCCTCTGTCTGGGATATCGCGGGCGTTACAAAGTCAGCACCCAGAAAAGTGACGATTTTGAGCGCCTGTTCCGTCGCTTGCAGCAACAGCTTCACGCACTGCGGGGAGAAACTCCGCCAACCACGCTGTATGTCAATATCAACGAGAGTGATGCGCGTTACCGTCTGAGCAAACGATGGACCATCAAACAACTGCTCGCGATCAGCGTGGGTTTGTTGGTGGCCATTTACAGTTTTTATGCCATTCGCCTCGGTGATCAAACCCAAGACATATTAGAGCAGCTAAGTAAATTATTGAGATAGGACGTCGTCATGATCCAGATTGATTTACCCACCCTTGTAAATCGTTTAAACCCGATGACCCGCCACGCACTGGAAGCGGCGGCGGCATCTTGCGTCAGTCAGCAACAACCTGAAATCACGGTAGCACAGCTGCTGCTCCAAATGATCGATACACCGCTCAGTGATGTGCGCCTGATCTTAAATAAAGTCGGTATCGATAAGGACCTGTTGAAAGAACAACTCGATCAGGTGATGGTTCATCATCAGTCGATTGCACAAGCTTACCCGAATTTTTCCCCCATGCTGGTGGAATGGTTGCAGGACAGCTGGTTGCTGGCCTCGACCGAGATGCAGCACAGTGAACTGCGCGGCGGCGTGATGCTGATTGCGCTGTTGTTTAGCCCGCTGCGTTATCTGGCCCCACAAACCGCGCGTTTGCTGGCAGGCATCAACCGTGAATTATTGCGCCAGCATTTTGCAGAGTGGACGAATGGCTCTGCTGAGCAGCCGATGGCGGCAGATGATAATGCGGGACAAGGAGTACATCCGGCAAACAGTGACAGTCTGCTGGCGCGTTTTACCCAGAATATGACCGAACAGGCGCGCAAGGGCAAACTTGATCCCGTTTTGTGCCGCGATAACGAAATCGATCTGATGATCGACATCCTTTGCCGTCGCCGGAAAAACAACCCCATTGTCGTTGGTGAAGCCGGCGTCGGTAAAAGTGCCCTGATTGAAGGTCTGGCGCTGCGCATCATTCATGATCGTGTGCCGGATAAATTGCGCAACAGTGAATTGATGACTTTGGATCTGGGGGCATTGCAGGCGGGAGCCGCGGTTAAAGGTGAATTTGAAAAGCGTTTCAAAGGCATCATGGCCGAAATCAGCCAGTCATCCAAACCCATCATCCTGTTTATTGATGAAGCCCATACATTAATCGGGGCAGGCAACCAAGCCGGCGGGCTGGATATTTCCAACCTGCTGAAACCGGCCCTGGCACGCGGTGAACTGAAAACCATTGCGGCGACCACCTGGAGCGAATACAAAAAGTATTTCGAAAAAGACGCCGCGCTGTCGCGCCGTTTCCAACTGGTGAAAGTTTCTGAGCCGACAGCGGATGAAGCGACCGTCATCATGCGTGGCCTGCGTGCCATTTATGAGCAGGCGCATGGTGTACTGATTGATGATGAGGCGCTGAAAGCGTCAGCGGTGCTGAGTGACCGTTACCTTTCTGGCCGCCAGTTGCCGGATAAAGCGATTGATGTACTGGACACCGCATGTGCCCGTGTTGCCATTAACCTGACTTCACCGCCACGTCAGATCTCCTCGCTGACCACTGAATTGCACCAGATGCAAATGGAAATTGATGTGCTGGAGAGAGAGCAGCGCATGGGATTAAACGTTCATGCTGAGCGACTGGAAGAGCTGCAAAATCAGCAGGCAGACGTCAGGGAACAATTGGCTGCGCTGGAAAGCAGCTGGAAACAGCAACAGGAATTGGTCAGGCAGATTATCGAATTGCGCAGCCAATTGCTGTCTGATAAAGGGCTTGAAGATGAAGCTCAAACAGTTGAAGAAGAAGTCGCAGCGATCGCGGAAGATGTGGCAGAGCAGCCTGTCGAAGCAAATGAAGCAGAGCATGGGCTTGCAGAACAGAGTGATGTCATTGAACACACGGTAGCCGTCGCCACTGACGAACACTCCCTGATTGAAAAGCTGGCCGGGCTTAACGCACAACTGGCTGAACTCCAGCAGAAGCAAACACTGGTTTCCCCGCATGTGGACAAAACCCAGATTGCCGCCGTCATTGCGGAATGGACTGGCGTGCCACTGAATCGTTTATCACAGAGTGAATTGTCCATCGTTACCGAGCTGCCGACCCATTTGGGCCAAAGTATCAAAGGACAGGAAACCGCCATTCAGTGCCTGCATAAACACCTGTTGACCGCGCGTGCAGATTTGCGCCGGCCGGGGCGTCCTCTGGGGGCATTCTTGCTGGTGGGGCCAAGTGGTGTGGGGAAAACGGAAACGGTCCTGCAAATTGCGGAACTGATGTTTGGCGGCCGCCAGTACCTCACCACCATCAACATGTCTGAGTTTCAGGAGAAACACACCGTTTCCCGTCTTATTGGTTCACCTCCGGGCTATGTGGGATATGGCGAAGGTGGCGTGCTGACCGAAGCCATTCGCCAGAAACCTTACTCCGTTGTCTTGCTGGATGAAGTGGAAAAAGCGCACCCCGATGTCTTGAACCTGTTCTATCAGGCTTTCGATAAAGGCGAGCTGGCCGATGGCGAAGGGCGGATCATTGACTGCAAAAACGTGGTGTTCTTCCTGACCTCTAACCTGGGCTATCAGACCATCGTAGACAATGCAGGGCAGACCGACCAGATCAACGATTTGCTCTACCCGGAACTGGCGGCATTTTTCAAACCTGCATTGCTGGCGCGTATGGAAGTCATCCCTTATCTGCCGCTGGGCCATGAAACCTTGAAAACGATTATTCAGGGCAAATTGGCGCGATTGGACACATTGCTGACCCAACGTTTCAATGCCGAAGTCACCATCAGTGATGCGGTATCCGAAGAAATCCTGCAACGTGCCACCCGTGCGGAAAACGGTGCCCGCATGCTGGAATCCATCATTGATGGTGCGCTGTTGCCCCCGGTTTCATTACTGCTGTTGCAGAAAATGGCTGCGGGAATTGCGATTCGGGCGATCCGCCTGACGGTCGCTGAACATGAGTTCTGTGCAGAGGTTGAGGAGGCGGAATAATGAAACAGCGGCTGAAAAGCGCGTTAGCGTTATTAGAAGATGACACTGTAGAACAACTGGTTGACCATTTTTTACAGGTCAGCCATAGCTCGCGTTTTGATGCCCTGTTGGTTTTCCTGCTTAACATCACAGAAAACAGGCTGGAATGCTACAACTTGCCCGATTTCCAGCCTGAGCGCCAGCAAACCCATTCACGCCGGTTGCATGTGGACATCAATGACGTCAATAACCCGCTGATTCAGATATTGCGCAAGGGAACCCCGATCGTCTGGGATTCCCTCAATCACGGGGTACGCATTGACGATCCCCATTTCCGGACGTTTATCGCAGAGTTACCGCATAACTGTGGGTTATGCGGTATCCCGCTGTTTGATTGCAATGGGCAAGCGTGCGGCGTGATCGCCATTTTTGCCGAAGAAATCCACCATTTTACCAACAACGAAAACATGTTCGGCATCTATTGCCATGTGATGCAGCACCGTCTGAAAAAATTGCAGGAACTCGAACAACTGCGCGGACAGTTACGCCAGATCCGCCAGGTATTTCAGGTTCAGCGTCAAAAAGAAAGACAACTGGATGAGTTGCTGGCTTCCCTGAGTGAATCGAAAACGTCAGCGGCGGCCAGCAGTATCTCCGTGGATTACAGTCATATCGATAATCTGCCAAAGGCCATAGAAGAATTTGAAAGCGCCGTGTTGGTTCAACGTCAGCGTCAACTTGGCAATGACACCAAATTGATTGCCCAAAGTTTGGGAATTCCCCAACGGACGTTGGTTTACAAACTGGCTAAATACGGGTGTAGATTATGAATATTGTTTTAATTATCAGTTCATTGCTTGTTTCATTGACAGGGGACCCTAAGCTTGCGGAGGTTATTGCACCAAAGGATGTTGCCTCAGTAGTAAAGGAAAAACAACATTTAGATGCATTGCAAAAATGCCGTTTTGAGCCATCCCCGCTTATCCGGCTGGAATGCTATGACAGTACGTTGAATCGCCTCAGGTTCAAAACTATCCAAATTCCGATTGAAGAAATGGGCCCTTCATGGCGGCAGGCGATGGAGCAGGAGATGACACGCACGGATCACTCCACCAACTTCATTGTATCGCAGGGAAAAAATGGAGCAGCGCCAATTATCCTGACCACGCCTGCGATTGGTGTTCCTCCCCCCCGTCCCGTATTGATGCTGAGCTGCATCGACAGTATCACCCGCTTGCAGGTGGCGCTGCCCAAAGAGGTGGAATCAGGTGCGGTCATGGTCACGACGGACAAAACCCAATACCGCACGGAATGGTTTGCGCGGGAACACGGTTATTTGTGGGAATCCAGCCGCGGCTTGCCGGGCATTGAAGAAATCAAGCGCCTGATGAACAGCGAACGCATGACCATCACAGGCAGCCAGGGTAGCCAGATAACTTTTAATATTTCTCAGTTGGAGCAAGCAGCTAAACCATTGCGGGCTGCTTGCCGTTGGTAATCGACATGGACATCAGAACACAATTTGACTGGTTCGGCTCCCTGCTGACCCCCCTGTCCGACGAACAGATTGGCAAGGTGCTGGGAGATAATGAACCGGCATGGGAATACATTGACAGCGAAATGATCAAATTTGGCTCGCTGTCGCATGATTCGTTAGATCTGGAAGAGATCCGGCGACAGGCATTGCAGTTGCTGAGGGAAACCAGCAAAGACTTCAGGCTCATGGTTCATTTGCTGCGGACCCTGCAACATGCGGGTTACTCTGCTGAATTAGTCCTCGCCATGGAGTTGTTGACCGAGTATGTCAAAAACTACTGGGACAAGGCGTGGCCAACCAAGCCCGTGATGAAACGCCGGTTGGCGCAGCAAGTCCTCAAGCGCTTTGATTCGGCCCAGGGCAGTTTCACCGAACAGGCAAGCCCAAGTGAACGGGATGACGCGCAAGGTGCATTGGCACATCTCGCCCAATGCTGGCACAGCCTTGAGCCTGATCTGGCCAAAGAAGTCGATCAATTGCGTACCCGTTACAACCGCCAGCCAGAAACCGCACCGACGGAAACGAAGCCGGCTTCGGTGGCGGCAGGCCCGTCATCAGATTCATCTGCAACAGAAACGTTGGCGCAAACCTCCCAAGGCCAAAATTCAGTGCCAATGCCAAACGTGGATGTGAATAGCTCGAGCGAAAAAGCGTGGAAGCAGACTCTTCTGACCGTGGCGGATTTGCTTTGTGAACGCCACCCTGAATCGCCCCTTGGTTATTCCCTGAGGCGCCATGCCGTCTGGCATACCATCACCACGGCACCCATGGCGAACGCAACGGGTAAAACACCGCTGGCCCCGATTTCAGCAGATCGTACAGCGGATTACCTGGCGAGATTACCGACAGCGGATAACAAATTACTCCAGCAAATTGAGCAGAGCCTGACTCTGGCCCCTTATTGGCTGGATGGGCATGAAATAGCGGCCAAGGCTGCATTGCAACTGGGTTACAAAGAGGTCGCCCAAGCCATCCGCCATGAGCTGAATGCTTTTCTGACACGGTTACCTGTACTGAAAACACTGAGCTTTTCCGATATGAGCCCGTTTATTTCGCCAGAGAATCTTGAGGGGCTCAAGCCTGAACCTGCCACAACCAGCAAGGGGGCGGTTTCCGCTGATCAGGAAGCCATTTGGCAATGCTTTGCGCAGCAGGGGTTAGAAGCAGCCCTGAAAATGCTGGAAGAACACCAGCAACAGCTGACTGAGCCGCGCGATCAATTCTACGGCCAATTGCTCAATGCCCAATTACTGGAAGAGGCAGGCATGGCGTCATTGGCACAACAGCATTACCGGAACTTGTTACATACGGGACAACACATGTTACTCACTCAATGGGAACCCAGCTTGCTGGCTTTGCTGGCTGAAAACCTGTCTTCATCTTCGGAACCGGCTTCAAACAGGAGCGTTAACCCATGAAATGGCCCTCTTTGTCCTCTTTGGCAACTTTGAAATCGGCGTTGCCGATATTGGGAAAATTTAAGTCCCTGCCTCGTCTCAAGGCTGTGATGGCGGTGGTTCTGGCGTTGCTCCCCTGCTTGCTCCTGATTGCCGTTTGGTGGTTTGGGCCGCAATGGAACATCCGCAATGATTACCCGCTGGAAAGTCTGGCGGCACGCTGGCTGGCTACCGCCCTCATTGTTATGGTGGTGCTGTTGTGGGTTGGCATGAAAGCATGGCGACGCTTACGGACGCTGGAAAAACTCAACCTTGATGTTGAACTGAAAGTGGTCGATCCGGTTCGGGTGGATATTGAACATCAGGATCGCTATCTCGAACATTGGAAATCCCAGCTGCAACGCCATCTGGATACCTATAATTATTTGTATGAACGCCCCTGGTATATGGTGGTGGGAAGCCAGAACAGCGGCAAGACCGCCCTGATTGAAGAAGGGTATAAGTTATCTGAAATCGCGGCACCGGAATATTTGCGTCAGAACGGAGAAATGTCCCTGATGCTGCATTGCTGGCTGGGGGAAAAGGCGGTCATTATCGATCCGAAAGGCCAATTGATTGACCAGCCTGTACCGCTCAACAGCGACAAACCCCAAATCAACAGCCGCTTGTGGGAAGCCCTGCTGAACTGGCTGTCGGAGAACCGTCAGCGCCAGCCCCTCAACGGCATTATCCTGACCGTGGATACATTGCGTTTGTTGAGCGACAGCCGTGAGCAACGTGAGCGCTACGTCAGGGAAATCCACCAGCGCTTACAGGACATTCGCCTGACTTTCCACAGCCAGTTGCCGCTTTATCTGGTCATGACCAAAATCGACTTGCTGCATGGTTTTGACGCCATGTACCAGTCATTGGATCGCAAACTGCGCGACCAGATCCTCGGGGTCACTTTCAGCCTCAACAACCGGGATGAAAAAGCCTGGCGCAGTGAGCTGGCGCAGTTTTGGACGCAGTGGATGAGCAACCTGAACACAGCGATGCCGGACATGATGCTGAATAATGTGGATGCCAACCAGCGCAGCGCCCTGTTCAGCTTCACCCGCCAGATTCAGGGATTGCACAGTTACATTGTCCAAATGCTGGAAGATATCCTGTATAACGATGAGCATCATCGTCCGACCCTGCGGGGGGTTTACCTGACCTCGGCACGTCAGGTAGGGCAAATGGATGACCTGTTCACGCAATCCGCATCGGCCCAGTATCACTTGGGTTCACAGGCTTACCCGACATGGCCTGCGGGAGATACCCTGCCTTACTTTACCCAAGCGCTGTTTGAAAACGTGCTGCTGGCAGAACCCAATCTGGCGGCCGAAAACCGGATCTGGCTGAGCCGCAACCGCCGTCAGCTGTTTACCTTCTCCACCATCAGTGCCCTGGTCATTGTGGCGATGTGGGGTGGCTGGCATCACTTCTACCTGAAAAACTACCGTGCGGGTGAAGAAGTTCTTGCCCAGACGAAAAAATTCCTTTCCGTGCCGCCTCCGACAGGGGATGACCGCCACGGTAACCTCCAGTTGTCGCAGCTTGACCCGATCCGGGACGCGACGCTGGCCTACGGCAATGACCATAACACCTCCTTCCTGACAGACATGGCGCTGTACCAGGGTGGCCGCGTCGGGCCTTATGTGGCAACCACTTACCTGAAACTGCTGGAGAAACGTTTCCTGCCTTCCCTGATGGCGGGACTATTGGATGACCTGAAACAGGCGCCCGCAAACAGCGAAGAAAAACTCGAGATCTTGCGTGTCATCCGCATGATGGAAGACCAAAGCAAACGCAATAATAGTCTGGTCGAGCAATACATGCGCGAACGCTGGAGTCAGGCATTTTACGGGCGCCGCGATGTGCAGGAAGCATTGCTGACCCATCTGAGCTACGCATTGGATAGAACCGACTGGAAAAAGAAACGCGATGACGGTGACAAAGAAGCGATTGAAAGCTTCACACCGTTTGTTGCCCCGATCAGGCAGGCACAGCAAGAGCTGAAAACCCTGACCGTGAAACAACGGGTTTATCAGAACCTGCGCATCCGGGCACAGGAAATTCTGCCTGCGCCCATCAACCTGCGTGACCAGATTGGCCCGAGTTTTGACAGCATCTTTGTTGCCAGCAATGAAAAACGTTTGGTGATCCCGCAATTATTGACCCGACAGGGTTTGACGAGTTATTTCGTCCGTCAGGAAGATGAACTGACGAAACTGATCGAAATGGACAGCTGGGTACTGAACATTGCCAAAAATAATACTCAGTACAGTCAGGACGATAAGAATGAGATCCTGAAAGAAATCAATAAACTGTATTTGTCTGACTACACCGCCAATTGGCGTGCCGCGATGAATAACCTTGAAGTGCGCAACTTTGATGATTTGCCACAGGCCATCGATGCCATCGAGCAGATCATCAGCGGTGATCAGCCCATCCGCCGGGCGCTGCAAATCATGAGTGAGAACACCACTCCGCCACAGATAGACAGTTCACTGAACAGCAAGGAAAAGAGCGCCTTGCTGGCACAACCGGACTATAGGCTGCTGACTGACATTAGCCGTGACTTTGCCTCGGAAACCAGCGTACTGCGTGAGCACGGGGATAAAGGCAGTACATTGCAAAGCGTCGACCAGAAGCTGATGGAGCTGCATCGCTACCTGTTGATGATCCAGAACTCCCCGGTCCCAGGCAAAGCCGCATTGCAAGCCGTACAAATGCGCATGGACAAGAACAACAGTGATGCCATTCTGGAAGTGCAGCAAATGGCAAAAAGCCTGCCGGAGCCTCTGAAACGTTGGATCAACAGTCTGGCTGAAGAGGCATGGCGTGTTGTGGTGATGGAAGCGGTCCACTCGCTGGAGGTGGAATGGAACAACACGGTGGTCAAACAGTATAAGACTTATCTGGCAGGCCGTTATCCGTTTAACCCGAATGCCAAAGAAGAAGTGCCGCTCAGTGAATTCGACCGCTTCTTCCGCCCGAATGGCACATTGGATGCATTCTATAAACAAAACCTGCGGCCGTTTGTGGAATACAACATGACCATGGGCACTGACGGCAAGACACTTATTCGTTCAGACGTAGTGAAACAGCTGGAACTGGCGGAGCGTATCCGCAACACCTTCTTTACGCCCCAAAATGGCCTCGGGACACAGTTTGCCATCGAACCTGTCAGCCTGACTGGCAATAAACGCCGCGCCCTGCTGAACCTGGATGGCCAACTGGTGGATTACTCACACGGACGCAGCAATGTCGCCCGTCTGGTGTGGCCGAACTCCATGCGCACCGGTACCGAAAGCAAACTGACCCTGATGCCGGACAGAAGCAATCAGGCGCCACGCTCTATCAGCTTCACGGGGCCATGGGCACAGTTGAGGCTGATTAACAGCGGCAAGCTGACCCATATTCAGCCGGGATTCTTTGACGTTCGCTTCAGCGTAGAAGGCGGTGAGATGACCTACCGCATCTACGTGGACGAATCAGACAATCCGTTTGCAGGAGGCATGTTCAGTAAGTTCAAACTGCCGGATACCCTCTATTGAAGCGACAGCTTTCGATTAAGGAAGGCGAGATAGATCTTGAAAGCAAAATCCCCCCCCAAAGCCTTTGGGCGGGGGTTTTTTAAGGAGAAAAGCAAGAATATGAGCGGGCATTCTGAAAACCTCATCATCCGCGCGGGTGGCAGCCCAACGGACCTGCCGGAATTTTCCGTTATCCGGGATGAAATCAACAAAACCAGCCATCCGTCGCAACCCGAGGTGAACTGGTTGCTGGTGGAATCACTGTCCCTGACGCTATTCAAAACAAACGGCGTGGATTTGCAAACCGCCATTTACTACACACTGGCCCGCATGAAACTGAGTGGTCTGGCGGGATTCACCGAAGGCTGCGAACTGTTGGCGGGGGTGATCGTCAGTGAATGGGATACGTTGTGGCCACCACAACCACAGGTGCGGACTGACCTGCTGGAATGGTTTCATTCCCGAACGGGCAACATATTGCGCCAGCAGGATTTTAGCGCAAGTGACCTCAGGATGATTTACCGTGCTGAACGGGCGTTACAGTTAATTATCGACCGATTGCAGCAATCCGATCTGAAACGATTGCCGCGTGTGGAAAATCTGTTGTGGTTTTTCCAGAATGCGGCGAAAAAACTGGAGAAACCGCGTCAGGCGGCAAAACCAACGCCCGCCCCTGTGCAGATGCCACCACTGGTATATTTGTCTCAATCGGAAACTGAACCGGAAACACCGCCCCCGCCGCCCATCCCGCACCATGAGGTTCCCCAGAAAGTCGAGACACAGCAACGTGTCCGGGTGCAGTTTACTGAACCGCCGGTAAAGGGACTCAGTGCATGGCAGGGCTTTGGGCTGGGGATTTTGCTGGGAGCACTGACATTGGTGGGCAGTTGGTTGCTGTTCTATAAACCACTGCAACAACAGCTGGAAACCGTCACGGCCCAGTCCTCGGGGGCATGGCTGAACTGGCTGTATAAGCCGGAACTGGAAAGCTACCAGCACCAGCTTGAACGACTGGCGGAAAGCTCACCACGGATAACGTGGGAGGCAGCCCGTCGGTTGACGGAAACCGCCGGAGAACAATGGCCGGAATCCCCCCTCCAACGGCAGGTAACCCGCCAATGGGATCAACTCGTTTCCGCCCGCATTGACAGCGTGCCGCTCAAAGGCAGCTGGCACACCACCCGAGATCAGCTTCAACAGCTGGCGGACAAAATTCTGTTACAGGAGCGTTCCCGGGGCAGCTTCACCTTGTCCTACCTGAAAACCGCGATTTATGACATCCAGCGTAGCCACGGCAGCGAAGTCCCGCTGGAGGAACTGCTGCGTCAGTTAAGCACCCATGCGGCAAAAGGTGAGAACGCGCCGCCGGTACTGCTGAAAACCATCGATGACCGTTTTAACGCCTTGCTTGGTCGTTATGACCGATTGCGTCAAGCGACTGAAGATCCGAAACCATGAAAAAACCGTCACATCGGACGGTGGGTATTAATCAGGGAGATAAAAGTATGTCAATGAAGAAGCGCATGGCGAAACTCAAGAAAGGAAAAGCCCTTCTCCAGCAGGGGAAAAAGGCAGCCGGACAGGTTAAGCAAGCCACCGACTTGGTGCGCAACCCCAGCGACTTGATTAGCGGCGGCGGCATTACGGGGGGCCTGAAAAAGGAAGGTGCCTTGAGTGGCTCTCTTTCTCCGGGCGACCTGATCAGCGGTGGCGGTTTTACCGGCGGCCTGAAAAAAGGAGGTGCCTTGGGCGGCTCTCTTTCACCGAGTGACCTGATCAGCGGTGGCGGTTTTACCGGCGGCCTGAAAAAAGGAGGTGCCTTGGGCGGCTCTCTTTCCTCGAGTGACTTGATCAGCGGCGGTGGTATTACAGGTGGCCTGAAAGGCGCGGGCGGCTTAGGTGGTGCAGGTGGTTTAGGCAAAGTTGGTGTTGGCGGTTTTGCCGGCGGGAGATTAAAAGGCGCGGGTGGCTTAGGTGGTGCAGGCGGTTTAGGCAAGGTTGGCGTTGGTGGTTTTGCCGGTGGTGTCATCGGCAGCGGTGGCATGGGCGGTCAGGATGTGATGAATAGCATGTTGCAAATGCTGGGAGGCGGCGCTCCTACCCCGAGTGGCCTGCAATTTACCCTGACGGCGGGCAGCCTGCTTCCCCACACCTTTGTGGTGACCGGTTTCAACTTGACTGAAGGGCTTTCCATGCCGTTCAGCGTGCACGTCGGTCTGGCCAGCGCTGATCCGGCCATTGATTTTCCGTTGGTACTGGATCGCAGCGCCACCCTGACCATCTTGCAGGATGGTGTTGAGCAACGCAGTATCACCGGCGTGGTTGCCCGCTTTGAGCAAGGCGACACCGGCTTGCACCAGACCACCTACCAGATGACCATCCGGCCGGATTTATGGCGTACCACCCTGCGGCAGAACTCGCGCATCTTCCAGCAGCAGGATATCGAAACCATCATCACGACTATCCTGAAAGAGCACAATATCCGTGATGTCGTTTTCAGTCTGCGCCATCCCCACCCCGAGCGGGAATTCTGTGTGCAATATCAGGAAAGTGACTTTGCCTTCCTGCAACGCCTGACGGCAGAAGAGGGGATCTTCTACTTCTTTGAATGCAGCAACGGGCGCAATACCGTGGTCTTTGCCGATGATTCCGGCTCAGTGCCGCTGGGGATTGTGCTGCCGTATCAGCCGGGTGACACCAGCACGATAGGTGAGCCCGCCGTGAGCCACATGACGTCCAGTGCTCAGGTACGTCCGGCGCAGGTCGAATTGAAGGACTATACCTTCAAAAATCCGGCCTGGTCAGCAGAATTCAAGGAGAAAATGAAAGAAGACACCTTGCAGGAAATGTACTACGAGCACTACGACTATCCGGGCCGGTTCAAGGATGAGGTGCACGGTAAAGCCTTCACCCGCTACCGCCTTGAGGCCCTGCGCAACGATGCGATGACGGGACAGGGCAGCGGCAACGCCATTGCCGTGCAACCGGGTAAATTATTCACCCTGACCAACCACCCGCGTGCCGACCTTAACCAGCCGTGGCAGGTCGTGAGTGCCAGCCACTCCGGCAGCCAACCGCAGGCACGGGAAACCGGCAGCGGTGAGGGGGGCACCACGCTGCACAGTGATTTCAGCTTTATCCAGCATAACCAGAACTGGCGCCCATCACCCTTGCCTAAACCGGTTGTGGATGGCCCGCAAATTGCCAAAGTCGTGGGGCCAGCGGGGGAAGAAATTTTCTGTGACCAGTACGGCCGTGTCCGCCTGCAATTTCCGTGGGACAGGTATGGCAAAAGCGACGATCAAAGCTCCTGCTGGATACGTGTCAGCCAACCGTGGGCCGGTCAGGGCTGGGGGATGCTCGCCATCCCGCGCATCGGTCAGGAAGTGGTGGTGGATTTCCTGCACGGCGATCCGGATCAGCCCATTGTCACCGGACGCACCTATCACGCCAGCAACATTCCGCCGGGCGGCCTGCCCGGCAGCAAAACCCAGATGGCGTTCCGCTCCAAGACCCATAAAGGGGAAGGCTACAACGAACTGCTGTTTGAGGATGCAAAAGGCAGTGAAAAACTGTCAATGCACGCGCAGAAGGATATGGATACCACCGTGCTCAACGACCGCAGTACCCGCGTGATGCACGACCATATCGAAAGTGTCGGACACAATCAGGCCATCAGCGTGCGGGCTGACCGCCATAAAGAAGTTATCGGCATGGAAGTGAGCAGCATCGGAACACGGCAGGTCACCGTGGAAAAAACCAGTGTCCTCAGTGTCAAAGGACAAATCACCATTCAGTCCACTGAGAGCGGCATCACTATCGGCAACACCAAAGGCAGTATTTCGATTGATGCAGACGGCAATATCCATATTACCGGTAAGACCGTCATTGTGAACGGGAAAGATGTCATCACCCTGAACTGATAGCGGACAAAACAGTAACAAAATTGAAGCCAATTAAAGCGGATTTTTCGGTCACAGACTGAATATCGACGATAACTAAGAGCGAAAAGGAAACTTGATGAGTACACAACCTTACCAGATGAACGAAGGTAGCTTAAACATTCCCGCCGGTTGGCGCGATGAATCAATGCACGTCTTTGTGCTGCCGGATGACAGCGGCGTCAATCTGGTGATTAACCGCACCCCAGTGCCGGCAGGCACTGACAGAGAGACCTATTATGAACAGACACTGACTCAATTTGTGACTCACCTGCCGGGGTATCAGGAGCATCAGCGGCTGCAAATGGAACTCAGCGGTGACATGGCGTGGCGACTGGATTACCAATGGCAAAGCCCGGAAGGGGAAATGCACCAGACGGTGGTACTGCAAATCCGGGGCAACCAATTACTGGCGTTTAACCTGACGTCCCCCCAGCCCATGAACAGCGGTCAACGGGACGCCTTACTCGCCGTGGTGAGCAGTTTTCAAGCGGCATAAGGAGAAGCCGATATGGGATTAGGTGATGAAATAATTACCCGGATTGCCCGGGTCGGGGCCACCCATGCCCGACCGCCCTTGCCGCCCGGAGGCGGTGCCCGAGGGCCGGCGGCGGCACGCCAAGGTGACCCCATCCAACATAAGAGTTTCTTTGGTGCCCTGATGGGGGCGGTGGCCGGTGCCCTGATTGGTGCTGCGATTTTCGGGGCAGTCGGGTTATTTGTGGCCGGCACCGGGGGGTTAGGGGCGGCCTTGTTTATCGCGGCCGGCGGCGGACTAACCTATCTGGCCAGCGATGCCATTGCCGCAGCCAGTTCGGCCGTCTCGAACTTTGTTGACAGCTTCGGCTCGCCGGACGGGATGTTGAGCAGTGGTTCCGGTAACGTCATCATTGAAGGCATGCCCGCCGCACGCGTTACTGTTGATATGGCGGCATGCAGCAAACACCCGGCTCCCCCCCTGATAGCGCAAGGCAGTGAGTCGGTGTTTATCAACGGCCAACCGGCGGCGCGGGTTGGTGATAAACTGGTGTGTGGTGCTGCCATCAAGAGCGGTGCGAGCACCGTCTTTATCGGCTCCGGTCAGGGGACGTATCTCAAAATTGAAGAAGAGTTTTCCGGCTGGCAACGGGCGTTACTGGTAGCGGTGGAATTTCTGGTGCCCCCGACACGCGGGTTGGTAAAAGGCATCGGTAAGCTGATGACCAAAACCGGCCGGCAGGCGATACTGGCCGGGGCAAAACTGGGGGCCAAAAAAGCCGCTCATGCCCTGAAAGGCAGAGTGATGTGCGCCAAAGCGGCCTTTAAAGCCAATAAAGGGGTGAAACGTTTTACTCAGGCCACCAAAAAATTCTTTACAGGCGACCCGATAGACGTGACCACCGGCAGCCTGTTTGACCAGCGTACCGAATTTGAACTGGGGCAGACGATACCCCTGACCTTCACCCGCAGCTGGTCACCGGGATTGCGGGGCCTGTTGGGTGAAAACTGGCTGGATAACTTTTCTGAGGCAGTTATTGTCACCGGTGACCGGATAGAAGTCCTGACGCTGGAAGGGGCTTCCCTGCACTTCGCCTTGCCCCGGAGCGTTGACCACAGTATTAACCCAGCGCACCCGGAATTTACGCTGAGCCGCCATCAACAGGGCTTTATGCTGACTGAGCGCAATCAGCCGGTCAGAAAATACTTTACCCAACCGAGCATTTCAGAAACTGCCGACACCCAGCGCTGGCAATTGTCGGCCCTGCGTGACCGCAACGATAACAGCATTGATTTTCATTACAACGGGCAAGGCCAGCTAAACCGGGTCACCCACAGCGACGGCCCGGAACTGGTCTTACTGTATCGTGAGGACGGGTTGCTGACCGACATTCGCCGCAGCGACAATGGTCTCAATGACGTGATGGTGCGCTATGGTTATCACGACAATGGCTGGCTGGCGGAAGCCGACAGTGCCCAACACTTCCACCTGTTCTATGAATACAATGCACAGGGATGGATTAAACGCTGGTCGGACGGTGACCAGACCGCCGTGGACTATGTGTATGATGCGCAAGGGCGCTGCGTTGAAAGCGTCGGCAGCGGCGGCTATTACCCCGTCCGGCTGACCTATGAACCCGGTATCACCCGCTCCACCACGCCACAGGGCCATACTACCACCTGGCATTATAACGCCGAGCAACAGGTCACTCAGGTTGAAACCCCGTGCGGCCATGTCACCCGGTATGAATACGATGACTGGGGCAACCTGCAACGGCAAATCCTGCCGGAAGGGCAAGTCTTGCAGCTGGATTATCTGGCGGATACCGGACTGGTCACAACATTTACTGATGCCGGCGGCGCCGTGTGGCAGTATCACTATGACGACGACGATCGGCTGGCCAGCATGACCGACCCGCTGGGACAGATTTGGTGGCAGCAATACGATGATAACGGTCATGTCGAATGCTTTATTGCGCCTGACGGCAGCAAAACTACCCTGACCCGCAATGCGTTCGGGTTGGTGACGAAGGCTGAGGATGACGAAGGCAACCAGCGGACTTGGGAATACGATGATCATCAGCGGCTGACCCGGCTGTTTGATGAAGAAAACCGTAGCCTGCGGCTCGGTTATGACAGTCATGATCGGTTGCAGCGGCTGTCATCGGGCGGCGGGGCTTTATGGTTGTGGGAATACGACCGCCATCACCGCATCGCCTTAAGTGATCGCCCCAACAACAGTCTGGAGCGCTTCCGGCATGACCGCCACGGCAACCTGACCCGATGGACCGATGCCCGGGGTGTGGAATGGCAAATTGAATACGGGCCGTTTGACCTGCCGGTCAGTCGGATTGACGGTGAAGGTCACCGCTGGCAGTACCGTTATGATCCCGATAGCCTGCAACTCCTCGAAGTCATTAATCCGCAAGGAGAAAGCTACCGTTATCAGCTGGATGCCGACGGGCGAGTGATAACCGAGACCGATTACGCCGGCACCCAATGGCATTATGCCTATGACGGCAATGGCAACTGCACGGAAAAACGGGATGCACTGAATAACGTCACCCGCTATGACTACAATGCCGCCGGGCAGATGACCGCCATGCACACGCCGGAAGGCACCACCACTTACACTTACGATATTCTGGGGCGTCTGCTTGCGGTGACGGCACCAGAGGCGGAGCCGCTGACCTTTGAATACGATGACAAAGGCCGCCTTGTCAAAGAAGTTCAGCCGTATGGTGAAATCCAACGTGAGTATCCCGATAACGCCACGGCAGAACGCACCCTTCACACGCCTGATGGCCGGAGCTGGAAAGCAAATACGCAGGTCAATAAAGTAGGGGAACTGAGCCTGCTCAGTATCAGCGGTGAGCATCAGCTTACGCTTGAGCGGGATGAGGACGGGCACGAATGGCACCGTCAGTCAGACAAGGGCTTTATCCTGCGCCAGGAACATGCCCTGATGGGGCAACTGACGGCGCAGCGTGCCGGCCGCAACACCGAGTTTTTTGCGGCCCATGAAGTGGCGGATATTCCCCAACCGACACTGGCGGGACTGGACCGGGAATATCGCTACGATGCGGCACTGAATCTGGTGGCGGCCAATGATGAACGGCAATGGTTGCGCTATGTCGTCAACGGTAACGGCCAGGTGACCTCGGTCAGTGACGGTGACCAGCTGCGGGAGCATTATCAGTATGATGCCTGCGGTTACCCCGCCCGCCGTTTCGATGGCGTCAACGAGGCGGACGGCGAGCGGCTGTACCAGAAAGGGCACCGGTTGCGCCAGCTCGGGCAACATCTGTTTGAGTATGACGATGCCGGGCGCATGACGGCGATGCAACTGTGGCAGGACGGCCACCGGCCGCAACTGACCAAGTTCCGCTGGAACAGCCAGAACCAGCTTATCGGCGTGCAGACGCCGGGCGGCCAGCACTGGGACTATCGCTACGATGCGTTCGGGCGGCGCACGGAAAAAGTGTGCGAACAGGCGGGCAGCCGCACCACCTACCTGTGGGACGGCGATGTGCCGGCGGAAATCCGCGAATACCGGCATAACCGCTTGTACAACATCAGCCATTTAGTGTTTGATGGCTGGCAGTTGCTGGCGCAACAGGTGCAGTTTTTTACCCTGAACCCGGACAACCGGCAGGAGCTGATTGCGGGTGAAATCCAGACCCAGTACGCGGTGTGTGCCCCGACCGGCGAGCCGCTGGCGCTGTTTGATACCGCCGGGCATCGGGTCTGGCGCCAGCCGCCGCAGAGCCTGTACGGGCTGCGTCTGGGGGCGTTGGGGGAAAACGCGGAACTGAACCCGGGCTTAATGTTCGCCGGCCAGTGGCTGGATGAGGAAAGCGGGCTGGTCTACAATCGGTTCCGGTATTACTCGCCGGTCGCGGGGCAGTATTTGACGCCTGATCCCATTGGGCTACATGGCGGTCTTAACCCTTACTCTTACGTTAAAAATCCGACAAGTTGGGTTGATCCACTAGGTTTATCAAGCCTGAATGCCTTTGAGTTGGCTCAAAGGAAGGCCAGAGAAACCAGAGAATTATGTAAGGCTAATGGCATTAGAAGACCAACAGCTACGACTGTTGTTAAAAATGTCAGAACAGGAGATGTTTTTTATGGTTTTAGTGGTACTAAACCGCAAAATATCTCAGCGAGGCTTGGTGTTGAAATGCCTTTGAAGAGTCTGGAGCCTTGGTCTGTGAATAACTGTGGTGAGATTGATGCGGTAAATAAGGCATTAAAAGGCGGCTCTTCTCTCCATGATTTAGAAATGGCGACAGTACGCACTGGTGATGGAAATGCATTTCCAAAATGTAAAAACTGTATATATACATTTAAACGATTAGGTATCAAAGTATTAACAGGATAAAGCATGTGTTATTCATTTAATGATGTAATAAAGGAAAGGCTACTTATAAATGGCTGGTATCCAAATAGGTCAATAAATATTGATAAATATTTATCTGCACTAGAGGACAAAGGCTATTATGTTCACCATAATGCCATGAAGTTTTTTCATAATTTAGGCGGAATAAAGGTTGAACATGAAGCTTACGCTGACCCTACAGATATAGATGTAAGCGATTTTACACCTACTAAACCAGCTGATTGGTTAGATCCATTGTGGGTAGAGCACTATGAAAACATAATTGAAAATAGGTTATGTCCAATAGGTATCGGTTTTTCTGAACACATGACATTTTTCTTATCTGAATCCGGTGGTTTTTATGGTGGATATGATGATTATTTTTGTTTAATAGGAAATGATGTTGAATCGGCGCTACAGAATTTATTTTTTGTGCATGATTTTTCTCAGCTAGAAAAATAAATCTCATTCTTACATCGCATATGGCTACAGATTGTTTGGATATTTTTTATTTGGTTTAAATTTGTAAAAAAGCCGGAAAGATCCCTGTGATCTTCCGGTTTTTTATCCTTATCCTGCCTTATAATCCCCAATCAACTCCCGCATCCGCAGCTTAATTTCACTGATTTGCGCCCGCTGGCGTTGGTATTGCTGTTTAAGGCTATTGGTCTCGTCGCTGTCGGGGATCAGTACCAAACAGCCATCCATGATCTTTACCGTGACCGAGCCGCCAATCTCAAACCCGGCGGCCTTAAGCCATTGCCCCTTAAGGTGTATTGCCGGCGGTGCTTTCGCCTTGTCGTTTTGCGGGACGTATCCCACGGTGTAATAACGTTCTGTTTTCACGGCTTTATTTACCGCGCGGTTTTGCTTAGAATGCGCCTTAGCCATCATTAACTACCTCATATAGTTGGTTGTGGTCAGCGGTGTCGGGATGTGTCCAGCATCTCAGCACCGTGTCAATGTTAACCCTTCTCTTTAGCTGCCCTTTGTTGTCCAGCGCTTCGCATCATGCATATGCAAAATACTGCTAATCACGGTCTCCACGGTCTCCCGCTCTTTCTCGTCTAACTGTGAAACCGCTTCGAACTGGAGTTTTAACCGTTCATCGGGGCCACGTTCATCTGGCTCGAAAAGAAGCATATCCGCACTCACATTCAACGCTAATGCAATCCGCCTAAAAACATCAATCGTCGGTTGAGACGTACCCGCCTCATAGCGCTTGTACTGTGAAACATGCATGCCAATCTTGTCAGCCATCTGTTGTTGAGTGAAACCCAGCTCTTTACGGGAAGCCGCCAATTTATCAGAAAAGCTCATAGGAAATTCCAAAGTTGCTGTAACTGACATTACTATACGGCTCCCTTTTTTATCGCTTGACTGAAAATATCATATCAGGGACTATATATATCATCAATATGAATCTTGACGCAGTTTTAAAGGATTAGACATGGCACGCATTCCCGATGCAGAGTTGCAACACCTGAAAACCGCCGTCCCGTTAGTTGCCGTTATCGAGCAACAGGGGCGGCAGTTGTTTAAGCGCGGTAAGGATATGATCGTGCTGTGTCCGTTCCATGAGGAGAAAACGCCCTCAATGGTGATCACACCGTCAAAAAATCTCTATCACTGCTTTGGTTGCGATGCCGGCGGCTCGGTGCTCGACTGGGTGATGAAAACCGAAGGGTTGAGCCTGCGCCATGCCGTGGAACGGTTGCGTGCCGTGCTGGGTGTCAATCCCTCGGTCGAGCCACTGGTTGCCCCGACGGAGCTGGCCGGGGAGGCGGTCGGGCAGCCCGCGCTGTTGTCCCGGGTGGTTGAGTTTTATCACCATACCTTACTCAATGCGCCGGAAGCGCAAGCCTATCTGGCCAAGCGACGGCTCAATCATCCTGAGTTAGTGGCGCAGTTCAAGCTGGGCTTTGCCAACCGCACGCTAGGGTATCGCCTGCCGGCGAAAAAGTTAAAAGCCGGGGCAGAGATCCGCCATCGGTTGCAGTCTATCGGGGTACTGCGGGAAAACGGCCATGAACACCTGCGTGGTTCACTGGTTGTCCCGGTTATCGATAATCAAGGGCAGGTACACGAGCTGTACGGGCGCAAAATCAGTGATGATCTCAGCCGGGGTGCGGCAAAACACCTCTATTTACCGGGTAAACATGCCGGGGTCTGGAATGCCGCCGCACTGAGCGCATCAAAATCGTTGATCCTGTGTGAATCGCTGATTGATGCGATGTCGTTCTGGGTCGCGGGGCATCGCAATGTCACCGCCGCCTATGGCGTGAACGGGGTGACAGATGACCACTGGCAGGCGTTTGAACAGCATGGCATTAAGCAAATCCTGATTGCCTTCGACAATGACCATGCGGGCAATGAGGCAGCGGTGAAACTGGCGGCGGCGCTGCTGGGCAAAGGCATCACCCCGTTGCGTGTGGTGTTCCCGCCGGAGATGGATGCAAACGGCTATCTGTGTCAGCTGGCTGAGCCGGAAACCGCCTTCGCGTTGTTGATTGACGGGGCGGTGCCAATGCAGGATGTTGCGGGTATGGAAATGGTTGAGCATCAAACGGTTGAATCATCCACGGTGCCAGAAATAGCTTCTTCTTTAGCTGCTGACCCCGCGCCCAGTGTGGCCCCGGGCGTGGTCTGTGAATCCGGTGATAATGGCGAGCTGCTGGTCTCCGTGGGGACATTACGTTGGTGCCTGCGGGGGCTGGGTTCAGTTAAAGCCGGTGCGGCCATGATGAAACTCAATGCGCAGGTGCTGGATACGAAAAGCGGGGTGCTGTTCGCCGACGGGGTTGACCTGATGAGCGCCCGCAGTCGCAACAGCTACGCGAGGCTGGCTGCGACCGAACTCGGGTTGGGGGAAGCCGACCTGCGCCGAGTGCTGGGGCAGGTGTTACTGGCGGTTGAGCAGTGGCAACAACAGGCAGCCACGGGCATTGAGCATAAAGCACCAGAAATGAGCCTGAGCGAACGGGAAGCGGCACTGGTGTTGCTGCAAGACCCGTATTTAACGGCGCGTATTACGGCTGACCTGGCCGCTTGCGGGATTGTCGGTGAATCAACCAACCTGTTGGCGGGCTATCTGGCGGCGGTGAGCCGCAAACTGCCCAAACCGTTAGCCGTCCTGATACAAAGCAGCAGCGCGGCGGGCAAATCGTCGCTGATGGACGCCGTGCTGAACCTCATCCCCGAAGAGGAACGCATCCAGTACAGCGCCATGACCGGGCAAAGCCTGTTCTATCTGGGCGAAACCAACCTGCAACATAAGATACTGGCTATCGCCGAAGAAGAAGGGGTGCGGCAGGCGGCCTATGCGTTGAAGCTGTTGCAGAGTGACGGCGAGTTAACCATGGCGAGCACCGGCAAGGATGAAACCACGGGGACACTGGTCACCAAAAGCTACACCGTGAAAGGCCCGGTGATGCTGATGCTGACCACGACCGCCATTGATGTTGATGAAGAGTTATTGAATCGCTGTCTGGTGCTGACGGTGAATGAATCCCGTGAACAAACCGAAGCCATCCATGCGTTGCAGCGGCATAAGCAGACCCTTGAAGGGTTGCTGGCCGAGAACGAGCGTGACTATCTGACGCAGTTGCACCAGAACGCCCAGCGTTTATTGCGTCCGTTGAATGTGGTCAATCCCTATGCCAGCCAGCTGACTTTTATGTCCGACAAAACCCGCCCCCGCCGTGACCACATGAAATACCTGACGCTTATCCAGAGCATCGCCCTGCTGCACCAGTACCAGCGGGAAGTGAAGGCGGCCGAACATCGTGGCAAACGGCTGGAATATATAGAAGTCACCAAGGACGATATCACACTGGCGAACCGGCTCGCCCATGAAATCTTAGGCCGGACGCTCGACGAGATGCCGCCACAGACGCGCAAGTTACTGATGCTGATACAGTCGTGGGTCAGGGACAGCGGCCAGCCCCGCCATGAGATGATTTTTACCCGCAAACAGCTGCGGGATACGGTGCAATGGGGCGATACGCAACTGAAAGTGCACCTGTCGCGGCTGGTTGAAATGGAATACCTGTTGCTGCACCGCCGGGGGCTGACGTTCGCTTATGAGCTGCTGTTCGACGGTGAAGACAACGCGGTGGCGCACCTGTGCGGTCTGATAGCTCCCTGACAAGGACAGTATGATGCTCTCCGGTCGGGGTAAGGTAATCAGCGGTCGCCTGTCGGTCGGCCTCCCATCGGCAGGCTGTCGGGTCAGCCGAATCCCAGCTAAGGCAGGTATAGCAAGGCTTCAGGGTGAAGCGGTCGGCCTGAGATAAAAATCACTGTTCCGGCAATATAAACAAAGCCAATCATAACATACTGCCGGATAGCCCCACGACAATAAGGACAATCCGAATGACTGACACACACAATAATCCCCCCAATCCCGCGCTGCCCACCTTACGCCAGCAACTGGAAGCTTACCTCGATACGCAGGCCGCGCAGGGAAAAAGCCCGCGCACACTGGACAGCTACCGGGAACGGCTGTTGCCGTTCGTGGACTGGTGCGAACAGCGCAGCGTGGGTTATGCCGCCCAGGTGACGCTGGTCCTGCTGGAAAGCTGGCAACGTTACCTGCGGGCGTACCGCAAGGCCGACGGCCAGACTTACACGATGAATGGGCAGCGTGAACGCCTGAGCACCCTGCGGTTATGGTTCCGCTGGCTGCTGCAACGCCATCGTATCCTTTACAATCCGGTCGAGCAGCTGGTGTTGCCGAAGGAAGAGAAGCGACTGCCTGCCCAGATACTGAGTGAACGGGAAACGGTGCAGGTGCTGGACAGTCTGGCGGACGGGAGTGTGCTGGGGCTGCGTAACCGGGTGATGCTGGAAGTGCTCTGGAGCAGTGGTATCCGGCGCATGGAACTGCGCCAGCTTAAGCTCGGGGATATTGACGTTGAACGGGGTGCCGTGGTTATCCGGCAGGGCAAAGGCAATAAAGACCGGATGGTCCCTATCGGTGAGCGGGCGCTGGGCTGGCTGGCGCGCTATCTGACGTCGGTGCGTCCCGAACTGGCGGCGCAGCATGACAGCGGCTACCTGTTTATCTCGTAAAAAGGCCGGCCACTGAGTCTGGGGCATCTGACCCAGATAGCCGGCCAAACCATCCGGCAGCAGGCCAGACTTAACAAACCGGGGGCGTGTCACCTGTTCCGGCACTCGATGGCGACGCAGATGTTGGATAACGGGGCGGATATCCGTCATATCCAGGCGATGCTGGGGCATGAGAAGCTGGACACCACGCAACTCTACACGCGGGTTGCCATAGGCCAGCTTAAGAAAGTGCATCAGCAGACGCATCCGGCCGAACGGGCCGGCGATGGACACCCGGACAGGCTGCCGCCAGACGCTGACACCGAACCGCCGGCGAATCAGGCAGGGCACGGTGTGGCGGCCAGTGCCGCATCGAACTGCCAACCCCGACAGGGCGGACAACCCGGGCGTCCCCGTTGAGCTGGGCAGGGGGCGGCGCGAGGGCAGACCGTGACCGGACTGCCCGTCAGTCCCGGCGCCGGCGGGGGTAAATAGGCAATGGCCGGCCGGGGCCACAGTGTCCCCGTTCAGTCTGGCGTGGCCGCCCAAAGCCTATTCAACATAATGTGGGGGAATTATGCGAAATTCGCCGTTCAGCTACGCAGTTCACCTGAATACCGTGCAGCGGCTCACATCGCATAATACACATTATGTCAGGCCCCCGCTCATCAGCGCCGCAGGGCGTGGCGCACAAGGCTGCGCCTTCTGCTGTCAGCCGCTGAGCCCGTCCTCGGCCAACACCGCGCTGAATCTGAACACCGGGCTCGCGTTCGGCCAATCCGACTTCGACTTTAACCGCCTTGCAGCGTCCGGCCAATCCCCCTGAAGGCGGGTCGGCCTGCGGCCTCCGGTTTTACCTCCCCCGCCCCGACCCCGCTGCACTGGCTGCGCGCGGCTCGCACTGCGTTGCTCGTTCCCGTGCTCGCCATCTCCGCCCCGTGCAGCCCCCTGAGGGGGCTTCCCTTGAACAAAACACGTTGTCATGCAAACACGGAGTTGTCTCTGAAACTTCGGCGATCCCGAGCGTCGCAGGGGCGCCGATTGCAGGCTCTATGCCGCCCGCACCCGCAGAACGGCCGCCCGCCGTCCGGTAAACCGGACGACGTTCGCCCGTTGCCGATGAAAACAATCAGAAAGTGCACGTCGGGGTCAAAAAAGTGATCGAGGTAAAATGGGCCTTCTCTGCTATCCTGAAAGCCTTGCCCTGCACGGATTGCCGTCGCCCTGCGAGTATGATGGCGTCGGAGATGATGCCCCTTCTGTGGGCAGTATGCGGATGCGGAATCGGGGCTGTACTACAATCGGCACCGCTATTACTCGCCGGAGACCGCACAGTATATCTCAGCAGACCCGATAGGGCTGCTGGGGGTGAAGATTGTGATAAGACTTTGAAAGCCTTTCTCAAAAAGATACCTAAAGACAACCTACCTAAATCATATCAGCTTGAAGCAATGGAAAAAGCAATAAAGGATATTTTAATGGTAACGGGATTCTTCGTATTAAACATAATACAAAAGATCAGCAAACTGTTTTTCAAGGTCATGGAGAGGCTGCCCAATCAAAGATGGAAGGGAGCGTTGGAATGGCAGGTAGTTCCAGATGATAACGATATGAGAATATTAACGAAAGATTTAGGTAATGATAAAAAAATGATTGGCTTCACTCATGAGCATTACAAACGAATTTTTGATATAGTAATTAAAGAATTAGATTAATATGATAAAAAGGTCCTGAAAATGAGCAGTAAATATAAAATATTCAACACTTCTGAAGAATTAGTGCTTTCATTTAATAAACTGGTTGAATTTTATGATTATAATGGACCAGAAGGAGCTTATTCTTTTGTATTTTGTGGTGTAGATATAAAATACCTTGACTTATGCAAAAATGAATCTTATTCACTTCAATGTGAGGATTTTGAAGGTAGACTGGATTTTGATTTTAGAATCAATAAGTTTAATGCATGTGAAAACAATTTTTTTCTAAATCTAAATATTTCATCTGGAATGTATGAGGTGGGTGCATTATCTATTTTGGAATTTCAAAAGGAGGATGAAAAAAGAATTTGGTTAGATATGAAAGGAAGTTTGAAAAGAAAATATATATCAGCATGTTATATAAAAAATGGATTCACAAGAGAGATTAAAAATGAAAAAATAATTATCGAAGGTAAATGCATCCAAGATTATTATTCATTTTATTGTGAATTAGGATATGCTCTCTTTGGAGATTATGGATATATAGGTAATAACCTTAATGCGGTACGTGATTTACTAAATGATTTGGTTGAAGAAAATAAAAATATTATTTGGAACGATAGCGAATTATCATTTAAATCTATTGATAATAGCGTCCCAGAAGGATATTGTCAATCTTCATCTGAAGATATACTATCGTTATTAGAAGATTATTTCAATATAGAATTAAAGTGAATCTATAATTTTTAATGTAAAAAATCTCCTTAGGGCTTACTGGTGCTATTAATTTATTAACTTAAATAAACCCGGAATGAACCATATGGCCTTCCAGCTATATTTTTGAGGACTGTTCAATCATTGCTCTTAGCGGGCATCATATTAACCTATAAGGATAATTCAATGGGTGGAATTTGTTGGGATTTATCTGGATTCAATGTTTTTATGAAAAGTCAACATACTAAAATATATGATTTGGAAGAAGACTTTTGTTCACTATATGGCAGCAGTAATTTCAGTGAATTAGATTCATTGGATTGGTTTTTGTTTAATAAAAACAACAATAAACTATCTTTTTTATTGCTTAGTGTCCCATCGTCATTTTTTAATAACGATCCAGAATTTAACTTATTTAACCCTGAAGAGCTGAATGAGATTTACTTGGTTGATTCAATGGGTTATTTTATCGATAAAATTACAATGTAAGAGAAATATTTTTTTTCGATAAAAATAAATCAATTAATAGTATCATCTGATTTATCATCTGCTTTTTATAAAGTAAAAATCTCTGATGATATTTATTTTATATTAGATAAAAATTGTAATTATATCGGTTTTTTATTATTCAATGCGATTGAAAATATAGTTGGTTACTCTAGCTCGACTAATAGCCATTTTTTCAACGGATTTTTACTAAGCATGCTGGATCTATGTACTGATGAAGCATATGACGCAATGGATAATCAAGATGAAAAACACTTATTAATGCTAAACAAATTGGAGAAAAATTGTCTTAGTGAACAACATTACGATGCTAGAATTTTAGAAATCTTAATTTTTATAAATAATGCAAAATTTACTTTTTATGATATTAATGCAGATGAAATAATTGATTAGAAATAAATAGAATTATCTGGCTAATTCATCTTGACGGGCAATTAATTACTGTTTTTATCCCGTCTTGTAATCTCCAATTAATTCCTGCATTCTCAGCTTAATTTCACTGATTTATACCTGTTAGCGCTGGTATTGCATCTTGGGGTTGTTCGCCTCGCCACTGTTGGGGATCAATACCAGACAGCCACTAAGAAAATAAATGGAAAGTACTTTGTCTATATCTTTTTTATTGATGAGTCAAAAATGGCTGTTTATGAAGATTATGGCAATGAAGAAATGACAGAGTTTTGTTCCCTGGAGGAAGCGGTTGATTATTTAATTTTAAAAGGTGCAGATATGCAGAAAATGAAGGGTATGAAAGGAATTACATTATTTCCATTTCTTGACCCTAATTAAATGATTTTGTGATAAGTCATATGAAGGATAAGTCTTTATGCCTGCTTTTCCGGTAAGAAATTGATAGACAGAAAAAAACACCAATCTGTATAAATTAACAGTATTTTTGGTGGTAACCTTAGATTTTACTTATTTAATTTTTCTAAAAATTATCATTAAATCACGTTAGCAATCATTTTCTTCATTTATTATTTGTTAACCATATTTTTCTATTTGAAATAAAAAAAACCGTGATTACAATTACTATACTTTTTCACATTCTAGAGCATCCTGATAGATTGCTCTTGATGTCTGAAAAGCCGAACAGAGGTTTTGTAATCCGCACTTAAGATAGCAATTGCATGAACAGTCGCTGATAAGTGATGTGGAAATAGGTCCACAATTCAAGATCTATATCCTATGTATTTCAAGATGCGTTGCGGCGGCAAGGGAATGACAAATTCATCGGGAGCGAATTTGAGTAGCCAAAGGTCGAGAGGCAGGAGCCTCTCATAATCTCCGGGAGCATAGATAACCGTATGCTTATAAAAACGGTGACCGGGGTGAATGAACGTAGCCAACAAAGAGGCAACTTGAAAGACGACGGGTATATTCTCATGGCATATTATCGATTATCGAGCTGCTCTGGCTGCTGTTGGGAAACAGTCTGCCTGTGGTTGGCTGTTTTCTCAATAATCATGATAGGAGGGGCTGTGTATATCCGACATCGCAAAACATGATCTTAATGTGTTGATTGTAAATATTAAAATGCCAAAACCGTTTTCTCATGTCAGATTTGATTATGAAGGGGGGGAATGATGTTTTTTCATATCGTCAACAAAAATAACATGATTATTTTAGTGTTAATATTGGGTGTTGCCATTCTGTTTTTTTTCTTTGACAACAGTCGGATAGGAATTATTGATTACGCCGATAAGCATTGCCAGAAGAATATAACCTGTTTTATTGATATGAATAAAGTCGCTCCTTTTGATTGGGACAAGATGTACATTATCAATAAGAACATGGGGCGCCAGGATATCGAGGATATTACCGGTGCGAAATTTAATGATAAAGACAGTCTTTTTTATAAAATTATTTTTGTCAGGAATAAAAAAGTGGTTTATTCCGATGAGTACCACTCTTCGGATGAGTCTTATAAGAAAAAATTTATTATGCCTGATTTTTACTATGCCAATGAAAATGAAGAAGGTTATTTTAGTCACTATGCGATTTCTAAAAATAATTCTATTCTCTCGGTTAAAATAGAAAATGAACCGCTGGTCAGTGATAAGGTGTATTACAAGATTTCCCCTTCTAATGATTTACAGGTCAGGCACAAAAATCTGTAAATTTATCTCGTTTCTTTGATTGGAATAAGTCAAAAAACGGGCGATTATTCAGGTGTTCTTTTTTTAGTTGGTTGTTTGGGTACGGTAAAGCGACGTTGACGATTTGTCTTCTTATTTTTTTTCTTTTTCTTTGGGGGGAGCAGAAGCGGCCATGTCATGTTTTACCGTCTCTGTATTATTGATTTGGGTTTGCCAATGTTTTTCCGGATAGCATAGGATCTTTATGGTTTTTAATGTTCGTGTTAGCCCGGCCACCATGTGGTTATCTTTATCTGCTTTCGCATATTCAAGTTGTTTTTCCAGTGTTTTTCTCTTGATTTCACATCCTGAATTATCTTGGTTGGCATAGGCAACACTCATACTGAAAACGGTCAAAACAGACAACAGCACAGTTTTCGACATCATGAACTATTCCTAAGGTTATTAGGGCGCTTATTCAAGATTTTATACGCTGATCTTAGTTTTATCCTGAAAATCCAACTGGGCTTATGGAGGAATAGGGGCTTTAGTAGACCTTTTATCTTTTTTGATCAGAATGAGGCTATAATGCCCCTTCAGTTGTCTGGTAGGGCATCAGGCAAGTTATCATTATTCTGCTCTCGGGGTTAAATCGAATGTTAAGTTATCGTCACAGCTTCCATGCCGGCAACCATGCTGATGTATTGAAGCACACGGTGCAAAGCCTGATCATTGAAGCATTTAAGACTAAGGAAAAGCCTTTCCTGTATTTGGATACTCATTCTGGTTCAGGTCGTTATCAATTGAGTGGTGAACATGCAGAGCGTACGGGAGAGTATCTGGAAGGCATTAGTCGCATTTGGCTGCGTGATGATATTCCCGAAGAATTGGCAGCGTATATGAAGGTTGTGAAGGCGCTGAACCAAAATGGCGTTCTGCGCTATTATCCGGGATCTCCATTGGTAGCCCGCCATTTATTGCGGGAACAGGATGAACTTAACCTGAGTGAGTTGCACTCCAGTGATTTTCCGCTACTGCGTACTGAATTTTCCCGTGACAGACGTGCTCGTGTTCTGCGGGAAGATGGTTTCCAGCAATTGAAATCAAAACTGCCGCCAAAATTTCGCCGTGGGTTTGTGTTGATCGACCCATCTTATGAGCTGAAATCAGACTATCAGAATGTCGTTCGGGGAATTGAGGATGGTGTTAAACGCTTCGCAACAGGTACGTATGCGTTGTGGTATCCCGTTGTGTTGCGCCAGAAAATCAAACGGCTGGTAAAAGATCTGGAAGCAACCGGTATTCGAAAAATTTTGCAGATTGAGCTTGGTGTTCGTCCTGACAGTGATCAGCGTGGTATGACTGCATCGGGCATGATAGTCATTAATCCGCCATGGAAGTTGGAGCAGCAGATGAAGTCTGTGCTGCCGTGGTTGCATCAGGTACTGGTTCCTGAAGGGACTGGGCATACCCTGGTGGAATGGATTGTGCCTGAATAAGGTAAGCATTCAGCGTGGCGCGTTACCGTTTAATAGCCGTGGCCTATGGCAATGAGAGCTGGAATTGTCCACTGCATGTGGTAACTTTTTGTAATAATAAACGTCAGGTTGAACTGTAGCCAGTAATTTAATTGATGAGACGGAAGTGACCTAAGATGAGTAAACATTACGATTATATTGCAATTGGTGGCGGCAGTGGTGGCATTGCTTCCATTAACCGAGCGGCTATGCATGGACAGAAATGCGCCTTGATTGAAGCAAAAACGTTGGGCGGCACTTGTGTCAATGTGGGCTGTGTACCGAAAAAAGTGATGTGGCATGCTGCACAGATTGCGGAATCTATTCATCAATATGGTCCCGACTATGGTTTTGATACAACGGTCAATTGTTTTGACTGGAAAAAGCTGATTGCCAGCCGCACGGCTTATATTGACCGTATCCATCAATCCTATGAGCGTGTATTAGGCAATAATAAAGTCGATGTCATTCAGGGATTTGCCCGTTTTATTGATGCCAGGACCATTGAAGTGAATGGCGAAAAAATAACGGCGGACCATATTTTGATCGCAACGGGCGGTCGTCCTGTGCATCCTGAGATCCCCGGCGCGGAATATGGTATTGATTCAGATGGTTTCTTTGAACTGGATGAGATGCCAAAACGTGTTGCTGTCGTTGGTGCGGGCTATATCGCGGTTGAACTTGCAGGTGTTTTGAATGCGCTGGGCAGTGAGACTCACCTGTTTGTCCGTAAACATGCACCGTTACGTAACTTTGATCCATTGATCGTAGATACGTTGTTGGAAGTCATCAACACGGAAGGGCCGACATTACATACGGACGCAATATTAAAGTCCGTGATTAAGAATAGTGATGGCAGTCTGACCATTCAGTTGCAAGATGGCAGAGAGCAGACGGTGGATTCGTTGATTTGGGCAATTGGGCGTGAGCCGATGACCGATAATCTTAATCTGGCCGCAACAGGTGTTGAGCTGAACGAGAAAGGTTATATTCAGGTTGATAAGTATCAGAATACCAGTGTTAATGGCATTTACGCTGTCGGTGATAATACGGGCGCCGTGGAGCTGACGCCAGTCGCTGTTGCGGCAGGGCGTCGTTTGTCAGAACGCCTGTTTAATAACAAGCCTGAAGAGCATTTGGATTATTCCAATGTGCCAACGGTGGTGTTCAGTCACCCGCCGATTGGGACTGTGGGCCTGACGGAGCCACAGGCAAAAGCACAATATGGTGATGATAAGGTCAAGGTTTATACGTCATCATTTACGGCAATGTATACCGCTGTGACACAGCATCGCCAACCATGCCGGATGAAGCTGGTTTGTGTCGGAGAGGATGAAAAAATTGTGGGTATCCACGGTATCGGTTTTGGTATGGATGAGATCCTGCAAGGTTTTGCGGTTGCGTTGAAAATGGGCGCAACGAAAAAAGATTTTGACAATACGGTGGCAATCCATCCGACAGCGGCGGAAGAGTTCGTGACTATGCGTTAGTATTATGCATCTGCACACGTTCTAAGCTCTGGAAAGCTGGCCGTAAAGGCCAGTTTTCATATTTGAGTGAATATGGTTAATGCAAAGTTTCACAGTCGATTGAGTGGTTGATTAGCGCAGCCTGAACATTGCTGAATATATCTCTTCCTGAGCGCTAAAATTGTCGAATTCTCCAATTTTAAAGTAATGATATCCAGATGAAGTCGGATAATGAAAAAAGCCAGCCCCAGGGCCAGCTTTTCAGGCAATTAAGCCAGTTTTTCGTGCAGGGAAGGCATATCGCCGCTGAAGTCCACCCACGGGTTATCACCGAGCAGATGGGAATGCGCGATATTCGCTTCGTAGCGGATTTCGAAGTTATCCGGACCGTGGGCAAATGCCACAATCAGACCTTCTTTCGCACCCATATAACCAGCGTGCATACGAATCCCCGGATAGCTCAGACGCACGGCGTCATCATGTTCACCGACAAATGCCACGGTCAGGCGAGCCAGAACGCCATCAGGCAGCAGGTACATCCAGGTAAACGGACCACCGGTGATTATGGTCATCACTTCGTCGATGCCCACTCCGGTATCGGAGGTATTCACATGCAGTCGGCCGTATTTGTTCAGAACAAATTTCTGCATTTCTTCTGACATGGCTTTCATGTCATACACTTTCGGATAATAAGACTGACCGCCTTCGGTAGTGAATTCCCCGCCGCCGTCAACAACCGGGACGCGACCCGCCAGGCGAATCTGATCCATCAACTCTGGCCGTGTCAGGTTGAAGATGGAGATCAGCTGGCGCTCTTCCCCTTCGGTAATGGCGCGATTCCGGTAAGCTTTCAGCAGCGGACGAGCTTCAGCTGGCACAGGGATGGTGCTTGCGCGGACGCCGACAGTATTCAGGACCTTATTGACACCTTCCAGATCAGTAATATCCGGGCGGCCATCACTGAACTGAATTTTTACGATATTCATGCAGGTATTCCTCAGATTTTCTTTTGTTTTAAATTGCGTGCAGACAGGCTGCGCTTTCTGAATTCAGGGTCTGGCCTAGCCGGAAACCATCACTTTTGTTTCCCCTCCGGTACTTCCGGTGTGCTGGATTAAAACCGCCCCGATAAGAATCAGTGCCGCACCGGTGAAGTGGGCGAGCGTGCCGGTCTTTGAGAAACCATAGAAGAGGCGGCAGAATGATCGTGCTGACCGCAAGCGAGACGATAGCTCCCCAGAACGGATGACCCAAGGCATTCCTACCGTACCGTTACTGGTTGTCTGAAATGGCAGCACGGCGCCGGCGAGAAATGCCATTACTGCCGGGATGAGCGACAAAACCATTGCCTTACTTAACATGTGATGCCTCTGCATACGTGGATGATTCGATGGAGGTATTCTTCACTATCATTTATATTTATTGAAATCGTTTATACGCATGCAGGATATGCACGAAATGGATGAACTGAGGAAGATTGATCTCAACCTGCTCCTGACATTACACGCGTTGCTCACGGAGAAACACGTCACCCGGGCCGCGCTCAGGCTTCACCGTAGTCAGCCGGCGGTCAGCCATGCACTGGCTCAGCTGCGGGATCATTTTGACGATCCCCTGCTGATACGTAAGAGTGGAAAAATGATGCTGTCTGCCAGAGCGCACACGCTTCTTCCCCCACTTGAAGCCTCGCTTTACGGGCTGAATAACTTGGTTGGTTCGCCGGTGTTTGACCCGTCTGACGCAAAACGGCGCTTCCGGATCGCCATGTCAGACTATGCAGCCCGGATTGTGCTGCCCTCTTTGCTTGTTTATCTGAGGGAACACGCCCCAGGGTTTGATCTGGCAATCAGTCAGGCCAGCAGGGAAATGATGCTGGAGCAGTTGGAAAATGGCGAAGTGGATCTGGCGCTGGGAATTTTCCCCGGCGCAGCGGGCAAAATTCAGAAGGAAACGCTTTTCCCGGAAGAGTTTATCTGCCTTGCTGATAGACGTTTTCTGCCTGAGAACGGAAAGTTGTCTTTTGATGAATGGCTGGCAAAACCACATGTAATGCTGGGAATGTTGCCGGATGCGGTCGATGAAATTGAAAAAGCCCTGATTGCCAGGGGACTGAAACGACATATCTGCGTGGCACTTCCTCATTGGAGCGCAGCGGTGAGCCTGCTTCCCGGTACAGACCTAGTGCTGACCGTTGCCAGCCGTTCAGTGACGCCTGAGCGCTACCATGAAGCGCTTTGCCGGTTCGAGCCACCATTGCAGCTATCAGGTTTCAATTATGAACAGGCCTGGCATATAAGGAAAAACACTGATCCAGCACATGAGTGGTTACGGAGCGCGATTATGATGAGCTGTGAGTCTTTCAGGTAAAATAGCATAGCATCTTAACCCCGCGATAGTGCTGAGGAATCCCCGTAAATTAGCAAAACAATACGGGGCAGCATTCTCACTTCGGGATTTGCCCGCCCTTAAGATCTCAATAACAGTGATGGGTAATGTTCTCCCGGCTGTCATTGAAGATCTTTTTCTGTGGCTCTTTTCACTGAGTCGGACGCTGTACATATCGGCGATGAAATCATCACCAGTGCCGACCCAATGGAATTGATAACTTTCTGGAAACTAAGGCCGTTACAGTCCCGGTGCTTTCCACAATGACGTCGTTAGCCCATCATCCACCAGATGCAATTGATCAGCATATACCGCCTGCCAATCTTTCTTCGCTTTTTGGTAAATCTCACGGTGGCTTAAATTCGGTTGATATACCCGTTCCCAGCGAACTAATTTTTCGCCCGTCGCAGGCAGGGAGTCATATAACCCAACCCCCACACCCGCTGCGATTGCGCAACCCAGCGCGGTTGCTTCTTTCACTACGGGAACCCTGACTTCTAGCCCGGTCACGTCAGCCAATATTTGGCTCCAGAGCTTACCTTTTGAGCCGCCCCCCGCGAAAACCAAGGAGTCCAGTTTGACCCCAGAGAAGGTTGAAACCATATCGAGGTTACAGGCCGAAACGATGGCCGCATTCTCTTCCAGCGCCCGGAATAGCGTTGTTTTGTTGCATTTTTCCGGATCAATGGAAAGATTGAGGAAGGAAGGTGCTGCGTGATACCACGATTTAAAGCGCATCACGTCGGAGAAAATCGGCATGACGCCGTGTGCTCCTGCGGGAACGCGTGCAGCCATGTCTTCCAGCAGGCTGTAGGCATCAACACCCAGACGTTCTGCCAGTAGTTTTTCTTCTGCACAGAAAGCATCGCGGAACCAACGCATGGTCAGGCCGGTAAAAAAGCTGATGGATTCAGCTTGGGCCATGCCGGGGATGACATGGGGATTAATGCGGATATTCATGTTCGGATCAGTCATCGGTTCAGGCAAATTAACGACTTGCTGCCAGAATGTTCCTCCGAGTACTGCCGTTTGGGCGGGTTTTACCACTCCGATGCCAAGGCAGCCAAGTTGGACATCCCCCCCTCCCATAATCACCGGTGTGCCGCTGCTCAGGCCACTTTCCGCTGCCGCTTTTTCCGTAATACAACCGAGCAATGTGCCCGTCTCTTTGACCGGCGAGAGGATATTGGAACGCAGCCCGGCCATTTCCAGCAGGCTTGGCCGCCAGTTGCGGCTGACTAAGTCCAGCATGCCTGTTGTGCCTGCGTTAGAGGGGTCAACCGCCAATTCACCGCTGAGCATATAGGCCAGCCAATCACTGATCATCGTCAGTGTACTGGCCTGCCGGTAGATATCAGGGCGATGATGTGCCAGCCAAAGCAGGCGGGGCATGGCCCCCAGTGCCAGTGTCTGGCCAGAGTAGCGATAGACATCATATTCAAAGGTATTGTTGTAAAGCTCTTTGAGTTCGCTCACTTCATGGCTGGAGCGGGCATCAACGTTAGCACATGCCCAGATGGGATCACCATTGCGGTTATACAGAACGATGCCTTCCCGCATGGAACAGGCGGCAACGCCCTGAATCGCACTGGCGGGCAATTCTGCTTTTTGCAGCGCCTGTTTGATACATTGGCACGCCAGTTGCCAGTTGTTTTTCAGATCAAACTCCATTGAACCTGCAACATTCGGCACAGCGTGATGAAGCCATTCAGCCTGCCCGACTGCAACCTGGTTCCCTTCGAGATCAAATATAACTGCACGGATACTGCCTGTTCCTGCATCAAGCGCCATCAGATACTGCTTTGATGGGTGAGCATGGGCCTGTTGATTCATGATGCTATCCTTATCTGTCGTTATTTTTTCTTTGATATGGCACAGGGGATGGAGAAAAATTGTGAGCCGATTAAACCAGCATGGCTCTGGCCGTCTGCTCTTCTGTCACCAGTGAATTGATATAACCTCCTTTTAGTGCAGCAACGATGGCATCGGCTTTTTCGATGCCTCCTGCTACGCCAATGACATTCGGAATGGTTTTTATCTCAGGCAGAGAAATGCCGATCAGTTCATGGTGGATATCAATACCGCTGATAAGCTCGCCTTCTGGATTGAAGAAATAACCCAGAATATCGCCGACCGCCCCTTGGCGACCAAACATCAATTGCTCTCCATTGCTGATATAACCGGAGCGCATGATGGTAGCCTGTTGTTTCTGATTGATGGCGCCAATGCCGACAATTGCGATATCCGCAGCACGGGCCGCCAGAATCACGTCTTGGACGCTGCGCTCTTCCCGGAAGATTGCTGCGACTTGGTGGCTGGAGGCGCGCAGGGGGGCGGGGATGATATTAATGGGGCATCCGGCATCAAGCTGGCAGATGCCTGTCATATAAGGCCCGACTCCGCCAGAGAGCGTCACCAGACGAATTTTTTGGGATGAAATAAAACCGCTCAGGTATTGCAAAGTGCACATGGGGGTTTCACCAAATCCAATCGCCAGAAGTTGATCAAATTTAATCAGCGTCATTAATAGATGGGCTGCGCCGATACCGAGGCGAACATTCTGGTTTATGCTATCAAGGGCGGGCAAGACGCGAACCTGTTTGAGGTGAAAACGTTCTCGTAAGGTGTCTTCCAGTTCAAGGCATCCTTTATAGCGTGAATTGATTTGAACGCGGATGACACCGGACTGCCGGCCTTTCTCCAATAGTCGGGAGACTTTGAGCCGGCTTAAGCCGAGCAATTCACCGATGTCGCCCTGAGTCAGACCATCGTGATAGTAAAACCAGGCAATGCGGGCCATTAGTTCTTCTTCACTCATGCTATTTCCCGGATAGTTGTGAGCGGAACAGTCAATTTTTCGGGCAAATGTTCTCAGACAAAAGTTCTCGGACAAATGCGCCTATCTCTGGTGTTGATCGTTCATGGCTGATCTGATCGACATAACAATTTTTATCCACTGTCAGAGGATAAGCATCAAAACGGCAGATGTGCTAGAGAAAGCTCACAAAAATTTGAACATGTTTTTACATGGTTGCTTATATTTTCACAAATTGTGATCAAAACATTAAAAAACACTGATGTTTTGAATTAGAGTTTTGAGCAAATGTTTTTTGTATAAATAAATGTTCACGTTTGGCATCGGTATCAGAAACACAAGCTTCTGGGTTGGTGTTGGAACAGGCATGGCATGATTGTCATGCAGGGGCGGGTGGCGTTCACCAAAGACAATATTCACCAATATGATTTTTGACCAAGGTAATTTCTGATTCGTAGGGCTGATGTGTGGCCTGATTCTGACACCTTTCTGGAGGGAGAAATGGCAGATTTAGATGATATCAAAGATGGTAAAGATTTTGGCATTGATACACCGCAAAAGAATACGTTATTTTCTCTGAAAGGCTGTGGTGCACTGGATTGGGGAATGCAATCCCGCTTGTCCCGGATTTTTAATCCCGCCACCAATAAAACGGTCATGCTGGCGTTTGACCACGGTTATTTTCAGGGGCCAACAACGGGATTAGAGCGTATTGATATTAATATTGCCCCGCTGTTTGAACATACTGATGTGCTGATGTGTACCCGCGGTATTTTGCGCAGTCAGGTTCCCCCTGCAACCAATAAGCCTGTCGTCCTGCGTGCCTCCGGTGCCAACTCAATTCTGACTGAACTTTCTAATGAAGCTGTCGCGGTAGCGATGGAAGATGCCCTCCGGCTCAATGTTTGTGCGGTTGCGGCGCAGGTTTACATTGGTTCAGAGCATGAGCATCAATCCATCAAGAACATTATTAAGCTGGTGGATCAGGGGATGCGTTATGGCATGCCGACAATGGCAGTGACAGGTGTTGGTAAAGATATGGCCCGTGATCAACGTTATTTCTCGCTGGCAACGCGCATTGCAGCGGAAATGGGGGCAAACATTATCAAAACTTACTATGTCGATTCGGGTTTTGAGCGGATTGCGGCGGGTTGCCCTGTACCGATTGTGATCGCGGGCGGCAAAAAGCTGCCGGAGCTGGAAGCGCTTGAAATGTGCTATCAGGCGATTGATCAGGGGGCATCAGGGGTCGATATGGGGCGCAATATCTTCCAGTCCGAATCTCCGGTTGCGATGCTAAAAGCAGTACAGGCTGTGGTACATCAAAATGAGAAGCCTTCTCAGGCCTATGAATTGTTCCGGACGGAAAAGGCTCTAAGAGGAGAATAACATGCATGTTACGCTAGTTGAAATTAATGTCATGGCTGACAAGATTGACGAATTTATTGAAGTATTCAGGGATAATCACCTCGGTTCGGTTCAGGAACCGGGAAATTTGAGATTCGATGTGTTGCGTGATGACATTATTCCGACCCGTTTCTATATCTATGAAGCATATATTGATGAAGCCGCCGTTGCGGCACATAAGAAAACACCGCACTACCTGCGTTGTGTCGAAAAATTAGAAATGCTGATGACAGGCCCACGGAAAAAAACGACTTTTATTGGTTTAATGCCGGAAGGGAAATAGTCGCCGTTGTTTGAAATGCGAATAAACGCCCTTGATATTGCTGTCAGGGCGTTTGTGTTCTGGCAACGTCATTTTAAAGAATGGTGATTGTGTCGGTGGAGGGGTTGCGTTAAAACCGCGTGTTGTTTTAAATCTTCAATCGCCGTGGCGATTGCCTGCAAGCAGCGCTGGATATCCTCTTCTGTTGTTGCCCAAGAGTTGACACTGAACCTGATGGCCTCTTTCCCTTGCCAGATTGTTTGACCAAACCAGCATTCCCCTGATTGCTGAACGGCTTTCAGCATAGCGCGCTGCAAGTCGGTATCCGGCAAACAAGCAACAACCTGATTGATGACAACCTCATTCAGGATGTCAAAGCCGAGTGATTTTAACCCATCTGCCAGCATTTCTGCGTATAAACAGCAACGCTCAATCAATGCCTCGATGCCCTGCGAACCCAGTTCTGAAATGGCCGCCCATACCGGAATGGATCTGGCTCTGCGGGAAAGCTCGGGTAGCATGTCTTTTGTTTGCCATTCATCTTGGGTTTCAAGATAAGACGATGACGATCGCATGACTTCTTTCAGGGATTGTTTATGGCGGACGATGCACATACCGCAGTCGTATGGCGTATTCAGCCACTTATGGGCATCTACAGACCAGGAATCAGCGCCTTCAACACCTTTGACTAAATGGGCTTTTTCTGTGGATGCCCTGGCCCAAAGCCCAAAAGCGCCATCCACATGAACCCAACTGCCTGCTTTTTTGGCTTGCGGAATGAGTGTACTGAAATTATCTGAATGACCAGAGTTAATATTTCCCGCTTGTAAAATCAGGATCATATTGTCTGACAATTCAGGAATGGCACTTTCAATAATCCGCCCTTGATGATCGCATGGCACAGATATGAATTGTGAGCGGCCAAATCCAAGTAATTTCAAAGCCTTAAAAACAGAAATGTGAATCTCGCTGGATAAGACAACTTTTAATTCCGGGGCATTTTGTAAACCGTACTCTGTGACATCATAACCTTGTTTTTTATATAGGTATTGCCGTGCAGCAGCCAGAGCGCTGACATGGGCCATTGTTGTCCCTGTCACAAAGCCAATGAAGGCTTCCGGTGGTAACTTTAAAAGTTCCAAAATCCAACGTCCTGCCGTTTTTTCCAGTTGATCGGAGATGGGGGAAGATAATTCTGTCACAGCAACTTGATCCCAAGCACTGCTCACGATATTTGCCCCCAAAGAGGCCGGCGTTGATCCTCCTATCACTAAACCAAAATAGCGCCCTCCGGTAGTGGCGACAGTTGCAGGTGAACCGTATGTATGGAGCCGTTCAAGTACTTGCTGGCAATCGGTTCCGTGTCTGGGTAACGGCCCGTCAAGATTTTTCATTGCTGATAAGGCTTCACTATCGGGAAATACCCGTTGGTTTCTTACTTCACTGACATAGCTGTATGCAATCTCAGCGGCAGTTTTAACGGCGGATAGAGAAGCTTCACGAATAGAATTTTTCATGCTGTTTATTCCAATGATATTTTTTTAATTTTTAAAGTTGTTATTTTTCATATTTCCTGCCTGTTCAGGCAACAGAAATTGAGTGTTACTTTTGTCCTTAAATAAGAGAATGTGATTTTTATTGTCTGAGTTATTAAAAACATAACCTTAATTTACTATGTAATTTAACGTTACATTCGTTTTGTATTTTTTGCATTGTAATCTAAATTATCGTTAGATTAATTGTTGGTAGTATTGTAATGGGTGTGATTTTTTTGGATGCTTTCATTAAGCATGAGGTTTTCAGTGGCGCTGTATAAGGTTTTATTTCAGTGTTCTCTAACGCGGTGACTTTAGCGCTTTTGAAATAATATTGGGTAATATAAATTTAATTATATGTGTAATTTTTTCATTATATGCTTCAGGTGTTAAATAATGCCCTTGATATGATTGTCAGGGCATTTTATTTTTTTTGGATAAATGCCGTTAATTAATTAACGCCTATCCTTAATAAAAGAGATAACTTTTTAAATTATCTGTTTTTTAACTTCATTAATGGCAGAAGCTATTGCCAGCAGGCTGCGCTGAATGTCAGCTTCAGTGGTTGCCCAAGAGCTGACGCTCAGGCGAATCGCTTCCTGACCCTGCCATGTTGTTTGACCAAACCAGCATTCCCCCGATTGCTGAACGGCTTTCAGCATTGCGCGCTGCAAGTCAAGATCAGGCAAACAAGCCACAACTTGATTCAGAACAACATCATTGAGGATATTGAAACCCAGAGACTCCAATCCTTCTGCCAGCATTCGGGCGTATAAGCAACAACGTTCAATTAAATCTTCAATGCCTTGGACCCCGAGTTCCGAAATTGCTGCCCAAACCTCAACCGCTCTGGCCCGGCGGGAGAATTCCGGCAACATATCTTTTGCCTGCCATTTATCCTGAGTCTCTACATAAGCGGCTGAAGTGGTCATCACTTCTCTCAGTGATTGCGGATGGCGAACGATGCACATACCACAGTCATATGGTGTATTCAGCCATTTGTGGGCATCCACAGACCAGGAATCCGCGGCTTCAGCCCCTTCGACCAGTGCAGATTTTTCCTTTGAGGCCCGTGCCCAAAGACCGAAAGCACCATCGATATGTACCCAACTTCCTGCTTTTTTGGCTTTGGGAATGAGACTGCTGAAATTATCTGAGCTGCCAGAGTTAACATTACCCGCCTGTAACACCAGGATGGTGTTATCTGAAAGTTCCGGAACAGCACTTTCAATAATCCGCCCCTGCCTATCGCATGGCACAAAGGTGAATTGTGAACGCCCGAAACCGAGTAATTTTAACGCTTTCAACACGGTAATATGGGCCTCTTCAGGCAAAACAACGTGCAATTCCGGTGCAGAGTGCAACCCTTTTTCGGCAATATCATAACCTTGTTTTTGGTACAGGTAATTTCGTGCAGCAGACAAGGCGCTGACATGGGCCATCGTTGTCCCCGTCACAAAGCCGACAAACGCATCTGACGGCAACTTCAGAAGCTCCAACACCCAGCGCCCTGCAATTTTTTCCAATTGATGGGCGACCGGTGAAGATGACTCCATCAATGCAGTCTGATCCCAAGCGCTGGTGATGATGTTAGCTCCCAGCGAGGTGGGGGTTGAACCACCGACAACCAGGCCAAAATATCGCCCTCCTGTTGTGGCGACTGTTGCGGGTGAGCCGTATGTGTGGAGTTGTTTGAGTATTTGCTGGCTGTCATTTCCGTGTTGGGGAAGCGGTTTGTCGAAATGTTTTAAATCCGATAATGCATTGGCATCAGGAAATACCCGCTGGTTTCTGATGTTGCTGACATAGTCATATGCGATTTCGCTGGCAACTTTAACTGCGGACAGTGAAATATCACGGAGGGGATCTTTCATTGTGAGGTCCTCATCATTGTTGTTTTATTTTTTATGCCATCCATAGATGGCTTTTTTGGCTTCTTGGTTGTAGCGCTGGCAAGCATGATTTGTATCATAGAATTCAATCCGTTGGATTGAACAACCTTTAAAATAGGGTTTTTCCTTTTGTGGCGGGTTAATTGCCATTGTCGGGGAGGTGACATTTGGAATATTTGTTTGGGAAAGGCACATGGAGAGTGCTTAAATTAATCCGCCTGATATCAGAGAATAATTTTTTATGTTGCCATTATTGCCATTATTATTGCCGACATCCCACCGCGTTATCATGATGAATATCCTGCTATATTGTTTTTTGTTGGTATACCCTTCGTCTTTTAAGTTGCCTCTTTGTTGGCTGCGTTCATTCACCCCAGTCACCGTTTTTATAAATAGACGGTTATCTATGCTCCCGGGGATTAATGAGAGGCTCCTGCCTCTCGACCTTTGGCCAGCCTTTGGCTGAGCAAATTCGTTCCCGACGAATTTGTCACTCTCTTGCCGCCGCGATGCAACTTGAAATCCATTGGGTATATAACCACTCAGCGATAAAAATGGCGATTTGCCCGGGTTGATTAATATCAAGTTGAAGATGGGAGGTTGATAACGTGATATCGCTGGCAATGGCAATCACATAGGGATCGAGAATATCATCTACGGCCTGCCCCAACCCATTCCGATACAAGGCGATTTTGGGGATCGGCTCTTGTTTGAACCCCTCAACCAGTATCAGATCCAATGACTCTTTATCGAATTGGCTGGCGAGATATTGCAGATCCAGTTCCGGCAATTCAGGTGTTTCGGTCATCAGCGCCCAGCGTTTCTGGCTGGCAACCAACGTTTGGGCTGCCCCTGCTTTGCGCAGCTCATAACTGTCTTTGCCCGGCGTATCAACATCTATATTGTGGTGTGTATGTTTGATTAGACCAATGCGGATATTATGCTGCTGGCGCAATAAGGGAATGAGCTGTTTCAATAGCGTCGTTTTCCCTGTTCCGCTATGAGCGGTGATACCCAGTATGGGCAAGGGGATGTCGTTAGTGTGGTAATTCATGCTGATTCCTGAAAATTGTCCCAGTGTTGGTATTCCCAGTGATGGCATTCTTCTGGTGTATTTAAATTGGTGAAGGCTTTGGGATCAGGAAAATAGACGGCTTTTGCTTTAATCATCTGCATAAAAAACATGAGTTTTCTTTCGCCCAGTGCGAGATAGCTCTCCAGCCGGGGGATCAGGCTACGGTGCATCAGGGTTAATGTCGGATGGGCGCGTTCGCAGTCATGGGCATAAACCGCCCAGGCATGCTGTTTGTACTGCCACAGCTTTGCCACGAGATCGTCAGGGAAATCAGGTACATCGCAGGGAACGAATATGACCCATTCGTTGATGGCTTTTTTGAGAACCGACAGCATGCCGGCCAGCGGCCCGGAAAAGTCGGTAATGATATCGGGTATAATGGGATAACCACTTTGCTGATAAACTTCCAGATTGCGATTAGCGTTGATTAACAATTCATGAACCTGTGGTTGCAATTTGGCAGCGATATGTTGGTACAAAGGGGAGCCATCAAAATGTATCAATCCTTTGTCATTTCCCCTCATCCGAGTGGATAGGCCGCCTGCCAGAATTGCGCCACTGATTTTTGTATGCGTCATGTCAAATCACCTGATATTGGGCAAGGAAATTTTATTGAATATCATACCCTTCCTCTTTCAACTGGCAGCTTTGCCGGCTGTGCGCTGAGGTTTATTGGGTACATAACCATTGGAAATCAATATACAACGATGCAGATTTGAAGAATGAGTATAACCTTTGCACGGATTGACAGACTAACTCTTTCTCAATGTCGTTAACCTTGCTAACGTGTCAGGGCCATTTATTCAATGACCGTAAAAAATCAATGCACCGTAAAAATTCAATGCGCCGTGAAACCTTTCTGTAGGGCGGGAAGATGTCAAAAGGAATATAAAATGAAGTGTCAGCGTCTGAATGAAGTCATCGAACTTTTACATCCGGTATGGGAGAATGAGCCGGATTTAAATTTACTGGAACTCCTGCAAAAGCTGGCTGATGAAGCGGGCTTCAAAGGGGCGTTGTCTGAATTAACGGATGATATCCTGATCTATCACCTGAAAATGCGCGGTTCGGACAGTCATGAAGAAATCCCCGGTCTGAAAAAAGATTTTGAAGAAGATTTTAAAACCGCATTGCTGCGTGCCCGGGGTATTATTAAAGATTGATAGAGAGAGAATGAAGTTGTGACAGAACCGAAGGCGTTTAATTTCCAGAATATTACACCTGATTTAATCATGGATGCATTGGTGCAGTCCGGGCTGTATATTGATTCTGGTCTGACTGAACTGAACAGTTACGAAAATCGTGTTTATCAGTTCATGGATGAAGATCGTAAGCGTTATGTCGTGAAATTCTATCGTCCCTTGCGCTGGAGCCAGCAGCAGATCCAAGAAGAACACGATTTTGCGCACGAATTGAAGCAGGCCGATTTGCCGGTTGCGGCGCCACTGATGTTTGACGGGCAAACAGTACTCAATCATGGCGGGTTCTTTTTCGCTATTTTCCCAAGCATTGGGGGACGCCAGTACGAATCTGACAATTTTGATCAGTTGGAAAATGTCGGGCAGTTGCTGGGCAAAATGCATCAGATTGGCCGCAAAAAAACATTCTCTGACCGTCCGACGCTTAGTTTGGATGAATATTTATATCAGCCCTATCAGTGTCTGGCAGAATGTGAGCTCATTCCCGCTAAGCATAAAGCCGCTTTTCTGGCTGTGCTGGAGGAATTGAACAAGGCAGTGGCAGAACAATGGAATGGGCATAATGGGCATAATAGTTGGCAAGCTCTGAGGCTTCATGGTGATTGCCATGCTGGTAATATTTTGTGGCGTGATGAAGCCTGGTTTGTTGATCTCGATGACGCCCGAAATGGCCCTGCTGTGCAGGATTTGTGGATGTTATTGAATGGCTCGCGGCAAGAACGCCTGATTCAATTGGATATCTTGCTGGAGTCCTATAATCAGTTTATGGATTTTGATCCAAAAACTTTGGCTTTGATTGAACCACTGCGTGCGATGCGAATGGTCTATTATTTGGCCTGGGTCGCCCGTCGCTGGCAAGATCCTGCTTTTCCGAAAGTATTTCCATGGATGGCCGACAGTGATTTTTGGTTTAAGCAAATAGGCCTTTTTTCTGAACAGATTCGGCTGTTACAGGAACCTCCTTTACAACTCAGTCCGATGTATTAACTTTCTTGGAGACCATGATGAAAAAATTTTGGCTGGCTTTGGTAGGCGCGTTGATGGCATTTAATGTGTCTGCTGCGGGTTTTTCTGAAGGGAAACAGTATATTGAATTAAAAAAACCGGTTGCGGGCCAACCACAGGTTTTAGAGTTTTTCTCTTTTTATTGCCCGCATTGTTATCAGTTTGAAAATATTTATCACGTGCCTGCTACCATTGAGAAAAACCTGCCGAAAGGTGTGGATAGTGAACGTTATCATGTTGATTTTTTAGGGCCTTTAGGCAAAGAATTGACTGATGCCTGGGCGGTTGCCATCGTGATGAAGATTGAAGATAAAGTCACTCCTATCTTGTTTGAGGGCATTCAGAAAAGCCGTACTATCAGCAGCAAGGATGATATTCGCAAAGCGTTTATCAAAGCCGGTGTTTCTGGAGAGGATTATGATGCAGCATTGAACAGCTTTATTGTTCAATCGATTGCAGCTAAAGAGCGTCAGGCTGCTCAAAATTTGGAATTACGTGGTGTTCCGGCGGTTTTTGTTAATGGAAAATATCTGATTAACAATAGTGGAATTGATGCGAATTCTGCGCTGGAATATGGTAAGAAATTCTCTGACGTGGTGAATTATCTGGTCAATAAAAAATAAGCCGGATAATGATGCAGGGCGCCGTGGCTGTCATCATGTTCATGACAGCCACGGAAATAAGAACCATGGTATTAACATAAAATAATACAGGCATCGGGCCGGTCACGATAAAGCTGGCACAATACTTGCTGAAAAGCGCCTTTCATAATATAAACTCCGGTAATATCCACAAGTCAGTGATTTTTAAGTAATTGCAATATTTTCTTAATGTTTCTCGTAATTCATTGATTTTTCCCCTCACTTATTCACTCTTTAGGGTGAGAAACATAAATCTGTTTTATGTGCCAATTTTTTGTGCACAAAGTTATCCACAGAACATTCATCAGAATATTTGTCATAAGATGCAAGCCAGTCCGAGAAAATTCTCGCAAAATTCGTCTATATCGGCACAGTATGGCATTCTATTCTTTATTTATCTCACCGAACGACTAAGAAGATTTTATGGCACAGATAGCAGACAATCCCTTGATTTTGGTTGATGGCTCTTCATACCTTTATCGTGCGTACCATGCGTTTCCTCCCTTGACGAACAGTGCAGGAGAACCGACAGGCGCCATGTATGGTGTACTGAACATGCTGCGTAGTTTAATCATGCAGTATAAACCCAGCCATGTGGCGGTTGTATTTGATGCCAAGGGCAAAACGTTCCGTGATGAGCTGTTTGCTGAATATAAATCTCACCGGCCACCGATGCCGGATGATTTACGTGCGCAGATCGAGCCATTGCACAAAATGGTTAAGGCAATGGGATTGCCCATCTTGGTCATTTCAGGCGTTGAAGCTGATGATGTGATAGGAACATTGGCATTGCAGGCTGAAAAAGAAGGCCGTTCTGTGCTTATCAGCACCGGGGATAAGGATATGGCTCAGCTGGTTACCCCGAATATTACGCTGATTAATACCATGACCAATACTATTCTGGGGCCTGAGGGCGTGACGGAAAAGTATGGTATCCCACCTGAACTGATCGTCGATTTTCTCGCTCTGATGGGGGATTCTTCTGACAATATTCCCGGCGTTCCCGGCGTTGGGGAGAAAACAGCATTAGGATTGTTGCAAGGCCTTGGTGGGCTGGATGAAATTTATGCGAGACTTGATGACATTGCTACCCTCAGTTTCCGTGGCGCCAAAACGCTGGGCGGGAAAATGGAGCAACATAAAGAAGTTGCTTATCTTTCATATAAATTAGCGACGATTAAGACGGATGTTGAGCTGGATATGACCTGTCTGGAGCTGTCTGTTTCACCACCTGATGCGGATGAATTATTGGCGCTGTTCAGCCATTATGAGTTCAAACGCTGGATCAACGACGTACAGAATGGCACATGGCTGGACGGGAATGGTCAAAAACCCGCAAATACCAGCACAAAATCAGACTCCGCAGCCGTTGCTCCTACGGCAGTCAATATTTCACCGGACCGCTATCAAACGATCCTTGATCGTCAATCCCTTGATGAGTGGATTGAAAAACTAAAACAGGCCCCTGCATTTTCTTTTGATACCGAAACTGATGGCCTGGATACGTTGACGGCTAATCTGGTGGGAATGTCTTTTGCTATTGCCATTGGTGAATCAGAGGTTGAGGCCGCTTATCTGCCATTAGGGCATGATTATCTGGATGCACCGCAACAGCTGGATTTGAGGGAGGTTCTCCCGGCACTCAAGCCATTGTTGGAAGATGCCAGCCTGCCTAAAATTGGTCAGAACTTGAAATTTGATCGTGGGGTCCTGGAACGTCATGGCATTGCTTTAAATGGCATCGGCTTTGATACCATGCTTGAGTCATATGTTTTGAACAGCGTGGTAGGGCGGCATGACATGGATAGTCTGGCGGAACGTCATCTTGGTTATAAAACCACGACGTTTGAAGAAATCGCAGGAAAGGGCAAGAAACAGCTGACTTTCAATCAAATCCCGTTGGAAGAAGCATCAAAATATGCGGCTGAGGATGCGGATGTCACTTTGCGGTTGCATCAGGCCATGTATCCACAGTTAGAAAAAGTGCCGACGCTGCAACAGGTTTTCCAGGAAATCGAAATGCCGTTAGTGCCTGTGCTTTCCCGCATTGAGCGCACGGGAGTATTGATTGATGCTCCGACGCTGGCGGAACATTCACGGGAAATCACTGCCCGCCTGGAGGAGCTGGAAAAATCCGCCTATGCACTGGCGGGTGAAGAATTTAATCTGGCTTCACCAAAACAGTTACAAGTTATTTTGTTTGAAAAGATGAAATTGCCTGTGCTGAAAAAAACACCGAACGGTGCGCCATCAACGAATGAAGAAGTGCTGGAAGAGCTGGCTGAACAACATGAATTACCCCGCGTCATTTTAGAACACCGTGGTTTGGCAAAATTAAAATCCACCTATACCGACAAATTGCCCCAGATGGTGAATCCGCTGACAAATCGTGTCCATACTTCATACCATCAGGCGGTAACCGCGACGGGGCGCCTCTCTTCCCGCGATCCGAACCTGCAAAATATCCCTGTCCGCAATGAGGAAGGGCGGCGTATCCGTCAGGCATTTATTGCCCCGGAAGATTATCTCATTATGGCGGCAGACTATTCGCAGATTGAATTGCGGATTATGGCGCATTTATCACAGGATAAAGGATTGTTGGATGCATTTGCACAGGGCAAGGATATCCACCGCGCGACAGCAGCGGAAGTCTTTGGGGTGCCATTGGAACAGGTTACCAGCGAACAGCGCCGCAGCGCCAAGGCGATTAACTTTGGCCTGATTTATGGCATGAGCGCGTTTGGTCTGTCCCGTCAGTTAGGCATTCCTCGTGGTGAAGCACAGCGCTATATGGATCTCTATTTCGAACGTTATCCGGGCGTTTGGGCGTATATGGAACGTACCCGTCAGGAAACGGCGGAGAACGGTTTTGTTGAAACATTGAAAGGCCGTCGCCTGTACCTGCCAGATATCAAGTCACGCAATGCCATGCGCCGTAAAGCGGCCGAACGTGAGGCCATCAATGCCCCGATGCAGGGGACTGCGGCGGATATCATCAAGTTAGCCATGATTGCGGTGGATGATTGGATTGTCAATGAACAGCCGAATGTACGCATGATCATGCAGGTTCACGATGAATTGGTGTTTGAAGTGCACAAATCGGAGCTGGAGGTGGCAGAGCAGAAAATCAGGGCATTGATGGAACAAAGCATGGAGCTTGATGTACCGCTGAAAGTGGATGTGGGGACAGGTGATAATTGGGATCAGGCCCATTAAGCCCGTATGGTGCTAATTTCAGGATCTGTGGAATAAATTCAGGAGTCGCAGGCATGCGGCTCTTTTTTTATCTGTGATTTTTTCAGGCTGAGTTTTATGCCCGATGGATTTTCAGTCAACAATACGGCAACTTGCACGCTGGTGGGTAAATTATATTGAATGATTTTTATGAAATAGCTGATTGATTAATGATCTGCATGTACGTTTATCGTATCGTGAAGAGGCTTACCATAACAATTTAGGTTAGGTTTAAGACTAGATCTAGATCTCACAAATATGTAATTAAACTACATAAAAGATGATGATTTAATCTGATTTGGTTAAATAATAGAAGCTGACTCGAGACAATGAGTGAAAATTAATTACAAAAAAGTCTTTTTTTGATGAGAAGAATAGGGTAGAGTTGTCGGCGTAGGGTACAGAGGTAAGATGTTCTATCTTTCAGACCTTTTACTTCACGTAATCGGATTTAGCTGAATATTAGCTGCCCCAGTCATTTCTTTTGACTGGGGCGTTTTTTTATGCCCGATTTACTCAGATTCAATTTCAATGGCAGGTTGGTTGAACCAAAGGTCAAGTTTCTGTTCGAGTTTATCAATGCCGATTTTTTTCAGGGCCGAGAAGTATTCGATCTGAACATCCCCATCCAGAGAGGCCAGTTCCTGACGGACTTTAGCCAACTGGCTCTTGCGGGCACCCGATGCCAGCTTATCCGCTTTGGTCAGCAAAACCATGACAGGAACTTGCATCACAACGGCCCATTCAATCATTTGCATATCGAGATCTTTCAGCGGATGACGGATATCCATCAGAACCACCAAGCCTAATAGACATTCGCGCTTCTGGAGATATTCCCCCAAGGCTTTCTGCCATTTACGCTTCATCTCTTCCGGGACTTCTGCATAACCATAACCCGGCAAATCCACCAGACGAATACCGTCTTCCACTTCGAACAAGTTAATTAATTGGGTACGCCCGGGGGTTTTACTGGTACGCGCAAGGCTCTTTTGGCGAGTCAGTGCATTCAGGGCGCTGGATTTACCCGCATTTGACCGACCGGCAAACGCGACCTCAATGCCCACATCCTGAGGCAGGTGGCGAATGTCAGGTGCACTCGTGACAAAATGGGTCATGTGATAGTTGTAGTTTTTGATGGTCAAAATGGTTATCTCCCAGAGGAATACACAAAAAAATAGCGGGGTGATTATACCGGGAGCAATGGCTTGTGGACAGGCGTAACTTTATTCCTGCATCTAAGTAACATTAATAGTGCCATTTATTCAGGTAATTTATTCGGATAACGAATAATGAAGATGGTCAGCAAACCGGGTATAGAGTTCACCGTGAGCCACCACATGCAAGGCAATCTGAATATCTGGCAGGCTGGGAATGTCATGTTCAGTAGATAATACATACAGGTCACCGGACAGTTCATTATAGGGCAATAATGTAATCCCAAAATTATGCTTCACTGCACTTTTTATGTTTTCCAATGAGGCACTGACGTAGGAAAAAAAATAGGGCTTGTCGACATGTTCCAGCCCGGTTATGGCACATTCGCGAATAGCATAGCCCTCGGGAAAGGTAACCAGTGGAATTTCTTCAATGTTGTTGAAATATTCTGGTTTTGAGGCCACCCAATACAATTGTTCAATGGACAGAACTTTTTTATTGTGGGTATTGTTCGGCTGCCCCGCCATTTCCTTGATAATGGCTATATCCAGTTGCTGCTCTTCCAGCAGGGAAGAAAGTACCGGAGAGGAGGCGGCTGCAATTTCTATCTTTAGTTCAGGATGTTTGGCCAAAAATTGGGAGATGATTTCATGCAGGTTTTCAATGTTGAAATCATTGGGAATGCCAAGCCTTATGTTGCCTCTCAGATAGTGTTTTTTCACGGACTGAAGCGCTTGGGTCATGCGAAAAAGAATATCTTTTGCCGCAGGTAACAGCTGCTTTCCCTCATCAGTCAAACCGACAATATAACCCGGACGTCGGTCGATGAGCCGGCAACCAATCACTTCCTCAAGGCGTTTGATGCTAAGACTCAGTGTTGATTGCGTACGTCCCAATTCTTCACCTGCTTTAGCAAACCCGCTATGTTTGGCAACGGATACAAATGCACGTAATTGTTCAAGTGTGATCCCCCGACCATCAAAACGATTGGTTCGAATATCCAAGTTCATAGAGTCTCCCTTGCTGCCATCATTGATAAATTCAATGATAAGAAAGAAATTATTTATTTAACAAAATTAAATAATTACTTCAATATCATTTATGAGTTAGCCGTTTTTTAATAACTATATTAAGGCGAATCCACCAGGGAATTTGCATAACTCCACATAAAATTTTCTATAAGATCTCTCATATGACAATGATTGTAGCGCCAGTATTTTTGGTTATATTGGTCGGGTATGTTTTTGGGCGATTGCGTCCCGAAAGTGGGCAGTCTGATAAGTTAATCAATGACTACGTTCTTTATATTGCACTGCCCGCTTTATTGTTTCTCGCCATTGCCCGGGCAGATACGAGCGAGCTGAAACAGTGGGGATTTATCTATGCCACTCTGATTGGTATTGGTGTTACATATGTTCTGGGAACGTTAATCGCGAAAATGATGAAGATTGACCTTCCTCAATCATCGATTTTAAGTATAGGGGCCTGTTTCGGTACAACCGGATATATGGGAGTCCCGATCCTGATTTCTGTCTATGGGGAATCCGCTGCTCTTCCTGCCGCCGTTGCCACTATTTTGCATAATGTTCCGGCCATCATGGCGGTTATCATTACTTATGACATTTTTTCTATGCGTCAAACGAGTGGCAAGATATCGGTTAGTCAAAGTCTGGGCAAGGCATTGAAAACCACAATGACTAATCCGCTGACTGTTTCGGTGATGGTGGGGTTGCTCTTTGTCGGGCTTGGTATTCCTGTTCCGGAATTTCTACAGTCGTTTGCGGGTTTTCTTGGCAGTGCCGCTGGCCCAACAGCGTTGTTTGCGCTGGGATTGGGACTGTCTCGGCTCAAAGTCACCGAACATATTCATGGCGAAACGTTAAAACTGGTGATCCCGATGTTATTGCTCAAACTGGGTATACAGCCACTGGTGACCTTTATCGCGGCTTATTACTTATTCGGGATGCAGCAATGGGATAATATTTGGCTGATAGTTGCCATTGTCATGGCTGCACAACCTATCGGTGCCGGGGTATATGTTTTTGCCAATCAGTATGGCTTCAAACAGGAAGTTATTTCTCTGTCCATTATTGCTTCCCTGATTATTGCTTTGGTCACCATGCCTATTATTTTGCCATTATTTCCTATTTAATCTCCTTACTGAGTCAGATAATAGGATATCAGTCTATTTCTGATGTAGACAAAGCATCATTTTTAAGCTTATTCCTAAAATAACTTTTATTAAAAATATGAGAATCTAAAATCTCGATTGCGGGAATTTACTGCTATTTATCGAAAGTACCCGTAAATGTAGGTAAATCTTTGGAAGTTATCCCTATTGAGAATTACACTTAATGGGTTTTGTTGTTATGAATCTTATAATTGACCTCAAAAAAATAAAGGAACCATCAATGTTTAAACGTATTCTTGTGTCGTTTATGACTGCATGTGCTATCGGGGCGATAGCTGTTCCAGCATTGGCTGCCGAAACCCACGTGAAGCTTGTCACGTCAGCCGGAGAAATCGAACTGCTGTTGGATGGTGACAAGGCACCGATCAGCACCAAGAATTTCGTTGAATATGTCAATGAGGGATTTTATGACAACACCATTTTTCACCGTGTTATTCCCGGCTTTATGATCCAGGGAGGGGGCTTCACAAAAGACATGAAGCAAAAAACAACCAAAGCCCCAATCAAGAATGAAGCCGATAACGGGTTACGTAATCTTCGTGGCACGATCGCCATGGCGCGTACCGCAGATAAAGACAGTGCAACCAGCCAGTTTTTTATCAATGTGACTGATAATGCGTTTTTGGACCACTATCAGCGTGATTATGGCTATGCTGTCTTTGGGAAAGTGGTAAAAGGCATGGATATCGTTGATAAAATTTCTCAGGTCAAAACAGAAAATGTGGGTCCGTACCAAAATGTCCCCGTGCAGCCAGTTATGATCTTGTCGGCCAAAGTTGAGCCTTAATTGGCGCATTCCGATCATTGATTTGACGTAGCCAGCCGATTCATGGCCTGAAAAATAAAAGGCATTGAAGGAAGTATTTGAATAATCAGAATGAGTTATTTGAGTACTTCTGGCTGCCTTTGGCCTCTTCTCTTCTCTCCGCCCGCCCCTATTTTAAAAATGCTTCTGTGGTATGATGAGTTCCCCTGTTGATACTGATTTACCTGATTTTACTGTAATACAGAATACCTCAATGGGGTAGGACAACTTATATACCCAATGAATTTCAAGATGCAGCACGCTGGTCAGGGAACGAATTTGCCCAGCCAAAGGCTGGCCTTCGCGAGAGACAAGCGTTTTTCATTCATCCCCTGAAGCATAGGAAGCACAGAGAGTGATAAGGCTGGGGCGTGTGAAGCCAATAAAGCAGCAACTTGAAAGGTGATGGGTGTAATACTATAAAAATCAGTAGGATATACTCCTATGTTATTAATAATAGATAACTACGATTCTTTTACATTCAATTTATATCAATATTTTTGCGAATTAGGGACAGAGGTTTTAGTCAAGCGTAATGATGAGCTTCAACTTGAAGATATTGAAAAGTTGGCGCCCACACATTTAGTGATTTCGCCGGGGCCTTGTACTCCTGATGAAGCTGGGATTTCACTGGAAGCCATTTCGTATTTTGCTGGTAAGTTGCCGATCCTGGGTGTGTGTTTGGGGCATCAGGCGATAGGCCAGGCTTTTGGGGCCAGCGTGGTTAAAGCCCGTGAGGTTATGCATGGAAAGACCAGCCTGCTTCACCATAGCCAGCAAGGTGTATTCAAGGGGTTGGATCACCCGTTGACCGTCACTCGGTATCACTCTCTGGTTATTGCCGCTGAAACGCTCCCCGCATCGTTTGAAGTGACTGCGTGGAGTCAGCGCAATGGCGATGTCGATGAAATCATGGGGATACGTCACCGTACTTTGCCGCTGGAAGGTGTGCAGTTCCATCCGGAAAGTATCTTGAGTGAACAGGGGCACGAGCTGTTAAACAATTTTCTCAAATATTAATCAGAGACTATTGATAATCCCTCACTCGGCTTTTTTTATTTGCTTTGATTTAGTGTTTTATTCATATTTGGTGATTATTATTTCACTTTGATATAGCAAATATAAAAACAAGGTGGGGGAATAACAGAGAAAATGGCAATAAATCGGGATAGTCACAATCGGATTATATTACCCATTCCCTTAAAATCCCGAAATGCAGTATTCTGGCATATCGCAAGCCGCAAAGGGGAATGGGGTGAGGCAACAAAAAAGCCAGTGTGGGGCATCAATGACAACACTGGCTTAATTTCAGTTTCTTCAGGAACTAACGTGTTCCATAAACGACAATGGTTTTGCCATGTGCAGAGATCAAGTTTTGATCTTCCAGCATCTTCAAAATACGACCAACTGTTTCGCGGGAACAACCGACAATCTGCCCAATTTCCTGACGTGTGATTTTAATCTGCATCCCATCAGGGTGAGTCATTGCATCAGGCTGTTTAGCGAGATTGAGTAGTGTTTGGGCTATGCGGCCTGTGACATCCAGAAAGGCTAAGTTCCCCACTTTCTCGGAAGTGGTTTGCAGGCGAACTGCCATCTGAGCAGATAAACGCATCAGAATATCTGGGTTAACCTGAATGAGCTGGCGAAATTTCTTGTAGGAAATTTCAGCCACTTCACAAGCACTTTTCGCTCGCACCCATGCCGTGCGTTCTTGCCCTTCTTCAAACAATCCAAGCTCACCAATGAAATCCCCCTGATTTAAATAAGAGAGGATCATTTCTTTGCCTTCTTCATCTTTTATTAAAACAGCAACTGAGCCTTTAACAATGTAGTAAAGCGTTTCTGCTTTCTCGCCTTGATGAATGAGTGTGCTCTTGGATGGATATTTGTGAATATGGCAGTGTGACAAAAACCATTCAAGAGTAGGGTCTGTTTGTGGCTTGCCGAGAACCATTCGCTTTATCCTCTGTTGTTATTTCTGCCTTATGATTTGAGAAACAGGAAGTTTCTCTTCAGGCTGGCTTTACAAAGTTAATAGATTAACATATTAACTTGCTGAAAAACTGACAAGCGAGAATTTTATATAGATGATAAGAATAACGAGGTGCTGATGCATATTCTTATACTATTTACCTTGCCTATCTCGTTTGTAACCTTGTTTGTAACACAGGAAAACGTTTCTGTCTTCCCCTGTATCGCTTCAGCATGTTAAACAGGTTGCCAGATTACCATAAATCCATCTAATGGGTCGGTTTTATTATGATACGAATCACCCGATTAAATAAAAATAGATAGTAATATTTTTTTGTTACCTATATTAAATTAAAAGTTAACTCAGGCTTAATTTATGAAATTTTTTTGCCTGCCAATAATTGTTTAACAAGGGGAGCCATAATTAATTCCATGGCGAGTCCCATTTTTCCACCCGGGACGACGATAGTATTTATGCTGGAAATAAATGAGCCCTGAAGCATTGCCAGTAAATAGGGAAAATCAATTTGGGTCAGGCCACGGAAGCGGATGACGATGAAACTTTCATCCAGGGAAGGGATGGCTTTGGCGGAAAAAGGATTGGATGTATCGACCGTGGGAACGCGTTGGAAGTTGATGTGAGTACGTGAGAATTGTGGTGTGATATAGCGGATATAGTCATCCATAGAACGTACCACCGAATCCATAACCGCTTCTCTGGAGTGCCCGCGTTCACTGGTATCACGGATCAACTTCTGTATCCATTCCAGATTGACTATCGGAACGACGCCCACCAATAAATCCACATGGCTGGCAACATTGTGTTGTGGCGTGACAACCCCACCATGCAGCCCTTCATAAAACAGAATATCCGTGTTTGACGGCAAAGGCTCCCAGGGAGTGAAGGTGCCCGGAACTTGGTTATAGGGCACAGCCTCATCATAGGTATGGAGGTATTTCCGGCAGTGGCCATTGCCTATTTGGCCATAATCAGAAAACGTTTTTTCCAGCATGTTAAAATCATTGGCTTCCGGCCCGAAATAACTGATGTGTCTCCCTTGTTCTTTGGCTTTGCGGATCTCGGCATCCATTTCAGGGCGGGTATAACGATGGAAACTATCCCCTTCAATAAGCGCAGCAGTAGCCCCCAATTGCTGGAAAATTTTGCGAAAAGCGACACTTGTGGTGGTAGTACCTGCTCCGCTGGAACCAGTAATTGCAATAACAGGATGTTTGGCAGACATTAACAGACTCCTTATCAATGAAATATGGGATTGTTTATCGCTTAATCAGTTATTTTGGATAACGAAAACAAATCAGATTTTATGGCCGGAACATTTCCTTAGGCACAATATTGACCGTTTCATGTAATTCAGACCATACCAGCAGAACCTCACCCCGTTCAAGTTGGCGTTTAACATCCTGTACTTTTTGTTCAAGTGTTTTTTCTTGTTCTCCATAATCAGTGCCTTCCCGCAAGACAAAGCTTTCTATCAAGTTGTAAAGGGTGTCGGCTTCCAATTGCTGCCACGGGATCATCATTGTGATTGCTCCTGATCATTAGGTGAAAATGCATTATATGAGAACGAGTATGTCAGAACGATTATGTCGGAACGATTGTATGTGATAACGGTGGCACTGAAGATAATTTTTTGGTCGATGAATGTTCCAGATAAGGCGTTAACCAACCGGGAATGCGCTTCTCCAGCCACATTTCTGGTTTTTTCAGCGAACCTCCGACAAAACCGACATGGCCGCCATGTTCTGTTAGCTGATATTCAATATTAGGCGGTAACAGTGCCAACTCAGGAATGACTTCCGGCGCCATAAAAGGATCATCTTTTGCGTGGATGATCAACAAAGGCTTAGTGATATTGGGCAGGTGAGGTAATGCACTGCATTGACGATAATAGTCATCTGCATCTTTAAAACCGTGGATTTTTGCCGTGATGGCGTTATCAAACTCCCGCAATTTTTTCATTGAATTGAGCTGGGCAAGGCTTAAAGGCAGAGAATTGGGATAATGCAGTAACTTGCGGGTGGCATTATTTTTCAGCTTGCTGAGTAAATAATGTTGATACACCTGAGAGAATCCTTGTTCTATCCGCTTGGAGCAGGCTTCGAGCATAAAGGGTGCCGAGACGATAACCGCAGCATCCAATCGGGCGTTTTCTCGTTCTTCCGCCAGATAACATGCCAGCATATTTCCGCCAAGGGAATAACCCACAGCAGCAGTCGGTACATTGCCATAAGTTGAGGTTAACCAGTCCAGAAAATAACGTGCATCGCTGGTTTCTCCGGAATGGTAAATACGTTGTTGGCGGTTTGGTTCACCGCTGCATCCGCGAAAATGCATTACGACACCCAGCCAGCCTTTTTCTTTACATGCGCTGATAAGGCCGTGGGCATAAGGGCTGTTAAATCCACCTTCCAGTCCATGAAAAATGACTAACCGTGGTTTGTGGGATGCGGTTGCGGGATCTTCACTCCACGCCAAATCCACAAAATCGTCGTCGGGTAAATTGAGTCGTTGCCAATAAGGTTGCAGTTTAGGATGCCGCCGGAGCAGGCGGGGTAAAAGTGTTTGCAGATGTGGATTACTTGCGCCATTTAAGGGGGAAAAATGCTTGCTCATAATGAATTGATTTCATGATTGGTTATCTTGTATGTGGAATAACATACTGTTATTTTTCTCGAAAGGAAATGTTGGCCACTAGGGTGAGGAAAATCTACCCATGACTGTAACTTTAATATTTTCACTTAGTCTGTTTATTTTTATTTCCGCTGTCACTCCGGGCCCAAATAATCTGCTATTGACATCATCAGGTGCTAATTTTGGTATTCGTCGTTCTATGGCACTTTGCGTGGGGATCATTTTGGGAATGCAGACAATTTTAGTGCTGTCAGCATTCGGTGTTGCTGCACTGTTAATGATCTATCCTGCAATGCATACCGGTTTGAGAATACTCGGTAGCTTATATTTGTTATGGCTGGCGTGGAAAACGGGGACTTCTCATTATAAGCAATTGGATACCGGACGGTCAGCAAGAGCGCCGATGAAAATACACCAAGGCTGGTTATTGCAGTTTTTGAACCCCAAAACATGGTTAATGGGCTTGGGGGCTGTCGGCAGTTATAGTCTGCCAGGAGCATTATATAACTATTCAATATTAGCTATTGGCATTGTGATGTTAATCTCCAGTGTCATTGCCGGCACAATTTGGCTAATGCTCGGTTCGCTGATTGGCCGCTTATTAAAAAAACGGAATTCATGGTTCATTTTTAATATTGTCATGGGCGTTTTGACTGCGGCATGTGTCCCCTTAATTTGGATTAACTAAAGGGACATCATTATTAAATCACTCCAGATCAATATTTTTACTTCCAAAGAGTAATGTCAGCACAAAACCAGAAAGGTAAGCGACGATCAATCCGGCACCGTATACGGCCATGGCCGTAAAAATACCGCTGTTGGACGTCATCAGCGGTAAGGCGACCAAACCGGCGGGGCCGAAAATGCTGTTTAAACCAATCGGCAGGCCCCACCAAGCAACCAATCCGATAAAAAAACCGCCCATTGCGCCACCAAGGCAGGCGGTGACAAAAGGTTTTACGCGAGGCAGGGTGACACCATAAATCAAGGGTTCCCCTATTCCCAGAAAACCCGGAATAATGGCACCTTTGATTTGAGTACGCAGCAGGGAATCTTTTTTAGCTTTTACATATAACGCCAGTGCAGCGCCGACCTGGCCCGCGCCACCCATGGCGAGAATGGGGAATAAAGAATTGAAGCCTTGTGCATCCATCAAGGCAAAATAGACGGGAATAAGGCCTTGGTGCACACCAAACATCACCGCGATTAAAAACAATCCCGCCAGAATGGCGGTACCGAACGGGTTGCCATTTAAGTTTATGAACAGCCACGACATTGCGGTAAATAAATAACTTCCGATGGGCATAATGATGATGAACGCAACGGCACCCATGATAAGCAGAGTTATGACAGAAGTCAGGATCATATCAAGGTTGGATGGCATGATTTTTCGGACTTGTTTTTCCACCCATGCACCAAGGATACAAGCAATGAGAACACCAATAATATTGCCCCGGGGATCGATGGCGAATCCAAAGAAATCATTGATGCCGGAATAGAACCCGCTGGTGGCTTCGGCGTTATAACCCAGTACAAATAAAGATGCGATGATCGCACCATTAACCCCTGATCCCCCAAATGCTTTTTGTGCGTTGTGACCAATCAGGATGCTTAAAAAGCTAAACATGCCCTTACTGAAAATTTTCATATAGCCGATCATCTCGACCAGAATGGTGTTGGGATTTACCGTACCTTGGACAAAAATCTGCTCCAGCAGGGTAGCGAAGCCCAATAATAGGCCAACCGCGATGAATCCGGGAATAAGGGGGGTGAATATGGTGGCAAATTTAGTGAGAAACTGATGAACTGAGCTCGTTTGTTTTGCTTTTAACTGTGTTTTGAGAGAAGCTGCCGCCTCTTTCAGGTTATCAGAATGGGGTTCAGTGGCAGCTGGCTCTGGCCCGTTTAATCGCGCTTTCATCATATCCGCAGCTGTCTGGGCTATACCTGGGCCAAGGACAATCTGGAGTTGATCGTCACTTTCTATGACACCTAACACCCCCGGCATTTTTTTCAACCTTGCTTGATCGACAAGTAAATGATCAGCCAACGTTAACCGAAGGCGAGTTATGCAATTACCGCAGTGTGTCACGTTATTTGCCCCGCCAATGGCACTGAGCATTTCAACCAACATTTCCTGACTGATCTTAGCCACTGATAACCCCTTCAAAGAGGTAATGATTATCGGTCTTTTGCGATAGCCGGCCGGATAAACCCTTGATGCTCTTCTAATAACATTTTGGCTTCTTCGGCGCTGATATCCGATAAAATCATCACGATTGCCGTTTTGCAATGACCCCCACAGGCGTTCAGGGCTTTTTCTGCGGTTTCCCTGTTGCATTCAGTCGCGGCCATAACAATATTTTTCTGACGTTCAATTAATTTGGCGTTAGTGGCTTCCACGTCCACCATTAAGTTGCTGTATACCTTGCCAATGCGGATCATGGCGCCGGTTGTGATCATATTCAAGACCAGTTTCTGTGCTGTTCCTGCTTTCATGCGGGAAGAGCCCGTCATGACTTCTGGCCCTACCATGGGCGTGATAGCGATATCTGCCAATTGCGTCATCGGGCTGACTGGATTACAACTGATGCCGGCTACGGTAGCGCCAACTGATTTTGCATATTCCATTGCCCCTAAAACGTAGGGCGTCCGGCCACTGGCGGCGATCCCCACCAGAACATCCTGCTGATTAAAGTGTAGTCTCTTAAGATCGTCTGCGCCTAATTCCCGATTATCTTCTGCATTTTCGACCGCTTTTAGTATTGCCTGATGTCCACCGGCAATTAAACCGATCACTTGTTCTGGTTTTGTGCCATACGTGGGAGGGCATTCGCTGGCATCCAGAATACCTAAACGCCCGGATGTTCCCGCTCCGCTATAAATTAAACGCCCACCCTGCTGAAATGCCTCAGCCACTTTATCAACGAGCTTTGCAATGTATGGGATGGTTTTTTCAACAGCAACAGCGACTTTTTTATCTTCGGCATTGATCACTTGCAGCATATCCAATGTTGATAATTGATCAATGCTGGCGCTGGCGGGATTGCGACTTTCCGTCACCATGTTACTTAAGTTTATGCTCATCATTTTTGCCGTATGTTATGGGAAGTCAATAAATCAATTATGTATGCTGGTTATAAAATATATCAATGGATTCAATTTTGTGTAGGTTTAAATGCTGACAAATGGTTTTTATTTTCAGCCCAATAAACAGAGAGATTGAAATATTCTATCTCCGGGATTTATGAATGCAGAGATAGGAGCCATTTTGGTTAATAATAAAATAGAAAATTCTTAATGGCTTTATGTGATGAAAATTATTCTTTTTATATTTTTTATTATGCTTGTCTCACTTCCTGATTGAAATTATCATCAACAGATCGGTTAAATAAAAGAATATTAAAAAAAAGAAATTTCTTTTATTATCATATGATAGCAATCTTTCATTATATAAGCCAATAAAAAACTTTCTAATATGTCTTGAATATGATTTCATTTTTATTTTTTTCATGTTGAATAAAAATACACAGATATAATTTATATTCAGGTTATTACAAGTTGCAGTTCTGCTGGGGATGCGATTTTATTCTTTATTACTGTACTCCAGTTATTTTTTGGGGAGGCCTTTGCCACTGTGGTGAAACCTGAAATCCATTGGGTATACGGCGAGTGGAGCATCGCTGGCGATATAGCGTCAATGGTGTATTTTTTATAAGGTATTGAAAAATGAAAGAAGGTTTTTTTCACACAATGAAAACTGAAAATCATTATGGGGCGATTCCGGTAAAAGCAAGAATTTGATTTATGCTTTGGAAGTATTCTATTGAACGGCATGTATCTTCCGGTTTTATGCCACTAAAGCAGGGTAGGATTTTTAAGGTGCCAGTATATGACTTTATATTATTTAAAATATACTCGTTTTTTAGTTGTTTCAATTCTCGTCTTTCTTTTCTCTTTTCTGATAACAAATACCCATGCAAATGAGCCTGTCAAAAAGGCAGAAGCTCATATTAAAAATAGAAATGACTTTGGGAAGGTGAATGCATGGAGTGATAAATCCAATGAAAATATTTCAGAGATTAATCATGATGAAAGTAATACAGCTTTGGGCAGCGGTAATTCCCTTGAATTGAATACTCAAGATACTTTCACAAGGAATATTCAAATAGCGGCAATGGTATTGTCATCTTCTTCATCCCGGCTAACAGAACAAGCCAAATCCTACGCGTTGGGAACCTTGAATGGAACGGTTTCCAGTGCAGCTCAAAAATGGCTATCTCAATTTGGCACTGCCAAAATATATCCATAGCGGCATAAACCGCTATCCGATTTATGCCGTGGCGGAAGAAGAGAGTGGCAGGCAATCCAGAGCAACGGAAATGTTTGTCATCGTTGAGCCATTTGTGGTTAAAGAAAAACCCCAACACATTAAAGTGGACTTTTTTTTAAGTTCATAGTTTGATGTCGTTTATTTTTGTCGGCGATAAAAAACAGTAGGCGTCACTCATAAAATAACAGAGTAAAGCGGAATATTCCGATATAAAAAAGATCCAAAAATTGAAATAAGAGTAGTTATATTTCACCAATAACAAAGCATGATATAATTTATCTTGGCTATATGCTATTATTTTTTTGGATTTTGCGGTGTTTTACTCGTTTTATGACGGTTGCTGCCATGATTGTTGTATTTGATGCAATATATTAAATCCAATGACTTTATTCACACGTAAAAAGAGTAATTTGGTAATGATTCAAAAAGTGAAGAATTGCTTATTTATATGTAATATAGTTTATGTGATATATCTGCGGAATATTCCTTTATATGAATAAAGCAGATATGAGTTACTTTGTTTTTATTAATTAAATCATTAATACAACTGTTTCGTAATATGATGTTTTGATTTTTATATTTTTGGTGTCTTATTTAACCGATACTGATAATTATGGCTGAAGGTTGGATTGTCTTTTATTGTATGACATATATACCTGATGGATTTCAGGGTCGCGTTTCCGGAGTGGTAATCTGAAAGATAAGGAAGATAAAATCATTAAAAGTGATGTTATTTGTATGATGTATTTTTTATTCGTTTCAGGTTGTTGTCTGGTAAGCCAAAGCCACGATTGGAAGGAGGAGGGGAAATATCTGGCATGAATAATCGAGAGGTTCATTGTTTTCTGCATAATCAAAGATGTGTATCCAGTATTAGTCGTTATTGAAATTATTTATTTTTGTAATTAAATCACAATATTAATAAATCTTTTGCTAATTGTCCCCTTATTAACTAACATTTTATTAGTTAACATTTTGACCGGTTGACCTGACAAAATCTTTGGCAAAACACTAAGTTAAAATGCTATCACCATGAATCTGTAATGTTTTGTAGTTCTTAACAATCATTGGGCGAAAGAACATGGATATACGCAATCTTGAAGCTTTTATCGTTTTGGCTGAGACCTTGAATTATCATAAGGCTTCGGAGAGGCTTTATCTTTCTCAGCCTGCTTTAACGAAAAAAATACATGGGTTGGAAGATATTCTTGGTGCTTCACTATTTACAAGGGGGCCAAATGGAACAAGATTGACAGATTTCGGGCATAAGACGTTGGAGAATACCAAAAAGTTCTTAACGCATTATGAACAGTTTAAAAGTCAGGTTCATTTTGATTCAAAAGAAAAAATAGTCAGGCATTTATATGTCGGCTCCAGTTTCCCCATTCATAACTACGCTCAGATAGAGAAACAGGTTACAGCGAAAAAAGGGAATGTTGTTCTGGCGCTGGTAACAGGATTGTCTATTGAACAGCAAATCAATTTATTGAATTCGGGAATGTTACATGTGGCAGTCATGCCATTGGCCTCAATTGTTCAGGTAGAACCGAAAAAGGTGTTCACAGAAAATCTAGTGTATATATTTAAAAAAAGGAGTCATTTGATATCTAAATTTAGAACGACATTAAATACATTAGAACATGGAGATGTTCCGGCAATTTCATCAGAAAAAAAAGAGGTGTTAGAGTTAACTGATTGTTTAAGTGTTTTCCCTATTTATACGGATGAAAATATGAATTTGTTGTTAAAGACAAATGATATTATGTTAATTGTCGAAATGATTGTAAAAAATAGTGCTTATACATGTGTCCCTAAGCGGATTATTAGTTCTATTCCCGAGTGTTATATGAATAATTTGGAAATTATTGAGACAGATAAAAAAATTGAGCTGGGCGTGTTTTGGGGAAATACAATGGATAGTTACCTGTTTGATGATGCAGAGCATTTCTCCGCATTGGTTGCCAATATTTAGCTCAATGAATAAAGCCTGTTCTCTATGAAATATGTGGTCATCAGAACTCATCACTCAAGGCTAGAGTTTGGCGAGCAAAGTATAAAAATGATCCGCAGTAATGAGCCAGGAGAGAAAAATGAGAATAGGGAGCCGAGTATTTTCTCATTATGATAAATAATCCTCCGGCATAAATGAATTGTCATTTTTATGGCGAGTAAATCCGCTGTTTATAGTGCGTTATTATTTTACTATGTAAACTGGGAGCAATATTTTCAATACCTTAGCCCGTGACGAGATAAAACAGCAGGAATAAGTCGGGCATTATTGTGTAATAATGCCCGATTCAATCAGGCAATACGTTTTCTAATCCGCATTAAATGCTTCTGTCATTTTCTCGAGTTGCTCCTGAATGTCGAGCCATTCCATTTCAACCTCTTCCAGCTTGGATTTGGTTTGAGTCTGTTGATGTAAGCATTCAGTTAATTCTGCCTTTCGCTCATTCTCGTAGAGTGTGTTATCGGATAGCTTGTCCTCCAGAAGGGCTAATTCGGCTCCCCATTTCTCCATTTGTTTTTCAAGGGATGAAAGCTGCTTACGCAAGGGTTGTGTTTGTTGGCGGAATTCTGCTTCACGCCGCTTTTGGTCTTTACGCTCTTGCGCACTGTAATTTTGTGCCGTGTTTGCCGCAGGGTCAGAATTGGCTTTCTCTTTTTCCTGACTGTCACGGGCTTGCTGGCGTTGTAGTTCGGTCAACCATTGCTGGTAATCGTCCAAATCCCCTTTGAAAGGTTCTACTTTGCCGTCATGCACCAGATAAAGTTCATCCGTTGTCGAACGAAGTAAGTGCCTGTCATGTGATACCACAACCAGAGCACCCTCGAAATCAATCAGAGCTTCAGTTAAAGCCTGTCTCATATCGAGGTCAAGGTGGTTGGTGGGTTCATCAAGCAGCAGAAGATTTGGACGTTGCCAAACAATCAGGGCCAAGACTAGCCGGGCCTTTTCACCCCCTGAAAAACGGCCGCTTGGGTCGGTGACCTGATCGCCTTTAAAACCAAATCCACCCAGATAATCACGCAGTTGTTGTTCTGTCTCTTGTGGCGCTATGCGGACCAAATGCTGTAAAGGGGATTCATTCGCCCGCAGGAATTCCAATTGATGCTGGGCGAAGTATCCCAGTTTAATGCCTTTCGATAAGGCAATTTCCCCTTGCTGTGGCGCAAGTTCTCCTGCCAGCAGCTTGATCAGCGTTGATTTACCCGCACCATTGCGCCCCAGTAAACCGATTCGTGAACCCGGTACTAAGTTTAATTTAATCGAATCCAGCACCGTTTTATCACCATATCCCGCACTGACTTTTTCCATGTTCAAAAGTGGATTGGGTAAGTTGTCTGGCTGGCGGAAACTGAAATGGAAAGGATTATCGACATGGGCAGGGGCGATAAGCTCCATGCGTTCCAGCATTTTGATGCGGCTTTGTGCTTGTTTGGCCTTGGAAGCTTTGGCACGAAAGCGATCAATATAGCTTTGCAAGTGCGCCACTTTTTCTTGCTGGTTTTGGTATAGCGCTTGTTGCTGGGCGAGTTTGGCTGCACGCTGCCGTTCGAAAGACGAGTAGTTGCCTGTGTATTCGTAGAGAGCCTGTTGCTCAATGTGCAGTACTTTATCAATGATAGGGTCGAGGAAATCCCGATCATGGGAAATCAGGATCAGCGTGCCGGTGTAGCTCTTCAGCCATTTTTCGAGCCAGATAACGGCGTCCAGATCAAGGTGGTTGGTCGGTTCGTCAAGCAACAGCAAATCAGAACGGCAAATCAGCGCCTGAGCAAGGTTAAGGCGCATTCGCCACCCACCGGAAAATGAACGCACGGGTTGTTCCAACTGGGCCTGAGAGAATCCCAAACCATGTAGCAGGCTGGACGCCCGGGAACGGATTGTCCATGCCTGGATCGTATCCAGCAGGCCATGGAGATGGGCTATGGCATGACCATCGTTTTGTTCGTTGGCGATCTTTAGCTTCTGTTCCAGTTGCCGGAATTCGCGGTCACCATCGATCACGTATTCCAGTGCCGATGTATCCAGCGCAGGTGTTTCCTGATTTACCCATGACAGGGACCAGTTATTGGGAAATGTAACAGAGCCATTTTCTGCCTGAAGTTCATCTTTCAGTAATGCGAGTAAGGTAGATTTGCCACAGCCATTCTTGCCAACTAAGCCCACTTTTTGGCCGGGATTAATAGTAGCGCTGGCATTGTCCAGCAGGACACGAATGCCACGGCGAATTTGCAGTGAAGAGAAAACAATCATAGATGTTGTCTACTTAAAATGTGTTAAGTTAATAATTCAGTTGTATGTATTTGAAAGCTTGGCGTGCATGGTAGCGGAAAATATGTGTCCTGACACGTCTTAGGGGGATTGATGTTATTATCGCCTAATATACCGCCACCTAAAGTGTTATTGTTATATACCCATCCTGAGCCCTTGAGTTCAGTGGCCAATAAAGTGTTGCTGCGCCCCGTGCAGGAATTAGAACATGTGATGGTTCACGATCTCTATGGCAATTATCCTGATTTTTTTATTGATGTGCCCCTTGAGCAGAAACTGCTGAGAGAGCATGACGTTATTGTCTTCCAGCACCCTTTATATACCTATAGTTGTCCGGCTCTATTGAAAGAATGGATGGATCGCGTGTTAAGCCGTGATTTTGTCAGCGGTACGAAACAGGCGCTGAGAGGAAAATATTGGCGTTCGGTCATTACGACTGGAGAGCCTGAGGGAGCGTATCGGAGGGGCGGGGATAATCGCTATCCGATGGAGGAAATTCTCCGGCCTTTCGAATTGACGGCATCAATGTGCCAAATGCATTGGTTGTCGCCGATGATCATTTATTGGGCCAGACGTCAACAGCCTGAAGAGCTGGCAAATCATGCGGATGCCTATCAGGCATGGTTGCAGGCGCCCTTGTCTTTGGGAGGATTATGATCATGGAGACTTCAGCACTGTTAAGTGCCGTGATACTGTTTTTATTTGCGGCGGTTGTCGCAGTTCCCCTTGCCCAAAAGTTTAATATTGGCGCGGTATTGGGCTATCTTATCGCCGGTGTTGCGCTTGGCCCGTGGGGGCTGGCTTTTATCAAAGGCGTCGATGAAATTCTGCATTTTTCTGAACTCGGCGTTGTTTTCCTGATGTTTATCATCGGCCTTGAGTTAGATCCAACAAAGCTTTGGCAACTCAGGCGATTAATCTTCGGCGCAGGTATGGCACAAGTGGTATTCACGGCGCTGGTTCTGGCTTTATTTCTTTTCTTAGTGAACTTTTCATGGCAAGCGGCAGTTATCGGTGGCATTGGATTTGCGATGTCATCGACCGCAATGGCGCTGCAATTGATGAAAGAAAAAGGAATGATGAGCAATGAGGGCGGGCAACTCGGTTTTTCTATTCTTTTATTTCAGGATATGGCGGTAATCCCGGCATTAGCCATGATCCCCCTGCTGGCTGGCGGGGCAGGCTCCAGTGATTGGTGTCGCATCGGACTGAAGGTTATCGCTTTTGCAGGTATGCTGTTGGGCGGGCGGTATTTGCTGCGTCCCCTGTTTCGTATTGTAGTGAAATCAGGTGTCCGGGAAGTGTTTACGGCAGCTGCATTGTTGATTGTGCTGGGCGCTGCGATTTTCATGGAAACTCTCGGTTTCTCAATGGCTCTGGGGACTTTTATTGCGGGTGTGCTGTTGGCCGACAGTGAATATCGTCACGAACTGGAGATCTCCATTGAGCCATTCAAGGGATTGCTGTTGGGGTTATTTTTTATTTCTGTGGGTATGTCCTTGGATATAGGCGTGCTACTTACCCATTGGTCGAGTGTTTTGCTGAGTGTTGTCGGACTGGTACTGATAAAGTTCCTGACATTGTATGTTATTGGCAGGATCTCCGCGTTACGAAATGCATCGTGTCTACAGTTTTCCGGCGTGTTGAGTCAGGGAGGGGAGTTTGCTTTTGTTTTATTTTCTGCCGCGTTAGGACAGGGCGTTTTGGACCAGAATCAAATGTCACTTTTGTTGGTTGTGGTGACATTGTCTATGATGACAACGCCCTTGGTGATGAAATTGATTGAAGGCCTGTTAGCGCGCCGCTATAACGCACAGGAAGAAAACCATGAGCAGCCATTTGTAGAAGATAATGATCCGCAGGTGATTTTAGTCGGTTTCGGTCGATTTGGTCAGGTGATCGGACGTTTACTCATGGCAAATAAAATCCGCATTACGGTGCTGGAGCGCGATGTGAGTGTGATTAGCACCATGCGGCGTTACGGCTATAAGGTGTATTATGGCGATGCGAGTGAACTGGAATTGTTGCGTTCTGCCGGTGCGATGAAAGCCAAGGCGATCGTCATTACCTGCGATGGGCCGGAAGATATCATGGCGATAGTGCATTTGTGCCAGAAACATTTCCCTCATCTGAATATTCTTGCCCGAGCAAGAGGGCGTCTGGAAGCCCACGAATTGTTACAGAATGGCGTGAAAGATTTTAATCGGGAAACGTTTCTCAGTGCGTTGAGTTTAGGGAGCAAGGTACTGGTCAAGTTAGGGATGCACCCGCATCAAGCCCATCGTGCGAAACAGCATTTCCAGCGGTTGGATATGCGTATGCTGCGTGAATTGATGCCTCATTTGAATGGCGATGTGGCTCACATATCCCGCGTAAAAGAAGCTCGCAGAGAGCTGGAAGAATTGGTTGAACGAGAAATGATGAATGAGCGTCGCCAGCCGGAAGGGTGGGATGAATATGAATAGAGACGAATATAAATAATCTTGGGCAAATATAATATTGGCGAATAGTGTATTTGAATATCGTATCGGGGTGAGTTATGTCAGTCAGTCGTAAGCGTTTTATTGCCGGGGCCGTTTGTCCGAAATGCCAGTCGCAGGACACACTGGCCATGTGGCAGGAAAATCAGGTTGATATCGTCGAATGTGCCCGCTGTGGTCATACGCAGAGGCAAACAGATGAAGCGGTGAATGCTCATGTCAGGGAGCAAGAACAGGTCATTGGTATTTTTACACCGCAGTAAATCAATATCTCCACAATAAATTGTGGATAAATTTTGCCATCACTAGGTACAGGGACGTAGAATTCCGTTACAATTAGCCGCATTTTTTGGCTGTAAAAAAATTTTCCCTCACGGGGTTTTCCCTCGGGTATGTAGGAGTTGTCATGAAAGTAGCAAAAGACTTGGTGGTCAGCCTGGCTTATCAAGTAAGAACAGAAGACGGTGTTTTAGTTGATGAATCTCCGGTGAGTGCACCGTTGGACTATCTGCATGGCCGTGGTTCTCTGATCAGTGGATTGGAGAAAGCATTAGAAGGTCGTGAGGCAGGTGAGCGTTTTGATGTTAGCGTGGAAGCGAACGACGCATACGGTCAGTATGATGACAATTTGGTTCAGCGTGCGCCAAAAGAAGTATTCGTTGGTGTTGATGACATCGAAGTTGGCATGCGTTTTCTGGCTGATACAGACCAAGGTCCTATCCCGGTTGAAATCACTGCAATTGAAGGTGATGAAGTTGTGGTTGACGCTAACCACATGCTGGCTGGCCAAAATCTGAAATTTAATGTTGAAATCGTGGCAATTCGTGAAGCGACTGAAGAAGAACTGGCTCACGGGCATGTACATGGTCAGGGTGGTTGTGGTGATCATCATCATGAGCATGAAGAACATGGATGCTGCGGTGGAAGCTGCCACTAATCCGGCAGACGAACTTCCGGCTAACGAACTGTAAGCCCCGGCCGGTGTCGGGGGATAAAAACAGTAAGCCAGCAGTAAAAGGGAAGCGCGCATAATGGGCTTCTCTTTTTTTATCCAATTATTATCCAATTTTTCATCCAATGCACCACAAGACCCCGTCTTTCAGAGGGCGTCAAATCGGGCCTTCCCTGGCAACTGCCCTTAATGGGCGATTTCAGTAATGAGGGGGCGGTGTTTCTTCCGAAAGTGGAGCAATGATTGATGTTTGATGAGTCTTCAGGCGCTCTGTCATTAATCGTAGTTGTTCTTTCAATTTGTCGGTTTCTATTTGTTGCTTTCTTACCTCTTGATTTAACGCTTCAATCGTCGCTTCCTGATATGCAATCTTAGTCTCTAATTGTTCAAATCGTTGTTCAAATTCGGATAATTCCATTATCTTACCTCCACAATATAGTCGATTATCTGGTCAATAAGTTTTATTTTAAAATTTTTTCTAGTTGAATTGTTATGCACGATATTCAACATATTCAGAAATAAAAAGTTATACGAAGCTGCCTTATTTTAATATTGTCTTAATAGTTGTTAGATAGGGACGTAGTGATAATTGTCATTGGTTTCCGTAGGCAGTTATAGTAAAACGTGACATGTACTAATGGTGACCCACCCAAATTGATTGGAGAATAGGATGAAATCATTGTTTAAAACAACTTTGCTGGTAACAACATTGTCGTTGGCGTTTAGTGTACCTCAAACGTTTGCTGCCAATACAGAAACTAAAAGCGAAGTGAAACTAAATAGCGCGTTTAAGACTGTAGAACAGCAGGATTCTTATGCTCTGGGCGCTTCTTTGGGGAGTTATATGGCAGGCTCGTTGAATGATCAGAAAGAGCTTGGTATCAATATCGATAAAAATCAACTGCTATCCGGCGTGAATGACGCGTTGAACCAGAAAAGTAAACTGACGGATCAGGAAATCAAAGAGACTTTGATGGTTTTTGAATCCAAAGTAAGAGATGCAGCGCAGGCTAAGGCACAGAAAGAAGCCAGCGAAAATGGTAAAGAAGGCGAAAAATACCGTGAGAAATTTGCCAAGCAAGCCAAGGTCGTGAAAACCAAAACAGGACTTCTTTATAAGATAGACAAAGAAGGTACTGGAAAAACGCCTAAAGAGAGCGATACTGTGGTGGTCAACTACACAGGCGCTTTGATTGATGGTCAGGTTTTTGATAGTTCTTATGATCGCAAAGAACCTCTCTCTATCCGCCTAGACAGCGTTATCCCTGGCTGGACAGAAGGCTTGCAGCATATTAAGAAAGGCGGAAAAATCACATTGGTCATTCCACCTGAGTTAGCTTATGGTCAGGCAAGCCTGCCAAAAATTCCGGCTAATTCTACGTTAGTTTTCAATGTTGAATTGCTGGATATTAAACCTGCTGATACCAAGGCAAAGGATACCAAGGCCAAATAAGCTTGGATAATGAATAAATAACACAAGGGGCTGCCGGCCCCTATTTGGTTATGTCTATTCTTTATGTTTCAAGCTGCTGCTGATATTTACTTCAGCCCTGTTGAGCAATAAGCATAAATAAAAAAATGAATTCGCCTGCTCATTATTTTCTTCGATATTAATTGAGATATCTTTTTCATATTTCGGAAGTATCAGGCACAAAGGTTGTGATAAATACCCACGGTATGTGTTGCAAGGGCTTGACGGCAATTCAATGTAGTTTTAACGTCAGTAATGCAGTTTAATATCGTTATTCCGAATAAAATATATACCTAATAGATCTTAAGTTGCAGTGAATAGTGAAAAACTGTTCTCAAAAAAACATAAATAGCTATGTGACTAAAAGGAGAATGGTAGCACTTGTAAAGCAACTACTTGAAAGAAATAGGGTATAGAGTGTTTACCTGCAATAGTAGTTATCTGCTGAAGTGGATTCTTAGTTGCAATATGTGATTTTATAATCAATCTCGCCTTGATGTTTTCGGTGAGGCAAGTCTGAGCTTGAAGGATGGTGTATTACATGTCTACCCCGCTATTATCTGGTGACAATAGTGATATTGATTTACTGGAAAACCAACCGTTTAGTGAAACGGATCACGAAATTTTAAAATCTTACGAAGCAGCTGTTGATGGTCTGGCTATGTTAATTGGTGGGCATTGTGAAATAGTCCTTCATTCACTGGAAGATCTGAAATGTTCAGCAGTCAGAATAGCAAACGGAGAACATACCGGCCGTAAAATTGGTTCTCCTATCACAGATTTGGCTTTGCGGATGCTGCACGATATCACGGATGAAGACAGTAGTGTTTCCAAGGCATATTTCACGCGGGCAAAAAGTGGTTCGTTGATGAAATCAGTGACTATTGCTATTCGTAATCGTCAGCGGCGGGTTATCGGGCTTTTGTGTATCAATATCAATCTTGATGTTCCTTTTTCTGAGATTATTCAAACGTTTATTCCAGAGAAAACGCATGAGGTTGCTTCGAATGTTAACTTTGCTTCTTCCGTGGATGATCTGGTTGCCCAGACGCTGGAATTCACGATTGAAGAAGTGAATGCTGATCGCAATGTATCCAATAATGCGAAAAACCGGCAAGTTGTATTGAACCTTTATGAGAAAGGGATTTTTGATATTAAGGATGCGATTAATCAGGTTGCTGATCGTTTGAATATCTCTAAGCATACGGTATACCTCTATATTCGCCAGTTTAAACATGGTGAATGCGCGACTCCGGAGAAGTAATTAAGTCATGTCGTCACTGTCTTATTGCCTGCTGGTCACCGGGCCAGCTTACGGAACCCAGCAAGCCAGCACGGCCTATCAATTTGCTCAGGCACTCATCGCGTCAGGCCATAAACTGCATAGCGTGTTTTTTTATCGTGACGGGATCCAAAATGCGAATCAGTTGGTGGCGCCCGCCAATGATGAGTTTGATTTGGTCAGAGCATGGCAGGGATTGGCAAGCCAGCATTCGTGCAGTCTTTTTGTTTGCATTGCGGCAGCCTTGCGGCGTGGGGTGGTCGATCATCAGCAGGCCAGTGAAATGAATCTTCCAACCGCAAATCTGGCAGAGGGATTTGAACTCAGTGGATTGGGATCGCTGGCTGAAGCAATGATGTTATGTGATCGTGTTGTACAATTTTAAGGATGACGTGGGTAATGAAAAAAATCGCTTTTGTTTTTACTGAAGCCCCCCACGGCTCCTCTGCCGGCCGGGAAGGTCTGGATGCATTGTTGGCCGCCTCGGCACTGACAGATCAGATAGGTGTATTCTTTATTTCTGACGGCGTATTCCAATTGCTGCCCAACCAACAGCCGGATAAGGTTTTGGCGCGCGACTATATTTCAACGTTTAAGGTTTTGCCTCTCTATGACATTGAGAAATGCTACATTTGCCTTGATGATTTAGTTGTCAGGGGAGGCTCGCCGGCCGGTGATTTTGTGTTGGAAGCTGAATTTCTGTCTGCTACAGCAATACGGGAATTATTGGCAGGCTACGATGTTGTGCTGAAATTTTAATCTATTGCCGGAAGGTAACATGTTATATACTGTGAGCCGTTCACCTTACCATGATGACTTCAATGCAATGCTTGGCCTTGTATCTGATGCCGATGATGTTTTACTGATTCAAAATGGTGTGTTGTTGGGTGTCAATGATAACCGTTATTTGAATGAACTCATCCGCACCGGGGCAAAGATCTATGCATTGCAGGAAGATCTGAATGCCAGGGGATTGGGTGTGCGAATTTCAAACTCTATACAGGTAATTGATTACAAGGGTTTTGTTGGCTTAACAGTAAAACATCAACAAAATTTTGCATGGTAAATGGGCACTTCGTTTTTCGACTGCCTCGCGATTCACTTTACCCTGTGTTTTACCACTATAGAAAAACTGTATATTTCTTGACACCTCGTCAAGTCAGCAATAAAATTCCGCGTCCTCTCGTTTTGTCATCATGGCTGACGGAGGGTAAAATCCGTGTTTACGAAGCAAAAAACCAGGAGCTTTTTTAATAATGGCAACTATTAACCAGCTGGTTCGCAAATCCCGTAGCTCGAAAGTTGTGAAAAGCAACGTTCCTGCTCTGGAAGCTTGCCCGCAAAAACGTGGCGTATGTACTCGTGTATATACTACCACCCCTAAAAAACCAAACTCCGCACTGCGTAAAGTATGCCGTGTACGTTTGACTAACGGTTACGAAGTTTCTTCCTACATCGGTGGTGAAGGCCACAACTTGCAGGAACACTCCGTTATCCTGATCCGTGGCGGTCGTGTTAAAGACTTGCCAGGTGTGCGTTACCACACTGTTCGCGGTGCACTGGACTGTGCCGGTGTTAAAGACCGTAAACAAGGTCGTTCTAAGTACGGTGTGAAGAAGCCAAAGGCTTAATGGTTCTCCGTTAAGTAAGGCCAAACATTTTTCACTTTAATGTCAAAATAAACTCGTAGAGTTTTGGACAACCCTGAATTCGAAACGGAGTATTTCCATGCCACGTCGTCGTGTAATTGGTCAACGTAAAATTCTGCCAGATCCAAAGTTCGGATCTGAACTGCTGGCCAAATTTGTTAACATCCTGATGGTAGATGGTAAAAAATCTACCGCAGAAGCAATCGTATATAGCGCGCTTGAGACCCTGGCTCAGCGTTCTAATAAAGATCATCTGGAAGCATTCGAGCTGGCACTGGATAACGTGCGCCCGACTGTGGAAGTTAAGTCCCGCCGTGTTGGTGGTTCCACTTATCAGGTTCCAGTTGAAGTTCGTCCGGTTCGTCGTAATGCTCTGGCAATGCGTTGGATCGTTGATGCTGCTCGTAAACGCGGTGATAAGTCGATGGCTCTGCGCCTGGCGAATGAATTATCTGATGCGGCTGAAAACAAAGGCGCTGCTGTGAAGAAACGTGAAGACGTTCACCGCATGGCAGAAGCTAACAAGGCGTTCGCACACTACCGTTGGTAATCCCTTTTTAGGTAAGTTATCGGCAGTGAATATGTTCTGGGTAGCGACTCAGCTACCCGCTCTTTGAATTGAACGCCCACGAGAGAGGAAAAAATGGCTCGTAAAACACCTATAGCGCGTTACCGCAATATCGGTATCAGTGCTCACATCGACGCCGGTAAAACCACGACAACTGAACGTATTCTGTTTTACACAGGTGTAAACCATAAGATTGGTGAAACTCACGAAGGTTCAGCAACAATGGACTGGATGGAGCAGGAACAGGAACGTGGTATTACCATCACGTCTGCTGCGACTACTGCATTCTGGTCTGGTATGGCTAAACAGTTTGAGCCGCACCGCGTCAACATCATCGACACCCCGGGCCACGTTGACTTCACCATCGAAGTAGAGCGTTCCATGCGTGTTCTTGACGGTGCAGTAATGGTTTACTGTGCGGTTGGTGGTGTTCAGCCTCAGTCTGAAACTGTATGGCGTCAGGCTAACAAATATAACGTTCCACGTATCGCGTTCGTTAACAAAATGGACCGTATGGGTGCGAACTTCCTGCGCGTTGTTGAGCAGATCAAAACTCGTCTGGCTGCTAACCCAGTTCCACTTCAACTGGCTATTGGTGCTGAAGATACCTTCACCGGTGTTGTTGACCTGTTGAAAATGAAAGCAATCAACTGGAACGAAGCTGATCAGGGTACTACCTTCAGTTATGAAGATATCCCAGCAGACATGGTTGAACTGGCTCAGGAATGGCATCAGAACCTGATCGAATCCGCAGCAGAAGCATCAGAAGACCTGATGGACAAATATCTGAGCGGTGAAGAGCTGACTGAAGAAGAGATCAAGACAGCTCTGCGTAAGCGCGTTCTGGCTAACGAAATTATCCTGGTTACCTGTGGTTCTGCATTTAAGAACAAAGGTGTTCAGGCAATGCTGGATGCAGTTATTGAATACCTGCCAGCGCCTACTGATGTTGAATCCATCAAAGGTATGCTGCCAGACGGTAAAGATACACCAGCAGAACGTCACTCCAGCGATGAAGAGCCATTCTCTGCACTGGCGTTCAAAATCGCAACCGACCCATTCGTGGGTAACCTGACGTTCTTCCGTGTTTACTCCGGTGTGGTTAACTCCGGTGATACCGTACTGAACCCAGTTAAAGACAAAAAAGAACGTTTTGGCCGTATCGTACAGATGCACGCTAACAAACGTGAAGAAATCAAAGAAGTCCGTGCAGGCGATATCGCAGCTGCAATCGGTCTGAAAGATGTGACTACAGGTGATACTCTCTGTGACATGAACTCTCCAATCATTCTGGAGCGCATGGAATTCCCAGAGCCAGTTATCTCTGTTGCTATTGAGCCAAAAACTAAAGCTGACCAAGAAAAAATGGGTATCGCTTTAGGCCGTCTGGCTCAAGAAGACCCATCATTCCGCGTGAGCAGTGACGAAGAAACTGGTCAGACTATCATCGCAGGTATGGGTGAACTTCACCTCGACGTACTGGTTGACCGTATGCGTCGTGAATTCAACGTTGAAGCGAACGTAGGTAAACCTCAGGTTGCTTACCGTGAAACTATCCGTGCTTCTGTTGAGCAGGAAGGTAAACACGCTAAACAGTCCGGTGGTCGTGGTCAGTATGGTCACGTATGGCTACGTATCGAGCCTCTGGAAGCTGGCGGTGCTGGTTACGAATTCGCGAACGAAATCGTTGGTGGTGTTGTTCCTAAAGAATACATCCCAGGCGTCGATAAAGGCGTTCAGGAACAGCTGAAGAGCGGTGTTCTGGCTGGTTATCCAATCGTTGACGTTAAAGTTGCTCTGTTTGATGGTTCTTACCATGACGTTGACTCTTCAGAAATCGCCTTTAAAATTGCTGCGTCCATGGCATTTAAAGAAGGCTTCATGAAAGCTAAACCAGTTCTGCTGGAGCCAATCATGAAAGTTGAAGTGGAAACGCCAGAAGACTACATGGGTGACGTCATCGGTGACTTGAACCGTCGCCGTGGTATGATCGATGGTATGGATGATGTGGCTACGGGCAAAGTTGTTCGTGCTCAAGTACCATTGTCTGAAATGTTCGGTTATGCTACTGACCTGCGTTCTCAGACCCAAGGTCGTGCTTCTTACTCCATGGAGTTCTTGAAGTACAACGAAGCGCCTAGCAACGTCGCTCAGGCTATTATTGAAGCTCGCAAAGCTAGATAAGTTTTCGGGTTTACTATCTTTTTAGCTCCCTCATCTCAGTGACGGGGGAGCAGTATTAAGGAATAGAGTCGTGTCTAAAGAAAAGTTTGAACGTTCAAAACCGCACGTTAACGTTGGTACTATCGGCCACGTTGACCACGGTAAAACTACCCTGACTGCTGCAATCACCACCGTTCTGGCAAAAACCTACGGCGGTAGCGCTCGTGCATTCGATCAGATCGATAACGCACCAGAAGAAAAAGCGCGTGGTATCACCATCTCTACTTCTCACGTAGAATACGATACCCCAACTCGCCACTACGCACACGTAGACTGCCCAGGCCACGCCGACTATGTTAAAAACATGATCACTGGTGCTGCTCAGATGGACGGTGCGATCCTGGTTGTTGCTGCAACTGATGGCCCAATGCCACAGACTCGTGAGCACATCCTGCTGGGTCGTCAGGTAGGCGTTCCATACATCATCGTGTTCCTGAACAAATGTGACATGGTTGATGATGAAGAGCTGCTGGAACTGGTAGAAATGGAAGTACGTGAGCTGCTGTCTCAGTACGATTTCCCAGGCGACGACACTCCAATCATCCGTGGTTCTGCTCTGAAAGCGCTGGAAGGCGAAGCTGAGTGGGAAGCGAAAATCATCGAACTGGCTGACGCACTGGATTCTTACATCCCAGAACCAGAGCGTGACATTGACAAGCCATTCCTGCTGCCAATTGAAGACGTATTCTCCATCTCCGGCCGTGGTACTGTAGTTACCGGTCGTGTTGAGCGCGGTATCGTTAAAGTTGGTGACGAAGTTGAAATCGTTGGTATCAGAGAAACCACTAAAACCACTTGTACTGGCGTTGAAATGTTCCGCAAACTGCTGGACGAAGGCCGTGCGGGTGAGAACGTTGGTGTTCTGCTGCGTGGTACTAAGCGTGACGAAATCGAACGTGGTCAGGTTCTGGCTAAACCAGGTTCAATCAAACCACACACCCAGTTCGAATCTGAAGTGTATATCCTGAGCAAAGATGAAGGTGGCCGTCATACTCCATTCTTCAAAGGTTACCGTCCACAGTTCTACTTCCGTACAACTGACGTAACCGGTACTATCGAACTGCCAGAAGGCGTTGAGATGGTAATGCCAGGTGACAACATCAACATGATCGTTACTCTGATTGCTCCAATCGCAATGGACGAAGGTCTGCGTTTCGCAATCCGTGAAGGCGGCCGTACTGTTGGTGCTGGTGTTGTTGCTAAAGTGATCGCATAATTTTTTTAATGTGTTCATTTTGGAAGGGCATCGACAGATGCCCTTTTTATACGTTGTCTTAGGATATTGCTTAAAAACAATTACCTTAATAAGAACCTATCTCATCAATAGTTGTTTATGAGTTAATAGCTGTTTATTTATGAGTTGTTGCTCAATGCAGACAAACTGCCGTTAGATGGTTATTCTTAATTATTGGTGAGATAGGCTCTGATACAACGGATGGGCTTTTGGTATCACTTGGATATAAAAGTCCTGCTGAATTATGGCGCCGAGTCAGATACAATTACAATCATTTTTGGGTTCGGTCTGATTTGTTTTGCTCTTGCGAGGCAATCTGGCTATCTATTTACATCATAGTTACTTACATAGAGTTACAGGTTGGTTTATGAGTGCGAATAGCGATGCTCAAGAAAGCGGGCGTAGTCTTGATATAGCAAAATGGCTATTGGTAGCAGTGTTGCTAGTGGCTGCTATTGTGGGTAATTACTATTACCGGGAATATAACCTGCCTCTGCGCGCGATAGCCGTTGTTGCTATTGTTGCCCTTGCAGGAGCAGTTGCATTGTGGACTGCAAAAGGTAAAGCTGCGTTAGCATTTGCCCGTGAAGCCCGCACTGAAATGCGTAAAGTCATTTGGCCGACTCGTCAGGAAGCGCTGCATACAACGCTGATTGTTGCAGCAGTGACGGCAGTCATGTCTCTCATCTTATGGGGACTTGATGGTATTCTAGTGCGTTTAGTTTCATTTATTACAGGCCTGAGGTTTTAAAGAATGTCTGAATCCCCAAAAAAGCGTTGGTATGTCATACAGGCATTTTCTGGGTTTGAAAGTCGCGTCGCACAATCTCTGCGTGAACATATCAAATTGCAAGAGATGGAAGATTCTTTCGGCGAAGTAATGGTGCCGACAGAAGAAGTGGTTGAAATCCGCAGTGGGCAGCGTCGTAAAAGCGAGCGAAAATTCTTCCCAGGTTATGTTTTGGTACAGATGGTAATGAACGATGCAACTTGGCATCTGGTTCGTAATGTACCTCGCGTAATGGGTTTTATCGGCGGTACATCTGATCGCCCAGCACCAATCAGTGATAAAGAAGTTGATGCGATTATGAATCGTCTTCAGCAGGTTGGTGATAAACCACGGCCGAAAACACTGTTTGAACCGGGCGAGATGGTTCGGGTCAACGAAGGGCCGTTTGCAGACTTCAATGGTGTGGTAGAAGAAGTTGATTATGAGAAGAGCCGCCTGATTGTGTCGGTTTCTATCTTTGGTCGTCCTACACCTGTTGAGCTGGATTTCAGTCAGGTAGAAAAAGCTTGATCTGATGTTGATGTTTAAGTAAGCGGTTTTGCTTGCAAAAGGTGTGGAATTAGCATACAATTTCGCGCCTTTTGTTTTTTATCAGGCATTATTTTAGGGCGCTTCTGGTTTATTTAGATTGCGTTTCAGAATTGATGTCTTGTAAATGCCTTAAGCAAACAAAAGCAGAATAATGTTTTAAGTGGCCTGGTCTTTTAGACGGGGTCCCAATCGTTAGGGGAGCCTCATCGTTGAGGCGATAATACCCATATAGAGGAAATTTAGATGGCTAAGAAAGTACAAGCCTACGTTAAGCTGCAAGTTGCAGCTGGCATGGCTAACCCAAGCCCACCAGTTGGTCCAGCTCTGGGTCAGCAAGGTGTGAACATCATGGAATTCTGTAAAGCGTTCAATGCTAAAACTGAAAGCATTGAGAAAGGCCTGCCAATTCCAGTTGTTATCACTGTTTATGCAGACCGTTCTTTCACTTTCGTGACCAAAACTCCACCTGCGGCAGTTCTGCTGAAAAAAGCAGCTGGCGTTAAGTCTGGTTCTGGTAAGCCGAACAAAGACAAAGTTGGTAAAGTGACCAGCGCTCAGATCCGTGAGATTGCTGAAACTAAAGCTGCGGACATGACTGGTGCTGACGTTGACGCGATGATGCGTTCAATCGAAGGTACTGCTCGTTCCATGGGCCTGGTAGTGGAGGGTTAATCAATGGCTAAACTGACCAAGCGCATGCGCACTATCCGTGAAAAAGTTGATGCAACTAAACAGTATGACATCAATGAAGCCGTTGCTCTGCTGAAAGAACTGGCTACTGCTAAGTTCGTAGAAAGCATTGACGTAGCTGTTAATCTTGGCATCGATGCCCGTAAATCTGACCAAAACGTCCGTGGTGCAACTGTTCTGCCACACGGTACTGGTCGTTCAGTACGTGTTGCTGTATTTACCCAGGGTGCAAACGCTGAAGCGGCTAAAGCTGCTGGCGCAGAACTGGTAGGTATGGAAGATCTGGCTGAACAGATCAAAAAAGGTGAGATGAATTTCGACGTAGTTATCGCATCTCCAGATGCAATGCGCGTTGTTGGCCAACTGGGTCAAATCCTGGGTCCACGTGGTCTGATGCCAAACCCGAAAGTGGGTACTGTAACTCCTAACGTTGCTGAAGCGGTACAGAACGCTAAAGCGGGTCAGGTTCGTTACCGTAACGACAAGAACGGTATCATCCACACCACTATCGGTAAAGTTGACTTCGACGCTGACAAACTGAAAGAAAACCTGGAAGCTCTGCTGGTTGCGCTGAAAAAAGCTAAACCATCTTCTGCTAAAGGCGTTTACGTTAAGAAAGTTAGCCTGTCTACTACCATGGGTGCAGGTGTTGCGATCGACCAGTCTGGTCTGAACGCATCAGCTTCATAATTTAAGCTGAATAAAGCTTTACCTGAGCGTCAGATTTGTCTAAAATCTGACGCTTCAAATTTGCCTGATAGTATGTTTAGTGACATACAGCCTTAGAAAAATAAGGCAGCATCAGCAAATAAAGAATTTTCGGTTGGAGCTTGGCCTTATCCAAGCCCCGTCCAAGACCGCAGGCGTAAGTACGTAGAAATAAATTACTTACTTAATTTCCTGCGTAGACGGTGAGAGAGCCAAATGAAATTTATTTTCTGGATTCTGCTCACCGTGTTTTAGCGCTCAGGCACATCCTGTGCTTTGAGTGAAGTGAGTTCCGGGTTTTCCCGGTTAATCCAGGAGCAAGAAGCTAATGGCACTAAATCTTCAAGACAAACAAGCGATTGTTGCTGAAGTCAGCGAAGTAGCCAAAGGCGCGCTGTCTGCGGTTGTTGCGGATTCTCGTGGCGTTACCGTAGATAAAATGACTGAACTGCGCAAAGCATGTCGTGAAGCTGGCGTTAGCGTACGCGTTGTACGTAACACCCTGCTGCGTCGTGCTGTTGAAGGTACTGAGTATGAGTGCCTGAAAGAAGCGTTTGTTGGTCCAACCTTGATTGCTTTCTCTTCTGAACATCCGGGCGCAGCTGCTCGCCTGTTCAAAGAGTTCGCTAAAGCGAACCCAGCATTCGAGATTAAAGCGGCAGCCTTTGAAGGTGAGTTTATCCCAGGATCAAACATCGATCGTCTGGCAACACTCCCAACTTACGATGAAGCAATCGCACGCCTGATGGCAACCATGAAAGAAGCCTCTGCTGGCAAACTGGTTCGCACTCTGGCTGCACTACGCGATCAGAAAGAAGCAGCTTAATAGCCTATTTCCTTCGTTGCTTTTTAACGTATAAACTTTTTCTGAATTTTAGGAACACTTGTTATGTCTATCACTAAAGAACAAATTCTGGACGCAGTTGCAGAAATGTCTGTAATGGACGTTGTTGAACTGATCAGCATGATGGAAGAGAAATTCGGCGTTTCTGCTGCTGCAGCTGTAGCTGTAGTTGGTGGTGCTGCTGAAGCAGTTGAAGAAAAAACTGAATTCGACGTAATCCTGACTGGCGTTGGCGCTAACAAAGTTGCTGTAATCAAAGCAGTACGTGGCGCAACTGGCCTGGGTCTGAAAGAAGCTAAAGACCTGGTTGAAAGCGCACCAGCAGCACTGAAAGAAGGCATCAGCAAAGACGACGCTGAAGCTCTGAAAAAATCTCTGGAAGAAGCAGGTGCTTCTGTTGAGATCAAGTAAGATCAGTTTGAAGTTCGCAGCCTGATTTTTTAAGGCTGGCGGCTGGCGATTATTTAATCGCCAGCCTTTTTGCGCTGTAAGGGTATTGTTTGTTAAGGTGGCATCGAACACCTTGCTTTAACAACATTATCTTATGGGCATTGAATCGGGGATTAGTAGCATTTCACACTGTTTAGCTGCTAATTAGCCCAGAATACTTCTTCCTATTGACGACTTAATATACTGCGTTCTCAGCTACGATCCACTCGGGTAGCTCGGTAGTCATGTAACGCAATGAAATGATTTAAGAGTAATAGTAATGAGTATTACGGAAAATATTCTATTTTCTGTTCGAAAAAATAGTGTTGCCGAGTGCTGTCCTTAAGGGCGGACAGAGTGGGTCACTTATCAGCGAGCTGAGGAACCCTATGGTTTACTCCTATACCGAGAAAAAACGTATTCGTAAGGATTTTGGTAAACGTCCACAAGTTTTGGATGTTCCATACCTTCTTTCTATTCAACTTGACTCGTTCCAGAAGTTTATCGAGCAAGATCCTGAAGGCCAGAATGGACTGGAAGCGGCCTTCCGTTCTGTGTTCCCAATTCAGAGCTACAGCGGCAATTCCGAGCTGCAATATGTAAGCTACCGTCTTGGTGAGCCTGTCTTTGATGTTAAAGAGTGTCAGATCCGTGGTGTGACTTATTCCGCACCGCTGCGCGTTAAATTGCGTCTGGTAATCTATGAGCGCGAAGCGCCAGAAGGCACAGTCAAAGATATCAAAGAACAAGAAGTCTACATGGGTGAAATTCCACTCATGACTGATAACGGGACTTTCGTTATCAACGGTACTGAGCGTGTTATCGTATCTCAGTTACATCGTAGCCCAGGCGTTTTCTTTGACAGCGATAAGGGTAAAACCCATTCATCCGGTAAGGTACTGTATAATGCACGTATCATTCCTTACCGTGGTTCATGGCTGGATTTCGAGTTTGATCCAAAAGATAATCTGTTTGTGCGTATCGACCGCCGTCGTAAATTACCGGCTTCGATTATTTTGCGTGCGATGAATTACACCAGCGAAGACATCCTGAACCTGTTCTTCAATAAAACTGTTTTCGAAATTCGTGACAACAAATTGCAGATGACTCTGGTTCCAGAACGTCTGCGTGGTGAGACTGCTTCATTTGATATTGAAGCCAACGGTAAGCTTTATGTTGAAAAAGGCCGCCGCATCACTGCTCGCCATATCCGCCAGTTAGAAAAAGATCAGGTAGACCGCATTGAGGTTCCTGTTGAATACATCGCGGGTAAAGTTGTTGCAAGAGATTACATTGATCAGCACACAGGCGAAATCATCTGTGCTGCTAACATGGAACTCTCTTTGGATCTGTTGGCACGTCTGAGTCAGTCTGGCCACAAATCTATCGAGACGCTGTTTACCAATGATCTGGACCATGGTGCATACATCTCCGAAACATTGCGCATTGACCCAACCAATGATCGCCTGAGCGCACTGGTTGAAATCTATCGCATGATGCGTCCTGGTGAGCCACCAACACGTGAAGCCGCAGAGAACCTGTTTGAGAACCTGTTCTTCTCTGAAGATCGTTATGATCTGTCTGCGGTAGGCCGCATGAAGTTCAACCGTTCACTGGATCGCAACGAGATTGAAGGTTCCGGTATCCTGAGCAAAGAAGACATCATTGATGTGATGAAAAAGCTCATTGATATCCGTAACGGTAAGGGTGAAGTCGATGATATCGACCACTTGGGCAACCGTCGTATCCGTTCCGTTGGTGAAATGGCTGAAAACCAGTTCCGTGTTGGTCTGGTTCGCGTAGAACGTGCAGTGAAAGAGCGTCTGTCTCTGGGCGATCTGGATACTCTGATGCCACAGGACATGATCAACGCCAAGCCAATTTCGGCGGCGGTGAAAGAGTTCTTTGGTTCCAGCCAGCTTTCTCAGTTCATGGATCAGAACAACCCACTGTCTGAAATTACCCATAAACGCCGTATTTCTGCGTTGGGTCCAGGCGGTCTAACTCGTGAGCGTGCAGGCTTTGAAGTTCGAGACGTACATCCGACTCACTATGGCCGTGTATGTCCAATCGAAACTCCTGAAGGTCCAAACATCGGTCTGATTAACTCATTGTCCGTTTATGCACGTACCAATGAGTATGGTTTCCTTGAAACCCCTTACCGTTTAGTTCGTGATGGCGTAGTAACTGATGAAATCCATTACCTGTCTGCGATCGAAGAAGGTAACTACGTTATTGCACAGGCAAACACCGTATTGGATGAAGAAGGCCACTTCGTTGAAGAATTAGTTACTTGCCGCCATTACGATGAATCCAGCTTGTTCAACCGTGATCAGGTTCAGTACATGGACGTTTCGACACAACAGATCGTGTCCGTCGGTGCTTCCCTGATCCCATTCCTTGAACACGATGACGCCAACCGTGCATTGATGGGTGCGAACATGCAACGTCAGGCTGTTCCAACTCTGCGTGCTGATAAGCCGCTGGTCGGAACAGGTATGGAACGTGCGGTAGCGGTTGACTCCGGTGTAACTTCTGTTGCTAAACGCGGTGGTTTGGTTCAGTACGTTGACGCATCCCGTATCGTCATCAAGGTTAACGAAGATGAAATGTACGCGGGTGAAGCGGGCATCGATATCTATAACCTGACCAAATATACCCGTTCTAACCAAAATACCTGTATCAACCAGATGCCATGTGTTTCTCTGGGTGAAATGGTTGAACGTGGTGACGTGTTGGCTGACGGTCCGTCCACTGACTTGGGTGAACTGGCTCTGGGCCAGAACATGCGCGTGGCGTTCATGCCATGGAATGGTTATAACTTCGAGGACTCCATTCTCGTATCTGAACGTGTTGTTCAGGAAGACCGTTTCACAACTATTCACATTCAAGAACTGGCTTGTGTGTCCCGTGACACCAAACTGGGGCCTGAAGAAATTACTGCCGACATCCCTAACGTGGGTGAAGCTGCGCTGTCTAAACTGGATGAATCCGGTATCGTTTATATCGGTGCGGAAGTGAAAGGCGGCGACATTCTGGTTGGTAAAGTAACACCAAAAGGTGAGACTCAGCTGACACCAGAAGAAAAACTGTTGCGTGCTATCTTTGGTGAGAAAGCGTCTGATGTTAAAGACTCCTCACTGCGCGTACCAAACGGTGTATCCGGTACTGTTATCGACGTACAGGTCTTTACCCGCGATGGCGTAGAGAAAGACAAGCGTGCGTTGGAAATTGAAGAAATGCAGTTGCGTGAGGCGAAAAAAGACCTGACGGAAGAACTGCAAATTTTCGAAGCCGGCCTGTTTGCCCGTATCCATTCCGTGCTGGTTGCCGGTGGTGTTGAAGCAGAAAAACTCAACAAACTGCCTCGTGAGCGTTGGTTGGAACTGGGCCTGGCTGATGAAGAAAAACAAAATCAGCTGGAACAGTTGGCAGAGCAGTATGACGAACTGAAAGCAGAGTTCGAGAAAAAACTGGATGCCAAACGCCGTAAGATTACACAAGGCGACGATCTGGCTCCGGGCGTACTGAAAATTGTCAAAGTGTATCTGGCAGTGAAACGTCAGATCCAGCCTGGTGACAAGATGGCAGGTCGTCACGGTAACAAGGGTGTTATCTCCAAGATCAACCCGATTGAAGACATGCCTTACGATGAAAACGGTACAGCGGTTGACATCGTACTGAACCCGCTGGGCGTACCATCACGTATGAACATCGGTCAGATCCTGGAAACTCACTTGGGCATGGCGGCGAAAGGCATTGGTGACAAGATCAATGCGATGCTGAAACAGCAGCAAGAAGTTGCCAAACTGCGTGAATTTATCCAGAAAGCGTATGATCTGGGTGACGATACTCGTCAGAAAGTTGACCTGAACACCTTCTCCGACGATGAAGTGATGCGTTTGGCTGAAAACCTGAGAAAAGGTATGCCAATTGCAACACCAGTCTTTGACGGTGCAAAAGAGACTGAAATCAAAGAGCTGCTGAAACTGGGTGGCTTGCCGACTTCCGGTCAGATCACCCTGTTCGACGGCCGTACTGGTGAACAATTTGAGCGTCAGGTAACTGTTGGTTACATGTACATGCTGAAATTGAACCACTTGGTTGATGACAAGATGCACGCCCGTTCTACCGGTTCTTACAGCCTGGTTACTCAGCAGCCGCTGGGTGGTAAGGCACAGTTCGGTGGCCAGCGCTTCGGTGAGATGGAAGTGTGGGCATTGGAAGCATACGGTGCTGCGTACACCCTGCAAGAAATGCTCACCGTTAAATCCGACGATGTGAACGGTCGTACCAAGATGTATAAAAACATCGTGGATGGTAACCACCAGATGGAACCCGGTATGCCGGAATCTTTCAACGTATTGCTGAAAGAGATCCGTTCGTTGGGTATCAACATCGAGCTGGAAGACGAATAAATCGTTTTCCCGCTGGTATCGTCCGGCATAATAAATGTGCCGGGCGGTTTACCAGCCAGTGGTTACACTGATCCCAGTGGTTATACTGGTTACAGAAGGTGAGTGGCATGGGCCATTCACCTGACAGGTCTAACTCCGACAGGAGCCATTTCGTGAAAGACTTATTAAAGTTTCTGAAAGCGCAAACTAAGACCGAAGAGTTTGATGCGATCAAAATTGCTCTGGCCTCTCCAGATATGATCCGTTCGTGGTCATTCGGGGAAGTAAAAAAGCCGGAAACTATTAACTACCGTACGTTCAAGCCTGAGCGTGACGGCCTTTTCTGTGCACGTATTTTCGGGCCAGTAAAAGATTACGAATGCTTGTGTGGTAAATACAAGCGTTTGAAACACCGTGGTGTGATTTGTGAGAAGTGTGGCGTTGAAGTAACCCAGACCAAAGTGCGTCGTGAACGCATGGGTCACATCGAGCTGGCATCTCCTACCGCTCACATCTGGTTCCTGAAATCTCTGCCATCCCGCATCGGTTTGCTGCTGGATATGCCTTTGCGCGACATTGAGCGCGTACTGTACTTTGAATCTTATGTGGTTATCGAAGGCGGCATGACCAGCCTTGAGCGTAGCCAAATCCTGACTGAAGAACAGTATCTGGATGCATTGGAAGAGTTCGGTGATGAGTTTGACGCAAAAATGGGTGCAGAAGCAATCCAGGCTTTGCTGAAAAACATGGATCTGGAAAACGAATGCGAAACCTTGCGTGAAGAGCTGAATGAAACCAACTCTGAAACCAAACGCAAAAAGCTGACCAAGCGCATCAAACTGCTGGAAGCTTTCATTCAGTCTGGTAACAAACCAGAGTGGATGGTTCTGACCGTTCTGCCAGTTCTGCCACCGGATCTGCGTCCATTGGTTCCACTGGATGGTGGTCGTTTCGCGACTTCAGACCTGAATGATCTGTATCGCCGTGTTATTAACCGTAACAACCGTCTGAAACGCCTGCTGGATCTGGCTGCGCCAGACATCATCGTACGTAACGAAAAACGTATGTTGCAGGAAGCGGTTGATGCGTTGCTGGATAACGGCCGCCGCGGTCGTGCCATTACTGGTTCCAACAAACGTCCTCTGAAATCCCTGGCCGACATGATCAAGGGTAAACAAGGTCGTTTCCGTCAGAACCTGTTGGGTAAACGTGTTGACTACTCCGGCCGTTCTGTAATCACCGTAGGTCCATACCTGCGTCTGCATCAGTGTGGTCTTCCTAAGAAGATGGCGCTGGAGCTGTTCAAACCATTTATTTACGGCAAGCTGGAATTGCGTGGTCTGGCGACGACCATCAAAGCAGCCAAGAAAATGGTTGAGCGTGAAGAAGCGGTTGTGTGGGATATCCTGGATGAAGTGATCCGTGAGCACCCGGTTCTGCTGAACCGTGCACCGACCCTTCACCGCTTGGGTATTCAGGCATTTGAACCTGTTCTGATCGAAGGTAAAGCGATTCAGTTGCACCCATTGGTGTGTGCGGCATATAACGCCGACTTCGATGGTGACCAGATGGCTGTTCACGTACCGCTGACACTGGAAGCCCAGCTGGAAGCACGTGCGCTGATGATGTCTACCAACAACATCCTGTCTCCAGCGAGCGGTGAGCCTATCATCGTTCCATCTCAGGACGTTGTATTGGGTCTGTACTACATGACCCGTGACTGTGTTAACGCGAAAGGCGAAGGCATGGTTCTGAGCGGGCCTAAAGAAGCAGAGCGTGTTTACCGCGCAGGTCTGGCTTCTCTGCACGCTCGCGTTAAAGTTCGTATCACTGAAGAAGTGAGAGATGGCGAAGGCAATGTCACTGTCAATACAGGTCTGGTTGATACCACTGTAGGCCGTGCCATCCTGTGGATGATCGTACCGAAAGGTCTGCCATATTCACTGATTAACCAGGCGTTGGGTAAAAAAGCAATCTCCAGAATGCTGAATACCTGTTATCGCGTACTGGGCCTGAAACCAACAGTTATCCTGGCTGACCAGACCATGTATACCGGTTTTGCTTACGCTGCCCGTTCAGGGGTATCCGTAGGTATCGACGACATGGTCATTCCTGAGAAGAAAGAAGGCATCATCGCGGAAGCGGAAGCGGAAGTGGCCGAAATTCAGGAACAGTTCCAGTCAGGTCTGGTAACTGCTGGCGAACGCTATAACAAAGTTATCGATATCTGGGCCGCGGCAAACGAACGTGTTGCTAAGGCGATGATGGAAAACCTGTCTACTGAAACGGTTGTTAACCGTAACGGTGAAGAAGAACAACAGGTTTCTTTCAACAACATCTTTATGATGGCGGACTCCGGTGCTCGTGGTTCTGCTGCTCAGATCCGTCAGTTGGCGGGTATGCGTGGTCTGATGGCGACTCCAGATGGTTCGATCATCGAAACCCCAATCACCGCGAACTTCCGTGAAGGTCTGAACGTACTCCAGTACTTCATCTCAACCCACGGTGCTCGTAAAGGTCTTGCGGATACCGCATTGAAAACGGCGAACTCCGGTTACCTGACTCGTCGTCTGGTTGACGTTGCCCAAGACTTGGTTGTGACTGAAGATGACTGTGGCACTCATGACGGTATCCTGATGACTCCGGTTATCGAAGGTGGTGATGTTAAAGAACCACTGCGTGAGCGCGTACTGGGCCGTGTAACGGCTGAAGATGTTCTGAAACCGGGTACTGCTGACATTCTGGTAGAGCGTAATACTCTGCTGAATGAAAAATGGTGTGACCTGTTAGAAGAAAACTCCGTTGACAGCGTCAAAGTACGTTCCGTAGTAAGTTGTGAAACTGACTTCGGTGTTTGTGCTAAGTGTTATGGTCGTGACCTTGCTCGTGGTCATATCATCAACAAAGGTGAAGCTGTTGGTGTTATCGCGGCACAGTCAATCGGTGAGCCGGGTACACAGCTGACGATGCGTACGTTCCACATCGGTGGTGCGGCATCTCGTGCGGCAGCAGAATCCAGCATTCAGGTACGTAACAAAGGTCAGTTGAAACTGTCCAACGCGAAATTCGTTACAAACTCAGCGGGCAAACTGGTTATTACTTCCCGTAATACCGAATTGCGCCTGATTGACGATTTCGGCCGTACTAAAGAAAGCTATAAAGTGCCTTACGGCTCGGTATTGGCAAAAGGTGATGGAGAGAAGGTAACCGGCGGCGAAACCGTTGCGAACTGGGACCCACATACCATGCCAGTCGTGAGTGAGGTTTCCGGTATCATCCAGTTCTATGACATGGTAGATGGCCAGACCATTACCCGTCAGACGGACGAATTGACCGGCCTGTCTTCACTGGTTGTTCTGGATAGTGCAGAGCGTACCGGTAGTGGTAAAGACCTGCGTCCAGCACTGAAAATCGTCGATGCTCAAGGCAACGATGTTCTGATCCCGGGTACAGATATGTCTGCTCAGTACTTCCTGCCGGGTAAAGCGATTGTTCAGCTGGAAGATGGCATCTCTATCTCTGCGGGTGATACGCTGGCACGTATTCCTCAGGAATCTGGCGGTACTAAGGATATTACCGGTGGTCTGCCACGCGTTGCGGATCTGTTCGAAGCGCGTCGTCCGAAAGAGCCTGCAATTCTGGCAGAAATCAGCGGTATTGTTTCCTTCGGTAAAGAAACCAAAGGTAAACGTCGTCTGGTAATCAGCCCACTGGATGGCAGCGATGCTTACGAAGAGATGATCCCTAAATGGCGTCAGCTCAACGTATTCGAAGGTGAGGTTGTTGAACGCGGTGACGTGATCTCCGATGGCCCAGAATCTCCACATGACATTCTGCGTCTGCGTGGTGTTCATGCGGTTGCTCGTTACATCACCAACGAAGTGCAGGAAGTTTACCGTCTGCAAGGCGTTAAGATTAACGATAAACACATTGAAGTTATCGTACGTCAGATGTTGCGTAAAGCGACTATCGCAAATGCAGGCAGCTCTGAATTCCTTGAAGGTGAGCAGGTTGAATACGCGCGCGTTAAAGTTGCAAACCGTAAACTGGAGCTGGATGGCAAAGTACCAGCGACTTTCCACCGTGACTTGCTGGGTATCACCAAAGCATCACTGGCAACAGAGTCCTTCATTTCTGCGGCGTCGTTCCAGGAAACAACCCGCGTACTGACTGAAGCTGCTGTTGCAGGTAAACGTGATGAACTGCGTGGCCTGAAAGAGAACGTTATTGTTGGTCGCTTGATCCCTGCGGGTACAGGTTATGCCTACCATCAGGATCGTATCCGTCGTCGTCACGAAAACGAAGTGGTTGAAGCACCACAAGTTAGCGTTGACGAAGCAACTGCAAACCTTGCTGAATTACTGAATGCAGGTTTTGGTAACAGTAGCGGTAACGAGTAATACCTGATGTATAGCATACTGAACCAGTATGGTTAATCGCGAAATGCCCTCTCTTGGTAGAGGGCATTTTTTATTAGATGGAAAATGAAAATGAGATGGTTCATTTATGTTATTTCCATATTCTTCTTATCATTTTTGATCTGTTTTTCCTATCCGGTATTAGCACTGCATCAGGATTTTGCAAACTATCGCAATATGGAAGTGCTCCGAGATAGTGAAATCTATTCTTGGATTGGCGAGCATGTCACTGAAGTAGGGATCGTAAAGAAAGGGCAGACATTAAAGATTGCTAAAGAAGAAGATGAAAAAAGTGCTTATTATGAATTTCACTTCGGTAATGGAACGGGCTATATCGAAAAAGAGAATTTAAGGGGCATTAAACAATCTGCATTTTCTGAAGACCCTTTTAATACACTTCATAAAAAAATCACCCAAAATTTGATGATATTTAAGGCGATTAAAGTCTATAGCACACCTGACATAGGCAGCAAACCTATTGCCATTTTGGCGGGAAATCTCCGTTATCCGATGTTGGATAAACTACAAAATCACTTACACCAAACTTGGTATGAAATTAATATAGGTGAGCGGTTAGGTTATATTCATGGTCAAGATGTTGAATTGGATAATGGAATACCTTTGTTAACCTATCACCATATCCTTCAGGACAAAGAGAATAAGCGTTTTCTCCATACCTCAACAACAACCTCTCTGACTGCTTTTCGCAATCAGATGAGATACCTGAAACAAACGGGCTACACCACAATTTCATTATATGAATTGGAAGGCTATCTCAATGGCAGTATCAACTTACCGGCTAAAGTGGTTGGTTTGACCTTTGATGATGGGCTAAAATCCGTCTATCGCTATGCCTATCCTACTTTGAAAGAGAATGGCCTGAAAGCAACATTGTTTATTATTTCATCCCGGATTAAACGTCATCCACAGAAATGGGATCCGAACAGTCTGCAATTTTTGAGCCTTTCTGAATTGTATTCTATGCAGAATTCATTTGATTTCCAATCGCACACTCACTTTCTGCATCGGCTGGGAAAGAATAAGCAACCTATATTATTCAATCGAACGTATCATACCATTTTGTATGATTTCAAGCGGTCCAGACGTTCTCTGACAGAACTTAATCCCCATGTTTTTTATCTTTCTTATCCTTTTGGTGGGTATAACCCAAAATCAATGAAAGCCGCGAAAAAATCCGGGTTTCACTTGGCTGTTACTACGAAACAGGGAAAAGTAAAGCTGGGAGATAATCCTTTCTCGTTGAAGCGATTATATATTTTACGGACAGATCCGATTGAAAAAATGGCGAGATTAATCGCTAATAAGCCAGATCTAATGCCTTTGCAATCGATTGATAATCATATATAGGATGTAAAATAATTCGTTTTTAATCTTTTATTGATAGTAATGTTTTTATTTTTACTCTAAATATAGAGCTAAAATTAAAACTCATCTAAATAATTAAAGGGATGTGAATTTTTTTAAAAGGAATTTTTTGATATGGTTAAACGGATTTAATAAAAAATAAATCTTTATAGGATGATGTTGATGGAGATATTAATGGAAGCGCTTGGTATGATACTTGAGATACTTGAGGTATTGTATAAACTCATAAAATACACTATTGAATTTTTAGTGTGGATATTTAAGAAGATAGTGAGTAATATCGTTGTTTCTTTGTTTTTAATGGTTATTTTCTTTTTTTTGCTTTCTGCAACATTACCTAAAATTATATTAAGTATAATATTTTTAGTAATATTAGGTTGTTTGTTCTATAAATATCGAAAAAAGATAAAAGATTATCTTAATAAAAAAGGAATTATGAATTACTTCAAGTGAGCTTAGAGTTGGAATTTAATGTAATAAAATATTGTTGGGTTATATTAAGAGCCTATTCCTTTAGGCTCTTAAAAGAAATATGAAATTTTACCGAACACTTGATATGGATGATTATTATCCTTTATTTTTTATCATCTTGATAAAAGTCTCTCTTGCCGTCGGTGAACCAAGGTGCTCAGCTTCATCCAACAATTTCAATGCCTTATCAATATCACCATTGCGAATGGCTTTTTTGATTGCGTCATTGAAGTACTGCTCGGTATCGTTTAATACAGGTTTTTTAGCCACTGTGGTTGGTTGAGGGGGAGTCTTTGGGGTAGTTTTTGTCGGTAATATTGATGCTGCTGGTCTAGAGTCGATCGTAGAACCGACAGTGACTGGTTGCTGTACTGTGGCAGACGATTGTGCTGGTGTAGAAAATATCTGGCCAATCAGAACATTCCCTGCATCACGTTCGGATTTTACTTTTAAGGTTAATGTTCCTGTTTCTGTATGGCGGGCGATTGGGTCCGGGATATTTGGAACGGCGTTACCTACGCCTTGAGCATAAGCTTTGGCTGGGTTAACCATTTTCGTCGAGGCTTGTAAATCGGCATCAGTAGTATAAACCAGTAAATAAATCTTTTGCTGTCCTAAGGCAGGAGTTAATTTTAAGACTCCTTCAATCCTGTCAGTGGACATGATCCCCGGCTGCTGATAACGAAAGTAGTGACTAGGGTAAAAAGCAGCAGGACGGAGTTGTTCATCCAGCACCAAAACATTCGGCGCATAGACTTGTTTATCCTTGATCATACTATTCAGCGTAATTTCCAATGAACCTTGGTTCGCTGGCAGGGTAAATGCAGCAACCGCTCCATGAATATCCCCGTTATTGAGTTTTTGTGACGTACTATTGAGGACAACAGTTTGAGTAGCGTGAGTATTAATAGGTTGCCATTGTAATGTTTGCAAGGCTGATTGAGATAAATCAGGTGCCACAGCATTGGGTGCTATGTCTTTGGGTGCTATGTCCTTGGGTACTACATCATTGGATACTACAGACGGTATTGTGTCAGGCAATAAATTCTCTGATGTGGCATAACTTACAGCAGGAAGCATATTGCACAGCAGAGCGCTGAGACAGAGTGAAAGCAATTTTATTTTCATTACCACCAAGCCTCAAATTGGGCACCAAATATAAAGTCATCACTATTGCCACGACTGAATTGGTGTGCAGGTGTATCACGGTAAGCTACGCCGTTTTCATAGCCCCACTTTTCATCCCATTTTGCGTAAGTGGTAAATAAGCGAATTGCAGGACGTGACCAGATGCTATCTCCGGCTTGCCATTGTTGGGCTAGGGTAATTTTGTACTGATTATTGGTTTCCTTGGTGAGTTGAGATTTCACATTGTCATAACCCACCTCCAACAATGTACTCATTATCGGTGTCCATTTATACATTGGACGGATACCCACAGTATACCATGTGCTGCCGTTGTTATTATCACGGTCAATATTCTGATACATGGCGACGTACATGAGATCCCATTTATTTGTCAGGCTGATGGCACCGTGATTCAGAACACGCAGCATATGCCCGTCATTATTAACACTGGCCCCTTCGGCACGCCCATTATTACTGGAAGCCATTGCATCAGTTGCATACTGTAAAACAAATTTGTTAAAGCCACCCAACATGCTTTGGGTATGTTCGGTCGTCAGCATGATTCCGTCTTTGGATGCTTTTTTATCAAGCTGATACCCTTTTCGTGCATTAGCGCGGCCATAATCAAGACCGAACTCCAGCGTTCCCCCTGCATTGACAGGCAAGTTAGCTAACCGTATGTCGAAAACATCATTGGAGGTCGGGGTCGGGACTTCTTTCCGATCGCCCGCAATCCAACCGAACGCACCGCCTTCCTCGGTATTGCGGGTTACAGCAAGGGATAATTTACCAAATCCAAGATCGATATTTTCCAACCCTGCACCGGGGCCGGAAATATCCCAGTAATAGAAATCGATCATGTGTACATCGTGCCGCTGATAGAAACGTTTACCCGCCCACATTTTTGAGCCGGGTAACCAATCAATAATATTGTCTGCTGTTACGTTGACTTCGCGAACACCGGGTTTGGTATCTTCCCAGTCTTTTTGCTGGGATACGGCATAGGCCAAATTTGTATCAAAGTAGAAACGTTTGTTGCCATCCTTCCATAATTCTTGTCCCAGTTTGAGTTCCGCATAGGTTTCACATTCGTTACCAAGGCGATACTTGCTTTGAGCACCTGTCGCCTGAGCACATTTTTGCTCACCGCCGCTTCCTGTCCAGCCGATGCCTGAACGGGCATAGCCGTGAAAGTCGACGGCAACTGCTTGCATGGATAACAGGCCAGTTATCATGGCCAATGAGAGAGACAATATACGCATAGTGATTCTCCTGTTATTTTCGATGGCCACAGATTTAGACTCCGGGCTCTTTGTGTAGACGCTGACATGAGGTTCCGTCTTCGCGGAAAAGGTGACAACGGTGGGGCGCTAATCCAATAGTGAAATTAGCGCCTTCTTCCACGAGAACAATATCAGGTTGGCGATAAACCAAGTTTTGATGAATGGCAGGTATGCGGATGTGAATCTGGGTTTCATTCCCCAGCTGTTCCACTATCTGTACTGTCCCCTCTAACGTAACATCCGCTACGTCATTAGGCAAAAGGTGCTCAGGACGGATCCCTAAAGAAACATTGCTGCCAACAGCGACGCCTTTGCTTTCAACAGGTAACCAGACACGTTGCCCATTGGGTAAGATAATTTGTACTTGGTCGACAGCGGTTGCGGATACTTTGACAGGCAGGAAATTCATTTTTGGTGAGCCAATGAAACCTGCAACAAAACGGTTGGCGGGATAGTGATAAATCTCCAATGGCTTACCGACTTGAGCAATATTGCCGGCATCAAGCACAACAATTTTATCTGCCAATGTCATGGCTTCGGTTTGATCATGGGTCACATAGATCATTGTGCGTTGAAGCCGCTTGTGCAGACGTGAAATTTCGATTCGCATCTGTACCCTAAGTGCTGCATCCAGATTGGAAAGAGGCTCATCCAGCAGAAAAATATTGGGTTCGGCAACGAGAGTCCGGCCAATTGCGACACGTTGGCGTTGACCACCGGATAATGCTTTGGGACGCCGTTCCAGTAAATGAGCAAGCTGGAGTGTTTCTGCAACCTGCTTCACTCGCTTTTGGGTATCACTTTTTTTTACGCCTGCCAGCTTCATGCCGAATGACATATTGTCTGCAACAGAAAGGTGGGGATACAGTGCATAAGATTGAAAAACCATTCCAACACTGCGTTTTGCTGGCGGAACTTCATTCATGCGTTTTCCTGCCATCAGTAACTCACCAGAAGTAATGTCTTCCAATCCCGCAATCATCCTCAATAGCGTTGATTTCCCGCATCCTGACGGGCCAACGAATACGACGAACTCTCCTTCCTGAATATCAAGATTAAGATCTTTGGAGATGACGGTTTCACCGTATGATTTAGATATATTGCGGAATGTGACACTGGACATTTATTCCCTCCCTCGGATTTGTCGCCTCAGCTTTCTGTTCGCTCCCTAATTCATTGCAATGAGAAGCTGTGTGAAAAACTGATGGCAGGATTGTGTACAAAACAACAGGTATAAAAATCCTCCATCCCAGAGTTTTTTATGGGGGAGGAATTAGGATGACGAGATTAAAGCGGTTAGGGAAAGGAGGGATAAATGGTCAGATAAGATGTGAATTAAGTCACAAAAAAAGATGTCATATTGAAGTTAACGCTATGATTTTAATTATTTTTGTAAACTAGTTCACATTCATTTTAGCTGAGGCGTAGAACGGGGGATGATGAGTCTTTTTCATGTTGATTGCACACTGGGAACTATTTCTCGCTATTTAGCTTATTTCTTATTATTGAGCTGATGTAGTGAAAAAATTGATAGTGAAAAAAATTGATAGTGAAGAAGTTGATAGTGGAAAAATTGATGGCGAAGAAATTGGTCGTGAAGAAACGCATCCTGGACTGACAAATGATAAAAAGGGCGGAATGATGACAAAAAAATTTTTGAAAATAGGTAGCTGTACCTTGATGCTTTCCGTTTTAACGGCAGGAATATTATCTGCCCCCGCTTTTGCAAAGCTGGAGGAAGGTAAGCTGGTGATTTGGATCAATGGGGATAAAGGTTACAACGGGCTTGCTCAGGTTGGTGAGAAATTTGCAAAAGAAACGGGCATTCCTGTAGTTGTTGAGCATCCAGATAAACTGGAAGAGAAATATACCCAAATCGCGGCGACCGGAGATGGGCCGGATATTATTTTCTGGGCACATGATCGTTTTGGTGGTTATGCCCAATCAGGGCTGGTTGCTGAAATCACACCCGATAACGCTTTCATTGATAAGTTGTTCCCCTTTACGTGGGAGGCGGTGAGCTATGATGGGAAATTAATGGGCTATCCCGTTGCAGTTGAAGCTCTTTCCCTTATCTACAATAAAGATCTGATTAAATCTCCTCCAAAGACATGGGAGGAAATTCCGGCGTTGGATAATGAACTGAAAAAGCAAAATAAAAACGCGATCATGTTCAATTTGCAGGAGCCGTATTTTACTTGGCCGTTGATTGCAGCTGACGGCGGTTATGCCTTTAAGGCAGAAAATGGGACTTATAACGTTAAAGACAGCGGAGTTAATAATGTGGGTTCCAAAGCCGGGATGCAGTTTTTGGTCGATTTAGTCAAAAATAAACACCTTAGTGCAGACATTGATTACTCCATTGCTGAAGCGGCTTTTAATAAAGGTAAAACAGCAATGACAATCAACGGCCCGTGGGCATGGGCAAATATCGATAAAAGCAACATTAACTATGCGGTTACATCATTGCCCACCTTCAAAGGAAAACCCTCCAAGCCTTTTGTCGGTATCTTAACTGCGGGCATTAATGCTGCCAGTCCCAATAAAGAATTGGCGAAGGAGTTTCTGGAAAACTATCTGCTGACTAATGACGGTCTGGCCATGATGGATAAAGACAAGCCATTGGGAGCGGTGGCATTGAAATCCTACCAAGAGATACTGGCAAAAGATCCTCGTATTGCTGCCACGATGGAGAACGCTCAGAAAGGAGAAATTATGCCAAATATATCTCAAATGAGCAGTTTCTGGTATGCCATGCGCAGTGCTGTTCTCAATACTATCAGTGGTCGTCAGACGGTAGATGCCGCTCTTAATGATGCTGAAACGAGGATGACGAAATAATTGAATGACAGGCTTCTGAATTTAAAGAAGCCTCAATAGTACGGGAATTGAAGTACGAAAATTGAATCACGGGAATTTCATCACGAGAAATCATAACAGGAAGTACAAGATGTCCGCGACATTAGAAAAAACCGCATGGTGGCAACATCCTGCCCTGAAATGGTTTGCTGTAGGTTTATGCCTGCTTTTTACCGGTTATCTGGTTGTGTTGATGTATGCACAGGGAGAATACCTGTTTGCTATGTTGACGCTGGTATTACTGGGAAGCGGTATTTATGTTTTTGCCAACCGAAATGCCTATGTTTGGCGCTATACCTATCCGGGAATGGCCGGGATAGGGTTATTTATACTGTTTCCGTTGATTTGTACTATTGCCATTGCTTTTACGAACTATAGCAATACTAATCAGTTAACGTTTGAACGAGCCCAAACCGTGTTAATGAGCCGGCAATATCAGGCAGGGCAGCCTGTTAATTTCAAGCTTTATCCTGTTTCTGAAAAATGGATGTTGGTGTTGAATACTACCGAGAGTGATCAACTATTGGTTTCAGAACCTTTTGCTTTTCCTGAACAGGCTGTTAAAGAAGACATTATTCTGCCTTTGCAGGTGCAGAACGAAAATATTGAAAGTGATGCTGCGACATTACGTACTATTACCCAACACAGACAGGCGCTAGGCCAATTGGTGGCAATGCTTCCCGATGGCAGTAAATTGAGAATGAGCTCTCTGCGGCAGTTTTCGGCTATACATCCTCTTTATTCACTCGGGGAAGATGGGGTCACGCTGACGAATGAACAAACCGGAATACACTACCGACCGAATATGGAGATAGGGTTCTATCAATCCATTAATGCCGCAGGGGAATGGACTAAGGAAACATTAAGCCCGGGTTTTACCGTTTCCATTGGCTGGAAAAACTTTTTGCGGGTGATACAAGATGAGGGGATTCAAAAACCCTTTTTGTCGATTTTTGTCTGGACGGTGGTGTTTTCGCTGTTGACAGTGATCTTGACCGTTGTATTAGGTATGGTGCTTGCTTGTATTGTGCAGTGGGAAGCCATTAAAGGAAGAGCCATTTACCGGATGCTGTTAATTCTACCTTACGCAGTTCCTGCATTTATCTCCATTCTGATTTTTAAGGGCTTGTTTAACCAGAGTTTTGGTGAAATTAATTTAGTGCTTAATGGGCTGTTTGGCCTGAAGCCAGAGTGGTTTACAGACCCCACATTAGCGCGCACCATGCTGATTATCGTGAATACATGGCTGGGTTATCCTTATATGATGATCCTTTGTATGGGGTTGTTAAAAGCAATCCCGGATGATCTTTATGAGGCATCGGCAATTGATGGTGCTGGGCCATGGCAGAACTTTATTAAAATTACCTTTCCATTGCTGATTAAGCCATTAACTCCGTTGATGATTGCCAGCTTTGCTTTTAACTTCAATAACTTCGTTTTAATTCAATTACTCACTGCTGGACGGCCTGACTACATTGGTACGACAACTCCGGCGGGTTATACCGATCTGTTGGTCAGTTATACCTACCGCATCGCTTTTGAAGGAGGAGGTGGGCAGGATTTTGGATTGGCTGCGGCCATTGCGACGCTGATTTTCTTGCTCGTGGGAGCATTAGCCATCATTAACCTGAAAACGACCCGCATTAAATTTGACTGAGGAGATAAGGATATGGCGATGGTGCAATCCAAATCGCAGCGGTGGCGAGTATGGGCAACGCATGCTTTGATTCTGAGTTTTATTGCCTTGATTCTGTTTCCGATGCTAATGGTGGTTGCCATTTCTTTACGGCCGGGAAACTTTGCTACTGGTAGTTTAATTCCGGATACTATTTCGTGGGAACACTGGAAGTTGGCATTGGGTTACAGCATCGAATCCCCGGATGGGCGGATCACCGTACCACCGTTCCCTGTGTTGTTGTGGTTATGGAATTCCGTAAAAATCGCACTGATAACGGCCACGGGGATCGTCGTGCTATCAACAACCTGTGCCTATGCTTTTGCCCGTATGCGTTTTCGCGGAAAAAGTATTTTGCTTAAAAGCATGCTGATTTTTCAGATGTTTCCAGCGGTACTTTCATTGGTGGCATTATATGCCTTATTTGATCGGCTTGGAGAATACATTCCTTTCCTTGGCCTTAATACCCACGGTGGAGTGGTTTTTGCCTATTTGGGAGGGATCGCCCTGCATGTATGGACTATCAAAGGTTATTTTGAAACGATAGATCGCTCGCTGGAAGAAGCCGCCATGCTGGATGGAGCAACACCGTGGCAAGTTTTCCGTCTGATATTGTTGCCGCTTTCTGTGCCAATACTGGCTGTTGTATTTATCCTATCTTTTATTGGTGTGATTACCGAAGTACCGATTGCTTCTTTGCTGCTGCGGGACGTAGATAATTACACGCTGGCTGTTGGAATGCAGCAATACCTTCATCCGCAAAATTATCTTTGGGGGGATTTTGCCGCAGCGGCTGTGCTTTCAGCCATTCCCATCACTGTCGTTTTCTTACTGGCCCAACGTTGGTTAGTTGGGGGGTTAACATCAGGGGGAGTGAAAGGATAATGATTGGCGAACTTCGTTGCGGCAAGATATCCCGGCACACTGTTACAATATCGTGACTACAAGATTGCTATTACTATGTCGTCACTACTATGTCGTCACTACAATATCCCTATTACAGTGCCGCGACGAAGTTTACAAAAACCATCATTATTCTATTGGGGCAAATCTTAGACTGACATGCTGGGAGTGAAGTTTGGCTTCGATTATATGAATTATAGGGTTGGCTATATATGGAATATGGACGACTGTATGAGGGAAGACCAGCAAAGCTAGTCGTAAAGAAAATCACTCACAATATTTTTTATTGTGAGTGATTTTATCCTGCACGTCATAAGACCCCCGCTCGTCAATGTGAACGGGGAGAATTCAGGGAGCCGGTTCTGTGGATTAGATACGATCAGCTATAAACTTTGTTTCCGGTATTCGCTTACAGTTTGTAGCAGTTCGTTGATATGGTTATCCGCAAACATCACCTCCAAAGTCATGGTGAGTTTACGTCGCCAATTGGGATATTCCTCGGTTGTCCCTGGAATATTGACAGGTTGTAGCATATCAAGCCAGTCTTCAGGTTGTAATCCTAATAAGGCACAGTTGCTATGGGCTATATAGCGGTGAACTGCGTGATTCACAGAGGATGGCATGGTTAATTCAGATTGATCTGGCACGGCTGCCTGTTGTGTTATTTGCGGCAATAAAAGCTGAGTATCCTCGGTCAGGCTTATTTCCGAACTTAAATAATTATGGCGGATTAAACTAGCGGTTAAGGCTTGTCGACAGCGTTCTCGCTCAGCATATAATTCCCTCAGCAGCGTTTTATCAGGATACAAGCCGATGGATTCACCTAATGCCAGGTCCCTGTTTTGCCAGAAACCGCGTAACGTAGGCAAATCATGAGTAGTAATAGTTGCCATAGCTTGTATGGGGTATTCAGTTGGGGAACGATATTCGCTTCGCTCATTGCGTTCAAAATAAAATACCTTGTAGGAATAAACACCCCGGGTCCGTAATTTATCGACAATTTCCGCCGGTACAATTCCTAAATCTTCGCCAATGACCAAACACTGATTGCGTTGACTTTCCAATGCCAGTATTGCCAGTAAATCATCAACCGGATAGTGGACATAGACACCTTTATCCGCAGTTTTGCCCTGTGGTATCCACCAAAGCCTGAGTAGAGACATGACATGATCAATGCGCAATGCTCCGCAATGGCGCATATTGCTGCGCAGTAATTCAATGAAAGGCTGATAGGCTTGAGCTTTTAATTCATGGGGATTTATTGGCGGAAGCCCCCAATTCTGCCCCAAAGGCCCAAGAATATCAGGGGGGGCTCCTACCGATGCTTTGGTGCAATAAATGTGTCGGTTACACCATGTTTCTGACCCTCCTTGTGCTACACCGACAGCGAGGTCACGGTAAATACCAATTGGCATAGGGTTGGTTTGACTGACAGTGAAACATTCGGCGAGTTGAATATCCGCCAACCATTGCAACCACAGGAAAAAATCGATGTCCTGTGGATGTGAGAGGCAAAACTCTTTAACTGCATCACTATCAAATGCACGGTATTCCTCCGGCCATACAGGCCAGCCCCAATAAGTGTTATTTTCGCCATGTAGCTCATTGTGGAGTGCGTCGTAGGCAGCCTGAGAGTAAAGGTTTTTACCTCCATTGTTCACGAACTGCTGGAACGCAATGTATTGGGGATCATTATCAGAGCGGAGCTGAAACTGTGTATGTGCCATACGTAATGCAACTATTTTGAGTGCCATTACAGTGGTGTAATCAACCCATTCAGCTTCACGGGCTTGCCGGAGTTTTCGTTGTGTCTCTGGTAACTGCCACCATGTTTGTGCTGCCACACTGTGCTTAAAATCTTCCACTTGATTGACTGCAATATAAATAACATTAAGCCAGTGGCGGGAAGATGGGCTATAAGGACTGGCATTTTCCGGCATTGCAGGGTAAATGGCATGCAGGGGATTCAAACCAACAAACGCGCCGCCCCGCAGAGCCAGTTCTTGCAGCATGTATTTCAGATCACCGAAATCACCTATCCCCCAATTATTTTCTGAGCGCAGGGTATAAAGCTGAATGCAAGCGCCCCAGAGTTTTTCGCCATTTATTAACATTTCTGGTTCATAGCAACGTTCAGGAGCAACAATGAGTTGCATAGATTGTTGTTGAGCAGAGATGTTTTCTCTTGTTGTACAACATGCTGGGCGACATGTTGTACGGCTTAGCGTCAGTGTGTGATACCCCAAGGGGAGGTGCGAAGGCAGCGTGAGCTGGTATTGGCATTGGCCCTGAAAGATTTCCCCTTGTTCAGTGTGTAACTGCCATTGATAATTGTCTGAATCATCAAGAGGCAATGTTATTGCCTGTCCTTGAATAATCACTTTAACGTTGGGTACAGAGGATGCCAGTGTGTGAGAAACCGGTCTGTTGACCGGTATTTCAGTATGCATGATTTCCAATATCTGATGTCTGATTTCAGCCGGGATCACCTGTGGTTTACCATAGGCGTTAATATATTCGCTGGCAATACCAGCTTCAGTAGCTAAATCATCAAGACATTTGTTTTCCATACTCAATCCCTCTATCGTTCGGTTTCTATTGGGCTTGCCAAATACGTTGTTGGTAATCTTGAATGGTGCGATCAGCGCTGAATTTACCCATTCGAGCGGTATTGAGTATGGTGCTGTGCGTCCAGCTTTGAGTATTACGATACAGGGCATCAATTTGCCCATGAGCCTGGCAGTAGGAAGCAAAGTCAGCCAGAACTAAATAAGGATCACCACCATCGGTAAGGCTGTGCAACATAAGTTCAAATGCATGTGTATCCCCGTGGCTGAATTCGCCATTGGCAAGAGAACCCAGTATGCCTTTCAGATGAGGATCTTGTTGCAGTATCTCTTGTGGATTGTATCCATTGCTGAGTAAGGCCTTGGCTTCTTCGACTGTCTTCCCGAAGATAAAGATATGTTCATTGCCGACTTGTTCTGCTATTTCAACATTCGCCCCATCCAGTGTTCCAATGGTGAGTGCGCCATTTAGAGCTAGTTTCATGTTACCTGTTCCAGAAGCCTCTTTTCCGGCGGTGGAAATTTGTTCTGATACATCGGTTGCGGGGATCATCAACTCTGCAACGGAAACATTATAATCAGGGATAAAGGCAATTTTTATCCGATCGCGAACAATCGGATCATGATTGATTTTTTCGGCCGCATGGTTGATGGCAGAAATGATATTTTTAGCCAAATAGTAGCCGGGAGCTGCTTTAGCGCCAAACAGGAAGACGCGTGGATGAATATCCAAAGAAGGATTTTCCTGAATTTGCCGGTAAAGAGACAAAATATGGAGCAGGTTCAGATGTTGACGTTTATATTCATGCAGACGTTTTATCTGCACATCAAAGATGGCATGAGGATCAAGTTTAAGCCCCATCACCTTATTCACATAATTGGACAGGCGGATTTTATTGTCCTGTTTAATGTTGCGGTAAGTGCTGCAAAATGCGGGATCGTCGGCATACGGCTCAAGTTGTTTGAGGGTGTTAAGATCATGAATCCATTCGTCGTTTAATGTCTGGTCAATTAATGAGGAAAGTGCAGGATTGCACTGTCTTATCCACCGGCGTGGAGTGACCCCATTGGTTACGTTATGGAATTTTGTTGGCCATAGTTGATGATATTCAGGAAATAGATCGGTCACTATCAAGGATGAATGCAGGGCAGCAACCCCATTAACAGCAAAACAGGCCACAACGCAGAGATTGGCCATCCTGACTTGATTATCATGAATAACCGCCAATTTCTCCCAGATTTGTTGGTTACCGGGCCAGGTTTGTTCCACGGTATGTTTAAAACGGCGGTTGATTTCCTTAATAATGTGAAGGTGGCGCGGAAGCAATTCATTGAACAGTGGTTCATCCCAACGTTCCAAACCTTCTGGTAGTAAAGTATGGTTGGTATACGCGAAAGTTTTTCCCGTAATTTCCCATGCGGTTTCCCAATCCAACTGGTGTTCATCAAGTAAAAGACGCATCATTTCAGGGATGGCGATAGTCGGATGAGTATCGTTGAGTTGGATCACTTCGTAGCGCGGCAGCTCTTCTATTCTACGTCCTGCTTGTTGATGGCGGCGCAAAATATCTGTTACAGCGCAGGCACACTGAAAGTATTGTTGCATCAGGCGCAGCCGTTTACCTGCATGATGATTATCATTCGGGTAGAGTACTTTGGTCAGGCTGGCTGCTTCAATACCTTGCTGTTCGGCATACAAACACTGCCCATCATTGAAGAGTGATAAATCAAAAGGTTTATCGAATGTTGCTTGCCAAAGGCGCAGTGGCTGACTGACACCATTTCTATACCCTATTACGGGTAAATCCCATGCTTCGCCGATCAGTGTCAGGGAAGGATGCCAGATTTCATGACCATCAGCGTTTGTTACGATTTTACCGCCAAAATTAACGTTGACGTTTAGCTGTGCATTATGGTGAAACCAAGGGTAGGACTCGCGCGCCCAGTCGTCAGGTGTTTCAATTTGCTGGTTGTCTTTAAAAGATTGGCGGAACAGACCGTACTGATAATTCAGGCCATACCCAGTGGCAGGTTGGTTGAGTGTTGCCATCGAATCAAGAAAACAAGCAGCTAATCTGCCTAACCCCCCATTGCCTAACGCGGGATCAGTTTCTTCTTCCAATATGTCACTCAGAATGATGCCATCTTCTGCCAAGTAAGCTTGCACATCGTCATACCAGCCAAGATTCAATAAATTGTTGGCGGTTAGTCGGCCTATCAGAAATTCCATTGAAATATAGTTCACGTGGCGTTGACCATTTTGTGGTGGTTCAGCCTGATTTTTTCCCGTGGAAAAAGGCAATGATTCAGAAAGTGCCCGACTCATGGCCTGCCACCATTGGCGGGATGTCATTTCTTGAGCGGAGCTCAGACCGAAGCGTTGCCATTGGCGTGTTATGGCAGCCTGAAAGGCAGCTTTATTCAATGGGATTTTTTTATTGGAATCTAACTCAGATAGTTGCATGGCATCGTTATCCTGTGACTGATTTAAAGAAAGCCCGGTAGATTATTTAGGGGAATATGCTGACGGTTAGGAAGGGAAGGAACATCATCCTGTAAAAATATTCGCGGGGAGGAGTGTGAAGGCGTAGCGATTTATTTCGAATCTTCTCGCAATTTCATCAGGAAATAGAAAGGTTGCAAACAAAGAATGTGACAAGGTGCAATTTAACACAATGAAATCAATCAACTTGTTTGCAAAAGATCGGGGTTTCTCTAAATTTGGTGGACATTGATGAATGGCGGTGACGTGGTGGCTCAATAGCGTCAGACAAAACTCAGATTTTTGTTTTCTGTATCACTTATAGGGAAGGAAATTCATGTTTATCCCATCGAAACTCAGTCGTCCCCTTCGCCTGAATAATATGGTCATGCGGGAACGTTTGTTAGAAAAGCTCAATGAAGCACAGGATCATCGGCTGGTGCTGGTAACCAGTCCTGCTGGATATGGAAAAACAACACTGATGTCACAATGGGCTGCCGATCGGGACAATCTGGGATGGTATTCCCTTGATGAAAGTGATGATCAGCCTGAGCGTTTTGCCAGTTATTTGATTGCTGCCATTCAGCAAGCCACACAAAGACATTGTATAAAAAGTGAAGTGTTGGCCCAGAAACATCAATATGCCAATTTATTGGCACTGTTTTCCCAACTATTTATTGAGCTCAGTGACTGGTCGCAGCCGATTTTTCTGGTCATTGATGATTATCACCTGATCGCTAATCCTGTTATTCATGAAGCGATGCGGTTTTTTCTTCGTCATCAACCTGAAAATTTGACATTGCTGATTTTATCGCGCCATTTGCCTTCTTTGGGAGTGGCAAATTTGCGAGTGCGTGAGCAGTTACTGGAGATTGATAGCCAGCAACTGGCCTTCAATTATCAGGAAACCCAGCAATTTTTTGCCAACCGGTTAGTCAATCCGTTGGATGTTGATAATTGCAAGCAATTGTGTGAAGACGTTGCTGGCTGGGCGACGGCATTACAGCTTATTGCACTTTCGGCCCGGCAATCAGGCAGTGAAGCTAAAATATCAGCAAAGCATCTTTCAGGGATGAATGCCGGCCATCTGGCGGATTATTTGGTGGATGAAGTATTAAATCAGGTGGATCAGGCTACGCGGGATTTATTGCTGCACAGTTCCATCCTTCGATCCATGAATGATGGCTTGATTGTCTGTCTGACGGGAGAGGAGAATGGTCAGCACCGGCTTGAAGATATTGAGCGTCAGGGGTTGTTTATCCAGCGCATGGATGATTCCGGCGAATGGTTTTGTTTTCATCCCTTATTTGCTTCATTTTTACGCCAGCGTTGCCAGTGGGAAATGGCGGCAAAATTACCAGAATTACACCGGGCGGCGGTGAAAGGGTGGTTAATGCAGGGGTATCCGGGGGAAGCCATTCATCATGCCCTTGCCGCCGGAGATACGGAATTGTTGCGGGATATTTTGCTGCAACATGCTTGGGCGTTGTTTAATCACAGTAAATTATCCTTATTGGAAGAGTGCATGAATGCTCTGCCACATGAGCAATTGTTGGAAAGCCCTCGTTTGGTACTTTTACAAGCGTGGTTAGCGCAGAGCCAGCATCGCCATTATGAGGTGAATGCGCTATTGAATCAGGCTGAGCAATCCCTGCAGCAAAAAAAGATAGACATTGAGCCGGAATTGTCAGGGGAATTTGATGCCCTCCGGGCCCAAGTGGCTATCAATGACGGGCGACCGGATGAGGCAGAAATGTTGGCTGAAAAGGCATTGGCGACATTGCTTCCTGACAATCAATATGGCCGGATTGTCGCGATGTCAGTGAAAGGGGAGGTATTGCATTGCAATGGGCAGCTGGTCAGTGCATTGGCGCTGATGAAGCAAACAGAACAACTGGCCCGGCTTTGTCATGTTTACCACTATGCTTTATGGGCATTGTTGCAGCAAAGCGAGATTTTACTGGCTCAGGGGTATTTACAGACTGCCTATGATACGCAAACTCAGGCGTTTAATTTGATCCGTGAGCAACATCTAGAACAATTGCCGATGCATGAGTTTTTGCTGAGGATTCGTTCGCAACTTTTGTGGTGCTGGGCACGTATTGATGAATCTGAGGAGGCGGCGCGCCAAGGGTTGGGCGTATTATCCAATTTCCAGCCCCAACAGCAATTGCAGTGTCTGACTCAATTGGCAAAATGTTCGTTGATCCGCGGTGATATTGACAATGCCCGCCGTCATTTATCCCGTTGTGAGAACTTACTGAACAATGGGCATTATCATCGCGATTGGCGAACAAATATCGATAAACTTCGTGTCATCATCTGGCAGAGTTCAGAAGACAGTCATTCGGCAACCCAATGGCTATTACAGGCGGAGCGGCCAGAAAGCTTCTGTAATCACTTCAATCAAAATCAATGGCGCAATATTGCCCGTGCACAAATCTTGTTAGGTCAGTATGAAGCGGCCGAATCGATCTTGAATAAGTTAAACGAGCATGCAAAAAAATTGGCATTGGTCAGTGACTTGAACCGTAATCTTCTGTTGTGCAATCTACTGTACTGGAAATTAGAGCGTAAAGCTGATGCTCAGGATGTTTTGATGGCAGCACTGAGTTTGGCTAATTGCACTGGGTTTATCAGCCATTTTGTGATTGAAGGGGAGTTGATGGCTTTGCAGTTGCGCCAACTCATTCAACTCAACATCTTGCCGGGAATGGAACAGTATCGTGCAGAACGTATCCTGCGGGAAATTAACCGCCAGCACCGGCATAAGTTTGCCCATTTTGATGAGAGCTTTGTCGAGCAATTACTCACGCATCCTGATGTCCCCGAGCTTATTCGCAATAGTCCGTTAACCCAGCGTGAATGGCAGGTATTGGGTTTGATTTATTCTGGTTATAGCAATGATCAAATCGCTGGAGAATTGGATGTAGCAGCAACCACGATTAAAACGCATATACGGAATTTGTACCAAAAAATGGGCATTACACATCGACAAGATGCTATTCAGCAAGCCCAGAACTTATTGAAAATGATGGGATTGGGAGTTTAATGGCAGTGGTTCACTGGGCATGGGGCTGTTTAAGGTGCGTTGATTGCTCAATTCAGACTAAACATAACAGGGTAAATATCAATGAATTTACAGGAATGTCAGTGGTTGAATGAACCCGCTGTATGGCGGTGCCAGGAAAATGAACTTTATGTCTCAACTGATAATAAAACCAATTTTTGGCGTGATACATGGTATGGGTTTCAGCGTCATAGTGGCCATGTATTTGGTGGCTACACCGGTGATTTTCAGCTTCAGGATGGCTTTACTTTTCAATGTTGTATTGAAGGGCAGTTTGAGCATTTATACGATCAGGCTGGCATCATGTTGCTGGTGGATGAACAGCATTGGCTGAAAGCCGGAATTGAGCACTCTGACGGGCGGGCAACGATTGATAGTGTATTGACGAACGGGGGATCTGACTGGGCGATGGGTATTTTCCCGGGCGAGCCGGATAAGTTCTGGTTACGTCTCACTTATCGTGATAATGCCATCAGATTGCAGTATTCCGTTGATGGTGTGACATGGCCGTTGCTGCGATTGTCTCCTTTTGTGGTTAGCGATCAGCGGCGTATTTTTATCGGGGCTATGTGCTGTTCACCAGAACGTGAAGGATTGCAGGTGAAATTTTCTGATTTCAGATTGACACCTTCTCTGAACAAGCATCTGCATGATTTGAGTTAAAACATAAATAGTTAAAACATAAGCACTCAAAAGGGAGCAGGTCGCTCCCGCTAGGTTTTGTTGTTGGAAAATTTTCTTCTTCTTTTAAACACTTATACTCTTACCCTGAGTCAAATATTTCCTATTTCCTATTTCCTATTTCCTATTTCATTGCCAAAATAGGAAATTATGGTTCTGTATATCTGCATGCCTTTTGTCTTTCAAGCCGCAGATTTGTTGGCTGCACTTTGAAATTAAATGGAAATATATTTCCTTATGCTTTCGTTAAGGCATTTTTTATGGGCAATAAGAATGAAGTAATGGGGAGCAAGGTTATTATTCTTTGGAATGTTAAAGTCATATTTTTTTATATATTAAAAACATCATTCCAACTCTTTGGAATGATAACGGATTTTTTGGATTCAGAGTCGCACTAATGTTATTTTTTATTTGCATGAGTTGAATAATGGGGTAAATATTCTACTCTTATTATTACACCCGCACTGCGAGGTGTCAGGCGGTAATCTATGATTTTGGATTGTTATTCATATAGGAAATATATAATATAAAAGAAGGGAAATATATGTACAATTATATGAAGATGTTAATGTTGTTTTTGTTATCAGCATATTTTATTCCTTATTCTTTAGCACAAACCCCAACGCCCAGTCCTATTCAGGAACAGTTAAATGTTATATTAAACTTTGTTGTATTCGGTGTTGATAGAGACAATAGGCGTTATAGTGCAATTAGAAATTATGGCACTGAGCTTTTGTATCAAATTCCTGATGATTTATATATATTCTATACTTACGACCGACAAACTTATAGAGTAAATGTCACTCCCTTGGTTGAAGAGGCTGCTCGATATTGGAATCGCTTTTTAAGCGTCCGTGGTTTTCAAATTCGTCGTGCATATACAGGGGGGCGATCAAATTTTATTATCCGTACAATACCAAACACACAGGCACAGCATTTACGTGTTGGAGATTCAGTAATTCCTCTGGCATTCACGGCAGCTCCAAATTCAGTGGGATTGGCAGCTGGCCGAACTATTTTGCCTGATATTCTTTCTGAGCCGGGTATGTATATAACAGAAAACCGAGATATATCGCCGGAGACTCGCAGACGTATTGGTATTATTTTTGGCAATAATCTAGATACGTCTTTTGCGGATATGACTTACTCCATGATCCTTCATGAATTTGGGCATGCATTGGGTTTAGCACATCCAGAAATAGCGTGGGGGACTAGAGCTAATAATATACCTCTTCAGTCAGGTGCTTACTATGATGTTTTTTACCGTACCAGGCGATTCATTATAGTCAGAGGGAATAACGATAATGTTGCGCCAATTATGCTTTCAGATCAAATGGATTATTTATCTTTACTCCGGTTGTTGCACCGTGACCGTTTCATTACTAGGGAAGATATTGTTGCATCCCCAAATGAAACACGCTTATTGGCACGTTTTCTGGGTGATGAGTGTTCTTTTTCAGGAATACAAGCTCGAACAGTTCTGACTCAAGCCATTCCACATCATTCACGTTTTGTTGAAGAGCAATCACCTGACTGTTCAGAACTTAGAACTGTTTTTCCAATTGGTGAAATGATGACACCCGTCTATCAAATGGTGTTATCCGACTGACAGAGTCTCAAATTATCATAAGAAATAAATCAGTAACTTTTATTTTGAGTAAAAAATCATGTATAAATTTAAATGTTTCAGCAAGTTATTTTTTATTTATCTCATTTAGGCAGGTCTATTATTTCATTTTTTAATTTTACCAAAAATTAAAATGCATATGTTTATTTAATAAAAATCGTTCGGTAGATATACCTATTTTTAATTTTAAAAAAATATGAGGTGCTGCTTATGTGAATGTAAAAATAATAAAATAAATAATTTTATTTGAAATTATGATAGTAAGGATTTTTCTTGCAAATTGTTATCTTTTTTGAGGTGAAATAAAGATTATGAAAAAATATAAATTATTTCTAGCAATAATGATGATGCTGAGTTTTTCAGCTTATTCAAGTGACAAGGAAATAACACAGGCAACAGTTTCTCCAAAACCTGAACATAATACCTTAAAGACACCAGATCTCCATAATTATAAGAGTAATCAACGTAATATGAAGTTCAGTGTGAATAACGCTACGGCTAAAAAAACAATTCAATATGAGTGTGGAAGAGGGTATGTGGTTGGACTATTTACAAACATGAATGTTCCAACGCAAGGGTGGGCAGTTTGGTTATCAAAAACAGGATCAAGTTGGAAAAATAAGGATGTTCAAATTTACTGGGCTTACGGTGAATTAGTCACTAATAGTGAGTTGGGGAAAAGAGCTTACGCAAGTATTTTAGCAGCTCAAGCTAGTGGGCAGGAGGTATTACTTTCTGATATAACAACAGAAACTACTCACTGTGCAAAGAGTCAGATTTGGACAACATCATCCGACAATATGAATGGCCCACAATTCAACTCGGTAGAAATTTGGTTTCCATAATCAAGAGTCATTTTTTTGGGTTCTCTGAACATGTATAAAATTTTAGAAGGAACATTTAATGAAAATTAAAACGCTTCTTTCCCTATTTTGTCTTTTATTTTTATACACAGCGCAGTCTTATGCCCAGACACCGCCAAGCGCTGTTACTCGCGTTTACCGAATGGATACACGTAATCCAAATGTTATCTTCCGTCCCGTAGAGGGCGGATTTTCTCCCGCTGGAACGAATGACAATATTGCTGAGCATGTTCAGGTAGCCAGTTTTCCAAACCCAGGACCACCCGAAGAGGCTTCAATATTTGTTTCAACGAGTGCCTCCCGAGATTTTGCAATTCATTGGGGATCCGATTTTCTGCATGGAGAGACATTTTATGTTTATGAAATACGGCCAACTTCCAATTTTTATAATGCAATGTCGTCATTACAGGCACTTTATAACCAAACAGGCAATAGAGAGTATTTGACTTTAATTAGAGCTTATGAAGAGCAGGAAGAATATGCAGCACGCGAAGGTATTGCTGTTACGCAAATTGTGAATGCTCGGGAGTTTGTTTATGATCCGAATACTTATAGATACGTTGAAGGTGAGCTTCGTGTAAACCAGGATTATGAGGAGGAGGATACAACAGTTAATCCCGACCCTTATATACCGGTATCTCAGGCACCAAGTACAAGTCACATTATCGAACCTGTAACGTCCTGCGCCCTTAATCTGGATAAATTCCATTTTGACCATATGATGATCAGAATGAGTGATAAAATGGATAAGTATTCATTTTTGAAAGAATTAAAGGCATGTCACAACAGCTTATTGTTAAATGCTTTCTTAAACGAAATTTATCTCTAATAATTTTCTACTTAACCTCTCTCTACCATTGAACACGTGGAGGGAGGTTAAGTATCATTCTGGTGGAAATAGGGGGATTACCGTCCCAAATAATTATCCCAATCTTTCCAGACCGGCTGTAAGCCGGATTTAACCAAGGCGTTGGCAACCTGAGAAACGGAGCGATTATCATGGGGAGCAAATTGCTCTAATTCATGGTGGTCATCGGCATAACCACCCGGTTGGGTCTTGGAGCCTGCGCTGATGTTATTGATGGCCAGGGGCACAACGTTATCCCGGAAAAAGGGGGACTCACGGGTGGAGAGGGAAAGTTCCACATCCGGTGCCAACAGGCGGAAAGCACAAATCAGTTGCACCAATTCAGCTTCATTCATCATCGAAGCCGGTTCAATGCCGCCCGCGCAGGGGCGTAGCCGCGGGAAAGAAATGGAGTAGCGGCTTTTCCAGAACTGTTTTTGCAGGAACAGCAGATGCTCTGCCACCATATAACAATCGGTGCGCCAATTGTGGGAAAGCCCTATCAGTGCACCCAGCCCAATTTTATCAATTCCGGCTCGCCCAAGGCGTTCTGGTGTTTCCAGCCGCCAGTGAAAATCCTGTTTTTTCCCTTTCAAATGATGCAATTGATAGCTGGGTTGATGATAGGTTTCTTGGTAAACCATCACGCCATCCAGTCCCAGTGTTTTCAGCTCTGCATATTCTTCTTGCGCCAGCGGTTGGACTTCCATTGAAACGGAGCTGAAGTGACGGTGTATCAGGGGTAAATAGCGGCGAAAGTAATCCATGCCGACTTTATTCTGGTGCTCTCCGGTTACCAGCAGAATATGTTCAAATCCTTGTTTTTTCAGTGCCAGGCACTCCGCTTCGATTTCCTGTTCATTCAGTGTCTTGCGTTTAATGTGGTTACTCATGGAGAAGCCACAATAAGTGCAGTCGTTGGCACATAAATTGGAAAGGTAGAGTGGGATAAAAAATCCCACGGTATTACCAAAACGTTGACGGGTCAGCTGCTGGGCGCGTTGTGCAAGCGGTTCAAGATAAGGCAATGCAGCGGGTGAGAGCAAAGCCATAAAATCGTCAGGTGTCAGGCGATCACGGGTCAGGGCATGTTCAACATCCCGGGGTGTTCTGCTGTTGATGCTTAAGGATATGTCATCCCAATCCAGTTGTTCCCAGTGCTGACGAAATGTGTTGCTTGTCATAATGCCTCCAGAAAATTGGTCAGCGGACTGGAGGCTTCTGCATAGGATTTCTGGCTTGCTACGCCGGCCTGATGTGAAAGTTCTCCGGCTTCAATGGCGGCTTTGAACGCCTGAGCCATTTTGACCGGATGACGGGCAACCGCAATGGCCGTGTTGACCAGTACGGCATCCGCCCCCATTTCGATGGCCGCCAATGCGTGACTCGGCGCACCGATTCCGGCATCAATAACAACGGGTACACTGGCCTGTTCAATGATAATTTGCAGAAAGTCCCGGGTCAGCAATCCTTTATTGGAGCCGATGGGGGCTCCCAATGGCATGACAGCCGCGCAGCCAATGTCTTCCAGCCGTCGGCACAGGACAGGGTCAGCACCGCAGTAAGGCAGGACGATAAAGCCTTCTTTCACTAATTGCTCCGCCGCTTTCAGCGTTTCAACCGGATCGGGCAACAGGTATTTGACGTCGGGATGGATCTCAAGTTTAACCCAGTTAGTGCCCAGCGCTTCCCGGGCGAGGCGGGCGGCGAATATGGCTTCTTCGGCAGTTTTGGCGCCAGAGGTATTGGGCAGTAGCCTGACGCCTAACTGTTGCAATGGCGCAAGAATGCCATCGTCATTGCCATGCAGATCGATGCGCTTCATCGCCATGGTGACTAATTGGCTGCCAGAGGCACGGATCGCTTCGATCATTAATTCTGCATTGGCGAATTTGCCTGTTCCGGTGAACAGGCGAGAGTGAAAGTGAGTATCAGCAATCTTTAACATAATTAGCCTTTAACGATATCAGCCACCCGCGATGGCCTGAAACAGCAAAATATTGTCCCCGTCATTAATCTGATGGATATGCCACTCTGAGCGCGGAATAATAGTCTGATTAACGGCCAAAGCGGTGCCTGATTGCGTGCGCTGTATATGCTCAAGCAACTGCTGGATGGTGAGGGGCGCACTGAGTGTGATCGGTTGATCGTTGACAATAATCTTCATGCGACTTCTTTTCCTGCCTTATTTATTCCGGTTGCCACCGTGTTGATATCGTCTTGTATGACGGTGGCTTTTTCGGCAACAGACCGGCAAATCGGGCATTGTGATGAACGGGTGAGCTGCAATGTGCTCCAACTCTGCTGTTTGCCATCAAATAGCCGGAGTTTCCCACTTAAAGGAGAAGGAAGCCCGGCCAGCATTTTGATTGCCTCCAATGATTGCAATGTGCCAATGACACCCACAATGGGGCCTAATACTCCGGCCGTCCGGCAATTGCGCTGAGGTTCTTCGTCGTCGGGATAAAGGCAGGCATAGCAGCCATGCTGGTAAGGCGGTTCGATGACCATGAGTTGCCCGCTGAAACCAACGGCACTGCCACTGATGAGCGGTTTGTTTGCCGCGATGCAGGCTGAATTGATTGCATGGCGGGTTGACATATTATCAGTGCAATCCAGCACTAAATCGACCTGATTGATGATGTGCATCAAAGATGCGTGATCTTGCCGCTCCGTGAGTTTTGTTATCGTAACCAGCGGGTTTAAATCAGCCAGTTTTTTAGCCGCCAATTGCACTTTATTGGCAGGAATATCCGCTGTCCGATAGAGGATTTGGCGTTGCAGATTTGAAATATGTAATTCGTCGTCATCGGCAAGATAAAGATTTCCTACGCCTGCTGCCGCAAGATAAAGTGCCGCAGGTGCGCCTAATCCACCGAGTCCGATGATCAGCACCCGACTGGTTTTTAATTTTTTCTGTCCCTCCGGGCCAATGTCTTCCAATAGCAGTTGGCGGCTGTAACGCATAAATTCTTGATCACTTAACATAAAAGCCCCCGATCTTGACCTTCAATCAAATGAAGTAATCTGGCCGTGGCCTGACGCCAGTCTTTTGCTTTTGTGATGGCCGTGACCAATGCCACGCCGCCGACACCTGTTGCAACCACATCCGGTACTCGCTCCAGTGAGATGCCGCCAATGGCGACAGTGGGATATTCCGGTGTGATCTCCACTTGATGTTTGAGTGAGTCAAGCCCCTGTGGTGGTGACGGCATTTCTTTCGTTGTAGTAGGAAAAATATGCCCCAGAGCAATATAAGAAGGGCGTAACGTTTTCGCCCGTGCCAGTTCATTCTGGTCATGGGTGGAAATTCCCAGACGCAGCCCTGCTTGCTGAATGGCATTTAGGTCGGCGATATCCAAATCTTCCTGCCCTAAATGAACACCGTAGGCGTGGTGCTTGATAGCCAGACGCCAATAATCGTTAATGAACAAGCGGGCATGGTAGTGTCGGCCGAGTGCAATGGCAGATTGAATGTCTTTCTCTACCTGCTCCTCCGGTTTATCTTTGATGCGCAGTTGCAGGGTTCTTACGCCTGCTTCCAATAATCGCTCAATCCATATCAGGGAATCCACGACGGGATAAAGCCCCAATCGGTGTGCGGTTGGGGCAAAAGGAGCAAGCTGGTGTGTTTTTGATGCGTCAGGCTGATTTTTCATGAGTTACCTCATCCGCACTTTTTTCTGCATTGTGATCGTTATGGACACTGTGATCGTTTTGGTCATCAGGATAAGAGTGATAAAGTTCACTGCCACGTGCACGAAACTCTTCTGACATCTGTTCCATTCCTGTTTCTTTCTCCAGTTTTGCTGCGTAATCCCGCACATCTTGCGTGATTTTCATGGAGCAGAATTTGGGGCCACACATAGAACAGAAATGGGCGACTTTACCGGATTCCTGAGGCAGGCTTTCATCGTGATAAGAACGGGCTGTTTCAGGATCAAGTGCCAGATTGAACTGGTCTTCCCAACGGAACTCAAAACGGGCTTTTGACATGGCATTGTCGCGGATTTGGGCGCCGGGATGACCTTTGGCAAGATCTGCCGCATGGGCTGCGATCTTATAAGTAATCAGCCCCTGCTTGACATCTTCTTTGTTAGGCAAGCCAAGGTGTTCTTTGGGAGTGACGTAGCACAGCATAGCACAGCCAAACCAGCCGATCATGGCAGCGCCGATGCCGGAGGTGAAGTGGTCATAACCGGGAGCGATATCTGTCGTAAGCGGCCCTAAAGTATAGAACGGGGCTTCGTGGCAATGCTCCAGCTCTTCTGTCATATTGCGGCGGATTAATTGCATCGGGATATGTCCCGGCCCTTCAATCATAACCTGAACATCGTATTCCCAAGCGATTTTGGTCAGTTCACCGAGGGTATGCAGCTCGGAAAATTGCGCTTCATCGTTGGCATCCTGAATGGAGCCCGGACGCAAGCCATCACCCAGAGAAAGGGAAACATCATAAGCGGCACAGATTTCACAGATTTCACGGAAGTGGGTGTAGAGGAAATTTTCCTGATGATGAGAGAGACACCATTTCGCCATGATGGAACCACCACGGGAAACAATCCCGGTCAGGCGCCTGGCCGTCATCGGAACATAACGCAGCAGTACGCCGGCATGGATGGTGAAATAATCCACCCCTTGTTCGGCCTGTTCCAGTAATGTATCGCGGAACATTTCCCATGTCAGGTTTTCTGCTACACCGTTGACTTTTTCCAGTGCCTGGTAAATCGGGACGGTTCCGATGGGGACCGGGCTATTGCGCAGTATCCATTCACGGGTTTCGTGGATGTAGCGCCCGGTCGAGAGATCCATGACGGTATCTGCACCCCAGCGGGTAGACCAAATCAGTTTTTCGATTTCTTCCTCAATGGAGGATGTGACGGAGGAGTTACCAATATTGGCGTTCACCTTCACCAGAAAATTGCGGCCGATAATCATGGGTTCTGATTCGGGATGGTTGATATTGGCGGGGATAATCGCACGGCCGGCGGCAACTTCTTGGCGGACAAACTCTGGCGTGATGTTTTCCGGCAAATTGGCCCCAAAATTTTGCCCCGGATGTTGTTGGAGCAGGACTTCACTGCGAATGCGTTCGCGACCCATATTTTCGCGCAGTGCAATAAATTCCATTTCTGGTGTGATGATGCCCTGGCGCGCATAATGCAATTGGGTGACACGCTTGCCTTGTCTGGCTTTCAGCGGGTGTGAACGATGGTGGAAGCGCAGGTGATCCAGCCCGGCGTCCGCAAGGCGCTGTTGGGTGAAATCAGAACTGAGGACGGCAACGGGTTCGGTATCATTACGCTCATCAATCCATGTCTGGCGGCGTTTTTGCAAGCCAACGTGTATATTCAGTATGGATTCAGGATCACCATAAGGGCCGGAGGTGTCATAAACAGGCACAGGTTCATTTTCCCCAAATAGAGGGTTCTCTTTTGTGCCACCGATGAGTGTCGGAGAGAGTTGGATCTCACGCATCGGAACCTGAATGTCCTTATGTGACCCTTCCAGATAAATACGGCGTGAATTGGGAAATGCGACACCTTGGATCGAATTGATAAATTCTTGTGCAGCATCCCGCTGGGCTTTACGAGTCCGGGCTGGATGGGCGTTAGGGGAAAGATCCGTGGCAGGGATGACATCAGCAGTGGAGAGGGTGCTGTTGGAGGTAGTACGGTTTTTGTTAATAGCATGAGACATAGCAAATTCCTGACTGTAATGAGTTGAGAAAATTGCTTGTCTGGAGCTCGCAGGGAGTAATGTTTGATGCTGATGAGTATTTGTACTGGCTACAGATGTACGTGATACTGGCAGCGAAGTGATTACTCTTGTTCCCTTCGCGGGTATTAACCCGATCAGGTTCTGCGGATCCCGAATAAACGGTCTCAGCCCGTGTTCACCTTGATATACGCTGAACACTAGGCACTCCGACAAGAAAGCACCCCAGAGTATAGCCATTTTTCCGATATAAATCTCTCATTAAAAATCGGGGGATTTTTTGGGGATTTTTGTCTGGTTTTTCTTTGAATGAGTGATTAACCTGTTGTTTTTACATTAATCAATGAAAGTGAAGTTACCGCCTATTCTGGCAGTCAGCATACCTGTATCAGATTTTGTTGGCAGAAAGTTTTGTAAATTATTCTGCTGATGAATGGAGTTTATCTATCTATCACTATTGACGTATTGTGCAATCATCATTGTCATCGTTAAATAACGGGTTGTTTGATTCTTGTGATATATAAAAATAGTGATGTAATCAGGTTGAAATAATTTCAACGGCAGATCATGAATGAAAAATTATTGGTGTATACATTGAAAGTTTTTTATTCGCATAATAAGTTAAACACGTTATTGTAATGGCTGAAAAATAAATACTGTGACTGAAATCAATATATAGACAATTCCCATATACATATGGATTGGTTTATGCCATGGTTATATTCAATTTGCTGTATGCTCAGGTGATAAAGAATATTAAAAAATGTAATTCGTTTTCATATATTGTGCAGGGTGGTATATATAGGATGTATTATCTGCATGCATTACTATTATGAAAATCCATTTAGAAACTCCAGTTCCATTCAGGTGAAAATAAAATTAATAAACACTCAATAGGTATTTAAAATATCTGATTAGTTGTTTTCGTTTTTATTTATCTCCATAACATGTTTTAAAATGTTTCCCAGAATTAGAATCGAAAGGATCGTTGCTTGTCGAAACTAACGTTTTAAGGATATGACTATACCCTATGTATTTCAAGATGCGTCGCGGCGGCAAGGGAATGACAAATTCGCCGGGAACGAATTTGAACAGCCAAAGGCTGGCCAAAGATCAAGAGGCAGGGGCCTCTCATCATCTCCGGGCGCATAGATAACCGTATGTTTATAAAAACGGTGACCGGAGTGAAGGAACGCAGCCAACAAAGAGGCAACTTGAAAGACGACAGGTATATATACCTAGAAATACACGCTTAATTGAAACCTCTAATGGAATGGAAAGCTATGCATATTACAATCATAGGGGCTGGGGTTGCGGGTCTGACTTGCGCTGCTGAGTTCGTTGCAAGGGGAGCAAATGTCCGAATTCTTGAACGTGGGTCTAAGATAGGCGACAAGGCATGTTCTTGGTGGGCAGGCGGTATGTTGGCGCCATGGTGTGAAGGTGAGAGTGCAGAGCCTGCGGTCGTAAAATTAGGGCAACGCGCCATCGATTGGTGGAAAAATCATACCGATACCGTAATTTCATCTGGCACTCTTGTGCTTGCTTTAGGGCGTGATGTTTCTGAGCTGAAAACATTTGCTAACAAAACTGAAAATTACGAGCACGTTAATGCGGAACACATTGCAGCACTTGAGCCAGATCTTGCCGATCATTTTCATAAGGGGCTTTTTTTTAAAGATGAAGCCTTCCTCAACCCCCGTAAGGCAATCATACAATTATCGCAAGAATTGGAGAGGCTCGGTGTTGAATTTGTATTCAACAGCGAAGTGAAGATTAATCATGTGAAAGGCACAGATTTAGTTGTCGATTGCCGGGGTTTGGAAGCGCGCGATATCTTAAAAACATTACGTGGAGTCAAAGGTGAAATGCTCTTGATTCACAGTAATGACGTAAAAATCAATAGATCCATTCGACTGCTGCATCCCAGAATACCGTTGTACTTAGTTCCGCGTGGTGACGGGCTTTACATGGTTGGTGCCACCATGATTGAAAATGAAGAGCGCGAGCGAATTTCAGCGCGATCTGTGTTCGAACTGCTTGGCTCAACATTCGCCCTTCATCCCGGTTTTAGTGAAGCTGAAATTGTAGAAATAGGCGTCGATGCGAGACCGGCATTCCCAGATAACACTCCCCGTGTTTATTGGAAAGATCAGGTTCTTTGCGTGAATGGTCTCTATCGTCACGGGTTTTTATTGTCTCCTTCAATGGCACAAATGGCTGCAAACGTTGTTTTTGAAGGATCTCATATTCCGGAGTCAATTGATGAATATCTTCGTTAATGGCTTAGAAGCCTCCGTATCAACTACCCGATTAGGGCAAATTCTTACAGAGCTTGGGTATGACAATATGGTTTTGGTTACCGCCGTCAACGGCAATTTTGTAAGTACTGAAAAGCGTGATGAATTTGCAATAAAAGATTCAGATAAGATTGAAGTTTTAGCGCCAATGCAAGGAGGCTGATGTGCTAAAAATATACGATACAGAACTTAATAGCCGCTTGATGCTTGGAACATCCCAATACCCATCGTTGGCTATCTTATCAGAAGCGGTTAAGGCCTCTAAGGTTGACATTGTCACGGTATCCCTTCGCCGTGAATCTGGGAAAAACCGGTCCGGACAAAGCTTTTGGTCATTAATTAAGGAATTAAATGTCCGGGTGCTCCCCAACACAGCGGGCTGCCATACCGTAAAAGAAGCCGTGACAACGGCAGCTATGGCAAGAGAAATTTTTGGTACAGATTGGATAAAGTTAGAAGTTATTGCTAACGAAGACACGTTACAACCTGATGTTTACGCGCTTGCTGAAGCGGCAAAGATCTTGTGTTCCGATGGCTTTAAAGTTTTTCCCTATTGTACAGAAGATCTCTCTGTTGCAGAAAAATTGTTACAAGTGGGTTGCGAGATTCTGATGCCTTGGGGAGCACCTATCGGATCGGGACGGGGGCTCAATAATATCTATGGGCTGAAAACGCTTCGCGCGCATTTCCCTGACATTCCTTTAGTTGTCGATGCGGGAATAGGCTTGCCTTCGCATGCCGCAGCGGCCATAGAACTTGGCTATGACATGGTGTTGTTGAATACAGCGGTAGCGCGTGCTGGTGATCCAGTCATGATGGCTCAGGCTTTTGCCAATGCCGTTGAAGCCGGCCGGCTTTGTTATCTGGCTAAACCCATTGAGAAGAGAGATATGGCGGCACCTTCTACACCGGTATTCGGTAAGGCTTATTTAGTATGAAACCCGCGCCATTGTGCCTCATTGTTGCACTGTCTTTCACTGTTGATAGTGAGGGCCGGATGGGACAATCGTTATTGAGGCAGGGGTGACTTTACACGCCTTGGGCAGGAAAAATCAGAAAAAGCGAAATCAGATCAGCGTGGCTCACGATAACAAGGGGGCAGCATATTGAATCGTTATGAGAGGCAACAAATATTGCCACAAGTAGGAAAAAGCGGGCAAGCAAAGCTTTCTGGCGCGACGGTTTTAGTGGTTGGAGCCGGTGGTCTTGGTTCACCGGTACTTCAATATTTATGCAGTGCTGGCGTTGGTACTTTAGTTATCGTTGATCCTGACACGGTGGAACTGACCAACTTACATCGACAACCGCTTTACAATGAGAATTTGGTTGGCCTGACAAAAGTTGATGCAGCAAAAAAAGTGCTGGAAGCACTTAATGCGGATATCCAGGTTATTCCACATGTGGCGACATTAAATCCGGACAATGCTCATTTGTTAGTGGGCCAAGCCGATATTGCTTTGGATTGTGCTGATAACTATGCGGTAAGTTATATGCTGTCAGATGCTTGCTCACAGTTAGGGAAACCGCTTATCTCTGCATCGGCACTGGCTCTTAGTGGTTATGTCGGCGGGTTTTGTGCTTCTGCTCCTTCTCTCAGGGCTGTTTTTCCGGATATTCCCAATAATATGGCGACTTGTGCGACTGCGGGTATTCTGGGGCCTGTTGTCGCCATGATGGGAATTTTACAAGCGCAAATGAGTATCGGGGTTTTACTGCATTTATCTCCATCACCTTTAGGGCAAATGATCTCCATTGATTTAGAAAAGTACTCATTTTCAAGTTTTCGCTTTGATAATGCGGAAGAACCAAAATCTGCCCTGTTTCATTTTATTTCTGCATCATCGCTCAATTCCGAAGATGTGATTATCGATCTTCGGGGTGAAGATGAAGCACCTGATCCCGTTCATCCTGATGCCCTGAGGATGTCAGTTGATATGTTCTGTGATGGGAGATTCACTCCCGCAGCAGGGAAACGAACTGTTTTTGCATGCCGATCTGGCTTGCGTGCATGGAATGCAGCAAAAAATCTTCGCAATTATTGGGATGGAGATATCGCACTCATCGCGCTGGCAAGTGTCGGACTCAAATAAGAATAAAAACTGAAGTGTCATAATGACAGTCATTAAAAGACAGCCATAAAGGTGGAGTTAGTTATGAAAGCAAATGAAGGCCAAAAAAAGCTTTCTGAGCCTAAAGTTGCTACGTTGGCCATTGTATATCGTGATGACCAGCTCTTATTGGTGAAAAGGAAAAAACAACCCCAGAGATTGGGTTGGGGGTTTCCTGGCGGCTCTGTACTGCCCGGTGAAAGTTTACATGACGGAGCCTTACGAGAGCTTAAAGAAGAAACACAATTAGTTGCTACGGTAGAAACAACGCTTCCTGTCGTTGAGGTTAATGAATTTGATAGTGATGGTATCCACCATCATTTCATATTAGTTCCACTTCTCTGCCGTTATTTATCGGGAATACCTGTTGCCGGAGATGATGCGCTGGAATGCCGATGGATAAGTTTCATCGATATTTATAACCAGTCAGAAACTCTGATTGATCATGTTGCAACTGTTGCTCAGCAAGCTGAAGCTGTAATAAAAAACAGACCCATTAACTTTTGAATAAGGCTTTATAGATGAAAAAAATGTTTCTAGCAGGGCCATTTAAATCATTAGTGGACCCCGATACTCATGTCATGCCGCATCAATATATCAATCAATTCCAGAATATTATCGAATACTTTGAAGAGAGAGGATGGTCAGTACACTGCGCCCATAAACGCGAAAAATGGGGGCGTGAGTTTATGACACCGGCTGAATGCACATTTATTGATTATGAAGAAATCAGTCAGTGTGACTATTTCGTTGCTTTTCCTGGTGTCCCGGCTTCACCAGGCACGCACATTGAAATGGGTTGGGCATCAAGCATGAAAAAGCCTGTCATACTTTTGCTTGAAGAAAACGAAGAATACGCGTTTTTAGTGCAAGGGCTGGGTGAAATCACTTCGGTTAAGACTCTGCGTTACAATAAGAACGCAGGCGTCGATATCCCTCAAATAGAAGCGTTAATTGAAGAATCCGAGGGTATTCATGAGCCGGTTTGATACATTTGATGAATTATATCTCTCAACACTGGAGCGGGTTAATCATCATTACGAATTTGAAAATAGCCCTCGTGGATATTTTGAACGCGAAATTATTGGTTTCAGTTGTAAACTGACGAATCCATTATCAAGATATTGCTTTCACCCGATGAGAAAGCAAAACATTATTTTCAACTATGCTGAAGCGTTATGGTATCTCTCAGGGAAGAATGATCTTGAATTTATATCCCGTTATGCCCCTTCTATAGCCAAGTATTCTGCTGATGGAAAAACGCTGCCTGGTACTGGTTATGGTCTTAAGTTATTGCATTTTGGAGAGAGTGACCTTAACCAAATTTCCAGGGCTGTTGATATTATCAAAAATGACGATGCGGATAGCAAAAGAGTCTTTCTTCAAATATTCAGTGCAGACGAAGATATTTATAAAACCAATATAGATGTCTCATGCACCTTGGGGCTGCAATTACTCTTGCGCGCAGGAAAATTACATATGGTTGCCTATATGAGGGCCAATGATGCCTATATAGGAATGTTGGGTGACATCTTTTCATTCACATTCATCCAGGAATTCATTGCATCTATGCTCGATTGTGAAGTAGGCCAATATACCCATAATGTAGGTTCAATTCATATATATCAGCACAATCAAAAGAAAGTTCAATCTATATTGGATAATCGATTCGAAACATTTGAGACAACTTATCCACCGCCGGTCATGCCTAAGTCAGACTTTTCAGTGATCTCCAAGGTATTAGAATACGAAAAGAAAATTCATCACTCTGAATTTTCTTTGGATGATATAAATCAGCTTCCATTAGATGAATACTGGATAGAGATCCTCCGTCTTTTTAAAGTGAATGATTATTTAAAAAATGAAAAGAGTGTTCCGGATAGATTAATTGAAAGTATTCTTCCATTTCACCGTTCTTTTTTACTGAATAAAATAAGTTAGGTACGCTTTATCCTTTTTAGTGATTATGACACATATATATTAATGAGAGGTGATAAATGAATACTAATTGGATGAAAAAGGAAGTTTCACATTTATTTGATCAATATGATGATTACTTAGAAGAACGACTTGGCTACACTCCATTAATTGAAAACATGAAAGAGAGTCTGGGACAAGATATATCTGTTCTTGATTACGGTTGCGGAGGTGGAAAAGTTTCTCGCCGATTAGTGGCTAAAGGAATAAGAAAAGTGACGGGGGTTGATATTTCACAAACGATGGTGGATAAGGCTTCCAGCCACATTGATCGTGGCAATAGTTCTTATCATCAAATCAGAAGCGGGGTCCTTGATTTCAGTGATGGGACTTTCGATGCAGCGATAAGCTGTTATGTTTTGATTAATGTCACTGAAAAATCGATGCTTTTAAACATTGCCAAGGAAATTTACCGGACACTGAAAAATAATGGCATTTTTTATATATTAGACACTAACCCGGACTCATCGGGAATTAAATTCAGTTCTTTTATTAATGGAGAACAAGGTAAGCAGTACAGTGATGGAGAATCAAAACCTGTTTATTTAAATATGCCTGGCGGAAGTGTTTTTAAAATTTTAGATACATGTTGGCATAAAGAGACTTATTATGCGATTTTGAATGAGGCAGGATTCAAAAATATTGAACTTTTTGAACACTGTGATAATGAAAGTGATAAGGATATTGGTGATGCACAAAATCACCCGCCTTTCGTCATGTTCAAAGCAATAAAATGCTAGATGTTCCCTATCTGGCCCATGGAATTCCTGACTTGTCATTAAAATGCCAGTGAGGAATTCCACATGATCCGTTTTGAAGGTAATTGTAAGATGGCGTTAGTGAGTTTAAATAAATTGAAATCCAACCGATATGTTTTCGGTTTATTACTCGCCGTAATAGCAACATGTTTATATTCCCTTAAAGGCATCCTCGTGAAAATCATGTACCAACAGGGTATTGATAGTATCAGTGTCATGGCTCTCAGGATATTCTTTATATTGCCAATTTACATCCTCATTGGAATCATGATTTATACAAAGCTCACGTCTGAACAGACGCATTCCATTAAATCTAATTGGTATTTATGCTGTTTTATCGGTGTCATTGGTTACTATTTATCGAGCTTTTTTGATCTGCAAAGCCTGCATTATATCAGCGCACAACTTTCCGGCTTAGTGTCATTTACTTATCCCATGTTTGTTTGTTTTATAAACTGGCTTTTATTTAAGGAAACGTTCAAAAAAGGGATGTGGTTAACGCTTTCTTTAAGTTATAGCGGGATAATTTTGCTTTTATCCTATGAACTCAATTTAGGAGACACTTCCGGCGTTTTATTTGGCTCAGCATACGCCGTAGGCAGTTCTTTGGCTTTTGCCTGTTATATGGTTTTTAGTAAACAGCAGATATCTCAGATGCCGAGTGCCATGTTCACGAGTATTGCAATGGGAGCTGCAAGTATTTGTGTTTTTATTCATTTTTTAGCAGAAGGAGAATGGAAAAACATCAAGTTAACTCCACAGGTATTATTACTTTCTTTGACGCTCGCTTTAGCTTGTACTGTCGCCCCTTCTTTTATCCTGAGTAAAGCCATTGATTATATTGGTGCTAATCAGGTTGCCGTCATGGGAGCATTTGGCCCTGTTGCTACAGCGGTAATGGCAGTTGTCATATTGTCAGAGCCATTCAGTCATTATCATTTTTCAGGGATGGCTTTAGTTGTTCTGTCAGCAAGCTGGCCATTTTTAGTGAATCTTATAAAAACAACATTGAATGACATAAAAGATTAATGACTTTCAATTGTAAGGAAACAAATATGAATGTTTTAAAACCCAACCAAATTAAATATTTTATTGTATCTTGGTTTGTTTCTTTTGTGATGATTGGCGCCGCATTTGCTCAAGATATTCATGTCGGCTTGTATCCTTGGGTGCCGCGCGTAGAGCAGTTCCAGACTGAACTGACTAAAATTTGGAAACAAAAATATCCGGATGATCATCTCATTTTTGTTTCTGAAAAAGTTTGGGATGGCGGTTATGATACCCTTCCATCAGAACAATTAGACGTTTATATTTTTGATGCAATTCATACAAATTATTTCGCCAGTCGTGGTTGGCTATTGCCTCTTGGAAAATCGGATATTGATGATTTCGACGATTACTTTGATTATGCAGTAAAGGGAATTAAAGTCGCAGATGCGGGATCTTATTGGGGAATTCCTCAATTGGGGTGTGCCCATATGTTATTTTATGATGTTAATGATACCGATATACATAAGGCTCAAACACTGACCCAATTAAAAACGGCATTAAAGTCCTGCCAATATACAGGGCAAATTCCACCCGACAGAACGGGGTTAATGATTAGCATGAGAAGTTCAACGACAAATGCAAGTCTGTATTTACAGGCTGTTTATAGCCTCTATAATCAAATGCCGATCAATTTGCCCTCCAGCCCGGCTGAGTTACATGCTGAAGCAATAACAAATTTAAGATCCATTATGGAAATGTCCAGCCATGAGAATTCGACCAAGAAAACGGCGAGTTACCAGCATGGTAAATGGTTTGAAGAAGGTCATGGCAGAGCGTTTGTTGGTTTCACGGAATCACTGGCTGTCCTGAGCCATTCAACTCTGGATAATATTGCTTTCAAGGCCATGCCGTTCTCAGATAATACTGAAAGAAACACGCTATTTTACGCGGATATTATCGGAATTTACCCGAAAAAAAACAGAACGGACAACGAACTCTCAAAAATTAAAGAACTCGCAAATGTGATGGCATCAAAAGATTATATGGTGTCAGCCTCAAAGCCTGTTTCAGGTGCGTTGCAAGGCCCTGAATCCAATCCCCAATATCTGATGCCCGTTCGGAAATCAACTTTCGTTGCATTGGGAAATGAATACCCCATTTATCACAAAATGCAAATGCTGGTTGAAAACAGTTCCCCGGTACTTTTTACCATGAATGCTCAAAGTAAGACTTGGATAAATCAAATACACACACACCTGACATCAGCCATAAGGAATGATTTTTCCTGTGAAATATTGCCCTAGATATTCTTGCGCAGTTGCCCTGTTTTGTCGTCATCGGGTATTGAGTTCATGACAGTGCTTTACTCCCTGTGAATGCGGGGAGTAAGGCAGTTGATTCACATTCTGAATGCCTGTTGAACATGTCGTTCAGTCAAGATATCCATCTGGATGGCTAAAATATATCTTGATTAATATTTGAACTCATGAGTTAATAGCGGCGTCGGTTTGAAAGACAGACCTCATACAAAGCAGTTTATTAAAGCAGTTCTCATCCTCAGGCGTTATCCCAGATATCCCTTTCTTTTGAGTACCTCCATTAAGTGCTAAGTAGTTTCTGTAAAACAGGCCATGTTCGCCTAAAAAGGCTCAATTAAAGGTAATATCACATGTCTAATAAAATGACTGGTTTAGTAAAATGGTTTAATGCGGATAAAGGTTTTGGCTTCATTTCCCCTTCTGACGGGAGCAAAGATGTGTTTGTACACTTCTCTGCGATTCAGAGTAATGAATATCGCACTTTGGATGAAGGTCAGAAAGTCGAGTTCACTATCGAGAAAGGCGCCAAAGGCCCGGCAGCAGCAAACGTTGTACCTGTTACAGCGTAAAATCTTTCCTGAATTCCTTCCCTTGCGATAACGAAAACGGCCTCCGGCCCGAGTGGACAGGGTGAAGGAATGTCAGAATATTTTCAGTGGCCGATATGGATAAAACCGATCGGCCACTGAAATCAATATAATAAGTCAGCAGCGCACAATCCCTTCCATTTGCTAAAACATTTCACTCTGATTGCATTATCAATTCTGAACTTTGTCTGAACGGTTGCCCTCAATTTCAAACAATGACTGTTCTAATGTCCAATTTAGCTGTTTCCAGCCATGTGTACTGGCTATTGTTTGCAGGTGTTTATCCGGATTTACGGTAAAGATTTCATTGGCAAATAAGCACATCGGTAAATCATTCGCGGAATCGGTATAGAAAAGGATGTGTTGCGGCAATAAATTCTGTTCTGTCAGCCATTGTTGTAAGCGAATGACTTTTCCGTCACGGAAGGTTGGGGTTCCCTGAATCTTGCCGGTATAACAACCATTTTCCATTATCATATCAATCCCCAGCGCGGTTTGTACGCCAAATGCCGCCGCAATTTTTTTCACGACAAATGCAACGGTGGCGGAAATAATAATGATGGGAACGTGTTGTTGTCGGTAAATTTCCAGTTGCCGCCGGGCGGCGGGATAAAGCAGGGGGCGGATTTTATTGTCGACAAAATCACTGAGCCAGATGTCTACCTGTTCATGGGGAACTTGATGCAGGGCTTGTAAGCTGAATGCCAGATATTTGTGCATATCCAGCTTACCTGCATGGTAATCAGTCATCATCTGCTGATCGGCTTCAATGAAACAGGGGTCAGTAATGATTTTTTTCTCCCATAAATATTGGGTCCATAGCTGACTGGAGTCTCCACAAATCAGAGTCTCGTCCAGATCAAATACAGCAATTCGCGGTGACATATCGGCTATTCCTTCGATGAATATTTATGAATTCGGTTAATTTAACAGATGGCAGACGGGAGATAATGAAAAGGGTATGCTGAATTTGAATAGATGTCACAAAGACGATGGCATAACCCATGATGGAACAGATTACAGATGATGCAACAGAAATTAACCGGTATAGAACGAGGCTGGTGGATTGTCAGTCTTGAGAATCGTGTTTGGCTGCCACAAGGTGAGCTGCCGTTAGGTACTGCCAGTCAATGGTCATTGCAAGGGCATATCGCGCAACCTATTGGCGAATGGGAGGGAGAAACCGTTTGGTTGATCCGTCAGAAAATGGCGTCAGGGATGTCTTCTCCTCGTCTGCTCGCAGATCGGGATACTAAATTGTTTCAATTAGTAGGACGCGGTGTTCAGTTGGCTGAATTTTATCGCTCACATCATTTTTGCGGTTATTGTGGCCATGAAATGGAGCATAGTCAGTATGAATGGGCCTGTTTGTGCGGCCACTGCGAAGAGCGTTACTATCCACAGATCGCTCCCAGCATTATTGTTGGCATTCGCCGCGATGACCATATTTTGCTGGCGCAGCACCAGCGCAATAAAAACGGCATGTACAGTGTGCTTGCCGGATTTGTTGAGGTGGGTGAAACATTGGAAGAAGCGGTGCACCGTGAAGTGATGGAAGAGAGCGGAATTAAGATCCGTAACCTGCGTTATGTCGCTTCCCAGCCGTGGCCTTTCCCGAATTCAATGATGGTGGGGTTTCTGGCTGATTATGACAGTGGCGAAATCGTCGTTGATCCGGTTGAACTTATCTGCGCTGATTGGTATCACTACGACAACCTGCCTTTAATTCCCTCTTCTGATACGATTTCCCGCCGCTTAATTGAAGATACAGTGGCATTATGCCGTCAGCAGTGACGCTCATTGTCTGATGTGTTGTGCTGTTTTTTTAAGGCGCGGCTCTTAATATTATGTTCCCTCGCCAGCATTAGGCGAGGGATGGTCTTTCAGCCAAAACAATGGGCTTTTTTGATTTTATTCCTCCAGCCCCCGGTTTTTCAGCATGTGCTTGATGCTCGGTGGCTTACCGCGCCAGTCAACATAGAGTTTTTCCAAGTCTTCACTGTTTCCCCGTGACAGTATTTTGTCCCGGAAGCGTTGACCATTCTCTGGCGTTAAACCCCCATGTTCGGTAAACCAGGCAAAAGCGTCGTCTGCCAGCATTTCAGTCCACAGGTAAGCATAATAACCTGCCGCATAACCACCGCCCCAAATGTGGCTGAAATAGCTGGAACGATAACGCGGCGGTACGTAGCTGAGGTCAATGTTATCTTGCTTCAGAGCGTTGGCTTCAAATTTATCCACGTCCTGCCGCGGTTGATCTGCCCCCAGCATATGCCAGTGCATATCCAGCAATGCCGCGGACAGCAGTTCTGTCATCTGATACCCTTTGTTGAATTTGTCAGCTTTCTTGATTTTATCCACCAATGCCTGTGGCATTGGTTCACCCGTTTGGTAATGCTTGGCGTAATGGGCAAATATTTTTGTGTCCTGTGCCCAATACTCATTCAACTGTGATGGGAATTCCACAAAATCACGGGCGGTATTCGTACCGGACAGGCTCGGGTATTCCTGGGAGGCAAACATACCGTGCAAGGCATGACCAAACTCATGGAACAGGGTTATCACATCATCATATGACAAGAGAGCGGCCTGGCCTGGTGCAGGCTTAGTAAAGTTTGTGACGTTGTAGATCACGGGTTTGGTGCCGGTGAGCTTTGATTGATCGACAAAATTGCTCATCCAGGCGCCACCACTTTTGTTGTCACGCTTAAAGTAATCGGTATAAAACAACGCCAACGGTTTTTTGTTGTTATCGAAAATTTCATATACGTGGACATCGGGGTGATAAACCGGAATGTCTTTACGCTCTTTGAAAGTAATGCCATACAGTAAATTGGCGGCATAGAACACGCCATTGTTCAGGACGTTATTCAGCTCGAAATAAGGCTTAATTTGTGATTCATCCAAGTCGTATTTCGCTTTGCGTACCTGCTCGGCATACAGCGGCCAATCCCAAGCTTCCAGCTTGAAGCCGCCTTGTTGCTGGTCAATCACTGCCTGAATGTCTTTGGCCTCGCGTTTAGCGCGTTCAGTGGCTGCGGGGACAATATCACGTAAAAATTTCAACGCAGCTTTGGGGGTTTTTGCCATCTGATTTTGCAGCTTCCAGGATGCATAATCCGGAAAACCCAGTAGTTTAGCCTGTTCAGCACGGATCTGCGCTAATCGGGTCAGGGTTTGGCGTGTGTCATTATCATCCCCTTTTTCAGCACGGGTCCACGATGCTTCAAATAACGCCTTACGTGTATCACGATCTTTCAGATCTTGCAGATTCGGTTGTTGGGTGGTGTTTTGCAAGACTAACAACCATTGCTTATCCAGATTACGTTCACTGGCAGCCTGCGCAGCCGCAGCGATTTCACTGTCGGACAGCCCATCCAGCTTGATTTTATCTTTAATCGCCAATGCACCATTTCGGGTTGCCAGCAGCAGTTTGTTGGAAAATTGTGTACTGAGTGTGGCGGCTTCCTGATTCAACGCCTTTAATTTGACCTTATCTGCATCAGATAAGTTGGCTCCCGCCAGCTCGAAACGTAGATAAGTCACTTCCACCAATCGGAGTGATTCGGGGTCCAGCTTCAATGTCCCGCGTTGCTGATAAATCGTTTTGATTCGGCTGAATAGTTTACTGTTCAGCATAATTTCATCATCCATCGCTGCCAGCTTGGGTGACATTTTCTCATCCAAGTCTTGCAGTTTTTGAGTGGAGTTAGATGACGTCATTGCCCCAAATACGTTCATTACCCGTGTCAGCATTGCCCCCGATTTCTCCAGCGCGACAAAGGTATTTTCAAAGCTGGGTTTGGCCGGGTTATTGGCGATCTTCTTCACTTCTTCCAGCTTCTGTTTAATACCGGCAGTAATGGCAGGTGCATAGTCCGATTCTTTTATCTTATCGAACGGTGGTGCTTGAAATGGAAGTTTACTTGGCGAGAAGAAAGGATTTTTATGTTTGTATTGTTCTTGAGTTTGATCAGTCACATTTAACTCCTTTGCTTGACCACTTGATGTATTTTTGTGGTCAGATCCCAGTTTATTTTCTTCGGCCTGCACTTGAGTACCGAGTGCCAAGCCAATAGACAATACTAAAATGGATAAACGCATTTGTTGAAATTCCTCCATGCAGCTCTGATAGGTGATTGTCTCAGTACAACACTTAATTAACATTTGTGAAGCATAATGAAAGTGATGAAGTAATGTGCATAGATTTTGTTCTGGTTTTTGTGACTATACACATAAATTTTTTTCGTCAATGCCTTTCATTATGGGTGCTTGAATGGGAGCTTGAGCGTTTATTTCCCGGAGTCTTGGCGGTCAGGACGGAAGTTCAGCTTCCGGCGTGTTATCATGCGCGCGATTTTTGTCGATAATCAAGGGAGCTTGTCATGAATGAGTTGAACAACGACCGCTATTTGCGTGCCTTATTGCGTCAGCCTGTTGATATCACGCCCGTATGGATGATGCGTCAGGCCGGTCGATATTTACCAGAATATAAAGCGACACGTCAGGAGGCGGGAGATTTCATCTCGTTGTGCAAAAACACGGAATTAGCCTGTGAAGTGACGCTTCAACCTTTGCGTCGTTTTCCGCTGGATGCCGCCATTCTGTTTTCCGATATCCTGACCATTCCTGACGCCATGGGATTGGGGCTTTATTTTGAAGCGGGCGAAGGGCCACGTTTCCATTCCCCAATCTTGAATCATGCAGATGTGGAAAAATTACCCGTGCCTGATCCAGAACAGGAACTGGGATATGTTATGGATGCAGTCCGGGCTATTCGCAAGGCGCTGGCAGGTCAGGTTCCTTTGATCGGTTTTTCAGGCAGCCCGTGGACACTGGCAACGTATATGGTGGAAGGCGGAAGCAGCAAAGCGTTCACCAAAATTAAGGCCATGATGTATGCCGAGCCTGCCACATTGCATCTAATGCTGGATAAATTGGCAAACAGCGTTATTCTATATTTGAATGCGCAAATAAAGGCGGGTGCCCAGTCTGTCATGATTTTTGACACGTGGGGTGGTGTGTTGTCCCATCGCGATTATCTGGAATTCTCTTTGCATTATATGCATAAAATCGTGGATGGGTTGATCCGTGAGCATGAAGGACGCCGTGTTCCTGTCACTCTGTTTACCAAAGGCGGTGGGCAATGGCTTGAAGCGATGGCAGCAACAGGATGCGATGCACTAGGTTTGGATTGGACAACGAATATTGCCGATGCTCGCCGTCGTGTTGGTGATAAGGTGGCTTTGCAGGGTAATATGGACCCTTCCATGCTATATGCTCAGCCGGCGCGCATTGAACAAGAAGTTTCGACGATTTTGCAGGATTTTGGTGCAGGCAGCGGGCATGTCTTCAATCTCGGGCATGGTATTCACCAAGATGTTCCGCCAGAACATGCCGGTGCGTTCGTCGAAGCGGTACATAGGCTTTCAGTAAAATATCATCAGTGACTTTATGATTGATACAAAAGCATTACGCCAAGAACAGAGAGAGAAAGCTGGGCAGGTTATCCGCCAAGATGCTTTTCCTGCGTCTTTTACGCCAAAGTTTATTGCGGGTGCTGATGTTGGGTTTGAAAACAGTGGCACGGTAACCCGTGCCGCTATTGCTGTATTGCATTACCCCACCCTTGAGTTGGCTGAGTATCAACTTGCCAAAATGGAAACAGTCCTTCCTTATATTCCGGGCTTACTCTCATTTCGTGAATATCCTGCTTTGATGGCGGCTTGGCAAAAGTTAAGCTTGCAGCCGGATTTGCTCATGGTTGATGGTCAGGGAATTGCACATCCCCGACGTTTTGGGATAGCCAGCCATTTTGGCTTGCTGGTGGATGTTCCGACAATTGGTGTGGCTAAAAGTCGTTTATGTGGGGAGCATGAGCCTGTAGGAGAGGTGGTAGGAAGCCATCAACCCTTGATGGATCATGGCGAACAAATCGGGATCGTATTGCGAAGCAAAAAGAGATGTAATCCACTCTATATTTCTGTGGGCCATAAGGTGAGTATTCGCAGTGCCCTGTTTTGGGTTGAGCAATGCATGAGGGGTTATAAGTTACCTGAACCGACCCGTTGGGCGGACGCTATCGCCTCAAATAGGCTGTTTTTTAGGCAAACAATGCAGAAAATTCTATAATTGCGGCGGAAATGTGTGGATATTCTTGATTTTCAGGTAAACTTCGGCGCAAATTAGGCATTATGAGTAACGACCAATGTTAAGAAACCCGATCCACCTGAGACTGGAGAAGCTTGAAAGTTGGCAACATCTGACTTTTATGGCTAGTCTATGTGAGCGGATGTATCCAAATTATCAGGTGTTTTGTCGCCAAAGTGGGTTTACTGACCCCGCGCAGTATCGCCGCATCTTGGAACTGGTATGGGAAGTATTGGTCGTCAAAGATGCGAAAGTGAATTTTGATAATCAGCTGGAAAAACTAGAAGCCATTATTCCTTCATCAGAAGATTATGATATCTATGGTGTGTATCCAGCGATTGATGCGTGTATTGCATTGGGTGAAGTCGTGCATTCTCGTCTGAGCGGCTCAACGTTAGAACATGCAATTGCCGTGAGTGAAATATCCATCCGTACCGTCGCCATGCTGGAGATGACACAGGCCGGCAGGGAAATGACTGAAGATGAGTTAAAAGTATTGCCAGCCATTGAAGAGGAATGGGATATTCAATGGGAAATTTTCCGTTTATTGGCGAACAGCGAAGAACGGGATATCGAATTGATTAAAGGATTAAAAGCCGACCTCCGTGATGCGGGAGTCAGCAATATCGGCATAAATTTGGAGCAGTAACGCTTAAAACGTGACTTAATGCTTTATTTGCCGAATTTAAAGTCTTCACATTTGCCCTCACTCTGTTCTACATTGGGGGGCGAAAAGAAGTGGCTATCGGTGCGTGTATGCAGGGGTGCTGTCAAATCGGCATATCCGTCGCACTCGATGCTTTGCAAACGATAAACACACTGTAAGGATAATCTATGAATAAGACAGAATTAGTTGATGCAATCGCAGCAGGCGCAGATCTGACTAAAACTCAGGCTAAAGCTGCTTTGGAATCAACTCTGAATGCAATCACTGAATCTCTGAAAAATGGTGATGCAGTTCAGTTGGTCGGCTTTGGTACTTTCAAAGTTAACCACCGTGCAGAACGTACTGGTCGTAACCCACAGACTGGTAAAGAAATTAAAATTGCAGCAGCAAACGTACCTGCTTTCTCCGCTGGTAAAGCTTTGAAAGACGCAGTTAAGTAATCGAATTGCGAAAAAAAAATGAGAGGGGGAATAGAAAACCCCTTTTGTTGGTTCTACAGGGGCTGTTAGCAGTAGGGTTTATCTCTTTGCTCAGCGCCTGTTCGACTAAAACAACAATGCCACTTTTCAATGCCAGTGGTTTTGTCACCGATGGCGGCATTGTGCGCCTGTGGCGCCTGGATTCACAAAACAGTAAGCCTCAGGTTATTATGAGCGTTTACAGCCCCTACCGTAATAACAATACCACAGTGACTTTCTATGAATACCGGCACGGCCGTTTGTGGCAAATTCGTCGCGATGTATTTGTTAGCCCTTCAATGACAGAAACTTTACGTTTTGGTCAAAATAACGAAGTCATTTTTAAACTGCGGAAATTAAAAACGCATAATGAGTTGCTTTCGGATAACGATGTCATGCGCTTACAGTTTGATGCCAAACAAATAGAAAAAATAAGCAGCGCCTTAATAACCGGGCACGTTAAATTATTTCAAGGGCAGTGGCATGGCGGAAAAATAACGACTTGTGCGGGAGCACAGCTCTCCATTAATTTTGAACCTGAAGCCCAGAATTGGCTAAAAGAAAGGCAAAAGAACAGTACAAGGTCGTTGACTATCGCATGGCTGGATTCGCCAGAAGGAAAACAGCTGCTGTTAGTCGCAAATGATGATTTTTGTCGCTGGGAACCGACGAAAGACAAACTCTGATAGAGAAAATGACAGTATTTAGCTTTCGTCAGTTCAGGTTTGTGCTATTTCAAACGTGCGATTGCCCGGTAGCCTATGTCCTTACGGTAAAAGCATCCTTCCCAACTGATGTGTTCCGCCCCGGAATATGCTTTTTTCTGTGCATCCGCAATATCGTTACCCAGTGCCGTCACACATAAAACACGCCCGCCCGCAGTAACAACGTCTTCGTCCTTAAAGGTTGTTCCGGCATGAAAGACCTTTTCATCAGTATCTGTCTCTCGCGTTAATCCCCTGATAACGTCTCCTTTGGCGTAATTCGCCGGATATCCTCCCGCTGCCAGTACAAGACCTAATGCCGGGCGGGGATCCCATGAGGATGTTCTTCCGTTCAGCTGGCCTTTTGCCCCGGCAAGGCAGAGCTCCACTAAATCAGAACGCAGACGCATCATAATAGGTTGGGTTTCAGGATCACCAAAGCGGCAGTTAAACTCGATCACTTTGGGCTCGCCTTGTTTATCAATCATTAGACCGGCATAGAGAAAGCCAACATAAGTATGGCCTTCAGCCGCCATTCCTTCGACAGTGGGATAAATGATTTTCTCCATGACTCGCTGGTGGATCTCATCCGTGACGACCGGAGCCGGAGAGTAAGCTCCCATGCCTCCGGTGTTTGGCCCCGTATCACCATCGCCTACACGTTTATGATCCTGACTGGTCGCCATGGGAACCACATTTTTACCATCCACCATGACAATAAAGCTGGCTTCTTCGCCATCCAGAAATTCTTCAATGACAATGCGATGCCCTGCATCACCAAATGCATTACCCGCCAGCATATCGCTGATGGCACTTTGGGCTTCTTCCATTGTCATTGCGACGACAACACCTTTTCCCGCAGCCAAACCATCCGCTTTAATGACAATGGGAACCCCTGTCTTTTCTAAATAAGCCAGTGCAGGTTTGATCTCAGTGAAATTTTGATAGGCCGCAGTAGGAATATGGTGGCGAGCCAGAAAATCTTTGGTGAAGGCTTTGGAGCCTTCCAATTGAGCTGCTGCTTGTGTCGGGCCAAAGATGGTCAGTCCCGCCCGCTGAAAAGCATCAACCACACCGATAACCAGTGGCGCTTCAGGCCCCACAATGGTCAGCCCAATATCGTGACTCTGGGCAAATGCCAGCAAGCCCTCAATATCTGTTGCGGCAATATCCACATTTTCTAAATTTGTTTCCAATGCAGTGCCTGCATTACCCGGGGCGACATAAACCTGACTTGCCAGAGGGGATTGTGCCGCTTTCCATGCCAATGCATGCTCTCTCCCGCCACTGCCAATAATCAATATGTTCATCTAAGACTCCTATATAAAGCAGAAGATATTAATGGCGGAAATGGCGCATGCCTGTGAAGATCATAGCAATACCGTGCTCATCAGCAGCAGCGATAACTTCATCATCACGAATGGAACCTCCCGGTTGGATCACACAACTCACTCCCACCGCCGCCGCGGCATCAATACCATCGCGGAATGGGAAGAAGGCATCGGAAGCCATGGCACATCCCTGAACGTCTAATCCTTCATCTGCTGCTTTAATGCCTGCTATTTTGGCGGAGTAAACACGGCTCATTTGCCCTGCACCAATGCCTACGGTCATATTATCTTTGGCATAAACAATAGCATTGGATTTAACGAACTTCGCTACTTTCCAGCAGAACAGTGCATCCTTCATTTCCTGTGCTGTTGGCTGACGTTGGGTTACGACCCGTAGGTCATCCTCGGCGGCCATACCTAAATCACGGTCTTGTACCAGCAATCCACCATTGACACGTTTGAAGTCGAGCCCTGCAACCGGGGAATGCCATTCGCCACACGCCAGAACACGGACATTTTGCTTGGATGCCAGAATCGGCAGGGCAGCTTCATTAATAGAAGGCGCGATAATGACTTCAACAAACTGACGCTCAATGATGGCCTTGGCCGTTTCTGCATCCAGAGCACGGTTAAACGCAATGATGCCGCCAAATGCAGAGGTAGGATCGGTTTTGAATGCCTGATTATAAGCTGCATGAATATCAGTACTGACCGCAACACCGCAAGGGTTGGCGTGTTTAACAATCACGCAGGCCGGTTCAGAAAAGGCTTTTACACATTCCAATGCAGCATCAGTATCGGCGATATTATTATAAGAAAGCGCTTTGCCTTGTAACTGAGTAGCTGTCGCAACTGATGCCTCAGTAATTTCTTCTTCTATATAGAAAGCGGCATCTTGATGGCTGTTTTCACCATAACGCATATCTTGCTTTTTAATGAAGTTCAAATTCAGGGTGCGGGGGAAACGCCCTGATGGTTGATCCGTCTCACCATGATAAGGTGCAACCAATTTGCCAAAGTAATTGGCGATCATGCTGTCGTAAGCTGCGGTATGTTCAAATGCCTTGATGGCCAGATCAAAGCGAGTGGCGTGTGTCAGTGAGTTTTGATGGCTATCCATCTCTTCAATGATTTTGGCGTAATCCCGGTTGTTGACAACAATTGTGACGTCCTTGTGGTTTTTTGCCGCAGAGCGAACCATTGTCGGGCCACCGATATCAATGTTCTCGATGGCATCCTCCAGAGTGCAACCTGGTTTTGCGACGGTTTGGGCAAAAGGATAAAGGTTAACGACGACCATATCTATTGGTGCAATCTGATGTTGCATCATCACTTCATCATCGAGTCCACGACGGCCCAAAATGCCACCATGAATTTTGGGATGCAGCGTTTTCACTCGTCCATCCATCATTTCAGGGAATCCTGTATGGTCCGAAACTTCGGTGACATTTAGCCCGGCTTCAGACAGCAGGCGAGCAGTGCCACCTGTTGAAAGTAGTTCAACACCACGACTGGATAAAGCCTTGGCAAATTCAACAACCCCCGCTTTGTCAGAAACACTCAGCAGGGCACGACGGATTGGACGAAGCTGTTGCATTGGTGTGATCCCTTGAATTTCATAAAACAAGAATGTGTTATTGAGAAAAACCGCCCATTGGGAGGAAAAAAATAGCTTCTGCAATAACATTTCAAAACAATCTAAAAAAATCATGTGGTGATTTTTACCTCGCTGATTGTAGCGCAAACGTTTGCGCGATGCTCGACAAATTTTGTCGAAATATCAAATTGTGAATAACTCTGTGTTTAACATGGTATAAATAGGGGTTTTGCTGTGTAATGCAGCAAACAGTAATTTTTTTTGAAAAAAACTATTGTCACATCCGTAAAACTCCCTATAATGCGCCACCACTGACCGACGCTGAGCTGAGACATGCCGCTGAGGGAAGTGAGAGAAAAGCGAAAATAAACGCTTGACTCTGGAGGCGAAAAGCGTAAGATACGCAGCCTCGCAACCCGGAAGAGCCTTCCCGGTTGCCCCGCTCTTTAACAACTGAATCAGACAATCTGTGTGGGCACTCGCAGGACACTATCAAACGCCGAAAGGCGAAAAGATTAAAGTCTTGAAGAGTGAACAACAGTTAATTCATTACGAACTAACAGTATAATTCTTTGAGCATCAAACACTTTTAATTGAAGAGTTTGATCATGGCTCAGATTGAACGCTGGCGGCAGGCCTAACACATGCAAGTCGAGCGGCAGCGGGAAGAAGCGTGCTTCTTTGCCGGCGAGCGGCGGACGGGTGAGTAATGTCTGGGGATCTGCCCGATGGAGGGGGATAACCACTGGAAACGGTGGCTAATACCGCATGACCTCTTGGGAGCAAAGTGGGGGACCTTCGGGCCTCACGCCATCGGATGAACCCAGATGGGATTAGCTAGTAGGCGGGGTAACGGCCCACCTAGGCGACGATCCCTAGCTGGTCTGAGAGGATGACCAGCCACACTGGGACTGAGACACGGCCCAGACTCCTACGGGAGGCAGCAGTGGGGAATATTGCACAATGGGCGCAAGCCTGATGCAGCCATGCCGCGTGTATGAAGAAGGCCTTCGGGTTGTAAAGTACTTTCAGCGGGGAGGAAGGCGTTTGTCTGAATACGGCTTACGATTGACGTTACCCGCAGAAGAAGCACCGGCTAACTCCGTGCCAGCAGCCGCGGTAATACGGAGGGTGCAAGCGTTAATCGGAATTACTGGGCGTAAAGCGCACGCAGGCGGTCAATTAAGTTAGATGTGAAATCCCCGGGCTTAACCCGGGAACGGCATCTAAGACTGGTTGGCTAGAGTCTCGTAGAGGGGGGTAGAATTCCACGTGTAGCGGTGAAATGCGTAGAGATGTGGAGGAATACCGGTGGCGAAGGCGGCCCCCTGGACGAAGACTGACGCTCAGGTGCGAAAGCGTGGGGAGCAAACAGGATTAGATACCCTGGTAGTCCACGCTGTAAACGATGTCGATTTGGAGGTTGTGCCCCTGAGGCGTGGCTTCCGGAGCTAACGCGTTAAATCGACCGCCTGGGGAGTACGGTCGCAAGATTAAAACTCAAATGAATTGACGGGGGCCCGCACAAGCGGTGGAGCATGTGGTTTAATTCGATGCAACGCGAAGAACCTTACCTACTCTTGACATCCACGGAATTTGGCAGAGATGCTGAAGTGCCTTCGGGAACCGTGAGACAGGTGCTGCATGGCTGTCGTCAGCTCGTGTTGTGAAATGTTGGGTTAAGTCCCGCAACGAGCGCAACCCTTATCCTTTGTTGCCAGCACGTGATGGTGGGAACTCAAGGGAGACTGCCGGTGATAAACCGGAGGAAGGTGGGGATGACGTCAAGTCATCATGGCCCTTACGAGTAGGGCTACACACGTGCTACAATGGCAGATACAAAGAGAAGCGACCTCGCGAGAGCAAGCGGAACTCATAAAGTCTGTCGTAGTCCGGATTGGAGTCTGCAACTCGACTCCATGAAGTCGGAATCGCTAGTAATCGTAGATCAGAATGCTACGGTGAATACGTTCCCGGGCCTTGTACACACCGCCCGTCACACCATGGGAGTGGGTTGCAAAAGAAGTAGGTAGCTTAACCTTCGGGAGGGCGCTTACCACTTTGTGATTCATGACTGGGGTGAAGTCGTAACAAGGTAACCGTAGGGGAACCTGCGGTTGGATCACCTCCTTACCTAAAGATAGTGGATTTTGTGCAGTGCCCACACAGATTGTCTGATGAAAGAATGAAGAGACGGTATCGGCATAGGCTTGTAGCTCAGGTGGTTAGAGCGCACCCCTGATAAGGGTGAGGTCGGTGGTTCAAGTCCACTCAGGCCTACCAAATCTCATTTATCCGGCGTTATAAACAGACTCGCTTATTTCAATAAGCGTCGCCCGTTTATGCCTGGTCTAAATAAGATTGCTGTGCATCACGATACGGAATTTATGGGGCTATAGCTCAGCTGGGAGAGCGCCTGCCTTGCACGCAGGAGGTCAGCGGTTCGATCCCGCTTAGCTCCACCATACTCTTCGTCTGCAATAACGTATCTCAGAACACATTGACATGAGTGTGTTGTGACATATTTGCTCTTTAACAATCTGGAACAAGCTGAAAATTTGAAACAATCAGCTTATCGTCAGCGACGGTAAGACTGATGAGTCTCTCAATAGACTCCAACCTGAAGACACCTTCGGGTTGTGAGGTTAAGCGACTAAGCGTACACGGTGGATGCCTAGGCAGTCAGAGGCGATGAAGGACGTGCTAATCTGCGAAAAGCGCCGGTAAGGTGATATGAACCGCTATAGCCGGCGATGTCCGAATGGGGAAACCCAGTGCAATCCGTTGCACTATCGTTTGATGAATTCATAGTCAAGCGAGGCGAACCGGGGGAACTGAAACATCTCAGTACCCCGAGGAAAAGAAATCAACCGAGATTCCCCCAGTAGCGGCGAGCGAACGGGGAGGAGCCCAGAACCAGCAACGGCTTGTGTGTCAGTGGAAACGCCTGGAAAGGCGTGCAGTAAAGGGTGATAGCCCCGTACACGAAGATGCACAGGCCGGGAGTTCGATGAGTAGGGCGGGACACGTGGTATCCTGTCTGAACATGGGGGGACCATCCTCCAAGGCTAAATACTCCTGACTGACCGATAGTGAACCAGTACCGTGAGGGAAAGGCGAAAAGAACCCCGGCGAGGGGAGTGAAAGAGAACCTGAAACCGTGTACGTACAAGCAGTGGGAGCACCCCTTGTGGGTGTGACTGCGTACCTTTTGTATAATGGGTCAGCGACTTATATTCTGTAGCAAGGTTAACCGCATAGGGGAGCCGCAGGGAAACCGAGTCTTAACTGGGCGTTAAGTTGCAGGGTATAGACCCGAAACCCGGTGATCTAGCCATGGGCAGGTTGAAGGTTGGGTAACACTAACTGGAGGACCGAACCGACTAATGTTGAAAAATTAGCGGATGACTTGTGGCTGGGGGTGAAAGGCCAATCAAACCGGGAGATAGCTGGTTCTCCCCGAAAGCTATTTAGGTAGCGCCTCGTGAATTCATCTTCGGGGGTAGAGCACTGTTTCGGCTAGGGGGTCATCCCGACTTACCAACCCGATGCAAACTGCGAATACCGAAGAATGTTATCACGGGAGACACACGGCGGGTGCTAACGTCCGTCGTGAAGAGGGAAACAACCCAGACCGCCAGCTAAGGTCCCCAAGTCATGGTTAAGTGGGAAACGAAGTGGGAAGGCTCAGACAGCCAGGATGTTGGCTTAGAAGCAGCCATCATTTAAAGAAAGCGTAATAGCTCACTGGTCGAGTCGGCCTGCGCGGAAGATGTAACGGGGCTAAACCATGCACCGAAGCTGCGGCAGCGACACGTTTGTGTTGTTGGGTAGGGGAGCGTTCTGTAAGCCGTTGAAGGTGGCCTGTGAGGGCCGCTGGAGGTATCAGAAGTGCGAATGCTGACATAAGTAACGATAAAGCGGGTGAAAAACCCGCTCGCCGGAAGACCAAGGGTTCCTGTCCAACGTTAATCGGGGCAGGGTGAGTCGACCCCTAAGGCGAGGCCGAAAGGCGTAGTCGATGGGAAACAGGTTAATATTCCTGTACTCGGTGTTACTGCGAAGGGGGGACGGAGAAGGCTAGGCCAGCCGGGCGACGGTTTGTCCCGGTTTAAGCGTGTAGGTGGGGCGTCTTGGTAAATCCGGACGGCCAATAACACTGAGGCGTGATGACGAGGCACTACGGTGCTGAAGTGGTTGATGCCCTGCTTCCAGGAAAAGCCTCTAAGCTCCAGGTAACATTGAATCGTACCCCAAACCGACACAGGTGGTCAGGTAGAGAATACTCAGGCGCTTGAGAGAACTCGGGTGAAGGAACTAGGCAAAATGGTGCCGTAACTTCGGGAGAAGGCACGCTGGCGTCAGGTGAAGGGACTTGCTCCCGGAGCCGAGGCCAGTCGCAGATACCAGCTGGCTGCAACTGTTTAATAAAAACACAGCACTGTGCAAACACGAAAGTGGACGTATACGGTGTGACGCCTGCCCGGTGCTGGAAGGTTAATTGATGGGGTTAGCGGCAACGCGACGCTCTTGATCGAAGCCCCAGTAAACGGCGGCCGTAACTATAACGGTCCTAAGGTAGCGAAATTCCTTGTCGGGTAAGTTCCGACCTGCACGAATGGCGTAATGATGGCCAGGCTGTCTCCACCCGAGACTCAGTGAAATTGAACTCGCTGTGAAGATGCAGTGTACCCGCGGCAAGACGGAAAGACCCCGTGAACCTTTACTATAGCTTGACACTGAACCTTGAGCCTTGATGTGTAGGATAGGTGGGAGGCCCGGAAGTGCGGACGCCAGTCTGCATGGAGCCATCCTTGAAATACCACCCTTGAATGTTTGATGTTCTAACGTCGGCCCGTTATCCGGGTCGCGGACAGTGTCTGGTGGGTAGTTTGACTGGGGCGGTCTCCTCCCAAAGCGTAACGGAGGAGCACGAAGGTTAGCTAATCACGGTCGGACATCGTGAGGTTAGTGCAAAGGCATAAGCTAGCTTGACTGCGAGAGTGACGGCTCGAGCAGGTACGAAAGTAGGTCTTAGTGATCCGGTGGTTCTGAATGGAAGGGCCATCGCTCAACGGATAAAAGGTACTCCGGGGATAACAGGCTGATACCGCCCAAGAGTTCATATCGACGGCGGTGTTTGGCACCTCGATGTCGGCTCATCACATCCTGGGGCTGAAGTAGGTCCCAAGGGTACGGCTGTTCGCCGTTTAAAGTGGTACGCGAGCTGGGTTTAGAACGTCGTGAGACAGTTCGGTCCCTATCTGCCGTGGGCGTTGGAAGATTGAAAGGGGCTGCTCCTAGTACGAGAGGACCGGAGTGGACGCACCACTGGTGTTCGGGTTGTCATGCCAATGGCATTGCCCGGTAGCTACGTGCGGAAGAGATAACCGCTGAAAGCATCTAAGCGGGAAACTTGCCTTGAGATGAGTCTTCCCTGACTCCTTGAGAGTCCTAAAGGAACGTTCGAGACGAGGACGTGGATAGGCTGGGTGTGTAAGCGTTGCGAGACGTTGAGCTAACCAGTACTAATGAACCGTGCGGCTTAACCTGACAACACCGAAGGTGTTTTGTGGAGTATAAAGAAGAGACGGGTTTCAGATGAGAGAAAACAGCTTGTTCGGGATTGAAAACAGGATTTGTCTGGCGGCAATAGCGCGGTGGTCCCACCTGACCCCATGCCGAACTCAGCAGTGAAACGCCGTAGCGCCGATGGTAGTGTGGGGTCTCCCCATGTGAGAGTAGGACACTGCCAGACATCAATTAGCCAGAAAAGCCATCCTTCACCGGATGGCTTTTTTGCGTCTGGCACTTTTAAAAATAGTCCCAAAACGCTTTAGCACAAACTTAAAATAGGACAAAAATAACGCTCCGTATTTTGAATATTCGAGTGTTTATCGGGTCTTTTCGTAACAATTAACTACTTTTTCGCGTATAAGCTGCCAATACAGTTCTTTCCGATAATTCCAAATATTCTTTCATCTTGTTTGCAGCCAATTTATTTTGGTCGGAATTAATCAACTCTAGAATATGGGCATTCTTATCAATATAGGGCGCATATAAAAGCTCGGGGTCGTTCAAAACACCAAAAGCCAGTCGAAGTTCTGCGGAGATGTTGCGATAGAACGCGATCAATCTTTCACTATCTGTTAACTCTACAATCGCGGCATGAAAATGCATATTTGCTGTGCCGGCACCAATCCAATCTTGTTTATCACGACATTGCTGCGCGCTATCAACAGCTTGTTTCATTTTGGCAACACTGGGGTGCATTGGGTAAGACTGAGCCAGAGCCTGACACTCAACCAGCTGCCGAACTCGATAGATATCAATAATTGAAGCAATATCGGGAGTAGCGACAAATACACCACGATTAGGTTCATGCTTGAGCAGGCCTTCCTGTGTAAGAAGTCGGAACACTTCGCGTAATGTATTGCGTGAAATTTCAAGTTGTTTACTCAAGGTGGCTTCTGATAGTCGTTGCCCTGGCAATAACTCCCCAACAACCAACTTATTTCTTATAGTTTCGGCGATCCTTTTACTCAAAATCTGGGGAGAATGGTCTTTTGTCATAGTCATCCGTTAGATTTAATGTCCAATGCCAATAGTAGATACTTTCAAAGAGCACCTTCAACGTTTACATCAAGGTGAATCTTCACATATTCCCTGATAGCCAGCAAGTAGCCATCCTTGAACCAATATGGGGCAACATGAAATGACTTTATGCACTAAAAATGTGCATTTTGATCATAGTCTTAGCATCACAAATCAATAAAGTGATCTCTATCTAGCTTTGGAGATCAATAACACAATTTCATTTGCCTATTTTCTCGCCAAGTTCTATTTATTGTTCAACAATAAAGTCACTTTAATTAAACAATTATAAGTTTTGGTTCCACAATGGTATGGATATTGCTTAGGAAAGAATAAAGTAAGATATTGATGACAGGGGAAGATGGCTTATGGCTATGCAAGAAACAGTAAAACAAGAAACGATAAATTTTGCATCGAATCGGCGTTCATCTTTGATTGCTGCTGTTTTTCTTATGGCAACATCAGCGATTGGGCCGGGGTTTATAACCCAAACGGCTACATTTACTGCGACGATGGGAGCTGCTTTTGCCTTTGGCATTTTAGCCTCTATTTTGATCGATTTTGTGGTGCAACAGAATATTTGGCGGGTTGTCATATTAACCAAAATGCAATCCGCTGATATTGCGAATGCCGCTATTCCGGGAAGTGGTTATGTACTGGCAGCATTAGTCATTTTCGGTGGATTGGTATTTAACATCGGAAATATCGCGGGAGCTGGGTTGGGGCTTAATGCCCTGATGGGCTTGGATCCAAAATGGGGAGGGTTGTTGAGTGCTTTGATAGCGATTTACATTTTTGCCTCCCGTAAAGCGGGCGTCGCCATTGATCGCATTATTGTGATATTGGGACTTATCATGATAGTTATGACGTTGTTTGTGGCAATAGTCTCTAATCCACCGGTGGGAGAGGCTTTGCGGCAAACAGTACTGCCGGATGAAATCAATTTCGCCACCATCACAACCATTGTTGGCGGAACTGTTGGTGGTTACATTTGTTACGCAGGCGCTCACCGTTTGCTGGATAAAGGCGCGGTTGGCCCTGAAAATCTCAAAGTCGTTTCCAGTGCGGCAACCAAAGGCATTCTGGTTGTTGGTTTGATGCGATATCTACTATTTCTTGCCATATTGGGTGTTGTTGCCAGCGGCGTGACACTTGATATTGCAAGTAAAACAGCCAACCCTGCCTCACAAGCTTTTCAGGCTGCGGCGGGCGAATTTGGATTACGTATTTTTGGCCTGATCGTTTGGGCTGCGGCAATTAGCAGCATTATTGGTGCTGCCTATACCTCGATTTCTTTTTTTAGTGTGTTCCGCCAGCACTTGACTGAGCGTCGACGCAATATTGCAACGTTATCCTTTATTGCCATATCGTTGGTTGTTTATCTGTTAATGGGAACCCCTCCGGCTGCTTTACTGGTTTTTGCCGGTGGTTTCAATGGGCTTATTCTTCCCCTTGGTTTGACTATCTTTGTTTATGTTGGCTGGAAACGTGCTGATTTGATGGGAGGATACGTTTATCCCCGCTGGTTGCTGTGGTCAGGTGCGATTACATGTGTGCTGACGTGGTACATGGGAGCGATGTCTATCGATTCAATCTTTGAGTTTTTGAAATTATCTTAAGGAAATTATCATGATAAAAACAATCGATTTAAATAGTGACTTGGGTGAAAGTTTTGGGCAATGGCGCATGGGGGACGATGATGCAATATTGGAGGTTGTCAGTAGTGCTAATGTTGCGTGTGGTTTCCATGCCGGGGATCCTGTAGGGATCTTGCGAACATTAAAATCAGCTAAAGAAAACAATGTCGTGGTTGGTGCTCATGTTTCTTATCCCGATTTAGTCGGTTTTGGGCGCCGTAAAATGGATATTGCCAGCCATGAACTGAGCGCAGATGTCATTTACCAGATTGGTGCCTTGCAAGGATTGGCTGTTGCGGCAGGAACTACACTGAATTATGTCAAACCCCATGGCGCGCTGTACAACACAATTGCCAATGATGAATATCAGGCGACTGCTGTTATTGAAGGCATTCTGGCAATTGATCCCTCTCTTGCATTGGTTGGCTTGGCGGGATCAAACATTCTCAAGTGGGCAAAGGAAAGAGGGTTAAAAACCATAGCGGAAGCATTTGCGGATCGCGCCTATACCTCGAAGGGTGAATTGGTTTCCCGTCGTGAAGCGGGGGCAGTCTTATACGATGCTGATCTGGTCGCTAAGCGCATGTTGCAGCTTGTGACAGAGGGAGGTGTTGAATCCATTGATGGTAAATTCACGCCGATTCAAGCGGATTCTATTTGTGTTCATGGTGACAGCCCGGGGGCGGTAGACATGGCAAGACAGGTTAAATCTGTTTTGCAGCAGGCAGGGATCACTATCCGTTCATTTATTCATGAAAAAGAATCCCATAGATATTGTTGATGACTTAGGGAGATAGCTTTGCGTTTTTTACCCGTAAACTTCAATACCATGATGGTTGAACTAAATGGATTGGCAGAAACACTGGCATTGCTGGATTCATTGAATGTGGAGCCAGTCTTGGGGATTGAAGAAGTTATCCCGGCCGCAAGGACGCTGATGATCCGCTTTAGGCCGATAAAAATATCAGCCCAGCAATTGGCAGCAGAAATTGGTAGCCGTGACTTGCAGGAACGTCGCTATGTGGCGGGAAAACAGGTAGAGATCCCCGTGCATTACAATGGTGACGATCTTGCTGTTGTTGCTGAAACATTAGGCATTTCTGTTCAGGAAGTGATCCTCTGCCACACCGAAAATGAATATACCGTGGCTTTTACCGGATTTGCTCCCGGTTTTGCTTACATGGTGTCGGAAACTTCTCAGTGGGATATTCCCCGTAGGAAAACGCCAAGGACACGAATTCCGGCTGGAGCTGTTGCGCTTGCTGGGGAGTTTAGCAGTGTTTATCCGCAGGCAAGCCCTGGTGGCTGGCAACTTATCGGTATAACAACCGAGCGAATGTGGGATCTTTCGCGTCCATCACCGGCTTTATTGCAACCAGGCTATCGCGTTAATTTTCGGGATGCTGGTCATCTTCCTGCAACGGTGAGTTTACCGAAACATACGCCCGAAAATAGAACCTCGTTGCCCGAGGATTGTTGCCATTTAGAAATTTTGTCTGTTGGATTGCAAACTTTATTTCAAGATTTGGGGCGTATTGGGCAATCAGGAGCAGGGGTTTCAGGATCTGGGGCGATGGACAAAAGTGCTTTGCGCAGTGCAAATCGCATTGTTGGTAATCCAACCGATCAAGCTTGTCTGGAAATCGTACAGGGCGGATTCAAAACACAAGCGCACGGGCAGATGTTGGTTGCAATAACAGGTGCGCCTTGTCCAATAGAGATAAAGACCCCACCAGGGGACATTATCAATGTAAATACTTACCAACCCATCGATTTGAACGATGGCGACGAAATATCACTTGGTACTCCTGCTGCCGGTATGCGTTCTTATTTGTCTGTACGTGGCGGTTTTGCTATTCCTGCTGTCTTATCCAGCCATTCATTCGATACTTTGTCCAATATTGGGCCTGCGCCGTTGAAGGTACATGACAAACTGGGAATTCGCCATCCATTGCACAGTACTGCGGTATCTTGTTCTGAAACAGCAGTGTTTGATATGCCGAATAAAGATGCCATTGTGGAATTAGACGTGATACTTGGGCCTCGTACTGATTGGTTTACGCAAGAAGCCATCGAATTATTGAGCAAGCAGGTTTGGCAAGTGACACCTCAATCCAACCGCATTGGGCTTCGATTAAATGGTGAGTGTTCACTCTCTCGGATTAAGACACAGGAGCTACCTAGCGAAGGCACTTGTGCGGGGGCAATTCAAATTCTGGCCAGCGGGCAGCCTGTATTATTTTTGGCTGACCACCCACTGACGGGAGGATACCCAGTTATCGCTTCAGTGGCAGATTATCACCTTGATCTGGCAGGCCAGATCCCTGTTAACGCCAAAATTCGCTTTAATCCCATCAGCCAATTCCATGAAATTCAAGGGAGCAAATATTTCCTATGAATACCATTCCTATAAGTACTATTTCTACGGGCACTACTGCGAATATTGCAGACGATACAGAAAAGAATGAGCTTAAGCAGGCATCCTCAAATAAAACCAAGAAAGTGTTGATCGCTAACCGTGGTGAAATCGCTGTCCGTATTATTCGTGCTTGCCGTGATTATGGAATACAGACAATAGCCGTTTATGCGGATGCTGATATTCATGCCCAGCATGTGCAATTGGCTGATGAAGCGTATAGTTTGGGAGGAAATAGCCCCACCGAAACTTACCTCAATATTCCTCGCATACTGACGATAGCGCAGCAGTCAGGGGCAACGATGATACACCCCGGCTATGGTTTTCTGTCTGAAAGGTCAGAATTTGCCCGAGCTGTCATTGAGGCGGGGATAATTTGGATTGGGCCGAATCCTGACACGATTGATGAGCTTGGCGATAAGGTAAAGGCGCGTAAACTTGCCCAGAAAGTGGGTGCACCTTTGGTGGTTGGCACGGCAGAACCTGTAAACGATGTACAGGAAGTTGTCGATTTTGCGGAAAAACATGGTTTGCCGATCGCCATTAAAGCCGCATTTGGCGGAGGTGGCCGAGGTTTGAAAGTGGCTTGGCGACAGGATGAAGTTATCGAACTTTATCACTCGGCAGTACGCGAAGCGACGGCAGCATTCGGGCGAGGAGAATGCTTTATTGAACAATTTTTGGATAAACCCCGTCACATAGAAGCACAAGTGATTGCAGATAAACAGGGCCACGTAGTTGTACTTGGAACCCGTGATTGCTCTTTGCAGCGTCGCAATCAGAAACTGGTGGAAGAAGCTCCGGCTCCATTCCTAACGCAGGAGCAAACAGAACGCATTTATCAGTCTGCAAAAGCTATTTGCGCAGAAGCTAATTATGTGGGAGCAGGCACGGTAGAATTTTTGCTAAGTGCTGATGGCACGCTCTCTTTTTTGGAAGTAAATACTCGCTTGCAAGTTGAGCATCCGGTCACGGAAGAAACCACAGGCATTGACTTGGTGATCGAACAATTACGAATAGCAGAAGGTTATCCGCTGAGTATTCAAGAAACACCGAAGCCTAGGGGACATTCCTTTGAATTCCGCATTAATGCGGAAGATGCCGGTAAAGGCTTTTTACCAACATCTGGCACTATCAATGAATTTATTCCGCCTTCAGGCCCTGGTATTCGATTGGATTCAGGCGTGATAACGGGTTCTACTGTTCCGGCTACATTTGACTCATTGATGGCGAAATTAATCGTTACAGGAGCAACGCGCGAACAAGCTATTTCCCGCGCCCGTCGGGCATTGCAGGAATTCAAAATTCAGGGGGTGGCATCGGTGCTACCGTTTCATCAAGCTGTGATGGAACACGATGATTTTATTTCCAGCGATGAATTTCATGTCCATACCCGTTGGATAGAAACAGATTTTGCTAATGAACTACAAAGCTTGCCTCGCCAGCCTGCCACGGCAGATAAAAGTATCACCCGTACATTTATTGAGATCGACGGCCGAAGGCATGAATTGGGGTTGCCGTCGGATTTATTGGCGGGGTTAACACAGCTTGTTCCTTCAAGTGAGCACTCACTTTCCCAGACGCAGCCAGTGGCAAAGGAAGGTGAACTGACAGATCCTCGTCGGGTAAAAGCACCTATTTCCGGCATATTGCATTCATGGTTAATTGATGAAGGCAAGCAAGTGAATAACGGTGATGTTATTGCGGTGATGGAAGCGATGAAAATGGAAATACAAATCAGCGCTCATTGTTCGGGAAAAATCACATTTTGTGCGCAAGCGGGAGATTATCTGGAAGCAGAAAGCATACTGGCTAATATTGAGTAGCAAAAATTTTTTGAATAATTAGCAAAATCCGCCGTAAACCCTCGTCCAGTGCGGGCGGGGATATCAGGTGAAAAGTCCGAAGGGCTTTAAAGATCAATCAGGCACTGACTGACTCTGAACGTAAGCTCTCAGCGTTTCAATTGTGGCTCCTCCGGCGCTACAGACGAAGTAAGATCTCGACCCGAACAGACCTGTTTTGCTTTGCATCCGAAGCTGAGTATGTTGCTGGCGCAGCAGACGCGACGAGACGGATTTTAAATTATTGACCATCACGCCTGACTGCCAGCTTTGGCGGATAAGCCACCAAAAGGTGTACAGGGTCTGATTCTCCCTCCATCTCCGGTATTTCGCACTCAAGTTTTGCTGCAGCAGAACCGAATGCCTCATGTCATTGCGCTATCATTCGTCCGTCAAAGCGCTTCCTGCGGGACTTTGCCGTAAGAATCAGATGCACAACCCGCTTGCTGACGCTGTGTTTTTTTCGGAGAAAACCTGCCAGTCATCCATGTTGATGACGCAATGGATATATCCTTTTAACCGGTTAAAATAAATGAACTCTACCCATGAGCGCTGACTATGTTAAGAGCCACAAAAGTACGCCTATATCCGACACCGGAACAGGCAGAATATCTGAATGCCCAGTTCGGTGCAGTACGTTTCGCGTACAACAAGGCTCTGCACATTAAAAAACACATTTACAAACACAATGGAATGAGTTTAAGTCCCGCAAAGATCTCAAACCTCTGCTATCTGTAGTTAAAAAATCCCGCCAATACGGGTGGCTAAAAGAATATGATCCCATCGCGTTGCAACAAGCGGTGATCCATCTTGATGTGGCTTTTTCCTACTTCTTCAACCCAAAACTGAAAGCCGGTTTTCCTACATTCAAAAGTAAACAGTCGAGCTACCATTGCGTTGGGGTAAAAGTGTTTAGACGCGATAAACAAAAGGAAGGGTATCAATCGGCCAATTTGCAATAAAATGCGTACTGTTTTTATACCCAAGAAATTTCGAGATCCAGCGTGACAGAGGGGAAGCCAATCCTTGGGACATAGGTAACTAAGCACTGGTGAATTTGGGTTGATAAGATTGATTTGAAAAATTTTTTCGCTATGAACCGTTAAAGTTAATTGCATTTACAATCTAAATGTAAATAATAATGCGTCTCAATAATATCTATCTCCGAAAAAAATGACAAAAATCACTAAAATTTACGCAACGCTGGCCAAAAATGGCTTGTGTGCTCCTTTGATGTCAGCATCTATGTTGACTGCTCTTATTTCCAGCAACGCACTAGCAACCACAGAAAACAAAATCCAAAAATCGAATACGACTGGCGACACCATTGTTGTTATTGCAAGTAACAATGCAGAACAAGATGGTGGGAAAATTGGCCGTAACGAAATCAAAGTCAGACAGGCACAAAGTGTCGGCGAAATTTTAAAGAATGTACCGGGCGTACAAGCCGGCCATCCTAGCGCTTTGGGACAGCGTTTCAAAATCCGGGGCATGGATGATCAATTCATCAACGTAACAGTTGATGGTGCAAGACAAGAGGGTTATCACTTCCATCATGCTGGAAACTACAGCATAGATCCTGAAATGCTCAAGCAAGTTGATATTAATGTTGGTACAAACAGTATTACCTATGATACTGGTGCCCTTGGTGGAGCATTAAAATTTGAGACCGTTGATGCCAGTGATTTATTAGAAGCGGATCAATTATTTGGCGCAAAAGGCAAATTAAGCTACGTCAGTAATGGCTCTGAATTCCAGCAATCTTTAGCTGCCTATGGAAGATTGGGGGCAGTTGATTTATTGGGTTACTTTAACCATCGCAATATGGGTGATGCTAAAACGGGCAGAGATAATCTCGGGAGAGAATCAATTCCTACCGATGGGAAATTGGTTAACTACTTAGTAAAATCAAAGTTTAATCTGACTGATGAGCAATATATCAATGTATCAAAAGAGCATTATAAAAATGATGCAGATACGAATTTCAGATTGAATTTTGGCCCTGATGTAAATAAAGGAAAAAAAGCGAAGTACGCTTCAGAGCGCGATGCTTACAATATTTCTTATCGATATGTACCTGTCGATAATGACTTAATTGATTTAAAAATTTCTGCTTATCATACAGAACAAAGCTTCACTCATATGAAAGAAGTTAATGGTCCAGGTAAGGGATTTGACAGTATTGTTGAAACCCAGGGGATCAGGGCGCGCAATGTTTCTAGATTTGACACTCAGAAGCTTTTCCATACCTTAACTTATGGATATGAGTATTTTGATACCCGAATGGCGTACACTGATGAAGCAGAAAATATACGCAAAAAAGCAGTGGAAGCAGGGAAATCATCATCTATTTATCTGGAAGATGACATTCAGTTAGCTGATTTCCATATTATTCCGGGCGTCAGATGGGATCACTACCAATACAATACGATTAATAAAAAGAATGAGCCTTTTGAGAGAACATATTCCCACTTTTCAAAAGCCCTTGGTTTGAAATACGAACTTGGTGCGTCAACAACATTATTTACCAACTATACTGAACTTTTCAGAGGCCCATTGGGTAAAGAGATTGGTATGGGGCCAAGCAACCAAAATGCCAACTTAACAGCCACAACGGGTTACAACATAGAAACGGGTGCGGCGGGAACATATCCTAATGTTTTTGCTGAAAATGACTCATTTACTGTCATTGGTAAAGTATTCCAGACCAATTTCAAAAATCTGGCTACCACGTTAGCCAAGAGTGAACTTCATAATATTCCTAAATCTAGATTGGAAGGGTTTGAATTATCAACCAAATATCAATTGAATAACCTGTCTTTAAGGGCGACTTATGCCAAAGCGGACAATAAGATCCTTAAAGGTAATGAGTTGTTTGACAAAAGACGAGAATTTACCCCGACTATAGGTGATTCCTTCACTATCGGTGGAAGTTATTTATTTGATAAAATTGATATTGAACTTGGTTGGAACTCCCGGTTTATCCGCGCTACAGACGCAAAAGGGACTGATAGCGGTAAAATTGTAACTATACATAAACCTGGCTATGGCATCAGTGATGCATATATTTCCTGGGCACCGAAATCTGGTTCATGGAAAAATACAGAAATTCAGCTTGGTATCGATAATATCTTTGATAAACGTTACAACGAGCAGTCTTATTACCTGAATACTTATAAGGGACAAGAAGAGAAAGGACGCGCTTATAAAGCCACTATTTCTTATAAATTCTAAGGAACTTGCTTTAATTTTTAGTAAAAAGTCTGCGGTTCGACCGCAGACTTCAGGTTACTGACAAAGTGCTGGTTTTTTTATCCGGCACTTTGCTTTAATCAAATTCCGTTCAGCAGACGGCGCGTGCCACCGTGTTAAGAAAGAATACTTGTTCCTCCTGCCAGAGAAATTAGTTTGAGCTGTGGGGTAAAAACGTTCATAAACGGCGGAAAGAAATGATAGACGCCGTTCTACGGATGCGAAATAACATCAGTATGCGTTTCACTCTAACAGTATGATATTTTTGTGCTTATTGAAAATAATGTTGCAGGGAATAGAAACGCACCGCCGATCACCTGTACTGCCTGAGCCGCAATAATGACTTCTGGGCGCCAGTCAAGCCCACCTATCAAGGATGAAATCGCATATAGCCAGAGAGCCGTAATGAACATTCTCCTCTGGCCTAACAGGTCGGTTGCCCGGCCACCAAAAAGTAGAAATCCACCACAAAATACGGTGTATGCACTCACAACCCATTGTAATGTTTGTTCTGAAAAACCAAGACCTTTGCCAATTTCAGGTAATGCGACAAAAACAATATTGATATCCAATGATTTTCAAGATGCAGCCAATAAGGCCGCATCTTGAAAGACAGCAGGCATACCGCAATTACAACGTAAATACCCCAATAACAGCAACAACACTCAAAATAGCCGCCGCACCATAAAATACCCACTTACTGGCAGGGATATGAACTTGCAGATCGTGCATCCCGTGGTGGATGCGGTGCAATCCACACCATAATGGCAGGCTTATCATCAACAACAAAAAGATGCGGCCGACAAAACTTTGGCAGAATGTCAAAATCCGCTCATAAGAAAGCGCTTCTGGTGCCAGACCGAGCGGCAGCAAAATTCCCAGCAACAAAATAATGGCAGGGCCAACAATGGCGCTCCACATGCCACCGGCACCAAACAGCCCCCAGAAAATTGGTTCGTCGGAACGTTTAGGTACTTGATTCATCAGATCCTCCTTGGGGGTTATAGACATAGTGCAACGCCGAGAATCGCGGCAGTCGCGATAATTGTGACAGCCCACAATAGCTTGATAATTGGCCCGGGTGCCATTTTTTCATTTTTGACAATGATATTGAGTGCTTTGGGTGCCAGTTCAAACCAAGTTTTCGTGTGCAGCAAAGCCGCCAGCAGGGTAATGATATTTATCAGCAGTACAGCCGGGTTTTGCAGGAAAGAGACAAAACCCGCCCAGCTTTCAGGGCCATTTTTCAGGGCAAACAGACCGTAAAGTACCAGCAGGCTGAACCACACCGTCGGAACAGATGTCCCTTCACGCAGCATATAAAAGCGATAAAAACCCAGTTTACGCCACCAATTGGTTTCCATGCCGCGCACATAGGGTTTGCGTTTGGTTGTCATTGATTTTTCCTCCCTTATTGTGGTTTCAGCATAGAGATAAGGAAATCTTTGGCGCTTTCAGCTTTGCTTTGCTGGATGGCACCGGCCGGGTCAACATGTTTCGGGCAGACTTCAGAGCAATAACCCACGAAAGTACAAGACCAAACCCCGTTATCGCTGTTGATTTGTGGCATACGCTCTTTCTTGCCATTATCGCGGTTATCAAGGTTGTAACGATGTGCCAGAGTGATCGCTGCAGGCCCGATGAATTCAGGATTCAGGCCAAATTGGGGGCAAGCGGCATAACAGAGGCCACAATTGATACACCCCGAGAATTGATGATATTTCGCCATTTGGGCAGGGGTCTGCACGTTCGGGCCATCAACCGGTTTGCGATCATTGCCGATGATGTAAGGCTTGATGGCTTCCAGGCTCTCAATGAAGTGCGTCATGTCGACAACCAAATCCCGTTCAATCGGGAAATTGCCCAGCGCTTCAACTTTCATGCCTTGTGGATATTCCCGCAGAAAGGTTTTACAGGCCAGTTTAGGGACGCGGTTCACCATCATGCCGCAGGAGCCACAGATAGCCATTCGGCACGACCAGCGGTAAGAAAGATCAGGCGCCAAGTTATCCTTAATGTAGCCCAATGCATCCAACAGTGAAGTTTGCTCATCGTAAGGAACTTCATAAGTGGTGAAATAAGGCTCACTATCCACTTCGGGGTTATAGCGCATGACTTCCATTTTCAGGTTTTTCATCTCAGTCATTCGCTTTCTCCTTCTGTTTTTTCTCTTGCGCTGCCGCTTCACCGCCGTATACGCGCTTCGCTGGTTGAGATTTAGTGATCTTCACATCACTGTATTCCAGACGGGGGGCACCTTCAGGCGTGTAAAAAGCCAGTGTATGCTTCAAGAAATTCTCATCGTCACGTTCGGTACAACCTTCATCAAGGCGCTGGTGGGCACCACGTGATTCTCTGCGGTTGAGCGCTGAATGGGCCATACACTCAGCAACATCCAAACCAAAGCCCAGCTCAATAGTGTAAAGCAGGTCAGTATTGAATACACTGGAGCGGTCGCTGATTCCGATATGTTTGAAGCGTTCTTTTAATTCGGCAATTTTGTCGATGGTTTTCTGCATCAGTTCTGGTGTACGGTAAATACCGCAGCCTTCTTCCATGGACGTTCCCAGCTCATCACGGATTTTGGCCCAGCTTTCACCGCCTTTCTGGTTCAAGAGATTATTGAGCTTCTCCTCGATATCGCGGGTTTGGGCATTCAGGGTGCTATCATTGGCAGGGGTAGCTTCCTGAATATGCCTGACGGCTTCTTCACCCGCCAGACGACCAAAGACAACCAGCTCTGCCAGAGAGTTGGAACCGAGGCGATTTGCGCCATGCAGTCCGACAGAAGAACATTCCCCGATAGCGAATAACCCTTTGATGCGAGTTTCACATTGCTGATCGGTTTCGATTCCGCCCATGGTGTAATGTGCGGTCGGACGGACGGGAATGGGTTCTTTGACAGGATCAACTCCCACATAGGCTTTTGCCAGCTCACAAATAAAGGGCAGGCGTTCGAGGAGTTTTTTCTCGCCCAAATGACGTAAATCCAGATGCACAACATCACCCCGTGGGGTGGCGATGGTACGTCCGGCGCGCCATTCATGCCAGAAAGCCTGAGAAACTTTATCGCGTGGGCCTAATTCCATGTATTTGTTTTCAGGGTGTCCGAGAGGTGTTTCTGGCCCTAAGCCATAATCTTGCAGATAGCGATAGCCATCTTTATTCACCAAAATACCGCCTTCACCGCGGCAGCCTTCAGTCATCAAAATACCGGAGCCGGGAAGACCGGTTGGGTGATATTGCACAAATTCCATATCACGCAATGGTACACCGTGGCGGAATGCCATGCCCATTCCATCACCGGTGACAATACCACCGTTGGTATTGTAACGATAGACACGCCCGGCACCGCCGGTGGCCATAATCACGGCATTGGCACGGATCTGAACTTTCGTTCCTTCCATCATATTCAATGCCACCAAACCACGGGCTTGCCCTTCATCAACTAAAATATCGAGCACAAAATGTTCATCAAAACGCTGGATCTGGGGGTATTTCAGGGAAGTCTGGAACAATGTATGCAGCATATGAAAGCCGGTCTTATCCGCGGCAAACCAGGTGCGTTCAATTTTCATGCCTCCAAAACGACGGACATTGATGGAACCATCTTCTTTGCGGCTCCATGGGCAACCCCATTGTTCCAGTTGGATCATTTCGGTCGGGCAATGCTTGACGAAATACTCAACCACATCTTGTTCACACAGCCAGTCCCCGCCAGACACGGTATCGTTAAAGTGAAAATCATAAGAATCTTGGGACTGGGTGACTGCGGCTGATCCGCCTTCTGCGGCCACAGTGTGGCTGCGCATAGGATACACTTTTGAGATCAAAGCAATCTTGAGCTGGGGATTAGCTTCAGCAGCAGCAATGGCTGCTCGTAGCCCTGCGCCACCAGCTCCGATAATCGCTAGGTCGACATTGATGGTTTGCACTGCGCTTCTCCGTTGTTCAAGTGAGGATAAAAAAATAAATAAAAATAAAATGTTAAGTTGACTATCTCTTACTGGTTATATTGTTTCATTGTAGCTAATAATATGGCGGTTAAATTTGATCTGAATGTGGGTTTTGTAGGGTTTTGCTGGTAAAAGTTGATCTGAGGCATGTTTTTATGTATTTCACCTTTTGAGTGAAAAGTTACTTATCAAATTTTTTAATGTAAAATGCAAACATATTATTGTGATTAATGGACGTGATGTTATTGGAGCAAACATCCACAATTAATATAAAATTTAAGGTACTTATTAAATTAATAATGTCATATACCTTTGTGATATGTTTAAGTTGAATATATTGCATGAATTTTTTTGAATAAATATATCAATATATATAATAATGGTTTGATTTAATGGTTTTAATAGATGTTATTAATCAGGTGGTTGGGTTATTTTTGCGTGTAAAGACAACAAGAAAAATTATATATATTTTGATTATATGTTTGTTTTTTGATTAATGGCATTGGTGATTTTTTGATCTGCTTGATGTATGATTCCCCTAAAATAAATAAAGGGGGTTTTAAAAAAACATATATTTTAAGATAATCATAAATAAATGTTTTTATATCTTTTTTATATAGCGTATTACCCACCATAAAAAATGATTAAAGTTTATTGTTATTTAACAGGTGACTATATGAATATTAAAGATAAATCAGATTTAGTTGATACATCAAAATTGAATGACAAAAATGAAGTTGAAGTAACTTATAACAGTGTAAAAATTTACAGGTTGCAGATTTATCAGATTCAGGATCAGGCTAGGAATGATCAGATTAGGGTCACGCTTAATGATTCAAGACATGGGTATATTTTTTTTGAATTTAAGTATCCTTCTGAGCAGATGAGGGGACTTGCAACATATGCAGGGTTACTGGACTCTTTAGCCACAGGTAAATCAGTATCATTATTTGCCGATGCCTATCATGGTACTCCCTTTGTTGGTTATATTTCAGGCGTTGACATCTATTATAAATAAGAGGGTTTAAAAAAATATATATTAAGATAATCACAGATAAATATTTTTATATCTTTTTTATATAGCGTATTACCACCATAAAAAATGATTAAAGTTTATTGTTATTTAACAGGTGACTATATGAATATTAAAGATAAATCAGATTTAGTTGATACATCAAAACTAAATGATAAAAATGAAGTTGAAGCAACTTATAGCAGTGTAAAAATTTACAGGTTGCAGATTTATCAGATTCAGGATCAGGCTAGAAATGATCAGATTAGGGTCACTCTTAATGATTCAGTACATGGGTATATTTTTTTTGAATTTAAGTATCCTTCTGAGCAGATGAGGGGACTTGCAACATATGAAGGGTTACTGGACTCTTTAGCCACAGGTAAACCAGTATCATTATTTGCCGATGCCTATCAAGGTACTCCCTTCGTCGGCTATATTTCAGGCGTTGACATCTATTAGTTTTGAGTTCATAGCTCACTTATTTATTATAGGAATAATCATATGAACAATAATGATAAATCAATGTCAAATGATATGGCACAAAATAAGATTACAGTTCTTCGTAATGTAAAAATTAACCGACTTAGAACTGATTATTTAAATAATAATCTTTTTGTGGAAGTTACAAGTCCAGCATTCTCTGGAATGCGCGTATATATTTTGGCATATGCGGATTATAGTATAAGTGGAACTGGAATATATCTCGCATTATTGGAAGCGCTAAAAAATAGAAATAGGTATATTACGTCATTAAGAGTTGGAGGTAATCCACCTACACCTGCAGTAGGTTACATTTCAGGTATTATGATTGAGGTAAAAGGTACACCACCCGATCCACACCCTCCCTGGTGATCAATATCTTATTTGGGTTTAAGATGAGGTTAGCTTTTCTCTTGTTTATTACATCTATTATCTTTGATTCCAGATCGTACCTTTTGGTACTTGGGCACGGAGGCCCATGTTAATTAATGGAACTACGACGGAATTCTTACAGTCCCTCTATAAATATTAAATTAATCTAATTTTTATAATTCCTTTTTATTCTCATGCTGACATTTAATAATTTGTCTCTAACAAAATCAGAAAAATGTTTAACAAAACTTTATATTTTATGTCTTATGATTTTCCATATAGAGATAAAGGATACTCTGTCTACTTGCATTGCAGAAAATGGCAGGAGTGAATGCGTTCGCCCATTGAGTGTTGAAAATTTGTCTGGTGGCCTTGATACGGGTAAACTGCACGTTTTGTTTTATTTTGGAGTCGCAGGAACATGAACGAAGTCGCGAATTGGCAGCCAAGTGCCCCTATCGCTAATTTATTGAAAAGGGCAGAAATTCTGGCAGAAATACGGCGCTTCTTCGCAGATCGTGGGGTGTTGGAGATTGAAACACCTGCGATGAGTCAGGCTACTGTCACCGACGTTCATCTGGTTCCTTTCCAGACTGAATTTGTCGGGCCGGGAGCGGCAGATGGCTTGACCTTGTACTTAATGACTAGCCCCGAATACCATATGAAGCGCTTATTGGCGGCGGGCAGTGGCTCCATCTATCAGATGGGAAAAAGTTTCCGCAATGAAGAGGCGGGTCGCCATCACAACCCAGAGTTCACGATGCTGGAATGGTATCGCCCGCATTACGATATGTACCGCTTGATGAATGAAGTTGATGATCTGTTGCAACAAGTTTTGGATTGTGAAAGTGCCGAATCGCTTTCCTACCAACAAGCATTCATCCGTTATCTGAATACTGATCCGCTGACAGCCAGTAAAGAGAAATTGCGAGAAGTCGCGGCGAAACTCGATCTCAGTAATATCGCAGATCAAGAAGAGGATCGGGATACCCTGCTGCAATTGCTTTTTGTGATGGGCGTGGAACCGCAAATCGGCATTGAAAAACCGACGTTTATTTACCACTTTCCTGCTTCACAGGCGGCATTGGCCAAAATCAGCAAAGAAGATCACCGTGTTGCGGAACGTTTTGAAGTCTATTTTAAAGGCATGGAATTGGCGAACGGTTTTCATGAACTGACCGATAGCCACGAACAGCGTTTGCGTTTCGATCAGGACAACCGTAAACGTGAAGCCATGGGGCTGCCTGTTCAGCCAATAGATGAATACCTGCTGGAAGCACTTGCACACGGTCTGCCAGATTGTTCTGGTGTTGCACTCGGTGTGGATCGCCTGATTATGCTGGCACTGGGTGCTGAGCGGATTAGTGAGGTGATTGCATTTCCTGTGGGGATCTCGTAATGATGATCAGGGCAGCTTTGGGCTGCCCTTGACAATGCTTTCTGATTATTTGTGTTCGTGCTGTTTTTCCAAAAATTTCACCGCTAAATCAGGGAAATCAGTGAATGCACCGTCGACATTGGCTTTGTCGAAAACGATATCAAACAACTGATTGCCGCTGGCGGCATATTTTGGCAATTGGTCGATGCGGATAGTATAAGGGTGGACGACCAGATGGCTGGCGTGCGCCTCTTTGACCATCCCGGTTAATTTGATGTTGTTTGGCGTTGAGTTACCGTCGATAAGCATGTGGTAATCAGGGCCAATCCCATCGGCATATTTTGCCACTTCTTTCATGGCTCCCGGTTTAAACATCCACTCATAGCTATAGTTTTGCCAAGTGCCATCAGGTTTTTGTTCGTAAGTTTCATTCCAGTCAGTATAGGCGATAAGCTGAACCAGTTTCAGATCCATGCCCAGTTTTGGCTCCAGCTCATTTTTGATGCGTTTCAGCTCATTGGCATCAAAGCATTGCAAATAAACGTTATCGCTTTTTTTGGTATAGCCATATTGTTTCAGAACTTCCAGCACCTTGGTGGTGATATCCTTGCCTTCCTGACGATGGAACCATGGTGCTTTTATTTCAGGGTAGATACCAATATTCTTGCCGGTTGATTTATTCAGACCCTGAATAAACTCCAATTCTTCCTGAAAAGTATGGATGTGGAAGTCAGATTTTCCCATCGGAAAACGGTTGGGATAGCTTTGGATTTTTTTGCCATCCTGAATGTCAAAACCTTCGGTGAATTTCAATGACCTGATTTCTGGCAGGGTAAAGTCGATGGCGTAATAGCGGCCGTCAGCGCGGGCACGATCAGGAAAACGCTCTGCGACATCCGTTACGCGGTCAAGATAATGGTCGTGCAGTACGATAAGTTCATTATCTTTGGTCATAACCAGATCTTGTTCCAGATAATCAGCACCCTGAGCATAAGCCATGGCTTTGGCTGGCAATGTGTGTTCAGGTAAATAGCCACTGGCACCACGGTGTGCGATGACAATTTTATCTGCTGCATGTGCAATGCCTGATATTGACGATGCCAACAGAATGCCAGCCATAATTGTCTTGATCGGGGTTTGCATCAGGATTCTCCATTATTTTTTAATAAAAATCTTAAACAAAAATGATGTTATGTTTTGCATGGTCGACTTTTTGTCAACAGCCAAAAAAATAGATTAATCACTCAGTTCGCTTTTTATAGAAAATAATTTCATAACACAATCAGTGATATTGATTTTACCCGTATCATGTCACAGTTTTATGACAGAAAAATTTTCTTTTTCGTACAGTTTATTTTTCGTTTTTGTTTTTTTATGGTCAATTAACCAGAGTGATAAGATTAGAAACGAATTATTTATTCCTAATTTAATTGTGGTTAATAAGAACAGCTTATATGAATGACAATAAATTGGATAAGACTTTAATATCTTTGATATCAATGGCAAATAGGATATTGGTATATGGATGAGTGGGAAATTTTTCAGGATGATTGCGTTATTCAATAAGTTAAGACGTTCGATTATTAAAATCGCAGCATAACCTTATTGATTATGCTGCGATTACCATAACGCTTAATCCGTGTTGAGCATGTTACTTCACGAGTGCGTTGGACATTTCTTCTTTATGTTTTTTCTCACCGAACATAACGATTGCCAACAGCAGAATAGAAAGAACACAACCAGAAATCATGACAATAAAGCCGCCATTCCAGCCTACGAGGTCAACGGTGAAACCAACGATGGCACCGGCCGACACTGAACCACCCAAATAACCAAACAAACCAGTAAAACCAGCGGCGGTTCCTGCTGCTTTTTTAGGTGCCAGTTCAAGAGCATGCAAACCAATTAACATTACCGGACCATAAATCAGGAAACCGATAATAATCATGCAGGCCATGTCAATAATTGGGTTGCCTGCTGGGTTCAACCAAAATACGACAGTGGCGATAGTCACTAATATCATAAAGAAGACACCAGTTGCGCCACGGTTGCCGTTAAACACTTTGTCAGACATCCAACCACACAGCAGAGTACCTGGTATGCCTGCGTATTCGTATAAGAAATAGGCCCAAGCATATGACTTCACGTCAAAATGCTTCACTTCTTGTAGATAAGTCGGTGACCAATCAAGAATGCCGTAACGCAGCAAGTAGACGAATATGTTGGCAAATGCGATCAACCACAGCAATTTATTAGGTAGAACATACTGCATGAAAATTTCTTTTGCAGTCAGCTCTTTTTCATCTTTTTCCGTATAATCAGTTGGATAATCGTTTTTATATTCTTCGATAGTAGGTAAACCACAGGATTGTGGTGTATCACGCATCAAAGCAAAGACTATCAGGGCGACTAAAATAGCTGCTAATGCAGGCATATATAGTGCGGCTTTCCAGTCATTGAACCAAGCCATACCCAGTAGGAACAGCAATGGAGGTAAGCCACCTCCGACGTTATGGGCGCAGTTCCAGACAGATACTATCTTGCCACGCTCTTTTTGCGACCACCAGTGAACCATGGTGCGCCCACAAGGAGGCCAACCCATACCCTGGAACCAGCCACAGAGGAATAGCAGGACAAACATGACTGCGATGCTGGAAGTTGCCCACGGAACGAAACCCATAAACAGCATAACGGCTGCGGCCAGTATCAGACCCGCAGGTAAGAAATATCTTGGGTTTGAACGGTCTGAAACGGAACCCATAATGAATTTTGAGAATCCGTATGCAATTGAAATCGCTGACAGTGCTGTGCCGAGTTCGCCTTTGGTAAAACCTTGCTCTATTAAGTAGGGCATTGCCAAGGTAAAGTTTTTCCTTACCAGATAATAGGCAGCATAACCAAAGAAAATCCCCATAAAAATTTGCCAGCGTAGGCGCTGATAGAGTGGATCTATCTGTTGATCTGCTACCCGGGCTTTATGAGGCGCTGGTTTAAAAATACTTAACATGTTTGTCTCCACACGACTTTTGTATGAGCACTTTATCACTGTTGAACAGCGATGTTATTAAACGAAACATTTATACTAATTATTTTCCATATCGAAGATAATATTAGCTAAAACAATCTTATATAATTGTGAGGTATCGCTAACACATGGGGATAATTTCGTGAAAATGTGATTTTGAGCGATTTATTTTCTTTTTTAAATACAAATTTTTTGCATTATTGTGATGAGAGTCACAATAAACAGCTTTATTTTTTATTTTTGTCTATTTTAAGTTCGTTTTTTTTCTTTATCGCACAAAGGCCTATTATTATTAAGGGAATTATTTAGTGTGCAGTATAAGCATCAATTTTTCTAAATATATTTCAAAGAGATATAACACTGTATAAATTTAATTTAATAAACTAATGTGGCTGTTATTTTCACGTCTTAACAAATATTGTTGTTTATCGGATACTATAAATCGAATAATATCTTTATTTGTCTATTGTGATTCTTTTTTATTTACATGTTTTGCGTTTTTTATGCATAGGATTACAAATAAAGAGTTTGAAATTTAAATTCAAAATAATGGATATTACTACAAATAGTTACTCATGCTTGTGGTCGTAGTTTCCGTACAATGCTTGGTAACTGTTTTTTCAGTAAATTATAACAATATCAGTACATTGGGTGGTGTGATTCAGGCGGTATAGGCGTAATACGGTCTGCTTCACGACAAATAACCATCCTTATATAAGTTGATTTTAAAATTGATAAAAGATTACAAAATAATACTAATTAATATATTCATTAAATTATAAATATTTTTTTTATTTTATTTTTTTACGATTCAGTTAACGTCAACACGAGGTGTTTATAAATACTGAGTGTAGGCCAACGCTGAAAGATAAAGACTACCAGCACAGATGCTCCATTCATCATAAAAAGTGATGAGTCCGGTGGAGCTCAGAATGAGAACATCATTATGAATACTTACACACACAAGGCAATATTACACACAGCATTTACTGGACAAAAATTTTCCCCTGCTGGCCCATCTGAAATGGAGGGCAAGATCAGTTATATGACAGCAGAGCTAGAACCATGGTTTAAAAATGTACCCTCTCGGTTAGCTGAATTAGCCAGAATTCTACCAAATGACATTGCGATTTCTGATTCATATGAAATGCTGACATTTAGTGAATTAAATCAACGGATTGAGAGTGCCTCACATATTTTGCGCAGTTACGGTGTCAAAATGGGAAGCAATGTTGCAGTTGCGGCCCAAAGGGGGATCTTATGGTTTGTCACCATGCAGGCCATTTGGCGGGTTGGGGCAGTGTATATCCCTCTGAATACCATGATGCCGGAAAAACGTCTGAATGATATTCTTGCCAGTCTGCCTGACAGTATTCTGGTTTCTGATGATACCGTGTCGGCAGGTCTTAAGGCATCAACCTTAATTCCGATGAAAGTTATCTCACAAAACATCAATGAGACAACCGAATCACCAGAGGTTGTGTATGTTCCGGAGTTAGGGGATCACCCGGCTTATGTTATGTTCACTTCAGGCTCTACCGGATTGCCAAAAGCAGTACAAGTACAACATGAAAATCTGACGGCTTGTTTATGTGGTTTTGGTAAATTGCTCTCAGTCAGCCAACGTGACCATATGTTGGCACTGACGACTTTCTCTTTTGATATCTCAGTCCTGGAATTGTTGCTGACGGTTGTTCATGGTGGCAGTATCTATATTGCTTCAATTGACACTCAACGTGATGCGATGGCGTTATCTGAAACATTGTCAGACCCACGGTTTACCTTCGCTCAGGCAACACCTGTCACTTGGTCGATGGCATTGAATGCCGGTTGGAAACCTCGCCCTGAAATGGGCATGCTGTGTGGTGGAGAAGCGTTATCACAAGATCTCGCTGATCAATTAACGGCAACCGGCGGTACACTGTGGAACGTTTATGGCCCAACGGAAACCACGATTTGGTCAACAGCGTTTCGCATGAAAAAAGGGGATAAGGTCCAATTGGGAGGCCCTATTCCCGGAACCAGCATTACGATTGTAGATAACTTCCTGCGCCCGGTCCCTAAAGGTACTGTGGGTGAAATCCTCATCGGAGGGTTAGGGGTAACAGCGGGGTATCGCAATAATCCGACTGAAACGGCCAAAAGATACGTTCCTGATATGACCCAAAAAGGCAAAAGGGCCTATTTGACAGGGGACATGGCGCGCATGCTTGAAGATGGTTCTCTCATCTATATGGGAAGACAGGATGATCAGGTGAAAGTGCGGGGATTTCGGATTGAGTTGGGGGAGATTGAAACCGCATTAAGAAAACAAGAAGGTGTGCAGGATGCCATTATCCGCGTAACGGGCAGTGGGGATTTTGCCAAAATCCAAGCATTTGTCCTGTTCCACCAGAATATGGTTGTTGCAGAGGATTGGGTACAGGAAACTCAAGTGTCGCTCCGTGAAGTGCTGCATGAAGCGTGGATACCGACTGAATATTTCCGCATTCCTTTTATTCCGCTGACAAGCAGTGGTAAAAGAGATAAAAAACGGCTGGAAGACGTTGCGGAACGCTTGAATGCAAGTAATAACGCGATACAGCCGCAAACAGAAACAGAACAGCGTGTCTATGCCATCTGGCAGGATTTGCTGGCAACGGATTCGTTTGGCATTACTGATGACTTCTTCCAGATTGGCGGGCATTCCATCCTGGTTGCCCGCATGGTAGAGAATATTGAAAAAGTCTTTTCGGTGAGGATACCCACTTCCGGCATTTATGTTGAACCGACGATTGCCAGAATCTCCTCCATTCTGGATGAAATGATAGCCATGAATCAGGAAAATCCGGCTCAGGTCATCGGAAATTATCATAGTGAAGCGTTAATCCGTCAGCATGCTGAAACGCTGAGAAATGATGTTTATCTGAAGGAGAGCATTCGCCCTGATGGACTCGTTCATGCAAATTGGTATCAACCTGATACGGTATTGTTGACGGGTGCAACAGGATATCTTGGCTTGCATTTGCTGGAAGAATTATTGAAGCAGACCTCAGCCAGAATTATCTGCTTATGCCGAGCATCAGATGCTGAGCATGCACGTGACAGGATCAAGGCAGGGTTTGATAATTATCAGATTGATGTGGGGAATGGGCTTGCCCGGGTAGACTTTGTGATCGGTGATTTGGGTCAGCCCCGTTTTGGTTTGCTGCCGGAAGTGTGGGAGCTACTTGCCGAAAATGTCGATGTGATTTACCACAATGGTGCTCTGGTTAATTTCATTTATCCATATAGCGCACTGAAAAGCATCAATGTGGATGGCACCAGAACGGCATTGGAGCTTGCCAGTACTGCACGTTTGAAACATTTCCACTATGTTTCTTCCGTCAATGCGCTGTTTGCAACCGAATCTCCTCGTCCCTACATGGAAGATGACCGTGCCATGAGTGAATCGGTGCGTGATCCTTCCGGTTATTCAGGCAGCAAATGGGTGTCGGAAGGCATTATTAATATCGCCCGCAAACGGGGAATGCCAGTCAGCATCTATCGGCCAGGCTTAATCCTTGGTCACACCCGTACCGGGGCGGCACAAGGAAATGATTATCTTGTCGCATCCCTGAAAGGTTATCTGGCAATGGGCTTCTATCCGGATCATGCGTTATTGCTTGATATTACCCCCGTTGATTATGTGGCGGCATCGTTGGTACATCTTTCCAAGAAACCGGATTCAAATGGGAAATTCTTTAACTTGTTCAATCCTGAGCAAGTTTCTATCCGGCAGTTTTTCGACTGGGTACAAGACTTTGGTTACATTCTTAGTCCTGTACCGTTTGATGAAGGGAAAGAAAAGATCCTTGCGTTAGAAGATTCACATCCGCTGTACCCCTTGATCCCGCTGATCAGGGATATGACAGAAAGACCTTATCGGGCATTGGATCCTGCTTATATCAATGAGATCCGCCCTGAACTCGAATTGAAAAATACGTTGGCAGGATTGAATGGCAGTGATATCCGTTGTCCGACAATTACAGCTGAATATGTCCATCAGGTACTGAATTATCTGATTAGTACAGGCTTCTTGCCTGCTGTTATCCCAGAAAGTTTCAAAGAGGAGGCCGTAGCATGAAATCCCTCACTAAAAATGACGCTATGAATTGGATGGTTGTCATCAATGCTAAAAAACAGTATTCAGTTTGGCCTTCTGAATATGAAATTCCTATGGGATGGATGGCAATTGGCAGGATGGGTTCAAAGGAAGAATGTTTGAACCACATTGCAGTAATTTGGCCTGAACCAACAAAGCAACAGGCCATAAACTAATTATTAATCATCGTTATCAATTATCGTTAATCATCACATGGGCATATCCCTCAGGGGGATGCCCATTTTTGGTGCTTACACATCGCGAAATCTGTCAATGGCAGATTGACATACCCACCATGCAAGAAATGAGAATGCCTGATAAGTTTACTGGTGTGATCGGTAGATCCAGAGGAATACATTTTAATAGTGAGTCAAATCGAAGTGCTATTCGCCTCATTCTGTGAGTAGAATGCCTCAATTATTGGTGCTATAGGGTGGAATGAAATGTGGATTTGGGAACAGGAACATTGGCCTAATTTCCAATGGGATGTGCATATCCTGAGCCCTATATTGCGGGAGATTCATTTTAACCAGAGGCTATTGTCAGGAAGAGTCGAAGTTGAAAGTGTAGAGCAAGCGGCCCTGGATAATCTTCTGGCCAATATCCTCTATTCCTGTGAAATAGAAGGTGAAAAGTTGAATGCAGCGTCAGTGCGTTCATCTTTGGCAAATAGATTGGGTATTAATGACATTAATCCTTATCCCACCAATAAGCTGTCCGATGGCATGGCTGAAATTGCCTTGGATGTCATAGAGAAATGTGACGAACCGTTGTCGCTCGAACGTATTTTGCAATGGCATAACTTGATGTTTCCTGACGGTTATACTTTATTTAATCCCATCAAGGGCGGGCAATTACGGCATGGGAGTATGCAAGTTGTCTCCGGCAGAATAGATAAGCCCGTTGTGCATTTTGAAGCACCTCCTGCCGAAAGGTTGCGGGGAGAAATGGCAAAATTTATCGTTTGGTTCAATCAATCCCGCAATGAACCTAGTCTTGACTCAATCTTGCGGGCTGCAATCGTACATTTATGGTTTGTCACATTTCATCCCATGGAAGATGGCAATGGGCGCATTACCCGTTGACAGACTTAGTATTGGCACAAGGAGAAAGCCGTTCAATCCGGTTTTATGCCATGTCAGTGAGTATTTGCGAACGGCGTAAACAATATTATGAAATATTGGAACAAACCAAGGTCCTTAACAAAATGCTCAATGATGACTTTCAGCAGGGTATTAATAGCAGTCAATATCAAAAAATGGCTCAAGTCAGTCGTGCAACAGCGACTCGCCATTTAAATCACCTCATGGAACTTGGATGCTTGAAAAAAACAGATGCAGGTGGTCGTAGTACACGCTATGTGATCCATCATTGTTGAATCTGACTGAAAATAACTCTTCTTCAGAGCGGGATGGCCCGCTCTGAAACGATCAACTCTTTTTTGCTGCGTTCAATAAAGCCAATCCTGCCCTATTCGGTCTGCTGCCAGAATGGCGGCATAAACCTGCTCAGGTGTCACTGTGAAAGGCATATTGTGGATAGTTTCACCCTCAGCACAGCTTGCAATAGCGACCTGCATAATTTTTTTGTGCAATTTTTCGTTATCACGCAGTCCTAACTGTTCCAGTGTGATCGGCAGCCCCATTTGCGTGCAGAAATCGAGAACGGTCTCCAACTCTTCATTGGGGCTATTTTCCAGTACTAATTGCGTTAGAGTACCAAATGCGACTTTTTCACCGTGATAGAGATGATGGCACTCTTCCAATAGGGTGAAACCATTGTGGATGGCATGGGCGGCAGCCAGCCCTGAGCTTTCAAAACCGACACCACTGAGATAGGTGTTCGCCTCAATAATATTTTCAACCGCCGGTGTGCTGACCCCTGCTTCTATCGCGAGTTTTGCCTTGTAACCGTCTTCCAATAAAGTTTCATAGCACAGTTTTGCCAGAGCCAGCCCTGTTTTGGATGCCAGACCCCCTGCCATTGTTGGTTTATGGGCGGCACTACTTGCCCGGGCTTCAAAATAGGTGGCCAGAGCGTCTCCCATTCCGGCAACAAACAGACGAACAGGTGCTTTGGAGATGATAGTGGTATCCACCAACACAATGTTGGGATTTTGCGGATATACCTGATATCTGTCGAACTCACCCAATTCAGTATACAAGACGGAAAGCGCGCTGGTTGGTGCATCGGTAGAGACAAGGGTTGGCGAAATAACCACGGGTATTTGGGATTCATACGCAACCGCTTTGGCAGTATCAAGCGTTTTTCCTCCGCCAATCCCAATCACTGCCTGACATTGATTTTCAACTAAAATGGCAGACAAACGTAGGATTTCGTTCTGGCTGCACTCGCCATGAAAAAGCTCAAAATGGCTGGTGACATCATGTTCTTTGAGACTATTGTCGACGGCATCCCCAATAAGACTCATCACGAAATTATCGGCAATCACGAAAACATGGTCAGCCAGGATTTTGGTGTATTGACCGATGTGGGATAAGGCATCTGGCCCTTGAATATATTTGGATGGAGACTGGATCACTTTCAGCATAAGAAATATTCCTTCTTCACTGGAAACGAGTTCAATGAGAACGAGTTATGGAGAGTTACTATACCGGTCTGGAGCGGGTTGCCCACGGCTTCTACCAAAGTGCGTATTGACCTGCCCAACAACACTATACGGCAAAATATCCAGAGAAGTTATGAGTAAAGACAGGAAATGAAGTATTTAAAGTGGAAATAAAGTGGAAAATTATTCCAGAACCGTGATTGGGCGTTGGTGATTTTGATGTGGAAAGCTCCCTCCGATATGAGGAGGGAGCCATGATATCAGGCTTGGGCCGGCGTTTTTGCGTCTGTTTGAGTGAAAAAATATTTCAGGATTAAATTCAGCAGAATGCCGTAGGCTGGCAAAAAGAAAAGCATGCAGATAAATAGCTTGAATGCATAATCGATCAACGCAATTTCGACCCAGTGTGTGGCCATAAAGGCATCGGTGCTGCGGTAAAATGCGATGAAGAAAAAGGCCAGCGTATCCAGCATATTACCGAAAAACATGGCTGCGGCAGGCGCTATCCACCATCGGCGCTTCTGGCGCAGACGGTTGAATACCCCGACATCTAATATTTGCCCAAGTGCATAAGCCATGAAACTTGCAGCGGCAATGCGGGCGACAAATAAATTAAACGTTCCCAATGTTTCGAACCCTTGCCAAGTTCCCTGGAAAAATAGCACCGATATCAGATAAGAGATCAGTAATGCTGGCATCATGACCGCGATGATAATCCGGCGAGCCAAAGGCGCTCCATAAATACGCACGGTGAGATCAGTCGCTAAAAAGATAAAAGGGAATGTAAATGCTCCCCAAGTGGTATGAAATCCAAAAATAGTGATTGGCAATTGCACCAGATAGTTACTGGAAGTAATGATGAGGACATGAAACAACGAAAGCCAGAACAGTGCGGTGATCCGTTGTTGTGCGGTTAATTGGAACATATTGTACCTTTTTGATGGTGGGGTGAGGGAACCCAAAAAAATAAATAAGCCTGAAAAATCAGACTGAATGCGGATCATACGCAAATTGAACAATAAAAGTAAAGTACGGCAGTTGTCGATATTTTGTAATATAATCCACCGCCATAGATTGTTTTAAATTACAGAGATTGTTATGTCCGATGTTTTTGCCAATCCCGATAAAACACTTGATACATTGGGATTACGTTGCCCAGAGCCGGTAATGATGGTCCGCAAAACAGTCCGCCATATGACAGCGGGCCAAACGTTACTGATCATTGCTGATGATCCCGCGACAACTCGCGATATTCCGGGATTTTGTCGTTTTATGGATCATTCTCTGATTGCTCAGGAAACGGAAAATACGCCTTATCGGTATCTGCTCAGAAAAAGCGAATAAGTGGTGAAAATAAAAATTCGGGCATCAATGAGTGGCAGAAAAAGAGAGTCGTGCTAGGCTTTAATAGTGGCATTTGGATGTATTTATCACCTCGCTGAATGCTGTGGTTTCTTTTTCCTTAATAGCAATCTTGAGTTTTGGTAATTTTGAAAAGGTGCGTTGGTTGCACCTTTTCAATTTGTTGTTTTTTCTGGTCGTATTTTCCTGCTTTTAGCTTTCCTGCTATAACTTCTGGGATTTTATTCTTAATAACCGAATCGCATTTGCCGTGACTAAAGCTGTCGCCCCCGAATCAGCCAGAACCGCCATCCACAATCCAGTGATCCCCAATAGGCTGGTGATGAGAAATATTGCCTTTAATCCCAACGCAATGGTGATGTTTTGGCGGATGTTGTAATGGGTTGTACGGGATAACGCGATCATTTCAGGCAAACCCGTCAGACGGTTATGGGTTAGCGCGGCATCAGCTGTTTCCAGCGCCACGTCTGTACCGCTGCCCATGGCTATCCCAATGCTGGCTGCTTTCATGGCCGGAGCATCGTTGATGCCGTCACCGACCATCATGGTATTGTGTTTTTGATTCAACTCAGTGACTGCCCTGACTTTATCTTCAGGCAGCAAGCTTGCGCGATAATCAATGCCTAGCTGATTTGCAATGGCAGCCGCCGCACGTGGATTGTCCCCCGTTAGCATGACCGCCTCAACACCTTGCCTTTTCAGGGCACGGATAGCATCAACGGCATCCTGACGTAAAGTATCCTGCATGGCAATCAGCCCCATAAATTGCTCACCTTGCATGATAGCAACGGCGGTTTTGCCGCCGTTTTCCAATTCTGCGACCTTTTGCTGCCATTCTGCTGACAAAACATCCTGCGGTAATCTTTCCGGGGACGAAACCAGAATTCTTTGCCCCGATAATTGCCCTTCGACGCCGATCCCGGCCAATGCCTTGCGTTGTTCAGCCTCAACGATGGTTACACCTCTCTCTTCCGCCGCATTAAGAATGGCTTTTGCCAGTGGATGATGAGAGCCACTTTCTACTGAGCCTGCCAATGCCAATAAGGTATCGATTCCGACCTGTTCAACAGGGACAATTTCCGTAACCCGTGGTTTACCTTCAGTCAGCGTGCCTGTTTTATCCAGCGCGATGGTTGTGACTGAACCCAGTTGCTCTAATGCTGCTCCTCCCTTAATCAAAGCACCACGTCGTGTTGCTGCTGCCAGTGCGGAAGTAATTGCCGCAGGGGTAGAGATAACCAATGCGCAGGGACAACCAATGAGCAACAGGGTTAACCCACGGTAAAGCCAGGTTTCCCATGAGCCGCCAAAGAGCAGCGGTGGGAGCAGGACCATCAGTACGGAGAATGCAATAATCAATGGAGTATAGATACGACTGAAGCGATCGATAAAACGCTCAATGGGGGCACGGCGCTCTTCTGCTTCTTCGATCAATTGGAGAATACGGTCAATGGCATTGTGCCCGGGCTCAGAGATCACCTTCATTTGCACTGCGCTATCAACAGAAAGACAGCCGGCGGAAATTTTTTCACCTTGCTGCCGTTCAATTGGGATGGATTCACCGGTCAGGGCACTTTCATCAAAACTGGCAAACGGGCTGAGCAACTCAGCGTCACTGGGCAAACGCCCGCCCGGCGCAATTTCAATGATATCGCCGGGACGTAGCTCAGCGGCTGATACGGTTTCCTTTTTGCCGTCTTTAACCAATAAAGCTTGGTCAGGTACTAATGCCATCAGAGCACTGACACCGCGTCGAGCACGTCCGGCGGCATAGGATTCCAGAACTTCCCCCAACTTGAACAGTAAAATAACCATTGCCGCTTCTGAGGTGGCATCAATGAACAAAGCCCCAATCGCGGCAACACTCATTAAGGTTTCAATGGCAAAAGGCGTACCGGAGCGCATTAATTTGATTGCTTTAGTGGCAACCGGATATAACCCGAACAGCGTGGTGATGATGAACGCAATTTTGCCGGTGGGGGCACTGACTGCCGATATACCCCAACTGATGAGCATTAAGGCGGTAAGGATCAGGATGGGAGAAAATGTTTTCCAGTGGCTTGTGGCAGGAGGCAACTGGGTGGTTGAGCCGGTTTCTTTAATTTCAAAGCCTGCTTGTTTTACGGCTTGTTCAACGGAAGCTCTAATATCAATATCAGAATCGACAACCAATTTTTCTGTTGTAAACAGTACCTTGACTTGTTTTGCTTCTGGCAGTTTTTTTACGGCGTTTTCGATTTTTCCTGCGCAACTTGGACAATCCATTCCCTGAATAATCCAGTTAAAACGTTTATTGGCGATTAACTTTAAGGGAGCGTTGTCTTGTACGGCATGTGCGTGATCATGCAAGCAATTTGCCCCTGTTTTTTCATGTTTATGCCCATGATCATGGCTATGTCCGTGGTCATGGCTGTGATCGTGCCCATGATCATGACAATGAGAGCCGTGGGAGTGAGCGTGTTTTTTATTGTTCAAGTCATGTAAGTGATTACTTACATTATCGGTATCATCATGATGCTTTTGTTTGTGTGTAGGAGATGGATTGTGCTCTGATTGTTTATGTTGTTTGGTGTTGGAGAACATCGGCAACCTCTCAACTAGAGTTAATTTAGGTGAATATATTAACTCTACACTCTGGAGCTAACTCCAGAGTCAAATCCATTAAGAGGGATTTTTTGATAATTTGTGCTGTCTGAGATGAAATCTCATTATCAAAGCTTCCCTCTTTGAAATGTTATTTTTTCAATAACCGTCAGATAACGAAATTAATTATAAAAATAGTGATCGAATAATTAAAAAATGCCCGACAAAACCACAAACCGCAACGATGGCTTTTGAAACCTTAAAAGGGAAGCGGTAATGGTCAATGATTCTGATACAGTGACCAAGAAGCAATAAGAGTGCGCCAGCCATAAGAGAAAAGCGGTTTTCATTGCTGAGTGAAAAATATTGTTCGCAAGCGACCCAAACCATAATCAGTGCCATAACGAAGTTATCTATGACACGCCAACGCATATTATCAAGACGAGTCCAGATGATGAGTATGACGGCAACACCCACAGCCAGTATGATCAGAGGAAGCGGGAAGAAGAAACTGAAACCATTGTGCAAGGCAAAACTGATTGTGTACAACAAATAGCTCAGGAAGAGTGTGATAAATGATAAGAGTAAGTACTTACTAGGGAGCATGCGGATTGTATCAGAGAGTAAGGCGGTGAGAAGGCCCGCAATAATCAGGTAACCAGAAATCTCAAGCCCGGGCGCCTGGCATGCCCACAACAACAAAAGCAACATTGTGACAGGGCGGAAAAGCCACTGTTGCCAACGTAAATCACGATAAGCTGCATCAATGTATAACCATCCGGAGAAAAACACAGCAAGAAATGGCCAACTCATATTTTTCCTTTCCTTAATGTTCAACGTCCAATATCTGCATGAACAGACATGACTATTTATGGTGGGTGGTGCGGAGAATACAACGTTTAATTATTATTAACGAATGGATAACGTTTTATTATCAAATGCAAATAACGTCAATGAGTAATTGGGCTGAACATTCATTGACGTTATTTATTCCCGTTAATTACCGGAAGTGAACAAAGGGAGGGGGAAATTATTTTTTTTCTTGTTCCTTTTTCCGTTCTTTTTTCTGCCAGTTTAATAGTTCAAAGACGCCGAAAAAGAAAATTTTGGTTTGAAGAAAAGCAGACAGCTTCTGGCCCTTAGGTTGGGTATGTTTCAGCAGCAGTAACTGAAATGCATGCATGACCACCGTGAATACCATGGCGATATCCATGAAATACTTCAATGGCTTAGGGAAGGGCTGAAAGAAATTAAAGATCATGATCCCCCAAACAAAAATCATGAGAACTCTTCCTAATTGGATAAACATCATCAACTCCAAGATTGTGATTAAGCGGGTCAGATACCAGAAGGCTGGTGGCGAATATATAATCGATAAGCAACTTGGCCGGCAACTTTTTCCCGGTGTAACTGCCAGTTTGCAGGAACTTCTGTTGCCGCAGTTTCTGATTCTGCTTCAACATAAATCCAGCTTTCTTCTGCCAGCCAGCCATTGGTTTCCAATAAATGGATTGTTTCCGCTAACATGCCCTTGCGAAATGGGGGATCAAGAAAGACCACGTTAAACGGCATTCCGGTTCCATTGAGATATTGCAAGGTATTGCCCTGCACTACTGTTGCATTTTCAGCTTTCAATAAGGCCAGATTGTCTGATAGCTGCTTCGCAACATGGCGGTCATATTCAATCAGGGTCGCATGATCTGCATAGCGCGATAAAGCTTCAAAGCCGAGAGCGCCGCTGCCTGCAAAACAATCCAAACAACGTGCTTCCTGAATTATCGGCATAAGCCAGTTAAAGAGTGTTTCACGGACACGATCCGTTGTTGGACGTAGCCCGTCACTGTCTGGAACGGGTAATTTTCTTCCGCGCCACTTTCCGCCAATAATGCGGATTTGCCCCAAAGGTGCGCGCTGTGCTTTTTTTGTCATAATTTAAAATACGTGAAATGGAGAAACTCATTGATTAATTTACCACGAAATCCTCGATAGATATGTGTTGTGGTGTGATGAAAATGTTAGACTGGATTTTATCACCGTTAGATTCTATCTCAGTGGGCATATTTATTGATAACGCCATAATTAACCGCGAGGAGTGTAGTGGCAGATGGCAAAAGAGAAAAAAAGAGGTTTCTTATCTTGGTTCGGACTTGGCCGACAAGATAAGCAACAACAAGAGCAGGCTGAAAAAGAAAAATTGGCAGCAGAGGAAGCCGCCCGCCGTGTAGCGGAAGAGGAAGCTGAAAAACAGCGTTTGCTGGCGGAAGAAGCGGCCCGCCGTGCAGCGGAAGAGGAAGTTGAAAAACAGCGTTTGCTGGCAGAAGAAGCGGCTCGCCGTGCAGCGGAAGAGGAAGTTGAAAAACAGCGTTTGCTGGCAGAAGAAGCCGCCCGCCGTGCAGCGGAAGAGGAAGCTGAAAAACAGCGTTTGCTGGCAGAGGAAGTGGCCCGCCGCGCAGCAGAAGAGGAAGTTGAAAAACAACGTTTGCTGGCGGAAGAAGTGGCTCGCCGTGCAGCGGAAGAGGAAGCTGAAAAACAGCGTTTGCTGGCAGAGGAAGTGGCCCGCCGTGTAGCGGAAGAGGAAGTTGAAAAACAGCGTTTGCTGGCAGAGGAAACAGCCCGCCGCGCAGCAGAAGAGGAAGCTGAAAAACAACGTTTGCTGGCGGAAGAAGTGGCTCGCCGTGCAGCGGAAGAGGAAGCTGAGAAACAGCGTTTGCTGGCAGAAGAAGCAGCCCGCCGCGCAGCGGAAGAGGAAGCTGAAAAACAACGTTTGCTGGCGGAAGAAGCGGCCCGCCGTGTAGCGGAAGAGGAAGTTGAAAAACAGCGTTTGCTGGCGGAAGAAGCTGCCCGCCAAGCTGAAGAAAAAACAGCATTACCTAAAGAACAAGAGCGTCCGGCGAAAGAAGGGTTCTTTGCCCGTTTGAAACGCAGTCTGGTTAAAACCCGTCAGAATTTTGGCTCAGGCTTCTTGGGTTTGTTCCGCGGCAAAAAAATTGATGATGAGCTGTTTGAAGAGCTGGAAGAACAGTTGCTGATTGCAGATGTGGGAGTAGAGACTACCCGTAAAATCATCACTAGCCTGACTGTGCATGCCAGCCGCAAGGAATTGAAAGATGCGGAAGCACTTTATTCTAAACTAAAAGAAGAAATGTCAGACATTCTGGCAAAAGTGGACAAGCCTCTGGAAATAGAAGGCAAAATGCCTTACGTCATTCTGATGGTGGGTGTCAATGGTGTCGGTAAAACGACAACAATTGGTAAGTTGGCCCGCCAATATCAGTCTCAGGGTAAATCAGTCATGCTGGCCGCAGGAGATACTTTCCGTGCAGCCGCAGTAGAACAGTTACAGGTTTGGGGAGAACGGAACAAAATCCCGGTTGTTGCCCAACACTCCGGGGCTGATCCTGCATCTGTGATTTTTGATGCTATTCAATCCGCGAAGGCCAAAGGCATTGATGTTCTGATCGCAGATACAGCAGGGCGCTTGCAGAACAAATCCCACCTGATGGAAGAGTTGAAAAAAATTGTCCGGGTAATGAAAAAACTGGATGAAGAAGCGCCACATGAAATTATGCTGACATTGGATGCCAGCACAGGTCAAAATGCAGTAAGTCAGGCTAAACTATTCAATGAAGCTGTAGGATTGACGGGGATTTCACTGACCAAGCTGGATGGTACAGCGAAAGGCGGTGTTATCTTTGCGATTGCCGACCAATTCGAAATCCCGATTCGCTACATTGGTGTAGGGGAAGGCATTGAAGATCTCCGTCCATTTAAGGCTGACGATTTTATTGAAGCTCTTTTTGCCCGAGAGGATTAATCATTAATGATTCGCTTTGAACAGGTCAGTAAAGCTTATCTGGGAGGGCGGCAAGCGCTGCAAGGGGTGGATTTTCACCTGCTTCCGGGAGAAATGGCATTTTTAACCGGCCATTCAGGTGCCGGTAAAAGTACACTTTTAAAACTCATCTGTGGCATTGAACGTCCGAGCGCGGGGCATATTTGGTTTTCAGGTCATGACATCAGCCGGTTAAAATCCCGTGAAATTCCTTTTCTGCGTCGTCAGATCGGCATGATTTTTCAGGATCACCATTTGCTGCTGGATCGCACGGTATATGAAAACGTTGCTATGCCATTGATTATCTCCGGGGCGAGTACTGAAGATATCCGCCGACGAGTATCTGCGGCACTGGATAAAGTCGGTCTGCTGGACAAAGCGAAAAACTTCCCCATCCAACTTTCTGGCGGGGAACAACAGCGCGTGGGCATTGCCCGCGCGGTGGTGAATAAACCTACGGTCTTACTGGCAGATGAACCCACAGGGAATCTGGATGGCGAATTGTCTGAGGGGATCATGCGTCTGTTCGAGGAGTTTAACCGGGTTGGTGTCACTGTGCTTATGGCTACCCATGATACTGCGCTTATTGAACGAAGAAATCACCGTATCCTGACCCTGAATCAGGGGCGTGTGCAAGGAGGGCATCATGGCTAAGAATGTCCGTCATCCTGCGAAAAAAACACAATCAGCAAAATCCAGGTCGCTGAAAGGCGGATGGCGCGTTCAATCACGCTATGCGTGGAAAAGTACCTTGTCAGATATGCTGCGTCAGCCATTGGCGACGCTGTTGACCATCATGGTGATTGCTATTTCTCTCACCTTGCCGAGTGTATTTTATATTGTCTGGAAAAACGTCAATCAGGCAGTGATTCAGTGGGACCCCATTCCACAACTCACGGTTTATCTGGATAAATCACTCAGTGACAATGGCGTTAATCAGGTGATTTATCAGCTAAAAAGCATGGATAGCGTAAAATCGGTGAACTACCTTTCCCGTGAAGATTCGGTCAATGAATTTCGTGCCTGGTCTGGTTTTTCCAGTGCCCTGGATTTATTGGAAGAAAACCCTTTGCCAGCGGTGGCGATTGTCTCCCCTAAATTGAGCTTTCAGGGAGAACAAGCCTTAATGGCATTACGTGATCAGGTTGCCCAGATTAAAGGCATTGAAGAAGTCAGAATGGATGATAGCTGGTTCGCCCGTTTGAATGCATTGACGTTGCTTATTGGCCGTATCGTGGCGGTGGTTGGCATCCTGATGGTGGTTGCATTGCTTTTGGTCATTGGCAACAGCGTCCGCCTGAGTATATTTAGCCGCCGTGAAACGATTAATGTCATGAAGTTGATTGGGGCGACAGACGGTTTTATTCTGCGCCCTTTCCTCAATGGCGGGGCTTTGCTCGGTTTTCTGGGCGCTCTCTTTTCTCTTCTGCTCTCAGCTTTGTTGGTATGGAAACTGTCCACGGTTGTCACCGAAGTGGCGAGTGTCTTTGGAACGAGTTTTGAGCTGAATGGCTTAGGGTGGGATGAATCACTATTGTTGGTACTCATTGCAGGTATGATTGGGTGGATCGCCGCATGGTTTGCGACAATTCAGCATTTAAGGCGTTTTAGGCCAGAGTAAAAGATTTAAGTGAACTTTGGTGCTTAATTGCAGTCGAAATCACCGTTATGAATTTGTATTGACACACAGACAAATTAGACGATTTAAATATGATCTTAACGGTGTTAAAGTAGACATATCTCTGGCTTGAATAAACCTGAATCGGTAGATTGAGCTAAACTTAAAAGACCGTCAATTTGGATCTGATTTTGAGAGAATTTGAATGACAAAAGAAATGCAAACTTTAGCATTAGTTCCACAGGGCAGTTTGGAAGGGTACATTCGTGCTTCCAACGCTTATCCTATGCTTTCCGCAGAGGAAGAAAAGGAACTGGCAGAAAGGCTGCATTACCAGGGAGATCTGGATGCAGCGAAAAAGCTGATTCTTTCTCACCTGCGCTTCGTTGTTCATGTTGCCCGCAGTTATGCTGGTTATGGCCTGCCACAGGCGGATTTAATTCAGGAAGGCAATATTGGCCTGATGAAAGCGGTTCGTCGATTTAATCCGGAAGTCGGTGTACGTCTGGTTTCTTTTGCTGTTCATTGGATTAAGGCAGAAATCCATGAATATGTATTGCGTAACTGGCGAATTGTGAAAGTCGCAACGACAAAAGCCCAGCGCAAGCTGTTCTTTAATTTGCGTAAGGCTAAACAACGTCTGGGGTGGTTCAGTCAGGACGAAGTTGATCTGGTTGCCCAAGAATTGGGTGTAACCAGCAAAGATGTCCGCGAGATGGAATCACGTATGTCAGCGCAGGATATGGCATTTGATATGTCTTCTGATGATGACAATCATGATAGTCAGGCAGCAGCCCCGGTGCTGTATTTGCAAGATAAAGCGTCTGACTTCGCCGATGGTATTGAAGAAGATAATTGGGAACATCACGCAGCAGAAAAACTTTCAGTAGCAATGGAAGGACTGGATGAGCGTAGCCAAGACATCATCCGTGCCCGTTGGTTAGATGATGACAATAAAACCACCTTGCAGGAACTGGCAGATAAATATGGCGTATCTGCTGAACGTGTCCGACAGCTAGAAAAAAATGCAATGAAAAAATTGCGGCTGGCTATTGAAGCATAGCTATATCTGCCAATGGATTCTAAGCAGTAGCTTGAAAGGGCACAGGTGTTTTCTTCATAAAAAAGCGATAATTCATTTATCGCTTTTTTTATTGCCTTAATCTTTATCTTTGGTGTATTGAATTTCGTGAGCTGATCGCATTGAAAAGCAAGCACCAAAGAACGGAGAAATTTGCCATGAAAATTGTCATTGCCCCTGATTCATTTAAAGAAAGTTTAAATGCCCTGCAAGTCGCACAAGCGATAGAACAGGGATTCAGGGAGATTTTCCCACAGGCGGATTATGTCAAAGTGCCGATGGCCGATGGCGGAGAAGGAACAGTTGAGTCACTGGTGGTTGCGACGGGAGGAAAACGTATTTCATGTCAGGCTACCTCTCCCTTGGGTGAGGTTGTTGAAGCATTTTTTGGCCTGTTGGGTGATGGAAAAACCGCCGTGATTGAGATGTCTGCGGCATCTGGTTTGCACTTGGTGCCAATGGAGCAGCGTAATCCATTGATAACAACAAGTTATGGTACAGGTGAACTGATTCTGGCGGCGTTAGAACAGGGTGTCGAGAAAATCATTTTGGGTATTGGAGGCAGTGCGACCAACGATGGTGGTGCAGGCATGATGCAGGCACTCGGGGCAAATTTATTGGATGGTGATGGTCGTATTCTGCCATTTGGTGGCATCGCGTTAACGCGGTTGGAAAGTATAGATCTGGCTGCCCTTGATCCCCGCCTTAAAGAACTCGATTTTATTGTTGCTTGTGATGTTAATAACCCGTTGTGTGGTGAATGGGGGGCATCGGCTGTTTTTGGCCCTCAAAAAGGGGCAACACCGGAGATGGTTAAAATACTGGATGCTGCACTGTGCCACTACGGAATGAAACTTGAATCCTTGACCGGCAAAAGCATTCTGAATGCAGCAGGAGCAGGTGCGGCCGGAGGAATGGGGGCTTCTTTATTCGGGTGTTTAGGGGCTAAATTGCAATCGGGGGTTGAGATTGTTATTGACACATTGAGCTTGGAAGAAATTGTTCAGGGAGCAGATCTGGTCATTACGGGAGAAGGTCGCATTGATGGGCAAACCATACATGGAAAAACCCCCATTGGTGTTGCCCGCGTTGCCAAAAAATTTTCTATTCCGACCATTGCGCTGGTGGGCGGAATGAGCAAGGACTACGATATCGTTCACCAACATGGGCTGGACGCAGTATTTTCCATTGTGCCGGGCGTTTGTTCCCTGTCAGAAGCCTTGGGCAATGGTGCTGATAACCTACGAGTAACTGCCCGCAATATTGCTGCTGTTTGGGCTATGTCCCACACTTAGCTTTTTTTTGGCCCTGAAAAATGAGGCTTACGCTACAAAACAGATGTCTGTCCCTCAGCATTGTTGAGTCATGATGATAGTGAAGACAATAGACAACGCAAATAACAAAGCCCCCACCCAAAACACGCCTCCATAATCGTTATTGAACAGCAAAATGCTACCTACCATGGGCCCTGTGGCCATACCGGTATATCTGATGAAATTATAAAGCCCAATCACAGTTGCACGCTCCTTCATAAATTGGGTTAACAGCAAAGTTGCGTGGGTGGGTGTTGATAGCCCTAAAGTAAAGCCATATAACGCAGTCACCATAATCAATATGGCGATCCCCTGATGATATGTCATGGAAAATAATAGGATTATCCCAAGATTAAGTAAGCAGCTAAAAATCATGCCATTTCTGGGCGAAAAATAGGGGTGGATCAGGCGATAGCAATAACTGCCGGCAATCATGGCGAGTGACATGGGAATGTACATCCAGCCTATATCGGCAGGGCTGAAATCGTATTCATGATTTAATATGATGGGTAAAAAAGTCAGGAAGCAGAAGTAGCAGTAAAACAGCATAAAGCTGATATAAAAAACGGATTGGGCAGTACGATCTGACAAAATTGAGAAGAAATGAAGCGACATTCTCTGAGGATGTATTGACGGCTCAGGTTTGGTTTCTGGCAACCAAAACCAATTTCCGATAAACAATAACCCGCCTATAACGGCAATGAATACGAAAATGGCGACATATCCATTGATTTCAGCTAAATATCCACCCAGCAGCGGGCCAGATGCCGGAGCGAGAGTCAATAACATTTGATAGGTACTGATAGCTTTTGCCCGTTCTTGTTCACTATACAGATCACCAATGATTGTCGCTGCAATCACTGGAATTGCTGCAATGCCCATTGCTTGAACAATGCGAAAAAAAATCAGCCAATAAATATCGGAAACCATGGCACACCCGATTGAACCCATAACGGAGATAATCAGGGCGGGTAACAGGACGGCTTTGCGACCTTTTCTATCGGCGAGTGGTCCATACACAATCTGCATGATTGCCAAAATAAAAGTAAATGCTGAGACAGTGAGATTGACCAAAGGTAAGGAAGTGCTGAATAGCGTTTTGATCATAGGGATAACCGGAGCATAGATATTTTGTGCCAGAGAGCCAAAAAAGGCACTGAAGCACACCAAATAAAAGATCACTTTTATGTTGTGGATTGGCGTCGCGCTATTCATATTTAACATATTTAATCTCCTTTTGTTTCCATGGAAACAAAAGGAGATTAAATGATTACGGCATTTTGTAAAGATTTTTTTGCTTCTTTTTGCCAATATGCTGAAAATAGTTTTTATGGAAATGCGTTGAAACACATTCTTTTATCTTTCGTATTACAGCGTCTCTGGCAAGACTGCGGAGTGAAAGAGAAAAAGGAATAACTACCGGAAATTGCCATCAATAATGACTAGTACAACCCGTCAACGAGAGCTCCTTGCCGCAATTAACCACTTAATGCACTTAAGAAGTGGGGCCAGGCAAGGATATGATGAAAAAACACTTCATAAGCATGGGCTTGGTGGTTACTCACTGTCTGAATTACATGTTATCCAACATATTGGAGTATCGGGATTATTAAATGTCACGGCCATTAGCCAGAGGATGCAAATGACGAGGGGAGCTATCTCAAAAATTTGTGCGAAATTGTTGCTCCGTTCAGTTCTTGAAAAATCGAAAATGTCCGGTAACCAAAAAGAGACTCATTTTAGTTTATCCATTGAAGGAAAAAAGGTTTTTTCTGAACATGAAAAACTGCACAAGCTGGCAGAGGAAAAGTGGATGAAGGTGCTGGCAAATTATTCTGAGGAAGAACTGATGGTCATCAAACGTTTTATTACCGATGTGAGTGGAGCTGTGGAACATTCCCGATAACGATGAAATAACCCAGTGATAGGACCCAAGGCGTCAGAAGCCTTAACTTTTTGAATAAAACCGGCTTAACAACAGGCTCCTGACACGTTTTTGGCCTCATTCAACAACCATTTTTTCCAATAATTGTTTCTGCAATGGGAATATATTGATCGGTAAGTTTATTGATACTTTCTTCTTCTTCGTCATCTATAAAACAATCTTGGAAAAACCAAGAGATATCGGTATTTAATAATTTTGATATACGAACGAGATGAGTCAGATTAATCCTGTTTGTCCCCCTTTCATAACGTGAAAGTTGTTGTTGGCTAATACCAATCTTTTTTGCCAAAGCTGTCGCTGTCATACCTAACTCTTTCCTTTTGGCCTGAATACGCTGTCCGACTAATAGATTCGCCTCTTCCATATCTTATCCTTTTTAATCAGTAAGTTATGGCATCATCAAGGATGTTTCCCCAGAGCCTGAAAAATGTTTTATTTTCGCTCTGACATCTACTTGTAAAATAGATCCTCCCTTGACGGATTCACGACCGTGCACGGTATACCTATTGTTACATTTGATGTGCCTTGTGTTTTCCGATATGCACCTTGTTTTTTAATGACATGACTTTTTTATTAACGTGTTGTAAAAAAAACAGCCCCTTATCGTAGTAAGGTGTGCTCTTCCATGATATGAATGACATGACTCTGTTTTGTGACCATCTCTGCCACTTCCTGGGCACTTCTGCCGTATACCGACAGCATTTCTTCTCTCTTTTTGAAAGAGATAACTAACACGCTCCTAACTTTTGCTTTATGTAATTTTAATTACATATAATTAATTGATATTAAATGGTTTTGCTTGTAATAAGTAAGGTAAATAGGCAGGAAATAAAAATTTTATATACTAAACTTATATTAGTTTGCATTTTTACTCTTACTATTCCCTTTACTGAGGTTATAAACCGGACAAAATATACCAAACTGTAAACAT
>NZ_NIBV01000001.1:1383202-2261902 GCF_002632585.1 Xenorhabdus szentirmaii DSM 16338
TTTACAGTTTGGTATAAAATGTTTTGTTTTTTAATAAAATTTTACTTATTTGACTTATATAAATAGATTTAAATGTTTTTAGTGATTATTATCGTTGATTTGATAACTTTTAATAAAAAATATCATTTATTATCACTTTTTCGACTGAATAAATTTTTAATCTGCTTCAAATCTGGTTTCACTCGCATTTCCGCATAATTTGAAAATTGGCACCTTCCATTGCTTGACAAAGGAGATAGGGTGCTGTTTTTTCCTTTTTAAAACAACTAGATATAAATTATCCTAGAATAGGATGGTTTTAATCATACAAAATTCATTTTTTCTTTGATAATCAATTAATGGAAAATTACCGCTTTGAGATCATTTTTAGCACTATTACGTCAGAATGTGAGATATAGGCGGATAATTTAGCGTTGATAAAAACGATTTTGCTGTTGGAATTTAAGGTATTTTGATGGGAAGGTGGAGGTGCAAATAAAAAAAGATAACTCGCCGGATGAGTTTTAGATGTGCTTGCAGAAGTGAAAGAAAACAGCGAAGTTAAAATGATGTTGACTCAACGCCCTAAAAAAGAGGCAGGACATCAGTTGAAGAATGAATAATAGCCTATCCTAACAGGATATTATTCCAAACTTTTTGCTCTGGCAGACGACTTTTTTGTCAGGTAACCATCCAAAGGTAATTAACGCCAATCAATGGCCCCACTTTTTCACAGGGCAGTAAGCCATTTTGCTGAAATCGTTCAAACCCTGACGTTTATTAAACGAATTTGCCGACCAGAATAAGGCTAAAAAACTGCTACAGGCGCAACGTGACTCTAACGAAACGTTAACGGTAAAGAGTCATTCCGGCCCGTTGTATCGCTTTTGTGGTTATCTGGTGTCTGTCAATGATGCAACTGGGATGAAGATGGGCAATAAAAATATTAGCCCACGCGCACCGAGATTGTACTTGTATCATGCCTATCTTTCTTTTATGGAAGCGCACGGCTTTGAACGTCCGCTGACACTGACTAAGTTTGGTGAATCCATCCCCAAGATTATGCTGGAGTACCGAAAAGAGTATCGGAAAGTGCGAACCAAGAAAGGTTACTCTTATAACGTTGAATTATCGGAAGAGGCCGAAGAATGGCTACCGTCAGTGCCTGAATGTCGAGACTTTGAATCACCTATATAAAACTTTTGGCTTTAGGTCTGCATTCCATACACCACTTCAAATATCGAACTGTATTTAAAAGAAAATAATAGATGTATAGTTATTTTTTAATTATACATCAACTCTACATTCTCTTCATTAATCTAAAAAATGGGTGAACAGATGATACAGTCAGTGAATATCATATTAATTGCATCAAACCCAGATGTAGCAAGGCTTTCAGGGAATTGTGCAGAGGGTGCATAACTTAGAGGGTGAAAAAGATTTTCAAAGGGGGCTTCTGGCAGGTAAATAAAATCAGAAGCAAATACTGTGCGCAGTCCGGTTTTTATTTTTTGGCACTATCTGAAATTCACATTAGGTCATTATCTGATTTTATTTAAGCGTAGAAATTAATCACAATTTCATTGATGGGTTTTTATTCACACTGGAATAGATAAATAATTCTGTTATATCCTGTTTCACTGAGTATTTATCGGAAGTGCTGTTACAGGAGACAAGAATGTCACACCTCATTTACTTGTCGTTAAAAGGCAAGAAGCAAGGGCTTATTTCAGCGGGATGTTCCACGCCGGAATCTATCGGAAACCGCTATCAGGCAGGGCGGGAAAATGCAATACAGGTACTGAGTGTGAATCACTCGGTGAGCCGTGACCAGAACGCACATCATCATCCTGTCAGTTTTACTAAGCCTATTGATAAATCCTCACCGCTGTTAGTGATGGCAATTGACGGTAACGAATTGTTAGAGGCTGTTTTTTTATGTTACCGAACTAACCCGATGGGGCAGTTAGAAGCCTTTTATGAAATTAAGTTAACAGGTGCAACCCTTGTTGATTTTACCTGTCATTACCCCCACTCAATAAACAGTAATGACCAGATACCGTATGAAACGGTACAGCTTGATTACAAATCCATTTCATGTAACCACATCGCCGCAGGGACTTCGGGCTACAGCATTACACAATTAGCCGGACGTGAAGAAGGCAAACCGCTTTTATCTGGGTTCTCGAATGTTAAGCCACTTAAGAAGCCGCTGGTTGAAGAAAATCCGATAAAACCCGCTAAACATCATGCCCGTTATCGTTGTGTGGATGATAACGGCAATCTTTTAACCGAATGCAAGTATCGGGTTTGCCTGCCGGATGGTCAGATAAAAACAGGGACGACTGATAAGCAGGGCTTTACCCAATGGCATCTCACGGATGACAAAAATAACCTGAATTTTCATATTTTAAAGGATTAATACCATGCCAACCTATACTGTTCAGACAAAAATAGAATCCAACGTGCCGGTTGAAAACCTGCTTTACGATTTAGCCATTTATCGTCGGGATGCAAAAGGGAATTTACATATCTTGCTTGATGTTTTTCAGGAAACACTACAGAGTAATTATGAAACACAACAGCATGTCACGCAGGAAACAGACGACTCACTTTCCGTCATTTATATCATGCAAATGATGCTATACCGCAAACATGTCTCAAATGTATTTCCGGTACTGCAAACCCCTTTTAAGAAAATGTATACCCTCGGTGAATTTGTTTCGGGTAAAGCCTGCTCGGAGAAAAAACGGGAAAATGCCTGTTATTTTGAAAGTACAATTGAAACAAAACCGGTCAGCAAGGGGGATAATACCGTTGAATTAAGAATCACCATTCCTGAACGGCCTTTTATTGCGAAAGAATATCCAATTGGTCATCCACACGATCCGTTTGAAAAAAGTAAAATTGAATCACAAATTCAGGATAGGTTGTCTAAAAGAACTTATCCGGATCAAAATGGAGCAAGTTTATGTGGCCCTGCTGCTTTTTTTTATTGCCTGCAAATAGACAGACCGGATATTTATGAGCAGGCTGCCCGCGAATTATGGAAATATGGCAAAACTAAAATTGGTCAACTGGAAATTAAACCGGGTGAGGGTTGCCGACATCCTAAGGGCTCTTTTTATGATGGAAAAGACGAAGAAATTTCAGGGTTGGATTGGATAACATTAGCAAGTTTGAGAGACTCAGAAAATATGATACTGAGTTACGATGAGGTTGCATCTCCGGTAGCAGGGATTACTGCGTGGTGGCCACTGTCAGAATGGTTTGAAAAAGCTGGTTATGAAAAAGTATTTAGTAATATTAGTTTAATGCATAGTAATAAAAAGGATATCGAAGAACTGAATAATTATATTGAACAAGGTTATCATGTGGTTTCTTTAATTTCTGCTGGTATGTTAGGGACCTTGAGGGAAACATCTGGTAAAAATCATTGGGTTGTTTGGGAAGATAAATTAAGAGAATACGATAATAGTGTTAACCTCATATTATTTTCATGGGGGAGGGTTAAACCGTGGGTAAAAAGTAATACATCATACGATTATTTTATGGAGCATACTTTTGGAGGGTTGGTTTTTAAGCCAATGAAATAAAAATGAGGAAAATAATACTCTTGCTTTTTATTCTCTTTACTTCATCATGCAGCTCACTTTCTGTATCTGTTTATCCCGAAGAAAACTATCTGCCGGATGCCACTGTAGGTAAGGAATATCATGTTTCTATTCTTATAGAAGGCGGTAGTGTATATTCCAAAACACCAATTATTATAGAACCACCTGATTCAGGAATAAAATGGAGTCCTCATAAAAGTAAATTTATGCTTCATGGTAAAGAGGAAATATCAGAAGATTATAATCATTTGATAATAAGTGGCAAGCCATCGAAAGTAGGTGAAATATATATAACCGTAGGAGGAGGAGTTAGCGGGACAATGTTTACAGGGGGAGGAAAATTTAACAAGATCTACACCATAAAGGTAAAAGAATAATAAAATTAGCAGAATGGCGATTTATATCGCCACTCTTTATATTTTTAATAAAAAATATTCTCTACTTATATTTTGTATGCTTACTCAGCACAATTGAATATCTTTCTTATTATTTTCATGATGTTAAAAATCTAAGCCATTAAAAAATTAAAATTTGTGCGTAGAGACACCATGAAAAAATTACTCGAATTACGCCAGCAAAAATCCGATTTAACCCATCAAATACGTTCGCTTCTCACTAAGGCTGAAACTGAAAAGCGCTCACTCAATGCCGATGAAGCCAAACAATTCGACGAACTGCGCAGCCAGTCCGATACGCTGAATACTGAAATTGCCCGTTATGCGTCATTGGCTAATGAAGAACGTAGTTAGGCAAAGAACCAGCCGACCAACAAAAAACTCAGTAATGATGAATTGCGCCACTATGTTCCGACTGGCGAAACTCGTTCTTTATCTACGGGCGTTCCGTCTGATAACGCGGTTTACTCTGCCCTTGAGTTGGGAATGAGGGCACGTCCCGAAGGTATCCTGTTTGCCATTACCACAGCGGGCAGTAACGTTATTTCGGCCTGTAAGCAGCACTATGATTATTGTTGTCAGATACTGGACGGCGAAGAACAAAATGAATCCCTGTTCGCCCTGATTTACGAACTGGACGACGAGAAAGAGATTGATGATGAATCCCTTTGGATTAAAGCTAATCCCAATTTAGATATATCGGTAGATAGTGCCTCACTACATGACACCATCCAGAAAGCCCGTGGCATTCCCTCGCAATGGACAGAGATGCTAACCAAACGCTTTAATATCTGGTGTCAGGGCGAAACGCCGTGGATGGGCGAAGGCGCATGGAAAGCCTGCCAGAGTGATTATGATGAAAACGATCTTAAAGGGTTGGAATGTTACGCCGGACTGGATTTGTCTTCAACAGACGATATCACCAGCCTCTGTTACACGTTCCCCGTGGATAATGAACTGTTAGTACTGACCCGCCATTACCTGCCCGAAGCACAATTGCAGAACCCCGCCAATAAAAATCGTGCGGTTTATCGCCAGTGGGTACAAGCAGGCCGGATACGCATCACCGCAGGCGACTGCATTGATTATGACCGTATCCGCGATGACATCCTCAACGACAGCCAGCAGTTTGATATCAAGCTCGTCGGCTTTGATACGTGGAACGCCACGCATCTTAGAGCCCAATTACAGGGCGCGGGGCTGGATGTTGAACCGTTCCCACAAACCTATCTACGTTTTAGTCCGGTGGCAAAATCAGCAGAGGTGTTCGTGAATCGTAAAGTCATTCGTCACAACGGCGATCCGGTGCTCGCGTGGGCAATGTCCAATGTGGTGATGGAAACCGATGCAAACGCCAATATCAAACCGAACAAGAAGAAATTAGCAAACAAGATTGACTCTGCAATCGCTCTCCTGATGAGTTTTGGCACATGGCAGATTGAGCATGAGGAGTTTGTGTTTAGCTTAAACGAGGAACAGCAACAACGATTAAATAATTTTGACGGAATTTAGCTAATTTATTGATTTTTATTGAATGGCAATCAAAGTGTAAAAGAGTGAGGAATCTCACCTTTACTTCACCAAGTTTTATCAATCATTAGATAGATTTTATTAATTATTCACTTGTCATTTTATGTCATCCTGCCACCAAAACATGCAACCTATCAAATATTAGTCAATCCGTACTCTCCAATATTGATGAACCATTTATTGATGTTCACAGGCGGAGTAGTATCCCACCGCCTTCATGTTACTTAGCAATGTGTATTGTTGATTAAATGAGGGAATTACTATGCAAGATAAGAAGCCTGATGCACCTGTTTCAGAAGATAGCAATTTGGTTATTGTTACTACGCCGGAATATGTCAAAGATTCAATCAAAGAAGCTATTGATCAGCACGCTGCAAGTCGTAATCATCCCTATGCAACATTGGACGATAGAGGTTTTGTCACTCTCAGTAATGATGTTTGTAGTGATAGTGAAACTCATGCAGCAACATCTAAAGCAGTTAAATCGGCAAATGATTTAGCAAACAAAGCTAATGATAATGCTGATACTCGTTTGGCAAAAGACCAGAATGGAGCAGATATACCTAACAAAGAGGAATTTGTTAAGAACCTTGGACTGGCAGAAGGATCGGTATTACCTGTTGGTGTTCCCGTTCCTTGGCCGACAGAAACGGCGCCAGAAGGATGGCTTATATGTAATGGTGAGCCGTTTGATAAATTCAAATACCCGAAACTTGCTATTGCCTATCCATCAGGAATATTACCTGATTTGAGAGGGGAATTTATTCGTGGGCTAGATAATGGACGTGGCGCAGATCCAAGTAGGGAAATATTAACACATCAGGAAGGAACTATTATTTCAGGTTTCGATGACAATGATACAGGGGACATAAGCTCTATTGGTGAACCAAAATATGCGTTTGGTGATCCTATGACAGATACTCAATGGGCAAATATTAAAGGTAAGAAATGGATATATTGGAATAAGGGGAATTCAGATTTGTATGATTGGTGGGCTTATACTTCGGCACGTCCACGTAACGTAGCATTCAACTATATAGTTAGAGCAGCTTAAGACTGAATCAATATAGATAATTTTTAACTCACAGCTTCCTGTGAGTTCATCTCAATTTCACAGATTATTTTAATATCAGGGGCAATCTAAGCTGCCCCTGTTTTTAAGCACTCCAATATGCTTAATAGATATAACGCAAAAAGTTAAGCGTTTATACGAGTTCGATTATTTAGTCAGATAAACCAATCAGTTAAAGTAGCCCCGCCATCGGCAAAATCCGGTGGTCAGGGATTTGCAACCCTGTAGAGCTATCCACTGGTAGGATGTTTCTACCAGTGTGCCTGCGTTCGCTTTTTCTATGGTGGTTCAGGCGGGGGAGGCTTCGGCCTCGCCGGACGATAGCTCCCGGTATTGCAAACCCTGTCTGAATCGCCACCATCAATGCTTAATTAATGGAAGGGGTAGCAGGAATGAATAACGTTAGAAATGACTGGCATCAAGCCGATATTATTGCTGCATTGCGTAAGCGCGGTACAACTTTAGCGGCAGTCTCCCGTGAAGCGGGACTCAGTTCATCTACACTGGCAAATACTCTCAGCAGACCGTGGCCTAAAGGCGAATGGATTATCGCTAACTATCTCGAAATATATCCCTCTGAAATTTGGCCTAGCTGTTATTTTGATTCTTAGACCGGAGAATTATTAGAAAGGAAAGTTCGCGATAATTCATCAGAATAATCATTCTAATGTCAGAAAAACATCAGGGAAATAGTCACCTCATTTCATTGTTCACAGTATGTGATTGGCTGGCACTATCGGTGATGTTATTACGAAAAGGTCAGATGATAACCGTTACAAAGAAATCTTCTGATGGGTAGAAATTTAGCCATCACTTCAGTTTCTCAATAACTTTCGACGAAATCCTTCGCAACCCTCTATTGCTCTGAATACGCCTCGATTTTAAACATCTTTATTTTTCTTTCTGGTACTTACGCTTTGCAACGTGTCTTTATGTTGAGGAATTTTTGGTGGGGTAATCCTAAACAAAAAAGCACTCACTCAAAAAGAGAAAGTGCTTCTTCAACAACATGTTACTGGACTAGGATCAGTTCATGCCGTATTTTTTCAGTTTTTTACGCAGGGTACCACGGTTGATTCCCATCATCAGTGCTGCGCGGGTTTGGTTACCACGGGTGTACTGCATCACCATGTCCAACAGTGGTTGTTCTACTTCAGCCAGTACCAGCTCATACAGGTCATTGACGTCTTGACCATTCAGTTGTGCAAAATAGTTCTTCAGTGCTTGTTTAACTGAATCACGCAGAGGCTTTTGAGTCACCTGATCTTGTGAATTAACAGTAGCAACGGTTAGTACATCAGAATTTACGCGTTGTTCGAACATAGTTCTGTCAGCTCTTTTCTTTATTTACGCAAAAATTTTCGAAGTATGCTTCCAACGCCTCCAGCTGTTCGCTGGCATCCTCAATGGCGTTGAATGAGCGCCGAAACTGGTCATCAGGAGCATGTTCCTTGAGATACCAAGATACATGCTTGCGTGCAATACGAACTCCTTTGCCTTGACCGTAAAAATCTTGCAGCTCTCGTATATGCTCGCTCATTAAACGCTGCACTTCGCCTATGGGCATCGGTGGCAGCAGTTCTCCTGTTTCCAGATAGTGCTGGATTTCCCGAAAGATCCAGGGTCTTCCCTGAGCAGCGCGGCCTATCATCAGGGCATCAGCCCCGGTGTATTCAAGCACTGCTCTGGCTTTTAGCGGGTCAGTGATGTCGCCATTGGCAATAATTGGAATGGCAACAGTCTGCTTAACTGTCCGGATATTGTCGTATTCGGCTTCCCCATTAAACAGACAGGCGCGTGTCCTGCCGTGTATGGTAAGAGCCTGAATACCACAACGCTCGGCCAATTGGGCAATTTCTACACAGTTTCGTTCTTCCGGTGACCATCCAGTGCGGATCTTCAGAGTGACAGGCACATCAACTGCATTGACTACCGCAGAAAGGATTTTTTCAACCAATTCCGGGTAACGCAGCAATGCAGAGCCTGCCAGTTTACGATTCACCTTTTTGGCCGGACACCCCATATTGATATCGATGATCTGAGCGCCACTGTCGACGTTAATTTTCGCCGCTGCCGCCATTTCATCGGGATCACTACCGGCTATTTGTACAGAACGCACTCCGGGTTCATCGCTATGAACCATACGCAACCGAGATTTATCTGTCCTCCAAACTTGTGGGTTGGAAGAAAGCATTTCTGAAACTGCCATTCCGGCTCCCATGTGGTAGCACAAAGATCTAAACGGGCGATCTGTTATGCCAGCCATAGGGGCTGCAATAAGACAGTTTTTCAACTGGTATTGTCCGATACGCATAGGCGAAGAAAGAGTGGTCAACTGTGACTAAGGGCGCGTATATTACGCATTTTTCACAAGATATGAAAGGCCAAACTTTGAGCGAATCGATATTTATAACGGATTTTTTCCAGTTGATTTTTTCAAAAATGACAAATTATCTTTAAATAACATATAGTTATGCGTTATTGATGAAATTTATTATTACCAATATTTCTAATCATAAAGAGAGCGGATTACCACCAATTGACCTCCTGGATCATCATTTTAGTGGATAATCTCGCTTTTCAATAGAGCTGGGGTGATTATTTTTTAATCCCTGTGATGCGACACCACTCTTCTTGTTCTGCTATTGGATCAATAATGAATTCATTGTCATAGGCTTGAGCGACTCCTTCAGCCTGACTTGCCAGAACACCCGACAAGCCTAATAATCCACCAGATTTAGGTAACGAGCCGATAATCGGGGCCAGTTCACGAAGTGGGCCTGCCAGTATGTTGGCAATCACGACATCACATTCAAGATCGTTAGGTTGATCTTTGGATAAGTAAAGTGTCAGCTGGTCAGATACACCGTTACGTTCAGCGTTATCCCGGCTTGCCTGAATCGCTTGTGGGTCGATATCAATACCGATGGCGCGCTTCGCACCCAATTTTAATGCCGCGATGGCCAAGATCCCTGAGCCGCAACCAAAATCGATGATGGTTTTGCCTGCTAAATCAAGGCCATCGAGCCATTGCAGGCAAAGGGATGTGGTTGGGTGAGTACCGGTTCCGAACGCCAGGCCGGGATCAAGCATGACGTTAACTGCGTCTGGTTCTGGTACTTCGCGCCAGCTGGGACAAATCCACAGGCGGTTGCCGAAGCGCATTGGGTGGAAGTTATCCATCCATTCACGCTCCCAGTCTTTATCTTCCAGTTGTTCAATTTTGTGGATAAAGCCCTTGCCCAATTGCGGAACTTGTTCCAGTTGGCTGACGACGGCTTTCATGTCCATTTCAGCGTCGTATAATCCGATAACATCGGTATCGCCCCATAAACGGGTTTCACCCGGCAGCGGTTCAAAGATCGGGGTGTCGTGGCTATCCTGGAAGGTAACTGATACCGCTCCGCTTTCTACCAGCTCATCACCCAATGCTTCCGCTTGTTGTCCCGTGGTGTTTAATCTTAATTGTATCCAAGGCATAAAAACTCTCTTTTTGGTAACACTTTTTGTCAAGGTAAAATCGTTGAAAAGGTAAAGTCACGCTGCGATTACTGGGATGCAGCGCTCTGTTGTCTGTGTCCCATCATATTCCCTAACCCGAATGCCAGTAAACTTAACAGCAGTGATGGCACGATGGGATGAAAACCCAGCAGATGGAGATTGAACGTTGCCAGCAGGGTGTAGCTTGTTGCACCTGTCAGCATTGAGCTGATTGCGCCGTGTGCATTGGCATTTTCCCAGTATAGTCCCAGAACAAGGGGCCAGAGGAAAACGGCTTGCAGGCCGCCAAATGCCAGCAGATTCAGCCAGATAATCATTTCTGGCGGACGCCATGCCGCCAACAGCAGTAAGGCACCTAAAATTAAAGTGGAATAGCTGGAAATGCGTGACAGTTTTTTCTCTTGTTTGAGCTGTTGCGGAAACAGGTTCAAATAGAGATCTTTGACGATAGTCGCAGAGGATTGCAGCAGTTGGGCATTAATCGTGGACATAATTGCAGCCATTGGCGCGGCCAGAAATATTCCCGCAGCAACCGGGGGCAATACAGTGATCATCAGGGTTGGGATTACCTGATCAGGAATGGTCAGATCAGGAATGATCGCGCGACCAAGTGCACCCGCAAGATGCATCCCGAACATCAGGATCGCCATTACAATAGTGCCAAGAATAATACCGCGATGAACGGCTTTGCTGTCTTTATAAGAAATGCAGCGCACCGCTGTGTGTGGCAGCCCGACGACACCAAAACAGACGAGTACCCAGAAAGATGCCATGAATGGCCCTGTGAGGATGTTATCGGCGCCATGTGGTGACACCAGATTCGGGTCAATCGTGCTTAAAGTGGAAATGGCTGCCGACAGCCCTCCGGCTTTGTAAATAATGCCTGCCAGCAATAACGTTGTTCCCAGCAGCATCACCAGCCCTTGCAGGGCATCATTGAGGACACTGGCCCTGAACCCGCCAAACGCGGTGTAAAGGGCAATCGATACACCAAAAATCAGCAAACCTGTGTCGTAAGGAATGCCGGCGGCAGTTTCCAGCAAACGCGCTCCGCCAATAAACTGGACAGTCATTGCGCCGACAAAGGCGACCAGCAGGCTCAGGCTGGCAAACCAGACCAGAAAGCGGCTCTGATAGCGGGCATAGAGCATGTCATTGAGTGTCACCGCATTGTAGCGACGGGCAAGGATGGCAAATTTTTTCCCCAGTACGCTAAGGGAAAGCCATATCGCGGGGAGTTGGATCATGGATAACAAAACCCAGCCAATACCGTACTTATATGCTGCCCCCGGCCCGCCAATAAACGAGCTGGCACTGATATAGGTTGCGGTAATCGTCATTGCCAATACAAAACCGCCCATTGAGCGATTGCCGAGAAAATATTCATGCAGAAATTCACCCGTTTGGCGGCGGCGATAAGCATAAATGGAGAGCAGGAAAACCAGTGCCAAATAGCCTACGAGAGGAAAAATCACTTCACTTTGCATCGGTATCCTCCAGCGGTACATCTTTGAATATATACTTCACCATCAACCAACAGAGGATGATAAATAAGGCGGGCAGCAGCAGGCAAGCCAGTTCAAACCAGCGGGGCAGGCCAGTGAAGCCAATGTCATCACTGGGTAAATAGGCGCACAGCAGCCAACCAACAAGATAAGCCAGCGTCAGGAATACAGCCCAGCGTGCTTCTTTGTGGGATTGAACAAATCGTCTGTCCATCCGTTCTCCGGGTAACTTATAGGAAACAATATGGCGAGAATTGTACGGCAATGCGCAGATTTATTCAGGAGAAAATGTGCCGTGTCATTTTTAATAAAATCAGAGGGGTAATTAAAATTTAAATGCAAGTATACTTGATTGAAATTCACATTCGTTTTTTCTAATTGTTAACAATTGGAAAGCTACACATGGAATTAATTGATTTATATTTAATTTGAAAAAAATCATTTTATTTCAGTGTGTTCTTTAAATGAAAAGGCTACTCTGCTTTTATTGGATTTTTGAATATAAAAATAGATTACATTAAGTGTCTATATCGTTAATTTCATTTCTTCCCACTATAAATTCAATAACCTCTCCCTTCCTTTTCTGCTCTGTGTAACTTTTTGATAAATATTTGTTTTTATGTTTTCATTGTTCTCTCATGATCTGATTTTGTCAATTTCATGCTGCTTTAAAAATTGATCTTTCACGTTTTTAAATTAGATAAATAACATGAGTAAATCTATTTTTTCATGTTCTTCTAATGCGTGTGGTTATTTCTACCGGTTCGGTTTTTATCAGCTAACCATCTGTATGGCTAATGATTTAATCATGGAGGATGACAATTCAAGGTGTCCTGTTTGTAACCGGGAATATATTTTGCGCAGAAAATAAATATACGTTTTTTACTTATCGTATTAATTGGGTGAGTAAAACCAGTCAGAAAGGTAGGGCGATATGGAAAGGAAAAGAATTAAACTGTGGGCAGATAAACAGTGTTATCGAATTAAGCAGGGAGTTGGGCGAGCCATGTTTGCCCAAATTGCAATTCTGGCTGCGGCGACTTTGACCCCTACGGTAGTGGTGGCCTCAGCACCCTCTGCTACACAGCAAGGCCCTTCTCTGAGCAAATCCTCCACGCAGTCGGGTGATAGTGTGAGTTCCCCCCAAAAAACGCCTCCTGAAAAACTGTTGGCAGAAAAACAGGAACAGGTATCGTCTGCTGGATCTCCTGAAAATACGACTGAACACTGGTTGGCCAGTGGCGTTTCCCGTGCTGCCGGATTGCTGAAAAATGGCAATGTTGTGGATAGCTTCAAGAACCAGCTGCACAGTATGGCGATCAGTGAAGCTAACCAAGTGGTGCAAAACTGGTTGCAACGCTATGGAACTATCAAATTGCAGGCCAATGTGGATGATCGCGGGCGTTTGGAAGGCAGTCAGTTTGATATGCTGCTGCCGCTTTATGACATTGAAAAACAGATGGCCTTTACCCAGTTTGGTCTGCGTCACATTAATAGCCGGACGACTGCTAATTTTGGTCTGGGGCAGCGCCACTTCTTCGATACCAGCCTGCTTGGTTATAACGCTTTTCTTGACCATGATATTACCCGTGACCATACACGCATTGGCATTGGGGCTGAATATGCCCGTGATTTTATGAAGTTTGGCGCCAATGGCTATTTCCGGGCCAGTGGCTGGAAAGAGGGTAAAAAGCTACAAGATTATGATGAGCGTCCGGCCAATGGGTTTGACCTGCGTGCCGAAGGTTATATGCCCACGTATCCGCAGTTGGGGGGCAAGTTGGTTTATGAGCAATATTTTGGGCATGAGGTTGGTTTGCTGAGTGAAGAGCACCGGCAGAAAAATCCTGCTGTTTTCACCTTGGGAGCCAGTTATACGCCGATCCCTTTGGTGACACTTGGTATTGACCGTAAACAGAGTGCGCAGGGACACGGCGAAACCCTGTTCAATTTTGGCCTGAGCTATGAATTGGGAACGCCATGGTCGGAACAGGTTAATCCGGGAGTTGTGGCCTTTAAACGCAGCCTGCAAGGCGGGCGCTATGATTTGGTTGAACGTAATAATCAAATTGTTCTGGAACACCGGAAAAAAGATCTGGTACATCTGACGATAGAAAACCGGATTAGTGGGCGCGGCAACGAAATTATGCCGCTGAATGTCACAATCCGTTCTAAATACGGCCTGAAAGAAATTATCTGGGATACTGCGGCGCTGGAAGCCGGGGGCGGTCAACTGGAGAAAGTCGCTCCGTCCATCCGTGGCGGAACGCATTACCGGCTGACTTTGCCTCCATACCATGACAAAGGCAACAACACTTATATCCTGTCTGGTATCGCTTATGACAATGAGGGCAATGCCTCTGAACGGGCAGAGACGCAAGTCCGGGTACTCTCTTCAGAAATCGCAATTGATCATTCAGGTTTTGAAGTTCCCCATACCGCCATGCTGGCTGATGGTAAAACCCAAACGGCACTCTGGCTTAAACTCCTCGATAAGGATGGCAATGTGGTCAGAGGGGCGTCCGATAGCATTGAACTGTTCTCTGATCTGAAGGGGTTGAAAGGTCAAGGCAAAAATCCTGAGCTGGATTCAAAACCCAAAGAAACACCGGAAAACAGCGGGATTTATAAAGTCCTTGTGACGTCTGGCGAGAAATACGGTAAATGGGAAATACAGGCAGCCGTGGATGGTCATGAGTTATCTCCTGCGGTGATTGATTTTTCTGCGTCATTGGCGGAAATAGCCGATGTAGAAAAATCGCAGTTCAGGGTATCGAAGGAAGGGGCATTGGACCCAGATGAATCAGTGACTTTCGGACTGACTTTATTTGATAAAAACGGCAATGTCATTACCGGCGCTGAAGATTATCTGAAATTGGAATTGAATGACAGCGGATTATATAGTCAGGGCAAAAAACCGTCGGTGGGGCAAGTGAAAGAGTTGCCATCAGGGAGTGGTCAGTATGAATGGTCTGTTAAGGGAGACGGGACGAAAGGCCAATTAGGTGTGACTATCTCTGTCGAAGGGCGGGCAATAAAAACGATTAATGTCATTTTTGGCAATACATTAGCGGATACAGTGAGTGATGCCTATTCCAAAATCAGTGTCGATGTGACGCAGTTAGAAGTTGATGAGAATCATAAACAGCAGACCACCCTGCGATTGGAGTTGAAAGACGCGCAAAATAAACCTATTACAGGTGTTCAGCAGCATATTCATTTTAGTGGCACTGGCCTGTCTGGCCCCGGAAGTGAGCCGACGATAGGGAAGACACAGGAAGATCCAAACCATCCTGGAACTTATACCGCTACTCTCACTGCGGGTACGCAAACCGGTGAGTGGACGATAATGCTGGATATTGACGGTAAGACGCTGAATCAAATTGTCGGCCGGATAACCTTTGCATCCCTGCTGGCAGATTCGGTCAATGACAAAACGTCGACGCTGACCATCAACCCCCAGACGCTGGAAGCCGGCACAGGTAAACTGGCCCACATTCAACTGATGCTGAAAGACAAGGATGGCCAGCCGATGACAGGGAAGGCAAGTCACATTGCCTTTGAGGGCAGTCAACTCCCCGGCAGCGGCACTGATCCCGAGATTGTGGATATCAGGGAAGATGAGAACAACCAAGGCACCTATATTGCCACGATTCAGGCCGGCACAAAAACCGGTGACTGGCAGGTCACGCTGAAGGTTGACGGCAAGACGCTGGGCAAAATCACCAACCATATAACCTTTACGTCACCGCTGGCAGATTTAGTCAATGACAAAACGTCGACGCTGACCATTAACCCCCGGACGCTGGAAGCCGGCACAGGTAAACTGGCCCACATTCAACTGATGCTGAAAGATAAGGATGGCCAGCCGATGACGGGGAAGGCAAGTCACATTGCCTTTGAGGGCAGTCAACTCCCCGGCAGCGGCACTGATCCCGAGATTGTGGATATCAGGGAAGATGAGAACAACCAAGGCACCTATATTGCCACGATTCAGGCCGGCACAAAAACCGGTGACTGGCAGGTCACGCTGAAGGTTGACGGCAAGACGCTGGGCAAAATCACCAACCATATAACCTTTACGTCATCGCTGGCAGATTTGGTCAATGACAAAACGTCGACGCTGACCATCAACCCCCGGACGCTGGAAGCCGGCACAGGTAAACTGGCCCACATTCAACTGATGCTGAAAGACAAGGATGACCAGCCGATGACAGGGAAGGCAAGTCACATTGCCTTTGAGGGCAGTCAACTCCCCGGCAGCGGCACTGATCCCGAGATTGCGGATATCAGGGAAGATGAGAACAACCAAGGCACCTATATTGCCACGATTCAGGCCGGCTCGAAATCGGGTCAATGGAAGGTCACGTTGAAGGTTGATGATGTCAAACTGGACCAAATTGCCGCCAGCATAAATTTTGAACCATCACTGGCAGACAGGATAAATGAAAGTAAGTCGACATTCGCCGTCGCCACCAAGAAGTTGGAAGCTAACAATCACATGAAAACCGAAATTAGCCTGATCCTGAAAGACAATGATAATCAGCCGATAACGGGGGCTCAGGAATACATTCATTTTGATTTGAGTAAATTGTCCGGTCACGGTAATCCACCTGAAATAGGAGCGGTTCAGGAAGAGGAGGGAGTTCCCGGAACCTATAAAGCCACCCTTATGGCAGGCGGGCAAGCAGGCAGCTTGACAGTGACACCCAAAGTCGGTGAAAAGGTTCTGAGTTCACTCTCTGACACGGTGGAGTTTACTCCGGCAATCCTCCCCAAGATCTCTAAACTGAAACTGCAAGTCGTTACTGAATCATATCCGTATAACGAGCAAATTCTGATGGTTGGGCGATCCCTGAAGGTTGACTATGAATTTGACAGCAATGGCAGCAATGGAACGGACAACTCTTTTTACGCTTGGGGTAAAAAGGGAGAAACTGCTGCTGCGGTAAAAGAACTGGCTAATTCGGGGGATAACGGAAACAAACCTGATTTGCAGGGTGATGCTGATAGTACTTTGGTAAAAGGTACAGTGAAAGATGGCAACGGCGTCCCCCTTTATCTGATTAGAGAAGAGCATGCCGGTGAAGTGCTTGAGTTTTCAATTCTGGCGAGAAATGGGGAAAATACCCGTACAAACGATATCTTAACGCGGTCAACGGATGAGCCGGCAGATCAGGGAAATGAAACAATTAGTAAAATTGGTGGAGGCCGAGTATCCAATATTGCGGGATCTGTGGTCATCAAGTTGGATGCAAACGGGAAAGGGGAGACATTACCTATCGGCATCGGTGGCAAGTCAGTGATTAAACTCAGGGCTAAATCTAACCTTGCAGCAAATTCCGTCTCAGATACGGCCCAACTGACGGTTAGCACTCTAAATAAGAATAAGACACCTGCACCTTGGGTACATGTGGAGATTACACTAAGCGGGGAGGATCGAAAAAGCAAAACAGTACCGGATGCGGATGTGAAAACTCGCTTGGCTCCAAGCAAGGGAAACTATGCCACAACGAAATATGAGGGATATACAGACGGCACAGGCCAGTTGGTGATGACAGTTTCTGATCCGGATGGAAAAGGTATTCAAACATATTTGAGAGCGAGAGCGGATACTTTGATGGGCGCTGTATCAGATACGCACTCCATTATCTTTACTGTCATTACCAGCCCTGATGACGATAATGCGACTTATTGGGGGCATATGCCAAAGACGGTTACAGCAGGCGGCAAAACTTTCCATCGTCCGCAACTTGCTGATGAGAAACACCTGGAGGATAAGCATGGTTACGAGAAAAATAACGAAACTTGGTTAAGGATGAAATGGAGTACAGTAAAAGAGTATTGTAAGTATGGAAATGAATTTAATTCTGTTCTACCAACAATTGCGGATGCAAAGGGACTGGCTGAATACAATTTAAGCACTGAAGATCTGTATCTTTATTATGGTTGGCCTGTGAAAAATGGCAATAACGGATACAAGATCTGGACTTCAGAAACAACATCCAAGGGAAGTAAGGAAAGAAGGGCGGTTGTTGATTTAGATACAAATACCCTTGGGGATAATGGCAGTGACGACCCTGATAAAGGAGAATATTTTATCCCTATTTGCTTAAAGTGAGCACTTAGCAAGTATCCCATCAGCGAATTGATGCCCCCAGAAAGACGGGGTTTTACGGCGCATTGGGTAATATTGCCATGGGGCTGTCAACTGTCAACCGGACCGGAAATGCCGGAATTCACCGTTAACAACCCCATTAATTACAGCGAATAGCGATGAGTACACAATTGTCTTGAATCGTTTAATTTAATCCCTCCCGATGGGTGCAGCCATCTTCTGAAAATGACCAGTGTACCTAATATCAAAACATGACTTGGGTATCCGAGGCTATTGCAAAAGGCGCGCCCGAAACATCCCCGATAACAAAATTACCTCTGTAGAGCACAATTTCGGGCAATTTTCCTGCTATGCCAATTTGATACATCCACATTTTTTCATCATCCCCTACAAAATATACGGTCGCTTTTTTATCCGAATAAATAACAGTAGGAGAACTGAATACCTCAGTTCTGTGACTATACAGGCTTCCATCAGCCAGAAGGCGTCCGGCAGAAGGGCCATGTGCAGAAAAAATTGCGTAACATAGCTCATTGTATTGGCTTCTGTAGAATACAATATGTTCCCCTCTCCAAGCGTTATAGATCGAACTTGGACTGCCAATGACCGTTAGTTTGCTATAAATTCTCTGCCCTGTTGTGCTCTGACGATGAAAATCAATATCAAAGCTTGCAAGCTTTTGATCAGCGTTTACATAGAAGACTTTTGCATTATCACCGAGATGATTATCAAAGTGCACCATCGATGGGTATCCGGAAATTTCATATTGTTTTAAATCAGCATCCAACTCACTTAAGCCTCCGAGGTTTAATCTTAATGGGTTGTTATTATCAAACCTGAGAAAAGCAGCATTCAAGGTGCCAGAGGATTCTTGATATAAAAAATTGACATTACGCGAGTGGTTAAAAGGAACAATCGTTGAGCTAGAAGTAAAATCGGTGTTTGCATATTCACCATTACTGACATCAACCAGTACGATGTCAGTTGCTCCAAAATATCGATACTCTCTTAGAACCATATAGAGCTTTTCTGGCCCGCTCTGGTCAGTTTTATATAAAAAACCAGCAGGATTATTTTTCTTTTCTGTCTCCACTTCTGTCACTGTTTTTTGTTTTTCCCAAACGTCTTCATAAGCATCATATCGCACAACACTTCCGTGATATGAATCTTTTAATTTAAATAATATATAGTGATATCTCATATGATACATCTCCTATGACTATTTCATTTCGGGTTTTATTTATATGATATTATTGATGTGTGTTAACATAATTTTAAAATCTCCTTTTTACCCGGTGCCAATAATATTGATTCATTTTTATTAACGTCGGGGTATTTCCATTATTTATTGAAACGATCAATAACTACCATATAGATAAATCATATGGGATATGAAACGCAATATTTGACAGGGTATTGATACAATACTTTAATTTTCATTAATCAGTGAAATGCCTAAGAAAGGCGGTCAGTGTCTATAAAAGACATTCTCCTCGCTAAAGGAATATACATGATGGCTTATAAACAACTGACCGAAACAGAAAAATATCAGATTTTCAGCCTGAAAGAAGTGAGTTTTCAACTTGTTGAATTCTCAACCCGCTATTTCAGTAGATATCGAAAGGCTTAAGGGTGCTGACGCCGTCATTGTATCCATTGACACAGGCGTAAACGTTATTGTCGCCCAGGTTGTACGGAGTTATTTTACCTTTGAAGCCATAAATGCCTGGATAGGGAAAGTTATCGACAGGAGCACTAGTCCAGTAACTGGCATTGTTCCAAGGTTCATAGGCACCTATATAACTCTCAATACTATAACCCAGGTAGTAATTTTTGTATGGGCCATTTGCAATAATGATGTAATATTTCTCCTCATAGGAAATGATATCATATGTCGTTTCTGGGGAGCTCTCAAACACCATCCATCCGCTACGATTAATATTGACATAATTCATATTTTGGATACCTTTATATCCCATATATACCGAATATACGGTATCAAGGATCTCAGGTTTAGGGGCAGATTGGGGGTTGTCAAGCGAAGAAAGTATGCTGCCAGGTGTGGTATGTTTGAACAGACCTTCAGGCTGTTTTTTAGGTGCATTAAGTTTCATGCTAAAACTCCTTTATTAAATTTTGACAGTTTAAGGCTATATTGATTAACTGAGTGCTGTTGAATTAACAATGCCAAAAATGTGTTTTTTAGTGTTAATCGTTGCCAATTTCTTCTTACATACGTCTTTAATTAAATTCCATTACCTGAATAATAACTTTAATCGCAAATTATAAAGATATCATTATTTTATTTATCTCGGTTTTTATATATACCAAAATTTCTTGTCGGTATAATTTTTCAGGTTATATTACAATTTGTTTGTGGTTGATATTAATAATCCCTATGTGTTTAATAAAAAATTTTTTTAAAAGTGATTTTTAATTTCTCTTTTTTCTAACCAAATATGACAAATAGCCTGAATAAATTAAATAAGACAGATAAAAGATAGTTGGAGCGGCATAAAAAAGGTGATGGATTAAATTCGTTGAGGAAAAACAAATAAGGCGCGGTGAAGATCTGTTTTATTTTTTTTGGGGGGGCTTGTCTGGAATAAAATCCCATCCTTTAAAAGATGGGATTTATTTAACCCAGCAAATCCTGAATAAAAATCAAAGAAACCTGACTTAGTTCTGCAAGCCCAGTTTCTTCTCCAGATAGTGGATATTGGTTCCGCCTTTCTGGAAGTTTTCGTCATTCATGATAGCCAGTTGCAGGTCAATATTGGTTTTGATGCCATCAATAATCAACTCAGCCAGGGCATTCTTCATACGTGCAATCGCCACTTCACGGGTTTCGCCGTAGGTGATCAGCTTACCAATCATGGAATCATAGTAAGGGGGTACGGTATACCCTGCATAGATATGAGATTCCCAACGCACACCAAAGCCACCCGGTGAGTGGAAGTGGGTGATTTTGCCCGGACTCGGCAGGAAGGTTTTTGCATCTTCTGCGTTAATGCGGCATTCGATCGCATGACCCTGAATTTTGATATCTTCCTGTTTGATGGACAGTGGCATACCCGCAGCAATGCGAAGTTGCTCTTTGATCAAATCAACACCGGTGATCATCTCTGTGACCGGATGCTCAACCTGAATACGGGTATTCATTTCAATAAAGTAGAATTCACCGTTTTCGTACAGGAATTCAAAAGTACCCGCACCACGATAACCAATTTCGACACAAGCGTTGGCACAGCGTTCACCGATATTGCGGCGCAGTTCGGAGGAAATGCCCGGCGCAGGTGCTTCTTCCACCACTTTCTGGTGACGGCGCTGCATGGAGCAGTCACGTTCAGCCAGATAAAGGGCGTTGCCCTGACCATCAGCCAAAACCTGAATTTCAACGTGACGTGGGTTTTCAAGGAATTTCTCCATGTACACCATGTCGTTGTTGAAAGCCGCTTTGGCTTCTGCACGGGTCAAGGCGATGGATTGTTCCAGATCTTTATCGCTGCGAACAACACGCATACCACGACCGCCGCCGCCGCCTGAGGCTTTGATGATCACCGGATAGCCGATGCGGTTTGCAATGGTTTTGTTTTTCTCGGTGTCGTCACCCAATGGGCCGTCAGAGCCGGGAACACAAGGAACACCCGCTTTTTTCATCGCGCTGATAGCGGAAACTTTATCACCCATCAAACGGATGGTATCTGCTTTCGGGCCGATGAAGATAAAACCGGAGCGCTCAACCTGCTCGGCAAAATCCGCGTTTTCAGACAAGAAACCATAACCCGGGTGGATTGCCTGTGCGCAAGTGATTTCCGCCGCAGAAATAATGGCTGGAATGTTCAGGTAACTTTTTGCTGACGCCGCAGGACCGATGCAGACAGTCTCATCGGCGAGCAGGACGTGTTTCAGGTCACGGTCTGCCGCAGAATGTACAGCAACCGTTTTGATCCCGAGTTCCTTACAGGCTCTCAGGATACGCAGTGCTATTTCACCGCGGTTAGCAATGACAATTTTTTCAAGCATGGAAACGCCTCGTTATTCGATGACGACCAAAGGCTCGTCGAATTCAACAGGTTGACCATCCTGAGCCAGAATCGCTTTCACCACGCCTGTTTTGTCAGCTTCAATCTGGTTCATCATTTTCATCGCTTCAACAATGCACAGGGTTTCGCCCTGATTAACATGCTGGCCGATTTCGATGAACGCTTTTGCATCCGGGCTTGGTGAACGGTAGAAAGTACCGACCATCGGAGAACGAACAATGTGGCCGCTGATTTCCGCAGGTTTGTCAGCAGCCGCAGATAGTGTTACTGCTGGCGTTGAAGCGGGTACTGGCTGCTGAACAGGCGCAGAGATATATTGCTGAGTAACTGGCATTGCCGGCGCAGCGGTTGTGCGACTGATGCGTACTGACTCTTCACCTTCAGAAATTTCCAGTTCAGAAATGCCAGATTCTTCAACCAGCTCGATCAGTTTTTTTATCTTACGAATATCCATGAGTGTGATTCCGTACTCTTGTATAAATTAGTTGGATGTTGACAAGCGGTTGACCGCTGCCTGTAATGCAAAACTATAACCATCTGCACCTAACCCGCAGATCACACCCACCGCGATATCGGAAAGATATGAGTGGTGGCGGAAAGGTTCACGGGCATGCACGTTGGAGAGGTGAATTTCAATAAATGGAATATCCACCGCCAAAAGTGCATCGCGTAGTGCCACGCTGGTATGCGTGTATGCCGCAGGGTTAATCAAAATAAAATCGGTATTGCCCCGCGCCGAATGAATTCTTTCAATCAGTTCAGATTCTGCATTGGATTGCAGATGGGATAACTCGACGCCCAATGGGTGAGCTTCTTTTGACAGTTTGTCAACGATGTTATTAAGCGTTAACTTGCCGTAGGTCTCAGGCTCTCTCGTCCCCAACAGATTCAGGTTGGGGCCATTCAAGAGTAAAATGCGAAACTTGTCTGCCATTGTGCGGGTATCTCCGGCAATCTGTCAACAATCGTTCAAGATAACTCGATGTCGATGGTTTGTCATCTCTTTCTGATAGCTAGATTTGTAAATTTGACGATAAAGTCCGACATTATAAACATATCGTAGCATTTAGCAGCAAAATACTGGTCTTATCAGCGAAGCTTCACGATTGTCCTGCCCATAGCTTGATTATTTACCAATTTATTGGCGTGTTCGATGACCTGTTCTAATGTAATTTCATTGGCGGTTTGCCGATAAAACGAATCTGGCAGGAGTTTTTGCAGCCGTTGCCAAATGGCAGGGCGTTTTGAGGAGGCAACGGTAACAGAGTCAACCCCCTGCAAGCGAACATTGCGCAATATAAAAGGCATCACGGTGGTGGAGAGCCGGCTGTCACTCGCCAGCCCACAGGCCGCGACCACACCGTTATAGTTAACTTGTGTCAGTAATGTCGCCAAAACCATGCCGCCCACAGTATCAATAACACCCGCCCACCGCTGTTTACCTAATGGGGCCGAGGTCTGGCTGAAGTCGCTGACAGGCAAAACCGCTTTTGCGCCCAGTGAAAGAAGGTAATCGTGATTATCGGGTTTGCTGCTGATTGCAACAACGGAATAACCTAATTGTGATAACAAAGTCATCGCGGTACTGCCCACACCACCGCTGGCACCTGTTACGACAATTTCTCCGCTTTCAGGTGTGATCCCCCCTTGTTCCAGCGCCATGACACACAGCATGGCCGTAAAACCGGCTGTACCGATGATCATTGCCTGGCGCAGAGTTAACCCTTGTGGCAACGGCGTCAGCCAGTCACCAGAGACTTTTGCTTGTTCTGCCAGCCCGCCCCAGTGCTTTTCACCGACCCCCCAGCCAGTGAGCAAAACATGCTGGCCGATATGAAAACGTGGGTCTTCTGAGTGATGAACAACGCCTGAAAAATCAATCCCCGGGATCATGGGAAACTGACGAACGATTTTTCCTTTGCCTGTAATCGCAAGTGCATCTTTATAGTTGAGCGTTGACCAGTGAATATCAATGATCACATCACCAGAGGGTAACTGTGATGGCTCAATATCTTGAATGGATGCGGATAATGTCTCGTTCTGGTCAAGTAATAAAGCTTTCATGAATATTCTCCCCGGAGTATTTATCTGACACCATTATTTTTTGGTGTTACAACATTTGCATTCACACAAATTTGTATTCCAGCTATTTTTGACATTGACACAATATAGATAAAATTTGATGAGCTGAAACGGGCAAGTAACAATATTGTGATAGAGAATGCTAAAAACGGTGATTACTTATTTTTGTTCAGGACGGTACGGTAAGGGATAACAATAGACAGAACAGCAATGAGGAGAAGTGGTTAGACAATCTCTCCAGAATGACCCTGCTTTGTCAATGACCATTGAGCATGTCGAAAAATGACGCCAGTTTATACCCGATGCATCTCTTACCTTATACTAAGGGAATTCTTGTCACGCTGTGCTAAAGGAAGAATGGCGTGATTTTGCAGCCTATGACACGGTATTGTTTAGCTATCGTAGCCGAATGAAGAAGATAATTTCTGAGGTTATGTAAATATTGGTTAAACATACTGAAATAATCCTATGTCATCATAGAAGCGCTAAAAGCGGGATAGCAGTATTGCAAGATGCACTATAATGTTGTTTTTTTAGTACATTAGGTTATTCAGGTATTCTGTCATGAGGTTATTGGTGAAATTAGCCCATTTTTATGCAGTTTTTTTCTGCTCCGTTAGAGAAAAGTAACGTAGAATATCGTATTTCTGATGTGAATAACGTAGCCACTTTTATTGAAGTAGTAAAAGTAGTTAATCATGCGCCTTGTCGCTGCTTCATGTGGTTGGTAGAGTAGACGGACAATCTCCGTCCCCAGCTTGCAGGATTATCCTTTCGTTATGTTAAAGAAATTTCGTGGCATGTTTTCCAATGATTTGTCCATTGACTTGGGTACTGCCAATACCCTTATTTATGTTAAAGGAGAAGGGATCATATTGAATGAACCCTCTGTCGTTGCTATCCGCCAGGATAAGGCGGGTTCTTCAAAAAGCGTTGCGGCTGTAGGGCATGCAGCAAAGCTGATGCTGGGACGTACTCCGGGTAATATCGCAGCCATCCGTCCGATGAAGGATGGGGTTATTGCTGATTTTTATGTCACGGAAAAAATGTTGCAGCATTTTATTAAACGGGTTCACGACAACAGCTTTATGCGCCCAAGCCCACGGGTCCTGGTTTGTGTGCCTGTTGGAGCGACTCAGGTTGAACGCCGCGCCATTCGTGAATCAGCGCAAAGCGCAGGCGCCCGCGAAGTCTTTTTGATCGAAGAGCCAATGGCGGCGGCTATTGGTGCGGGCCTGCCGGTTTCTGAGGCAACCGGCTCAATGGTCGTGGATATTGGTGGGGGAACAACAGAAGTTGCGGTTATCTCTCTCAATGGTGTTGTTTATTCTTCTTCTGTCCGTATCGGTGGTGACCGTTTTGATGAAGCCATTATCAACTATGTTCGCCGCAACTATGGCTCTCTGATCGGGGAAGCCACCGCAGAACGCATCAAGCATGGAATCGGTTCTGCTTATCCGACGGATGAAGTCAATGAAATTGAAGTGCGTGGCCGCAATCTGGCAGAAGGTGTGCCGCGCAGCTTTACGCTTAATTCCAATGAAATTCTTGAAGCCCTGCAAGAACCATTGACCGGCATTGTGAGTGCAGTCATGGTGGCTCTGGAACAGTGCCCGCCAGAATTGGCCTCCGATATCTCTGAACGGGGTATGGTACTGACCGGTGGCGGGGCGTTATTGCGCAACCTTGATCGACTTCTGATGGAAGAAACTGGCATTCCTGTCATTGTGGCTGAAGATCCGCTCACCTGTGTTGCCCGTGGCGGCGGCAAAGCGTTGGAAATGATCGATATGCACGGTGGCGATCTGTTTAGCGAAGACTGAAACTAACTCTGCGAGCTGGGAGGCGGATAATTTTATTTTAGCCTCCTTGCTGATTGTGCAGGAGTTTTATCATTTATGAAACAAAGTAGTTCAACAATGCGCAATTTATGAAGCCGATTTTCAGCAGAGGACCTTCCCTGCAATTACGACTCTTTTTTGCTGTTATTATTGCCATTATTTTGATTGTGGCAGACAGCCGCCTTGGTGTTTTCAATAAAGTCCGTAGCTATTTGGATACGGCTGTAAGTCCTTTCTATTTTCTGGCAAATGGGCCGCGCCAATTTTTGGATGGTATTTCTGAATCCTTATCCAGCCGCGATAAACTTGAGCGGGAAAACCATACCCTGCGCAATGAATTGCTGTTACAGAACAGCAAACTTTTATTGCTGGGGCAATTGAAGCATGAAAACGTCCGCTTGCGTGAATTGCTGGGTTCACCTTTGCGCCGCAATGAACATATGATGGTATCGCAGGTACTTTCCGGAGGAATGGAGCCTTACCGTGACCAAGTGGTCATTGATAAGGGTGCCAAAGATGGCGTGTATGAAGGCCAGCCTGTCATCAGTGATCGTGGCGTTGTGGGGCAAGTCATTTCGGTGAGTCAATTGAGCAGCCGGATATTGCTGATATGTGATCCTACTCATGCCATTCCTGTTCAGGTCCTGCGCAATGACGTGCGAGTTATTGCAGGTGGTTCGGGATGTACGGATGATCTTTTGTTAGAGCCGTTGCCGAGCGACACCGATATCCGTGTCGGGGATGTCTTGGTGACATCAGGCCTGGGCGGACGTTTCCCGGAGGGGTATCCTGTGGCTGTGGTTTCATCGGTTAAGATTGATAACCAACGTGCCCATACCGTCATTTATGCCCGTCCATTAGCTGAATTGCGACGCTTGCGATATTTGCTACTATTATGGGGAGTTGATAATAACCCTTCTGAACCGTCACCACCTTCGGAAGTCTATCGTGCCGCCAATGAGCGCCTGATGCAGATGTTGCCGCAGGTACTGCCAAATCCGTCGGAAGCCAAGCCGCAATTTCCGGAACAGGGGGCAGATGAAGGAGACGCCAATGAAGGAAATGCCAATAACGCATCACCAGCGACAAAATCATCTTCAACAGCTACAGGAAATCGTTAATGAGTCAGTATCATAGCCGAAGACGTTGGGTCATTTGGTTATCTTTCCTGGTCGCGATAGTGTTACAGATCATGCCGTGGCCGGAGCAATTCTTTATGTTTCGGCCAACCTTATTGATGTTATGCCTGGTTTACTGGTTGCTTGCTCTCCCTCACCGTGTCAGCGTTGGTACAGGGTTTGTACTGGGAGTCATCATAGACTTATTGCATGGTGGTATTCTGGGGGCGCATGCATTGGCGTTCAGCATGATAAGTTTTCTGGTCGCGTTCAAATTCCAGCTTATTCGCAATATGTCACTTTGGCAGCAATCCCTGGTTGTGGTGGGGCTTTCAACCCTGATGAATCTCTGCGTTTTTTTAGCCCATACGTTATTGCCGAAGACGATATTCCATCCTGAAGTGTTCTGGAATGGTTTGGTCAATGGCATTCTCTGGCCCTGGCTATTTTTACTAATGCGTAAAATACGCCGTCAATTTTCAGTTCGTTAAAAAAGCAGGCGAGTCCATTCACTTTTGAAATGTAGCTGGCAAAGCTGCAATCTTAAGGTGAAGGAACGTAATAAACAAAATGGCCTGCTGAAATAGATCTTAAGGATGACTCACGATGAAAACCATTTATTTAGCTTCTGGTTCGCCAAGACGACGTGAATTGGTGGGATTATTAGACTTTAATTTTGAGATCCTGACCTCTCAGGTTGAAGAAAAATGGCAGAAAGGGGAGTCTCCACAACAATATGTTACCCGGCTGGCTGAAGAGAAATCACAGGCAGGTGTGGCAATTGCACCGCATGATTACCCTGTTTTGGGGGCAGATACTATTGTTGTATTGAATAACCGTATTCTGGAAAAACCGCGTGATCAACATCATGCCGCAGAAATGCTCAGTGCCTTATCAGGCCAGTGTCATCAGGTCATTACGGCTGTTGCTTTATCGAACAGTCAATATATTTTGAATGAGACTGTCATTACAGATGTGATATTCCGCCAATTATCTCAACAGGAAATACAGGAATATATAGCAACTGGGGAGCCAATGGATAAAGCCGGTGCTTATGGCATTCAAGGTAAAGGCGGTTGTTTTGTCAAAAAAATTAATGGCAGTTACCATGCTGTTGTTGGCTTGCCACTGGTGGAAACGTATGAATTAATCACACGATTTTTAGCGTTAGCTGATGGGAAAAAGTATTCATGACAGCAGAGTTATTAGTCAATGTAACACCATCCGAAACGCGAGTTGCTTATATTGATGGCGGTATATTGCAAGAAATCCATATTGAACGGGAAGCTAAAAGAGGTATTGTCGGAAATATTTACAAGGGGCGCGTGAGTCGGGTCTTGCCCGGGATGCAGGCGGCTTTTGTGGATATTGGCCTGGATAAGGCCGCTTTTTTGCACGCTTCAGATATTATGCCCCATACAGAATGTATTGCCGGTGAGGAACGGAAAAACTTCCATGTCAGGGATATTTCCAAGCTTGTGCATCAAGGACAGGATTTAATTGTACAGGTTGTAAAAGATCCCCTCGGTACAAAGGGCGCACGCTTGACGACAGATATCACTTTACCGTCGCGTTATCTGGTTTTTATGCCGGGGGCGTCACATGTCGGCGTTTCACAGCGAATAGAGGGAGAGGAAGAGCGCGAGCGCCTGAAAAATATTGTCACGGATTATTGCGATGAGCATGGTGGCTTTATTATTCGTACTGCTGCCGAAGGAATAGGCTCAGAAGAGGTTGCGCAAGATGCGGCATTTTTGAAGCGCTTGTGGAGCAAAGTGATTGAGCGCAAAAAACGCAATATTACAAAAACGAAAATCTACGGTGAATTGGCGCTTGCCCAGCGTATTTTGCGTGATTTTGCCGGCTCATCCCTTGATCGCATCAGGGTTGATTCCCGTCAGACATTTGTACAATTACAAGAATTCATTGATGAATACATTCCAGAAATGAATGCCAAGCTGGAGCATTATCAGGGAAATCAACCGATATTTGACTTGTATGATGTCGAAAATGAAATTCAGCGCTCATTGGAGCGTAAAGTTGAATTAAAGTCAGGCGGCTATTTGATTATCGATCAAACGGAAGCCATGACGACAATTGATATTAATACGGGTGCTTTCGTTGGTCACCGCAATCTGGAAGAAACCATTTTCAATACCAACATTGAAGCCACACAAGCCATTGCCCGCCAGTTAAGGCTACGCAATTTAGGTGGCATCATCATCATCGACTTTATTGACATGGTGAATGGAGAGCATCGTCGCCGTGTACTGGCTTCCCTGGAACAGGCGTTGAGCAAAGACAAAGTTAAAACGACCATCAATGGGTTTTCCCAATTGGGTTTGGTGGAGATGACACGCAAGCGCACACGGGAAAGCATTGAACATATTTTGTGTGATAATTGTCCGACCTGTCAGGGACGTGGAACGGTCAAATCGGTTGAAACCGTCTGTTATGAAATTTTGCGTGAAATTGTGCGGGTCCACCGTGTCATTGATGCTGATCGCTTTCTGGTTTATGCCTCTCCCGCAGTGAGTGAAGCCCTGAAAGGGGATGAATTCCACGTATTGGCGGAATTGGAGCTTTTTGTGGGCAAACAGGTAACAGTACAAACAGAACAACGCTACAGTCAGGAGCAATTCGATGTCGTTATGATATAACCGAACATCAGTTTGTAAAAAAATTGCTTTTGCTGGGGAACTGTTTTTCAAGCGGCTTTTTTTCAACTGAACTGATTTTCAGGTAAACGAACGACTTTTCTGACCGACGACTTTTCAGATAAATGCGCTGGCAACCAAGGAGAAATATGTGAAGCGACTGCCGAAGGTATTATTAGCGACAGCCGCAATAGTCATTATCATAGTGGCTTTGCTTGTCAGCGGATTACGTTTTTTCCTGCCGCACCTCAATGAATATCGTCAGCCATTAATAGAGAAAATTGCTGACCTAACAGGAATACCCGTCAATATTGGTTATATCAATGGTCGCTGGGAGTCATTTGGGCCAAGTCTGGAAATCCGTGATATCAGTGCGAAAGCCGAAAAAGTGGATATCCGCGCGCAAAAAATCAGCCTTTCTCTGGATATCTGGCGATCACTTTTGCAGTGGCGTTGGAATTTCCGTGACCTGTCTTTTTATCAGTTACAGGTGAATTATGACAAAACATTTTTTGGGGAAAAAGGGGAAACGAAATTTTCTGAACCAGATAGTTTTTCCTCCTTATTTCTTGAACAGTTCAGTCATTTTGATCTGCATGATAGTCGCCTGACATTTCTGACACCTTCCGGTGAAAAAGCCACGTTGTTATTGCCACAATTCACATGGGTCAATCAGAATCATCGACATTGGGCACAAGGTAGCGTCAATCTCTCCTCGATTAATGGTCAGGAAGGGGATGTGCAGGTGAAACTGGATCTGAACGATCTCAACGGCATTTTAGAGAGTGGCGTGATTTATTTGCAGGCCGATGATATTGATATGCGGCTGTGGCTGAGTCATTGGTTAAAGGACAATACGGGGCTGAAAAATGCCCGCTTCAGTTTAGCGAGTTGGGTTACCCTGAAGGAGGGCCGCATTGATGGCGGGCGTCTGCAACTGAAACAAGGGGAAGCCGACTGGCATATCGGAAATAAAAAACACCAGCTTACCGTTAATGACTTATTTCTGCGAATGCGTCGTCAGGGAGAAGGCTGGCTGTTTGATATCCCCAATCCGGAAAACCTGAAAACCAATGAACAACAGTGGCCGAAGGGATACCTTGCGGCACTGTACATGAATCAAGCCAGTGAATATCAGGGTAAGGATCACTGGCGTGTCCGGGCCGAGAATATTCAGCTCGAGCGTTTAGACGGCATATTGCCGGTACTGGCCTTCATGACGCCGGATATTGTCAAAAACTGGCAGCAAATGCAGCCGAAAGGGATGCTGAACCGCGTTGCCCTTGATATCACCCCCGAGCGCCCGGAAAATACAGACATTCGCATACAATGGCAGGATGTAAGCTGGCAACGCTGGAAAAACCAGCCTTCAGTCAGTCACTTTAGTGGCATGCTGGAGGGAGACAAGCAACAGGGAAATTTCAGGTTTGCATTGAAAGACAGTGTCATTGATAGTGGTGATTTTTTTCAGGCGCCACTCAATATTGTCAGCAGTGACGGGCAAATTAGCTGGCAAAATAATGGCAAGGGAACAAACGTGTGGAGTCAGGGATTGGATGTTCAGGCCCAATCTCTGTGGCTTAACGGTGATTTTCATTATCAGAAGCCGTCAGATGGCCCGCCAGTTCTGGAGATCCTCTCAGGAATTAAGGCTGATGATGTGGGTGAAGCATGGCGCTATTTCCCCAAGCCCCTCATGGGAAAGTCGCTGACAGATTATCTGACAGCCTCTTTGATTAAAGGAAAAGTGGATAATGCAACCTTTGTTTTTAGGGGAAATCCCCATGACTTTCCGTTTAAACAAAATAATGGTCAATTTCAGATCAGCGTCCCCCTGCGCAATGCAGCCTTTCAATACCAACCAGATTGGCCGGCCCTGCTTAATTTGGATATTGACCTGATTTTTCAGAATAACGGGTTGCGGATGCAAGCGCAGAAAACTCAGCTGGGAAAAGTGAAAGCCACGCAGGTTTCAGCGGTTATTCCTGATTACAATAAACATCAGCTGGTTATTGATGCTGAGCTATCGGGTAATGGGAAAACGATCCACGATTATTTTTCTCACACCCCTCTGGAAGATTCGATTGGCCGGACTCTGGATAGTTTGCAGATTGATGGCAAAGTGGATGGCAAGCTGCATCTGGATATCCCGCTGAATCATGACGAGGTTAAGGTAAGCGGGGATGTCGTACTGAAAGAGACAAACTTGTTCATCAAGCCACTGGACAGCCAGCTGACGCATCTCAGTGGCCAATTTCACTTTAACAATGGCAACTTAAAAAGTGATCGCCTTTCTGCCAGCTGGCAAGGGCAGCCGGTGTCTTTGCAGTTTTCTACTCGGGATTTACCTGAACATTATCTGGTGGATGTGGATTTAGATGCGCATTGGGCGATGCAAACATTACCGAAACTGCCGGCCCGGCTTCACCAAAAACTGTCCGGCGCATTAAATTGGCAGGGCAAAGTCAATATTACAATACCCCAAAATCCCCACACCCCAAGTGACAAGGTAAAATATCGTGTTGTGGTAGACGCTGATTTATCCCATATCAAGAGTCAATTGCCGGCATTGGATAGCGGCGCTTTCCGGGAATGGAACAAGGCTAATATTCGTGTCGATGGCGATGTGGATCGTTTTCTGATGAAAGGTGTAATAGGGAAACGATATGTGTTCAATACCCAATGGATGTTGGATAAAGAACACATCCAGCTGCAACGCGGTGTTTTCAATACCAATGTCTTTAACTCAATCGTTTTTAAAGAAAATAGTGAAGAAATCCCTGCCTTGCCAGAAAAATCATTGCTTGCGCTGACATTGCCTGCCATTGATGGTGACAAATTATTGATGCTGGCAGGGCTGATGAAGGGAAACGCATCAACGGATTCCAATTTGCTGTTGCCGAAGGCATTTGAAATCTCATTGCCCTCCCTGGATCTCGGTGGACAACGTTGGCATCAACTTGAAATGCACCTTGAGCATCAAGCCGATGGGATGGACGTGAATGTCACAGGTGAAGAGATTGACGGCAGCGTATGGATTGACAACAATAAATCACTGCAAGCATCAATTAACTACCTTAATTACGATCCCCGCATTATTGCTGATTCATCGGTTGACGCCAACACGTTAACATTAGGCAAAACCCAGCACGTTTCTCTGAGCAATTGGCCCAAAATGGATGTCAAATGTACAGAATGCTGGATTGGCGGGCTAAAAATCGGCAAAGTATCAGCATCTGTCATGCCGGAAAACAATTCTCTGGTGCTGCTGAACGGGCAGGTAGAAAACAGTGCCGGAACACTCGCGTTGTCTGGCCGCTGGTATGAAAATAGCACAGGCAGTTATACTCAGGCCAAGGGGCAATTGTCCGGGAAAAAATTCGATGAGATGGCCGCGTATCTGGGATTCATTGTTCCTATCATTGATGCGCCTTTTCAATTTGACTTCAATGTAAACTGGCGGGATGTTCCGTGGCAGCCTGATCTCAGGACGTTGAACGGGATGTTGTCCGTCAACATGAAAAAAGGTGCCATAGCCAAGCTGGGTGGCGGAAGGGCCGGACAATTATTGAGGCTCATCAGCTTTGATGCGTTGTTACGGAAATTACAATTGGATTTCAGCGACACATTCAGCAATGATTTCAATTTTGATTCCATCCGTGGAGATTCGACCATAAAAGAGGGTGTTGTATATACCGATAACTTCTTTATTGATGGGCTGGCGGCAGATATCAATGCCACAGGCAAAGTCGATTTGGTTCGTCGCCAAATCAATATGGAATTGGTCATTACGCCAGAAATTTCGACAACGGTGGGGGTAGCCACAGCCTTTGCAGTTAACCCTGTGGCGGGCGCAGCTGTCTTTGCTGCGACAAAAGTGTTGGGGCCGCTATGGAGCAAAATATCGGTGATTCGCTATCGATTAACGGGTAGCCTAGAACAGCCTAGAATTGATGAAGTTTTACGTCAGCTGAAGGAGAAAAAAGGGCCATGAGAAACGTCAATGTTGCACTTTTACAATTATGCAGTGGTACGAATGTTAAATATAATTTAGCGCAAATCGAACAGCAGATTAAGCAACTGCCGAACTCAGTAAAACTGGTACTGACTCCGGAAAATGCGTTGTTGTTTGCTGACGCCGGTACCTATCGTGAACATGCAGAAAAACAAGGAAGTGGCCCACTGCAACAGGCAGTGAGTGAAATAGCACAGCGTTACGGCGTTTGGTTGCTGATTGGCTCTATGCCCATGATTAGCCAGGAAGATCCGTCCCGTATCACAAGTAGCAGTCTGCTATTTGATGATCAAGGCAAAATCCGGGCCCGCTACGATAAAATCCATATGTTTGATGTCAATATCAACGATGAGCATGGCGCCTACAATGAATCCACTATTTACCAACGGGGGGAGCACATTACTGTTGTTGATACACCTGTTGGCCGTTTAGGGATGACTATCTGTTATGATTTGCGTTTCCCCGGATTGTTTCAGGCATTGCGTGAACAAGGGGCGGAGCTTATCTCTGTTCCATCCGCATTTACTCGTTTAACGGGCCGGTCACATTGGGAACCTCTGCTAAGAGCCCGTGCCATCGAAAATCAATGTATTATTCTGGCTCCTGCACAAGTTGGTGTACACGGTACACGCAGAACATGGGGGCATTCAATGGCGGTGAATGGTTGGGGGGAGATTATCAAGAAGAACCCTCTGACTGTCAGCGCATTGGAACTCAATATCCGACGAGAGAGTCTGACTCACATGCGTGAGCAAATCAGAGTGGTGAAACACAACCGCTTCCGCCCACAACTGACTTCTTTGATAGAAAAGAATACAAATTAAGGTAAAGAGTAATTACTATGAGTTTAACTTATGTCAGTGAACATTTACTGGCTTCTAACAACCTAAGTCATCAAGACTTATTTTCTGTTTTGGGTCAATTGGCGGAACGTCGTCTGGACTATGCCGATCTCTATTTCCAATCCAGCTACCATGAAGCATGGGTACTGGAAGACCGCATCATTAAAGATGGTTCCTATAATATTGATCAGGGTGTAGGCGTCCGCGCGGTCAGCGGAGAAAAAACAGGTTTTGCATACGCAGATCAAATCACGCTGAATGCGTTGCAACAAAGTGCACAGGCCGCACGGAGCATTGTTCGGGAAGCTGGCAATGGCATTGCGCATACGTTGGGAGCAGTGGCAAATAACGCATTGTATCCGGCGATTGACCCATTGCAGAGTATGAGTCGGGAAGAAAAAATAGAGTTATTGCACAGGGTTGATCATATTGCCCGTGCAGAAGATCCCCGTGTACAAGAAGTGAACGCCAGCCTGTCAGGTGTTTATGAACAGGTGCTGGTGGCGGCAACAGACGGTACATTGGCTGCGGATATTCGTCCATTGGTGCGCCTTTCTGTCAGCGTGCTGGTGGAAGAAAATGGCAAGCGTGAACGTGGCGGCAGCGGTGGTGGTGCCCGTTATGGCTACGAATATTTCCTGCGCACCGAAGATGGTCAGACTCTGGCAGAACAATTTGCCCGTGAAGCGGTTCGTGTCGCACTGATTAATCTCTCTGCGGTTGCAGCACCTGCAGGAACAATGCCGGTTGTATTGGGCGCTGGCTGGCCGGGTGTTTTACTGCATGAAGCGGTAGGGCACGGTTTGGAAGGTGATTTTAACCGTCGTGGCACTTCTGTTTTCTCCGGCCAGATTGGGCAAAAAGTCGCTTCTGAACTGTGTACCGTGGTTGATGATGGCACAATCGAAGGGCGTCGTGGATCATTGTCGATTGATGATGAAGGCGTTCCGGGACAATACAATGTTCTGATTGAGAATGGCATTCTGAAAGGCTACATGCAGGATAAACTCAATGCACGTTTGATGGGTGTGGCTCCGACAGGTAACGGCCGCCGTGAATCGTATGCGCATTTGCCAATGCCACGTATGACGAACACCTACATGTTGGCAGGCAATTCCACACCAGAAGACATTATCGCCAGCGTAGATCGCGGGTTGTATGCACCGAATTTCGGTGGTGGTCAGGTGGATATCACCTCAGGTAAGTTTGTTTTTTCAACTTCCGAAGCCTATTTAATTGAAAATGGCAAAATTACAAAACCCGTCAAAGGCGCGACACTGATCGGTTCTGGCATTGAAGCCATGCAGCAAATCTCGATGGTTGGCAACGATCTGGCCCTTGACAAAGGGGTTGGTGTCTGTGGTAAAGAAGGTCAAAGTGTTCCCGTTGGCGTGGGTCAACCCACTCTGAAACTGGATAACCTGACTGTCGGCGGAACGGCCTGATCATCGCTTAAACGCGAGTACGAAGATACGAAGAATAGCTGGAGGTCATGATGAAAAAAAATATTCTGGCAGTGGTATTATTGATTCTGGCTGCGGGATATACCATCTTGACCAAAGGCTTATTGCCGTTTGGTACAGAGAAATCAGCACCCAATACCGTTGTTTCGGAGAGCCTGTCTACTCAGAAAATTGATGTTCTGACCGAACATCAACGAGTGGCAGACTATCTCCGCAAGTACCATAAACTGCCTGATTACTACATCACAAAAAAACAGGCCCGCCGTCTTGGCTGGAACCCACGGGAAGGTAACTTATGCGACGTTCTGCCGGGGAAAGCGATTGGTGGTGACCGGTTTTCTAACCGTGAAAACAAATTGCCGGCACAGCAGGGACGCAATTGGTTTGAAGCGGATGTTAATTACCGGTGCGGGCACAGAGGCAGTGACAGGTTACTTTATTCCAATGATGGCCTTATTTATCTGACCGTTGATCACTACAACCATTTTACCCGGTTGGAGTAATGATATGAAAAAAGTGGAATTCGATTTTAGTCAACTTCCTGACTTAGCATCTTTTTACCGTAAGTTTAAACAGAGCTTCGGGCTTGGCGATACATTTGGTTTCAATCTGGATGCGTTGTGGGATGTCGTAACGGGGGATATCCCATTGCCCATTGAAATTGAATTCAGCCACTTTACACCGCAAAAAAGAACCCGTTTTGCGGCATTGGTATTATTGTTCGAAGAAGCGGAAGAAGAGCTGGAAGGGGAATTACGGTTTAATATCACCGATTGAATGTATCTCTCGTGTGATAAACAAACCTAATGGCCCAAGGATAATATAGAACAAAGATGAGCTTACCATAATGGTATGAAGATCAAACATTTCAATTAACTTCGACACGATAAACAGGGCGAGAAGAATAAACGGCTGCTCATAAAACAAACAAATGAACACCTTTTCAATCTCTTGTTTTTGGAATTGGGTCTGCATCAATGTTGCCAGAGGGCTCTGGGCTATGGGGGCGCCAATCGAAGCAATGGCAGCAAATAACATCATTATTTCAATACTATTTCTAAATGCCATGCAAAACAGGCCACATCCAGAAAGCAAACGCCCAATAGACATGACACGCACAGGTTTTGTAATGCTTATTTCAGAAACAACAAGGTTGGGCAACACATTGGAAGCATCACCCATTTTTTATCCCAAACTCAGGTTAGTTAACTAAGAAGAGGTTTATCTCTCTATTACTTTACTAAACCTGATTTAATTCTGACTAAATTGGACTGGTGACCCCATATCACTCAAGTAATATTTAATATTATTGCGTTTAGTTTGGTGAGTATTATTTTTGTCAAAATTTATTCCCCATTTCACAAAATAAAAATAGGGAATAATTTTATGATGATTGTTATTTATTGACTACATGGCTCTCATCACCAGAAAAATATCGTTCTACGTTCTTAAATGCACTTTCAAAATAAATGTCATAACAGCTTTTTGTAACATAACCAATATGCGGGCTGCAAAGTACGTTATTGCGTTTTAATAATGGGTGATTGGGGTCCCAAATGGGTTCGGCATCAAAAACATCCAATGCAGCAAAGCCGGGTGTGCCTGAATCGAGGGCTTTTTCCAGCGCACCGGTTTCTACCAGGCCAGAACGCGCAGTGTTGACGAATACGGCTGTCGGTTTCATGTGAGTCAAATCGGAAAAGGTAATATTGCCCGCTGTTTCTTTGACTAACCGTTGATGTACGGTAATGGCATCCGATGTTCGGAAAAATTCTTCGCGACTGTCTGGAACAATTAACCCTTCTTGTCGCGCCTGTTCTTGTGCTCGTGTTGATCCCCAAACCTGTACGTTCATGTCAAATGCCCGCGCGTATTTGGCAACGAGCTGGCCTATTTTGCCATAACCGATAATGCCCAGCGTTTTGCCGGCGACAGTATCGCCCAATTCAGTTTGCCATTGACCTTGTTTCATGGCCTCGACAGAAAGGGTAAATTTGCGTATGGAACTTTGAATTAACAGCCAAGCTAATTCGGCAGCCGCAATCGGTGATCCCACTCCTTCAACGACGGCGATCCCCCGTTGTTTACATAATTCCAGATCGATATTGTAAGCTACTTTTCCTGTCTGGCTGATCAGTTTCAAGTTAGGGGTCTTAGACAAGAATTCTTCGTCAATGAGGGTTCTTTCGCGGATAAGTATCAGGGCATCAGCTTTGGACAATAGCGTTTCTGCTTTGGGATCACTACCAAGGTCACCGAGGCTAACGACCTCAAAATGACTGTTCTGATATAACGCTTTAATTTGTTTTGTTGCTTTTTGATAATCATCCGGAATAATAACTAATGGCATTTCAGACATCCTTTGTACTTATTGGAATGGAGCGAATTAGCAAAGTGAAAATGACATCATGCTGTAGGGTACTCACTTAGTTGATTTACATTGTGATTTTCACAATTTGGCAACATTAAAGCTTGGTTGTTAACGTTAGTCAATCTGATGTAACAAATTCTTTATCAACTTGAGAATCCGCTCTTTTTCTGACACAGCAAACCCTGAACGTTGTCAGATACCACATAATAAATTTGAATGATTTTGTTTTTGATAGTGTACATACTTAATTTTTAACTTTGTCTAATCGTGATGTTTTAGATTAACTTCATGATGTAAGAAGAGAGTTTATATATTTTATGATGAATAAATAAAAACCATTATCTAATGGAGGTTAACATGACAGCTGATTATATAAATAATCGTGGGGTTAGATTTAATAGATTGAAAAAAGAATTTAATCTTCGTTGGCTCGATAAAGATAATGATGTTGCTGGTGTTTTTATTTGTAAAAATGAAGCTGATATTATAAATGCAGACATTATCAGTATTGCAGATAATAATAAAAGAATCATTGTTCATAGCAGGGGTCACTGCTATGAAGGGTTTGTTAGTAATAATACGTTCAATACAGGCATGAGATGTCGGTTCCCCTAAAGCCCGATTGATAAAACTGTATCCATAAGAGCGTGTGGTGATTTAACAAACCACCCTGAAAAGGGCGGTTTGTTACGCTTTCTATCACGCAGTCTCAGACAGTTCTTTCAGATATTGAAAAATCTGACGGTAAGATTTCGGTGGCTTGTTAGCCGCCTTCTCTTTTTTCGCGTTGCGAACCAGTGTGCGAAGTTGTTGACGGTCTGTATGCGGATACAGTGCAATAACTTCTTCGAAGGCATCATCCGTTTCGAGCAGTTTATCGCGCAGCTCTTCCAGTTTGTGCAAAATAACGACTTGCTGGTTATGGCGATTCTTCAGTTTATCGAGTGCAATAGTGATAGGTTCAGGATCACGGGCACGCAGTAATTTTCCGATTAATTGCAGTTGGCGACGACGACCTTCACGTTTGATTTTTTGTGCCAGTACAATGGCCGCCAGCAAATCTTCATCCAGCGGTATCCGCTCCAGTTGGTTTTTGCTGAGTTCGACCAACTCCTGACCCAATTTCTTCAGTATTTCAGCATCCCGCTTGATTTCACTTTTACTGACCCAGATTATCTCTTCTTCTTCCTCTTCAGCAGGATAATTGTCGAGCCAATCTTCAGGCTGCTTTGCCATAATTGTTTTCCTTCTAAAAAGGCTGGATAAGGTGTGTTTTGGAACATGACCTATCGTCCGGTGGGTGTTAACATCCTAATATTGCGTATTGTAACTGGGAAAATTGCCTGATTACCACTCGGCATTCATGCCCTGAACTGCATTGAGGCATTTTCCCTGATAAATTATCTTTCTAATTCATTGGATTATGGTTAATTAATGATAGTCACTAATCAACAAATCGCGGAACAGCGTAAACAGTTGGAAGATGCAGTCGCCTATGCTTTGGAACTGGCAAAATCCGGCTGTGATGCCGCAGAAGTCGCGGTCAACAAAACGACCGGAATCAATGTCAGCACTCGTTTCAGCGAAGTCGAAAATGTCGAGTTTAACAGTGATGGTGCATTGGGTATTACTGTTTATCACCAGCAACGTAAAGGCAGTGCATCTTCTACGGATTTAAGCCCTGAGGCGATTGCCCGTACGGTTCAGGCGGCCATTGATATCGCCCAATATACCTCTGCGGACCCCTGCGCTGGCCCTGCTGATAAAGAGTTGCTTGCATTTGATGCGCCGGAATTGGATCTTTTCCATCCCGCCGATCTGGATGCGGATACGGCCATTGAGTTGGCTGCCCGTGCAGAACAAGCGTCATTGCAGGCAGATGAACGTATCACCAATACCGAAGGGGGCAGTTTCAGTAGCCATTATGGTATTCGGGTATTCGGCAATAGTCACGGTATGCTGCAAGGCTACAATTCAAGTCGCCATTCCATATCGAGCTGTGTGATTGCCGAGCAAGATGGCAAGATGGAGCGCGATTATGCCTATACCATAAGTCGTCATTTTGATGATCTGAAATCCCCTGAATGGGTTGGACAGGAATGTGCCCGCCGTACGCTGTCTCGTTTGGGTGCGCGTAAATTGCCTACGATGAAAGCCCCCGTTATTTTTTCTGCGGAAGTGGCAACCGGGCTGTTTGGGCATTTGGTCGGTGCGATCAGTGGTAGCAGTATCTACCGTAAGTCCTCTTTCTTGTTGGATAGTCTGGGCAAACAAATCCTGCCTTCATGGCTGACGATTGAAGAGCAGCCTCATTTGCTGCGTGGGCTGGCTTCAACACCTTTTGATAGCGAAGGTGTTCGGACAATGCAACGTGATATTGTCAAAGATGGCGTTTTGCAAACCTGGTTGCTCACCTCTTACTCTGCCCGTAAATTGGGTCTGGTGAATACCGGTCATGCCGGTGGCATCCATAATTGGCGCATCAAGGGGCAAGGGCTGGATTTCTCCGGTTTGTTGCGTGAAATGGGAACGGGGCTGATTGTCACTGAATTGATGGGGCAAGGTGTCAGCGCAATTACGGGGGATTATTCCCGTGGTGCTTCTGGTTTTTGGGTCGAAAATGGCGAGATTCAGTATCCGGTCAGTGAGATCACCATCGCGGGTAATTTGAAAGATATGTGGGCGAATATGGTCACTATCGGTGACGATATTGAAACTCGCAGCAATATTCAGTGTGGCTCTGTCTTGTTGCCGGAAATGAGTATCGCCGGTCAATAGGGATACTCATCAGCAGCCAGTTCGGTGTCACTGAGCTGGCTGGGAGTTAACGATGATATTCACCCGCAGCTTCTGGTTGGTAAAGTATCTCTAATACTTTCACCCGGGCTTTTTCACCATTTGGCAATTCACAGGTAATTTCATCATTGATTCTCAACCCGAGAAGCGCAGCACCCAAGGGAGCCATAACGGAAAGCTGTTTGGTGCTGTCTTTCAGGGATGAGGGATAAACCAGTGTGCGAATACGCTCTTCGTTATTGCCAAGATCAATAAATCGAATCTCACTATTCATTGTGACAACATCAGCCGGTATCTCGACAGGCGGCAGTATTTCTGCACGATCCAGTTCTTCGTTTAACGCATCTGCAATATCGGTATTTGCAAATGCAGGTTGTTCCAACAGTGAATCTAAACGTTCAGCGTCCAGTTCATTAATAATGATTTTAGGTTTCGTCATACCACGCTCCAAATTAAGCTCAATACAAAATAACACCCCACATCACAAGGAGGGGGGGTGTTATTTTCAAAGTCATTAAAATGATATTAGGCTGTTCTGGCGTGAAAATAAAGAGATCATGATCACGAACTGTTTTGTGTTTTTAATGTGAAAAGCCTGATAAGCACATATAAGAATAAGCCGATATCATTTATATGCGTTTATGTATGCGTTTATGGCCGTTGCTTCTCAGGTTGCCTCTTTGTCGGCGGTGCCTGTTCCTCCGGTCACCGTCTTTATAAACATACGGTGTTTCTGCTCCGGAGGTTCACTTTCTTGCCGCCTTAATGCAACTTGAAATTCATCGGCTATGGTACTGTTGATAAGGGATTATCTCACCGTGATTTTGGGGTTGGTTTCTCCCCAAATGGAAGATAATTCAACAATGTGCATACCACTCCATTTCTGAATATCAGATTGAGTGATTTCGTTATTTCCTTGTTTACCGAAAAGGACAACTTCATCGCCGGCTTTGACTTCAGGCAAATCAGTGACATCGACCATGGCGGTGTTCATGGAAATGCGGCCGATGATGGGGGCATGGTGGCCGTTGATCAGAACATAAGCCTTGTTTGACAGGCTGGAAGTTAAACCGTCAGAGAAGCCTACTGGCAGGTTGGCAAGCTTAGAATCCCGCTTGAGGAAGTAAGTGTTGTCGTAGCTGACACCATTGCCTTGAGGATATGTTTTCACTGAAGCAACACGGGTTTTCAGTTCAATCAATGATTTGTATTCCGGGTGGCTGTCGCTCAGGGCACCGTAAAGCGCACTGCCGATGCGTACCATATCGAACTGTGCTTCCGGGATGGTCATGGATGCAAAAGAACTTGAGGCATGTAATGTGATGTCTTTTCTGTTCAGCTTGGCCGTTTTGATAAGCCAAGAAGTTTGTTCTTCGAATTTTTTGATACTTGAACGAATGGCATCCAGATCGGTAAGAGCGTGGTGACTCATCATGCCAACCAGTTTCAGGTTAGGCAACCGGATGATTTTCAGTGCGTCTTGCTTACCTTGTTCAGTCTTCATTTCCAGACCATTGCGGCTCATAAGACCGGAGTTCAGCACCAGATGAACATGCAGTTGCTTGCCGTGTTTTTTAGCCAGTGCATCAACAGCCTGAGCTTGTTCCAGATCACCGACTATCTCTTCCATGTCATAGCCCAGTGTGCTTTCAATTTCGCTTACGTCAGCGGTACGGATACGGATAAGCTGACCTTTGAAGCCGCTTTCACGCACAATACGCGCTTCTTCATTACTGGTGATCCCTACACATGGCACGCCTGTTTTTATGATGGATGGCATCAACAAGCCGATACCATGACCATAAGCGTCACCTTTCAACACTGCACACATTTTGTGTGTCTTTATTCAGTTTTTTCTGCAATGTGTGAATGTTGTTTTCGAAAGTGGTGGTGTTGATTTCAACCCAGGCATTGTTATGGGCGGCAACGCGTTTTGCTTGGGTATTGTCTAAAGAAAGTATCGGTGCAGCTTGAACAGCGCTTTGGCACAGGCTAAGCCCAAGAAGAATTGCCAGTGTAGTTTTATTAAAACGCATGAAGTAAATCTCCGGTTGAGAATAGGTGCGTGAAATATTATTTGTGTAAGCCAAGCTTAATAATAATTTTTTAGATTATTTATTTCATTAAGTTAACTTATTGAATGATAATATTTGTTGTTTATTTTGCACTATTTATAAATAGTCAATATTATTAGCTATGTTAATGAGTTAGGTTAATTATTTTGACGGATCTTGAGGTATTCACAAAAGGAATATATAAATGTTTTTTTATCTTTTGTTAGTTTTATCCTCTATCTTTTAAGGTGTTACAAAATTGTTGACGTGTACATTAATTCATCTCGCAAATTTACTTCGCAATCAGAACGGAGTGGTATTGATGTCTTTGCTATAAAAATTAGTCACAAGCGACGCCGAAGCGCGCTCGGATGGTTTGTTCTGTATAGTCAGACCGAAAGAGGTTTCTTTTTTGCAATAAGGGAATAACGTGATCGACCATCACTTGAAGCGCATCAGGAAACGCATCAAAATTCAGGTTAAATCCGTCAGCAGCATTTTCCGAAAACCATTTTTCCATATCATCGGCAATCATTTCAGGGGTTCCCAGCACCATTCGATGCATGCCCATATTTTGCAGAATAAGCTGATGAACGGTGAAGTTTCTGGCTCGGGCCAACTTGATTATTTCCGATGAAAACCCTTTGGAAACAATATCATTGGAGGATTTTTCAATGAGATGATAAGGCAACGGTTGGTGTAGTTTCAGGTCGTCAGGTTCCAGCCCTAACTGTCGGGACAACATGATAATATCTTCATTGACATCTCTGAGTTCATCCATCTTTGCTTTTCGTGCTTGTGCTTCAGCAAGTGTTGAGCCGATAATCGGGAATAAACCCGGCAAGATTTTCAGTGAATTTTCGCTGCGCTTTTTGGCTTTCACTTTTGCTTTCAATTGTTGATAAAAATGCTTTGCCCGCTCAAAAGATGTTTGTGAAGTAAAAACGACATCAGCATATTTTGTTGCCATTTCCTGCCCGGCCTCTGATGAACCAGACTGGACCAAAAGCGGCATTCCCTGAGGGCTGCGGGGAAGTGTCAATGGCCCTTTTACGGCATAGTATTGCCCATGGTGGTTAATGTTGTTTACCTTGGCCGGATTGGCAAATACACCACTTTTTGCATTTGCAACCAGCGCATCTTTCTCCCAGCTTTTCCATAACTTGATGGCAACCTGAACGAATTCTTCTGCCCGTGTGTAGCGTTCTGACGCGCTGGGCAACGGTGTTTTCCCAAAGTTTTTTGATGCGGCCGGATTGTATGTCGTAACAGCGTTCCAGCCCATTCGGCCATGACTGAGATGATCTAATGTTAAAAATTGTCTCGCTAAAATAAATGGATCGCTGAAGGTGGTTGAGGCGGTACAAATAAACCCAAGATATTTTGTTACTGGCAGAAGTGATGACGATACAATCAGCGGGTCCAGCATTTGTGAAGGGCTGTGCACATGACCATGCAAGGCGAGTGAATCGGAAAAGAATAATGCATCAAATTTACCCGCTTCGGCTAATTTGGCTATTTCTTGATAAAAAAGTGGGTTGATAAATGCCTTGGTATCTTTTTGGGTTCGCCAACCGGCAGGATGCTGACCGACTCCGACTATATGACAGTTCAGATGCATTATTCTTGTGTTAGACATATAATTTCCTATTTTAAAAAATATTAAATGGTATTCGTTGAATTTAATATGTCCTGAATTTTCTTTGATAATCCGATTGTATTTTCTCCATTACTTAATTTTGCTGCTTCCCAAACACATTGGCCTATGACTTTAGGGTGATGCCCGTTCACGTTCATGACCTTGATAATGGCAGAGCCATAAGAAAGGCCTATGCCTATTTTTAAAGGTGGGAAATGATATCGTTGCCATAAAATATCATTAACATGCTTCATAGTATTATTAATGCATTTTTCGGCAGCCATATGGGCTTTATTGATGACATTAATGAGATTGCCAGGTTTAATATGAAATAAGATTAACACCCCATCACCCAGTAATTCAGTGGCTTTGCCGCCTTCCAGTGCCGCCGTATATGTCACGGCTGGAATTAATGACGATATTTCATAGAAAACTTTTTGTAATCCGCATTCTATCATTGGGGAAGTGGAGTATTGTTCAAAGCTAGCGCTAGAATCTCTCATGTCCATCATAAATACAACAAATTCACCAAATTCAGGTTTATCATTTTCTAATAATGGATAACCGGGGATGAATGTTTTTATCAATTCTTTTTTTGATATTGATTCAATGCTGTTGTCCTCACTCTTGCCTTCTGGGAAAGGTGGAGAGTTTCTGGGTTCAGAAGCCATATCCTTGTTGATCTGATTTTTCGTCTGATGGATATGTTCATTAATTTGATTTGTTAATATGTTTTCTTCATTAAAGTTATGTCGGACTTGTTGCCAGTCTTTTTCAGCACAATTAAGATGGAAATTGATGAGTTCTTTTACATTATTATCGAAATCACATTCCATTTTTATTTCTTCTTCTTTTTTTATGGGTATTAATTTTTCTTTCATATATTTATTGCTGTCTATAGTTAAATATTAATATTTTCATGTGAATGAGGTGGGGATATTGATTGTTTTGAACTGTTTTTACTGTGGTTTACTGATAATGGTTTATTGATGAGCGAAGTTCCCTCTGGTTAACACATGAAGGGGGAATTATAAACCAATATGGGTAAATGTTTGGTTCTGATTATTTATTTAGTAAGTATGAAAATATATGGAAATCTCATTATGTTACATTGAGTAATATCGATTGCTCAGCTTTATGGATTAGTATCTTGAAATGAAATGGGTATAAATAAAATAAGTGGCTGAATGAAGTGAGATATATCAAGAAAGGCAGGGATATTCAATATATTTGATATTCAAATTGGTTGTAAAAATGATTTTTTTAGTATCATTATTCGTAACCCAAGGGAATTTGGTGATTTATTTGAGGCTATGTTGTTAATGGCGCTGGGCTAATCTTCGTCAAAACCCGAATTAAAGAGGGCAACGATTGCTGCCAGCGCTTGCTGTTCATCAGGGCCGGTTGCTTCGACATCAATATAGCTGCCCTGCTCAGAATCCAGCATCAACATGGCGATCACGCTGCTGGCTTCTGCTTGAATGTTGCTGCTGTTGCGCAGAATGACCTGCGACTGAAACTGTTGTACAAGGTCGTACAGTCTCATCGCAGGCCGGGCATGCATTCCGAGCCGGTTTTTAATCTCAAGTCTCTGTCTGACTGTCATGATTATGGCCTGCGTTAATGATATTACTTGCGTTTTTCCAGTGTGCGGTGACGTGATTGTACGTTTTTGCCACGGGAACGGAAATAATCGGCTAATTGTTCTGCAACATAGACGGAACGGTGTTTACCCCCTGTACAGCCGATAGCCACTGTCAGATAACTCCGGTTATTGGTTTCCAGCATGGGCAACCAAAGTTCGAGGTAACTGCGGGTCTGGTAAATGAAGTTATGCACTTCTGTATGGCGATCCAAAAATGCAGCAACCGGGCGATCCAAGCCTGTCATTGGGCGCAGTTTTGGGTCCCAGTGCGGGTTTGGCAGGAAACGTACATCGAAAACATAGTCTGCATCAATCGGGATGCCATGTTTAAAGCCAAAAGATTCAAATACCATTGTCAACTCGCGTTCCCGTTTGCCCAGTAAACGCGTTCTGAGCATTTCTGCCAGTTCATGGACGGACATTTCTGATGTGTCAATGATTAAGTCAGCACGTGAACGCAGAGGCTCCAGCAGGTCGCTTTCCTGGTCAATGGCACTTTCCAGTGACAGATTTTTGCTGGAGAGCGGGTGCAAGCGACGGGTATCACTGTAGCGGCGGATCAGGGTATTGCGATCCGCATCAAGAAATAAAAGCTGTGGTGAAAAATTATCAGGTAATTGGGTCAAGGCTTCTTCAAAAATTTCTGGCGACTCGGGCATGTTTCTGACGTCAATGCTGACCGCCGCCGAAATATCGCGCTCAGCCAGGGTATTTGCCAGTTCTGGCAGCAATACGACAGGCAAGTTATCCACACAATAAAAACCCATATCTTCCAGCGCACGAAGGGCAACGGATTTTCCCGAGCCTGAACGACCGCTGACTATCATCAGCACCATGAGGCGACTCCCCTAAATGTTTTCTTATAATCGCTATTATTCAGTAATAATTCTATATAACTCTTCGTCACTTTGTGCGGAACGAAGGCGACGACAGAGGTTCTTATCTGCAAGGCGCTTTGCAATCAATGATAGTGAGTGTAAATGGGTTTGACACTGGTCTGACGGCACCAATAAAGCGAACATTAAGTCAACAGGTTGATTATCAATTGCATCAAAAGTAATCGGTTGTTCCAAATGCAAAAATACACCAACGGCATTATTTGAGCATTCTTGGGTCAGTTTGCCATGAGGGATGGCAATCCCATTGCCAATACCGGTTGTGCCCACTTTTTCGCGGGAAAGAATCGCCTCGAATACGATATTTTCCGGCACTCCAAGCTGTTTTGATGCCAGCTCACTGATAATCTCTAAGGCGCGCTTTTTACTCGAGCAGGGCACGTTGTTGCGTGTACATTCGGGTGAAAGCACTGAGCTTAGTGGTAAATCTGTTTCGTTGTTCATTTCTTTATTCACTTAGGGCCTTGTTATACCAGATGCCTGATCGAGGCATCCGGTATTGATGCACTGTTGCCAGCCAGATAGAACAGTAGTAATTCTATGACGGCCCCGTTGCCTGAAAACTGTTAATGTTGTCTCAATTTACTTTTGTGTTTGGTCAATTGACGCGCTAACTTATCTGCAAGTGCATCAATTGCAGCGTACATGTCTTCATGTTCTGCGGTTGCATGCAACTCACCCCCATTGACATGCACTGTGGCTTCAGCAATTTGTTGTACTTTTTCCACCCGGAGGATGACCTGAATGAGATTGATTTTATCGAAATATTGATCCAGTTTGCCGCATTTTGTATTCACAATGTTGCGCAGTGCATCTGTGATTTCAATATTGTGGCCTGTAACATTGAGTTGCATAGTGTTTTCCTTCTCTGTGTTGTTCAAACCAATTTTTTACGTTGGTTTGAAGGCGGGATGGATAACGACTCTCTATATTTTGCGACAGTCCGGCGTGCCACTTGAATGCCTTGTTCAGCTAATATGCTGGTCAATTTACTGTCACTCAAAGGCTTGGCCGGGTTTTCTGCCGCGACCAGTTTTTTCACCAAAGCACGTATTGCCGTTGAAGACGCTTCGCCTCCGCTGTCGGTGTTGACGTGACTGGAGAAAAAATATTTAAGCTCAAAAATTCCTCGTGGGCTATACAGATATTTCTGCGTTGTTACACGAGATATGGTGGATTCATGCATATCAACCTGATAGGCAATATCAGCCAGCACAAGTGGTTTCATGTACTCCTCACCATACTCAAAAAAGTCTTGCTGCTGCTCAACAATGCAGTTGGCGACTTTCAATAGTGTTTCATTACGGCTTTCGAGGCTTTTTATCAGCCATTTGGCCTCTTGCAGGTTATTGCGAATGAACTGGCTGTCACTCTCATTATGAGCCTGTTGCCCCAACTCAGCATAGTGCTGGTTGATGCGCAGACGGGGGATGCTATCGGTATTTAGCCGAACTTGCCAGCTTTCATTGATTTTCTGCGCCAATACATCGGGGATAACATACTCGGATTCATCAGTATTGACCACCAAACCCGGCTTGGGTTCCAGTGATTGGATGATATCAATGGCTTCTTTGAGCGCACTTTCTTTTAATTTGCTCTGGCGCAATAAATTGCGAAAATCTCGGTTGCCCAAGAGTTCAAGGTATTTGTTTACCACAAGCCGGGCATCTTTCAGGTGAGGCGTTTCCGGAGGCAACATTGAAAGCTGAATAAGCAGGCATTCCCGTAAATCACGAGCAGCCACACCAATGGGATCAAAATGTTGTATGCGCTTGAGGACTGCTTCGATTTCTTCCAGCGTTAACTCATCATCACCCATGCCGGCAAGGATATCTTCAGCCGAAACCGTCAGGTAACCGGTATCATCAATGGCATCAATGATGGACGTGGCAATGGCCGCATCGGTTTCGGTAAACGGTGTCAGTTCGGCTTGCCACATCAAATAATCTTGCAGGGTCTGCGTTGTTTCTCCCTGATAAACCGGAAAATCGTCCGAAGTATAGTCACCACCGCTTCCTGATGCTCCCCCGGCGGTATAGATTTCATCCCAGCTGGTGTCCAATGGCAGCTCTTCAGGCATATTTTCCTGTTCAAGTGCTTCGCGGGTATCCATTGCCTCAGTTTCAGTACGAGCGTTATCCGGACTATCCACTTCTTGGTGCAAGTCATCTTGCTCAAGCAATGGATTGGTTTCCAATGCTTGTTGAATTTCCTGCTGAAGCTCAAGTGTAGAAAGTTGCAACAAACGGATAGCCTGTTGGAGCTGGGGGGTCATCGTTAGTTGCTGACTGATCCTGAGTTGCAAGCTTTGCTTCATAGTGTTACCGCTTTTTCCTTAACCGAGCCGAGATTCTCCGGCCGGAATGATCCCTTGAATTGCGCCTGACAGCAAGATGAGTATTAAAGGCGGAAGCCTTCACCCAGGTAGACGCGTTTAACCTGCTCGTTGTTCAGTATTTCGTCCGGGGTTCCGTGGGCAATCAGGTTGCCTTGACTGACGATATAGGCACGTTCACAGACATCCAGTGTTTCGCGGACATTGTGGTCTGTAATCAAAACCCCCAGACCATAGTCTCTCAGGTGCTGAATGATTTTTTTGATATCCAGTACTGAAATCGGGTCCACACCAGCAAAAGGTTCATCCAACAGGATGAACTTGGGATTGGCCGCCAGAGCACGGGCAATTTCCACGCGGCGACGCTCACCACCAGACAGTGACTGCCCAAGGCTGTCTCGCAAGTGAGAGATGTGAAACTCTTCCATTAATTCTTCTGCACGTATTTTCCGTTGTTCGTTATTGAGATCTTTGCGGATCTCAAGGACAGCCATCAAGTTGTCTAATACGCTCAGGCGACGGAAAATGGACGGCTCCTGCGGCAGGTAACCTATTCCACGGCGGGCCCGTTCATGCAGGGGCAGAAGGCTGATGTCATCTTTATCAATGCTGATTGTGCCTGTATCACGCGGAACAATACCGACTACCATATAGAAAGTCGTTGTTTTACCGGCCCCATTAGGGCCAAGCAAGCCAACAATTTCTCCTGATTCCACTTTCAGGCTGACGTCTTTAACGACTTCACGGCCTTTATAGGCTTTTGCCAGATTTTTTGCGTTTAGTATTGCCATAAATCGCTATTTACTCTTTATTTATGAACATCTTTATTTATGAACATTTTTATTTATGAACATCAGCTTTGTGAGTCCCAGTGTTTTTGGTGTTTGAGTTTTTTTCCTGTAGCTGGGCAGGTAACAGCACCGTCGTCACTCGCTTACCTTTATCACTAAAGGCTTCCATTTGCTGTGTTGGGACCAGATAGGTGATTTTATCGCCCTTGATGTTGCTGTCCAGTTGTTCAAGATAGGCGTTGCCGGCCAGTGTAATCAGCTCTTTATTCATCTCGTAGCGCATTTTTGATGCATGCCCTTTGATGGGTTTGCCGTCATCCTGCAATTGGTAAAACGTAGCAGGGTTGCCGTAGGCTTCAACAATCGTCTTGTTGGCATCCCCGTCAGGGCGGGTTACCACAACTTTATTGGCACGAATATCGATTGAGCCTTGTTTTACGATAACATTATCCGTAAATGTGGCAATGTTTCCCGTTAAATCCAAAGACTGTCTTGCTGAATCGATGGTAATGGGTTTTTGGGTATCATCTTTCAAGGCCAGTACGGGCAGGCTGGCTGCAAATAAGGTACTGGCAATAACGGTATTACGGATTAGGTTGTTCATGTGAAATCTCATATTGAGTGGTCACCTTTTCAATCAATTCAGCAGTTTTTTCTCGCAGATTGCCACGCATTTTCATGCCAACAGATTTTAGACCGATGCCACTGATTGTGACTTTATCATCGGCTGAGACATCTTGTGTCACAAGGTTGACGGTTGCATCATTTGTCATGATGCGTTGCAATTGTGACGTTTTGATTTGGCTGTCCACCCGAACGTTACCGTAGAGATAAAGCATTCTGTCATTGGTAAGTTTGGCTTTATCAGCACGTATTTTCCATGTCGCTGGTGGAGTTTCAGAAACGTTGTCAGGAGCAAACGTTGTTAATACAGGGTTCGTAAACCAAGTGAGTTTCGTTTCTGCATAATTTTTGACATCATCCGCCACCAGTTCGTAAGCCAGTTTACCCTCCGGATCGTAAATAAAGCTGATGGCTTCTTGTGTTTGGTAAGTCGGATGCCCATCCTCTACGATATCGGATGAATCGTCGTCATTGGTATTCGATAAATTCCAGCCGGCTAACGCGAGTACGATCAATGTCAGTATTGCTATCAGCCAGGATTGAAGTTTGCTCATGCTTTTTTCATTTTAATTTATATGGATAACCCTTTGGCATCTTCCAGCTTATTTTGAGCGAAGAGCACCAAATCACAAAGTTCTCTGACTGCGCCACGGCCGCCGGCAATCCGAGTTATGTAGTCTGCTTTTGGTAACAGCAGTGGGTGGGCATCAGCAACTGCAACAGATAATCCCACATTTGCCATCACAGGCCAGTCAATAAGATCATCACCAATATAGGCGACTTGCTCTGGTTTTAGCGCTAGTTTATCCAACAGTTCCTGATACGCCAAAATCTTATCGCTCTGGCCTTGGTAAAGATGTGTAATGCCTAATGTTTCCGCTCGGTTTTCCAGCAGTTTTGCTTTTCTGCCGGTAATGATAGCGACTTCAATGCCGGAGGTGATTAAGCAGCGGATGCCGTAACCATCCCGAACGTTGAATGCTTTCAATTCTTCACCTTCATTGCCCATATAGATCAGGCCATCAGACATCACACCATCAACATCACAAATCAGCAGGCGGATTTTACTGGCTTTTTCGATGACTTTTTTATTAACCGGACCATAACAGGTATCTAAGTGCTCGTTTTGATTCATTAGGTATTCTCTTAAACTTTATAGCCTGCAACGTGTAAATTGCAGTTTTGTCAGCGGCGCCAATTTACCCCGATGACATAACAATCCATATTTTGGGGCATTCACTGCTTGGTTGTTGCGCCGCAATTCGGAAACATTCGAAATAGTGAGTATATCCTATACCCTTTATCTCAAATTTATCTTACACAACTCCTGCCTGCAAAAGGTCGTGCATATGCAATACACCGAGTAATTTGTTGTCTTCTGTCACCAGCAGCGAGGTTATATGCCGTGATTGCATTAAATTTAAAGCCTCAACAGCCAAGGTATTGGCTTTGATGCGAATGCCGCCGGTGGTCATGACATCAGAGATTTTGGCATTGTTTAAATCAATACCCATGTCGAATACACGGCGCAAATCACCATCGGTAAAAATCCCATCAATTTGCATGTCATCGCCGCAGATCACCGTCATGCCCAGCTTTTTGCGGGTGATTTCCAACAAAGCCTCACGCAGTGTTGCCGTAAGGGGAACGCAGGGGATGTCATCTCCGGTGTTCATTAAATCACTGACCAACAAGAGAAGCTTGCGCCCAAGTGTTCCGCCGGGATGAGAGAGCGCGAAATCTTCGGCAGTAAATCCCCTTGCCTGCAAAAGTGCAATTGCCAAGGCATCACCCATCACGAGAGTCGCGGTTGTGCTGGTGGTGGGGGCAAGTCCCAATGGACAGGCTTCTTGTGGGGTTTGAATGCATAAATGGATATCTGCGGCTTGCCCCATACTACTGCGGAAATTGTTTGTCATGCAGATTAACGGCACTTTCTGGCGCTTGAGGATGGGAATCAAGGCCAGAATTTCATTCGATTCACCGGAGTTAGAAATTGCCAGCACGATATCTTTCGATGTCACCATCCCGAGGTCGCCATGGCTGGCCTCACCCGGATGAACAAAGAAAGAGGGAGTGCCGGTGCTGGCAAATGTCGCGGCAATCTTTCGCCCGATATGACCGGATTTTCCCATTCCCATTACAATGACTCTTCCCTCACAGCCAAACATGAGTTCACAGGCCCGGCTGAAATCGTCATTGATATACTGCTCCAGACTGGTCAGTCCTTCTAGTTCGATATGCAATACTGTCTTGCCTGCTTGCTGAAAATCGATTTTAGGCATTTCTACTTTCACTTTTTTCCCTCTCAATCGGTAATGATTCAATACCGTAATCCAGTACCGTAATAATTAGAAACAAAAAGTACGACAAAATAAGCGATAAAACAGCCTAGCAATAGGATACCGTTCAATCGGTTCAATCGGTGTTTTTTCCCCAGACAGAAGACGGTGAAGAGCAAACTTGCCGCCATCATGACCCAAAAATCACGGGAAAAAGCATCTGATGAAATGGTGCTCGGGGAAAGAATAGCCGGAACACCCAGTACGAGAGTGGCATTAAACACATTTGAGCCAATGATATTACCCATTGCCATATCATTCTCACCTTTTATGGCGGCGGCAATGGCGGTGGCGAGTTCCGGCAGGCTGGTTCCCACAGCCAGGATTGTCAGCCCAATGACTAATTCGCTGATCCCATAAATTCGTGCAATGACGGCGGCGTTATCAATGACCATCCGGGTGGAGATGGGCAAAATAATCAACCCCAGGACGACCCAGAGAAGTGCGATGCCTCTATTCCCTTCGACAGGGAGTTCTGAGGTTTGTTCCTGAGTATAAATATCAACGCCATCGCGCTGAGACAAGGTGGCCATTTTTAGGATCAAGACAATAAACAAGAGCGCGGAAAAGGATAGCAAAATTCCGTCGAGGCGGCTCAGGTTGTTGTCCGACAGCAAATATCCTGCCAGGGAGGTTATAAGCAGCATCAAGGGGACTTCCCGGCGCAAGATATCTGATCTTACGGTGAGTGGCCTGATAAACGCCGCCGCTCCCGTAATTAATAATAGGTTGGTAATGTTGGAGCCAATTGCATTGCCCACAGCCATATCCGGTAATCCATCCAGGGTTGCGGTGACAGATACCATTAATTCCGGCAGGGAAGTGCCTATTCCCATAATGACCAGCCCGATGATAAATGAGGGAATTTTCAGGGAGCGGGCAAAAACCGCAGCACCATAAACTAATCGGTCGGAAGCATACACCAGTAAAATCAACCCGGTAATGAGCAATACAATAGTCAGAAACATAGCGTGTGCCTTAAATGAAATTTATTCCGAGCTTAATGCTAATGATGGTTGATTTTTAAACATGAAATGTTTTATTCAGTTAGACTTATACATTCTGACGGCCGAGAGATAAAAAGTAAAATTTGTCATAATTTTACTGGCGAAAATGAGGCGTTTTTTTTGTAGTATGCACTATTGTTTATGTAATTTTATAAATATCTTAGTGAAGACAGTTCTATTAACGGTTAGGGGCTATCAATAATGAGTCAACAAACAGCAAATCTCATTGAGATATGCGGAATGCATTTTACCCGAGGACAGCGCCCAATTTTTTCTGATATCAATTTGACTGTTCCGAGAGGAAAAATAACTGCCATTATGGGGCCTTCTGGCATAGGAAAAACAACGCTCCTGCGTTTGATTGGCGGGCAAATCCGTCCTGAGCGCGGTGAGATCTGGTTTGATGGCGATAATATTCCGGCATTGTCCCGTCATAATCTTTATGCTGCCCGCAAGAAAATGAGCATGTTATTTCAGTCTGGTGCGTTGTTTACCGATTTGAATGTTTTTGACAATGTGGCCTTTCCGTTGCGTGAACATACTCAGTTGCCAGAAGCGTTGATTCACACGACAGTCATGATGAAGCTGGAAGCGGTGGGATTGCGTGGCGCGGCATATCTCATGCCATCGGAACTCTCTGGGGGGATGGCAAGGCGGGCAGCCTTGGCGAGGGCTATTGCTCTTGATCCGGACTTAATCATGTTTGATGAGCCATTTGTTGGTCAGGACCCCATCACAATGGGCGTTCTGGTGAAGTTGATCGATGAACTAAATCATGCGCTTGGTGTTACCTGTGTTGTGGTTTCCCACGACGTGCCTGAAGTTTTGAGTATTGCTGATTATGCTTATATTGTAGCTGAACGCAAAGTCATCGCTGAAGGGACACCAGAGCAATTGAAAATGAATCAGGACCAACGGGTACGGCAGTTTCTTGATGGTATTGCTGATGGGCCTGTTCCTTTCCGGTTCCCTGCTGGGGATTACAAAACAGAGTTATTAGGATAATGGAATGTTGATGTTAACACGGGCATTGGCAGCAATGGGCAGGCGAATGATTGAAGTCACGGCTTCATTCGGTCGTGCTGGTTTCATGCTGTTCAATGCGATCATTGGTAAGCCAGAACCAGCCAAACAATGGGGACTGCTGCGTCAGCAGCTTTATAGTGTCGGTGTTCAGTCACTTCTGATCATCGTGGTTTCCGGGCTGTTTATTGGTATGGTCCTTGCGTTGCAGGGCTATCTGGTTTTGACCACATTTAGTGCAGAGGGCAGCCTCGGCATGATGGTGGCATTATCATTGTTGCGTGAGCTGGGGCCAGTGGTAACGGCGCTGTTGTTTGCCGGGCGTGCGGGCTCAGCCCTGACGGCAGAAATCGGTTTGATGAAAGCGACAGAGCAAATTTCCAGTCTGGAAATGATGGCGGTTGATCCCTTGCGTCGCGTTATTGCTCCTCGTTTCTGGGCCGGATTTATTAGTATGCCGTTGCTGTCACTGATCTTTGTCGCTGTTGGGATTATTGGCGGTGCAATGGTGGGTGTCGATTGGAAAGGCATTGATGGCGGCTTTTTCTGGTCATCCATGCAATCTGCGGTGGACTGGCAAAAAGATCTGCTCAACTGTTTTCTGAAGAGCGTTGTGTTTGCCTTCACAGTGACGTGGATTGCACTGTTTAACGGCTATGATGCTATCCCAACATCGGAAGGGATAAGCAGGGCGACGACGCGCACGGTAGTCCATGCGTCGTTGGCGGTATTGGGTTTGGATTTTGTGCTGACAGCACTGATGTTTGGGAACTAAGTCGATGCAAAGCAAGAAGAATGAAATTTGGGTAGGGGCCTTTGTTTTGATTGCGTTGGCGGCAATCATTTTCTTATGCCTGAAAGTGGCGGATATTCGCTCTTTCGGCAATCAGCCAACTTACCGCCTGTATGCCTCATTTAGCAATATCGGTAGCTTGAAAGTGCGCTCACCCGTGAAAGTCGGTGGAGTCGTGATTGGCCGGGTGGGGAAAATCTGGCTGGATAAAAAAGCAAATTACACACCGAAAGTGGAACTGGATATTTTTACGCAATACGACGACATTCCAAATAGCAGTGTACTCTCCATCCGGACTTCGGGGCTGTTGGGTGAGCAATATCTTGCACTGGAAATTGGACCTAGCGGTGAGGAATTGGGTATTTCTACGATGAAAGATGGCGATAGCTTCGAAAGAACGAATTCTGCCTTGGTACTTGAAGATTTGATTGGTCAGTTCTTGTATAAGGATAAGGGTGGCAGTGAAAATCAGGATAAACCCACTTCTGCACCTGGGCAAGCACATTAGCCGGTCATTCACTATTTAGGAGAAATAACACTTATGTTTAAACGATTACTCATGGTTGCATTACTGGTGGTTGCACCATTGGCCAGCGCTGCGGATCAAACCAACCCTTATGCATTGATGAAAGATGCAGCGGAAAAAACCTTTACCCGCTTGAAGAATGAACAACCCCAGATACAGGCAAATCCAGAAGTCCTGCGCCAGATTGTGCGCGAAGAGTTGTTGCCTTTTGTGCAGGTAAAATATGCAGGCGCGTTGGTTTTGGGGCCTTATTACAAAGATGCGACACCAGAGCAGCGTGACGCTTATTTCAAGGCGTTTGAAACCTATCTGGAGCAGGCATATGGTCAGGCTTTGGCAATGTACCATGGTCAAAACTACCAAATTGCACCAGAACAGCCACTGGATAACAAAACCATGGTTGTCATCCGCGTTACCATTACTGACCCCAATGGGCAGCCACCGGTTCGTCTGGATTTCCAATGGCGTAAAAACACCAAGACAGGCCATTGGCAGGCTTATGACATGATTGCTGAAGGCATAAGCATGATCACAACCAAGCAAAATGAATGGGCAGATATTCTGCGTCAGAAAGGTGTTACTGGCTTGACTGAACAATTGGCTATCAGTGCAAAGGCACCGATTACCCTGGAAAAGAAAAAGTGATATGGAAAAAGGACGAGTTGATAGCAAAGTCGCTGATAACGAAACAGTAAGCTGGGAAAAATCGGGCAGCACATTGTTTCTGAAAGGTACACTGGATCGCGACAGCCTGCTCCCGCTTTGGCAACAAAAAAGCAGTGCATTGGCAGAAGTCGATGATATCAATGTGTCTCAGCTTGTTCATGTGGACTCTACCGGAGTCGCCTTGTTTGTCCATTTGAAAGAACAGCAACAACAAAGTGGCAAAACATTGCGTTTTTCTGGTGTGGGAGAACGTCTTAAGACATTGATAACCTTGTATGGCTTACAAAGTCTTCTTGATGATCACCATTCTGTAGCCTAGTTCTTCCCGACAATACTCATCGCCCTTGTAAGCTATCGTCTTACAAGGGCGTTTTTCTTGGTTTAAGAGTCGACTGGATTCCATTAGGATAGGCGACTACTATTATTTTCTAACGACGAGTGTGAGCTATTTATGGATACTGAAGAAATTAAAAAAGTACTACTGGAAAGCTTGAAGCTTGATGAAGTTATCGTTAGCGGCGATGGCAGTCATTTTCAAGTTATTGTTGTTGGCGAAATTTTCGATGGCCTGAGCCGGGTCAAACAACAACAGACTATCTATGCTCCTCTGATGGAATACATTGCTGATAACCGTATTCATGCGTTATCAATCAAAGCCTATACTCCTGCGCAGTGGTTGCGTGACCGTAAGCTTCAAGGACTGTGAAACGTTTTCCTTGCAGCGGACAGCACACTTTGAACTAAATAAGAGAATCATAACAGATGGATAAATTTCGTGTGAAAGGGCCTACTTGCCTGTCGGGAGAAGTTACGATTTCCGGGGCAAAAAATGCCGCATTACCAATTATGTTCGCCGCATTGCTGGCAGAAGAGCCTGTCGAATTACAAAATGTACCTAAACTGAAAGACATTGAAACGACGATTAAGTTGCTCAATCGTTTGGGGACAAAGGTAGAACGTAATGGTTCTGTGTTTGTTGATGCCAGTGGTGTCAACGAATATTGCGCTCCTTATGAATTAGTCAAAACGATGCGGGCTTCCATCTGGGCATTGGGGCCACTGGTGGCACGCTTTGGTCAGGGACAGGTTTCTTTGCCGGGAGGGTGTGCAATTGGTGCGCGTCCTGTCGATCTCCATATTTCCGGATTGGAGCAACTTGGCGCGAAAATTGTGCTGGATGAAGGTTATGTCAAAGCTTCTGTCGAGGGCCGTCTGAAAGGCGCTAACATCGTTATGGATAAAGTCAGTGTAGGTGCGACGGTCACTATTATGACTGCGGCAACACTGGCAGAAGGCACAACTATCATTGAAAATGCGGCACGTGAGCCTGAGATCGAAGATACGGCCAATTTCCTCAATACCTTGGGGGCAAAAATTAAAGGTGCCGGATCAGATCGCATTATCATTGAAGGTGTTGAACGCTTGGGAGGGGGTGTCCATCGTATTCTTCCCGATCGTATAGAAACAGGCACTTTCTTGGTGGCTGCTGCGATTTCCCGTGGCAAAGTGATTTGTCACCACGCTAAACCAGATACGCTGGATGCAGTTTTAGCCAAACTGCGTGAAGCAGGTGCTGATATCAAGGTTGGAGAGGATTGGGTGAGCCTTGATATGCATGGCCAGCGTCCTAAGGCTGTGACATTCCGTACTGCCCCACATCCGGGATTTCCGACCGATATGCAGGCTCAGTTCAGTTTGTTGAATATGGTTGCTGAAGGAGCTGGCATGATCACGGAAACAATTTTTGAAAATCGATTCATGCACATCCCTGAATTGATCCGCATGGGTGGACGAGCTGAAATTGAAAGCAATACAGTCTTGTGCCACGGTGTTGAAAAATTATCGGGTGCTCAGGTGATGGCGACTGATTTGCGCGCTTCTGCAAGTTTAGTATTGGCGGGTTGTATTGCAGAAGGTACGACAGTGGTAGATCGCATTTATCATATTGATCGGGGCTATGAGCATATCGAAGATAAGTTGCTCGGTCTAGGGGCCAATATTGAACGTATCAAAACAACAGGTTAATCAATAGAATGCATTGTTTTCTCGCCTATAAAGGGCGAGAAAACAGAGTGCTAACCTCAATAACCATCAAATTCATCAATCGTGACCTCTAATGTCAGGGTCATGCCATCATCACGCAGCACAGTTACAGGCACAACACTTCCCGGGTGTATTTCGGCAACTCTGTCCATTGTTTCAACAGGAGAAATGGCAGGTTGATGATTGACGCTGGTAATAATATCCCCGACTTTAATGCCCGCTTTTTCGGCAGGACCTCCCGGAGCAACCTGAAAAACGCGCAGGCCCTGAATCTGGTTGATATTGCTGCCTGAGGAGCGGATATGGGGTAATTCTCTGGCGGTGATGCCGATATATCCTCTGATGACTCTCCCGTCGCGGATGAGTTTATGCATGATGGTTGTGGCCAGTTTTGCGGGAATGGCAAAACCCAGCCCTTCAGGGGTTGTACCGAATTCCGATTTATCAAATGTCAATGTATTGATCCCGACCAGCTCCCCTAATGTATTCACTAATGCTCCCCCGGAATTACCCTGATTGATGGAGGCATCAGTTTGCAAGAAATTCTGGCGACGGGTCGGGCTAAGGCCAACGCGGCCGGTTGCACTGATTATCCCTTGCGTAATGGTTTGCCCCAAATTGTATGGGTTACCGATGGCCAATACCACGTCTCCTACATGAGCAACCCGTTTAGGGTTGATTGGGATAACAGGCAGGTTTGCGGCGTTGATTCTCAGGACCGCCAAATCGGTAGGGCCATCGGAGCCGACCAGGAGTGCATCATAAAAACGCCCGTCTTGCAGCGCGACAATAACAGAACCTGCTTTATTGATGACATGTTTATTCGTAAGAATATAGCCCCGTTCACTCATGATGACGCCCGAGCCTAAAGGATGAAGTTCCCGGCTTTCATGGGAAAAACTTCCCATGCTGCTGCTGTAAATATTAACAACGGCAGGCGCAGCCCGGCGGACAGCCTGACTGTAACTGTAAATCTCATCATTGCTGTTATTGCTCAAGAGGTTTTTGACGCTGGCAGGGCGCAAGGAAGGGATAGCTATCAGCAAGATGGCTGCAATCAATAAACCTATCAATACAGAGCGCAATAACTTGATCAACATGGCATTAACTAGTAATAAGTGATTGAAAAAACGAATAATATATAAATAAAAATACATATACCCGCTGTTTTTCAAGCCGCGGCTTCGTTTGCTAAATCAGCTCCCCAAATAATGCCTTGGGGAGCTATTTCTTTTCGATATATCCCCTTTGTCTTTCAAGTTGCCTCTTTGTTGGCTGAGCCGATCACCGTTTTTATGAATAGACGGTTATCTATGCTTTCGGGGATGGCTGAGAGGCTCCTGCCCCTTGACCTCTGGCCGGGCAAATTCGTTCCTGACGAATTTGTCACTCTCTTGCCGCTGCGATGCAACTTGAAATCCATTGGGTATACCTGAAATCGGAATAACCAGAAATCTATAGCGCACAAATCGCGTTTTACCTGCAACGGATCATGGGGCTACGGATCAATTACTGCGTATCAGCAGATAAACATTATCATTGCCACGTAAAACGTTCAGTGCGACAACAGAAGGTTTCTTTTCAATGACATTGCGCAGTTCATTGATATTTCGTACCCGAACATTGTTGGCAGCAATAATCAAATCATTCTTCTGTAAACCGGACATTGCCGCAGGAGAGTTCTGGGCAATTGAATCAACTTTGATTCCCTGTGCATTGTTCACTGTCGCATTGCTCAGTGTTGCGCCCTGTAGAGCACTGCTCAATTTCTCTGCTTGGGTTGATGACTCTTCACTGTTATCCAATACGACGCTCACTTCAATGGGCTTTCCTTTGCGCAGCAGGCCGATTTTGATCTCTTTTCCTGGCACGGTTGTGCCGATCTTCGCTCTCAGTTCAGCAAAGCTACCGATTTTTTTGCCATCAAAGGAAACAAGGACATCGCCGGATTTAATGCCTGCTTTAGCCGCAGCTGATTTAGGAATAACCTCGCTGACAAACGCACCTTGCTGTGCATCAATATTGAGTGCATGGGCAATATCTGCGTTCATTTCAGTCCCTTTAATACCGAGTATGCCGCGTTTGACTTCCCCGTTATCAATGAGCTGTGAGGCAAGACTCTTCGCCATGTTACTCGGGATAGCAAAGCCAATACCGACGTTACCGCCACCCGGTGCAATAATAGCGGTGTTGATGCCGATGAGCTCCCCGTTCAGGTTAATCAATGCACCACCGGAGTTACCGCGGTTAATGGAGGCATCGGTCTGGATAAAGTTTTCCAGTCCTTCCAGATTCAAACCGCTGCGGCCCAGAGCAGAGATGATCCCGGAGGTGACCGTTTGCCCGAGTCCAAATGGGTTGCCAATGGCGACAGCATAGTCCCCAACGCGCAATTGATCTGAGTTCGCAAATTTAATTGCGGTCAGGTTCTTGGCATTTTTTAGTTGTAAAAGCGCAATGTCAGTCTGGGGATCCCGCCCAAGAAGGGTTGCTGTATATTCTCGGCCGTCGTTTAATTGAACGAATATTTTACTCGCATTATCAATGACATGGTTATTGGTCAGTACATAACCTTTATTGGCATCAATAATAACCCCAGAGCCTAACCCTTTGAATGGGCGGCTTTGCTGCTGCTGTTGAGGAAAGGAAGGCCCGAAGAAGAATTGAAAATCTTCCGGTAGTTGAAGTTGTTGCGTTTGAACCTCAGTACCTGAAACATGCACGGTGACAACAGAAGGAAGCACTTTTTCCAGCATGGGGGCGAGACTGGGTAATCCTTGAGAGGCCATTGCAGCGGGTAAAGCCGCATGACTTACCATTGGAACAGAGGATAACGAGAGTCCAAGACTGATAGCAAGTGCATTGAGCAATGTATATTTTTTTTTCATTGAATACGTTCTCTTAATACCTAGGCCAAAAGGAAATTGTACTCATGAAACCTACCCGTCAGGGAGTTCGGTTCTCCCGTAAGCTGCACTTGGCTGGATAGGTTCCGAGCATAATAGTTTCGGTGTTGTTATGACTATGCATTATTTAGTAAAGTTCACTAGTTAATGTAGCTTTGACAAACTTTTTACAGGTATTTACTTGAATTCACGTTCAGTATGCCGTGGCGTTCATTAATGAAATTGCCACGGCAAGCGATTTATTGTTTCTGGTCTTGAATGGGGCGGAACAGACCCGAAGCACCTTCAGAATAATCGCGTGGAGGTGTTTCCGTCGTTGCTGGACTTTTTTCAACTTCATTCAAACGATAATTGAAGGGATTATCTTGTAATGGCATATTCGGCATGAGTTCGTTGGAACTTTTAGCCATATGCTGATACAGCTGGCGATAGTCACGTGCCATATTGTCCAGTAACTCAGCACTGCGGGCGAAATGGCTGACCAGTTCTTTGCGGTATTCTTCTAACTCCGTCCGGTTTTTTTCCAATTCAGCCTGCAATGCATTTTGTTGACGTAACTTTGAACTGCCGAAACGGACAGCCAACGCGCCGATGATAAAACCAATGATTAATCCGATCAGTGCATATTCCCAAGTCATGGCAACTCCTTTAGTAACATCATTGTTCTGCAATATCATTACTATCACTATAACCGTTAATTTAGTCAGAGTGGAACATTGATTATTATTTAATTAATTTATATACCACTTAACGTGTTAATTTTATACAGGTTTGCAAAGATAGGCAGTTAATTATTTGCTGAAAATAAAAAATTTTAAGGATCATCACTTCCATGTCATTGATTACACCTTCATCTCTCTATCAATCTGCGTTATCCGATGGTCAGTATCAACCTGACGAGGTGCAGCGCAATACCGTTGCCCGTCTGGATGTTATTCACCGTGAGCTGATGAATGCCGCTGCTTCCCCCTCTCAGAAATCTGGCGGCCTGAAAGGCATGTTGACGAAATTATTGGGGCGGGGGGCTTCTGAAAAATGTGTGCCAGTCTGTGGGCTTTATATGTGGGGTGGCGTCGGGAGGGGGAAAACGTGGCTGATGGATATGTTTTACCACAGCCTGCCCACGGAGCGAAAACTGCGCCTTCATTTTCACCGCTTTATGTTGCGGGTTCATGAAGAGCTTACTGAGCTGCAAGGACATGCGAACCCTCTGGAAGTGGTGGCTGATGGTTTTAAGGCACAGACCGATATCGTGTGCTTCGATGAGTTTTTTGTTTCTGACATCACGGATGCCATGATCTTAGGTACGTTGCTGGAAGCGTTATTTGCGAGAGGCATATCACTGGTGGCAACGTCCAATATTCCGCCGGATGAACTGTATCGGAACGGATTGCAGCGTGCCCGATTCCTGCCTGCCATTGAACAAATCAAAAAATATTGCGATATCATGAACGTGGATGCGGGAATTGATTATCGATTGCGGACACTCACACAAGCCAATCTCTATCTGGCGCCGTTGACGGAAGGGAATCGACAGGAAATGCATCAGATGTTCCTGCGCCTGGCGGGGCAGGAAGGGAAACGGGAACCGGTGCTGGAGATTAATCATCGTAACATGCGGGCCATCAGAAGTGTCGATGGTGTATTGGCAATCCATTTTAAAACGCTGTGCGAAGATCCTCGCAGCCAGCTGGATTACATTGCCTTATCCAAACTTTATCATTCGGTTTTGTTGCATGATGTCCCTGTCATGACGGCAAAGGATGAAAGTGCAGCACGGCGTTTCCTAACTTTGGTTGACGAATTTTATGAGCGGCAAGTGAAACTTATCATCAATGCAGAAGTCCCGATGGCACAGATTTATCAGGGCGAATTGCTCACGTTTGAATATCGGCGTTGCCTGTCCCGGTTGCAGGAAATGCAGAGTGAAGAGTATCTTAAACTACCGCACTTACCCTGATCTATTTATTCCCGGTGAATGAAGGCAATATCAACTGATGGGATAATTATTGAATTTGGGGTCGATTTTTTATCATGACTTCTCTATAATCTTGCGACCCCACGTTACAGCAGGATTTTTTATTTCCCGAAAAACTTGCATTAGTGCCGGCATAGGCTATTCGAAGGGGTAGGTTTGCTGGACATGAGTCGTGTGAACCTCTAAAACAGTTTCTGAACATTGAGTGTTCACCAACGTGTAACTTATAATTGGGTAAGCTTTAATGAAAACTTTTACAGCTAAACCAGAAACCGTAAAACGCGACTGGTATGTTGTTGACGCAGATGGCAAAACTTTGGGCCGTCTTGCAACTGAAGTAGCTCGTCGCCTGCGCGGCAAGCACAAGGCGGAATATACTCCGCACGTTGATACTGGTGATTACATCATTATTGTTAACGCAGAGAAAGTTGCTGTAACCGGCAACAAACGTGCTGACAAAATCTATTATCACCACACTGGCCACATCGGTGGTATCAAGCAAGCGACCTTTGAAGAGATGATTGCTCGCCGTCCTGAGCGTGTCATTGAAATCGCGGTTAAAGGCATGCTGCCAAAAGGGCCACTGGGTCGTGCAATGTACCGTAAACTGAAAGTTTACGCGGGCAGCGAGCACAACCACGCGGCACAGCAACCACAAGTTCTGGACATTTAATCGGGATTATAGGCAATGGCTGAAAATCAATACTACGGCACTGGTCGCCGCAAAAGCTCTTCCGCGCGTGTCTTCATCAAGCCAGGTAGCGGTAACATCGTAATCAACCAACGCAGCCTCGAAGTTTACTTCGGTCGTGAAACTGCGCGCATGGTTGTTCGTCAACCACTTGAGCTGGTTGATATGCTGGGCAAACTGGATTTGTACATCACTGTTAAAGGTGGTGGTATTTCTGGTCAGGCAGGCGCAATCCGTCACGGTATCACCCGTGCACTGATGGCTTATGACGAGACTCTGCGTTCTGATCTTCGCAAAGCTGGCTTCGTTACTCGCGATGCTCGTGAAGTTGAACGTAAGAAAGTGGGTCTGCGTAAAGCACGTCGTCGTCCACAGTTCTCCAAACGTTAATTTATTGTCATCTATTTGGCATTGGATTAAAGTTGAAAACCCGTCATTTCTATGGCGGGTTTTTTTATCTTCTGAAATTTTTATCCGTTGATAATTTGCTGTTTCCCGTGAAAAAATAGCATATTAAAGAAACAAATCCCCAGACTCTAATATTTCATCATTAATTCTCAATGTACTTCCTCACAAAATGTGCAAAATCTGGTAGACTAATAACAATTTTTTGCCTTATCCATGAATTTGCCTGATTTGGCAGAGGTGAGGTCTGTCTCCGATGGTTTTCTTGTTGCTGCCGAGCAGGGGGGCACTTGAGAAATGGGAGAAAGACAGCCTCGGATAATAAGTGCGAAGCAGGATGAGAATATGAGCGAGAATAGCCGCGGTTCCCTAAAAGGCTGTTCGTTCCTTTTGTTAGATAAACTTGGAGGTTTTCATGGCTGTCGCTGCCAACAAACGTTCGGTAATGACTCTGTTTTCCGGCCCGACCGACATTTTTAGCCATCAAGTGCGGATTGTACTGGCGGAAAAAGGGGTCAGCGTTGAGATTGAACACGTTGAAGAAGGTAATCTGCCTCAGGACTTAATTGATCTGAATCCTTACCAATCTGTTCCTACTCTCGTTGATCGTGAGCTGACCCTGTATGATTCTCGCATCATTATGGAGTATCTGGATGAGCGTTTCCCACATCCACCCCTCATGCCTGTGTATCCTGTCGCACGTGGCTCGAGCCGTTTGATGATGCACAGAATTGAAAAAGATTGGTATTCTCTGATGTACAAAATCCAGGAAGGAAATGCTCAGGAAGCGAATGCTGCACGGAAACAGCTTGCTGAAGAATTACTGGCGATTGCACCTATTTTCAGAGAAATGCCATTCTTCATGAGTGAAGAATTCAGTTTGGTGGATTGTTACCTGTGTCCGTTGCTGTGGCGCTTGCCTGTTTTGGGCATAGAATTGTCCGGTCCGGGTGCAAAAGAGCTTCAAATTTATATGCAACGCGTATTTGAGCGCGACGCATTTTTGGCTTCACTCACAGAAGCTGAACGTGAAATGCGTTTACAATCACGGAGTTAAGTTATGGAGATGATTCAAATGTCTCCTCGTCGCCCTTATCTATTGAGGGCACATTATGAATGGTTGTTGGATAATGACCTGACCCCTCATATTGTTGTGGATGTTAACCTGTATGGGGTCAATGTTCCGATGGAATATGCACAAAATGGTCAAATTATCCTGAATATCTCGCCGAGGGCGGTTGGCAATTTAGAGCTGACGAACGACGAAGTGAGATTCAATGCCCGTTTTGGTGGTGTTGGACGTCAGGTTTCCGTTCCTATGACGGCAGTTATTGCCGTTTATGCTCGTGAAAATGGCGCAGGGATGATGTTTGAACCAGAACCTGCTTATGAAGAAGATATTGAATCAGAGGAAGAAAATTCGCCGGTTGCGGATAATTTAGTTCTTATCCGTGATAGCAAAATTTCTCGTGACGGTGATTCCCCTGACGACGATCCACCTCAACCACCAAAAGGCCGCCCCGCTTTGCGCATCGTAAAATAATTGTCTAATTAATTACATGCACCCTATTAATTTCATACTGAGGCTGATAAAGCCGCAGTTTGCAGGGCGGTGTTCTAAAGATACAATGGAAATAAAGGAGGATTTATTCTCCTTTATTATCCAGATCCATGCCAAATCATATCTTTTTAAAACCATATCCTTTAAAAACCTTATCAATTTCAAACTATATGGTTTCTAAACTATATGTTTTTTAAACATGGCTGTTTTAAAAATAGACGGTATATTTTCTTTCAAATTCCCACAAACACATTTCTATATCCGTTCTGCTTTTTTCGAACTGGCCTTTTCTGATCTTATTCATTTTATCCATTACCTTATCGAAAAATGATTTTTGTTGCTTAAAAGTATGCATTGTTGGCGGAATGTTACAGATATCACTATAAGATAAAGTTCTATGTTTTTTTGCCAATGCCAATACTTCGATAGGATTTTCAATTAACGCAAACGATAAAGCATTAAGGATTTGTTGTGATAATTTGGAATAATAATTAGGAAACAGCTCAAAAGCGACGTTCAACCATTGCTTGTCACCACTTGAAATATGCCGGATCACCCCATCGAATTTTCGCTCCATACTTAATTCAATGATAATCGCATTCGCCCCTCTTTCATGGACTTGGTGGATGATTTTACCGGGTGTTGCTAGCTTAGCAAGTGATGGAAAACTCATAAATAGCATAGAAGAGAGGGTAAAGACTACTGTGCGTAAAAGCATATTTTTCTACCTATCATTTCACCTTAATCGTTATCCAATTCACTCTCGGCTAATTCATCGTGGTGCCGCAGCCTTATGCCGGAAAAATAGACTTTTCAGTCTGGCTGTCGCATATTATTTTTTAAATTAGCTTGTCATTTAAATTGGTATATTTAACCTTAATTGAGTAAGAATAGACGTACAAAGCAAAAAAATACAACTCACATGATGTGTTTTAAGAAAAAAAATAAGAAACTGTTATTTAAAATAACAGGGGGAATTGAGAAAAGTTTTCTCCGACTAAAAAGCCGGAGAAATTATCACTATGGTGAAAGGGTAAAGCGTAAAATTAGCAGTCAAAAAAGCACGCACTGAAAAGTGATGGGTAAACGGGTTAAACTTCAAGATAATCGAGAATACCCTGGGCCGCTTTCCTGCCTTCAGCAATTGCAGTGACAACTAAATCGGAACCACGAACAGCATCCCCGCCCGCGAAAATTTTGGGATTGCTGGTCTGGAAAGGCAGTTCATCAGTTTCAGGAGCAATAATTCGTCCTTTTTGATCGAGGTTGACCTGATGTTCTTCCAGCCAACTCATCGTGTGGGGTTTGAATCCAAATGCCATAATCACGGCATCCGCTTCTATCACGAATTCGGAACCTTGAATGATTTCGGCTTGATGACGTCCCTTTTCATCCATGGTACCTAGTTGTGTTTTCGCAACCCTGACACCACAAATCTGCCCCATGCTATTCATTTCGATACTGATTGGCTGGAGATTAAAGAGAAAATTGACTCCTTCTTCTTTGGCGTTTTTGACCTCACGGCGGGAGCCTGGCATATTTTCCTCATCCCGCCGGTAGGCGCAGATCACATGGGCTGCACCTTGGCGAACGGAAGTGCGGACACAGTCCATCGCGGTATCGCCGCCACCCAAGACCAGAACACGCTTATTTTTCATATCAATGTAAGGTTGATCTGGCAAAGTTGGATAACCCATTAGCTGGCGAGTATTGGCGATTAAAAATGGCAGGGCGTGGTAAACCCCTTCGGCATCTTCATTGGTTAATCCACCGTTGATGGATTGATATGTGCCGACGCCGAGAAATATGACGTCAAATTCTTTTTTGAGCTCTGTGAGCGTGATGTCTTTGCCTATTTCTGTATTTAGGCAAAACTCAATCCCCATGCCGGAGAACATCTCACGGCGCCGGATCATCACTTCTTTTTCCAGTTTAAAAGAAGGAATGCCAAATGTGAGTAAACCGCCAATTTCAGGGTGACGATCATAAACCACGACTTTTACGCCGTTGCGGATCAGAACGTCCGCACAGGCCAATCCGGCAGGGCCTGCCCCGATGACAGCCACACGCTTATTCGTTGGGATGACATCTGACATATTCGGTGTCCATCCCATCGCAATGGCGGTGTCATTGATATAGCGTTCGATATTGCCGATAGTGACTGCCCCGAAATCATCATTCAGTGTACAAGCCCCTTCACACAAACGATCTTGTGGGCAAACCCGCCCACAGACCTCTGGCAGGCTGTTTGTCTGATGAGACAGCTCTGCGGCTTCAATGATGCGGCCTTCATTGGCCAGTTTCAGCCAGTTCGGGATGTAATTATGTACGGGACATTTCCACTCACAATAGGGATTCCCGCACCCAAGGCAGCGATCTGCCTGGGCTTGGGCCTGAACCTCTGAAAATGGCTCATAAATTTCCACAAATTCTATTTTGCGAATTTTCAATGGTTTTTTGGGCGGATCGACACGCTGTAAGTCGATAAACTGGTAAATATTCTGACTCATTGTTGACTCCTACTGCGCCTGAACCCGCAATTCTGCGGAAGAACGGCTACGGTGGCCCAATAGCGCACTGACATCACTGGATTTCGGTTTAACCAACGCAAATTTATTGACCCATTGTGACCAATTTTCCAATATGCTTTCGCCATGTTGAGAATTAGTCAGGCGGACATGCTCGGTGATCAATCCCCGCAGGTGCTCTTTGTGGATCGCGAGGGTATCCATTGAGAGAACTTCCACTAACTCAGGATTGACGCGCTTGCGGAAATCATCGCATTCATCAAGTACATAGGCGAATCCTCCTGTCATGCCTGCGCCGAAGTTCACGCCAGTACTGCCAAGAACACAGACGATCCCGCCCGTCATATATTCACAGCCATTGTCACCAATACCCTCAATAACGCTGATTGCACCAGAATTACGTACGGCAAAGCGTTCACCTGCACGTCCGGCAGCGAACAGTTTTCCTCCTGTTGCACCATAAAGACACGTGTTACCGACAATGGTGGCCTCATTGCTTTTGAATGCGGACCCGACAGGGGGATGAATAATAATTTGCCCTCCGGCCATACCTTTACCAACATAGTCATTGGCATCACCGTTCAATGTGAGTTCAACCCCGCTGGCATTCCAGACCCCAAAACTTTGGCCGGCAGTTCCGGTAAAATTCAGTTTGATGGGGGCGATGGCCAGACCTTGGTCACCATATTGTGCGGCAATCTCACCAGAAAGGGCGGCACCAACAGAACGATCAGTATTTTGGATATCAAAATAAAAGGTTTTGCTTTGCGCTTTTTTAACATAAGGCATCGCTTGAGTGATGATTGCTTTATTTAACTCACCCTGATCGAAAGGAGGATTGCCTTCAGTACAATGCTGGGCTTTTCCGGCGTGTGGCTCTGTGGTTTCCAGTAATGGCTCAAGGTTGAGCTTACTTTGTCTGGCGGAAATCCCCTCAAGGATGTCCAATAAATCAGTGCGGCCAATTAAGTCCGTGAGCTTTCTTACGCCCAATTGTGCCATGAGCTCACGGGTTTCCTGTGCAATAAAGCGGAAATAGTTGATAACTCTTTCGGGTAGGCCGTGATAGTGGGATTGACGCAACTTTTCATCCTGAGTGGCGACACCGGTAGCGCAGTTGTTTAAGTGGCAGATCCGCAAATATTTACAACCGAGGGCAACCATCGGGCCAGTGCCAAAACCAAAGCTTTCAGCACCCAGAATCGCGGCTTTGATGATATCCAAACCTGTTTTCAACCCACCGTCAACTTGCAGACGGACTTTGTGACGCAATCCATTGGCAACCAGGGCTTGTTGGGTTTCCACAAGTCCCAGCTCCCATGGAGAACCCGCATATTTTACTGAGGAGAGAGGGCTGGCACCGGTTCCGCCGTCATAACCGGCAATGGTAATCAAGTCGGCATAAGCCTTGGCAACACCGGTGGCGATAGTGCCGACACCCGGCTCGGAAACCAATTTGACTGAAACGAGCGCGTTGGGATTCACTTGCTTGAGATCAAAAATCAACTGAGCCAGATCTTCGATGGAATAGATATCGTGATGAGGCGGAGGAGATATCAGTGTGACACCCGGTACGGAGTAACGCAATTTGGCGATATAAGGCGTAACCTTGTCTCCCGGTAGCTGACCACCTTCTCCCGGTTTTGCGCCTTGGGCAATTTTTATCTGAAGCACATCAGCGCTGGCCAGATACGCCGGCGTTACGCCAAACCGGCCTGACGCAACTTGTTTAATGCGGGAAACTTTTTTTGTTCCATAGCGAGCAGGATCTTCCCCGCCTTCACCTGAGTTGGAAAAACCACCCAGAGCATTCATGGCTTCAGCCAAGGCTTCATGGGCTTCAGGGCTGAGAGCTCCGATCGACATGGCCGCGGTGTCGAAACGCTTGAACAGCGCTTCTGCTGGTTCGACTTCCTCAATGGGAACAGGCGAATCTTGCGGAGAAAGAGCCAGTAAATCCCGCAGGGTCATGGCATGGCGTCCGTTGACCAATTCAGCATATTTCTGGTAATCGCTGTATTTGCCACTGTGGACAGCGGCTTGCAACGTACTGACAATGTCAGGGTTATAAGCGTGATATTCACCACCATGAACATATTTCAGCGATCCACCCTGATCAATCGCATGGCGATGTAACCATGCCCGTTTGGAAAGATTACGCAGATCTTGTTCAAAATCACTGAAATCCGCCCCACCAATGCGACTGACAACACCGTTGAAGCAAATATCTGTCACATCAGAATGCAAACCAACGGCTTCGAATAGCTTAGAGCAACGATAAGAAGAGATCGTCGAAATGCCCATTTTGGACATAATCTTATACAACCCTTTATTGATGCCATTGCGATAATTCAGTATGACGCGGGCATACGGGGTATTTATCGTGCCGTCATCTATCATTTTGGCCAGCGATTCGTAGGCCAGATAAGGGTAAATAGCGGTTGCCCCAAATCCGAGCAACACCGCAAAGTGATGTGGATCGCGTGCGCTGGCGGTTTCGACGATTAAGTTGGCATCGCAACGCAAATTTTTCTCAACCAAACGATGCTGGATGGCACCGACAGCCATGGGCGCAGGGATAGGCAGCTTTTCCGGGGAAATATTGCGATCAGACAGTACCAGCATGACCGCACCTTTGCGGACAAGTTCTTCTGCTTTATCGCACAGCACTGAAACCGCGTCTTTCAGGCCGGTTTCCTGTGGATTGAAGGTTATCTCCAGTGTATCTGCGCGATAATAGGACTCTTTCTGAGTCGTCAGTTGTAAGAAATCTGAATAGAGCAGGACAGGAGATTCAAAACTCAGGCGGTGAGCCTGCCCTTCAGCCTCACAAAAGACATTCATTTCTCGCCCGATACGGGTGGAGAGTGACATGACATGAGCTTCCCGCAGAGGATCAATGGGGGGATTGGTTACCTGAGCAAATTGCTGGCGGAAATAGTCATAGATGATGCGTGGGCGGCTGGAGAGTACGGCAAAAGGCGTATCATCCCCCATTGAACCCGTTGCTTCCTGCGCATTTTCGCCAAGGGGACGGATAATTTGATCCAGCTCTTCACTGTTGTAGGCAAATTGCTTGTGATACGTTGCCAGAAGGCGATCATCCAAATCTCTTTGTCCGATTTGATCTTCTGGCAGCTTCTCAAATGGGATCAGGTACTTAACGTTTTTTTCAAGCCACTTTTTGTACGGATGGCGAATTTTCAGGTCATTATCCGTTTCCGCCGAATGAAGTATCCGGCCTTCATAAGTGTCGATCACCATTAATTCGCCCGGCCCGACACGGCCTTTCTCCACCACCTCATCGGGCTGGTAATCCCAGATACCAATTTCAGAGGCGCAGGTGATCAGCTTATCTTTGGTGATCACATAACGGGCAGGGCGCAGGCCGTTCCGGTCCAGATTGCAGGCAGCATAACGGCCATCGGAGATAACGATACCGGCCGGCCCATCCCACGGCTCCATGTGCATGGAATTGAAATCAAAGAAGGCTCTCAGGTCATCATCCATATCAGGATTGTTCTGCCATGCAGGCGGAACCAGCAGGCGCATGGCACGGATCAAATCCATGCCGCCATTGAGGAACAGTTCCAGCATATTGTCCAGTGAGCTGGAATCAGAGCCTGTCTCATTGACGAAAGGAGCCGCAGTATGCAGATCAGGGATCAGGGGAGTGCGGAACTTATAAGCCCTGGCCTTTGCCCATTCACGGTTGCCTGTAATGGTATTGATTTCCCCGTTGTGAGCCAGATAGCGGAATGGTTGCGCTAATGGCCAGCGGGGAACGGTATTGGTTGAAAAACGCTGATGGAATAAACAAATGGACGATTCCATGCGCAAATCCGCCAGATCAGGATAAAAGCGGGGTAAATCGGCTGCCATACACAGCCCTTTGTAAATCGTGACCAGATTGGATAGGCTGCAAACATAAAAATCGTTATCAGTGATGCGTTTTTCTATGCGACGCCGAGCGACAAACAGCCGCCGTTCCAAATCGTGTGCTCGCCATCCGGCTGGCGCATTGATAAAAATTTGTTCGATACGGGGCAGGCTTGATAAAGCGATATCACCCAATATTTCATGATTGATGGGGACCGTTCGCCACCCTAAAATGGCAAGCGTTTCGTTTTGTAGCTCTTGCTCGACGATATCACGGCATGATTGGGCGATTTTGGCATCCTGACTCAGAAACAGCATCCCGACTGCATAGTTTTTGGCGAGGCGCCATGACTGTTCCTGAGCGATCATTTGAAAAAAACGATCGGGTTTTTGCATTAACAGGCCACAACCGTCACCTGTTTTCCCATCTGCTAAAATTGCGCCTCTGTGCTGCATCCGAGACAAGGCATGTATCGCTGTGCGCACAACTTTGTGGCTGGGTTCCCCTTCAATATGAGCGATTAATCCGAAGCCACAGTTATCTTTTTCCTGTAATTGATCATACAACATTGCTTAGCTCTCCAAGTTCTGTCCGACTCTCACATCACTCACGAGATGATCTATATATTATTTATATATAGGCGTCTGATTTGCGCCCTCAGTCAAACACCACTTGTTTTTATTGCAATATTTATTGCAACAACAAGCGGTAAATCAAAATGATGTTGTGTCATGTTATGTCACTGCATAAATATGGTTCTGGCAATTATCCGATAGATAATTTTCAGTGAATTCCCAACTTAGCGAGAAAAACAGAGCAGGTCAAATAGTGATAAATTCTGTTTTTTGTAATGATTTTTTGTTTACTTCATTGAATTTTATGAAAAATAAAGTCAATTTTGTATTTTGTGACCTAGATCATCAACTTAAAATGATGTGAGCTATCTCACTAAAATTCCAACATTATTTATTTTATATATGCTTCGAAATCCACCATTTAAAGAATTTAAAACTAATAAATAAAATATAAAAGGGATTATGTTGCATTTTTTTCAATCGTGTCGAATAAATTATTGAGTTGTTTTTGTGCTGTTAATGGTTTTTTAACTGACTTTTAACTAATTATTCATTTTTAATGACTTTTTATTTTATCAAAATAAAGGGGAGATCTCTCAACGAAGTCGGGTCTTTTTTGCGTTATGATTCAATTTCGTGATTTTGCTGAGAATTGTTTTTTACTTTGGGAATAGTTTATGAAGTTTATTCGAGGGCTTGCCCGATATTATGTAGACTTGATGATGAAGCTGGGCTTGGTGCGCTTTTCGTTATTACTTGCCTCTGCTCTGGTTATTCTTGCAATGGCTATGCAAATGGCTGTCACGTTCGTATTGCACGGAGAAATCCAGAGCATCGATTTAATCCGCTCTATCTTCTTTGGTTTATTGATCACGCCTTGGGCTGTTTATTTTCTTTCCATTGTGGTGGAGCAGCTTGAAGAATCTCGTCAACGTGATGCAGCCCTGAATCTGCAACTCAAAGAAAACATTGCGCAGCTGAATCAGGAAATTAGTGAGAGAGAGAAAGCCGAAAAAGCCCATTTGATTTTGTTGGATAAACTTAAATTAGAAATGGAGCACCGTGAAAAAACTCAGATTGAGCTTGAACAGCAATCGATATTATTGCGCTCATTTCTGGATGCTTCACCGGATTTGGTTTATTACCGCAACGAAGACAATGAGTTTTCCGGCTGTAATCGGGCGATGGAGCTTCTGACAGGGAAAAGCGAAAAACAACTTATTGGCCTGACACCGTTGGATGTTTACGATAAAGAGATTGCCGGCAAGGTGATGGAAACTGATGAAAAAGTGTTTCGTCATAATGTCTCCCTGACTTATGAGCAGTGGCTGGTTTATCCCGATGGACGAAAAGCCTGCTTTGAACTGAGAAAAGTCCCTTTTTATGATCTCGTCGGAAAACGGCATGGCCTGATGGGATTCGGGCGCGATATTACAGAGCGTAAGCGCTATCAGGATGCACTGGAAAATGCCAGCAGGGATAAAACCACTTTTATTTCGACGATTAGCCATGAGCTTCGTACGCCTTTAAATGGCATTGTTGGCTTGAGCCGAATCCTGTTGGACACGGATTTAACCCCAGAGCAATGTAATTATCTGAAAACGATCCATGTCAGTGCGATCACGCTCGGAAATATTTTCAACGATATTATTGAATTGGACAAAATCGAACGCCGAAAAATACAACTCGACAATCAGCCCGTTGATTTCACCGGATTTATGGCTGATTTAGAGAACCTTTCCGGATTATTGGCACAACCCAAAGGCCTTAAATTTGTACTTGAGCCAGAATATCCCCTGCCTGCCAAGGTATTGACTGATGGGACACGTTTACGACAAATCTTGTGGAATTTGATCAGCAATGCCGTGAAATTTACGCCCAAGGGTGAAATTCGGATTCGTATCTGGCGTGAAGAAGGGGATGTTCTGGTATTTGAAGTAACAGATTCCGGGATTGGCGTTCCTGCCGATGAATTGGAAAAAATCTTTGCAATGTATTATCAGGTAACCGATAGCGCGGGTGGCCGTCCGGCAACAGGAACGGGCATTGGACTTGCCGTTTCCAGACGCCTTGCCCAAGGCATGGGGGGAGACATTGTTGTGAAAAGTACGGTCGGTGAAGGCTCTTGCTTTACGCTGTCTGTTATTGCCCCTGCCATTGATGAACAGGCCGAAGGAAAGCAAGAGGAAGATACCTTGCTATTGCCGGCACTCAATATTTTGTTGGTGGAAGATATTGAACTGAATGTCATTGTTGCCCGCTCAGTGCTGGAAAAACTGGGCAATAGCGTGGATGTCGCGATGAATGGGCATGATGCATTGGCCATGTTTAACCCTGATGAATATGATTTGGTGTTATTGGATATCCAATTACCGGATATGACAGGGCTTGATATTGCGAGGCAGTTACGCCAGCGTTATTCCTCCCAATCTTTGCCCCCTTTGATTGCGCTGACAGCCAATGTATTGAAAGACAAGAAAGAATACCTTGATGCAGGTATGGATGATGTGCTCAATAAGCCGCTTTCCGTCAAGGCATTGATTGCCGTGATTGCAAAATATTGGGGGACATCAACTGAATTGAAAAACACGTTACCAGAGGCTGATATTGTGAAGAAAGGTGAAGAATTACTCGATACAGAAATGCTTGACCAATATATTGAATTAATCGGGCCACAAATGATTATTGATAATTTGGCAATTTTTGAATCTATGATGCCAAATTATCTTGCCTTGCTGGAATCCAATATGACAGCGAGAGATCAGAAAGGAATTACTGAAGAGGCACACAAAATCAAGGGCGCCGCCAGCTCTGTGGGATTGCGCCATTTGCAGCAGTTGGCTCAGCAGATCCAGTCACCGGATTTACCAGCATGGTGGGATAATGTGCAGGAATGGGTGGATGAATTGAGTATGGAGTGGAAGAATGATACGGAAATATTGAGAAATTGGTTGTCGGACGCTACAAAAAAATAACCCCAACCGAAGTTGGGGTGCGCGAATACTGCGCCAACACCAGGGAAACTTGTTTACCCGTTTATCTGAGACTTATTTTAGGTACGGGTAATTAGAGAATTCTTCAATACGGAACACAAGTACCAACATAGCAAAGATAAGATTTTTTGTTACAAGATTCATTAAAATTTGTGATGAAGATTGGTGTTTAACCCTCTAAGGGGTTAAGCATTAATCTACTACAAACGGAGAGGAATATGAAATCTGTTGCAATGATATTAAGTGGATGTGGAGTCTACGACGGAAGTGAAATTCATGAATCAGTTCTGACTATGCTCTCTTTGAGCCGTCTTGGTGCTGAAGTGTCGTTTTTTTCACCTGATGAGCCACAACATCATGTAATTAATCATCTTAATGGAGAGGTGAAACACGAAATCCGTCACATAATGGAAGAGTCAGCTCGTATAACTCGGGGAAATATGAGGCCTCTGTCTGAGGTTGATACCAATGAGTTAGATGCGTTAATTATTCCCGGTGGATTTGGTGCGGCCAAAAACTTATGTAATTTCGCTTATAGAGGATCATCTTGCGAAATAAATAAAGAACTATTAAGTATTGTGAGGGAGATGCATCAACAGGGCAAGCCGATGGGATTTATGTGTATTGCTCCCGTGATGATACCGAAAATGCTGGGAAAACCAGTCAAAGTGACTATTGGTTATGATCCTGAAACCGCAGCTCAAATAGAAGAAATGGGAGGAATACATATCGAGTGCCCAGTCGATGATATTGTTGTTGATTCTGAAAATAAAATTGTCACAACGCCAGCTTACATGCTTGCAGAATCTTTATCTCAGGCAGAAAAAGGAATTGATAAGCTTGTTAGGAAAGTATTGGAAATGATTGAGTAAGCTGGCAGGGGCGCGTTTTTCGCTATTATGGCACTGGTCGAAAATAATTGCCGCTCAGCTCACAACTTTATCGTTTTTCGTTGTCATCTAATTTTCATTTTAGCCAGTGCCATTTTCCATGTTGATGATGGTGAGATAAGCGAATACTGTAATGAGTTTTGAGAGCTAAGCCAAGCCTATTTTTAAACCAACGGTATTTTGTAACGTGGTGGTGGCCTAGTAATTGATGGCTTAGGCGTTGATGGCTGGCATTTTCAGTTGAGCCAGCCTGTTGCAGTTGCCAGTTAAGGGTCAGTTAAGATAAGTAAAGGCGGTTGTCACCCGTTTGACTCCGCTGGTTTCACTCGCAATTTTCGCGGCGGCTTCGCCTTCTTGTCGGGTGACAATACCAAATAAGAAGACTTCATTGTCTTCGGTGACCACTTTAATACTGGATGACCTGACTGAATCACTGGCCAGGATTTTAGATCTCACTTTGGTGGTCAACCAAGTGTCTGCTGAAGCTCTGGACAATGAAACAGGATGACTTTGCCGGATTTCATTATAGACAAGGTCAGTGCCTTCCACTTTTGAGGCAATTTGTTTTGCCCGATCAGCCAAAGCGACATTCGGGCTTTGCCCGGTTAAAAGCACCTTACCTTGGTATACAGTGACGACGACGCGTGCCTGTGCCTTAATCTGGGGATCTTTGCTGACAGCATTACTGATCCGGGCTTCCAGCGCGGTATCGTCCACCTGTTGGCCAATTGTACGTGGATCTGAGCCTGCTTTTGTGGCGAATGCCGCAGAGCCCACGACCGCAGCCCCAATACACCCTTGCAATAACATGGCACTGAAACAGATTGCTAATAGAGAAAATAACCGCATTGAGCTGGCTCCTTATTCATCCTGATGAGGAAATAACGTATGGTCGATTAAGTCGCACAGACAGTTGATTGTCAACATATGAACTTCTTGGATCCTGACGCTGTTATGAGATGGGATACGGATCTCAACATCCTGAGGCCCCAACAATCCCGCCAGCTCACCACCATCGTATCCCGTCAGCGCAACGATTGTCATATCGCGGGTGACCGCTGCTTCTACCGCTTTAATAATATCCCGACTATTTCCATGTGTGGAAATGGCGAGCAAAACGTCTCCGGCATGCCCCAGCGCCCGGACTTGTTTGGCGTAAATTTCGTTGGGTTGTCGACTATTGGCGATTGCCGTCATCACTACATTATCAGTATTCAGAGACAGAGCAGGCAGGCTCGGGCGTTCTGTCTCAAAGCAATTTATCATGCTGGCGGCGAAACGCTGGGAAGTTGCAGCAGACCCACCATTACCACAGCAAAGAATTTTATTGCCATTCAGCAGTGATTGAACCATCATCATCGCGGCGCGTGATATTGCGTCGGGTAATGCTTCTGCTGCTGCTATCTGAGTTTGAATACTTTCTGTAAAGCAGACTTTAATTCTATCCAGCACGTTATGACCTATGTATTTTGGGATCTATTTATTTAGCGAGCAAATTGAGAATTTATCAGAATAAATTCTCGTTCAGGCAAAGGCATTTTTCAGCCATTCGAATTTCTGGCCGGTTATTGTACAAACATCAAAACGGCACGGTGCTGTTTCCAGGCACTCATTGCGTTGATTCAGCCAGACAGAGGCTGTATGCAATAATCTTTTACGCTTACTTTGGGTAATTGTAGCAATGGCATCACCATAATGTGTGTTTTTACGGAAACGAACTTCGACAAATACCCATGTATATTTGTCACGCATAACCAGATCGATTTCTCCGCCACGAATTTTCACATTCTCAGCCACAAAGGCAAGCCCCTGTTTTTGCAAAAACTGCTTAACTTGATGTTCATAATGGCGTCCTATCGCATAGCGATTAGTTGTCTTTTTCATCCTGAAATAACCATTGAAACGGGATAATAATCAAATTACTGCCAATGATAAGCCACAGGCCGAGCAAGGAGGGCGGTTGCCTTTAAGCTGCCCCTCTTCTTGCTATTTATTCATTCGCATTATTGGTATCGCCAGGCCCTGCCACATTGTCAGTGTTGTATGAATTCATATTGTCTGAATTCGTATTGTCTGAATCCGCATTATCTGAACCTGCATTGTCTGTACGGTTTTGGAACAAAACCCGTCCATGACTGAATTGCATCCAAGGGAGTTGGCGTAAAATGGTGCAATTATCCGTGATAGACAGCTCTCCTGATTCACCATTCAGGCGGAAGTCCATGTTATGTTGCATCTGCGTAAACTGATTGGCCAGCGACCACGCATCTATTCCCATTGCATAGAGGCGCATCAGGGAGTAATCATTGGCAAATTTTTTGGCCGCCTGTTGCATTAATGGGGGATTGATGCCGCTCAGCAGTGGAATATCACTAAATTGCATGCCATCCATTTCCAATCGGAAATCCGGGCCTGCACCAAATTTGTTACTGCGTGAGCTGGCATAAAGATCGGGCCTTTTGCGGGAGCTGATCGCCATATCAATCATCGGCTTGATGACAGTCAGTTCATCTGCCGTGGCGACAATATAAACGGCATCGACAGGGCCACTGGCGGAGGTTGTCGGAAGAACCGGCGTGCCGGTCATGCGTATGCCAATACCACGGTTCATGGATTGCCTCATTTCTAAGGGAGTCCCGAAGGTTTGCTGCAACACGGCCTGACCACCCAGTTTCTGCCATTCTTGTGCAAAAGCTGTGGCAACCCGATTGCCGAACTCTGTACGAGGGATTAACAGCAGCGGATTGTGTTTTTGTTGCTGCCAGATATGCTCAGCGGCATTTTTTGCTTCATCTTCAGGCGACAATGAAAAATAACAGATATTCGGCTGTGGTTTTGGTGTATCCAATTCATTGAGTGCCAGAATGTTCAGTGGAATGTCGATTTGGGACAGCTGCTCGACATTGGGTTTCAGTAATGGCCCGACAATCAGGGTAACGCCATCTTGCTCGGCTTGCGTCAACAGATTGATGAGTGATTCACTGTTAGTGTCATAGACTTTGATGACTTGATCGTTGACAGGGGTATCATTCACGCTTGATTTTATCGGGGGTGCTGGCTGGCTTATCTCACCTTGGTCAGATATGGCGCCTTTCTCAGAGAGAGGGGATACTTCAGATGACTCAGTATCACTTAAATTAGCCGCTTCATTTGGATTGCTGTCAGATGAATTTGCCGGTAAACCTGCCGGTGCAGGCAGTGAAGTTTTTGGCAACGCCCCTTTTTGTGCATCAAGAAAACCCTGGCGAATGGCTTCTCCAAACACCTTAGCCTGACCACTCAAAGGCAGGAATAGGCCGATAATGGCGCGGTTATCGGAGGGCGTTAATAACATTTGCTGTAATTCAGTAGGCAAGCTATGGGCGGCCGGATTATTGGGGTAGCGAATTTTCCAGTCATTGATGGCGGAACGCAGTTTTTCAATATCCCGGTTACTGGTTTGGTAATAATTCAATAAATCAAGCCAGCCCAGTAAGGTATATTCGTTGGTATTGACGACTAATTCATTGAGTTGTTGTGGCGAAAGCTGCGTCAGCAATTGCCATGTTTCATCAATGTTTTTCTGGTGAGCGACAGGATTTTTTTCTTCGTATTGCTCTAGTGCGATATAAGCGCGGATCACATCCAGTGATGGTTGGTTATGGGCGGCATCAATAATGGTTTGATAATGACTAATCTCTGAGCTGATCTTGTCTTGAGGGTGATAAGTTGGTTGCCCTTGCTGTTCGAGCATGGTACACCCTGCAATAATCATAGTCGACAGCACGGCTGTGTAGACTAAACCAGTTTTGAAACGCACAAAAATTGAGGGAAGCATACTGTATCCAGTGATGTTTTTTTCAAAGATGCTCAATTTTAAATCGGTCATTCGGATGAAACAATGAATCAAACCAATCGAGCAGTGGTTACGACATCCACGCTATATGTTGTACCAACCCCTATCGGAAATCTCGGGGATATTACTCAGCGTGCTCTTGAAGTTCTTAAAAATGTCGATCTGATTGCAGCCGAAGATACGCGACATACCGGCTTGTTGCTTCAACATTTTGCCATTAATGCGCGCATGTTCGCACTTCATGATCATAATGAACAGCAGAAGGCAGATCAATTGATTGCGAAACTGGAGCAAGGGATCAGCATTGCATTGGTATCCGATGCGGGGACGCCGCTAATTAACGATCCCGGATATCATCTTGTCCGCCGCTGTCGTGAGGCCGGCATTCATGTTGTTCCATTACCGGGTCCTTGTGCGGCCATTACTGCGCTCTCTGCCGCAGGGTTGCCCTCTGATCGTTTTTGCTATGAAGGATTTCTGCCAGCAAAAAGCAAGGGACGTCAGGACACGCTGCGCGAATTGGCCCAAGAATCACGGACACTGATATTCTATGAATCAACCCATCGTTTGCTGGATAGTTTAGAAGATATCGTAAAAGTGTGGGGGGCAAATCGTTATATTGTGCTTGCACGGGAACTGACCAAGACGTGGGAATCTATTCAGGGCATGCCGGCCGGTGAGCTTCTGGAATGGATAAAGGAAGATGAAACCCGCCGTCGAGGCGAGATGGTATTGATTGTAGAAGGGTATCATAAACCTGCGGAAGACAGCTTGCCACCCGAAGCCTTGCGGACATTGGCATTATTGCAAAAAGAATTGCCACTAAAAAAAGCGGCGGCATTGGCGGCAGAAATTCATGGCGTAAAGAAAAATGCCTTATACCGTTTTGCTCTCGACCAGAATTCAGCCTCTGACTAAATTGGCGGGTCCGCGTGAAAATCCCTATACATTGGGTGGCAAACCCCTTATAATCCGCGCCGGAGTTGACCAGACAGTCGCTGCTTTACATCTCTTTCGGGGGAAGTAAAGGGGAGGAAAGTCCGGGCTCCACAGGGCAGGGTGCCAGATAACGTCTGGGAGGCGAAAGCCTACGACTAGTGCAACAGAGAGCAAACCGCCGATGGCCCAGTTTTGTTTGCAAAAACAATATTGGGATCAGGTAAGGGTGAAAGGGTGCGGTAAGAGCGCACCGCGCGGCTGGTAACAGTTCGTGGCACGGTAAACTCCACCCGGAGCAAGACCAAATAGGGGTTCACATGGTACGGCCCGTATCGAACCCGGGTAGGTTGCTTGAGCCAGTGCGCAAGTGCTGGCCTAGATGAATGGCTGTCCAAGACAGAACCCGGCTTATCGGTCAACTTCACAAATTCAGCCCTATAGAGGTTTCTCTGTAGGGCTTATTCTTTTCTATGCCTATATGCCAATTTTCACGCCAATTTCCATCCCATCACCAAACCATCACAGAATATGTACCTTGAATAAGCCAAGTGTGTAATTGACTGTTACCAGATTGAATGATTTGCCTCTCTGATTTTTCTCCACGATTTTTCTTTACTATTTTTCTCTACTGCAATACTGCCGGGCATTGGCCTTAACTCAACGGTCAGTTGATGCTATTTTTAAAATCATGGCTGTACTGATGAGTACCGTATTGATTATATGAATTCAAGCTTAATATCGGCGCAACTTGAATGCCAAGAAATATAAAAACAATGATTTATTGTAATAATGTTTTTAATTTAAAAGATTCAAAATAGGTATATTTTACATTTAGACAGCGAAAATAGTCTGTTCAATGCCTTATCAGGTATTTTCCTTTTTTTAAAAGGAGGATAGTAGTTGACAGTTAAACATTAATTGTTAACTGATTATGGGAAAAATCTTATAATTAACGCTTCTGAACTTCTTCATTCAGGCTCCATGAAGATAAACTTTTGTAAATATTTAATGGTGGGTCAAATTCATTTTTATAAGAAAGTTTTATTAATCAAGCCCCGATATATTGCGATAAATAACATAAAAACAATTGGTTACCATTTTCTTTATTTTAAAATCCAAAAGCCAATAAAACGGGGTTCGAATTTGTTACTGAATAGATCCACAGAGGATTGTTTTAAGTCAAAAATAAAAAATATTAGAATTGATTATTAATGAAATGGCGGTAATATAGCGGCTACGTTCTGCGGGACGTGATGTTTACTTAAAAAATAACAATTCATTTCTATTATGTTTTTCTATTAAAAAATTTAAAATAATTATGATTATTCCTTTTAAAGATATAAGGGGATATTTAATTGTTTTTTTGGATAATATTATAGGTAGTGATTATAGGTTTATTGTTTGTATTGTATGAAACGAATGATAAATGTTATCCCGGCTATTAATGTGATTGGAAAATATTTTTTTGAAAAGTTATTTTTTAAAAAGAGGAGTTAAAGGGGTTGGATCTAACCAAGTTGTGAACTCACAATGGGGAAATCTGATAATTAACGCTTTGGAGTCTCTTTATTTAATCGCTTTGAAGATAAAGCTTCATTCAGGGATTAAGAGTAAACAAAAGATCTTGAAATTGATTGCTACTAAAATAAAGGTAAAATAATGAAACCAACAAAATTGGCTAAAATTGCTGCTATTACATTAGGTATGGGAATTTTTTGTGCGCAGGCTCAAGCTGAAGGCCCTGCTTCAATAGAGAATGGTGGTGGCGGTAAAATAACATTTACCGGTACTGTTGTTAATGCACCCTGTAATATTTCCCCTGAATCTATAGATCAAACAATTAATTTTGGTGTTTTAAGTCAGTCTTTATTGAATAAAGGAAATGAAACTTCTCGTCCTGTTAAAATTGTACTGACTGAATGTGATACAGAAACTTATAAAAAAGCGAAAGTGACATTTTCCGGCGCTAACTATGACTCGAAAGAGCTGTTAATGAGTGGTTCTGCTAAAAATGTTGCGGTAAGGTTAACTGGTTTGGATGGTGATGTTGTTCTGGATCAGCCAAGCAAGGCATTTAATCTAAGCAAAAATACAAATGAATTAAACTTCATGGCATTTGCGAAAAAAGCGAGCGGGGAAAGCGATGTGACTCCGGGTGAATTTAGCGGAACAACAACTTTTACTATGCAATATGAGTAAAAATTAAACGCCATAGAAATTTCATTTTAATAAAGTGATTATAGCGCATTGCTCTATGATTATATTAGGTAATGCGTTATTTTTAATGAAAATAGATAATTATAAAATCACATGAGATTCGTGAATGACGTTCTGATTAAAAAAGGGTTTGTTTCTTTTCTTATGTTATTTTTGTGCAACAGTGCACTGGCATGGGAACATTCCTTAAATCCTTTTATGGGAAGGGTCAATATTAGCGGAACCGTCGTCTCGGCGAGTTGCTCTATCGCATTAGACGATATATGGCAGTCTGTTAATATGGGCATGGTTCCGGTAAAACAATTATATCAACATGGGATCAGGAAACAAAAGGAAGTCATTATCCATTTGGAAAATTGTGATTGGGAAAAAGGGAAAAACACGGAGAAACGGGCACCAATGCATGTAACCTTTGATGGGGTGCGTGATAAAGAAACGCATTTATTCCGGTTGTCTGGTGGAGTTAAGGGGGCCGCATTATCTATTAATGATGCACAAGGGCATTTAATACACGCGGGAAAGCGTTATCCTATTATTTCTGGTGGTAATAATCAATCAGGCATGAAATATATTTTAAATTTAGTACCAAATGGAGAACCGTTGGTACAAGGAAGTTATTATGCAGTATTGAGTTTTAAATTGGCTTATGAATAAAATTAACATTTTGAACATGAAATATCATTAATGATGACAGTGACTGTCACTCTTTCTAAATTAGCTTTTTTATTATTAAAAGTAATATGAAGTTTTTATAGATGGCTACAGGGTATGATGCTTGTTAAGTAATTGGTCGGTAATTTATGGCGGCAAGCCATATTGTATCCGGCAAGGTAATACCTGCCTGACGCGGGAGTCGTTATAAATGAATATAAAGCAGGAGCTCGTATTTTCTTTGCATGTACTGAAGGGATTAATTTTGTTTTTTTCCGGTATTCATTTAGCAAACGCAATTGAATTTAACATTGATATGCTGGATTCCGAAGATAAACAGAATATTGATTTATCACGTTTCTCGCAAACGGGCTATGTGATGCCCGGGAAATACCAATTAACTTTACGTATTAATGAACAACTCGTTAACCGTGAAACAACGATCCCTTTTTATTCTCGGCAACGGGGGAAAGAGATCCGTTCGGAAGCCTGCATTTCACCTGAATTGCGAAATAAAATAGGCTTGAAAGAGGAGTATCTCGCACAGACAACGTTATGGAATGACGGGCGCTGTGTGGATTTTTCTGCGATAAGCGGGGTAGCATTATCTGTCGATTTAGCTGAATCACAGCTTAATATGACAGTTCCCCAGCTTTATCTGGAATATTCTGATTCATTTTGGTTACCGCCTGCGCGCTGGGATGAAGGAATACCTGGTGTATTGCTCGATTATAACGTGAATACTTTTTTATCTAAATCACGCGGAAATTCAAGAAACCAAAATATCTGGTTCAACGGTATTGTCGGCGCAAATTATGGTGCCTGGCGTTTGCGGGGTGATTATCAGGGAAATTACAGCCATACCGCAGGCCAGCAGAGTAATAGTGATTCTTCGCTCAAGTGGAATAAGTTCCATGCATACCGAGCCTTGCCATCATGGCAGGCCAATTTAATATTGGGGGAATCTTCTTTTGCATCAGATTTACTTGATGGCTGGAATTATAGCGGTGTGTCATTGACCAGTGATGAACGGCAATTGCCCCCCAAATTACGGGGATATGCCCCACAAATCAGAGGGTTTGCCGACACTAATGCCAGAGTCACCGTAACACAACAAAATAATATTCTGTATGACACAACGGTTCCCGCTGGGGAGTTTGTTATCAAGGATATCAGTAGTTCTGTGCGTGGAACATTAGATGTAAAAATCACGGAGCAAGATGGTCGTGTGAAAACCTTTCAGGTCAGTGCGGCCTCTGTTTCCTATCTGACTCGACCGGGTCAGCTTCGCTATAAATTAGTCTCCGGACGTGCCCGATATGATTCCCATCGGACTGAAGGGCCTATTTTTGCTGCCGGAGAGTGGTTCTACGGTTTAACAAACAGTTGGACACTGTACGGTGGTGGGGTAGTTGCCGGTAATTATAATGCCCTTGCATTGGGAGCGGGGGTTGATTTGGGGACTTTGGGTTCGTTGACGGCAGATGTCACACAATCAATGGCCAGGTTGCCAAAACGAGGGGAAGAAGATGATAAAAAAACGCAACAGGGAAAATCCTGGCATCTAACTTATTCCAAGCGTTTTGATGACATTAACACGGACCTGACACTTGCCGGCTACCGTTTTAGTGAGCGTGATTACATGCCAATGCAGCAATATTTGGATGCGCGTTACCGTGATCGTCTGGAAGGGCGCAGTAAAGACAAATATACAATATCGCTGAATAAAAACTTCCCTGAACAGAAAGTATCGCTGGGTGTTTCCTACAATCACGAAACTTTCTGGAACGCCGGTGACAGCATTTATTACAACATTAGGATGAATAAATATTTTTCTGCTTTTGGTATCAACGATATGTCTGTTGGTTTATCGGCCAACCGTGCTCGTTATGTTCATACAGGCAAAATGAATAACTCTCTGTCATTGAATTTTTCGCTGCCTGTTGGCGAACAAAGAATAAATTACAACCATTATTACAGCGAGAAACGATTCTCCCAGAGCATGAATTTCAGTGGGCAGATTGGGGAAAGGGATAACTATAACGTGACAGCAGGCATGAGCCATGGCCATGGGCAGCAGCGGCAGAGCCAGTTTAGCGGTTATTACAGTCACAGAGGCGATGTTGCCCACATGTCGTTCAATGTCTCAACGGCACAAGGCGGGAATGTGATGGCTGGTATGGCAGTCAATGGCGGGGTGACGATCACTTCAAAAGGTGCAGCATTGCATCCCAGTGGTTTTAGTGGTGGTACTCGCTTAATCGTGGATACCAATGGCGTGGAAAATGTGCCGTTCGATGGCGGCCATGTGAGAACGAATCATCGGGGAATTGGTGTGGTAACGAATGTCAGCAGTTATTACCGCAATACAACAATGGTCGATATCAATAAATTGGACAGTGATGTTGAAGCCCGCGACGCAGTGGCGGAATCGGTATTGACGGAAGGCGCGATTGGTTATCACAAATTTGATGTTTTAAAAGGCAACCGCTTGTTTGTTGTTTTGAAACTGGAGAATGGAAATATTCTCCCCTTTGGAACCAGTATTCGCAATGAGAAAGGGCGTGAACTGGGGATTGTCAATGACGGGGGAGTGGCATGGATCAGTGGGGCTGAATTGGGAGAATCCCTGCAAGCGAATTGGGGTGAGCAGCATTGTTCGTTCATATTGCCACCTCAAATTGATTCTCTGTCACTGGTCTCATTGCCTTGCCAGAGAGGGAAATAAAAGGGATAGCGCAATAAAAAATGAATGGCGTACCTCAAAAACGAATTGAAGAGAGTAAATGTAAGAATGAAGAAACAAATTTTGCAGAAATGTGTTGGTAACCTATTAACGGGCAGTGTATTGATTTTTAGTACATTTTCATCTCTGGCAGCGGTTTCTTTGGATCGAACCAGAGCGGTGTTTGACGGTGAAAATAAATCTATTACATTGCATATCTCTAATGAGAATAAGCAATTGCCTTATTTAGCCCAAGCGTGGCTGGAAGATGAAAATCATCAAAAAATGACAACGGGGCCATTAGTATTAACGCCTCCAGTGCAGCGTTTGGAACCTGGTAAACGCAGTTTGGTTCGAGTCGAAAAAACACAGACAGCAAATTCGCTGGCACAGGATAGGGAATCGCTGTTCTATTTCAATCTGCGTGAAATCCCACCTAAAAGTGAGCAACCAAACACGCTGCAAATTGCACTGCAAACCAAAATAAAACTGTTTTATCGTCCTGTCGCACTTCAAGCCAAACCGGATGCAGTTTGGCAGGATCAATTGGTCTTGCATAAGATTGCGGGAGGGTATCGGATAGAAAATCCAACGCCGTACTACATCACAATTATTGGCATGGGTAATAGCCAGTCAGAATCAGAAGACAGTGATTTTGATGGGATTATGATTGCACCGTTTGGCAATGAAACCGTCAAACGTGGGCAATACAGCACACCTTATTTTACCTATATCAATGACTATGGTGGCCGGCCAACACTGGCATTTCGTTGTGATGGTGAACAATGCACCGTGATTAAAGATCAGAAAAAATAATGGACGGAAGCGGGATAGGATAAATACATGGTAGGTTATGGAGATAGGCAAATCCGATTATGGAGAGGCTTGCTGACAGGGCTTCTGATATTAGCGAATAGCTATGTGAATGCAGGGGAAATGGCACAAGACGATCTTAAAAAAATAGCCCGACAGGAAAATTATATCGAAGTTTATGGCTCACTCGTCAGTTCTCCATGCTTACTGTCTCCATCATCACATGATGTACAAGTGCGAGATCACTGGCTGCAACTTGATTTAATTGATTGTGCAGAAGGCATGGAGGCCATCGGAGTATCTCCTTTTCCAGTTAATATTATATTAAGTGCTTCTGATTCTTTTTTATCGAGTGCAAAAATAAGGCTTCCGTTACCCCGTCAATTCATTCGCCAAGGCAGACATCAGCTTAAAATGTCCCTTGGAGATGCTTTCTTAGAAAAAACAAATTTAAGATTGGAAATAAATTATGAATAATTAATTTAATCTCTGATTTTTTAACAAAAATAAGCCCCCGCTAGTAATTTTACTATTGGGGGCTTATTTAATTTTATATTGATCTTTTAATCATAAGCTAATTTAAAAACTGCGCTGGCATGGACACTGCCGGGCGTTACTGTTGATTCTGACTGAATGTAGTTTGCCTGAAATGGAATGCTATGATGGCCTTTACTCAGCTCACCGAGTCTAATATTGTTGTTTGGTTGATAGTTCACGGGATTATTTTTATGATAAATTCGGATGCCAACCCCTTTGGCTGTCGCATTTTTACTGAGTGTCAGGATATCACTCTGATTTGAAGGGAAGGAGACATCTTCCAATGTCATTTTTGGGTGGGAAGTTTTTTCTGGTGACCCGCTAGAACACTCTAAATCGATCTTAAATTGTTTAGGTTGGGTTTCGGTTCCAATCCCCTGAAAATCAGATTTAGATACATCCCCCAACGGGACATTTATAGAAGGTGTCTTGAGAGTGCAGCTGGGATAAACTAATTTAACGTTGATACTACCAGCAATTTTCAGACTGAAATATTGGAAATTATTCTTTTCAAGTGCAATACCTTTGGCGATTTCCCCTGTCAATTGCCCACCCCGCAGGATATCACCTATTTTGACTAATTGCAGATGATATATAACTTGGTGATTAAAGAGAAGTCCCTTGTATTGAGTGAGAGTTTCAAAAGTATTCTCGTTGTATACCTGATTACGAGTATATGGAAACCAACCATCTTCTATATCGTGACCAGATTTATCGGTAGTTTTTTTTATTCTATACCCTAGTCCAGGGATATTAGGGATAGGATAAATGGAATTTGTTGGTGTGCCAATTCCTTCATATCGGTAGAGCCCGAGCTGAGAATCACACATGAATTGGCCTGTTGGGGATGTTGCAGGTAGGCTTTGTGTTAGCAGAACACTGTTTACAGGTAAATCGGGATTAATTTCAAAATCCTCCCCAACAGATATTGTGTATTGTATAGGTAAAAAATTTGCATTGTTTGAATTAAGAGGGATTTCAACCCAGCAATCATGCGCAGGACCCGCATATCCTTTGCTTGATAATATTAATAAAGATGTGCCTAATAATAATTTTATTATTCCGCTCTTTTTTACTTCATTCGTTGTCATGGTTTATTCATTAAGTCAATGCCCACAATAAAAATATCACTATTATTAATGATGAAAATTTTAATTACGAAGCATGTTATTATGGGAAGGTTTTATCTATGGTCATTATCTCGTTATTATAGGCATGAAATAAATAAGCATGTTCTGAAAAGTAATTTAAGTTAACAAAATGACGATTTTATTTATTCCAGTAAGAATATATTTCGGTATTAAATAAAATATGCTGAGGATCATTATATCATTGTCTGACTATGTCAGACTTTGAATCTCATTTTTGTTTGTTTTCTCCAAAGCCTCTTTCAGTTTTCCGAGCGTGTGTGTTTCCTGCGTGGATACACTACAAGGTAAATCTATTCCTGCTATTAATTCTCTAGACGTCGAAATGTCAGCCAGTTAATCTGTTGGATATATTCAAAATTCCTGACTGAGAGAAATATGGGCAAAGAACGTGCGCTTACATTGGAATCCTTGCGGGTCATGGATGCGATAGACAGGCGAGGCAGTTTCGCCGCGGCTGCGGATGAATTGGGCAGAGTGCCTTCTGCGTTAAGCTATACCATGCAGAAGCTGGAAGAAGAGCTGGATGTCGTGCTGTTTGACCGCTCAGGCCATCGCACGAAATTTACTAACGTTGGCCGCATGTTGCTGGAGCGGGGGCGTTTATTGCTTGAGGCTGCGGATAAACTGACGGCTGATGCAGAAGCCTTGGCCCGTGGCTGGGAAACGAATTTGACAATTGTGTGCGAAGCCTTGTTTCCGGTCGCATCACTTTTCCCCCTCGTTGATAAATTGGCGAAAAAAGCAAATACACAGCTCTCATTAGTGACAGAAGTATTGGCAGGTGCCTGGGAGAGGTTGGAAACAGGCGGCGCGGATATTGTCATTGCGCCAGATATGCACTTCAGGGCTTCTGCGGAGGTGAATTCACGTAAGTTGTATTCGATTAACAATGTCTATGTTGCAAGCGTTAACCATCCTATTCATGATGAACCGGAACCATTATCTGAAACTACCCGAATGAAATACCGAGGCATAGCCGTTGCTGATACGGCAAAGGAACGCCCGACTCTGACGGTTAAATTATTGGATAAACAACCACGGCTGACGGTCAGCACATTGGAAGATAAACGCCGTGCACTTTTGGCGGGGCTGGGGGTGGCAACCCTGCCTTATCCGATGGTTGAACAGGATATTGCTGAGGGCCGGTTACGTATTGTGAGCTCTGAATACAGTCATGAAACTCACATCATCATGGCGTGGCGACGCGATAAAATGGGGGAAGCTAAATCTTGGTGTTTGCGTGAAATCCCCAAACTGTTTACCAGAATATAAAACCCAGCCCCTGATTGTTTTCCGTTCAATCAGGGGCTGATTTTAAGTGCGAATATCCTGTTCCTCTGAAACTGATTGCTCTTCTGAAATTGATTGCGAGCAAGTTCAGGGAGTGAGTGATATTACCAATTCTTCTTTAATACCCCGTCAATACTGAATTTCCCGGGACCCATCATCGCTAGCATCAGATAACCTGCACCGATGGAGAAATTTTTCAGGAACATAGTTTGGTTCATGCCATCTGAAAAGTCATGGTGGAACAAAATTGCTGACAGGATGCAGAAAATGAATGTAAACACAGCTGTTGTACGGGTCAGCAAACCAAACATCACAGCAAGGCCACCACCGAGTTCAAGTAAAATGGTCAGGGGCAGCAAGATGCCTGGGACATGCATGGCTTCCATAAATTCTTGTGTTCCCGCGTAAGCATCCCCCAATTTCCCATATCCAGCGATGATAAAAAGAATGGATATCAAAATACGGGCAATTAATAGGCCACTATCTTCAAATTTTTTCATTATTTTCTCCAAGAATGCCGCAGGTCACGATAATGACTTTATTGACTTAGTCGGGTTAGAAAGATTAAAAAACAGACAAAAAAGCACGATTTGCTAATCGTTAACAATGGACGGTATTCTAGAGAGAGGTATCATTTGTTGATAGTAAGGAATATTAACAATTTAGTGCAGTTTTTTTGAAGAAGTGGTTTGATGATTTTCCTGTGAATTTTGCAGATATTCATCAATTTTCTACAGAATCATCAATTTTCCAGAAAGTCATGACAGTGCATTACGCACAATTTTTATGATGCTGATAAAGCTGATCACTTGGCGTGACCAGCGATATAATTTTTTGGGATGGCGTAGGCCATAAATCAGGGCAATACCAGAGCCAATGACAGCGTAAGGCTTGAAAGAGAGCAGAGCCTGCCAGCCTTTATCATAAGGTTGGGTGAGTTTCATCCATTGCTGGCTACAGGCTGAAAGTGATTGACGCTGTTGCCGGATCTCTTCCAGTAATTGCTGCTTTCGCAATGCTTGCCGGTGGTGCCAGGCCTTATTCATGATCACTATCCTTCAATGTCTTGTAATCAATATTCAGTTGTTCACGAGTGGCATTAAGAAAAGTGAGTTTTCGGGTTTTCCTGAGAGTCATTATTGCAGTCAGCACGGCCAGAAACAGGAGAATGCCGGTAGCTACAATCATGGCCAATACCCGATGCAGGGGATCAATCACCCAAAATAGCAGCACCAACAGGCATATCAATCCCAAGCCTGCAAATAGCAATGTAAACCCAACCATCAGTAGTAGTTGTATCAGCGTTGCCGCGCCTTCTTCCAGTTCAACCGCCGCCAGTTGGATGCGTGTTTCAACCATACGGACAAGCGTAGCTGCCATTTTCCGCAGAATGCCAAACAGCCCTTTTCCGAGGCCCTGTGAATGGGGAGATTGGGTCATTTCAGCGCCTTGACAACAAGACACCCAATACAACACCGATTGCTGCCCCAATACCGACACCCGTCCACGGATTTTCACGAACATAATTATCCGCATGACCGGCGATTTCTTTCGTTTGACCAATCAGCCTATCACTGCTGTCATTGAGTACGGTACGTGCATTCTTCAGTGTTTTTTCTGCTTTGCTGCGTAGTTTTTCTAATTCCGCCTTGGGTTTATCCGTCGCGTCATTGAGAACCTCTTCCAATGTGTCCGCAAGAGATTGTAATTCAGCACGTAAATCATCAGAGTTTTTCTTCTGTGGCATGACTTCTCCTTAAATATGCGGTGGATGAGTTTTTACCATAGTCGCTTTTATGAGGAGTTTAAAGTATAGCCAGATGAAAAATTGTCATAACAGATTGGAAATTGACCTGAAATACTGTTTGATGCGAATGAATCACGATTTACCGGGCAAGGGAACATGAGGGGAGGGCAGTGCCCTGTGGTATGTTTGCCATAATATTATCGGAACACAATATCATTGAGGTACATGTCACAGGAGCACCGCATTACCGGAGAAGCCTATCACCGGAGAAACTTATCACCGGAACAGGACAGGATTAAGATAAGGGCTTATTAGTTAGTGCGTTTTTTGCGCCAGATAACCGTCAGGCTACCGATTAATCCGATGAATAACAAACCTACCGGCAACAATACCAAAAAGTTCATCAGATATTCTTCATATTGGCGAAACAGAGGGCTTTTCCCGAGTGCGTAACCCAACGTTGTCAGGATAAATACCCACAAGAACCCGCTGAGCCAGTTAAATACCTGAAAACGGCTATCTTTCAGCCCTGCAAGCCCGGCCAGTGTCGGCAGCAGAGTTCTGACAAAAGCAACGAAACGGCCTATCAGCAAGGCGGATAATCCATGGCGATGGAAGAGGTTATGTGCTCGTTGGTGGTAATGCGCGGGCAGGTGTGACAGCCAGCCTTGCACAATCTTTGTGTTGCCAAGCCATCGGCCCTGAAGATAACCCACCCAGCAACCTAAACTTGCCCCGGCGGTGAGGATGGTCAGGGTCACAGTAAAATTCATGGTTTCTTTTGCGATTAAAACCCCGACTAATATTAACAGGCTGTCACCCGGTAAGAATGCGGCAGGTAATATTCCATTTTCCAGAAACAGAATGATAAATAACAGAATATAGAGAGCCCATACCAGTGACGGATTGGAAAGGGTTTCGTAATCTTGATTCCAAAGTGCATGAATAAGGTTTGTTACAATTTCCATCAAATGTTCCTAAAACGCGGGTTAAGGATTGCATCTTAATTTTGTGCAGCATTTATGGTTAATTTCTATTTTATGCCTTGAAAATACAAAGCCGATAATATCGATTGCCATAAAATGCTCTCGAAATCCTTTCAAGATGGCATGAATATTGACTGATGACACTTTAACAAAATCATTAGTCGCTAAACAGAAAATTCTGGTGATCAATTGAACATTTATCAAAATATAAAAATTGAAGTCTTCAAATGGAACAATTGATTAACTATTTGATTAAATACATCAAAATATCAAGAGCAGATAATGAGTCTTATAAAAAGATTAAGTTTATGTCGCTTATCGGACAATTGTGCATAAATTAGCAAATGGCAAAAAGTTATCTATTCTTGATCGCTTTGATAGGGGTGACAGGCCGGTGATTTATTGTCACCGAAAGAAATATATTTAATTTAACTCCATGAATATTAAGAGAAATGATTGTTTTGAGCAGGATGCTCATGCCGGTGGGTTTATTGAACGAAAAATTGACGCTCTGATCACACAAATGTAAGACATTTGTTATCAGATATTGTGTAGCCTGTATATTTCCGCTAATTATCCTTAAGTAGTTCCTTCAATTTCTCCGTACTTCTCTGTACTGAGGAAGCAAACATAAAAACATCAGGCTGATAAAGCTAAAAATACAACTGGATAGACTATGGCAAAACAACAAAAAGGCTTTGTGCAATATATTGCACAAGGAAGCCTAGTAAAACAGATCTTAATTGGTTTAATACTGGGGATATTATTGGCAAGTCTGGCACCTGAAGCAGCCAAGTTTGTCGGGTTGCTGGGAACGCTTTTTGTCGGTGCATTGAAAGCCGTTGCCCCTGTGCTGGTTTGGATATTGGTGATGTCTTCGATCGCCAATCATAAAATGGGTCAGAAAAGTAATATCCGTCCCATTCTATTTCTGTATGTGATTGGGACACTTGCGGCGGCGGTTGTCGCAGTGATTGGCAGCGTTCTGTTTCCGTCAACCTTAGTTTTGAATGTGAATGAAGCCGAAATATCCCCCCCGCAAAACATTGGTGAGGTCTTGAAAGGGTTGTTGATCAATGTGGTCGCTAACCCGATTGATGCACTTCTGAACGGAAATTATGTTGGAATTCTGGCATGGTCAATTAGCCTGGGCATTGCCCTGCGTCATGCCAATGAATCCACCAAGTTGCTGATGCAGGATTTATCCACAGCGGTGACCCAGATTGTCCGTATTGTTATTCGTCTGGCACCTGTCGGTATTTTTGGCCTGGTTGCTTCAACGATTGCCACAACCGGTTTTGATGTCTTGCTCAGCTATGTTCACCTGCTGGCGGTACTGATTGGTTGCATGGTGGTGGTGGCATTGATCGTCAATCCTTTGATTGTATATTGGAAAATACGTCGCAACCCTTATCCTCTGGTATTTGAGTGCTTGCGTGAAAGTGGTGTGACTGCCTTCTTTACCCGCAGTTCCGCTGCCAATATTCCTGTCAATATGGCGATGTGCCGCCGAATGAATCTGGATGAAGATACCTATTCGGTTTCCATTCCCCTGGGAGCAACCGTCAATATGACAGGGGCCGCAGTGACCATTACGGTGTTGACGCTGGCAGCGGTATATACGCTGGGTATCCCTGTAGATGTTCCTACGGCGTTGCTTTTGAGTGTGGTGTCCGCTGTTGCTGCGTGTGGCTCATCGGGTGTAGCGGGAGGCTCGCTGTTGTTGATCCCGCTGGCATGCAGCATGTTTGGTATCTCCAATGAAATTGCTTCCAGCGTTATCGGGGTGGGCATGGTTATTGGTGTCTTGCAGGACTCGGCTGAAACAGGGCTGAACTCTTCCACTGATGTATTGTTTACTGCTGCCGCTTGTCAGGCAGAGGATGCTCGCGTCGCTTCTGAAGAGTTGCCGCAGCGGTGATGATGAGTTGAAAAACTGAAATAAGAACGGTGATAATGAATGGGTATAAATTATCACCGTTTTTTGTTTGTCTCTTAATTCTTATGTATTTTATCCTCAGAACGGCATGTTTTTCCTGTTAATCACTCTAGCCATAACAAAGTATCTCCGGGACTGATTAAATGCCCTGATTTGCAATGGATGCGCGAAATCTTTCCGGATTGAGGGGCATGGATCGCCAGTTCCATTTTCATGGCTTCCACGATGAGCAAGGGTTGCCCCTCCACCACTTCCTCACCAATTGTGACCAGTATTTTCCAGATATTGCCGCAAATATCCGCATTAACGGGAACCGCATTTTCATCAATATCCGGTAATTGCAGCGGCTCTTCAGTATTCAGGGGCTGGCCTTGCCCTTCATGCTGCCAACGCTCCACCTCCGTTTCAAATGCTATCGTTTGCCGCTGTTGGAAATCGCGAATTTCTTTGGCATGCCCTTGCAGAAAGCGTTGATGTTCCGCAAAGTCGAACTGTGTTTCTTCAATCTGAATCGCGGTTCGCCCTTCTTGAAAATCGCCTCTCAGTTGATCCAGTTCTTGTTCAGTGACCGGATAAAAGCGGATCTGGTCAAAAAATCGGAGTAACCATGGCTTACCGGCTGCAAACTGCCGGTTTTTCAGAAATTTGTTCCAAATAGGCAAAGTTCGCCCGACTAATTGATATCCCCCGGGAGAGTCCATGCCATATATGCACATATACATGCCGCCAATGCCGACAGTTCCTTCCGCGGTAAAAGTACGGGCTGGATTGTATTTCGAACTTAACAGGCGATGGCGGGGATCAATGGGAACTGCACATGGTGCACCGAGGTAAACATCACCAAGCCCCAGAATCAGGTAACTGGCATCAAATATTATCTGGCGGACTGCCTCCCGGTTGGGCAATCCATTTATACGTTGTATAAAGTCAACATTATTGGGTAGCCAGGGTGCACTGGCACGAACAGTATCCTGATAGCGGCTGACGGCATTCAGTGTCGCACTGTCTTCAAATGCCATCGGCAGATGTATCACGCGTGATGGCACTTTCATTTTACTGATATCCCCAATCTGTTCTTCCAGGGACAGCAAGATTGACACCAATTCTTGTTGTTGAATTTGCCGGCTGTCATAACGGATTTGCAGAGAACGAACACCCGGCGCACTTTCTTGAATTCCGGAATGGGATAATGCCTCCAGTTTCTCCATCAGCAGGTGCACTCGTAAACGCAAGCCTAAATTCAGAACATTATCGCCATATTCGATCAGGATATAATTATCCCCTGCCTGACGATAAACGACAGCAGGTCTGGAATCAGTCATATCCAGTTCTGCCAGCACAGTGGCAGAAGTCCTATCTTCAGGGGCCAATGATGGCGGGTTAAATGTGGGAGGGGAATTCAGCTGCAACGTGGAGATGCAACGATTCTGGTGTTCTTCTAATGCTAATGCTTCTTCAATACTGATAGGGTGAAAAAGAATACGATCGCCGGCCTTGACTTGCCCGACCTTCCACAATTCCGCTTTGGCAATGGTCACAGGACATACGAACCCGCCAAGGCTTGGACCATCACGGGTCAGAATAACGGGGGAATCGCCCGTGAAATTGATAGAGCCAATGGCATATTCACAGTCATGGATATTTGAGGGATGCAAGCCTGCTTCTCCTCCATCGGGGCGTGTCCAGGAAGGTTTGGGGCCGATTAAACGAACACCTAAGCGGTTTGAATTGTAATGGACTTGCCACTCACAATTAAAAAACTCATCAATATAATCGGGTGTAAAAAAATCTGGTGCGCCGTGTGGCCCGTAAACGACCCCGATATGCCAAGTTCCTCCGGAGCATGAATTGCCATAATAGAAGGAGGGCAATGATGGCTCTGGTGACTGTGGTTCACTGATGGGTGGAGGCGTGGTGCAGGCAGGCAATGATGGTTGCGATATGGGAAGCATATCTGCAATTCTTAACGTCCGTCCTGCATGCCCTCCGAATTGTCCGAGAACAAAGGTAGATCGGCTTCCAAGATAGCAAGGAACATCAAAACCATTTCTCACCGCAAGGTAAGTTCGGCAACCAGATTGTGCCCGCCCAATGGCAAGGGTTTGCCCTGCCTTAATGCTCAGCGGTTGCCAATAGGGCACGGGTTTTTCATCCAGCCGCGCCGGACAGTCAGCGCCGGTCAGTGCAATGACCGCGTCGCAATGAAACAGTAAAGTCGGGCCTTCCAATGTCAGTTCCAATCCGGCGGCTGATTCATGGTTACCAACAATTCGGTTGGCCAGCCGGAAAGCGAAATCATCCAATGGGCCTGAAGGCGGGACACCAATGTCCCAATAACCTTGCCTGCCGGGATAATCCTGAATGCTGCTGCACATTCCTGCCTGAAGAACTTCAATGGCATTGGCATGGGGGGTGAAGCTATCCAGCATGCGTGTCCACACTTTTCCTTTCTGGAAGGCCTCACTGGCAGTAATTTGGCGCAGGTATTCCAGATTGGTCATGATGCCGTGTAACCGGGAGGCATTTAATGCGTTACGGAGTTTGATAAGTGTTTCGTCACGGTTCTCGCCATAAACAATCATCTTGGCAATCATCGGATCATAAAACGCAGAAACCTCACTGCCCGTATTGACACCACTGTCAATACGAACGCCATCGGGAAATGCAACTTCTGTCAATATTCCCGAACTGGGCTGAAAATTTTTCTGTGGGTTTTCTGCATACAGGCGAACTTCAATCGCAGTACCAATGGAAGCACGATTTAATTGCTCCCAATCAATGGGAAGCCCAGCTGCCACCCTCAGCATGCATTCCACTAAATCCAGCCCGGTCACACATTCAGTGACGGGATGTTCAACCTGTAAACGCGTGTTGACTTCAAGGAAGTAAAAAGCGTCCTGTTCTTCATCGTAGATATACTCTACCGTACCTGCACTACGATAATTCACCCGCTTACCCAGTTGCACCGCTGAGGTCAGCATCGCCTGACGAATTTTTGCCGGTAAACCAGGCGCTGGTGCCTCTTCCACCACTTTTTGATTACGGCGCTGCAAAGAGCAGTCCCGCTCTCCCAGCGCCACAACCTGACCTTTGCCATCCCCCAGTATCTGCACTTCAATATGGCGGGCACGTTCAATGCATCGCTCCAGAAATACACCTGCATCACTAAAAAATTGCTCACCAAGATGACGCACACTTTCCCATGCCTGACGAAGCGTATCCGGATCATGACAGCAACTGAGGCCGATCCCGCCGCCGCCGGCAGTGCTTTTCAACATGACGGGATAGCCAATGTCATTCGCTGCCCTCAGTGCTTCATCCAGTGAATTGAGTAATCCTGTTCCCGGTGTCATGGGAACACCCGCATCTGCGGCCAGTTTGCGGGCCCGGTGTTTCAAGCCAAACTCATTGATGTGTTGTGAAGTCGGGCCAATAAAGACAATTCCGGCTTTTTCACATGCCTCAGCAAATGGCACGCTTTCAGACAAAAATCCATATCCTGGCCAGATGGCTTCCGCACCGCTTTGCTGTGCCGCAGCAATAATTTTATCGATGCACAAATAGCTGTCACAGGCTTTTCCTCCATTGAGTGGCAAAGCCATATCCGCTTCTTTGACATGCCGGGCGTTTTTATCGGCGTCGGAATAAACCACGATACTATGAATGCCAAGCCGTTTGAACGTCCGTATCGCCCGGCAGGCAATTTCACCCCGGTTGGCAATTAATACAGTCTTAAACATTTTTTGACCCCAGGCTTGTGAGCCAATTGCGCCAGCCACCAAATTCAGTGATATCCGTTGCCTCTTTCAGGCCATCCGGCTCACAAATAAAACCTTTCACCCAGCGCCCATCAATAAGCTCCAGAGAGCCGATACCAAGGGGAAATGGAATCTCAGCAACAAATTCACCAAACCGTGCGAGCGGGATATCCCAAAGTTCGATATCAATTGCGGCCCCTTCAACAACACGGACTAACCCGGGTTTGGCGGGGTGTGTATTGGCAAGGGCATAAAGCCGGTAATGGGTGGCTGTTTGCGTGGCTTCGATAAATACGGCATTGCGGTCAACCAGTTGGTCATTAAGGGGCATTCCCCGAAGATGTGCGCCGACAACAGCAACCCGCACATGTTGGTCGGAATCAGGTAATGTTGCCCTTGCCTGTTGATTGAAGGGATGATTAATGGCCCCCAATGGCAAGGCCAGATGCCGCTGCCAGCGTATTCCGAATGATGCCAGGGCGCGATCGTGCCAGGCAGGGGCAATGAGCGTGATGCCCGCCGGCAGGCCATCAGCACGGAAAGGCGCGGGGAGCGCAAGTGCGGAAAGGTCAGCAAGGTTGGTGAAATTGGTATAAGTGCCCAATTCAGCGTTATAGAGGATAGGTTCCTGCTCAATTTCGTCAATGGTTCTGATTGTCGGTGAAGTGGGAACAACAAGGGCATCAACTTGGATCAGGATGTTATGGATCTTCCTCGCCAGTTCTGCCCGTAAATACTCCGCCTTAAAAGCCTCAACGGCGCTGTAATTTTTGCCACCGGAGATAATCTGATGTACGACCGGCTCCATATATTCCGGACAGTTCAATATATCCCCCACAACCGTTGTCCGTTCTGCAACCCATGCACTTTGGTAAAGTTGTTTGGACAATTGCGCGAAAGGAGAAAAATCGATGGGTTGCAGGGTGGCCCCGACAGTTTTCAATTCAGCCAGTGCATTCAACCATGCTGCCGCGGCTAGTTTATCCCCGCAGAAATCGGGATTTTCAGGTATGGCAAGAACAGGGTGTTCCGGCAATATTGCGGGTGTTGAGGCGGGATTGATGCGTGAGTAAGCATCATTGTTGTCAAATCCGCCGGCAAGGCTGGCAACCAGAAAAGCATCTTCCACTGTCAGGGCAAAAACGGACAGGGTATCGTTTAGTTGGCAGGCGGGAACGACCCCTCGCCGGGACAGCCAACCTTTGGTCGGTTTTAATCCCACAATATTATTGAAACTGGCTGGCACCCGTCCGGAACCGGCGGTATCTGTCCCAAGGGCAAACGGCACTAATCCTTTTGCCACGACAATCGCAGAACCGGAACTCGAGCCTCCGCTGACATAGTCACCATTAAAGCTGTTTCTTACTGCACCGAAAGGGGAACGTGTCCCCACCAATCCAGTAGCAAACTGATCCAAATTGGTTTTACCGACAACAATGGCACCCGCCGCTTTCAGTCTGGCAACTGCGGTTGCGTCCCCGTCAGCAATATACTCAAAAGCCTGACACGCGGCGGTTGTCGGCCAACCTGCAACATCAATATTGTCTTTAACGGCAAAAGGTATGCCAAACAGGGGTAAATTGTCAGGACACTGCTGGTAACGCGGTATGATTTCATCAATCTGCGCTTTTAACTGTTCCGGCGTGGCGAGATAAATCCATGCGTTATCACCGGGTAAAAAAGAGTTCACATGTTGTTGGAGCAAAGCAAAAAGTGCTGTGGTGTTTTCCTGTATCCTGTCTTGCCAGACTTTCAACGTATAACCCATTATTGGTGTCATGCTGTTAAACTCCCATTGGTATACAAATGAGTTTCATACAGCAATACACATGCCAAAGTTTTAACAGGCTGTTTTTAAATTAATTAATGTAGTTATATTGGGTATTATTTCTTATGTTGCACAATAATGGTTCACAGATTGAACCTTAATGGTGCGTGTTTTATCTCAACACCAATGATGAGCTTTCTTCATAAATCTTTTCATTCATGAGTATCAGTTTTTCTCGTTGTATCTCTCAGTGGGAAAAGGCTATAGTCCGCACCATCCAATGGCACTGAGCCATTTACCCACTGCTTAAATCACTAAGATATATACCAGTCCTTGGCATATATCTCAGTCGCCATTCGGCAAAATTTTGATGAAAAGCAGCCCATTTCTAGCGAATTCTTTATGTGGAGACGACAGTAGTGAAACTGCTGCGTAATAATGACAGTGCATTTGTACCTGTCACGGGCTTGACTGTGTTTGCGATTGCTTCTGGCTATCTGATGAGCTTAATTCCGTTGTCGATGGCAAGTTTCAGCATTGATACGGTCTATGCCAGCTGGCTGGCGAGTGCCTATTATTGTGGCCTGCTTATTGGCTCAATGATGATTGAGCCGGTTATTGCCAAAATTGGCCACCGGCTTTCATTTATTGTTTTTTTGCTGCTTTTATCTGCAACAGTTATTGTATTGCCGGTTTTTCCGCATAGAGAGTCCTGGCTGTTGATTCGCCTTGTTGCAGGGTTTGCTGTTGCGGGTGTTTTTGTTGTCGTCGAATCTTGGTTGCTGATTGGGGATAATCCCAAAGAGCGAGCCAAGCGCCTGAGCTTTTATATGACGTCACTTTATGGCGGAACGACAGTGGGCCAATTGCTGATTGGAACGATCGGGACCCAAGGGATGATCCCTTTTATTGTGATTTCGGTGCTGTTGTTGCTGGCGATTTTGCCACCTTTACTTGTGCGCCACAGTCAGCCTCCTTCACTGAATCAACAGAGTTTGTCCCTGAAGAAAATCACCCAACTCAGCAAGCCTGCCATTGTCGGCTGCATGACATCGGGGGTTGTGATGGGCACTATTTACGGCCTGATGCCATTGTCATTGAGCCGGAGCCATTTCAATGCCGATCAGGTTGGTGTATTGATGGCTGCCATTATTATGGGCGGAATGTTCATACAGCCGATTATCAGTAAATTATCGGTGGTCATGAGCAAAACGGTCCTGTTGACTCTGGTGTCGTTGTTGGGCGTTTTCGCCGTGGGAATGACCTATATTTTCGATCATTACGCGGTCATGATCGTGGCGCTGGCACTTTTGGGAATGTCCTCCTTTGCGTTGTATCCCATTGCTATCACGCTGGCCTGTGATAAGTTGCCTTCCTCCTATATCGTGGTGGCAAGTCAAGTGATGCTCCTGAGTTATAGTGTTGGCTCTGTGGCTGGTCCGCTGATTGGCGGCCATTTTATGCAGCAGCGCTATTTCATGCATCAGCATCATTTGGATACCCAACAAAATGGATTGATGACTTTCTTCTTCATCATTTTATTGGCTACTGCGATTTATATGCTACTGGCAAGCCTGCGCCGTAAAGACCGGGTATTGGTTAGCTGAAGCCAAAATAATCTCTCCTCTCATTCAGGCACCGCAATCTGTGGTGCCTTGACCCAAAAGTGCGAACCCATCCTGCTGCGCATTTATTGCCATTTATCTCCATGGCCGGAATGGTACTGTCCAAGAGGTTAATTAATAACCACCAATTATTGCTCCAACAATCGGAATTAACAGGAGATATTCGATGGTATGCACCATTCCTCTTCACGATGGCGATCATTTGGTTCAAGTTGATGATGACGTTGCCGCCAGACTCGGCGGGATTGAGTTACGACTTCTTGCAAACCGTGTTGTTGCAATTCGTGATAATCACTTTTCGGATTTACAAAACATTATTGCCGGGGGCGGTGCCATTACAAAAAACGGCAATCCATATGACCTGCGACGAAAAAATCTTGCAGTACTGCACTACTGTTTCAACCGTGATAATGAACTTGAATGGCGTGAGCCTGACGCTGATGATACTCGCCTTGCCGTGCTGACGCCGACAATTGCCGTGGCGACCCTATCACCACCCATTCAGCCAATAAAGCTGTCACCTGACGATCGACTGGCATTCCTGCCATTCGAAGAGACACGCAATGTGCCGAATATAGCTGCTGATGCAATCCATAATACAGCCACACAACTGACACTGTCTCACTGGCCGGCGAACCGGACCCCCGAGCGTTACAAGGCGGATCTTTCGACTGAAAGCGTTATGCAGTTTTTGTCTGATAACAGCTCAGGATACCCGGATGCCCAGCGTGTCACGACCGACCATTTTGATCTGGACGGGCTGGCGTCTGTGTATGCACTGATTGCGCCTGAACATGCACAAAATCATAAACAGCTTCTCATTGATATCTCCCGGTTTGGTGACTTCTCGCGTGGCCACAGCACAAAAGCACGTCAGATTGCATTCGCATTGGATACGATTGCCGCGCAAATGTTGCATGCCCAAGGCACTGTCCAAAACGAAAGCCTGCGCATTGCATCCCTTTTTGGTACAACGCTGCCAGCATTACGTGATTTGCTGGACGCTTCTGGGAACGATGAGGGGCTGTCGGCTCATGAGGTACTTTGGCGTGATGCTGAACAGCATCACCAGGAAACAGAAGCATTGCTTGAGGGCCTGAATGTAGTGGCTGAGCAATATCCAGAAATCGATCTTGCCATATTCCGGTTGCCTGCCTCTCATGTGCCGTATGTGCGCATACCGCAGCGTTATTTTGGCCTTTCGCCCATTTCTTTCCATAATCGCACGCCTCTGTCGACAATAGCACTTGTCACAGAAAACGACATTGTGGTTCATCAACGCTATGAAGGATGGGTCGCATTACAGACTGATGTTCCAAGGCCTCGCCGTGATTTGTCCATTTTGGCCCGGGCATTCCAAGCCATTGAAACAAAAGATTGTTGCTGGCATTATGATGGCGTGCAATATATCATGCCTCGACTTGGACGCCGCGGAGCAAAGTTAACTAGTTTACCGATAGAACAAATCGAAAACGAACTAAAGCGTTTCCTCACGATTGCCCCTGCTGCTTGGACACCCAACCTATAACGGGTAAAACATGCGGAGCTATTCAATGCAGATACAAAAAGCCAGTCAGGCTGATTTTTCGACATTGATTCAGATTTGGGAAGCTTCTGTTCTTGCCACCCACGATTTCCTGCCTAAATCCATGATTGATGTTTTGCGCCCACAGATCCTCAACGACTACCTGTCTAATCTTGTGGTCTATAAGGCGGTGGATGCACAACAGAATATTGTTGGATTTATCAGTACCGATCAACACCGTGTGGAAATGTTGTTTATCTCTCCGGAAGCACGGGGAACCGGCGTTGGTAAACTATTGCTGAAATTTGCCATCAGTGAATTGCAGATCAATGAAGTGGATGTAAACGAACAAAATACACAAGGTGTGGGGTTTTATCAGCATATGGGGTTTCAGGTTACTGGCCGCTCAGAGCTTGATGGGGAAGGCAATCCATTCCCGTTATTACATATGAAGCTGGATAACCATCAGGTGTGAAGGCTTATACCTGCCACCTTTCAAGATAATGCGTAACAGCGGGACAACTTCCCCAGTAACATCATGAAGGATGTGGCTGGGGTTTTGAGTGTGGTCAAAAAAAACGGAAATCTGAAAGATTGCGGGTAAAACGGGTAGGTAGATGGCGGGTATGGAAACGTTCTGGGAGGTCATCGGTAATTAAATACCTGTCGTTTTGTTGTCCATTTAAAATTGGCTATTTTACTCAGGTTCATTCAAGTTCAGAAAATAGATAACATGTTAAAATATAAGAACAAGTAAACTGTTGAATAACTCATAATGGTAATTGATTCAATAAAATAAACCCTTGTGTCATACAGTTGAACTGAATAAAGAATAAAGAAATATAAAGTTTTTTATATAAAAATAAAAGAAATCTAAATCAATAGATTATTTTGCAAACATTTAGGTAATTTTTTATAAATCAATGATAGAATCGGGACGGTATCAGTCTTTTTATTTCTATCGAGTTTAATTATTAATGAATTATCTACAAAAACCTGCTTCTTCAGGAATGAAGCTATTTGTCGATCTTGTGAGAAAGCGCGTTAATCCGGGAATATACTGGCATTCTTCAAGTTATCGTACCAAATTTGCACTTCGTAGTATGTTGATGCCGATGTCGACATTGAAGCTTTTGGATAGCCTTGCCAGAACACCACGCTATCTGGATATTCTGAAAAAGCAGCCTAGCTTGCCTTGCAAGTTGCATCGCCCCTATTTGAGTATCAACTTTAAACGTAAACAGATTGTTTGTGCATTGAATGAACATTATGAATTATTATTCAGTCGATTAACTCATTCTGTTACAAGCCATTTATTTAATTATCAGGCTTATTTATTGGCAACTATTCAGGGTAAGAATGAATCATTCATGATATATATGGATTCATTAGATAATCTGAATAAAGAAGGTGAGACTGCTTTATATATTACCAATTCAGAAAATTATATTCTGGCAAAATGTGCATTCACTTTGTTGACCGTGGATGGAAAGCAGACATTATTCATTGGCGTGTTGCAAGGATCAAACCAAAAGGATAATTCTCTGGAGATTATCCGAAATGCGACAAAAGAGTGTCATGGTTTATTTCCAAAACGTCTTTTGGTTGAGACTATTTGTCACTTTGCCGATCATATGAATTGCGAACAAATTCTGGCGGTCAGTAACGAGACACATATTTACCGCAGCATACGCTATTGGCATAAAAAGAAAGATAAAATGGTCGCTGACTACAATTCTTTCTGGGAATCCCTGAACGGGGTCAGAAAGGAAAATAATGACTTTCACCTGCCATCAACCATAGAAAGAAAATCACTGGATGATATTCCCAGTAAAAAACGTGCAGAATATCGCCGTCGCTACCAGTTGTTGGATGAGCTGGAAAATAGCATAAAAACGTCCCTTACCACTGGGCCTGCTTCAGCTGGCGGAAAAGAGTAGTTTAGTCAGCGAGATACAATCCCATCCTGTAGGGCTGTCTCTTGATCTCTCAGATGTGATCAAGAGACAGGTTTTTTAGGGGGAAAAGGATGTCGGCTTTCTCCACAACATCACCCCAATCGTCCTACAAATAGCAGTGATAATAGCAATATATTTATTTCTTCATCTTTAGTTGATGGTGAGGATTTTGCGGTGAGGTTCAACGGCTATATTGCCGTACAGCGGGAGTTTTAAATTTACCGTAAAACTCTGCATAAATGCGCGCTATCTATTTTCTTTGACTTTGATATATACATATTTTGTGTGTTTTTTTAAACTTGGTGCCATCAAAATTAATGAATTAAATATTTTTATGCGGCTTTTTATAATATGAAGAATTATCCCAATAAATAACATTAAAATTAGTATCTTGTTTTTCAAATTGCTTCTTTATTGGAAATTCGAAACTCATTGGTTAGAGGCACGGATGGAGAATGAATTATCATCACCGAGGCTTCGCCATTAACCATGCAAGGTGGTTTTTAATCGCAGGCCATTCGTTCAGGAGAATGCTATAAACGCACGTATCCCGCACCGAACCATCCCGGGATCGCATATGGTGACGCAGGATGCCATCCAATTTTGCCCCCAGGCGCTCAATTGCCCTGCGGCTTTGATGATTCAGGAAATGGGTACGGAATTCCACCGCCACACATCCCAGTTCTTCAAATGCATACTGCAACAACAATGTCTTGGCTTCTGTATTGATGGGCGTACGTTGGGATGAAGCCGCATACCAAGTTGAGCCTATTTCCAACCTGGGAATATTCACATCAATATTCATGTAAGTGGTCATTCCAATGGCCTTTCCTGTCGCATTATCGATGACGGTAAAAGGCAGCATTGTTCCCTTGGCGTGCAGCGCCAAGCGGCGATCAATTTCCGCATGGACATTGGCAGGATCAGTGACATAGGTGTACCACAATTTATGTAACTGCCCATCCTCAATCGCATTTGCAAACTCTTCATGCCTGTCGTGCGACAACGGTTCCAGCGTGACATGTTTTCCTGTCAACGTGATCCAATCAGTTATTTGTTTCATACTTAATTTTTCACTGTTGTTGAAGGGTACTCTGGCAGTATGCATAGTTAAAAAATAGGCGACAACTATTTATTATAGGTATTTTTATCACTGTAGATTTCATGATGTTTGTCACAATCGCTTAATAAAGAGATTCCAATCAGGCCGTAACTGTCTACATTTGATAACCATCTCATCCGACCACTTAGTTATGACCAAGTGATGCAGAAAAATAATATTTTTTGAGTTACCAAATATTTGATGGAGAATGCAATGAGCAATTACCCTCACCTACTTGCGCCGCTGGATTTGGGTTTCACCACATTAAAAAATCGCGTCTTGATGGGTTCAATGCATACAGGGCTTGAAGAACATCCCGATGGCGCCAGACGTTTGGCTCAGTTCTATGCAGAACGTGCAGCAGGAGGGGTCGCTTTAATTGTGACAGGCGGTATTGCGCCCAATCCGCAGGGAGTTGTCGCGGCAGGGGCAAGTGTCCTGAATAGTGAAGATTCGCTGGCACACCACAAGGTGATTACAGAGGCAGTACATCAGGCGGGGGGAAAAATTGCCCTGCAAATTCTGCATACCGGACGTTACAGTTATCAGAAAGATTTGGTCGCGCCTTCCGCTGTTCAGGCTCCCATAAACCCTTTTATACCCCGGGAAATGTCTGAAGAAGATATCCAGCAAACCATCAAGGATTTCGCACGATGCGCTCAACTTGCCCAACAAGCGGGTTATGACGGTGTTGAAATCATGGGCTCTGAGGGGTATCTCATCAATCAATTTCTTGTTACCCGCACAAATCATCGACAGGATAAATGGGGGGGCGCATTTGAAAACCGTATGCGCTTCGCTTTGGAAATTGTCAAAGCCATCCGCGCGATTACGGGAGAGCGTTTTATCATCATTTACCGCCTCTCGATGTTGGATTTGGTTGAAGATGGCTCTAATTGGCAGGAAATCGAGCAACTGGCATTGGAGATTGAAAAAGCGGGTGCGTCCATTATCAATACCGGCATTGGCTGGCATGAAGCCCGTATCCCAACCATTGCCACTATGGTGCCAAGAGCCGGATTCAGTTGGGTAACGGAAAAATTGATGGGAAAAGTGGGCATTCCTTTAATTACCACCAACCGGATAAATGATCCTCATGTTGCTGAGCAAATTCTCAGTGAAGGCTGTGCTGATATGGTGTCGATGGCGCGGCCTTTCCTGGCCGATGCGGAATTTGTCATTAAAGCCGCACAAGACAGGGCTGACGAAATCAATACCTGCATCGGGTGTAATCAAGCTTGCTTAGATAGGATCTTTGTTGGCAAGCTGACGTCTTGTCTGGTCAATCCACGTGCTTGCCATGAAACAGAGCTGATTTCTGAACCCGCAAACGCCCCCAAAACCATCGCTGTTATCGGTGCAGGGCCTGCCGGATTAGCTTTTGCTGTCACCGCAGCTAGCAGGGGGCATCATGTCACGCTATTTGAGCGTGATGACAAAATTGGCGGGCAATTTAATATTGCCAAACAAATCCCCGGCAAAGAAGAATTTCATGAAACGCTGCGTTATTTTGATCGCCAACTGGCATTGAATGGCGTCAAAGTTTGCCTTAATCACACTGCGATGGCTGAGCAGCTTTCATCATTTGATGAAATTGTCATTGCAACAGGCATCACGCCACGTATGCCAAACATTGAGGGCATCGATCATGAAAAAGTGCTGAATTACCTTGATGTATTGAAATATAAACGGCCTGTGGGGAACCGTGTTGCGATTATCGGTGCGGGTGGCATTGGTTTTGATACTGCGGAATACCTGAGCCAAAGCGGGCAAAGTACCAGCTTGAGTAGCCATGCGTTCAGTCATGAATGGGGCATTGACCAAACTATTCTCCATCGGGGCGGCCTGAAGCCGGAAGGGGTACAGGTCGAACGTTCCCCCCGCAAAATTTATCTGCTGCAACGCAAGGATTCGAAAGTCGGTGACGGTTTAGGAAAAACCACAGGTTGGGTGCACAGGGCCAGCCTCTCTATGCGTGGCGTGAAAATGTTAAATAGTGTCCAGTACCTGAAAATCGATGATCAAGGCCTGCACATTCGTCGTGGTGATGAACAGCAATGCCTAGAAGTCGATAACGTTATTATTTGTGCAGGACAAGAGCCGTTGAAAGCACTCTATCAGCCATTGCAGGCAATGGGAAAAAGCGTGCATATCATTGGTGGGGCTGATGTTGCCGCAGAGCTGGATGCACGCAGGGCGATTGATCAGGGTACCCGATTGGCGCTTAAGATATAACCCTCCCTTTGCCGTTGAAAGACTCGCCCTATGTCTGGTAGGGCGAGGAACAATCCCATTTTTCCCATTAACGCCAGCGGCGGATCACCATTGACGTATTGATCCCACCGAAAGCGAAGTTATTGCTTTGGATAAAATCAGTCTGGATTTCACGCGGTTGATGCATGATATAGTCCAGCTCACCACACGCAGGATCAACCTCATTGAGATTGATAGTTGGCGCAAACCAGCCTTCGTTCATCATTTCTAGACTCAACCAAGCCTCAAGCGCACCACAAGCGCCCAAGGTATGGCCAAAATAGCTTTTCAATGAGGAAATCGGCGTCTGCTGACCAAAAATATTGGCGGTGGCCTGACTTTCGGCGATATCTCCCCGCTCGGTTGCTGTCCCGTGCGCGCTGATGTAACCAATATCGGCAGGCTGTAATCCCGCTGACTTAAGGGCCATTTCCATGCATATCTGCATGGTTTCAGATTTCGGCTGGGTGATGTGGGAAGCATCACAGTTTGTGGCAAACCCGATAATTTCGCCATAAATCTTGGCGCCACGTGCTTTGGCGTGTTCCAGCTCTTCCAGGATCAATGTACCGGCACCTTCGCCGATGACCAAACCATCACGGTTAACATCAAATGGGGAAGGGGTGGTGTTGGGGTGTTCATTTTTCTGGCTGGTGGCAAACAATGTATCGAAGACGGCCGCTTCGGATGGACACAATTCTTCGGCCCCGCCCGCGACCATAACGGTTTGGTAGCCATGGCGGATAGCTTCCCATGCATAGCCAATCGCTTGGCTTCCGGAGGTACAGGCGCTTGACGTGGGGATAACCCTGCCGCGCAGACCAAAGAACAGCCCAGTATTGACGGCTGTCGTATGGGGCATCATCTGGACATACGTGGTGCCGGTGATGTTGTTGGTGTGTTTTTCCGTCAGCATGGTCGCAAATTCACTGACGGGTTTGGTACTGCCTGTCGAAGAACCGTAGGCAATGCCTGTTTCTCCGTTGGTCAAGACTGGATGACCCAGCAACCCCGCCATTTCTAACGCAAGCTCTGTGGCGCGGGTTGACATCAGGGAAACGCACCCCATGGAACGAATGCGTTTGCGGGTATAGTGTTCGGGTAAAGTAAAATCAGTGACGGGAGCACCGAGATGGGTATTAAGCCCTTCATATTCTGCCCATGCGGGCATTTGTTGAACCGTGTTGATACCCGCTTTCAATCCTGCGGAGACAGACTGCCAGTTGTCCCCCAATGCAGTGATCCCACCCATCCCCGTGATAACGACTCTGCGGGGCATTTCGCTTTGGCGCTGGCTCATAGCATTCCTCCGTTGATTGAGATGACCTGGCGAGTCACATAGCCGGCAATATCAGACATCAGGTAACTGGCAAGACCCGCCACTTCATCTGCTTGCCCCATGCGTTTCATCGGGATCATATTCATGGCTTCTTTGAGTGCGGCTTCTTCCATTTGGATCATGTCTGTGCCAATCAATCCGGGAGCAATGCAGTTCACCGTGATTTTCCTTTTTGCCAATTCGATCGCCAGCGCTTTTGTCGCGCCGATAATGCCTGCTTTGGCCGCACTGTAATTGACTTGTCCGCGGTTACCCATCAGGCCGGACACGGATGACAGGGTGATGATGCGTCCCCCTTGGCGCAAGCCAATCATCGGCATGATGCAAGGGTGGATAACATTGTAGAAACCATCCAGATTGGTGTGGATGACGCTATCCCAATCGTCGCCTTCCAATGCAGGAAAAGCGCCATCTTTGGCGATCCCCGCATTGCAGACGATGCCATAGTATGCTCCGTGGCTTTCGATATCTTTTTCCAGTGCCTCAAGGCAGGCGGTGCGATCTGAAACATCAAAATTCAGTATGCGGCCGTTGCCTCCGTTGGTCTGGATCTGTTCCAGTGTCTCCTCCGCACCTTTCGCATCGCGGTGGTAATGTACGATGACAGTAAAACCTTCTGCCGCCAGTCGACAGGCAATTGCTCTGCCGATCCCTTTGCTGGCACCGGTCACTAGAACTGAACGCATTGTGTTACTCCATCCTGTTTATCAGTTGTGTGAGTTCTGTTTTGTTAGGTTGGTAGGTGTTCAGGCGGCCTGTCACGAGTATCGTGCCATGACAACTGATATCACCTTCAAAACTGCCAAATTTTTCATCTTGCAGTAATAAATTCATTTGAATATCAAGCACACTGCCCTGCGCAAAAACAGGCGCCTGGCAACGTACTGCCCGTCCGCCCAGCAACATGCCCAACGCGGAATTTTCTTCTGCTTTTTCCCTGCGATGCCAGCCAGACCAAACACCAATGGTTTGTGCCATGATTTCAATGGCAAACCAGCTCGGCAGGTGCCCTTCATCGTTAAGGAAGGGAGACAAGACCCCTGTTTTGCTCACGTTCACCTGACAATGAACATGCTCATCGGAAACATTAATCACTTTTTCCAGTAATACCATCGGAGCTTCATGGGGGAGGTAATGATCTACCGGTAAATAATCAGGCATTATGCCACTCCCAATATCAGGCTGGTGTTATTGCCACCAAAAGCAAAAGAGTTCGACATGACAATCGATTTTTCCAGTGGTTGTGGTTGGTCTAGCAAACCACAGTAAGCAAGTGAAGCGTCTTTTCCTGTGCGTGAAAAATCCTGCGGGGGGAGTGGCAGATGACGTGTCAACAGGAGCCAACAAAGTGCGGCTTCACAAGCACCTGCCGCACCGAGGGTGTGGCCCGTCAAGTGTTTGGTTGAACTGCACGGCGTATTTTCACCAAAGAGTTGGTTGATGACATGGGATTCCATCTGGTCATTCAATTTCGTGCCGGTGCCATGCAGATTGATATAGCCGATGTCTGCGGGAACAAGCCCGGCGTTGTCCAGCGCCATATTGATGGCTTCAATTGCCCCTTTCCCTTCGGGATGGGGGGCAGACATATGCCATGCATCACTGGACTCGCCCACGCCGAGCAGTGCAACAGGCTGGGGATCGCGTGTCAGCAGCATCAATGTCGAAGCCTCACCGATGTTAATGCCTTGGCGGTTTTCACCAAATGGTTCGCACTGGACGGGAGAAAGTGCTTCAAGGCTATGGAATCCGTTGATTGGCATGCGGCTTAATGTATCCGCACCACCGACAATGGCGGCATCAACCAACCCCATTTCAATGAGGCGCTGCCCACTGATAATGGCGCGTGAGCTGGATGAACAGGCCGTGGAGAGGGTGAAGGCTGGTCCATCAATACCAAGGTAATTAGCCAGAAAACGGGAAGGATCACCCAATTCTTGCTGATAATAATGGTAGTGTTCATCCTCTTGTTGATGAAGGGTCCGGCTAACATGCCGGTCACCTTCGTTGAGCCCGGAGGTGCTAGTTCCCATGATAACGGCGATGCGCTCCCGGCCGTGGCGGGCAATGGCTTCGTCTACCTGTGGTTTTATTTGCATTAAGGCCGCCAACAATAGGCGATTATTGCGGCTGTTGTGTTCAGGCAAAACATCAGGGATGGCGGGAAGCTCGCTGTCAATGCCACCCAAACAGCAGGTTTTATCAGGCTGTAACCAGCCAGAACGCTCGTACATGCCGGGAGCGTGCCCGAGTACAAGATTCTGCGCAATTTCATCCAGATTATTGCCCAAGGCATTGAGCATGCCTACGGCTGAAATGTAAATCATGGTTTATTCTTCCAGATGCTGAATGGCAATATCGTAGCCAAAAATAAACTGTTGGACACGGATCGGGCGCCGTGTACCATTTTGGGTTTCATAATGAATCTCTGTAATTAATTTCCCCTCTTTGTCATGGAGTTGACGAAGATTCCCGTTATCCTGAAGTTTCCATCCACTGGGCAACTGGGCCTGCCAAGCCGCAATGGGCCAATAACTGAGCATGATATCGGCCAGAACCTGATTGGCAGGAGGAAGCTCCGGCAACACAATGGCGTGCTCGGCATGAATGCCCTTTTCATCGTAATCCAGCTTAAACAGCCTGATGCCCAAGGAAGACAAACCCGCCAGTGACAGATGCTGGGCATCCGCATTGAGCAGCACAATCAGTGACTGTGATTTGCCCTTTACCGTTGCAGTCAGCAATTGCTGTTCATTAATGGCCGGTGTGATGGCGGGTGCTGGCAGAAAAACACGGACACCCGGTTTAAGCCACGCACTGGGCGAGTTGTCTTGCGGGAAATGTGTACAGGCTGCCAACAGGCAAGTCAGGGACAGGATAAATCGCCGTATCATGATTTCTTTTTCCTTTTTTGGCGTTCAGGCATTGCCAGCGGGGATAGCAGGAATGCCGTAAAGATCCCGCTGCACAGCACGATGCCAAAACTACTGATGGCTTGAGTGTGACTGAATACCAGCATGCCCAAAGTGAGCAACGAAGTGCACATTGCGACACTGATTGCCAGTAAAGAAGTCAATGCCGTTCCTCTTGGGTTACTGAAAAACAGGGTATAGTTGATGCCAATGCCCAACACCAGAACCAAAGCCAGAATTGAGAACAAATTAAGGCTATGGCCGCTGAAACCGAGAACCGCCAGCCCACAACCGAGGGACAGCAATGAGGGCAATATGCTGGTGATACCACGCCGCACACCAAGCCGCACAAGGTAACTGACCGCGATAAGCATAATTGATCCCACCAGCAACCAACCAAGCATGGTGCGGTAAAATTTAAACATCTCATCAAAAGCCAGTTTGCGATCTACCCAACTGACACCTTCCTGTTTTTCCGCCAATTGGCGCATCAGCACACTGTCTTTCACGCCGTTGACGGGCAACAAAACCCCACTTTGCCCCTCTGGCAACGTTATCCACATCAAACGCCATCCTTCGCTGACAACACTGGTGAGCCATTCGTTCGGTGTGACGGTCATGGGGTGAGTATCGGGTTGCTTGATGGTTATCCCAGCCTCCGCCAAACGGGCCATAACAAGGGGAATGGCCGCCTTGAGCAGTGCAAGATCCTTGCGTTGCTGGGCAAGGGAAGAGAGGGGAAGGCGTTGGTAATCACGAATGTTGCCTTGTTGCCTCTCTGCATCCAGTTTTGGGATAAAGGATTCCAGCCGTTGCAGAGTTTGTTCTGCATTCTCGCCGTAAACCACGAACCATTTTTGGTCACTGCGTTGCCCGGTCAATGTGGCGATGCGTTGCTCCTGCTGATGGATGTCCTGCGGCAAATCCTGCAATTGGGCAATGTCATCATTGATCTGCAAACGGGAAATTCCCAGTACCGCAAAAATGGCCAAAATGGCAGGCAGGCCCATTGCAAATCGCTTGTTGCGGCGCCACAAAGCCAGCCAGCGCATGAGCGTGATCATGGCAGGAATAGGGCGTACCGGCAGATTCTTTACCAATGAAGGATACCAGCAAACGACAGTCAGGCAGGACGCCGTTAGCCCTGCGGCGGCGAATACAGCCAATTGGCGCAAACCGGGGAAAGGGGCGAACATCATGATCAGATAAGCAATGACCGTCGTCGCCAATGCCATTAACAAAGCAGGCAACACTTTTTGCATACTTTGCCACGGCGTGACTTCTTGCCCATGCACCATCCGCTCTGTCAGATAGTAAATGGCATAATCAGCGGAAATACCGATGATACTGATGCTCATGACCAGCGTCATGAAATGCAATTCACCAAAGAGACTTAATGTCGCGACTGTACCCGCCAATGCACCAGTACTGATGGAGAGGACACACAACAACAACGGCTTGGAGGAACGGAAAACACCGTAGATCAATAAAAATACCCCGAATACGGTGGCACTGCCTAATGTCGAAATATCGTGTTTTGCCTGTTGTGTTGCGTAATCACTGTAAAACAGCGTGCCCCGAGACATCACTTCTGCATCGGGAAATTGCGTTTTCAGCGATTGTTGCAACTGTTCCAGTTCAGTGACAGCATGATGCCCTTGCTGCATATCAAAAGAGGGGCTTTGGAGTTCACCGTGGAGCAGATACCAATTTCTACCGGCATTATCTTTGGCGACCAACCAGCCATTTTGAAGCCGCAATTGGCTGGATGTCTGCTGGAGGGCCAATTGTGACCCCCTGACCAGCATTAAGGGGTCATTGCTCAATTCTTGCCCGCTGACACCGGAAAAAGCGGAATAGACCTGAGACAATATCCAGTTTGCCTGCAAGCTGCCATCGTCTTTCAATCTGCCACGCGTGGCGGGATCGAGCATCGCGTTTCTGTGTTCGTAGTAAAAACGACCCCATGCTTGTTGCTGCTCTGTGGTCATCGGCCCTTTGATGCGGGTCAGAAAGGGCACCTTTTGCAGATGTTCCAACCAGTATTGGGCCGGTTTTTCATCTTCTTTCTTGCCGGGGCTGACCATCCACACCAATTGGCGGTCAAGGCGCTGCATGAACTCCTCTTGCAATGCGGGGGGCATGTTCCCGGCACTTTGTGCGGGTAACAGCGCCAATACGCTGGTGGACAAGCGAGATTGAGGCAGCAGAACGGTTAAGGCAATCAGCAAGGCAGCACACACCAACAACCAGAATAATGCCGGTAGGTGCGGCTCAGAATTTGAAGTGTTGCTCTTCTTCATTACTCAGCGTCTCTGGTGTCAATCGGTGTTGTGTGAAAGAGAGTTCTGTGCGATCACCTTGGCGATCGGCAAGTAGAATGCCATCAAGATTTTTCTGTCCATTCAGGGTAATTGCCGTGAATAACTTGTCCAACGGTGAAGTTTTGGGTGTCAGTACCAAACGCCATTTTTCCTGTCCCAGATCGTGGAATTCGATGGTGAAGTTTTCCGCCAGTACGGTACGGTCGGCTTGAAACAGGGCGCGCATCAGATGATTGAATTGGAACAGTTGCGGATTGGAATCTGCGGTAATGACTTGCGGCGCTTGCCCCGGCAAAACCTGCACCATGTGACTGTCGTTCAATACCATTGTCAGTGGAAACGGTTTTTGCTGATGCCACCATAACCCCTTGTGCGGTGAAACCAGCATTTCACCGCTGGAGTTCAGGGGCTGGGACATCCCTTGGATTTGGCGCACTTGCTTGAAATCAGCCCGAACGACAGGTTGATGAGCGAATCGTTGCTGCAATTCATCAAGCGTAATGCCATGGGCCACGTTATTGAACAGCAGGAAATTTACTGTCAGGAAGAACTGGAACCCCCGCCATGCATTCATGGTTTGACTCCCATACGTTCAAATAAAATGTCTGGGCTGACAAAGCACATTTCCTTTGTCTTTTCAGATACAGCAACTTGAATGGTGTAACCGAGGGTGGTTTTTTGGCCGCTGGCCGCATCAAAAACCTGATAGGCAATTTTCAACCGATTTTCATACTCTTCAATGGTGGCCCTGATACGAATTTTTTGCTCGAAGAGCACCGAGGCACGATACTTAATCTTGGCATCCACAACAGGCCAGACATAGCCTGACTCACGCATTTCGCTATAACCATAATTGATCTGGTTCATTAACGCTTCTCGGGCTATTTCAAAATAGCGGAAGTAATTGCCATGCCAGACAACCCCCATTGGGTCGGCATCATGGAATGGCACGGTCAATTCAACCTCGGCAGTAAAACGGGGGTCAGTTAGCATGTATTATTCCTTATTGGCTCGATCCGTCGGCAATTGCCAAAAATCGAAAAAGTTGAACCAATCAAGCGGTGATTGCAGCGTGTAGTGTTCAAGTCGGGAAGCATAGTGATCCACCGCCTGCTGTAACGCTTGCTCTCTTTGTTTGCGTGGCAGTTCCAACGGGTTGGCAAAATGCTCGCAATAAATGTTGAATTGGTTATTTTGCCGGAGGGCAAACATCAATAGCACGGGACAGCGCAATACCGAGGCAAGGATAAATGGCCCTTGTGGAAACGGAGCGGGGTGGCCGAGAAATTCACTCCAGACAACACGAGGCATATCGGCGCGCGAAGGATTGACGGCAATCCGGTCACCCACAATAGCAACCCATTCGCCCGCATCAATTTTTTCTTTCAACATGATGGCGGTATCTGCTCCCACATCAGTAACCGGCAATAAATTGATGCCTGCTTGCGGTGAGACTTCTTCAATGATCTGCTTGAAACGTTGAGCATGCTCAGTGAATACCAAGGCATTGATAGTTTGTTGCCCTGAGTGTTGGGCCAAAGCCCGACAAACTTCAATATCCCCCAAATGTGAAACCAGCAGTAACTTACCGCCTGAATCGCCATCCAAGAGTGTTTCTTCTGCTCCCGCAGCAAACTTGATATCTTTTCCCCATTTAAAATCACCTCGCCAACTTGCTATCTTGTCCAGCATTGCCCCGCCAAAACGGAGATAATGGTGATAACTGTTCAACTTGTGTGGCATTGTGAACCCTTTGCGTTGCATGGTGTGCTTGAGGCGCTCAAGGTACTGGCGGGATGCTTGGCGTTGTGCGCCACCTGTCGCCCAGAAATAACCGACAACGGGATACAGCAACCACTCAAAGGGCTTGCGTCCCAATTTCCGGTAAACCGCCAACATAAATTTCATGCCAAGCAGCCCCTGACGCTCTTCAATATCGGACCAATGGCGGCGCTTGCGCCACAGCAGCGATGGAATGCGCGGCAACATGCCGAAAAAGAGACGGGTATGCATCCATGAAATGCTGAGGTTATCTCGCAACGCATCAAAATGGGACAAACCATTTTCAGGGTAGGTGACTTTTGTTGGCACAAAGACACTTTCTGTCCCTTGCCAATACAGCCGTACCATGATTTCGATATCAAAATCCATTCGTCGGCCAATCTCCTTTCTATCCAGCAATTGCAGCGTGGCGGCCAATGGATAAACCCGAAAACCACACATACTGTCTTTGATGGACAAAGAGAGGGTTTCTACCCAAACCCAAAAATGCGTAATATAGCGCCCGTAAAGGCGGGATTTCGGTATTGAAACGTCATACATCGGGCGGCCGGAGATTAAGCTTGCAGGATATTGCTGGGCTTTAGCCAGAAAGAGGGGAATATCCTCAAGGCAGTGCTGCCCGTCGGCATCCACTTGTAAGGCATGGCTGTACCCAGCAGCCACAGCTGCCCGCATTCCTGCCATCACTGCGCCACCCTTGCCTTGATTGTGCTCAAGGCGGATCAGGGTCACATTGGCAACAGACGTAGCCAGAAAGGCAAGACGGTGTTGAGTATCGGCGTCGCTGCCATCATCCACAATGAAACAGTGAAGTTGATGGGAGGAGAGCTGCTCCAGTACAGCCTGCATGGTTTTGCCGTGGTTATAACACGGGATCACCACACAAGGCGTCATTGTGTTCACACTCAACGGCATAGCTTTACCTTTCCTTGGCTTGCCGTTTGGTATCCGTCGCCATTCGGGATTTCCACATCATAATGGAAAGACAGGAGGTGCTTCTCTTCTTCCCATTTCATTTTCAATCGGAGTTTGTCTTTCGGCAGGAGAGGAAACTGGAATTTCACCATTTCAATGGCAGCAAAAGACCAATCTGGTGCAAGCAGAGTTTGGGCATAATGTATTGCCCAATCGATTTGAGCGACACCCGGCAAGAGTGGTTGAATGGGAAAATGCCCACGAAACCAAGCTAAATCAGGGTCTAAATACAGTTGTATTATGACCTCATTCTGAGCGGGGTGCTCACGGTGAATTTCAATGGGTTTCATCAAATAGTTCCTGTAATGCAGGCCATGAGCGCTTGCTTTGAGCATTCAAGGGAATGGCCTCAATGACTCGCCAGTAACGCGGTAATGCGACGGGTTCTAACAACGGTTTCAATTGGGCGCGCCAAGCGTGTGAAAACTTGCGTATCCCTTGTTGCCGATAATGTTGATGGGCTTCTTGTTTCAAGACCACCACCACCCCAATGTGGTTGCGGTTTCCCCGACGGATGAGCAACGCAGCGGCATCCGTGATTTCATTGATTTCACACAGGCGGCGCTCGATCTCTGACAAAGAAATGCGTTTCTCCTCGATTTTTACCGAGCGGTCACGGCGACCCAGCAATGTGAAGTTACCGTGGTCGTCAAAATCAACGTGATCATCTAACACCAAACCCGCGGGATCAGCGAGCAGGGGAGAAAAGACACGCAGGTTTTCTTCTTCATCTCCGAAGAATGACACATCCTTGAATTTTACCCAGAGGGCATCATCGGTTTTGCGGTTGCGCCAAGCCATAATGCCCGTTTCGGTACAACCATAAATCTCATTGGGGGCAATATTGAGCCACCGCATGACTTGTTCGGCGTGGTTAAAATGCAATGGCCCACCCGCAGAAACCACGAAATGGCAATCTGGGGCCGGGAGCTTACCATCAAGCCGCTGCAAAAAAGCCGGGCTGCTTATCAGGGCACAACGCGGGCTATTTGCCAATTGCTCAGGAAACTCCACCTGCTTGCAGTCGAAAGGTAAACCCAAGGACATGGGCAGCCAAAGGCGGAACGTTAATCCGTATAAATGCTGATGGCTGACCGAAGCCCTGATAATACAAGATTGCAATTTATCTGCCCACAGGAAAGCCAGCCACTGGGATTCAAGATCCATTACCGCGACCGGTTTAGTGACTTGCTGGGGCATGCCTGTTGAACCGGATGTGAACATGACCAGCGCTGCATCAGCAGGAATGGCGGGTAGCGGTGTATCAAGGGATGCATGGGCGGTGGCCGCCATCTCCAGATTAGAGGAGGCAACCTGCCAGCAAGGACAGGTTAGATTCAGCGGCAAATCCGTCAGCACTCCATCAAACAACGATTGCTGTTCCTGTAATTGGGCTTCGCGGCAATGCCCGGGAATAACCGGTGTCTTGCCTGCATGCAGCGTTGCCAGCAATGCGACACAGAAAAAGTAGCTATCCTCAAAACATAGGGCCCAGCGGGAAGCTGAGCGTGTTGTCTGGCCCAGTGTTTCCAGATGCCGGTAGAGTGCGGTGACATCTTGCCGAAGCGTATTCAAATTACGAGTATTGCTGCCCCAACTGATTAGCCTGTTGGGGCAATTATCCTCTGATAGCCATTGGGATATGGGTTGTGCTTTCATTTTTTTCTTACCCGTTGGCGCACCAACCATTCAATGGAAATGAGTGATCCAATTAACAGATAGCTCACCATTCCGTTCCATAATGTCCATAGGTTCATATCGTTATACAGGCAAGTGCCAAGCGCCACTGTGCCATTGAACATAAAGAACAGACACCAGATGTAAGTGACTTTGCGTGTATAGGCAATGCCTTCTGGCGGTAGATGAGGCTCTTTGAATCGAGCCATTCTTTCAATGATGGGAGGCCCATAACGCAATGAACTGCCAAACACAGTCAGTAAAACGAGATTGACAACCACTGGGTAGTACATCAGCAATTGATGGTTGTGCAGAAATAAACTGGCTAATCCCAGCGTAATCCCGGCAATGGATAATACCCATCCGGAATTCCAGCCACTATTTTGCGGATTGCGGGATTGCTGCCTGCTCAGCAGCAATCGCAAAACAAAAAACAGAATAATGACAACCAACATTGTGTGAAATTGACCGCAGTTAACCATCGCCCATACCAAAAAAGGCCAGACGATTAGCATCATGGTATTCACAATGCGGAGAAATAAAATTAACGAGTTCAATTGATTACCCAAATGTTTGCTGCGTGTCTCTGCTAAACTGGTTATTCTTCTTCCAACAATTGCTTTTCTTTCAGCAATTACTCTTCTTTCAATAATTGTTCGACGGCATCCACAACATCCTGAACGGTATGGACAGATTTAAACGCTTCCGGTTTGATCTTGCGTCCGGTTTTTTTCTGTAAATGCACGACCATGTCAACGGCATCAATGCTGTCGAGTTCCAAATCTTCATACAGTCGTGATTCAGGGGTAATCTCTTCAGGAGCCAGTTCAAATAACTGAACTAACAATTGCGAAACTTCCTGAAAAATGGCTTGTTTTTCCATGATGCCCCCTGTTTTTATACTTGCTGCGATTGGATGTAAGCCGCCAATGTGGCGACAGAAGCGAAGTGTTGGCGCATTTCTTCGCTTTCTGAGGACAACACGATGCTATAGCGGTTTTTGACTGCCAAACCCAGTTCCAATGCATCAATGGAATCCAATCCTAAACCGTCGCCAAACAGGGGGGCATCGGTTTCGATGTCAGCCGGTAAGAGATCTTCCAGATTCAGGGTGTCTATAATGAGTTGTTTTATTTCAATATGTAATTCTTGCATCGTCATATCCGACATCTATTAATGTGATGGTGTTAGTAATTGAGTTAGCTGACGATTGAGTTGACGGGCAGCAATGGCATGTCCGTTTTCAGTGTCGACAGCAAAATTCTCGTTGGTGAGTTGATCGCCAACGGTGATGGTGTAAATCGGCTTTTTCGGTGGGATTTGATACCACTTGCTTTTTTTGTTTAACATCGTTTGGCTGCAAGTAATGTGTACTATCCGCAAATCGCACTCACACCGCACAGCGATATTGGCAGCGCCTCGCTGAAGTGAGATGGGCAACCCTGGCGTTGTGCGTGTTCCCTCCGGAAAAATCAGGATATTGCTGCCGGAAGCCAACCGTTCACGGCAAATGGGCAGCAACGTTTCTGCATCACTGTTGATGAGATAACCTGCGGAACGGATCACGCCATTGATAAAAGGATTGCGCAGCAACGCAGATTTCACGATGCAATCTACATCCGGCAAAGTGGAGGCCAGTATGACGTAATCCAGCAATGTTGGATGGTTGGCAACAATCAGGCAGCCTTTATCTGCCCGCAGCTTTTCCAGACCGTGAAAGTGGTAATCCAACACCCCCAATTTTCGGGTCAAAAAAAGAAACAGACGAAAATTGAACGAAATGCTATGACGTGCAAGACGGCGGCGTTTGTCTTCGTTGCGTTGAAAAATCAACAATAAATTAAACCAGACAAGGGAGAGAAGTAACCCTCCCATGCCAAACAAAGCGAAACAAAATCCGGTCATGAGCAGACGCCAGAACCCATTAATGCGTTCAGTGAAACTGACGGTTGCTTTTTTCATCATCTCATCGGCTCCAATTCCATTGGCAATGCTCACCTGAAACAGAAAAATTTTTATCGCCCCGCAACCAGCCATGTAAAAATTGTAGGCTCTGAGGGAGAGGTGATGCCGTTCTTAACGATGAAACGTTTGGATCACAATGAACCTGTTTCTGGCATAAAAGAGGTGGGCCTTGTTCCAACAGCAGTGCGACCGCAAACGGATAAGTGGGGGTATTGGCCGGAATGGCATTGTGGTAAAAATTCGGAATGACGCCGTCAAAATCCACGAGCAGGACGTTGCGGTGACCAACATGGAGGAGCGTCAAAGCTTCAAACAATCCTTGCTGGAAACTGTCAATGCCAGCAGAAACAGAAGAGGAAACCAGAGGGGCTTTAGCCACAATCGTGAGATTGCCCACTGAAGAATTATGTACGGACATGGCAAAATTCGTGGGTGAAACACTCTCGGTTAGCGCCAGATTTTGCAATATTTGATAATTGCGCTCCAGCTCACCGTGGCGGCTGGTATAAACAATGGCATCGACTTGGTTACGGCGCAGGATTCCCAAACCACAATCCACGGCAAGACGACTGCCAGAACTGAGACGGCGGGCCGTCATCATGGGAAGTTGGGTGCATTTTGTCAGTGGGTGCGACTCATCAATGATTGCGGGTGATGATGCAGACCATGCTGCCCATTCTTCAGGCGTGGAAAGCCCCGGAGCGATGGCCTGCCAATCTGTAATATCCAATGTCAATTTCATGAAATACCGTTCGTTACTGCTTTTTGCAGATCAGTAATGTGTGCCCAAGCCCTAACTGATCAATTTGATTTTCTATGACCAACCCTGCTTTATTCAGGAACTGGGTAAAGTCATCAATGCTATAAAAGCGACTGTTGCCGTTTGCCATGCATGTAAAATAAAGCGATGTTGCATTAAGGCTATAAGCCGCCGCTTCAAAAGGCTGACAATCCCAGAACAGTTCCATGATGCAGATCCGTGCACCGGGTTTCATCGCTGCTGAGATTTTGCGCAGAATATCTACAATTTGTGTTTCGGAAAAACAATCCAGGAATTGACTCATCCACCAGATATCCGCTTCTGTGGGGAGTTCATTATCCGATAACATGTCAACAGGGTAGCCGAAAATACGATCAGCCATGCCTTGGCTGCGGATATTTTCTTCAGCCAGTTTTATTTGCTGGGGTAAATCCAGAATAGTGACGCTGACTTTACTGTCATATTGGCAGCAGCGCAATGCCCATTTTCCTGTATTGCCTCCCACATCGTAAATCACGCCGGGCATCATGGAGAAAACGGTTTTCAATGCTGCATTAAATGCCGAATCAGAATAAAAATGATCGAATGAAAACCAACTGGTCTTCGCCGGTTCAGGCAATTGGCTCAGCGCTGGGTAAATAGTTGACCATTCGCCAAAAACCTTCAAACCGGCGGGCTTATTTTTCATAAGCGATTCTTTTAGGTGGAATAGCCCTTGATAACAAACGTCTTGGGTAAAATCCATATTGACGCGGGTCATTTTATCATGCAACAAATAATGGCCAATTTTGCTGATGAAATAACGCTCATCTTTTTTGATGATAATTCTGCCACTCAATCCCATATTGAGCAAAATACCTACACCGTACCCATCTAATTCAGAATGGCTACATATTTCCTCTTTCGTTGCGCCGTTTTTATGGTTTTTATCTAAGAAAGATAAAATGCCACAATCACGTAGCCCGATTGCAGTCTGAAATAGCATGGGAGCAAAGGCAATGCGTTGAGCCTCAGTGATGGCTTCAAGGGCACTGAGTTCATCTTTGTCATAATTATAGGCAGAGATCATGTATCTAATATACCTGTTGTCAGTAAATAGATTGAAAAGAAAGCCTATCTCATCAGAAATGGATGATTACTTGGGATAGGCTTTAATATGGGTGCTTAATGATTACTCAGCAGGGCTAAATTTAACTGAATGTCTTTATCCAGATTATTGACCCAACGGTTATAATTGCGGTGAATTTTCCCGTTATGTGCTTTTAGATTGTGACTGGTCACATAGTTAATAGAGTAGTTTTTGTTGGTATAATTGATGCGTATTTGCGCATCATGATCACGATTTTTCAAATACCCATTAATGACACCCGGTGAAACTTCAGTCATAACCCACTTACGTTTTTGGCCTGCTTCCAAAATCGCTTTTTTGACATCAGGCAGAGAATTGTGAGTCATGATAGTGGTTTGAGGGGTTAATATCGGTGTATTACGTGCGCAGCCTGAAAGCATGACAACGCAAGCCAGACTGATTAATAGCTTATGTGACGTTTTCATCATTGTTCTCTGATTTAGAAGAAGTTATATAGCTTATGACATAGTGACTTTTATGCCAAATAGTTTAAATAAATTTTGATAGTCCTGTTACATTTATTATTCTATTCACCATCTCATTGAGGATTTTATTTTATTTTCTAGATATTATTGCTGTTTTTTTATTGGTTTTTATACCATATTAACTGCTTTTTAGTTATTTTTTGTCCATTTAATCTGTTAGTTTAAATTTGGGTGTAATATAGCAAAAATAAATTCATTTATGTCATGAATGGAATTTTATTTTTTATTCGTTTTGTTGATGAACCCACTTTGGATACGCGATGTCATTTTTTATACAACTTCATTTTTGAAGAGGATTCGAATGATGCTTGGGAATATATTCGTATTGTTATTAACGAGTAACTTAAAATGACGTGGTGATAAATTCGATGTTTTATTGAAGTTACGAATGTATTTGTTATAAACCTTCAATACTCCTTGAATACTTACTCTATTTTTACCGTTATTTAAGTGTTGGTTAATTCAATAAGAAATTAATTAAATTTAAATTAATAAAGAATAGTGGGTTTGGTTTTTATTCTTGCATTGATGAAATAAGCATTCAAAACATTACACATATCATTTTTTCCACTTATAGATCCCTTGGCTGAGCAGCATCTTGAGATCCACTGGCGGTAGGTTATTACCATACTTCCCACGCCATAAGGAGTAAGGCATTTTTGGGGATTTTTAGACGGGATAACCCTGCCTATGATCCAGTCATTGCGGCCGGGCTTTGTGGTCAACCAACAGCGGCTGAATAAGGTTAATCATAACTAATGAAAAGATGGCCATCACGTGGTTGCCCAAAGGCCACCAATCGGAGAGCAAAACCCCGATACAGCGGCAGATGGATGCCGCTTACCCGAGTTATCGGCTGGCCTGCACTTGCCCAAGTTCGCCCGGATTGAGGCCCACATGGAAAGCACGGCCTGTGGGGATATTTTTGACCCGTTTCGGCCACACTACGCCGTGGATATGCAATTGCTGGATGATGACGGTCAAAACGCCGCCGCGCCGGTGTATCAGGCCGTCCCGTTGCCCCGTGGTCTGGGTAGGCAGTCAGCAACTTAACATGATGGACCTAATGTTAGAGACACTGGATGTGGTCAGGGAGCTGGCCGAACTGACTGCCGCCCATACCCATCACAACACCGGCACGCCGGAGGACGCCAGCGTGATACGCAACACGGCCGCTAAATCGGAGGGGTTGCAAGAGAAGTATTCGCCGGTGATTGGCTAATCTTGGCGTCAGGGCAGTTTCCTGCCCTGATCTATTAGGGATGAGCAATTTCTTTTCTGGCTAATTCAGCGAGAAAAGCAGAACGGTTTTTATAGTGTCCGTTTTTCTCAATGTAGCGGTCTATCGCGGTTAATAGATTGCCGGGCATGGTTAAATTAAATTTGACCGCCTTTGATTCATATTTAGCGGGATCTAACTCAATGAGCGCGATAACTCCGCCATCCTCAGACAAGCGAGAATCATTGATGTAATCAGATGGGTCTTTAGGGGCAGGAACATAACCGCCTTGTTCAGTCAAAACTTCCATGTGCTGCCCGAAAGCGCTTTCAGCATCACGGATAGTGTCTTCCAAGGTATCGCCAGCGAAAAAACAGCCCTCAACATCTGGAAAGTAACCGTCAAACCCATCTTCGGTTTTAAAGATAAAGAGTGGATAAATCATAGTGTACCTCGTTGTTTTATGATGAGTAGCGCAGAGAAGGAGCGGTTAGACCGCTCCTTGTGCTATAGCAACTTCAATCCTGAAATATTTTGTGCCTGCCTGATAATGCCCTTTGAAGCATCCTTTCTAGGATGCGGTACGGTGATTATCTTCATGACTCCCGACTTGGTTAACGTGACATGACTTCCGTCTTGTCTTGCTTTTATCCATCCGTCAGCTATTAGGCGTTTTATTAACTCTGCACTGCTCATCAACCCTCCGTTTTGTTAGTGTGTGGGTATAATGCCTATAAATATTCGAGGGTTCAATAACTTTATAGGTGTTATACCCATAAAGTTTAATTGTATACTATTTGCTTTCTTATCCTTCAAATTCATTACCCGCCATAAAACGCAATCAGACGTACACAGAGCCATAATCAATTAAGCTGACTTCCCCTCGTGGTTAATTTGGATCGCGTGTCTATGTCACGTCTACGCAGCACAATCCCCACGAAATAAACGTAAACCTGACGTAAAACGCATTACACCGCACCCGCCTGCACGTTTTGGATCAAAAAATTATTTCAGTTTTAAAATCCTACAAAGCAAGTCGCCAAACCGCGTCAGCACGGGCAGTGTGGGGAACATTGCAAAATGAAATGAGTGAAAAGATTTTCAGGGAATTTCAGTTTTTGGATCTAGAACGGATCGCAGAGAAAACGTTAACCAATTGATATAAAACGGAAATATCTGTTTTACGTGAGAAATTGGGTCGCGAGGAAAGGCTAAAAGAAATTTTTAAATACAGTAACAGTGCGGCTTTGTGGTCATTGAGAAACTGAAATCAATAAGAATTATTCTATTGCCCAAAAATTTTTTTCTCTTGGTTTTGATGAGCTAAAAATATCCAGTAAAAAATCGTGAATAGAGTAATGTCCAGAAATGTTGTGCGACACTTTGCTACAGGCATAAAAAAACCACTCGCGTTTGAGTGGTCTATCTTGCTGATTTAACAGCTAAAATTTGGCGGCCCCTGCTGGACTTGAACCAGTGACCAAGCGATTATGAGGCTGGATATAACTTCCTACCTATTTATGCTTATTGTTTATTTTCAATAAATTATAAAATTCACAACCACTGTATAAATACCCATAAATAACCTAAAATACTTGCCTACGGTGTCCTATAGGTATCCTACAGCCTGAAAACGATTCACAGGATACCTTCATTGCTTGGTAACAATGGAAAAGTGGGTTTTCACTTTTCAATATAGAGGGGGAGATGTGGAAACTTTCAAATTCACGAAAGCCAAACTGGAAAGCCTGCCACCCGCAGAACGCGGACAAGTTGAGTATGGTGATACGGTGGTAAATGGTTTACGTATTCGTATCGGTACGAGCGGAGTTAAGAGCTTTTGCATTTCCAGAAAGAGAAACGGAAAGTTTATCCGCGCGATATTAGGCCGATTTCCTGATCTCTCCATTGATAACGCCAGGGCAAAGGCGCTTGAAGTTCTTGGGTAGCTACTGTTCGGGATAAAGCCGAAAATGGAAGGGATGATGTCGCCGTTGCTGCATGTGACGCGGTTGAAATGGCTATGTTTACTGGACTACGTAAGTCAGAGATTTTTAACCTTACTTGGGATCGTGTGAATATGGGAGGTCATTACTTCTGGATAGAAACAACCAAAAACGGCGATCCGCTCGAACTTCCCATTACCGATACCCTTCAAATGGAACGATGCCCGTCGCACGTTCGGTACAATCGCTGAATTAGTGGGCGTCGGTAACTATATTTTGAAGCGCCTGATGAATCACAGAATATTACGCAGTGCTGATGTTACTCAGGGGTATTTACATTTTGGTGCTGATGAATTGCAGGAGCCAGCTAAAAGAATAGAACAAGCCATACTGGAACATGCAGGCTTGGTAGAAAATAATAAATTGGTCAGAAAGCAATGGCCAAACGCGAAAATCATTCTTGCGGCTGATAATGACTGGCACGAACAAGGCGAACGGGACAAAAACGGCAAACTAAAAAAGAACGTCGGCAAGATTGCCGCAGAAAAGGCCGCTCTATCTGTGGGTGGGTATCTTTACCACCGACTAAAGAAAAAGCCGATTGGGATGATTATCGCCAGCGTCACTGCATTGAGGCAGCAAAGCAAGCGTTGAGTGAAGGATTATGTCAGATAGGAAAAGAAAAAACCGTGCCAAAATCAGTCGAATACCAGAAAAAAGAACACGATCCGTTAAAGCCACATGTTGATACACGAAAGGGCGGTATTTATTGGGTCGAACCTAAAGAACAGAACGGGGAAATCATTGAGATTGAAAAATGGCTGAGTGATTACATGGAAGTCGTCGGTATTGGTAACGATGGCGGGGAAGGTTATCTCAGGAAGGCACAGACAAACTGACCTTTGAAGCCTTACCCCGCCGTGAAATCGGGATGCCGATAGGTTGGGCGCGGTTGCGTTCGAGGGGAATTAATATCACAACCAAAAATAGCCTGTTACCGATTTTATCCGACCACTTACGGCGCAGCGGAGATCGCCGCCAGTGGGAAGTCACACAAACGGCAGGTTGGCACTGTGGGGCGTATGTCATGCCGGATGGTGAGATTATCGGTCAACAGTATATGCCTGTCGCATTCTGTGATGGGACATCGGCGGTTATGGGCTATGTGGTCAGGGGAGCGGCTGACGAATGGAAAAACCGCGTTGCTTCATTGATGAAAGGCAACCGTTCAATGATGCTGGGGGTGCTGGTGGGATTAGCTGCGCCGCTCAACTCGTTAACAGGGGGGAGCTGTTTTGGTGTGCATTTGTTCGCCCAGTCCTCAGCAGGTAAAACGACTACCGTTGAAGCCGCCAGTAGCTTATACGGTGATCCCGAAGAACTGAAATTATCATGGCATGGCACCCATCACGGTTTAAATAACGAGGCGGCAGCCCGTAATGATGGTTTTTTGCCGATTGATGAAATCGGGCAAAGCGCTAATCCGAAGGAAGTGGCAAACAGTGCCTACAGCTTATTTAATGGTGTCGGCAAAATTCAGGGGAAACGGGAAGGTGGAAACCGTGCGGTTATTCGCTGGAAGATAGCCGCCCTTTCGACGGGAGAGGAAGATTTAGAAACCTTCCTGATAAAAGGTGGAATTACCCCAAAGGCAGGGCAGTTAGTCAGGCTGTTGAGTGTGCCGTTTATTGATACGGAGTTTTTCAATGGTTATGAGGATGGTTATGCACACGCAAGGGCAATCAAACGCGAATCAAAACGTTATTGTGGCACGGCTGGGCGGGCGTGGATCATGTGGCTGTCTGAAAATCAGGAACAGGCAATAGAAACGGTAACTCGTAAAGAAAAAGAGTAGCTTGATAGCCTGCCAGAAGAAGCTACAGCATAAGTAAAGCGTGTTGCTGTTCGCTTTGCTTTATTGGATGCTGCCGGAGAACTGGCAACCCATATTACAGGCTGGAGTAAGGAAGATTGCCACAGCGCGATAAAGCAAAGTTTTGATGACTGGTTAGCGGATTTTGGTATCGGGAACCGTGAAAAATATCACGTCATCACCCGTGCCCGTGACTTTATCCAGAAATACGGCTTGTCGCGTTTTCAACCTTATACCTATGGGAAACTGAATGGAAACATAGACACTGTTAACGCCATGAGAATTAACAATCTCGCGGGTTATCTGGTACATAACCGCCGTGATGATGGACAGACGGAATATCACATTATCCCCAGCGTATTTGAAGAGGAAATCTTGCAGGGATTACAGAAGAGATCAGGATTTGAGGCTTTAGAAGAGGCTGGAATGTTAATTAAAGCCGAGAAAGACCGCTTTATCAGTAAAACTATTTCAGTGAATGGCACTCAGGGGCGGTTTGTGGTTCTGGTTTTCAATGATGAAGATTAACCCTCACGTAAAAAAGAAAACATTGGGATAACGGGAATGCGGGATAATAAACATTTAATTGGTTAAATATCAGTAAGTTATATATATTCTAATTATCCCATTACATTCCCATTACATCTCGTAACTTGATGTAACTATAGATAAAGTATTAGCGTGACAATGGGATTATCCCGAAAACATTTTTTCTTTGGCAGGATATAATTCATTGAATAGTAAAGAATTAAAAATATTGCTACTGCGTTTCGGGATAAGCGGGATAATGTGGGATAAGTTAATCGAATGAAATATAAGGTAAAAATGACATTTATCCCGTAATCCCGTGGAAATTGATGCAGTTATATAGCGTCGTGGTCATGAGAAAAATAATTGGATGAGCTTTTATCTTTTGTACTACCTGAAATATCAATTAGGTAATTGTCTGATTTTATTTAAGAATAGAGATTAATCACAATTCTACTGGTGTACTTTTATCCATGCTGGAATAGATAAGTATTATTGTTATATCCTGCCTAATTGATGCTGCATTGGGGATGCATGACACAAGTCAATCAATCAATTATTAATTGATATTGGATGTTACGGAGAATTAAGGAATGACACATAGGAAATATAATCCCACTTGGGATGGCTATATGGGGGATGTTTTAAGGGGGCATGTGGGGATTAATCAGCTAAAGCCTCAGCATGAATTTCTTGATGCCATTGGGCTAGAAAAAGTATTGAGGGATAATACCCAATATCACTTTGTTCTTACATTAGCGCAAGCCAAAAGTATTATTGAGGATATCAGTCCTAGCCATCCACAAAACCCAAGTTATGGAGAAGCATTTGCAAGAGGCTCGGAGGAAGAAAGCAAGAAAAAAAATCCAATGTCGTATGTATTTTCTGTCACAGATCCTATATCTGCTTATGCCGGAAATATTTATGATGCACATGGGTTCTCTGAAGTTTGCAGAGAGTTTAGGAGATTAAGTATCACCGCGACAATACATGTGGGGGCAAATGGAAATAGGTATATTCACCTGTCAGGATATGCTGGCCTCAGACAACGTATCATGGGTACACGATATCGTGCCAATCATCCTCAAATGTTAGCCATGGGAATAGGGCAACAGGGTCTTAATGCAAGTATTATCAGCGGTGTTAGATTCAGCATCATCTTTTCTATTGGATATCGAGTGATAGAAAGTATTTTTAAGGATGAATATACGTTAGCCGATTTTATCGGAAACATAACAATGGATATGGCTAAAACCGCTATTATCGCGACAGCCTCTTGGGCTGTAGGGTCAGTTTTAATTGCTACAGCCGCTTTAGGTGGTAGTATTATTGCCGTTGCCGGAATAGTTTTGCTTACTGGTTTTGCAGTAGCTTATGGTCTGGATTTTATTGATAAACAATATGGGCTAAGCGAAAAGGTAATAGCATTTTTAAAAGAAGAAATGAAAAGAAAGCCCAGAACACCGGAAGCAGACTCAAAATATATTTTTAATGCGATGGGAAAAATTAGGTGAATAGTAAATACTTTAAAGCATTAGGTACGCTACTACTATTATTATTTATGGCATTTATGATGAGCTTCGTTATTGATTCTGCTATTTCATTGATACTAATGAAAGATGATATAACATTTTCTGGCACTGTAGTTATAGGTGTTATGTCTTCCCCTCTATTATTTTATTCTTTATCGGCCTCTATTTTTTTCTTTATCTTTGATAGATTACCTAAATTTAACAAGTTGATTGTTAATTACTTAAGTAAGTTGATGATTGCATCATTTATCATTAGTTTACCTATCTCTTTTTATGTGGGTTATAAGTTAAAAAATGATGGCTATTTAACATGTGATAAAATATCGTGGATGTCACCAACAACTTACGTGAAAGATTTATCACTTTGTGAATGAAAATTTTTGTAAATATTTCGCACTCATGTTTTCTCATGTTTAGCCTTTGAGTTTCAGAGGCTTTTTATTATTTTTCATGTTGTTAAATAGTGTTGATATATAACTACAACCACTAAAAAACATGAAAAAATTACTCGAATTACGCCAACAAAAATCCGATTTAACCTATCAAATGCGTTCGCTGCTCACCAAAGCGGAAGACGAAAAGCGCCCACTCAATACCGATGAAGCCAAACAGTTCCACGAACTGCGCAGCCAGTCCGACACGTTGAATACTGAAATTGCCCGTTATGAGGCTTTGGTTGATGAAGAACGCCGTCAGGCAAAAAAACAGCCAGCCAGTGAAACATTCAGCAATGACGAATTGCGCCACTACATCGTGACGGGCGAAACCCGCACCTTGTCTACGGCGGTTTCCTCAGACGGTGGCTATACCGTTATCCCTGAGCTGAACAAACAAATCATGCAACAACTAATTGATGAGTCAGTTATGCGCCGGATCTGTACAATGAAAACCACACACGGCAATGAATATAAACAACTTGCTTCGGTCGGGGGCGCAGCTGTAGACCACGGGGAAGAAGGCAAGGCACATAGTGAGACTGCCACGCCAAAAATGGAAGAAGTCAGTATCAAACTATTCCCCATCTACGCTTATCCGAAGACTACTCAAGAGGTTATCGATTTTAGTGATGTCGATATCTTGGGCTGGCTGACCTCAGAGATTGCAGACACCTTTGTCGATACCGAAGAAACGGATCTCGTCAACGGTGACGGCAATAAAAAATCCAAAGGCTTTTTGTCTTATCCCCGTGATACCCAAGCCGACAAAATTCGCGTATTTGGCACATTGCAAAAGCTGGAAGTAACCGCACTTTCCACCGATAGCCTGATTGACCTGAAATTCTTGCTCAAGAACAAATACCGTAAAAATGCTGTCCGGGTGATGAACTCCGGCACCGCTGCTCAGGTGCAGAAACTGAAAAACGGCAATGGTGATTATATCTGGCGGGAACGTTTACAGGCGGGTGATCCCGATATGCTGCTGGGCTTGCCTGTCCACTATCTCGAATTTATGCCGGAAGGTGTGATCGGTCTGGGTGACTTCAAACGGGGCTATTTTATTGTTGACCATGAAACGGGCATTCGTACTCGTCCTGACAATATCACCGAGCCGGGATTTTATAAGGTACATACCGATAAATATCTGGGTGGCGGGCTGGTGGATCCCAACGCAATTAAGGTACTGGAAGTGAAAGCGTCCAGCAACTAAGCAGGAGGGGTATTGCGCCCCTCTCCAAGCCTTGGAGTCCATCAATGAAGCATGATTTTGAAATCCGTACAACAACATTGTCTGCCCGTGATAAGACGCTGACAGGCTATGTGATTAAGTGGAACAGCCGATCACACGTGCTGTGGGATGAGTTTATCGAACAGTTCGTACCAAACGCGTTTAACGCCAGTTTAGCGACAGGAGCTGATATCAGGGCATTGTATGAGCATGATCCGATGAACCTGTTAGGCCGTACCACATCCGGTACGTTGCAGCTTGCCGAAGATGCCACCGGATTACGTTTCGAATTAACGCCGCCAGATACCCAATTGGGGCACGATGTATTAACACTGGTTGCACGCGGGGATATACAAGGCATGTCCTTTGGTTTTCGTGCCATTAAAGATCAGTGGGATACCAGTCAGACACCTTATATCAGAACCGTGTTGGAGGCTGAATTACGGGAAATCACCATAACCAGCTTACCTGCCTATCTTGAAAGTGGCGTTGAAATTGCCAAGCGTTCATTGAATGCCGCTAAACCCTGCCTTGTGGATTTGCGTCATTACTGGCTGCAACTGTCTGAGGTGTAATGATGTGGCCTTTTACACGAAAACCCCCTGAAACCCGCAGCATAACGCTGGATGAATGCAGGCATGGCTAATACCAAATCGGGCGAGCATGTTTCTCCGTCTACAGCGGAAGGTTTACCCGCAGTGATGAACGCTGTCACGGTGATTAGTGAAGCGGTGGCTTCCATGCCTTGCTACCTCTATCGGGTTCAACACCAGAACGGCAAAGAATCCCGCGAATGGCTGAGTGATCACCCCGTTGATTATCTGCTGAATGAGTGCCCGAATGACTGCCAGACACCGTATCAGTTCAAAAGAACTCTGATGCGTCATTGCCTGCTGAATGGCAATGCGTATGCGGTGATTGTTTGGGGACGGGATGGGCAGCCACAGTCATTACACCCTTACCCGCCGTCAGCAGTCGTACCACAACGATTATCCGATCATCGGTTCGCGTATACCATCACCGAGCCTTATAGCGGCAAGGTCAAAACCTACCTACAAGAAGAAGTGTTACATCTGCGCTATGCCACCGACGATGGATTTTTGGGGCGTTCTCCTGTCACCGTTTGCCGTGAAACACTGGGTTTGGGGCTGGCACAACAGTGCCACAGCGCAAGTATCATGAGAGACGGTATGATGGCGGCGGGTGTGATTAAAGCACCTGACTGGCTGGACGGAATCAAGGGAAGCAAGACATTGGAAGCTGTGGTCTGTCTATCGTGATGTGGGCGTTTACTGATGCCGTGGCAACCGTTGAAACGTTGTAGCTATCCGCACTGTCGCGAGCGAGTGAAATCAGGCCGATGCGAGTGCGAGCAACACCAGCGAGAAGCCAGACGCCAGCAGGATAAGCAACGCGGCACCCGAATCCAGCGAGGTTACAGCAATCGATGGGGACGCTATCGGCTGCACTACCTGAAAGCCAACCCGTTATGTGCCCATTGTTTACAGCAGGGTATTTACACACCTGCAATCATTGTGGATCACATTATCCCGATACAGGGTGACGCTGATGTGCTGTTCTGTCCTGCATCGAACCATCAAGCGTTATGCCAGACCTGCCATAACCGTAAGACCGTGCAGACTGACCCCATCACCAGAGCGAAGCGCAAGCAGAGGATTTATCGGCAGCAGGAAACTGAAGCTGTAAAGTATCGTGACTGGTTAACAAAAAATAATCACTCAATGAAATAACGAGGTGGGGGTATCAAAAATGACAAATGTCCTTTCCAGCGGAACCGCCCCCTCCTTCAATTTTTACGCACGGCAATTTTTTTGAAAATAAAACGACAAGGAAAAAATCATGACAAGAGCGCCAAAACCGCCAACTTACCTTAATGATATCGCTGCCAGTCAATGGAAGGCTAAAGGTAAAATTTTAAGTGAGCGGGAAGACCTGAACGCCGCTGACTGGAACAATCTAGAACTCTATTGCGTGAACTATGCCATTTACCGAAAAGCGGTGGCAGACCTTGATATCAGGGGATTTAGTATCATTAATAGTCAGGGCAGCGAGAGCCGAAATCCGTCATTAAGTGCCAAAGCCGATGCCGAAAAAATCATGATAAAAATGTCATCATTGTTGGGTTTTGATCCCGTATCACGGCGTAAAAATCCGGTGGAAACTGAGGAAGAAGACGAGCTGGATCGCCTATGAATGCTTGGGAACAGTACGCTTTTGATATCGAAAACGGTAAAATTCCGGCCTGTAAGCGTGTAAAACAAGCCGTAAAACGCTACCTTAACGACCTGAATAACCCGCTTTATGTGTTTGATTCGGCAGTGGTCGAGCGTTTTATTGCCTTTTCCCGTGTCTGTCCGCATGTCAAAGGCCACTTGCGCGGTAAGCCCATCATGCTTGAGCCGTGGTAACAATTCGCCTTTGCTAACCTGTTCGGCTTCAAAGTCAAAGCGACCGGACGGCGAAAATATCGCAGTGCTTATATTCAGGTGCCGCGCAAAAATGCAAAATCTACCGTTGCCGCAATTTTGGCTAACTGGTTCTTGGTGATGGAACAAGGGCAGCAGGATATTTACACCGCCGCCGTCAGTCGTGATCAGGCGCGTATCGTGTTTGATGATGCCCGCCAGATGAGCTTGTTATCAAAGCCCTTGAAAAAACGGGTAACTATCCAGCAACACAAAGTCACCTATCCCAAAAACAACAGCCTGTTAAAACCACTGGCAGCCAAAGCCGCTACGATTGAGGGCACAAATCCCAGTTTGGCGATTGTCGATGAATATCATTTACACCCTGATAATGTGGTTTACTCTGCACTTGAGCTGGGGATGGGCGCACGCCCCGAAGGTATCCTGTTTGCCATTACCACAGCGGGCAGTAACGTTATTTCAGCCTGTAAACAGCATTATGATTATTGCTGTCAGATACTCTGGATGGCGAAGAACAAAACGAATCCCTGTTCGCCCTGATTTACGAACTGGACGACGAGAACGAGATTGATGATGAAGCTCTTTGGATAAAAGCTAACCCTAATCTTGATGTATCGGTAGACGGTGCAGCCTTACATGACACTATCCAGAAAGCGCGGGGCATTCCCTCCCAATGGACGGAGATGTTAACCAAACGCTTTAATATCTGGTGTCAGGGCGAAACCCCGTGGATGGGGGAAGGCGCATGGAAAGCCTGCCAGAGTGATTATGATGAAGAAGATCTTAAAGGACTGGAGTGTTACGCTGGACTGGATTTATCTTCAACAGGTGATATCACCAGCATTTGTTACACGTTCCCCGTGGATAATGAACTGTTAGTACTGACCCGCCATTACCTGCCCGAAGCCCAGTTACAAAACCCAGCCAACAAGAATCGGGCGGTTTATCATCAATGGGTACAAGTAGGCTGGATACGCACCACAGCAGGCGACTGCATTGATTATGATCGTATCCGTGATGATATTCTCAACGACAGTCAGCAGTTTGATATTAAGCTGGTGGGCTTTGATACATGGAATGCCACTCACTTAAGAACGCAACTACAAGGCGCTGGGCTGGACGTTGAGCCGTTCCCGCAAACTTATATGCGCTTTAGCCCTGTGGCAAAATTTGCCGAGGTATTCGTAAATCGTAAGGTCATTCGTCACAATGGCGATCCGGTGCTCATGTGGGCAATGTCCAATGTGGTGATGGAAATTGACGCGAATGCCAATATCAAACCGAATAAGAAGAAATCAGCAAATAAAATCGATCCCGCAATTGCATTCCTGATGAGTTTTGGCACATGGCAGATTGAGCATGAAGAATTTGCATTTACAATAAGTGAGGAACAACAGAAGCGATTGGCCTTATTTGATGGAATATAAGTAATATACTCATTTAACTTCAAGGTGCTGGTTTTTTAAATTAATATTAAAAATCAACAAGATGAATTATATCCTCTCATGCATTTTCAAGTTTAATGCGTATATATTAAAATTGTGGTTGTTTTAATTATTATGAAAATAAAAATACAATCGTCACTATTTCAACTTGAAATTGATTGATTGGGGAATTAATTAGTTAGAATTGAATAGTATAAATAAAATATATGATAAATAATTACTGGTGATGATGTGACATTTGTTATGTTTTTCTGGTATATAAGTATGCAGCTTTGGTATGTATGTATTTTTCATGAACATGTAAGAATTAATCAGGCGTAAAATAGTTGTATTTTTTTTTTATATAGTTAATACTAATCAAAGAACCCTGATTCCCGAGCTTCTTGTTGTACGACAAGCGGCGCTCTTAAGGAAGATGGGTTTTTTTTTGGAGTTTTTATGGCTAAATATCAAATATTTGCAGATGAAGCATGGACACACGGAACTCCTCCACCAAATAGGTATCATTGTTTTTTTGGCGGGATAATGGGATTGGAGTCCAATATTGATAGTCTGCAAACAGCTTTAATGAGAGTAAGAACACGTTTTGATATATTACAGGAAGTTAAGTGGTCTAATGTATCCCCAAAAAATGAATTATACTACATTGCCCTAATTGATTGTCTCAAGCATTATATATTGAATAATGATATCAAATATAGACAAATGTTTAGAGATAGATCTTTTCATGTTGCTCAAACGGAACAAGAATCTGAGTTAGATGTACAGTTCAAGCTGTACTACCAATATATTAAGAATATCTTTGGCATAAAGCATTTACCACAAGATCCAAACGGAACTGAAATATTAATCAGACTTGATGGCCATTCCAGCGAAAAACACAAAAATAAACTTAAGCAATTTGTGGAAGATCTACCAAGATTCTTTGATAGAAACGATATTACCCTAAATGTAACGTATGAAAATAGTTCACATTCTTTGAGGTTACAAGTTTGTGACCTTATGATGGGAGCTGCTGGATATTATGGTAATAAATTTCATTGTCGTAGAGAAGGTGGTCGACGTGGAATGACAAAAAAACAAAAAATCAAATTAAAAGTAGCAAAGCATATTTATACTGCTCTGAGGGATATTGATGCACAAGCTCGTGGTTCAAAAGCCTTTAACTGGTTTGAATCTACAGGTATGGATGGAGCTGCTATTAATCATTTTAATCATAAAATAAGAATATGGAAGTTTATACCTGAAAAGCATGTCATTAATAGAGGTTGGCATAATGACAATTTGGATAATCAAGGTCGATTCATTAGAGATAATTTTGATTGATATCACTATCGATTGTCTTTAATTAATTTCATTAGATTATTATTAAGTATAAATAGAAAATGAACATTATATATTAAGGACATAGTATATTTTTAATTTTATCTGTAATAACTTCTTCATTCGTCTAAACCTCCTTTTATAGGGTCAGAACATTTAATGTACTGACCTTTAATTGTGTTACTAATGTGTTTTAGCGTATGCCAAGTAGAGAATGAAGAGTTTGCTTTTACTTTAAGCTAAAAATAGTAACAGTGTCGAACATATTTTGGAATATAACGCAAAAAGTTAAGCGGTTATACGAGTTTGCTTATTGAGTCAGATAAACCAATCAGTTAAAGTAGCCCCGCCATTGGCAAAATCCAATGGTCAAGGATTCTCACCCTTGTAAAGAGCTATCCACTGGTAGGAAATTTCTACCAGTGTGTCTGCTATCGCCCTTTCAATGGCGGTTCAGGCGGGGGAGGCTTCGGCCTCGCTGGAAGATAGCTCCCAGTTGTGAGAACCCTGTCTGGATCGCCACCATCAATATAAATTAATGGAAGGGGTAGCAGGAATGAATAACGTTAGAAATGACTGGCATCAAGCCGATATTATTGCTGCATTACGTAAGCGCGGTACAACCTTAGCGGCTGTTTCCCGTGAAGCTGGACTCAGTTCATCAACATTAGCGAATACACTTTCTCGCCCGTGGCCTAAAGGCGAATGGATTATCGCTAACTACCTCGAAATACATCCCTCTGAAATCTGGCCTAGCCGCTACTTTGATTCGAATGGTCAACCCATTGAGCGTAAAGTGCGCGACAAGCCGCAGGAATAATCATCCATCTGTTTGTTATTTATCTAGGCATCTTAATGTTCAGGGAATGTGATAAGTGTCACAGAGGGAAATACGAGAACGCTTCATTACCGTAGCGGTGTTAATCGGTTATACCTCACGCTATTGCCAGAAGGTATCCTATGGGTATCCTAGAAAAAACTAAGGGGTCGCACTTTTGATGCAACCCCTTGATAATTCTGGTGGCCCCTGCTGGACTTGAACCAGCGACCAAGCGATTATGAGTCGCCTGCTCTAACCACTGAGCTAAGGGGCCGTTGAATGGTCAGGATTATACGGCACAGTTTGGTATCAGGTCTAGCCCCCGAAAATCTGTATGCGTATTTTATATACAATAATAAGTATCTTTATTCTATATGGTGGCTTACAGGTCGGTGTCTGAAGCTGTTTTTAGTGATGTCAGCCGTCTTTCTAATAAATATCTTTGATTGTTCATCATAATTTGTTCGTATTACAGCCAGTGAAGTGTTATTGATATGACTTTGTTTCTGGCGATTTATTCTTAGTCTTACTTATTATAAAAATATGTTTAGGCTCAATATGAAAGAATATCAATTATCAAAGGCTGTTTTAGCCCATCATAAAATCGAGGATTATTTTTTTTCATCTGTGAGCCAAATTTGCAAACATATCTGTGATGATGTCAGGATTTATATAACGGGTGTGGAGGTTCACACATTAAATTTTTTGTTGTTGATGGATAATCATGTGCAAATTGCAGATCCCCTGCAAAAAGGGATCCAATGGATGGATGAGAAAATTGATTTACCTTTTTCGATTATCGCTATTGAACCAGACAAACAGATTTTGTCAGTCATTGGGCAAGCTGGGTTTGTATTCGATCCTGATGGCATAACGACAGCGATGCAGCTTGATTTGATGAACTGGCAGTTGAAAAATGCTTTGGCTGTGGGATATGAAGTTCGGTGTGTTGATCATTGTTTATCCGATTGGGCAGGCCCGATAAAAAGTGCCTTTGAGATAGGGGATTTGCTTTCTGAACAATATCAGCAATGTCATCAGGCCGCATTGGACGCAGGAAAAGATTTACAGCACTACACTTTGTATGTTGAAGGAAAGCCAGTTTGCGCCTTAACGTTATCAAAACAGGATAATATTATTCGCCTTGATGAGATTGGCACATTGGTAGAAGAGCAAAGAAAGGGCTATGCCTCTGCATTGATCATTCATGTGTTGAATGAAGCCAAACAACAAGGGGTAACAGCGTGTTATTTGGAGGCTTCTCAGGATGGGAATGGTGTATATCAGCGTATAGGGTTTAAGCCGCTGTTTGAATATCAAAGTTTCATTCGTGGGTAATGCGCTTATTGGTATTATTTCGATTTACGCCCATGTTGATATCGGGCATAGTACTACAGTCGTACGCCCTATTGTGGCATGATAACCCCTGACATTTTTTCCTAAAAATACGGGGAGGTGTTCAATGCACTTACCTATCAACACGTGGAAACAGGAACTGCTCTCACTTCATGCTCGTCTGGCCCCACTGTTTCATCATCCCGGCCCACAGCAACGTAGCCTCGCGTATCTCCGGGGATTACTCAGTGATGTTGAACGTAAAAATGGCTGGCAATTGGCGGAATGGATGGGTGAACGTACGCCTGATGGCGTCCAACATCTGTTGGAGCGCGCCCGCTGGGATGTCGACGCCGCCCGCGATATTTTGCGCGACTATGTGATGGAACAGTTGGGCGATGAACACGGGGTGCTCATTGTCGATGAAACCGGCTTTATCAAAAAAGGCACCCATTCTGCCGGGGTGCAGCGTCAATACAGTGGCACCGCCGGACGCGTCGAAAACAGTCAGATAGGCGTCTTTCTCTGTTATGCCGGTCAGGGCGGCCATGCCTTTATTGACCGGGCGTTATACCTGCCCCAATCCTGGACCGATGACCGGCCTCGCTGTGCAGCGGCTGGTATTCCTGACGCCATCCCTTTTGCCACCAAACCGCAGCTCGCCCAGCAAATGCTGGAAAGGGCATTCGAGGCCGGTGTGCCCTGTCGTTGGGTGACAGCGGATGTCGTTTATGGTCAGGATCGCCGTCTTCGTTGCTGGCTGGAATCCAGGTATCAACCGTTTGTGCTGGCGATCCCCAAAAATGAGCCGTTGTGGTGGCAAGGCCCCACCTCTGTCCGCGCGGACAAAATTGTGGACAGCCTGACGCCTTCGCAATGGGAAACCCATTCGGCGGGGCGGGGCGCGAAAGGCGAACGTCAGTATGACTGGGGTTTGGTGCCGCTCTGGCGTTTACAACTGAGCGAGCAAGAACGGGCCTATGGCCATTATTTACTGGTTCGGCGCAGCCGGGATGAAAAACAGGAGCGGGCTTACTATGTGGTGTATGCGCCCCGAGAACAGGTGAATTTGAACACCCTGGCGCAGGTGGCCGGTCGTCGCTGGGAAATTGAATGTGGTTTTGAGGAAACGAAGGGAGAATGTGGCCTGGATCATTATGAAGTCCGGCAGTGGCATGGCTGGTATCGGCACATCACGCTGTCGTTACTGGCCCATGCAGTGCTGGCGGTCTTACGAATACAGGAGAAAAAAAACGCCGGTGGGACTGATCGCCCTCAGTGTGGCGGAGCTGCGTAAATTACTGTCAAAATTGATGGAAAAAGCCGGAGAAACCGTCGAACAGTTTTTACATTGGTCATCCTGGCGACGACGACACCAATACGCCGCACAACAATGTCATTATCGGCGCCGGGATAACCTTATGATTATAGAGAAATTACGGCTGTAGTAATAGATAAAAAGCGCCTGCCGGAACAGACGCTTTTCAGATTTATTAACTCAACCAACAAATTTGTTGGTTAGTCATCAAGGAAGCTACGCAGTACTTCAGAACGGCTTGGATGACGCAGTTTACGCAATGCCTTGGCTTCGATCTGACGGATACGTTCACGGGTTACGTCGAATTGTTTACCGACTTCTTCCAGTGTGTGGTCAGTGTTCATATCGATACCAAAACGCATACGCAGCACTTTTGCTTCACGAGCAGTCAGGCCGGCTAGCACATCATGAGTTGCTGAGCGCAGGCTTTCTGATGTCGCTGAATCCAATGGCAGTTCAAGCGTCGTATCTTCGATGAAATCGCCCAGATGTGAATCTTCATCATCACCTACTGGTGTTTCCATGGAGATTGGCTCTTTGGCGATTTTCAGAACCTTACGGATCTTGTCTTCAGGCATGAGCATACGCTCTGCCAGCTCTTCCGGTGAAGGCTCACGCCCCATTTCCTGCAACATCTGGCGGGAGATACGATTGAGTTTATTGATGGTTTCAATCATGTGCACCGGAATACGGATGGTACGAGCCTGATCAGCGATAGAGCGTGTGATTGCCTGACGGATCCACCATGTCGCGTAAGTCGAGAATTTGTAACCACGACGGTATTCAAATTTATCAACCGCTTTCATCAGGCCGATGTTACCTTCCTGAATCAAGTCGAGGAATTGCAGGCCACGGTTGGTATATTTCTTCGCAATTGAAATAACCAGACGTAAGTTAGCCTCAACCATCTCTTTCTTCGCACGGCGAGCTTTTGCTTCACCGATGGACATGCGACGGTTAATATCTTTGACCTGTTCGATGGTCAGGCCTGTTTCTTCTTCGATCTGACATAGCTTCTGCAAGCTACGCATGACTTCGTCTTCAATTTCCAGTAACTTTTCAGACCATGGTTTGTTCATCGCTTTTGCTGCGGTGAACCATGTATCGTTAGTTTCATTGCCAGAGAAGAAGGTGATGAAATTCTTCTTCGGCATTTTGCACTGTTCAACACACATCTTCATGATTTGGCGTTCTTGAAAGCGTACGCGATCCATCATGGAACGCATGTTGTTGACCAGATAATCAAATTGTTTTGGTACTAAACGGAACTGTTTGAATACCTCGGACAGGGTTAAGATTTCTGCCGCAGTATTGGGATTGTTGCGTCCATATTTTTTAATTGACTGACGCGTAATTTCATATTGTTCACGCAGTTCCTGGAACTTCTGGCGGGCCAGTTCCGGATCGATGCTGTTATCATCTTCGCTGTCAGCATCATCGTCCTGATTTTCTTCGTCATCATCATCATCGTCGTCAAGTTCTTCCTGAGGAAGTTCTGAACCAACGTGAGTTGCTGTTGGGGCGAGATCTTCTTCTGCATTTGGATCAACGAAACCAGTGATCAGGTCGGACAGGCGGCTTTCGCCCGCTTCGACGCGCTCATACTGCTCCAGCAGATAAGTAATTGCTTCAGGATATTCAGCAACGGAGCATTGTACTTGGTTGATGCCATCTTCAATGCGTTTTGCAATGTCAATCTCACCCTCGCGGGTCAGTAGCTCCACAGTACCCATTTCACGCATGTACATGCGGACAGGATCGGTGGTACGACCGATTTCTGACTCGACACTGGATAACACTTGCGCTGCGGCTTCTGCCGCATCTTCATCGGTGTCGTTTGTGTTTTCTGCCAACATGAGATCATCAGCATCAGGCGCTTCTTCCATTACCTGAATGCCCATGTCATTGATCATTTGGATGATATCTTCTATCTGATCAGAATCGACGATATCTTCCGGCAGATGGTCATTGACCTCAGCATAGGTCAGATAGCCTTGCTCCTTACCTCGGGTGACAAGTAGCTTTAGCTGTGACTGCGGGTTTTGCTCCATAAGACGGTATCCACACTTCAGAGTATTGGTTGGTGTCGGTCGGCGAAACATATATGCCAACAATAACATTTAGGGGCGTTTCGTTGTATTACCGCTGCCCTCAATAGCGGCAATCGTAGGGCTGTCTCCCTACCTAATGCGGCATTTAAGCCGTGAATTCTGTGTTTATACTCGTTGTCTTTCAAATTGCTGCTTTGTTCTGCATCTTGAACGGCATCGGGTATATGATGTTATATATTGATTTAAAACCTGTTTCATCAAGCTATATTTTCATCATGTTATATTACATACACAATGTATTGAGTCAGTGAATCAGGTAATATATCTTGTTGAAGCAGGTCCTTATTTCCTCGCGCCAGATTCAGAAATCAGCCAAACCTCTTTGCGTTCTTCTGGTGTCAGCCCTTCTGTTCTTTCTTTGGCCATCAGAAAGTTAAAGCGTTCATCAAGAGCGGATGCAAAAAGATGATTCAGCGCATCACTGAAAGTTTTTTCAGCAATTTCTTCTATTTGTATATCGTTCCATGCCGCGAGTTTTTCAAGCTGTTTTGCGTATTTATTATCGCGATATTGCTCCAAAAGTTGCCCTGTGGTTAGACCGGGTTGGGCAAGGCACGTGTCGACAAGCTCTATGAATAACGGCAACCCCGCTATTTGAGCCGGAAACATTCCCTGTAATGAAGGAACTAATGTCGCTAAATGCGGATTTTGTATAAGCAATGCAATAAGAATTCGCATTGTCGTTGGTTTCAGTTTTAGCGCCTGATAGGTACCAGTATCTTTTTTGACAAGTTTTGCCAAAAATCGTTCCAATTGTGTTGTATCAGGTGTGCCTAACCGATTCCCAAGCTCTTTAAGCAAATAAAGCCGTAATGTTTCCCCGGGAATTTGACTGATCAGAGGCATTGCCAGTGAACTGAGCTTGGCCGTTCCTTCAGGGGTACTTAAATCAACCTGTGGCAATAATGATTCAAACAAAAATACAGATAAAGTCTGCGCTTTTTCCATTCTTTGTTCGAATGCTTCCCGCCCTTCTTTGCGAACCAATGAATCAGGATCTTCTCCGTCAGGCAAGAACATAAAACGTAATTGCCGGCCATCATTCAGATAGGGCAATGCGGTTTCCAGTGAACGCCAGGCGGCATCGCGACCTGCGCGGTCGCCGTCATAACAACAGATGACATTATCTGTCGTCCGGTAAAGCAATTGTACATGTTCAGCTGTCGTTGATGTTCCCAATGATGCTACCGCATAATCAATGCCGAACTGAGCCAGTGCGACAACATCCATATAACCCTCAACCACCAATAGCTTTGTGAGTGATTTGTGTTTTTGCTGGGCTTCATAAAGGCCATATAGCTGACGACCTTTATGGAAAATTTCTGTTTCCGGTGAGTTAAGATATTTGGGAAGCGCATTTCCCAAAACCCGGCCACCGAACGCAATCACTCGTCCACGGCGATCGCGAATGGGAAACATGACTCGCTCACGGAAACGGTCATAAGTCTGGCCTTGGTCATTAGTGACCAACATACCAGCATCATCTAGCTGTTTACGTTCTTCTTCATTGTGAGCAAATTGAGTAAGAACATTATCCCATCCACTTGGAGCAAAGCCGATAGCAAAACGCTGGATGACCTCTTCACTGAGCCCGCGTTTAGCCAGATATCGTTGAGCCGACTGTGCACCAGATGCGTTCAATGCGTTCTGATAGAAGCTATTAAGCTTATCCATCAGCTGATAAAGGTTCTGCCTTTGGTGGCGTTCGATATGACCGTTGCCTGAGCCCGTCGTTTCATAGGGAACTTCCAGCCCATGCATTGCTGCCAGTTCTTCAATGGATTCGACAAAATCCAACCTGTCATAATTCATTAAAAAGTCAATGGCATTACCATGTGCGCCACAACCGAAACAATGGTAAAACTGTTTATCGCCATTAACAGTAAATGAAGGGGTTTTTTCATTATGAAACGGACAACACGCTTGATGATTTTTGCCTTTCTTTTTGAGAGGCACCCTGACATCAATCAAATCAATGATATCGGTTCTTGCTAGCAAATCATTAATAAATACGCGTGGAATTCGTCCAGCCATAAGCCCTTTTACGCCTGTTGATGAACGAGAATAAGCCGCGCTTTCTCTGGGAAAGCACGGCCTTTAACTGCAGTAGTTTGTTAATTCAACCACTAAGCGGATTGACCGCAAGGATTAGTACAAACGAGTGCGGCGTGCGTTTTCACGAGCCAGCTTCTTAGCATGACGCTTAACAGCAGAAGCTTTCGCGCGTTTACGCTCAGTCGTTGGTTTTTCATAGAATTCACGACGACGAACTTCTGCTAATACGCCTGCTTTTTCGCAAGAACGCTTAAAGCGACGCAGTGCTACGTCAAATGGCTCGTTTTCACGTACTTTAATTACTGGCATGTGCCTCTCACCTCAATAGAAATCGGGTTTGTCGCTGGCGGGATAGTGCCAGCCGTCTTTAAAATGGTGCGGAATTTTACTTCAATGGACACGGCTTTGTAAAGTGCCGAGGCGAATTGAAACCGATAATGCTGCTGATGGTAGGGGGCTTTTTTGCTTACCAAACCAGCAACCTGACGTCAGCGTTATTAACATTAACCGCACAGAATATTTAAGTAGGGGATTGATTATAGACTAAACAGAAAAAATAGCCAGCCTGTAATAAATGCGGCGGCATGGGCATAAAATAGGAGAATAAGCCACAGGGCGTTGATTGCAGATAGCATTCCCCTTCACAAATAGCCTGTGATATTTCACAGATAGATAGTGCTCTACAGATAGTGTTACACTGGCGTCCGTTAAGAGGAATACGAATGTATAGTGGGTACAAATGACGTGAACACCACGATCACGTGAACGCTATGAGACAAAACGACGAGACGACAAAACGAGACGAATAGTGCAATGCGAGTTTTAGGTATAGAAACGTCTTGCGATGAAACCGGAATCGCAATTTATGATGACAAAGCCGGTCTGCTGGCCAATCAACTGTATAGTCAGGTCAAACTGCATGCTGATTATGGTGGTGTTGTGCCTGAACTGGCATCCCGTGACCACATTCGTAAAACGGTTCCCTTGATTCAGGCGGCGTTGGAAGAAGCGGGCCTGACGAATAAAGACATTGATGCTGTTGCTTATACTGCCGGGCCGGGTTTGGTGGGGGCATTACTGGTAGGGGCAACCATCGGGCGCTCTCTGGCATTTGCGTGGGATGTTCCCGCCATTCCGGTACACCATATGGAAGGGCATTTACTGGCCCCGATGCTGGAAGAAAAAAGCCCTGAATTTCCGTTCGTTGCTTTATTGGTTTCAGGTGGGCATACCCAACTGATTAGTGTGACAGGCATCGGTGAATACAAATTGCTGGGTGAATCCGTTGATGATGCGGCAGGTGAAGCGTTTGATAAAACAGCAAAATTGCTTGGCCTGGATTATCCGGGTGGTCCTCTGCTTTCCCGTATGGCACAGCAAGGTCAACCCGGGCGTTTTGTTTTCCCACGTCCGATGACTGACCGTCCGGGGTTGGATTTTAGTTTTTCTGGGTTGAAAACATTTGCAGCCAATACGATACGCAATAACATCCACGGTCAGGATATTGCTGAAGATGAACAAACCAAGGCGGATATCGCCCGTGCATTTGAAGATGCGGTTGTAGACACGTTGGCGATCAAATGCAAGCGTGCGCTGGAACAAACGGGATTCAAACGTCTGGTTATGGCGGGAGGCGTCAGTGCCAACCGGACATTGCGTACAAAAATGCAAGAATTGATGGAAAAACTCGGGGGAGAAGCTTTTTATGCCCGCCCTGAATTTTGCACGGACAATGGCGCGATGATCGCACTGGCTGGCATGATCCGTTTCCAGGGTGGAATGGCAGGTGAATTGGGTGTGACGGTAAAAGCACGCTGGCTGCTAGCGGACCTTCCCGCATTGCAAAAATAATAAACAAATTATAGAGAGATATAGGCTGAGCATCATTGTGTGTTCAGCCTTTTTAGTTTATCACTTTTTATATTTTTGTCGTTTATATCACAATATTTGTTACTAAATGGAGTTATGACCATTGATGGCACAGAAATAAAAAACGCGTGTATGGCCCATCGTGCACTGGTCGCTGATGACGTCAGAGATGTTTCGGCTCCGATATCTGCGCTATTCATTCTTCCTCTGTTATTTAAAGTGATAAGATTTAAATTTAAATCACTGGCTATCAATGCCATGTTTTTATCATTGGTTGCTTATTGGGGATGGCGTTTTTTTATTCGATTAATGAATTGTTGATTTCGATAAAACAGACAAGAAAACCCAGTCAATCGATAAACTGGGCTTTTTTCAATGGTGGTTTAAGTTTCGGTTAATCTCAGTGGGTTATTTGAACCAACCGCTGTGTTGCTTTTCTCGGGAACGGCCTTCGCTTTCTAACCATGCTTTACCTCCTGATGATAAGTTACGGTTAATATCCGCTTTTGACTGGATAACATCTGTGTTTGCAGCTTGGTTTTTCAGCTCCTGGTCGATGAAATCATTCTCACGTTTTACTCTGATTGCTTGTTTCTCTAATTCGAGTTTCTTCATCTCAATATCGAGTTTGCGCAACTCATCTTCATAGTCTTGGTCGCGTTTTTTATCCGCAGTCGCTTCTCTGTGCCTTCTTTCCCTTTCCGCTCTTTCCGCACTGGCGGCTTTTTCTCTTTTTGCTTGTTGCGCTGCGTGTTGTCTTTGTTTTTCCGCTTTGGTTTCATTTTCTGCCTGAGCAATTGCGGAAATCTGGCTTTGGAGAGAAGAAGCAAAAACAGACGTTGAAATCACGACCAGCAGAGATGAAATAAAGATTTTCTTAATCATGGATAACCTACTTTCGTTATTTTTTATCTGGGCAAACCATATTTGGCTGGATGCGGGTTTCATTGGCTTTAGTGGAAATGACAACCGCCAAACCACGGGTGAATTGGCATACGCGGCCCACTTGGGTGGAGGTGTAGATTTTTGATTTTTCTTTGTATGTCAGGGAAACACCTTCAACCAGAACCTTATCTTTTACCATTGAGCCGGCAGCGGCACCGAGCGCACCTCCACCAACAGCACCCGCGACCATCCCGGCCTGCGTGCCGGCACCTGTGGTAAAACCTACAATGCCCCCGGCGACAGCGCCAAGGATGGCACCAAATGTTTGGGCTGCATTTCTATTGCTTTTGTTGTCTACAGCGATTTTGGCCGGGAGAACTGAAATGATGTTAATTGTTTTTGTTTCTTGTTTTCCGTTTAATTGCGTTGTGTCATAAACATCAGCTGCAAATGCATCAGCGTTGGATTGGCATCCACTGATGATGATTGAAGTGGCTGCAATTGCTGTGAGGCACAATGATTTAATTTTCACTTTTTTATCCATAAAACGACAAGAAAAGGTGATAGTGCATTCCTTTATGATAAAAAACAAGATGATATCACTTATTGTTGAGGTCATTTAGGGAAGGCATTATTTGATTTTTAAATGGAAAATGAAAAGCAGAAGGCGATGGGCAGGAAGATGAGTTAAAGTTCTCCTTCCTGCTTCTTGTTGAAGATTTATTCTGCTGTCAAAACAATCTTCAGTGCTTTTTCCTGCGCGGCATTACCGAATATTTCATACGCGGTTTCAATTTCACTCAGAGGATAGCGATGAGTGACGAGTTTTTCGGGGGATATTTTATTGGACTGGATGCTTTTCAGTAACATCGGTGTACTGTTTGTGTTGACCAATCCAGTCGTGATGGTGATGTTTTTGATCCATAGTTCATCAAGGTGCAATTCAACAGATTTTCCGTGAACACCAACATTAGCAATATGCCCGCCTGCGGTGATGATATCTTGACATATTTTGAACGTTGCCGGGATACCGACACATTCAATGGCAACATCTACTCCCATGCCTTTGGTGAGCTTCTGAATTTCTTCCACAACGTTTTGGCGGGTTGGGTTGATAATGGTATTGGCACCAAATTGCTGTGCCATGTGAAGGCGATTATCATCGACATCAATCATGATGATATGTGCCGGAGAATAGAATTGAGATGTCAGTAATGCAGCAAGTCCGACCGGACCTGCGCCAATCAGGGCGATGGTATCGCCGGGCTGGACTTTTCCATTGATGACACCAATTTCAAACCCGGTAGGTAAAATATCACTGAGCATTAATGCGGCTTCTTCATCGATCCCTTCTGGTAAACGATGCAGGCTGCTATCCGCATGGGGTATGCGTACTTTTTCAGCCTGAGTGCCATCGATTTTATGCCCGAGGATCCAGCCGCCATCTTCACAGTGTGAATAGAGTTGACGCTTACAAGAGTTGCAACTGCCACAAACGGTAATACAAGAAATGATGACCTTATCACCTACTTCGACATTACGGACTGCACCCCCGACAGCTTCAACAATTCCGATACCCTCATGGCCGAGTATCCGCCCTTCTTCTACAGTAGGTACGTCCCCTTTGAGGATATGCAAATCTGTTCCGCAGATGGTGGTTTTAACAATGCGGACAATCGCATCGGTTGATTCAAGGAGTTGGGGTAATGCTTTTTCTTCCCAGCGTTTCTTGCCTGTGCCGTGATAAACAAGTGCTTTCATAATCCCCCCTTTTATGGGTTAATTGGTTTTTGCAATGTTAATCTAGTGCGTTATGGCGATTGATTGAAAAAATGCCTGATTCAAAAAATGTGGGATTTTTAAAGATATTTAGCGATAAAGCTGATCTTTATACGTGTAAAAATAGAGTTATCACATCATTTTCTGGTTAATTATAGTTCAAAAAACCACCTGCATCGACTGACGGTATTGTCACTGGCCGCAGCAGAACCGAACGACGGATAGGCTGGAGGGAAGCAGCCCCTTGTGGGGGCTCACCGATTTAATCGTCTTGTTGTTCCTGCTCTTTGATGGCTTGCATTTTTTCTTTATCTGTCATGTCCTGTTTCTTTTTCAGTTTCTGCCAGATACGGCTTTCTTGCCCCCGCCACAGACGTTGGATATTATCGTGATGGCGCATGAGTATCAAACATGACAATATCGCAACAGGTAACGTGAGTTCAGGTTTGAACCACCAGACGTAAAAAGGGGCGATGAGTGCACTGACGATAGAACCCAATGAAGAGTAACCGCTCAATAGCACTGTCATCAGCCATGTTCCGGTGATGAGTCCCATCAAATCCCAACCAATGGCTGCAATGGCGCCGAAGGCCGTTGCAACGCCTTTACCTCCCTTGAAATGGAAGAAAATGGGATAGATATGTCCCAGACAGGCCGCGATAGCGATAATCCCTAACTCTAGTGGTTCAAGACCCAATCTGTAGGATATCCAGACCGGAATTAATCCTTTCAGGACATCAAAAATCAGTACCGCTAATGCTGCCCATTTGCCGCCTAAGCGCAGTACATTTGTCGCTCCCGGGTTGCCTGAACCGTGTTGACGGGGATCGGGGAGCTTTGCTAAACGACAGATCAATATCGCGCTGGAGATGGAACCAAATAAGTACGCGAAGATGATCATGCTAAGCGCGATTGCACTCATAAGATATCTCCAATTAAGTAAGTGTCGTTTTCTTGAGTCTAAGAATGGATAATACGCACATTTCGTCGTAAGTGGTATCTGGTGAACTGAAAAACGGAGAAAAGGTCGTGATGGATATCGTATTTATTGAAGAATTAACAGTCATTACCACGATTGGTGTTTATGACTGGGAACAGACAATTAAACAGAAGTTAGTGTTCGATATCGAAATGGGATGGGATAACAAACGCGCATCTTCCAGTGATAATGTTGAGCACTGTTTGGATTATTCCAAAGTGAGTGAAGCCATCATCAACCATGTGGAAAATCAGTGTTTTGCTTTGGTTGAAAGAGTGGCTGAAGAAGTGGCCGATATTTTGCTGAATCAATTTCATTCGCCTTGGGTCAGGATTAAAGTCCGTAAACCGGGCGCTGTCGTTCATGCAAAAAGTGTTGGTGTGGTGATTGAGCGGAGTATAAGCCAATGAGTTTATTTTTAATGACATCATTTTGTTAACGATGTCATTAAGGCATGAGTTGCGAAAACACCCCGAATGCTGGATATATTCGGGGTGTTTTGTTCATTGCCGAATACTTATCTGACATTAATCTGACAAATGCCGTTTCCAGCTTTCAATGGCAATGTATCGCTGGCGTTCTAATTCTGTGCGGATCTCCGCGCCCTGAAATCCACGGGCAATGACTTCTTTGACGCTGACCTGGCTGGCAACGGCAAACACGCGGCGCAAATAATCGCCTTGGGGATAAGCGATATTTTCTGTATCAGTGTGATAACCCCGCTTTTCTGCTTCACTGCAAATGATCAGTTGATCAATGCGTTGTGGTTTTCGCCAGACATCAATGGCATTGAATAAAGTCAGCAGCGTTTCTGGTGATAATTGTTCTACGGTATGTACCCAGTTATGGTACTGGGTCACGATGATCGCTAAGTCACGTGCTGTATTGGGAATACGCAGGCGCTGGCACATCTGTTTCACCGGTGCAGCACCAATGTGGTTGCAGAGTGAGGCAAAACGAATATCAATATCGTTGCTCAGTTGTGCTGATTTTTGCAAAACGCTTAAGGAATGAAGGCCGGCATTAAGTTCAGCCTGCTTTTTTTCCTGAAGGGGAATGCTAAACAAGTCATCGATTTCAGGAAAAAGAACCGCCAACGCACCACAATCACGCAGGACCTGAAAATAAATTTCGGGGGATGGTAAGGCGAGGGCTTTTTCAGTTTCTTTCCAGACACGCTCTGCTGTTAATGATGACAATTCACCACTCTCTGCGATTGCAGTAATGAGTGCCTGAGTTTCCGGCGCAATTGAAAAACTTAAATGGGCAAATCGGGCGGCAAAACGAGCCAGTCGCAATACACGCAGAGGATCTTCCGAAAATGCCGGGGAAACATGCCGCAAGATGCGATTTTTGAGATCTGTTGCGCCATGGTAAGGGTCAATTAAGCCACCATCCGCTGTTTGTGCAATGGCGTTAATGGTCAAATCACGGCGCAGTAGATCTTCTTCCAGGGTCACGTCAGGTGCTGCATAACAGGTGAAACCGGTATATCCTTTACCGGATTTTCTTTCTGTGCGTGCCAGTGCGTACTCTTCATGCGTTTCAGGGTGCAGGAAAACAGGAAAATCTTTCCCAACCTGCTGATACCCTTTTGACAGAAGTTCTTCTGGATTGCCTCCAACGACAACCCAGTCTTTTTCAGTGACGGGAAGGCTCAATAATTGATCGCGCACTGCGCCACCAACCAAATAGATTTTCACACTTAATTCCTTAAATCAGCTCATCCAACGATCTTTATTTTTGCGGCGTGGGATGATACGTGGCAACAACAGCCCCAAAATCAGGCCAATGCCTGCCACGCCGCCGCCATAGGTAAACCACTGCAAGATAATTTCTCTTTGTCTATCATCCAGTTGTAAATTGGCGATTTCTACCTTTTTTTCGGCTACCGTCAATTTATTTTGCAGTTGGGCGTTCTCTTTTTTCAGATCATTGATGATTTGATCGCTGTTCGCCACTTTGTTTTGCAACTCAGCAGTGCGTTTATTCCATTCATCATCAATATTTGTCAGTTTATCGGTCAGCGTTTTAATCTTTTGTTCCATGGCGGGAATACGTTCACGCAAGCTCGGAATGTCGCTGAGTTCATTTGAGAGTATCCAGCTCGTCCGCCCCTTGTGGTCAATGACCTGCACGAAGCCATTTTTGGCTTTTGGGCTGAGCAGAGTGACTTCTTCACCTGAATTCAATGAACCAATAATGCGATTTTCAACGCTGGGGCCACTACGAATGTAGGCTGATAGCTCATCAGAAATGTAACGTTTTTCTTCAGCCTGTGTGGACAGAGGCAGTGAAAGGCCTAGCAAGAGTAAGGTAAATAAATGATGTAGTTTTTTCATTCTCTATTCTGCTGTTTTTTTGTGTGTGTACCAATCGTAATTCAAACTACTTGGATGATACTAAAGAGTTAAGTTTGCGGGTGCAATCAGTAAACCAGAATGTGGTTGCTCCCAACTGGCCGAATACAGCCCTTGTTAGGTTTTTTTTGGCTAAGTAGGTGTGATGATTGTTGAGATAATACCCTAATGTGGTTTACCTTTCTTTTTTTGTGAAATAACGTTTTTGCGAAATAACGTGTGAACAGAATATAAAAGACACTGTTATAGGAACCGGGGTATAAAAGTATGCTTTCTGTAGAAATTGAGTTGAAACTGGAGGTTAAGCCTGATGCGATATCGGCAGTTCGCCAACAACTATTTCAGTTTCCTCATCATTACACCTCACTGCAATATTTAACGAATATTTATTTTGAGACGGCAGACAATCAATTGCGGCGTTGGGATATGGGGTTGCGTATCCGTGGTTTCGACGGGCAGTATGAAATGACGATGAAAACCGCCGGCAAAGTCATTGGTGGATTGCATCAGCGGCCTGAATTCAATGTGCCGTTGTCTGAACCGGTATTGGAATTGGCGCAGTTTCCTGCCCACATTTGGCCTGAAAATACAAATCTTGTTCGTTTACAGTCTCAATTGACGGAATTATTCCGCACGGATTTCACACGTGAAAAATGGCGTGTGAATTACGGACAAAGTGACATTGAGGTTGTGTTGGATCAGGGGGAGATCCGTTCTGGCAACCATGCTGATATTTCCCCCATTTGTGAATTTGAGCTGGAGTTGGTTAGCGGTAATGTCAGCGACATTTTGTCATTGGCAACGGAACTGGCTACACAGAATGGGTTGCGGTTGGCCAACAAAAGCAAAGCTGCGCGGGGGTATGCACTCGCCCAAGGTTTGGTACAGCAAACAGTGCCATGTGTTTTAAAGGAACCGGAATGGCAGCAGTCAGTTACCGGACTTTTGTCTGAAATATTAAAGCAGTGGCAAAAGCAGGAAGAAAGCTGGTTGGCGGGGTTGCCTGAGTCCAAAGCGGCATTGAGCCGGGTGCTGGATTGGGTAAAGCAATTGTCGGAAAAGCAGTCCGGTGGCTTGCCTGAATTGGCTCTGTTGCCCGATTTATTGCCGGAATTGGCGGAGGCTTTATCCGCTGCCGACGCTGAGTCTGGGAAGTTATGTTACAGCGCCTTGTGGCTACGATGTAAGCTGGCGTTAATGCAGTGTCTGGTAATGCAGTCCCGATAGACAGTACTTAAGGAAAATTCAGTTATGTTGCCACTTTCATCACCTCTGGTCCGGCAGTTACACGGTATTGTTGCAGATCTTCCCCCATTGGAAAGTACAGCATTATCTTCATTGCTACATGAGCAATTACCCCATGAGCAATTACTCCATGAACAAGCGGTGCTGTCATTGAGTGATTTTGTGGCAGAAAATTTATTGTCCCACTCTGCATGGCTGGATGACATCCGTCGGGAACCGCCCGAACCGGAGGAGTGGCAACATTATTCCCTTTGGTTAGAACACGCGTTATCTACAGCACATGATGAAACCAGCCTGATGCGGGTTTTACGTCAGTTTCGTCACAGAATACTGGTCAGGATTGCATGGTCGCAGGCATTGCAAACCAGCTCGACAGAGCAAACATTGCAGCAACTGAGTATATTGGCTGAAACATTGATTGTGTCGGCGCGTGATTGGCTTTACCAACGCTGTTGTCAGGATTGGGGAGTCCCCACCAACAGCGAAGGTGTGGCACAATCGTTATTGATTCTGGGAATGGGAAAGCTGGGAGGAGGGGAGCTTAATTTTTCCTCTGATATCGACCTTATTTTTGCTTATCCGGAAAATGGTGTGACACAAGGCGGGCGCCGTGAGATGGATAATTCCCAGTTTTTTACCCGATTGGGGCAGAAACTGATTAAGGTACTGGATCAACAGACGGTTGACGGGTTTGTCTATCGTGTGGACATGAGATTGCGTCCGTTTGGTGATAGCGGGCCGCTGGTATTCAGTTTTTCAGCACTGGAAGATTATTATCAGGAACAAGGGCGTGATTGGGAACGTTACGCGCTGGTGAAAGCGCGCATTTTGGGGAATGACGAGCGGGCTTATTCCCAAGAATTGCATAAAATGTTACGGCCATTTGTTTTTCGCCGCTATATTGATTTCAGTGTGATCCAATCCTTGCGCAATATGAAGGGCATGATTGAGCGGGAAGTCCGGCGCCGGGGGTTGAAAGACAATATAAAACTGGGGGCGGGGGGGATACGTGAAATTGAATTCATCACTCAGGTTTTTCAGTTGATCCGTGGGGGAAGAGAGCCAAGCTTGCAATCCCGTTCATTGCTGTTGACATTAAAAGCCATCGAAGCCCTGTCGTTATTACCTTCCGAAGCCGTCGGGCAACTTAAAGAAAGTTATTTATTCTTACGTCGACTGGAAAACCTTCTGCAATCCATTCATGACCAACAGACGCAAACCTTACCGAACAATGAGCTGGATCAGGCTCGCCTGTCCTGGGGGATGGGGTTTGCCCGCTGGGATGAATTGATGGCTGAAACTGAGCAAAAAATGGCTGCGGTGCGGGCTATTTTCGATCAGTTCATTGGTGATGAGGCTGAGGAGAATGGTCGGGATGTCAGCCATGTGCCGTTTAAGAGTTTATGGCAGGAGGGGCTGGATCATGATGAGTTAATGAATCTGATCCCCCATCTTAACGAAAGCATGGCCCAGAGAATGATTGATGTGATTGCTCTGTTTCGGCAAGACATCAGTAAGCGCACTATTGGCCCGAGGGGCCGGGATGTACTTGATCATCTGATGCCTCGCTTGTTGGCAAAACTTGGGGAGCGGGAAGATGCGAATACTGTTTTGGAGCGGATTATTTCCCTGTTGCTCAGTATTGTCAGCCGGACAACTTATCTGGAGCTGATACTGGAATCAGAGCAGGTCATGACCCATGTCATTCGTCTGTGTGCCGCTTCTCCCATGATTGCCAGCCAGCTTACCCGCCATCCGCTGCTGCTGGATGAACTGATTGATCCAAAAGCGTTGTATCAACCATTGCCCATGGAAGCGTATCGCGATGAGCTTTATCAATATCTGCTGCGTATTCCTGAGGACGATGAGGAACAATTGCTGGAAGCCTTGCGTCAATTTAAACAGGCACAATTATTGCGGATCGCGGCGGAAGATATCGCCGGCGCATTGCCGGTGATGAAAGTGAGTGATCATCTGACTTATCTGGCAGAAGCCATTATTGAGGCGGTGGTGCAGCAAGCCTGGAGGCAGATGGTAAAACGCTATGGTACTCCTGAGCATTTATCCCAGCGGCAGGGATTGGGTTTTGCCATTATCGGTTACGGTAAACTGGGAGGCTGGGAACTTGGGTATGGTTCAGATTTGGATCTGGTTTTTTTATTGGATTGCCCGATGGGGGTGATGACCGATGGTCACCGTGCCATTGAAGCCCGCCAATTTTATTTACGCCTTGCCCAGCGCATTATTCATTTATTCAGTATCCGGACGGCATCGGGAATATTGTATGAGGTTGATGCTCGCTTGCGCCCATCCGGCGCGTCGGGAATGCTGGTCAGCACGCTCGAGGCTTTCGATGATTATCAGAAAAATGAAGCGTGGACATGGGAGCATCAGGCGTTAACCCGGGCACGCATGGTGTTTGGTGACGAAAAAATGCGTCAGGATTTTGAACGTATCCGCCGTCAAACGTTGTGTCTTCCCCGTGATCCGGCCGTTTTGCGCCAACAAGTCCGGGAGATGCGGGAAAAGATGTATCAGCATTTAGGCAGCCATCAATCAGATCAATTTGATATCAAGGCGGATTCAGGGGGGATCACGGATATTGAATTCATCGCACAGTACCAAGTGCTGAGGTATGCCCCTGAAAATGCTGAGCTGACACGTTGGTCTGATAATGTGCGAATTTTCGAGTTAATGGCCCGTTGCCATATTATGGATGAGCAGGAAGCGATGGCGCTGACGCAGGCTTATATCACTATGCGTGATGAATTGCATCATCTCGCTTTGCAAGCATTACCTAGCTGTGTCCCGGCTGAATTTTTCGGCCGGCAACAGAGATTGGTGCGTGATAGTTGGCAGAAATGGCTGGGGAACTGATATTGCCAGAATACCTGTTTCTCCTGATGGGGCTTGCTGGTATCTGGTTTGAGTATGGTAATATCCGCAACAATTTATTTTGATATTTGGAGCATGGGATGAAAATAATACTCCCTGATTTTCACCGCGCAGGTGTTTTGGTTGTTGGCGATGTGATGTTGGATCGCTATTGGTATGGCCCAACCAGCCGCATTTCACCGGAAGCGCCGGTTCCTGTGGTTAAGGTTGAAAACATTGAAGAACGTCCGGGGGGAGCGGCTAACGTTGCCATGAATATCGCGTCACTGGGGGCGAATTCACGTCTGATTGGTCTGACTGGTATTGATGATGCCGCTCGGGCATTGACTGAAAAACTCAGCAATGTGAAAGTCCAATGTGACTTTGTGCCTGTTCCGACTCATCCAACCATAACGAAATTGCGTGTCCTGTCACGCAATCAACAATTGCTCCGTCTGGACTTTGAAGAAGGTTTCCAGAATGTTGATGCTCAGCCGATGCTGGATAAAATTCATCAATGCCTTCCACAGGTTGGGGCATTGATTCTGTCAGATTATGCCAAGGGTGCACTCAGTCAGGTTCAGGCAATGATTGAACTGGCGAACGATGCCAATGTGCCGGTATTGATTGATCCGAAAGGCAGTGATTTTGAGCGCTACCGTGGCGCAACCTTGCTGACGCCGAATATGTCAGAATTTGAAGCCGTTGTGGGGCCTTGCAAAGATGATGATGATTTAGTGCAGAAAGGAACCAGACTGGTACAGGATCTGGAATTGAAAGCGTTGCTGATAACGCGCTCTGAGCGCGGAATGAGCTTATTGAGGGTGGGATTGCCACCTCTGCATTTACCGACGCAGGCACAAGAGGTTTTTGATGTCACGGGAGCAGGGGATACCGTGATTGGTGTGCTGGCCGCTGCCATGGCTGCGGGCAAGCCACTGAATGAAGCTTGCTATCTTGCCAATGCGGCGGCAGGTGTTGTCGTCGGTAAACTCGGAACTTCCACGGTTTCCCCGATAGAATTGGAAAATGCAGTACGCGGACGCGCAGAAACCGGATTCGGCGTGATGAGCGAATCTCAGTTGAAAGATGCGGTTGCACAGGCTCGCCAACGTGGTGAACGTATTGTCATGACCAATGGCTGTTTTGATATCCTCCACGCAGGGCATGTTTCATACCTCGCCAATGCCCGAAAATTAGGCGATCGTTTGATTGTTGCCGTCAATAGTGATGAATCCACTAAACGGCTGAAAGGGGAAACCCGCCCGGTGAATCCACTGGAACAACGCATGGTTGTCTTGTCTGCGCTGGAATCTGTGGATTGGGTAGTTGCATTTGAAGAAGATACTCCCCAGCGCTTAATTGCGGGCATTTTACCGGATATTTTAGTCAAGGGAGGAGATTACACACCGGAAGAGATTGCGGGTAGCGAAGAGGTTTGGGCTGCTGGTGGAGAAGTGAAGGTGCTGAACTTTGAGGATGGTATTTCAACAACAAATATCATCAAAACGATCCAGCGCCAGTAAGTTTTTCGCAATAATACCGTTATGCCCTTTTTATAGGGCATAACGGTGTATAGCGCCGCATAACGGTATATAACAACATATAAAAATATAGCTGATTTTTTATTTTTCTGTAAAATAACGTTGGGCGATTCAAATAGATAAAATAATTTTTCATCAATGAGATAAATATAAAGCATTCTCTCAAATAGAATAATTATTATGATAGACAGGTGTTTATTTCATAACTTTGGGTGAATGATGAAAATAATAAAAAGTATTATCTTATCCGCGTTATTGTTTCCGATTTATGTATCTGCAAAAATATCACCATTAACGTTAGCGCATTGCCAACAAATGGAATCAGCTGGTGTAATAACGAAAAGCAATCCAATCCCTTGTGAAAGATTAAATATTGTGAATTTCAACTATATTGATTTTTCAGGGAATGAAAATACCGGTGAAATCGTTGTTCTTGATATATTCTCGCCACAAGTTGAAAATATTTTCAATGAGTTGTTATTGGCTAAGTTCCCGATACATAAGGCATTGGCGATAGAGCATTATAATGGGGATGATAAAGCATCAATGAGTGACAATAACTCTTCTGCATTTAATGGAAGACGGATCACCGGCGCGTCATCTTGGTCAAAACATGCTTATGGTGCAGCCATCGATATTAATCCATTGCAAAACCCATTTTTAGGCTTTAACCAAAATGGCACTCCCTATGTTCTCCCGGAAAAAAGCGCTGAGCAATACTTAAACAGAACAGAAATAAGGCCCGGAAAATTGATAAGAGCAGGGATGTCAGAGAAAGTCATTGATATCTTCTTGTCAAATGGATTTATGCGGTGGGGAGGATATTGGGATACCCCCATTGATTACCAACATTTCGAAGTCGGCAGTGTCGGTTTTATTGAAGGTTTATTGAACAATCCGTTATCTCTCGCAAGAAAAGAATTTAAACATTATGGTGATGGTTATAAGGCATGTATGAAAAATGCCACACCAGATAACATCGATTCCATCAGAGCGAAGTGTGTAGAAAAGAATATAAGATAACAGCATGAAGAGCCTAATTAATTAGGCTCTTCATCCTTTTAGGGGAAAATTGCATACAATTTTTTACAAGGTTAATTATTCTGCTTTCTTGCCAGACTCTTCAAGGCGGGCTTCCAGCTCATTCAGGCGCTGTTCCATCGCGGCCAATTTCTCGCGGGTGCGCAGCAAGACTTGTGTCTGTATATCAAATTCTTCACGGTTGACGAGATCCAGCTTACTCAGTTGGGATTGGAGAACCGTCCGCATTTTTTTCTCTACATCTTCACCAAATTCTTTCACACCTTTTGGCATTGAATTGTGGATTTGACGGGCAATTTGTTCAATTTTCTTTGGGTCGAGCATGGCGATCATCCTTTTTATAACATAACTGTGTTGATGCTATTTTAGTACTTGATGGCAAAAGCATAAATGATTGCGGGTCAGGTTGCATATTTGATTTTGCAGATTGCCCCTGCGGGTTATTAGCGCTATAGTGCGACTGTTTATCTCAGGGCAGGGTGAAAGTCCCTACCGGCGGTAATATGAAATTATCAAATGGTGATTTTGTGAAGCCCGCGAGCGCTCTGTTTTTTTATTCTCTTCAGAGAGTAAAACGGAGGTCAGCAGATCCAGTGTGATTCTGGAGCCGACGGTGATAGTCCGGATGGGAGAGAATAACAGTATCAATCGGGTGCTTGCGCTCGTCTGTTGTTTTTGTTGCCGTATTTTTGAGCAGCACGAACTCCTCAAAATTGCCCTGATTCTGGTAACCCATACATTTAAAAGAGGTTTTTTTACCATGAATCAGACGCTACTTTCCTCATATGGAACGCCATTTGAACGTGTTGAACGCGCAGTTGCTGCTTTGCGTGCGGGTCAGGGCGTGATGGTACTGGATGATGAAGATCGTGAAAATGAAGGTGACATGATTTTCGCCGCCGAAACAATGAGTGTAGAACAGATGGCATTGACTATCCGTCATGGCAGTGGAATAGTTTGCCTTTGCCTGACTGAAGAACGTCGTCAGCAACTAAAATTGCCCATGATGGTGGAAAATAATTCCAGTCAGTACCAGACCGCCTTCACTGTGACCATTGAAGCTGCACAAGGTGTGACAACGGGGGTATCTGCGAAAGATCGCCTGACCACTATCCGGGCTGCTATCGCCGACGGTGCGCAACCGAATGATTTGAATAGACCTGGGCATGTGTTTCCCTTGCGCGCACAACCTGGTGGCGTTTTAACTCGCCGTGGTCATACCGAAGCGACCATTGATCTGGTTAGCATGGCGGGTTTCAAGCCTGCTGGGGTATTGTGTGAGCTGACAAACGATGACGGCTCAATGGCTCGCTCTCCGGAAGTGATTGAATTCGCAAAACAACATGGAATGCCGGTGGTGACTATCGACGATTTGGTCAGTTATCGGCAAAATTATCGGCAAAAAGTAGCAAAGAGCGCGGGCTGACTGCTATAGACTGACCGCTGTATGTGTTAAACACACCGCATGAACGTTAAAAGGCTACAGGATCCCGACTGTAGCCTTTTCAGTATTTTTGAAACACTCCATCATTTTTGATTAACTATATTCAAAGAAGAAAAGTCTTAATCTTGTCATAATGTTTTTATCATGATTCACAATTCTATATCCATTGGATTTCAAGATGGGGCGAACAAAGCTGTAACTTGGAAGATAATAGGTATAAATGTTCAATTTGCTGTAAGGGGCAAGAATGGGTCTCTTGAGAATGCCTGCTTTATTCATTGGTCATGGTAGCCCAATGAATGCCATTGAAGATAATTACTATTCACGTGCTTGGTTGGAACTGGGGCAGAATTTGCCCAGACCGAGAGCAATTCTTGTAATTTCTGCACATTGGTTTACCAACGGTACCGCTGTAACGGCGATGGCCAATCCTAGGACTATTCACGATTTCGGTAACTTTCCCAGAGAGTTGCATGAAAAACAGTATCCAGCCAAAGGCTATCCAGAACTGGCTGTGCTAGTGCAAGATATTCTGGACCCAATCGAAGTTGAAACTGATTTTGAACACTGGGGACTGGATCATGGCTCTTGGGGAATATTAGCGAAAATGTATCCGGATGCCGATATTCCTGTTATTCAATTGAGCATGGATCGCAACCAATCCCCTGCTTGTTACTATGAAATAGGTCAAAAGCTCGCGATGCTCAGGGATGAAGGTATCTTAATCATCGGAAGCGGGAATATTGTTCATAATTTGCCAGCGGAAATTGTGGGTGCAGAACCTTTTCCGTGGGCGCTCTCTTTTGAACAGTTTGTACTTGATAGCCTGACCAGCATTGAAAAGCCTCATCCTCTGTTTAAGGCACTGGAACGAGAAGATGGGAAATTATCGAATCCCACTCCTGAACATTTCTTTCCATTGCTGTACATCATGGGAACATGGGATAAAAAAGAGCCGATTTCGATTCCCGTTGAGGGTATCGAAGACGGCTCTCTGAGTATGTTATCGATTCAGATTGGGTAACTGGCTCAATCTAAAATAATATGCGGGTAAAAACGTGATAGATCTTGAGTGATTAACTCTCGATCTTCACGGATACAGATACCTGCGGATTGAGAGTCAACCAGCCAGCTGCCGACTAATGTGTGGTTATCACCAAACTTTGGCAGTGCATGAAATTGCTGTACGATCATGCCTTCTTCCCCGTAAGGGCCATCGGCACTGGCGATTTCCCGGCCATTTTCAATGATGCGGATATTGGCCCCCTCGCGGGAAAACAGGGGTTTGACGACATAGCTGTTCATACCTGAAGGGCGTTCATCCGCAAAATAAGCCGGTAGCAGGTTCGGGTGATCCGGGAACATTTTCCACAACATGGGCAGCAACGCTTTATTGGAGATAATGCTCTTCCATGAAGGTTCTAACCAACGGACACCCGCATCAGCCAGTTTGGTGGAGAACATTTCGCGCAGCATGAATTCCCACGGATACAACTTGAACAAGTTACCGATGACTTGATCTTGCAAATCAGTAAACTGCCCTTTTTCACCCAACCCGATATCTTCAATAAACAGGAATTCTGTCGGAATGCCGGCCTCGGCAGCGCAATCCTGCAAATATTGAATCGTGCCACGATCTTCTTCCGTATCCTGACAACAAGCCATGTGAAGCAGGCTGAAACCATGCTTTTCACGCAACTGAGCAAAACGCTCAATCAGCTTTTCTTGCAGGCTGTTGAACTGATCTGCATTTGACGGCAGATTGCCCGCATTGATTTGGTCTTCCAGCCAGATCCATTGAAAAAAAGCTGATTCATACAGGGAAGTGGGTGTATCGGCATTGTTTTCCAGCAGCTTAGGCGGATTTTTGCCATCGTAGGCAAAATCCAGACGGGAGTAGAGCGAGGGTTGGCTGGTTATCCATGAAGAGCGGACAAATTCCCAGCAGTGTTTTGGGATCTGAAATTTAGTCAGCAGTTCTTCGCTGTTGACGACTTTTTCGGCAACCTGCAAACACATTTGATGCAGTTCTGTTGTTGCATCCTCAATTTCTTCAATCTGATCCAGCGTGAACTGGTAATAAGCCTCTTCACTCCAGTAAGGCTGATCATACATGGTGTGAAACTTGAACCCATATTCTGCTGCTTTTTCGCGCCAGTCCGGGCGCTCCGTAATACTGATGCGTTTCATCTTTGATTAACCACCCATAGATCGGGAAGAGCTGGATGTTGAGCTGGCAGATGAACGCTGCATAGCCGATTGTTTCGCGACAGATTCACCAAATCCGCCACGGGTAATGGTGCTTGTTGTTGCAGGTTTGGGCGCCATTGCGGTTTTTGGCACTGTCATGCTGCGGCCACCGGCAGTGGCTGGGCCATAACTTTTGCCCGTTGCATCAACAAATTTACCATTGGCCGGGCTGCTGGCTGATTTTGAAGTGAACAAGGGTTGTGATGGTGCAGCACTGCTACCCATTCCCCCCATTAACCGACCCATCATATAACCTGCCATCAACGGCATCCAGAAACTGCCGCCGCTGCTCTGTGCCTGAGCCTGACCAACTCCCGCCTGAGTGGGAGTCTGAGTACATTGCTGTTCTCCAAATTCAGCGACGCATTCTTCGCGAGTGGCATATTTTGGCGCGGTTTTTTCCGCTTCTTTCAGGGCGGTGTTATAGGCGGTTTTACATTGTTCACTTTGAGAAGGATTTGCCTGAGAGCACTCATCGGCATTGGTATAGAGTGAGACCGTTTCATCGCTCTGTTCACAGGCAGATAGCATGAAAACAGCACTAACAGCGATTGCTACTGGTGCCAGACGATAGCTTTTCCACGCCTTACGGAAAGCATCGCGGTTTATCTCTTTTGTCCGTTTCATTGTCATAGGGGCATCCATCTTGAGGTATCTGATTAAGATTAAGAGCGTATCCCGTTCAATGGGCTGGCTCTCAGGGATATGCTTAAAAAGCAGCCCACACAAATGGCGGGCTGCTTTTTTAGTATAGCGTTTCTAATATAACGTGTTTTGACGTAGAACGACAGTACAATAAATCAGCGGGGTGATGGTGTTTTCATCTCTTTGATGATACTGCTGGCAGAGGTTGAAATCTGCGCACCCAGCATTTTATTTAATGCAACCAAATCGTTTTCATTTAATGTACCGCGGGCTTGCTGAATGCTTAATTGTGATATCAGATAAGCATAGCGTGCCTTGGAAAGGTTTTGTTTGGCCTGATACAGTTTCGTCGTGGCTTCCAGTACATCAACGATGGTTCGTGTTCCCACCTGATAACCTGCTTCCATTGAATCCAGAGAGCTTTGTGCGGAGAGCACCGCCTGTTTGTTGGCGTCAATACTACTGATGGCCGCGCTGATATCGTTAGAGGAGGAGTGGACTTCCTGTATCACCTTACGGTAGGTGTTTTCTAATTCCTGACTGGATGCGACAAAATTATATTTTGCCTGTTCCACTTGAGAGTAGGTCGCTCCGCCGTTGAACAGCGGCAGATCTAAGGATAATCCAACGGAATTTTGCCCATTATATCTATTTTCATAGTGAGCACCACGGGAGTGATGATTGTTGACACTCGTCCCTGCCGTTAAATTCAGGGTTGGCATATAGCCGGTTTGTGACTCTTTAATTTGCTCGCGTCTTAAATCTTGCATTAAGCGTGCAGACAACAGACTGAGGTTGCGGTTTTCCGCTTCTTTCAGTACCGTTTTTGCCGGCTCTGATTGCTTGGTTTGGAACTGATCAATATTTAAGGCAGCCAATTGTGGGTAGTATATACCCGTAATCATCCGCAATTTTTCCAACGAATTTTCCAGATCGTTTCGGTCGGAAACTTCTTGTGCCAGAATAGAGTCATACTGGGCACGGGCATTTTGTACGTCAGTAATGGCAACCAGACCCACATTGAAACGTTGGGTGGTTTGATCTAACTGACGGTACAGTGAGGTTTTCTGTGCTTCGCTGTAGGTCAGGGTATCAAGTTTGTTCAACACGTCAAAATAGGCTTGGGCCGTGTCCAGAATTAATTTTTGCTGTGCTGCCTGATAAGTAATATCGGCAATGCCGGCATTTTTCTCTGATTGATTGAGTCGGTTCCATTTCGCCATATCAAAAATGGTCTGGGTAAGTTTCAGACCTGCATTTGCCCCGCGAGTTTCGGAAACCTGGGGAGTGCGGTAACCTTTGCCATAATCAACACCCGCACTCAGCCCCAATTGAGGCAACAATGTACTGCGGGCTTCATTAATTTTTTCAACAACCAAATTGCGTTCAGCTTGTGCCTTAAGCAATTCGGGATTTGTTTCTTTTGCCTGCTGATAAATCTGTAGCAGATCTTCTGCGTGGCTTGAAGTACTAAAACCTACCAAATTCATAGCGATAAAAAGAGAGAGCAATTTTTTCATTTGCGTTCCTTGTAGTGCAGCTATTTTGCTTAAGTTGCCTCTGCATAAAAACCAATACAACAGATTCTAGCAGAGAATGCCAATAGGGTAGGGTGGCTGTTTGTGCCATATTGCCTTATTTTCTGGCTTGTTTGTATCATCAGGATGCAATTCTTTAGCATTAACGCAGAAAAATATATTTTAATATACCTTTCGTCTTTCTGGTTGCCTCTTTGTTGGCCACATTCATTCACCCTGGTTACCGTTTTTATAGATAGGCGGTTATCCATGCTCCCGGGGATGACTGAAAGGCTTCTGTCTCTCACCGGAGCAGGCCAGCCTTTGCCATTCCCTTGCCGCCGCGATGCAACTTGAAATCCATCGGGCATAGTCGGAAATTTTAAAAATAACTTGGATATTTTATGAACAAAAAACTGACATTAGCACATACTTTCACAAAAGAAGATGTTGAATTAATTTCCCAAAAAACGCTTTATCGTGGCTTTTTCCGCATGACAGAGTACCAATTTAAACATCGCCTGTTTCGGGGAGGATGGAGTGAAACGGTTAAGCGGGAAGTGTTTGAGCGCGGTCATGCCGGGGTTTTGTTGCCTTACGATCCGGTGCGCGATGAAGTGGTTCTCATAGAGCAAATCCGCATTCCTGCGCTTGAAACCAGTGAAACGCCGTGGTTGCTGGAAGTCATTGCCGGCATGATCGAAGAAGGTGAAGAGGCTGAGCAGGTTGTTCGTCGTGAGGCGATGGAAGAAGCGGGGATTGAAGTTAAACGTTGCCAGCCAGCGCTGAGTTATCTTTCTAGTCCGGGGGGAACGACAGAGCGCATGAACATTTTTGTGGGAGAAGTCGATGCTTCAACCGCATCAGGGGTTCATGGCCTGGAAGGTGAACATGAAGATATCCGTGTTTTGGTTGTCAGCCGGGAGCAGGCCTATCAGTGGGTCGAAGAGGGAATTATTGATAACGCCGCTTCGGTTATTGCAATACAGTGGCTGGCATTGCACCATGAAAAAATTAAGAAAGAGTGGCTTGGATCATAATATCTCATTTACGCTGTAAATTGCGTTAGAAAACGGGAAGTGTGCCCAAGTCAGCAGATCTTTTGCATAAAGACACGTTAGAATAATCCTCATTTTCGATAGGAAAAGGAAACCATTTGGAACGCCTGCTTGAAATACCTGTGGCAGAAAACACCACAGCCAGAATATTGCAAATCACGGATACTCACCTTTTCGCCAATAAAAGGGATACACTGCTGGGTGTGAATACCTATCGCAGTTATCATGCTGTACTGGATATGATCCTTGAACAAAAAACTGACATTGACTTAATCGTCGCGACGGGGGATTTGGTTCAGGATCAAACAATCGGTGCCTATCAGCATTTTGCTGAGGGGATCTCTCGTTTACCTGCTCCCTGTGTCTGGTTGCCGGGTAATCATGATTATCAGCCTGCGATGGTTGATACACTGGCCGCAGCAGGGATTTCACCGTCTAAGCAAATATTCATCGGGCAGCATTGGCAGTTGATTATGCTGGATAGTCAGGTTCAGGGAGTTCCTCATGGTGAATTGACGGATTACCAGATTGAATGGATGAAAAAATGTCTGGATGAACACAGTGAGCGCCATGCCATTGTCATGTTGCATCATCATCCCGTACCGTCCGGATGCACATGGCTGGATCAACACAGCCTGCGCAATACCTCTGAATTATCAGAAGCATTGAAAGGAAAAGCACAGGTAAAAGCGATATTGTGCGGGCATATCCATCAAGAGATTGATGAAATGTGGAACGGCATTCGCGTGATGGCAACACCATCAACATGTGTGCAATTTAAGCCACATTGTACTAATTTTAGGCTTGATACAGTGGCTCCGGGATGGCGTTATCTCGAACTGTCTGTGACTGGCAATAAAGACGCGACATTGCGAACGCAGGTTCACAGGCTCCAGAGTAACGAATTTTGCCCGGATTTAGATTCGGACGGGTATTAATGGCAACGTTACTTTATCTGCATGGTTTTAATAGTTCACCACAATCCGCGAAAGCAAACGCATTGAAAACGTGGTTGCATCACGAGCATCCCGAGATTGATATACTGGTGCCACAATTACCTCCTTATCCTGAAGATGCCGCCATCTTGTTGGAAGAACTGGTGATGGAACGTGCCGGAGAGAATATCGGGTTAGTGGGATCTTCCCTTGGTGGTTATCTGGCCATCTGGCTTTCCCAGTGCTTTGGCCTGCCGGCTGTGGTTGTTAACCCTGCCGTACGCCCATTCGACTTGCTTCAGAATTATCTTGGGGAAAACGTGAATCCCTATACCGAAGAGCGGTATACTCTCGAACAAAGCCATATTTTTGATCTCAAAGTGATGCACATCGACCCGTTGGAGTCACCGGATCTTATCTGGTTATTGCAGCAAACCGGGGATGAGGTGCTCGATTATCGTCAGGCCGTTGCTTACTTGATGCAGTGCCGGCAAACGGTTGAATCTGGCGGGAATCATGCTTTTATAGGCTTTGAACACTATTTCCCTCAAATCATTAACTTCTTGGGGCTAACCAGCGGCAATAGTAAAAAAATTGCCAAAAATAGGTGAGCGACTGGTATTATCAACAGTATATCAATACTGATTGGCCCTCTAATAACGAAGCAACCGACAGAATTACAACATGACTCAATCTAGTTACAACGCAGAGGCCATTGAAGTCCTCAGTGGCCTGGAGCCAGTACGTCGCCGTCCCGGAATGTATACCGATACTGCTCGCCCAAACCATCTGGCGCAGGAAGTTATCGATAACAGTGTGGATGAAGCTCTGGCTGGTCACGCGAAGCATATTGAAGTGATCCTTCACAGCGATCAGTCTCTGGAAGTGATAGATGATGGCCGTGGTATGCCGGTTGATATCCATCCTGAAGAAAAAGTTTCTGCTGTCGAATTGATCCTTACCCGCTTGCATGCGGGAGGAAAATTTTCCAATAAAAATTACCAGTTTTCGGGCGGCTTGCACGGCGTCGGGATCTCGGTGGTCAACGCCTTGTCCAAGCGGGTGGAAGTGACTGTTCGCCGTAACAGTCAGGTGCATCAAATTGCCTTTGAAAATGGTGACAAAGTACAGGAATTGGACGTGATCGGCAGTTGCGGCAAACGCAATACCGGAACGAGTGTCCATTTCTGGCCTGACGAAAGCTATTTCGATATTCCCCGTTTTTCCGCTACCCGCCTGACACATCTGTTGAAAGCTAAAGCGGTACTGTGTCCGGGAGTTGAAATTGTCTTTAAGGATAAGCTGAATGAAACCGAGCAGAAATGGTGTTATGCCGATGGGCTGACAGATTATCTGCTGGAAGCCGTCAATGGCTTGGTAACCTTGCCACAAGCGCCGTTTGTCGGGGCACTGAGCGGGGAAACAGAGGCGGTTAACTGGGCATTGCTCTGGCTGCCTGAAGGCGGTGAATTATTGACAGAAAGTTATGTGAACCTGATCCCGACAGTTCAGGGCGGAACCCACGTCAATGGCCTGCGTCAGGGATTGCTTGATGCAATGCGGGAATTTTGTGAATTCCGCAACTTATTGCCACGGGGCGTCAAACTTTCCGCGGATGATATCTGGGATCGCTGTGCTTACGTGCTGTCCCTCAAAATGCAAGATCCACAATTTGCCGGGCAGACCAAAGAGCGCCTCTCTTCGCGCCAGTCTGCGGCCTTTGTTTCCGGCGTGGTCAAAGATGCATTCAGCTTATGGCTGAACCAGCACACCCAAGATGCGGAACAACTCGCTGAAATGGCGATTGCCAGTGCGCAACGCAGAATGCGTGCCGCAAAGAAAGTTGTGCGTAAAAAACTGACCAACGGCCCTGCATTGCCGGGTAAATTGGCGGACTGTACTGCGCAGGACCTCAATATTACTGAACTGTTTCTGGTGGAAGGGGACTCTGCGGGAGGCTCTGCGAAACAAGCCCGTGATCGCGAGTTTCAGGCCATCATGCCGCTGCGCGGAAAGATACTGAACACTTGGGAAGTTTCTTCGGATGAAGTTCTGGCCTCGCAGGAAGTGCATGACATTTCCGTCGCGATAGGCATCGATCCTGACAGTGAGGATCTCAGCCAGCTCCGTTACGGTAAAATCTGCATACTGGCGGATGCGGATTCGGATGGTTTGCATATCGCAACGTTGCTGTGCGCCCTGTTTGTCCGTCATTTCCCGACCTTGGTGAAACGTGGCCATGTTTATATGGCAATGCCACCGCTGTATCGTATCGACCTCGGCAAAGAAGTGCATTATGCGCTGGATGAAGGGGAAAAGAGCGCCATATTGGATCGCTTAAGCCGTAAGCGGGGCAAACCCAATGTCCAGCGTTTCAAAGGATTGGGTGAAATGAACCCGATGCAGTTGCGTGAAACCACATTAGATCCCAACACTCGCCGTCTGGTGCAATTGACTATCGACGATGAAAACTATCAGGAAACCCTCTCAGTCATGGATATGCTTCTGGCGAAGAAACGTTCAGAAGATCGCCGCAATTGGCTGCAAGAGAAAGGGGATTCCATCGAGATTGAAGTTTAGTGCGCAAAAAAAGAGCGCACAGGTAGTCAAGACAGATTCTGAGGAAATAAATACATGAGTGAGATAACTCACGATGGCGTGGAGCGTCAAGCGCTTCACACGTTCACTGAAAACGCCTATTTGAATTATTCCATGTACGTCATCATGGACAGGGCGCTGCCTTTTATTGGTGATGGTTTAAAGCCAGTGCAGCGCCGCATTGTTTATGCGATGTCAGAACTGGGGTTAAACAGTAGCGCCAAATTTAAAAAGTCTGCCCGTACTGTGGGTGACGTACTGGGTAAATACCATCCGCATGGGGATGGTGCGTGTTATGAAGCCATGGTTCTGATGGCACAGCCTTTCTCATACCGCTACCCGCTGGTGGATGGTCAGGGAAACTGGGGGGCGCCGGATGATCCGAAATCTTTTGCCGCCATGCGTTATACCGAATCCCGCTTATCCAAATATGCTGAATTGCTGCTGAGCGAATTGGGACAAGGCACGGTAGATTGGGTGCCAAACTTTGATGGCACATTGCAGGAACCGAAAATGCTGCCTGCGCGCTTGCCCAATATTCTGCTGAACGGCACTACGGGTATTGCGGTGGGGATGGCGACAGACATTCCGCCACATAATGCGCGTGAAGTGGCAAATGCATTGATTGCAATGCTGGATAAACCCGATTTGTCGCTTGATGAGGCGATGGAATATGTGAAAGGGCCGGATTATCCAACAGAAGCCGAGATCATCACGCCAAAAGAAGATATCCGCAAGATCTACAAAAATGGCCGCGGTTCAGTGCGCATGCGGGCAGTGTGGTCGAAAGAAGAGGGCAACATGATTATCACTGCGTTGCCGCATCAGGTTTCCGGTGCGAAAATTCTGGAGCAAATTGCCAGCCAGATGCGGGCAAAAAAATTGCCGATGGTGGATGATCTGCGTGACGAATCCGATCACGAAAACCCGACGCGTTTGGTGATTGTTCCGCGTACCAATCGCATGGATGTTGAACAAGTGATGAATCACCTGTTTGCAACCACGGATTTGGAAAAAAGCTATCGTGTTAACCTCAACATGATTGGTCTGGATAATCGGCCTTCGGTTAAGGGATTGGTTGAAATCCTCAGCGAGTGGTTGGTTTTCCGTCGAGAAACGGTGCGTAACCGGCTGAATCACCGTCTGGAAAAAGTCCTCAAGCGCCTGCATATTCTGGAAGGTTTGTTGGTGGCCTACCTCAACATTGACGAAGTGATCCATATCATTCGCAATGAAGACGAACCCAAATCAGTATTCATGCAGCGTTTCGGGTTAACGGAAACTCAGGCAGAAGCGATTCTGGAACTGAAATTGCGTCACTTGGCGAAACTGGAAGAAGTTAAAATTCGCGGTGAGCAGGATGAACTGGCCAAAGAGCGTGACAAACTTCAGGCGATTTTGGGTTCTGAACGCAAATTAAATACCTTGCTGAAAAAAGAGATTATTGCTGATGCAGAAAGCTATGGTGATGATCGTCGCTCTCCATTGAAAGCGCGTTTGGAAGCGAAGGCCATGAGCGATCATGATATTCTGCCGTCTGAGCCAGTCACCGTTGTCATGTCAGAAATGGGTTGGGTACGCAGTGCCAAAGGGCATGAAATTGACCCGTCCGGCCTGAATTACAAGTCAGGCGATAGCTATCGCAGCGCAGTGCGCGGCAAGAGCAACCAGCCTGTGGTCTTTATTGATACAACAGGGCGCAGTTACTCCCTTGATCCGTTAGATCTGCCCTCCGCGAGGGGACAGGGCGAGCCACTGACAGGCAAACTGGCATTGCCGGCGGGAGCCTCGGTTGAGCACCTTTTGACAGCGCAAGAAGATCAGAAATTTTTGATGTCCTCAGATGCCGGTTATGGGTTTATCTGTACTTTCAGTGATTTGATTGCTAAAAACCGGGCAGGCAAGGCACTGATTACCCTGCCTGAAAATGCGAAAGTCATGCCACCACTGGAAATCAATAATGAGCAGGAGGACATGCAACTGGCGATTACTAAGGCGGGTCGCATGTTGATGTTCCCTGTGGCGGATCTTCCGCAGCTTTCGAAAGGCAAAGGAAACAAAATCATTTCTATTCCTGCGGCACAGGCGGCATCAGGAGAAGATATGCTGGCGTGGTTGTTGATATTGTCTCCACAATCATCCGTCACACTTTATTTTGGTAAGCGTAAGCTGCGGTTAAGTCCGGAAGATCTACAAAAATTCAGGTCGGAAAGGGGCCGCAAAGGTGTTGCGCTGCCGCGTGGATTACAGCGTGTCGAACGTGTTGAAGTAGAGATGCCCGCAAGCAAATAAGTTGAGGGCCATTACATGCATATCTCTGGCTTCAGGTTGTCGCTGTCAACGCTGCAAACTGGAAGATGAAGGTATCAATGATAAATACGGGTCAGTGTGAAACTGGCCCGCTTTGCAAGAGGCAATTATGCTGGCAATTATTCGTGGAATTATTGTTATTTTATTCACTATCCTGACCTGTATTTTCGGTTGTATTTACTGTTTATTCAGCCCGCGCAATCCGCGTCATGTCATGACGTTCGGCCATGCGTTTGGCAAATTGCATAAAGTATTTGGCATTAAGTTAGTGGAACGTATTCCGGCTGAAGCGCGGGAATATGATTCCAGTATTTATATCGGCAACCATCAAAATAATTATGACATGATTACCATGTCAAATGCGGTACAGCCGCGCACCGTCACTGTCGGCAAGAAAAGTTTGGTACTTATTCCTTTGTTCGGTCAGCTTTATTGGTTGACGGGTAATATTCTTATCGATAGGGCAAACCGGACTAAAGCACACGGCACAATTGCACAGGTTGTTGATCAAATTAAAAAGAATCGGATTTCTGTCTGGATGTTCCCGGAAGGGACGCGTAGCCGTGGCCGTGGGTTATTGCCTTTTAAAACAGGGGCGTTCCATGCGGCGATTGCGGCAGGTGTACCTATCGTACCGGTTTGTGTTTCTTCAATGCACGATAAAATAAAACTTAATCGCTGGGATAATGGAACGGTGATTGTGGAAATGCTGCCTCCGATTGATACGTCGAAATACGGTAAAGATCAGGTTCGTGAATTGGCAGAGCATTGCCGGCAAATAATGCAAGCCAAAATTGAAGAATTGGATAAGGAAGTGGCTAAGCTGAATAAATAAGGAATATGGTTCTTCAAGGTTTTCTTCAAGATCGTCCTAGAGTCTATTTTTTATTCGCAAGATGATTGCGTTTAATAAATTAATGTTTTTATTAAACGCAATCGATAGAATAACAACTCTTCAATAGCTACAATGTCAGGGATTCATTCCAGTAATCATTTTATTATATCCAGCAGATCCCAAACTGTAGTGTCGTCACAGAATACAGTGTGGTAATAAAATACACAGTAATAGCAAAAAGATAATGTGGCAGCAAATATGCTCATTTCCAGGATCATCGTTCATTATTGAACAAGGACGGGAAATGTCGCTTAGCAGAGCCGCAGTTTGAAAGGCGATAAATACTGTATAGCGACGGCGTTGTGTTTGAGTTCATATAATCAACTATTGGGATTGCTATTTTTTGTTGTAGAAATCATTTCTGTCATAGAGACTATTCCTGCTGTGGAGAAAGTATGTCACTGAATCGGCGTCAGTTTATTCAGGCTTCTGGTTTGGCCATGTGTTTAGGGGCGCTTCCTTTTTCCGTTAGAGCCAATAAAAAGCAACTGACGAAATTACCACTTCCCCCTTTATTGGAATCCCGGAATGGACGACCGCTATTTTTAGCGATACAAAAAGCACATTGGTCGTTTAATAATCACAATAAAGTTCAGGCCTGGGGTATCAACGGACATTATTTGGGGCCGACTATCCGGGTCAAACGAGGGGATGATGTCAAACTGATATACAGCAATCGGCTATCAGAACCTGTTTCAATGACGGTCGGCGGATTATTGGTGCCCGGCACCGTAATGGGTGGCCCATCACGTCTAATGTCGCCGGGGGAAAGCTGGTCACCTGTGCTTCCTATCGACCAGCCTGCAACAACATGTTGGTATCATGCCAATACCCCGAATCGAATGGCACGGCATGTTTATGCCGGGCTGGCTGGCATGTGGTTGGTCGAAGATGAAGAGAGCCGCAGCCTCCCCTTGCCAAGGCATTATGGCGTCGATGATTTTCCGGTTATTTTGCAGGATAAAAGACTGGATAATTTTGGCGTACCACAATACAACCCTCCCGCCAATCAGGAGTTTCTGGGGGACACTTTAGTTGTCAATGGCGTTGAAAATCCTTTTGTTGAAGTGGGCAGAGGCTGGGTCAGACTGCGTTTGCTGAACGCGTCCAATGCCCGGCGGTACCAATTGCAGCTCAGTGATGGTCAGCCCCTTTACATGATTGGCAGCGATCAGGGGTTGCTGCCCGCGCCTGTGGTGGTACAGCAACTATCACTTGCGCCCGGTGAACGTCGTGAAGTTTTGATAGATATGTCGAAAGTGGAAAGTGTTGTCCTGACTGCCGGAGAATCTGCCGGGGTGATGGATCGTCTCAAAGGGTTATTTGAGTCTTCGAACAAATTGATATCAACCACGGTACTGACGCTTAAAGCCAGTGGGTTGCTTCCTTTGGTAACGGATCAGTTGCCAGCGCGGCTTGTTGTTGATAATACACAAATCAATACCTCTATCCGGAATCGACAGCTCGTTTTGGGGGATTATTCACAAGGGATCAATGGCGCTTTACTGAATGACAGGCGGGTTGATATCACGAGTCTGCAAGGAGCATGGGAGCGCTGGATAATCACAACATCAATACCGCAGCCTTTTCATATCGAAGGAGTACGGTTTAAGGTTATCAGTCTTAATGGCAATTATCCTGAACCACAGGATTATGGCTGGAAAGATACCGTCTGGATTGACGAACGAGCCGAATTGTTGGTCAATATGGCGCAACCGTCTTATGAGAATTTCCCTTTTATGTATTACAGTCAGATCTTGGAAATGGCGGATCGCGGGGTAGCCGGACGGCTGATTGTCAACCCTGTTTAAAGGGCAAGTCAGGATGCATCCATTGCCAACCAAAATACCGATGTTTATCTGTGAATCCATGAACCCATGTAGTTATATGTAGGCTAATTATTTGTGCTGAAAATTGCTAATTTTATCGACTGAAAGTAACCCTTTCCGTATAGTGTCCCAACTTTTTTATTTAACACGACTTGCCTGTAAGGTGACTTAATGAATATTAGCTTGATTGCTGCAATGGCAATGGATCGAGTGATTGGTATGGAAAATGCGATGCCGTGGAGTCTATCAGGTGATTTAGCCTGGTTTAAACGCAATACACTCGGAAAGCCAATAGTGATGGGGCGTGTTACCTATGAGTCAATTGGGCGTCCTCTACCGGGGCGCTTGAATATTGTCATTAGTCGCCAACCTGCTAGTGATGAGGCAGTTACTTGGGTTAGCACTATTGAAGAAGCTTTGGCTGCGGCGGGTGATGTGGAAGAAATCATGGTCATTGGAGGAGGAAAAGTGTATGAGCAGTTTATTCCTCTGGCCAATCGTATGTATTTGACTCATATTGATGCAGAAGTGATTGGTGATACTCATTTTCCTGACTATGAACCGGATGAGTGGAATTCGATTTTCACTGAGTACCACGACGCAGATGAAAGTAACTCACATGGCTACTGTTTTGAGATCTTAGAACGTCGAGAGCAAGAGTGACAGTGGGTTACGGTAGCATTTATATATAGCATTTACGTATAACATTTACGTATAGCATATTGTTCAGCAGCATACGCTTGATGGCGGTGCGATAAAAGATAAATGCCATCAGGGATAAACGTATGCTGCTGCTAGCAGGGGTTCTCTCGTTGCAGCACTATTTTTTGGGCTATATTGACTCTTCTCACTCCCTCGGTTACCCGCCATCCCTGTTCCTGAATCTCGATATCCATTGGGATAATATGCTGAAAAACGGCTCAGTTTTGCCGATTTATTTGTCCGATTTCTTGGCCAATGATGACGGCTGATAAAAATATTGCTTATCTTCCCAACGCAGCATGGTGAGTTTTCCTCCCCAGCAACACCCTGTGTCTAATGCATAGATCCCTTCGGGTGTACCTTTGCCTTCAAGTGCCGCCCAGTGACCAAATGCAATGGAATAATCCCCCGGAATTTTGCGTGGTAAATTGAACCATGGCACCAGTGGTGTGGGGGCATTTGCGGGTTTAGACTTGCAGAGCATATCCAATTGACCATTGGGAAAACAATAACGCATGCGTGTCATTACATTGGTGCTATAACGTAACCGTGCAAGGCCTGTCAGCTCTGGCGCCCAATTGTTTGGCATATCACCATACATTTTGTTGAGAAACAGAGGGTAGCTGTCACTGCGCAGAATGGCCTCCACTTCATGGGCACATGCCTGAGCTGTTTCTAAATCCCATTGCGGCGTCAGTCCGGCATGCGCCATAATCAGTTTTGATTCATGATCAATTTGCAGCATTGGCTGTTTTCTCAACCAATTTATCAATTCATCGACATCGGGCGCCGTGAGTAACTCATCTAACAAATCTTTGGGTTTATTGCGGCTGATTTTGGCATAAACAGCCAGAAGATGCAGATCGTGATTACCCAAAACCAATTTCACTGCCGAGCCCAGTTGCTTAATGTAACGCAACACGGCCAGAGAATCCGGGCCCCGGGCAACGAGATCACCCGTCAGCCACAGTTTGTCTTCATTGGGATTAAAATTGACTTGTTCTAACAAGGCATGTAATTCACGATAGCAGCCGTGAATATCGCCAATAAGGTATGTAGCCATAATTAGTTTATTAATGTTGGGATAGCTAGCCGGAATACGGGAATGGCGACACGAAACGGATGGCCGTCGTGATCGACCATTTCATAGTGTCCTTCCATAGTCCCTAGCGGTGTTTCCAGAATTGCTCCGCTGCTATAGCGATATTCTGTTCCTGGCAGGATTAAAGGTTGTTCTCCCACAACCCCTTCTCCCTGGACTTCGGTTTGATGACCATTACTGTTAGTGATAAGCCAATAACGGCTAATAAGCTGAACAGGAGAATGCCCAAGATTGCGAATTGATATTGTATAGGCAAACACAAAACGTTGTTGTTCTGGCTGTGATTGATTTTCTACATAAGTACTTTGTACTTGAATATGAATTCTTGGTTCGTTGAGCATAGGTGCCTCCTATTACAGTAACGGATGTTTACTGATTTCCGGCAATTTCAGGCTGTGACGATAACCAGTTTGCCATCTTGCAGTATTGTTCTACAGAGATGTTTTCAGCCCGGGTACTTGGATCTATACCTAGTTCAGATAACTGCTCGACAGAAAAAAGACTCCCCAGACTATTGCGGATTGTTTTTCTTCGTTGGTTAAATGCCTGAGTTGTGATTCTGGCCAACACACGAATATCCTCAACAGGATAAGGAATGGTTTTGTGCGGGATCAGGCGAACGACAGCAGAATCGACTTTTGGTGCCGGTGTAAATGCCGTTGGTGGTACTTCAAGAACAGGGATAACCTGGCAGTAATATTGTGCCATAACGCTTAAACGACCGTAAGCTTTGCTGCCAGGGCCGGCGACAAGACGGTTCACCACTTCTTTTTGCAACATGAAACTCATATCAGCGATAGCATTTGCATAGTCGAAGAGATGGAACATCAATGGCGTAGAAATATTATAAGGCAAGTTACCAAATACACGCAGAGGCTGCCCGTTCTCCTTGGCTATCTGACCAAAATCAACGGTCATTGCATCCTGTTGAATAATTGTCAGTTTATCTTTCAGTTTTGGATGGACATGCAGACGAGCCGCCAGATCCCGGTCGAGTTCGACAACTGTCATTTTATCCATGCGTTCACCAACGGGCTCGGTGAGTGCACCCAGACCCGGACCAATTTCAACGATGGATTGGCCGATTTGTGGGTTCATGGCATCGACAATGCTATGAATGATGAATTGGTCGGTTAAGAAATTCTGCCCGAAGCGTTTACGGGCATGATGCCCCTGATGGACTTTATTGTTCATTACTGTTTTGTATCATTTTGATTGCTAGATTTAATGCGGTGATAAAACTCCCCACATCAGCCTGACCTGTCCCCGCCAGCTCCAATGCTGTGCCATGATCGACAGACGTTCGGATAAATGGCAGGCCCAATGTGATATTCATTGCTCTGCCAAAACCCTGGTATTTTAACACGGGTAGCCCCTGATCGTGATACATTGAAAGCACTGCATCAGCATTATCCAGATATTTCGGTTGAAACAGGGTATCGGCGGGCAAAGGACCTTCCAGCCATATGCCTTCTTTTCTCAAGCTGTCCAGCACGGGAATAATGACATCGATTTCTTCCCGTCCCATATGCCCTCCTTCTCCAGCGTGAGGATTCAAGCCACAAACATAAATATGGGGGCGAGGAATACCAAATTTGGTTTTTAGGTCATGATTAAGGATGGTAACAACTTCTCGCAATGAATTGAACGTGATTGCCTTCGGAACATCGAGAAGAGGCAGGTGAGTCGTTGCCAGTGCGACCCGCAATTCTTCTGTCGCCAGCATCATGACGACTTTTGCACATTCACTGCGATCGGCAAAAAATTCGGTGTGCCCGATAAAGGGTATTCCGGCATCGTTGATGACCCCTTTATTGACAGGGCCGGTCACAAGCGCAGAAAACTCCCCGTTCAAACAACCATCACAAGCTTTGGCTAATGTATTCGTGACATAAATACCGTTTTCTTTGTTTAATTCTCCCGCAATGGCAGGGGACTGAAGCGGTACGGGGAGGATGGTCAGAGTTCCCGCGGCCTGCGATGAAAGAAGGTGATCAGGGGAATAAGTGTGCAATTGCAGCGGTAAATTCAGTTGTCTGGCGCGTGAGAGCATCATCTCTGGATCAGCACAAACAACCAATTGAATCGGCCACTCTTTTTGGGCAAGAGCAATGACTAAATCAGGACCAACCCCGGCCGGCTCGCCGGGGGTGATAACGATGGGTTTATTTTTGTGCATTGTTACCATCTAAAATTTTCACATAAGCAGAGGAACGTAATTCCTGCATCCAGTTTTGTGCTTCTTCATTGAACTTACGGTTGAGCAACAGACGGTAAGCCTGATCTTTCTGGGCTGCATCAGTTCTGTCAACCTTCCGGCTATCAAGCAATTGGATCAAGTGCCACCCGAAAGAGGAATGGACAGGTTGGCTGATCTCACCTTTTTTCAGTTTTATCAGCGTATCGCGGAAAGCCGGGTCATACGCACTTGGCAAGTTCCATCCCAGTTCTCCTTCACGCATGGCTGAGCCCGGATCTTCAGAATACTCTTTCGCTGCTTTTTCGAACGTGGTTTTGCCACTCAGGATCTCTTCCCTGAGTTTCGTTAGCTCGTTGCGGGCCTGCTCATCATTCATGAGAGGAGAGGTTTTCAGCAGAATATGGCGGGCGTTCACTTCGGTGACGGAGATAGATGTCTGACCACCACGAATGTCATTCACTTTCAAAATGTGAAAACCAACACCGGAACGGATTGGGCCGATAATTTGCCCTTTATGTGCTGACTGAAGAGATTCGGAGAACAGAGAAGGCAGCTCTTGTAACCGGCTCCAACCCATATTCCCGCCTTTTAAGGCCTGAGAGTCACCGGAATAAGCAATGGCCAGCTTACCGAAATCGCTGCCGTTTTTGAGTTCAGACAAGATTTTCTTAACTGTCGACTCCGCTTTTTCTACCTGAGCCTGAGTTGGATTTTCTGGCAGCGGAATAAGAATATGGCTGATATTCAACTCAGTATCCTGATGGTTCTGGCTGCTGATTTGATTGGCCAGTGAGTCAACTTCCTGTGGCAGGATAGTAATGCGACGGCGTACTTCATTATTGCGAACTTCGGCAATGGTCATTTCCTTGCGGATCTGATTGCGGTAAGTCTCAAAACTAATGCCATCAGAAGACAGATTTTGTTTTAACTGGGCAAGGGTCATGTGGTTTTGAGCCGCAATATTTTCGATGGCAGAGTCCAGAGCTTGATCAGAAAGGGTAATTTGCATCTGTTTTGCCATTTGCAAAATGATGTCATCCATAATCAGGCGCTCAAGGATCTGGTGACGCAATTCTTTTTCATCCGGTATTTGCTGGCCTGCATGTTTTGCATTGAGTTTTACGGACTGCAAAAGGCTGTTGACGTCACTTTCCAGTACGACATCATTGTTTACAATGGCAGCGACTTTATTCAGTGTTTGTGGTGCTGCCATTGCGACAGAGCTTACTGAAAACATCAATCCGAGAATGAGCGTTCTCCAGTTCTTCATACATTTCCCATCATATTAAACCCGCCTTGGCGGGGTTATTGAGTTTACATTGCGTTTATCGGTATCAGAATGCCCGTTGGTAAGGAAGTATCCCCAGTTGTAACATTTTCTGACTACCCAAACTATGATTGTTACTTAAACCACGAAGTTCAACATTGAATGACCATTTGTTGTCATATTGACTACTGCCGAATCTCCAGTTATCGATTTTACGTTCATAACCTACATTGACCGCCCAACAGCACGTATTGTATTGCAGGCCAACCAGCTGGCTTGCGGGCTGTTTCTCTTTGGTATCGTAATAATACGCGCCCACAAATGCCCAGCGATCGGACAGTGGCCAGCTTGCTGCCACACCGACCTGAGAAATGCCTTGCTGATAAGCAGGTGCCCCCCCTTTAATCGTGGCCTGAATATAATCACGATCGACAAAGCGATAGCTCAGTTGCACTAAGCGATCATCATCACGGCGGTATTCTACGACGGCATTTCCCATTGTGACACTGCTCAGGCGGTTATCATACTGGATACCACCCTTTAAGCCCCAATCGTCATTGACTCTCCAGTGTGCATCCCCGGCCCATGTGGTTGGCCCGGTTCCTTTCTTGTTTTTGAGAATATCTTTGGTGCCTGAATCGGGATCGGTATCCGTCGTTCGCGGGCGTTCAAAGTAGTAGATTTGACCTACGGACAGGCTAAAACGTTCAACTAAATCTTTATCGTAAATTCGGGTTGTTACCCCGGTGGTAAATTGATTAGCTGATGAAATGCGATCCAGCCCGCTGTAGAAGCGGTCACGGAATAAGCCGGTATAGTCTGCTTGCAGCAGAGCTGAATCAAAGTTATTGATGTGGCTTTGGTCTTTATAAGGGACATAAAGATACTGAACGCGGGGTTCCAGGGTTTGCGTGTAATCCCGGTTGAAATTCATGGCGCGCTCAAACACCATCTGTGCATCTGATTTAAACACAGGCAGAACACGGTTTATTGACTTCTCCAGCGAAGAATTTTCTTTTTTTGATTCAGTAGAAAGATCCTGCTCATAGTGGGTAGTCATCAGCTTAAATTCATTGTTGATGCTGGCCCAACCATTCGAGAGAGGCAGATTAAGAGAAGGTTCCAGATGCCAGCGGGTTGCATTTGGCCATTTATTGTTTACGCTGGTGAATCTTGCCACCTGGGCATAAGTATAAAAATCAAACGGACCCACATCGTTTTTATAGTAATTCAGGTCTAGCTGAGGTTCGACCCGATAAGCTTTTCTTCTATTGTCAGGGGTGTCGAGGGTAAAAATCTGAAACTGTTTGGACGACAGTGTTGCATTCCAGTTTTGTTGCGCATAGCCAACGCTGAATTTTTGAGTGGCATAGCCATCAGTACTGGAGCCGTATTGCGAGGAATAATCGTTAAAATAGTCAGGATCACTGACCTTGGTATAATCAATGTTAAAACGCCAAACCTGATCCATGACCCCGCTGTGGTTCCAGTAAAATAACCAACGGTTGCTACTGTTCCGTTTAGCCCGGGTCCCGAGTTTTTTGTCTTGTTCATACAGACGATCGTTGCCAATCCAATCCAGTGCAATAGTCCCAGCGCCGGCCTTCGTTAAGTAACGGAATTCATTGTCCAGTTTAAAGCCACGCTCAGAGATAAAATGTGACGTAATGGTCGCATCATAGTTAGGGGCGATATTCCAGTAATAAGGCAACAGGAATTGGAAGCCGTTTTTATTCGAGAAACTGGCGTTGGGGATCAAAAAACCTGAACGGCGTTTATCGCCAATGGGCAGCTGCAAATATGGGCTGTAAAAAACAGGAACATTGGCAACCCGGAAACGGGCATTCCAGATTTCAGCCACTTCTTCTTCACGGTCGAGGATCACTTCGGAGCCAACAACACTCCAGCTGTCATTACCCGGCAAACAGGACGTAAAGATCCCATTATTCAGAATGGTGTAGCGGTTTTCATCCCGCAGCATCATTTTATCTGCACTGCCCCGGCCTTGACGGCCGACCATCTGGTAATTGCCTTGTTCGACATCCGCATCTTTATTGTTCAGGTTAGCCCAGACACGTGGCCCCTTTAAAATGATCAGGGGGTCGTCATAGCTGACATTGCCTGTTGCGGTAACCGTGCGGGTGGGGTCTTTACCCGGTTCCTGTTTTTGTTCAAGCCGGACTTTATCTGCTGTCAGCGTCTTATTGCCTTGCCGGATATCAACGTTACCAACGAATTCAACGGAGTTGGAGGAATCACCGTGAGTATCATCAGACTTGATGTTGACCGGTATTTGATTCGGATCTCCTGTGATAATCGGCTTATCGTAGACAGGTACGCCAAACATACATTGCGCTGCAAGGTCAGCATGTGCTTGTTGACTGTAGAGTGCTGCCCAGACCATGGTGGCCAGCAGAGTGGGATAACATTTATTCATAGATATTTATGCAGTTCCGTTATCAGTGGCATCGTGCCGGCAAATGCTCAGAGACTAACGTAGTTAATAAGTATACGCCAGAGTAAAGTTTTACTTTGCTAATCTTGCTGTTAGGCACAGAGCTTAATGAATAGTATGATAATGCAAAATCGCGCTCAGGGCATTGGGGAATTGAAGACTATATGCAGTATTGGGGAAAATTATTTGGATTAATATTTGGTATTGCGTCCGGTGCCGGATTCTGGGGGATTGTGGTGGGGGTATCGCTGGGTCATCTGCTTGACACCGTCAGGCTGCGGAATCAACGCCAGACACCGAAAGGGCCAACCCGACAGGCGCTTTTTTTTCGCGGTACTTTTCAGGTATTGGGGCACTTAACCAAATCGAAAGGCCGGGTAACAGAAACGGACATTCAACTGGCCACTCAATTGATGGACAGAATGCAACTGCATGGCGATGCCCGCCTTGAGGCACAGCAGGCATTCCGTGAGGGTAAACAGCCTCAGTTCCGTTTACGTGACACATTGCGGCAATTGCGACGCGCCTGCTTTGGCCGCTTTGATTTGGTCCGCATGTTTTTGGAAATTCAGCTTCAGGCCGCATTTGCGGATGGGGAACTGCATCCCAATGAAAGAAAGGTGCTGTTTGTCATCGCCGAAGAACTGGGCATTTCCCGCCGCCAGTTTGAGCAGTTTCTTGCCATGATGGAAGGGGGGCAGCACTTTGATGGTCAATATCGTCAGCACGGGCATTATCAAGGCCACGGGCAACCGCGCGCAACATTGGCGGATGCCTGTAAGGTACTGGGTGTCAGTGAAAATGATGATGCAGCAACCATCAAGCGAACCTACCGGAAACTGATGGGGGAACATCACCCTGACAAACTCGTGGCAAAAGGTTTACCACCAGAAATGATGGAGATTGCGAAACAGAAAGCGCAATCCATCCAAGCGGCTTATGATTTGATTAAAAAAGAGAAAGGTTTTAAATAGCACTTTTTGAATAGCACTTTTGACAAATCGCACTTTTGGTATTCTCCTCGCCCTGACGAACGAGGTTTTATGGCGCACCGGATAAAAATCAAATAACCAGAAAAGGCAAACATCGCCAAAAGGGCGCCCATTAAAAATCGGCCTTGCACTCAAAATGCATCGGTGTGCCATACTCAGGATGGGTAATCCACAGCTCTTGGGCATGCAGCTGCAAACGAGGTGCGAGCGCCTTTGCCTGAGTATGGGCATAGAACCGGTCACCGAGGATAGGGTTGCCAAGCGCCAGCATATGTACGCGAAGCTGATGGGAACGCCCTGTTATGGGTGCCAGCCTGACGCGGGTGGCGGGTATCTCGTTTTCATACTCCAGCACTTGATATTCAGTTTGTGCTGCTTTACCGGTTTCAAAACAAACTTTTTGCTTCGGTCTGTTTGGCCAGTCACAGATTAAGGGCAGATCCACCACGCCTTCATCCTGTTCCATTTTTCCCCATACCCGGGCGATATACACTTTTTTGGGTTCACGTTCACGGAACTGGCGTTTAAGCTCACGCTCAGCGGCTTTATGCAATGCAACAACCATGATGCCGCTCGTCGCCATGTCCAGCCGATGTACGGATTCAGCGGCAGGAAACCCGGCCTGTATTCGAGTCATGATACTGTCCTTGTGCTCTTCTGCTTTTCCCGGCACAGAAAGTAACCCACTGGGTTTATTGACAACCATAATGTGCTCATCCTGATACAGTACATATAACCAAGGATCAGTCGGGGGATTATAAGACTCCAGCATAGCGGCTCCCATGATGTGAATAACGCTTATTTAAATAATAATTGTGAGATTAATGAGATATGGCCAATGAATAAAAACTCAGGGAGTTTCCATGGAAATTCCCTGAGCTTGAATTAGCTATTTGTTATTCATGGCGGATTATTGATGAGAAACGACCACCAAACGAATGGCATCGAGACGCCAGTTAGCCTGATCAAGATTGAGCAGTAAATTCTTGTGCTCAGACTCAATGGCACTCAGCTCATCATCACGGATATTCGGGTTAACCGCTTTCAGTGCTTCCAATCGTGACAACTCGGCTGATAGCACTTCATCCGCCTCTTTCTTCGCCTTCTCAATCAACTCACGCGCTTGCGCTTCAACCAGAGGCTCAGATTGCTGCAAAATGGCATGGACTTCCTTTTGCACCGCATTGACCAGCTTGCTTGCGTTGTGGCGATTGATCGCATTTAACTGGCGGTTGAAACTTTCAAACTCCACCTGAGGTGCCAGATTCGTTCCTTTTAGATCCAACAGCAGGCGAACCGGCGTTGGTGGCAAGAAACGGGTCAATTGCAGATGTTTCGGTGCCTGGGCTTCAACAACATAAATAAGCTCAACCAGCAGAGTTCCCACTGGCAGTGCTTTGTTTTTAAGGATAGAAACCGCACAGCTTCCGGTATCTCCTGACAGCACCAAATCCAGGCCATTGCGGATGATGGGATGTTCCCAGCTCAGGAATTGCGTATCTTCGCGGGACAGGGCTTTTTCACGGTCAAATGTAATGGAGCAGCCATCGGTTGGCAATCCCGGAAAATCAGGCACCAGCATATGGTCGGACGGATGCAGGGCAATAATATTGTCACTGCGGTCTTCCTGATTAATGCCGATGATATCGAACAGGTTCAGGGCGAAATTCACCAACTCCGGATTGTTATCCTGAGCCGCAATTTTTTCTGCCAGTTTCTGGCCTTTTTCACCGCCGTTGGAATTCATTTCCAGCAGACGGTCACGGCCCTGCTCTAATTGCTGCTTGAGCTGTTCGTGATGTGTGCGGCATTCTGCAATAAATTCACTGAAGCCTGTTTGTTCGTTCGGCTTGGCAAGGAAATTCAGCAGCGTCTCATAATATTTGTCATAGATGGAACGGCCTGTCGGGCAGGTGTGTTCAAAAGCATCCAGACCTTCGTGATACCAACGCAGGAGAATGGACTGAGCCGTATTTTCCAGATAAGGCACACTGATTTTGATATCGCGGCCCTGACCGATACGATCCAAACGGCCGATGCGCTGTTCCAGCAGATCAGGGTTGAAAGGCAAATCAAACATGACCAGTTGGTTGGCAAACTGGAAGTTACGTCCTTCTGAACCAATTTCAGAACAAAGCAGCACTTGTGCGCCTTCTTCTTCAGAAGCAAAGTAAGCGGCAGCACGGTCACGCTCCAGCAGGGACAAGCCTTCATGGAACACCGCGCTGCGAATTGCTTCGCGCTCACGCAGAACCTGCTCCAATTGCAGCGCGGTTTCTGCCTTGGCACAGATCACCAGAACTTTTTCGTCACGGTTTGCAGTCAGGAAACCCAGCAGCCATTCTACGCGGGGGTCGAAATTCCACCATGTGGCATTTTCCCCTTCGAATTCCTGATAGATCCGCTCAGGATAGAGCATATCTTTTGCACGGGCTTCTACCGTTTTTTTGGCGCCCATGATTTCAGAAACCTTGATTGCCGTCTGGTATTGGGCCGGCAAGGGTAACTTGATTTCGTGCAACTCACGATGCGGGAAACCTTTCACACCACCACGGGTATTACGGAACAGCAGGCGGCTGGTGCCGTGGCGATCCATCAACATGGTGATCAGTTCGTTGCGGGCATTTTCACTCTCTTCATCTTTATTGCTGTTTGTGGCTTTCAGCAGAGGCTCAATATCCTGCTCACTGATGAGTTCGACAATGGCATTTTGTTGATCATCGTTCAGTGTTTCACCGGACAACAGCAAAGAGACGGCATCCGCAACAGGTTGGTAATTCTGTTGCTCATCAATAAATGCCTGATAATCGTGGAAACGATTCGGGTCCAGCAACCGCAGACGGGCAAAGTGGCTCTCTTGCCCCAATTGTTCAGGTGTTGCCGTCAGCAACAGGACAGAAGGAATTTGTTCTGACAGTTGTTCAATCACATGGTATTCGCGGCTTGGGGCTTTTTCACTCCATGCCAGATGATGAGCTTCATCGACAACCATCAAATCCCAGCTGGCTTCCAGAAGCAGTTCAAAACGCTGTTTGTTGCGGCGAACAAAATCCAGAGAACAGATCACCAATTGTTCTGTTTCAAATGGATTATCACTGTCATGAAGGGCTTCGGTGTAACGGCCATCATCAAACAGAGAGAAGCGCAGGTTAAACCGGCGCAGCATTTCGACCAGCCACTGGTGCTGCAAGCTGTCAGGGACGATGATGAGTACACGCTCTGCACGTCCGGCCATCAATTGTTGATGGATAATCATGCCGGCTTCAATGGTTTTACCCAGACCGACCTCATCAGCCAGCAACACACGGGGGGCATGGCGCTTGCCAATTTCATTGGCAATGTGCAGCTGGTGGGGGATCAGGCTGGCTCTTATGCCACGCAGACCACTTTCTGCCAATTTAGATTGTTCGCTTTGGTGTTTACGGGCGCGGAATCGCAGGGCAAAACGATCCATGCGGTCAATCTGACCAGCAAACAGGCGATCTTGCGGTTTATTAAACGTCAGCTTGCTATCCAGAAAAACTTCCCGGAGACAGATATTTTCTTCTTCAGTATCTAAGCGGGTACCGACATAGTTCAGCAGGCCATTATCTAGTTGAACGTCATCTATTTTGAGTTTCCAGCCTTCGTGACTGGTCACGGTATCACCGACGTTAAACATAACTCGGGTAATGGGGGAATCATTGCGTGAGTAAAGACGGTTTTCTCCACTGGCAGGAAAAAGCAACGTTACCATGCGCGCATCCAGCGCTACGACTGTTCCTAATCCAAGTTCGCTTTCTGTGTCGCTTATCCAGCGTTGACCAAGAGTAAATGGCATAAATTTGGGCTCAATTTTCTGTTAGACAATATTATTCAGGGTTGCAGGATGGCTGCGTTTTGCTTTTGTTGGATATCGATCATCATTGGTTATCGATAGGGAAGTTTTCAATAGCATTTTATGACTCATGTTTTTTGCCAATGGGATCACAAAAGTGCCATTGCCCATTAAAGGAGCGATATGTTAATTGAAGCCGGGCACGTCGTCACCTGCAAAAATATCCATTATTCAAAAGACATGTTTATTTGCCCTGTTTGCAAGGTAAGAAAATCATCTTGAATAAATGGCAAGATTGCATCAGCAATGGGCATTAACTGCTTACTGATATAGTGTTCATAATCTGGCGCGGTGACTTGATTTTCCAGGGGGTCGGGACCGGACAGCGTGATGATGTAGTTGATCCAACCACCATTTTGGTATTGCAGTGGGCGATTATGTTGCTGGTTATACTCATCCGCCAGACGCGCCGCCCGGACATGCGGTGGAACATTGCGTTGATATTCTGACAATTTGCGGCGCAGACGCTTGCGATAAACAAGGCGCTCATCAAACGCCCCCGACAGTGTATTGGCAATATACTCACGAATATAGTCCTGATAAGGCTGCCGGTGAAAAATCAGCGTATACAATTCTTTTTGGAAAATCTGAGCGAGCGGCGTCCAATCGGTTCTTACGGTTTCCAATCCCTTGAAAATGACCTCATCACCACTTAATCCGGCATACCGCTTTTTGCTGCCTTGCTCCGCTCCCCGGATCGTAGGCATGAAAAAACGCTGATAATGCCGCTCAAATTCCAGTTCCAGCATGCTTTCAAGGTTGAACTCATTTTTGAGGTGTTCCCGCCACCATTGGTTGACGAATTGTGTCAGAAAATGACCGATCCGGCAGGCGTCCTCTTCAGAATGAGGGTGCTTTAGCCAGACAAAGGTTGAATCCGTATCGCCATAAATAACCTGATAGCCCTGCGATTCGATTAACTGGCGGGTTTGGTGCATGATTTTGTGCCCGCGCAAGGTAATTGATGATGTCAGACGAGGATCAAAAAAATGGCAACCGGAAGCCCCAAGAACGCCACAAAACGCATTCATGATGATTTTCAGGGCTTGGGAAAGCGGGGCATTTTGTTGTTTTTTGGCTTTATCCCGTTCAAGCCAGATTTGCGTCACGATATCAGGAAGGCAATGCTTCGTGCGGGAAAAAAATGCCTGCCGGAAACCCGGGACAGCATACTCACGGTCAGGCTTGGCAAGTCCCTCAACCATGCCCACCGGATCAATCAGAAACGTGCGGATTATCGAAGGATAGAGGCTCTTATAATCCAGTACGAGCACCGAATCATACAGCCCCGGAAATGAATCCATCACAAAACCACCGGGGATGGCATTATTAAAGTAAGTTGGCTGAACAGGTGCAACATAGCCCATGCGGTGCATTCTTGGCAGATAAAGATGAGTAAACGCGGCGACAGATCCCCCGCTGCGATCGACCGCCAATCCGGTGACCGTGGCTCGTTCCAAGAGAAACGCCATTAAACCTGCTTTTTCAAAAATGCGGTTAACCAAAATACAGTCCTGCAAATTATAATGGGCGAGGGCCGGCTTATCCTCCTGAAAGCGGCGATTGATTTCATCCATCCGGTCATAGGGATTATCAAGGGCTTTTCCTTCCCCCAATAGCGCTTGTGCCACGTATTCCAGACTGAATGAAGGAAAGTTCCACGTTGCTGTTTTCAAAGCATCAATGCCATCAATAATCAGGCGACCTTCTGCTGAGGCAAAAAAGTGCCCGGGTTTGAAGCCGTGTTCCCGCCATTCAAGCAAACCCTGATTGCGCCCAAATTTCAGAGGCACATTATAGCGTTCGGCATGTTTCTGTAAGACCCGCAAATCAAACTGAATCAAGCTCCAGCCGATAATGGCATCAGGATCGTACACCGCCAGCCATTCATTGAGCTTTTTCAGCATCTGCGGTCGGCTGGCAACATACTCCAGCTTGAAATCGGGCTTCTGCGGAGTGCCATTCTCTGGCCCTAACATAAACACGGTTTTTTCACCGCATCCTGCCAGCCCAATGGAATATAACTCCCCATTCTGGTTGGTTTCGATATCCAGAGATACCCATTTAAGGGAGGGGCGGTAATCAGGATTAGGCTTCATTTGATACATTCCGTCTGGTTTCTGGCTTAACCAGACGGGGGCCGTAACAAAGCGTTCCATCATAAACCTGTCGGGCGGGCGGATATCTGTTTCGTAAAGTGGGACACCCAGCTCTCTGAACACTTTTTCCAGATGCTGCAACTGGCGGTATTGGGTGCAATACAGGGCAGCGACGGGTTGGCGGTTGAAATCTTTCAGGGGCAATAATTTCAGCTCGCAGTATCGTTCTTGCCCGAGTAATGGCCTGACTTTGGGCAAATCACGCTGGGGCAGAAAGGCAACGGCTTTTTGGTGAGGGATGGTAATGCACCGGATACCGGAATCCGTCGCCAGCCAATACACTAACTCAATGCCGGATGGTGTATCTTTCCAGTGTCGAGTGAGTATGAAACCTTGTTCGGCGTGATTTATCTGCATAAGGTGATTTTCTTAAGGCAAATGTCAACTATCTTGGGAGAATGGTTTTAATTATAACACTACATATGGTTATTTATACAGTATTTTGTATTGAAAATAAAAACGTGTTAAGAAAAAGGGAGTTATATCCACTCCCTCAAAAAAATTGACTCACTACTATTTATTACATTTCTTCTGAACTTATACACCTGCTGGCATTCACATAACAGGTGCAATAAAGGGCAATAAATAGCATGTATGGCCAGAGGCGGATATTTGCAACCCCAAATGGGGCTATCACGGGTAACTGAAAAAGGCAAAAAGCACAATTTGATTAGCATAAATTTTTATTTATTGAATTATATTTTTATTATATATATTTAATTTAATTTTGAAATTAACAGAGAAACAATACATACACTAATTAATTACAAACTTAAGGTAATAATAAATCAGGGATTGATGGTTTATGTATTTTAAAAAACCACAAAGAGATGAGAAAATAGCCTGAGATACGGTTATAAATTAGATTGCTATTGTATTTGTACTGTACTTATTTTTATATCAAAGTATTCATGAATTCTCCTGGTGATACTCGAGATGGGTACTGCATTTTCACCCAAATGTGGTAGTGAAGAGTTATTATATCGCGTTGAATTTCATATTTTTTATCCGTCCGACCATTAATTGAATATAATCTTTTTTTATCAAAATTAAAATAGGTGAAAAACACCCTTGAAAAGAGATCATGAAAAATGATAAGAAATATAATACAAATTCTTAATTTCACTTTGATATAGTTTTATTTTAATGGTTTTAATTAACAGGAATCTAAAGAATGAAAATGCATATTACCGATACTCAAAATGTACAAAATGAAGAATATATAATTAAAAGCCTCTGGGAATATAATCAGAATTATGACAATGTAGATATCAAACCTCTATTTATCTCTTTTACGGATGAATCCAACCAAATAGTCGCCGGGCTTGTATCCAGAACCTGGTGGGGAAGTCTTGAAATTCAATATTTATGGGTGAGTGAGCAGTATCGTAAAAAAGGCTTGGGAAAACAGCTTATGTTACAAGCCGAAAAAGAAGCATTAAGCCGATCTTGCCATATGGCTTATGTAGATACTTTTAGTTTTCAAGCGAGAGGCTTTTATGAGAAGTTGGGTTACAAAGTTTACGGACAGCTTGAAGGATATGCACATCATCACACTCGTTTCTATCTTGCCAAGCAATTCAACAAACCTGATTCTGACCATGTGATACAAGATCTTGATCATGTGCTGCAAAATGAAGTCACTTTATAACGACTGCCTGTGTGACTGATCCCTACCGTTAACGGCATAGGCACCTGCATATTGCCAAACTGACCCAACGTATGCAAGGCAAGTTGGGTCAGTTTTTCAGATGAATATTCTGTAATCATATGGGATTGTCGAACAGACCATAATTTGCATCAATGAGCAGACTGCCTTGCAATTCAGATCACAGGCCCCGGAATGGCTCATATTCAGGTGATGGGCCTTATGATTATGGGTAATAAACTTTAGCCAGACGTTTTAATTATTAAGTTTTGTGAAATTGAAAAATAACATGAATAGACATCAATATATTGATAAATCGAATCCTGAATAGCGTTGAGTTACGATAAATAATTACCCATGGTTTAAACATAATTTTCAAAAAAAACGCAGTGCAATAATGGAAAAATCATTAATTTGGAAATTAAAGATATTATGACTTTTATTTAATTACTTCCATTGAGTGATATTAACTTATTTAATTATATGGAAGTTTTACTATCCTAATTGTATTTAACGACCTTTTGTTACCATTTTTATTGACTAATATTCTTAATGACTTTATGGAAAATATGAATATTAATTAAATCTGGTAAATATCGATGAATAATAACCCTAATAAATTGACTCAGGCAGACTTCAAGGCCTTACTGTTATTTATAGTTTTCATGCTGATTTATTTGTTACCTGGTATTTATGGGCATACTCCCTGGAAACAAGATGAGAATTATAGTTTTGGCATTATTCAAACCATGTATGAGACAGGTAATTGGCTGGTTCCTGTGAATGCGGGGCAGGCTTTCATGGAAAAGCCTCCTTTGTATTATTGGACGGCAACTTCATTTGTACATCTGTTATCTCACTGGCTTCCGATGCATGATGCTGCCAGAACCGCGTCTTTATTATTTTCTATAACGAGTTTTTCTTTTTTCATTTTGTTGGCCCGACGTGTATTTGATGTCAAAAATTTCACCGATCATCGGATATGGATTGCTTTTGCGTTATATGCGAGCGCGCCCGGATTGGTTCGCCACAGTCATGACATGTTTACTGATACTTCCTTGATAGCAGGAACAATCATTGGCTTATATGGCTTGCAGGGATTAATCAAAAACGAAAAAATTGTTTATTCCTGTTTATGGTTAACTATTGGTACGGCTGCAACACTCTTATCAAAAGGTGTCCTTATTCCCGGCCTATTGTGGATATGCCTTGTTCTGGCACCTGTGTTCCTGAAACAGTGCCGGACGCCACAATATTGGCGAAATGCCTTCATTTCAGGTGTCATTGCACTGATTTTAATTCTGCCATGGCCGGTTATGCTGTTTATTGAACATGCAGACTTATTCAAAATTTGGTTTTGGGACAATAACATTGGTCGTTTTTTAGGTTTTTCTGTTGAAGATTTAGGCGCCCAGGGAAATCTGACCATGATCCCGGAAGCCGTGTTGTTTTTTGCACTGCCATCGGGCATTCTGGCTTTTATTTTTATATTAAAGCACCCGATTAAGGTCTTTTCGGATCAGCATTATTTTCTTTGTGCCGCTTTTGCTGTATCCGGCGTTATTTTATTGCAAATATCCGCCTCTGGCCGTGCATTATATTTATTGCCTTTTATTGCGCCAATGGCAATATTGGCCAGTGCAATTTTCGTTCATCTGCCTGAAAAAATGCATCGGTATTTCAGTCTGTTTTCTTCCACATTATGGTCTTTTCTGATTGTATTTTTGTGGAGCAGTTATTTTGCCTCACTTTCTGATACCTATAAACATTGGCTGGCACCATTAGGCCGATGGCTCCCCATGAACTACCAGATGCACTTTTCTGCGATGATATTTGGGATCGCCATTTTAATAACTGCGGTATGGATAGCGAAAAATTGGCTGATTTCAGGATCACCGGCATTACGTGCCGCTCAGAATTGGGTATTGGGCATTGTGACGGTTTGGGGGTTGGTATTTACATTATTTGTGGGCTGGATTGATTATGCCAAAGGCTATAAATACGTATTCCTTGACTTAAAGCGGGAATTGACAGGGGTATATCAGGACAGCCAATGCATGGCATCATATAACATTGGAGAATCTGAAGCCCCAATGCTTTATTACTTTGCCCACATTTTACTTCAGAGGCAAAAGACATTTACGCTTCCGGAACAGTGTGAATGGTTGATGGTTTTGTCTGAAGACATTAATCCTGCACCTGAAGGAATGACATTATTTTGGCATGGACATAGATCTGAGCAATATCGTGAAAATTTAGTGGTTTATAAGAAAGTTGTGTTAAACGATATACAATAAAGTGAGTATAATTCATTGAATTTAAATTAAATGTGGTGGTTTTTCACTTATTTTATGAATGGCGGATTAAACACGCTTTGTGCCACCTAAAGTCATCACGATTAAGCGGTGATATTGAGGGGGGCTTATCCCCTCAATATCAGCAATGTATTTTCTGGCTCTGAATAATGATAATTTATATTCGAGTTGACTTCTTTCCACGGCATTTTTCTCAATGTTTAATTCAATTGATCCCCAAAATGGCAGCCTCAGCGACATCGCCATTGACTAATCTTTCTGTTGCGCCGTCATACAGGATTTTTCCGTCCACAATCAGCAACGAACGAGGTGCAATTTTCGTGGCATCATCAAGATTATGAGACACCATCAATAACGTAATTTGCCGCTCAGTACATATTTGTTCCAGCAATTCCAGCATTTCATTGCGCAGGGCAGGGTCAAGGGCAGAAAACGGTTCATCCAACAATAAAATGGGGTGATGGCGAACGAAACAACGCGCTAATGCTGCCCTCTGACGTTGCCCGCCAGAGAGCTGAGAAGGCAGGCGAGGCAAATAAGTTTCCAGCGAAACCTGAGCGGCAATATGTTGAAGGGCTTTTTTTTGCTCTGCGCTCAGGCGTAAACCGGGATGCAATCCTAATCCAATGTTTTGCTCAATGGTTAAATGGGAAAACAGATTATTTTCTTGAAACAGCATTGAAACAGGCCGGTTGGCAGGAGGGGTATGGGTATGATTTTCTCCATTCAGCCAAATGTTGCCGGATTCAGGAAACTGAAAGCCAGCGATTAAATTTAATAATGTGCTTTTACCTGCCCCGCTTGGGCCGAGGATCGCAATGCGTTCCCCTGCCTTAATTGACATATCAAAATACATGGGAAACTGTGCATAGGTATAAGTAACATTTTCGAGTTTAATCATGGCGTCGGCCCAGTAAGCGTTCAATCACAGTGAACAGAATAAAACAGAGTAAAAGCAGTAAAAATGCAGTGACTGCCCCATCTTGGCTACGGTATGCCCCAATTTGCTGATAAAGATAGAAAGGCAAAGTTCGAAAATCTTCGTTACCAAATAATGCGACAACACCAAAATCCCCAATGGATAATACACAGGCAAAAGCCAATGCCTGTGCCAACGGAATTTTCAGGGCCTTTAGCTCTATCCAGCGTAGCCGGTGAATGCCCTGAATATGCAGTGAACGGCACAGGGGATTGTAGCGTTCAGCCAAGTCACGCATGGGGTTATCGAGGACTTTCATTGCATAGGGAATGGCAATCAGCGCATTGGTCAGAATAACCAGCCCGTAAGGTGAACGGGGCAATCCAACCGTTGTGTTCAGCAGAAGAAAAAATCCGGTAGCAAGTACAATGCCCGGCATGGCAAGGATCAACAATCCACTTATTTCTATTGATTGCGCCCAGCGAAGCGAATGGCGTAAACGCAGCTCCCGGCTGCTCCACAACAGCATCATGGTCATTACAACGCAAAGCAGCCCTGCTCCTATTGCAATAATCAACGAAGTGGTCAGCGCTTGCCATAATGCAGGCTGGCGCAACACCGTAAAAAAACTGAGATTCAGCCCGTCAATAATGACGGCCAATAAGGGCGGAAGCAAAAGCAACAGCGCTGCACCAATCAAAAGACTGTCAGGGAGCTTTTGCAGCCATGTATCCTGTGGATTGCGCCATTGTTGCTGATGGCTGTAGCCGACAGAAAGTGCCCCTTTGAATTTTTGGCTGAGCAATACCAGACCAAGGCAGCAAAAGAGTTGGATCAGGGCAAGCAGTGCTGCATGTGCCAGATCGTAGTCATAACTGAGTGCCTGATAAATGGCAAGTTCAATGGTGGTTGCCGCCGGTCCTCCGCCGAGTGCGAGCACAGTCGCGAAGCTGGCAAAGCACAGCATAAAGATCAGCGCACCTGTTGGCAGGATCTGTCGGCGTAAGTAAGGCCATTCCACAAAACGAAAATGCTGCCATTCGCTCATGCCCAACTGAGCGGCAAGTTGCCGTTGTTCAATGGCGATATTCTCCAGAGACTGTAGCAGCAGACGTGTTGCCATTGGCATGTTGAAGAAAATATGGGCCAATAAAATGCCTTGTATCCCATAAGGCGTAAAATGATATTCAATGCCAGCCCATTGGGAAAAGGTTGCCAGCCAGCCAGTTTGACCATAAACAGTGAGAATGCCAAACAGTGCGACTAAAACGGGCAGGATCAACGTCATGGCGCATAACCGCAGGAAAAGTGTTCTCCCCGGAAAATGGCGGCGATACAGTGCCCTGGCAAGAAAAATAGCCGGTATTACAGAGAATACAGCAGATAAAAATGCTTGCCAGAACGTGAAGCGGACGACATGCCAGAGGTAATCATCATTCAGCAATTCCTGTAAATTGCTTTCAGGTGCATTGAACCACAATGCCCCGAATGCGGACAACGCGATGATAATTAATAGGCCGGAAGCAATAACTCCCGGTAATAACCAGCCTGCAATTAACGGCTTACTGCGCTTTGCCATGTACGGATCCATTTTGTACGGTGATTTGCCACGTCATCGGCATTGAATTGCAGAGACTTTTCGGGAATGGGGAGTTGCTTGAAAACATCCGGCAGAGGGATGTCAATGACCGGGTACATCCATTGTGTTGTCGGAAGTGTTTGCTGAAATGCCGGTGATATCATGAAATGCATGAATTTCTGCGCAAGTTCCGGTTGCTTGCTTGATGCCACTTGAGCAGCCACTTCAACTTGCAAATAGTGACCTTCCTTAAATAGCGCCGCAGCATAGTGATCTTTTTTCTCCGACACGATGTGATAACCCGGTGATGTGGTATAGCTCAGCACCATGTCACCTTCCCCTTTTAAAAACAGGCCATAAGATTCGCTCCAGCCTTTGGTGACTGTGAGTGTCTTTTTGGCAACTTTCTGCCACTCTTGCGCTGCCTTGTCACCGTACAGTTTTTGCATCCAAAGCAAGAATCCCAAACCCGGTGTGCTTGTGCGCGGATCTTGATAAATGATCTTCCAATTCTGGTGATTATTGATTAATTCATCCATACTTTCAGGTGGATGCGACAGGGTGTTTTTGTTGTAAATGAAAGCAAAATAGCCGTAATCGTAGGGGATGAAAGTGGTGTTATTCCAGGCAACGGGCAACTTCAGTTTTGAGGTATCGATACTGCTTGGTGTGAACAATCCGGTTTTCTGGGCCGCCTGAATCAGGTTATTGTCTAAACCCAGCACGATATCTGCCGATGTTTTTTTCCCTTCCATTCTCAAACGATTAAGCAAAGATATTCCATCTTCCAGAGCAACGATTTTAAGTTCACAATGACATTCAGCTTCAAACGCTTTCTTGATGGCAGGGCCTGGCCCCCATTCAGCGGCAAATGAATCATAAGTGTAAACCGTCAGTGTGGGTTTTGCCTGAGCGGCCTGAGCAAACAGACAAGCAGAAATTGACAGCATACTGAAGGCAATAAAGCGGGAAAATAATTTATTAAACACTTTGCTCTCCTGTCGTTATTAATAATGTGATTAGCGGATTGGCAAAGGATCTGAGAGAGGCCGAATAAAATTATTCATTAGCATTAATGAATAGCATATCAATGGATTGCGTCTCAAATCCCTACGTCGGTACTAGCCGGTTCAGGTTCGACGGGTTTATTCTCAGCAGCATTGTTCAACATCAACTGCACCCCGTTGAGATGGCGGTATTGTAGAGGCTTAAGCGATGCCTGCAAAGTCTAATCATAGAGGTTTACCGCTTGAGACGAGTATGAAACAATTAGTTATCTTTTCAAATTTGTTTTATCGAGAGGTAGTCTGGTGATTGATGATGATGGCTACCGCCCTAATGTAGGAATTGTAATTTGTAATCGCCAAGGGCAGGTTTTGTGGGCTCGTCGTTATGGGCAGCATTCCTGGCAATTTCCCCAAGGGGGAATAAATCAAGGTGAATCACCAGAACAAGCTATGTATCGGGAGCTGTTCGAAGAAGTTGGTTTGAGTCGCAAAGATGTACGGATTCTCGCTTCAACTCGGAATTGGTTGCGTTACAAATTACCCAAGCGTTTGGTGCGTTGGGATACAAAGCCTGTTTGTATCGGGCAAAAACAACGTTGGTTTTTATTACAGCTGTTGTGCAGTGAAACAGATATTAATGTACAAAACAGTAAGGCACCTGAATTTGATGGCTGGCGTTGGGTGAGTTATTGGTATCCTGTCCGGCAAGTGGTTTCTTTTAAACGTGATGTGTATCGCCGCGTGATGAAAGAATTTTCTTCTATTGTGATGCCAATGCAGGAACCCGCTTCATATTCACCTTATTTACATCGTCGCAGAAGATATTAGGTAATTGTTATGCTCATGCGCTTAAGGGAAATCGTTGAAAAGGTTGCTATGGCAACCAATTTATCTGAAGCGCTTGAGCTATTGGTTAATGAAACCTGCCTCGCGATGAACACTGATGTTTGCTCTATCTATCTGGCAGATCATCAACAGCAATGTTATTACCTCATGGCAACAAAAGGGCTGACTAAACCAAAATGGCGCATGATCCGTCTGGCTTTTGGCGAAGGGGTTGTTGGTGAAGTCGGACGTTTGTCTGAATTAATCAACCTTGCAGATGTTCGTGACCATCCTAGCTTTAAATATATTCCCCAAGTGAAAGAAGAAAGCCTGAGGGCTTTTTTAGGCGCTCCCATTGTTTATCGCCGACAGTTACAGGGTGTATTAGTTGTTCAACAACGTGAGCGGCGATTGTTCGATGAAAGTGAAGAATCTTTCATGGTTACGCTTGCAATGCAGCTTGCGGCTATTCTTGCTCAGGTACAGACAAAAGGGCTGTTTGGCCGGTATCGCCAGACCCACATTAAGGCGCTCGCCATTTCCAACGGAATTATCATGGCGCAGGGATGGCAGGATCGTTCCCAACCCTTGCTGGATCAGGTTCATGAAGCATGGACGCTGGATTATCAGGCTGAGCGTTCAAGGCTAACCTATGCTCTGGAGGAAGCGACAGCGGAATGTCGTCGTATCAGTAAGCGTTTTACCTCCAGCTCGCAGAAAGAAAGTGCCGCCATTTTTGATCTCTACTCTCACTTACTGAATGATCCGCAGCTTAAGCAGGATATGTTTTCTTCTGTCGATAATGGTTTTATGGCGGAGTGGGGCGTTAAAACTGTCATTGAAAAATATGCCGAGCGCTTTGCCAGCCTGCAAGATCCTTATATGCGAGAAAGGGCTTCGGATCTACGGGCCTTGGGGCAACGGGTATTGTTTCATTTGGATGATTCTTTCACGGGGGCGGATCAATGGCCCGAGCGCTTTATTCTGGTTTCTGATGAACTCAGTGCTAATTTACTGGCTGAAATGCCGCAGGATAAATTAGCGGGGGTGATTGTGCGGGATGGGGCAACTCACTCTCATTCTGCGATACTGGTGCGTGCAATGGGAATACCGGCCATCATGGGGGCGGACATTCAACCTGAACTGTTGCATAACCGAATGTTAATCCTTGATGGTTATCGCGGTGAGATTTTTATTGAACCAGAACCGCTGGTCGCCCAGGAGTACAAGCAGATAATTGAAGAAGAACAAGCTCTCAGCAAATTGGCTGAAGGTGAGCAGCAACAGCAAGCACAGCTCAAAAATGGGGAACAGGTTTTCGTACAACTCAATGCCGGTCTAAGTTTGAAATATGAACAGCATATTGAAGATAGCATTGATGGTGTGGGATTGTACCGGACAGAGATCCCTTTTATGTTGCATAGCGGTTTCCCATCGGAAGACGAACAAAAAAACCGCTATAAAGAGATATTGTCACTTTTTCCTAATAAGTCTGTGGTACTGAGAACGTTGGATATTGGTGCCGACAAACAACTCCCTTATATGCCCATCAGCGAAGATAACCCAGCTCTTGGCTGGCGGGGGATTCGCATCACATTGGATCAACCGGAGATATTTCTGATTCAGTTGAGGGCGATGTTGAAAGCGCATGCACACACTGGCAATCTAAAAATTTTGTTGCCGATGGTGACGAGCATCGAGGAAATCGATGAAACCCTAAAATTGATTACAAGAGCAAAAACAGAAGTTGAGCAAGTCATCGGCGATACAGTGTCTATGCCTGAAATTGGCATCATGCTTGAAGTTCCATCGACCCTCTTTTTATTGCCGCAATTAAAGAAGCGGATTGATTTTGTTTCTATCGGTACAAATGACCTGACACAATACCTGCTTGCGGTAGATCGCAATAATACGCATGTTGCTTCTCTGTACGATAATTTGCATCCTGCTGTCATCAGGGCTCTGAAAATGATATTTGATGAGTGCCAACGTCTTGAGTTTCCTGTCAGTGTATGCGGGGAAATGGCGGGACTGCCATTAGGGGCATTGGTTTTACTGGGTTTGGGCTATCGCAGCTTAAGTATGAGCGGCCGAAGTGTTGCGCGGATCAAATATTTGTTGCGGCATTTGGATGCCAGTGAACTTGAACACCTTATCGGGGTAATACTAAAAGCTGAAACTAGTCAGCAGGTAAAGGCATTATCATCTGAATTCATGGAGATGCGCGGCTTGGGAGGATTGATCCGGGGCGGTGTTTAGCTCTGCTGCCTATGTTATGATTTGCGATAATTTGTCTTAAGCTTAACAAGCAATATAATTTCATTCGGACAAGATAATTTATCCGTAATATCATTTATTCACACAACATTACTTTTAGTGGGGAACGATGAGCACTAGCTATCTGGAATTTCCTAAAATTGATCCTGTCATTTTTTCAATTGGTCCTGTATCCCTCCACTGGTACGGATTTATGTATCTGGTTGGCTTTGTTTTTGCCATGTGGCTGGCAAATCGCCGTGCGGCAAAACCAAACAGTGACTGGGACAAAAATGAAGTTGAGAATTTGCTGTATGCAGGTTTCGTCGGGGTTTTCGTCGGTGGACGACTTGGTTATGTCTTATTCTACAATTTTCCAATGTTCCTTGAGAACCCCTTGTATTTGTTCAAAGTCTGGGATGGTGGCATGTCCTTCCATGGCGGATTGATGGGCGTTATCTTTGCCATGTGGTTGTTTGCACGCCGGACTAAACGTCATTTCTTACAGGTTGCTGATTTTGTTGCTCCGTTAGTGCCTTTCGGTTTGGGCATGGGCCGGATCGGGAACTTTATCAATGGAGAATTATGGGGCCGCGTTACACTTGATACACCTTGGGCAATGTTGTTTCCGGGCTCCCGCAGTGAAGATATCGCAATAGCAACAAGTGATCCGTCTTTATGGCCGATTCTGGAGCAATACGGAGTCCTGCCCCGCCATCCATCACAGCTTTATGAGATGGTGCTCGAAGGTATTGTTTTGTTTATTATCCTCAACATATTTATCCGTAAATCCCGCCCGATGGGGAGTGTTTCAGGGTTATTCCTGATTGGCTATGGTGCATTCCGCATAATAGTCGAATTTTTCCGCCAACCCGACGCACAATTAGGGTTGTTTGAAGGGATCAGTATGGGGCAAATCCTTTCGATTCCAATGATCATAGCGGGGATTGTTATGATGGTATGGGCATATAAATGCCCTCGCAACAACACCCCTGATGATGATAATCCTCACAACAATAAGGTACAAGAAGCAAAATGAAACAGTATCTGGATTTAATGAAAAAAGTGCTGGAAGAAGGCACGGCAAAAGATGACCGAACTGGTACGGGAACACTCTCGATCTTTGGTCATCAGATGCGTTTCAATTTGCAGGAAGGCTTTCCACTGGTAACAACCAAGCGTTGCCATATCCGTTCCATTATTCATGAACTGCTTTGGTTTTTGAATGGTGATACCAATACCAAATACCTGCGTGATAACGGAGTTACCATCTGGGATGAATGGGCGAATGAAAATGGTGATTTAGGCCCTGTATATGGTAAACAATGGCGTGCCTGGGGCGCTGCGGACGGTCGCCAAATCGATCAGTTATCTCAAGTTGTTAACCAATTGAAAAGTGATCCGGATTCACGCCGGATTATTGTTTCTGCTTGGAATGTTGGTGAATTAGATAACATGGCATTGGCGCCATGCCATGCTTTCTTCCAGCTCTACGTCGCTGATGGCAAACTTTCCTGCCAGCTTTACCAGCGCTCTTGTGATGTGTTTTTAGGGTTACCGTTCAATATTGCAAGCTATGCTCTGTTGGTGCACATGCTGGCTCAGCAGTGTGATCTGGAAGTGGGTGATTTTGTTTGGACAGGCGGCGATACCCATCTGTACAGCAACCATTTGGAACAGACCCAGCTTCAACTGAGCAGAGAGCCACGCGCGTTACCTGAACTGGTCATTAAGCGCAAGCCGGATTCTCTGTTTGATTATCAATTCGAAGACTTTGAGATTGTGGGCTATGATCCACATCCGGGCATCAAGGCACCTGTCGCGATTTAAAAACACGCCCATATCCGATGGATTTCAAGTTGCCGCTTATTCGACATGCGGCAACTTGAAAGACAGAAAATATATTTAATTGTTAAAGAGCGGGTTCTTCCTGCTCTTTTTTTATATTTATCCTCCATGATTATCAATCTAAAAAAATGATCATTCACCACTTTTGTGTGCCATTACGCAAATAAAATGAAACAGCCACATTGCCATTATTTTTTTCTGAAAGCGCTTCGCATAACATAATTCAGTGTCTTTTCATTTTTTTGTGAATCATAGATAGTTGTGTCAACCAAAATGAATCTGAAATACGCAGGATTAAAAGGGTTAAAAGGATTAAATAAAACGGTGAATGGATAGGGCAGCACATGTTATGGCAGTAATCCGGGCAAAATGTCATGCCGTCAATAACAGAGCATCATTGGGGTTTACGCTATTGGAATTATTAATTGTGATGCTCATTATTTCTGTCAGTTTATCTTGGGGAGGGTATCACTGGGGACAATATCAGAACCGTTTGCGTTTGCAATCTGCGGTGAATAATGTGCTTTCATTTATGGAAAGGCAACAGGCTTTGGCGAATTACCTGAATCAGGAACGCACACTGTGGTTGGTCGCGGGGCAGTCCTGGTGTCTGATATCTTCTGACACCAGACAATCTGATTGTAGTGATGGCAATAGCAATGATGGCAATAATAGCAATGGAGGAAATAATGGCAATAGTGAACGTGTCACATCGCCCCACCATGATGTATTTTTATCGTCATCGACAACAGAACGCATTGATTTTTATGGTGTCAGAAATACAGCAATGCCAGCCAGTTTTATATTGGAAAATGCGGCGGGTGAAATTAGTGTGGTGGTTTCGGGGCGCGGAAGAATAAGAACATGTAGCAATACCATTAGTCAGCTGCCCGGCTGTGAGGGAATAAAAAATGTGAGGGAATAAAAATTTCATGAAATTAACGCAGTTCTGTTTTAAACAAAAACAGACAGGGTTTTCTTTATTGGAAGTTGTTGTCGCCATGCTGATCAGCAGCGTTATTTTTGTTGCCATGACAAGAAGTTATCCGATTTTATCAGGCCAGTCTCTGGATCTGTATCGAAAATACCGGCTGCATTATTTGGTTAATAGAACAGTTCATTTAATGGAAAAAGATATTCGGAGAGCAGGATATTGTCAGGATAAAATACAGTGCAAAGGTAATCCATTGGCTATAAGAAATAAAAATATGGAGCGGATTAATTCCTGTTTTATTATCGCTTTTGATCTTAATTTAAATAATAAATGGGAAAATTCTGAGCATATTGAATCGGAATTTTTTGGCTATCGTTTAAATAATCGTGCTCTTGAATGGAAAAGAGGAGCGGGAGATTGTCAGGGAAACGGATGGGAAAGGTTATTTGATCCGAAAGAAATTGTTATTGATGATTTTCATCTTGAAAAAATGAAAGCAAAAGAAGGGATTATTTTTGTCACATTGTTTGTTAAAGCTCATTGGTTGAAATCACCTTCCATCGTATATCGTCGTCAAACAACAATTCGGCTGCGTAATTTCAGGGAATGAAAACGTATGGAGGAAAAAGTTACAGGTAAGCAGCGGGGAAATATTTTACTGGTATCGATCATAATGTTATTGGCATTGAGTTTAATGATGCTGCGGGCACTCCATTACCAACAAGAAAATGCGATGCTGATGATGGTGGATGAACAAAATTATTTGAATGCCTTTTTGCGGGCAGAATCTTCATTAGAATGGGGTAAAAAGCAGTTATGGCAGAATAACGTTCAAGAAACAGGCAATTGGTTTTGTTTGCAGTCAATGGAATCCGGGTTGCAAAGCTGCCTCAAACACTACAGCGGCCACCTTTTTTTGTTGAAAGGAAAGGCTCAGGTGATATTAGAGAACAAGGTTGAGCTTTATCAATGGATGAAACAGGTAAAAAACGTAAATGAAGATACAATTACCACTATTAAGTTGATTCCTCTTGAAAGTGGTTGGTTGGATTTTTGCCCCGTATCTCAGGGAGAATTCTGTTTATGAGGAAATGCCATAACTTTCTGCGCCCTGGTTTTCCAAGCCCCAATTCTTTTCGCCAAAAGGGCATGAGTTTGCCTGAAGTGATGGTGGCCTCTATCGTATTTGCAATCTCTTTACTGGGTTTAATGCGCTACCATCAGGTCTTGTCAGCAAATTTCCAGCAGTATTGGGAGCAATTAAAGGCGATACGATACGCACATGAGCAGTTGGAACAATATGAATATTATGAAGGGCGTATAAGCTCGGAATCGACAGAAAGGGAACAGAGACTACGACAAAGGTGGAAAATGGAATTTCAGCGGGAATTTCGTCCGCAAGGATGCTATCAGGTAACAGTTAGATTGACAGTATATTATAATAAACAAAGTAAATTAGAACGCTGGTTTTGTACAAGCGGGAAGCATATAACTAATATCCATTATAGTCCACCTCTATAAATTAATTAAAGTAAAATCAACTAGTTGATTTTACTTTGTTCTTTTGAAGTCCATTGTCATCTTCCTAAATTTATACAATTTTTTGTATAGAGTTTCCCTTTGTGATTTTTCTATACAACATTATTGGTGATTTATGAAACTGACAGATTTGGCAATCAAGCGAGCCAAACCAAAGGAAAAAGCCTATACATTGGCGGATGGCAATGGGCTGTCTTTATTGATACCAATGGTTCCAAAGGCTGGCGATATCGTTATCAATTTGCGGGTAAAACTAAAATGATCTCATTAGATACTTACCCGGTAATCACACTCACTGAAGCCAGAGCCAAACGTGATGAAACCAGAAAGTTAGTTGCTAATGGAATCAATTCCAGTGAATTCAGAAAAGCTGAAAAAATATCTGTCGCAAACCTGATAGAAAATACCTTCAGAAATATAGCATGTGAGTGGTACGAAAAACGAAAAGACAGATGGGCAGCTCTTCCTACGCAATAGAAATGATGGAAGCATTTGAAAAAGATGTTTTTCCCTACATAGGCAACAGACCGATTGTTGAGATTAAGCCAATGGAATTGATGGCTGTTTTATCAAAGTTGAATGATCGGGGAGCGGCAGTAAAACTCCAAAAAATTCGCCAACGCTGTGGAGAAGTGTGGCGATATGCAATAGCTACAGGGAGAGCTGAATATAACCCCGCGCCTGATTTAGTCTCTGCTTTTGCTGCACATAAAAAAGCACATTACCCATTTTTAAATATTGATGAGATACATGAATTCTATAAAGCTTTAAATGCATATACAGGTAGTTTTATTGTAAAGATGGGAATGCGTTTACAAATGATAATAGGTGTTCGCCCCGGTGAATTGCGTAAAGCTGAATGGTCAGAAATTGATTTTGATAAAGTTCAATGGGAGATACCTGCCGAAAAAATAAAAATGCGCCGCCTTCATATTATCCCATTATCTAGACAGGCGATTAATATTTTAGAACAGATAAAACCCATTACAGGACAAGGAAAATACGTTTTTCAGGGCAGAATTAATCAAGTGCAATCAATGAGTGCAATGACATTAAATACATTAATCAGGCACATCGGCTACGCAGGGCGCGTAACAGGCCACGGCTTCCGCCATACCATGAGTACTATCTTGCATGAACAAGGCTATAACACGGCCTGGATTGAAACTCAGCTTGCTCATGTTGATAAAAACAGTATCCGGGGAACTTACAATCACGTCCAACATCTGGAAGGATGCAGGGAAATGATGCAATGGTATGCGGATTATATGGAGATACTGGAACGGGGTGAAAATGTCCTAATCGGAAAATTTGGCAAAAGGGCATAAAAGGATGATTGTTTTTGCTCCGTGTTGGCAGTGCCAACAGTGACTGATTTTCATTCAAAATACAATTAGAGCTGATACTTTCTATAAAACGATAAATCTTACAAATGGAAAAACAATTAACGCTGTTCATTTAATCTTGCTTTTTAAATAATCCGCCTGTCATCAAACAACGTCCACGATGAGCGCTCAAGGACTCGGTAACAGGAAAAAAGAAGTGGCAAAAGCATTTTTGCTGAAATCTGCGCGATGCTGGCAGGGAAAGGCAATACCGTTTCCGCCAGTATGGCTGCACTGGAAAATCCACGGGAACGTGCGTTGATTGTCGGGTATTCGTTGATTATTTTGCCCGACCAGACCCGCTATGTGGGCGACGGTTCCGGCATCAAGGCCATCACAGGCGGGGATGAAATCGCCATTGACCCCAAGCACAAACAGCCCTATTCAACCCGCATTCCGGCTGTGGTGCTGGCGGTGAACAATAACGCCATGAGTTTCAGTGATCGCAGTGGCGAGGTATCACGGCGTCGGGTGATTTTCAACTTTTCCGAAGTCGTGCCGGAAAATGAACGTGATCCGCTTCTGCGGGACAAAATCGCGGCAGAACTGCCTATCATTATCCGGCAACTGCTGCATCGGTTTGCTGATCCACATACTGCAAGGCGTTTATTGGCAGAGCAACAAAAATCTGGCGAGGCGCTAGATATAAAACGGGGGACAGATCCTTTGGTTGATTTTTGCGGCTATCTTGTTGCTTCTCATGAAGCTGATGGTCTGCTAATCGGCAAGGCGGAAATCGTGCCGTTCAATCCCCGTCAATACCTCTATCATGCTTACCTTGCCTATATGAAAGGCAACAACCTGAAAAAACCGGTTTCCGTAACCCGATTTGGTATGGATATGCCGGGCGCACTGGGTGAATACAGTCAGCATGACCTGCGTAAGAAAAGTAAACAGGGCATTCGCAGCAATCTGAACCTGAATATCGACACGGCTATCGAATGGATGCCTTAATTGGCAAGGGATAGTCTGCCAAAAGAATAACTTTCTTCACACCAATAAAGATTTCCTAAAAAATAGTCAAAAGTGTTCACCCCTGTTCACCTTTTTCAGATTTAAAGGTGAAGGGTTGGGTGAAGAGGGGTGATGAGTTGGATTTCAAGTTATCACCCTTTAACACTATGAATTTAATTGTAAATATTTAGAGGTGAACAGTTTTAACCCTAATTCTTTAATAGAGAGGGGGAGAGGTTAAATAAAAAGGGTTTTTCTGGCGGGTAGAATATCTTTCAAGATCTCTGATTTATCTGGTTAATGTATTAGCCAGATAAATCAGAGAAGACAAGCGTAGCGCGTCAGTGTGGTTTTAATTTGAAGCATTAAGTTAAATTAACACTAGGTAATAATCTGATTTTATTTATAAATAGAAGTTAATCACAATTTCCATGTGGACTTCTTATTCAGTCTGGAGTTCATAAATGTGGCTGTTATATCCTGCCTTTAATCATGTTATTAAAACATAAATTTATTTTTAAAAAGGCAAAGGAAATATGGAAACACGCCCACGCTGTCTGTTCTCGGAAGGCAGCATTACTCTACCGGAAGGGTATCAGGAACAGACCGTCAATATTATTATCGCCCCCAATTTGCCTGCATTGAATATCAGCCGCGACCAATTGAATGAAGGGGAAGATTTAGCCGATTATGTTATCCGGCAGAAAACGTTGCTGAAAAACGGTCTGAAAGATTGGCAACTGCTTGAAGAACACCCTGCCGCATTGGGTGACAACTTGCTGCAAGGCAGTTTGCTGCTTTCCCGTTACCGCCCCAAAAAAGGCCAACAAGTTTACCAGTGTCAGGCAGTATTTTTGCGGGATGAGAAAAAAGTGCTGATTTTTACTTTGTCATCTCAACAGACTTTCACTGACTTACAGCGACAGTGGCTGGATGATTGTTTGAAAAGTTTTCAGTTCTAGGGAGAGAACATTATGCCAGAAGCGGCAAGGTTGGGGGATACGATAGGCCATTCCAATGCAATGGCTGGATTAATTGGTGGAACCCTTATCGGCTCCTTGATTTCAGCCGCAGGTGGAATTGCGGCCGGCTTTCTTTTTGCAGCCGGGGTGGCGGCCTCTTGTATCGGGGTTGGCGTGTTGTTGATTGGTGCTGCCGTTGCTGTGGGAATGGCAGCAAGCACTTTAGGGGATAAGGCGCGTGATGCCGGTGTTTCAATGGGGGCATCGTCGCAAAGCCCCACCGGAACCATTACAACAGGTTCACCCAATGTCTTTATCAATAACAAGGCGGCGGCCATTGCGACACGGAGTCAGGTGGCATGCAGTAAGGAAAATGGTATCCGTCAGATGGCGCAAGGTTCGGATTCCGTACTGATTAACGGGCTTCCTGCATCGCGGGTGGGCGATAAAACCACCTGCGATGCCGCCGTGATGACGGGTTCCCCGAATGTCATTATCGGTGGGGGAACAAAAACAACGGAAAAAATCACGCCGGAAATTCCTAAGTGGGCGTATACCGCCTCTGATTTAACCATGTTTGCGGCGGGGTTGCTCAGTTTTGGCGGGGCGGCCGCCAAAGGCCCCGGTGCTTTGCAAAAGCTGTTCAGTAAATTGCCGGGGGCAGATAAAATCCGCAAATTTGCGTGCCGGTTTGGCTGGCTTGGCGTGGCCTTGCCAGTGGTGGGCATTTTGACGAATCCGGTTGAAGTCATTGCCGGTCAAAAATTCCTGAATGATGACGATGAACTGGATTTTGTTTTTGAGGCTGAATTCCCTCTTTACTGGCAACGCAGTTACCTGAGCAGCTATCAGTATGACAGTGTGCTGGGGCAGGGCTGGAATTTATTCTGGGAAAGCCAGTTAATCTGTGTTGAAGAAGGTATGCTCTGGCGCAATTTGTCCGGTGATATCGTGCCTTTCCCAGATGTGCCGGAAGGCCATCGTTGTTTCTGTCCGGATGCACAAAGCTGGCTGATACACACGGAAGACGGCGAATGGGAAATCAGGGATGCGGGCGAATTGGTTTATCACTATGCCGCTTTTGATAATGAAGGCATCGGCCGGTTAAGTCATATCCGTGATAATGTTGGTAATGAACAGCGATTCTATTACAACGATCGGCATCAGATGGTCAATATCACCGGTTGTGGTGCAATGAATCTGCACTGTGATTATCAGCTCATGGAAATCAATGGCAAAATGGTTTCCCGGCTTACTACCGTCTGGCGGGTGTTGTATAACGGTCAACGCATTCGCCTTTGCCACTATCACTATGATGAAAACGCCCGGCTGACTGGTGTCAACCACCGCAATGACCATCTCCAGCGTCAATTCGGCTGGACTGAACACGGTATGATGGCGTGGCATCAGGACACGCGCGGGCTGCGTTGTGATTATGCATGGGGATCCATCGAAGAAGGTTTGTGGCGTGTTATTTCCCAGAAAACCAGCGAAGGCGCAGGCTACCGACTGGATTATGATGATGAAAACCTGACCCGTACCGCCCATTGGCATGATGGCTCTTGTGCCGTCTGGAGATTAAACGAGGATCATCAAATCATTCATTGTACTGACCGTAATGGCACAGAGCACCATCTCTTTTGGGATGAGTTTGGTCTGCCGAGCGGATACAAAGATGGCGAAGATCATACCCGTTCAGGTGAATGGGACAAATTAGGCCGGCTGCTGAGCATGACCGATGGCAACGGCAATCAGACACAGTGGCAATACCAGAATGACACGGACAGGCTGGCTTTCATTTTCTGGCCGGATGGCACAGAAACGACGCTGGAATATGATGAGTTCGGGCGCCTGGTCAGCGAAACGTCACCACTGAAACAAACGACCCGTTATTACTACAGCTTAAAGACACTGCGCCCTCATAAACGCACGGATGCCAAAGGCGGTGACAGTCATTTTATGTGGAATGGTCAGGGGCAGTTAATCAGCCATACTGACTGTTCAGGGCAAAGAAGCACATGGGGCTATGATGATGAAAACCGGTTGAGCCGTTTTATCAATGCCCTGATGGAAAGCGTCCGTTATCACTATGACGATAACGGACAGCTCTCAATGGTGACTTACCCGGACGGCTCGACAGAGCAAATGGTGTGGGACAATGCCGGTCAGCTTACCCATCACCAGCGCAATGAAAATGCTTCCCGTGGCTGGGAATACAACGCTCTGGGACAGGTGGTGTGTGCCACTGACCGTTTGCAACGCCAAATCCGTTATCATTACAATCCCGAAGGCTATCTGGTACAGATTGAAAACGCCAATGGCGGACGCTATCAGCTGAACCGTGATGCAGAAGGGCGTTTGATTGAAGAAATCCGCCCTGACGATACCCTTATCCAATACGAATACAATGCTGCCGGTTTGTTGCGCGCTGAAAAACGCATGGGGGATCGGGTATTCCGGCAACCTGTCCGCGTGGTTTACCTGCATTACGATGCCGCGGGCAACCTGATTAAACGGGAAACCGGCACCGACAATTACCAGTACCAGTGGGATAACATGGATCGGTTACTGGCCGCCTCCCGTGAACCGAATGCCACCGGAAAACAACTGGGGTTATTGCCGAATACGGTTAGCTTTGCCTACGATGCACTGGGGCGGGTGCTCCGGGAACAGAGTGGTGAAGATATTCTCCAGTTCAGTTACGACGAAATGGATAACCTGACCGAACTGACCCTGCCACAAGGCGATACCCTGCGCTGGCTTTACTATGGTTCCGGTCATCTCAGTGCCATTCGGCATAATCAGCAGATGATTACGGAATTTGAGCGTGATAATTTGCACCGCGAAACCAGCCGGACACAAGGTAAATTGTTCCAGTTCCGCAAATATGATCCGCTGGGGCGTCGCATCAGCCAATACAGCGTCAGGGATAAATCAGCGGCTATTGGACAGGGCAAACCGTGGCGTGCGTGGCATTACGACCAACAGGATGATCTGTCCCTGATGGAAGACCATTACCGGGGCTGGGTGGAGTATCTGTATGACTCGGAAAGCCGGCTGAAAAAAGTCACCAGCGTGGACAGCTTTGAAGAAATGCTGTGGTACGACCGAGCGGATAACCTGCTTGAACGTCCGCAATCCATGCTGGAAAGAGAGGCTGAGCAGCAAAAGCACCTGACTCCACAGGGGGACAGGTTGAGCCAGTGGAACCAATGGCGTTATGAGCATGATGCTCATGGCAATGTTATCAGCCGTGGGACAAGCAGCGGCAATCGACAAATCTACCGTTATGATGGTGATAATCGCCTGATGTTTGCTGAAGGCAACGGCATGAAAGCCATTTATCATTACGATGCCCTGGGCCGACGTATCCGCAAGGTAGTGACCACCTGGCCGACAGGGACGCCTCAGCAGGATCAGACGGATTTTGTCTGGCATGGATTGAAATTATTGCAGGAGCGCAACGTCAATACGGGTAAAACCCATACCTATTGTTACGAATCCCACGAGAGCTATACGCCGTTGGCCTGTATCGTTGCTAAAAGTTCTGTGCGTAATTACTTTTGGTATCACACGGATATTAACGGTGCGCCACTGGAAGTCACGGACGAAAACGGAAAAATCGCATGGTCAGGAAAATATGATGCCTTTGGTGCCGTCAACAGCACCACGATGGCGTATTTTACCGATACGGAACGCTCATCCCGAAACTTTGACCAGAACCTGCGTTATGCCGGGCAATATTTTGACAAAGAGACCGGGCTGCACTTTAATACTTATCGGTATTATGCGCCGGAGATTGGTCGGTTTATTTCGCCAGATCCGATCGGGTTGAATGGTGGCATAAATTTATACGCTTATGCACCTAATCCATTGTTGTGGATTGACCCACTGGGATTATATAAAGGAGAAGGTCAGCGAGATTTAGGAAAATATCATGTCTTCCATGAACATACACTGAATCCATCTGAATATGAATTATCCGATGGGCAACACTTCAAACGAGGTAATAAATCTGTTCATGAGCGTATACAGAAAGATCCTGAATTTAAGCGTGAAATGCAAACGAAGTATCCGGCAGTTGTAGATCACGTTAAGCCAAATTCAAAAGGAAATCATAGCACTCGAGCACCAAAAGGAATGACGTGGCACCATGAAAATGAATCAGGCAAATTGAGTTTAGTTGATTACAATGACCATAAGTCTTATCACAAAATTTATCACCCTGACGGCTCTGGAGGTAGGAAAAAATGGGGCGGTGGCTCAGATTGTCGTTAACAAAAGAAGGTAATTTATGAAGACTATTAAAGGGTTTGATGGGCTATTAGTAATTTATAAAGAGCTTGAAGATGCAATGGGCTTTTTCGTTGATCCTGACTTTAAGAATGAAATCAATTGTATTAATGATGCAACATATTACCTTTCTGAAACGAGGGATGAAGACTTTGATATGGAAGAAATGGAAGATGAATATAAAACTTGGTTAGACTACCAAACATTCAGAGCCATCATTGATAACAAACTCGAACATCACCCCAATGCAACCCGTGATGAATTGCTGGAAGCTGTGGTGTATTACCTTGAAGAAGATGATTTCTTAGATTAATTATTAGGCGGGAAGTTTTAATAATCTTCCCGCTGTTTTTCATAATATCCTTGCCCATAATCTGCAATCAGTTTGTGTATTCTGAACTTGATCTCACTGGGCTGGTTTTACTGGTATTAGGCTGAATGTAATTATTGGAGTAATTATGCCAATCGTGTATGGTAATGGTTTGAATAATGAAAAGATTGTTGAAATTGAAAATAAGTATTCAATTTCTTTTTCAAAAGAGTACATTGATTTTTTAAATAAAAATAATGGATTGATTATTAGAGATCCAGAGTTCTGTAATCTTCCTTATAACAAGGTAGATAATGGTTATATATCGTTTCATACATTGTTTGGACTTGATTTTATTAATGAAAATTTTGACCTTATTGGAAATAACGATGATTATCTAGACGAAATCTCTTTCATTGACTCTAGCTTCATTATTGGTTCTGATCCTGGTGATAATTTTTATGTTTTAGTTAATAATGGAAATTATAAAGGAATATATTATTGGGATAGAACACATTTACATGTAGAAGATGATTTACAAGGTTATCACTTCGAAGAAGTAGATGAATGTGGAAATCTATATAAGGTTTCTGATTCATTTGGTGATTTCTTGAAATATATTATTGAGTTCACTAAAAACGAAGAAAATTAATGTAAGGTCAAGGTGGGTTAAAAACAGTCATACTATGATTTGTCTTTATATCCACCTGCCTTATAAATTGTAGAGAGATACGATTTATACATCTAAAAATTAGAGTGAATATGTTAAATAAGAATAAAAAATACTACTTAGCAGATATTATAACTGATATGAAAAATATTGACGCAAGGGATGATGGTTTTTGCCTATATGGCGCTAATGATGAAAAATTGAAAAAAGATGGTAATTATTACATCGCAGCTTTTCCTGATGTTGATGATAATGACGAAGAAGTATACCCACAAATAGTTGTTAAAAATAAATTACATTATTTATATTCAGGACAACAACTTGCTGATGTAATTGATACAGTTCTTGCACAGAAACCATCTGCGACGTTGGACGACTTTGTTATGGCACTTAATGATTATACTGAAAATGATGACTTTTTAGATTTTTGATATAACAATTAATGTCGCAAGAGAAACATTCCCCAGTTATTAACTGGGGGATTATAGTAGAACAATAGCCTAGACTTCCTATAAGCTAGTTAAACGTATATACAGAAGAAAGTTATTTTCATTAAGAAAATAAAATCTTGTTTTTCAGTGTATTATGAGGAGGTGAATATTTGACCTCGTTTAGCCCAACCGATATAGTATTTGACTATACTAACGATCCATCGCCTGTCAGGATCGCCTTCGGGTGGCGAAATAAATCTATGGTCTTCTCCGTTTTTGCAACACTAATTTTGATGAATTTAGGGTTTGCGTAAATCTATCCGGCGTCAAAGTTGGCAAAATTGCCAGCGCCTCAATGAATTCCACACCTGATACACCTAAAAATCCAACCGACTTCAATGAGCCATTTTGCCAATCAGGTTTTCATCAGGCCGATAGTGTCATCAATTATCAGTCTTCGCAAAATCAGATGGGTAATAATGGTTAACTTCAATTTCAATAAGCCAAAATTAAACTTCGAATACAGTGTGCCGTGTCGTGACTGCCCAGGCTATTCTGGCAAGTTTATTGGCTAATGCACAGACCACCACATTGGTATGTTTTCGTTCCCGTCGCCTTTTAACCCATTCTGCTAATCTCCCCGACCGATATGCCAGCGATTGCATGAATGAACGGGTGCAGAGCACTAACAGTTGCCGGAGTTTTTTATCGCCCCGCTTGCTGATACCCAACAAGGCCGTCTTGCCTCCGGTACTGTATTGTCGGGGAAACCAAGCCCGTCGAGGCAGCAAAGTCCCGACTGCGGGCATATTGCTTTCCATCCTCTAATTGTGATGATAATGCACTCGCCGTCATGGGACTAATACCACGAATTGTCATGAGTCGTTGCCCCGTTTCATCCTGCATGACTTCCTGCATCAACGCCGTTTCAATCTCCGTTATTTGTTCAGCCAAATAGCGATAATGGGCCTGTAACCGCAATAATAATTGGGCCAGATAAGGTGGTGGTGCGTGTTCGGTCAGGACGGTGGAAAGGCCATTTATAATGGCAATTCCTTTCGGCATACTGATGCCAAATTCCAGCAGGAACGCGTGCATTTGGTTGGTGGTTTTCACTTTATCCCGAACCAGAGATCCTCTGACCCGGTGAAGTGCCCGTATGGCCTGTTGAGCTTCCGTTCAGGGTTGGACAAACCGCATTGAAGGCCTTGAAGCCGCTTCACAGATAGCTTCGGCATCAATAAAATCATTCTTGTTACTTTTCACGAAGGGACGGACAAACTGCGGTGAAATTAATTTTGTTTCATGTCCCAATTCAGCAATCCGTCTTGTCATAAAATGCGCCCCGGCACAGGCTTCCATGACAACGGTTGCAGAAGCGCATTCAGCCATAAATTCCATCAATGTAGTTCGGGTTAATTTTTTGTGCAGCAGGGCTTTTCCCGATTTATCCTGACAGTGGAGATGAAAAGAATGTTTACCGAGATCAATACCAATAAGCGCGATGTTGTTCATGATGCTGGCCTCTTAATAAGATAATCACCCCTGTTAATATACTGTTGTCAGGGGAGAGGGGAACCATTTCATTTATTACGTTTGCAGCAAACTGATTAACCCTTGTCGATATTTCAAATCGCAGTAGTGAAAAATCACGATGTTGTTTGAAACGGAGGCGTGACAAAATAACGGATAGTTTATAGAGAGGGTTGTTCTTGGATGTTATTTCACCATATATAATGATTGATAAGAGTGATGTTCTCTTAGGAAAGTATATAAGATAAAAAGCCCCAGCAATGATTTAATTTGTATAGAAATTCGTATGGATTTGGATAGGTTAATTACAAATGTCATTTAATATCAATATGTTAATTTGTTTGTTTTATTCTAGCGGGAGCATTGATGTTTAGAGTTTATCATTCAAATCAGTTGGATATTCTTAAGGAATTGATGACGATATTGATTCGGGACAATCCCCTGCCTGATCCCTTTGGCAAAGAAGTGATCCTTGTTCAAAGCCCCGGCATGTCGCAGTGGCTGCAAATTCAGATAGCAGAAAAACTGGGTATTGCCGCAAATATGGAGTTTCCGCTGCCCGCGACGTTTATTTGGCAGATGTTTACTCAAATATTGCCTGATGTCCCCAAAGACGGAGCTTTCAGCAAAGATGCCATGAAATGGAAGCTGATGACTCTACTGCCGAATTTACTGGCAGAGCCTGAGTTTTTGTCACTCAGGCATTATCTTGATCAGGATAGTGATAAACGCAAGATCCACCAATTGGCGGGACGGATCGCCGACCTGTTTGACCAATATCTGGTTTATCGCCCTCAATGGCTGGAAAGTTGGGAAGATGGTCAGTTAATTGATGGTTTGAGCAGCAATCAGTTATGGCAAAAAAGGTTATGGTCTGAACTGACTGAATATACCCGTCGGTTACAGCAACCTTTGTGGCACCGGGCCAATTTATATCAACGGTTTATTAGCACGCTGGAATCAGGGGATTTTCCGCCGGGAAATTTACCCTCACGCGTTTTTATTTGCGGCATATCGACATTGCCCCCTGCCTATTTACAAGTTTTTAAGGCGTTAGGGCAACATATTGATATTCATCTCATGTTCACTAACCCGTGCCAATATTATTGGGGAGATATTCAGAGTTATACGTTTCTCGCCAAGCTGAACAGCCGTAAACCCAAACATCATCAAAGCAGCCAGTTGCTGGAGAGATTCAAAGATCCGGAAAATGCATCCTCACTTTTTAATGAAGAGGGAGAACAGAACTTAAATAATCCTTTGTTGGCCTCTTGGGGAAAGCTGGGGAGGGATAATCTTTACCTATTATCACAATTGGAACCGGATTCTGATATTCATGCCTTTGTTGAATTAGAACCTGATTGCATCTTGCATCAAGTTCAACGGGATATTCTTGATCTTGAAGATTACGCCCAGATTGGTGCAACAGAGAATACATTCAAAAACAGCCTGAAAAAGCGCCCATTTGATTGTATCGATCGTTCATTGACTTTCCATTCATGCCATAGCCCACAGAGAGAAGTGGAGGTACTGCAAGATCAAATCCTGCATTTGCTGGATGATAACCCTTCGCTGACACCGAGGGATATTATTGTGATGATGGCGGATATAGACAGCTATGCCCCTTATATTCAGGCTGTGTTCGGTAATGCACCCAGTGAACGTTACATTCCTTTTGCCATTTCTGACCGGAAAGCCAGTCAGGCACACCCCGTCTTGCAGGCATTTATTAATTTGCTGGATTTACCGCAGAGCCGGTTTACGGCAGAACAGGTACTGGCATTACTGGAAGTTCCGGCTCTAGCCGGTAAATTTTCCATTCAGGAAGAAGGGCTGCGCTTGCTGCGGCGCTGGGTAAAAGAATCGGGCATCTGCTGGGGATTGGATGATGACAATATAGAAGCCTTGTCTTTACCTGTCACAGGGCAGAATACCTGGCGTTTTGGTTTAACACGCATGCTGTTGGGGTATGCGATGGATAGCCACGCCGGGCCATGGAATGCAGTCCTGCCTTATGATGAATCCAGTGGCCTTGCTGCTGAATTGGCTGGGCAACTGGCTGAATTTCTGATGGAGCTGAACCACTGGCGTAAGATTTTGGGTGAAGATCGGAAATTGGCGGAGTGGTTAACCGTGTGCCCGCAACTGCTGGATACTTTCTTTGAAGTGGATGAAGAAACAGAATTAGTGCTGGCACTGATTACTCAGCAATGGCAAAAATTGATTGAAAGTGGTTTGAATGCGCATTACGGCGAAAGCGTTCCTTTGGTGCTGCTACGTGATGAACTGGCATTTCGTTTTGATGATGAAAAGATAAGCCAGCGTTTTCTCGCCGGATCGCTGAATTTCTGTACCCTGATGCCTATGCGTTCTATTCCTTTTAAGGTTGTCTGCCTGCTGGGAATGAATGACGGGGTTTATCCCAGGACAATTCAGCCGCTTGGGTTTGACCTGATGGTAGAAAAAACACAAAGAGGGGATAGAAAACGGCGTGATGATGACCGTTACCTTTTTCTGGAAGCATTGGTATCGGCGGAGCAATATCTTTATATCAGTTATATTGGTAAATCTATTCGGGATGATACTGAATGTAACCCATCAGTGTTGATTAATGAGTTACTGGATTACGTTTGCCAGAGTTTTTGTCTGTCAGGTGACGAAATACTGAATGTCGATGACAGTTCAAGGAACGTCAGAAACTATTTGCTATCACAGCATGCACGAGTTCCTTTTGCGACGGAAAATTTCCTGCCCAACCATTATCGGCAAAGTTATGCATCGGAATGGTTACCTGCGGCAACTCAGCAAGGCATTTCAAACGGGGATTTTTGTCATCCTATTGAATTTGATTGCAGTGAGGTGAAAGAAATCTCTTTGGATGAACTGATTCGCTTTTACCGTCATCCTGTCCGGGCGTTTTTTCAGCAACGTTTAAAGGTTCATTTTGTCATTGAGGAAATGGAATTACCGGAAGAAGAGCCTTTTGTTTTGGATAACTTGCAACGTTATCAATTTAACCAGTTACTTTTGAGCATTTTGCTGGAGCAAGGCCCTCCAGATGCTTTATTTGCCCATCTCAAGGCATCGGGAGGGTTGCCATATGGTGCGTTTGGTGAGGTTTATTGGATGAATCAATTGGAATCGATGCAGCTATTGGCAGACAAAGTGAATGGGGAAAAAATGGATTCGTTCTCTGTTGACCTGTATGAAAATCTGGGCACTGTTGTATTGACCGGAAGAATCAATCAAGTTCAAAACGATGGAATTTTACGTTGGCGCCCTGCGAACTTAACGGCCAATGATGGTATCCAACTATGGATTGAACATCTTGCCTATTGTCTTTCTGGTAGAACGAATGAAAGCCGTATGTACGGTAAAGGGGAAAAAGAGGGAAGGAAAGGCAAAGAATGGCGTTTTTTACCGTTGAACAAGGATGAAGCAAAAGAGATTCTGAATCAGATGGTCAGAGGCTATTTTAAAGGCATGTCAGAGCCTCTTCCCCTATTCTGCCGAAGTGGTTGGGCATGGCTGGAAGCCTGTTTTGATAAGAAAAAGCAGGAGATCAATTTAAATGATGAGGCTCAACAGAGAGCGGAAAATAAATTGATAGAACAATGGCTGGGAACACACGACAGAAAAGGTGAAGGCAGCGATCATTATGTGCAGAGAGTTTTCCGGCAAGTTGATCAATTGTTGTTAGAACGCATGAAATGCGAAATTCAGAGCTATTTATTGCCGATGGCTCGTTATTCAAGTAGTTGATTATTAAATATAGGGAGAATTATTAGGTTATGCCTAAATATATTATCCGCATCATGACGATGCTTTTTCTGCTGTTTTTTGGTGTCACAACGTATGCACAGTCTCTATGGAGTGTATTGCCGGATACCATTCACAAGAGTCAGCGTGATCCTCGCCAATATCAGGCTATTCAGCTCAACAATGGTATGACGGTTATGCTGGTGTCTGATAAAAAGGCGGTAAAATCATTGGCTGCCATTGCCCTCCCTGTTGGTCATATGGAAAACCCAGATAACCAATTGGGATTAGCCCATTATTTAGAACATATGGTGTTAATGGGGTCTAAACGTTATCCTCAGCCGGGTGAATTTGCGGAGTTCCTGCAAAAAAATGGGGGCAATCGCAATGCCAGTACAAGCGCTAACCGCACAGCTTTCTATTTGGAAGTTGAAAACAATGCCTTAATCGGGGCTGTTGATCGCCTTGCAGATGCACTTGCAGAACCGCTGCTGGACCCTGTTAATGCTGACCGTGAACGCAATGCCGTTGATAATGAAATGACCATTGCCCGTGCTGGTGAAGGCCATCGTATGTGGCAGATCCGGGCTGAGACTATCAATCCCGCTCACCCTAATGCCCGTTTTTCGGGTGGAAACCTGGATACACTGAAAGATAAGCCTGACAGCAAATTACAAACAGCACTTGTTGATTTTTATCATCGCTATTACTCCGCTAATCTGATGAAAGGTGTTCTGTATGGTGACCAGCCGATTAACAAATTGGCACAGATTGCAGCAGAAACATTTGGGCGCATTCCAAATCACCATGCTACGGTGAGCCCCATTACGGTTCCTGCAATAACGGATAAAGAAAAAGGCACAATTATTCATTATGTTCCTGCCCAGCCCCATAAGTCGTTGCGGCTGGAATTCAGCATACCTGACAATAGTGCAGAATTTCGCAGTAAAACAGATGCGTATATCAGCTACCTGATTGGTAACCGCAGCCAGAATACTTTGTCTGACTGGTTGCAGAAACAGGGGCTGATAGAAGTGATCAGCGCGTCCACCAACCCGAAAACCGATGGTAATTCGGGAACATTCAACATTTATGTCGGATTAACGGACAAAGGGCTGGCACATCGTGATCAGGTTATTGCCGCCATTTTTTCTTACATCAATTTATTAAAGCAAAAAGGCATCCAAAAGAATTACTTTGATGAAATGACCAGAGTATTCAATTTGTCATTTGAATATGCGTCAATTGTGCGGGACATGAATTACATTGAAGCGCTGTCAGATTCTCTGCTGCAATTACCGATTTCCAATGTGCTGGATGCGGATTATATTGCGAGTGATTTCGATCCCAAAGCCATCGCTGCCCGTCTGGATGAATTAACACCGGAAAATGCCCGCATCTGGTTTGTCAGCCCAACGGAGCCACATAACAAAGAAGCTTACTTTGTTCAGGCTCCGTATCAAGTCAATAAGATTACCGGTAAGCAGATAGCCACGTGGAAACAGCTCGAGCAGGAAACGTCGTTCTCCTTGCCTGAGCTGAATCCTTATATTCCGAATAAACTGACCCTGATTGAAAAAACAGCCGGCCAGAAACATCCTGAAATGATATTGGAGCAGCCGAATGTTCGCCTGCTGTATATGCCAAGCCAATATTTTGCCGATGAACCCAAGGGCAGCATTACGTTAGAAATGCGCTATCCTGACGGACTGAAGACAATTAAAGATCAATTGGCCGATACACTGCTGGCCTATTTGTCTGATGTTGCATTGGATCAATTGGGTTACCAAGCCTCTGTCGGTGGAATGGGGATTTCTACAGGATATGCAGATGGCCTGAAAATCGGCGTCAGTGGCTATACGCAATATTTGCCTGAATTATTAGCCTCTGTGATTCATCAATATATTTCTTTTACGCCGACTCAGGAAGAATTGGATCAGGCGAAATCATGGTATCGGGAAAAGATTGAGGTTACAAACAACAGTAAAGCCTATCAAATGGCGATGCAGCCCGTTTCACGTCTTTCGAGTTTCCCTTACTTTGAACAGGACGAGAAACTGAAGGCGCTGGAAGCAGTGACTATTGACGATATTGTGAAATATCGCGAAAAAATGATCCGACATTCGGCGTTACAGGCACTGATTTTCGGTAACTTAACGAAGCAACAGAGTATTGATATTGTTCAGGCAGCCCATCAACAGCTCGCCAATCAGGGAACGGTATGGTGGACGGGAGAGCATATCGTCATTGATCATAATTATGCGGTTGATGTCCAGGGAACGGCCAACAGTACAGATAATGCATTGGCGGAACTCTATATTCCAACGGGGTATAGCCGCATCAAAGGGCAAGTTTATTCCAATTTGTTGAGTAGCATTTTGTCCCCGTGGTTCTATGATCAATTGAGAACAACGGAACAGCTTGGCTATGCTGTTTTCGCTTTCAATCAGAATGTCGGTAACCATTGGGGGATCAGTTTCCTGTTGCAGAGTAACAGCCAGTCCCCTGATTATCTGCATCAACGCTATCAAAGCTTCTATCAACAAGCGGATAAAAAATTGAAAGCGATGTCTGAAGCTGAATTTGAGCAGTATAAAAATTCATTGCTGACAGAAATGCGCCAACCACCACAAATGTTCTATTCAGAAGTCTCTCGCTATGGCTCAGACTTTGGGCGTAATAATTTCAAATTTGATACTCATGAGAAAACGATTGCGGAGATGGAAAAAGTCACTCGAGATCAATTGATTGATTTTTATGACAAAGCCGTGATGAAGCGCCAGGGGCTAGCGCTGATTTCTCAAATCACCGGGAAAAAAGGCGCAGCCCACCAATATGCAGAGCTGACTGGCTGGAAAACGTATAACTTTGTGTCAGATTTTCAAAAACAATTACCAGTCAAGGTGAATGCTCAGTGAGCAAAGAAAAACTGGCCCATGAAATGGTGGGCCATCGTGTGCAGTCTCATCAACTCAATCCGTTAACGCTGCCATTGTATGGCCAGCGGCTGATTGAGGCTTCAGCAGGGACAGGAAAAACTTACACAATAGGTTTGCTTTATCTTCGTTTATTACTGGGACTGGGCGGCTCTGCCGCCTTTTTCCGGCCTTTGAGTGTTGAAGATATTTTAGTTGTGACTTTTACCAAAGCGGCGACAGATGAATTACGTGGGCGTATTCGTGAAAACATCCACCGGCTTCGCCTGGCTTGCATACGGGAAGATGTCAGCGTCAGTGATCCCATTTATCAGCAATTGCTGGATGAAATTCCGGACAGAAAGAGTGCTGCTGATTGGTTATTGCTTGCTGAACGTCAGATGGATGAAGCGGCAATTTACACTATTCATGGGTTTTGCCAAAGAATGCTGGCGCACAATGCGTTTGAATCGGGTGTTTTGTTTGAACAAACATTAATTCATGATGAAAGCCAGTTGCATAAACAAGGTTGTGCCGATTTCTGGCGTCGCCACTGTTACCCCCTGCCGTTGGAAATAGCGACGGAGGTAAGCCGGATATGGAGTGGTCCGGAAGCGTTGCTGAAAGACATTTCGGGTTATTTGCAAGGAGATATGCCGTACATTGTCAGCGCTGCCGATAGTGATGAAACGTTGTTGAGCCGCCACAAAAAAATCATTGAACAGATTGATTTGATAAAGCGCCAATGGAATGAGGCGGCTTTTGATCTCCTTGAGCTTATCACTAACTCCGGTGTTGATAAGCGTAGTTACAGCAGCAGGCATTTACCGAACTGGTTAAATAAAGTTTCTGAATGGGCGCTGTCACCGACTCAGGACTACCAGCTTCCCAAAGATTTGGATAAATTTTGTCAATCCACCTTGTTGGAAAAGACCAAAAAAGGTGATGCTCCACGGCATTCATTGTTTGATGCGATTGAGGCGTTATACCGGCATCCGCTGACAGTGAAAGATATCATTATTCCTAAGGCGATAGCGGAAGTCCGGCAATCAGTTTACCAAGAGAAACTGATGCGTGGTTATATAGGATTTGATGATCTGTTGACCCGTTTGGACAGTGCCTTACAGCGAGCTGGGGGAGAGCAGCTTGCGGAGGCGATACGGCAGCGTTATCCCGTCGCGATGATTGATGAATTTCAGGACACTGATCCACAGCAATACCGTATTTTTCAGGCTATATACCGTTATCAGCCACATCAGGCAGAAGATGGTTTACCGAAAAATCCGCCACCAGAGAATACATCGGCAGAAAATGGCCTGCTGTTTATCGGTGATCCTAAACAAGCCATCTATGCATTCCGTGGTGCGGATATTTTTACTTATATTCGTGCGCGTTCCAATGTCCGTGCCCATTACACACTGGAAACTAACTGGCGCTCGTCTGTACCGATGGTTTATTCCGTCAATAAGCTGTTTTCCCGGACAGAATTGCCATTTTTGTTTGAACAGATCCCGTTTATTCAGGTTAATGCCGCAGAGAAAAATCAGGCGTTGAAATTTACGTTGCATAACGAAGAGCAGGCTGCTTTGCGATTTTGGTTACAATCTGGGGAGGGAGTTTCCAAAAGAGAATATGAACAGAGCATGGCCCAGCAGTGTGCTGCACAAATTCGGGACTGGCTACAGGCAGGGCAAGAAGGAAAAGCACTCCTGCATCAGGCAGGAAAGCATCGGCCAGTGATGGCGGCGGATATTACGGTTTTGGTTCGTGACCGGCAGGAAGCATCTGTGATCCGTGATGAACTGAATGCACTGAAAATCCCTTCTGTGTTTCTTTCTAACCGAGAAAGTGTGTTTGATACGCCAGAAGCGAAAGATCTGCTGTGGTTATTACAGGCGGTATTGGCACCGGAGAAAGCGCGAGAGTTAAGGAGTGCGCTTGCCAGTAGTTTATTTGGCATGAGTGCGCAGCAAATCGATCAACTGAATCGTGATGAAAGAGCATGGGATCGCCTTGTTGATGAGTTTGATGGTTATGCTCGTTTATGGCGTACCCGGGGTGTGCTGCCGATGTTACGGGCAGTCATGGTGAAATATCAGATAGCAGAGAACTTGCTGGCCGGGAATGATGGAGAACGGCGTCTGACTGATATTATGCATATCGGTGAGTTATTGCAGGAAGCTTCACAACAACTGGATAGCGAACATGCGGTGACCCGTTGGCTGGCGCAACAAATTTCCCGTCCTAACTCTCAGTCAGAAAGTCAGCAAATGCGATTGGAGAGCGATCGCAGTCTGGTGAAAATTTGTACCATCCATAAATCCAAGGGATTGGAATACCCATTGGTTTTCCTGCCTTTCATTTGCAATTATAAGCAGCAAAAACAGGCGATTTACCATGATCGTCAGCATTTTGATACTCATCTCAATATTTCCCATGATGTCGAAAAGCAGAAAGCGGCTTTGAAACTGGCGGATGAAGAGCGTCTGGCGGAAGATTTACGTTTGCTCTATGTTGCGTTAACGAGATCGATTTATCACTGTAGCATCGGTATTGCACCCCTTATCAAAGGAAACAAGAGTAAAGAGGGAGATACGGATCTACATTTGTCCGCACTTGGCTATTTATTGCAAAAAGGCGAGCAAGGTAATGCGGCGTTGTTGGTGGACTGCCTCAGAGAAATGAGTGATGAGAATATAGAGTTCAGGTTCACAGAAGAGATTGCAGATGCTCCCTGGGATTCACAGCGTGAAAATCTGGCATCACTGGAAGCCAGAAAGTTCAGACGTGCTATTCGGGATGACTGGAGGGTAACAAGTTATTCAGGTTTACAACATTCAGCATCTGCCCTCAGTGCCCACGCTACCTTTGATAACCATGCCAGAGCATTCGGCGAATCCGTGGATGCTATCGTGCAATCCATTTCCCCCAAGATGGATATTGATGCGCGAGGTGAGAAAGAGGGGGAGCAAATGCTGCAAATGACTCCTCATGCTTTTCCTCGTGGAGCGTCGGCGGGGACGTTTTTGCACAGTATTCTGGAGAATATGGATTTTGCCCATCCCCCTGAACAAACATGGTTGGTGGAGAAGCTGGTGGCATCAGGTTTTGATGAGCATTGGGCGCCGGTATTGGAACAGTGGATAGATGATATCCTGAATGCAGAGCTGAATGAACAAGGGTTGAAACTTGTGCATATTCCCCGTCATCAGCAACAAAGCGAAATGCAGTTTTATCTGCCTGTCGATAAGTTGTTGCATGCAAAAGAGCTGGATGCAGTGAGCCGTCGTTATGATCCGTTGTCGGCACAATGCGCTCCGTTAATTTTTCGTCAGGTTAAGGGAATGTTGAAAGGGTTTATTGATCTGGTTTTTTGCTGGCAGGATAAATTTTACGTGGTGGATTATAAATCAAACTGGTTGGGCGAAAGTAGCCAGTCATATACGCAGGAAGCGATGGCGAAGGCCATGATAGAGCATCGTTACGATTTACAGTACCAGCTTTATTCATTGGCCCTGCATCGTTATTTACGTCATCGATTGGCCCATTACGATTATCAGCAGCATTTTGGTGGTGTGATATACCTGTTCTTGCGGGGCATAGATAAAGATAACCCCGGTCATGGTGTTTACTCCTATTTGCCTCCCGTGGCGTTTATTGACGAATTGGATTCGCTTTTCAGTGCTGTTGATGAGGAATAAATAATACGTATGAATTCCATGATGTCATTATTGCAGCAAGCTGTGGGTCAGAAATTGTTGCGTCCATTGGATGTGCAATTTGCCTACACCGTGATTGAAGATCAAAATCCGCTGTTATTGTTGGTTGCTGCTTTGTTGAGTGCTGAGTCTGGGGCCGGGCATGTTTGTTTGCCCCTGGAACGGATCTCACCAAAATATTTATTTGAAGGCAGGCAGCCTGAACTGACCAAGGCTATTTGGTCTTTCGCGGGAGAGCCTGATCTGACGGAAATCATTGCGGCTTTACAGGTATGTCCGGCAGTCAGTGAGGGGAATACGCCTGCACCGATTGTGCTTTCCCGGCAGGGAAATGCGAAATATCGCCTTTACTTACAACGTATGTGGCAAAGTGAACGGCGGGTAGCGCGTTTCTTTGCGTCTGTCGGAACCGGTGAAGTTTTAGAAGAGACTGCCATTGAAGAGACTGCCATTAATGAAACGCAGTTACGCACCATACTGGATGAGCTTTTTGGCGTTACTGCAAAAGAGGAAATAGATTGGCAGAAAGTGGCGGCGGCTGTTGCGGTGACAAGCCGAATCTCGGTCATCTCTGGAGGGCCGGGGACGGGAAAAACAACAACGGTGGCTAAATTGTTGGTTGCTTTGATTAAACTTCATGAAGGCCGGCAACTGAGCATTCAGTTAGCGGCACCAACAGGTAAGGCTGCGGCCAGATTGACGGAATCGCTCAGGGAAGCCGTCAAGAAATTGGATCTGACATTAGCGCAATGGCACAGTATTCCCGAACAGGCACAAACGATACACCGGTTGCTGGGGGCACAGCCAGATAGCCAAAAACTGCGTTATGGGCGTGATAATCCCCTGTCACTGGATATTTTGATCATTGATGAAGCATCCATGGTGGATTTACCCATGATGGCCCGTCTGATTGATGCTTTGCCGTCGCGGGCAAAAGTGATCTTTTTAGGCGACAAAGATCAATTGGCATCGGTGGAAGCCGGGGCAGTATTGGGGGATATCTGCCGGTTTGCGGAGCAAGGTTACAGCGTCAGGCGTGCTGAACAATTGGGCCGGTTAACCGGATGTGAACTGACCTCTTATGCTTTGCCTGATGTTGGCGAGAATATTTCTACCGTCCGGGATTGCTTATGCCTGCTGCGAAAAAGTTACCGTTTCAACGCATCTTCCGGTATTGGGCAACTGGCATCGGCGGTCAATCGGGGAGATCGCTCGGGTGTCTCCGGGCTGCTGAAACAATCTTTCCCTGATGTCTGTTTCAATCCATTGTCAGGGAATGAAGATTATCAGTGTCTGTTGCTGGAAACCGCGGAGGGCTATCATCAATATTTGGCGATGGTGAATCAGCGGGCATCAGAAGGGGCCATTTTAGCGGAATTTAACCGGTTCCGGTTGTTGTGTGCTTTGCGGGAAGGGCCGTTTGGGGTTTCCGGGTTGAATCAGCGGGTGGAACAATTGCTGCATCGGCAAGGGGTTATCAATTTCCCCAGAAATATGCCCAGAAATATGGAAAACCGCAGCTATGTGGGCCGTCCAATCATGATATTACGCAATGACAGTACCCTCGGGTTATTTAATGGTGATATTGGCATTATGCTGATGAACCAACATGATGAGCTGAAAGCTTACTTTCAGTTGTCTGACGGGCAAATCAAAGATTTTCAGCCAAGCCGGTTGCCTCAGCATGAGACGGCTTATGTCATGACTGTGCATAAATCTCAGGGATCTGAATTTGAACATACTGCATTGGTTTTACCGACCCAATATTCCCCCGCAGTCAGCCGTGAATTAGTGTACACGGCGCTGACGAGGGCCAGAGACAAATTGACTATCTATGCGCATAAGCCGGTTCTGGATAAGGCGGTTGCTGTCGCTACCCAACGACGCAGCGGGCTGGCTCATTGGTTTAGCTTATAGATTCTATAAATTCAGCATTAAGATTTTTGACCGGCGCTGGTAATTATACAGCGCTTGTTTTTCTTCTGGCAGGATCTCAACACCAACAGGTTCAAATCCTTTTTCCTGAAACCAGTGAATGCTTTGGGTCGTGAGTACAAACAGTTTTTCCAATCCTATCTGTTTGGCCTGATTGGCAATGGCATCCAACAGAACTTCTCCCCGGGAAGAGTTCCGGTAGTTAGGGTGTACCGCGACACAAGCCATTTCCCCGATTTTTTCAGCGGGATAAGGATATAACGCGGCACAGGCGATGGTGACGTTATCAAGCTCTATCAGCGTGAATTTATCAATTTCCATTTCTAATTGTTCCCGTGAACGCCGTACCAAGATACCTTGTTGTTCCAGAGGACGAATAAGTTCAAGGATGCCACCGATATCATTGATATTGGCCCGCCGGATTTGTTCAGAACTCTCCATGACAATTTGAGTTCCTATGCCTTCGCGCGAAAATAACTCTTGCACGAGTGAACCATTCTCTTGATAGCTGATCAAATGGCTACGGCGAATACCACGCCGACATGCTTTAATCGCCCCCCTTAAAAAACGCACGGCCCCTGAATAATCATCACTGGATTTCTCCAATTCATACAGAAACGTTTCTGCCTCATTGGGGAATATTTCTGGTCGGGTATTTCCCTCGGCATCAAGCACTCCTTGAGATGAGCAGAAGCCGATGAGTTTTTCTGCTTTTAATTTGATAGCCAGTTGTGTTGCGATTTCTTCTGTTGTCAGGTTAAAACTTTCTCCTGTCACGGAAACAGCCACAGGCCCAATCAGCACGATTGCGTTATTGTCCAATTGCCGATTAATGGCTTCTTCATCAATGCGGCGGATCTTGCCACTATGAAAATAATCGACACCATCATCGACGCCTAACGGTTGTGCAATAATGAAATTACCGCTGACAACGTTAATATGGGCGCCCTGTAATGGGGTATTGCTCAGGCTCATAGAAAGACGTGCAGTAATGTCCAGCTGCAATAAGCCGGCTGATTGTTTAACTAAATCAAGCGTCTCAGTGTCCGTGACCCTGATATGCTTGTGATATACCGATTGATAATTGTTTCTAGTAATATTCTGTTCAATTTGAGGGCGAGCACCGTATACAACGACTAAACGGATACCTAGGTTATGTAATAATCCTATGTCATTAATGATGTTGGCAAAATTATCATGGGCGATGGCTTCCCCACCTAACATGATGACGAATGTTTTGCCTCTGTGTGCATTAATATATGGAACAGACTGTCGGAAGAGTTCAACCAATTCGGTACTTTGCTCTTTCATGAAATCCTCTCTGAATGAATTATTATTCGATTTTTTTGTATTTTTATTCTTTTCGTGGCGAAATGGCAAGAGGAAAGATGGAGAAAAATAACGTTATTATTTATATTGAGATAAATGTATTGAGAAAGTATTCAGCGCTTTTTTGATGACAGATTCCCGTGAATTCATTAAAGTTCTCACGCAATTATTATTTTTAGCAGAAAAATTACTGTGCTTGGTTGTTTTTAAATGGAATAAATGATGAGTCATTCAGACCATAACTCTTCACGTCGTCGTTTATTGAAAGGCGCAGCCGCTATGTGGCTGTTGGGGATTAGTCCGATAGGGTATGCAGCAACTTCAAAAGTTATTGCTGTGCGTATCTGGCCTGCATCCAGTTATACCAGAGTGACTCTGGAATCTAATATTCCACTTAAATACCGCCAATTTTCACTTTCAAATCCGAACCGGATTGTGATTGATTTGAAAGGACTCCAGCTGAATAGTGTATTGAGCGGTATGGGGGCGCAGGTCCAGAATCGTGACCCTTACCTGAAACTGGTCCGGGCCGGGCAATTTAATCCTACAACCGTGCGTTTGGTATTTGAAATCAAACAGCCTATTGCGCCGCATATTTTTACATTGCCGCCGATTGCCAAATTCAAGCACCGTTTGGTATTGGATTTTTACCCCAGCAAGAACGTTAATGCCGATAATGATCCCCTGCAAGCATTGCTGGAAGAGTACAACAGCGGAAGTTTAGAAAAGCATATGCCGGCGAATCCCCGTAAACCGGGCAAGGCAGGGAAAGACAGGCCAATTGTGATTATGCTTGATCCCGGTCATGGGGGGGAAGATCCGGGGGCGATAGGTAAATACAAAACCCGCGAAAAAGATGTCGTACTGCAAATTGCCCGTCGCTTGCAGGCGCTGATCAAACGTGAACCCGGCATGAAAGTTTACATGACCCGCAATGAAGATGTGTTTATTCCTCTGACAGTCAGGGTGGCGAAAGCCCGTAAGTTGCAGGCTGATCTCTTTGTTTCTATTCATGCCGATGCGTTTACAAATCGTTCCATACGTGGTTCATCGGTGTTTGCCCTTTCTACAAAAGGGGCGACCAGCAACACTGCCCGTTTTTTAGCACAAACTCAGAATGAGGCTGATTTAATTGGCGGTGTAAGCAAAAGTGGTGATAAATATTTAGATCATACCATGCTGGATTTGGTCCAGACGGCAACGATCAATGACAGCCTGAAGTTTGGTGACGAAGTACTCAAACGGTTGGGAAAAATCAATAAGCTGCATAAAGATAGTATCGATCAGGCAGGGTTTGCCGTTTTGAAAGCACCAGATATTCCTTCTATTTTGGTGGAAACTGCATTTATCAGTAACTTGGAAGAAGAGCGAAAACTGAAGACGGCAAAGTTTCAGCAGCAAGTGGCGGAATCAATTTTTGCCGGCATTAAATCTTATTTTAAGCGTGGCGGAGTGTTGGCACAGCGGTGAAATAGCCGCTCAAAATGAGCGTTTCTTAAACAATGACTATTCAGTCGATTGTTATTCAACCTATTATCTTGCTTATTGGTGATTATTTGGACTTGCTTGTAGGGCTGCTTAAATGAGAAAGGCATTAAGATAAAAAGTCGTTAAGAAGAGAAAAGAAATTAAGGGAATTGATATTGAAGGAATTAGTATTGAGGAAATTGGTTGCGGGGGCCGGATTTGAACCGACGACCTTCGGGTTATGAGCCCGACGAGCTACCAAGCTGCTCCACCCCGCGTCCGTTTATCTGTATACACTGAATATGCGTATCAGGCACAGATTTTGCGTTATTAATATCATGTAAAATTGGTTGCGGGGGCCGGATTTGAACCGACGACCTTCGGGTTATGAGCCCGACGAGCTACCTGACTGCTCCACCCCGCGTCCGTCATTTGCAAACTTTGGTGATAACCAATGCATGCAGATATTAAAACGATCACACGATTTTTCTATCAGACTGTTTCTATAATCACCGATTCAGAGATAATCGAATCAGAGAGAGTTGGTTGCGGGGGCCGGATTTGAACCGACGACCTTCGGGTTATGAGCCCGACGAGCTACCAAGCTGCTCCACCCCGCGTCTGATGTCGGCACACTATACTCTTGAACGGCAGTGTTGCAAGTTTTTTTATTGATATTTATTGAATTTGTTTGTTTCCTGATTGAGTTTTAATCGTATTGTCCTGTTTTTGTTCTCTTTGATTTCTGTAATGATGCACTATTTTTTTATAACCAGATTTCATTATGAATTGGTGTTTGATATTGTTCATCGTCAAATCGTCAGGGCTTGGAGGTAAAGTATCACTATGAAATTTTGGGGAAAATATCTTTTTTTTGGAGTTGTTATTTCATTGTTGTCGGGATGTCATCGGCCGACTGATCAGGCGCAACAATATAAAGATGGCCGGATCCCTCATCATTTCCAATTGGTCAATGCACCGAATGCCCAAGGCTCTCCGGTCAATGCAAAGGATTTCGCCACGCAGGTTAAATTTATTAAGGATGCTTCTCCCCGGCTTTATAGCAATAATAGTGAAACCTTTAATGCGATCGAAAATTGGATGTTGTCCGGCGGTGATACGCGCAATTTAAATGAATTTGGCTTACTCGCCTATCAGATGGAAGGCGAAGATAATTATGGAAATGTCAAGTTTACGGGATATTACACACCGGTTTTGCAGGCACGGTATAGCAAGCAAGGAGAATTTAAATACCCCTTGTATCGTATGCCGGCTAAATCACACTCCCGCCTGCCAAACCGAGCGGCCATATATCAAGGTGCCCTGAGTAAAAATCTTATCATCGGATACAGTAATTCCTTGATGGATAATTTTATGATGGAAGTGCAAGGAAGCGGTTATGTTGATTTCGGTGATGGGAAACCATTGACCTTTTTTGGCTATGGGGGAAAGAATGGGCACGCTTATCGGAGTATTGGCAAAGTGTTAATTGACCGCGGGGAAGTACCCAGAGAAAAAATGTCGATGAAATCAATTCGTCAATGGGGAAAACAGCGTAGCGAAGCCGAAGTCAAAGACGTGCTGGAACAGAATCCGTCATTTGTTTTTTTCCGGCCTGAGCCTTATACCTATGTCAGGGGAGCAAGTGCGGTTCCCCTTGTTGCAGAAGCTTCCGTAGCATCAGATAAGTCATTAATACCTCCCGGCACGGCGTTGCTGGTGGAAGTGCCGGTGTTGGATACTGTGGGTAAATTTACCGGACAATACCGGATGCGGCTGATGGTGTCCCTGGATGTCGGAGGGGCCATTAAAGGAAACCATTTCGATATTTATCATGGTGTAGGTGAAAAAGCCGGTGAGATGGCGGGTTTTTACAATCACTATGGCCGTGTTTGGGTATTGAAAAAAAACGCATCTGGTGTTTTGGCGGCAAATCAGTAAGATCTTCCCAGTTCAAATAATCAATTGATAACCTATCTCAATAGAGATAGGTATTAAGCAGGATGTATTTAGTGATGCAAGTTTCTCTCTCTGATGCTTATCTTCAGCGTTTTTCAGGTACGGCCCGATTATATGGTCAGAAAGCGCTTTCATTATTTGCTCGTTCACATGTTTGTGTCGTTGGCATCGGTGGTGTGGGTTCATGGGCTGCGGAAGCGTTGGCCCGTACAGGTATCGGCGCTATCACATTGATTGATATGGATGATGTTTGTGTCACCAATACGAATCGTCAACTGCATACCTTGGTGCAGAATGTGGGTTTGCCGAAAACAGAAGTGATTGCTGAGAGGATACGTTCCATTAATCCAGAATGCCGTGTGACTTGCATTGATGATTTTGTTACCCCTGATAATGTGGCAGAAATGATGTCTGTGGAATTCAGTTATGTGGTGGATGCCATTGACAGTATACGGCCCAAAGCGGCGCTGCTGGCGTATTGCCGCCGTTATAAAATTCCTGTTGTGACAACGGGTGGTGCGGGCGGGCAGCTTGATCCTACCCAAATTCAGGTGGTGGATTTGGCGAAAACGGTACAAGACCCCTTGGCGGCTAAATTGAAAGAGCGTTTGAAATCGGATTACCGTGTCGTGAAAAATGGCAAGGGCAAATTAGGCATTGATTGTGTTTTTTCAACAGAGCAGTTGGTTTACCCTCAGTCTGATGGCACTGTGTGTGCGGCAAAGAGCACCGCGGAGGGTGCAAAGCGGATGGATTGTGCATCTGGCTTTGGTGCTGCCACAATGGTTACGGCAACCTTTGGTTTTGTGGCGGTTTCCCATGCACTGAAAAAGATGGTGGCGAAAGCTGGGCGGGAAAATACCCTGTAATATAATATCTATTGAATATTCATAGAATATTCAATAGATATATGCTTAACGGATTTATTCAATATAGCTACGGGCAATTTCCTGAATGGTATTAATCAGGGATTTCACGCCATTGAGCCTTGAGCCACTGAGTTGTTGTTCAAGGCCGAGTTGCTGGAATAGCTCAGTTAAAGGTGCTTGTAAAACCTGTTCTGGCGTTTTGCCTTCCACAGCGGTCAGGATAACGGCCAATAATCCTTTGACAATTCGGCCTTCGCTATCTCCATAGAAATGCAGGCAGCCGTCAGAAAGTCGTTGGTGCCCCAACCAAACCCGATTCTCACAGCCTGATATTTCAATATCTTGCTGTTTTAGCTCATCCGGCAGATTCGGTAACTTTTTGGTTAATCCGATAAGTTGCCGATAGCGCTCTTCCCATAATTTGCATTGCTGGAAGTGTTCAATAAGTTGTTGCTCCGTGATTTCCGTTCCAAACGGATGTGGAGCAAGGATAGTTTTTAAAGGTTGTGTCATGGGTTATTTATCTTGCTGTGAGTTTATCGCCTATTCCTCTGCGTGAGGTTTCCGGATCATAGCAGGTGTGTGCTTAAACGAAAGCCGTTTGCCACTAAAATTTTCTGCTTGATTTAAAATTCCATGAATCACATAGAAATATCTATCAACTGCTCTCCTTGTTGCGTCTGAATCAACTTAACAGTGGGTTCTGCCACTAATTAAAATCATATTATGGCAATCTACATCACACTACTTTTTAATTGCCATGGTCAGGATTTAAAGTTAGCTGTTTCTTATTATTGATATGAGGTTTAAAAATATATCCTTTATAGAAATCGGTGATAAAGTAAACAAAGTTTTCATATAAAATCGAGGTGTCAACATGGCATACGGCGAAATTTTTCCTGAGTTTACAAATGCATGTAGGAAGTTTTGTGAAAATGTGGAAATGTTGAGAAAAAAAAGGCTGGAATTTAAAGGAAACGGCGATGAAGCGTATTCATTAGAGAAGATTATTGGGGATGTAACAAGTTATATTGAAGGTGATGTTCTTAAATTTAAAAAATCACTCTTTGATACTTTCAATGGCATGAGACATCTGTCAGAAAAAATGGATGAACAAGAAAATACATTAAGAAAACAAATAAATTCATCCTCTTCATCAATTCAATCTATAAGAAGATATTCTGAAGATCTATTAAAATCCATAAAGGCTATGGAGAAAGAGTTGGAAGTAGAGTACAAAAATAATATACAGGCAGATGCTCGTTCAATAAAAAATGAAATGATTGATTATGTCCAAAGAATAACACCTGTTTATGATAAAATCCATCGCGAAGCAAATGAAAGGAATAGAGGGGAAATTTTTAGCTTATCAAATTACATTATAGACAGAAATAATAGCATTGCTGGTATTTTTATGAGTCTCTTTAGGGGTAGTAAAACACCACCTACTTATATGGAAGATCTTTTAAAAACACATAGAGTGAAAAATACAGCTATAAATGATGAGAAAGGTGATGTATCAGAACTTAATATTTCTTCTAATGCTCCTACTCATGCTACTGCGGGTTTAATCGTTGGAATAATAGGCCTCATAATGACCACATTGTCTGTTGTTATTCCTTTGACCCAATCAATTTTCAGATACAATGAGCTATCAGACATCATTTCTAATTTAGAGAGTAAATTAATTGATTGGAATCCTACTTTGATGATTGCTTTTAAGTTAAAAAGATCATGTAAGGATTTATCTGATGCAAGTTATGGAATTAGCAGCGAATATATGAGAACCATTAATAAGCTAAAGGCAACTAATCAACAATTAATGATAAAAGCTCAAAAAATAGATGATCTTCTCAAAGAAAATAATTGGCCAAGAAATAAGAGTAAGTGTGAGGAATATTTAGATGAGTTTAAAAAAATAAATACAGAATCAGGCAATATGCTTTTTTTATCAACTTTAGATAAAACACTTAATATCGTTCAAAAGTTTGAGTGAAAACCACATATTTTACTTTTGGTCGAAATTTATAATGGCAAGAGTTGTATTTGGATAAAAAAATATTTTCATCTGCTTTGATTTTATCTTTGTCAATTAATTAATGGAGAGTAAGCATGAACGATAATATTGAAAATGAAAAGCCAATGAACTTATCAGCAGCTGGCACCATCTCTAATGTAATAATAACAACATTAGAAACATCTGGTGTCGCAGATAATAATGTCCGAGTAGAATTTATGGATCAACATGGGACAAAGAATGATAAATACCTTTTACAATATCCTGATAAACAGATACAAGGAATAGGCGTATATACAACGCTATTATTAGCTTTAACCAACTCTATAAAGGTAACATTGAAAACGACAGGAACCATTGACAAAAATGGTTTTGGTTACATTTCAAGTGTTATAATAAGCACTATATAATGTTTAACACTTTTTAATTTCATATGGAATCTCCTTATGTTACAAGGTTTACTATCAGTGCAGTAAACCTTTCTCCAAATGAAAAAACAATACTCTTTTCATAAAAATAAAAGATAGTTGCAGTAACCTATTTCAATACCTTCTGCAAAATAGCGTGGGTAAACTAATATCACCCATCCAGCAATGACAAGGCAAGTTTTACGGCACTGACCAGACGATCGGCATCTTGTTGATTATTATAAGGCATAAATGAAGCCCGTAAGCAGCCGCTAATCCCGAGCGCATCCATCAAGGGTTGTGCGCAATGCTGCCCTGAACGGAGGGAAATGTTTTGTTCAGCAATTAAGGTGGCTAAATCACTGTGATGTATTCCCGCAATATTGAAGGCCAGAAGACTCGAACCTGCCACGCGGTAACTGATAAAACCCGGCAATGTGCTGAGTTGTTGTTCCGCATAATCCGTGAGGGCAATCGCGTGGGATTCTGCGAGCCGGATATCTGTCTCTTTCAGCCATTCCAAAGTGGCAGCAAAGCCTATTATACCAGCAACATTGGGTGTGCCTGCTTCAAAGCGATAAGGTACAGCTTCCGGTGTGAAACCGTCGAATGAAACCTGCGTCAACATTTTTCCGCCCCCATGCCAGGGCGACATGGCATTAAGGTACTCTGTTTTGCCATACAACACGCCTACACCATTCGGGCCATACAGTTTATGGGCAGAGAAAGCATAAAAATCGATATCTGATTGCTGCACATCAATGGGTGAATGAACAATTCCCTGAGCGCCATCGACCAATACCCGGCAATGATATTGATGAGCAAGCTTCGTTACCTGAGCTAAATCGACGCTGGCACCCGTCACGTTCGACATGTGGCTGATGGCTATCAACCGGCTTTTTTCGTTCAGTAATGTTGCAAGCACGTTGAGATCGAGCTTCCGCTGTGCATCAATCGGCCACTTGACGATTTTTGCCCCGGTTTGTTGTGCCAAAATCAGCCATGGCAGCAAGTTGGAGTGGTGCTCCTGTTCACTGACAATAATTTCATCACCCACGTTGAGGCGGGAACGAAAGTAACTTTGGGCCACCAGATTAATGGATTCTGTTGCACCTTTTGTCCAGACAATATCTTCCGGCAAGGGGGCATGGATCAATTCCGAAACCAAGGTGCGGGCTTGTTCGTAACGTGCGGTCATGGCCTGTGCCGTGGCATGCTGGCTGCGGTGTACGGTTGCACTGTGATTTTGATAATAGTGTTCGGTTGCTGCCGTCATGCATGCCGGTTTCAGTGCGGTTGCCGCGCTGTCCAGAAATACCGTTGATTGGCGCAGGGCAGGAAATTGCAGGCGGAATGTTTCTGAGTCAAAGGCTTTCATAAATGGTGTTAATTTAGTTGTTGTATGATAAAGAATGATTTTTTCTTTAATCAAGATAAGACGGATTCTACAGGAAAGCGAGGAAAAAAAGCACCGCAATTGCGGTGCATTAAAAAAATCACTATGGACAGACAGGGTAAATGTACAGGAAGTGAAAAAACAGTAGCTTGCGCTACAAAGTCTGGTTTCCCAGACAACTTGCAAACACAACATCACAACCACAAAGCCAAAAGTTCCAATGTATTGCGACAAAGAGACTTTTCGTTCCGGCTTAGGAAGTGCGCACACTATAGGGATTTGCTGGTGTATCATCAATGGACAAATTATAATGATTCGGATTACAAAAACTAATACCTGATAGAAAAGAGTTACCGGTATCGTCACCACTACATAAGAAACCAATATGTCTAAACGTCTGCCTCCACTCAATGCATTACGTGTTTTTGATGCTGCTGCCCGTCATTTAAGTTTTACTAAGGCAGCAGAAGAATTATTTGTGACTCAGGCCGCAGTCAGCCACCAGATGAAAAGTCTAGAGGATTTTCTGGGGTTAAAGCTTTTCCGCCGTCGCAATCGTTCGTTATTGCTGACGGAAGATGGGCAGAGTTACTATCTGGATATCAAAGAAATTTTTACCGCTATCAATGATGCGACCCGCAAACTTCAGGCCCGCAGTGCTAAGGGTGCGTTAACGGTCAGTTTATCTCCCAGTTTTGCCATTCAATGGTTAGTGCCACGCTTGTCAGGGTTTCATCAGAGCTTTCCGGGCATTGATGTCAGAATTCAGGCCGTGGACAGGGAAGAAGACAAATTGGCTGATGATGTTGATGTCGCGATTTTTTATGGCCGGGGCAATTGGCCGGGGTTAAGGACCGATCGTCTCTATCCGGAATATTTGTTGCCTATCTGTTCGCCTTCATTGTTGACGGGGGATCGTCCGTTGAAGACGCATTCAGATCTCACCAAACATACTTTATTGCATGATTCATCACGCCGGGATTGGCAGGCTTATGTCCGCCAGCTTGATATGCAGCAGCACATCAATGTTCAGCAAGGGCCTATCTTTAGCCACAGTGCCATGGTGATTCAGGCGGCTGTGCACGGACAGGGCGTGGCCCTTGCAAATAATGTCATGGCACAAAATGAAATTGATGCCGGTCGTCTGGTTTGCCCGTTCAATGATGTTTTGGTCAGCAAGAATGCATTTTATTTGGTTTATCACGATAATCAGGCAGAATTGGGCAAGATTGCAGCTTTTAGAAAATGGATACTGGCACAAGCCGCAGCGGAGCAAGAGAGATTAGGATTTGTCACCCAGTATGCCCAGTAGCGGGCAACCAGAAACAGGAGCAGTGTGATGAGTAGCAGAATCATGCTTATTTTTGTTGGGATAAGTGGTTTTTTTTATGTGGCATTGGGCGCAATAGGAACGCACATGTTGGCGCCTATCCTGACACCACGCCAGATGGAATGGATTCATACCGGCCTGCAATATCAAGGGTTGCATACTCTGGCCATCATGGCATTGGCTGTCTTGTCCATGGGTCAGGCAGTGGCACTGTTTGGTTGGAGTGGGATTTTTTTCACGGCGGGAATTGTGCTGTTCAGTGGCAGTCTTTATTGTCTGGCCTTTTTACCGTTAAAATTTTTGGTGTATTTGACACCCATCGGTGGGTTTAGTTTTCTCATCGGTTGGTTATGTTTATTAATTGGCGCTCTGCGTCTAAGGAAATCGGCGCCTAGCCATGAATAAAGTTGCTTTATATTGCCGCCCTGGTTTTGAAAAAGAGTGTGCGGCAGAGATTACTGATAAGGCGGGGCAGAAAGAAATTTACGGTTTTGCCCGCGTAAAAGAAAACAGTGGATATGTGTTGTTTGAGTGTTATCAGCCCGATGATGCTGATCGCCTGATCCGTGAAATTCCGTTTAAGGAGTTGATTTTTGCCCGTCAGATGTTGGTTGTGGGGGAGCTATTAAAAGACTTACCGCCGGAAGATCGCATTACACCAATTATGGGAATGCTGATGGGGGTCATTGAACGCGCAGGTGAATTGCGCGTGGAAGTGCCGGATACCAATGAAAGCAAAGAATTAATGAAATTTTGCCGTAAGTTTACGGTTCCCCTGCGTAGTGCGATGCGTCAGGAAAAACTGTTGCTGGCAAAGGAAAGTTTCAACCGTCCTGTGATCCATGTCTTTTTCATCGCACCGGGGTGTTGCTATGTAGGGTATTCTTATAGCAATAATAACTCTAGTTTTTATATGGGTATTTCCCGTCTGAAATTTCCTTCAGATGCACCAAGTCGCTCAACACTTAAATTGGAAGAAGCTTTTCACGTCTTTATCCCGTATGACGAATGGGAAGAGCGTTTGGACAGCGGGCTTCATGCAGTGGATCTCGGTGCCTGTCCGGGAGGATGGACATACCAGCTGGTGAAACGCGGTATGCTGGTTCATGCGATAGATAATGGCCCGATGGCTGATAGCCTGATGGATACCGGGCAGGTCAAGCATCATCGTGTGGATGGTTTTAAATTCGAACCGTCAGTAAAAAATGTTTACTGGTTGGTGTGTGACATGGTTGAGAAGCCCGCTAAGGTTGCACAATTGATGACGGATTGGTTAGTGAAAAGTTGGTGTCGTGAGGCAATCTTCAATCTCAAGCTACCGATGAAAAAGCGTTACGAAGAAGTCTCCCATATTTTGCAAAAGATAGAACAGCAATTGAAAGAAAATGGGGTCAATGCCCAGATTCAGGCGAAACATTTGTACCATGATCGCGAAGAAGTGACCGTGCATGTCCGCCGCATTTGGTCTGTTTATGCACCTAACCGAGATTATTGATGGCTATCGAAATTTAACGGAACTCAATTGCTCAAAATGTGATCGAAACGAGGGAGGGGCAGGGAAGTAATATAATTTTTCCATAAAGGCAATCGCCAGTATATAAAAGCAGTATTATTTATTAATAGATAATACTGTTTTTTTGTTTTCAAAAAAAATCATAAAAGAATTAATCAATAAAAACCTAAATCTAAATTATTTAATATGTATTCTAAAAAGATATATTAATTATTTTTACACAGACAAAAACAAGCGTTATTTTGTTCAGGAGTTTTATTTCTGATATCAATTAAGAAATAATTAAAAAACTCTTGTTCCCGTTGTTTTTATATTTCGGGGCCTCAGATATTGCTTTAGTTTTCAGGAGATTTGTATGACCTCAAAGAAAAAATATACCTATGTGGGGTTGTCTGATTCTAATTCTGTTCAGGATGTAAAAGCACTTCTCACAGCCTACGTTCCGAATTACGATCCCACTGTTAAAGTCTCTCATGTTCCATTGGGGAATGATGCCCCTGATGAATTGGTGAGGGAGAATTATAAATGGTCCAAAAAATATATTAATTCCTCTGGTAAATTGGAATTGTCATATCATTTTATGGAGTCGAAACCAGCCATAATGCCAATGTTTAAAATCGCTGGTTTCAGCGCTTTTAATGAAGAGCAAAAGGAAGCTGCGGAACTTTCTTTACAATCTTGGTCAGATGTTGCCAATATTAAATTTACTGAAGTCAGTAAAGCGTCAAAGGCAAATATTACATTTGGTTTCTTTGACTATAGTGCAAGTAAAGATTATGCATTCTCAACGTTACCTCAGGGGCAAAAAACATCTTATACATGGTATAACGCCCAGAGCCATACATTCATCGATAATGACATTGATGTGAATGGTTATGCCCGTCAGACATTCACTCATGAGATTGGTCACTCATTAGGTTTAGAACATCCTGCTGATTATGACGCTTCTGATGAAGTGCGCCCGAGTTATTATAATTCAGCGGAATATTTTGAGGATTCTCGCGCTTACACTGTGATGAGTTATTTCAGTGAACAATCCACAGGGCAAGATTTTAAAAGCGAATACTCTTCAGCTCCGTTGCTGAATGATATTTCTGCTATTCAAAGTCTGTATGGTGCGAATAATGAAACGCGTACAGGGGATACCGTATACGGTTTCAACTCCAATACGGATCGCGATTTCATGACGGCAACGGATTCCAAGAGCAAATTGGTGTTCAGTGTTTGGGATGCAGGCGGTGAAGATACATTTGATTTCTCCGGCTTTACCCAAAATCAGCGCATTAACTTGAATGAAGGTGCTTTCTCTGATGTCGGCGGCCTGAAAGGAAACGTTTCTATCGCACGTGGTGTCATGATTGAAAATGCCATTGGCGGCAGCGGTGATGATATTCTGGTTGGTAACAGCGCAGACAACACCCTGAAAGGCGGTGCCGGTGATGACATCATCTATGGCGGTTTGGGTGGTGATCATCTCTGGGGTGGTTCAGGCAATGACACTTTTGTGTATCTCAACGGTAAAGAATCACTGAAAGACAATCCTGATTGGATCCATGATTTTACAACGGGCGCGGATAAAATTGACCTGTCATTGTTCAATTTTGGTACAACCGGCGGGATTAAGTTTGTGGATTCGTTCTCCGGCAAAGCGGGCGAAGTATTGCTCTCTTATGACAAAGTGAATGGCGTGACGGATCTCGAGATAAGTCTCGGTGGTAATTTGGCTGGCGATGACTTTTTGGTGAAAGTTGTTGGTCAACCACTGGCAGAGTCTGACTTTATCGTCTGATGATGTTGCTGCGATAATGAAATCTTGCCACATTTATTTATAAATGTGGCAAGGCCGTAGAAAGGAGGTAGTCATGTTATCTGGTGACTTTAGGCTAAAGCCTGTTTTCTCGCTTTTATCGAAACTGGGGTTATCAATATTTTTGTTTCTCTTTTTTGTAGGAGGATGTATGGCTGACAGTTTGAGACTCCCTTCCGCTAATGAGCTAAAAGGGCTATGGAAACTCTCTGATGGGCATCAGGTATGCAATGTTGAATTAACCGATACCCGTTTACAGGAGGGTTCAATTTGGGCATTGAAAGGGGATTCTTGCGTGACAGAACTGTTGGGGCAACTTGTCGCTGGTTGGCGTCCGACCCCTGATGGAATCACCGTTACTGACAGTGACGGTAACAGTTTGGCCTTTTTTAGTTATGGGGCTGAAAAATGGGTCGCTTATCTTGTGGATGGCAGGGAACTGTTTATGACATTTGATGGCGCAGAACGTGATTTAAAATAAAAATAATGAAGAGATTGCAGTGAAACTACGTTTTCCAAAAGATGAAATCACGGATGTGATTCGTGCACGCAGCAAAGTGTTTTGGACTATCGGGCTATTTACCGCATTCATTAATTTGCTGATGCTGGTTCCCTCCATTTATATGCTACAGGTATATGATAGGGTATTGCCGTCCAGCAATGAAATGACTTTGCTGATGCTGACGCTTATCACGCTTGGCATGTTTGCCATTATGGGCGGGTTGGAATACATCCGGAGTATGGTGGTTATCCGCATTGGCAGTCAGTTTGATATGAACCTGAATCAACGGGTTTATACTGCTTCCTATGAATCTAACTTAAAAAGTGGTTCAACAGATGCGGGGCAAATGCTCAATGACTTGGCGACCATTCGTCAGTTCCTCACAGGAAATGCCCTGTTTGCCTTTTTTGATGCTCCCTGGTTCCCCATTTATCTTTGCGTTATTTTCCTGTTTAGTCCGTATTTGGGGTTGTTGGCCCTGATTGGCGCGATCATGCTGATTGCGTTGGCAGTGTTGAACCAGTGGCTGTCCCAGACACCTTTAGCGGAAGCAAACCACCTTTCTTTACGTTCAGCCAATCTGGCGAGCACTAATCTGCGTAATGCCGAAGTGATTGAAGCACTCGGTATGTTACCGGTTTTGCGTCGTCGTTGGTTTGAGTTGCATGGGCGTTTTTTGAATTTTCAACGCATTGCCAGTGAACGTTCGGCATCAATCGCAGCATTGACCAAAACAGTGCGCATTGCTTTGCAATCGCTGATTTTGGGATTGGGGGGCTTGCTGGCAATTGAGGGAGAGATCACGCCGGGAATGATGATTGCGGGATCAATTCTGATGGGAAGGGCGTTATCCCCGATCGAACAACTGATACAGGCATGGAAAAGCTGGAATGCCGCCCGTTTGTCATGGCAACGGCTGGATACGCTGTTGAAAGCCCAGCCGGAACGGAAAAGCGGCATGTCGCTGCCGGTACCGAAGGGGATGTTGCTGTTGGATAAAGTCTCCGCAATGCCTCCCACTAAAACCGCGCTTGCTCAGGCATCACCGAATCAGCGTTCACAGAGTGGGCAATATGTTTTGCAGGATCTCAGCTTTGCCCTGAACAGCGGTGATGTTTTGGGGGTGATTGGTCCCAGTGCATCGGGTAAATCAACCCTGGCCCGTTTGCTGGTGGGGGTATGGCAGGCACAGGAAGGTGTCGTCAGGCTGGATGATGCTGATATCTACCAATGGAATAAAGATGAGTTAGGGGCTTCTATTGGTTATCTGCCGCAGGATATTGAGCTCTTTGGTGGCACGATTGCAGAAAATATTGCGCGCTTTAATGATGTCGAACCTGAAAAAGTTATTGAAGCTGCCAAAAAAGCAGGTGTCCATGAGTTAGTCCTCAATCTTGAACAGGGTTATGACACGCTGATTGGCGTGGGAGGCATGGGATTGTCCGGCGGGCAGAAACAGAGAATCGGACTGGCCCGGGCCTTGTATGGCAACCCGTCATTGATTGTTCTGGATGAGCCGAACTCTAATCTGGATGATCTTGGTGAAAAAGCGCTGAATAATGCGATAACCCAGTTAAGGGAACAAGGAAAAACGGTGGTGGTGATCACTCATCGGCCGTCATTGCTCTCGCAAACCAACAAAATTTTGTTATTGGTTCAGGGAAAAATGAAGATGTTTGGCCCTTCTCAGCAGGTTATGGCGGCGTTATCGCAGTCACCAGCACAAACACAAACACAATCCAAAGCGGTCGAACGTGCCTCGTAACATGATTCAGCCATATTGTAATTCTTGGGATATTGCTATTGGGGAGTAAAGATGTCCTATCAGACCAACGCAAAGGATGCCCAAAATGAGGTATCGGAATTATTGCCGCTGGATGCAAATCGTTACCTGCGAATTGGCTGGTTAATTATTGGCATTGGCATTTTGGGGTTTTTCATTTGGGCTGCATTTGCGCCGCTTGATAAAGGCGTTGCCTCCTCAGGCACTGTCGTGGTGGATGGCAATCGAAAAACAGTACAGTCTCCTGTGAATGGCATCATCCGGCAAATTGAGGTAAAGGAAGGTGAGCTTGTTAAAGCGGGGCAGATTTTGGTCCAGCTTAGTCAAGTGCAGGTTAATGCGCAAATTGACTCCCTGAAGCAACAGTTTTACACGAAATTGGCAACGGAGGCCCGATTACTGGCGGAACAGCAAGGGCAGGAGGAGATTGTTTTTCCGTCCGCATTACTGACTCAGCAATCAGAGCAGCGCATTGACGATATTCTTGCTTTACAGGAACAACTTTTTTTGTCGCGCCGTGAAATGCTGCGGAGTGATTTGGCAGGAATGCGGCAAGCTGAAGAGGGAATGAATTTCCAAATCAAAGGATTGAAAGAAGCGTTGGAGAGTAAACGTCAACAGTTGGCCTCGCTCAAGGAACAGGTTGCAAATTTGCAGCCCCTGACGGAAGAGGGTTTTTTCCCCCGTAACCGGTATCTGGAATTACTGCGCAATGAAAGTGAATTAAGTGGCAGTATGGCCGAAATGACAGGGAAAATTGGTCAGCTGGAGAAACAAAGACAGGAAACATTGCAACGGATAATCCAACAGCAGGCAGATTACCAGCGTGAAGTGCGCAGTCAGTTGGCTGATGTGCAAGTTGCTGCCAATGAACTGAAAAATAAACTGGAAACCGCTGAGTTCGATTTATCCCACACTTCTATTATTGCTCCGGTAGACGGTTCGGTGGTGGGCTTGAATGTATTTACTCAAGGGGGAGTGGTAACCCCCGGCGAGAAATTGATGGAGATTTTGCCGGTACAGAGTGAACTGGAAGTTGAGGCACGTTTGATGGTGCACCTGATTGATAAGGTTGCGGTGGGGCAGGATGTTGATTTGATGTTTACTGCGTTTAACCAGAACCGGACACCGAAAGTCACGGGTAAAGTGGCGGTTATTTCTGCCGACCGGTTAGTGGATGAAGTTACCCGAGAACCTTATTACCAGATGCGATTGAAAGTGGCCCCTGAAGAGAGGGAAAAGCTGGCGGGATTACATATCAAACCGGGAATGCCCGTTGAGGTATTCGTCAAAACCGGCTCCCGCTCCCTGTTGAGTTACTTGTTCAAGCCATTGGTGGACAGAGCTTCTACATCGCTGATTGAGGAGTAATGGAGATGTTGAGATATCGTCGTGTGTCCAGACAACGTATTTTTGGGATGCTTCCATTTCTGATGCTGCTGCTGTCAATGCTATTGGCTTGTTTGTTGCACCCGGGTTCTGCTTCCGCCCTTTCACTGACGGAAGCTTATGCCTTGGCATTGCAACACGATCCTACCTTTCAGGCGGCTATCAAGGAGCTGGAAGCCGGACAGGAAGAGAAGAACCTTGGGGTGGCGGAGTTGCTGCCCAAGCTATCACTCAGCTACCAGAATGCCCCTAAAAACTGGCAGAAGGTGGAAGCTGATTCTGTAGACAGGTTGGGAAGAACGGTCAAAAGCAGCCGAAACCGACAATACGACAGCTACAGTGGTTCGGTTATTCTGACTCAGCCGTTGTTCGATTACGAAGCTTGGGCGCTGTATCGGGTGCATCAGGCTTATGGGTTGATGAGTGACGTTCGGTTTCGGGCTGATGGCCAAGAGCTGGCGGTCAGGGTGGTGAATAATTATCTGGCTGTGGCTTATGCTCAAGATAAGCTGACACAAGTTCTCCAGCAGCGGGAGGCTTATGAGAAGCAACTGGAACGTAATCAAAAACTGTTTTCCTCTGGTGAAGGTACGCGTACTGATATAGCGGAAACCCAAACCAGTTATAGTCAGGTACTGGCTGATGAGTTAACGGCACAGGATGAATTGGATGCGGCAATCCGTGATTTGCAGCTATTGGTTGGTATATCGTTGCCGATGGATTTGCCTGTCAATCAGTTAGCTGATACGACACAGTTTAAAACGCTCAAACTCAATGCAGAGCGCTATGCTGACTGGGAACAACTGGCGTTACATCAGAATCCTCAGTTGGCGACAGCGCGCCAGAAAGTGGATGTGGCGTACCGGGATATTGAGCGCAATCGGGCGGGTTATTTTCCTAAGGTAGAATTGTATGCTTCCCATAGCGAAAATAAATCCAGTAGCGATAACAGCATCGATCAGAAATATCGGACCGATTCTGTTGGTTTGCGTGTTTCTATGAGCCTCTATAATGGTGGGGGAACTTCCGCCGCATTGCGTCAATCCGCTGCAAATTATGGTAAGACGAAATATGAGATGGATGCTCAGACGGGGGAAACCCTGAATGCCCTGAGACGCCATTATAATGCCTGTATCAATGGAGAGAAACGCATACGGGCATATGAAACAGCCGTAGCAGCAGCTGCATTGCAAGTGAAAGCCACTCAAAAAAGTGTGGAGTTGGGGCAGCGAGTGAATGTTGATGTCCTCAATGCTGAGCAACAGCTTTATCAGTCCCGCCGTGAGCTCTCTCAGGCAAAATATGATTACATGAAAGCGTGGATCGGTTTGTTGAATGAGTCCGGTCAATTAAATGGTGAGCATATTAAATTAATTGCAGGATATTTTGATTAAACCCGTTTCAAACAGGTCATTCCTGAACTTTTTGAGGTTATGCAAAAATCAGATACCCAAAAGAGGTGGTATACCGGCTATCCGCCCTATCGGGCGGAGAACCAATTCAGGTAAATATTCAGTTCAGGCGGAGGCTGGCCAGTTATGTTCTGGTTGCCAGCCTGAGTTGCTGTAAATTACCTTCCAGTGATAAATCTGTTCGTAGCGAAGCCACTTCCCGGCTGATGTACGCCATTTCTTTGTTGTGTTCTAATTTCTTGCGCCATTTATCCGGCTGGCTTTCCAAGTGCAAAAATAAATTATCCAGTGAACCCGTTTGTTGTAGCAGAGCGGATGCGGTCTTGGGACCAATACCCTGAATACCGGGGATTTTGCTGCTGCTGATGCCTGCCAACCCCCAATAATCGGGAAGTTGGTTAGGTTCGACCCCAAATTCTTGCTGAACGAAAGGCAAATCCAGCCAGCGTTTTTGAAAGTAGTCACGGATCTGGATATTGGGGGAAAGCAGTTGGCAATATCCCTTATCGGTGGAAACAATGGTCACCCGATGCCCCGAGCCAGACACTTTTGTTGCCAGTGTTGCCGCTAAATCATCGGCCTCATGTCCTGCCGCGTGCCAGCAAGTGACTCCCAGGGCATTAAATGCGTGTTTAATCTGCGGCATTTCTTGCTGCAAATCGTCAGGCATAGCCGAACGACCGGCCTTGTAATCGGGAAGCAATTGGTGGCGCCAGCTATGACCACGATCATCTTCATCAAATACCGCAACAGCATGGCTAGGGGAAGCGTGAGTGATCAATTGTTTTAGCGCATGTTCACAGGCCGGCACACAAGGGCTTCCCTGTACTGCATGAATACGCCGGATCAGGTTCAGGGCGTCTACAATTAAAAGGTGTATCATCGTTTTCATATTCCGTCCGTGGATTGATTCCCTGGCATCAGCCTCATTGAATATATCCCCATGAATTTCAAGTTGCAGCCGATAATGCTGCAACTTGAAAGAGGGCTGGTATCACTAAGTTTATCTGATTATCTCATAACATGGCTCATAGGCAGTACCGCCGGGAAGTTTCATGCGATCCTGTTCCACAAAATCTTTCAGAAGGCTATCCATACGCTGCATAATGCTGACGTCACCGTGGATTTTGAATGGACCGTATTCCTCAATGGCATGAATACCGATTTCTTTTACATTGCCGGCCACAATGCCAGAAAATGCTCTTCTCAGCGCTGAAGCAAGTTTTTCTGACGATTGATGAGGGTATAAATTCAGGTCGGCCATATTTTCATGGGATGGAATGAAAGGAGCCTGCAAATCGGAATGAATTTTTATTGACCAGTTAAAGCTGTATGCATCTCCGGTGGAACGGCGATTTTCTTTGACGAGTGGCATCGCCTTTTTCATGATACGTGCCACTTCCGATGGATCATCCACAATAATGCGGTAGTGTTGGCGGGCCTGAACCCCCAGAGTATTAACGATAAATTCGTCCAATACGTTGAAGTAATCCGCACTCTCTGCGGGCCCGGTCAAAATCAGGGGCAATACTTGATCTTTATTGTCAGGGTCCATCAAAATTGCCAATAAATACAGCAGTTCTTCCGCAGTCCCGACTCCCCCCGGAAAGATAATAATGCCGTGGGCCATACGAACAAACGCTTCCAGGCGCTTTTCGATATCCGGCATGATAATCAGTTCATTGACCAGAGGATTGGGGGGTTCAGCCGCAATGATTGAAGGCTCTGTAACACCGACGAAACGGCTTTTTTGGTAGCGTTGTTGGGCATGTCCCACCGCAGCCCCTTTCATTGGCGCTTCCATGGCACCCGGGCCGCATCCCGTACAGATGTTCAGTTCACGCAGCCCCAGCTCATTTCCGACCTTGCGCCCGTAAAGGTATTCATTCTCATTGATAGAGTGACCTCCCCAGCAAACAATCATATTGGGATCTTCTGCAAGGCGAAGTGCTTTGGCATTGCGCAAAATGGAGAAAATGGTGCTGGTAATATGCATGCCATTTTCCATGTTCAGCTTGTGGGTTTTCTGCTCATTGTCAATTTGCGCGTGCACAAACAGGATATCCCGCAGCACGGCAAACAGGTTTGCCTGAAGGGAACGAATGATTTTACCATCAACGAAAGCTTCTTCCGGCGGATTAACCAGCTCCAGTTTCACCCCGCGCTCCCTGCGCAGTACGTTGATGTGAAAATCTTTATATTTTAACAGCAATTCTTTACTGTTATCAGTTTGACTGCCGGAATTAAGCACGGCTAGTGAACAGTTACGGAAAAGTCGATATAAATCACCGCTCGCGGTATGCTTAAGCATGTCTACTTCAAGCTGAGAGAGCAAATCCATTGAACCTAATGGGCTGACGTGTGTAATCAAGAATGACTCCTTTTCCCCTGTGGGGACCCCTCAATAATGATTGTATCCAGCCAATTGGCTGACCTGTCACTAACCGGATTAATTCGATTACTGGCGGGCTAACCTTCCTGTTGCTGGGGTAAATACGTCGTTACTGCGCCATGGGTTGATATCCAACCCTCCCCGGCGGGTATAACGGGCATAAACAGTGAGTTTTTCCGGCGAACATAATGTCATTAGATCATTGAAGATACGCTCAACACACTGCTCATGAAATTCATTGTGATGACGGAAAGACACTAAATAGCGCAACAATTTTTCCTGATTTATTTTCGCTCCCTGATAGTGGATCATGACGGACCCCCAATCAGGTTGGTTGGTGATCAGGCAATTTGATTTTAGCAAATGGCTGACCAGTGTTTCTTCAACGAGAGGGCCAGTTGCTGCCCCATTAAGATAGTTGCGATCGAACTGATAATCATCAATATCAATATCCTGATTATCGATGCATTCACCTGCAAACTCGGCTATTGGCTGCTGATTGAAATTGTGTAAGGGATGTAAAACAACCTCAATACCGCCATTGGCGCAGGCAGCTAAATCTTTTTGCAAGGTTTTTTGTACCGCTTCCCAATTATCAAAGCGAGTTTGATTCAAACTGTTCAGGTAAAGCTTAAAGCTCTTTGACTCAATCAGGTTCTCACTGGAAGCATCGAGACTAACATGCCCGATGGCAACCTGAGGGACACCGCGTGCGTTTAGCCAAGAGAGTTCATACAGAGTCCAGATATCCGCACCATGAAATGGGAGATTGTCAGGATACAACTCAAGAGGTTCACGGTTCAGGCTGCGGGGAACTGCCTGGAGTAAAGTGGGATCGTAGCTGTCTTTGTAGGGGGTGGGTTTACCTAACGTAAGCTGTGTGAGTGCTTCATTATCCTGATATAGAGACATTAGACGTCCTTAAAGTTGAAGAAATATTAGGCTTTGAGGTTATTTTATAGTGTATCAAGGAACTCTGTTGGTTCGTATTTTTATTGTGCACGATTGCCTTGTTTCTTCAAATATCTTGTTCCTTGAAATTGGTTTAAGGTATTTTCCCGGCAATAGAAGCGCCATAGCTTATAAATTGTTTAAATATTATTATTTTTTTACTGTTATTCTGAGTTTTTTGGCCCAGCATAAATGGGATAAAGGAATTTAAGCAAATGCTGGGAATGATAAAGGTATTTTTATTTATTTTATAAGCAGATATATTTCTATATCTGCCACCTGTTAAGACTTCATTGGATTAATGAGAAAATAATTTATCCAGCAGCGGGGATCGGAATATACGATGAGGGTCGTATTTCTGTAATGTGGAAATGGCTAAATGCCAGTTGTTATTGGTCGGTAGGCCATAATTAAATGAGGTTGGAATTGTTTTTGTTAAAATATCGTCATCTTCCCAAGCTGCCGTTTTTCCATATGCCCAGCCTTTGCTCCACTCGACACGCGCGAAAGCATAATTCCCATTAAACTCCTGAAATAACCATTTTTCAAACTTACGCATGAATTCAATGGCATGGGGTGTTTTCGGAAAGGTCAATATATCCAGCCATACGGCGACATCCCATTCGGGGTGTTCCGGAATGGGGCGAATGGCCGATAAACTGGGCGTGACGGCATTTGCAACCATGACTTCGCTTGTATCATCTAATCCCGTGACTCTGACTTCAATGGGGCCATTAATAGGATATTGCCCTTTAGATTCAAATTCTTTTATTAGACTTTGCCATTGGGTATAAAATACGTGCAGTACGCGCTGAATATTAGTCCTGCGTGTTAATACGGCATAGCCATTTGCGGTAACGCGTAATGTCGTTGGCTTCACATATAACAGTAAGTTCTTGCTCCAACCCCAAATATCTTTAGCGCGATCCTGTAAAAGCGTTCTGACCAGTTGATATTGAGTTTCACCAATGATTGGCGTTAATCCGGGAGCATTGATAAGTGTATTTTCTGCAATGTCGGATAAAATTGGCGGAATATTATCGGAAAATGAATAGTTATAAGGTGCATCAACTTCAATGCTAGACGCTGGTTTTTTGGGGGAAACACTCCAGACCTTTAACCAAGGTTTATCGGTAAAAGGAAACAAAATAATTTCAGTCCGGCCACTCTTATCGATAAATTGGCTTAAGCTGCGATTTTTTGCTGCATTTTCCGGAGCGGAAAATAACTCTGCTGCGGGAATATCAACAAAGCTTTGACAGCGTAAACGTTGGTTTTTACCTGATTGAAATTGAACTTCCAAAATAAGGGCACTGCCGACATGAGCCAATAACGGGGCACAATCGGGATCGCTTCGTTCAAAGCGTTTGACGATATATTGTTGGCTTTTTGCATCCCAAACAACAGCAGACAAAGACAATATTGTATTGCTCAGAGAGCCGTATATGTGCCCGGAAAGCGGAACTTCGCCGAGGGCTTTAACGCCGGTGCCATGCCCGTTTATTGCAAGAACCGCCCCGAGTGTTAAATCGCCAGGGGCGGGTGTTGCGGTAAAACCAAGGCCCTGTTTTTCCATTTCTGTCATGAGTGTTTCCATCAATATCGCGGATTGGGCTGTTACGATAGAAAACTTATCATGATGCTCGATATTGACATGAGTAAAGTGATGTGAAAGATCCATCAACAAAATGTGTTTTCTAGGACGTTTTCCCGAATCCATTATCAATGGTGACCAATTATGAGATTGACCAATGGGTCTTAATTTATAATTCTCTCTCCATGCCCAATTAACGACGGAAATAACGTCTTTTACACTGCGTGGTATACAGCATGGTATATTATCAGCCTGAATCTCTCCCGACCAATTTCTGTATGAGATATTCTTGCAGGTTATATTTTCGGGGAAGTTGGGTAAGTTGAATTCGAATTCATGGAGGGTATTTTCTTGTAAGGAGAGGTCGCTTTTTTTAGTTGAGTCAGATGAAGCCATTTCTGTTTCCTTTTTCTTTTTCTATTGTTTTAGTTATTTTAATTTTTAATCTAAATTTAAAAATAAATCTATTGGTCAAAAATTGTTTGATGTAGGAGTAAAAATAAAATCATCATTAAGTCAGATTATTAATTTCATGATTTGATAGGCAGATGTGATGAAAAAATACGTATTACTGGTTAATTGGGTATAGGAAACAGAGGAATAGGTAGGATAACATTATATAACATACCTAAAAATGACGGATGATATAGCCCTATGACCTTTGATGTGAAAGAAGCACTTTCTGGTTTTACCCAGCGGTATATTGAATTGTGGCAAGAGAAAACAGGGTTCCCACCTGCCAGCAACGAGTTATATGGCATTCCTTCTCCATGTATTGAGCGTACCGGGGACGAGAAGGTGCACTGGCTTCCTCAGCCTTTTTCCATTAAAGGGAAACTCAGTAAGGTAGAAACAGCATTGGAGATTTGTTTACAAGATCCCATCCATGATTACTATGTAACCCAGTTTGCCGGGGATATGTCTGCCAGTTTTGACGGGAAACCTCTTAGTTTGATTCAGGTGTGGAGTGAAGATGACTTTATTCGGTTGCAGGAAAATCTTATTGGTCATTTGGTCACGCAGAAGCGGTTGAAACGCTCACCCACCGTATTTATTGGGACAACTGATTCTGAAATGGGGCTTATTTCTGTCTGTAATTTGACTGGGCAGGTCATTTTTGAGCAGTTTGATCGCGATGAACGAACCGTGTTATCGGCTGATTTGGCAAGTTTCCTTTTGGCCCTCAATCCTGAGATGGCCGACTAATTGCAGATATCGGTTTGCTTTTTTGTAGGAGATCTCTCACATGATATGTAAGAGATCTCTCTTAATCACTGCATGGATATTTCCTGGTAATATTATTTACAATATATATCAATAAGATGAGTGAATTTATTGATTCGCCCTATTTATCAAATCATCACAATGCTGAATGGGTTACTTGTTTCGAGGGAGTGAATAGTAGATCCTTTATACCGTTCCTCAGGGAATTACAGCAAAACAATAACCAGGGAATAAATCCACCGGGAAGGTGGTTCAGGGACGGTAAGGTCAGGCAGGGTGCCGTATACAATCATCGCCAGATACTATCAGTATAAGAATTGAGCAGTACAACGATTGAATGAAGGATAGCTGACAGGGAAGTATTTTTGTCAGGGAATGAGCAGGGAGCGACCTATTTAGCAGGATTGCTATGACAGCCAACCGGAGAGGGGAGATTTTATATCTCTCCTCTTTTTTTTACTGAATTTTATCTTACTGCAAGTTTTCCGCTGAAATCATATCAATGATACTCTTATGCCTTAATAGCCGGTTGGCAGAATAGCCCGTTTGCAGTTTCTGCTGCTTGGGCAACAGGATAAACGTCAGAAGAAATATCATGAGCATCGAGAAACACATTCTACATAAATTGCAGTTAATTGAAGCCACCATGCAAACAATGGGCATATGGCAAACCTATCCCCCTAAACCTGAATCTTTTGAAAGCACAGAGCCTTTTTCCATTGATACAATGTCAGCAAATGAGTGGCTTCAGTGGGTATTAATTCCGAGAATGCGTGCGTTGATAGAGCAGAAAGCCTGCTTGCCGGCAGCATTTTCTATCTCCCCGTATTTTGAGGAAGTGTATAAAGAAGAGGCAGATGTTTATTTGCCTTTGCTTGAACTGTTGCGTGAATTGGATAACGTGTTTATGCAGGATGCTTGAGAGATGCTGGATATCATTTATCAGGATGAACATATTGTAGCGGTCAATAAACCCGCGGGATGGTTGGTGCACCGGAGCTGGCTGGCCCGCCATGAAACTGTTTTTGTCATGCAGACATTGCGTGATCAAATCGGGCAGCATGTTTTCCCCGTTCATCGTTTGGACAGGCCGACATCCGGTGTCTTATTGATGGCACTGTCAAGTGAAGTTGCCAGGACATTGTCACAACAATTTGAATTCCACGAGGTACAAAAAACATATCACGCGATCGTGCGGGGTTATGTTGAAGGTGGTGATATTATCGACTACGCCTTAATGGAACAACTGGATAAAATTGCAGATAAGTTTGCAGATACAGAGCGGGAAGCACAATCAGCAATTACTCATTATCGTTCATTGGCTAAAGTCGAGTGTCCGGTCGAAATAGGACGTTATCCTACATCACGTTTCAGTCTGATGGAATTGAAGCCGAAAACAGGTCGTAAGCACCAATTGCGGCGGCACATGTCACACATCCGGCATCCTATTATCGGGGATACTACGCATGGCGATTTGCGGCAAAATCGAGGAGTTGCTAAATATTATCAAACCGGTAGGTTAATGCTCCATGCCAGCCATCTTCAACTTAAACATCCTGTGACAGGAAATGAGCTTCTTCTGACCGCGCGGTTGGATGCTTCATGGCAGCATTTGCTTGAACAGTTTGGCTGGCAGGGAATTGTTCCTGATTTGGAATGTCTATCCATTCATAAATTAACACACTCTCAAACCGATTAAAGAGATCAATATTTATGGCAAAGATTGGTATTTTCGTTGGCACAGTTTATGGTAATGCTTTGGCAGTTGCGGAAGAGGCGCTGCAAATTCTCACACAGCAAGGGCACCAAGTTGAGATATTTGAAGATGCAACGTTGGAGCAATGGCAGGAGTATTTGCAGGATGTCATTTTGGTCGTGACTTCAACGACAGGCAATGGTGATCTCCCTGATGGTATAGAGCCACTTTATACCGATCTGAATGATAAATTGGGTTATCAGCCTGATTTGCGTTACGGCATGATTGTGCTGGGTGATAGCAGTTATGATACGTTCTGCGGTGGAGGCCGTGCTTTTGATGAACTGTTGCAAGAGCAGGGAGCCAAACGGATCGGAGATATGCTGCTGATAGATGCCATTGATGTGACTGAGCCAGAAATATTTGCTCAGGACTGGATTGAAGGATGGGGAACTTTGTTGTAATAACGTTTTCTGTCACACCGCTTATTCCTTTATTTCACCCGGAACGCTGGGGAGGATAAGCGGTGTAGTAACACAACTGACACCATTACCTGCGAGTCAGTTTTTCCAAATCCGCTTCGATTTCTGCAATCTTATTAGCCACAACAAGTTCGAGATGACGTAAGTCATCAAGGATCTTGTGTTTTAAATCCACTTCAATAGTGTCACGTTTACAAATTTGGTCCAGCTCTGCAATCACATAACGGAGGGTGGTATTGATTTCTTTGACTTCTTTATACCCCTGACTTGTGCTCTCATCAGAGATGGTTTTCAGTTGTCGTGGGTACTTAAATTTAACGCTTTTGGCAAAGAATTCGCCTTTATCTTTCCGGAAATAAATCTTGAGAATATCGTTATTCGCTTCCTGACGGAGGCTATAGCGATCAATATCTTCAGGATGCGTGATCCCCAAACTTTTCAAATTATCGTACATAGCGCGTCACCTAGTCACTTAACTGAAATGGAAACAGTAAAAAAATAGTGGATTTATTATCCATTTTGGCGTCGTTAAAAGTCAATTGGTTAATAGTACTTGAGGTAATTTGAGGACATTTAAAAAAACAGCCTTCAGCATCACGAAGTCACCGTTCCCAATCCCCGGTATGATAAATCCTGCGGGTTAAAAGTCCATTTTTTACCCTACCATCAGGTGAAAGTCACTTCCTCCTGCTACGGCATGCCTGAATACCCTATTCAAGAACCCGAAAAAATCTGAAATAAAGGCGGAACTGGTGATATGGCTAGGTGTTTACTGATAGAAATTGAAAGACGAAGGGTATGGCATTGTTTTAATTTATAGTGAGTTATAATGTAGAAATTAAATCCCTTGGCAATAGCAGGTTGTAATTTTACACTGAGGCTATATGGTATTTGATGAGTTAATTTAACTGTTTACCCATTAAATATGTTATGTATTAAATTTGGTTGACTCATAATATACTTTAATCTTGATTATTATAAATATAGTTTTACATTGTGTTATGTTGGTGAATTATTAATGTTTTTCCTTTCATATTTTATTGTTTTGTTGAATTGGTCGATGGATAAAGCAAATTAGCTTAATTGCCATTCATACAACATTAAGGAAACAAAATGAGTTTAATTAAAAACATCATAGTATTATCATCATTCATACTCTCTATGTCGATTATAAGTCATGCTTACGCAGCAGATATATGCATACCAAAGAGTCAAGGAGAAATTAAAGAGATAACAATAGCTGAAGATGGTTATCATTTCTTTGTTTCATTCGGTAATTATACTGAAACTATGGTCTGGCGTAATCAAACAGAACCTACCGGCAGAGCAGCATTTGCTCTATTGAGAATTGCTCTTTCAAATTCAGCAAATATTGAGGTTGTTTCTTGTAACAGTAGCTCTATTTTGGATTTCAAAGTCAATGTAAATAACTAATTTATTAATATATCTGAAAAGATAATATTAAAAATAGCTAAAATAAAAAACATCTACACAATAATAATTGTGGATGAATGATAAAAGCCAGTCGATTTATTTAAGGAAATGATGTGTTTTTTCATAAAATGAATGTATTGCAATGCATTTGCATTAAGGTAATAAAATGAAACTAATTGAAAACATCATGATATTATTAACATTATTTATATTGTCTATAAGTCATTCTTACGCAAGTGAATGTCATACAAATCCAAATATGCATGGAAAGGTTAAAAAATTATCAATAACTAATACTGAACATCGTGGAAAAAAGATAGCAATTCTTTCTGTTTCATTCGGTAATTATGATAATGTTCCAGTCTATCATAAATTAAATGATTATGAAGGAATGGCAGTATTGGAACTATTGGGAGCTGCGATTTCAAGAAAAGCAACTATTTTTGTTAATAACTGCACGGAGGGGAAAATTTCATCAATCAAAGCCAGTACAATTGGCCTTAGTAACCCCATGCCTAATATCTCTAAAGAAGATAATATTGAAAGTGACTAAGAATGATTTTCATATATCCAAAATGTTGATTGAGTCTAAATGTAATATTCTATCATAAGTAAAATACCGACTAATTTGTTATACAGTTATGGTGATTTTGGATAACTGAGTATATTACGGCTTAATAGATTAATTACTTGGATTAACCTAATAAGCTAGCGTCTTGATGGTCAGTTGCTATAGCAGGAGCAAGACTCTTTCTTTCCAGAGGCGCATCACAGTGAGCTATAAGCAACTGACCTATATAGAAAGATATTACTTAGATTTTATTCCATAATTATTAAATTTGGTTGACTCATAATATACTTTAATCTTGGTTGTTATAAATATAGTTTTACATTGTGTTGTGTTGTGTTGTGTTGGTGAGTTATTAATACTTCTCCTTTCATATTTTATTGTTTTGTTGAATTAGTCGATGGATAAAGCAAATTAGCTTAATTGCCATTCATGCAACATTAAGGAAACAAAATGAGCTTAATTAAAAACATCATAGTATTATCATCATTCATACTCTCTATGTCGATTATAAGTCATGCTCACGCAGGTTTATGCATACCAAAGAGTCAAGGAGAAATTAAAGAGATAACAATAGCTGAAGATGGTTATCATTTCTCTGTTTCATTCGGCACTTATACTGAAGTTCAAATCCTTCATGAATTAAATGACGCTAAAGGAATGGGAGTATTGAATCTATTGGTAACTGCGATGTCAAGAAAAGGAACTGTTTATGTTAAGGGCTGCAAGAACGGAATAATTTCATCAATTAAAGTCAGCATGCTTGGCCTTAGTAACCCCATATCTAATACTGCTAAAGAAGATAATATTGAAATTGGCTAAGAATTATTTTCATATATTAAAAATATTGATTGAGTCTAAATATAATATTATACCATAAGGAAAATACCGACTAATTTGTTATACAGTTATGGTAATTTTGGATGATTGAGTATATTACGGTTTAATAGATTAATTACTCGGATTAACCTAATAAGCTAGCGTCTTGAGGGTCAGTTGCTATAGCAGGAGCAGGACTCTTTCTTGCCAGAGGCACGTCACAGTGAGCTATAAGCAACTGACCGAAATAGAAAGATATTATTTAGATTGTATTCCTTAATTATTAAATGCTTTTTTGCCTTTTTATAAAGGGAATAGGCTTTACAATACCGTTTATTAACCTATTTTCGTGCTGTTTCTTCGATGATATGGTATCTAAATAAAAGTGGAATACATACAGGTAAAAAATCCTTTCGCGACTTTTTGAATGGATGCGTCAGATATTTCTGAAAATAGGGTGACTCGCTGACTTATTGGGTTGGATAGTTCAAGGGGGGTTACCTTCCGGCTCAAGGGTTATCGACCAATTATCTGCTCTCATTTGGGTCTAATTCTCTGTTATTGATAAATTCCCCTAAAGTAATATTCAGGTTAATATCTGCCCACCTTAAATGACACTTTGAACGGACTATCACAATGCCGGAAAACGACTTTAAGATAAAAAAAAGGATGACCCTCCTAACCGCTGTGTTGATGTTAATGATGTCAGGCTGCTCAGTGGCCCGCCAACCGGATGCTAACCCGGGCAGTATTGATGGCATAAACCACACTGAATATAAAATAGATGATTTTAAAGTTAACGGTGCAGGCGGCTCGACCAACGGAACGGTCTGCTGCGTTATGATGCCCAGACAATGGACCCCCGATTTAACAGCCCATGTTTCCTGGAATTCACTCTCACCAGAAGCCTCGAAGGCTTTAAGACCTATCCCTCAGTTTAATGATGAAGCGAATTATAAAAAATGGCGGATTAAATTAAAAAACAGCCTTCAACATCACGAAATCACTGTGCCCATTCCCCAATACGATAAATCCTGCGGGTTAAAAGTCCATTTTCTGCCCTGCCATCAGGTGAAAGTCACCTCCTCCTGCTATTGGTACGGTATGCCTGAATACCCTATTCAAGAACCCGAAAAAATGAAGGAGCCCGCAGTATGTCCGAAATAAAGGCCGATCGGGTGTTTGCCCCACCCCCGTTTCCCGAGGGCGGGCGATTAAACCTCACTCACGCCCAACTTGTCGGCAATTACCGCCGGCGTAACAAAGAAAATTGGGCATACCAAAAGTCCGATAAAAAAAAGCAGCTGGCCTGTGTCAAGACCCTGCATATCAGCCTTTTTTTTGATGGCACCAATAACAACAAAGATAACGATAAATCCACCAAGCCACGACACCCCACCAATATCGCCAAGCTTTTTGACACCAGTTATATTGACCAAAAAGAGTATTTTGCCTATTACATGCCCGGGGTCGGGACACCTTTTCCTGAAATTCGCGAATTCCAGTACAGTTCTGAAGGGTTAAAGTATGCTACCGGTGGTGAAAACCGGATAAACTGGGCCATTATGATGCTCTGCCGGGCGTTGCTGAACGCACTCAGAATGCCTGACTACACAGATGATGACTACCGGGGATTTGTTGACTCCATGTCTACTAACTGGCTGATGGATAATGGTTACGAAAGGCGTCAAAGTACTCTGGAAAATATCATCAAAAGCAAACAGCTCCTCGAAAAAATAGCCACCACAAGGCCCAAAATTCTGGGCATGAAATTATTTATCTACGGTTTTTCACGCGGCGCCGCGGAAGCCCGTGCCTTCGTCAGCTGGTTAAGTCAGTTAACCGACATCACAAAAGACAAACACAACCCGACCCTGTTCGGATTGCCGATAAGTATCGAGTTTTTAGGGGTGCTGGACACCGTGCCCTCGGTGGGTATCGTGCATTTGGTGCCGTCGTTTACCGGGCATATGGACTGGGCCAACGGCACCCAGCAATTGCCAAACGAAACCCAGTATCCCAACTTTGTCCGATGTTGCCGTCACTTTGTGGCCGCCCATGAACAGCGCCTGTGTTTCCCCGTTGATTCCGTTCGTCGTCCAAACAATAAAGAAACCCAGACCAGCCACTACCCGGAAAATACCGTCGAAATTGTCTACCCGGGGATGCACTCCGATGTCGGGGGCGGCTACCCCGTCAACGACCAGGGAAAATCACGGGAAAGTGACGATGAAATCCTCTCGCAAATCGTGTTGCACGATATGTATCTCGCCGCCTTTATGGCGGGTGCCCCCCTCAAGGTCAGCCCCATATTGGAAAATGTCGTTAACAGCTCACCGTTAATTTATCTCATGTCTGAAGCAAATTTAGATGAATTTACAGTCAACGATGCCCTTGTCGGACGTTTTAATTCATGGCGAAAAACCCTCGGAATTTCACACACCACACAGGCCAATAATGACGATTACACCCCGGTCAATATTAATCGCCGGCTGGAAGAGGTCATCAAGGACCAAATGGGTTGGATGACCGCCTGGCGTATCAATCGCTATGCACAAGGGCATTATCAACAGCAACCGTTTTTTCGCAGTGCAGAAGAATGGGATAAGGACACCATCGACCAGGAAAAAGAAAAACGTGAAGCTGAGAATAAAGCAGTGAACAAAGCCGTCAGTAAACGGGATGATGACAAAGCCCAAAATCGCCCCGTGTCGGCACAGTACCCGGCAGGCAAACCGCTTTTTGAAAGTAAACGGGACAAAACCCAGCTCTCAGAGGCGGCGGCTGAATTTCGGTCTGATTATCACAACCATATTCGCAATTTCAACGATCGCCCGTTGTATATGGTGCTGGATGTCATTCCCAAGTACACCATGTACTTACTCAATTCTGATGATGAAGAAGTGGAATATGCCGAAATGAAAGCGGCGGGCGAAAAATACAAAAAATTACTTTTTCAGGAAAATGGGGAACCATCAAAGGATAAGGATTATCGTAATATTGTCGCGCTCTTTGATGATCAGGTTCATGACTCGCGCGCCTGGTTTATGCATTTTGAAACCGGGGCACGGGAGCCTTGGGCAGGGTATTTCCTCTACCGGATGATATATTTTGGCGAGCAGACCAACAAGGCCCTTTCCCCCATTGCCACCGCGGGGCAACTGATCGGCATCGCCACATTGGTGGGCGGTGTGATTTACACGGTCAGGCAACGCAATGCGCTCGGGGTTGTTGAGGGAATTGCCGGTACGATAGGTGTGTTATCGATTGAATATCAGGTCGTCGACATCGCCACCGGCGCCACCATTCCGTTTATGCCGGATGCCGAAAAATTATTGCAGCCGACAACGGACGCCGCAGAGCTGCTGACCGCAACCCGCACGATTGCCCGACAGAACCAGATGGAAGATATGCGCCAGAAGTTAACGGAACTACTGATTAACAGTGGCGGTAAAAAATTGGGCGTCGCCAGTTAGATAAGAATGGAATGGGTGGGCTGGCTAAAATAGCGGATGGTAACATCCGCTATTTTTAAAGATTAATCAATATTTCTCAGTAGTTCATTAATGCCTACTTTGCCACGGGTTTTGGCATCAACCTTTTTCACGATAACAGCACAATACAGGCTGTAGCTGCCATCTTTTGACGGAAGGTTACCGGATACCACAACAGATCCCGCAGGTACACGGCCATAATGAATTTCACCGGTTTCACGATCGTATATTTTGGTGCTCTGGCCAATATAAACCCCCATTGAAATCACGGAGCCTTCTTCCACAATGACGCCTTCCACGATTTCAGAACGTGCACCAATAAAGCAGTTATCTTCAATAATGGTCGGATTCGCTTGCAAGGGTTCCAGAACTCCGCCAATGCCTACACCACCGGATAAGTGAACATTCTTGCCAATTTGTGCACAGGAACCTACGGTTGCCCAAGTATCGACCATTGAACCTTCATCCACGTAAGCGCCGAGGTTAACGTATGATGGCATCAGCACGGTATTGCGGGCGATATAAGCACCTTGGCGGACAGCTGCGGGAGGAACGACGCGGAATCCTTCCTTTTCAAAACGCGCCTGATCATAATCAGCAAATTTCATTGGAACTTTATCGAAATAACGACTTTCAGCGCCTTCCATGACTTGATTGTCGTTGATGCGGAAAGAAAGCAATACGGCTTTTTTCAGCCATTGATGCGTCATCCACTGTCCATCAATTTTTTCAGCAACGCGCAGTTTGCCACTATCTAGCATTTGAATTACTTGGTTGATGGTATCGCGGGTTGCATCATCAACGGTTGTTGGTGTGATGTTTGCGCGATTTTCGAATGCATTTTCAATGATGGTTTGTAATTGCTGCATAAGTATGCGGTTCCTGATTTATGTTAATACGAGGGTGTTGCTATAGTTTATCCCGTGTGTTGAGGGCCTCTGTCAACCTTTCTGATAATTCGTCCCTGATTTTTTTGTGTAACGCATTGTGTTCTTTGTCTGCCAGAACAAAAAAATCTTCTACACGTTCACCGATGGTGGTAATACGGGCGCCATGCAAAGATACGCCTAATTCGGTAAAAATATTACCAACTCTGGCCAGTAATCCCGGCTGATCTAATGCAACTAATTCCATATAGGTGCGACGCGCATTTTGGGTCGGCAAAAAACTGACTTTGGTCGGGACATTAAAATGGCGCAATTTGGTCGACAGGTTGTGTGCCTTGGGGACGTTAGGGTGTGGATCGTTCACCACTTTCAGCAGTGCCTGGCGGATGGATTCATGGCGATCCAGTGCCAGCGGATGACCATTGGGTTCCAGTACCACAAAAGTATCCATTGCCATTCCATCACGGCTTGTGAAGATCTGGGCATTATGGACACTCAAATTACGCTTGTCCAGCTCGCCGGCTACAGCGGCGAAAAGTGAAGGCCTGTCTTGGCACCAGATAAAGATTTCTGTACCACCATGAGAAAACGCGGTGCTGATCAACACCATAGGCTCAGAAGACATGTGCTGAGTTAAGTGATTGGCATGCCAGACTAATTGGTCAGGTGTATGGCGCAGGAAATAATCGGCATGGCAACGGCTCCAGATATTATTTAATTGTTGTTCGTCGATATTTTCTTGCCGCAAAAGCGCCAGTGCCTGTGAGCGATTGTGTCGAATGCGTTCCCGTAAATCCGGCGGGTTCTGGATACCTTGGCGCAACTGCATTTCGGTGGCGAAATAGAGCTCGCGTATCAGGCTTTGTTTCCAGCTGTTCCAGAGTTTGGTGTTGGTTGCACAAATATCAGCAACGGTCAGGCAAATTAAATAATTCAGGCGGTCTTGGTTTTTGACGACACGTGCAAATTGCTGGATGACATCGGGATCTTGGATATCTCGTCGCTGTGCGGTAACAGACATCAATAAGTGATCGCGTACCAGCCACTCCACCAATTCAGCTTCACGGTTTGTCAGGCCATGTTGCAGTGCGAAGGCGAAAGCATCTTTGGCACCGAGTTCAGAATGATCACCGCTGCGCCCTTTGGCGATATCATGGAAAAAAGCGGCCAACCGCAATAGCTCCGGTTGAGGAAGGCGCGAATAAAGATCAACACACAATGGGTGGATTACCCGCGTATTCTCATCAGAAAAGCTTTCCAGTTTTTGCAGTACCCGGATAGTGTGCTCGTCAACGGTATAGGCATGGAAGAGATCAAATTGCATTTGACCAACGATGTTGCTCCAAAACGGCATATAAGCTCCCAACACACTGTGGAGGTGCATGGGATGCAGCGATCGGTTGACGGAGTGGGGATGACGCAGAATATCCATGAAAATCTTTCGTGCTTCCGGCAATTCACATAAAGGTGTTGTCAAATTTCTGCGGGCATACCGGAGCTGGCGCAAGGTGGTGGAATAGATCCCCTGGATTTCCCGATGTTCAGCCATGTGATAAAACATTTTCAACATGGCGGCAGGCTCACGGTTGAATAATGTCTCATCGATTAAATCAATGAGATTTCCCCGTAATTGAAATTCTGCATTCAGGGGGCGGGGTTTCTCGTCGGGTTGCAATGCCAGAATGGCTTCATCAAATAATTGAAGAAGCATGTTATTCAGTTCGCTGACACGACGAGTAACGCGGTAGAAGTCCTTCATCATCAGCTCTACAGGCTGATTGCGTTCTCCTTCATAACCGAGAAGCTGGGCGACACTGAACTGGCGTTCGAAAAGCAGGCGGTTATCATAGCGTGTAACGACCAAGTGCAGCGCAAAGCGGATACGCCAGAGAAAGTTCTGGCATTCGTTTAATTCATTGCATTCTTCGTGAGTCAAAAAACCAAAGTTAACCATTTCTTCCAAGGAGGTTGCCCCAAAATGGCGGTGGGCGACCCAAAGTAACGTATGGATATCGCGTAATCCGCCCGGGCTGCTTTTTATATCAGGCTCCAGATTGTAACTGGTGCTGTGATAACGTTGATGGCGCTCTTGCTGTTCAACGAGTTTGGCTGCGAAAAATTGAGCGGACGGCCAGAAATCATCACTGAAAATGTATTTCTGCAATCGTAAAAATAGGGGTAAATCCCCACAAATTAATCGTGTTTCAATGAGATTGGTAGCAATAGTGAGATCAGAAAGGCCTTTTTTCTGGCACTCTTCAAATGTTCTGACACTGTGGCCTACTTCCAGACGGATATCCCAGAGAAGCGCAATGAATTCACAGAGACGGGAGGACTGTTCTTCAGTCAAGGGGGATTCGCTCAGAATTAACAGATCAACATCCGATAGCGGATGCAACTCCCGGCGCCCATATCCTCCGCTGGCAATCAAAGAAAGGGACGCTATTTGATCAAATCCCCGCTCTTGCCATAGCCGATTTAAAAGTTGGTCAATATAATCACTGCGGGCATAAATCAGTGTATTGGGTGATACACCGGCCTTGAATGACTGTTCAAGCCACAGCTGAAATTCATCAATATGCTGTTTCAGCGCAGGAAATTGAAGATCATCATGGGAAAACTCCACGGGCGACAAGGGAAGCACAGGGACATGTGCAAAATCAATATCAGCTGACATATTCAAAGACCTATGATAAGAAACCGTGAGATGAACAGATGTTATACCCGTCGTCTTTTAAGTTATAGCGCTGTAGGCGACATTTATTCACCCCCATTCACCCCAATCGTACAGATAGGGGATTCACTTCCTCGCTGCTATGCCCTGTGTTTTTCAAATTGCCGCATGGTTGGCTACGAGATTTTATTATTTACAATGCCCGGTTACCGTTTTATAGACACTGATTTTTATCAATATTGCTCTTTTGAATATTAATTTTTATAAGCATTGGTTTTTATAAATATACAATTAGAAAGTGTATTGGGGGCTTTTCAAAAAAAGGAAATTTTATGGTTAATTGCTCAGTTTGTAATGAAGAATTTGAAGATGAGGCAGAATTAGAACAACACACTAAAGAAAAGCATAGAAAGAAAAAAATCATGTGTATAAAGAGTGCGGTAAAGAGTTTAAACAATCGAGTAAGTTAAATTGGCATGTGGGAACCTACACAGGAGAAAAGCCTTATCAGTGTCAATATTACGATAAAGGATTTGCCAAGTAGGAAAGGTTATTACCTTTTTCATTACATCTCAGGATATAGAAAGAGGTGGGGCATTATTGATTGAGTATGGCGATAGGTACGAACCCGAACTTAATGTGCCTGAAAAAAAATTAAAAGAAAAAAAGAACAAGAAGAAAAAGAAATAAAAAAAGAAGCTGTCAGTGGAAATCCCATTCCTGAAGTTTCACTTGAAAATTCTATGCCAGGTTTATCAGTGGAAAGTAGCGCCCATGTTTCAAGGAGAATTCGGCCTGTTTAATGAAGAGACGCTGGGGCAGGTTTCTTTGCGAAAAAGAAAATCAACTGCTGAAGACTGACAGGAAAAATAAAAGGTTTTCTTATCCAATGTATCTAAGAACCTGTCCTTCAGAGGATGTCAATTCAATGGTGCCTCATAACAAGGAATGGCCGCTCAATGTGTTTTTGGAAGAACGACATTGAGCTGCGTAAGCGTGGACCGTTCCCTGAAAATGAAATCTCCATTCACGGGCCAATCAGAGATTACCCGTTAACCAATACCGCTGAGATAGACGCTTCTTCTTCCTTGCGCCATGTCATGATCTCACAGCCGTTGTCGGTAACGACAATCGTATGTTCATATTGCGCAGACCAACCGCGATCTTTGGTTTTGACTGTCCAGCCGTCTTTCATGGTACGAATGCGGTAATCACCTGCGTTGACCATGGGTTCAATGGTAAATGCCATGCCTTTTTGCAGAACCACACCGCCATCATCTGCATCATAATGCAGGACATGGGGTTCTTCGTGGAAGACTCTGCCAATGCCGTGACCGCAATATTCGCGAACAACAGAGTAATCCTGACCTTCTACAAATTGCTGGATTGCTTTGCCGATGGTACGCAAGCGAATGCCGGGCTTGACCATTTTCAGGGCCAAGTACAGGCTATCTTGGGTGACACGGCACAGGCGCTCACCTTGAATGGTTGGTTTACCGACAATGAACATTTTGGAGGTATCACCGTGGAACTCGTCCTTGATGACCGTCACATCAATATTGACGATGTCACCTTCTTTCAGCACCTTGTCATCACTCGGGATACCATGGCAGATCACGTCATTGACGGAAATGCACACTGATTTAGGGAAACCGTGGTAACCCAAACAGGCGGAGATGGCTTGCTGTTTTTCAGTGATGTGTTCATGGCAGATGCGATCAAGTTCACCGGTGGTGATACCTGCCTTAACATGAGGTTCAATCATTTCCAGAACTTCGGCTGCCAGACGACCGGCAACGCGCATTTTCTGAATGTCTTCTTCTGTTTTGATAGAAATAGCCATGAAATGGGTCCATTTAAGTCGGAAAAGCACCGACTACTTGAGATTAACTAAGGAAAAATGTTGTTGGTAATGGTATCAGTCCACTGAATATCTGCCAATAACCGTTAGGTGAAAGACTATCGAAAGCGCATAAACAAATGTTGGTGTATGGTGGTGGATTATGGTATAAAGCGCGCCGGTATTCTGTGTAATTGTTTCTGATATGATGCGATGCGCGGGAGTACTAAATAAACTCATTATGTGTAAATAACACACACAGGTCGGCACATACACCGGGGTGCTCTCATGCGGCTGATTCATAGGTCAATTGATGTGAATAATCCGCAGCTAAAGAGTCGGTGTCATGGGATCTGTGGAGGCATAACCCCAATTAACTTTATAGAGGTCTAAAATGGCAACTGTTTCCATGCGCGATATGCTGCAAGCGGGCGTTCACTTCGGTCACCAGACTCGTTACTGGAACCCAAAAATGAAACCTTTCATCTTTGGTGCTCGTAACAAAGTTCATATCATCAACCTGGAAAAAACTGTTCCAATGTTCAACGATGCATTGGCAGAGCTGAACAAAATTGCTTCCCGTAAAGGCAAAATTCTGTTTGTTGGCACCAAGCGTGCTGCAAGCGAAGCAGTAAAAGAAGCAGCACTGAGCTGTGACCAATACTTCGTTAACCACCGTTGGTTAGGTGGTATGCTGACTAACTGGAAAACTGTTCGTCAGTCAATCAAGCGTTTGAAAGATCTGGAAGTTCAGTCTCAGGATGGTACTTTTGACAAGCTGACCAAAAAAGAAGCGCTGATGCGTGCTCGTGAGCTTGGCAAACTGGAAAACAGCCTAGGCGGTATCAAAGACATGGGCGGCCTGCCTGATGCTCTGTTTGTTATCGATGCTGAGCACGAACACATCGCTATCAAAGAAGCAAACAACCTGGGTATCCCAGTATTTGCTATCGTTGATACCAACTCTGATCCAGACGGTGTTGATTTCATCATCCCTGGTAACGACGACGCAATCCGTGCAGTAAAACTGTACCTGACTGCTGTGGCTACTACTGTTCGTGAAGGTCGTTCTCAGGATCTGGCTGTTCAGGCTGAAGAAGGTCTTGTAGACGCTGAATAATAAGGTATGCTCATTTTTGAGCCCTTATTGACCAGATAATGAAATATATCCGATGAATTTCGGTCTGTCGCCAAAAGCGGCAGTCTGGAATATGACAGATATATGTTGGTTAGGGGGCCTGTTATGGCCCCCTTTAGCTATCTGATACAGAATTATTATCTGATATAGAACTTTCCACGCGGAATATTATCTTCCCGCGAGACACATCGAGGAATAAAACAAATGGCTGACATTACCGCTGCACTGGTAAAAGAACTGCGTGAGCGTACTGGCGCTGGCATGATGGAATGTAAAAAAGCACTGGTTGAATCAAATGGTGATATCGAGCTGGCTATCGATAACATGCGTAAATCAGGTCAGGCAAAGGCAGCTAAAAAAGCAGGCCGTGTTGCGGCTGAAGGCGTTATCCTGACTGAAATTTCAGCTGATGCTAAATTTGCAGGTATTGTTGAACTGAACTGTGAAACTGACTTCGTTGCTAAAGATGCAGGTTTCCTGGCATTCGGTAAAGAAGTGATGGCAGCTGTTATGGCTGACAAAAATGCTGACATCGAAGCACTGAAAGCGAAGTTCGAAGAACAACGTACTGCTCTGGTAGCAAAAATCGGTGAAAACATCAACATCCGTCGTGTTGAGATTCTGGAAGGCGAAGCTGTAGGTTCTTACCTGCACGGTGCACGCATTGGCGTTCTGGTTGCAGCTGAAGGCGCAAACGAAGAACTGATCAAGCACATCGCAATGCACGTTGCTGCAAGCAAACCAGAATACGTGAATCCAACTGACGTTCCTGCTGACGTTGTTGAGCGTGAGCATCAGATCCAGCTGGACATCGCAATGCAGTCTGGCAAGCCACGTGAAATCGCAGAGAAAATGGTTTCTGGCCGTATGAACAAATTCACCGGCGAAATCTCTCTGACTGGTCAGAACTTCGTGATGGACCCAAGCAAATCTGTTGGTGATCTGCTGAAAGAAAACAACGCGAAAGTAATCAACTTCATCCGTTTCGAAGTCGGTGAAGGTATTGAGAAAGTTGAAGCTGATTTCGCAGCAGAAGTTGCTGCAATGAGCAAACAGTCTTAATTTTCTTAAACGGAACCGCCGATTGGCGGTTCTGTTTTATCTTATTATGAATTTTTGACATCTGGGCTATCTCTGCATAGCAATAGCGTGGATGTGTAGTCGTTAAGTCAATCTTAATAAATCCCCAATATCCTTATCTGCTTAGGACTGAACACCATGGCAACCAATGCAAAACCCGTATATCAGAGAATCCTGCTTAAGCTCAGTGGAGAAGCCCTGCAAGGCGAAGAAGGTTTTGGTATCGACGCTAGAGTCTTAGATCGCATGGCTCAGGAAATCAAGGAACTGGTTGAGCTGGGTATTCAGGTCGGTGTCGTTATTGGAGGAGGCAACCTGTTTCGTGGTGCTGGTTTGGCACAAGCAGGGATGAACCGTGTAGTAGGCGACCACATGGGCATGTTGGCGACTGTGATGAATGGTTTGGCAATGCGTGACGCATTGCACCGCGCCTATGTGAACGCTCGTTTGATGTCCGCCATTCCTCTGAATGGTGTGTGTGACAACTATAGCTGGGCTGAGGCAATCAGCTTACTGCGTCACGGTCGTGTTGTTATTTTCTCTGCGGGGACGGGGAATCCGTTCTTTACAACAGATTCTGCTGCATGCTTGCGTGGCATTGAAATTGAAGCAGATGTTGTATTAAAAGCAACCAAAGTTGATGGCGTTTATTCAACCGATCCTGCGAAAGATCCTGAAGCCGCTCTCTATGACCATTTGACTTATCAGGAAGTATTGGAACGTGAGTTGAAAGTGATGGATCTTGCAGCCTTTACGCTGGCTCGTGATCACAACCTGCCAATTCGTGTCTTTAATATGAACAAACCAGGCGCACTTCGTCGTGTTGTGATGGGGGAAAATGAAGGTACGCTGATTTCTCACGGCTGATTTTTCTTCATTCGTGTTCAAAGAGACACCCGTAAAATTTGACGGTATGATCTGCGTCCTGATGCGCCAAATTTAATAACACAGGGCCACTTATTCATTAGCTTGATTAGCGTATCTGCTAATTACGCATGGCGGCCTAAAAAATAACCATCTCCCAAGGGTTTGTAACGTGATTAATGAAATCAAAAAAGACGCACAAGACCGTATGGAAAAAAGCGTCGAAGCACTGAAAAATCAAATCAGCAAGGTTCGTACTGGCCGCGCTTCTCCTAGCCTGCTGGATGGGATCAATGTTGAATATTATGGCTCAGCAACCCCACTGCGTCAGATTGCCAACGTCGTTGCAGAAGATGCCCGTACTTTAGCTATCACTGTCTTTGACCGTTCTATGACTGCGGCAGTTGAAAAGGCGATTATGGCTTCTGATTTGGGTCTGAACCCATCTTCTGCCGGAACCATCATCCGTGTTCCATTGCCACCGCTGACAGAAGAGCGCCGCAAGGATCTGATCAAAGTTGTTCGCAATGAAGCGGAACAAGGGCGTGTAGCTGTCCGTAACATTCGCCGTGATGCTAACGATAAGGTCAAGGCATTGCTGAAAGATAAAGAAATCAGTGAAGATGAAGAACGCCGTTCACAGGACGAAGTTCAAAAATTGACTGATAGTTTCATCAAGAAGATAGATGAAGCATTGGCTAACAAAGAAGCCGAACTGATGGATTTCTAAGTGCCATTTTTGTTTGCAGCGCCGCAGTTTTTGCGGCGTTGTTACTATAATTTATTACACGTCATATCACATTTCTTTCTCAAGCAATGGACATAGTGTTTAGTACCACTCAAACTATTGCGATTTTCTATCAGTAGCATTATTCAGAGTATTAAAATGAAACGGTTAACTATTCTTGGCTCAACGGGGTCGATTGGGAAAAGTACGCTTTCTGTTGTCCGAAATAATCCAGAGAAATTTCGCATTGTTGCACTTGTGGCTGGGAAAAACGTTGAAGAGATGGCCCGGCAATGTCTGGAGTTTACTCCTCAATATGCCGCAATGGCAGATGAACAGTCAGCAAACGCCCTGCGTCAATTATTGTTGGAGCAGGGAAGTCAGACCGAAGTGTTTTCTGGCAAATACGCTATCTGTGATTTGGCTGCATTGGACGATGTTGATCAAGTGATGTCTGCTATTGTGGGTATTGCAGGATTATTGCCGACCTTGGCGGCTATCCGTAAAGGAAAGCAAGTTCTGTTGGCGAACAAAGAATCTCTGATTACCAGTGGCCGCTTGTTTATGGATGCCGTTGTCCAGCATAAAGCTCAATTGCTGCCAATCGACAGTGAACATAATGCTATCTTTCAAAGTCTCCCGGAGGTGATTCAGCGTAATCTCGGTACAGTGAATTTGAAAGATCATGGCATTTCGAGCATTATTCTGACGGGATCAGGCGGGCCTTTTCGTAAAACACCGCTGGATAAATTTGCTGATGTAACACCGGATGAAGCATGTGCACACCCTATCTGGTCAATGGGCCGCAAAATCTCTGTTGATTCTGCAACCATGATGAACAAGGGGTTGGAGTACATTGAAGCCCGCTACTTATTTAATGCATCTGCTGATGAAATGGAAGTCTTGTTGCACCCCCAATCGGTTATTCACTCCATGGTTCGCTATCAGGATGGCAGTATTATTGCGCAATTGGGGACACAGGATATGTGCACGCCGATAGCCTATTCCATGGCTTATCCACACCGTATTTCATCTGGCGCGAAACCATTGGATTTTACTGAGCTGAGCATGCTGACTTTTGAAGAATTAGATTATCAGCGTTATCCTTGCCTGAAATTGGCCATCGAAGCTTGTCATCAGGGTCAGGCCGCAACGACAACGTTGAATGCAGCAAATGAAGAAACCGTGGATACTTTTTTGAAAGGTGGGATCTGTTTCACCGATATTGCAAAAATTAATCGTTTGGTTGTCGAAAAATTAAATTTACCTGAACCTAAAAATATCGAAGAGGTCTTAGAAATCGATAATATCGCAAGAATTTCGGCGAAAGAGGCTATTCGAAACTGCTCCAAATAAAGAGTTTTATTAATAAGTATCTGTTTGTTTGCGTTTGGGCAAATGATATAGTTCGCGGGGCAATAATAGTTGTTATAATAGCCAATTCAATTAATTGGTACCCATGTTCCAGTAGCGAAAACCAGAATAAAGACTTTCATTCAGGCCGAGCCAGAAACAGCCGTGGTAGCCGTGATAATAGTTAACACGTAACACGGCTTTTTCATGTTTGGAAGTGATTGAATTCATGTAAAGCCCTACTTAGTTATTTAAGGATTATTTTGAGTGATATCTCCTAGTGATAGTGACTCATTGCCAATCGTGCCCAGACACGTTGCCATTATTATGGATGGCAACGGCCGCTGGGCCAAAAAACGTGGCAAATTAAGAGTTTTTGGTCACCGCGCAGGAATTAAAGCCGTGCGGAGTGCCGTAAGTTTTTCAGTTAAGCATAATATCGAATCACTGACGTTATATGCTTTCAGCAGCGAAAACTGGAATCGCCCGCAACAAGAAGTCAGTTCTTTGATGGAGTTGTTTGTGTTTGCCCTTGATAATGAAGTCAAGAGCCTGCATAAGCACAATGTAAAATTATCGGTTATTGGTGATATCAGTCGCTTTAGCTCACGGTTGCAGGAACGTATTCGCCGCTCAGTTGAATTGACCGCAGGCAATACCGGATTGCAGCTTAATATTGCAGCTAATTATGGTGGCCGTTGGGATTTGGTTCAGAGTGTCAGGCAAGTTGCCAATAAAATTAAGGCGAATGAGCTGTCCCCTGAAGAAATTACTGAAGACACAATCGGTGATTGTGTGAACTTAAGCCAACAGGCTGAAGTTGACCTTGTGATCAGAACAGGGGGCGAACATCGAATTAGTAACTTCCTGATATGGCAGATCGCTTATGCAGAATTGTATTTTACCGATATACTTTGGCCTGATTTTGATGAAACTGCTTTTGAAGGTGCGATTCATGCCTTTGTCAAACGAGAACGCCGATTTGGCGGAACAAAACCAGACGATGCCGAAGTGGGATCATAGGAGGAAAACTTGCTGAAGTACCGTCTTTTAACTACGTTAATATTGATTCCACTTGTTGTTGCGGCACTGTTTTTCCTCCCTCCATCAGGGTTTGGTCTGGTTGTCATTGCTGTTTCAGCACTTGCTGCATGGGAATGGGGGCAATTTGCCGGTCTTTTCACTCAGACTAAACGCATTGCGTTGGCTGTGTCATTCGCTGTAGGGCTTTTGCTCTTGCAGTATTCTGTGGCGGATTTTTCCCATCTGCTCGAAAAACGACAAATTGTTTATCCATTGTGGGCGGGTATGGCCTGGTGGATAGCGGCAATTTTATTAGTGATTACATATCCAGCCTCTGCATCTGTTTGGAAATCATCGATTGTATTACGCTTGCTGTTTGGTGTCCTCACCATCGTGCCCTTTTATTGCGGAATGATGGTGCTGCGTATCCAGGGCTATGAAAATAATACTTATAACGGTGCATGGTGGTTGCTGTATGTGATGTTGCTGGTCTGGGCCGCTGATTCCGGCGCTTATATTTTCGGTCGAACCATAGGCAAGCATAAAATGGCCCCCAAAGTCTCACCCGGAAAGACTGTTGAAGGGCTGGTCGGCGGGTTATTGACCGCGGCTCTCATTTCATGGCTATTCAGTAAATTTGTCCATGTTCCTGCAATGCCTGAACATTTGATGTTAATTTCTACTGTCGTTGTTATCGCTTCAGTTTTTGGTGACTTAACAGAAAGTATGTTCAAACGAGAATCAGGGGTTAAAGACAGCAGCCAGTTGATTCCGGGCCATGGCGGTGTTCTGGATCGGGTAGATAGCTTAACGGCAGCAATTCCTGTTTTTGCCGGGCTGGTGATGCTAGTTTCTTCTGGATTTAATCTCTAAAGGTACATAATGGATATTCTCTGGAATCTGGTTGCATTTATTGTTGCGTTAGGTGTTCTCATCACCGTACATGAGTTTGGTCATTTTTGGGTTGCCAGACGATGCGGTATCTATGTTGAACGTTTTTCTATCGGTTTCGGTAAAGCGATTTGGCGTTACACAGATAAACAGGGAACAGAATACGTTATTGCCCTTATCCCCCTTGGCGGATATGTCAAAATGCTCGACGAACGGGTGGCGGAAGTGACTCACGAACGTCGTCATATGGCATTCAACAACAAAACCATTGGTCAGCGTGCGGCAGTTGTTAGTGCTGGGCCAATCGCAAACTTCATTCTGGCGGTCATCGCTTATTGGCTGGTTTTTGTGATTGGTGTGCCATCCGTGCGTCCTGTCGTGTTGGATGTTAAACCTGATTCTATTGCTGCGCAGGCAAATATTTTGCCCGGAATGGAACTAAAAGCCATTGATGGTATCGAAACTCCTGATTGGAATTCGGTACGGCTTGCGATGATCAGTAAGTTAGGTGAATCATCTGTGTCTATGGAAGTCTCTTCGCTAAGGTCCACTGACAATATTCACAAAACAGTCAACCTTCACGGGTGGGAATTTGATCCATCCAAGCAAGATGTTTTGCTGTCGATGGGAATTATGCCTGTTGTTCCGCGAGTCAGCGCGCAATTGGATAAAGTTCATCCTGATTCACCTGCGGCAAAAGCGGGTTTACAAAGTGGGGACAGGATAATTAAAGTCAATGGGCAGGATGTCGATGTCTGGCACACTTTTTCGTCTTTTATCAGGAAGAATCCCAATCTTCCTCTAAAATTGGACGTTGCAAGATCAGGCGGGTTGATTTCCTTGACCCTGACTCCTGAGGCTAAAGAATTACCCAATGGCAGTGAAGAAGGGTTTGCTGGTGTTGAGCTAAAATTTATTCCCTTGGCTGATGAATACAAAGTGCTTCAACAATATGGGCCTTTCTCTGCCCTTTATGAGGCAGGGGATAAAACGTGGCAATTAATGAGGCTGACCGTCAATATGATCGGCAAATTGATTGTCGGGGATGTGAAACTCAATAATCTGAGCGGCCCGATTTCCATAGCCAAAGGCGCTGGAGTATCAGCTGATTCAGGCTTGGTGTATTATTTGATGTTTTTGGCGCTGATTAGCGTCAATCTTGGGATCATTAATTTGTTCCCGTTACCTGTACTAGATGGTGGACACTTGCTTTTCCTTGCGATTGAAAAGATCAAGGGAAGGCCGGTCTCCGAGCGTGTACAAGACTTCAGTTATCGCATTGGTGCTATGTTGCTGATGTTATTAATGGGGCTTGCACTTTTCAATGATTTCTCCCGCTTCTGAGGTGGGGGACCGGTTAGGAAAACGCATAACAACGATGGCGATGAAAAAGTTGCTCATAGCGTCGCTGCTGTTCGGCAGCGCCACTGCATACGGTTCAGACGGATTCGTGGTTCAGGACATTCATTTTGAGGGTCTTCAACGCGTCACCGTTGGTGCAGCATTACTGAACATGCCAGTTCGCGTAGGTGATTCAATCAGCGATGAAGATATCAGCCGTGCGATTCATGCACTGTTCGCGACAGGAAACTTTGAAGATGTTCGTGTCTTACGTGATGGCAATTCACTTATTGTTCAAGTAAAAGAACGACCAACCATCGCTAACATTACTTTCTCCGGTAATAAAACGGTGAAAGATGACATGCTCAAGCAGAACCTTGAGGCTTCCCGTGTCCGTGTTGGTGAAGCTCTTGACCGCACTATGCTGTCCAATATTGAAAAAGGGTTGGAAGACTTCTATTACAGCATCGGTAATTATAACGCGACAGTGAAAGCTGTTGTCACACCGCTGCCCCGTAACCGCGTTGATTTGAAATTCGTCTTTTCAGAGGGGGGTTCTGCCAAGATCCAACAAATTAATATTGTTGGCAATAAGGCTCTTCCTACCAATGAACTGCTGAATCATTTTCAGTTGAGGGATGATGTTCCTTGGTGGAATTTGGCCGCAGACCAGAAATACCAGAAACAAAAGCTGGCGGGTGATCTTGAAAATCTGCGCAGTTTCTATCTTGGCCGAGGGTATGCCCGTTTTAACATTGACTCGACTCAGGTCAATCTGACCCCGGACAAGAAAGGTATCTACATTACCGTCAATATCACCGAAGGCGATCAATACAAAATTGCAGGTGTTGAGCTGAATGGTAATTTAGCGGGCTACCAATCGAAAATTGAAGAGTTAACTAAAATTAAGCCAGGCTCTCTCTATAACGGTACAGAAGTAACCCAAATGGAGAATGCCATCAAAAATCTGCTTGGTCGTTATGGGTATGCTTATCCTCGGGTGATGACCCAGCCTGAAATTAATGAGGCGGATAAGACCGTTAAATTGCATGTAAATGTTGATGCAGGTAACCGTTTTTACGTACGCAACATTCGCTTTTCAGGCAATGACATCAGTAAAGATTCGGTATTGCGCCGCGAAATGCGCCAGATGGAAGGGGCATGGCTGGGCAGTGATCTCGTCGAACAAGGTAAAGAGCGTTTAAACCGGCTTGGCTATTTTGAAACGGTTGATGTCAACACAGAGCGAGTGCCAGACAGCGCGGATCAGGTTGATGTGGTATATAAGGTCAAAGAGCGCAATACAGGCTCAATGAACTTCAGTATTGCTTTTGGTACAGAAAGTGGTGTGGGTTTCCAGGTTGGTGTCCAACAGGATAACTGGCTGGGAACAGGGAACTCTGTTGGGGTCAGTGCAAGTAAGAATGACTACTCAACGTCAGCAGATTTATCCTTGACCAATCCATACTTTACTGTGAATGGTGTCAGTTTGGGGGGGCGTGTATTCTATAACGACTTCCGGGCTGATGAAGCAGAGCTTTCGAACTATACCAATAAAGCATACGGTACAGAAGGAACGCTCGGTTTCCCATTGAATGAGAATAACACCTTACTGCTGAGACTGGGTTATACGCATAACACCTTGTCTAACATGCGTCCGCAGGTAGCGATGTGGCGTTATCTGAACAAAATGGGCAAGAAGCTCAATAATGTCGACAAAGCAGAATTTGACTCCAATGACTTCTCAATGACCGTGGGTTGGACATATAACAACCTCGACCGCGGCTTTTTCCCGACTTCGGGTTTGAAATCCTCTCTGGATGCAAAAGTGACAGCGCCGGGTTCCAACAACCAATTCTATAAAGTCAGCTGGAATGCAACGGGTTATTATCCTTTGGATGATAATCGTTCGTGGGTGCTGATGGGGCGTACGCGGATGGGGTATGGCGGTGGTTTTGGCGGCAAAGAGCTGCCGTTCTATGAAAACTACTATGCCGGGGGTTCCAGCAGTGTTCGTGGCTTCAGGTCCAATAATATCGGTCCGAAAGCAATTTACTTGGATAAAAATGGTTATCCGGAGAAAAGCCCATCGCGTGATGCGGTAGGGGGTAACGCCGTGGCAGTGGCCAGTTTCGAACTGATCACACCAACGCCATTCCTGGATGCGAAATATTCTAATGCAGTCCGGACCTCTTTGTTTGTTGATGCAGGGACGGTATGGGATACCAATTGGTCCAAGTCTTCCCCCGGGATACCTGATTACAGTAAACCCAATAATGTCCGTGTTTCGGCAGGTATTGCTTTGCAATGGTTGTCACCATTAGGTCCATTGGTCTTCTCTTACGCTAAACCCATTAAGGAATATGAAGGCGACAGAGCAGAGCAGTTCCAGTTCAATATTGGTGGAACTTGGTAATTTTTAGTCACTTTTTGTGAATATCGCCCTATTATTAGATAGGGCGATATTCAAGCCCTATTTTGTCATTTCAGCCGAAATAGGCTGATGAGAGAATCTCTGAGTTTTCCAACCTGTAAAAATAGCATAGGTCAAAGGAGTTTATAGTGAAAAAAGTATTGTGTGCAGCAAGTCTGGGTATGGCACTGGCGTTTTCTGTGGGAGCTCAGGCAGCAGATAAAATTGCTGTAGTAAATATTGCTGAGGTTTTCCAGCAGTTACCAGCCCGTGCAGCTGTGGCAAAACAGTTGGAAAACGAATTTAAAGGCCGTGCTTCGGAATTGCAGGGCATGGAATCTGACTTGCAGGCTAAGATCCAGAAATTGCAACGTGATGGCTCAACAATGAAAGCCAGTGAGCGTGAAAAGTTAGAAAAAGAAGTTGTCGCAAAACGTGATGAATTCGCTCAGAAAGCTCAGGCTTTCGACATTGATAATCAACGTCGCCAGATGGAAGAGCGAAATAAAATCCTGACTCGCATTCACGATTCAGTTAAAGTAGTTGCAGGTCAAAAAGGTTACGATCTGGTTCTGGATGCAAATACCGTTGCGTATTCTGCTTCAGGAAAAGACATTACCGCAGAAGTACTGAAACAGGTTAAATAAATAGATGGTTTCGATTCGATTGGCTGATCTCGCTCAGCAGTTGGATGCGCAGTTGCAAGGTGATGGCGATACCGTCATCACTGGCCTTGCGCCGATGCATTCAGCAAATAGCGGGCAAATTACATTTTTATCTGACAGCCGTTATACTGACAAGCTTTCTGAATGTCAGGCTGCCGCTGTTGTGTTGCGAGAAGCAGACCTTCCTTATTGTAAAGTCGCTGCACTTGTTGTGAAAGATCCTTATCTTGCCTATGCCCGCATGGCGCAAATCATGGATACAACACCACAACCCGCTCAGGATATCCACCCGTCAGCAGTTATTTCTTCTGATGTCGTCATGGGAAAAAACGTAGCAGTAGGGGCGAATGCGGTTATCGAATCTGGTGTCGTCATCGGTGATGGTGCCATCATTGGGGCAGGTTGCTTCATTGGCAAGAATGCGCACATTGGTGCACAAACCCGCCTCTGGGCTAACGTATCGGTATACCATAACGTTGAAATTGGCGATTCATGTCTCATTCAATCAGGCGCTGTCATTGGGTCCGATGGCTTTGGTTATGCGAACGATCGTGGAAACTGGATCAAAATCCCTCAGTTGGGCACGGTTATCATCGGTGATCGCGTTGAAATCGGTGCTTGTACAACTATCGATCGTGGTGCTCTGGATAACACTATTATCAGCAATGGTGTTATCATTGATAACCAATGCCAAATAGCCCATAACGTGACGATTGGGGAAAGTACAGCGCTTGCCGGTGGCGTCATTATGGCGGGCAGTTTGAAAGTGGGTCGTTACTGTATGATTGGCGGGGCCTGTGTCATTAATGGGCATATGGAAATCTGTGATAAAGTGACCATTACAGGCATGAGCATGGTGATACGCCCAATCACAGAGCCAGGGGTCTACTCATCGGGCATCCCATTGCAACCAAACAAAACTTGGCGTAAGACAACTGCTTTAGTTATGAATATTAACGAAATGAATAAGCGGTTGAAGTCAGTAGAGCGCCGAATGGAAGGTGAAAACGAGTAATCATCCAATATTGTGATTAGACGTTTTTAATTAGCGTTTTGGTTGTGCTTTTAATTTTTGCGGCCTGCCTGATAACTCTGAATAAAGAGTTCATGCGGGCCGTGTCGTTAATGCAATGATTCTTATTATAGACAGGAAGAGTATTTAGATGAGTAATAATCATACTCTGCAAATTGAAGAAATTTTGAATTTACTTCCTCACCGTTACCCATTTTTGTTGGTAGACCGTGTTTTGGATTTTGAGGAAGGCAAGTTTCTGCGCGCAGTTAAGAACGTCACATTTAATGAACCGTTCTTTCAGGGGCACTTCCCGGGTAAACCTATTTTTCCGGGAGTGCTTATCCTTGAAGCAATGGCGCAGGCTACGGGTATTCTGGCATTTAAGAGTGTCGGATCATTGGAGCCGGGTGAATTGTATTATTTTGCTGCAATTGATGGAGCTCGCTTTAAGCGTCCAGTGTTGCCTGGTGATCAGATGGTATTGGAAGTTGAATTCATTAAAGAACGTCGAGGTGTTGCACGTTTCAAAGGCGTGGCGAAAGTCGATGGGGAATTGGCTTGCGAAGCTGAAATGATGTGTGCTCGCCGTCGTGAGGCCTAATCCATGATTGATCAGACTGCAATTATCCATCCTTCTTCTGTGATTGAAGAAGGTGCTGTTATTGGTGCCAATGTTCGCATTGGCCCATTTTGCTATATCGGTTCCCAAGTTGAAATTGGTGAAGGGACTGAGCTGAAATCCCATGTCGTGGTTAATGGGATAACCAAAATTGGCCGTGATAATCAAATTTACCAATTTGCTTCCATCGGTGAGGTGAATCAGGATCTTAAATATCAGGGTGAACCCACTCGTGTTGAAATTGGCGATCGTAACCGCATCCGCGAAAGCGTTTCTATTCATCGTGGTACCATCCAAGGCGGTGGTTTGACCAAAGTGGGTAGTGACAATCTTCTGATGATCAACGCCCATATTGCTCATGATTGCATCGTCGGCTCACGTTGTATCATTGCGAATAATGGTACTTTGGGTGGTCATGTCATTTTAGGTGATTATGTCATCATTGGCGGAATGACAGCGGTTCACCAATTCTGTCAGATTGGCTCCCATGCCATGATCGGGGGTTGCTCTGGTGTCGCTCAGGATGTTCCTCCTTACGTTATTGCGCAAGGCAACCATGCAACACCTTTCGGGTTGAATATTGAAGGCCTGAAGCGTCGCGGGTTTGACAAAGAATCACTGCATGCGATCCGTTATGCTTACAAGGCACTTTACCGCAGTGGAAAAACACTGGAAGAAGCCAGACAAGAAATTAGCCTTCAAGCTGAAAATAACTCACACGTGCAAGTATTCAGTGATTTTCTGGAAAGTTCAGCAAAATCCAGCCGTGGCATTATTCGTTAAGTAGATGAAGGATACTCCTTTGGCTACCTTTTCTTCTGTTAATAATCAGCGTCCGTTGACGATTGGCCTAGTTGCCGGAGAAACATCCGGTGATATTTTGGGAGCTGGGCTGATACGTGCATTGAAAGCAAAAATTCCGGATGCCCGCTTTGTGGGCGTCGCAGGCCCTCTTATGCAGTCCGAAGGTTGTGAAGCCTGGTATGAGATGGAGGAGTTGGCCGTCATGGGAATTGTTGAAGTTCTCGGACGCTTGCCCCGCTTGCTGAAAATTCGCAAAGATCTCACGGCTCGCTTTAGTGACCTGAAGCCAGATGTGTTCATTGGCATTGATGCCCCGGATTTCAACATTACCCTGGAAGGGCGGCTGAAATCACGCGGGATTAAAACAATCCATTACGTCAGTCCATCTGTATGGGCCTGGCGCCAGAAGCGCGTATTTAAAATCGGTCGGTCAACGGATTTAGTGTTGGCATTTTTGCCATTTGAAAAAGCATTTTACGATCGCTTTAACGTGCCATGTCGCTTCATTGGTCACACAATGGCAGATGCTATCCCTCTGCATATCGATAAAGCAGCCGCAAGACAATCTCTTGATATTCCATTGAATGTCCCTTGTCTGGCGATGTTGCCCGGTAGCCGCCATGCTGAAGTTGACATGCTGAGTGCTGATTTCCTCAGGGCCGTACAATTATTACAGGAAAAATTACCTGACTTGCATGTACTGGTTCCTTTGGTTAATGCTAAACGCCGTGAGCAATTCCAGAGAATCAAAGATGAAATTGCACCTGATTTGTCACTTCATCTGTTGGATGGAAAAGCCCGTGAAGCCATGATTGCCAGCGATGCCACTTTACTGGCCTCGGGAACTGCGGCACTGGAGTGCATGTTGGCTAAATCGCCCATGGTTGTAGGCTACAGAATGAAACCGTTTACATTCTGGTTGGCAAAACGCTTGGTAAAAACACCGTATGTTTCCTTGCCTAATCTGCTGGCAGGTAAAGAATTAGTCAAAGAGTTATTGCAGGATGAATGTGAGCCACAAATGTTGTCGAAGGCATTATTGCCTCTTCTGCAAGGTGGTGAAGATGTGGAAATGTTGAAACAGACATTCCTGCATTTGCATGAAAGCATTCGCTGTAATGCTGATGAACAGGCTGCGCAAGCCGTTCTGGAATTAGCGAGAAGATAATGGATTTTGTTTATCCTCAGGCGAACCTGATTGCCGGTGTTGATGAAGTGGGGCGCGGCCCATTGGTCGGTGCTGTTGTTACTGCGGCCGTTATTCTTGATCCTGCTAACCCGATTGCGGGTTTGGCGGATTCGAAAAAACTCACGGAAAAACGCCGTGAGAAACTGTATCTGGAAATTAAAGAAAAAGCGCTGTGCTGGAGTCTTGGCCGGGCAGAGCCGGAAGAAATTGATCAGCTTAATATCCTTCATGCCACGATGCTTGCCATGCAACGTGCAGTGGCGGGTTTATCAATCACACCTGATTATGTCCTGATTGATGGCAACCGTTGCCCGGCATTGGCGATGCCCTCCCAAGCCGTTGTTAAGGGCGATAGTCTGGTTGCTGAAATCAGTGCGGCTTCCATTCTGGCTAAAGTAACCCGCGACAGAGAAATGGCAGAACTGGATAAACAGTTTCCTGATTATGGTTTTGCCAAACATAAAGGTTATCCAACGGCCCTGCATCTGGAAAAACTGGCATCTCTGGGGGCTACGGAGCATCATCGTAAAAGTTTTGCTCCGGTTAAACGGGCACTGGGTCTCGGATAAATATCCGGGATAAGGATCTGGGCAGATTATGACAGAACCACGTTTTGTACACTTACGTGTTCACAGCGACTATTCAATGATCGATGGCTTGGCTAAGACCGGCCCATTGGTGAAAAAAATCGCCAAATTGGGTATGCCAGCTTTTGCGATTACGGATTTTACCAACCTGTGTGGATTGGTGAAGTTCTATGGCAGTGCTCACAGCGCAGGCATCAAGCCAATTATTGGCGCTGATTTTTTTGTGGAAAGTGATTTGTTGGGGGATGAATATTCCCATCTGACCGTCATTGCCCGCAATAATGAAGGTTATCAAAACCTGACTTTGCTGATCTCTGAGGCTTATCAAAAAGGCTACGGAGCGATTGGCCCGACTATCAAACGGGAATGGCTGGTAAAATACAAAGCCGGATTAATCCTGTTGTCGGGGGGGCGCATGGGGGATGTCGGTAAGTTCCTGTTGCGTGGCAATCGTGCATTGGTGGATCAGTGTCTTGATTTTTATCAGGCGCATTTCCCTGACAGCTATTATCTTGAATTGATCCGTACCGGGCGGCAGGATGAAGAAAATTATCTTCATGCGGCTGTTACGTTGGCAGCAGAAAAAAACTTTCCTGTTGTGGCGACCAACGATGTCTGCTTTCTGGAAAGTGAAGATTTTGATGCTCATGAGATTCGGGTTGCTATCCATGATGGCTATACACTGGCTGATCCGAAACGCCCTAAAAGTTACAGTCCTCAGCAATATCTGCGCAGTGAACAGGAAATGTGTGAACTTTTCTCTGACATTCCTGAAGCACTACAAAATAGCGTAGAAATTGCTAAACGCTGTAATGTTACCATCCGCCTTGGCGAATACTTTCTTCCGCAATTTCCTACGGGAGAAATGAGTACTGAAGATTTTCTGGTTGAAAAATCGAAGCAAGGTTTGGAAGAACGTCTGGAGTTTCTCTACCCTGATCCGGAAATCAGGGCACAAAAACGCCCTGCATATGATGATCGTCTGGATATTGAACTGAGAGTCATTAACCAGATGGGGTTCCCCGGTTACTTCCTGATCGTCATGGAATTTATCCAGTGGTCGAAAGATAACGGTGTTCCCGTTGGGCCGGGACGTGGTTCTGGTGCGGGTTCCCTTGTGGCCTATGCCCTGAAAATCACCGATATCGACCCGCTGGAGTTCGATCTGCTGTTTGAACGTTTCCTTAACCCTGAACGTGTTTCCATGCCTGACTTTGACGTCGATTTCTGTATGGAAAAACGTGATCAGGTGATTGATCACGTTGCCGATATGTATGGGCGTGACGCGGTATCGCAGATTATCACTTTTGGTACGATGGCGGCAAAAGCAGTTATCCGTGATGTTGGGCGTGTACTGGGTCATCCCTATGGGTTTGTCGACCGGATATCGAAATTAGTCCCGCCAGACCCTGGCATGACGCTTGAGAAAGCCTTTGTTGCAGAGCCACAACTGCCTGAAATTTACGAAGCGGATGAAGAAGTCCGGGCGCTGATTGATATGGCGCGCAAATTGGAGGGCGTGACCCGTAATGCGGGTAAACATGCGGGAGGTGTTGTTATTGCACCAACCAAAATCACCGATTTTGCCCCCATTTACTGCGATCCGGAAGGGCAAAACCCAGTTACCCAATTTGATAAAAATGATGTGGAATATGCGGGGCTGGTTAAGTTTGACTTCCTTGGCCTGAGAACCCTGACCATTATCAATTGGGCTCTTGAGATGGTGAATGCCCGCCATGCCAAAAAAGGATTGAAGCCGATTGATATTGCGGCCATTCCATTGGATGACCAGAAAAGTTTCGATATGCTGCAACGCTCCGAAACGACAGCGGTTTTCCAGCTTGAATCCCGGGGCATGAAAGACCTGATTAAGCGCCTTCGCCCTGACTGTTTTGAAGACATGATTGCATTGGTGGCGTTATTTCGCCCCGGCCCACTGCAATCCGGCATGGTGGATAACTTTATCGACCGTAAACACGGGCGGGAAGAGATCTCTTATCCTGATGTTGAATGGCAGCATGAATCCTTAAAACCTGTATTGGAGCCAACATACGGCATTATCCTGTATCAGGAACAGGTCATGCAGATCGCTCAGGTATTGGCGGGTTATACCCTTGGTGGTGCAGATATGCTTCGCCGCGCAATGGGTAAGAAAAAGCCTGAGGAGATGGCGAAACAACGTTCGGTATTCGAAGCTGGCGCAATAAATCAGGGCGTTGACGGCGAACTCTCGATGAAGATCTTCGATTTGGTGGAGAAATTCGCGGGTTATGGCTTCAATAAATCTCACTCCGCAGCCTATGCATTGGTTTCTTACCAGACTTTATGGCTGAAGGCTCACTATCCGGCAGAATTTATGGCGGCAGTGATGACGGCGGATATGGATAACACTGAAAAAGTTGTCGGGCTGGTGGATGAATGCTGGCGCATGGGGCTTAAAGTGTTGCCGCCTGATATTAACAGCGGCCTGTACCATTTCCACGTCAATGACGAAGGTGAAATTGTTTATGGCATCGGGGCGATTAAGGGCGTTGGTGAAGGGCCGATTGAGGCTATCATCGATGCTCGCCAGAAAGGGGGACATTTCAAGGAACTCTTTGACTTATGTGCCCGTGTTGACACCAAGAAGCTAAATCGTCGAGTGATGGAAAAGCTGATTATGTCTGGTGCTTTCGACAGGCTCGGGCCACATCGTGCTGCATTGATGTCTTCTTTGGAAGATGCATTGAAAGCCGCTGAGCAGCATGCAAAAGCCGAGGCCATTGGTCAGACCGACATGTTTGGGGTGCTGGCTGAAGAGCCTGAGCAAGTTGAACGTTCATATGCCAGTACACCTAAATGGCCAGATCAGATTGTTCTTGATGGTGAGCGGGAAACGTTGGGTTTGTACTTAACGGGTCATCCGATCACAAGTTATTTGAAAGAGATTGAACGATATACAAATGGATTGCGTCTAAAAGATGTGAATCCGACACCTCGCGGTCAGGTGACGACTGTCGTCGGTTTGGTGCTGGCTTCCAAAATTCTGACAACCAAAAAGGGAAACAGGATTGGGATCAGTACGTTGGATGATCGCTCTGGACGGCTGGAAATTATGCTGTTTTCTGATGCGCTGGAAAAGTACCAGCATTTATTAGAGCAGGACAAAATTTTGATTGCCACTGGACAAGTCAGCTTTGATGACTTTAACGGTGGCCTTAAAATGACGGTTCGTGAATTAATGGATATCAGCGAGGCCCGTGAAAAGTTTGCACGTGGGCTTGCTATCTCGTTGTCAGACAGGCAAATTGATGAGCAATTGTTGAACCGTCTTCGTGGTGTATTGGAGCCACATCGTTCAGGTACGATACCGGTTCATCTTTATTACCAGCGGGTAGATGCCCGTGCCCGTTTACGATTTGGTGCAACATGGCGGGTAACGCCAACGGACACCCTTTTGACCGATCTGCGAACTCTGCTGGGTAACGAGCAGGTTGAATTAGAATTTGACTAAAATAGGAACGTTATGAGCCTGAATTTTCTGGATTTTGAACAGCCGATTGCCGAGCTGGAAGCGAAAATTGATTCGCTCACCGCAGTTAGCCGTCAAGATGAAAAGCTAGATATAAATCTGGATGAAGAAGTCCAGCGTTTGCGGGAGAAAAGCCTCGAATTGACCCGCAAGATTTTTTCTGATTTGGGGGCATGGCAAATTTCCCAGCTATCACGTCACCCACTTCGTCCTTATACGCTGGATTACATAAAGCATATTTTTACTGACTTTGAAGAGTTGGCAGGTGATCGTGCCTATGCGGATGATAAGGCTATTGTAGGCGGATTGGCTCGTATTGAAGGCCGTCCGGTCATGGTTATTGGTCATCAGAAGGGGCGCGAAACGAAAGAAAAAATCCGCCGTAACTTTGGCATGCCATCCCCGGAAGGTTATCGTAAGGCATTGCGGTTGATGGAGATGGCTCAACGCTTTAAATTGCCAATTATTACCTTTATTGATACCCCGGGTGCGTATCCGGGAGTGGGCGCTGAAGAGCGCGGCCAGTCAGAGGCGATTGCCCGTAACTTGCGTGAAATGTCTCGTCTTTCCGTTCCGGTTATTTGTACCGTGATCGGGGAAGGCGGCTCCGGTGGGGCATTGGCTCTCAGTGTTGGCGATAAAGTGAATATGTTGCAATACAGCACGTTTTCTACGATTTCTCCGGAAGGTTGTGCATCCATTTTATGGAAAAGTGCAGATAAAGCGCCATTGGCAGCTGAAGCAATGGGAAATACGGCTCCCCGCCTGAAAGAACTGAAACTGGTTGATGCGGTGATCCAAGAGCCTTTAGGGGGAGCGCACCGTAACTATGAAGAAATTGCTGACTCATTGAAAACTCAATTGTTGGCGGATCTTGCAGAGTTGAGTGAATTGAACGAAGAAGAATTAGTGAATCGTCGTTATGAGCGTTTAATGCAATACGGTTATTGTTGATTTCTGAAAGTCAATTTTGAAAGTTGTTGTATTGGTAACAGCTTTTTATAAATACAACGCTATTTTCCGTAGCGTTAATGGCAGGTGGAAAGTGCTGGTGAATAATATCCTTTCAGCATCTCCACCTGTTTTGTTGTTTATTGGGGAGGAATAGAACACCTCATTGGCCGGGCGTTAAAATAATAAGTTGAGTTTTCTATGACCAAATATAAATATATTATTTATGCATTTTCTTGTGTATTTATCTGGAGTTTTGTCCCTTCCATAGCGCGCTTTGGGCAGAAGGAAATGGATCATTTCCAATATTTGTTCTGGTCAAATGTCCTGTCTGTTTTAGCTGTATTTATTGTGGCGCTCTTCATGGGAAGAAACTGGAAGCAACTATTATGCATTCCTCTCCCTGTTATGATTAAGGTCTTGATCTTAGGCGCTTTGGACTGCTTCTTCTATCTTCTGTTGTACTATGGTTATTCGATTGAGAATGGCGTTGCTGTTTTGGTCATTCAATACAGCTGGCCATTGATGATTATTGGCTTGTCGTTTTTTTTGTTCAAAGAAAAGCTGTCAATTAAGCAAATAATAGGTATTGGAATCGGGTTCATGGCGGTTGTGATTACTTTCACGAAGGGGAATATTACAGAAATTGCGGTAGAACATCCTGAGGTATTGTTGTTGGTGTTCAGTGGCTCATTTTGTTTTGCATTACTGTCAGTCCTGTCGAGACAATTTTCCATTGATCCTTATATCAGTACGCTGTGGTTATTTATTTTTTCTACATTAGTTTCCGCTGTATTTATGTTTTCTTTCAGCAGCATTAACCTGCCTGTTGGTGATTCACTGATACCGACATTACTCAATGGCATCATATTGAATGGTGTTTCCTACATTATTTGGTTTAAAGCGATGAGTAGCCCGGATTCTCATAAAATTGCCTCAATTTTATTCCTGTCACCCATTCTGTCCATGATGTGGATTATTTTGTTCTTTGGCGACACCTTTGTTTCTGCTTATGTGATTGGTTTAGGGCTGGTTATCATCTCTGGATTGCTCTGTATCAGATCTAATAATCAACTCCCCGGGCAGGGTGAAATGCAAGACGATCTGATTGAAGATTAATTTGGCAAATATGGCAAACATAGCAAACATAGAGGAAGGTTTTATTCCATAATGGCAAATATTGTGGCAAATGTGCATGAGCCGTTGCTGGTGAGATTGGCAGAGCAGCTTGGGCAATATAAAAAAATTTTAGTTGGTTTTAGTGGTGGATTGGATTCCACGGTATTGCTGCATCTATTGGTTCGTATGCGCGATGAATACCAGCAAGCAGGCCATGGCCCGATAGCTTTGAGGGCAATACATATTCATCATGGATTAAATGTAAAAGCCGATTTGTGGGCTGAGCATTGCCGCCAGATTTGTGTTGATTGGCAGGTTGATTTTTTGGCTGAGAAAGTCAATTTGGATACTCGCCAGAATGGAATAGAGGCCGCGGCCCGGGATGCCCGTTATCAATCTTTTCGATGTGAATTACAGCAGGATGAAATCCTGATGACGGCACAGCACCTTGATGATCAGGCCGAAACATTTTTATTGGCATTGAAACGGGGTAGTGGTCCTGCTGGGCTGTCTTCTATGCCCTTCCGCATGCCATTTGCCGGAACGACGTTGCTTCGCCCATTGTTGAATGCTGGTCGTGCAGAATTAGAAACATATGCACAGACACAAGGGTTGGAATGGATTGAAGACGACAGCAATCAAGATGATCGCTTTGATCGTAATTTTTTGCGTTTGCGGATTATACCCTTGCTTCATCAGCGTTGGCCTCATTTTTCACAAGCCGTTTGCCGCAGTGCTGGCTTGTGCGGAGAACAGGAACAATTGTTGGATGAGCTATTAAGTGATTCATTGAATTCATTGATGGGTCAGGAAGGGGCATTATTGATCCCTCCTTTGGAAAGTTGTTCAGAAGCCAAAAGAAATGCATTGTTGCGCCGATGGCTCAATCAGCGGGGAGCAAAAATGCCATCGCGGGAACAGCTTCAACGAATTTGGTCAGAAGTCGCACTTGCCCGACAAGATGCAGAACCCCAGTTTAGATTGGGGCAATATGATATTCGTCGCTACCAGCAAAAACTTTGGCTGCTTCCTTTGTATCGAAGGCTGGCGGAAACAGTGCTTGAGTGGAATGTCATGCAGGAACTGACATTGCCCGATGGATTGGGAACATTAATTCGCACTGAAGAAGGTGGCATTGAAGTCAGGGCACCAAAAAGTGATGAAAAAGTGACTGTTCGCTTTGGTGTTCAAGGGAATATCAGCATCGTAGGACGTCATCACTCCCGGCATAGCAAGAAGTTGTGGCAGGAGTTTAATGTCGCGCCTTGGCTCAGGGAGAGAACACCATTACTTTATTATGATGAGAAACTGATTGCCGCGTTGGGTGTTTTTGTCACTAAAGAAGGGCAGCGGCTGAGTGGTGAGTTGGGATGTTCTCTTCGATGGAAAAAATCATGATCGACATCAACGGGCGTGGCGCCTTACCGGTTTAATGCTGTTTGCATGATAACCAGCAAGAGAGATTGAATAATTTATAATTAATCTCTTTTGCTTAATTAATTCAGATTATTATGTCTTTTTTAAGCGGCTGTCAGAGAAGATAAATAATATATTAAATTTGTTATTTCTTGAAAATAAATAATCAACATTTGAAAATTTATAGTTGTGTACTATATTTAAAATACAAGGATGGACTTTAACGTAGCGATATTTAGCACGGTTTTAGACAGGGTTGGTGATATGGGATAATTTATAATTATATGCAGCTGGTTGGTTTAATTTGCTTTGGTTTAGGGCTACCTTTGAGCTTTATATTAATGGGATTGTTTCTATGGCATAGAAATAAAAACCAATGACTATTATTAATAATTGCAGTATAACGTTTGGTATACCACTGGTTATAAGTATTATTGCCATTTATGGTTAAATGGGTAAGTTTGTTTTATAACTAGTGGTTTTTTTTATTGTTTAACAAGTGGGATTTAAGGCGGCTTTCTGAATATTCATTTCAAGGAGCAGGTCTTTTTATAAATAGAATAAAGATGGGTTTATTTATTATATTTAACCATTGATGACAATAAGTCGATTTTTTATCAATGATATTGATGGATAAAATAATTAGAGAGGATGCATTATTTTAGACCATGAAATAATTTCAGACAGTGATAAAGTATCTTGTAGTAATAAATGAAAATACTTGTGTTAATAAAAAGCCCTTGGTAATACAAGGGCTTTTTGTTTTGTAGCTTAGGTATCTGCTGATTATCACAATGGCGATTGCTCAATCACAATCGTTCCAATTTCCGGATTACTGAAACTGATAATGCAATCTAACCTTAATTCACGGGATTCATTATTTGACTCAATGAGAAGATATTCTACTTTTTTCCTCAAAATCAATCTATTAGCTTTGCCTTCGAATTTTTCCCCATCTTTTAATTGGATGTGTAAATGCAGCTGGCGTTGGCAAGCTAGATCAAGGTTATCGTAATCGTCACAATTAATGGGTTGATATTCAGTATCTATAGACATATTTGCTCACCACTATGTTAGTGGCGGTGATCGTGCCGCCCGTGATTGATCAAACTCAAACGCAAAAAATGCTACTTACGACTATAGCACAGTAAGTTTTCTGTAAGCACTGGGTAAATGCTCTGGTATTTGCGTTGTAATTAGACGTAGATTAACCCCCTATCTTGGCATTAGACAATTGAATTACACCATAATATTTGATTTTTCTCACGGTTGTATTAGGGGATACAGTAAAGTAACGTCAATCTTGTTATGTAAAGCTCATGTTTTATCCGCTTGGGACGTTATAAGAAAAGGTATCTTTTTGAATTTATTGGGTTGAAAATATGATGAATAAAAAAATATTGTTTGCATTATTCGCACTGGGAGGATTATCAGTGACGGGATGTCAGAATAATTCTGTACCCCAGAATAACGCAGAGCTACAGAATGGCGGTACACTATCTCAGGAAAAACGATTGCCTGCTGAGAAGGTGTTTAGCGGGGTTGTACCTTGCGCGGATTGTGCTGGTATAGAAACGACTCTACAGCTTGCCAAAGATGGAACATATATATTAGGGCAGTCTTATCTGGGTGCCAAAAGTGAGGAAAAAACTTTCTTTGAAACAGGCGATTGGGTCGTTAATGGCAAAAAAGTTGTATTGAGTCATGAGGATGACAAAAAGTCTTATTATCAGATGAAAGGTGAAAACCTGATCATGCTGGATATCAGTGGTCAGCCAATCCAGTCACAGCATAATTATGAATTGAAAAAGGTAACCCCGAAAAAATTAGCGGGAGAGTACAGTTACTTCGCGGATTCAGCGCTTTTCACCGACTGTCAGACCGGCAAACGTTATGATGCCTCTGAAAATATCGATTTGGAGAGAGGTTACAGTGCGGCTGGTGTGGAGGCAGGAACTCCGGTTTATGTAGAACTTGAAGGATATTACACGCTTCGTCCTTCAATGGAAGATGGGTTGTTTGATAATTCGGTGATCCAAACAGGCAACGTCCATTTTGATAAGGCCGTTTCCTGTAATAAAAAATAGCTCACGCCGTCCTTATCATCAGTTCGTATAAAAACCCCTGTGCAGCAAACTGCGCAGGGGTTTTCAATTAAGCTGTTTTCAAGCGAAATTAAGCTTGATAAACCTGACCTTTCAGATACTCAACAATCGTGTTTAGTTTCAGCATCTGCTTCTCGCCATTGCGACGGGACTTATATTCAATCTCATCGTTATCCAGATTGCGATCACCGATGACCAGAGTATGTGGCACACCGATAAGTTCCATGTCAGCAAACATAACACCGGGACGCTCTTTCCGGTCGTCAAAAATGACGTCAATGCCACTGGCACGTAAATCAGCATATAATTTTTCTGCGGCTTCTTTCACACGGTAAGATTTGTGCATGTTCATTGGCAAAATTGCCACTTGGAATGGTGCAATTGCATCAGGCCAGATAATGCCACGATCATCGTGATTTTGTTCAATGGCCGCAGCAACGATACGTGTAACGCCGATACCGTAACAACCCATAGAAAGAACTTGATTATGGCCTTCTTCATTTTGCACGGTTGCTTTCAGGGCATCGGAATATTTCGTGCCTAACTGGAAGATATGGCCCACTTCAATACCACGTTTGATTAACAGTGTTCCTTTTCCGTCCGGGCTGGCATCACCTTCAACAACGTTACGGATATCAGCCACTTCTGGCAGTGGCAAATCACGCTCCCAGTTAATGCCAAAGTAATGTTTGTCATCAATGTTAGCGCCCGCACCGAAATCACTCATGACGGATACGCTACGGTCGATAATGACAGGCACAGGCAGGTTTACCGGGCCTAAAGAACCCGGGCCTGCTTTCACGATGGCACGGATTTCTTCTTCAGTTGCAAAAGTCAGGGGGCTGGCAACCAACGGTAATTTTTCCGCCTTGATTTCGTTCAGTTCGTGGTCGCCGCGTACCAGTAACGCCACTAATTTGTGACCACTTTCTTCAGCTGCATGAACCATTAACGTTTTGACGGTTTTTTTAATTGGCAGGTTGAATTGTTCAACCAACTCGGCAATGGTTTTTGCATTTGGTGTATCTACCAGACGCATCTCTTCCGATGGTGCTGCGCGCTCCTGAGATGGCATGACCGCTTCTGCCAATTCAATATTCGCTGCGTAGTTGGATTCCGTAGAGAATACGATGTCATCTTCACCACTTTCCGCCAGGACCTGGAATTCATGGGAAGCACTGCCACCGATGGAACCGGTATCTGCCAGAACCGGACGGAAATCCAGCCCGATACGAGTAAAGATTTTGCTGTAAGCATCGTACATCTTATCGTAAGTTTCTTGCAGGGATTCTTGGGTCGTGTGGAAAGAGTATGCATCTTTCATGATAAATTCACGGGAACGCATCACACCAAAACGTGGGCGGACTTCATCACGGAATTTGGTCTGGATCTGGAACAGATTCAATGGAAGTTGTTTGTATGAAGTGACTTCGTTACGAACCAAATCGGTAATCACCTCTTCATGGGTTGGCCCCAAAACGAAAGGACGTTCACCGCGATCCACAAAACGCAGCAATTCTGTGCCATATTGTTCCCAACGGCCGCTTTCCTGCCATAAATCTGCTGGCTGAACTACCGGCATGGAAACCTCAATCGCTCCTGCATTATTCATCTCTTCACGAACAATATTTTCAACTTTTTTCAACACACGAACACCTGTCGGCATCCAGTTGTATAGACCTGAAGCGAGTTTACGGATCATTCCGGCACGAAGCATCAGTTTATGACTGACTACTTCAGCATCAGCAGGCGTCTCTTTTAAAGTAGAGAGCAGATATTGGCTAGTACGCATAGTAAGTTTCCATTGGATAGCAAATTGCTTTTGGGTGACATGATATGAGTCACCCAACCCAGAAAAAAATAAACCGCTAGTTTACCAGTGAGCTTGCGATGTCAAAAGGGGTTTTAGCGGAGTTCGATAGAAACGACTTCAGTCAGGGACCCACAAACCAGCCAACGAACGTTGAAATCTAAAATATGGGCTGCATATATTCTGTTTTCTTGTTCTTTTTTACGATAAGCCGGACGGGGGTCCTGAGCCAGTATCTGGCTGATGAAGCGCTTTAGATGGGGGTAACTGCCCAGATAAGATAACAGCTGGTTTTCCGCCTCAGGTGAAAAGTTGACGGCCATATTGTTATCTGGTGCTGATTGGGCGAAACCGGCTTTCGCTTCTGGATGGGCTTCGGCGAAAGGCAGATACGGTTTGATATCAATCACCGGTGTTCCATGCAGTAAATCTAAACTGCCAAGTTCCAAAATGACGCGATTATTTTTGCATTGAATGCCTTTCAGTTCCACGAGCGACATGCCGATTGGATTGGGGCGGAAAGTTGAACGGGTAGCAAAAACGCCCATTTTTGCATTGCCTCCCAAACGAGGTGGGCGTACCAATGGATTCCAGCCCCCATCCATGGTTTTGTGAAAAATGAAAATAATCCATAAATGGCTGAATTGCTCCAGCCCGCGTACAGCATCAACCTGATTATAGGGAGCAAGGAGTTCTAACTGCCCGATGCCATCTTCCACCAAACCCGGTTGACGGGGAATGGCAAATTTCTCTTTATAAGGAGAATGGATGGTGCCTATTTGCGTAAAATGAAAATCTGCCATAGCCGTTTTTTAGTTATCACATTTCAGTCATCATTATTTATTTGTCGTCAACAATGCTGTGCCTTCGCAGATGGCAGCTTGGTAGCATCCCTGACCAGATACAATGGCACATTGATGCAGTAAGACCGCATTAGCGTTCAAAGATGATGCCTTTGTCAGCATTCTCTGTCGAGCCGCAGTCATGCTGGCTGGGGGATCTTGTGGCGTATTGCGACAAGATTCCCCGGCTACAATGCCTAACTCTTTAAATGATGAGTTTAAAAGTTCATCCGCCTGAGTATATAGCCGGACATAAGAGGAAACATGGGCCTGATCAATTTGATCTGGCGCTGATTGACACCCGGCCATAAAGAGCACCATGACACAAAGAGATAACATACGCATCAAGCCGAATCCTTATATTAGGTAAAGCGGTGAGTGGGAGGTAAGGGGCTATTCCAGCGGAGGATTATTTTTTCCTATAAAGCATCCCCAATAAAAATGGGCGGATATTTTGATATCCGCCCAATGATTCTAATCTTGATTGACTGAATATGAAAGATTACCAGCCTTTTATTGCGCCACCCTTGAAGACTTTCAGGGCTTCTTGTTCTACTTCTGGCGATTGGTATGCTTCAACAAATTTTTTCACATTTTCAGCATCTTTATTGTCTTCGCGGCTCACGATGATATTCACGTAAGGGGAATCACTATCTTCAACAAAGATCCCATCGTGTTCTGGCGTTAAGCCAATTTGGCCAGCATAAGTATTGTTGATAATCGCGAAAGCAATTTTCTGATCATCCAGTGAACGTGGCAACTGTGGTGCTTCCAACTGTATGATTTCCACATGCTTAGGGTTGCTGGTGATATCCAGAATGGTTGGCAATGGGCCGACACCCTCTTTTAGCGTGATGAGGCCTTGTTTTTGCAACAACAGTAGTGCACGGGCCAGATTGGTTGGATCATTTGGGATGGCAATTTGAGAGCCATCTTTCAATTCATCCAGTGATTTGATCTTTTTAGAGTAAGCCGCCAACGGGAAGATGAAAGAGTTACCCACAATTGCCAGTTTGTAGTTACGTTCTTTCATTTGCTGATCTAAATAAGGTTTATGTTGGAAGACATTCACGTCAATATCTCCCTTGCTCAGTGATTCATTCGGCAGGACATAGTCATTGAATGCGGTCAGCTCAACATCAAGGCCGTATTTATCTTTCGCGACTTGTTTGGCAACTTCAGCAACTTTTAATTCAGGCCCTGCAATAACGCCGACTTTAATGTGATTTGGGTCTTTTTGTTCTTGACCACAGCCTGTAAGCGCCAATGCACCTATTAATGCGCCGATGACTGCAATGGATTTTAATTTCACTGACATATTTTTTTACCCCTATTGAATACTGGTTTATAACCTGTCTTATCAAGTTACTGCGTACTACATAATGAGGCTTTTAGGTCTAAGCCTTGTATTCGGTGACGTTTCCGCCACCTTTATTAAAATAATCTTATTTGCGATTGACGGCTTTGACTAAGTGATCACCGCCTAATTGGATCAGAAAGACTAAAATAACAAGTAATGCTAATACCGTATTCATCACAGTTGCATCATATCCGATATACCCGTATTGATAGCCAATCTGACCCAGACCACCTGCACCAACGGCACCACCCATCGCGGAATATCCAACTAACGTGATTAAGGTAATTGTGGCGGCATTGATCAAACTAGGTAATGCTTCCGGTAATAAAATCTTTTTGACAATTTGGAATGGTGTTGCTCCCATGGCCCGTGCTGCTTCGATCAAGCCAGACGGGATTTCCAATAATGCGTTCTCTACCATGCGGGCAATAAAAGGTGCTGCACCGACAGTAAGCGGAACAATGGCTGCCTGTAACCCGATGGAAGTGCCGACAATCAATCGAGTAAATGGAATCATCCATACCAGTAAAATAATGAACGGAATTGAGCGGGTAATATTTACCAACGCAGAAAGAATGCGATAAAGCGTTCCATTTTCTATTATTTGCCCCGGGCGCGTGACATATAAAAGGACACCCACCGGCAATCCAATAACAAAACCAAAGAAACCAGAAACGAAAGTCATTACGAGGGTTTCCCAGACTCCTTTAGTCAATAATAAAATCATTCCTTCAGACATAACCGAGAACCTCTACTTTCACATGATGATCTTCTAAAAACGCGATTGTTGCTTTGATATTGTCATTTTCACCATCTAACTCAGCCAGCATGACCCCAAATTTCACGCCTCCGGCGTAATCCATTTGAGAACTCAGGATACTGATATCAATATTAAAACGGCGAACAGCCATGGAAATTAAAGGGGCATCAACAGATTTACCTGTAAATTCCAGTTTCAGCAATGGGCAACGGTCAGGTGCGCATTCCGGCTGTAATTTCTGCGCATAATCTTCCGGAATATCCAAATGCAGTGTAGATTTAATGAATTCTTGAGCAATCGGTGTTTTAGGATGCGAGAATATTTCACTGACAACATCTTGTTCGATCAATTGACCACCACTGATTACTGCAACCTGGTCACAAATACGTTTAACGACATCCATTTCATGAGTAATAAGAAGAATGGTTAAGCCCAGGCGACGGTTGATGTCTTTCAGCAACTCCAGAATAGAACGTGTTGTTGCAGGGTCCAGAGCGCTGGTGGCTTCGTCACACAGAAGCACTTTAGGATCATTTGCCAATGCACGGGCAATGGCAACACGTTGCTTTTGACCACCAGATAAGTTGGCAGGATAGGCATCATGTTTATCCGCCAGGCCAACCAACTCCAGCAATTCATTGACCTTAGTTTTTATCTCAGCTTTTGGTGTGTTATTCAGCTCTAAAGGTAATGCGACATTGCCAAAAACCGTTCTGGAGGACAGTAAATTAAAATGTTGAAAAATCATGCCAATATGACGGCGTGCGCGAGTCAGTTCACGTTCAGAAAGAGATGTGAGATCTTGCCCGTCAACCAGAACCTGACCTGAAGTCGGGCGCTCAAGGATATTCACACAGCGAATAAGAGTACTTTTTCCTGCACCAGACGAACCAATGACACCATATATTTGCCCCTGGGGGACATGCAAATTAATATCTGAAAGCGCTTTGATAGAGCGCGATCCTTGTTGAAATACTTTATTTATCTGAGTCAGTCTTATCATGTTCTTCTTATTAGATATAAAGAGATGAATGACTTGAGAACATTCAACAAGTCATGAATTGAAGTGGATGTTAAGGCGTCTAGACGTCCAAGTCAACTGTGAATAAATTAAATGCTGCATTCTCATTCAGAGATAAATCATGCGATACTGTTTATTCGGTACATTTTTGGAGCAATTAGGTGACTCAAGGTATTCCCGCCGTATTTTTGGATCGTGACGGCACGATTAACATCGATCATGGCTATGTACATGAAATAGATAATTTTCAATTTATAGAGGGTGCGATTGAAGCCATGCTTGAATTGAAAAAAATGGGTTATGCATTGGTCTTGGTAACAAATCAGTCGGGTATTGCTCGTAAAATTTTTACAGAAGATCAATTTATGCAGTTAACAGAATGGATGGATTGGTCACTGGCAGATAGGGGAGTTGATCTCGATGGCATCTACTTTTGCCCTCATCACCCAGAAGCAATAGATGAAGCATATAAGAAGATGTGTGATTGTCGCAAACCACAATCGGGTATGTTGCTTGATGCACAGAAAGAGCTACATATTGATATGTCTGCTTCTTATATGGTGGGAGACAAACTGGAAGACATGTTGGCAGCGAATGCAGCGAATGTTGGCAATAAGATCCTTGTTCGTACAGGAAAACCGGTAACAGAAGAAGCAGAACATGCTGCGGATTTGGTGATTAATAGCCTGGCAGAGCTGCCAAATGTGATAAAAAATAGGCAAAAATAGCCTTTTCGTTTAATATGTGAGCATTCAAATAAAAAAATCACAAAAAGGCTTGCGTAAATCTGAATGCTCCCTATAATGCGCATCCGTTGTCACGACAAACACACAAACATGTCGGGGTGACAAAGTGAAAAGCCTCTGAAAATAAGGCTTGACACTGAAAGAGGAAAGCGTAAGATACGCAGCCTCGCAACCCGGAAGAGCCTTCCCGGTTGCCCCGCTCTTTAACAACTGAATCAGACAATCTGTGTGGGCACTCGCAGGACACTATCAAACGCCGAAAGGCGAAAAGATTAAAGTCTTGAAGAGTGAACAACAGTTAATTCATTACGAACTAACAGTATAATTCTTTGAGCATCAAACACTTTTAATTGAAGAGTTTGATCATGGCTCAGATTGAACGCTGGCGGCAGGCCTAACACATGCAAGTCGAGCGGCAGCGGGAAGAAGCGTGCTTCTTTGCCGGCGAGCGGCGGACGGGTGAGTAATGTCTGGGGATCTGCCCGATGGAGGGGGATAACCACTGGAAACGGTGGCTAATACCGCATGACCTCTTGGGAGCAAAGTGGGGGACCTTCGGGCCTCACGCCATCGGATGAACCCAGATGGGATTAGCTAGTAGGCGGGGTAACGGCCCACCTAGGCGACGATCCCTAGCTGGTCTGAGAGGATGACCAGCCACACTGGGACTGAGACACGGCCCAGACTCCTACGGGAGGCAGCAGTGGGGAATATTGCACAATGGGCGCAAGCCTGATGCAGCCATGCCGCGTGTATGAAGAAGGCCTTCGGGTTGTAAAGTACTTTCAGCGGGGAGGAAGGCGTAGGTCTGAATACGGCTTACGATTGACGTTACCCGCAGAAGAAGCACCGGCTAACTCCGTGCCAGCAGCCGCGGTAATACGGAGGGTGCAAGCGTTAATCGGAATTACTGGGCGTAAAGCGCACGCAGGCGGTCAATTAAGTTAGATGTGAAATCCCCGGGCTTAACCCGGGAACGGCATCTAAGACTGGTTGGCTAGAGTCTCGTAGAGGGGGGTAGAATTCCACGTGTAGCGGTGAAATGCGTAGAGATGTGGAGGAATACCGGTGGCGAAGGCGGCCCCCTGGACGAAGACTGACGCTCAGGTGCGAAAGCGTGGGGAGCAAACAGGATTAGATACCCTGGTAGTCCACGCTGTAAACGATGTCGATTTGGAGGTTGTGCCCCTGAGGCGTGGCTTCCGGAGCTAACGCGTTAAATCGACCGCCTGGGGAGTACGGTCGCAAGATTAAAACTCAAATGAATTGACGGGGGCCCGCACAAGCGGTGGAGCATGTGGTTTAATTCGATGCAACGCGAAGAACCTTACCTACTCTTGACATCCACGGAATTTGGCAGAGATGCTGAAGTGCCTTCGGGAACCGTGAGACAGGTGCTGCATGGCTGTCGTCAGCTCGTGTTGTGAAATGTTGGGTTAAGTCCCGCAACGAGCGCAACCCTTATCCTTTGTTGCCAGCACGTGATGGTGGGAACTCAAGGGAGACTGCCGGTGATAAACCGGAGGAAGGTGGGGATGACGTCAAGTCATCATGGCCCTTACGAGTAGGGCTACACACGTGCTACAATGGCAGATACAAAGAGAAGCGACCTCGCGAGAGCAAGCGGAACTCATAAAGTCTGTCGTAGTCCGGATTGGAGTCTGCAACTCGACTCCATGAAGTCGGAATCGCTAGTAATCGTAGATCAGAATGCTACGGTGAATACGTTCCCGGGCCTTGTACACACCGCCCGTCACACCATGGGAGTGGGTTGCAAAAGAAGTAGGTAGCTTAACCTTCGGGAGGGCGCTTACCACTTTGTGATTCATGACTGGGGTGAAGTCGTAACAAGGTAACCGTAGGGGAACCTGCGGTTGGATCACCTCCTTACCTAAAGATAGTGGATTTTGTGCAGTGCCCACACAGATTGTCTGATGAAAGAATGAAGAGACGGTATCGGCATAGGCTTGTAGCTCAGGTGGTTAGAGCGCACCCCTGATAAGGGTGAGGTCGGTGGTTCAAGTCCACTCAGGCCTACCAAATCTCATTTATCCGGCGTTATAAACAGACTCGCTTATTTCAATAAGCGTCGCCCGTTTATGCCTGGTCTAAATAAGATTGCTGTGCATCACGATACGGAATTTATGGGGCTATAGCTCAGCTGGGAGAGCGCCTGCCTTGCACGCAGGAGGTCAGCGGTTCGATCCCGCTTAGCTCCACCATACTCTTCGTCTGCAATAACGTATCTCAGAACACATTGACATGAGTGTGTTGTGACATATTTGCTCTTTAACAATCTGGAACAAGCTGAAAATTTGAAACAATCAGCTTATCGTCAGCGACGGTAAGACTGATGAGTCTCTCAATAGACTCCAACCTGAAGACACCTTCGGGTTGTGAGGTTAAGCGACTAAGCGTACACGGTGGATGCCTAGGCAGTCAGAGGCGATGAAGGACGTGCTAATCTGCGAAAAGCGCCGGTAAGGTGATATGAACCGCTATAGCCGGCGATGTCCGAATGGGGAAACCCAGTGCAATCCGTTGCACTATCGTTTGATGAATTCATAGTCAAGCGAGGCGAACCGGGGGAACTGAAACATCTCAGTACCCCGAGGAAAAGAAATCAACCGAGATTCCCCCAGTAGCGGCGAGCGAACGGGGAGGAGCCCAGAACCAGCAACGGCTTGTGTGTCAGTGGAAACGCCTGGAAAGGCGTGCAGTAAAGGGTGATAGCCCCGTACACGAAGATGCACAGGCCGGGAGTTCGATGAGTAGGGCGGGACACGTGGTATCCTGTCTGAACATGGGGGGACCATCCTCCAAGGCTAAATACTCCTGACTGACCGATAGTGAACCAGTACCGTGAGGGAAAGGCGAAAAGAACCCCGGCGAGGGGAGTGAAAGAGAACCTGAAACCGTGTACGTACAAGCAGTGGGAGCACCCCTTGTGGGTGTGACTGCGTACCTTTTGTATAATGGGTCAGCGACTTATATTCTGTAGCAAGGTTAACCGCATAGGGGAGCCGCAGGGAAACCGAGTCTTAACTGGGCGTTAAGTTGCAGGGTATAGACCCGAAACCCGGTGATCTAGCCATGGGCAGGTTGAAGGTTGGGTAACACTAACTGGAGGACCGAACCGACTAATGTTGAAAAATTAGCGGATGACTTGTGGCTGGGGGTGAAAGGCCAATCAAACCGGGAGATAGCTGGTTCTCCCCGAAAGCTATTTAGGTAGCGCCTCGTGAATTCATCTTCGGGGGTAGAGCACTGTTTCGGCTAGGGGGTCATCCCGACTTACCAACCCGATGCAAACTGCGAATACCGAAGAATGTTATCACGGGAGACACACGGCGGGTGCTAACGTCCGTCGTGAAGAGGGAAACAACCCAGACCGCCAGCTAAGGTCCCCAAGTCATGGTTAAGTGGGAAACGAAGTGGGAAGGCTCAGACAGCCAGGATGTTGGCTTAGAAGCAGCCATCATTTAAAGAAAGCGTAATAGCTCACTGGTCGAGTCGGCCTGCGCGGAAGATGTAACGGGGCTAAACCATGCACCGAAGCTGCGGCAGCGACACGTTTGTGTTGTTGGGTAGGGGAGCGTTCTGTAAGCCGTTGAAGGTGGCCTGTGAGGGCCGCTGGAGGTATCAGAAGTGCGAATGCTGACATAAGTAACGATAAAGCGGGTGAAAAACCCGCTCGCCGGAAGACCAAGGGTTCCTGTCCAACGTTAATCGGGGCAGGGTGAGTCGACCCCTAAGGCGAGGCCGAAAGGCGTAGTCGATGGGAAACAGGTTAATATTCCTGTACTCGGTGTTACTGCGAAGGGGGGACGGAGAAGGCTAGGCCAGCCGGGCGACGGTTTGTCCCGGTTTAAGCGTGTAGGTGGGGCGTCTTGGTAAATCCGGACGGCCAATAACACTGAGGCGTGATGACGAGGCACTACGGTGCTGAAGTGGTTGATGCCCTGCTTCCAGGAAAAGCCTCTAAGCTCCAGGTAACATTGAATCGTACCCCAAACCGACACAGGTGGTCAGGTAGAGAATACTCAGGCGCTTGAGAGAACTCGGGTGAAGGAACTAGGCAAAATGGTGCCGTAACTTCGGGAGAAGGCACGCTGGCGTCAGGTGAAGGGACTTGCTCCCGGAGCCGAGGCCAGTCGCAGATACCAGCTGGCTGCAACTGTTTAATAAAAACACAGCACTGTGCAAACACGAAAGTGGACGTATACGGTGTGACGCCTGCCCGGTGCTGGAAGGTTAATTGATGGGGTTAGCGGCAACGCGACGCTCTTGATCGAAGCCCCAGTAAACGGCGGCCGTAACTATAACGGTCCTAAGGTAGCGAAATTCCTTGTCGGGTAAGTTCCGACCTGCACGAATGGCGTAATGATGGCCAGGCTGTCTCCACCCGAGACTCAGTGAAATTGAACTCGCTGTGAAGATGCAGTGTACCCGCGGCAAGACGGAAAGACCCCGTGAACCTTTACTATAGCTTGACACTGAACCTTGAGCCTTGATGTGTAGGATAGGTGGGAGGCCCGGAAGTGCGGACGCCAGTCTGCATGGAGCCATCCTTGAAATACCACCCTTGAATGTTTGATGTTCTAACGTCGGCCCGTTATCCGGGTCGCGGACAGTGTCTGGTGGGTAGTTTGACTGGGGCGGTCTCCTCCCAAAGCGTAACGGAGGAGCACGAAGGTTAGCTAATCACGGTCGGACATCGTGAGGTTAGTGCAAAGGCATAAGCTAGCTTGACTGCGAGAGTGACGGCTCGAGCAGGTACGAAAGTAGGTCTTAGTGATCCGGTGGTTCTGAATGGAAGGGCCATCGCTCAACGGATAAAAGGTACTCCGGGGATAACAGGCTGATACCGCCCAAGAGTTCATATCGACGGCGGTGTTTGGCACCTCGATGTCGGCTCATCACATCCTGGGGCTGAAGTAGGTCCCAAGGGTACGGCTGTTCGCCGTTTAAAGTGGTACGCGAGCTGGGTTTAGAACGTCGTGAGACAGTTCGGTCCCTATCTGCCGTGGGCGTTGGAAGATTGAAAGGGGCTGCTCCTAGTACGAGAGGACCGGAGTGGACGCACCACTGGTGTTCGGGTTGTCATGCCAATGGCATTGCCCGGTAGCTACGTGCGGAAGAGATAACCGCTGAAAGCATCTAAGCGGGAAACTTGCCTTGAGATGAGTCTTCCCTGACTCCTTGAGAGTCCTAAAGGAACGTTCGAGACGAGGACGTGGATAGGCTGGGTGTGTAAGCGTTGCGAGACGTTGAGCTAACCAGTACTAATGAACCGTGCGGCTTAACCTGACAACACCGAAGGTGTTTTGCGGAGTATAAAGAAGAGACGGGTTTCAGATGAGAGAAAACAGCTTGTTCGGGATTGAAAACAGGATTTGTCTGGCGGCAATAGCGCGGTGGTCCCACCTGACCCCATGCCGAACTCAGCAGTGAAACGCCGTAGCGCCGATGGTAGTGTGGGGTCTCCCCATGTGAGAGTAGGACACTGCCAGACATCAATTAGCCAGAAAAGCCATCCTTCGCCGGATGGCTTTTTTGCGTTTTGGCATAAGCATATTTAGCTCAGGATTTTTCAAAATAGTATTTATTGTCATACTGATTTCTATGCTCTTCTGAGCGTATTTATTACCCTTTTTTATTTCATAGAATAAAATGAAATAATTTCAATTTGAGTACAATAACTCGACATCTCAATCACTTTTTGATTAAATTTAGCTATCTAGAAGTCTAAATGAGAAATTTAGTATAGTTGAGGTTTCGAACAATGCCGATTTGTGTACCAGATGAATTACCCGCGGTAAATTTTCTCCGTAATGAAAACATTTTTGTTATGACCTCTACACGGGCAAATATTCAGAATATTCGCCCATTAAAGGTATTGTTACTTAACTTGATGCCAAAAAAGATTGAAACCGAAAACCAATTTATTCGGTTGTTATCAAACTCCCCGTTACAGATTGATATACAATTGCTGCGGATTGATAGTCGGCAATGTAAAAATACCCCAGCCGAACATTTAGATACTTTTTATTGTGATTTTGACTCAATTAAAGATCAAAATTTCGATGGTTTGATTGTGACGGGTGCTCCTTTGGGATTGGTTGAATTTGAGGATGTAACCTACTGGGATAAAGTTGAAAAAATTGTTACTTGGGCAAAAAGCCATGTTACTTCGACACTTTTTGTCTGTTGGGCAGTTCAGGCTGCCTTAAATATTCTTTATAACCTGCCCAAATATACCCGAACGTCTAAATTATCTGGCGTTTACCCTCATTCAACTTTAGATCCACTGGCCTTACTAACACGTGGATTTGATGAAACTTTTTTAGCACCTCATTCCCGTTTTGCTGATTTTCCTGAATCAGTTATCCGCAATAATACTGATTTAGATATTTTAGCTTCTTCAGAAGAGGTTGGTGCTTATTTATTCGCCAGCAAAGATAAAAGATTGGTATTTGTGACAGGCCATCCTGAATATGATGTGGGAACACTGGCTGCTGAATACTGGCGTGATCAAATCGCAGGATTAGAGCCAGCGTTACCTGTTAATTATTTTCCAAATAATGATCCGGAAAATAAACCTATTGCTGCTTGGCGTAGTCACGGGCACTTACTATTTTCAAACTGGTTGAATTATTATGTTTACCAGATTACGCCATATGATCTGACTTTTATGAACCCTTCTTTAGACTGAATTCAGCCTGAAACAGAAAAATGAGGATAGGCTGAAGCGAGCCATTTCTCATTTTTAAAATTCTCTATTTCTTAGGGCTATTCGACATTTCTTAGTTATTTCTCATAAATAACAAAAAGTTAACAATCTTCTCGCATAATTTTCGGAATTAATTTCTTCTATTTTTATTTATTTTATTAATCTTAATCATTTGATTTTATTAATCTAATTCTTAAATTAAAAAATAATGGAAATCGTTTTTGATTTATTTTTAAGATTGATTAATCTTAGCTCAGTAGATCATTAAAATGATAGAGAAGGGGATTATGCAACAGATATTAACAACTCAGTTGACCTTCACTAAACCTTTTGACGATGAAGAGAATCAGGTTTTATCACCTGAATCTATTCATTTTTTAGAGAGTTTGGTTACAGAATTTTCTGACAGACGCGAAAAATTGTTGGAAGAACGTGTTGATTGGCAGAAAAAAATAGATGAAGGGGTATTACCTGATTTTATTTTGGAAACCTCTTCCATTAGAGAGGGTGAGTGGAAAGTTCAGGAAATACCTGATGATCTCAAAGATCGGCGGGTTGAGATTACGGGGCCTGTCGAGCGGAAAATGGTCATAAATGCCTTGAATGCCAATGTAAAAGTGTTTATGGCTGACTTTGAAGATTCATTAGCACCTGCATGGGATAAAGTTATTACAGGACAGATTAACTTACGCGATGCTGTCGATGGCTCGATTTCTTATATAAATGAACATGGTAAACGCTATGAATTAAAATCAGACCCTGCGGTGTTGATTGCTCGTGTCAGAGGGTTACATCTGTCAGAAAAACATGTTCTCTACAAAAACAAACCCATTTCAGGCGGGTTATTTGATTTTGCACTTTACTTCCATTTGAACCATAAGAAATTGTTGGCAAAAGGCAGTGGCCCTTATTTTTATCTGCCTAAAATACAAAGCTACCATGAAGCACAGTGGTGGAGTGATGTTTTCAGTTTTTCGGAATCCTATTTCAATTTACCGAAAGGAACAATTAAAGCCACAGTTTTGATTGAGACATTGCCTGCTGTATTTCAAATGGATGAAATTCTTTATTACTTGCGCCACCATATCGTTGGCTTGAATTGTGGCCGTTGGGATTATATTTTCAGTTACATCAAGACATTAAAGAACCATCCTGATCGTGTTTTACCTGATCGCCAATCCGTCACGATGACACAACCTTTCCTGAGCGCTTACTCTCGTTTGCTGATTAAAACCTGCCATAAGCGTGGTGCATTTGCGATGGGCGGTATGTCAGCATTTATACCAAGTAAAGATCCGCAACAAAACCAACTTGTATTGGATAAGGTAAGGTCAGACAAAGAGTTGGAAGCGAATAATGGTCATGATGGCACATGGGTTGCACATCCCGGGCTTGCTGATGTCGCTATGAAGATCTTCGACACGAAATTGGGAGAGCGCCAGAACCAATTGTCTGTTTTGCGTGAAGAAGATGAAGAGATCACCGCGGCACAATTACTTGCCCCTTGTTCCGGAGAACGAACTGAAGAAGGAATGCGCGCGAATATCCGGGTGGCTGTCCAGTATATAGAAGCTTGGATTTCTGGAAATGGATGCGTTCCGATTTACGGTTTAATGGAAGATGCAGCAACAGCAGAAATTTCCCGCACATCAATTTGGCAATGGATCTACCACGAAAAATCACTTTCCAATGGTAAAAAAGTAACCAAAGCACTGTTCAGGGAAATGTTGAAAGAAGAGCTAGGCGTTATTAAACAAGAAGTGGGGGAATCCCGCTTTAGCCAAGGGCGATTTATAGAGGCCTCTTCTTTGATGGAAAGGATTACCACTCAGGATGACTTGATTGATTTCTTGACCTTGCCTGGTTATCAATTGCTCGATTAATAAAAACACAACAATGACGACAAAATCCGATTAACTAAAGATAGGAAGTAGAACATTATGACCATTTCCCGTACACAACAGATCGCTCAGTTAGAACAAGAATGGAAACAACCTCGTTGGAAAGACATTACCCGTCCATATTCTGCTGAAGATGTTATTAAATTACGTGGTTCGATTAATCCGGAACACACTCTGGCACAAATGGGGGCGAAGAAGTTGTGGGAATTGTTGCACGGCAAATCGAAAAAGGGTTATGTCAATGCGCTTGGTGCGCTGACTGGAGGTCAGGCCCTTCAGCAGGCTAAGGCCGGTATTGAGGCGGTTTATCTTTCGGGCTGGCAAGTTGCAGCGGATGCGAATACCGCTTCCAGCATGTACCCTGATCAATCGTTATATCCGGTTGATTCTGTGCCGAATGTCATCAAACGCATCAATAACAGCTTCCGTCGAGCTGATCAGATCCAATGGTCAAATGGTATTGATTCAGACAGTCAGGAATATATTGATTATTTTCTGCCGATTGTGGCGGATGCAGAAGCGGGGTTTGGTGGTGTACTGAATGCATTTGAACTGATGAAGGCGATGATTGAGGCAGGTGCAGCTGCGGTGCATTTTGAAGATCAATTGGCTGCAGTGAAAAAATGTGGTCACATGGGAGGTAAAGTCTTAGTTCCGACCCAAGAAGCCATTCAAAAACTGGTCGCAGCGCGTTTAGCGGCAGATGTATCAGGTGTTCCCACTTTGTTAATCGCACGGACTGACGCAGATGCAGCTGATTTGCTGACATCGGATTTTGATCCCTATGACAGTGAATTCATTACCGGCAAGCGGACCTGTGAAGGTTTTTATTGTACACGCGCAGGTATTGATCAAGCGATCAGTCGTGGTCTGGCTTATGCGCCTTATGCTGATGTAGTTTGGTGTGAAACTTCAACACCGGATCTTGAAGCTGCGCGCCGTTTTGCCGAGGCTATCCATGCCAAATATCCTGGAAAATTACTGGCTTATAACTGTTCTCCATCTTTCAACTGGAAAAAGAATCTGGATGATAAGACGATTGCCAGCTTCCAAGAACAATTATCGGATATGGGATATAAATTCCAGTTCATCACATTAGCCGGCATTCATAGCATGTGGTTTAACATGTTTGACTTAGCTTACGATTACGCCCGTGGTGAAGGGATGAAACATTACGTTGAGAAGGTTCAGGAACAAGAATTTGTTGCTCTCAAACGTGGTTATACTTTCTCTTCACACCAACAGGAAGTTGGCACGGGATATTTTGATAAAGTCACCACCGTTATTCAGGGAGAAACATCTTCTATTACTGCTTTGGCGGGGTCAACAGAAGAGCAGCAATTCTAATTGAATGACATCCATTGATATCGTCGGGGGATTCCATCAGGAATTCCCCTTTACGTGTTGGAGAAGGTGACTGAATATGGAAAGAGATCTTGCCCAGTTAATTGCACAAACCATTTTGCAGGGATTTGATGCGCAATATGGTCGATTCCTCGAAGTCACTTCTGGTGCTCAGCAACGCTTTGAACAAGCGGACTGGCATGCAGTACAGCAAGCGATGAAAAAAAGGATTAACCTGTATGATCACCATGTAGGTTTGGTGGTGGAACAATTGGATCGTATTCACGGCTCATTGCAACATGATGAGGATGACATTGCTGAAGTCAAAGCCGTGTATACACGTTTGCTGCCGGACTATCCCCGTTTTGAAATAGCAGAGAGTTTTTTCAATTCAGTTTATTGCCGCTTATTTCATCATCGTAATTTAAAGCCAGAAAACCTGTTTATCTTTACCTCTCAGCCATCTTGCCGTTTTCGCCAGATTTCTCGTCCATTATCGCGGGATTTTTTCCCTGATGGGAATCTCGCATCAATGCTACGAACAATTTTAACTGATTTACCGCTACGCCTTAAATGGGAGGATCTGGATCGGGATATTGGCTACATCACACGATATTTACAAAATACATTTTCCCTTAACGATTTATTACAGGCTACGTTCCAAATTGCCAATGAGTTGTTTTACCGTAATAAAGCGGCGTGGTTGGTGGGGAAAATCAGAATGGGCACTGAAATTTACCCCTTTTTATTGCCTATTCACCATGACGAATCAGGGGGAATTTTTATTGACTCTTGTTTAACTCATCGTGATGACGCCAGTATCGTTTTCGGCTTTGCCCGCTCCTATTTTATGGTTTATGCCCCCTTACCGGCTGCTCTGGTGGAATGGCTGCGCGAGATCTTGCCGACGAAATCGACATCCGAATTGTACATGGCGATTGGTTGCCAGAAACACGGCAAGACTGAATATTACCGAGAATATTTGATGTTCATTAATTCCACTGAAGAACGGTTTACAATCGCGCCGGGCGTAAAAGGAATGGTGATGTTGGTTTTTGCTTCTCCTTCATTTGATCGCGTATTTAAAGTCATTAAAGATAAATTTGCACCTCAGAAAGAAGTATCCCAGGAACGGGTGCAGGAATGCTATCGTTTGGTCAAAGAACATGATCGTGTGGGAAGAATGGCAGATACGCAAGAGTTCGAAAATTTTGTCATTGATAAGCACCATATCAGCGCCGAATTAATGGAGGAATTGCAAAAAGAGATACCGGCAAAACTTGAAGATCTGGGAGATAAGATCTTGATAAAACATCTTTATATGGAACGTAAAATGATACCTCTGAATATTTACATGGAAAATGTGAATGAGGTGCAACTGAAAGATGTCATAGAAGAATACGGAAATGCCATCAAACAATTGGCAGCTGCAAATATCTTTCCTGGCGATATGCTGTTTAAAAATTTTGGCGTTACACGTCATGGTCGGGTGATTTTCTACGATTATGATGAAATTTGCTATATGACCGAAGTGAACTTTAGGGATATACCTCCTCCGCGTTACCCGGAAGATGAGTTGGCTAGTGAGCCTTGGTACAGTATTGCCGTAAATGATGTTTTCCCGGAAGAGTTCCGGCATTTTCTGTGCACGGATAAACGGATACGAAGCTACTTTGAAGAAAGCCACGAAGGTCTGTTCAAGGCTGATTACTGGCGAGCACTGCAAGAACGGATTAAAAATGGTCATGTGGAAGATGTCTTTGCTTATCGTCGTAGACAGAGATTCAATCAACGTAATGAATAAAACAGAAAATTAAAATGATGGTCATTTGTCACTAATAAAAATAATTCATTATTGAAGAATAAAAAGTTAAGTATTGTACTGAAGCGTTTAAAGTGGCGATCTATTCTTTTATTGATTTTTAATGATATGATCTGATTGGCGATGATAAAACTCATTCCAATAAAATAATTCTGTAGCCTAATAATCAAATGAGTATCATTAATAGGATGTTGATATCCATTTTAAATAATATTTAGGGAGAAAATAATGGCGGAAGTCATTTTATACGGTGATATATTACATATTAAAAATAGATATGAGAGTGGCAGTTATCTTGATATTTATGGACATGCAACATCATTGGGAGAAAAATATAATGTTGTTACTTCTGCTTCGCCAAATCGGGATACAGGTACAGGATCATGGCAAATCTTATCCGCTGAAGGTAAAAAATCAGGTGAAGAAGTGTATAGTGGTGATAGAATATTTCTCTTTAACCTATATCAAAACAACGGTGGATATTTAAGAGTCAGTGGGAATGCCCCATCACCAGAGCTCTACAATGTTTATACCGCAGATAGGTCCTTACATACTTTTGATACTTCAATATGGCATATCTTTTCAGAGACAACCCAGGAATTTGACGGGAAAATTCGTGAAGAAAATACCATCCGGTTACTGAATAATTTTAACAATACTCATGGTGGGTTTCTTGATACCTGTTGGATATCGGAACATTCGGATGCTTTATATAAGGTTTATACATCTCTATTATCAAACAGAAACAATGGCAGTGGAACATGGGCATTATCAAAAACGCCCAAGTAAAGATAATGAATCATACCCAAGGGTTTTTACTCTTCAATTAATTGTGACCGGACTCTCAATTATAAGCCTGTTTTTTCAAATGGAATTCGTTATTTATTTTTTCAATGCGGAAATAATGAAATAGTTAAATTCCGCATTGAAATAATTAAATAAAAACTATGCTTTTGTTCCTGAAATTGCGGTGCGTGCCAGTTTTGTAATCTGGGCATAATCCTTGGTTTTCAATGCATCACTCGGTACCAACCATGAGCCACCAATGCATAACACACTATTTAAGGCGAGATAATCACGATAGTTTTCTGGAGAAATGCCGCCAGTTGGGCAGAAGCGTACTTGAGGAAACGGGCCAGCAATGGCTTTTAATGTTTTAACCCCTCCACTTGCTTCTGCCGGAAAGAATTTAAAGCATTTTAAACCGTAGTTCATTCCCTGCATCAGTTCAGACACAGTGGAGATCCCCGGAATCAGAGGGACAGAACCCGCAGTTGCGGCCTTTAACAGCTCATCAGTTAACCCCGGGCTAATGGCAAATTGGGCCCCTGCTTCGGTAACCGCAGCCAATTGTTCAGGATTAATGACCGTCCCTGCGCCGATAATGGCTTCGGGAACTTCTTTTGCAATGAGGCGGATAGCTTCTAATGCACATTCAGTTCTTAATGTAACTTCCAAAACTCGAATTCCACCCTCGACCAGCGCTTTTGCCAAAGGAATGGCATGTTCAATTTCATCAATAACAATGACAGGGACGATTGGACCATCAGTCAGAATATTTTCTGCGGTTATTTTCCAATTACTCATTAGCCGTTTCTCTCGTTAAAGCAGAACACAAGGGATTTATCCCTTTGTTGATTAAAATGGAATACAACAATGCGCCTTGTTTTGCACCAGAAAACAGGGTTCTCAGCGTACCAAACAGTTTACGCCCACTCATGCAATAATCAGCTGATGCCATCAGCTTTCATCAATTACATCATTATCTGTGATCTCTGTCGGTTTTCAATGCTGCAATGTAACAGATTGAAAACAAAATCGCTTTTGGGAGATATTTTGACAAAAATTACTTAACTCCACCGTATTCTCGACTGATCGCTTTTGCTGCACGCATAACAAGAGCGCCAAGTTCAGTAACGCGCTCATCAGGGATACGTGATATTGGGCCAGAGATAGAAATCGCAGCAAAGGCTTCATGATGCTCATCGTAAATACAGGCGGCAATACAGCGTAGCCCTAGCGCATGCTCTTCATCATCGAATGAAAAACCTTGTTTGCGTATTAGCTCCAGATTTTCTGTCAGAGCAGCGGCGGTGGTAAGGGTATATTGCGTGTAAGCATGCATCCCTTTTTTATGCAGCAACTGGAGGCGTTTTTGCTCAGAGAGCGTAGAAAGCAGTGCCTTCCCTGCACCGGAAGCGTGCATCGGCAGATTACCACCGATGGGTGCAGACATTCTCATCAGCGCATTGCATTGAACTTGATCAACAATCACCGCTTCGTATTCATCAAGATTAAAAATGGCAAGGTTGACCGTTTCGCCGGAATCCTCCATTAACTGACGTAATATCGGATGAACCAACACCATCAAATTACGGCTTTGCAGAAAACTACTGCCAACCACAAACGCATGAGATGCGATCACCCACAATCCTAAATCACCTATTTGGCGGACAAAGCCATGTTGCTGCAATGTGGTCAAAAGACGATGTGTAGTGGAGTTAGGCAACCCGGCTTGAATGGCTAAATCCGTCAAGGCAACGCCAACAGGTGAATCAGAAATATATTCCAAGAGTGTTAATCCTCTGCTCAGGGACTGAACCTGACCGCTTGCAGCGGCACTGTTTGTCGTCACTTTTGTCTTTTTTGTGCGTTTGCTGGCAACGGTTGTGCCCATAAAAATACCCTCTGACTCATCGTCTGTTTATCGTCTGTTTGCAGCAAGAAATACATGCTGAGATGAAAAATGGAAATTATTTTCGTTTTCCTATTATGGACGATAACGGGGGTAAAAACACATCCGATGTGTGTGAACTGGAAAGTGGGATCTCTCTCCCGTTAATTTATTTTATGAGCGTTAAGTTAATTTTCCTGTGCCGTTTCTGTTATTGGCAGACATTTTCATAAGGTCTGGTATGCCACTGTATTGGCACTATTGCCTTGGAGCGATTGCATTGGAACGGTTGTATTGGAACTATTGTATTGAGGCTATTGCATTGAGGATATGGCATTGGGGTTATTGTGTCGGGCCTATTTGCCAGAGAATTAACCCTACCACTAACGATAGGATTAACGGTATAAACTGAATATTAAGATCCGAATAAACTCAGATGTAACGTCTGAATGACCTGTTCTGCGTCTTTGCCGGGAACAAGCAAGCAGACATTATGGCTGCTTGCGCCATAGCTGATCATCCGAATATTAAAGGACTCCAGAGCACCAAAAATCTCTTTTCCCAGCCCCTTGGCGTGTGACAATTCATTGCCGATAATCGCCACCAGTGCCATATCCTCTTCGACTTCCACGCGGCAGAGCGTAGAAAGTTCAGTCAATAGAGCATTGGTCAGCAGGCTGCCATTCGTGCTGGTGGAGCCAGTTGTATCCAGGGTCAGGGCGATGCTGACTTCTGATGTGGTAATCAAATCCACCGAAATATTGTGTCGTGAGAGCAGGGTAAAGACTTCTGCCAGAAAACCCCGTGCATGCAGCATTTTCAGGCTGTGTAGCGTCAATAAAGTTTGTTTGCGGCGCAAAGCCAGTGCTCGGTACAGTGGTGGATTTTCCGTTTTATCACAGACGATTGTGCCGCCTGCCTGTGGATCTTTGCTGGAGCCGACAAAGACGGGAATGCCGCAACGTACCGCAGGCAATAGCGTGGCGGGATGGAGAATTTTGGCACCAAATGTTGCCATCTCTGCCGCTTCATCAAACGCAATGGTATTGATGCGTTTAGCGGTTGGGGTAATGCGGGGATCGGTTGTATAAATACCCGGAACATCTGTCCAGATATCGACGCGCCGTAATCCAAGTGCTTCACCCAGTAAGGCCGCGGTATAATCACTGCCGCCTCGCCCCAGCGTTGTTGTGCGGCCTTTTTCCTCTCTACCGATAAACCCCTGAGTGACGACAATAGTATTATTCAGGCGAGGATGCAGGTATTCCATTGCCAAAGAATGAAGTTGGAGCGTATCAGGCTCTGCACGACCAAAGTGAGCGCTGGTTCGCATGACCCGGCGAATATCAAACCACTCTGCATTTGTATTGCGTTGCCGTAGTAATTCTACAAACAACAAGGTAGACATTATTTCACCGTGGCTAACCAATTCATCTGTCATCGCTTCAGATGTTGCAAGTGCCGCGGCTTCTGATAATGCATCAATATTTTCCAGCAACCGATTAATTTCTTCGTAAATGACGTCAGGCTCCTTCAATTGCTCAATAATGGCATATTGAATATCCCGGATCTGTTTCAGGTAATTCTCCCGCTTATCGCTGTCGCAGCCAGCCGCCAACGCAACCAGCAAATTAGTCACCCCAGCCGAAGCTGACAGGATGACCACACGAACACTTTCGTTTGCCAAGATAATATCGGCGCAATGATTCATGGCATCAAAATCTGCCACGCTAGTGCCACCAAATTTTGCTACAACATACTGCGAGTTAGGAGATGAAACAGCACACATGGATGATAACCTTTAGTTTGAAAAGTAGACTTTTAGAAATATCGGGTTAAGCGGGCTGAGTCAATGTTTGCGATTTATGCATAAATAATTTTCATAATGAAAATGAAATTATCGTTTTTATCTATCCATTGTTTTTATCTATCTCAGCAATTAGGGCTGGAAATCATCGGCTATTTTGACCAATATCAGTAATCACAAGGAAAGAGAGACTAATCACAGTATTAACCCGTTACAATTTGTGCATTCCTATTGTTTATCGACAGTTGATAGAGAGTATCATCCATGAAAAACATCAATCCTAGCCAGACAGAAGCCTGGAAAGCATTGCAGCAGCATTATGAGCAGATAAAAAATATTCATTTGCGAGAGCTGTTTGAGCAAGATAAAACACGTTTTGCGGCATTTTCGGCAACATTTGATCAACAGATTTTGGTGGATTTTTCCAAAAACCGTATTACCACTGAAACCATGTCAAAACTACAGGCGCTGGCGCAAGAAACTGATTTGAGCAGTGCGATCCGCAGTATGTTTTCGGGTGAGAAAATCAATCGCACAGAAGATCGTGCTGTATTACACATCGCCTTGCGTAACCGCAGCAACACGCCGGTCCTTGTGGACGGAAAGGATGTGATGCCGCAAATCAATGCGGTATTGGCAAAAATGAAATCGTTCAGTGAACGAATTATTAGCGGCGAATGGAAAGGTTATACCGGCAAAGCGATTACTGATGTGGTCAATATTGGTATTGGTGGTTCGGATCTTGGCCCGTATATGGTGACTGAAGCACTGAAAGCGTATAAAAATCATCTGAACATGCACTTTGTGTCCAATGTTGATGGCACTCATATTGCCGAAACGCTAAAAGATCTCAATCGGGAAACAACCTTGTTCCTGATCGCATCCAAAACGTTTACCACTCAGGAAACCATGACCAATGCGCATTCTGCGCGTAACTGGTTCCTGCAAAGTGCCATTGATGAATCACATGTGGCGAAACATTTTGCGGCACTTTCAACAAACGAGCAGCAAGTCAGTGAATTTGGTATCGATCCTCAGAATATGTTTGAATTCTGGGATTGGGTCGGGGGACGTTATTCTCTCTGGTCTGCGATTGGCTTATCTATTGCCTTGTCAATTGGCTATGACAATTTTGAGCAGTTATTGAGCGGCGCTCATGCAATGGATAACCATTTCAAACAAACCGCCTTTGAACAGAATATTCCCGTTTTATTGGCATTGATTGGCATTTGGTATAACAATTTCTTTGGCGCAGAAACTGAAGCGATTCTGCCATATGATCAATATCTGCATCGTTTTGCTGCTTACTTCCAGCAAGGCAACATGGAATCAAATGGTAAGTATGTTGACCGTGATGGTAACCCTGTAAATTACCAGACAGGGCCTGTTATTTGGGGCGAGCCTGGCACGAATGGTCAACATGCATTTTACCAGCTTATCCATCAGGGAACTAAATTGATCCCTTGTGATTTTATTGCACCGGCTATTAGCCATAATCCGGTTAGTGATCATCACAGTAAATTGTTATCCAATTTCTTCGCACAAACGGAAGCCCTGGCATTCGGTAAGACACAGGCTGAAGTAGAAGCTGAATTTGCAGCAATCGGCAAGGATCTCCAAGACGTAGCCAATGTGGTGCCATTCAAAGTATTTGAAGGAAATCGCCCGACTAACTCCATTTTATTGCGTAAAATTACGCCATTTAGCTTAGGGGCTCTCATTGCGTTGTATGAGCATAAGATCTTCGCTCAAGGGGCAATTCTGAATATTTTCTCCTTTGACCAATGGGGTGTTGAATTAGGTAAACAATTGGCAAACCGTATTCAGCCAGAATTGCAGGGGACAGAGGCTGTGAGCAGCCATGACAGTTCTACAAATGGCCTGATTAACCAATTCAAAGAATGGCGTTAATTTGAGCCTTTCTTTTATTTAATCCTGGCTCACCCTAACTGATTTTATTATTGGGGTGAGTTTTTTTATGATTTATATAATTTGTTATTAACTTTTTATTTTATAGACCAGCAACATGATATCCTCATACCCCATAAATTGTGCTGTCGGGGAAATAGATGTTCCCCGCAATGGGAAAATGATATGGCAGATGACGCAATCCTAACTTCGATACCCATCCAATGGCTTTCAACAGACGAACCGAAGCTTCCTGATCATATTTTAGATTGGTTGATGGAAGTTGGTTCAATGACCTGTCGCTTTGAGCAATACTGTCAAACAGTTTCGGTTGCTCCTTTCAGGGAGTGCTTCATTACAGCAGAAGAACTCGGTGATGAAAGTGAGCACTTACCTTTAAATCAAAAATATTGGCTGCGTGAAACTATCTTGTATGGCGATAACATTCCCTGGCTTTTGGGGCGTACTGTTGTTCCGGAAGAAACTTTAACCGGCCCGGATAGAAAATTAGTTAATGTCGGGACTGTTCCGCTTGGGCGCTATCTTTTTAGTAGCAATAATTTGACACGAGATTATATTCAAATAGGCCAACAAGGGGAGCGTTGGGGACGCCGCTCTTTATTAAGGTTGTCAGGTAAGCCCTTGTTGCTTACAGAGGTTTTTTTACCTGAATCACCCGCATACAAGATGAATAAAACAAAAGGGGAGAAATAGATTGGAGGTCAGCATGACGCAGAATAAATGGCGTGCTTATTGTCGCTTAATGCGTATTAATAAACCCATTGGCGCATTATTGCTGTTATGGCCGACGTATTGGGCTCTGTGGATCGCAGCGAAAGGTATGCCGAGTTTGCACGTTTTATTGGTATTTACTGTCGGCGTGTTTTCCATGCGCGCGGCAGGATGTTGCATTAATGATTTCGCAGACAGAAAATTTGATGGGTATGTAGAAAGAACAAAGTCTCGCCCTCTTCCTAGTGGCGACATTACCGAAAAAGAAAGCAAAATTTTGTTCGCTGCACTGGTTCTCATTTCTTTTGCGTTGGTTCTGACGTTAAATAAAATGACCATTGCATTGTCAGTTGTTGGTTTGGCATTGGCGTGGATTTACCCTTTTGTTAAACGTGTCAGTCACCTGCCGCAAGTTGTATTGGGTGCTGCCTATGGTTGGGCAATTCCAATGGCATTCGCCGCAGTAAGTGAGTCCTTACCTTTAGAATGCTGGCTGCTATTTTTGGCCAACATTATCTGGTCAGTCATTTATGACACACAATATGCCATGGTTGATCGTGACGATGATCTGAAAATCGGAGTGAAATCGACGGCAGTGCTTTTTGGGCGTTTTGACAAGCTGATCATTGGCATTTTACAGCTCATCATGTTGGGTATTTTGGTTGCGATCGGTTGCATGATGAATTTGGGAGGAATGTATTACTGGGCAATATTGCTGGTGATTGCATTATTTGCCAATCAGCAGAAGCTGATTGCAAAACGGGAAAGAACAGGTTGTTTTCAGGCGTTTATGAATAATAATTATGTTGGGCTGGTTTTATTCGCCGGTATTTTTTGCTGTTATCTCTAAACATAACGGGCGATATTCTCGCCCGTTAATCTTTTTCCTCAGTATGACACCGTTATTCTTGTACCTTTGTCTGTTCAGTATCATTCTGCTCTGGTGGCAGACTGACACTTTCAATGGTCAAACGAATTTCCGGTGACATTAAATCACTCAACACACGGTAAAGTTCCTGGGCATTGACGGTAATCATGTTGCTGCTGTCGTGAATGTAACCTTCTTCGCGCAGCGTATTGACTGAGCTGGCAAAAACCGCTTTATCAAAGAATTCAGGCGCATTGATACCGTGCAGTACTGACAAACGCTGTGCCAGCATCCGGCTTTCTTTTTCCAGTACACCACGGCTTATTTCTGGAGTGGCATTCAATAAAGAGAGCGTAATGGCATAGCGTTGCAGTGTTTCTCTGATGCCTGCCGCCAGCAATTGCAGCGGGCGAATGCGTGCAGGGTTCAGCACCAACATTTCTTGCTCTTTGTTGCAGATAAGGCATTGGCGCGTCAGCTCGTCTATCAGCGTATTCACGACGTCAGAGAGCGTTTCCTTGCTGTAGCGCATGAAAAGCTCCTGCTTGATCAGCGGATAAACCAGCGCGACTTGTCTGAGTAATTCACTGCGGCTAATGCGGCGGTGATGCATGACAATGCTGGCAATCAGAGATGGCAGGATCAGCAGGTGTTGGATATTGTTGCGATAATAGGTCATCAATACCGCGCTTTCACGTGGCAATATGATGATATCCCCCAGACTATCCTTTTCAACCTCAAATTTATCCATCAATAAGGTATGATCCAGCAACTCTTCCGCTGTTTTATTGGGTACAGTGATGTCATTTGCGTAAGGTACATTACGCAATAATTGCAGATAGCAATCCAGTTGCTCAATCAACTGTTCACGCGTCAGTGCCCGCTGACGTGATGAAAGCAGTGCGGTGGTGCATAAATTGGTGGCATTGGCTGCGGCAGCATTATTGATATTGACCATGATATTATCGGCCAGTTTACTGACTGTCGGATTTAACCAGCTAGGCCGCTGGGATTCTATCGGGTCAATGGAATCACGCCATTCAGGAACATGATTATTGAGATATTGTATCAACGGAATGGGTTCACCAAAGTTTACATAACCTTGTCCCAGATTACGCAGTTTGCGCAAACCACGGAGCATCTGGAAAAGCCCTTCTTTTTCTTTGGCTGCACCCCGTAATTCTTTTGCATAAGTCGCAACTTCCATCACGTGCTCATAGCCGATATAGATCGGTACAATCGTGATAGGGCGGGACTCCCCACGCAACATAGCCTGCAACGTCATGGAAAGTGTGCCGGTTTTGGGGTCCAGCAAACGACCGGTACGGGAACGGCCACCTTCAACGAAGTATTCAACAGAATAGCCACGGGCAAATAATTCACCAAGGTATTCACGGAAAACCGTTGAATAAAGCTTGTTGCCCTTGAACGTCCGGCGGATAAAGAAAGCACCGAGGCGACGGAATATTGGGCCGGCAGGCCAGAAATTCAAATTGATGCCTGCTGCAATATGCGGTGGAACTAAGCCCTGATGATAAAGAACATAAGAGAGCAGAAGGTAATCCATGTGGCTGCGATGGCATGGAACATAAACCAGTTCATGGCCATCCTGTGCCAATTTCCGGACACGCTCAGCATTATGGACATTAATGCCCTGATACAAACGATTCCACGTCCAGCTCAGAACACGGTCGGTTAAGCGCACAGTTTCAGAAGAGAAATCAGCCGCAATCTCTTCCAGCATACTGATGGCATTCTGTTTCGCTTTTTCTGGTGAGATCTTCTTCGCACGGGCTTCATCTGCAATCGCTTTTTCTATCGCTTTTGAAGCCAGTAATTTTTTGAACAGATCTTGCCGGGCTGGCAAACGGGGACCGACCGCCGCCAGACGTTGGCGGGAGTAGTGTATCCGGGCAACACGGGCGAGTTTATTCGCGATGATATCATCCGTTCCGTGTTCGTCAGCCATATGGCGCAGAGAAACCGGGGTAGAGAAACGCACAAAACTATCCCGGCCCAGCCACAGGATTGCAAAAAGTTTCTGCACACCATTTAACAGACGCAGTTGTGGAGTGCTGTTCCCTTCTTGTCCCTCTCGCCCCGGGGAGCGGCCAAACATCACAGAAACCGGTACCATCTGAATATCCAAATCAGGATTATTCCGGTGCAGATCCAAATATGAGTGGAAAATTTTCACCGATTCATGTTTTGGTGCATAACAACGGAAAACACGTGGGCCGTTATCAATAAAAACACAGCTGGGAAGCTGGGTGTCACCTAGCTCCAAAGCATCCAATGGATCAGGCAGATCTTGTGCCAGACATTGCTGACGCAGGGTCAATAAGTCTGTTTTTGAATGGTACGGTAGTACATACAGAATGGGCCGTGTCGTATCAAGACACAGCTCTGCAATAGGATCTGTAGGAATGAGTTTGCTTTTCACTAATAATTTTAGTGGCAAATTCAATATCTTATAATATATTTTACGCCAACCTGACATAACTGCTATAAGCCTCTTATTAGCAAAGGGTCGCAAGGATACCAGAAACAGATTTTGAGATCTGTTGAAATAAGACAATAATAAGAGCGAAAAGTTATATAACCATACAATAAATAAGTTCTTTAAAGAAATTAATTATGGCAAATCAATCAACAGGGTTAACCCGAATCATTAAAGCGGCGGGATATTCGGCAAAAGGCATTAAAGCCGCATGGCAAAATGAAGCCGCATTCCGACAGGAAGTCATCGCTTCCATCTTGGCAGTCACCGTTGCATTTTTATTAGATATCAGTCTATTGGAGCGGCTTCTGCTTATCGGCTCGGTTATCTTGGTCGTGATTGTGGAAATGATTAACAGTGCCATAGAAGCTGTCGTTGATCGCATTGGCAGTGAACACCATGAATTATCAGGCCGGGCAAAAGACATGGGGTCAGCAGCGGTATTCCTGACAATGCTGTTAGCATTATTTATTTGGGGAATGATCCTTTGGTCGCATTTCATGCGCTGATATGGTGTGTTTTCCATCAAAATACGTTATTTAGCTGCTTTTACGTGCTGACTGGTTCCCAATTCCCACTTAGCTGTATATACTCACAGATGGACTGTATAAACAAACAGGGGGCGAAATGAAAGCATTAACTGCCAGGCAGCAGCAAGTCTATGATTTGGTGCGTGACCATATTTCGCAAACGGGTATGCCACCGACACGCGCTGAAATAGCCGCTCGTCTTGGTTTTCGTTCACCTAACGCGGCAGAAGAGCATTTAAAGGCATTGGCGCGTAAAGGGGTGATAGAGATTATCTCTGGTGCATCCAGAGGCATCCGTTTGCTTCTTGAAGAGGAAGATAATTCGGGATTACCGTTAATTGGTCGTGTTGCAGCAGGTGAACCACTACTGGCTCAGGAACATATCGAAAGTCATTATAAGGTTGATCCTGAACTGTTTAAGCCAAATGCTGATTTTTTGTTGCGCGTCAGTGGAATGTCTATGAAAGACATCGGTATTATGGACGGAGATTTACTTGCTGTGCATAAAACACAAGATGTCCATAATGGGCAAATTATTGTTGCGCGCATTGAAGATGAAGTCACAGTAAAACGCTTAAAACAAACAGGTAACAAAATTGAGTTGATTGCTGAAAATCCAGAATTTGAACCGATTGTTGTGGATTTAAGTAAGCAAAGTTTTACCATTGAAGGGTTGGCTGTAGGTATTATTCGTAACGGGGACTGGTTCTGAGTGTAAAAACGGATAACGACTATTTTTTGCCATTCTGGGGCGATCATTTTTTCAGGAACCCGTTAATTCTGAATTAAACGGGGTCTTGAAAATGCACGAAAATATCTGCGCTGATCGCCTCACCGCCAATCAAGCTCCCTTGCCGTATTTCTTTTTATTCTCTTCAACAGCATGATTGTGCTGGCATGTATTGTGTTCCGTACAGGAATCAATTTCATAGCAGGAAGCACATAATCCATGGATTTCTATTACACTATTTCGCAAATGGAACCCTGTACCTTGTGCTAATTGCAAAATAGTAGATTCAATATCTTTAGCATCCTTTTCTGTTACAGAGCCACAATCTTCACAAATAAACATCGCTGAAGTATGGCTGGGCTCTTCAAAATGATGACAAAGAACATAGCTATTTGTGGATTCAATTTTGTGAATAAAGCCCTGTTCAAGCAGAAACTCTAATCCGCGATAAACCGTTGGCGGTTTAGCCTGAGGTTCGACTTCGCGCAGTAAATCCAGTAAGTCATAAGCGCTTATCGCGCGGGATTGCTTCATAATTAAACGAAGAATCTCAAGGCGTTGAGGTGTCAATCGAACCTCTCTTGACAGGCAGATAGCTTCCGCCTGCGCCAATAATTTTTTCTGATTGATAATTTTCATTACATCTCTCACACCTACCCGATGCTAATAGGTTTAATGTTAACACGTTTTTAAGCCTGAAAGTGGGATCTACATGATTCAACATCGTTTTCTGGTAGAGATGGTACAAAAGATAAAGATTATCTTGCTATCATGCCGGGTTTCATTTATTGATACAGGTGAATAAAAGAGAAAAATAAGAGTTAATCCGCGGATAAGAACAACAAAATGGGTTAAAAAACGAGGAAAATAAAATCAATAATATTGGATAATATCCCGAAATTTAAATTGGCTCATCATCGTAATCATATTGACAGTTAAAATAATGTTTTATCCATACATAACTCCCGGTATTATTTACAATTATAATCATGTTGTTATTAATATTAATGATGAACTATAGTGATTAACGGCGAAATCTATCTTGCTCTGATAGTTTCGTTTAGAAAGGAATAAAACATCAGTATTTAAAAAATTGAAATATTGCTTACTGGATTAATGGATTAAAAATGAAAGAGTTATTGCAAAATCATCCTAATGATAGGGAATTTCCCGTTAATAGTTTTCAAATAGTTAAAGGCGCTATTCTGGAAAGAAAAAAGATGGCTTTTCTTAGGCCCATTCAGGCAATCGGTTTAAGCTCCCTTTGGATTACAACAATTTTGTTGATTGCTGTGTCTACAGGAATGACGGGATTAACCATTGATTCCAATAATGTTCCGTCAGCGGGTTATATATTACTGGCTATGTTGATTGGTTTCAGTTTATTGGGCATATTCCTTTCGGTTTATACTTTTCTACGCATCAAAAATCTCCCCGGTACCGAACAAAAACGTTATTATACACAGGCCGGACTATCTGTTTTATCGGAAGAACAGCGTCAGGCCCTACGATTACATATTGTCCGATGTTATTACAACGGATACTGGGTTGAAACATTGGAACATTACCCGCTTAAAAGCCGCATTCCTCAGGATAATGATGACGAATATCGTTTCCTACCTTTATCAGACGCTGAGCCTCACCAATCTCAAATATATCAGGATTGGGGAATTATCAATAAAAAAGGTTACCTGAAGATGCTACATGCATTATGGGCCGGAATGCATTCAGAACGTTTTGCGGTTGATAGTGCTTTTAGCGATGGCGAAATGTTCAATGTACTTGGCAGCTTGATCGAGGAATCTCCGGAATATGTCAAGCAATGTACTGAATCAATCAATGGCCGGCCTTCTGTTTTACTTTGGGGCTTTGATCTTTGGCGTGCGATTGTATTAAGCCGAAATTGTTTTGCCGCAGGTTATATTAGTGAAGAAACGGCATGGAAGAATATTCTGAAAACAGCCGATTATGTATATGAAATTTTTGGTAGTTTTGATGAATTTTATACTAATTATCGATTAGGAAATGCATATTGGAGCAGTGACTTTGATATGGCAAAAAAACGCCTGAAAGAATTTCAATTTTATAAACAATATTGTGACTGGCCCATGGCTGAACTACCTTGGCCAAAAGCGAAAGGCATCTTTATAGAACAATATATGAAAGATGGGTTCGCAGATGTCGTCAATTCCATGCTACTTGACCAAATGGACAATTCATCTGGTGATGAAATTATGGATGAAATGATAGATGAAGAGAGCAGCCACATAGAGAATCGAGTCTTACACTAATAGATTATTTAGACAAGTACATACCTTAAAGGGAATCAACGATGGAAAACCAATTCGAGATATTTATGTCTGCGATAAAACGAGAAAATAGAAATACGCAGCTAAATCCTATGTCCGATGAAGAACTGGGATGCCTTCGTATGGAAAAATATCGCCATACGGAAAGATCAGAAACCGTGGCTTTGCCAAAAAGCCTTCTTGCCTTGTTGGCTTACGACCGTGATTTGACAAGTCCTTATGGTGACAAAGTTTTTTCGCATATATTGTCATCCATTGATGAGAAGAATCTCATCATCTCGGATTGCCCGGATGATAATGTTTATTTTATGGTTAGTGAATATAACCCTGATCTTGACATTGAAGATCTGATGCCAATCTGGAATGACTCTCCGGATTTACCTGCAATATTTTCAATAGTTCATCCGGGTGATCAAAGAATATGGATCTATACTTCCGAACTGGATGAATCAGGCGAGTACCCTATTGCCCGGCAAGAAATGGAAGATTTTTGGCTAAGTGAATCATCTTTAATGGAATATTTATCCAACATTTTTAGTATCACAAAAGAAGTTGATCCTAAGAATATCTTTCAGAAAAAACAAGCTAAATATGAAGAAAGAGATATCGAACTATTAAAAAAAGAAGTCATCCATGAAAGTTTTTATGAGAAAGTCTCTGACTATGATTGATGTTTTGTAATGACACATTAGTCATGCAATTGATTTTTTTACTGAACAATATCAATGCTGGTTGGGGATAGAAAAGATAGCAGGTATGAAATCTGCTATCTTGATATGAATTATTTATCTTTTTACGCTATTACGTTGTAATTTTCAGAAGTTTTTTATTTGAACAAAATGCCTTCAAATGGATTCCAGTTATCAATGCCTTTTGTCTTTTTAAGATAATGTGCGTAATTCGCGATACGAGAACATATGAACCCAAAGAATATTGACAGTGGTATTGACATTCTATCTACAAAATAAGCCCCAGCCATATCCTCTATCATGGATAAAGCAAAGATGAATGCAATCCAACTGACTAAAAGTATTAAGCCTTTTTTCCAAAGGCCGGTACAAAAGAAATAAATCACACCAAAGAAAAATGCAAATATATTGACATTTATTAAAATGCGCTTTTTAAAATTTAACTCCTTTAATGCTGCCATATATTCTTTGGATGCTGGGCAACCATTTTTTTCAAAAAAATCAAAACGCTCTTGCCATTTATCAGGAGATTGAGGGGTATCCATTTTATTCCTTGCTTATTATATATGCCATATTATTCTGGCTATTTATGAATAACAAAGACAATTATATGTCTTTTCTGTCGTTAAATTATTTTAACAATCTTTCATTCCATTTAATTAATAAAACTTCCCTGTATACTAAAGATGCTAATATTAAAACAGAAGGTTAACTATTATCAATACTGTGATTGTATACAGCTATTGTCTTAAATAATATTATAAATAACCTTTTTGAGATTATTTTATATGTTTAAATGAAATTTATTGCTTTCATATTTAAACATGAGAAATCATTTTCCTAAATTAGCAATATAAATGACTAAAACGGCAATAACTATACTAAGCCTTTCATTTAATTTATAAGTATACATGGCAATCAAAGACCTTATTGCTGTACCAATAATTTCTTCATAATCGTTAAGAGGAAGTGCTGGCAGGACAAATATGGCGGAGGTCAAGAGTTATCCAATTTATCAAGTGATAGCATTTTCACTCAAGCACAGAGTCGTAATTTTGGTGAATATTTGACTGGTTGGATATATTTAAAATAAGATAGTTTATTTTAAGGCAAGGAGACAGATAGTGATTTACAGAATGAAAGTGATAGAATTAATAATAAAATATTCGATAGGCAGAAATAATTTTTTCAGCTATCTTTGTTGTTGTTTCTGATGATGGTATAGTAGCTGTTATCGTTGATAATATGCTGTTAAATAAATTATCAGTCATAATGTCTACAGCTTTTCTTTTTTTATGATTGAGGACATGGTTGTGGAAAAACATTAATCAGAGTAAATTTATAATCGATACTTTTCATGAATAATGTTTTTTTAATTTTTATTTTTTCAATAAACAAACTCCGTTTGATTTTCATACTAGTAAAATATCTCACTTTCTAAGCATAATGATTATTTTTGTTATTTACTATAAATTTTTAACTATTTGATAAATCTAAACTTCAATGCAAAAAATACGGTTTCTAAAAGTATGATTCTCTATAAACAGGGAGAAATAAGTATTCAATGAGACAAAAGAGTGAACACTGGATATCAGTGAGCATGTTTTTTTATGGTATAGTAGAACACATTTTATACTTACCTATAACCGCCCCATATCTGAAAGGGGTATCATAGGATATTGTTAATTTTAAAATAGTTAAAACACTCTGAAATGCACGAAAATACACAGATCCAAAACGATAATAAATTCAATGAAGTAATGGCTGGAAGCGGGAAATTCAAACCTTCCCGCTTCTCTGTTGCACCCATGCTGGACTGGACTGACCGTCATTGCCGTTATTTCCATCGCCTGCTAAGTAAAGAAGCCTTGCTTTATACCGAAATGGTTACAACGGGGGCGATTATTCATGGCAAAGGGGATTATCTGGCTTATAACGAGCATGAGCATCCGCTGGCGTTGCAGTTGGGTGGCAGTGATCCTCAGGCATTGGCCCAATGTGCCAAAATTGCACAAGAGCGGGGTTATGATGAAATCAACCTGAATGTTGGTTGTCCTTCAGATCGCGTGCAAAATGGGCGTTTTGGTGCTTGCTTGATGGGAGATGCTGCGCTGGTGGCAGATTGTGTCAAGTCCATGCAGGATGTGGTGGATGTTCCTGTTACCGTCAAAACTCGCATTGGGATTGACGAACAAGATAGCTACGCGTTTTTGTGCGATTTCATTGATACTGTCGTGAAAAATAGTGAGTGTGATAATTTTGTCATTCATGCACGCAAGGCGTGGTTGTCCGGTTTGAGTCCAAAAGAAAACCGTGAAATTCCACCTTTGGATTATCCCCGCGTCTATCAATTGAAGAAAGATTTCCCTCAATTGACGATTTCCATTAATGGCGGAATTAAATCATTGGAAGAAGCGAAGCAGCATTTACAATATGTTGATGGTGTGATGGTTGGACGTGAGGCTTACCAGAATCCATCTATTTTGGCACAAGTCGATCGTGAGTTGTTCGATCAGACGGTGCCGGTAATGAATACGGTTGATGCGATTAAGGCGCTTTATCCTTATATCGAACAGGAACTGTCAAAAGGGACTTATTTAGGGCATGTAACCCGCCATATTTTGGGAATATTTCAAGGTATTCCCGGTGCTCGCCAATGGCGCCGTCATTTGAGTGAAAACGCGCATAAGCCCGGTGCTGATGTCATGGTAGTTGAAAAAGCGTTGGAAATGGTGACTGAGCGGCTGTGATCCGCTCAGGTTGTTCAATATTACGAATGATATTATGGAATAAGTAAGCTGGAGCCGTGGGTTGCGCGGTTTTCCAGTGCTTGATGTGCCGCAGCGGCTTCGCTTAATGGGAATTTTTGGTTTTCTGGTATGTTGATCTTGATTTTACCTGTGGCAATCAGATCAAACAGCGCCTTGCTGCCTTCATTCAATTCTTCGCGGGTTGTGATATAGCCGTTAACTGCGGGGCGAGTAACAAACAGAGAACCTTTTTGGTTGAGAATTCCTAAATCAACGCCGGTAACAGGCCCGGAGGCATTGCCGAAACTGACCATCAAGCCACGGCGTTTCAGGCAGTTGAGTGAATCCAGCCATGTGGCTTTGCCTACGGAATCATAAACGACACCCACTTTTTCCCCATCCGTCATTTCCAAGACTCGTTCTACTATATTCTCACGGTTGTAGTTGATAGTTTGCCAAGCTCCCGCGGCTTTAGCCTGAGACGCTTTATCATCAGAACCCACGGTTCCGATTAACTTAGCGCCCACGGCGTTTGCCCATTGGCAGGCAATTGAGCCGACACCACCTGCGGCAGCATGGAATAAGAAGATTTCATCTTTCTGAATTTGATGTGTTTGAAAAAACAGATAGTAAACGGTCAGGCCTTTCAACAATGATGCGGCAGCCTGCTCAAATGAAATGGCATCGGGGAGCAGCGCTATCTTACTTTCCTTTACATTATGCACTTCACTGTATGCGCCAACGGCAGATTGAGCATAAGCCACGCGATCACCTACTTTAATTGATGTGACCTGTGAACCAACTTGGGTGACCACGCCTGCGGCTTCCATGCCAAGGCCTGATGGCAAACTGGCTGTTGGATAGAGTCCACTGCGGACATAGGTGTCAATATAATTCACTCCGATCGCTTTATTTTCGACTTGTACTTCATCCGGGGCAGGATCAGCAGGAACAAATTCACAATATTGGAGCACTTCAGGGCCGCCAGCAGCGGAAAATTTGATGTGTTTTGCCATAGTAACTCTCTCGTTATGTAGGGATTATTGGGAAGAGCTTTGCACGTTTGCAATGAGAATATTACAAACGGCGTAAATGTCACTGAAATCATTACAGATGATATATATTAACTTTGTGTTCTGAAGTTTGTCCATGACGATTGTTTTTATATAAATACCAAATAATGAATAAATTATTTAGTTGTATGTTGTTACAGTGTTTATCGCCGTTTTCTCATTCTTTAAGCACTATCGGATCAAACACAATACCGAGTATGCTGACCCCAAAAATTGCCGAAATCCCAACAATGGTTTCGATAAATTTTGGAATCAGCCTAAACGCTATCTGCGTAAATTTAACGGTATTCCTAAGGTTCATTTTGACTAATATTTGAAGGAATATGGGAGGCGATTTAACACACCGGGGGCAAAGAAACAATTCGCTATTTTAAAACAATAGAGTTAAAAAATATTTAGCTATTATTCAGGATAGCTTTTAATTTTATATCGACTTCCTCTGTTTTTCGGGAAAATATACTGTTTTGGATGATTTATAATGCAATAAATATTAAAAAACTCATCACTTATACTATAATGAGTTTTTTATTAAAAACATTCATGAAATAATATATTTTTGGAATTATTCACCATGTATTTTTATTTTTTCAACAGATTCACATCCTATCTGATATCCGTTATCGCAGGATTTCTGAAACCATTCTTTTGCCTTTATATAGTCTTGTGAAACTCCATCCTGTTTATATAGAAAGAAAAAATACAGGTAATTTGACATAAAAATCTTCGTGAAATTTTCTTGTGTTTATGAAGAATTCAAGAAGTAATATCACAAAGGCATTCATTATGACAATGAAAAATAATATTCTAATTTATCTTTTGGTTTTATATTTCATCTTTTTAGATGAAAGATGTTTTTATTTGTCTTTTTATAGTGCTGATTTTGGTGTTTTATGAATTTAATTCTATTATACATAAGTTATATGAAGTTTTTTCTTTGCTTCACCACGTTTTATCAGTTATCAGATATATTTTATTAATTCCCTACTTGTCATTTTATGTCATTCTGCCATCAAAACATGCTCCCTACCAAATATTAGTCAAGCCGTACTACTCCAGTATTGATGAGCCAATTTTATTGATGTTCACAGGCGGAGAAGTATCCCACCGCCTTCATGTAACTTAACAATATGTATTGTTGATTAAATGAGGGAATAACCATGCAAGATAAGAAGCCTGATGCACCTGTTTCAGAAAATGGTAATCTGGTTACTGTTACCACGCCGGAATATGTCAAAGATTCAATTAAAGAAGCCATTGATAAACACGCCGCCAGTCGTAATCACCCCTATGCAACTCATGTAGAACCGGGATTCGTTACTTTAAGTGATGAAACAGACAGTGACAGTGAATTAACCGCCGCAACCTCTAAGGCTGTCAAGAAAGCCTATGATTTGGCGAACACAGCCAATCAAAACGCGCTTAACAATAATTCTAACCTTTATTTGGAGAAACAGCAGAATGGCGCTGATATACCAGATAAAGCGGAGTTTATAAAAAATATAGGGGCGGTAGCAGCAAATGGAGGCGTTTATCCGGGATCTTTTCAATTTCAGCAGGTAGAAACGACGCCGAAAGAAAGTAACCCTGTGAGGTTGGTATCTGCTCCACACCAAGAATCAAATAAACTAGTGGCCTACACCAGTTATGGGTGGTACGCCAATAATATTCAGACAGGCGTTGTGCGGGGTGGTGGCGCTGATACTTTGGGGTATGCTGTAGATATTAATAACAAAAGAGTGTTGGTTGTAAAAGAAGATTCAGTCACTACAGGTTCTATACACATTAGATCCGGTAATTACGGAGGGGTTATATCATATAGAGATAACGGAACCTATTGGAGAATGGAAGGAACTCCCGATGACGAATCTATTCTATTAAATTTCATAGATAGAAATCCAGACGGCTCAAACAGGCATGTGCAATCTTTACCCAAAGGAACTGGTTCTCTCATGTCAACATCTCAACATTATGTTGATGCCAGTGGTTTTGTAAAAAAATATCTCCAATAATCAAAATGTTCTCTGATGGTTCATTTGAAACAAATGATGAATCCAACGGTGCTACCGTCGAGCGTTTATCAAAGGGTACATATCTCATCACAGGCGTTGGGGGATTCAATAATGATAGCGCGTTAGACAGTATAGAAGCCCCCCTATGCCAGAACAAACTACCATTGATTTGGGTCAACCATGAAATTCTCCCCGATGGCTCGATTAAATTAATGACGTATCATCGTGAACACTCCGATGTTCCTGTTTTCGCCAGAAATATAAGAGAAGGCCACACTGATGGTGATTTGATTGATATCCCCGAAGGCAGGTTTGTTTCTGTTAGAGTGCAAATTCCTTCTGCTAAAGGAGGATAATTGCAGGTTTAATTTTCCTGAGGATGATTGTCATTGATTCCACATTGAACCTTCCTGAATGGACACGGACGTCAAATAAAGCACTGTTTCCATCGCCCCTCCTCTCACAAGCCCAGAGTACTTAAGTACATTTAATGAAAAGGATAGCAAAGGTAATTTATTTATTTAATATCAAGTAATTATGCCTTAGCTATAAGTGTAGACTATTATAATTACTCAAGGTTGTTTTCATGGCGTATACTGATGCGCTATTTTGTTCTTTTTTTAGTAGATTGAAGCGGTATACATGGCTGGAAAAAAACCAACTAACAACAGTATGGCTGAACCAAAAGATCGCCAAGTGGAAGGGCTGAAACTTCCACCCCACTCTTTGGAAGCAGAGCAATCCGTGTTGGGCGGTTTGATGCTGGATAATGAACGTTGGGATAACGTATCCGAGCGAGTTACTAGCAATGATTTTTTCAGCAGACCACACAGACGTATTTTCTCTGAAATGCAGCGCTTGCTTGAATCGGGTAAGCCTATTGACCTGATCACATTATCGGAGTCGCTGGAACAGAATGGTCAGCTCGATAATGTCGGCGGATTCGCTTATCTGGCGGAGTTATCGAAAAATACCCCAAGTGCAGCAAATATCAATGCTTATGCTGATATTGTCCGCGAGCGTGCCGTCGTTCGGGACATGATTTCGGTTGCCAATGAAATCGCTGATGCCGGCTATGACCCACAAGGTCGAACCAGCGAGGAATTACTGGATCTGGCAGAATCACGGGTATTCCAGATTGCAGAAAATCGGGCCAATAAAGATGAGGGGCCGAAAGGCATTGAGCAGATCCTTGAAGAAACCGTAGAGCGAATCGAACTGCTTTACCAACGCCCGCATGATGGCGTAACAGGGGTTTCTACCGGTTACAGGGATTTGGATAAAAAGACCGCTGGCTTGCAAAAATCCGATTTAATTATCGTGGCGGCGCGTCCTTCAATGGGTAAGACCACATTCGCGATGAACTTGTGCGAAAATGCAGCAATGGATCAGGATAAACCTGTTTTGATTTTCAGTCTGGAGATGCCTGGCAACCAGATTATGATGCGTATGTTGGCATCTCTTTCCCGTGTGGACCAAACACGCATTCGTACGGGGCAGCTTGATGATGAAGATTGGGCGCGTATTTCCAGTACGATGGGGATTCTGCTGGAAAAACGTAACATGTATATTGATGATTCTTCCGGTTTGACACCAACAGAAGTGCGTTCCCGTGCGCGGCGGATTTTCCGTGAACATGACGGGCTTAGTTTAATTATGATCGATTACCTGCAATTGATGCGGGTTCCTTCTTTATCGGACAACCGAACACTGGAAATTGCGGAAATTTCCCGTTCACTGAAAGCCTTGGCGAAAGAGCTTCAAGTGCCGGTTGTCGCACTCTCCCAGCTTAACCGTAGTTTGGAACAGCGAGCCGATAAACGCCCGGTTAACTCCGACTTGCGTGAATCGGGCTCTATCGAACAGGATGCCGACTTGATCATGTTTATTTATCGTGATGAGGTTTACCACGATAACAGTGAACTAAAAGGTGTGGCAGAAATTATCCTTGGTAAACAGCGTAACGGCCCTATCGGTACGGTAAGGCTGACGTTTAACGGCCAATGGTCACGGTTCGATGATTACGCAGGGCCAAGCTACAGCGACGAATAAATTCAGTGCCTATCGTTCATATTCACCTGATCTGTCATCATCGGTATTTATGGCGGTAGGTTATTATATTGTCAGGCCTCATTGGAAAATAATAAAAAGGGGATGAAATGAAATCGGCAACTGCTGTTATCGATCGCCGCGCTCTGCGACATAATCTGCAACAAGTCAGGAAGCAAGCACCTGATAGCAAAGTCATTGCAGTTGTGAAAGCAAACGCCTATGGGCATGGTTTATTAGAAGCGGCGTACACGATGGAAGGCGCTGATTGTTTCGGTGTTGCCCGAATTGGGGAAGCACTTGCCTTGCGCAGTGGCGGGATTGTGAAACCCGTTTTGCTTTTGGAAGGTTTTTTTGAAGCTGCTGATTTACCCGTTTTGGTTGTTAATCATATTGATACCGTTGTGCATTGCATTGAGCAATTAGAAGCACTGGAACAGGCTGATTTGCCCCGTCCGATTAAAGTCTGGATGAAATTGGATACAGGCATGCATCGTTTGGGCGTCCGGCTTGATGAAGCGGAGGCATTTTATCAACGTCTGAAACGTTGCCATAACGTAGAGCAACCCGTAAATATCATCAGCCATTTTAGCCGTGCGGATGAACCAGAAGTCGAGACAACCCAACAACAAATTGACCATTTTATGGCATTCGTTGCGGATAAATCGGGTGAAAAATCCATCGCTGCTTCTGGGGGGATTTTATTGTGGCCACAGGCTCATTTGGATTGGGTGCGCCCCGGCATCATGATGTACGGAGCCTCACCAATAGCAGACAAAACTGCCGCTGACTTTAAATTGCTGCCCGCCATGACATTAAAATCCCGTTTAATTTCTGTGCGTAAACATAAGATAGGGGAATCGGTAGGGTATGGGGGAACATGGAGCAGTGAGCAAGATACCTGTATTGGTGTTGTGGCGATGGGATATGGTGATGGTTACCCTCGCAGTGCGCCTGCGGGGACACCCGTATTTATCAATGGCAGGGAAGTGCCGATTGTTGGGCGGGTTTCAATGGATATGATCACCGTGGATTTAGGGCCGGCATGTCAGGACAAGGTCGGGGATGAAGTGACTCTTTGGGGTAGTGTCTTACCCGTTGAAAAAATCGCGGAGCATTCAGGTATCAGTGCCTATGAATTGATAACTAAATTAACTTCACGAGTTGAAATGGAATATCTGGACGAATAATTCGATAAGTTATACTGTTTGTTGATGAATTCTTTTATGCCTGAGAGATTCCAGCTACAGCCAATAAAACAGCAAGCTGAACGCTGTAACTTAAAAGATCCAGGGGATAATTTAATAGCAGGGAGTATAACTTGATGTTCCAGAATGTTGATGCATATGCAGGCGATCCCATCCTGTCATTGGTGGAAGAATTTAAAAAAGATCCTCGGACAGACAAAATTAATTTGAGCATCGGGCTGTATTACGATGAACAGGGTATAACGCCACAATTGCATTCGGTGACGACGGCAGAAAAACAAATTTATGCTTTGCCTCAGTCGGCTTCTCTTTATCTGCCCATGGAAGGTTTATTGGCATATCGGGCAGCAGTTCAGGAATTACTGTTTGGTAAAGATCATCCACTGTTAAATCAGAAGCGGATTGCAACTATTCAAACTGTGGGGGGGTCAGGTGCATTGAAAGTGGGCGCTGATTTCCTGCACCGTTATTTTCCTGATTCTGACGTATGGTGCAGTGATCCTACATGGGAAAATCACGCTGCTATTTTTGCCGGAGCAGGGATCAAGGTGAATTATTATCCTTATTTTGATAATGAAACCAAAGGGGTAAAATTCAATGAAATGTTGGCAAAATTGCAGCAATTGCCAGCAAAAAGCATTATTTTGATGCATCCTTGTTGCCATAATCCAACAGGTTCAGATTTAACTCATGACCAATGGGATCAAGTCGTTCAGGTTGTGGAAGAGCGGAAGCTGATACCTTTTTTTGATATCGCTTATCAGGGATTCGCAGAAGGTATGGAAGAAGATACTTATGCTATCCGTGCAATGGCAAATGCAGGCTTGCCTTGCTTGGTCAGCAATTCATTTTCGAAAATCTTTTCACTCTATGGTGAGCGTGTTGGCGGCTTGTCGGTGATCGGTGAAGATGAAGCAACGACCGAGTGCATATTGGGGCAGCTAAAAGCAAGTGTGCGTCGTATATACTCCAGCCCACCCAACTTTGGGGCGCAGGTTGTTGCCAGAATATTAGGCAATCCGGAATTGAAAAACCAATGGCTGGATGAAGTTGAGCAGATGCGTGTGCGGATGCGGGAAATGCGAATAGTTTTGGTGAGTGCATTGCAAAAGGCCCTGCCTGAAACCAATTTTGATCACTTTCTGAATCAACGTGGGATGTTCAGTTATACCGGATTCAATAGTGAACAAGTCGACAGGCTGCGTAACGAATTTGGGGTTTATCTGGTCAGTAGTGGCCGTGTTTGCATGGCTGGCGTCAATCACAATAACGTACAACGCATTGCAGAAGCATTTGCTGCGGTAAGTGAGCGGAACTAACAAATCCCTTACCTGAACGGAAACAGTATTATCCCCTGTTCTGATGACAGTGATGAACGGGGGAAACGCATTAACTGAGTGGATGAAGGGTTCGTTTTATTGGATAAGTCATACAGAATATTTTGCCTGATAAAATAAAGTGCGTCTTTATATTACAGATATCTCTGTTATAGCGCCAAATAATAGGTTTTTATTGTTTATTAATGGTTGAAATTTACTCAAGGTATCAATCTATTATCGTTTCATATATAGTAACCGCCTGGATATAAAAATTTCCTTGATATAACAATTGCCTTGATATAACAACTGTCTGGGTTTTTACACCTCTCCTTTAATCTCAAACTCAACCCAATAATTAACTTAATCTTTTTGACTTTAAAAGATTAGCTGAATGGAAATAAAGAAAATGTAATACCAACACTTGAGCTCTTTCATCAGTTATTAGGATGAACATTCATCTGTAAAAGCGTTATTTCGCTTTTATTGGGATAGTTAGCCGAAGAGTAGAAGCATTATGGATATGCAATCAAGAAAATATGGTAGAACGTTTCATTATCCGTTCTCGCCAGGCACAACCAGTGATGATCGTATTAATCATCACTGGTGGCAAGATGTGCAAAAAATTAGTCGTCTTATTCATACAGAAAAATTAGACGGTGAAAACAATTGCCTGAATAAATATGGTTTATTTGCCCGTTCACATGCAGCTCCAACACAATCAGCATGGACACAGCAAATTCGTCAACGTTGGCAGTTAATTAAAAATGATTTAGGTGACGTGGAAATTTTCGGTGAAAATCTTTATGCCATTCATTCTATTGAATACCGTTACCTTGAAGAATATTTCTTTGTATTTGCTGTACGTATTAAAGATACGTGGTTGAGTTGGGAAGAAGTAAAATTTTATGCTTCATTATTTGATTTCCCGACTGCACCTGAAATTGCCATTCCTGATACAAGGGATGAAGCTGAATTTATGCAAAATATAATAGAAACAGCAAAACAGGAAAGTCGCTTTTCTTCATGGGATATACAAAACCAGCAGTTATGTTCAATGGAAGGCATTGTTAGCCGTGATGCGGGGGAATACCCAGTAACGGATTTTGCACATCATGTTTTTAAATATGTGCGAAAAAATCATGTCAAAACAGATATACACTGGAAACACAATTGGCAGAGAGCTCCCCTCTGTTTTGAACGTTACGCAGAGCCGAAGAAATCTGGCGTGGAAGGAGATAATTCATGAGTTGGGTATTCAGTCATAACAAATCATGGGATTACTTATCTTCTGCCTTCCCTTTTATTGCTGATATGCACGGGGTTCAACAAGATCTTGTGCACCATGCGGAAGGGGATGTTGCGATACATACCCAAATGGTATTGGCAGCATTGGAGCAATTACCGGAATATTCTTCACTGACACCTGAAGAGCAGGAGATTCTTTGGACGGCAGCATTACTGCATGACGTTGAAAAACGTAGTACAACGCGGGTTGACTGGGATAGGCGCATTGTTTCTCCGGGACATGCCCGTAAAGGTGAGCTGACGACGAGGCAGATCTTGTTTCAGCAAATACCGACGCCATTTGTCATCAGGGAGCAAATTGCTGCACTTGTCCGTTTCCATGGGCTTCCATTGTGGTTAATGGAAAAGCCAGAGCCACAAAAAGCATTATTGGCGGCATCATTGCGTGTAGATACTTATTTACTGACTTTGCTGGCAAAAGCTGATGTGCTTGGGCGGGAATGTCATGATGCACAAGAGTTACTTGAGCGCATTGAGCTATTTGAACTGTATTGTCGTGAGCAAGGTTGTTGGCGGGAGCCAAGGCAGTTTACTTCCGGAGAAAGCCGGTTTCATTACTTTTCGACGGACAGCCACCAACCGGATTATCAGCCCTATGATGATTATGGCAGTCAGGTGACTGTATTGTGTGGCTTGCCGGGAATGGGTAAAGATTATTTTATCCAACAGAATGGTAAAGACATACCGGTTATTAGTCTGGATGCCATCCGTCGGGAGCATCGGATTAATCCTGAAGATAAAGAGGCTAATGGCTGGGTTGTACAGCAAGCAAAGCATCAGGCCAGAGAAAACCTTCGGAATGGCAACGATTTTATTTGGAATGCAACAAATCTGACAGGACAAATGCGCCAGCAATTGATTAAGCTGTTCGTGAATTATAATGCCAAAGTGAGAATTGTTTACATTGAACAAAACTATAAATGCTGGCGTCAACAAAATAGCCAGCGTGAATATGCAGTACCGGATAAGATAATGGACAGAATGCTCAGTAAATTGGAAGTTCCGACACCTGAAGAGGCACATGAGGTCTGTTATTTCATCGATTCTGCGATGCAGGCTCGATAATCTTAATGGGACTGCTGAGCATTATTGTCATCTGGACATTCAGGTAGAAAGTGGAAGGCTGCTGAAATATAACAGCCTTCCGACTTTAATTGCAGGTAGGAAAACGATTATTTATTCAGTAATTGATAGAATACCGGGTTGTCATCACATTGCCCCCCGCCGCATTCCAGAATGGTAGAAACCAGATTGGCTGCAATCAAGAATGCAAATAGCCCCATCGCAACTTTACCTAATGCTGGTGGAGCCGATCTTGCCGGATCATTATTACCCGCTTTCAGTGGCATGATAATCGCGATAGCAATAATAGTCAGAATAGACAGAACTGCTGCCCAAGTATAAAAATGTAATCCAAAGAAAGTTGAACCATACCCTGTATCTCCCGGCAGGATATGCAGAGAAACTTGACGCATGGCAACGAATCCAGTCACAAGTGCGCCAAATATTGAAAGGCTGTAATGGGCATTTTTTATGCCGAAATAAATATTAAATAAAAAACCAAAACCAATCATTATGATGCCGGCACGTTGCAATAAACATAATGGGCAGGGGAGTTCAAAGCGCGCTAATTGGTAATAAAAGGCAACAATTAAGATGACACTGATACCGAATAAACCAACAATATTTAAGGTTGTTGCGAGACTAATATTACGTTGTACTGACATGCTATTATTCATTACGGCCTCCGGTCAGAAAGAAAGATTCAGGGCATCAGTGGCATGATATTTAAACCAGAATACCGTGATGATGAATAAGGCAAACCAAAGTACGTATGTCAGTTTTTTCTTGCCAAGAATAACGGTAGCAATAATAACTAACGCGATTAAAAACGGTAAAAACATATACATGTTTTATCTCCATTATGCATTTAAGATATATGTTATGCCATTATGACATTAAAACATGAAAAATGTGATCAATAATAATATTAGAACAACAATACAATACTTATGCACAAAAGTTTGCTTCATGCCAAATGCCTGTCCAAAAGCTCATCTGTACATATATTAAACGGATTTTACTCAATGGATTTAAAATGCAACGAGATGACACGGGAATGGCTAATTCTTTGAGGATGAATTCACCCACCCAACACTGCTTTCCGGCAAGGGGCTGAAGCCCCTTGCCACATGCTTTCACTGCAATGCCGTTACAACAATGCCGTTACAATTATACCTTTACAACAATACCGTCACTACGACCCTTTTACGGCAACAAAAAAAGTAACAAGGCTGTAATGTTACCTTATTTGCGCTCAAGTATTGGTTTCAAAAAACGAGCAGTATGTGATATTTCACATTGAGCGACGTCTTCCGGTGTGCCTGACACCAAAATTTCACCACCACCACTGCCACCTTCCGGGCCAAGATCGACAATCCAGTCGGCAGTTTTAATGACATCCAAATTATGCTCGATCACAACAATTGTATTCCCCTGATCTCTCAACTGATTCAAAACAGACAACAGCTGTTGGATATCGGCGAAATGCAAGCCGGTAGTGGGCTCATCAAGGATATACAGTGTCTGGCCTGTTCCGCGTTTGGAAAGCTCCCGCGCCAGTTTTACCCGTTGAGCTTCTCCGCCTGACAGTGTTGTCGCAGATTGCCCCAGACGAATATAAGAGAGGCCAACATCTATCAAGGTTTGCAGTTTACGAGAAAGTGCGGGGATGGCATCGAAAAATTCCCGGGCCTCTTCGATTGTCATATTCAGCACTTCGTTAATATTCTTGCCCTTATATTGGATTTCCAGCGTTTCACGGTTATAACGCTTGCCCTTGCATTGATCACAGGGCACATAAACATCAGGCAGGAAATGCATTTCAACCTTAATTACGCCATCGCCCTGACATGCTTCGCAGCGGCCGCCCTTAACGTTAAAACTGAAACGTCCCGGTGTATAACCACGAGCCCGAGATTCGGGAACACCTGAAAACAATTCTCTGACGGGAGTGAATACACCGGTATAAGTCGCTGGGTTTGAACGGGGGGTTCTGCCGATAGGGCTTTGATCGATATCGATAACTTTGTCGAAATGCTCCAGCCCTTGAATATCAATATAAGGTGCTGGGTTGCTGTTTGTTGCGTTGTTTAGCTGGCGTTGGGCGATGGGAAACAGCGTATCGTTGATTAGCGTTGATTTACCTGAGCCAGAAACCCCCGTGATGCAGGTAAACAGGCCGACAGGCAGCTGTAATGTTACCTTTTTCAGGTTATTGCCTTTTGCTCCAATTAGTTTCAGCATTTTTTCCGGATTGGCAGGAACACGCTGCGTTGGGATGGCAATTTGACGTTCACCGTTCAAAAATTTACCGGTAAGGGATCTTTCACTCGCCATGATCTCGTTGATGGTGCCTTCGGCAACAATCTCTCCGCCGTGCACCCCGGCTCCGGGACCAATATCAATAATATGATCTGCGGCACGAATGGCATCTTCATCGTGCTCAACGACGATAACGGTATTTCCCAGATTGCGCAGGTGCAGCAATGTTTCCAGCAAGCGCTCATTATCACGTTGGTGAAGGCCTATGGAAGGTTCATCCAGAACATACATGACACCGACAAGCCCGGCCCCAATTTGGCTGGCTAAACGAATGCGTTGGGCTTCACCACCGGAAAGGGTTTCAGCGGAGCGGGAGAGCGTCAGATAATTTAATCCGACATTAACCAAGAATTTAAGGCGGTCGCCGATCTCTTTCAGGACTTTCTCCGCAATTTTCGCACGTTGCCCGCTCAGTTTGATATTTTGGAAAAACGCCATGGCATGACCGATGCTGAAATCTGAAATTTGCGGCAATGTCATGTTGTCGATAAAGACATAACGAGCTTCTTTACGCAGTCGGGTGCCTTCACAAGAGATGCAAGAACGATTGCTGATATATTTTGCTAATTCTTCCCTGACGGCGCTGGATTCCGTTTCTTTATAGCGACGCTCCATATTGTGCAGGACGCCTTCAAACGGATGATTACGGACAGTCACATCACCACGGTCATTGGTATATTTGAACTCAATGGATTCTTTGCCTGAGCCGTATAAAACCACTTTTTTGATGGACGCACTTAACTGATTAAAGGGGGCTTCGATATCAAACTTATAGTGTTCTGCCAGCGATCTCAGCATCTGGAAATAATAGAAATTACGACGATCCCAACCACGGATTGCACCGCCGGCAAGAGAAATGTCACCGTTCTGGATAACACGCTCAGGATCAAAAAATTGCTGAACACCTAAACCGTCACAAGTCGGGCAAGCGCCGGCGGGGTTATTGAATGAGAACAGCCGGGGCTCCAGTTCACTCATGCTGTAACCACAAATTGAACAGGCAAAATTGGCGGAGAAGATGAGTTCTTCGGCCTGTTCATCATCCATATTGGCAATAACAGCAGTGCCGCCGGATAATTCCAGTGCAGTCTCGAATGATTCGGCCAGTCGTTGAGCAAGATCAGAACGGACTTTGAAGCGGTCAATAACCACCTCAATAGTATGCTTTTTCTGCAATTCCAGTTTTGGTGGATCAGAAAGGTCGCATACCTCACCATCAATACGGGCGCGGATATAGCCTTGTGCTGCGAGATTATCCAATAACTTGGAATGTTCCCCTTTGCGCTCTTTGACCACCGGAGCCAATAGCATCAGCCTTTGGCCTTCTGGCAATGACAGCACATTATCCACCATTTGACTGACCGTTTGCGCTGCCAGCGTGATATCGTGCTCAGGACAACGGGGCTCGCCTACACGGGCAAACAGCAGGCGAAGATAATCGTGGATCTCGGTAATTGTCCCGACCGTAGAACGCGGGTTATGGGAAGTTGATTTTTGTTCAATTGAAATGGCAGGGGATAGCCCCTCAATATGGTCGACATCCGGCTTTTCCATCAATGACAAAAATTGTCGGGCGTATGCAGAGAGTGATTCCACATAACGGCGCTGGCCTTCTGCATACAGGGTATCGAAAGCCAGAGATGACTTACCGGAGCCAGATAGCCCGGTAATGACGATTAATTTGTCACGGGGAATTACCAAATTGATATTCTTGAGATTATGGGTGCGGGCGCCCCGAACTTCGATGTTATCCATATACCACTTCCCAGATTATTGATAGAGCAATACTCGTAAACGAGTTATTATTGCACAAACATTGCTGAATGGATATACAGTATTTGATGAGAAATCATGCTGCAACCATCACAATGTCACAATGTAAAATACGATGCATTTCGCAAAGTATAATATAACGGGTTTATGTTTAAACTTAGCCCTCGCATGGTAAACTACTTCGCTTATAATTAGAGAAGTTCATTTTTAGTAAAATTCATTTCATCAGGAGTATTCCCAATGGCCAGCAGAGGCGTAAACAAAGTAATTTTAGTGGGTAATTTGGGGCAGGACCCAGAAGTTCGCTATATGCCGAATGGAGGTGCAGTCGCCAACTTTACTCTGGCAACGTCTGAGAGCTGGCGTGATAAGCAAACCGGTGAGATGAGAGAGAAAACGGAATGGCACCGTGTCTCGCTGTTCGGCAAACTGGCAGAAGTCGCTGGTGAATATTTGCGCAAAGGTTCTCAGGTTTACATCGAAGGTTCTTTGCAGACACGTAAATGGCAGGATCAGAATGGCCAGGACCGTTATACCACTGAAGTTGTGGTCAATGTGGGTGGCACAATGCAAATGCTGGGCGGCCGTGGCGGTGCAGCAGGGCAAGATGCACCAGCACAAGGCGGCTGGGGACAACCACAGCAGCCACAGTCATCACAGCAATTCAGTGGCGGCGCAGCAGCCGCCCCATCTCGTCCGGCGCAGTCCCCAGCACCACAGAGCAATGAACCCCCAATGGATTTCGATGACGACATTCCGTTCTAAGGTTCACTTTAGACTTAATAGGTAAAATATTTTCATCAGGCCCTTATTTTAAGGGCTTTTTTCTATTAATGACATCAAAGGGGATGATTGTTCAAATCTCTGAATTAATTTCCAGTCGGAAGCACCGGACAGCAACGGGGAAATACCAAAGAACTCACACTCATTAATTGATATTTTTTGCTGATGTCAAAATACAGGCCACCTGTTTTGCTGATGAAAATAATTATTATTAAGATCGCTTTTCTGGAATAACGATATTTCTCCATGGTAAATTATCTGAATTACCAATAAAAAATAATAATTACAAATATTAATTCAATATTTATTTTTGATATTGCTTATCAGTAAAGTTGCTGTAGAGTCGAAAACCTGTCAAAACAAAAACCCATTCTAATTGTTTTAATCAACAAAAATAATTATCACTTTGGGATTTTAATTCGTGTTTACGTGGGAAGCAATATGGAAGAAAAAATCGCCATTGCGAAATACCCTATTGGTTTAGACCCTGAAAAGCTTTTTATTACCCCTAAACTTAATTATGCGTTTATTCGTATGAATAATATTTGCAATGCGCGTTGCGAATTTTGCGATGTCTGGCAAACGGCTCAGGTTGACGCACATAAGCAAATAGACATAATTAAACTTTGGCAGGAGTTGGAGGCCCTATCCCCACAGGAAGTTAATATTCATGGGGGGGAAGCCTTCTTATCAAAAGATTTTCTGGCAATTTTGGATTGCAATAAAAATACACCTATTTCTATTACCACCAATGGAACCGCTTTATCAAAGAAAATTTTCAACCGCATGGAAAATAAAAGTCATCTCGTCAGGAAGTTTTATATTTCCATTGATCATGTAGAGCCTGAAAAAAATGCTGAATCACGAGGTATTCGTTGGTTAACCAACAATCTTTATGATGCAATGAAATATATTAAGCAGGAGATACCGAATGCGATTATCATCACTAATCATGTTGTGACATCACTGAATTATGACACAATTGATAAGTTTCTGCTTAAAATGGCTGAGTTGAATGTGGATGGTGTTAACCTGATTCCAATTAAAGATTATCCATTGCTGTTTTTAAATAAAGAGCAAATTAAACTGTTTATGCAGAAAATAAATGATCTATTGGAAAGTCAACAAATTCCACGCCATTTATTCATGGATGCTAATTACGAGATTTTCGGTCGCAGTGAGGACGATTATTCTCGTGCTGAAATGGGAAATTATAACGCCTCCAGTAAAAAAGCCTGTGCGATCCCGCTGACAACACTATTTATTGATGCCGTTACAGGAAATGTCTACCCTTGCGATACAACGATGTACCGTCCAAACCCTGATCAATACATTATGGGAAATGTTCTGACCAGCTCACTGCACGATATTTGGCACGGCGATAAATTTTCGTTGTTTCGTAAAAAAATGTACCCCGTCATCACCTGCGACTGTATTAAAGGCTGTGATCCTGCCAATAGATTAAGGTGATACGATGTCTCTAGAAATTCATATCAATAATCAGGTGAGTTTTCATCGCGGGCAACCGACTATTTTTTGTATGCCAGATATCAAAGATAGTGAGCGTTTTATTCAACAATGCTATCAACATCATTTAAATATGATTCTGTTGGTCAAGAAAAAATGGTTGGACTCAACGGATTGTTCTTTAGCATTAGCCTATTTAGTTATTGATGATCCGTTGGCTAACTATGCTACTGACGGAATCATAGAAGCACTGAAACAGGTCATAAAAAATGTTTCAATGATCACTGAGCTTATTCATATTGATTATTTTATGGCTTTTTCTGAGCTGCATGTTGAATTGATGGCCACGATTGCCAGCCATATTAATCAAAATCCCCGTTTTATTGATGTTGCTCGTTCATTTAGAGATAAATGGATAATGCGGAAGATAGCCAGTGAATATGGAATTTCTTGCCCCAAATTCACGCTGGCTTCAGAGATGCTTAACTCTTCTGAACATTTCGAGGCGTTTACTGAATCAGTCGAAGCCTCTGCCAAACATAAAGGCAATCAAGTCGGCTTTATTGTAAAACCGCGATCATTTTGGGGATCAATGGGGGTCACAGAATATTCTGACCGTATTTCTTTACGCTATGCATTGCAGGAACTTGATGCCCCTGAAGAGTATCTGGTTGAAGAGAAAATTCAGGGCAGGTTGCTGCATGTTGATACCGCTGTCCTCCGGCATGAGATTATTTATCAAGGTATTGGTGTTTATGCGTGTTCACTGCTTGCTTCTGCGCAGGCCGAGTCCGGTCATTTTATATGGCATACCATGCTGCCGGATTCCCCAGACAGCCACCGCCTGTTGGAATTTAACCGGCGGATACTACAGGCATTCAACCTCGAATACGGTTTCACCCACACTGAAATCTTTATTGAAGAATGTACAGATAATCTGATACTTTGCGAAACCGCATCACGTCCACCCGGGCTCAGGTTATTCGATCTTCACGCCCAAGCCAATAATAGACATGCCTTTGATGTTTTTATCGATACATTAATGCCGCCGACCTCAGTGATGAATGAGCCGGCTTTATCCGTAGAGCAAACCAGTCCCAATTGTATTGGCATGATTATTTTTAATCCACCGGTTGGAGAAATAGGAGCCATAACACCCATAGAAGAAATTATTGATGAGCATGTTATTGAATGGGAGCAATATGCCAAAACGGGCAGTTATTTTTCCAACACGCATTATACGGAAAAAATGGGATATATTATTTGCTCTGCTAAAAACGAACAGGAATGTCTGCAATATTTGAAATATTATAAGACTAAATTCAATTACACAAACATAAAAAAAGATTAATATGATGATAAGAAGTTTGTTTCTTATTTCTTTATTTATTAATGGTGTTGGGTCGAGCATTCTTGCCGTCGGATACCCCTATATATTATTATCAGAAAATACACTGACGACGGCTTATTATGCCAATATGGGGGTTATTTTTTTATTTACTTCCGTTGGTGCTTTGTTATGGGGTTATAAAATTGATCATGCAACAGATATTTGGCAATTTCGTATTGCAATATTATTGGTTGAAATATTCAGCACCTTATTATTATTGATATTATTGCTAAGTGGCATCGCATTTTCTCCCATTATATTGCTTTTGTTTATTGCAATATTAGAGTTTCTCTTTGCCTATGAAATTCCTTGGTCGCGTGTTGCCTGGCATGAGCTTAATGATTGGGCTGAACAACAAGGTAGTAAACATTTGAATGTTTCCCTCTACATTGTTATTGCCACTTCACTGATTTCAGCTCTTGGGCCTGGATTGGGGGCATTGCTGGGGATTACGCAAGGGATCGATACCATTGTCGCGATCAAATTGTTTTCCCTGCTGCCTTACTTCTATGTCTGCTATCTTATGCTGAAAATAAAAATAAAACGTACAGTGGAGCAGAAGTCGCAGTTAACTGTTGGGCTACAAGCGATATTTAAACAGCATTATTATAAAACGCTTGCCATTGCTGTTGTGTTCACTGTTTTGGCCAATGCCTTTCTGATGGCGGCACTTCCTGTTATTGTCATGGAAAGTTTAGATAATAAAAATTATAATCTGGTTACCCTATTCTATTTACTCAGTGCTCTGATCCCGATTTTCTGCACCACATTACTCAGCAAAACACAGGTTGATAACCGTATCCAACGTTATCCTATTGCAATATTTATTAGTCTGTTTATATTCGGCGTTCTGTTCTTTCAGTTGCAATCTTTTTATGAAAAAGCCTTTTTCTATCTTCTCTATAATATTGCGATAATTTATTTCAATGTCTTGATTACCAAAATCATTTACCAAAAAGGATTGGAAATGCAACAAGGCCGCTTATTTTCTGTATTTCAGGTCATCATGAATTTCTCACTTCCAATCGCAGCAATAACAGTATCCATTGCTCCTGATTCTACCCAATATTTTTTACCGGTGGTGAGTTTCTCCATACTTTTACTGCTTGCAATAGCCGTTTACTTAATCATTCAAATGAATAAAGTCCCTGCACCAGTGCATCATTGGCGCAAGTGATATTAATAATATTCATTATTAGGATAATAATATGTCATATCTTAGACCTTATCTCGGTAACACCAAGATTGCAGACAATGTACAATCCCGCTTGCAAACTGTCCTTGATAATAAAGCGGTGTTCAGGTATGCCACAGAAAGCCAATATTGTTTTCAGGCAGAAAGGTTGTTGCAAAATATTTTGCATACCCAGTACGTCAACCTGATTACAAATGGTACTGTCGCGCTTAAAGCTGCCCTGCTTGGGTTGAGGCCCAAGATAGGGCAATGTGTGCTTATTCCTTCCATCTCATTTATCGCGACGGCCAATGCGGTATTGAGTTGCGGATTAATCCCTGTTCTCGTTGATGTTGATGACAATGGCATGATGTGTCCGGAAGCGCTAAACCGCACATTGGATCAAATGGAGACGAAACCTCTGGCGGTCATTGCTGTTCATTTAGAAGGAACTCCCGCTTCAATAGCTGAAATAGCCCAGACTTGCCAACACCATCGTGTGCATCTGATTGAAGACTGTGCACAGGCAATGGGGGTGAAATACCAGAATCAGCCTGTCGGTACGTTTGGAGAGTATGGTTGTTTCAGTTTTCAGGCGAATAAATTAATCAGCAGTGGTGAAGGGGGCTTACTGATTGCCCAAAATCATCCCCTGTTTATCAATGCCTGCATGATGACTGACCACGGAGCAGAGCGTACCGCTGAGGGCTACCCAGACTGGAGTAATAGCATTGGTTTTGGTGACAACAATAAATTCAACGAAATACAAGCGGCATTGCTGATTGAGCAATTGGAAAATTTTGAACAGCTTTACACCTTATTAATAGCGCGTTACCAAGAAATTCTGAAACATCTTCCTACAGATTGGGTTTCCCCACGGCCAGAAGGGACGATACCGGTGTCTGTCTGGTTAAAACGCAGTAAACTGCCGACAGAACGTTTAAATTCAACACTATTGTATGATTGGAAAGCATGGGATTTAGCTAATCACCCGATTATAAAAAATCAACTTTCTCCTTACTCTGATCGTTTCCCTTGGTGCCTGCAACAAAAGCCGGTTCCTGTGCCAGAATTAGAGAAACACTCTGCCATTGTGGCTGATCGTATTTGCTTGCCCGTGCCCATTGATAACGGAATTTATGAAAATGTCTTGCAATGGGTAATGGAAGGTAATCTATCATGATATTAAACAGTGTTTTTTGCACCGAACTCAACACTGACAATCAGCCTGCCCAATATGTGTTGGGAGGCTCCTGTATCTGTTATGCAAAAGGCGTTCCGTCCCGGCTTTCATTGCAGGATTTGATTGATTCCCTGCTGCCGGCAATCATTGCTTCACAACATAATGCCTCTGTTTATCTCTATTTTCAGTCTTATGAAGCGATCATGATGGCGGATTTACTGCATTTTGAACCTGAACAGGCCAATCATAAGACAATGAGGGAGTGGTTGGAGGCTGGCATTATTTATGTTTTAGAGCAACTTAATATCCCTTTACCCCCAATTCATTGGGTAGACACATCAGAAGATAAAGTTCGCCAGCACATTGATCAGTTGGTTCCCCACATCAAGACAGTTTTACCGGAATCCATGTTATACGGTCTTTATGCTAAAAAACCGGGTGCCACTTATCCGCAAGGAACCGACGAAGAGCAAATGATACTGGATGTGTATTACCGAAATATTGCCCTTTATACCCCTGAATTCCTCAGTGCGGCCCTTGGTATCTTGCCAAAACAGGCTTTGTTTGTGGAAAATACAACGCAGGAAAAAGCAATCCAGATTTATTACCGTGCCATTGGGCAAAATTGCAGAACATTACTCTACCATCCAGCACCCAATACTCAAGGCAAAGAAATGTGTTTGGGCAACAGCAATCATAAAATTGAATTGCGCCTAACGGCAAAACAGCTCATACATCGTGTCGCTAAAATGGGGCACGATGATTATTATAAGACTATTTTTAACGCGCATTCGATTGTAGATATCATGCAGGGCTGGCAAGCAAAGGTATTGGGCAATGAAGTATAAAACCGTTGTTATTGTTAGAGGAACACCGGCAAGTGGCAAATCCACCACATGTCATCAGTTGAAAGAAACGATGTTGGCACAGGGGCTGACGGTTTCCTATTTACCGTGGGATACTTTTCATCATTTCGTTGAGCCACGCACATACCTCACACAAAAAATTATCATAGAAGATACCTTGCGGCTGTTAAAGGTTGCTGATGATTGCCTTGATGCCGGCAGTGATCTGATTATTTTGGATGGTGTATTTATTTATCCTGAAGAAATTGATGCCATTCATTCCCTGTTTACCCAAAAAAATGCCCGAATTCTGCATTATCGGCTTGTTGCGCCGGAAGAAACACTGCTTACCCGTAATCAGGAACGTGCTGTTGAAGATCGTTTGCCGAATTCCCGTATCAGTGAAGTGGCTCAGGATAAGTTGTGGAGTGACAATTTATCCTATGAAACTTTATTGGATAGCGCGAAATATTCCACAGACAGGATTGTGGAACGGATAGGCCAGGATATTATGCAACAACCTGTGTCCACCAATGTTTTTGCCAACCCAACGACTTCTCACTTATGGCGGCTGGGAACGGAGTTGCGTTACCCAAAATGTAAGCGTTTTAAGCATATTGACCTAGTCTGGCAAGAAGAGCACCAGCAGTGGCAAAGCAATATTTTCTTTGATTTCACCTTGATGGCTGAAGAAGAAATCGAATTGCTCGCTTTGTTACAACAGCAATCTCAACCCATTGTATTTAAATATTTAAATGCAGACTCCCATGCCTGTCGTGACTTGCGGCATTTCGTGCAACGGCATGGATTACGGTGCTCTGTAGATAGCCAATGGTTAGCGCCCATTATCAATATTCCTCCTCAGACAACGGTGACTGATTTTTTGATCCAACGTTCAACACGATTAAAACGCAGTCTCAAAAAAGCACGGAACTACAAGACCGTCACTCGTTACAGTACCTCTGGGCAAACTGAACAACTGTGGCAGGACGCTTTAGATGTCGATTCCAGAAGCTGGAAGGTGGCGCAGCAAAGTGATATGCGCAGTCTGAACCGTGAAGATCTCCAATATCTCCCCGGCCTGTTATCCAAAAGTCATCATTACCATCTGGCTGTTACCTATGATGGTAAGGATATACCCGGTGCCTGGTCATTGATGCTAAATAACGGCGCCGGTCAATGGTATGCCGCTAAATGGGGTTGCAGTGATCAGGGTAGGGAAAGACTAATGGGAATTCATTGTCTGATGAGTCATCTGGAAATGCTTTACTGCCCTTATACTGGCCTTCAGGTTGATCTCTGGGGCAGGAACAATGAATTCTATGACCAATTAGCCAATCAATATATTGAACGGCTTCATTTTAGGATTACATCATGATGGCCGGCCACAATAGAGTGTTTGCGGAAAATATCGTGTCTTCGGAAAATCCCACGCGGTTGGAAGATATGATCCATTATGGCCGCTCAGTACGAGATTTTTTCTATGTGGATCTACAGGCCATCGCGCCCCGGGGTTACTGCCTGCTGCCAGAGTGGATATGTCAAAGTATGGTTGATTCCGTTTACGCTGCAAATTGGCAACCACTTTTCTACCCTGTTTTACCGCCGGCACAAGCCAGTATGATTTTACAGGCAGATATCCAAGCCCTGATGAAAATGCTGATTGCCCGGCCACAACCCTGTGCCGTACTTCTCGCTCATCCCTTGGGCTATATTGATCCGGGATGTCTGGCATTTTTGCGGCAAATGCAAAACAACCATCAGGTTCACGTATTTCTGGATCTTTCTCAGGGCTATGGCAGGAAAGATTGCCTGCAAGAGATTTTGCATGTGAGTGCCGCGTATTATTCTTTCAATGGCAACAAACTTATTGGTACCGGAGGAGCATTACGCCTTCGTCTAACAGGAAGGGAATCGGTTCCTTCATCGGTCATAAATATTTTGACAATCTTTTCCACTGCGGCTGAAGAAAAATTTTCAGTATTAAGGGACTGTCTAAAAACCAGTGCCATTGAAGATGATATACGCGATGTTTCACTGTACGTTGCTTACCAGTCGAGCCCCTACCGTACCGTATTGAATTGGGGGCAGTGTTCCTCCTCTTTGCAAACATTACTTAAACGTCTGGGGCTGATTCAGCCTTTACTTGCTGAACCACGGCAAGAAAAAGGGCTTTCCAGTACAAATTATCACCAATGGTGTGAAAAGGTTATGTTGATGTTCAGTTCACCCAGAGTTGAATGGAGTCAGTAAAATGTTAGAGCTCAAACAAGTTACCCCTCAATCTTCTTCATGGAATGCATTTCTTCACCTTTATGGCGAGTATTTTCAACGCCATTGGCCAGAAGTTTTTGGCGATCAATCCGAAGAAGAGATGGCAAAAGAAAACCATACAACCCTTAAGCAACGTATCCTGCAAGGTGGCAGAGGGTTGTTTTTGTTGCTGAATGCCGGGCAATTGGCAGGGTTAGCCAATGTGTATCTTGAACGGGAAGAAAAAGTGACCCTGAATATTGCTGAATTTTATATCAGGGATGAATATCAACGCCAAAAGATGGGGCATGGATTATGGCATGCCATGTTGCAATGGGGACGCCGCCACGGCGCAACACAGGTTCATCTGGAAACCGATGTTGGTAAAAAAGCCAACCTTTTTTGGCAATCTCACGGGCTGTCAAGCCATCAAGCAGGTGATCGCATGCATTACAGTGGTCCCATACTTCCCCTAAAAATACTTTGGATCAGGCACGGACAAATTATTCCGCTTGATCATCTGGACTATTGCCCTGAAGATAATTTAATTGCCCTTGATGCTGCCTCAGTCAAACAGGCTGAAAAAATCGGTAAACAAATACTGGGGGAATTTCCATGGCAGACTATTTATACTTCACCTCAACGCCGGGCACTTGAAACCGCCAAAGCATTCAGTTCAAGCACGCCTTCTTGTTTGCTGCAAGAAACAGATGCATTGTGTGAATTCTTTCCAGAAGAACTGATTGGCATGAAGCTTAAAGCGATCCCGCATCGTTATGGTGAAGATTATGCCTGGCGGTTACTGCACACTCCGCTTGACTCGCCTTTCAAAGATTCAGAACCAGTAACGGATGCAGCCAATAGAATTCATCGTTTTATCATGCAAATTGGCGATGAACTCTCAATGTCTTCTATGCGGATTATAGTTTCCCATCAAAATTTGCATAATATTTTCCTGGCCCATTTAATGGCAAAGGATCTCAATCTTTCGGGACGATTTCACCTTAATAATCTTCATGGCAGTACGTTTTTATATTGTCCTTATACTAAACAATTTGATATAGAAAATGTAAATATTCCTTTATGAGGAAATAATATGCTAGAAAATTCACCATATATTATTTTTGATGCAGATCCATTCTGCTTTGGGCCAATTTCTACCACGTTAAACGTGGTAGAGAAATTAAAAAATCGCAGTAAATTAATGTCAGACACTAAATTTATTTTATTAGGCACACTTACCTCTTCTCAATTAGGTCAAACATCCGGCTTATTTGATGCGATTTATGAGTGTAATACGACTTCCGTTTCGGATCTTTCACGTTATTCTGAGCTTATTTCAGGGGCAAGTTTATATATCAGCAATACAAACCCACATTCGATTGATTTTGTCTCGAAATTTAACACGCCTATTATCTATATCGATACGCTATTTTGGATGTGGGATGATTTTCATGTTGATCTACACCAAACGGAAAAAACGTTTATTCAAGATTTTCACGGAATAGAACACAATATTGAACGGTTTCAGGATAAACTGGGTGATTATCAAGTGATACCCCCGATCCTCCACAGTACCCTGCAACAATACATGATGGATGACTCTCCCCCGGAAGGGGTGCTAATTACGCTGGGTGGTATTGATACTGTCTACGCCGATACCACGGATTTTTATTACCACTTCCTGGCAGAATTATTGGCTATTCCTTATCTGCAACAGGAACCCCATATTACGATAGCTGGCGGGGGTAAAACGATCGTCAATCTGGCAGAGATGTTTGCCCAAACACATCCTCATGTTGATATTGGCTGTTTTTCACGACATGAGTTTCTACAGAAATTACATCGTGCCCGCAAGGTATTGGCCAATCCAGGCCTTACCACATTTTATGAGTGTGTCACTCTCAATAAAGATGTTTTTTTCTTACCGCCACAAAATTATAGTCAGCAATTACAATTAGATGTTTATCTACAACACTATTATGGTCATGAACATGGTTTTTTATGGCAACCTGAATATGGTTATCCTGATATTCCCCGGTATCTGCCAGAAAAAGAGGGGTTGGCATTAATTAAAAAATGCAATGATTTATTTATTAATAGCCCCACAGAAAGAAAAAGAGCTATGGATATGATTAGCCAATTCCTTTCAAAAGAAAAAAATAACACTCATTTTTATCATGAATCAAAAAATAACAATGACATTATTTCTGAATGCATTGAAAATATATTGTTCAATCAAAAAATAAAAAATAATAGTATGGCTTGAAGATAAAATAATGATGAAAACTGCGTTTGTTCATGTTGTTATATCTATGATTTTTTCATAAAGAAGCCATTATCATCTATGGATAAACATGTAATCTTATTTCTATAAGAGGTAATCCTGTGTCTAAATTATTTTCCAATCTTAATGTATTTATTGGTGGTCCCATTCAACATGCACTGAAATTAAGGGCATTGGACAGCGATTTACAGGCCCACATTAAATCTGCCATTTATCAATTAGAGTCACTCGGTGCAGAAGTTTTTTCAGCCCATCGCACAGAGCAGTTTGGTGGAGCCACACACCTATTTACCCCAGAGGAAGTTTCGCAGCGGGATCTCCAGTGGATGAAACAGTGTGATATTTTTGTTGCTATTTTGCCCACCTGCCGACAACAGAAACAACTCATCAGAACAGATGGCACGCATATTGAATTGGGTTGGGCTTCAGCCTTAAATCGCCCGATTATCCTGGTTACTGAAAAACCCTTTTGCCATTCTGCCAGCCACTTATTAAAAGGGCTATCCGCCGTTGCTCAGGTTCATCATATCTGCCTGAATGATTTTGAGCATGACCCCGCGATATTAATCCATACCATGCAATCCATAATAGAAAAGACAGCTAGCCTGAAATATTCAGCTACTGCATAAAATCAGGCCAGACAACCACCTACCAAAGTAGGTGGGTTGTAATTTGTTTTCGATCTGAAAGTTGCTCATGCTAAAAAATAAATAGCATGAGTGAAGATAAGAGATATTGATTCTATTTACCCAATCGCTTTACCCAGTGATTGACGGATATAAGAGCCAGCGCCCAGCAATCCCGGCTTATCATGGGTAATCAGATAGACGGGAATATCCTGCAAATAGTTGGTAAATCGCCCTTTGCTTTCAAAACCTTTGCGGAATCCCGATTTCTGGAAGAAATCAAGGAAGCGCGGGACAATGCCACCGGCAATATAAACGCCACCGAATGCACCAATATTCAGAGCCAGATTCCCGCCAAAACGACCCAATGCCGAGCAGAAAATGGCGAGTGCTTGTTTACAGGCCGGGCAATTTCCCTTCAGTGCACGGTCAGAAATGTCGCGAGGGTTTAAGTTTTCCACGGGTTGATCGTTCAATTTCGCCAGAGAGCGGTAAATATTCACTAATCCGGGCCCGGAAAGAACACGTTCGGCAGAGACATGACCATATTCTTCCCGCAATACATTCAGCATATGGGCTTCTTCCTGACTGTCTGGCGCAAAATCAACATGGCCGCCTTCACCGGGCAGGCTCATCCACTGAGTTCCCGTATGAATCAGGTGGGCGACGCCCAGTCCTGTCCCTGCACCATAAACTGCGATGGGGCGCTTGGGCTGAGGTTGTTTCCCACCAATCTGGATCGTATCACCGGCACCAAGAACCGGAATTGCGAGGGACACAGCGGTAAAGTCGTTAATAACGTCAAACCGTTCCCATCCCAAAGAGGCTTTCATTTGACTGACAGAAAAACGCCAGCTGTGGTTGGTCATGCTGATAACGTCATCTGTCACAGGGCAAGCGATAGCGATGCAGCCGTATTTTATTTCACAGTTTTGTTGTTTCAGGTAGTGGCGGATAACAATTTCAAGCGATGCATAATGCGCACAGGGATAGAATTCGACAGCACTCAGTTGCCCAGTATCTACATCACATAATGCCAGTCGTGCATTTGTACCACCGATATCGCCTACAAGGGCATAAGTTGTCATGGTTTATCTCCTTAAGTCTTACGAAACGGTTTATATCCTGATAGAACCTGTCAAAAGCCGAATTGAGGCGATTTTACACAAGGACGGGCATAAAGGCGCATAAAAATGATCCGTTGAAAACCCGCCATTTTAGGTTGGTGGATTAACGCAAGCCAAGCCCACGTCGGCCAATGGCATTTAACTCAGCCACAGTAAAGCGGCTCTCCCAGTTTTTTTCATAATCCTCACGAGGAAAATCAGCCGGAGATGTCCCATTTTTCAGTGATTCAATCACTTTATGCGCATAAGTCAGGTTTCTGTCACACCGGGGCGCTGCGGGAATATACATTACATTTCCCCAACCTTGCTGGTTTTTCACGGAAGCAACAGAATGGATGAGATCACAATGCCACCAAACGGAATCTCCCGCCTGCAAGGACGGGATACTGAACAGGCTTTGGATGAGGTGAGGGTGCCATTTTTCGGAAGCTGGCAATGCTTTTCCGGGAGCAACACCGCAAAGCTCATCTTCAGGTACGTCTTTTAGTAAAGGACGCAGCAATAAATAAGCCATCGCCTCCGGTATGGGAACGACATGCAGAAGCCCCTGGTTGAGCATCATGTCGGACAGTGCTGTCCAGCCTTGAAATGTGCGAAAAATTGAACATCGTGTAGTATTATTCTGCTCATATTCATTGATTTCAGGGCGATAAGCGGCATCCCAAGGATCATAATCTGTAAATCGATTATTGAAAATATGCCTGAATACTTTTTGGTAGGCGGGATGTAGCCAGCGTTCCAATGCACCGGAGTCCATATGTGCACCCAGCCCTTTGGACGTTGTACCGGGTGGCCTGCGACGAATTCGATCGGGATAAATCATGCTGATATCAGGATCGAACCAACGTATTCCGTCTGACTCAAATTTCCACAGTCGATTGAGAAAAGATTGCACTTGAGCGATTTCTTCACTTTGCCGGGCCTGCATTTGTGCCTGTGACCAATAAATGGGATAAATTTCTGGTCGGGAGGCGTCAAGGCTGCCGAAATAGCTATCTCCTGCGTTCTGATAAACATCATCAAAATGATTTAAATGGAGGTAATCAAGCATTGATTTATCCCAGTCCAACGCGGTATTGCGGGAAAAATTCTGCCTGACGACTAAACACCCACGGCGTTTAATTTTTTGTATGGTTTCTTCTGTAACACGATTTTCGGCCAGATCACGCCAATGGATTTCAGGCCAGGCGCTGCCTGAATTTTTTTCATCCTCCCGGGCTGCAAACAATTCTTGTTCTATTTTTCGGCAAACTTGCTCGAACAGGCCTTCAACATCGCCAATCTGCTTGCGCATGGTTTGTTTCATCAGGCGAATTTTTTGTCGGTAATTTTCAGGGAAAGCCATAGACGTAAATGATGCATCCATTATAGCTCCTATTTTTTCACCCTAATTTCTTATGCAGATGGAATGAAATGGGCATTGGACAGTCAGTTAAGTAAGGACGCTTCAATTTTAACCAATGCCCTGTAAAAAAACAGGGCATAAGTTTTATCGTTTTAGCTTGCAGGGTTGTAATAAATTGGTGAACCGGGACCGACGGGCAGGCCCAGAATAAACACCCAGATATAGAAGAACAGTGACCAACCCAGCATAAAGATCAGAGAGTAAGGCAGCATCATCGAAACGAGTGTTCCGATACCGGCATCTTTCTTGTATTTCACGACAATCGCCATAATAAGCCCGAAATAACTCATCATTGGTGTAATGATATTGGTGACTGAATCGCCAATACGATAGGCAGCCTGAATAGTTTCTGGCGAATAACCTGCCAGCATCAACATCGGAACAAAAATCGGCGCAGTAACAGCCCATTGCGCCGATGCTGAACCAATCATCAGGTTGATAAAGGCGCAAATAATAATAAATCCCATAAATAACAGGCCGCCGCTTAACTGAATTTGGTTAAGGAAATGAGCACCTTTCACCGCAATAATTTGACCAATATTAGACCAGTCAAAGAAAGCAACAAATTGTGCAGCAAAGAAGATAATCACCAGATATAAGCCCAACGTGCTCATGGCGTGTGCCATGGCATCCACCACGCCTTTGCTGGATTTCATTGTTTTGGCAATGAAACCATACACCATGCCCGGAATAGCAAAGAAGATGAAAATAAACACCACGATGGATTTTAAGAAGGGAGAGTTACTGACTAAGCCTGTTTCCTGATTTCTCAGAATGCCATTTTCAGGTACAACGCTTAATATTAAGAAGACGCTCATGAAAATAAAAGTCAGTGATGCCGCGACGAGTGCTTTTTTCTCCAGAGCGGTGACTTCTGCTGAATTTATTAGCGTGTTTTCATCCTGATCCAATTCATTTTTATATGGGCCAAGTTGAGGTTCCACGATTTTTTCAGTGACATAATAGCCCAGAATAGAAATCAGGAAGGTACTGGCAAACATGAAATACCAGTTCGCTTCAGCGCCAACAACATAACTTGGATCGATAATCTGGGCGGCTTGCTGGGTAATGCCAGAAAGAAGGGGATCGACGGTACCCAATAACAAGTTAGCGGAATATCCCCCGGAAACCCCTGCAAATGCCGCTGCCAGCCCTGCCAGCGGATGACGGCCAAGAGAGTGGAAAATAATCGCGGCCAATGGAATTAACACAACATAACCCAATTCTGCCGCAGTATTTGACATGATACCGGCGAACACAATGGCCAATGTCGTGAGTTTCCGTGGTGCTTTCATCACGACCAAGCGCATCAAGGCAGAAAGTAACCCCGCTCGCTCTGCAACACCAACACCCATCATGGCAACTAATACGGTGCCTAATGGGGCAAAGTTCGTGAAGTTAGTGACCAGACTGGATAAGATCCTGCGAATACCATCAGCATCAAGTAAGCTGACAACATGAATCAACCCGTCTTGAGCTCGTCCTTTGGCACCTTCTGGACGTGGGTCAATAACATTAACATCAAGATAGGCTCCGACAACTGAAGCGACCAACAGAATAGCAATTAAGATGATAAAAATAATAACAGGATGGGGAAGTGCATTACCCAGCCACTCGACCGTCCTTAGAAAACGATTATTTTTTTGGTTTTTAGTTAACATGATTTCTCCTTTTTATTAGGAGAAATGGACATTACATAATGTTTTTAATTTTGACTAAATGATGATTGCAAAATATAGCTCTATCTCACGTTATTTGTTTTTGAATAATACTGTTTACATTCACATAATAATATTTAATATGATCAGGATATAAAATGTATTAGTGAAAAAAACTGAGAGTGTGGTTAGTGATTACGTGATAATCCTGTCATTGAAGATATGGATTATTATAATGAAGTTTAAAATTTTTAAATGCTTACTATTTTTATTTTTCTGTCTTGGTGTGTAATTATTTAAAATATCCTTGTGGTTTTTCAATGTAATTTAATTTAATCTTGTTAAAGTTAATTGCCTAAATGACTGCAATCATCGCGGAAATTAGAAAACTTATCTATAGCCAACACCAGAGAATATGGCCAGTAAGTAAATGGGAGGAAGAATTAATATATCACCAGCCAGGGTTAATGGGGTGGCGAGCGTGTTGAGAAGTAATCTTTCGGGATGAAAGGATTTTCCTGTTTTTACACAATAGAATTGGAGTTCATATTCTTTGTTCAAGGAAGTTATTTTTTCTGAGGGGTAGTTAATGGATTTATTGTTTATGATAATATCTTCTACATTGATTTTATTGTAGTATTTTTCATTCCATTGACGAAAACCCAATTCCTCAGCATAGGTTTTTTGTTTTTCTGTTAATTCACTGATACTTTTTTTGACGATGACTTCCAGCCTATTATTGAATTTTCCATTGATATGCTTATTGTCACTTTCGATTAATTCGAATCTAAGGTATTTTCCATCAGTTATAAAGGATAAAGGCAGTGTTTCAGTCGCCTTATTGAGTTTAAGAAGTTCATCACCTCCCTTTGTGATGAAGTAGATATTCTTGTTGCCAACAAAGCCTACCCCTTGTTTAGGTAAGGATAGGTCAATGCTTTCTCCTTTTTCTGATTTTCCAGTTATAGCTACATTGTTATATTCAAATGCTGTAACTATTTTATCTTCTAATATATTCTCTTCAGCATCTTTTTTTCAATAATATTATTCTTTTCCCAGAGAGTTTTAGTGCATCTTGTTAGCAGAATTGAAAACAGTAAAAAAGCAGAGTGTTATCCAATTTTTCATTTTATTGTCCATAAGGAAATAGATTAAATTTCATTGAGTGTGAGAATTTATATAAATAAAAGATGTTCTATAGAAAATAGCGTGAATTCAATATCAACAAGTCCAGATCCCGCACAAATTTTGTGATTATCACTTGATTCTTCTCCCTGATTCACCGGATAATCATTCGCTTCAAATTCTCTCACCCTTTTTTTACCCAAAAAGCCAAACGATTGCGCAAACGAATGGCTGGATCGGCGAATGCAGCAGCGGATTTGCTTTTTTTGTGGCGTAATCGTTTATCGTGAGGTTGTTCAGGGGGGAATGGTAAGGCTTAGCGGTCGATCTTCAAACTGAATTATTCAACAAAATCAGGGGAAAAACATGTCTGGTATGCAGGCACCAACTCAATGCAAACTCGATAAGTATTTTAAAATTACTGAACGTGGATCGACAGTACGTCAGGAACTTCTCGCAGGGTTAACAACATTTTTGGCGATGGTTTATTCCGTTATTGTGGTGCCGGGTATGCTTGGGCAAGCCGGCTTTCCTCATACTGCTGTATTTATTTCTGTCTGCCTGGTAACGGGCGTCGGTTCGTTATTGATGGGGTTATGGGTTAATTTGCCTATGGCCATTGGTTGTGCACTTTCATTGTGTACATTTACCGCATTCAGTCTGATATTGGGGCAACATGTCAGTATTCCTGTGGCTCTTGGCGCTGTTTTCCTGATGGGATGCATATTTACCTTGATTTCAGTGACAGGTGTGCGGGCGTGGATCTTACGCAATATTCCCATGGATATCGCCCATGGTACTGGTATTGGCATAGGGCTGTTTCTGCTGCTGATTGCTGCAAATGGTGTCGGGCTGGTGGTTAAGAACCCGAATGAAGGCCTGCCTGTTGCGTTTGGCTCGCTGACGGCTTTCCCTGTTGTTATGACATTATTGGGATTAGCGGGAATTATTGGGCTTGAACGCAGGAAAGTCCCCGGTGGCATTGTGTTGGTCATTATTGCTATTTCAATTATCGGCCTGATTTTTGACCCTGCGGTAAAATATCAAGGATTTTTCAAAGTACCGACATTAGGGGAAGATGGGTTATCCCTGATGTTCAGCATGGATATTATGGGGGCGTTGCAGCCTGCTGTGTTACCGAGTCTGTTGGCTCTGGTCATGACCGCCATATTTGATGCAACAGGCACGATTCAGGCAGTCGCAAGTCAGGCCAATTTATTGGATAAAAGAGGGCAAATTATCGATGGTGGTAAAGCGCTGACCGCAGATTCTGCCTGTAGCATTTTCGCCGGGGCCATCGGTTCTTCTCCGGCTGGCGTTTATATTGAATCTGCCGCTGGAACGGCGGTTGGGGGGAAAACCGGTTTAACGGCCTCTGTGGTGGGTATTTTGTTCCTGCTGATTTTATTCCTGTCCCCGCTTTCGTATTTAGTGCCTGCCTATGCAACAGCCCCGGCTTTAATGTATGTGGGGCTATTGATGCTGAGCAATGTGCGAAAACTGAATTTTGATGATTTTGTCAGTGCAATGGCGGGTTTATTGTGTGCTGTGTTTATTGTGCTGACGTGTAATATTGTTACCGGCATTATGCTGGGTTTCAGCGCATTGGTTGCAGGCCGCATTTTTTCCGGTGAATGGCGTAAGTTGAATATCGGTACAGTTATTCTGGCTATTGTATTGGTTGTATTTTATGCCGGAAATTGGGCTATCTGATTAAACGGGAATGTACAAGCATAAAGGGGTTTTATATGCCCCTTTATGCTGTTTTTGTCGAGCAACACCCAGTATTAATCTGCCAAAATAAAATATTGATAATTTGGATCGGCGGTAATTTCAGACTCTCTGAATGGCAAGCGTAACCATTGCTTTTCACTATATTTCCAAGTGCCATCACTATAATGTGGAGATGCAGGATCATCTGACAATGAAGTTAACAATAACGTATAAGTTTCAACTTTATTATTTGGAAAACTAACAAGTTGCAGGTAACTGTTGCCATAGTCCTGGCTATTTTTCACATCAATATTTTCAACGCAAGCAATCGTAAAATAACCAACATTGCCACAACCACCATATAAAGGAATTTGTTTATCACCCCGTATCAAATATACATAGTCACCCCGTTGTGCATTCAGCGGTAACCCCCGGTGAGTTAAATCCAGTACGGTAGCCCCCAGTGCTTGTTGGAGTGTTTCTCTGTCAGCATGTAATTTACGTGGCGTGTTTAATGGGTCATTTTTGTCAAAGGGAATGGCAAACAATGTAGCTTCCGGTAAACCTTGTAAACGGTTCCAAACACCATCCCAAATATGGGCTCCGCGTGCGGAGAGATTACCACTATTATCCCAGTCGCTTAATATATGGCAGGCTTCGGTAACATCAACGCGTCGTGGAGAAGGGTAAATTATGCCATTGAGCGTATCACCTTGTACGTCAATCAGTGGTGAGTGGCAGATTTTCTCCAGTAATTGTGATTTGAACAATTCAGCTGTCAGAGCACGACTGTTCAAGGTCATTTTCTGGAGAATTTCATTGTCAACGTATTTCCCCGGATATTGATCAAGACCCTGCAAACGTTCTTGCACCATGAGATGCCCCAGACGAGCCCGCATACTGATAGGTTCACTGCCTTCTGAGCCAAAGATCACAGGATAACCTGTTAATGGAGATTGAGGGTTGGTGAGCCAATAACTGTTGTTCATGTTGGCGACATAATCAGCACGCAGTAAATTGGGCATCCGGGATGGGCCTATCGCGCCAGTTTGAACGGAGTCAGGGTCGTTTTGCCAATCACATTCACTGCGTGAACCGTCAAAAAATGGGGTGCCTGACGTTAATTGATTTGCCAGGGCTTGGCGGGACGGTGTAGTACAACTTTTTATTTGTTCCGGAGAAACATTAGGAACAGCACCTATATCGGCATACCAGGCTTTATTGCTGTCACGGCCAACGGCGATGGTATTCACCCAAGGCATGGCTGACTCTTGTTTTTGGATAGCCATGAATTCTTCAAGAGAACGGGCTTTATTCAAGCGTAGCCAGTTCCGCGACATGCGAAAGTTTTCTTGATTGATATCGCGAACTGCAAAGGCTTTTTTTGTATCCCACCGTAATGGGGAAAGATTGACCAGAGGACCATATACTGATTTATACAATGTACGGGTAACGGGAACCAAAACGCCAGGATCTTGTTTAACTTGAACGGTAATCGTATTCGCCTGCATTTTGATTTTCTGGCCATCCCGGAGGTAACTCAAAGGATCATCAGGCGCTAAACTCAGTTCGTAAAAACCCATGCGTGATGCCGTTGAGATAGTGTGGCTCCAAGCGATATTCTCGTTAAAGCCAATTTGGATGATGGGAATACCCAAGAATGAAACACCACTGACATCAAGTTCACCCGGGATAGTGAGCTGAGCTTGGTAGAATCGGTCCGGGCCAAACCAATACCAATGAGGATTGCCAAATAACAAAGGGGAGTCTGAATGGGTGGCTTGTGTACCAAATCCATAGGCATTGCTGCCGATCCCTTTGCTTTCCAGATTGTTCAGGTGGAAAGGCGCGATTAGCTCAGGTGAAGATGAAGTCTTGGCCGTTGATAATAAGCTTGGGGGCTGGGCATTAGCAATATTGGTTAACATTAAGCTATATCCCTTTGCGAATGCTGCGGCATACATACGCAGGTAAATATCCTGCTCATTAATGGACTGAACCCAGTCATTATTGCGGCAAGCTTGGTGGGCTTTAGGGTGAAGAGGTAATTCGCGAAGATAGCGGTTATAGCCAGCCGTAAATCCAGAAACAAGCTGTTTGACTTCTTTTGGTTGGGCTTGGATCATGCGATTTAGCATCTCTTCAGAAAGAACATGCCGATGATAAAAATCGGAGTCCAGATTTTGCACTTTACTGATTATTCCGCCGTAAAGCAGTGTGGCTTTCCCGCCAAAATACCGAGAACGTTCCCCGCGATAAGTCAGAAAGGAGTCCGCCATCGTGCAAAGATTGTCTTGCGCCTGAACATAACCATAGCCATAACCTAATCCAAGCCAGTTTTTAGCTTTTATATGTGGAATACCTGAGCTTGTACGGCGTATTTCTGCATGGGGGTGAGTTTTATTTGTGGACGTAGAGTGAATACAAGCAGTGAGTAAGCAAGAAATGATAATAAGGAGAAATATTTTAAAATACGGTTTTATTTTTATCGTTTCAAATATCATATTTTCTTTTCCTCAGTGATTATTAACATTCAGTCGATACGCTCTTTTTTGGATCATCATGGTTTTCAGCTATATCTAATTTGAGTGCTTCATTTTTTAATGCTATTGACGTTATCTGCTTGGCTGGAGCAGTTTATCGTTCTGTTTTAGCGCTATTTTGGAAAATGATTCAGGAATGGGAAAAGCCGTTTCTTTGAGTTTTATTGATTAATATGACGAAAATAACCTCATTTAACTTCTTGGACATTAATGAGTTTTGTTAATTCAGGTACGTTTTTGGTTAACTGTTTTCTCTTCGGCTCAGTTTGTTGATAAAATCGACAATCTACTTCTGCCGTCGTTATCTCATTTCCCGAAAAAGCGTGGGAGCAATATGAAAAACAGCAAATTGAATATGTGGCTGGATGCATTACAAAATATGCTAATTTTTCAACACAACCCCGCCGATAAGTATAAAATAAACAAATGACTCGAGGGTCATTGATTCATAATGTGATTGTTTTTTGATTTTCTTGAATAACTGCAATATTTATGGTTATTGGCGCTGTTATTAAAGGCAAAAAACCGTCACAATCTTCTCACCGACGGATTTTTGGCAATTTGTAAGGGTAACATGGAAATCTTCTTTACTATCTTGATCTTGATTTTGGTGGTGTCAGTTTCTGGTGTTCTTACTAAAATGATTCCGTTCCGTGCCCCCTTGCCTATCGTGCAAATAGCATTGGGGGCACTGTTGGCCTGGCCTCATTTTGGTTTACACGTTACTTTCGATCCTGAATTATTCCTCGTCTTACTTATCCCTCCTTTGTTGTTTGTCGATGGTTGGAAAACACCAACCAGAGAATTTTTTCAGCATGGGCGTGAAATTTTTATTTTAGTTTTAGTACTGGTATTGGTGACAGTTATCGGCATTGGTTATTTAATTTATACGCTGATGCCGGGTATCGATCTTATTCCTGCTTTTGCACTGGCCGCCGTGTTATCACCAACCGATGCAGTGGCTTTGTCTGGGATTGTTGGAAAAGGGCGCATCCCTAAGAACATGATGAGTGTACTGGAAGGAGAAGCATTGATGAATGATGCTTCTGGTCTGGTGGCACTTAAATTTGCTGTTGCCATTGTGATGGGAACGATGATCTTTACGGTCACGGGGGCAACGTGGGAATTTTTCAAAGTTGCGGTCGGTGGGTTGCTTGCCGGTATCGCCGTCACATTGCTGTACAGTAAATCACTGCGACTGATGAGCCGCTGGAGTGGCGATGATCCAGCAACGCAAATCATGTTCATGATGTTACTGCCATTTGCTTCTTACATGATTGCTGAGCATATCGGTGTTTCAGGTATTCTGGCTTCGGTTGCCGCGGGCATGACAATCAGTAAAGCGGGCGTGATCCGCAATGCACCATTGGATATGCGTTTACGTGCCGATAGTGTATGGGGCATGCTGGCTTTTGTCTTCAATGGCCTGGTTTTCGTCATGTTAGGGTTGCAGTTGCCGGGGATTTGGGAAACGTCTGTCGCTCAGGCGGATCTTGACCCGAATGTTGAAACTTGGAAGCTGTTCTCAGCCGTTGCTGTCATTTATGGTGCGCTGTTATTGCTGCGATTCTGCTGGTTGTGGCTGATGAAAAATATCAGCAAAATCTTCATGAAAAAGAAACCGCTGGAATTTGGCTCTTACACGACGCGTGAATTGTGGCTGGCTTCATTTGCCGGTGTCCGTGGGGCAATTACGTTGGCCGGTGCGCTGTCTATTCCTCTGTTTTTGCCAAGTGGTGAGGAATTCCCGGCCCGTTATCAGTTGGTCTTCATTTCTGCGGGGGTTATTCTGGTTTCGCTGTTCGTCGGGGTTATCGCCCTGCCTTTGCTGCTGCGCGGCATGAAAGTAGGGGATAAGCTGGAAAATCTGAATGAAATCAGAATGGCAAGATCTGCAATGGCTGAAGTTGCCATTGTCAGTATGAATAAAATGGAAGAACGCTTGTCTGCCAGCACTGAAGAAAAACTGGATGCCGAAGTGATCAGCGAAGTTGCCTCCCGGGTGACGGGGCATTTACGGCGGCGTACGACCAATACGGATGAAGCTGAGCATAACCTGATGGTTGAAGAGCTGGAACGGCGATTCCGTTTAACGGCATTGAGGGCGGAACGTGGTGAGCTTTATCACCTGCGCGCAACCCGTAAAATTAGTAATGAAACCCTACAAACGTTGCTGCATGATCTTGATTTGCTGGAAGCGCTGTTAGTGGGGAAAGATCAATAGGTAAAAATTAATAAATCATGTGGCTATTAACAATTACAACTTGTTTGTGGGCTGCTTCATTTAGCCTGATCGGCGTTTATCTTTCTGGGGTAGATAGTTGGTTTGCTGTACTTGTCAGGGTTGCTCTGGCTGCAATGGTATTCTTGCCCTTCTTGCGTTGGCGGGGATTATCATTGAAAGTCATCGCATTATATATGACTGTCGGTGCTTGTCAGCTTGGCGTCATGTATCTGTTTGTGTTTCATTCTTATCATTACCTGACTGTGGCAGAATTTTTGCTGTTTACCATTATGACGCCGCTCTATGTCACATTGATTTATGATTTGATTGGGCGTAACCGGCTGCGTTGGGGCTACGCCCTGAGTTCGTTGCTGGCTGTGGTCGGTGCAGCGATTATTCGGTATGACCGGTTGAGTGAATCTTTCTGGATTGGCCTGATCTTGGTGCAGTTGGCGAATATTTTCTTTGCCATTGGCCAGGTTGGTTATAAGCGTTTGATGGAAGTTCACCCGATCCCACAGCGAGTTGCCATGTCGTGGTTTTACTTGGGGGCTTGCGCGATTGCGGCTGTGGGGTGGTTGCTGTTTGGTGATCCGCAAAAATTACCGACGATGCAGTTACAATGGTATGTTCTGATCTGGTTGGGCATTGGTGCATCTGGTATCGGCTACTTTATGTGGAACTATGGGGCGACCCAAGTCGACGCCGGAACACTGGCTATTATGAATAATATGTTGGTTCCGGCGGGATTGTTGGTCAATTTTGCGATTTGGAAGCAGCATCCTGATTGGCTGAGTTTTAGCATTGGAGGCAGTCTGATTGTTGCATCGCTTTGGGTGCATCAGCGCTGGATACTGAAACCCGCTTCACAAACGGCAAATTGTCCACCGCGTGCTGGCGGGCAGCACGAATAAACGTCTCAATGGCAGGTTGGCGTTGTTCACCTTCACGGCTGGCAGCGTACAGTCTGCTCCATAACCCTTCTCCCAATGTTTGGGTAACAACCAATCCTTGCCTTTCGAATGTTTCTACCGCCCAATGTGGTAAGGCTGCAATGCCCAGACGAGCTGCCACCATTTGGATCAACAACAGAGTGTTATCAACGGATTTTAATATCGGCGTCACACCGGCAGGTTGGAGAAAACGACGCCAGATATCAAACCGTTGCCGCTGAACGGGATAAATCAGCACAGTTTCAGCAGCAAGATCCTGTGGGGTAATATCGCGTTTATTGGCCAGGGGATGATCTGGTGCAACCACCAGCTTCACTTCATAATCAAACAAAGGTGTGTAATGCAGGTTGCTATCCGCAATGATGTCTGATGTCAGGACAATATCCAGCTCCCGCTGTTGCAGGGCGGGTTGGGGATCGAATGCGACACCGGATTTAAAATCGACATTAACTTGTGGCCAGCATTCACGAAAACGCTTCAGGGCAGGTGTCAGCCATTGAATACAACTATGACATTCAATGGCAATGCGTAGGTTTGTCTCTTCTGGCTCATGGCATTCACGCAGGGAAGCGGTAACTAAAGGTAATACTTGTTCCGCAAGCCTCAATAACACTTCACCTTGAGGGGTTAATTGAAGAGGATGGCTTTTACGAATGAACAGCTTGAATCCTAATCGATGTTCTAACTCACTGAATTGATGAGAGAGAGCGGATTGGGTCTGATGCAGATAATTTGCTGTAGCAGCTAATGATCCGCAATGATTCAGAGCTTGTATCGTTTTTAAGTGTTTTATCTCGATCATGAAAAACCTTCAAGTTGATAATGAATAATTTGCGCTTGTGGTTTATACACTACCTGTTGATTATAGAAGTGTAAACATCTAGACGGCTAAAATTTTATGGGTGACGACATGACGGTTTTGAATCATACATTAGGTTTTCCACGTATCGGCTTGAAAAGAGAGCTAAAAAAAGCGCAAGAAAATTATTGGGCAGGTAAAATTTCTCAACAAGAATTGCTGGAGATTGGTCGTGAATTACGTGCCCGTCACTGGCAACAACAAAAAGAAGCGGGTGTTGATTTAGTTCCTGTTGGGGATTTTGCATGGTATGACCAGGTCCTGACCACCAGTTTGTTATTGAGCAATGTTCCGCCACGCCATCAAAATGAAGATGGCAGTATTGATTTAGATACTTTGTTCCGCATTGCCCGTGGCCGGGCACCAACAGGCACACCGGCGGCCGCGTCGGAAATGACCAAATGGTTCAACACAAACTACCACTATATCGTGCCGGAATTTCAGGAAGGTCAAGAGTTCCACATTGGCTGGACTCAACTTCTGGATGAAGTGGATGAAGCTTTGGCTCTGGGGCATAAAATAAAACCTGTACTTTTGGGACCGGTGACTTATTTGTGGCTCGGGAAGGTTAAGGGTAAGGCCTTTGAGCGTTTATCCTTATTGAAGGACATTTTGCCAGTATATCAGAAAGTATTGGCAGAGCTGGCGAAACGTGGCATTGAATGGGTGCAGATTGATGAGCCTGCATTGGTGCTGGAGTTACCTGAAGAGTGGCTGGCTGCGTTTTCAACGGCCTATCAGGCGCTCGAAGGGCAGGTGAAGTTGTTGCTCACGACTTATTTTGACAGTATTGGCCATAATCTGGAGACTATCAACTCTCTGCCTGTTCAGGGGTTGCATGTTGACTTGGTAGCCGGACATGATCCACTTGAGAGTTTGGTGGATTCCCTGCCGGAAAACTGGTTGCTGTCACTGGGTGTGATTAATGGGCGTAACGTCTGGCGTGCGGATTTGAGTGAAAAATATCAGCTTATCGCACCATTGATAGGGAAAAGGAATATCTGGGTCGGGACATCTTGTTCGTTGCTACACAGCCCAATAGATCTCAATGATGAGACAGGGCTGGATGATGAGGTGAAGAGCTGGTTTGCGTTCGCATTGCAAAAATGTTCAGAGCTTTCTTTGTTATCGCAGGCATTGAACAGCCCGGAAGGCAGTAAGCAAGCGGAATTGGATGCTTATAGTGCACCGATCCGTGCCCGCCGTCACTCAACAAGAGTCAATAATGCTGCGGTTGCGGAACGCATTGCCGCCATCAAGCCACAGGACAGTGAGCGTAATCAGATATATTCTGAGCGGGCCAAGCTTCAGCGCCAACGCTATAACTTACCTCTGTGGCCGACAACAACCATTGGTTCATTCCCGCAAACAACAGAAATTCGTGGCTTGCGTCTCGATTTCAAAAAAGGCCGGGTAGATGCCCAGAATTATCGGACCAATATCAGTGAGCATATCAAACAGGCTATCCGGGAACAGGAGCGTCTGGAACTGGATGTGTTGGTTCACGGTGAAGCTGAACGCAATGACATGGTGGAATATTTTGGTGAGCATTTTGATGGTTATGTCTTCACACAAAATGGTTGGGTGCAAAGTTATGGTTCACGTTGCGTAAAACCGCCCGTGATTATCGGTGATATCAGCCGTCCGGAAGCGATTACTGTAGATTGGGCAATCTATGCGCAGTCCCTGACAGATAAACCGGTCAAAGGCATGTTAACAGGCCCTGTGACCATCCTCTGCTGGTCATTCCCAAGGGAAGATATCAGCCGTGAAATTATCACCAAACAAATTGCACTGGCCCTGCGTGATGAAGTGGATGATTTGCAAAAAGCGGGTATTGGCATCATTCAGATTGATGAACCGGCCCTGCGCGAAGGGTTACCGCTGCGCAGGGAAGAGTGGCAGGATTATCTGGAATGGGCGGTAGATGCTTTCAAACTGAGCGCTGCCATTGCGCAGGATGATACTCAGATCCACACCCATATGTGTTATTGCGAGTTCAATGACATCATGCCTTCCATTGCTGCGCTGGATGCGGATGTGATTACGATAGAAACTTCTCGCTCAGATATGGAATTATTGGATTCATTTGAAAACTTCTCATATCCGAACGAAATCGGGCCGGGGGTATATGATATTCATTCACCTAATGTACCCAGTGTTGAATGGATTGAAGCATTGTTGCGCAAAGCCGCTGATCGTATCCCTGTAGAACGTTTGTGGGTAAACCCGGATTGCGGTCTGAAAACGCGCGGTTGGGCAGAAACCCGTCAATCTTTGGCGAACATGGTCGAAGCAGCAAAACGATTACGTTCTTCAGTGAATAATTAACAATCGCTCCTTATAGTGTCCTCGCCCCATTGTAGGCGAGGATATCGGGAATAAGCCCAGATTTAAGTTGGTGAAGTGGAAAATATCGTCCCTTGGGGGATGGGCTGTGATTCTGAGAAAGAATTAATAAAATGAATGGCCCGCCACATTTTTTCTCTGTTGCGGGCAAAAAAGATTATTTGTTGAATAGCTTATCTTTCAACAGATTCATGCCAGCGGATTTTAAATCCATATTTTCCGGAACTTCGCCGTTTGGTGTGACCTTATCAATCAAATTCGGCAAGTGCTTAGAAAGCAAAGATGAAGCTTCATTGGGATCGATTCCAATTTTTTCTGCCAATTGTTGTATCGTGTCAGAGCCAAAAATAGAAGACAATTGATCTGGATGAATAGGTAAATTTTCACCTGAGCCAATCCAGGAACGGATCGTACCATCCAGCCCTTGTTGGGAAAACTTTTCAACTAATCCACTCATTCCTCCCTGACCTTCAAGCCAATCCACCATATGCTGTAATTGCTGATTTTTTCCACCTGTCAACATATTCGCAATTTGCTCAAAAAAACCCATCGTAACTCCCCCTTCGTTGAAATTTTATCTGGTTGAACTGATAAAACACGTATTTAGGTTGCTTTCAGGAATAAAGTCGTAGAAATGTTTCAATATCAAGATAAATGACATATTTAATTATTACAGTAGCACAATATTTCAAATGCACCTTATTTTTAATGAGGGGGTATTTTGTGCTAATTGCTTACTTTTGTGTTAATGACACCCTTATCACACAAGTGTGTGAAACTCATTCTTGTCAGTTGGTTATTAAAATATATAAATAATCAATAAGTTATATGTATATCTCATTGTGAAATATAAATTATGAATGTGATATTCATCATTTTTTTGTGAAATTATCTATGTGAAGATTAACAAGGTAACAAATAGTCACACAACACCAGGGAACCTCATGAATAATTCAATACAAAAAATAGGGGTTATAGGATTGGGAGCGATGGGTATGGGAATCGCTCGGTCTTTAATAAAAGCAAATATTGCGACATATGGTTTTGATATAAATACTCAAGCTCGTGAGCAGTTGAAACAGGAAGGTGCAATAGTTGTCGCGGGTAGTGCGGAACAGTGGTGTCAGGAATTAGACGCTATTTTATTAGTTGTCGTTGATGGTACACAAGTTAACGATATTTTATTTGGCGGAGAAAAACCACTCGTAAAAAAAATAAAGAAAAATACAGTGGTTATTCTGCACAGTACTGTTTCTGTTGAACAAGCGAAGGGTTTTGCCCGTCGCTTGAAAGAATATGAAATTCAAATGATTGATGCGCCAATTTCAGGGGGACCATTAAAAGCAGAACAGGGAAAATTAACCATTATGGCCTCTGGTTCTTCTGAATTATTTGAGCATCTCAAACCGGTTTTTGATGTTATTTCTGAACGCCTTTACTACATCGGTAGTGAAATTGGTCAGGGATCAACGGTTAAAATGATCCATCAGCTGCTGGCAGGGGTACATATTGCGGTAGCGGCAGAAAGCATGGCATTGGCCGCTAAGTCTAATATTCCGCTGGATTTAATGTATGACATCGTCACCCATGCTGCCGGGAACTCATGGATGTTTGAAAATCGTGTTCCCCATATTTTGGCGGGTGATTACGCACCCAAATCTTCGGTAGATATTTTTGTCAAAGATTTGGGGATTGTGCTTGATGCAGGCAGAACGATGAAGTTTCCGTTGCCGTTGGCGGCAACGGCACATCAGATGTTTTTAGCGGCAAGCAATGAAGGTATGGGTCAGTGGGACGATAGTGCGGTGATTAAAACATTTAAGGGAATAACTTTGCCGAAGGAGAATGAATGACAATCAAGTTAGGCGTGATTGCTGATGATTTTACCGGTGCAACAGATATTGCTGGCTTCATGGTACAGAATGGTTGGCGGGTTGTTCAGTTACTGGGAGTGCCCGACGAAAATACCTTCATCCCGCACGATGCTGATGCTATTGTAATCAGCCTGAAAATACGTTCTTGTCCTCCTGCTGAATCGATTTTCCAGTCACTTGTCTCTTGCCGATGGTTACAGCAAAAAGCAGCTTGCCAACAACTATTTTTTAAATACTGCTCTACTTTTGATTCCACACCAGAAGGAAATATTGGCCCTGTTATCGATGCTTTGATGGATGAACTCAAAGTTGATATGAGTTTGATTTGTCCCGCTCTTCCTGTCAATGGGCGAACTGTCATACATGGACACTTATTTGTTAACGGGCAATTATTGAACGAAAGTGGTATGCAATATCACCCTGTCAATCCAATGAAAGATGCCAATTTGTTACGCTTGATAGATCAGCAGTCAAAAGGAAAATCAGGGTTAATTAACCTTGATTGTGTGCGTCAGGGGAAACAGGCGATTTCCCGTCATTTGGAGTTATTACGTCATGATGGCATCCGTTATGCAGTTGTTGATGCCATGATGACGGAGGACTTGTTGCCGATTGCTCAGGCATCATCGAATATGCTTTTGGTTACGGGGGGTTCTGGTTTGGGAGGTGCGATTGCCCAGTATCATTCTGATCAGGCTTTAGCAACTCCTGCAATGGGTGAAACCCCGCCAGCCAAAGGAAGAAGAACTGTTATTCTTTCAGGTAGTTGTTCAGTGATGACAAATAAACAAGTGGCTGAGTATAAAAAGATTGCACCGGCCATGGAACTGGATGTAGGAGAATGCGTCAGCAATGCTGAATACGCCGCACAATTGGCAGATTGGGTTATACAACAATCGGAAAAGCGCCTTCCTCCAATATTATATTCCACACAACCCCCTGAAACGTTGAGTTTGGTACAGGAACAATATGGAACGACATTGTCGCGCCATGCAATTGAACGGGTTTTTGCAGAAGTAACAGGAAAACTGAGGCAGCAAGGAATTAATACTTTTATCGTTGCGGGGGGAGAGACTTCTGCTCAGGTTGTGCAGAGTCTGGCCATCAATCAGTTCAGCATAGGTGCACCCATTGTACCCGGAGTGCCATGGGTACATGATTTGCACACTGATTGTTGGTTGGCATTGAAGTCAGGTAATTTTGGTGAAGTCAATTTTTTTCAGCATGCATTGGAGGTGTTTCATGAATGAGGGAGCCGTGCGTGCGGAGCTGGTTGATCGTGCGTATTCAATGTTTGAGCGTGGCTATAGCAGTGGTGGTGCGGGAAATATCAGTGCCAGGTTAGAAGACGGATCATTCATTATCACACCAACAAATTCGAGCTTTGGTGATTTAGAGGCCGATAGCTTGAGTAAATTGGATGCCAAAGGAAATTGGGTATCGGGTGACAAACCCACAAAAGAAGTGGCAATGCACTTGGCAATGTATCGTAACCGACCGACATGTCATGCAATTGTGCATTTACACTCGCCGTGGTTGACGGCGCTTTCCTGTATGCCTAATTTAGACCGTGAGAATTGTTTGCCTCCGCTTACACCCTATTATGTGATGAAAATAGGCCGGTTACCGGTAGTTGAATATTTTCCTCCGGGAGATGATAGGATTAGCCAGGAAATTGATAAATTGGCGAAAAAACACAATTCTATTTTGCTTGCAAACCACGGGCCGGTTGTTGGAGGAGAAACCTTGCGACAAGCTTTTTTTAATGCAGAAGAGCTGGAAGATACGGCACGGCTTTATCTGATATTGCTACCCCATGGTTTCACCACACTGAATGAAGTACAGGTACAGGAATTAGAGAAACGTTATCCCAGAATGTGATAAGGACTGAACATGGCTAAGTTCGCAGCAAATTTGAGTATGATGTTTAACGACGTTCCTTTCAATGAGCGCTTTGCCCGAGCAGCAAATGCGGGTTTTAAAGGTGTTGAATATTTATTTCCTTATGAAGAATCAACCGAAAACCTCGTTGCATTGTTGAAGCAACATCAATTGACACAAGTGTTATTCAATATGCCTGCTGGAGATTGGAAAGCCGGTGACAGAGGAATGGCCAGTTTGCCGGGAAGAGAAAAAGAATTTTCTGATGGCGTGCATCAAGCTCTGGAATATGCTCTGGCATTGGGTTGCAAACAAGTTCACGTCATGGCAGGAAAACGTGACGAATCACTCACACTTGAGCAGCAACGTCAGTGTTATATTACAAATCTTCAGTATGCTGCGGATGTAATGGTTGAACATGGTATTGATGTGTTAATCGAACCCATTAATAACAGGGACATGCCTGACTACTTTTTGACGACACAAGTTCAGGCAGAAGCCTTGTTAAAGGTGATTGACCGCAAAAATGTTTTTATCCAATTGGATCTTTACCATTGCCAGATTATGGAAGGCGATTTATTGAAGACCATAGAACGGTTGTGGGGAAAATTCAGACATATTCAGATTGCTTCAGTACCGGAACGTCATGAACCTGATTGCGGTGAAGTCAATTATTTTTGGTTATTTAAAAAGCTGGATGAAATGGGATATCAAGGTTGGATTGGTTGTGAGTACCATCCGGCAGGGTATACGGAAGAAGGGCTTGGGTGGTTATCAAAAGTCCAATAATAATAGGGCGGTAATATACAGGAAAGGTAATGAGTCCTCCAGAGCGTAGAGATTTTATTTATCGTTACTTACATGAACATCAAACGGTTTCCATTAGCACATTAGTGGAATCTCTTTGTGTCTCACATATGACCGTGAGGAGAGATATTCGCGTTCTGGAAGAAGAAGGAAAAGTGATGTGTATTGCAGGAGGCGTTCAATTAAACGATGCTTTACGGCAAGAATTACCATGGAACGAGAAAGCACATATTCATCACCGTCATAAAAAAGCGATTGGTAAATATGCAGCTTCGCTGGTGGAGGATGGTCAAGTCGTCTATTTGGATGCAGGAACGACGACATTTGAAATTGCTCAAGTACTGGCAGAGCGTTTTAATTTAACGATTGTTACGAATGATTTTTCGATTGCCCAGTATTTAATGGATAAGCCACAATTGAATTTATTCCATACCGGGGGGCAAGTCGATAAGCGTAACTATTCCTGTGTGGGAAATAGTGCGGCCATGGTATTGCGTACTTTAAATGTTGATATTGCATTTATCAGTACCAGCTCATGGGATCTTAAGCATGGTATTTCCACGCCTTATGAAGATAAGGTGTTAGTGAAACAAACATTGTTAGAAATTGCCCGCCGGAAAATTCTTATTTCCGATAGCAGCAAATATGGGAAATATGGCATGTTTCGTGTTTGCCCGCTCTCAAGTCTCAATGACATTATTTGTGATGGACAGCTGCCAATATCAGCACAACAACAATTACAAGAATTAAGTCTCAAGTTACACATTGTTAACATGTAACTGCAAATTAAGAAAAGATTATATACAAAATATCCTCTAATCAGTTATGAAAAATCAACGTACAGTGAAATTCACCATGACTGATAGAGAGATATTTTGAATTAACGTGTGTCTGTATCTTATTATCAAAAGTAACGATGAAATAAATTTTGATTAATTGATATTTAATAATATGTAGTATTCTCCCTTTCATATAAATAACCCTCCCATTCAAAGGCAGCGTTTTTGCGAAATCATCCATTTTTCAAAAACATGATTTTTGAGTTTATCGGTAATAATACATATTAAAACAGAGTGTAATAATGAGCTTTTATATCCCAATGATTGGTTTGGGGGTGGCTGTATTCACCCTACTTTTTTTGGTCTTACGTACCCGTATTCATGTATTGCTTGCTATGTTGATTGCCGCAATAATAGCAGGTGTTACGGGAGGATTGACGCTTACAAATACCGTTTCAGTGATCACCAAGGGTTTTGGCGATACATTGGGCAGTATTGGTATTGTCATTGGATTAGGCATTATGATGGGGCGGGTACTCGAAGTTTCAGGGGCATCTGAACAAATTGCTTACAGCTTTATTAAATGGCTGGGTAAAAAGCGTGAAGAGTGGGCATTAGCCATTACGGGTTATATTGTAAGTATTCCTATTTTTGTTGATTCTGCTTTTGTGATCCTTTATCCGCTGGCTAAGGCATTGGCAAAAAAAGGAAAACGAAATCTATTAACGCTAGCCGTTGCATTAGCCGGAGGATTGGTTGTCACTCACCATATTGTTCCTCCTACTCCGGGCCCACTCGGTGTGGCCGGTATTTTTGATGTAGATGTTGGTGCAATGATGTTGGTGAGTATAGTGTTGGCTATTCCATGCGTCATCGGCATAACTTTGTATGCCAAGTGGCTGGCAACTAAATACCCTGAATATCAATTGACTGATAGCGATGAAACTGAGACGGCTCAAGAAAATAAAAATCTGAAACAGGTTTATCAGGATTATATGGAAGAAAAATCCAATAAGCCTTTGCCAAATCTATTTTTTTCAATTTTACCTATTATAGTGCCTATCGTCCTGATATTAATAAAATCCATCAATAGCTTATTATTGAAAATGGATAATTTTACAGGACAGGAAGAGCATTTATATTTCCAGGCCTTTAATTTCTTAGGCTCACCTGTTATTGCGTTAGCAATCAGCGTATTGTTAGCTGTTTATCTCTTAATGCCAAAAACCAGCAAGCATGAAACGACAGAGCATCTGGAATCCGGATTACAGACAGCGGGGATCATTTTGTTGGTAACCGGGCTTGGCGGCGCATTGGGGGCTGTATTACGTGAAAGCGGGACAGGAACACTGTTGGCAGAATATGTTGCCAGCCTGCCCATTACCCCGATCCTGATACCGTTTATTATTGCGACATTAATTCGCTTAATTCAAGGTTCCGGCACTGTGGCAATGATTTCTGCGGCATCTATTTCAGCCCCTATCCTTGCTCAGATACCGGGGGTCAATATGTTATTGGCTGCTCAGGCTGCAACAATGGGCTCCCTGTTTTTCGGCTATTTCAATGACAGTTTATTCTGGATAGTCAATAGAATGATGGGTATTAAAGATGCGAAGCAGCAAATGATCGTTTGGTCGATACCTACCACAATTGCATGGGGAATCGGGCTGTGTTGTGTATTACTGCTCAACCTTGTTATGTGAATCTAATTCTCATCCTGTAGATACCAATATCCTGTAAAGTGGGTTTCCGCTTTACAGGTTGCCAATTTAGTTGATAACGCCTTCGATATGAATGACTGATATTCAAAGGTTATTAAGAGAGAATCAAGCATGAAAATAATTATTACGGGTGGTGCGGGCTTTATCGGCAGCCAATTAGCGTTGGCTCTGCTTGAAAACGATTATGGCATTAATTTTGAACGGCTCGTATTGACTGATATTCAATGCCCGACTCCGGCTATTAATGACCCACGAGTGCAATGTCTGGCGTTGGATTTAACGCAGCCGGGTGCAGCAGAGAAATTGATCGATACAGAAAGTGATGTTTTGTTTCATTTGGCGGCGATTGTCAGTAGCCATGCTGAACAAGATTTCGATTCAGGCATGAGTGCTAATTTTGATGTGACTCGTCGTTTATTGGAAGCTGCCCGTGCTCAAAATCCGTCATTAAAGTTTATTTTTACGAGTTCACTCGCAGTATTTGGGGGAGAGTTACCTGAAATAGTCACAGAACACTGCGCAACTCATCCTCAATCTTCATACGGCACACAAAAGGCAATGTGTGAGCTGATGATTAATGATTATTCCCGTAAAGGATACGTTGATGGGCGCATTCTTCGCCTGCCTACTATCAGTGTGCGGCCGGGTAAACCTAATAAAGCGGCTTCTTCGTTTGTCAGCGGAATGATCCGTGAACCATTGCATGGAGAAAAAAGTGTTTGTCCCGTTTCTCGTGATCTCTTATTGTGGTTATCTAGTCCAGAAACCGTTATTCGTAATCTTATCCATGCAATGCAGATATCGGGTGAACAGTTTGTTTTTTCGCGCATTGTTAATTTACCCGGCATTAGTGTGACGGTGCAGGAAATGCTTAATGCCTTAAAGGAAGTTGCAGGCCAAGAGGTGATGGATCTTATTCATTTTGAACCTGATGAAAATATTAACCGGATAGTATCAAGCTGGCCCGGGAATTTTGATATCCGGCACAGCCTTGCATTGGGATTCAGTGTGGATAGTACGTTCAGTGATATTATTCGTAACTTTATGTTTAATGATAAATTTTGAGATAGAGTGAGTATTTTTCAGCATTGCTGTTTATGTTCAGCCTATGCTTAATCACCTCAGCCATTCCCGTCATATAGCCGGATGATGACATCAAGGATTTATACAATTGCCTTCTGTATCCTGAACTCTGTTGGGATAGCATGTAAATTGGGATAGTATGTAAATCATGATAATCAATATGCTATATGACAGTTATTCATATTAATGCTGTTATTGCCAAATCACTTTCAAATATTTTTTCTTGCAATCCTGACGATTACCTCAATTATTCGACTTGTTTAAAACCATTTCCATGTACTTTTCTCCCCCTCTTCACCGCGATAGATAAAACTACTGCGAGAATGAATAAAGAAAAAATATTTATAAAATAGCGCCTATTGCAAATGGCTCAAATAATATATTGATTTGCTTTTTAACCAACAGTTATCCTTTCATCAACGGCATTTGTGCATTTATCGCCAATAATAGAGATTGAAAAGAGGTTTTATTGATGGAGTTTTATATTCCAATTATTGGATTGGGAGTGGCGGTATTTACGCTGGTTTTTCTGGTCTTGCGCACGCGTATTCATGTATTGCTCGCTATGTTGTTTGCAGCGGTTATTGCCGGCGTTTCCGGTGGGTTAACGATGAGCCATGTCGTTGAAGTTATTGCGACGGGATTTGGCACGACTTTAGGCAACATCGGCTTAGTCATTGGGTTGGGGAGTATGATGGGGCGGATCTTGGAAGTGTCCGGCGCAACTGAACGGATCGCTTATAGCCTAATTAAATGGTTGGGAAAGAGGCGTGAAGAATGGGCGCTTGCGATTACTGGCTACATTGTCAGTATTCCCATATTCGTCAATTCAGCGTTCATCGTTCTTTACCCGCTGGTAAAGGCACTCGCCAAGAAAGGCAAGCGTAATATATTGACGCTGGGGGTATCGCTTGCTGGTGGATTAGTGGTCACTCACCATATTGTCCCGCCAACACCGGGGCCACTCAGTGTGGCAGGGATATTCGGTGTCAATATTGGTTCAATGATGATTGCCGGTATGATATTGGCAGTCCCATGTGTGATTGGCATCACTGTGTATGCAAAATGGCTGGAAAAAAAATACCCTGAATATCAACTCATTGAAGAATCAGAAAATTTACAGCAAATTCATCAGGGTTATATGGAAGAAAAAGAGAATAAACCGCTCCCGAGTTTATTTCTTTCCCTTTTACCTATTGTTGTACCAATTTCTTTGATTTTTATTAATGTTATCAATGGAATATTGCTGGAGGATGGGGATTTCTCCGGCATGAAGAATAATTTCTATTTTCAGGCTTTTAATTTTCTGGGCTCACCCATTATTGCGTTAGCAATTAGTGTATTACTGTCTGTTTATACGCTCATGCCAAAAGTCAGTAAGCAAGAGGTGATTGAACATTTGGAAAATGGCCTGAAAACAGTGGGCGTTATTCTATTGGTATCAGGTGCAGGGGGAGCGTTAGGGGCGGTATTAAAAGAAAGCTCAACAGGGATGATTGTTGCAAAATATATTGCGACCTTACCGATAACACCCGTTCTGATTCCGTTTATCATCGCAACATTGATACGTATTATTCAAGGTTCTGGTACAGTGGCAATGATCACCGCAGCGTCTATTTCCGCACCGGTTATCAAACAAATGCCTGATATTAATATGCTGGTAGCGGCTCAGGCCGCGGTGATGGGAACACTTTTCTTTAGTTATTTTAATGATTGCTTTTTTTGGGTTGTTAATCGAATGATGGGGATCAAAAACACGAGACAACAGATCATCGTTTGGTCAATTCCGACGACAATTGCATGGGGAATTGGGTTATGCGGGGTATTGATCCTTAATCTTGTTCTTTAAATCGCATGATAGCGCCCAATAAAGGGCGCTTTTTTGTTCTTAAAGTTTGTGATTGCCCTTCGACTATTTCTTTCATTTCAGAATTATACTCACCACATAGTTTCCTTATTAAATTGTGATTTAATTCACAAAAATATGTATGCATTTCTTTTTCTTCTTAATTAAAGATGATTTTAATCACTAAAAAATGTCAGAGTATTCACTAAATTTAGGTATCCATATTTTGTGTTATATCCGCTGAGGAGCTGATATGTCTGATGTATTTCACCTAGGTATCACCAAAAGCGACCTACAAGGCGCGACTCTGGCAATTGTGCCGGGCGATCCTAACCGTGTTGCAAAAATAGCGCGATTGATGGATAACCCAGTGCATCTGGCTTCCCATCGTGAATTTACGACGTGGCGTGCAGAAATTGACGGAAAACCGGTTGTTGTCTGCTCTACAGGCATTGGCGGGCCTTCGACGTCGATTGCGGTAGAGGAGCTGGCTCAATTGGGGGTACGTACTTTCCTGCGCATCGGTACGACCGGGGCTATCCAGCCACATATTAATGTGGGAGATATCTTGGTGACAACGGCAGCAGTGCGTTTAGATGGGGCCAGTTTGCACTTTGCACCGATGGAATTCCCAGCTGTTGCTGATTTTGCGTGTACCAACGCATTGTATGAAGCAGCGAAACTATCTGGCTCTAAAACCCATGTTGGAATAACTGCGTCCTCAGACACCTTCTATCCGGGACAGGAACGTTACGACACCTATTCTGGCCGTGTTGTTCGCCGTTTCCAGGGTTCCATGAAAGAGTGGCAGGAAATGGGCGTCATGAATTTCGAGATGGAATCAGCAACCTTGCTGACAATGTGTGCAAGCCAGGGATTACGTGCTGGTATGGTGGCAGGCGTCATTGTTAATCGTACACAACAGGAAATTCCCGATGTTGAGTTGTTGAAGAAAACAGAAAACAGTGCATTGGGGATCGTTGTTGAGGCTGCCCGCCGTTTACTGTAATACCTTTTCACTATCCCAGTTGATTTCAAGTTGCAGTGTTACAACATAGAAATGTTGCAATACAGAAATGTGGCAACCTGAAATGTAATAGATATCAGGGCCGGAACGTTCAGGCCCTATTATTTATACGATATTTTCTTCCTTTCATACTAAAATCTGATAATGTCATAACGTTTTGTGCTAATAGCTATTTGTGCTGATGACTCTCAATGGGGTCCCATTGGATCAATAATTATTTATTTCTATAACGTCTTATACCCATAGATTTCAGGTTAGAGCCAATTAAAGCTGAAACTTGAAAAATGACAGGTATATTTTGAACGCAACAAGAGTGACTATGACCACAACATTACTATCCCATCCTTCCCTGCTTCCTTTGAGTGGCGGCATTAACTTTCGTGATCTGGGTAATAAGGTACTGAATAATGGCGCCAAAATTAAATCTGGTTTGTTATTTCGTTCTGGTTCGCTAGATGGATTGACAGAAAATGATCAGACTTTTCTGGTGGAACAAAACCTTTTTCAAATCATTGATTATCGCGATAACAGTGAAGTTATCTATAAACCGGATCAGGTCTGGAATGGCGCGCATTATCACCATGCACCGGCCAATCCGCTTTCGAAAGAAGTGAATGCCAATCTGGAAAAATTAGATAAAGAAATACTGGAGCAATTTGATGCAAAAGTATTTATGTCACGTTTATACGAGTTACTTCCGATCAACAACTCCGCCTATAAGACATTGGCAAAGTTACTGCTGCAACCAGAAAAAGGAGGAATTGTACAACATTGTGCAGTGGGTAAAGACAGGACAGGGGTAGGTTCTGCGCTGGTCTTGCTGGCTTTGGGCGCAGATTTAGATACCGTGATGGAAGACTATTTGCTGACAAACATTACACTGGCACCGTATCGGGATTTTTTATTGAATGAATATGCGAAGACCATGAGTGAAAGTATCGTGGAAAAATTCGCTTATGTTTATTCTGTCAAAGAAGAGTTCTTGCTGACAGCATTAAACAGCATCAATCAGCACTATGGCAGCGTGGATATTTGGTTGGATAAAGATATCGGGTTGGATATCGCTGCCCGCGAAAAGCTGCAATCTTATTTCCTTGAATAAAAACATCAAGCTGGCATTGGTTAATTTGATCGGTGCTAACCTGTGACATCCTATTGATAATACGGGAAAGATTAATGTGAGCCTGCATGACATTATCGAACAGATCGTTAACTTTGTAAAAGACCATGAAGCTTGGGCGATGCCCATCATTTTCTTACTGGCATTTGGTGAATCACTGGCATTTATCTCTTTATTATTGCCTGCAACGATCATCTTATTGGGATTAGGGGCATTAATTGGTGAAAGCGGACTGAATTTCTGGCCAATATGGATAGCGGCCGCTACTGGCGCTTTCTTCGGTGATTGGCTGTCCTACTGGTTTGGTTTCCACTATAAAGAAAGTGTCGGTACTATGTGGCCACTTTCTCGCCATCCGCAAACATTGGTTCGGGGTCATCGCTTTTTCGAGCGCTGGGGAGTCTGGGGCGTTTTCATTGGACGATTCTTTGGCCCGCTGCGGGCGGTTGTGCCGTTGGTCGCCGGGATCTGCGCCATGCCAAAACACCATTTTCAGCTTGCCAACTTTGCTTCAGCTCTGATTTGGGCATTTGGTATTCTAGCGCCGGGTGCTTTTGGCCTGCGTTGGTTAGCAGAATGGATGGGATAGTAAGTAAAGCGGATAAACTAATTGCGAGCCGCTTTGCAAACTGAAAGAAACCTATTAAATAATCTGGACATCTATACAGCATCTATTTAACTTACATTAAAGCTCATGAGCTGAAATAGTTTACCGAAATGAAGTCAGCGAGGATGTATAGGTGGATATCCAGTGGTTATATATGTTGATTGGTGGCCTGAGTGGATTGCTGGGCGGAGGGATCTTCGTCTGGCTTTCTGTTCACCAGAGAATTCGACAAAAAGAGCAGGAATTGCGTGAATTATATAGCCAGCTTGCCGTTAACCGTGAAAAATTGGAGCAATCCCGCTATTGGCGGACTGAAAGTGAACAGTTAAATCAAGAGTTGCTGGCTCAACGAGAAATCAATAGCGTTCAGGAGGCTGAGTTACGCGAGTTGAGCACTCGGTTGGAAGAAAACAGACTGGCTGCGGATGAAAAACAACGTTTATTGATCAACAGTGAACAACGCCTGAATACTCAATTTGAAAGCCTCGCTAATCGGATTTTTGAACAAAATCGCCTTCGTGTTGATGAACATAATCGCCAAAATCTTAATAGTCTCTTGATGCCATTCCGCGAACAACTGGAAGGTTTTCGTCGTCAGGTACAGGACAGTTTTGGGCAGGAAGCGCGTGAGCGCCATACCCTGACTCATGAAATCCGTAATCTCCAGCAACTGAATGCACAGATGGCAAAAGAAGCCATCAATCTGACCAATGCCCTGAAAGGGGACAATAAGATACAGGGAAACTGGGGGGAAATGATTCTGGCTCGCGTATTAGAAGCTTCCGGTTTGCGTGAGGGACATGAATTTCATACTCAAGTCAGCCTTAAAACAGAAAAGAGCGAACGTTTTCAGCCCGATGTCATCGTTCACCTTCCGCAGGGAAAAGATGTCATTATTGATGCCAAAATGTCGTTAATCGCTTATGAGCGTTATTTCAACAGTGATGATAAACAGCAGAAGGCACAGGCATTACAGGAACATATTAACTCGATAAAAGGGCATATTCGTGGTTTAAGCAGGAAAGATTACCAGCAACTGCCCGGCCTGCGATCTCTGGACTATGTTTTGATGTTTATTCCAGTAGAACCCGCTTATCTGGTGGCCCTCAATCAGGCGCCAGAATTATTGGATGAAGCATTGAAACATAATATTATGCTGGTGAGCCCATCTACTCTGCTGGTGGCGGTTCGTACGATCAACAACCTTTGGCGTTATGAATACCAGAGCCAGAATGCGCGTTTGATCGCGGATAATGCCGCCAGAATGTACGATAAAATGCGGTTATTTGTGGATGATATGCAAGGGTTGGGGCAAAGCCTCAACAAAGCACAGGCAAGTTACCATTTCGCTATGAAAAAATTGGTTGAAGGGCGCGGAAATTTGATCAGTCAGGCTGAAGGGTTTCGTGATTTAGGTGTAGACGTGAAGCGCCCTATTGATTCACAGGTTATTGATAAATCTTTCCAATCGTTGCAGGTTAATGAGTGAAGTCCGGATAGGGTTTTATCCGAAAGGCTGGTACACTTGTTATAAATTTTTTGAATAAAAAGTGGGCAGGTAACATGGCAGATCAATCAAAAGAAACCACTGATTTTGGTTTTCGTACTGTAGCCAAAGAAGAAAAAAAAGACATGGTGGCAGAGGTATTTCACTCTGTAGCTGCAAAATATGATTTGATGAATGATTTGATGTCATTTGGTATTCATCGTATCTGGAAACGCTTTACCATTGAGGCCAGTGGTATCCGCCGTGGTCATAAGGTCCTTGACCTTGCCGGCGGAACGGGTGATCTGACCGCAAAATTTTCCCGGATCGTGGGTGAAAATGGTCAGGTTGTTTTAGCGGATATTAATGACTCAATGTTGAAAGTCGGGCGTGAAAAATTACGTGATATCGGTATCGTAGGCAATGTCAGTTATGTTCAGGCCAATGCAGAAGAATTGCCTTTCCCTGATAATCATTTTGACTGTATCACCATTTCATTTGGTCTTCGCAATGTTACAGATAAAGAGAAAGCCCTTCGTTCCATGTACCGTGTGCTTAAACCGGGTGGGCGTTTGTTGGTACTGGAGTTCTCCAAACCTGTATTGGCACCATTGAGCAAAGTTTATGATGCTTATTCATTCCATGTTTTACCCCGGATCGGCCAATTGGTTGTCAAAGATGCAGACAGTTATCGTTATCTGACGGAATCTATCCGCATGCACCCTGATCAGGAAACCCTAAAAGGCATGATGGAAGAGGCGGGTTTTGACCAGGTTTCTTATAATAATATGACCGGGGGAATTGTTGCCCTACACAAAGGGTTTAAATTCTGACATGGAAAATCCCTCACCAACCCATAGTGTCCATGGTGCAATATCAAATGACAAAATCTTGTTTCCGGTGTTGACCTCTTTTCTTGAGACGGTATTGAATCACTTGCTGTATCGGGAAACTGTATTAAAACCCGCCCGTTTGAGATTGGCGGGCAGAACCCTGTCCATCAAACTGAAAGAGCTTGAAACACCACTCGTCCTGATTTTCAGTGAGCATCGGGTGGATATTTTGAGCCAATGGTCAGAAATCGCAGATTGCTCAATGGAAACAACATTTCCTGCATTACTCAAGTTACGGGATCGTCAGTGCCTTTCCACGCTGATTAATCGCGGTGACATTGTTATTGAAGGGGATATGCAGGTTATTCAGCAATGGTCTGCTTTACTGGATATGTCTGAATGGGACCCTGCCCATTATCTTTCCCCTTATGTTGGTGATATTGCAGCAGAAGGCATTAGCCGGGTGATGCAGAAAAGCTTCCGTTTTGCCAGTCATGCCATTGCCAAGAAGAAGTCTGACTTCGTTGAATCATTGACAGAAGAATGGAAAATGGCCCCCAACGTATTAGAAGTGGCTTATTTCAGCGAAGAAGTTGATGCAGTTGCCAATAAAATGGCTCAGATAGAAAAACGGCTGGAGGCACTGGAGGGGAAATATGACGCCCAGTGAAATTAAGCGGCTTTACTTTATCATCCGCGTTTTTCTTTCCTATGGGTTGGATGAGTTGATTCCTAATATACGCCTGACATGGCCTTTGCGCGTCGGGCGTTACCTTCTGTTCTGGATACCAAATCGACATAAAGATAAGCCTCTCGGGGAACGCTTGCGTCTGGCTCTGCAAGAACTGGGTCCTGTATGGATTAAGTTTGGTCAGATGCTTTCCACCCGCCGTGACTTATTCCCTACAGCAATTGCTGATCAGCTGTCAATGTTGCAGGATAGGGTTGTGGCTTTTGATGGTGCTGTGGCGAGAAAATCAATCGAAAAAGCATTGGAAGGGCCTTTAGAAACCTGGTTTGAGGAATTTGATCTGCAACCGTTGGCTTCAGCATCTATCGCTCAGGTACATACCGCCCGTTTGAAAGAGAATGGTAAGCAAGTTGTCCTGAAAGTCATTCGTCCTGATATTTTGCCAATTATCAAAGCCGATATCCGGCTAATGTATCGTTTAGCAAATTTGCTTCCTTTATTGCCGGATGGTCGTCGCCTCCGCCCGCGTGAAGTTGTGCGGGAATATGAGAAAACACTGCTTGATGAGCTGAATTTGTTGCGTGAAACAGCAAATGCCATTCAATTGCGCAGGAATTTTGAAGGCAGCACTGTGCTCTATGTCCCGGAGGTTTACCCTGATTATTGTCGGGAAAATGTATTGGTGATGGAGCGCATTTATGGTATCCCTGTGTCTGATATTGCAGCTTTAGAAGCTCAGAATACGAATATGAAGCTGTTGGCTGAGCGTGGTGTTGAAGTCTTTTTCACTCAGGTCTTTCGCGACAGTTTTTTCCACGCGGATATGCATCCCGGTAATATCTTCGTCAGCTATGAAACGCCGGAAAATCCAACTTATATCGGGATCGATTACGGTATTGTCGGCTCTTTGAATAAAGACGATAAGCGCTATTTGGCTGAAAATTTTATTGCTTTTTTCAATCGCGATTACCGACGAGTGGCTGAGCTTCATGTCGATTCAGGTTGGGTGCCCGCTGATACCAATGTAGAGGATTTTGAATTCGCCATCCGGACGGTTTGTGAGCCAATCTTTGAAAAACCATTGGCTGAGATCTCATTTGGGCATGTTTTATTGAATCTTTTCAATACGGCCCGCCGTTTTAATATGACTGTACAACCTCAGTTAGTTTTACTCCAGAAGACATTACTGTATGTTGAAGGCTTGGGTCGACAGCTTTATCCTCAACTTGATTTGTGGAAAACAGCGAAACCTTTTCTGGAAGATTGGCTGCATGAGCAGGTTGGGTTACCTGCAATTATTCGCGCATTCAAAGAAAAAGCACCTTATTGGGCAGAAAAATTGCCAGAGCTTCCCGAATTGGTATATGGCTCACTTCAACAACATCGCCGTTTGCAAAGCAGTATTGACCAAATATCACAACAGTTCAAAGACCAGCAGGTTAAGCAACGTAAATCGCTCTATTTACTTGGGATTGGAGCAACTTTATTTATTTGTGGCAGTCTGTTTTTCGCCTTAGAACAGGAACATTTGTCGTTGGGGTTAATGGGAGCAGCGCTTGCATCGTGGGTATTCGGTTGGCGCAATTTAAATAAGCGTTAGTAATGATTAGATTGTATATAGTCAACAGATGCTGGTAAAAATAGGTAAAGATGGCTTATTCGCAGTGCTTAGTATGATTGCGGTATTTTCGAACATAAAACGCGTAGTTTATAATGAAACGATTGGTCGTTATCATTCACTATGAATAAAGGTAAATTATGATAAGCATTCCACAATTACTCATCATTGCTGTTATTGTCGTACTGTTGTTTGGTACCAATAAGCTTCGTTCTCTTGGCTCAGATTTAGGGGAATCGATTAAAGGATTCAAAAAGGCAATAGGCGATGATAAAGAGGACAAATCAAGTCAGGCTGAAAAAATGAGCCATGATGCCGATTTTGAGCCTAAAAATCTCACTGAAAAGCCTACGGTTGAATCGTCTGAAAAGTCAGAGAGCAAAAATAAAGAGCAGGTATAAACCGTGTTTGACATTGGTTTTAGTGAACTGTTGCTGGTACTGGTTATTGGCTTGGTTGTTCTGGGGCCAGAACGTTTGCCTATTGCAGTCAAAACTGTTGCTGGGTGGATTCGGGTATTGCGCTCATTGGCGGCGAATGTCCAGAATGAGCTTGCTCAGGAATTGAAATTGCAAGAACTTCAGGACAGTCTGAAAAAAATGGAAGAAAAAGCTGATATGCAATCCCTATCTCCAGAACTGAAGGCATCAATGGACGAACTAAGAGAAGCGGCAGAATCATTGAAAAATACTTATCAGTTAAAACCTGATGAGATGGAAGAAGAAGATGAAACACACTTTCACTCTTCTGAATTACCGCCAACTGTAAAACACTCAGTATCGGAGCAACCGGCTTCTGAATGCTCAGTTTCAGAACTTCCAATACCAGAGCAACCGAAACCAGAGCAACAGAAAAAAAGATCCTCCGAACAAGCAAATAGCGAACACTAAAACATGTCCGTGGATGATACTCAACCTCTTATCAGCCATCTGATTGAGCTGCGTAAGCGGATTTTGAATAGTTTAATAACTATTTTGGTCGTTTTTTTGGCATTGGTTTATTTTTCCAATGACATTTATCGGCTGATTGCCGCACCTTTAATGGAACAGTTACCTAAAGGTGCGAATATGATAGCAACTGATGTAGCATCACCTTTTTTTACACCGATCAAGCTGACTATCATGGTTTCTGTCTTTGTTTCGGCACCAGTGATCCTTTATCAAGTGTGGGCATTTATTGCCCCGGCACTCTATAAACATGAACGCCGTTTGATCATGCCATTGCTGTTTTCCAGTAGTGTGTTGTTTTATTCGGGAATGCTATTTGCGTATTTTGTGGTTTTTCCACTTGCATTTGGCTTCTTTGTCAATACAGTGCCCCCAGGGGTTGTTATCTCAACGGATATCAGTAATTACCTGAGTTTTGTCATGGCGTTATTTATGGCTTTTGGTATTTCGTTTGAAGTGCCTATTGCCATTATTCTGCTGTGCTGGAGTGGTGCCGTGACACCGGATTCTTTGAAAAGAAAACGCCCTTATATTTTGGTCGGAACATTCGTGGTAGGGATGTTATTAACTCCGCCAGATATTTTCTCTCAGACATTGTTGGCTGTTCCCATGTATCTGTTATTTGAACTGGGGATCTTACTTTCCCAGTTTTATATTGGTAAATCGGGTAAACGAAAATCAGCCAATTCAGAAAATGAATCAGGCCGTGATACGAGTGACAATTCTTAAAAAATAACTCGAAATTACCATATATGATGATCGCGAACTGATTGATGATGTTAACATCATGACCATAAGCGATAGCTATTAACCCAGCAATAATGCTGGGTTTTACATTAGGAGAGCCCCATGAGCTATGTATTTCCGGGAACATTTCCCGGTCGCCGTATGCGCCGTGTGCGTCGTCATGATTTTTCCCGCCGCTTATTTGCTGAAAACCAACTTACTGTCAATGACTTGATCTATCCGGTATTTGTTATGGAAGGTGTCAATCAACGTCAGGAAGTGTCGTCAATGCCAGGAGTGTATCGTCTGACAATCGATCTTTTGCTGAAAGAAGCTGAAGAGATTGCCCGACTGGGTATTCCTGTTTTGTCTTTGTTTCCGGCCATTGAAGCAGATAAAAAATCATTGGATGCGAAAGAAGCTTATAACCCAGACGGTTTGATTCAGCGCTCTGTGCGTGCTCTCAAAGACGCAGTGCCTGAATTGGGCCTTCTGACGGATGTGGCGTTGGATCCGTTCACCACTCATGGACAGGATGGTGTGATCGATCAGGATGGTTATGTAGTTAATGACATTACCAAGGATATCTTGGTCAAACAGGCATTATCCCATGCTGAAGCCGGCGCAGAGATTGTTGCACCAAGCGATATGATGGATGGCCGTATTGGCGCTATTCGTCACCAGCTCGAAACGGATGGTTATATCAATACCCAAATTATGGCTTATTCTGCCAAATATGCTTCTGCTTACTATGGACCCTTCAGGGATGCGATTGGCACTAGCGGTAATTTGAAAGGCGGCAATAAAATGACTTATCAGATGGACCCGGCAAATAGTGACGAAGCGTTGCAGGAAATCGCCCAAGATTTGCAGGAAGGTGCTGACAGTGTCATGGTGAAACCCGGTATGCCATATCTGGATGTTATCCATCGGGTAAAAGAGACGTTTGGTGTTCCAACTTTTGCGTATCAGGTTTCTGGTGAATATGCGATGCACATGGCTGCTATTCAAAATGGTTGGCTAAAAGAACAGCCAGCAATTATGGAATCTTTATTATGTTTCAAACGTGCGGGAGCAGATGGTGTTCTGACCTATTTTGCCAAGCGTGTCGCACAGTGGCTGCATGAACAAAAGTATTAATAATCTGAATGTAAATAATATATAGAGTAAAAACGGGCATTAAAGCCCGTTTTTTTGGATTAAATCTTGGTGAACTGATTATTATCCAATGCTTTGGAGACTTCCTTGTTAAGGATATTTAACAAGAGGATAGAACGTGTTTCGCCATCTGGCTCATTGTAAATAGCTTTGATGCCTTCAAAAATGCCTTCAGTGATAAGCACGGTATCACCGGTAACAGGTGTTTCAGGATCAACATATTTCTGCTCTGTCACAGACATTAACTCGTCAATGAGAGTCTGAGGAACAACAGCAGGATAAGTACTGAACCGAATAAAATGGTTAACGCCACGGGTTGAGTTAACCGTTGTGGTATGAATAACCTCGGGGTCAAAATTTACAAATAGATAATTGGGAAACAATGGCTCAGAAATTGTGGTCCGTTTACCCCGGACAACTTTTTCAATTTTGGCTATAGGTGTCAGGCAAATAACATTTTGTCTCTCTAAGTTTTCTATTGCTCGAGAGATTTGCCCACGTTTACAGTAGAGAAGATACCAATTTCCCATAATATTCTGACTCCATTACTTAGAGCGTTTAAGAATAGCAAAACCAGAGCTAGTGGATCACTAATAAAGACTAGAATTGTTTTAAAGAATAACTTATGAATAATACTTGTTTTTCCCCCTGGTTTTCATCGGAAAATAGTGGATACATCACATATTTTGTTACGTTTAGTGATAGTTTATTACTAATAACGTAAAGTTGAATATATGCAAATATTATTCTTTATGTTTGTATTATGTGATATTCGCTCTATGTTATCCATTACTTAAGGTTATTCGTCAGTGAATTATGAGATTACCTTGTAACCCTCATTAGAGAGCTTATAATGTCCTTCCTCCCTTAAAAATCGGCACAATGAACTATATGAAATACCGCGATCTAAGAGACTTTCTTTCCTTACTTGAACAATTAGGTGAATTAAAACGTATTAGTATGGAAGTTGATCCATATTTGGAAATGACGGAAATCGCAGATCGTACTCTTCGTGCCGGTGGCCCAGCTTTACTGTTTGAGAATCCTAAGGGGTATTCAATGCCGGTATTGTGTAACCTGTTCGGAACGCCTAAGCGGGTTGCAATGGGAATGGGGCAGGATGATGTTAAGTTATTGCATGATGTGGGCAAATTATTAGCTTTCCTTAAAGAGCCTGAGCCACCAAAAGGCTTCCGTGATTTGGTCGATAAGTTGCCAAAATTCAAGCAAGTTTTGAATATGCCCACTAAGCGCCTCAATTCTGCGCCTTGTCAGGAACAGATCTGGGAAGGGGAGGACGTGGATCTGACCCGCATTCCCGTTATGCATTGTTGGCCAGAAGACGCAGCCCCCTTGATTACATGGGGATTGACGGTGACAAAAGGGCCGAATAAAGAGCGCCAGAATTTGGGAATATACCGTCAACAGGTTTTAGGAAAAAATAAACTTATCATGCGTTGGCTTTCTCATCGAGGTGGTGCTCTTGACTTCCAGGAATGGTGTCAGGCTCATTCGGGGGAACGCTTTCCTGTATCTGTGGCGTTGGGCGCTGATCCTGCCACAATATTGGGCGCGGTGACGCCAATTCCGGATACATTGTCTGAATATGCTTTTGCGGGGTTATTGCGCGGCCATAAAACGGAAGTGGTTAAATCGATTTCTAATGACCTTGAAGTACCTGCAAGTGCAGAAATTATTCTGGAAGGGTATATTGAGCCCGGTGAAATGGCACCGGAAGGTCCGTATGGTGACCATACAGGTTATTACAACGAGATAGATATGTTTCCGGTGTTTACAGTTACCCACATTACTCAGCGCCGTGATGCCATTTATCATTCAACTTACACCGGGCGCCCACCCGATGAGCCCGCGGTATTAGGCGTTGCGTTGAATGAAGTACTTGTTCCAATATTACAAAAACAATTTCCAGAGATTGTGGACTTTTACTTACCGCCAGAAGGGTGCTCTTATCGGCTTGCCGTTGTGACGATGAAAAAGCAGTATGCCGGTCATGCCAAAAGAGTGATGATGGGGGTTTGGTCGTATTTACGGCAGTTTATGTACACAAAATTTGTTATTGTCTGCGATGATGATATCAATGCCCGAGACTGGAATGATGTCATCTGGGCAATAACAACGCGTATGGACCCGCAAAGAGATACTGTCTTAATGGAAAATACACCCATTGACTATCTTGATTTTGCATCACCTGTTTCAGGATTAGGCTCAAAAATGGGGTTAGATGCAACAAATAAGTGGCCAGGAGAGACACAAAGGGAATGGGGGCGTCCGATTGTGATGAGTGATGAAGTTCGGACCCGTGTCGATGAAATTTGGGATCAATTAGATATTTTTAAGCGATAAGAGGGAACGCATGACAATACTAAGCTGTAAAGTAACATCGGTTGACTCCATTACAGATACAGTTTATCGGGTTCGTTTATTGCCTGATTCGCCTTTTTCTTTCCGTGCTGGGCAATATTTGATGGTGGTGATGGATGAAAGGGATAAACGTCCTTTTTCTATGGCATCGCCGCCGTCCGAGAAACAGATGATTGAGTTGCACATTGGAGCTTCTGAACTGAATCTTTACGCAATGGCTGTGATGGACAGGATCTTGGCTGAACAAGTTATTGATATTGATATTCCTCATGGTCAGGCATGGTTACGTGAAGATAATGATGGCCCCATGCTATTGATTGCCGGAGGAACGGGATTTTCTTATACCCGCTCTATCTTATTGGCTGCTTTGGAAAAAAATCCTAACCGCGAAATTTCAATTTATTGGGGAGGCCGTGAGCTTCAGCACCTTTATGATTTGGGTGAATTACAGGCGCTGAATGAAAGTTATCCCAATTTAGCGGTTGTTCCTGTTGTTGAGCAGGTTGATGAGCACTGGAGAGGGAGAACAGGGACAGTGTTGAGTGCGGTCTTGGAAGATTTCGAAAGCTTAGAAAACCATGAAATTTACATTGCTGGTCGCTTTGAGATGGCTAAAATTGCCCGAGAAAGATTTTGCAGTGAACGCAATGCAGCTATTGATCGTATGTATGGGGATGCGTTTGAATTTATCTGAGCGTGCTCTATGTAAAAAATAAAACGATAAAAATAAAAAAACCCGCCCCTGACAGGCGGGAAATTACGGCAACAACTTATTAGAGTGGTGCAATAGATAAGACAGACAAGGGAAAAAATGTGTAAATTTCAGTCATCAGATATTTTCAGTGCTTAGGTTCTCTCAATAGCTAACCTCTCGACACCTATACTCTCTCAATAATTGTGGCAATGCCTTGACCTAACCCTATACACATGGTCGCCAGACCGAACTGGACGTCCTTGCGTTCCATCAGGTTAAGCAGGGTTGTGGTAATGCGAGTACCAGAGCAACCCAGAGGATGACCGAGCGCAATTGCGCCACCATTTAAGTTGATTCTGTCATCCATGCTATCCAGTAGATTAAGGCCTTTCATGCAAGCCAAGGATTGAGCAGCAAATGCTTCATTCAACTCCATGATCCCGATATCAGCCAGACTTAACCCTGCTTTTTTCAAGGCTATTTGTGTTGCCGGGACAGGACCATAGCCCATAATTGAGGGATCACAACCTACGACTGCCATTGAGCGAATACGGGCACGAGGTGTCATCCCGAGTTCTTTCGCCTTACTTTCGCTCATGATCAGCATCGCGGAAGCGCCATCAGAAAGTGCTGAGGAATTACCCGCTGTTACACTGCCAGTGGCAGGATCGAAAACAGGGCGCAGGGCAGCAAGATCTTTCAGGTTGGTATCAGGGCGAATGACTTCATCAAAGTCGACAAGCTTCATATTTCCGTCAGCATCATGCCCGTACATAGAGGCAATTTCACCTGAGAACGCTTTGGATTCAGTCGCTTGTGCTGCGCGTTGATGAGAACGCAGGGCGAATTCATCTTGCATTCCCCGGCTGAAGCCGTGCATCTTGGCCAGCATCTCGGCTGTTAAACCCATAACACCCGCTGCTTTTGCAACATTGCGGCTTAGTTTAGGGTGAAAGTCGACACCATGTGTCATGGGAACGTGCCCCATGTGTTCGACACCCCCGACCATAGCGATATTGGCGTCACCAGTCATAATCATGCGGGCGCCGTCATGCAGTGCCTGCATGGAAGAACCGCACAGGCGGTTAACCGTGACTGAGGGAACTGAATGAGGAATGCCAGCCAGTAACGCGGCGTTACGAGCGATATTGAATCCTTGCTCCAATGTTTGCTGTACACATCCCCAATAGATATCGTCAATATGCTCAGGCTGAAGGGTTGGATTGCGCTGGAATAAAGATTTCATCAGATGTGCGGAGAGATCTTCGGCACGGACCTGACGGAATACACCACCTTTTGAGCGCCCCATTGGGGTACGGATACCATCAATAATAACTACGTTTTCCATGTTTTCAGACCTCACGCTTTTTCACCTGATTTAACAGCAAGTTCTGCTGGTGCAGGGTAGTAACTTTCATTGCTTTCGGATTTCGCTTTCAGGCCAGCCGGCACGTGATAGAGTTCACCCAAGTGAGCATAATTTTCAGCCATTTTCACATAGGCCGCTGTACCCATTGTATCCAGATAGCGGAAAACACCACCGTGGAACGGAGGGAAACCTAAGCCGTAAACCAGTGCCATATCGGCTTCTGCTGGGCTGGCAATAATGCCTTCTTCCAAACAGCGAACGACTTCGTTAATCATTGGGATCATAGTGCGAGCAATGATTTCTTCGCCAGTGAAAGCATGTTGAGCTTTGCAGATATCTGCCAGTAATTGATCGACAGCCTCATCCTGAGTTTTTTTCGGTTTGCCCTTTTTATCTTGGGTGTACTTGTAGAAACCAACGCCATTTTTCTGACCGTAACGTTGATTTTCGAATAGCACATCAATGGCATCCCGATAATCACACGCCATGCGGTCCGGAAAACCTTGTGCCATAACGGCTTGTGCGTGGTGGGCGGTGTCGATGCCGACAACATCAATGAGATAAGCAGGACCCATTGGCCAGCCAAACTCTTTTTCCATAATTTTGTCGATTTGACGGAAATCACCACCATCACGCAGCAACATGCCGAAACCAGCCAGATAAGGGAAAAGAACACGGTTAACAAAGAAACCCGGGCAGTCGTTGACGACAATCGGGGTTTTCCCCATTTTGCTGGCATAAGCGACAACAGTTGAAATCGTTTTATCCGATGTTTTTTCTCCCCGGATAATTTCAACCAGAGGCATACGATGTACAGGGTTGAAGAAATGCATGCCACAGAAATTCTCTGGACGCTTTAGCGAATTAGCCAATTCAGTGATTGGAATTGTGGATGTATTGGACGCTAAAACGCAATCATCACTGATATAAGATTCTGCTTCTGCCAGAACGGCTGCTTTAATTTTGGGGTTTTCAACTACAGCTTCGACAACAACCTGAGATTGTTCAATCCCTGCATAATTGAGCGTTGGTTGAATAGATGACAGGATTTTTGCCATTTTCAAGGCATTCAAGCGACCACGCTCAAATTGTTTATTCAGTAACTTAGCTGCTTCATTGATACCTAAATCCAGCGCTTTCTGGTTGATATCTTTCATTAGAATGGGCACACCTTTACGCGCTGATTGGTAGGCAATGCCTCCACCCATAATTCCGGCACCCAGAACCGCAGCATGCTCAGGTGTTGTAACCGTCTGTAAATGTTTTTTCGCCAGCCCCTTGATGTATTGATCATTGAGGAAAATGCCGACCAACGCTCGGGCAGCGGTCGTATGGGCCAATGTTACGAAACTGGCAGATTCTAACTTCAGGGCTTCATCACGCCCTAATACAGCGGCTTTCTCGATAGTTTTCACAGCCGTAATGGGGGCAGGATAATGAGGCCCCGCAACCTTCATGACCATGCCTTTGGCTACGGTAAAGCTCATGGTCCTTTCAATCTCATTGAGATTGAGTGGCATTAATTTTGGCTTGCGGGCAGCTTTCCAATCGAGATCACCCCGAATAGCTTGTTCCAGAATAGATACAGCAGAATCAATCAGTTTCTCTGTGGAAACAACAGCATCAACCAGACCATTTTTCAGAGCTTCCTCGGCATTGATATCTTTGCCGGCAGAAATAATTTCGAGGGCATTATCTGTTCCTATTAGGCGTGGCAGGCGAACTGAACCACCAAATCCGGGCATAATGCCTAATTTAGTTTCTGGTAGCCCAATGCGAAGATCAGGGGATGCAATACGAAAATCAGTTGAAAGTGCGACCTCACAGCCACCGCCCAATGTATAACCATTGATGGCGGAAATAGTAGGAACCGGAAGATCTTCAATGCGGTTAAGAATATTGTTAGCCAGATCCAGCAACTCATGGAGTTTTTCGGCTGGCGCACTGAATAATGATAAAAATTCTGTGATATCCGCGCCGACAATGAAGGCTTGTTTTTCAGAGCGTAATAATAACCCTTTCAATTCCGTTTGTTGCTCAAGGGCAGAAACGGCTTCATCCAGTGAAGCGACAGTTTTGGTATCTAATTTGTTAATTGAGGCTGGCGCATTGAAGATCAGTTCTGCAATGCCATCTTTCAGCCATTTTAATTGAATAGTGTTACTTAGGTAGAGCATATCATTCTCCTCAATGAGTGCATACCATCTGGTATGACCAGATGAGCTTGATTGTGATTACTGTGTTAATTTAATGCAAATCAATGATTAATTTTTTGTAGGGCGGATCACAGGTAATATTTGTGACATAGAAAAATGTTTTTTATTAACTTTTTGAAAAGTATAAATATTATTGCTTAGCGTTAGATGGGGGATTTTTCACGTAATATCACCCTCAATAATGAATTGTGGTAATATTTGATTTCCTGCCAGAAAAATAAAAAGGCTAATTAAGATGGAAAAGTTGGCACTTCTGTACCACGAACATATTAAAATGCTACAAAAACGAGCTCGTGAAATATTGGCACGAACCCAGCTTGATGCTCTGCTTATTCACTCCGGTGAGCCATTACGCGTTTTTCTTGATGACAGCTATTATCCTTTCAGGGCAAATGCCCACTTCAAAGCTTGGGTCCCTGTAACCAAAGTGCCAAATTGCTGGTTATGGATCGATGGCGTCAATAAACCCAAGCTTTGGTTTTATTCCCCGGTAGACTACTGGCATAGCGTAGAAACATTACCCAATAGTTACTGGACCGAAGAAGTAGAGTTGATTCATTTGGAAACCGCTGATGATATCAGTGCACAGCTACATGGATTTGCAAAACAGAATACTGCTTATATAGGCGAGCAGACTGAGCGAGCCAAATCTTTGGGGATCAGTGAACATCATCTTAATCCAAAATCCGTTCTGGATTATTTGAATTACCATCGTTCATATAAAACAGATTACGAATTGGCGTGTATGCGTGAAGCTCAAAAAACAGCTGTTAATGGTCATTTGGCTGCTTATGATGCATTTTTGTCCGGTGTTAGCGAATTCGAAATCAACATGTTCTATTTGATGGCAACCGGGCACCGTGACACTGATGTTCCTTATGACAATATTGTTGCCCTGAATGAAAATACAGCAGTTTTGCATTACACCAAATTAAGGCAGACTGTGCCTTCTGAGATTCGTAGCTTCTTAATTGATGCCGGTGCCGAATATAATGGCTATGCGGCAGATATAACCAGAACTTATGCTGCAAAACCTAATAACGATTTTTCTTCATTGATCAAGGAATTAAATGAAGAACAGAAGGCGATTGTCGGCATGCTTCGCGTAGGGAATCGGTATACTGACTATCACATCAACATGCATCACCGCATAGCTAAGTTGCTAAAAAAACATAACATTATTCATGGAATGAGCGAGGAAGGCATTGTTGAGAAAGGATTGACAACCCCCTTCTTTCCACACGGGCTGGGGCATCCACTTGGTTTGCAAGTCCATGATGCTGCTGGGTTTATGCAGGATGATACTGGAACGCACTTGGCGGCCCCTGAAATGTATCCTTATCTGCGTTGTACCCGTATTCTGGAACCAAGAATGGTTTTGACTATCGAACCCGGGCTCTATTTCATTGAAACCTTATTGGCACCTTGGCGAGAAAGTGAATACCGACAATATTTTGATTGGAAAAAAATCGATATGCTGAAACTTTATGGCGGTATTCGTATCGAAGATAACGTCGTAATACACGATGGAAAAATTGAAAATATGACCAGAGATTTACAATTACCGTAATGAAGCCTTATTTGATTCCTGCGGCTTCAGTCAGCTTTACTGAAGAAATAAAAAAGAGTCGCTTTATCACCCTGCTGGAACATACTAGTGGGGTGGATGAGGCTAAGCTGTTTATTCAGCGTATTAAAGAACAATATCCCGATGCGAGGCATCATTGCTGGGCTTTTGTCGCAGGGACCCCGGATGATTCCCAACAATTGGGTTTTTCTGATGATGGCGAGCCAACGGGAACTGCGGGAAAACCTATGATCGCTCAGTTACTGGGAAGTGGGCTGGGCGAAATCACAGCGGTGTCAGTCCGTTATTTTGGCGGTATAAAGCTGGGTACAGGGGGGTTGGTAAAAGCATATGGTAATGGAGTACAACAAGCGCTGAAGTTATTGGAGACTGAATATAAAGTGCCGCAGAAGTTGTACCAGCTACAGTGTGAGTATGCACATATTTCGATGGTGGAACAGTTGTTGCAACAATTTGCGGGGCAAGTGATTGCCAGCGATTATGCGGAAAATGTCACGTTGCAAGTGTCACTGCCAGCTACCCTTGTGGAAGAAATCGGTGATAAATTAAGGGACTTAAGTCGTGGTGCTTTGTTTTTAACACCAAAATCATAATTATTTTGTCATACCGGATTTCTAAGGAACCAGCCGAATGCATTTTCGTGCCATTACCCGCATTGTTGGGTTACTCGTTATTCTTTTCTCTGTCACAATGATTATTCCGGGATTAGTGGCATTGATTTATCGTGACGGTGCAGGCAAAGCATTCAGCCAGACGTTTATCTTTGCTCTCGTTATCGGATTAATATTATGGCTTCCCAACCGAGAACAAAAATATGATCTTAAACCCAAAGAAGGCTTTTTGATTGTTGTTTTGTTTTGGACAGTGCTCGGCAGTGTCGGGGCGTTGCCTTTTATTTTCTCTGAAAAACCTAACCTTTCAATCACTGATGCTTTTTTTGAATCATTCTCAGGTCTAACGACAACAGGAGCTACGACTCTGGTTGGGCTTGATTCGCTTCCTAAAGCTATTCTTTTTTATCGACAAATGCTGCAATGGTTGGGCGGAATGGGAATTATTGTTCTGGCCGTAGCGATCCTGCCTTTGCTTGGTGTCGGTGGTATGCAGCTTTATCGGGCCGAAATGCCGGGACCATTGAAGGATAATAAGATGCGTCCCCGTATTGCAGAAACCGCTAAGACTCTTTGGCTTATTTATGTTTTGCTGACCATCGCTTGTGCAATAGCACTGTGGGCCGCAGGAATGTCTGTCTTTGATGCGATTTCTCACAGCTTTTCGACTATCGCCATTGGTGGCTTTTCCACTCATGATGCAAGCATTGGTTTTTTCAATAGTCCGGCGATTAATACGATTATTGCTGTTTTCTTATTGATCTCAGGTTGCAATTTTGGCTTGCACTTTGCCGTGCTTTCAGGAAGAAGCCTAAAAGTCTATTGGCGTGACCCTGAATTTCGCATGTTCATCACTATTCAGTTGGCGTTGCTGATCGTCTGTGTACTGATACTGTGGCAACATTCTGTTTATGAGTCAGAACTAAACGCATTGAATCACGCCTTTTTTCAAGTTGTCTCGATGGCAACAACCGCAGGATTTACAACTGACAGCTTTGCCGGTTGGCCTCTTTTCTTGCCTTTTCTGTTGTTATGTTCCGCATTCATTGGTGGATGTGCCGGTTCGACAGGTGGAGGGCTGAAAGTTATCCGCATCTTGTTACTGTTCTTGCAAGGTTCCCGTGAATTAAAGCGTCTGGTGCATCCGAATGCGGTATACACCATAAAATTGGGAAATAGGGCATTGCCAGAACGGATTATTGAAGCCGTGTGGGGATTCTTTTCCGCTTATGCCTTGGTTTTTGTCATTAGTATGCTGTTACTCATTGCCACAGGGGTAGATGAGTTCTCTGCTTTTTCTGCCATTGCTGCAACGTTGAATAATCTCGGCCCTGGATTGGGCGCGGTTGCTGATAACTTTACAACCATGAACCCAACAGCAAAATGGATCTTGGTTGTCACTATGTTATTCGGGCGTTTGGAAGTATTCACACTATTAGTTTTATTTACCCCAACTTTCTGGCGTGAATAATGACAGTACAAGTTGTTGTTTGCTGAGTTATGTACATAGTTTGCTGTTTTAACTAAAGGTGTATCTATGAGTTACTTATTGCTCTATTCCACTCAAGATGGGCAAACCAAAAAAATAATTACACGCATTGCAGATAATGTTCGCCGGGCGGGCATTGAATGTGATTTAAGAGATCTTTCGACAGTGAAACAAATCAATCTGGCGTCTTATCAAAAGGTGATGATTGGGGCATCAATACGCTATGGTCATTTCAATTCTGTATTGTATAAGTTCGTTACTCGTCATCAAAAACAGTTAGCGCAAATGCCGACAGCCTTTTTTGGCGTTAATTTAACAGCGAGAAAACCAGATAAAAGAACGCCAGAAACGAATGCCTACGTACATAAGTTTTTGATAAAAAGCCCGTGGCAGCCTGATTTATGCGGCGTTTTTGCGGGAGCATTGCTTTATCCTCGCTATCGCTGGCTGGATCGTATAATGATTCAATTCATTATGAGGATGACTGGGGGGGAAACAGACACGACAAAAGAAATTGAATATACCGATTGGGAGCAGGTCGATTGTTTTTCTGAGTCATTTTTGCAAACTTCACATGATAATGCGCTTTAAAAATGGTCTTTTTGTCGGTTATTACGTCTTTTTGGGTGAAAAAAAGACGAACGAAAATAAAATTCAAAAAAACTATTGCCAGTCTCAGAAAACGCCCTATAATGCGCCACCACTGACCGACGCTGAGCTGAGACATGCCGCCGAGGGAAGTGAGAGAAAAGCGAAAATAAACGCTTGACTCTGGAGGCGAAAGGCGTAAGATACGCAGCCTCGCAACCCGGAAGAGCCTTCCCGGTTGCCCCGCTCTTTAACAACTGAATCAGACAATCTGTGTGGGCACTCGCAGGACACTATCAAACGCCGAAAGGCGGAAAGATTAAAGTCTTGAAGAGTGAACAACAGTTAATTCATTACGAACTAACAGTATAATTCTTTGAGCATCAAACGCTTTTAATTGAAGAGTTTGATCATGGCTCAGATTGAACGCTGGCGGCAGGCCTAACACATGCAAGTCGAGCGGCAGCGGGAAGAAGCGTGCTTCTTTGCCGGCGAGCGGCGGACGGGTGAGTAATGTCTGGGGATCTGCCCGATGGAGGGGGATAACCACTGGAAACGGTGGCTAATACCGCATGACCTCTTGGGAGCAAAGTGGGGGACCTTCGGGCCTCACGCCATCGGATGAACCCAGATGGGATTAGCTAGTAGGCGGGGTAATGGCCCACCTAGGCGACGATCCCTAGCTGGTCTGAGAGGATGACCAGCCACACTGGGACTGAGACACGGCCCAGACTCCTACGGGAGGCAGCAGTGGGGAATATTGCACAATGGGCGCAAGCCTGATGCAGCCATGCCGCGTGTATGAAGAAGGCCTTCGGGTTGTAAAGTACTTTCAGCGGGGAGGAAGGCGTAAGTCTGAATACGGCTTACGATTGACGTTACCCGCAGAAGAAGCACCGGCTAACTCCGTGCCAGCAGCCGCGGTAATACGGAGGGTGCAAGCGTTAATCGGAATTACTGGGCGTAAAGCGCACGCAGGCGGTCAATTAAGTTAGATGTGAAATCCCCGGGCTTAACCCGGGAACGGCATCTAAGACTGGTTGGCTAGAGTCTCGTAGAGGGGGGTAGAATTCCACGTGTAGCGGTGAAATGCGTAGAGATGTGGAGGAATACCGGTGGCGAAGGCGGCCCCCTGGACGAAGACTGACGCTCAGGTGCGAAAGCGTGGGGAGCAAACAGGATTAGATACCCTGGTAGTCCACGCTGTAAACGATGTCGATTTGGAGGTTGTGCCCCTGAGGCGTGGCTTCCGGAGCTAACGCGTTAAATCGACCGCCTGGGGAGTACGGTCGCAAGATTAAAACTCAAATGAATTGACGGGGGCCCGCACAAGCGGTGGAGCATGTGGTTTAATTCGATGCAACGCGAAGAACCTTACCTACTCTTGACATCCACGGAATTTGGCAGAGATGCTGAAGTGCCTTCGGGAACCGTGAGACAGGTGCTGCATGGCTGTCGTCAGCTCGTGTTGTGAAATGTTGGGTTAAGTCCCGCAACGAGCGCAACCCTTATCCTTTGTTGCCAGCACGTGATGGTGGGAACTCAAGGGAGACTGCCGGTGATAAACCGGAGGAAGGTGGGGATGACGTCAAGTCATCATGGCCCTTACGAGTAGGGCTACACACGTGCTACAATGGCAGATACAAAGAGAAGCGACCTCGCGAGAGCAAGCGGAACTCATAAAGTCTGTCGTAGTCCGGATTGGAGTCTGCAACTCGACTCCATGAAGTCGGAATCGCTAGTAATCGTAGATCAGAATGCTACGGTGAATACGTTCCCGGGCCTTGTACACACCGCCCGTCACACCATGGGAGTGGGTTGCAAAAGAAGTAGGTAGCTTAACCTTCGGGAGGGCGCTTACCACTTTGTGATTCATGACTGGGGTGAAGTCGTAACAAGGTAACCGTAGGGGAACCTGCGGTTGGATCACCTCCTTACCTAAAGATAGTGGATTTTGTGCAGTGCCCACACAGATTGTCTGATGAAAGAATGAAGAGACGGTATCGGCATAGGCTTGTAGCTCAGGTGGTTAGAGCGCACCCCTGATAAGGGTGAGGTCGGTGGTTCAAGTCCACTCAGGCCTACCAAATCTCATTTATCCGGCGTTATAAACAGACTCGCTTATTTCAATAAGCGTCGCCCGTTTATGCCTGGTCTAAATAAGATTGCTGTGCATCACGATACGGAATTTATGGGGCTATAGCTCAGCTGGGAGAGCGCCTGCCTTGCACGCAGGAGGTCAGCGGTTCGATCCCGCTTAGCTCCACCATACTCTTCGTCTGCAATAACGTATCTCAGAACACATTGACATGAGTGTGTTGTGACATATTTGCTCTTTAACAATCTGGAACAAGCTGAAAATTTGAAACAATCAGCTTATCGTCAGCGACGGTAAGACTGATGAGTCTCTCAATAGACTCCAACCTGAAGACACCTTCGGGTTGTGAGGTTAAGCGACTAAGCGTACACGGTGGATGCCTAGGCAGTCAGAGGCGATGAAGGACGTGCTAATCTGCGAAAAGCGCCGGTAAGGTGATATGAACCGCTATAGCCGGCGATGTCCGAATGGGGAAACCCAGTGCAATCCGTTGCACTATCGTTTGATGAATTCATAGTCAAGCGAGGCGAACCGGGGGAACTGAAACATCTCAGTACCCCGAGGAAAAGAAATCAACCGAGATTCCCCCAGTAGCGGCGAGCGAACGGGGAGGAGCCCAGAACCAGCAACGGCTTGTGTGTCAGTGGAAACGCCTGGAAAGGCGTGCAGTAAAGGGTGATAGCCCCGTACACGAAGATGCACAGGCCGGGAGTTCGATGAGTAGGGCGGGACACGTGGTATCCTGTCTGAACATGGGGGGACCATCCTCCAAGGCTAAATACTCCTGACTGACCGATAGTGAACCAGTACCGTGAGGGAAAGGCGAAAAGAACCCCGGCGAGGGGAGTGAAAGAGAACCTGAAACCGTGTACGTACAAGCAGTGGGAGCACCCCTTGTGGGTGTGACTGCGTACCTTTTGTATAATGGGTCAGCGACTTATATTCTGTAGCAAGGTTAACCGCATAGGGGAGCCGCAGGGAAACCGAGTCTTAACTGGGCGTTAAGTTGCAGGGTATAGACCCGAAACCCGGTGATCTAGCCATGGGCAGGTTGAAGGTTGGGTAACACTAACTGGAGGACCGAACCGACTAATGTTGAAAAATTAGCGGATGACTTGTGGCTGGGGGTGAAAGGCCAATCAAACCGGGAGATAGCTGGTTCTCCCCGAAAGCTATTTAGGTAGCGCCTCGTGAATTCATCTTCGGGGGTAGAGCACTGTTTCGGCTAGGGGGTCATCCCGACTTACCAACCCGATGCAAACTGCGAATACCGAAGAATGTTATCACGGGAGACACACGGCGGGTGCTAACGTCCGTCGTGAAGAGGGAAACAACCCAGACCGCCAGCTAAGGTCCCCAAGTCATGGTTAAGTGGGAAACGAAGTGGGAAGGCTCAGACAGCCAGGATGTTGGCTTAGAAGCAGCCATCATTTAAAGAAAGCGTAATAGCTCACTGGTCGAGTCGGCCTGCGCGGAAGATGTAACGGGGCTAAACCATGCACCGAAGCTGCGGCAGCGACACGTTTGTGTTGTTGGGTAGGGGAGCGTTCTGTAAGCCGTTGAAGGTGGCCTGTGAGGGCCGCTGGAGGTATCAGAAGTGCGAATGCTGACATAAGTAACGATAAAGCGGGTGAAAAACCCGCTCGCCGGAAGACCAAGGGTTCCTGTCCAACGTTAATCGGGGCAGGGTGAGTCGACCCCTAAGGCGAGGCCGAAAGGCGTAGTCGATGGGAAACAGGTTAATATTCCTGTACTCGGTGTTACTGCGAAGGGGGGACGGAGAAGGCTAGGCCAGCCGGGCGACGGTTTGTCCCGGTTTAAGCGTGTAGGTGGGGCGTCTTGGTAAATCCGGACGGCCAATAACACTGAGGCGTGATGACGAGGCACTACGGTGCTGAAGTGGTTGATGCCCTGCTTCCAGGAAAAGCCTCTAAGCTCCAGGTAACATTGAATCGTACCCCAAACCGACACAGGTGGTCAGGTAGAGAATACTCAGGCGCTTGAGAGAACTCGGGTGAAGGAACTAGGCAAAATGGTGCCGTAACTTCGGGAGAAGGCACGCTGGCGTCAGGTGAAGGGACTTGCTCCCGGAGCCGAGGCCAGTCGCAGATACCAGCTGGCTGCAACTGTTTAATAAAAACACAGCACTGTGCAAACACGAAAGTGGACGTATACGGTGTGACGCCTGCCCGGTGCTGGAAGGTTAATTGATGGGGTTAGCGGCAACGCGACGCTCTTGATCGAAGCCCCAGTAAACGGCGGCCGTAACTATAACGGTCCTAAGGTAGCGAAATTCCTTGTCGGGTAAGTTCCGACCTGCACGAATGGCGTAATGATGGCCAGGCTGTCTCCACCCGAGACTCAGTGAAATTGAACTCGCTGTGAAGATGCAGTGTACCCGCGGCAAGACGGAAAGACCCCGTGAACCTTTACTATAGCTTGACACTGAACCTTGAGCCTTGATGTGTAGGATAGGTGGGAGGCCCGGAAGTGCGGACGCCAGTCTGCATGGAGCCATCCTTGAAATACCACCCTTGAATGTTTGATGTTCTAACGTCGGCCCGTTATCCGGGTCGCGGACAGTGTCTGGTGGGTAGTTTGACTGGGGCGGTCTCCTCCCAAAGCGTAACGGAGGAGCACGAAGGTTAGCTAATCACGGTCGGACATCGTGAGGTTAGTGCAAAGGCATAAGCTAGCTTGACTGCGAGAGTGACGGCTCGAGCAGGTACGAAAGTAGGTCTTAGTGATCCGGTGGTTCTGAATGGAAGGGCCATCGCTCAACGGATAAAAGGTACTCCGGGGATAACAGGCTGATACCGCCCAAGAGTTCATATCGACGGCGGTGTTTGGCACCTCGATGTCGGCTCATCACATCCTGGGGCTGAAGTAGGTCCCAAGGGTACGGCTGTTCGCCGTTTAAAGTGGTACGCGAGCTGGGTTTAGAACGTCGTGAGACAGTTCGGTCCCTATCTGCCGTGGGCGTTGGAAGATTGAAAGGGGCTGCTCCTAGTACGAGAGGACCGGAGTGGACGCACCACTGGTGTTCGGGTTGTCATGCCAATGGCATTGCCCGGTAGCTACGTGCGGAAGAGATAACCGCTGAAAGCATCTAAGCGGGAAACTTGCCTTGAGATGAGTCTTCCCTGACTCCTTGAGAGTCCTAAAGGAACGTTCGAGACGAGGACGTGGATAGGCTGGGTGTGTAAGCGTTGCGAGACGTTGAGCTAACCAGTACTAATGAACCGTGCGGCTTAACCTGACAACACCGAAGGTGTTTTGCGGAGTATAAAGAAGAGACGGGTTTCAGATGAGAGAAAACAGCTTGTTCGGGATTGAAAACAGGATTTGTCTGGCGGCAATAGCGCGGTGGTCCCACCTGACCCCATGCCGAACTCAGCAGTGAAACGCCGTAGCGCCGATGGTAGTGTGGGGTCTCCCCATGTGAGAGTAGGACACTGCCAGACATTCAATTAACAGCCGGTTGCCGGCCCAAAAGGCAGCCAGGTTAACGAAATTCGGTGGTGCGGTAGTTCAGTTGGTTAGAATACCGGCCTGTCACGCCGGGGGTCGCGGGTTCGAGTCCCGTCCGCACCGCCACCTTATTTCAAGAAAAGCCCTGAGAGAGATCTCAGGGCTTTTTTCATTATGGCCTTAGCCCAGTAAGCTTCTTAAACATAAAACCACCCACTATGCGGTGGCTATGATTCGAGGCTTTATATCTAACAAACAGCTTTTGATTGTTTAGTGTAATTTATTTTAGATCTCCACTGACTCATCTATCTATAGATACTTTTTTCAGTTATTCAATTTCTTCTTCTTGATAAATTCCTTTTTCTATATGAGAGATAATATCTGAATGTCTTAATAAAATCAGAAATCCTTCAAGACCTAATACGCTCTTAACTGTTGGTATCGCCATATTTAGTTTGTCCTGAAATGGCATTGATCGCGGCAGTGATAGTTTATATATAGCGGCTTGCTGTAGTACTGAGTATTGATCATTTTTCACCAGCATCTTAAGCGTTTTTAGGTGATTGGATGGAGATATTTTCATTTTTCCTAATAATCTGATTTACAGTTGCAACTTTAATATTTTTCAATCTATATAGATATTGTTTATTTGCTCTATTATAAATCCAAGTTATCTGTTATTTCGGTTCAGAATTTATAATTAATACAAAATTATTAGAGCAAGATTCAGAATAAAATCCGAGACATACCAATATACTTATAAATAATAAACCTCATATGGCTTTGGTTTTTGAAATATATTTCATTGTGAACAGAGTTTGTAGCAAGGTATTACTGTTTTGTATTGCTTGAATTTAAAAAATTCATTTATATAAAGCCTATTGTATTTATTATGAATAATAAATTAATAAATTAATAAATTAATAAATTAATAAATTAATAAATTAATAAATTGAGTTGTTTCAATGAAGGAGCATAGGAACTTCAAATTATCTTTCAGAAATTGAATTAATATCTTCTAATATGCCTAAAATATCTTTTTTTAGACATTAGAGTATAGGTTAGAGCCTATATGAATTAATATGATTAAATCCTCTTTTTTTGAAAAAATGTTTTAGCATATTCATTACCTTTTTTATTTCAATATCATTGGTAAAAACCACCGTCTTTAGACGGTGACTTTGACTTTAATTTTTTGACCTATGCGCGTTTACGAGGTGCGTGGTTCGACGACTTTCAGTCGTCGGCACCGAAGTGCGCTAACCCACCTACTTCAGTAGGTGGTAGTTAAGTTAACTATTTGATTTCTCCTAACTATAGAAACCTTTAAGATAAACAAATGAGAAATTCAGAAACCCATTTTTATCGTTGTTAATGAGCTCAAAGGTTAAATCATTGGTGAAGTTATTGACAGGACTGACGGTATATCAGTTTTTGTTGATCTTGGATTCGACTAATAAGTGCAATTTCTAAGAAAGGCGGTCAGTTGCTATAGTAGGCATCTTTCTCGCCAAAGGAAAATGCATTATGACCTATACACAACTGACCGAAGTAGAAAGATATCAGATTTTCAGTTTAAAAGAAGCAGGTTTTACACAACGTTTTATTGCAACATCGCTCAGTCGTGACCCGTCAACGATTAGTCGGGAATTGAAGAGAAATCAGGCATCACAGAAATACTGTCCTAAGCAGGCGCAGTGTCAGGCATTAGAGCGCCGCCATTCAGCCCTAAAAGCCGTCAAAGTCACATCCGAGGTAATAACGTGGATCAAAGAATTAATCTGGCAAGATTTAAGCCCTGAACAAACGGTGGGCTATCTCAATCGAGAAAAGGCCCTCTCTTTACATCATGAAACGGTTTACCGTCTTATTTATAAAGATAAAAGTCAGGGAGGGAATTTATGGCAACATCTCAGGATAGCGAAAAAACCGTATCGTAAACGTTATGGAAGTTATGAACGCAGAGGAAAAATCAAAAACAGAATCAGTATTGATGAACGCCCAAAAATAGTGGATAAAAAGCAACGTGTTGGTGATTGGGAAGGGGACACTATCGTTGGAAAAGATCATAAAAGTGCCTTATTGACATTGGTTGAACGCAAAACCCTCTTTACCATCATAATTAAACTGGAAAAGAAAACGGCGAAAACGGTAGTGAAAGCAGCCATAAGGCATTTATCATCGATAAAACATAAAATTAAAACGATCACGCTTGATAATGGTTTAGAGTTTGCTGACCATGAACGTCTGAGTAAAAATTTAGAGGCCAAAATCTTCTTTGCTCATCCCTACTCCCCTTGGGAAAGAGGGATCAATGAGAATACCAATGGATTAATCAGAGATTATTTTCCTAAAGGGACTGATTTTAATAAAGTCTCAGAATTGGAGATAAATCTCGTGGCAAACCGATTAAATAAACGCCCTCGAAAAACGCGAGGTTATAAAACACCGAATGAGTTATTTAAAGGAATACCGACTCGTTTACTTCGTTCATAACGGTGTTGCACTTATTATGTGAATGCAAGGATTTAAAAAAAACAGAGATAAAGTAATATTCTTGCTTTATTCCTGAGTTAGGAAGAGCAATATTACTATTGCTGGATGTGTATTATATTATTTTATTCATCATTAATATTTTAGCATTATAGATTATAGGAATCCGGCATATTATCGACATACTACCTTATGGTTACTTATTTTTTTGTGCTTAATAGATTGAAATCAATAACGGGTATGCCATATTAGATAGAATTGGACGATGGAAGACATATGGCGGAGGTAAGCTTGGCAATAAGAAGCTATGCGAAAAAACTGTATGAAAGAAAGCTTATAAGTACGGAAAGAGCAAGAAAGAATTATGCCATGCGCTATTTTGCAGGCAGGCCTGTAGAACACGTTTTCCCTACTTCTAAGCAGTTGTTAGAAAAAGCGTCCTTGCCACATGGAGAGCTGCTCCTTGCCAGCAATAATGAGATATCTATTACGATTTGGAATATCTACAAGCAGCAGCGCCCATCATGGCAACGTGTTTTGACGTCTTTAGCTAAAAAGAGCGATCTTATTTTACTGCAAGAGGCTCAAGCAACCCCTGAACTGTTGAAATTCATAACAAACAGTGGGTTAGTGGCCGACCAAGTTCCGGCACTTGTGTTACCTCAGCATCCTTCAGGAGTGATGACATTGGCATCCTCCTCCCCTATTTATTGCTGCCCACTTCGTGAAAAAGAGCCAATACTCCGATTATCTAAATCATCCTTAATTACGGTTTATCCATTGCGGGATGAACACCAGTTAATGGTGATCAATGTGCATGCCATTAACTTCAGCCTTGGTGTTGATGTTTATCGTCGTCAATTGAACAACATTGGTATTCATATTGGGTTGCATACTGGTCCCGTAATTTTTGCGGGTGACTTTAATGCGTGGAGTCGCCAAAGGCTAAGAATTCTGGAACATTTTGCGCAACGTATGCAACTGGAAGAGGTACATTTTAATGATGACTACAGAACGATTGTTTTTGGCAAGCCATTGGATTTTGTCTTTTATCGTGGTTTAAAAGTGCAGCAGGCAACGGTTTTAGCGACAGGTGCATCTGATCACAATCCATTGATCGTGAAATTTTGTTTATAGCGATAGTTTAACTTGGTGGGCTTTCGGATAAAAAAACGCCGGAATTTTCTCCGGCGTTTTTTTAACTCTTATTGATGAGAGGGGGGGTTAGCTAATAATTTTTTCTTCACACTGAAGAAATAGGCTAATGTCAGGATTAAAATCCAGCCCATACCGACATACAGGGCATCTCTGGTTTGTTCGAAAAAGCCCAGCAAGATGATGATGCCCGCCATAAAAGCAATCGTAACTGCCGGAGCGACTGGCCACATTGGGATTGGAAACTTCAATGTTTTCACTTCGTCAGCACTCATTTGGCGGCGCATGGCAACATGGGATATTAAAATCATCAGCCATACCCAGACTGTGGCAAATGTAGCGACAGAAGCAATGAAGATAAAAATCTCTTTTGGGATGAGATAATTAAGTACCACGCCGATTAATAGAATAAACATCATTACCAAAACGGTCATCCATGGAACCCCGTTGCGCGTCAGTTTCTTGAATGCGCTTGGTGCTTGCCCTTCCTGAGCCATGCCATACATCATTCTGCCCGCACCAAAAATGTCACTGTTAATAGCGGAAATGGCGGCAGTAATTACGACGACATTGAGAATATTTGCGGCTGTATTATTCCCTAAGTTAGAGAAAATTTTTACAAATGGACTTCCATCCTGACCAATCTGATCCCATGGATAGATACTCATCAGGATACACAGGGTCAGAACATAGAAGATCAAAATGCGCAATGGAACAGCATTGATTGCTTTTGGAATGGTTTTTTCTGGATTTTTGGCTTCGCTGGCGGTGATGCCAATGACTTCGATACCACCAAAAGCAAACATAACAATAGCAAATGAGGCGATGATGCCACTGATGCCATTTGGCATAAAGCCCCCGTGCTCCCACAAATTGGATAAACCGGTGGCATGCTCAGTTGCTTGACCAAAACCGAAAAACATAATGAAAAGGCCACAGATAATCATGGCGATAATCGCAGTCACTTTGACTATTGAAAGCCAGAACTCCATTTCACCGAAAATTTTCACATGGCAAAGATTCAGGGCGCCAATAAAGCAAACAATGCTCAGTACCCAAATCCACTGATCGACATTTGGGAACCAAAGTTTCATATACATGCCAAATGCAGTAATATCGGCCAAGCAGACAAATAACATTTCCAGAACATAAATCCAGCCGGTCAGGAAACCTGCTAAAGGCCCCAAATAGTGGCTGGCATATTGTGAAAATGAACCGGAAACAGGATGGTGAACGGCCATTTCGCCAAGTGCTCTCATTACAATAAATACGGCAGCACCGCCGATTACATAGGCCAGCAATACCGCGGGGCCAGCCTGCTGAATTGCTTCTGCCGAGCCATAAAATAGCCCGGTGCCTATTGCAGAGCCTAAAGCCATAAAGCGGATGTGCCGCACGCTTAGGCCCTGTTTAAGCTGATTTTGATTATTTTGCATTCATTATTCCCATCTATCCTTTCATGCCAGAGAGTATTTAGGCATACAATGTTCTGCCTGACATGTAGATGCCAGCAAAAGCAACCCCGTACAATACCATAAAGAGGGATGTCCGCGGGATAGATATCTGTAATAATAGTGGGCAGTTTAGTAAAACTAGAGTTTTTTTATGATCTACCCAATAAACGAAATTTTTCAGACTTTGCAGGGGGAAGGGGTATTTACCGGTGTTCCTTCGATTTTCATTCGGCTACAAGGATGTCCGGTCGGGTGCAGTTGGTGTGACACCAAGCATACATGGGAAAAAGAGTCTGATAAGCAACGACCGATGGAGAGCATTTTGCTGAAATCAGAGGAAAGTGATCTTTGGGGAGTTGCCACGGTAACGCAATTACTTAATATATTCACCCGTCAGGGTTACAGCGCCCGCCACATTGTGATTACCGGCGGCGAACCCTGTTTGTATGATTTACGCCCTTTGACGGAAACATTGGAGAATAACGGTTATCAGTGCCAGATAGAAACGAGTGGTACGCACTCAATCTTGTGTTCTGAGAAAACGTGGGTGACACTTTCACCTAAGGTTAAGATGCGGGGAGGCTATCGGGTCTTACCTGAATCGATGAAACGGGCTGATGAAATTAAACACCCTGTTGGGCGTGAGCGCGACATTGAAGCATTAGATGAATTACTGATGATGCTCAATGATGATCACAAGCCGGTCATTGCCTTGCAGCCCATTAGCCAAAAAGAAGATGCCACCCGTTTGTGTATCGAAACATGTATCGCCCGAAACTGGCGTTTTTCGATGCAAACCCATAAATACTTGAATATCGCCTGACATATATTCAGCACCAGATTCTGGTGCTGAATCTTCACTCGCCACGATAGAGACAACCTGCGCTACAGGTTTCTTTGACCATAACGGCACTGAGCTGAGGCAAGGTTGGTTTGACTTTATCCCAAATCCATTTGGCTAAAACCTCACTGGTTGGGTTTTCAAGCCCGGGGATCTCATTGAGATAGTGGTGATCAAGCTGCTCCCAGATGGGTTTAAAAACCGCTTTTACATCGGCGAAATCCATGAGCCATCCTGAGAGTGGATCGACTTCTCCGGTGATTTCCAGGCGAACCATAAATGAATGACCATGCAGGCGTCCACACTTATGCCCTTCAGGAACATGTGGTAAGTAATGTGCTGCTTCAAATTGAAAATCTTTAAAGATAGTTGTGTTCATGTGTTTTTCCTGATTGCAAAAGGTCGGCTATTCTACCTGAACTTTTCAAGCTTAACGTGGTTTTTATGGAAGTATAAAACGCAACGCTTAACGACTTTATCGATATATTAAATCTGTAAATAAATTTAGGCGTTTTGGTTATGATATATTGCGATCCTTTCTTTAAGAACTCCCCCCATTCTGAGATAACCTGATAATTCATCCATGTTTATGGTTCTATCTGTATTTATTTTGCAATTATAACACTATTGATTATTTCGGTATCGCATTGCAATTTATGGAATTATTTTTGTGTGGACATTTGTTATAGCAAAGGGCACTGGAAAATGACTGCAAAACCACCTTCAACTGTATTATTACCTGTTTCTCCAGAACAATTGGCACGTTTGCAATCAGCAACCAGTGAGTTATCTGCTCATCAATTGGCTTGGTTATCAGGCTATTTTTGGGGAATGGTAAACCATCAGCCACAGAAAGAAATGGAGGCATCGAGAGAATCTGTTCAGGAAACAGTGACTTTGCTTTCAGCATCTCAAACAGGCAATGCCCGTCGTTTGGCTGAACAACTAAGAGATTCCTTGTTAGCTGCAAATCTCAATGTCAATTTGGTGAATGCAGGTGACTATAAGTTTAAGCAAATTAATCAAGAGTCGCTATTGATTATTATTACTTCAACCCAAGGTGAAGGCGAACCGGCTGAAGAAGCGGTAGCACTTTATAAATATCTCCATTCCAAAAAAGCCCCATCAATGAAAGAGACAGCTTACGCGGTATTTGCTCTGGGGGACTCATCATATGAACATTTTTGTCAGGCTGGAAAAGATTTCGATAGCCGCCTCAATGAACTCGGTGCTCAGCGTTTATTGGATCGGGTGGATGTGGATGTGGAATATCAGGCTCAGGCCAACCAGTGGCGCCAGCAGATAGTCGATATCCTGAAACAGCGTCTGGCAACTGTACCTTCACCATCTGCGTCATCAACAGCATCGCCATCGCCGTATTCCATGCTTGATTTGGGGATGCAAACGGAGTCAGCGAGTACAATACACGAATACACCAAGGAAAATCCTCTGACAGCGCCTTTGAGCGTCAATCAGAAAATCACGGGATGTGGGTCTGATAAAGATGTGCGCCATATTGAAATTGATTTGGGAGACTCAGATCTGCGTTATCAGCCGGGGGATGCGCTGGGTGTTTGGTTTGACAATGATCCGGCCTTGGTGGATGAACTCATGGAATTACTTTGGTTGGAAGGAGCAGAGCCGGTCACGGTGAATGGTCAGTCACTTTCTTTGCGTGAAGCCCTGACCCACCATCTGGAACTCACCCAAAACACCAGTGTGATTGTTGAAAAATATGCGACATTGGCAAAAGAGGAAAGACTGCTTGTGTTAGGGGCGGATAAACAGGCATTGCAGCAATACGCCCAAACAACCCCCATTGTGGATATGGTCAGGGAATTTGCTTCACACCCTGAAGCCCAGCAATTCATTGATTTGCTGAGGCCGTTGACACCACGCCTCTATTCTATTGCTTCTGCACAATCTGACGTTGGCAATGAAGCTCATATTACAGTTGGTGTCGTTCGTTATGATATTGATGGGCGGGCACGTACTGGCGGCGCATCCGGCTATTTGGCGGACAGATTGCAAGAAGACGATAACATTCGGATTTTCGTCGAACAAAATAATAATTTTCGCCTGCCTGCCAATCCTCAAACCGCCATCATCATGATTGGGCCGGGAACGGGAATTGCCCCCTTCAGGGCATTTTTGCAGCAACGTGACAGTCAGGGTGCTGAAGGTAAAAACTGGCTGTTTTTTGGTAATCCCCATTTTGTTGAAGATTTCCTTTATCAGGTTGAATTCCAGCGTTATGTAAAAGAAGGGTTATTGACTCGCATTGATTTGGCATGGTCAAGGGATCAGCAAAATAAAGTCTATGTACAAGATAAACTCCGCGAGCAGGGAGCCGAAATTTGGCGTTGGATTCAGGATGGTGCTCATCTGTATGTTTGCGGTGATGCCAATCGCATGGCTAAAGATGTGGAACAAACCCTGTTGAACATCATTTCACAACACGGAAGCATGGATGCTGAACAGGCTGATGAATTCTTGAGTGAATTGCGTCTTGAGCGTCGTTATCAGAGAGATGTTTACTAAATGAGCAATGTAGACCATGAAAATAAAAAGCCTTTGATCGTTGAAGGCAAACTCGCAGACAGCGAACGCATGAAATTAGAAAGCAATTATCTGCGGGGAACAATCAGCGAAGATTTAAAGAATGGGCTGACAGGGGGATTTGAGGGCGACAATTTTCTTCTGATCCGTTTTCACGGCATGTATCAACAAGATGATCGTGATATCCGGGCCGAGCGGGCAGAGCAAAAACTTGAGCCACGTCACGCCATGATGCTGCGTTGTCGCTTGCCGGGCGGCATTATTACGCCAAATCAATGGTTGGGAATTGATCGGTTTGCAACAGAAAATACATTGTATGGCAGCATTCGTTTGACTAACCGGCAAACGTTTCAGTTTCACGGTATTTTGAAAAATAACCTCAAGCCCGCCCATCAGTTACTGGCATTGATGGGATTGGATTCGCTGGCTACCGCCAATGATGTCAATCGTAACGTATTGTGCACATCCAATCCGGTACAATCAGCCCTACATCAGCAGGCTTATGAATGGGCAAAAAAAATCTCGGAACATTTGTTGCCCCGCACCCATGCGTATGCAGAGATTTGGCTGGATAAAGAAAAAATCGCAACAACTGACGAAGAACCTATCCTTGGGGCGACTTACCTGCCTCGTAAATTCAAAACATCGGTGGTTATCCCGCCACAAAATGATGTGGATTTGCATGCCAACGATCTGAACTTTGTTGCCATTGCAGAAAATGATCAGCTTATTGGTTTTAATGTGCTGGTGGGCGGCGGATTAGCGATGACCCACGGTGACAAAAAAACATTTCCACGGTTGGCGAGCGAATTTGGTTTCATTGCACTGGAGCACACGCTTTCAATTGCTGAAGCGGTTGTGACAACCCAGCGAGATTGGGGAAACCGGACAGATCGCAAAAATGCCAAAACCAAATATACCCTTGAACGTGTGGGAATAGAAACCTTCAAACAGGAAGTTGAAAAACGCGCGGGCGTAAAATTTGATGTCGTTCGCCCGTATGAGTTTACCGGTCGTGGCGATCAAATTGGTTGGTTAAAGGGGGTTGATGCTCAATGGCATCTTACTTTGTTCATTGAAAATGGCCGGTTGCTGGATTATCCCGGTAAACCATTGAAAACAGGTGTGGCGGAAATTGCCAAAATCCACAAAGGGGATTTTCGTCTGACGGCTAACCAGAACCTTATTGTGGCGGGAGTACCGGAAAGCGAAAAATCGCGGATTGAAGCAATGGCCCGCGCCCATGGTTTAATTGATGACAGTGTGACAACCTTGCGCCACCACTCTATGGCTTGTGTTTCCTTTCCCACTTGCCCGTTGGCGATGGCAGAAGCAGAACGTTTTTTGCCGGTCTTTGTTGACCATGTTGATGCCTTGATGGAAAAACATGGTGTTGCTGATGAAGAGGTCATCTTGCGTGTGACAGGTTGCCCGAATGGCTGTGGCAGGGCAATGCTGGCCGAAATCGGGCTGGTGGGGAAAGCTCCGGATCGCTATAACTTACATCTTGGTGGAAACCGCATTGGCGATCGAATTCCTCGCATGTACAAGGAAAATATTACTTCAGCAGAAATCCTGGCCATATTGGATGAATTAATCGGCCGTTGGGCGTCAGAACGAGAGACTGATGAATGCCTTGGTGACTTTTTAATTCGGGCAAATGTTATCAAGCCAGTATTGAATTCTGCCATCGATTTTTATGATTGGCAGGAGGCGGTATGAATGGGCTATCGCTGACGGAACTGGCTTTATTGACGCCAGAGCAGCAAACCATGGCGTTGGCTGAGATCAATCAACAGCTGGAAACACGGGATGCCAGTGAACGTATCCATTGGGCCTTGGAAAATTTGGCCGGCGAATTTGTGCTTTCCTCCAGCTTTGGTATTCAGGCTGCCGTCTGTTTGCATCTGGTCACACAGGCATATCCCGATATTCCGGTGATCCTCACCGATACGGGATATTTATTTCCGGAAACCTATCAGTTTATCGATAAGCTGACTGAAAAACTTAACCTGAACTTGAAAGTTTTTCGTGCAGAGCATTCACCCGTTTGGCAAGAAGCCCGTTATGGAAAATTATGGGAACAGGGCATTGAGGGAATTGAGCGTTACAACCAGCTTAATAAAGTTGAACCCATGAACCGTGCATTGAAAACGCTTGGGGCACAAAGTTGGTTTGCTGGATTGCGTCGACAGCAATCAGAAAGTCGCGCCAATTTACCGGTATTGGCAATTCAGCGTGGGGTCTTCAAAATCTTACCCATTATTGATTGGGATAACCGGCGTGTACATCAATACCTGTCACAATATGGCCTTGAATACCACCCGTTGTGGGAACAAGGTTACCTGTCTGTCGGGGATAGCCATACCACTCAAAAATGGGAACCGGGCATGAATGAAGAACAAACCCGGTTTTTTGGTTTGAAACGTGAATGTGGCTTGCACGAAAATTAAGTAAACATAATAAATTGTCATGATTTTTATTGAGCAGCGGTTTCTATATAAAGAAACGCTGCTTTTTTCATGCTGAAGATTTTGCGTGGCTGTTTTTACAACGAGTTAAAAAACATAGCTTATTCTATTCGGGAGCAAATAATTACTTTTTGTCATTTCATAACTTGATCGTGGCCTCATATATTCATCGTTCAGTAATCATAATAATTAAGAGCTTATGCCCTTCATCTTTACATAGGCTTTAATACCGGATGGGCTATTATCGTGGACTATTTACCCTTATTTATTGAGTTTAATGCTCGACCAGTACTCTTGGTTGGGGGCGGCGAAGTTGCTTCTCGTAAAGCGGACTTATTATTGAATGCAGGTGCCGCATTAACAATTGTGGCACCTGAGCTGCATACTGAATTACAGCAACGTCACCAAAAGGGGGAGTTTGAGTGGCTACAGGGTGGGTTTAAAACAGGATATCTGGACGGGGTATTTTTGGTGATTGCCGCAACGGATGATCCCGCTTTAAACCAACAAATTTTTTCGGAAGCCGATGAACGCGCGATTTTAGTCAATGTGGTCGATAACCAGTTACTTTGCTCGGCAATTTTTCCCTCCATTATTGATCGTTCCCCAGTCATGGTTGCAATCTCATCGGCCGGAAAATCGCCGGTACTGACAAAACTGCTGCGAGAGAAGCTGGAGTCCTTATTGCCGTTTCACCTTGGTTCAATGGCCGAAATTGCGGGCCAATGGCGCCAGCGAGTAAAGCAACACCTGACTTCCATTCGCCAGCGCCGGCAGTTTTGGGAAAAAGCATTTAATGGGCGTTTTTCCACCCTGATTGCTAACGGGCAATTACAACAGGCAGAAACGCAACTCGAACAGCAGTTAACTCATACAGATCCCCGCCCTCAAGGCGAGCTGGCATTGGTAGGTGCTGGTCCGGGGGACCCGGGATTACTCACCTTGAAAGGGTTGCAGGTGCTCCAGCAGGCCGACGTCATACTCTACGACCATTTAGTCAGTGCTGAAGTTCTGGAATTGGCACGCCGTGATGCAGGTAGAATCTGTGTTGGCAAAAGAGCGGGAAACCACTCCGTTGTACAAGAAGAAACCAATGCACTCATTATTAAGTTGGCAAATCAAGGGAAAAAAGTCGTTCGCCTGAAAGGCGGAGATCCCTTTATTTTCGGTCGCGGAGGGGAAGAATTACAAATTGCCGCAGAGGCGGGCATTCCTTTTCAAGTCGTACCGGGGATTACTGCCGCAGTTGGTGCTTCTGCCTATGCCGGCATTCCGTTGACTCACCGGGAACACTCACAAAGCGTCACTTTTATTACAGGGCATTGCCGTGAAAATGGCAATGAGTTGGATTGGCCTGCGTTGGCGCGAGGCAATCAAACCTTGGTCATTTACATGGGCATCATGAAAGCAGCCTTAATCAGCCAAAATCTGATTTCACACGGGCGGGATGCCAGCACCCCCGTTGCCGTGATTGGTTGTGGGACTCGTACTGAACAGCAAGTATTGAGCGGAAAACTGTCGGAATTGGAACAGTTGGCACAGGATGCGCCATCTCCTGCTTTGCTGGTAGTGGGAGAGGTGACTCAACTTCATCATCAATTAGCTTGGTTTGGGCCAGAACAGATGGCAACTCAAGTCAGTCGCCCTGCTGTTATTGATTTCGTATAAGGAGCGCTCAATGGACGAAAAAAGACTCACACACTTACAGCAACTCGAAGCTGAAAGTATTCACATCATTCGGGAAGTTGCGGCTGAATTCACCAATCCGGTGATGCTGTATTCAATCGGCAAAGATTCCTCCGTTATGCTGCATCTCGCACGCAAGGCATTTTATCCGGGGAAATTACCTTTTCCTTTGCTGCATGTGGATACAGGATGGAAATTTCAGGAAATGTATGATTTTCGTGATCGTACAGCGGAAAAATATGGTTTTGAGTTATTGATCTACCGTAATCCACAAGGCGAGGAGTTGGGCATTAATCCCTTTATTCATGGCAGTGCAAAACATACTGACATCATGAAAACAGAGGGATTGAAACAAGCTCTGGATAAATACGGTTTTGATGCCGCATTTGGTGGCGCCCGGCGTGATGAAGAAAAATCGCGGGCAAAAGAGCGGATCTATTCATTCCGTGACCGTGCTCACCGTTGGGACCCCAAAAACCAGCGCCCGGAACTTTGGCGAAATTATAACGGCCAGATCAACAAAGGGGAAAGTATCCGCGTATTTCCGCTTTCCAACTGGACTGAACTGGATATTTGGCAATACATCTATCTGGAACAGATCGACATCGTCCCGCTCTATTTTGCTGGATTCCGCCCGGTTGTGCAGCGTGAAGGTACGTTAATCATGGTTGATGATGATCGCATTGACCTGAAAGCAGGGGAAATAATCAGCCAGCGTAAAGTTCGTTTCAGGACATTGGGATGCTGGCCACTGACGGGCGCGGTGGAGTCGGAAGCTGAAACGCTGCCGGATATTATAGAAGAAATGTTGATATCGACGACCAGTGAGCGCCAGGGACGGCTGATTGACAGTGATCAATCCGGTTCGATGGAGTTGAAAAAGCGTCAGGGTTATTTTTGAGGAGCTCAGATATGTCAGCACTTGCACACCCAAAACTTGTACATAATGAAACCATCGCTAGCCAGATCAGACAGCAGGGCGGTGTTGAAGCCTATTTACGGGCGCAGCAAGAAAAAGGCCTGTTGCGTTTTTTAACCTGTGGCAGCGTAGATGATGGCAAAAGTACATTGATAGGCCGTTTGTTGCACGATACCCGCCAAATTTATGAAGATCAGCTCGCGACATTACAAAGTGACAGCAAGAGACTCGGAACACAGGGTGAAAAACTGGATTTGGCATTATTGGTTGATGGATTGGCAGCTGAACGGGAACAAGGTATCACAATTGATGTGGCATACCGTTATTTCTCGACAGAAAAACGCAAATTCATTATTGCAGATACACCGGGACATGAACAATATACCCGCAATATGGCGACCGGTGCTTCCACTTGTGATCTGTCCATTTTGCTGATTGATGCGCGGAAAGGGGTGCAGGAACAAACGCGCAGACACAGTTTTATCAGCGTATTGTTGGGAATCCGCCATTTGGTGGTGGCTATCAATAAAATGGACTTACTCGGATATCAACAAAATACATTCGAACAAATCAAACAGGATTATTTAGCTTTTGCCGAACAACTGCCTGCCGATCTGAACATCCAGTTTGTTCCCATTTCAGCATTGGAAGGCGATAACATAGCCATCCCTAGTGAGAACATGGCATGGCATACGGGGCCAACATTACTGAACATTCTTGAATCCGTTGATGTACGGACCAACGCGACAGAGCAGCCCCTGCGTTTTCCGGTGCAATATGTGAATCGTCCTGACCTCGATTTTCGGGGGTACAGTGGCACCTTGTCATCAGGCATTTTACGGCAAGGCCAGCAAGTTAAAATTATGCCATCCGGCTCTGTTTCCACCGTAGAAAGGATCGTGACTTTTGACGGTGACCTGACATTTGCAGTACCAGGGGAAGCGATCACTGTCGTATTGAAAGATGACATTGATATTAGCCGTGGTGATTTATTCATTGCCATTGAGGATCAGATGACGGTAGCACGTCATGCTTTAATTGATATTGTGTGGATGTCAGAAAAGCCGCTGATTCAGGGGCAAAGTCTGGATATTAAAGTTGCAGGCAAAAAAAGCCGGGGCAAAGTGGATAATATCCGGTATCAGGTGGACATCAACAACCTGACACAAAAAATCGCGGTTGAATTGCCACTGAATGCGATTGGGGTGGCAGAGTTTTCATTTGATGAACCGCTATTGCTGGATAGCTATGCACAAAATGCGGATATCGGAGGCATTATCCTGATTGATCGCCTGACAAATGTAACTGTCGGGGCCGGATTGGTCCGGGAGATCCAAACCGACATTTATGAAGAGCCTAAGGAATACAGTGAATTTGAATTAGAATTCAACCGATTGGTTCGTCGCCATTTCCCTCATTGGGGGGCACGTGATTTACTGGGAGGGAAATAAGTGTCCGAAATCAAAGCGTCTGTTTCTCCTGATATCGTCTGGCATTCACATGTTTTGGGCAAAGCACAGCGGGAAGCGGCAAATGGGCATCCTGCATTGGTGATTTGGTTTACGGGCCTGTCGGGTTCCGGAAAATCCACCCTTGCCGGCGCATTAGAGCAGGCACTGTTTTCGAGGGGGATCAAAACGTATTTACTGGATGGCGATAACGTGCGTCATGGCTTGTGCAGTGATTTAGGATTTTCTGAAACTGACCGGCGGGAGAATATCCGTCGGGTTGGCGAAATATCCAAATTGATGGTGGATGCAGGGCTGGTGGTATTAACCGCCTTCATATCCCCGGATAAAAAAGGGCGGCAAAAAATACGTGAATCAATGAAAGAGGGGACATTTATCGAAGTTCATGTCGATACACCTCTGGAAGTTTGTGAAGCCCGTGATCCCAAGGGATTGTATAAAAAAGCACGGGCGGGCGAATTACGGCATTTCACGGGAATTGATGCTGCCTATGAAGCACCGGAGCAACCCGATATTTATTTGGATGGGTCGCAGCCAGTGGGCATCTCAATTGAAAAACTGCTTTTTATCCTGAAAAACTACGGTATCCTGCCTGAATAATTTCCACATCAAGCAAAAGTGACGAAACACATTATTATTGTTACAGGAGTTACAGGAGTTACAGGAGTTACAGGAATAGTGTGTTTCTATATCCAATGGAGTTATTCCATTCAATATGTCTCCAATAAACCGTGTAGCTATGCTTTGTCATCATGGGAGCATGACATTGTGATCATGAGTGACAGTGGCGTCATGCTTTTAGTTGTGGGATGATTAGCGGGTTTTTCAGGGGGAGAGATGGGCAAACTAACGTTACTATTGTTGGTTCTACTTGGCTGGTTACAGTATTCGCTGTGGTTTGGCAAAAACGGTATTCATGATTATGTGCGGGTTAAGGAGGAGGTTGATAAACAAGAGATAGATAATCTCAAACTTAAAGCACGTAATGACCAGCTGTTTGCTGAAATCAAAGATCTGAAAAGTGGCCAAGAGGCCATTGAAGAGCGCGCCCGCAATGAACTCGGCATGATTAAACCAGAAGAATCATTTTACCGTATGGTACCGGATACCTCGAAACAAAGCGCACAACAATCTTCAAATCAAGACGATAACTAAACCAGAATACACCTTGGATTAACGCTAATCTTTAGATCAGAACAGTAAATAATAATCGACATGAATAATTCAATGCTTCATTCTTCTGCTGATACTTCACGTACCGATGATGCTTCGACTGAAACTGAAATAGTTGCATTAATTCCTGCTGCGGGTATTGGCAGCCGGATGAAATCCGGTTGTCCAAAACAGTATCTTGACATTGCCGGAAAAACCATCCTTGAACATACCTTGGCCGCTTTATTTGAACACCCCCGCGTACAACGCATCGTTGTTGCACTGAACCCGGCTGACACTCACTTTGAAAAATTGGCTGTTGCTTCCGATCCGCGCATCACAACCGTGGTGGGGGGAGAAGAGCGGGCTGACTCAGTTTTGGCTGGGCTGGATTATTTGACCAGCCTGCAAACAGAGAAATCAATCTGGGTTTTGGTGCATGATGCTGCCCGTCCCTGTCTTCATCGGCATGATCTTGATAACTTACTGCGGCTTATTGAGCAAAACACAGATCCCCACGGAATGTGTGGCGGCCTGCTGGCTTCGCCTGTAAGGGATACCATGAAGCGGATGATATCAGCAGAAGTGAGAGGATCTTCCAATACCCATGCTGTTTCCCAGACGGTTGACCGTAACGGGCTTTGGCATGCCCTGACCCCGCAGTTGTTCCCCTTGCCCTTATTGCGTGATTGCCTGAGCAAATCACTTGCAGAGCGAGCCTGCATCACCGATGAATCTTCAGCGCTGGAATATTGTGGCTATCATCCCATATTGGTTAATGGACGAGCAGACAATATTAAAGTTACCCAACCTGAAGATCTGGCATTGGCAGAGTTTTACCTATCCCGAAAATCTAAGGAATCTATTGTATGAGAATTGGACACGGTTTTGATGTGCATAAATTTGGCGGAGAAGGGCCTTTGATCATTGGAGGTGTCCGCATTCCTTATGAACAAGGGTTAATTGCTCATTCAGACGGTGACGTCGCCTTACATGCTGCGACAGATGCCCTGCTGGGGGCGGTGGCACTGGGAGATATCGGGAAACTCTTTCCTGATACAGATCCGGCTTTTAAGGGCGCAGATAGCCGTGAATTGCTGAAAGAAGCTTATCGCCGCATCCGGGAAAAAGGTTATCGGATTGGGAACCTGGATATCACCATTATTGCACAAGCCCCAAAAATGCTGCCTCATATTCCCCAGATGAGGGTTAATTTGGCGGAAGATCTTGATTGTCATATGGATGATATCAACGTAAAAGCGACAACCACGGAAAAACTGGGATTTGTTGGCCGCAAAGAAGGTATTGCCTGCGAAGCAGTGGCTTTGCTGGTGAAGGAATAAACATGACATTCAATGAATTATATTGGCTTTACGGCCGTCCGGAAGCGACAGGCATTGTGAAAGCGTCACCAGAAGATTTTATTGTACGCGAAGATTTAGGCTTCTCTCCTGATGGAGAAGGGGAGCATTTGATGGTGCATATTCGCAAAACAGGATGTAACACTCAATTTGTGGCGGATAATCTTGCCCGTTTTGCCAAAATATCAGCCCGCGCTGTTAGCTATGCAGGATTAAAAGATCGCAATGCCGTGACGGAACAATGGTTCTGTTTGCATTTACCGGGTAAACAAGATCCGGATTTCACCTCATTTCAGCTTGAAGGCTGTGAAATATTGGCAACCTCTCGCCAGAAACGAAAGTTGCGGATTGGGGCGCTGAAGGGCAATGATTTCACACTGGTATTAAGATCAGTTTCAGATCAACATGCAGTTGAAAAACGGTTACAGCAGATCTCGCAAAACGGTGTTCCGAATTATTTTGGGGAACAGCGTTTCGGGCGTGACGGGCAAAACTTGGTTCAAGCCCAACGTTGGGCATTGAACGAAATTCAGGTCAGAGAACGTAACCGCCGTAGTTTTTACCTTTCTGCCAGCCGCAGTGCCATGTTCAATGCCATTACCAGTACACGCCTGGCGCAGAATACCCATCAGCAGGTACTGGATGGTGATGCTTTGCAATTAACGGGGCGTGGGAGCTGGTTTGTCGCTGATGCATCTGAATTGCCGGTATTGCAGCAACGGGTCATGAATGGCGAATTGCAAATCACCGCGCCATTACCGGGCGATAAATCATTGGGCACACAGAACCAGGCCCTCGATTTTGAACAACAGTGTTTGCTGGGTTACGAATCACTTTGGTCACTGGTCAAACGTGAACGAGTAGAAAGCACCCGCCGGGCAATGTTAGTGAAACCACTTAATCTGAATTGGGAATGGCAGGATGCAGAGACAGTGACACTGCATTTCTCCTTGCCATCCGGTAGTTTTGCAACCAGCGTTGTCAGAGAGCTCATTAATCAGGATCACAATAACACGGCAGATCTTACAGAGTAACAATTTCGTCTAATTCCCAATTTTCTTTCAAAAACAGGGCTGTATTATTTTTCATAAAAGATGTAATGCAGCTCTGCTATTGGTGACAAAAAATCAGCAATCTCATTGAATATGTAGCAGATTTACAGGCTGTTTTTTGTGATATTTTTGTTTGGCGGCGAAAATGCAAAGCGCTCTACAAAACTGGTAACGTCATGCTAAGATCAAACAATTTCTGAATACCTTCATATTGTCCCCGGGGCATCCCCCGAAATGGACAAAAAAACAAGATAAGTTACAGTATCAAACCATGTTCTGCTTAACAAAATCAATGAGATAATTTCAATGCTGCGGATATTACTGAGTAATGATGATGGTGTCACCGCACCGGGAATTCAAACCTTGGCAGCCACATTGCGGAAACACTATCATGTTCAGGTTGTTGCACCTGATCGTAACCGTAGCGGTGCGTCGAATGCTTTAACACTGGATCGTCCCTTGCGAATTCATACACGCAAAAACGGGGATATCGCCGTTCAGGAAGGCACACCAACAGATTGTGTCTATCTGGGTGTCAATAATTTGGTTCACCCCCGGCCTGACATTGTTGTTTCAGGGATCAATTGTGGTCCTAATCTGGGTGATGATGTCATTTATTCCGGCACGGTCGCGGCTGCGACGGAAGGGCGTCATCTGGGGTTGCCGTCATTGGCAGTATCACTCAATGGTGATAAGCATTACGAAACGGCCGCAGAAGTTACTGTACGTTTATTAAACTTGCTGCAAAAATTTCCATTGAGGGCGGGCAATATTCTGAATATCAATGTACCTGACGTTCCCATTGAGCAAATCAAAGGGTTTCGGGTAACACGGTGTGGCAGTCGTTGCGCGGCTGAAGAAGTTTATGCCTTAGAAGACCCTAAAGGCAATATGCTTTACTGGATAGGTCCTCCGGGGGATAAAAAAGATGCCGGCCCAGAAACGGATTTTGCTGCGGTAGAGGAAGGGTTTGTCTCCATTACTCCTTTGCAGGTGGATTTAACGGCTTATAAAGCACAGGAATTGATAAGTGATTGGTTGGCAAAAGTCGAGGATATTGGGGAATGTTGAGCCGGTCAATGAAAAATTTGCTGACGCAATTGCGTCAGCAAGGCATACATAACGAGCACTTGCTGGAAATCATTGCCAAAGTCCCCCGTGAAAGTTTTGTGGATGAAGCACTGTCACATAAAGCATATGAAAATACAGCCCTGCCCATCGGACACGGGCAAACCATATCCCAACCTTATATTGTGGCCCGCATGACCGAGCTGCTGAACTTAACACCGGTAGCCAACGTCTTAGAGATTGGAACCGGTTCAGGTTATCAAACGGCAATACTGGCTCATCTGGCCAGACATGTTTTCTCCGTAGAGCGCATCAAAGGATTACAGTGGCAAGCTAAACGCCGTTTTAAGCAACTCGATTTACATAATATATCAACTCGCCATGGTGATGGATGGAATGGATGGCCGTCAAAAGGGCCATTTGATGCCATAATTGTGACAGCAGCACCACCAGAAATTCCTCCTGCTTTGCTTCATCAACTTGCTGATGGTGGAGTCATGGTTGTGCCTGTAGGTGAACTGACTCAGTCACTGAAAGTGGTACATCGCTATGGTAATGATTTCCATAGTGAAGTTGTCGAACCTGTCCGTTTTGTACCCCTAATTCAAGGCGAGCTAGCATAATCTGCCGATTTATTGAGTAGCAATTTTTTAAAATTAGCTGTCATTTTTCCGAGATTAAGCAAAATATTTCGCTTTAACTCTTTTATGATTCTAAATTTCTTTATAAATCATCATTCTTAGTACTTATATTTGCCTTTATAGGGGGATAAGGAATGAATTTAGGAAAACCGATGAAAAAAATAAAGTTGGTAGTTACAAGTGCCATTATGGGCATGATGTTAGCAGGTTGCAGTAATACACCGGAGAGTCCGGCTCCGATAGTGAGTATTGATAATAAGGATAAAAATGGAAGAATATTCTCCAAACCGCCATCTATTTCGACTCCAATGCCATCTTCTCCTAGAATAATTTCAACAAATAGCACGCCAGAATATGATGCTGCAAAAAGACATTATCCAGTAAATGATTCTACTAAAAATACGTCGGCTCAGGATCGGATTGTCTATAACCGCAACTACGAAAATATCCCTAAAGGGAGCTACGGCGGCAGTACTTATACGGTTAAACGCGGGGATACGCTGTTTTATATAGCTTGGATTACAGGGGAAGATTTTCGTGAGTTATCTCTCAAAAATAACATTTTAGAGCCTTATAGTTTAAACGTTGGTCAAGTCCTGAGAATAGGTAATGTAAACTCCAATAACGGTGTATTGTCAGCATCAAATAGCAACCAATCTAAAATTCGTCAGGTTGATTTTCAAAAAATTAATGAGTATCCTGCAAACATTGATAGACCAAGCTCCGGAAAGATGTTGCCAAGAGCAACAGTTTCTGATAGTGACAATGATAATTCAAAAGTATCTACAGTAACAGATACAAGTGCAAACAGCGCGAATAGTCGCCAGAGTGTGAGTAGTGGCACTATTAATAGTTGGAGATGGCCGGCTGAAGGAAAAATTCTTGAAAACTTCTCTGATTCTCAGGGAGGAAACAAAGGCATTGATATTGCAGGGAGTCGTGGCCAGCCTGTACTTTCAACTGCCAGCGGGAAAGTCGTTTATGCCGGAAATGCGCTACGTGGATATGGAAATCTAATAATTATAAAACATAATGATGACTACCTGAGTGCCTATGCTCATAACGATACTATGTTGGTTCGTGAGCAACAGGATGTTCAAGCGGGGCAAAAGATTGCCACCATGGGTAGCACCGGAACAAGTTCCGTAAGATTACATTTTGAAATTCGCTACAAGGGAAAATCCGTAAACCCGCTGCGTTACCTTCCGCAGCGATAAACTGGGACAGGACCTGAAACTCCTGTCCGTATTATCATGGGTAGGAGCTGCTGATGAGCCAAAGTACGCTTAAAGTTAATGAGTTGTATGATGCGGATTTAGACGAAACTAGCATGGAAGCTGATGACTTTGATGAGGCGTTGCTGAAAGATGGGGATGATATAGCGAGTCTTGATGACGATTTGGAGTTGTTACAAGGGGTAAACCAAAGAGCTCTTGATGCAACACAGCTTTATCTCGGAGAGATAGGTTTTTCACCCCTGTTAACAGCAGAGGAAGAGGTTCTTTTCGCCAGACGAGCATTGCGTGGGGATATTGCGGCACGCCAACGTATGATCGAAAGTAACTTACGGTTGGTTGTTAAAATATCCCGTAGATACAGTAACCGAGGACTCGCATTGCTGGATCTGATTGAAGAAGGGAATCTTGGGCTTATTCGTGCAGTGGAAAAATTTGATCCAGAAAGAGGTTTCCGTTTTTCCACGTATGCAACATGGTGGATACGTCAGACAATTGAACGTGCCATCATGAATCAAACACGCACAATTCGCCTGCCTATTCATATAGTCAAAGAATTGAATGTCTATTTACGTACCGCGAGAGAGCTGGCACATAAATTGGATCATGAGCCTACAGTCGAAGAAATTGCGGAAAAATTGGATAAACCAGTTGAAGACGTGAGCCGGATGATGCGGCTGAACGAACGCATTACTTCTGTCGATACACCAATTAGTGGTGATTCGGATAAGGCATTGTTGGATATTTTATCTGACGAAAATGATTCAGGGCCAGAATCAACCATTCAAGATGATGATATGAAACAGAGCATCGTGAAATGGCTATTTGAACTAAATGCAAAACAGCGTGAAGTTTTAGCTCGTCGTTTCGGATTGCTTGGGTATGAAGCAGAAACACTAGAAGATGTTGGGAGAGAAATAGGATTAACAAGAGAGAGGGTACGTCAAATTCAGGTTGAAGGTCTGCGTCGTCTCAGAGATATATTGCATACTCAAGGCTTGAATATAGAATCATTATTCCGTACCTAATTATTTATATCCGATAGATTTCAAACTGTTGCTTAGTGAAAATAAAAAGAGATCTTCAGAGGCAAAGATAACTGGTTATCAAGAAACTAAGGAGATTTCATTGTCTTCAAAAAGCAATAATTTGAAAAACCAATATGATATTATATTTTAATCTAAAGGTGGGTTTATTTAACCCACCTTTTATTTTTCCAATTATTTACTTATTTATGTTTTCATGGCTATTTAGTTTTTTATTTCGCTGTTTTGATAAATGGGAATGCCGCTATGAAATTTAAAATCATGGTCAGGAGATTGAATAAGTTCAGCTTCGACTCTGCCGAAATAACTGACTCTCTCTGCAATATCTTCCTGAGATATAGATTGGGCAAGAGTTAAATAATCCTGATAGTGGCGAGCTTCCGAACGCAATAGAGAAATATAAAACTTACCTAAATCTTCATCCAGTTGAGGTGCGAGTTTTGCAAATCGTTCACATGAACGTGCTTCAATATATGCACCAATAATCAGTTTATCGACCAATGTATAGGGTTCATGATTGGTGACATGCTGAAATAGTGATTTAGCGTAACGACTGGCGCTAATATTATTATAACCAATCCCCCTGCTATGCATGATCTCCAGCACCTGATAAAAATGGTGTAATTCTTCTTTAATCAACAGCACCATTTTATCAATTAAATCTTGGCCGTAGGGGGATTTCTTCCGGGCAGTAATTTGTTTGGTGACCTGATTTTTTCCTTTCAATGAATGGATATCCCCTATTTTTTTGTAAGCAAAATCTTCATAGGGTTTAAACCATGCCAGTAAAATATCGGCACTTTGAGGATCAACGGCGTATTTGCGAATTAAAAACATAGCGCTTTGCGCGGCCTTTAATTCGCATAACAAATGATCCCGCAGTAAAACAGGCAGGTTTTCAGGCAGGCGTGCTTTTTCCACCCATTGATCAGGTGTTTCACACTGTAAAAATTGATAGATAGGCGCCAGCAGGCTGATATCAAATTTTGGCGAAATATCCTTTACAGCTGTCTCATTTACTGCTGTTCCGTTCATTGCTATACCATATCCTTCAGGCGATAGATCCAATCCAGAGCCTGACGGGGTGTCAACGTATCTGGGTTCAGATTTTCCAGTGCTTCAACCGCCGGTGAGGTTTCCTCTGCCAGCAAGGTTAATTGTGGTGTATCGACGTGGCCTGCGGTTGCACTATTAGAGAGTGATTCCAGCTCTTTTAATTTTTGCCGTGCCCGCTTAATGACCTCACGAGGAACGCCGGCCAGTGAGGCAACAGCCAATCCATAACTCTTACTTGCAGCGCCTTCTTGTACACTGTGCATAAAAGCAATAGTGTCGCCATGTTCGACCGCATCCAGATGAATATTGATGACGCCTTCCAGTTTTTCAGGCAAAGTCGTTAACTCGAAATAATGGGTTGCGAACAGTGTCATGGCCTTGATGCGGTTAGCCAGATTCTCGGCACAAGCCCAGGCAAGGGATAAGCCATCATAAGTTGATGTGCCACGACCGATTTCATCCATTAACACTAAACTATGCTCAGTGGCGTTATGCAGGATATTCGCGGTTTCAGTCATTTCCACCATAAATGTGGAACGCCCTGATGCCAGATCATCGGATGCGCCAACACGGGTAAATATACGGTCTACAGGCCCAATAATCGCTTTTTCGGCAGGGACAAAACTCCCGATATAAGCCAATAACGTAATCAGGGCTGTTTGACGCATATAGGTACTTTTCCCCCCCATATTCGGCCCTGTAATGATCAGTAACCGGCGTTGTGACGAAAGTGTCACGGGGTTAGAAATAAAGGGTTCACTCAATACTTGCTCAACAACCGGGTGGCGCCCTCCGGTGATTTGAATTCCCACTTTATCTGTCAGTGACGGGCAAGTGTAATTCAGCGTTTCAGCCCTTTCGGCAAGGTTTGCCAGCACATCTAACTCAGCTAATGCTTCGGCACTGGTTTGCAACTCAGCCAGATGAGGAAGCAGCAAATCAAAGAGTTCTTCATACAAAGCTTTTTCAATGGCAAGTGCCTTACCTTTGGAGGTCAGAACCTTATCTTCATATTCTTTTAATTCAGGAATGATATAGCGTTCTGCATTTTTCAGGGTTTGGCGTCGAACATAATGGATCGGAACCAGATGGCTTTGCCCGCGGCTGACTTGGATATAGTAACCGTGTACCGCATTAAAACCGACTTTTAGCGTATCGATGCCGAGCTTCTCACGCTCCCGGATCTCCAGTTTGTCCAGATAATCACTGGCTCCATCCGCCAAAGCCCGCCATTCATCCAGTTCAGCGTTGTAGCCTGTTGCAATCACGCCACCATCACGGACGAGAACCGGCGGTGTTTCAACGACCGCTTTTTCCAACAATGCCTGTAAATCATCAAAATTCCCGACGCGTTGCTGAATCGCCCGAATATAAGGGAAATCAGAAGAAGTCAGGATTTGATGAATCTCAGGGAATTGCTGGAAGGCATGACGCATTTTAGCCAGATCACGAGGACGGGCGGAACGCAGGGCAAGGCGGGCCAGCACACGCTCTAAATCTCCAATCTGTCGCAAGAATGGCTGCAATTCATAACCTATTTCTTGTAAGGCAGAAATGGCCTGCTGGCGTTTCTCCAGAGTCTCTTTATTGCGAATGGGAGTATGGAGCCAGCGTTTTAGCATACGGCTGCCCATTGGTGTCACACAATGGTCAAGCACTGACGCTAATGTGTTTTCAATTCCGCCGGAAAGATTTTGTGTCAGCTCCAGATTGCGGCGAGTTGCTGCATCCATGATGACCGTTTCTTGGTGACGTTCCATCGTAATGCTGCGGATATGGGGCAGGGCAGTACGCTGAGTATCTTTAACGTATTGCAGCAAACAGCCGGCAGCCCGTAGGGCGAGTGTGGATTTCTCGACACCGAAGCCAATGAGATCACGGGTACCAAATTGTAAATTCAATTGTTGTTTTGCAGTATCCAGTTCGAATTCCCATACAGGGCGACGGCGCAGGCCCTGACAGCGCTCAATCAGTGACATGCAGTCGAATATTTCAGGATAGAGCAATTCTGCCGGACGGGTACGCTGCAACTCAGCTGTAACGCTATCTTCATCGGTCATTTCTGAAACACGGAAACGACCGGAAGTAATATCCAGTGTTGCATAACCAAAACCCTGCTGATCATGCCAGATGGCTGCCAGAAGATTATCCTGTCGTTCTTGCAGCAAGGCTTCATCAGTTACCGTGCCGGGTGTGACGATACGCACCACTTTGCGTTCAACAGGGCCTTTGCTGGTTGCAGGATCGCCGACTTGTTCACAGATTGCCGCAGATTCACCAAGCTGTACCAGCTTTGCCAAATAGTTTTCAATCGCATGGTAGGGAACACCCGCCATCGGAATTGGCTGACCAGCCGATTGCCCGCGTTTGGTGAGAGAGATATCCAGTAATTTTGCCGCTTTTTTGGCATCGTCATAGAACAACTCATAGAAATCTCCCATCCGGTACAGCAGCAAAATATCAGGATGCTGTGATTTCAGACGCAGATATTGTTGCATCATGGGAGTATGGCTATCTATATCCTTTGCTGGAAGTTCTTTCATATTGATTTTATTCAACTTTATTATTCCTGTTGACTCAGTTGGGCCATCGACGCTCAGTCAACCCATCTAAACGACAAAACTTAAATATAATCAGCTAAGGATGGAACATAAACGACCTCATCCTAGGCAAAAATACTATCTTATCACTGATAGTCCGCGTGATTCATCTGTGGATCAGAACAAGAAAATTTACGCGGTAGATTATCAGGATTATTGGCAGGAATGTATCAGATTTTTTCACTATTCCGCAGGATTGCGAAGGCGCTGGATTTTATCACTTCGATCCGGTTCTTCTGTTACAAATGAAATCATTATCAGTCACCGTAATCTGCAATGGCTTATTAAGGAAAGTTTCATGAATTCTTGGGATCAAGGCTGTGATTTCTTATGATAGGGTGACATGGGTATGTTTTTATACAATTGAAATGGCGGGAACGGAATATGACAAGAAGCAACGGAATACTGATAAAAAATGCAGATGAAATAAAGAAAATGGAAATCGCAGGGCACTTGACCGGAAAAGTGCTTGAAGCTGTACGTTCCATTATTGTTCCGGGGGTAACAACACTTGAAATTGACGCATTTTGTCATGATTACATTACGAAAACCCTTAATGCTATTCCCGGCAGTCTCGGGCAATATGACTTTCCCCATACCGTTAATACTTCCGTGAATCATGTGGTTTGTCATGGCTGGCCTTCAGGGAAGAAACTGAAGAATGGTGATATTGTCAATGTCGATGTCACCGTCAAAAAAGAAGGGTATTACGGTGACAGCAGTATTACATTTTGTGTCGGTGATGTTTCTTCCCATGCAAAGCGTTTGGTTGATATTACTCAACAATGTTTATACAGGGCGATAAAAATAGTGAAGCCCGGGATTACCTTGGGGGATATCGGGCATACGATACAGCAACATGCTGAAGCCAATAATTACAGCGTAGTGCGTGAATATTGTGGTCATGGCATTGGCAGCAGCATGCATGAAGCGCCCCAGGTTTTGCATTACGGCAAGGCAGGAGAAGGGATGATTCTGGAAGAAGGCATGACTTTCACGATTGAGCCTATGATTAACCAAGGTAAAAAAGACGTTAAGCTGCATAAAGATGGCTGGACAGTAACCACCAAGGATCGCCGTTTGTCAGCGCAGTTTGAACATACGATCCTAGTCACCCGTGACGGTTTTAAGGTACTGACCTTACGAGATGAAGAGTGTGAAACTTTCGAGTCTTACCTGTCCGGCCTTTAATCCACCCCATTTTTTCCTCTTCCCGGAGCGCTGCTTTGTTGGCTGCGCTCATTCATGCTGCCATTTGATAAGGGTTTGAAAAACCCTGCTTTCTCCCCGGCTCCCTCCACGAATCCCACATATTTTTTCTTTTTATGAACAGTGAGTTACATCACGAAATTTAATGGGTAGCACCCTCCTTCAACCACTGATCAAAGGATTTTGACCGCTTAAAGTGTTATTTAACCGTTGACGCAGATCTTCCGATATGACAGCAGAAAATTTTATACCATAGTGCAGCATGGCGAGGAGTATATACCCTTTATGGGTATTACTTCCTTTTACATTTAGAAGGAAGTTTTATGAACAATAATAAATTGTTAAAACATATCCCTTGGATGATATTGGGGATAATTGGCGCATTCTGTCTTGGCGTTGTTGCGCTGCGTCGGGGAGAGCACGTGAGTGCTTTATGGATTATTGTTGCTTCCGTAGCGGTTTATCTGGTTGCTTATCGGTATTACAGTCTTTATATCGCCACAAAGGTGATGAAACTGGATGCGACAAGGGCAACACCTGCGGTTGTCAATAATGATGGTTTGAATTATGTGCCTACCAACAAGAATGTTTTGTTTGGTCACCATTTTGCCGCCATTGCAGGGGCGGGGCCATTGGTCGGACCGGTATTGGCCGCACAAGTGGGCTATTTGCCGGGAACATTGTGGCTGTTGGCAGGGGTGGTTCTTGCCGGAGCAGTGCAGGACTTCATGGTGCTGTTTCTCTCTTCCCGCCGCAATGGGGCATCATTGGGTGAAATGATTAAGGGAGAAATGGGGCGGGTGCCGGGAACAATCGCCCTGTTCGGTTGTTTCTTAATCATGATCATTATTTTGGCTGTGCTGGCCCTGATTGTCGTGAAAGCGCTGGCTGAAAGCCCATGGGGTGTATTTACGGTATGTTCGACAGTACCGATTGCGCTTTTCATGGGGATCTACATGCGATATATCCGTCCGGGGCGTGTGGGTGAAGTCTCTGTGATCGGCATTCTTATGCTGATTGCTGCAATTTGGTTTGGTGGTGTGGTTGCGGCAGATCCTTACTGGGGTCCTGCTTTGACATTCAAAGATACGACCATCACATATGCATTGATCGGTTATGCCTTTATCTCTGCATTGTTGCCGGTCTGGCTGATTTTGGCACCGCGTGATTATCTGGCAACTTTCCTGAAGATTGGTGTTATTGTCGGTCTGGCAATCGGGATTGTTATCTTGAATCCTGAATTGAAGATGCCTGCGGTAACACAATATATTGATGGTACGGGTCCAGTCTGGAAAGGCACACTGTTCCCATTCCTGTTCATCACCATTGCCTGTGGTGCGGTTTCTGGTTTCCATGCGCTCATTTCATCGGGCACAACACCCAAGCTGTTGGCAAACGAAAAAGATGCACGTTTTATTGGCTACGGTGCAATGCTGATGGAATCATTTGTTGCAGTCATGGCACTGGTTGCGGCATCCATTATCGAACCGGGCCTGTACTTTGCCATGAATACACCGCCGGCGGCTTTGGGCATTACCATGCCTGATCTGCATAATTTAGGCACGGCAGATGCACCAGTGATCATGGAATCGCTGAAAGAAGTCACAACCCATGCGGCAGCGACAGTCAGCTCTTGGGGCTTCGTGATTTCCCCTGATCACATTTTGCAAACGGCGAAAGACATTGGTGAACCCTCTGTTCTGAACCGTGCGGGAGGCGCACCAACGCTGGCTGTTGGTATTGCTTACGTGTTCCATCAGATTATACCTGCGGCGAACATGGGCTTCTGGTATCACTTTGGTATCCTGTTTGAAGCGCTGTTCATTCTGACAGCCTTGGATGCGGGAACTCGCTCAGGCCGTTTCATGTTGCAGGATCTTTTGGGCAACTTTGTTCCGTTCCTGAAAAAAACAGACTCTTTGATTGCGGGTATCATTGGCACGGCGGGTTGTGTTGGTTTATGGGGTTACCTGCTGTATCAGGGTGTGGTCGATCCGCTGGGCGGTGTTAAGAGCCTGTGGCCACTGTTCGGCATCTCCAACCAGATGCTGGCTGCTGTTGCCTTGGTCTTGGGCACGGTTGTATTGATCAAGATGAAACGCACCAAATACATTTGGGTAATGGTGCTCCCTGCGGTTTGGTTGTTGATTTGTACGACATGGGCATTGGGGCTGAAATTATTCAGCAATGATCCGCGCCTTGAAGGTTTCCTGTTCCTTGCGAAAGAATATAAACAGCGGATTGCTGAGGGGGGAGCGGAATTAACTGCCCAGCAAATTAGCAACATGAACCACATTGTTATCAATAACTATACCAATGCGGGGCTGAGTGTTCTGTTCTTCGTGGTGGTGTACAGCATCATTATTTATGGTATCAAAACCGCGATAAAAGCGAGCAAGAACCCAGAGCGTACAGATAACGAAACGCCTTATGCCCCCATTCCTGAAGGTGGGGTGAAAGTTTCTTCTACGCACTGATTTTTGCTGGGCGTGAATATGAAACTTAAGTTGGTATCAATCATCGGTATCAGCTTGTTGCATCAATAATCGCTATACCCCACATGGTCGGATTTGTATTATGTGGGGTATTTTTTTGGAGGACGATTATGTTCGGCAACCTTGGTCGGGCCGGTAAATATTTGGGGCAAGCGGCCCGCATGCTGGTGGGGGTTCCTGATTATGAGACATACGTGCAACATATGAAGGAAAACCATCCGGATAAACCTTATATGACCTATGAGGAGTTTTTCCGGGAACGCCAAAATGCCCGTTATGGTGGTGATGGAAAGGGTGGTATGCGTTGCTGTTAGTGCATTAACCGTGGCAGCCCGCGACACAGTAATCAAAGCATTAAGCAATAAAAAATCAATGGGAGACAAAAATGCAACCAATATCAGTGACGATCCTGACCGGATTTTTGGGGTCTGGGAAAACAACGCTGCTGCGTCATATCCTCAATGCCGATCATGGTTATAAAATCGCCGTCATTGAAAATGAGTTTGGTGAAGTCCCCATTGATAATGAACTGATTGGTGATCGCGCCACCCAGATTAAAACGTTAAGCAACGGATGTATCTGCTGTAGCCGTTCAAACGAACTGGAAGATGCGTTGTTGGATTTATTGGATAGCCTGGATAAGGGGCAAATTTACTTTGATCGCCTGATCATAGAATGCACAGGAATGGCTGATCCTGGTCCGGTAACGCAGACATTTTTTTCCCATGAAATATTGTGCCAACGTTTTCTGTTGGATGGCATCATTACGTTGGTAGATGCTGTCCATGCTGAACAACAATTGGATCGTTTTTCGATTGCGCAGGCACAAATTGGTTATGCTGATCGTGTGCTTCTGACCAAAACAGATGTTGCTCCTGCGCATGACGTTCTGATTGAACGTTTGCAGAGAATCAATGCCAGGGCTTCTGTTTACCAAGTCATTCATGGGGAGGCAGATTTAGGGATATTGTTTGATATCGATGGTTTTATGCTGAATGATAAATTAACCGTCTCGGCGCCACGGTTCCGATTTGCGCCCAAGCAGCAAAATGCGATCGGGTCAATTGTCATTAACTTGCCTTATTCAGTTGAATTATCGAAAATTTCTGACCTTATGGAGGAGATTTTGCTGCGTTTCGCGGACAATCTCCTGCGTTATAAAGGGATTTTGTCCATCAAAAATGAGTCACGCCGCTTGCTGTTTCAGGGGGTACAGCGCTTATACAGTGCAGACTGGGACAGAGAATGGCGCAATGATGAAGTACGGGAAAGTGTGTTGATCTTTATTGGGATGTCATTGCCCGAGCAAGAAATTCGTGAAAAATTTGCACAATTAAATGTAGATTTGGTTCCTGAATAACCAGTATTTTTTTACTCTTTAACGTTTTTACTCTTTATTGAGCAGTGAAATAGTCCGTATAAATTCGCTGCTCATGTTTAAATAGAAACTTATATTATCTATTCCATCTTATGTTGAGGAGTTTCTGTCAAACTCCGATTAGAATATTAACAAATATAACACAATAAAAAAAAGACTTATTCACAATTTGAGTTTGGAATACGTATAAAATAAAAAAGCGCTTTCATATCCTGGTGGAGTTGTCTATTTTCTTTATCGATAATCTCATCACTCTAATTGGTGAAGGTTATAGTAATAACAGTTCATATTAGTGGAAACAATAAATAAAAATAAAGTATTTATTTAGACGGAGACTCCCAAATTCTTGAGAAACGCTTCACATTACTGGCAGTATAAATTACCGTATGTGAAATGTTACGGTGTCCAAGGTAATCTTGGATCAGACGTGTGTCACGACCGAGATCGGCTAATGCATAACCACAGGCATGTCTTAACATATGAGGATGTGGGGAGATACTGACAGATGCCTGTTTTCCATAACGCTTCAGTAAACCATAAACTTGTTGCCGTGAAACAGCGCCTGATTTTTGGGAAAGAAATACCCACGGTGAGTCAGCTTCGCGCCATTTTTGGCGAATGTCTAGCCATTTATTCAATGCTTCAATTTCCTCTGGAATCAAAGGGTGGGTCGTTGAAAGGCCACCTTTTAACCGTCTGATATGAATAATTGCTGAATTTATATCGATATCAGATAAACGCAGATTACACAGCTCACTTACCCTGAATCCATGAATAAAACACATTAATAGCATGCAGTAATCCCGTTCTGCGTGTCGTCCTTGTTTTGTCTCTGCCAAAATTGCGTCTATTTCATATCGGGTTAAAAATTTACGTTGCTTCATGAAATTATCATTCCTATGACATCAGATAGATTAATTGTGAATAGCAAGGTATTTAAGCCAATCGAATACAACAAACCATTAGTGTTTTTTGAACACATAGGCAAAATACCAGATTAATCTAGTTGGAATACAGCAAATAAAAGATATTTACTGCTTCTGTTCGTCTTATTTTTAATGAAAATACTAATTGAAATCGAATAAATAGGTACTGTGTGATTCTGATGTACAGAATGGGACAATCATAAATAGAATTCCACACAAAAAAATTATTCTATGAATTTCGCACCCAATAATTGGGTTTGTTTTTATTTTTAGTTTTTTATTCTTATAAAAATCCTTTTAAGTGTGGTGATTTTGTATTTTTACTGCATTTAAGCTAAAAAGTAAATGATTTATCTAACTTGTTCATTTAATGATTCAAAGTTGCTCAAAAATCACCTCTGTTGAATAGTGTATGAATTAATATTCTGACATTTTTATATTTGTAGAGTTTAATGCTAATGTTTTAGGAGAAGTTAAGTAATTGAGGGGTGTTTTTTAAATTTATGCGATAGATGCTTTTAAATTAACTTAAATTTTCAGAATAACTTAAGATAAACTTGTATAACATGTTATTATTTCAATATGTTATTATATTTAATGTAAGGTTTAAATGAGTAATTAATCTTCACTCAGTTTGAAATATTTAATTAAATCGTTCTCTTTTAGGATTAATTAAATACTATTTCGTCATTAAAATGATTATTTACTAAATTAATAATATGAATTGATTAAGGCCAAAAAAACGCGAGAAAAAAGTTTTTTTGGCCCTGAGAATTTATTTACGCAAAGTTTGCCTTGTGCGCCATAATCTCAATGATTTGTGTATCTGTTTGTTGCATTGCATGACGGGCAAGGGAACATAAATTGGCAATGGATTGGTCTACATCATCGGAAACAATGCCATCACTGCCCCTGACTCCGCTATTGTCCAGAGCCATCAATACTGCTTTATAGGCAGAGCTGACGCTGGTGGATACTTTCATTGCACAACTATTGGACGCCCCGTCACAAATCATCCCGCTGACATCACCAATCATGCTGCAAATAGCCATGGCTACAGGCTGATAATGTTCTTCTATTAACCACGCAATTCCGGCTGCGGCCCCCATTGAGGCCGTTGTTGCTGCACAGAGCGCTGAAAGTGATGGCAATTTGTGATGAATATAAATTGCCATCAGGTGTGACAGTATCAGCGCCCGTGCCAGCTGTTCTTCATTGCATCCGAAATGTTCTGCGACGACAACCACTGGCATGGTGGCCGCAATGCCCTGATTGCCGGAACCTGAATTGCTCATTGCCGGTAAAACTGCACCTCCCATACGTGCATCTGAGGCGGCAGAAGTTCGGATCATAATTTCGGAAAGCAGATCCCGTGCCAATAACCCCCGATCGCGCTGGCGCTTCAGAGTCATACCGATATGCAATCCATACTGTGTTGTTAATCCGGCCTGAGATAGGGCATCATTCAATCGTGCTGCTTCCAGTATAAAACGGATATCGGCGTAAGGAATTTTTGTCGCAAATTCATAAACCGCAAAAGCAGTGGCTTGCTCAAGGCAATGCCCGGCGTCTTCTGTTGAGGTGCTTATGGGGGTACGGGCATATCCGGTCACTGTGTTGTTGGATTGAGATCGTTTGTCGGAGATTATCCGGCCATTATGCTCAATTTTCACAATGTCGGTATGGCTACCTGCGATGGTAACAGTTGCGGATTCATACTGATAATACACAGCGGCTTCGCAATACAGGATATCATCGCAGGGATGCTGAATATTGACAGTGACAGCACCTTGCAGCAACAACGCCTTACTTTGGGCAATGTCAGCGGGGGTGGCTTGTTTCAGAACCTCCAGGCCGGCGTGGGGATCACCTCCCAATGCGCCCAGCGCGGCGGCAATCGGCAATCCGGCCATTCCTGTCCCCGGCACCGTTACACCCATGCCATTTTTCATTAAATTCGGTGAAACCCGTGCGCTAATGCGCTGGGCCGGACCGGACAGATAAGATGCCGCTGTGGCTGCCGCCAGTGCCAGTGAAATCGGCTCGGTACATCCTAAAGCAGGCTTAACTTCCTTTTTTACAGTGCGGATAAATTCACGCCACAATCGTTTTTGTTGCTCTTGATTCATATCGTTCAACCTTCAACTTTCGATCTTCAACTACAGTTACTGATAATTGGTTCTTCCATTTATTCACATTCATGCCGGAAATGGTTCCCGTATCAGGAAAAGGCCAAAAAGGGAGAGATACACAGCAAGAGTCCTGTAAAAATAATTAAAATGAGTGATGCCCCTTTGTAGTGATGCAAGGCTGGCACTTTATAGACCAGATAAGCGGGGATCAGGCAGCCGACAATACCGAATATGGGGCTGCAAATAGAGGTGAAACTCAGTACAGGTGCATTCAGAATAATGGCACTCCATGCCAGTAAAACAGCGAAGACCATGATGCCTTTTTGTACCCATTTTTCCTTGATCTTGTCGGCAGGGAACAGACGGCTGAGGAGATTCATGGCAATGCCCTGACTGGCTTCACGGAACCCGAGATAAACACCAAAGAAAGCTGTCATAACAGCAAAAATATTGAGCATGACACTGATGACAATGACCCAGCCACCGGGAAAAAACTGAGCGGCGATGGCTAAGGCAGAAATATTCTGCTCATAGGCTTTGATCGCTTCATCGCGCCCCATTGCCAGTGTAAAAGAAACGGCGTAAAAAAATACCGTACAAAACAGGATAGCAAAGGCAATGTTCATGGCCCTTAATGCCTTATGGCGGGCAACTTCACGGTTTTGTTCACGATTGCGGTAGGAAATCACCATCGGACTGAGTGTCTGGATAAACAAAATGGAAGTGAGCGTAAAAGGTAATGTAATAATGGCCTTTTTGAACAACAGGCCGAAGGGCGGCAATACCCCGATATTGTACAGATGCCACATCCCGACCATGGAAAGCCCCAATGCCGCGACAACAAATAACTTCGTCATGACCATCAGGCTGGATATTTTAAACAACAACTGTTCACCACGGGAAGAAATGGCAACAAGAATGCAGATTAACACCAAGCCGTAAAATGGGTTCTTCGACATCAGCTCGTCAGTGATACCAAATGTTTGCAGGTAAGACGCACTATCATTGGTTATGGCTGTCGAATAAACAAACATCCAGATCACCAACATAATAAAATAGAGTATACCCAGTAAAATGCCCCAGTTCTTACCGAGATATCCACTGATCACACTGGGATAATCCTTGCATTCTGTGGACTCTGCAAGGGTATTGATGAAGAGCCGTTGAAAAAGATACATGGCGGGGTAACCAATAATGGAAGAAAGCAGGAAAACCCATAATCCCATCAATCCGACCTGAACAGGCAAGAAAACGATCCCCGCCCCAATAGCCATCCCAATACTCATGATGACCCAACCCATATCAGTTTTGTCGAATTGTATTGCTTTCCTCCATTCATCTTCTGTCATATTGGCCCGTTTGGCGGCCGGAGATAAGTGGGGCGTGACATCATAGTTTTTTATCTCTGTTTTCATAATAGCTCGCTTACATCTTTGCTGGTGTAATGTGTACTGAGTCGGTACAGGGAGAGATACGTCACATCATCAAATAACCGCTAAATTAATAAGGTTGTAACTTGTGATGATCGTGAATGATTTTGGGGAGAAAAAATTTTCCTAAATATTCCATCTAATGTGACTTTTGAGAGAACAACTTCTTCATAAAGAAGAAATCGCTATTTATTGTTTTCAATGAGACATCGTAAAGGAGACTGTGCAAGAAAGAGCATGTGGCTTATTTATATCATACTGATAAATAACGTAATTATATCTTTATGCTAAGGTATTATGAAAATTAGTGATATTAACAATTGAAACAACTGGAGGGAAAAGTTGTGTACGTTATCACGTTTGTCTCGATTCAGAACACCCTGTCAGTATTAAATCCTTTTTATTGTTAATATTATGCTGTAGTTCAGCATACTAATCTAGAAATTTTTGATGGCGAAAAGGCCGCGTTCTTTCCGCACACGCACTGTGATCCAAGGGCATATCCGCCAAAAGAAGAGTGCATGCAGGTTGTTGGAAAGGGAGGGGATAGATCGGAAATGAACAGCATGGATCGGCCGTGGCAGGCAGTGTGATTTAAAATGACTCAGCTCAGGGATTATTGTTGTTATTAGGAGGTGATTATCTAAATAATAATCAGGAATAGAATAAATAAATTCAATTTGGATTAATAGTGTTCATTAACATTAGGCTGCTTATTTAAAATCAAAATAATATCATTTCATTAATTCATTTTAATGATGAATTCTACTTCTAATTAAATAGACTTTTCCTATGACTGTATTTATTATTCCACTGCTTTATATTCATGGAATTTTTCGAGAATTGTCCATTCAGGAAGAGATAATAATGAAACGTAAAATTACCTTAGCTTCGCTTTGCCTTGCTTCTCTTATGCTAGTTGGGTGTGCGACAGAATCTTCATCCACACTTCAAGTTCAGAAAGTTTCGTCTTATAAGACCACCTATACCGGAATTCGAAGCCCGATTTCTGTGGGGAAATTTGAGAATCGTTCAAGTTACCAGAATGGTATTTTCTCGGATGGCGTTGATCGCTTGGGGAATCAGTCAAAAACGATTCTCGTGACTCACTTACAGCAAACCGGCCGCTTTAATGTGCTTGAACGCACCAATATGGCGGAACTGAAAGCTGAAGCAGGTTTACAAGGTAAAGCTCAAAAACTAAAAGGGGCGAATTACGTCATTACAGGTTCAGTAACTGAATTTGGCCGCAAAGAAGTCGGTGATCACCAATTATGGGGCATTTTAGGGCGTGGTAAATCACAGATTGCGTATGCAAAAGTGATGCTGAACGTTGTTGACGTAGAGACTTCAGAAGTTGTTTTCTCATCTGCGGGAGCCGGGGAATATAAACTCTCCAGCCGCGACATTATTGGGTTTGGCAGTACTTCCAGCTACGATTCTACCCTGAACGGTAAAGTCTTGGATTTGGCAATACGTGAAGCTATCAACGACTTGGTCACAGGTATTGAAAGTGGTGCATGGAATCCGAAGAATTAAAAATTAGAATAGGAAAGTAGCTACATGTTTTTGATGAGAAAGACGGGGACGTTATTAGGTGCCATGCTGTTGGTGGGATGCGCGCAAGCGCCTAAGACGATGTACGTTTGGGAAGATTATCAACCGGCCCTTTATCAGTATTACCAGCAGGATAAAACAAGCCCGCAGGAGCAGTTGCAGGCATTACGGAACGTTATCGAAAAAGCGAAAGCAAAAGATAAGCCCGTTCCACCGGGGCTGCATGCTCAGATGGGGCTGCTTTACAGTAAAATTGGCAATCTTGAAGATGCTTTTCAGCAATTTGAAATAGAAAAAAAACTATTTCCTGAATCCGCGCAGTATATGGACTTTTTGCTAAGCAAGAATAAGGGCATGAAATGATGAACCGTTTTTCAGGGGTTATGAGTGCCTTATTATTGCTGCTATTGACCGGTTGTGTTCAACATAAGCCGCATGATTATTCAGCACTGAGAGAAAGTAATCCTAAGTCTATTTTAGTGTTACCGGCCGTGAATAAATCAGTAGAGGTACAGGCTTCAGGCAGTTTGCTGTCTCAGGTCACTTACCCGTTGGCTGAATCCGGCTATTATGTTTACCCTGTTGCGGTTGTTGACGAGACATTCCGTCAGAATGGGATGACGGAAGCGCAAGATATCCATAACCTCAGCTACAAAAAATTACATGATATTTTTGGCGCGGATGCTGCACTCTATCTGGATATCACCCAATATGGCACGCAATACCTCGTCATAAACAGCGAAACCCGCGTCAGTGCAACCGCCCGTTTGGTCGACCTGCGCACAGGAAAACCATTGTGGAGCGGCACGGCGACAGCGTCTACGGCGGAGAATAATAATTATTCGAGCGGTGGTCTGGTGGGTATGCTGGTATCAGCGGCTGTCTCTCAAATCGCCAATACTGTGATGGACAAGGGGCATGAAATTGCAGGCATTACCAGCCACCGGCTGTTAAGTGCGGGTGGTGATGGCCGCTTGCTGTATGGTCCTCGTTCAGAACTCTATCGAAAAGAACAACTGTAAACGTGATGAAAATAAAAATGCCGCAGAGGATTTGCGGCATTTTTTATATCAGATATCCAAACGCTTCGTTTGCCAACGTTTGGATTTCCAGCGCCAGGCGTTAATTATCCCGCGAACCCATTCATCGAAGAAGAACCCGATCCAGATCCCTAAAATTCCCATACCCATGGTAATGCCGAGGAAATAACCGAGAGGGATGGAAATTCCCCACATACAAATGGTGGCAATAAAAAGTGGGAAACGGGCATCGCCGGAAGCACGCAATGCATTGACCATCACAATATTGAAAGTACGGCCTGGTTCTAAAAAGACAGAAAGCAGACACAGAGGCAGCAGCAGTTGAATAATTGCCTCATCTTTCGTCATGATAGCCAAAAGGGGCTCCCTGAAAATCCAGAATGCCAGAACGACCCCTACGGTGACGATCACACCAATCCGCAGGCTTTTGAATCCCCTGACATAAGCATCTTCAAAACGTTTTGCCCCGACAAGATGGCCGACCATAATCTCGTTGCCGATGCTGGTGGAAATACCAAACAGCATAATGAACAGAGACAACTGGAAATACAAAGTCTGTGCTGCCAGAGAGGTTTCTCCCATTAACCCGATAAAGGCTTGGGCAGTCATATATTGCAAGATCCAAACCAGATTTTCACCTGCTGATGGCAAACCGACGTGCAAGATCTTGCTCAGCATATTTTTAGACCAGTGAATAAGCCATTTTATTTCGAGTTTGATCTTCAACCCGCTGAACAGCAATCCGAAAAGCAAAACCACGGCAACAGTACGGCCAAATACCGTAGACCATGCCACACCTTCCAGCCCGTATTGAGGCAGGCCAAAGAACCCGTACAGGACAATCATATTGCCGACAATAGTAAGCAAATTGGCAATCAGCGTGACAAACATTGCGGCTTTTGACTTGCCATATACCCGCAGACAAGCGGCCAGAATAATGGAAACGGCTTCAGGTATCAGACAGATACCGAGAATATGCAAATATGCAAACCCATCGGCCATTAGATTTTCTGGCAGGTTCATGATTTTCAGGATTTTATAGCCGAAGAAAATCGTCATCAACGCACAGGTAAAGCCCAGCACAAAATTAAACGCAATGGAGATATGAATAGCCTGACTGGCCTTATCGCGTTTTCCCGATCCCAGATATTGGGCAATGACAACGGTACAGCCCACGCTGATGAAATTGAAAATGGTAATGAAGAGATCAAAAACCTGATTGCCCACACCCATGGCAGCGAGATAAGAAGATGAAATATGGCTGACCATGTATGTATTGATCAATAGAGTTGCCATATGCAGAAGAATATCAATGAAGATTGGCCAGCTTAATGAGAAAAGCGAGCGATCAACGACATCAGACTGATGCATCGTAAAAACCTATTTATAAGAAGTGAAATGAATGGTCTCTTGGTGGCGTGACATCCCCAGAAAGTATAGATAATTCTACAGGCTTTATCGGGGAGTGAACAGGCAGAGTGGGTAATTTACGTCTATGTTTGACTGAATAAAAAATATTTTTCCGTAGTGAATTTAATCAATTTTATCGGTTGTTTTTCTGTAATTGTTGATTATATGGCCGCTTTTTGGTTGCTATTAATGCATTTTAAAATAAATCTTATGTTTTGATCGATATGCCATCAGGTAGAGTGTTGTCATTTAAACGCGGTGTTCAAGGCATACCTGACAGAAACACCATTCAATGACAGGGCTAGGGTAATTAACAAAGGAGAATGCTTGAAATGAGCGAATTATCTGGTGATATCATTGCAATAAGCAAGGCACTTCTTGATTCATTGAACCGCTATCAGTTGCAGGTACAGGGTTGTGACGCGGAACTGGATGTGGAAAGTTTTACCGGGCGTGAAGCCATGAGCGACACTTACCGTTATCGCATCCTCTTTGCCAGCGCGGATCAGGATATTCCGCCCCAGCAGATGCTCCGCCGCAGTACGGCATTGACTTACCGGACACCGGGCAAAACCGAGTTTGGCACCCGTTTTCCGCCGGAAATCAGGCGGGTGGTACATGGTGTGGTCACCGATTTTAAACGGCTGGGCGGCTCCCGTGATGAAGCGTTGTACCAAATTATTCTCGAACCGAAATTTTCACTGCTGCGCCATCAAAAACGCTCCTACCGTTTCTTCCTCAATCAGTCAGTCCCGGAAATCGTCGAGCACATCCTGCGGGAGCATGGCTTCAAGGGCTGGGAATTCGAATTTAACCTGAAACACACCTACCCCAAACGGGAACAAATCAATCAGGCGAACGAAAGCGACCGGGCTTTTATCGAGCGCTTGCTGGCCGACGTGGGGATTTTCTACACCTTCCGTTTACAGCCGGATACCGAGACCGAAGTGATCCACTTCGGGGATAAACAGCGCTGCTATGAGTTTGGTAAAAACCTGCCGCTGAACAGCCCGTCGGGCATGAGCGATAACGGGCAAGATTCCGTTTGGGGACTGACCTTGCGCCATCAGGTGGTTGAGCGTTCTGTGCAGACCAAGGACTATAACTACCGCACCGCGCAACATATCCTCAATTCCGGCCAGGCGGACATGACACGGGGCGAAGGGGAAGGAATGACCTACGGGGATGTGACGTACTACAAACTGCGTCACCTGAGCTCGGGGGATAAGCTGCGCCCGGAAACGGAAACCGCCAACTTCTGGGCGCGCCTTGACCACGAACGCTTTCTGTCCCGACAGACCTTGCTGCATGCCCAAAGTACCGACCCGACGTTAATGGCGGGGCAAGTCCTGACGATTGAGGATGCGACGACGCCTTCTACCTTGCCGGCAGTCTTTCAGTCCCCGGTGCTGGTGACGCACCTGCGTTTCAGTGCCAGCCGAGCAACGGCCTTGCAGGTCAGCCTCACCGCCGTGCCGTTCAGTGAAAGCCTGTGCTGGCGGCCGCCGTTGAAACCGAGGCCGGTGCTCAGCGGCACACTGACCGCCCGTGTCACCAGCCCGATAAACAGCGACATTTACGCCCACCAGAGCCAAAGCGGGCAATATTGGGTGAAATTTGATGCGGACCGCGATGAAAAACGGCTGGGTTACGAAAGTATGCCGATGCGGCTGGCAAAACCCTATGCGGGGGACACTTACGGTATCCATTTCCCGTTGATACAGGGCACCGAAGTGGCGATTGCCTTCCACGAAGGCGATCCCGACCGGCCATACATTGCCCATGCCTTGCATGACTCCTACCACCCGGACCATGTGGCGGCACGCAACCATACCCGCAACGTTATCCGCACCCCGGCCAACAATAAATTGCGCATGGAAGACAAACGCGGCCAGGAGCATGTAAAACTCAGCACCGAATATGGTGGTAAAAGCCAGCTGAATCTTGGGCATCTGGTGAATGCTAAGCAGGAAAAGCGCGGAGAGGGGTTTGAGCTGAGAACGGACAGCTGGGGCGTGATCCGGGCAGGCAAAGGGTTGTTTATCAGTGCGGATAAAAAAGATCGCGCCCAAAGTGATGTTCTGGATATGCGGGAAGCTATCACGTTAGTTAAGGGGGCGGTCAATCAGGTTTCAAACTGGGGATCGATTACTGAAAGCCACCATAATTTACAGCCGGATGCAAAAAGCCTGAAGAGCTACCTTGAAAATGTGGACAGACTCAAAGTACCGGCGATGTTACTCAGCGCCCCTGATGGTGTTGGTGTTGTCAGCCCCGATATTGTGTTGTTGCAAAGTGGTAAATCCTTGTACGCACAAAGTGTGGGAGAGGTCCACATTTCCAGTGAGGAAAAAGTCGGTATCAACGCCAAGAACAAAATTTCCCTGCTGTCCCAAACTGAAGGCGTGCGGCTGGTTTCAGGGAAAGGGCATTTTGAAATCGAATCACATGCTGACCGGCTCACCACAACAGCATTAAAAGACATTACGATCCAGTCGACACAAGGACATATTCAGATTACAGCAAAAAATGGCATCACATTAGGCAGTGGCGGGGCTTATGTCCGCATTTCTCCGGATGGGCAAATCGAAATACATGGCCCCAGCAATCTGAGCCTAAAAGGTAATCACATTTGGGATGGCCCGGCGGGTCAGGAATTTCCTTTACCTGAACTTCCGCAATCCGTGTGTAAAGAATGCCTGCAAAAAGCGCAGGAACAAGCCGCCGGTTTATTGATCCGTGAATAATGGGAGCAAGAGAATGACAATGGAAATACGCCAGCAATGGCTGGAAAAAATAGAACAATCCTGTGCAACCATGAACTTGAACACGATTGATATCATCGTCGATCAAACCGGATTGGATGATTCAATTATTCCGGCACTGCAACGCATGCAGCCTGAGATTCAGTGGTTCACATTATTTGATGGAAAGCCAGAAGAGGGCCTGCTCGATCAGGCCCCGCTTTTAATCCGGGTTCAGCTTGACTGCTGGCAGCATAAAAATTGGCTGCATGAACTGATTGACCATTTTTGTCACACATCACGCTTGCTATTGTTGATATCGCCTATGCCTTTTGAGCCACTTTGCAAAATCTTGCAATATTTTTCAGATGTGCAATGGGGAGAACAATCCTGTTTATTGCGTTTTTACGATCCACGCGTATTTCCGAAATTATTGGCAGAGATTTTAACTCCTGAGCAGCGTGAATTATTTCTGGATATTGCTTTTGTCTGGAGTTGGCTGGACAGAGATAACCAAATTGCTTGGAAGCTCGGCACATTTAAACCTAATATGCCACAGCCGGATCAATGTACCCCATTGGTCTTTGATGATCGCCAGTTCGAATTAATCGGCTGCATTACTGATGCTGAAAAATTATTAAAGTCGGAAACATTGATTCATCACGATCTTCCAAAAGAACATTATTTTTCTTATTACTATCAAACTGCGATAGAAGCGAATAAAAAAGGATATTTGGGGGATTTGGCTGACTATATCAGTGAAAGTCACGGAGAGAATAATGAACGGGGTTTTTAATCGAGATTATAAAGAGGTCCAATATTTATTCGGATCTCATTTATTAAATAATTATGGTTTTGTCAAAAATAATAAAAGCCATAATGATTTATTTCACGGTGTTATTAATAACAGGAGTCAATAAATGGAAAGAGTAAAAGAAATAATGAAAGGCTCAATGATATTACTGGGTTTACTTATATCCGGTTGCTCATTAGCCAATAATGATGGTTGGCTGACAGGAAATTTACGAGGCATGAATCATACCACATCAGAAATCACCCGTTTTTCAGTAGATGGTTATGGTGGTTTGGTGGGGGGAAATACCTGTTGTATTTCATTACCGGTTAAGTGGCATCCCGGTTTAAAAGCTCATGTCAAATGGAAGAGTTCATCTAAAAAATTGACGTCCACATTCCCTGGATATGAAGACAGTGAAAAATACTCAGCTTGGGAGAAGGAAGTATTGAAAAATCAAGTTCAGCATGAAGCCATCGTTGATATACCCGAATATGATGACCCTTGTCCTTTGACCGTGCACTTCCTGACCTGTAATCAAGTTAAGGTCACAACAGCTTGTGCTGTTTATGGTGCCCCCAATTATCCTATCAATGAACCTTTAAATATGACAGAACCTGCAACATGTTCAAAATAACAGATTCACGCCAGTCAGTTTGGATACCGCCGGAATTTCCAATCACGGGACGTTTGCCTTTAGAACCCCGTCAGGTGGAAACGAATATCAAAAAACAAAAAAAGAAGCTCAATATTTACCTGAAATTAAACCGCCAAGTCATTATCGTTTTGTCAGAAATAACCAAAGCCATAATGATTGATTTTATGGTGTTATTAATAACAGGAGTTAATAAATGAAAAGAATAAAAGAAGTAATGAAAGGCTCAATGATATTACTGGGTTTACTGATATCCGGCTGTTCATTAGCCAATAACAATGATTCATCTGGAGGTAATTTAAAGGGCATGAATCATACCATGTCAGAAATCACCAGTTTTTCTGTAAATGGTTATGGTGGTTGGGTAGGGGGAGATACCTGCTGTATCTCATTACCCGCTAAATGGCATCCCGGTTTAAAAGCTCATGTCAAATGGGAGAGTTCATCTAAAAAATTGACATCCACATTCCCTGGGTATGAAGACAGCGAAAAGTATTTAGCTTGGGAGAGGGAAGTATTGAAAAATCAAGTTCAGCATAAAGCCATCGTTGATATTCCAGAATTTGACAAGGAGCGGTGTGGGCTAACTGTACATTTTCTACCCTGCAATCAGGTTAAGGTCACGACGACATGTTGGGCATATGGCATGCCAAATTACCCGATTAAAGAACCTCGTAACATGAAAGAGCCAGAAACATGTTCAAAATAACAGATTCACGCCAGTCGGCTTGGATTCCCCCTGCATTTCCAATTCAAGGGCGTTTGCCTTTAGAGCCCCGTAAGGTGGAAGCGAATATTAAAAAAGAAGTGGCTAAATATTTATTTGGAGCTCATTGATTAAATCATTATGGCTTTGTCAAAAATGATCAAAGCCATAATGATTTATTTCACGATGTTATTAATAACAGGAGTCAATAAATGGAAAGAGTCAAAGAAATAGTGAAAGGTTTGATGATATTACTGGGTTTGCTGATATCGGGTTGCTCGTTAGCCAATAATGATGACTGGCTGGCAGGGAATTTACGGGGTATGAATCATACTATGTCAGAAATTACCAGTTTCTCAGTAAATGGGTATGGTGGTTGGGTAGGAGGAGATACCTGCTGTATCTCATTACCCGCTAAGTGGCGTCCGGGTTTAAAAGCTAAAGTCACATGGGTTAGCTCAAAAGATATCACGTCCACCTTTCCGGGTTATGCAGATCGTGAAAAATATTTCGCTTGGAAAAAAGAAGGTGAGGAGAGTGAAGTTCAACATGAAGCTATCGTTGATATACCCGAATATGATGACCCTTGTTCTTTGACCGTGCACTTCCTGACCTGTAATCAAGTTAAGGTCACGACAGCTTGTGCTGTTTATGGTGCCCCCAATTATCCTATCAATGAACCTTTAAATATGAAGGAGCCTGCTACATGTTCAAAATAATAGGATCACAGCAGTCGGCTTGGATACCGCCTGTATTTCCAATTCAAGGACGTTTGCCTTTAGATCCCCGTCAGGTGGAAGCGAATATAAAAAAGCAAAAAAAGGAAGAGGTTCAATATTTACTGGAAGTTAATCAGGAAACAGGGCGTCGTAATGGGTTTGTGTGCAGTCAAAGTTTACATATCAGTTTGTTTTTTGATGGTACAAATAATAATGAAGAAGATGATACAAATCAGGCTAAAGTACCCCATCCCTCCAATATTGCTAAGCTTTATCATGCTTCATTAGAACACGCAGAGCAACACGGGTACTTTAATTATTATATGGCTGGAGTAGGCACCCCTTTTCCTGACATCGGTGAACTTGATTACAGTACTTCTGGGTTGGCCTTTGCTTCCGGAGGAGAAAATCGAATTAACTGGGCACTCTTACAAATAGTAGAGGCCCTTGCACGAGCAGTAAAAGCTCCACTTACACTAAAAATAATACAAGACAAAGTTAAAGAGATGTGTGCTGCTTGGCCATTAACCGGTGAAGTTAATCGTCGTCAGGCTATTAAAAGTTTATTGGCGCCGTTGCAAGAAAAAATCAAGACTGCAAAACCCAAGTTACTTGCTATTAAACTGTTTATTTATGGTTTTTCCCGGGGTGCCGCAGAAGCCCGTACCTTTGTTAATTGGCTGGCTGAGTTATTTGAAACCCCCGAGGGGGCAGAACGACCTGAACAATCTTTATTGGGGTTGCCGGTCAGTATTGAGTTTTTGGGCTTATTGGATACGGTAGCGTCAGTGGGAGTTGCGCATCTTGTTCCGTTTGCGGATGGTCATATGGGGTGGGCGGATGGTACTCAACAGCTACCGGATGAATCCCGCTATCCCAATTTGGTTAAATCTTGCTACCACATGGTGGCGGCTTATGAGCAACGTTCAAGCTTCCCACTCGATACCCTCCGTCGCCCGAGTGGAGAATATCCGAGCAATACGCTGGAAATACTCTATCCGGGAATGCATTCCGATGTTGGTGGTGGATACCCTCCGGGGGATCAGGGTAAGGCAATTGGTGATCAGGGATTGTTATTGTCACAAATAACTTTACACGATTTATATTCAGCGGCTTTTGACGCAGGAGCCCCTTTAACGATCCCACAACCAGTCATTCCTGACAGTGTAAAAGCATCACAACCATCTAGAGTTATGCCACGACGTGCAATTGATGAATTTTACATATCTTCAATTTTAGTTGAACGCTTCAACGCTTGGCGCACGACTATCATTACCGAATCCAAGAGTCCTTTTCCTGCCAAATCGACCCCCAACAACCGCTATGAACCGATTCTTATTGGCAAGCCATTGGAAACCTTGGTTGAGGAGCAAATGGGGTGGATAACCGCTTGGCGAATTGGGCGTTTTGCTTATGGAAGTTATCAATCCCAGCCGTTTTTTAAACAAGCCAACGAATGGGATAAAGAAAGGATTAAAACAGAAAAAAAGAACAATGAAACCAAGACAAGTGACATAAAACAGGATCGTAAAAGCAAAAATCCCAATGCGCCGGGACGCCCCATTTTTGAACCTACCATAGATAAAACCCAGATAGGCCAAGGGGCAAAAGAGTTCCGGGATGATTTCTACAACCATATGCGCTCCCATACCAGTATTACGCAATTGGTACTGGATACTATTCCTAAGCACGTTATCTACCTGATTAACTCAGATGATGAAAGTGCGGAATATGAGCATATGAAGGCAGAGGGCTTGAAGCTGTACAACAAACTGTTTCGTGACAATGCGGGGACGGTCACGAGCGATCCGACGATGGCGCAGGTTTGTGCACTGTTTGATGATCAGGTTCATGACTCCCGCGCGTGGTTTATGCACGATAATTTGGGATCACGTGAACTCTGGTCTGGTTATTTCCGCTATCGGATGATTTTCAGTGGCAGTGGCAGCAATAAAGAACTGTCTCCGATTGCCGTTGCCGGGCAGTTGGTTGGCATCGCAACGCTGGTGGGTGGGGTGGTTTATATCGCCAAACAAAAAGATATCGGCAGTATGGCGGCCGGATTGGCGGGAACTATCGGCATCATGTCAATGGAATATCAGGTTATTGACCAAATTTCAGGCGTGGCATTGCCTTTTGTGGCAGGGGCTGAAGATTTATTGAAACCCACCACCTCGCCGGGAGATGTCATTAATGCACAGAAACAACAAGCCATTGAGAAACATTTCTCCGATGCCAAAAAGAACCTCAGCAAACTGCTCAATATTGCTGAAGATAAAGTGGCCGAAAAATCGGCTCCAAGCTTGATGGAATGAGGGAAAAGATGAAAAAGATCATTCGCGTGGGGGATACGTTGAGAGAACATGGCGGGAAAGTTGTCAGCGGGAGCTATCAGGCATTTGGTAAACCGGTTGCTTGTGTCGGGGATGCCGTGGTTTGCAATGAGCATGGCCGCAATAGTATTGCACAAGGGGCAAGTGGCAGCACGATTAATGGCAAACCTGTTGCGTTGGATGGTCATCGTTGCGAATGTGGCTGTACGCTGGTCAGCTCATTGTCCGATATGGATATACGGCCATGAAAACACCGCCTTCCTATCCGGGTTACGCAGAAGCGAGCCCGATTCAGTGGCAACGCTGGAAGAAAGGGTTGATGGCCGGATGCAGCATCATGGCCATCATCACTTTTTTTCTTTGGCCCGAACAAAAATCCATGAAAACACTGGTATTCGGGTTCTGGGTACTGGGTTTTCCTGTCGGAATTTGGCTCACTTTGCTTGCCATCCGTTTTTTCTTCTATCAATTGAATGCCTACGGTCATGATCGTTATAAGGATGTGGTGGACCAGCATTTGGAGAGATGGTGGGAAAATCGCTCGCTCTCTTTGCCTGTCAAAAAAGCAGTCATGATTGGTTCGTTAGGCGATAAACAGGATACCTGGGCGAACTTGTTGGTTTCCCCGCCCACGGCACCGTTACCCAAGAGTGATAAATGGCAGGGGGAAACCTTGGCTTGCCCGTTATTATTGGGAACGGGCAATACCCGGACTGTCGCCCTGGCGCGTTTATTGGCACATCAGGTGTTAGCCATGGAAGAATTGAAAACAAAAGATATGCCCCGTTTTGATGCGGTGGCATGGTATGGCAATGAAGAAAGCCAAACCGCGTTCTTAACGATATTGCGCCAAGAAAATATTCAATTTTCTGGCAAGATCATTCCGTTGGCGGATGTCAGGGATATTGATGGGTTGATTGACCTGTTTTATCAGCAATCACCTCAAATGCGTCGAATGTTATGTGCCGGTGTGGCATGTCATGAATCAATATCAGAAGGTGAACTCGCCGGTGAAGCTGGCTTTGCGTGGTTGGTTGATAAGGAGAGTCAGGTGGGCATTTATCGTCCGGAAATGTTTATGCCTGAAAAAGAAGATCCCAAAATATTGACTCAACAATTAATGCGCTATGCTTCACTTTCAGACATTCCCTCTGTTTGCCTGGCGATTGATCCCGATAGTATGGCTGCCATATTGCCGGGTGGCTGGTCAGCAGTAGAACATCAATTGGCCCCTTATTTTGGTGAGTTGGGGCCATCAGCGCCATTTATTGCCATTACACAATCCGTATTACATAGCATCGAACACCAACAATCCTGTGGCTGGATGGCATCTTATTCTGAGAGAAACATTGAGCAAAAAAACTTTGTGACAGGAGTCGTTGCACATTATGGCAAGACCTGAAATTAAACAAGGTGGCTTCCCACCGTTATTGGTCATCAGTTATTTATTGGTTGTTACCCTTCTTATTCTTGTGTTTTCCCATCTTTATTTTTTCTTTGGCGACCACATTCAAGCACCTCAAATTCCCTATCGCCAATTGATGTTAAAAACGGCTGTTATTTGGGGAATTATGGTTCTTCTGTGCCCGGTTTATATTATGGCGTGGCGCAAGTGGATCGAAGTTGATGCGTATAAAACGGTGGGGGAATCGGAAGAGAATATCATACAGCCGCAACCAGAGACTCAGGCAGTACTGAAAAATACCCTTGCCCATGCATTGCGACTGCGTTACGGCCCTTTCTGGAAACGTAAAATCCATATACTGATGTTAATGGGGAAGGCGGAACAGGTAGAACAGCTTGTGCCGGGATTGGTCAGTGCGCAATGGCTGGAAGGGGCGGGGATTTTGTTGGTTTGGGGGGGCAACAGTGATGAAGAAAGCGCTGGGCTGATAAACCAGACCTTGCGTCGTCTTCGCCGCCGTCGGCCACTGGATGGCATTATTTGGGTGACGGAGGATTTCCATCAACACTTGACATTACCACCGGAAAAACCCCGTTCAGCATTATCAAACTCCGCTGTTGAGGCGATTTCCCGCCAGCTTCACACCCGTTATCAGGCCCTCGGCTGGACAGTGCCGGTGTATGTCTGGTCTTTGCATCCGGCACAACAGCATCAGGTACAACAGGAGCATCAAACTCAGGTCCCTGCGGTGGGTTGTTTATTGCCGTTGCAGTGTCAACCGGAAACCTTGCGTACTGCTTTGGCCGGTTTGCTGCCTGCCTTGATAGCGCAGGGAACGCAAAGCATCATGAACGATCGCCGGCAGGATTTTTTGCTGTCACTGGCCGGGTGGTTGCGGGCGGAGGGCATTGAACGCCTGACCGCTTCCCTGACGCCGCTGCTAAGTGGGTATCGCCCGCTGCCGGTGGCGGGGGTAATGTTCAGTCAACTGATTGTCGCTATTCCGACGGCAGGTTATGACCATGATCACACTTGGTACAAAGACAAGCGCTGGGATGATCTATTGGCATTCGTTCGCCAGCCATCAACGGGTACACAGCCTGTCCGGTTGGGGTGGCCGTGGGTAAAAATCATGCAGGGCATTACTGCCAGCCTGATGTTGGCCTGGGGTGTGGGCATGTTGGTCTCTTTTTTTGCCAACCGCAGCCTGATCACCGAAAGCATTGAACAGGCTGACCTGGCCGGGGATAAGCAGCAGTTGCCTGCGGTGCGTCAGGCGGCACAACAGCGGGTTGAGCACATGCTGACGGCGTTGCAGCGTCAGGAAACTGCGGGCAGCCCGCTGTACCGCCGTTTCGGACTGGATCAGTCCTTGCCTCTGCGACAGGCGCTCTGGCCGGTGTACCAACACACGGTGCTGCCTGAGCTGCGCGGCAGCATGGCCTGCTCGCTTGAGGCCGCACTCACGGCCCGGCTCCACGCCCCGGCAGGCCAGGATACCCCGGCGATCTATCATTTGCTGAAAGCGTATCTGATGATGGCGCAGCCGGACAACATGGCCGCGCCTTTTTTTCGTGACACCCTGAAAACGCTGACACCCCACCCGCAGCCGTCCGTCGGGTTCTATGCCGATAATTTGCCCCGCCACCCGGCCTGGAAAATTGAGCCAGACCGGGCGCTGATCCACCAAGCCCGCACCGCACTGCGGCAGGAGATGGGCAGCGATCAGACCGAATCGGCACTCTACCAAACCCTGCTGGCGCAAGTGAAAAACCAGTATGCGGATATCAGCCTGCATGACATGACGGGCGAAACGGAGGCGGACCGGCTGTGGTACGCGGAGGGCAGTGTGCCGGGCATGTTTACCCGCAAGGCGTGGGAAGAAACGGTGCAACCCGCCCTCGACAGGGTGGTGAATGAGCGGAAAAACCAGATTGACTGGGTATTACGGGAGGACAATCCGGCCACACAGGATGGCGCGTCACCGGCGCAGCTGAAAGCCCGCCTGACTGCCCGTTATTTTACGGATTTTGCCGGGGCATGGCGGACGTTCCTCAATGGCATTCGCTGGCGTCAGGCCACCACCCTGGCCGAGACAGCCAGTCAGCTGGCCCTGATGGCGGATGGTCGCCAATCCCCGCTTATTCCCCTGATGAATACACTGGCTTATCAGGGAAAAACCGGGCAGCAGGCGCTGGCGGGCCGCGGGGAAGACGGGGCCAGCGCTAACCCGATGGTGGCGACATTTGCGCCTTTGCTGGCGCTGGTTGAGCCGCAGGCCGACGCAACACAGGGGACATTATTGAGCCTGTCGGGCTTTATGACCCGCTCGACCCGTGTGCGCCTGAAATTGCAGCATATCACCCAATCGGGGGCGCCGCACGTTGCCTCCCGGCGTCTGGCGCAAACCATCATGCAGGGCAAAACCCCCGACCTGTCCGACACGCGGGATTACGGGCAGCGTGTGGCGGCCAGTCTAGGCCGGGAATTACAGCAATTGGGGCAGGCCCTGTTCGTCGCGCCGATGGCGCAATCCTGGCAACAATTGCTGACCCCCACCGCCCAAAGCCTCAATGCACAGTGGAAAACGGCGGTGGTGGACAAATGGCAGGCCGACGTCGGGGCACACTATCCGTTCAGGAATGTGGCACAGGACGCCTCCCTGCCGGTATTGTCGCAATACCTCCGTGCCCACGGCGGGCATATTCCCCATTTTTTGGAAAGCCACCTGAGCGGGGTGCTGCAGAAAGACGGCCACCGTTGGGTACCGAACCTGGCCCAGTCACAGGGGCTGACCTTTAATCCGCAGTTTCTGCGGGCGCTGGATACCCTGAATATGTTGTCCGACACGGTATTTGCCGACGGGGAGGCCAGGCTGCATTTTGACCTTGAGGCCGGCACGGCGGACGGGGTCATGCAGACCACCTTGATTATCGATCACCAGAAATTGGATTACGTCAACCAAATGCCTTTTTGGCAAGCCTTTGTCTGGCCGAATGACACCACAGACCAAGGGGCGACCCTGAGCTGGCGCAGTGTGCAGGCGGGGGAGATCCTCTATGCGGAGATGCCCGGTCCATGGGGCTGGGTCCGTTTACTTGAACAAGCCCGGGTGGAGCCGGTGAACGCAGGCCCACCTTCAGGGGCGGGGGCGCGTTATCGCCTCCGGTGGCAGGCGCCGGATGGGCGTTGGTTGAATTACACCCTGCGTACAACAGGAAAAAGCCATCCCCTGTTATTGCTGAAGCTGCGTAACTTCACACTGCCGGAGCGCATTTTTCTGAATTGATGATAAAAAAATCTCCTGCGGTTATCACCGCAGGAGCCTGGTGTTGTGGAGCTGTTCTCCAAAAAGATGTAACAAACACGGAAAATTAGATGATTTTATAGTTGGTTTGTTAACGTCAATTTTGAGGTTTTTATTATTACCGGGAAGTTCTCTCGTTCCCTTAGCAATGCTGACCATTGAGATTTAACGATTTCTCACTGAGCTGCGGGTTCGGGGGGATGCAGTCAGTAAGTGCTCCTTTGGTGTGTAGAAGCCGTTATATACCTGTTGTCTTTCAAGCTGCGGTTTTGTTGGCTGCACCTTGAAATTCACTGGGCATAGTCAGTGCTGTATCTCCGAATATACTAGGCATTTCCCAGTGTTGCAAATGAGTTACTATTTCTAGATGTAATAATAATCAAGTTTGTTGTTTCATTTATGTAAAGTTTTATTGGGTAAAATCACTGATGTTTCATGGGAAATATCGATAGTTATTACGCCATCTTTTTGAAAAAAAAGAGTTTACTGTCTTTTAAATAGTGTTTTGCATCAGAGTAGGCGAGCGATAAATCGTATATTAACGCGCATAGATTAAACAATTCATCATAGGATAAATATTATGTTATACCCCATAACACAGAAGGTGCTCATAATCATAGGGGAGTATTCTGAGTTGCAGGCCTGTGGATCTGACAGGTAGCTATCTGGCATGGGGCGTTTTTACCAAGTCAGAATACAGTGAAGATAAACGCTTTGAAAGGTCATAATAGTTAAGGAGGACAATCATGAAAAATGGTCATAAATCATTTATTGATAGCTGAACTTAATTATATTATTCACTTATTATAAATAAATGAACAAGAAAGATTGCGTTAAAATAATAAATGCAGCGCTATTGAAAATATAAAAAATCATACTGAACCATATGATAAAATCTATTTTTCTGGGTATTTATTCTTGCAGTGCAATAATGTTTAGATTAAGAACTAACATTGATGAGGTAAATATTTTTATTTTTTATGATTTATTTTTTTTGTTTGTCCATTAGATGAAAGGATATTTTTTTAAGGCTTGGTGTTTTTATTATTGAGGTATGTGAAAAACCAAATGTGCGTATTAAGGAAAAGAGTGTTTTATGCAATAACACCACTCAATAAATGTTTCTTATGCGATTTTTATATCTGGTTTAGAACAAATTAATGAGAAAATAAAGGATATAGTAATACAAGTAATAGTTTCATTGCTATTTATTAGCATCGGAATACCAATTTTACGGCTTAGAATAATAGGAAGATAATGACACTAACTTAGTGTCATAAAAACCTATTGTCTTCCTTTGAGTAAAAATATTGCTTGCTAATTGTTTTTATGAAAGCTAAGTCGGATTGTCTATAATGTCATCAGGGTTAATGGATAAAATAATCATAAGGATAGTGATGAGAAAGAATAGTGTATTTATTGGTTAATTCTTAATTATTTGGTTTCGAAAAGCGTAATGAACAAGATCAATAATGGTATCACATTGTAATTTCTTTAAAATCCGGGCACGGTGGACGTGAACTGTGTTATGGCTAAGTTTAAGTTGTTCAGCAATCATTTTTACAGTGCTTCCGTTAACCAATAAGATAAAAACTTGTCTTTCCCGTGGTGTGAGAATATCCAATTCTTTGATTTCACTTGTTTTTTGTCGAAATGATTTGAGTGCATCCGTACAAAGAAACGTTTTCCCCTGATGAACCAAACGGATAGCTTTCATTAGGTCTTCTGGCTTGCAATATTTTGTCAGATACCCACGGACACCTGAATCCAGCGCTTTTTGCACAAGCGAGGCAGTACCGTAAATACTGATGATAATGGTATTAAAATCAGCTCGTTTCAGGCGTAGTTGGTTAATTATTTGTAATCCACTTTCGTTAGGCATAGAAATGTCCATAATAACGATATCAATTTTCTTTTTTAGTAAATCAGGTAAGGCTTCTCTGGCACTGCTATATTGACCAACAACGGTAATATCATTTTCGAGTCTCAATAATTGAGCAAACCCCGAGCGGGCAATAACATGATCGTCAATGAGCGTTACTTTTATCTTCATTTTTATTGTATATTGTAGGATGGTTATTATAAATTTAGTCATGCATCATAATGTTCACAAAATAAAATTCATGCAAATGTATAAACAAAATTTGTCGGTAAGATAACAAATTTTGTTAAAATCCAGCATGACTCTATTTATTAAGATTTTTTGTTATCCATTTCAATTATTTTAATTGTGAACTCTATATCAGGGTTATTGTTTTTAGTTAAATAATTCATAAATATCTCATCTAAGGTATCAAAATTTTATTACTGCCTAAAAAATGAAACTTTTTCCTAAAATACATATTATTGGTAGGGTTTTATTCCTTAAGTATGGGCCAGAACTTCAATAATAAAATAGCAATTATTTTTAATTTGTTAAATCAATAATTAATCTATGTAAGTAACTGATTAAGGTCACAGGAGATAAAAATGATGATATGGCACTGTGTAAAGATGTTGCCATGCCAAGTATCATCTATAGTATCCAAATAGTTAAGCAATTTACATTGGTTAATGATTTTTTAGAATTAAAACTGTAGGCGAGTAAAAATTCAACATCCACGCCTGATCACTCTATCGCTGACATAAATAATAGCATATTCATAAAGTTGTACAGGTTTGCATTGATAATGATAAGTGATAAGGTTGCAAAAAACAGTAACGAGCAGTTATCAGTGTCAATTTCAATATACTAAGATATCAAACCAGAAATACGTGACTGAGAAGCAGATACTAAATCTTTATCGATAGAATATACAACCATGGCCCGAGTTTTTATTCTTCACAACGATATGTCTGGTCACTTATACGACCAATCCCTGTTTTTATAAATATACGCGTATCGGTACTTTCAGTAATGAGTGAGAAGCTTCTTTTTGAAACACAATGGGAAATGGTGAGTAAAGAATGTATGACTGGCAGGAAAAATGTCTGCTAGTCATTCAGGTTAAAAAAGATGGATATTTATAGGTCAGGCAAATTCCGACCGTAATAGATTTCTTGTATCTCTTTTTTAAGTAAACGGGTAATTTCTTTTTTCTCCGCTTCGTTTAGTTCTGCTGCTGTGGTATTAAATAGATACTCATTCAAATCAAATTCTTTTAACATCATTTTAGTGTGGAAGAGATTTTCCTTGAAAATATTCACATCAATCATATGGTATTGTGATTGAATTTCTTCCGTTACATAGTTCTGAATGGAACTAATTTCGTGGTCGATATAATGTTTTACGCCGTTAACATCTCGGGTAAAGCCACGGACACGGTAATCCATTGTTACAATGTCAGATTCTAATTCATGAATAAGATAATTTAGTGCTTTGAGTGGGGAAATAACACCACAGGTTGAAACTTCAATATCTGCCCTGAAAGTGCATATGCCACCATCTGGATGGCTTTCTGGATAGGTATGGACACAGATATGGCTTTTATCCAGATGAGCAACGACAGAATCAGGGAGTGGGCCGGGGTTTTCGGTATTATCCACTAATTTGGGGTCAATCGGTTCTTCACTAATTAAGATAGTTACGCTCGCACCTTGCGGGTCGTAATCCTGGCGGGCGATATTAAGAATGTTTGCACCAATGATTGAACAGGTTTCACTGAGTATTTCAGTGAGACGGGTCGCGTTGTACTGTTCATCAATGTACGCGATATAACTGTCGCGATCGGCTTTCGTTTTTGCATAGCAAATATCATAAACACAAAAACTCAAGCTTTTTGTTAGATTGTTAAAGCCGTGCAATTTCAGCTTGTGCAATTTAGGTCACCTCCCGGCTACTGAGTGGTTATTGATTTCCAGATAGTGCATTCAACAAGTACTGCGGCAAGGCAAAACTTCCTGTATGTACAGCTGGTGTATAGTAACGGCATGATATGGCCGAATCGTTGAAACGTTGTTGCAGAGTTTCCAAAGGCACTTGACGCAAGGCAGGGTTCTGAGTTGCCCATGCAAATGTCATGATCCCACCGTAATAAGTCGGAACAGCGGCCTGATAGAAACTACTGTCAGCAAAATAGTGGCTTAATTTTTTGTGGCTGGTGATGGCTTCGTCTTGTTGCAGGAAACAGACGCCATTTTGAGCGACGAATACCCCCCCTTCATTGAGGCAACGGGCGCAACCTTCATAAAATTCGGAGGTAAATAAACTTTCACCCGGTCCGGCAGGATCAGTACAGTCAGAAATGATGACATCAAATTTTTCAGAGGTGGTTTTGACAAAATTCACGCCGTCGTCAATAACCAGTTTGAAGCGGGGATCATCGTAGGCACCGGCATTATGGTTCGGTAAATATTGGCGGCAGAATTCAACGACTCCGGCATCAATTTCTACCATGGTGATATTGTCAAGGTAATGATGACGGCAAACTTCACGCAACATTCCACCATCACCCCCACCAATGATCAATACCTTGCGGGCCTGACCGTGGGCAAATAACGGCACATGGGCCATCATTTCGTGGTAGATAAATTCATCGCGCTCTGTTGTTTGGACAACACCATCAAGCGCCATAATGCGGCCAAGTTCTGTATTTTCGAAAATGATCAGGTCTTGGTGCTCAGTTTTGTCATGGTAAAGCACATTTTCAACTGTGAAATACTGACCGAAATTGGAATGTAATGTTTCATGCCAAATTTCTTTTTGTGACATCTCCTGATATCCCTCCCTAAGGTATTTACAAGTATTGAGGGCACATAATAGCCAACTCCAGGGGCAGTTGCACCGCGAAATTGACCATAATAATACTTTCGTATAGGAATTATTTCACATAGGCGAGTAGACTGAGAGAACGCCGTGCCAGTGAGCGGCATTTAACCTCATGAGGCAGGTTGATTCCCTTCAGATCGTTGTAACCCAATTGATTCAGTTCTTCCATTAACTGACTGTCGTAATTATTGAGATCCCATTTGTTGCGTTGGGCAAAATAGATAATTGTGCGCCTGATCTCACGATCAGGAATTTGGGTATAACCACAATCATATTTTAAAAAGATATAAACAGCTGTCAGATCAGCAAGATCTTCAGCTTCGTTTTCTGACAAGGCTTTTGCTGGTTGTGATAAACCTAACAAAAGCAAGATGTAGGTAAGTAAGACAATTTTTTGCATAATTTCTATTATACTGATTTTCTATCGTTTTGACTAAATTAACATACTAATATCGCTGTTAGCTAAATTTTATTTTATTAATGTTTGGAGAAACGGGCACCTTACAGGAATGGAGAATCAACTTAATTGATTGTTTGGAACATAATAGTCAATCTAGCTTAAATCGTTTGCAGGTTTATCTGGCCGGATATTTGTTGGGTCAGGCATCCTTGCCTATATTGGTGGTATATACCTGCCGTCTTTCAAATTGCCGTTTTGTCGACTGTGTTTACTTATCTCGATCACCACTTTATAAACAGATGGTTATCTATATTTTCGGGATAGATTTGGATTGGTTTGTTGTTTTAAATAACGCCATTATCAGCTCAAGCACAGCAATTGCTGCGAGTATTATGATAAATAAGGTTTTTCCCGCTTCAACTAAGATCCAGCCCCCGATCATCGGAAATCCAAATATGCCAATAAAATAGGAGACAACGAACCAAGTCAGAGCCGCGTGACGGTTTTCAAGGGAGGAGTCATTGACTGCCCAAGTTTGGATCACGGGGTACACTAATCCATACCCCAGGCCGGTTAAGATGGCCGCAATAACCTGAAATATGGAGTGAACGGGAATGCCCAGCAAGAACAAAATGCCAAGGATTAAAGAGGACATCAACGTTGTGACAAGCGGTATGCGGGGGATTGTTGATAAATACCGCGATAACAAAAGCCGCGATATAACGACAGTCACCACATGAACAGCAAAGAATGTACTGGCACCTGCATCCGTTCCTTCCACTAATGAACTCTGAAACGACATCATGCCAGAGAATACACAACCTCCCAGTCCGACCATGATGATGGGGCGAATCGCACTACTTGGCGCAATTTTCGTGATTTTTTTCACCCAGGGTCTTAGTGATGATTCTTGTTGATGACGCGGCTCTTTAATCCCAAAAGTACCCAGAAATAGTGATGCGAAAATTCCTGCAATGCCAACAAGGAAAAATGCGCTTAAGATAGGGACGTTACCCTGCTCAACGGCGAGGGTAAGAATAATCGGGCTACCACAAATTCCAGCCATTTGAAAAGCGCTGAAACGAGTAAACCAGTGCCCCCTATCTGCATCTGAAATACGTTCGGACAAGGCCATGGGCCCACTGATATAGAACATTCCCCAGCCAAGTCCAATTAAGAAAGCCGCAATGCGTGGAGTGTAATTCAGCTCACTGCCAGAGCCACTAAAAAGAAAGTAGCCAAGGGACATTGACAATGCGGCGAGAGCGGCAAAGCGTGACGCTTCCAGTTTTCCGGCAAACCACCCGACCAAAGGGACCCCAATCAGCGTGCCGGCTAAAGCCACACTCAGTGTTGTCCCTGTGTCAATGTCGCTTCCGCCATGTGAACGAAAATATTCTGAGATCAGGAAGGTCGCGCCATACCCTCCCGCAGTAAACATGGTTCCAAATAAGAGAAAAAGTGCTGACATTGTTCGCATGAATTAAACTCCATCTCCAAATCATTGAGAGCTGAATGACTTTGGTACCATCGATCTCAGTTTACTCACGGCTTCTTTCAAACGGAGACAAACATGTTGTATTTCGTCTTCATTATTAAACCGGCCCAATCCGAAACGCACGCTGGCCTGAGCTTGTTCGTCACTGACGCCGATGGCTTTCAGGACATGTGAAGGTGCCCGTTTCGCCGATGTACAAGCCGATCCCGAGGAGAGCGCAATGTCAGAGAGTTCGAGCAAAAGCGAGTCTGCATCTATTCTTTCAAATGAGACATTCAGCAATCCCGGAAGACATTCGGTCATGTGGCTGTTTACCCGAATATCATCTACATTTTCAATAATATATTGTCTGAGCAAGTTCCTTAAGCTGCTTAATCTTTGTGACTCACTTGTTAAGCTATTCATAGAAAGTTCAACAGCACGAGCAAATCCGACAATTCCCGGAACATTCAGTGTGCCGGAACGCAAGCCCCGTTCATGCCCGCCTCCGACAATAAGGGGGGATAGGTGCATATTTTTATCGGATGAATTAATATAAAGCGCTCCAACTCCTTTGGGACCATATATTTTGTGTGCGGAAAAAGAGGCGAGACTAATATTCATTCGTTGCACATCAAATTCTATTTTTCCGAGGGCCTGTGTAGCATCAGTATGAAAAATAATATCGCGTTCTTTACAAATCGCGCCTATTTCTTCAATTTTTTGTATTGAGCCAATTTCATTATTCGCCGTCATAATGGAGACAAGATAAGTATTATCTCTCAATGCGCGATATATTGAGTCAGGGGATATAACGCCATCATTTTGTGGTTGTAAATAAGTCACCTCTATTCCCATTGACTCCAGTTTGGCGCAACTATCAAGAACAGCTTTATGTTCAATCATTGATGTAATGACATGACCCTTTTTGTTCTTATGCTGAAGGGTTGTAATTGCAAGATTAATGGATTCTGTTGCACCTGATGTAAAGATAATATCAGAAGGACTGGTTGCATTTATTGCTGTTGATATCAATTTCCTTGCCCGATTAACGGCTTCCAGGGCTTTCCAGCCAAAGGCATGGCTAACACTGGAAGCGTTTCCATAATCATGTGTCAGATAAGGCATCATAGATTGCAGGACTTCAGGATCTAATGCCGTTGTTGCATTGTTATCCAAATATATTGGCCGGGATAGTTTGTACATCATTATTTTCCTTAAAAAACAAAGATGAGACTTATTGTTATTATTTTGATGGTAAATCAGGCAGCGGTGATATCACCCTGGCTAACTTCGCCGGTTTCACTGACAAGATTGAGGCGAATAGAAGTAGAAACCCCCAACATATGGCTGAGTTGAAGCCCACGAACATAAGCCAGCGCTCTCGACCAGACACAATCCTCAAAAAAGACCTCCAGAAGATTATCTGTGCTTTTATTATCACCGGCTGCTTTCTCAAAGTATTCTTTCGTAATGGCCGCACAGGTCAGTTTTTGTGTTGGTTCTTCATGTGCAACATCAGATATTGATGGTTTGGTATCCGTATTGGTGTCAGACACCATTCGCTGTTTGAGCATTTCGGGGATTTCTTCAGAGGCAAGGATATGGACGAGGTGTTGCCTTGCTGAATCTTCATGGATGACGCGTATTTCACTGAGTGGAATTTGATGCTTTTCCGCGATAGGTAAGAACACACTGACAATCGAGGCATGAAGCTGGTTTAGGCGAGGGTTTCGCTTTTGAGAATTCGTGAGGTCATCGGCTAAAAATTGGAGGCGAAAGATCCCACGGTGGTCAAACGCGATAGATATTCTTGGTATTTGGCCGCATTTGTTTTGGATCTTTTTGGCGAGCATGAGAGCAGCTTCAAAGGCTTTTAACTGTGCTTCGACAACGATTTGATCATCTTGGTTGAGATAGACCCGTGAATTTCCTGCCAGTATGCTGGTGTTGGTTTCTTGCTGACACATTTTCATCAATCTCTCTTCCGTTAGGTATTATTGTTAACGAATGCTTATGAAAATTACACCCGGCAAATCCATCAAACAATCCAGCTGCTTTTAAAATATAACTTAGATCAAAATATTATATTTAAATAAATATCTCTGATTTTTTGATGGAACTTAGTATCCTGCAAATTGTCGCAATGCCCAACTTTGGTTGATTTAGTGAGTTTATAGATGATTTTTTTGTACCTTATTCTTAAGGTAAACTCAGGGGATAATATCGGTCGTCAGAGGTTATCCCTGAAGCTAATTTAAATGAGTATCCTTACCGAATAAATTTATTCCATACCATTAATAATTAAAATTATTTATCATTTTGACTCATTTAAACGATCACTACCTTGGTGTCATGGGCAGAGGTGTCATAGGCAGAATAGTTCATTGGATAAGTATCTTGAATTGCTGAATTATTAAGATTCAGGCAGGTGGGCGATGTTGTGCATCCCTGGCAATAGGATAATTGATGTTGTATTAATTAGTGGCAGGACTTATTTCCGGAAATTGCATGTATCAGGGGAACCTAGGATTGTTATATGAGCCATCGTTTTATCCTGCCATTTTATGGAACCCATTTTTACAGTGTATATCTGCATGATCAGGCAGTGGGATAGCAGATTATTAGTGTGTTGAATTAATTTGTCATTATAAATCAATTTGATAACAACAAATAATGTTTTCCATCCATCTTTTGCAGATATTTATCTCCCTGACTGTTAAAATATACAATATCTTTCCTGATAATGATGAGCCGATGATGAGTGACGATCAGCATGATAGACTAAAAAAGACTTACATGAATATCGGTAATAATGTAAAGCAGTTGCGGATAGCGAGGAACCTTTCGCTGAATGAACTTTCCAGACTATCCGGTGTTTCCAAGGCTGCGCTTTCCAAACTAGAATCCGGAGGTTCTAACCCACGGGTCGATACTCTCGATGCAATCGCCAACGCATTGCGGCTTCCGTTAGGTGATCTCCTTGGCAGCAATAATGAGCGCTATCCCTATCTGGAAAAAAATTCCGGTTATGATGGCGATTATTCCCAAGTGATGAAGTTCCGTATTGGTCAGGGGAATATTACAGAAATATGGCATCTGCAAATGAAACCCGGCGTCATCATTAATAGCCCGGCGCATATTTTTGGTACTCACGAGCATGTTATCGTCCATCTTGGTTCGTTAATTCTGCGCATTTCTGATGACAGGAGTATTGTTTTACAAGCTGGGGATTTCTATGCTTTTTCCGGTGATGTGAAACATGCCTATATATGTGCCGATAGCGCAGTGAGTGCGACGGTCATTATGTCCTATACTACGCACGGGTAATAAAAGAAGGGGGCGGCTTCCCCTTAATTTGCCAACATATTTACCCTTGCCGCCGTAAATTATCTTTGAACAGGTTATATTTCTGAATAAAGTGGAGTGTGGCTTCCCGAATTTTTTCCCCTTGCTGTGCGGAAATAAAGTGCCCGCCGGATATACTCACCAGTTCGAAAACTTGCTGGGTACATTCCTGCCAGCGCCAGGGGGGTTCCTGCAACAGCGGGTCTTCTGTTGAATGTATTGCCAAAAGTGGAATATCTCTGAGTGGTGCGGTATCTGACGGGCTGATGGAGTTGGCAACCCGCAGGTCGGCGGCCAGAACGTGCAAAAATTGCTCCAGCAGCAGTGGCTCTTGCTGTAGCCAGTCAGGCAACTGACCCAGTTGCGAAGCAAAGCGGACGAGTTGCTCACTGGGACCCTGCGCAGAGTCCAGAAAAGAAAATTGTTGCCGGCAATGAATGGGATGGTTGGCTACCACGACAAGCATGATTTGCCGTGCCGGCTCGCTGGCTCGGCAATATGCTGCCATCAAATAGGCAATGTAGGCGCCCAGACTGTGCCCGAGAAAAATGATGGGTTCCCGGGGGGGCAGCAGAGCAGCAAAGTCATCCACGATCTGTGCGGCATCATTGACCAGCGGCTCCCGGCGGCGGCGTCCGCGGCCGGGCATCTCAAACTGGATGACGTCGAAATCAGACGCGAACGTTTTCGCCAGATGGCTCAATGCCGCCGCATTCCCGCCTGCATGATGAAACATTGCCAAGTGGGGGAGATTATTCATAACGCTTTCCTTCGACTATACGTCCCATTAGGGCGGCACATACAATGATTAACCCTCCCATTCCTTGCAGAATACCGAGTGTCTCTCCCATAATCGTCACGGCAAACATGGCGGCAAAAGCGGGTTCCAGCGACAAAATAAGGCCAACCCGGGTCGGGCTGGTCGTCTTGGCGGCATACAGTTGCATCAGAAATGCGAATGCTGTTGCCAGCAAACTGAGAAAGAGAATATATCCCCAGACGGCGGGTGATATCTCGGGAATATATCGCAGGGCGCCGGGCTCGATGACGATAACGGATGCCAGCCCCAGCACCGCGACGGTGACCAATTCGATCAGCGTGATGTTTATTAATGAGTAGGGCTTGCCGGCAGTTTGTCTACCGAACATAAAAATCTGGAAACCACGGATCAGGGCGGCAAGCAAAATCAGGCTGTCACCGAAGTTGAACCCGATGCTGCCGCTCGCGGAAAAACTCAGCAATCCTCCCCCGAACAGGGAAAGGAAACAGGTAAAGTACACGAATTTACTTTGCTTGCGTTTGCCCAGCACGCGCTCGAAAAAGGGAACCAGAACCACGGACAGTGCGATAAGGAAACCGGCATTGGCCGCGGAAGTGTATTTTACCCCCAGCGTTTCAAATGTCAGGATTGCATACAGCAATATACCAAAAATCAGCCCGTTAACGATTTCACCACGCGTGATATTACGCAAGCGTATGCGCGTGCCGAGGAACATAAAGGGAACGGCCAACGCAAAGCGCAGCATCAAAAACAGCGGCACAGTGACACCCGCATGGATAATCAGCTGCATCAGGGAATAACTTGCCCCCCAGGAGAGGGCAACAGTGAGTAATCCTATATCCAGCATCCAGAGGCGGCCGCGTGACAGTGATAGTGTATCGTTAGACATGGGTATCCTTTAATGCAATATGCTCAGCATCGTAGCTGATGCGTAGCGTACCTTTTTTAAACTTGATCGCTTTAATAGAAAACATGCTGATTTTGCTGAGATTGTCGGTGTGCGTTCCTGCGCAAGGCATTGGTTCAGTTCCTTCGATCAGGCACAGCCGTATCCCATCTTCATACCAAGTCGTTATCGATGCGCCATTGCATAACCGAGTACGGATAATTTCTTCGATTTCCTCCGGCTGCAAGCGATCAGGCTGCACGGCGGAAGAGTCAGAGGCGGTGAATTCAACGCGTGACTCGCCGGGAAAATGATGGCCGCGTATAGCCATCCAACCGAAACGGCGCATCTCCCAGTTCAACAAATGGCCCGCCGTGTGCAACGCAGCATGGTGGGTACGATCATCCTTTGAAAGAACTGAGATGACTTTGGTTTCCCCGGACAGAGAAAAAGGAGATACCGGATAGAGTGCCACCAAGCCTGACTCCTGTTTTCTGACGGTGACAGGGATATCGTTAACCCAACCGCGGTCTGCGGGTTGCCCGCCTCCCTGGGGGTGAAAGATATTTTCCCTCAGGGCAATCCATTGCCCCCATTCATCGGCGCCGTGGGCGATAACATCGCTTATTGCGTTGAAATGATATGTATCCTCTAGGTAATGCTGGATCTGACGCATCGTAAACTTTCCTATAGCTGGGACGACAAGGTGGCAAAGGGATGACCGAGCAGGTTATGCGAGGCTATCCGGTTGTTGGTGTTACGGCTCTGACCTGCCACAATGACACAGCCGAATTTATCCAGCGGAATGTTTCCGCCATACTCATATACATGATCGGTGTTGGGGTAGATATCGACATAACTGGGTGCGTAACGGGTAGCAAACCCCATTCGGTAAAGCTTATCGGATATATTGGGGTAGGAGGCATGCATCAGCGTTGACCAAAAAATGACGCACTGTCCCGCTTTCATTTCTAAGGGAACTGACTGACTCTCATCCGGCTTCCAGTTTGGATCGATTTGCAGATCCCGGTAGTCATAGCCAAAAAAGCCGCGGCTCTTACCGCCCTTGTCTATTTTGTTGATAATGTCACTCTGATACGCCATCGATTTTTTTTCATCGTAATTCATTTTGTTGTGCGTGCCGGGGATGATTTCCAGACAGCCATTTTCGATGGTGGCATCAGTAAACGCCGTCCAGACGGTCAATGTGCCCTTGCCGAATGTCTCTTCTGTTTCACCAGGCCACAAGATTTGCGGTTTGCCACTGGCGTTGGCGAACGTGTCGGCCTGATGCCAGTCAGTTCCTTCATCTCCGGGATATTTGGGGAAGAACTCCGTGCGCCAGCACAGAACGTCATCACCAAGAATATCGGAAACCGGAGCGACAACACGCGGGTTAGTGATGTGCTGGCTGAGTAGCTGAATATCCAGATGACGATCGTAATTCGAGATATTGGTTGCTGCACCATAGGAGTCTGAAGGGTATGCAGCATGGGTGCGATCAGGTAATTTTCTGCGGATCTTATTCCACATTTCCGCCATCTCTTCCGGAGAATAAATGGTGATGGGGCCGATATAACCATTTTGATGAAAACTTGCTAATTGCTGTTCAGTCAGATGAATTTCTTTTGTCATGATGAAACCCTTATTGTGGATAAACTTTATCGTGCACAAAATTTACTGTGCACAAATTAATGGGCGGCAATGAATGCTTCGGTCAGGGTAGCGTTATAGAGTCGCTCCATTGAGAGCGTCAGACCATATTGATTCTGAATACGTTCATTAAGCGAAATGGCGATCATGGAATGCCCGCCGACATCAAGAAAGTTATCACCGGCGGCAACCGGTCTTTCTAATAGGGATTCCATCCACGAGATATATTCTTTTAATGCTTGTGCTTTTATCTCTTCTTTCGTGTAATTATTAGTACTTGTCATGATTGTGATTCACTCCAGTGAAAGTCTGAGGTTTTGTTTATCAATCTTTCCATTAATCGTTTTTGGCATAATGTCGAGCCTACGGTAACGCATGGGACGCATATAAACCGGTAAGGTTTCTTTCGCCAACTCTCTGAGCTGCTCAATAACATTTTTCTCTTTATCGAGTTTATCGGGAGAGGTGAAACAACAAACCAGATGATGACCATGCGTTACAGAATGTGAGGCGATAACAGAGATATCACTGATGGCTTCATGTCGGGCGAGGATAGATTCGATTTCGCCGGTTTCGATACGGTAACCGTTTATCTTGACCTGCTGATCGCAGCGGCCCAGGTAGACCAGTTTGCCGGCGGCATTATGTCGCACGATATCACCAGTGCAGTAATAGCGGTAAAAGACGTTGTCGCTTTCATGACGGACAAATTTTCCGTTGGCTTCATTGTCCTGATTCAAATACCCGGGGGTCACTTGCGGACCGGAAAGCAGTAGTTCCCCACTTTCTTTCTGCCCGTTGTCCTTGTCGAGCGGACGGATAAGATAACGAAATCCGGGCAGTAGCCGGCCGATAACAGATTCGGCTTGTTTGAGATCGTTTTCATTAATGATATGCCAGCTGGAATGCACGGTTGTTTCCGTGATGCCGTACATATTGACCAGACGCGGGGATGTCAGCCCGAAATATTTCTGCCATTGCGTCAGCGTTTGGAAGTTAAGCCGCTCACCACCGAAAATAATGAAGCGCAGTGATAGCATTTCTGCCGGAAAGCGACAAAGCCAGTGGGCATTAACAGAGAAAGCGCTTGGTGTTTGGTTAAGCAAAGTAATGTTCCGGTCATGAATCAACTGTGTAAGTTTTGCCGGCATCAAGCGGGTTTCATCATCGGGAATAACCAGCCTGCCTCCATAAGCCAACACGGACCAGATTTCCCAAACAGAGAAATCGAAAGCGTAAGAGTGGTACAGCAAAGTTGCGTCGTGTTCGTTAAAACGAAAGAGGGATTCTGTTGCCAGGAATAATGCACGCAGATTGGCATGAGTAATGGGAACCCCTTTCGGGCGCCCGGTGGTTCCTGAAGTATAAATTATGTAGGCCACTCCATCAGGCAAGGCGGCGTTAAGAAACTCTGTGGCAGGCGTGTCCAGCATTTGGTGAATATCACTGGCGGGACAATCAGGAAAGGAGGAGGTCCCGTTTTCATTAATGATAAGTTTTGGTCGGGCATCATCCAGAATCAGACTGTTTCGCTCTTTGGGGGCATTACGATCCAGAGGAATATAAGCCGCGCCAATATATTGAATTGCCAGCAGGGAAGCGATGAGTTCAGCTTTGGGAGGCAACATGACTGCGATCCTGTCACCCGAACGGGCCCCAGCGTTATGTAAGGCCTGAGCAATTCTCATTATCCACTCTTTGAGCTTACGATAACTAATCTCTTGATGTGCATCGCTAACAGCGATGCGTGTGGGAAACCGCTCTGCTGCCATTAGGAAAAGGTGTAGCTGGGTAAGTGAACCTTGTATAGCTGACTGTATTTCTCTCATATCAGTTCCATTGTTCTCTATAAGATCGCATTAGACACTCAAAACGAACAAGTGTTTTTTTATTTATTAAGTCAATGTTAATGATTTGTCCAATCAAAAAATAGGGCAATTTCTTGATGTACATCGCTGACAGCAATGCGTGCGGGCAACTGAGCTGGCGTTGTCAGGATAAGGTTCAGTCGGCTAAGTGACCCTTGTGTCGCTGACGGCATTTTTCTCATATCAGGCTCCGCTGTTCTCTATAAAACCACATTAGACCATAAAAACGAACAAATGTTTTTTATTTATTAAACAAATATTAATTGTTTGTCTAGATAAAAATGAGGAAAAAAGCATGCGTGGAGTCGCTGGAAGATCGGTTAATCATCCGGGATGGGCGATATTATTGTGTACAGTTTGTTATCGGCAAGGCAGGGTGCTGTTCAATAATCAACTTGGTGTGGTCAGGACTATCAAACGGCGCGACAGAATGTTGGGATTGAATACTTTGAATTGAATACTCGGAATTGAATGCTTGAGAGAATTTGAACAATGTCGCTCAATGATAAAAAATAGTCACATGGCTGGCCATGTGACTGATATGAATTCAAATCTTTAATAAGAGGAAAAATTTATATTATTTTTTTCTCAATTCTGTTACGGGAACGCCACCGATCCCCCAGTTATCTGTTTCGACTTCATCAATGACAACAATTGTTGTCTTAGGGTTTTTATTTAAAACATCCACTAATAGCTGTGTTGCACCTTCCATTAATCTTTTCTTCTGTTCAGCGGTGACACCTTCATTGGTTATTTTTATATTAACGTATGGCATGGCATTATCTCCGTTTTTAAGTTAATTTCATGATATAAAAATAGCTATTGATGTTGGGAAAAACCGTGTTTTTAAATTCTGGAAACCACAATAGCAACGCTTATAATAATTTTCAATACATGGTTTCGCATTGAATTAATCATTGTGAATATAATTCAATAAATCTAATTGCATGAACATAGCCAATGCTTTCTGACGAGATACCCATAAATATTAAAATCTGACATCCCCATCTTACATTGATAAATATTTATGCACTTGCATATTCTTCATATTCATGAGCAATGGATTCCTTTATTTTTCCATACATTTCAATAACAATATTACCGGCATCCCTGATTGCTCGTGAGTTCACAAAAGGCCTTGGCAATACATAAGTATAGAAATTAGGCCCTTCGGCAATATTACCCAAAGCCCAGATATTGTCTATGCTTGTACCATTTTGTGTAATCGGATGCATTTTATTATCAATATCGATACCGCCGCAATGGTAATTTCCATTTATGAATGGTCGGATCATGCCTTGGTTATTTAAATTATATATTAAAGCGGAATCATCAGAGCAGGGTGAAAAACCATCCAGTCTGGCCTTGATAAGTACATCAGCCTTTATAATGCTCACTTCTTTTTCGAATTGTGTATGAATCTCAAAACAACCTTCTTGTTCATTTAATATAATTTGAGAAGAAGGCCCGCCAGCTAATTTTATCACCCCTGATTCCATCAATGACATCAACTGCTGATTTCTTTCTTTTGGTGGCCCAACCGCAATTCTGTTCATGATAGGGCAATAATGTTCAATAAAGTGTTTATGTGATTCAGGCAATAACCCACCGAAATCTATGGCATCCCGTAAAATATCTCTTATGTCTCTGATGACATCTGTTGCCGCCTTAACGGCTCCCTTGACATTGCCTTTTTCTGCTTCTTTGATATCTTCATTTAAGTAATTAAGAAACCAAGAGGTGTAACCGCTCAATGATGAAAATGTTTTTCCCTTATTGGGCGAAAATAAATACTTGATATATTTTTCGTCTTCGGCACTTATTTCATAAGAATCAACGTCTAACCAGTGACCTTCCAGCGTGCTTCTATAAACATAACACATCTCTTTGAACAACAAAGGAAAGAGCTGTTTTTCAAAATCTATTTTTATTTGCCCATTTTTAAGATTATCTGTTTTTATTCTCTTTATGGCTTGGTCTGTAAAAAAGGAAGGCTGGTATTGTCCCCCGACGCCTTTTTGATTAAGGGCACGCCCACTAAAAGGAAGGACCTCTCTTGAGTGAATGAAAATGGAGGGTTCATCACCGCTGGGCTTATACATATGATTTCCATTTTCTTGATAAAACTGTCCGTTTCTTCCTTGCGTCAAGTGAGAAATAACATCATATGCAGTTAAGCCAATCCCTTGTATTAATACTCGGGCTTCAGATGAGATTCCGGTTAATTTAGTGATAGGGTAAGGCTTATCGATATAGTTTAATTTGGGGTTTTTAGAACGAGCTGAATTCACAAATTGTTTAATTTGATAATCTTTCATTGAAGGCAAATTCTTGCCATGTCCAGTGGTTAAAAATACAAAATCAGCAACCAGCTCAGAACCACTTTCCAGATCAATTTTTATTTTCTTATCTTTTTTTAGCGTTAAATTGGTCACTTTGCTTTTGGAATGCGTTATTTTTATGTTTTTATTACAATGTGTTACAAGGTAATGATATGTCCAGGAAAGGTATTTTCCTAATAGGGCGCGGGGCAAATAATCATTGGGCGCTATCGGTGTGCCTTTATCCTTTACTTTTAAATAACGCCCGTCAACATGACGGTATCCCTGTTCCTGAACCCAATCATAAAAACTGGGCCCTAAAATCATCGGTTCAGCGGGGGTGATTGTATGATCACCAAACATCGTTATTTGACAGGCGACGGTATTCACCAACAAGTGTTCAGGTTGTTCTATGTCATGAACGCCAGTGCCGATATGATTGGGTTCAATTAAGATGATTTCAATATTTTCATTTTCGAGATATTTTTGGTGAAGCGTGATAATGCGCTCTAAAATATTTAATCCTCTTGGACCTAATCCAATAATGGCAAGTTTTTTATCAGACATGATTTTCCTCGAAAAATATAATATTACTTTTTCTTATAAAGAGTTAATGTTTATATATCATCAGAGATAAATAATCCTGTTATCGAACAGCCAGTACGATAAAAAGATTCATCATCATTTAGGTTGGTTTATGAAAAATAAAAGTGGTTGTGAAATAAAGATATTTTAAAGTGCCTGTCCTTTTATATATGAATGTTAAAAATGATAATACACATAAAATATAGCGGGCGTAATTAAAGCCAGAAGCAGATGAGGTTTGTTCAAAACTTAATGCAGGTTCATCAACCATAATCAGTGGCGGGGAGATATCTTTTAAAGAAGGCAATTTATTCAATTTATTGTGACCTTGTTTACTTTTAATGACTAAAGTTAGCTATCAAATTATGATTTGGATTAAATAATAATTATTTGCATCGACATGTCAATAAAAAACATCCGATATAAAAACTAACCTTAAGTTATAATTACAATTTAATTTAAATGATTAATTAATTATTTTATTAAATATTTTTTTACCTTGAAATTACTAGATAGATACCGATTTTGTTCTGATTTTTTAATTATTTTATAAAAATGATCCATGGCGGTATAATTAATTATTTTATAAAAATGATCCATGGCGGTATAATTAATAATTTTATTAAAAATAAGTAAAATTATTTTTTATAAAATAATTGCTAATTGTTAGCTGTTGTTTTGAGATAAACGGTGTTCTTGTTCAAAGACACCGTTTGCAAAAAATAAGAGAATAATGATTAACATTCCGGAAAATATCAGGAAAAGAGTGATTCCATTACATTACAGATGGTGCCGGTTGCTTGATAAGGCGACACAATAGGGGTGTCACCCTCCTTAATCCTTTCGAATGACACGTGTTGTTATCTTCGGGGCAAAGTCAGGATGTTGAATGTGTTGATCTCCACTCCTCCCCTCTCCTCATTGACGCCCCAGATCCAACCCGTCTTTTACTGTAGGTGGTGAATTCTGATATGCTTTGCAAATTATTTTGTTGTGTGTGCGTCTTTGTGTGGTGAAGGGTATATCAATCGGTGTATCGCTTTTTGTAAAATGCCACATGATCCTGTTTAAATTTTTTAAAAACATAGAGTTATGAGTCAATTAAAACATATCGTGGAAGTGATGATCTCTGAAGAGGAGATTAAACAACGTGTTGCTGAACTGGGAAAACAGATCACCGAACATTATCGCAATAGTGATCGTGAGCTGGTACTGGTGGGGCTGTTGAGAGGATCATTTATTTTTATGGCAGATTTATGCCGTGAAGTGAAAGTGCCTCATGAAGTGGATTTTATGACTGCTTCCAGCTATGGCAATGAAATGAGCTCTACCCGTGATGTTAAAATTCTCAAGGATCTTGATGAAGACATTCGCGGTAAAGATGTATTGCTCGTTGAGGATATTATCGATTCAGGCAACACATTGAATAAAATCCGTGAGCTTTTGGGATTGCGTGAGCCGAATTCCCTGGCAATTTGTACCTTGCTGAATAAACCCTCCCGTCGTGAAGTTGATGTTCCTGTTGAATGGATTGGCTATTCGATTGAAGATAAATTTGTGGTCGGTTATGGCATTGACTACGCGCAGCATTACCGCCATCTGCCTTACATTGGGCATGTTACTTTGCTGGAAGATTGATTTTTGTTACAAACAGAAATGATGTGTGAGCAGTGAGCAAATGGCAGCAAAGAAGCTGCCATTTGTTTTTTATACCGGCTGTCTTCCAAAGTGCCGCTTTGTTGGCTGCACCTTGAAATCCATTGGGCATGAGTCTGTCTGTTATTTGATTTGAGACAACTTAGAAATAGCCTGCCGATAATTCAGTTCCAGTTTTTCGCGACTGTCAGCCGTGATATCCAGATCATGGAGTTCACCGTCTTTCAGGCCATAGACCCAGCCGTGGATCATGACCTTTTGACCACGTTTCCACGCAGACTGCATGATGGTTGAATGGCCGAGGTTATAAACTTGTTCGACGACATTCAATTCACACAGGCGATTCAGGCGTTCATTGGGAGAGAGTTCACCAAGCATAGAACTGTGCTTGTACCACAAATCCCGGATGTGAAGCAGCCAGTTATTGATTAAACCCAATTCGGTGCCATTTACAGCCGCTTCAATACCACCGCAGCCATAGTGACCACAAATGATGATATGCTCAACTTGCAAAACATCCACCGCATACTGTACAACTGATAAGCAGTTTAAATCGGTATGGATGACAAGATTAGCCACATTTCTGTGAACAAAAAGATCGCCCGGAGCAGCGTCAATCAGTTTTTCGGCAGGAACCCGGCTGTCAGAGCAGCCTATCCACAGGAAATGAGGCTTTTGTGCTTTTGATAACTCATTGAAGAAAAGCGGGTTTTCTTCATTTACGGATTTTGACCATTGTTTGTTCCTGGCAAACAGTTCTTCGATTTTTCTCATCATAACGAATAGCCTGACAACATTTTTGAGATAGAATCATATACAACATTAATTGAGAATTTAATATTTAATTTAAGAATGTTTTTTATTTGACCCCTGTCATTGCCAAGAAAAGCGGAAAAAATAATGGCATAATTTCTGCCGTGCGTTCAAAAATTGCAGAAAATAAAGGTGTTACTTACTTATGGTTTATGCATTGGAATTGACGCAGCTCACGAAAACCTATGCGGGGGGAGTGAAGGCGCTGCGCGGAATTGATTTATGTGTAGAAGTTGGTGATTTTTACGCGCTTTTAGGGCCCAATGGCGCGGGGAAATCGACAACGATTGGCATCATCAGTTCGTTGGTTAACAAAACTCACGGCACTGTTAAGGTATTCGGGTATGACATTGATACTGCTCTTACCAATGCCAAGCGACAACTGGGGCTTGTTCCACAGGAATTTAATTTCAATCAGTTTGAAACCGTGATTCAAATTGTATTGAATCAGGCCGGGTACTATGGCGTGCCGCGTCATGTTGCACTGGAGAGAGCCAAAACTTACCTTACCCAGTTGGATCTGTGGGAAAAACGCAACGAACGGGCAATTCGCCTATCGGGTGGCATGAAACGGCGCCTGATGATTGCCCGCGCCCTGATGCACCAGCCGAAGCTACTCATCCTGGATGAGCCGACTGCTGGTGTTGATATTGAACTGCGTCGTTCCATGTGGGATTTTTTAAGAGAATTGAATGCGCAGGGAACGACCATCATTTTGACAACTCACTATCTGGAAGAAGCCGAAATGCTGTGCCGGAATATCGGCATCATTCAGCATGGTGAGCTGGTTGAAAATACCAGTATGAAAGACTTACTCAGCCAGCTTGAACGTGAGACATTCGTACTCGATTTAATGCCGAAAGGGGCAATGCCCATGATTGACGGCTACGATTATCGCTTGCTCGACGCAGCAACATTGGAAGTTGATGTCAAACGTGGGCAGGGATTGAATGATATTTTCAATCAACTGACTACGCAGGGGATCCAAATCAGCAGCATGCGTAACAAAGCTAATCGTCTGGAAGAGCTGTTTGTGGGGCTGACCAATAATAACCAAGGAGACAGAGCATGATCCAATTATATTGGGTGGCGCTTAAGACTATTTGGATTAAAGAAATCACACGATTTGGCCGTATCTGGGTACAGACATTATTGCCACCCGTGATTACCATGTCTCTTTATTTTGTCATCTTCGGGAATCTGGTGGGGTCCCGAATTGGTGACATGGGGGGCGTCAGCTATATGCACTTTATTGTGCCGGGGCTGATAATGATGTCGGTTATTACGAACTCTTACTCAAATGTCTCTTCCTCTTTCTTTGGTGCCAAATTTCAGCGCAGTATCGAAGAAGTGTTGGTTGCGCCAGTACCCACCCATATCATCATTGCCGGTTTTGTGGGAGGCGGTGTAGCCCGGGGCGTCTTTGTGGGAATTTTGGTGACATTGGTATCACTTTTGTTTGTCCCATTGCAGATCCATTCATGGGGAATGGTTGTCATTACTCTGCTGGCAACATCTATGTTGTTTTCATTGGCCGGGTTGCTGAATGCTATTTTTGCAAAAACATTCGATGATATCAGCATTATTCCTACCTTCGTACTGACCCCTTTGACTTATTTGGGAGGGGTATTCTATTCCCTGACCCTGCTGCCGACTTTCTGGCAAATAGTGTCAAAACTCAATCCGATTGTTTATATGGTCAGTGGCTTCCGTTATGGTTTTCTGGGTATTTCGGATGTTTCTCTGGCAATGACACTCGGTATGCTGAGCATTTTTATTCTTGGATTTTATTGGCTGTCCTGGTATTTAATTGAATCAGGGCGGGGGCTGAGAACTTAATTTTTAAGATGATAATGCTCCGCCACCGATAATGGTGGGGCATTAATCAGGTATTTGATATTTCTGTACGAAGAAAGAATTTAATGGAAATAGCCGGAATATTACACACTATGGCATCACTATCGCAATGCAATAGGTAAAAAACAGTATGAGTCAGATAATAATAATTACGTGGCCTTTATTTGCTTTGATCTTACTGGGATTTATTTTAAAACGAAAAAATTTTTTCCCTGCCGGTTTTTGGTCTGGTGCTGAAAAAATCAATTATTTCTTCCTATTCCCTGCGCTATTAATCAATGGAGCGGCAACGGCACCATTAGATAACCCACAATTATTGACTTTATCTTCAAGTGTATTGGTTATTCTCGGCATCGCCAGTGTTTTACTTATCCTCTTAAGGTTTTTATTAAAATGGCCACCCCGTCGTTTTGGGGTTTATGTACAAGGCACGCTACGTTTTAATACCTATCTGGGGCTTGCGATCACAACCAGTATATTTGGTAGTCATGGTGTTACCATTGCTATATTGATTATTGCTATTTTAGTTCCGATGTGTAACGTTATTTCTGTTTTGTCCCTGGTATCAGACAGAAATAATTTTTCTTTTAAAAGCTTATTGCTAACCTTAATTAAAAATCCATTGATTATCGCTTGTTTTATCGGTATTTCCGTCAATCTTACCCATATTGGTTTGCCTTTTGGCTCAGCACAGTTCTTCAAACATTTATCAAGCGCGAGTCTGCCACTGGGCTTGATTTGCATTGGTGCGTCTTTGCAGATGTCTACCTTAAGAATGGAAAAAAAAGCCATATTGGTAAATTGTGCGGGGCGATTGTTCTTGATGCCATTACTGGCTTTTTCTATTGCCGTTTTATTTGGGCTAGAAACATTAGAAGCCAGTTTACTGGCGCTCTTTTTTGCAATACCGACGGCACCTACAGCTTATATTTTGACGCGTCAGCTCAATGGCGACAGCCAATTAATGGCCGGCATCATTACGTTCCAAACCGTGATCTCAACGATAACCTTGCCGGTTATATTGTTGATTGCCACCAGTTAGGTTGAAATATAATAGGGGAAAGATAAAGTGTGCCGGGTAAGAGGGTAATAATATTCAGGTATTGCTCATGAGGGATATGTGTCGACTTGGTATTTTCCACACACATATCCCTGTTTGAAATCAGCCGATTAAGTTGACTTGCTGATTATCGATAAGACGTGTTTGTCCTAACCATGCTGCCATCAAGATCACGGCTTTCGTGCTGTGCTCTGTTAATGATGACAAATTTTCCGCATCGCGAATAAACAGTTCATCAGGCATGAAGCCTGCTTCCCGCAATTGTGAAGAGGACGATTCAATCAATTTTTCGATATCACGTTCACCCTCTTTGAGTGCTTCAGCGATATGTTGCATGATCTTATACAATGAAGGGGCAATTTTTTTCTCTTCAGCCGAAAGAAGATTGTTGCGGGAGCTGAGCGCCAATCCATTTTTATCCCGAACGGTGGGGACGGGGACGACGGTAATGTCGTAAGCCATCTCTTCCACCATTTTTCGGATAATCTGCAATTGCTGAAAGTCCTTTTCACCGAAATAGACTAAATCCGGTTGGATCAGGTTGAATAGTTTACTGACAACCGTCGTGACGCCCCGGAAATGGCCCGGACGGTTGGCGCCCTCAGCGATATGGGAGAGTGCGGGAACTTCGACAAAAGTTTGGTTGCCGTTTAAGCCATTCGGATACATTTCACCCGCGTTGGGAGCGAAAACCAGGTCAACTTTGCGGCGACTCAGTTTTTCACAATCTTCCTGTAATGAATGTGGATAATTAATCAGATCATCTTCCCGATCAAATTGCATCGGATTGACAAAAATACTGACAATAACGATATCAGCCTGTGTTTTGGCTGTATCCACTAAGGTCATGTGGCCATCATGGAGATTTCCCATGGTCGGGACAAAGGCAATGCGTTTACCCTCCTGACGCCAACGGCGGATTTCACGGCGTAAAATTGGAATCGTTTCTATGATCAGCATTGCTGTACTCCTTTCATTAGCAGTCATGCTGGAAATAATCAGTTGAATGAGTGTGCTTGATCGGGATAAGCCCCACTTTCTACTTGTTCAATGTACAGACGAATGGCATCTCGTATGTTGCCGGTTTCTTTGAGGAAGTCTTTGGCAAACTTCGGGGGTTTTGCGGTGATGCCCAGTGCATCATGCATAACCAGAATTTGCCCGTCTGTCATATTGCCTGCCCCGATGCCAATGACCGGAATTTCCAGCGCATCAGTGACACGTTTCGCTAATTCGACCGGAATGCATTCCAGTACCAGTAATTGCATACCGGCTTTTTCTAATGCAATGGCGTCATTGAGTAATTTTTGGGCGGCATCGTCACTGCGCCCCTGTACCTTATAACCCCCCAAGACATTGACCGATTGTGGCGTCAGCCCCAGATGGCCGCAAACAGGGACGGCACGTTCAGTCAGCATTTTAACCGTATCACACAACCAGTCTCCACCTTCAATTTTGACCATGTTGGCGCCTGCACGCATTAATGCCGCTGCATTTTCAAAACTTTGTTCCGGTGTGGCGTAGCTCATGAAAGGCATATCTGCGACAAGAAAGGCAAGGGGAGCGCCAGTCCGAACACTGCGAGTGTGGTAAGAGATGTCTTCAACAGTCACAGGTAAGGTTGAATCATGTCCCTGCACAGTCATGCCGAGTGAATCGCCAATAAGTATAACGTTGATGCCCTGCTCAGCAAAAAGATGTGCAAAACTGGCATCATAAGCTGTGATAGTCGCGAACTTACGTTTCTCTTTTTTTAGCTGACTCAGGTTAGCCAGAGTTGTTGGTTTCATTATTATCTCCTGAATAGTTATACCCTTAGCTTCCAATTTGCTGTTTTATAAGCTGTATTTTGAAAGCCATCAGGTATAGAACCTATCTTTTGGTTTGGAGAATTTAAAATCCAGCAAGATAGGTTCTGATTATCCAGAAAGTGGCTACGGTTGTGTAAGATGTTGAATTACTTTTCCTTTATAAAACACCACGTTACAACGATAAAACTGACTGTCAAGTGTTATAACCATCCATGTAACAACAAATTGTATGATAAACATCTGTACTACAAACAGTGCTGGCTATAACCAAAATGCCAGGCCATTTTCCGGAACTTGTTTTAATCGTTCAGCCAGCACCTCACCATCGGGAAACACCAGATCCGGTGCAATTTCTGCAAGTGGATAAAGCATAAATTCTCGCTGTTTTAAACCGTAATGAGGAACCGTCAGGCGCTCGGTATTAATGACTTGATTGCCAAAAAGCATAATATCGAGATCAAGTGTTCTTGGCCCCCAGCGTTCATTTTTGCGGACACGGCCTTGTGCCAGTTCAATTGCCTGAGTGTGATCAAGCAATGCTTCGGCAGGTAATTGGGTTTCCAATGCGACGGCAAGGTTAAGGAAATCAGGTTGATCCTGTGGACCCATCGGTTTGGTCCGATAGAAAGACGAACGGGCCACAAAGAGCGTGTCCGGGATCGTTTTCAGGGCAGCAAGTGCATTCTCGACTTGCTGCAAAGGTTCAGACAGATTGCTGCCAATGGCGATATAGACCCGGGTCATGCTTAGTTGTGATCCTTGTTTTGGCGAACCCGCCCGCCACGGCGTGGCCGTGTTCTGCGGCGGACAATCTCATTGCCCAACTCTGATATCATGCCTCTTTGCTGAGTCGGCGTGGATTGTTGGAAGTCTTTCCACCAATTCACCAACTCTTTCAGTTCATGGCGTGATTCGATGCCGGCCCGTAATTCCAGTAAATCATAGGCAGCCCGGAACTTAGGATGTTCCATCAGTTTGTTTGCCCGTTTCCCCTGACGGCGTGGCAGGCGGAGCTGAAGCAACCAGATATCGCGCATTGTTGTGGTATGGCGTTTTGGAATTGCAATTGAACGGCATTGTTCATCAAGAATGTCATTCATGGCTAACGCAAAGGCATCGTAATATTGCAAACCACCTTCCTGCGACAGTTTTTGCGCATGTTCGATTAACGGGTACCACAGCATGACCGCAAACAAGAATGCCGGATTGACCCGCAGATCATTCTGCAAGCGAGAATCTGTATTTTTGAGTACCTGTGCCAGCAATTTTTCCATCGGGGAATCACCATGCTGAGTGAAACCGTTCGCAATAATAGGAAACAGTGGCTCGAACAGATGGTATTCACGCAGGAGCTTATAGGTTTTGTAACCTTGCCCGGATTGCAACAGCTTGAGGGATTCTTCAAACAGGCGGGCTGATGGAATATCATTCAGCAGGAACGCAAGGCGTGGGATCGGCTCTGCCGTGGCAGGGGCGATGGTCATGTCCAATTTGCTGGCAAAACGGATAGCACGCAGCATACGTACAGGATCTTCCCGGTAACGGGTTTCCGGATCACCAATCAGACGAATAATGCCAGCGTTCAAATCTGCCATTCCACCGACGTAATCCCGCAAAGCAAAATCTTCAATGCCATAATAGAGGCTATTTATCGTGAAATCGCGGCGAGCGGCGTCTTCTTCCACAGAGCCGAAAATATTGTCACGCAATAACATGCCACTCTGGGCTTTATGGGATTGGTTCCGGTCATGATTCCGCTCATTGCTTTCAATTTGTTCATGCGGCCCACGGAAAGTTGCAACCTCAATCACATCCGGCCCAAACATAATATGGGCCAGTCGAAAACGACGGCCGACAAGTCGGCAATTGCGGAACAGTTTGCGAACCTGTTCCGGTGTCGCATTGGTTGCTATGTCGAAATCTTTGGGTTTTTTGTGCAGCAGTAAATCACGAACTCCACCTCCGACCAAATAAGCTTCAAAGCCTGATTTATTCAGACGATACAGAACTTTCAGTGCATTATCGCTAATGTCCTTACGAGAAATAGGATGTTGTTCCCGGGGGATCACTGCAATAGGAGAGTCCGAAGGCTTTGCCTTTACGGATTTTTTCTTCATTTTGTCATTGTGAACGTGTGATGAAGATGAACGATTATCTCTGCGACGCCTGCGCAGAGAACTGCTCTCTGTGTGAGCAGAATGGTCAGGTACGGTGGCTGGCCTTTCACTGACTGTCTGTGTGTCGCGTTTTACCCTGTTGTCGCGGATCAGCAAATTACGGCAGAAAGTTGCTACTCGGTTAAAAATGGTACACCTCGATAGTGTCTAATCAATTAAAACAAAAAACAACCGCCAATCATAACTTATAGGGCATTTTTTGAGAATGCTTACTGTATCAATAGAAAGACTTTATTTAAGTTATACCCTTCGTCTTTCAAGTTGCCTCTTTGTTGGCTACGTTCATTCACCCCGGTCACATAGTTATCTATGCTCCCGGGGATTCACTCTCTTGCCGCCGCGATGCAACTTGAAATCCATTGGGTATAGTCTATTAATAACTTTTTTTGGCGGAACCGAATTTATATTCCAACCGACGATAGCCTCTTTCAGCAGTTGCTCTTTAGTCAAATCCTGCCAGCCGGCAATAGTCGGTTGATTTAAAAATGATAATGCCTCAATAAGCAATGGCCTTGGATCATCCAATGGGATCGGTTGGGCATGATTTTGCTTAGAGAGTTTATTTCCCTCTTTATTCAGCACGAGAGGTAAATGTGCATAATCTGGTATCGTGAAATTAAGGTGATGATACAGTGATAATTGACGGCCTGTCGGCTCAATTAAATCTGCTCCTCTGACAATTTCAGTGACGCCTTGGTAATTATCATCAATTACAACGACAAGATTATAGGCAAATAAACTATCTTTGCGATGAATAATGAAATCTTCTTCAGCCATTTTACCGGGGACAGCGATATTCCCTTGCAATTTATCGTAAAAACCGTAAACGGGATGAAGTTGTTTCAGCCGGATTGCGGCATTGCCTTCGGGGAGGTGCAGGTGCCGGCAATGGCCATCATAAAATCCCCCCAGTTTCTGAATGCGCTGGCGAGTACAGGTACAGCAATAGCTGTTTTCCTGTTGTTTCAATTGGTCAAGAACAGCGTGATAAGCGTCATGCCGCCTGGATTGATAGAGAACATCGTCATCCCAGCAAAGGCCATAGTGTTCAAGGGCTTTTAATATCCGGCCCGCTGCTCCGGGAACTTCTCTCGGAGGATCAATATCATCAATGCGCATCAGCCATTTCCCATGCTGGGCACGGGCTTGCAAGTAGCTGCCCAATGCTGTGACCAAGGAACCGAAATGGAGATCGCCGGAAGGTGATGGAGCGAAGCGCCCGATATATGATGGGAAATATTCAGATTGAGTCATGTTGGAGTCAATATAGGGTGATACGGCGCTGAATAGCGCCGTACTTAACCCATGTACTTATTATGTACCTGTGTACTGATGTACCTGTCATGTATCTGAATAGCCTATGTCCTTGCCATGTACTTATATGCACGTGCCAAGTACTTATCCAGCCACTTATTATTCAGGTACTTATACAGTTAGCCTGCCATTTGCTTTTCGCGAATTTCAGCCAACGTTTTACAGTCAATACATAAATCGGCTGTAGGACGAGCTTCTAAACGGCGGATGCCGATTTCAACCCCACAGGATTCACAATAGCCAAAGTCGTCCTCTTCGACTTTTTTCAGCGTTTTCTCGATCTTTTTAATCAATTTACGCTCACGATCCCGATTACGTAATTCAAGACTGAACTCTTCTTCTTGCGCCGCACGGTCAACCGGATCAGGGAAGTTCGCTGCCTCATCTTGCATATGAGATACAGTACGGTCTACTTCATCCCTGAGTTGATTGCGCCATGCTTCCAGAATCAGCTTGAAATGCTCTAACTGGGCATCGTTCATGTATTCTTCGCCTGCCTTTTCCTGGTAAGGTTCTACCCCAGCGATGGCGAGAATGCTCAAGGACGAGGTTTTACGTTTTTGCCCTTCTTGCATAATGCTTCTCCTTACACACGCACTATCAAATGAGCCCCCAACAGTAGGGGGAAAAAAATAGGCCGCTATAAATAGCAGATGACTGCGAGGTTGGCAATTGTTCCTGTCATTAGTTTTGCAATGGTGTGAAGACAGCCGTGTTTACTGTCTAAATATATTGCTAAACCGGCCTCACAATTATGTTCTGTTTATAAATTATCCTATTGATAGAAAAGGTAATTTTTCACCCAGAAACATCCCGTCTTCTGTTATATCAGCCAGATAACAAATTACTTCGACTCCTGATTTAGCTGCTTGTTCCAAAAGAAAAGCATAATCATGGTCAATATGTTTTGCTGCCGCAACCTGATTGATTCCCGAGTGTAAAACAGCAAAGAACAAGACAGCACGCTGACCTTGTTGTGCTATCAATGATAGCTCACGTAAATGTTTTTGCCCGCGAATTGTGACAGCATCGGGAAAATAACCATAATTACCTTGTAGCAAGGTGACTGACTTGACTTCAATATAACAGTTAACTTTTTGTTTTGACTCTAATAATAAATCTATCCTGCTTTTCTCTTTTCCATAGCTAACCTCACGCTTTATCTGTTCATAATCAGATAATTCTGAAATAACTTTTTTTGCGATGGCTTCATGAACTAAATCGTTCGCCCTGAGGGTATTAACGCAAATCCAGTGCCCGTGTTGAGTGTGTGTCAGTTCCCAACTATTGGGGTATTTGCGTTTGGGATTGTCCGATGTAGAGTACCAGACGGTATCTCCTGGCGTAGCACAGCCCGTCATTGCGCCGGTATTGGCACAATGTATGGTGAGTGTTTCTCCTTCCGGGGTCAGAACATCAGCCAGAAAGCGTTTATAACGACGGATTAATGTGGCAGGTTTCAGGGGAGATGCAAATTGCATAAATTTTCCTTTATTTCAATATCATTGGTAAAAACCACCGTCTTTAGACGGTGACTTTGACTTTAATTTTTTGACCTATGCGCGTTTACGAGGTGCGTGGTTCGACGACTTTCAGTCGTCGGCACCGAAGTGCGCTAACCCACCTACTTCAGTAGGTGGTAGTTAAGTTGGGGTGTCGCGCAATCCCGTCCGCTGGGACGGGAAGGAGATCAAAACCAGTGATTGGCAATCCTGAGGGAACGACAACCTCTTATTGACCTACTTTCAATGACCTGAAAGTTGAAATGATCTGAAAGTCGATGAAACGAAATCAAAGATGCCAATGCTACAATGGCACACATTGAAAGTTAATCCATATGGTGAACCTTTGTTATTACCCATTTATGATGTGGTGGAATCTGTCATTGCGGCGTTGAAAACGTCACGTCAGGTATTGCTGCATGCGCCGACAGGGGCGGGAAAATCAACCGGATTGCCGTTGGCAATTTTAGATAAGTCTCCCTTGTCTGGCCGCATCATTATGTTGGAGCCCAGGCGTCTTGCTGCGCGCAGTGTCGCTGAGCGTCTCGCTGAGCAACTGAATGAGCCGGTTGGCGTGACTGTGGGTTATCGGATGCGGGCGGAAACGAAAGTCAGTGCTTCCACACGCCTTGAAGTTGTGACCGAGGGGGTTTTGGCTCGGATGCTTCAGCAAGATCCGGAATTAAACGGTGTTTCCCTCGTCATCCTTGATGAATTCCATGAACGCAGTTTGCAGGCGGATCTTGCACTGGCGCTGTTGCTGGATGTACAGGAAGGATTACGTGACGATTTGCGGGTATTGGTGATGTCGGCAACGTTGGATAATCAGCGCCTTTCTTCGTTATTGCCGGATGCCCCCGTCATTGTTTCAGAAGGGCGCAGTTATCCGGTGGCGAGATCTTATCACCCGCTTCCTGCTCACCAGCCTTTTGAGCAATCAGTCGGATCGGCGGTATTGCGTTTATTGCAGCAAGACACGGGGTCATTACTGCTGTTTCTGCCCGGAGTCAGTGAGATTCAGCGTGTTCTGGCGCAGCTGGAAGGCAAGGTGAATGAAGATACGCTATTGTGCCCGCTGTATGGTGCGTTATCCCTGTCAGATCAACGCAGGGCAATTGCGCCTGCGCCAACCGGTATGCGTAAAGTCGTTTTGGCCACCAATATTGCAGAAACCAGTCTGACCATTGAGGGCATCCGGCTGGTTGTGGACAGCGGGCTTGAACGAACCAGCCGGTTTGAACCCAAAAGCGGGCTGACACGCTTGATAACACAGCGTATCAGTCAGGCGTCAATGGTTCAGCGCGCAGGGCGTGCCGGGCGATTGGAGGCCGGGGTTTGCTGGCATCTTTTCAGTCAGGAGCAAGCAGAAAGAGCCCCGGAACACAGTGAACCGGAAATCCTGCATTCAGATTTAAGCAGCCTGTTGCTTTCTTTATTGCAATGGGGATGCCGTGACAGCAATCAGCTCCATTGGCTCGACAACCCGCCACAACCGGCACTGGCGGTTGCAGGCGCGTTATTGCAGCGATTGGGGGCTTTGGATGACAAACAACAACTAACCGCTCGTGGCTGGCAAATGGCAGGATCTGGCAGTGAACCACGCTTGGCCGCAATATTATGCTCAGGGAAAATATTGCATGCAGGTAAAGTGCCTTGTTCAGCACCCGGACAACGTCATGTGGCCTTGGCTGCCGCGGCCAAACTGGTGGCTATTTTGGAAGATCCCCCGCGTCGCGGGCATACAGACCTCATTGACTGGATAGCGTCGAATCAGCGCCATTGGCAGCAACGGACAAGTCAACTTATCAGAAGCCTTGTTGGTCAGCATGAACAGCGGGAGATTGGCAACGCTCTTGAGAATGTCAGCCCTGATCTTATTGCAGAATTACTGGTACAGGGTTTTCCTGATCGGATCGCTAAAAATCGTGATAATCAGGGGCGTTTCCAGTTAACCAATGGATCAGGTGTTGCTCTGGAGCGCGAAGATCCGCTCTCCGGCGAGTCCTGGTTGGTTATTCCATCATTGCAACTTCCGTCATTGCAGCAAGGCAACAGCAACCCGGATGCGCGGGGATTGCTGGCCTGTTCATTGAACATCGAACAGATTATACGGCAACATCCGCTTTTGTTTACTGAACATGCAGCTGTGGAATGGGATGATTGCAAAGGGTCATTGCGGGCATGGAAACGCTTGCAGTGCGGGCGTTTGATTGTCAGGGCCCAACCTCTGAGCAAGCCTTCCGAATCGGAATTGCACGAAGCATTACTGAACTGGGTCCGGCAGGAAGGAGTATCTGTACTGAATTGGTCGCCGGATGCAGTGCAGTTGCGCATTCGCCTGCAAAGGGCAACAGAATGGTTACCGGAAGTGGCATGGCCGGCAGTCGATGATGATGCATTGCTGAGTTCACTTGAACAATGGTTATTGCCTGCCTTGGGAGGTGTCAGTGATTTGAAAGGACTGCGTCAGGTTGAACTGTTCCCCTGTCTGATGGATTTGCTTGACTGGCAACAGCGGCAAATACTGGATAATGAACTGCCTACTAATTACACTGTGCCAACGGGAAGCAAAATGACTATCCGGTATTTTAACGAAAAGCCCCCCGTTTTGTCCGTGAGGATGCAGGAAATGTACGGGGAGCAGCAAAATCCGGTATTGGCGAAAGGGCGGGTTCCGCTTGTCATTGAATTACTGTCACCCGCCCATCGCCCCTTGCAGATTACGCAAGATCTTGCTGCCTTCTGGCGTGGTGCTTACCGGGATGTGCAAAAAGAGATGAAAGGGCGTTACCCCAAACACTTATGGCCGGATGATCCTGCCAACACCGCACCAACACGACGTGTGAAAAAATACATGTAACCGTTAACAAAGAACGCGATCGGCGGGATAACTATGATGATTATGAAGATGATGATTTTGACGACGACGAGGATGGAATCATGACGAACAAAAGGAAGAATGTCCGCCCACAGAAAAACCAGCCCGCTAAAAAGAAGGGAAAATACAGGTTTTTTTGGTTAATGCTGAAAATCTTTATTGTATTGTCGGTACTGTTTGCGGCATATGTTCTGTATCTGGATAACAAAGTACGCGAGCGTATGGATGGTCAGGTCTGGAAATTGCCCGCGGCCGTTTACGGCAGGATGGTCAATCTTGAACCGGGCATGAACTACAACAAAAACGAAATGATCAGTTTGCTGGAGGGCATGCAATACCATCAGGTGACCAAAATCAACCGGCCCGGTGAATTCGTGGCCAAGGGAAACAGCATTGAGATATTGCGTCGTCACTTTGATTTTCCTGATGGCCCGGAAGGGCAGATCCTGGCCCGTTTGGTTTTTGAAAATAACCATATCCGCAGTATCGAAAACATGGAGAACCATCGTCAGTTCGGTTTTTTCCGTCTTGATCCGAAATTGATTACGATGATTCAGTCGGCGGATGGAGAACAGCGTTTGTTTGTTCCGCTTTCGGATTTCCCAAAATCACTGACTGAGGCTCTGCTGGAAACAGAAGATCGTTATTTCTATGAGCATGATGGCGTTCGCCCGCTGTCTATTGCCCGTGCGGTTATCGCCAACCTGATGGCCGGGCGCACTATTCAGGGAGGGAGTACCCTGACGCAACAATTGGCGAAGAACCTGTTTCTTTCCAATGAAAAAACGCTGAGCCGTAAGCTGAATGAAGCCATTATGGCGTTACTGATTGATGCCCGTTATTCCAAAGAACGTATTCTTGAGTTGTACCTGAATGAAGTTTTCCTGGGGCAAAGCGGTAATGAACAAATTCATGGATTCCCGCTGGCAAGCTTGTACTATTTTGGTGTCCCGGTTGGTGAACTCACACAGGATCAGCAAGCGCTGCTGGTGGGGATGGTGAAAGGCGCGTCTTATTATAATCCGTGGCGTCATCCTAAAAACGCACTTGAACGTCGTAACGTGGTATTAAAAATTCTCCTGAGCCGAAATCTCATCAGCCAAGAAGACTATGACAAGAATGCCGCCCTCCCGCTTGGCGTGAAACACAAAAGTGAAGCGCTAAGACCACAACCCGCTTTTATGCAGTTGGTGCGTCAGGAATTGCAGGAAAAACTGGGAGAGAAAGTCAACGACTTAGCCGGTGTCAAAATCTTCACGACGTTAGATCCGGTTGCACAGAATGCAGCGGAAAAAGCCGTGGAAGAGGGAGTGGCCGAGCTGCGGAAAGGCAGAGCACGCAATCTTCCTGATCTGGAAGGTGCAATGGTGGTGGTTGACCGTTTCAGTGGCGAAGTTCGTGCGCTGGTGGGAGGGGCTCAACCCCAATATGCCGGCTTTAACCGGGCATTAAACGCCCGCCGTTTGATTGGCTCTCTGTCTAAACCGGTGACTTATCTGACCGCATTGAGTCAACCGGACAAATATCGGTTGAATACATGGTTGGCGGATGAACCCATTTCTATTCCGCTAGGCGGGGGGAAAACGTGGGAGCCGAGGAACTTTAGCCGTACTTTTGGCGGGCCGGTTATGTTGGTTGATGCCCTGGCACGTTCGATAAACGTCTCGACAGTCAATTTAGGGATGGACATTGGACTGGATCGCATTACCAGCACTTTGGTTTCCTTGGGTATTCCGGAGAAACAGATCCAGCAAGTTCCCGCTATGCTGCTGGGTGCCATTGAGCTGACTCCCATGGAAATGGCGCAGGTATTCCAGACCATAGCCAGTGGCGGTAATCGTGCAAAACTCTCCGCAGTGCGTTCTATTCTTGCTGAAAATGGCACACTGCTTTACCAGAGCTATCCACAGGCAGAGCGCGTAGTGTCGCCCCAAGCGGCTTATCTGACGTTATACGGTATGCAGCAAGTGGTGGCCCGGGGAACAGGGAGAAAGCTGGCCGAAAAATATGGCAAATACAATTTGGCAGGTAAAACCGGAACGACCAATGATCTTCGTGACACTTGGTTTACCGGCATTGATGGTAAAGAAGTCGCAGTGGTCTGGATTGGCCGTGATAACAATAAACCGACTAATTTGGCAGGTGCGACGGGAGCATTGCCCATTTACCTGCATTATTTGAATAATGGAACGCCGTTGATGCTGAATAACCGCCCGCCTGAAGGCATTGTGGATATGTCAATCAATGGAGATGGCAGTTTCAACTGCGCGGGAGACGGGATTAGGGTATTGCCGATTTGGACACATGATTCGCAGACCTTGTGCCAGCAATCCATACAGCCACCGATTGAGGAAGATGAAGAAGAAGCCCCTGATTGGCTGCGTGAGATGTTTGAACAGTAATTACGACACTAAACTGTCATGAAATGCTACTCTCCACCGTAATCGCAATTAGGTGGGGAGTTTTTCTCCTTTATTTAACAGCAAATTATTTAGCAGAAATGGCAATGCTGTTTATTAATCATTTATGTATTAAAGTAAAGCTGATATTTAGTACATAATATATAATTGATCATGCTTTTATTGCAATGTATTCAAATTGCTTTTTATCAAGCGGCCTGTTAGTTTAATAACATATGTTTGTTTTTGATGGGATAAATTTTTAAGGAATTTTTTTTAAAAACAACACTAATAAAATGCAATAATATTATTTTTATTTGAGAGTATCATCTTGATTATTTTATTATTTACTAAAATGATGTACTGGATAACTTCAGTACATCTTGCATTCATATAATAAGTGCAACACCGTTATGAACGAAGTAAACGAGTCGGTATTCCTTTAAATAACTCATTCGGTGTTTTATAACCTCGCGTTTTTCGAGGGCGTTTATTTAATCGGTTTGCCACGAGATTTATCTCCAATTCTGAGACTTTATTAAAATCAGTCCCTTTAGGAAAATAATCTCTGATTAATCCATTGGTATTCTCATTGATCCCTCTTTCCCAAGGGGAGTAGGGATGAGCAAAGAAGATTTTGGCCTCTAAATTTTTACTCAGACGTTCATGGTCAGCAAACTCTAAACCATTATCAAGCGTGATCGTTTTAATTTTATGTTTTATCGATGATAAATGCCTTATGGCTGCTTTCACTACCGTTTTCGCCGTTTTCTTTTCCAGTTTAATTATGATGGTAAAGAGGGTTTTGCGTTCAACCAATGTCAATAAGGCACTTTTATGATCTTTTCCAACGATAGTGTCCCCTTCCCAATCACCAACACGTTGCTTTTTATCCACTATTTTTGGGCGTTCATCAATACTGATTCTGTTTTTGATTTTTCCTCTGCGTTCATAACTTCCATAACGTTTACGATACGGTTTTTTCGCTATCCTGAGATGTTGCCATAAATTCCCTCCCTGACTTTTATCTTTATCAATAAGACGGTAAACCGTTTCATGATGTAAAGAGAGGGCCTTTTCTCGATTGAGATAGCCCACCGTTTGTTCAGGGCTTAAATCTTGCCAGATTAATTCTTTGATCCACGTTATTACCTCGGATGTGACTTTGACGGCTTTTAGGGCTGAATGGCGGCGATCTAATGCCTGACACTGCGCCTGCTTAGGACAGTATTTCTGTGATGCCTGATTTCTCTTCAATTCCCGACTAATCGTTGACGGGTCACGACTGAGCGATGTTGCAATAAAACGTTGTGTAAAACCCGCTTCTTTTAAACTGAAAATCTGATATCTTTCTACTTCGGTCAGTTGTGTATAGGTCATAATGCATTTTCCTTTGGCGAGAAAGATGCCTACTATAGCAACTGACCGCCTTTCTTAGAAATTGCACTTATTAGTCGAATCCAAGGTTCATAATTTATTGGGTATGAACTTATGATTAGTGAGAAATTAATTATTTTTGTTTAACTGAAATTTAATGAAATTATTTTTTATTTTATTTTGTCATTTTTTATATTAAACCGGAAAGGGTTTGCTATGTTATTCATTGTAATGGAACTTGCTTTCAGATTGAAAAGGATAAGTGATGGGTTCAGAAAAGAGAATCATTTTAGGTGAATTATAATTAATTCGTTTGAAAGCAAAATATCAATACTGACTTGTAATGTTGCGTTTTAATATATTACCGTGGCTTTAATAACAAGTTGGTCAATAAAAAAATAGATATTAAGGATTTCATTATGCTATATGAAAAAAAAGGCTCTGGTCATCCAATTATCTTTTTGCCAGGTTTGTTTGCTGGAGGATGGATATGGGATTTAATTATTGAAAGTGTAATTGAAAGAGGATATTCAGCTATTGTCTTTAAAGAGCCTATTCCAGTGACTTTCGAAAAAAACCATAAAAAAATAATAAATGTGTTAGATCAGGTCATTGATTCATGTGATGAACAGCCTTATTTGGTCGGTAATTCTCTTGGTGCACTCATCGCCTTACATTATTCTTCATTGAATAACTCCCGGGTGAAAGGCATAGTTATGAGTGGAGCACCTGGTCAGATTGAAAATGAAGCCGGTGTTTCTTTGAGTGATCTCCGTACAGGCAATATTAAATATGCAAGCGTGTTGATGGGGAATGTTTATCTTGATAAGAGTAAAGTTCCACAACGCGGAATCGATGAGATCTCACGTATTTTTAGCGATGACGAAATATTTAAAAGTATTGTGCGTTGGTTATCATTCAGTCGGAAATATGATGTTCCCAAAATACTCAGCGAAACAACAATTCCTATTCATTTTATCTGGGGTAGGGAAGATATCATCACACCCGTTGCACCTTGGCAGGTACTTGCAAACAAATTGAGTCATGTTTCCATGTCTATTATTGATAATTGTGGGCATAGCCCAATGCTAGAATTACCACAAACGTTTGTGGAAAAACTTTTCTCTCAAATTGACTATAATTTGGTAAGTGAGAACAAATATCAATTTTCTCAGAGTGCTTAACTATGGCTTGGAAAAATCAGCTAATTAATCGTATTGCGCAATAAATTATTCGTACTGTTTTCTTTGGATTATTGATGGCCGGTATTGATATTAACGGCGTTATCTCTGTTTATTGGTATTCGCCTGAAAGCCTGTATTTCTGTTGTCTGTTTATGGCTCTGCTTGGGGTATTGGCTGTGATGTCAGCTGTTCAGGCAATACGGGGTTTGGTATGAATTTTTATCCGAATGTTATGTATAGTTTCCTGATATGAAACATGAGAGTTACCCGCTTTGATTGAATTTGCTGAATCTTAAATCAAAGCGGGTAACTCTCTTCTGTTCAAAAAGTACTGAATGAGTGACTTAAAGGAGTTATAGCTCCTCTATTTCAGGTAATGTTTCTTCGGCCGTAGCATGTGAATCTGAGCTGCATATTGCTGGGTAATCTCTATAAAACTCTGGTATGGAGTCAGCATTACCTTTAAATGCGGTGACATATATACATTTCCCATTGACATGTGTGATAAGAAAATCACCTTGGAAGAGCGCTCCACTATTATAGATCCTTGCTTTTCCAAAGAGGGGGGGATCTAAACGATCCCCATTTACTTTATGAGTATGCCCTAGGAAAACCGCCATAACATTATAATTATTAATTAAATGTATTAATTTTACCTTTTCTTCATCGCTACTGTTTTCTTCATATTTATCTGTACCATCATGGAAGTTGATAATACTTACTTTTCCATTTTTAGCCGCTTTAATTAAATCTTGTTCTAACCATTCAAGTGATGATGTCATTTTTATAGGACTTATCAACCCTATATCAAGTTTATATGTTGGATAATACTGTAGTTGGACATAATGGATGTTATGTTCATCCCAAGAGTATGCATAACTACCCGTTTTTCCAGATATATCGGCATTTATATTGTGATTAAAAAGCTCTGATTTATATTTTTGTATTTTGTCAGCCATCTGCATTAAAGAATAAGCTGCACAACCATTGTTTCCGTAGGAAATTTCACTGAATTCCCAGCAATCATTCAAGTTGTTAAAAATATCATGATTTCCTAACCCAATATAATAAGGGAAGGCTAATTTATTATATACGTCATAAAAACTATCCCAAGTACTTTTACGACCAAATTCGGTAATGTCTCCATTGATAATACCAAATTTGAAACGATACGTACTATTAGATGTGTTTATTGATCTAACGACATCATTATTTACCCTTTCCCAAGGTTTTTGGCTTTCGGGGGCATTACTATCCCACTTAAGTTTGTTTAAACGCCAAGGTTGGGGATCAGACATGATAGCAATATTATAATCATCACTTCTATCATTTCCTTTAAAAGTCAATGTTATATACCTAGCTAATTGGTAGTGGGGTGGAGTACAGTTTATTATTCCAGTCGGGTATTCATTCTTGGGAATGGTATAAATTTTTATGGTTTTTCTCTTTGATGAATTAATAAATATCTCTAAAGGTGTATTTTCGTCTTCAACCTTATAATGCAGAAAACTGTACATACCCTCTGAACCGGCACCAATACTTTCGTAACTGAAATTTACCGTCGTTTTTGCAGGAATTTCGGTGGGAGGCATTATTGTCCATGCACCAGCGGAAAGTTCTTGCTTTTTATTCTGATCTAAAAATAAATTTTTATCACTTTTGTTTATGAAAGTGACAAACTCCTTAAGATAATCAGTAGAAGGGACAGGAGAAGGGGCAGGAGCAAGACAAGGGGAAGAAAAAGACTGTTGGGATATAACACATATAAATAAAGTACAAATATTAAGAATAAATTTAATGGAGATTTTCATTTCTCATATCCTTACATTAAAGTAATTTTTCAGTATGTTTTTATTTAATTATTATTAATCTTTCATTGAATGAATATGAATGCAATGTGATAAGGTAAGTAATTATATAAAATAATTAAAAATTATTTTTTTTGAGTGTAAAAGATTTAAATTGAATGAATAAATATTTATGTATTTTACTCATTCTGCAATTATTACTGATTCTGTGGAAAATAATATTGTTATAGAAAGAGGTTTGAAGCCACATAGAACCGGCCTAAATATTTCAAAGGTTAATAATAAGGGTAGTCTATACTCTTCGTTTTTCAAGTTGCCTCTTTGTTGGCTGTACCCATTCCCCCGATCACTGTTTTTATCAATATACGGTTATCTATGCTCCTGGGGATTAATGAGAGGCTCCTGCCTCTCACCGCTTGTTGATGATGTTTTAATCGATTCGTGAGGCGTCCTCAGTGGCAATGTAGGGTTATTGATTATTGCCTTTATTCATTGTTGTCGTGAGTTTTTGGTCGCAACAATGAAAAGTATTTTTGCCGCCAGTCTGCGCCCTGTTTAGGGTTTTCCGCTGCTATTCCGGGATTGATCATCCGGAAACCTTCACGGGCAATGTTGTTTTCTTCCTTTTCTTCCCCTGCGTTTTTGATATTGATTTGATAACTATCACAACTAAGGGGGAGTTTGATTTCATAACTGTCAATGGAAGCATGATGCTCAATGGTAATATTTCCTTCTTTATCGCTAAGACCTTTCTGAATGAGTTCACCATTGGCATATAGCTCGTAAGGTTCAGTATCGCGGATAGCGGTTGGGCTGAGGGGGGAGCCGAATAACTGAAAGCGCATGGATTGTTTGGGAATGGATTGAGGAAATTCCGGATGAGTGATATCCATTGATTCTGCGCCCTGAACAGACCAATTGCTGGCTTTCACGATTTGATTGGCCGGGCTGCCATACTCAATCTCGCCATTTTTCAGGCGAATATAAGCGCTGCCACACATTAACAATAACTCGTCTTTGGCTGAAATGATCGTTTTCCCTGCATGGCTGCTCATTGTCAGGTCTTTTAAGGCTGACAGGTGCATTTCATCACCTTGTGCCTGCATTTCTATTTTGCCTTTGTTGGCAAACAGTTTCATTCCTGCTTCACGTGCAAATAGACTGATTGCTTTTCCTGCCGCTAAGGTGATGCGTTTAATGGCAGAAATATCGGTTTGGTCTGCGGTGGTAATCGCAAGGCTTTGCCCGGTATTAATCTGCATGGTTTTTGGCGTGGTCATGGCAATCCCTGCTGGTGCGCTCATCAATAGTGCGGCTTGTTTTAATTCTTCGATGGATTGGATCAATAATTGTTTCTGGTTTTTTAAATCTGCCAATTCAGCTTTGGCGATTTCGGCGGATTCACGTAAAGATCCCGTCAAGTCAAGCGCATCTTTGAGTTGCTGACAGGCTTCCCGCAGGTCAAGTTGTTCAGAAGATGCACCTGCCCGTAAATCGGTACTGATAAACAACCCTTTTCCCGCCCGGATAGCTCCCCAACTGTCTGTGCGCAGTTCAAAACCGTCTCCCCGCTTTGTATTTTGTGAATTAACCAGATGGCCTAAGTTAAGTTGGCTTTTTCCACCATATTCTGTACTGAGTTTTATGTGTTCCTGACCGCGTTTATCTTCCATGCGTAATTTATTATTGGCGGGGGTACGGATGACATTGCGGGTGTGGTTACGGGCTGTCACATGATCAACACGGTAAGAATTATGCAGCGCATGGGCAATGTAGGGCCGGTCAGGATCACCTTCATGAAAGGCAATTGCCACTTCCGTTCCCTGTATCAGCGGAAAGTGAAAGCCATAAGTATCGCCGCCATAAGGTTTGGCCAGACGTACAGGCATGCTTTCATATCCTTGCTTTTTCTTGTCATTGTCCGCATCAAATTTCACCCAATACTGGCCATTTTGATGTTGGTGGGCATAAAGATCATTGGCGATGGGGCTGGTGATGCGCGCAGTCAGTGTACCACTGATAACCGGGCGGGGTTTCAATGGCGGGCGCCAGCACAGGCTTTCACTGAAGGGAACGGCGGTGATCTTGACTTGCAGAGCTTCAGCACGGCTGCCTGTAAAACGAAGTTGGGTAAGTAAAATGGGGGATTGGAATATTTCAGGCAAAGTGGAAGGCAGGGCAGTATCTTCAACCGTCAGAACTTGTCCCGCCATCAGGGTTGGGTCCGTACTTTTGGCATGCAAAAAGGTCTGGCTTGCTAAAAAACGTTCATGATCAAGGCGCGCCCAAAAGTTAGCGGTTTCAGGTTCTGGTGAGAGTTTGTCACCCACGGTGAGATGGCGGGGTTTGTAATAGGTCACATCACCATAGGTGATATTTTCTCCATCACCCCGCGTCACATCAGCTTGTGCTGAATTCAGGATATGCTGGGCAATGCGGTAGTTGTAATCTTTGGTCTGTACGGAGTGTTCAACCACCTGATGGCGCTGGGTTAATGCCCAAATGGCATATTCGCCATGATCATTCATGCCGGATGGACTGTTGACCGGCAGCGTTTTTCCGTACTCATAACAACGTTGTTTGTCCCCAAAGTGGATGACTTCCGTTTGGCTGTCTGGTTGTAAGCGAAAAGTGTAGAAAATGCCCAGTTCAGATAACAGTCGTTCAATAAAGTCACGATCGCTTTCGTTGACCTGATTGATTTGCTCCCGTTTTGGATAAGTATTTTTGAGATTGAACTCAAATTCCCAGCCTTTGAAATTGTGCTCGCGCAGGATGCTTTCAACAATTTCTGGTACAGATTGATTTAAGAAGAAACGGTAAGAACGTTGTTGCCGGCTCAACAGGGCAAATTTAGGTTCTAAGGTGATCTGATACTGAGCTTCATCCCGGGAGCTGCCCAGCCGTTTAAAATCAGTGATAATGCCATGTACGATTTTACGTATTTGTGGCGGCGTAGTGATCCCGAACGCTTTCTCACCGAGTGTACGAAAGGTGAATGTTGCGCTGCGGCGCAAGATTTTCTGGTGTTGGATATCCTGAACAGGGCTGGTAAATGTAATGCGATATCGATAGGTGTCGCTCATCATTTCGCGACCGGTAAAACTTTCGACATCTAACATGGCTTTACAGCCTTGAATATTGAGTTGATAGCGGTTGAGGGAATGGATTGATTGCTCTGTTTTTGTAAGGGAGGTTAATATTTCGCTCATATTCCATGATTCTCTTTACGATATTCTGAACGTTATTTCTTGTTTTATTGATTCGTCATCTGTTGTAAAACCAGGCTTCCTTGATTTTCCATCACCAATAAGCTGTTTGAAAGGTGGCGTTCTGCTGCCAGAGTCAGCATGGCAGCATGACGGGCAATGCCGCCATTACCTAACAGAGAGTCGGTATCGTGGAAAGATTTTGGGGAAAACCGCATATTCATTTCACTGCTGGTTGACTGAATTTTTTCCAGAAAATGGCCGGGGAGATGGGCATGCCAAGCCGTTTCTAACTGCTCAGCCGGATTTTGCATTTCGCATTGTAGGGATAAAGCATCATGCAGTGTTTTTATGGGTGTGATGAGTGGGCGCAGTAGTTGTAATTTGGGGGTTAACCTTAGCCTGCGGCAGGTTTTTTCGGGTGCCAGTACGATTGCCACCGCCTCCTCACTGCTCTTTGGGGCGCTGAACGCATTGATGAAAATCAGGCAATAAATCTGGTCGGGGGATGAAGGTGAATCATATTGCGTTTCCATCCATTGGGTGAAATCCCCTTGTGGCAGTGGCTGAACATCGGCCAGTGGCAGTGCTTGTTTTTCTGCTGTTTTTTTCAACAATGCAGTCCACTCAAGATCTTCATTACTTGGCCTGTCTGTTTGCCAAAAAAGATGAAGAGGCGCTGAAATTGAGTGAGTTTGCCAAAATTCACCGATGGGTTTCAACAGCTCTTCCGCAAGTTTTGGCGCACGTTCCCATAAGGGCAAGCCGGATAATGACTTAAGCTTCAATGTATTATTTTTATTGGGCTTGGCGGGGCTTTGTGGTGTAGGAGGCGGATTTTCATCAGGCTGGGTTAAGCGCTGCCAGCATAATAGCCCTAAGTGCTGATTGGCCCATGTTTTCCATCCATCTTTGGCCTCTTCTACGGCTTCGTTATAGACATGGGTTTTGTATTCCTGGGCAAAATAGACCAAAAGGTGCAGAAGGACCCCCAGAATCACGATCAAGATCGTGAACCCCAATACGGGTAACAGGAACTTTCCCAATTCCTGTTTTGTGAATACCAGAGAACAGGCAAGCATGACGATAAGCATTGTCGAGGCTGCACCAGCAAACCAAAGGGTATAGGTTTTTTTCGTGAGTTTAGGGTAAGGCCGCTCTTTTAAGTGGGGAATATTCCAGTTCATCATGAATTCTCCCCTGCGCTACTGAGGGAAGCAATCAGGGTACAGCCACACTCTGTTTTAAACCCGTCCAATGCGGCAAGGCGATCACCAATATGGATACGTGTTTCCCCCGATAAGATGCGATTGACGCCGTGCCCGTCAATGGGGCAGGAAACGTTGTCACCGACCAGTGCGATAGGTTTTCCGTAAACCTGAGGGCCGGATGCTGAAATCACCTGACCACCATGGGAAGTGCCATCACCAAGCTGAATAAAAGCACGCATAACTATTCCTTATTTTTAAATGTGATTAATGGGATTCATTGTTTTTTTTATACTCAAACGTGCCATCCCATTCAGGAAGAGGAGCTGGCGGCAGGGGAACGATTTTGTCGATATCGGGGAAGCGGGCTTCGGGATTGTAACGGAGTTCTTCTCTAATAAGGCGATAACGACGGACTCGTTCGGGATCTTTGGGGAGTGCCAGATAGTCGTCGAGATTTTGAGGACTTGGGTTCTGAAAAGAGTCAATCAGCTGTAGTACAGAGATATCATAACCATTTTTTACCGCCTCTTGGAAATAATAAGTGGCTTTGGGGTAATTTTTATCCGTATATAAATATTGAACGGCAAGGGCATACCCTGCTTTGGCAAATCCTTGTTCTATAGAACATTTTAACATTTCTGCGCCAATCTCAGGATAATAGGCGGGGTTATCCCGGTCATCGAGGAGTCCACGTGAGGTGAATAAATCACCGATGATATATTGCCCAGCGGGGTTTCCCATATCTGCGGCCTTACGGAAATAGGTCAGGGCTGCGGTTTTGTCCTGTTCGACGGCGTAGCCTCTGTCCAGAAGATAGCCCATTTGGTAATACCCCAAAGGGATATTAAGCTTTATCAGTTTTTCGACAAGTTCTAACACTTCTTGTGGTGGGCGTTTACCTGCTTGTGGGGGAACTTTGCCATAACGAATCAGGTTCTGAAGATTAAACAGTGCCTTATAGTGATCCTTTTCTGCGGCCTGCCGGTACAGGCGGCCGATGGTGGTGTAATCCGGTTTTCCTTTCACTTTTTCCAGCGCCCGTGCCTGCTGAAACCAGATATCGGCTTCGGGATTGAGTGCAGGTAAGGTGTCTTTTTCGTAGACACAGGTAAAATGCAGATTGGCTTCTCGCTCTTGTAAACTTTTTGGCTTCTGGTTCATAAAATAGGCACCTGTACTGAATAACCCTAAACATAAACAAAAGATGAAAAAATAAAGGGGTTTTAGTTTCATCGTTAATCCTGATTCTTTATATCTTCACTTTTGAGTATGTTTATCCGTGAGTGCATTATTTCTGCTCCTGCTGTTTTTTATACTCAAACGTGCCATCCCATTCAGGAAGAGGAGCTGGCGGCAGGGGAACGATTTTGTCGATATCGGGGAAGCGGGCTTCGGGAAAACGGAAACTTTCATCGCTGATGAGATTATATCGGCGAGCTCGTTCGGGATCTTGGGGAAGTGCCAGATAATAGTCGATATTTTGGGGAGTCGGATTCTGAAAAGAACCGACTAACCGCATTGCGGAGATATAATAACCATGTTTTACCGCCTCTTGAAAATAATAAGCGGCTTTAGCGTAATTTTTATCCGTATACAAATGTTGAACGGCAAGGGCGTGGCCTGCTTTGGCAAATCCTTGTTCTATAGAACATTTTAACATTTCTTCACCAATCTCAGGATAATAGGCGGGGTTATCCCGGTCATCGAGGAGTCCGGGTGAGACAAATAAATCACCGATGATATATTGCCCAGCGGGATTTCCCATATCTGCAGCCTTACGGAAATAGGTCAGGGCCGCGGTTTTGTCCTGTTTAACTGCGTAGCCCCTATCAAGAAGATAGCCCATCTGGTAATACCCCAGAGGAATATTGAGCTTTATCAGTTTTTCGACGAGTTCTAATACTTCTTGCGGTGGGTGCATACCCGTCCGTGGGGGAACTTTGCCATAACGAATAAGGTTCTGAAGATTAAACAATGCTTTGTAGTGATCCTTTTCTGCGGCCTGCCGGTACAGGCGGCCGATGGTGGCGTAATCCGGTTTTCCTTTCACTTTCTCCAGCGCCCGTGCCTGCTGAAACCAGATATCGGCTTCGGGATCAAGAGTTGGCAAGGTGTCTTTTTCGTAGACACAGGTAAAATGCAGATTGGCTTCTTGTTCTTGTAAATTCTTTGGTTTTTGGCTCATAAAATAGACACCTATACTGAATAATCCCAAACAAAGAGTGAAGAAATAAATGAGTTTTAGTTTCATCGTTAATCCAGATTCTTAACGTCTTCACTTCTATCGATAAATTCGATAAGAGGTGAGATCGGTTTGTTTTGCTTTTTTTTGCGCTCTTTATTGATACCAATAATCCCTTTCCATCGTTTAAACTCCCTTTCTATTTCATCCTTTGATTCTTCCTCTTCTTTTTGTTCCTGTGATGGCTGTGATTTTTTGTCCATTTCTTTTATCTGAGCATGCAAACCCCATAAATGCCGCCTCATCGGCGGAATAATCTGGGTCACATCCGTATCCTGAAGCACCACTGCCGTTTCACTGTCAAAGGCCATACTGCGCAGGTTGATATTGGCAGAGCCTTGGATCATCAATTGGTCATCGATCATCATCAGCTTGCTGTGGACATAAACCGGTGACCATTTTTTCTCGTGAGAATCCAACGAAACCAAGGTGCAGATCACCGTTTCCAGCCCCGGGACTTTTTCTTCCTCAATTTCGTCTTCGGGGACACCCCGTTGTTTAGCGGTATAAACCGGCATTAAGTCTGCTCTGCCCAGCACTTCCAGCATTCTGAACGTTTGGAAAGATCCGGCGCGGTTGGAAGGGCCTTCAATGTCGTCGGTGGAATTGGTGACAACAAACAGGTAAATCGGTTTTATGGTATCGCCGCCCAGTTCGGTAATCAGCGCATGGCGTTGAGCGGCGACTTGTTTTATCTGATTGGCGATGTCAATCATGCGGAAGTACTGATTTTCAATATAGATATATTTGCGGGCCTGAATAATGCCTTCCATATAGGCTTTAAGAATATCAAATTGATTGTATTCCGGTTGGGTCAGGCAGACTTTGCCGAGAGCGGGGCGCATAGAAAGCCCGTAGAATTTATTTAACCAAGGTAATAATTCAGTATTTTCTAACGAATAATCTTCCCTATTGTTTTTCACTAAACGGCGTAACTCAAAATCATTCCCTTGCTCGCCATGTTTTGTCCAGGCCTTGGCAAAGTTATCATTCATATCGTGCAATATTTCCCCACATACCGCACCGGAAATATCTTGCCAACCCACAGGGCCATCACGCCCCGTGTTATAGCTGGCGAGTGAGGAGGAATGTTGGTCATTATCCCAATAATTGGACAGAAGGTTATGTCCCATCATAAAACCCAACGCCTTTTGGGGATATTCGTAATCAATTAATGCCATTTTTTGATGGTGGGTTGCATACTTCTTTAAAAAAAAAGCGCGCAGAAAACCTTCATCTCGTTTGATGTTATAGGTTGTAAAAAGGGGGTGTGACAGGAGATTCTCCCTGGATGACCATATTACTGGCATATCCCGACTGCGGATATAAATGTTGGGAATTTGACCTTTGCGAACTTTATAGTGCCAAAGTTTATCATAATTGTATTGCCCGTCGGTCTCACAAGCGAGTTTAACACCATTATCAACTAATTCACTGGGGTTAATCACTCCCCCTTTTCCATAAGAAGAGCCTTTTTCCTGTGCTCCCCAACCGGGAAAATTAGGATCTAACTGACCTGTTATGGCAAACCAGATCAGAATCCGTACCTGTACCCCTTGGCGTGCTTTTTCCTCCAACAGTTCACCAAGACAGGTTTTGTTATCGGGTGAGCGTTCAAGATACATGGAGGGCTGAAATCCCCAAGAGATAATTTCGATACTTTCACTCGCATTGCGGATAGCGTTAGCCAGCGCCCTGAATGCCCTTTCACCATTGATAAGGGGTGCATAGCCCAAGCCCGACATAGGATAGTAAGTATTATTGTCGTCAGGTATCCACGGGGAGGTGAATTTAAATCTCTTATACTCGCCCGGGATGACTTCAATCATTTCTGGTGGCTTGTCTTTTGGTATAAACGGGCCAAACACGTTCATATTTCCATAATTACTCATTGGTATTTTCTTTCCTGTTAGTATGGGGAAGGGGAATACCACAGGATTAATCTAAAACATTTCTTTTGAATGATTTTTTCCCGTAGCCATTCATTTGAATGCATTGTTGTTTTCATCTATAAGGACAACTTTATAATTTGCGATATTTTTATAATTATTATTTATTTTTATTATTTTATTTTTATTTATAAATTTTATTATCATTTTGTTTTTATGAGTATTTTTATTTGTTTGGCGATGTTTTTATTTTCTTATTGTTAATATCATTAATTAATAAATATACGTAAATGTGAATAAAAGGGAAGTTATTCAAAATGTGGGGAGGTTATTAATAGTAAAAAAATTGACCAAATTCACATATATCATAAGAAATATTTATTTAAATTATCAAGGGAGTCATAGTCTGATTGACATTTTTTGAACAGTGTGGCTGGCTGGTATGAGACGCTACCCGATGGCAGCGTCATTTATAGTATTGGAAGGCCAGTGTTACTTCAGTTTGGCGAAACTACGCGCAGCGGCATCAACGGTACGCTGAATATCTTCATCCGTATGGGCGATGGACATAAAACCCGCTTCAAACGCGGAAGGTGCCAGATAAACCCCTTCTTCCAGCATCAAATGGAAAAATTGTTTAAAGCGTTCAACATCACACTTCATGACATCCTGATAGCAGGTGACATTTTCTGCATCTGTAAAGAAAATACCGAACATACCGCCAACATGGTTAACAACCAGCGGAATGCCTGCTTCTGATGCCGCATTTTTCAGGCCGGCAGCCAGTTTGTCTGTCAGTTCGCTCAGGCGCTGATGAACACCTGCTTGGGCGACCTCCTTCAGGCAAGCCAGACCCGCCGCCATGGCGATTGGGTTACCGGAGAGCGTACCGGCCTGATAAACCGGACCGGTTGGCGCCAGTTTTTCCATGATGTCCAGACGGCCGCCGAAAGCGCCGACAGGCATTCCGCCACCGATGATTTTGCCAAGGGAAGTCAGGTCTGGCTTAACATCGTAATATTCTTGCGCTCCCCCCAATGCAACACGGAAACCGGTCATCACTTCATCAATGATCAACAAAGCACCGAACTCATCACACAACTTGCGCAGGCCCGGCAGGAATTCTGGCTGTGGTGGAATGCAGTTCATGTTACCGGCGACAGGCTCAACAATGATACAGGCAATTTCTTCGGGGTATTTTTCGAAAGCTTCGCGAACGGAATTCAGGTCATTGTAAATGCAAGTCAGGGTGTGTTTTGCAAAATCAGCAGGAACACCCGGTGAATTAGGCTGGCCGATGGTCAGCGCCCCTGATCCAGCCTTAACCAGCAGGCAATCGGCGTGGCCGTGGTAACAGCCTTCAAATTTAATGATTTTATCGCGTTGGGTATAACCGCGCGCCAGACGAATGGCGCTCATGGTGGCTTCTGTACCGGAATTCACCATGCGAACCATATCCATGGAAGGGACTAATTTTGTCACCAATTTTGCCATTTCCACTTCAGCAGCCGTCGGTGCACCAAAGCTCAGGCCGCGTTCAGCCGCTTCAATGACGGCATTGCGGATGGCGGGATGATTGTGGCCGAGTACCATTGGTCCCCATGAACCGACATAATCGATATAAGCATTGTCATCGACATCATAAAGGTAAGCGCCATTGGCTCGTTGAATAAAAACGGGTGTGCCACCAACACCATTAAAAGCACGTACAGGTGAATTGACTCCGCCGGGGATCACATGTTGCGCCTGAGAATAAAGCGTTTCGGACTGGCTCATTGATAAAAGCTCCTGAAAGATAACGGTACAGAAATGGAAATGCCATTCTAAAGCACCCCGATCGGGAAGCCAAATGATGAGAAGGATTTACATTGTTGCGTTTTGTTGTGTTGTTGCATTCGTGTGGCAAAACTTGAACGAATTAGTCAGGTATTGGATAATCGCCGATAACTGATCAGAAAGCGCAAAATAACCTTTCGAGAATTCTTACCGGAAAACCGGACTGGAGTAAAAATATGAGCGATGATGCTGCACTGCCTTTGCAGTTTACTGAAGCCGCAGCCAATAAAGTCAAAGTACTGGTTGCTGATGAAGATACCCCGAATCTGCGCCTGCGGGTTTATATTACGGGTGGGGGTTGTAGTGGCTTCCAGTATGGTTTCACTTTCGATGATCAGATTAACGAAGGTGATATGACGATTCAGAAGCAAGGGGTTGAGTTGGTGGTTGATCCAATGAGCCTGCAATATCTGGTTGGTGGTTGTGTAGATTACACCGAAGGGTTGGAAGGTTCCCGTTTTGTTGTCACTAACCCGAATGCAAAAACGACCTGCGGCTGTGGTTCTTCTTTCAGTGTCTGATTGAGAATGCGGGTGATAGCAATCAACAACTCTTTTTCAGAAACCCCGTTTTAAATAACGGGGTTTTGTTCTGATCGTCATTCATTTCAATTTTTCTTAATCACCGTAATTTTATCGCTATATAAATTTAATCCCGATTTTTTCGGCTGACTATTTATTATTTCTATCAAAAACGGCTTGTTACAACATAATGTCATCTTAAATGCCATTAATTGAATGCTAATGTATGGTAAGTTCAATATTAAATGTTTCTTATGCATAGTAAATAATCCATTACATTTATAATTTTGGTCTATTATTATAAATGTAAAACATAACAATATTGGTTGTTAAGTGCTCGTGTTTTAGAGCAGCTCTATTTTAGAAGACAGTATTTTAACTTCCAGTGAAAACCACATACAGATATTTAATATAATAATAAGGTGGTCATATCATGGCAAAGAAACATAAAAATATTAAAATACGCAGGGCATCTGATTCAGATGGAAAAATATTGCCAACAGATGAAGATGAGGTATCTCCTTATGCCTATTATCTTATCAAAGATGTTGATGGGAATATACTCAGTATCGATGATAGAGATGATGGGGAAGAGAAATATGCCTATATGGGGTCGGATTCAGAGAAAAATAATTATTCTCAATTTGTTACAATACGGTTGTCGGATGAACATCGCCTGGATAATACCATAGAAATGGTAGGTAAATATAAAGGTAAAAAGTATGAAATGTATGCCTATGACAATACGGTAAGCCTTGAGTCAACAGATTTATACTGGCATTCCCATAATGAAAATATAGCGGACAGCCGAATATCATTCAACATAGACTGCTTTAAAACTGTGAATGGGATAAGACAATATAGGCTAATTTGGCATAATCAAGGCGTTGACTTTTTTTTGTCTAATCCTTCTCCGGGTGAGGGAACACCTTACTTAAAAATACATCAGAAAAAATACACCTTATATACTTTCTATGCTAAATTTGTTGATTCTAAGATTATGAAAGATTTAATACGAAAAATCTGGCCTAAGATGAAAATTAGTTTAGCCTCACTTAGGACTCTGGATAAATTCTACAAGTTGGTTTCAGAAGAGGAAATAAAAGAAATATATAGAGAATCAGGCCTTGTTGATTTCGAATATAGAAAAGAATCCTTTGATTGTGATGATTTTAGTTTTGTATACAAAGCTCAGGTTTCCAAAAAAGCCTATGCAAACAATGAAAAGTACGGGTATGCAATTGGGGTAATATTCGGTTTTTATAAAAAATCAGCACATTCTGTTAATATATTTATTGATCATGAACTCCAAGTTAAATTTATAGAACCACAAACGGGTAGGATAATAGACCCTAAAAACTGGAAATATAAACCCTATTTTGTTTTAATATAAATGTTAAATATAAGAGCCAACATTCCGTACCCTTTTAATGAATAAAATGTTTCAACGTTATGTGGATCTTATATCTGGTTTTAACTCTAGTGATAACCATTCACCATTAGTGCATTGGCTGCTGAAGAATAAGATGCATCATATTCTGATGCAGATTTTCCGCATGATCACATTTCCCATAAGAAACTGTGATCATGCCTCAGTCATGACGAAATCAATTGTGGTTGGCGGGGTTTTTTAAGAATGCTGACTACCAAACCTGACATAATGAAAAGAGCTCCCAATGTCCCTATCCAGTCTAAAGTTTCTCCGATGATGATAAATGCGAGTAGCGTTGAGAATAGAGGCTCACTGGTTTCAGTGATTTGTACGCTGCTGGCTTCGCCTTCTTCCACCGCTTTGGTCGTAAAGTAAAACCCGCCGATGGATGGTAGTAGCACAAGCCCCATTATCATCAATAAAGCGATACCGGAAGGAAATTGCAGCCCTTCATGGATGGCAGGAATGGCAAGATAAATGCTGCCGAAACCGAATAACCAGAGCAGTACTGATATACCACTGCCGATGTTCATGAGTTTTGAGAGAAAGATAAATAATGCATATCCCAGCCCACCCAGTAATGCCAGTACAATGCCTGTATAACTGCCGGAAGTTTGCCCCGCAAAATTAAACAGGCAGTAGACGCCAATGAGAATTAGCCCGAACGATAGACATTTATTGATCCCCATTCTCTCGCCCAAAAATAGTGAGGAGAGGATGAGCGTAATGCCACCTGAGGCATAAACCAAAAAAGAAACCAGCGGGATTGGGGCTTCTTTAAATGCCCAAGTTTCGAAGAAATAGAGGCAAAAGATCCCAAAGAACGCAAGTATGGCAAATTGCAGACTTTTATGCCGTAAAGCAAAGACGGTTTTCCGCTCAGAAGGTTTTACCATGCAATATGCCATCAGGATCAGAAAAGCAATAAAACATTTCCAGAATGCGACCTGATGGTGGCTAAAGCCGGCATTAAGGCCAAAGTGAGTCAACACACCAAGTGTACCGTTCAATGCAGCGGCGGTGAGGGCATAAAATTCAGCCCTCCGGTAAAAAGCTTTACTCATTATTGATATATTCCTTTTACGGTGATTTGGCTTACTGTAAAGTCTTGCAATATAGCAGGGTGATAATTCGAGGGTGAGTTCGAAAACGTTATTTAACCAATGCTAATCCATTTTCCCCACGAATGAGTTGTGATCTTATACTCTTTTTTCGGAAGTACCTTCATAAAATTCGATGTTTTTTCTGACTATTTTGGTGAACTCACAGACCCTTGTTTGTCTGCCAAAGTCAGTTGCCTTTAGTTTGATAATGTGAAAAAACTGGCTATTGTTCATCTGGTGTAGGAAAAGTATGCAGGTACTTTTCATTCGTTGGCTGAAGACCCATCAACATTAGCGGCAATTGAACACGATGAGGCTGTTTCGGCGTATGTTTCGGCATATGTTTCGGTATATTAAATATAAGGAGAAGGCGTGAGTAAGCTATATCAGGGGATGAGTCAGGAAGAGTTTGATGGCGGTTATTTTTATGCTACAGAACTTAAAGCGTTTGCTAAAACGTTAGGTATTACTGTGGGTAATCTGAAAAAAAATGAGCTTGAACTGCACATTAAAGCACATTTATTTGGCTATTCTGGTGAACTTCCCGTTGCTGTTCCTAACCGAAAGAATAGCGCTGCACGTGATTTACTCACGCTGGATACCCTTGTGGTTAACTATGTCAGTGATAAAAAGACCAAATCGTTTCTATTGGCTGCGGTTGAGCAACAGTTTGGCCCATTGGCAGATAAATCCGGTCAGTGGTACTGGCTTAATCACTGGCGCAAGCAATGTATTGGCGAGGGAAAAACGATTACTTATGGCGATTTGGTTGCCCATCTGGCCAGCCTGAAAAAAAAGCCGGGGCGGCTGCCGCAAATCCCATCAGCCAGAATGAATAACTTTATTAGTGATTACTTATCTGACAGTGAAAATCAAGGAAGTGGTAAGAATGAGGCTTTAAAGGCATGGTATGAGTTGAAAGAGAGTGCTTTGCCCAAAACTTATCAGGCTTATAAAAATGCGCAGGCTTTATTAGCGAAATAAAGGTGATAATAAGATGAAAATTGTTGATTGTCCGGTCCTATCTTTAATAGGGATATCTACGCGTACGAAAAACGCTGATGAAATGGATGCAGCGACAGCCAAAATTATGCCACTTTGGCAGCATTTCTATCAGGATATTTATCCTGATCAGTTGTCAGGCAACGTTGTCTATGGCGTCTATTCTAATTACGAATCTGATGCAAGCGGGCAGTTTGACGTCATTGCCGCAGTAGAAGCAAAAGAGCATGAAGGTGACAATGTTCAGGAAAGGGCTTCGTTTGATAGAGTCGAGCTGGCAGCAGGCCGGTATATCATTTTTTCTGGCTTGATGGGGGAGGGCAATCCTGTTTTCCAACTCTGGCAGCAGGTGTGGCACTATTTTGAACAAGCTGACTGCCTATATCAGCGTAGTTGGAAGACGGATTATGAAGTCTTTCATCAAGATGGAAAAATAGAGCTATTTATAGGGATTGAGTACTGACTAAGTAACTAAGTATTAGCACTCATTCCGAATTCTTGTCCAATTCAGTTTATTATCAGTTTCAGGGAGTTTGGCGCTGAGAGTTTTCAGGTATTGGGCAAGAAATGAATATTGATGTTCTTGCCCTGAATCTTTTTCTTTTATTTTCTTTATCTTTTTATTTTATTGAGCTTGTTTAATTGAGAGCATAATTCTTCAGCGGCCAAAATAATTCTTGGCCCTGCGCGACTAAACCAATCATCATTCAGGGCAATCACATTGATATTCATTTGTGGTCGCCAGAAATCGATAATTTGTTGTTTTTGTTCTTCTGTTCCGCCTATCACAATTAATTCTGGTTTTCGGGTAAGGACTTGTTCACGGTTAACCTGTGGCCATGGAACGGGGCTGTCAGAGAAAATATTTTTTCCTCCGCAGACAGAGACAATTTCACTTTGGATAGAATGCTTGGATGAAGTAAAAATGGGATTTGTGCCAAACTGTAAAAATATCTGTTTGGGCGTCCGGTTAGCATTATTCTTTTTTAATGTATCGAATTTATTACGAATATCTGCTGCCGCTTTCTTGGCGACATCAGGATGCGGGCTATACTCAGCAAGGCGATCCAGTTCTGCTGCAACATCTTCTACTTGTTTTACATCAGAATAAAAAATCGGAATTCCCAAAGAGGCCAGTTGGTCCAGCGGACGTTGGGGGTTGCCGCCACGCCATGCCAGAATCAGATCGGGTTTCAGGGCAATAATTCTTTCTACATTAATGCCTTGCCAGTCCGCTACTTGTTCTAGCTTTTTAGCGGCTTCGGGGTAATCGGAGTAAGCACTGACTGCAATAAGTTGATCGCCAAGACCTGATGCATAAGCAAGTTCTGTTGTGGAGGGGGCGAGGCTGATGACACGGGAAGCAGCAGCATGAAGTGGAGCACTGAAACTATACAGGAGAAACAAAAAAGTCAGCCAAATAGTTCGATAAGGGGAAATTCTTAAAAATGATTTCATTATTAATGCTCCACTTTCAATGGGTGATTTATTGTTTACTGAGTTCAGTCAGCATGGCATTGACCATCCGGGTGGACTCACGAGCGGCGACAACCAAAAATTCATCAAAACTGAGGTGGGATTCTTGATCAGCAACGTCAGAGATAGCACGGACAACCACAAACGGGATTTTGTATTGATGACAAACGTGTCCAATGGCAGCGGCTTCCATTTCAACCGCGGCAACGGTCGGGAATGTAGCCCGAATGCGTGCCAGTGGTTCGGCGCCGTTAATAAAGGCATCACCACTGCAAATCAGGCCACGGACGGCATTCAGTTCCAGGGATTGAATGCATTTTTCTGTCAGGGTGATTAATGTTTCATCAGCAATAAAAGCTGGCGGGCACTGGGCCATTTGTCCGGCTTCATAGCCAAAGGCGGTAAGATCAGCATCGTGATAGCGAACTTCTTCGGAAACAATGATATCCCCGACGTTCAGTTTAGGATCAAGGCCACCTGCCGAACCGGTATTAATGACGATATCTGGCTGGCAATGTTCAAGCAGCAAAGTCGTTCCGAGTGCAGCAGAAACTTTACCAATACCTGATTTCAGCAAGGCGATCTCAACGCCATGCAATTTGCCGGTATAGATTTCACAGCCGCCCCGTGACAGTGTTTGCAGACCTTCAATTTGGTCACGCAGTAACGTCACTTCTTGCTCCATTGCACCTATTACGCCTACTTTCATTGTGTCATACTCACTTGTTATTAATGGGTTGGATTAATCGGGAAGTGTATCACTGAATAGTCACATACTGGGCATCCCGATTTTAAATAATCGTTTCATTCGGTATGGGGGGATTGATGTCTAAAATTGATTTCAAGCAAAAATTGAATTACCAGCGTAAGTTCAATAAGTCTTCTGCCAATTCCGATGATGAAGAGTATGTGAACCGTCAATTTGAGAGCGATCGGGGCCGGATTATCAATTCAGCGGCCATCCGGAGATTGCAACAGAAAACCCAGGTATTCCCGCTTGAGCGTAATGCTGCCGTGCGCAGCCGATTGACACATTCTCTTGAAGTACAGCAAATAGGGCGCTATATCTCCAAAACCATCATTGCAGAGCTGACCAAGCAGAATTTACTGAAAAAATATGGATTAAGCGAGCGCTTGCAGGCTTTTGAGAGCCTGGTTGAGATGGCTTGCCTGATGCATGATATCGGTAATCCACCGTTCGGGCATTTTGGTGAGGCAGCGATTAAGGATTGGTTTTCACGCCGATTAGATCCCAATTATTTACCTAATGAGGAAAACCGGCAGGATAATTGTCAGGTAGCGGCTTTGTTTTTGTCGGGGTTGCCGGGAGAAGAAAAGAGAGACTTGTTCCGTCGGCAATTGCGTAAAGATTTATGCCAGTTTGAAGGAAATGCCCAGGCAATCCGTCTGGCACATAATCTGCTCAGATTGAATCTGACCTATGCCCAGATTGGCTGCATTTTAAAATATACTTGCCCGGCTTATCGTCTGGAAGCGTCACCGCCTGAATTCAATTACTTGATGAAGAAAAAAGGTTATTACTGGTCAGAAGACAGTTTTATCCGTGAATTGAGAAAAGAGTTGCAAATGGGGGATTCTTGCCGTTTTCCGCTGACATACATTATGGAAGCCGCAGATGATATTTCCTATTGCATTGCCGATCTGGATGATGCCGTTGAAAAGGGCATTTTTAACGTTGACCAACTGGTGGAATACCTGAAAAAAGAGTGGGCAGAAAACGGGGGCCACAGAAAAGGGGATTTGTTTGAAACGACGGTGACGCAAGCTTACAAGAAAACAACCAATAATGAAGTACGCCGCAATGTCCATGAACAGTTTTTCATGTATCTAAGGGTATTTATCACGGGAAAACTGGTGCCTTATACAGCAAGGTTGTTTATTGAGCATTTGCCGGAAATTTATGCCGGTACATTTAATCGTGCTTTGTTGGAAGGGGATGGGGAAGAGTACCGTTTATTGAAAACGTTGAAAAATGTTACGCGTAAACAGGTTTTCAATCATCCGGAAGTGGAAGAGTTAGAGTTGCAGGGCTACCGGATTATTACCGGGTTGTTGGATGTGTATAATCCGTTGCTGACGCTTTCCCGCCAGGATTTTACAGTGCTGCACCAGAATAATTTCCACGATAAGTTCTTTATTGAAACGCGTTTGTTGCACAAACTTTCCACGAAGCATCGTCTGGCTTATAGCGAAGCGGTGGAGGGAATGGTTGCCACTGATGAATCAGAAAAAGATATGCTCGAATTTTATTATCGGGCACGCCTGATCCAAGATTACATCAGTGGCATGACTGACCATTACGCTTACGAAGAGTACCGCAAGTTTATGGTAACGAAGTAACGGGCTGGGCTGCCTTGAGAATACTGGGGGCTGCGGCAATGACATGATCGATTTCGTCCATGAACTCCAGAAGCTCCGGCTCGAGGTCGATCAGCGCAATGCCTTGCAGAAGCTGGCTCTCAACTGACCCGCAAATGGCTTTCAACTGGGGAACACCGCTGTAGCAACAGCTGCCGTGTAATTGGTGGGCATGATGTTGCAAACTTTTGCGGATGGTTTCGCCATCAGTGGTTGCCGTTGTGCTATCGGCAGCTAAGGCCTGTTCAATGATATCTTTCATTTTGGGTAAAGTGTCCACAAGCATTTCCAGCATCTCCCGCGCTAATGAGGCCTTGCCGGCAGTTTGTTGCAAGGCGGCATCCCAATCAATGATGGTTGGTTTCTGCTGCGGGTTATATTGATTCAGCAATGCCTTCAGCCGCTTTTCATCCAGCGGTTTAGTCAGGCAATCCCGGAATGGGCTGTTTTTTGATTCATAAAAGGCATTGGTTTCCCGGCAAGTAAATGCCGTAACCGCCACAATGGGTGTCCGGGCATGTTGAGGCAATTGATGGATTTGCTCAGAGGTCTGAAAACCATCCATATCTGCCATTTGGATATCCATCAGAATCAAATCCAGAGCGTGTTCTTTCGCCAGTGCCAATGCTTCCATGCCGTTACTGCACAATAAGGTATTCTCAACTTGCTCACTTAATAGCGCACCAATTAATTTCAGGTTTGCAGGATTGTCATCAACAGCCATGACGGTCATGGGCAAGCGTGATTCTGTCGGAGGGACAGTGCAGTATTCTGGCAGTGAATTGAATAAAAGTTCTTCTTTTTCCAGCCAAATGTCAAAGTAGAATACCGTACCTTTGGCGACCTCACTGGTGAAATCAATTTCGCCCCTCATTTCATTGACCAGCCTTTTGGTGATGCTTAAACCCAGCCCGGTTCCGCCATAATGACGGGTAATGCTGGCATCAGCCTGATTGAAGGCCTGAAACAGAATGGGGCGGTATTCCGGCTTGATGCCAATGCCTGTATCGGTGACGGTAAAGTCAATCTGGATGAGATGGTGTTGTTGCTGACGTAATTTGATATCCAGCGTCACATTGCCTTTGTCGGTGAATTTAATGGCATTGCCGATCAGGTTGGTCAATATTTGTTGCAAACGAATGGGATCACCCATCATCAGGTTCGGCAGTTTTTCATCGATGTGGTGGTATAACGGGAGGTTTTTCGCACTGGCTGTGGGGGTCAGCAGTTTGATAACGTCATTGACGGTATCCCTCAGCAGGAAAGGGACTTGATCCAACACTAATTTGTTGGATTCCAGTCGCGAAAACTCCAAAATATCGTTGATGATTTTCAGCAGATTATTGGCTGACCTGTCTATGACATATAAGTATTCCATCTGTTGGGGGGTGATGGGGGTTTTTAACATCTGACGGGTAAAGCCAATCACGCCATTAAGCGGAGTACGTAATTCATGGGACATATTCGCCAGAAATTCGGTTTTTATCCTGACCGCTTCCTGTGCCCGTTTTTTGGCAATAGTCAGTTCGACATTTTGGATTTCCAGCTGTTCCATCGTAATTTGCAGGTCAGACGTCGCCTGATCGATATGCAACTGCATCTCATGCTTGTACTTTGACAGTGATTCCGCCACCGTATTGATACCATTTTGCAGCGCCGCCAATTCGCCCGGCATAGCACCGGTTACACGGCTGTTGACCTGCCCCTGCCGGATGCGGTCCACTGCTTTGACCATACAATCCAGCGGTTGTGTCACCTTGCGTACCAGCACATAGGCAAATAAGGCAGTTCCTCCCAAACAAAGGATCAGCAGAATGATTGATGTGGCAATTTCTTTGTATTGTTGGAGTTGGGCGGCGCGTAAATCCAAATCAATCGCAATATAGCCGATGGGTTGGGCATTATTATTGGCGGAATTATTCCACTGATGGGAGGAAAGCGTTTCTGAGATAATGGGCATCCTCAGAATGATGCTATTACTGTATTCCGTTTTGGATAATGTTGTTGGGATGGGTTCACCAGGGCTGAGCCGCAGGAGATTGACATCATATTTGTTATTCGAAATATCGAATAATTTATGCTGTTCATCAAAAATCGCAATTGCCCTGACAATTTCAGAATTACGGCGATGCAGGCTATTTATCAATGTCTTGACGCGCTTGTGGTTCTCCAGATTAATGCCGACTTCGCTGGCAATGGATAACGGTTCAATAATGCTGATACCACTGCGGACGATCAGGCTCTTTAACTCGTAATAGCGGTATGAGATAAATGATATACTCACAAGGGTTCCGACCAGTAAAACAGGAACCAATATCAGGCTCATCATACGGGTGCGTAGGCTATATTTGGTCATAGGCGTCCATTGTGGGAAAATCAAAACTCAATTTTTCAAAGTCAGTCAGAATCATGGTGCAATTTTACTCCCCAAATCGTCGTTCCGTAAACCGAGGCATTATTTCCGTCACCGCAGATAATCTCGATGCACAAGGACAAGGCATTGCCCGTCATCAGGGAAAAACTATTTTTATTTCAGGATTGTTGCCGGGTGAACAAGCCCAGATCCAACTGACTGAAGAAAAGCGCCAGTTTGCCAAAGGAAAAATCGTGAAACGGCTATCCGACAGCCCTGATCGCGTATCCCCGCCTTGCCCGCATTTTAAAGTATGTGGCGGGTGCCAGCAGCAGCATGTCGCCAGTGAACTGCAGGCCAATACTAAGGCCTGCGTGCTGGAGCGCCTGATGCAGCGGGAAACCGGCCTTAATATCAGCGCTCATCCCATTATCCACGGCCCGGAATATGGTTATCGGCGCCGTGCCCGGCTGGGGCTGCAATACAATGCTAAGCAACGCGCATTATTCATGGGATTCCGGCAGAACCAGACCAATGATTTGGTGAATATCAAACATTGCCCTGTTATGCGTCCTGAACTGGAACAGTTATTGCAGCCATTATCCCAGTGCCTGAACAGCCTGAATGCCGTTAAGCGATTGGGGCATGTTGAATTGGTGCTGGCGGATAATGGTCCGTTAATTGTATTGCGCCATCTTGATCCATTAAAGCACGAAGATAGGGAAATATTGCGCACTTTTTCGGTGCAGCACAATGTATCACTGTATCTGGCGGCAGGTGATGACAACCCTCTTGAGCCTCTTTCCGAGGGGCAACCCGGCCCGTGGTATCAGGTCGACGGCTTAAAACTGGAATTCAGCCCACAGGATTTTATTCAGGTTAATGATGAAGTTAACCAGCAAATGGTATCACAGGCATTGGCATGGCTGGATTTACAGCCGACAGACAGGGTTCTGGATCTGTTTTGCGGAATGGGGAATTTCACTTTGCCGATTGCGGCTAAAGTCCAGTCAGTTGTTGGTGTGGAAGGGGTTGCCGCATTGGTTGCGAGTGGGCAATATAATGCGCAACTGAATGAATTAATGAATGTCGATTTCTTTCATGAAAATTTAGAGTCGGATATTCATCGGCAGCCCTGGGCTGCGCTGGGGTTCAACAAAGTATTGTTAGACCCTGCCAGAGCAGGTGCTGCGGGCGTCATGCCCCATATTGTAAAACTGGCCCCTGAAAAAGTGGTCTATGTTTCTTGTAACCCCACAACTCTTGCACGGGACAGTAAAGCTCTGTTGGAGGCGGGTTATCATCTTGTCAGTGTGCGGATGCTGGACATGTTTCCGCACACCAGCCATCTGGAGTCCATGGCACTATTTATCAGGCACGATTTATCAGGTGTGGGTGATTAGTCGCGAACTCATGGCCTTTCACGAATAAATGGCCTTTCGCGAATTAATGCTCTGCCATGAACCCGTGGTCATTGAGTAGGGAGAAATTATGGTTGCAGTCAGAAGTGCGCATCTCACACCGGCAGGTGAATTTGCTGTCGATAAGTGGATCGCGAGTTTAAATATCACTAATCCACAATCCAGTGAAAAATTGGCTGAAACATGGCGTTACTGTCACGAAAAAGTCCAGGATCACCCCGATGCAGAACTGTTGCTGTGGCGTGGTGTGGAAATGGTGGAGATCCTGTCCACATTGAGCATGGATAATGACAGTATGCGCGCTGCGCTGCTTTTTCCCATTCTTAATGCCAAGCTACTCGATAGCGAAACAATGACAGAGACGTTTGGCAACTCCATCACGAATCTGGTCAATGGTGTTCTGGAAATGGATGCCATTCGTCAGCTTAAGGCCACGCATACCGATGCAATCTGTTCAGTGCAGGTCGATAATGTTCGCCGGATGCTGCTGTCGATGGTGGAAGATTTTCGCTGTGTGATCATCAAACTGGCAGAGCGCATTGCCCATTTGCGGGAAGTGAAGGATGCCAGTGAAGATGAGCGCGTACTGGCAGCCAAAGAGTGTTCCAATATTTATGCCCCCCTTGCCAACCGCTTGGGGATCGGGCAATTAAAGTGGGAACTGGAGGATTTCTGCTTCCGTTACCTGCATCCCGATGAATATAAAAAAATTGCCAATTTGTTGCATGAACGCCGGATTGATCGAGAGCAATATATCGAAAAATTCATTACCACTTTGCGTAAGTATATGTTGAAAGAGGGGATCAACGGGGAAATATACGGGCGTCCCAAACATATTTACAGCATTTGGCGCAAAATGCAGAAAAAGTCGCTGGCCTTTGACGAATTGTTTGATGTGCGTGCCGTGCGGATTGTTGTCGATCGTTTGCAGGATTGCTACGCCGCATTAGGGATTGTACACACCCACTATCGTCATTTGCCGGATGAGTTCGATGATTACGTTGCCAACCCAAAACCGAACGGGTATCAATCCATTCATACTGTGGTGTTAGGGCCAAATGGCAAAACCCTCGAAATTCAGATCCGTACCCGCCAGATGCATGATGATGCCGAGCTGGGCGTTGCCGCACATTGGAAATATAAAGAAGGCACGGCAATTGGCGGCGGCAAATCCGGCAGTTATGAAAGCCGCATTGCATGGTTGCGCAAACTGATTGCATGGCAGGAAGAGATGTCGGATTCCGGCGAAATGCTGGATGAAGTGCGCAGTCAGGTGTTTGATGACCGGGTTTATGTCTTTACGCCAAAAGGGGATGTGATTGACCTGCCAATCGGTTCTACGCCGCTGGATTTTGCCTATCATATCCACAGTGATGTCGGGCATCGTTGTATCGGGGCAAAGATAGGCGGTCGGATCGTTCCTTTCAGTTACCAGCTCCAAATGGGCGATCAGATTGAAATCATCACCCAGAAACAACCCAACCCCAGCCGGGATTGGCTGAACCCGAACCTTGGCTATGTCACCACCAGTCGTGGCCGCGCGAAAATCCACAATTGGTTCCGCAAGCAAGATCGTGACAAGAATATCATTGCCGGCCGCCAGATGCTGGACAACGAACTGGCCCATCTGGGGCTCACACTGAAAGAAGCTGAAAAAGAACTGATCGCCCGTTATAACGTCCATTCATTGGAAGAAGTATTGGCGGGGATCGGGGTTGGTGACATTCGTATCCATCAGTTGGTGAATTTCCTGCAAAGTAAATTCAACAAAACCACGGCGGAAGAAGAAGATCGCAAGGCGCTTCGCACACTGGAAAACAAAGCCCATTCCGCCCGCAGTACCTCGAAAGACAATGGCCGGGTTGTTGTCGAAGGCGTTGGCAACCTGATGCATCACATTGCCCGTTGCTGCCAGCCCATTCCGGGGGATGAAATCATCGGGTTTATTACCCGTGGGCGCGGGATCTCCATTCACCGCTCTGATTGCGACCAATTGGTTGAGCTGGAAGCCAGCTCACCGGAACGGATTGTTGAAGCCGTTTGGGGCGAAAGTTATTCCAGTGGTTACTCCCTTGTGGTACGGGTAGTGGCTAATGACCGTAGCGGGTTATTGCGGGATATCACGACCATCCTCGCCAATGAAAAAGTCAATGTGCTCGGGGTCAGTAGCCGGAGCGATGTGAAACAGCAGCTTGCCACCATTGATATGAATATTGAGATTTACAACTTACAAGTGCTCGGTCGGGTATTGGCAAAGCTCAATCAATTGCCCGATGTCATTGAAGCCAGACGTTTACACGGTAATTGATCAAAATATGGATAAGATGAAACCTATTTCTATTGAACGGCTTAAAGGGGTGATGGCGCAATTGCGCCATCCCGAAAATGGTTGTCCCTGGGATAAAGTACAGACTTCTGCTTCGATTGCACCCTACACGCTGGAAGAAACTTATGAAGTCCTTGATGCGATTGAACGTCATGATCCGGATGCCCTGAAAGAAGAGCTGGGTGATCTCCTGTTTCACATTGTGTTTTATGCACAGATGGCCGAGGAACAGCAACAGTTCGATTTTGATGATATTTGTGAGGCGGTATGTGACAAACTGGAGCGTCGGCATCCTCATATTTTCAATCAACAAGCCGGGATCAGTGGCGAAGAGGCAATAAAGAGCTGGGAGCAGCGCAAATCAGCGGAAAGGGCTGAAAAAGATCAGCATTCAGTATTGGATGACATTCCTGCCAGTCTACCGGCGCTCATGAAAGCTTATAAAATCCAAAAACGTTGCGCTTCAGTGGGGTTTGACTGGGATACACTCGGCCCTGTGCTGGATAAAGTCTATGAAGAGATTGATGAGGTGATGGACGAAGCGCAGCAGGCCGTGATTGATGAAGCCCGACTGGAAGAAGAATTGGGGGATTTGCTGTTTTCAGTGGTCAACTTATCCCGCCATTTGGGGCATAAGCCGGAGATGGCTCTACAAAAGGCCTGCCATAAATTTGAACAGCGTTTCCGTAACGTTGAAAAGCTGATCTTCGACAAAGGCTTGTCACTGGAAACTGCTACTCCGGAAGAGATGGAAGAAATGTGGCAGCGAGTTAAAAATCAGCACACTTAAGGCAGCAAGAACGGAGAACAACGGAAAATAGACAGGAAAATGCGAAAGGGATGTCGCATAAATGGCTGAATATTCTGAATCTGGCGAAAAAATTTTAGCCTAATAACCTGATGAATTTAAAGAAAAATCAGTATGCCCATTTCGCTGTATCGCGGATTGTCCGGCACTTTAACCTGCTCAGATGGTTTGTAGCGAAATTAAGGTTAGGGTATACTGCTTTCCCGTCCTGTTATATTCATCATTCTTTTAAACCTAAACTTTCAGGTTCAGCATGAAAACTAATTATATTTTTGTGACCGGCGGGGTCGTATCCTCTCTGGGTAAAGGCATTGCCGCAGCCTCTTTGGCGGCTATACTCGAAGCCCGTGGACTCAATGTCACCATTATGAAACTGGACCCGTATATCAACGTTGATCCAGGTACAATGAGCCCAACCCAACACGGGGAAGTTTTCGTGACCGAAGACGGCGCTGAAACTGATCTTGATTTAGGTCATTACGAACGTTTCATCCGAACCAAAATGACACGCCGCAATAACTTCACGACCGGCCGTGTCTACTCCGAAGTGCTGCGCAAAGAACGCCGTGGCGATTATTTGGGTGCAACCATTCAGGTTATCCCTCACATCACCAATGAAATCAAAGACCGCATTATTCGTGGCGCAGAAGGCCATGATGTTGTGCTGGTGGAAATTGGCGGTACTGTCGGTGATATCGAATCCCTGCCATTCCTGGAAGCTATCCGTCAAATGGCGGTTGAAGTGGGTCGCGAAAATACCCTGTTCATGCATCTGACTTTGGTGCCTTACATGGCGGCTGCGGGCGAAGTGAAAACTAAGCCAACCCAGCATTCTGTGAAAGAGCTGCTGTCCATTGGCATTCAGCCGGACGTGCTGATTTGCCGTTCAGACCGCATTATTCCTGCTAATGAGCGGGCAAAAATTGCGCTTTTCTGTAACGTACCAGAGAAAGCGGTTATCTCTTTAAAAGATGTTGATTCCATTTATAAAATCCCAGGCCTATTGAAATCTCAGGGCTTAGATGATTATATTTGTAAACGATTCAGCATCGAATGCCCGGAAGCGGATCTGTCTGAATGGGAACAGGTCATTTATGAGGAAGCCAACCCATCAGGTGAAGTCACCATTGGGATGGTGGGCAAATATGTTGAATTACCCGATGCTTATAAATCAGTGATTGAAGCACTGAAGCACGGCGGGCTGAAAAATCGCCTGACTGTCAACATCAAACTGATCGACTCACAGGACGTTGAAACCCGTGGTGTTGAAATGCTGAAAGGCCTGGATGCGATTCTGGTACCGGGTGGCTTTGGTGGCCGTGGTATCGAAGGCAAAATTATGACTGCACGTTATGCCCGTGAGAACAAAGTCCCTTATTTGGGGATTTGTTTGGGGATGCAGGTGGCTCTGATTGAATTTGCCCGTAACGTTGCGGGGATGGCTGGTGCCAATTCCACTGAATTTGAGCCTGAATGTAAGTTACCGGTTGTTGGTCTGATCACCGAATGGCGTGATGAAGACGGCAACCTAGAAGTACGTAGCGAAGAGAGTGATCTCGGCGGAACGATGCGTGTGGGTGGTCAGCTGTGTCATTTGACTGAAGGCAGTCTGGTTCGTCAGCTTTATGGTCAGGATGACATTGTTGAGCGTCATCGCCATCGTTATGAAGTGAACAATTTGTTGTTGCAGCGCATTGAAAATGCAGGTTTGCGCATTGCAGGCCGTTCAATCGACAATAAACTGGTAGAAATCGTTGAAAATCCGGCGCATCCGTGGTTTGTGGCGTGTCAGTTCCATCCAGAATTCACTTCAACGCCTCGCGATGGTCATCCGTTATTTGCAGGCTTCGTCGAAGCCGCAGGCAAATATCAGAAAGGCCAGTTGAAATAAGATGTGGGGCAATGGGTGGTTTTAAGCTCGCGCTTGTGAAGTTCATGCTTTTTAAGCGAGTGGTTATCAGCTTTGACCTGTTGCCCGAAATTTAACTTGTGACTTGAGGAAAACCTAATGTCCAAAATCGTTAAAGTGCTTGGCCGTGAAATCATCGACTCCCGTGGTAACCCAACTGTAGAAGCAGAAGTGCATCTGGAAGGGGGCTTTGTTGGTCTGGCTGCTGCACCATCAGGTGCATCAACAGGTTCACGTGAAGCGCTGGAACTGCGTGATGGCGATAAATCTCGCTTCATGGGTAAAGGTGTATTGAAAGCTATCTCTGCGGTTAACGGTCCGATTGCACAGGCTCTGGCTGGTCAGGATGCGAAAGATCAGGCTAACATCGACAAGATCATGATCGAGCTGGATGGTACTGAAAACAAATCTAACTTCGGTGCTAACGCGATTTTGGCCGTTTCCCTCGCGAACGCCAAAGCAGCGGCAGCAGCGAAAGGTATGCCGCTGTACGAGCACATTGCTGAGCTGAACGGTACCCCGGGCAAATTCTCTATGCCTCTGCCAATGATGAACATCATCAACGGTGGTGAGCACGCTGACAACAACGTTGATATTCAGGAATTCATGATCCAGCCGGTTGGCGCAAGCACACTGAAAGAAGCTGTGCGCATGGGTTCTGAAGTTTTCCACAATCTGGCAAAAGTGCTGAAAGCAAAAGGCATGAGCACGGCGGTGGGAGATGAAGGTGGCTACGCGCCAAACCTGGAATCCAACGCAGCAGCACTGGCTGCCATCAAAGAAGCTGTTGAACAGGCGGGTTACGTACTGGGTAAAGACATTACTCTGGCGATGGACTGTGCAGCGTCTGAATTCTATAACGAAGCAACCGGTAATTATGAACTGAAAGGCGAAGGCAAAACCTTCACTTCTCAGGAATTCACCCATTATCTGGAAGGCCTGACCAAAGAGTTCCCTATCGTTTCCATTGAAGATGGCCTGAACGAATCTGATTGGGACGGTTTTGCTTACCAAACTAAAGTACTGGGTGACAAAATCCAGTTGGTTGGTGACGATCTGTTCGTAACCAACACCATGATCCTGAAAGAAGGCATCGAAAAAGGTATCGCAAACTCCATTCTGATCAAATTCAACCAGATCGGTTCTCTGACTGAAACTCTGGCTGCAATCAAGATGGCAAAAGATGCGGGTTATACTGCGGTCATTTCACACCGTTCCGGTGAAACTGAAGATGCAACCATTGCTGATCTGGCAGTAGGTACTGCGGCAGGCCAAATCAAAACTGGTTCTATGAGCCGTTCTGACCGTGTTGCGAAATACAACCAGCTGATCCGTATTGAAGAAGCATTAGGTAACCGTGCACCTTTTAACGGTCTGAAAGAAGTGAAAGGCCAGGCATAAAATAGCCAGCCAGATACGCTAAAAAATAAATATTTTTTATGTTTCGGCGAAAGGGTCTAGGCTCTTTCGCCTGTTACACAAAAGAAAATTTTATTCTTTGTGGTGATTATATACACAGTTATTACATGAAAGTGTGATATGGCAACAGAAAATAAGCTTGTTTTTTGATCAACCTTTTAGAAATTAGACAAATCCCGCGTAGCAGATCCCAAAATCACACAACTCATATTTTCTTCCTTGTTGATACTCCTTATTATTTCACATGTAATGTAATTCTTTAACATTTATGGCAATGATTCATTAATTATTCTTTTTACATTACAGAGTTATGTTTCATTGTTTTATGGAGTCTTCATGGACGCTTCTGAATCTTTAACCCCAGCGGTTGGGCCTACCCCTTTAAATAAAAGAGGCTTAATTATTCTCGCGCTGGATATCATCTTGCTTGTAGTCCTGCTTAAGTTTTTGCCTTATGGAGAAAAAGCAAACGCAGGGTTGGCATTGATGGCATTTGTTGGTGTGCTATGGTTGACGGAAGCCATTCACGTTACGATTACTGCACTGTGTATTCCAATTCTGGCTGTTGGGCTGGGATTGATGGGGACCAGTGACGCGCTGAAATCTTTTGCGAACCCGATCATCTTTTTGTTTTTCGGTGGATTTGCACTGGCAACGGCGTTACATATCCAGGGCCTGGACAGACTGATAGCGAACCGTTTACTGGTTATTGCCCGTGGACGCTTGTCTGTTGCGGTATTGCTGATATTTGGCATCACAGCGTTACTTTCTATGTGGATCAGCAACACGGCAACGGCTGCTATGATGTTACCTCTTATCCTTGGTATTTTGGCTAATCTGGATGTGCGCTCTGAACGCAACACATTTGTATTTGTTCTGTTGGGAGTGGCATACAGTGCAAGCATTGGTGGTTTGGGAACATTGGTTGGCAGCCCGCCGAATGCGATTGCAGCGGCACAATTGGGTATGGATTTCGTCACATGGATGAAATACGGTGTACCGATGGTGCTTATTCTGTTGCCGGTTATGGTTGTTCTGATGTACATCATGCTGCGCCCGAATCTGAACCACAAATTTGATCTGGAATTAGAGCACCTGCAATGGAATGGCAAGCGTATCATTGCCATGATGATTTTCCTGTTGACTGTCGTGTGCTGGATTTTCAGTTCATTAATCAGCGATGCGCTTGGTGGCATTAAAGATCTGGATACCATTATCGCAGTCAGTGCTGCCATTCTGATTGGCATTACAGGTGTATCAACATGGTCACAGATTCAGAACAACACTGAATGGGGCGTATTGATGCTGTTCGGTGGTGGCCTGACATTAAGTGCTGTCCTGAAAGATTCGGGAGCCAGTGAAGTCATGGCAAATGGTATGGCGGCAACGTTTGGTACAAGCCCCTGGTTTGTGATCATAGTTGCGATTGCGACATTTATTATCTTCCTGACCGAATTCACCAGCAACACTGCGAGTGCGGCGCTGCTTGTACCTATCTTTGCTACCGTTGCAGAAGCACTGGGGATGCCAGTGATGGTATTGACCATGATCATTGGTATTGGTGCATCCTGCGCATTTATGCTGCCTGTTGCAACGCCACCGAATGCGATTGTTTATGGTTCTGGTTATATCAAGCAATCTGAAATGGTCAGGGTCGGCATCGTGCTGAATCTGGCGTGCATTGCCATTATTTCTGGGATCGCCTGGTTATTCTGGTTGTAATCATTAACTTGGGTTTTGGTTAATCAAAATCTTAATTGCCTGAGATACAGCAAAGTTCTCCTTGAAGAAAACTTTGCTGTATCTCAGGCTTGGTTGATTCATCGAAAACGGGTTGTTGCATTGGTGATTCTGTTCTTAATTTGATTTCCCATTCTCCTGATATCATTTTATATTCTTCCCCAATACTTCCCCAATACTTCCCCAATACTTCCCCAATACTTCCCCAATATTGAGATTGGTGAGTCAAACTCAAAACACACGAATTTCTATTCCCAACTCAGTACCGTAGCGTAGTAAACGGTTATAGGCCGTTTGTTGGAGCTACGTGCTGCTTTTATTTTAACATTTTAACAACATCTACTATACTTTATTATCACATGGACTCAATTTTAATCATTTATCACTCTCTTCTATGTTCCTGAGGATTAAATGGGAGCTCCTGCACTTGAAAACCATTGGATATAAACATAACGGACATGGTGGATATCGAAAATAGTGGATAGGTAGCGAAGGAAAGGGAATTGGGTGAAAAACTTTTTGAAAAAATAAATAAATTTACCTCTTAGGGGGTTATATGAAAATAGTAAAACTACTCACGTTATTATTTGTTTTATTTTTATACGCGACTCAATCGCTGGCTGTTGTCTTCTTTTATCGAGTGGATTATCGTCCTTTTACAAGGATTTCGGCTAACAATCCCCCAGGGTTTAACGCTTGGGGGACGAATGATGATCTCTTGAGGCATGTTGAGGGGGCTTCTTTGGGCGGTTCTAATCCAACATCCCCTGCTTCTGAGCAGTCAGCTTTTATTTCGACAACATCCGACTTAAACCAAGCTATTAGCTTAGGTGAAACAATTACTATTAGTGGTATTGAAGGCCTGGGAAGGTTGCCATTTTATATTTATGAAATACGTCCAACTGATAATTTTTATAGTGTTGAACGATCATTTAGATATTATGAGCAGCAGACAGGCGATACGGAAATTTACAATCAAATGTTGGCGGCTTTTGGTGATCAACGTGAATACGCAGCCTATCTTCATATTCCTATTGCGCAAATTCACCGAGTGATTCGATATAATTATAATGCCGAAAGGAATAGGTATGAAGTGGCACAAACTGTCGACAACGAGGATTATGTGGATGCACCGACAGGGCCGAATCCCGGACCTTACCCACGAATACCGGCTTCTGGACCCGCAGCATATTTACCACCTGACATTCTTTGTACCATCAGTCTCAATAATTCCAGCAGCATGTCGAGATTTTTCACCCGTTCCTTGTCTGAGCCTGTCGATTACGTAACAACGATGAAAAATCGGAAACGCTGTCATATTATGATGGAGGAAATGTCTGGCATATCTGATTTATTGCTTGATTGAGCTTTTAACACTGCGCCTGACTTGGCTCTGTTTTCCTTATTGCATGATAAAAATGGCCACCTATTAAGTGACCATTTTTTGCAAAAATACTTAAAAGTATTCTTTGTAATTCATTAAAGTATATTACGTTTTTCCACACATTCTTTTCCCAGAAATACCAATGATTATGTATCGAAAATAAAAGTTCGGAGACACTGCCATGATATATCAGGAACAATGAGTATTATTTCTATGATGATTTCTGATAATTGATGATGCTGTCAAGTTATCTATTTTGGGTTCTATGCTTCCTGTGTAGCGTGCTATATTTTGAAACTCATTATGCATCTGCCATTTTCTATATTTAAAATAATCATTTTTTGAATAATATTAATTGTAAGGAAATAGCTATGTTTATTGCGATTTATCGATTCAAAGTTTATCCAGGGATGGAAGAAACGTTCGTTAAGGCCTGGAAAAAGAGAACGGAAGGGATATATTTACTTTCTGGCTCGTTAGGCTCCAGATTGCATAAAGATAAATCAGGAGATTATATTGGATATGCCCAATGGCCAACAAAAGAACAATGGCAAAGTTTAGGGCCGAAACTCATTGATAGTGGCGATTACCCTGAATATCAGGCTGCCGGGGCAGAGATGCGAAAATGTCTCGAAAAATCAGATACGCTCTTTGAGCTGGAATTGAAAGCTGATTATTTACATAGCCTTCCATTTTCTTTTAAATAAGGTTGTGGTGATTTTTAAGATCACCCTCTTTATCGATGGTGATCTTATTGTTATTGATACATTAATTGTCTTCAGTACTAATCTTTAGTACTAATATAGATATTTTTCACTTCAGAATAAGCGTCTAACATCATCTTATGTGTTTCACGTCCCAGCCCTGACTTCTTATAACCCCCGAAAGGGGCATGGGCAGGAAGTTCATGGTAGGTATTGATCCACATACGGCCTGCTTTCACAGCCTTAGAAACACGTAAGGCCCGGTTAATATCCTGTGTCCAGACTGCTCCGGCAAGACCATATTCGGAATCATTGGCCATTGCGATCACGTCTTCTTCATGGCTGAAGGGGATAACACATAATACAGGACCGAAAATTTCTTCCTGTGCAACTCGCATATTATTAGTGACATTCGTCAGAATAGTCGGCTGGATAAAGAAGCCATCATCATATCCCTCACCTGTTATACGTTTTCCGCCAGTCAGCACGGTCGCACCTTCCTGCTTGGCGAGGTCGATATAGCCTAAAATTGTTTTCATTTGTTCTTCGCTGACCTGACTCCCCATTTCTGTTTCGGCAGACATAGGATCACCGACTTTGACAGATTCAAATACGGTTTTCAGCGATTTCAGGAATTCATCGTAAATATCTCGGTGCAAGAATAATCGAGAGCCGGATTCACAGGCTTGCCCCTGATTCAGCAAAATCGCATTGGCGGCATACGTTACTGCCTTTTTCATATTGGCATCAGGGAATACGATATTGGCAGATTTCCCCCCCAATTCCAGTGTCGCAGGGATCAACCTCTTGGCCGCAGCGGTGGCAACGTTGTAACCGATTTCTGTTGAGCCGGTAAAGGCTACCTTGTCAATGCCGTCATGGTCGAGAATAGCCTGACCGACAACTGAGCCACGTCCTGTAACGATATTGACAACGCCCGCAGGTAGAACCTCATTCAGGATACGGCCCAATTCGAGTAACGTGATTGGCGTCAGACTTGCCGGATTGATGATAATGGTGTTGCCTGCGGCAAGGGCAGGGGCAATTTTCCAGGCGGCCATCAACAACGGGAAGTTCCACGGAATAATTTGTCCGACGACCCCAAGGGGTTCTCTGATTACTAAGCTGAGTGTATCTTTATCGATAATATCGGAGGCGTCAGAATGTGCACGGATCACACCTGCAAAATAACGGAAATGATCAATAGAGAAAGGAATATCAAAATTGCGGCACAGCTTTTGAGTCTTACCGCCATCCAGTGTTTCCAGCGTGATAAAACGTTCTGCTTCAGCTTCCAGCCGGTCGGCAATTTTCAATAACAGAGTTTGCCTTTCCGCAGGAGAAGTGTTGCTCCATTCAGGCAAGGCCTTTCGGGCTGCTTTAACGGCAAGCGCGACATCATCGGCATTGCCCGCAGCATATTCTGTCAGTAATTCCCCCGTTGCCGGGTTATAGCTTTTCATCGTATTTTTAGAAAGACTGTCGATCCATTCTCCATTAATCAACATCTTGTAAGATCTAGCCGGTAACAATTCTTTGGCAATATCATGTAACATTTTCATTATATTCTCCGGGTACTTTGTTTTTTTTGTATGCTAGGACATATATTCAAGATTGATTATCGGATTAAGTCTTAATTATCTAATAAATATGAATCTAAATATAATAGATGAGTATCAATAAATGAGGCACATGCCTGACAGGAATATCTCCCGCAGGTTTACATTTTCTGCGAGAAATTATTTTTCTGTTAACCTGAAAACGCGATTGCTCGCCAATATTATTTTCTGTGATAGCAACAAATACGTTTGGTTTTTTTATTTATTTTATTATGTTTTTACTCAGTACTATTTAATGGTTTCATAATTGAGTGTTTTTTTTGAGCCAATGAAGGAATTTATTGTCCAATAATAAAAAATTAGAGATGAAAACTTTATTAATTTGACTTCTGCTATTATTATATTAATGGTAATGGCCGAGGTTAATCATGAGAAAATTGTTAGTCATTTGTTTTCTGGGATTTGTGTTGACAGGATGTGATAATCCATTGAGAGTTGATGGGTCAAATGAAATAACAGTAAAAATGACCATTGAAAAAATCAGGGATTCTTTATCAGAGGATAAAAAATTACAATTCGATGATGCATTGAATATCACTATGCTTAATAGTATTGATTTTGATGATTTACTTAAAGATAACAAAAATAGCAATAGTTATCATATCAATGTCGATAAGTTGGAACAGAAATTTATTCATTCCCTTCATGGGAAAACAGCAGATCAGATAATAGAAGACGCTGAGCGAATCAAATCAGAAAATAAACACAAAATTCATTGAATGACAGATAATGATCACTCTGGTGAATCAGTTTCCCTGAAAATGGAGTCATTGTTATTTGTCTATTTTTAGTTTTTCTCCACACTGTCGACAAACATAGCAAACGCTTCCCTTGAGGACTTTGTTGTGTTGTCTGACGGTCAGCTCATGTTTTTGGCAGCAACAGCAATAAGTGAATATTTGACTGCGCACTGAATGTACGGAAAATTGGTGGGTTCGTTCCGCAGGGGCATTGAACACGTTTTCCATAATGAAGCGCCACTCTTTTCCGTGCGGAGCAACTTTGCCAAACTGGTAATAAGCCAATAAATGTGCCAGTTCATGGGGAATGACCTGATCAATGAATGCTTGTTTGTTTTCGTTCAGCAAGATTGGGTTCAATCGGATTTCCCAATCCTGCAACCGGGCACTACCCGCAATTGTTCCTCGCTGGCGGTAGCTGATACTGGGTTCAGGAAAGTCTTTTTGTAAAAAATGATTCGCCTGTGCCAGTTTTTGTCGCATGGTGTCCATAACGTTTTGCTGTAGGGAGGGGGAAACACTGGTGGATTTCATAATGCCGGAATAGGTTCCTTATCTCTCATTGGTTGCACAGTTGATTGATATCCGGATAAGTTCGCATGGAATAACAAAAAACCCGCAAAATTTGCGGGCCTTGGTCGTTAGCAAAGAATTATTTCAATCCTGCTGCTTCACGTAGAATGTCTGCTTTATCTATTGCTTCCCATGGGAACTGCTCACGACCGAAGTGGCCATATGCCGCAGTATCACGGTAGATTGGGTGAAGCAGATCCAGCATCTTAATCAGGCCATAAGGGCGCAGATCGAAGAATTCACGAACTAACTGGATCAGTGTTGAAGTTGACACTTTTTCAGTACCGAATGTTTCCACCATGATAGAGGTAGGCTCTGCAACACCGATAGCATAAGAAACCTGGATTTCACAGCGATCTGCCAGACCTGCTGCAACAATGTTTTTGGCGACGTAACGCGCAGCGTAAGCCGCTGAGCGGTCAACTTTAGAAGGATCTTTACCAGAGAATGCCCCGCCACCATGACGTGCCATACCACCGTATGTGTCGACAATGATTTTACGGCCAGTCAGGCCACAGTCACCCATCGGGCCACCGATAACGAAACGGCCGGTCGGGTTGATGAAATATTTAGTCATCGGGGTCAGCCATTCTGTTGGCAGGACTGGCTTGATGATTTCATCCATGACAGCTTCTTGCAGCGCTTTTTGATTAATATCTTCTGAATGCTGGGTAGAAAGCACAACGGCATCAATGCCAACAATTTTGCCATTATCATACTGGAATGTGACCTGGCTTTTTGCATCAGGGCGCAACCATGGCAGCGTGCCGTTTTTACGCACTTCAGCCTGACGCTCGACTAAACGGTGTGCATAAGTGATAGGCGCTGGCATCAGAACATCAGTTTCATTGGTTGCATAACCAAACATCAGCCCCTGGTCACCGGCACCTTGTTCTAAAGGATCTGCACGGTCAACACCTTGGTTGATATCTGGGGACTGTTTACCGATCGCACTGATGACGGCACATGAATTAGCATCAAAGCCCATATCTGAACTGGTATAGCCGATTTCACGTACAGTACGACGAGTAATTTCTTCAATATCAACCCAAGCACTGGTCGTGATTTCTCCACCAACCATAACCATACCTGTTTTGACATAAGTTTCGCAGGCAACACGCGCTTTAGGATCTTGTTCTAAGATTGCATCAAGGACAGCATCGGAAATCTGATCAGCAATTTTATCTGGATGTCCTTCCGATACAGACTCAGAAGTAAAAAGATGTGTAGTCATTATATTTCATTACCTTAAATATAATTTTGGGTTTAAAGGCGAATTGATTCAGGGCGGATGTTTTACCATCTAGACGGCTATTTTAAGTCACTATCGCTAATGTTACCAGTCTTTTTAATTTTAAATAGCTTTTGTGGTGTGACATTTTAGCTTTCTGTACTAAAAACGATGGGGGGTTTCTTATTTAATTTACTTCAATTTCATTTTGCAATTTTGTCAGATTACAGGTATAAACTGCGCGCGTAACTGAATTCGTTTTTTTCTTAAAGTTACAGGGCGTTTGCAGGCGTGTTTATGTCCTGCCTTCTCAACTGAGAAACGGCTTGCTGTAAGGTAAGCCATGTGGGGGTGAATGGGGTTATGAACCATTATCTGCTGATTGTTGACGGCCAACAGCCACATTATGCCACTGATGTATTCACATCAAGTCCCTTCCTTTTTAATATGAATTCATTTCGATGTTACCTGCAACATATACGCAGGTGATATTGAGTTGGCATCATATAGTCACATAGTAAGTATACTGTTTAGTTTCTTCTAAACGTTCCTATAATTTAAGAGCATGCTGTTCCCTGACATTTTTTAATGCGCAAGATACGCACGATAAAACAGTGCCTTGGGTTATTGACTTTACAGGTGAAGGCAAACCTCAACTCCATGAAGGAGACTGCCATGAATGATAATATCGCTCGTAAAATGCGACAGACCTATAACATCGCATACTGGGGTGGCAACTATTACTATGTCAATGATCTGGGTAATGTCAGTGTTTGTCCAAATCCTGATTTACCGGGGGCTCAAGTTGAACTCGCTGATTTGGTGAAAAAAGTTCAGGAAGAAAAAAAACAGTTACGTTTGCCCGCATTGTTTTGTTTTCCACAGATTTTGCAACATCGCCTGCGTTCCATTAATGCTGCCTTTAAACGTGCACGTGAATCTTATGGTTACCAAGGGGATTATTTCCTGGTATACCCGATTAAGGTGAATCAGCAGCGCCGTGTCATTGAAACGTTGGCAAATGCAAATGAACCGGTCGGGCTGGAAGCCGGTTCTAAGGCAGAACTCATGGCTGTATTGGCCCATGCCGGCATGACCGGCACAGTGATTGTCTGCAATGGCTACAAGGATCGCGAATATATTCGTCTGGCACTGATCGGTGAAAAACTGGGACATAAAGTGTATCTGGTCATCGAGAAGATGTCTGAAATTGAAATGGTGATGGAGGAAGCCAAACGCCTGAATGTGATCCCTCGTTTAGGGGTGCGGGCACGTCTGGCATCTCAGGGGTCGGGGAAATGGCAGGCGAGTGGCGGTGAAAAATCAAAATTTGGCCTGGCTGCTGCGCAGGTATTGCAATTGGTTGAAATGCTGCGTTCTGCGGGGCAATTGGATAGCCTGCAACTGCTGCATTTCCATTTGGGTTCTCAATTGGCGAATATTCGTGATGTGGCGACAGGTGTACGCGAATCAGCCCGCTTTTATGTTGAATTGGCGAAACTGGGTGTCAACATTCAGTGCTTTGACGTTGGCGGTGGTTTGGGCGTCGATTATGAAGGAACCCGTTCTCAGTCTGAGTGCTCGGTTAACTACGGTCTGAATGAATACGCGAATAATGTCATTTGGGGCATTGGTGATGCGTGTGAGGAACATAGATTACCTCATCCGACCGTGATTACGGAATCCGGCCGGGCATTGACTGCCCATCACACGGTTTTAATTTCCAATGTGATTGGCGTTGAACGCAACGAGTTTACTGAAACAACACCGCCGGCAGAAGATGCGACACGTCCCCTGAGCAGCTTGTGGGAAACCTGGCTGGAAATGCAGTCTGACGGTAACCGCCGTTCCCTGCGTGAATGGTTGCATGACAGCCAGTTTGACCTGCATGAAGTGCATACCCAGTACGCCCATGGCATGTTGAGCCTGTCAGAGCGGGCATGGGCTGAAGAACTGTACTTAAACATCTGCCGCCATATTCAGCAGGATCTTGATCCAAGCAACCGCGCCCACCGTCCGATTATTGATGAATTACAAGAGCGAATGGCTGATAAATTCTATGTGAATTTCTCGTTATTTCAGTCTATGCCGGATGCGTGGGGCATCGATCAGTTATTCCCTGTCCTGCCCATTGAAGGATTGGATAAGCCACTGGATCGCCGCGCAGTTCTGTTGGACATTACCTGTGATTCTGATGGCACGATTGACCATTATGTTGATGGTGATGGTGTCGCGACAACCATGCCAATGCCAGCTTATGATCCGGATAATCCGCCACTGATAGGTTTCTTTATGATCGGTGCCTACCAAGAAATCTTGGGTAACATGCATAACCTGTTCGGTGATACCGCCGCCATAGATGTTTATGTATCGGAAAAGGGTGAAGTGACATACCAGCAGAGTGAGGAAGGTGATTCCGTCGCCAATATGCTTCAATATGTCAAACTGGAGCCGAAAGTGTTGCTGACCCGCTTCCGTGATCAAGTGAAATCAACTGATCTGGATGAAAACTTGCAAGAGCAGTTCCTGCAAGAGTTTGAAAGTGGCTTGTATGGTTACACTTATTTGGAAGATGAGTAGTTTTCTGGCGTAAATAAATCCTGCGCTTCTATCAGGCATGTTGAATGCATGACATGTTGAATGGATGAGCACAGGGTCTTTGAGGATATTTCATGAGTATTAGCTCCTTAGGAAACCAAATTGATAATTCTTTGGTTTCAAATGCTTTCGGTTTCCTGCGTTTTCCATTGAATTTTCAACCTTATTCAAGCGATGCAGAATGGGTCATCACGGGGGTGCCTTTCGATATGGCAACTTCCGGGCGTGCAGGCAGCCGCCACGGACCGGCCGCCATTCGTCAGGTGTCGACTAATTTGGCTTGGGAAAGCAGCCGTTGGCCATGGAATTTTAGCTTGCGCAAGCGCCTGAATGTCGTGGATTGTGGCGATCTGGTATTTAACTTCGGTGATGCCCAAGACATGAGCGATAAATTGCAGGAACACGCTGAAAAAGTATTGGCATCAGGCAAGCGTATGCTGTCTTTTGGTGGCGACCATTTTATTACCCTGCCGTTATTGCGTGCCCACGCGAAACATTTTGGCAAAATGGCACTGATTCATTTTGATGCTCATACGGATACTTATCCGAACGGCAGTAAGTTTGATCACGGCACGATGTTTTTCCATGCACCAAATGAAGGTTTGATCGACCCGCATCATTCGGTACAAATTGGCATTCGCACTGAACATGATACGGATAATGGGTTTACCGTGCTGGATGCCGGTCAGGTGAATGATCGCGGAGTGGATGATGTTGTTGAGCAAATCAAAACAATTGTGGGCGATTTGCCTATCTACCTGACTTTTGATATTGATTGCCTTGATCCTGCATTTGCGCCGGGGACAGGAACGCCAGTCATTGGTGGCCTGACGTCAGATCGCGCTTTAAAAATCGTGCGTGGCCTGCAACCATTGAATATCGTCGGAATGGACGTCGTGGAAGTCGCTCCGGCTTATGACCAATCTGAGATTACCGCGCTTGCAGCCGCGACAATTGGTCTGGAATTGCTTTATTTGCAAGCGTCAAAGAAAGCACTCTGATGCCTTAATCTGATCGTTTTTTCGAGGCTCGCTTTTTAGGTGAGCCTCAGAATTCATTTTTTACTTCAATCGACTCTTTTCAAATCCTTTCTTTCAAATCTTTTCTGTCAGACTCATTGTTTCAAAAACAGTTCTTTCCGGATAATGCCTGCTACTCCACAATGTAAGTCAGCACTTGCTGGTGGGGCATGAGGGCAAATTTTCCATGAAATTGTGAATCTGCCCGATACTGTTCCGATAACGTTTGCAGTAATCTGATGTTCACTGTGTGATTGTTGCAGTCAATTGAAGTCACCTCCGCAGCATGAAAATCAAAAAAGCGTTTTACATGGGGATAAAGTGCCTTAAATAAACTTTCTTTGATAGAGAAGGCGAGTGTAAACGCCTGCTCGAAAGACAATGTGCATTTCTTCAATAAAGTGATTTCAGCATCCTTGAGAATACTGGCTGAAACATTTTTGATGGTATCTGCATTTATTTCCTGTTCGATATCCGCACCAATGATTTTGAAATTGGCATTGGGAGCGGCGAAGGCAATAGTGCAGTTGGTGGTATGGGAGATAGAGCCACAAATGTCATCAGGCCAAATGGGAGAACGATCAGGCGCATTCATCACTTGAAAGTCAGGATAACCCAGATTATTCAAGGCCTGCTGTGTGCAATAGCGCGCAGCCAGATACTCCGCCCGCCGTTTGTTCACGGCGTTCTGTAATTTATCCGGAAACGAGATGCCATGTTCAACAAACAAATTATCTCGATAGCAATCTTGATTAAAATGAGCCAGCATGATTTGAACATCGGGGTGCTCAGGCAGTGAACCTATGTGTAGGTCGGTGAAAAAAGGATCATTCACTGCAACGGCTTGGGTAAACATGATTTTTTTCATCATCGGAATTTTATTGCTGATTATCATTGTTGGGTAGCGGGTTATTATGATGTTCAGGACAAAACCTGGCACTGTTCCCCAGAAACTTAACGTGGCTTAAAACCAACGGATACAGCCCGCACTCAGGCGAGCGGCATTAACATTCAAATGGTGGGTTAATGATACGATCCCGGGGCCATATGCCAATTGTTGCTGGTAACCTTGTTATCAGAATGGCTTGGTCGGCAGATATTTACCATCAAAAGTAATCACTGCGCGCTCACCACCATTGGGATCGGTAACCTTTTTAATATCGACTTTGAAATCAATGGCACTGATGATGCCATCGCCAAATTTTTCATGAACCAGAGCTTTCAGCGTAGTGTTGTAAACTTGCAGCATTTCGTAAAAACGATACATCGTTGGGTCGGTAGGAATGCGATCCTCTATGCTGCCCCGAACAGGAATAGCCTGTAGCAGCGCCACTTCATCATTGTCGAGATCCAGTTTTTTGCCAACAATCTTGGCCACTTCTTCTGGCAGGGGGTGTTGTCCCAGAATAGCCGCGGTGACGAAGACTTCCGATAAACCGGTGCCATCAGCAATCTGGGCAAATGAAAGATCTTTCTTTGCCTTGATGGCGATAATTTTGTCAGACAGCGCCAGACGGGTTTCACGGTTAATTTGTGACTGAATCATGGAGATACCTCTTTTTTTACGGTTGAATTGATATCAATGAGTTATGGGTAGGTACGGATTTATGGGTTCTTAGCTAATTCACTGATCCCAATAATGGCTCACAGTGAGAGCATTCAATCCGAATTGGGTGAGCTGTTTGATCGCTAAACGAAAAAAATCCCCATCGGGCTGAATGAGGCCAATCATAACACCAATACTGAGCAATGAACGCCGCCTAGTGCAAAAAACCGGTCAGAAAAATCACGATAAAAATCATGCAGAAGAAAAACGAAAGGCGAGGCGACCTTAACCCCAAAACAAGGGCAGATTGGCAATGATGCGGACGACAAAAACGCGTGATATTCCAGAGCCATCACGCTGCATCTTGAAATCCATTGGGTATATACTCTTTATTGCCATCATTTTATTGTCATCATTTTTTAAAAGAGGTCAGTGTGGAAATATTAGTAACAGGCGGAATGGGATACATCGGCAGTCATACTTGTGTTCAAATGATTGAAGCCGGAATGACTCCTGTCATCATTGATAACCTATGTAATGCCAATCGTGAGGTTCTGGCTCGAATTGAAGCGTTAACAGGAGTTCAGCCACTGTTTTATGAAGGTGATATCCGTGATGAGCCATTTCTTGATGCCATTTTTTCCCGTCACCAAATCCGGTCGGTCATTCATTTTGCAGGCCTGAAAGCGGTTGGGGAATCGGTTGCCAAGCCTATCGAATATTATGACAACAACGTCAACGGAACATTAGTGCTGGTACGCAGTATGAGCAAGGCGGGGGTAAAAAGCATTATTTTTAGTTCGTCCGCGACAGTGTATGGTGATCCTGATGTCATGCCAGTGACCGAACAATCTCCGGTCGGCAGTACCACAAACCCTTATGGCACCAGTAAGTATATGGTAGAGCGTTGCTTGTCTGATCTGCATTATGCAGAAAATGATTGGTCTGTCGTATTGCTGCGTTACTTTAATCCGGTGGGGGCGCATCCTTCCGGGACAATGGGGGAAGATCCACAAGGTATTCCCAACAATTTAGTCCCTTATATTGCTCAGGTGGCGGTCGGGCGCCGGGAAAAACTGTCTGTTTATGGAAATGATTATGCAACGCCGGATGGAACGGGTGTTCGTGATTATATTCATGTCATGGATTTAGCGGACGGGCATATCGCTGCATTGAATGTGGCTGGCAAGAAATCGGGTCTGCACATCTACAATCTGGGCACGGGAAAAGGCACCAGTGTGTTGGAAATGGTCGACGCTTTCAGTCGTGCATGTGGTACAACCCTTCCTTATGAAATTTGTCCCCGCCGTCCGGGAGATATCGCTGAATGCTGGTCAAGCCCGGAAAAGGCTGAGCGGGAATTGGGGTGGAAGGCAAGCCGCACTATTATCGACATGACCGCAGATTCATGGCGTTGGCAATCCCAAAATCCGGATGGCTATAAAATGAAACAGTAATACAGCCATGATGTGTTAAGTTGTTGGTTGGTGTGGTGATGATAGAGAGCGCCCAGTTATGCCAAAAATGCCATTTAATCCGGTTGATTGTCCACACAGACGATATAACCCTTTGACAGGGAAATGGATCATTGTTTCGCCACACCGAGCCAAACGACCGTGGAGCGGGCTCAATGAAAAACCTCTCCACACCACATTGCCAAGCTACGATGAACACTGTTTTCTATGCCCGGGCAATATCAGGGCTTCAGGTCACATCAATCCAAATTATAAAGATATCTACGTATTCCAGAATGATTATTCTGCCTTATTGCCGGATTTGCCCGATTTACAGAAATTACAGAATAGCTATGGGCAGCCTCCTGCTGATAATCCTTTGTTCAAGACTGAGCCGGTGAGTGGCCTTTGTCGCGTCATCTGTTTTTCTCCGGATCACAGTAAGACATTGCCGGAGTTGCCACTGAAACAAATCCGCCGTGTCATTGATACGTGGAATGAACAGATAGAAGTGTTGGGGCAGCATTATATTTGGGTACAGGTTTTTGAGAATAAAGGGGAGATGATGGGGTGTTCTCAGCCTCATCCCCACGGGCAAATATGGGCCAGTGATTTTCTGCCGGATGAGATAGCCAATAAAGATAAATTGTTGCGGCAATATTACCATCAACAAGGGGCCAATTTATTGATGGATTATGTTCAGGCTGAGCGGAACGATGGTTCCCGAACAGTGGTGGAAACAAAACATTGGCTGGCAGTTGTGCCTTATTGGGCAATGTGGCCGTTTGAAACGATGTTATTGCCGAAAAGCCATGTTCGTCGCATGAATGAACTGACGGAAGGACAGCGCGATGATTTGGCGATTGCCCTCAAAAAACTGATCTGCCGATACGACAATCTGTTCCAATGTGTCTTTCCGTATTCAATGGGCTGGCATTTCGCACCTTTTTTTAATCATCAACGTCATATTCATCATCAGGCTCAGGAAGATCGCCTTGAGCATTGGCAGTTACATGCGCTGTTTTATCCGCCGCTATTGCGTTCCGCCACTGTCCGTAAATTTGCCGTAGGCTATGAAATGTTGGCTGAACTCCAGCGTGATTTGACGCCAGAACAGGCAGCAAGGCAATTGTGCAGTGTGAGTGATATCCGTTTCAACGCGCGCTGATGCTTGATACAGCCCGCTTATTGAGGGAAGGTATTGTGATTGAAGCATTAATTCAAAAGGTAGCAAGATCTTTCAATGCGTATTTTCATTATCCTCCTGCCCATTTTTTTCAGTCGCCGGGGAGAGTGAATTTAATCGGTGAACATACGGATTATAACGATGGTTTTGTTTTGCCTTGTGCAATCAGTTATTACACGGTTGTTGGCGCCGCCAGGCGTGAAGATACCAAGATCCGGATTATTGCCGTTGATTATCACAACGAATGTGATGAATTTGATCTCTCTGAACCGGTACTTTTTCAGTCGGGGAAAATGTGGGCAAATTATATTCGGGGCGTAGTCAAGTCTCTGGCAGATGGCGGTTATGCTTTCAAGGGGATGGATATCGCGGTCAGCGGCAATATTCCACAAGGTGCAGGATTGAGTTCGTCAGCATCGCTGGAAGTCGTTATAGGCCAAACAATTAACGCCTTGTATCAACTCAATATCAGTGCCAAAACAATTGCATTGCATGGGCAGCAATCGGAAAACCGGTTTGTCGGTTGTCATTCCGGCATCATGGATCAATTAATTTCGGCCTGTGGCACAGAAAAACATGCCCTGCTGATTGATTGCCGCTCACTGGAAACGCAGGCAATACCGATGCCGGATAACATGGCAGTGATGATCATTAATTCCAATAAACCCAGAAAACTGGCAGGCAGTGAATACAACACGCGCCGGCAACAGTGTGAAGAAGCCGCTTGTTTTTTCGGTGTGACAGCATTGCGCGATGTTTCCTTTGATGAGTTTAGTGTCAGGCAGGCGCAGCTTAATCCGTTACTTGCCAAACGTGCCCGTCATGTGATTACCGAAAATTTGCGTACCTTGGCAGCCGCTGATGCTTTGAGGGCGGGAAACTTGTTGCATTTGGGGCAGCTTATGGCGGAGTCTCATATTTCCATGCGGGATGATTTCGACATTACGGTGCATGAAGTGAATGTGTTGGTGACGATTGTAAAAAACGTGATTGGTGAGTATGGTGGAGTTCGGATGACTGGCGGTGGTTTTGGTGGTTGTGTCGTGGCACTGTTTCCCCCTGATTTAGTGGAAAGTGTAAAACGAGCCATTGAGCACCAATATGAAGCAAAAACAGGCTTGAATGCGACGGTTTATCACTGTCAGGCTGTCAATGGAATGTGTCCTGCCTCCCCCCTTACTTTCTGAATTTTGTCTTTCCAATATAAAACCTGATATTAACCATGATGAAAGGAGTATGTTGTGAATTCAAGCCTACAGCAAATAGCGTTTCAGCAACAGTGGTCAAACGTTGATGACTATCTTGAAAAAGTACTGTTACATCCATCCCCTAATCTTGATAAAACACTTGAATACAACACCAGCCAAGGGCTGCCGGCCATTGATGTTTCCCCGTTGCAAGGGCAGTTTTTGCATATGATGGTGCAAATCAGCGGTGCAAAACGCATTTTGGAATTTGGCACATTGGGGGGATATAGTTCTCAATGTATGGCCGCTGCATTGCCTGACGATGGCTTGCTGATCACCTTAGAAAAAGAGCCGGAAGTCGCTAAGGTGGCCCTGCATAATATTGAAAGGGCACAACTTGATCACAAAATCAGAATCATCGTGGGAGATGCGAGCAAAACATTGCCAACGTTGGCGGAAGAAGAACCCTTCGATTTGATTTTTATTGATGCTGATAAGGAAAGCAGCTTGCTCTATCTGGACTGGTCCATCAGGCTGGGAAGGCCGGGAAGCATTATCATCATCGATAATGTGATCCGCGAGGGGGCTATTTTGCATGAACAGCGTGATAAATCTACAGACGGTATATGTCAGGCGTTGGAATCCATGCTTAAACGTCCGGAAATCACTGTGACAGCCTTACAAATGGTAGGCAAAAAAGGTTGGGATGGTTTTGCTTTATTGCGGATAAATACGAATAAATAATTTGCCAAATAAATTTTAAATTTCAGAAAACGGTGGTTTACAAAAAGGGTGGTTTGCTTTTTGTAAACCACCCTTTGAGGATATAAAACTATTGATAACCGAAAAGGAAATTTATTTACGATTTGGGTTTTTCTGACTTGTTTTCTGATGCTGGGGAACGTGCAGATAGGCACGCCTTACGTTCTTCCGCTCTCCGTTTTTTAATGATTTCTGCTGTTTCATCTATGGCGGGAAGGGGAAAGCCCATATCATCATAAGCCCCAAAACCCATTAAACGATAACCGCTCAGTGGTGACTCCATCGGGACACGAAATTCTTTCTTTTCCCCTGGTGCCAAAGGCTCAAATGAATGTACGCTTAATTTACCGGGCTGACATTTAGCGCTGAGGGACAATATCGCCAGATAGCCTCCTGCTACAGGTGCATCACCTTTGTTTTGCAACGTCCCTCCGACGAAGAATTTCCCATTGGCGCCCAAGCCCATGTGGAATAACAAATGAGCTTCGCCTTTGGCCCATGACGTTGACGTAAAAAGGCTGCCAGCCAATAGCATTGCACCATATGTGTAACCACGTAATTTCATATTTTGTTCCCTTGTTGGTAAGTATCTAACATGAAATAGGTATTGCAGCGGTCAGCAAAAAAATCAAGTTATCGGACTTAGTCTGCGCATCGTCTTTTGTTGGTTATAAATTGATACAAGAATCAATGTCATCATTTTTGATGACCCTTTTGAATACTTCAAAATCCAATCTGGCAATGTAATTGATTAAATAGTGGCTGCATAGTGGGCCATCTGAGATGTCGATCTGGGTTTGAGATTCAAATTCTTGAATGTTCGCCAATGATGAATATGCCAATGTTTCAGGGGGAAGTTTAGGAATAATATCATCTACATAATTGAATACAGAGAAGTGACTGAAATTCTGGGTAAGGTGTTGGGAAAACTCACTATTTCCTGGTCTGGGGCAAGCAAATAAACAGGCTGAATAGTGAGGGGACACGGGGCCAATTTCATACATGAGATAGGAAGCAAGAGCTGCACCAAGACTGTGAGCTGTGATTGTACACCGGCTATTAGCGCCCACCAATTGAGTGATTGCTTCTGCCAGTTTGAGATTACTGTAATTATCGGGAAATATGGGATTCACAGGGATTAATTTCATCGAGTCATAAATGCTGAAAAATCCCCAGCTAATCGCTATTGCCGGATAGTTGGGCCATGGTGAAGTATGGCCAATCAGGCCGTCATGAATATCTTCCAGCAGGATGCTTGGATCGGTTCCCCGTATGGCAACAACATATTGGTTCAGTAATGCGTTCTGTAACTGATGTTTTTTGGCGACATAGCCATAGCAGACATGTTCCGGTAGTCCTTCTTTTTTGCGGGGTTCTACTGAGAAGGAGGTATCATCGGCCGAAATGTATGCTATCACTTCCCATCCATCTTCATTAATGCGCAGGTCAGCAGGAGGGGTGGGGTTATTGTAATATTGAACATTCATCTCAGCTGCATACAACACTAATGCAGCAAAGTTGGCAGCTTGTTGGTATGTATACATCTTGCCCCCTTTTTTATTTCAGCAGTTCCAGCCTGAACAAGATTGACGTTTTTTTCATCCAGTTAACCTCAGTTTTGTTTAAAGTAGTGACAATCATTATCTATGATTATTTGAAGTGTGTCTGATTTATGGCGTTATAGTCAGAATCAAGTATAGATTAGGAGCCTGTCTTTTGCGGGATAACGATAAGACAGTGCAACCGATGATATTGGTGAGATGTGTTGACAGGTTTGCCGAGGGCTGGGTTCTCCGTCACCCAGCGGATTAAAGATGTAAATTCTGCATCAGATAATCGATAAAAACCCGGCATTTCAGGCGAATGCGGTGATCACCGACAAAAACGATGGTGATGTCTTGCTTTGGCAGGGTGTAATCGGGAAATAGCTGGATCAGCTCACCTTTTGCTATTTCTGTTTTCACTAACCACTCCGGCAAAATGGAAATGCCCAGTCCGGCCCGAACCATTGCCTTAATGGATAAGGCTGAGTTCGAATGAAACCGTGCTACGGCACGAAGATCAAATGTTCCGTGTTTATCGTTGTGCAATGCCCACTGTGTTGGCATCGGTAAGTTACTGTTGGCAATCCACGGGGCAGAATTCAAATCGTTAAGCGACTGAATTGAATTGTTTTTGAGCCACTCTGATGAGGCGACCATGATAACGGAATAATTGCCGAGCTTTCTGCTTTTTAACGCCGAGTTACGTAAGGTTCCCAGACGAATAGCCAGATCAAGCCTGTCTGAAATTAAATCATTTAATGATGAATCAGCGTAATAGTTGATATCTAAGCGCGGGTGAAGTTTACAAAACTCACCGATTAATGGCATTAAAAATTGCTCGCCAAATTCCGCCGTGGAGGTAATGCTCAGGGTTCCGGACAAAGAATGATGGCTTTCAGAAATGTTTTCAATGGAGGTCTGAATATTCGCAAATATTTCCTGAAAGTCGTTGTACAGCACTTCACCCGCTTCTGTCAGTGTAATGCCCCGCGTGTTGCGGATAAGCAGCGGCACATTCAATACTTCCTCCAGCGATTTGACATGAATGCTGGCCATCGCTTTGCTGATGAACAACCGTTCAGCTGCACGGGTGAATGAGCCACAGTCTACGACCGCGATAAAAGTCTGAACTCTGTTTAAGTAATTAAAAAACATAAATTGTTAAATATTAGTAAACAACGAATTTAATTTAAATTAATCGACACTACCGGTCAAGCCAAATTAGACTTTGATTAGGAGGTGAAAATGACATATCGCTATCGTATTGCCCTGATTTTTTTAGCGGGTTTTTTCATTGATTGCATAAATATTTTTATGTCAGCCATTGCATTGCCTGATATTTCTCGCGAACTGAATATTACTGAATCCAGTGTCGCCTGGGTAGCAAACAGCTATATTCTGGGACTGACGCTGATTATTCCACTCAGTACTTGGCTTGCGAGTCATTTTGGCGCCAGATTGACGATGGCGGCTTCCATGGCAATATTTACGGTAGCTACCATACTGTCAGGTCTTTCCAGTGATTTTGCCTCGTTGATCCTGTTCCGGTTTATTCAGGGGATAGGAGGTGGCCTGCTGATCCCGGTAGGTCAGGCGCTGACGTTTGGACTGTTTAAAAAAAATGAACGGGCCAAAATATCGACACTGATAATGGCTGTCGCGTTGATTGCGCCGGCCGTTTCACCGGGGGTTGGCGGGGTCATTGTTGATCACTTTTCCTGGCGCTGGGTTTTTCTCTGTAATATTCCTTTCAGCCTGATTACGGCGATATTGGCGGTTTGGTGGATCAAATCGGAAAAAACCACTGCGCGCCGACCCGATCTCACGGGGCTATTGCTGGTGAGTTCAGCACTTGCTGCGCTACTGGTTGCCATGTCGCTGTATGCCAGTGCTGCCAGCCATTGGTTGCCTCTCACTCTGGCCGGGGCCGGCATTGTCTTTAGCCTGTTTTATGTCAGACACGCGCGTCGTGCAGCCTATCCGATACTCGATTTGGATGTATTGAGCAATCCCCGCATGAGTTTCTCTATTTTGGTTTACTACGCTGTACCGGGTGTTTTTTCCGGCGTGAATCTGCTCAACATTTTCTTTCTACAGCAGGTGCTCGGTTGGGCTGCCAGTGAGACTGGGCTATTGATGGTGCTGTTTGCGGGGGGAGCGTTCTTTGCCATGATGGCTTGCGGGCGTTTCTATAATCGCATTGGTTCCACGCGGCTGTTTTTCATTGGCCTGACACTGCATGCCATCGGTATTGCTTTGCTTGCGCTGGTGGGCATCACACATGAACTGCCATTGCTGCTCATTGCTTACCTGCTGATGGGGACGGGAGGAGGCATTACGACCAATACCGCGCAAACCACAGCGATGCTGGATTTTGACGGTGAACATCTGGCGCGCGCCAGTACAGTCTGGAACCTGAATCGCCAGATGTCATTCAGTGTCGGTGCTGCGGCGTTTACTCTGATGTTTAATTTGTTGCAGCATCAGACCACCACGACATCGGCTTATCATTACACCTTTCTTATCGCTGCGGTGCTAGGACTATTGCCCCTGCTAAGGCTCATGCAACTTAATCAAAAAATGAATCAACAAACGGAGTCCCTATGAAATCAGAAAAAGAAATCATTGCTCATCGCAGTGTGATCGAGCTTCCCCAATGGATAGAAAAGGTGTTTACCGGCCATGCGGATTATCCATCTGCACTGGAAAAACTATTGAACAGTTTTACTCCTGATTTCAGGATGGTGACAATGGCAGGTCAGGACATTGGTTTCGCCGGCGTGGAAAACCTGTTTAGCAATAACATCGGTGCCCGGCCTCAACTGCGCATTAATATTGATGCCTGCGAAACGTTGGCCGAAAGTGCAGAAAGCGTAATATGTCGCTATCGCGAAACCCAGCATAACGAAGGAACATCACTGATTCGTTGGTCTTTGGTCATCATTGATATTCATGAAGGGAAACCTCTTTGGCGTTACCTGCATGAAACTGCGATTGTGGAATAGAAAATGAAGCAGTAAGAGTAAGCTTCGGTCATTGATATCATAAAAATAAGGGAGCAGCCCGAGCTCCCATGATATCTGGAATAAAAATATTATTTTCATTTTGAATGAAGTGGAATGATTTTGGGTTGGCTGGTCGTTTCTTTTTTGTAAAAAAATAAACTTGAATATTGTTATTTTAATAAGAATTTCTTAATCATTGACCAAATTAAATTTGGTTTAATGACCATTATCTTTTTTTGGTACCATATTATCATTTTATGAAAATCAATTTTAATAAAATATTATCGACAGGTATTAGGAACATATTCAATATGATGATCGTCGTCTGAATTAAATTTAATAGGGATAAGATGAATGTTTACGGTAATGATTGGAGTGCCGTCAATGTTTTTACTTGGTGCAACCTGACGAGTGCTGATTGCTACCGTTAATCATGTATTCTGAAAATAAAGAAACTAGTTTTCCGGTAAAAATTGAAACGGTAATGCGTTTATTGAATCAATTTCTTTAAATCCACGGATTTAAAAATTAATTGAATCCGATCTATTGGTAAAATTTAAATAAAGGAAATAATGATGTCATTGGAAATGGTTACTGCTTATCGTAAATCTAATGCACTATTTGCTTTTGTAAACAGCAAAGCCCCATTACATTTAAGTACCCAAGATGGTAAAACCGTGGAGGAACTTGCCCAGCTATGTCATGTTTATCAGGATAGATTCCATCGCTTATTGAGTTATATGCAGAAACTCAATGTGTTAACAGAAAAAGATAATCAGTTTTATCTGACGGAAGAATGGGCATCACTCAGTGATCCAAACAGTTTTGAAACGTTATATATCAAGTTTGAATTAGACCCCGTCTTCTGGAACGCCTGGTCACAATATGGCATTTCCTTAAGTAAAACAAATGACAAATCGGCTTTTGAACTGACGCATCATGAGCCATTTTTTGATTATCTCAATCAGGAGAGTAATAAAAAGATTAAAAAAACTTTTGATGATTTAATGGCAAAGTCGACCGATAGAATGAACAAAAGCATTATTGAACACCTCCCGCTGGATGGTATTTCCTCATTAATTGACATCGGGGGCGGGGTAGGTACTTTTGCAAAAAGTATAAAAGAACATTATCCACATATTCAGTGTCATGTTATGGATCAATATGATTTTTCCAGACAGGAATCGGAAGAAATTACGCTTATCAATGGCAACTTCTTTTCGAATGTTCCAACAGGGTATGATGCTTATTGCATAAAGAATGTTTTGCATGATTGGCCAGATAATCAAGTCATTGAGATCCTCAAAAATTGCCATAAAGCAATGGGGGATAATTCCGTTTTATATATTATTGATATGATTAAAGAACCCGATGACGAAGGGTCATTTGATTTATATATAGATACCCTGTTATTAGGGCGTAAACGGTATCAGACAGAATTTGAATTTGTGGCAACCCAGGCCGGGTTTTCTGTCACAAATATCTACAACCTGAATTTCTCTACGGTATATGGCAGCGAATATATTATTGAAATGAGAAAATGATTGAAATAAGAAAATAATTGAAATGGGAAAATGAATTTTTCAGAAGTGACTGCCGTGTTGTTATTGCCGCACTGGAGCTGCACGGCGGTTCAAAAAATTAGTCAATAAATGGAGTCTCTATGCGAGCAGAATCAGAAAAAGAATTAATTGCTCCTCATACTGCGCTCGAACTGCTCATCATGAATATCCACGCAGGGCAGCTGGTGCTAACGCATGAAACAGCCATGGTGGAATAACATATGAAGCAGTATCCGATAAGCAATATTCGAACTCTCAGTGACACCATCCGAGAATTCACGCTGGCGACGCCAGCGTGGGAGCTCGCAGCATTAACGCCCGGCAGCCACTTCCGCTGGCTGATGCCCGGCGAGATCGGGGCACGCCGTTATTCTTGTGTCATGTTTACTGCACCAGCAACCGCATTGACGTTCGCCATTAAATTGAATATGGCGGCTGCCAGCAGCCAGTATCTGCAAAGCCTGAAGCAAGGAGACAAGGTCAGTCTTGAAGGACCTTTTAATCACTTCCCGCAACTTATTGCACCAGCAGAAGGGCGGGATGTGGTGATTGCCGGCGGCATTGGAGTGACGCCCATTACTGGCATCGTGGCGCGTCTCATTGTCATGGGCAAGCACCCTGAATGCCACTATTTCACCGAGTCACGGGCACAGGCTGTTTATGCCACAGAACTGACAAATCTCGCAGGTTCATCTTTTCATCTGCACAGCTCAGAAGGCCAAAAATGCGACCTTGCCGAATTATTGGGAACTTTGCAGCCTGATGATCGACTGCATGTGTGTGGTTCTGAGCGCCTGCTCAGTGCTGTGCTGGATTACTGCGATGATTATCAGTTTCCGCGACAACACATTGCATTTGAACTTTTTACAACGCCATTCACAAAGGCAGATACGACTGAAGAAGGTTATGAAGTAGAGGCAGCAGAATCAGGTATCCGCTTGCAGGTAGCAGCAGGGCAATCACTGCTGGATGCCTTGGAATCAGCGGGGCTGGAGCCTTTGTATGATTGTCGGCGGGGCGAATGCGGCGTGTGTGCATTAAAAGTAATCGAAGGCGACGTGGAACACCGCGATTTCATCATGACACCGCAAGAAGCGGCCACTAGCGGAATCATCTATCCCTGTGTTTCTCACGCAAAGGGATGCTTTCTTAAACTAGAGTTGTGAGTTGCTTTATGACAAGAATTTCTTGGTTTCGTGGAGCGGAAATCCATAAATCCGCTTATCTTGATGAGGCCGTGTTCGCAATTGAGCAAGCGACCGTTTTTGTACAGAGTTGGCTCTATCTGTGTCACGGTAGCCAAATCCCCACCGCGGGTGATTACTTCACCACTGAATTGGCATCACAGCCACTCGTCGCGATCCGCCAGAAGAGTGGTGAAATCAAAGTACTGTATAACCGCTGCCCACACAAAGGCGTAAAGGTTTTGGCCGAAACCTGTGGCAACAGTGGGCGATTCCTGCGTTGTCCCTACCACGCCTGGACATTCAAACCTTCAGGTGAATTGCTGGGAATTCCGGTAAAAACTGAATATGATCCCGATGTTCTGTCCGGTTGCGAAGCGAGTGCCGGCATGAAAGTGGTTGAGAATGTTGTGTGTTACCGCGATTTTATCTTTGTGCGCCTGAGTGACCATGGCCTGCCGTTTGAGCGTTTCTTTGGTGATTCTCTCTCAACTCTGGACAATATGATCGACCGTTCCCCCCAGGGAACTCTGCGGGTAGTCGGTGCGCCACTGCGCCATCGCCACCACTGTAACTGGAAAATGGTGATGGATAACCAGACAGACACCTGTCATCCCATGGTCGCCCATGAATCTTCGGCTGGTGAAGCTATAAACCTCTGGGCACAAGCCCATCCACAACGTGTTCAGCCAATGGCTGTTGAGCTTTTTTCTCCTTTTATGTCTTCCCTCACATTTTTTGCCGAAATGGGGCTTCGGGTCTGGCCCAATGGTCACGGTCATACGGGCGTCAGTCATTCCATCCATAAAGATTATTCGGCGATCCCCGGTTACTGGGAAAGCATGGTGGAGAGTTATGGTGAGGAGCGGGCACAGCAAATTTTGAATGATACACGGCACAACACCGTGTACTTCCCCAACCTGATGGTTAAAGGGCCTATTCAGACATTACGTGTGATCCGCCCAGTTTCTGCCAGTGAGACAGTTGTCGAATCCTGGATACTGGAATTGATCGGGGCACCACAAAAGATGCTGGAGCGTACGGTGCAGTACAACAACTTAATCAATTCCCCCTGTTCGATGGTGGCGCATGATGATGTGGAAATGTATGAGCGCGCAACAATAGGCCTAAAAAGTCAGGCGAGTGAGTGGGTTAATATCGCTCGTCTCTATGAACCCGGAGAACGTTGGGATCGTACCTCTCAAATGTCAGGCACCAGTGAAGCCGAAATGCGGAATTTTTATGCCATGTGGCAACGTATGATGGAGGCAGGCAATGAAAAGTCATGATGTCATACAAACCCTGACCGATTTGATTTACCACGAGGCAGTACTGCTTGATGAACAAGATTTTGATGCCTGGTCTGCCCTGCTGGCTGAGGAATATACATGGTGGGTTCCGTTGCGGCACGATCAACCCAGCCCACAGACGGAGTCTTCCCTGGTGTATGAAGACCACTTTGTCACGCAGCTGCGCATTAATCGGCTGCGTAATGCGCGTAATTTCTCGCAGCAACCCCGAAGCCGTTCACAGCATCTGATCCAGCGCCCGGTTATCAGCTGGGTTGAGGGTGAACAGCGTGCCAGCGGCAACAGTCAAATTTTCTATAGTGAAAGCCGTGGTGATCGGGAGTGGCATTATGCCGCACGCCTTGAGCATCAGTTTCGTCTGCACGAAAGTCAGTGGCTAATCAGCGGGCGCAAAACCATTTTGCTTAACCTTGAGCGCCCTTTCGACAGTTTGCAATTGATTATCTGAGGCATAATCATGACAACGAATTATACTTCCTCAGCCCCGATCCGCGAATTTCCATTTATCGACACGTTTCCATTTATTGACACATTGTATGATTATGGTGCTTTCTTAGCGCAAGTTGAGTTGCAGGGTACGCTTGGACACTTACCTGAAAGCCGGAACCATCAGCATGTTGCCATTATCGGAGCAGGATTGAGTGGTTTGATTGCTGCCCGAGAATTGTTACGTGCCGGCGTCTGTCATATCACGTTGTATGAAGCCGAACCAGAACGCTATGGCGGGCGTTTGTTCAGCGAACGCTTCAATCCCTTGATACCGCAGTACATCGCAGAAATGGGAGCAATGCGTTTCCCGCCGACGGAAGTCGGGTTGTTTCACTACCTTAACCGGTTTGGCATTGATACTGCTTCCGTGTTTCCGGACCCGGGGATTGTGGATACTGAAATCCACTATCGGGGGGAAGTGTTCAGCTGGAAGGCCGGAGAGATGCCCCCGACGCTGTTTCAACGTGTCGATCATGGCTGGAAAGCGTTTCTAAACGAGGGCATTGAGTTTGATGACGGCCAGTGTCTGATGGCACCTGCGGCAGTGACGAAGGCTTTGCGTGAAGGACGTCTGGCAGAGGCGAAAGCGGCCTGGCAGCATTATCTGGATGTTTTTGGTGACAACTGTTTTTACTCTGCACTTGTGCGCATTTTCACCGGAAAAAAACCGCCAGGGGGGCAGCCTTGGGTGAAACCGGTCGATTTTGAACTGTTTGGTGCGCTTGGTATTGGCTCTGGTGGCTTTCAACCTGTGTTTCGTGCTTCATTTATTGAAATACTGCGTTTGGTAGTGAATGGATTGGTCGAAGACCAGCGTTTGGTTCCTGAAGGAATATCTTCACTGAGTGAACGCATGGGACAAGAGATCATCAATGGCCGCCCGCTGGCAGAGCGGATTCAGTATCAAAAAGTCACTCAGATTGTGCAACAGGAAAGCAATCGTTTTTTGGTGGTAACGGAGAAGGGGGGAACTGCGGCGTTTGATCGCGTTATTGTGACGGCTTCCACGCGTGCCATGCAAGTCTCTCTCCGGTTGTCTAAAGATCCACAGTGGCTGACGCCTGAGGTTGTCCGTGCGGTTAACGAAACACATCTGATTGGTTCATCCAAACTGTTTCTGTTGACCCGGGAAAAATTCTGGCTTAAAGAGAAATTGCCGCACACTATCCTGACGGATACGTTGTTAAAAGGGGTTTATTGCCTCGATTATCAGCCCGATGATCCCAATGGGCATGGCGTAGTGCTCATCAGTTACACTTGGGAAGATGACTCCCACAAGTTGGTCACGTTAAAGGATAAGTGTGCTCGTCTGAACCGGCTCGCTGAGGAGCTATCACAGACTGCCCCGGCCTTCGCCCGTCACCTTGTGCCGATGAACAACGATCCACGCTACATCCTTGAATATGACTGGCTAACCGATGCCATGGCGATGGGGGCGTTCAAACTCAATTATCCCGGTGAAGAACGCTACTCTGAAGCTTTATTTTTTCAGTTTCAGAGTGCCTGTTCACATGAAACCGATACTGGTATCTATTTAGCCGGTTGCAGCTGCTCTTTTACCGGCGGTTGGGCAGAGGGAGCTGTTCAGACCGGCATTAATGTAGCCTGTGCAACTTTATACAGTCTGGGGGGAACGTTACTGACCAACAATCCACTGACTGCCATGACCCACCATTACCATTACTGAACGCAATTTGACCATGCCTATCGATCCTTATATTTCTCTGGCCACGGAAGTGGCCATTAATCGTTGCCGCTCCGGACTCAGGAATAACCATCGGCGTCGGCTTGCCAACTACCATCATACAAAGCACCAAAACGCTTTCATTGCTTTTGATGAAATGCAACTGAGCGGTGAGATGCCAATCCACTGTCCAATGGATGTACCGCTGTTTGGTTTGCCGTTTTCATGTAAGGACAATATTAATGCACAAGGCTTTACGACCACCGCCGGCACATCAGGCCTGAAAGATTTTATGCCCGAAAATGACGCACCGATAGTTGCTCGCCTGCGTGAGTTGGGGGCTGTGCTAATCGGGAAAAATAACATGCACGAGCTTTCATTCGGGGTAACTTCGCACAATGAATACTGGGGAGTGGTGGATAACCCCATACACAGCGGACATATTGCTGGTGGCAGTAGCGGTGGCAGTGCTGCGGCTGTAGCCGCTGGTGTCAGTGCCTTTGCCGTTGGCACGGATACCGGTGGCTCTGTGCGCATTCCCGCCTCACTGTGTGGGGTGTCAGGGTTTCGTCCCAGCACCGGCCGTTATCCCCGATCCGGCATTGTCCCCATATCACACACGAAAGATACACCGGGGTTCATTGCACCCACGGTTATCGATATTGCGATGCTGGATGCCGCTCTGACGGGAGAAACCCCCATTGCACCGGTCATGCCAAGTCGCATAGGGATCCCGGCGCGGTTTCTGTGGCAGGAATTGGATGCGTCAGTGGAACAAGCCTGCAATCAGGTTCTTAGCTTGCTTGAAAGCAATGGAATAACACTCATCAGATTTGATGACAGCCTGTGGGGAGAACTGAATGCTGCCATACAGTTCTCGGTGCCTTTTTATGAATTTTTTATCGACTTTCCCCGTTTTCTGCTCAGTCATGGGATGGCGGCGAGGTTTCATTCCATTCTCGATCAGTTGTGTGACCATCAGGTGCGCAATATTATCCAGAACCAGCTGCAATACGGTTCGATCTCCTGGGATGATTACATGATCGGATTACGCACCATGGATGTTTTACGTAAAGCCTGGAGTCAGGGATTTCTGGAACATCATTTGGATGCGATCCTCTATCCCACAGTGAATTGTCCTGTTCCTTGCCACGAAAAGGCTCACGAATCCACCCTGTTTGAACATTTGGTCCGCAATACGGATATTGCGAGTAGTGTCGGCGCCCCAAGCCTGACGATACCCGTCGGTTTAAAAGAGGGTCTGTCTGTTGGATTGTCCATTGATGGCCTGCCGGGGCAGGATCGCCGGCTATTAAGCCATGCTCAGGGTATTGCTTCCTTATTATCGTAATTATCGTGGAGATCATGATGGCGGTATATATGTTTTTTTCGGACAGGCTGCCCCTGACTTTCCAAGTTGGCCGTTACACTTGGGCTGCTACATTGCTTGTCAGGGAATCATCGGAAATTGATATCATATTTATCAATATTGAATTAAGTAATTACTTTTTATTATATGTAGTTTTTATTTGTTCTTTCAAATCAATTGCCATGCAGAGTTATCCTTTTCTATTCTCTGTGATTTTATAAACCAACCTATGATTATTATAAATGAGGCTAATATGGCAGTACCACGCTCGGTCCTAGAGCTGATAGGGAATACTCCGCTACTGGAACTCACTCATTTAGATACAGGGCCATGCCAGCTCTTTATTAAACTGGAGAATCAAAATCCGGGTGGTTCTATTAAAGATCGTGTGGCACTTTCAATGATTGAGCAGGCAGAAAAACAGGGCTTGCTGAAACCGGGAGATACGATCATTGAAGCCACGGCAGGGAACACTGGCATTGGGTTGGCTTTGGTCGCAGCGATGAAAGGCTATAAGCTGATTTTGGTTGTGCCTGATAAAATGAGCAGGGAAAAAATTTATCATTTGCGGGCATTGGGTACGGATGTGCGCTTAACCCGTTCTGATGTAGGAAAAGGGCACCCGGAATATTATCAGGATTATGCACTGCGCTTGTCGAAAGAAATCAGCGGTTCTTATTACATTGATCAATTCAATAATCCTGCAAATTCTTATGCTCATACCACCACCACAGGACCGGAAATTTGGCAGCAAATGGAGCAAAATGTGGATGCTGTGGTTGTTGGCGTCGGCTCTGGTGGCACGCTGGGGGGATTAGCCCAGTATTTTAAAAATGTTTCACCTCAGACTGAATTTGTGCTCGCCGATCCCAAAGGTTCTATTCTTGCCGATTATGTCGAACATGGTCATTATGATGAAGTGGGCAGTTGGTTTGTTGAAGGTATCGGGGAAGATTTTATTCCTCCGCTGGGGGATTTTACCCAAGTCCGTCATGCTTATCGGATTAGTGATGCGGAAGCCTTTTCCAGTGCCCGTGATTTGTTACTGACAGAAGGTATCTTAGCGGGTTCTTCTTCGGGTACGTTGCTTGCTGCTGCACTGCGTTATTGCCGGTTACAGACAACGCCTAAACGTGTAGTGACGTTTGCCTGTGACAGTGGCAATAAGTATTTGTCAAAGATGTTTAATGATTATTGGTTATTGGAACAAGGGCTGCGTTCACAGCCACAAGAAAACGATTTGAGTGATTACGTTACTTATCGTTATCGGGATGGGGCAACAGTTTCAGTGTCACCACAAGATACTTTGCAGATCGCTTATGGCCGTATGCGTTTGTATGACATTTCACAGTTGCCAGTGATCGAGAATGATCGGGTCGTTGGCATTATTGATGAATGGGATCTCATGCATACAATTCAGGCTGATTCTCACAATTTCTCACTGCCTGTCACTCAAGCGATGACTAGCCAAGTTCATACTATTAATAAAAAAGCGCCATTGGAGCAATTGATTGCAACCTTTGATGCGGGCCATGTTGCTGTGATTGTTGACGACAATAATCAATTCCTTGGCCTTGTGACTCGTACCGATGTGCTGAACGCATGGCGTCAACAACTCAATTGATTTTTTCAGGAATAAATTAATGGCTAAGTTTGATAAGATTAAATTTGATACAAAAAGCGTTCATGCAGGTTATGTACCTGATCACACAGGTGCAGTTATGCCAGCAATTTATGCGACATCAACTTATGCACAACTCGCTCCGGGCCAGCATACCGGATATGAATACTCCCGTAGCGGGAACCCAACGCGTACCGCATTGGAAAACGCAATTGCTGAGTTAGAAAACGGTACTCGTGGTTATGCGTTCGGCTCCGGCCTGGCTGCCAGTTCAACCATTTTAGAATTATTGGATAAAGACAGCCATTTGGTTGCGGTGGATGACCTCTATGGCGGAACTTACCGATTGCTGGAAAAGGTACGTCGCCGGACAGCGGGCTTGAGGGTGACTTATGTTGAAGCAGGAGATATTGCTGCGCTGGAAGCGGCGATTCAGCCTGATACCAAAATGATTTGGGTGGAAACCCCGACTAACCCATTGCTGAAATTGGCGGATTTATCGGCTATCGCTCAGATTGCCCAGCGGCATAATATTATCAGTGTCGCGGATAATACTTTTGCTTCTCCTTATATTCAGCGCCCCCTTGATTTGGGATTTGACATTGTTGTCCATTCCGCGACTAAATACCTCAATGGTCACTCTGATGTGGTTGCAGGGCTTGCGGTGGTAGGCAACAACCCAGAGCTGGCGGAGCAAGTCGGCTTTTTGCAGAACTCCATTGGCGGCATTCTTGATCCTTTCAGTAGTTTCCTTGTCCTGCGTGGTATTCGGACACTGGCACTGCGCATGGATCGTCATATCAGCAGTGCGAATAAAATCGCACATTGGTTGGAACAACAACCACAAGTTGAAAAAGTGTATTACCCTGGTCTTGTTTCTCATCCCCAGCATGAACTGGCGAAACGTCAAATGCGAGGCTTTGGCGGTATGATTTCCATCGTACTGAAAGGTGACGAGGAGTATACTCGCAAGGCCATTAAAGCATTGCAGTTGTTTACATTGGCAGAAAGTTTAGGTGGAGTGGAAAGCCTTGTTGGTCAGCCATTTACCATGACTCATGCCTCTATACCACTGGAAAAACGGTTGGCGGCTGGCATCACTCCACAGCTGGTCCGTATTTCTGTCGGAATTGAGGATGCCGATGATTTGATTGCTGATTTATCTCAGGCGCTTGAAACCGCAAGTTCATTGTCGTAAAAGAGTAGATACCCGTTGTGTGGTATCTTGAAACTCAATGGGGATAGTTAGAATGATATGCCAACTTATTTTCTTTTAGTTGGCATTTTTTGTTATTAGATTTATCCATTTTGTTTTATGGTTTTTTATCTTTGGGCTTTGAATGAATTTTTTGAAAATACATGTTTTTTGATTGTGAAGTGATTATATGTCTTTTATTTAGATTAAAATAATAGACGAAACTCATCTTTTACCCCCATAATTAGTGATATTGATTTAGTCAACCTATTTCAGTAATTGCTGATATCTAAATAAAAATCAGATATATTCATTTTGTTCAAAATGCATATTTGATGAGTCTCAAGATAGGGTGCAGGGCAAAGCTGCAACTTTCCAAACGCATAACAGACCCTATCACGATGAAAATGGTGGTTGGGGGCGTTGCGAAGAATAAAGTAATATAACCAACAACGCAGCAACTCGAAAGACGTCAGGTGCATAACCAGATAGAAAGAGAGGATTCGTTATGGCGATCTTAGATATATTAACAATCCCGGATGAACGACTGAGACAGAAATGTGTTGATGTCATTGATTTTGATAAAGTTCAGGGATTAGTTGATGATATGTTGGAGACAATGTATCACACCGATAATGGCGTTGGCTTGGCTGCACCGCAGGTTGGTCGCAGAGAGTCAGTTTTAGTTATTGATCTTTCACCAAATCGTGATGACCCCTTGGTTTTAGTTAATCCGGAGATTGTTGAAAAAGAGCGTCGTGTGATTAATCAGGAAGGTTGTTTGTCGATCCCCGGCTACTATGCTGATGTTGAACGGTTTGAAAAAGTGAAAGTCGAAGCACAGGATCGGCATGGTAAATCGATTACCATAGAAAGCGAAGATTTTCTGTCAATTGCGATGCAACATGAAATCGATCATTTACATGGTATTCTCTTTACTGATTATTTATCACCGCTTAAAAGGCAAATGGCCTTGAAGAAAGTGAAAAAATATTTAAATAGTACAGCGAGTTAATAATAACACAAAATACGCTATCATTTTAAATTGTTATTATATTCTTGCCATTTATCATAATTTGGTATTGTGATTATACCCAATACTTCAAGTTGTCGTTAACAAAGCTGTAACTTGAAAAATGATGGGGTATATGGCTTTTATTAAAATTATCAATGGCAGTCATATAAATAATAAAATTTAAAGTGTTTTTGACTCAATAATAAGTTTTAAAGATGAGAAGTATATCCGATGGAATTCAACTAATTTTTTAATAAGAAAAACAGGGGGGTCATTGTGATTGGAACAAGTGATGTAAGAAGCCATCAAAAAGCTAATTTTTCAATTAGTCTGAAACTGATAGATACAACGGGTGCTAAATCGGGCACCTATTTGATGATATTGGATGCAGATGGATTTGGGGAGGCTAAAGTTCCTTCTGTTGAAGTTGGTGGAAACATGGAATATGTTCGAATTCCATCAGAGGCTAGCAGCAACGATATTGCATGTGCCATTTATATTCGAAATAAAGAGACACGCAGCTACCCATTAGTGGGTACTCTCTACCTTATTTACTCTCCTTCTTCTGGGGTTGTTGATATTACAACTATGAAAATTTCACTGGAATCTCAATTAGATTTAGATGTAGATAGGATTGATAACACAACGTTTAACTTCAAATTGAAAAACAAATAAATCATCTTTTCTGGGTAAAAACTAGTAAGGTGGCCATTTGGCAGGCCACCAGTCGGAAAAAATGATAAGAAAAGGCAATCAGCCAGAAAGCCCTATCCAAACCGCCTGCATTTCATGATTTAACCATGTAACCATAAATTCGAATGCGCCCATCTTGCTCTTGCTGAGGATAAACACCTTGCAGTTCTTGTTCAAACCCCGGGAATTGATTGAGGCTTTCTTCCAGCGCCAGAAAATAGCGTAATACAGAACCTCCCCAAATTTCACCAGGAACGACACAACAAACACCGGGAGGGTAAGGGACTGCACCATCTGCTTTTCATTGGGGGCAAAATTGAAAAATCGCAGGTCATTGGCAATTTCATCGGTATTGTAGTCTGACCAAGGTCGCCCCTCAATCATGTCGGGCATAAACGGCTTAATATATGCACACTGTTGCGTAATTAACTTTCTGGTTTCAACCGTGAGCTTCACGCAATCCATCCACATTTTTACGCCACTTTTTCCTTCATGCATTTTGGCGTTAACATCAAGAGCGGCAAAGAGAGGATAAAATGGACTGGTGGAAGCATGGGCCGTAAAAGAATTATTGAAACGTTTATGATTTACGTAACGTAATTGCCCTTTGATATGCTTATCTTTTTTATGAATCTGGGACGCTTGGGAAAAACCTGCCTGTTGTTTATGGACGGATTGGGTCACCATGATACCCGGATCGTTTTCATTGAGATCCAGCAATAAGGGTGAGCAGTCGGCCATCATAGGAGTGAATTGTTCATAACCAAGCCATGCGGAGTCAAACAAAATGTAATCACATAATTGTCCGATTTTATCTACGATGTGTCTGGCATTACAGACAACTCCGTCATAGGTGACTAACTGGATAACGGCCAGACGGAAAGGGCGTTTTTCTGTGGCCCGCTCAGGTGCAGTTTCCTTTATTAAATGGCGTAAATAATCTTCTTCGAAGCATCGGGCATCAATTCCGCCAATGAGTCCAAATGGGTTACGGGTGGTTTCCAGATAAAGAGGAGTTGCTCCTGATTTTCTGATTGAAATACAGCGGTGACCCTTGACAGGATGTGTTTAGGTAATGCCTTGTTTTCAGGCATGATAAGATAAACAGGAAGTGAAAATTGTGTTTCTTCAATACGTTCTAATTTACCATTCAATATATCCTCTAATGAAATAACGACGGCTGACACATCGGTAAAATGCGTTTCTTTGATGTCGACGATTGTTCTTTCACTATTAAAAAATGGGAGGTGTTGCAAATAAAATTAGCTATTGTATTAATGAGGTTTATTATGAAAGATGGAGCTGTTATTAATAAAAATGGAATATTATTTATAAATAAATAGTAGCCTTCTTATTCTAATTAAAAGTAATGTGTTAATGAAATACATAAATAAAAAAGTAATAATAAATCAGATTCAGCATTAAATATGCTATAAATAAAATCAGGTAGTCAAGGGGTTGTTTTACATTCTTTGATGGATGTTAACGCTAATTTTTTATCTGTTAATTCACTTTATTTATTTAAATATCATTCACTTTCTACATATATTGCAAATAAATGATGTAGTGATATTTCGGTGGAAGGGCGTTGTACAGAGTAAAAAAATAGATTAGCCAACAAAGCCATAAAGTAAAAAACATAAAGTAAAGGAAGGCAGATAGGTATCAATTTCCCTCTGTTATACGTTGCCGCTTCGTTTCAGATATAAAGCGACATCGTAATGAATTTTATACTGCATTTTGTACCGTAATTTTGCACCATATGTTTGCACTATATTTTTGCACTATCTATTGACACTACAAGAAAAAATGTCGGGCCAGTAATGGCGCTGTAAAATTTTTCTTCAGGTAAAAGCCCCTGGGTAACGTCATTATTGGTTGTCCATATTCTCCAATGGCTTCGGTCAATGCCCGGCTATTTGCTGCTTTTGGGCGTAATTGTAGTACTTCACCATGACGGGCAGTGATGCTTTCGACTTTTCCCAATACAATGAGATCCATCAGCTCCTCCCAGTCGTTGCGCAGCAATTCTTCTTCAAGAGCGTTTGGGCTCCAAAGCAATGGCGAACCGACACGGCGTTCAGAGAGAGGAATACTTCTTTCTCCTTCAACAGGTATCCATAAGACGCGAGATAATTTGCGCCTGACATGACAGTTTTGCCATTTAATACCGCTATTACCCGTTAAAGGAGCCACACAGACAAAAGTGGTTTCCAATGGAGTACCTTTGCTATCCACGGGGATTGTTTTCAGCTCGACACCAATATGCTCAAAATCCTGTTCTGGCCTGCTGCCTGCATTGGCGCCTAAATAGTATTCCAGCAACATGCCGACCCAGCCTTTATCACGCTTTAAATTGGGGGGGATCGGAAGATGGGCTTGTGCTGCGAGTTCACCCATGGATAAACCTGCCAGAGAGTAGGCACGTTCGAATAATTGTTGCTCATTTTCAGGTGTGGATGGCGGTGTAATTTGCATGTTATAACGTATATTTTTTGTTGGTTAAAAAATGTTCATGTAAATTATTGTCAGTCATTAGTAATTTATCATTACGTTTATTTTTTTGATAATAGCATGATATAAAAGATTTTTTCATGTGTATTCCCTGCATTAAAAATAAACTTGTTATGATTGTTCACCTATTCCCAGTGATAATAAACAGGATCTTACACTATGTTATCCACAGATTTGTGGGATAAGTGATAAAAAGTTAGATCACTGGTTTGATTTACAGCCCTGATAAACGATTTTTTCTACAAAAACAAACGATTTTTGTTTAACTAAAAGGCATATCCTGTGGATAAAATAGCCATTGCTCGATATTTAAACACAATGAGCCGGAGCAGGAATTTTGATGTGTGACATACATAACAAAATGAGAGGTTAAATGTTTTAACATAATGAAAAATAATAGGTATTTATTTACTCTTCTGATGAGTAATAAAACACCTTAAAAAAGTATACCCGTTTTACCCCTCACTTTTTCACATAGATATCCACAGAAAAAGTGAATAAAATTGTTGCTATTAGACAATCAATGTTTATAACTTTAGCTTTTTCTGTGAATTACCTCTCTGGGAGGGTAATTCATACAAATTTAAAATCAAGCCAACGGAATCTGTTCGTTTTTTCTACTTTTATCTTGGGGTTCCTTACCATTCGTGTCCATGATGAAAACAAATGGTGGTGTGATTATACCGATTGAATGAGAGCCCGCGCGATGCCTAAAATGGTCCCATTAGTACATATAACTTTAAATCATAATTATTAAATTTTTAATAAGAAAGCTTAAAATAATAGGAGGTTGGAGGTATTTATATTTTTTGCGGAAAAATTGATTGGTTTCAATATGCAAAAAACGAAGCATTTATTCTGATATTTCCCAAGGGTATTAAAACGGTGGTTTTCCGGGACTACAAAAACTAAAGTCATTAATGATACAGAGGATATTTATTATTGCTCTTTAGCAGATATATTTCCTCCATTAATGCCCGTGGGTTTATTAATGGTGTGACAAAATAGCTTGTCTAAATTATTTGTCTGGCAAATCAGATAATCACTAATAATAAGGTCAATTTTATTGTGCATGAAGATACAATTGACCTTTTTGTGTTTTATTAACGATGCCATTATCGACATTGGGATAGTTGAATTGGGCAACGAAGTCTATCAGCCAGTAAGTGAGCTTACTGGCTTTTTCTATGGGGCTATTCGTGGAAAAGGGGATCAGCGAAGAAAAGCAGGTTGATTTTCTTCATAAGCGGCAATGGCATCCTGATGCTGCAATGTCAGCCCGATGCTGTCCAAGCCATTCATCATGCAATGGCGGCGAAATCCATCGATTTCAAATGCGTAACTTTTATCACCGGCAATAACTTTTTGCTGTTCTAAATCTACGGTGAACTGACTCACTTCATGGTTATTAATGACAGAAAATAATTCATCAATGACTGATTCACTCAATTTTACCGGCAGAAGTTGGTTATTGAAGGCATTGCCATAAAAGATGTCAGCGAAGCTTGGTGCAATGACAACGTTGAAACCATAGTCAGTCAGTGCCCATGGCGCATGCTCACGGGAAGAGCCACAGCCAAAGTTTTCTCGTGTCAGTAAGATGGTGGCTCCCTGATAGCGGGGATGGTTCAGGATAAAATCTGGATTGGGTTGCTGCCCGGCATCATCAAGAAATCGCCAGTCGTGAAACAAATGTTGTCCAAAACCTGTGCGTGTGACCTTTTGCAAAAATTGCTTGGGGATAATGGCATCAGTGTCAACGTTTGCCGCATCTAAAGGAGCAACCACGCCGGTATGTTGAATAAATTTTTCCATGATTTCCTCCTTAAGATTTGTGTATCGGGTTGCGTACATCGGCAAAATGGCCGCAAATGGCTGCCGCCGCTGCCATGGCGGGGCTGACTAAATGAGTGCGCCCCCCGCGCCCTTGCCGGCCTTCAAAATTGCGGTTGCTGGTAGAGGCACAGCGTTCTCCGGGTTGCAGACGATCATTATTCATTGCCAGACACATGGAGCAACCAGGCAAACGCCACTCAAAGCCCGCTTCAATGAAAATTTTGTCCAGGCCTTCGGCTTCTGCCTGAGCTTTGACTGGGCCTGAACCCGGAACAACGATGGCTTGCACACCGGATGCCACTTTCTGGCCTTTGGCAATTTCTGCGGCTGCCCGTAAATCTTCGATGCGTGAATTAGTGCAAGATCCAATAAAAACTTTATCGATTTTTATATCCGTCAATTTAGTGCCGGATTTCAGATCCATGTAGGCCAGCGCTTTTTCTGCGGAAGTTCGCTCAACGGGATCAGCAATAGAATCCGGAGCGGGGATCGGTTGATCAATGGCAATGACTTGGCCGGGATTCGTTCCCCATGTCACCTGTGGCGCTATTTCGTCTGCATGAAGGGTAATGACGGCGTCATATTGGGCACCGGGATCGGATTTGAGCGTTTGCCAATAAGATACTGCTTGTTCCCATTGTTCATTCTTGGGCGAAAATTTCCGGTCTTTCAAATAATTGAATGTTGTTTCATCTGGCGCAACTAAGCCGGCCTTAGCGCCCATCTCAATGGCCATGTTGCATAATGTCATGCGGCCTTCCATACTCAGGGCCGTGACGGCTTCACCACAAAATTCAACAACATAGCCCGTTCCTCCCGCACTGCCAGTTTTACCGATGATCGCCAGCACAATGTCTTTTGCCGTGATAGCAGGATTCACTGTGCCAATCACCTCTACTTTCATGTTTTTTGCACGGGCTTGTTTCAGGGTTTGTGTCGCCAGCACATGTTCGACTTCGGAAGTACCAATGCCAAAGGCAAGTGCCCCGAATGCACCATGGGTGGCCGTATGTGAATCGCCACAGACAATTGTCATGCCCGGCAATGTCATCCCTTGTTCAGGGCCGATGACATGGACGATGCCTTGATAAGGATGGTTCAAGTCGTACAAGGAGATGCCAAATTCTGCGCAGTTTTTCATTAATTCCTGCATCTGGATGCGGGCCATTTCGCCACTGGCATTGATATCTCTGGTCTGGGTAGAAACATTATGATCCATTGTCGCAAACGTTTTCTTGGGCTGACGAACAACACGATTGTGGTTTCGCAAACCATCAAAGGCCTGTGGAGAAGTCACTTCGTGGACCAAGTGGCGATCAATATAAAGAAGCGGGATTTCATTTTCTTTTTCCCGAACAATATGAGCATCATACAGTTTTTGATACAGGGTTTTCGGGAATGCAGTATTTGCTGATGTGTTGTTTGACATCTTAAACCTCCTCGGCGATATAGCGTGCGATGATGCTACCCATTTCATCGGTACTGATGGCCTGATCATTACCCGCTAAATCAGCGGTACGATAACCTTGTTCCAGTGCATAATTGACCGCTTCTTCAATGGCATCAGCGGCATCATTGCGGCCAAAGCTGTAGCGCATCAGCAGTGCAGCAGACAGAATTTGAGCGATTGGATTGGCAATATTTTTACCGGCAATGTCCGGAGCAGAACCTCCGGCCGGTTCATATAAACCAAAACCTTTGTCATTCAGGCTGGCGGACGGCAACATTCCCATTGAACCTGTGATCATGGCGCACTCATCGGATAAAATATCGCCAAAAATATTGGAGCACAATAAGACATCAAATTGAGCCGGATCTTTAATCAATTGCATGGTTGCGTTATCAATGTACATGTGCTCGATTTCAACATCCGGATAATCTTTGGCGATCTCACTGACAACTTCACGCCATAATACGGAACTTTGCAAAACGTTCGCTTTATCAATTGAGGTTACTTTATGGCGGCGTTTGCGTGCCGATTCAAACGCAATACGGGCAATGCGTTCAATTTCGAAACGATGGTAGATTTCTGTATCGAAAGCACGTTCATATTTCCCTTTGCCTTCACGCCCCTTGGGTTGTCCAAAGTAAATACCGCCGGTCAGCTCCCGGACGCATAAAATATCAAAACCGTTTGCGGCAATATCTTGGCGAAGCGGGCAGAAAGAGACTAACCCCGCATATAAACGTGCCGGGCGTAAGTTACTGAACAGTTTAAAATGCTTACGCAACGGCAATAATGCTCCCCGTTCTGGTTGCTCTCCGGGGGGCAAGTGTTCCCATTTAGGGCCGCCTACAGAGCCAAACAGAATGGCGTCAGCTTTTTCACAGCCATTCAATGTTTCTTTTGGCAAGGGAGTGCCGTGTCTGTCAATTGCTATTCCCCCGACGTCGTGTTCACTGGTTGTGATGCGCATCCTGAAACGCTGGCGAACGGCATCCAATACTTTGTAAGCCTGCTTCATGACTTCTGGGCCGATACCGTCGCCAGGCAAAACAGCAATGTGATGACGGGTGTTTTCTTGCTTGCTTGGAGTAGATTGCGTTGAAGTCATGATTATTCAGTTTCCTTTTTATCGTCTTGATGATGTGCTTGGGCTATGCGTTGTTTTTCTTTTTCTACTTGCTCAGACTGCCAGATGTTATTGATGACATGGATCATTGCTCTGGCAGAGGATTCAACAATGTCAGTTTCCAAACCCATGCCGTGAAAGCGTCGGCCAAAACATTCCACGACGATATCAACTTGCCCGAGTGCATCTTTTCCATGCCCTTTACCGGATAACTGGTAAGAAATGAGCTGGAGCGGGTAGCCTGTAATGCGGCTGATGGCATGATAGATGGCATCCACCGGTCCGTTTCCTGTGGAAGCCTCAGATTTAATGTCATCCCCGCAAGCCAGGCGGACAGTGGCCGTAGAGACGATATTGGTGCCGGACTGGGTGCTCAAATAATCTAAACGGTAATGTTCAGTATCTTGCTGTTGCTGATTGATAAACACCAATGCTTCCAGATCGTAATCAAACAACTGGCCTTTTTTGTCCGCCAGTTTCAGGAAGGATTGATACAATTGATCCAAATTGTAGTCTGTTTCTTTGTAGCCCATTTCTGACATGCGATGTTTCACCGCGGCACGTCCGGAACGTGAAGTCAGATTCAATTGAGTCTCTTTCAGCCCGATGGATTCTGGCGTCATGATTTCGTAAGTTTCTTTGTTTTTCAGAACACCATCTTGGTGAATACCGGATGAGTGGGAAAAGGCATTACTGCCGATAATCGCTTTATGGGCAGGAATGGGGGTGTTGCAAATTTGGCTGACTAATTGGCTGGTCCGGTAAATTTCCTGATGGTTAATATTGGTATGAACCCCCAGCATTTTATGGCGTGTTTTAATCGCCATAATTACTTCTTCCAATGAGCAATTTCCTGCCCGCTCTCCCAATCCATTGATTGTGCCTTCGACTTGTCGGGCTCCGGCCTGAATCGCTGTGATTGAGTTTGCGACGGACATGCCTAAATCGTCATGGCAGTGGACAGAAATAATGGCTTTATCAATATTGGGAACGCGATTGAATAACGTATTGATAATGCCGCCAAATTGATAAGGGGTTGTGTAACCAACGGTATCAGGAATGTTAACTGTGGTGGCCCCGGCTTTGATGGCTTGCTCAACAATGTGGCACAAATTGTCGATGTCAGTGCGGCCCGCATCTTCACAGGAAAATTCGACATCATCAGTATAGTTGCGGGCGCGTTTAATAGAACGGACTGCCATTTCGACAACATCATCGAAAGTTCTTTTTAATTTATGTTCGACATGCAGGTTAGAGGTAGCCAGTACCATATGCAGGCGGAAAGCTTCTGCGACTTTCAGGGCTTCAGCAGCGACATCAATGTCATTATCAACACAGCGGGATAACGCACAGATACGGCTGTTTTTGATTTCACGTGCGATAGTTTGAACAGATTCAAAATCACCAGGAGAAGACACTGGAAAGCCAGCTTCAATAATGTCAACACCCAGCCTTTCCAATGCATAAGCGATTTGCAATTTCTCTTTTACACTCAGGCTGACTTGTAATGCCTGTTCTCCATCACGCAGTGTAGTATCGAAGATAATAACTTGCTGGCTCATGTTGTGCTCCTGTCAAAAAGGGTAATGATGTTTTATGTTTTATTGCTGTTTAGGTAAAAAAAAACCCGCGCCATGCGCGGGTTTTTTAATGGGGGTTAACTTAATTCAGTCTTTCACCCACCATTACACCGCGCGCATTTAAGGCGAGTAGTAGTAGGTTTAGTAGGCGAATAGAGTGACACATGTAAGTTAACCTTTATAAGTTTGTTAATCGAGTTTTAATCGTAAGTGTTTTTATAGATACGTTATCTCCCAAAGGATGTCAAGCAATAAACGAACAAATTTGGAGTGAATCATGCTCACTGTTGTTCATTAATTAACCACCACTTGAACTTGGTGACTATTTTTTACATTTTTAGCGATGTTTTTATCTATTATTCATATCTATATATGGAGTAAAATCCGGCTCTGATGGATGATAGATGTGATTCCTGTTGTTTTATACAGTTATTATTAATGTGATTTTTTTAATCAATTAAATATGGCTGTTTCGATGCGGATATGACAGATAGTGTTTAAGGAACAAGGATAAGATGGATATTCACCATGAAGTTTCTGAATATTGCCTTTTTAGGCTACGAAATCATAGCCATATAGAATATTAATAAATCGTGCATTGATATGTTTGGAAAACTAATTTATGAATTGGTATTCTGAGTTATTCTCCTGATATCGAATATTAATAGAAAGTTCTGGTAACTGGTCGTAATACGATTATTTTCATTATGAATTTTTTCTATTCATATATAGCGCATTAATATTCATGCATATAAAAATATTACGGTTACGTAGATAATAATGCATTGGTTATGCATATTGATTTTTTGTACAAGGATGAATCTCAATTTATTTTCAGACAAATTGGGGTAATTGATCTTATTAATTGGTAAAGCAGTTTTCTATGTCAAAATGTTGCATTCGTAAATTGCCGATAACCATTATTTAATGAGGTCACTGCTATAAGTTTTGTGGAGTGAAATAATGACTGAATACAACTCAGTAACGACAGGAAGAAAAGAACCATGCGATGTTCATTTACGCAGTGTGGATCTCAATTTGCTTACTGTATTTGATGCTGTAATGCAGATGCAGAATATTACACGTGCGGCTCAGGCCTTGGGGATGTCACAACCGGCTGTCAGTAATGCGGTGGCCCGTTTGAAGACAATGTTTGATGATGAGTTGTTTGTTCGCTATGGGCGAGGCATACAGCCAACGGCGAGGGCAAAACAACTTTTCGGGCCATTGAGACAGGCGCTTCAGATTGTTCATAATGAATTGCCCGGCGTCGGATTTGATCCTGATAACAGTACCAGAATGTTTAACCTGTCTATTTGTAGCCCGCTTGATATTCGTTTGGCTGCTCAAATTGTCGGGGAAATAAAAAAATATTCTTCTAATATTGAAGTTGTCATTAAAACACAAATTAGTGACGATATAGAGAAACAATTAAAATATCAGGAAATAGAATTTGTCATCAGTTATAACCAATTAGATAAACCCGAATTCCATAATTATCCTTTGTTTGATGATGAATTGGTACTGGCGGTTTCTAAGCATCACCCTCGAATTAGTCAGAAAATTACGGAACAGCAATTACTGGAAGAAAGACATGCTATTGTGGCATTGGATAATCCAAATTCATTCAGCAAGTCTTACTATGAGAATAATGGACTATTACGATCGGTTTCTTATCAGGGAACAGATTTAAATAGTGTTCTTAACATTGTATCCCAGACTTATTTAGTGGCTCTTGCGCCTAAATGGATGGTTGAGCATTATTCCGAGCAGTTGGGCATTTGTTCAATACCGTTGCCGGCAGGGCAGATTTCTTGTCCTTGTTATTTGATCTGGCATGGCTCAACGGACAGGGATAAAGGCCATCAGTGGATGAAGTCACTGTTGAGCCACCTTGGCAAACAGGCGTAAAACAAAACGAGCGAAGAGTCCTATTCCAATAGCAGTTTACTGGAATAGCGCTCTTTGTATCGCTTCCCTTCTGACGATATTTATCTCTGCTTATCCTCATTTATTCAATAAAATCCTGCAAGTAACCCTCTCTTTAAAGGAGGAAGATATCAAAAATACACTTTCCCCTTTAATTAGGAATAGGTAGACTGCAAAGAAATAGCTAACATCTGTAAGCTGAAAAGTAGGCGACATGCTCGCTGAGTACGCTGAATAAAAATATTTATACAGGATTATATTGTGATAACAGACGCTCTGCATACCTATCACTTGGTTAACCGACTGCATCAACAGGCTAATGCATATCCGGAAAAAACAGCATTTCGTCAATGGGCGCCATCAGGTCAACTTGAAATGAACTGGCGGGAGGTCGAATGTACGACAAAATCCGTGGCAAGGGCTTTACTGTCATCGGGAGTGAGTGTGCAGGGAAAAGTGGGTATTTTTGCACATAATTGTATGGAATGGGCATTGGCTGATTTGGCCATTCTCCAGATCAGGGCGGTAACTGTGCCTCTTTATACAACGAGTACCCGTGATCAAGCGGCATTTATTCTTAATGATGCCGGTGTTCAGGTATTGTTCGTTGGCAATCAGGAACAATATGATGTGGCAATGACATTGCCTGAATTGTGTCCTGAACTTACTCATCTCATTGTGCTGAATGAATCCGTGGATTTGAAAGGGTGCCCGCAGGCTGTGCATTTATCCGCTTTTATTGCCAATGATTGCGCTGAATACCAACCAGAATTGGATCGCCGCATTAACAGTCAGGATTTGAATGATCTTTTCACACTTATTTACACCTCAGGTACAACGGGAGAACCAAAAGGTGTGATGCTGGATTATCGCAATATAGCCTCACAACTTTATTTGCATGACCAAAGGCTGACGCTGACAGAACAGGATATATCGCTCAGTTTTCTGCCGTTATCCCATATCTTTGAACGCGCATGGAGCTATTACGTCATGCATACTGGCGCAGTGAATGTGTATTTGACGGACACAAACTTTGTGCGTGAAGCCATGCTTGATGTATGTCCGACAGTCATGTGTTCAGTTCCCCGTTTTTATGAAAAAGTACACAGTGCTATTTTGGGTAAAGTCTCTCAGGCACCGATTTGGCGCAGGGCGATTTTTAATTGGGCATTGAAGCGGGGAGAAAACCGCTGGAAGCGCCAGCAGCAGAATAAAAAAGGTTGCCCATTCACACGCTCGAGTTACCAACTGGCTGATAAGCTGGTATTGAATAAGCTTCGCAATTTGTTGGGCGGGCAAATTCGTTTTCTGCCTGTGGCGGGAGCACGTCTTGATGATTCCATTGCCCGTTTTTTTCTGGCCATTGGCCTGAATATCAAATATGGATATGGCATGACGGAAACCTGTGCAACAGTCTCTTGCTGGGAAGAAAACAATTATCTGTTAGGCTCGATTGGCAAGCCATTGCCTCATGTTGAAGTCCGCATCAGTACTGAGGGAGAAATTCAGGTTCGTGGCCCCATCGTGATGAAAGGTTATTTCAATCGTCCCGAAGAAACGGTCTACAGCTTTACCGAAGATGGTTGGCTGAAAACAGGTGATGCCGGTGGGCTGGATGCCAATGGAAACCTGTTTATCACTGAGCGCCTGAAAGATTTGATGAAAACATCCACAGGAAAATATATAGCTCCGCAGATGATTGAGGGGATGCTGGGACAAGATCGTTTTATTGAAAATATTGCCATCATTGCGGATTCCCGCCAGTTTGTTTCTGCGTTGATCGTCCCTTGTTATGATGCTCTGGAAGAGTATGCAAAATCCATTAATTTCTGTTATCAGGATCGTCTTGAATTATTGCGCAGTCATCAAATCATTGAACTATTTGACAGTCGCCTGAAGGAGATACAAAAAAACGTTGCCAAATTCCATCAAGTTAAGAAATTTGTCCTTTTGCCCGCCGCTTTTTCCATCGAAAAAGGCGAGTTGACGCCGACCCTGAAATTACGTCGTAAGATTATTTCTCAACACTATCAGAGTGAAATTGAATCGATGTACCGAGATTGAAAGTCATATAAGTCTCCTTCCCTTCATTAAAAAAATGTTTCCATTGTGTGAATTGATGTTTGCTAACGTGGTTATCTGACGTTATGTTAGTTTATGTAGTGTTATTACATTGTGTTAGATAATTAATTAACGCTATGTCATTAAAAAATGGGATAAATAAGGTCATTTTGATGATGGCCTTATGAAATTCCGACAGTTAACTTGCAAACAGAGCCTGGAGGCAAACTCGATGGAGATGTTGTCAGGAGCCGAAATGGTCGTCAGATCGTTGGTCGATCAGGGGGTTGAACATGTATTCGGTTATCCGGGGGGAGCCGTGTTGGATATCTACGATGCCCTGCACACGGTGGGAGGCATTGAGCATATCCTTGTTCGCCATGAACAGGGTGCCGTTCATATGGCGGATGGTTATGCCCGTTCCACGGGAAAGGTCGGCGTTGTTTTAGTCACGTCTGGGCCGGGAGCAACGAATGCTATTACAGGTATTGCAACTGCATACATGGATTCCATTCCTATGGTGGTTCTGTCCGGTCAGGTTGCCAGTTCCTTGATAGGTAATGATGCTTTTCAGGAATGTGACATGGTGGGGATCTCCCGCCCGATTGTGAAACACAGTTTTCTGGTGAAAAAAGCAGAAGATATTCCGGATACGATCAAAAAAGCTTTTTATTTGGCATTGAGCGGGCGTCCCGGACCCGTCGTTATTGACTTTCCTAAAGATACCGTCAATCCAAAATTAAAATTTCCTTATGTGTACCCCAATAAAGTGAGTATGCGCTCCTATAATCCCACGGTTCAGGGGCATAAAGGGCAAATTAAGCGTGCCTTGAAAACATTGCTGAATGCCCGGAATCCGGTCATTTATGTGGGAGGCGGTGTAATCAGTTCCGCATGTTCAGCCGAATTGCGGAAGCTGGTTGAGCGCTTACATTTACCGGTTGTCAGCTCGCTGATGGGATTGGGTGCATTCCCTGCCACTCATCGGCAAAATTTAGGGATGCTGGGGATGCATGGTACTTTTGAAGCCAACAAGGCCATGCATAATTCTGATGTGATTTTTGCAGTGGGGGTGCGTTTTGATGACCGCACAACCAATAATTTGGAAAAATATTGCCCGAATGCCACCGTCCTGCACATTGATATTGATCCTACCTCAATTTCTAAAACCGTAGCTGCCGATATTCCCATTGTGGGGGATGCCAAAAAAGTCATCACTCAAATGCTGGAGTTATTGGATTCCACGGAAGATAGCCAAGATCCGGATGCGTTGAGGGATTGGTGGAATTCCATCGAACAGTGGCGAGGCCGGAAGTGTCTTGATTATGATCGCACCACAACAAAGATCAAGCCACAAGCCGCCATTGAAGCGCTTTACCGCTTAACGGAAGGTAAGGCATATCTGACATCCGATGTGGGACAGCATCAGATGTTTGCGGCCCTGCATTATCCATTTGATGAACCGAGGCATTGGATCAATTCCGGTGGCTTAGGCACAATGGGATTCGGCTTACCTGCCGCGCTTGGCGTGAAGTTGGCAAAACCTGATGCCATGGTTGTATGTGTGACGGGTGACGGCAGTATTCAGATGAATATCCAGGAATTATCCACCGCCTTGCAATATGGTTTGCCTGTTCTTGTACTGAATCTGAATAACCGTTATCTGGGAATGGTAAAACAGTGGCAGGATATGCTGTATGAGGGCCGCCATTCGCAATCCTATATGGAATCCTTGCCTGACTTCGTCAAATTGGCTGAAGCTTATGGTCATATTGGTATCTCTATCGAAACCAACGAAGAGCTGGAAACAAAATTAGCCCAGGCTCTGCATGAAGTGAATGAGAATAATCGTTTGGTTTTCGTGGATGTTACCGTTGATGAAACAGAACACGTTTATCCGATGCAGATCCGTGGCGGGGCAATGGATGAAATGTGGTTAAGCAAAACAGAGAGGACCTGATCATGCGCCGGATTTTGTCTGTATTACTTGAAAACGAATCGGGAGCATTATCCCGCGTAGTCGGGTTGTTTTCCCAGCGGGGTTATAACATTGAAAGTCTGACCGTTGCCCCGACAGAAGATCCGACGCTGTCACGCATGACCATCCAGACCAAAGGTGATGCTAAGGTACTGGAGCAAATCGAAAAGCAGCTGCATAAATTGGTGGATGTGCTGCGGGTCAATGAATTGACGTCCGGGCCTCATGTTGAACGTGAGATCATGCTGGTGAAATTACAGGCCAGCGGATATGGCCGGGAAGACATCAAGCGCAGTACCGATATTTTTCGTGGGCAGATAGTGGATGTGACGTCTACGCTGTATACCGTTCAATTGGTTGGAACGAGTGAAAAACTGGATGCGTTTCTTGATTCGGTAAGAGATGTGGCGGAGATTGTCGAAGTTGCGCGTTCAGGTATCGTTGGTGTCTCTCGCGGGGATAAAATTATGCGGTGAAAAATCGCAATCTGCGGGTTAAGATACAGATATTCATCGTGCCCTACTGTAATGTAGGGCTTTTCATCATATTACCGAGGGATTAATGTGAAACTGGATGAGATCGCCCGCTTAGCAGGTGTTTCACGGACTACGGCCAGTTATGTCATCAATGGTAAAGCCAAACAGTATCGAGTCAGCGACAAAACAGTAGAAAAGGTAATGGCTGTGGTCAGAGAGCACAACTATCATCCTAATGCTGTTGCCGCAGGCCTTCGGGCAGGGCGCACACGCTCTATTGGTTTAGTCATACCCGATTTGGAAAACACAAGTTACACTCGCATTGCCAATTATCTCGAGCGTCAGGCACGTCAGCGTGGATACCAGTTGTTGATCGCATGTTCTGAGGATCAGCCTGATAATGAAATGCGTTGTGTTGAGCATCTGTTGCAGCGTCAAGTTGATGCCATCATTGTTTCTACCGCTCTGCCTCCTGAACACCCCTTTTACCAACGCTGGGCAAATCGTTCCCTGCCTATTATTGCGCTTGACCGTGCTCTGGACAGCGAACACTTCATCAGTGTTGTCGGGGATGATCTTGAAGATGCAAAAATGTTGGCCCAAGAGTTGCGGCAGTTTCCTTCAGAATCCGTACTTTATTTGGGAGCGCTGCCTGAGTTATCGGTGAGTTTCTTGCGTGAAAAAGGTTTTCGTGAAGCATGGGAAAGTGACCAGCAAAAAGTACACTACCTGTATGCGAATAGCTATGAACGTGAAGCGGCAGCAGAAGTTTTTGCTTCTTGGCTGGAAACAAATCCCATTCCTCAGGCGCTGTACACAACGTCATTTGCACTGCTTCAGGGCGTCATGGACACCATCCTTAAACAAAGTGGCCGCTTACCGAGTCAATTGGTTATTGCGACATTTGGCGATCATGAACTACTGGATTTTCTTGAATGCCCCGTTTTATCCGTTGCGCAGCGTCATCGTGATGTCGCGGAATGTGCCCTTGAACTGGTTTTGGCAAGTTTGGATGAAAAACAGCGCCCGGCCCCCGGAATTACTCGAATGCGTCGTCATTTATGCCGTCGTGGTAAATTGAGTCGAAAAGCCTGATCCAGCACCCTCATGAAAAGTGAGGGTGTTTTTAACCTGCTAAAAATATTCTAAATGTTGTTTTTGACATCATTTTAAGATTATTCTTACTAAACTCCGACTAAAGTGTGTTTCATAACCATTTAAAATGATAACAACATGGTAAAGTTACTTTCACTTATTGTTTTGATTTGGTTTTATATTTTTTATGTGATTTTATTTTTTATTGGCGTATTTTTTTTATTTAATTGATATTAAAGTTTTTTTATTTTTCCGAAATAATTTATTTTGTTTACTTACCATTTTTTTTACTATCACGCGATAAATGAATTTTTATTATTGATAGATTAAGCATGGTTAACAATTGAGCAACAATGAGATGAACTTAACATAAATTAATTTAAGTGGTAATTATTTAACCTGAATACCTATCTTAAGGAAGTTTTCTCAAACTTTGTTAAATTGTTTAAAATTATCATAGTGTTATCTATTATTCATATCATCAAATCTTGATAATCCCCTTTTTTCTCTTCCCAATCTTTCTGTAAATCTAGCTAAAGCGCACGGGCGCTGGCTTGACAAGGTTTTCATACCATCCGTAAACTCTTAATTGTGGTGATTTGTGGGATAATGTGGAGATTTGAGCCATCAAGGGGTAACCTGAGTATGTTTCGTGGAGCAACACTGGTTAATCTCGATAGTAAAGGGCGGCTCACTGTACCTGCCCGATATAGAGAAATGCTGAATAAAGAATCAAATGGTCAAATGGTTTGTACTATTGATCTCCATCAGCCGTGCCTGTTGCTTTATACATTACCCGAATGGGAAATCATCGAAGAAAAATTATCTCGCTTATCCAGCATGAACCCCGCTGAACGTCGCGTTCAACGTTTGTTATTGGGACACGCCAGTGAATGTCAAATGGACAGTGCAGGGCGTCTTTTATTAGCTAATGTGCTGCGCCAGCACGCAGGGCTAACAAAAGAAGTCATGCTGGTTGGGCAATTTAATAAATTTGAATTGTGGGATGAGCAAGTTTGGTACCAGCAAGTAGAAAATGACATTGCAACCGAACAATCCACACAAGAACCTTTATCAGCAAGGCTACAGGATCTATCACTATAAACATGGCAAATAGTCATCTTAAGCATACCAGTGTACTACTGGATGAAGCTGTCAATGGACTGAATATCCAAGAAAACGGAATTTATATAGACGGCACATTTGGGCGGGGAGGGCATTCTCGCCTGATATTATCAAAACTGGGGCCAAACGGGCGTTTATTGGCGATTGATCGGGACCCGCAGGCCATTGAAGCGTCGAAAGGCATTAATGACAAGCGTTTTTCTATCACTCATGGGCCATTTTCGGAATTGGCGGCATATGTGGAAGACGCCGGTCTGGTTGGAAAAATTGATGGCATATTGCTGGATCTAGGTGTTTCATCCCCGCAACTTGATGATCCTGAAAGAGGATTTTCATTTATGCGTGACGGGCCGCTGGACATGCGAATGGACCCCACACGTGGGCAGTCAGCGTCAGAATGGTTAATGAAAGCGGAAGCTGAAGACATCGCTTGGGTATTGAAGACATTTGGTGAAGAACGTTTTGCCAAACGTATTGCAAGGGCGATTGTGGCCCGCAATCAGGAACAACCCATGACACGGACCCGGGAGCTGGCGGAGCTCATTGCTCAGGCAAGCCCGGTTAAAGAAAAGCACAAACATCCGGCAACACGCAGCTTTCAGGCTATCAGAATTTACATTAATAGTGAGCTGGAAGAAATAGAACGTGCATTGGATGGTGCATTGCAGGTTCTGGCGCCACAGGGGCGATTATCTGTTATCAGCTTCCATTCGCTGGAAGATCGCATTGTGAAACGTTTTATCCGGCAACATAGTCAGGGTCCTCAGGTGCCGGTTGGTTTGCCTCTTACGGATGCACAGTTAAAAGCGCTGGGAGGGCGGAGCCTAAAATCGATTGGCAAAATGAAACCATCCGAGGATGAAGTTGCCACAAATCCGAGGGCGAGAAGCTCGGTTTTGCGATTTGCTGAAAAGGCGGCTGAATAATGGCGGGTGAACGTCATGGGTTAGTCGGGATTATTGCCAAAGATTTACTCCGCAATGCCAAAATCCCGTTAATTCTGCTGATAGCCATTGTGGTTTCGGCTATTTGCGTCGTGACGGTCACACATCAGACCCGTTTATTGACGGCGGAGAAAGAGCGGCAAGTGATCCAGCTTGATGCTCAGGATATTGAATGGCGCAATTTGCTCCTTGAAGAGAATGCTCTGGGTGATCACAGTCGGGTTGAACGTATTGCGACTGAGAAATTGCACATGCAACACGTCGATCCGGCAAAAGAAAATATTGTAATCACACAATGAGTCCAGTTGATAACCAAAAGGTAGGCGATGAAAGCTGCACGCTCTTTAAAGTTGAAAAAGCAAGAAGATAAAGTAAGTTTTGTAAGCTGGCGTTTTGCCTTGCTGTGTGGGGGCATTGGGTTGGCTTTAATCGGGCTTTTGATTCGAGTTGCTGATTTGCAGATTATCAACCCTGACCGTCTGGTGAAAGAAGGTGATTCACGTTCTTTACGTGTTCAGTCTATTCCAACCGCCCGTGGCATGATCCACGATCGCAACGGGCGTCCGTTGGCTGTCAGCGTACCCGTTGATGCTATCTGGGCCGATCCTAAAGAAGTATTTGAAAAGGGAGGCATCACAGATGATACCCGTTGGAAAGCATTGGCGGATGCACTCTCCATGCCGATGGATCACTTAACTCAAAAAATCAGTGAGTATCCCAATGGGCGCTTTGTTTACCTTGCCCGCCAAGTAAATACCTCTATTGGTGATTATGTCGAAAAACTGAAATTACCCGGTATTTATTTGCGTCAGGAATCTCGCCGTTATTATCCGGCGGGGCAGGTAACTGCACATATTATTGGTGTCACGGACATTGATGGCAATGGGATTGAAGGCATTGAGAAGAGTTTTGACAGATGGCTGACAGGCATGCCGGGAAGCCGGACGGTCCGAAAGGATCGTATTGGGCGTGTCATTGAAGATATTGCCTCAACCGATAAAATGGCGGCACATGATTTGACACTCAGCATTGATGAGCGTCTCCAAACACTGGTATATCGCGAACTGACGAAAGCGGTTTCGCTGAATAAAGCGGAATCCGGTAGTGCGGTACTGGTTGATGTGAATACCGGTGAAGTGCTGGCGATGGCAAACAGTCCATCCTATAACCCGAATAATTTTGCGGGTACACCAAAGGATGCGATGCGTAACCGTGCTATCACCGATATTTTTGAACCGGGATCTACGGTGAAACCGTTGGTTGTGATGAGTGCCCTGAACAGTGGCATTGTCAAGGAAAATACCGTGTTGGATACCAGACCATACCGATTGACGTATGGCTCACGGGGGCACGAAATCAAAGACGTTGCACCTCGTACTGAATTAACCATCACCGGTATTTTACAGAAGTCGAGTAACGTTGGTGTTTCCAAGCTGGCGTTAGCGATGCCCGCCTCAGAAGTTGTGGATGTTTACTCACGCTTTGGGATGGGAAAACCGACCAATTTGGGGTTGGTCGGAGAAAGTAGTGGCTTATTTCCAAAAAATAAACAACGGTGGTCTGATCTTGATAGGGCCACCTTTTCTTTTGGCTACGGGCTAATGGTGACACCGTTGCAGTTAGCGCGAGTCTACGCAACGATAGGTAGTTTGGGCATTTACCGTTCGTTGTCAATTACTAAAGTTGATCCTCCTGTCCCCGGAACCCGGGTATTCCCTGAGCCTGTCATGCGGACAGTGGTACACATGATGGAAAGCGTCGCATTGCCGGGGGGCGGTGGTGTACGGGCGGCGATAAAAGGTTATCGCATAGCGATTAAAACAGGAACGGCAAAAAAAGTCGGGCCGGACGGCAAGTACGTCAATAAATATATTTCTTATACCGCAGGTATTGCGCCCGCGAGTAATCCGAGGTTTGCACTGGTTGTGATCATCAATGATCCACAAGCAGGAAAATATTATGGCGGTGCGGTATCGGCGCCCATCTTCGGTGCCATCATGAGTGGTGTTCTGCGTACGATGAACGTCGAGCCGGATGCATTGCCTGTGGGCGATAAAAACGAATTTGTGATTAATCAATAAAAGAGGATAAAAGTGGCAGATCGTAATTTACGCGATTTACTGGCTCCATGGGGTGTTGATGCACCGGAGCTTCCGCTACGTGAAATGACATTGGACAGCCGTAAAGCGGCTGCCGGAGATCTGTTTATTGCGGTTAAAGGGCATCAGACAGATGGTCGAAAATATATTCCTCAAGCCATCGCCCAAGGTGTTTCGGCGGTGATCGCAGAAGCGAAAGGAAAAGCGGATAACGGCACAGTGCAAAAGATGCATGGCGTGCCTGTTATATACTTGGATAATTTGAATGATAAATTATCCAGATTGGCGGGGGAGTTTTATCAACATCCCGGCGCGAAATTGAAATTGGTCGGTGTTACCGGTACTAACGGGAAAACAACGACAACACAACTGTTGGCGCAATGGAGCCAGGGCCTTGGCGAAACGGGTGCTGTGATGGGAACCGTAGGAAATGGTTTGTTGGGCATGGTCATCCCCAGCGAAAACACCACAGGCTCTGCCGTTGATGTTCAACTGGATCTGCAACTGCTCGCCAATCAGGGGGCGACGTTTACAGCAATGGAAGTTTCTTCCCATGGATTGATTCAGGGAAGAGTGGCTGCCTTACCATTCCAAGCTGCCGTTTTTACTAACCTGAGCCGTGATCACCTTGATTACCATGGTGATATGGAAAATTACGAAAACGCTAAATGGATGCTCTTCAGCAACCATGATGTCAGACAAAAAATCATCAATGCTGATGATGAAATAGGGCAAAAATGGTTGACACGTCTGCCGGAAGCCATCGCAGTCACGATGGAAAACCGTTTGCCGGAAAATTGGCAAGGGCGTTGGTTATCAGCGAATGAAATCCAGTACCACGATAAAGGTGCCTCTGTTGCGTTCTCTTCCAGTTGGGGAAATGGAACACTGAATAGTCCCTTGATGGGGGCATTTAACGTCAGCAATTTGCTATTGGCGCTTGCGACGTTATTGTCACTGGAATACCCCCTGGAAAAATTGCTGGCGGCAGCATCTTGCCTTGAACCTGTGTGTGGACGGATGGAAGTCTTTTCGGCGCCGGGCCGCCCCACTGTCGTTGTTGATTATGCACATACCCCTGACGCGTTGGAAAAAGCCTTGTCCGCAGCACGATTGCATTGCAAGGGGCAACTCTGGTGTGTCTTTGGCTGTGGCGGTGATCGCGACAAAGGCAAAAGGCCTTTGATGGGCGGGGTTGCAGAGCTGGGAGCAGATCGCGTGATTGTCACTGATGACAATCCCCGCAGTGAAGAACCGCAGTCCATTGTGTCAGATATCCTGAAAGGGTTTGTTGATCCAATGCAAGTGACGGCTATTCATGGGCGTGTTGAAGCGGTTACCAGTGCGATTATGCAGGCAGAAGCAGAAGATGTTGTTCTTGTGGCAGGTAAAGGCCATGAAGATTACCAGTTGGTCGGCAATCGCCGTCTGGATTACTCAGATCGCCTGACTGTTGCGCGTTTGTTGGGGGTTATTGCATGATCACACTGACACTTCAGCAATTGGCTCAGCTAACGAGTGGTACGTTGTATCGTGTGACTGAACAGCAGGCTGCGGCTTTCCAAATTAATGCCGTAGAAACTGATAGTCGCAAAATTGCGCATAAAAGCTTATTCATTGCCTTGGAAGGGGATAATTTCGACGCCCACAATTTCGCCGGGGATGTCGTGAAACTCGGCGCTGGTGCGTTATTGGTCAGTCGCCGTCTTGATGTTGACTGTCCTCAGGTTGTCGTAGAAGACACCCGTCTGGCAATGGGGAAACTGGCAGGCTGGGTACGTCAGCAAAGCAAGGCACGGGTCGTGGCATTGACTGGCTCATCCGGTAAAACATCCGTGAAAGAGATGACCGCGGCGATTTTGCGTCAATGCGGAAATACCCTTTATACCGCAGGCAACTTCAATAATGACATTGGTGTACCGTTAACTCTGTTCAGGCTGACCGATGAACATCAATTTGCCGTGATTGAGTTGGGGGCTAACCATATTGGTGAAATTGCCTACACCACTGACATAACCCGTCCTGAAAGTGCATTGGTCAATAACCTGTTTTCCGCCCATCTGGAAGGATTCGGTTCTTTAGCCGGAGTGGCAAAGGCGAAAGGGGAAATTTTTGACGGCCTTGCCCCAAACGGAACCGCCATTATCAATCTGGATAGCAATGATTGGAACAATTGGCAGCACAAAATGGGCGATAAGCAGGCCGTATGGCGTTTTTCTGTTTCATCAAGGGAAAATGCTGATTTCTATGCGACAAATATTTCCGAGCAACCGCTGGCAACCCATTTTTCTCTCCACACGCCTGTTGGCAATATCGAACTGACACTGCCACTACCGGGGAAACATAATATTGCCAATGCATTGGCAGCCAGTGCCCTCGCCATTTCAGTAGGGGCATCGCTGGAAAATGTTCGTGCCGGATTATCCGGTCTGAAAGCGGTTTCCGGTCGTTTATTCCCGGTTTACCTTACAGAGGGAAAAGTGGTGTTGGATGATACCTATAACGCCAATCCCGGTTCGATGCTTGCAGCCGCGAATGTGTTATCGCAAATGGCAGGTTTTCGGGTCATGGTTGTTGGCGATATGGGAGAGTTGGGGGAGCAGGCAATTGAATGCCACCGTGAAGTGGGTGAAGCCATAGCATCAACCAACATAGCCAAAGTCCTCAGTACCGGAAAACTCAGTGCGCACATTAGTGATGCAAGTGGTCGGGGGCAGCATTTTACAAACAAGGCTGAATTAGTGGCAGCGCTGCTTCCTTTACTGGAACAACACGACACGATTTCAATATTAATTAAAGGTTCACGTAGTGCCGCAATGGAAGAGGTCGTGAACATGCTGGAGGAGAATTTTCAATGTTAGTTTGGCTAGCCGAGTATTTGGTTCAGTTTCACACAGGCTTTAACGTCTTTTCTTATCTGACGTTCAGGGCTATTGTCGGCTTGCTTACTGCATTGTTTATTGCATTGTGGATGGGGCCAACCTTGATTGCATATCTGCAAAAACTGCAAATTGGTCAAGTTGTGCGTAATGATGGCCCGGAGTCGCACTTCAGCAAACGCGGCACGCCAACAATGGGGGGATTGCTTATTCTGTTTGCCATCTCCATTTCCGTTCTGTTATGGGCACGTTTGGACAACCCTTATGTCTGGTGTGTGCTGCTGGTATTACTGGGTTATGGCATCATCGGATTTGTGGATGACTACCGTAAAGTCGTCCGCAAAGATACGAAAGGGTTAATTGCCCGCTGGAAGTATTTCTGGCAATCCGTTCTGGCGCTGGGTGTGGCATTTGCGATGTACAGCATTGGTAAAGATACACCTGCAACACAATTGGTTGTTCCGTTTTTCAAAGAAGTTATGCCCCAGCTCGGGCTGTTGTATATCTTGCTGACTTACTTTGTCATCGTAGGAACAAGTAACGCTGTCAACTTAACCGATGGTTTAGATGGTCTGGCTATTATGCCAACCGTGTTGGTTGCAGCGGGCTTTTCGTTGGTCGCATGGGCAACGGGAAATGTGAACTTTGCCAACTACCTTCATATTCCTTATCTGAGTCACGCCGGTGAATTAGTGATTGTCTGCACTGCAATAGTGGGTGCCGGGTTGGGATTCTTGTGGTTTAACACTTATCCGGCCCAAGTCTTTATGGGAGATGTTGGCTCATTGGCGCTGGGGGGCGCATTGGGCACTATCGCCGTATTGCTGCGTCAGGAATTCCTGCTGATCATCATGGGGGGGGTATTCGTGGTGGAAACACTTTCCGTTATTTTGCAGGTGGGATCATTCAAGCTGCGTGGACAGCGTATTTTCCGTATGGCACCGATTCACCATCACTATGAATTGAAAGGCTGGCCTGAACCACGCGTTATTGTGCGTTTCTGGATTATTTCCCTCATGCTGGTGCTGATTGGGCTGGCAACTTTGAAGGTTCGTTAATCATGGCTGAAGTACTCATGAATGAATACGGAGATAAACGGATTGTTATCGTTGGGTTGGGGCTGACAGGCCTCTCCTGCGTTGATTTTTTTATGGCGCGTGGGGTGATCCCACGTGTCATGGATACCCGTACCATACCACCGGGCAGCGATAAGCTGCCTGATGGCGTTGAATGCCATACGGGCGGCTTAAATGCCGAATGGTTGATGGATGCTGATTTAATTATTGCCAGTCCGGGGGTTGCACTGGCAACACCTGAATTGCTGGCAGCCGCTAACGCAGGCGTTGAAATCATTGGCGACATAGAGCTGTTTTGCCGTGAAGCGACAGCACCGATTGTTGCCATTACCGGCTCAAACGGCAAAAGCACCGTGACGACGCTCGTGGGTGAAATGGCCAAAAAAGCCGGATGGGAAGTGGGTGTCGGGGGAAATATTGGCGTTCCTGCTCTGGAATTACTGAAATCTCCCTGTCAGTTATATGTACTGGAATTGTCCAGTTTCCAACTCGAAACAACTTATAGCCTGCAAGCCGCAGCGGCAACTGTGTTAAATGTCAGCGAAGATCACATGGTTCGTTATCCTGATGGGCTGTCCCAGTATCGTGCTGCCAAATTGCGAATTTACGATCAGGCACAAGTCTGTGTAGTGAATGAACAAGATCCGCTGACACTGCCGGAAACTGGAAAAGACAGCCGCTGTATCAGCTTTGGTGTTGATGGTGGTGATTACCGGCTGGATAGTGAGTCCCAACAATTAATTGCCGACCAATCGCCGGTATTGCCAATTCGGGAAATGAAGCTGGCAGGGCAGCATAATTACACTAACGGGCTGGCAGCACTGGCATTGGCCGATGCGGTGAATATTCCGCGTGATGCGAGTCTGGAGGCATTGCGCACTTATTCAGGGCTGGCACATCGCTTTCAGGTCGTTCATATGAGAAACGGTATCCGTTGGGTGAATGATTCCAAGGCAACGAATGTCGGCAGTACTCAAGCGGCACTCAGTGGGCTGAGTTTGGAAGGGACACTTTATCTTTTAGTTGGGGGAGATGGCAAATCAGCCGATTTCACTCCGCTGAAACCTTACCTGTCAAGGGACAATATTCGCCTTTACTGTTTTGGTCGTGATGGCAATCAGTTAGCGCAATTGCGTCCTGAAATCTCAACACTGACAGAAACGATGGAACAGGCGATGAGAGAGATTGCTTCCGGATTGAACGCCGGAGACATGGTATTGCTGTCCCCGGCTTGTGCCAGCTTCGATCAATTTAATGGTTTCGAACATCGTGGTCATGTATTTGCCCGTTTGGCAGAGGAGTTAGGTTAATGACCCTTCCAGGCCTCAGTAAATTTAAAAATTGGTTGGTGGGAACTGTGGACTTAGATGCCACAGAAACCGCCATGTATGATCGTACTCTGGTCTGGATGGTATTTGGGTTGGTTGTGATTGGCTTTATCATGGTGACATCAGCCTCAATGCCAGTGGGTCAGCGTCTCGCTAAAGACCCGTTTATCTTTGCCCAACGTGATGCTATTTACTTGTCCCTGTGTTTCATTTTGTCCCTCATTACATTGCATATCCCGATGGGATTCTGGCAGCGTTACAGTTACATAATGTTGTTGGCTACGATCATGCTGCTAGTGGTGGTGCTGTTTGTCGGTAGTTCGGTTAACGGGGCATCACGTTGGGTAGCGATTGGCTCATTGCGCATCCAGCCTGCGGAATTGTCGAAATTATCGCTCTTTTGCTATCTCTCCAGTTATCTGGTCAGAAAAGTGGAAGAAGTCAGAAACAATTTCTGGGGATTCTGCAAGCCGATGGGCGTTATGATTGCATTGGCTATCCTGCTGTTGGCGCAGCCTGATTTGGGGACAGTGATTGTACTGTTTGTGACAACATTGGCGCTTCTGTTTCTGGCCGGCGCCAAATTATGGCAATTTATTGCCATCATCAGCTGTGGAATATTTTCAGTATGTGTTCTGATTGCCGCTGAACCTTACCGTATACGAAGGGTGACTTCTTTCCTGAATCCTTGGGAAGATCCTTTCGGCAGTGGCTACCAATTAACCCAATCTTTAATGGCATTTGGCCGGGGCGACTTTTTCGGGCAGGGGCTGGGAAATTCAGTCCAGAAACTGGAATACCTGCCGGAAGCTCACACTGACTTTATTTTCTCAATTATTGCGGAAGAATTGGGTTATTTCGGTGTGGTTTTAGTCTTGTCAATGGTATTCTTCGTCGCTTTCCGCGCAATGGTAATTGGCCGCCGGGCATTACAGCTCAATCAGCGGTTTTCCGGTTTTCTGGCTTGTGCAATTGGCATCTGGTTCAGCTTTCAGGCGTTTATTAATGTCGGCGCAGCGGCAGGTATGTTGCCAACAAAAGGCCTGACATTACCTTTAGTAAGTTATGGTGGTTCGAGTCTGATAGTGATGTCAACCGCTATCGTTTTGTTATTGAGAATAGATCATGAGCTACGTCTGGCAAAAGCACAGGCGTTTGTAAGGAGCCCTAAATGAGTGGCAAAAACCGGCGTTTAATGGTGATGGCAGGTGGTACGGGCGGTCATGTATTTCCCGGATTGGCGGTTGCCCATCATTTAAAAGAGCAAGGTTGGGAGATTCGCTGGTTAGGCACAGCCGATCGCATGGAAGCGGATTTGGTTCCCAAGCAGGGTATTGATATCGAATTTATCCAGATTTCAGGGTTGCGGGGCAAAGGCATCAAAGCGTTGCTTGCCGCCCCCATAAGGATTTTTAATGCGATCCGGCAGGCAAAGGCCATTATGCGCCGCTATCAGCCAGATGTCGTTTTGGGCATGGGTGGATATGTCTCAGGGCCGGGAGGCATTGCGGCATGGTTGTGTGGCATTCCCGTTGTCCTGCATGAGCAAAATGGCATTGCAGGCTTGACCAATCGCTGGTTGTCTAAAATTGCAAAAAACGTGTTGCAGGCGTTTCCGGGGGCTTTCCCCAATGCACCTGTTGTGGGGAATCCTGTGAGGGAAGATGTTTTGGCATTATCTGAACCTGCACAACGTTTTTCCGGTCGGGAAGGTCCTGTTCGAGTACTGGTTGTGGGTGGCAGCCAGGGCGCAAGAATACTGAATCAAACAATGCCAGAAGTGGTTTGCCGTTTGGGGGACAAAATCACGGTATGGCATCAGGCGGGGAAAGGCGCTCAACAAGAAACTCAGGAAAAATACGAAAGTTTGGCTCAGTCTGAATTCAAAGTGACTGAGTTTATTGATGATATGGCGCAGGCTTATGCATGGGCGGATGTTGTTGTATGCCGCTCTGGCGCATTGACGGTCAGCGAAGTGTCTGCTGCGGGATTACCCGCGATTTTTGTTCCATTCCAGCATAAAGATCGCCAGCAATATTGGAATGCGTTGCCGCTGGAAAAAACGGGAGCAGCCAAAATACTTGAGCAACCAGAATTTACGGCTGATGCAGTGGCAACATTATTAACACAATGGCAGCGCCCTCAATTATTGGAAATGGCAGAAAAAGCACGCTCGGTTGCCATCATTGATGCAACTGAACGTGTCGCTGCGGCGCTAATTGATGCTGCTGAAAATCATTCAGGCCGTACTGGATCTAATTAGACAGCAGATCTAAATAGAAAGCAGAGCGGTGACGTAAACATAACGAGTGAAGATTAAAACGTGAATACACAACAATTGGCGAAATTAAGAGCTTCAGTGCCTGAGATGAGAAAGGTCAGGCATATCCACTTTGTCGGCATTGGAGGTGCTGGCATGGGTGGTATCGCCGAGGTGTTGGCTAATGAAGGTTATCAGATAAGTGGTTCGGATCTGGCCCCCAACCCTGTCACACAACAGCTGATTGCTCTGGGTGCAACTATTTATTTTAATCACCGCCCGGAAAATGTGAAAAATGCCGATGTGGTTGTTGCATCAACAGCGATCTCTGCGGAAAACCCGGAGATTGTGGCTGCCCGTGAAATGCGGATACCCGTTATCCGCCGGGCAGAAATGCTGGCAGAATTAATGCGTTATCGTCATGGCATTGCCATTGCGGGAACGCATGGGAAAACCACGACGACAGCAATGATTGCGGGTATTTATGCCCAGGCTGGCCTTGATCCCACATTCGTGAATGGCGGGTTGGTGAAAGCGGCAGGAACACACGCCCGTTTGGGCAGCAGCCGCTACTTGATTGCGGAGGCGGACGAAAGCGATGCGTCTTTCCTGCACTTGCAACCCATGATGGCGGTTGTCACCAATATTGAAGCCGACCATATGGATACTTATCAGGGCGATTTTGAAAACCTGAAACAAACATTCGTGAATTTCCTGCATAATTTGCCGTTTTATGGCCGCGCGGTGATGTGCATTGATGATCCGGTTGTGAAAGAACTGCTCCCATGCATTGGGCGCTATATCACGACTTACGGTTTCAGTGAGGAAGCCGATGTCCGCATTGCCCATTATGAGCAAAAAGGTGCACAGGGATTTTTCACTATCCGTCGGGATGACTTACCCGAACTTCATGTAGTGCTGAATGCACCGGGTCGCCATAATGCGCTGAATGCGACCGCTGCCGTGGCAGTCGCGACAGAAGAGAATATCAATGATGCTGATATTCTGACATCACTGGCAGAATTTCAGGGCACCGGACGCCGGTTTGATTTTCTGGGGGAATTTTCACTCAAACATATTAATGGCAAAGACGGCCGTGTCATGCTGGTAGATGACTATGGGCATCATCCAACAGAAGTTGACGCTACGATTAAAGCCGCACAGGTCGGTTGGCCTGATAAACGGGTTGTGATGGTATTTCAGCCTCATCGTTATACGAGAACCCGTGATTTATATGATGATTTTGCCAACGTACTCAGCCAGGTAGATGTTTTATTGATGCTGGATGTGTACGCCGCAGGTGAACCCCCGATTCCGGGAGCCGATAGCCGTTCTTTATGCCGGACTATCCGCAGTCGTGGGAAACTGGATCCCATTTTAGTCTCAGATCCGGAACAAATTTCATCCATACTGTCACAGATTATGGAAAACAACGACTTAGTTTTGGTACAGGGTGCCGGTAATATCGGTAAAATAGCGCGCAATCTGGCTGAAACAAAGTTGCAGCCATCTTTTAATGAGGGAGAACATCATGGTTGATAAAGTCGCAGTTTTGTTGGGAGGAACTTCAGCAGAACGTGAAGTTTCATTGCAATCAGGACAAGCTGTTGTGACTGGTCTGAAAGAAGCTGGCATTAACGCCTATCCAGTCGATACAAAAGACTTTGATGTGACTAAACTCAAAGAAGAAGGTTTTAATAAAATCTTTATCACGCTGCATGGCCGTGGTGGTGAAGATGGCACCATGCAAGGCTTGCTGGAGTTTTTGCAACTTCCCTATACCGGTAGCGGTGTAATGGCATCAGCTTTATCAATGGATAAATTGCGTACAAAAATGTTATGGGAAGGGGCAAAACTACCTATTTCTCCTTATGTCGCAATTAATTTCCAAAAATTTGAACAACTTAATGATTTTCTACTCAAAGAGTATGTTCAGGAATTAGGCCTTCCATTAATGATCAAGCCCAATCTGGAAGGTTCCAGCGTAGGAATGACCAAAGTGGATGACTATGCTGAATTGCGCAGTGCATTAGCATTGGCATTCAAATATGACATTGATGTCCTTGTTGAAAAATGGATGTTCGGCCCGGAGTATACGGTGGGATTTTTGGGGGATGAGGCTCTTCCTTCTATCCGCATTCAGGCGCCTGATGTGTTTTATGACTATGAAGCAAAATATATTTCCAATGAAACGCAATATTTTTGCCCAAGTGGTTTGAGTGCAGAAAAAGAACAGGAATTGGTTGATATCGCTTCAAGGGCATATAAAGCGCTGGGATGCAGTGGCTGGGGGCGTGTTGATATTATGGATGACGGCAAGGGGAACTTCCATCTGCTGGAAGCCAATACCTCGCCGGGCATGACCAGCCATAGCTTGGTACCGATAGCTGCGCGTCAGGCAGGGATCAGCTTCTCTCAACTCGTAGCGAGAATTTTGGAGTTGGCTGATTGATATGTCACAGGCAGCCCGGAATATCCGGGAGCGGGAAAAAGAGACACAAGGCACTCGTCCCAGTAACGGTTACTATTTGGCAGGGTTTATCTTCTTCCTGATGGTGGCTGGTACGATTATTTGGGGTGGATGGATGACTCTGGATTGGATGAAGGATTCAAATCGATTGCCGCTCTCAAAGTTGGTATTGACTGGTGAGCGCCACTACACCACGAATGATGATGTCAGGCAGGCCATTTTGTCATTGGGGACTCCCGGTACATTTATGACACAGGACGTCAACGGTATTCAAAAAAAAATTGAACAGTTGCCATGGATTCGCCAAGTCACTGTGCGTAAACAATGGCCTGATGAACTGAAAATACATCTGGTAGAATATGTGCCTTATGCGCGCTGGAATGATACACAAATGCTGGATGCGGAAGGCCGGGTATTCAGTTTACCGATAGATCGCAGCATTAATGGGCAATATCCGATGCTGTATGGCCCGGAAGGCAAGGAAAAAGAGGTGCTTGAAGGCTATCGGGCAATGAAATCCTTGCTTGTGGAACATCAGGTAATATTGAAAGCAGTGATCATGACAGCACGGAATTCCTGGCAGCTAATACTCGATAATGATGTGCGGTTGGAATTAGGAAATCGGGATAAAATGGAGCGAATAAAACGTTTTGTTGAACTTTATCCTGTGTTGTTGAAAAACACGGAAAAACGCGTGGCTTATGTTGACTTACGTTATGACAGCGGTGCAGCGGTAGGTTGGGCTCCTTTATTAACTGATACGCCGGTTTTCAAAGTCGAGCAAAAAAATAAACAGTGACTGGTAATAATACAGAGACAGGCAGAATAACAATGATCAAATCAACGGACAGAAAATTAGTAGTTGGCCTAGAAATCGGGACAGCAAAGGTATCTGCCCTGGTTGGTGAAATTCTGCCCGATGGTATGGTTAATATTATCGGAGTAGGAAGTTGCCCATCCCGCGGCATGGATAAAGGCGGTGTCAATGATCTCGAATCTGTCGTTAAATGCGTGCAACGCGCCATTGATCAGGCTGAGTTGATGGCTGATTGTCAGATATCGTCAGTTTATCTGGCGCTTTCCGGCAAGCACATTAGTTGTCAGAACGAAATTGGTATGGTGCCGATTTCGGAAGAAGAAGTGACACAAGATGATGTGGACAGTGTTGTCCACACCGCCAAATCGGTTCGTGTTCGTGACGAGCACCGTATTTTGCATGTGATTCCACAGGAATACGCGATTGACTATCAGGAAGGGATCAAAAACCCGGTTGGCCTCTCTGGTGTACGTATGAAGGCAAAAGTCCACTTGATTACCTGCCATAACGATATGGCAAAGAATATTGTAAAAGCAGTGGAACGCTGTGGACTCAAAGTTGACCAGCTTATTTTTGCAGGGTTGGCAGCAAGTTATGCCGTGCTGACAGAAGATGAGCGTGAATTGGGTGTGTGCGTTGTGGATATCGGTGGTGGAACAATGGATATCGCCGTATACACCGGTGGTGCATTGCGTCACACTAAAGTCATTCCTTATGCAGGAAATGTCGTAACGAGTGACATTGCTTATGCATTTGGTACTCCCCCAAGTGATGCTGAAACCATCAAAGTTCGTCACGGTTGCGCATTGGGTTCGATAGTCAGCAAGGATGAAAGTGTAGAAGTTCCGAGTGTCGGAGGACGGCCGCCCCGTAGCTTGCAGCGCCAAACTTTGGCAGAGGTGATTGAGCCCCGTTATACCGAATTGCTGAATTTAGTAAATGATGAAATCTTGCGATTGCAGGAGCAATTGCGTCAGCAGGGGGTAAAACATCATCTGGCAGCGGGGATTGTTTTAACTGGAGGGGGAGCCCAGATTGATGGTCTGGCCGATTGTGCCCAGCGGGTGTTTCACACTCAGGTGCGCATTGGCCGTCCACTGAACATTACTGGACTGACAGATTACGTGCAGGAGCCTTGCTATTCAACGGCAGTAGGGCTTCTCCACTATGGCAAAGAATCTCACCTTGGCGGAGATTCAGATGCTGATAAAAGAACGTCAGTGAGTGGCTGGTTCAAGCGAGCCAGCAACTGGCTGAAAAAAGAATTTTGATTTTTTATTCTGAGGCTACGACAATGTCGCCGGCCTCGATATAAAGGCACAAAACGGAGAGAGATTATGTTTGAACCACTGGAATTAACCAATGACGCGGTGATTAAAGTCATCGGCGTCGGCGGCGGCGGCGGTAATGCTGTTGAGCACATGGTGCGTGAACGCATTGAAGGCGTAGACTTCTTTGCGGTTAACACAGATGCTCAGGCACTGCGTAAGACGGCTGTTGGTCAGACTATCCAGATTGGCAACGGCATTACGAAAGGATTGGGTGCTGGTGCAAACCCTGAAGTGGGTCGGACAGCGGCAGAAGAAGATCGTGAGTCATTGCGTACTGCACTGGAAGGGGCTGACATGGTATTCATCGCTGCGGGTATGGGCGGTGGAACAGGTACGGGTGCGGCACCTGTGGTGGCTGAAATTGCCAAAGAGCTTGGCATATTGACGGTTGCTGTTGTGACCAAGCCATTTAACTTCGAAGGCAAAAAACGCATGGCCTTCGCGGAACAGGGGATCACTGAATTGTCCAAGCATGTGGACTCATTGATCACGATCCCGAATGACAAATTATTGAAAGTTCTCGGCCGTGGCATTTCCTTGCTGGATGCATTCGGTGCTGCCAATGATGTCTTGAAAGGAGCGGTTCAAGGCATTGCAGAGCTGATTACACGTCCGGGTCTGATGAACGTTGACTTTGCTGACGTTCGTACTGTGATGTCTGAAATGGGTTACGCCATGATGGGATCAGGTATTGCACAAGGTGAAGATCGCGCGGAAGAAGCAGCCGAAATGGCCATTTCCAGCCCCTTGCTGGAAGATATTGACCTTTCTGGTGCACGTGGTGTTCTGGTTAACATTACGGCGGGCTTTGACTTGCGTCTGGATGAGTTTGAAACGGTGGGTAACACGATCCGTGCATTTGCTTCAGATAATGCAACCGTGGTTATCGGTACGTCACTCGATCCGGACATGAACGATGAACTGCGTGTTACTGTTGTGGCAACAGGTATTGGTATGGACAAACGTCCAGAAATTACACTGGTAACCAATAACAAGGCACCTCAGGCAAATACAATAGATCGTCGCTATCAGCAGATGCCGGGGATTTCTTCTTTGTCTGATGAGAATAAGACTGTTGCAAAAGTCGTGAATGACCAAAATGCACAGACCAGTAAAGAACCTGATTATTTAGATATTCCAGCATTTTTGCGCAAGCAGGCTGATTAATAGCTAAAAAATTGGTTTCTCCGCTTTTTGTGCTAAACTGTCCTGCCAGTCATACTTTATACTGACTGGCGGGATACGTAACATTGCGAGATATAAATGATGATCAAACAAAGGACACTAAAACGTATTGTTCAAGCGACTGGCGTCGGTTTGCACACCGGTAAAAAGGTCACGCTGACAATGCGTCCAGCACCGGCTAATACCGGGGTCATCTATCGTCGTACTGACTTGAATCCTCCGGTAGATTTTCCGGCAGATGCTAAATCTGTGCGTGATACTATGCTCTGCACCTGTCTGGTTAATGAGCAGAATGTACGGATTTCAACCGTTGAACATTTGAATGCGGCGTTGGCAGGTCTAGGCATTGATAACATTATTATTGATGTTGATGCACCCGAGATCCCGATTATGGATGGAAGTGCTGCCCCATTTGTATTCCTGCTGTTGGATGCAGGTATCGAAGAGTTGAATACCGCGAAGAAATTTGTACGTATAAAAGATACCGTTCGTGTAGAAGATGGTGATAAGTGGGCTGAATTATCGCCTTACCATGGTTTTAGTCTGGATTTCACCATTGATTTTAACCATCCGGCAATTGATTCCAGCACCCAGCGTTATTGTCTGGATTTCTCTGCGGACTCGTTTGTTCGTCAAATTAGTCGTGCACGGACTTTCGGTTTTATGCGCGACATTGAGTACTTACAATCTAAAGGATTGTGTCTTGGCGGCAGTTTTGATTGCGCCATTGTGGTTGATGACTACCGAGTGCTCAATGAAGATGGCTTGCGTTTTGCTGATGAATTTGTCCGCCATAAGATGCTGGATGCTATCGGTGATCTGTTTATGTGTGGCTACAATATTATTGGTGCGTTTACTGCCTTCAAATCAGGCCATGCACTCAATAACAAGCTACTGCAAGCAGTCTTGGCTGAAGAAAGTGCTTGGGAATTTGTCACCTTCGAAGATGAAGCTGAGATGCCATTGGCTTTCCGTGCCCCATCACTCGTGTTGGCATAATGGCTGATAATCAATCAGCTTAGAGCGTGTTGAGAGTACGCCTATGATACATCAATGGGTTATGTTATCGATTACGCTCCTTTCGTTGATGCTTTTCATTCAACGTTAGCGTTTCCTTTTGGCTGTACTGGTACCCTCTCCGGCCAGCGCAGCCAATTGTTCTAATTTCTTCTTTAATTTTTCCGGGCTACGTTCAGCCAATCCCATTAATATTTTTGCACTTTCATGTGTTAAATGGCGTTTCGGAAGATCCTGACTATCATTATTGGTTTCTTTTATTAGCGATTTTGATGAATTCTGGAGATGATTGCTATTCTTAACCATCAATGATGGATTAATCCTGATGTCGATTGAGGATAAAGATGGTAGAATTTCACTCCTCAGAGTAGAAAGCAATGTCGGGATTTCATAACGAAGTCGTGTCATCCAACTGGCATTTCCTACTTCCAGTACCAGAATTTGTTTGCGATAATTGGCGACCCTGCACAATGGCTGCAATTGTGCGGGAAGTAAACAGAGAACAACACGGTTTAATTTTAATAATGCGCTGGTATGTTGTTGAATATTTTGAAGCGGGCTTTTTCCGACAGTCACCGAGTCTTCAAATAATGTATCCAGTAGTTTTGGGCGACTATCTCGCATAACAAGGCAGCTCCAGTATTTATTAATGAAGGATTAATGAGTATTTTAAATCTTTGGCGACAATTTGGTAGACGTTATTTTTGGTCTCACCTTTTACTGGGCATGGTTGCAACAGGAATTGGTGTTCCTACTGTTTTCGCTGGAGTGGCAGAAAGCCTTCCCCACACGAATACATCTTCCTCCCAAGGAAACCAAAATCAAGCTTTCTCTTCGTTTGAACATTTATTTCAACTCCATTTGTTTCAATTAAAAAGTGCGCAGCGTCAACCGGTAAGCTCTTTAAATTACTGGCAGCAACATGTTGTACGTAATGTGATCCGTCAACTTTCTTTTGCTTTTTCGATGGCAAAACCAGCCAGATACGAAACAGTAAAAGAAAGTTCACAGATCTCTTCTCCATCCATGCAACAACTGATGTTAGATACGTTGCATGCGATGCTGACACAAGCCTCCATGCCATTGAATGAAACTGTTGCTGATGTTTCTTTGGCGATGGCTGCGCTTCCTGATATTCATACTCCGGCACTCTGGGTCGCTCAAATACAAGGTATCAGAGCCGGGCCAATTTCTAATCATTTTTCTTTGCTGTAATAATGCTGTTTTATTTTGTTTTTGACTGAATAAGACAGCTTTTTTTGATTAATGATTGGTTGGCTACAACGATAGCCTTATCTGAGATGTACTAAATATGCTAATTAAATTACTGACTAAAATTTTTGGTAGCCGTAATGATCGTACCTTGCGCCGTTTGCGCAAAGTGGTTGATGTGATCAGCCGCATGGAGCCGGATTTTGAAAAACTCACTGACGAAGAACTGAAAGCCAAAACAGACCAATTCCGTGCCCGCCTGAAAGAAGGGGACACACTGGAAAAAATTCTGCCGGAAGCCTTTGCAACTGTTCGTGAAGCCAGCAAGCGTGTTTTTGGCATGCGTCATTTTGATGTTCAGTTGCTGGGCGGCATGGTACTGAATGAACGTTGCATTGCGGAAATGCGTACCGGTGAAGGTAAAACCCTGACAGCAACATTGCCGGCATACCTCAATGCCCTGAGCGGACGAGGGGTTCATGTTGTTACTGTGAATGATTACTTGGCCCAGCGTGACGCCGAAAATAACCGCCCATTGTTTGAATTCCTTGGTTTGACCGTTGGCATCAACTTACCGGGTATGCCTGCGCCAGCAAAACGCGAAGCTTATGCCGCAGATATTACTTACGGAACTAACAATGAGTATGGTTTCGATTACCTGCGTGACAACATGGCATTTAGCCCAGAAGAACGAGTTCAACGCAAACTGCACTACGCCTTAGTGGATGAAGTGGATTCAATTCTGATTGATGAAGCGCGTACACCGCTGATCATTTCAGGGCCTGCTGAAGATAGCTCTGAACTTTATATCAAGGTGGATAAGCTGATACCCAAATTGGTTCGTCAGGAAAAAGAGGATTCAGATACTTTCCAGGGTGAAGGGCACTTCTCTGTCGATGAAAAATCACGTCAGGTTAACCTGACAGAGCGTGGCTTGGTGTTGGTTGAAGAGCTGTTGGTTGCTGCCAAATTGATGGATGAAGGCGAATCCTTGTATTCACCGACTAACATCATGTTGATGCATCATGTAACAGCCGCCTTGCGTGCACATGCCCTGTTTACCCGCGATGTCGATTATATCGTCAAAGAAGGTGAAGTTATCATTGTTGACGAACATACCGGGCGTACAATGCAGGGGCGTCGCTGGTCTGATGGTCTGCATCAGGCTGTGGAAGCGAAGGAAGGCGTTGAAATCCAGAATGAAAACCAGACATTGGCTTCAATCACTTTCCAGAATTATTTCCGCATATATGAAAAATTAGCAGGGATGACGGGGACTGCTGATACGGAAGCCTTTGAATTCAGTTCTATTTATAAACTGGATACCATTGTCGTACCGACAAACCGTCCGATGGTCCGTCAAGATTTAGCCGATCTGGTTTACATGACGGAAGCGGAAAAAATTGAAGCGATCATTGAAGATATCAAAGAGCGTACCAGCAAAGGCCAGCCTGTATTGGTGGGGACAATTTCGATTGAAAAATCAGAAGTGGTTTCCAATGCATTGACGCATGCGGGCATTGCACACAATGTGTTGAACGCAAAATACCATGCAATGGAAGCGGATATTATCTCTCAGGCGGGTCAGGCAGGAACCGTGACTATCGCAACCAACATGGCCGGTCGTGGTACAGATATCATGTTGGGCGGAAGTTGGCAGGCTGAAATTGCTAAATTGTCAGAGCCGACTGAAGAACAAATCGAGAAAATCAAAGCCGAATGGCAAGTGCGCCATAAAGAGGTTCTGGCAGCCGGTGGTTTGCATATCATTGGTACAGAACGCCATGAATCACGCCGTATTGATAACCAGCTGCGTGGTCGTGCAGGGCGTCAGGGAGACGCGGGTTCTTCACGCTTCTATCTCTCAATGGAAGACTCCCTGATGCGTATTTTTGCTTCTGACCGCGTTACAGGAATGATGCGCAAACTGGGTATGCAGCCGGGTGAATCGATCGAACACCCATGGGTTACCAAAGCGATTGCCAATGCCCAGCGCAAGGTTGAGAGCCGTAACTTCGATATTCGTAAGCAACTGCTGGAATATGATGATGTAGCGAATGACCAGCGCCGTGCAATTTATGCCCAACGCAACGATTTGCTTGATGTGAGCGATGTCAGCGAAACCATTGCAAGCATTCGTGAAGACGTCTTCAAATCTACCATTGATGCCTATATTCCACCACAATCACTGGAAGAAATGTGGGATGTGGAAGGTTTGCAGGAACGTTTGACCAACGATTTTGACTTGCCGTTGCCAATCAAAGAATGGCTGGATAAAGAGCCAGAATTACACGAAGAAACATTGCGTGAACGCATCCTTGAGAAAGCGATTGAATCTTATCAACAGAAAGAAGAGATCGTTGGTGAAGAGATGATGCGTAACTTTGAAAAAGGCGTCATGCTGCAAACGCTGGATACATTATGGAAAGAGCATTTGGCTGCGATGGATTACTTGCGCCAGGGCATTCATTTGCGTGGTTATGCACAGAAAGATCCAAAGCAAGAATACAAGCGTGAATCCTTCGCCATGTTTGCTAACATGCTGGAATCACTGAAATACGAAGTGATCAGCACCTTGGGCAAGGTTCAGGTCAGAATGCCGGAAGAAGTTGAAGCGCTAGAGCAACAGCGTCGTGAAGAAGCGGAGCGTTTGGCGAGAAGACAACATTTAAGCCATGAAGTTGAACAAGGTGCGCTGATGTCAGAGGCTGAGGCGAAGATGGCAAGCGGGGAACGTAAAGTCGGGCGTAACGACCCTTGCCCATGTGGTTCTGGCAAAAAATATAAGCATTGTCATGGCCGCTTATAATTAGATTTAATGTAAAATGCCAGTGGTCATTGTGAAGCCAACGATGACCACTGGCGAACCCGTTAAATTTTCAATACCAATTCCTGCATATTACCCACACCATCAATAAACTGCTCATCATGGGAAATCAAAACCATGGCACCGGCATAATCGTGTAATGCTTTCTGAAGCAGTTCTCGTGATTCAATATCCAGATGATTGTCTGGCTCATCCAATAGCAATAGGGCGGGAGCATATGGGCCACAAAACAGACACGCCAGTGCAACCTTAAGTTGTTCGCCACCGCTCAGATTGCCGACAGGTTTTAATGCTTCTTCCCCACGAATGCGTAATTGCGCGAGGTGGGTTCGGTAGCGATCGTCAGTCCAGCCCGGAGACTGTAATTGAAAATTATGCAAAGCGGATTGATTTTTATCCAGAAACGAAAAATGTTGATCCATCAGACGATAGGAGAGAGTGATTCGGCAAGTTCCTTGTTTGGGAGAGAGAAGCCCTGTCATGACTTTCAATAAGGTTGATTTTCCGCTGCCATTATTGCCGACAACAGCAAGACGTTCATTACTATTCATTGTGAGACTAATGGGGGAATCTGAGCCAAAAGGGAGAATAACATCCTGCAAGTGAAGTAACGGTGGGGTAGCAGTTTGTGGAGTGGCTACAGCAATGGACAGCGGATCAACAATTTCTAATTTCGTTCTGGCATCTGTGGCAAGTGAGCTATGCCTTTGTATTCGTTCTTCATGTAATTTTGCTTGTCGTGACAGAGTGGCCCCTGAACGATCCAACTGACGATCAAGAAGAATTTTAGCTTGGTTGGCATTTTCTCGCCGTTGCTTGTCCTGACTCTGCCTCTTGTTTATTTTTTCATGATCTTTTTGCTTGTCTTGCAATACTTGTTTCAAGCTTTTCTGGGTTTGTTCGGCTTCACGCTGAATACCCAGCCGGAGTTGTTCCTTACTTTCCAACCACGTCGCCCACCCGCCGATACTGCGGGATAACCTTAATCCGTTGAGTTCATAGACAATTGATGTATGTTGCAGCAATTGGGTATTGTGGGTAACCAGCAAAATACCGCCATTGAAAGCATCCAGCCATCGCGCTAGCCAAAGACGCCCTTGCCGATCAAGGTGATTGCTGGGTTCATCCAAAATCATAAAGCCGGCACCTTGTCTTTTTAGTGTCAATAGTTTGATTCGTGTTTGCTCTCCTCCGCTCAGGAAATTAAAAGGTTGGTTCAGTATGTTTGGATTGAGTTCACCTTCTGCTAGCAAAGATTCAACCTGAAATTGCCAATCCCAATTACCCTCCATCACATCGAAATCGCTTGTGTCACCAACACCGGCCAGAACCCGCTCATTCGCCTTCATGATCTTGGTTAATCCCAGCATATCGGCGGCGTTGCCAGCAAAAGATGCCAAACCTTGTGATAAATAGCCCACATCACAAAAATGCCTTACACCGCCTTCGGTGGGTGAGATCTTTTGTGCCAATATAGATGCCAACCAAGACTTGCCAATACCATTACGCCCGACTAACGCATGTTGTTCTGCATTTAAAAACATATCAATACCTGAAAACAAAGGGGCTGCTTCACTGGAAAATTGATAGGCGATTTGTTTTGCTTCAATTAATTGTTGAGCGCCATATTGCATAAACGGTTTTTCCTTATTCTTTGAAAGAATGGCTCAATCTGAATCTATTTTGAAATGGATTTTTTTACACCGCTTGCTATCTGTTTTTACATGATATGTTCTTGTGAAGGGTAAAGTTTATTAACAGTTGAATGAAATGCAGCTTTTCAATTTAAGCTAATTTTATTGTTGTTTGCAAGAGATAATAACCCAGATTAAATAACCTGAATTATGCCCATAATTTATTTCACATGAGTCATAATCGTTATTTCAAAGCATTTAATATCGAATAGGCACAACAATACCTTACGGCTGATTTTTGCCATTAATTCAATGAGATCGGCTTTAATTGCATATACCTTCCAACCGAAAAAAACCAAGCTTACATTGACAGGATTCTGACATTGCTATTCTTAAGCAAAAAACTAATGGATATCACTTTCTTTCGGCATTCACAGCTTCTGACAGAGAAGGGGAAAGTTGTGATGGCAATTCATTTATTTTTCAGAATTATGTCAATGTAATCTCTGTGTTGTTAATTTTTTCCCAATCCCTTAACCGGATGGTGACCATCTGTATTTTTTTGCTGTACTACCCATCAAAAACTTTATTTCGGGAAGCCGCAGATTATGAAAGACGATGATTTTGGCGAAATCAATAAAGGCAATGCCCTGTGATTTTTCTTTGCAAAAATTTTGATCGTGCCTCAGACTCTTAGTTCCTTTTTCGTTCCTTCCTCAAGTAGAGCTTCGTTTAAAGAGTAAACAGCAAGAAAAAATCATTATGGAAAAAAAACATCTGCATATTGCCGCAGGCATCATCAAAAATAGTCAAGATGAAATATTTATCACTCAGCGTCATGTTGATTCACATATGGGCGGTTTTTGGGAGTTTCCCGGCGGGAAACTTGAACAAGGAGAAACACCAGAACAAGCCTTGATTAGAGAATTAAGGGAAGAAGTTGGAATTACTGTCACCCATTGGGAGTTGATGGATACTATCCAACATGACTTTCCTGACAGAAATATTACGCTCTACTTTTTTATGGTTGATAAATGGGAAGATAAACCATTTGGTAAAGAAGGACAGCCTTTCCGCTGGGTCCCGCAATCAGCATTAATTGCGGATGAATTTCCACCTGCAAACCGCAGTATCGTGGCTTTTCTGACGAAAAATAATGCCCATTGAAAAATAGAATTTAACCTCTTGAATTGAACAATTTTAAGATATTCATGTTACATCGCAGCATGTTCCGACCCATGGAGGACAGCTGCGATGTCAACTGAATGATGCTACAAGTTTGGGTCTTCGCTCCAGTTCTCATTTTCTGAACAGTCACTCTGACTCGGTATTTTCTTTTCCTCGCTGGCCCATTCACCTAAGTCTATTAATTGGCAACGCTTGCTGCAAAATGGACGATGCGGGCTAATTTCTCCCCAAATGACGGTATTGCCACATGTTGGGCATTCAACCGTTAATACTTCAGACATTTCAATTTCTCCTGCACAACACGATTTGAAGGTTATCCTTCTCATTCTCAAGTTGCTGGGTGGTGTGCCGGGCAGCAACTTGGAATGCATTGGGTATATGTTAACAGCAGGCTAATTCAAATGACAAATTGGCAGGGACAATTCCATGCTCACTGTCCATAGGTAAAAAACGAATGGCAAAGCGAGTTTTGTAGCCAGAGACTTGCGGATAAGCCAGTGAATTTATATCAATGTCTAATTTTAATCTCAATAAATCAGCCTCATCTGCATTACCTTGAAAGAAACCATTATGGGCAATTCTAGGCGTAAAAGGTGCAGTTTGGCGTATCAGCCCCAAAATACTTTCTAATGCTCGTTGCAGGGGAGCAAGGCTATCTAGCCAGAGCTTGACGGTTTGATCTCTGCTTGATTGTGGCAAGTGCAGCCACAGGTGTAATGTCGGCAGATCAAAACTACAACACCCTCCCGGAATGCTGAGTCGCTGGCGAACCATGTTAATCATCCGATCTTCTTTGATAGAGTGACCAAGCCGGGGAGCCTGACTCAGGGCTATGCTGCGTTCTTTGAGTTGTTCCGTTAAAGTATGGATCATCGCTGCATCAGCATTAGGAGCACTTAGCCAGTGTTTTAATTTTGTTTGTTGGCGTTCTAACTCTTTCAGTAATTCAGAACGGACTTCCCCACGCTCCAGGATTTCAATTAACTCGGCAATGGTACGAAAGAACGCAAGGCTACTTGATTGTGAGTCAAGACAGCGCTGTTTTTCCAATTGTTGTAATGAAGACTCAATCCTCAACCATGAACGCATTTTTTCATTGAGTGGATGTTCAAAAATAATAGAGGAGGTTGCATCACTCATTATGATTTTCCTGTCTGACTGATTTTGTTTTAAACGCTTCTGCTTGTTTCAGATATTGCTGATGTAACTCCATTACACGGGAGGTTATGTCTTGCTCGCTCTGGTGGTTGGAAATGACATCATCTGCTTGTGCCAATCTTTGGTGGCGGCTGGCCTGTGCAGCCAAAATATTTTCAACGTGCTGACGAGTTACGCCATCACGGGCCATTGTTCGGCTGATTTGTATCTCAGGAGGGACATCGACAACCAAAATACGGTTTGCTAAGTGCATTAAATTATTTTCAATTAGCAAAGGAACAACCCAGATGACATAAGGGGCTGTAACTTGGCCTAATTGCCGCCGTGTTTCTGTGTGTATCAATGGGTGTAAAAGCGCATTAAGCCATTGCTTTTCTATTGGAGAATCAAAGATTTTTTGACGTAACATTGCACGGTTAAGGTTACCGTCAGGAAGTAGTATATCAGCACCACAATGCTCAACGATTGCCTGCAATGCAGGCGTCCCGGCAGCAACCACTTCTCTGGCAATAACATCTGCGTCAATAATGGGAGCGCCAAGGGACGAAAATACATTAGAGATAGTCGTTTTACCGCTACCAATTCCACCAGTGAGTGCAATAATATAATTCATTCTATCCCTTAAAACATAGTCTGATAGCATAATTAAATTGTAACTCAAGGGAGAGTGTTGGGCTATAAACAAACACGTTATTATTCCCGGCATTACGAGTGATAGGTGATAAAAATAACGTCAAGCACAAAAGTGTTGTTACGCCAGTATGCTACCCAATTGAAATATAGGCAGGTACATGGCCAGAAGTAATAAACCGACAACTAAAGCCATTATCAGCATCAACAGGGGTTCAAGTAATTGGACTAAATTATCCGCAAGGTTAATGGATTTTTCTTGATACCATTTTGCAATATTATGTAAAAATGACTCTAACTCTCCGGATTCTTCACCGATTGTGACAAATTGTTGACATAAAAAGGGAAAGCAAGTTGCTTTTTTTAAGGCTTCACTCATTGGTATCCCTTGTTGAATTTGCCTGTGCAAGCTGCTCACTCCCTTTATAAAAATAGGATGATGAGTGGCATTCAGGGCACACTCTAGCCCCATAGTGAGTGTTAATCCTGCTTTTTGGGTCATAAAAAGAATGTGAAATATCTGATTGGTTTGTTGGTAAATGATAAGTTTTTTAAATAGAGGAAGTTTTAGCAGAAGCATTTTTTCTTTCATTTTCACTTTGGGAAAACGATGGCGCAACCATAAATAAGCCGTCAATAAAATGCACATTATCAAAAGAATTAATGCGCCATAATGAATCAAAAAATCAGAGCTGGACAGTACCCATGTTGTTAACCAAGGTAAAGTGGCATCGAAGGAGGAATACACTTGCCGAAATTCTGGCAAAACAAAAATCAGCATTAAAATAATGACCATCAATGTTACGAAGGCAACAATTAAAGGATAACGATAAGCTTTTTGAATTTTTGCCCGCAATATATTTTGTTGCTCAAGTCGGGAGATAATTAATTGACAGCAATTTTCAAGCTGACCAGTTTGCTCGCCAACTGCGATGATTTGGCAAAATAGTGTCGGAAATAGCTTTGGGTAACGTGCGAGCGTTGTGGAAAATGTTTCACCTTGACTGATTTTTTGAATGATGTCCGTTAATACACACCGCCAAAGAGCATACTTGCAATCTTGCAATAAAATAGTTAATCCCCGAAGTAAGGGGATGCCTGATGTCAGTAATGTACTTAATTGATGGATAAAATGCAGGCGATAAGAAATTTCTTTTTCGCTGTAATGAATCATCTCTTTGCACTTAATGGCATAAGGTTGTAATTCGAGATAATTTAATTGCTGAAATACACTTTTTTTACTTTGCCCAAGACTTTCTCCTTTAATGATATTTCCTTTGTTGTTAATTGCTTTCCACTGATAAATAAATTCTATGTTCATATGTTCTCATTGTTTTTCAAAAATGGTGCAGCTGCTATTTTTAAGGTTGCAGTTTTATTGGTTTATTGACTTTGGTTACCGTTTTTATAAACAGATGGTTATCTCTGTTCCTGAGAGTTCCCGGTAATAAGTGAGAGGCCTTTGCCTCTCGCCATAGGTCAGCTTTTGGTTGGGTGATTTTGAGCTATTCGCATCAGGTTATGTGGAGCTATATGTACCTTGGCTCTTTCTTTTTCCATTATGTGGCATCTTGATAATCATTGGGTATCACTTCTTGGCTGGTGATTTGATAAACCTCTTCAAGGGTTGTTATTCCTTTTTCCACTAACGCAAGGCCGGCCGAAAAAAGTGTTGAATCTTGTTGTGTGGTAAGTAAATGGGAAAGTGTATCCGTTGATCTTTCGGATAGAATTTGTTGGCGTTCAGGATTGATTTCGAGAAACTCATAGATGGCAGTTCTGCCATAGTAGCCAGAAAAACAGTGGTCACAGCCTACTGCGTTCCATTTTTTTATCGCTAATGTGAGGGAGTCTGTTTTTCCTATAGGATTAGGGATCAATGTAATATTATTGTCTTGTTGGCGGCAATGTTGGCAGAGCTTCCGAACCAGTCTTTGCGCAATGATCAGTTTTACACATGATGCGGTGATATAACCTGAAATCCCCAGATTTTGCAGACGAGACAAGGTATCGATAGTGGAATTAGTATGGAGTGTTGATAAAACCAAGTGGCCTGTTTGAGCGGCTTTCATTGATATTTCGGCAGTTTCGTTATCACGAATTTCACCAACCATAATGATATCGGGATCTTGCCGTAACAATGCCCTGAGTATTTTGGCAAAATCGAGCCCAATTTTATTATTGACGGGTGTTTGATTAATACCATTTAGTGGAATTTCGACAGGATCTTCAACACTGCAAATATTCATTTTTGCCTGATTTAAATATTGTAGGCAGCTATAGAGTGTGACAGTTTTTCCGCTCCCTGTGGGACCAGTCACTAAAATCATGCCTTGTGGCAAATTCAGTTTTTGTTTTAACAGTTGCAACTGTATTTCAGGCAGACCAAGTTGCTGTAAGGATAATTGATGGATAGTGTTTAAAATGCGCAGGACTACCTTTTCTCCATGCAATATGGGGAGTGTTGATATACGTATTGCATAACTGTTTTTCCCATCGTTCCAATCAAATTGCCCATCTTGTGGCTGGCGTTTTTCAGCAATATTGAGCTTGCCCATGATTTTTAAGCGAGCGGGAATACTTACACTCATTTGAACAGGGGGAGGAGGCATGAGATGTAAGATGCCATCAACCCGGATGCGTATTTGATAGCCATTTTGAGAAGGCTCAAAGTGGATATCAGATGATCTTTTTTGTATCGACGTTAATATTGTTTGATTAATTAATTGAATGACAGGTGTGTCGGCGTCCTCATCAAGAACATGGTTGACTTGTGTCGGATAATGATTCGGTTTACTGGCATCCAATTGCTCGATACGGTAAGGCGCAATATTATCATTTTCCTTACAATAATTTTTTTCTGATATTAATAGATTTTTTTCTGCCAGCATCGATTCTATTTTTGCCTGAGGCCAAATTTCAATATTTACGATTAAACCAGAAATAAAACGTAATGCGGCTATAAAATCTTCGTCAGGTGATTGGCAGCAGGCAATAGTAATAGCATGGCTATCCTTTTTTAAAATGATAGCCTGATGCTTTTGGCATAATTCTTTTATTTCTCTTTCTATTAAGGGATGTTCTTTGGTAATCATTAATTTTCTTCCTTATGACGATAATGAATGAGCATGTTTTTTTGAAATAAATGATTTAAATTGCCACCTCAAAACTTTAACGTTTCCTGACATTTTAATTTCAGTGATTCGTTTTCTGATTTACACAAGATTTTCCATTGTGTTATTCCTGTTTTAGTATCTTGAGTAGGTTTCAGCGTGATATTGAGTTCACTGAGATTTTGTTGTCCTACGACAGTAATTTCTCCGTCTTTGACTGTAATGTCATTGACATAACGGCTGTTGTGAGTTGACGGAATGGAAGACTGGCCTGAGTGACAGCCTTTGTAATTTTCCGTTTCAAAACGACAAAGTTCCACGCCAGATTTATAAGGTACAATAGCTTGTAACATATCGGTCAATGCCGCTTTTTGGATATACCCCTGATAACTGGGAATGCCGATTGCACTCAAAATGGAGACAATGGCCATGACAACCATAACTTCCATTAATGTAAATCCTTTCTGATTCATTTTTTCTTCCTTGGTGTATTCAGTATTGGGGACACATTGCTGACTTGCAGATATACTTATCGTTTTCAAGCTGTAGCTTTGTTGGTTTACGTCCATTCACTCTTGCCGCTGTTTTTAAAAAATTACGGAATCTTGGTACTGTCGGGAATTTAAGTTCCCGCGCCGTTGTGCTGCAACTCGAAATCCGTGGGATATCGTGATGAGCAGCATGAAGGAAAAGGAAAAAAATAAAATAGCGTTAAGAATATTTGTAGAATCGAATCGAGAAATTAATTACCTGTTGCATTTTTTACAAAAAATTTTTCGGGCGGGTTTGCAAATAAAATAAAAGAGCGCCACACACATTGATGTATGTTAAGGACTCATGAGTGAATCTGTTACACTTTAATCGTCCAATGGCGATCAGGCTCTGAATGGGTATAAACAACAAAGATAGAAGGTAACAGAATGAAACTACATAGCGGGTGGATTGACACAGCACGGAAGGTTATCTCTCCACATTGTGATCTACGCCCAGAAGATGAGATTCCATCATTGTTGGTTATTCATAATATTAGCTTACCTCCCGGTAAGTTTGGTGGGCCGTATATTGACCAACTATTTATGGGAACACTAAATCCTGAGGATGATCCTTTTTTTGAGGAAATTAAGCAATTGCGGGTTTCTGCCCATTGCCTGATTCGGCGTAATGGGGAAATTGTACAGTATGTTCCTTTTGACAAAAGAGCTTGGCATGCTGGTGCCTCTTGTTACCTTGGGCGTGACAGATGCAATGATTTTTCGGTAGGAATTGAACTGGAAGGTACTGATTATGAAGCATTTACTGAAATTCAGTACATTCAGCTGGCTGAAATCACTAAATTGCTCATCAGCCAATATCCTGATATCCGGAACAATATTACAGGGCACAGTGATATCGCCCCCGGTAGAAAGACGGACCCGGGTCCTTATTTTTACTGGGAACAGTTTCGTCAACTATTGAAGGAGTGAGTTGAATGACACTCTTTATTTTATTGTTAATCCTGGCGTGGGAACGTGTTTTCAAGGTGGGGAACACTTGGCAGTTGGAACGCTATTTATCCCCGGTTTTTGCCAAAATAAAATCATATTCATTGTGGGGGAGCTTGGGAATAACTTTTTTATTCACCCTGTTAATTTGGAAATTACTTGATGTTTCGAGCTCTTTTGCATTTGGCCTTCCTGCAATTTTATTGAGCATTATCATAAGTTTGCTATGCATTGGTGCGGGAGGACTTCGGGCTGACTATCGCGGATATCTTCAGGCAGTTCGTCATGATGATCTTGAGCAACAGAATGGTTATTTAGCCCGTCTGACAATGATTCAAGGGGTGTTATCTGATACAACCAAAGAAGAGCGGCTACGAGAGATACAGAATGCATTAATTTGGATAAATTTCCGTTATTATCTTGCCCCCATTTTTTGGTTGATTGCTCTGGGACAATTTGGCCCTGCTATTTTGGTGGGATATGGATGTCTCAGAGCCTATCAGGAATGGCTGGCGCAGAATGCAACGGCAGTACAGCGAGCCCAATCTGGTGTTGATATTCTATTGCATTGGTTGGATTGGATTCCAGCACGTCTGGCAGGGATTGCCTATGCGCTGTTAGGTCATGGTGAAAAAGCGCTGCCTGCTTGGATCGCTTCACTCACTGATTTTCGTACATCCCAATATAAAGTGGTTAGCCAGCTGGCTCAATTTGCATTAAGCAAAGCACCTCATTTGAATTCGCTGGAAACACCAGTAGCTGCTGTTGCATTGGCTAAAAAAGCGACATTCACGATTGTTATTATTGTTGCACTATTAACGGTTTATGGGGCGTTGGTTTGATATATAAAATGATGTGCTATTAATTTGATGATCATTTGATTGAAAATAAAAAGGGATTTGATTTTTAAATCCCTTTTTGAACTATGACTCATAGTGTATCAAATATTTATTTTTTAAATTAAGTTAATAAATAGTGATTTTTTTAGATGTTTTTTAGAAATATCCATTTATTAAATGGTATCACCTCAAGTTGTTTTTGGATTAATTAACTGCTTAATATTCCTTTGTTAAGGAATGGTTTTTGTATTTTATTTATTTCTAATTATTTTACTTTTTTTTAAATGGTAATTTAAAATCATTAAATAATTTTGATAGTATTCTTTTTTTAATGTTTCTCATCTGTGGATTTATTGATAAATATCTAATGTAAATTTGACATATTATAAATAGATACTAATTTTAATTATGAAAGGTATTTAAAGGGAGGGTAAAAAAATGGCTGATTGGGATTTAAAGCATATGCATATGACTTTTATAAATAATACTGATTTTTCTTTCACTCTGGGTAACTTTGGTATAAATATGAAAGAAGGAACTGTAGACCCCTATCCACCAGATAGTATTGGTAGCCATGAGACCGTTACTATTAACGCTCGCTCGACTTCGCTAGTGATGGGACTTGAGGGCACTATTACATATTATGCGCAGGGTAATAATGGTAGAATGGATATTTATATAGATATGCCAATTTTTGGCGGTAATACATTTACTGTCACTTTTTATGAATTGTCTGATTTGACATACACTGCGGAGAATACTACAGGCAAATTAAAGAGTAATCCAATAGTGACTATTAAACATAAGTAGGGTTAATTTTAATAATTATTCTGGCTATTTGTTATTAGCTTTATATTAATTCCTGCGTGATAAATATGCTTGCTAATATTCTTTTATTAATGGAGAACTCGCGGTTATGGTGTTATTGCGCCATAACCGCGAGTTTTTTATAGGGTAAATGCGTTATTCAAACGTTAAACTCCGGCAGATTTACTGCCTAAAAAATCCTCTCTGGTTATAATTTTCTGATAAAATTTAAAATAATTTGTTAAATTTTGCAGATTTTTATGATTTGCCTCAAGGTCTTTATAGACAGCTGGTGAATACTTTGTTACTTTAAGACCCTGTACTTTAAATTGGTATTACCAATTGACTCCATCCTTGTTATCTTGAGCTTGCTGACTATAATTTAAGCTGCGAGGCTCTAGGTAAGCAGGGCATAGTCCAAAGCAACATTTACTTATTGAATGGCTTACAGCAGATATGGCCTATAGCAAGATTCGCCAACCAAAGTTATCAGATGTGATTGAGCAGCGTCTTGAACAGCTCATTCTTGAAGGCTCGCTTCGCCCGGGAGAAAAACTGCTGCCTGAGCGCGAACTGGCGAAACAGTTCGAAGTATCACGCCCTTCATTGCGTGAAGCCATTCAAAAATTGGAAGCCAAAGGTTTTCTTTTCCGTCGTCAAGGGGGAGGAACTTTCGTGCAGAATAATCTGTGGCAAAGTTTCAGCGACCCACTTGTCCAACTTATTGCAGATAATCAAGAATCCCAGTTTGATCTCCTTGAGGCACGCCATGCATTAGAAGGTATTGCGGCTTATTATGCGGCGCTTAGGGGAACTGATGAAGATTTCAAACGCATTGAACAAAGTCACCTTGCTATTCAAGAAGCACAACAAAGCGGTGATGTTAATGCGGAATCTGATGCGGTCCTGCAATATCAGCTCGTTGTCACGGAAGCTGCCCATAACGTGGTATTACTGCATTTATTGCGCTGTATGATCCCAATGTTGGAACAAAACATCAGGCGCAATTTCGAATTCATTTATACCCGTAAGGAAATGCTGGCAGCCGTTAGTGATCACCGGGCTGAAATTTTTCACGCCATTATGGCAAGAAAACCGGAAGCAGCCCGAGAAGCTTCCCATCGCCATTTGGCTTTTATTGAAGAAGTTTTATTGGATTTGACTCGTGAACATACTCGCCGCGAGCGTTCATTGAGACGACTCCAGCAACACCAGGAATAAGAATCTTTCCCTTGGGATATTATCGGCAACTGAAATACCCGAAAAGGGGCAGATTCTAAACTTGGCTGTACAAATCCTGACTGCTGCGTTTGTACAGTTCGTCGACTCTTCATCTAAGAGTTTTAGCAGCGATATATAGCAGGGCCTATCTTCCGGTCATAACAGGCGGTTTGTCAAAGGGTATGACCAGAAGATAGGCTCCAACAACCATTAGAAATAGATAACAGATAAGGAATAAACCATGTCAGATATGTTGAAAAATGACGTGGATCCGATCGAAACTCGCGATTGGTTACAGGCGATCGAATCGGTCATCCGTGAAGAAGGTGTTGAGCGTGCTCAGTTCCTGATTGATCAGGTGTTGAGTGAAGCTCGTAAAGGTGGAGTTAGCGTTGCCGCAGGTGCTGCAAGTCGTAATTACATCAACACTATTCCTGTTGAGGATGAGCCTGCTTACCCTGGCGACCAGAATTTAGAGCGCCGTATCCGCTCAGCTATTCGCTGGAACGCAGTAATGACTGTTCTGCGTGCATCTAAAAAAGATCTGGAACTGGGTGGTCACATGGCTTCATTCCAGTCTTCCGCTACTGTTTATGAAGTTTGTTTCAACCACTTCTTCCGCGCTCGCAATGAAAATGATGGCGGTGATTTGGTTTACTTCCAGGGACACATTTCTCCGGGTGTTTACGCTCGTGCTTTCCTTGAAGGTCGTCTGACTGAAGAGCAGATGAACAACTTCCGTCAGGAAATTGGTGGCAACGGTCTGTCTTCTTACCCTCATCCAAAACTGATGCCTGATTTCTGGCAGTTCCCAACTGTTTCTATGGGCTTGGGGCCAATCTCCGCGATTTATCAGGCTAAGTTCCTGAAATATCTGGAAAATCGTGGTCTGAAAGACACATCTAAACAAACCGTTTATGCTTTCCTGGGTGACGGTGAAATGGATGAGCCAGAATCCAAAGGTGCGATCACTATCGCAACGCGTGAAAAATTGGATAACCTGGTATTCATCATCAACTGTAACTTGCAGCGTCTGGACGGCCCGGTAACCGGCAACGGCAAAATCGTCAACGAACTGGAAGGCATCTTCGAGGGCGCAGGCTGGCAAGTACTGAAAGTTCTGTGGGGCGAGCGTTGGGATGAGCTGCTGCGTAAAGACACCAGCGGCAAATTGGTTCAATTGATGAACGAAACGCTGGACGGCGACTATCAGACATTCAAGTCTAAAGATGGCGCTTATGTTCGCGAGCACTTCTTCGGCCGTTACCCAGAAACGGCGGCATTGGTCAAAGATATGACTGATGAAGAAATCTGGTCCCTGAACCGTGGTGGCCACGATCCTAAGAAAGTGTACGCTGCACTGCACAAGGCGCAGAATACTACAGGTAAACCAACGGTAATCCTGGCTCAGACCATCAAAGGTTATGGCATGGGTGATACCGCAGAAGGCAAAAACATTGCCCATCAGGTTAAGAAAATGAACATGGAAGGCGTTCGCCTGTTCCGTGATCGTTTCAATGTGCCTGTAGCGGATGATCAAATCGAAAAACTGCCATATGTTACTTTCGATAAAGATTCTGAAGAATCCAAATACCTGCATGAGCGTCGTAACGCACTGGGTGGCTACCTGCCAAGCCGTCGCGTTAACTTTGATGAAAAACTGGAAATCCCGGCTCTGGAAGACTTCAGCTCTCTGCTGGAAGAACAATCCAAAGAAATTTCTACCACCATCGCTTTCGTTCGTGCACTGAATATCATGCTGAAGAACAAGTCGATCAAAGATCGTCTGGTTCCAATCATTGCTGATGAAGCACGTACTTTCGGTATGGAAGGTCTGTTCCGTCAAATCGGTATCTACAGCCCGAACGGCCAGCAGTATACTCCACAGGACCGTGAGCAGGTTGCTTACTATAAAGAAGACGCAAAAGGCCAGATCCTGCAAGAAGGTATCAACGAACTGGGTGCTGCTTCATCTTGGCTGGCGGCTGCAACGTCTTACAGCACCAACAACCTGCCAATGATCCCGTTCTACATTTACTACTCCATGTTCGGATTCCAGCGTATCGGTGATCTGTGCTGGGCGGCAGGTGACCAACAGGCTCGCGGCTTCCTGGTCGGTGGTACTTCTGGTCGTACGACACTGAACGGTGAAGGTTTGCAGCACGAAGATGGCCACAGCCACATTCAGTCTCTGACTATTCCTAACTGTATCTCTTATGACCCAGCATTCGCTTATGAAGTGGCTGTTATCATGCATGATGGTCTGGAGCGTATGTATGGTGAGAAACAAGAGAACATCTACTACTACCTCACCACACTGAACGAAAACTACCACATGCCGGCAATGCCAGCAGGCGCAGAAGAAGGTATCCGTAAAGGTATCTACAAGCTGGAAAGCCTGGAAGGTGAAAAAGGTAAAGTTCAGTTGCTGGGCTCTGGTTCTATCCTGCGTCATGTTCGTGAAGCAGCGAAGATCCTGTCTGATGAATACGGTATCAGCTCTGATGTCTATAGCGTAACTTCCTTCACTGAACTGGCTCGTGATGGTCAGGATTGTGAGCGCTGGAACATGCTGCACCCGTCAGAAGCTCCACGCGTTCCTTACATTGCTCAGATCATGAACGAAGCACCTGCTGTTGCTTCTACTGACTACATGAAACTGTTTGCAGAACAAGTACGTAACTTTGTTCCTGCAAGTGAATTCCGTGTATTGGGTACTGACGGTTTCGGTCGTTCTGACAGCCGTGAAAACCTGCGTCACCACTTTGAAGTTGATGCTTCTTATGTGGTTGTTGCGGCTCTGGGTGAATTGGCTAAACGTGGCGAAGTTGATGTGAAAGTGGTTGAAGAAGCCATCGCTAAATACAACATCAATCCAGAAAAAGTTAACCCACGTCTGGCATAAGAGGTAAAGATTAATGTCTATTGAAATTAACGTACCTGATATCGGTGCAGATGAAGTTGAAGTCACCGAAATTATGGTAAAAGTGGGTGACACTGTAGAAGCAGAGCAGTCACTGATCACAGTTGAAGGTGACAAGGCTTCCATGGAAGTCCCATCGCCACAGGCGGGTGTAGTTAAAGAAATCAAAATTGCGGTTGGCGATAAAGTCGAAACCGGCAAATTGATCATGATTTTTGAATCCGCAAATGGTGCAGCAGAAGCAGCACCAGCACAGCAGGCGGCAGCTCCGGTTGCGGCACCAGCAGCGGCTGAAAGCAAAGAAGTTCATGTACCTGATATCGGTGGTGATGAAGTTGAAGTGACTGAAATCATGATCAAAGTCGGTGATACCATCACTGAAGAACAATCTCTGATCACAGTCGAAGGTGACAAGGCTTCCATGGAAGTTCCTGCGCCATTCGCGGGTACTGTGAAAGAGATCAAAATCGCTGCGGGCGATAAAGTGAAAACCGGCTCTTTGATCATGGTATTCGAAGTGGCAGGTTCTGGTGCAGCACCAGCGGCGGCTCCAGTGGCTGCTCCAGCAGCGCCAGCAGCATCTGCGGCGAAAGAAGTTCATGTACCAGATATCGGTGGTGACGAAGTTGAAGTCACCGAAATCATGGTTAAAGTCGGTGACACCATCGCTGAAGAACAATCTTTGATCACAGTCGAGGGTGACAAGGCTTCCATGGAAGTTCCTGCTCCATTCTCAGGTACTGTGAAAGAGATCAAAATCGCAGCGGGTGATAAAGTCAAAACCGGCTCTCTGATCATGGTATTCGAAGTTGCCGGCGCAGCACCTGCACCAGCAGTGGCAGTACCAGCAGCAGCTCCTGCTCCTGCGAAAGCAGCGCCGGCAGCAAGCAAGCCAGCAGAAGGCAAAAACGAATTCGCAGAAAATGACGCTTACGTTCATGCAACGCCGGTGATCCGTCGTCTGGCTCGTGAATTTGGTGTCAACCTGGCGAAAGTTAAAGGTACTGGCCGTAAAGGTCGTATCCTGCGTGAAGACGTTCAGGCTTACGTGAAAGATGCCATCAAACGTGCAGAAGCAGCTCCTGCTGCTGCGGGCGGTGGTCTGCCGGGCATGTTGCCTTGGCCGAAAGTTGATTTCAGCAAGTTCGGTGAAATCGAAGAAGTTGAAATGAGCCGTATCCAGAAAGTCTCCGGTGCAAACCTGAGCCGTAACTGGGTCATGATCCCTCACGTTAACCTGTTCGATGAAGCGGATATCACAGAAGTTGAAGAATTCCGTAAACAGCAGAACAAAGAAGCTGAGAAGAAACAGCTGGGCGTGAAGATCACTCCACTGGTATTCGTGATGAAAGCAGCTGCAAAAGCATTGGAAGCAATGCCTCGCTTTAACAGCTCCATCTCTGAAGATGGCCAGAAGTTGATCCTGAAAAAATACGTTAACATCGGTATCGCGGTTGATACGCCTAACGGTCTGGTTGTTCCTGTATTCAAGGACGTCAACAAGAAAGGCATCATGGAACTGTCCAGAGAACTGGCTGAAGTTTCCAAGAAAGCACGTGCTGGTAAGCTGACTGCTTCTGACATGCAGGGTGGTTGTTTCACTATTTCCAGCCTGGGTGGCATCGGGACTACCGGTTTTGCACCAATTGTAAATGCGCCAGAAGTGGCAATCATGGGTCTGTCTCGTTCTTCCATGAAACCAGTCTGGAATGGTAAGGAATTCGTTCCTCGCCTGATTCTGCCTATGTCTCTGTCTTTCGACCACCGAGTGATCGACGGAGCGGATGGTGCGCGCTTCATCACTTATATTAATCAATTGATGAGCGATATTCGCCGTTTGGTGATGTAATGCAAAGGCCGGTGAATAGCCGGCCTAATAATTACTGCCGTGACAGATATTTTCCTTGTATATCTAGCAGGTTGGGATTTCTGTCACGTTAACGCGCTTTTCAGGTTATTTACAATTCTGTAAACTGCTCGCGGTGTGTACGTCCCGGTGGAATATGGTTTTTTTACCCAATGGATTTCACTTTGCAGCTAAAATGGCAACGTAAAATACTAGGGTATTTTCGTCTGACCCGCCGGACAAACAATTAAGAGGTCATGATGAGTACTGAAATTAAAGCCCAGGTAGTGGTGCTTGGAGCAGGCCCGGCAGGGTATTCTGCTGCTTTCCGTTGTGCAGACTTAGGTTTGGATACCGTTCTGGTTGAGCGCTACTCTACTCTGGGTGGTGTTTGTCTTAACGTGGGTTGTATCCCGTCTAAGGCACTGCTTCATGTTGCAAAAGTTATTGAAGAAGCAAAAGCACTGGCGCAACACGGCATTGTGTTTGGTGAGCCACAAACTGATATCGACAAGATCCGTCTCTGGAAAGAAAAAGTTATTTCTCAGCTGACAGGTGGTCTGGGCGGCATGGCTAAGGGCCGTAAAGTTAACGTTGTTAACGGTATCGGTAAATTTACTGGCGCTAACACTCTGGTAGTAGAAGGCGAGAATGGCGCAACAACGATTAATTTTGATAATGCCATTATCGCAGCGGGTTCACGTCCAATTCAACTGCCATTCATTCCACATGATGATCCTCGTGTATGGGATTCTACTGATGCACTGGAACTGAAAACTGTTCCAGAACGCCTGCTGGTTATGGGGGGCGGTATCATTGGTCTGGAAATGGGTACTGTTTATCACGCTCTGGGTTCTCAGATTGACGTGGTGGAAATGTTCGATCAGGTCATTCCTGCGGCGGACAAAGACATTGTTAAAGTATTCACTAAACGTATCAGCAAGAAATTCAACCTGATGCTGGAAACGAAAGTGACTGCGGTAGAAGCTAAAGAAGACGGCATCTATGTAACAATGGAAGGTAAAAAAGCACCGGCAGAGCCACAGCGTTATGATGCGGTTCTGGTTGCCATCGGCCGTGTACCGAACGGTAAATCACTGGATGCAGGTAAAGCAGGCGTTGAAGTTGATGAGCGTGGCTTCATCCATGTTGATAAGCAAATGCGCACTAACGTGCCTCACATTTTTGCTATTGGTGATATCGTTGGTCAGCCAATGCTGGCACACAAAGGTGTTCACGAAGGTCATGTTGCTGCTGAAGTCATCTCTGGCAAGAAACATTACTTCGATCCAAAAGTGATCCCATCTATTGCTTACACTGAACCAGAAGTAGCATGGGTTGGTCTGACTGAGAAAGAAGCGAAAGAGAAAGGCATCAGCTACGAGACTGCAACTTTCCCATGGGCAGCATCTGGCCGTGCAATCGCTTCTGATTGTTCAGATGGTATGACCAAACTGATTTTCGATAAAGAAACTAACCGTGTTATCGGTGGTGCTGTTGTTGGTACTAACGGCGGCGAACTGCTGGGCGAAATCGGTCTGGCTATCGAAATGGGTTGTGATGCAGAAGATATCGCTCTGACTATCCATGCTCACCCAACCCTGTACGAATCAATCGGTATGGCTGCTGAAATTTATGAAGGCAGCATCACTGACTTGCCAAACCCTAAGGCGAAGAAAAAGAAATAATCTTTTTTCTTTTGCGGTAGGTTAAGCAAACGTCTTAAACGGCTTCTATTCGGAAGCCGTTTTTTTCATCAGGTAACTGCTATTTTGTGAATGTCAGAAAATAATCACTTGGTTACCACTTTTTCCAGAATAGGAAATTGCTTGTTTCCAGCCAATATAAAATAGAGTACTTCAAATGGAAAGATTAGAAATTATTTTATATCAAGAAATGATAAGAAAATATTTATCCTAAAATGAATTCAATACTTGCATTCACATAAATTAAATGAATGTGTTTTTATATTAATAAGTTAATATAAAAAATAATTTAATATATTTGAATTGATCGTAAAATGTTTTTTCCTTAAAAGCAATACTTGGAAAATGAATGGGGATATTATGACTTCGATCAAGATAATGCCATTTTATTTATTGTTTTTTATGATGTCTTTTTTTTAATCTGTTTATGCTAATGAATTAAATAAAGATATAACCGTTAAAGACAGTGAAAATATGCAAACGGAAAAAATTCCACCTACAGAGAAACTATATCAAAATTATAATGTAACTTTCTTAAATAACACAGGTGCACCTTTGCGGATTTGGAGGAAAGGTTCACAATGTATGCATGGTACAGGTGAAACGAAAATATATATTGATATTGATAAGGAAGCTTCAACTTCACTTCAAGATAGTAATGATTATGCAAGTATCAGTAATAATTGTGGTGGGTATGATAAATACGTTACTTGGGAAGTCGATAATTATTTGTATCCTCCAAATGGAAGACCTCTTGGGATTTGTACTATACAGCTAAGAACTCACCGTTCTTGGTTTAAATGGTATACCGATGTTTTTGTTAAGGAAGATCTTGGGCGTTGTAACTTAAACGTGTTAGCGACATGTGATAAACAAAATTGTATGAATATAGATGATATTCCGAGTAACACGAGTGATACACCAAGTGATATTGTAATAACATTTGGATTTTACAAACATAAATAGATAATCTGGAATAAAAAGTACATATTAGCTCAAACTTGACATGATAGTTAGCCATTTTTTAGTACCAGTGTTAGTCGAGATTTGAGCTAATTTCTTTTCAGTTTAAGCTCGTTTGCTATTATATAATAGTGTCATAGATTTTCTCTTACCGTATGTTTTTCTCTGGTAGGTTCGTTCACTGTTATAATCGAATTGCCAATAATCCAACTCACGATATTCGTTATGGTAAAAAGGGACCTAAGGCGGTTTTCTTGCACGTTGCCAAGTGCGTGGATACAGTAAACTCACATGGTACTGAAGAGCTATTCGGATTTAATGCCTATTCCCGAAGGGGCAGTACAGTGATTATTTCACCCCGGTCACAGAGCTGTTTATGTCCCGGGGTGCTGTTTCTTTGATGTTGCCACACAACTAGAAATTCATTGCGTTATGAATAAATCATCAATTATGTGTTTGATGTTTTCAACTGATTAAACCATTCACGGCCCTGCTCTCTTTCATCATCGGTTCCTGCATCAGCAAACAGTGTCACTACCTTCTGATCAGGAGTCATCGTTTCTGCAAGTTTCCAGGCTGTTTTCCAGTTTGCTGCTGCTGAAGGGCCAATTTTTATTCCGGTCAGTTGGAAAAATTCATACATTGCGATAATTGCTTCTTCATAGGAGACTTGATTGAAGGAGGGTTCTTCAGGCATGAATTTGTTGATAAAAGGCTGGCGTAAACCCCAACCAAAACCACCGGCACCCGCAAATTTTTTCTTACCGTTAGGTGCAGCAAGCGATCCATAAGGTAATTCCTTCGGTGTGCTCGCCAATATTTTTAGTTGAGGATTATCCTGACGTAACGCCGCGCTTACACCGGCTAATGTACCGCCCGTACCGACCGCAGCGACCCAGCCATCAGCATGTGCGCCGTTTAACTGGCGTCGAATTTCTGCACCGGTTTGGTATTGATGCACAGCAACATTCACCAGATTGAGTTGTTGGGAGAGGAGTGTCCAACTGCTGTCATCATGTGCAATTTCCTGGCCGCGAGCAAGGACACCGAGCAGGAAAAAATTGTAATCAACCGTGGTGATGACCGCATTGACTGATTTTAATTCCTCAACGAGTTTTTCTGAGACAGCGTCAGGAATCACCGCATGTACTGGAATGCCACACATATAACCCAAATGTGCCAATGCCTTCGCCATATTACCACCAGAGGCATCAAGTAATTTTAGTTCTCCTTGGGAAAAATCATGTTTATTGATCGCATCACAAAATAAACCGAAGGCGACCCGGTCTTTCACTGAACCAAATGGATTTTCAGATTCAAGTTTAGCAAAAATGGATGCTTTCCCTTCCGGTGAAGGTACAGAAATGAGAGGCGTATTTCCCAAGGATGCATATACTTCTTCTAACTGAGGAAACAGGGAAAATGCTTTTTCTGTATTGGGTAAATTATCTTGTGGATTAAATAATTCAAAATTCATTATAATATTCCTTTGAAATTTTTTTGGAGTGAAAATTAAAATATGACGAATTGCTTAGAAATGAAAAGAAAAGGATTATCATTAATTTATCAAGATAAAAAATTATGACTATTTCATTATCGATATTTTCTATATTACCGTTGTTTCATTTTTTCTTTTTTGAGCTGTCGGGAATAAAATAATAATATCCGAACACTGTATCTTGAAATTCATTGGATATATTTTCAGTATACTTTGGTTTCTATACTGTTAGGGGTTATTTTTGTTGATTTCACGTCAATAATAACCTTTCCTTCCATAAAGAGAATGATTGTTACTGTAAATTTGAATATGAGAAACGTTTATTCTGGAGATTGTAATCCCAAAGCCTGATGTGAGTGCCAGTCTTCATCCACTTCTCTCAATATTTCCTCTGGTACGCCAATCTCAACTGACAATATCAATAATTCTTCAATAGGTTCCATAATGTTGTATTGTTGTTAAAGGATGATAGCTATTATTCATATTGTTCATGAGCCGGTCGAGGCATTTTGTGCTAACGTGATTATTTTGAAAGCAAATATATTGAATGAAAAGTGCTAAAGTTATTAACCCGTTTCATTCAATTTATCTTAATTTTTTATTAATCAGAAGTTTATTTATTTTCTGCGGAATAACTAAATGAAAAAATGGATTTATTAGTTAAATAACGTGTTAGTGAGGCTATGGTATTGTTACTTGAAGTGTTATTTAGTGTTATTTCAGATTGATTCTTGATGAGCCTGTTTTTTGACTCTCTATGTTATGAAAGTCTAGAAGAAAAATACAGGGCTAATGATGTTTCACAAAATTCAATGGCAGCTCAAGGTTCTTTCGTTTTTTTACTTCCTTGTCGTTTTTTCTTCCTAGTAAAGTAGTTTTAATAAAAAATAATTTCATTCTGATACAGAAAAAGAAAACTCAGGTATTTTCAGGTCACTCCAGAAAAAATAGCATATTAATCTAATATACTCCCTCTAAATAAGGTCTTTTTAGAATTTTATGGCTGTATAATGTTGATTTTATGTGAATGAATTAACATAGTATTCAAATTTTGGTATGCTAATTGCCCGAAGCAGAGCATAATCTTGAAGTTATGTGAGCAAAATCCTCTGACCTGGCACCCTTGATGATTGTTTTAGCAGATTGTTTTTTGATGATCGTTACCGGGTGCAGACAGCCGGGTATATAAAATGAAAATGAGAGTGAGGAGAAAATCGTGCTAGAAGAATACCGCAAGCACGTAGCCGAGCGTGCAGCTCAAGGCATCGTCCCTAAACCATTAGACGCAGCTCAGACAGCCGCGCTGGTAGAATTACTGAAGAACCCACCTGAAGGTGAAGAAGATTTCCTGCTGGATCTACTGACCAATCGAGTTCCCCCTGGTGTAGATGAAGCCGCTTATGTTAAAGCGGGTTTCCTTGCAGCCATTGCTAAGGGAGAAACGCTGTCTCCTTTGGTTACACAGGAAAAAGCCATTGAATTGTTAGGGACTATGCAGGGTGGATATAATATCCATGCTTTGATTGATGCCCTTGATGATGAAAAATTGGCTCCGATTGCGGCAAAAGCACTTTCCCATACATTGCTGATGTTTGACAGTTTTTATGATGTGGAAGAAAAAGCGAAGGCAGGCAACGTTCACGCCAAACAGATAATGCAGTCATGGGCTGATGCAGAATGGTTCCTTGGGCGTCCTGAGTTGGCGGAAAAAATAACAGTTACCGTCTTTAAGGTCACTGGTGAAACCAACACAGATGATCTCTCTCCTGCGCCTGATGCATGGTCACGTCCTGATATTCCTTTGCATGCACTGGCTATGCTCAAAAATGCCCGTGAAGGTATTGAACCAGATCAAGCCGGTGTGATTGGCCCGATTAATCAGATAGAATCACTGAATAAAAAAGGCTATCCATTGGCTTATGTGGGTGATGTTGTCGGTACAGGTTCTTCCCGTAAATCAGCGACTAACTCCGTATTGTGGTTTATGGGGGAAGATATTCCGTTTGTGCCGAATAAACGCGGTGCCGGTGTGGTATTGGGCGGAAAAATTGCCCCCATCTTCTTCAACACAATGGAAGATGCGGGAGCATTACCCATTGAAGTGGATGTCTCTAAACTCAATATGGGGGATGTGATCGATATTTACCCATATAAAGGTGAAGTCCGTCATCACGATACAAACGAATTATTGGCAACTTTTGAGTTGAAAACCGATGTATTGATTGATGAAGTACGTGCCGGTGGTCGTATTCCATTGATTATCGGGCGCGGTTTAACCGGAAAAGCCCGTGAATCATTGGGGCTGCCGCACAGTGCTGTATTCCGTCAGGCAAAAGAAGTTGCGAAAAGTGATCGTGGTTTCTCACTGGCTCAGAAAATGGTTGGCCGTGCTTGCGGTACAACGGGTATACGTCCCGGAGAATACTGTGAGCCTAAAATGACTTCAGTGGGTTCTCAGGATACGACCGGGCCAATGACACGGGATGAATTGAAAGATCTGGCGTGTCTGGGCTTCTCTGCGGATTTAGTCATGCAGTCATTCTGTCATACTGCGGCTTATCCAAAACCGGTTGATGTGACTACACATCATACACTGCCTGACTTTATCATGAACCGTGGCGGGGTATCACTGCGTCCGGGGGATGGAATTATCCATTCATGGCTGAACCGTATGTTGCTGCCGGACACCGTGGGTACAGGTGGCGATTCTCATACTCGTTTCCCTATTGGCATCTCTTTCCCAGCAGGATCAGGCTTGGTCGCTTTTGCTGCCGCAACAGGCGTGATGCCTCTGGATATGCCTGAGTCCGTGTTGGTGCGCTTTAAAGGGAAAATGCAACCGGGTATCACTTTGCGTGATCTGGTTCATGCGATCCCTTACTATGCGATTCAGCAAGGCTTGTTGACTGTCGAGAAGAAAGGCAAGAAGAATATTTTTTCTGGCCGCATTCTTGAAATCGAAGGCCTGCCAGAACTCAAAGTTGAGCAGGCATTTGAATTGGCTGACGCATCTGCGGAACGTTCGGCGGCAGGTTGTATGATTAAGCTGGATAAAGATCCGATCATTGAATACCTGCAATCGAATATCGTATTGCTGAAATGGATGATTGCAGAAGGCTATGGTGATCGCCGGACATTGGAACGCCGTATTATTGGCATGGAAAACTGGCTGAAAGATCCTCAATTGCTGGAAGCGGATGCTGATGCAGAATATGCTGCGGTGATTGAGATTGATTTGTCTGGGATTAAAGAGCCCATTTTATGTGCACCAAATGATCCGGATGATGCACGTCTGTTGTGCGAAGTGGCTAACAGCAAGATTGATGAAGTATTTATCGGTTCATGTATGACCAATATCGGCCATTTCCGTGCAGCGGGTAAATTACTGGATCAGCATAAAGGTCAATTACCGACTCGTTTATGGGTTGCACCTCCAACCAAAATGGATGCAGCTCAATTAACAGAGGAAGGCTATTACAGTGTCTTCGGTAAAAGCGGAGCACGCATTGAGATCCCCGGTTGTTCATTGTGTATGGGGAATCAGGCGCGCGTAGCAGATGGTGCAACCGTGGTTTCTACTTCTACCCGTAACTTCCCGAACCGTCTTGGTGCTGGTGCAAATGTCTACCTGGCTTCTGCGGAGCTGGCGGCAGTGGCTTCATTGCTGGGCCGTTTGCCAACGGCGGATGAATATTTGCAGTTCATGGGTAAAGTTGAAGAAACAGCGGAAGATACTTATCGCTATCTCAATTTTGACCAATTGAGCCAATACACAGACAAAGCGGATAATGTTATCTTCCAAACTGCTGTGTAAGAAAGTATATTGAATAAAGGGAGGCCAATGCCTCCCTTTTTTTATGCCTTCCGTTTTATGATGCAGTTATGACTACTTTGAGGTAGTTTTTTTGAGGTAGTTTTTGTGTCAGTTTGTGGACTGCCTCAGAGGTGGGATTGGCAGAAGAGTTTAAAATCCAGAGGTGGTTATCTGGTGGACGTCATCATAGTGGAGGTCGGTAATGGAATATGAATTTATGCAGGATGTTACAGGACAAGTCACAACATCATTTTCAATGGATCATGAAGCTATTGGTCATTGGTTAAATGAGGAAATAAAAAGTGATTTGAGTAAATTGGATCAAATTGTTTCCGCATTGGAAAAGCTTAAGGGCAGTGAGCGCCAGTGGCAGCTGATTGGTCATGAATATACGCTATTCATGAGCGAGGATGAAATCATGATCAGAGCCAACCAGCTCCAGTTTGATACTGAGATGATAGAAGAAGGCATGAGCTATTATGATAACGAAAGTCTGGCTTTTTGTGGAACAGACGATTTTATCAATATGCTGACTGATTACAGGTGTTTTGTTTTACAAAAAAACAAAAAATAAGTATTAGTGTTCAATAAATAAGGACTTTCTGCCATAATCGATATTATATTATCCTTCTGCGTCGGGATAATTTTTTCCATTTTTTGAACAGAAACCCATGTTAGCCGACAGCGTTTATAACTAATAATCTCTCCGGATAGAGGTGGGTGACAACAATAACGGTGGACTTTGTATGGAAGAGATCAATCTAACCAATGAGATTGATAAAGCAGCAGGTTGGTTCGTCAACAATCAGGATTTACTGATTCAGTATGCGATGAATATTGTATCTGCCATTTTGATTCTCATTATTGGTTTATTTGTTGCCAAAATAGTGGGTAAGACAGTCAAGCGAGTGATGTCATTGCGTGGTATTGATACCACTATCTCTGATTTTTTATCCATGATTATACGTTATGCTGTTATCGCATTTACGATTATTGCTGTTCTTGGAAAATTGGGTATACAGACCGCGTCTGTCATTGCTGTGATCGGTGCTGCCGGTTTAGCCGTAGGTTTAGCTTTGCAAGGTTCCCTATCTAATTTTGCAGCCGGTGTTTTGTTGGTGATATTCCGCCCGCTTCGTACTGGTGAGTATGTCAGTATTGGTTCAGTGGAAGGAACTGTTGTGCAAGTGCAGATTTTTTCCACAACATTACGTACCGCTGATGATCGTATCGTTGTGATCCCCAATAACAAGATCATTTCAGATAACATCATTAATACCAGCCGTGAACCTAACCGTCGAACTCAGATCATCGTTGGTGTCGCATATAATGCGGATATTGATGAAGTGAAAAAGGTGTTGGGTGATGTGATTAAAGAAGATAAACGCATTCAACATGAAAAAGGCGTCACTATTCGCCTGCATGAAATGGCGCCTTCATCATTGAACTTCATTGTGCGTGTATGGACGACTAATGGTGATGCCTGGAATGTGTACTGGGATTTAATGGAAAACTTCAAGCGCGCTTTAGATAAGCATAATATCGGTATTCCGTTTCCACAAATGGATGTTTATCTGCATCAACAACAAGTCGCCTTACAGAAGAAAACGGGCGAATAATCAACATATTTTGGTGTGAGGTGTTTTTTGGCTCACACCAAAGCCAAATATGAATCCGGGTTTTAATTCGAATAAAACCGCCATCACTTTTTCTAATGATAGATAAGAATCATTCATTTTCACTAATGTGTGATATTGCCTAATATGCATTCATACCGTAACTGATTAAATCAATTTTTAGGAATATCCATATGTTTTATACTCTTATACAGGGATTTTTTCTCGGTGCTGCAATGATACTTCCGCTCGGGCCACAAAATGTTTTTGTCATGCAACAAGGGAGCAGAAAGCAATATCATTTAATGGCTGCGGGATTATGCGCCCTGAGTGATACTTTGCTTATTGTCACAGGGATATTTGGCGGAAGTGCTTTGCTTAGTCAGTCAACATTTTTATTGCAAGCCGTAACGTGGGGAGGTGCCGCATTCTTATTATGGTATGGATGGAATGCACTCCGGGCCGCATTATCAGCGAAAGTTGAACTTGCCCGTTCAGGGAATATTATCCAGAGCCGTTGGCGGGTCGTAGTAACATTGTTTGCGGTAACATGGCTGAATCCCCATGTTTATCTGGATACTTTTGTAGTACTGGGGAGCGTTGGCGGGCAATTGTCCATGGAACTAAGGCCATGGTTTACGACGGGCGCAGTGCTGGCCTCCATCAGTTGGTTCTTTGCATTATCGCTTCTGGCTGCGTGGTTTTCTCCTGTTCTCAACCAACCTCGTTCACAACGAATTATTAATATCTTTGTTGCTTGCGTGATGTGGTACATCGCTTGGGGATTAATCAGGCAAGGAATATAGATTCTCATTGATTCCAATACTTCTTTATATAATCTATAACGTCTTTATAGATAGTGTGCTAATGTTTCTGAAAAGTACCTTATTAATGTAACTATGCCCTATTTGAGGAGGTTTTGTGAAACATAAATCACTGGTACTCGCTGTAATGATGGCGCTGGGAAGCCTGTCTGCCACAACAGCTTCCGCGGCTGAATTGCCATCTGTTCCACACATTTCCACTTCTGGTAACGCGATAATTAAAGCGGCACCAGATATGGCCACATTGATGATCAATGTCAGCGAAACTCAAAAGAGTGCGGCTGATGCAAAGAAAAAAGTGGACGAACGTGTAGCCAAGTATTTTGATTTCCTGAAAAACAATGGAATCGAAAAGAAAGATATTGATGCTGCCAATTTACGCACACAGCCAGAATATCAATATGATCAAAAAACCGGTAAATCAAACATTACAGGTTATAGAGCTTCGCGCTCAGTTGAAGTGAAAGTTCATAAACTGGATCAACTGAATACCTTGCTGGATGGTGCTTTGAAGGCAGGCTTGAATGAAATTAATTCAGTTCAGTTCAGTGTTGAAAATCCACAACGCTACCGTGATGAAGCCAGACAAAAAGCCATTGAAAATGCCATTCAGCAGGCGACAGCATTGGCAAAAGGATTTAGTGGTAAACTAGGCCCGGTATACAGCATCAATTATCGTGCTCCTGACGCAGTGCCGATGCCAATGAGCCGCCAGAAATACCAGGCAGCTCTAATGGCCGCACCTGTTGCCGATTCAGCGAGTGAAACATATGAGCCACAGAGCATAGAGTTTTCTGATCACGTTGACGCGGTTTTTGAATTACAGCGTTAATGCGCTCCATCATCCTGACGTAACATCTGGCGCCCGAGTTTAAGCAGGGCGTCAGTCACTTTCCTCATCGCTCCGCTTTCTGGGGCAAAGCGATGCCAGTAAAGCATACGCCGCTGGCACAGTCCGGGCGTTAAATCAACTAATTCACCTGCTTGCAATTCTTTATCGATTTGCAAATGCGGGATCATACAACATGTTGAACCTTGTTTTGCCAATTGAACGAAAGCTTCAGAAGAGTTCACGATGTGGCAAGGAACACTGCCCGGTGATAAATCAAAATTTTGCTGCAAAAATGCCTGGTGCATGTCATCCAGATGGTCAAAAGCAACGGCAGGTGCTTTCAGCAATGCTGAACGAGTTACGCCATTCGGGAAAAAACGGCCAGCGAATTTAGGAGAAGCAACAAATAAATAGTCGAGAGCACCCAGCTTGTCAACTAAACAGCTTGGTAAGGGTTGAGACTGAATACTGATCGCCCCGACAACTTCCCCGCGCCGCAAGAGTTCTTGGGTTCGGGTTTCATCTTCTACCTGAATATTTAACCGGATAGGTAAATCGGATAAAACAGGATGAAGGGCCGGTAGAAGCCAGGTTGCCAGACTGTCTGCGTTAACTGCGAGAGAAAGCAGTAACGGAATTTCATTGCTACTTTCATCTCCGAGCCACTGGGCTTCCAATAATTCTACCTGATGCAACAGCGCAAGCAATTTTTGCCCTTGTTCTGTTGGGCGTGGGGGAACTGTACGCACCAGTAATGGCTGACCAAACAGATTTTCTAATTGTTTGATGCGCTGAGATACCGCGGATTGGGTGATACAAAGTTTTTGTGCCGCCCGCTCGAAACCACGTTCTCGTATCACGGCATCCAATGCTTGTAGGGAGCGGTAATCAGGACGTTTCATTGAAAGTAAGATTCTCCATTTTATGTGGCCCAGCCAGCACTATGCCATATTTTTTCGTGAGATGAGCCAATATTGTTTATACTGGCCATCAGATTTTTCCTTGTAACTGATTATAGGCTGTGATTGAAATGACTCAGGATGAACTGAAAAAAGCAGTAGGTTGGGCAGCATTGGAATACGTCAAACCAGGCACAATCGTAGGTGTTGGTACAGGTTCAACGGCTGCACACTTTATTGATGCATTGGGAACGATTAAAGATCAAATTGAAGGGGCAGTATCTAGCTCAGAAGCATCAACTGAGAAATTGAAAAGTCTTGGTATCCCTGTGTTTGACTGTAATGACGTCGACACCTTGGATATTTATGTTGACGGGGCTGATGAGATCAATGGTCAGATGCAGATGATTAAAGGTGGTGGTGCAGCATTAACCCGGGAAAAAATCATTGCTGCTGTCGCAAAGAAATTTATCTGCATCATTGACTCATCTAAGCAAGTCGATGTTTTGGGCAAATTCCCTCTGCCGGTTGAAGTTATCCCAATGGCTCGTTCCTATGTCGCCCGTGAGTTGGTGAAATTAGGAGGAACGCCGGTTTATCGTGAAAATGTGATAACAGATAATGGCAACTGTATCTTGGATGTCCATAACCTTTCCATTGTCACTCCAGAAGAATTAGAAAATAAAATTAATAGCATCTCTGGTGTGGTGACGGTAGGTCTTTTTGCTAACCGTGGCGCTAACGTGGTGTTGGTGGGAACTGCGGACGGAGTTAAAACGTTCACAGAATAATCGGTTAGTGAGGGCAGAATAATCTGCCCTCAAAATATTTTTGTATTTATTCAAAAAAAGAAAATTTGGTGATATATATCACATTTCAGCCTAAAAAAGACGCAAAATCCCACATTTATTCTGTAACGAATTATTTTACTTTGTATAACAACTCATTTACTGTTACTTATTCTGTCGTATACGCAATCGGTTGTATTGCCGTTACCGTTTTTTTTGTTATTTTGTTGGAATCTATCGGCGTTATGAAAGTTATACCTAATTGATTTCGAGTTGCAGTGTGGGGCACGGGAGCAACTTTCTGGGAACATTGAGCATTATGTGATGGGAATTAGCGAGTACAGCCAGCAAGGCTGCAACCAGAAAGATAAAGGGTATACAGTACAACTAGGGCGGGCAAATGGTTAAGGTATCTCTCGAAAAGGATAAGATTAAATTTCTGCTGCTGGAAGGCGTTCATCAAAGCACAGTAGACAAATTGAAGGCGGCTGGGTACAGCAATATTGAATATCACAAAGGTGCATTGGAGCCTGAAGCTCTGAAAGAAGCAATCCGTGATGCCCGATTTGTAGGGATTCGTTCCCGCACTCAGCTGACAGAAGAAATTTTCTCCGCAGCTGAGAAACTGGTTGCAGTAGGATGCTTCTGTATTGGTACTAACCAAGTTGATCTGGAGGCCGCGGCAAAACGCGGTATCCCTGTATTTAATGCACCATTTTCTAATACCCGTTCGGTAGCTGAGATGGTTCTGGGTGAATTACTGCTGTTATTGCGTCGCATACCTGAAGCGAATGCAAAAGTGCACAAAGGGATCTGGGACAAGCAGGCAAAAGGTTGCTATGAGGCGCGTGGAAAAAAACTCGGTATCATCGGTTACGGGCATATTGGTACACAGCTTGGTATTTTGGCTGAAAGTATCGGCTTGAATGTCTATTTCTATGATATTGAAAATAAATTACCACTGGGCAATGCGCAGCAAGTTCACCATTTGTCTGAATTACTGAATATGAGTGATGTTGTGAGCCTGCATGTTCCTGAAACGGCTTCAACCAAGAAAATGATAGGTGTAGAAGAACTGGAACTCATGAAGCCCGGAGCAATTTTGATCAATGCTTCCCGTGGCACAGTAATCGATATTCCGGCACTGAGTGCAGCTCTGGAGAGCGGTCATTTGTCCGGAGCGGCAATTGATGTATTTCCGGTAGAGCCTGCCGCAAACGGCAACTCTTTCACTTCGCCGCTAAGCAAATTTGATAACGTGCTGCTGACTCCCCATATCGGTGGTTCAACTCAGGAAGCACAAGAGAACATTGGCTTGGAAGTGGCCGGTAAGTTGGTGAAATATTCTGACAATGGTTCTACGCTGTCGGCAGTCAATTTCCCCGAAGTTTCATTGCCCATTCACGCCAAAGATACGCACCGTTTACTGCATATCCATGAAAACCGCCCAGGCATTTTAACCAGCATTAACCAGATATTTACGAATCAGGAAATCAATATTGAAGCACAATATTTGAGGACTGAAGGGAATATTGGTTATGTGGTGATCGATATTACGACGCAGAACCCGACTCAAGCTGAATCCGTATTGCAACAACTGAAAAGTGTGTCCGGCACGATCCGCTCCCGCTTACTGTATTAATTGATTTTACGCTTCAAAAAGCAGGGCTATTGATAAAAATAGCCCTGTTAACTTTAATCCCATTGCCATACTTTTTCTGGGGTAATGATTTCTGGCAGAGGGATATCCCAACTTGCGCTGGGTAATGTTTCGACCAACTGAAAATCATGTGCCAGCCCGATGGGATAAAAATGTTGTTGTTGCCATTTGGCGAGAGTTCTATCATAAAATCCGCCTCCCATGCCTAAACGCTGTCCGGTGCAATCGAAAGCAACCAGTGGAATAAACATCACATCCAGTTCGGATACGGGTAAAACCTGCCGGATATCTAATGGTGGCTCTTCGATATTGAAACGGTTCCGAATGAGGGGAGTATCGGGGGAATAATGCAGGAAAAGCAGATGATGCCGACTAAAGGGGTGCAATATTGGCAGATAGACCTGTTTATTTTGTTGCCAGAGCTGCTGAATCAGCGGACGTGTATCCAATTCCCCGTCAAAAGAAAGATATAGCGCAATTCTGCGGGCTTGCTGAATTTTAGGATGTGTAATGACTCGCTGAGCAGCTTGTTGGGCAAATTGAAATTGTTGTTCGGGAGATAAATTTTGACGCAATTGTCGGATTTTTTTTCTGATGGATTTCCGAAAAGAGAAAAATGAATCTGATTGCATGATACCTGCCTATTGATGCAGAAAAGGATACAAAACAGATAAAGATAGGGGGTTCTCCAAGATGCCGTTGCAGGTAGTAACCCTTGAACCCTTGGTTCAAGGTGAACGCAGTGTCGCCTCTATTAGGCTTCTTGGATAAACCAAGCATGCTCACAAGAGACGGAGCACCACATTCTATAGAGATGAAATATCGGCTCAGGGGACTTACCTGCTCACAAACACCTCAGAGAAATTTTTTTGTCGTTCAGATCACCCAAATGGGTCATCTGCAACGTCGTGAAACCTATTGTATGAAACTAAATGAAGAAAGCAATAGCTTATATTAATCTTGAGTGACTACTGTCTGATTTATCAACAAGATTTAGTTTGTTGATCAATAATGGTATCGATTATTTTACCTTTTTCTAACTTTTACCCTGTTCTAACAGCGCCTTTTCAATGGACTGCTGAAGCATTTTTATTTTTTGTTCCATATTGTAGGAATAATCACGGGTTTTCATTTTTTCCTGTGCTAACTCGTGACAAACATTCAGTGCCACAATAAAAACCAGTTGCTCAGTGTTAGTTACTTTGGTGCGCTCTTTGAGGTTATGCAAACGCTGCTCAAGTTCCTCAGCAGCAGCTTGTAATGCTTCTATCTGCTCTGGAGGACAATTGACGCGTAATGACCGCCCAAAAATCTGAATATCTACTGGCTGTGCAGACATGACACCTTCCTGATTTATTACTGGCCGATACCTTGATTTTGGCATATATCCTTTATCTTTCAAATTGTTGCTTTATGGGCTGAGCCACAATTTGAAATAATAGGATATAAATTAAATATTGCTATAAAAACAAGGTCGGCACCAATCATTACTGTACAATACCAGAAGCCCCTTTCTTATATCGGCATGCTGTCTGGTATAGCGACTCCCCTTGATGGTAGCATAGCATGAACTTATATCGCCAACGATGATCAATATACATGTCTATACAAAACTCATTACCTAATTATCAATCATTCGATGAAATTTTGCAGCAACAGTCCGTTGCACTGACCGCTGCTGAAATGCATGGCTTAATCAGCGGATTACTGTGCGGTGGGAACCATGATACTAGCTGGCAAACGCTGGTGCATGATCTTGCCAATGATGGCCTGGCATTCTCGCAGGTTTTGGCTCAGCCCCTCAGGGAATTATACGAAACAACGTTTGAGTTGTTGGATGACAATAATTTTGCATTTAATTTACTGCTTCCTGATGAGGAATTGGGGGTTTTTGAATGTGCAGATGCGTTGGCGGGATGGGTAAACCATTTTTTGTTGGGATTAGGCGTAGCAAATCCAAAATTGACGGAAAAACCAGAAATTAAGGAAATAGTCACCGACTTGCGCGACATCGGAATGTTGGGGTATGACGAAAACGAAGATCAGGAAGAATTATCCCAAGCGCTTGAAGAAGTATTGGAATATATACGCGTTGCTGTTCAGCTTTGTTATATCGCTTTAGCTTCACCCAAAATCACAGATAGTAAAAAAAATGAAAAGCCAACATTGCATTAATTGGCTCTGAATCACCCTGTCGATTTTAAGTTGCAGATTTTAAGTGGCAGAGTCACGGTGAGGAAACATAACTCCGGTTATATAGGTATGTGTGATTATGTAGCCGGAGGTTTCAGTATGGCTAATAAATCAGCAATTTGAAAGATGAAGGGTATACCAACTAATAATAATGAAATCGAAATTGCAGGAGAGGGTATGACTAAACAAGAATATTTATCCCGTCGTCAGGCTTTTTTGTCAAAAATGGCACCGGCCAGTGCAGCGATCATTTTTTCAGCCCCGCCTGTGACACGTAATTCAGATAGTGAGTATCCTTATCGTCAACATAGTGATTTTCTTTACCTGACTGGATTCAGTGAACCGGAATCTGTTCTGATACTGATAAAAAGCGATGAAACTCATAATCATAGTATATTGTTTAATCGTATTCGGGATTTGACTGCGGAAATTTGGTTTGGTCGCCGTCTTGGGCAGGAAGCCGCACCCAAAAAACTGGGGGTTGATCGTGCCCTGCCATTTGATGATATCAATGAACAGCTCTACCTGTTGCTGAATGGTCTTGAAACGGTTTACCACGCTCAAGGGGAATTTGAATACGCGGATAACATCGTTTTTGGGGCGTTAGATAAGCTGCGTAAAAACAGTCGTCGTAATCTGAGCGCCCCTTCAACGATGGTGGATTGGCGTCCGTGGCTACATGAAATGCGTTTGTTCAAATCAGAGGCTGAGCTGGAAATCATGCGCAAAGCGGGGAAGATCAGCGCACAGGCGCATACCCGGGCGATGCAGGCTTGCCGCCCGGATATGTTTGAATATCAGCTGGAAGCAGAGATCCACCATGAATTCACGCGTCAGGGTGCGCGTTTTCCAGCTTATAACACCATTGTGGGCGCTGGCGAAAACGCCTGCATCCTGCATTACACTGAAAATGAGCGTCGCATGAAAGACGGAGATTTGGTCTTGATCGATGCAGGGTGTGAGCATGAAGGATATGCAGGTGATATTACGCGAACATTCCCGGTCAATGGCAAATTCACGCGTCCTCAACGTGAAATTTATGCCATTGTTCTGGAATCCATTAATGTCGCCCTTGAATTGTACAAGCCGGGTACCAGCATTCGGGAAGTCACTGCTCAGGTAGTGCGTGTCATGGTCAAGGGATTGGTCAAATTAGGAATTATGCACGGAGAAGTCGAACAATTGATCGAAACCAATGCTTATCGCCAATTTTTCATGCATGGTTTGAGTCATTGGTTAGGACTGGACGTACATGATGTGGGGCATTATGGCACGGATCGTGATCGCATACTGGAGCCGGGCATGGTGTTAACTGTCGAGCCGGGGCTTTATATTGCACCGGATGCGGATGTTCCACTGGAATATCGGGGCATAGGTATCCGCATTGAAGATGATATCGTCATCACGGATGCCGGAAATGAAAATCTGACCGAGTATGTCGTGAAAGATCCGGATGAAATAGAAGCGCTGATGGCACAGGCGAAACAGGGCCAGAAACAGGGTTAAAGTTAAGTTAATCAGGATGTAACAATGAACGTGATTATTGTGGGGGGAGGAATGGCCGGGGCGACGTTGGCACTGGCTATTTCTTCGTTGAGCCGGGGGCAGTTGCAAGTCTCCCTGATTGAAGCGGCAGAACCTACTCAGGCGCATCCGGGGTTTGATGCAAGAGCCATTGCTCTGGCTTATGGAACATGCCAGCGCTTAAATCAAATAGGTGTCTGGTCTGCATTGAAAAATTGTGTGACCCCAATCAATCACGTTCATGTCAGCGACCGTGGCCACAGTGGTTTTGTCAACATTCATGCCAATGATTATGGTATTCCGGCACTGGGCAACGTGATTGAACTGCATGATGCTGGCGTTCATCTGTTTGATTTATTGAAACGGGCACCGAATATCAAGTTTTACTGTCCGGCAAAAGTGGATTCCGTTGAGCGTCAGGAAAACGCGGTGGTTGTGACGCTGGGTGATGGCAAAAAGCTGACGGGTGAATTGTTGGTTGCTGCGGATGGCAGCCACTCAGTCGTAGCCCGATCGTGCAATATCTTATATCAGAAACAACACTATGGTCAGGTGGCGATTATCGCTAATGTACTGACATCTGAACACCCTCAGGGAAGGGCATTTGAACGTTTCACCAAACATGGCCCGCTGGCGTTGTTGCCGATGTCTGAAGGACGCAGTTCATTAGTCTGGTGTCATCCGCTGGAAAAACAACCTGAAATCAATCAATGGAGTCAGAATGAATTCCTTCAGCAATTGCAAAATGCATTTGGCTGGCGTTTGGGCAAAATGTTGGAAACAGGGCAGAGGCATAGTTACCCATTGGCGTTATCGACAGCCGACAGGCAAGTGAGCCATCGTTTGGCACTGGTGGGAAATGCCTCCCAAACCTTGCATCCGATTGCCGGTCAGGGGTTTAACCTGGGTATGCGCGATGTCATGACCCTGGCAAAAGTCATTTCAGATGCAGCGATTGCAGGGCAAGATATTGGTTCTTATAAGGTACTGGCGCAATATCAGCAACAACGCAATACGGATCGTAACAAAACCATTGGCATTACCGATGGATTGGTCAAATTATTCGCCAATGATTACTTGCCGTTAAAAATTGGGCGCAATCTTGGTCTGAGGGCAATGGAAAAATTATCACCCGTGCGGGCGTTATTAGCCCGTCAGACATTAGGTTGGGTTGCTCAGTCACCATTGGCAGATGAAGAGGAAAGAGAAACATGCAATCATTTGATGTGGTGATCGCAGGGGGCGGTATGGTTGGCCTTGCGCTGGCCTGTGGTTTACAAGGGAGCGGTTTGCGCATCGCGATTGTGGAAGAGCACCCGCCGACAGAGGCATTCAGTGCCAATAATGAACATGCGCTGCGTGTTTCTGCCATTAATGCCGCAAGTGAACGGTTACTAGCCTACCTTGGTGTCTGGCAACATATTCTTGAGATGCGAGTGAGCCCATACCAAGGCATGGAGGTATGGGATCAGGATAACTTTGGCCGCATTCAATTCAATGCTGCGGAAAATGGCCTGACTCATCTTGGGCATATCATTGAAAATGATGTCATCCGGCAGGCCCTTTGGCAACGGGCGGAAAGTTTGCCTGATGTGACGATTTTCACTCCCTCTTCATTCAAAAATGTGGCTTGGGGGGAAAACGAAGCATTTATCACTTTATCTGATGGCAATATGCTGACTTCGCGTTTAGTTATTGGGGCGGATGGCGCTCATTCCTGGCTACGGCAGCATGCTGATATTCCGTTGACATTCTGGGATTATGAACACCATGCCCTGGTGGCAACCATTCGGACAGAGGAACCTCACGAAGGCGTAGCACGTCAGGTTTTTCATGGTGACGGAATATTGGCTTTCTTACCGTTGTCTGATCCTCATTTATGTTCCATTGTCTGGTCATTGCCAGTCGAATCAGCACAGCAATGCAAAAACATGCCGGCTGAATTATTTAACCAGCAGTTAAGCGCAACCTTTGACATGCGCCTTGGTCACAGTGAATTGATCAGCTCACGGCAAACCATTCCGTTAGTGGGACGTTATGCCCGTAACTTTGCCGCGCACCGGTTAGCACTTTTGGGCGATGCCGCACACACAATCCATCCTTTGGCAGGTCAGGGGGTTAACTTGGGATTGATGGATGTGGCGGAATTAATAGGTGAATTGAAGCGCTTACATCGTCAGGGAAAAGATATTGGCCAATATCTCTATCTGGGGCGTTTTGAACGTCGTCGCAAGCATAGCGCTGCGGTTATGCTGGCAGGAATGCAAGGGTTTCGTCAGTTATTTGATGGTAATAACCCAGCGAAAAGGTTATTACGTGGTGTTGGGCTATCACTGGCAGAACACTTACCGGGAATAAAACCACAATTACTTCGCCATGCCATGGGGCTTAATGACCTCCCTGATTGGTTGTCTCAATCCTCTTTGATTGAAAAAATCTAATTTCGCCCCTCATTTCGGATTAGTTTTCTTTATATTTGACTAGAGTGTGTTCAGTTGATTTGCTTCACACTTTAGTCATTTTCCAATTTTTAAAATTTATTTTATTCAATACATAATCAATTTTGAGTGTTTCAACACAGAAAATTAGATAAAAATTCTGAATCATAGTGAATATTTTTTCAGGTTATTACTCCAGTATTGCTAATTTATTTTATGGTTCATTTCTCCTTTCAGTGATAACTTCTGACAATGAGGTATCGTTTGCGTGATTAACCGATTCTTTATTTCATGAGCTAACACCTGCCGGTTAATGCGCCGTATTTTTCGGGTTATGAATGTTTTCATGTTAAGAATGAAAAGAGGGAAATAATGTCAAAACACACGCCACTATATGATCAACATCAGGCATGCGGAGCACGCATGGTAGATTTTCATGGCTGGATGATGCCCCTGCATTATGGTTCACAGTTAGACGAGCATCATTCAGTTCGTACTGATGCGGGTATGTTCGACGTTTCTCACATGACGATTGTGGATCTGCAAGGCACGGGTTGCCGTGATTTTCTTCGTTACCTTCTGGCAAATGATATCGCCAAATTGACTGAACCGGGCAAAGCCCTTTATAGCGGAATGCTGAATGCTTCCGGTGGTGTTATTGATGACCTGATTGTTTACTTCTTCACTGATAGCGCCTATCGACTGGTCGTGAATTCAGCAACCCGTGAAAAAGACTTAGCATGGATTAATCAACATGCTGAAAAATACGATGTTGAGATAACGGTGCGCGACGATTTAGCGCTCATTGCGGTTCAGGGCCCGAATGCACAAGCCAAAGTCCAATCTTTATTCAATGATGAACAAAAACAGGCTGTAATGGACATGAAGCCGTTCTTTGGTGTTCAGTCGGGTAGTTTGTTCATTGCAACGACAGGTTATACCGGTGAAGCGGGTTATGAAATTGCCCTGCCGAAAGAACAAGCAGCAGATTTCTGGCAAGCCTTATTGAAAGCAGGCGTAAAGCCCGCAGGTTTAGGCGCGCGTGACACATTGCGCCTTGAAGCAGGCATGAATCTTTATAGTCAGGAAATGGATGAAACCATATCACCTTTAGCTGCCAACATGGGATGGACCATTGCGTGGAAACCCGAAGATCGTCAGTTCATTGGCCGTGAAGCGCTGGAAAAACAACGCGAAACTGGCACTGAAAAACTGGTTGGGCTGGTGATGCGTGAAAAAGGGGTTTTGCGTAGTGGATTGGTTGTTAGCTTCACTGATGAAGTAGGTGAAATACATTCTGGCGTCATCACCAGTGGAACATTTTCTCCAACTTTGGGATTTAGCATCGCACTTGCTCGGGTACCGCAGGGCATTGGTGAGCAGGCCATTGTCCAGATCCGTAATCGTGAAATGCCCGTTCAGGTCGTTAAACCGGGTTTTGTACGGATGGGTAAATCACTCTTAGATTAATTTTTGAACGTAATGTTTTGATTGTTGTAATGTTTTGATTGATTAATAGAAACAAGGAGATGGCAGCAATGAGTCATGTACCAACAGAATTAAAATATACAGAATCACATGAATGGGTTCGTTCGGAAGGGAATGGGGAATACACCGTAGGCATTACCGAACATGCCCAGCAATTATTGGGTGATATGGTGTTCGTTGATTTGCCTGAAATCGGTGCAGAGGTAACCTGTGGTGATGACTGTGCAGTCGTGGAATCAGTCAAAGCTGCTTCTGATATCTACGCACCATTGAGTGGTAAAATCATTGCTATTAATCCTGATTTAGAAGGCTCTCCCGAATTAGTGAACAGTGAACCATATGATGAAGGTTGGCTGTTCCGCATCAAAATCACTGATGAGAGTGAAATCGCTAATTTGCTTGATGCTGAAAATTATCAGTCACTCTTGGAAGAAAACGAATAATTGCCTTACTCCGCCCCATATTACGTTTGTGAATGGGGCTTTTTTATATGTGCTGTTTTTTTAGTAGCTAGTTTCAGGAAATTATCATCAATGACCCAGACATTAATCCAACTTGAAAATCAGGGTGAATTTATTCGTCGCCACATTGGTTCTTCTGCTGAACAGCAAACAGAAATGTTGGCGATGGTTGGTGCAAATTCTCTTGACGATCTGACAGATAAAATCGTTCCCCGTGATATCGTATTGCCCGAGCCGCCGGCAATCGGAGAAAGTGCGACTGAACAACAGGCTCTGGCCGAATTGAAAGTGATGGCGAACCAGAACCAGCGTTATCAATCTTATATTGGCATGGGATATTCGCCTTCCATACTACCGCCAGTCATTTTGCGTAATTTGTTGGAAAATCCGGGTTGGTATACCGCTTATACGCCTTACCAGCCAGAGGTTTCTCAGGGCCGACTGGAAGCCCTGCTGAATTTCCAGCAAGTGACTATCGATCTGACAGGGCTGGAGCTGGCTTCTGCTTCTCTCTTGGATGAAGCAACAGGAGCGGCGGAGTCCATGGCAATGGCAAAACGGATCAGCAAATTGAAAGGTGCTGAGCGTTTCTTTGTGGCAGATGATATTCATCCACAAACATTGGATGTTGTGCGTACTCGTGCTGAGACATTTGGGTTTGAGGTCATTGTTGATAAAGCAGAAAAAGTACTGGAATTAGAAGGTGTATTCGGTGTCTTACTGCAACAAGTTGGCACGACGGGTGAAATTCACGATTACAGCGACCTGATTGCACACCTGAAAGCGAAAAAAATTGTTGTGAGTGTGGCTGCGGATTTCATGGCTCTCGTCATGCTGACCGCACCGGGCAAACAAGGGGCAGACATTGTATTTGGTTCGGCGCAACGTTTCGGGGTTCCGATGGGATACGGTGGCCCTCATGCGGCTTTCTTTGCCTGCCGTGATGAATTCAAGCGTTCTATGCCGGGGCGTATCATCGGTGTTTCCCGTGATGCAGCGGGTAACAGAGCACTGCGCATGGCGATGCAGACGCGTGAACAGCATATTCGTCGTGAAAAAGCGAACTCCAATATTTGTACCTCCCAAGTTTTGCTGGCGAATATTGCAGGCATGTATGCGGTTTACCATGGTGCTGAAGGCTTGAAACGCATTGCGAACCGCATTCATCGACTGACAAGCATTCTGGCTGCGGGATTGCAGAAAGCCGGCATCTCGTTGCGCCATAAAACATGGTTTGACACACTGGCCATTGAAGTAGCAGATAAATCACAGGTATTGGCAAGAGCGAAAAAAGCGAAAATTAACCTGCGTACCGATATTCTTGGTGCCGTTGGTGTCTCCTTGAGTGAAAGAACAAGCCGTGCTGATTTAATTACGCTGTTCCAGGTCCTGACAGGTTCTGATTCCGTACTGGATATCGACACGCTCGATGCTGAAATGGCAGCGGCCAACCCAGCCATTCCCGCATCCATGTTGCGCCGTGACGAAATCCTGACACATGATAACTTCCGTCGTTATCACAGTGAAACGGACATGATGCGCTATATGCATAGTCTGGAACGTAAAGATCTGGCTTTGAACCAAGCGATGATCCCGCTGGGTTCATGCACGATGAAACTGAATGCGGTAGCAGAAATTACGCCGATTACATGGCCTGAATTTACAGACATGCACCCATTCTGCCCTCCGGAACAAGCGCAGGGCTACCATCAAATGATTGGTCAGCTTTCCCATTGGTTAGTACTGTTAACGGGATACGATGCATTTTGTATGCAGCCAAACTCGGGCGCACAAGGGGAATATGCAGGCTTGCTGGCGATCCGTCGTTATTACGCCAGCCGCGGTGAGCAGCATCGCCATATTTGCCTGATCCCGAGTTCTGCCCATGGTACCAATCCGGCTTCCGCGCATATGGCGGGCATGACAGTTGTGGTCGTGGATTGCGATAAAGACGGTAACATTGACCTCGCTGACTTACGCGAAAAAGCAGAAAAACATCGTGATAGCCTTGCTTGTATCATGGTGACTTATCCATCGACCCACGGGGTATACGAAGAAACCATTCGTGAAATTTGTGATGTTGTTCATCAGAATGGTGGTCAGGTTTATCTGGACGGTGCAAACATGAACGCTCAGGTCGGTATTACGACCCCAGGCTTTATTGGCGCAGACGTATCGCATTTGAACCTGCATAAAACCTTCTGTATTCCGCATGGTGGCGGTGGTCCGGGCATGGGGCCAATTGGCGTGAAAAAACACCTTGCGCCATTTGTTCCCGGCCATTCAGTCGTTGAAATGGATGGAATATCCACATTGGGTGCCGTGTCTGCTGCGCCATTCGGCAGTGCATCCATCCTGCCCATCAGCTGGATGTACATTAGGATGATGGGGGCGAGCGGGCTGAGAAAAGCAAGTCAGGTTGCGATATTGAACGCAAACTACATTGCAACCCGTCTGAAAAGTGCTTATGAGATCCTCTATACCGGGCGTGGTGGTTACGTTGCGCATGAATGCATTCTGGACATCCGCCCGCTGAAAGAAGAGTTTGGCATCAGTGAAATGGATATCGCGAAGCGTCTGATTGACTATGGTTTCCATGCTCCAACCATGTCATTCCCTGTTGCGGGAACCCTGATGGTTGAGCCGACAGAGTCAGAAAGCAAAGTTGAAATTGATCGCTTTATTGACGCAATGCTGGCAATTCGGGAAGAAATCAGCAAAGTGGCAAGCGGAGAATGGCCTTTGGAAGATAACCCATTGGTGAATGCGCCACATGTTCAGACTGAACTGGTATCTGACTGGAACCATGCATACAGCCGTGAAGTCGCTGTTTTCCCGACAATGGAAACTCAAGCCAATAAATACTGGCCGACAGTTAAACGTCTTGATGATGTTTACGGTGACCGCAACTTACATTGCTCGTGTGCGCCGATTGAAGACTATCGTTAATCTCGGCTTAACATGTCCGTTGCATTAGCGTTTCAAGGGGCAGCAGAATAAATCTGCTCCTTGAATGATAATAAGTGCGACGACAGGCATATTGTTAAATCCTCATCTTAGGATGGGGATTTTTCTCTTCGGAAGCATACAGTTAAATTCTATATTGATTAAATAATCAATACTGCTTTTTTGTTCGTTATTCTTTTAGTTTTGGTTAAAGGGAGGTTAGTAAAAAATAAAGCTGAGTTTAAATAAAAACAATAAGTAATAATAAAAAGATATATGCCAACCACAACCCAATAAACAGCTAATTCACTTGTGTAAAGAAAAAGTATTGTGATTTAATCGAACGTGAAAACATTGCAAAACTACTTTATGAAAATAATAACCTCTTACACTAATAGGAATTAACATGTTTACTGTTATGACAGATGCATTTTTTCACACTAGTTTTCTTCATGAAAAACTGAGAGGTTTTCAGCTAAATTGGATAGTCAGGAACTCTAGGAAACTAGATATATCATTGCTGGATAATATACATCATGAGCTTTCAAAAAAAGAAAAAATAACAGATGATGATATTATTAAATTGGAAGAAATTTACCAAGGTCTTAACGAAACAGAAAAATACCTGGCCAAGGCTCATGGTGTTCCTGAAACACATTCTTTATCTTCCGCAATGATGATTGAAACAGGCAATTTCGGTGAAAGTTTTTATCAGGATTATTTAAATCATGAATGCAGCCAAGATAAGGATGGGGCACTTATTTTTATGACGGTTATTCTATCGCCATTTTGGATAGAGCATTTTGAAAAAAGGATAGTCAATGCGCATTCCGCTATTTTACCTTATGCCAGGGGCATGTTTGCGATAGAACAATTGGCAACATCAGAAAACAAGAAAGCGGTTGAACGGTCTGCGGGGGCGACAATTCATTATGTTGATCCCGGAATAGATACTGGCCCGATTATTGAACAAAAGCGGCTTCCTTCGCCTTGGGCATTAGACAGCATATGGGGAGTAAAAGGTGAATCTCAGCTGACCGCATTCGGGCTGTTGAAAAGCTATCTTGAACGAGAGAATAAATTCCAGTTTACGGATACTTTACCGATTAAACAGGATATTAAAAGCCCGTTGTTTATGAGCAAAACCTTTACCGATGAAGTGAAACGTAAAGCGGAAGCCAGTTTTCTTAAAATGAAAGAAATGTAAAAACGAATATTAAAACAAAAAAAGCCGTATTGAAGACAATATCAATACGGCTTTTTTATTATTTATGCAGCCAACAAAGGGCAACTTGAAAGACGAAGGGTATATGTTTATAAAGACGGATTGCTGAGTGACTTCTTTCAGGGTATGGGGTCATTAATTTTTATTTAATTTTTATTTAATTTTTGTATGGGCTATTTATTTTTTGTTTTGCACTCATTATAAGTATTCTTTATATTATCGTAGGCTGTACAAAAAAGTTTTTACTGTTTGCAATCTTGTTGAATTTAGGTGTGGCTTTTTTGATTATATTAATATATGGAACTAACCTAAGTTTAACAAGGTTTTTCATTATACTCATGCCATTAACTGCTATATCAGTGATAGGTTACTTTATTTTACAAAAATGTGGAATAAAGTAACCTTTGGGAAAAAAGCCTCTAAAAGAGGCTCATTGTAGGGTGTTATATTTTCTTACCTTCGTAGTAAGCAACATAGCCTTTACCGCAATGGGCTGTCATCGGTTTAACACCCTGCAAGGAATAATGAACTTTTCCGTCAGTGAATTCACTGTCAAAAATATAATTAGGGCGCACTTCATATAAAACAAATACGGCGCCATTTAGACCAGTATAAGTTCTCCCGGAACTATAACAATCATTATAGTTAAAATTTTTATTTGGTGACGTAGTTGCGATATTGCCTGTTAATGTAATAACTGCGGCCAATGCACCACCAACAAGTAATTTCTTCAATATAAAATCTCTTGTTAATATTATTTTAACTTTATGTTCAAATTTATTACTCATCAAATCATATTTGATAAGGCGGGATAAATATAAATCATAAAAAGATATATTTACTATTTCAAAATTTGGACGCTGTATATGTTTTTTATATTGTCGTTTTCCCTGTAATTATGTAATTTCCTTTGTGATTATAAAGTGAAAAACCCCGTTATCTTAACGAGGTCAATTAGTTTTATAAAACCATTGAAACAATAGGGTTGCGGTATTTTTTCTTATGGCTTTATGGCTTCATATTTGCCAACGTAAATACTCATTCCACAGGAATATAATTTTTTAAAGCCTTTTAAATGCCACTCATGCCCATTTTCTTTACGTACATCAAGAAAAACAATGCCATCTTTAACAAGGTATTTTGTATATACGCCATTGTTGTATTCGATAGAAGAAGAATAGCAGTTTTTCCAGGGAATATCTGTGCTTGCTGATGCTGTGCCAATGCCTGTGGTCAGGGTAATACCTGCTGCCAATGCACTACCGACGAATAATTTCTTCAACATAAAAACCGTCCTTTAATATTTTTTTTAACTTTTAATCTACATTTATTACTTATTCAATTACCTGTGATAAGGTGCGCTAAATGTAAATCATCATAAAATAATTTCACCATTTCAAAATTTGGAAACGGTATATATTTTTATCTTGGTTGGATCTATAAATGTCTGTCGGATATTTTAGTAAAAAAAGTGATGTTATTATATGCAGTAATATAAAAAACCTCGTTAATTTCAACGAGGTTTATCGATGTGATGGAAAGCATGTTAAGTCACTACTTTATCAATCGACCTTCATAATAAGCTTGAAAAGCATTGCGCCCAGTATGATATTCACAAGCGCCAATATTTTGTTTAAAATACCATTTTATTTTTCCAAACCGCGTGTTTTCCACGAACACATTAGCAAATGTATTTGAAGGGTTAATAACATATCTAAAATACTTGCCGTTATTGGCATATTGGGCATCTGGAGAGCTGCAATATTTTGCTGCCGATGCAGTTCCAATTCCGGCTATTAATGCCGTTGCCAATGTGCCTACTGTCAATAATTTCTTGAACATAAATATTCTCCTGTCATAGATCTGGAACTTAAAATGTTTTATTGATAGCGTTGTATTTTATAATGCGCCCTAAATCTAAGTTACCCTTGATTAGGGTACAATTTTAAAATTTATAAACCGCCTATGTATTCCACGATAGAATGAAAAACTAATTTTGATTATCATAATTTATAATGGGTGGGTAAATTTCTATTATTCACATAAGGAAAGTAATTTATCTATAATTGCAATATTAATGAGAAAAATAATATACAATCGGATGTATAGATTATTTCTCGGACATTCTTTATTGTATTCAAATTTCCGTTACTTTGATAAATATCAATATAGATATTAAGACGCAGGATATTATAAGCCATAATGGTTTCTATAAACTCTACATTGTCAACATCTTTGATAACACCGGTGATTAATATGCAAAATCTGACCCGCGTTTATCAACAGGGTGAACGGAACCCAATATCAATTCTAAAAGATATTACGGCTCAAATTTTTGTCGGTCAGAGTTGCGCCATTGTGGGTACATCAGGTTCAGGTAAAAGTACCTTATTGAATATTCTTGGCTTGCTGGATAAACCCACTTCCGGGAAATATTTTCTTTGTGGTGTTGATATGTCAACGGCGGATGATGAATTTCGTGCCAGAATGCGCAATAAAGAAATTGGTTTTGTTTTTCAAAGTTTTCATTTGTTGCCCGGAATGACGGCAACGGAAAATGTCGCACTACCCTTGCTTTACCGTGGTATTTCAGCCTCACAGGCCCATAGGATTGCCAGAGAAAAATTACATTTGGTGGGGCTGGCCCAGCGTGCCGGGCATTATCCGGCAGATCTCTCCGGTGGTCAGCGGCAACGGGTGGCACTTGCCAGAGCATTAGTCGGGGAGCCTTCATTGTTGTTGGCGGATGAACCCACCGGAAATCTGGATCAACAAACGGCAGAGGAAATTTTGTTGCTGCTTTCTTCCCTCCACACGGAAAACGCGATGACGCTGGTCGTCATTACTCATGATGCGATGGTGGCGGATCATATGCAGCGTGAACTGCGCATGGTTGACGGCCAGCTGCATGAAACCAGAGGTGTAGCCATTCATGCAGGGTAAGCGCCAGTTTGGTCGTTATGGCATGTCAGTCCCTATGATGTGGCGGGAAGCCTGGCGTAATTTAATGGTGACAGGAAGAAGTACTCTGCTGGCTTTATCGGGTATTGCCATTGGCTGTGCGTCGGTTGTGGCCTTCGTGAATACCGGCCATAACGCCACACTTGCGGCATTAAAAATGTTCAGCGGGCTTGATATCAACGTTATTACCACCAATTTTTATTCTTATCGCCATGGAATTGACAGTAAATCCATTAAAATGGACGACCTGAAAACGGCGGTTCCCGGTTTGTCTTCAACCGCTCCGTGGATCTATTATTCTTCTCCTGTGCGTTATGGCGGGAAAACTGAAACGTTTATTTTGATAGGCGCTTCTGCTGAACTTGAAGACGTCATGCAATTGCAAATGCGTCATGGGCGGTTTATTTCTGATCATGACCAACGCTCGCCTTATCTGGTCATGGGGAATGAAATCGCCACGACGCTCGGAAAAGGGGATGCCTCCAGAATACTTGGCGAGCAGGTACAAATTGGCAATTACTTATACACAGTCATTGGTGTTTTCGATATAAAAGGGCAAAACCCTATCTTTCCTTTTTCTCTGGATTCAGTCGTTGTTGTGCCGATCGAAGCGATGCGCAAAATATCATCCAGTACTCAACTGAATGGCATTATTTCCCGCACAATCAAAACGGACACGATAGAAACCGATGCAAAGCATTTATCGGCGTTCTTTGAGAGTCAGTTCCCATCGGTTGAAATTGAGGTTCGGGTTGCCCAACAATTGCTGCAAGGGCAAACAGAACAAAGTAAAACGTTTTCTTTCATGTTGATAGGGTTGGCGGGGATTTCATTACTCACCGGCGGTATTGCCATCGCGAATGTTATGCTGATGAGCGTTTCAGCCCGCCGAAAAGAAATCGGATTGCGCATGGCTTTGGGCGCAAGAATTCAGGATATCCGACGTCTGTTTTTATATGAAACTGCCGTGCTGGCTTTTGCGGGTGCAATGCTTGGTGCACTGATCGGTGTCATCGTCTCCTTCCTTTTTGTTTTATATTCTGGCTGGTCATTTTCTCTGGCTCCCTTATCCATTCCCTTGGGGATCGGAAGTTCGATTGTGGCGGGAATTATCTCCGGCTTTTACCCCGCACATAAAGCTTCACAAATGGAACCCGTACAGGCATTACGCGATGATTAAACAATATTTCCTTTATGGTGGCGCCCTGATCCTGTTTTTCTGTTTTCCTCAAACAACCGTTTTTGCGCTTGAACAGAAACAATTTGCTGCATCAGAATCTGATTATGGTTTGGGTCGGGAAGCGCCGGAAGAAGTGGTCGGTTTGTCATTGAGTGATGCCATATCGCTGGGTTTAAGAAATAACTATGCCATTCGCAGTGTCTATCTGGATCGCATTGCGCAAAAATTTGATTTACGGGTTGCGGAAGACAGATTTACTCCGAAGCTACAGCTGAGCGGGCGTTACATTGCAGGTAAAAACCAGGATGAAAATTTCAGGAAAGCCAACCTTTCGCCCAATGCCACATTACTGGCCCCGCTGGGAACGCGTTTTGCGCTCTCATGGGCGCGGGAATACAATAAAGCGGGGAACAACAATGTTCACAATGATGGCGCAAGCATTACGGTCATCCAGCCGCTTTTGCGGGGCGCGGGAACGGATATCAATAATGCCCCGGTATTACTGGCGAAATTGCGGGAACAAACCCATCGGCTGAATTTAAAAGCCACGATTTCCGATTCAATCACACAAATCATTCTGGCCTACCATGCATTGCTCCGAGTTCAGGAACAACAGGCATTATCTGTCGCTTCCCTTAAGCGTATGCAGAAATTGGTGGAGACGAACAGGGAGCTGATTGATGCCGGCAGAATGGCTCAGACAGATATCATACAAACTCAGGCAGATCTTGCCATGCAAGAACTTTCAGCGAAAGAAGCTGAAAATAATGTTCATGCCGCAAAGCTGGCATTGCTCAAGTTACTCGCCCTGAGTCTCAAAACGCCTATCCATGCAACCGATACGTTGCAAGGCGCCCATGTCAGTCTGAATGTTGAGCAGTCCATAAAAAAAGCACAGGCTCAGCAACCGGCTTATCTTATCCAATTACTTTCTGCAAAAGCCGCAGATATTCAACTGTTGCAAGCCCAAGACAATCGGCTCTGGGATTTATCTTTGGTTGGGGGAACATCCCGGTATCGCTCATCCTCTTCTGACTCCCGCAATTGGGAAAATTATGTGGGGATACAGCTGGATATTCCAATCGGTGATATGACAAAAAAACAAGCGGAAGTTCAGGCCAGAGTGGATGTCCAGAAACAGGCACTAAATCTGGAAGAAGCCAGAATCAATCTGGAGCAGAAAGTCATTAATGCCATTCGTGATACCGAATCCCGCTGGCAAGAATATCAGTTGGCAATAAAAGCCAGTTCACTTTCCCAGAAGAAACTTGAAATTGAGCAGGAAAAATTGCAGGTAGGGAGATCCAGTAACTTTCAGGTGCTGAGTTTTGAAACCGATCTCAGAAATGCTGAAAATGCCCGCCTGAATACACTTATCCACTATCTCAATGCGCAGGCTGAACTGGATCAGGTTCTCGGTACGACATTGGAAAGTTGGGAGATAGTGATTAATGAATAAACGCCCGATATTTTCACATTCCGTATTTTCACATACAAGATTTCCATATTCCATGGTTAAACGTTATCGGTGGGTTATCGCGGGGATATTGATTGTGGCGCTCTGTTCTCTTTTTGCTGTGCGCCATCCGTTTTCAGAAAAGTCATCCGCCCAACAATCGGTACAATGGGTGGAAATCTCCCCCATTCTGATAGAAAAACAACTGGGATTGGTTGGCAAGCTGCAATCCAGACGCCTTGAAACTATACCGGCGCCATTTGAGGGAATTATCAGGCAGGTGTGGGTAAAAGAAGGGCAGCGAGTGGATCAAGGCCAGACATTGGTCACGCTTGATACCCGGAAAATTGATATTGAGCTTCGACAGGCGCAGGTTGAGATGATTAAGGCTTCCTCCGTCGTTGAGCAATTACATGATTGGGAAAACAGCCAGGAAGTTATCCGGGCCAGAAGGAATGTCGAAAATGCGAACCAGATGGTCATGGAATTGAAAAATAACCTCGCAAAAACACAGGCGCTTTTTGCACGTGGCATTGTTCCTCGAATGGAAGTGGAAACCCTTGAGCAGCAACTTCGCCGGCAACTGACCGATCTCGCTTCAGCACAGGGTGAGCTGACATCGACCCGCCAAAAAGGGGATGCCAATAACGTCAGTGTTGCGGAGATGGAGCTTCAGAACGCAACAAGCCACTATCAGGCTTTGCAGGAGCAGCACGCCAACAAAACAGTTAAGGCCCCGTTTTCAGGTGTCATACTGAGAGCCACACAGGGAGAAAAAGGGAAATTCGTCACAATACAGACCGGTATTCGGGTGACTGAGGGAACCCCTTTGCTGGACATTATGGACACGACACAATATCAGGTGTTGGCTCAGGTTGAAGAGGCTGACCTTGCCAAACTCAAAGAGGGGCAGGCGGTAAAAATCAGCGGAGAGGGATTTTCTGAAAACCTTCTGGATGGTGAAATTGAAACCATTGCGATGCAAAGTGCAAATAATGATAATCCCGGCTCGGCGATTTATTACGATGTTGTGATTAAAGTGATTTCACCCATGAACCAGAATGCTCCCGTCAGGCCGGGTATGAGTGCCAAAGTGAATATTATTGTTTATCGCAATGAGCAGGGAATTGTTGTACCCGAAAAAACATTGGTTCGTAATAGCGACGGGCAGCTATCCGTAATCTGGCGCCCGGACTTAAATACCCAGCCGGTGTCACGGCAGGTGATTGCCGGAGAAGCGATGCCGGAAGGTATCGAAATCCACGGGCTGAACGCAGGATTTATCGCATTGCCTCATGGGTGACAGTACAGTTCGGAATGAAAGAGGGCGTAGCGTGAATGTTAGCTGCCAGAGATTATATCTGACAGCTTAATTTATCGGTTGAAGGCGGTAATTACTTCAACCAGCCTTTTTCTTTCGCGGCTTCTAATTGTGGCAGCAGGTATTTCCACAGTTCAGGGTAGCTTTCTGGAACAAAGTGAAGCAGCCTCTGGACTTGTTCAAAGCGGATGCCATTTTCAACCCAGCTCTGGCCATCATTATGCAAGTTCATGAATACTGGCATAATTCTGTCGAGTGTCTTGGCAAAACGCGCTTCAGGTGTGATGGCATCTTCATATTCGTGCCAGAGCGCCAGAAAATAATCTCTCTGTGTTTCCGGCAGCAAGCCAAAAATACGGTTGGCCGCTTTCACTTCTTCTGCTTCAATGGCTTTACGGGCAGCGAGATCGAAAGCAATGACATCCCCGGCATCAATTTCAACGATGTCATGAATGAGTGCCATTTGAATGACATGGCTAATATTCACATCCCCGGCATAAGGCGCAAAACCGATAACAGCAATAGCAAAATGCCAGCTATGTTCAGCGGAGTTTTCATGGCGCACATTATTCAACAGCTTTGTCTTGCGGTGGACATATTTTAATTTGTCCAGCTCCATGATAAATGCAATAACATCAGTAAAAGGACCAAAATCAACAGGAGGTACAGCTAATGACATATAAACAACCTCAATAATTATTTTTCTTCATCAAATGAATAGGGTAATGCCTGAATAGCCAGAGTCTGGTCACCATCTTCTCGGATGCGGAATACACTATTTGCTTCCATATCATTGTTCATAACGACTTGCACCCAGACTGAATCATCAGCCAGTTTCACCGCAGCCAGCACGGAACCTGTCCGGCGCCAGTTGTCATTCAGTTGCCATTCCAGATCATCACCTGCAACAGGCAAAGAAGAGGCTTTACCCGCTAACCAATACATGGCCCGCTTATTCGCACCACGATATTTGGCACGGGCCACCATCTCCTGACCACTATAACAACCTTTCTTAAAGCTGATGCTGTGTTCGATTGCCTGAAGGTTTGTGGCTTGTGGAATAAATTGCACACTGCTGGCGGCATCAATCACAGGGAAACCCGCTTCAATCTCCAGGGCTAACCATTGCTGGCTATCATTCAATTGTGACTGAAATTTTTCGACCAACATTTCAGTTAATTGAGCCGCAGTCGTGCTGTCTGCAACGATAAGAAAACGCTCTGCCGGCAGTGATAAGTGGAGAAGCGTTGTTGTTTCGTGTTGGATAACCGGGGTTTCAGTATCAGGCAAACTGGGGAAAAACGCTGAAAGCGCTTCCCGGCTTCCGGCTCCGGCTAAACCAAGCAGAATATTTTCTTCATCTTTGGCAAAAGTGACTTTGGAGAAAACGGCATACTTTTTCAATTCAGTTAATTGCGTATCCAATACTGAACGACGCTCAATATAGGCAAAACCTTCACTGCGTTGAAACAGCCGAAAATTACTCCACATCTTCCCTTTGGCATCGCAATGTGCGGTCAATACGTGTTGATTTTCATTCAGGGAAGCGATATCTGCGGTAACTTGCCCTTGCAGATATTTTTGCGCATCAGCACCAATTGCAGTCACCATTCCCCAGTCATCAAGGGAAACTAACGTGAGCGGGAGTGTTGCTGAAGGAAATGAGGGATGTGCGGAAAATGGAATTTGATAAGCCATAACAGCTCCTTCCAGTGATCTGTCTGAGAAATAAGGCTAATGGTAAAAGAGAAGCTGCTTAATGCAAAGAGGTTATTCCCGTTATTCATTATTCCTGTATTGAAAATTTGTTGTGGCTTGTTGCGATATGCTTCGCAACTTGTCGATTTCTCCCGTCATTCAACGATAGCAATTAATGAAAAACAAAACAGAATCGTTGATAATCCTGCCTGATGAAAATGATAAAGAGGTTTTTTACACATGGATATCGAGAATAAAGCGCGTATTCACTGGGCATGTCGTCGTGGTATGCGTGAATTGGATATTTCTATCATGCCATTTTTTCAATATGAATATGATTCCTTGAGTGATGAAGACAAACACATTTTTATTCGTTTGCTGGAGTGCCCTGATCCTGATCTGTTCAACTGGCTCATGAATCACGGCCGGCCGGAAGATGATGAGCTTTTCCATATGGTGCAACTGATCCAGAGCAGAAACCAGGCTCGTGGCCCTGTGGCACTGTAAATTAAGTGTATCCCGCCATACTTGCCTGTTTTCTACCGGCGCACATGGCGGAGTGGCAGTGGCGGCGTTATGGGGGCTGTGGTCGGTTAACTATATCTATTTCTGGTTTCCGGTATTTTCCGTCATCCTGATGAGTTGGGCATGGAGTCAGAAGCGTATCCGCCGCTGCCAAGGGCAATTGGTACTGTATAAAGGAAATAAAGTTCTTTGGCAGAAGGCAGAGTGGAATATCACTCAACCTCCGTGGTTTTGCCGCCATGGCATGCTCATTACGTTCCGAGCTTATGGCCATGACAACGAACAGGCGGAAAGGAGATACAGGCAACGGCCGGGAATATCTTCGGCAACCGTAACATTATGGATAGCATCAGATAGCTTATCATCGGGAGCATGGCGTCATCTAAATCAGCTTATGCGCCAATATCCTGATATCAGATGACTATCTGATTAAAAAAGGGTTACCGGATTGAGGCTGCCTTGAAATTAAAACAGTGCTTCCATTTCAGCCAATATTTGCATGCACCATTCGTTTAAACGATCATCTGTTTGTTCAAACTGGTGTACATCGTCCAGTGCTAATCCAACGAATTGTTTACCGTCATCAGACAGGGGTTTTGGACTGGTAAATTCATAACCTTCAGTTGGCCAGAATCCGATAAAATGCACACCTGACGGGCGAAGATGGTGATACAACATGCCCAGTGCATCCAAAAACCACTCACTATAATCAATCTGATCGCCCATGCCATACATGGCAACAATTTTTCCAGCCAGATCCAATGATGGAAGCTGATCCCAAATCGCCAGCCAATCTTCTTGCAATTCACCGAAATCCCAAGTAGGAATACCGAGGATCAGGACAGAATACTCTTCCATCAATAACGGATCACAATCTTTGACATTATGCAGGTCAATCAGATCTTCACCGAGTATATCGCGTATTTTTTCTGCTACCATTTCTGTGTAGCATGTACTGGAGCCGTAAAAAAGACCAATTTTCATCATTATTTATCAGGGGATTTTGAACATCGGGTCGGTATTGTAACAGAAGAATGCTGTTTTCAGGCATAATAGCCGACAGGAAGGAGCAGAGAGACAGGAGGGCCAGTGCCAAAAAAAAGTAACAGTTCAGAAAACATGTCCCCGAAAACTCATTTATCGGAAAATGCGCCTCTGACACAACACGCAATGGAAGTACATCCATCGGCACATCCCCTAATAGAACAATTTTTGGATTCCATCTGGCTGGAAAACGATCTGGCTGAAAATACGCTGGTTTCTTATCAACTGGATTTACAAGCTTTGAATAATTGGCTGGTGAATTATGGTCATGATGTGCTTTCTGTACAGTCACTGGAATTACAATCTTTCTTGGCAGAAAGAGTCGACGGTGGTTATAAAGCAAGTAGTTCAGCGCGATTGTTAAGTGCAATGCGCCGATTGTTTCAGTATCTTTACCGTGAAAAGATACGGGAAGATGACCCAACGGCATTATTGTCAGCACCTAAATTGCCTAAACGTTTGCCCAAGGATTTAAGCGAAAAGCAGGTTGAGGATTTACTGAATGCTCCCTCAATTGATCAACCCATTGAATTGCGCGATAAAGCCATGCTTGAAGTACTTTATGCCTGTGGATTGCGTGTTTCAGAGTTGGTCGGCCTGACATTATCAGATGTGAGTTTTCGTCAGGGCGTAGTGAGAATAGTCGGTAAAGGAAATAAAGAGAGGTTAGTCCCGCTAGGGGAAGAAGCTGTTTACTGGTTGGAGAAATATCTGGAATATGGTCGCCCGTGGTTATTGAATGGCTCCGTATCTGACGTGTTTTTTCCCAGCAAACGAGGAACGCAGATGACGCGACAAACGTTCTGGCATCGGATCAAACATTACGCCATATTGGCAGGAATTGATGCTGAACGCCTGTCACCTCATGTCCTGCGCCATGCTTTTGCGACACATCTACTTAATCATGGTGCTGATTTACGAGTTGTACAGATGCTATTGGGTCACAGTGATCTCTCAACAACTCAAATTTACACTCATGTGGCAACTGAACGTCTTAAAGTGCTGCATCAACAACATCATCCTCGCGCCTGACGGCGAAGAAAGGTGAAATAAGGAACAAACTAATGAAGAAGATTGCGCTTTGCCTCTCCTTGCTACTTACAGCTTTTGCCAGCAACACCTTTGCTGATGATAGCCAAATCAATAAGTCACTGTCTAAGATAGGGCTTAAAGCGGAGAGTATCACTCCTTCACAAATTTCTGGCCTGAGTGCGGTTTTAACTGAGCATGGCATTATTTATATGTCTGACGATGGTAAGTATCTGCTGCAAGGGGCACTTTTTGATATTAGCGGAAAGGCCCTCAAAAATGTCAGCAATCAGATCTTGGTTAAAAAATTGGATGCGCTGAAAGGTTCGATGATCATCTACAAGGCACCAAAAGAAAAACATATTGTCACTGTTTTTACCGACATCACCTGCGGATATTGCCGAAAATTGCATGAAAACGTACAGGAGTATAATGACTTAGGGATCACTGTCCGTTATCTGGCATTTCCTCGTCATGGTTTGCAACATCAATCAGCCAAAGACATGCAATCCATCTGGTGTAGTGCGACGCCAAACAAATCACTGAACTTGGCCTTCAAAGGCGAAAAAGTTTCTCCGATTAAAGAGTGTAAAATTGATATCGCGAAACAATATCAATTAGGTTTGCAATTTGGTGTTCAGGGCACACCCGCGATTGTCCTTGAAGATGGCACCGTACTCGGTGGTTACTTGCCGCCAGCAGATTTATTGACCATGCTGGAAAAACACGGTGAATAACCAATAATGCCTACCATTTCAGTAAATAAAAGCAAGCAGAATAAAAACCAGTGAATAGAGAAACACTACTCCGCCGCCGATTGGCGGCGGATTCCAGCCATCTCCCCGATTCAGTCCATCCATTATTGCGCCGCTTATACACCATGCGTGGCGTGCGTCAGGCTGATGAATTAGAACGTGGAGCAAAGGGATTACTCAATTACCAGTCCCTTAATGGCATAGGGCAAGCCATTCCCCAGCTGATAGCCGCATTGCACGAGCATCGGCGCATCGTTATTGTCGGGGATTTCGATGCGGACGGGGCAACCAGCACCGCATTGTGCATCCGGGCCTTGCGGTTGATGGGATATCGCCATCTTGATTACCTTGTTCCGAACCGTTTTGAAGATGGTTATGGATTAAGCGTCCAGGTCGTTGATGAAGTTGTCAAAAAAGGCGCGGAACTCATTATTACCGTAGATAATGGCATTTCATCCCACGATGGTGTGGCCGCAGCACATCAACATGGCATTAAAGTGATTGTCACCGATCACCATTTGCCGGGAGAAACATTGCCTGCCGCAGATGCCATTATCAATCCCAATTTAGTGGATTGTAACTTCCCGTCTAAGGCCTTGGCTGGCGTTGGTGTTGCATTTTATCTGATGTCTGCACTCAGGGCAGAATTACGTACATCGGGCTGGTTTGAACAACAAGGCATTCCATTGCCCAATCTGGCGGAATTACTGGATTTAGTGGCATTGGGCACTGTGGCTGATGTTGTGCCCCTTGATACCAACAATCGCATTTTGGTATATCAGGGCCTGAACCGGATTCGGGCAGGTCGCTGCTGCGCCGGAATACAGGCCCTGCTTGAAGTATCCAGACGTGAACCGGCTAAACTGGCAGCCAGTGACTTGGGGTTTGCTTTAGGGCCACGTTTAAATGCGGCGGGACGATTGGACGATATGTCTGTCGGGGTGGCTTTATTGCTGACCGATGACAAGGTTCAAGCCCGTCAGATTGCTTGTGAATTGGATGGACTGAACCAGACCCGACGGGAAATCGAACAAGGCATGGAACAGGAAGCCTTGCAGATTTGCGATAACATCGAGCGGGCTCATGCCCAGTTACCATACGGCTTAGCGATTTATCACCCTGAATGGCACCAAGGTGTGGTCGGCATTTTGGCTTCACGCATCAAAGAGCGTTTCCATCGTCCGGTCATCGCATTTGCACCTGCGGGTGATGGCACATTGAAAGGCTCCGGGCGCTCAATCAATGGATTGCATATGCGTGATGCGCTTGAACGCCTTGATACTTTGCATCCGGGGTTGATGCTGAAATTTGGTGGTCATGCGATGGCTGCCGGTTTATCGATTGAACAAGACAAATTTGATCAGTTTCAGTGTCGTTTTTCTGAATTGGTTGCAGAATGGCTGGACATCGCCCAGCTTGAAGGCGTGATTTGGAGTGATGGAGAACTCGCTTTAGAAGAGTTATCTCTGGAAGTCGCTGAAATTCTGCGTGACGGAGGTCCATGGGGGCAGGCATTTGCGGAACCCGTTTTTGACGGCAAGTTTAAATTGCTGCAACAGCGAATCGTGGGTGAAAAGCACCTGAAAGTGATGCTTGAGCCATTGCATGGCGGGCCAATGTTAGATGGCATTGCATTTAATATTGATCCCAGATTCTGGCCGGACAATAGCATCAAAGCCGTGGAACTGGCTTATAAACTGGACATTAACGAATTTCGTGGCAATCGTGATGTCCAGCTTTTGATCCAGCATATTTGGCCTTTGAATGCGGGTTAATTATATGGAAATGCTATAAACCCGCTGACAGATCCGTTACAATGCACGGTTCGAAAGGACCCATGCGACCATCATTATAATACCCAATGGATTTCGGGATGCCGCCAATAAAGCGGCAATCCCCGGAAGACACTGGGGATATTCATAATATACAACGTATAAGACACTAAATATGTTTGAAATTAATCCGGTAAAAAACCACATTCAGGACCTGTCTGAGCGGACAGCAGTTCTGAGGGGGTATCTTTGACTATGATGCCAAGAAAGAACGCCTAGAAGAAGTTAATGCAGAACTGGAACAGCCTGATGTCTGGAACGAACCGGAGCGGGCACAGGCATTGGGTAAAGAGCGTTCATCACTGGAAAGCATCGTAGAAACGATTGATCAGCTTGATCAGGGTTTGGAAGACGTAAACGGGCTGTTGGAACTGGCCATTGAAGCGGATGACGAAGAAACCTTCAATGAAGCCGTCGCTGAATTGGAACAGCTGGAAGAAAAACTGGCTCAGTTAGAATTCCGCCGTATGTTTTCTGGTGAATATGATAGTGCAAACTGTTATCTGGATCTTCAAGCCGGCTCTGGTGGTACGGAAGCACAGGACTGGGCCAGCATGTTGATGCGCATGTATTTGCGCTGGGCAGAATCCAAGGGTTTCAAAACTGAGATCATCGAAGAATCTGATGGAGATGTTGCTGGGCTGAAATCCGCAACGATCAAAATCATCGGCGAATATGCTTATGGTTGGTTGCGTACAGAAACAGGCGTTCATCGCTTGGTTCGCAAGAGTCCTTTTGACTCTGGTGGTCGCCGTCATACATCATTCAGCTCTGCCTTTATCTATCCGGAAGTGGATGATGATATTGATATCGAAATCAATCCGGCAGATTTACGTATTGATGTATACCGTGCCTCTGGTGCTGGTGGTCAGCACGTTAACAAAACCGAATCTGCGGTACGTATCACCCACGTACCGACTGGCGTTGTCACCCAATGTCAGACAGACCGCTCTCAGCATAAAAACAAAGACCAGGCGATGAAACAGTTGAAAGCAAAACTGTATGAACTGGAAATGCAGAAAAAAAATGCTGATAAACAAGCAATGGAAGAAAACAAATCAGATATTGGTTGGGGCAGTCAGATCCGCTCTTACGTTTTAGATGATTCCCGCATTAAAGATTTGCGTACCGGTGTTGAAACCCGCAATACGCAATCCGTGCTGGATGGCGATTTGGACAAATTCATTGAAGCAAGCTTAAAAGCTGGCCTATGAGGAACTGAAATGTCACAACAACAGCAGGGAGCAGAACAGGCTCCTGACTTAAATAACGAACTGAAAACCCGCCGGGAAAAACTGGCTGCTTTGCGTGGCAACGGTATTGCGTTCCCAAATGATTTCCGCCGTGAAAACATTTCTGAAGATCTGCACGCAAAATACGATGAAAAAACCAAGGAAGAACTGGAAGAGTTGGGCATTGAAGTGACCGTTGCCGGTCGCATGATGACATGTCGCATCATGGGCAAGGCATCTTTCGCAACCTTGCAGGACATGGGTGGCCGCATTCAGATCTACGTTTCCCGTGATGATCTGCCGGAAGGCATTTACAACACTCAGTTCAAGAAATGGGACTTGGGTGACATTTTAGGTGCGCGTGGTAAGTTGTTCAAAACTCAGACGGGTGAACTTTCCATCCACTGTACTGAACTGCGTCTGTTGACCAAGGCACTGCGCCCACTGCCGGATAAATTCCACGGCCTTGCGGATCAGGAAACCCGCTATCGTCAGCGTTATTTGGATCTGATCTCGAATGAGGAATCCCGCAAGACATTCCAGATCCGTTCCCGCGTGATGTCTTCATTGCGTAGCTTCATGATTAAGAAAGACTTCATGGAAGTTGAAACACCAATGATGCAGGCAATCCCCGGTGGTGCAAGTGCACGTCCATTCATCACGCACCACAATGCGTTGGACATCGACATGTACCTGCGTATTGCACCGGAACTGTACCTGAAGCGTCTGGTTGTGGGTGGTTTTGAGCGTGTTTTCGAAATCAACCGTAACTTCCGTAACGAAGGTATTTCTCCGCGCCATAACCCAGAGTTCACCATGATGGAACTCTATATGGCTTACGCGGATTACCAAGATCTGATTGTGCTGACCGAAGAACTGTTCCGTACCCTGACTCAAGAAGTTCTGGGCACGACACTGGTTCAATACGGTGAACAAGAGTTCGATTTCGGTAAACCTTTTACCAAAATGAGCATGAAAGAAGCGATCTGCAAATATCGTCCGGAAACCAACATGGCGGATCTGGATGATATGGATAAAGCAACAGCTATCGCCAAATCTCTCGGCATTGAAGTAGAAAAAGGCTGGGGATTGGGTCGCGTTCAATGTGAAATCTTTGAAGAAACCGCAGAAAGCCACCTGATTCAGCCAACATTCATTACCGAATATCCGGCAGAAGTCTCTCCGCTGGCGCGTCGCAACGATGACAACCCATTCATCACTGACCGTTTTGAATTCTTCATCGGCGGCCGTGAAATTGGTAACGGCTTCTCAGAGCTGAACGACGCAGAAGATCAGGCAGAACGTTTTGCAGAGCAAGTTCGTCAGAAAGACGAAGGTGATGACGAAGCCATGTTCTACGATGAAGACTACGTCACAGCACTGGAACACGGTATGCCACCAACAGCAGGCTTAGGGATTGGTATCGACCGTATGGTCATGCTGTTTACGAACAGCCACACCATCCGCGACGTTATCCTGTTCCCGGCAATGCGTCCGAACAAATAATCATTTTTGATTAATTAAAGTCATCAGCGCCCTGTTAGTTTTACCCGATAGGGCGTTTTTTTATTTGATACAGAAGCCTTAAATAATTGATTGAAATATATACAATTATTAACGAAAATCCGCTTGCTGAGACTTAATAAGAGGTATATATTTGACTGCACATTTTATCATTCCAAATGATGATTGCGAGTGTAGTTCAATGGTAGAACGAGAGCTTCCCAAGCTCTATACGAGGGTTCGATTCCCTTCACTCGCTCCAATCAAACCTCTCCTGAAGTCCATTAAATCCAGTAAAATCAATATAGTTATAACTATTCCACTTTCTCCGAGTCTAGTGTCATCTTCCTAAATCCATACAGTTTTTTGTATAGAATTCTGTATGCATTTTCTTCTATACAATTTTGGTGGATTATGAAGCTGACAGACTTAGTGATCAAGCGAGCTAAAGCAAAGGAAAAAGCCTATACGTTGGCGGATGGCAACGGATTATCTTTATTAATTGATCCTAGGCTGTGTCCCTTAATTATTTAATCGCCTGTAAAAAAGCCGAATGCAGCCTAATTTCACCATGGATAAATAGTTTCGTGCTGTTTTTTCGTAACGGGTGGCAATACGCCGATTATTTTTAAGAAAACTGAAGCCGCGTTCAACAACATTGCGGTTACGATACGCCTGTTTATCAAATTGCGTGCGGCCATCTGAACGGCCTTTTTCGTTGATTTTATAAGGAATAATGCTTTTAATTCTCCGTTTACGAAGATAATAGCGGAGTTTTCTATCCGAATAACCTTTATCTGCCAGTACCGCCTTGCCACGCCGTTTCATGAAACCATTTTTACGTTGTATACCTATGCCATCAAGTAAAGGAATAGCGGATTGGCTTTCGTGAGCCTGCCCAGCCGTCAACATGATGTTGAGAGGGAACCCGTTTCCGTCTGTGGCCAAGTGGATTTTGGTGCCATAACCACCGCGTGAGCGACCCAGCGCATGATCGCCAGCGATATCGGGATGTTTTTTTGGGCTCCAGCGACATCTTGACTGGCGCGAATATTGCTGCCATCCAGACAAATCGCATCCCAGTCAATTAAGCCTTTTTCATCAAGGATGGATAATAATCGGTTAAATATCATGCTGATAATGCCCGATTTTGACCAGCGATTAAATCGGTTATAAACCGTTTTCCAGGGGCCATAACGTTCAGGCAAATCGCGCCATGGCGCCCCTGAACAAAGAACCCAAAACATTCCGTTCATCACTCGACGGTGTTCAACGTGGGGACGTCCTGCCCGCTTTGAATGGCGGGGTGGCAAATACGGTTCTATCAATATCCATGCTTCATCGGGAATGTCATAACGTGCCATCATCTTTTTCCAGTCATGAACTTAATGAGATGATAATACTCTCAATTTATATTAAGGGACACTGCCTAGACTTGAATATCGATACTGCCATCGAATGGCTGCCAAAACTGATAAGGGATAACCTGCCAGAAGAATAATTTTTTCACCCTGATAAAAATTTCCTAAAAATATAAAAAAAGTGTTCACTACTGTTCACTCTGTAATTTAAATCAGATATATCAAGGTATTAAAGGATGAGCAGTTATTTTTAAACTGTTCACAAGTCTTCATCCCTGTTCACCTTTTTCTGGTTTGACGGTGAGGGGTTGGGTGAAGAGTGGTGATGAGTCTGATTTCAACTCATCACCCTTTAACAATATGAATTTAAATAAAAATACTCAAAGATGAACAGGGTGAACAATTTTACGCATAATTCTTTAATAGGGAGGGGATAGTGAAAAATGGCTTTTCTTGGCGGGTATGGTATTTTTAGGATCTCTGATTTGTCTGGTTAATGTATTAGCCAGACAAATCAGAGAAGACAAGAGCAGTGCGTCAGTGTGTTTTTAATCTATTGCACTACTTGAAGTTTAATTTAGTTAAAATTTAATAAGTAATTTATTAGGAATAAAATTTAATAAGTTTTTTATAACCGACATTTCACAAATAACTCTGTAATGTTATGATTTATACCCGTTTATATGTTTTTTGTGCACATATTAATTAAAACAGAATGTTGTGATATGCCTGCGAAATGACGATTTTAATTATAAATCGCTATAGTCAAAGCCAAAAGTGAAATTAAAAATAATAAGCCGAGTATTTTAATTGTCTAGTCAAAAAAAACACATTCGATATTATTATTTAAATGTTGAACTTCTGTTTTTATCTGATAGTATTCTTTTACCAGATACACTAACCATATCTGGTTTTATCATTAATTAGTACGTTCTGGTAAATTCTAGTAGTAAATCAACGATATTAAATCTAGGAGATACACTATGAATACTGCAAAAAAAGATAATAAAAATAATAAGATAAAACTCGATGCCAAGAAAATTTTTTCTGCCTCGGCAAATCGAACTGCACCTATTATGGATCAAGTAAACTAATCCATAATTATTGCCGCAAGCGAAAGGTTTGCGGCAGTATTTTTGGAGAAACAATTTAATCTATAATTATAAGCATAATAATTTTTATGTATTTTACATAAATATATCTTATTAATAGAGGTGTTTATGCTTGATATATATGATGCTCGCCCAGATGCAATAAGAGATATTACACTTAGAGAACAGATAAATGAAAGGCTAATAAACAGTCTTTCATATATATTTGAACAGTGTAATATTTCTGGATTTAATTGTAATTCAGCGGAGGAAATAATAAGAAATTTAAATAAGAAAAGAAAAATAAGTGGAATGGTACATGTATTACATAATAGGATATTGCAAGCTATTGAAGATGAAAATGTTATTTTAATTAAAGATATATTAGACTCTTTTAAGGAGTTAAATTATATTGAACAGCCACCACGTACTATAGGATTATTTACTAATGGGTATACACAATCACTACATCAGTTTTATTATGATACATGTGACTATGGAATGATAAATACCTATGGTTATCATTTTGATGGGGATATTCCATCAAAGAAAGAATTAGAGCATTCAACTCATGCCGTAGAAAAATCTTTAAATAGAATGAAAGAAGTTGATCGGGATTTATTTGATGAGCTTAATTCTTTAATTACAGATATTATCATTGTCAATTCCCCTACCATGAATGCTGGCTCATCATTAAATACATTTGGAATCATAAGAATGAGTCAATTAAGAGAAAATCAAATTTGGACTCGGTATTTTGAGAATCTGGCTCATGAAGCTGGGCATAATCATTTAAATATGCTTTTTTTTATTGACCCAATAATTTTAAACGAAGATAGTGGTACATATAAGTCGCCATTACGCCGTGAGGCTAGGCCATTAAGCGGAATATATCATGCAATGTTTGTTCTTGCTAGAACAATGCGTATTTTAAAGAAATTAAGTTCTTATCATGATTATGATCCAATTTTAGAACGAGTTGACACTGCATACAACAATGCCAATAATTCAGCTTCATTTGAAGAAAAATTTTATGATTGCTGGAATATAATATTAGAAAATGCAAAATTAACTGAGCTAGGAAAAAAATTAATGAATAGCATAAGAGAAATGGCTTTTGAATGAATCTTGATTAGGTAAATTAAATATGGCGATCAAACCTCTTATTGAATTATATAAAAATATAACAAAAGAAAATAGAAGTATAAATATAGTAGATATAGGTGCAGCTAATTTTGAAACAACAGAAAACAACTACAATGAAATAATTGAATATTATCCATTTAAAATTTATGGATTTGAACCAAATCCTGATGAATTCGAAAAATTAAAGAAAAATAAAGATGTAAGGATTACATACTTTCCATATGCTATTGGGGATGGTGGGATACATAAACTTTCTATTTGCCAGATTCCTGGCTGCTCTTCCCTTTTGATACCTAACTTAGAAGAAATGAGTAAATACAAATCTTTTTCTGAATGGATGTTGGTTGTAGATGAACATATAGTTCAAACGAAACGACTTGATGAAATAAATGATATAAAATATATAGATTTATATAAAATAGATATTCAAGGGTGCGAATATCTTGCATTATATAATTCTTTGGAAAAACTTAAAGACACTCTTGTAATTGAATGTGAAGTTGAATTTGTAGAACAATATATAGGTCAACCTCGATTCTCAGAAATAGAAATTTTACTACGCTCACAAGGTTTTAATTTTGTTAAATTCATGGGGTATGGCACAAGACCTTTGGAACCGATCACTATAAATAAAGATCCTTTTATTTATGGAAATCAATGGATATGGAGTGATGCATTGTTTATTAGAGATATTAATGAATGGGATTCTATGCCTAATGAAAAACTTTGTGTTCTTGCTATAATTCTTGCAGAATCCTATAAACTGTATGATTTTTCATATAAGGCTATATCAATAATAGACAAAAGACATAATACAGAGCATTCTAATATTTTTTTGAAATGGCTAAATGAAAATCTTTCAGATAAGTTCGAAATTGATTCAACTGATTATTTTCAGTTAATTTTTAACAAAATACAAGATTAGTGTGTTTATATAATACCATGACAGAATTTACAAAAAAAAGACATGACATCCTTATAATTATCTGTTGTGCAGCATTTATGATACCTTTGGTATTTACTGGGCCTGCAATTTCTCTCCATGCTGTGAAAAATGATATAGGTGGCGACAGGTTTTCATTAGAATGGATAATCAATTCTTATGTCATTGCATTCGGTGGACTTGTTATGGCTGCTGGTGTTGCAGGTGATTATATTGGCAGAAAATTATGTTTTATAATTGGTTTTGTTTTATTTAGCCTGTCATCTATATATATTGCAATCAGTCATGATTTATTCACTATAATTATAATGAGAATACTTGAGGGTATGGGCGGTGCGTTAGTATCAACTTCTGCCACATCGTTATTAGCTCAAGAATTTTATGGAAAAAATAAAGCTATTGCATTTTCTTTTTTAGGTACATCTTTTGGTGCTGGGCTTGCATTTGGCCCTATTATCTCTGGTTTTATGATTGATTTTCTAGGTTGGCGCTCACTCTATTGGGGAATATCTATTTTTTCTATTCTAATAATTTCATTAGGAGGATGGAGAATTAAAGAATCAAAAAATAATAATGCCGAACGCCTAGATTGGATTGGTCTTGTTATTTTCACTTTATCTTTAATCTTGTTCACATATGCAATTATTTTAGTTGGTAAAAATGGATTTAGTGATATGCAATTTCATACAATTATATTTATTGTAATCTTTCTCATAATTGTGTTTTATTTTACAGAAAAACGAACCGCTCACCCTTTAGTCGATATATCATTATTTAAGATTCCTTTATTTTTTGGAGTGCAATTACTACCTTTGTTAACTGCTTTTAGTTATATATCACTCTTTGTTTATTTACCAATGTGGCTTATGGTTGGAGGAGGCTTCAGTGCATCTAAAACTTCGATAATTATTTTACCTTTGACTTTGCCGATGCTTTTTATTCCGATTATTTCTGGTTATCTTGCTAAAAATTATCCAATTAATAATATTTCAGGGATTGGTTTTTTTATAGCTTCTATTGGAGTATGTATACTAATCAACTCCACATATGAAAAAATTTGGTTAATATCTTTTGCTATGGCATTAATAGGAATTGGTAATGCCTTACCTTGGGGGTTAATGGATGCTTTATCTGTTAGTGTTGTTCCTCAAGAAAAAGCTGGGTTAGCGTCTGGATTGTTTAATACTATGCGAGTTGCAGGCGAAGCCATTGCTATTACACTTGTTGGTTCATTGATAAATATGCTTACTTCGATGTATATTAATTCCAATTCAATTAGTGATAGCACTCAAATAGTTTATTATAGAGAAATATTTAAAGTGTTTTTTATAATTATTTTTATCTTGACGTTACTAGCTGGGTTATTTTGTCTTTTCTTTCTTAAAGAAAATAGCAATATTAATAAATCAGTAAATCAATAAGTAATCTAGAGGTTTTTATGCTACTAAATAATGATTCTCTTTTATTTTTTACATCACACTTAATTCTTCGTAAATTTGAGGAAAAAGATTTCATAAAGTATAAAAACTATCATTCATTACCAGAGGTTTATAAGTTTTTATACACCCCACTCCCTACAGATAAAGAGATTCGTGAACAATTTAATAAAGTCCTTAACCCTGCATTTAATGATAATGGTGATGAAATAAGACTTGCTGTAGTTCTACGTGAACATAATGATTTAGCCGGAGAAATTATGTTAAGGGTAACGAGCAAAGAATCACAGCAGGGGGAAATAGGTTGTATATTTCATCCATTATATCAAAAAAAATCTATTGGAACAGAATCTTTAGGTGCATTAATAGATATTAGTTTTAATTATTTTAAATATCATAGAATTTATGCAAGATTAGATACTTTAAATCTAGGTTCCAAAAAATTAGTTGAAAAACTAGGAATGCGTCAAGAGGCTCACTTATTACAAAACGAATACGTTAATAGAATATGGAGTGACATGTATATATATGCAATTCTAAAAGATGAATGGAAAGTACCAAGGTTTTTAAAAGAATATGATACTAATATAAAATAGAGGGTGAGACTTTGCCCACCCTCTTTATCATTTATACAGGGCTGACGTCTTCCCACTTGGTTATTATTCGACCTACAATTCCATATTCAATAGCCTGTTGGGGGCGCATCCAATAATTTCTATCAGTATCTTTTTCTACTTTTTCTATTGGCTGTTCTGTGGCATCGCTGATAAGCTGATTTATACGACTACGTATCAGCAAAAACTCTTTAGCTTCTATTTCAATATCAGATGCTCTCCCTTCGTATCCTCCTAAAGGTTGATGAATCATAAAACGGGTATTTGGAAGGGAATAACGATTTTCTTTCTTGGCAGCAAGAAAAATAGTAATACCAGCACTTGCGACCCAACCGGTTCCTATTATAAAAACTTCCGGTTTTATAAATTTAATTAAGTCATGAATGGTATCGCCAGCTTCAACATGTCCACCTTGACTGTTAATAAAAACCTTGATTGGTTCGTTACTTATTTCTTGTAAAATCAGTAGCTGTATTGTTACCCTTTCAGCTAATTTTTGGTTAATTTCACCAGATATAATAATACATCTGGATTTTAATAAATGGCTTTGCTCATAGGGGATCTCTTTGGGAAGCTCAGGCGAATCTTTTGATGATTCTTCTAACATAGTACAGACCTCTTATACTTGAGTTGAGTAAAAATATACTTAACTTGATGTTCCGAATATGAACTATAACAAATAAATCATAGATAATCCAATTGGCATGTTAACATCAGATGGACGGAGGTGAAATGTAATATGTCTGAATATAAATATTTCCACCTAACTTAATGTTATTATGTTATTAAATGCTTTTCAACCAAATTGAAATATATTATTTCTGTCATATTCCGCAATATGTGAAATAGTTATCCATTGTGATTTATGTTTTTAATTATATATATGTCACTTTAAATTAGTAGTTTATTAAGAAATTTCTTGTGTGAAAAATTTTTTAATAAAATTTTCGAATTAGTGACATTTAATTGCAGTAGTTCGAAAAAAACGTTAGCCTAAACTTGTTTAATCACCATCACAGATGGGTACGCGCCGTTAAAAACGGCTATAAAAAACTCCCGTAGCCTGAAAGGGAGAGCAAGCATTGCGGTACATCTGTGCACTTTTGGAAGCAGATATCGTCGGACAAATAACCCACCGTCTGGCGATGAAAGTTTACCGGTCTTATGCACCGGCTTATCATACACTACCCGCAGAATTGTATTCAGTCAGGTCAGGGGACTGTTTGGCAGTACAAGCAAGCTCTTGAAGATTGCGAAGCTGAACGACTGATAGAGGTCTGTCAGTGGGTATTGGAAGAAGAACAGTTCCTTGATCGGGCGGTGACCGACAGGAGTATCCTCAATCTGGTGGGGGGGTGTGCTGATGCGTGACATGAGGATGACACTCAGTCAGTGGGGAGCATGGGCGAGTGAAGGCAAGAGCGAAGTGGATTGGGCACTGTTGCCGCAGGGTTTAAGGGATTGCTCCCCAGTACCCGAAAGACCTGTGTCCAATGTTTTGATGATGATGGTATTACGTTTGATGCTGCCGTTCTGCGACTGAAAAAGCACAACGCTTATTACTATCAGCTCATCGTCTTGCATTACATCAAGACGTGTACCTTGCGGACAATGGGCAACAAGTTAGGCATTTCCCACAACGAAGTAGCAAAACGACTACAGGCTGCTGAGGGATTTATTGAGGGGGTCTTAGCGGTTTCAGGGGTAACATTGGAAGCTGATAAAAGTGTGCAAAAAGAAATCATCGATAAGGTTGCGTAATTACAAAAGTGGGTATATCGTGATAAGAGTGATAGCAATGTCACATAGCTTATCGAACTCCATAGCCTCGCACTCTGAACTGCACCCCAAAAGTTAATTTTTAGATTACAACTCGAGCGAGATCGGTCAATATCTATATCATAGTTAAATCAATATATTAGGTATGATTTTTGGCGATTTGGTCAACACTCCGATCCCCATAGTTTAAGTCCATATTCCTCATTCTCAGACAATAGTTACTATCTGACTAATGGCAGGTATGGCATGTATCAATAGTAAACTTCAAATTTACACTTCACTGAATTGAGTATCGTCTTTCAAATTATAAGCCTTGCTATAGTAGTAATCCGATTGAGATAGGAATTAGACATAAGTAAGGTTTCTGGCGAGTTAACAGTAGGCTGAAATGACCTTTAACGAATAATAAAGTGAGGTGTTTATGTCTGATGTTGATAAGCTGGATAATGAGAATACTGAGACACAATGCCAGATTGACCCTAACCAATACAAAATTAAGATTGATACAGTAACAGCACCAGTTGGTTCCTGTCCGTGGGCAATAATTCAAGTATATTTGGGTAATATGTTGCATCGTAGTGACTGGGATATTCCTAATGAATATATGCGCCTTACTTCTAAAAAACCAGATAATAACTCTGTTTATATTGAGAAGAGTGATAGACATGGTCATTGGTTTCCTTGGCAACCAACACCAGAAGATTTAATGGCATGTGATTGGAAATTGGTGAAACTAGAAGATTGTATGCTGTCTTTTGATCTTAAGATAGGGACCGGGAAATATTCTGATACTGAACAAATGTGGGGATATCTTGCTGATAATGAACTTGAGTCTGGGCCCAACAGAGAAGGTCCTTTTGGTACTTTAACTAATCTCCAAAATAAAACAGATATTACGACATTTTCATCTTTCGTATGGGACAATGTGTCTGCGGCGATTTTTATCAGAGTCTCCTCTGGTAATCCTCGAACGTCAGAAGGTTATCAGAAGATGATAAATTTATTAGCAAAAAATCTCACTGTAACTGTAGGTGAAGTATCTTATCACCTTGGAAGTACGACAGATAGCAGTATAGTTGGTAAACAGCAGTATGAATTTTTTGGTCAGTACTCTAACGCCGAAGCAAAAAAATTAGGTAATCTACTGAAACAAAGCGTAGGTAAAATACTGCACTTTTGCCTCAACTGGAAATAACTCCAATCTTGAATCTAAGGCTGCTTAATGCAGCCTTTTCTGTATTTGCCACCGCAATCACTCTAGTCACATCCGTATCCATGCATTGCGGCTGGCATTTCTAACTATTTGAAACTTATCCGATATGAGAATTTCCATATCGGAACAGATTCAATTTATTAGTGGATACTAAATAACTCAATATTGAATTAATCTTATCATTCTATTAGTTAGTTGCATTGGTTGTGATGTGATCAATATTTGTTTGCTTACTGATCATGTGTAAAAATATGTTTCTTGGTTTATTTATTGTTTTTGCAGGTATCATTTCTTTGCTAGAGAGTTTTGGTGTCATATCGTCTGATGTAAAATGGGGATTACCATTGGCAGTAATATGTATTGGCGCTAGTTTCATTTACGACGCAATCAAAGACAAAAGCAAAAAGTAACTTAACTTATTCATCCAAATAATTAAGGTCGCTTAAGCGGCCTTTTTCATTTCTGGTGCCAGCAATTACGGCGCTTTTTCTTATCAACTTACCTAATGGTCACTCCGTCAGTGGGGTAGAAATATGTGTATGGACAAATACTCAAGCCCCACTGCTTACCGCTGGGGCATTCACAGCCATGCTCGGCGCTCTGTCATTGAACAATTGGGCGATTATCGTCGGAATTATCTGCACGGCAGGAACATTCGTCGTGAACTGGTATTACAGGCATCGGGAATTTAACCGCAATGGCAAAGACCAAGACTAAATTAACGGCGGTGGTCATTGGACTGGTGTTGTCCGGCGCGGGGGCTACGGCTATTCTTTCTCAGTTCTTGGACGAGAAAGAGTAACCGGTTATCAGCCTATCGTGATGCGGGCGGCATCTGGACTATTTGTCGGGGTGTTACTCAGATAGACAGCGTTCCCGTTCGTCAGGGGATGAGACTAACGCCGAGCCAATGCCAAAGAAGCCGAGCACGCCATTGTTTGGGTAAAACGCCATGTACGGGTGCCGTTGACTGAACCTCAGATAGCTGGTATTGCCAGTTTCTGCCCGTACAACATTGGCCCGGGGAAATGCTTTTCTTCCACGTTCTATCGGAAGCTCAATGCCGGGGATAGGAAAGGTGCTTGTGCCGAAATCAAACGGTGGATATTTGACGGCGGTAAAGACTGCCGGCAGACCCAAGGCCAAGCGAACGGCTGTTACGGTCAGGTTGAGCGACGTGCCCAAGAGTCAGAATTAACATGTTGGAGGTTGGGTGAATAGTCATTCATTGGTGGGACTGATGTTTCTGTTTGCTTTCATTTTGGCGGGTTTTGGTGCGAATGGTTGGGGCTGGTTTTTGTTCATAGGGGTATTGCTGCTATGAAATTCTACGTTATCTGCGGACTAGCTATGGCACTAGGCGTTGCTATGTATATGGGAGGTTATTACTGCACTGAGTATATGAAACAGTTGAGTATCAACAACAACCAGATAACCGAAATTCAGCAACTGACTGACCGGATTAACTACCAGAACACGCATATTGAAATGTTGCATGAACTGGACGCCAAGTACACACAGGAACTCACGAATGCCAAATCTAAAATCACTCAGCTTGGCGATGATTTGCGCACTCACGTTAAGCGCATGTATGTCAAAGTTGAATGTCCAGTGTCTGAAACCCCTTCCCCCGCCAGCGTGGATGGTTCAGGACCCGCCCGACTGGCGAAAGACGCTGAACAAGATTATGTACGTCTCCTCGGATAACTGGAAACCCTCGAAGCCCAGTACCTTGGACTGAGGGATTATGTGAAGACTGAGTGTAAAATGAACTGAGGTAATCATGTCACCAATGATGAAATATTTTGAATACGCCCATCTACCATCACATTTGCAAGAAATCAGTAAACCTATTGGTGATTTGGCTAAATCAATGGATGAATCGCTACCTGATGGCCCAGAAAAATCAGCAGGACTGCGAAAGCTGTTGGAAGCTAAAGATTGTCTGGTTAGGGCAAAATTAGGTTAGGCATCACCACCTCAGAGCAAATGATTCTGAGGTGGCGGGAATAAGTTAGGCGAATGTCAGTAGCCCCTAATCCCTAATTCAGGGGCCACCAGAAAGTTGGTGTGATTAACGACGAGGTGGTGGCCACATGCCAGGATATTTACTCAACGTGGCTTCACGCAGACTCTGAAATATGTCTTGGCTATTTGAATCTGTAGCTCGTGGAGGCGCATTATACGGACTTGCTACAGTAGGATGCGCCCTTTGAGTTCTCATTATCCCGCTAGCTGGAGGTGGGTTATTTTGCGTAGGGTAAAGGCCAAATTGGACAGTTTGATTATATTCTGGCGGTTGACCAAAAGTATTTGGTGATGCCATCGCAGAGGGATAATGTAGCTCTTGTTGTGAGGTTAACGCCGGATAGTTCATCCCGCCAGATTGGGATACTTGCAAGTTAGGTGGCTGAGACGGAATTCCCTGCCTTTGTTCAAGTTGTTGTTGTCGCGCTAGAGCTTGTTGAATTGTATTTGGGTATAGTTGAGTTATGGTGTTCTTTGCATTAATCCTGCGCTGCTTATCACTATATCCTTGAGTACTAATCCAATGGTCATTCAATTTTTCTCGAAGTGATGAGTCTGCTAATAGGGACGGCAATAGAATATTGTCACTATTCCTTGCTGTTGTATCTTTAATAAGCGGCAATATATGTTCTGCAAACGAATCAATCGTGATATTGATAGGTTGATTCGGATGCTGTACGTCACTTTGCTTTAGCTTATAAAATTGGTTAAAGTTACGATGAAAAAATAGGCCATATAGGTGGTAGGTAATACCAGTCATAGCAGAAAGATCGAATAGTCTTTTTATTAATGCAGTTGCCCCAGGACTCCTAAAATCAATATATAGAGTATTTACACCAAATGCCTCAACAGCGGGTTGTTGCATTAATAAATAATTAGGGTCACCTGCATCTATTAGATTATAGAAATTGGATATTACTTGTGTATTAGCCATGATGACTACCTCCAAAAAATATATTTGTAATAAGGTTAGCATCCAATTTGTGCTTTTTTTGAACAAACATTAAACAGTTTTTAAGTATTCATTTACCTATTCCCTTGAGTGGTTAAAGCAATAACTCATGCCATCATCCCGTTCTCATCGCGTACCCAACACACACGGGCTGGTGGCATTTTTATTTGCGTCGGGTTATCGCCGTCTGTCGGTATTAGCTGTGACATGTTTCCTTACCATCGAGCGTACAGACAGAATCAAAAATAACCCATGCCACCGTGTAAAACGGGTCATTATCAGCAATATCCGCTGTAGGCAGACGAAGGGGTGTGACAGCCGGAGAGACGGCAAATTCTGAACAGGCCATTCATTGAGTGGTTTTTTCAGAATTTTATATAAGTTGAATAGGCTAAATGAGGCAAAAATGATGATGATACTTATCAAAGAAGATGGTAGCACCTCCATAACAGCTGAAGAATATTCAGCATGGTATGATAAAGAAGGGAAGATTGTGCTGAGTCTGGGAGAGAACGCGCCTCAAAATATTTGCATTTACCATGAAGTTAAGCAGAAGGCAGAAAGGAAACAGGCAAGCATCACTGCCGAAGGTTTCAATGTCTTTAATGTCGCAGCTGGGGTGACCTTACATAAAACCGGTAACCATCGATTCAGCAAAAATCAATGAAGCCAAGATAAAGGCTTCTGACGAGCACATCCGGTGAAGAGCTACAGCAGTTCGTCACTCGTGAGAGTCGGCGAGGTGGGCTGTTATCAAGGTGGTGATGCGATGCCACCCCGTATTCCCCGAGCCTGCCGCAAACAAGGTTGCCCCAAGACCACTACCGACCGCTCAGGCTACTGCACTGACCACCTGCATATTGGCTGGCAAACTCACCAACAAGGCAGGAGCCGACACGAACGCGGCTATGGCAGTAAGTGGGACACGTTACGGGCACACATAAAACAACGTGACAAACTCTCCCCGGAGAACTGGAAACCCTCGAAGCCCAGCTCCTCGGACTGAGGGATTATGTGCGGACTGAATGTAGGTAAAGAGATGGAAAACACAGATAAGGTATTGGCTGAACTGGTTAATAAAGCACTCTCTGGTTTCGATGGCTTAAATGAATTCGGTCAAGGCCCATTCCCGATCGTGATTGAACAACTGATACGTTGGCATCTCTGGATAAATAGTATTTCATTTATCCTGTTCCCAGAGCTAGAGGGCAAATGGAATTACCTAACTCAAAAAATACTCATGATATCTCTTTTGAAATAGATAGTAGTAAAATGCATCGAATGGATCATCAGTATGGCGTTAAATGCCTTTTTATACAAGAAAATGTAATGCTCAGAAATTCAAATAATGAGCTAAAAGATGATTTTATACATGCAAGTGTAAAATGAGTTATTAGTTTTTAAGAAAATATTATCACGAGGGCTGATATGTCAGGATGGACTGGAGAATTGTATAGGTTTTATACTAATAAACCGATAGAAAAAATTTTTGAGGTGCTAAAAAGAGAAATTAATCATATAGATTATCAGTATGAGTATTATTCCTATGATGGAGAAGAGTCCTTATTTTTTATAAAGATAAAAATATGTTAGAGCATCATTTAGAAGTCGGGTATAACACAGATATTGATGGGCAAGGATGTTTTTGTATTGAGGCAAGGATTGTTAATTTACATGGCATAGCCTCATTATTTGAATTTGAAACTCAGTCAGATTTTGAACCCTATGATATAAATTTATTATTAGATAATGTATTTTATTATGTATTAGTTATCCCTGATTTTATTGAGAATTCTACATTCTGTTTCAAAATACACCGTTTTTTTACCGATGTTGTTAAAAATACACGTTAATTTATTACTTATAAATAGCCGGAGAAATTCCCCAAGATGATATTTCTGGCTATTTTATTTAAGGTTTATGAGGTGTCCGGAATTCTTATATCACTAAAAATGATTGTTGTTATGGCTTTCAAGGAAGTGTCAATTTGAAATTTGGTGCTGAATATGAATATCTTTTCAATATCTATTTGATTTCAGCCATAACTCAGATCTGATTCATGATTAAAAGGTGAGAAATCTCACCTTTGCATAGGATGTGGTGCATACTAGATTCACTGAACAAGGAATTCCACATTGATATCCATATACGATGAGCTTCCGTAAACTTTCGTCTGATTACAGTCAGCATTTCCACAAGTTGCGCTCTGAACAATATCCGGACACCCTTTGATCACGGTATACCAGCCTAAATCACTAAAATCGTATCCACGTTCAAATCTCAAAGCACAACTCATGGAATCATAAGAAACCGACCACTCAACCCATTTAGCTCTAAGAGTACAAGCACTAAATAAATTATCGTTGTCTTCTAAATGGGTAGCCTGTTTATTGCCAGGATTAATGCTTATCTGATCTGCACCACTATCATACATACAATTACTGCTTTGCTTAACTATCACAAGATTATTTACAGAAGAAGAGTGGTTTTTAAATTCCATATTATAATCAGCAGAAAGAATCTGTTGTTTGTCCGCATCAACCATTTTTTCATCTGCCCAGACTGGGGATATCAACAAACAATATAAAGCTGAACAAAATAATATATTGATAATCTTCATGTTGTGATCCTTTTGATGAAATGGTTCAAAATAACATGTTAATATTTTTAACTGTTATTGTTTTAGCGCTAATGGAGTAGTGAAATAATAACTGCAATATCATATGGATTATTTACCTGTCCAATTTAGTATAAATAAATGTGTTTGATAAACGTAACTCAAAAACCGGTGGGTAAGTGAGGTGATTTAATACATAGGATATATTCTTATTGCTTCGCTGTGTTACTAATAAAGATGTAATATCAGCAGGCAGGTATCCTTGAAATCGTTAAATGGAGTGGATTGTTGAAGGTTTAAATAGGAGCATTGGTGCGGTGTCTGAGCTTGTACTTTGAACTTTGAACTTATAAGAGGGAGAACTGACTCGCCATGAATGCGATATACTATGCTGTTCGGCTCTGCTGCTTCCGGTTTGAAGTTGTTCTTGCCCGTAGGCTGGTTGGGAGCTGGCTATGGGGTGATAACTGATGTTGCTAACTGCCGGTAAAATGGGTGGCTATGGCTTATATGAAAATTTAAGCTTTTTCTTGATCCAAAATGACGTGAGCAAAAACGGCATACATGCTTTGGTGGTTTTGATCCAAGCATAAGTATTGATCTCTGTATTTGTAAAAATCCACAAATATATTTGTGATAATCTCTACATTTAGCTGCTTCTGCCCACAAGCGGACGATTCCTAATAGCACATTATTTTTTGAAACCTCATAAATTCTTTCATTACCCAATTCCTTAGATATAACTTGTGAATGGAATGCAAAACGTATGGTATGCAAAACATATTGGTGGATAGTTTTTTCCATTGGTTCTTTTATCGGCAAAATATAACATTCAATTTAATATTTAAAATAATGGTATGTTCGCCACTGAGAAGTAGCATGGCAATCTCAGTTTTTGGCTGGTATTTTTAGAATGATCGCATACTGATTATCCCGGGGACTACCTAACCGTTTTACCTGAAAGATACACATGTTCAGGGAGATGGCGTGTATTAAAAGTAATTAATATCTTTCGTTAATTATAGTGGGAGTATCAATTAATATTATCTTCTGACAGACGGATATTAGTTTAATTTTATTCATCAGGGCTATGTAAGGTAATAATCACAAAGTACGTATGTACCCTACATCCAATAGATTTCAAATTACTGCACGCGGCAAGTGAGCGAGTCCCAACAGAACAGAACACCCTGTGACTGGGGAAGTGAACACCACAATAGAGCTGAAGCTTGGAATTTGGAAGACGTCAATCTATCTCTTACTTCCTGATTAGAATGGAATATCAAGTATGTCTGTAAATATAATATATAACGAACCGAATGAGTATATTGCTCATTTTGAATCCACTGTGACTTCTATCAGTGATCTCTTATTACGAGCGGTGCAGCAATATCCTCATTCTGGCCTCTGCTTTATTTCTGGTGAAAAAGCCAATAAGAATACGTGGGCCACATATCCTGAATTGCTGGAAGAAGCACAGCGGATACTGGGAGGATTGCGTGCCCATGCTCCCGAGCCTGATGTTCATGTTATTTTGGTTCTTGAACATGCCTACGATTTCGTGCCTGCTTTTTGGGCTTGTATTCTTGGGGGATATGTTCCTTGCCCTGTACTTCCTATCCGCAATGATCCTGAACGCTGGGAAAAACACCTTAACCATGTCAGCTCCCTGCTTGGAAATCCACTTCGGATATCCACCAAAGCGTTGCAAAGGGAGTTGACAGGGGTTACTGATGCCATCGATATCAATGAACTGCGCACCGCGATGCCGGATGACACGATTCACCAAGCGGACATTGACGATCCGGCTGTCTTTATGCTGACCTCCGGATCAACCGGCAATTCAAAAGCGGTTGTGCTGACACATGGGAATTTGCTGGCATCGATGGAAGGGAAAAATGAGCGCCAGTGCCTGACAGCAGAAGATACTACGCTGAACTGGATCTCTTTTGATCACGTCGCTGCTCTATCAGAAGCCCATCTATTGCCTTTATCCGTCGGTGCAATACAGCTCCATGTTCCATCCTCAACCATTCTCGCAGAGCCTCTGCTGTTTTTGCGCCTTATCAGCGATTATAAAGTCGCAATGACCTTCACACCCAATTTCCTTTTAGGTCAAATCAATGCCGCATTGCAATCAGGGCGGACAGATGCCCTTGAGCTTCAAAACAAATCGTTTGATCTCTCCTGCCTGAGACAAATCATTTCAGGCGGGGAAGCGACCGTTGTTGAAACCGGGAGAAATTTCTATCGTCATCTTGCCCCTTATGGATTGACAAACAATGTCATTTGGCCGGGATTTGGCATGACGGAAACATGTGCAGGCTCGATCTATTCATGCGAATTTCCTAATATTGATGCCGGCAAGGAGTTTGGTTCACTCGGTTTTCCGGTACTCGGCCTGCAAATGCGTGTTGCTGATGAAGACGGCCCTCTGACACAAGCCGGTGAGGTGGGAGAACTCCAGTTGCATGGCCCGATGATCTTCACCCGTTACTATAATAATGAAGGCGCGACGCGGGAAGCATTCACGGATGATGGCTGGTTCCGGACAGGCGATCTTGCTTTGATCGAAAACGGGCGGCTGAATCTGGTCGGAAGAAATAAAGACAGCATTATTGTGAGTGGTGTGAACTATTTCAGCCATGAGCTTGAAACGGCGCTTGAGCAGCTTTCCGGCATTGAAAAATCATTTGTTGCGGCCTTCCCGACGCGGCCTGCGGGCAGTGATACTGAGCAACTGGTCGTTGCTTTCTCTGCTTCATTCCCACATTCTGATGATAACAAGCTGTATCAACTGGTTACGGCTATCCGCAATACGACGATTCTGCTCTGGGGCTTCCGTCCAACACTGATTTTACCTTTACCAACAGACGCTTTTCAGAAAACCAGTCTGGGAAAAATACAGCGTGCGGCTATGCGCAAGCGTCTGGAGTCTGGGGTGTTTGCCGATGAAATACGTCATATCAAAGAAGTGAGTGACAGGCAGACAGGGGGCTATACTCCGCCAACAGGGGAAGCAGAAGAAATCATTGCCAATATTTATGCCGAACTATTTGGTCTTGAAACCGCTCAGATAAGTGCAACAGAAAACTTTTTTGATGTAGGGGGAACTTCCCTCGATATCGTTAAACTTAAGCAAGCTATTCAACAGCAATTCAATATCAAAGACGTTCCTATCGTCACACTTCTCCAGAATCCAACGGTACGCACACTCGCGGCCCGGATAGCCTCCCATGGCAACGGTATTTATGATCCGGTGGTTGCCCTTCAAACCACAGGCCAGAAAACACCACTTTTCTGCATCCATCCCGGAATTGGTGAAATCCTGGTTTTTGTCAATCTCGCAAAATATTTTATCAACGATCGTCCTTTTTACGCATTGCGCGCACGTGGCCTTGAAGAAGGTGAAGAACATTTCGCGTCATTTGAAGAATTGGTCAGTGTATACCTTGAAGGGATCCGTTCACGTCAGCCCCATGGCCCGTATGCCATCGCGGGATATTCATATGGCAGCCCTGTTGCTTTCGAAATAGCCAAGCGACTTGAAGCACAAGGTGAGCGCGTGGCTTTTGTTGGCAGTATCGATATGGCACCATTGCTTATGCATCAGATGGCTGACGTTGATGAAGCCGATATCGCCACCACATTGGCCTTTTTCCTCTCCTTGGTTGACAGGGAGCAGAAAGATGAGCTGCCCGCCGAAATCCGGGCTGCCGCAGGAAACCAAAATCCTTGTGAATATATCCTGAAAGATGTGTCATCTGAACGCTTGCAAGAACTGGATTTAGATGCAGAAAAATTCAAGGCCTGGGCCACATTGACGCAATCATTGTTGAGTGTGGGGCGTTCATACGTACCGACGGGTCATGTTGAATCCATCAGTGTGTTCTACGCCGATCCTCCTCGTGGATCTAAAGAAGAGTGGCTGACTCACCTCAAACGCTGGGATAGCTTTTCCCGCCAGCCAAATAATTATATCCCGGTAGCAGGCGGTCATTACGATCTGATGGGGCCGAAACATCTGGCAACCTTCCAGTCAATTTTACGTAATGAGTTGGATCGTGCCTTGGGGGATAAATAACACCAATGGCGCTCAATCATCGGTTGGATAGAAGGCTCAAATACACATGAATGTTCAGATGGAAGCAACACTGGCCATTGATGCCAGAAACATAATAGGAGAAGGTCCATTATGGGATGCCGGGGAAGCACGCCTTCTCTGGTGCGATAATGCACTGGGTATCGTGCGGGAAGCGCAATCTGATAATGGTAAAGATTGGCATACCGGCAGGCATTGGACGTTAAATCGCCATATTGGTGGTGCAGTTCCCCGCCAGAATGGTGGCGTCATTGTTGTCGCGGGCACTGATATCTTGGCGCTGGATGATGACGGTTATATCACGCCCTTTGCTCAACTGGATGCCGACCCCAAAAAAGTACGGGCGAATGATGTAAAATGCGATGCTCAGGGCAGGTTGTGGGTTGGTACACTCGGTAATGATATTCTCACCTCTTCTGGCGAGGTTATTGAAGGTCAGGGAAGCCTTTACCGTATCGATCCAGACGGCACAATGACAACCATACTGAATGATATTACGCTCTCCAACGGGCTGGACTGGAGCCCCGACGGAACATCTTTCTATTATGTGGATTCGCATACATTGGCCGTGGACATCTTCGATTTTGATGTCTCTGAAGGGACACTCCATAATCGCCGCTGTTTTAAAGCATTCGCCAAAGGTGAAGGAATACCAAACGGTTTAGTGGTTGATCAGGAGGGATGCATTTGGCTGGCTTTAATGGGCAGCGGTGCAGTACACCGTTACTCTCCAGCGGGGGAATTGATGGGGAAAGTCTTGATATCCACGCCAGCGGTCACAAGCTGTACATTTGGTGGCATTCACGGTGACAATCTGTTTATCACAAGTGCAGGCCGAAAATTACCGGATATTACTCATCATTTATATGGTCTTTCTCTGGATATCGTGGAACAGTCAGCCACGGCGCCGGGAGCGGGTGGGTTATTTATTTGCCAGCCGGGAGTTTCAGGACCAGCTGCAACACCATTTGCAGGTTAGCTGAAACCGGATAGCTAAATAGAGAGCAGACTTACCCGGTACGTTGTAAAACCTCGTTCTTCAAAGGGTGTCGCAAAAGATTACGATCATTTTTGCGAAACCCTTTTTACGGCTGGCAGCGGCCACATTATTCAGTTTCATGCCTATCTTCTGTTCAACAAGAGTATGCCAAAATCTGGCAACAGCTTCTAAAAGAATAAAGTTATATCGTGCCATATAATAGGCGTTCAGCTTATGATTTGGTTTCGATTCTTGAAGAGTATTGTAATCTAATACTTGATTGAGTTTTTTATTTTAAAGACAATTTCATTTAAAAAAGTGGGGAAAAAATGAGTAATGATTTTTACTTTCGCCTTGATATATTATCTAAAGAGTTGGATGATTTTTACACTAAGGAATATTTATCTGAGCAAGAAGAATATTTAAAAAATAAGGAAATTAAATCGTGTATTGTCGATTTGATTTTGGAAGCCAAAGCATGTAATGAAACCCAATTGATTAAAAAAGCATTATTTCTTATTTTTGACCATACGGGATGCCAACAGGATGTGGAAATTCTGAATGAAATCTTTGTTCCTTTGATTGATGAGAAAATAATCACCCAAGAATGCATTGATCAGGAATTGCAAGAAAACTCTCCTCTAGCGAGATGGTATTGATATTTTATAAGTTATAATCAATAAGTTATGGGCGATTGCTATAAAATGAATGATTATTGGCACTATATTCATATTTACGGTAGGTTGAATTCATCGCATTAAACTGCAACATAGCATGGTGTTGCAGTTTTTTATTTATTTTTATGTTAATATTTTTACGATAATGGTAAATAAATATCCGTCACAGATTCTGCTTCAGAAACCGCAGGGAATAATTTCACTCTCTCCAAAAAGAGTGGGGAATTACGTAATTCTTGATTGTTTTCTGACAACCAATTCTTATATAAGTAATTAATAAGAGTTGGTATCTCATCATCTGAACCAATATGCCTTATATAAGCACATTTTCCTGATGGGATCATCTTCCGGATCACTCCCGGATGATTAATATCAAATGCTGGCGAAATTTCTACACACAAATCTAATTGATACTCTTCTGGATCAACCTTTGTCGGATCTGCATAAACGAGATTGAATGTTTTATTTCTTTCAGGCGGTAATTTATTCTTGACTCTCCACTCCTTGAATTCTTTGATGGTATTGCCTATTTGAGCTGGCGCACCTCTATGTTCCATGACAGCGACTGATGTTTCTGTAAAATTAACGATACTGACCTCAATATGGGGTAGTTTTTCGTTCATAACTCGGGTCCTTATATGATTTATAACTTGATACTGGTTATACCAAATAGACCAGTCAGGTTTTTTTCTGAATTCATTAGGGCTTTGACCAACAGTACTTTTGAATGCGCGAGAAAATGCTTCAGAGCTTTCATAACCACATATAAGTGCAATATCCAATACTGAACGATTGCTGTATGCCAGATCATATACCGCTTTTTTTAAGCGAATTTGCCGGATATAGGCGGCAACCCCGATGCCATAATTAGCAGAAAATAATCTGTGGAAGTGATATTTAGAAAACGAAGCAATATGACTTAAAAACTCCCCATCCATCGGAGTATCAATATGTTTATCGATATATTGAAGAAGTGCATTCAACCGTTGTTTCGTCATAACTATAATATCCAATTGATCAGGTACTCGAGCATCTTACATAACCTCTTATAGTTGGACATGATAATAATTGCTGACTTTATTTAGCTAATAAAAGCGGTGGTATCTCTATCTAAAGGAAAAGTCATTTGCTATATTCCGGGTTGCATGGAATTGGTGAATTTTTAATTTATTATAACAATAAGGATGGATAAATGAGACGCTTATTATTGTTAGGCCAATTTTTTTATTTTATGGCGTTTATGTTTATATGTATGCCAATAAATGTATATGCTAACACAGAGCATCTGTCACCGGAGCAGGTGACGAAAGAATTTTACACATTGTATATTAAAGAATTTTTATCCATGGAGCATAAACATCCCATGGAGGTTCTGAATGAAGCCAAAGAATCTATATCTGAAGAATTAATTGTGCGGATCAAAGCCGTTTACGACTGTCATTCAGAAGGGGAAATGGGCGAATGCGCTGTAGAGGGTGTTTTTTCGGATTCTGATTACTTTACAAGATCGCAGGATGCGCCTGATGAATGGGCTGATGTAACCGTTGAGACAGTGAATAAGGTTGATGATTTTGCTGAGTTGGCTGTGATTTTAGGTCGCGGAACTGAATATGAATATCGCCTCCCTGTGCTTTTAGAAAAGCGGTCAGGTCAATGGAAAATCATCCTGGTGTCCAGGCATCAGCCCCAATCAGCAGAACAAATTGCTGAGGCTTTTTACATTTGGTATATGAAAGCATTGTATGCTCATAAAGATCCTTATGCATCTGATTATCAGACTATGATGAAAAAATATGTCTCTCCAAAACTCATCAATCAGTTAGATGAAATGGTGGATAAAGATTATTTTATTAAAGCGCAAGACTACCTTGATGATTGGAGACATACCACCATTATAGCTATTGATGAAAGTGATAATCGGGTAACGGCTAACGCTTATATTGCGGGATTGCAAGAAAAACCGTATAACCTTTCGGTTGAATTAGAAAAAGAATCGTCTCAATGGAAAATTGTCTCAGTATCCTTTTTAAAATTGAATTATCCCACTACTTCTTATGGTCATATCATAAATAGCCCCATTATATTGAATGAATATCATGATTACGTCTATTTAACGAGAACAAATAAGGAAGGAGCGCCATTAAGCCTTATTTTCAATGATGGAAAACGTGAAGAACAGGTTGACAGATATAGCGTTAATGGCAGTGATCCCGAAATCAAGGGGTTCTTTTTCATGAATATTGCAGGCATGAGGAACGCTTTTGTGATTGTGTCATGGAAACACAAGCATGATGCACTTAAGATTGACGGTGAATCCTATGAAGTACACGCTTATTATTATAAAGATGATGCCCTTCATAAAAACAATGATATTTCTAATGATCCTAATTTGTCAGGTCTGGAGGGGTTTTTTAATGATGAATTGTCTGTTTTTAAATATAAAACCGTGGCAGAAGTGATGGAATATGTGAACAAAAAATATAATAATAAGCACATCTCATTCTGATTACATACTCATGGCAAAATTTTTACCCAAGAGGGATCTATGTTAAAACGGTTATTTCAGTGGATATTTGGCAGGAGTTCATCCTCCTCATTATCAAAGATCAAGAAGCGTCGTAATAACAATATGGAGAAAAGCTATAGTAACCTTTCTGGCTTTGAGCATTAAAGTGGGTATAAATATCCACTTTTCTGATGTTCTCAAGTGTAATTTCTCCCCTTAAATAAATAGCGGGTTCAAAACAGAATATTTCATTATCTTCGAGAGGCCCGTGTATTCCTATCGCTTGATCAAAAACTTCATCCGTATATGCATCATTATCATCGGAAAAGAAACTCATATCTTTAAAAAATGAACAAATTTCATCATCTAACTCTAATTTGTCTTTTTCATAGCTCCGTCTTCCTCTCGGCTGATTATATTATAATTATTATGTATTGAAGTATGCATTCCTGTATTTTCACCATAAAGGAAGAGATCGCCAAGCCCACTGACAGCAATAACATGGTAGTTAACTTCGGGAATAAACTGTGCTCGCTTCATAATTAACTGCATAGTCTCTTGCGAAACCTTCCACTTCCCAATAAAGCAGAAGCCTATCCGGTAATATTCCCAGCCATTTTTTTATTATTTCTTCAGAGGTAATTTTATATTGTGTTGCCTCGCCCATTTTCTTGATAAAAGATTCAAAATAGAGATCTAACATTATTTTTTCCTGTTTTAATTAGTTATCTCCTGAGTCTTCTGGAGCACTGTTTTCCTTTTCCTGAATTTTATCATACAGCATTTGTAGATTTTCGTTTGACTCTTCTATTCTATCTTCATCGCCACTTTGTTGCGCTAATTCAAGTTTTTTCTTCATCCAATATTCTGCTTTTTCATCATTGCCTAATTCAAATTCCAATACACCCAATTGAAAAAGCGTAATATCAAGATAGGTGATTTCATTATGTTTGGTTGTCACCTTAAAAAGTTTTTCCAGTAATAATTTTGATGCTTCATAATTTTCAAGCATATATTCGTTTTGAGCAAGATTCATCATTGTTACAATCAGACGTTTATCTTCCTTTCCCAACGCTTTTTCAGCACGCAGAAGAGAGATTTTGTTCATTGATTTGGCTTCTTCATAACGACCGGACTCATGTAAACAATAAGCTAATCGTTCCCGGGGAAATAATTGCTGATCCAGCGGTAAATTTTTATCTGATTCAAAGACAGCCATCACTTTCTGATAGGCAGGAATAGCAATATCCCATTCCCCTAATTCTTCAGATATTTGTGCAAGATTATGGTAGGTATCCGTTTGTTCTTGCTCGGATAAAAAAGGGTGTTTTTGATGAATCTCCAACGCCTTTTGCGTAAATTCCAGGCTCTCTTCAGGAGAGTTTGCTTTCCATAAGATTAAACCGCGTAAAAAAGCAATTTCTCCTTGTGCCTGATAATCGGTATCCTTTACCCGGGGTTCAATGTCTTCTATTTTTCCCATTGTTTTGCTGATACTAAACATTTCATTTGGATCTAATACTTTCTTGTGAATAGCCTGTAATTCATGTAAAGGATCTGTTCTTGCAGCATGGGAAAAAGATAAAAATATTCCGGTAATAAAAATCAGCAAAACTCTAATCAAAATAAAACTCCTATTATGAAATGTGACGCTGTATTACATTGATGCTTTTGCCCGGAGAGCAGTAATAAAGAATAAATGAGCAAAGACAAGAAAGCGGTAATGTAAGAGATGGCAGGTAAATGATAATAAAAAAGCAGACTCATTTTATTGAGTCTGCTCACAGGTGATTAAGAGAAACAAATTTTTGCCCAACGGGCTAACCCCGTTGTTACTGATCCGAAGTAATTGCCTCCGATCAACGGAATGCCGGGAAGTTCTTGTTCAACAGCTTGACGAAGGATTGGTGAACTTGCTGAACCGCCTGTCATAAAGATGACATCAGGTTGAGTTCCTCCCTGTGAAATGGCTTCGCTGACCAATTTCATCATCTTGGCTTTGGTTGATTCAAACGCTGCAATCATCTGGTCACGCTGAATATCAACCTCAATCAATTCTGATAATAAATTTAATTTAACGCGATGCTCCGTTTGCTTGGAGAGAGCAATCTTGGCTTCTTCTGCACTCCTGACCAGGCTGTACCCCAATGTGTCTTGGTAGATCTTCAATAATCGGGCTACTTTCTCTGGCTCTTGGGCGTCTCTGTGCAAAGATCTTAAGACGGATAAATTCTGGCGGGAATAGAACTCTTTCTGAGCCTGAATATCGTTGATGGCAATGGGATTCCAAAACTGAGTCAGTGGCATATCAATATTAGATCCTACCTTACTGCCCAACCCGAAAGGATGCATAAGTTGTTTGAAGGTCAGGTTAATATCCAAATCATTCCCGCCAACACGCTGGCCTGTATGGGCCAGCAAACTGTCATTGCGTTCAGATTTACCTTTCCAGCCCGGCCCCATTTGAATAAGAGAACAGTCGGTTGTCCCACCACCAATATCAACGATTAATACGGTCTTATCTTTTTCCAGCGTCGCTTCATATTCCAGACCTGCGGCAACAGGCTCGAATTGAAATTCTATATTGCGAAATCCTGCCCGTTTTGCAGCATTAAACAGAATGCTCTCAGCTTGTTGATTAGATTGCTCTCCGCCACGCCCATGAAAATTGATCGGGCGACCAATCACGACATCCTCAACGATTTCTTGCTTATGGGTTTCTACCCGTAGCTTGATATTCGCCATCATGGCGCAGACTAAATCTTCGAAAAAGCAGATTTGGCTTTCCTTTAATCCCATCGCACCCAGAAAAGATTTTGGTGATTTAACATAATAGGTATCTTGGGGATCACCTAAATACCGGCTCAATGCTTCCTGACCAAATGAGACATCATCCGGCAAAAGTTCGATGCCTTCTTCACGGTTTCCGGCAATCGCACTGCGAAGAAGTTGCTCACCTGTTTGACTACCCGGTTTGATATTCCAGTGGCGAAATAAGTACTCAGAAACGGATTCCCGAGTTGGGGCCGACAAAGCTGAAGGCATATAGAAATTATCATTTTCAATCGCGATCAGCTGTGGTGTATCCCCAATCATTTCTGCTACCGCGCAATTTGATGTGCCATAGTCAAAACCGATGAACATAGCTTTTCTCATCCTCAATCGTGGAAAATTTTAAAAAGGGCGCAGATGCTATCCTAAATTGGGAATGAAGGCGAGCTTAACGGCTTATTTAACCACGCCTTTCAACCATTGAAATGATGGTGGCGAAAAGTTCATTTTCGGCTTGGGCCGCGGTGATCTCAGCTTTGCCGGTAAAAAGAGTACCAAAAGCTATAGCGCCCACTATTCCGTCCCGTTCGGTTATTGGCAATTTGGCGTGACAGGCAGCCATTATACCTATGCCCAGACCATTGCGGGATATGGCGGGAATGACATCCTGTACAGTGGTGAAAGTGACAGCGCCAATGCCAAACTCAGCCGGATATTGCATCGCAATGCTGCATCAAAAACGACGGCTACATATGAAGTCAGCCTTCGCCAAAGTAAAAATATTATCAACGAAACTGAAATCGAATCTCAAAAACGCCACACCAGTGCCTGGAAATGGGGCTACCACCGTCATTACCTTGGTACAGCGATTCTGGATGCAGGCGTGAGTTACCAGCGCGGCAACCCGCTGGTTTGGCGCACTTCCTGCTTACGCAGAACCGAATACGGGGGAAGAATATGCGACTGCATTATTCAAAATCCTGCAATGGTCAGCGTCCCTTGAAATGCCATTCAATATCGGGGCTCAACGCTTCAGTTATCAGATGACATACCTCCGCCAGATGAGTAACACCCCGCTGACATCACAAGAACAGTTCAGCATCGGCAATCGCTGGACAGTGCGCGGTTTCGACGGTGAACGAACCCTGAGCGCCAGTCGGGGCTGGTTTGTGCAAAACACACTGGCATGGAGAACTCCGCTGCCGGATCAGGAGCTGTATTTGGGGATGGACTACGGTGAAGTGGGTGGCAGGGGACTGAGTGGATGGTGGGCAACCATTTAGCCGGTGGCGTTGCAGGAATACGGGGCAACTTGAATATCGCCAATATCAGCTATGACTTCAGCGTGGGCACTTCGTTCTCCAAACCGCAAGGTTTTAAGACCAACCACAGCAATGTGAACTTCAGCGCTTGCCGGAACAAAAAAACAGGTCACAACCCAACAGGCAGGGGAAAGCAAGGTGTCAAAAGAAGTCTTCTGACTGTCGGAAACGGTTTGCCTTTAGCCGTAGTCGTTGCCCCCGCTAATACCCATGACATCAAGTTAGTCATAGAGACTCTGGCGCATCTTGAAACAGGCCGGCCGGGGCAAGCATTATTGCTTCATCTGGATAAAGCCTATGAAGCAGAATGGTTAGAAAAATAACTTAAGAAACAGCGCTATATTCCCTGTATTCAATCGAGAAAAGATGAACATAATGCGAAGCTAAACGACGTTTATTTTAAAACAAGCCGTTGGGTTGTCGAAAGGACACAGATCAGGCGAAACTAGAATTGAATGGTAATGAAATATCTCATTATTTGGTTGAAAGTGTGAAAAGTTTTAGGTTCATGAATGAAATACAAAGGGAATATTTATATTCGGAAGGTATTTTTTCTGATTCGATAGTAAAAATTGAAATCAGATTAAAACCATTTATTTCTATCGAATGTATTCTATTGGAAAAGAACAGCTATAATTTATATTGAGTTTAAAAAAGAAATGAAATGGGAGCGGTAGGAAATTATTAATGGATAAATATATTTCTCCTATTTATTTTTCACGGATATAAATTCAATAAAAGAAATTGTTTAGTGGGTTATTTTTACTATGGAAAATAACAAGGGATATAAATATGTCAAATGAGGTTTGTGGTTATTTAGAGCCAGCATTAAATTTGTCATCCAAGACTGCTTTACTGGAATTTATAGGAAAAAGCCAGTTAGGGATACAGGCTATATCTAGAAATCAGGTGTATAATTATCCGGCTGATTTACTTCCAGATGATGATTTTTTTATATTTTTAATAGGTGATGTTCCTGGCTACCATAATTCCACTTATTTAACCGATGATTACCAATACGATCCAGAAACTGTAGATATAGGTTTTCCGGTCAATCCTAAAGAAAGGGTAGATATACTTATCGATATCTTGCTTGATATCATCAAGGTAACTCATGCCACAAGAATGGTGGTTTCAATAACAGAGTGTGAGAAAATTGAAGCCATTAAAAAAATTCATATTGATGAATTGCATGCGGTTATACATGCAGATTTTGATAAATATCAAGCTCCCCCTGATACGCTTTACGATATCATTTGTATTTAATGGGTACTCCCAAAATAATATCCTTGAGTTATTTTATGGTTAGTTTAATAAATATACAAATCTAAAGGTGATGGGTAGGGAAGTATAGATGGCATTGTTAATCTAATAATATAGATATATCAACATATAAAAAGTATTACTCAATAATAACTGTTATAACTACATCCATTGTTCTTGAAAATGTGTTTTATGTCACATTTTAGTGCAACTTAATACGTTAATTTTATTTAAAAGTTTAAATTATAGCTGAAGAATAGACAAATGTTTAAAATAACATAGAGTTGGTATAACATGTTGTTTTTCATTGTAAATTGACAGGATAAAATATGGATGTCTGGATGTTCGCTCTAAAGTTCTAATTATTTATTATTTTTCAGAGTAAAATCTAAGATTAAAGTCACACTTTTCATTGTGAATAATATATCATTAAGTTTACGATCTCTTTCTCACTACAAGCACAATGTACAAAAATAAACTTTACTGCTGTTAATCAATGGAATACAAACAACCATGTACAACAATAATAAAGGGAATCGCATGAGAAAAATGGATAATCTGGAATTTAGAATATTACAAATGCTCAGAAAAAATCCTTTTCTCGCCCAAAAAGAAATAGCCGAAATTATTGGAATCAGTCGTTCAAGCGTAGCAGGCCATATCCTGAATTTACAAAAGAAAGGGCACATAAAAGGTAAGGGTTACATTTTTTCAAGTGGAAACTATGCTGTAACAGTGGGCGCTTCAAATATGGATATTACTAGTTATGCTTCGGCTGAATTGTTAAAGAGGGATTCCAACCCAGGGAAAACAAAATACACGTTAGGGGGTGTTGCTCGAAATATTGCTCATAACATTGCTGCGTTAAAAAATGACTGCTATTTAATTTCTGTTTTTGGTGATGATGCATATGGTAAGCGACTTTTTAACGAAACGAGATTAGCTGGTGTTGATGTTAGTCATACGCATAAATTAGATGACGAAAGAACATCAAGTTATAATTCGATAGTTAATAGTAAAAGTCAATTACAAACAGCCGTGAGTGATATGGATATCCTGAAAAAACTTACTCCGGAGTTGTTGAATAAATCTAAGTCGCTGATTGAACAAGCAGGGATCCTTATTATCGACTGCAATTTGACAGAAGATGCTTTGGAGTGGTTATTTAAGTATTCAGGGAGTGTGCCTATATTTGTTAATCCGGTTTCTGCACATAAGGCCGGAATAGTATGTAATTGGTTATCACATATTCATACTATCAGGCCTAATATATCGGAAGCAGAGAGAATCAGTGGCATTAAAATTAACTCAATCAAAGAGGCACAATCAGCAACATTATGGTTCCACGATCAAGGTGTGCAAAGAGTCATTTTAGATATGGAATCTGAGGGAGTGTATTATAGTGAGCTGGATTATATTTCAGGATATTCTCCAGCTCTCCCTGTCAATATTGTTAATACCCTGGGAGCAGGGGATGCAATGATGGCAGGGCTAGTGCATTGTGCGTTGGCAGGTATGGACTTTCAGGAAAGTGTATATTTCGCACAGCGCTGCGCTGCTTTTATATTATCTACTGAATTGACTTATTCATTAACACTATCTCCTTTTGCCGTTGGAGAATTGCTGGCGTTGGATTCATAACATGAATAGCAATTTATAAAATAGTATTTCTTTTCTAAAAATATAATAAAAACAGGTAGAGTATTGTGGCTAAAGCCGGGTTAAGAACCCGGCATTTTTTTATGTTTACTCACTGAATTGCAAGAATTATTTATATTTTATGGCTGAACCTTAAGCCATAAGTACAAAAATAATGGACTTAAAATTGACAAACAAGCCCAGTATGAACGGAATTTTGTAAGTAAATATCCCAAAAACCGTCTGGATAACGTTTTAAATCTTTTTCCAGGACTGTGGGTTTTTGCCAATAAAAACGATTAAGTCCGGTTTTTTTAATCGCATTTTCATAATCTTCACGGCTCCAGCGATAAAATGTAAACGGGCTTGGTGGTGTGGTCAAAAATTCTGAGTGATAGCGAACACGACCCTGCCAGGGCTCTTCGCTCAAAATTCTGAAACCATAATTATCGCAATTCCCATTTTTTAATTCATAATCAGGGGATGCCATGTAAGCGATTAATTTTCCTGAGGGTTTTAAATGATGAGCAACAGCCTGGAACATAGACTCAAGCTCTTCAGTGGATTGTGCATAGTGAAATAAGAAAGCTGCGATGATGATATCAAATTTTTCACCTAATTCCATTTTTGATACATCTTGTACGTAGAACTCAATATTATCACCGTGCAATTTGGATTTGGCTTTGGCAAGTTCAATCATTTTTTCAGATATATCAATGCCAACTACTTTTGAAGCACCGCGTTGGTGTAATTCCCGCCCAAAGTAACCATACCCACAAGCTAAATCTAAGACTGATTTTCCCGGTATGTCGCCGACCATGTTGAGTATATCTTGAAGCTCAGATTGCCGTTGAGCAACAGTATTGGAAAATTTTTCATAATGCTCGCCAATAGAATCATAGCTTGCTTGCTCTTCCATCATAACTCCTGAATATAAATATATTTATTAAAAAAAATAATAAGAATGAGATCGCAAAAAGATAAAATATCATGAAATAATTAGATATAATTATTTTTGTAATGAGAGTAACTTTCCGCGTAAAACTGCAATTGAATTAAACAAAAGATGAAATAGTACGCAACGAGGAAAAGGTGATTCAGAATTATAGGGATGATACTAATAGCCTTTCAGATTGCTGGCAACTCATTCTGTTTTCAATGCTTTGATTTTATATCAAGCTGAAATTCAGATGAATATTCTTATGGCTAGGCTGAATATGTTTTGAGCATACCAATTGCCTCTTGTTTTATTGCATGATTATAGTTGATTCGTTCAAATTTATACTTAATCAACTAATTGTTGCGCATTTAGCTTGAAAATAAAATAACCCAGCCAATAAGACCCTGTCTTAAATTTTCCTAAGGTAATTCAAAGGATAGAATATTTAAGTATTTTACAGGTTCAACTATGGTAATGGTGGCTTGCAACAAGATGCTTGCAAGGCTGTATTACTTTCCAACCCCGACAGGCAAATAATCACCCGATCAACCTTTCATTCATCAAAAACAACAACAGCAAGGGCAGGAACAACGCTTGTAAGTTAAGGCACCAAGAGTGCGTTTGTCAGATGATGTGGCATCAGTTTCACGGTTGGTATTCTCTCGTAAGCTCCTTGTTTTGTGATCTGGCAGGTAATACTAACAGGGCAGGGGTTATGCCTCATTGGTGCCTTTACAACGTTTGGTTGATTTAGCTGATGGGCAATGTGGAGTTCAGGGTATTCGTTTATTGATGAGTAGTAGGCAAAATAGGCTGATTTCCCATGGTTAGGTCACAACTTGGGTAATGGCACTGGAACAGGATCTAAGCCAGGGAGAATTGAAACTGGCAATTATACCGGAAACTGTCCGTCAAATACGTTGTGCAGATGAGGCAGATAAATATATAACACTCTGTACTGACATACCTGCCTATGAAGGTAAATTATTGGATTTTATTGATATTGTTATTTAGCGCCAATAGCCCCGTTTTAGTATATGGAGTCAGAGTTGATAACAGGGGGACTAAATCCACTGGGTGTGTACAAGGTGGGTTGATGTTTGCGCTGGGCCATATCATTATTTAATGGTGAGATTGTAATTATAAATACAGAAAAGCCAGAAAAATTAGGCAAAATAGAAACGGAAAAATAGAAAATGTGGCCTTTAACTGACAAATTACTTTCAATTGGTAGCCATGATATTTCCTCGGCTAAATCAGAAAAATATATTACTTCTGATTATGGAAAATCATTGGTAAATGAATTGAGCTATTTATTGACTAAAAAAATGGGTTTTATGGCTTTGAATCTGCATTACACATTTTTCCATATGAAACGATAGGTGAAGAAATCGGTTTAATTGATTGGAATAACAACGGGTTATGTATTAATTCGTACGGAGGTATGGCTAAAGGGGCTTTTTTCTTTGCAGAAGATATCTTTGGAAATCAGTTTTGTTTAAAAGAAGGGTGTGTTCATACATTCGATCCTGAAACAGGATTATTTGATAAATTAGCCGAGAGTATAAATGAATGGAGTGGGATTATCTTGGAAAATTATGAATTCTTAACTGGATATGCTTTGGCTCATAATTGGCAAAATATTTATGGCCCTAGTCAATCTGGTTTTCGTTTAGTCCCTAAAATTCCCTTTGTTTTAGGGGGAGAATATGAATTGGAAAATATTTATTTTGATGGGCGGTTTTTAAGGGTTTTTAATAGTGAAAATTCTGGCTAAGTGATTTTTGACTTAGCCAGCTGAAATATCAGTAAGGTTAATTTATTTATTACTCAGTAATTTTTGGATACCTATTTTTTGGATTATAATTTCTACAACCAGCTTTACCAAAGATTTTATGATGAGATACAAAATTTCCATCCTGCCAAAACCTTAAATTTTGTTTAACTTCATCAGTATCTTTATGGTGATATAACCAATGTAATTAACTGGATGTTATATTTAGGTTATGGTTCTGTTTTAAATTTTTTCTTCATAGGTTTTATTGTGTTTGTATCCCTTATATTCAAGAACTTCTAACTTTATCGGTTTTAAATTTCCTTCTAATAATTCAGCTCCCAGAATAATTTCTCTACCTTGATTTTCTTCAATATCATGAGGGCCATTGAAGGCGAACCCATTCTCTGTTAATGTTGGCATTAATGGTTTTTCATGATTTATATTTTCATCAATAATATTATCATTAATGACACCATGATTCTCAATCAAGAAATCTTTTATTGCAGATGCTTTATTTTCTCCACTCAGACCTCCATGCCCATGAGCTTTGTTTGTATTTTTAATAATGGGTATATCGTTTAAAACTTCAAAAGTATGAAGGTAAACCTTTCCATTTCCTGTATCTTCATCAATATAATCGGCCGAATAGCCTTCGGCTAATTTTGAATCTAACGCAAAATATTGACCAGCCCATTCATCCTGAGCATTTTCTGCTGCTTTTATTTTTTCTAAATCAAAGTTTTTATATTTGCTTAATTTATATATTTTTGTTCCTTTATCTAGTTTTTCTACAGTTAAATGATTTGGATTGATTTTAAGAAGTTCCGCTCCCATTTCTTTGAGTTTTTCCTGAGAAAAGTCGTTTAGTTGCTTTAAGGTTAATTCGCTTACATTATTATTAAATTCTTTATTTTTTGAATTTAATGAGTTTTTTGTTTTATTTTCAGGTAATTTTATATTTTTGCTAAATGACATATTTTCCTCAAATTGAAAATCGCTTTCAGAAAGCTCTTTCTTCTTTGATTCTTTTTTACTTTCTATTGCATACATTATCCATTCCACCTTAATTTGTTATTTTTTAATCTCTTATCATTAATGGCACTATTATAGGAAGCTGGTTCAAGATAGCTGGTGACAGGAGCACTGCCTGTATGTGTAAGTAGGCTTCTATCATTCCGACTAAAACAAAATCCTAATATGACATGGTTACCATCATCAAATTCTCTTTCATAATCTGAACGGGTCATATTTCCTGAGTCTAGCACTGTGATATTTCTGTTTCCTAACGTCTGATAATCTCTTTGATCTTCTGTGAAAAAATCAGGTTCAAGAAGGTATTTGAACCGTTTGCCAAACCACCTACTAAACCATTTGCCAGAACGATTCCAATTTTGTCCCGTATCTGTGCTATGAGTACCGGATATAATGGTGATATCTCGAGGGTTAGGTAAAGAATGGCTAGGCCGACGCGCTATACTTCTGAGAGGGTCTATTATATGATTTACGTTAATTTCTTGGTCTGAACCATAAATATTTTTTCCTGCGTGTGTCACTTCATGCCATTGTGGATTTCTGCTTTGCAGAGCTGAAGCTGCTGGTACTCTTTTGCGTTCTGGTATCTTATTTCTTTTTGTTGGTATATTCTCATATCTGTATGAATATCGATTTAATACATTTCCTTTTGTCAGATTATATTTTTTGTGATCTGATTCTTCCTCTAATATAGAATTATTAGTATTGTTTTTTTTAGATGAATGTTGCCTTGAAGAAGATCCTTTTTGTTTTTTGATTAATTGTTCGACGATAGACATGCAATGCCCCCTTATTGATATGAATTGCTTTTTGATAAAATATATTGAATACAATTCAGAGATGATTTAATAAGTTCTTATCTATCTAAGAAATTCAAAATCTATTAATTCATTGTTTTGCTTTTTATAAAAATTAGAATCAGAACGTTTTTCGTTTTTATAATCCTCCTCGATATCTTTAAGTTGTTCGTAGAGTGATATCACTTTATTGTACAAACATTCCCCTTCTTCCGTTAGAGTTAATCCCTGGCTTTTCCTGACAAAGAGTTTTACACCTAATGAAAACTCTAGCTTTTTTAAACTTCGGCTAATGGGTGACTCCGTGATAAAAAGCTCCTTTGTTGCCTTGTTTATTGATTTATTTTTGGCTACAACAATAAAATTTGCTAAGTCTTTTGAAATAAACACCTGAACTCCTTTTTAAATGCAAATAGGGTTTATTCCTGGTGTTATAAAATTATCAACAAATTGTTATTTTTATTTCAATATCATTGGTAAAAACCACCGTCTTTAGACGGTGACTTTGACTTTAATTTTTTGACCTATGCGCGTTTACGAGGTGCGTGGTTCGACGACTTTCAGTCGTCGGCACCGAAGTGCGCTAACCCACCTACTTCAGTAGGTGGTAGTTAAGTTTGATTAAATAAATTTATGCAATAGCTTATCGAAATAAAAATCATTCATTACGCAACAATCATATATATGCGATAATATTTGTCAATAATTAATAATACGGTGTATTGTATATATCAATGTGAATATTAAATAAAAATTCTTATTTAATATCAGCGAAGTGCTCTTGATGTATAATTGGTCAATCTTATTAACTATAAGTTTTATTTAAATATTATTAGGGCTTAATTTTTCTGGGCAATGTTTACTATTCCATGACTTATGAAAATAACAGTGAATTAAATACCAATAAGATCATTTTTTTCTATGTGGTTAATTCGGATGACATCATTATCGATTGTAGTAACAATCTTGTTAGCGTTTAACCAGTGTTCAAAGATTTTATTGATATCCTGTAGATATTTTTGATGGGTAATGCCTGATACAGATAGGGAGATCAAAACTTCTGTTGAATTATCAGTGGGTTTAGTCTCTTTCATTGTCAATAATCCAACTTTGCTCAGGGCCAGCCTGATATTTTCTTCACTTTCTAATTCAGCAACAGGTTGTATTTTTAGTTCTGTAATCAATAATTCCCTCAAGGCATGACTAATCATTTCCTGATTGAGTGATGTGGTCTGTTCCACGGTAGAAGAAATGGTGTTTATCGGGGATGTCTTATTTTGTTCATCAGTGAGGCTAATCGGTATTGTTACTGAGTAATTTAAAGAAAGTCGTGGGCGATTCCCCAGTGATTGCCAAAAACTCCCTAAACTGTTTAAACTTTCTTTTGGAGGTACAACCTGAGTATAGGCACCAGGAATGCCTGCCAGTTGGCGGTTATTAATCAGCGCCTTCAAAACTTGCGACATAACTTGTATTGCCTGATTATCCGGTTGGCTATCCGGACTGTTGGGATCGGTTGCAGGCTTGCTTGATTCCCAATAGGTAATCAGATAGTTACATTGAATATTGACCCAACCTGGCAACAGTCTCCCTGAAGCGGCATTAAATACTCTGGATTCTGTTGAGCGAAGCTGTAGATCTTCATGGATATCATAAAGAAAGACGCTCACCATGGCATCAGATTGCACTGTATCTAACTCAGGCAGATCAAAACGGATTGCTATTTTTTTATCCAGATATTTTTCCAGAATTGCCTTCATTGCTTTATTGGCATCAATAACGGTTTGCATTTTCAACATAAAAAGATCCTCTTGATTGGTGTGTGTGGTAAAGATTAAGTGATGAATACATTTAATTTTTAGTAATGTTTGTTGCTATGGTTTTTTATGAATTGCTAAAAGTTAATCTGCCCACTTTATCTAATTCTCGTGATAATGCTGTTTCAATATGATTATTATTAACTTCTTTTTGGTTATTCTCTGCGGCAAAAAGCGAAGACAATAGTGCAATATTTCTAATATTCGCTCCTGTTATTCCTGCTCGTTGGGCCAATTTATCGAAATCCACATCTTGGGAAACGTTTATATTTTCAGGCCAGATTGACTGCCACATTTTTTTGCGGAGAACTTCATCCGGGTAAGTAAAGCGGGTAATAAAGGTAAAACGGCGATTAAAGGCGTTGTCCAAATGGCTACGATGATTCGTGGATAAAATCACTAATCCGGGATAGTTTTCCAGCCGTTGCAATAAATAAGAGACTTCAATATTCGCGTGCCGGTCTTGCGCATCTTTGGTTTCACTGCGTTTACCAAATAGGGCATCGGCTTCATCAAAGAATAAAACACCGGCATCCTGTTCGGCCAAGTCGAAGATACGGGATAAATTTTTCTCGGTTTCACCGACGTATTTATTCACAACGGTGGATAAATCCACTTTGATTAAGTCAACGCCAATACAGTTGGCAATGACTTCTGCCGCCATGGTTTTCCCTGTTCCGGAATCACCATAAAACAGGGCACTGATACCAGTACCATAACCAATTTTATCTTTAAAACCTTCCGCCAGAACGTGCTCCCGATACTTAATTGCCGTGAGTATTTCTTGTATTTGTTGCGCAATATCATCGGATACCAATAAATCTTCCATTGAACGTTGAGGCGTAATTCGCTGGGCTAATTGCCCGAAGTTTTGCTGGGCACGTAAATTGAGTGCCTTGTGTATATCGCATTGCTGCAAGGTATCCAAAGGGTTTCGCTGCTGTTGGTAAAGTTGGGCTTCCTGCAAAATCAATGGCAGGGTTTCGGGGTTAAAGGTGTAACGCTGGCTTAAGGATATGGCATCAATATTATTTGCACAGTGGCCGGGCAATTGTGTCGTCAATAGATTCGTTTTTTCTTTTGGCGTCAGAGCAGGCATTTCAATCAGTAATGCTGATAATTTTCTTGGCCAGACCATTGGAGAAGAGGGTTCAATTAAACACACCACCCTTAATTCAGGTTGCTGCAATAAAGTGGATAAAGGTTCCAGCAGTTGTTTATTTTGTTCTGCGAATAGGCAAAAGTTTCTCAATAATAAGCAGGCGCCGCGCATGCGAATTTCCCGCAAAATGTGCTTTATCCGGGAAAGCAGGGCGTCATCATCATTGTCAGCTAATTTGGCTATATCTACCATTAACGTTTGGCGCTCTTCTGACGCCATGATATTGGCAACTGAATAAGCTCTGGCGCTGCCGGTATTGCCCTTTAATAAGACAATGGAACGAATATCATTGTGCCCAGATAATAATGCGTTATTGAGTAACTGCCTTAATTGGATTGGAAAATAACCATTCTCTTCTGGCGTTAACCACTCAGAATAATATTCTAAGTCAGGCGTAAGGTGATGGTGACCAAGTAAAAAATGATACACGCTGTTGTCAGTGATAAAAGGGGTATGGAGCCAGGATAATCTTTTCTGGCGGTTATCAATGGATAATAGCTGGCAGCCAATCAAGGGGGAACGATGGAGGAAACTGGCTTGTTGTGCCTGTTTCTCCGACATTGAGCGACAAAATAGCGCCAACGCCAGCGCAAAAGAAGGCAATCGAGCTTGTTGTTCTCCTTGGATTAGGGCAAACAGTTGAGAATAGCGGCTATCAAAATGGGGAAGTAAGCCTAACAGCAAAACGTCCCTTTCAAAATCAGTCAGCTCAAAACGCTCAATCAGGTCAGTGAGCCGGGATGCAACTGGTGTGACAGTTTGCGGTATAGCCAGATAATCATCATTGAGCCAGTGAGGTTTACCCATTGGGTTATCCAGTCTGGCGATAATATCGTCTTCACTTAACAGGAATTCATCAAGGCGCTCATCTTGCTGACCTGTCAGGCAATGGAAATGATATTGAAGAGTGAGATCGATACGTTCCAGTTGGCTCAATAAAAATGCTAAATCAGAGTCATTATTTTGCTGAAATAAATGAGGGAAAATAGGTGCAGTATTCATAAATTCTTACTCAGGCTATTTATACTTAATAAATTTCAAGCTGTATCGCGGTGGCAAAAGAAAAAGCCCCAGAACATAGAGAACTATGTGATTGAGGTGGGTGCAGCCAATAACGATGCAATTTGAAAGGTAAAAGGCAATGGTGTTTGATCGTTACAGATAATTATGGATAGCTATAACCATGTTGTGGTAATGGTTTGTTCCAGCCAGCCAAAACGCGCTATATTTATTGGCCACGGCCATTCGTTTATCAGTGCATCATAAACTTCAGGTTTAATATGAATATTGATTAAACCGTTTAATTCACTTAATTCCCCAGAACGTTGCAAAAATAAGTGCCTCACATCATTGACGCCCATTTTTTTCCAGGCTGGAAGTTGTACAAGTGTTTTTTCCAGCCATTGGTTGATGGCAATTTGTTGTTCTGGCTTTGGTGCAAGCCATAGCGCGTTATCATGGATGGATAATCCGCAAAGTACTTTATTGAGCGTCAAGCGCCATACCGGTATTTCCTCTTCGGCCCAAATCAGCCAATCAAGTAAACAGACAGCGATCCTTTGTGCTTCAAGGCTGACGAAGGTGTTTTTCTCCAATAAATCAAAAGATCGGAAAAATGCCGGCAATAACGGCCATAAAAGTATACAGCCGGCATTGCTGATGGATAAAACAGATTGTGCAGATGAAGTCTGAATTCCATTATTAGGCGGTATGGATAATATTTGCGTTGATAACGCGGGTCTTGGCAACGCTTTATTTTGTCGAATTGATGGCGCTTGTTTTACAACCTCCTTTATCAAACCGTCACGCGGCTGTAGCGTTTCTGATTGGTGATTGGGCTGTATGAGATGGCGTGTAAATAGCGCTCTTGCATCTTTTTGAATATGGGTATTGTTATCAATTTGTTTTAATTGATCGCATTTATTCTGGTGGATATTTACTGCGGATGTTTTCTTAATTTTAGTTTGTAGTGGACTTTCTATTAACGTATGGCATTTATTATTATTCAGTTGTAATGAATGGGCACTATTTTCTGCAATGCGGCTCGTTGGTCGCCCTTTGTCTAGAGTTCCCAGAGTGGCTGTTGTTTGCGCCCGGAAGTCATCATGGTCCGGTTTTAATGAACGGATGTGATTTTCTGCAATGCGGCTCGTTGGTCGCCCCTTGTCTTGAGTTCCCAGAGTGGCTGTTGTTTGCGCCCGGAAGTCATCATGGTCCGGTTTTAATGAACGGATGTGATTTTCTGCAATGCGGCTCGTTGGTCGCCCCTTGTCTTGAGTTCCCAGAGTGGCTGTTGTTTGCGCCCGGAAGTCATCATGGTCCGGTTTTAATGAACGGATGTGATTTTCTGCAATGCGGCTCGTTGGTCGCCCTTTGTCTAGAGTTCCCAGAGTGGCTGTTGTTTGTGCCCGGAAGTCATCATGGTCCGGTTTTAATGAATTAACGTAATTTTCAGCAATGTCTCTTTTCGATATCAGGTTATTCTGAATTCTTAATGATGGTTCTATTAGTATATGGGTTTCATTATTATCATGGATTAATGGGCTAATGTGATTTTCTGTAATACGATGTTCCGATATTAGTTTGTTTTTAATTTTTGAAATGACTTTTGAGTCTGTATTATTCTCTTGTTGTATCTTGTGTTCCAGATAATGCTTTGCTGATAAACTCAATTTTTCCGGTGTCATTTTTTCACTTGCGATTATTTGAGAATTTACAATCCCGGTTTTTTTTGTTGGTCCAGAAAATAAATTAAAAAGCATACTCAGCACATCGGGTTGGCAGATTTTAATTAGTCGATTTGTTTTTTCAGGGTGTAAACAGTATTTAGCTAACATGGTAAGCCATTGTTGTGGCCGGAGGTTTATTTTTTCGGTTAACCAATCACTGAATTCAGTACTTTTTATCTGCTGCCATAAAATAGGTAATTCCCGATCGCTGAGGTTTAAATAGTTATCGATGCTATCTAATATCAAACTTTCTGAATATAACGTGTTGCAGCTCTTTAAGTTATGTTTGGATACTGAGGAAATATCACTGATATCTCCGTTATCTTGCAAAGTGTACCTTTGTTGGTTGTACCCATTCGCCCTGCCCACATCGCTTTCTATCTCCTTATTCTCGATTTTCAAGGCGCTATTAGAGATTTTTGACTTTCCCGGAAAACCAACCCTTGATTGTTCAAACTGACTCCTGGCAAATTTGTTACTCCTCTGCGGCTCCGATGTGCCCCGAAGCCCGTCAGGTACAGCCCAAACTCTCCTTGCAGTAGTTAATTCATCATCAATGTGTTGTTTGATATTTTCTTTTAATTCGTTGGCTTTGTTTTTTAATTCTCTTTCCAGTCGCCAGATAAATTGTTGTTCAAAATTGTTGAGATCTATCTCACCAAGATTAAAAACTATTTTTCGTAATGAAGGGGCATTATCCTGATCTGGCCATTTTCCCACTTCATCATTAATTAGATAACGCAGTTTGGATTTAAATAAAGCAGAGCATTTTTCAGTTATTTTTTGACTGTCGTGTTTCTCTGTTTCGAGTGAAATCGATAATTTTTCAATGACACGACCGGCATTTTTTTTGTGATGTTTTTCCAAAACAGTTTTCCCTTTACATTTTCTCTATGAATATATTCAATGGGCGAAAAGAGCAACGCCCATTGTTAAAGAATTAACTCTTCATAATAAATGCCAATATGTAATAGGGCGGTATTATATCGACTTGATGTGTATGGGCAGGAAGAGTTGTCGATGCAGTATGGTCATGGCCTTCTGAACTTCCTACTGAACTTGTATAAGGCCACCAATGATTATAGTTAACCGATCTTATCCATGGCTCTTCTGTAGTATTATATATGATGCGATAATGGTTAAGATCTTTGTTATTAATTTCATCATTCAGATCATTATTTAATACCGCACTGTATCTTAAACCTGTATTTTCAGTGAAACCCCCGCCTTGTATGTGTTTATGTTTGGGGATTTGTTTTATGTTTAATTGGGTTTCATTAACCCTGACATCCATTTTTTTCGTAGAGTTTTCTTTGCTATTGACGATAAACGATTTGGCATTGCTTTGACCTGTAGCCGTTTTTCCATTTGTTCCGTCGATATTTGCAATCGTCCCGCCCATTATAAATTTATCAATCAGATTGGGCGTTCCCTTGGTACCATCACATAATAACCAGCCTTGCGGTATGGCTGAGCCTGAAAACATAACAATCATGCCTTTTGGCAATAACGTATTGGGATCGATAGTGACCTGATCATTGTCTATCTTGAGGCCATTACCCGTTTTGATCCGAATGCCTGACGAACTATTGCCGATTGCACCATCTGTGTGAAGGTGGACTTCTAAGCCATCACCCACCTTAATGCCCTTTCCGGCCTTAACTTTTATGCCGGCGCTATCCACTGTGATGCTTGAATCCGCTGATTCCGCTTCCAATGCCCCCTCTGAGTTGAATTTTATCCCGTTGCCCGGTTTTATGGCGATGCCATTACCATCAACAACCAAGCCTTTATTCGCGGCCACTTTTACCGCAACACTTTGAGAATAAACGGAAATGCCATGTCCCTGACCAACAGATATCCCATCACTTTTGTTCGTCAGGCCACGCCCCAGACTGACCGCTAAAATATCTTGGTCTAAGGTTAATGGGGAAGAATTATTGTGGTCAATTGTACCCATTTTTAAATTCAGCGTACCATCATCACCCAGCGTTAATCCTGTGCCGGGGCCGTTTTGTTGTGGTGCCAGGCCACAGGCTTTTCGGCCAACATCGGCAATATCAATTAATTGGCTGAAATCAATTTGTAACGGAATACTCCCTTCTTTAAACTTATTTTTTAATTTATCAGTTTCAGGCCCAACACCTTTTTCATTGGATAATGATTGTTGCTCTTGTATTTTTGCCGAATAAAGGATTTCTTTCATGATTAACTCCATTAAATATTTTTAATATAAAATTTTATTGGTGGGGTTTTTATTTTTGTTGTTTGGGGACATGGAACAAACTATTCTGTTTTATTTTTTCGACATTCCATTGGTCATTGTTCTTACCGACAACTTCCTCTCTCTGGCGAGGTGTGGCAATGATCATGGAGCCTATCCCGAGTAAAAGCGTCGGTAATTTACCTAATGTTAATTTTTCCAGAATGGAATAAGCCGCATCCCCTAATGGAGTCCCATTATTTTGCCAACGTTGATATGTATTGCCGAAATTAAAAAATGCCTCTTGATCCATCCAGTGAATAATCATGGAAATATGGGCAGGGAATTCGGTCAGCATCGTTTCTTTAATCCAGTTTTCCAGCTTATAGAGATCAACACCGGAAACTTTAATTAACTCGATGTTGACTACAACGCTAATCACAAATGAGAAACGGTCTGTCTTTTCATATTCTTCCCCTGAAAAATACCAACTGTATTCCCATGCTTCTTCCGGGGCCGGAAAGTTTAATGTGGAATGATCCTGACGTTCAATAATCAGGGTGCCTTTAATGCGGTCAAAGCTGACGACTTTTGCATACAATTTTTCGGCTTTATCAGCATATCCTTGTGTAGTGCTGGGTGTCGTACCGGGATTAGCACCGGGTGCAGCACTGGTTTCCCCTAATTTCTGGATCAGGGTAATTTCATTACCGACTGCAATCAGGGAAGGAAAGGGGGTTTGTGCTGTACGGGACAGACGCCGTTGGTTTTCAGGCAACGGATTTCCATTTTGCGATTGGTCACTATCGTAAGCTAAGCGATAGTCCATATCTTCCATCCAGACCCTGCTGTTTTGCCAAAACAATTTTTTTTCTTTGGCTGCAACCATGACCCGTTCCAGGTTGTATTCCAGTTGGGTACTATTCCCCACATCCAGCCAAAATTGATCCCCTTCGGTTTTGGTTATCATTTGGCTATATATTGTAAATTGGTTTTGGTTCTGCTCACCTTCATAGATGACTAAGTTAATCACTTGCCCTTGCGCCAGCCGGCCCTTAATGCCCGTTTGCTTAATGACTAAATAATGTTGATTGGTTTGATTCTCGTCTGTCACTGAATCGGGTTTTTGTTCTTTATCAAATTGATTGTTGGGTTTGATTGGCAGTAATGCACGATGCTCAATCAGATAAAAAGGCAGCTTACTCAGGTCAGGAGTGGGTTTGAACAATTCGCCGCCTAACCCCATGCGGGCCGCAATACGCTTTTGTAATGATGAAACCTGATCAATCTGAATGTTGGCACGGTGATAAGTCAATACCGGTTGTTGAGCCAGATAACCTTGTTGTATGGCGCGAAACTCATTGGTGTCAGCAGTAAAGGTTCGGGGGGCCAATTGGGTGCCAAAGTACCCGAGCAGATAATTGACAATATCCAACTCATGATTACTATCATGCGCCATTTGTTTGAGGCGTTCTTTTAATGCCGGAGCGTAATGTTTATGAGCATTATTGCTGACAGAATCCGGTTTGAATGGCCATTGATCGCCCCAAACTTCATCGCCTTCACGCTTAAAGGAGAGTAATTTGGGAAGCATGGCAATTTGTTGACAGCCGGAAGCCAAAATTTGTTCAAATGGCAGCATAAATTGATGAAGTGGCGACAGGCGTTGTTCATCCCCACTTTCAGATAAAGGCTGTTGTAATTCGTAGCAAGCGGGCAACGTATCACTGACGGGATAATAACGGCCTACATCGCGGTGTTTCCCGTAAGCGAGTATGACAGGTTGATTTTGGATCAGTGGACGGTCCGGTAAATTGTCTCGGATCTGGTTTTCATTGACCATAACGCGAAGCCCGCCTTTGGTGAACACCCGCAGTGGGCCATCATGTTGTGCCAATTGATGGAGCGGATCTTGTCCCCACAGACGGGGGTAATAACCTTTTTTAATTGACCATGACCAGCTGTCTTGGTTGATCGGTTCAATCAGGTTTTTGTCAGCGCTGTCATCCAGGCTCAGGCGGTTAACACTCTGAACGCCTTTAATTTCAAGCAGCTTATTAACCAGCCGGCTAAGGTTGAGTGTAAGCCGATTGGTATAATCACGCGCTGCCGGTAATTCACGTATCCAGCCATGTTTTAATTGTGGCCCTTCAAAGATTTCATCATTGCGCATGCCTGCATTTTGCAGTGCCTCAGTGGGATAACGCTGTGCCTCAGGCATCAGATATTGTTCTGCTGTACTATAGACGGCAGCAAAAATACCCGCGACATTTTGCACATCGTCATCCAATTCAACCTCCAGCAATAGCGGAAAATCCACCGGTTTTGCCCAGATAATCTGGCTGACCGATTCACCAATGTTGCGGTTTTTGGTTAAAAAATCGGTTAATTGTTGGGTAGCATGATTTAAATTTGCCTGAGTCCGACGGGTTGGCTCCAGATAAAGCCAGTAATTTCCCCGTAGCGTAAATTTTTTCGCATCCTGGCTACTGGCGAAGCTATATTCCCTTTTGGCGGCATCATACCAATAGGTATAACGTTGCGCTTCTGGCTCACGGACTAATTGCACGTTGCGGAACAGAAAATCCCCTTTGTCCTGCTCTGGTTTCGATTTTCCTTTTGTCCAGTCACTGCTGTGTAAATCCAGCAAGGCTTTTCGATAATCAGCGGTGGTGACAGGCCCACAAGTCAGTGTATTGTGAGGGCCGAATTCAACAGGGAAAATTCCGTCTTGTTGTTGCTGCTTATCGGGGGCAGGGGTCAGTAAGTCTGTCAAAGGAAGAGTGTGGCGGTAAGACAAGTCTGACACACCGTAGCTGAACCCTTCCAGAAGCGTTATGCCGGGATCATGTTCCGCCGTGTCACTCCAGAGCTTTCCTGCTTGTAGCTCAACGACCTGATGGGCCTGTTTCAGCAAGGTATCAAAGTGAATATTGTCTTTGACTTTGCGAAACAGTACATCTTGATTACTCATGGCGATTTCCTCAGTATTATAGTTTGTCAACTGTTTCCCCAGACTAAAATCAGCACTTCATTATCTTTGGCTTCTGCTGATATGGCGGAATCGCTGTCCTGAGCTATATCTGACCGATTCAGTATCAGGGAAATGACTCGCTCAACCAGCGGCTGCTGCTGAATGGTCGCCAGCAACTGATAATAATTAATGCTGTTATTCAACATAACGGGGCGTTGCTCATCGACACTCCAGGGCATATATGTCTCACTGAGTTGTTGTCGCAGCAGGCGATAGCCAAAATCCTCGTTGACATCTGCTCTGAAAATCACGTTGTAATTGATTTTTACATCGACGTATTTGGGGTTGCTGATTTCAATCTCAGCCCAGGGAGAACTTCTTTGCTGTAACCACCTTGCCATTTCTCGCAGGCGTGCCGGGTTCAGCACCGGACGCAAGGGATCATCGCTGTCGTTGTATCGGTTAGCGGGAATGATCGTCAGCTGTTGTTTTTCAAGCGCAGGGACTCGGGTGAGTTCATCATTGCCGGGATATTTGACATCAAAGATGCTGGCATAACGCTCTTTCAACAGTGCTGCCATATTGCCCCAGGTCAGTGCCCGGTTGCGGTGGGACAGGTGCTGTGCTTCCCGCTGAAAAAAGTCACTGTAGGATTCCTGTACACGTCCATTCCATGATGCCCATGGCTGGCTGATTGACGCGACCATCATGAGCGGCGCAACCGGGCGCTGAATAGTGCCTGCGGGCAATGGTGTCAAGAAATGGCTGTTGCTGATGCTATTGGTGTTCACCAGTGTTGCTGTCATCGCATTATAGTTCAGGCCGTATAACCAGGGTGTTTCCCCCCATGAACCTTTGGGGGTTGGCAGTGTGACGACGGCTTTTAACCAATAGTGCCCCGTTGGCATTTGGGTTGCCTGAGCGGAAGCATCCGCGGGCAGGACAACTTGCCAGATGCCATCTTGATACAGGTGTTGGGTTTCATCATTGACCCATGCATCCAATGCGATCCATTGATTTTTCTGATTCAGGTAATGCCAGGACACTTTTTCGGGTTGCTGCGGTGATTTCAATTTCCAATATAACGATAAGGTTTGTTCCGGCTCGACATCCGTGAAACCAAGGTACAATGTAGGATGTTCTTCCAGTGGCTCAAGATCAGGGCTATATCCAAAGGGAGTGAGGTAATATGCCTTGAATGAGGCTCCGGCGATATCCTGCACCTTAAGGTTTGTTATCGTGGGCAGCGGTGAGCTGTTTTTTCCCTGTAGCCTGAGTACAGGTTCATCGAAAACAAGATTATCCAAATCCTCTGGCGCGCGGCTTGCCGGCTCTTGTTCTGGCAGCGTCAGTATGATGTCCGTTCCTTTTCCTTTTGCATTCAGGGTCAGCCATTGGTTTCCGCCGCTGATTTGTGCCGTCAGATTTTGACTGTGAACCTCTTTTTCAAAGGTAACGGTTATCTCCCTTGTTCCTTCTTCCATTGCCAGATGTTTCGATGTGATTAACACACCACCCGGTACAGGTTGGTCTGAATCAGTTTTACCGAATAATCGTATTCCCTCAGAGGGCAATGATAACGGCATTTGTGAATCCCAGGGGGCAGAAGCTATCCACTTATGTTTTTCTTTTTTACGCAACCAGTACAATTTGCTGATATAGCCACGGTTCGCCAGCAAATTGGCGTCCAGTGCATATTGCAAGGCATTGCCTTGTTCATCTTGCCCGGCGTCAAATAAAGTACCTTTAGTGAGCCGCTGTTCTGTGACTGTGGTATTCAGCTCTATAGATAAGGCAACCTGATCAGGTTGTGCCAGGCGGGGGGATAATCCCAGCAACGCCCGATAATAGAGGTTGCGATGAGTTGCAGGTAAGGCATTAAATAAAGATACCGGTGTTTCCAATAATTGTAATATTGCCAATAGAAAAGCTTGATGGGGTAATAATTTTCCATTGGCTTCAGTTTTACCCTGATATAATTCGGCAAGTCTTTCTGGCGTATTATTTGCCATAAAGAAAAAATCATTCCAGTACTTACCGTCTTTATTAAAAGGCACTATTTTGGTGTATGCTTCAATATATTGGAGTAATTGCAAACTGGTTCGATTATCTAACTTAAAATCGCCCATTGGCACCAGTTCTGACAATTTTTTATTTAACTCATTGAGTTCCATGATATCTCCTGTGTGGCATAGCAATTCCCTGTGAATAAAAAATTATTCACACCATTTAATATTTATTTTTTTCAGAAAATACCTTAATTGACGGTGGCGAAATTTTGTTGGGGTATAAAAATACCTGAACCTAATGAAGGTGTCAGAATATCTGGCTGTGGCGGAATGACGGTATTATTCATGGCCGGAAACCTAGGCGTAAACATCGCCGTAAATTTTTTTCCCTTGATAATTAAAACAGCACCGCTGGTACACTGAAGAGCTTGTTGGCTGATATCCAGCAGACTGATGGTCAGGGTGCCAATCCCCGGTGTCATATGGGTTATTGTGGTATAAGTCGCAGAAACAGTAACCCGTTTCTCATCGCCTAAAATGCAAACTTTTTTACCGTTAATTTGTGCATGGCCCGTACCATTTATTTTGCCGGGAATGGTCACTCTCACTTGTCGATGCCCGAATTGGGGATCAAACTGAAGTATGTCACCGTCGGTTACAATAGGCCCACTCATAAAGCCTCCACTCTCTGGCCTTCATTCAGTGCCAGCGTGCCTTGGATCTGTTGCTGGATATCGCTTCCCCGCAGGCGATACATTACCCGTACTTGCAGGGTACTTTTATTCTTCGGCGATTGGCGAACCTGAATATCGGTAATATCCGCCCGTGATTCATAACGCAATACACTGTCATGAATGTGGGATTCCATTTCCGCAAATAATTCGTTGCGGATATTTTCAAACATAAAATCATTTAATCCGCAGCCGTAATTTTCGCGCATCAGGCGTTCTCCCGGCTCAGTTCTGAACAAAATGTGCAAACTCTGCCGCACATCTTCTGCGCCTTCTGCCATTTCCACCCCATTTTCAAGGGTAAAGGCAGGGGGAAAAGCCCAGCCACGACCATAGAGTTGTGTCAGTATTTGGTTTTCCATTGTTCACCTTTTACTGGGTAAGATTAATTTTTCTGCCTTTGATCTCAACACTGCTCTTGCCGGATATGTTGAGTGATTTATCCATTTCGGCATTCATGGTTTGCGCTTTCAGCGAGAATGCTTCTTTCGCTGTCAGTGAAATATCTTTATCCTGCCGGAGCATTACTTGGTTTTCTCCCGCACTGATTTGAATGATTTTTTCTTTGCCATGAATCATGATTTGTTGTTGCGATTCTCCCTTCTTCACCACCAGAACTTTTTCCTGATTATCCTGAGTGGGTTCTAAGGGCGCTTTATTTTTGGGATTGTGCATCGCTCCCAGAATAACCGGATAACGGGGATCATGTTCAAAAAAACCGATAATCACTTCGTCGCCGGGTTCAGGATAAAAACAAAAACCGCTTTCGTGGCTGGCGTAAGGTTTCCCCAATCTGGCCCACAGGAATTCATTCGGACGATTCAGTACCGGCAGAATAATCGGGATGCGATTGAGAGCCGCTTTGTCCTGCTGATACTTTGCGACTGTCGCAATGTGCAGTTCGGTGGCATCCGGCAGCATTGGCAGATATTCTTGCGGCAATCCAATGCTCACAGTCGTTTCCCAATCAATCTGTCGGTTAAAATGCTGGCGAACCGCCGTAATCTTTGCCGTGCCATCCAATTGTGAACCGAAACCCGTCAATTGAATGTTGTCTCCTGGCTGATAACGTCCGCTTCCTTTGAGCAGGAACTCGCCGGTCACACTGGAAATGCGCTGATTCAGCAATAGCCCCTGTGCCAGATAGCCGCTTTCTTGGGGAGATAGCGGGCTGCTGTAACGAATGTCCCAGTTTGTTTTATTTAAAGATCCTAACCTGTCAGGGGAGAGGGCCGCTTCGCCCATGGCAATGCTGTTGTGGCGACCGCCTGATAATTCTTGTTGCTTATTGATATCCCAGCTACTGATTTCCAGTGAAGCAGGATGAAGATGGTTATCAAATTGCCAGCTGGCATCTTTGACGAGGATATCTTTTTCTTCATCTCCCCGGCTTTTCAGGCTATGGGTTGGTTTGGATTTCAGCGTGTTAGGCTGGACAAGGTGAGCGCCTTCTATTGTGGGCAGCAGCCAGACACCAGTTGCAGATAGCCGGCACAACAGAAAACGCCAGTCTGAACAACGAAATTGCACCATCTGTTCATGCTTTTGTTCCAATGCGGCTATTGGCTCAAAACGCGCCTTGATGCCTGACTGACCCAACAACGTGTTCAGAATGCTTTTTTCGTTGCTGTCCTTAAACAGTTGTGAGTGTTGCGTATCGGCCATCAGTTGCAATCTATGCCGGACAATTAAAGTAAGCAGCAGTTGCTTGTTTTTTATCTTCAATGAATTACGGGTAATTTGGCCGTTAAACAGTACGGATTTCTGGCCGTTATCAATCAATTCCAGCAGCAGGGATTTTCCTGTCTGACATTGAGCCAGTTCTGCCTGTATATCTGGCTGGCTGAAAGAGGAATGTGGCCTGTCCGGCAGGCAGAGTTTCAGGGTTGCAGAAGGAATGCCGTTAACCCGGAAGTGGGTTTCGGCATCAACGACAGCCAGTAGGGACAGGGCCTTACCGTCGGCAATGATGTTCAGTTGATGGTTCATCAGGCATCCCCTCTGGTGGCCTGCAATATCTGGCCCGGTGCAAACCCGTTCAGGTTATCCAAACCGTTTTGCGAGGCCAGCGTCAGGTAATCAACACCCCCAGACAGGGTTGATGCCGTGCTGGCGGCCATCAGGGCCAGTGAAACGCCATCCTGTACCCGCAAGGCGATTTGCGCGGGGGATTTCAGGTTTTGCTCTGTTTCCTGTATGACCAGACTTTCATCTGCCACCATTGTCAGGATGACCCGTGCCCGCAAAGGGGTGGCATCACGATCAAACAAGGTGTAATTCACCGACAGCCCTTTTACCCGGCCGGAAAAATAGCCACGGTTTTCCCAACGCATTTTTCCCCATTTGACTTGCAGGAATCGCGTTTCATAACTGGTGGCATCCACGCTGCACAATTGCTTGAGTTGCATTAATTGTGTTTCAACTGGAATTTTATTGTCCGGCATTGTGGCATCAAAAATCAGTTCAAGAGATAACCCTGCGGGCTTGGCCTGCACATAAATGCTGCTCTGTTTTTCGTTATTGATTGCCAGAGATTGCTGGTAATCCGTTTGGTAATCCAATTGCAGGGAATCAGGGTTATACATGGCTTGGATCGTGCCGGCCTGTATTTTTCCTTCCCTGTCTTTGTAGGCGTTAATCGTCAGTTTTGCTAAACCACGTTCAATTAAACTCATGGACGCCACCCTTCCTCATCGCGCAATGCTGCCAGCACTTCGCGTTTAATTTTTTCAACCAAGACCGCCTCATCCAGACTTTCCTGAATCAACGAATGGCTTTGTTGGGCCGGGCCTGTTGGCTGTGCGGATGAAATCACTTTTGCCTGAATAATTAATTCTCTGATTTCAATGGTCATACTTTAACTCCCAGCCAGCACATATCCTGATAGCGCAATTCTAGGGTATTCACCAGAATGGCATTACTGTTTGCATCAAAATCGCTGGTTTGCCAGCGCACCGGCAGGGCATTGCTCAACGTCCAGCTGGACAAGGGGAGTGAATGTTCGTTTAACAGCATAATCACCACATCCGCATAGACAATTTTTTCACCGCGCAATACCCGGTCAAAGGTCAGGGTCAGGGGAGAAACCGTCATCACACCACGTTCCAGTGTTAATGTGCCGTGTTGGATCTTTTCGGCCAGATAGTCATTGCGGGCGTTTTCACCGCCCTGGCTGTGCTGGGTGACCTGAAGCTCCCGACTCAGGCCGGAAATGCGTTGAAAACGGATATCCAGCGGATTGGGAATGCCATTAAAAATAAAACTCGCCATAAAACGGTGGGATACCACGGGAGTGTAAAAATCGTTCATTGTGCTCTTTCCTTTTTAAGATAAAAGCGCGCCCGTTCGGGTATCAAATACCAGGCTGATCTCGATGAATTCAACGGGAGACAATACGGCCAGGGCAACCTTCATGATCATTTTCCCGGCCCGGATATCTTCTTCCGTCATTGTTTCATTCACACCCAGCAGTACAGTAAATGCCTCATCTTCCTGTGAACCGTATAAGCCTCCTTGCAGCCATAATTGCCGTAGCCAGTTATAACTTTGCCCCTTGCATTTCATCCATGTCAGTTCGTTATTGGGCTCAAAGATGTACATGCGGGCCAATTGCGCCAAATGCACGGTGACATAAGAAACCAAGCGGCGGGTTTGCAGGTAGCGCCATGGTGTGTTATCCGTGTTTTCCAGCGTACGGCATCCCCATACGCGTATGCCTTTGCCGGGGAAAGTGCGGATCACGTTCAGAGACGTTTCGTTTGTGTTAAACAGCCCATTTCCCTGAAGATACGACTTAACAGGCCGGATAACCTGAGACAGGGCAATATTGGCGGGTGCTTTCCAGATACCCGCTTCGTTATCCGTGTGCTGGATAAGTGCTGCAACAGCCGCGGTGGGGGAAAGCACCCTGTTTTGGGGGCTGGGAATATCCTGATAAGTTGTTTCCAGACGTGGCCAATAGGCCGCTCCCCACTGGCGATAGGGTGACGAGAGATTTTGCAGGCATTGTTTTGCTTGCCCAATGTCATCCGGTGCGTCCAGCAGCACAAACAAATTAGCGCGGATCTGGCTGAGTCGCAGCAGGGTACTCCAACCTTCAGACCATAAATTGACTGAAATTTGTCCGTCATCGTCATCCATCACACTGTCATTCAGCCGGGCGATATCCGGTGCCAAAATCAGGGTAATCCGGGACTCTCCGTCAATGGCTTCCTGTACCGTACCGGCACTTAATGCGGCCATCAGGGCTTCCGCTTCCGTTTCGGTGATGTTTGCTGAAGGCAGATTTCCTTGCAATGGCAAAATAAAAGCCGGTTGCCCGCCATTATCGAAATAGTGCCTGATAGCCAATGCCATCAAATGATTGTCGCCAAATAGACGGGTATATTCCGCCAGATTGCCGACACGGACCGGGGTTTTCACTTGTTGTTGATGACGGGCGGTATAACCGATAAATACCGGTACTGCGCTGGGGATTTCCTGATGCCCCATGCTGATGATACTTTCTGTCAGGGTTACGCCCGGTTGAATGATTTTCATCATCATCTCCTTTTTTTGGGTGAGATAGGCACTGTGTTAGCTGTGAATACAGCTAACACAGTGCCTTGTGTTTAATCACGGAGATTACCGGGAGACATCCTGCGTAAATTGCAGAACGATAAATTCAGCCGGCCGGACCGCTGACAGGCCAACTTTCATGATCATTTTGCCTTGTTTGATATCCGTATCAGACATGGTGATATCCTGACCAATATGAACAAAATAGGCTTCTTCGGGAGTATTCCCCATCAGGGCATTTTTTTGCCAGAGGGCATAAAGATAGTGCTCAACCGCAGCTTTGGCGCGCATCCAGGTCGGTTGATGATTGGTTTCGAATAACACGGCACGCAGCGCCTGACGGATGTCGCGTTCAACGGAATTGAACAGACGGCGGACAGGAATGTAGCGCCAATTGGGATCATTCACTTCTGCACAAGTGCGTGCTCCCCAAACCATGATGCCACGATCCGTAAATGCTCGGATGACATTAATGCCCTTATCATTCATATGGCCTTGCCGCTCATCATCAACTTTATCAGCCACGCCTTTTATGCCACTCAGTGCAACGTTTGCGGGGGCTTTCCAGACACCGCGCTGGTTGTCTGTCTGGCAATAAATTCCAGCAATGGCAGCGCTGGGCGGAAGCGTGAGCGGGTGTTCTTGCTCCTGTTGCAATCCGGCATCAATATTTTGTGCCAGTGTTTCATTTTTTTTCCTGAGTTCAGCCAGATTTTTCAGTTTATCCTTGCCGGATTCATCCTCATACCCACTGATAAAAACGTGCTTGTCATCAGGCAAGGCAGATACTGTCAGATGAGTTTCCAGTTGAGGATAATAGGCGGCAATCTTGGTGCGGACTCCCGAACTTGGTATTGATTCACCATCAGGGCTATCGGCAATCAGAAAATAGCCCACTTTGTTATCATTCAGCAGTGAACTGACGGCATCATAAACTTTGTTTTTGTAGTCCCATTCGGCTTCCGGGCAAATCAGCAGGGTGATATCCCCTTTTTGCTCAATGAGTTCAGGAATGGCGGCCAGGGCCACATTGTCATTAATATTGTTCAGTGGATAGATATAACAGGCCCCACCCCCGTTTTGGAAATAGAGCCTTAAGGCTTCTACAGACAGAGATTGATTGATTCGCTCAATATTGTGGAGCCATTTTTGGGTTTCCCCTTCAGGAGAGAGGCTTGATTTGATAACAATGTCTGTCACGGGAGCCAAAGAAAAAGCAGACGTAAATTCAAGCCAATTACTGATACGAATACAGGTTTGGGTTGGCTCTGCGGTGTTGGGCGTGAATTTACCGATAAAAACAGGCACGGCAGTGGGACTATTGCTGACAGATAATGCAAGGGAAGCATTTTCTTCAATATAAACGCCGGGCGTTTTCAGATTAGCAGGCATAATAATTCCTCATCAATCAATGAGATTAACGCTGTTCTACATCTTGCGTAAATTGGAGGATGATAAATTCCGCAGGCCGTACAGCCGCAAGACCGATTTTGACTATCATTTTCCCCTGATTAATTTGGTCTGGCGTCATCGTAATTCCTTTGCCAATCTGCACAAAATAGGCTTCTTCTTCCTTGCTGCCGGCCAATCCGCCTTGCTGCCACAGATCATGGAGGTAATTACTGATGGCCGCCCTGACACGTTCCCAGGTTGGTTGGTTGTTAGGCTCAAACATGGCAAAGCTCATGGCACGCTTAACATCCCGTTCGACAGTATTGAACAGGCGGCGCACAGGGATATAACGCCAGTTATCATTGTCTTCCAGCGTCCTTGCTCCCCAAACAGTCGTGCCGGTATTACTGAAATTCCGAATCATATTGATGGCACGTTTGGTGTTATAGACCCCCTGAACTTCATCCGTGACCAAAAATACAGGCTCCAGTCCGCCTTTTAATGCAATATTGGCAGGCGCTTTCCATACCCCACGGGACAGATCGACGGAAGCATAAACACCGGCCATGACCGCACTCGGTGGAATGGGGGTTTTTGCCCAATCCGCTTTCAGCCATGGATAGTAAACGGCCGCAAAGGCGGTGGAGTCATACTTGCCCTGAATGGTTTCGGCATTCGTGATAGTCAGTGCTTCTTCAGGGCCATCAAAGATGGCGAACAATCCTTTTCCCGGCCGGCATAAAGTTGCCGTTGCGGTTTTAATATCTTCGCCCGCAGCAACCAGCAAAGTGACATCATCCAAGGCCGGGATCACTTTTTCCAGATTACTGGTTTTGACGAGGTAGCAGTAACCGCCGCCATTGGTAAAATAAGCCCGCAGAGAAACGGCCAATTTATCGGTGGCATCAAAATTGTTTGATACCTTGTTAAGGTATTCCATCCAGGAATTAATGCGGAAGACCATTTGTTCGGTAAAAATATTATTTTTCTCATTTACAGCGAAAACAGGCACAGCGGTGGCGTTATTGGAAAGAGATAATGCCAGGCTATTTAATTCTTCAATATAAACGCCGGGATAACTGGTAACGGTTGTCATAAAAAAGCCCTTATACAAAATGATTAATTATCAATGTTTCAAATAGCCTGCATAATGACACGATCGGCCGCCAGCGTAATTTCCTGAACGGCAATATCATTGCTGGTGGCATCAAAGGAAGGTGATGTCAAAGATGTCGGGAAAGCATTGGCGACATTCCAGGTCATTAATAATTCAGTGCCGGCATCGTTGGTTAAACTAATCGTGATATCTTTTTTCTCAACCTGATTAAGCTGGATGGAATTAATCCAGTCAAATAATTCTGTTTTGCCCGGAAAAACCCCTTTGCGCAGGGTAATGTTAATAGGTTGGTGCTGACCTGGCATTTTGAACCAATTACCAATGCCATCACGATATTCAATGGTTTCATAATTAATATCCAATCCTGAAACATTATTGAATGGAATATTCTCACCTCCAATGGAAACAACGAAACGATAGGAGGGAATAGGATATTCAACAGCGATCTGAGACGTGCTTGTAGACATAATAGCCTCTCTTTAAATAAAAGTTAGTTATGGTTGGTGAAATTAAATGAGGTTTTAAAAAGAATATATTGAGATAAAGCTACCGCCACAAAATGAAAGTAAACTTTCTTTTGAAAAATTTTATGCGGCTATGTTGGTTTTATATCGGTATCGATCGTGCCGAAAAATTCATAATGTGTACATTGCCAATAATGCAAATTGCTTTTTATGCAATTTCATTTCCCTGGAAATAAAAATGTTTTGAGAATGGCTTAATGACACGCAAGGTGTATTAAAAATGATTCAATAGATAATTTAATGTGAAATAGAAATAGTGGAGGGAAGGCTGAATAAAAAATGCCTGAATAAGTATTGGATGGTTAACTGATTTTGGGAACATGGATAACCATATAGTTTGTTAATGGGGTTGGTGGATCGCATGATGTTGAGCAGCCTGATAATCTGATGAAACCCCGCTTACGATCTCTGCGCTTGCTATCATCTGAACGTTAAGTGGGTGTGATTCGTTTCTTATCAGCCTCTCCCAAGGTGTTCATAAGACCCGGGCATTCCTTTTCAGGTTGAGAAATTTATGCGGGTTAACTAACCCATATGACGCTAATCAGTATATTTTATATTCAACCAAGGTTTAATTCATTTCCGAAAATATATTTTTATTATAAATTTCACATTTGTTGTTTTAATGAGTTTTTTTATTATATGCAATATTCAAATTTTAAATTACAGTCAAAAGCATAAAATAATAGCTGTAATAAAATTTCTTCTTGAAATCCACAGGGTGGGAGGCGTAACTTTTTTTACTGATAAGATTCGCCTCTATTTGGAAATGTCGAATTAATTTACATAGGTTAAATTAATAACTATGAATCTAAAGGCAAAGCATATTTGGCTATGCCTGCAATAATTAATCTCTCTTTTGTTATTTGTAATATAAATTAAATTTTACAATTGCGCTACATTTGGTATATGGGTTTCTGTTATTCCCAATAACTCAGATGGTAAAATAAATGTTATTAAAATGTTATTTTTGGGGCTTATTTGTTTGGAGAAAAAGAATGATGAAATAGAGTGGTTTTACTGTGAATTAATCATAACTGATTAAAATTTTTTTGTATGAATTTCCATTTTCATCACAATGAATGGGGTTTAATGCGTATGAAATAACCATCATTCATATTAAATGTTCTTATTTTCAATAACTAAATGGAATTAATACTCATAATGGAAAATTTATCATGAATAATAAATTGGGCATGTTTATAAGGAAATATAATGAATAATTTTAACGAGACACGCGTAGGCAATGTATTAGCGGGTTGGAATCATTTATCTGTTATCGGGCCAATACAAATTCAAAATGCTTCTGGTGCCCGAATACAGCTCCCATCAGGTGAATGGTACGATGATTATATTATGGGATGGGGCTCCTGTTTCCTGGGCCACGATAGTACCGTTATCCGAAATGCTATTACTGATGCACTGTCACGTGGTTTTCTTCAGCAATATGAAACTGAAAAACATCAATTATTAAGTGAGCGATTTTGTGCTGCCATTCCGTGCGCTGAGAAATTGCGCCTCGTCAATTCAGGGCTGGAAGCCACGATGTATGCAACCCGGATAGCCCGGGCCGTTACAGGCAAACGCATTATTTTCAAATTTGAAGGCCACTTTCATGGCTTAAATGACACCCTGACATGGAACATCGATTCTTCTCCGCGAAGTGGTTCAATCTGCTCAAGTGGTGAACTGGAACGCATTGAAGGAACTGTCGGCATTCCTCCTGAGCTGGGCCAACTTACCGTTCCTTTGCCATGGAACGACCTGAATGCAGTGCAAAAGGCATTTGATGCTTATTCTGGTGATGTTGCGGGGATCATTCTGGAACCAGTGGCGCTGAATATCGGCTGCATTAAGCCGGATGACGGATTTCTGCAAAATCTGCGGGCGCTCGCGACAAAACATGGGGCATTGTTGATTTTTGATGAAGTATTAACGGGATTTAGGGCAAATATTGGCGGAGCCCAGAAAGACTATGGCGTTATTCCCGATATTGCAACGTACGGCAAGGCATTTGGTGGTGGAATGCCGATTGCGGGGATCGCAGGTAAAGCTGAGTACATGGATGTGATTTCACCACGTGGGCCATTACAGATAAGTGGCACAAATACAGGCAGGTACTTGTCTGTTTCTGCTGCCTTGGCCGTAATTGAGCATTTAGAAGAGGGGGTTGCTTACCAGCATGTAGCCCGTTTGGAAAGCCAACTGATAAAAAATCTGGGGGAAATATTTCATCACCATCACATTCCGTGCCATATCGATAGCTATGGTGGCCGGGTGGGTGTCCATATCGGGACATCAGTGCGCCCAAGGACCATGAAAGATATTGAACAAACCTATCCTGTTAAATTCGCCCATAAATTGTTCCGTATGTTGTCAACAGAATATGGCTTATACGGCTTTTTATTACCTCTGACTTATTGTCCGGAACCCGTGACACTGTCTGCCCTGCACACTGCCGGGATGATAGACAGTGCGTGCGATCGTCTGGACTCCGCCCTGAGCAGGTTGGAATACCATGATAATAAAAGATACATGCATGACGCTTATCCGGCGCTTTAATGCCTCTGATATGGAAGCACTCCTCAAACTTATTTCACAAATTGAGTCTATAGATGATCTTGTTCAGCCTGCACGCATTCAGCTGATGCGTGAGCTGGAAACTCCCCACGATGAAGAGGCACGCTTCGTTGCCATTGAAGGGGATACGGTCATCGGAACAATGGGATGCGGCCCTGGTGCAATACCTTCAAAGCATGCTCTCTGGGCTGATTGGTTGGTTGTTGACCAACGTTATCGCCGGTGCGGCATCGCTTCTTTGCTCTATGACGAAATTGAGGCATTTGCGTTAAGTCTCGATAAAAAATATTTGTGTCTGGATATCGGCAATATTGACAAAGAACGTGCTGCGTATCGGTTCCATCTTCGCAACGGGTTTCAGATAGTCGGGCAACTCCCTGATTATTGGGGCAAGTCCGAGCACCTGAACATAATGGCAAAACACCTTATATCATAGGAGGCGCTGTATGGCTGTTCTCAACAGTATTACTGAGTTGGAAGACCTTGCCAAAGACTACCGGGCAAGTGGCCTGACAATTGGGCTGTGTCACGGATGTTTTGATATTGTCCATATTGGGCATATTCATCATTTTCAACGGGCCAGTTTACTCGTTGATCGTCTTTTCGTATCCGTTACCGCGGATAAGTATGTCAATAAAGGCACTGATCGGCCTATTTTTCCTGATAGCCACCGTGCCAAATTCATTTCATCAATCCGGTATTGTCACCATGTCATCGTGAACCACACCCCGACAGCTGAATTTATGCTCTCGACGCTCCGCCCCGATATTTTTTTCAAGGGGGCAGATTACGGAGTGAGTACAGATCCAAGATTGCAGGCAGAAAGGGCGCTGGTTGAAAGCCATGGGGGAAAGATCGTTTTCACTGATGATTGTGTGATGGACTCGACATCGCGGATTGCAAAAATACTTATGCACGACAGCATATGAACAGTGGGGGCAAAAAATGCAAACACTTTTATTGGTTGATCTCGACGGTACTCTCATCGATACCCCGCATTATGAAGCCTGGCGTAACGCGGCACGCCAAATTGGCGCCGGTGAACTTACCCATGAGGAATATCTTGTCAATATAGCAGGGCGGCCCCGTCTGGAAGGCGCATCCAGACTTCTGGAACTGAAAAAGGACGGTTTGGCTGTTGATATCAGCAGCAATGAATTGGCGGAAATTAAACAGGCTGAATTTCTCCGGCTTTCCGTCGATGCCCGGCTTTTTGATGATGCCTTGCGGTTATTGAAGCGGATAGAAATATCACAACAGTGCGTCAAATTTTATACCGCATCGCAAAACGCAGCGGATTTATTCCGCGCCATGTTACATAAAGCAGACCTGTCCTTGGAGCAGCGGAACTCAGTGCAGAGCAATATAGTACAGATAAATATAGTACAGCAAGGCCGGGACCAGACCCGAGAGGCGCTGTTTCTGGAGCTGATTAAAGATCAGGATTTAAGTGCTGTCACGCTGATTGATGATTCTCCACATTCTGTTGATGTGGCTTGTCATCTTGGCATTCGGGCCTATCAAATCCACCGGAATGAACTCTTGCCGGTAAGCACTGACCCACGGGCCCGTATTATTCGCTCATTCGATGACATCAGCATTCCCATTCTAGATACACCTATTGTTGACACAATATAAGGAGGCGATATGACTCAATCCTCAACTATTCTTGTAACAGGTGGCGCCGGATATATAGGTTCACGGCTGGTACCCAAGCTATTGGCCGCGGGTTACCAAGTCCGGGTATTGGATGCCCAGTTTTTCCCTAACGGGCTGAGGGATTTTCTTTCTCATCCCCGATTGGAGTTCATTAAAGGGGATATTCGTGACGCAGCGCTCGTCGAAAATGCTTTACGGGGAATAACAACGGTAATACACCTTGCTGCGGTAGCAAATGATCCCAGCTTTAACTCCGATCCGGAAGTGAGTCGCTCTATCAATATTGCGTGTCTTCCCCATCTGATGGAAAGCGCTAAGCGTCTGGGATGCCGACGTTTTATCTATGCTTCATCAGCAAGTGTTTATGGCGTCAATGATCAACCGGTTGTCGATGAAAGCCAACCGTGTGTGCCCATTACTGACTACAATCGATATAAGGCGGAAGGTGAAACGGTTCTTTTTGGCCTGACAGATCCGGGCTTTGAAACCATTGCAGTCAGGGCGGCAACCGTGTGTGGCTGGTCACCCAGACAGCGCCTTGATCTGACGGTGAATATTCTGACGGCCAGCGCACTTTCACAAGGTAAAATCACCGTTTTTGGCGGCAGCCAATACCGGCCCAATGTTCATATCGGTGATTTGACACGCCTGTATACAGCACTCGTTCAATGTGATTCCCTCGGTTCACTCTGTGGGCGTGCCATTAATGTCGGTTATGAGAATCACACGGTTGCCGACATCGCACTGCAAGTTAAAGAGGTGGTTGACCGCTATTTTGGGACTCATGTGCCCATTACAACGACATCTTCCGATGATGTGAGATCTTACCGGCTTGATTCTGGTCTGGTGCAGAAAGAGCTGGGATTTCAGTTTGTTTATACAATTCGGGATGCGGTTTTAGAACTGTGTGAGAAATGGCAGTCAGGCGATTTTATTGATAGTGCCGATGTTCTCAGAGATCCCCGCTACCACAATATGTTGAATATGAAATTGGTAGATTGGTCTTTCAATCCATCAAGGAGTCTGTTGTGCTGAGCATCTCTTATGGAAAACAACATGAAAGGGTGACTGAAATCAGCACGGACTCATCTGCATTTATTTCATGTGTCGCAACGCTGGCTAATCGCTTTATTGGTGTACGTCCACATGTACCCGCGTCATCCGAACGGACTCAGAGAGTACAGCTTCTTATGGACGGGGTATATACATCAGGTGTTGGTGTTTCACGTGAGATAGTGTCATTGCCTGCGCCAAGAATTCTCCGGCTCTATGACGTAGAAACCGGTGAATCAGTCCGCCATCAGGACGGGAAAACAGCAAAGATAACCTTATCTCTTGATGAAGCCTCTGTCATCAGTACCGAATATTTGCATGTCAGAGGAGAAGAGTTCGAGTTGAAGGTAAAGCAATTTATTGATGTTCCCAATCAAGCGAAAGTGTCGACTATTGTCGAATTGCGCCAGATAAACCCCAAAACGCCACGGCGATTGCGGCTGGATTATGGCCTTGATACTTCAGCAGTGAATGAATATTTGGGAACTTCGCCCTGGCTGACCTCGCGTCATTACAATATTGGTCAGTGTCATTTCAGCGAAGGGGGTCTTGGTGAAAAGGGGTTTGGCGAAAAGGGGGTTAGCAAAGATGGCGTTAGCGAGAAAAATTGCAGCGTTATTGTGGCAACAGCAGAGCGGCAGCTATATTACGACGTTCAATGCAAGCAATCGCCACTTTCTTCCGGCTTCACAACAATATGGGCAGACTCAGGGAGGAGCTGCACCACATCAGTGACTTTCGATTTTTCTATGAGCGAAAGCCATCAGCTAGTGACACACTGGCAGGTACGTTCAGAAGAAGAACGTCTGGGATTGGAGATATCGCCTTCCCCGTTTGACATCATAACTTGCCAAAGTGAACACCAAACCCGGTGGAACAGGTTGTGGGCAGCGCATGATGTGACAGTCAATGCACCTGATGAGCCAATAGAGCTAGGCATTAAGTATGCTGTTTTTCATCTTTTACAGCATGGCATTGGAGCACATGACCCGATGCCGGGCTTTATTTCCCCCGCCCGCGGCCTGACCAGCCCTTATCATTCAGGGGCGACTTTCTTTGATACCGAACTCCATAAATGTATATTTTGGATCTGGAACGATCCGCGTGTGGCGCGCTCGCTGATTGATTACCGATATCACTGCATGGATGCAGCGATTGAGTATGCAAAATCCGCAGGATTTTCCGGCGCTCGTTTCCCTGAAGCATCGAATGATCGCGGAGCAGAGAATGGCCCCCATTATGTGCTCTCTTATCCCGATGCCGGCGTGGCACGAGAATGGAGTGTCGATGAAGTGCTGCATATTTCGGCGGATGTCTGCTATGCCTTATACCGATATTGGTCGGCAACCCGCGATGATGCTTATATGGATATGCGTGGTTATAAGATAATCGCTGAATGTGCAAGATTTGCCGCATCCGTTTTCACATGGTCCGATGAAAAACAGGCCTATGTCATTAATTCAGTGATGGGGCCGGATGAATATCATTATCATGTCGACAATAGTTTCTTTACGAACTATCTCCTCAGGTGGTGTATTCAGTTCGCGCTTTCGCTGGTTGACTGTCAATTTTTCCCCGGGATTTCCGTTACCGAAGCCAAAAATTGGCAAACAATCACTGATAATGTCTATCTCCCCTGGATGGTTATTGATGGTATTGCCATTCCTGAAGAGTTTGAAGGTTATCAGGCTCTTGAAGAAACGGGGTTGAGGAATGAGAAGAAACGAGGACCGCAATTCATGGATGACAATGAGCGCTCCTCTGCGGCACAACTGGAGAATTTCACGACCAGAGCCATCAAGCAGGCTGATATCGTTCTGCTCATGTCCATGTTTCCCGAGGATTTCTCCGATGAAGTTAAGCAAGCCGCATTTAAGTTCTATGAACCCCGGACTGTTCATGAATCATCATTAAGCTATGGCCCCCATGCCGTGCTTGCTGCTGATATTGGTGAGGCAAACCAGTCTGCCGATTTTATATCACGGGCAAGCCGCTATAATCTTGATTTCACACCGATATCGGATTACAGCAATGGGCTGCATTTATCCGCTTATGCCGGGGCATGGCAGGGGCTTGTTGAAGGTTTGGCCGGACTTCGGGTTGACGGAGGAAAGCTGTATTTCCGTCCCCGCTTGCCCTCTCATTGGCATTCTTTCCGGTTCACTCTCTATTTTCGGAAAAAGCGACTGCGGATCACCGTACTTGCCGACGATACTGTCGATATCTATTGTTGTGATGAGAAAAATTGTGGAGAGGAAAAGCTGGCCACTGAATATTGCCCGGATGGACGCATTTCTCTTTGCGATGAATCCATTTACCGAGAATCTATTTACGGAGAATCACCTTACGGAGAAAACGTATGACCTCATTTTCTGAACGCGCATCACCTTATTCCGAAGTATTACGTACCTCATCATTCCGGAAGTTACTGATTGGTCAGGGGCTGTCAATGATTGGCGATGCAGTTTGTCTGGCGGCGCTTCCTGTTGCCCTGATCCATGCCAATTTGGGTGCGGATGTTTTCGGCATTGTCATGGCTTCTGTGGGGATAGGGACGGTCATTGGCGCACTTGCCGGAGGGGTGCTGGCAGACAGAAAATCACCGAAACATGTTCTTATCGCGACAGATACCGTGAGGGGACTGGCACAAGTTGCTGCAACAGTTTTAATCATGTCCAGTGCCCCCTGGTGGTGGCTTGTATTTGCCTACCTGATATTTGGTATCGGCATTGGGGTATCCCGCCCGTGTGCCCAGGTTTTGTTGGTGAACTTGCTTCCCAAGCAAGCGCTGGTGGCCGGCAATGGGGCAATGAACTTTATCGACAACTTTGTTGCCGTTGTTTTCCCTGCCACAATCGGTGTCGTGATTATATTGTGGGACCCGGTATGGGGCATATTGCTGGATGGAATAACATTTTTCGCCGCAGCAGTGTTCACGGCAATGATCCCCAATATCGGGGTTCGCGGTTCAGACGATGAATTTTCGATACGGGAGGCTTTGAACGGGATCAGGGTCATTACGGGCAATTCTGTTTTATTGCTGGGATTTATCGCGACCCTGATCCTGAATGTCTTGTGTTTTCCCATTTTTTTGGTTGTCGCCCCGTATGCCATCAGTGATCGTTTCAGCGATACGATGTGGGGATTTTGTCTGGCCGCATCGGGAGCGGGAGCGTGCATTGGTTCCGTCCTGACGGTGCTGACTGCCGGCCATCAGCGCCTCATCTTGCTTGCCGTGATTTGCGGCCTGTTTCTCTGTAGCGCAATGCTCTTGCTGGGGCTTGGCAGTGTCGCCTGGATGGTGATTTTAGGGGCAACATTTATCGGGGTTGTTGAGGCGTCATGGTTAACGGGCTGGGCAACGGCAATGCAAATCCTTTCGCCGGAAAAAGATCTGGGAAAAGTGGTCGCGGTCGATACATTTGTGACCAGTGGCGCACATCCATTCATCTACCTTGGTGCCGGGATTTTTGGCGCAATGGTGGGATATTCTGAAACATTGACATTAACAGCCATCGTCAGTGCCGCGGGAATCGCTGTCATTGCACTGGCTGCCATCACTCGAAGAAATTAAAAAAGGCAACGACATTATGATCAAATGCAACAATGTTCAAGAGCAGGCACACGATCTCTCTGAACTTATCTTCAATCAATGGAAAGAGGTTCTGGCAACAGGGGATTTTATTCTGGGAGAAGAGGTTTCAAAATTTGAAGAGTGGATGTCACAGTGTTGTGGCGGGGCGCATGCGATATCACTTAACTCCGGTACTGATGCCTTGCTGCTTGCATTGCAGGCGCTGGGGGTCGGGGCCGGCGATGAAGTCATCACTTGTGCGAATACGTTTGTGGCCACTGTCGGGGCAATCGTGGCGGTGGGTGCAACTCCCATCCTTGCTGATGTAGGAGATGACGAACTGCTTAATGTCGATACCCTTTCCCCGCTGATGACTGAACGCACCAAGGCAGTGATCCCTGTTTATTTGCGTGGAAGGCCTGTCGATATTGATCCGATTATCTCATTGTGTCGTGCCAAAGGGGTGTTTGTCATTGAAGACTGTGCCCAGGCCATCGGCACGACTATCAATGGCCAACAAGTCGGTACATTGGCGGATGCAGCGGCTTTCTCATTGCATCCCTTGAAAACACTCGGGGGTTTCGGCGATGGTGGCGTCCTTGTCACAACCAACCCGGAAATTGCGGAATATGCAAGGCTTGCCCGCAATCATGGATTGCAGACCCGCAACGAATCTGTTGTATTCGGCATCAATTCACGCCTCGATACCTTGCAGGCAGCCGCCTTAAATATCAAGGCCCAGTATTTGCATCAGTGGTTGCAACGTCGTCAGGAAATCGCGGCCTTCTATAATCAAGAATTATCCGGCACCCTGACGGGAACAGATCTCGGTGGTGGAAAAGCCGGCAATGCCTATTATCACTATGTCGTGAAATCAGAAAACAGGGATAAATTGCAACAATATCTCAGCAACAATGGCATTGAAACAGCCATCCACTATCCAAACCCGATTCATCAGCAACGTGCATGGTTGAACAGCCAGCCTTCCCGAGTGCTCCCCAACACTGAGCGTTTATCACAAAAAATACTGACGCTCCCTTGTCACCATCATCTTTCAGACAGTGATGTTGAGCGAATTGTTATTGCAATCAAACAGTTTGATTCACTGAGGATTTGATAGAAGGGCAGAAAGGATGATAAAGGAAAGGGTGATAAAGGAATAGTGGCGGTTATTCAATGACTATTCTGAATCAGGAAGAACAAATGAGCCGGGAATGATTTTTCCGGTTCATCATGGGGAAAATGAAAAAATGTATGACGTCATCATCATTGGAGCGGGACTGGTTGGGCTTGGCACTGCCAATGCCCTGCAGGAGCATAACCCTCGATTGCGCCTGTTGGTGCTGGATAAAGAAAAGGGGGTGGCTACCCATCAAAGCGGTCACAACAGTAACGTTGTCCATTCTGGTATTTACTATACCCCCGGCAGTTTAAAAGCACGTCTGGCAAAACAAGGCAACCGAACGACTTATCAATTTTGTCAGGAGCATGGGCTGTATTATGACCGGTGCGGCAAAGTGGTTGTGGCAACGCAACAGAAGGAACTGCCTTTGTTGGAGAATATTTATCAGCGGGGGAGGCAGAACGGATTGGAAATCAGTCGATTGTCACAAGCTGAATTAAAAGAGCGTGAACCTTATGTCAATGGGCTTGGGGCAATTTTGGTGCCGGATGCCGGGATCGTGAATTATCCGGAAATTGCAGAAAAATTGGCAGAAATCATTCAAGGCAAGGGCGGTGATATTCATTGCCAGCAGCAGGTAAACGCGATTCATGAACATGCAGATTATATTGAAGTCCACACCTCACAAGCGCGCTATCAGGGTAAACAACTCGTAAATTGCGCGGGATTGCACAGTGACAGGATTGCCAAATTGGCAGGTTATGAAACGGGGATGAAGATTGTTCCGTTTCGCGGTGAGTATTATGTGCTGAACAGCAATAAAAACTATTTGGTCAATCACCTGATATACCCCGTTCCCAATCCTGATTTTCCATTCCTTGGTGTTCACTTCACGCGAATGCACAATGGGAAACGGGATGTCGGGCCTAATGCGGTGCTGGCGTTTAAGCGCGAAGGATATCGCAAAACAGATTTTTCCTTGCGTGATCTCACCGAGACCCTGATATACAAAGGGTTCTGGAAGATTGCTACGCGCTATTTTGACGAAGGCATGGCAGAAATGCGCCGTTCATTTTCGCATAAACTTTTTACTGACAATGCCCGTCAGCTTATCCCTGCTCTGCAACCAGAAGATATTACCCCCGGGGGCTCAGGCGTGCGGGCTCAGGCATTGACAGCTGAAGGCAAACTGGTCGATGATTTTCATTTTGTGGTGGGGCGCCGTTCATTGCATGTGTGCAATGCACCTTCGCCTGCTGCAACGGCATCCATGGAAATTGGGCGGGAAATTGTGCGGAAGTATTTTTCAGCGCTTTGACGTTGAAGTTGCCTTTTTGTTGGCTGCGCTCATTCACTCCGGTCACATAGTTATCTATGCTCCCGGAGATTCATTCCCTTGCCGCCGCGATGCAACTTGAAATCCATTGGGTATATACTGAAAGAATGGTGGAGCGATATTGGCGATTTTATTTTGAATGTCGGAAATAAAGTTTTTGAAGTGGACAGTGTTGCTGTTAGAGGAGAAAAGGCTGTATTTGAATTTATTTTCAATGGAGTAATGGTTTTTACAGACGTTGTTTATCCTTGGGAAATTATTTGTATTTCTGGTCAAGTAATAGCAGGATCTTCTGCGGTTGCGATTAAAATCATACAATTAGAACAATATGAAAATAATTAATAGAAAAAATAATTGGCTATTGTTAAAACGGCCAATTATTTTATATTCTTTTAAAGAAGAGAGAATTATCAATCCAGTTCAATTTCAGGATCAGCAATTTGCCGTAAAGCATCTAAATGAACAAACATATCCAGTTTGTTGATATTTTCCAGTGAAACTTTACCTCCTAAAACAAGAGCTGGTTCAAAACCAAATATTTCGTTCTCACTTAATGGGCCATATTTTTCTATGGCCTTGGCGAAAATCCAGATGCCATCGTTATCTTCAAGGTCAAAAAGATCAGCTGCCCGGCTTGAAAAGAACGTAGAAATATCAAGATCAGCGTCTTGTTTATTTTTCACATAAGCGTTTTTCTGATTGTAGTAAATCGCGTTAAATGCACATGAGATGGTCAGATTCGTGCCCCTTTCTTCGCCGCATAGGCAAAGATCACCGAAACCACTTTTTCCGATGACATGGTAGAGATCCATCGACTCAAAAGGTGTATCTTTCAGCCACATATCAACAATATTTTCATAATCATCAGGGTTCACAATGCTAAATAGCCCATCCTGATAACTATTCCAACCCTCAGTTTCCCAATAATGCAGTAGTTGATCCGGCAACCTGCCTTTCCATTTCTCTATTGCTTCATTAGGCACAGCCCTGTGTTGAGTCGCTTCACCAAATTCTTTGATAAAGCGACTGAACTTATTGTCACGCATTATTGATTCCTCCATTCCTTTGCGTATTGATAGCGGGTGCAAATATTTTATATGATATTAACGTATTAGCCTTTCACCAATTTAGTTTAAACAGATTTAATTTTTCTTTTAATCCAATTATAAACGGTTAATCCTTAAATTTTTCTTTTCTCAGGATGGCCTTCCTTTTCCGGCGCTTCGCTTTTTGGAATCCATTGTGGATCGTGTGTATGTGAAATAAGAATATTATTTATACTAAAGGATTAAGATTACGTTGCGCGCTTTTGATAAATTATCAGGAACTGGAAGACGATTTAATGCAGTTGCTGGCGCTGTTGCGCAGTGTGTCGCCTTTTATGGATGAAAAAACGAGTGCAACAGTTTGGCATGGCGAAAACATTAGTGGCACATTCATGTCATCCAAAGATGAAACAAGTTGGAGTGATGAGTGTAGTCACTTTATGTTTCCGGACCCTGTGATGATGAAGGAAATCCCATTTCTGATGCAAACCCATTGACATTTAAACGCCTTTGCCATGATTGGCAATTGACGTTTTATACAGATGGCAGCGGTATCTGGGTCGACAATATGTTTGAATATAATAAATATCAAATTGCAAACGGGCTGCGACCGGAACAAATTCATGTTTTGGAGTGCCGGCCATGATGAGAATTTTTTAATTTTTTGATACAGACCGGCGACAAAATCTGGTTTTTAGCACGAACTGAAAGTGGATTTGAGTTGCAATATTTGCCTATCGATGGGGCTGCGTTTCGTCAATTAACATGGAATACGGCGGTTGATAAAAATTTCCACTATCTTTTGGATTCAGAGAAGGAACATTGGAAAGCGACATCCATTAATTCAGATTAAGTGATGAATTAGATTCACTTTGTGAATGAAGAATAATTGAAAGAAAATAACCTGAATCACTTCTCCTTTGTCAGAGGAATTGGCAAAGGAGAGTAACGATCTGATATTCGTTCAGGGCAAGAGAGTGAATTTTTCTTGCCCAATGGATTAAATCCTGAAGCTAATATTTTCTTAGTAAGATCTTTTTATTTCTAAAATAGGTCATGAATAATGTAAAAAAAGTGAAAGTCATCAGTAATATCAATGAAAAATTATAATTATTTGTTATATCCCTTAATAACCCAATTAGTGGGGCAATAATCACCACCATAATTTGGTTAGCGGTCATTGCTAACCCTAAAGCAAACCCTATTCTATCTTTCGGTGCGGTATCTGCTATATAGGCAACCCATGGGCCATACCAGCCAATGCCAAAAAAGCCAAGTAATATCATTAATGGGAACAAAAAATAATAACTATTGCTTTTTATGAAAAATAACAAGGCAATACCAACTAAAGAAAACAATAAACAACATAATACTTGAAAATATCTGCTCGTTTTCGTTTTATCACTCCAGGCTGCTAAAATTATTCTTCCGGCAATTCCAGAAACTAGCGCTGCAAATAATAATATAGAACCCATGCTTGGTGTTATTGCTAACTCTTCATGAAAGTAAGAAATGAGATAAATAACCACACTATATTGAATGGCGGTTAAACAAGCGCCAGATAACATAATATTAAACATTATCGGTTCTTTAATCATTGAAATTTTGTTTTTTATGGTTGATTTAATATTGACGTTTTGTATTTTTTGTTCTTTTTGATCCTTATCTTTATAGAAAATAAAAAATAAGCAAGCACCCAAAATAGCTATGCACCCACTTGCAAAGAAAGCAAAATGTATTGCCAAAAATGGCAACATCAAACTTGCCAGTGCACCTCCCAGAGGCAACCCTGCTTGCCTGATGCCCATGGCAAAACCCAATTGATTTTTTGGAAACCAATTAGAGACAGATTTAGCCCCTCCGGGCTGTGCTGAACTATATCCAATGCCAAGAATGAATAACAGTAAGAGGATCGCATAATAACTATCGAAAAACAGAGTAAAACACAGCGATATTCCGACTAAAAAAATACCGATGCTGACGACATATTTTTCATTGAATCGATCAAGTAATTCGCCGGCTATCAATAAACCCATCAATGGAGCAAATTGGGCAGAGGATACTAATAACCCAATTTGAAATGCAGACAGTGACATTTTTTGTTGCAATAGCGGGGCGATAGAGCCTATGCCTTGAACAAAAAAACACGCACATGCTTGAGTTATTGTGGCTATAAATAAAACTACCCATTTGTAATTTTCAATATTCTTATTTATCACGAATCAATACTATTAATGATTTTTATAAAAATAGTGTTTTTATATGTATAAATAAACATATTAATTCCACATCCCAATTTTTAATTAGAACCATTCTAGTTTAGCTTCAGAAAAGCTCTTTAATTCAGTTTAGCATAACTTTTTTAAAATTAAATTTCCTTCAATTAATTTAAGGCATGTATTGTTAATGTGTTCGACTTTGATATGAATTATTTTTCATACCGGATAAAAACTATCACTTAATAAAGTTTTACCCCTATTAGAATAGGGGTAAAACTTATTGTCTGAAAGATAAGGACCTTGATTTTATAGAAAATATATATACAGATTAAGAATGGAAGCCTATCTTCGTGTCAAAAATCAATATCCCAGATATGCTGTTTATTTCACAATGTCTTTATCAAACTGATAAAGTTTTATGTTTTTTATAAAAATACTAAGTAATAATAGCCCGGCTCTGAACAGATTCCCGCATTCCTCTCGATTTCTTTAAATCAGTGGTAAAAACAGCCCTGATTAACCAGCGAGCTTTTTCTCCAAAAAGAGGTTTATAAGCATCTCTGGCATGTACACATCTGAAATTATCAACAAATATGCAATCTGATGAATTCAAAACAACTTCTTTTTTGTTTTTACCCAGGAGTTCAATTAATTTATTTACTGCATTTATTTCTTCTGGTGAATTTTCATCTAAATTCAAATTTGCTGTATTAATTCTTACATAAGGTTTTTCTTTAGCGCCAAAGAGTATTGCTTGATTTTCTTCATTAATAACATTTGACGTTAAGTGAATCGCGTTATGAGAAATATTAAACCTATTCTGAAAAAGTAAATCAATTTCCTGATCCGTAAGCTCAATGCCATCAATACAAGAGACTGTAGTCGGGACTTTTTCTTCATTCCTCATACAGACCAACCCTAAAAACTCGGCTCTTGCCGGATGAAAGGCATCTTCAACATGAAATTTGAAATCTTTATCAGAACCACTGCTTAGATTAGAGACTTTTTTTAATTCTTCAAAAGGAATAATGTTGTTGTAGATATTACCATTTCGTTGAGAAGTAAATCCTATCCCTTCCCCTAATAAAGAGCCATATAAACCTAATAAAATTTGTGCATCATTAATTTTATATCCATCGTCTAACTCTATTAATCTGCCTGGCGTTGGCCCCGGGCCATTGATTAGGACAGGGTTATCTTTGACATGAATAGCAGCATATTCTTCATCTCGCTTGAAGCGGTAAAACTCTTCTCTAATACTCCGAGGTAACTCCTGAGCGAAAATAGAAGATTTTTCTAGAAAACGGTATTGGTTATCTAACTTCTCATCAAATAAAATATGATCTATTAATGCCTTGATAGCCTTACGTTCATTTAGGCTCGGTTTGATTTCCTTTACATGTGTCATTTTCTATACTCCAATAAGTATCTATCAATACAATTGGTGAACGAGACGTATAGGAAATTACAATAAACAAACAAAAACAACATTAAATTTACGTTTGTTTACATTTTGAGTTTTTTTTGGACACTGTTTTTTCTGAAAGTCAATGCTTGGAGAAGAAATGAAAAGCACGGGAGAAACGGCAAATACTCAACAAGCGTTATACATAACTCATAGAGGGGCAACCTTCTGAGCTTTCATCAGTACTTGGTAAGATTGGCTTGTAAAACACGTTCTATTTCAAAGTCCGTAGAAATATGTGACAGATTCATTTGTTATTCTCAACAGAATCAATAATGATCTTGATACTGTCTATTATTATCTTGAAAAATAAAATTGATAATAAACCTATATTTTTTATTCTTCTTTTTTAGCGATGATAGGCAGTAACCCTGTATATTGAAAGTGAGTTAAAATAAATGTGATGAGATTTGGCACAGAGCATGTCGCTTAATAAATTTTGGGTCATGACTCCAAAGCGTTATAATGATGTTTTTCAGGCTCAATTTCTCTGGTGTAACTCCCCCAATCACCTGTGGTGATGAAACGAATGCTAAAAGGCATCAGTCAGTCGAGCAATTTGCGACAGGTCGCATCAGTTCGAGGGCCGAATACATGTGCTATTACCTGTTTTCTTTTTGTATCAAACGCATACCAAAGCCAATGACGTTGCTTTTTGTTACCGACAAAAGACCATTGTGCATCTCATTCACAGATAAGAGTCACATCGTCACAGTGAGTCTATACCAGAAAAAATCATGTTCCTGTATTTCATTGTACATCATGCTAAACCCGGTTCTGCCGTGTTTGATCCTATCAACAGATAAAGTCAGTTTGATTAATGACATTAAGGCTCATTGTGAATAAAAAATCATTGTTAAATCACTGCCTAACTCATTTCACCATACTGAATTAAGTCATTTATTATCACTGACTGACCATAATCAGTTAGTGTTGGCTGGTTTTATAAGCATATGTGAGTAACGGCTACGACGATTAAAGCGTCAGAATTAGGGTATGAGAATTTTGTCTGTGCAGATATATGTGCCAGTCGTGATCTCAGATATATTGATGGTTCATTAATTGATGCAGATTCAGTACATAAAGCAGCAATGGCTGCATTGAGTGGTCGATATGCAACATTGGTTAATTGTTTTGATGTGATTAGTTAACTGTACGAATATTTTATCTGCGACAAATAATAATTTCAAGTAAATTCTAATTACATTATTTTATTTATATTTTACGAAACATATGATAATAGTCACTATTAAAAATTTAATATTTCGTATCGGTTTATTTTATTTGGTTGTTATGATGAATAATAAATGATTTATACTGGAGGTTTTATCTTTATTATTAATGGTCATAATTATATTATTTTATATTTTGGGTGAACTTTATTTGAAATAAATTTTTGGCTTTTATTTTTCTTTATGTTACATCCATTTTATGGATGCGTTAAGTAGTATGCATTAATTTTACTTTGTTGTTATGTAATAAAAATAAAGTTCATTATGTTTATTAAGTTCATTAATTAAAATGAGAGGTTATTATGAGAAAACAAGCTTGGGCACCTCCATTTACATGGGGACCATGGGTTGACTTAGCTGAACATGTAGGACCTTATGCTTATACTGTTTCATTTGATACTATTTCTGAAGCGCCCTCATCATTTGATATTGAGATTGAATTTGCATCAAATTCAGGGATGATACAAGTCAGTACGATAGGGCCAGGCTCTTATACGATTCAAGGTAATGATGGCGCTGGTACAGATCGTATTCGTTTCAAGAGTCATTCAATAGGTCAAACAATAGAAGTAACTTATTAATAGTTATTTAAATAAATTAATTATTAATATGATTATCTTATGGCTTCTTTGGCAAAAAAGAAGCCATTAATTTATATTAATTTAGTTTGCTAACTATATCATTTAATATTGCGTTAGATTCAACAGCTTGATCAAACCCATTTTCAGTATGAATGGGATTGATTATATTGGTATTTTTAAACGCCGGTTTTCCGTTAAAGAAAACAGACACTTCTTTTCCTACATTTCTTTCCCAAAATAGATTGAATGGCTTGCTGCAATCAGCACTGTTTTTTATTTTCATGAAAATCATATTGCTTTTTTCTTTCGGAATAAGTTGCTCTATACATGATTTAGTTAAATGAAATGTTGAGTCATTGGTTTTATAATCCATCGAAAAAGGCTTTTGTACTGAAACACAACCTGAGATAATTATTGCTAACATTGATAACACACCTATTAATCTCTTCATCTTTCTTCACCTATTTTTACAGTACATTTTTATGTGCCATGATTACTAATGAAAATCTTCATACTAATAAATTTATAATAAGATTATAGACTTTCTTATTTTACAATCCACTTTATATCGAAATTAAAAGGTAAGCTATAAAGTTGCTTGTTAAGTCGCATTTTATTCGTCTCGATCACTTATATAGCGAGGTTGCAAGCGGCAGATGGCATCAAGGCTAGATATTCGGTGATATGGTAATCATGCAGTGCGTAAGACTGATGGACACCGATGAGACAAGGCAACTGGTGGTACTGACTTTAACAAGTTATATCTGGTTTAAGTGTTCAGATTTGCCAAAATATTTTTATTTTAATGTATCGCAAATTTGCTGGTCACTCGACAGCCAAATTTTTCCCAAAGCGAAAGCTGATTAACGATAGGCAATAATTGTTAATATCACACAAGGAAATCAATGGTGATTTCTCTGCTCATTTAATGAATTTGATCCAGATAAAATGAGGTCATATTTTTCATCTACGTTTTTGTAGAATAGTTATAAAACTTTCTTGTTTTATTATCGCAATAGGCATCTTCTAAGTATCATAGTCTAAATAAAGAGAAATATAAGACTTTAATCCATTACCTGACACAGACATAATTTTAGAAATTATGTTATTATAAATATAATGGCTATCACAAAAACTACCATTATCATGTGCTTTGCTCTCATATTCTGCATAATCACAAAGAAAAGCAGAGCATATCTATAATCAGATAAATTCTGACTCCCAGATATGAAAAATATTTTCATCACTGACCATAATTAATATTGAATCACCGATAGGACATTTTATATCAACTTTTTCAAGTTTTCCTATCAGAGTTTAAGATCACCAAGTACACGTTTGTAAGCTTTTGTATAAACCCTATTTTTGGAAACAACAACAATTGAAAATTTAATATTAATGATATGCCTGATTATATGGTTGCATATGACTAAGATCTCTCCAATATGTTTTAATATAGTGGAGTTCTAAGGTGTTAGCAGTAGTTTTATCTTAAAGTATTTCTATATGTTCAGGATAAACTTTAATCTCTAATCCATCAAGCTTTCATTGATGTTTTGCAAACCTTGCCATATATCTACGCCAATTTCTCTAAAGTAAAGCAAACGGCCTATACCAACCCCGCTAATTAAGTAAACAGAAAGGGGGGGGCTAGATTATATTAGTTATCGAGGACAGCCCCTAAAATTAAATAGCTTGAGTCCAGTTTAATTTCTATCTCAGGCATTATTAGAATTTTAGTTTAATCTGTCAATTTTTTTGGAGCGCTTCATATTTTATAGATCTTCCTGCTCATTAAAATCTAATTTTTAATATGAAAAATCCTTGAAATTAAAAATGAGGGTTGAGATTTTGAAGCTTGAATATCTCATATCTTTAGCTTAATGCATATTCTCGTTAAAACAAGATTAGGCCGATAATGAATATCAAACCAGAAAAAAGCAGGGCTGTGATGCAATAACCCATCATATCGCGTACACCGAGTCCTGCGATAGCCAGTGCGGGTAATGCCCAAAACGGTTGTGCCATGTTCATCCACTGTTCACCATAGGCGATGGCCATAACGGATTTACCCAAATCTGCCCCCAATGCTTCAGCGGCAGGTATGACAAATGGTCCCTGAATGACCCAGTGACCACCACCAGATGGCACGGCAAAGTTGATAAGTGCGGAACTGAAGAACGTCATGATTGGGAAGGTGTCTTTGTTGGCGACATTGATAAAAAATTCAGTAATTAGGCCACCGAGTCCTGAACCTTCCATCATCAGTTGAATACCGGCATAGAAGGGGAACTGAACCAGAATCCCTGCCGTGCTTTTCGCCGCCGCCCCAATGGCACGCATATATGCCATCGGAGTTTTATGCAGTAATAAGCCAATCAGCAGGAAAATCATGTTGACCGTGTTAATGGTTATGTTGAATCCGTTTTCGCTGAAGTATATGCCGAGGTAGGTGAAACCCAGTATTGCGATGATCCACGTGATAACACGGCTTTCTTCCATACGTTCAGAGAATGGGGCGTCCCGCGCTATTTTTTTCTGGAAATCAGGTTCTTCTTCCAGTAGCAGGGGGTTGATCATCACAATATTGTCTTTCTTCGGCATCATCATACGGGTCACAAACGGCATGATGATGATGAGGCTGAGAGTGATAAAAATGTTGTAAGGGGTAAAGAGAGTCTGGCTGATAGGGATCAGCCCTGAGAGATGTTCAACCGGGTTACCCGGTGTTGCTGCCAACAGAGGCATTGAGCCGGAAAAACCGCCACCCCAAGTCAGGAAACCGATGTAAGCGCAGGCGATCAGAAGCGGATAATCAGAACCAGGCACCCGGCGAGCAACCTCGCGGGCAAACATCGTGCCGACAATCAACCCGAAACCCCAGTTAATGACACAAGCGACAGCGCTGAAGAAAGTCACCAGCATTACCCCCTGTCCGGGGGTTTTTGCCTGCGAGGCTGTCAGTTTCAGGATTCGCTTAACCGGACCAGAGCTCGCCAGTGCGTGACCAGTGACAATAATCAGCGCCATCTGCATCCCGAAAGCAAGCAGGTTCCAGAAACCATCTCCCCACATTTTGACCAGATTCACTGGTGTGCTTGGTGTTAACGACAGGGCGGTGATAAAAGTGAGAATAGTGAGCAGCATTGCAAAAATCAGCGGATCGGGCAGATAACGGCTGACAATCCGTGTCATCACACGAGCAATGCGGGCGATCATAGGTGGCCTCCAGCGACATTAATCGGCATTATTTTCACGTCTGGAGAGATAATAAATTCGGCTTCTGTTTTTGCCTTGATGGTGTCAATGTCCACATTGGGTGCATATTCACACAGCACCATCCGGCCATTTTCGAAACGAAATACAGCGAGTTCAGTAACCAGTGTATCCACTGCGTTGACCGCTGTTAGTGGCATCGTGCATTCACGCAGAATTTTGGCTGAGCCATCTTTTGCGCAATGTTCCATTGCAATGATGACGTTGCGGGCACCGGTTACCAGATCCATGGCACCCCCCATGCCAGATACTTTTTTACCCGGCACCATCCAGTTAGCAAGATTGGCGTGTTGATCGACCTGCAACCCGCCCAGCACACTGACATCAACGTGACCTCCGCGGATCAGTGCAAAGGAGAAGGCGCTGTCAAACATCGATGCTCCCGGCAGTACTCCACAAGGCTGACCTCCTGCGTTGACCAGATCTTTATCCGGCTGCGTGACAGGCCCCAAACCGAGAAAACCGTTTTCAGACTGTAGGGTGATATGTACCCCCTCAGGCAGATAGTTCACTACCTGAGTGGGCAGGCCGATGCCAAGGTTAACAATATCGCCGTCATTCAGTTCAAGGGCAACACGGCGGGCGATCAGTTCCTTAGTGTTCATGGTGGATCCTCCTTACCGAATAATAATATGATCGATGATGGCTCCCGGTGTGACAATGCAGTCCGGATCGAGGGAACCCATCGGTACGATTTCATCGGATTCAGCAAGAGTGATATCCGCAGCCATTGCAATGAGTGGGTTAAAGTTACGTGCGCTGAGATGATAGGTCAGGTTGCCGGAAGTGTCGGCTTGGTGGGCCTGAATCAATGCCAGATCAGCATATAGCGGGAGTTCAAGAAGGTATGTCCGGCCATTGATGACTTTTTTCTCTTTGCCTTCTTCAACGATAGTCCCTACACCCGTTGGTGTCAGAAAACCACCTAAGCCTGCACCAGCACACCGAATCCGCTCTGCCAGCGTACCCTGTGGTATCAGTTGCACTTCCATTTCACCGGAAAGCATGCGATGGCCTGCTTCTGGGTTAGTGCCAATATGGGATGCAATTAATTTTTTTACCCGGTTATTAACAATCAATGGCCCTATACCTGTATCAACAAACGCAGTATCGTTGGTGATGATGGTTAGATTTTTTACATTGGTTTCCAATAGCGCGGTAATTAAATGTTGTGGTGTCCCAACGCCCATAAACCCACCTACCATAATGGTCATTCCATCACAGAAAAATTCTTTTGCCTGATTAAGCGTTATTTGTTTATTTTTCATATTTATTTTCTGTTAATAAAAATATCTTCAACAATAAAATAACGAATGGTATAGCGACAGATTAAATTTTATTTTCCGTTAACAATAAAAGTATTAAAGTTTTGTAATTGTGAGCCTGACCTGTCTTTAATAGTGGTATATCATCCGATAATCCTGTAGAGGTAATTATTGAGTGGTTTGTATAGGCGGTATTATTGTTCCTTTGGTATGTAGTAAAACTAAAAACCCTTTAAGGTATATTAAGGAGTGATTAACATGTCAGATATTCGAAATATTATTAATGTTGATAATAATTTTGGTTGTAAATACAAAGTGAATTTATTTAATCAGGAGTCAGAAAATAAACTCTTCCCCCTCTTTCCTGACCATGTGACTGTTTCTCCGGGAAATGATTCATCTACCGGTGGTATGTGGACTCCGTGGTGTGATAGTCAGCAAAGTATTGACGCCGGCCATTATATCAAAGTGACTTTCAGCCAAAAGGGGGCTTCTGATATTGTGAATTACATATTTCAACATGGGCGTTATGTATATTTTACAGATGACAGTAAACAGTTTGACAATAAACAGATTATGTCTGGTGATTCAGATAAAGGTAAGGGGGAATATAAGCTTTAAATTAGAACAAATGGGGAGCTTCCTTTAATGGTATTGAATAAATATTGATTTGTTGTTATTTATTATAGAGAGATAAGGTTTATATTTTTAGCCAATTTTTAATCGGGTTTTAAATAATTAATGTCATTGTTTTTTTATGGATTAATATTTAATGTTGGTTATCTTGTAAGAAATGATGACATTATTAATGTGTTATATAGGAAAACTCCATCGTGTTGGTTATGGTGATTAGCTTTGTTAAATGATATTAATTAGTTTTGCTGTTCCAGATAATTAATATGGGTCAATTGGTTACATGGTAGTACTGAACAACATCTCGCCAATGTGAATAATCCAGATTTGATTATAGCCGCACAATCTTTTCAATGGATGGATCGGGAAAGGGTATTAGAGTTAGCCAGAAGCAGTCTGGCAGATAATGGTGTCATGGCGATTCTACAAAATAACCGTGACTACCGATACAGTGAGTTTCTCAATGAATATGAAGATCTGCTGGAAGAATTAAGCCCTAACTATAGCTGCCACTATCGGGATTTTGATTATGCACAGGAATTAAATACCACATTCCGACATGAAGAAAATGTGAACCAGATTACACTCAATATTTGGTGGAATATGATTATTCCTAATGAAGAATTTATCGGAATGGCCAGTTCATCGACCCAAGTACAACTATTCAGATTTCACAAACCTCGGGGCAGCATAGGGGAATTGTTTCCTATTTTGGATGCCGGCAATTCAGGCTTATTTATTGTTGGTGCAGCTGTGTTTTTCTAGGGATACAGAAAGCCGATATACAAACCAGCAATACCGGAATTTATTCGACAGTGATGACATGAGAGCGAGTCAGGGAAGGTATTGGAAAAGGTTGGGTATTGAAAAAAGGAGGGGGATTGCCCCTCCTGTTGTTTCTTGTATTTATAGTAAGGAAATTTTGGGGTTAGGCAACATCAGCGGCTGTTCGGCCTCGGCTGGCTGAAGGTTTTGCAGCGTGTTCCCTTGAACACTTCCGGCATCAGGGAATGCAGCCATTGCGCCAACCAGATTTCCCAGGATCAAGTTTTCTTCTTCTGAGAAAGTAGCAACTGCATCAGCCATCATGGCAGGTTTGACAGCTTGGCGGCTAGCCCAGGATAAATCCATCAGCATGTCCTGAGAGCCTTGAGTGTCATTTGCTTTGCTTAAGCGTTTGACCAGATCATCCACGTTAATCATTGATGAGGTTCCCTCCAGATTGATATGCAGATGGGTCTTTACCTTGTGGTCAAATGCCTGACGCACCACCAATGCTGTCCCGTTGCCTGTGTCAGTCAACATCAAATCATCATTGTGCTGGCTCACCAGAATGCTTTCCGGATTCGCTATCGGCAGGATCAGGCGATCCAACTTTTGTGCCGGATCATTATTATCGATGATCACGGTACGGTAGTGATCCCACGCTTCCCTAGTGAAATTATAGGAGTCGTGATTGGCTCCACCATACAGCAGCAGACTATCGACACCGTCAATAAGTGGTGGTGTCAGATTGTCATCGGCTTCCCCTCCTTGAAGCAGCAAAGAGGAATTAATTCGTTCTACGTCATTGAGTTTATTGATTGTTAAGGTTTTGTCATCATTGAGACAGTACAGTTTCTGATTCGTCTGATCATACACATACGCCGTCTTATTTTTTGCATCGGCTCCGATAAAACTCAGATGATCTGAGGTTCGGATTCCATTGCCTACAAATTTCTGACCGCTGCCAACATCAAACCAGCTTGGTGTGTTGTGGCTTTGTAAGGTCAGTGCCCCTTGGGCATGCCACTGACTGGCAAGTTCAGAGAGTGCCTGCGCCTGATCAGTTTTGTTGTTGCTCTGCCATACTTCGTCAACACCAATTAACTGCAACTTGCCATTATTGGCCCGGAACAAAATCTCGCCCTTGGTTGTGGTCAGGCGCATGCCGACATCAACCAGCTGTACTTCTTTTAGGGACAATTCAGGTGTCAATTCACTGGCAACAGGGATCTGCGCCGATGTGTCAAGCACTTGGTCAGAGCCAAAAGCGGCAGCCAGCTCACTTGCGGTCATGGCAGGCTGGTAATATAGCTTACCGCTTTCAGGTTCAAAGAACCGTGCGGAGGTGCTACCCGCTTCGAATCCCAGAAATTGTAATGGCTTGCCCTGTAATTCTGCTGAAGCGACTACCACTTGTCCGTTGTGATACCACACCGGCAATTGGCTCTTGCCATCGGTGCCTTTGACGCCAAACACGGCCAGGGTAGCTCCGCTGCCAGCGACGCCGGCCAGATCCTGCCACCAATGAGTCCGTTCCTTGAGCCAATGTTCGTTAACGGCTTCGTAGTTAAGCTGTCCCGACGCATTGAGTTGAGCCACACGCCCATCTTCAGTGATGGCAAGCAAGCCACCATTCAGGTTGACCACGTTAGCCAGTGGGGGAGTGCTGACGCGCAATGCTGTGGGATGGCTGGCGTCAAGTTCTGTCTGCCCCGGGCCTTCCTGACGGAACAGGACCTTTTGCTCATGGCTGTAGAAGAAGAACACTTCTTTACCAGCAGGGGTGGTGATACTGCCTGCTAATACCAGATCAGCCGGAATTTGCCAGTGGCTGCGGGCTTGTTTAAGCTCTTCTAAGGACAGGGTGTTATCTGCTGGCGGAGCCAGATTTGGCTTGATCAACGTCCCGTCGTTGGTGCGTATCCAGTAGCGGTGCTTCACGTTATCTGCATCTACGCCAAATACCGTGATCAGGTCCGCACCCGTCGGCTGAACCTGCTGTGTGCCCAGCGTATATGTCGACAACTCACCCCGGGTGCTGTTGCTCTCGTAGCTCTGGCGTATCGCACCGAGCACATCACCATGTCTGTCGGTGTTTGCCAACTGTTGGAGCAACTCATGGTCACCCACAACACTGACGAGCTCCATTCGGTCACCGACGATCCGGTAACCCAGCTCGGCTGCCCTCTCTTTCAATTGATAATGGCGTGCCAGATAAACTGCATTTCCTTCTTGCCATAGCCGACTGATCTTGCCCGCATTATGGTTGAACCATGGCATAAACTGCGCATCAACCTGTCCGGTGGCGATGTCTACCCGCCATGCCGCCGCGTTGTCGGCGTCGTAGAAATAAGCGTGGTCGCCCATCACTGCGCCCAGCTGGGCGTGTTTGGCCTGTTCTTGGGTCGTGTCAGTGAATATCATCCGATCTTTAGCGACATCATAGAAGGCTTGGCCGACATCATGCCCATTGTGGCTGTAGTTTTCCACCACCACATATTGCCCGTGCAACTGATGCGCTTTGGCAAGATCACTTAAATGCTGCTCGATTTGCTGGCCGGGTACTTGCCACTTGCTCGCATCCTCTTTGATCACATCAGCCGTCAGTGTGGAGAAGTTGATTTCGCGCACTTCGTTATTGCTGTTGACCAGCAGCACCTGTCCGTTCTGGGACGGGTCAAGTTCCACCACAACCCCACCGATTTCCAGTCGGTTTTTCGTGACCTTGATCGTGTCGCTGTCAAGCTGGCTGCTATCAATGATCCAGCGTGACGTGCCGTCCGGTTTGATAACGTCGCTCATGAGCTTCACACTCGCCCCTTCGTTCAACCCGATCAGGTACTCGCCGCCTGCACCTTTGATTTCGTAATGCAGGTAGCCACGCAGCTCCTTGGGAAGCTCCGGCACTATCAGTTTCCTGCTGCGCTGGTCGAGTATGACTTCAACAGGTGTCGCCACATACTCCTGATGGATCCTGCGGATCGTATACTCACTCGGGAAAACGTAGAAATCATAGTCAAAGCGCTTATCATCTTCGAGCTTGCGGATCACATCGAAGCCGGTATCACCGCGCGTAGTTGCCCCCGGGAGTATCATATATTCGTATTTGATGAAGGATTTGGGTGTACCCGGCAAGATCAGCACATTACTGTCATTGTGGTCGAGCTTATGGGAAGCCTCTTTATGACCGATTCCACTGCGCACTTCGATTGCCTGGCTGCGATCGTGCACCATTCTCGGAGAATCTCCGACCCAAAAGAAATAATTGATTTTCCCTGAACCTGTAGGGCCAGAATGGGTACGGTAGATGTACTGGCTGTCGAAGCCCACCTGTTTATTGCGCAGATCTAACGTCTTGATGACAGCGCCGGCGAGAGGCACCAACACATCTTGCCCGCTGTCATACCGATAACCATTACCCGCGTAGGCTTTATCGAGCAGATCGAAATAACGCCCCACAGCCTTGGCATCCTCGGCGACTGCCCCAAAAGCCTGGGCCAGTGCGGTGAAGCCCACGGCAAGCCCGCCAAGGATTACCCCTGCACCACCGAGAACGGCCGCAGTTGTTGATGCTCCGACCATGCCGGCACCAAATCCGGCAGCACCGGTCACGAAACTGGCGGAATCGAACGCCAGTTGAGTTCCAAATACCGCTTTCTGTGTATCCGTTTCTGCATGGGCGAGTTCATAGGCGTCTAACCCAACAAAAGCGCCACCAAAAAGCAAGCCTATGCCTTCGTTGGCAGTATGCGCTAGAGCGGAAGAAAACTCCTTGAGTGATGTTTCGGCACCCACCACTTCACCGCGCAATGCGGTACGCACCAGCTCAGTCACTTTAACCACATCGTTGATGCTGCTGTGCGCCATTTGGGCGTAGTTAAGGTAGCTGTGGATCTTGAGTGCAGTGGCCAGATCTGGCGAAGATATCCCTTGTGCAGCATCGTTGCGGTTCTTGTTGGCAAACCACTGGATCAGCGTCTGTACCGCAAACCCTGCGTTCAGCCCATCAACGGGAGCGGCTTCGCCAACCCCGCCATTGTGCTGTATCTGGCCGCGTTCGAGGGTGAAATGCTGACCCAACGTGCGCATATGCTCATCAATAAAATGGCGGAATTTGATAAAGGTATCATCGCTGCTGTTTATCCACATTTCTTCAAGGTTATCGCGATTGATGAATTGGATGCGATAAGGGCCTTCATCCTGTTCCTTGATATTGTCAATCACCGGCATCCAGCGCTGGTCAAGTCCATTTTCCCTGGCAAGCTCTGTTATGGCGTTGTCGAATCTTTCTCCCCACAGCTCAGCATCAAGGGTCACCAAAGCAGTACGTAACTGGGTGCTTTCGGCAACCTTTTCTTGGGTATTGACGACTTGTTTGGCCCATTGACGTTGCTCTATGACGGTGGCCAGTTCATCGGGGCGGGTCAAGTCAGCAACATCCAACCCATTGCCTACCGGTACTTTTGCCATCTTGGCAGGATCGATCTCCACCAAGTTGAAGGCGGGGGTCGACTTGCTGCCAAATGCGCCATAATGCACGGCCAATTTGCGTGTCACTAAGTGTTTCTCCATGGCATGGGAGAAATTTTCCACGTTGTCAAATGCAAAAATTCCGACATTGGGGTCATAGAAATAGTACCGGCGTCCTTCAGCTCCAACGGTCACTCCCACCATCATTGCGTGATTTCGGGTATTGAGGGCGAAGGTTGAGGTGCCAGCCGATTCTTTCAGCAGGGAACTAACTTCGGGTAAAGTAACCTGTCCCCGCGCCGTTGACGCCTGTACGGCCTCAACATTGGAGTGGAGTCTTGCCAGACTGTTTTTTAGCAGCGTGGAACTGCCTTCCTGAGGGGAAGCCGCGGCCGAAAAGAGTTTTTCCACCAGACTGTTGACACCCACCTCACCATTGCCGGACAACGCCACCGCCATGGCCCTGACCAACGGATAGCAACGGCCGCCAGAGACATCTCCGACCAATGACAGATAGAAATCTTGTGGTACCAGCTGGCTGGAGATACTGCCGGCACGTTGAAAATCTTCGCTGAATACGGCGGTCTGGTTCAGGACTTTATCAATGTATTCAGCTTGGCTCGCTTTAGTGATGCGGCCGACTAAGGCTCCCCGTTGCTTGGGGGTAAGCTGGCTGTCAAAAAACAGGTCTTTCATCTCCAGTGTCGACATTCTATCGTCAAAACCCGGAATGCTGACATCTTGAAAGTGACGCAAGCCATCAATAAATTCAGGGGGCGTTTCCCTTCGTTGATAAGCTTCGGCGATAGCATAACGTTCGCCCAGGCTGAGATTGTGTTCCTGACCACCACCCTGAATAGCGGTATCATTAATCTGCAACACGGCATCCATACCGTTCTTGGATTTTATCTGCTGCCACAACCAGCTTTGTTCGACGGAGAACACTTCACGCAAAACGGAATCGTATTGCTCTTTGTAGAAATCCAGCGTGATATTGAGCTGCTTTATCTGTTGGTCAATAAAGGCAAGTTTGGCACTGTCTCTGGTGCTGTTCCGGAGCTGATAGAGATCGCTTCGCTTGTCCACTAATTGTTGAGTGTCTGCTGTGATTTTGTCCTGAACCTTATCACGCAGCCCAATCCATGCGGCAATCGCTGAATGGTGCGGAGAAAATTCCCCTTCTTTATATATACCATCAGAGATCCCCTCGGTTGATATTCCGAACTGATCAGCAACCTCTTTGAGTTTTTGGTGAATTTTTTCACGGTAATCAGTGAATTTTGCCTGACCATGAGCAGTTACCTGACTGTCAGCGACCTGAATTGACAGCGGCTCCTCGCCGTTGCGCAGCTTCGGCCAGAGCATATGACCTTCTCGCTGGTACTCCTGACGCTGGAACACCAGTTGCCATTCACCATCAACGTATTGCATGTAAGCCGCAGCAAGACCTTCAGCCGTACCGGCGACCTGATAATCCTGATAGTCCACGGCCATGACCACATTATCATACAGCAACGAGCTGTTAACCCGGCCGTCGTGGTAGACTCGATAAGTATTGTCATCAAGGTGGGTCACCACGATTGAACATCCCGACAATGATCCCGTGAACAGAAAACTTCCCGGAACCGCCTGTTTAGGAATATCCACATAGGCAGGCAACGCCTTAGCCTGATTTGCGCCGTTGTAGCCGAGGAAATATGCGGGTACGCTGTTCGTGCTGCCCGCAACATTATTTGTACCCAGATCAATGTATTCAACTTCGTATAGGCCTGGCTTGACCTTCACCAATTGAGCGTGTCCCTCTGCCGGGAGTTGTCCTGCCCTGACCAATGCTTCCACACTGATGGTATTGGATTCAGCGAACGATACCGGATCAGCGGCAAATTGTTGAATATCGGCACTCCCTTCGCGGGATTCGGTGCCATTTCCTATAGGCATTAAGCCCCCTTTGAGTTCACGATCCCGTACCGCTTGTGCCAGCAATGCCGGGTTGGATACATCGTATCCCCGCCTTTGCAAGGTTTTCCCCAGGGTCTTCTCGAGCGGGGCATTGGTGAGCAGGGATTCTGTTGCTGCCGCTGCGATCAGTCGTGCCCGGGATTGACCATGACTGCTCGATTCACCTTCAACCGTTTCAGAGTAAGAAATGCCTTTGTCTACGTGATACATGCCAATCGGAGTATGTCTGATAAAGGCTGTCGCCGGCAGTAACTCATTGAGCTGACGGCCGATAGCATGTGCATGCTCGACCCCTGCATTGGAAAGGTAGATCACGGCTTGGTCGGTACGGCGGCCCAGATTTTTCGGCCCCATGATTTTGGCCTGCTCCAGCCAGCCACGGTTGTCATCATTGAACAATCGGGTCAGCGCACTGGCAAGCGAGCTGAAATGTGCCTTGTCAACGTTAATGGTTAGCCTGGCACCCACCTTGGAGCGAGTGCTATGGCGTTGTTTGAAATCTTTGGGAATGACCCGGAAAGCATCGGCAGTGCCCAGGGCAGCATCGGTTTGAGAGGACAAGGCGGTATTCTCGCTGCCTTGTACCAAGATATCGGCCGTAGTCGTACGTGCTGCCAGCGTCTTAATATCATTGACAAATGACCGTTGCTCACTTTCATTGAGGCCGCTGATATCAGCCGGTTTGTCATTGCTGTAGCGCATGTAAGCATCTTTCTCTAACGTCTTCTCCAGCATTTTCTGCTGTCCGATCAATTCAGGGGTCCATTTATGACCGCTTTCGCTGAATCCTTGTTTAATCGCCTGAATCAACACCTTGATATCCGGTTTTCGCTGTATCTCTTTAAGAGTCGCCTGCGCTGACATAAGCAGAGATTGGTAGCTATTATTCGGCATGATAATTCTCCTCAAAGGCTCCTACTGTCCTATTGATAAACTTTATGGGTGACAACACGTTAAATATGGTCATGGTTAAATATGGCTAAATATAGTCATGGCAAATGCATCAACTCGCCTGAGCAATAATTCAATCCTCCATCTGCAAAGCGTACTGCCGGGCTTAAAACCCATATAAAGCGGGCTATTGCGGCATAAGTTAAAAAATCAATACCTTGCCGGGAAGATGACAGGATCATCTTCTTGTCCCTTCTGGTTTCAAGTTCGTTAATGGGGAAGATTTCAGGTGAAGCAGTATAAAGAGGCAGAGCCTGATTGGAAGAAGGGTTCTGCAACAATAACAGGCAATAATCAAGGGTAAATGGCAATGCATTAGCAGATATACAGTCTTTGTCAATTGTCATGCCCATCGCGTGATTCCGTTCATATATTGCCAATAATAAATCGTATTGATTATTATTATCATATAGGTGACTGTTATCAATTAACTTTACAGAAAATAACAAGAAACAAATATAAATATATAGAAGGAAAATCTGATGACACGAATTAAAGAGGGGTTAATTTCGCGACGCAAAAGCGTACCCAACTCTGTCGCCATTGCCAATAAAACCTGCCCATAAAACCTTCCCATAAAACAACGGTGGTCGTCGTGACAATTCCTTTAACGTTGCTAAGCCTGCCAGATATACCTCATTAACTTGAAGGGATAAGTTTAAAAATGGTTATTTAACCCGTAATGACGTTTGTCTGGCTGTCACTTGGGCCCATCAACTCTTGGCCTCGCCAAATCAGGATCAGGGCCGTAATCCTATTTATCAATGATAAATAAAATTTAATTACTCTTGATGGAAAGAATATGTGGATTTGTGCTCGATCCTGGACTTGAGCATGTATTCCTTTTGGTACTCTTCTTTATTTTAAGGAAGAGAAGAAGAAGCCTGCATGACACAATATTGATGACAGCCTTGGCATTCAAGCCAGTGATAAATTTTATGATTAAAGCGAAATTTCAGCAGAAAACCGTACGTTATTTCCTTATTTGGAATGGTATCCTCTTTAATATCATTAATCTCATTTAAAACAAATAATTGCTTGCAAAATAAACAAAATTTCCAGCTGAACGCTTAACCAACAATCCTATTTTATAAAACCATTGAGGTTATTATGTACAGTACAGATTTGTTACTGAACAAAATCAATCAAACCCGCGATAGCCAAGCAATGACTCTCGCAGACCTTCAGCCTTTCTCATTCCATGAATTGAGAAGTATGTTCGAACAACAGCTTAGCTGGGGAGAAGCTCACTATCTCTATCGCGAAGCTGCTGAACAAAAAAAACGTAATCGCCTGTTGGAAGCGCGTATTTTCACCCGCACCAACCCGCAATTATCCGCTGCTGTCCGTCTGGGAATTGAACAAGACAGTGCTTCACGCAGCTATGATGAAATGTTTGGCTCCCGTTCTTCTTCCTTTGTGAAACCGGGTTCAGTGGCTTCCATGTTTTCACCGGCTGGCTATCTCACAGAGTTGTATCGTGAAGCAAAAGACTTGCATTTTACAAGTTCTGCTTATCATCTTGATAATCGCCGCCCGGATCTGGCTGACCTGACTCTGAGTCAGAATAATATGGATACGGAAATCTCCACCCTGACGTTGTCCAACGAACTGTTGCTGGAACATATTACCCGCAAGACCGGAAGGAATTCGGATGCGTTGATGGAGAGCCTGTCAACTTACCGCCAAGCCATTGATACACCTTACCACCAGCCTTATGAGACTGTCCGTCAGGTCATTATGTCGCATGACAGTACGCTGTCAGCGCTGTCCCGTAACCCGGAGGTGATGGGACAGGCGGAAGGGGCTTCATTACTGGCGATCCTGGCTAATATCTCTCCGGAGCTTTATGACATCTTGACTGAAGAGATTACGGAAGAGAACGCTGATGATTTATTTGCGAAAAACTTCAGTGAAAATGTCACACCCGAGAATTTCGCGTCACAATCGTGGATAGCCAAGCATTATGGTCTTGAGCTTTCCGAAGTGCAGAAATACCTCGGGATGTTGCAGAATGGCTATTCTGACGGCGCCTCTGCTTATGTGGATAATATTTCAACGGGCTTGGTAATAAATAATGAGAGTAAACTTGAAGCTTATAAAATAACACGTGTAAAAACAGATGATTATGACAAGCATGTGAATTATTTTGATTTGATGTATGAAGGAAATAATCAGTTTTTTATACGGGCCAATTTTAAAGTTTCAAGAGAATTTGGGGCGACTCTCAGAAAAAATTCAGGAACAAGTGGGATTGTCGGTAATCTTGCCGGGCCTCTGATTGCCAATACGAGTTTTAAAAGTAATTATCTGACGAACATATCTGATAGCGAATACAAAAACGGTGTAAAGATATACGCCTATCGCTATACCTCTTCCAGCTACGCCGAAAATCAGGGTGGCGGGATATTCACTTTTGAATCTTATCCCCTGACAATATTTGCGCTCAAACTGAATAAAGCCATTCGCTTGTGTCTGGCTAGCGGGCTTTCGCCGAATGAACTGCAAACGATTGTACGCAGTGATAATGCACAGGGCGTCATAACCGATTCAGTTCTGACTAAAGTTTTTCATACTCTGTTCTACAGTAACCGTTATACATTGAGCGTTGATGATGCACAGGTGCTGAATGGATCGGTCATCAATCAATATGCCGATGACGACAGGGCCAGTCATTTTAACCGTATCTTTAATACACCTCCGCTGAAAGGGAAAATCTTTGAAGCCGACGGCAGCACAGTCAGCATTGATCCGGGTGAGGGGCAGGCCACCTTCGCCCGTTCAGCCCTGATGCGTGGTTTGGGGGTCAACAGTGGTGAACTGTACCAGTTGGGCAAACTGGCGGGGGTACTGGACGCACAAAATAACATTACACTTTCTGTCTCTGTTATCTCTTCACTTTATCGCCTTACGTTACTGTCCCGCAGCCATCATCTGACGGTCAATGAACTCGGTATGCTTTATGGCTTTTCGCCGTTCAATGGCAAAACAACAGCTTCATTGTCTGCTGGTGAGTTGTCACGGCTGGTCATTTGGTTCTATCAGGTGACGCAATGGCTGACCGAAGCGGAAATAACCACTGAAATGCTCTGGTTGTTATGTACTCCGGAGGTCAGCGGGAATATTTCACCGGAAATCAGTAATCTGCTTAATACCCTCCGGCCGCGTCTTAGTGAAGATATAGCACAAAGTAACAATCGAGAACTTCAGGCTGAAATTCTGGCACCGTTTATTGCCGCAACGCTGCATCTGGCGTCACCGGATATGGCGCGTTATATCCTGTTGTGGACCGATAACCTGCGACCGGGCAGTTTGGATATTGCCGGGTTTATCACACTGGTATTGAGAGAATCGTTAAATGCCAGTGAAACGGCCCAGTTGGTACAATTCTGCCATGTGATGGCACAGTTATCGCTTTCCGTACAGACACTGCGCCTCAGTGAAGCGGAACTTTCCGTGCTGGTCATCTCCGGCTTCGCCGTGCTGGGGGCAAAAGGCCAACCCGCCGGACAGCACAATATTGATACTCTGTTTTCACTCTACCGATTCCACCAGTGGATTAATGGGCTGGGCAATCCCGGCTCTGACACGCTGGATATGCTGCGCCAGCAGACACTGGCGGCAGACAGGCTGGCCGCAGTGATGGGGCTGGACATCAGTATGGTAACGCAGGCCATGGTTTCCGCCGGCGTAAACCGCCTTCAGTGCTGGCAAGATATCAACACCGTACTGCAATGGATAGATGTGGCATCAGAACTGCACACGATGCCGTCGGTTATCCGCACACTGGTGAATATCCGCTACGTGACTGAACCAAGCAAAACTGTGCCAGAACTCCCTTCTTGGGATGAGTGGCAAACGCTGGCAGAAAATATGGCAGCCGGTCTGAGTACACAACAGGCTCAGGCGCTGGAGGATTATACCGCAGAGCGCCTGAGTAGCGTGCTGTGCAATTGGTTTCTGGCGAATATCCAGCCAGAAGGTGTGTCCCTGCAAAGCCGGGATGATTTGTACAGCTATTTCCTGATCGATAATCAGGTCTCTTCTGCCGTGAGAATCACCCGACTGGCAGAGGCGATTGCCGGCATTCAGCTCTACATCAACCGGGCGCTGAACCGGATAGAGCCCAATGCCCGTGCCGATGTGTCAACCCGACAATTTTTCACCGACTGGACGGTGAATAACCGTTACAGCACTTGGGGCGGGGTTTCGCGGCTGGTCTATTATCCGGAAAACTACATTGACCCGACCCAGCGTATCGGGCAGACCCGCATGATGGATGAACTGCTGGAGAATATCAGCCAGAGTCAGCTTAGCCGGGACACCGTAGAAGAGGCGTTCAAAACCTATCTGACCCGCTTTGAAACCGTGGCAGACCTGAAAGTGGTCAGTGCCTATCACGACAACGTCAACAGCAACACCGGGCTGACCTGGTTTGTTGGCCAAACACGGGAGAACCTGCCGGAATACTATTGGCGTAACGTGGATATATCACGGATGCAGGCGGGTAAACTGGCAGCCAATGCCTGGAAAGAGTGGACAAAGATTGATACCGCGGTCAACCCCTACAGGGATGCAATACGGCCGGTCATATTCAGGGAGCGCCTGCACCTTATCTGGGTAGAAAAAGATGAAGTGGCGGAAAACGGCACTGATCCGGTAAAAACCTATGACCGTTTTACACTGAAACTGGCGTTTTTGCGTCATGATGGCAGTTGGAGTGCCCCTTGGTCTTACGATATTACCACACAGGTAACAGCTGTTACTGGTAACAACCCTGACGCTGAACGGCTGGGGCTGGCGGCATCAGGCTTTCAGGGCGAAGACACTCTACTGGTGCTTGTGTACAAGACCGGGAAAGATTACAACGATTTTGGCGGCAACAACAAAAATGTGGCAGGCATGACCATTTACGGCGATGGCTCTGTGAGAAGAATGGAGAACACCGTACTCAGCCACTATAGCCAACTGAAAAATACCTTTGATGTCATTAATGCTCAAGGTAATGACAATACTCAAGATAAAGACTTAGTCAGAAAGGCCAGCTATCGTTTCGCTCAGGATTTTGAAGTACCTACCTTGTTGAAGATGGGTTCAGCCATCGGTGATTATAGTTTGACGGTTATGGAGAACGGGAATATTCCGCAGATAACCAGTAAATATTCCAGTGATGACCTTGTTATTACGCTACATAATGCCGCTTTTACCGTCAGGTATGATGGTAGTGGCAATGCCATCAGAAACAAACAAATCAGTGCCATGAAGCTGACGGGGGTGGATGGAAAATCCCAGTACGGCAATGCATTTATCATCGCAAATACCTTCAAACATTATGGCGGTTACTCTGATCTGGGGGGACCAATCACCGTTTATAACAAAACGAAAAACTATATTGCATCAGTTCAAGATCATATTTACAGCTCAACCAACATGAGGCGTTTGATTCTAACACCTGTTGATATGGGAAACGGTGCGATAGGGAAAATCGAAAGTTATTATGCTCGACTTTTCGAGTTTTCATTTTCCCCAACCTCTGCCCTACGCGCAGTTTTTGATGTTGGCAATATGAAGAGCCGTGATTTTGAAAAGTGTATATATTCTATTGATGGCGCAAGGCCTGCCAATGACTTCCATATATGGTGTTCTTATCAATCATCCGGTTGGTTGTTTATTAATACGGGAGTTAATAATACCGATATCAAAATTACGGTGGTAGCTGGCAGTAAAACCCACACCTTTACGGCCAGTAACCATGTTGCCTCCTTGCCGGCAAACAGTTTTGATGCCATGCCGTACACCTTTAAACCGCTGGAAATTGATGCTTCATCGTTGGCCTTTACCAATAATATCGCTCCGCTGGAGATCATTTTTGAGGCCAGGGCCAAAGACGGACGGGTGCTGGGTAAAATCAATAATACGCTGTCTGTGAAACGGGTGAATTATAATCCGGATGACATTCTGCTTCTGCGCGAAACCCGTTCGGGTGCGCAATATATGCAACTCGGCGTTTATCGCATTCGTCTTAATACGCTTTTGGCACCCCAACTCGTATCCAGAGCCAATACGGGCATTGATACTATCCTGACAATGGAAACCCAGCGGCTGCCTGAACCTCAGTTGGGTAAAGGTTTCTATGCTACTTTCACCCTGCCACCTTACAATTCAGCGACGCATGGCACCAACCAGGCATTCCAGCTCAACCTCAAACATGTGGTTGATGATAATGTACATGTTATTTACGCAGGGCTGTTGCAGGACACCGAGCTTGCTGTTCGGCTCTTTATTCCTCTGGATGATACACCGCGTAGTGATGAATTCATTGCCAAAGTGTTTTTAATCACTCAGAAGAACAAAAATGATACTGCATGGGCAGGGCCACATTTTACGAATAAAGGCGGCGTAATAGGTATCCATAAAAGCTCAGATGTCAGTATGTTTGCCAACATACAAATACATAACGGCACTACTACCGAACCTCTGGATTTCAACAGCGCCAGCGCCCTCTATTACTGGGAACTTTTCTATTACACCCCGATGATGTGCTTCCAGCGCCTGTTACAGGAAAAACAGTTCGACGAAGCCACAAAATGGATGAACTATATTTACAATCCTGCCGGCTATATCGTTAACGGGGAAATCGCGCCGTGGACCTGGAATTGCCGGCCGCTGGAAGAAACCACCTCATGGAATGCCAATCCGCTGGATGCCATTGATCCGGATGCCGTGGCCCAAAATGACCCGACGCATTATAAAGTTGCCACCTTTATGCGCCTGTTGGATCAACTGATTCTGCGCGGCGATATGGCTTATCGTGAACTGACCCGCGATGCGCTGAATGAAGCCAAAATGTGGTACGTGCGCGCTTTGGAATTGCTGGGTGATGAGCCGGAGGATTACGGCAGCAGCCAGTGGGCAGCTCCGTCCCTTTCCGTCGCGGCGAGCCAAACCGTGCAGGCTGCCTACCAGCAGGATCTTACGATGCTGGGCCGTGGCGGGGTTCCCAAGAATCTCCGCACGGCTAACTCGCTGGTGGGCCTGTTCCTGCCGGAATATAACCCGGCGCTCACCGATTACTGGAAAACCCTGCGATTGCGCCTGTTTAACCTGCGCCATAATCTTTCCATTGACGGACAACCGCTATCGCTGGCGATTTACGCCGAACCTACCGATCCGAAAGCACTGCTTACCAGTATGGTACAGGCCTCTCAGGGCGGAAGTGCAGTGCTGCCCGGCACATTGTCGTTATACCGCTTCCCGGTGATGCTGGAGCGTGCCCGCAATCTGGTGGCGCAATTGACTCAATTCGGGACTTCCCTGCTCAGCATGGCAGAGCATGATGATGCCGATGAACTCACCACACTGTTACTGAAACAGGGCATGGAGTTGGCGACGCAAAGCATCCGCATTCAGCAACGCACCGTGGATGAAGTGGATGCGGATATCGCTGTATTGGCAGAGAGCCGGCGCAGTGCGCAGAACCGTCTGGATAAATACCAGCGGCTGTATGACGAAGACATCAACCACGGAGAACAGCGGGCAATGGCACTGCTCGATGCGGCAGCAGGCCAGTCTCTGGCCGGGCAGGCGCTCTCAATCGCAGAAGGGGTGGCTGATTTAGTACCAAACGTGTTCGGCTTTGCCACTGGCGGAAGCCGTTGGGGGGCAGCACTGCGTGCTTCCGCCTCTGTGCTGTCGCTTTCCGCAGCCGCTTCCCAGTCTTCCGCAGAAAAAATCAGCCGTTCAGAAACCTATCGCCGCCGCCGTCAGGAGTGGGAAATTCAGCGTGATAATGCTGACGGTGAAGTCAAACAAATGGATGCCCAACTGGAGGCACTGAAAATCCGTCGCGAATCCGCACAGATGCAAGTGGAATATCAGGAAACCCAGCAGGCCCATACTCAGGCTCAATTAGAGCTGTTACAGCGTAAATTCACCAACAAAGCCCTTTACAGTTGGATGCGCGGCAAACTGAGCGCCATTTATTACCAATTCTTTGACCTGACCCAATCCTTCAGTCTGATGGCACAGGAAGCGCTGCGCCGCGAACTGAATGACAGCGGCGTCACCTTTATCCGGGGCGATGCCTGGAACGGGACTACCGCGGGTTTGATGGCAGGGGAAACGCTATCACTGAATCTGGCAGAAATGGAAAAAGCGTGGCTGGAGCGTGATGAGCGGGCATTGGAAGTGACCCGTACCGTATCGTTGGCACAGTTCTATCAAGCCTTATCCTCAGACAACTTCAATCTGGCAGAGAAACTCACTCAATTCCTGCGTGAAGGGAAAGGCAACGCAGGCTCTTCCGGCAATGAATTAAAACTCAGTAACCGCCAGATAGAAGCCTCAATGCGTTTGTCCGACCTGAACATTTTCAGCGACTACCCCGAAAGCCTTGGCACTACCCGTCAGTTGAAACAGGTGAGTGTCACCTTGCCGGCACTGATCGGGCCGTATGAGGATATCCGGGCCGTGCTGAACTATGGGGGCAGTATAGTCATGCCACGCGGTTGCAGCGCCATTGCGCTTTCCCACGGCGTGAATGACAGCGGTCAGTTTGTACTGGATTTCAACGACACTCGTTATTTGCCATTTGAAGGTATTCCGGTGAATGACAATGGCAGTCTGACGTTGAGTTTCCCGGATTCAACGGATCGGCAGAAAGCGCTGCTGGAGAGCCTGAGCGATATCATTCTGCATATTCGCTATACCATTCGTTCTTAATTTAAAACATTGTGACAGGCAGGCTCCTGAGGGAGCCTGCCCAAGGAGTTTTTATGCAGGGTTCAACACCTTTGAAACTTGAAGTACCGTCATTGCCCTCCGGAGGCGGATCACTAAAAGGAATGGGAGAAGCATTCAATGCCGTCGGTGCAGAGGGCGTCGCGTCATTTTCACTGCCCTTGCCGGTTTCTGTCGGGCGTGGTCTGGTGCCGGTGCTGTCGCTGAATTACAGCAGTGCGGCAGGCAATGGGCCATTCGGGATGGGGTGGCAGTGTGGGGCTGGCTTTATCAGCCTGCGTACCGCCAAGGGCGTTCCGCGCTATACCGGACAAGACAAATATACCGGACAAGACGAATATCTCGGGCCGGATGGGGAAGTGTTGGGTATTGTGCCGGACAGCCAAGGGCAACCAGAGCAACGCACTGCAACCTCACTGTTGGGCACTGTTCTGGCACAACCCCATACCGTTACCCGTTATCAGCCCCGCGTGGCAGAGAAAATCGTTCGTCTAGAGCACTGGCAGCCGCAGCAGGGGGGCAAAAAAGAGGCGGCTTTCTGGGTGCTTTTTACTGCGGATGGTTTAATGCATCTATTTGGTAAGCACCACCATGCACGTATTGCTGACCCGCAAGATGAAACCAGAATTGCCCGCTGGCTGATAGAGGAAACCGTCACCCATACCGGAGAACATATTTACTATCACTATCGGGCAGAAGACGATCTCGGCTGTGATGAGAATGAACTTGCCCAGCATTCAGGTGTTACGGCCCAGCGTTATCTGGCAAAAGTCAGTTATGGCAATATTCAGCCGGAAACCGTTTTTCTCGCTGTAAAATCAGGTATTCCTGCTGATAATGACTGGTTGTTTCATCTGGTATTTGATTACGGTGAGTGCTCATCTTCCTTAAACGTCATACCAGAATTCAATGTGCCTGGAAAATGGCTTTGTCGCCCGGATAGTTTCTCCCGCTATGAATACGGATTTGAAATTCGAACCCGCCGCTTGTGTCGCCAGATTCTGATGTTTCATCAGTTAAACGCACTGGCAGGGGAACATGTTGCAGAAGAAACACCAGCACTGGTTTCCCGCCTGATTCTGGATTATGACCTGAACAACAAGGTTTCCTTACTGCAAACTGCCCGCAGACTGGCACATGAAGCGGATGGTACGCCAGTGATGATGTCCCCGCTGGAAATGGATTACCAACGTGTTAATCATGGCGTGGCTCTGAACTGGCAGGCCATGCCGCAGCTGGAAAAACTGAATACGTTGCAGCCATACCAAATGGTTGATTTATACGGGGAAGGAATTTCCGGCGTGCTCTATCAGGATGTCCGGAAAGCCTGGTGGTATCGTGCTCCGGTACGGGATACCACTGCCGAGGGAACGGAAGAAACGAATGCGGTTACTTATGAGGAGGCAAAACCACTGCCACATATTCCGGTACAACAAGAAAGCGCGATGTTGCTGGATATAAACGGTGACGGGCGTCTGGATTGGGTGATTACGGCAACAGGGTTACGGGGCTACCATACCATGACGCCGGAAGGGGAATGGACACCCTTTATTCCATTATCCGCTGTGCCAATGGAGTATTTCCATCCGCAGGCAAAACTGACTGACATTGACGGGGCGGGGCTGCCTGATTTAGCGCTTATCGGTCCCAATAGTGTGCGCGTCTGGTCAAATAACCGGACAGGGTGGGACAGCGCTCAGGATGTGATTCATTTGTCAGATATGCCATTGCCGGTTCCCGGCAGAAATGAGTGTCATCTTGTCGCATTCAGTGATATGACCGGCTCCGGGCAATCACATCTGGTGGAAGTGACGGCAGATAGCGTGCGTTACTGGCCGAACCTGGGGCATGGAAAATTTGGCGAGCCGCTGATGATGACCGGCTTCCGGATTAGCGGGGAAACGTTTAACCCCGACAGGCTGTATATGGTCGACATAGATGGCTCAGGCACCACCGATTTTCTTTATGCCCGCAATACCCACCTTGAACTCTATACCAATGAAAGCGGCAATCGTTTTGCTGAACCCCAGCGTATTGACCTGCCGGATGGGGTAAGTTTTGACAATACTTGCCGGTTACAAGTTGCGGATACACAAGGATTGGGGACTGCCAGCATTATTCTGACTGTCCCCCATATGAATGTGCAGCACTGGCGATTGGATATGACCACATTCAAGCCTTGGCTGCTGAATACCGTCAATAACAATATGGGCACAGAAACCACACTGTGTTACCGCAGCTCTGCCCAGTTCTGGCTGGATGAGAAATTGCAGGCTTCGGAATCCGGGATTACGGCGGTCAGCTACTTACCGTTCCCCGTGCATGTGTTGTGGCGCACGGAAGTTCTGGATGAAATTTCCGGTAACCGATTGTCCAGCCATTATAATTATTCACATGGTACCTGGGATGGCCTGGAACGGGAGTTTCGTGGCTTTGGACGTGTGACGCAAACTGACATTGATTCACGCTCAAGTGCGACGCAGGGTGTACAGGCCGAACCCCCCGCCGCTTCACGCACGGTGAATTGGTACGGCACTGGTGTACGGGAGGTTGATATTCTTCTGCCCGGGGAGTATTGGCTGGGGGATCAGCAGGCATTTCCTCATTTTACCCCGCGCTTTACCCGTTATGACGAAAAATCCGGTGATGATATCGCTGTCATACCGAAAGAACAGGAAGAATACTGGTTGCTTCGGGCGTTAAAAGGACAGCGTTTACGGAGTGAGTTGTATGGGGATGATGATTCTATACTGGCCGGTACGCCTTATTCAGTGGATGAGTCCCGCCCCCAAGTACGTTTGTTGCCGGTTATGGCATCGGACGTTCCTGCGGTACTGGTTTCGGTGGCTGAATCCCGCCAATACCGATATGAACGGGTTGCAACAGATCCACAGTGCAGCCAAAAGATCGTCCTTAAATCTGATGCGCTGGGATTTCCGCAGGACAATCTCGAAATTGCCTATCCGAGACGCCCACAGCCTGAGTTATCGCCTTATCCGGATACCCTGCCCGAAACACTTTTCGCCAGCAGTTATGACGAACAACAGATGTGCCTTCGCCTGACACGCCAGCGTTCTTCTTACCATCATCTGAATGATGATGATACGTGGATCACAGGGCTTATGGACGCCTCGCGCAGTGACGCCCGTATTTATCATGCAGACAAAGTGCCGGACGGTGGATTTTCCCTTGAATGGTTTTCTGCCACAAGTGCAGGGGCATTGTTGTTGCCGGATGCCGCAGCCGATTATCTGGGACATCAACGTGTGGCATATACCGGCCCGGAAGAGCGGCCCGCCATTCCTCCGCTGGTGGCTTACATTGAAACCGCAGAGTTCGATGAACGATCGCTGGCGGCGTTTAGGGGGGTCATGGATGAGCAGGAACTGACAAAACAGCTGAAAGATGCTGGCTGGAATACGGCAAATGTGCCGTTCAGTGAACATGCAGATTTCAGTGTCTGGGCGGGACAAAAGGAATTCACGGAATATGCCGGTGCAGACGGATTCTATCGGCCATTGGTGCAACGGGAAACCAAGCTCACGGGTAAAACGACAGTCACGTGGGATAGCCATTACTGTGTTGTCACCGCGACAGAGGATGCGGCTGGCCTGCGTATGCAAGCGCATTATGATTATCGATTCATGGTTGCGGATAACACCACCGATATCAATGACAACCATCACACCGCAACGTTTGATGCTTTGGGAAGGGTAACCAGCTTCCGTTTCTGGGGGACTGAAAACGGTGAAGAACAAGGATATACCCCTCAGGAAAATGAAACCACCCCCTTTATTGTCCCCACAACGGTGGATGATGCCCTGGCATTGAAACCCGGCATACCTGTTGCGGGATTGATGGTTTATGCCCCTCTGAGCTGGATGGTTCAGGCCAGCTTTTCTAATTATGGTGATGGGGAGCTTTATGGCGAGCTGAAATCAGCCGGGATCATCACTGAAGATGGCTATCTCCTGTCGCTTGCTTTTCGTCGTTGGCAACAAAATAATCCTGCCGCCGCCATGCCAGTGCAAGCCAATTCACAGAACCCACCCCATATCCTGAGCGTGATCACTGACCGCTATGATAGCGATCCGGAACAACAATTACGTCAAACGGTTACGTTTAGTGATGGCTTTGGGCGGACATTACAGACAGCAGTACGTCATGAAAACGGGGAAGCCTGGGTGCGTGATGAGCACGGTGCCATTGTGGCTGACAGCCACGGCATGCCTGAAACAGCCATGACGGATTTCCGTTGGGCCGTTTCCGGACGTACAGAATATGACGGAAAAGGTCAGGCCTTGCGGACGTATCAACCGTATTTCTTGAATAGTTGGCAGTATGTCCGTGATGACAGCGCCCGGCAGGATCTGTATGCCGATACCCATTGTTATGATCCGCTGGGGCGTGAATATCAGGTTATCACCGCTAAGGGCGGGTTACGCCGGGCCTTATTCACCCCCTGGTTTGTGGTGAATGAAGATGAAAATGACACTGCTGGTGAAATGACAGCATAAAGTTCAGTGATGCCTGTTCACTGAACAGGCATCACTTCATTTAGGAATGAATCATGAAGAACTTCGTTCACAGTAATACGCCATCCGTCACCGCATTGGACAACCGCGGTCAGACAGTACGTGAAATAGCTTGGTATCGGCACCCCGATACCCCTCAGGTAACCGATGAGCGCATCACCGGTTATCAGTATGATGCCCAAGGCGCGCTGATCCAGAGTATTGATCCGCGATTTTATGAACGCCAAAAGGCAGAGGGTGACAAGAACGCCGTTACACCCAATCTTATTTGCCTGTCATCACTCAGTAAGAAAGCATTGCGTACACAAAGTGTGGATGCCGGAACCAGTGTCGCCCTGCATGATGTTGCCAGACGCCCCGTTTTGGCGGTCAGCGCCAATGGCGTCAGCCGAACGTTTCAGTATGAAAGTGACAGCCTTCCGGGACGCTTGCTGACGATTACCGAGCAGGTAAAAGAGGGGAAAGCCTGTATCACGGAGCGATTGATCTGGTCAGGAAATACGCCGGCAGAAAAAGACAACAATCTGGCCGGGCAGTGTGTGGTTCACTATGATCCCACCGGAATGAATCAAACCAACAGCATATCGTTGACCGGCATCCCCTTGTCTGTCACACAGCAATTACTGAAAGATGACAGCGAAGCAAATTGGCAAGGTACGGATGAATCCGGCTGGAAAAACGCGCTGGCGCCGGAAAGATTCACTTCTGCCAGCACAACCGATGCCACCGGTACGGTATTAACGAGTACAGATGCGGCCGGAAACAAGCAACGTATCGCCTATGATGTGGCCGGTCTGCTTCAAGGCAGCTGGTTGGCGCTTAAGGGAAAACAAGAACAGGTGATCGTGAAATCCCTGACTTATTCCGCCGCCAGCCAGAAACTACGGGAGGAGCATGGTAACGGGGTAGTGACCACATATATCCATGAACCCGAGACGCAACGAATTATTGGTATCAAAACAGAACGGCCTGCCGGTCATGCCGCTGGGGAGAAAGTGTTACAGAACCTGCGTTATGAATATGATCCTGTCGGCAATGTGCTGAAATCAACGAACGATGCTGAAACTACCCGCTTTTGGCGCAACCAGAAAATTGTGCCGGAAAATACCTATACCTACGACAGCCTGTACCAGCTGGTTTCCGTCACCGGGCGTGAAATGGCGAATATTGGCCGGCAAAAAAACCAGTTACCCATCCCCGCGCTGATTGATAACAATACTTATACGAATTACTCCCGCAGTTACGACTACGATCGTGGGGGGAACCTGACCCAAATCCGCCACAATTCGCCGATCACCGGCAATAACTACACAACGAACATGACAGTCTCGGATTACAGCAACCGGGCTGTACTGGAAGCGCTGGCGGAAGATCCCGCCAAGGTGGATATGCTGTTCACCCCCGGCGGGCATCAAACCCGGCTTGTTCCCGGTCAGGATCTTTCCTGGACACCCCGCGATGAATTGCAACAAGTGATATTGGTCAATAGGGAAAATGCGCCACCTGATCAGGAATTCTACCGTTATGACGCAGACAGTCAGCGTGTCATTAAGACTAATGTTCAGAAGACAGGTAATAATGAACAAATACAGCGAACGTTATATTTGCCGGAGCTGGAATGGCGCACGACATATAGCGGCGAGGCATTGAAAGAGTTTTTGCAGGTCATCACGGTTGGTGAAGCGGGTCAGGCACAAGTCCGGGTGCTGCATTGGGAAACAGGCAAACCGGCGGACATCAGCAATGATCAGCTGCGCTACAGTTATGGCAACCTGATTGGCAGCAGTGGGCTGGAATTGGACAGTGACGGGCAGATCATCAGTCAGGAAGAGTATTACCCTTATGGCGGAACCGCCGTGTGGGCAGCCCGAAGCCAGTCAGAAGCCGATTACAAAACCGTGCGTTATTCTGGCAAAGAGCGGGATGCGACAGGATTGTATTACTATGGCTATCGTTATTATCAATCGTGGACAGGGAGATGGTTGAGTGTCGATCCTGCCGGTGAGGTCGATGGTCTCAATTTGTTCCGGATGTGCAGGAACAACCCCATCGTTTTTTCGGATTCTGATGGCCGTTTCCCCGGTCAGGGCGTTCTTGCCTGGATAGGGAAAAAAGCGTATCGAAAGGCAGTCAACATCACGACAGAACATCTTCTCGAACAAGGCGCTTCCTTTGATACGTTCTTGAAATTAAACCGAGGACTGCGATCTTTTGTTCTGGGTGTGGGAATGGCAAGTCTGGGGGTTAAGGCTGCCACGATTGCAGGAGCGACACCTTGGGGGATCGTCGGGGCGGCAGTGGGTGGTTTTGTCTCCGGGGCAATCATGGGGTTTTTCGCGAACAATATCTCAGAAAAAATTGGGGAAGTTTTGAGTTACCTGACGCGCAAACGCTCTGTTCCCGTTCAGGTAGGCGCTTTTGTTGTCACATCGCTTGTGACGTCTGCTCTCTTTAACAGCTCTTCGACAGGTACCGTCATTTCCGCAGCAACAGCGGCGGCCGTGGGAGGATTAATGGCATTGGCCGGAGAACATAATACGGGCATGTCCATCAGTATTGCCACACCCGCCGGACAAGGTACGCTGGATACGCTCAGGCCCGGTAATGTCAGTGCGCCGGAGCGGTTAGGGGCGCTATCAGGCGCAATTATTGGCGGAATGTTGCTTGGCCGCCATCAGGGAAGCTCTGAGCTTGGTGAACGGGCAGCGATTGGCGCGATGTACGGTGCTAAATGGGGAAGGCGCATTGGTAATCTATGGGATGGCCCTTATCGGTATATCGGCCGATTACTGCTCAGAAGTGGCATTAGTGCTGCGATTTCCCACGCTATCCGTTCCAGGGGATGGTTTGGCCGGATGATAGGAGAAAGTGTAGCGAGAAATGTTTCTGAATTAGTATTGCCTTATAGCCGTACACCAAGTGAATGGGCGGGGGCAGCCATTGGCGGGACAGCCGCGGCAGCTCATTATGCCGTTGGAGAAGATGTTGCCAATGCCGCCAGCCGGGTGACATGGGGCGGTTTTAAGCGGGCCTTCAATAACTTCTTCTTTAATGCCTCTGCACGCAACAACGAATCCGAAGCATAACAATCATGTTGATTTCCACTTTGTCATGGATGACAAAGTGGATTTTGCCTATTGATGGGCAGTGACCCCGTACAGGGTCACTGTTCAGTTCATTTTTGGATTCAAGAACCAGATTTGAGAACAATGGATCAAGAGCAAATCGTGTAACGAATATGCAGAATGATATCGCTCAGGCTGAGCAATAATTTTTTCTGTTTGCCACTGATATCGGGAAAACTCAGGGTTAATGTCCCTGTATCGGTCACAGGAAGCCCTTCAAATGGCAGGTATCTGGCATCATTGAAATCCATCTGGAATTGACCACTGTCATTCATTCCATGTGAGATGGCAATTGCTTTGCAACCACGTGGCATGATTGTGCTGCCGCCATAACTCAGTATGGCCCGGACATCCTGATATGGCCCAAGCAAGGCAGGCAATGTCACACTGATTTGTTTGATGCGGCGCGTATTGCCTAAACCATCAGGATAATCGGCCGCAATGTTCAGGTCCGATAATTTAAGGCTGGCGTGCAGTTGCGCCCCTTCGATGTTCAGGCCGTTAAGCGCTGTGCCCGCACTGCCTTTTCCGGCATTGACCAACTCAATGACTTTATTCTTTAAAATGAAACTATTCTCTGTCAGGCCCGCATACATTTCGGCTAAAGAAACGGTTCTGGTGACCTCCAGTGCCCGTTCATCTTTTTCCAGATAGCTTTTTTCCATCTGTGCCAAATTCAGCATCAGGGTTTCACCTGCCAATAATCCCGCATAAGTGCCATGCCAGGCGCCGGGCTTAATAAAGCGTGCCGCCCCATTATGCAATTCATACTGATACGTTTGCTCTGCCATCAGACAGAGTGAAACTGCCAAATCATAAAACTGATAATAAATGGCGGACAACCTTCCGCGCAGCCAGTTGTATAATGTGGCATTGCTGAATTTACTTTGCAGGAAGGCTAACTGTGCCTGCGTTTGTGCCTGCTGGGTTTCCAGATAGTTTTTTTGCAATACGGCCGCTTCACGACGTACAGCCAGCGTTGCCAACTGGGCATCAATTTGTTTTATCTCAGCTTCGGCATTATTGCGCTGAATCTCCCACTCCTGACGGCGGCGGCGGTAGACTTCTGATTGGCTGATTTTGTCTGCGGCAATACGTGTTGCTGACGCAGAAATTTCGATGCCAATTGCACTTGCATTGAAAAGCGCACCAAAACGGGAACCGCCGACGGCAAAACCATAGATATTGGGAACGAGATCTGCCGCCGCGGCAGCCATATGCAGGGCCGTGGCGCTGGTGCTTAAGACCGATGAAGACAGGTAGAGATCCATGGCTTGTTTTTCACCGGCATTAACATCTTCGTCATACAGCGTATTGAAACTGTCGAAACGGGATTGTGCACCATTGCGGCTTTCCTGAAGCGCCAATTTATCCGCATCAATTTCAGCAATGACCTTATCCTGCATTTTTATACTTTGCAGGGCCAGTTCACTGCCCTGGGTTTGCAGTATTTCAGCCAGGGCTTCTGCATCCTGCCGTTCAGTGATGCTGAGCAGGGTATTGCCAAACTGCATCAATTGGTTGACTCCCCATTTGGCATTTTCCAGAATCACCGGAAAGCGGTACATCGGCATCACGGCATGAGGCAAATCCCCGCCGCCTTGTGAGGCCGTGACCGCCGCACTGAGTAATATGGACGGATCGGCGGGCGCAGCATAGAGAGGTAATGACAGTGGCTGGCCGTCGATGGTCAGGTTATGGCGTAAGTTATAGAGGCGTTGCGTTAATGTCTGCCAATAACCTTGCAGTTTTTTATTGATTTGAGGAAGGAACAACGCGGTCAGCGAATTTGCCATGCGCTTTGTCGGCAATGCAACGCGCTGACGCAGTTGCAACAGATTGTGTTGGTATTGATGGCGCATTGTCTGACTGGCTGCTTCTTCCAGCCGTGGCTCTGACCAATCATTCTCCAATGAGAAATAAGGTTCATCACCTAACAAAGCAAGCGCCTGTACATACCACATTTTGGCTTCGTTCAGGGTATCCCGTTCAAGCTGGCGGTAGGCACTGTCTCCGCGGGTAATCAGCAAATCCAGCATTTTCATAAAGGTAGCCACTTTATAATGCATCGGATCATTCTGGGCCACGGCGTCCGGATCGACCGAGTCCAGCGGATTGGCATTCCAGGATGTATCTTCCTCCAATGGGCGGACGTTCCAGTAATAATCCTGCATCTCTCCCTGAACCGAATATCCGGCCGGGTTCCAGATATAGCGCAGCCAGCGTGTCGCTTCGGTGAAGTTTTGTTCTTGCAATAAGCGCTGGAATACCATCATGGGCGTGTAATAGAACAATTCCCAAAAATAGATTGCATTGGCACCGTTGAAATCCATGGGTTCGGTAGTGCCGTTATGTATTTGTATGTTGGCAAACATACTGACATTTGAGCTTTTATGGATACCTATTACGCCGTCTTTATTCGTAAAATGTGGCCCTGCCCATGCAGTGTCATTTTTGTTCTTCTGAGTGGTTAAAAACACCTTGGCAATGAATTCACTACTACGCGGTGTATCATCCAGAGGAATAAAGAGCCGAACAGCAAGCTCGGTGTCCTGCAACAGCCCTGCGTAAATAACATGTACATTATCATCAACCACATGTTTGAGGTTGAGCTGGAATTCCCGGTTGGTGCCATGCGTCGCTGAATTGTAAGGTGGCAGGGTGAAAGTGGCATAGAAACCTTTACCCAATTGAAATTCGGGTAAATTTTGCGTTTCCATGCTCAGAACATTATCAATGCCAATATTGGCTCTCTCGGTTAATTTTCTGGAAAATAACGTATTTAACCGGGTTCTGTAAGGGCCAATCTGCATATATTGTGTGCCGGATGACATTTTATGCAGAGAGATAACATTACTTTTATCTTTGGATTTTAGTTTTATATGAATGGGGGATTCAATAACAATATCGTTATAACCGCTGTCGGTTTGCTTGATAATAAATTCACTTACCAGAGGAATATCATAGCCTTCAATATTTACGGCTACTTGATTAAAATCATATACCACAGGATCAGATTCGGGCGAAGGTTTAGAAGTTACATGGTCTTCAGCATTTAACTCCACTAAAATATCATTATCATTTTTTAATAAAAATTTAATATGCTTATCTTGGATTTGTTTGATCATAGATGAAACATATTTTATATCTGTAGCTATTGAGCAAAAATACAAGCATGGATCCTGACGAAAAAACATTGCTATAATATTTTCCATGTTATTAATGATTGAAATATCATTAATAAATGATTCACATATAGTATGCCATACTCCTGTGTTATCTTTCCAATCTAATACTATGTTAGTATCGAGTGTGAATTCAGCATCATTTGATTCAAAATCATAATTTATAAAAACTCCAAGTTCTGATTTTCTAGAAATCTTTTCCTTGGTTCTTAGGTTCATTAACACTCTAAAATATTCGGCATTTTTAAGATCTATGGAAATAATAAAATCCAAAGTTCCAAAATAAAAAAAGTCTTCTTCTTTTCCAAGCGTTTCATCATGTCTATCATAATCAAATAAAATAACTGTTTCATCTTCTACCAACGACAATAGGTATTTAATTTCATCATTATATATACTGCCTTTGGAAAAGTTGATTTCCATTGAAGGATTGAACGTTAAATTAAGATGGCCATTGGTTGGTGACGTATAGGATAATTCAAAAATATTGCCGGTGAAACTGGCTAGTTTGTTTTGTAAGGTTGTCGATTCTTTATATTCAACCAAATAATCTGTCGCAAATTGATTGTTGACTTTGTATTCGGTCTTGGTATCAAGTTCTGACAGTGTGCTTTTAACAATGGCGTTGAGATCATTTCCCGTAAGAATAGAGGAAGTCATATCAGGGTTAATGGTCATCCCTTCTCTTGCAGGAAGACTATTAATAGCATAACTGTCTTTTTTCTCATGAAAATAAACAATAATGACGTCTTTTTCATAATCAGAAGAACAATACATGCCAATGCTGGCTTTATTATTAATCAGCTTTTCTATTTTATCCGTCACATTAAAATTAAACGGTGAACTCCAGCTTCCGTCATAACGGATATGTGACAGTTTTAATATATAATCGGTGATATCTATCTTGCCATTTTCACTGTCATTTTTCAGCTCTTTTTGTTCCAGCCACAGTAAGTACAAACGTGACTTGTAAATAACAGGTCTGATATTTTCCTGCCATACATTAATGGGTATTTCAATTTTTTTCCATTCTTCCCAGGCATTGGCAGCAAACTGACCGTGCTGGCACTTTTGATGATCGACATTGCGCCAATAATATATTCTGGGTTCTGTCTGGCTATAGCCAATTAAATAGGTTAGTCCTTCGTTGACATTGATGCTGTCATGATAGCCACTGATCACCTGTAAGTTAGCGACATCTTCAAATGCAGTCAGATAATTTTTAAAGCTATCTTCAACGGTATCGACAGTTAACTGACTTTGGGAAAGTTGTTGTAACAGGTTGCTCATCATGCCTGTCTGACCGATACGTATTGTCGGGTCGATATAGTTTTCCGGATAATAAGCCAGTTCAGAGGCGCCGGCCCAGGTACTGTACCGTCGGTTGTAGGTTTCCCAGTCGCGGAAAAACTGGCGGGTTTTCACTGAGTTTACTGCTTTCCCTTCAACATTGTTTAATGCCCGGTTGATATATAACTGAATGCTGGCAATGGCTTCTGCGATACGGGTGGTTTTCACTTGGGCAGAAACCTGGTTATCAATCAGCAGATAGCTGTACAACTCATCCCGGCTCTTGATCTGTTGAGGTGTGCCGTTCTTGATGTAGTAAGCACTGGCCGCTGTTGCCATGGCCTCATCCAGCCATGCCTGAAGCTGGTTGGATTGTTGGCTGTTCAGCCCCGCCTGCAACAAAGTACTGGCGGCTTGCCAGTCATCAAATGTCGGCATCGGGGTTTCCGGTTCACCGACATAGTTTAATTTTATGAGTACAGCAACCCCATCCGGGGTAATGCCCAAGGTCGCGGCGACATCCAGCCATTGCAGGGTGACATCCATGGTTTTCCAGTTGGTAAAGGTATTGACTCCCAAGCCGGTCTGTTGCAATGCCTGCGCGACGATCTGGGCATCAAATCTTAACGCCACCGCCAATTGTTCAACAGTCAGTGTGCCTAATTCCAATGCGGTTAACGTTTCTGTCGCGTAGCTTCCACAACGCATGATCACAGCATGGAAGCGGGTCAGTGCTTGCAGTGTGGGGAGATCATGTTGCAGTGCTGTGGTTTCTGATTGGAATTTCTCCGGTTTTGTCACCAACAGGGTCAGTTCGTTTTCGCTGAGTCCAATATTGCGCACAATCAGAGAAAGCTGCCCCAGCACCTGACAAAAGGCCACCATGTTACTGGTTTCATTCTCTGAGCGATCACGGTTGGCCGCAATGACCATGAAATCATCGAATGTCAGTCCTTGTGGTTTTATCTGATCAATCCACAGCAAAATAGTTTCTGCTGTCTTGGCTGAATCAATTTGAATGCTGGCAGCAATCAGCGGTGCAGCCGCCCGGTTCAGTTCGTCACCACCGGATAACGGTGTTGGTAATCCGTTAGTTAGTGTTGTGATCAGGTTTTCAATATCCGGCGTAAGAACGGTGCTGTAATTATCGGTGGTCATCAGAAATGCATCACTGACAGACCATTTCTGTGTCGCCAGCCACTGTGTGCATTGGAACAGGAAGCTGGCTAACTGTGTTAATTCTGTATCAGGGAAACGGGCAATCTTCGCGTTTGCATAGGGAGAAACCGACAACAACATGGATAATTCATTCACTGTCAGATGATGAATGTCTGTCAGCAGGCGAACACGGTAAAGCAGAGAGAGATTCTCAATGGAACAGATAAATTCCGGGTTTGTTCCGCCATTGGCCAGTTTCCATAACGTATACAGTTCAGTGTCATTTACTCTGAAAGCACGTTTCATTATTCCCAAGTGAAAATGATCTTTTGATTCACCGGGGGTTAAATCCAGTTTTATATTATCGGCGGAAAACTCTTGACCATTTAATAACGGTGTATTGAACAGCGTTGTAAAGTGGCTGGGTTGTTGTTGAGTGGAATATTGGCTGATATCTGAATCACACAAGACCAATGCATCGCTGACGCCAATATTATAGTGGTGCATATAATATTGAACATAAAACAGCTTGCCCAACACACGGCTGTCAATGGTTAAGTCATCATAAATACTTTCGATTACCTGCCAGATATCTTCCGGGGATATGCCTGTGGCTTTATACAAACGAATCGCTTTATTCAACTTTAACAGGAAAATATCACCGGGGAATTCCATCATTTTAAAGTGCGTATTGGCATTGATAGCCTGCCCCGGATTTGGCTTAACCCGCCATAAGCGCAGTGTTATGCCGTTATTGATTTGCTCTGTCGTCAGTTTAATGGGAATGCTGTAATGGGTATTGGCAATGGGGACGAAATTTTTATCTTGGTATATATATTCTTTATCTCCATTCTGGAGACGAAATTCCATATAATCAGGTTCTGTTTTCTTTACGCTGAAATTATATTTATATTCATTGCCTTTTACTGGAATGAGTTCTGCATAGTTTAAATGTGAGTCGTAGTAATCTTTGCGGGTTCGCTTAATCAACCTTGCGGTTGCCGTATCATTCCCGTCATTGACCAAGGTTATCAGTTGCTCATTTTTATACTGTTGATTGGTATTTTTTTTACCAAAAGAGAGATTGACAAATAAACTGAGTTCATCATAAGACAAATCATAGTATCGGGCCAGAGCTGCATAACTTTTAAAAATCAGGATATCCTCTGTACCGAAATTTTTCTTCATCAATGCGGTTGAATTTTCCGGTGTGATTTCTTCTACAAGGATTTGATACAATTCCGGGGAGATATCAGTTTTGATGGCCAGTAGCGATGTTGGGTCCATTAATTTCGCTACGTCTGGGTTACGGCTAAATGCGATGAGGTTTTTATCTTGCAATAAAATTGCCTGACGGGCTGATTCATACGGCAGATGATAAGGCGTCATACCGGTTTGCCGGTAAGTGGACAATATTTTTATTACACCGTGAGAGTCCGTTTTCTCTAATGCCTGAATATTATGCAGCAATAGTTCATTAGATAAGGATAAGGTGGAGATTTCTTCATCCATATGCGCCTGAGTCAGGGCCAGAGAAGCAATATCGGGGCGTCGTTTATTCAGTTGATACTGAGAGTTTGCAGGATGAAGATCTTTGGCTTCCCGATATAATTCAGTTAAATAAGCCGCAGGTGAAAACATGGAAGCAATGGAACCCGGTTTCACGAAACGGTGGGTGCGGCCATAAAACCAACCGTTGTAACTATTATTTAATGTTGAGGGGGTAATATTAAGGCTGGCGGTATTGGCTAATTGTGGATTCGCACGGGACAATATGCGTAACTCTTCGAGTTTATTCTGTTTTAATTCCTGATGAGATTGTTGATATAAAAAGTCTGTTTCTCGCCATGTCAAAATTCCATTTGTTCTATGACGAAATTCGCTGAAAGACATAAACGAAATGTTTGTCAATAATAAAATATCATTAGATCTATTTTTATTTATTCTATCTAATAGTTCATTAATTTCCATCATTCAAATCCTTAAGTTGTTGTCAATTAAATGATTAATGACTTTAGGGTAGGTAAAGTTGATTATGATTATAATATGATAAAAAATATTACCTTTAATCAAATTAACGCTGATTTATCGCTTTATTCATTCAATAAAAAAGAGAGGGTTTCTCTATGCCTATCAGATATAGAGAAACCCTCTCTGCTGGTCATCACACCAAGGTAGTGTAAATGTTTTTCAATAGGTACACCGGTTCACTTTTTATGGATGTCAATAGAATATGAAGAACAAAATGAGGGTACGGGGATGATACGGTGACCCTTGTGAGGCCACCGGGAAAATTTTGCTTACTACAGTCTATAACCTATAACCTACGAATTACGGCTTACTCCGGGTGACTTTAGAAAGTTGAATAAGGCGCCCTTTGTTATATAAAGGCCCCATATCAATCTTCTCTTTTCCGGGAACAGGTAAGTAACCCACGCCTTCGTGAGCGGCATTTGCCAGCAGGCCATCATCCTGATCGCCTGACCAGGAGAAGATCCCGCCCAATTTCATTTTGGCGGCATAAATTCCCTTGTGCAGCACAGTGCGGGGGGTATCCAGTGAGATCCAGTGCCCACCGTCAGCATTAAAGAGTGCATCCGCGTCGGTTTCCGTGTCTGTTACCAGTTCAAACTGATTTTTCCCGCGGGAAAGCGCATATTCGGCATCGTATTGGTTATTCAGCAGACAGAAGAATTCCGGCGCACCTTTCTCCATCGTGCCCAGTGGCTCCCCTGTTCTGTTATAGCGACGCGTTGCCAGATCTGCGCCCAGACACGAACGTCCGTAGTTAGCAAACCCGAGGTGAATTTTCTCCGGTTGCACACCTTGTGACAGTAAAAAACGGATTGCTTCATCTGCTGAGTAATCCATCTCCCGATCAGGATTGGGGGGAGGCGGGTTATCGCCGTCATATTCATATTTAGGCGGGTACAGGTTCGTGTGATGGCCGATGTATTCCGCCCAGCCCGTACCAAAGAAGTCGTAAGTCATCACGAAAATGTTGTCTAAATAAGGCGCGATTTCTTTGAAGCTGGATTTTTCCATTTTGGCAACGACGGCACTACAGGCTATCGTGATTTCTTTGCGTGCCCGGGTTCCGAAGGCGATATCCAGCTTTTCACGAAGTTCTTTCACTAACAAAACATAGTTTGGGCCATCATTTTCCGGATCGAATTCATTGCCTTCTTCACCTGAAGCCCCGGGGTATTCCCAGTCAATATCCACCGCAGTAAACATGGGAAAGCGCCGGAAGAAGTCGATGACGCTATTCACGAAGGTAGTACGTTGAGCGGGATCTTTGGCCATGACAGAAAAGTAGCCTGACATGCTCCAGCCACCGATACTGAATGCAAGTTCCAGTTTATGCCCTGCCCGTTTTGCACGCTCTTTCAAATTACGCAATCCCCCCAGCAAACCCGAGGCCGCTTCCTGATGGTAATATTGCAGGAAATTTTGCGGGCCGGCATCACGACGCTGATCAGAATTCAGGCCGACATTGCGTGTAGTCCCTAAATCACCATAAGGGTCGACCGGCACAATATGGCCGGGCGTAATGGGCGCAATTTGGCCGCTGCTGGCTTCTGCCTGCCGATTCCAACCAGCCACCACTTCATTAATCCGTTCGGATAATTTGCCTTTATCACCGTTGACAGCCATGAAACTGAAAATCAGGCGGTCGTAAGCTGTGGGCGGGATTTTTTCCAGATCAAAACCACGGCCGGGGGCGTTGTCGCTGTCCAGCGCTGCGTTCCCCTGTGTTTCCGGAGACAAACGCGCATCATACTGGCACCAGTCGGTAATATAGGCCGAGATTTTAGGCAGCGGTTCTGTAATTTCCGGATCACCTTCATATTCGTTGTACATGGACGTGGCAACACGTGCCGAGGAATAACTCAAAGGCGTTCCGCTGCCATCAGGTTTGTATCCCACCTCCTGATACGTTTTTTCTGTCAGTTCATCGTATTGCAATATCACTGTCTTGTCTCCCGGCGGTACGGATGGCGTACTGGGATTATCGTGAGCAGCAATTTCTTCTGGTGTCGCATCACGGACATACCGCCAGGCATTCTCATAAACCGGCAAATCAGGGGAAATATTGCGGTCGGGAATATGCCAGCGTTCCACCCAGCCGATATTTTTAAAGACAGCGCTATCGTAAATGACATACCAGGTTTGACCACCCGATTGATTTTGCCAGGCGACCAGAGATGTGCCTACTTCGCCGCTGGCGTCAGACATCGCTTTAACTGAAGGGTATCGATAAACATGTTGAGACATAATTTCACTTCCGGCCCCGTTATATTCCGGGGCCAGCTCCTGATATTAGTTGGAATCGTCTTGTTTTAATTGATGTTTATTCAGACGGCTACGAACCTGCTGGCTGAGTTCACTGCTTCCGCTACTCACGTCACGAGCGGTATAGCGTAAATGGAGGATAACGTCGCTCAGTGACTCCAGCAGTTGATCCTGATCGGAGCCGAATTCCAGCTTCCACTGTGAAATGGCGCCTGTCCCTTCAAAAGGCAGGAACAGTTCATCATCAAAATTGAGCCTGAACATGCCGCTGTCTTCCATGGCCGTTGATATCACCACGCCCTGATTAGCCTGTACATTCAGCAAGACATTCTCCGGCTTGGTGTATTCCAAAGGATTAAGCAGATAATCGACTGTCTTTAAATCGGCAACACTGTTAAGCGTATTGCTAAGTTGAACCAGTGAGGCCCGTACATCTTCATAAGGCCCCAGCAATGCGGGCAATGACAGTGCCACCGTTTTTATGCGCCGATCAACGTGGGTCGGATAATCACGCAGGAACATTTCGGCACTCAGTGCGAAAGTGAATGATCCCGTACTTTTGCCAATCTCCCATTGTGATGATGTCAGCAATGATTTCACCGATACGGTTTTTACGATTTCCAGACGTCTGGTGTTATGTTGCAAATACGCTTGATCCATCCGTTGCAATGCCAATTTCAGATGTTCGCCGACCAGCAACCCCTGATACAGGTCATTCCAGAGGCCACTTTCGACGAAATTCATATCATATTGGCCGGTTTCATACTGCCAGGAAGCCTCAGCTAGTAAACAGAGGGAATTAACCGCATCATAGGCTTGCAGATAAAGCCCGGAGATTTGGCTGATCATCCACATATATAACGCATCATTGGTAAAACGGTTCGAATAGTACTCCAGCAGAACTTTCTCCTGTTCATGCTGGGCTTCCAGTTGTGCCAGCTGGGTTGTGCTGATATTCAACTGGCGTTGCTGAACATTAATCTGTGCGTCAATCTCTTCAATATTGATATCCGCCTGCTTGTATTGCAGCTCCCATTCTTGCTGACGGCGGCGGTAATTTTCTGATGCGCTCAGGCTGGTGGCTTTGGCATTTTTACTCTCAACATCAATGCGTATCCCTTCACCGATTGCCCGCAGCATACCGCCAAAGACCATGCCCCCGACCGCCAGACCAAAAATATTGGGCACCATATCCGCCACGGCCGCTGCGGTGGCGGCTGATTGGGCAGCGATCACACCATCGGCAGCACTTGATTGTAATGCGATCACTTCCTGCTCAGTGGTGGAGATATTTTCATCATAGAGCGATTTATAGTGTTGCTGGCGCTCCTGAGCGGCACGTCGGCTGATGGTCAGTGCATCCAGTGAGGCTTGTTGCATGTCAACCGCCTGCTGTTGCAGATTGCGGGTAAAACTGTACAGCCCCAGTTGTTGCTGCATGCGGAAGTGTTCAAAGTCGGTGCTGTCTTTTTTCTCCAGCAAACTCAGTAACGTGCTGCCGTACTGGATCAATGTTTCTACCGCTTCTTTTGCCCGGTTCATGATCGGGGTGAAACGATAATTCGGGATTGCCCGGCGTTTCATTCCCGCCATGCGATTCGCGACAACACGCTGGTAACGCTGCCTGAGCAAATCTTGTGGGCTGATGGGTTCGTCGTATAACCCAGCCGGAAACTCTTTGCCATCCAAGGTCAGGTTATGACGTAAGTTATACAGCCGCTGATCCAGCATTTGCCACAGTTTGAGGTATTCCGTATCTACCGGTTTTACAAATAAATCAGGCGGTACAGTGGAGACGGAGGTATCGTATGCGGCTGCCAGAAGTGGCAGGGTTCCGGCAGAGAGCCTTAATTCCTGTGACCGCGCCTCACTGGTTTCATGCTGGGCCACATCTTGCAGCGTACGGGGTTGCCAGTTTGCCGCGAGCAGAATATCAGGGCTGGTGCCCAGCAACATACTGGCAGAATCATAAATTTGTTTGGCGACAATGCGCGCACTGGATGTCAGCTTACGGTATTCCATATCACCCTGATCTAACAAGTTTTTGATATAGAAACGGAAAATTGCCTTCCGGTAGTGAATGGGTTCACTGGCAGCAATGGCATCCGGATCAGTCGGTTCCGTCAGCATGCGGTACACGGTGGGCGGGGGATCAATGATCGGGCGTGAATTCCAGTAACGCGGTTTATTCTGACTGCTGGTTTGAACAAGTTCATCTTCCAGCGGGTTAAAAATATAGTGCAGCCATTCGGTGGCCTCTTTTAATCGTTGTTCTATATTCAGTCGCCATGCGACCAGGAATGGCATGTGGAAAAACAGTTCCCAGAAATAGATCCCGTTTGCGCCATTTAAGTCAATGGGCGTCGGGAATGCGCCGGGCATGGGCTGCTCTGTAATAAGCTGGGTATTCCAGCTCAGTACCTGCGGAATGCCCTGGCTGGCAATGGCGATCAGTTTTTTGGCAAACAGCGTGTTGAGGCGAATGTTTTGTGCTGCGTTACCCTTTTCATCTGGGGGGAAAGAGAGGAATTGCACCTGATCCTGTTCATTGAGTTTAATCAGTTCGCGGATATGCATACCGATTTTGAACTCTTGCGTACAGGTGGCACTTTCATTGCCAATGCCCCCCTTGGGCTTGAAGAGAAGTTCGGCTTTCAGTGTGATACGGTTACTTGCCCCCACTTTTATTGATGGATACGTCAAATCAGGGACTTTTTCGTGCAGCACTAAGGGTTGCTCGTCCAATACCGTATCATCATGCATCAGACGGAAAGAACCGTCGTAATACTCATGATCCTCAATAGCCCCAAACTCAAAGTCAGACTGAGCGACTATCTCCAGTGTATCATCCGTGCCGTGAACAAAATTGACGATCAGTTTGATGCTGTTTTTGCCAAAATCGGGGCTGCCTTCCTGTTTGGCTTCCCCGGCAATGGGAAAGCGCGCTTCCCGGGTTGCCGGATAGAGCACCATGGTACGGTAATCAATGGGATTGCCTTCCGCATCTTTGTGCTCACGTGAGTAATACCAGACCAAGTTGCCGACATACTTCCCTTTTCGCCCATCAGGATACTCATCGTCCGGCAGATCGGTAATTTCCACCAGCAGCGTATCGCAGACATAACCGAAGGCTTCGTCATAATCATAAGGCTGACTGTCAGCATCCGTTCCCTGAATGCGGGCAAACGGAACAAGGGCCAGCAATGGATTGTGCGGGTCCTGTTGTATATCCATCACTGCAACCATCTGGGTCATCCGGTATTGCAGCTTGTCTTCGCGCAAAACGGTGGGGGTACTCCAGCTGCCATCATATTTGGCATAAGCGATTTTGATTCGGGTCAGGTATGGTGTGGTAGGCACCCAATCACTCGCCGCTGGCTCAACGCCTTGGTTGCTGTTTTGGTTGCTCCTGTTTTGGCTACGCAGCAATAATGAGGTCGGGTCTTTTTCTTCTGGCTGTTCTTCAACTTCGGTCCAGCTGATATACAGACGATTGTTCAGGAAGACGGGGCGTATCAAATTGGAATCCACGCTGCCCAGCGGCAGGTCGATAGGTTTCCATTCACTCCAGGCATTGGGAGACAGTGCATCAGTATCAGGGTGGCGTATCGAAAGGTTCAGTGAACGCCAGTAATATTGGTATGGCTGTGTACGGGTGCGTCCGACAAAGAAGAATTTATCGCGTTTGATGTCAACGCCATCTTCATAGCCCGCGATAACTTTCAGGTTACTGACATCTTCAAAATTATTCAGATAACCCAATACAGCCTTTTGTACCGAATTTTCGGTAATTTTTCCCTGATTGAGGACACTTTCCAGTTGGAAAAAGAATTCTGTTTTATTCAGGCGTAACAGCGGTTCCAGATAGCTTTCCGGATAAGTCCGCAATAAACGATCCGCAGACCAGTAATTATAGCGGTTAGCAAATTCCTGCCAATTTTCGCTCTCTTCAGCGGTCATGAACAAACCGGGTTCAATATTCAGTGACACACGGTTAATAAATTGCTGCAATGAATTGGTCGCAAGCGAAAGCCGTGTCGCTTTAACCTTGGCGGAAGTCAGCAGATCCAGCAGGAGATAGTCGCAGGCATCGTCAACATCCTTGATTTTGTCGCGCTGAGCTGCCATGTCAGGGGAATGGGCAACGACCTGCCCAAGGTAGAAATCCAGCAATGCATCGCGCTGTGATTCCAGCAAGCGCTCTTCGATAGGTTGGGTAACTGAACTCATCGTTCCTTACTCCTCTGATGGATACTGGGTTGCCGCAATAATCGCCTCACCTAAGTGGGTTATCTGGTCATAGGGCGGGAAAGGCGGTAACGTTGCGGCTATCATTAATGGAGTCACTGACAAGCCAGTCTGACGTGACAACGCCATGACACGGCGCAGCCAGTCAATTTGTTCCATATTTCTGGCACGCGTTGGTGCCGGGTCGAAATGTCGGGTTGCCAGCTCAATTTCATCAGCATCCCACTCAAGTATGTCGGCAAGCTTTTCAGCACAGTCCCGATTAAAATTTTCCTCGTTACGGACGTTCTGCTCCGGCTGATTGGCAAAAGCGAAATATTCGATCAACTCGTCTTCACTGAACAATGAACCGGTCGCCCAATTGCGGAACCGGCTCAGTGCCCAAATCTCATGCACGGATAGCGGGCTGCCGTCTATCGATCCCAGACCGAGCCATTCAGGGACGATGATGCGCAATGAAACGATTTGCGCTTTGAGTCGTAACTGCTTAATCAGCATGTTATTCATCGCCAGATGATAGGTGACATGCAGTAATTCATCGCTGATATCCCGTGGGGTGCGCAGGTATCCGCCATCTAGGGTTCTCTGTGCATAAATCTTGCCCAGAAAGTCGGGGACACTGCTGCCAGTCCAGCGTAATAACCACGGAACGATATCGCGTGCAGTACCGTATTCCCGTGTTACGCTGGCGGAAACCAGATCTTCCTGCGCAGTTTTTGCCTGAGTGATGACCTGCGTTAAGGCGGAAACAGCAATAACCACACTGTCCGGATCGCCAACAAGTTGTTCGGCGATAGGCGTCAGTACTGATTTCAGGTAATCTTCATCACTCTGTCCCCAATGGAGTGGGTAAACTTTGACAAGCCCGTCGCGGGTCACCAGCACTGAAAGTGTGTCAAACCAATTTTCACCTTCAGGGAGTTTGGGAATGTCCCCGGCGTTGAAGTTATTCTCGGTGAGTAAGGTTTTGGGAATGCTTTGCAGCAAGTTGTCGAAGAATGTCACACTGCTGTCAGTGGCAACCACCGGCAACATAACACTTTGCAGCATCAGGCAAAATTCTTCCGGTTTCAGTTTGCTCTGTTGCAGCCAGGCAGCCATTTCCTCCAAGAGCAAAATAATATCCAGCAAGTCGACTTCTGTGGTATCCGAGCCGTCGGGTGTCAACAGGCTTAACTGAGGTTCGCCAGCCAGAATATGAGGTGAGAATTTCCCGCTGGCACTTAATGCGTTAATCAGCATCATTCCCTGTTCAGGCGTTAAATTAAATAACCGGGGAACGGTCACGAGACGATACAGGGCGGAAATAACGGGCAGTGAACAGGTTAATTTGCCGGATGGCAGCTCAAAGGCGGCATTTACCTGTTCAGCCAATAATTGGAAGGTCGCTGCGGTAATTTTCAATCCGGCGCACAACTGCTTGATCGTTCGCGCATCACCGCCACGGGTGGCGCTGAAATCAAACGTCCGATTATCAACAAAGAAAGGTTCATCAAAGAGTTTGGGCTGATTGAAGACCTGATCCAAAAACGTGGGATTTCCACTGACAGCAAACGGTGAGAGTGTATGTAAGAGAGTTGCGAAAGCAGGTGCCGACAATTTATAACGCTGATTGAGATGACGGAATAACCCTAATGCACGCAACGTATTAAAATTGATCTCCAGTGTCAGGTTTTCCTCACCTTCTGCCCGCATTGCACAGGTTAACAACCCATCCAGATCATGATGCGGTATTTCCAGCCAGCGTTGTAAGCGAATGAGCCTTTGCAGTCGATCGAAACGCGGATTGGTGGTTGCCGTCAGGCTGCGTGGGCGCTGAACATCAATGCCAACGGCGTCAGGCTGGCCGGCATTGAGGTAACAGGCACCAACCTGAAAAGGAAGCGGAAAACGTAATTCGCTTTGTTTATTGGAAAATATCGGGTTGGTAAAGCGGATATTGGCGGAAACGACCGGGCTGAAATCACCCCAGGCAATGGCTTGCTCGATCTCTTCGGCTTGCCCCTTGATTCGGTCAATAAGAAATAGGATTTCCGGCAGTTTGTCACGCTCACTGAGTTCCAGCCCATAGTTCTTTCTGAAGAAATCCTCTGCCTGAGGGTAAAGCTGTTCAGCAGGTAATGCTTTGTCGGATAACACCAGATGGTATTTCAGGGTCAGAAAAGATTGTGGGTCATCCCATTTTTGTGCTTGAATGGTCAGTTCACCGAACCACGGACCGAGAGAGAGGTCGACATCTTTATTGTCTTCGTCATGCCAGCTCAGTTGGAGTTGGCGCGGGTAGGGCGGGTTGTCGCTGAACGGTTTTAACCGGCGTTTCGCCCGCTGGCAGATAAGAACAGATTGCCCGCGCAGTGTGACAGTCGCTGATTGCCCGTCTTTATTTTGACATTTGATATGAATTTCATCGTAAGGTTCCTGCGATGCAGGCAGCGGTGCTAAGGTCAGTGAAGCGGGACCCTGTGCTTCCTGTTGCTGAGGAACAATATAACCATGCTGGGAAAGATCCAGATCCGTCGACGTTTCAGTGGTACTGCCACTGCGGTATTGGGCAACCAGCTCAGGCTGTGTCAGGCTGGTGGCAGGAAAAGGTGTTTCTGCGGTGAGCAGTTCCATTTGCCCCTGACTCAGCTGAGTCGCTGCCAGCAATACACTGTTGGCGGCACCGGGTTGTATTTCTGTGCAAAAATCCGGCAACTCCTGATGAAGTGCCTGAATAACTCTGGCCAGAGAAGTATTTTTATCAGCTAAACCCAGTGTGGTCTGTAGCGTCGCAAGGCTGAACGGCAGAGTGTAAGGATAGTAGGTTTCCCCCAGCACTTGGTTAACGGGTTTGCCCGTATCCTGACTGTGGTCGATATAATCAGCGGCGATAAAAGAGAGAATTTCATTGACTATCTGTAACGCCGGCAGCTCCTGATCCGTGTTATCGCGATCCAGCAATAATTCCGGAATATCCGGGCGTCGTTGTGCAAAGGCCATTGCACCTTCAGTTGCATCCAGCTCAAGCTGGCGGGCGAACTGATATAGCTCCACCAGATAAGCAGCAGGGGAGTTCAGTGCCTCAAGTGCACCGGGTTTACAAAAATTGTCCCAAGGTTCCGGAAAGAGATCCGCATAGTTGGGGAGTTCCGGTTGCCCGGAAGCGACACGGGCCATGCGCAGCGTTTCGGCATCACGCAATCCCCGTTCGCGGGCGCTGTGGATCAGTTGGGTTGCATAGCTGAGTGCGTTTTGATAGAGCGTTTCTGCCTGACCGTTAAAATGATGTTTGTGGCGGCGTTTGAAGCGTGACGGCCCGACTTTGACAATATCAAATACCGAGAAATATCCCCAACGACTCAGCTCACTGTGGCTCTGTTCTATTGATTGCAGCCGTTGAACAGCATGCTGGGCCTGCATAAATGCGGACGCCAGCAGAGGCGTTACCGTTTTCTCATCTGTCGATGTTGTATTCATGTTTTATATCACCCGTTAAGATAAATCACGGCGTTCACAGCCTGTTGATTCAGCGTTGAACGCCGCGCATTGGTTGGGTTGGGTAATTAATCCAATACGCTAGTTAAGGAGTGGCCTGATTGGAATAAATAGAGATTACTTTGCCCTGTTTTTTGCCTTTTCCGCTGCGGACAGGCACAAAGGGGCCATATCAACCCGCGGTGTACCGACAGTCGTCGCACCGAGCCCTTCGCGGGCGGCATTGGTCAACAGGCCGTTATCGTGGTCAATCATCCAGATAAACATGCCACCAAGCCCTTTTTCTTTGACGTATTTTGCTTTTTCTTTCACGCTGTACGGGGTATCCAGTGACATGAACAGGCGTGATTCCTGGTTATAAAGGAACTCAGCTTTGGCAACTTCATCGGTATATACGGTGAAGCCGTTGATGCCATCCATATTGCTGTCAAGGTAATTACGTAATAAATCCGGCCATTCGGTGGTACCTGATTCGAAGCTGCCCAAGGCAATATTGTCTCTCGGCGTATAGCGGCCGTAGATCGGGGAAATGCTGGGTATTGATGCTTGCTGTGCATTCCGGGTGTAACCGGCATAGCCGATATTAATTTTCTTCGGATCGACATGAAGCTCATCCAGCAGATAACTGACTGCCTTATCTGCCGAGTTCTGGGTCTTTTCTTTATCGGGGTTAAGTTTTAAAGCCGTGTGATGACCTAATGTCTCGGCCCACGGTGTTCCGAAGAAATCGTAGGTCATGACATTAAGCTTATCGACCCCGGCTTCCAGCAACAGCGGAATATTGGCGGCCTTCAGCCCATCCGGAACGGCAATGGTGGCAATGCTGATGGTAATATCAGGCAGTACTTCGCGAATGTCTTTAATGAGTTCGGCAAAGTGCTCTGGATCAGTTTCATCATAGCAATTGTGTTCTTCACCTTTGTAGTTTGGATATTCCCAATCGAGATCCAAATCAGTAAACATGGGGAAGAGATCAAAGATTTTTTTCAGTGACTGAGCCAAGCGCTGGCGTTGATCGGGTTCTTTCGCAATAAAATGGAAAGCCTGACTCATCGACCAGCCTCCCAGACTCAGGCCAATCGGCATATTGGGGTATTTTTTGTGTAGTTTTACCAGCGCGCCTAAAACACCCTGTGCGTTCTCTGGTGTAAAATCAGTCTCTTTCCAACCGGGGAAACCGCAGTTGAGGTAGGCACCGGTATCGCCCCAATAATCGGTAAACGTGGCTGCACCTATATGATTGGGGATGTCGCTTTCATCAGATGCAATTTTGAAATCGATTGCCGCTTGGTTAATGGTTTCTTCGTTCAACCCTTCATCGCCGATGATACCCGCGAACCCGACAATAATGCGGTCAAAATAAGGCAGGGAGCTGCCTTCGTCCAGCAGCCGCATAATATCGGTGCCACGGCCGCCTTCGCTATAATCCACATCGGTATCACCGGGTGCATTACCGTAACGGGAATCATAAATTCCCCAGTCAGATAAGTAACCGAAAACTTCAAAACCTGAGACTGATTCATAGTGGTTAAATACATTTTTGGCAATTCGACCTGGTGTATAACTTAAATCACTGTCGGCGGTTGAGGGATCAAACTCATTCACCTCATAGGTTTTTTCTGTGGCACCAGCCCCCCAAATATCACCGGGTTTGGTTTCTGTACCGGGATCGGGGATGATAACGAATTGATTGTCTTTCAGGCTTGAATTTTTGGAACTTGACATGATAGATCTCCCTAATATGCTATAAATGTTTTCGTGAGATAATTCATCACCTTTTCATGGGCACACAAAGAGTTAGAGAACTCATTTATTGGCTAAATGAGAGTTTTCATATTTTAAAGCCAGCCTCTCCAAATTAATTGGGTATAAAATAAAATTAACAGATCTTATTTTTCAGCATATACAGTGAATCACCATTAAAAATGGTGTTTTATTATATTGTTTATATCATAAATCCATATATCCCTAATAAATGTAAACAGTGCTGAAATACCTGTATTGCATGTAAATGATACTGCCTGATTATTTTATAACTTATGGTATTATATCGTTATTCTCTTTTTGTTGTCACTTGTTCATCCCCATTCACTAAAACAAAAATTAGCAGGCTGATAAATTAAATGATCTATTCGGTTTTTTTACTATATCGCATTTTATTGGAGCAATAATTTAATCGATTTATAATTTTATTGAATTTTGCCACATTTTGTTTTTTTCAGAATCAGCTGTCCTGAAATAAAAAATAATATATTGGGGGTTATGGATAGAAATGCAGTTGTCAAAATTTAATGAATGACACTTCGATAAAATAGCTCATTATATTCGGGGGGTGACATTATACCCCTTTTATATGAGAGTGTTATTTATTGCTCTTTATTCAATAAAAAAACAATAACCATTTTATCATTATAGAGAATGTTTTTATGACTGAAAATGATGTTTACCTTATTAGCCAAGAATCCGGTGCGGATAAATGCCCAGCCGGAAAACTGGCCCTTTATACAAACATAAACTTTAATCAATCTGAAATTGGGGACATATTAATTATATCCCCAAATATCCAACTGGATACCGAGCAATTAGAGGGTTATGGCTTCATTGTCGGCGGGCATGACGGCATATCCAGTGTTGTCAACAACATGAGCCAGAATGCCACTTTGATTTCCGGCCTTTATCTGGACGGAGAAACTTTGACGGTCAGTGCAGGAAAACAAATCCCGTCTCTGGTTAATTATCCACTTGGATCAGGGACATGGAATGATGCAGTCAACTCTGTTGTTTCAGCTGATGTCACCACAGTAAACCTGGAGATGACTCTGGAGAGTGGTATCAGTATCCAGACAGGGGAAGAATATTCAGCTTTACTTCAGATTCAGAACGACAGTAGCGCTGTTGTCACAGGTGCGACCATTGAGGCAAGTTCCAGCGATTCAGCCGTCTTTACTGTTGGCCTAGTTTCGTGGGCAGAGGATATCCCCGCCAATGGAGCCTCCTCTGCCCGTATTCCCATAACCGGTGTAGGCCAAGGGGTAGCTACGTTAAATTGCAGGCTGTATACGCCGTTAGGGATTATAAATAATGGCGATAATACAGCGGACACTGCTATTACAGTTACAGCACCAAGATATTTGCAGGTTACACAGAAATATATAACACACTGGCAAAAAGAGTGGGGTAAACCAGAATATATCTACAGTTATAAACTCACATTAAGTTCTGCTGAGGACCCGGTATATGCATGGGAACTGTCATTCCTGCTCCCTGAGGGCGCTGAGCCGGACCCTGACTGGCTGGTGAGCCAGAGTAGCTGGATCACCCTTGACACTGAAAAATCCGTTAATGGTGAGGTTTATCTGGACAGCGTTTCTGGTCATGTGATTACGCCGGTTCAGGATGTTGAATTAGATATTCAGATCCTCTACCCCGGGGAATCCACAGATTATGAAACCCTGGAAAATCTGAGGCTTGAGCAGTTATCCTGACAGGGACTTGCGGTCCAAACAGGCATAAACCTGAGCTAAGAGCATTGCTCTTGGTTTTAGGCGCAGACAGCCATTGCTGATGTTGTCTTTACGTTTTGCAAAAACACATTCGGGGCGAACAGATGAGCAGAGAAATATTTGAGATCAATGTTCTCCCCTTTATTGCCATGGTGCATCAATAATTTCAAATGCCAGCCGTTATCGTTAGTCGGAAGGGCGCTCTTTTTTCCTCTAAATTAAAAGTAAATTTTCGATGGATAACTCAACTCTCAAACTGATCCCGGCAATATAATCGTGTTCTTTTCCTGAATAATAATTCAACGCACCAATCAGATTATCGCGCAAGACGAGAAATGTATACGCAAGAGATTTTGGAATATCTTCATTTTCCTTTCGGAAAAGAAATAGTCTTTCCGGAAAAAAATAGTCTTTCCGGAAAAAAAATAGCTAATGCATCCTTAGGGGGCTTTGCTTAAATCAATTTTGTTGCTGTAACTGATTCAGGCATCCGTTGTGATGAAACTAAGGCTAAGAAGGGTCAATAAGTTGAGCAAATTACGGCAGGGTTTACGGTGCTATGACGCGGGTATGAACCCAGTTTTGTTGATCACCATGACAAGAGAGGGGTTAAGTCGCTCTGTACAGTTGCCAGTGATACGCTCTGGAGTCAATTTAAGGGCCTGTATCGCATTAATACAGGCAATACAAGCCATGATACCAATCATTGTGGAGCCGTAACCAATCCCTGGCCTATGTCAATTTCGATTGTTGTTTCATCAAATACCCTTCTTCGGGTTGAAGAGAGCAATTCTGCCGCAACATTTTTCACATCGGGTGCAACCCCGGCTTGTCTGCGTTCTTCCCACCAAAGAGCGGCTACTCCTGCAACATGAGGACATGCCATGCTTGTTCCACTCATGCTCCCCAGCTCTCCTCCGGGCCACGCTGAAGTGATATTAACACCGGGAGCGGCTAGTGTGACCTGACTATTGGAAAAATCATCAACCTTGTATTTTCCTTCAATGTTGGTCTGTCCTATTTGTCGAGTTGTGCTATAGACAGTACTGGAGACATCAAACCAGTATCAATCTCGTTTTCCTGTGTACCGGGTTTTCTTAGAATTATGTATTTTTCCATGGTGTTTATATGAATGCATCCTGTTTGCAATAGCGTCCATTGCTCAGATTGCGAAGGCGGATATTTTTCGCAACCCCACAATTGAAAGCCCACATGCCATTGACATTGACTGATTCATGCCTTATTTCCTTTACTGGATTTAATCAATTGATATTTAATGAGACATGGCTGTCTTTGTCGTGGCTATGGCCGCCAGAGCAACCTTTCAGCATTCACCTTTTTTTAAGAGTTTTAATGTTCGTCAGTTGCAGCCGCTAATCCGGTTTTACAGATGGATATGGGAAAGATTGAAAGTGCTGCTTGGCGAAGTATCAACGCCAGAGGCAGAAAATCAGTGAGATTAAGCTCAGAATGCAGGAATTGATTGGGAAGTATCAGGACGTATAAGAGTGATTAAAATAAGATGGGAGAGCATATTCCCTCTCAATCCCCTAGGCCATCTAACCCCAAAAGTTTATATTTCTCTGTTATATCAATGTGTTTAGTATTAATCCAATCTATTCTTTTCGATGGTTCCAAAGGGTTTTTTGCAAAATCCTCTATCGCTAAAAAGGCTTTTTCCGATTGTTTTAATTATATATTTAGTGAAATGAGGTAAGTAGTATGGAATTACGGGATAACTGCCTGAAAGGCATTATCAAATGGGCAGAAAGTGTAGATCATGTCCAAGCTCTGATTCAAACAGGCTCTCTGGCCCGAAAGGATCATTCCAGCGATGACCTTTCAGATATCGATATTGAAATTATTACATCTAACCCAGCATTATTGATGCAAGATGGGCAATGGTTGTATGAGTTCAGTGAGCTAATTACTGTGCTTAGTTTTGATCCAGATGAACATCAGGAATAGGCCACGCGCCTTGCTATTTATAGCAATGGGATAATTATAGCAATGGGATAAAAATTGATTTCATGCTGGCTGGTATTGAGCGTATCCGACATATGGCTGATGAGGGAATGCTTGATGATCTTTATGGGCGTGGGTATAACATTTTACTCGACAATTCATCGATTACTCAGGGAATTCCGGCCCCAGAATACAAATGTCCGGTAAGAACGCTTCCCTCACAGAGCGAGTTTACCAACTGATGCAAGGAACATAATGAAAAGTGGTGGTCGCGTTCTTTAAGGTTGTCTAGACGGGGGTTGAAACCTTCTCCGAAGTGCGGGGCGGCAAAGCCACCTGAATACAATTTAGTTCGATCATCGTGGTTGGTGTAGTGCTGTTGGTTGCGGTGATTGGGCTGCTGGCGAAATCGGACGGCATTATCTTTTAAGGTGGCGCTTATGCAGACGATCTTGACCATAAACGGCTTCTACCGTCACCCAGCGACAAGGAACACCGGCATCTAATGCACGTTCCAGCATCGGCTGGGTGAGTTGCGGTTTGGTGGAATGGAGTGTACGACTGTAGTACTCGTTAATCATTAATTTTTGTTAACGTCAGCTTTGGATACTCCAAACGACTATGAGTAAGGCCAGCTCTTATCATCATCTGTAGATAACCCAATGCAACTGCTGTAGGATCAATTACTTGAATCGGGATACCTACCGCTTTCATCTCGTTGGATAAATACTTTGCCATCCCCATCATGCCGGTACAACCTAATACTATGGCTGTTACCTGCTCTTCCCCAATCATCTTTTTGACTTTAGTAAGGAGAACATCTTCTAGCTGTCCTGGCATTTTGTGTAATTCATTAATAGGTTGATCAATGCTACAAATACAAGCCAATTGCTGATGAATACCCGCTAATGTTGCAAGATCTCTAATCAAGCGTGCGCAAGATTGGGAAATTGTAATTATTCCCCAACGCTTCGAGATAATGCCAGCACTGAGAGCGGCAGGCTCGAACCCTCCCACGATAGGAATATCAACTATCTCTCTCGCAACCGAAATACCGGGATCACTGACACAGCTCACGAAAACACCATCATATCCTTCCTCTTCGGATTCAACAATTTTGTTAACAATTTCAGGAGTTGAATATATTTCATCATAACGGGACTCAATTGATGAAGAGCCAGATGCTAAATTAACAACAGTAATTGATACATCGGGTGCAATATAAGGAAGCAGTTCTTCTTGTACCGCTGAATTATATTTTGACGTCAACAGTGGAACAATAACTTTAATTTTCATAAATGACCTCAACAAAATAGACATTAATAAATATTATTGGAAAGATAACTCCACCACTTGTAACTAGTGATTATTTAATCAAACAATATTTTATTTATCATTAAGTTATCCATTGATTATATTTTTTCTAAAATCAATTAAAATAAGTAATGAAAATAACAAACCAATAGAAATTATTGATGATATTATAATTGCTGAATTAAATAATTCTCCAGTAAATGCCCATCCTGAAATAAAGACACTGAGACTGAAAAAAATAAGTCTAAAAAAAGTTAATAAAGATGATGCTGAACTAACTAATTGAGGATACAACTCCAAAGAACGAGAAAACACCATGCTATATTGAAAAGCAGAACCTATACAGATAACCGCCATGGAAAATGTAAAAGGCATTGCAGATTCGGGATAAATATTACTGAATGTAATTAATAAACCACAGCCTATCAAACAAATTACAATACTCAGATAAATGCAATTGGCAGAGCCAATTTTTCTATTCAAAGCGCCTGAATAAAATCCGGCTACAGCTAAACACACGCCTAATATAGCTTGATGAAATGCAAACATGTAGTAACTCATGCCCATTATATCTACATATAAAAATGGCACAACAGATACATATGAAATACATGCAGATACTAATATCCCGGGCGTAAAAGAATATATTAAGAACCTTTTATTTAATATAAGTTGACAATAATTTCTGGCGACCTTATTTACACTTAAATTTACCGTATGATAATTTGTTTCAGGAATGATCAATACTGCTATAAAAGAAAAAAAACTCAGTAAAGCGACTAGGTGATAGGTAAATCTCCAATTATAATGTTCAACAATAAGAGAACCAGCAATGGGAGCAATAATGAGGGCCACTGATATTGCTGCGTTAAGAACGCCAAAAACCTGTACTGACTCCTCATCTTTATAAGTATCCGAACAAATGATGAACCCGACAACCCAAATGGCACTGCACCCAGCTCCTTGGATAAACCTAAATAAATACAACTGATTAAGATCAACCACGATTGAGCAACCTAGGCTGCCGATCAAGAACAGAATAGCTCCAATTAAGATGATTTTTCTTCGCCCATATTTTTCTGAAAGTGGGCCGAAAATAGGCGTGAATATACACAGCCCTAAGAAGTTTACTATTAGAGTAAATTGCACTGCCGATTCAGTCGCAGAAAAAAATCTCTGCATTTGGGGAAAAGCTGGCAAAGTGATGTCAACTTCTATAAATGACGGAACCATTCCAATGATAAGTATTATAGGTAATAACTTTAACATTAACGGTGCCATATTATTTTACCTCTAAACATTATAAATCCTATGCAACATAAACATAAAAAAACTGCCATTAAACAATATCTATAATGTATATTTATTGGATTAACGGCAGATCATACAAGAACTATAAAACTAGGTTATTCTGAGAAAGATACTTTCAGATAGAATAACTCTCCAAAAATGGGAAAAATTTCAGTCTTTAAACCTTTGTTGTATCGGGATGATATATTTAACACTTCATTTTCTTCATCCTGTTCCAATTTAGGCCATTCCAAAGTGATTTTATTAAAACCCGGTTTAGTAAAATTACTGGGAACTATAAGCTTATGACAGGACCATTCTGATGATAGCTCAACATCCTTAATTAATTTATTATTAATTGAAACTCTAACTTTGTTTTTTTCGATGTACTTCTTAACTCTACTCGTCATCTCTATATTCAGATCATGATTGCCGCTGGTAATCAAAGTAAATGAGGATGTTGGCCACCATGATTTAAAATATGGAATACTTCTTCGTGTATTTGCTTCAGGATCTTTAGAAACTCGAATAATTGATCCAACTTTTTCAATATATTGAGGCTCTGTCAAATCTACACTATATTTAAGTTGGTTGATATAACTCTTTTGATAATATTCTTTTAATATCTTGCCATCACGGCTGTATTTATCAAATATTTCACAAATTGCGTCAATAGTTTGTTCATCTGAACCTGGTGACGATTGAGCCACTGGAAAATCGAGCGGGGAATTGACAAGTTCAAGTAGTTTTTGACCTGCTCGGCTTAGGCCAAATCCGGCTCCCTTTTCACAGCTTCTGGCTTTAACATAAAGCTCCATAACATCCAGTATTTCCTCTGAATATTGAACGGGTTTCTCAAATAATTTAACTATTCTCTCTCTTTCTGCAATTTCATTGACGGGGCGATTCATATGACTATTATATAAAGCAATATAGAAATAAGAAACAGCCAATTGATACGCAGATACTTCTGATTCAATATTTTTTTTTGCCATTACCTCCCAGCTTATATCTGGTTTATCTTTTTCATGACAAATTAACCGTTCTGCTATAGGAGACATTGCAACTTTAAAACCTTCTGGAGTCATATGACAATAATCAACAAAAAATGAGTCACCGAGCATATTAGAACCTAAATATTTAGAGAAATAATACTCTAGATCGATAACATTAATATCAACATCTTGCTGGGTAATACATTCTTTAACAAATGAAGGAGTGCTAGGGAATGATGTAACAAGATCATGCATCAGTGCATAGCTGCATTCTGCATCCAAATACGATTTCGCTTCTTCAATACGATTTAATGCAATCAAACTGTTAGCCACAATACGGTTAGAAGTCGCTGATACACCACCATCAATCTCAACCATGTTAAGGCCTAATTCCAAGGCCTCAATATACTGCCCATTCATTATGAATTGCGATGCATTCCGGTATAATTCATACCATTCGGCAGTTTTGCCGTTACCTAGCCAGTGGAGCGGTGTTTTACGCTCCCAGTCTGTGTAATTTGATGCAGGTAAGGCGAAAATAAACTTAGCATTACTTTTTCTAGATATTGCATCAATTTTATTTATCAATATTTTTGCATTATTTTCTAATTTTTCTTTATATTTAGCCGCAATTCCGCTAGGGCCTGAATTTGCGAGTACATCAGCATAATTTTTTCGTCTTTCTAAAGGTGCATTATGCTCAAACAACACATCTGAAAACCAATTGTTACCCGCAAGGATAATCACATAATCTGGTTGTAATTGTAAACTTGCCTTGCAGGTATCTAATAAGCCACCGGCATTCATGCAACTTCTTGCAAGATCGATAACTTCCCATTCAATATCAGAATATTGGTTAAGCAAGTAAGATAATGTTTTAGTAGGTGTAATATTAGGGGTGAAAAACATGCCGAGTGCCGCCGACTCGCCGATAAAACATACCCTTTTCACCCCCTTTTTTTTATTCACAGTCAGTTGCTGCTGTGAACTTTCCCAAAAAATAGAGTCAGACTGATTGCGCCTTATAAAAATGACTTCATCATCAATTTTCGTTGGGTGCCAAGTCCCGATGGCAGTATATCCATCAACATTTTCACTGCATGAAGGGATATTATTGTAAAATTCGGAATTATTTGTATATTGCTCTTCATTATTCAAATATATTTGAGCTAATCGCATAACTTCTAAAGATTTTTCTTGGCTATCGGAAAGAAATCCCGCTAATTTTTCGGTATTGACGTTAGAACGATTCATATTATTTTCCTAAAACATAAGGTTATTCTAGATAAAAGTATAGATGGCTTCTATTGATTGCCCTGTAAATAAATCTTGTGGTGGCTGAATAAAACTAAACTCTATTTCCGCCATCTTAGAAAATGCTTCCGGAAGCATCGTTCGCTCAATAATAAAATCTTCAAGTACTAAAACATCAATTCCTGAATTACCAAAACATCTTATCGCATCAAGTGGAGTACAAACGATAGGTTCACTCCTCACATTGAATGAAGTATTCACCAGTATTGGGCAGTTTGTTGCGTTGTAAAACGCCTTTAGTAAAGAATGAAATTTTGGATTAGTATCAGCATTAACTGTTTGTGGCCGGCAAGAGCCATCAACATGTGTGATTGCTGGTAAACTGAGGCTTGAGGTGACTTGACACGTTTCAAGCATGAATGGTGTTGGAATTGATAATTCAATATGATTTGCGGCTTCCTCTTCCAAAAGAGCTGGTGCAAATGGCCTGAATCCTTCTCTCTTTTTGACCAATGCATTTAGCCTGTCTCGCATAAAAGGATCTCTCGGATCCGCAATAATGCTTCGTGCTCCTAAGGCCCTGGGGCCAAATTCCATCCTCCCCTGAAACCAACCAATGACCTTTCCATCCGTGAGCATCTTAACGATGGCCTGCTCAAAACCTTCTTTATCTTCACGGAAATCCAACGCTTCAATCTCCATTGAAGTTAGCATCTCCAAGATATTGTCGTTACTGAATTTTGGGCCGAGGTAAGGCGTTTTAAATGGCTCATAACTGTGTCGTTTTCCTGTTAACTCAATATGGGCCAATGCAGCAGCCCCTAAAGCGGAACCAGAATCTCCGGCAGCAGGAGGAATAAAGATATTATTAAATAGGCCCGTTTTACGGATGGCATGTGTCGCAACGCAGTTTAGAGCTACACCTCCTGACAGACATAAATTTGTTGAAACAACCTTTTCCTGTAGATCATGAACTTGTTTGATAAGAATCTCTTCCAGCACCACTTGCAAACTTTTCGCTAAATCCATGTGATGTTGTAGCATCACAGATTCTTGTTCTCTTGGAGGAAAACCAATCAAATCGATAAAAGCATCTGTATACATTCTATTTATCTGGCAAAAATCAAAGAACTTCATATTCAGCTTAAAGCTGAATTTTTTCTCCATACTGAACATTTCTCGCAACTTATTGGTATATATTGGTTTACCATAAGGCGCTAATCCCATGACTTTATATTCACCACTGAGTACTCGGAATCCTAAGTAATTAGTAACTGTGCTATAAAAAAGACCCACTGAATTGGGATATTCAATTTTCTCAAACAAATTGATGCTGTCACCTTGTGCATAACCAAAAGTAGAGGTTTCCCACTCTCCCACGCCATCAGAAGTCAATATAGCCGCGTCAGTAAAGCCAGAAAATAGATAACTCCCGGCGGCATGTGCCATGTGATGATCATAAAATTTGATTTCTTTCTCATACCCCAATACTTCAGTAATATCACGAAATGGCTTGTGACAATCCAGCCAATGAAGCCCGTTAGTAGCAGAAAAATTGAAATTGGAGGCAAGTTGCCTAGACAACTTCTTATAGGGGTTTTCATAATAAGCAATACAGTCGATGTCCGTAATGTTAATTCCTCCCTCTTCTAAGCAATATCTGAAAGCTCTGATGGGTAGCCGGGAATCATTTTTGAATCTGGAAAATCGCTCTTCTGAAACAGCCGCTATTAGTTGGCCATCGCTGATTAGTGCACAAGAAGAATCATGAAAATTTGCAGAGATACCAATTACATTCATAGCATCACACCTTATTTTTATGTTTAAGAATAAGTATTAGCACTAATTTGTTTTTTTTATTTAAATAGTATTCATGTTTTTTAAATGTATTAATTTAAACTATGGGGTAAGTATTTATCACGTGCAATTTCAAAGATAATAAAATATGACATAAGTTTTACTTTAATAATTATGTTCCCAATTAATGACTATTCTCCATACATTTGTTTATCACCCCGGAAATAGCGTTAACATTAGGTTGAAACATTATCGACATATGATGACCATCAATATCCTCAATCATAAGATTGCCAGAAATATGTTGGTTCCAACCCAAACATCTTTCTTTAACCTCATTAGGGAATACCAGCATCTCTTCCATATGAGAACGGTCCTTAGCAAGAAAAAGAATCGTGTCAGTGTTTACAGTACCAGCAGTGTATTTTGATGACATTCTGGAATTAGCCAAGCAAGTGTCAATCATGCGCTCAAGCATAGTGACATCAGCATCTGGGGCAAATCCGCCATGCTCTTTAATGGTATTTAATACCACATCAAGTATCTCTTTGTGAGTTAGCTGATTCATGCTTTCTAAATCAATATCGATATGAGCACCAAATTGCTCAACAATCTCTTCGAGACAAAGGCCAAGAACTTTCACCATATTCAACTCTTTATGGGCTTTACTGGGCGCTGCGCTGTCAAACAAGAATAGTTTAGATACTTCATGACCACTTAATTCAAGTTGCCTCGCCATCTCAAAAGCTATAATTCCCCCAAAAGACCATCCCCCAAGCACAAATGGCCCTTGCTCTTGAATTTTTAGCATTTCATCAATATATAGTGAAGCCAGGGTTTCAACTGTATTTATTGATTCATGCCCCCACTGCTTATAGAGTAACGGTGCTTGGAAAGCATAAACTGGGTTATCTAACATCGTAGCCAATGGGATATAACACATCGCACTACCACTTAGAGGATGAATGATAAATACGGGCTTATTATTAGATTTATTATTTACAAGAGGTATTAAGATACGTTTTTCGTTATCTATATCATTACTCTTTATCTTTAATGCCAGAGATTCAATATTACCGCCATCATACAATATATCTAAAGGTAAATTTTTCCCAAAAGTTTTATTTATTTCAGAAATTAAGCGTACTGCCCGAAGGGAGTCCCCACCACTTTCAAAGAAGTTTATATCTAACGTTGGTTTTTTTAATCCGACAACCTCTTCCCAAATAAGACAAAGTGATAATTCTACATGGTTCCGAGGATAGTACAAACCGCCACAGTCATTACCCCATTCTATTTCAATCTGATTAAGCTTTTTCCTATCTATCTTACCATTATTATTCAATGGTAAGGCATTCAAATCTTTAATTATCGAAGGAATCATATAGGCTGGTATTTTTTCTGATAGATATTTTCTTATCGTATTTACTGATGTATTTTTATGCCCTTCGTGAAATTCAATAAATGCGACTAAACGTTTATTTCCTGGTGATTCCTCCTGAGCCAAAACAATAGCGGATTTTATAAATGGGTGCTTTCTTAATACATTTTCTATCTCTCCAATTTCTATTCTAAACCCTCTGATTTTAACTTGGTGATCAGTCCTACCCATGAATTCTAGATTTCCATCAGATAAATATCTAACGATATCCCCAGTACGGTAAAGTTTGTCAAATCTTATATCAGAACCTAACTTATTTTTTAGAAAGTGGTGTTCAGTCAGTTCAGGACGTTTCCTATAACCTTTTGAGACACCCGCACCACCAATATATAATTCACCTTTGGCTCCGATCGGAAGCACTCTTTGTTCGTTATTTAATACATAAAACTGTGTGTTTGTGATCGGCTTCCCAATTGGAACCCTTTTTGCGCATTTATTGAGTTCTTTAACATTAAACCATGCTGATGAACATGTCACTTCTGTTGGGCCATAAGCATTGATAAAGCCTTTTGGTGGTGTTTGACTTTCCAAAACACAGCGGGCTTTTGTCGGGTCAAGTGCTTCACCGCCCACAACAAGCAATTTAAGCCCACCAAAACTTTCCGGCAACTCGGTAGCGATCGTATGATAAAGCGCTGTGGGAAGGTAAAGCATGGTTATTTTCTGTTGTTTAATAAAAGCAGAAAATTCCTGTGGAATTAGCTTGATATTATCGGGAACCACCGTAATAGATGCACCATGCAATAACGGCGCCCAAATTTCCCATGTAGAAATATCAAATGCAAAGTTATTAACTTTTGCAAAAATATCTTCTTTGTCACACTCCATATGATTGGTATTACAAACCAGTGCCGCAACATTATAGTGCTGAGTCTGAACACCTTTCGGGATGCCGGTCGATCCTGATGTGAAAATCATATATAAGATGCTATCAGCCGGAATCGAGTGCGAAGGATTTGTCTCCTTATACTCATTAACTGACGGATTTTCTTTGTCAAGCAATATTAGGTCAATGCCACAATGTGCAACTGTTTTAGCTAGAGTTGATTGCGTTAAAATCACAACTGAATCACTGTTTTTCACTATAAAATCAATTCTGGTTGCAGGAAGTGCAGGATCTAATGGTACATACCCGGCACCAGCCTTTACAATTCCTAGCAAACCTACAAACATTTCAATAGAGGGTTGAACACAAAGGCCAACCAAATCAGTAGGATTGACGCCATAATTATTTAAATAGTGTGCTAATATATTAGCTCTTTTATTTAATTCTTCATAAGTTAAATAGTTATCTTCAAATTTAACTGCAATATTATCAGGATATAGTTTAACTTGCTCTTCAAAGATTTCATATAAAGTTTTGTCTGTTGCTACAGGCCCTCTAACATTATTCCAGTACTTAACGAGAGTGTTTCTTTCTTCATCGTCAACTATTTCAATATAATCAACACGATGATCTGGATTAGTCAAAATATAGTTAAGGGCTTTTATATAATAACGAAAAAGTCGATTCACTGTCTCTTTATCAAAGAGATCGACTTTATATTCTATGTATCCATTAATAGAGCCTATATTCGAAAATAAATTCAAACTTAAATCAAATAAAGAATTGCCGGTGTTCAATGAAATTTCTTGGGGTGTTTTATTGCCAATATTAACGTGATTTATTTTTCCATTGTAAAGAGAAAAGAAAATATTAAATAATGGGTTTTTATTCTTTTTACGATTAGGACATATTGCTGAAACAACTTCATCAAAAGGAATGTCAGAATGCTCAAATATATTTGTTAATTTATTTCTTGTGGATTCAAGGTAATTTAAGATTGTCGTCTGTTTAAAACCATTATGCCTTGTCACCACAACATTGGCAAAGTTTCCTATGCTATTTTCAATAGCACTATGATGTCGCCCAGCTACAACGGTTCCAATAGTGAAGTCATCTTCGCCGCTGACAACATAAATAAGGACTGAAAAGGCAGCAATCATAATTTCAAATTGGGTTAATCCATTATTTTTTGAAAACTCATCAAGTTTAGCCACAATTTCTTCTGAAAATTGAAAGTAGAACCGACAGCCTTTATCACTAATATTATTTACAAAATCATTCCCGAGTGTGATGTCAACTTCAGCTGGCGCTCCATCCAGCATATTACGCCAAAAATTCAGTTTTTCACTATGTCTCGGTTCACTCATAAAAGTGTTATACCAGCGCATATAATCAATAGGTTGTATCTCTATATCCGGCAGAGAAACATTTTCTCCTCTTAAATAATAATTATAAAGTTGGTTAAGTTCATTGGTGAATAGATTGGCGGAAGACGTACCATCAGCAATAATATGGTGGAAGTTCCAAAAAATAACACTTTCGTCATGATTACTAATGAATAAAAACCTAAATAGACAATCTTTCTCTAAATTAAATGGTCTGGCAGCCTCCTTATCTACAATTTTTTCAAACTCTTCCGAGAACTGTTGTTCAGATATATTATTAAAATACCTAACATCGAGTTTAAATTCTGAAATTGGTACAATTTTTTGATAAGGAATACCATTCAATTCATAAAATGTTGTTTTTAAGGATTCGTGGCGCTTGAAAATATCATTCAATGCCTTTTCTAAACTACTTAAACAAATCTTTCCTGACAACCGAAATGCTTCCGGGCAATTATAAGCCGCAGAATATGGGTTAAGCTTGTAGAGATACCAGAGGTTTTCTTGTGTACCTGATAAAGGAATAGTTCCTTCCCTTGACGTTGGAATAGGCTTTCCTACATGGATATTGGTCCCTTTTCCTTCAATAATTCTGGCTAATCCTTGTACTGTTGAGTTTTCCAGAAAATCACTCATTTTAATATCTGTTGAAACAGTCTCTCTTAACTGAGTAAGTACCTTCACCGCTGTCAGCGAGTGACCGCCAATTTCAAAAAAATCAACATTTTCATCATTAACGGATCTACCAAGCACCTCTTGCCATATATAGCGAACCTTACCTATAGTTGAAGAAAGATCAATTTCTTGGGCTTCTATTTTATGCAAATCAGAAATTTCTGGTAGGGCACGGATATCTAACTTACCTGTTGAAGTTAAGGGTAGAGCTTTTAGCTCGACAAATAAACTTGGTACCATTTCCTTTGGCAGCCGTTTTTTTGCAAATTTTCTAAGCTCATTTTTATCGACTGTAGAACCTTCAAATGGTACATAATAAGCAACCAAGAACTGACTAACCTTATCTTGCCCCAAATTTCTTAATGCAACCCTCAGTTGCATAATAGATGTGTGACTTTCTAATACATTCTCTATCTCTCCAGGTTCTACTCTAATACCATTAATTTTAATCTGCTGGTCAATTCGGCCTAAAAATTCCAATCCACCTCCAGATATAAAGCGGGCTTTATCGCCGCTTTTATACATGAATGAATCTTTATCCTCTTTCTCAGTAAACGGGTTTCTAATAAACAGAGACTCTGTCATTTTTGGTTTTGATAGATATCCATTTGCAAGAGGTTTTCCCGCAATATACATTTCTCCAGGTACACCAATTGGGACTTGTTGCATATTTTGGTCAAGTATATATATCTGCCTGTGTGGACAAGGGAAACCAATATAGGTAGAAGATTGTTGTTCATCTATTTGACATTGCCAGTAACTGGTGTCAATAACTGCCTCAGTCGGCCCGTAAAAATGATACAGGTTTACCTTTATCTTTGAATGTATACTTTCTCTTACGTTACTTGGCAGTAACTCTCCGCCAGTAATAATGCAAGTTAAAGAAGAACATTTTTCAATATCTTTTTCATTAATGAGTAGGCCAAGCTGAGTAGGTGGAACTTGGAGATGAGTAACGCCATAATGAATAATCGTGTTTATAGCTTCCTTCGGGTCCCAATTAAATTGGTTGTCGCCATTTAAAATCAATGCACAGCCCGCTGGAAAAGCACCAAACAGCTCCCATATAGCAACATCAAAATTCGGAGCTGCTGAATATAGCAATCTATCACTTTTACAAAGATTCAAGATTGACCTACGATTTTCCAGTTGCAGGCAAAGTGCACCATGATTAACCATTACCCCTTTAGGCTCACCCGTCGAACCAGAGGTAAAAGAAATATAGGCAATGGAATCAGGAGTAGCTTGGTTACCCAGTGAAATAGAAGGTAAATTACCGTATTTTAATTCACTATCAATCTCAATTACGTATTCGCCAAATTCCTTTGCAATATCTGCAAGTAAACGCTCAATCAAGATTACTGAACAACGCGTATTAGCTATTATTGCTCGATTTCTTTCCACAGGATGTCTTACGTTAAGCACAACAAAAGTGGCTCCCATCTTAGCAATAGCTAATAAACTGGCTATAAAGTTGGTAGTTCTCCCCATGCAGAGACATACAACATCACGAGCCTTTACGCCAGCCTGTTGCATAATAGCTACTATCTGATTCGTTTTTTCTTCTAATTGCTGATATGTCAGATTTTCATTAAGGCCGACTAATGCTGTTCCTCTGGGATTTAATTCCAGGCATTGATAAAACAATTCAGGTAACGTTTTATTTCTACTTTCAGTCGTACTCTTTATACTACTATATTTCCTAATTTCTTCTTTTTCATCATCAGGAATAATCGATAAATTTGCTACTGGTAAATTCGGTGTCTCAATAGAATTAATTAATTCTATTAAATTATTTGCACGCCTTTTTATCGTATCTTGTCTAAAAGCAGTTGAATGAATCCAATTAATGGATTGCTCAGTATTTTTTTCTTCTAAAGCAATACAAACATCAATGCCATCCAACTCTTTATATTGCACTGGAAGTCCAATGCAAAAACAAACTGTCGTTGTAGTCAAACTCATTAATGGAGAATCATTTTTTGATGTATCAATGACATCTATAATCGCCTCATTTGGAGTTGACCACTGTTTTACTTTACCGGTTAAGGTAACTAAGTTACTTTCAATTGAATCGTTAGGTTTATATTGATAAGTTAAAAAATATGTCGAGTGTTCCTTGACATTAAAAACGAGTATGGAAATAGATTCTTGATTGGATATTCTGGCTAATAATACAGAAACCGAGGTCAATATAATTTCTATCGCAGATTTTTTATTTATTTTAGCGACTCTATTAATTTTGTTTTTTGTTTTTTCATCAAGTAAAATTTTCGTGATGTTTTTCTTCAATGTAAACTCTGAAGGTAATAATGTGTCTTTTATAATGCTTATTAAAGGGGCTTCATTTTTTTTGTTATCATTATAGGATTTATCCACTCTATTAGTAAATCTGCTTTCTTTATTATTGACCCATCTATTGGGAGAAAAAAAGGTGGTATTATTGATATTTTCCGTAATCGCTTCATTTTGAAAATCCAGTTCTAAACCATAATTATTTATCTTTTCAAAAAGATAATCAATCTGGCTTCCAGGTTTTGTTCTGTTTAAATCATTTTTAATAATTGTTAACTCTTGGTTATAATTATCTTTTATCCATTCAATGATAGTATCCTGTGCTGAAGGATGTCGATGCTCTACGCAGGCATGCAAAATAGCCCAAATTCCAATTCTACCAGAATAATAGTAGGCTGATTCTAGACCTTTTTCTTTTGTTTCACATAATCTTGTAATTTCATTTATTGATAAATACAATTTACTCCAAATTTCCTTGGCACCTAGTTTTTCAACAAAATAAAACTCATCTTCTTCATCTTTGGTTGATAATATTGAACCAATCTCCATTAATAATGTTTCAGTTGGTCCTTCGGCTATTCTTAAAAATCGACTATCTCTCAATAAACTAGATGCCACATTTTTTTCATCCAATCCTCTTGCCCCCATCAATTGGACTAAATTATCCGTAGCTTTCCAGGCAAATTCTGAGCCTAAAATTTTTGCAGCAATGCATAAACTCGCAGGAACAAATACACCATGATCGAAATCCTCACATGCTTGATCCGATATTGCAGTTGCACTTGTTATCGCATGAGTTAACCAACTCAGTTGTAATTCTGTCACTGGATTGTTTATCAGTAGCCCGGTACTAATTTGACGTTGGGAAGCAAATCCATACATCAATTGAGCACACCGCTTCATTACCCCAATGGTCAGTGAGCTCGCTAGTGTGCGCCCCAAAAGTAAACCACTTGCGGCAACTTGCATGCCTTTTCCCAATTCACCTAGTCGCTGAGTATTTTGAACAATCACGTTATTAAAAGTGACAGTACGCAAATCAAGACCTCGGACTCCCAAATAATTCTGTTCTTCACCAACTTCTACACCTGAGGCAGATGCTGGGATCACAAAACAGCTAATTCCTGATTCATCGACAGACTGATGTTTTGCAAATACAATAAATACATCAGCAATAGAAGCCCCTCCCAACCAGCATTTACTCCCATTCAATATCCAGGAGTCATCATCATTCTTTATCAGAATAGATTCCATATTTCGCGGATTTGAACCAGCGGATAACTCACTCAAGGCAAAGCATCCAATCACCTTACCAGCTGATATTTTAGGTAAATATTCCTGTTTTATTTCTGGGTTAGCTTGTTTTAATATCAAATGGCTACATGAGTGTTGGAGTATAGTAAAAGCAGCAATAGTAATATTTATAGAGGCTAGTTGTTGGATTATTTTAGCAGTTTCTGAAATAGAAATATCAAGTCCATTAAATTCATTTGGTATTTTCATTCCAAAAAGCCCAGACCTACCCGCACTATAAATAAATTCCTTCGATATTTCCTTATCTTTGAGAGCATTAAAATCTGACTTATCAATTAATCTAATCCAATCTAATAACTCTTTTAATTTTTGATTGGTTTCAGCCTTATCATTATCTGTTCTTTTTTTATTTAACTCTTTCTCTATCAGAGATTTTTTTTGAAATTTCATTTCAGCAATATCTTTTCTTACTTTCATTTTTCACTTAACCCCTTTTGGTCTTTAGCTCTAAGACACTAAAATAAAAATCATAAAAACACTCAAAGAATGTTAACAATCAAATGAAAATGCATCATCCAATCACAGTGTAAAAATAAGATCAGATTTTATTTGAACTAAAAAAATTACTTATGGTTTCTATTTTAATTATTGGGATGAATAATAAACCCCATTTCCTCCATCAAAGGGATCATTTGCCATTCAAATATTTCAACACCAGAGAAATCTAACGATCTAACATTTATATTGTATATTTCCGCATTCCTTAAATCAGCTTTAAATATTGACAATCCATCATATCTCGATGGGGAAAAAATAGTATTGGTTAGATTTGCACCCTCGAGATTTACTCTTGAAAGTACAACTGAAACCAAATTGCTTTCTGATAAATCACACTTTTCGAGATATACTCCTTCAAAATTTGAATATTTAAAGTTTGATTTTATTAATGTCGCTAAGCTGAATATCACCTTCCGACTGGCCGCTTTTGTAAAATCAGCAAGCTCAAAATTACATCCTAGAGCCTGACATCTATCAATTGTGATATCAAATAGTTCAGCACGATAAAAATTACTTGTTGAAATATCACAGCAAAAAAACTTCGAACTGCGTAAATCTGCGCTATGAAAATCACAGCCTTTTTGGGTATCTTTATTATAAAACAAGGTATTTTCAAACTCACCAGTTGAGATGTCGGCTTTACTAAAGTCACAGTTAAATACCTTACAATTTATTAAATGCAATCCATTTAAATTTGAACCTGAAAATTCAGAATCAACGATAGTACAATCCTTAAATATTAAATCTGGCTGATGCTGATTATTCCAGTCTAAGTTAATAAATTTTCTACCTTCAATCACATTTGTTTCTTCTGAAACATTCAAAATATATTCAAACATATTTAAACCTCTCAAAACATGTAGTGGCCAAGAACTTCCGGACACATTTTTAGCCGCTTTCCACTGTCTTTCGTATTCAGCGGGAGAAATCTCCCTGTTGAAACTACGGGAGCGGATGTAGTTGTAATACTCACCCAGACTTGCTGATGTTTATTATCTTAGCAGCTTCGGCAATAGAATAACTTGGCTTAAGTATCAGTGCGTTTAAATTCTGAACTAAAATGTCTTTGCATTATATCACTTGTTTGTTGTGGAAGTGAGAATATCATCTCAATGACAGTGCCCGAAATTAGGGGCGACATCAGTTTTGAGATGTCCGGAGTTGTCATACCACTACACGGCTATAACGGTGAACTCGATGAAGTCAATTGGTGTTACCGAATGTTAAGGCTCAGAAAAAGTCTAATAAACTATCTGGAGAAAAGGGAATAGATTCCGTCTTCGCGCTATGCGGGAAGATATTCTTACATTCTCAAACTTGAAACTAAATTATGGGTATTTTTCTGTCATAAAGACATGCCTTTTGTCAGCATAAATATCCCGACTCGTATTGACTCTATCCAAAACAGCTTAAAAATACTGGCTGTCATGGGCAGCGATAGCGCCTGCCGAGATCTGACGAATGACTTTGTACTTTACATCAACATTAATGGTGAATTTGTAACCAAAATAACTTTTACCCTATTTTGTTGTTCAGATTGCCTCGGGCTTTTCTGGCATCGTTTGTTGATCGCCAGAGGAATGGGCTACTGTACTGAGAGTTGATGTTTCGCTTTTTCAAACAAGGTATTGCTCTCTTCCTGTCCGATATGTTTTTCGAAACATCAAATCGTGTGTATGGCCCGGGATATTAATAACATGGGTTAAATGACAAAAACATGTTGCCAGCTCATTCGGCCAATCAATTGATATTCCATTTTTTCATCGGAAAGATTATGGAAATGTTTCAGGATAATGATGCGAACCATCACCTCAATGGAAAACGGCGGGCGCCCACCTTTAGGAGAAACAGGGCGCAGTACCGTGAGGTCAACCGTTTCAGCAAGCGCTGAAAAATCAACATACTTATCAAGCCCAAGCAATATGTCGCCTAATTCATCTATTTTCTGGCGATGATATCCGGCTGCCAATTTTCCTTTTTTCGAAGCAGAACAAAGTGGGAGTATGATGGTAGCATTACCTACAAAAGATGTGTTCTGTGTGTATGTGACTCAGTTAGGCGGTTATGAAAAGTTTTAGAGGTTACCCAGTGAATGATTACCGGTAAGCTACCGCCCTTAGATTAATTGGCGCTCTAAATGCCATGTAAATACTCAGGACTAACGCATGAACGTTTTTTGCATTTAATTTGTGTGTATAACATAAATTAAGATTGCTATACCCTTCGTCTTTCAAGTTGCCTCTTTGTTGGCTGCGCTCATTCACCCCGGTCACATAGTTATCTATGCTCCCGGGGATTCATTCCCTTGCCGCCGCGATGCAACTTGAAATCCATTGCGTATATACATGCAGAATCAGGCAAATACTTCTTCTTAATAAATTAGAAACAATTACTTCAAAAACTCATGAGCTAGCCCTGTGTGACTTTGTTGTGAATAGGATATTTCATTTATAACAGAAAGTATTTTTTGGGTATCCAGAATTCAGTCAAATCAATTAGATTCCAATTTTATTAATTCTTGTTTTTTAAATCATGTATATGTTTTAAATATTCATAGCATGTCGGTAAGTTATTTACCATATTTTCCGCTTTCATATAATGTTGCAATAACATTTCATCTGCTTCATCAGAAGTCATTAATGACAAAGCCGGCTTATTATTTAATGAGCCTGAACACAAACCTAGGATCATGGTATTCCATGAATATTCTTCAAAGCCATGGTAGAAAGGATAAATAGTTTCTTTATCCAATAAATGATCTTGTGCTAACGTTATTTTTTTTAAGAGTTCCTTAGGTAATTCAACATTTTTCCATTCTTTCCAGTACAAAGTATCATTACGCTGTGCTAATGAGAAATGGAGTAAGAGAAACTCTTTAACACCATCAACGACACGATTAACTCTAGTATTATACTCTTCAATGAGGAGCTCATTGCCGCTACTTCTTGGGAAAAATCTAACGAGCTGTTCAATGCCATGTTGAATGAAAAAAATTCCCGTTGATTCTAAAGGCTCAACAAATGCACTTGATAACCCGATTGCTACACAATTCTTTACCCAGGATCTATTACTACGACCAATTCTCATTCTAATATGATTGGCAACACATTCTGCATTTTCATATGGAATGGATTTTCTTAACTCCATTTCGGCTTCTTCAGGGCTTTGATATTTATTGCAATATACGTATCCATAACCATTTCTCTTATATAAAGGAATTGTCCAACGCCATCCATTAGACATCGTACGAGCAGTTGTATACGGCTCAATATCATTTTCATTTTCTCTGGGAACTCTTAATGCTACAGCTCGATTATTTTTTAGTACATCTGAAAAACTAATAAATGGTTCATTTAATGCTTTGTTAATTAATAATCCTTTAAATCCTGTACAATCAATATAGAGGTCAGCTCTAAGTTTTCCGTATATTTTTGCTTCCAAATATCCTATATTTCCATTTGTATCAATTTCTACATGAGTCACGTCATCTTCTATATGTTTAACACCTCGATTCATTGCATAACGTTTTAAAAAACTTGCAACTCCATCTGCATCAAAATGATAAGCATATGGATACTGGGCTCTCTGTTCTGCTAATGTTGACTGTCCAAGTGATTTATCAATTGATTGAGCAAAAAGTGAACCATCAAGCCTTCGGGGAGAGCGTTTTGCTTCACAAAGATGAGGAGTTAAAAAAGTATCATAATCAAAACGTTGATCTTTCAACTTTTTACTCAACCACCATTCAGATATGGGAAATCCCTTAACAACTTCCCAACGTTCAAAGGGGTGATAGAAATGATTACCCTGCCCATCCCAATTTTCAAACCTAATACCTAATTTATAACTTCCTGAGCATTCAGGTAACCATTCACTTTCATTTAATCCCAGATAATCAAAATAATGACGGACAGTACTAAATGTAGCTTCTCCTACACCTATTTTTTTTACCTCTTTTGATTCCACTACTGTGATATTTATATTTTTATCAAATGCTTTTGATAAATAAGCTGCCGTCATCCAACCAGCTGTACCACCACCGACTATCAATACTGAATTTATCATATTCCCTCTATTAATTAAGGTGCTTATATGGAAAATTGAGCACAAAAATGAATTCAAATTATTATATTGAACTGATGGTGGCTTTTATCGTTAAAAAATCGCAAAAAACTTAAAGTAGAATAAATTTAATTCTAACTTACCATCAAATGCAATATATAACCCGTTTCTTTTATTAAATAGTATCAGGATATTATGAAGGTCGTAAGTGTTTTTTAAATGAAATTTTGTGACCATTGTCATAATAAGTAATTTAAAAAGGTCACCAAAAAATCAATAACAGTCGAAATGATTTTTGTTGAATAAGGTATTTATTATTTATTAATGTAATAAACAATATCAAAATATATAAGTAACCCTGCTTTCATTTACATAATAAATGTAACACCCTTATTAGTAAAGTAAATAAATCGTTATTCCCTTGAATAACTCACTCGGTGTTTTGTAACCTTGTGTTTTTTAGTGTGTTTATTAAATCTATTTACTACGAGAGTTATATCTGACTCTGAAAATTCATTAAAATCAGTATGCTTGTGAAAATAATATCTGATTAATCCATTTGGATTTTAATTCATTCCTTTTTCCAAAGGAGAGTATAGATGAGCAAAGAAAATTTCGGATTCTAAATTTTTACTGAGAAGCTTATGTTCGGAAAATTTTAAGCCCTTATAAAAGGTAATCGTTTTAACCTTATTTTTTATCAACGATAAAAATAAGAAAAATAAAAAACAGTCATTTTATTCCTTACAAAACGACGTATGATTTGCGTTCAACAAAAAGAGAGCCTAATTTAATCAATATACTAATACATATGCCTCTGAATGGTCTATTGATATTGGTTGTTTTACTTCTAATGGTAAAAAACCAATAAATATAAAGTTAGGTGATATGTATTCAAAAAAAGATAATGCCAGAGTTGGCTAAGTTAAGTATGAAAATTCCTATATGGCTATACCGATTGTTTTGGTTAAGGAGGATTCTGAAATATTGGTTGAGGATAGACCATATCAGTATACAACTGTATGGAATGAAATAATTAAAGGCAATTTAATGGTTCGTATATGGTTATTTCACAGTGAGCAAGATACTATGGGTTCACATATATAAATAAAAAAGGTAAGCCAGTGGGTTTTGAGGAAAATATGAATGCTTATGACACAGAAATAAAAGATTGTATTTGGAAATAACACAAATTTATTTACAGTGTAGTAATTCAGGCTTAATCTGACAGTCACCCATTTTGATTTAGGGCCTGTCAGATTAAGATGCAAGGAAGGCCCCATGAAATTGCTATGTAATAAAAGCGTATTATCCTCCTTACCGGCTAACCGACGTCAGTAAAAGAGATATCTCATGTTCTTTATTTAACAAAGTTTGGTCAGTACTTTTTGCTATTGTTCCCACAAGAGTTAATGCCATTTTTCGGCCCAACGGCGATCTGATTCTTGCCCAAGTGGCAGAGAAAGAAAATATCCCCTTTATACTCTCTGGCGCAGCGAACATGACAATTGAAGATGTGGCCAGACATTGTGACGGAGAGAAATGGTTCCAGCTTTATGTAGTACATTTCGAATTGGCAAAGCAGCTGATCAAGCGTGCGCCGGCCGCGGGCTATGCCACACTGATCATCACAGTTGATGTTGCAGTTAATGGCTATCAGGAACGAGATATCCGCAATCAGTTCTGCTTGCCTTTACGCTATCGCTCTGCTGTGCTGCTTGATGGTTGTCTTCATCCAAGTTGGTTGCTGCGTTTTTTACGTAACGGGATGCCCCATTTACTAAAAGAAGATATAGAACGTACACTGGTGCATATTGGTTCTCCTTCAGTCAGGGAATTAACACCAAATTTTGTTCATAATGGTACCGTGGGGAGATAGATATTCCATTTTGATGCAATTTTTTATCCACCGGGCGGCTTTTATATTTGCCTCCCTGTTTGGCTTTTTTACACCCTGAAAGCTACAAGACATTGATGTCGTCATATTACGGCCCAGTCAAGCACGTCATGAAAGTGGTGACTACCAGAGGCTAGCTGTGCCGAACTCTGTTCACACTGTGGTTTGTGATCAGTGAAGACGAAAACGGTACGACAGAGGAAACCAGTGGCAGCGCTTCCCTTTAACCCGATACCGGCACTCTGGCTGCGGGTATCTTTATAAATAAATGACAGGAAAATTATTGATGAACATGTCGTTATACAGCAAGACCCCATCGGTCACGGTCCTTGACAACCGTGGCCTGAGAGTGCGTGACATCGCATACCACCGCCACCCGAATACTCCGGATACCACGGACCAGCGTATCACCCGCCATCAGTATGATACTCGTGGCTTCCTGAAACAGAGTGCTGACCCGCGCCTGCACGAAGCCGGCTTGGCAAATTTCACATGGAATACGGACATGACCGGTAACGTCCTGCGCACGCAAAGCGCTGATGCTGGCATCACCGTAACCCTGAATGACGCCGCCGGCCGGCCGTTTATGACTATCAGCAACATTGGCACCAGCGACGGCGGTACTGAGGATAAAAGTCAGGCGGTGACCCGCACCTGGCAGTATGAAGACGACTCGCTGCCGGGACGCCCGCTTGGCGTGACAGAGCAAGTCACCGGTGAAGTTGCCCGTGTCGCGGAGCGCTTTGTATATGCCGGCCATACTGATGCTGAAAAGGCATACAATCTGGCCGGAAAATGCATCCGCCACTACGATACAGCAGGCCTGCTGCAAACCAACAGCGTGACGCTGACCGGCGTACCGCTCTCTGTCACTCGCTGCCTGCTGAAGGATGCAGATAACCCAGATACTATGGCGAACTGGCAGGGTGAGGGTATTTCTGCCTGGAATGATCTGCTGGATGGTAATGAGTATGTCAGCCTTACCACAACGGACGCCACCGGGACGGTGCTAATCACCACCGATGCCAGAGGTAACCAGCAGCGTGTGGCATACGACGTGGCGGGTAGGTTGTCGGGCAGCTGGCTGACGCTGAAAGGAGGCACGGAGCAAACCATCGTGGCATCGCTGACATACTCAGCCGCCGGCCAGAAATTACGTGAGGAACACGGCAACGGCGTGGTGACTACATATGAATACGAACCGCAGACGCGGCGCCTGATCCGGATTAAAACAGTGCGCCCGACCGGACACGAGTCAGGGCAGAAGGTGTTGCAGGACCTGCGCTACGAATATGATCCGGTAGGCAACGTGCTGACAATCAGCAACGATGCGGAAGAAACCCGCTTCTGGCGTAACCAGAAAGTAGTGCCGGAGAGTACATACGTCTACGACAGCCTGTACCAGCTGGTCAGCGCCACTGGGCGTGAAATGGCCAATGCCGGGCAGCAGATGATCACTGGGCCGACGCTGACCCATCCCATCCCCACTGACAGTGCCGCCTTTACCACCTACACCCGTACTTACAGCTACGACCGTGGTAACAACCTGACACAGATACGCCACAGTGCGCCGGCGACCGGCAACAACTACACCACAACAGTCACAGTCAGCAACCGCAGCAACCGAGCGGTGCTGAGTACCCTGACGGAAAACCCGGCGGACGTGGACATGTTGTTCAATGCCAACGGCAGCCAGCGACAGCTACAACCGGGGCAGGGACTAAACTGGACACTGCGAAGTGAACTGTTGAAGGTCATGCCGGTGACCCGGGAGGGCAGTGCCGCAGACGACAACGAAAATTACTGTTATGACGGCGACAGTCAACGGTTGCTGAAGGTCAGTACGCAGAAAACCGGTAACAGCACGCAGACGCAGCGAGTGACATATCTGCCAAGGCTGGAGCTGCGCACCACAACAAACGGCAACACAGAAACGGAAAACCTACAGGTTATCACTGTCGGTGAAGCAGGCCGGGCGCAAGTGCGAGTGCTGCACTGGGAGAACGGCAAACCGGCCGATATCGACAACAATCAGCTGCGTTACAGCTACGGCACTCTTACCGGCAGCAGCGGTCTGGAAGTGGACGGCGAGGGAGTGATCATCAGTCTGGAAGAGTATTATCCGTACGGTGGAACCGCCATATGGACGGCGCGTAGCGCGGTGGAAGCCGATTACAAGACCGTGCGTTACTCAGGCAAGGAGCGGGATGCGTCGGGGCTGTACTACTACGGTTATCGTTATTACCAGCCGTGGGCGGGCCGGTGGCTGAGTGCGGACCCAGCAGGTACGGTGGACGGGTTGAACCTGTTCAGGATGGTGCGGAATAATCCCACATCAGGTTATGACGATCAAGGGTTGATGTGGAAATCAGTAGCTTCAGGTGCAGCCGCCGCCGCAACCATGGGATATGAGGCATATAAACATGCCAACCTTCCCAAGGAAATCGAAAGGTCATCAGCGCCTTCATTTGGCAATGATCGTATTCATGCATTAAATACAAAAGTCACGGAGAAACAAAATAATTTTTCACTAATGGACAAAATTAACAAGAATCTCTCAGGCAGGGGGAAAGTCATCAGTGATTTTGCTAAGGGGGAGGTGCCTGCACACGAGTCCATTAGTAACCAAAAGAAAAATATTGCTGCTTTGGCGGAATTCAGTCAGACGGGGAATATTGCCCAACTGGAGACAAAACCCATTTTAAGCTCGGTTATTGCTGACCAGAAAAACAACATTCCAACACGGATAATGCAGGTGGTCAGGGGAGGGCGTACAGTCACTACCATGGATTCTGGAGGAATTAAGGAACTGATGGAAACCAAAGATAAAATAATAGAGGACGTGAAGGATACCGCTGCTGTCGGTATTTCAATAGGCTTGGCAGGCAATGCGATAATAACTGCAGCAAAGGTTGCTATACCAGTTGCAGCTATTCCTTTAACAATAGCCCAGGTAGCATGGGGAGCATCTTCTGTTGGAAAAATAGTGAATGATACGAATGAGGTCGTGAAGACACACCTTGACAAGTCAGAAATAAGCCATAAGGCGAGAACAGAGGCGCTTAATCAAATTAAAAAACTAAATGAGGATAATAGACCAAAAATATTAAGTTCTGTTAAGGATTTTATGCAAAGAAAAGAATAGTTTTTTGATTTGGGGTATTTGCTAATTTCAATGTGATTACTTTTTCTCAGCGGTGAAGGTTCATATACTTTCCTGATGTAGAGATAATAAGCTCTTCCCCCTGCGTTAGATCATCAGCATCATCGCTAATTTCGGTGATGCTGATGGATGGTAAAGATTTTCGGTATTTGGCATTGCTTAAAATATCTGAGCATCATATGAATTATCCCCTTCCCTGAGCTCGCAGTAGTGTATAAATGTCATTTATGTGTTTCAGTTTTCTGACGCACACCCAAAAATAGGAAACCAAAAGGATGCGGTTATCTGGAAAAATTATTTTCCTCACTGCACCTCACTTTTTAATCTTCATTATTCTGGTTACAAGGGTGAGTTCCTGACTGCGGGCAAATGTCATCAGCGCCAGCTCTCCGCGAAATCGTCCACGATAAACCGATAAACGGTTCAGGAAGTTCAGGTAAGTACTCATGGGGCAGGGCGGGATGATGGCAGGATTTTGCGGTGGCTATCGCTCCAGCGTTTGTTGCTGGCGTGCCATGCACGGGCGACCTGTTCAAAGGTGCTCACTTTGGCAGGCAAGGGAGCTCCCCTTTTTTCAGATTTGGGATCGAGACACTGCGGCATCAGCTTTTTGGCTTCCTCACGTTTAGCCCGCGCATCAGCTAAAGACACGGCCGGATAGACACCAAACGCCAGCCGGTCTTCTGTCTTATCGGTCGGGCGTGTCCACTTCCCCTAAAATGAGACAGCTATAATTGGATTTTCTGCCCAACAATTTACAGAGTTCAATATGAAAAAAGTCCATTTTACTGAAACTCAAATCGTCAATATCTTAAAACTCACTGATTCGGGTATGAAAGTGGACGATATCCGTCGCCAGAATGGGATTAGCAATGCCATATATTACAATTGGAAATCAAAATATGGTGGTATGGAACCCAATGATGTTAAAAGATTAAAAGAGCTTGAAGAAGAGAATACTAAGCTTAAAAAAATGTTTGCGGAAGTGAGCCTTGAAAATCATGCCATGAAGGCGCCTTTCGCAAAAAAGGGTTGGTAATGACTGAGAAGAAATCGTGTGCATAATCGCTTATTCAAGCGGGTTTATCGGTCATTTATGTCATATCCAACCGGGTAGGCCACAACAGAACGGATTTATCGAACGATTTAATGGCTCGTTCCGGCGTGAATTTTTAAATGTCTATTTATTTAAATCATTGAGTCAAGTACGGGAAATGGTTTGGTTTTGGCAGCAAGATTATAACCTGAACCGAACCTATGAAAGTTTAAAGCACCTCCCACCGGAGGCATATCGTAAACAGTTAGAAAACTCTAAGTTGGTGTGTCTTAATTAATGGGGAGTGGACAGATGGACTTGGGGCCCAGGGATGGTCGGGGCGTTATATCCAGCAGGTGTATTACCAGAATAATAATGATGTTGAGTAAATTTATATTGGATAGAAAACTCAGACGCTCTTACACGCAGGGAAGCCTGGGGTTTTCAACTTACAACCTTTATTTGTAACGCGGTGTTAGGATGAAAATATAATCCTGCCCTATTGGGCAGGGAATAATGACTAACGTATTTAATGATAGTTAACTATTTGCTGCGTTTTTCCTGTTTTTCTTTCGGGCCTTATTTTTTGCATTTTTGCTTACATAGGCAGCCACCGTATGATTAAATATATTTCTATTTGCAAAATCGGGGTCATTTAATAATGAAAACATCCCTTCAGGGACTGTCACATTATGCTCAGCCAACACATTCTTAAGCTCTTTATTAGATGGAACTCTTCCAAGCACACCCATAAGTCTGGATAATATCATCTCTATCTTATTAGTATCTGTCACATCAACACTAACCACTTCAGAATCATTTTTTAAATAGTAATAGGTATCTTTTACACTTACGGAATGATAAAAGGAATTATTCGTTTTTTGTGATTCGCTATTATGTCTTACTAACTTAGCTAGCTCGGTTGAGTCAGAGAAATATGCCATTTGGTTTATTTGAATTGCCGATGATATATCATTGTTGAGTAGTAATGAGCGCTGTGTATCGGCATATGTTAGATAGTCGTTGGTAACTGTTAATTTGGTGAAATATTCTATTTCTGTCATTGGATGAACAATTTTTTGATAAAATACTCCATTGTTGCTGCCAATGTGTTTACGATGTGCCTCATCGTACTCTTGATAGGCATGCCCTAATTTTTCAATGTTACTGATACTTTTCTTTAAAGAACCCGTTGCTTTTATATTATCCCCCCGGCCTAGGCCATGGGCTGAGACAGTATGAAGTATTGTATGCTCAGAACTTAATACAGGCCTCGGTTCCGGTGGCTTCTTATTGGAATTGCCCGCTCTTGTCTGAGCCACCATAGGTATCCCTTTTTTTCCATACAAACGGTGTATCTCATTTTTTCTATTCCCGTGTGCCCCTTCAGAACTAATATTCATTGAGTTAAATGCATCGATAGGTAAAGAAATAGTACCTTGATCGTCGTAGTAATTGATAGGATTATTTCTGGTCATGTGGTACAGATTGAGTCCATCGACAGTGCCCGCTGGGTCTGCGCTCAACCAGCGCCCTGCCCATGGCTGGTAGTACCGGTAGCCGTAATAATACAGCCCCGTCGTGTCCCGCTCTTTGCCCGAATGACGCACGGTTTTGTAGGCCGCCTCCACCACGTTGCGCGCCATCCACCCCGCTGTGCCACCGTACGGGTAGTATTCTTCCTGACTGATGAGGTTACCGTTGCCGTCCACCTCCAGGTCACCGCTGTCAGTGAGAGTACTGTAGTTGTAACGCAGCTGATTGTTGTCGATATCGGCCGGTTTGCCGTTCTCCCAGTGCAGCACCCGTACCTGCGCCCGCCCGGCGGCGCCCACGGTGATAACTTGCAGCCTCTCTTTTTCCGTCTCGCCGATCGTCGTGGTGCGCAGCTCCAGCCCCGGTAAATACAGCGCCCGTTTATTCACCGTACTGTTGTTGGTCTGCTGAATGCTAACTTTCTGCACCCGCTGACTGCCGGCGTCGTAGCGGTACGTCTCTCTGTCGCCGGGCTGGCCGTCGCGTTCAACCGGGGTAACCCGTAACAGCTCGCCACGCGGTGTCCAGGCAAGGCTTTGTCCGGGCAACAGCTGGCTTTGGTGTCCGCCTGCGTCAAAAAGGGCGTCCACTTTTGTGGTATCTTCTGCCAGCAAGTTGAGCACCGCCCGGTTGCTGCGGTCGCTGACCGTGATTTGGGTGGTGTAACTGTTGCCGGACGCCGGTGCGCTGTGGCGTATCTGCGTCAGGTTGCCGGCAGTATCGTAGGTATACGTGCGGGTGTAATTGGTGTACGCAGTGTTATCGGTGGGCACGGTGACGGCAGGTAAGTTACTGCCCTGCTGTCCGATATTGGCCATCTCCCGTCCGGTGGCGCTGACCAGCTGGTACAGGCTGTCATAGACATACGTGTTCTCCGGCACCACTTTCTGGTTGCGCCAGAAGCGGGTTTCTTCCGCATCATTGCGCACGTTGAGCACGTTGCCCATTGGGTCGTATTTGTAGCGCAGGTCCTGCATGATTCTGGCGCCGGCTGCATGTCCGGACGGGCGCTCCGTTTTAATGCCCGTCAGGCGCTGGGTTTCCGGTTCGTAGGTGTATGTGGTCAGTACACCGTTGCCGTGCTCCTCGTGCAGCTTCTGCCCAGCGGCCGAGTACGTCAGCGACTTTATGATAACCTGCTCCTGTCCGCTCTTCACCATCAGCCAGCTACCCTTCAGCAGACCCGCCACGTCGTAGGCCATGCGCTGCAGGTTGCCTACGGCATCAGTGGTGGTCAGTACCGAGCCAGTGGAGTCAGCGGTAGTCAGGGTGATGTGGGCCTCAGTGTCCAGCAGGGTGCTCCAGTCGGAAGTATCATTGCCCTGCCAGTCGGCAACGGTGTTTGTGTTATCAGCCTCTTTCAGCAGACGACGGGTGACTGACAGCGGAACACCGCTCAGGGCAATGCTGTCCGTCTGCACCAGACCGGCCGTGTCGTAGTGACTGACGCACTGCCCCACAAGGTTCCGGGCCTTCCCCTCTTCCGTGTTGCCGGCATACACGAAGCGCTCGGTGACCCGGCCGGCTTCGCCAGTGGCCTGTTCAGTGATGCCAAGCAGCCGACCCGGCAGGGTGCTGTCCTCATACTGAAAGGTGCGGGTGACGGCCTGGCTATGGTCTTCTGCTCCGTTTTTATCCGTTCCGATGTTGTCTACCACCAGAAATGGCCGCCCGGCGGCATCGTTCAGTACCACTGAGATACCGGCGTCGGCACTCTGCGTGCGCAGCACCGCCCCGATAAGGTCAGCCTGATAAATGAAGTTCGCCAGCCCGGCGTCGTGCAGGCGCGGATCAGCACTAAGTGCCAGAACGCCGCGAGCGTCGTTCTGGTGGTGGGTGATGCGTTCGTCCGTTACACCCTGCATGTCGGGATGGCGGTGGTATGCAATTTCGCGAATGGTCAGGCCACGGTTGTCAAGTACCGTGACCGTTGGGGTTTTGGAGTGAAGAGCATTGTGTGTCATAAGCATATCAACCGTAAAGTAATCGGAAAGATACCGGCAGAGAACCTGCCGGTATAGCGTTAAGCGGAGGCACTGGTTTCCGCAAGGGTGTTATTTTCATCCTCACTGACCACAAACCAGGGAGTGAACAGCGTACGGCGCAGCCAGCCTTTGGCCGTGATAACCTGATATTCACGTCCTATTGGATCATAGTAATGGGTGTCGGCATACAGATCCTGCCGGGCGCTGTCGTCACTGACATATTTCCAACTGTCAAGGAAATACGGCTGGTAGGTGCGGATAACCTGCCCTTTGTTGTCGTACTCCGCCCGGCCGGATACCGCCCAGCGGAACGTTGTTTCTGCGACAGCGGGTTTTCCGCCAGAACCGATAACGAGCGCCCCTTCGTTTGTCCGTTGCCAGGCTTCCCCGGCGACCTGACGAACGGCCGTCTGCAGTACACGGCCGAATCCGTCGCTGAAAATTATCTGCTGGCGGATTTGCTGCGCCGCCCGATCTTCCGCCGTGCGGTCATAGCGATCGGTGACGAGCGTCACCACGTGCGGCGGCAGGCCCTTTCCGTCCTGCCAGCTGTCGATGACATACAGCATGCACTGTGCCACTGGCAGGGGAGCTTGCAGGTTGAACATCTCTTCGGCCGTGTCCGGCAGCGTTAGCGAAGTATCACTGTATCCCGCTGCCACACCGTTCTCTGTCCCGCTAATCCGCAGGCTGATTATTCGCCCCAGCGCATCCAGTGTGATCGACTGGACATTGTCGTTCGCATCAATAACCCTGACTGGCGTCAGAAAACGCCAGTCATATTCCGTCGTTGTTTTCAGTCCGGCGGCGCCCTCCGTTTGCGTGATCACGCAGTCGTGTTTATCCCGGGTAATGGTGAGCACGCCGGTCAGCAGGGTTTCGCGCCAAGTCTGCAGTAGCCAGAAATGCGCCGCCGTGGCGTAGGTTGCATACCCCTGTCTGATAACCCAGAGAGTCTTGTTCGTTTCTCTGGCGTGCTGGAACAGATAACCTGTCTGTAAATAACCCGCTTGTCTCAGGCCTTCTGGGGAAATATGTGCCGACAGCAGAGCGATGATATCCTCATCCAGCACAGCGGTTTCGGTAAAGGCCGGCAAAGGGGGAGAGGCTGGCGCGGCGGTTGTTGCCTCATTTCGGTTATCCAGATACCAGATACGTTGCTGGCCAGCAAAAACGGGGGAATGGGTTTCCGCCAGCAGCCCCGCACTTTCCAGCAACAGCTGGATCGTCACTCCGTTGGTTGGAACGACAGACGCCGCATGGTTGAAAACGTCACACCGGGTACCGTCAGCCAGTCCGGGCAGCCAAATGCCTTTTTCTGTGTCCAACAGAACATGCCAGCTGTTTTGCTGCTGCGTCAGACGAAGCGTTTGTTGCTGCTTATCGAAACTGCTGCTAAACAACGTTTCCGGTAGCGTATCGGGATAAGGGTTTTCTGTTGGCTGATTGCGCCGTGGATAGTTGATACTCACCTGACGCAGTGCATTACCGTATTCGTCGCTGCTCAGCAGCACCTGCTGACTGCACTGTGGATCGCTGCTGACCCGTTCATACGTATAGGTGCGGCTCTCCGCCATGACCGGCCAGATGACAGGATAAGTGCCTTCAGGTTCGATAAGGCGTACCTGTAGATGGTTTTCGGTGATCGTGTAGGGGATGCTGGCCTGGCTGCTGCCGTCCGCGCCGTACAGTTCGCTACGCAGCAGAAGACCTTTCAGCCCCCGTTTCAGCCAAAAGGCTGTGGCGTTGTCCGGTGTAAATGTCTGCTCGGTCTCCCCACTGCCGAGCGTGAAGCGAGGTGTGAAATGATCAAAGGCTGCACTGTCCCCCGCCCAGTATTCAGCCTGCAACTGGTCGTCTACTTCTGCCAGTCCAGTGGCGAACCAGCTACGGCTGATAGCCGGCATACTGATGTGGTCTGCCGTTCCCCGGCTGGCTAGAGTGTCGGTATCACTCACCTCCACAAATCCGAATCCCCGGAACTCACGCTCCCGGCCGTCCCAGGCACCATGTCGGTAGCGTACCGTGCTGACCAGCCGATTGCCGGTGATCTCATCCACCACTTCGGTACGCGCCAGCGTGTGCAGGGCAAATGGCAAGTAACTGGCCGGAATGGGTTTTCCCGCCGCCACCGCCTCTGCCTTTTCATCCAGCCAGAACTGTGCTGAGCTGCGGTAGTGCAACATATGGCGGGAGCCCATATGGTTGTTCATCGTACTCAGGAGCCAGGGCTTATTTTCGGACAGATGGCAGGTCCAGTGGCGCGGCTGCGGATGCGGTACCGTCAGCACCAGACTGGCCACCCCCAATCCCTGAATGTCGGCCAGTTGTAGGTTGCAGGTGTTGTCATAATGAACGCCGGCTGGCAATGTCACTGTGAACGGCTCAGCAAAAGCGTTACCGTTGAGGTTGCGGTAAATCCGCAGGTGGGAGTGGCAGGCATAAATCAGGTCGGTGGTGCCGGAGCCGTCAATATCAGCCAGATAAAGCCGGTCAGGATTGAAGCGTTCTGACGGCAGTTCTGTCGCCGGGCTGAAGCCGGGCATGTTTACTGGCGAACTGAACCGGCCGTGGCCGATATTCGGCCAGTATCGCACACCGTCAGCACGCACCTCGACCAGATGTTGTTGACCACTGCCGGCCATGTCACTGAAGGCAACCAACACGCGGGCGTCCGTTCCGGGAACCGGCAGGGTAACCCCGTCCGCCTGCATCACTATCTGCGCTTTGTGCCAGCCCTCCTCTGTGCCGCTGTAAAGCCGCACGCTTTTCGGCCCGATGAGTACCAGATCCGCAAAACCGGAGCCGATAATATCCGCCAACTGCGCGTGCGGATGGGAATATTCCACTGGCAGGGCAGACAGAGGCGTGAAGTGGCGCCACTCACGTTCAGGCGTCCGGCCATAATATCCGTGCACGCCGTGGGCAGTGACCACCCATTCCAGCTGCCCGTCCCCGTTGAGGTCTGTCAGCAGGCCGTCTTCGCGCAGGATGGGAATAGCGGGCAGGGAGCGTGGTGTATCCCAGGTCACCGCGTTCTTACCGGCCTTCGGCTGGCGGATCGGTGCCCGGTACCGCCAGGCGCCGCTGTCCTGATACAGAATGCCTGCCAGCCCCTCGCCGTTCAAATCAACCATCTGGTACGGCTGCAGCAGGTTCAGGTTCCCCATCTCTTCCTGCGGCTGCCACTGCACGGTTTCCGGCGGGATGAATCCCTGCCAGCCATACACCAGCGGCGGCAGGGCGCACAATGTACCATCCGGCTCATACGCCACCTGACGGACCCCTTTCAGGGTGGTCACGGACGGGGATTCATCATAGTCCAGCCAGAGACGGGCGACCAGCTGAGGGGAGCCTCCCGCCTTATCCTCCCCCGCCAGTGCCGTCACAGCGTGATACATCAGTACCTGCCGGCAAAGCCGGCGTGTTCGTAAGTCAAAACCGTATGCCCAGCCAGAAAAACGGTCCTGCCGGCACGGCCAGTTGCCGCTTCCCGGTTCGAGCCAGTCCGGGGCCACTGCCAACGCGGTTCCCCGCTCACCGTAATCCAGAACCAGTGTGAACAGCCAGTCATCCACGACGGGAACAGCCGCCAGCCCCGGCAGGTTACGCCCGGCCTTTTTGTTGCCGTACCAGACTGCTGCCAAATAGCGTTGTGCTGTGGCCGTGGGATGCGCGCTTGTCTCCGCATCATCACAATCCCGATCATCCTCCGCCCGGTATTGCCAGTAGATTTGCTCACCGGTCAGTGACACCGACGATTCCGCCAGCCAGGTGGCCGTCTGGGCCGGGCTGTCCGGGTTGCTGATGCGGGCCTGGGCATTCCGGCCCAACAGGTGTACCTGTCCGTCTGGGCTGTACAGCACCCAGAAGTTTTGGTCAGGTGCGCTCTCCGGCAGCCAGTATTCCAGTCGGCTGAAGCGGGTTTCGGTACGCGAGCGGTAAGTGTGGACGGTGTAGCGGCCATTTAAACCGGTTTCCAGCAGTGTCGTGACGCCGGCACGAATTTCCGGCGTGCCGCCAGTCGCCAGAAGCGGAACGAGTACCTCGCCGTCCGGCCCGGTGAATTCATCCGTTCCATCATAGGCCGGGACACCATGCGTTGTACGCAGACGGATGGCGGGCGGGTTGATATCCCAACCCATACCGAACGGCCCGTTACCGGCCCGGCTGTGGTAGCTCAGCGTCAGGGCAGGGGCATACCCCCGCCCGTCACTGACCGGCAGCGGCAGTGTCAGCGTGGCAGCGCCGTCCGGCCCGGCGGCGGCCACATCGCCCTTCAGTCCGGTTATCGCCCCGCCGCCTTTGGGCAGTGACGGTGCTTCAATCTGTACAGGTGCGGTATTTTGCATGTAACAATTCCTTACAGGCCCCGGTGGGGCCTGTATTTAAAAATATCTGGATTAAGAACGGATGGTGTAACGGATATGCAGAATAATGTCGTTCAGGCTCTGCAATATTACCTTCTGTCGGTCGGTCGCATCCGGGAAGTTCAGCGTCAGTGTTCCGTTGTCGTCCACCGGAATACCTTCAAACGGCAGGTAGCGCGCGTCGTTAAAATCAAGCATAAACTGGCCGCTGTCATTCATCCCATGAGAGACGGCAATGGCTCGACATCCACTTGGCACCTTAACACTTCCTCCATAATTGAGCACCGCCCGGATGTCCTGATAGGGTCCGACCAACGCCGGCAATGTGACGCTGATTTGTTTGATACGTCGAACGCCACCCAGAGCATCAGAGTAATCATCGTTAATCTTCAGGTCAGACAGTTTCAACGTGGCCTGCAATTCTCTACCTGCCATCTCCAGCGTGTTTCCACCGCTGCCGGCGCTACCCTTACCATCCTCCAGCAGAGTCGTGATTTTATTGGTAAAGACGAAACTTTCGTCTGGCAAGTCGGCATACACCTCAGTCAGCGATACCGTCCGGGTGATCTCCAGCGCACGTTTTTCCTGCTTCAGATACGCCTTCTCCATCTGCCCCAGCATCAGCATCAGATTTTCCCCCGCCAGCAGACCGGCATACGTTCCCTGCCAGGCACCAGGACGGATGAAGGTTTTCGCCTGGTCATTCAGGTCATACTGCCATGACTGTTCCGCCATCAGGCAGCGCGAGACCGTCAGGTCATAGAACTGGTAATAGATGGCTGACAATTTGCCACGCAGCCAGTTATACAGCGCTTGATTACTGAATTTACTCTGCAAGAAGGTTAGTTGAGCTTGCGTCTGCGCCTGCTGGGTCTCAAGGTAAACTTTTTGCAATTCAGACGCTTCTCGACGAATGTCCAGTGCAGCCAGTTGTGCATCCGCCTGATTCATTTCTGTCTGGGCGTTATTGCGCTGGATTTCCCACTCCTGCCGGCGCCGGCGATAACTTTCAGAGCGACTGATTTTGTCGGCAGCAATCAGCGAGGCAGAGGAAGCGATTTCAATGCCAATACCCGTTGCATTCAATAGCCCACCAAAACGAGTTCCCCCTACGGCCATGCCGTAAATATTGGGCACCAAGTCGGCAGCGGCCGCGGCCATGTGCAGGGCTTTGCCAGAGGTGCTGAGCGCTGATGAACTCAGATACAGGTTCATCGCCTCTTTCTCACCGCTGTTCACATTCTCATCATATAACCGGCTATAACTGTCAAAGCGGCCCTGTGCGCCTAGGCGACTTTCCTGCAATACTTTTATCTCGGCATCCATTTCCGCTAGGTTTTTCTCCTGCATACGGATATTTTGCAATATCAGCTCACTGCCCTGGGTTTGCAGCAATTCGGCCAACGCCTCCGCATCCTGTCGCTCCGTCAGGCCAAGCAGGGTGTTGCCAAATTGCATCAGTTGACCGACCATCCCACGGGCGTTCTCCAGCATGACGGGGAAACGGTACAGCGGCATCACCGCTGTCGGCAGAGCACTCCCGCCCTGCGATGTCCGGGCTGCAGCGCTCAGCAATGCAGCAGGGTCTGCCGGGGTAGCAAAAATAGGCAACGACAGGGGTTGACCGTCAATAGAGAGATTATGACGCAGATTGAAAAGGCGCTGTGCCAGCAGCTTCCAGTACCCCTGCAGTTTTTCGTTAATCTGAGGGAGGAACAGGGCTGTTAATGAATTGGCTGTACGCGCCGCAGCAGCATCTGCCGATTGTAGTTCATGGATCATCTGCTGTGTCGCCAGAGAATCAGCGCCATATGATGCTTTATTCGCCGCACGCTGCTTCTGTAGTTCACGTTTTCTGTTAATCCGCGGATGTAACAACGGCGCTATTAATGTTTCCGGTGAGCATGACGCCTTATCTGCGGGTTGCCGCCGGCGCACCTGTTCCAGTGCTAGCTGGCTGGCGGCCTGCACGGTTTGACTGGCGGCATCGCCGAGCTGAGGACATAACCAGTCGGTATCCTCAGCAACCCAAGGTTCATCACCCAGTAACGATAACGCCTGCAGGTACCACATTTTTGCTTCGTTGAGTGTGTCGCGTTCCAGCTGACGATACGCTGCATCCCCCCGGGCAATCAGCAGATCCAGTGATTTCATAAAGGACGCTACCTTGTAATGCATCGGGTCATTCTGCGCTACCGCATCCGGATCAACGGAGTCCAGTGGCGTGGTATTCCAACTGGTGTCCTCTTCCAGCGGGCGGACATTCCACAGATAATTCTGTTCTTTACCATTAATGACATAGCCGGACGGGTTCCAGATATAGTTCATCCACCGCAGGGCTTCGGTGAAATTCTGCTCTTGCAGCAAGCGTTGGAACATCATCATCGGGGTGTAGTAGAACAACTCCCAGAAATAAAGGGCGTTTGCACCACTGAAATCCATCGGCTCCGTTGGTACTGACAGGCCATACACGCTTTTGAGCCCGGGAAAGGTGCCTTTGTTATACTCGGCATCTAAAGACCATCCGTCAGGATTGGTGGGGTCTTTGCGGATAAATCGGATAGAAACGGTATCGCTACTGGCATATTTGGCAAATACGTATAAATCGTCAGACTTCCCAGAGGATTCAATTCGGGGCAGGAACAGATTTACCGTCGTCGTCGTACGAGAACTTAACATGCCACGGAATATAGGATCCTTACCGGCACCATGATCATGGTATAGGGCAAATGCCATGGAATCACCATGTATGGCCGGAGTATATTTCAACAAATCCAGTGTAACGTACGTCCCCTGCCCCATTTTCGGCTCAGACAACAATTGAGTATCCATTGACAAAATAGCATCAATCCCCCGGTCAGCACGCCCCACCAGTTGCGAAGCAAACAGCGTATTCAAGCGCGTGCGGTATACGCCCGTTTGTATATACTGCGCCCCGCTGGCGTGGTGACACAGTGAAATCGGGCGGTCATTACTGTCAGATGACAGAATAATGGTCACCTTATCCGTTGCTATTATTCTTCCATCGTTTTCAGCGGAGAAGGTCAGCACACGCTCAATCCCTCTCGCAGTATCCAGTTCTTGCCAGGGGAATGAGATGGGGTCAAAATAATGAGTTACCTTGCTGCCATTAACAACGCTGTTCACCGCAGAAGCGGTCATATTTTTATTCGGCTCAGTAGAGGGGTAGGTGACTGTTGCCTCGGCAGTTTTCTCCGCCACGCCCGGTCTTAAGTCATTTGGTAGATCCAGCGTTGCCATCCGGGCAGTCCAACCACCAGATGAATCATCAGTAAATGAACCGAAGTGGACATTCAGTGCTGATGATTTATTAAAATCATCAGCACTCACGAAACCAGCATATACAAATTCCTTTTGCCCATATTCTGGCCCGGAATACTTACGACCGGCGGCAACGTCATCCCACCAGTTAATGTCAGGCCATCCCATAAAACATATTAAACCACCAGGCAGAGGGGTATCGTTTTCATCTGTCAGCGCGAATCCAGAAAGTTCATTCAGGTGCAGCCCTTGATTAAACCCCTTTCTGCTTTTCAGAGTTAAAAGAACCAAGTACCCCTTAACATCCGTCCCTTTCTGTTTCCTATAAGAATAGTCCAGGCTCGCATCCATAAAAATAACATTATAACTGGTAAACCCAGCCATTATCATTTCAATTGACAGCAGCACTTTCGGTGAGGAGGTAAGAAATTCCGTCCCCAGAGGGGTGTAATTAATGAAATCCGACTTTGAGAAAGACACAGCCCCACCGTCTTTGATCCAAGGGTAATCATCAATAAGCTTTCCAAGATAAAGAGGGAAAGATGCATCCTCGTCGTAATCCAGCGTTATTTCAGGTGATAATGTCACAGTCTGTTTTTCATAATTTGCACTAAGATTATTGATGTGACTTGTCAGTGAAATGTAGGCATTTTCTTTATCAGGCTTAATAGTATAACTCACGTCATTGAAGGCAATGCGGAAGTTAACCTCAGCGTATTTAGTGGTATCCAGGTGCGTAAGACTCTCGCTGATAACGGATTTTAATTCATCCTTGTTCTTCAGCACGCCTTTCATGTCTGAATAAACAAAAATACCATAAGCGGTGCCAACGCTAGCGACACTGTCGTATTTGGTCTGTTTTTTATACAGATAAATGGCCAGCACATTTTCAGTGGTATACTGCGCTGCAAAGAGTCCCACCAACTCATCAGACCTACCCAATGAATTAAGCAGCTCGTCTTTGGAGTCCAAATCAATGGAATTGATTAAGTCAAAGGTAAACGGTGATGCCCAGCCGCCATCATAACGCAACCAGGAGAGTTTCAGGCGGTAGAAGACATTCTGCGTGGTACCGTCATCATCCTTGCGGATTTCTTCCTCCACCCAGACCACATGCAGGCGGGACTTGAATATCACCGGACGTATCAGGTTCTGGTGTGGCGTCATACCGCAAACAATTTCTTTCCATTCGCTCCAGGCATTGGCGGCATAACGCCCGTCAGCCCCTTTGCTGTGTTCCAGTTTGCGCCAGTAGAACTGACGGGGTGTTGTCCGGCTATAACCGATAAACCAGGTATTGCCCTGATCTGCATCGGTGTTGTCGTGATAGCCACTGATGACGCTGAGATTGGCAATTTCTTCAAATGAAGCAAGATAGTTCTTGAATCCGTCTTCCAGCGTGTCGCTGTTCAACTGGCTCTGGGATATTTCCTGAAGCAGGGTATCCATCATACCGGTCTGCCCGATACGCAGGGTGGGGTCAACGTAGTTTTCCGGATAATAAACCAGTTCGGATATCCCCGCCCAGGTGCTGTAGCGTTTGTTGTAGGTATCCCAGTTGGTAAAATACTGACGGCTTTTCACCGATTGACTAACCCCTTCTTCCAGCCCATTCAGTGCCCGATTGACATAAAGCTGTACACTGGCAATCGCCTCTCCCAACCTGGTAGTTTTCACTTGTGCCGACACCTGATTATCCAGCAGCAGCCAGCTGTAAAGTTTGTCACGGTCGGAGACCCAAGAAGGTGCGACATTTTTTATCGTGTATGCGCAGACGGCGCTACTGAGAGACTCATCTACCGCGGCCTGCAATTGTATAGTTTGATGGCTGCTGAGCCCGCCCTGAAGCATATGGCAGACGGCCACCCAGTCGGTATAGGCTGGCTGTTGCGCCGGGTTGGTGTATTTCAGACTCATCAGAGCGGCGACGCCCATCGGCGTAATGCCCAAAGTGGTGGCGATATCCACCCACTGCAGTGTGACGTCAATGGTTGTCCAAGTGCTGAAAGTGGAGGCTTTGCTGTCGTACTGTGCCAGCCCCTGAATAACCATCTGCTCATCCAACGTCATGGCCTGCGCCAGTTGCGCGGGCGTCAGCGTGCCGTTACCCAGCGCTGACAGCATCTCTGTGGCGGATGTCCCGCACTGCTGCAGCCAATTGTGGAAACGGGCCAAAGTACGGATGGTGGCAATATCATGCGGGAGGGAGTCTATGCCGGGGCAGAATTTTCCGGGCTGCGTAACAGCCAGTGAAATTTCACTTGTTGTCAACCTGAGTCCGCGCACAATCAGCGCCAGCTGCCCCATCACTTGACAGAAGATGACCAGTTTAATGGTTTCCTCAGACGTCAGAGGATCTTTGTTAACCAGCGTCAGGAACGCTTTTACCGTCAGTCCCTGTGGCTTCAACTGACCCAGCCACTGCAGAATAGCGATAGCCGATTCTGCAGAATCCAGCTGTGTGGTCGCAGCAACAAAGGGAGCCGCAGCGCTAATCAGGGCTCTTTCATCTGCATTGTTGAGATCTTGATTAGCCAATCCGTCTTTCAGAGTGGTGATCAGGTTTTCAATATCCGGCGACAGTGCAGTGCTGTAACGATCAGTAATCATGAAATACAAATCTCTGACCGTCCAGCCTTGCGTCTTCAGCCACTGGATGTATAGGGCGAGGAAACTGACTAGCCCGCTTTGTCCCGTTCCGGAAAGACCGGCGATATGGGTGTCAGCATAAGGGGAAACGGACAGCAGCATGCCAAGCTCAGTCACATTCAGGCCATGAACATCGGCCAGTAGTTTTACCCGATACAATAGTGACAGATTGTCAAGGGTACAGGTGAAATCCGGCGGTGTGCCACTCCCCTGCGCCAGAGACCAAAGGGTGTATAATTCCGTATCGTTTACCTGGAAGGCTCGCTTCATCACGCCAGTGCGGAAGCTATCGGTAATGTCTGAAGGTTTCAGTTTAACGGTAGCGCCATCGGCAGAAAACGTCCGACCGTTCAGCGTAGGTGTATTGAACAGCTGGGTAAAGGCGGCGGGCTGACCGTTGTGGCCTGTCTGACCAATATCGCTGCCGGCCAGCACTAGGGCAGCAGACATGTCAAGGCCGTAGCGCTGCATATGATGCTGCACCCAGAAGAGCTTGCTCAGCACCTCATCGGTAATGGTCAGATGATTATTGCTACTTTCAATGACGGTGCGAATATCAGAGGGCGAAATGTTAGTCGCTTTATAAAGACGAATCAGCTTATTGAGTTTCAGCAGGAAAATGCCGAAGGGATAACTGTTGATGTCAAAATTGACTTCGGCAGAATAACCACCGTTAAGACGGGTAACGTTGATTGTCACTCTGTTTTGTGTTTTTTCTTTGGTCAATGTGGCTGGCAGAGAAATAGGAACGCCGTGCCGAACATCGTAGCTATCGCTGCTGAAGATGTCGCTACTGTAAGGTCCCGTGGTGCCAACGTGCATTGACCCCGTGCGCGCATTATTGACAATGGTAAAGTTGAATAGATACTGTTCTCCGGTGACCGGAAGAAGTTCGGCATAGCCAAACTGATAATAATTCCCTCCCGCCGTGCGCTTAATCAATACTGCATCCAGCATATTATCGTCATTGATCAATGTGACTAATTGATCGTTCTGATAGTATTGTATGGCGGCATTGATTTTGGAACCCGGGGTCACTAACCCCAGCAATGAAGACATCTCCTCATAGGTCAACCCGTAGTAATGCGCAAGATAGGCAACATCCTTAAAAATGCTGGTATCGGTATTTTCCCCGAAGTTTTTGGCGATCAGCTCCTCCGTATTCTTTTCGGTAATGTCTTCAGTAAGAATGCCATACAGCTCCGGGGAAATGTTGGCTTGAATGCCAAGCATGGAAGTGGTGTCCATGTGTTTGGCCACCTCCGGATTGCGCTGGAAAGCGTCAAGCTCGCTATCCTGCAGCATAACGGCCTGACGGCTGGCCTCATAAGGCAGATGGAACGGTGTCATACCGGTCAGGCGGTAGGTGGAGAGCATTTCCAGCACTCCGTCATAATCCTTATTTTCCTCCGTCTGAATGTTATTCAGCAACAGTTCATTTGACAGGGACAAGGTGGAAAGTTCGTCATCCATGTTGCTTTGTGACAGGGAAAGAGAAGCCAGGTCAGGCCTGCGTGTGTCCAGGTGATATTCTGATGTGGCAGAATGAAGATTTCTGGCTTCACGGTAGAGTTCAGTCAGGTAACCAGCCGGGGAGAACATGGAAGCCACGGACCCTGGCTTGACGAACTTACCGGCTCGCCCGTTGAAGAGATCGTCATAACCGCGCCGCATGGATGACTGACCGATACCCAGTCGTACGGCATTCGCCAACTGAGGATTGGCGCGGCTGAGAATGCTCGACTCCGCCATCCGGTTTTCTTTCAGTTCTTTCTGTGCCTGCTGATACAGAAAGTTTTTCTCGCCCCAGTTCAGACTGTTGCCGGCCAGTTCCTTCACTTCCGCAAAGGAGCGTATCATAATGTCCGGCAGGGTTATCAGCCGGTCGCTGCCGTCTATTTTCTTCTTTTCGTTCAGTTTATCCAGTAGTTTATTAGTCTGGTACATAAGAGTTAGTTCTTTTCTGATTGAGTCAAATTGATTTACGGAATGAGTGAAATTTATTACAGATTGAATTGTGATTATTTTCTATATTAATCACTATCAGTCACTTGAATTACATTAATATTAATTTTTCATGGTTTATACTACAACCTAAAAGCAATGGTAACGAATAAATATATCTAAAGGGAGAGTATAAAAATCTGTTGGGCACTTATTATTCCTTTCCGTATGGGTATTATAAATTGCTATTAAAAAAGATGTATGCCTACATTAAAAATAACAGAGTAATAGATCCTAAATTATGGGGTGATGTCACGATGCGGAGAACCGATTTATTCATTTTTCTTAGAATCCACGATCAATGAAATCATCGCTAAGCGCAGGGTGATTTAAGAACCCGATTTGAGCATGAGTATCTGAGGCAATAAAATTAAATGAAGAAACGGATCACTATTTTACAGAAGTTGTTACAGCATAAGTGCCCCACTGATTTTTATGCTTTCTATAACCTATTTAGGGTTCCGGTGTGAAACCCTTGTTTTATTATTTTCCGCAAATAGAGCTGAATTGTTCTATAAACTTAGGATTTCCAGAACTACCATTGTATCTGGAAACTTGTATACACTTACCATCAACAGTAGCCACTAAATAGTCACCTTGAAATAGAGCGCCACTGTTATATAGCGGGATCCCGTATAAATCGGACTTTCCTGCAGAATGCGTATGACCAACAAAAATAACAATAACTTTATATTTTTCCAGAAGTTGTTTAAATTTATTCAGTTCATCTTGACTACTTTTTTTTATAAAATGGTCCTTGGCATCATGGAAGTTTAATATAATAGTTTTTCCCCGATTAGCCGCACTCTGCAAATCTTTTTCAAGCCATGATAGTGACGATTTTATTTTAGTGTCCGCACCAAATGTTGGGCTTAACGTAGTAGTATAAGTCGGGTAATTCTGGAGTTGAACATAATGCATATCCCCATAATCCCATGAATAAGCTAAACTTCCTGTTTTTTTATTTTCATCAAAATACGCGGAAAATACCTCCATGTTCATTTTTTTATATTCGTTAATTCTATCATTCATATCCCATACGGCTGATAATGCGCACCCATCAGAGCTGGGCTCACCTGTCGTTGTGCAATCACCCACATTATTAGCATAGTCATGATTCCCTAATCCAATGAAAAGTGTACTTGATAGTCTCGATGTGTAAATTTCATCAAAGCTTTCTCTGCTATCCCGTCTACCAAATTCAGTAATATCACCATTAACAATCCCAAATGCAAAATTCTTATCATTTTTTAATTTTTTTATGCTACTTGAAACCACCGCATTAAATGACTCCCATTCAGAACGGTCCTTGTTTGGGTTATTACTACTGGTATTTAAACGAAAAGGTTGAGGATCTGACATAATGAGAACATTATATTTTTTCGCTGCATTCTTTTCATTAACATAGACCGTATATGTGTTGCTCGCATCTTTTACACGATATATATTGTACAATTCATGTGGGTCATTTATCGACAAATCATTTTTAACAGAACCCCAATGTGATAAGCTCCAATAAACGTCAAAGCTTCCTTTATAAATTGAATATTCTACATTACCCTCAGTCCCTGCAGTTAAGGTTCCTTTAGTAGAAAATGAATCTCTTCCATAAGGCTGAATAGTTGATATAGGTTTGGAAACCCAGTTACCCCACTCTACATTTTTTCGAATGACAGAGAGGCTATATTGAGTGTTATTAACAACAGTGTATTTAACTATGTCATAGGTTTTAGTTGATAGATGTTCTTTGCTACTACTACATCCAAATAAGAATAATATTACTGCTAAGAATAAAATTCGATAGTTAGTGGCCATTTTTTAATCCATTGCTTGCGGTTTAATCTATTTTTTGGTGCGTAGAGTCGTACCGTTCAGATTATAAGTGTATACATCAATTGCATGAGTCACTCCATAAGCACACCCTACGATGAATGAATAACTCAACACTGACTTCTTGTAACTTTAGCTCCGTTTTCCCGTGTCACACTGCGTATCCAGTCAGGCATAGAACCTCTGTGACAACGACGACAATGATAGAGATTAAAACAAACAAACAAAACATTATACTTCCAATTATAATTAAAAAGGTTTTTATTCTTAATGAATGCATATTATAATAATTAACATCCAGTAATAATAAAAAAAACATACTAAGCAGCAGTTAATACTTCTTTAAAAACAGGGGGTAGATCATTACTCTTGTTAAATAAAACCATTGACGAGCAAATGGAAAATCTATAGATCTGTTGTCGGTTATTTTTTTAAATAAGATCTTAATCTGTTTGGAATCAAGTAATTGAAATACGTTATAAACTTTACCATCATATACTCACCTGCGGACAGGAAACTGTCATTACTCAACGATAGCAATCATGAAATCACACTATCAAACCAAGCGGCGCGGCTGCTGCTTGAAATGGTCACTAACAGCAATGAGACTCTCCATAGGGAAGATTTATTGAAAAGGGTTTGGGAGGATTATGGTTTTACACGTTCAAACAATAGCCTTAATGTCGCTGTAAGCGAGATTCGAAAATCATTTGAATCTTTGGGAAGAGATCCAAAGATTATCATTACCATTCCTAAAGTAGGTTTTCGTTTTGAGGGTACTGTAGAATCGGTCATTAAACAGAGTGAAAATAATACCTTTCCTATTGATGAAAGTGAAACGCAATTAAATCATCCCGTTGATAAAACTATTTTCATAAGACCAAAAAACCAACAAATAAAAAAAATCGTTATAGGCATGACATTCGTTTTCCTCTGTAGCTACGCTGCTTATGAAGCTTTTATTAAATTCAAACATCTAAACGTACGCCATGAAAAAACAACATTTCTTGATAGCATTGGAAAATGTGACATCTATGCATTGGGAGATCTCCCAATAGATGTGGGTGAAAATTATATTGATATAGCCAAACAAGATATCAACCAAGAAATTATTAATTGCGACCTCGCAAAAGGGAATATTTACTACAAAAGAACACGTAGTGGCAGTCAGGACATACAAATTAGTTTTATCAGTATATGTGGCTTAGATAAAGACAACAACACTAAAGACTGCAGAAGCATATTAAACAACATTGGTGTAAATCGATGAAAAAAAACATGGGTTATATATTGTGCTTTCATTGTTTTCCATTATTTTGTCAATAGTATTATTTGAAATTATCCATGTAGACAGTAAAAATAATAACATCGAGATTCGATGTGCGGGCGAGTTCACTTCACGTAGAAAAGTTAATAACACGGATCTAGCCAATTTAAATGAAAAAATTTTTTTATTTTTATATGGTAATGGGACAGGTTTTTTGACACAGACAGGTGTCCTGTCAATCGGTAATAAAAATCACATCATCAATCGTGAAGTGAAGTTTGATTACACTGATTTTGATAATGATCAGATATACATATTCAAAATTATCAATGTAACATTGCGTGCTAATGACAATATCCCACCTAAGGTTGATACGATATTCCCCATATTGGGAAAAGTGCCGTCATCCTCTTACCTAAATATTACGTCGGTTGATAAAGATCTTTACATTTTCAACGGGCTTTCGGGGCCTTTTTTCTTGTGTAAACGATTTTAAATACCCCAGCCCCCAAGTAAAGGGGGCTGTTCGGAGTGCTGCCTGGAACGTGTTTCGTTATAAAAAACGTATCTGTATTTATCTTCTATGGGACGTTTTAATCATGCCACTCCTCGCCATTCTCTGATGTAGCAGCCACCGGCGTATCGTTGAGGGATGGAGTTGGCATCCGGTTATCTCATTGACTTGTATCGCGAGCAGTTCACTGCTCCAGCGTGAACGTTGGTAACCAAACACTTCGAGGGAATGTGAAATCAGTTGGCGTAACAAAAGAGACAAATCGATTCAAATGGTCAGCGGCGTGGACGGCCGGAAGGAAGTGATCCCAAGCCTTCCAGGCCATAAAACGTATACCTGTTGATCCAACGACCGACAGAAGAACGGCTACAGTCAAGGGTCTCTGCGACATGGCTGACGTTGTCGCCACGGTGCAGCACGGGCATAAATGAGTTAGACCAAACGGCCAGAACGGGTCGCATCGCAAAATGAGAACTAACAGCCTGAACTCCGACTACCCCAAAAGGCCATCGTATTACTGACATTAATTTTCTGTTCCGGGAAATGAATTATGCATTGACCTTATGATTTCCGTTTATTAGCGTGATAAGGCTTATTAATGATCCGGTCGCTTGTGAGGATCACCTTCGGGCAGCGCGCCAATCCGGGGTTGTATGACATACTGACCAACGGGGTATTGTAGGCCAATGTGGCGTTCGATAAGGCCCTGTTCAACTGTCAGAACATGGCGAAAAGAATGATGGATTTTGCGCAGAACAACAAATGGAGCCAATCGGCCGTCTTGCAGGTGTATTACCCGAATATTGAGAGCGAATAATGAATTGTATTGGTATAGACGAAACCTGTTTTTTTTAAATGAAAAGTTTTTTCTCAAAGCCATTTTTATGGTAGCGAATTCAGCCATTTTTTACGGGAGAGATAAATATCATCTCTTAGATATATATTAAGCATTATCCTAATATTAGGAATTGTCTCAATTTTGCATAACGTGCATTGTGTTTTTATAACGAATTCACACTTTTTATGATTTATGGATATGAAATTAAAGGGTGATATCTGATGTATTATTATTTTAATTAATTGAATATAAACTAAATATCAAAAATTAATAATATATAAATAAACTAAATTCATTTATGTAATTTTAATTGATTTTATTTGTTTGAAAAATATTCAGATTAAATCATAATTCTCCCTCTCAAATTTTCCTCTCGATTGTTTAATAGTGCTAAATAACTTTTGGTTCAGCTATGGCAATTAATAGATACAAAACAAGAGTAGTCGCCTGCATTGCATATGGCTTTTTTATCATTCCGTCTGTACTGGCTGACGAACAGCCGTTTATCCATCAAAAACAACAACAGCAGGCGTTGGAACAAAGTCTGGAAGCCAGGGCACCCACTGTTCGCCTTGAGGAAAGCCCCGCATCAGTTTCCCGGTTGGCGTTTCCGAAGGAAACACCGTGTTTTGTTATCCATAAAGTGGCATTGTCTGGCCGGGATGCGTTGCCCCACTGGGTGCCGTTACAACGTTTGGCCAATCAGGCCAACGGGCAGTGTCTGGGGACGCAAGGTATTAGCTTGTTAATGGGCAACATGCAAAACCGGCTGATTGCCCACGGTTGGGTGACTACCCGGATAGTGGCTCCTGAGCAGGATCTGAGTCAGGGCGAACTCAGGTTTCACATCGTACCCGGTCAGGTACGACACCTTCGTTATGCCGATGATGCCGACACCTACGCCACGCTCTACACGGCCATGCCGGCCCGTGAAGGACGCTTGCTGGATTTACGTGATATTGAGCAGGGATTGGAAAATTTGCAGAGGCTGCCGAATGTGCAGGCCTCGATGGAACTGGTGCCGGGGGCGCAGCCCGGTGAAAGCGACATTGTGATTAAACGCCACCAGTCCCGTTTCTGGCATGTCGGGGCGTGGGTTGATAACAGCGGCAGCCAACCCACGGGAAGGACTCAGGGCGGACTGATGTGGGCGCTGGATAATCCAATGTCGCTGAGTGATTTGCTGTATGTGTCGATGACCCGGGATTTGGCTTTTTCCCATCGCAAGGATTCGACCAACTACACGGCGCACTATTCTGTGCCGTTCGGCTACTGGCAATTGGCGGTGACAGGCAGTCAATACACGTATGCGCAAACTGTCCCTCAGCCAAATGAAGAAGTGAAATACCGTGGGCGCAGTCAGAGCCTGAATGCCCAGTTAAGCCGGGTTCTGCATCGCAATGCCAGTGCGAAAACGACATTGACTTACGGGGTGAATGTCCGGCAAACCCGCAACTATATCAAACAGACTGAAATCGAAAGCCAAAAACGCCGTACCAGTAGCTGGAGTCTGGGGTTAAACCATCGCCATTATCTGAATTCGGCAGTACTGGATGCCGGGGGGCGTTACCAAAAAGGGACTCGTTGGTTCGGGGCCTTGCCAGCTTATGAAGAACGTCGTGATCCATCCTCTCCGGACTATGCCACGGCAAAAGCAGAAATTATCCAGCTTTCTGCGTCACTGACGACCCCCTTTACACTGGCAAAAGCACCGTTCGAACACCGTATCGACTACCTGAAGCAGTGGAGCAATACACCATTAACCCCGCAAGACCAGTTCAGCATCGGGAACCGCTGGACCGTGCGGGGATTTGATGGTGAACGCACATTAAGTGCCAGTGAGGGCTGGACGCTGCGCAATACCCTGTCTTGGAAAACCCCGCTGCCGGCACAGCAACTGTATGTGGGGGCCGATTATGGCCGGGTTGGCGGCCAAGGGGCCGACTGGATTATCGGCCGGACATTGGCCGGCGGCGTGATAGGGGTTAAAGGCCATATTCGCCCGGCCAATCTGGCGTATGACGTGTCCGTGGGCACACCGTTTTCCAAACCCGACGGGTTTAAAACCGACCGGGCTTATGTGGGTTTCAGCGTAAACTGGCAGTACTGAGGGGCAGTACCATGTTAATCGGTGATTATGAAGTGTATGCCCCCCATATGTTGGGGGGAAACGTCAATGAAACGGAAATGCTGGGTGCCGCGACCTGGCTTTGGATGCAGTCACCCCTGCACCAGAACGCCCCTTTGATGGCCTTGTCCACGCTGTTATTGCCCGTGATGAAAGCCGGACAGTACGTTTTGGTCACCCATAACGGGCAGCCGGTTTTTTACCTGAGTTATGCGTTTTTCGATGCGGAAAACGAACATCGTTATCTGACACAAGAGGATAACGCCCGTCTTTATCAACACTTACACGGCGGCAATCGGCTCTGGTTTTTAGAGTGGATGACGCCGTTCGGCCATAGCCGTGACATGGCGAACTTACTTCGGCGCGACATTTTTCCTTATCACTGTTACCGCGCCCTGTATCACAAAGGCAGTGAACGCGGCAGCGCACGCGTTATCCAGTTCAGGGGGCAGAGTGTCAGTCGTCAACAGGCGGCCCATTGGTGGCATGACCATCCCCTTACACATGACTTTCCCGCAAGAGACATTTCACGATGAACAGACATTTTTACCGAGTGGTTTTTAATAAGGCCCGTCAGATGCTGATGGTGGTTGCGGATATCGCCCGTAGCCATACGGCAGGGCAAACACGCGGTGGAATGTCGGGATCGACATCGTTGATCGCCCGTGTTTCCCTGACGCCGTTAGTCTTGGGTATTTCGCTGGCACTGGGGCTGGTCAGCCCCGCCGTACAGGCGCGCATTGTTGCCGACAATCATGCACCGGGGACGCAGCAACCCACCGTTATTTCGGCGGCCAATGGGGTCGCACAAGTCAATATTCAGACACCCAACAGTGATGGCGTGTCCCGTAACCAGTACAGCCAGTTTGATGTGGAGCAGCGTGGTGCCATCCTCAACAACAGTGGGGTGAACACGCAAACGGAACTGGGCGGGTTGATTACAGGGAACCCGTGGCTGGCACAGGGAGAAGCCCAAATCATCTTAAATGAGGTGAACAGCCGGGACCCAAGTCAATTGAATGGGTTTATTGAAGTGGCGGGCAAGCGGGCCGATGTGATTATTGCCAACCCGGCGGGGATTACCTGTCACGGTTGCGGCTTTATCAATGCCCGCCAGACCACTCTGGCAGCAGGCCAGACTATTCTGGAAAATGGCCGCCTGAAAGGGTTTGAAGTGGGAAATGGTATCCTGACCGTTGACGGCAAGGGGCTGAACGATACCCAGAGCGATTACACCCGGTTGATTGCCCGGGCAGTGAACATCAACGCCAAATTACATGCCCGGGATTTGACGGTCACGACCGGGCGTAATCACGTCGATGCGCAGGGCAATGTTGTTCAGGTCCATGAGGGAGATAATCAAAATAAACCGGCATTCAGTCTGGATGTGGCAGCCATTGGCGGCATGTATGCCAATAAAATTAAACTGGTCGGCACCGAACAGGGCGTGGGGGTTCGTAACGCGGGGCAACTGGGGGCGCAGGCGGGCAACCTGACGCTCAATAATAACGGGCAGCTCAGTAACCGTGGCACGATCACGGCGTCAGCCGATGTGGATCTTCAGAATCAAGGCAATCTCATTAATCAGGGTGAGATGACGGCAGGGCAAGATATGAAAATTCGTGCCCGTGACCATCTGGACAATCAGGGGCAGGTCAGGTCTGGTCGCCATCTGGATATCCGCAGTGCCTCCTTAGGCAATCAGGAAAATGGGGTATTGGCCGCGGGTATTGATCGTGACGGTAAACTGGCGCCAACAGGCAATCTCACGTTACACAGTGGGGGCAATGTCGCCAACCGCGGCCGGATTACGGCCGTAGACAATATGGATATTGATAATCAGGGCGATGTCACCACACAAGGCCAGATTATTGCCGGGGGGGAACTGGTAATCACATCTCAGGGCGCTATTGATAATCAGGGGCAGGTACGGGCAGGGCAGGATCATCAAGGCAGTTTGAGCCTAAAGAATAACGGAAAAGTCAGTAACAGCGGAATGCTCAGTGGACAAGTCAATGTCAGTGTTCAGAATCAGGGGAGCCTCACCAATCAGGGCGAAATGACCGCGGGACAGGACTTGAAAATTCGTGCCCGTGACCATCTGGATAATCACGGGCGGGTCAGATCTGGCCGCCAGTTGGATATCCGGAGCGCTTCCCTGGACAACCAGGAAAAGGGGGAACTGGCCGCGGGCATTGACCGTAACGGAAAACCGGCGCCAACAGGCGATTTCATTTTGCACAGTGAGGGTCATATCACTAACCGCGGTTTGATAACCGCCGCGGACAAGATGAAGATTGATAATCAAGGCAATCTTACCAATCAGGGTGAAATGACTGCGGGACAAGACTTAAAAATTGGTGCCCGTGACCATCTGGATAATGGGGGGCGGATCAGGTCTGGCGGGGACTTGGATATCCGGATCGCCTCCTTGGACAATCAGAAAAACGGGGTACTGGCCGCGGGCAGGGATCGTGACGGTAAACCGGCGCAAAAAGGCGATTTTACCCTGCGCAGTGAGGGCAATGTGACCAGCCACGGCCGGATAACGGCGGTGGGCAAAGTGTTTATCGACAATCAGGGCAATTTCACCCATCAGGGCGAGATGATCGCCGGACAGGACATGAAAATCCGTGCCCGTGATCATCTGGATAACGGAGGTCGGATCAGGTCTGGCAGCCATCTGGATATCCGAAGTGCGTCTTTGGGTAATCAGAAAAATGGGGAACTGGCCGCCGGTGTTGATTATGACGGTAAGCTGACGTCACAAGGCGATTTCATCCTGCACAGTAAGGGCAATGTGACCAGCCACGGCCGGATAGTGGCCGTGGACAACGTGGATATCGACAATCAGGGCAATTTCATCCATCAGGGTGAGGTGACCGCAGGGCAGGACATGAACATCCGTACCCGTGATCATCTGGATAACCAAGGACGGATCAAGGCTGGCCAACATCTGGATATCCGGAGTGCCACCTTGGCTAACCATGAAACGGGCGTATTGGCCGCCGGCATTGACCACGACGGCAAACCCACGCAAACAGGCGACTTCACCCTGAACAGTGAGGGCAATATCACTAACCGCGGCCTGATAACGGCCGCAGACAATCTGAAGCTCGACAATCAAGGCAATCTGACCAATCTAGGGGAGATGACCACCGGGCAGGACATGAACATCCATGCCCGCGATCATCTGGATAATCACGGACGGATCAAGGCTGGCCAACATCTGGATATCCGGAGCGCGTCTTTGGACAATCAGGAAAACGGGGAGCTGGCCGCCGGGGTTGACCGCGAAGGCAAACTGACACAACGGGGGAACTTCACGCTCAATAGCCAGGGTCATCTGTCCAATCAGGGCATCATCGCCGCCTCGGACAATGTGACGCTCGAAAACCAAAGGAATTTTCATCATCAGGGCAAAATCATGGCCGGTTTGGATGCCACCCTAAAAACCCGTGATCAGGTTACCCACCAGGGCCAGATATTGACCGGACGTCATTTCAGCAGCCAGAGCAATACATTCCACAGCCAGGCAGGCAGCATACTGGCCGCCGGGGTTGACCGTGACGGAAAACCGACCCAAACGGGCAACCTGACGGTCAATGCCCGTGAAACCGCGTCACTGCATGGTCACCATTTGGCGTCTGATACGCTATCTGTGGAGGCAAAAAACCTCTCGCTCAGGGGCAGCCAGACAGAAGGTAATGACCTGACGCTGACCTCCGCAACCCGGCTGAATTTACAGGATGCTTACCTCAGTGCCAACAAGGCGATGACTTTATCCGCACCGGAATGGATTGACAATCAGCGCGGTGAGCTGAATGCAGAGACGTTAGTACTCAATAGCCAACAGTTATTGAATAACGCAGGGCGCATGACCCAGACCGGGCAACATTCGCTCCGGTTGGAGCACGCTGCGGGCATTGAAAACAACGGCGGGACAATTGCCTCAAGCGGGCAGGATTTAATCCTCAAGGCCAAGACGGTAGCGAACCAAAAAGGCACACTGGCACATGCCGGCACCGGGGTATTTTCAGTGGATACGGCTGATTTTCAGGGGAAGGAAGGTCGTTTAATTTCTGACGGTGAGCTTGAACTGTCTGGCGGTCGTTATCAATTAAGCCGGGGGAGGGTATCGGCGCAGAGAATAACGGCGGACATCCAGTCACTCGACCATCGTCTGGGAAACATGATCCAGAGTGGGAAAAATCCCCTCACCCTGGCGATCCAGCAAGGGTTGGACAATCGCAGTGGCACAATCTCGGCCAATGGCACCGTCGATATCCGGGCCGATAATCTGGCAAATAATATCCTCACGGACACTGAACTCGGAAAAGACGACGTTCTGACCAAAGCAGAACTCAGCCATGCGCAGGGTAACATTGTCGCGGCTGAGGATGGCCGGTTGCAGATAAACGTCAAAAATGACGTGAATAATGAAGCCGGGCAATTACGGGCGTCTGACTCAGTGACAATATCGGCTTCGTCCATCCATAACCAACAGGGCCACATCAGTTCCTCAGGCGGGGATATTACGCTGACCACGGGGCAACTCAATAATGCTGCCGGCCATGTGACGGGAGCGCAAAACCTGCGCCTGACAACCGCCGCCATCAACAATGAAAAAGGCCAGATAAAGGCCGGCGATGTTGATGTCAACACCGGGAACCATCAACTGAACAATATTGCCGGGCAAGTGGCCGCCGAGCGGCGCATGACCCTGCAAACCGGTGAACTCCTTAACCAGGGCGGCCTGCTCCAAAGCGGGCAGGCATTGACCCTCAACACAAACGGACAGCACCTGGATAACCGGAACACCCACCTGTCCGGCGGGGTGTTCAGTCAGGGGGCCATGAACCTGACGGTGGGCAGGCTCAGTAACCAGTCCGGTCACATTGGCAGCGGTGCCGAACTGACCCTGACCGGGGACACTGTGACTAACCAGCAGGGGCAGATCCTGGGCGGAAAAAATACGGTGCTGACCGTAGCAGCGCTGAACAACAATCAGGGTTTGCTGCAAAGCGGCGGACAACTGACGTTGAACGCGCAGTCTGTGCTTAACCGAAACAGTGGCCTTCAACAAGGGATCACCAGTAAACAGGCGATGATCCTGAATACCCAAATGCTGGATAACGCGCAGGGGGTTATGGTGTCGGCGGATAGACTTCACATCAAAACGGCACAGATGAACAACCGGCAGGGCATCATGAAGGCGCAGACGACCCTCAATCTGGTCAGTCAGGGGCTGGATAACCGGTCCGGCCGGATTGAATCCGAGCAGGCGATGTTTATCGATACGCAAGGGAAAACACTGTCCAATGTTGAGGGAAAATTAAACAGTCAGGGTCGGTTGACGGTGCGCAGTGGCGATTTGGATAACCGCAGGGGCGTATTGCACGGTCAGTCAGGGATAGAGGTTGGGGTTAATCAACTGGATAACCGGGAAAACGGCAAACTGCTGAGTGAAGCTGACCTTAAGCTTGAGGCCGATAACGTCTGGAATCAGCAGGGACAGATAGTGGCACTCAACCACCTGACGATGACGGTGAATGCCACACCGACCAGCCCGGACGAGATCACGTTTAATAACCGCGCCGGTTTGCTGCGCAGCGGGGGCAATATTGACCTGTCTGCGCACCACATCAATAACGCAGATACCCGACAACCCGATCAGGGCATGGAAGGGCGAACGCTGACTCTCCGCGGGAATACCCTGAATAATACACAAGGACAGCTGGTTGCCACCGAAAATGCGGACTTAACGCTGCAATCGGTACTGAATAACCATCAGGGGCAGATGCAGGCCAATCAAATCCTGAAGGCACGCGGAAAAGCGCTGGCCGTCATAAACACGCAAGGGGATATCAAAGCAGGGCAGGGTCTGGTCGTGGAGGCCGATGCCCTGAGTGGTGACGGTAAGCTTCGGTCACTCGGCGATATCACTCTGAATCTGCTTAAAGACTTTATCCATACCGGTGAACTCATTGCCAATGGTCAACTGACGCTCACCAGTCAGGGCGATATCACGAACCGCAATACCATCAGTGCGGCGACTTTATTGGGGCACGCGGTCAATCTGACCAATGACGCCACCGGTAAAATATGGGGGCAACATCAGCAATGGACCGTTCAGAACACGGTGAACAACCGTGGGCTGATAGACGGTGCCCAAACCTATTTGAAAGCCGCACAGTTGACCAATCAGGGCACCGGCCGCCTTTATGGCGACCATATTGCGCTGGATGCCCGCAAACTTGACAATCTGGCAGAAAAGGGAAAGTCGGCCGTGATCGCGGCGCGCCATCGACTGGATATGGGTGCCGATGAACTTAACAACACAACGCACAGCCTCATTTACAGTGAGGGAGACGTGTCCATTGGGGGACAACTGGACAGTCAGTACCGTGCCACGGGGAAAGGTCAGGTACTCAATAACCACAGCGCCAACATTGAAGCCGTCGGGAACATGCGACTGGGCATGGAAAAAATCAATAACGTGAATGACCATTTCAGCACAGAGATGCAGCTTATCTCACAAGAGCCGGTGAAGGAATATCAGGTCGGGGGCACACGTTATCCTGTCAAAGACCACAAGATAACCATCGATAATGATGAAGTGGATCATGCCTGTGTCGATGATATGCCATGCCGGGATAACTTTCAGGTGTACCAGTACACCCGGACAATAGAAGAATCCCGGGTAAAAGAAACCGATCCGGCGAAAATGCTGGCCGGTAAAGATCTGGTCATAGAGACGACCGTACTGACCAATGATAAAAGTCAGGTCGTTGCCGGCGGCGGACTGACGGTGACCGGGGGAAAAATTGACAATATTGACGTGCAGGGTGAACGGCATGTGACGGATAAAGGCCAGATTGAGTATTTCTGGCGCATCCAGAAAAAAGGCCGGGACAATCAGGGCTGGCGTTCAGAACGTTATGAACCCAACCCTGAGATCCATGCCATCACGCTGACGCCGGGCACCGTTGAGGCGCAACAAGGCAAGGTTGAATTGAAGGGTCAGCGCCCGGAAGCGTATCAGGGCGAACAGGCACACCTTGATGCTATCACCGGTTCTCCCGTCAATGCGCGTTTTGCCAATGAGGAGGTAATGGTTTCTGACGCGGTCTTAAGGGCACCCCAACGGTTGGACATCGTGAGTGCGGAGCCGACCGCCGTCGGCGAAAAACCGGTGGTGATCCGGACGGAAGCCCCGCATTATCGCCTGCCGGATAACAGCCTGTTTAAAGTGAACCTGCCGTTGAACAATACGTTGTTAACTCCGTCACCGACAACCGAAAAGATCTCTGGCGAGTTGGCGCAGGATCGGCCGACAGCGCCTGATAACCCTGTTGTGCCATTGCCTGAACACCGTGGCAACCCGTTTGTGGTACCGGAACCGGACAATCAGGTCTTGGTGGAAACCGATCCGCAGTTTACCCAACTGAAAAAATGGCTGGGGACGGACTATATGCAACAGGCATTGCAGACCGATCACAATCAGTTGCATAAACGCCTGGGCGACGGCTTTTATGAACAGCACCTGCTGCGTGAGCAAATCGTGAACCTGACGGGCAGACGGTATCTGCCGGGTTACCGGAATGATGAAGAACAGTTCAAGGCGTTGATGAATGCCGGATTGCGTGCCCAGAAAACCTTTAACCTGGTGCCCGGGATCGCGCTCAGTGCGGAGCAAATGGCCCGCCTGACCGAAGACATGGTGTGGCTGGTGAATACCCCTGTGACCCTGTCGGATGGCCGTCAACAAACGGTGTGGGTGCCGCAGGTGTATGTCCGTACTCAAGGCGGGACACTGGATGGCACCGGTGCCTTGCTGAGCGGCAATCAGGTTAATCTGCAATTGTCCGGTGATTTGCTGAATCAGGGGAAAATTGTTGGTCAGGATCTCAGCCTGTTGGCTGACAATATCCGCAATCAAAGCGGCCATATGCAGGGGGATAACCTGTCCTTGTTGGCGCGAACCGATCTGGTGCAACGGGGCGGTGCCCTTCGTGCCGATAAGTCGCTGACGATGCAGGCCGGGAATCATGTCGATATTGCCAGTACCACACGTTCGGGCGAAAATCAGGCCGGCAGCGGCCGTTTCAGTTCGACCTATGTGGATAATGTGGCCGGCATTTATGTGCAAGGTGACGATGGCAAACTGCATCTTCAGGCCGGAAACGACATTCACCTGTCTGCGGCGCACTTGGTGACGCAAGGGAAACGCAGTGAGATCCAACTGGACGCCGGACGGGATATTCAATTCGGCACCGCGAAAACGACCCGTTATGAACACACGGAGGCGGGGCGTGATCACCGTGTGACCCAAACCACTGCTGATGAAGTCGGCGCCGTGGTACAGGGAGCTGGCCAAATTAAGATGCAGGCCGGGCGTGATGTTCAGCTCCGTGCAGCAGAGGTGACCGCCGGCGATAATCTGCATCTTGGCGCGGGTCGTGATGTGACGGTGTCAGCAGGCGAACAACAGCAAACCCACGATGAATACCACAAGGTCAAGGGCAGTAATAGCCTGGTGTCGTCAAAAACCACGACGACCCGGTTCCAGTATGACCGTCAACAGGCCCGGAGCAGTACCCTGAGTGGGGATGCCGTTAAGGTCGAGGCCGGAAACGACATTACCGTGGGCGGCAGCAATGTGGTCGGTACACAGGCTGTCACGCTGAACGCGGGCCATAACCTGAACATCACCACCGCGAGAGAGAAAAACCACGAGTTTTATCACCAGGAAGAGAAAAAATCGGGTTTGATGGGCACGGGCGGCATTGGGTTTACGGTGGGCAGCTCGGCACTGAAACAATCCACTGACCGTGATGCCGTGCAGTATAAAGGCAGTACCGTCGGCAGCAGTGACGGCAGTGTTTCCTTGAGTGCGAATCATCAGGCTAGCGTGCACGGCAGCGATGTGGTGGCCGGGAAAGACCTGGATATTCAGGGTAAAGACGTGCTGATAAGCGCCGCGAAAAACACCCATACCGAACTGAGCAAAACCGAACAGAAACAATCGGGCCTGACGCTGGCGCTGTCCGGGGCGGTCGGGAGTGCGCTGAATACCGCAGTGCAGACGGCCAACGATGCGAAAGACACGCAGGACAGCCGACTGAAAGCCCTGAAAGGCACCCAGGCGGCATTATCGGGTGTCCAGGGCTATCAGGCCTACCAGCTCAGTGAAGCGAATGCCGCTAAAGCCGATGCCATCAACCAGGCAGGCGGTGAGGCGAAAAAACCGGATGATACCATTGGCATTCAGCTCTCTTACGGCAGCCAATCGTCGAAATCCGACACCCGGGTGGATACCACCGATTCGCAGGGCAGTCACCTGAATGCGGGGCGGGACATCCGCATCACCGCCACCGGTGACCCGGCGGAAGAAAACGGCGGTCATCTCCACATTCAGGGCAGCGGGCTGAAAGCGGGACGGGATGTTGCCCTGGACGCGAAACAGGATATCGTGTTGGAGTCTGCGGAAAATACCCAAACAACCCGTGGCAAGAACAGCAGCCAGGGCGGCAGTGTGGGTGTGGGACTGACCGCCGGTCAGGGCGGTTACGGCATCAAATTCTCCGCCAGTGTCAACAAGGGCAAGGGGCATGAAACCGGCGACGGCGTGACCCATACTGAAACGCTGATTGATGCCGGCCATCAGGTCAGTTTGAAATCCGGTCAGGATACCACTCTTAAAGGCGCGCAGGTCAGCGGGGAAAAAGTCACGGCGGAAGTAGGGCGCAACCTGCACCTGCAAAGTGAGCAGGACAAGGACAATTTTGAGGCCAAACAGGAAAACATCAGCGCAGGGGCAAGCTTCACCTATGGCTCAATGAACGGTTCGGCCAGTGTGAACGCCAGCCGCGACAAACTGCACAGCAAATTCGAGTCCGTCAACGAACAGACAGGCATTTTTGCCGGCAAGGGCGGCTTTGATATCAAGGTGGGGGAACATACCCAGCTTGACGGCGCGGTGATTGCCAGCACGGCAGAAAAAGAGAAAAACCGACTGGAGACCGGTACGCTGGGCTTCAGTGACATCGACAACCAGGCGGAATTTAAAACAGAGCATCAAAGTGCTGGTTTCAGCACCAGTGGCTCCATGGGCAGCCAGATTGGCCAGCAGCTGGCCACCAATATGGCTTCCAATATGCTGGGCGGCACTAACAAGGATAAAAACCAATCGTCCACGACCCATGCGGCGGTCAGCGACGGTACGCTTATCCTCCGTGACGCGGATAAACAGCAGCAGGATGTAGCCACCCTCAGCCGCGATACTGAGAACGCCGCGAACAGCCTGACACCGATATTTGATAAGGAGAAAGAGCGCCAACGTCTGGCACAAGCCCAGGCCATTGCAGAAATCGGCAATCAGGCGATGGACATCTACAATACGCAGGAAGCGATTGCGGCGACGAAAACCGCCACGGCCGCGATGAAAGACCCGCAGCGGCAGCAGGCACTGAAAGCGGATGCGGAAACCCAACTGAGAAATGAAAACAAGGAAATTAATGCCAAAACCGTTGCTGCCCGAGCCTATGACATCGCGTATGATAAGGCGCTTGAAAATCAGGGCGCGGCCATCGGCGGTGAGCGACGTCAGGCGGTGACGGCCGTCGTCACGGCGTTGCAGGGACTGGCTGGCGGAGATATCAAGGCAGCCATTGCCAGCGGTGCAGCCCCTTATTTGGCGAATGCCGTCAAAGGGCTGACGTATGGTTATAAAACGGAATATAGCCAGCTCACGCCGGAAGAAAAAGCCACTCACCTGCTGGCGCACGCGATTTTAGGGGGGGTCATCGCGGAGATGAAAGGCGGCTCAGCAACCGCCGGTGCCATGGGAGCCGCAGGGGGCGAACTGGCGGCTTCTGCCATTGCCGGAGTACTTTATTCGGGCAAAGCCATAGAAGAATTGTCCCCGGATGAGAAGGAAAAAGTCAGTAACTTGTCTACCCTGGCAGGTGGGATAGCGGCAGGACTGGCGACAAATTCCACGGCAGGGGGAGTTGATGGGGCGCAGACTGCGAAGAACGCCGTTGAGAATAACTATTTGCATGTGGAGCAAGCATTAGAATTTGATAAAGAAATGCAACAATGTCGTGTATCTGGTGAGGATTGCCAACCGATTGTTGATAAATGGGAAAAGATTAGTAATAAACAAAGTGAGCAACTCGATGCTAATCTAAAAGATAAGCCCCTTGTCGCTATTGAATGGGACAAAGAGCGCGCATATGGTGGAATTCAGGCTACAGAAAGACCCCAATGGGTAGGCGATATTTTTGGTCTGGATGTTATGCGAAATGAGGATGCGAAAGCTTATGTTGCCTATTGGAATGCTATTGATATTGCAAAAGTGGATATGAATAGCCCTAGCTGGGCTAAATTCGCAACTTTTGCAGCAGATCCAGAAAATCAGGCATTACTAGTTGGTGGAGGCTTATTAACTAAAGATTTAATCAAAGCAACCACATCTTACTTAAGTCGTAATTCAGCATCTAGGGCTATCAGTGCATCAGAAATTGGTATGCAGTGGGGACAGGGAAATATGAAGCAGGGAATGCCGTGGGAAGATTATGTTGGTAAGGCATTACCAACCGATGCTCGTTTGCCGAAAAATTTTAAAACCTTTGATTACTATGATGGCGCAACTAAAACAGCAATCAGCGCCAAGTCAATGGATACTCAGACAATGGCTAAGCTGGCTAAACCTAATCAGATCTACAGTTCGATTAAAGGAAATATTGATGCTGCTGCAAAGTTTGAGAAATCGGCTCTTTCAGGTCAACAAATAAACTCGTCAATGATTTCTCATAGAGAAATTCAGTTGGCCGTGCCTGCTAATACGACCAAAACACAATGGATCGAAATCAACAGAGCCATTGAATATGGTAAGAGTCAAGGTGTAACAGTCAAAGTAACACAGGTGAAATGATGAAATTTAATCAAGATCAGGATTATTGGGTCAATATTTACAGCACTGGAGAGTTCATCAGTGTAGAAACTTATTCAGGATTTGGGAGAGTTGGAGCAGATCCGCTTTTTCCGCCTCATTTACTCTCACCAGATACTGATGATAAGCGTCTTGGTGAGGTAATCCTTCAGGCGTTATTGAATAGCCGAACATTAACTGAACCTGAAGATCGCGTGACTTTTTTCGACCTTGAGAAAGGGAAAGAACAGTACGCAGCTTGGGTAGCTATGTTGATGGGTAAATACGGTTATAAATCCCAAAAAGCCTTGTTCAAAAATATGAAAAACTGTGGGATTCACTGTGTGAATGGTTTAATAACTATATCGCCAACACGCCATGAAAAATTGGAGAGGTGGGGAAGAGAGAAAAATGATGGTATTGAAGATGTTGTCCTTTCTGTTGAGCATTCCCCTGAAGAAATCGGAGCGGGTCTGCGGCAGGCTTTAAGTCGTTGTCGATAAAAATCAACCATTGGATGAGCACGATGCACTAGGGGTTGACGATCTTCCCTTCTGGTTTCGTTAAAATCTGATAATTACCTAGAACTTGAAATCTCTCAATACTTATTGAGGGATTTTTTTCGGAAGTTTCTGGGTAAAACTGCCTTGACCTAGCAGACAAAACAGGCGTTCAGGGGCAAAAAGTGCGTCAGGGATTTTTGGGTTCAGCGGTGAAAATGCATCGGTAAAATCAGCCTGTAATTGGCTGAATGCACAGGGAAAATCGGCTTTCGTCGGTGAAGTTCGCGATGGAGTGAGTTGTTGTTGAGAATAACTTCCTGACCCCGGAAACTGCCCCGAAAGGCCTGATGGAATATGGGCAGGCCCAAAGTTCACTCGCCGTGCAGATGATCAAGGAAGGGGCAACCCCGGATGAATTATCGGAAGCACTGGCGAAACAGGCTCGGGGCACCCACCCGGAAGGGCAAGATCCTGTCAAGGGCTTGCTTGTTGCGTGGGGGAACTTCTTTGGCGTGCCACTGGATGTGGTGATGTCCAATGAACAGATGACACCCGAGAAAGCGGCTGAAATTGTGAGCAGTGGTATCCCGACCAGTGAAGCGAAGGTGATGCAGTATGTGGCGGCGAAGACCTTTTTGGCCCTGACTAAACATTCGGGAGCAAGCAATAAAACCGAAAATCCACTGCCGCAATGGAGTACCGGTGAAGGGAAATATAGCCCGAAAAACCAGGGTACAGTCACAAATGTTGAATCTCAGGCAGGTCAATTTGACGGAAAGTCAACCTTTAACGCAAAGGGTGAGGTGACCCAAGGTACTACTGTCAAAGCAGAAACAACCAGGACATTAATATATCATGAGAATTTTGGTGGTCATGCGATAGAAAGGCATGTTGGCAAATCGGATGCTCAATTACTTGCTAGGTTCAAGAATGATCCAAGAGTATTAGCATCATCAACATTCACTGATATGAAAACCGCAGAATGGGCAATAGGTAATGGTATAGCAGCAAATAGAGAAAAATTAACTACTTTTATGGCAGGAAATGACACAAGAATGGTGCTTAATCATAAAATGCCAGTGAATGTAGGGCGAGTGATACCAAAAGGCAGCACAAAGTCTCATGAGTCAAACAATATAGTGATTGTTATTGATAAAGATCCTTTAATGCCTAACGGTTATCGTATCCAAACTGCTTACCCTAAATAAATTGGGAGAAAGGAATGAAAATAGAAAATGTTCGTTATTTATTAGGTTGTTACTTCCATCAAGATTGGGACTGTGAGGCATCAACAGACGAGGGGATAATGAGGCTTTTTGTGGAAAAAGAACAGCCAGAAAAAGTTATGCTTTTAAAAAAGGAATTTGAAGAGATATTGAATAGTGGTGAAGAATTAACAGAGGATTTTCTTTATGAAAATAATGGATATTATTCTCCATCAGCGGATGGATTAACTGTCTTACAATGGTTTAAAAAATTGAATGAAGCTTTATAGTTAATCCGCTAAAAGTCTCCAGAGTTAGGAAGAGTCCAGCCCAAAATCTGGACTCTTCCTTTTTAGTTGCTAGCTGTTCTCGACAAGCCGGATAATCAACAGCCCGTGCTCAATGCAGACCTGCACCGCTTGCCCGGCGGCAAACCCGGCTTCTTCCAGCCAGTTCCCCTTCAAATGCAAACTGGGGTGCTGGCTGTAATGGCGGGTCATGCCGGTGTGTCTGTCGGCGTGACGGGTACTGACATAGCCGACTTTATAACGGCGCTGGGTTGTCGAACGGGTTGAATTTACATTACAATCGCGTGCAGCCATGGTTAACTACCTCACTTAGTTGGTTATGGTCAGCGGGGCTGAAGTGCTGGTAACACTTCAACTCCGCGTTCGTTATCTCTGTTATCCTATCAGTCGTTTTGCCTGATGTTTTAAAATCAGCGCATCGAGCACCGAATAAACTGAGCGCTGCTCTTCTTCATCCATCTGTTTAACCGCTTCAAATTTGAGTTTTAGCTCGTCTTGCGGTTCACGTTCTCCCTCTTCAAATATCAGCCAGTCTGCCGACACATTAAACGTCAGCGCAATCCGCTTGAGGATCTCTAAAGAAGGTTGGGCCTCGCCGGACTCGTAACGGCGGACTTGGGTCAAGTGTATGCCAACCCGATCAGCCATCTGAGGCTGTGTCAGACCATGCAGTTTACGGAGTTGCAGAAAGCGGGAAGAAAAACTCATCCAAAAAGTTCCTTTATCTATCTCGATAATATCCATTATCTCCCCCTGTTCTAAATAGACTTGACTAAATAACCTTTATGGAGCATATAATAATATCCATAAAGAGCATTGACAAGGTTTTAAAAGGAACTTTTTTATGACCCAAAAACCTGATACCGATTTAGCCCAGTTAAAACAGTCCGTCTCGTTGCTGGCATTGGCACGTCAGCAAGGCCGCCCGCTGAAAAAGCGCGGGGCGGATTATGTGCTGTGCTGTCCGTTCCATAAGGAGAAAACGCCATCGATGGTGATCACTCCGGTCAAGAATCTGTATCACTGCTTTGGTTGTGGTGCGGCGGGGTCGGTGCTGGACTGGGTGATGCAAACGGAAGGGGTGAACCTGAAAATGGGCATCAAACGGTTGCGGGCGCTGGCCGGGTTGCCGGAAATGGAAAATACGGTGAACCGCTCTTCTTTAGCCGCCAAAGCGGGGTCACCGACGACACCTCAGCCACGGTCAAAACTCGCGGATCTGGATGATGACGGACAGGCGCTGTTGCGTCAGGTGGTCGATTTTTATCACCAGAACCTGCTGGCGTCACCGGAAGCCGCCGAATGGCTAGCTAAGCGCGGGCTGAACCATCCTGAACTGGTGAGCCATTTTAAGCTGGGATACGCGGGCAATCACGGGATCGGCGGCTCAGCGGGGTTATTGCCGTCGAAATCGAGCAAGGAAGGCCAGCAACTGCGCGACAAACTGGCCGGGCTGGGTGTACTGCGGGCGAGCACGCGGCAAGATCATTTTAGGGGCTGTGTTGTGGTGCCGGTGCTGGGCTGGGCGGAATCGACGAAGGTGGCAAGCCGGGGTCGGGTGCTGCAACTCTATGGCCGCCGTACCCAGCCGGATTACAAGATGCTGAAAGACCGCCCGAAACACCTGTACCTGCCGTCGCCACTGGCTGGCGTCTGGAATGAATCGGCGATGCAGGCGTCTGCTGAAATTATCCTGTGCGAAGCGCTGATCGATGCCATGACGTTCTGGTGTGCGGGCTTCCGCCATGTGATTGCTGCCTATGGTGTGAATGGCTTTGGCCGTGAACACCTTGAAGCCTTGCAATATCATGGTGTTAAACGGGTGCTGATTGCCTTTGACCGTGATGAAGCCGGGGATCGCGGTGCAGAGAATGTGGCGGCGGATTTACTGGAAGCGGGCATTGAAGCGTGGCGGGTGCAGTTCCCGCCGGGCCTGGATGCGAACGAGTATGCGCTAAAAAGCGGCAACGCCGAACATGCGCTGGGGCTGGCGTTACAACAGGCGGTCTGGCTGGGGCAGGGCACCGCGCCGGGTGCGGTGTTCAGTCATGAGCTACCGGCATCACCGACTGTGACGGAAAAGCCACATTCTGCCAACGAGGGCAAAATGTCTTCTTTAGCTGCCCAACCAGAATTACCGGCAGTACGGGTGCCCTGTGAACGCACGGCGGCCGGTGAACTGCTGATGAAAAGCGGCCCTCGAGTCTGGCGGGTGCGGGGGATGAAGCCATCGCCGGTGCCCGATGTCATGAAAGTGAATGTGCAGGTGCGCGATGAAACCAGCGGGTTGTTCCATGTGGATACGCTGGACATGTACCATGCCCGGCACCGGCAGAACTATATCAGCACAGCCGCCGCTGAGCTGGAATGCGAACTGTCGGTCATCAAACGGGAAGCCGGGCGGGTGTTGCTGATGCTGGAGCAGCAACAAGATGCGCAACACCAGGCCGATGCTGAATCCCAAGGCACCACGGCGGTGACCGTGAGCGCCGATGACGAAGCCGACGCGCTGGCGTTGCTGAAATCTCCGGACTTGGCAGCGCGTATCGTGTCGGACATGGCGGCCTGTGGTGTCGTCGGCGAATCCACTAATCTGCTGACCGGGTATCTGGCGGCGGTCTCGCGCAAGCTGGATAAACCGCTGGCCGTACTGATACAGAGCAGTTCGGCGGCAGGGAAATCCTCCTTAATGGATGCAGTACTGAACTTGATGCCGGATGAAGAGCGTATCCAGTACTCGGCGATGACCGGACAAAGCCTGTATTACCTCGGCGAAACCAGCCTGCAACACAAGATACTGGCTATCGCCGAAGAAGAGGGGGTGAGGCAGGCGGCCTATGCGCTGAAGCTGTTGCAATCGGACGGTGAACTGAAAATCGCGTCAACGGGCAAGAACGAACAAAGCGGCGAACTGGTGACGCGGGAATACAAGGTACAAGGCCCGGTGATGCTGATGTTGACCACGACCGCCATCGATGTGGATGAAGAGTTGCTGAACCGCTGTCTGGTGCTCACCGTCAATGAATCGCGCGAACAAACGCAGGCCATCCATGCCATGCAGCGGCACCGCCAGACACTAGAAGGCTAGCGAGAAAGGGTATCTGACGCAGTTGCACCAAAACGCCCAGCGGTTGTTACGTCCGCTCAAGGTGGTCAATCCCTATGCGCATCAACTGACGTTCCTGTCAGACAAAACGCGGATGCGGCGCGACCACATGAAATACCTGACGCTGATACAGGCCATTGCCTTGCTGCACCAGTACCAGCGGGAAGTCAAGAAAGCGAACCATCGCGGGCAGGTCATCGAATACATTGAAGTCACCCAAGACGATATCGTACTGGCTAACCAACTGGCTCATGAAGTGCTGGGGCGCACGCTGGATGAAATGCCGCCACAGACCCGCAAGTTGCTGCTGTTGATACAGGACATGGTGAAAGAACAAGCCCAGCGTCAGCATTGCCAGCCAAATGAAATCCGCTTTACCCGGCGGGATATCCGCGCCTTCACGCACTGGAGCGACAGCCAGTTAAAGAATCATTGTCAGCGTCTTATCGAAATGGAATACCTGCTGTTGCACGGCGGCAGCCGGGGGCACCTGTTGCGCTACGAACTGCTGTGGGATGGGCAAAATAACAGTGCCGCCCATCTGTGCGGCTTGTTGGACGTGGGAGAACCGGAAAAGGAAACGGCAGGCAATGAGCGCAAGTCTGACCTGAAAGAGAACAAGTCTACGCCAAGTCTGGGTCAAGTCTGGCCGAAGTCTGGGGAAGAAAAAACTGCACCCGGCCAGACTGGGCAAGGGCAGAATAACGTTCAGGTCTGGGCAAATGAAAATACAGTGATAAAAGGCAAAAAGAAAAAGGTGCCGTTGTCACTCCCCGAAGGGGAACACACGGCACAACCGGATATCACCGGCGATGATGGCAAGTCTGGGGTAAAGGCCAGCCAGTCTACGTCAAGTCTGGGGCAAGTTCGGGTTAAGTCTGGGCAACAAAAAGCCCGTTCAGCACAGACAGGACAAGGGCAAAATGACGCTCAAATCTGGGTAGATGAAAACGCAGTAATTAACAATAAAAATAAAAAAGTCTCATTGCCTTCGCCTGTCATGACCAACGCATCAGACACAGAACCGGAGGCTGGTCATGGCAAACCGTAAACCGCGTACAGGCAGCTTCCTGAGCGTTGCTGAGGTGTACCGTAAGCCGGTCGGTCCGGCACATGACCCGAAAAGCCTGTATGCGTTGCTGTTGCGCTTTGTGGCGTGGCGGCGGGAGCGGAACTGGTCGGAAACCACGCTGAAAGTGCAGACCCACCATACCTACCACTTTATCCTGTGGGCGAGCGAACGGGGCTTGTACTATGCCGCCGATATCACCCGGCCGATACTGGAGCGTTACCAGCGTCACCTGTTCCTGTACCGCAAGAAGAACGGCGAGCCGTTAAGTACCCGAACCCAGCGCACCCAACTCCAGCCGTTGCAGGTGTGGTTCAAATGGCTGACGAAACAGAACCTGATACTGGCGAATCCTGCGGCCGACCTTGAACTGCCCCGGCTGGAGAAGCACCTGCCGCGCTATATCCTGACTATCGACGAAACCGAGCAGATACTGGCCCAGCCTGACCTCGAGACCTTGCAGGGGGTACGCGACCGGGCCTTGATGGAACTGCTGTGGTCAACGGGGATGCGGCGGGGGGAAGTGACGCGACTCGATGTGTACAGCATCGATGGTATGAGAAAAACGGTGACGGTTCGGCAGGGCAAAGGCAACCGTGACCGGGTGCTGCCCATCGGGGAACGGGCGCTGGGCTGGTTGCTGTATTACCAGAACGAAATCCGGCCGCAACTGCTGGTCAATCCTGACGTGAAGGCGCTGTTCGTGGCGATGGACGGGCAGGATGGCTTGCAAGCCAACGGCATCAGCAATATGGTGACGGCTTACATCAAAGCCGTGGGTATCGAGAAAAAAGGGGCGTGCCACCTGTTCCGGCACGCGATGGCCACACAGATGCTGGAAAACGGGGCTGACCTGCGCTGGATACAGGCGATGCTGGGGCATGCGAGCGTCGAATCGACGCAAATCTATACGCAGGTGTCGATACGGGCATTACAGGCGGTGCATGCCAGTACCCATCCGGCGGAACGACAGACCGACGCGCCGTCGGAAGAAGAGGAGGTTGGCTTACTGGCCGACTTATATGACGACGACATCGACGATAAAGTTAATCCTGACATGCCGCCGGACAACCCGGCATCGACCGGACACTCTGGCGTTCGCTGACTCTCCGCAAGTCCCCGTTGAGTTGGGCAGGGTTCAGCACGGGGGCAGACCGTGACCGGACTGCCCGTCAGCCTCGGTGCGGCGGGGGTAAATAGGCAATGGCCGGCCTAAACGCCAGTGTCCCCGTTGAGTCTGGCGTGGCCGCCCAAAGCCTATTCAACATAATGTGAGGGAATTATGCGAAATTCGCCGTCCGGCTCGGCAATCCACCTAAACGCCGTGCCGCGGCTCACATCGCATAATACACATTATGTCTTGCGCCCCCGCTGTTCGGCCTCGCGGGGTGTGGCGCACAAGGCTGACGCCTTCTGCTGTCAGCACTTGAGCCGGTCCTCAGCAATCCGTGTTCTGCTTTAGCGGCCTTGCGGCGTCCAGCCAACCTCCCTGAAGGCAGGTCGGCCTGCGGCCTCCGGTTTTACCTCCCCCGCCCCGACCCCGCTGCGACTTGCTGCGCGCGGCTCGCAGTCGCAGGCTCCTTGCTCGTTACCGTGCTCGCCATCGCCGCCCCGTGCAGCCCCCTGAGGGGGCTTCCCTGCCACAAAACCGGCTGCCATGCAAAACCGTGCTTAACCTGAAACTTCGGTGCTCCCGAGCGTCGCAGGGGCGCCGCTGGCAGGCTCTATGCCGCCCGCACCCGCAGAACGTGCGCCCGCCGTCCGGTAAACCGGCCGCCGTTCGCCCGTTGCCGAAAAGGGCGCGACACTGAAACTCGAGTATCAGGCAAAACCGGCGTTCAGGAGCCAAAAGTGCGTCAGGGGTTTTTGGGTTCAGCGATGAACGTGCATCAGCAAAATCCCCTTGTAACCGGCTGAGTGCGCAGGGAAAAATGAAGTTAGGCGGTGAAGTTCGCACTGGAGTGAGTTGTTGTCGAGAATAACTTTTTGACTCCGGAAACCGCACCGAAAGGGCTGATGGAATATGGCCGGGCACAAAGTTCACTCGCCATGCAAATGATCAAGGATGGAGCAACCCCGGATGAACTGTCGGAAGCGTTGGCGAAACAGGTTCGGGGCACACACCCGGAAGGGCAAGATCCCGTCAAAGGTCTGCTGATTGCCTGGGGCAACTTCTTTGGTGTACCACTGGATGTGGTGATGTCCAATGAACAGATAACGCCCGAGAAGGCGGCGGAAATTGTGAGCAGCGGCATCCCGACCAGTGAAGCAAAAGTCATCCAGTATGTGGCGGCAAAGGCCTTTTTGGCACTGACTAAACATTCGGGAGCAAGCAATAAAACCGAAAATCCACTGCCGCAATGGAGTACCGGTGAAGGGAAGTACAGCCCGAAAAATCAGGGTACGGTGACGAGTGTTGAACATTCGACGGGTAAATTTGACGGGAAGTCATTGCCTAATGTCGATAAAGGAGCCAACTCATCTACAGGCCAGCAGGTTAATGCTGGAAATAACGGGGTGAAAACACCACAAAATCAAACTGGGGAAACGACTAATCACTTAATTCCAGAAAGTTTTGTTGCCGATGTAACTAAACATAATACCCAATTAGGTATTGTTAATCGTAAGATGGGGACAATTTCTGGAGCTCACAAGCAGGATGTGTTCTTAGAGTCTGTTGAAATGACGGGGGGAAAAATTAACCACAAAATTACCGATAAACGTTATCCTGGGTTAATTGAGTACAAATATCAAATCCCTGCAATAAATGGAAGAGGCCAACAAATAGGCTTTAAAAAGGAAACGGTTAAGACAACTTATGATCCTAGGGTGTTACCCGATACCAAGATGGCTGATATGTCCAATAAGGCAGCCAAGCAAGCAGAAAATTATTTTAGGGATAATCCTAATCATAGGCAATATTCCGCAAAAGTTGATGGATATTGGTTTCAAGTAACCAGAGATGCTAAGACAGGGCAAGTTAATAATGCATTTATTACTATGCCTGCGAGGACTTCTAAATGAGTGATCAACACATAAATTGGTTAAAAAACATTGAACATTACCTCATTCAAAATGAGGGTAGGGATTTATATGAAGTTCTTTATGAATCTTTATATAACAACAAAATTTCCTTTATAAATTTTTTGCTCAATGCCAGCAAAGGGTATGGTTTTTCTCCATCTGAAGGGTTTGGTTACTCTTTGGATCAGGATTGGAATATTCCTGAGGATTTTGATTACGTTACCTTTTTCTTGGGGGAATTTGAAAGTTCAGAAATTACGCCAAATCAATTTGTGATGCTGATGCAGTATATATCTGATGCTTATATCAATGCTTTTCCTGACAGTAAAGAAGCGGCAGAAAGGCATATGAAAACACTGACAGAGCGTTACGCTTAGTACTGTATCCTGTTGAGAATGTAAAAAGATCCCAGCCCAAGCGCTGGGATCCTTTCTTTTAGCTGTCAGTCCTTTTCAACGAGCTGAATAATCAGCTGCCCTTGTTCAATACTCACTTTTACAGCTTGCCCAGTGGCAAATCCGGCTTCTTCCAGCCAGTTACCCTTCAAATGCAAACTGGGGGACTGGCTGTAATGGCGGGTCATGCCGGTATGTCGGTCAGCATGACGGGTACTGATATAGCCGATTTTATAGCGGCGCTGGGCTTTCGAACTGTTTGAATTTACATTACAATCGCGGTTAGCCATGATGAACTACCTCACATAGTTGGTTATGGTGAGCGGTTGTAGCAGGTTGCCGCCTGCTGCCTCTGCGTTAAAAAATCCTTTCCTTTAGTTCCCTGTCTTTTATTGTTGTGCCTGCGCAATCACTGCATCCAGCATCTCCGATACCAGCTTCTGCTTGGCGCAGGGTAACTGACTGATAATCTGTATCTGTTGCACCAGCCGCTTGCGGGGTGTCGCGTCGATCTCTTCACCGAACAGTTCTTCGAGTGAGACAGACAGTAATTTTGCCATCTCAGGCAGGACGGAGATCTGCACCCGTCTTCTGCCCGCTTCCTATGACTGCATGGCTTACTGAGACACATTCAGTGCCTGAGCCAGTTGGGCTTGAGTGAGTTCGGCGTGTTGAAAAGAGAACAACACTGAAAGGCGCACAACGGGCAAAACGGGTGTTCAGGGACCAAAAGTGTGTCAGGGCGTTTTGGGTTCAGTCGCGAGAATACATTAGCAAAATCGTCCTGTAACCGGCTGATTTAACAGGGGAAAATACTGTTCGTCGGTGAGTCTTACACTGGAGTGAGTTGTTGTCGAGAATAATTTCCTGAGTGTGAATGAACTGGACAATTTTGCACACAAAGCTCGCACCTGTGAAGGAGATAGCTGTCAAACAGTGATTAAGGATATGGTTGATACCAATATCCGCAATCAACAAGAAATGATGGACTTCTGTGGGACTAATCCGGAACAGTGTGCCCAAAAATACGGCTATCTGGTTGAGCAATGGGATGTATTTGAGCGTACCATCAAAAATATGGATAGGGATGACACTTTACCCAATGAGTTCAAGAATTACCTGTCGGCAGTGAATACGTTAGGTCAGGCGGCTACAGGCAAGGTAGGTGAACTTGGCTGGACAAAACGCTTTGAAGCAATGGGTATGAATCCTGAAGTTGCTCAGGCAATGGCGATGACGTTGCCTGCTGTGATAGAGGGAACTAAAGGGCCGAAATTGTCACCTACGGCATCGTCAAAAGCCTCGGTTGATAACAAAGGTGGCAACTGGAGTGCAGGCAAGGGGCAATACAGTCCGAAGGATCAAGGTACGGTAACAACTGTTGAGCATCCAACGGGTAAGTTCGATGGAAAGTCGTTGCCTAATGCTAGCAAAGGTGGTCAATCTGACGTAGCCGGAAGGACAAATTACCCAGAGGGAATAAACTTTAATCCCGACCAAAAAGTCCACCTAGCTAAAATTGATGGCTATACACAAAAACGAGGAATTAAAGGAGAGCATAATATTAATGAGTTTTATTCTGCTGGGAAGGAAAAGCAAATAAAAATTTTGGGTGAAAAACCATCAGAAACAAAAGGCATTACTAGGCTATGTCCCTTAATTATTTAATCGTCTGTAAAAAAGCCGAATGCAGCCTAATTTCACCATGGATAAATAGTTTCGGGCTGTTTTTTCGTAACGGGTGGCAATACGCCGATTATTTTTAAGAAAACTGAAGCCGCGTTCAACAACATTGCGGTTACGATACGCCTGTTTATCAAATTGCGTGCGGCCATCTGAACGGCCTTTTTCGTTGATTTTATAAGGAATGATGCTTTTAATTCTCCGTTTACGAAGATAATGGCGGAGTTTTCTATCCAAATAACCTTTATCTGCCAGTACCGCCTTGCCACGCCGTTTCATGAAACCATTTTTACGTTGTATACCTATGCCATCAAGTAAAGGAATAGCGGATTGGCTTTCGTGAGCCTGCCCAGCCGTCAACATGATGTTGAGAGGGAACCCGTTTCCGTCTGTGGCCAAGTGGATTTTGGTGCCATAACCACCGCGTGAGCGACCCAGCGCATGATCGCCAGCAATATCGGGATGTTTTTTTGGGCTCCAGCGGCATCTTGACTGGCGCGAATATTACTGCCATCCAGACAAATCGCATCCCAGTCAATTAAGCCTTTTTCATCAAGGATGGATAATAATCGGTTAAATATCATGCTGATAATGCCCGATTTTGACCAGCGATTAAATCGGTTATAAACCGTTTTCCAGGGGCCATAACGTTCAGGCAAATCGCGCCATGGCGCCCCTGAACAAAGAACCCAAAACATTCCGTTCATCACTCGACGGTGTTCAACGTGGGGACGTCCTGCCCGCTTTGAATGGCGGGGTGGCAAATACGGTTCTATCAATATCCATGCTTCATCGGGAATGTCATAACGTGCCATCATCTTTTTCCAGTCATGCACTTAATGAGATGATAATACTCTCAATTTATATTAAGGGACACTGCCTAATATAGAGTATTTAATCCCAACTAAAGATCGTGCAGGTAATATTACTGGTTATAAGGGCGATAGTAAGAACGGGCCATTTAAGAAAATAGTATACGATCCTAAGATACATACCGATCAGAAAATGTTGGACTTGGGTCAACAAGCTGCTGCAAGTGGGTATAAGGAAGCAATATCAAAAGGAATGCAATCGTACGATGCTACGGCGGGAGGAATTCAATTTAGAGTTTATCTTGATCCAGCTACTGGGCGAGTAAATAACTTCCATCCAAAATAGGGGGGATAACTGTGAATAAAGAACTATTTGGACAGCCGTATTATCATTCAGACCCTCACTGGGTAGTGAAAAGTTATTTTGACCGTATGTACAACGATGGTGATTTTTTGAGAACCATAGAATTATTGTAAGCGGCTCATTTGAACCGTATTGACGATTAGATGTTGGTAAGGTTGAGTTTCCAGGGAAGCAGCTCATGTACCTTGTTTGATGGCCAATCGGCTATATGGCTGATGACGTACCGCAACCACACTTCCGGTTCTACACCATTAAGCCGGCAGGTGCCGATTAATGAGTACAGGATGGCCGCTCGCTCACCTCCGCTGTCAGAGCCCGCGAACAGCCAGTTTTTTCGCCCAACAGCGACGCAACGCAGGGCGTTTTCCGCGATATTATTGTCGATCTCCACCCAGCCGTTACGGCAGTACTCGTTCAGACTGTCCCATAACTTCAGCATGTAGGCGAACGCCTTCGCTGTCTCTGAGTGCCGCGACAACGTGCTGTATCCAGTCGAACAACAACTGCATCAGCGGAGCGCTGCGCGCTTTTCTTAATGCCAGCCGTTCTTCTGCCGGGCTGCCTCGGATTTCTGCTTCTATGGCATATAACTCACCTATCCGCTTCAGGGCTTCCGTCGTTATTGCTGTTGGCGAACGAACGTGAACGTCATGGATTTTACGTCGGGCATGCGCCATGCAGGCGGCCTCAGTGATATTCCCTGTTTCATACAACGACCGGTACCCGCCGTAAGCATCTGCCTGGAGAACGCCGCTGTAGCCTGCCAGGTGCTGTTGCGGGTGAATGCCTTTGCGATCTGTTGAGTATGCGAACCACACGGCCGGCGGCATTACCGAGCCTGCATTTCTGTCATCGCGGACGTACACCCACAGGCGTCCGGTCCGGGTTTTACCGTTGCCTGGCGCCTGAACGGGTACGGGGATATCATCGCCATGGACTTTGCCCGGCATCAGAACATACTGGCGTAACACATCGTTCAGGGGTTCAAGAAGTTCACTCACTGCCCCGGACCAGCGACCCAGTGTGGCACGGCTTAACGCCACGCCCTGCCGGTTATATATCTCCGACTGACGGTACAGCGGCATATGCTCTGCGAACTTTGCGGTCACGATCCGTGCCAGCAGTCCAGGACTGGCATAACTGCGTTCAATGGGTTTGGACGGCATGGGAGACTGGACTATACCGTCACACCGACCGCAGGCCAGCTTGGGGCGTTGTGTTTCGATAACTTTAAAGGCGCTGCTGATGATCTCGAGTTGTTCTGAGATATCGCAACCCAGCGTATGCAGTTCCCCGCCACATTCAGGGCAGTTTTTTTCTGCCGGCAGGAGCAACTGTATTTCGCGGGGCAGGGTGGCGGGTAACGGTTTTCGTGACGAGGACTGCCGCAGCACAGGAGGCAGTGCCGGGTCGGGTTGTTTACCCAGGATGTCGACCATTTCTTCCTGAAGGTGACTGATGTGCGCCTGCACTTCGCGTATCTGTCGTTCAGCCTTCTGCCGTATTTTTTCTGAACTCTGGCCGAACTGCATACGTTGCAGTTTTACTACCCGGGCTTTCAGTCGGGTAATTTCGCTGGCATAAGAGGCCACCCGCTGAGACAGCAGGCGATTATTTTCTGTCAGTATCTTGTTAGCCGCCATCTGCTCACGCAGCAGCCCTTTCAGCTGGGCGATATCATCAGGGAATGGGGTCTCCATTCCCTCACTTTACAGCAAGTTATATCCGTAGACCAGATCGTTCCATCCGCTGCGGATGTTTCCAGTTTATGCCTTCAAGCAGCATGGACAGTTGGGCGGGAGTCAGATGAACTTTACCCTCACGGGTCACCGGCCAGACGAAGCGCCCACGCTCAAGCCGTTTGGTAAACAGGCACAACCCATCGGCATCAGCCCACAGTACCTTAAGCATATCCCCCCGACGACCGCGGAAGATGAAGACCTGCCCAGAGAACGGATTATCTTTCAGTGCGTTCTGTACCTTTGAGGCCAGGCCGTTGAACCCGTTGCGCATATCAGTGATCCCGGCCACGATCCAGATACGCGTGCCTGCTGGCAATATGTTCATTATCCCCCCACCTTCATTTCATTGATCAGCATACGCAGCAGTTCGGGTGTCAGTTCACCCCGGATGCGCAGTATGCCGGCGGGAAGCGCCAGTTCACAGCAAGGCTCCCTGGCGGCGGGTTGCTGCATCGCGGAGACCGGCTGTTTAACAGGCACATTGATTTCAGACAGTGTAACGGGCAGGAGCAATGAACGGTCCTCCCGAGGGCACAGAAGTCCGCGTTTATAAAGGTTACGCCAGTTAAACAACAGGTTGTCGTTGATGCCGTGTTCACGCGCCAGTTGTGCGACATTGGCGCCAGGTTGCAGTGATTTTTCGGCCAGAGAGATTTTAAACGCGAGTGGAAAATTCGGGCGGCGTGACCGCTTGCGTACAACGGGCTCATCCGCTAAAACAGGCGCAGGGATATCAAGCCTGACGGCATGGGGACGCGCGGGGTAAAGTTGCGATTCGAGCTTATCGGCGGTCATGTTATCAGGCAGTGGCCAGCTCATTCCCAGCTTTTTGAAGCGAACAAAGAGAGCGCAGATGGTGCTTTTGGGGATCCCAAGCCGACGGCCAACATCGAGTCTGGATAGGTGTTCATCAAAATGTAAGCGCAAAGCGTCGAGGAGCAATGTCCGATATTTCATACAATAATGTCCACTAAAAATGATGGACACTATTTTCCCCGAACCGGAGGAATACCGATAGACGGTCTAAATGAGCCGCTTACGAATTATTAACGAAGAGAGGGGCTTTAAATACTGATGGCGCATATTGCCATTTTCTTGATATGGACAGTTATTACGAAGAAGATCATTTTGAAGGTGTTTTGTTCGCTTATGGTTGTACAGAATATGATGAAGCAGAGGTAATTGTAAGTGAGGAAACTTGCTACGATTATGTGCGTCTAGCTTGTGAAAAATATCTTTATCGTCATCCTGAGGATAAAGATAAAATTAACGCGTTGCTTGCCAAAATGCCTTGTTAACAAAAAGATCCCAGCCCAAGAGCTGGGATCTTCCTTTTAGCTGTCAGTTGTTCCCAATGGGCTAGATCATCAACTACCCATACTCAATGCAGACTTGGACTGGCTGGCCTGCCATAAATCTTGTCGTTTCCAGCCAATTAATGTGCTGATTCATCAGCTACTCGAAGCATATGTGAGCCAATTGTCTGGCACACTATTTGATTACTGTGTATGCATCTCGAATTGCGATATATGCCAAATGCTGAGCGTTGAACGTAACCTGAGTTCTGTTATTGGCCTAGCCATAACATTTTTTCAATAAAAAATTGACGGCATCACGTATTTTTATCACATCAATGTCATTGACTATTTTTCCTTCTTTTAAAAGGATATTTTCAACATTAAGGGGGGGCCAACGTAAATATTTTTCAGGCCTATTTTCAAACAAAGATACCACCGGTATTTGTAATGCTGAACTTAGATGCACCGGCGCACTATCAGCGGAAACAATCATGTTCATGCAGCTAGTAGCCGCGATCATATCTTGAATGCTTGTGGTCTTAAGAAAATGCACTGGAAGGTCAGAAAAATACTGTTTTTTTATTTCTTCACTTTGGTCATAGAAACTTAACTACCACCTACTGAAGTAGGTGGGTTAGCGCACTTCGGTGCCGACGACTGAAAGTCGTCGAACCACGCACCTCGTAAACGCGCATAGGTCAAAAAATTAAAGTCAAAGTCACCGTCTAAAGACGGTGGTTTTTACCAATGATATTGAAATAAAAAATTCTGCCTTACGTCCTATTAACCTGACTAAATCAGCCCATTTACTGATATCCAACTGTCTGTCTTTTGATTTATTAGAGATAAACAGCCCTATTTTCGGTTTATTTTCCGAACTTATTTTCCTCATCCATTCGTCACGTAACAACGGATCAGGATAGACATAGGATTTTAATGTATTCATCTCAGGTGCTTCAATTTCAGGAATTAAATCAAACCCTGATAAGACCTCATGTTTTATTGGCCTATTGATGACATGCTCAACGTTCCTGTCATCAAATTCGCTTTCCTTTGTGTGCCAACGGCAATCGGGGATATTCAGCTGACGAATAAACTGAATGCTATTTTTATTTAACCCACCATTTGGAATGATTCCTATGTCAAAGCGTATTCTTCGCAACTTGAAAACCAATGCAATCCTATTTATCAATGCGTTGAATATCCCGGGATGTACATTTCGTTCATGATTTTTGCTGTAAACATAAGTATGAACAAATGAAACATCAGGGTTTCTCTCCAGCACTGGTGCATTGTATTTATTGGCTAAAACATGAATCTCAGAATTTGGATATTTTTTCTTTATGGCATGAATCAGAGGTGTTGTACATATCATATCACCAAGAAAATCTATTCTAATTATTAAGATACGTTGTTTTCTCATAGACATTTTAAAAAGTTATTTTTCCCATAGAGTATAATTAGGACCCATTTTTTAACTTAAATTCATGGGACATTAAGTTCATAACGGTTTTGTACTAGCTAAAACCCATAGTGTTAGTTCCCTTCTTTATTTTTGCTTGCTTGCATTATATGGATTGGTTAATTTTTTCATAGCCTTAACTTTCAATAAGGTATAGATGATCACTATTTTAGTGACAACTATAATTAGATTTTCCGGCCTAATATTTGCAGAGGTCAACATGAAAAAAGCACGATTTACTGAAACTCAGATTGTGAATATTTTAAAGCTCGCCGATTCGGGTATGAAAGTGGAAGATGTCTGCCGCCAAAATGGAATCAGTCATGCCACTTACTACAATTGGAAGCCCAAGTATGGTGGCATGGAATCCAATGATGTTAAAAGATTAAAAGAACTTGAGGAAGAAAATGCCAAGCTCAAAAAGCTATTTGCGGAAGTCAGCCTTGAAAATCATGCCATGAAGGAGCTTTTCGCAAAAAAGGGCTGGTAGTGACCGAGAAAAAATCCTGCGCACAATCGCGGGTTTGTCGGTCATAAAAGCGTGTCAATTAACGTCCCTGACTCGTGCAACCTTCTATCGTAGGGGGATGGATTGGCGTAAAAAAGATAACGTCGTCATTGATGCTATTTTAGCTAAATCACCTCAGGCAGGCTTCTGGAAGTGCTATTATCGGCTCAGGTTTCAAGGCTATCCCTTTAACCATAAACGCGTTTATCGTGTTTACAAGCGCTTAGGTTTAAACCTTAAACGCAGGTTCAAAAAAGCCCTGACTCAACGTGAAAAAAGGCCATTAATAGTAACAAGCAAACCTAATATTCACTGGGCGTTGGATTTTATGCATGACGCATTATATTGGGGTAATCGATTCAGAACATTAAATATTATTGATGAGGGAACACGAGAATGTCTTGCCATTGAAATGGACACTTCACTGCCGACAGAAAGAGTCATCCGAGTACTTGAACATTTAAAAACAGAACGAGGCTTACCTCAACAAATCAGAGTTGATAATGGTCCTGAATTAATATCCACAAATCTATTAAATTATTGTGATAGTAACAATATTGAGTTATGTCATATTCAGCCCGGCAAGCCACAACAAAACAGTTTTATTGAGCGTTTTAATGGTTCATTTCGCCGAGAGTTTTTGAATACTGACTTATTTGAATCACTTAGTCAGGTCAGAGAAATGGCGTGGTTTTGGCAGCAGGATTACAATCAAAATTGACCTCATGAAAGTTTAAATCATCTCCAACCGGAGATATATCGAAAACAGTTAGAAAATTCTAGTCAGATGTGTCTCAATTAATGGGGGGGACAATATTTAATCGACTTAGGTGGCTGGTAGTTGGACAGGAAGTGACATTCATTGATATTATTACCTGACTTCTTTCGTAGTAATATGGATATAAATAAGAAAAATTGCCTGAACAGGCACAAGGAAATATAAGAATAACCTAATATCTGATATTTTTAGAATATTACTGATATTTTTTGTACTCTGCAGGAGTTGCTGCAACCAACTTTTTAAAGTTCCGATGAAAGTGGCTTTGATCATTAAAACCTAATTCAGTTGCTACAGATGCTATCTTCATTCCTTGTTTCAAAAGTACTTTTGCTTCATTGATACGCATTGCGATTTGCATGGCATGTGGAGTAATACCATATGCCTTTCGAAATGCATGGATAACATGGTATTCACTCAATTGAGAGTGAATAGCAATATCCTTTATTGATATATTACTTCGAAAATTTTCACAAATGTATTCATAAGCCTTGGATATATTATTCTTTAGTGCAGTTTTCTCTATAGGTGTGACGTTTGATAGTGAAAATAGATTAGAAAAAAAAGAGATACTCTCTTCTTCCATTTTCATTTTATCCTGATCAAAAATTATTATATTAGCTAATTTTTGGAACTGAAAATAAAGTGCCGGAGTATTGATATGATTAATTGAGAACGGATTAAAATTTGTTGTTCTTCCATCGGTGACCATTGATTGCACATCACCTAGCCATTTAGGGCACACATATAACATTTTGTAGCTCCAGTTTGTATTTGGTGCTGGATTGCATGAATGAACTTCTAGAGGGTTAATAATGACAAGTGATCCCTTTTGTATTCTGTATTCAATATTACTATTGAAGTAATCACTATGACCATTATCTACGGCACCAATAGAAAACTCTTCGTGAGTGTGTTTTCCATAACAGGCTTTCGAGTTTTTAGAAGAGCGCAGTTCAATGGGTACTACACTTGAACGGTAGAATTGTTGCTTGGTCATTTATGTACACACCATTTTAACTCGACATAAAAAAAGTATATATTACCGTAATTGCTAACAATAGCCCCATCGCAAGATTGAAGAGTTTATAATGTATAGGTGTATCCAAAATTGTTCTGATCGTTATTCCTAAAACGGCCCATACTGAAATTGATGCATAACAAACAACAAAAAAAATCACACAAAAAAGTAGTAGTGTAGCAATCTCTGCATCGTGATTACTAAAGAATACAGATATACCTGCTAAAGACACAATCCATGCTTTCGGGTTAAGCCATTGGCACAACATTCCTTGTATGAACGATGGAGCACTGGTTTCTAGTTTACTATCATCAACGTTCGTTGGTTTTTGCATGGCAACTTTATATGCCAAATATAACAAGAAACAACCTCCTATATAGGTAAGCACTTCGGTTAGATATGGCACCTCATTGATAAGTTGAGCCAATCCAAAACCCAGTAAAAATAGAATGGATACAAAACCAATTGTAGCTCCGGTTATATGTGGGATAGTTCGAATATACCCGCAATTGGCCCCAGTCACTGTCGCTATTATGTTTACAGGACCTGGAGATATAGAAGTTACAAGAGCAAAAACTGCCATCGCAAATAATTGTGTCATAAGTTTATACCTCCTAGAAATCAGTTACTTCCCCGGTTCCATTAATAAAACGATGTTCTTGCAAATCAACAATGCGGTATCGTTTTGCCTTGATTTTTCCCTCTTTACTATAACCCGCTTTTTTTTCCCAAAATCCTAGTTCGAACTCATCGGTAAAGTACAATTCAGACAAGCATTTAACCCCTTTGTATCGGTATAGAGAAAAATCGATTAAACGGATAGGGTAACCTTCTTCCAAAGTTAGGTGCTCCCCGTCCACTGCCCAAACAATCATTGCTCTATTTTCCAATGCATTATTAAGGGATATCGTAGAATCGTATATTTCTTTATTGGTGCCTAAACTTACCTGCCTCAAATTTCGTGAGCGATACTTGGTGACATTTATCCCTAGATATCCCAATAAATCTTCTAGTAAAACCCCTGTCCAGTTTCTTCTGATACTCCAGTTGCAAACACATACAACTCGGCGGCTTTCTGTTATTGGTTTTATGTTTTTAAGATCGTCGAATGCTATAAGAATTGGCTCTGCTTCATGAGATAAAAATACCTTGAGTGCCCATTCATTCATATTAATAGAATCGTGTGATTCTGGTGGTCCTTCTTGGTAGTACCGTAAAGAAGAAGGTTTCTTGTCAATATATGGAGTTCTCATATTTTCCTTTCTTATGTCTCTATGATAAAGATTTGACACAGCGTAAACCTACGATGTTGTCCCGTACTGTTGGTGGGTAGTTATCTCTGCATGTACAGCGCATATAATCTTCATCATGTAGTCCTGAACCTCCTCGAACTATATGATCGTCAGAAGGAATACTAAGATAAACGGGATCAATATGAGTTTTATCCCAACTATAATCGTGATAGTAATTGTCTAGACACCACTCAGCTAAATTACCAGCCATATCAATGCAACCGAATGGGGAGCGATTTTGTGGATGTGCGTCCCAGTCCGTTGATTTTCGGTTTAGCTCAACTGGTTCACAGTCCGGGGCATAGTTTGCAATTGCAAGAGATGGTTCGCTATTTCCCCACGGATAGAGTCGATTGTCGTTTCCCTTCGCGGCAAACTCCCATTGCGCTTCAGTTGGTAATTCCTTACCTACAAATGTTGCATACGCGACAGCTTCATACCAACTAATACCTGTTACAGGTTGCTTTGGTTGGTTCCAATTAGAATCATGCCAGTATAAAGGTTCTGAAATACCGTTATCTTGAATAAACTTGAAGCCTTCTTCTGACCAATATATTTTACTTCTATAGCCTCCCTGCTCTATGAATATTGCGAACTCAGCGTTAGTGACAGGGTGGACATCAATGAAGAAATCACTAAGGGTAATTGCAGTTACAGGCTGTTCATCAGGGCTTAATTCTGAACCGCGTAAATAAGGAGTGCCTGTTACTAAAATCATATCAATTAGATTGTTCATCGTATTAATTTCATATTTCCAGTTTGTTTAATAATGATTTTTTTGTCGCCGTACACTGCTATGCCTAAATATTCGATACTGTCTTCACTGGCAGCTTCTAACATATTTGAGTAGTCTTCATAACTCTTAGTACTTTTTGCCAAGTTAGAGAAGTCAATTAACGTAACGTGTGATTGTAATTGAGCTCGAATTTCTTTTATTTCTCTTGCCGTCCCCGCAAGGATTGGGATAGGTATACGGGTTATGCCCAAATGCTCCCCTCCATCACGGTTTTTGATATTATTACCGACGAGCTCAGGGTGAGCTTTGCCAAGACTAAGAGTTAGTACTGCAACTGTGTTGGCAATGACGCCAAGAGGAAGATCTTTATCAATCACTAGCACACACTTTTTGTCATTCATTATGCAACTTCTCTTTTATAAATTTGATTGTTAGAAAATACTACCCATGTCATTTCAATATATAGTGGCTTAGAGATTGCTATAAGCCCATAATGCTTAAGCGCATCAATATTTGCTAAGCAACAATCAACATCGCCGTTTGTAGTTAATCTCGCTCCACTGCTTGTAGAGTTTGTAATTTCTATTTCTAAATGAGCGTCAGATATTCCAAGGATCTTGTTTTCAGCTGATTCAATTAGGCCTCTTAAACGAGATAAAGGTGCATGATGCGTAGCTATTTTTATGATTTGTTGCTCAGCTATCTTTTTCTTTAATGCCAAGAGAGTTTTACAACCAAGGTAATAAGCGGGAGGTGAGTAGAAAAATGAGCCAAGTAGAAGGGTATTTTCGTTCATATAAAAGTTATCCACTCGTTGATATGCATTGGCAACTAGAAAAATGCATGACTCATTTTTTTTTACATATTCAAAAGCAAGTTCAAAAGTATCAAAAAGGTGTATGTCTAAGGGTTTTTCGATTAAGTTGGATAGATATTTCGCTGCAGATTGGCTGCTTGTCCCTTCTGGCCCAAGAGTAGCAATTGAAACGACTTTTGTTGGGTGTCTTATCCAAAAATTATCACTGTTAAATAGCATTCCATTATTCCTTTTATGAAATTTTAATTAACAATACCCCCGCTTGGATGTTAAATATTGTACAAAATTGTTATTTTAAAAATTACACTCAACTAAAGTGAAAGTCCTATTTTTATATGCCTTGAGACAATGGATTGATATTATCATTATATGAATATTTAAAGGAAATATTGTTATAATTACAATGTGTGAATTTAATGGCATTAATCTTTTCAATTTAAATATTATCATGGTTGTTATAATGCAGCGATTAAACTTAATTTTGTTTATACCGTCATTAAACCATCGTTTTTTGAATAGAACACATCAAGGAATGGCTTCTTAAAATTAAGGCAGTAAGAAATGACGTTCCTAAAACTGCCAACAGAAAGCCTTTTAACGTCAAAGAAAATCAATTCAGAGCATGTTCTGTATTTTACTTGTGGTTCGGGGGTTACAGCATGTATTGCTTTATTAGTAGCCACTCAATATGGGTATGAAAGAATTTGTCTCTATGATGGCTCTTGGGTTGAATGGGGAGCTATTGATCATCTTCCTATTGAATAAAGAGAAAATAGGGGAGCATAGCTTCGAAAATGATCCAGTGTATTCACTATGGTATATACTTAAGTATGTTTTAAATTCTTTAGAGAAAAAACATGATTGAATACATACTAAAGCATGGTAATGATATGGTAAAAGTCTTGGGAACTATCGGGACTTTTATTGGTGTTATTCTATCTGTATTTAAGCGGCTTTATACAGATGTCAGTATTTTCAGAGAACGCTGAGCGATAAAATATGGGGCTGTCCTAAATAAGATTTCAAAATAGTAGATCATTTGAAGGGAACTCAGTCCGATTTTCGCGATCTGATTAATCGCCAAATCAAAACAAATCCCAAAATGGACTGAGTGATGCCAATAATAGCACCAATACCTCGAAATGAACGACGTCAGATGAAAAAAACTCTCCAGAGAACCCGGGATAAAGACTATGCACGTCGTCTCACCGCGCTCTTAATGTGACATGAAGGGAGTACTGTTTCTCACGTTTCCAGAACACTTCACTGTTCACGTTCTTCAGTCAATCGCTGGGTAAATTGGTTAACATTATATGGTTTGGAAGGACTTAAAAGCCTCCCTGCGGGAAGGCCTGTTATCTGGAATTTAGCACCACTTCTTGCTGTCATTTCTTTCTTATTGGCGCATTCTCCACAACATTTTGGTTATCTCTGCTCACGATGGTGTCTTGAACTGATTGTACGTAAAATCAATATGTTACTTAATATATCGCTTTCTCAAAGTACACTTTATCGTTACTTTTGCCGGACAGGAGTCGTTTGGCGAAGAGCTGCTCCCACCTTAAGGTTGTCTGACCCTGAACATGAAGAAAAAATGGCAAAAATCCTTGAAGCCTTATCGAATGCCTCAGAGAAACACCCTGTTTTCTATGAAGATGAGGTGGATATCGACCTTAATCCGAAAATCGGGGCAGACTGGTGTTTGAGAGGACAGCAAAAACGTGTTGCTACCCCCGGAAAGAATCAAAAATACAATCTTGCAGGCTGTTTCAACGCAAAAACGAAAGAAATTACTTATGTGGGTGGCTTGAAAAAGAACTCAGATTTATTTATCAAATTGTTAGATGACATTAGTAATCAGTCTGTTAGTGCTAAGACAATCACTTTGATTTTAGATAACTATTGCATTCATAAGAGTCGAAAAGTTATGGTTTGGCTGGAAAAAAATCCTAAATTTAGTCTTCTCTTTTTACCTGTCTATTCCCCTTGGTTGAATAAAATTGAACGTCTATGGCAATCCTTGCATGAAACCGTGACATGAAACCACTGTTGCCAATTTATGTGGCAATTGCTTAAGCATGTCAACATATTTATGGAAACAGCGTCTTTGCAGCAGCAAAAACCTGAGATGATAAAAATGGGTGTATCACTATTATGAAAGCCTATTTAGACGAGTAAGCGTACGGGGAACCCCACCTAGCCACTGAGGAATCCCCATAAATTAGACAGGCATTGCATTGTGTGATCTACTCATTGTTCTACCGATTCAGTGAGAACATGACGATGCCTGTTCATAAAGTTTGCCGCAATTTCTTTCAACATACTTTAGCCCCGTTTCACCAATATTGCCAGAATGCCTTGATAGATGCGACGACCGCTTTACTTAAAGGAGCGTCACTCACATTGACCAGCATTGGTCGATTTTTACCGGGACCAGCACAGGTTAAACATAAAATAAAGCGGGTTGACCGATGGCTGGGTAATCCTTCATTGCAGAATGATATTCCGCTTATATTTAATCGGCTTATTACGATGATGACACAACAGTTGTCTCTGTGTGTTATTGCCGTCGATTGGAGTGGCTACCCGTCTCAGGAATATCATGTACTCCGGGCCAATTTAATCTGTGATGGGCGCTCTATTCCCTTATTGAGCCAGATAGTTCCCTCGCAAAAACAACAGAATTCACTTATCCAAAAAGAATTTCTTAATGCCCTGTCAGAAGCGGTTAATCCTAACGCCAGCGTGATTATTGTCACTGATGCCGGATTCCAGAATGCCTGGTTTCGCCATATAAAATCACTCGGTTGGGATTTTGTTGGGCGCGTACTCGGGAATACTCAGCTTCGTCTTGAAGCAAGAGGGGAATACTGGTTCAAACGGCAAGCATTACAAGCCAGTGGCCAACCCGAATATCTGGGGCACGGGACGCTATCTCGTGCAAAATATGCTCAATGCGATGGGCATTTTTACCTGCATAAAAACGTATCCAAGGGACGAAAAAACAAGCGTGCTCGTTGTCGTATTGTGCGTAAATCACAGGTCCGTGATGGCCGGGCGGCAGCAAAAGAGCCGTGGCTGATTTTCAGCAGTACAAATGAATTTAAGCCAAGACAGATTATGAAGTTATACAGTCGTAGGATGCAAATTGAACAGAATTTTCGGGATGAGAAAAGTGAACGCTTTGGTTTCGGCCTGCGGGCCTGTTATAGCCACTCCGCCGGACGTTTACTTGTTCTGAGTTTGTTAGCGACACTGAGCACGATTGCCCTTTGGTTAATAGGGTATCATGCTGAAAACCAAGGGTTACATTTACAGTATCAGGCGAACAGTATCAAATCAAAACGCGTCATTTCTTATCTCACTTTAGCGAAGAACATCATACGACATTCTTCGTCTATTTTACGAGTTATTGTACTTGATAACGTATTGGCGCACCTGGCTAAGATCTATCGCAATATGGTATTTATTAGCACCAGTTTCTGGGGATCCCTCAGCGCAAATGCGGCCTTCTCCAATTAGCGATAGAATGATAGAGCATAAAATCTATGGTCATTATATGAACGCATCCCGTTTGCAAGACAAAACTCACGTTGATATAGACGGTAGGTTGCAGCTCTGTATCCGTACATGAACTCCCGCGTATGTGCAAGATAAGTTCGTCGGGTGGAAAGTCATCACTGCGTTCGTACATTCGGCTTCTGTATTTGGCTATTTTTGCCCATCCCCCGATAGGGTTCAAAGTTGATGAGGAAAAAATGGGTAGTCAAGAAGAAAACTCATCGCCCAGTTATCTTCACAAGGTATGCAGGCGAATCAACAAATTACTTTCTTATCGGATGGTGCCGATAATCTCAGGGATCTGCCATTTAACTTGTACCCCGAATCGCAGCACGTACTGGATTGGTTTCATATCACGATGCGTCTGACAGTACTAAAACAATATGCCAGAGGGGTATCGAAAAACATCCCTGAACTCGGTGCAGAATTATTGGATGCTTTAACCAGTACAAAATGGTATCTCTGGTATGGCAATGTGATTAAGGCATTAGAACAGCTAGAGGATTGTGCTGCCATGTGTGATGAGGACATCTCGCATTATGATAATAAGAAATCCTTATCAAAACATATCGATGAAATGTACACCTACATTGAAAATAACAGCATGATGATCCCGAATTATGGTAAAATGTACCGCTATGGTGAACCCATTTCCTCTTCATTTGTTGAATCGACGATCAATGAAGTGATTGCCAAACGGATGGTGAAAAAGCAGCAGATGCAATGGAGCCAGCAAGGTGCGCATTACTTACTCCAGACCCGCACAGCCGTACTTAATGATGATTTGAAAACCCAATTTGAGCATTGGTATCCGGGCATAAAATTAGGTGACGAAACGGAGCATTCTTGGACAGAAAAGATTGCTGCATAAGTACCCCACAGATTTTTATGGTCTCCCCATTCTCTTTTGACATCCCATCCCATCCCATCGCATCAATAGAAACAAAGACAACCTTTGATATTCCCGCACTGAATAGTCCTTCCTGTTGAAACCATTGCACGTGACCATCGCCATAATCTTCAATACCTTGCCAACCTTCTGCACCCGCAATGGTTGCATAGGTAGCTAAGTAGAGGGTATCGAACAAGGGATATTGAATTTTGAAAGATTGCCTTTTGTCTTCTATTTGACCGGAATAGAGTGAAAAATCGTCGATATCCATAAGAAAGGAGCTCAAAAAATGAGTATTGAGACACAATTATACTCTTTGGTCAAACCCCGATTTTAACAAAATCTTCACGCTCTTGCCTTATTTATATATCCAAGAAAAGAAAAAATGCAAGATTCAATTTTTTAAATTTGTCATTTAATATTATTTATTTTGATATTTTAAAATACAAAATCATTAGATAAAAAATGATTTAATTATGAGTTGTGATGATAAAAAATAAAGTTAACAATAGACTGAAAGAGGAGTTTGCTTTTTTTGGATATACAACATAACCTAAAAATAATGAGGCGTATCATGATTGAAAATAACACATGCTACCAACAATATACTGGTTCTTCGGGTAATAGAGATACAGATGGAAATAAATTAAGTAGTCGCACCATTAAACTATCAAATTTAGGTGGACCTAACGAAGATTTCACTTACCAATTAGGTGGTTTTAATGACGATTTTTGGAATAAAGATACATCGTATCGTAATTCAAATAATTGTTATGCTTATGCTTGTAACATAAGAATATCTCAAGGTCATTATAGGAATTTTCCGCATCCAGGCTATAAACCGCATTGTAAGATTCCAACAATAGATACTCTTTTAGATGGTATCAAAGAGGATGGAATAATCAAGATTGAAAAAGACATGAAATTACCTTCCCATGGAACCAAAGAAAATCCGATATGGTTGGCTGCCTTACTTTCAGGTGTTATACCGGACTCGGAGGGATTGAATGTATTTGGTTATCATTGGTATAGAGTGATACAGAAAGATACTAAAACTTGTTGGGGGAATAAAAATCACGCTGATCCTGCAAATATAGCGAAGTTGAATGGTAAAGAGTTGGAATTTAACGGTACAGCTTCTGAGTCTGAAAATAATCTTCAAACACACACCCAAAGTCTAGGGTTGAAGACAGTAAAATGGCATGGATATTTTTTAATACCAGGGAATATTAGTATTTCTGGTTATCGCTGGTGAATTAATTCCCGAGACTGGAAGGTAATCTCATTCAGAAAAGGGGGCATGATTCCAATAATTAGATATTGTGATAAGCTATCCCCTTTTTATTCTTGGTGAGAGATATGGCTAAAATTGATGTGGTTTGTCGCTACTGTCATAAAACAGAAGATGTTAGGTTCTGTCGCATTAACGGCGGTCAGTCAGCAAAAATCGCGCTGCCGGTTATTTAGGCTGCCAACAGATAAAATTGTTCCGCGGGTGACAATTCACCACTGTGTGGATGTTGATATTGCCCTTTGCGTAACTGGTGTATCAGTTCGATGCCAGTCAGAAGCGTTTGTGCTCGCCTGAACGATTTGAATCCCGTCATCAGCTTGATGCGTCGTTTGATATTCCGATGGTCTTGTTCAATCAGATTGTTGAGGTATTTGTTTTGCCTGATAACAATGCGGTCATCTTTGGGTTTTTCGGCGTTGAGCGTGTCCGGTGCTGCTGTGTTGGCGCCGCTTTTATCGAGCGTCACCACTTCAGGTTCGCCGTGATGGCGAATGGCCTTGCGAAAGAAGCGCAGTGCGGTTGCCGCATTCCGTTTGGCGGTCAGCAGAAATCAATGGCTTGCCCTGTGCTGTCGACAGCCCGGTACAGGTATTTCCATTGCCCTTTGACTTTGATGTAGGTTTCATCCATTCGCCAACGGCGCCCGACCGGACGCTTATGGCGACGAAACACCTTATCTAACAACGGCACCAACCGAATGACCCAACGGTGGAACGTCGCGTGGTCAACTTGGATACCACGCTCGGCCATCATCTCTTCAAGATTGCGTAAGCTGAGGGCATAAGCGAGATACCAGCGGACGCATTGGGCGATGATATCGGTCGGATAGTGAAGACGTTTGAAGGCGTTTCGGATTAACGACATCGGCGACTGGCTCGGTAAATACCGGTAGATTATACGATCTCACGCCTTAATGCGACAGAACCCTTCCTCCCCAGAGCGGTTTTTGGTGTGCACAAAAACTTTGCTCTTGGAACAGGCACTTCGTCAATTTCTTATCCAGAATTCAGGTTAAATATTCATAATTATTAGTAAGTTGAAGCCATAACCTATAGATTTATTTTTAGGTGACATTTTTTTGATGTTTTTTTTTTATTTTATTTTGGTATTTTTTATCCACCGCAAGAAGTAGGTTATCTTATTAACCTGATGGTAATTTAGATCTGTATTTATGCATCTTCAAACCGCATAAAATCTGGGTTTGTGACGATATAGATCGCCGCCGGGTTAATAAAACAGTATTATCTGATGACCTGAGTGCAACTTGTGTGTTTTTTTCCTTTATTCTTCCATATTAAAGGTTAAAACCACCGACTTTAGTCGGTCAGCTTTAGCTGCGATACTGTATTGCACGGGAGGTGCAACATGGATTACAGATATGGCA
>NZ_NIBV01000001.1:2262002-2265088 GCF_002632585.1 Xenorhabdus szentirmaii DSM 16338
TTCAGCCGATGCGTATCCGGACTTTCAGTCCGTTAATCACTAACCCACCGACTTTAGTCGGTGGTTGTTGAGTTTTCTGATTTTTTTAATTTAACGATCTCATCCCAATTGTTAATAAAATACGTACACTCATCACATCCAATTTGGCTCGCTTTCTTATAATATTTCTTCGCTTTAATAAAATTTTGCTTTACACCTGTTCCATTAAAATAATTAGTTCCAATAGCACGGTAACCTTCAAAACGACCATTTTCTCCAACCTGTTCAAAAAGAGAATGGGCTTCAGCGAATTTATTTTCCTTTTGAAAAACAAAGCCTAAATTAATCATAGACTCTGATTTATACTTGTCACCTCTAGAAATAGATAAATTATATCTGTCACTGGCCGCCTGATAATTACCCACAGTATGTTGTATTACGGCGAGCATCCAATTTGCTTCTGGATCTCCGGCGCTTGCTTTATTTACCAACTCAAAATAATCATTTTCATTTTTAGGCATTGGGATAGATAACGCTGATAAAAAATCATCTGGGTAATCAAATATAGCCGATGGAATGTCATGTTTTTTCATATTCGAACTTTGCACCGTAAAAGATAAAAAAAATAATAAATAAATTAAATTCCTTTTGTTTTTTAAAATAAAATTAATCATAAGATAGCTTCGCTAAACGTCTCATTTACCCCGACCACATCAACGTGAGAGGTAACCGTTTCAATTGTATTATTTTTGTTTACTGCAAAATACACATCCACTATCTTAGTTACATTGCCATTATTCCAATTCGCGGTGCTTTCCAACCCATGAACGTTACCGTTAATATCTTTAAATCCATTTTCCTTATATGCTAGATTGATAGAGGAAATCCTTGATTCACTTAATCTATGTAATTCTCCACTATCGGTTATCGCATCGCGATTATAATCAATCCATAACTCTAATGAGTTCCATAGAGTATCATTCTGGTCAAAAACACCATCATTATTATCATCAAGATCTGCTAACGCAGCGAATCCATTATCTGCATTCGTTCCATTTTTTAATATAGAGTTATTTCCAAACAGTTCATTTCCATTATTTATTTTCCCATCTTTATTTTTATCCCATACCAAAAATGCACTATTTAGCTCTATCCATCCTGAACTTTCAATAATACCATCATTATCGTGATCAAAAAATATGTTACGGTTTTCTGCTATAGTATTAATACCATCACCAGTCAGATCAATAACAAGTGGTGTTTCTTTATTTTCAAATTCATCAATTTGTTGCTCAATAATTTCCTTCACCGCATTTGGGTCTAAATCTAGAAGACGTATCACCCCGTTTGGAGTTAAACCACGCAATTCTGGAATATAATCTAACATGAATCCTTCACTGTTTTCTTCTGTGAGTCCCAAAATAGAGTTTACAAAATCTATACAATTATTAGTAAGGAGATTATAATTTTCTTTGAATCCACTATATTTCGCTATCTCATTAAAATTATTACTTTTCAGTTGAGAAATATATTGCCCTATATTATCAATAATAGGCTGTGAATATAATGGATATGTGACACTAAAAACCTGTGAGGGATCGTATGCCATAGAATCTCTAAAAGTTAGATTATCAACTCCTCCGAGTTTTTTGTCGTCACCTAGACCCCACCCAATAGATTCTCCCTGAAATTCAACCCATGCATGCCCAAAAGTAGAGTTACGAACGACTCCTGCTGCATTTGTATACTCTGTTCCTGATGGTGCTATTTTTACTGTTATACCACTACTGTATGGCAATATGTTATCGGTCCTATGCTGCCATGTCCCTGGAGATCCAGTACCATACATGACATCGTAGGCCCCAATAAATCCATATGAGTGTCCCGAAGGTATCGGTGACATAGGCCCTGATGGCATCGGTGACCAAGGCTTAGTAGTTACAGGCGACATAGGCCCAACTTGCGTAAATGGAGATGGAAAAACTGGCATAACTGTTTCCTTGTTAAATATTAAATAACCTCAGCTTCGTTTAAGAATAGCGATATCATTATTCCGTAAATTCAAACTCGGTTTTTTCGGTTGGAATGTATAAGCAATGAGGCCTGCGGCGATTTCCAACAGAAAACCGAGCTGGCTGCGATGCCTTGAATGTTCGATCTGAGAAATATTTTTGAGCTGATCAATGACCGTTTCTATCAGAAATCGCCGTCTTAACATCAGCCTATCCCAGAGAGATAACGCTTTGGCTTTCATATTGCGACGAACATTCGTGATTAACGTGACGCCTTCGGCTTCTAACTCATCGCATAAAGCCTGTGATAAATACCCTTTATCGCCATATAAACATCCTGTTAGCCCTTTTGCCAAGGCTTTGACTGGATGACGATCATCCTGGTTTCCTGCGGTTAATTTTACGGCCAAAAGTTCACCGCAATCATTGATGACCAGATGAAGTTTAAACCCATAAAACCAGCCTGTACTGGTTTTGCCTCGTTGTGCTATGCCTTCAAATACCCGATGACGGGGAATGCGAAGATTATGACAAACGGCAATTTGGGTCGAATCAATAAAAGCAATCCCTTGGGTTGTCGCCTTACGTGACGACAGAAAAGCGCATAAAGGGAGCAGTGCCCTTTTCTTCAGGGTGAGCATACGGGTATAGCTGACTAATCCGGGAAAATCGGCGGTAAGATATTGTCTTACATGTTCAATATAAAACGTTTTAAAATCAATATAATGGCTCATGTGGAATAAAATGAGGAGAGTTATGACTTCGCTGAGAGAAAGGGAAGCCTCACGATCCCGTTTACGTAATCCATTTGCAATGAGCTGTTGATGCCAGAGAGGGATAAATTTTTGGCAAAAGTCATCGACGCAGCAGTAAAGTTCTTCTAAATTATACATGCCTGAGGATCTCCACTATTTTGTTTTCTTTAGCAAAAACTTTGATCGTGCCTCAGGCACTTTAGTTCCTTTTTTAAGCGAAGCTCAGGTTAAATAGGTTCCACTTAAAGTGAAGTAGACATACGGGTAATAATGGTAATAATGGTAATAATGGTAATAATGGTAATAATGGTAATAATGGTAATAATGGTAATAATGGTAA
>NZ_NIBV01000010.1 GCF_002632585.1 Xenorhabdus szentirmaii DSM 16338
TCCCTAATCTGGCAAAAGTAGGCTCTTTTGCTGGCATAGCGGCAACAGGTGTGGGTATCCGTATTGACGATGCGGAAAGCGGAAACATTATGCCACTGAATGCTATGGGCAATGATAACACGGTTTATCAGATCCCGGCGGAATCCAATGGTATTGTCAATGTTGACCTCATCGCTTACTACGTATCAACCGTAGTTCCATCAGAAATCACCCCAGGGGAAGCAGACGCTATCGTTAACGTAACGCTGGATTACCGTTAATACGTTAGGGCGTTATCTGACCTGTCAGATAACGCCCTTTTCCTTCCTCTTTCTCGTTGTATCAGGTTGAAAAATAACTATGTCAAAACGAACATTCGCGGTGATATTAACCTTGTTGTGTAGCTTCTGTATTGGCCAGGCGCTTGCAGGAGGAATCGTTTTACAGCGAACGCGAGTGATCTATGATGCCAGCCGCAAAGAGGCTGCGTTCTGAGAGATCCCCTCATAATTTCCCCAAAGCGTAACCATGTGTGAATAAATTTTGAGCTAGTAGGGTTGCAGCCACGAGTAAGTCTTCCCTTGTTATTGTGTAGCCAGAATGCCGCAAAACTTCCATGCCTAAGCGAACTGTTGAGAGTACGTTTCGATTTCTGACTGTGTTAGCCTGGAAGTGCTTGTCCCAACCTTGTTTCTGAGCATGAACGCCCGCAAGCCAACATGTTAGTTGAAGCATCAGGGCGATTAGCAGCATGATATCAAAACGCTCTGAGCTGCTCGTTCGGCTATGGCGTAGGCCTAGTCCGTAGGCAGGACTTTTCAAGTCTCGGAAGGTTTCTTCAATCTGCATTCGCTTCGAATAGATATTAACAAGTTGTTTGGGTGTTCGAATTTCAACAGGTAAGTTAGTTGCTAGAATCCATGGCTCCTTTGCCGACGCTGAGTAGATTTTAGGTGACGGGTGGTGACAATGAGTCCGTGTCGAGCGCTGATTTTTTCGGCCTTTAGAGCGAGATTTATACAATAGAATTTGGCATGAGATTGGATTGCTTTTAGTCAGCCTCTTATAGCCTAAAGTCTTTGAGTGACTAGATGACATATCATGTAAGTTGCTGATAGGTTTCCAGTTTTCCGCTCCTAGGTCTGCATATTGTACTTTTCCTCTTACTCGACTTAACCAGTACCAACCCAGCTTCTCAACGGATTTATACCATGGCACTTTAAAGCCAGCATCACTGACAATGAGCGGTGTGGTGTTACTCGGTAGAATGCTCGCAAGGTCGGCTAGAAATTGGTCATGAGCTTTCTTTGAACATTGCTCTGAAAGCGGGAACGCTTTCTCATAAAGAGTAACAGAACGACCGTGTAGTGCGACTGAAGCTCGCAATACCATAAGCCGTTTTTGCTCACGGATATCAGACCAGTCAACAAGTACAATGGGCATCGTATTGCCCGAACAGATAAAGCTAGCATGCCAACGGTATACAGCGAGTCGCTCTTTGTGGAGGTGACGATTACCTAACAATCGGTCGATTCGTTTGATGTTATGTTTTGTTCTCGCTTTGGTTGGCAGGTTACGGCCAAGTTCGGTAAGAGTGAGAGTTTTACAGTCAAGTAAGGCGTGGCAAGCCAACGTTAAGCTGTTGAGTCGTTTTAAGTGTAATTCGGGGCAGAATTGGTAAAGAGAGTCGTGTAAAATATCGAGTTCGCACATTTTGTTGTCTGATTATTGATTTTTGGCGAAACCATTTGATCATATGACAAGATGTGTATCTACCTTAACTTAATGATTTTGATAAAAATCATTAGGGGATTCATCAGGGCTGCGTTACCTGTCGCAAACAAAGGCGCAGAAACGCCTTATTTACTGCAATCATGGGTAGATAATATAGATGGTAAAAGCCGTGCCCCATTTATTATAACCCCACCGCTATTTCGTCTTGAGGCTGGCGATGACTCATCACTGCGAATTATTAAAACAGCTGATAACCTGCCTGAAAATAAAGAGTCGCTGTTCTACATTAATGTTCGTGCCATTCCAGCAAAGAAAAAATCAGATGATGTTAATGCTAACGAGTTGACGCTGGTATTTAAAACACGGATCAAAATGTTTTATCGCCCCGCACACCTGAAGGGACGGGTAAACGATGCGTGGAAATCACTGGAATTTAAACGTAGTGACCATTCACTCAATATATATAACCCAACTGAATATTACGTCGTATTTGCCGGACTGGCAGTCGATAAAACCGATC
>NZ_NIBV01000011.1 GCF_002632585.1 Xenorhabdus szentirmaii DSM 16338
ATTATTGGGGTAGCGAATTTTCCAGTCATTGATGGCGGAACGCAGTTTTTCAATATCCCGGTTACTGGTTTGGTAATTGTGAAGAGTCCCCAATAAGCGCCTCTGCGTGGCGACTCTTCCCGCTCCGTGCGCCCCCCGTCACCAAAATCATCATACCGACTCCTGATTCAAATGTATGATGGTATTCATTGAACAGAACAATGGATCCCCCACCGTTGCTGACCGCAAAACATTTACGCGATTAATACTGCGCGTAATATAATTAAAAATCCAGCATTCTCAATCCATTACGAAATAAGATGGCATTACGGAATAGCCAGACTTTCTCGTGTTAACGTCCGACAAAATGCGTCATTGACAGCGGTTTCTGTGGATTGACACATTTCATTCAGATAATGAATTAATGCTACTGCCGGAACAACCAGCAAACGGGCATTGTGTTCTGAAATCCAGGCTATTGATTCAACGTCAGCGACAGATCTGCGCTGTAAAAGAACTTGTAAAACAACGTAATAGAATTATCCGGAATGGTGGCGACTATGCACTAGGGAAGGTGCGAATAAGCGGGGAAATTCTTCTCGGCTGACTCAGTCATTTCATTTCTTCATGTTTGAGCCGATTTTTTCTCCCGTAAATGCCTTGAATCAGCCTATTTAGACCGTTTCTTCGCCATTTAAGGCGTTATCCCCAGTTTTTAGTGAGATCTCTCCCACTGACGTATCATTTGGTCCGCCCGAAACAGGTTGGCCAGCGTGAATAACATCGCCAGTTGGTTATCGTTTTTCAGCAACCCCTTGTATCTGGCTTTCACGAAGCCGAACTGTCGCTTGATGATGCGAAATGGGTGCTCCACCCTGGCCCGGATGCTGGCTTTCATGTATTCGATGTTGATGGCCGTTTTGTTCTTGCGTGGATGCTGTTTCAAGGTTCTTACCTTGCCGGGGCGCTCGGCGATCAGCCAGTCCACATCCACCTCGGCCAGCTCCTCGCGCTGTGGCGCCCCTTGGTAGCCGGCATCGGCTGAGACAAATTGCTCCTCTCCATGCAGCAGATTACCCAGCTGATTGAGGTCATGCTCGTTGGCCGCGGTGGTGACCAGGCTGTGGGTCAGGCCACTCTTGGCATCGACACCAATGTGGGCCTTCATGCCAAAGTGCCACTGATTGCCTTTCTTGGTCTGATGCATCTCCGGATCGCGTTGCTGCTCTTTGTTCTTGGTCGAGCTGGGTGCCTCAATGATGGTGGCATCGACCAAGGTGCCTTGAGTCATCATGACGCCTGCTTCGGCCAGCCAGCGATTGATGGTCTTGAACAATTGGCGGGCCAGTTGATGCTGCTCCAGCAGGTGGCGGAAATTCATGATGGTGGTGCGGTCCGGCAAGGCGCTATCCAGGGATAACCGGGCAAACAGACGCATGGAGGCGATTTCGTACAGAGCATCTTCCATCGCGCCATCGCTCAGGTTGTACCAATGCTGCATGCAGTGAATGCGTAGCATGGTTTCCAGCGGATAAGGTCGCCGGCCATTACCAGCCTTGGGGTAAAACGGCTCGATGACTTCCACCATGTTTTGCCATGGCAGAATCTGCTCCATGCGGGACAAGAAAATCTCTTTTCTGGTCTGACGGCGCTTACTGCTGAATTCACTGTCGGCGAAGGTAAGTTGATGACTCATGATGAACCCTGTTCTATGGCTCCAGATGACAAACATGATCTCATATCAGGGACTTGTTCGCACCTTCCTTAGCTAATGTTGCTACTTCCTTCCCTGACTATTGATGATCTGAATGAATTGTCGCGGTAAAATAGCCCCGCCAGGGGTTTCCGGCATGACGACAATTATCTGGAGGAGCCTGATAAAACAATGATCGCTGAACTGTTTACAAATAATGCGCTTAATCTGGTCATTATTTTCGGTAGCTGCGCAGCATTGATTCTGATGAGCTTTTGGTTTCGCCGTGGAAATCGTAAAAGAAAAGGATTTTTATTCCATGCGGTGCAATTTTTAATCTACACCATAATTATCAGTGCTGTTGGTAGCATTATTAATTATGTTATAGAAAACTATAAACTCAAATTTATCACCCCAGGCGTT
>NZ_NIBV01000012.1 GCF_002632585.1 Xenorhabdus szentirmaii DSM 16338
ACACAATTTAGATTACAGTCTCATATCACACCTTGCCGACATCTCATCCGGATAGCCCCCTTCCGGTATCCATTCACTCTTCAGACTTCTGAACAACCGTTCCATAGGGGCATTATCCCAACCTTCATTCCGCACCTAATTCAGGAATAAACCGCTTTATATTGTGAGCCTAATAAACTCAAAAGCTCATGGTGGTAAGATTGCATTCCTGTCACCATGTTATGTTCTTGAAATTCAAAGGTGCTGATCCCTTCAAAGGCCAGAAACACCCAACGCGCGGTGGGGGATTGTGTCGGTTTGTTCTTCATATCGGGGAAAAACGGCACATTTTGTTTTAATTCATGGCGAATTTTATGCTCCAGCGCCGCATAAACCATCAGACAACTGGTCATCACCATTAACAGCGCTTCTATCCGCTCCGGTTTTTTCAGGAAAATGGCAGACGTCAGGAATTCCGGGCTTTTCAGGAAGCGAAAACCCCGCTCTACCTTTTGTTGTGCCTTATAATTAGCCAGTAACGCCGCCATATCCAGCTGTCCTTCATCCCGCTCATTGGTCGCTAAAATAAACCTCCCGACCCGCAATCTGGCCTGCTTCACATTGTCTAACCGGGTATAAACCTGACCGGCTAATTGATAATGAACCGATTTGGGGTGTTGATGCTTGCTGGGTTTCCCGCGCCCCGCATACGCGGTAATCGCCCGAATTTCCGGCGAGGCGATGCCGATAAACTGACATTGAGACTCAAAATCATGCAGGGCCTGTAAGGCATCTTCCCGGCAGGCAAAGGATTTTTTGCCCAGTTTGTCGAACTGTTTAGACTCGTTTTCTGTTTCCCTGAGTGTGTTTTTCCGGAAAGTCTGGTTTTCACATTTTTCTGCCGCTGTACTGTTCACCAGTAACCAACGCTGAGGAACGCCGCCATACGATGACGTCACCCAGCAGCCTGAATAGCCCTCGCTGATGGGGCTGAATTGCTCCGCTGTCACGTTCAGGAGATGCTGTTTAGCTTCCTTGATAGTCAAGGGAACGCGCGTAATAAATCGTTGTTTTTGCTGATGAAGCGAAGCGATCGCGGCTTCAGTATAAAGGGCGGCATCGGCCACAAAGTAGCGGCTGTTTTGTGCCGCCTTCAGGCATTGAATATGAGTTTTGATCGTCTGGGCAAAGGCTTTAGCATCATTCGTATTCCCGCTCATGGCCTGCATGTAGACAGGGATACCTGCCTGATTTTCGCAAATCAGTTCAAGGACAACCTGGTTCAGTTCAGGCCGGTGATCCCGGCTATAACCCGGCACCAGTGCAATACGTTTTGTGTCATCCCCCAACAGACTGTCATAGTCACCATCGACATGAAAACTCGTGATATCCAAATGAACGGAATCGGGATTTAACCCTAATTTATCAACCACTTGCTCAGCAAGCACCTGATAAACTTCCGACACCCCTGCTTCATATAAGGCATCCAGTGTACGACCGAGCACATCATCATTAAGGTGTTCAGCTTCAATGTCAGCGCCAATTAAACGCGCAATCGGCTTATGTTGAAAAAAGCCGGAAAACATGTGCAATGTCCGGCTGTGAAACCCTAGCCCGTTAAGGATCATCGCCAGAAAAGCGTCGCCGTGAGAGACGGTATGCGATGAATATTTTGGGATAATGGCATCAATCATGCGGGGTAAACCGGCTTCATGACAAAAAGCGGCGATAAGGCCAAGATGATCGAGACGTTGAATGGTAGGTATGGGTGTGGACATATTCGCTTTCCGGCAAATAAAAGTAATAGATCAAAATTGGTGATTACCGTCAATCCCACCAATGTCATTAATACAAAAAACCTGTGTAAGATCACACTATCTTTAAATCAGAAATATGGTGCGGAATGACGGATTAACAGAGAAATTAAATATGAATCATGGTGTTTTATTTCAATTAGTTGAAAATGTTAATTCTATTAAT
>NZ_NIBV01000013.1 GCF_002632585.1 Xenorhabdus szentirmaii DSM 16338
ATTGCCCTGCTGCACCAGTACCAGCGGGACATCAAGACCGCTGAGCATCGTGGCCGCAAGCTGGAATACCTCGAAGTGACCAAGGATGATATCCGTCTGGCGAACCAGCTCGCGCATGACATCTTAGGCCGGACGCTGGACGAGATGCCGCCGCAGACCCGCAAGTTGTTGCTGTTAATACAGGGTTGGGTCAGGGACAGCGGCCAGCCGCGCCACGAGATGATTTTTACCCGCAAGCAGTTACGCGATGCCGTGCTGTGGGGCGATACCCAGCTCAAACTCCATCTCTCACGGTTGGTTGAAATGGAATACCTGCTGCTGCACCGGCGCGGGCTGACGTTCACCTATGAACTGCTGTTTGACGGCGACGGCAGCGATGCCGCGCACCTGAACGGCTTGATAGTGCCCTGAAAGGGGGTATGACGTGTTCCGGTCGGGGGAAAGAGATAAGCAGTCGCCCCTGGGTCGGCGTGCCGTCGGCAGGTGGTCGGGAACGTAAAATCCCCGCTAAGGCAGAGATAACAAGGCATCACAGAAAAGCGGTCGGATTAGCGCAAAAAACACTGTTCCGGGGGGGGATGAACGAAACGTATCGTAACCGCCCCTTATCACACAGACAGGAGGCTTATCATGGCATCACTGACACTCAGGCAACACATACAGCACTTCCTTGACCACCTCGACGCCCTGCGCTACACACGGGAAACCCGGGCACACTACCGGGGAAACCTGCGGGAATTTATCGCGTGGTGTGACGAACGGGGGATCACGATGGCGCAGCAGGTGAGCTTCCCGCAGCTGGAAAGCTGGCAGCAGAGCCTGACCGCCCAGAAAAACCGGTATGGCCGGCCGATAACGGCCAGCACGATCATCAAAAAACTGACCAGCGTGCGCCACCTGTTCCGCTGGCTGGTGAAGCGGCAGCACCTGCGGTATAACCCGGCGCGGGAGCTGGAGTTGCCCCGCGCCGAGCGACGGTTGCCGTGGGGCATGCTGAACGAGCAGGAAACCCGGCAGGTGCTGGCGATGACCGGGAGCAACAACCCGCTCAGTGTTCGTGACAGGGCGATACTGGAAACGCTGTGGAGCAGTGGCATCCGGCGTTCAGAACTCGCCCGGTTGCAGCTCAGTGAGCTGGATTTAGCGGGCAGCATGTTGTTTGTCCGGCAGGGCAAAGGCCGTCAGGATCGGGTGGTTCCGCTGGGTGAGTCAGCCCGGCATTGGTTGCAGTGCTACCTTAACGATGTCCGCCCGCGTCTGGTGTGGGGGCAAGACCCGGGTTACCTGTTTGTGTCACAACATGGCCGGGGGCTGAATGACAACAACCTGACCCAGATAGTGCGCAATGCGCTCCACCGTGCCAACATCGACAAACCCGGGGGGTGTCACCTGTTCCGGCATGGCATGGCCACACAAATGCTGGAGAACGGCGCAGATACCCGGCATATCCAGGCGATATTGGGCCATGCCAGCCTGGAATCGACCCAGCGATATACCCGGGTGGCTATCGGTCACCTGAAGAAAGTGCATCAGCAGACCCATCCGGCAGAGCGAACAGACCCTCTACCGCCGGATGCGGATACCGAGCCGCCCGAGAGCCGCTCAGGGCACGGCGTTGCTGACGGCACGGCCTCTGACCCTCACGCCCGACGTGGCGGAAAACCCGGGCGTCCCCGTTAGGTTGGGCAGGGTGCGGTGCGGGGGCAGACCGTGACCGGACTGCCCGTCGGCCCCGGCGTCTGCGGGGGTAAATAGGCAATGCGCGGCCTAAGCTGTGGTGTCCCCGTTAAGTCTGTTGTGGCCG
>NZ_NIBV01000014.1 GCF_002632585.1 Xenorhabdus szentirmaii DSM 16338
CTGGATACGGTGGTTAAAATTGCTCAGGCATTACAGATGAGTATTGATGCGCTGGTCGGACTCGAAGCGCCGAAAGCCCCTAAAATACATAACCCTAAACTACAAGCACTTTATGAGCAGATTGATTCACTCTCTGATGAAGATCAACAAGCGTTGATAGTTTTGATGGACAGTTTAGTGACAAGAACCAAGATGGCAAAACTCATTGTAGGACAGCAGTAAGATAATTTCGCGGTGTTGGCGTGTTCTCAGCACATCAACACCGCTAACCATAAGCAACTACCAAGGAGTTGAATGATGGCTAAGGCGCATTCTAAGCAAAACGCGGCTCAAAATAAAGCCGCGAAAACAGAGCGTTATTACACCGTGGGATACGTCCCGCAAAACGGCAGTGAGAACCCGCCCCCGATGATCCGCCTTAAGGGACAATGGCTTAAACAGGCTGGCTTTGAGATTGGTGGCTCGGTCACAGTGAAGATCATGGATGGCTGTCTGGTGCTGATCCCCGACAGCGACGAGACGAACAGCCTCAAGCAGCAATACCAGCGCCAGCGCGAACAAATCAGTGACATTAAGCTGCGGATGCGTGAGTTGATTGGCGACTACAATAGCCGCTAAGGGCAGGGAGTGAGCAGCTCTTAAAAAGAACAAAGCCGGAAGATCACGGGGATCTTTCCGGCTTCAGGAATATTATTCAATGAGAATCATTCTTATGTGTTGATCAAGGAACTAATTTGTACCGATATTGATGGTTTCCACATAATTTCAATAACTGTATTTGTATCCTTAAGTAAAACTTCAATAAATAGATATTCCCCTTTTTTATCATGTCGTAGGTGTATTGATTTAACACCTTCAATTAAATATTGACTGACAACTTGGTTACTAACACTAATTTTAGTCTGAATCCAACCTTCTGTTACATTAAAGGAAAATTCAAGGCTTACTCCATTATTAAAGATAGTGTATGCCAAACATTGCTCACTCTCATCTTTATAAGTTGGTTCTGATTCAAAAAAAGACAAGAAATCTAAATAATTAGGTAATAGCTCAATCATATTTAACTTCTCTTAATCTTTAGGGATTACAGTTAAAAATTTTCTGCTTCCATTTTCCATAATCTGATATGTGGACTCAAGCACGGTTGCCTTACCTGATGGCCCATACAGCAAAGATTGTCTCGTTTCTTGTAATATATTTTTGTGGCCTCTAAATACACTTATAACGTTATTATTTCCACCTTGAATTGAGCTTTCAAAATGCTCAATCAGCAATCTTTTTCCTTTAGCATCCTCATGAATTCCTAATTTTTTCATAGTATGAGCCAATTGTGATGAGCGTGCAGTATTGTGAGGATTACTGTTTACTCGACCAAAAATATAGTTGAATTTGTTGGAATCAAATTCTAAAGATTTATTATAAGCATGAGGAAAGTTAGATGACTCTCTCCCTGCCTTACTTTCCGCAATATTATCAAGAACACCTTGCTTGAGTTTGTCACAATCTGCACCCGCCAACCCAAACGGATCGATCCAACCCGTCGGGTTATGCACATACCCGTAAGGATTAAACCCGCCCAGCAGCCCTATCGGGTCAGCTGAAATATACTGCGCAGTCTCCGGCGAGTAATAACGAAAGCGGTTATAGTAAAGCCCTGACTCTGTATCCTCATATTGCCCTGCAAAGGGGCATCATCTCCGACGCCATCATACTCGCAGGGCGACGGCAATCCGTGCAGGGC
>NZ_NIBV01000015.1 GCF_002632585.1 Xenorhabdus szentirmaii DSM 16338
GAGACCGTGGCAAAACTCCCGCCGGCTTTTCGGGCATGAGTGATAAATTCTTTCCTGAACCGCTCAACTTTTGAACGTGCTGATTTCTGCGCCATCTCCGCATCTCCTGTCACTTTGCCTCTGTTTTTATTCATTTTTCATTCGTTTTTTTATTCATTTTAAAAACCAGTCTCTGCGTGTCGGTTCAGGTTCACCGTTCCGTGGTGCGTCAGATAATGTGTAGCAGAGCGAAGGTGGTGTTGAGTTTTTGCAGGAGCTCGCGACGTGCTCAGCACAGCGATACATGCTCCCCGTTCAGTACCTGATTCAATCAGGATGAACGCCTCATTATCGTAACGTGGGTAATTTCTCCTTTTTTCGGTATCAGCCTGTTGCCAGGCAGTGGGTTAAAAAAACAAACGAAGCTAGTCGATTCAGACAGAAAAAGGCCCGTAACAATGGGTGACTTTGAGTAATACGGGGATCAAATGGATCGTAAAGGCAGGCCGAATGTGCTCTGGACGTTGGCCGCTTAGCGGCGTCACTTGGTAATCGCACTGCTTTTACGCAAGTGACGCCGCACAACATTCAGGACGTTTATCGTCGGTATTCGGGACAACGCAAAGCCTGCGCTGTTCGTATTGCGTGATAAGCCGGTCGTGAATCACACCGGATAACTTTCATCGCCGGACGGTGGATTATTGTCTGACGATAACTGCTTCCAAAAGTGCGCAGATATACCGCTGGGTAATGCGCTCCCTTGCAGGCTACGGGAGCTTTTTTCGCCATCGAACGGGTGATCCTCACAGGCGAACAGATCACTATTAATCACATTTCGATGGTAGCGTGTGCATCAAACCGGGTCAATGTCAGTGCGATGATCTCTGCCCCACGGTTTTTACACGCTCAGGGAGCTCAGATTCAAGCGCAATGCCGCTCCTTTATTCTTTAATGTTCAGGGGCTTTTTATCGGTAATGCCGGTTAATTCTGACAAATCAACATCCTTCCCTTCAGTCAGAAAGCGGTTTCTGCGTCTCAGGTTGTACAGGTGACGACAATGCTCACACATGTCATTCATATTCGCCGGGTTTCTGATGACCCTGAGTGATCTGACGGCGTATTTACCACATCGGCACCGCACGACATAAATGGATGTGCTTTTCGGGTTACCGCGTTGTGATAAAGGGCGGACACCTAACACCGTAAAAAAGCCATATTCATACCCCTGAACTTGCATCAGTATGTTGATTAAATTGGGTTCTCTTTTCGTTAACCGCAAATCATACGTCGTTTTGTAAGGAATAAAATGATCGGATTGTTTTTTAATTTTTTTATTTTTTTATTTTTTTATTTTTTTATTTTTTTATTTTTGTGATTTTTATCAATATCACGCATGACTTTCCCTGAACCTTTTCAGACGATATTCAAGGCGTTCCAATTTAATCCTTTTTATATTGAATTCAATAGCGAAAAAATTAAATTGAATCGGTAAGTCGAATTTTCCCCACATTTATTTAATGACAATAAACGGCGAAGCCTCAATGGCTTCAACCACTGAGGCTTCTATAAATCGTCTACTATCATTAAAACGGCATTATTGATATAGAACATGTTAAGTATAACGTTTTTAGTGTAAGTCACATGAACTTAACTACCACCTACTGAAGTAGGTGGGTTAGCGCACTTCGGTGCCGACGACTGAAAGTCGTCGAACCACGCAC
>NZ_NIBV01000016.1 GCF_002632585.1 Xenorhabdus szentirmaii DSM 16338
TCTAAGCAAAACTGTGTTCAAAATAAAGCAGCGAAAACAGAACGTTATTACACCGTGGGATACGTCCCGCAAAATGATAAGGCCAAAGCACCGCCCGCGATACATCTGAAAGGGCAATGGCTTAAACAGGCAGGGTTTGAGATTGGTGGCTCGGTGACCGTCAAAATCATGGATGGCTGCTTAGTGCTCATTCCTGACAGCGACGAGACTAACAGCCTCAAACAGCAATACCAGCGCCAGCGCGAGCAAATCAGTGAAATTAAGCTGCGGATGCGGGAACTGATTGGGGATTATAAGGCGGGATAAGGATAAACAGCCGGAAGATCATAAGGATCTTTCCGGCTTTTTCATGATGATATCTCTTCTATATCAATTGGTTTTTAATACCATTGGATTAAAAACGACTATTTTTTTATCCTTAGTAACACCACATGGCATAAAGCCTTTTTTAAATATAGAAAATATCTCTTCTAATTTAGAACTCTCATTAAAAGAAAATAGATATCTATAGATACTAACCATATTTAGCATATGGTGACATTCATCACTAACGTCTTCTAAGAATGAATCATATTCTACGTTATCAGCCAATCCTTGCTTTTTTCTCATAAGATATAATTTTCTTTTCCTAATATTTTCCTTTACATAATCCTCAATTGACACTTTTGCTCTGTCAAGAATATCTTTATCTGCCTTTTTATAATCTTCATGAAGATAAAATTCAGATATGAGATCGGAAAAAAAATCACTCCAAATTGCATATTGACTTGGAACATCCTGATCAAAAAGAAGTTTTATAGCATCTTTTTTATCCTCTATAATTTCATATCCTTCTAAATTATCAGAAGAGCCGGAAAGAAAATTAGAGCTTTTAAAAAATATCATTGGCTCCATATAGAAATCTATTACTTCATTCATTGATATCACCCTAATATTTTACTCCAACGTTCAAACACTCTTTTCCTTCCTATTTGGTTAACATCTTTACCAAATATTTTCGTGTTATACATATCCTTAGATCTAATTATGTTTCCATCCATCATGCCTTTTTTGGCTATATCTTGTATGTTAGCTACTTGCTTCGATATTGCCTCTTTGGATTGCTTAAGGTCTATTCTATCTAAAGCATTTCTCATTGCATCTGTATATCCATTATGGTTGCCTTGGTGCCTTGTCATTGCACTGACACCGTCATCAACTTTTCTCAAAAATATGCCGTTGGCAGCAACATCAATATCATAATCGATTTTTTTCAACGCAGGGTGAGTTGCTAACTCTTTCGGTATAACATGATGAGCCTGATGACCACTCCATTTACTGGAACGCGGCAAGCCCATATCTTCCATCATGTTTTTACCCAATTTGGTCGAACACCCTACCAATCCTAATGGGTCGACCCAACCAGTGGGATTATGCACATAGCCATACGGGTTCAGCCCGCCCAATAAGCCGATCGGATCAGGCGAGATGTACTGCGCCGTCTCCGGCGAGTAATACCTAAACCGATTATAAT
>NZ_NIBV01000017.1 GCF_002632585.1 Xenorhabdus szentirmaii DSM 16338
CTCTCCTTCTTTGCAGTGATGGCACTGATGTTTTGGTTTTTCTGGGCGCCGTTGGTTGCACCATTTCGTTATGGTTGGAAATGGTTATGGCTGCGTGGGCTATATATGCAAATGGGAGACTGTAATCTAAATTGTGTATTTGCCTGCTTTTGATATGTTACATCCAACAACAAAGCAGGCATATTATGGACGAGAAAAAACTTAAAGCCCTTGCAGCTGAATTTGCAAAAGGCATCAAAACGGAAGCTGACCTTAATCAGTTCACCCGAATGCTGACTAAACTTACCGTCGAAACTGCATTAAATGCAGAGCTGACTGAGCATTTAGGGCATGAAAAAAATGCCGCTAAATCAGGCTCTAATACTCGTAATGGCTATTCCTCTAAAACGTTACTGACCGATGATGGCGAGTTTGAATTGACCACGCCACGGGATCGTGAAGGCAGCTTTGAACCTCAATTAATCAAGAAGAATCAAACGCGTATTACGCAGATGGATAGCCAAATTCTCGCCCTCTATGCTAAAGGCATGACAACGCGTGAAATCGTGGCAACGTTCAAAGAGATGTACGATGCGGATGTCTCTCCAACACTGATTTCCAAAGTCACAGATGCAGTAAAAGAACAAGTTCAAGAATGGCAAAATCGCCCCCTGGAGTCACTGTATCCCATTGTTTATCTTGACTGTATTGTTGTGAAAGTGCGACACGACGGTAGGGTTATCAACCCGTCAGTTTTTCTTGCACTTGCGATTAATACTGACGGTCATAAAGAACTTCTCGGTATGTGGATAGCTGAAAATGAAGGGGCTAAATTTTGGTTATCGGTGCTTACTGAGCTGAAAAATCGGGGTGTTCAGGACATTCTCATTGCGTGTGTTGATGGTCTAAAAGGTTTTCCTGACGCGATAAATAGCGTTTATCCACAAACTCAGATCCAGTTATGCATCATCCATATGGTGCGTAATAGCTTAAAATATGTCTCATGGAAAGATTACAAAGCGGTAACCGCCGGACTGAAAACAATTTATCGAGCAGCAACAGAAGCATCAGCATTGATAGCACTCGATAAATTTGCTCAAGCGTGGGATGACAAATATCCACAAATCAGCAAGAGTTGGTACGCCCATTGGGAGAATCTAAACACGTTCTTTGCCTATCCCGAAGATATCCGTAAAGCCATTTATACGACGAATGCAATAGAATCCCTCAACAGTGTGCTCCGCCATGCGATTAAAAAACGTAAGGTATTTCCAACGGAAGATTCTGTGCGTAAAGTTATCTATTTGGCGATTGAATCAGCTTCAAAAAAATGGAGCATGCCGATCCAAAACTGGAAACAAGCGATGAGTCGTTTTATTATTGAGTTCGGTGACCGCCTGGACGTCACCTTTAATAAATGGGCAAATACACAGAATTATTTACAGGATCCATTTAAACCCTATTTTACCACATCGTTGTTT
>NZ_NIBV01000018.1 GCF_002632585.1 Xenorhabdus szentirmaii DSM 16338
ATCACACCGTCAAAAAACCTTTATCACTGCTTCGGCTGCGATGCCGGCGGCTCGGTGCTGGACTGGGTGATGAAAACTGAAGGGTTGAGCCTGCGTCATGCGGTTGAGCACCTGCGCGGGAAACTGGGCGGCAGCCCCACGGTTGCGCCGCTGGTTGCCCCCACTGAGCCGGAGGTGCTGGCAGACGATGAGAACGGGCGGCAGGCGCTGCTGCACCGGGTGGTTGAGTTCTATCACCATACGCTGCTGAGCGCGCCGGAAGCACAGGATTATCTGGCCAGGCGGCGGCTGCACCATCCGGAACTGGTCGCGCAGTTTAAGCTGGGTTTTGCCAACCGCACGCTGGCTTACCGTCTGCCCCCGAAAAAAGTGAAAGCGGGTGAGGCGCTCCGCCGCCGCCTGCGGGACTCTGGCATCATGCGCGAGTCCGGGCATGAACATTTTGTCGGTTCGCTGGTTGTGCCGGTGATCGACGCAGAAGGTCAGGTTCGGGAGCTGTACGGGCGTAAAATCGGCGAGCGGTTGCGCGACGGCACGCCCATGCATCTCTATCTGCCGGGGGCGCATCGCGGGGTCTGGAACGGGCAGGCACTGCGGGCGTCAAAATCGCTCATCCTGTGTGAATCACTGATCGATGCGATGTCGTTCTGGGTCGCGGGGCACCACAATGTCACCGCCGCCTATGGGGTCAATGGCGTGACCGAAGAGCACTGGCAGGCGTTCGAACAACACGGCATCCGGCAGGTGCTGATCGCGTTCGACAATGACAGCGCAGGCAATGACGCGGCGGTGAAACTGGCGGCCGCGCTGCTCGCTAACGGCATTGCGCCGTTACGGGTGGTGTTCCCGCCAGAGATGGATGCGAATGAATATCTGTGCCAGCTGGCCGAACCGGAAACCGCCTTCTCGTTGCTGATTGAGGGTGCCGTGCCGATGCAGGCCGCCCGTGAGGTTGAAATAGCGGAAGTGGCGGAAAGCCTGTCATCAGCGCCTGCCCCGCTTTCCCCTTTAGCCGCTGAGGTCGCGGCGCTGCCGGCGGCACCACTGCCCGTGCCCGGTGTGGTGTGGGAAATGGCTGCCACCGGGGAGTTGCTTATCTCGCTGGGTTCGCTGCGCTGGACGGTGCGAGGCTTAGGTTCGGTCAAGGCGGGGGCGGTTGCCCTGAAACTCAATGCGCAGGTCGTGGACACGCAAAGTGGCGTGATGTTCGTGGACAGTCTGGATTTGCTGAGCGCCCGCAGCCGTCAGGGGTATGCGCGGCTGGCCGCCGCTGAGCTGGGACTGGCTGAAGGGGATATCCGCCGCGCTTTGGGGCAGGTATTGCTGGCCGTCGAACAGGGGCAGCAGCAGGGAGAAGCCCCCCAAGCCGTGCAGCCTGAACTGAGCGCCGATGAGCGGGCGGCCGCCTTAGCGTTGCTGCAAGCTCCG
>NZ_NIBV01000019.1 GCF_002632585.1 Xenorhabdus szentirmaii DSM 16338
ACTTCGAGGTATTCCAGCTTGCGGCCACGATGCTCAGCGGTCTTGATGTCCCGCTGGTACTGGTGCAGCAGGGCAATGCTCTGAATCAGCGTGAGATACTTCATATGGTCGCGGCGGGGGCGGGTTTTGTCTGACAGGAAGGTCAACTGGCTGGCGTAGGGATTCACCACATTCAGGGGCTTAAGCAGCCGCTGGGCGTTCTGGTGAAGCGCCGTCAGATACTCCCGCTCGTTTTCAGCCAGCAATCCTTCGAGGGTTTGCTTATGGCGCTGTAACGCATGGATGGCTTCCGTTTGTTCACGGGATTCATTGACCGTCAGCACCAGACAGCGGTTGAGCAGCTCTTCATCCACATCAATGGCGGTTGTGGTCAGCATCAGCATCACCGGGCCTTTCACCGTGTAGCTTTTGGTGACGAGGTTCCCGGTTGCTTCGTCCTTGCCCGTGCTTGCCATGGTCAGCTCGCCGTCACTCTGCAACAGCTTGAGCGCATAGGCCGCCTGCCGTACCCCTTCTTCTTCGGCGATAGCCAGTATCTTATGTTGCAGGTTGGTTTCACCGAGGTAGAACAGGCTCTGGCCGGTCATGGCGCTGTACTGGATGCGCTCTTCTTCCGGTATCAGGTTGAGCACCGCCTCCATTAAGGACGATTTCCCGGCGGCGCTGCTGCTTTGTATCAGGACGGCTAAGGGTTTGGGCAGTTTGCGGCTGACGGCGGCCAGATAGCCTGCCAACAGGTTGGTTGATTCACCGACAACCCCGCAGGCGCTCAGGTCAGCGGTGATACGGCTGATAAGTTCGGGGTCTTTCAGCAAGGCTTCGGCGGCGTGTTGTTCATCCGCACTCAGGGAGTTAGCGGCCTGCGCCGTGTCCGCCTCTGCCCATGTACGTTGTTCCAGCACCAGTAACACCCGCCCCAGCTCACGCTTAATCAGCGTATCCGGCAAGGCCAGCTCCTGAGAAGCCTGACGCACGAAGGCCGACCGGGCACGGGCGCTCAGGATATCGAGGCTGTCCACGAACAGTGCTCCGCTGGCTTTGTCGATTAACTGCACATTCACTTTCATCACCGTGGCACCGGCTTTCTGTTGCGCCCCGCGTATCCGCCATTCCTGCCCGTCCTGCCGGACAACGATATCCCCGTTGTCGGCAAGCGTCGTGACCACACCCGGTTCAGGCACCAAAGCCGCCGCAGGGACTGACACGGTGGCGGCGGCATTTTGGTCTGCCAGCGGCGTTTTTGTGGGTTCACCGAGCCACTGTGCTGCGTCCAGTAACTGGCCGAAGGCATTTTCTGGATTGGCGACTTCGCAGCTAAAGCGATTGGCATCGCAGCCTTCGGGGA
>NZ_NIBV01000002.1:0-4818 GCF_002632585.1 Xenorhabdus szentirmaii DSM 16338
AGATGGCGTTCCGCTCCAAGACCCATAAAGGGGAAGGCTACAACGAACTGCTGTTTGAGGATGCAAAAGGCAGTGAACAGCTCTCCCTTCATGCACAGAAAGACATGAACACCAAGGTACTCAATAACCGCGATACCAAGGTGCTGGCTAATCACACGGAGACCGTGGACAAAAACCAGACCCTGCATATCAAGGGGCATCAGATGTCCACCGTGAATCTTACCCGCACCGATACCGTCGGCCTCGGCTACGCCCTGACCGTCGGGGCGGCGATGAATACCGCTGTGGCTCTCAGCCAAAGCGAGCAGGTGGGGGTACACAAATCGGTGATAGTCGGTAATACCCTGTCCATCACGGCCGGGGATGTGATTGAACTGAAATGCGGTGCCAGCACCCTGCGCATGGACAGCAGCGGAAAAATCACAATCCAGGGCACAGAATTCAAGTTCGAGGCCAGCGGCCCGGTGCAAATCACCGGCAAAGACATTGACCTGAATTGAGGAGTGACTTCGATGGAATTTCGTAACCTGACCCCGTTTGCGGTAATGAACTACTCGATGCTCGATGTGGAGGATGTCGAACATCATGTCGCGGTGATGAAAATCGGCTATCAATTGTTGCCGGACAGTACCGGCCACAGCATCGCTGAATTGCTGCCCGCCCCTCCCCTGTGCTTACAGGATGAATACCGTGGGCTGATGAACGCCTCGCAGGTCTTGCAGGAGAGTGACCTCGCGCCGTTTAAACCGCGCTGTGACATTATCGTCAACGGCACGGCTTATGCGCCGGATAACCAACCCGGTACAGAGTTTCCTGTTCGGTTGCAGGTCAAGAACAAGCAGGGCCAGACCCTGCTCGACAAAACCCTGACCGTGACCGGTGAACGGGAATTTATCCGTGATGCCAGCGGCGAGTGGCAACTAACCGACCCGAAACCCTTTACCACCCTGCCATTGGATTATCGCTACGCCTTTGGCGGTGAATGCAAAATTCAGGCAGATGACAACGCGAGCGCACATCTTAAAGAAAGTGACCGTTTGACCGCGGCACAGCGCCAGCAACATCCAGACGGGGAAAATTCGCCGCTGGCTCACGCCACCTGTGAAACCAATCCGTTGGGAACGGGGTTTATCACGCCGTGGTATGCCAGTGCCAAGCAGCTCACCCGTTACCCCGCGCCGCGTATCACCCAACCTGATGCACCATTTACCGTTGAGCATTTTACCGCGCAACTGAGTGGCCCATTGCCAGCCGATACCCCTGTCAGCCAACCGCAGGGGCTAGGCTTTATCGGTCGCCCGTGGCTGCCCCGCCGCCAATTCGCCGGTACCTACGATGACGACTGGCTCGCCAACCGCCACCCTTACCTGCCGAAAGACTTCGACTTCCGATACTGGAACGGTGCCCCGACTGATCAGCAAATTGACTGGCCTGATACTGACATCTCGCTAATCCTGCAAGGTATGATGCCCAGCGGCAACCTGCACGTCACCCTGCCGGGGCATCGCCCGTTTATTCTGCTGCGGATGCAGAACGGCATGCTGCTGCCCGTTCCGATGCGCCTCGATACGTTGCTCCTCGACAGCGAAGCCATGACGCTGCACATCACCAGTCGGCTGAATTTTAAAACCAGCCTGCCGATTCGGGTAGCAGAGGCACGGTTTGAAATCGACCCCGATGCCCCGTTACTCAAACTCGCGCCCCCTGAACCTGAAAAGGAGACTGCCCATGGCGGATAACTACCTTGCCCGCACCGCAGGCGAATGGCTGATAGTCGGTATGTTGCCGGACGTGTGCAAAACCCCGATGGGGCCATCAACTCCGCCGATCCCCTACCCGGTCATCGCCAAACTGGCCGGCAGCGATGTGCCCGTGAAATCGGTGCGTGCCAATGGCAAGCCCGTCGTGGTGTTTGCCCAGAGCTTTGTGCCACAGACCCTTGGTGACCAGCCCGGTGTGGCCAACGGCGTGAAAAGCGGCACCGTGGGTGCCAAATGTCACCCGAAAGCGCATACCAACACGGTCCGGGCCGGCAACAAGCTGGTGCTGCGCCACGGGGATGAATTCTGGATGAACGGGGCATAAGGAAAAAGCGATGACAGTCAGAATTGAGATTACGGGATATAATGCCAAGGCATTTTGCGAAAATTTCACCATTCATACGCAAGAAAGAGCCGAAAAGGCCCTCAAATATTCGGACAATATCTTCCCTGCCAGTGAGGTGGGTGGTCCAAATGCATCATGGACGCCTGAGGAGTTCAAGCGGGTTGTACAGGACGCGGTAGATAAATTTAAAAGCGGGGAGTTTCCGTTGGAGGAATGGAAGCATACGCCCCCTGAACCGAATGAGCCCCTGCCCGATAAACCCCGCGATGACAGCCCGACCGGGACAGGTAACACGCTGGGTAAAATCGTCGGACAGGCACCCCAAGGGGCAAATCCGCCGCATGAAGCCAATGCCGCCGTGATACCGGAAACTGAGCAAGAAAAGGGATTTTTGGACAAAGCAGGGGATTGGTGGGATGAGACCAAAAAGGACGTGACAAAATGGGGAGAAGAAGCCGGTGAAAAACTGAATGCTGCCTGGGATAATCCGGGCAAGGCTGCAATCGGCGCAACAAAAGGGGTATGGAACATCGTGCCTGATGTGGGGGAGTTTGTTTTTCGGGGGGTAGCCGGAATACCTGCGACTATGATGTCCGCATCGGGTACGGTATTGAAATACGTGGGGGCCGACACGATAGGTGATACGGCTCTGGCTGCGGCGGGCAAATTAAACCAAGCTGTCGATAAGGCCGTTGAGTTGAGCAATGTCGATGCCATCCGGTTTGACATCACGGATAAAGCGGAACAAGGTGGAGCATTGATCGCGGATGGTGCTGGTTGGTTAACTGGAATAGTAGGGGCCCTCAAACAAGGCGCGAAAGTGGTGGTGAAAAAAGCCAAACCCTCTTCTGGCGGTAAAATAAAAGCCCAACCGAAAGATACCCCGGAAGTAAAACCCAAAAAAGAGCAGCCGAAGGATGACGCCACGCCGTCCAACAACAAAGACGGCAATTGCAATGGAACCTGTACCAAGAAAAGTGAGCCGGTTGATGTGGCGACCGGTGATTTTTTACAGGAATGGCCGGTCATTGCGATCCCCGGACTGCTGCCCATTACCCTGAACCGCTCTTATCGCTCCACCGCCAAGTACAGCGGCCTGTTTGGATCGAAATGGGCCGATGATTGGTCACGACAGTTGGTTATCGGCAACCATGAAGTCCTGTTTACCGATGTGGATGGCGTAGTCTATGATTTCGCCACCCCCGACAATCAGGTGCAGTCCCGTAATAAACACATTCCTCATTACGTCCTGACGGGAGAACTCAACGGGGAACTGGGCCTGACCGACCGCCAATCCCAGTTGATTTACCATTTCAATCAAACCACAGAAACCAGCCGCAAGCTGTCTGCCATCACAGATCGCCGCCAAAACCGGATTGATTTTATCTATGATAAACATGGCCGATTAATTGAAGTCATCCGCAATGATGGCGTGCGGCTGGCACTGGGTTATAAGGACAACCGACTCCAGACGGTGGATTTACTTGAAGGGGCGACGACCCAGCGGCTGGTGTCGTGCCACTATGACACGCACGGCTACCTGAACGAATGTGAGCCATTCCAGCACAACCACCTGTGGCATGAGTACGATGCCCAGGGGCGGATGACCCGCTGGCACGATACCGACCAGACGGATTTTCACCTCACTTATGATGAGAAGGGGCGTGTCATCAGCACTTATTCCCCCAGTGGTTACTGGCATGACCGCTTCCGTTATGATGATAATGCCCGTATCACCACCTATTTGGACGGTGAAGGCGGGGAAAGTCATTATCATTACGACCCAAACGGGTTGGTGATAAGGGAAGTCGATCCGCTGGGCCGGATTACCCGTCGCCAGTGGCGTCACAGCCAAATCGTTTGGGAAAGCAACCCCGCGGGTCAGATGACCAGCTTCGATTACAACCCTGACGGTGTGTTGACCGAAGTGAAACTGCCGACAGGCGAAACGTTCACCTATGATTATGATGAACACGGGCAGCTCATCGAAAGTTGCCTGCCGACGGGGGAATGCTGGCAGTTTCAGTATGACGAACAGGGTAACCTGACGGCGCTCATCAACCCCCTCGGACACACAGAAGCCTACCAATACGGCACGCATGGCGAACTGCGCCAGCGCCTGCTGCCCGATGGTCGTCAGTGGCACTATGCTTATGACGAACAGCAACGTCTGGCCGCCGTGATGACGCCGGACGGTCACACCACGGGGCTGGAGCTGGATACGCTGGGACGCCTGCGCCGCTTTACCGACGCGCTGAAACAGGAAACCCGCTACCAGTACAGTCCCGACCATGCCAGCCTCAATAATGGCAGCCTGAGTGAAATCACCCTCGCCGATGGCGTTACCCAAAAGCTGGAATATGACAGCGAGCACCGCGTGGCGGCGGTCACTGACGGGGAAGGCCGTACCACTCGCTACACCTACGGTGCGTTTGACCTACTGACTCAAATGACCCGCCCGGATGGCACCACCTTGTTCTTTGGCTATGATCGACTCACCCGACTGAATACAGTCACTGCCTCCACCGGGGAAACTTATCGCTATGAGCGAGATGCAGCCGGTCAGATTATCCGCGAAACCGATTTTACCGGACGGACACTGGTGTATCAGTACGATAAACTGGGACGCCGAACACACACGATATACCCCGATGGCCAGCAATTGCGCGGGTACTATTCCAGTGCAGGGTTGTTGGTCAAACAGGAAAGCTG
>NZ_NIBV01000002.1:4918-349012 GCF_002632585.1 Xenorhabdus szentirmaii DSM 16338
CCCGCCCAATAAGCCGATCGGATCAGGCGAGATGTACTGCGCCGTCTCCGGCGAGTAATACCTAAACCGATTATAATACAACCCGCTCTCTTCATCCTCATATTGCCCTGCAAACCGTAAGTTACAGTTTACATGATAATCCGCATCGTTCGACGCAATGACCTGCGATTTATCCGCTTTGCCCCACGTCCTCAGCCGCTGTGCCCAGACCAGCGTGCCGTTTTCGTTGAGCATCTCGCGCGGCGTGCCTTGATGGTCGCTCACCACATAGTGTAGCTTACCCTTTTCATAGCGGGCAGACGGGGTGAGTGCCCCCGGCTCGTACAGCCAGCGTACCCGGCAATCCAGTGCCAGCGAGCCATCGGCATACACCGGCGTCTCCTCAATTAGCTGGTCGCCGCTCCACAGGTAGTCCTGCCCATAAATTTCCGTGGCGCGTGGGGTTAAGTCCGGTTTGCCAGCGAGCCATAACTGTAAATTAGCTGCGGTCAGTTTGCCATCGTGAATTTTCAGTTTTCGGATACGTCGCCCAAAAGCATCGTAGCGATAATGCCAGCGCGAGCCATCCGGTGTTTCGCAATGGGTAAGCTGATTCTGTGCATCCCAGCGGTAGCGCCAGATTTGTGGGCGGAAACCATCACGCTGTTCGGTTTTTTCCACCAGACGACCATTGTCATCATAGCGATAGCGGATATCCCCTTGTTGCACGACCCGCCCGGCTTTCTGATGCTGAGTAATTTGTTCCATTGCGCCGTAGGCATCGACAGGCAGGTGCTGGCTCAGGTTGCCGTTGGCATCATAACTGAATTGCTCTTCATGCGGACGATTGCCGTCAAACAGGGTATTGAGGATTTGATCATTACTGTTATAGCGATAACGGGTTTGTCCCCACCGGCTGTCGTCAATCACGCGCACATTATGTGCACGGTCATATTGCCAGCTCCGGTTGACCGCAGAGGCTTGCGGCGGAAAATGCGGGTCATTTTGTGCCAGTGTTTCCCGGAAAAATTGGGTGGCCTGTCCCGCCGACTGATGCGCGAGCAATCCGGTTGCGGTATAACGGCTGGCAAGGATAAACCCGTTGGTACTTTCCCGTACCGTTTCTCGTCCCAGTACATCATGCTGGAAAGTCAGTGGCGCATGTTGGTTGAGCTGAAAATGATTCAGAGCCCCCATGGGGTTATAGCCCAAATGCAGAGTGTTGCCATCCACGCTTTCACTGACAGGGCGTCCGGTCAGCTTATCCCATTCACGAATGATTTCCCGACCGTTGATACGCTCACAGGTCGGCAGACCCGTGGTTTGGTCATACTCATACTCGACAGTAGCATCGGCATTAGTGGCTTTCACCAATTGATACCGTTTGTTGTATTCGTAGGTGGTGGTGTCTTTCAGTACGAGCTGGTTTTCTTCCGGCTGCCAGCTTTCCTGTTTGACCAACAACCCTGCACTGGAATAGTACCCGCGCAATTGCTGGCCATCGGGGTATATCGTGTGTGTTCGGCGTCCCAGTTTATCGTACTGATACGTCAGAGTACGCCCGGTAAAATCGGTTTCACGGATAATCTGGCCAGCGGCATCCCGCTCGTAACGGTAAGTTTCCCCCGTGGAGGAGGTCACGGTATTTAGTCGGGTGAGTCGGTCATAGCCAAAGTGTAGGGTGGTGCCATCCGGGCGGGTCATTTGGGTCAGCAGGTCAAACGCGCCGTAGGTGTAGCGGGTGGTTCGGCCTTCACCGTCCGTAGCCGCTGCCACGCGATGCTCGCCGTCATACTCCAGTTTTTGAGTGACGCCATCGGCGAGGGTGATTTCACTCAGACTGCCATTAATGAGGCTGGCATGGTCAGGGCTGTACTGATAGCGAGTTTCCTGTTTCAGCGCATTGGTAAAGCAACGCAGGCGACCCAAAGCGTCCAGCTCCAGACCGGTGGTTTCACCATCTGGTGCCATCACGGCGGCGAGGCGTTGGTGCTCGTCATAGGCGTAGTGCCACGTCCGGCCATCCGGAAGCAGGCGCTGGCGCAGTTCACCGTGAAGGCCGTACTGGTATTCGGCTCGATGGCCCAGCGGGTTGGTCAGTGCCGTCAGGTTGCCTTGCCCATCATAATGCCATTGCCAGCGTTCACCGGTAGGCAGGTAGCTTTCGGTCAGTTGACCGTGTTCATCATAATTATAGGTAAAGGTGTCCCCCGTCGGCAGCACCACTTCGGTCAATGCCCCGTCTGCATTGTAGTCAAAGGTGGTCATCTGCCCTGACGGGTCACTTTCCCACATCAGCAGGCTGCCCCGCCACTGGCGACGGGTAATGCGGCCCAGCGGGTCCATTTCCCGTATCACCAACCCGTTCGGATCATAGTGGTAGCGGGTTTCGCCCCCTTCGCCGTCCAGATAGGTGGTTACGCGGGCATTGTCATCGTAGCGGAAGCGGTCGTGCCAGTAACCGCTGGGAGAGGTGGTGCTGAGTACCCGCCCGCGTTCGTCATAGGTTATCGTCAGGTCAGTCTGGTCGGTATCATGCCAGCGGATCATCCTCCCCTGCACATCATATTCATGCCACAGGTGGTTGTGCTGGAAGGCGTCGCACTCTTTCAGATATCCCTGTGAATCATATTGACAGGTCAACAAACATTGTTCGGCAGGCTGGCCTTCGCGGTTTTCCTGCATCGTGATCGTGTGAAGCCGGCCGTCCAGATAGTGCAGGCTTAACCGCAGGCCGTCATTGCGGGTGACGGCCGTCAGTTGTGACTGCTTATCGTAGATAAAATCAATCCGGTTCTGACGTCGGTCAGTGATAGCAGACAATTTTCGCGTGTTGCCTGAAATCGGGTTGAAATGGTACGTCAACTGGGCGCGGCGGTCGGTCAGGCACAGTTCGCCGGTCAGTTCTCCCGTCAGCAGGCAATGAGGAAGATTATGGTTACGGGACAAGACCCGATTATCCGGTGTGGCATAATCGTAGATCACGCCATCGGTATGGGTATAGTGCACTTCCCCCTGACTGATAACCAGTTTCAGTGACCAGTCATCCGCCCATTTGGCACCAAACAGACCGTGTAAATCCGCCGTGGAGCGGTAGGTTCGGCTGAGGTTTATTGGCAACAACCCCGGAATGGCGAGAACCGGCCAGACTTGCAGGAAATCGCCGGTGGCCATATCGACCGGATCGCCCTCTGTACTGGACAGCTCGTTGTCATTGCCCTTTTTTTTGCCGGAGGGAGCAGCGTTATCGGCGGGCTTTTCAGTTGTGGGTTTGACTTCCGTTTTCGGGGATGTCGGGGGTTTTTCTTTGATTATAGCCCCAGCGGCAGGGTTGGTGTTTTTAGCCGCCAGTGTACCGGCTTCTACGACCTGTGCTGCCTCACGGGATTTTGTCGCCAGTGCACCCGCTTCTGCCACTTTCGCGATTTCGGTTGCTTTAGTCACTGATCCCGCAGTACCTGCACCTTTTATCGGGCCGATAAGCATGGCAATTTCAGCGGTTGTGCCGCCAATACGTTGTCCGGGTGTGTCCAGTGTCATCTTGTACTCGTCAAGATTAAACTGTTTGGCATTCGTGCGGCCGGCATCGGCGACTTCGCCTATCACTTTAGCCTGTTTTTCGGTGTCAGGGTTGCCAAATACTTTCCCCCAGAAAGCTAACGAACGGGCTGATTCGTCCGCTTCACGAGCTGAGTTCAGCATTCCGCCCTTAATGGCCATTTCGCCCAGCCCCACGGCGGTATTACTGACGGTTTTGGCAATGCCTTTCTGCTGTTCAATCGGATTCCATCCGCTTACGGTTGACAGGTCTTGTTTTGTTTCTTTGGCTTTGTCTACGGCAGCGTTTCCTAACGCTTTTCCCATTGTTTTCAGCGCTTCCCATGCACTCATTTCGGGTTTGCTTTCCGGTATCACCACCGGATTCGCCTCATGAGGCGGATTCGCTCCCTGTGGTGCCTGACCGATGATTTTACCCTGCGTGTTGCCCTCACCGGTTGGGTTGTCACTGCGTGGTTTTGGTGGTAAGGCCGTATTGGGTTGTGGCGGAACGTATTCGCTCGTTTCTGACGACACTTCCTTTCGGTTAGATTTATCTTCTGACATGGTTTCCTTCCTTATGCTCCATTCATCCAAAATTTATCCCCGTGACGCAGCACCAGTTTGTTGCCGGCCCGCACCGTCTTGGTATGCTCCTGCGGATGGCATTTACCGCCGACCGTGCCGCTTTTGACGCCATTCGCCACACCGGGCTGGTCACCGATTGTGGTGGGTACAAAACTGCGGGCAAACACCACCACTGGCTTGCCATTGGCACGCACGGTTTTTTCCGGCACCGAACTGTCCGCCAGTTTCGCGATGACCGGATACGGGATTGGCGGCGTTGATGAGCCCATCGGGGTTTTGCACACGTCCGGCAGAATACCGATTATCAGCCATTCGCCCGCGGTTCGGGCGATGTAGTTATCAGCCATCCTTTTTCTCCTCTTCCAGTGGGGCGAGTTTGAGCAACGGTGCTTCCGGATTGATTTCAAACCGGGCTTCAGCGACCCGCACGGGCAGGGAGGTTTTGAAGCTCAGTCGGCAAGTCATATGCAGCGTCCTTGCTTCGCTGTCGAGTATTAACGTGTCCGTACGCATCGGAACAGGAAGCAGAATGCCGTTTTGCATCCGCAGCAGAATAAACGGACGGTGCCCCGGCAGGGTGACATGCAGTTCACCATCTGGCGTCAGGCCGCTTAACATGATGGCAATATCGGTTTCCGGCCAGTCGATCTGTTGGTCAGCCGGTGCACCGTTCCAGTAGCCGAAGTCAAAATCTTTCGGCAGATAGGGATGACGATGTGCCAGCCAGTCGGCATCGTAAGTGCCGGCAAGCTGACGGCGGGGCAGCCACGGACGGCCGATAAAGCCCATGCCCTGCGGTTGGCTGGCTGGGATATCGGGCGATAACGTTCCCTCCAGTTGAGCGACAAAATGCTCAACGGTAAACGGTGCATCCGGCCGGGTGATACGTGGTGCCGGGTAGCGGGTGGATTGTTTGGCCTCGGCATACCACGGCGTGATAAATCCACTACCGAGAGGATTGCTTTCACAAGTGGCGTGAGCGATCGGTGCTTTTTCTCCGTCAGGATGCTGCTGGCGTTGTTCGGGCGTGAGCCGGTCACGTTCCCGGAGGTGCTGGCTTGCTTCTTCGTCAGCATAGATTTTGCACTGACCGCCAAAGGCATGGCGGTAATCCAGCGGCAACGTTGCAAAAGGTTTCGGCGTGGTCAGTTGCCAGTGGCCATCCGTATTGCGGATAAAGTCCCGTTCGCCACTGACTGACAGGGTTTTATCAAGCAACGTTTGCCCCCGTTTATTCTGCACCTGCAATCGCACGGGGAATTCGGTACAGGGCCGGCCCTCCGGTGCATAAGCTATGCCGTTGACAATGACGTCACAGCGCGGTTTAAACGGGGCAAGGTCACTTTCCCGCAACACCTGTGAGACATTCATCTGCCCACGGTATTCATCCTGTAAACACAGGGGCGGTGCGGGCAATAATTCAGCGCTGTATTCCCCCTGTCCGGCAGGCAGGAGCTGATAGCCGATTTTTATCACCACAACGTGATGTTCGGTATCTTCAATATCGAGCATCTGATAGTTCATCACCGCAAAGGGGGTCAGGTTACGAAATTCCATCTCAATCCGTCCTTTCTAGTTCAGGTCGATATCTTTACCGGTGATTTGCACCGGGCCGCTTGCCTCAAACTTAAACTCACTGCCCTTAAGGGTAATTTTGCCGTTGCTGTCCATGCGCAGGACGCTTGCGCCACATTTCAGCTCAATCACATCGCCGGTCGTGATGGAAAGGGTATTGGTGATGGTCTCTGCCTTGTGCGCACCGACCTCGATAATGTAGTTTTTGCCAGTAATCAGTTTGCGTACCTCCTTTACCGTTTCCGTGCTGTTGAGCGTGACCGTTTCCTCTTTGTTCTCATTGATCGTGATGATCTGATTTTTCTCCACTGTTTCGCTGTGGTTGGCGATAACATGGGTATCGCGGTTGTTGAGAACCTTGGTGTACATGTCTTTCTGCGCGTGCAGTGACAGCAGTTCGCTGCCTTTGGCATCCTCAAACAGCAGTTCGTTGTAGCCCTGTCCCTTATGGGTTTTGGAGCGGAACGCCATCTGGGTTTTGCTGCCCGGCAAGGCACCCGGCGGGATGTTGCTGGCATGGTAGGTGCGGCCGGTGACTATCGGCTGGTCGGGGTCGCCGTGCAGGAAATCCACCACCACTTCCTGTCCGATACGTGGGATGGCCAGCATCCCCCAGCCCTGACCTGCCCATGGCTGGCTGACCCGTATCCAGCAGGAACTCTGGTCGTTGCTCTTACCGTACCTGTCCCACGGAAATTGCAGACGCACGCGGCCGTACTGGTCACAGAAGATTTCTTCGCCGGCCGGGCCGACTACCTTAGCGATTTGTGGGCCATCCATCACTGGTTTGGGCAGCGGTGCTGGGCGCCAGTTTTGGTTCTGGCGGATGAAGTAGAAGTGGCTGTGCAGCGTGGTGCCGCTGCCGCCAGTTGTCGTTTCAAGGGCACCCGGCTGGCTGCCGCTGTGGCTTGCGGAGACGGTTTGCCATGACTGATTCAGGTCTGCCCGTGGATGGTTATCGAGGATGAACAGTTTGCCCGGTTGCAGGGCTATCGCATTGCCGCTGCCCTGTCCGGTCACGGCGTCGCTGCGCAGTGCCTCCAGCCGATAGCGGGTAAAATCCTTGCCATGGGCTTCGTCCTTGAAACGGCCGGGGTAATCGTAGTGCTCGTAATACAGTTGTTGCAGATTTTCGTCCCGCATTTGCTGGTGAAATTCTGCTGGCCACGCCGGGTTCTTGAAGGTGTAATCCTTAAGCTGGACCTGCGCCGGGCGTATCTGTGCGCTGCTGGTCAGGCTGTTGACAGCCGGTTCACCCAGCGTACTGCCCTCACTCGGCTGATAGGGCAGGCGTATGCCCGGCGGCACTGAACCGCAGTCGTCGGCGAATACCAGCGTGTTGCGCCCGTTACTGCATTCGAAGAAGTAGAAAATGCCCTCTTCCGCCGTTAACCGTTGCAGAAAGGCAAAGTCACTTTCCTGATACTGCACGCAGAATTCGCGCGCCGGATGAGGATGGCGCAGGCTGAAGATCACATCGCGGATGTTATGTTCTTTCAGGATAGTCGTGATGATGGTGGCGATATCCTGCTGCTGGAAAATGCGCGAGTTCTGTCTCAGGGTCGTGCGCCACAGGTCAGGCCGGATAGTCATCTGGTAGGTGGTCTGGTGCAACCCGGTGTTACCCTGCTCAAAGCGGGAAACGATCCCCGTGATGCTGCGTTGTTCGAGACCATTTTGCAGAATGGTCAGTGTAGCGGTGCGATCCAGTACGGCCGGAAAGTCGATAGCCGGGTCGGCACTCGCCAGTCCCACACTCAGGCTGAACGGCTGGGAAAAACTTTCGTTCAGGGTGAAATCGGTCACCACAAACGTTTGTGGCGGTAAGTTACCTGCGGTCAGGGTAAATTGCAGGCCACTCGGGTCACGCCCGCCCATCAGCATCTGGCCGACTTTTTCCAGCGCTTTGGTGGCGGCATTTTGTCCCCCGGCTGAGCGTTCTGCCAGCCCCTGTCCCCCAGTAAAACCGCCGCCTGGAATTAATCCCGCCGTGCCTGAAATGCCACTTCCTGAACTGCCGCCTATTCCGCCGGCAAAACCGCCACCCGGGATTAAACCTGCTGTTCCTGACATGCCGCTGCTCAATTTGCCTGCAACCTGTTTCGCTTTCTGAACAGCTCCTTGTCCCTGCTGAACAAGGGCTTGTCCTTTCTTCAATTTATCGATGTTCTTCTTTATTGACATGGTGTGTCTCCCTGAGATGATGGAATGTTATGAAATAGGCTATCCCGCCTGATAACAACGCAGGCCATAACATTCGGGCACAAGATTTAAATCTAACTCACATTGTTTCCGACAAATTTGTTAATTAAGGACGCAATAGGTTGTTTTTCGATAATTTGAAGGGACTTTGTGTCCGAATATATCGACTGATCCGTGATAAATAAAATGGGGGCAATAATAAATAACGAAGGAGTAAAGACCAAATTAAATCAAGTGAAATAAAAAATGGCATCCGACAATTACAGTGTAAAAAGTTAAAATGATTGCGGTTGAAAAATAATATTCTTAGATAGCGTATGTGATTAATGTATAGAACCACTTAATATTTATCCATAAAAGGTGTTTTTTCGTAACGTCATGAAGTAAAAATAAAAAAATAGGTAACGGGTTTGACAAAATCATGATCATATTAAGTTTATGAACTCGATCACAAAAAAACTGCTTTTAGCAATGAGATTTTTTATTTCATGTTTTTTCGTTTAATAAAAAACATAACTATGAATGATATATTTGCATTGAATATATATGCCAGCTATTAATTCAAATGAAATTAAATATTGAGATGAGCTAAATCCTAAATAGAAACAGAAAAATTAATATTTGGCATATTTAGCAATATGAGGATTAAGTTAATTCAAATAACTCAACTTTGTTAGACAATTGCCTGGATTTCAAAGGGCAGTTTTCTGCCCTATAGTGATAGTAACTTATTTTCCCATTGATCTATAATTTCCCGTTTTTCTTTCAGATAGTCGTAACGGTCATAGTGCTTGGATGAGACGCCGGGTTTTTTATGGTTCTGCAACCGATCCCTCATCTCAGAACTGATCCCCATCTCTCCTGCAAGCGTTTTAAAAGTTCGCCTGATATCCCTTGGTGTAAATTTTTCAAAATCATATCGAGCACAAAATTTTCGGATCTGTTTGGCATATTCCGCAGTGAGTAAATGACCTTCTTTAGTATCTCCGGGAAATAGGAATTCTGAGTCTGGATATTGTTTGGCTTGCTGCTCTAATATTTTGGTGGCGGACTCACATAACGGGATCACATGGTAATCACTATTTTTGGATATATGGGGTGGTACTGTTAGCGTGTTATTCTTTTTATCCCAATTATCTTTCGTATTAGTCATTATTTCCCAAGGGCGCTGACCAGCGGTAAAAATACAGAGTAACAGCAATCGGCCGTAATCTGGATTGATTGGAAATATTGTCCGAGAAACTTGGAACAATTCCAGAATTGCTTTCATTTCATCCCACGATAGAAATCTATCTAATGCCCTATCTGCACCTTCTTGTCGCGGAACGATAGTCACAGGGTTTCGATCTAGCCCATAGATAACTTTCTCGTTCAGCTTGGCTGGGTCATTGTCAGCAAATAGACCAAAATTAAATACAGCATGAAGATTTGAACGAGCCTTATTTGAGCCAGCAACAGCACCACGTGATATAAATTCCGCCAGTACTCTTTTAATGTGGTCTGGGGTGATATCTTTTGCTGGAGCATTTCTATCAATGTGTTTGCTATCTAATACTTGATTTAGCCTGTATTCGGTTTTGTCGTATGATCGTTTTCCTCGGCGTTTTTGGTCAGAAATATAATCTTTAAATAGCTGCTCGATTGTAGCGTGGTTTATAATGATTTTTTCAGGAGAGGACAACTTTTCTTGGGCATCTTGAGCTTTTGATGTTGCCTCAGCCAGAGTCAGTGCAGGGTAATCACCCAAGGTCAGGAATTTCCTTGAGCCATTAAGGTGGTACTTGTAAACAAAGACTTTTCTACCAGAAGGGTAGATTTTTAACCCTAACCTACCTGTTCCACGAGTTGCTGATGCCTGCCAAACGTAGTAGGCCTGATCTTTAGGTTTAATGCCTTTTATCTTGCTATCGGTAAGGAGTAATCCAGCCATAATTACGGGTGCTCTAATGGGTGTCTTAGTGGTGAAATAGTATGATATAGGATGACATCATTCAATATGTTAAATTCATTTAAAATCAAAAAGATGAAATGTAATGAAATCGATAGAAATCACCTAAAATCATAAAAAATTGCCCTTCTAAGCCGTAGGTCACAGGTTCGAATCCTGTAGGGCGTACCATCCATTCATATCTTAACGTCTTCCAAAGTCCACAAAACTCCAGTAAATACGCATTGTTAGCGCTTTTCCGTTCTTCTATAGTCCAGTCAGGTAGGTTGAAATCCACGATCTTATGGGGGTATATTTAGGGGTACGTTCAGGTTCAATGAAGTGAGATACCCCCAGATGAAGTTAACAGCCCGACAGGTGGACACTGCAAAGCCGAAAGAAAAACCTTATAAACTTGCAGATGGTGGCGGACTATATCTATTGGTTAACCCTAATGGCGCTCGCTATTGGCGGTTGAAGTACCGGATCGCAGGCAAAGAAAAATTACTCGCATTAGGGGTATACCCTGATATCTCCCTCGCAGAAGCAAGAACCAAGAGAAACGAAGCACGGCGGATGCTATCGGATGGTCATGATCCGATAGAGGAAAAGAAAGCTGAAAAGGCAGCCAAAGTGTTTGCGGTCAGCAATAGTTTTGAATCCATCGCCATTGAGTGGCACGAGCATAAACGCCCCAACTGGTCAAAAGGGTATGTTGAAGACATTCTGGAATACCTGAAAAAAGACATCTTCCCGTATATTGGCAAACGTGCCGTTACCGAGATTAAACCCGCCGAAATGCTGGCTGTTCTCCGAAAAATGGAGCAACGCGGTGTTTTGGATAAATTGAAAAAAACCAGACAGGCCTGTCGGCAAATTTTCACCTATGCCGTGATTACCGGGCGGGCTGAGTTCAATCCCGTTACTGATCTTGCCAGCGCACTTAAAGCACCGAAGCAAAAACACTTCCCACACCTTTTAGCCGACCAAATGAATGAATTCCTCATCGCCTTGGCGGGCTATACCGGAAGCGAAGTGACTCAGTCTGCGACACGTTTATTGATGCTTACCGGCGTGCGTACCATCGAATTGAGAGAATCAGAATGGACTGAATTCGATTTCGATAAGGATATCTGGCAGATACCTGCTGAGCGAATGAAAATGCGCCGCCCTCACATCGTCCCGCTATCCAATCAGGTTAAAGCCATTCTTATCAAACTTCACTCTATTACAGGGCGTGGGAAATACGTTTTCCCCCGGGCGTAATGATGCGGGTAAACCGATGAGTGAGGCCGCCATTAATCAGGTTATTAAACGCATTGGTTATGATGGCAGGGCAACCGGCCACGGCTTCCGCCATACCATGAGTACTATCCTGCATGAACAAGGTTATAACACGGCTTGGATTGAAACTCAGCTTGCTCATGTTGATAAGAACAGCATCCGGGGAACTTACAATCACGCCCAATATCTGGAGGGGCGCAGGGAAATGCTGCAATGGTATGCGGATCATATGGAGATGCTGGAACACGGTGAAAATGTGCTGATCGGAAAAATTGGCAAAAGGGCGTAAAGATACGGTGATTTTTTAAACGCCTGTGCCCGGGGCACAGCAGCCTGTTTTTCATACTATCTACAGATGGTTGATAAAAGAACGTAAAGGTACGGTTGCTTTTTACACCACGTTGGCAGTGCCAACAGAGCTATTTTTCGTACCAGTCATAGGGGGATGGTGCTTTTTTATTCTTTGTTGGCAGTGCCAACAAAGTTATTTTTTTATACAGAACATGGATGATGGATGTTTTTTAGACTGTGTTGGAGGCTCCAACAGTGACTGTTTTTCATACAGCATACAATTCGGGAGTTGGTACTCCCTATAAATTGATAAATTTCACAAATGGAGTAAACAATTAACGCTGTTCATTTAATCTTGCTTTTTAAATAATCCGCCTGTCATCAAACAACGTCCACGATGAGCGCTCAAGGACTCGGTAACAGGAGAGAAAAAATATGACAATGACAGCACCGAAAGAAAATCTTATTCGTTTGCCCGAAGTTCAACGCAGAACGGGTTATAGCAAGGCGTGGATCTACAAACTGATTAGCGATGGGGAATTCCCGAAACAAATTAAACTCGGCTCCCGTTCCATCGCGTTTATTGAATCAGAGATTGATAACTGGATTGCGCAGCGGATCGCAGGTTCACGAGCGGCATAACACATAACATAAGAAACGTAATATAAAAAAACAACGCCCCAGTGTGCGACAACACAACTGAGGCGTCTGACCAACAACCGTTATACGAGGTAACGATGATGGCTGATATACAGCATACCCAAACTCACCCTAAATTTACACTTTCAGATAAAACTGCTCGTCAAAAATCGCTCGATCTGATCCAGACCGTGAAAAAATCCGCCATGTATCATTGGGAAAATCTGCTGCCTGCCTGTGGTATTGATATTCCGGCAAAAGATAAACATGGTGCCTGCCCGATTTGCGGCGGCACTGACCGTTTTCACTTTATTGATGATCACCATCATGGCAACTGGTATTGTCGCCAGTGTGACATACCGAACTACGGCGATGGGCTGGATTTGGTGGCAAAAACCAAAGGAATTTCTATTACTGAGGCGGCGAAAATCATTGCGGATGTACTGGCATTACCCTTGCCCGAACCCAAGCCAGCCAGAAAAACCACTCAACCAACACAGCCGATTGCCGACAGAGTAGCGGCCCTGATGGCGCAGACCGTTACCGGACAATCTCCCTATCTGACCTCAAAAGGGCTGCATTGCCCTAATCAGCGGTTATTGCCTGATAATTCAGCAGTGTTGCGACTCGCAACATTGGACAAAAAAGTAACAGGCGCACAGATCATCAAACCGGATGGCGAGAAAAAATTACTCACCGGTAGCCAGAAGAAAGGCGCGTTTATTCCTTTATCAACGCTGGAAGAGAACCCTGATACCGTCATCATTACCGAAGGTTACGCCACGGCACTCACGGTTAACCAACTCTGTAGTGGCGCTGTTCTGGCAGCACTGGACGCGGACAATCTGCTCTCCGTTGCTCAATCAGTCAGGGAACGTTGGCCGGATACGAAAATTATTATTGCTGCCGATAACGACTGGCATCATCCCAGTGAACTGGATAAGAACGGTAAACCGAAAGTGAATACCGGTAAAATCTCGGCAGAAAAAGCCTCTATTGCGGTTAATGGCTGGATCACGTTACCGCCGACAGATCATAAAGCCGATTGGGACGACTACCGCCAACAACACGGTGTAGAAACGGCAAAGCTGGCGTTTGTTCAAGGGCTTTATCAACCGGCACCCATAACGAAAAAAGCGGTCATTCAGCCCAATGATACCGAATCGTCAAAATTAACATTATGCCAGATGGGAGCCAGTCAGCGCGGAGAAGTGTTACTGGCACGTTATGACGGTGATTTGGCATTGGATGGCGCTTCGGAAACCGTTCATCACTATGATGGTATTATCTGGTGTCCGGTCAGTAACCGCGATTTACAGCGGGAAATGGTGGCGGCTTTTATGGAAGAAAAAATGCCGTACTCACCGCACGGTATCAGCGCTGCTGTGGATGCACTGAAATTACAGCTTCCCATGATGAACTCGCCAGAACGCCATTTAATCGGGTTCCGTAATGGGGTATTTGACCTGAAAATCGGTCAGTTCCGGCCTCATCACAAACATGACTGGCTGCTGCTTGCTAACGACGTTGAATTCAATTCCCCCGTTTCGGGGGAAACCCTGCAAAGCCATGCACCTCAGTTCTGGCACTGGCTTAACCGTGCAACAGGCAGCTGTGAAGACAAAGCAGAGAGAGTGTTGGCCGCGCTGTTTATGGTGCTGGCGAACCGTTATGACTGGCAGTTATTTCTGGAAGTTACCGGCGCTGGAGGCAGTGGCAAAAGCATCTTTGCTGAAATTTGTTCAATGCTAGCAGGCAAAGGCAATACGGTTTCTGCCAGTATGGCCGTACTGGAAAATCCACGGGAACGCGCACTGGTTGTGGGATATTCGTTGATTATTCTGCCCGACCAGACGCGCTATGTGGGCGATGGTTCCGGCATCAAGGCGATTACAGGTGGGGATGAAGTCGCCGTTGACCCGAAGCACAAACAGCCTTATTCAACCCGCATTCCTGCTGTGGTGCTGGCGGTGAACAATAACGCCATGAGTTTCAGTGATCGCAGTGGCGGAGTGTCGCGGCGTCGGGTGATTTTCAACTTTTCCGAAGTGGTGCCGGAGAATGAACGCGATCCGCTTTTGCGGAACAAAATCGCGGCAGAACTGCCCATCATTATCCGACAACTGCTGCATCGGTTTGCTGATCCACAAACGGCAAAGCGTTTACTGGCAGAGCAACAAAAATCCAAAGAAGCACTGGATATTAAACGGGGTACAGATCCTTTGGTTGATTTTTGCGGTTATCTGGTGGCTTCTCATGAAGCGGATGGCCTGTTAATCGGCAATGCGGAAATCGTGCCATTTAATCCCCGTAAATACCTCTATCACGCCTACCTTGCTTATATGAAAGGTAATAACCTGAATAAACCGGTTTCCGTGACCCGATTCGGTATGGATATGCCCGGCGCACTGGCTGAATACAACCAGCATTACCTGCGTAAGAAAAGTAAACAGGGTATTCGCAGCAATCTGAGCCTGAATATCGATACCGCTATCGAATGGCTGCCGAAACTGACATGAAATAACCTGCCAGAAGAATAACTTTTTTCACACAGATAAAGATTTCCTAAAAAATAGTAAAAAGTGTTCACTACTGTTCACCCATAATTTAAATCATATATATCAAGGTATTATAGGGTGAATAGTTTTTTTAAACTGTTCACAAGTCTTCACCCCTGTTCACCTTTTTAAGATTTAAAGGTGAAGGGTTGGGTGAAGAGTGGTGATGAGTTGGATTTCAATTCATCACCCTCTAACGTTATGAATTTAAATATAAATACTCAGAGGTGAACAGGGTGAACAGTTTTACCTCTAATTCTTTAATAGGGAGGGGTAAATAAAAATGGTTTTTCTGGCGGGTGTAGTATTTTTCCAGATCTCTGATTTATCTGGTTAATGTATTAACCAGATAAATCAGAGAAGGCAAGCGCAGCGCGTCAGTGTGATTTTAGTTTGAAGCATTAAGTTAAATTGACACTAGGTGATAATCTGATTTTATTTATAAATAGAAGTTAATCACAATTTCCGTGCTGATTCCTTATTCACTCTGGAGTTCATAAATGTGGCTGTTATATCCTGCCTTTAATCATGTTACTAAAACATAAATTTATTTTTAAAGAGGCAAAGGAAATATGGAAACACGCCCACGCTGTTTGTTCTCGGAAGGCAGTATTACTCTACCGGAAGGTTATCAGGAACAGACCGTCAATATTATTATCGCTCCCAATGTGCCCGCACTGAATATCAGCCGCGATCAGTTAAATGAAGGGGAAGATTTAGCCGGTTATATCATCCGCCAGAAGACGTTGCTGAAAAACGGTCTGAAAGACTGGCAACTGCTTGAAGAACATCCCGCCACACTAGGTGACAACTTGCTACAAGGTCATTTATTGCTTTCCCGCTACCGCCCCAAGAAAGGGCAACAGGTTTACCAGTATCAGGCGGCATTTCAGCGGGATGAGAAAAAAGTGCTGATTTTTACCCTGTCATCCCAGCAGGCCTTCACTGACTCACAGCGGCAGTGGCTGGATGACTGTCTGACAAGTTTTCAGTTCTAGGGAGAGAACGTTATGCCAGAAGCAGCAAGGTTGGGAGATACGATAGGCCATTCCAATGCAATGGCCGGCTTAATTGGTGGAACTCTCATCGGCTCCTTAATTTCTGCCGCAGGCGGAATTGCCGCCGGATTTCTTTTTGCGGCAGGGGTGGCAGCTTCATGTATCGGGGTCGGCGTTTTGTTGATTGGTGCTGCCATTGCTGTGGGAATGGCAGCAAGCGCTTTAGGGGATAAGGCGCGTGATGCTGGTGTTTCAATAGGGGCATCGTCGCAAAGCCCCACCGGAACGATTGAAACGGGTTCGCCCAATGTCTTTATCAATAACAAGGCGGCGGCCATTGCAACACGAAGTCAGGTGGCATGCAGTAAAGAAAATGGTATCCGCCAGATGGCGCAAGGTTCGGATTCCGTACTGATTAACGGATTTCCTGCATCGCGGGTGGGCGATAAAACCACCTGTGATGCCGCCGTGATGACAGGCTCTCCGAATGTCATTATCGGTGGGGGGACAAAAACAACAGAAAAAATCACACCAGAAATCCCCGAATGGGCATATACCGCCTCTGATTTAACCATGTTTGCGGCGGGATTGTTCAGCTTTGGCGGAGCCGCCGCCAAAGGCCCCGGCGCATTGCAAAAGCTGTTCAGCAAATTGCCGGGGGCGGATAAAATCCGCAAATTTGCGTGCCGGTTTGGGTGGCTTGGCGTGGCATTGCCGGTGGTGGGCATTTTGGCGAATCCGGTTGAAGTGATTGCCGGCCAAAAGTTTCTGAATGATGACGATGAACTGGATTTTGTTTTTGAGGCTGAATTCCCTCTCTACTGGCAACGCAGTTACCTGAGCAGCTATCAGTATGACAGTGTGCTGGGTCAGGGCTGGAATTTATTCTGGGAAAGTCAATTAATCCGCGTTGAAGAGGGCATGCTTTGGCGTAATTTATCCGGGGATATCATCCCGTTCCCGGATGTGCCGGAAGGCCACCGTTGTTTCTGCCCCGATGCTCAAAGCTGGCTGATACACACGGAAGATGGCGAATGGGAAATCCGTGATGCGGGCGAATTGGTTTACCACTATGCCGTTTTTGACAATGATGGTATCAGCCGGTTAAGCCACATTCGTGATAATGTCGGCAATGAGCAACGATTCCATTACAACGACCAGCATCAGATGGTCAATATCACCGGTTGCGGCGCAATGAATCTGCACTGTGATTATCAGCTCATGGAAATCAATGGCAAAACGGTTTCCCGAATTACCACCATCTGGCGAGAGTTGTATAACGGCCAACGTGTGCGTCTTTGCCATTATCGCTACGATGAGAACGCCCGGCTTATCGGTGTCAGCCATCGCAATGACCATCTCCAGCGTCAATTCGGCTGGACTGAACACGGTATGATGGCATGGCATCAGGATAAGCGTGGTCTGCGCTGTGATTACGCATGGGAAGCCACCGAAGAAGGTTTGTGGCGTGTTATTTCCCAGAAAACCAGCGAAGGCGCAGGCTACCGACTGGATTATGATGATGAAAACCTGACCCGCACCGCCCATTGGCATGATGGCTCTTGTTCCGTCTGGAGATTGAACGAGGATCATCAAATCATTCATTGTGCTGACCGTAATGGCACAGAGCACCATCTCTTGTGGGATGAGTTTGGCCTGCCGAACGGATACAAAGATGGTGAAGGTCATACCCGCTCAGGTGAATGGGATAAATTAGGCCGGTTGCTGGGCATGATCGATGGCAATGGCAATCAGACACAGTGGCAATACCAGAATGACACGGACAGGCTGGCTTTCATTTTCTGGCCGGATGGCACAGAAACGGCGCTGGAATATGACGAGTTCGGGCGTCTGGTCAGCGAAACGTCACCACTGAAACAAACGACCCGTTATTATTACAGCCTGAAGACGTTGCGCCCTCATAAACGCACGGATGCCAAAGGCGGCGATAGCCATTTTATGTGGAATGGCCAGGGGCAGTTAATCAGCCATACCGATTGTTCAGGGCAAAGAAGCACATGGGGCTATGATGATGAAAATCGGCTGAGCCGTTTTATCAATGCCCTGATGGAAAGCGTTCGTTATCACTATGACGATGCCGGACAGCTCTCAATGGTGACTTACCCGGACGGCTCGACAGAGCAAATGGTGTGGGACAATGCCGGTCGGCTGACGCATCACCAGCGCAATGAAAACACCACCCGTGGTTGGGAATATAATGCATTGGGACAGGTGGTTTGTGCCACTGACCGTCTGCAACGCCAAATCCGTTATCATTACAATCCCGAAGGCTATCTGGTACAGATTGAAAATGCCAATGGCGGCCGCTATCAGCTGAACCGTGATGCAGAAGGGCGTTTGATTGAAGAAATCCGCCCTGACGACACCCTTATCCAGTATGAATACAATGCTGCCGGTTTGTTGCGAACTGAAAAACGCATGGGTGATCGGGTATTCCGGCAACCTGTCCGCGCGGTTTACCTGCATTACGATGCTGCAGGCAACCTGATTAAACGGGAAACCGGCACCGACAATTACCAGTACCAGTGGGATAACATGGATCGGTTACTGGTCGCCTCCCGTGAACCGAATGCCACGGGAAAACAACTGGGGTTATTACCGAATACAGTCAGCTTTGCCTACGATGCATTGGGGCGGGTGATCAGGGAACAAAACGGCGAGGATATTATCCAGTTCAGCTACGATGAAATGGATAACCTGACTGAGCTGACTCTGCCACAAGGTGATACCCTGCGCTGGCTTTACTACGGCTCCGGTCATCTCAGTGCCATTCGCCATAATCAGCAGATGATCACCGAGTTTGAGCGGGACAATCTGCATCGCGAAACCAGCCGGACACAAGGGAAGTTGTTCCAGTTCCGCGAATATGATCCGCTGGGGCGTCGAATCAGCCAATACAGCGTCAGGGATAAATCAGCGGCTATTGGACAGGGCAAACCGTGGCGTGCGTGGCATTACGACCAACAGGATGATCTGTCCCTGATGGAAGACCATTACCGTGGCTGGGTGGAGTACCTGTATGACTCGGAAAGCCGGCTGAAAAAAGTCACCAGCGTGGACAGCTTTGAAGAAATGCTGTGGTACGACCGTGCGGATAATCTGCTTGAACGTCCGCAATCCACGATGGAAAAAGAGACGGAGCAGAAAAAATACCTGACTCCACAGGGTGACAGGCTGAGTCAGTGGAACCAATGGCGTTATGAACATGATGCCCACGGCAATGTTATCAGCCGTGGGACAAGCAGCAGTAATCGACAGGTTTACCGCTACGATGGGGATAATCGCCTGACACTCGCTGAAGGCAACGGCATGAAAGCCATCTATCATTACGATGCCCTTGGACGGCGTATTCGTAAGGTGGTAACGACATGGCCGACAGGGACACCGCAACAGGAACAGACGGATTTTGTCTGGCACAGCCTGAAATTGTTGCAGGAACGCCATACCAATACGGGTAAAACCCAGACCTATTGTTACGAATCTCACGAGAGTTACACACCGCTGGCCTGTATCGTTGCTAAAGGCACTGTGCATAATTATTTCTGGTATCACACCGATATCAACAGTGCACCGCTCGAAGTGACGGATGAAGACGGCAAAATTGCATGGTCGGGGAAATATGACGCTTTTGGCGCCGTCAACAGCACCACAATGGCCTATTTTACCGATACGGAACGTTCAACCCGAAACTTTGACCAGAATCTGCGCTATGCGGGGCAATATTTTGACAAAGAGACGGGGCTGCACTTTAATACATATCGATATTATGCCCCTGAGATTGGTCGGTTTATTTCGCCAGACCCGATCGGGTTAAATGGTGGGTTGAATATATACGTGTATGCTCCTAATCCTTTGTCTTGGATCGATCCGCTTGGGTTAGCAAAACAAAAGAAAAAGCCAGAAGAATATCCGGCGAAAACTAAAAATGCATTTAATGAAGCATTGGAGAACATTAAAAATGGAGGTGGTGTTCCGAGATTAGATGATTACGGAGCCCCTAAAATATATCAAGGAAGAGAGTGGCCAAAATGGAAAGGGGCGGTAGAGTACGAGGTCCCTGGATTAAATCATAAACACAGAATATTAAAATTAGATGGTATTGACTCAAAAGGAAATCCATATTCAAAATATGGTTATAGCCTAGATCATTACGAAAAAATCCACTCAGATTGGGAACGTATGGGAAGAAAATCATGTTAATTTGTAAAAGTTTTATTTAAGGAAATTATGTATGCCATCTAAAACTGTATTAGAAAGTGATGATTTGGATATTGGAGAAATTGAACTTCTCCATGTAAATAAAGTTGGTGAAAATTATTTGTGTTTCTTAAAGGGAATAAGTTATTATAATGACTATGACTTTCATTTCTTTAATAAAAATAAATGCTTAAATATAAAAAGAGTTGGCGGGTATGAATATCTTGCCTCCCTATTTGTTATTGATCAGGCAAAATTTATCGATAAAAATAATAATGTGATTATAATGGCATCCTCAGATTCTTGGGTGAATTGTAATTATGTTAATTTGTATTCCCAAATGGTTTCTTCATGGAATAGTTATGATAGTGTTTATCTAGATTGGGCTGATTTGTCCAGTAGAAAAAAGAAAGTATGGTTGGATCTTAGCGCTGATTGGAGTGATCTTAAGAAGAAAAATATTGAAAATGATATTGTTGTTGATTGCTCTCGCATTACTGATATACCAAGTTTATACTGTTGTTTAGGAGAGTCCATATTAGGAAAGAAAGGATATGTAGGTAGAAATCTAGACTCTCTTGAAGATTGTTTAATTGATATTAAACACCAAGGTAAAAAAATAATTTTTAAAAACAGTAATCGGATTTTTACTATTTTTAATACAGCATTAAATAGAAAAAAATATCAAGATGATTATGTTTCTATTATGGCGAATATATTTAAAAAATATGGATTTAAGGTTGAGTTTATGTGATTTTCATAGATAGGATCTTAAGAATTAAGCAGGGCGGGAGCATGAACGTTTCTTGAGCTTGAAATGTATGTTGAGTAACCATAATTAGGATGAAGATCACTCAATCTGGTCTTGTTAAAGTATCAATTAGTGTTTTATTTGCACGATTAGTTCAAAAACCAGCCTTTCATGCTCTCACCCTGAGTCAGTTCCTATTAACAGAGTTAACTTATCAGATCCTTTACCTCCGCCTGCAACAGGAGGAACTTATGGTAGTAATCTGAGTAAAAAGTTAAATTCAAAGCCTAAAACTCTGATGTTCCTAGAATTAAATTGCCTGAAACGGGTACTCCCAAAAGGCCTCAAATAGTAAGTAAAAATAAAAAAGCGGGTGGTAAGTGTTAATGAATATGAAAGAATTACAAGATAGATGGATTGATAATCAACTAATAGGATTAGATATTATTTACCATCATTCAGGTATTGTGAAAAACATAGATATTGATTTTATTAAAAATGATAAATTAATACATACCTTTCAGAAGGAATATAGTCTTTCATATGAAGGGGAAACGACATTAACTGAATTGTTTGGTAATTATGATGATCCTTGGTCAGAAATCCAAGTAAATAACAAAGTGTTATTGAACAATGACCAGATAGTGTTATGTGGTGAGGGGGAAATGGGAAATGAAGGTTTTATTGTAAAAACAGACACAAATAATAATATTAAATGGTTTTTATATTCAACAACATCAAACCCATTTGTGAATATAAAACAAAAAGATAATATGGTTTATATTCAATCTACATCCAATTTTTATGCTGTTTTAAATTTATCCAATGATGATGTTTTTCTTCTTAATGAAGATATTTTCACATTGAGAGAAGGCTAAATATAAAAAAGCTGGAAGAACCATGAGATCTTCCAGCTTGCGCTGGCTTTACTACGGCTCCGGTCATCTCAGTGCCATTCGCCATAATCAGCAGATGATCACCGAGTTTGAGCGGGACAATCTGCACCGCGAAACCAGCCGGACACAAGGTAAGTTGTTCCAGTTCCGCGAATATGATCCGCTGGGGCGTCGAATCAGCCAATACAGCGTCAGGGATAAATCAGCTGCTATCGGAAAAGGCAAGCCGTGGCGTGCGTGGCATTACGACCAACAGGATGATCTGTCCCTGATGGAAGACCATTACCGTGGCTGGGTGGAGTACCTGTATGACTCGGAAAGCCGGTTGAAAAAAGTCACCAGTGTGGACAGCTTTGAAGAAATGCTGTGGTATGACCGCGCGGATAATCTGCTTGAACGTCCGCAATCCATGATGGAAAAAGAGACGGAGCAGAAAAAATACCTGACTCCACAGGGTGACAGGCTGAGTCAGTGGAACCAATGGCGTTATGAACATGATGCCCACGGCAATGTTATCAGCCGTGGGACAAGCAGCAGTAATCGACAGGTTTACCGCTACGATGGGGATAATCGCCTGACACTCGCTGAAGGCAACGGCATGAAAGCCATCTATCATTACGATGCCCTTGGACGGAGTATTCGTAAGGTGGTAACGACATGGCCGACAGGAACACCGCAACAGGAACAGACGGGTTTTGTCTGGCATGGATTGAAATTGTTGCAGGAACGCCATGCCAATACGGATAAAATCCAGACCTATTGTTACGAATCCCATGAAAGCTATACGCCGCTGGCCTGTATCGTTGCTAAAGGCTCTGTGCGTAATTATTTTTGGTATCACACGGATGTCAATGGTGCACCACTGGACGTCACGGATGAAGACGGCAAAATTGCGTGGTCGGGTAAATATGATGCCTTCGGTACCGTCAACAGCACTACAATGGCGTATTTTACTGATAGAGAACGTTCATCACGGAACTTTGACCAGAACCTGCGTTATGCGGGGCAATATTTTGACAAAGAGACGGGGCTGCATTTTAATACTTATCGATATTATGCCCCTGAGATTGGTAGGTTTATTACGCCAGATCCCATTGGGTTAAACGGTGGGTTAAATCTCTATACGTATGCACCGAATCCAATAGGTTGGATAGACCCTTGGGGTTTAGCTAAAGATAAAACCTATACTGTTACCCGAAATATGAATGCCATAGAAGCTGAGAAAACAAGAAAAGCCGGGGGCTTAGTTCCGGGCGAAACAAACGGGGTTCCTGATAGAAGAGCTAAATGGGTTAATATTGATGGTGCTAACTATGATAGAACAACGAATCCTAAGCCAACACACACAGCAACTCTTGAAGTTACAAAAGAGGGATATGATATGTGAATGGCAAAGATGTTGTTGAAGCTGGACAATAGTCTAAACAAACAGGAAAAATACTACATAAGCCAACAAATGAGCCAGGTGCAAGAGGAATAGGCCGTGATTTGCTAGATAAGTTTAATAAAACGATAAAGAAAATAAGTGTAAATTCTATATCAACTTGTGGTGGCAACAAAAAAAGAAGGAAATAAAAATGGAGTTAGCACCATTTTTTCATCAATACATAGATTTTAAATGTAGCAAATCCCCTGTTTCTCGAGAAATTGATAAATTTGTATATTATCAATGTGAAGATGGTGGAGCTGAACTTTTTTTTATTGAAAGTGATGATATCGTATTTCCGGAATGGAATTATCACTTATTCCCAGAAGACCCACATTACTATAAAGAGTGTAATTGGAAGCCTATATTATTTGATAGATTTGAAGGGGTGAACTTATATGATGAACAGGTTTTTTTATATCTGCTGTTCACTGTAAATAGTATCACATCTATTAGTAAAATAAATAAAAATAATATGGCTAGGGATTTTGTAAAAAATTATTCATTTTTACAGCTTTCTAGAATAAACGATTTTTTATCTATATCGAAAAGAGATAAAAACAAATTAAGAAATTTATTTCTCCATTCTTTTTTATATTCACATCCTGTTAACCACGAAACTTTATATGCATTTTCCATTAGAGATGGTGATGTTTTTCATATTAAAAGCGGAGTCTTGGCTAAGGATTATTTTAACTCGTATTATGATTTCTTTGTTGAGCACTATGATGAATATAAGAATAAAATACCAATTACAATTGATGAGGTAATTAGTTGTAAAAAATTGACATCCTTATTATTGGATAATATTGAAGGGAAATCCAATGGTCTTAAATTCCCAAGAGAAAATATTGAAGATGGATTAATTGAGGCTGTTAATAATTTTCATGTCCTTATTGATGTTTACAATAAGGATAAAGAAAAGTTTTATGAGAAACTAAAAAATAGTTTATTGGGTAGTAATAGAGAAAATATCTTTGTTGAGTTTTTGTTACAAAATTATGTTTGCTATATTCTTTATTTTGATATGGATGAGATTAATAACTTTGTGGAATGTTTTTCAAAGGAACGCGAGCTTTGTGGTTTTTTAATAAATAAAATTTTTTATAATCCTATTTTTATAAAGAAAATACTAATCGCTCAAAAAAAGAACTTATCTTCATATGACCGAGTAATTTGTTTTTTAGATGAGGAAACAATTAGTATGTATAACCATACTTGAATTTTTATTTAGCCTTTATTTATAGCGAACCATTATATTTCCATGTTGAAAATATGGGTCGCTATAAATTTTATCAAAAATAACCTCTTATACATTTCTATAAATAAAAATTATTCTTGTCGAAATTCTAAAAATTCGTTAATCTGAACCGACTCACTCACCATCACATGATGGTACATAGCTGTAACAGCTATAAAACTCTCGTAGCCTGAAAGAGAGAGCAAGTATTGCGGTACGTCTGCGCACCTTTGGAAGCAGATATTGTCAGACATAAACCCCTTGTCTAACAATGAAGGTTTTTTAAACTAAAAAATACCTCAAAAGGTGTTTTTAAACTGTTACCTAAGCGCATTGAACACTGAATCATGCACTTCACGTCATACCATAAAATTATTCTCATACACCACATTCATACTTCTACGATCTCTGTTTGAAATATTCAGCAGATAACTTTTCTGCATCCAAATAATTAATGCATAACTATCGTTTGACACTGCACCTTGCGGCGTTTGCTGTGCCTGCTGGCATTTCAACGTTCGCACGATTGTTGCTAACTGTTCGCGGATTTAAGGCGTCACTTTTTGTCGGTTTACCGCTGAAAGTGACGCCGCAGCAAAAGAATAATCTGACAATGATAGGCTCACGCCTACTTAACCACACAGTGAATCTGACACTGCATTTTATAGATTGAAAAATCATCAAAAGGAAAACCTGACGATATCGAGGCTGGAACTTTGCCAGTGGGGATGACCTGTTAATACAGGCGGCAGTACCGCGTACTCAACCGATACCCCGCAATACCTCAACACGCGTTCACTCTGGCGCACAGATATTCGTCAGGGGGTAAAGCCGGTATTTCCTGCTTTGTCCGTACTGTCGCGCGCCAGAGATCGCATGTAGAAAGGTTGAGTAAGGAGAAATCGATGAGTCGATTGATTAAGGAATTAAAGTTTTTTGCCCGACAGGGCGGTGGCAGCCATAAAACCTGTCATGACCGCATTCGGATCGCGGGGCGTTTGGGCGCGTTGTTATTAAGTCTGAATATTCAGGTTAAAAGCCTCAGCCATTTAAAAACCAAGCATGTAGAGCACTACGTTGATGCCCGTTTATCGCAGGGTGTTGCTAAACGAACAGTGCAAAATGAAATGGCTGCGCTGCGTAACATCTTCCGTATGGCAGGCAGGGAGAAACTGGAAACGTCTCCGCGTTTGAGTAATCAGGAATTGGGATTAAGTAAAGCCAGCCGCGCAGGAACAAAACAGGCGATCCCTGATGCCACGTTTGAGGTTGTTTACCAGAAAGCCCTTGAACGAGACGCCGGATTTGCAGCCACACTGAAGCTTGCCCGTTTGATGGGGCTGCGTTCTCAGGAAGCTGTGCAGTGTAGTGCTTCATTGAAAAGCTGGCGAAAACAATTAGAACAACCTGAGCCAAAATTGCATGTTGTTTTTGGTACAAAAGGCGGCCGACCAAGGCAAACCCGTGTATTGGATATTGTGGCGGTGAAAGAGGCTGTAGAACAGGCCATTGCAGTGGCTGAGCAGAGAGGTGGCAGATTGATTGATAAGCCAGATCTCAGGCAGGCCATGAACTACTGGCGAACTCATACCACAAAAATTGGTTTAAAAGGTTGCCATTCTCCTCATAGTTTGCGCTATGCGTGGGCGCAGGATGCATTGAGTTTTTACCGGCAGAATGGCTTTAGTCATCAGGAAGCACGAGCATTGGTTTCAATGGATTTGGGACACGGTGACGGACGCGGGCGTTATGTTGAACGGGTTTATAGTCGTTCAACTTAGCAGTTCAGTTATTGAGATAGATAAAACAATCAGTTAAAGTAACCCCGCCATTGGCACAATCCAATGGTAAGGTTTAGCAGCCTTGAAGAGTAACCCCGCTGGTAGGAATTTCTACCAGTGGTGCTTGCTATCACCCTTTCAATGGTGATTCAGGTAGGGGAGGCTTCGGCCTCGCCGGTTGGTTACTCCCGGTCTGCTAACCCTGCCTTGAATCACCACCATCAATAATTAATTAATGGAAAGGGGTAGCAGGAATGATTGATCTTAAAAAGGACTGGCATCAGGCTGATATTATTGCTGCATTACGTAAGCGTGGTACTACTTTAGCATCAGTCTCCCGTGAAGCGGGATTAAGTTCTTCAACATTAGCTAATACTCTCAGCAGGCCTTGGCCGAAAGGTGAATGGATTATTGCAAATTATCTCGGAATACACCCTTCAGAAATCTGGCCTAGCCGTTATTTTGATCCTCACACTGGAGACTTGTTAGAAAGGAAAGTTCGCAAAGTATCTACAGAATAGTTTATGTTTATCAAATAGCCATGAGCATAAAAATATTTACAGTTATTAACTGTATACTCATGGCAATTTATTTTCACTAATTGTTTTCAAAAAAGTAAATCATCAAGGAGCATATTTTGAAACGCTGTCAGAGATCACCAGCATTCTCAGAAATAAAACGAGGAATAAAACGTTACGCTAGAGATATGAATCGATGGTGGGAAAAATTACAACATTCTTCTATTGCAGAATGGTCATTATTAGCTGGCATAGGATGTTGGGGAATCCCCAATAAAAGAGCTCAAATAATTGCTTTCATACTTAGTTTGATGTTCTTTTTTGGTAAACTTGCTTCTATTAATCATAAATCTAGTTTTTCTAAAACTGAAAAAAACATAAAGAAAAAAATAATGAATTCATATCTATCCGATTACGAAAGAGGTGTTCTATTTAAAAAGTTAGATGATGTGAGACGATTTAGAAGCATTTGGAATTCATGGTATGTTTTTAAACGGAACTGGAAATTTTTATCAGGGTGTATTTTTCTTGCGGTGTCATTTGTTTTCAATTTATTTGATTCGTTTGAATTTGAAAATATTTTATATAAGCCCATTTTAAATTATTATATTTAATTTGTTACGCTTATTAATTAAACACAAGGTTGGTTTTTTATGTTCATTATAAAATATATTTGGTTATGAAATGAGAAATTATTTTTACTTTAATTTAGATCTTTTATCCAAAGAATTAGATGTTCTCTATACTAAAGAACACTTAGATGAAAATAATTACTACTTTAAAAATAAAGAAATTAAAACTAGAATTGTACATTTGATTGTGGAGGCTAAAAATTCCAGAGAAATTGAATTTATTGATAAAGCATTGCTATTTCTTTTTGAAAATACAGGTTGTCATGAGGATCTTAAAGTTTTAAATGAAATAAATAAACCATTGTTTGAGGCTAAAATCCTTAATGATGAATCTTTAGATAAATATTTGGTTGAGTATTCACCGTTATCTCGGTGGCTGTAATTTGGTCATAATGAAATTTAGTTGAGTTACTATTTTAATAAAATAAGAGATAGATAGTATTGAAACTATTATTTCATTTTTGACAATATTGGTTTTATTGATGATATTTTTGCAATGAAAACTCTACTGTCAGCTGTACCAACCAGATAGAAATCAGGCAAACAGAGACAAAATAATATGGGGGTATTATAGGGGGTATGGTAGATAATTGAACTAAATAAAATCATTTAAAAACAATAGATTAATTTCTAATATTGAATCCTGTAGGTCTGATAATTGGTTGGTTAGTGGGTTTTGCAAATGAAGCCGGTATTGTTGTCGTCAAGGCCGTCGTAATCGCGAGTGTAATAGCAAAGTGGGAAACTTTAAAAATATTTTTCATCGAATACTCCTGATAAATTAGAAAACAATACAATTCTAATAATTACTAAATGACATTTATACAGAGAATTCCAATGGCGCTATATTGTGTTTCAAACTACATTTTTATTGAGTTATCTGCAAATAAAAAAATATAATTATTTATATAATGGCGTGTTTAATAAATTAGCCTTTAAAATGTATTCTTTTGAAGATCTTTATTATTGGTAAAAATCTTCTCTATCTGACTATAAAAAATAGGGCTTTTAAGGTTTTTCCAAAATAATTGCCCCTGTTCCTTTTTCTCCCAAAATATCATTCGGATTGCGTAATGGGCAGTCGTTGAGGGAAAGACAACCGCAGCCAATACAGCTATTTAAGTGATTACGTAGCTTTGTTAATTTTTTGATGCGTTTATTCAGCATATCTCTCCAGTGTGATGAGATGGCTTGCCACTGGTCTGCTGTTAAATTGCTATTGGCGGGGAATTGCCCTAAAACTTCCTGAATTTCTTTGAGTGGAATTCCTGCACCTTGTGCAACTTTGATAATTGCCAGATAACGTAAAACAACAGAAGGGAAACGTCGCTGGTTTCCTTGGTTGCGTGTGCTTTTGATTAATCGCTTAGATTCATAAAAATGAATCGCTGAAATTGAGATCCCACTGCGTTTTGAAACTTCGCCAATCGTTAAAGCCCTACTGATATCAATGACTTTATCTTTTTTCATTCCTATTGACCTCAAGTTAACTTGAGGTTTTATAGTGCAGCTTTGCTATGTCTGTCAACGAGTAAAAATACCGCTGATTATTCGAGCCAGAAAAAAGACGGAACTGTTTTTACCCAAAATAGAGGAAATAGATAATGCAACGTTTTATTGAAAAGGTACTTGGAAGTCATAACGGCAGTCGCTTATGTGGGGTTTTCCAGTGATACCTTGCCCATCTCAGCGGTGACAGACTATTTATCAAGAGTGGTTGAACCGATGTTTTCCTTAATAGAAGGGGTATCAAAGGTTCAGGTATTTGGTGGGCAACAATTATCCATGCGTCTTTGGCTGGATGCTGACCGTTTGGCAGGACGGGGTTTGACAGCCGCTGATGTTGCAGCCGCAGTCAGGAAAAATAACTATCAGGCTGCCCCGGGAAAAGTGAAAGGGGAATATGTTGTTTCAAACATATACGTCAATACGGATCTCACCAGCGTTGAGGAGTTCCGTGATCTTGTTATTCGTAACGATGGTAATGGACTGGTTCGCCTGAAAGATATCGGGACGGTAGAACTGGGGGCGGCATCCACGGAAACGAGCGGTCTGATGAATCAAAAGGCGGCTGTTCATTTGGGGGTATTTTCAACGCCGGCGGGTAACCCTTTGGTGATCGTCGATGGCATAAAAAGTCAGTTACCCGAGATCCAAAAAACGCTTCCTCCCGGTGTTAACGTCGAACTGGCGTTTGAAACGGCAAGCCTCAATTGATGAAGTCGTCAGCACTCTCATAGAAGCCTTGATTATTGTGATTGCAGTGATTTATTTATGTTTAGGATCACTGCGCAGTGTGTTGATCCCCGTTATCGCCATTCCTTTGTCGATATTGGGGGCGGCTGGGTTGATGCTGGCATTTGGGTTCACCATCAATTTACTGACCTTGCTGGCAATGGTACTGGCGATTGGTCTTGTTGTTGACGATGCGATTGTTGTCGTTGAAAACGTTCATCGTCATATTGAAGAAGGAAAATCACTTGTTGCAGCGGCATTGATAGGCACCCGGGAAGTTGCGGTACCCGTTATTGTCATGGATATTACCCTTGTTGCGGTTTATGCGCCGATTGGCTTGATGTCCGGCCTGACGGGGTCATTGTTTAAAGAATTCACCCTGACTTTGGCGGGCGCGGTCGTTGTCTCGGGGATTGTCGCCCTGATTTTAGCGCCGGTCATGAGTTCTTTTCTGTTGAAACCGAAGCAACAAGAGGGATTTGTAGCACGAAAGGCAGAGGCTTTTTTCGAGGGGTTGGCGCATTATTATTCCCGCGCGTTGAATTTTTCTTTGCAGCACAGAGGGAACTGGATCGTGTGTTCAGCGAAATCCCTGAAATGAAAAGTACGTGGATAATTAATGGAACGGACGGGCCATCCTCAGGCTACAGTGGGGTTAACTTGACAGAATGGGGGAGCGTGAGCGTTCTGCTTCAGAAATTCAGTCTGCGTTACAAACGGCAGTAGGAGAAGTTGAAGGTAGCAGTATTTTTGTATTCCAGCTTCCACCACTACCCGGCTCTACCGGGGGATTACCTGTCCAGATGGTATTGCGTAGTTCACAAGACTATCAGGTGCTGTATCAAACAATGGAGGATATTAAACAGCGGGCGCGAGAAAGTGGATTATTTGCTGTGGTAGACAGTGATCTCGACTATAACAATCCCGTGGTTCAAATACGTATTGACCGCGCAAAGGCGAACAGTTTGGGTATTCGTATGCAGGATATTGGTGAATCACTGACATTCCTGGTAGGGGAAAACTATATTAACCGCTTTGGTATGGAAGGCCGCTCATATGACGTCATTCCACAAAGTATGCGTAGTCAACGACTCACACCAGAAGCGCTAGCGCGTCATTTCGTGAGATCTGAAAACCAAAATATGATCCCGCTTTCTACTGTTGTTTCTGTTTCAACGAAAGTTGAGCCTAACAAATTAACCCAATTTAATCAGCAAAATGCGGCAATTTTGCAGGCTATTCCGGCGCCGGGAGTCACATTGGGCCAAACAGTGGCTTTTATTGAAAATGCAACCGAGAGCTTGCCTGTGGGGTTCAGCCATGATTGGCAGTCTGATTCACGGCAGTATAAGCAAGAAGGAAACACCCTTGTTTTTGCTTTCCTTTCTGCCTTAATCATCATTTACTTGGTGTTGGCGGCACAATATGAAAGCCTCGTTGAACCTTTGATTATTCTGATCACTGTACCGCTTTCCATCTGTGGAGCGTTATTCCCACTGGCGATGGGGCATATCACATTAAACATCTATACCCAAATTGGGTTGGTCACACTGATTGGCCTTATCAGTAAGCATGGGATTTTAATGGTGGAGTTTGCCAATGAATTACAAGTAACAGAAGGAATAAACAAGCGCTTGGCGATATTGAAGGCCGCGAAAATTCGTTTGCGTCCAATATTGATGACAACAGCGGCAATGGTTATCGGGTTGGTGCCGTTATTGTTTGCCAGTGGTGCTGGTGCAAATAGCCGTTTTGGTATCGGGCTGGTCATTGTCTGCGGTATGTTGGTGGGTACGTGCTTCACATTATTTGTGTTGCCAACAATATATACATTGCTGGCAAGAAATCATTCTGCTGTGACAAAGAGAAAACAGGATCTGGCAGAAGCCGATGAAATAATGGGCAACACAATTAAACCTTCTTTGAATTAAAAATTAATGGTGGATAACAGTTCCTATAGGCAATGGATTTTAATAAGCCTCTCATTAATACCGAGGGGCTATGCCAGCAACGCGGTCCTTCGGAAGGCGACGGGCATATTTATGGTGGATATAGGAACTGTATTTTCATATACCAGTCACGGCGTATTTTTTTAAACTTGTTTATTGATAGAGGGATTATTATGGTTTATCAAAAACTGTTTTCGAAATTAATTCAGTCTCCTCCTCTTTCTTCCGCTTTACTTCCGTTAACATTGATGCCGCTGGAAGAGTGGGGAGTAGTAACCGTCACCGGTGCTGACAGCCAGCCGTATTTACAAGGTCAAGTTACCGCAGATATCAATTTACTTGGCAATAATCAGCATGTACTAGCCGCTCATTGTGATGCTAAAGGAAAAGTGTGGAGTAATTTGCGGTTATTTCATCGCCACGATGGATTTTCTTATATTGCACGTCATAACCTTCTTGAGATGCAACTGACGGAATTAAAGAAATATGCTGTATTTTCTAAAGTCACGCTGACTGAAGATAAAGAAAGTATTTTGCTCGGTATTGCGGGTAAAAAATGTCGGGAATCATTGTCGGTATTGTTTCCGAGCCTGCCAGATGCAGCTAACCCAGTGGTTCAGCTGGGATCAACAACATTACTTTATTTCTTCCGGCCAGCAGAGCGGTTTTTATTGGTCACAGATGTGGAAATGGCCACGGAATTAATAGAAAAATTACGGCCATCATTAAATGACAGTCAGCAGTGGTTGGCATTGGATATTGAAGCCGGTTTTCCTGTCATTGAGGCCGTGACCAGTGCTCAATTTACTCCGCAAGCCATTAATCTTCAGGCCATTGAAGGCAGCATTAGTTTTGATAAAGGCATGTATATGGGATTAGCCACCATAGCGCGGACTAAATATCGTGGTGTAAATAAACGGGCTATGTATTGGTTAGCCGGAAGTTCTGGTTATCTTCCTGTTGCCGGAGATGAATTGGAATGGCAGCTGGGTGCAAGCTGGCGTCGAACCGGAACAATTCTGTCGGCGGTAAAAATGGCTGATAATACGATTTGGATTCAGGTTGTCATGAATAATGATATGAATGAAGGAAATATATTTCGTTTGTATGGTGATGAAGGTCATTCATTGACTATTCAGCCATTACCTTATTTATTGAATTCTGACACAGAATAGTAACTCTGTGTTTAACTATAAAAGCAACTATCTCTTATAATAATATTCACGGTACTTCACAGGGATATTTTACACTTACGAAGATACCACACCGACTAAAAGAGAGCGGGGAATAGCTGGCCAGCATGATATTGCGCAATAGCCGCTGCGTTACCACCCGCACTCGTGAAGATTTTAGCGGTTAATCGTTAAGAACAAGAACTTGTGGAAACATGACTGGTAATATTATCTTTGATTTTGACGACTGCATCTTTATCGACAGAGATACTGGCTCCGGCGGTCAGGTAACCGGTAATGTTTGGAATATGGCAAAGAGAGGCTTTGGCACCCATGCTTAAGCTGATTTGAGCGGAATCGGCGCGAAATTTCTGAGCAGGCTCATTAAATATTGCCCCCATATTTAACTCCAGACCTAAATGTTTAGTTTGACCTTCAACATCTATCTGACTTCCCATTTCACCGGTGACTTTCAGTTTTTCACTATTGACAGCACAAGCTGCTACTTTTGCTTTAACCCCTTGTTTAATTGAGATATTATTCAGTGGTTGATTGGTGTATAAAGTAATATCAAGGCGTTCAGAGAATGAATTATCTTTGTTGTTAGCTTCGTTAATTAAATTAAGCATATTGCCATCAAAAGCGATATCAAGTTTATTGATGGCTGATTGTGATCCTTTGACATTTAAAGATGAAGCATCAGCACATTTGATGGTGAGAATAATTCCTTTCTGTGCATTAACAGCTGTGAATTTTTGTAGCTCAACCGTTTTTTCTGCTGCCATTGCAGAATGAAATGCTGCCCCTGAAATGAATGCCATTAAAATTGCAAGTTTTTTCATAAAAATACCTATGATACAAGTAAGGGTTATGTGATCAGATAGTCAAGATCCAATAACATATTGGATAAGATGGTTATAATATACTTAACTGATGAGTTTATTTTTTGAACGAATCATCTTGGAGTTTATACTTAACTAAAGGCGCTATTCAACATGTTTAATTGTTATTTGTATTTAAATTAAAAAAGTAACGAATAAACTATCATCAACAATATATCGTAAAGGGGTGTTTTATCAGATCAGATTAGATTATTAATTACATATTGTAATTATTTGTTATCAATTTTACATAGATATTTAAAGCCTGCCATGTCATCTTCCGTTTTATCCTTCACTATAAACGGCGTTATGTTGTTATCATGGTTTTATGCTTCAATGTTTTTCGCTTCTCAATAGGAAATGGGGTTTGGTTTAAGTCCAAAGAGAAACAAAATAAATTTTTTGATTTTATTTTATCATTATTGTAATTTATGTAATTAATGATGTCGCCATTGTTTATTAAAGTGATAATGCATTAATTGACAATAAGAAAAGAAGTATTTTGATGAATTAAATATATACCAAGAACTCACATTCCAGTTTATGTTATGGACGATAAATAGTACGTTAGTACCCGGGTATGGGCAGTATTCTGATATGAATGTTTTCATGAAAGGTTATTCCTTTCTCCAGCTTTCCCATATTAATAACAGTGATTATTTAACGAAGAAACAAAAAGAAGAAATTAGGGATTTCTTTTTTTGGCATTTTCTCTATACACATCCGGTTAATGAAGAAACGTTAGAGGCATTTAGTTTCAGGGGGCAAGACCTTTTTTATTCTGATGCCAATGTTAAAGTTTCCGATTATTTTCGGCTATACCATGATTTTTATATTGAAAGATATTCCAGCTATAAAGATAAGCTGGAGGTCAAACCCCAAGATATTGAGCAATTCAAATATCTGACTTTAGATTTAATCAAAGTCATTGAAGGAAAAAGTAAAAAACTGAAATTGCCTGATGATGAGGAATTAAGCATTATACTTAATTATGTCAATAATATCGATTTTTTCTTGAAGAGTTACTATTCAGATAGGGAGTCGATTTTTAGACTTTTAAAAAATGCATTATTGCGAAGCGATGAAGATTCATACCAAAACTATATTTTTAGTGTTTTTATTCAAAACTATGTATGTTATATCCTAAATTTTGATTTTGATGAGATGAAATATCTTGTGGATTACTTTAATGAAGATATTGATACATACAATAATATTATTAAAAGAATTCATAGTGACGCTATTTTTATTGATAGACTTGTCTACCTTAAAAAAGTAGATGTCCTGAGTTACGATACCTTCTTTATGGCATTGGATGAAAATAGAAAAAGGTAGTATAGAGAGAAATAATATGGTTATGAAGCTCATTCCAGAAAAGGTTGATTTCAGGATTTCAACCACAGATTTAGAAACAGTTTATACCGAATCAGGCGGGATGAAATTAAGGATTGATGCACAAAAAAGAGAGGATATTGAAAATAATCATTATCGTGAGATAGTGATAAATTTTGTGAGTGTTGCTGAATTAAGATGTACGACTGTCAATTTTTGGGAGTTCCATTATTCGGATTTCATTATTGAAAATGTTGCTGGAAATGACGGAATGGCTTTCTGGAGAAAAAACAATTATTCAGCAGATCCGCATTTTTATGAATTGGCCAATTCTAAAATCCTTGAAGAGCGAGGAAAGCGTTATGACCCTCGTAATGGACTCAACCTAAAGCATTATCTTATTATCGGATATGATAGTTACATTGAAGTTGTCGCATCAAAATATGAATACCAATTTTTATCTTGAGATAAAATAATGCTCTGATTGGGAAAGGCGACGGGAGTAAGCTCCCTAATAGAATAGGGAGCGGCATGTTGTGACATGATGTTCTTAATTGAGATAAAGAGTTAACGCGATACCGGGTTTCATCTCTTTGATTTTGATATTTTTATTCCAATTAATCAGATCATTGAGGTTGACGCCGTGGCGCTTGGCGATGCTGGAAAAGGAGTCACCTTTGCGTACCCGGTAGGTAATGGGACTACTTTTATCAATTTTCAGTACTTGCCCAATCCTGAGGTGATCCGCTGTTTTCAGGTTGTTCAACTTTTGCAACTCACGATGGTTCGTATTAAAGCGTTTCGCAATCGCTGACAGTGTATCTCCAGAACGAACTGTGTATTGGCCTTGGTGTTGTACCTTACGGGTATTGTTTACAACAGCCAGACGGATATCTTTCAAGGTGTTTTTATCGGTCAGCGAAGTTTTAAACTGGTGAACATTCTTCTTCGGTAACATGATGTAATACGGACCGTAAGGAGAGGTCATTCCTTGTTTATAACCCGGATTATAGGCTTTGAGCGAAGTCAGAGATAATCCGGATAATTCAGCCGCTTGGGACAACATGATGGGTTGCCCGACATCAACTTTGGTCAGTGCTTCCTGATTGCTGAGTTTTGGCAACTTGAAACCAAATTTTTCATTGTGGCGAACAATATGACTCAACGCCAAAATCTTGGGAACGTAGTGCATTGTTTCCCGTGGCAATGACAGGGACCAGAAATCCGTCGGTTTTCCTTTTTCCTGATTATCCTTGATTGCTCGCATGACCCGGCCTTCACCGCTGTTATAAGAAGCAATGGTTAATAACCAATCACCATTGAACCGTTTGTTCAGACTGTTCAGCATATCCAGAGCAACTGTCGTTGATGCGGCGATATCCCGACGGGCATCGTACCACTTATCTTGTGTCAGGCCATAATAGCGGCCGGTGCTGGGGATAATCTGCCATAAACCAGCGGCCTTGGCATAAGACGTAGCATGAGGGTTAAAAGCACTCTCCACTATGGGCAGGAATACTAATTCCATTGGCATATCGCGTTTATCAAGCTGCTCAACTATCCAATAAAGATACGGCTCTGCTTTTGACGCCACATTTTGGAGATGACTCTTATGCTTAAGGTAGTAATTTTGTTCTTCACGCACCCTGTTATGATCAGGAATTTCCATCTTCAACTCATCACGGATGTGTCCCCACAAATCTTGTTGGGCTGTTGGACTCACCTTCCAGCTTGCAGTTTTTTCTGGTTCTGCAATGTCGCCTGTTTTCTGATTCGTCGAAGACATTTTCTGTTTTTGTGTTTGTTGCTGGGAGGGCACTTTTGGTTGCAAGCCCGACTGACACCCAGCAAGCAAAACAGAGGCGAACAAGATCGCTTTTGTCTTCATGTCTCGATTCACTTTTGCCTAAAAGGTGAGCGATGATACTGAGCAATCAAGCAGAAGACAACCCAACAGGATCAAAAATTATCTTTATAACCTCTTAGTTGCTGAAAAACAGAAGAAAGTGGTATTGAATTAGGTTTAATGCCGATATTTTTTTGTAAATCAATGTCGTGACAATTTAAGAATATATTTATTTTTCTCTCCGTCTGTAAAACTGTAGGGACGGTTGCTTGATTGTTCTCACGTAATTGAATGATTTTATGATAGTAATCGTCAATAACCTGATTTTCAGGCAGGATGGTTTTCGCAAATGCCATGTTTGCAGCGGTATATTCATGGGCACAGCAGATTAAGGTATCATCGGGCAGTGATGAAATTTTCGCGATGGAGGCAAACATCTGCTCGGCTGTACCTTCAAAAATACGCCCGCAACCGCCGGAAAACAGGGTATCCCCGCAAAATAAATAGGGTGCCTGATAAAATGCGACATGACCCAGTGTATGGCCCGGCAACCCAATGACGTTGAAATAAAATTGTTCAACGTTTACGACGTCATGTTCATTAACAATATGTGTGGCGCCTTTATTTCGGGTTTCTTCCGGGCCGTAGATGGGTAAGTCGGGATATTTTTTGAGTAAACCGGCTACACCACCGACATGGTCATGGTGGTGATGTGTCAGCAGGACAGCCACAGGTATAATTTCATTTGCTGCTAGAATATTAATGACTGGTTGTGATTCAGCGGGGTCAATAATGACACAATGTTTGCCTTCATCACAAAGTAACCAAATGTAGTTATCTGAAAGTACAGGGATCCTGATAAGCTCCATGATATGCCTCATTTTTTCGTAATCGATTTACCATTGGTTGGAAAGGAAGATGACATGCAACTAGTACGTTCAGTCAAGAAAATAATAATACCTGATTCTTGGGCTGAGTTACCTTGGGGAGAGTATTACCGTGTGGCTCTGGAACGTCAATTGGAACCATGGTGGCCAAAAATTTTTGGCTTTCATTTGCTGAAAATCGGCCAATTAAGCACGGAAATTGATAGCCGCTCCTGTTTGATAAGCCATCAGGTCAATGTAGGATTGCGAGGGGACAGCATGAATGTGATAACTGATCCTCATTATCTCCCTTTTGCCACTAAATCTGTTGATGCCTGCTTGTTGGCCCATTTATTGACTTATAGCATCGATCCTCATTGGTTATTGAGAGAAATAGACCGCATCATGATTGATGATGGCTGGTTAATTATCAGTGGATTTAATCCGATGAGTTTAGCCGGATTAAAGAAAATAATTTCACCTTTGTCTCATCAGTTCTCTTGCAATGCGCAGATGTTTTCTATGTACCGACAATTGGATTGGCTTCGGCTTCTGAATTATGAGGTGATTTATCATGCTAACTTTCATGCACTGCCGTGGCAAAATAGCAATAACACGTATAAGTCAGTATTCGGTTGTTTGAATGTGATAATTGCCCGCAAGCGGACAATACCTTTGACGTTGAATCCCATGAGGGCTGCTTTATTGAAGCCTAAATTCAGTAATGCACTGGGAGCAATAAAAAATTTTCGCCGGCGTTATTAGCGTTGTTCAATTCTCATTGTCAATATAACCATGATCGGCTTGGGTCGGATTGTTAGCGGCTGCACGTGCCAGTTCATCACACAGCTCGTTTTCATGATGACCCGCATGGCCTTTAACCCAGCGCCAGTCTATTTTATGCTGCAAGATAGCTTTATCAAGCCGTTGCCAGAGATCGACATTGATAACAGGAGATTTGTCTGCTTTTTTCCAGCCTCGCTTTTTCCAGTTATGGATCCATTGGGTGATTCCCTGTCGGACATATTGGCTGTCAGTCGTGAGGATCACGGTGCAAGGTTGTTTAAGGGTTTCCAGACCGATAATCGCGGCCATCAACTCCATGCGGTTATTGGTTGTGCGAAAATAACCTTGACTCATTTTTTTTTCATGCTGAAGATAACGGAGCAAAACGCCATATCCTCCGGGGCCGGGGTTGCCAAGGCAAGAACCATCGGTGAAAATTTCTACCTGTTTGTTCATCTTTGGTAGACTCTTCCTATACCATCGTTAATCAAACTCTAAGTCTGACACAAAAAAATACTATGAGCACTGCAATTACCCGTCAAATCGTCCTTGATACCGAAACAACCGGTATGAATAAGTTAGGTGTTCACTATGAGGGACACAACATTATCGAAATTGGTGCTGTGGAAGTTATCAACCGTCGCCTGACGGGACGCCATTTTCATCTTTATTTGAAACCGGAACGTTTGGTTGACCCTGAGGCCTTTGAAGTTCATGGTATCAGTGATGAGTTTTTGAAAGATAAACCTGTATTTGCAGATATTGCTGATGAATTCATTGAGTTTATTCGTGGCGCAGAGTTAATTATTCATAACGCAACGTTTGATATCGGATTTATGGACTATGAGTTCAGTAAGCTGAATCGTGATATTCCGCCTACTGCTGATTTCTGCACTATTACAGACAGCCTGATGCTGGCCAGGAAACTTTTTCCCGGCAAACGCAATAACCTTGATGCCTTGTGTGATCGTTACCATATCGATAACTCAAAACGAACACTCCACGGGGCATTACTCGATGCCGAAATCTTGGCCGATGTTTATCTGGCGATGACCGGTGGCCAAACTTCTTTGGCATTTTCGATGGACGGTGATTCTTCAGGCAGTGCTGTTGTGGCTGAAGTTCAGAAAGTTACCCGGCCTCAGTCAGGTTTGAAAGTGATCTATGCTTCTGATGAAGAATTAATCCAGCATGAATCCCGTTTGGATCTGGTGGAAAAGAAAGGGGGAACTTGTCTTTGGCGTGCAAGCCCGGAAAACCCCGAGCAGCTGCATTGATAAGGCAGTTATTGGTAAGGCAGTCATGGGTAAGACAGTTATTGATAAAACAGTTATCAGTAAAACAGTAGCAGAATGGGATAAATTTGACATTGAGGCGAAAAACTGCGCAAACAAACCATTTTGTTATAAAAAGTGATTGACGGATTAAGTGGGTAACCGTATTATCCATCCCGTTCTCAACCAGAACACCATGCGGTGCGGTAGTTCAGTTGGTTAGAATACCGGCCTGTCACGCCGGGGGTCGCGGGTTCGAGTCCCGTCCGCACCGCCAGAATTTAGAAGCCCTGAGTTTTTAACTCGGGGCTTTTTCTTTTTTGTGTTGTTGAAATTTTGTGTTATTGAAATAATGCCATTGCCGAAAATGGCATATATAACATATTCTACACATGAGCCAGCGGGTTAGTTCTGGCTGGGGATAGCCTGATCGGAGTCAGAGTAGGTAAAAGTGGCATCCTGAGTGTAATTGGGAGGCAACGTTATTTGTACTATTGGTATGACTTTTCCTGTTGAACCATAAAAATCTCGTTGGTCATGCTGCGCTCCTTGTAACCCACCATAAACACCCGCGATATAAAAGAAGGCTTCAATCGGCAATTGATCAGGGATATCCTGAGGCCAGGTTGCCAGAATCGCTTCATTATTCTCTTGCACTTCAAGCTGTGTTCGGGCCTGAATGCCTTGCATGAAGGCATCGGCATTGCCACGAGTCTGAAGTTTAACGTCGAAACCACACTGCGCACTGTCATTCTGGTGGTTATGATGATAGTTTTGTATCCATTGCTGCGCTGTTGTAATGCGTTGTTGTTGGCAAGGCGCGCTGTGTGGTAAGCCGGGAGTCGCTCCACACCTGTGACCATCTCTGTAGCCAGAGGCCGCATCATCAGGAAAATAACAAAGCACCTCGGGGTGGGTTTTACCCTCTGAATCGAGTAAATAAGGGTGAAAAATAAAACCATTCTGATAATTATAAGCAAGTGAAAGGAGTTTGGAATCACTTCTTAAGTAGGAAAATGAGACGCCACCAATATCCTGAGAGAATGGACTCAGGTTCCAAGAGTGATATTTATCAGAGGCGACGGTTCCCCGTAATAAAATCCCAGAGCATAAAAATGCAGGGCTATTTTCATTTCCACAATTGATTTTATTATCGTTATACCATTGATTCAAATTTTTAACGACTTGGTCACCTGATGATAATTGTATCGTGTTAGCATAAGTTACCGAGAATCCAATTAAAAGCAAAGAAAATAAAAATAGTAATTTTCTCATGTCCTTCCCTTAATGATTATTTGGCAATGTTAAAAAATAGATTGCAATCTCGTTTCTTTTAATTCAAATTTCTTTTTTTTATCATGTAATGATTAATTGTTATTAATTCAGGTTTTTATTTTTGCGTTATATATTTCATGCTGTTTTTTATGATGTTAATTTCTAATGTAGTAATGACTTATTTATATTTGAAAATTATTTCATTTCAATATAATTCTTATGAGAAAATATTTATCAGCCCAATATATGATTCATTATACTGGGCTGGTTGAGAAGGGAGTTTTTTCTGTTATCTTTCCGAAATCTCAAATCAATTTATAAAAATAGGTTGTGCCGGAGTATTCGTAACTGGAATTAAGGGCAAAATGCGGGATCTGCCCGACTTCGGTAAACCCACATTTTCGGTATAGCGCTGAAGCTGGATCATGTGTTCGAGTGTCTAAAACCAGTAAACTACGCTGATGCTGTTTCGCCAAGAGTTCCAATTCAGCCATCAGCATTTTGCCTATTCCACGTTGCCGATAAGCTGTATGCACCATCAGCTTTTCAACCTCAGCGCGGTGCAGCCCATTCTTTTTCTGACACAAAGAGAGTTGTACTGTTCCGGCAATGTTGTCCTCTTCCAATGCAACTAACAGCAGACGATGACCAGATTGAAGCTCAGTTTCAATACTTTGCCAGTACTCTACGGCTTCGTTTTTTTCCAATGGGGCGATAAAACCGATGGATGCTCCGCTGTCGACACAATCATGCAGCAAATTTATAAATTCGTTTCGTTTTGTATGAATGGTATTCAAGCGCACAATACTTGGAGTGTGGATTAAAGTTGGGTTGATATTTGTCATTTGTTATTTGTTATTGAATTTGGTGGTCAGAGTGGTTAAATAACATACAATAAAATGATTGCCAGGGATATGGAAATATAGGAGGGATGAAGCCATGCATATCAATAGGATAAATATAGTTCAGGGTGATATTACCAAAATTCAGGCTGACGCTATTGTCAATGCGGCCAATACGTCTTTGCTCGGTGGCGGCGGCGTTGATGGCGCGATCCATCGCATTGGTGGGCGCGCTATCCTGGAAGACTGCATGAAAATTCGTGCGAAACAAGGCGGTTGTCGTGTGGGAAATGCGGTTATCACCGGAGCCGGAAATTTACCGGCTCAATATGTCATTCACACGGTTGGGCCACGTTGGAATGATGGAAACCATGATGAGCCGGAGCTGTTGAAAAGATCTTATTTGAGTTGTTTCGATCTTGTTGAACAGTACAAGATTAAAACCGTTTCTTTTCCCAATATCAGTACCGGTATTTATCGTTTCCCGAAAAAATTGGCCGCTGAAATCGCGTTAGAGTCGGTGTATTCCGCTTTGTCTGACAACCCGGATATCTTACAAATTAACCTTGTTTGTTTTGATGATGAAAACTATGGAATTTACCGCTCCCTGAACACGTAAATGTGTTCAGGTGAAAAGTATTATTACTGCCAGATCATGGTGTTAACCGGGTAGCAAAACTCGTGTTTTTAGCCTTGATTAACCCATTGTGTATCGTGTTTAATACAAGACTTTCTATTTATTGAGCAAATCGCATTTTATTGCGCAAATCATATTGTGAAATTATTTCTTATTGCGCAAACTTGTTTGCCATTGTTTGTTTCAGCCTGAAAAGTCAGCAAAACAACGGGGTAAATCAAAGAATTGATGCTGAATGGAAATTAAGATAGTTTTTCTTAGCCGGCATTTTATCCGGCATTAATGATTGCGGTTTGTATGCTGCACTGCGAAAATTAGTTCTTAGTTCACTAACGCTTTTATCCGACTTGGAGTAAAGAATGACCACTCGTAAAACCCTTGCTAATGCTATCCGCTTCTTGAGCATGGATGCTGTGCAGAAAGCAAAATCAGGGCATCCTGGCGCACCGATGGGAATGGCTGACATCGCTGAAGTGCTGTGGCGCGATTATCTGAATCACAATCCTTCCAACCCTAATTGGGCAGATCGTGACCGCTTCGTGTTGTCCAATGGTCACGGTTCCATGCTGATTTACAGTTTGCTGCACCTCACGGGTTATGATGTTTCCATTGATGATCTGAAAAACTTTCGTCAACTGCATTCCAAAACGCCGGGCCACCCAGAGTATGGCTATACTGCTGGCGTAGAAACCACAACAGGCCCATTGGGACAAGGCATCGCCAATGCGGTAGGTTTTGCGATTGCGGAACGTACACTGGCAGCGCAGTTCAACCGCCCGGGGCATGATATTGTCGATCACCACACTTATGTCTTCATGGGTGACGGCTGCATGATGGAAGGTATCTCCCATGAAGTTTGCTCTTTGGCGGGTACGCTGAAACTGGGCAAACTGATTGCTTTCTATGATGACAACGGCATCTCCATTGATGGTGAAGTAGAAGGTTGGTTCACTGATGATACTGCAGCGCGTTTCGAAGCATACGGCTGGCATGTTATCCGTGGCGTAGATGGCCATGACTCTGCCGCCATTGCCGCCGCCATTGACGCAGCACATGCAGAAACCGGCAAACCGTCGCTGTTGATCTGCAAAACTATCATTGGTTTTGGTTCACCAAACAAAGCAGGCAAAGAAGAATGTCACGGCGCACCTCTGGGTGATGCAGAAATTGAAGCCACTCGTAAAGCGCTGGGTTGGGAACATCCTGCGTTTGAAGTCCCTCAGGATATTTACGCTGGCTGGAATGCAAAAGAAGCAGGCAAAACCAAAGAAAGTGCGTGGGATGAAAAATTTGCTGCTTACGCAAAAGCGCATCCGGAACTGGCGGCCGAATTCAGCCGTCGTACCAGCGGTGAACTGCCTGCAAACTGGGAAGCGGAATCTAAAGCATTCATTGAAAACCTGCAACAGAACCCTGCGTCCATTGCCAGCCGTAAAGCGTCACAAAACGCATTGGAAGCATTCGGCAAAGTTCTGCCTGAATTCATGGGGGGGTCTGCTGACCTGGCACCAAGTAACCTGACCATGTGGTCTGGCTCCAAGCCATTGAATGAAGTGCAGGACGGCAACTACATTCATTACGGTGTGCGTGAGTTCGGTATGTCTGCAATCATGAATGGTATCGCCTTGCATGGCGGTTTTGTGCCTTATGGTGCAACCTTCCTGATGTTCGTGGAATATGCCCGCAATGCAGTGCGCATGGCTGCACTGATGAAGATCCGCAGCATTTTTGTCTATACCCATGACTCCATCGGTCTGGGTGAAGATGGCCCGACCCACCAGCCAGTTGAACAAATTGCCAGCCTGCGCGTAACACCAAACATGAGCACATGGCGCCCATGTGATCAGGTTGAATCTGCGGTTGCGTGGAAATATGCGATTGAACGTAAAGATGGCCCGACTTCTTTGATCTTCTCCCGCCAGAATCTGGCTCAGCAGGAACGTACTGCTGAACAATTGGCGAATATCGAGAAAGGGGCTTACATCCTGAAAGATTGTGCCGGTCAGCCTGAGCTGATTTTGATTGCAACGGGTTCTGAAGTTGAACTGGCTGTGAAAGCGGCAGAACAGCTGAGTGCCGAAGGCCGTCAGGTGCGTGTGGTTTCCATGCCATCCACCGATGCTTTCGACAAGCAGGATGCTGCATACCGTGAAGCGGTACTGCCTGCGGCGGTGTCTGCGCGTGTTGCTGTAGAAGCGGGTATCGCGGATTACTGGTTCAAATACGTTGGCATTAATGGTGCTATCGTAGGTATGCACACTTTCGGAGAATCAGCGCCAGCCGATGCTCTGTTCAAAGAGTTTGGCTTCACTGTTGAAAACGTAGTAGCCAAAGCGACATCTTTGCTGAAATAATCAGCAAAAGAGACAGCATACCCAATGGATTTAAAAACAACGGGTATAAGCGCATCCGCATCAACTTTTGAGCGGATGCGCTCTTTTTTTATTCAGTTTTGCTTCACAATATGTTTAATGATGCTTGCCATTGAACTTTTTTTCTCGTAGTCTGCTTTTATAGTGGCTGAACCGTTTCAGTTTATTGTATTGAGCTGTGAGCAAAATGTCTTATCTGTCACAATCTGATTAATTTTGTGATGAATCATCCGTACAAGTTGCAGCTGCTCAGTTATCCTAAGCGGTCGCATGGCTACAGAGAAATTCAGGGAGTAACATGACAATCAGAGTTGCGATCAACGGCTTTGGAAGGATAGGGCGCAGCGTTTTGCGTGCCTTATACGAATCCGGGCGTCGTGCTGAAATTTCAGTGATTGCTATCAACGAGCTGGCTGATGCCGAAGGTATCGCTCACTTATTGAAATACGATTCAAGTCATGGGCGTTTTGCATGGGATGTACGCCTGAATAATGATTTATTGCAAGTAGGGGATGACAATATCCGGCTGTTCCATCAACCGGATATTGCTGCTTTGCCATGGAAAGAACTGGGCATTGATATTGTTCTTGACTGCACGGGGAAATATGGTGAACGGGCGGATGGGGAATCCCATATCGCTAGCGGAGCCAAAAAAGTCCTGTTTGCACATCCGGGAGGAAATGATCTGGATGCTACCGTGGTATATGGTGTAAACCACCATTCATTGGTTGCGGAAGACTGCATTGTATCCAATGCATCCTGTACGACAAACTGCATTATTCCGATTATCAAGCTGTTGGATGACGCGTTTAACATTGAATCGGGTACGGTGACAACAATTCATGCATCCATGAACGATCAACCTGTGATTGATGCTTACCACCGCGATTTGCGTCGCACCCGGGCGGCCAGTCAGTCCATCATTCCTGTCGATACAAAATTGTCAGCGGGGATCACACGCATCTTTCCTAAATTCAGCGACAGGTTTGAGGCAATTTCTGTCCGGGTTCCCACCATTAACGTGACTGCCATTGATTTGAGCGTGACAGTCAGTGCTGCCGTGAGTGTTGCGGATGTGAACCAACTATTGCAAAAATCAGCGGTCAAAGAGTTTCGTGGTATAGTGGATTTCACTGACTTACCGTTGGTATCAACGGATTTTAACCATGATCCCCATAGTGCCATTGTGGATGGCACGCAAACCAGGGTCAGCGGGAAGCACCTGATCAAAACCCTCGTGTGGTGTGATAATGAGTGGGGCTTTGCCAATCGCATGATTGATACAACGCTGGCAATGGCTGCAACAGGTTTTAAATAATCATTTGTTGTGTCATAAACGGCACACAGCAGAAGATTGAGTAATTTTAAAAAGAATCAATGAGAGGATTCACCATGTCTGTAATTAAGATGACTGATTTAGATCTGGCGGGTAAACGCGTACTGATCCGTGCTGATCTGAATGTGCCTGTAAAAGATGGCAAAGTTACCTCTGATGCGCGTATCCGTGCGTCCTTGCCAACTATCGAGGCTGCGTTGAATCAGGGAGCCAAAGTCATGGTTACTTCTCACCTGGGACGCCCGACTGAGGGAGAATACAACGAAGAGTTCTCATTGCAACCTGTCGTTGATTACCTGAAAGAAAAACTTTCTTCTTCTGTTCGTCTGGAAAAAAATTATCTGGATGGTGTTGAAGTGGCGGCAGGCGAACTTGTTGTTCTGGAAAATGTTCGCTTCAATAAAGGTGAGAAAAAAGACGATGAAACATTATCTAAACAATATGCAGCACTGTGTGATGTGTATGTGATGGATGCTTTTGGTACGGCACACCGTGCTCAGGCGTCAACACATGGCGTTGCCAAATTTGCCCCGATTGCTTGTGCCGGCCCATTGTTGTCTGGTGAACTGGAAGCCTTGGGTAAAGCGTTGCATAATCCAGCTCGTCCAATGGTCGCCATTGTGGGTGGATCTAAAGTTTCCACTAAACTGACCGTTCTTGATTCACTGTCAAAAATTGCTGATCAGCTCATTGTGGGGGGTGGCATCGCCAATACGTTTGTTGCCGCAGAAGGGCACAATGTGGGTCGCTCCCTGTACGAAGATGATTTAATCCCTGAAGCGAAAAAACTGCTGGAAAGCTGCGATATTCCGGTTCCTAATGATGTTCGTGTTGCAACGGAATTCTCTGAAACTGCGGAAGCAACCCTGAAATCAACCAGTGAAATTAAAGACGAAGAGCAGATCCTTGATCTGGGTGATGCATCGGCTGAACGTCTGGCTGAGATCCTGAAAGATGCCAAAACCATCCTGTGGAATGGTCCGGTGGGTGTTTTTGAATTCCCTAACTTCCGTAAAGGAACTGAAATTGTTGCTCGTGCGATTGCTGAAAGCGATGCTTTCTCTATCGCAGGTGGCGGTGATACCTTGGCAGCAATCGATCTGTTCGAAATTGCCGATAAGATCTCTTACATCTCTACTGGCGGTGGCGCTTTCCTTGAATTCGTTGAAGGCAAAAAACTGCCTGCTGTTGTGATACTGGAAGAACGTGCTAACAGTAACTAAGTTTTGCAGTGACTGAGAAACTCAGTCACTTACCCTCGCAGTAACTAAGTTTTGTGATAACGGGCAGCACTGGCTGCCTGTTCAATGTCAATACAGGACCACGTAACATGTCTAAAATTTTTGATTTCGTAAAACCGGGTGTCATCACTGGTGATGATGTTCAAAAAGTCTTTGCCATCGCTAAAGAAAACAACTTCGCGTTACCCGCAGTTAACTGCGTCGGTACTGATTCCATCAACGCAGTGTTGGAAACAGCGGCAAAAGTACGTGCTCCGGTCATTATCCAATTTTCCAACGGCGGTGCGTCCTTCGTTGCTGGTAAGGGCCTGAAAGCAGAAGGCCAGCAAGCAGCGATTATCGGTTCTATTTCTGGCGCTCACCACGTTCATCAAATGGCAGAACATTACGGTGTACCCGTGATCCTGCATACCGACCACTGTGCACGTAAACTGCTGCCATGGATCGACGGTCTGCTGGATGCGGGTGAAAAACACTACGCGCAAACTGGCAAGCCCCTGTTTTCTTCCCACATGATCGACCTGTCAGAAGAATCTCTGGAAGAAAACATTGAAATCTGTAGCCAATATCTGGCACGCATGGCGAAAATCGACATGACGCTGGAGATCGAGCTGGGTTGTACGGGAGGTGAAGAAGATGGTGTTGATAACAGCCATCTGGACAGTTCTTCCCTGTATACTCAGCCAGAAGATGTGGCTTATGCCTATGAAAAACTGAACGCGATTAGCCCACGTTTCACCATCGCGGCTTCGTTTGGTAACGTTCACGGTGTATACAAGCCAGGTAATGTTAAACTGACGCCAAAAATTCTGCGCAATTCTCAGGACTATGTTTCTGAGAAATTCAACCTGCCACACAATAGTCTGGACTTCGTGTTCCATGGTGGCTCTGGTTCTACCGCGGAAGAAATTCAGGAAGCAGTCAGCTACGGTGTCATTAAAATGAACATCGATACTGACACTCAGTGGGCAACTTGGGAAGGTATCCTGAATTATTACAAAAAGAACGAAGGCTACTTGCAAGGCCAGCTGGGTAATCCGGAGGGCGCAGATAAACCCAACAAGAAATACTATGACCCACGTGTCTGGTTGCGTGCAGGACAGGCGTCCATGGTTGTTCGTCTGGAGCAGGCTTTTAAAGAGCTGAATGCGGTTGATGTACTGTAATAAACAGTAAAGCGTCATCATTGAAAGCCCCCATCTTTGGGGGCTTTTGTTTTTTGACTATAAGAAAAACCAGACTGAATTCGGCTCTATCTTCATTAAGTTTACACAAAACACCCATAATGGGGATCTTAATGTAGAGATATGGAATGGATCAGATCACTGCCATTAAAACATTAGACAAATTCAGCAAGATGGGGAGAAACATTTTTCTCTTGCGGGATTTAGAGGTCATCTTTGCTGATGAAACACCTCGAACACTGAAAAAGTCCATTGACCGCCTTATTAAAGCTGGATTGTTGGTTCTCATCATCAAAGGGGTCTATGCGAATACACGCGCGAACTTAGGGCCTTATCCACTGGAGAATATTGCAATCAATATCCGACGTGGTGAGTACAGCTACATCAGCCTAGAGTCAGCGTTATCCCAATATAGGGTTATCTCTCAGATTCCTATCGACAGACTCACTATCATGTCTACTGGCAGATCAGGGGAGTTTGAAACACGGTGGGGGGTTATTGAGATTACGCACACAAGCAAGAAACCAAGTGAAATTCTAAAAGAAACGTTGGAAGGTCGTGAACCGATGCGTATCGCAAGAAAGGAAACAGCCCTTCGTGATTTAAAAAGAGTGGGCAGAAACACTCACCTGATTCAAAGGGAGGAATTGGAACATGCTTGATAAAACTGATTTTAATATTCTTGTCGATGAAATCGTTACGCAGGATGATTTCGGCAACTTCACCGCAGCCTGAGGAACTCCGCCATTTTGTTTTCTGTGCAAAAACATGGCTCACCCCTCAGGCTTACAGTTCAGATTAATTATGCGGTGGCTTCATCCTTCATAATCCGTTTCAGCCACGGCACCATACAGGCCATAATCACAGTAATCACCAGTGTGGCAAAGCCAATTTTGCCGAAGACACCCATATAAATCGGCAGGGTTTGCAATGGATCAGTCACACCGACCGGAGTTGCAGTCAATGCCGCCACATGACTCGCCAATATTGAAGCAACAGCCTGCGACAGGAACCACATCCCCAGAATAAAGCCTGTCAGGTAGCTGGGAACAAATGCCGCTACCATTGCCAGACCCAATGCACTAATCATCAACTCCCCTGCGCTCTGGAACAAATATACGAGCACAATAAACCACGGAGAGGTCATCCCGTTTGCATCGGCAAACAAACCGGATGCAGCCGCAGTCAGGAAGCCCAGAGAGCACAGGAGCATGCCGAAAGTGAATTTCGCTGGCATGGAAAAGTCTTTACCTTTAGCCCCTAATTTGGTGTAAAACATCGCCAAAAAAGGGCTGAGGGCGATGATCCAAAGTGGATTCAGGGCCTGAAAACTGACTGGATTGATATTAAATCCGAGAATTTGGTGATGTACGTTGTTGATGGCGAAGAAGTTGAGGGAAGTTGGCATCTGGTTATACAGAATAAAGAACACAACTGCCTGAAGCATCAAAATAAAAGCCACAAACATTTTATTGCGGCTGACTTTATTCTGCTTGAATGCCTGCCAGAAAAAAATCAATACGACAAAAACGGTAATGACCAACAAAGCAATATTGGCAATGTTAATATTGTGCAATAACCATGCGCAAACACCAATCATAGCGAGGCTACCCACTAAAACGATCAGTAGGTTGAGTGGCTTGAGAGGTCGATGATCTGGCTCTGAACCGATGTTATGGACTATGTGGCGGCAGGCAAAGTAAACCAGCAAAGCGATGATCAGGCCGATGCCGCAGAGATTATAAGTGACGGTATAGCCATATTTGTCGGCAATCACAGGAGCCAGAGAGAGGGATACCAGAGAACCCATATTGATGGACATATAAAATAATGTAAATGCGCCATCCAGACGGGGATCTTGTGGTTTGTAGCATTTAGCCAACAGGCTGGCAGGATTGGCTTTGAAAAGCCCATTACCGACGGCAACAGTGCCCAATGCATAAAAAATCAGGTCTGGGGCCTTGATAGACATGCCAATCATAAAATAGCCGATTGCCATGATAATCGCACCCAGAACAATGGCTCGTTTAGTTCCGAGTATATGGTCACCAACATAGCCGCCAATGGAAATCAGGCCATAAACCAGCGCAGTAAATGCACCAAAAGTGATAAATGATTGTTCTTCTGAAAACCCAAGTTGTTTGACGAAATAAAGGGTAATAATGCCTTGAACGCCGTAGTAACCAAAACGTTCCCATAATTCCACAAAAAAGATCATGAAAAAGGGTTTCGGTTGATCCCATAAACCGGCCGGAGCGGTTTTATTCATAGTGAATGCCTCTGTTCGCTTTCATTCCGATGGGCAATACATCCAGATGATTATACTGTTGTTAACATTCTTGTAACGTAATGTATCGCTTAGGTTGTGATTTTGTTTATTTATTCAGGGTGAGCGTGAAGCGAGGGAGGTTAATATACTGGCATGGTATCTTCTCAACGATGGATCACACTAACGTAAAAAAGTAATACCAGATTTGGCAGAATATTCACTATATTAATATCAAAAATTATTAATATGAAGGTTGTATGTTCGTAAATAGATCGATTTGGTTATGATTTATTCTTTTTTGTTTGATGAATATTGAAAAATTGTCATGTAAAGAATAAAAGGGAAAAATTTAAATCGATAGAAGATATATATTAAGATTTTGTTATGTATTTAACAGAATAAACATGGCGTGTGAATGCCAGCCTGTATAACAGGCCGGCATCAATTTGACTGACAATGAAGTGAGGGCGCAGATCCACCGGCTATTTTATTTTTTTAAACTGTGGCCGCCATTTGTTTATCCATCACCGCATGAAAATCACGTTTAAAATAAATTAATCCATGACCTTCTTCACGAACCCTGATTTGTTTTACTTCGACCAGATACACATAGTGAGTACCGACTTCTTGTATTTGTTTAATGTGTCCTTCCAGATTGGCGAGCGTTTCTTCCAAAATAGGCTGACCCAGAGTGCCTGTTTGCCAGATATTCCAATTAAAGCGCTCCTCCATGCTGATATTCGTCATACCCGCAAAATGACGGGCCATCAATTCTTGTTCATGATTCAGTATATTGACACACAAATGGCCATTTTCCTGAAATACCGGGTTCGTGGCACTATTGCGGTTAATACATACCATTAGGGTAGGAGGTGTATCTGTCACAGAGCAGACTGCTGTTGCTGTCAGACCACATTTTCCGGCAGGGCCATCAGTGGTAATAATATTCACAGCAGCGGAAAGGCTTGCCATTGAATCTCTGAAATTCAGGCGGTGTTCGTTTTCTACAGACATAATAGACCTCCTGCTACTGTTTTTATTTCAGTAGCGTATCTAACAGGTTAATATCAGAATTATTGTGCAAATGGGGTTGAGTCCAGCCATTCAAATCATAATCAGAGAGACAGCGATCCACTAATTCTGTCATTTTTCTCATATTGCCGGAGCCATAGGCATGACGCAGACATTGCAGGCGAATTTCATCCTGACTACCGGCATAATTGATTTCATATAATTCATGGCGACCACCAAATTCACTGCCAATGGCATCCCACATTAATTTCAAAATTTTAATGCGTTCTACATGGTCAATGCCATTAGATCCACGTACGTACTTCTCAAGATACTTATTGATCTCAGGATTATTCATATCGCGCACACTGGATGGCAGGTAAATCAAACCACTGGTGACATTGCTTTCAATAATATTCTTGATTTTGGTATAAGCCATGGGTGCCATTACGCGATAAGTTTGAATGGCTTGGGTATCGGGCAGATAAGCACCATTTTCCCAAGGCTTGGCTTCTGCCCACATTGCATCCGTTAATGACCAGAACAGATTGCGCCATGCGACAACCTCTCCCAAATCGGCCTGAACACCGCGAAAATCCACCACGCCGGTGCATTCAAGGCTTTTTTGCAACAGTGCTGTAATAAAATCCAGCTTTACCGCCAGACGCGTACAAGCCTGCATGGGGAACAGTCGGGCGAACCCGCTTTGTACCGCCCAGTTACGTGCACGATCAAAATCGCGGTAAATTAACACGTTTTCCCATGGAATTAATACTTTATCCATGACCAGAATGGCATCATTTTCATCAAATCTGCTGGAAAGAGGGTAATCAAAAGGTGTTCCGGTCGCGCCAGCCACTAATTCATAAGAGGCGCGTGAAATTAATTTCACGCCATCGGCATCCATGGGAGCCACAAACATCAAGGCAAAATCGGGGTTATCCCCAATAACTTGCGCAGAGCCAAAGCCGATAAAATTGTAGTGAGTCAGTGCTGAATTGGTGGCGACAACTTTTGCACCACTGACAATAATTCCTGCATCGGTTTCTTTTTCTATCTGGATAAAAACATCTTTAACCTGATCGGCGGGTTTATGGCGATCAATCGGTGGGTTAACAATTGCATGATTGAAATAAATGCAATTCTCCTGAATGCGTTTATACCAGTGACGGGCATTGTCAGCGAATGGCCCATAATATTCAGGATAAGCGCCTAATGAACAGCAAAATGCGGCCTTATAATCGGGAGAGCGTCCCATCCAGCCGTAATTCTGGCGTGACCATTCAGCAATGGCATCACGTTGTTGGCGAATATCATCTGAGCTGGTGGCAAAACGGAAAAATTTATGAGTATAGCCACCGTTGCCGGTATCGGTGTTCCAGCAGAGGATATCATGCGTTTCCGGAGCATGCAGGGCATCATATAACTGACCAACAGAAGCTGCCGCATTACGAAAAGCCGGATGTGTCGTGACATCCTTGACACGCTCGCCGTAGATATAAATTTCACGGCCATCCTGAAGTGAACTCAGGTATTCTTTGCTGGTAAACGGGCGTTTATTATCGGCACGCAAATCTTCTAGTTTCATGGCTACCTCATTATTGACATAATCCCCTTATTTAACCTTGTTATTCATATGGGGATTAAATGTTAATTTAATGTTGATCTATCCTGACTGATTGAAGCGCGTAAAGATCTTTTATTGAAGAGACTTTAAGAAGATTTGCGGGTATTTTTCGTTAAAATGTGTTTAATTATGTCTTAAATGTGATGTGGATTTCTTTATAATTGTTATTATTTTATAAGATGACAATACCTGATTAATTTTATTTTTAATAATAATATTCATATTTTTTAGTGTGATATGGTGTAGGTTTAACTGTTTTTAGGCGATGTAGTGGATAATCTCTCTACTTATGAAAATCATGTTATTAATATATTTTCATTAATTTTGATATTTTAACTTTATTTATAATTTATAATAGAAACAATAATATATTTAATATTGGAAGTGTTATGTTAATAATTTATTTTAAACATACTTAATGTTAAGTGATAAAGCACAAATTACATACTTTATCACTTTAATTGTTTTGTTTTAAATTCTTATCAAAAGATAAAACCTCGTCTTTTATTATGGGTAAATATCTTTTATTGAAAAAATTGCTATCTTTTACTCAGCCGTACAACTCTTCTAATGTTTCTAACATAGATGTGGTGGACATGAGTCTTAGTGCGGTATACCCAGTAGATTTATGTACATTATTAATATCATTTTCAATATCTGGTTATTCAAATTCGTTCCCGACGAAATTGTCATTCCCTTGCCGCTGCGACGCATCTTGAAATATATAGGGTATATATAGATGATGAGGATATTTTATATAAACTAAATGCTATTTTTTAAAAGGGTTGTTTTCATATCTGTCTAAATTTATTTCATTTATTATAATCAATAGAATTAAATCCTAAAAAATCATCAAGATATTTTTTAGTAGGTATAAACAAACATGATCAATTTATTCACTAATATTACCTTCAATGAAAAACTTGAAGGCAATATTTTATTCTGCAACCATACACCTTTCCCGCCAGACACTCGGTGAACACCCCACCAGCCGATTAAAAAACCGGGCAAAGTAAGCGGGATCTTTAAAGCCAAGTTGATAGGCGATGTCAGATACAGGGCTATCACTAAACCGCAGCAGCCGTTTGGCTTCTCGCAGTTGCCTGTCGAAGATTAACCGCTTTGGCGGCCGGTTGGCGAAGCGCCGGCACATATCTTTCAGTCGTGATTCGGTAATCCCTAATTTTTCAGCATAATCCGGTATGGCAAGATGTTGATGAAAATGTTGATCAATCAATCGGTTAAAACGCTGGAACAGTTTCAACTCTCCTCTGACGCCGCCGGAGCGATGGTCTTCAAGGGAAATGCTGCGCAATAAAAAAGTAAACAAGGACTGAGCCAGACAGGCCAGTGACTGCTCCCGGCCTGCAAACTGATTCATTGATTCACGTTCAATCAATGCCCAATAGTGGTTGAATGTTGCCAGTTCATTCGGCTTATCGGCAACGGATAAACAGATAGCCGGAATATCAATTAATTTCCCATGAGTAGGATAAAGTGAACTCAGCAATGGCGTAATTAATTCCTGACGGACAGTCAGCACATGGCCATCAGTATCTTCCTGAGTGAAAAAAGCATGGGGAACGGAAGGTGGTGTCAGGATAAACAAAGGGGCCTGGACAGAATAACATTGCTCATCCAGTTGTAACTCAATTCGCCCTGTCTCCAGATAATGCAGTTGAAAAAAATTGTCATGGCGATGTGCCTGCATATCTCGGCCAAAAAATGCGGCTAAACGACCGAATGTTTGATAGTGAACATCATCCGACCCTTGAGTTTCATCATAATCCTTGCTGATATCAATATTGGCAATAATGGGTTTGGTCACATTGGATGCAGACATCGATTTTTCCTTCCCGTCTTTTGCTGGTGGTTAAGGGGTTTTCTCGTTGTTTACGATGTTATTTGTGGCCTTGAGTGCTTCATGGGGATCATCAGTACCATCAGAGCACCAATAAGCAATAATCCAGCGACAAAATAGAGGCCCGCGCTGAAGCTGCCAGTCTGATCTTTCAACCAGCCAATCAGCAGCGGACTGACCGCCGAGCCTACATTTCCCGTTGCGTTGATCACAGCGATCCCAACGGCACGGGCACGTAAGCTGATAGATTGATCGGGTGTTGTCCAAAAGACGGCCATGGCAGTGAATGAACCGGTAGAAGCCATAATGATCCCCAGCAATTGCACCAGACTGTTATCCGTCAGTGAGGTTAAAATCCAGCCGGCGGCGGCGAATAAATAGGGCAGGGCGGTGTGCATCTTACGTTCTTGCAGCCGGTCTGAGCGACGACTCCAGTAAATCATGCCCAGAATTGTGCAAAACTGTGGAATGGCGGTCAGAACGCCAATAACAACATGGCTGCTACCCTGATTGAAACTCTGCATAATTTGTGGCGTCCAGATATTAATGGCACTCAGGGTATTGGTCAGGCAGAAATAAGCGAAGGTATACATGAGGACAACGGGGGTAAAAATTTCACGCCATAAACTGATTTGTTGCGGAGGAGAACCCCTAGTGTGTGCCAGAGAAATTTTATCGTTTTCTATCATCTCTTGCAGGCATTGTTTATCTTCACGAGTCAGCCATTTGGCTTTATCCGGCGAATCATCCAGATAAAACCAGACAACAAAACCAAGCAAAACAGAGGGAAAACCTTCCAGCAGAAATAGCCATTGCCAGCCACGGAGCGCCCAAATGCCATCCATTTCCAGAATATAACCGGAAATCAGTGAACCAAATGCCATTGTTACGGGCATGGCAATCATAAACAGTGCATTGGCGCGGGCGCGATAATAAGCAGGAAACCAATAAGTCAGGTAGACAAGAATGCCCGGCAAGAAGCCGGCTTCCGCAATGCCCACCAGCATACGCAGGATATACAGACTCGTTGGGCCAGTTGCAAACATGGTGGCGGTTGAGGCGATCCCCCATAACACCATAATAGTGGCAATCCACCGGCGAGCACCGACAATGCTCAGCATCACATTACTGGGAATACCAAAGATGACATAAGTGGCATAAAACAGCGTGGCTGCCAGCCCGAACATGGTTGATGTTAAACCCAGATCGTTTCCCATCGTCAAACCAGCAAAACCAATATTGATGCGATCCAGAAAAGAGAACACGAACAGAACAAAGAGAAAGAGGATCAGGCGCCGGAATAATTTATTAATCACGTTTTGTTGCTGAACAGTGAGCTTTTGGTGTTGGGGGGTGGAATTACCTGTTTGCGATGTGGCGCCAGACGAAATGCTCATTGTCGTTTCCTTTCTTATTATTCTTTTTAGTGAATGGTGCTTGGCGAATTGTTATCAGGAGCTTCAACTGCAATGGCAGATGCTGCAAGCAACATCTGCTGTGAGATCAGGCTGTTGAGGTGCCTGATCGTCGTGTTGTTGGTATTCAGTAAGAGCCAGGTGATGATATGTTTTGTTTTTCCTGAATCTTGCCAAAACGTGCGGATAAAGCACTGGCGGCGTTTGTCAGTAAAATGGTATCGACACCAACGGCAATAAACAGAACGCCCAGATCAAGGTAGTGTTTAGCCGTATCAACATCAGCCATTAAAATACCTGCCGCTTTCCCTGATGCCTTGATTTGGGCAATGGCTTGTTCAATCGCCGCCTTAACCTCAGGGTGTCGGGGGTTATTGATATGCCCCATGTCTGCGCTAAGATCCGAAGGGCCGATAAATACGCCATCCACACCTTCTACGGCGGCTATTTCTGATATATTTTTCAGCGCCTCGCGCGTTTCGACCTGAACTAACACGCACATTTCATCATTGGCGCGGGAAAGATAATCAGGGATAAGATTCCAACGTGCGGCCCGTGCCAAACCACTACCAACACCACGAATGCCTGCGGGTGGATAGCGAGTGGCCTGAACCGCCAGACGCGCTTGTTCTGCATTCTGAACCATCGGAATTAACAATGTTTGGGCACCAATATCCAGCAATTGCTTGATGATGACAGGATCATTCCACGGTGGACGAACAACAGGCTGGCTTGGATAGGGAGCAATACTCTGCAATTGAGAAAGAATGGCAGGAATATCATTGGGGGCATGTTCCCCATCAATCAACAGCCAGTCAAATCCCGTTCCTGCCAGGATTTCCGCGCTGTATCCACTACATAGCCCAATCCATAATCCGATTTGGGGTTGCCCTGCCTTCAGGGCTTGTTTAAATTTATTCGTTAGCTGATCCATGTTTTCACCTCATAAGATATCAAACAAAGCGGCAACTGATTGAACCCATCACCCCATAATCTACATGGAAAATATCGCCTTGACGCGCAGAAACAGGCCGAGTGAAAGAGCCGGAAAGAATGACCTGGCCTGCTTCAAGTTGTACTTCATGCAGAGACAGTTTATTGGCAAGCCATGCTACGCCATTGGCGGGGTGGTTAAGTACTGCTGCTGCCACCCCGGATTCTTCAATCACACCATTGCGATAGAGCAGGGCGCTGACCCAGCGTAAATCGAGTTTATCCGGCTTGATCGGGCGCCCTCCCAGAATCACACCGCCATTGGCTGCATTGTCAGAAATCGTGTCAAATACCTTGCGTGGGCGCTGTGTTTCCGGATCGATTTGATGACAGCGGGCATCAATCAATTCCAGGGCCGGAATAACGTAATCTGTCGCATTATAAACATCAAACAGCGTACAGTTCGGGCCACTCAAGGGTTTTGCCAGCACAAATGCAAGTTCAACCTCAATGCGTGGCACAATAAAACGTTCGCAAGGGATGTCACCGCCATCCTGAAAAAACATATCATCCAACAAGACCCCGTAATCCGGTTCATCAATTTGTGAACTGGCTTGCATGGCCTTGGAGGTCAGGCCAATTTTATGGCCTTTGAGATTTCGGCCTTCCATGATTTTTAAATCTACCCATTCGCGCTGAATGGCGTAAGCATCCTCAATCGTCATTTCCGGGTGATCCAATGAGATTTGGCGGATTTGCTCACGATTTTTTTCTGCCTGATGTAAACGGCGAGCAATCAGTGACACGATTTCTTGCTGTAGCATAGCGTCTTACGCTCCTTTGGCTTCTAATCCTCCGAAACAGAGGTATTTTACTTCCAGATAATCTTCGATACCGTAACGCGAACCTTCACGGCCTAACCCTGATTGCTTGATGCCACCAAAGGGGGCAGTTTCATTGGAAATCAAACCTTCATTGATGCCTACCATGCCGCTTTCCAGTGCTTCTGCGACGCGGTAAATACGTCCAATATCCCGGGAATAGAAATAAGCCGCCAGACCAAACTCAGTATCATTGGCTATGCGAATGGCTTCGTCTTCATCACGGAACTTGAACAGAGCCGCCAATGGGCCGAAGGTTTCTTCGTGGGCCACCAACATGGATTCGGTGACATCAGCCAATACGGTAGGCTCAAAGAACAGGCCTCCCAATGCATGGGATTTGCCACCCACCAAAATGCGTGCACCGCCGGAAACCGCATCGTTGATATGAGACTGGACTTTTTCGACGGCAGCCTGATTAATCAGAGGACCTTGTTGGGATGTGAGATCAACGGCCGGCCCGACTTTTAACTGTTGCACTGCCTGTGCCAAACGTTCAGCAAAAGCATCATAAATGCCTTCCTGCACCAGAATGCGGTTGGCACAAACGCAAGTTTGCCCGCTATTGCGGAATTTCGCTGCCAATGCGCCTTGAACCGCGGCATCAAGGTCAGCATCGTCAAAAACGATAAAAGGCGCATTGCCTCCCAGTTCAAGCGAGAGCTTTTTCACGGTATCAGCGCTTTGTGCCATAAGCAACTTACCTACACGGGTAGATCCGGTGAATGAAAGCTTGCGAACGATGGGACTTGCCGTCAGTACTCCACCAATCGCTTTGGCATCCATTCCTGTCACGATATTCAAAACCCCGGCCGGAATGCCCGCCCACTCCGCCAACTTGGCCAAGGCCAAAGCAGAAAGTGGGGTTTCCGCCGCAGGTTTCAGTACGACAGTACAACCTGCTGCCAATGCCGGGCCAACCTTACGGGTGATCATGGCATTGGGAAAATTCCATGGTGTAATGGCCGCGACAACACCAATAGGCTGCTTGATGGTAGTGAGACGGCGCCCCGGCATGGGAGAAGGGAGCGTTTCACCATAAATACGCTTGCCTTCCTCAGCAAACCATTCGATGAAACTGGCACCGTAGGCAATTTCCCCCATGGCTTCTGCGTAAGGTTTGCCCTGCTCCGCAGACAATATTTCCGCCAGTTCATCCTGATTATGCATGATCAGCTCAAACCAGAGCCGGAGTTTTTCACTGCGTTGTTTTGCGGTTAATGCCCGCCATGCCGGAAGGGCATTATTCGCGGCTTCAATGGCACGCAGTGTCTCCGCGGCGCCCAGATCACTGACATTGGCAAGGATGTCACCATTGGCAGGGTTAATGACATCAAAGGTGGTTTTATTGTCAGCATCAACCCATTGGCCGTTGATATAAGCCTGCTGGAGTGCCAATGCTGTATCCAGATTACACGACATAATTTCCTCTTTATTTAAAAATAAGCGCGAGTGTGGCCTTAATTATGCCACCTAATATTCTTATTTTTTTGCTTTAAACAGGTTATGAACGTTATTGGATTTATAATTCAGCACCGGATCGAGTTCTTCCATGGTAAAAGAGATTCCCAGATAGCGCTGCGCCATCAAATCAGCAAAATGGGCTTTGATTAAGGCAAACAGCATTTCGCCGACTGTTTGCCGATCTTCAAGGCTGCGTCCCGCGCCAATTTTCAATGTCATATGGACAAAGGCGTAATCTTGCTGACCATCCGCCATCTGCCAGGTATCCAGCCAGATGGCACGGCTGCGGATACCGCCCTGCGGAAAAATACCGGTATCAGCCAGCGCTTGATTTACTTTGGAAAATAACTCCGGCAGCTTAGCTTCTTCACGGATATTTTCAGTGCATTCTGCATAAAAGTGGGGCATGGTTTACTCCTGTCAGGCATTGATTTTATCGACAACTTTCTCGTCATGGTTTTCATTCATGCTTTTGGCATTGACAACATAATCCGGTAATGGGAACACCGCATTAACCTGTCCTGTCCCTGAACTGGCAAACAATTCGGTCAGAAATTCAACTTTGCCGTCATATTTATCCCATCCCAGCAAGCCGAGCAGCATCACCGTATCGTGCATGTTGCCTTCTCCGCGACAATAGTGGGCATATTCCGGCAGCATCTTGCAGAATGCCTTGAATTCACCGTCTTTCCAAAGCTGCACGACGCGGCGATCCATTTGTTCATCAAACTCACGGGTATAGCTGTTCATGCCTGTTTCGGCGCGTTGATCCTCAATAAAGCTGTGTGATAATGAGCCACTTGCCAGTACCGCAACTGTACCATCGTATTTTTCAATGGCCTTTAATATGGCTTCTCCCAGTTTGCGGCTGTCTTCAAAAGCATGAACAGTACAAAAAGCTGAAATTGAAATGACCTTGAAATGGCGGTCACTGTTCATATAGCGCATGGGCACCAACGTGCCATATTCCAGAGTCAGGCTTGGAATTTCATGTGACTGTGCCCTGACTCCCATTTGGCGCGCTTCTTCCGCAATCATCCTTCCCAATTCAGGATTGCCGTCATATTCATAGGTCATATTGCGGATAAAATGCGGCAGTTCATTGCTGGTATAGATGCCTGAAAAATGGTCAGAGCAGTTAATGTGATAGGCACTGTTCACCAGCCAGTGGGTGTCGAATACAATGATGGTATCAACATCCATTTCACGGCAACGGCGGCTGATCTCTTTATGCCCATCAATGGCGCCTTGTCGGCAGCCATGATGCTTTCCCGGTAATTCAGAAAGATACATAGAGGGGACATGTGTAATTTTCGCTGCTAACGCTAACTTTCCCATAAATCCTCACTTGGTATCAGGGTGGAGAACGTGGTTAACGCTGAAATTTATGTTCCTTTTGCGGCTCAAACGCCCCAACGGGGAATAGGGTGCTCTCCCATTGAAATACAGACGTTTTTTACTTCGGCAAAGACTTCAAAGCTGTACTCTCCGCCTTCACGCCCGACACCGGAAGCTTTTATGCCGCCGAATGGCTGACGCAAATCACGGATATTCTGGGCATTGACGAAAACCATGCCTGCTTCAATACCACGAGCCAAACGCAACACTTTGCTGACATCCTGTGTCCAGATATATGAAGCCAGCCCATACTCCACATCATTGGCCATACGCAAACCCTCTTCTTCGCTCTTGAACGGCAGCAAACAGGCTACAGGGCCAAAAATCTCTTCTTGTGCGACACGCATGCGGTTATCGACATCCGCCAGAACAGTTGGATTCAGGAAATTGCCATTTTTCAGGTGAACAGGGAGGCCACTGGGTTTATCAGGGCCACCGGCCAGCAAAGTTGCCCCTTCTTCAATACCCAAGCGAATATAGCCAGAAACTTTTTCCCAGTGTTGCTGAGTGATCAGGCTGCCAACCTGAGTATTGGGATCTTGGGGATCACCAACCCGTAGACGGCTGGCCCGTTCAGCAAAGCGTTTAACGAATTCAGGATAGATGCTTTCTTGAATGAAAATGCGGGAGCCTGCTGTGCAGCGTTCACCGTTGAGGGAGAAAATGGTAAACAGAGCGGCATCCAGTGCACGTTCAATATCAGCATCTTCAAAAATCAGAACAGGAGATTTTCCGCCCAGCTCCATTGAGTATTTTTTTAGCCCGGCATTTTGCATAATCAGGCGACCGGTTGCGGTTCCACCGGTAAACGAAATCGCCCGAACATCATGATGTTTTACCAGTGCATCACCGGCAGTATTGCCATAACCCTGCACCACATTCAGCACGCCGGCGGGAATACCCGCTTCAAGGGCTAGTTCTCCCAAACGATTCGCTGTAAGCGGAGAAAGTTCGGACATTTTCAACACTGCTGTATTTCCCAACGCCAGACAAGGTGCGACTTTCCACGTTGCTGTCATGAAAGGCACATTCCACGGGGAGATCAGCGCACAAACACCGACAGGCTGAATCAGCGTATAATTGAGCATTTTGTCATCAACGGGATAAGTACGGCCATTCATTTGCTGACAAATTTCAGCAAAGAAATTGAAATTCTGTGATGCCCGCGGAATTAATACATTTTGTGTTTGATGGATAGGAAGACCGGTATCTTGGGTTTCCATTGCAGAAATACCGGGAACATTCTGATCGATTAACTCACCCAAACGGCGCATCAGGCGAGCGCGCTCTTTCATTGGGGTATTCGCCCACTTAGGAAAAGCCTCTTTGGCGGCAGCAACAGCCTGATCAATCTCTTCTTGCCCGCCTGAAGCCACTTCAGCCAGAACTTCGCCTGTTGCAGGATTCGTGGTTTCAAAATAGGTTTTACTGCCAACGTTTTTACCGTTGATCCAATGATTAATCGTGCTCATGACAAACATTCCTCATATTCTTGCTGGCTGACAATATAATTGACCAGACGTCCCACACCTTCGACTTCCACAATGACTTCATCCCCCGGAACAACATCGGACAGCCCCTTGGGGGTTCCTGTGGCGATCATGTCTCCGGGCTGCAAGGTCATAAAATCGCTGAGATAGGCAATCAGGAAAGGAATATCGAAGATCAAATCGGCGGTTGTGCCTTGTTGGCGTAATTCCCCGTTTACCCACGTTTTCAACGTCAGATTATGGGGATTGGCGATGAGGTCTTTATCCACGATCCATGGGCCAATAGGGGTGAGCGTATCGCGGCTTTTTACGCGGAGATTGGGGCGGTAATAATTTTCCAGATAATCGCGGATGGCATAATCATTGCAAACAGTATAACCGGCAACATAATCCATGGCATTTTCACGGGAAACCTTGTGGGTGGTTTTCCCGATAACCACCACTAATTCTGCTTCATAATGCATATATTCCACATTATCCGGTCGGACAGAAACTTGGTGGTGCCCGGTCAAGCTATTGGCTGCCTTGATAAAGACCAGCGGTTCTTCCGGTGGCTTAAACTCCAGCTCTGTAGCGTGATCAGCATAATTCAGCCCCAACGCAAATAACGTTCCGTTCGCCGGAGGAAGCCACACAACCTCTTTATTGCTAGTGCTGCTAGTATTGCCGGCAGTACGGTGGATTGTATTGTGGGTTGTATGGTGGATCGAACAGTTGATCGTACTGCCGTCAGGCAGATGAATATTTTCATGTTCATCAACGGTGACATTCAGGTCTTGTCCCTGATAATGGATTCTGGCGTATCTCATGCCTGACCTCCTGCCAGTACAACCGTGTTTTCCAGATGCGGAAAACCTTCGGCTTTCACGGTGACTTTATCTGAAGGGTGGAGAGTGACGCGGTGATGGGGTGTTCCCAGCAGGATGACATCACCTTCTTTCAGCGTTGCGAATTCACTGAGCGCAGCTATCAACTCGGGTGCGGATCGGACAAGATCTTTGGTTGACCAGCGATCTACAACTTTTCCATTGATTTCAGTGACAATATCAAGTGAATCCACTATCTTTCCTTTGCTCATCTGACCTATCGGGCAAAACCCATCGCGACATTTTGCTTTAATGGCAGGCCGGTAAAATGAGGTTTCCGGCAGGCTGACTTCATTGGCCAATGCAAATCCAAGAATATACTTATCCGCATCTTGAACAGAAACGTGGCGAGCGTTTTTTCCGATAGTATTATTTCCAATAAATAGCGCCAACGTTGCACCACTTTGAACGGTTTCCCCGGGGGGATGAGGGATCACATCTCCTGAGCCAATCACTGTATTACGGGGTTTTATAAACCAAATTGGCGTCTTTGGCGGGGTTTTATAAGGTGATTCATGAAACGCGTCATGCCAGAAATCGATTTGGCTTTTATGGTTAAGGGCGACGGCAAAAACAGTGCCTTTCATTGACAACTCCTTGAAACCTAAGCAAGGTATTGCTGGATAGTTATTAATATATTAATAAACTATCTTTTGATGATCTTCAATATGTTAAATTGATTGTTAATTTTAATTGTGATCCATGTAGCACTGCACCAAGATTAACCATTTTTAACACAGGGAGATCAAGTTGTTATATTTTTAATCAATACCATTTGGTGCTCTTATTAACTTTTATTTAACTTTTTTGTGGCATGGCTGTTTTATTTATTTGTTAATATTGAAGTCTTTTCCCTTTGTGGATGATTATGAGCGTGTTAGTCTTTTTGGTGTTTATGTTATCTATAATAAATAGCATTGGCGTTACACTTATAGATAATGGCTAGTGATTAACTAAAGAGTCTCCTTTACTTATGCATGAATCCTTGACAATAGCATTGCTTCAAGCGAGAGAAACCACGATGGTTTACTTTCGGCCTATCTTGAAGAGTTACAATTTAACCGAGCAACAATGGCGTATTATTCGTGTATTGGTGGGTAGCCGTTCGATTGATTTTCATGATCTGGCTTGCCTCACCTGCATATTGCGCCCAAGCTTGACCGGAATTTTGACGCGAATGGAACGTGATGGGCTAATTTTCCGCCTGAAGCCAATGAACGATCAGCGTAAGCTGTATGTCTCTCTGACTCCACAAGGACAAGAACTTTACGAGCAGGCGAAAGGAAAGGTAGAAGCAGGCTATAAAGCAATTGAAGATGCGTTCTCTCCAGAAAAATTGAGCCAGCTTTTAAGGTTGCTGGACGAGCTCATTGCTATTGGGAACCATTCCCAAGAAGATTTGGATGAAGAAAGCGAACTATAGATTTTATAAGCCTTTATTAATGTATTAATTGACCTATTTATCCAGCAATAGTGTAAGTGTAAAGACCGCCGTAATGAACTGCCTGAACTCTGTATTGCAGTATATTGCGGCGGTTTTTCTATTCTTGGGATGAAAAAACTATTTGAGATATCGATGTTTAATTTGAAATAAAACGAACATCATTTAATTATGTTAATGGAAAAATTAAAGTCCTCGGATTTTATTAAATATTAATTTCATTTCTTATTTTAAGAATAACTTTAGTTATATAATTTAAATTAGCTGAATTTATATATTCCAATCTTATTGGAATAAAAATATTTAACAAATTATTGAAAAGTAACTTATTAATATATTCATGAAAAGTATTTGGCGTTAAAAAAGTGGGCGTTAAAAAAGGGAGTAGCAACGGAGACAGGAGCGAACAGGCGATCAAATTGCAGCCTGTAGCTCAATAAGCCTAAAATCGGTAAAATTCTCATATATTTTTGCTCTTTCCCTGATGACAAATTTATTTCTTATCCAGCCTTATAACTGAAGTAAGGAAAGCCGATATGATGTTCAATAAAATCAGTGAATTGAGCCAATTAAAAGGTAAGCGAGTTGTGGTAACGGGCGGAGGGCGCGATTTTGGGCAAGCGGTTCCATTCTTTTGACCAAAGCGTTATTGCCGAGTCTGCGGCAGTCACAGGGAGCGGATATCGTTGCCATGGTTTCAGTTTGCGGTGTTCCTCAACCCGCAGTTGTCATATTAAAGCTGTTTATTTTCAGGGACCCTCTTTTCAGGATTTTGAATAATCTGCGGTGATCTGTTTACCCTATTGGATTTCAAGTTGCAGCACCCACAAAGCTGCAACTTGACAACACATGCCATTAATTGGCATTTCCTTGCCGATAAGCCAGTGCCACCGCTAAAGACTGCACTAAACACAGCGTTGCGGACTGGGAACGAAATGCATCAACCTGAGCTTCTTTTACGACAAAACAAATATCACTGAAACTGGCCAGCGGGCTAATTTGGCTATCGGTAACCACAATTTGTTTAGCCCCTGCTTTTGCCGCTTGTTCACTGACCATCACGGTTTCTTCGGCATACGGTGTAAAACTGATGGAAACGACAACATCATTGGCATTGATCATATTCATCTGCTCACGAAACATCCCGCCTAAACCATCCACCAGCAGAGGGCGGCATTGCAAGTGACTGAGGGCATAAGCAAAGTATGATGCAACACTGAAAGAACGGCGCAGTCCAATAATGTAAATATTGTGTGCACCCGCCAGTAAATCTACTGCATTATTCAAATCTTCTGCTGATGTACGGGCGGCGAGCTGTTGCATTGCCTGTGCATTCGAATGGGCAAATTCCTGCAAGATATGCTGCGGCTCTTCTGGTATGTCATGCTCACTATCCATCGCCTTAAATAACCTCACCCGATCGGTATAGCTGGCTGTTTCTTCCACCAGATTCATGCGAAACAGTTGTTTCATTTCATTGAATCCGGTGAAATCAAAGGCATTGGCAAAACGGATTAATGTAGAAGGTGGGACATCAGCCTCTTTTGCGATAACGGCAACAGTATCAAATGCGACGCTGTTCGTGTTATCCAGTATGTATCTTGCAACTTGCTGTAATCGTTTGCTTAACTCACCATAACGTGAGCGTACCTGTTCTTGAAGTTCATTCAGATTAGATGCAGCAGACATAATGTCCCCATAAAAAGTGTCATGAAATGGATAATTGATTCATCATCAGGCAATTATGCTTGATGCGGGCGAAGATGCTCGCAAATTGCCGCTATGTAATGAATGTAATTGCATAAAAATAGAGAGTTGATCACATTAATTAAAGTGTATTTCAATTTTCATTGAAAATGAAATGTATATTTCATATACCTGTGGCATCGTAATTCAACGCTTATTGATTCAATCATTATTGTATTCAGAGAGGCTCAGAATGGAACAGATTAAAAACTTTATTGGTGGTCAACTTATTGATAGTAAAAGTAATCGAACTTCATCTGTCTTTAATCCGGCCATCGGGCAGGCGATCCGGCAAGTTGCCCTGAGCACGGCGGATGAGACAAAACATGCCATAGAATCTGCCCATCTGGCCTTCAATGAATGGTCAAAAACATCTCCGTTGAAACGAGCCAGGATCTTGTTCAGATTCAAATCATTGCTTGAAGAGAATCGGGATAGGCTCGCCAGGCTGATTTCTGAAGAACACGGCAAAATCTATTCAGATGCCATAGGTGAGTTGACTCGTGGCCTTGAAGTGGTGGAGTTTGCCTGTGGCATTCCCCATCTGCAAAAAGGGGAGCACTCAGCAAATGTGGGAAGCGGCGTGGATAGCCATTCCCTGATGCAACCATTGGGTGTCTGTGTTGGTATCACACCATTTAATTTTCCGGCAATGGTGCCGATGTGGATGTTCCCGCTGGCATTGGCGACAGGCAATACTTTCGTTCTGAAACCATCAGAAAAAGATCCCTCGCTTTCGATTGAACTGGCGAAATTGTTACAGCAAGCCGGGTTACCGGATGGAATATTTAATGTTGTACAGGGAGATAAAGAAACCGTTGATATTCTGCTCACAGATCCTCGTGTTCAGGCGGTGAGCTTTGTTGGTTCCACGCCGGTTGCAGAATATGTTTATGCCACGGCATCAGCGCATGGCAAACGTTGTCAGGCATTAGGAGGGGCAAAGAACCACAGTATCCTGATGCCTGACGCGGATATGGATATGGCGGTGAATGCCATAGTCGGGGCGGCTTTCGGCGCAGCAGGAGAACGTTGCATGGCATTGTCCGTTGTACTGGCTGTCGGAGATGAGATTGCCGATCAACTGGTAGAAAGACTTCAGCAACACATTGGTCAAATGTCAGTCGGCTCTGGGATTACAGAAGGAAAAGAGAACGACATGGGCCCTGTGATTTCTGAACAGCACAAAGCAAAAATTTGTGATTACATCCGAAGTGGTGTTGACCAGGGGGCCAGATTATTGGTGGATGGCCGCGGATATCAGGTTGCCGGCCATGAACGGGGTTATTTCGTTGGGCCAACATTGTTTGATTACGTCACTCCGGACATGAAAATCTATAAAGAAGAGATATTCGGGCCTGTACTTGTCATTGTCCGTGTTCCGGATTATGGGACAGCTTTGCAATTGGTGAATCACCATGAATATGGCAATGGTGCGGCCATTTTTACCCGTGATGGCGAAGTTGCCCGCCAATTCGGTGAAGATGTTCAGTCTGGCATGGTGGGCATTAATATCCCCATTCCGGTACCAATGGCTTTCCACAGTTTCGGCGGTTGGAAACGTTCTATTTTCGGTCCACTCAACGTACATGGCAATGATGGCGTTCGCTTCTATACCCGCATGAAAACCATCACCAGCCGTTGGCCTGCCAGCGTGCGTCTGGAACATCACGATAGCCACTTTGTTATGCCAACCATGGAGTAGCTACTGCCATGAACGATAAATCAATCAGTGTGAGAGCAATAAAGACGCAAAAAATGACGATGGCGCAGGCGTTGGTCAAATTTCTCAATCAACAGTACATTCATATCGATGGTGAGGAATGTCCCTTTATTCAAGGTATCTTCACGATATTTGGTCACGGCAATGTGGTTGGATTGGGGCAGGCACTGGAGCAACAACCCGGGCATCTTCGGATATATCAGGGCTGTAATGAGCAGGGAATGGCGCATATAGCGACAGGCTTTGCCAAGCAGAAAAAACGTCGGCAGATTTTTGCTGTCACTTCTTCAGTCGGGCCTGGTGCTGCCAATATGATCACGGCAGCCGCAACCGCAACAGCGAACCGAATTCCGTTATTGTTATTGCCGGGAGACACCTTTGCTTGCCGGCAGCCTGATCCCGTTTTGCAGCAGGTTGAACAATATGGTGATGGCACAATCAGTACCAATGATTGCTTCCGTCCGGTATCCCGTTATTGGGATCGTATTTCCAGACCTGAACAATTGATGGCCGCCATGATCAATGCCATGCGGGTATTGACTGATCCGGCAGATACAGGGGCGGTCACCATTTGTCTCCCGCAAGATGTGCAGGGGGAAGTGTGGGATTACCCTGATTACTTTTTCCAGAAGCGTGTTCATCAAATTGAGCGCCGCCCCGCATCTTCATCCCGGGTTCAGGATGCATTGGCATTAATTCAGCGCAAGAAAAAACCACTGATGATTTGTGGCGGTGGTGTACGTTATTCTGAAGCACATGATGCTTTTCGTCAGTTTGCTGAAATATTCAATATTCCCTTTGCCGAAACACAGGCGGGCAAAAGTGCAATTGTGGCAGACCATTCGCTGAATTGTGGCGGAATAGGGACAACAGGATGTTTGGCTGCCAATCTACTCGCTAAAGAAGCGGATTTAATCATTGGTGTGGGAACGCGTTTCAGTGATTTCACCACTGCTTCAAAATCATTGTTTCAGCATTCTGAAGTGGAATTTATTACCATCAATGTTGCGGAATTTGATGCCTGCAAACTTGATGCCATCGGTGTTCTGGCTGATGCCCGTGACGGGTTGAATGCCATAGCTCATGGGCTGGCGAAAACAGCCTGGCGTTCAGGATGGCAACAGGAAATCCCGCAAGCTAAAGCCGCCTGGAAACAGGAATTAGAGCGGCTGTTTTCCATTCAATATCAAGCTGGGTTTAAGCCGGAGATTAGCGGGCATTTAGATGAAAAGTTAGCTGAATACAGTGAGGCCTTGCAGACCAATCTGACTCAGACCCGTGTGCTTGGTTTGATGGATCAATATTTAGAGCCCAATGCCATTATTGTCGGGGCCTCGGGTTCACTGCCAGGGGATTTACAGCGGATGTGGCAACCCAAAGTACCTGATACTTACCACCTTGAATATGGCTATTCCTGTATGGGATATGAAATCGCGGCCTCACTGGGGGCCAAACTTGCCTGTCCGGAACAGCCGGTGTACGCCATTGTGGGGGATGGTTCATATCTGATGTTGAACAGCGAATTGCAAACGGCCATACAGGAAAATATCAAAGTCACCGTATTGCTGTTTGATAATGCGGGGTTCGGATGCATCAACAACTTGCAGATGAGTCAGGGCATGGGAAGTTTTGCCACAGAAAATCGCTATCGCAACCCGCAGAATGGGCAACTGGATGGTGCATTGATACCGGTGGATTTTGCCAAAAACGCTGAAAGTTACGGCTGTAAAAGTTATCGGGTGCATAATGAACAACAATTGATAGCCGCTTTGTTGGATGCGCAAAAACAATCGAATGCAACACTAATCGATATTAAAGTTTTGCCAAAAACCATGACGCATGACTATGAATCATGGTGGAGAACAGGAACTGCCCAGATTGCTGATAATCCTGCTATCACTGAATCGGCAGAGAGAATTCGGGAATATATCGAGAAAAAAGCACGTCAGTATTAAACAATACCTGAAGTGACGGGGAATCAAAATGTGTCATCTGAGAGCACAGGTAACGGCTTATCCTGTGCACCATGGCCCCGTCCTTCAGGGTTGGAATCATATTGAAAATAAGTAAAAAAGTTCAGCTTCATGAAGAAAATAAACAGCAGAATGAGTGAGTCAATGAGCATTTTATGAGCTGGCTCTAAAAAATAAATTTTTCAAATAAAACAAAATTGAAATAAATATTTTATTTGATATATTTTTACCCACACCAAAAGCAGACACCAAGTTATCAAGGAGCATTCATGTTCAATATTGCATTATTTGGCGCTGGGCGAATTGGGCAGGTTCACGCTGCTAACATTGCCAACCATAAAGAAACTTGTCTCCATTCTGTGATAGATCCCCATCTGGCAAATGCTGAGGCATTGGCAAAAAAATATCAGGCAAAAATACAAACCGCTGAAGAGGCTATGTCAGATCCTGACATTCATGGGGTCTTAATTGCTTCAGCCACGGATACTCATGCTGATCTGATAGAACTGGCCGCCCGCAACAATAAAATAATTTTCTGTGAAAAACCGGTGCATCTTGATCTTGAGCGGGTTCGTCAATGCCTTGATACGGTGAAAGCATGTCAGGTTCCTCTGTTTGTTGGGTTTAACCGCCGTTATGATCCTCAGTTCCGTCGACTGAAAAACCTGCTTGGTGCTGGCACTGTCGGCAAAGTGGAATCTTTACTGATTACTTCCCGTGATCCTTCCCCTCCGCCTGTTGAATATGTTCGGGTATCTGGCGGTATGTTCAGGGATATGAGTATTCATGATTTTGATATGGCGCGTTTTATTCTTGGTGAAGAGCCGTGTGCGATTTATGCGCAGGGCAGTAATTTGGTTGATCCTGCCATTGGGTTGGCTGGGGATATTGATACCGCATTCATTGTCATGAAGTTCCCGTCAGGGGCAATGGCGACTATCACGAATAGCCGTCGTTCAGGTTATGGTTACGATCAACGCCTTGAGTTGCACGGTGAAAAAGGCTTGCTGACAGCCGGAAACATCAAAGAAAACAGTGTGGAATTCTGGGGAGAAGAGGGGTGTATTTCAGCAAAACCGGAGCATTTCTTTTTGCAGCGATACCGTGAAGCCTATATCGCGGAATGGCATCATTTTGTTGATGTCATGGCCGGCAGGGCAATTCCTGAAACCAGCGGTATTGACGGGGAGCAAGCATTGTACCTTGCCGATAAAGCGCTTGAATCCCTGAAATCAGGTAAAGAAATCAAATTATAACGATGGCAGACAGTTTTTATCTATCCGGTATTTTTCAGGTTGATATATTTAAAGCCAATCAGTTTCAAATCAATAGATTTTAAACTAATACCTTTCAGATAAATAAATTCCAAGTGCAGATTATACATAATGGGTTGCAATTTTCATCACGGTACTAAGAAAATGGTAAATTTATTGGGAATGAATTTGTTCAGTTAAAAGCTTAATTTCAATAAAAGGCATGATTAATTCTAAGAAATATAGATAACTATATAATGATGAGCATAACTGGAGTTAATGAGCAAAGCCAATAAAGAGGAAAATTGAAAGACGACAGGTATCGATATTAATTTTTGCCATTTCCACAAATAAGAATGGGAACGATTGTTTTTATAAGCTGATTTTTAGGGATTAGTTTATAAGGAATACCTTTCCTGTCAGCTCATTACTGCCTGAAAGCGGTTAATCAGGGTGGAGGGTCATATGTTAGCTTTTCTTTCTTTTATGGGGTTTACCTTATTAGTCGCAGGGTTTTCTTATTATAAAACGCGAAATAAACAATTAAGTGCGTCTACTGAAGGTTATTTTCTTGGAGGGCGATCCCTGACAGGAATATATATCGGCAGTTCTATGTTATTAATGAATTTATCTACTGAACATTTGGTTGGGTTAAATGGTCTGGCATTCAGAACTGGGTTTATTGTTATGGCCTGGGAAGTGATTGCGGCATTGACGATTGTATTATTTGCCATTTATTTCCTGCCTAAATATCTGAAATTGGGAATTTCGACTATTCCTGAATATCTGGAACGTCGGTTTGATAAAAATACATTATTGATTACATCGGTTTTATTTTTGGCGATGTATGTCATTTCATTACTACCTATCGTGCTATATACCGGTGCGATTGCATTGGAAAGTTTGTTTCAGGTTTCACACGTTCTTCATGTCGATAAAACGACGGCGCTTTGGATCATCGTTTGGGGTGTAGGTGGGCTAGGGGCAATTTACGCCATATTCGGTGGGATAAAAGCCATTGCGGTCGCTGACACCATTAACGGTGTTGGCCTGATTGTTGGCGGTTTGATGGTGACTGTTTTTGCTTTGCTGTATGTCGGGGATGGCAATGCATGGAAAGGGTTGGTTGACATCTATGAAACTCATCCGGATAAATTCAATTCCATAGGGGCAGAAGACTCACTTGTACCATTTTCGACGCTGTTTACAGGGCTGATTGTTTCTAACATGTTCTTCTGGTGTACCAATCAGTCTATTGTGCAGAAATCATTGAGTGCAAAGAATCTGGCAGAAGGGCAAAAAGGCGTTATGCTGTGTGCCTTATTTAAGCTCATCATCCCTTCTATCATTATCCTGCCGGGGATCATCGCATTCCATATTTTCAGTGGTCAGATAGATAATCCAGACAATGCCTATCCCGCATTAGTGCAGCTGGTTCTTCCCAAAGTTCTGGTTGGTTTCTTTGCTGCGGTGGTAGTTGGTGCGGTATTTTCAACATTCAGTGGCGGCCTGAACTCTTCTGTGACGTTATTTACCGTTAACATCTATAAACCACGAATTAATCCGGACGCCACAGAAGCCCAGACGGTAATGGTGGGGAAATATCTGGGGCTTGGATTAGCTTTGGCAACGATGATTATTGCTCCGCTTGTCGCCAATGCACCTGATGGCCTGTTTTATTTGATTCAGCAATTACAGGGAATTTTCAATGCGCCGATCCTGAGTGTGGTGCTGGTCGGATTGATGACAAAACGCGTGCCTCCAATTGCAGCAAAACTGGGGCTATTGTTTGGTATGTCGGCTTATATCATGGGTAATTTTATTCTGGATATTGATCTTCACTTCTTCCACTTGGTTGGCATTCTGTTTGTCCTCAATATTATCTTCATGCTGACGATTGGTTATTTCTTCCCTGCCGAATCTTACGAAGAAGTGTACACAGGACAAGTAGATATTACACCGTGGTCCATGGTGAAACCGATGGGCTGGCTAATAACATTAGCGGTCATTTCTATGTATATCTTCTTCGCCCATAACGTACCAGCTTATGTAATGACCCTCTATTATGTCTTGGCTGTAGGTATTTTGGGCTACGTTTTCTACCTGATGGGCAAAGCACTGTTTAAGCGTCCTGTTGCAACAAATTGATACAGATTTTATTGGATTATCAATTGAAGCCGATATTTTTTTCACATAAAAAATGAAACAAACATTTCAGATAAAAACAAAGAGAAATAGGGAATGGAGAGTAAATAGCATGAAAGACATTCGAATCGGGTTGATTGGTACAGGGTATATCGGTCGTGCTCATGCCATTGCGTATGCACAGGCTCCTGCTGTATTTCCGTTAAAAGGCCGGCTGATATGCGACATGATTGCCGATATCTCCGCAGAACGAGCCTGTGAGCAAGCAAAAATGCTGGGTTTTCGCCGGTCGACAGGTAATTGGCATGAACTGGTTTCTGATCCGGATATTGATGTTGTTGATATCTGCACCCCTAATTTTCTGCATAAAGAAATGGCATTGGAGGCCATCAGGCACGGTAAGCATGTTTATTGTGAAAAACCGTTGGCACTGAATTCTGTTGAGGCAAAGCAAATGGTAGAGGCCGCAGCCCGAGCGGGTGTTAAGACACTGATCGGTTTCAACTACATGAAAAATCCCACGGCACAATTGGCTAAGGAGATTATTGCCAATGGTGAGATTGGTGATGTTGTGCATTTTTATGGCACTCACAATGAAGATTACATGGCCGATCCCCTCAGCCCGATTCATTGGCATTGTTTCAAAGAACAAGCCGGCCTGGGGGCGCTAGGGGATTTAGCCGCCCATATCATCAACATGGCGCAATATTTGGTCGGGGACATAGTAACCGTATGCGGTGATATGGAAACCGTTGTGAAAGTGCGCCCAGAGAAAATGGGATCTTCGCTGTTGGTTCCTGTGGAAAACGAAGATCAGGCCCATGCCATGATGCGTTTCAATACTGGGGCAATGGGGATCATTGAAACATCCCGTGTCGCTTGTGGCCGAAAAATGGGCTTGAGCTATGTTGTGACAGGTACAAAAGGCACTTTGAGTTTTACTCAGGAACGGATGGCGGAATTACAACTTTATCGCCATGACGACCCTGTGAATCGCCAAGGGTTTAAAACAATTCTCGTTGGGCCGGAACACCCTGATTACATTTATTTTTGCCAGAGCGCAGGGCACGGTATCGGCTTCAACGATCAAAAAACAGTAGAAGTCAGAGACTTGATTAATGGCATCGCACAGGGGCAGGACATATGGCCTGATTTCACTGAAGGCTGGAAAGTTTCTCGCATACTGGATGCCATTCTCTGTTCTTACCAAGAAAAACGCTGGGTTCATGTCACTGACATTAATTAGATGCTGATACTGAAAATTATCCGGGGTTCAACAACATTAAACGGTTAGCAAGATAAAGCATTCAGCAAAGTACTGTAAAAGTACCGTATCAGGTAAGAGGTAAATCAATGGAGCAGCATAAAAAGTTTGATGTTATCTGCATGGGGCGTATTGCCGTTGATCTATATGGCCAGCAGATAGGTGCGCGTTTGGAAGACATGGGAAGCTTTTCAAAATATCTTGGTGGTTCGTCGGGAAATGTGGCTTATGGTACAGCGCGTCTGGGCCTGAAATCCTCCATGCTGGCAAGGGTTGGTGATGAACACATGGGGCGTTTTTTGCGTGAAGAGCTGGAACGGGTAGGTTGTGATACCAGCCATTTGATAACGGACAAAGATCGATTGACCGCTTTGGTTCTGCTGGGCATCAAAGATAATGAAACCTTTCCTCTGATTTTTTACCGTGATAACTGCGCCGACATGGCCATTACCCGCGATGATTTCAGCGAAGATTATATTGCATCGGCCCGTTGCCTGGCGATCACGGGAACCCATCTCTCTCATCCGCAAACCCGTGATGCTGTATTAATGGCACTGCAATATGCGCGTTGTAACGGGGTCAAAACGGCTCTGGATATTGATTATCGCCCTGTTTTGTGGGGGCTGACTTCACTGGGTGACGGAGAAACCCGCTATATAGCCTCAGAACAGGTAACCAAGCAATTGCAGGAAGTTTTCTCTCAATTTGACCTGATTGTCGGGACAGAAGAGGAATTTCATATTGCAGGCGGCTCAACGGATACCATAAATGCCTTGCATTGTGTGCGGAAATTTACGTCTGCAACATTGGTGTGCAAACGGGGGGCCTTGGGATGCTCTGTATTTCCTGCGGATATTCCCGATACTCTGGACGAAGGAATAACGGTTAAAGGCGTGAAAGTGGATATCCTCAACGTCCTGGGAGCGGGTGATGCTTTTATGTCCGGATTTTTACGCGGTTACCTGAATAATGAAAGTTGGGAACAAGCCTGCACTTATGCCAATGCGTGCGGTGCCTTGGTTGTTTCCCGCCATGGTTGTGCGCCGGCCATGCCTGATAAAATTGAACTGGATAACTACTTAGCGCGTGCAACCAAAATATCGCGCCCAGATTTAGATCCTTATCTCAACCATCTGCACCGAATTGGTAGCCGTCAAAAACAATGGGATGAGCTGTGTGTGATGGCATTTGATCACCGCATTCAATTTATAGAAATGGCACGTAAAGTGAATACTGACCTCAACCGTATCCCGCAACTTAAAAAATTGCTGTTTCGTGCCAGTCAGGAAGCCAGCTCAGAAGTTCATTTACAGGGAAAAACCGGGATATTGTGTGACAGCAGCTTTGGTCAGGAAGTATTGAATGCGGCAACTGGGCAAGGGTTATGGATTGGGCGGCCGATAGAACTGCCAGGCTCCCGGCCGCTTTGCCTTGAGCACGGTAATATTGGCTCTCAGCTTGTCAGTTGGCCACAGGAACATACCGTGAAATGTCTGGTGTTTTTTCATCCGGAAGATGAGCATCCCTTACGTCTAGAGCAGGAAAAAATCATACAGGAAGTTTACTCAGCCTGTTGCCAGTCCGGCCATGAATTGTTGCTGGAAGTTATTTTACCGGTCGATATGCCCCATTCTGATGAGCTTTACCTGCGAGCACTCCAGCGTTTTTACAATCTTGGTATCCGGCCGGATTGGTGGAAACTGCCACCAATGCAATCAGCGGGTTGGGATCAGATGGGCGCATTGATTGAACAGCGTGATCCTCATTGCCGGGGGGTTGTGATCCTTGGTCTTGATGCGCCAGAAGAGATGTTGAAAGCCAGTTTTAAGGCGGCTGCCGGTAAATCAATCGTCAAAGGTTTTGCTGTCGGAAGAACGGTATTTGGGCAGCCTTCATTAAAATGGCTGGCTGGAGAAATTGATGAAGAAACACTGATCCTTCAAATCAAAACAAATTACCTCAACTTGATTCGCCACTGGCATCAGCGCGGGTAAAAAACGAATAAAAGATTCCCTATTTTTCATTTCACAGGAGAACCCTTATGGCTGTTCAACTTGGTATTAATCCCCTGACATGGACAAATGATGATCTTCCTTCTCTGGGGGCTGAAACATCTTTGGAAACGTGTCTGACAGAAGGACGACAAGCGGGATTTGTCGGTTTTGAGCTGGGTAATAAATTCCCTCGTCAGGCACAGATTCTGGGGCCTATTTTGGCGAAGCATGATTTGCAACTGGTATCTGGTTGGTATTCTGGTGAATTGCTGACGCGCAGCGTTGAAGACGAAATTATCGCTGTCCAGCCACATTTGACGTTGTTGCGTGACTTGGGAGTCCGTGTCATGGTTTTTGCCGAAGTTACACATTGTATTCATGGCAATCAAACGGAGCCTGTACATTTACGCCCACGATTCCCCGCAGATTGTTGGCAAGAATATGGTGAAAAACTGACGGAATTTGCTCGTTATACCCAATCACAGGGTGTGCAAATTGCTTACCACCACCACATGGGAACGGTGATTGAAAGCGCAGAAGATATCGATAATTTGATGGTCCATACGGGCGAAGAGGTTGGCTTGTTGCTGGATACCGGGCATCTTACTTTTGCGGGAGATGATCCCTTGGTTGTGGCAAAGCGTTGGTGCAAGCGCATTAATCATGTGCATTGCAAAGACATTCGCCTTGATGTGCTAAAAGATGTCAAAAATAGAAAAACCAGCTTCCTTGATGCGGTATTGAATGGCGTCTTCACCGTACCGGGAGATGGCTGCGTGGATTATCCAGCTATTTTTGAGGTATTGAAATCAAACCATTATAACGGTTGGCTGGTGGTGGAAGCTGAACAAGATCCAGCTGTAGCCCACCCACTTACGTATGCCACGCTGGGTTATCACAATCTGTACAGTTTTGCCAAAGAAGCGGAATTAATTTAACGCGGAGGTGGAAATAAAATGTCTGAACTATTGTCAAAATACCACGCACCTGATCAGGACAAAAGAACACAACATATTACGCCGGAAACAGCAAACTGGGGATATGTCCATTTTGCTGTTTATGAATTGAAGGCAGGGGAATCTGTTGTTTTACCGGCATCGGAAAATGAAACTTGTCTGGTGTTGGTGGCGGGAAAAGCGACAGTGATCACTCCCGAAGAACGGTTTGAACAAATCGGGGAGCGAATGGAGCCTTTTGAACGTAAAAAACCCTATGCTGTCTATGTTGCCCCACAGGAACGGATGGAAATTATCGCTGAAACTTACCTTGAACTGGCTGTTTGTCAGGCTAAAAGCAAGGGAAACTATCCTACCCGCTTAATTACACCGCAGTATATTGGTGCAGAACAACGTGGCAAGGGTAATAACCGACGTTATGTCCATAATATTTTGCCAGATAACGAACCGGCAGACAGCTTATTGGTTGTTGAGGTTTATACCGATGAAGGTTGTACCAGCTCTTATCCTAGCCATAAGCATGATACTGACAATGAACCCAAAGAAACCTATTTGGAAGAGACTTATTATCATCGCTTGGAACCATCACAGGGTTTTTGTCTACAACGGGTCTATACCGACGATCGCTCTCTGGATGAAACAATGGCTGTTTACAACAAAGACGTTGTGATAGTCCCAAAAGGTTATCATCCGGTTGCAACTGTTGCGGGATATAATAACTATTACTTGAATGTTATGGCAGGGCCGACGCGCAAATGGCTATTTACGTGGGAACACGATCACCAATGGGTGAACGGTAAAGAATATGCAGCGAAACATGAGGGTGGCTAAATAGAAAATTGCTCCTTATTAGGGAGCAATTTTACAGGCAGGGCATACTGCAAGCAATTAAGAACGCTGACAGGCTAACTTGATTAACCAGTAGCTGACACTTGCTATTAATAATGAATTAATTGTGGGTACGCCCCATTGAATGACGAGACCAACAATGCTGCCGATTGTGCTGGAAATAATGGCAGCCCAGCCAATCATGGGAGTCTCATTTGGAAGTGTGCCTTGCTGTCTGCTCTCATCCAACGCCTTGCGATGAGAGCGTAAGAGATAATAATCAATCAGCATAACGCCCAAAATGGGGGGAAAGACAACGCCCAGTATGGTCAGAAACTCTTCGAACCGCTCCAGAATGCCCAGAATAGAAAGAAGAGTGCCTAACATGCCAATGACGATAGTGGTGATGCGGTAACGGAATTTTTTTCCGGTGATACCCTCTATGGCATTAATGATACCGAGCGATGAAGAATAAAGATTCAGGTCATTGACTCTTAATGTAGAGAAAACGACAACAAGAAGACCAGCACCACCGGCAGCTTGTGACATGATAGTCACAACATCGCCGGAGTTCAGGGCTTTTGCAATAAGAATAGCTAACCCATTAATGATAAATTCACCCGCAATGATTGTGAGTAACGTAATTCCAAAAACATGCTTGCCTGATTTTGTATAGCGGGTTAAATCAGGCGTCATCAGGCTGGCAACAATCGCACCACCAACGACAATGGTAATACCTGCACTAATGGACAATGTGTTGCCATCGTGAGGAAGTTGAATAATCTCATACAGAGAATTTCCGGTTCCACCGGATAGCACGAGAGTAGAAATATAGATAACCAAAAGAATGAACAGGGGAACAGCAATTCTGGCGGTAAGTCGTAATGCTTTAAAACCAAAGGCAACCAATGTTGTTAATAACATCCCGGATAATGCAGCCGACCAACCAAATCCGAGCTTGTTACCTAATGCGTAATTAAGGGACTTGGCAAAAATGGCATTCTGGATACCGAACCAACCCAATAAACTAATGGCAACAATTAAACCAATCAGTACCGAACCTATACGGCCAAATCCACACCAGCGAGCCAGCAGACTACCGGATAGACCTTCACGCATCCCGGCAAGTCCTAGCCCATAAGTAACAACACCAAAAATCAGACTGCCGATAAAAATGGCGATAAAGGCATCGGTTAATGTCATTGAGTGACCGAGTAATGCACCGAGCATAAATTGATCCAATGCTGTCAACATCCCCATATGGACAATCGCTACGCTTAAAAATGACAAGCGCTGCGTTTGCGGCACTCGGCTAAGTGGGTAGTCTTCAATTTTAACCATGATATTTTGTTATTCCTCGGGAGGCTTAGTCGTCAGATAAATAGAATGCCTTTCTCGATCAGGCGTTCGGGAATGTAATTGTCCAGCTGTAAATGCCGACAGAATTCTTCAAATTGTTGATAAGAATGGACATCGGCTTTTTGGTACATGTTATATATTCTGTTTTCGATGGTCTTATGGCTCACATTGTAAATTTTGGCTATTTCCTTATTTGAAAACCGATGCAATATAAAAAAAATGATATCCATTTCCGCCTTAGTGAATAGCTTGGTATCAATTTCGGTTGTCAAAATACTGGGCTTTTGTTGATTGATATATTGTAAAGGAGACAATGTATTCAATGGTTTAGCATTCCATACTATCCAGATGCACTGTTTTTCATTGTTGTATACGGGGAATTTTTCACTAATGAATGGGGTTAAGAAATTTTTGCCATACCAGTAATGAGTTTCTATGACAGAAACTCTGTCCTGCGATTTTTCAGTTCTTTTATCATGCTCGGTTAAATCTTCGGCTAATTCAGCCCAATCGGCTGGAAATTCATGATCAAGCTTACCGTCTATATCGAATTTTACCGGAGTATTCGTGTAAAGAAATGCAGCCTTATTCATGTAAATATGGCGAGAGTTTAAATCCTTAATTCCCCAAGGCTCACTTAAATGTTCCATCATCGCGATCAGCCCCTTGAGATAGGAATTATTATCGTTGTAGGGTGAATGCATATTTATCCCACTTGGCTAGATATACTTAATTTCTTCGCGAAATAGCGGGCAATGATGAAGCTCTTTTTTCAATTTTTCGCAAGTGTTAAGATCAAATTTTTCATAAAAATATCTGACCTGAAAACTAAAAACGTTTATGCAAGCGACATGGCAGAATCTCTTAAATATGTCATTCAGTGAGCTTGGGTTATCTGTAATGTGTACTTTCATTTTTAAATATACTTCTCAAAAACAATAGTTTTATATATAATTATTATTCAATGAAACTAACCTCTGGCCTAATTATCACTTTTTTGTTTTCATTTCAAGAGTGATCTTCACCTATTTAACTTTTTATAAAAAGTTATTATCTTTATCCGTGGTAGACAGAAAAATACGAAATATACCGTTCCGTAGTAGCTATCTGCCTTTCACTTATTTTTAGTGGAAAGAAGAAGTGCCTGGCCAGGGCATCACCAGGGAAATCTATTTGTACTTATGTTTTTGATATAAAAAATAACCACAAGAATTTCGTTCAAATCTTAGGATAAGATCTATTAAATAATGGTTATTCAAGATGCATAAGCGACATAACAATATAAACATTATCCGAGATAATGACTGATTGATTTTTTTATATCATTAATCGGTTTTGTCTTTTTTATGATGATCGTTGAGCTCTCCTTTTTTGGGGATCGATACTCTGTTTTTGTGTAATTTCTATAAAATAGGCTAAGGGACTGTGAAGGTCTCTGATGCCTTTTGTAAACCACACTTTGTAAACTAATTGTAAAATACTTACATTGTTTGATCTTGATAACAAGACCCTACTGAATTTATTGTTGCTATTTAGCAGAAAAAAAACAGTCTGTCATCTAATGAGTATTTATTTGAAGGCAATATTAAATATATTGTCAACAGTTCATTCTTATAGCTCAATTGTTTTTTATTCACTTCCTCATAGAATGTATTAACCATGAGTTAATTAATCTAAATTCTTTAGATAAGTTATTATATATTTCGTTACTTTATTTTTAGTTAATATATGGTGATTTTTATCATTCTTTAGTGTGGGATAGATCAAATATTAAATTGTGTTAAGTCATATTATCGTTACCTTTCAGAATGTAACTCTATTGCTTAAGCTTACTATATGGTCTGTTAGGTTACCGGTATCAGCTTGTTAACCTTTCGACAGCATCTTGTTTTTTGCCATTCAAAAAAACGATAATTTATTGAAAATATAGTTATTTTAGTAAAATTGTGTGAAAGGGTTAATTGTTGATCTGCTTTTCATTTTTTGTAATGACTAAAAAATATTATTTACTCTTATTCTTTATATGGACTTTTTTATTATGGTTATTTTGGATTACAAAATAACCATAATAAAAAATGTAATACAACCATTGAAAATGGAAATCACTGCATAACGTAAATGCATCGAAGTTGTGTCACTTTATGGAACGCGTTTTGTTCACTTTTATGTAACATATTTTCATTGGACGGAAAATGAGATAGTCAAAAAGACAACTCATTTAATGAACAATGAATGGAAAGCATGATGGGGCAAAAAAAAGATCTGGGTTAGGTAATATTGTTTCTATAGGTGAAATTTTTGTTTTGCCTCTTCTATTATTGCGATATTGATTTTTACAATACCTTGTATTTCTATCTTAAATAGCTATGTTTGTTTGAATAAACAAATTCAACTCTCTCTTTCAATTTTTCTTGTTTTTATAAGATTGCATTTTTAGATTACTTTTCGCCCTATTAAGCGTGTTTCTGAAGTAATCTCCTGCCTCAGCACAATTTGATTATAAAATATTCTAAATATCCGGTGTATGACCCCGAACAATAAGAAAAAATGCAAGTATATACTTAACCAAATCTTCTGATTGGTGCGGTAGCTATTATGCTTTAATCTTAAGTGTTTTGATAAGCTGACTTATCTTTATAGGTGTAACAAAACATGCAAGTTATTTTCCATTATCAGATTAAACTGATAATGGTCATATGCTTGTTGTGTTATTTTGTTGCGGTTTTCTTATATTTTCTATCCAGATCTAGGCTGTTTACATCTAAAAGGATAGAGGGTAATGACATGAAGGAATAACGGGTAATATCACTCAGTTAATTATTTTGTATGGATTTAAGTGATGAAGGGGACAGTATGAATGCAAATTATCGTACTTTTCATTTGTTATATCGACAATATTAATTAATTATATTAATGTTTTATTGCTTTTTAGTATGCTCTCACATTTGAATTGGTTATGACTTAAATGTGTCCTGCTATCTTTTGGTTTATGGTTTGATCTAAGTTGCTGAGCCATTTATTGAGGGTAGAAAAGGACTATTGAGGACAGAAGAACCATTGCTATAGGACAGCAGACAGTCACTTGTTTTGAAGGACAAAAACCATGTCAGACAGTTTCCAGAACGAAGTCCCCAAGGCCCGCGTCAACATCAGGCTTGACCTGCACACGGGCGGGGCACAGAAGAAAGTGGAATTGCCCCTGAAATTACTGGCGGTGGGGGATTACAGCAACGGTCAGGACACCCGTCCCCTGTCCGAGCGCGAAAAAATCAACATCAACAAAAACAACTTCAACAGCGTGCTGGCGGATTTCAGCCCGCGGGTCAACCTGACGGTGGAAAACACCCTGGCGGGGGACGGCAGTGAGGAGAGCGTGGCGCTGACGTTCAGGGACATGCAGGACTTTGAGCCGGAGCAGGTGGCGCGCCAAATCCCGCCGCTGCGGGCAATGCTGGCGATGCGCAACCTGTTGCGCGACCTGAAATCGAACCTGCTGGACAACGCGACGTTCCGCCGGGAGCTGGAAGCTATCCTGAAAGACCCGTCCCTGAGTGACGAGTTGCGCAGTGAACTGGCGGGGCTGGCCCCGGAACACGACTAACCCACTGGACCCATTCATAACAGGATTATGCTGATGTCTGTCAATACGGAAACAACCCAAGCGGCACAGGAGACGGTGCTGGCGCAGCAAGCGGCCAGCAGTGTGTATGCGTCCCTGTTTGAAAAAATTAACCTGACCCCGGTGGGCCGGCTGGGGGATATCAATGCCTACCAGGACAACGCGGCGCTGGCGGATGCGACGGCGGACGAGCGCGTGACGGCGGCGGTGCAGGTGTTCCTGGAGCGGCTGAAGGCGGCGGGCCAGCAAGTAGAGCGGCTGGACAAGACGCTGCTCGACCACCACATTGCGGAGCTGGACCAGCAAATCAGCCGGCAGCTGGACGCGGTAATGCACCACCCGGCATTCCAGCAGGTGGAATCGGCGTGGCGCGGGCTGAAATTTCTGGTGGACCGGACGGATTTCCGCCAGAACGTGAAACTGGAGCTGCTGGACATCGCGAAGGATGACCTGCGGCAGGACTTTGAGGACAGCCCGGAAATCATCCAGAGCGGGCTGTACCACCACACCTACATCCAGGAATACGACACCCCGGGCGGTGAGCCGATAGCGGCGGTCATCTCGAACTATGAGTTTGGCCGGGGCCCGCAGGACGTGGCACTGCTGCGCAACATCGCGAAGGTGGCGGCGTCGGCGCACATGCCGTTCATCGGCTCGGTGGGACCGGCGTTCTTCGGCAAGGACACCATGGAAGAAGTGGCGGCCATCAAGGACATCGGCAACTACTTTGACCGGGCGGAATACATCAAGTGGAAGGCGTTCCGGGAATCGGATGATGCGCGCTACATCGGGCTGACGATGCCGCGGGTGCTGGGCCGCCTGCCGTACGGGCCGGACACAGTGCCGGTGCGCAACTTCAACTACGTGGAAGAGGTGAAGGGGCCGGACCACGAGAAATACCTGTGGACCAACGCGACGTTTGCGTTTGCGGCGAACATGATGAAGAGCTTCATCAACAACGGCTGGTGCGTGCAAATCCGCGGCCCGCAGGCGGGCGGGGCGGTGAAGGACCTGCCCATCCACCTGTATGATTTGGGCACGGGCAGCCAGGTGAAAATCCCGTCGGAAGTGATGATCCCGGAAACCCGCGAATTTGAGTTCGCCAACCTGGGCTTCATCCCGCTGTCGTACTACAAAAACCGCGATTACGCGTGCTTCTTCTCGGCGAACTCGAGCCAGAAGCCGGCGCTGTATGACACGGCGGATGCGACGGCGAACAGCCGCATCAACGCGCGGTTGCCGTACATCTTCCTGCTGTCGCGCATCGCGCATTACCTGAAGCTTATCCAGCGGGAGAACATCGGCACCACCAAGGACCGGCGGTTGCTGGAGCTGGAGCTGAACAACTGGGTGCGCGGGCTGGTGACGGAAATGACCGACCCGAGTGATGACCTGCAGGCGTCGCACCCGCTGCGCGATGCGAAAGTGGTGGTGGAAGACATCGAGGACAACCCGGGTTTCTTCCGCGTGAAGCTGTACGCGGTGCCGCACTTCCAGGTGGAAGGCATGGACATCAACCTGTCCCTGGTTTCCCAGATGCCGAAAGCCAAAGCGTAAGCAGGGGATGATATGAAGATTTACCGCCCGTTATGGACTGATGGAGCCTTTTTGGCTCCACAACAATTCCAGCAGCAAGCGCGCTGGGGATCATATGTTACTGACATCGTGGCAAACATGGGCATTGCTCATCCTTGGGGGGTATTGGAAGCAGAGTTTGATGAAGGTGCATTGGCAATATCCCGATTAAATGCGATCAAACTTATTGTACGTTTCCCCGATGGTACTGTGATTGATACTGCGGTGGCGGATAATCTCCCGCCCGCCGTTGATCTTTCTTCCATTGATGGGCGTGAGAGTGTCGATATCGTACTGTCTTTGCCTTTATTGCAGGCGAATGGCGGTAATCTGGCATTGGACGGGCACAATGATCGGCCCCGCCGCTACCAACAAGAGTGGATGTCTGTTCAGGATCTGATTGGCAATGAACTGACAGATATTGCGATTGAACGTTACGCAATTACCTTGCGTTATGCTCATGAAGAAAACGGGGCTTACCTGACATGCCCGGTGGCGCGTTTGATCCGTAACTCTCAGGGGCAGTGGACATTTGATCGCCACTTTATCCCGCCCATGCTGTCATGTTCCGCCAGTCCCAGACTGATGGAATCACTGACAGATTTGATGCATCGCCTGAAAGCCAAGCGTCGCCGTTTGATGAGCATTCGTCGGGAAAGCAATGAACGTTTAGCGGATTTTGCCGTTGCTGACGTATCGCTGTTTTGGTTGCTTAACTCTTTGAATAGTGCTGAACCGGTACTCGCTGAATTGCTGGAAAGCCCGACCCGTCACCCTGAACTGCTTTACCGTGAGCTGGTTCGTCTGACTGGCAGTTTATTGACTTTTTCGTTGGAACATCAATCAGAGGCGATCCCGACTTATCAGCACACGGCTCCGGCGTCTGTTTTCCCGCCATTATTTGATTTGCTGAATAATTTGCTGGAAGCCAGCCTGCCTTCCCGTGTTATTCCGATTGAACTGACAAAAGACGGTCAATTCTGGAAAGGCGATCTCAATGACAGTCGTTTGCGTGAAGAAGCGGATTTCTTCCTGTCCGTTCGTTCTTCCCTGCCAGCCCATTTACTGCAAACTCAGTTCCCGTTGCTATGTAAAGTGGGCAGTCCGGATGAAGTTGCAAACGTGGTCAACGTGGCACTCAACGGTGTTCCGTTAAAAGCGCTTTCTCATGTACCTGCGGCAATTCCAATGCGGCTTGAAAATCAGTATTTCGCGCTGGAGCTTAATAATGATTCGGCAAAAACCATGCTGGATTCTGGTCATTGCGCTTTCTATGTACCCGGAACGTTGGGTGATGTTCAACTTGAATTATTTGCCGTGCTGCGCTCATGAATAATCAAAACAAAAATATCGCTGTCACCATTGATACGCTTTTTGCCGACACCTGGCTGATGGTGTGCCAGTTACGCAACGGTGTGTCTATCGAAAATGGCAAGGCACTTTATCGTCGGGCCTGTGAACAAATTGACAAAACACGCCAGTCACTTATAGATGCTGGTTTTTCCAACGCAGCAATTGATCATATGTCATATGCCCAGTGTGCTTTACTGGATGAAAGTGTGATGAATCGTGGTGTGAAAGATGCAGGATATGAACAGTGGCTTCAATCACCCCTTCAGACCAAATACTTCAACACACTGGAGGCAGGGGACAAACTTTGGGATCGCATTCGGACCGTACTTCATGAGCCTGCACCTGATCCGGCTGTATTGATTTGCTTCCATCGGGTATTGACCCTGGGATTCAGTGGTAAATACCAAGAATCGGAAAATAATCATCGGGAAGATGTCTTAACGGCACTCACTAATCAAGTCCCCCCTTATGCGCTGGTTGCCAGTCAACCTCTGGTTTCTCAGCCTGCCCGTTATTTCAGCCGCCGTCGCAAATATTGGCTGGGATGGATTGGCGGGTTGGTAGCGCTGGGCGCGTTATGGTGGGGATTGTCATCTTCCTTGCAGCAACTCGTTCACCAATGGCTTAATCAAGGATAATCCTTCGATGCGAATCTTGTTCAAACAAGGACTGTGTTTGCTGGCGGTTTTACTGGCTGGCTTGCTGATCTGGGGATTCTGGCATCTGGGCACTGGTATGCGTCTTCTGTTGACTCTGGTTACTCTGGCGATTGTAGGAGGGTTAATCTTCCGTTGGCGTAGTCAGGTTAAACAGTATCAGGAACAACACACCAGCCTCAGTGAACTGACTCTGCCCGCGGAAGATTTCCGTGGGGCACTGGTTCTGGTATGCGGCCATTCCCAAGATCTGTTCAGCCAGGGCGTTTCCCATCGGGAAACATTGCAGGGGTGGTATATTTCCACGCCTGAGCCTAAAGCATTCGTTCATACAGTCCAGCATATTGCTGAAAATGCGTCGGGTTTACTGGCTAATCTTTCAGTCATGTTTAGTGTTGCACCTGAGAAGTTACATGATCAGGACAAATTGCAGCAATCCGTTCTGGAGTGGCGCAGGGCACTGGGTGAAAGCCGACAATGGATTGGGCATGTTCCGCCTTTCTGGGTGTGCAGTCACCTTAACCCATTGATCAAACCAGATACCTCATCATCCCAGGCTTCATCAACGTGGTTTACGCTGCATGATGCGGCAACCGGCTTTCAGGTAAGGGGAACGACACAAACGACTCAGTCATTATCTGCCTGGTCTGTGTCGGAAAAAGGAAAATATCTGTCACATTCTTCTGAAGTTTTGTGGTTGGATCAGTTTGTGCAATGGCTGAATAAACAGTTCTTGCCCTTGTTAGCATTGCCGCAGCCGGGAACACCTTCATTGACGCCGTGTGCCGTGGCATTGGCATTTGCGCCCGTGAAAGCCGTTTCCAACAACCTCTGGCTACAGCAGCTTAGTGGAACGACAACATTGGGTGTTCCGTCGGCGGCCGATACTGATAATGCCGCTCCATTGCCTTTTCCCGATGTTTTGCTTACCCAACTGCCCCGCCATTCCCGATTGACCACAATAGAAGTCTATACCGGCATTGCAGGTGTCATTGGCGGCGTGTTCTTGCTGCTGGCGCTGTTGGCCAGTTACAGCAATAACAAACGATTGCTGACACAGATCCAGGATGATCTGGTGCTGTTCCACCGTCTGGAAGGTGAGCCTGTCGAGCCGAAAATGCAGGCATGGAACCGGCTGAAAGATGATGCAAATTTACTTTCAGAGTGGCACCGCAAAGGTGAACCGGTTTCTCACTCATTGGGGCTATATCAGGGACAACGCATGTTACCTCCCGTGCAGGATGCCATTGCCAGCTGGGCTCCGCCTTTGCCACCAGAGCCTAAGCCAGAACCCGAACCGATAGTCGAACCAACTCCTCAGACAGTGAGCCTGGATAGTTTGGCACTGTTTGGTGTCGGGAAATCGGCCCTGAAACCTGATGCGAATAAAGTACTTATCAGCGCCCTCGTTCAGATCAAAGGCCAGTCAGGCCATCAGATTGTGATTTCTGGTTATACCGATAACACCGGCAATTCTGCATTTAATCAGCGACTTTCTTTGAAGAGGGCTGAAGCAGTACGCGATTGGATGTTGCAGAACAGCGACATTCCGGCCGCGTGTTTTAGGGTGCAAGGGTATGGTTCAGACCATCCTGTCGCATCCAATGACACGGAAGCAGGCCGTGCGGCCAACCGCCGTGTTGAAATTCGTCTGGTGCCACAGGCGAATGGCTGTCAGGCACCAGCGAGCTTGTCTTCACCGGAACTGGGTGAAGAACTGAACCATGTTATGGAGAAATAAAATGGCAATACCTGTTTATTTATGGCTGCAAGATGATGGTGGCGCGGATATCAAAGGCTCTGTCGACGTGCAAAGTCGTGAAGGCAGTATCGAAGTGGTGGCTCAGGATCACAACCTGTACATCCCAACCGATAACAACACCGGTAAACTGACTGGCACCCGTATTCATACCCCATTTATTTTCGTTAAGGAAATCGATGCGTCCAGCCCTTATCTGTACAAAGCAGTGACTACAGGTCAGACACTGAAAAAGGCTGAATTCAAATGGTATCGGATCGATGACGCAGGTCAGGAAGTTGAATATTTCAACACCACGCTGGAAAACGTCAAAGTGGTGAAAGTGGCACCTAAGATGCATGACATCAAAGATCCCGCCAAAGAGAAACATAACCACCTCGAAGAAATCGAGCTGCGTTATGAAAAAATCACCTGGACTTACAAAGACGGTAACGTCATCCATTCTGATTCTTGGAATGAGCGTAAAACCGCTTAACGAAGTCTTTCTTCAGCAGGCAGGAAACTGCCTGCTTTTTAATTTTTTCATTTTTTAATTTGCACATGCTGCACATAGTTTTTTGCATACAGTTTTTTCTGATTTGTTTTTTTTGCCAAGCCCCTGTGTTGAATAAGCAGTTGAATAACTCGCCAAATAAAGTGAGTTTCCCCTTTTGGATACGGGGATTTGGTAAAGGGAGCAACAACTTATCTTCGCGACCTCATGGGCCTCGGTTAACGGTTATGGGCGGTAGCGTACCGGGATATCGGGATCTCTCTCCGACAAGTAAGCAAGGAAAAAAACTATGGAAAATCAATCCGCAATGCTATTGCGCCGGTTAAACCCGTATTGTGCACAGGCACTGGAAGCCGCTGCTTCCTTGTGCCAGACACGAACGCACGCAGAAATTACGGTGGAACATTGGCTTCTCAAGATCCTGGAGCGGGGTGAAAGTGACATCACCGTGCTGGCCCGCCGTTATGAATGGGATATGGGCACGCTCTGGCAATCTCTGCTGGACCACATTGATAGTTATCCTCGTACTGTGCACAGCCGTCCCCAACTGTCCAACTCATTACTCACGCTCATCAAAAATGCCTGGCTGCTGGCTTCGCTGGATGAGGGCGAGCCAAGTATCCGCAGTGTCCATTTACTGTCAGCCCTGATCGAAACCCCGTCATTGGTGGGTTGTGATGGTGTCTGGCCATTACTGACCCTCGGCTCTTCTCAGCTGCAACGTTTGCGCCCGCTGCTGGATGCGCAGTCTGAAGAACGTCCGGAATTGCAACAGCAAGCTATGTTGGGGCACGACACAACAGGTTTGTCAGTGGAAACATCCGGTAAAACCTCTGCACCACTGGCCGGTCAGCCATTATCCGATGCACTGTTGGCGGTGCTGGATAAATTCACCCTGGATGTCACAGCCAAGGCTAAATCGGGCAATATTGACCCCGTATTTGGTCGGGATGATGAAATTCGCCAAATGGTCGATATTCTTTCCCGCCGCCGTAAAAACAACCCGATTCTGGTGGGTGAACCGGGCGTCGGTAAAACTGCGCTGGTGGAAGGATTGGCCCTGCGCATTGCCGAGGGCAATGTTCCTGAAAGCCTGAAAACCGTCAGCCTGCGTACACTGGATCTGGGGCTGCTGCAAGCCGGTGCTGGTGTGAAAGGGGAATTTGAACAACGCCTGAAAAACATCATTGATGCAGTGCAACAATCTCCAACGCCTATCCTGCTATTTATTGACGAAGCCCATACCATTATCGGCGCCGGCAATCAGGCGGGGGGCGCGGATGCGGCTAACCTGCTGAAACCAGCACTGGCGCGCGGTGAATTGCGTACCATCGCAGCAACAACTTGGTCGGAATACAAACAGTATTTTGAACGGGATGCTGCACTGGAGCGCCGCTTCCAGATAGTGAAAGTGGATGAGCCGGACGATGACAAAGCGAGCCTGATGCTGCGTGGCCTGAAATCCCGCTATGCAAAATACCACGGTGTACACATCACCGATGATGCCGTAAAAGCCGCCGTCACCTTATCCCGCCGTTACCTCACCGGCCGCCAATTACCAGACAAGGCAGTCGATTTGCTGGATACCGCCAGCGCCCGTGTTCGCATGAGCCTTGATACCCAGCCGGACATTCTGGTGCGTTTGCGTGCTGAATTGGCGGCACTGGCGCTGGAATCTGACGCGTTGCTGGAAGACAAGGCAGTAGGCAATCCGGTGGAAGAAACCCGCCTGACTGATATCCAGCTTCGTCGGGATGAACTGGAAACACAGTTGGCACAAATAGAAGAACAGTACCAGAAAGAAAAAGCCCTGACTGAACAGCTACTGGCTTGCCGTCAATCCGACAACAATCCTGATGAAAACACCCGCCTGCAACAACAACTGGCAGAGATCCAGAACGGTGCACCGCTGCTGGGGCTGGATGTGGATGTCCGCACGGTGGCAACTGTTATCGCTGACTGGACCGGCGTGCCGCTATCCAGCCTGATGAAAGATGAGCAGGCTGAACTGCTGGAGCTGGAACACCATCTGGGTAAACGCGTCGTGGGTCAGTCCCATGCGCTGGAAACCATGGCACAGCGTTTACGTGCGGCGAAAACCGGTTTGGCATCTGAAAACGGGCCGTTGGGCGTATTCTTGCTGGTCGGGCCGAGTGGCATCGGTAAAACTGAAACCGCCCTGGCGCTGGCAGATACCCTGTTTGGCGGGGAAAAATCCCTGATCACCATCAACTTATCGGAATACCAAGAACCGCATACCGTCAGCCAACTCAAAGGTTCACCTCCGGGTTATGTGGGATATGGGCAGGGCGGTATCCTCACCGAAGCGGTGCGCAAACGGCCTTACAGCGTTGTCCTGCTGGATGAAGTCGAAAAAGCTCACCGTGACGTGATGAACCTGTTCTATCAGGTATTTGACCGTGGCTTCATGCGCGACGGGGAAGGGCGTGAAATTGACTTCCGCAACACCGTCATCGTCATGACCTCCAACCTCGGCAGTGACCACTTGATGCAGATGCTGGAAGAACAGCCGGAATCATCCGAATCGGTCCTGCATGAACTGCTGCGCCCGATATTGCGTGACCACTTCCAGCCTGCACTGCTGGCGCGTTTCCAGACCGTAATTTATCGCCCTCTGGGCGCTGAGGCATTGCGTACCATCGTAGAAATGAAACTGGCACAGGTTGCCAAGCGCCTGAAACTGCACTACCGCCTGAACTGCGTCGTGGAAGAATCTCTGTATGACACGCTGGTGGAAGCCTGCCTGTTGCCGGATACCGGCGCACGTAACATCGACAGCCTGCTGAACCAGCAGATCCTGCCGGTACTGAGCCAGCAACTGCTGATGCGTCAGTCCGCCCAACAACAGTCAACAACATTGACACTGGGTTACGGGGAAGAGGGAATTACGCTGACATTTGATGACGAAGGAAACTCACATTAAGGGAGATAGACCATGGGCTTATTCGATCTCGCTAAACAAGCAGGCAGTTTACTGGCCGACACATTGAACCGCTATACCCTCACCATTCAAGGCTGCGATGCAGCCTTGGACGTTGAAGATTTCACGGGCCGTGAAGGCATGAGCGATACTTACCGCTATCGCATCGCCTTCACCAGCCCATCGCAGGATATCCAACCCCAACAAATGTTGCGTCGTAACGTAACATTGACCTTGCGTACACTCGGGGAAACCGCATTCGGCATTCCCAAGCCGCCAGAAACACAACGGGTTGTCCATGGTGTCGTAACGGATTTCAAGCGACTGGGGGGTTCTCGTGACGAGGCGCAATACCAGATTATCCTTGAACCGAAATTTGCGCTGTTGCGCAATCAAAAACGTTCCTACCGATTCTTCCTGAATAAATCCGTACCGGAAATCGTCGAAGAAATCTTACGGGAACATCACTTCAAGGGATGGGAGTTTGAGTTCGACCTCAAAAACACCTACCCGAAACGGGAACAAATCAATCAGGTTAACGAAAGCGACCGGGCTTTCATTGAGCGCCTGCTATCCGAACGGGGGATTTTCTACACCTTCCGCTTACAGCCGGATACCCAGACTGAAGTGATCCACTTTGGTGACAAACAGCGCTGCTATGAATACGGTCAAACCCTGCCGTTAAGCAGCCCGTCAGGCATGAATGACACTGGCACGGCCTCCATTTGGGGGCTGACCCAGCGTCATCAGGTGGTGGAGCGTTCCGTCCAGACCAAGGATTACAACTACCGCACTGCCCAGCAAATCCTGAACTCTGCCCAAGCAGACATGACGCGCGGCGATGGCGAAGACATCACCTACGGTGACGTCACCTACTACAAACTGCGCCACTTGGATCGCGGGGATAAACTCTACCCTGAACCAGAAACGGCGAACTTCTGGGCACGTCTTGATCACGAACGCTTCCTGTCACGGCAAACCCTGCTGTACGGGCAAAGTACCGAACCCACCCTGATGGCAGGTCAGGTTCTGAACATTGAAGACAGCATCCTTCCTTCGACACTGCCTGAGATTTTCCGCTCTCCCATTTTGCTGACCCAACTACGCTTTACAGGCAGCCGGGCAGAAGCCTTGTTGGTTAAAATCACCGCCGTCCCATTCAGCGAAATGCTGTGCTGGCGTCCGCCCCTGAAACCCCGCCCGGTGATCAGCGGCACCCTGACCGCCCGCGTCAGCAGCCCCATCGCCAATGACCTCTACGCCCACCAAAACACCGATGGTTTGTATTGGGTCAAATTCGATTCTGATGGCGATGAAAAGCGCAAGGGCTATGAAAGTATGCCCGTCCGGTTGGCGAAACCCTACGGCGGCGATACCTACGGGATGCACTTCCCGCTGATCCAGGGCACAGAAGTGGCGATCGCATTCCACGAAGGCGATCCGGACAGGCCGTATATCGCCCATGCCATGCATGACTCCTACCGCCCTGATCATGTGACCTCCCATAACCATACCCGCAACGTTATCCGCACACCGACGAATAACAAACTGCGGATGGAAGACAAACGCGGGCAGGAACATATTAAGCTGAGCACCGAATACGGCGGAAAAAGCCAGCTCAACCTCGGCCATATTGTCGATTCCGAGCGGAAAAAACGGGGTGACGGCTTTGAATTGCGGACAGATAGCTGGGGAGCAATTCGGGCTGGCAAAGGATTATTGCTCAGTACTGAAGAGCAAGAAACTGCGAACGGTGAACAGCTTGATCTCACTCAAATCAAGCAGCAACTGGAAGATGCCCTGAATTTGGCGGAATCCCTGTCAAATATCATGCGAACGGCTGACGTTGCGCCTTTAGATACCCATAGCCAAGAGCGTTTTCTGGAAGGTTACATTGATGACATCAATGAACCTGTTATTGCGGCGAGTGCACCGGGAGGCATTGCATTATCGACTCCCAACCACATTCAGCACAGTGCCAATAACAACATTGTGATGACATCGGGCGGGAACACAGAAGTCTCTGCGCTAAAACGCATCGCAATCGCGGCAAAAAAAGCAGTATCCGTTTTTGCGCATGAACTGGGCATGACATTGGTTGCGGTAGCGGGGAAACTCCAGATTCAGGCGCAAACAGATGCACTGGAAATCACCGCCAGTAAAAACCTCAGCATCACCAGTACCGATGATGAAATCATCATTTCGGCCAAGAAAAAAATTACATTTGAATGCGGCGGCTCTTACATCACCCTTGATCCCACCAAGATAGAGAGTGGTACGGAAGGAGACTTCATGGTACAGAGCGCAAACTTCAATTATGCAGGCCCTGCGACGATCAGTATGCCGCATCTGAATTTTACCGCCTGTGAAACCATGTCCTCAGAAGCGGCAAGCCGTGGAGATGCCACCGTTCCCTTGAGTTAAGGTATTAGACAATATGTATCCTCATTATTTACAACAATCCCTGCCTTTGGAAAACCATCGATATGCCCTGATAGACAGGGCGTTATTTCCCGAGCTTGAGGTTGAATTACCTGTCATTGAAGTGGTTTCACCACTGTTAGAGCCACAGGCTAATTTATATCCATGGCTGATTTCCATGCATGAACTTTCAGCGAAGCAGTGGGTAAATTTGTTCACCCATATCAGTGAGTCGATAGAAGGAAAAGTTCAGCCAATGGTCTCGCTGTTTTTTGACAGTGAACTCCCTCCCGAAGAGATGAAAAACCGGTTAGTGCACGGTTTATATATTCAGAATGAATCACGCAAAGGATTTATTTTGCGTTATTACGACCCCAGAGTGTTATTTCATCTATCCTGGTTGTGGGATATCAATACCTTTCGCAGCCAGTTAGCGGTGGATGCCATTAAAAACTGGACCTTCTATTTAGAAGGGGAATGGCACACGCTTTCATTCGCAGAAAAAGAGCCAACTAAAATTGCCCCCGCCAATATCAAAATAAACAGTGTTCACCGTATTGGCATGATAAATCAGGTGCTGGCTAAAATGCCATCAATCACTGAGCGCAATGAGAGAAAAAACATGAGCATAGAAATTGAAAATTTATTTCAGGTAGCGTTGGAGAAATTTAAATTAACCCATCGAAATGATTTGGTTGCATTTGCCGTGTGTGGCGTAACGATTCACTCATTGTTTTATGAACATAGTTATTTTAAAGCATTGCTGGTGGAAGGGGCTGAATGCAGAGAGTATTTTTCAATGAGTCTGATGATAGTCAATAATTATCAATTAGAAAAAGCAAAAAGTGAATTATTGAAACCTAATGATAATGAGTAAAATGATTTTTAACTCGTTATCTGATTTTTATTAAAGAATGGAATTTTGGTTATGTATACAGAATTAGGTTGTGGTTTTTGTCAGCGTGAAGGATTACCCGTGTTTTTGGCTCGGCCTGCGATTATGAGTAAATCAGATGATTTGCCTGAATTAAATATCCGTCATCGTGCTAAATTACCAGTTGGTCAGGTTGATGAAGCACGCTACACTGCTCGTATATTGCGTGAAGGTTTTTTATATGTCTATACAGAAAAATCTAATTTGTGGCAAACATATACGGTTAATTCTAAAGGTCATTACTATTTGCAACCAGAATCTGGTAAGCATTCAGAGTGTTTAGAATCAGAGAAAAAAACACTTTGTATGAAGAACGAAAGTAAAGTAGCCAAAGCTTCTTTTATTACTTTACATATTGGGAAAAAAGAAGAAAAAAATGGTATTGTTTGGTTTGCATGGTCAGATGCTCCTTGGTCAGAGGACATGAAAAAACAACATGAAGATAAGAAGCACCGAGTTAAAAACATGCAGCGTTTCGATGTGGATGCATGGTTGAAAGAAGAATTAGATAAAAATGACAATGTGGGTTTTTTGAGTGAATTACAAAATACAGTAATTGAATATAACGATAAATTCAGTAAGGAAATTATTGAAAGAGAATGTTCGTTAATAAAAACAAAAACATTTGATTCTATTAATAAAGTATTGGGAGGATTAGATTCTTACTATGTTTTTTTTAAAGATAAAAATAGAGAGAAAGCTAATAATATAATTAATGAGGCCAATCAACTTCATCCTAAAAAAGGAGTTATTTTATTACTATCTGACCCAGTTGGTATTATTAAAGATATATCATTTCTTTGTAATTATCTTTTTAATGAAAATTTCACAAATAATCCAAATTACTCTAGAGAAGTTGAATTGTCATCGATGTTATCTGGATTAAAAGAAATAGTATGTAATCAGTATAGAAAAGAATGTCAAGAACATGATGTATGGCTAGAAGAATCATATGATAGAGGTGCTAAATCTCGTAATTATTTTGGTACCATTGATGTCGAATATGAAAAAAACAAATATACAGATAAGCATATTAAATCTTTAAATAAAAGGGTTGAAGATTTTTGGAATGAAAAGTATGAAAAATATATAGATAGAAAAAAAGAAAAAGATTTTTTAGAAAAATATCAAAGAGATACTTCTAGTTATATAGAAAAAACATTGTCTCCTATAATTGATATGTACTTAAATTGGTTGAAAAATGACATATTAAAATCTAAATTAATGTATGATTATGATTCAAATAATGAAATATGTTCTTTGCTATATGTACAAGCAGTCAATGATTGCATAGATGGTATGGCAGATCAAGATAAAGTTATTAAGTATATTGTTGATCAGCTAAAACAAGAAAAAATTACTGAAGATAATTTCATACTTCGCGCTATGTTTTTAAATAATGATTCATTTATTAATAAAACTAATGATGCAATAGATGAATCCAATAAAGCAGTAAACAATTCTAACAAAGAAGTAAATGCTTACAATAAAGCAGTAGGTAATTCTTATAATTATGCAAGTTTACCATGGAATAAAATATTTGATGGAGCAGCTGATAGTATTGCTAAATTTGATGATGTTGCAAATAAATTGGAGCTTTATTTAAATAATATAAATGGAGCTTTATTTCGTGTGGTCAATATAGGGATAAATAATGCTCCATTACCTGCAATCATTGCTATGGCAGCTACTAATGGAAAAGAAGTGATGCAAATAATTTTTGAGGGAAAACAAAAAGAATGTATCAAAGTGGTAACAGAGGAATTGGCGAAAACCTTAGATGTGAAAAATAAAAAAATATCGACTAGTTTGTCTCAGGTTGTAGGGAGAGAAATGAGGAAGCTAAAGTTGATCGGTGTAAAAATGGATGTAGACGTACGACGAAAATTTCTAGTTATGGTGGATAGAAAAGAAGCTGAAAAAATAAAGGAATTATTAAAAACTAATAAAGAAATAAAGGAGGCCAAGAAAGTAATAAAAAGAATTGAATACATAATAACATCAGAAAAAGAGCTTAGAAATTACGTTTTTAATGGAGAGGCTAGAAAGAAGCTGGCTGAGGCTAAAGCTAAATATGAAGAAAAATCCAAGAACTTTAAAGATAAATATAATAGTAAATCGGTTCAGAATAAATTAAATAAGACTCAATTTTCAGGGTGTATAGCTTCATTAATTTTTCAAGGTAGTGCATTATATATGGCATGGGGAGATGCTGGAAAAGATTCAGAGAATATACTAAAATACTTAGCTAATATCGTTGGCGCTGCAGGTACTCTTTTTGATACTATTTCTCGTTCATTAGCCAAATTTAAAGATCATAAATATGTGGCAAGATTAGGAAGTGAAGAAAAGATAATAAAATATGCAAGGCGTTTTTCAATTACTTCAAGAGTTTTTGCTGTGGCAGGGTATGTGGCAGCTGTATCGGATTTCTGTTATGGGTTTAATGAGCTTTTTTTAAAAAAAGATGGAGATATATTATTAGGGGGAGCATATATTATATCAGCTGTTTTTGGTGGAGCACTTGTAACGTTTTCAATCGGATGGTTGGCATTAGGACCTGTTGGTATAATTATTGTTACAGCAATATTTTTTGGTTCCGCAATTTATATTAACTCAAACGAAAAGAATGACATACAGAGATGGTTATTATCATGTTTATGGCGAAATATTCCTATGGAAGAAAAAAATACTCCAGCTATATGGGCAAACCAAAAAATGGAAATGGATGAGTATAAACGTTTACTATCATGATTAGCTAGAGGAGAAATAATATGTCAATTCACAAAGGGTTATTAACCCCATATTTGGTTAATCGTTTATTGACTGAGCAAGAAAAAAGAAATCAACTGCATCAAGGTCAGCCACATTCGGAACATCCTTTAGTGTATGAGGATGATACAGTGATTAAGATGAACTCAACTTATTTGGAAACGGTGGATCGACACTACTCAGTTAAAGGCTATCCTAGTTTATTTAGTTTTGTATTATTCGTTACTATACTAGTAATAACAATTTATGGTTGTAGTGTTACATTTGATCGTTATTTTTTTCAACATAACCCATTAAATTCAAAAAGAATATTTGCAATGTCGATAGCTCTTATTTGTATATTTTTTTCTCTATGTTTTTTGTCAAAGATTTTTCTAAAAGAATGGTTCAGAAAAACTCATTATCCCATTCGTTTTAATAGAAAAAATCAAATGGTATATGTTTATCAGGTTGATGGTACAGTTTTATCGGCCTCTTGGAAAAAAGTTTTTTTTACGCCATACGAAGGAAAGCTAGGTATACCTGGTTGGGGAATTGATGGGCATATTTTGGCCGATGATCAAGAAACAGTTTTACGGACATTTAGCTTAGGTTTTTATGGTGACAAGGATGATATGATAGGATATTGGGAGTTTATCCGCTGTTATATGGAAGAAGATGTATTGGACGATCTTTCTAAAACTATTTTTATGTGTCCTCCAATTGCTGAGAAAAAAGAAAGTTATTTATTTGGGCTTCAATATAGTTTTCGTTTTGCATCCAAATTAGAGTGGTATCAATTGCTATTCCTCCCGTATACTTTGTTAGAATGCTTATCTCGTTATATTGCCATGCAAACCAGTAAAATTCCACAATGGCCAGAAGAAATAGAAATTTCATGCAAAGTGGCTTCTGATGATAAGATTGATGTGAGTTATAAGAATAACATACAGTGTTTGTGGCGCTACACATTGGCTAACTTAAAAACGGAAGATTATATCATGCTTCATAAACAGAGAAAAACAGCAGCAAAACGTATAAAAAGAAAAGTTATTGCACGGGTTATAGGGAAATATTAATAATCATTTTTGGCATGTAATTTATTGCTTTTGTTTTACAATTTTAATGAAGTACATGCCCACAATAGAGGAAGCTAACACAATCAAAATATTAGTTAAGTAATTCCTCAAAACTTCACAATGTGAATTATTAAAGATATCTTTTTAAGGGTTAACAGAAGGGTTCTCTGATTTAGTATATTGAAAAGCTAGGAATTGATAATGTCATCAAAGCATCAGGAAATATCAAAAACTCACCTACGTGGCCGTTCACTCACTGGACAAGAAAAAGAGACCGATTTTATCAAGGCCAACCTCATACTGAGAATCCACTGATTTATGATAATGATACGGTTATCAAAATGAATTCAACCTACTTGAAAACTGTGGATGTGCAGTATGCGGATAAAGGTTATGTTAGTTTGATAAGTTTTGGGGCTGGAATAGCGTTCTTGTGTATCATGATTTGGGGGGGATATAGTTTGATTCAAGCTTTGAGTTTGAGAAATGACCCCTTAAGTGCACAAGGCATTTTTAGTTTACTATTACTTAATGGTTTGCTTTGTCTTATCATCTTTGGCTGCGTGAAATTCACACTGATGGAGTGGTTCAAAAAAAACCATTATCCCATCCGGTTTAACCGAAAAAACCAAATGGTATATGTTTATCATGTTAATGGCACTATTTTATCTGCACCCTGGCGCAGTCTTTTTTTACGCTTAATGAAAGGAATAAAAAAGCAATTATCGGACATATATTGGCTGATGATAATGAAACCATATTATGGTCATTCAATTTAAGCATTTTCGATCATCAACTTAATCTTCCGGGTTATTGGGAATTTATCCGTTGCTATATGGAAGAGGACGTATTGGATGAAATGCCTAAAACCATTTTTTTGTGCCCTAACATCACAGAAAAAAGAGAAGGCTATTTATTTGGTCTTCAATATAGTATGCGTGTTAACACCCGATTGGACTGGATTTTACAGTTACCGCTTTTTCCGTACACTATGTTGGAAACGTTTTCCCGCTATTATATTGCCATGCAGACCAGTAAAATCCCACAATGGCCGAAAGAGGTGGAAAAAGCGTGTCAGGTTGACCCTGATGATCCTATAGATGTCAGTTATAAGAATAATATTCCCCATGTATGGCGATATGTTCTGGAGGCTTTAAAAAAAGAAGACCATCTTAGACTTTATAAACAGAGAGGATTGGCAATAAGACGTATTAGAAGAAAAGTTGCAAGACGACATCGAGCACAATAGCAATGATAAGTTTGGGTATGTGTTTAGTTGATTTATTTGTGTTAAATATATCTTGGAACTGAATAATAATTTCAAAGTGGATAATTTATTTGCTATTGAATTTCTGTATATTCAGGCTCTAAGTTCATTAATTATTAACTATTTTATAGTAAGCATAAATATGAAAGAAAACAAAAAATAATATATAGATTTAGACGAGATGGAATGCAGGCTTAAAGGTTTGAGGTATCTTGTAAAATACGAAAATTCAAGATTTGAAAAGGGAGATATAACTCAGGATGAATACGAAGAATTAATAAATAATCACACAAATTCAATAGAAGACGCCACAGACACAACGGGTTGTTCATGGCGTCGTAACGGATTTCAAGCGACTGGGGGGTTCTCGTGACGAGGCGCAATACCAGATTATCCTTGAACCGAAATTTGCGCTGTTGCGCAATCAAAAACGTTCCTACCGATTCTTCCTGAATAAATCCGTACCGGAAATCGTCGAAGAAATCTTACGGGAACATCACTTCAAGGGATGGGAGTTTGAGTTCGACCTCAAAAACACCTACCCGAAACGGGAACAAATCAATCAGGTTAACGAAAGCGACCGGGCTTTCATTGAGCGCCTGCTATCCGAACTGGGGATTTTCTACACCTTCCGCTTACAGCCGGATACCCAGACTGAAGTGATCCACTTTGGTGACAAACAGCGCTGCTATGAATACGGTCAAACCCTGCCGTTAAGCAGCCCGTCAGGCATGAATGACACTGGCACGGCCTCCATTTGGGGGCTGACCCAGCGTCATCAGGTGGTGGAGCGTTCCGTCCAGACCAAGGATTACAACTACCGCACTGCCCAGCAAATCCTGAACTCTGCCCAAGCAGACATGACGCGCGGCGATGGCGAAGACATCACCTACGGTGACGTCACCTACTACAAACTGCGCCACTTGGATCGCGGGGATAAACTCTACCCTGAACCAGAAACGGCGAACTTCTGGGCACGCCTTGATCACGAACGCTTCCTGTCACGGCAAACCCTGCTGTACGGGCAAAGTACCGAACCCACCCTGATGGCAGGTCAGGTTCTGAACATTGAAGACAGCACCCTTCCTTCGACACTGCCTGAGATTTTCCGCTCTCCCATCTTGCTGACCCAACTACGCTTTACAGGCAGCCGGGCAGAAGCCTTGTTGGTTAAAATCACCGCCGTCCCATTCAGCGAAATGCTGTGCTGGCGTCCGCCCCTGAAACCCCGCCCGGTGATCAGCGGCACCCTGACCGCCCGCGTCAGCAGCCCCATCGCCAATGACCTCTACGCCCACCAAAACACCGATGGTTTGTATTGGGTCAAATTCGATTCTGATGGCGATGAAAAGCGCAAGGGCTATGAAAGTATGCCCGTCCGGTTGGCGAAACCCTACGGCGGCGATACCTACGGGATGCACTTCCCGCTGATCCAGGGCACCGAAGTAGCGATCGCATTCCACGAAGGCGATCCGGACAGGCCGTATATCGCCCATGCCATGCATGATTCTTACCGCCCTGATCATGTGACCTCCCATAACCATACCCGCAACGTTATCCGCACACCGACGAATAACAAACTGCGGATGGAAGACAAACGCGGGCAGGAACATATCAAGCTGAGCACCGAATACGGCGGAAAAAGTCAGCTCAACCTCGGCCATATTGTCGATTCCGAGCGGAAAAAACGCGGTGACGGCTTTGAATTGCGGACAGATAGCTGGGGAGCAATTCGGGCTGGCAAAGGATTATTGCTCAGTACTGAAGAGCAAGAAACTGCGAACGGTGAACAGCTTGATCTCACTCAAATCAAGCAGCAACTGGAAGATGCCCTGAATTTGGCGGAATCCCTGTCAAATATCATGCGGACGGCTGACGTTGCGCCTTTAGATACCCGTAGCCAAGAGCGTTTTCTGGAAGGTTACATTGATGACATCAATGAACCTGTTATTGCGGCGAGTGCACCGGGAGGCATTGCGTTATCGACTCCCAACCACATTCAGCACAGTGCCAATAACAACATTGTGATGACATCGGGCGGGAACACAGAAGTCTCTGCGCTAAAACGCATCGCAATCGCGGCAAAAAAAGCAGTATCCGTTTTTGCGCATGAACTGGGCATGACATTGGTTGCGGTAGCGGGGAAACTCCAGATTCAGGCGCAAACAGATGGACTGGAAATCACCGCCAATAAAAACCTCAGCATCACCAGTACCGATGATGAAATCATCATTTCGGCCAAGAAAAAAATCACATTTGAATGCGGCGGTTCTTACATCACCCTTGATCCCACCAAGATAGAGAGTGGTACGGAAGGGGACTTCATGGTGCAGAGCACAAACTTCAATTATGCAGGCCCTGCGACGATCAGTATGCCGCATCCGAATTTTACCGCCTGTGAAACCATGTCCTCAGAAGCGGCAAGCCGTGGAGATGCCACCGTTCCCTTGAGTTAAGGTATTAGACAATATGTATCCTCATTATTTGCAACAATCCCTGCCTTTGGAAAACCATCGATATGCCCTGATAGACAGGGCGTTATTTCCCGAGCTTGAGGTTGAATTACCTGTCATTGAAGTGGTTTCACCACTGTTAGAGCCACAGGCTAATTTATATCCATGGCTGATTTCCATGCATGAACTTTCAGCGAAGCAGTGGGTAAATTTGTTCACCCATATCAGTGAGTCGATAGAAGGAAAAGTTCAGCCAATGGTCTCGCTGTTTTTTGACAGTGAACTCCCTCCCGAAGAGATGAAAAACCGGTTAGTGCACGGTTTATATATTCAGAATGAATCACGCAAAGGATTTGTTTTGCGTTATTACGACCCCAGAGTGTTATTTCATCTATCCTGGTTGTGGGATATCAATACCTTTCGCAGCCAGTTAGCGGTGGATGCCATTAAAAACTGGACCTTCTATTTAGAAGGGGAATGGCACACGCTTTCATTCGCAGAAAAAGAGCCAACTAAAATTGCCCCCGCCAATATCAAAATAAACAGTGTTCACCGTATTGGCATGATAAATCAGGCGCTGGCTAAAATGCCATCAATCACTGAGCGCAATGAGAGAAAAAACATGAGCATAGAAATTGAAAATTTATTTCAGGTAGCGTTGGAGAAATTTAAATTAACCCATCGAAATGATTTGGTTGCATTTGCCGTGTGCGGTGTAACGATTCACTCATTGTTTTATGAGCATAGTTATTTTAAAGCATTGCTGGTGGAAGGGGCTGAATGCAGAGAGTATTTTTCAAGGAGTCTGATGATAGTCAATAATTATCAATTAGAAAAAGCAAAAAACGAGTTGTTGGAATTGAATGATAATAAGTTAAATAATTTTTAGCTTATCAGCTGTTTTTTTATTAGTAATATCTAGTTTAGTTTTTTATTAAATAATGGAATGTTGATTATGTCTACAGAATTAGGTTGTGGTTTTTGTCAGCGTGAAGGATTACCCGTGTTTTTAGCTCGGCCTGCGATTATAGGGGAAGAAAGTTCTTTACCTAAATTAAAAGGCAATGTAAAAATCCCTGTTGAGGCTAAAGGTGAAACTGCATATACAGCCCGTATATTAAGGGAGGGTTTTTTATATGTATATTCAGAAAATTTCAACTCATGGGAAACATATACAATTGACTCTAAAGGACATTATTGTTTGCAACCCGAGAGAAGCTGTATACCACAATGTTTAGAATCAGAGAAAAAAACACTCTGCACGAGTAATGCAAGTAAAGTAGCCAGATCATCTTTCATTACATTGTATATTATGCCAAAAAAACAAGAGAATGGTGTTTTCTGGTTTGCTTGGAGTGAAGCCCCTTGGTCTGAAGAAATGAAAAAACAACATGAAGATAAAGAACATCGCATTAAAAATATGCAATCTTTTGATGTTGATAAGTGGTTGAAAGGTACTAAACATGAAAATACAGAGTTTTTGAGATATTTGGAAAGTACAGTTTCAGAATATTATACTCCAACTTTAAATATGAATGCTATACCTGATGCTTTATCTAAATCAGCTGAAATGGTTAAAGAATCTAAGGTAGTTAAAACAATTGAAAAATCTAAATTAGCTAAATCAATTAAAGAAATAGCATCACCCGTGGTATCAGATATCTCAGAACCTGTTAGTCAATCAATAAAAGGTGGTTATGAACTTATAACAAAAGTATCGGAATTTAAATGGGATTTTTTTTATGGAAAAACGAAAGAGGCTGCTAATAACCTGCTTAATGAAGCTAATAAGCTTTTCCCTGAAAAAGGAGCTATTGTTTTTTTACATGATCCTGTTGCTATATTGAAAGAATTATCAGAGCTTTGTAATTTTCGTATTAAGAATAACTATATAACTGAAAAACATTCGAGAGGATTAGCATTATCATCAATGTTATCAGGATTAAAGCAAGGTTTATGTGATCAAAAAAGGTCAGAATTAGAGTCTTCTGATCAAAGTGAGGCTTATCTGTCTGAAATACCTAGTGGGCCATGTCAACCAGTAAAAATGGGTGAAGATCCTATCTTTAAGAAAAAGGTGGCAGAAAACTTAGATAAATTTGATCAAACAAGAGATAAAAGAGTTAAAGATTTTTGGGATGATAAATATGAAATATATATAGATAGGGACAAAGAAAAATTATTTTTTAAAGAATTTGACCAAGATTTTTCTGTTTATGTTGAAGAAGTTATTTCTCCTATGATTGGTATGTATTTGAACTGGTTGAAAAGTGATATACTAAAATTAAAAATGAAGTATAACTATGATCCAAATGATGAGGCTTGCTCTTTACTATATATACAATCTGTTGAGGATGTTATACAAGGCATGATAAATACAGAGGAAGTTAAAAAATTTCTTTTTGATAAACTTATACAGAAAAAAATTGATGATGATAATTTTATACTTAGGGCAATGGTGGCAAATAATGACAAGTTAGCTAAACAGATAAATGGTGTAGTCAGTTTATCAAATAATTATGCTAGCCTACCATGGAATAAAATATTCGATGGTGTCGTTGAGACAATCGGGAAGCTTAACCAATTATCGCAGCGATTAGAGTCATATGCATTTACTATAAATAATATTTTGATTAAAATAGTTAATAAATTTATAGATCATGCCCCATTACCTATTATTACTATGTTTACCATTAAAGGTGGAATGAAAATAGAAACAATCCGTTTTAAAGGTTCAGAAGTAGAATTAATTAAAGCAGTTTCAAAACATTTAACTAAGATGGGGAGTTTGAGTGGAAAAATATCAGATAATACTATGAAGCGTCGCGTAGCCGCTCAATTGAAAAAAGCGGGTATTATAGAGGGTAACACCTCAAAAGGAAACCAGCAATCAAAGGAAATAATACGTGAGTACAAGGTATTGACAGATATAAATCAAGCTAAACAGATTAGTAAATTACCTATGTCTAATGATGCAAAAGGAGCAGAAATTATCCGAACAATAACGACAGAAAAAGAATTAAAAGAGCATGTTTTTAGAGATATCTATTATAATATGGTTGATGGAGAGAGTAATTTCGTCAAAAAAGCTAAAGAAGTTCAAGGTAAGATAGATAGCCCAAATGTTCAATCTAAATTAAAGGATACACAGCTATCTAGTGCTACAGCATCGTTTGTGTTTCAGTTTTATGCATTAGCTGTATCTAGAAAAGATGCATCAAAAGATTTTGAAAATGGTACTAAATTTTGTGCAAATGTCATTGGTGCTGTAGGTACAGGTGCTGATATGCTGGAACGTGCGCTAGCTAAATGGAGGAACTATAGATATGTGGCAAAATTACCCTATAGTGCAGGAACTGCTGTGAAATTAACGAAATTTCAAAACGTTCTTAGTGCTACTAGTCGATATTTATCTATAGCGGCAGCTGTTGGGGTTGCGTGGGATATTTATCATGCGTATGACGAATTTTTTAATAAAGAGGTTGCAGATCAAAAATTAGGACTAGCATATATTGCTTCAGCGGCATCTAGTGCTGGACTTATACTTTTAGCTCTACAGTTAACCGCATTAGGTGGCCCACTGGGTATAATTGCATGTACATTAATACTTTTTGGCTCTGCTATCTATATTCTGACACAAGATAAAGATAAAATACAGAAATGGTTATTGGCATGTCAGTGGAGAAAAATTCCTATAGGTGAAAAGGGAGTTCCTTATATGTGGGCAAATCAAGAGCAAGAAGTAGATGCATTTAAAACAGATGTACTGGGACAATAAGCTGTGGAAAATAAAATAGTAGGAAAAATATTAATTATTTCAGATATAATAGGTCAGGAGTGATATCATATGTCAATATACACCGGATTACTTACCCCCTATGAACGTAATCGCTCATTAACTGAACAAGAGATCGCTAATCAGCTTCATCAATGGGAAGCGCACCCTGATAATCCCCTTATTCATGATAATGATACGGTGATTAAAATGAATTCCACATATATGGAGATTGTTGACAGATATTATGCCGTTAAAGGATTTCCCAGCTTATTAGTAGGAGCTTTTACCATATCTTTTATTTTGGGGTTTATTTTTTTTATTGTGCGTTTTTTTGAGCGTTATGTTTTATCTGATAAATATCAATGGGAATTCGATGATATTTGGGTGTGGCCTACAGTTTTTTCTATGATGATTTTTATAATATGGTTCTGCTTACGTATCATTTTAAAAGTTTGGTTCCAAAAAACGCATTACCCTATCAGGTTTAATCGAAAAAATAAGATGGTCTATGTCTACCAAGTGGATGGAACAATTTTATCTGTACCTTGGAAAAGTATTTTTTTTACAACTTATGATGGTGTCAGTAAAACTAGTGCCTGGCGAGGTTGGGGGATTGATGGGCATATTTTGGCAGATGATGGTTTCACGGTTTTAAAGACATTTAGTTTGCCTTATTACAGTAGTTTGGAGGAGCTTTCTGGTTACTGGGAGTTTATCCGTTGTTATATGGAAGAAGATGTGCTGGAAGATTTGGCTAAAACCATTGATATGTGCCCGCCGATAGCAGACAGAAAGGAAGGCTATCTCTTTGGCCTTCAGTATCAGTTTCGTTATTCCAGTAAGTGGGAATGGATCAGGTTATTGGGGCTTCCCTATGAATTAATAGAAAATTTCTTCCGTTACATTGCGATGCTAACCAGTAGAACGCCAAAATGGCCGGAGCAGGTCGAAGCAGCCTGCAAAGTTGATTCTGATGACCCCTTTGATGTGAGGTATAAAAGCAATAAATTAAACCTCTGGCGATACACCTTTGCTTGCCTGAGTCAGGAGCATCACAGGAAAAAGAGGGAAGTGCTAGAACGAATAAGAAATAAAGTCGGAAAGCGCTATAAAGAAAATTATTAGTGGTATTTTTGGATATATGTTTGATCAGTATTCAATAAACATATATCCAATTATTTATAAAATTAATATCAATAAATTGATTAGTAAAAATAGAATGTCACATTTAACAGGATTATATACCTCTTACTCGGTTAACCGCCCGTTAACCCAGCAAGAGAAAGTCGATCAACTGCATCAAGGTCAGCAAAACTGCGAGATTCAACGGATCAGGGATAAAGATACTGTTATTAAAATGAATTCAACCTATCTGGAAACTGTTGACAGATATTATGTGGATAAAGGAAATGCCAGTTTAATTACTTTCACTATGTTTTCAATCATTATTGGTTTTATTATATATGGAACGATAATTGTTTTAGAGCGTTATTTTTATTGGGATACAGAATCGGATGTGTCTAAGATAATGCCTCCTGTTATAATGTTTGCTGCAATGATATTCTTTTGCGTAAAATGGACTCTAAAAGAATGGTTCAGAAAAACTCACTACCCTATTAGATTTAATAGAAATAATAAAATGATATATGTCTATCAGGTTAATGGACAGATATTATCCATTCCTTGGAATGAGGTATTTTTCACTTATGCAAAAGGGAAGGGAGCGTTTCCTGAATGGGGTATTGATGGGCATATATTGGCGGATGATAAAGAAACCGTATTACAAACATTCAGTTTGGGTTTTTATGGCAGTAAGTATGAACTATCCGGTTACTGGGAGTTTATCCGGTGTTATATGGAAGAAGATGTGGTAAAAGAGCTTGCTGAAACTATTGTGATGTGCCCACCCGTGGCAGACTGGAAAGAGGGTTACAAATTTGGATTGCAATACAGTTTCCGGCTATGTTCAAGATTTGATAGGGTCCGCTTTATCGTATTACCGATAATTTTGTTGGAATCGATATCACGCTATATTGCGATGAAAACAAGTAAAATTCCTCAATGACCAGAAGAGATTGAACAAGCGTGCTTAGTTTCACCTGATGATACAGTTGATGTGAGTTATAAAAATAATATCCCTGATTTATGGAGATATACGTTGGCTAACCAAAAATCAGAGAATTACATTAAACGGTACAAAAAGCAACACAGGGTGGTAAGGCGTATGAAAAAGATAATGTCTAACAGTGCGACAACTCAGGAAAAATAATTCGTTAAACTTGGATTCGACTAATAAGTGCAATTTTTAAGAAAGGCGCTCGGTTGTTGTAGTAGAAATTATTTTTGCCAAAGGAAAATACATTTTATCTATAACAACTGACCGATACAGAAAGATATCAGCTTTTAAAGTTGAAAGCAGTAGGTTTCTCGTTATGTGACAATGCAAACGAGTAAAATTCCACAATGGCCTGAGGATGTTGAAAAAGCCTGTCAGATTATGCCTGATGACCCGATAGATGTGAGTTACAAGAACAATTCTCCACATTTATGGCGATATGTCTTCTCTAGCTTAAAAAAGAAAGAATAGTATCCGGTATATATTTAATCAGTTTATCTGTGTTGAATATATGCCAAACCCGAATGATGATTTTAGATTGGACAATTGACGCATAGTTCATCTGATGCAAATCCTAACTTTCAGTCAATTAAATATTAACTATTTTATAATAAAAATTAAGATGAAAGAAAATAAAAAAGAATATATAGATTTAGAAAGAATGGAATACGATCTTAGAAATTTTAGGTATGATATAGAATATAAAAAATCAAAATTTAAAAAGAGAGGTGTAAGTAAAGGGAAATACGAGAAGCTAATAAGAAATACCACTAAAGCAATGGATGAATTAACTAAAGAATTAGACTTAGCTCCTCCAAGGCCAGAATTACCACCGCAAGAGCCATTGTTTAAGATAGAAGGCATGATAGAAGAGTTAGAAATACGGTATATAAAAAATTATTTTAATAGTAGCCACTATTATTTGGGTGAGTATGATTATGAAAGGAACATAAAAGAAAATCGTTATGGAGTGTTTAGTGATGGGCCAGATTGTAGGGAGCTGAGTAACAGTGATTTTGTAAAGGGTAGGATTAATGGTAAAAAGTTTTATGGTTGGTTAGGTAGAACAGTTATTAAAGAAGGCGATTATGTAGAAATGGTCGTTGTGGAAAAAGATGATTGTTATATCGTTTATGCTATTACGTTGCCTGAAAAAAGAATACTGATGATGACACCGAAGTGTGAGCACGGTCGTTATATACTTATTCTAGAAGGTGCACGTTGTGCATTTTTCTTCTATTTGATAATGCTTTTTCTTACTGCATTGATTATGATTGGGATGGAAAAGTATTTAGAAAAAATTCTATACATAATGAGTGTTCCCTATCCAATGATGTTTTTTGTATTATATTTGTTTTTTGCTGTTGTTTGTTTAATAAGGCCCAGTCCAACAATTAAATTAGCTGAGAGGATTTTTGTAGCGCTTGGAGTACCGAATTATAAATCAAAATCTTTTGATCTCAAAAGAATAAGTAAATTTAATGAGATAAGTGAAGAGGAAATAGAGCTGTTTCTTGAAGGGGATCCGCATAGGTCTGATTTATATTTTTATTGATTTTTATACGCAATGGATTTCAAGTTGCATCGCGGTGGCAAGGGAATGATAAATTCGTCGGAAACGAATTTCCCCATAATTTTATAGTAAGCATGAGTATGAGAGAAAGTAAATAATAATACATCGACCACGATAAAATGAAAAGGCAATCTTACTGAAATGAAAATATATAGAAATTAAAATGGGGCATTGGTATATTAATTTATGAATATATTTTCAAACATAAAACCACTGAATTTATTTTTTTGTATCAACAACTTACTCGACTTATATTTTGAAAATCGTTGTGATAAGGTCTTTTTGACAACCCGATTGATAACCTAACATTTGCCGCTGATTTTTTAGGCGGTATAATTTTCATTCTCCTCTGGGGGCTTTTAAGCAGAAGCTTTGTTCACTTCAGTAATGCCCGAATCATTGATTCATGGTTTGAATATGAATTTTAGAGTAAAAGCGTAAAAATTTATTCATTTAAAAGAAATGTCAATCATAGAAATCTTATTTCTACAAATAGAGATTAATTTGTTGTGTTTTACCGCTAATGATTTTAAAAAGGACAGAATATAATTCAGGAAAAGTAAAAATGTGATTAGTGATAGTTATCTTAAGTATAGTTATCTTGGGTTTAGTTATCTGTAGCATAGTTACTAAGGGTTATTTAAATGAAAGGCATAATTAGGATTGGGGACCAAACTACACATGGCGGTAAGGTGTTAGAAGGCTCTGCCACAATGAAGTTTGAAGGAAAAGGAGTGGCTCGTCTTGGGGATAAAGTATCATGCCCGAAAGAGGGCCATGGGCCGACTGAAATTATCGAAGGCCATGCTACATTCACTGATAATGGTGTACCCATTGCGTTCCACGGGCATAAATGTTCGTGTGGCTGTACACTGATTTCTTCATTGGGCAATGCAACATCGAGTTAATTATGGCTATTGATTTATTGAATATCCCCGATAAAGCAGATAGAAAAAAGCCTCCTGAAGTGAAACGCTGGCTATCGGTACTGGCCGCTTTTATAGGGATTGCCAGCTTTATTACATTGTTTCTATGGCCAGAAGAAACGTCTAAAAAATCCATTTCATTTTGGTTATATTCTTTTATTTATCCTTTTTTTATTTGGTTATTGGTTTTTTTGGTCAGGAGGCTGTATTTCGATCTCAATCAATTCTGGTCGGATAATTGGGATAAAGAGCGGGAAAGGTTAATTGAGCAGGAAATAGCCCGGGGGCAAAAGACATTGTATCAATTAGGTTCAGTTATCCATATTCCCGATGCTGTTATGCAAGGCACACTGTCTGAACAGTTAGTAAATTCCTTAATATCCATGCGTAAGATCACTGATGAAAATACAGGGAAAGTCATACGTAGAAAATGTTTTTCAACGAATTTGAGTCAAATGGAAGATAAACTTTATGAAAGAATTTGTTTGTTATTGGCTGATAACACGTTTTCTTCTGTTTTAGTCAATGCAATAAAGAAAACAAATGTGAATGTTTGTCTGGAGTTTGATGCCAAATTAGAACGTTCAGCATACGATAAAATATGGAAAAAAGTGTGTGACAATAGCCAAGTTATACTTCCCATGAGTTATTTTTACGGTCAAGGTATGGAATCTGTCGAACAATGGATTGATTCTGCATCTCGTAATGAAACATTATTGATTGTGTCTGTCCATTTGTCCAAATTTGATGATGATGGTCATGGAGATGCCGCAGTTGCACTGCTGGTTACAGCATCGCCGGCCATAGGAGAACATGAGTTAAGTGGCAACATAATTTGTCGCCCGGAAGATTCTTCTCCGAATGAAATGGTTTATGCATTATCTCAAGCCTTATTATGGGGTAAAAGCCGTGGGGAAGACATTCAATACCTATGGATGTCGGGTATGGGCTGTGATAATAAGGCACAAATATTATCAGCCCCTTTGGGTGAAACATTTCCTAATCTGACAGAGTCAGAAAATCAAATCGATATTGATGGGAAAATAGGGTATACGGGATCGGCATCCCCTTGGCTGGCTATATCAATTGCTTCAGAGTCAGCGCAACGACATAAAAAAGCACAATTGGTAATGAGCACTGTGTTTCAGGAGTCAACAAAACCTTGGTTTATGGTGGTTAAATAATTTTGTTTTTTACAATGCATTTTTAGCATTAAGACGCAATAAAAAGCATAAAGTATTTAACTAAGATTTTTATTACATATAAAATAATTATATATGTCGGAGTAAATAATTATTATGCCTGAGTCTAAATCAAAATCAGGAAAATCGGTTTATTTCCTCATGATAGTTTATACATTAGTGATAGCCGTCTTTGTTGTTGTGGGCGCCTTTGTATATTACTTGATTAGTGAACAGGAACTACCTATAAAGCAATTATTGATTCAGGCTGGTTCAGTTTTTGGTATTTTACTTCTCTTTTTTCCTTTTTTTGTATTGGCATGGAGTAAACATGCAGAGGTGAGTTTCACCCTATTATCAGGCAGAGCGAAAACAAAAAAAAAGAGTGAGTCACAACAGACATCAGAATTAAGCGTTACGCTAAAGCAAGTACTAAAGAGGCAGTACGGCCGTTCATGGAAAAAGAAAGTCCAAATCCTTATGCTTACCGGATCTGCCGATCACATTGAACAGCTCGTCCCCGGTCTGATTTCCGAACAGTGGCTTGAAGCTGACAGCACGCTTTTATTCTGGGGCGGGGATGTCACCACGCCACCCGATGAAACCCTCTTTCATACCTTACGCAAATTGCGTCGTTCGCAGCCGCTGGATGGCATTGTCTGGGTCACTGGTCAATATCACCAGTCTGTCAGGATGGATGCCCCTGTCCATAGTCAACCTGTTTCCCCCCAGATGATGGAGATGCTGACGCGTAACCTGAGTAAACGTTTTCAGACTCTGGGCTGGCAAGTACCGGTTTATGTCTGGTCACTGCATCAAACGCAATGGGACAATGCGGATGAACAAACGCAAGCTGCTGGCTGCTTATTGCCAGCCGTTTGTTCATCCGAGAAATTGCAAACCGCGTTGGACAAATTAGTACCCACGATTGTCGAGCAGGGCACGCAGCATGTCGTCAACAATTCACGTCATGATTTCTTACTGTCGCTTGGGAGTTTTCTGCGTCATGGGGGCGGAGAAAAAATCAGTGCTTCCTTGTCCGCTTTTTTCAACACTCACCAACCATTGCCCTTGGCGGGGTTAATGTTCAGTTTGCCTGCCACGGATGGCCTGCGGGCCGATTTACATCATTGGAGCAAAGATGCCCGTTGGGATCATTTGTTGAATTCCGTCCGACAGTTGCCTCCGGGATTAAAGTCGGTGCGCTTGGGTTGGCAATGGAAAAAAACGGGCAATTGGATATTGGCTCTCCTGATGTTGGGAACGGGGGCGGGTATGCTGATTTCTTATGTCAACAACCGTCTGTTGATAGAGGAAGGGGGGTTGCATCTCGCTCAGGCTAAAGATCAAAACGCGCTGATGATTAAACGTCTTCAGGCATGGCAAGGGTTGCAGGAGATGTTATCGAAACTGCAATACCGTAAAACATATGGCCTCCCATTTTATGCCCGCATGGGGCTGAACCAAAATGAGACTGTGCTGAAAGCCCTGTGGCCTGCCTATACGCAATATGTCATGCCGTGGCTGAGGGATTCCATTGATGCGCATATGGAGAAAAAACTCAGTCATCTGGTGAACCTGCCGCCAAACAGTGCCGCCCGCTCTGAAGCGGCCAAGGGTGCTTATGGATCGCTGAAAGTTTATTTAATGATGGGAAGGCCAGAAAACATTGATGCGAATTTCTTCCGTGATTCGGTCATGGCGAATTGGCCTTCAGTGCCGAATGTGCCGAAAACAGTCTGGCAAGCCAGAGGGCCTGAGCTGTTGACCTTTTATGCAGAGAATCTGTCTGCCCATCCGGAATGGGTCAAGAAGCCTGATGAGGAGTTAATCCGACAGTCTCGTACCGTTCTGGTCCGTGAAATTGGTCATCGCAATGGTGAGTCTTCTTTGTATCAGAAGCTGCTGCAACAGGTGGCCAATCATTATTCGGATATGACGCTGGCAAACATGACCGGAGAAACTGATGCTGATTTGCTGTTCACGGCAGACAGTCATGTGCCGGGAATGTTTACCCGCAAGGCATGGGAAGAGTCGGTTGAGCCGGCCATTGAGCATCTGGCGAATGAACGGCGCACTGAAATTGACTGGGTGCTGAGTGATGGTCAGCAGAATGCCAGCGATGATGTGTCACCTGAAGTGCTGAAAGCGAAGCTGACTGATCGTTATTTTGCGGATTTTTCCGGCGCATGGTTGAATTTTTTGAATGGCCTGCACTGGCGCCGTGCGGATACGCTCTCAGATACTATTGACCAGCTGACCCTGATGGCGGATGTTCGCCAGTCTCCGCTGATTGGCCTGATGAATACGCTGGCGTATCAAGGTAAAACAGGGCGCAAGGAAGTGTCAGAATCCTTTGCCCAATCAGCCAAATCTATCTTTAACAAGGATAAGCAACCCGCCATCAGCCAGAAAGTGGGTTTTACCGGGCCGTTGGAGCCGACATTCGGCCCGCTGCTGGAGCTGATTGAACCCAAAGCCGGCGCTCAGGACGGGCAGCATCTCAGCTTGTACAGCTTCTTGACCCGGGTGACCCGCGTGCGCCTGAAACTCCAGCAAGTGACCAACTCTGCGGACCCACAAGCCATGTCTCAAACGATGGCACAAACCATTTTTCAGGGCAAGGCGCTGGATTTATCGGATACCCGGGATTACGGCAATCTGGTCGCTGCGAGTCTGGGGCAGGAATGGAGCGGTTTTGGTCAAACTGTATTTGTCTCTCCGATGGAACAGGCATGGCAGCAATTGCTGGCACCCACGGCTGAAAGCCTGAATGCCCAGTGGAAACGGGCGATTGTGGATGACTGGAATCTCACGTTTGGCGGGCGCTATCCGTTCAAAGCCTCTGACAGCGAAGCATCTTTACCGTTGTTGTCGCAATATCTGCGGGCAGATAGCGGGCGTATCCATCGTTTCCTGGAAAGCCGCCTGAGTGGTGTGTTGCGTCGGGAAGGCAATCATTGGGTGCCAGACAGCATTAATGCACAAGGGCTGAATTTTAATCCGGAGTTCCTGAAGGCACTGAATACCCTGAATGTTTTGTCGGATGTGGTGTTTGCCAATGGGGAAGCCCGTCTGTATTTCGATCTGCGCCCGGATACCGCTCAGGATGTGATGCAAACCAATCTGGTGATTGATAACCAGAAATTGATTTACATGAACCAACGCCCGGAATGGACGCGTTTTGTCTGGCCAAATGATACCCGTGCACAGGGTGCAATGCTGAGCTGGGTGAGTTCACAGGCAAGTACCCGGATTTATGCTGAACAGCCGGGCAGTTGGGGGCTTATCCGATTGTTGGAAAAAGCAAACGTCACCCCGTGGGCAGGTTCAGACAGCAGTTATTATATCAGTTGGCGTGCGCCTGATGGCCTGATATTGAGCTATACCTTACGCACTGAAGCCGGTGCAGGCCCGTTGGCATTATTGAAGCTGCGCAACTTTGTCCTGCCCACCAAGATTTTCTTAGAAAAATAACATTCGAGAGGGTGGGCTGACATTGTTCACCCCCAAATTCAATTTCAAGGATCAGAGATAACACCCATGAGTTTACTGAATACATTATGTCAGTCCTGTTTTGGTGATGACCGCGCTAAGGCCAAAGAATTGGCGGAAAAAAAGATTGCTGTGTGGGAAAAATGGCTGACTCCCATTACCGCAGATCAACCTGTTGGCAGTGATCCGGGTTATGACGATGATTTCGAGCGGATGCGTGAAGAAGTCAATAAGTTATCGGGTGCGGATACAGAGCTGATTTGCCAGCTGGCGGAAAAATTACTGGCAGGCGTTTGCAAAGATGTTCGGGTTGCGACTTATTATCTGTGGGCCCGTCTGCACCGCGAAGGGGAAACGGGCTTTGCTGATGGATTGGGGCTGCTGGCGGGATTGATCATCAAATATGGCGAAGATTTGCTGCCATCCCGGGCCAAAAGCCGTAAAGCATCGCTGGAATGGTTATCCGGGAATCGTGTGCTGGATAGTCTTTCTCTTTATCCAGAGGTCGGCAAGCCGGAATTTGAATGCATCATTGCCTTGCTGGATGTGATTGCCCGGCAGTTTGAAACGTGGGATGAAGACAACCGTCCTTCATTGGGCAATCTTTACAGTGCGTTGGAAAGCCGTCTGGCGCAGTCCGGAGGTCTGGATGCAGTGATCCCCATGAATATGAGTTCCTCGGGATCGGGGGATATGGGGAGCAATGTGAAATCAGGGCCGTCCATTGCCGTGCAGCCCATTCAGTCGGGGCGTGAGTTGTTGGATCAGGCCAAATCCCTGGCGCATTATTTACGTAATCAACAGCAAGGATGGCTTGCCGCTCACCGGTTAATGAAAAGCGTGCGCTGGGACACCATTCACCAAAGTCCGCCACAGGATACCCAGGGTTGTACAAGATTGGCCCCGCCACGCACAGATGCCAGAGCCCAGCTAAAACGTCTGTATATGCAGCAAAGCTGGGGTGAATTGCTGGAGCAGGCGGATCGCCTGTTTTCTGAAGGTGTGAACCACTTTTGGCTGGATGTGCAATGGTATCTCTATCAAGGCTTGAGTAAATCAGGGGCGCCGTGGGATGGCTGGGCGGATATCATCAAACAAGACCTGAAACAACTGCTGGTACGCTTGCCCGGTCTGGAAAAACTGGCGTGGAATGATGGCACTCCGTTTGCGGATGATGTCACGCTGGGTTGGATCAGCCAGAAAGTACTGGATGAAGGTAAAGGCTGGTCTGATTCCACCTTGCCCGGCAACGTGGTAGCAGAAGAAGATGACATTCTTTCCCTTGAAGCGGAAGCGTTGGCACAGGCAGACAGCGATGGCGTTGAGAAAGCCATTGCTTGGCTGCAATCCCGCCCGTCTGTATCAACTCCCCGCCAGCGCTGGATGATACGGTTATTGATGTCCCGTGTCGCCGAGCAATTTGGCAAGAATGATTTGGCACTGCATTTGCTCCATGAATTGGATGCCTCTGCCGAAAATCTGACGTTGGCACAATGGGAGCCGGAGTTGGTATTTGAAATCAAGGCCCGTCATTTGCAGCTGCTGCGTGCTAAATCCCAACGCAATGGCGCCGATAAAATAGCAGTGGCGCAACAGATGGATAGCCTTTTAGCGGAATTGGTCAAGTTAGATCCTGTACGTGCTGTTGTGCTTTATAACTAATCCGCTTCTTCTTTTTATGGTGAGGACTCTTTTTAATGGATGATTTAACACTCCGTTATTTTGATGCTGAAATGCGTTACCTGCGGGAAGCGGCGCGGGAATTTGCCCAAGCACATCCCGATCGTGCTGCCCTGCTGGATTTAGATAAGGCTGGCACACCTGATCCTTTTGTTGAGCGCCTGTTTGAAGGTTTTGCTTTTTCCATGGGGCGATTGCGGCAGAAAATTGATGATGATTTGCCGGAATTAACCGAGGGGTTAGTCAGCCTGTTGTGGCCACACTATTTACGCACAATTCCTTCCTTGTCGATCGTGGGCTTTTCTCCCGATATTTCACAGATGAAAATGGTGGAAAGTGTTCTGGAAGGTTTTGAAGTCCTTTCCCAGCCTGTCGGGCCGAAAAAAACCGTTTGCCGTTACCGCACAACACAAGAAGTGCGTTTGTATCCGTTTACGCTGTCTAAAGCGCGAATTGCCACGGAGCCGGATGGGCTCTCCGTCCTCCGGTTGCATTTTGATTGTGGTGAGCAAGTGGATTGGCCGCAGGTTGATCTCTCCCGGCTGCGTTTTTACCTGAGCGGTGATGCGCAAATCAGCGCCGCCCTGCATTTGGCGCTGACGAAACGTCAATCAGCACTCTATTTGCGTTTGCCGGAAGTCATTGATCGTATTCGTCTTGATGGCTATTTCTCCCCCGGTGGTTTTTCTGACAGTGATCGCTTATGGCCAAAAGGGGATACCTCATTCAGTGGTTATCAATTGCTGCTGGAATATTTCACTTTCCGTGAAAAATTCATGTTTGTTGAATTGAATGGCTTGGAAGGTGTGCGTTTTCCCGAAACAACCCGCTGGTTTGAGTTGGATATTGTCTTGAATGAGTTGTGGGATACGGATTTGCGCGTCAATGAGGAGCATATCCGGTTGCACTGCGTATCGGTTATCAATTTGTTCAGTCTGGAAGCCGATCCTTTGACCGTGAACGGTCTGGAAAGTGAATATCTTTTGCGCCCCCGGCGGTTGCAGGATGGTCATACCGAAATCTATTCCGTGGATGGTGTGACAGGCTCTCAGAATTCGGAAGAGGGCATTTATGTGCCTTTTACCAGTTTCCGCCATCGTGGGGGCATGTTGCGCCGGACAGCTCCGGAACGTTATTACCACACCCGCGTCAGGCGTGGTGTTTCAGGCCTGCATGATACATGGCTGATTTTGGGCGGTCAGGCGTGGGAAAATGGGCGGAATATGCAACCGGAAACCCTTTCCCTGCAAATTACCGGCACGAATGGTCAGTTGCCTCGCAAGGCCCTGCAAAGCACCTTGTTGAACCGCTGTGAACAGACCCTGCAAGTCCCGCTGACGGTGCAGAATCTGTGTAAGCCGACTTTGCCGGCCTATCCTCCCGCAGAAGATCGTTTTCACTGGCGTATATTGAGCCATTTGGGATCAAGTTTCCTGAATATGATGGCAAACGCCGAAGTGCTGCGCGGTACGCTGGCGCTGTATAATTGGCAAGAAAACGAGATGAACAACCGGAAACTGGATGCCATTGTGGCTGTCCGTCATGAACATCTCCAGCGATTTGAAAAAGGCTTCCTGATGCGTGGCATTGATATTGAAGTCACCCTGGACAGCAATGGCTTTACGGGAGAGGGGGATATTCACCTGTTTGGTGAAATGCTCAACCGATTTTTCTCTTTGTATGCCGATATTCATCTTTTTAACCAACTGACCCTGATTATTCAACCAAGTGGAAAATGCCTCCGATGGACAGAGAATCACAACCAGAGCTTGCCACGCTGATTACGCAACTCAAAGATAAACTGCCCCTGATTAATTTCTACCGTTTTTGTCAGTTGCTTGAAAGTATTCAGCCTGAACAACCCGGTTTGGGCAGTACGGTTCATCCCCATGATGATCCCATTCGGTTTCGCCCCCATCCCGGGATGGGGTTTCCTGTCAGTGAACTGAAAGCGATAGAAACAGAACCGGGAGACAAACCCAGCATCAGAACCACTTTTTTGGGACTGTATGGGGTGGAATCACCGCTGCCGCCGTCTTATGTCGATGATATTGCCCAACAGAGGGAAGGGCATGAGGCGGTGATGGATTTCCTTGATCTGTTTAATCATCGCCTGACAACACAGTTTTACCGCATTTGGCGTAAATACTCCTATCCGGCAACCTTTAAGGCGGGTGGCAAGGATGAGACTTCACAATACCTGCTTGGTTTGATTGGCTTGGGGATACCGGGCTGTGCGGCCCATATCGGGACACCGACCTCCCGTTTTCTGGCGTTGCTTGGCACCATGCGCCTGCCCACCCGAACGACAGAAGGCATTTGTGCCTTGATTAAATTATTGGCACCACATACTGCCGTGACAGTAACGCGTCACGATCAGCGCCGGATACCACTGGATAATCCGGTCAAAATGAGTTGCCGTTCTCCTGTCAGCCTCGCACATAAACCGGTATTGGGAAAAAGCGGGATTGATGTCAACAGTCAGGTATTGCTGACGCTGACAACCACAGATCCGGAGGAAGTCAGGCAATGGTTGCCACCGGAAGGGCAATTGCATGCGGATTTGATGGCATTGCTGCATGCCTATTTGGGATCACGGGTTCATGCACGTTTACAGCTGCGCATACCGCGTGAATTGTTGCCTGATGCCCGTTTGAGTGTCATTTCCGGGCAGGGCATGAAATTGGGTCAGACCGCGGTGATGAGGCGGTTATCTTCAGTTGAAGTCAAGAACGTCATGACCGATAACAAAATGGTCGATAAGAAAATAGCCGGTAAGAAATTGACTGACAATAAAATGAATAGGATCACTATTGGATTGGGGCGCTATCAGGCGGCACCAGAACAGGTTTATCGAAAAGAGACGGATGAATATGGCAACTATCGATTCTAAAAGAACTATTGATTCTATAAAAACTATTGATTCTATAAAAACCATTGATTCTAAAAAACATAAGAAAAGCATGAAGTCGGGACTGGCCCTGACGGCGTTATTGTTGGCGGCGACAAGCATAACGGGATGCGGCCTGACCCAGAAAATAGGTGATGGCACAGTTGAAGTCACTAAATCTATTTTTTATAAGCAGGTCAAAACACTGCATTTGGATGTTCAGGCACGGGAAGGGACTAACCTGAATGACAAGGGAATTGCGTTATCCACCGTCGTGCGGGTTTATCAGTTAAAAGATCGCAAGACCTTTGATATAACCGATTATCCGAGCATGTTTAACGACGATAATAACGCATTGCATGCTGATTTACTTATCCAGAAGGATTTGCGCATACGTCCGGGAGAAAGTTACTCCCTTGATATGCCGATGGAAAAAGAGACAAAATACGTCGCCGTTGCGGCGATGTTTCATACCCCTGATTTAGAAAAAAATAACTGGCGGGTAGTGATCCCGAAAGACGAGCTTGATCCTGATAAAGCACGCCAGATTGAACTGATCGATCAACAAATCCACCTGATACCGCTGAAAAAGGACTAAAACAATGTCACAACCTTCACTGTATGAGATGTTGACGGGGAATTTTTCGGGGGGACTCGATATCCATCAAGTTTCTGAAGAAAATCAGGTGATCCTCTCCGTATTGGACAACATCCAGCGCATTATCAATACCCGGGCGGGGACACTTGCCCACTTGCCGGATTACGGTTTACCCGATATGAGCCGTATTATGCAGGGCTTACCGGGGACAGCTCACAGCCTGATGAGTGTACTTTCCAAGACCTTGCTGAAATACGAGCCACGTATTAAGCGCATCGCTTTGACACTGCTGCCGGAACATGAATTTGGCACGCTGCGTTATGCATTGGAGGCGGAATTGCATGAGATTGGCTTGGTGCGTTATGGGACGGAATTTATTCCTGGCGGGCGCGTATTGATCAGGCATTTGAAAAAGCAAAATTTTCTGGAACCCAAATATCAATCGTGAACCGCTTATACGCAATGGATTTCAAGATGCAGCCAACAAAACTGCAACTTGAAAGACGACGGGTATAAAGAATAATAAAGGCATATCATGAATACACGCTCAGAAAAATACCTGAAAACAGGGGGTGACCCCCGAACCCTACCCGATTTCGTTGCTTTGCGGGATGAACTGAACAAATTGCACCATCCGGCTCGTCCTGATGTGAATTGGGAACAGGCGGAACGCCTCTGTTTGTCACTGTTCAGCCAAAATGGTGTGGAATTGCAGACCGCTGCGTGGTACACGTTAATTCGAACCACCCGTGCCGGATTGGCTGGGTTAAATGAAGGTCTGGCCATTATCCATGGCTTGGTGACGCATCAATGGCAGTCCATCTGGCCGCAGCAAGTCCATGCGCGGGTAGATGTTTTGGCGGGACTCAGCCAACGTTTGATCAACGTACTGCGCACACAGACTTTTGTTTATGCCGATCTCTCCTCGCTCTACCAAACCGAGAAGTATCTCAATCAACTTTGCCAGACACTGCAACAGCTGGAATTGAAGCATGTCAGCCAGCTGGAAAGATTAAGTACCTTTATTCACAATGCGGCAATGCGTCTGGAAAGCTTGGAGAGTCTGGAAGGGGCAAACATGGATGTCGCCTTGAAAGAGCCGCTGCAATCCACAGTGGAATTTGCCCAACAGCCGGTTCCGTCGCCGAAAACCCCGCAACAGACCTGGGTTTATGTGGTTAAACCGGAAGAAGACCCTAAACCTAATGTCGTTGTTATGTCACCAGAACCCCCGGAGCCACCGGGGTTTCAATGGAAGGCCTTTTTTGGTGGCATTCTGCTGGCTTTGGTACTCTGCGCGGGAGGAGTTGGGGGATGGTACTACACCATTCAGGATCAGAATAAAGTTGATCCTCGTCTTCAGGCCACTATCCCTCCGTTGCCGGCGATTCTGCCAAATGACGTTTTGTACTCTCTGACGGCGTTGTCAGATAAGGCACGGGAAGAAAACAGTATTGTATTGGAAACAACCCAAGCGCGCCTGAAAACCCTGAATACCTTATCGCCGACCTGGGGGCAAGATTACGGTTTTGCGTTGGTGCATCAGGCAAAAACAATATGGCCACATGCCCCGTTAACCGCCGCGCTGGCAGAACAATGGCAGAAACAACTCACCATGAATGCGACACCGATTGATAGTTTGGGCTATTGGCAAGACAGCCAGGATCAATTGGCTGATTTAACCCGAAGATTAAATGAGCTGGATATAAAGCGCGGGCGTTACATGACAGGCTCAGAATTAAAATCGGCGGTATTTACCCTGACACAAACCCTGAATAAAGCCCCGCCATTAGAAGAAAAGCTCAGACAGCTTGAGGAAGCCAGTGCAAAAGGTGAGCTGCCTCCTGCTTTGATTCAACAAACTGATTTACATTTTATTCAATTATTGAATCGCTATTCTCTGATCAAACAGAATAGAAATACCTCAGATCGGGTTAAATAATAGTGTGTTTATCCGGTATAAAAATAGGGCAGCAGTTAGGTCCTATTTTTTTATAGGTTGGCAATGTTCATTTGCCTTTTTTGAAATGAAATATATGTATTTGTAATATTTAAAAAGAGCTTATTATGCGCTTGGATGAAAACAAAAAAATTATGGATTATGAAGATGTTAGGAATAGGATTAAAGAATGTGAAAGATATATAACATCCTTGAAAGAAGAGTTAAATGAAAGAGAAGTCGATAGCATTGGGTTTGATTACTTTGACAAAGATTTAGATATCAGGATAAAAGAAGTAGAGGTTACACTTATTGAATTAAAAGAAATATTAAAAACAGAACCTCCTCAGCCTGAATTACCGCCACAAGGTCTATTGTTCAAGATAGAAGGTAAGATAGAAGAGTTAGAAATACAGTATATAAAAAATTATTTTGATGACAGGGCTTATACAACAGTTAAATATGAAAGAGATAGAAAGATAGAGATAAGTTTAACAATGATATTAATGGCGCTAGGAAACTTTGCATCAGCAGCGTCTCTTAACAAATTTGAAAATAGAAAAATGAATGTTAGTAGTTTTGTTAAAGGGAAAATCAATGGAAAACCTTTTTATGGTTGGTTAGGTAAAACAGTTATAAAAGAAAATGATTATGTTGAAATGGTAGTGATAGAAAAAGACAACTGCTATATAGCATATGCGATTACTCTTCCTGAGAAAAGGCTTATTATGATAACACCTGAGTGCGAATACGGGCGCTATTACATGGTTAAACTATCAGTGCTTGGTTCTATTATTCTAGGGCTGATTCCCTTTTTTTTTTATTGCACTTTTTAGTATTGGTGATGATAATTATTTAGAGAGTATGCTAGATTATTCAATGACTGTTTTACCATTATTTATATTGATTGGTCTTTTGTTTTTTTCATCAGCTTCACTATTAATGCCTTATCCTGCAACCAAACTAACAGAACGTATTTTTCTGCACTCGGAGTAAAAAGCCCAAAATCTGTGCAGTTATATTTTTTCTCTATAAAAACTTATAAAAAATTAAAGATTGATGAGTTGGATGACAATGATAAGGCCATGCTGCCACTTAAATATCCAGATGGTGAACATTTTTACTTTTATTAAAAACAAACGATTTTAAATAAGTTTTTTTATAATAATTGTCGATGTGATGCATCAATATATTTCCATTTAAATGCAATAATATCAAAAGATACTATAAATATTGTTATTAACTGTGATTATCATGAATATAAAGATAAGTGTTTTTTTTGTTTTTATTATGAATTTGATTATCTTAATTAACTGATAAACTCATTTTTTATATGGCAAAATAAATTGATTTAGTGAATTGGTGGATTTATTGTGCGGCGCTGTTTTTTTAATTAATTGCAGCAGTATTATTTTTGTCCAATACAATTGTGAGCTCATTGCATCAAAATTATGGTAATGAGAATCTGAGGGAAGAAGTATTAAATGAGTTTGAGGGAAGGAATGAAAAAAACGCTCTGATGTTCTTGATGAAATGATTCAAAGAAACAATATAAATCGGATTCTAAATCAATTAAATAATATACAGTAATATTATTTATTCAGCTCATGACAATGGCATTGTCATGAGCTGGAGTTAATTATTTGTTTATTAAATTAATATTGTTCCAATCTTTGTTTCTGAAAAAAGTAAAATAATCAGTTTAAATGATAAGTAATGGAAGTCGGGATTATATAATATCTCACCTAAATATTAATGTTCAGAATAATAAAATATGATTGATATTATCATGCTAAAATTATAAAAATAAACATTTATAATTTTATTGGTGGTGTTGATTTATGATGGTAAAGACCACAAAATTTGTGATAAACCCTTATTCAAGGGGTTCTGATTGAGTGTTAATAAATCATAGTTCGGTGCTGTTTTGGTATTATTTCAATCAAGTGTGTCAGGCGGGATTTTATAGTGGAAATTCTGCCTAATCTTTTTATTTATGTCTGATTTAATGCAAGATATTGTCATTAGCTTGGCAATAAACTCCACTTAGATAAATTTTTCTTTTTAGATCAGTATAATAACAATGTTTTCCTTAAGTTATGGTTACACTCATCATCTTATCTTTTGCTGAAGAACTATAGGTAAGAAAACAGAGGGGTATATAATTAAATTTACGGATTAATATAGTAGATTCTATGGTTTAATTTTAAGTATTTAGATAATTCAATATGTTTGTGTGAGTGTGATGAATAATGCAAATTTCTTTAGCTTTATAGGATTAAACTGATAATATCTGTCCGGATGTTATGTTATTTTTTTCTCTGTTTTCCATCTTGAAAATCCATATATAAATTATTTCTATGTAGAAAGGTCACCTCTGTGTTTTTGGCAAGAAACTAATAATGTTACTTAATTAATGATTTTATATGGGGCTAAGAGAATTAAATATACGTTACGAATGACAGTCAGGATATTTTCATCTTTATCAAAAATTGAATGAACGGAATGAATTAACGTTTGGCATCGATACCCAAGGAGTTTGAAGCCAACAAAGCGGCAATTTGAAAGGCGATGGGTATATGGCTTTCGATATCACATAGAAAATTTTTATCGCTTATCTCATGTCTTGCTATTTTTTTGCCGATGATTTGAAAGTCAAGCATTGCTACTCAATAGCAGACAGTCACTTGTTTTGAAGGACAAAAACCATGTCAGACAGTTTCCAGAACGAAGTCCCCAAGGCCCGCGTCAACATCAGGCTTGACCTGCACACGGGCGGGGCGCAGAAGAAAGTGGAATTGCCCCTGAAATTACTGGCGGTGGGGGATTACAGCAACGGTCAGGACACCCGTCCCCTGTCCGAGCGCGAAAAAATCAACATCAACAAAAACAACTTTAACAGCGTGCTGGCGGATTTCAGCCCGCGGGTCAACCTGACGGTGGAAAACACCCTGGCGGGGGACGGCAGTGAGGAGAGCGTGGCGCTGACGTTCAGGGACATGCAGGACTTTGAGCCGGAGCAGGTGGCGCGCCAAATCCCGCCGCTGCGGGCAATGCTGGCGATGCGCAACCTGTTGCGCGACCTGAAATCGAACCTGCTGGACAACGCGACGTTCCGCCGGGAGCTGGAAGCCATCCTGAAAGACCCGTCCCTGAGTGACGAGTTGCGCAGTGAACTGGCGGGGCTGGCCCCGGAACACGACTAACCCACTGGATACATTCACCACAGGATTATGCTGATGTCAGTCAATACGGAAACAACCCAAGCGGCACAGGAGACGGTGCTGGCGCAGCAAGCGGCCAGCAGTGTGTATGCGTCCCTGTTTGAAAAAATCAACCTGACCCCGGTGGGCCGGCTGGGGGATATCAATGCCTACCAGGACAACGCGGCGCTGGCGGATGCGACGGCGGACGAGCGCGTGACGGCGGCGGTGCAGGTGTTCCTGGAGCGGCTGAAGGCGGCGGGCCAGCAAGTAGAGCGGCTGGACAAGACGCTGCTCGACCACCACATTGCGGAGCTGGACCAGCAAATCAGCCGGCAGCTGGACGCGGTAATGCACCACCCGGCATTCCAGCAGGTGGAATCGGCGTGGCGCGGGCTGAAATTTCTGGTGGACCGGACGGATTTCCGCCAGAACGTGAAACTGGAGCTGCTGGACATCGCGAAGGATGACCTGCGGCAGGACTTTGAGGACAGCCCGGAAATCATCCAGAGCGGGCTGTACCACCACACCTACATCCAGGAATACGACACCCCGGGCGGTGAGCCGATAGCGGCGGTCATCTCGAACTATGAGTTTGGCCGGGGCCCGCAGGACGTGGCACTGCTGCGCAACATCGCGAAGGTGGCGGCGTCGGCGCACATGCCGTTCATCGGCTCGGTGGGACCGGCGTTCTTCGGCAAGGACACCATGGAAGAAGTGGCGGCCATCAAGGACATCGGCAACTACTTTGACCGGGCGGAATACATCAAGTGGAAGGCGTTCCGGGAATCGGACGACGCGCGCTACATCGGGCTGACGATGCCGCGGGTGCTGGGCCGGCTGCCGTACGGGCCGGACACAGTGCCGGTGCGCAACTTCAACTACGTGGAAGAGGTGAAGGGGCCGGACCACGAGAAATACCTGTGGACCAACGCGACGTTTGCGTTTGCGGCCAACATGATGAAGAGCTTCATCAACAACGGCTGGTGCGTGCAAATCCGTGGCCCGCAGGCGGGCGGGGCGGTGAAGGACCTGCCGATCCACCTGTATGATTTGGGCACCGGCAGCCAGGTGAAAATCCCGTCGGAAGTGATGATCCCGGAAACCCGCGAATTTGAGTTTGCCAACCTGGGCTTCATCCCGCTGTCGTACTACAAAAACCGCGATTACGCGTGCTTCTTCTCGGCGAACTCGAGCCAGAAGCCGGCGCTGTATGACACGGTGGATGCGACGGCGAACAGCCGCATCAACGCGCGGTTGCCGTACATCTTCCTGCTGTCGCGCATCGCGCATTACCTGAAGCTTATCCAGCGGGAAAACATCGGCACCACCAAGGACCGGCGGTTGCTGGAGCTGGAGCTGAACAACTGGGTGCGCGGGCTGGTGACGGAAATGACCGACCCGAGTGATGACCTGCAGGCCTCGCACCCGCTGCGCGATGCGAAAGTGGTGGTGGAAGACATCGAGGACAACCCGGGCTTCTTCCGCGTGAAGCTGTACGCGGTGCCGCACTTCCAGGTGGAAGGCATGGACATCAACCTGTCCCTGGTTTCCCAGATGCCGAAAGCCAAAGCGTAAGCGAGGGAATATATGAAGATTTACCGCCCGTTATGGAGCGAGGGGGCGTTGTTGTCACCCCAGCAGTTTCAGCAACAAGCACATTGGGAAGCCTATACCAATGAGTGCATAGCTCACCTGTCACTTGTCCATCCATGGGGAGTTGAAGCCGCTGAATTTGATTCGGAACTTTTGGCACTTCAGCGCCTGCAAGCGCTGAAAATCAGAGTTCGCCTGCCTGATGGGACATTAGTGGATACAGGGTGTGCTGATCTTCTGCCTGCGACTCGTGAGTTGGCACACGAGGAGCTATCTGATAAAGAGCAGGTCATCGTGCTGCTGGCATTGCCTATATTGCAGTCCAATACCAGCAATGTTCAGACAACGGCAGAAATCGTAGAGCGTCCTTTGCGTTACTGGCAGGAATGGGTGAGTGTGCAGGATGCTTTCGGACCGGAAGAAGAATCAATGGCGGTAGCTCGTCATTCTTTATCTTTGCGGTTTGATTTTGAGCAAAATGATGAATATATCGTTTGCCCGTTGGCTCGTCTGGTCAGGGATGGAAGAAGCGGTTGGAAAGTGGATTCGGGTTTTATTCCTCCGTTGCTTTCATTTGCGGCTCACAATGAACTGGTTTTGTCGTTGGATAGGTTATTGACTCAGTTGCAGGCTAAGCGTCGCCGCTTGATGGGCATGCGCCGTGAAAGCAACCAGCGCATGGCGGATTTTGCCGTTGCGGATGTTTCGCTGTTCTGGTTGCTGAACGCCCTCAATACCCACGTGACGGTATTGTCTGAGCTGTTGACACGCCCGGCCCGCCATCCTGAACAGGTTTACTTTGAGCTGACAAAACTGGCGGGTGCATTGCTGACATTTTCGCTGGATCACGATGTGGAAGATATTCCGCCTTATGATCACCATCAACCCGAAACGGTTTTTCCTCCTTTGTTTGCGTTGATCAGTGATTTACTGGAAGCAAGCTTACCATCGCGGATGGTTGCCATCGATTTAGTGAAAATCAATGGTCACCAATGGAAAGCACCACTCAACGATATCAGGCTGCGTGAAGAGGCGGATTTCTACTTGTCTGTCCGTTCGTCATTGCCGGCACACCAATTGCTGGAGCAATTCCCCAAACTTTGCAAAGTTGGGGCGCCGGATGATGTCAATAATATCGTTAATGTGGCGCTGAATGGCGTTCCTTTGATAGCACTGAGCCAAGTTCCGGCGGTTATCCCGTTGCGCATGGAAAACCAATATTTCGCATTGGATATGAAACATCCGGCAGCGATAAGCATGTTGGAATCCGGTGTGTGTATGTTCTATGTTCCTGATTTACTTGGCAATATTCAACTCGAGTTATTTGCGGTACTGCGGGCATGAAGAAAAAGCTCGATATTGATGAACTGATGGCGGAAACATGGCTGACGGTCGTACAGCTACGCCACGGTGTCCCTGCATTACAGGGGGAAGCACTTTATCAACACTGTCAGCTTCAGGTTGAGAAAGTGCAAGAACTGTTACAAATCGCAGGCTATGGGCATGAGAGCATTGAACATATTACTTATGCCCAGTGTGCCCTATTGGATGAAACCGTTCTGGGGCGTCAAGGTGAAAACCAAGAGCAGGACAGTGGTTATCAGGTCTGGATGAAAGCCCCGTTACAGGCCCGGTTTTTCAATTCCCTTCAGGCTGGGGAAGCCTTGTACGAACGAATACGAAGTGTATTGCACCAAACTGCTCCGGATATTGCAGTCTTAACGTGTTTCCATCGTGTTCTGCAATTGGGTTTCCAAGGGCAGTATGGCTTGCAGGCAATAGCACCAGAACAGCGAACACAGACGCTGGCGGAATTATCTTCCCGGGTGCCGTCTTTCAGTGCAGAACCGAATGGTTTACTGAAGTGCGCCAAAGGCCGAAGAGGAAGCCGCTGGCTCCGTTCTTTGTGGTTCTGGAGTTTCATTGTGGTTCTTGTGGTGGCGGGATTGTGGTGGGGAGGGCATCACTATTTGCAATCCCTGCTCGCAGAACAGCTTCAGGGGCTGCATTGAGATGTTACCTCGTCTTCACCGGAAATTGGTGAAGAATTAAGACACATTATGGAGAAATAAAGTATGGCAATACCTGTTTATTTATGGCTGAAAGATGACGGCGGATCGGATATCAAAGGTTCTGTCGATGTCCAAAGCCGTGAAGGCAGTATCGAAGTGGTGGCACAGGATCATAACCTGTACATCCCAACCGATAACAACACCGGTAAATTGACTGGCACCCGTATTCATACCCCATTTATTTTCGTTAAGGAAATTGATGCGTCCAGCCCTTATCTGTACAAAGCAGTCACCACGGGCCAGACATTGAAAACGGCTGAATTCAAATGGTATCGGATCGATGACGCAGGCCAGGAAGTGGAATATTTCAACACCACACTGGAAAACGTCAAAGTGGTGAAAGTGGCACCTAAGATGCATGACATCAAAGATCCAGCGAGAGAAAAACATAATCACCTCGAAGAAATTGAGCTGCGTTATGAAAAAATCACCTGGACTTACAAAGATGGCAACATCATTCATTCCGATGCCTGGAATGAACGCACAACAGCCTAATCCGGCTTTCCCTCCAGCAGGCGGTTTCTCCGCCTGCTTTTTTACAACTTTTACCTAGTTGCTATTTTGCCAAGCCTTATTTTTTGTTTTTTTCAAACTATTGGGATGAATAGCTTGGCAAAGGGAGCAACAACTTATCTTCGCGACCTAATGGGCCTCGGTTAACGGTTATGGCGGTAGCATACCTGAAATATCAGAATGGCCTTATCCCGGTAAGTTCTCGAGCAGGAGAATCATCATGAAACATCAATCTGAGGGAAATAGATCATGGACTTAACCAACATACTTAATAAAGCTGAACAAGCGTTGAGCGGGGCACAAAACCGTTATCGACTCGAAATCTGGCAATGCCCCGCCTCACTGGATGTACTTTCTTTCCGTGGACTGGAAACATTGAGCCAACCCTATCAATATCTAATAGATGTCACCAGCCCGGATGGCGATATCCGCCCTGAACAGGTCTTATTGAAAGAAGCGACTTTTACTCTCCAGCCACCGGTACTGAGTCTCGGTGATCTCATTGGGCCGACGAAAGCCGTACATGGCGTGATCTGCAATCTCAAGCGCATTTCAACCTCGGCTGATGAAACCCGTTATCAGTTCGAACTCGTGCCAAAACTGCAACTGCTTTCCCATCGTGAGCGCTGTGCGATTTACCAGAATCAATCGGTGCCGGAAATCGTTGAACAAGTTTTGCGGGCGCATGAACTTGAAGGCACGGATTTTGAATTCCGTTTAAATCAGGCTTATCCGACACGGGAACTGGTGACCCAATGGCGTGAAAATGACCTGGATTTTGTCCAGCGCATCCTGGCAGAAGTAGGTATTTACTATCGTTTTGAAATGGATAGCCGCCTTGAAAGGGAAGTGGTGATATTTGGCGACAGCCAGCAGCAATACCAGTTTGGCATGACACTGCCGTTACATAATCCGGCGGGAATGAGCGACAGCGGCACCGACAGCGTTTGGGGGATCAAAATTGGTCACAAAGTCATTTCTCAAAGCATCACGACCAATGATTACAACTACCGCGATGCATTGACCCCGCTCCAAAGTGATGCCAACGTCGCCGCCAATGATACAACGACCTATGGTGACGTCTATCGTTATGCCGAGCCGTATCGGGAAGCGGGCGACAGCTTAGAGCCGGATGCAGAGAGCGGTGCTTTCTTTGCCCGCTTGCACCATGAGCGTTTGCTGAATAACCAGCATCGGGTCACAGGCATGAGCACCAGCCCGCAACTGGCGGTCGGGCAAGTGTTGGAATTGAACGGCAGTATGCCTGCTGCCCTGCAAGAAGGGGTATTGCTCACGTCTTTGGCGAGCAGTGGTTCGCGGGATAAAAGTTATCGCGTCCTCCTGCAAGGAATGCCTTACAGTGAAACCGTCTGCTTCCGCCCAGATTTGCTCCCACGCCCCGCCATTTCAGGCACACTGCCTGCCCGCGTGGAAAGCACTGAAAAAAACGATACCTACGCCTGGCTGGATGAACACGGGCGTTACCGGGTGAAAGTCAATTTTGATCTTGATGGCTGGGAGCAAGGCTATGCCTATTTATGGGTAAGACTGGCGAAACCGTATGCTGGTGACACTTACGGCTGGCACGCGCCTTTGCTGGATGGCACCGAAGTGGCGCTGGCCTTTGATGGCGGTGATTGTGACCGTCCGTACATTGCCTATGCCTTGCATGATTCAAACCATCCTGATCATGTGACGGATGCCAACCACACCCGCAACGTATTGCGCACCCCCGCCAACAATAAACTGCGCATGGAAGACAAGCGCGGTGAAGAGCATATCAAACTGGCGACAGAATACGGCAAAAGCCAGCTGAATATCGGGCATCTGGTGGATGCACAGGGAAAACAGCGCGGTGCGGGTTTTGAAGTCAGAACGGATGGACATGGTGCGATCCGGGCAGGGAAAGGGATCTTCATCAGCGCCCACACCCAAGCCAAAGCCCAGAATAAAGTGCTGGAAATGTCACAGCCATTGAGCCAGTTGCAACAAGCAAACAGTGAAATGCAGGCCCTGAGCGATGCAGCAGAACAGGCGACGGCCCTGGCATCGGATATTAAGCAACAACTGAATTTTGCCAAAGAGAGGCTGACCCAGCTTCAATCGGCGGTTATTCTCGCCAGCGCGCCACAAGGCATTGCGCTGACAAGCGGCGAGCACCTGCAACTGGCTGCCGGTGAAAACCTAATGGTCAATGCAGGGAAAAATGCAGATATCGGCGTGATAAAAAACTGCTTTATCGGCGTAGGCGAAGCCTTTGGCGTATTTGTCCAGAAACAAGGCATGAAGTTGGTTGCCAACCAAGGCAAAGTGGAAGTTGAAGCCCAGGGCGATGCGATGTCCCTGACCTCCAAACAAACCCTGACCATTACCAGCACCGAAGATGAAATCATTATCACTACCCCGAACAAACTAACACTGAACGGCGGCGGCTCTTACCTGACCATGGACAGCAATAAAATCGAACACGGCTCTTCAGGGGATTTCACTTTGAAATGTGCGAGTTACACCGTGCCGATGAGCGGGGCTGAGATGAATAGTGAATTACCGGGATTTAATCAAACTGAATTAGCGCAGTTTGAAAGACCGGGAGGAAAAGTTTTCTCAGATGAATATGAGTAAAAGGAACGGGTGATTAAAAGTTATTATAAATTGTGATTATAACTATATCTAAATTTTATTTAACCATTACCCTGCCATTATATAGGCAAGGGAAAGGCATGATAAAATAAATCGATAATGGCTTGAAATATATTTTTTATCCAATGAATTGAAAGGGGAAAAATGAAAAAGTATTCATTATGGGGTGTTTCATTATATTTGATTATTTCTTTGTTACTGATAGGTCAGGCAAATGCATTCGCTAAGGCAGAGCAACAATCACCGGAACTGGTAACGAAAGAGTTTTATACATGGTATATGAAGGAATATTTTGAATTATCAGATGTATCTCCAAATGACCACCAAAATAAACTGAAGAAATATGTCTCAGAAACATTATTGAAAAAAATTGATGAAGCTACAAGCTGTAATGAACCAGGAGAGTTTGATGATTGTGGCTCAAAAGAAATTCAATATGACGAGAATTATTTTATTAAAAGTCAAGATGCATATGATTATTGGATAAATGTGAATGTAAGTACAATAAGTGAAGCCGAAAAAATCTCTAAAATAAAGGTTATCTTAGGAAAGGATGGAAAATATCCTGCCAATCTATTGGTCATTTTGGAGAAAGAGAATGAAGGCTGGAAGATAGTGTCAGTTTCAAGATTTTAAACGGAAATTTGAGCAATTAATTATTCAATGTCAGAGGATGATATAAAATATGTGGAATAAAGATATTGCAATAAATACTCTTAATAAAAGAGCAAAACCTAAAAGCCAATCTGATTGCGCAAAGTTTACACGAATAGCGATTGAATCAGGAGGTGTCAAAATCGAAATACCACCACCTCGCCCAGGCAACGGTGCAGCTTCAGCGAAAGATTATGGACCTTCTTTAGAAGATGTAGGTTTTGTTGCTGTTTATCGGTATTCAGGGAATCCGGCTGAATTGGCGGATGTTTTTTCAATACCAGGGCAACAGGCTGGAGATGTGGTCGTTATTCAGTCGAAAGAAGGCAGTCCACATGGGCATATGGCTATGTTCAATGGCACACATTGGGTTTCCGATTTTAAACAATCTAATGGCCCTTATCCGGGGCCTGGTTATCGAAAATTGAAACCCTCTTTTGTCATGTATCGCTATGGCGCAGAAAAAACAGAAGAAAAACCCAAAGAGGAGCCAGTCAAACAGAATAAAAAAATAAAAATCAGTTGGCCTATATCCAAAAACAACCGTGGTGCTGAATTCAGCAATCAGGATGAAATACTGGCCCATTTGGAAGGCGAACCTTCCGGCTATTATCTTCTTGGCCGTAATGGCATGTGGCATGGTGGCATTCATATCACCAGCGTGACAACCCCGTGGTGTGCCTTGAGTGGAAACGACCCAGCAGAATTGAAAGATTTACCCAAGGAAGAAGACAGATATAAAGGAGAACAGGCGCTACGTTGTGTGGCTGATGGTGAGGTGGTTGCCTTCCGGGTGTGCAAAAACTATCTGGAAGCGCCATGGATTGCCGGAAACCTGAAATATTCGGGTTCATTCCTGTTGGTTCGCCATCGAATTCAGCCGGGAAAAACAGACAAAAGTGCACTGACATTCTATTCTCTTTATATGCAAATGGCACCGTGGTTGGTGTATGAATACCAGCACTCCCAGCAGGCGAATGATTATGTGATTCAGGGTAACTTAGCCGCCTATGAGGATAAGGAATTATCGCAGAAGACAAAAAAAGTATTGCCTAAACAAACACGGGTCACTTGGGATGAAAAAAATACTGAATTAGTCACGGAAAATAAGGCGGGCCGCAAATTTGGTTGTGTGACTCTGGAGCAAGACGTCAAATTCAAACAATTTACGTTCACAAAAGGTGAAAAAGTGTGGGTATTGGTTGATCGGGACAATATCAAAAAAGGGGGAAAATCGCTGGAGCAGATAGCGCCGGGCTGGCTGAAACCTTATCTGCCGGGCGGTAAAGAACCACTGGAATTTGATAAGGTGGTGTCGGTTAAAAAACCTTATTCCATTAGTGCAGGAGATGCCGTCGGGCACTTGGGTTATGTTCAGTTACCGATTCGTGAAGGGCATAAAGCGCGTTATCGTGCTCATATTGAAACACTGACCATTGATGACAATCTGGCGACATTTTTAACTAACCCCGATGCGGTGAAAGAAGGCACAGAATACCTGAAATATAAACCCGGTTTGACGCGTTACAGTTTTGATGTCAGGACTAAAGAGTTCGTGAAACAGGAGGTGAAAACTCGCTCAAACGGCATTATTACACTGTCTAAGGCGAAAAAAGAAATTGTTAAAAACGAAAAGGATAAAACGCAAAAAGAGTATTACCAGATTCATAAAGAAGCCTGTTGGTTGGAGAAAGCCGATGTGGAAATTATTTCCCAATACGATTTGGGCAAATTAGGATTTACCATGTTAACGGAAAGCCCAGTGGAATCTTTCGACCATCTGGATGGTAAAAACGCTCCGACGGTACTTGTGCGCAATTTATTGGAGCTATTAAAAAAAGCGGCGGAACAAGATTTGCGCCTGACCCACGCATTGGCTCCCCGTAACTACCAGCGTTTGTTGGATAAGATAGACAGCTTAAAAGTCAGTGATAAACCTGCCCGCTATTCCGAAGCTGAATTTTTGCAGGCAGTTCATAATCCCCATGTCAGGGATGAATTGTATCGAACGATAGTCAAACACCCCAGCGAATGGTATTACCGGAGCACGGATTCATTCTGGGAAACGTTATTAACGATCTGGAAAAAATCCAGCTCGGAGATAGCAAGGTATAATATCGAAACCATTGATAAATTGGTGTGGATGCCGGATGTGAAGGAATTTAAGAGCAAGCCTGAGGTATGGCATATGCATCCATTGGTGTTATTAGATTCTATAAAAATTGATGAATATCCGAAAACTATCATAAATGGTAAATTAGAGCCTATAGAGTTTTTGGCAAAATACGATAATGAGAAAATAGATGAAAGCGATTATATATCAGCTGCTAAGCAATTAAATTGTGAAGTGGCAGCTATAAAAGCAGTAGCACAAACTGAAACAGGATCAGCCGGCAGTTATTTCAAATTTGATAATGATGATGACTATGTCTTGTCAATTTTGTTTGAACGGCATCATTTTAGTAGATATACAAATGGAATATATGATTCTGAATACTCTGAAATATCTAATAAAAAAGCCGGAGGATACGGGAGGCATTCTGAGCAATATAGGAAAATAGCTCTTGCTTACTCACTAAATAAGGTAGCTGCCTTAAAATCAGCATCTTGGGGAAAATTTCAAATTTTAGGTTCTAATCATATAACTTCTGGTTACTCTTCTGTAGAGGAGTTTGTTTTAGATTTAAGTCGATCTGAAAAAAATCATTTAAAAGCTTTTGTGAATTTTATACAATCTAATAAAAAACTCCACAATGCAATTGTAAATAAAGATTGGTTATCTTTTGCATTGATATATAATGGCCCAAGTCAAAAAGGTTATGATGCTAAAATGAAGGCTAATTATGGTAAAATCACTTCTGGTAATTAAAGCTTTTCTCTCAACTCTAATTTTTTTTACTTCTCATGCTGTAGGAGAGGTTAATTCAAAAGTATATTTCTCATGTGATACAAAAAAAGGAAATGTAAAACTTGAAGTTAAAGGAAATAAAATTATATATTCTATTTCAAAGGATGGAATCAATGATTTTTCTTTTTCTTCTAAAGGAAATGATTTTTCCGGGTTTTTATATAATAGTTATTCAAGGTATCAAACAGAATATATAACCATATCTTTTAATAATGGAGTATATACATATTCTGTTTTTAGTAACTATGAAGATGGAATGACAAGCTCGGGAGTTACTGTTGTTAATAATAGAAATAGCAAAGAAACTAAATTTGAATGTAACTCTGTACATATCAATGATATGTACGATTTAACTTCATTTTTGATGTGCGATAAAAATAATGCCCTAGGTTGTGGTTGATATTATTTTTCATTAAAAAATAATATATAGTTGAAGGAACCATCCTAGATTATATTGGTAACCTAGGGTGGTTTTATTGGGATGGTAATAAAAATTTCGATAAATTTCAAGCTAATACATCATATGAAGAAAATATAAAGGTCGAGATAAGAATAAGAGGTATCACCTTATTTAATAGCCAAGAATAAATCAGGCTATAAGGTTATTGGGAAGGGTAGGGCTTATTTTTATACCTCCCCAAATATCAATTGTAAGAATGATAACGTTTTTATAATTAAAAATGATCTAGTCAATGCTTATTCTGTTTATGGAGATTTCACTTCCATAATGTATTTAGATAAAAATCAGAATTTGATTTAGGGATGGGTTCAGTCTAGCAGGTTGATCCCAACGGGGACTGGAATAGGGCCATCAGATGAAAACAAGTAATATCTTCCAATATTCAGTGAAACTTCATTATAGTCACAGTATACCCATGGTATTGAAGATACATGATTTTTAGCTCATGTCAGATCCTGATGCACCAGGAACAATGCAATATGCTACAGGGATTAATTGGGCGTTAAATCAAAAATATAATATGAAGAAAAATTTGATTTATTTCCAAATGCAAGTTTATCATTTGAAATCCCAATATATTTAAAGGGTTAATATGAAATTAATGTTTTTTGTTTTAAGCTTGGCTATCGCTTTTAATTCATTTTTGGTAGTTATGAAAATAAGAATGGTGATCGTACTACTGGGTGGATTGAAATTGGAAATGTTATAAATATATCAAATTCACAGTTTGTTCCACCGAAAATAAATTCGAGTGACTTTATATTATATTCATCATTCAAAAAAATTGAGTTAGGAGATGCTTACCCCATATTCTATAAATCTTGGGGAGAGTGTGAAATAAACAAACAGCCAGAAATTGGAATTTCTGGGAATTTTGTCACTGTTGATGATGTTAATTATAAGTATTTTGATAATTATTGGGGTGGGTTTCATATAAGATCATAAAATATAAACTTCATGCAACTAAATAATGATTTTGATTTATATAGAATTACAACAATATCAGTAAATAATAATCAATATATGACCGATAGAGGAATTGTTATAGGAATGAAAGTAGATAGTGTACTCAAAGTTTATGGAAAACCTGACGAAGAAAATGAAGAGATGATACAATACAAATTCACTAATAAAGTATTGAGTTTTAAATTTGAACAGGAATATATCTCAGGTATTACTATGGAAGAATTGCCCATTTAAAATATCATATAAATAGATACCCAACCATTGGAATCGTTTGAAGCTTCATCACTTAAGATGAAGTTAATTATAAGTGTTGAGAGTATTCTGGATAATCAATATAATTTAGAATAGTCCATGAATTATCCTGACTAAATCTTAATGAAAATATCTATACTGTTATTAAGAGTTAATTAAAATAGCGTGATAAATTTTTAAGTAGCTTTAGTGCAATAATTTAAAAAGGTAAAATAGTGTACAAATCCACAGTTGTTATTATATTTACCTTGTTTTTGAACTGTATGAATGCGTTTGCTTCTGAAGTTAGTTTAGAAGAGAAGTTTAAGGATGTTAAATGGAAGGGGCCTTATATTTCAGATTCAATCATGAATTCTGATGATGACAGAAAAAAAGTAGAAGAGTTATTTTCGGGAAAAGACATTTTATTCTCCAATGGTTATGTATACATTAAAGACACATGTCAATATGAGTATGCAGCTAAAAAAATAACGCCAATATCATATTGGATGAGTGAAAAAACTGTAGAATTTTATCGTTTATTTTTATCTGAATATGTTATTAATATAGATAAAGGTTTATATGAAGTTTCCACGTTAAACCCTGAAGATGCTTGCGGTTATCCATTTTAAGATTTTATTATAATTGATAATGTCATTATGTTTGTTAAGGATAGTAGAGCAGTTTTTTATTTCTCATTAGAAGATAAATGTAGAGAACTGGATGTTTTTAAATTTCCTTTAAAGGATAAAGGCATAACACTCGATGCCTTTAATGTTTTATTAAAAGATAAATCTAAAAGCATGGCTTATGGTGATACATTGTGTGAAAGCATAGCAATACCACCAGAAGAAATTTTTGGATATGAATCGATGGGGGGATGCTTTTTCAAAGGAATGCATATTGTTGAGTCCTACTTAAAATACAAAGATATGTTTAAAGGCAATGATGAAACCTTCCCCATTCCTATTGTCGTAAATAAAAATTTTAAATCAGAGTGCGAGGTTGAATGCATGGAAGTTAATTTTGAGTGGAGAAATAAAAGTTATCTTATTGTCACTCAATTTTTTGCAGGGGGAGTGACAACCCTATCTTTCACTCAAGATGATAGTGGGACAAAAGTGATTACTGAATATGCTCCTGATTAATTAAATATAGCAAAGTATAAAATAATGAAGAAGAATAATTTTTTTGTTTTATTCACTGTTTTTCTTTTCTCTCAGATGGCTTTTGGTGAGAGTGGAGATGTATCAGAATATTGTAATAAAGTCTCTAATATTGCAAAAAGTTATGTTAATTATGGTGAGAAGAGTCATATTCCTGATTTTCCGATATGGATTGTTGAAAATAAAAAAAGAACTTGGTTTTATCATGCTCCTGATGAAAAATGCAAAAGTGGCACCTTTATTATAGAAGGTGATATTGTCAGTCTTTACAAAATCGTCAAAGATTATGGGTATGCCAGCTATATATCTAAGGATAATATAGAAACAAAGGGATGGGTGAATCTGGAAAGCCTTGCTAAATTAAATTTAGCATCTTACAAAGGGAACAAAAAGCATTTGAATGTTTCAGATTTCATTGTTACAAATGATGAAGTATGGATCATACTTAATGAATCCTACCATTTATTTGAACAAAAACGTATGGTTGGCGAGCAGAATTACCATAATTTTATCGGCGGGTTTATTTTTGGAGATTATTATTATAAATTAAATCAACATGATTATAATGATTTTTCTTTAGTGACTTCTAATGTTAATTATGATAAGAAATTAATTGGTATGGATGATGATTATGTTATTTCATCAATAACTTTAAAAAATAAAAATTATAAAACATTGAGAGGTGTTAGGATTGGTGATTCTGTAGATAAAATAATGGAACTTTATAATCATATTCCTTATAAACAGACTGATAACGAAATTGAATTCTCTTTGAGAGATATGAGCATGTCTTTTGAATTAAAAGAGGGTAAAGTTTCTTCCATTGATATAGGTATTGAACTTAAGGATAATTAAATGCCTTTCTTGTTTTTATTGTTGCAATTTTTTTCTTTTAGTATTTTTGCGAATAGTAATGTAAAAAGATCAGGAAGTTATGAATGTAATGAATTTTATTGTGGTGGATATAAAATCCCTGATACAGCCAAAAATGAGATTGATAATGGGTATGAATCCATCAGCATGGCTGAAATATTAGGCAATGAATATTTATTGGTTAGTACTTTGGGGAGTGTTAATCGTTGTTCTAAAATGTATCCGGTAAAAAATGGCATTATTCTTTCAGAATACATTAAATTTGGTGAAACAAAGGAGGTGTGCAATATTACATCTATAGAAGGTAATATAGTCAGTTCTTATCGAGATGGTGCGAAGTGGTATGAAGAAGTTTATCATCTTGACATACATGGCAAAACTGATTTGAAATTAAAAGATTCTTGTGTTGGTTGTGATAGGGTTAATCGCATTATCTATAAAAATGGAGAAGCTATAGACCATGTTATTGTTTCTGATGGAGATAAATACACGGATAGGTATCCTTTGAAGGTAATGATAAATAAGAAGTCATATCTTTATAAAAAACCAGAAGGAAAATATAAAAGTAAAATGTATTTAATCGAGAATGATACGGTATGGTTAAAGAAAAGTAATGAGGGTGAAAAATATTTTTATATTATTTATAAAAGGAATGGGGAGAGTAATATAGAAGGGTGGGTGTTGGCCGATAGTTTGCAAATGGAGGAAGATAAAAAATCAGAAGTTTATTCTTCCATATTAAAGGTTAAAACCACCGACTTTAGTCGGTCAGCTTTAGCTGCGATACTGTGTTGCACGGGAGGTGCAACATGGATTACAGATATGGCAGCCACACGGTATTTAATATCGAATATCATTTTGTGTGGGTAACAAAATACAGGTACAAGGTGCTGACGGGTGAAGTCGGTATTCGGGTGCGAGAGTTAGTCCGTCAGACGTGTGAAGCATTTGAAATCAGAATATTAAGTGGTGTCGTGAGCCAAGATCATGTTCACATATTGGTGAATAGTCCGCCGACATTAGCACCCTCAGAAATCATGAGGAGGCTGAAAAGGAGGACAGCGAGTAAGTTGTTTGAGGAGTTTACTCATCTGAAAAAACGCTATTGGGGTCAGCATTTTTGGGGCAGAGGCTATTTTTGTGCCACGGTGGGTCAGTTAACAGAAGAAATGATTGAGGCTTATCTTGCCCACCATTTTGAACCGAACCCAAATGATAATTTCAAGATGGACGATTGACGCATCGTTCAGCCGATGCGTATCCGGACTTTCAGTCCGTTAATCACTAACCCACCGACTTTAGTCGGTGGTTGTTGAGTATTTTAAGATGGGAAGTTAATTATGATGATGAGCCATTGTATCAATATTATTATGAAATTTATGCTTATGAAAAAGATAAGGATAGCCTTGTGAAAAGTAAAATCACTGAAGATCCGATGTTTTCTGGTTATCAGATTATTGAATCAGGTGTGAAAAGACGTTATGCATTGGATAATGCGCAGAAAGTTAAGAATTATATTGATAAAAATTACAAATAAATAATATGGTTAACGATTAGTTGAAAAATGGTTTTCTATATGTAGGTTAGGGGACGAATTAAATGCGAAGTGCAATGTTTTTTCTGTTGTTTTTTTCTATATCATGTTTTGCAGAAAATGGGTTTTCAGGAGGCATGTGCTCTGATATCGATAATAGTGATCAAGTTTATTTATGTTCCACAAAAAAAGCTCTCTGAAAGCGATATGATACTCAATAATGAATATAAGGAGCTAATCTCTAATATCAATTGTGAATATAAAGGGGATGAAAAATTAAGAAAAGAGTATATCCATAAATTAAAATTAGCTCAAAGAGCTTGGATTAGCTTTAGGGATAAAAATTGTGATGTGAAAGCATTCCAGATTGAATCTCAATCACAAACGTATGAAACATTAATTAATGATTGCAAGAATAAAATGACACTGGCTCGCATAGAAGAGATAAAAGAACTAAAATAGTATTAAAATTTATTCAATGGATTATGCTTGATATTCGAAGGATACATTATGGTGAATGGCAATTTGTTATCAGGCGGGATAAGAAAGAAATGTATTTTATCTTAAGAATTCTGTTTTTTCTTATTTTTCTGATAAATGAGGGAAATTGAATAAATCGAATTGATTTTTAACGCCTTTGCATTGGAAGTCGCTAACCTACTGTATATCATGAAGGTTCAGGGGAATCGTATGCGTATTTTGGTCATCATATTATTGATTTTTAGTACCCGGGTTTTTTCTTATGAAATTGATGATAGATTAGATAAATGTCTGGGTAACGATTACACCACGTTGGGTATGGCGGCTTGTTATGCTAAGGCTGCTGGAGAGTGGGATAATGAGTTAAATAAAGAATATCAGTTAATACTTTCATCTTTAGACGATAACGGAAAGAAAACCTTCAAAGCATCACAATTAGCATGGGTTAAATATCGCGATAACTACTTTGAATTTCTCAAGAACGGCTACCCTGGCAGCGGAACGATGTGGCGAGTTTTTTCAGCGGAAGAGAGAATGAATGTGGTTAAGCAGAAAGTGGTTTCTTTACAAAATCTGAGAGAGAGCCTTTCCCCTAAATGATGTGTTTGCTTCTGAAAATGCCGGGCAATGAAATACCTGTTTCTGATTTTAATAGCGTTCTCGGCTTCATGGCTGGCTAACAAGAGAACATTAAATGTTGGTTTTATCACCGTGATGGAAAAAATCCGTTACATATCGCTATGGAATCATTACGGAAAAATCCAGCCAACAGATACGATTTGGGGTGATTGATCCGGAACAAAATCTGGTTTGTTGTCATCAATGGTTTGTTGATCAAGTGGATGATGAGTACGCTGAACTGGTTTCAGGTATTGGGCATCACTAACCGATTTTTACTTCAGAGAAACAAAACCAAAATCATATCTTTATTATTATTTAGTCTATTAAGTAGAATCCATATGCCTAGAAAATGTATATTTTAATTGATATTATTTTACTTTAGTACTTTCCGATTGTTTTTTAATACAAATGCTGAGTTATTTATTTGGCTTTTATTATTATTTTATAAGGTATTTTAATTAGGGTTGATTCTACTGGGTATATGAAAACCCACGACTCAATCATAAGAATTAAATAAGATAATAAAGCGTAAAAGTGTGATTATCACAAAATCAAATGTTAATTTGATTTTGTGATAATGGACGAGCCGCAGAATGTTATTTTACCATTAATATTATTGTTATTTTAAATCAATTAGTTGCTGTTATCTTAAAAAAAGAAAGTTTATCTTAACGGAAATATCACTATTGAAAAATATTTCAATATAAAAAGTGGTGACGGGTATATGGGAATTAATTATTATTGAAAAATTACGATGATCTCATCATTGGGTTGTGTCCTGATGAGAGTATGATCAAACTATTTTTTTATTTATGGAAATAATATAAAAATGCTAACTCTCTGTTTGCCCTGAATAGTGTCAGGTCACAAAGATAAATGGCATTGATTGGTTGTTTTTGTATTTTATGCCCTTTGGATTTCAAGGTCCGCTGACAAAGCGGTAACCGGGAAGACAACGGGTATAGGCTCCCTTCTTAAGAACTGCCAAAAATAAGGATATATCATGAAATCCATTGTTCGCCTCGGCGATAAAACGACTCATGGTGGTGCGGTATTAACCGGTTCCAGCACAATGTTTTTCGGCAATCTGGCGGTTGCCCGCAAAGGTGATGCGGTGTCCTGCCCAATCCATGGGGTTACGATGATTATTGAAGGACATCCGGATTTTTTGGATGAAGGCATTCCGGTCGCATTTCATGGTCATGCCTGTGGTTGTGGCTGCACGTTGATCAGTTCTTTGCCTGCTGCGATGGTGGGCTAGTTATGCCTGTTGATTTAGACGCCATTCCTGATAAAGCCCCTAAAATTCCACGCCCTAAAACGCGTCGTTGGTTGGGGTTCTGGTTGGTTTGCCTAGTCATCGGGATGTTAGCCACTGTGTGGTTTTGGCAGGCTGATCGCAGCAGTGCCACTTTTTGGTTTACTGCTTTGGGAGTCCCAACCTTTTTCTCCGGTGCCATTTTCAGCTTGCGGCGCATTGGTTATAAGAGCGATCAGGTCTGGGCTGCATCATGGGATGCTGAGCGTCATCGTCTTTACCAACAAGAAACCGCACGGGGGCAGCGTTGTGCCTGGATGATAGATGCCAGTGTCGTCACAACACTGTCGGAAGGGCGGGAAGCATTGGTTGATGCAGTGCTTGATAATGATCCCTTGATGTCTTCCATCACACCGAGAAGTGGGAAAGGCACTCTCCGGCACACTTATTTACAAGGGTTCGAGAAAACACAGTCTGAATTGTTGGTCAGGTTATTTAATACCCTGACATCACGATTGGCTGAGCCCATGGCTAAACTCCCTGAAAGTATGCCTTGTATGCTGGCGTTACAGGTAGGTGCTGACCTTGAACCTTCGGTCATCGAACGGCTTTGGAAAGAGACATCTCATTCTTTGTCACGCCAGTTTATTTCGCTGAATGAGCCTGAATTCCATGTTTTGGATCGTTGGCTGGATACTTATTACGATATACCCTCCGCACTTTTAGTGGTATCCGCCCAGATTAACTCAGCACCTGTTGAAGGCAGCGGGGAGGCTATAGTAGGAACGTTGTTGGTCAATCGCCCTTCTCCTGAATACCCTGATGCTGTTTTTGTCCATCGTCCTCAATTGGGTTCACCTGACAATCTTACTCAAACGCTGTCGCGTGCATTGTTGTGGACGAAATCTGCCCCGGAAGAGATTAAGTATTCATGGCTGACTGGTGGTGCACTGGCTCTGGATGGTTTGTGGGGAATGGCATGTGAAAGTAATGGCGTGGTTCTGAATATGCAGACTCAAAGTTCTTCGTTGGACATGGTGGTGGGATATACCGGCCACGCCGCTCCTTGGCTGGCTTTGGCCGCAGGGGCAACGCACGCGGAGCAGGGTGGAATGAAGCTGGTATTGGCAGTGCAAACTTCACAGGAACATATTTGGGTGGGCGGAGTCTCTCCTGCCATCCTTAAGTAGGAAACACAGGATACGTTATCGTGACAATAAGAACCCTCCTCGGCGGCACCTTGCTGCTTATTCTTTGTGTGCTGATTTTGATAGCAGGTATTTTAGTCTTTTATCCACAATGGGTGCATTCCACGTTAGGTCTTGGGCCGTTTTCTTCTTCTCAAATTTGGATCGGGTGTGTCAGTACCGCCGCAGTGCTTTTGGGATTGTTCTGGTGTCTGGAACGATTGTTTGAACGGGTAGGTAAGGCAGGGGTACGCATTCAGTGGCGTAAGCAACAAGAAAAAAACGGCGGAATTGTGGCAACAGAGACACTCTCCACCGGAAACGCTGATGCTGAAGTTGCATTGAATGAACTCATGGTGCAGGTACGTTACCGTTATGGCCGCTTTTGGCGACGGAAGGTCAGTTTGTTATGGGTGATGGGAGAACCTGCCCATGTTGAACAGGTTGCGCCGGGATTAACTCAACAGAATTGGCAGGAAGGAGAGGGAACGGTGCTGTTGTGGGGTGGCCCTGCGGGAAAAGTACCTACTGAATCTTATATCAAAGCGGTACGTCGACTTCGGCCGCATCGTCCGTTGGATGGTGTTGTTTGGGCTGTAGACAGTACGCCATGGCCTGCTTCCCATCAGGTGGATGAAATGTTGCGCCAGAGCCAGAAGCGTGATGCGCTGCTGGGATGGCAAGCCCCCTTGTACCTATGGATAATCGGGCATAGTGAATGGCCTCAAAAGGAGCGTGAATCCCAATCCGTCGGCTGTTTGTTGCCTGTGCAGACAACTCCGGCCGGGGTAGGGGAGTCTCTCCGTGATTTAATTCCTGCGATGAGGAAACAGGGCGTGCAGCAAATGCTGGAGAAAAACAGTCATGATTTTCTCCTGCGCCTGTCTCAACAACTGGAAAATAGCTGGATTTCTCAGTTACAAAATCTGTTGACTCCCGCATTAAGAGGTCCTTCAGCATTGTATTTGAGAGGGCTGATGTTCAGTTTGCCACTGAGTCAACGAGGCGCTGACGTGAATACATGGCTGCCTGCATTTGAATGGCAGGGAGTTCTCAGTGATTGCCGCCAGATACGCGGAAAACGCATCGGGTTGCCTTGGGAAAAAGCCTTTCAATGGGGGGGCTTGGGGCTGGCTCTGTTTTGGGGGATTGGAACGTTATTGTCACTATGGGTTAACCAGACCCAAATATTGGAATCTCATCAACAAGCACTGGCTGCGGCAGACCCCAAGAAGTTATTGTCAATCCGCTTGCGTAATCAATTGGCATTGCAGCAGGAAATCGCGCGTTTGCAATATCGTGAATCCATTGGTGCGCCTTGGTACTCTCGTTTTGGTTTAAATCAGGATCCTGCATTGTTGGAAGCTTTGTGGCCTCGTTACCAGATTAACAATGATGAGTTAATTATCGCGGGAGCTAAGGAGCAGTTACAGCGGGCATTCAAAGAGATTGCCAACTTGCCTCCGGGCAGTCACGAGCGTAAATCTCAGGCGCAGCTGACATATGATCAACTGAAAGCCTACTTGATGATGACCCGTTCAGAAAGAATTGAACCGGATTTTCTGACCCGTGTTCTGATGGCTACGTGGCCGACAAGGGAAAGTGTACCGCATGCATTGTGGCAGGATGTCGGGCCACAACTGATCGATTTTTACGCCCGCAACTTGTCTGCAAACCCGCAATGGAATATTAAGGCGGATCGCAACTTGGTGGGGGAGGTACGCCAGATTCTGCTCAGGCAAATTGGTCAGCGTAATGCAGAAACTACGCTTTATCAGGAAATGCTCAGGAAAGTAGCCAATAATTATTCTGACCTGACATTAATGGACATGGTGGGCAACACTGATGCCAGTATGTTGTTTGCCAGCGAACAAATCGTGCCGGGGGTGTTTACTCGTCAAGCCTGGGAAGAACAAGTTCAGGATGCCATTGATCAGGTTGTGAATGAGCGCCGCGACGAAATTGACTGGGTTCTGAGTGACAATAAACAGCCTGTTTCGGCTGAGCTTTCTCCTGAAGTTCTGAAAGCACGTTTAACGGAGCGTTACTTTACTGATTTTGGCAACGCCTGGCTGAATATGGTCAATAGTTTGCATTGGCAACACGCCACTTCATTATCCGAAGCCATTAACCAGTTGACTTTGATGGCAGATGTCCGCCAATCCCCATTGGTTGCTCTGATGAATACTCTCGCATGGCAAGGCAAAACCGGTCAGTTGGGAGGCGCATTGGCAGATACGTTGGTGGAGTCGACCAAGAAATTGATTAAAGGCGATAAACAACGGCAGCTTATTGCTCAGGCAAGTGGGCCTCGCGGGCCGTTGGACCCATTTTTTGAACCCGTGTTGAGCCTGATGGGAGAAAAAGAGGGGGCGGTGGGGAATACCAATCTGAGTTTTCAGGCTTACCTGACCCGTGTGACTCAAGTGCGTTTGAAACTCCAGCAAATTACAAATGCACCAGATCCGCAGGCGATGACCCAGATGCTGGCACAAACCGTCTTTCAGGGAAAAGCGGTTGACCTTACTGACACCCGTGATTATGGCAGTTTGATTGCAGCCAGCCTTGGTCAGGAATGGAGTAATTTCGGCAATGCGGTCTTTGTCCAGCCGCTGGAATTGGCTTGGAAACAGGTATTACAGCCTGCCTCAGGCAGCCTGAATGTGCAGTGGCAACGCTCAGTGGTGGATGAGTGGAATAAAGCTTTCATTGGCCGTTACCCTTTTTCCAGCACCGGCAGTGATGCTTCCTTACCGATATTGTCCCAGTACTTGCGTGCCGGCACGGGGCGGATCGAAGTGTTTTTGAACGCGCAGCTGGGTGGGCTGTTACGTAAAGAAGGGAATCGTTGGGTTCCTGATCCGATAGCCAGCCAAGGGCTGACATTTAATCCTCAATTCCTGAAAGCCATCAACCAGTTGAATGATCTGGCGGATGTTGTTTTTGCCCAGGGAGATGCAGGGCTGCGTTTTGAGTTGATGCCACGCCCTTCACATAATGTGGTACGTACCCAATTGACCATTGATGGGCAAAATCTGGATTATTTCAATCAGATGGAAAGTTGGCAAAGCATGGCTTGGCCGGGCAATACCTATTATCCCGGTGCACAACTGAGCTGGCGCAGCACCAATGCCGGAACGAATTTGTATGCCAATTATGCTGGTCCTTGGGGAGTCATTCGCCTGTTGGAAAAAGCTAAGGTGGCGCCAATAGACAGCAGCCGTTATCAATTGGAGTGGGTTGCCCCGGATGGTTTGCCGCTGAAGTACATTTTGCGTACGGAACTGGGAGAAGGGCCGTTGGAGCTGTTGAAGTTGCGCAATTTTGTACTGCCGTCTCAAATATTTTTGAATCAGTAATCAGCCTGACAGCGTGATGGTTTCAAATGAATTGAATGCCGATGCAAGAATGCTGATAAAAACAATGCCGATAAAAACAATGCCGATAAAAACGCATTGACTCAATAAATGGATAATTTGCTGGCAGAACTGGTGAAGTCAGATCCAGTTCGATCCAGTTCGCATGGTCGTACTGTATCGCTGATGATTTTGTATTACTGACCGTTTTGCCTTTCATGGTAAGGAAACAATGCCAATGGATGATTTAACCCTGCGTTATTATGAAGCCGAAATGCGCTATTTGCGCGAGGCTGGACGCGAATTTGCCCAGGCACACCCGGACAGGGCTGCGTTGCTGAATCTGGATAAAATTGGTGCGCGTGATCCTTATGTCGAACGCCTGTTTGAAGGCTTTGCCTTCCTGATGGGGCGGTTGAGAGAAAAATTGGATGATGATCTGCCGGAATTGACAGAAGGATTGGTCAGTTTGCTCTGGCCGCATTATATGCGCACTATCCCCTCGTTGGCGGTGGTGGAATTACTTCCGGAATATCGTCATCTCAAACATGGTGAAAGTATTGAAAAAGGATTTTCCATCCTTTCACAACCCATCGGGCCGCAAAAAACCAGCTGTCAATATCGCACAACCCGCGATTTGCCATTGTTGCCGCTGAAATTGTCTGATGCCCGCTTACAAACGGAACGGGATGGCCGTTCTGTTATCCGGTTACGCTTTGAATGTGGGGCGATGGCAGACTGGAATAAAGTCGATTTAAGCCAACTGAGTATTTACCTCAATGCAGATACCCCTGTGAGCAGTGCGTTGCACCGGGCATTGACCCGTCAGGTTGATGCAATGTACCTGCGCTTTCCTGAGCAAAATGATTCTGGGCAGTATAGTGCTGACCGCCGACGTTTTGATGGCTGGTTCATGCCGATGGGATTTGAAGAAGACGATAATTTGTGGCCGAAGGGAGAATCGGCTTTCAGTGGATATCAGCTACTTCTGGAATATTTTACCTTCCGCCCTAAATTTATGTTTCTGGCTCTCAATGGGTTGGAAAAAATCAAAATAGAGCCGGGTACACCTTGGTTTGAGCTGGATATTGTCCTGGGGGAACTCTGGCCGTATGACTTGCCGTTTGATGCGGAGAATTTCCGTCTGCACTGCGTACCTGTCATTAACCTGTTTACCTTGGAAGCTGACCCGCTACAACTTAGCCCTCTGGAAAATGAATATTTGCTGCGTCCATTGCGGTTGCAGGATGGGCATATTGAAATTTACAGCGTTGATCGGGTTCAGGGTTCAGTCAAGAACGGTAAAAATACCTATGTTCCTTTTTCCAGTTTCCGCCATCGGGGTGGAATGATGCGCCATGATGCCCCCGAACGTTACTACCATACCCGGGTTCGTCGCGGCCCTTCAGGGCTGCATGATACCTGGTTGATATTGGGCGGCAATGCGTTTGACTTGGATCAATCGGCAACCCAGCGTGAAGCGTTGTCACTGAGGATAACGGGGACTAATGGCCAGCTCCCGCGCAAGGCGTTGCAGAGCACGGTCCTGAATCGAGTGGTGAAACCGGGGAAAGTGCCGGTTCAGGTACGTAACTTAACTGCACCGACGTTGCCTGTTTACCCTCCCGCCAATGATCGTTTCCATTGGCGGGTAATGAGCCATTTGGGTTCCAACTTCCTTAGCATGATGGATAATCCTGAAGTTCTGCGGGGAACGCTTGCCCTGTATGACTGGACAGATGACGAAATGAACCGTCGTCGGCTGGAAGCAATTGTGGCGGTGAAACACCGTCTTATCCAGCGTTTTGAGCAAGGGTTTATGCTACGGGGCATTGATATTGAAGTTACCCTGAATACCGATAATTTTGCCGGTGAAGGGGACATCAAGCTGTTCGGTGAATTGCTGCATCGCTTCTTTGCCTTGTATGCCGATATTCATCTGTTTAACCAGTTGACGCTGGTCTTGCAACCTACAGGAAAACGACTGAGATGGTCCGAGAATCACAGTCAGCGCGTACCCGGCTGATAAAGGCCCTGCAACCGCAGGCCTCCCGAATTAACTTTTACCGCTTTTGTCAGTTGTTGGAACAATCGCTGCCGGCAGGTACGTTGCTGGGCAGTGATTCAACACCGGCGACAGATCCGATACGTTTTCGCCCTCATCCTGGTATGGGATTTCCGGTTAGCGAACTGAAAACCATTGAGTGGGATGAAAACCAACCTGAGACACTACCTTCGGTCAGAACCACCTTTTTAGGGTTGTATGGGGTGGATTCCCCGTTGCCACCGGATTATCTGGATGACATTACCCAGCAACGTGAAGGTCATGAAGCACTGGAAGCTTTTTTGGATATCTTCAACCATCGCGTGATGACCCAGTTTTACCGGATTTGGCGTAAGTACGCCTATCCTGCCACCTTTGAAAAAGGCGGAACGGATGCAACATCGCAATGTTTGCTGGGATTGATTGGTCTGGGGATACCCGGTACGGCAGAACAGGTTGCAACACCCGTTTCCCGCTTTTTAGCCTTGCTGGGCACGATGCGGCTGCCAACCCGTACCGGTCAGGGGATTCGGGCTTTGGTTTCCCTGCTGGCTCCGAATACGACGGTTGTGATCAAAACCCATGATCCGGTGGCTGTTCCCATTCGGGAGCGCAGCAGTTTATCGCGTTCTCAGCGCGTGTCATTGTCTCAGCGCAGTGTACTGGGGCGTAAGGGACGGGAGGGAAATAGCCGGATAGGTGTGCAACTGACTACACATGATCCCAAGGAAGCACAGCAATGGTTGCCCGGCGGCCAGTTACATACAGATTTTGCGGTTTTGATGCGGGTTTATCTGGGATATCGCTGTGATGCCCGCCTGACGTTGACTGTACCGACATCTCTGTTGCCAGAAGCGCGTTTGGGAACAAAACAGCGCCTTCATCTGGGACGCACGGGAGTGCTGGGACTGAAAGCGGAGCATCGTGAACGAATGCCTGCCTCCATTACCGTCAATCTGGGCAGTTATCAGGGGGTGAAAGAAGTCCCGTTACCGCCCGCGGATTCAGGGCAGTACCGTTTTCGTTAAGGGAAACCCGCAAGGGTGATGTGGATTGATTTGATGAACTTTTGCAGAAGGATGTGTAAAGCAATGGCGAGAAGATTTCGTTCACCGGCGGGAAAACTGGGCGGCGTGTGCTTGTTGGCCTCCCTGTTGGCGGGGTGTGGTCTGACCCAAACTGTCAGTGAAGGTACGGTAGCCGTAACCAAGGCCATTTTTTTTAAGCAAATTAAGGTATTGCGCCTGGATTTTACGCCACGGGCAGCCTTGAATACCGATGGGGATCAGGCTCCGCTGACCACCATGGTACGGGTTTATCAGCTGAAAGACCGCAAAGCTTTTGACGGAGCGGATTATCAGCAGTTGCTGCGCCAGGATGAGGTGATTTTGAAAAATGACCTGTTGGCTCAGCAAGCAGTGCTGGTCATGCCGGACGGAAGCGTATCACTGGACATGCCGATGGAAAATGACACCCAGTTTGTCGCGGTCGTCGGCCTGTTTCGTGTGCCGGATCATCAAAAAGGGGACTGGCGGATAGTCCTGCGGCGCAGTGATCTCGATCCGGATAAACCCCGCACATTAGAATTGGGGGATGGCGCCCTGACGCTACTGCCCTTGAGGGACTGAAAACTAAGGAGAGTATCATGTCTGACCCTCTGTTGACGGCTGCCCAGTCTGTGCTGGGGCGGTCCCGCTATCATTTGGCTGTTTTGCAATGTCCGCCAGAATTGGATGTCCAATCTTTTCGAGGGCGAGAAAGCCTGAGCCAGCCTTACCGTTATCTGATTCATGTGACCTGCCCGGAGGCGGATATCCTGCCGGAGCAGGTATTGTTGAAAACCGCCACGTTTACCCTGCAACCGCCGGTATCCGGCATTCTGGCCGGATTGTCTTCGTCCCATCCCGACGGTGGCGTCAAAGCGGTACACGGGGTGATCCGTCACTTCAAGCGCCTGTCAACCTCGGTGGATGAAACCCGCTACCGGCTGGAGCTGGTGCCCAGGTTGCAACTGCTGGCCCAGCGTGAACGTTGCGCCATCTATCAAAATCAGTCCGTGCCGGAAGTTGTTGAGCAGGTATTGCGTGCCCATGACTTTGAAGGGGCAGATTTTGACTTCCGGCTCAGTCAGGCCTACCCGGCCCGTGAACTGGTCACCCAGTGGCGGGAAAGTGATCTGGCGTTTGTGCGGCGGTTACTGGCGGAAGTGGGGATCTACTACCGCTTTGAGATGGACAGCCGGCTGGAGCGGGAAGTGGTGATTTTCAGTGACAGTGCGGAACAGACAGTGTCTGGGGCTTGAAAACCACCCATCAGGTGGTGACGAAAAACCTGACGACTCAGGATTACAATTACCGCCACGCTCTGACGCCACTATTCAGCCGGGGTAATGCGGCCCCGAATGATCCCCTCACGGTTGGTGAAATGTACCGTTATGCCGAGCCGTACCGGAATGCGGGGGCTGAAACCAATACTGAACCGGAAAGCGGCGGTTTTTTTGCCCGTTTGCACCACGAACGATTACTGAATAGCCAGCATACCGTGACGGGCTGGAGCACATCGCCATCGCTGGCCGTCGGGCAGGTGCTGGAGCTGGCGGGGGATTTGCCGGCCGCGCTGGCAGAGGGCATTCTCCTCACGACCCTGACGTGCAGCGGGGCACGGGATAAAAGCTATCGGGTCCGGTTGCAGGGGCAGGTTTACCGTGAAACCGTCTGTTTTCGCCCCCCTTTATGGCCGCGCCCGGTGATGGCCGGCACTTTACCAGCCCGCATTGAAAGCACCGAGAAAAATGATACCTACGCGTGGCTTGACCCGCATGGACGCTATCGGGTGAAGGTGCAGTTTGACCTTGACGGCTGGGAGGCAGGAGAAGCCTATTTGTGGGTCCGGTTGGCCAAACCCTATGCCGGCGAAACCTACGGCTGGCATACCCCGCTATTGGACGGCACGGAAGTGGCGCTGGCCTTTGACGGCGGAGACTGCGACCGGCCCTATATCGCCCATGCTTTCCACGACTCTGAGCACCCTGATTTGGTCTCCGGCACCAATCACACCCGCAATGTCCTGCGAACCCCTGCCAACAATAAACTGCGTCTGGAAGACCGACGAGGGGAAACCCATGCCAAGTTGGCAACTGAGCACGGCAAAAGCCAGCTGAATCTGGGCCATTTGGTGGATGCCAAGCGTCAGCAACGGGGCAGTGGATTTGAACTGCGAACCGACGAACACGGCGCTGTACGGGCGGGCAAAGGGCTGTTTATCAGTGCAGAAGAACAGCCCAAAGCACAAGGGCAGGTGCTGGACATGACAAAAGCGCTGGACGAGATTGCCTTCCTGCAAAGACAGGTGGAGCAGCTTTCCGACGCGGCCGAGCAAGCCAACACACTGGCGGCTGACCTGCATGAGCAGGTGGCGATGTTTGAAGAACGCCTGAAACCCCTGAATAAAGCGATGCTCGCCAGCGCCCCCAGCGGCATGGCCCTAACCAGTGACAGCCATGTCCAACTGGCTGCGGGTGATAACCTGATGGTTAATGTGGGCGGCCATGCCAATATCGGGGTGATGGAAAACATGACTTTGCAGGTGGGGCATTCACTGGGGGTCTTTGCACAGCAATCCGGCATCCAGCTCAAGGCCAACGGCGGCAAAGTAGATGTACAGGCGCAAAACAACGCTCTATCCCTGCTGGCAAAGGGCAAAATCAGCCTGACCGCCGTAGACGGGGATGTGCTGTTTGCCGCGAAAAAGCGCTTCAAAATTAATGCGGGCGGCAGTTACCTGATCTTGCAGGACGGGAAAATTGAGTACGGCACAAGCCATGACTATGTGCGCAAGACTGTGCATTCGGTGAAGACGAAAAGTGCTCCGCAAAATCTACCGATGCCGTACTTGCCTGGTGATGGGCGCTATGATTTGTCACTGGATTTTCGTGATGATGACAATGAACCGATTGCTCAAGCCCTTTACAAAATCACGTTTGATAACGGGGCAGTTCTGTCAGGGCAACTGGATGAACAGGGCTATGCCCTGCACAAGAATGTACCGTTGGAGTCTGCGGTTGTGGAATATATTCTGCCTGATCCGCAACCCGATCCGCCATGGAAGCGCTATGACGTTTTGCTAAGTGAGGTTGATGCGGCCTTTTCGAATGCACAGGGAGTTAGTGAAAAATGAACAAGTATCTTGAAGATGCTTTGGCTTTTTTTAAGCCTGCCCCAGATAGCTGGGTGAATCAGGTATCAGCAGAAGCTACGGGCGAATGGATTCGGGAGGTTTTAAAAGGGGATTTTCATGATGATCCTTCGACTGCTCAAGTCGTGACGGGAACGGTGATTTCTGTCATTCCGTATGTGGACCAGATATGTGATATCCGTGACCTTATTGCTAACTGTAAAAAATCCGTGAAGACGAGAATGATGTCTGCAATGCGCCCAGTTCAGGCAGGGACAAGACCTACCTGAATGGACAGATCGCAATGGGCACGCCCATCGGGTACTCTGGACATTGTTAGAACGGGATGACGGCGGCAGTGTGTATGTGCCAAAAGAACAATAAATTATAGCATCATCATTTATGTGGGCTGCGTAAGGTAGCCCGTGATTTTTTCTACCTTTGCAATTGGTGGTAGGGAAAATATCTGGCAAGCGGTCGAAAATCAGTGTTAATGATAGACAAACACAGGGAGGTAAACCTATATCAGGCTGAGTACCTGATGGGCAATGATGAGGTCAGCCGCAAAATTTGGGTGAATGAAAAAGCGAACAAAATTTGCACCATCGTTTTCATTGTAGTCATGTTCCTATATAGCGAATTCAAGTAGGAGATGCAGCCATGACTATTACAACCTTTGCAAGGGAGGCCGTCATGATGTCTTTGGCAAAAGCAAAAACAGAAAAACTGCACCCATAAAATAACAGGTACAGTTTTAGTTTTATAAAAACAGTTCCAACAATGAATTCAAAAATAACTTTCCGTGTTTAGTGATTTGCCAGTGTGTATCGGTTTCAGTGATATAACTTTTAGCCAATGCTTCATCAACTTGTGGACGAATGGTATGTTCCGGTAATCCGGTGAACTCACTGAAATCCCGGCGTGGCATGGATTCCAATAACCGAAAACGGTTCATGAAAAATTCAAATGGGCGATCTTGATGAGCCACCTGATTTTTTTGGTCCAAATAACGGCCTTGCATATAACCACGTGGGTGCTTGGTTTTCACTGTACGGAGAATATTTCCATCTTCAAACGAAATTTTTCCGTGTGCACCACAACCAATACCTAAGTAATCACCAAAACGCCAGTAATTGAGGTTATGTTGGCACTGATAACCCGGTTTGGCGTAGGCTGACGTTTCGTATTGGTGATAGCCCGCTTCTGTCAGCAATTGATGGCCTTGTGAAAAAATATCCCACAGTGCGTCATCATCCGGTAAAACAGGGGGACGGGAACCAAAGCTTGTGTTTGGTTCAATCGTCAGTTGATACCAAGACAAATGCGGCGGAGAGAGTTCAATCGCCTGACGTAAATCATTCAGTGCTTCATTGAGAGTCTGATTGGGCAATCCATGCATTAAATCTAAATTGAAGCTGCGCAGTCCCAGCCCGTCAGCCAATTTAGCGGCACGTTTGGCTTCTTCAGGGCCATGAATGCGCCCCAAGCGGATCAATTTATCTGAACCGAAACTTTGTACACCGATGGAAATCCGGTTGATTCCGGCTTGTTGATAAGCACTGAAACGATCAGCTTCAACGGTTCCCGGATTGGCTTCCATTGTGATTTCTGCTTGTGGGGAAAGCGTGAGTGAGCTTCTGACACCATCGAGCAGCCGTTGCATTCCTTCGGCACTTAACAGGCTTGGTGTTCCACCGCCAATAAAAATTGTAGATACTTCACGATCACCAACCATCGGCAGATCAGCGCGTAAATCTGCCAATAAATGGTCGACATATTCCTGATGCGGAACTTCTCCCTTTAAAGCATGTGAGTTGAAATCACAGTAAGGGCATTTTTGCACGCACCAAGGAATATGAATATAAAGACTCAGAGGTGGCAATTTAAGCATTACGCATGGCTTCCAACAACATTCCCAATGCTTTTCCACGGTGAGAAACGGCATTTTTTTGCTCGCGACTCAATTGAGCGGCGGTACAACCAAATTCAGGCGCATAAAAAACAGGGTCATAACCAAAGCCACCTTCTCCGGCAGGTGCATGGGTGATAACACCTGACCAGCGGCCATGGAATACCAGAGGTGTCGGATCTTCAGCATGGCGCAGGAAAACTAAAACACAATTGAATTGTGCCTGACGTTGTTCATCAGGAACATCACTCATGGCTTCCAGTAGTTTTTCCAGATTTTCCTGATCAGAGGCATCACTGCCTGCATAGCGGGCGGAATAAATGCCCGGGGCGCCCCCTAATGCATCAACAGATAATCCTGAATCATCCGCAATGGCGGGTAACCCTGTGATTGCTGCGGCATGGCGAGCTTTGATGATCGCATTTTCGATGAAAGTGAGGCCGGTTTCGTCAGCGGAATCAACATCCAATTCAGTTTGAGCCACAATATCCAAGCCAAAGTCAGCTAATAAACCTGCCAGTTCGCGAACTTTGCCCGTATTTCCTGTAGCGAGAACAACTTTTTGCATTGCCATTTATGTCATTAACCTATGTATTTAGTTGATTTAATTAATTAAAAACATTGAAATCAACCAGCTGATGATGTCATTGCTCAGGTAATTCAGTGCGTAGAGGATGAGAATGACAATCATGGCCGAGAAATCAAGGCCTCCCATAGAAGGAATAATACGACGGATAGGAGACATGAGTGGTTCGGTCAATTGCAGCAAAACATAGTCAACGGGATTACGACCTTGGCTAATCCAACTCAATAATGCCCGGGCGATGACCAGCCAGAATACCAATTTCCCTGCCTCAGTCAGTAATTGGATCAGACTATAGGGGAACAGGAATGTTGAGTTTATTTTCAGATTAGGCAAAACTTCAATTTCGGAAGGAAAAAACTGCCCGGTATTCAGCCAAATAGGCATCATAATCTTCAAGAAAACGAGCACAAAAGCCAGCACAACGGATGCCATATCGATCGGGCCAACAGAAGGGATCACCCTACGTAATGGGCGCACGACTGGCTGGGTAATTTTAACGACAAATTGTGAGAATGGATTATAGAAATCACAACGTGCCCACTGCATCCAGATGCGCAGCAGTAAAACGGCAGTATATAAATGCAGAACCGTAGAAAAAATAAAGTTTAAGAATTGCATGTAGCAGCCCTGATATGAATTAAACCAATTGAGTTAAAATAATGTTTCCATTTCCTGCGCCCGGCGGATTGCTCCTTGCATAGCATTGGACACAATTTCAGGCAAATTGCCTTCATAAAAAATGCGTAATGCTTCAGCCGTTGTACCTCCTTTAGATGTTACCTGCTCACGTAGGATAGCAAAAGGAAGATCTTTTTGCGTTTCAGCCAGTTTAGCTGATCCTATCGCTGCTTGCAGGACAAGCTCTCTGGCGGTTTCGCTGTCGAATCCCAAACGTTCAGCTTCTTGTTGCATTGATTCCATAAACAAGAAGAAATAGGCTGGGGCACTTCCTGCGATGGCGATAATATCATTGATCCCGCTTTCGTTATCTACCCAACAGACTTTTCCGACACATTCCATCAATGATGTCGCGAATTCGCGATCAGGTTGAGAAACGTGTTCAGGTGCGAACATTCCGCTAACGCCTTGCCCAACCAGTGAAGGAGTATTTGGCATGATGCGGATGATGTTAAGGTTATCTTGTAAAAGCGCATAAAAACGGGAAACAGACATGCCGGCAGCAATGGAAAGAACCAGTTTTTGGTCAAAATTGAGCTGTGGGCGCAGTGCATCACAAACTTCTGCCATCATTTGTGGTTTTACGGCGAGGACAATGACGTCTGCTTCTTGCGCATGGCGAATATTATCGTGTTGGCTGTTAATACCGTATGTTTTTGCCAAAACGTCGCGGCGGGTTGTATTTGGAGAGCAGACAGTGATGAATTCAGCGGGATAACCTTTCCGGACCAGCCCGGCAATAATGGCATGGGCCATATTTCCTGCGCCTATAAAGGTAATTTTACGGTTTTCCATTAAATAATCTCGCATATGAGTTAATTTGGAGTATTGGGTCAGATATTGTTTAGGTTGAAATTCAGTCCTAAATTAAGCGCGATATTGACGTGCCCCGAATATTGCTGTCCCAATCCGGACGAGTGTAGATCCACTGGTAATAGCGGCTTCCATATCATCTGTCATGCCCATTGAAAGTGTATCAACTTGTGGATACAGGGCTTTCAATTGGGTAAATGCTTGTTCCATTTTGCGAAAAATAGCGACTTGGTGTTCAAAATGGTTTTCTGGTGCAGGGATGGTCATCAAGCCACGTAATGTCAGATTAGGCAGAGAACTAATCTTGGCGGCCAAATCAACTAATTCTTCTAATAAAATACCTGACTTACTCTCTTCACCGCTGATATTAATTTGAATCAGCACATTGAGGGGCGGCATGCCATCAGGACGCTGCTCACTCAGTCTTTGGGCGATTTTCAGCCTGTCAATGGTATGACACCAATCAAAATGTTCTGCCACCAGACGGCTTTTATTGGACTGCAACGGGCCAATAAAGTGCCAGACCAAATCCTCATGATTGCTGAAATATTGAATTTTTTCGACTCCCTCCTGAACGTAATTTTCGCCAAATTCCCGTTGACCAGCGGCGATAGCTTTTGCGATAGCATCCGTGGGTTTGGTTTTGCTGACTGCAAGCAAGGTAATTTCTTCTGGAGAACGCCCGCATTTTTGAGCTGCAAGGGTAATGCGGTTCCTGACATCGTGAAGATTTTGTTCAATATTGTTCATAGGTGACTCAGGAGATTAAAAAGTGAATATGGAAAAATTAGTGTCCCTTAGTGTAAAGCATAATGCCTCCGATCTGCATCTTTGTGTCGGGCAAGTTCCGGTTTTGCGCATCAACGGCATATTGTATCCACAGATGCAATTGGAAGAAATTCAGCCAGATACGATTGAGAAATGGAGTGAAGAAATATTATCGGATATGCAAAAACAGCAGTTGCAAGAACACGGACATGTTGATTTCGTGATAGTGATGCTTGATAGGCAGAGGCTCAGGGGAAATTTATTTTATCAACAATCTCATTTGTCATTGGTGTTGAGGTTAATTCCGGATAAATGCCCGACTCTGGAACAATTGTATGCCCCTGAGATCATTCAACGCCTTATTTTGCAAGAGGTGAGTGGATTGATATTAGTCACAGGTGCGACGGGAAGCGGGAAATCGACAACACTGTCAGCCATGATTAATGCGCTGAATAGCCAAAGCAGCAAACATGTCATTATGCTGGAAGAACCCATTGAGTTTGTTCATCAAAGCCGGAATTGCCTGATACAGCAAAGGCAGATAGGTGAAGATGCGCAAAATTATCAAATGGCATTGAAAGGTGCATTGCGGCAAGATCCTGATGTGATTTTGCTGGGGGAATTACGGGATAAAGAAACGATCCGGTTGGCTCTGACGGCGGCTGAAACAGGGCATTTGGTTTTATCAACGTTACACACCCGTGGCGCAATTCAAGCGATAGATCGGTTGATTGATGTCTTCTCCGCAGAAGAAAAAAGTTGGATTTGTAGCCAATTGGGAGGGAGTTTAAAGGCTGTTATTGCTCAACAATTGCTGCCTGCCAAAAAAGAAGACAGGGTAGCCATACATGAAATTCTAGTTGTCAATCAGGCTGTCGGGCATTTGATCCGTGAGGGTAAAAATCATCAAATAGCCACATTAATGCAGACAGGTGGTGCTTACGGTATGCAGACTTATGAGCAAAGCAGGCAACAACGTAAATCTCTGGGGTTGTTAGCAGAGTAAACAAACATGCTGGCTGGGCAATTATTAGTATGATATTAAGCGGCATTAGTCGAAAAAAAGGCCACAGTGCTGTAGCCTTTCTGATGTTATCTTCTTAAAGTCATTATTCCTAATACCATGCTTAACTCATCAAGATGAATTGCCTGACGGGCAGGTGTTAAGCATGGTTATTGAGAATCGATATTATGAGCTATGAATAATGTTGTTCAAACCAGCTTTCCAAAATCACAACAGCGGAAGCTGAATCAACGCGGCCTTTATTCAACGCCCTGTAGCCGCCATGATCAAATAAGTGAGAGCGGGCTTCTACAGTAGTCAATCGTTCATCGTGCAGTTCAACCTGAACCCCAAAGCGGCCATGTATACGATTCGCAAATTTACGGGCTTGTGCTGTAACGGGTTGTTCAGTGCCGTCCATATTCAATGGCAGGCCGACAATAACGAGATCGGGTTGCCATTCTTTAAGTAATTTGCCAATAAGTTCCCAATTTGGAGAACCTTCATTGGCTTTAAAGGAGGATAAGGCTCTGGCGGTACCTGTGATTTCCTGCCCGATAGCGGCGCCGATGCTGCGGGTGCCAAAATCGAAGGCAATGATTGTGCGGTTTTTCATCAGGCATGTCCTGCATGTGATGCGAGGTTATAAATATTGATCCCTAATAACGAAGCGGCTTCCCGCCAGCGATCAGCAATCGGAGTATCAAAAATAATAGAAGGCTTGGCACTGACAGTAAGCCAGCTATTTTCCATAATCTCTTTTTCTAATTGACCTTTTTCCCAGCTGGAATACCCGAGAGTCATCAAAATATTTTTCGGTTGGCGCGGTGTTCCCAGAGCTTCCAGCATATCCTTAGATGTCGTGATCATCGTATGCTCGGAGATCTGAATGCTGGAACTGAAACCTGATTGGGGTGTATGCAAAATAAAACCATGTTCTTCCGACAAAGGGCCGCCCGCCATGACAGGCTGATCCAGATCGATATCCTCGTTTCTATCGTCGGGGCAAATCTCCAATTTCTTCAAGATACTTTGGATAGACACTTGCGCTATCGGTTTATTGATAATTAATCCCATTGCCCCGTTTTGATCATGTTCGCAGATGTAAACTACAGATCGATTGAAATAAGGATCAGAGAGCGAAGGCATGGCAATAAGAAAATTGTGCTGTAATTTCATGTGGTTTCTGATAATTATTTTGGCAATGTAAGAGTGATGTGGCCCACAAGTATGTGGGCACTGATTATAAATGGCAAATGCCGTTGGGTATCGAAAGCTATTCAGGCTTTTATGCTGTCTGTTTATCCAATCGTTTTTCAATAGCATCCATCAGCATGCCCGTAACAGAAATGTCTGGGTAAGCTGCTTCTATTTCCCGTGCACATGTTGGACTGGTGACGTTAATTTCAGTTAAACGGTCACCGATAATATCAAGCCCGACAAAAATTAAGCCTTTTTCTTTCAATACTGGCGCAACTGCACGGGCGATTGCCCAATCACTTTCCGACAGCGGACGGGCTTCTCCACGGCCACCTGCTGCAAGATTGCCCCGGGTTTCTCCCTGGGCCGGGATACGGGCCAGGCAATAAGGCACAGGCTCACCATCAACAATAAGTACGCGCTTATCACCGTCTTTAATGGCAGGCAGGAAATTTTGTGCCATGCAATAGCGGCTGCCATGTTCAGTCAGCGTTTCAATAATAACGCCAACATTGGCATCATCCTGTTTCAGCCGGAAAATGGAAGCGCCTCCCATACCATCCAGCGGCTTAAAAATGACATCGCCATGTTTTTGATGAAACTCACGCAAACTTTTTGCGTTACGCGTCACCAGCGTGTCGGGGGTTAACTCAGGAAACCAAGCTGTAAATAGTTTTTCGTTGCAATCGCGCAGGCTCTGGGGTTTGTTAACAATCAGGCTGCCTTTTGCTTCAGCACGTTCCAGAATGTAGGTTGCGTAAATGTATTCTGTATCAAACGGGGGATCTTTACGCATCAGGATGACTTGCAAAGTATCAAGGGCGATTTCTTGCTCACTGCCGAATTGATACCATTGTTGCGGGTTTTCTTCTACCGCCAGTAATCGGGTACGGGCACGGGCTTCTCCCTGATGAAGGTAAAGATCATCCATTTCCATGTAATGGATTTCCCATCCGCGCTTTTGTGCTTCCAACAACATCGCGAAACTGGTGTCTTTTTTGATTTTGATGGATGAAATAGGGTCCATCACTATGCCTAGCTTGATCATTCTTTCTCCTTAGCCTAGATCACCGAAACGTACTTGCAGTGCGGTAATTGCGGTGAGAGCTGTTGTTTCTGTTCTTAGGATACGAGGGCCCAACAGGATATCAGTAAATTGATATTTTGCCGTCATTTCAATTTCTTCAGCAGATAACCCCCCTTCGGGCCCAATCAACAGACGTACTTTTTTAACCGGAAGCGGGAGGGTATTAATGCTTTGACTGGCACGAGGATGTAAATTTAATTTCAGGTTGTCATCGTTTTCCTTGCACCATGCTTCAAGTGACATGGTCGGGCGGATCTCAGGAATACGGTTCCGGCCACATTGCTCACAGGCTGAAATGACGATTTTTTTCCATTGTTGTAATTTCTTGTCTAGTCTCTCGGCATCCAGTTTTACACCACAGCGTTCAGAAAGTAATGGGGTAATGGTGCTGACGCCCAGTTCCACGGATTTTTGGATAGTGAACTCCATTTTTTCACCGCGTGACATAACCTGCCCTAAATGCAGATCCAGCGGAGATTCCTGATCCGATAATCTGGCCTCAAGGATACGCACTTTGACTGTTTTTTTAGTGGATTCAGTGAGTTCTGCATCAAAAACCTGATTGCTACCATCAAAGAGTTGTACTTTTTGCCCGCTACTCATTCGGAGCACGCGACCCACATGATTGGCAGCGTCATCACTCAGGTAGATTTCAGTGTTTATAGAGAGTGGTTCGGGGTGATAAATGCGGGGAATTCGCATATTTCTTTTTTCCTTCTTTTTCCGGTAATACCGGTCTGGCATATACCAATAATTTCAATGTGTTGCGGGAGCTATGTGGCTGGAGTGTAGCGGCAAAGAATAGAGTAACATAGCTAACAACGCGACAACTTGAAAGATGACAGGTATAGACAGCCATATGACAACGTTGATTCATGTCCATGATAAATGAGCGCTGTTTGCGTGATCAAGTTATCTCTTGTTTACGTTGATACCCTATTCTCTTGCGAGCGGGCTCGCATATTTATTTTGTTATCGGTATTTTTACGGGATTTTTATTGCCAATAAGTTGGTGGGTAAATTAATATCACTCTTGTCCTGATTAAGGTCAGGAATTAAGGGAATAAATAAGTAACAAGGATGTTATTTTAAATAGGTTGATTTAAACATTGAATTCATATGGAAATAAAAGGATGATTTATTATTTTAACAGAAGTTGACTATATAATAATAATGTTTTTTTGTAGCACTTTATTACTCTTATCCATTATCGATATTAAAACATATTATTTGCCTGATGCTATTACTATTCCTTTATTGTGGGGTGGGGTTTTATTTAATATTGATGGAAACTTAGTGCCGATAAAAAGTGCGATATATGGCGTCATATCAGGGTATTTATTTTTATGGTTTTTATATTGGTTATGTTGGTATACCTTAAAGAAAGAAGGGATAGGGTACGGTGATCTTAAACTGACCGCTGCAATTGGTGCATGGATAGGTGTGGAAATGATACCAATCTTGATGCTCATGGCGTCCTTATCCGGTTTATTCGGGTTTATGATAATGGGGTGGAAAAGAAAATCCTATCCTGACTTTATCGCCTTTGGGCCTTATTTATGTCTGTCTGCGATAGTGCTGGTGGGGTTTTGCCTAAGTCATGTCATTGATATTTGATGGTTCTCGGGGAGCAGCATTAGTTAACCGGGGAACAATGATTGTTATTTATCACGGCATAGCTTGCAGGTTTTCATTAAAGAGTTCATGCTCTTACTACGTTTATACCTATTGAATTTCGAGATACATCAAGATAGTAACTTGAAAGACGGCAGGTATATAAATACTGCGTTTATAGAGAAGATGAGCTCTGTTATGACATTAAAAATAACGGCCTTATTGGAAAACCAGGTTTTTGAATCTTACAAAGGAAGTTTAATCGGTAAGCCTGGTTTAAGTTTGTTCATTCAAGATAACAAACACACTATACTTTTTGATACCGGGCCAGATAGGAGTTTTATTGATAACGCTAAGAAATTAAATATCGATTTATCTTCTGTTACAACCGTGATTATATCTCATGGGCATTTTGATCATTGTGGTGGACTGGGTTTTTTATCCAGCGATGCTAAGTTAATTGCTCATCCGGATGTTAAAAATGAAAGGTATTATGGCTGGGCTGTGACAAAAAACACGGCGATAAGACTTAAAAAAATATCAAAGGATGTCGATTTTGATAAGTTTGATGCTTTTTTCTCAAAGGATGAAATGCATATCAGTGAGAGGTTCTTATATTCGGGGGAAATAAAAAAGAATGAAAATAAACAGTATGGCATCATTATAAATAATGACGGTGATGAGAAGTATTCACCTGATTTTGTCAAGGATGAAGGTGTGTTGATCTATAAATCAACAAAAGGGCTTATTATATTCATTGGGTGCGGGCATCGAGGTGTTATTGATATTATTGAGTATGCGAAGAAAATAACTGGAATTGAAAAAGTATATGCAGTTATTGGCGGCTTGCATTTGCGTCGTGCTTCACCGTTTAAATTATTAGAAGTGAGAAAATACATCAAAAAAGAAAATATATCGCACATTTATGCATGTCATTGCAGTGGTGCATGGGGAAGACTGTGGTTGCCGAATGCAAAAAATCTTTCTACAGGGCAGTCTATTGAATTTGATTGATGTTATTTAAAAATGGTCAAACTTATCGTTTCTGTTGAAAATAATCAGGATGAAGCCGTGATTAGTGATTAGTGATTAATGATTAGCAATAGTTGTGATTGTATATAGACGCTGCTATTCGCAGCGCCTGTTGTATATCAAGTTGCAGCTTTATGGATTGCTCTTATATTTTCAACTTATTGAGGCCACTGCATTTCACCTTTTAATACCTTGGCTCCCAGTTCAAGGCTGGATTCGTCAGCAAGGTCAGGATAGTGCTTTTTCATCGTTGCTATCAGGGTTTCGGCATCTTTTGCTTTCGGTAGCTCTTTTTCCAAGGTTGTCAGATAGTTTTGGGTGAAACTCACTGCTCCTAAAGTCATTGTTGAATTACCCAAATAATGGCTTGGCACGACAGTATCCGGCTTCAGGCTTTTTATGCGATCCAGTGTTTGTATCCAATGTTGGCGTGATTCTTTGGTCTGGGTATCCGCAGTCCAGACGTGGATGTTGTCAGAGACAATCACACCACCAACAACGGCTTTCAATTTAGGGATCCAGACAAAAGTACGATCGGGTGCCGGGCCATCCAATCCTTCAACAATAAATTTTTCACCATCAATGGAGAATGAGTTTCCTTTCATTGGTTCAGGAACGATGATTTTTTGAGGGGCTTGATCCGCCAGAATGCCGCCCCAATAGGCGAGTTTGCCATCTTTAGTTTCATTGATTGCTTTGATTGTTTCTGGAGATGCAATAACTTTGGCTTTAGGAAATGCATCCGTGATCACATCAAGGCCAAAGTAAAAATCAGGATCAGAATGGCTGATATAGATCGTTGTTAGCTTTTTACCCGTTTTTTGGATCATTTTTACCAGCTCTTGGGCATCGTTTTTCTTAAACTGAGCGTCAATCAGAGCAACTTCATGATCACCACTAATGATTTCGGAAGAAACAGGGAAAATGCCTTTTTCGCCCGGATTGTAGATGTCGAGTTTAAGATTGGCGGCTTGAGCCATTGTTGCCATGCCCAAAGAAAGGGTCGCTGCGAGTGCGATATTTAATTTTGTTTTGCGAGTCATCATCGAATTCCTATACCAAAATGCCTATTTGCATGAATGAGATGTATGATAAGTTGCATATTTCGATTGAAAAACCCCGTAACTAGCAACTATTTGTTGCATATATCGAACTAATTAAAAAAAGCAGGCGTTCTAAAATGGATAGAGTTACAGCAGCACGGGTATTTGTCACCATTGTTGAGCAGGGAAGCCTGATTGCTGCGGCAGAATATTTGGATATGTCCAGAGCAATGGTATCCCGTTATTTGGCTGAAATGGAAAAATGGGCAGGTATTCGTTTATTGCACCGAACGACACGCAAGATCAGTCTGACTTCGGCGGGAGAGAGTGTTTATCAGCATAGTCTTAAGTTAATGGAATTGGCGGATACCATGCCCGTTCAACAGTCTTCAGAAGCGCAGACTTTAAAAGGATTGTTGCGTGTAAGCTGTTCCCAATCATTGGGCATCAGTGCATTGGCCTTTGCCATTCCTGAATTTATGAGGATCTATCCACATATTGCTGTCAATTTGCAACTCAATAATAAAGCGGTCAATTTGATTGAGGAGCGGATTGATTTGGCGATCCGCATTACTAATAATTTAGAGCCGAACTTAATTGCTCGCCCTTTATCTACATGCCACTCCGTTGTTTGTGCTGCGCCTTCTTATTTAGCAGGAAAATCTATTCCTCAAAGTCCTGTTGATTTAGCGGCACACAATTGCCTGACTTATAATTTTTTCGGGAAAAGTTTATGGCTGTTTGAAAAGCAGCATGAACAATATTCTGTTCCGGTGAGTGGAACGCTGAGTGCCAATGAATCGACTGTATTGATGGAGGCGGCTTTACAAGGGGCAGGAATAGCAATGCAGCCCTATTATTCTGTATCTTCTTATTTGAAATCGGGTCAGCTGGTCGCATTGCTACCTGATTATCAGCCACAGGTAATGGGGATCTACGGTATTTATGCCAGTCGCCAGAATATGCCTGTAACATTGCGGGTATTGCTGGATTTTCTGGTCGAATGGTTTTCCACATCACCACATTGGCAATCATTAACGCTGGAAAGCTAATGCCAGCTTTGCAGGAAATAAGCCTGCCTGTTGTTTCAGGTGCGCAATAAAGGCTTCAACAGGCTCTGAAGATGGCCGGTGTATTGGCTTGATTAAACTTACAGTGAACGGGATGTCGATACTGAATGGCCGAATGCGAATATTTGCGTTGATATCCAAATAATTCAATGCGGTTAGCGGGTTGACGATAGATAATCCAATACCTTCGTTGACCATGGCACAAATCGAGGTTGCACTGTGGGTTTCCATCACCATATTGCGATTGACGTGATGTTCCGTAAAGATGGTATCAATGAGTTGCCTGTAGCTGTCGGTAATTGACAGGCTAATGAATTGTTCTCCATTGAAATCTTCTGGTGTCAATTGGGGTTTCTGGCATAGAGGGTGATCAATGGGTAAAACACACACTTCATTTAATGTCATCAGTGTTTCTTGTTGAGTGCCGGCAGGAGTCCGCAAATGCTCGGTCAGGCCGATGTCGTGTCGCTGTGCTGAGAGCCATTCTTCCAAAAGAGGAGATTCCTGCGGAATAATCGTCAGTTTTACGTCTGGGTAGCATTGGATAAAACTGTGGCAGGCTTTTGGCAGCAGAGACTGAGAAAACATTGGCAGGCAGGCAATAGATAACTGAGCATGTTCAAATTGTCGGATGCTTTCAGCCGCACCAAGTATTCTTTCTAACCCATAATAAGAACGCTGAACTTCTTCGAAAAATCGTAACCCTTGTGTCGTAGGAAACAGGCGTCCTTTAATTCGATCAAACAGTTTAAATTTCAACAAAAGCTCAAGGCGGGCAAGTTCACGGCTTACTGTTGGCTGGGACGTTTTCAATAATATGGCGGCATCAGTGAGATTTTTAGTCGTCATTACAGCATGAAAAATTTCAATGTGTCGCCATGAACAGGAATGCATAAGCATCATCTCATGTCGATAAAACAATCAAATCGATATCATAAATGAATAGACTACCATTAAATAGATATTTTTATTCCTGTCTGACCGCTGTTGATAATAGAGCAATATCGGTTTTTTAGGACATTTCAATGACAACATCAATTTTTGCCGGCGACTCGACAAGATATTTTACCCCTGAAAATTTACTCAGCCTGCCTGAGCAATACGGGACACCACTGTGGATTTATGATGGCGATGACATCATTGAGCAGATAAAAAAATTAAAACAATTTGATGTTGTTCGGTTTGCTCAGAAAGCTTGCTCCAACACACATATTTTGCGTTTGATAAGGGAGCAGGGCGTGAAAGTGGATGCGGTATCATTGGGAGAAATTGAACGGGCACTTTATGCCGGTTTTCAACCCGGTCGCGATAAATCAGAAATTGTATTTACTGCGGATGTCATTGATGAAGACACACTGGATCGTGTTATTGAATTAGATATTCCGGTAAATGTCGGCTCTATTGATATGCTCGATCAGATTGGGGAGCGAGTCTCTGGTCATCCGGTTTGGTTACGTATCAATCCCGGATTCGGGCATGGGCATAGCCAAAAAACGAATACAGGCGGTGAAAATAGTAAACATGGGATTTGGTACCAGGAGCTTCCCGCCGCGCTTGAAAAACTCCATCAACATGGATTGAAATTGGTAGGTTTGCACATGCATATCGGTTCAGGTGTGGATTATCAGCATCTCTCCAATGTATGCGATGCCATGGTGGAGCTGGTCATATCGTGTGGTGAGGATATTCAGGCCATTTCAGCCGGAGGCGGATTATCAATTCCCTATAAAACAGGTGAAGAAGTGGTTGATACTGAGCACTATTACAGTTTGTGGCATGAGGCTCGTCAGCGCATTGAACAGCATGTGGGGCATCATGTGGAGCTGGAAATTGAACCCGGCCGTTTTTTGGTGGCGCAGTCAGGCATTTTAATGGCAGAAGTGCGGGCAATAAAATCTATGAGAAGCCGTCATTATGTGCTGGTGGATGCCGGTTTCAATGACTTAATGCGTCCGGCCATGTATGGCAGTTATCATCATATCTCTGTTTTGCCGAATAGGCAGGATAGTGAGGCAGATTCTCAGGAAGGCACTTTACAGGAAACATTAGTTGCTGGGCCGTTATGTGAATCAGGGGATGTGTTTACCCAATTGGAAGGTGGGGATGTTGTACCGCGTATGCTACCTCAGGCCCGTGTTGGCGATTATCTGATTTTTCATGATACAGGGGCTTATGGTGCATCCATGTCTTCAAATTATAATAGCCGGCCTTTGATCCCAGAACTGCTATTTACGGAAGGAAAAGTACGCTTGATTCGGCGTCGCCAGACGATGGAAGAGTTATTATCTTTGGAAAGCGTTTAAAATAAAATACGGGGACTTATTATCCCCGTATTGATTGTTATTCTTCCGGTCTTTCACGTTTCAACTTGAAGCCCAGTGAATGCATTTATACCTTTTTGTCAGCATCAAGCTGCTTTTGTCTGGTGCTGACTGCTAGGCTTTTTTTCTGGATTGGGTACAGCAAATGCATCAGCATCAAAGTCATCAACATTAATTGAACGAAGCCGGCTGGCTTCAGCACGCTTCAGAATATCAGCCTCTTCCTGAGAAATTTTGTGCTCAGCCAACGCTTTTTCAGCTAATTGATCCAAACGCGTAAAACTCAAATGTTTGCCGGCTTCACGATTCAAGCGAGCATGGATTGGTTCTGCGGCGATGATGTCGTGCAATGCTGCTTCCAGTAATCCATGAGGATTGTGCTCGCTTGGTGTCAGGTATTGTCCGCGTCCGATACGGCTACGGGTAGCGGAAGGCGTTTGCAATATCTGAGCCAGTTTGTGATCAAGTTTATCGGATGGCGCTGTATGCAAACGACCCAATGGGAAGACGAGTACGCGCATTAAACCAGACACTAAGCGGTTAGGGAAATTGCGCAGTAAATCGTTCATTGCCACTTCAGCTTGATACAGGCTATCTTCTACTGCCCATTGAACCAAAGGTAAATCTTCTTTTTGGCGGCCTTCATCGTCATAGCGTTTTAAGGTTGCAGAAGCCAAGAATATTTGACTCAGGATATCACCCAGACGCGCTGAAATACGTTCACGACGTTTGAGGCTGCCACCTAATACTCCCATTGAAACATCAGAGAGCAGAGCAAGGTTGGCACTTAACCGGTTAATTTGCTGATAATAACGGCGAGTTGCATCACTGACCGGTGAATGACTGGTCCTGCCTTTGGTAATGCCAAGCCACAAGCTGCGCAGCGTGTTGCTGGCAACATGGCCTAAATGACCAAACAGGGCTTTATCAAATGCTTTGACATTATTACTTTCTGCCGCGGCGATTTCAGCCAGTACATAAGGGTGGCAGCGAATTGCGCCCTGACCAAAGATGATCATGCTACGGGTCAGGATATTTGCGCCTTCCACCGTAATGGCAATGGGTGAACCCTGATAGCCACGAGCAAGGAAGTTTGACGGCCCAAGACAGATGCCTTTGCCACCGGCGATATCCATGGCATCAATGATGGCGCGCTGGCCTCGGTGGGTACAGTGATATTTCACAATGGCGGACAGAACGGCAGGTTTTTCTCCCAGCATGATACCGCTGGTAATCATGGTTGCCGCCGCATCCATCAGGTAAGAGTTACCTGCGATACGCGCCAGGGGTTCTTCAATGCCTTCCATTTTGCCGATAGGTAATTTGAACTGACGGCGAATATAGGAATAAGCGCCAATTCCCATGGCTGCACTTTTTAAGCCGCCTGTTGCGTTGGATGGCAAGGTAATGCCACGGCCAACAGACAAACATTCAACCAGCATACGCCAGCCTTGGCCTGCCATCTTCGGCCCACCAATGATGTAATCGATAGGAACGAAAATATCGTGGCCACGGGTTGGACCATTCTGGAATGGAATGTTCAGAGGGAAATGGCGGCGGCCAATTTCAACACCCGGCGTATTGGTTGGGATCAGGGCACAAGTGATACCCAGAGATTCAGTTTCACCCAGCAGGTGTTCAGGGTCATACAGTTTGAATGCCAATCCCAGAACGGTAGCGATAGGGGCCAGAGTGATGTAACGTTTGTTCCAGTTCAGGCGCATGCCCAGAACTTGTTTGCCTTGCCATTCACCCATACAGACAACGCCAGTATCAGGAATAGCACCAGCATCGGAGCCAGCTTCAGGGCTGGTCAGGGCAAAGCAAGGAATCTCCTCTCCGCGCGCAAGGCCGGGAAGATAATGTTTTTTCTGTTCATCAGTACCATAGTGTTGCAATAATTCGCCTGGCCCCAAAGAGTTGGGCACACCGACAGTAATCGCCAGAATACCGGACACACCAGCCAGTTTTTGCAGAACCTGAGATTGAGCATACGCAGAAAATTCCAGACCACCATATTCTTTCTTGATGATCATAGCGAAGAAGCGTTGCTCCTTCAGGTAAGTCCAGATTTCTGGCGGTAAGTCAGCCAATTCATGAGAAATTTCGAAATCATTCGCCATGCGGCAGACTTCTTCAACCGGGCCATCAATAAACGCTTGCTCTTCAGCTGTCAATTGAGGTTTCGGATAATTATGCAGTTTTTGCCAGTCTGGATTACCACGGAAAAGATCGCCTTCCCACCATGTTGTCCCAGCATCAATAGCTTCTTTTTCTGTTGTGGACATGCTTGGCATGACCTTGCGGAACGCTTTTAATCCTGGCGCAGAAAATAAAGACATACGTGTTGGTGTAAAAACAAGAGGGAATAGGATAATGACGAGAGGTAATAGTAACCAATAGCTCCAAAGGCCAGTGATGCCCATTAATAATGTATAGGCAACAAGAGCTAAGCTACTTATAGTTAGACTAAAATTGCGGTAACAAAGCCCGCCAATCAAAACGAAAAATAAAATAATACTGAGAGCGGTCATAGTAAAACTCCTGTAAATCTCAGGTTGAGTTGTCAGAGGTCTGACCTGTTGTGACGTCCTTCATTTTTAGATGAGGAAAATGTATTTATCAATATATTTACATCTTAATTACAATCTAGCTCACAAAGTCGTTTTAGTTTTACACGCAATAATTTCATTCAGACGCAATGACTTCTTCTTTCAGGGGGGGGAATCCGTTACACTGGGAAATTGATATTATTAATCCCGAAGACTTTTCAGGAGCATGAGTCCATGTATCAAGATCTGATCCGCAGCGAATTATCCGAAGCCGCCGATACGCTGGCTAAATTCCTCAGTGATGACGCAAATATTGATGCCATTCAAAAAGCTGCTGTTTTACTGGCAGATTCATTTAAAGCAGGCGGAAAAGTGCTTTCCTGCGGAAATGGGGGATCACATTGTGATGCTATGCATTTTGCGGAAGAGCTGACAGGCCGTTACCGTGAGAATCGTCCGGGGTATCCGGGCATTGCGATTTCTGATCCCAGTCATTTATCCTGCGTGAGCAATGATTTTGGTTATGATTATGTATTTTCTCGTTATCTTGAAGCCGTTGGCCAGCAGGGTGATGTGTTGTTGGGAATTTCAACTTCAGGAAACTCCGGCAATATCATCAAGGCGATTGAAGCTGCCCGGGCCAAAGGAATGAAAGTCATTACGCTGACAGGCAAGGATGGCGGTAAAATGGCGGGCAGTGCAGATGTTGAAATCCGTGTGCCTCACTTTGGCTATGCGGATCGTATTCAGGAAATCCACATCAAAGTTATTCATATCTTGATTCAACTCATTGAAAAAGAAATGGTAAGAGCCTAATTGTTGTTTGTTAGGGGGAGCAATGTGTGAATTACTTGGCATGAATGCCAATGTGCCTACAGATATCGTTTTCAGCGTGAGTGGCTTATTCCAGCGTGGAGGATTTACCGGCCCGCACAAGGATGGCTGGGGGATCACTTTCTATGAAGGGAAGGGGTACAGGACGTTCAAGGATCACCAATCCAGCTGTCATTCACCTGTGGCTCAATTTGTGCAAGGCTACCCAATCAAATCAGAAGTGATCGTGGCTCATATTCGTCAGGCAAATCGGGGGAATGTTTCTCTGGTAAATACCCATCCATTTACCCGTGAATTATGGGGCAAATATTGGACTTATGCACATAACGGGCAATTGAAAGGGTATCGCAACCTGAAAACCGGCGCTTATCGTCCGGTGGGAGAAACGGACAGTGAATGGGCATTTTGCTGGATATTACATCAGTTGTCTTTGAGATATCCCAAATGCCCTTCCAATTGGCCTGCGGTATTTAAGTATGTTGCGTCTCTGGCCGATGAGTTGAGGCAACGTGGTGTTTTCAATATGCTTTTGTCTGACGGGCAATTTGTTATGGCTTATTGTTCGACTCAGTTGCATTGGGTTACCCGCCGTGCGCCTTTTGGCAAAGCGAAATTGCTTGATCAGGATATTGAGATAAATTTTCAGGAACACACTCAGCCGGGAGATATTGTTTCCGTTATTGCAACCCAGCCTTTAACCGGAAATGAAACTTGGCATCGCATTGAGTCAGGAAATTATGAATTATTTTACCTGGGCGAGAGAATAACGTGATCCTGCATTTTCAGAAGATGATGGCTTTTCTGTTTTTATCTTAACAAGATATTGCCCGTTTATTACGCTGAGGGTGGCAAGCCGGCCATTTTTAATAACGTATTCATAAATGGGCTGTTATTGTCCCCTGAACGGGTAATTATCATTCGTTTTAGGCTGGGCCATATTCTGTGAGGTTTTTCTGAAAGGATAAATATCGATTCTGATTTCGTGTTGCCTATTATAAAGAGCACTTCCGTGTATTAGTCTGTTTCATCAATATGATGATTGGTCATGATATATATTCATTGGATTTCAGGATAAGGCGTGATGGCGAAGGAATAGCAAATCTCCGGGCATAGATAAGTATATGACGGCGGTGAGCAAGTACGGCCAACAGAGCTGCAACTGGAAAGACAACAGGTATCATCGTCAATAGATTGACACCCACTGTGTATCCGCCGGAATAACCGCAGAATTTATCAAACTCATTTGGAAGAGTATGATTAATGGCTCGATAATAGCCGCTATTCGGCCTTAACTGTTTATCATTAACATGATAAAACCCTGCTGGGATTTTGAAGTTATTGATCAGAATCTTGGGATTAAGCCTGCCTGAGTAATAATGTGTTTTGCGTCGTGGCAAATGGGCAATAATTCAGAAGAATGGGAGATAAGTGATTGAGTAATGGCAAAAGAGGTATATGGAATAGCAATAAGCTAACTGAAAGATAAGAAATCGTTTTTCTCATTGTCCGGTCGTGTAAAAAGGTAACAAATGGATAAAATATCGGACCCGATATGACGGTATTTTGGCAACTTGCTGAATAAAAGGCAGCAAGGATATCTAACCGTTGTCATGTTGCCTTTCGGTTGAAAATTACCCTGCTGTAGGGAAAAGTGAGGATTACATTCGTCTTTCTCGAATGGTTAACGGTTCAGCAGAGAAATTATTCTTATTTGCTTGAGCTAAGTCACTTGATTATTCAGACAGTCAGTAGGGGAGATGTTAGAATTACCGCCGGCAAAACTTAAAAGAAAATTGTAATGATTATCGGAGTGAATAACTTGAGACATATATTGCTCAAGGTGTTTTTTATTACTGAAGTCGCTGCATTATCCAAAGGGAATACCATAGGGTAATTTGTAGTATATGATTTAACTGATAAACTTGTGCAAATCTTATGATTAAAATTAAAAAAGGACTCGACCTCCCGATAGCAGGAGCGCCTGCCCAAGTTATAGAAGATGGTCCGACAACTCGCCATGTCGCTTTACTCGGCGAAGAATATGTTGGAATGCGTCCTTCTATGCTGGTGAAGGAAGGTGAGCATGTCAAAAAAGGGCAAATTCTTTTTGAAGATAAAAAGAATCCAGGGGTATTTTTCACTAGCCCGGCAAGCGGAAAAGTTATCACCATCGGGCGCGGAGAACGTCGTGTCCTGCAATCCGTTGTGATTGAGGTAAATGGTGATGATGCAGTTACGTTTGATCGCTATGACCGTGCTGAGCTCGCGAATCTGAGCCGTGAGCAGGTAGAAAAGAATCTGCTTGCATCAGGGCTGTGGACAGCGCTGCGCACGCGCCCTTTCAGTCGTTCTCCGGCACCAGGCTCCACACCAAAGGCAATCTTTGTTACAGCAATGGACACTCAGCCGCTGGCTGCTGATCCATTAGTTGTTATTGCGACACAAGAAGAGGCTTTTGTTGATGGTCTGAATATTCTGTCAAAACTGACGGAAGGGAAAATCCACGTTTGCCACGGAACAGGAAATATTCCGACGGTGGGCAACAACGCTCAGATTATCTATAACCAATTTGTCGGTCCACATCCGGCAGGATTGGTGGGAACGCATATCCACTTCATCGAACCAGTGAGTGTACAAAAAACGGTATGGCATCTGGGTTATCAGGATGTTATTGCCATCGGCAAGCTGTTTACTACGGGTGAGCTGTACACCGATCGTCTGGTTTCTCTGGCAGGGCCTCAAGTCAAGTCGCCACGTTTAGTGCGTACCCGTTTGGGTGCTGATTTGCTTGAGTTGACGAAAGGTCAACTGAAGGAAGGCGAAAACCGCATCATCTCGGGTTCTGTGCTTTGTGGTACAAAATCAGATGATGTTTGTCATTATCTTGGTCGTTTCCATACTCTGGTTTCAGTGTTGGCTGAAGGCCGTGAAAAAGAGTTATTTGGCTGGATCGCGCCGGGAGCCAATAAATTCTCCATTACCCGTACCACAATTGGCCACTTCCTGAAAAAGAAACGTTTCGCTTTCTCAACCACAACCAATGGTGGTGAGCGTTCCATGGTACCAATCGGCAACTATGAACGTGTGATGCCGCTGGATATCATGGCAACGCATCTATTGCGTGATTTGCTTGCGGGCGATACTGATGGTTCACAGGCGTTAGGTTGTCTGGAGCTGGATGAAGAAGATTTAGCATTATGTACCTATGTTTGCCCCGGTAAATATGAGTACGGTCCGGTATTGCGTGATGTGCTGACTAAGATTGAGCAGGAAGGGTAATTCATGGGCCTGAAAAATTTATTTGAAAAAGTAGAACACCACTTTGAGGCCGGTGGCAAGCTGGAGAAGTATTATCCTCTTTATGAGGCAGTGAGCACCGTTTTCTACACACCGGGAACAGTGACAAAAGGGAAGGCCCACGTCCGTGATGCCATCGATCTCAAACGCATGATGATCTTGGTATGGATGTCTGTTTTTCCGGCAATGTTCTGGGGAATGTATAACGTAGGTAATCAGGCGATCCCGGCTCTGACCCATTTATACAGCGGAGATGCATTACAGCAGGTTCTGGCTTCTGACTGGCATTATGTGCTTGCCCAATTTCTTGGGGCATCACTGACACCTGATGCCGGTTGGGGCAGCAAAATGTTGCTGGGTGCGGCTTACTTCCTGCCAATTTATGCTGTTGTTTTTGTGGTGGGTGGTTTCTGGGAAGTTTTGTTCGCCATTATCCGCAAACATGAAATCAATGAAGGTTTCTTCGTCAGTTCTATTCTGTTTGCGTTGATTGTTCCGCCAACCTTGCCACTGTGGCAGGCAGCAGTAGGGATTAGCTTTGGTGTAGTGATTGCCAAGGAAATCTTCGGTGGTACAGGGCGTAATTTCCTTAACCCTGCACTGGCTGGCCGTGCTTTTCTGTTCTTTGCTTATCCGGCTCAGATTTCAGGTGATTTAGTTTGGACTGCGGCTGACGGTTTCTCTGGTGCAACTCCTCTGTCCCAATGGGCAACCTCAGGTAGCCACGGTCTGGTCAATACCATTACCGGGCAGCCAGTGACTTGGCTGGATGCATTCATTGGTAATATCCCGGGCTCAATCGGTGAAGTTTCCACGCTGATGATTTTCATCGGTGGTGCCATCATTCTGTTTGCCCGTATTGCTTCATGGCGCATTGTTGCCGGTGTGATGCTGGGTATGATTGCGACCTCTTACTTGTTCAATATGATCGGTTCCAGCACTAACCCAATGTTTGGTATGGAATGGTACTGGCATATGGTTCTGGGTGGTTTCGCATTCGGTATGATCTTCATGGCGACTGATCCGGTATCTGCTGCATTTACAGACAAAGGAAAATGGGCATACGGTATTCTGATTGGCGCTATGTGTGTTTTGATCAGGGTGGTAAACCCAGCGTACCCAGAAGGAATGATGTTGGCGATCCTGTTTGCTAATCTGTTCGCGCCACTGTTCGATTATCTGGTCGTTCAGGCCAATATTAAGCGGAGAAAAGCCCGTGGCTAATGATAAACCAAAAAATAATGACAGCATTGGCAGAACGTTTCTTGTTGTTTTTGTGCTGTGCCTCATATGTTCAATTGTCGTTGCTGGATCAGCCGTAGGTTTGAAATCTCAGCAGCAGGAACAGAAACTGCTGGATAAGCAGCGCAATATTCTGGATGTTGCGGGTTTATTGAAACCTGACATGACAACTGAAGAAATTAAAGAGATTTATAACAGTCGTATTCAGCCTGAATTGCTTGATTTGAAAACTGCAAAACTGCAAAAAAGCCGTGGTAATTTTGACCTGAACAGCGCCCTGCGCAGTGATGAAACCAGTACTGCTTTATCATCAGAACAAGATCTGGCGAAAATCCGTCGCCGCGCCAATATGGCAGAAATTTATCTGGTGAAAGATGAGGCAGGCAAAACGACGGAACTGGTTTTGCCTATTTATGGATCTGGTCTGTGGTCAGTGATGTATGCCTTTATTTCCATTGATGTGGATGGCGTAACATCTCGTGGTATCAGTTATTACTCTCATGGTGAAACCCCGGGTTTGGGTGGTGAAGTTGATAACCCTCAATGGCGCAAGCAATGGGTAGGCAAAAAACTTTATAACCCGCAAGGTGTTCCGGCACTTAAGATCGTCCGTGGTGGGGCAGGTGATAATCCTTATGGTGTAGATGGTTTATCCGGCGCAACCCTGACTTCCAACGGTGTTCAGCATATGTTTGATTTCTGGCTGGGTGATAACGGTTTTGGCCCGTTCCTGAAAAAAGTACGTGAGGGAGCCTTGAAAGATGGCTGATAGTAAAGAGGTAAAACGCGTCCTGCTTGGGCCGTTATTTGATAATAACCCAATTGCACTGCAAGTGTTGGGTGTGTGTTCAGCACTGGCTGTTACCACCAAACTGGAAACTGCATTGGTTATGACGATTGCTGTGACACTGGTTACGGCGTTTTCTAACTTTTTCATTTCATTGATTCGTAACTTCATTCCTGGCAGTGTGCGAATCATTGTACAGATGGCGATCATTGCATCATTGGTTATCGTGGTTGACCAGATTTTGCGGGCCTACGCCTACGAAATCTCTAAACAGCTGTCGGTGTTTGTTGGTCTTATCATCACGAACTGCATCGTAATGGGACGTGCTGAAGCTTATGCCATGAAATCGCCTCCGGTTGAAAGTTTCATGGATGGTATTGGTAACGGCTTAGGCTACGGTGTTATTTTGCTGCTGGTCGGCTTCCTGCGTGAACTGTTCGGCTCAGGAAAATTATTCGGTATTACAGTACTGGAATCTGTCAAAAATGGTGGTTGGTATCAGCCAAATGGCCTGTTCCTGTTGGCACCGAGTGCATTCTTCATTATTGGTATGCTGATTTGGGGTCTGCGGACTCTGAAACCTGCGCAGGTTGAGAAGGAGTAACAAACAAAATGGAACATTATATTAGTTTGTTTGTCCGCGCAGTTTTTATCGAGAATATGGCGCTATCTTTCTTTCTCGGTATGTGTACGTTTCTGGCGGTATCAAAGAATGTTAAAACAGCTTTTGGGCTGGGTGTAGCTGTAACTGTTGTACTGGGAATTTCCGTTCCTGCCAATAACCTTGTTTACAATCTGGTTCTCCGCGATGGGGCGCTGATGGACGGGGTGGACTTAAGCTTCCTTAACTTCATTACCTTTATCGGGGTGATTGCTGCACTGGTACAGATCCTTGAAATGATTCTGGACCGTTATGTTCCGGCACTTTACAACGCGTTGGGCATTTTCCTGCCGTTGATTACAGTGAACTGTGCGATTTTCGGTGGTGTTTCTTTCATGGCACAGCGTGACTATAACTTCAGCGAATCCATCGTATATGGTTTCGGTTCAGGTATGGGCTGGATGCTGGCGATTGTTCTGATGGCTGCTATCCGTGAAAAAATGAAATATGCGGATGTTCCGGCAGGTCTGAAAGGGTTGGGGATCACCTTTGTCACTACTGGCTTGATGGCATTGGGCTTTATGTCCTTCTCCGGTGTGCAGCTCTAAAGGCGGGAAGAATTCATGGATATAATCATTCTAGGCGTAGTAATGTTTACCCTGATTGTGTTGGTACTGACGGCAATGATTTTGTTCGCAAAATCTAAGTTAGTGAACACCGGGGATATTAAAGTTGAAGTCAATGGCGATGAGGACAAAAGTTTCTCAGCTCCTGCCGGCGACAAATTGTTGAACGTACTTTCCAGTCAGGGGATTTTTGTATCCTCTGCTTGTGGCGGTGGTGGCTCTTGTGGTCAGTGCCGTGTGAAAATCAAGGATGGCGGCGGTGATATCCTGCCGACTGAGCTTTCTCACATTAATAAGCGTGAAGCGAAAGAAGGTTGCCGTTTGGCATGTCAGGTCAATGTTAAGCAAGACCTGAAAATTGAATTGCCAGAGGAAATTTTCGGCGTTAAGAAATGGGAATGTGAAGTTATCTCCAACGATAACAAAGCGACTTTCATTAAAGAACTGAAGCTGAAAATTCCTGAGGGCGAAGTCGTGCCATTCCGTGCCGGTGGTTACATTCAGATTGAGTGTCCGCCACATGTAGCCCGTTATGCTGACTATGACGTACCAGAGGAATATCGTGAAGATTGGGATAAATTCAATCTGTTCCGCTATGTCTCTGAAGTCAAAGAGTCGACAGTTCGAGCATACTCTATGGCGAACTATCCGGAAGAGCACGGCATCATCATGCTGAACGTGCGTATTGCGACTCCGCCACCAAGAAATCCGGATGTTACACCGGGTATCATGTCCTCTTATATCTGGTCATTGAAAGCCGGTGATAAGGTAACAATTTCTGGCCCATTCGGTGAGTTCTTTGCGAAAGACACTGATGCGGAAATGATCTTCATCGGTGGTGGTGCTGGTATGGCACCAATGCGTTCTCACATTTTAGATCAACTCAATCGTTTGAATGCCAAGCGTAAAATCACCTTCTGGTATGGCGCACGTTCTAAGCGTGAAATGTTCTATACCGAAGATTTCGACCACTTGGCAGCAGAAAACGAGAACTTTAGCTGGCATGTGGCGCTGTCTGATGCTCTGCCGGAAGATAATTGGGATGGTTACACAGGCTTTATCCATAATGTTCTGTATGAAAACTACCTGAAAGATCACCCGGCACCAGAAGATTGTGAATTCTACATGTGTGGGCCTCCGGTCATGAACGCTGCGGTTATTAAAATGTTGAAAGACCTCGGCGTAGAAGATGAAAACATCATGCTGGATGATTTCGGCGGCTGATGGTTGTAACACATTGATTTATCGACAAGCGCCCACATTTTGTGGGCGCTGACAATTCAGAAAGTGCCAAAATAAGTCAGAAAGAGTAAGTTATGTTGAGTAAAAAAATGATCAACTGGGGGACATTGTTGTTTGCAGTTATGCTGCTGGCAGCATGCGGTGGTCCTGAGCAGAAAAACCTGAATGGGCAGACAATGGGGACGTATTATTCGGTTAAATACGTTGCTGATTCATCAGTACCTGCGCCGGGAGACCTGCAAAAAGAGATTGACCGTCTACTGGAAGAAGTGAACGATCAAATGTCCACTTACCGGCCAAATTCTGAATTGAGTCGTTTTAATCAAAGCTGGGACGTGAATAAGCCTTTTGCCGTCTCTGCTGCTACAGCAAAAGTGGTTAAGGAAGCGCTCAGAATCAATAAACTGACAGAAGGGGCTTTGGATGTCACTGTCGGTCCATTGGTTAATTTATGGGGATTTGGTCCAGAAGGCCGAATTACCAAAGCACCAACAGATGAAGAGTTAGCAACTCGCCGAGCCTGGACTGGGATCGAACATTTGTCTGTTGAAGGCAATAATCTGATTAAAACTATCCCTGAACTTTATGTTGACCTCTCTTCTATTGCCAAAGGCTATGGTGTTGATGTTGTAGCTGAATATTTGGGATCTCAGAACATCAAAAATTACATGGTGGATATTGGCGGTGAAGTTCGTACATCGGGTAATAATGGTAAAGGCAATCCATGGCGAATAGCGATTGAAAAGCCATCCGATGCGGGTATGGAACAGAGCGCCCAAGAAATCATTGAGCCTGGTAATATGTCGGTGGCAACGTCAGGAGATTACCGTAATTATTTTGAACAAAATGGTATTCGCTATTCTCACACCATTAATCCTAAGACAGGCAAACCGATCAAGCATAATTTGGTTTCCATTACTGTGATCGCACCGACTTGCATGAGTGCAGATGGTTTTTCTACAGGCTTGGATGTATTGGGGCCAGAAAAAGGTATGGAAGTCGCTGAAAAGCTAAATATTCCTGTCTTTATGATTGTCAAAACGAAAGATGGTTTTGAAGAACGTTATAGCACAGCCTTTAAGCCATTCTTACAGAAGAAATAAGAGAGAGGAGAGAGTTATGGAAGTCTTTATTGCTGCTTTTATCTTTTTTCTGCTGGCTTTTGCGGGTATGTCGCTGGGTTACATTATTAAGCGCAAGAGTATTCAGGGAAGTTGTGGTGGTTTGGGTAGCATTGGTGTTGAAAAAGTGTGTGATTGCCCAGAACCTTGTGATGCCCGTAAAAAGCGTGAAGCAAGGGAAGCAGCTCGTAATGCACAATTGGAAAAGAACCGCATTATTTGATGAGGTTTTGCTCTGAAAAATTGCCTTGCAGTTTAGTGTATTACTTCTGAATGAGAGGCGTTTTACAGTTATTGCAAACCATATGGTGTGCTTACATGGTGTGCATAAAAGGTAAAACGCCTAAAATACTGCCGAGAAAATGCGAGCCGGAAATCGAAATCAATGAGTTTGTTTATTGAGTCTCTTGTCAGCTTCGAACAATTGTTGCTTTCTCGGTGTCATTCCTGAGGTAGAGTGGTTTCTTGCCAGGAAAGTATAAATTGTCGGTAGTACAAATAACGTAAAAAATGTCCCTACCAACATGCCTGACACAATCACTAGCCCGATGCCAAAACGGCTATTGGCACCAGCACCACTGGCAAATAACAGCGGGATTAAGCCGATCACCATTGCCGCAGTCGTCATCAGTACCGGACGGAGACGAATTTTTGCTGCTTTCAAGATTGCCGAACGTTTATCTATTCCTTCAACTTCCTGTAACTTATTGGCAAATTCTACCATCAAGATACCGTGCTTACTGATAAGCCCTATTAGCGTTACCAACCCAATTTGTGTATAAATATTAAGCGTAATGTATCCCATCGCTAATGGGATCAGAGCACCACAAATAGAAAGGGGGACAGTGATCAAAATAATCAAAGGGTCAACAAGGCTTTCATATTGCGCAGCCAATACCAAATAAATGATGAGTAAAGCTGCTAAAAAAGCAAAAACCAGAGCATGGCTTTCTTGTTTATATTGACGGGAATCTGACTGCCAATCATAGCTGTATCCTGCGGGTAAATTATCCAGCACTCCCTCAAGGAAATTCACGGCTTGCCCCAAGGTTACTCCTGGTGCGGGAATAGCCTGAAAAATGGCAGCATTCTGCTGGTTGAACTGGGTTAATTTATTTGGCTCAACTTGCGTCGAAATTGACACCACAGTAGAAAGCGGGATCATATCTCGATTCTCCGTTCTCACAAAATGGTGTGCCAGAGCTTCAGGGGTCAATCGCTGACTGCGTATACTTTGTGGAATAACATCATATGAGCGGCCATTCATTCCAAATCTGTTGATATAGTTCTCTCCGACCAGCAACGCCAGGGATTCACCGATATCTTGCATTCTAATTCCCAGGCTATTGGCCTTGGCGCGATCAATCCGCACTTTTACCACTGGATTGTTGTAATCCAGATCGCTGTCTACAACCACAAATAATCCGCTTGCCCGCGCTTGCTGTTTAATTTCCTCCATTGTTTGGTACAGGACAGGGTAATCTTGTGTACTACGCAGTACCATTTGAACGGGCAGCCCTCCAGTGGAGCCGGGCAACGGCGGGAGCTGGAATATAAAAATACTGCTCCCTTCTACCTCACTGACTGCCATTTGCAATTGTGCCTGAATATCTGAAGCCGAACGTGTGCGTTGACTCCAGTCGGTCAAGTTGACTCCACTAAAACTTGAAGAAATCCCATCTGTTCCATTAATAATCCATGTACTCACCATTTCTGGAATGTCATTGAATACGCCATCAAGTTTGTGGGCAAATCGCTCTACATAATCTAAGTTCGCATGTTGTGGTGACTTAATGGCGGCCAGCACACCAGCCTGATCTTCCACTGGCGCTAATTCTTGGCGGGCTTGTTTATAAAGTAGGGGCAGACTTATCACCACTAATAAAGCAAACGTGCCTGTAACCCAGCGATAACGCAAAGAAATACTGAGCGTGAGGGAGTAATAGTGGGCGATTTTATCAAAAAACGCCTCAGCCACCCGTGCCATCCTTCCTTCTTGCTGTTTCGACTGTAATAAAAAAGAACTCATGACTGGCGACAACGTCAGGGCCACTATACCGGATACGATAACAGCACCTGCCAGCGTTAAAGCAAATTCTTTAAATAAGGCACCGGTCAACCCTGACATCAAGCCAATCGGTGCATAAACTGCTGCAAGAGTAATGGTCATCGCAATCACAGGGCCTGCGACTTCCCTTGCACCGGTTAAGGCGGCTTCAACAGGTGACAAGCCTTCTTCAATATGGCGATGTACGTTTTCAACGACGACAATAGCATCATCGACGACAAGGCCAATTGCCAGAACCATCGCCAATAGCGTCAACAAATTAATACTGAAACTAAATAACAGCATTAATCCTGCGGCTCCCAGCATTGATAAAGGGATGGCAACAATCGGAATTAATACACTGCGCAATGACCCAAGGCAGAGGTAAATCACTGTCATGACAATAATGAGTGCTTCCAGCAGCGTATTGGCAACTTCATCAATCGAGGCTTTAATAAAGCGGGAAGTTTCAAATGCCAAATCCACCTTAACCCCCGGAGGGAGTGTCTTTTGAATATCAGGCAATAAACGTTTGATGCCATCAACAATGATAAGAGGGTTACCTGTTGGTGTTGAAAATAACCCTAAATTTACTGCTGCCTTACCGTTCAGCATGGCACTGGTTTCAGTTGCTGCCGCACCCAGTTCCACTGTGCCAACATCTTTGAGGCGGACCAGCCCATTGCCGTCATTGCGGATAACCAGATCACGAAACTCGTCGACGTTAGTGAGATCGGTATTAACATGCACATTTGAAATGACATATTCACCTTTCACCTTACCCGGTGCGGCCTGATAATTATTTTGCCTCACCGCCGCCGCCACATCCGCAGCTGTCAATCCACGCCCTGCAAGGCGATCTGCATCCAGCCATAAGCGCATGGAAAGTCTCTGTCCGCCCATGACCTGCACTTTTGAGACACCTTCAATAGAGGAAAACATAGGTTCAACCACTCTTGAAAGGTAATCTGTCACAGATGATGCCGGCAAGGTATCACTGGAAAATGCTACGTAAGCGACAGCTGTTGATTCTCCTGATGAAATCTCAATAACCGGGTCATAAGCCTGTGTTGGCAGCTTATACCTGACCTGATTCACTTTTGCCATCACTTGAGTTAAGGCTTGGGTGGAATCACGGTTAAGTTCCATACGGATGCTCACGGTACTCCTGCCCTGCACTGAAGAAGAAGAGAGATAATCGACGCCTTCTACAGAAGAAACAGCCTGTGATATCGGCTGGGTTACAAATCCTTGCATCAAGTCGGATGAAGCCCCGGGATATTCCGTCGTGACAGTAATGGTTGAACTTTCTAATTGTGGATATTGCCGAACGGACAGTTTATTCAGGGCAAACAGCCCCAATAACAGGATCAATGTACTGACTACAAGAGCAAGTACAGGCCGGCGAACAAAAAGATCGGTAAATGTCATTTTTCCGTCTCCATTAAGAACCTGTTGCAGATGGTTTTGCTGTATTCAGTGTATCTTCAGCAACTGCAACCACTTGTGCGCCATCATTGAGTTTCAATTGACCAGATGTCACCACTAGCTCTCCTTCGGTCAATCCTTTCTTGATTTCTATCATGCCATTCCAGCGTTGCCCGACTTCAACGGAGACACGTTTTGCTGTCATCGGCTGCTGCTGTTCAGTTTGTTGTTCTGTACGTTGCGCCACAAAAACAGTATCGCCATAGGCCGTGTAGGTCACTGCCGTTTCCGGCACGGTCAAAACCTGAGCCGTATTTGGGCGTACAACTTGTATATTGGCGTACATTCCTGCTTTTAGTTTTCCATCAAGGTTATTCAGGCGAGCTTGTACTTGGACGGTACGTGATTTGCCAATCAGGGGATCAATAGCACTTATTTGAGCGGGGAAACTCTCATTCGGATATGCATCAACCTGTACGTTCACGGTCTGTCCAATATGTAATTCAGGGCTTGCTTGTTCATCTAGCGAAAAATTCAGTTTGAGATTTTTTGCATCCACTAAATTGGCAATCGCATTACCTGCATGCAGAAACTCTCCGATATGAATTTGTCGAATACCCATGACACCTGAAAAGGGAGCCCGAATTGCTTTCTGGGCAATGAGGGCTTCGGTTTGGCGAATCGAAGCCAGGGCCATATCGCGTTCTGCCAAGGTATTATCCAATTCAGCTGCCGCCGCAACCTTATTGGCAAATAATTTGCTGGTACGTTGGTATAACCTGTCAGCATTTTTCCATTGAGCCTGAAGACGGACAAGCTCCGCCTGTTCTACGGAATCGTTAATTTGTACCAATAACTGGCCTTTCTCCACATATTGACCCGACTGGAATTCAATACTGGTGACCCTGCCACTGGTTTCTGATGCCAAGCGTACTTGCCTGTCAGCTTCAAGCTCCCCGACACCATATAATGTCCGGGGGGGACTGACTTCTTTTACTTTAGCCAAAGCGACCTTTGTTGGTGGGTAGGTCATATATCCTGATTCATTATTACCGGAACTATTTAGTCTATAAATGAAAATGACAACCACCAACAATAAAGCAATTCCTAGGCTAACAACGATTTTTTTTCCTATCATTTATATCAACCTTTTCATTGTGTGAAATATTTTGTTACACTTTAAGTCATTTTTTAAATGATTCATCATTCCTGTATATCTATTGCTAATAATCTCCAACGGTCGTGATATGTCTCAGTGCAAAACGGAATGCATTTTTACGATTTATAGATATAAAAAATATACATGATAAAAGGAGGGTTCGACTAACAATTGCAATATCATTAATTCATTTTCATGAATAGAAAAGTTAATCAAAAGTTAACATGTTTAAGGTAACCAACAGCGTTTCCATTTAATTGTATTATGTTATATTGTGATTATCAAGGTGATGAAAATTACCGTCATTTCTTTGAAATATTTACATAAAACATTTAATTGTTCCTTCTATAATAATAAACTGATCCTTGAATAAGGGAGGATGTTTTTTTCACAATGACAGAAAATATGATATCGTTACACTAGTAAACTAATCCAAATACGTGATAGTTTATATCTGTTTTTTTTCAAATTGCAGCTATTTAGATTGAATTGCAACTCAAAACCCATGGAGTATAGTCAGTTATATCGCGGAATTGAGAAGAAAGATTAAAATAATTCATTCCAATTCATTATGTGATTTTTGTTGTTTTTTGATTTTGTTAGTCATAGATAATCTCATTTTTTAAAATGATATAATAACAGCGTTTACATAATTTCCATTTAATAAAAATAAGAAAGCTGTGGGATGTGTTCATCCACGCAGCTTAATTTATTGTTGGGTTTTTTAGCTAAATAAGTTGTGAGTGTTATATCAATCTATCAATATTTTTCCTTCAATGTATATGACGTATGATTGCCTTGTTATGTCAGCCCATTTTGAAAAAATATATCTTTTCAAAGTTAGTGTATAAGATTTTTTAGTTGATATTTAATGTTTTCTATTGAAGCCAGAGAAATTATTACTGCGTTCACGCTCAAAAGTTGAAATATATTCTTTAAGACCACCGAAATAAAAAAGAACACGAGGTGGGAAGCCCGGTAGGTTACTTCCGAATATCCAAGATTTCACCTGAGCAAAGACAGTATGATTGGCCAATTGTTCACAAGTTTTTGACCATTCGGAGAGTGCTTGGGGTGTGACTTCAATAACCGTCTCCAGATTCTTTTCAGACCAAGAAATAATATCACCGATGAAATTTACCTGTGTTTCAATACCTGCGGCAAGATTCGAGAATATCCCTTGTGGGCCAAGAAGCGTAAATAAATTGGGGAATCCCGGTGTAAAAACACCTAAATAAGCCGCCGGATTTTCTCCCCATGTGTCAAGGAGAGCCTCATTATTGCGCCCAACGACCTTGAAGTTCCGGTAAGCACCTTCAATTGCGTCAAATCCTGTAGCACAAATAAGAATATCAATTTCATGCTCAACGCCATCAGCAGTAATCAGGCCTTTTTCTGTTGCCTGCACGATGGGGGTATCTAACAAGCTGACTAATTCTACATTCGGTTGATTATAGACTTCATAGTATCCATCTACCGAGGCGGGGCGTTTGGCATAGCATTCTGTCGGTGTAAGGCGACGGGCCGTCTCAGGATCTTTAACAATCTCTTTGATTTTTTCGACTATAAACTGACAGGCGGCGCGGTTGGAGTCCGGATTAAAGGAAAGGTCATTGAAAGTACCAAACATAAAACCAAATCCACCCCCTTCGTTCCATGCGCGTTCAAAAACTGATTTTTGCTCTTCTGGGGAGACTTCAGTTGCGCCTATATTGGGTTCGTCAAAGCCACAAGCCAGACGGGTTTTCCGCCATTCGTCCCATACTTCGTCAAAATTTGAGAAGTAATGTTCCACTTCATTTTTTGTCAGACGACGTTGCCCTGCGGGGACAATATACTGGGCTGAACGTTGAAATACCGTCAGTTTGGATGCTACCTGGCTGGCGGCAACAATCAGCTGGGCGCCCGTTGAGCCTGTCCCCAATACCCCAACACGAAGACCATCCATCTTCACATTATCTGGCCAACGTGCGGTATGTACGATTTGCCCTTTAAATTTATCAAGATCTTTGATTTTTGGTAAAACGGGTTCAGATAATACGCCGACAGCACTGACCAGATACCGAGTTGTAATAACATCTCCATTGGTAGTTGTCACCCGCCAGATATTTTCCGCCTCATCATAAATAGCTTCACTGACACCGGTTTCAAAACGGAACAATTCAAAAATATTATTTCGGCTTGCAACACTTTCCAAATAATCCCGCATTTGTTCGCCGGTTTGATACCGGGCATAGATATCCCACTGTGGGGAAACTTCTTTGTCAAAGGAGTAACGATAAGCAAATCCATCGGTATCTGCCTGAACACCAGGATAACGATTCCAATACCAGGTACCGCCGACATTTTTACCTTTTTCAAGACCAAGTACTTTTAAGCCTAATTCATTATGAATTTTGTGAGCTGCAAACAGACCGGAGAGGCCGGCACCAATGACAATAGCATCGAATTGGGGAAGGGAAGGTTGTTCACTCATTTCAGAACTCCAGTTTTATAGATTTATTATTTATGGGTTATTATTATTGAGACAACAGAGTTAATCCTAATTCGTCCTTGTCGTTTCAGCTTTGTAATTGGCCGTTGTGATAACAAGTTCCTGAACCCGCTCTTGTGGACTGAGAGCCTGACTAGCAAGTTCACGTAAATTCATTTCCCGATTTGCTTTTACAATTCTGGATACAGCAGGTATGCGTATCTGCTCAAACTTCGCTATTGCTGTTTTGAAATCAGGGGATTCACAGATAGCAGTGGCAAGCGTTCCGGCATCAATGATTGATTGAGTCGCTCCATTTGCGCCAATCGGAAACATGGGATGAGCAGCATCACCTATCAGAACACATTGGTCATGGCTCCATTTATCCAGTGGATTTCTGTCAACCATTGAGGTTCGCATGAGTGTTTTGCTTGTGGAGATTAATGTTTGTAGGTTTAACCAATCAAAATGCCAGTCTTTAATCAGGCCGAGCAGAAAATTTGTCGCTTGGACACGATGGGTGGTTATATCAAATGGTTTATCAAGTGATATCGGTACAAGGAGAACCCAGTTAATGAGGCTCTCCCCACGCAAATCATGAGGTTTGGAAACCGGATAGGCGATGAGACGGATTCCGTCGTCACCGTTGGCGATAATCATTGTTCGGCCATCCAGAAACTTTGGCATGGGGGTCATTCCCCGCCATAACGTCATAGTACCGGAATTGAGTTGCATAGAATCCGGAAACAAGTTTTGACGCATGGCTGAATGAATGCCATCGGCACCCACAATAAGATTTTTTGCCCACTCTGCCTGACATAAAGTATCGGTAGAAAACTTTTTGCCGAAGTGAAAGGCCGCGTTTGTTTTGACGTTAGAAAATATCAGGTTATGCAGTTCGGAACGGGATATAGACACCTGAGGAGTATCAAAGCCAGCTTCTATCCCCCTTACTTCTTCGAAAAGAAGGTTTCCCGAATGGTCAACATAGCGGTGTACTCTGGTCTGTATTCCACAAGAATTCAACTTGTCAGCCAGACCCAAACGATATAAGACGGATACTGCTTCAGGTTGAATATTCAGGCCAAACCCATCTTCAGAAAACGTTGTCCGCTGTTCATAAATGTCACATTTTACACCAGATGAAGAAAGCAGGGCGGCAAGAGTTACCCCACCGATTCCAGCACCAATAATGACGACTTTCCCCGAACAATCACTTATCGCTGCCATAGTAAATAACCTCATTTGAATTGGCTAATGCCAAACAGTCAGTTTTTCTGGGTTACGCATGACCCAGATATCCTTGATTTGCCCTTCTTGTACATGGGTTGAGATCACCGTAACAGTATGACCCGCTACTTTGCCTACCAGCCCTGGTTCACCATTAACATATTCTTCTTCAATCTGGAGATCATGCTGACGTTCAAAGGCAGAGAGGAAGAAATTAATAATGGCATCCCGGCCACATAATGGTTCGGCAGCTGCGCTGGCAAGGCCGCCACTATCAGTAATGGCGCAGGCTTTTTCATCTAAAACGGCAACCAACTCCTTGATATTGCCTGTAAGCCATGCAGAGCGAAAAGCGCGATTAACGCGCAGATGTTCTTCGGAAGAGTATGCTAAATGGCGTTCCCGATTGACTCGCTTACGTCCTGAAGACGCTAATTGACGGCAGGCTTGTGGCGTTCTATTAACAATTTCACTAATTTCGTCAAAAGAGTATTGAAAGACATCATGAAGGATAAAACTGACACGTTCAGCAGGGGTCATCTTATCCAGAACTATCATCAGTGCCATAGAAACTGAATGCTCCAAGATAAGGTCATTAACAGGATCTCTGGCTTCAGGCGATTCCATGGTTGATGCCCAGCATTCGCCTTGTGAGACAGGTTCAGGTAACCACTCACCAATATAGATTTCACGTTTTGACTTGGCTGATTTAAGTTGATCGAAGCAAATCCGTGTCAGTGTTGTTCGTTGCCAAGCAAGAGGAGATATGATCTGCTCACGTTCTGTCTGAGTAAGTTTATGCCACCGTAAATACGTTTCTTGCACAGCATCTTCAGCATCTGGGATCGTTCCCAAAAACCGATAGGCCAGTGATTCAAGTTTGGCTCGGTTGGAATAAACTTGGGCCGGTTTTTCTTCATTTAATTCATTTGGCTGTTTCTGCTTACTCATTTTATTTCTCTTAACTCATACTGAGGACTATAACTAACATTTAAATAACTTATTATTTTAAAACGTTATTTAGATATAGTTTCCTCTGACTTCATAATCAAAGTAAATAATGTTGATGCTAAATTAATTCTCTTGAAAACAAGGAGTGAGTGTTGTAAATACAAATAATAAAGAAGCTAATAAGTAATTAAGTATTCCTGTAGTGTATACAATAAAACATGCTATGTGTATATATGAAGCACTAACAATTTATTAGCCTCTTTCAAAAAGTGTTCTAAACTTTAATGACGAGAATTAGGGTGAAAATGTCAGCCTCCGGACGTAAAAATAAATATTTTTTAAAATGGCCTGACATATTGCACTGCTGAATCGTCTTAGGTTCTGTTAAGATACAAGCTAGCAAGTCTCGTTTGTCTGCAAAGCTGGTATAACTTATTATTCATTAAGGAGAACGGTAATGTCCGAAGTTACATTCATCAATGTCATTGAAGTCGATCCCAGCAAACAAGCTGAACTTATCAAGCTCCTGCAAGAGGGTACTGAATCGGTCATCAGCAAGCGACCAGGTTTCATTTCAGTGACCTTGTTAGCCAGCAAAGATGGTAGCCGGGTTGTTAATATTGCGAAATGGAAAAGTATCGCTGATGTTCAGGCAACTCAGGCTGATCCTGCATCTGCGGAATTCGCAAAACGGACTATGGCAATCGCTAAGGCTAGCCCTGGAATTTATGACATTGTTGGTCATTATTCAGATTAAATTTCATTCCGTGATTTTTAGCGCCTAATATCTGATAACTTATCAGATAGGGTAATAAACCCTTAATTCGCTGAATCATGGATAAATAGATAGAAGACAGATTGGGATCTGCTTTTAATCAGATCCCAAATTACCAATAAATTTTATCTATTACATTATAGTAAAAATAAATAATTGCGAATGAATTCACATAATTTTTATTTTTGGCTTTTTCGGACAGTTTCATGCTTGATAAATTCTGAACTCATTCTCAAAGATAATTGTTTCAATATGAATGCCTGATATCATGGCATTGTACTCTATTTTCCTTAATTTAGACGTAAGGTCCGTACTCATTTAATGTTAATTAGGGAGCATTTCACTTTCTTCTTTCGTAATCCACTTAAAAGATGGTTTATTATTTAATGTTTGATAAATTTGATGTAATAATGTTTCGGTTGTTTGCCAACTGATGCAGCCATCAGTAACAGAAACGCCATATTCCATTTCACTACGAAGCTTGTTTGGTGGTTGATTCCCTTCGTTAAGGTGACTTTCAAGCATCAAACCAACGATGGCACGATTTCCATTACTGACTTGCGCGACAACAGATTCTGCGACGCTTGGTTGGCGACAGTAATTTTTATGTGAATTACCATGACTGCAATCCACGATAATTGCAGGTTTCAACCCAGCATTGACCATTTCATTTTCACATTTAGTGATCTCAGCCGGATTATAATTAGGCATAGCTCCACCACGCAGGACAATATGCCCGCTTGGGTTTCCTTTTGTTTGTAATAAGCAAGCTTGCCCCGTTTGACTAATGGCGATAAAACGGTGGGGTATTGCCGCTGAATGTATTGCATTAATCGCTGAGGATAAACATCCATTGGTGCTGTTTTTAAAACCAACGGGCATGGACAGACCTGAGGCGATTTCACGGTGGGGCTGAGATTCTGATGTACGAGCCCCAATCGCTGACCAACTAAACATGTCTTCTAAGTATGGCGGACTATTCGGGTCGAGTATTTCCGTTGCCAGCGGTAGCCCCAATTGAGCCAGCTCAACTAATAAAGAGCGTGCGGCTTTCAGACCTTTCTCAATGTTAAATGAGCCATCCATATCCGGATCATTGATGAATCCTTTCCATCCAACAGTCGTTCTCGGTTTCTCAAAATAGACTCGCATGACAAGGTAGAGCCGGTCACTGACTTGATTCGACAGCGCTTTGAGATGGTGCGCATAATCAATAGCTGCTTTTGGATCATGTATTGAGCAAGGCCCGCATATGACTAATAAGCGAGGATCTCGTCCGGCAATAATATCTGCAATCGTTTTTCGAAAATGTTTTATCTCAGTTTGCTGTTTTACAGGAAGCGGAAATTCTGCTTTAAGTTGTTCTGGTGTGATCATGATATGTTCATCCATGATATGTTCATCAAAGATAATGATATTACTCATATTACTGTGGCCTTCTTTTATTATCGTAGTTCTGTCTGAATGTGATTTGATCATTCCTTTATTATTTTTTTAACAAAGAGACTGATTTTATTATCTGCAATTTTGCTATTTTCTGATGATTAGCTCCTATCGTTTAAAAAAATTTATACCGTATTGCCCTAATAGCTCCCCGTTCTCTCAGTAGCAATATCAGCCAGGCTGTCTCCAATTTGCCCGTCACCGGGTAAACGAATTGCCGTATCTTTTTCCAAGATCCGGGGGTAAAAGGCATAACGGCTGAGGTGAGACACAACAACGGTTCCCGTTTCTTCAGAAAAATGCCATTTCATAACAGCATGAACAAAGCGGTTAGGGCCATGACAGGCCTGCGCCGCCGCTATCTGCTCAATTTCATGGCTGTAATCGTTCATTTTTCCATCCCTTTTCGGTGCGACTGTAAACCAGTCTTTTGTGTATGCGGGATGCATCGACCGCCCAGAATTCACAGCGTGCGATGATGAACTGATAGACAACAAAACGTTCAGGGCGTGGTAATTTACTTTTCCCGTCATATTTAGCGATTTCATGGAATAATGCCGGAATATCCGTGAGAGGGGCACTTTGACTAGACACCGTTGACACCGGGTCATATGCAGGGTCCCGTGCATGCCAAACCGCCTCAGCCACGTCATCGGAAGCCAATACCACTGACCCGGAAAGACTTAACTGGCGCCCCAGCTCACGCCAATAGATATGGCAGCCGGCAGAGCCTGTTGAGTCAATATCCTGACCTTTGCGGCTGGAGCGGTGCGTCGCAAATAACAAGGCATCACCATCAAAACGGACAGGAAACATCGTGCGCATTGAAATATCACCATCAACATTGCGCGTGGCCAGCGTATAGGCATCGGGCTCACAGACATCGCCATTCCGTGCCCGCGCTAACCACGCTTTTATCACTGTCTCCGGTGAGGGAGGCGGATTGTCATAGTGCGGAAAAGGCACATCCAGCAGTCCGGTTAATGACTCGAGTCTCTTCATTTTTCTCTTCCTTTCATCCCCTTTAATCGGAGCGGGCACATTGATTAAAAACGGGCGCTGCATTCTGAGAAGTAGCAGACTTGCCCTGATAATTCAGTATGGGCAGCAAGCCCCTCCCTGGATTTAACTTCGCCATACATCACGCAACGGCGGTTCAATAACAGGCCTTGTTCAATCATCACTTTTTCGTTCATCTGTATTTGCCCGGACTTAATTAAGTGCTGCACTATTGGTCCTACCACAGAACCGGTTCCGGCATCTTCCGTCACGCCATAAGCAGGAGAGAACATCCGGTTTTCGACGTTTTTCCCGTTCCAGGAAAAGCAGTTCACCGCCAAATTCTCAAAGTCTGCCAAAGCACGATGATCGGGCTGGAGTCCATGTAATGTTGAAATACTGTCTACGGCCACCAAGACATGCCGTGCGCCTGCATCATAGATTTCAATGGGTGATTCTGCTTTTTCCAGACCCAGCGCAGCCAATAGTTTCTTTTCTTCGGCAAATGGTTCAGCACTCGCCAAAGGTACGGTAATTTTGACTTCACTCAGCACTTCACTGTGGTGCACCACTGAAACCGGTACGGCGCCAATATGGGTGTGGAAAACGAAGTCATTGAGTTTATTGCGTCGAGAAAATGCACTGGCAGTTCCCATCAGGGGATGTCCTGCAAACGGTAACTCATTGACCGGTGTGAAAATTCTCACACGCGCATGCCCATCTTCAGTGCTTTCACTGATAAATGTGGTTTCTGAGAGCTGGAGTTGGCGGGCAATCGCCTGCATCATTGATGCAGATAACGCCTCACTATCGTGAAAGACCGCAACAGGGTTTCCTTCCAGTGGGGTATGGGTAAATGCATTCATGACGTGATAATCAATTACGATACTGTTAGGCATTTTTCTTTGCTTCCGGCAAGTTGTGTGTGTAAAAGCGGTTTAACAAAACGGTCCAGGATCTCAGGCCCATTGATGGTCAGAAAAGACTCCAAATGGAATTGAACCGATGCAAATCTGGCACTGCGAATGGCATGCACTTGCTGATCATCATCAAAGTACAGGGTGATCCCGGCATCATTGAGTTTGCCGCGGATGTGTTCATCTGCCATGGCGCAAAATGTATTGTAGAAGCCGACATTTTCCGGTTGACCATCAAGGCAGATCATCTTTTGTACCCCTTGGTTCGGGGGAGATAAACGAACAATGGGCAAGCCCAATAAGGTAGAAAGAATCTGATGACTCAGGCACACGGCTAAAAAAGGGTGTTCAGCGGCAATCATTTGCCGGATGACACTGCGCATGTCTTTAACGCGTTTGTCGTTCTCATCAAGCGGATTGCCAGGCCCGGGGCCGGCAACAACAAGGTCATAGGGTTTAAAATCAACATTGGCGTGAACTTTTTCAACAAAGGCGTTGGCCCCAAGAGACGCGAACAATGTCTTAAACATCGACGTGAACGTGTCATTACCATCCAGAATCAATACCCGCTTTCCGTCGAAGTGGGGTAAACAACGCATACGTTCATCAGGCGCCGTTAACCAGAAATGAGACACCTTAGTATTCCGGCTGACCAATGCTTCATGGATGGCAGGCCTGTCACTTAAATTTTCTATCGTGTTTTTATGTACGTTGACGGCCAGGGTCGGATTTGTCTCTGGTAACATTGCGCTGTATAACGATTGTGCTTTACTGCGGGTTTCATTCGCCTCATCAGCGGGATGGGAATCCCGTACTATCGTTGCGCCAACACCGATTTCAACCTGTCCCTGAGGGGAGATTTCCGCGGTGCGGATCGCAATAGCTGAATCAAGCGAGACTTGATCAGGGGAATTATTGACCAGTGCAATCACTCCACTGTAATAACGACGTCCTTCGGGTTCATAACGCTTCACCACATCACAGGCGTTTTGTACCGGGCTGCCTATCACGGTGGGGGCAGGTAAGGTTTCGCGCAGAATATCGGCAATCCCGGCATGACTTTTCCCGCGCAAGACGTATTCCGTATGGGCGACATGGCTGAGTTGCTTCAATTTTAGATCACTGACCTGTGCCCCTTTTTCACATAACCGGGACATGACTTTGAGCTCTTCATCCACCACCATGAACAGTTCATTGGTTTCTTTCGGGCAGGAGAGAAAGGTTAATAATGATTCAGTTGTTGGTCCCCCGACGGGGTACGGGTAGGTACCACTGATGGGATTCATCCTTACTTCGCCCTCACTCAGTGAGGCCTGTAATTCCGGAGAAACCCCGATAAATGCCTGTTCACCCGTATTGATTAAAAATATCCAGTAAGCCGAAACTTCCATTTTCAGTAAGCGGCGGTAAAAGCTTAATAAAAATGCAGGCTCATATTCAGCTATCGTTGCATGCAGCTTGCGATGTAAAACAAAATTAGATCCCGCCCCCTGACCGATTTCATTTTCAATGAGCGTGGAAACTCGCTGAGCAAACTGCTGATCATCCAGATTGAAATGGACATTATCCACAGTAAATGTTGTTTCAGGTAATTGATCTACCAGTGATGCCACGGAAACTTGCTGGCGTGCAAGGACGGGCAAACTCAGGATCGGCATGCCATCATCAACGGCGGAATAACCCCGCTCGCTCACTTGCCGAAAAGGCAGAAGCAGTAACTTTTCACCGTTGAACGCCTGATTGTTGACCGCATGTTCGATGGTGTCGGTTTTTTCCAGGCATAACTGGAAAATTTCAACGTCCCCTGAATTGACCGTCGGGCGATACAACATGGCAAAAGGGTGTTCAGGCGAAGCGATAATCGAAGACAGAAGGCTACTCATAATTCACCACATCAGCAGAGGTCAGTACCCGTGCACAATTGTCCGCCATATAATCGACCGCATTTTGGTGTCCGGCCTGAGTAAAATCAGCAATGGCATCAGCGACAACAAAAGGGTGAATATTGTGACTGAAGGCATCAATGCCGGTTGCCTGAATCCCCACGGAGGCATATATGCCGGTAATAATGAGAGAATCACATTGATGTTCACACAACTTGTCCGCCAAGTCTGACTGATGAAAAGCGCTGTAACGCCACTTCGTCAATACAGTGTCCTCCGGGTACGGAAAAAGCGCGTCAATAATTTGCCGATCTTCTTCTGTTGTGCGCATACCGGGTCCCCATAAATCAACAAGTAACCCGCGTTGTTCCATGGTCATTCGCCCGGGTTGGGCACTGTAAAAGACAGGAATGTTTTTTTCTCTCGCCCAACGTAATATTTTTACGGTGGAATTAATTAAATTGACTGCTGGGTTATCCGGTAAAGCGTGCACAAAGTAACGTTGCATATCATGAATTAATAATGCACACGATTCTGTTTTTATTTTCCAGGTTAATGGTTGGTGAGAAGGAATACGGATATTGCCTAAGCCATAAGACTCAGATTTTAATGTTCTGCTCATTTTATTAACTTGCCTTTTAATTACACGCGAGAGTATTACTCAGAAAAACATCTGAATTATTTTTAATTAACCATTATATTAATAATAATGGTTAATTTTTTTGAGTTTTTACTCTACAGAACCATTAATCAATAAAAACTCAGGTGGGAATACCCTGACGATTTATTTTAGGAACAACAATATCAAGGGCTTTGAGTTGATTAATAGGATTCATGAATTCTCGGTTACGTATTATAAGGCCATCACGTAATTCGAAAGAATGAATAAAATGATTTTCATAGTAATGTTCAGGGTAATTAGGGAAACGAATAATACCGCGACCATCGCATTCAACCCAAACATGGTCGGGATTATCAGTTGTGAAGATTTTGATATTGTACCATTCCCAATCAGGAAAGCATTGCAGTGACCAGTGAGCATGGCGCTCTAAGTTATTAATACCACGTATAATAATTGGTTCGCCTGTTTCTGTGGTCCATAATCCGCCTTCGCCATCTTCCGCAAAAAGTTCATGCCTTTTTAAGCGTGCTTCACCTTTGGTCAATTCCAAATATTTCTCTACAGTATTACGATTCTTTTGGCGAATCTGATCAAACCCATCATTATATTTAATCATAAAAAAACCTATTGAAATAGTGAGTGAAAAATAGCTGTATCATTTGTTAAATGAATTTTCATAATAATAATGCATTGAGCTTATGAAAATTCCTGACTTCTTACGCTGTGATAAATAAAACGTTGACCAAGCATTTTGTAACGGAACTTTTTAGTGCTATCAGTTTTAGTGCTATCAGTAATTTTTTGTCAAAAGGATTTAAATTTATTAAATAAAAAATAGACTTGTTTTTGGTTGTATAGACATTTTCTTTTAAATAAAATTACATGTTTATCATGTGATGTTAGATGGTTATCTAATTATTTTTTTATTTTAAAATTCAATGGGCAGCACGAATAATACGACTATCTATCGATATCAGAATTATTGTTGTAAATGGAACTGTTATTAATTTTAACTTGTTTTTAACACAAAACTAAACTTATTGAAACGCCAATGCAAGGGGTTTTTATTATAAGTAATTTACTTAAAACGTTATATTAGAAATAAAAAATATTAGGGTTTATTAAAAAGGGGTAATAGAATTAATCCTAACCCTTTTAAAAATTAACAGGGTTAGGGATTAAAGAGTGGCATGCAGGTTAGAATTGTTGCGAAACACTGAACTTGTAATTACGGCCAATGCCAGAAACATCTTCTCCTAGATAAGGATAATAAGCGCGATTGAACAGATTATCGATGGCAATACGTGCTTCAAAACCTTTCAAATGAGGAGGGCGCCAGCTCGCAAACAGGCCATGTAAAGCATAACCGCTGCTTTTGGGGAGTGACCAACCCTCTGCTTTGAGATCGCTACCCTCAGGTGAACGATCTTGTTTGCGGATAAAATCACCTTTCCAACCCATTGCCATTTGCCATTGTGGAATTTTAAATCCTAACATGGCATGAGCTGAAGTTGGCGGAATTTCCGCAATCCAGGATTTATCTCCCAACCATGGGTCCCGAATGGAAGTATCACGTTGCCCACGCATCGTGGATAAAGATAATTTTCCGAATAGTGTCCTGCTGTCGTAAAAGGTTTCTATTTCCAACCCTTCAATGGCATATCCCGGCAGATTACGATAGTTTGCCAGTGGCTTTCCACATGAATCTTTTGAACCACTTTCGATTTGCTCTTTACAATAAATCCCACGCCTTTTGAATATTTCATCTTTGCCATGGTTACGGAATAGTGTCGTCCGGATTTGCAGGCTGTCATCTTCAAGCATTAAATTATCGAAATCGAGAATTGCACCAAGACGTATTCCTGTCATTCTTTCAACATTAAGATTGCGGCTTGTGCTCGGCAGGGAAGTGTTATTTGACTGAACTTCATACTGTTCATCAATGACAGGAGCACGCCATGTGCGACTGATATCTGAAAAGAGAGATAAATTGGGTGTCATTTTCCACATGATGCCCAGATGGGGACTCCATCCGGTGTAAGTCACTCCGCTGTTATCATGCCCTGCTTCAGGCAATGGATTATTAAATCGCGGAGCGGCATTTCCTTTGCCTACATTTTTTACGTGGTCATAGCGAACGCCTGAGGTAATGACAAAATTAGAAAATGTCATGGAATCCTGTAAATAGAGACTGTAACTTGTCTGCTTTCCCGATGGCATATAGTAAGGTTGATAATAGCCATAATTATATTCAGCCTCTTTTACCTTACTTTTATCAAACATGAATACATTGCGCAGATGTTTATGCCATTTAGCTCCCATGACGAATTCATGTTCAATAATGCCAGTTGAAAATACACTTTTATTGTTAATGTCAGTCAGGTGGTCGGTGTAATTTACCCGGCTTTTATGGCCCAGACTGGCGCTATAGTTACCGGTGACATTTTCTGGGCGATGATCAGCTTGTTCCGTTTTTGAATAAGCCTGAGTTATTGTCAGGTTCAACCATGGATTATCTTCTGGCGCGATGTTCCATTTGGCAGAGTAATTCTGATCAACTTGATCACGGAAGACGAGTTTTCTTTCCCATGCACCATCCCAACCATATTTTTTTATATCATTGGCTGAAGGCGTATTCATCTTATCTCGCTTAGCAGCCCATGGCTGCCAACCATCGGATTCAGAGCGCATGGCTGACAGGCTCACAGTATGGGTGTCATTGAGATAAATATTGCTTTTCAATAAATAGGAGGTTTGCGTGTTTTGAGAATACTCGAAGCGTGTCCCGTCCGGGCGTTTGATATTATGGCCATCACGTTTGCTGACATAGAGCAATCCGTCAATAAAACCATCGGGATCTCTGCCGTATAAAGTACCGCTATTGATCCATTGCCTGTCATTGGTGTGGTAGCTTTGTTTGATCAAGCCCCCCCAGTTTTCATCAGGGCGCAGAAAATCACTGGCGTCTTTTGTGACAATTTTGACTGTTCCGCCAAACCCGCCATTGCCATCCAATAAATTATGCGGGCCTTTATCGACGTCTACACGTTTAATTAGCTCTGGTTCAATGAAGACGGAACCCTGACGATATTTTTCGAATCCTTTGGGGGAATCATCCAATGCTATTTTTACATCTTCGGTGTCTCCCATTCCCCAAATATTTAATGTTTGCCCTCCGGGGCGTGGAGATCCAGACATAGAAACACCGGGAAGTTGATCAAGCAATTGAGCAAAATTATCGGCTTGGGTCCGGTCAATGTCTGCCTTTTTGAGTACAGAGCTGCCAGCACTGTTGCTGTTATGTAAACTCCCGATGACAGAAAGTGCGGATAACTTTACTACCTCGCTTTTTTGCTCATCTGGTTTTTCAGTTGCATAGACGGAGCCGGAAAATACAGTACCTAACGCTAATGTGCCTGAGAATGTACCTCGTAGAATTTTTTGAATTATTGCTGTAATTGGGCGTTTTTCTAATTTTTGACTATTATTTGCCATAAATGTCCTGAAATACGATCAAGTAAAATATTTATCAAGATTATAGTTACATGAGAAAATAAAATGATCAAATGGAAATGAGAATTATTTTTATTAAGATTATTATTTATATCTTCTGGAGTTTTTTAAGTTATTGATTAAATTGATAATGAGAGTGCTGAGCTTGTGGGGTGCTGTGGTGTTGATCGGGCAAGGCTCTCATTGGTGAGATCATTTCTGTAAATGCAAGTTCCTTAATTGCAAAGGGGTTAGTCAATGAAGAAAAAGATCCTTAGTTCTCTGATAGTAGCAGGTATAGTTGCATTGATTGCGGGTTGTGATCAGGCTTCTAAAGATGTGGAAAGTACAGCGGAGAAAACTGAAGAAAGCGCGACACAAATGAAGCATGATGGTGAGCAGAAAGCGACAGGCATGATGGACAGTGCAAAAGAAGGATCACAGGAATTAAAGGATGAAGCGAAGAGAGGCAGCCAAAGCATCATTGATCAATCTAAGGAAGAGCAAAATAAAATCACTCATTCTGTTAATGAAGTGACTGATCATATGAAATCGCAAATGGCAGATGTGCAGAATAAGGCCACTGAGACAACCAATGATTTGGTGGATAATCTGAAATCAAAGACAGACGATATCCAAAATCAGATTTCTGATAAGAATAAGCAGCTTTCAGATGAAATGAAGTCAAAAACGGAAGACTTAAAATCTGAAATTGATAGAAAAATAGATGAATTGAACAATAATCATAAAGAAGATGGAGATAAAAAATAAGAAAACCAATCTATCGATGCCATATTCTATCATTGTGAAAATATTCTAATGCTGAAGGGTGATGTAAAAAATCACCCTTATTTTATATGATAATGCTAAAGGATTCTTTCTTACTTGACTTAATTATTTATATAAAAGTAGATTAGGATAATTATGTAAATAGCATTTTGGATACGGCAATGAAAATAAAATACAGTGTAGGAAGGCAAGATCCTGACTTAATTCAGCAAGCATTTTTAATTCGTCAGCAGGTATTTACTGATGAGCAGGGCTTTGCAGCAGAAATTGATATTGATGAATATGATGATATTGCCCTGCATGTTGTAATATACGATGGTGACAAACCAATTGGGGTATTGAGAGCTGTACCGCAAGACAATAACACACTTAAAGTGGGTCGTGTTGCGATATTGAAAAACTACCGGGGCCAGGGAATTGGCAGAAAAATCATGGAGTTTATTGATGAGTATGGTCGGAAAAACAGAATTTCAACGATTGTATTATCTTCACAATGCCACGCCCAGCCATTTTATGAAAGTCTGGGGTATCGAACTCAGGGAGAAGTTTATCTGGAAGATGGTGCAGAACATATTTTTATGACATTGAATTTGCCATAATTAATGTCCATGTAAAATGGTTGCATAGGTAAAATCGAAAATTCTTATTATCTTGAATCGCAATGCGGGAAAATATAATCTTACTCACAATCGTATAGGAAAGTTTCCATTTTCCCGCATTACTATTTTATATTATTGCTATCGGCGCTGATTAATGACTTTTTGACAATTGTCGAATAGGTGCATTATTAGCAACGTAATATTTTGCCTGACTACGTGGTAATGAGTTAATTCCGCGAATTTTGTCAGCAATTTTTTCAGCTATCATAATCGTTGTGGCATTTAAATTACCGGTAATGATTTCTGGCATAATAGAAGCATCAATAACCCGTAAATTCTTGACACCATGTACACGGCCTTGCCCATCAACGACAGCCATATCATCGGTTCCCATTTTACAGCTACATGAAGGGTGGAAGGCGGTTTCAGCGTGTTCACGAATAAAAGCATCCAGTTGTTCATCAGTTTGAACGGTGGCTCCTGGGCTGATTTCACGTCCACAATACGGGGCCAATGCAGGTTGAGCCATAATTTCCCGGGTAATGCGGATGGCATCGCGGAATTCCTGCCAATCTTGTTCTGCTGACATGTAGTTGAACAAAATACTGGGATGGTGGCGAGGGTCCCGTGATTTTATTTTCACCCGTCCCCGGCTTGGGGATCGCATAGAGCCGACATGCGCCTGAAAACCATGCTGTTTGACAGCATTGCTGCCATTGTAGTTGATAGCAACAGGCAGGAAATGAAATTGAATATTTGGCCAGGCAAATTTTTCATTGGTGCGGATAAAACCACCGGCCTCAAATTGATTACTGGCTCCTATTCCTGTGCCTTTGAATAACCACTCTGCCCCAATCTGAGGCTGGTTATACCATTTTAACGCGGGATAAAGAGAGACAGGCTTGAGGCATTCATATTGCAAATACATTTCAAGGTGATCTTGAAGGTTTTGGCCAACTCCCGGTAATACCTGTACAGCAGGAATACCGAGTTCATTCAGGGTATCTTTGGGGCCAATGCCAGAACGTTGCAAAATTTGTGGGGAAGCAATGGCTCCTGCACAAAGTAAAACTTCTTTGCGTGCTTTGGCTTTCGTTACGGTTGAATTATTACCTTGATAAAAATCAACACCGACCGCTGTCTTTCCCTCAAATTTAAGAACATCGGTTAATGCGTGGGTCATAATCGTGAGATTAGGACGTGGGCGAGCCTGATCCAGATAGCCGCGCGCTGTACTGGAGCGACGTCCTTCAGGTGTGACGGTGCGATCCATCGGGCCAAAGCCCTCTTGTTGGTAGCCATTCAGATCATCTGTACGTGGATAACCCGCTTGAATACCGGCTTCTATCATTGCGTGAAAGAGTTCATTATTTCCTGCCTTAGGTGTTGTGACACTGACAGGTCCACTGCCACCATGGTATGCATTTTCACCAATATCCCGTGTTTCTGCTTTACGGAAATAAGGTAGGCAATCAAGATAAGTCCAGTCTTCCAGACCGGGTTGTTTTGCCCAATGATTAAAATCCATCGCATTGCCACGGACATAGCACATACCATTAATCAATGATGAACCTCCCAACCCTTTGCCTCGGCCACATTCCATGCGCCGATTATTCATATGGGGTTCAGGATCGGTTTCATAAGCCCAGTTATAACGGGTTCCCTGCAAGGGATATGCCAGCGCAGCTGGCATTTGAGTGCGGAAGTCGAATCGATAATCTGGACCACCTGCCTCCAGCAGGAGGACGGTGGTGTTGGGATCTTCCGTTAGACGAGCTGCAAGCACGTTACCCGCTGAACCAGCACCGATAATAATGTAATCAAATACCATTGTTATCTCCTCTGTTTCAGTTATACAGTCATGGATTAAAATAGGGATTCAAAGTTCCCCAATTCCACCTGTATTGATTTGATTTGTGTATAATTTTGTAATGTAACCAACCCATTTTCACGGCCGACACCGGAGTGTTTATAACCACCGACAGGAACAGCAGCCGGAGATTCGCCCCAGGTATTGATCCAGCAGATCCCGGCTTCTAATTGATGGATTACGCGGTGTGCGCGAGACAGGTCTTTTGTCACCAGTCCGGCAGCCAAACCGTAAGTGGTGTTATTGGCCCGGACAATGACTTCCTCTTCCGTTTCGTAAGTCAGAATGCACATGACAGGGCCAAAGATTTCTTCCCGTGCAATCAACATATCATCGGTACAATCACTGAAGACGGTTGGTGCAACAAACGCGCCTTTTGCCAATTCGCCTCCCAGTAGGCGTTCACCACCACAAAGCAAGCGTGCAGTTGTGTTTTTGCCACTTTCGATATAGCGCAAAACAGATTCCATATGCGGAAAACTCACCAGTGGGCCAAAGTTAGTATTGGGATCGAGAGGTGAGCCAATGCGTATGCGTTTAACACGCTCAAGAATTTTGGCTTCAAATTGTGAGAGCAGGGATTTGGGGACAAAAACGCGGGTTCCGTTAGTACAAACCTGACCTGAACTGAAAAAATTTGCCATCATGGCAATATCAGCCGCACGATCCAGATCAGCGTCTTCAAAGATGATCAGGGGAGATTTTCCACCCAGTTCCATGGTGACTTCTTTTAAGGTAGAACCGGAGGCATTTGCCATGACTTTTTTGCCGGTAACAGTACCACCAGTAAAAGATATCTTGGCTATTTTGGGATGGGTTGTCAGATAATGCCCCACTTCATGGCCCGCACCCGTCAGGACATTGAATACACCATCCGGCAAACCGGCTTCAGTATAGATTTCAGCTAATTTCAGGGCGGTGAGGGAGGTGAATTCACTGGGCTTGAAAATCATTGCATTGCCAGCCGCTAAAGCAGGGGCGGATTTCCAAAGGGCAATTTGAATGGGGTAATTCCATGCGCCAATACCGACAACAACCCCCAGAGGTTCACGACGTGTATAGACAAAAGAAGATTCACGCAGTGGGATTTGTTGCCCTTCAAGGCTAGGGATCAAGCCTGCATAATATTCCAGCACATCAGCGCCGGTGACAATGTCAAGTGGCTGAGTTTCAGAAATAGGTTTACCGGTATCCAGTGTTTCCAGCTCGGCCAGTTCATCATTGCGTTCACGTAAGATACTGACTGCTTTGTGCAAGATCCGAGAACGCTCCATTGCTGTCATGGCTGCCCAGATTTTTTGCCCCCGATGAGCGCTTTCGACTGCCCGCTCAACATCCTGCTCTATTGCAGATTGAAATTGAGCAATAATTTCACCATTAGCGGGATTGATCGCATCAAAAATGGCGTTATCGGAATCGGTGCTATCAACGTAAGCACCATGGATATAAAGTTTCTGTAATCCGAATTGGGTCATAGATTCTCCTTAAGAGCCTATCTATTGGGTTTGAACTCAGGTCATATGAGATGCACCGAGTTTCTGTTCGATATAATCGATGGTGATTTTGAATGCCCCTTCAACATCAAAGGGGTTACTAGTTAATGCACTTCTTAACCAAATTCCGTCAATCAATGCTGCAAGCCCCTGAGCGGCCAGACGCGCTTCCGCTTTGGGAAGTACGTGTCTGAATTCAAAGCAGATATTGGAATACAAACGACGTTCATTGATTTGTTGCAAGCGATACAAATTAGGCTGGTGAATGCTGCTCGCCCAGAATGCCAGCCAAGTTTTCATTGCTGCGCTGCTGGTTTGGCTGGGATCGAAGTTTCCTTCAACAATGGCTTTCAACCGCTGTGCGGGGCTGGCATTGTCAAGCAGCCGTAAACGACGTGCCACGGCCATGCCCAACTGATTCAACAGATAACGCATTGTGGCTTCCAGCAACCCGTTTTTATCTTTGAAATAATGGCTGATGATCCCGTTGGAAACCCCTGCTTTTCGGGCTATTTGCGCAATACTTGCTTCCTGCATTCCAACCTCATTGACAACGGTTAATGTTGCATCAATGAGCTGCTGTTTTCTTATCGACTGTATTCCAATTTTTGGCATGATTTAAGGCTCAAAAAATCAATCACTCGGCGGGTATTAAACTTTTTTTTGATTGAATGTTCAATCAAAATTAAATATGTTTTATTACAAAATTTTTACAATAAAGGGAGTTTAACATTTAATATAATTAAATTTTTTATTTTTATTCAATGGGTTGTGTTTATCTGTTTTTTTTATTTTTTTATTCCCTTCAATTTAAGGAACTGCCTATGAACGAACAAGACAGTCCAAAAAGCACTCAGAAGGATACACTGAATTCTGTCGTTTTTTTTACCTCCGCTGGACTGATTATCCTTTTTGCCCTGTTCACGATTTTTTTTACTGAAGCGACAAGCCTTTGGATAAAAAATACACTGAATTGGGTTTCTAAAACCTTTGGTTGGTATTATTTACTGGCTGCCACGCTTTACATCGTATTTGTTATTTTTGTTGCCGCTTCGCGTTTCGGTACTATCAAGTTAGGACCAGAACAATCCAAGCCGGAATTCAGCCTGCTCAGTTGGGCTGCAATGCTGTTTGCCGCAGGGATAGGCATTGATTTAATGTTTTTCTCGGTGGCTGAACCGGTGACGCAGTATATGAGGCCTCCAACGGGCCAGGGGGAAACGATAGAAGCTGCTCGTCAGGCGATGGTGTGGACATTGTTTCACTATGGCCTGACGGGGTGGTCTATGTATGCCTTAATGGGGATTGCACTGGGATATTTTAGTTATCGTTACAATTTGCCTTTGACTATTCGCTCCGCACTTTACCCTATTTTTGGTAACCGGATAAAAGGCCCCATTGGTCATACCGTGGACATTGCGGCAGTCATAGGGACGATTTTTGGCATTGCAACCACACTGGGAATTGGTGTTGTACAGTTAAATTATGGTCTGAAAGTGCTGTTTGGATTTCCTCAGGGCCTGGGGGTTCAGGGCGGGCTTATACTGTTATCCGTTGTCATGGCTGCAGTTTCGGTAACATCAGGCGTAAACAAAGGGATCCGGTTTTTATCCGAATTAAATGTGTTGCTGGCTCTGGGGTTGGTACTGTTTGTCTTGTTTGTTGGTGATACAGAATTTCTGCTCAATGGATTAGTGCAGAATGTCGGGGATTATATCAATCGTTTCATGGGCATGACACTGAACAGTTTTGCTTTTGAACGACCGACAGAATGGATGAATAACTGGACGCTGTTTTTCTGGGCATGGTGGGTTGCCTGGGCGCCGTTTGTTGGTTTGTTCTTGGCCCGTATTTCCCGGGGCAGAACAATCCGTCAGTTTGTTATGGGGACATTGGTGATCCCATTTGTTTTTACTCTGATATGGCTATCAATTTTTGGCAACAGTGCACTATATGAAATCATTCACGGTAATCGCCAGTTAGCGGAAACAGTGTTGGAGCATCCGGAACGGGGTTTCTATAGCTTGTTGGCACTTTATCCTGCTTTTACATTCAGTGCCTCTGTTGCCACAATCACGGGCCTGCTGTTTTATGTGACATCTGCGGATTCCGGATCGCTGGTTTTGGGGAATTTTACGTCTAATCTCAGTGACATCAACAATGATGCTCCAAATTGGTTGCGTATCTTCTGGTCCATCGTCATTGGGATATTAACTTTGGGAATATTGATGACTGATGGTATTTCTGCGTTGCAAAATACGACAGTCATTATGGGGCTGCCTTTCAGCTTTGTGATTTTCTTTGTGATGGCGGGGTTGTATAAATCTTTACGGATAGAGGATTTCCGCAAAGCGAGTTCATTGCAAAATACTTCGCCCACGCTTGTGCATGATAATGGCTCATTGAACTGGAAGCAGCGCTTAAGCCGCATGATGCATTTCCCGGGTACGAAAAATACCAAACGGATGTTGGATATGGTGTGCCGTCCTGCCATGCTGGAAGTTGCGAAAGAATTGGTCGTCAGCGGCGCGAAAGTTCAGTTTAATTCGTTGCCACCAAATGAAGACAAGCGCCTGAACCCATTGGAGCTTATAGTCGATTTGGGTGATGAACCGAATTTTGTCTACCAGATCTGGCCACAGCGCTACTCTGCACCCGGGTTTACCTATCGGGCAAGATTGGGGAAATCTCATTATTACCGTTTAGAAACCTTTCTGGTAGAAGGAACACAAGGGAATGATTTGATGGATTACACGAAAGAGCAAATCATCAGCGACATTCTGGACCATTATGAAAAACACCTTAATTTTATTCATTTGAACAGGGAAGCACCGGGTCAGACATTGATTTTCCCAAGTGGGGGATAGAAATGTGAAGGATAAAATTAAGTGATAAAAAAAAGGATTAGGAAAATCAGGTTGACGAAGCTGCTTCGGGAGATAATATGCTCAGCAACCTCATTCTGGCGATATTCATAATGGACTGTTTATGACGATTCCTCCCGAAGCAGACAAGGTACTGTTGATCGTTCAGAAGCGATTAGCGGAATCACTGGTAGCAGTTTACCTTCATGGTTCAGCAGTGGCTGGTGGCCTTCGTCCCCGCAGCGATGTAGATTTGATTGTGGTCATCGACCAGCCGATGACCACTGAGGTTCGGAAGCGTCTTGCGGCCGATTTAATAAGGATATCAGGACGATATCCTTTTGATCCCGATGGGCGCCGCCCGATTGAACTGATTGTTTTTTCGCGTGCTGATCTCGCTGCATCACTTTATCCTGCCCGGAGCGAATTCATTTATGGGGAATGGTTACGTCAAAAGTATGAGATGGGGGAAATTCCCAAACCTGTTTGCGATCCAGAACTTACCTTGGTGCTGGCCCAATCGCGACAGGAAGCAATAGCTTTGGTTGGTCCGGATGCAAGCAACCTTCTGCCCGCTCCCTCAAAATTGGAGATTCTCCGTGCTATTAAAGATTCCCTGCCGGGTTTGGTGGAGGCGTTACAGGGAGATGAACGCAATGTTTTGCTGACATTGGCGCGTATGTGGGAGACATCAGTCACCGGAAAGTTTGTTCCTAAAGATGTTGCCGCTGATTGGGCTGCTGCTCGCCTTCCTGCCATACAGGCCGCAGTGTTGGCTGATGCGCGGGAAGCTTATTTGAGGGGATGTGAAGAAAACTGGCAAAATCGTCAGCAAGCGCTTCAGCTTACGGTGAATTCACTGCTCGAAGGTGTGATAACGAATCTGTAACCAATGGATTTCGGGTAGTCACTCGAAATCCATTCAGTATCACTGCAATTATGAAGTTTTTATTCACTTTGAATGATAGGCTTCCGGATATATTTTCTCGTAATAGCCATCTAGTTGAGATTCTGACATTTTTGAAATTTCTACATATTTGGGGGCGAATAGAACAAAAAATGAGATTAATCCCATCAACGCTGAAAAGACGATTAATAGCATTCTGATATCGTAACTTTCTATCATGTAGGTTGCAGATATCATTCCCAAAGGTATTGAAATGATACAAATGGCCAGAAATTTAGATTCCATTGTATTGCGATAAGATTCCGGTGTTGCAAGGCATCGGATCGAAGTGGTATTAATATTATAAATAACCGCACCTATTCCGCTGATTAGCATATAGCCACATAATTCTGTCAATGAACCTGCTACGGATATTCCTGTTATACATGCTGCAATAGTGAAAGCTGCAATAAAGGCACTGTGTGCTTTACAGAAGATCTTATTCATGGGTTTAATAATAATTATACTGCCAATCATCATACCGATACCAAATGTCGCTTCCGCAATGCCAACCTGCAAAGCACTTAGCTTAAATTCATTGATGATGATAAGTGGGGTGATGTAAGTCACAAGTGGAACGACAGTAAAATTGAAAAAAGAAGAAACAATAACCAAACTGGCTTCTGTCGGGTTTTTGGTAATTATCTTGATACTTCCTGTACTACTCTTATGTTGTTGCGAAGATTTTTCTTTTTGTTTGTTGCTGACACGGCAAAAACCAAGGATAGATAGTATTGCCATTGAGGAAATAAAGATCAAGGCCCCGTTAATATTTAAGTAATGGATAACGATCCCCGATATTGCAGGGCCAAGGATGATATTAACTGAGTTAACAATGCCTCTATATTTAAATGAAGATTCTAACTTATTTTTATTGCTGATTTCCGGAAGGATACTGGTTCCGATGGGTTGAATAAGTATGGCTGAAATAGAAGCAAAAATATAGATTATACCTAATGGAATATAGAGGTTTTTATCTATGAAATTAGACAGTATAAAAAGTAATGCAATAGGCGTAATACAGAATAGGACGACATTTTTTTTATTAAACCTATCGCCAAAGTCACTCATGAAAACAAGAAATAAAAATTGAAAAAGCCATGATGAAAAAATAAACCACCCAAGTTGAAATTCCAGATTTAGTACTTCAATCATCCACCATGAGAACAACATCCCAAATGCTCTTGTGGAAGAAGTAAATAAAATATCAGAGAGTTGATATAAAAAAAATGAAATATTATTTTTCATTGCCAGCCTTATTTTTATTAATGACAGAGCTTACTTATAAAGAGTGAAGATGGTACATATTAAATCTATCTATGTCACTTTTTTATATCAAATAAATATGATTAAAGGTTTTGTTTAATATATTTTGTAGTAGGATTAACTAAAAATATTATTATGAAAGAATGTTTATATTAACGGGATTGAATAAGCTGCCTATTTTAATACTTTTTGCTGTGTTCATATCATTACCAGATAATCAAGTGATCTATTGACTATTTGTGTTTTACTTTATCCATGATGAATGACTTGTCGTTGTAGCATCAAAATAGCGATATCACATTCCTTCTGGTGGTTGGGCGCAGAAATGGTGCTGTGATTAATATGGTAATAGGGAGAAAAGATTTCTTATGAAAACCGGTCAACCAAAATTTCCCGCAACTGTCTATTTATTAGGTTTAAGTTTATTTACGATGGGAAGTTCAGAATTTTTAATTGCAGGGGGATTGGCTGGTGCTCCCTTATTGGCTATAGCAACATTATTGGTTATAGCAACACTGTGCTGGCAACTGCCGTAGATATGCTTTTTCCCGGCTATTGGTCATTGGTAATTGCACGTGTGGTCAGTGGCGTGGCTTATGCCGGTTTTGGTGGATGCACGGTTACATTCGGGGAAATCAGCCCATTGAAATAGCACCAGAGAATTAACTAGAGTTTCATGATCTGTTTCTGTATATTTATACAGTGATTTGGCCTGAAGGAGATCAGATGCGCAAAATTATTCATATTGATATGGACTGTTTCTTTGCTGCCATTGAAATGCGGGATAATCCGTCACTCCGTAATATCCCTATCGCTGTAGGTGGAAGCGCAGATCGGCGGGGGGTGATCAGCACGGCGAATTATCACGCTCGTCGTTTTGGTGTACACAGTGCAATGTCCACAGCAATGGCATTGAAACTGTGTCCGCAACTGAAGGTAATCCAAGGGCAAATGGCACTTTATAAAGAAGTGTCTCAACATATCCGTCATATTTTCTCCCGTTACACTGATCTGATTGAGCCTCTTTCATTGGATGAGGCTTATCTGGATGTCACGGATTGCCGTCATTGCCATGGTTCAGCCACATTAATTGCTCAGGAAATTCGGCAAGTGATTTTTGATGAGTTGCAACTGACTGCATCGGCTGGTGTTGCTCCTATCAGGTTTCTGGCCAAAATCGCATCTGATATCAATAAACCGAATGGTCAATATGTGATTGCTCCTGAAAATGTAGACGCCTTTGTGAAAACGCTGGCACTGCGTAAAATTCCCGGCGTTGGAAAAGTCACGGCTAAGCGCTTGTCGGATATGGGGCTGGAAACCTGCTCGGATGTTCAACATTACGATAAGCTGGCGTTGATAAAGAATCTGGGCAAATTTGGTCTGGTGCTTTGGGAACGCTGTCATGGCATTGATGAACGGCAAATCACACCAGAGCGTTTGCGTAAATCTGTCGGCGTGGAAAAAACGTTAGCACAGGATATTCATGAATGGAGCGACTGCGTAGCATTGATTGAAGAACTTTATCCTGAACTGGAAAAGAGATTAGAAAAGGTAAAACCTGATCTCCGTATTGCCCGTCAGGGGATCAAATTAAAGTTTGATGATTTCCAATTAACGACACAGGAACATGTTCATCCTTTATTGGATAAATCCGATCTGCTCTTAATTGCAAAACAGGCTTGGGAAACGCGTCGGGAAGGGCGGGGAGTCAGATTGGTCGGGTTACACGTCACCTTACAAAGCCCCCAATTGGAACGTCAGCTTTTATTGGAGTGGTAAATTCAAGGCAATGAAGAAAGAGTGGGTCCTCCCCCATACCGGATGGCCGGGGGAGGAGGTTATTGCCGAATGTTATTCATTAACCGGGATCGCTTTCAAAATGGCAGTAAGCAGTTGCCAATACTGACCGACACTCTTAATGTGAACTCTTTCATCAGGTGAATGCGCACCACGGATCGTTGGGCCAATGGATACCATATCCATGTCAGGATACGGTTTTTTGAACAACCCACACTCGAGGCCTGCGTGGATCACCATGATATTGGGTGTCTTATCGAAGAGTTGCTGATAAGTTTCGCGTACTAAATGCATAACTGGTGAGTCAGCATCGGGTTGCCAGCCGGGGTAGCTGCCACTTGCCACAGATTCAGCTCCTGCCAGTCTCGCCAGAGAATGAAGTGTTTCCACAACGTAATCTTTGCCACTTTCAATCAGTGAACGGATCAGGCAAACCACTTCAACTTTCTTGTCATCCATAATGACAACGCCAACGTTCAGAGACGTTTCTACAACGCCTTTAGCGACGTCACTCATACGGATAACACCATTTGGCATGGTATTGAGTATGGATAAGAATCGGGTTTGGCAATCTGCTGTTAATGCTTGTGAAGATGTTTCGATTTCATCTAATAAAAGGATGAGGTTCGCTTCAACAACAGCATATTCATTTTTCAGTATTTCCAGATAGCTATCTTTCAACTGATGCAGTTTTTCTAATTTGTCTGCGGGAATTGCAATGACAGCAGAACCTTCACGCGGAATGGCGTTGCGCAGCGTACCACCTTGCAAGTGAATTAATTTCAGATCCAATTCATTTGCATGTGCAGACAGGAAGCGAGCCAATAATTTGTTGGCGTTACCCAGTCCCAGATGAATATCACCGCCAGAATGCCCGCCTTTTAATCCCTTGAGGGTGAGTTGCAGAGTTTTGTAGCCAGTAGGTAAAACTTCACGGGATAGTTGCAACGTTGTAATAAAATCAATGCCGCCTGCGCAGCCCATGTAGATTTCGCCTTCTTCTTCTGAATCGGTATTGATCAGAATATCGGCTTGTAACCAGCCAGATTTCAGGCCAAATGCGCCATCCATTCCGGCTTCTTCAGTCATGGTCAACAAAACCTCTAATGGACCATGTTTGACAGATTCATCTGCCAGTACTGCCAGAGCAGAAGCCATCCCGATACCGTTGTCAGAACCCAGGGTTGTGCCGTCAGCTGTCACCCAGTCACCGTCAATGTAAGGACGGATAGGATCTTTGGTGAAATCATGTTGGGTATCATTGTTTTTCTGGGGAACCATATCAAGATGGGCTTGAAGTACGACTGCCTTGCGGTTTTCCAGGCCTTTTGTCGCGGGTTTTCTGATCAGGATATTGCCGATTTCATCTCGCTCTACATGAAATTCCTTGTCTTGGACCCATTTAATGATGTGGGATGCCAATGCTTCTTCATGATAAGACGGATGGGGGATAGAACAAATTTGGGCAAAAATATCCCATAGTGGTTGAGGGGATAATGTTGATAATTCGGACACAGCGAATCTCCTGTAACGACATCGGGGTGAGATGAAAAACGGTAATGTTTGATACATTGGGAAACTTTTCACTGTGTTGTTGTCCCAATGTCTATGTCACGTGTGAGAATACCATTTTATTACCCACAATGCGCCGTCAGAATGAGGGGTTACCTTGTTTTTGCTGGTTTTTGTCCGTTCAAATCACTATAATCTCGCGCAACCTTTTTTCCGCAAAAATCACTTTTCTGAAATATTCTTAGTTTCCAGGATCAAATTTTATGAGTGAAAAATATATTGTAACGTGGGATATGTTGCAAATACATGCCCGTAAATTGGCACAACGTTTACTTCCTGTAGAACAGTGGAAAGGCATTATTGCTGTTAGCCGTGGTGGCCTTGTGCCAGGAGCCTTGTTGGCACGTGAATTAGGTATTCGCCATGTTGATACAGTGTGTATTTCCAGCTATGACCATGATAATCAACGTGAACTGACTGTATTAAAGAAAGCAGAAGGTGACGGTGAAGGATTTATCGTTGTTGATGATTTGGTTGATAGCGGTGGCACTGCGAAAGCAATTCGCCAATTGTATCCTAAAGCCCATTTTGTAACGATTTTTGCAAAGCCTGCCGGTCGCCCTCTTGTGGATGATTATGTTATCGATATTCCCCAAAACACGTGGATTGAGCAACCGTGGGATATGGGTGTTATGTTCGTGCCGCCTATTTGTGATAAACAGTAAGATTTTTCTTTTGTCATGACTAAACAAAACCTTTCAGAATCGTTGTTTAAACCCCGGTTTAAACATCGGGAAACCTCTACACTGGTAAAATTTACCCGCCCACAGTCTGTAACTGCCAGTGATAGTATGCTTGGTGGGAAGCGCCGCGAGCATTGGTATCGGATGATTAATTGGCTCGCTTGGATCTGGAGGGGAATCGGTCCGCTGGAAATCCAGGATGTTCTCAGCCGGATTGCTGTAACAGATGCCGAGCGCAGTACTGACCATTTGTTGGATACTGTGATCGGCTATCGTAAAGGTAATTGGGCATTTGAGTGGTCACAACTTGCCATGCACTGGCAGCAAGAAGCATTGCGTGCTGAAGAGTCAGGACAAGCCGGCACATATTGGTTAAAAGCTTCAACGCTGTATAGCATTGCAGCATATCCTCATTTGCGTGGTGATGAACTGGCTGATCAGGCGATGGCCTTAGCCAATAAAGCGTATGAAAATGCAGCCCGTTTCTCCGATTATGAAGTGAAAAAATGGGAATTTCAGTTGGAAGAAGGCAAAAGTGCAACCGGATTATTGCATATTCCCTCTCATGTTCAGGGGCCTTTTCCCACGATTTTAGTTTGTACCAGCCTTGATAATGTGCAGAGTGATTATTGGCGGCTATTCCGCGATCATCTTTCTCCTCTTGGTTTTGCTATGTTGACGGTGGATATGCCTTCTGTCGGGTATTCTGCCAAGTTGACATTAACGCAGGATACTTGTGCACTTCATCAACAAGTTTTACAGCAGTTGGATCGTGTGCCGTGGATTGATCACACACGCATAGGCGTATTTGGTTTCCGTTTCGGGGCCAACATTGCTGTTCGTCTGGCTTATCTGGAACCCAAGCTCATCAAAGGGATAGCGGTGGTAGGCCCGATTGTGCATGAATTATTGCATGACGAAAAATTACAGCAGAAAATTCCGTCAATGTACTTTGATGTACTCGCTAACCGTCTGGGTATTTACCACGTGGATGAAAAACGGTTACGTTCAGAACTGAATTGCTATTCATTGAAAAAACAAGGGTTGCTGGGGCGTCGTTGTTCTGTGCCTATGTTTTCTGTGTATTGGGAAGACGATATTTTCAGCCCGAGAAAAGACTCTAAATTGATAGCCATGTCATCAATGGACGGCACATTGCGGGCAATTCCTGCTACATCAACTTATAGTGGTTTCACTAAGGCTTTACACGAAATAAGTGTATGGTTGAAAGATAAAGTTATCTAAAATAAAATTTATTACTTGATATTTTTTAATCATTTGATACAAAGGTATTCTATCTATTAAGGAGACCTTTGTATGGCTTTACCCGCAAGTTATTCTAAAAATAAGTTGTTAAAGCGTTTTTCTGCACTTGGGCCGTATGTGCGTGAATTAAAATGCGAAAATGGTTATTTTTTCTTTGACTGTCTGGCGGTTTGTGTCAATGCGAAAGTCGCACCAGAAAAACGGGAGTTTTGGGGATGGTGGTTAGAGTTGGAAGAAAAAGGGAACGAGTTTGTTTATAAATATCAAATTGGCTTATTTGATAAACACGGTGAATGGCGTGTTATGAATATTAAGAAAGCATCTGATCTTGAACATCTCGAATCAACCTTGCAGGCATTTCACAAACGCTTGAATGACTCTTTTAATACTCTGAAATTGACATTAACCCCTTCCGAAAACACGATTGCTTTTCAAACCCCGGTTGGGGCGTAGATTTTACCCTTAACCTGCTTTTTATAAATTTTGCGTTATGTCTGTTGGCATAACGCTTCTCTCCTGTTAAAACTGAATATCATTTTTTTAAGCGTTTTTTATCAAGACAATTTTTTCAAATTTTAATCACTATAACCTTTTGATCACTATCAGTTTGTTAATTAATAACAACTTGTTAATAATTATCAATGTTTAATAACTATCAATGTTTAATAACTATCAATGTTTAATAACTATAATGGTAAAAATATGATGAATGGCAGCCAGACATTGGTTGTGAAACTGGGGACGAGTGTATTGACTGGTGGCTCTCGTCGCCTGAACCGGGCCCGAATTGTTGAATTGGTCAGACAATGTGCTCAACAGCATGAAAAAGGCCACCGCATTATTATTGTGACTTCCGGAGCAATTGCAGCCGGGCGTGAACATCTGGGCTATCCTGATCTTCCCGCGACGATAGCATCAAAACAATTGTTGGCCGCGGTTGGACAAAGCCGGTTGATCCAATTGTGGGAACAATTATTTTCTATTTATGGCATCCATGTCGGACAAATGTTGTTAACTCGGGCCGATCTGGAAGATCGTGAGCGTTTTTTAAATGCAAGGGATACACTTCAGGCTTTGCTTGATAATCATATCGTTCCCATCATTAATGAAAATGATGCTGTTGCGACAGCAGAAATTAAGGTTGGTGACAATGATAATCTCTCTGCGCTTGCCGCCATTTTAGGCAGTGCGGATAAATTATTGCTCCTGACGGATATAGAAGGGCTTTATACTGCCGATCCTCGCAATAATTCGGATGCAGAATTGATCTCTGAAGTTTATGACATCAGTGATGAACTGAAAATGATGGCCGGAGACAGTGTTTCAGGCTTGGGTACCGGAGGAATGGCGACAAAACTTCAGGCCGCGGGCGTAGCCGGACGCGCAGGAATTGATGTTATTATCGCGGCAGGCGATAAACCCAATGTCATTGCTGATGTGATTGATGGAAAATCGGTTGGAACGCGTTTTCATGGTTTGGTCAACCCGATGGAAAATCGTAAGCGTTGGATCTTCGGGGCACCGCCGGCAGGTGAAGTTATTATTGACCAAGGGGCGGAAACCGCAATTTTGGAAAAAGGGAGTTCGTTGTTGCCAAAAGGAATTAAAGACGTTTCAGGCGATTTTTCTCGTGGTGAAGTTATCCGTATTCGCGGCTTATCCGGTAAAGATCTGGCTCATGGCGTTTGCCGTTATAACAGCGATGCCTTACGTTTGATTGCCGGCCATCATTCTCAACAAATTAACCAGATATTGGGTTATGAATATGGTGCGGTTGCGGTTCACCGTGACGACTTGGTCGTAAGCTAATTAATTGATCGTGAATTAAGGATTTCACCATGCTGGAGCAGATGGGAAAAGCAGCCAAAGCAGCATCATGGCAGTTGGCGCAATTAAGTACTAATCAAAAAAATCAGGCGTTGCATCATATTGCTGATTTATTAGAAGCTGAAATAGAAATAATTCTTGCTGCCAATCAGCAAGATATGAATCAAGCCCGCGAGAACGGAATGAGTGAGGCTTTGCTCGATCGGTTATTGCTGACGCCTGAGCGATTAAATGCAATAGCCAATGATGTGCGTCAGGTCTGTCGGCTGGCTGATCCTGTCGGGCAAGTTATGGATGGGCAATGGTTGGATAGCGGGTTGCAGTTGAGCCGGCGCCGGGTACCTTTGGGGGTCGTTGGCGTGATTTATGAAGCTCGGCCCAATGTGACGATCGATGTTGCCTCCTTGTGCCTGAAAACCGGTAATGCAGTTATATTGCGTGGTGGTAAAGAAACTCATCATACCAATCAAGCAATGGTGAAGGTCATTCAGCAGGCGCTGGAACAAAATGGATTACCCGCGGCGGCAGTTCAGGCGATAAATAAACCCGATCGCGAATTAGTTTCAGAACTGCTGAAAATGGATCGTTATGTCGATATGCTGATCCCTCGGGGTGGGGCCGGATTACATAAACTTTGCCGTGAACAATCTACGATCCCAGTCATTACTGGAGGCATTGGTGTTTGTCACACATTCGTGGATCAAGACGTCAATATTGAAAAAGCACTGGAAATTATTACCAATGCGAAGGTTCAACGTCCGAGCGCCTGTAACTCGTTGGAAACTTTATTGGTACATGAAAAGATTGCCTCTGTTTTCCTGCCGGTTTTAAGTCATAAAATGAAAGAGCAGGGCGTGACACTGCATGCCGGTGCTGCCGCAATGGCGCTATTGAAAGAAGGGCCGGCAACCGTTGTTGAAGTGGCTGAAGAAGACTATTGCGATGAATGGTTATCACTGGATATGAATGTTGAAATTGTCAGTGATATTGCTCATGCCATTGATCATATTCGTACATATGGCACTGCGCATTCTGATGCGATCCTGACAGAATCTTTGCAGCAGGCAGATTGCTTTGTCCGTCAGGTGGATTCTGCTGCTGTTTATGTAAATGCAAGTACTCGCTTTACTGATGGAGGTCAGTTTGGCTTGGGCGCTGAAGTGGCTGTCAGTACTCAAAAATTACATTCAAGAGGCCCGATGGGGCTTGATGCACTGACCACGTACAAATGGGTTGGTTATGGCGACTATCTACCTCGTTGCTAATCATATTCTGTTTTGGCACACACTCATTTGACAATGCGAGTCACACTTAACATTAAGTGTGACTTTTTGTTGAATGAAAAATACTTTTTTACACTAGTGTAAATATTTAGTTACTATACTTTGTGTTTAATCTTAAATTTTATATCCCCTTCAGGAAAACAACGAAATGAAACAGACTGTATTTATTGTAGGTGCGCGTGGGGCAGGGAAGACGACAATAGGTAGGTTGTTGGCTGAAGCATTATCGTATCAATTTTTTGACACTGATGAGAGTATCCAAATTTCCAGCAAAATGACGATTGCCCAGATGGTTGAAAAACATGACTGGCAATACTTTAGGAACTTTGAAAGCCAGATACTTGAAGAGGTGAGCCAGAATGAATGTGTTATTTCTACTGGCGGAGGAATTGTGTTGTCACCGAGAAATCGCAGCCATCTGAAACAGAATGGTATTGTGATTTATTTGCAGGCACCCGCAAAAACCTTAATTGAGCGGCTATCCCTTAATCCCGAGGATGAACAACGCCCCAGCCTGACAGGAAAATCCATTACCGAAGAAATTGAAGGAATATTGACGGAGAGAGAGCCATTATACAATCAATGTGCTGATTTCACCGTTGATGCCAGTTTGTCAGTGGAAAATATTGTACTAAGTATACAGTCTTATATTTTAAATCAGGAAAACAAGTAAATTTGATATATTAAGGTGTTAAAGGTTTATTTTTTATTAAGGCGGGGAAATTTTATATACAGATTGCTTATACAATTTATAGTATGACTCTACTTTTTCACTGATTAATTATATTTACTATATGGATATGCTCTTAAATTTTATTCGGTTACTTATTCGTATTTGCTTTAGGGTGACTATAGAAGGTGATAAGCAGCATTTAAAACATTCTAAATGTATCATCACTCCCAACCACATCTCGTTTCTGGATGGCCTTTTGATAGGATTGTTCCTGCCAGTAAAACCCGTGTTTGCTATTTATACCAATATTGCTAACCGTGTTTTTTTCAGGTTCATCAAATACTATGCAGATATTGTACTTCTGGACCCTACGAATCCAATGGCTGTCAGGACGTTAGTCAAGGAAGTGGACAAAGGGCGCCCGATAGTGATTTTCCCTGAAGGGCGTATCACGGTGACAGGCTCCCTCATGAAAATTTATGATGGTGCGGCATTCATTGCCGCTAAATCGGGAGCGAAAGTCGTACCAATCCGCATTGATGGTGCAGAGCAAACCATTTTCGGGCGATTGAAAGGGGTGATGAAACTCCATTGGTTTCCCAAAATTACCATCAAAATATTACCCGCCGTCGATTTACCCATGCCGGAAGCACCTGATTCAGCAACATGTCGTCGTTTAGCAGGAGAACATCTTCATGACATCATGAAGAATGTGAGAATGCAAACCCGGCCAAAAGAAACGCTGTTCAGCGCTTATCTCTCTGCGCAAAAGCGTTTTGGCCGTTTCAAACCTTGCATTGAAGATGTGGGTTTCAAAGAAGATAGTTATCATTCATTGTTGAAAAAAATATTGGGTATCAGCCGGATATTGGAGCGCTTTACAGAAGAAGGAGAACGGTTTGGTTTGCTGTTGCCAAATTCAACGGCAATAGCAGCTGCGATATATGGTGCTTCATTGAAGGGGCGTGTGCCTGCTTTATTGAACTATACGGCAGGCAGCCAAAGCATTAAGAATGCCATGCAGGCAGCGTCGCTCAAAACCATCGTGACATCCCGTCAGTTTTTGGAAAAAGGAAAATTAACGCATCTGCCGGAGCAAATAACAGAAGCCAACTGGGTATATCTGGAAGATGTGAAAGATACAATGAGTCGGGAAGATAAACTTTGGATCTTCTGGCATCTGCTTTTCCCTTCCAAGGCGATGATTGCTTCACAGAAACCGGATGATGATGCCTTGATTTTATTTACATCAGGTTCAGAAGGTACACCGAAAGGGGTTGTCCATAGCCATGCAAGTTTGTTAGCGAATGTTGAGCAGATAAAAACGGTTGCCGACTTTACTCCACTTGACCGCTTTATGTCTTCTTTGCCACTGTTCCATGCTTTTGGTTTGACGGTAGGACTATTCACGCCATTAATGACAGGAAGCCGTGTATTCCTTTATCCGAGTCCGTTGCATTATCGGGTCGTACCTGAGTTGGTGTATGACTGCAATTGTACCGTTTTGTTCGGAACATCGACTTTTCTGGGAAATTATGCCCAGTTTGCCCACCCTTATGATTTTGCCCGTTTGCGCTATGTGGTAGCGGGTGCAGAAAAATTGTCAGAAAGTACCAGAAACATTTGGCAGGATAAATTTGGTATCCGTATCTTAGAAGGTTATGGCGTGACTGAGTGTGCCCCTGTTGTGGCAATCAACGTTCCCATGGCTGCCAAATCAGGAACTGTCGGGCGGATTTTACCGGGTATAGAAGCTCGTTTGTTGCCTGTTCAGGGAATTGAAAATGGGGGACGTCTGCAATTACGCGGGCCGAATGTCATGAAAGGGTATCTGCGCGTTGAATCGCCTGATCAGCTCGAACCTCCCTCGGCTGAGGATGAAAAAGGGAATAATCAGATTGGTTGGTATGATACCGGCGATATTGTTTCCATTGACGAAGACGGCTTTTGCACAATTAAAGGGCGCGCGAAGCGTTTTGCTAAGCTTGCAGGGGAAATGATTTCACTTGAAGCTGTAGAGCAAATTGCTTCACGTCTTTCTATTGATGCACTGCATGCAGCCACTGCTAAAAGTGACCGAATCAAAGATGAAGCATTAGTGCTGTTTACGACAGATACTAACTTGAATAGAAATGCGATGCTGGGAATGGCGCGTGAAATAGGAATGACGGAGTTAGCCATTCCACGTGATATTCGTTATGTGAAGCAATTGCCTTTGCTTGGAAGTGGTAAACTGGATTTTGTCGCATTGAGAAAAATGGCTGAGCAGGAGTAAAGGAAACAATGAATCATACAACGGAGGCACAGCCATTATTAAATAGGGGAATGAAGGCTGTATTGTTGTCACAGTTTCTCTCTGCTTTTGCTGACAATGCGTTGTTTTTTGCCATATTGGCCCAGTTGAAAGTTGAGGCTTACCCTGACTGGAGTCAGCCGTTTCTGCAAATAGTTTTCGTGCTGACTTACATTGTTCTTGCCCCTTTTGTGGGGCAATTTGCCGATCGGTTCTCAAAAGGGCGTGTCATGCTCTTTTCCAATGGCATCAAATTACTCGGTGCCATCAGCATTTGTGTCGATATGAATCCGTTTCTGGGATATCTCTTAGTCGGGATTGGGGCAGCGGCTTATTCTCCCGCGAAATACGGTATCTTGGGAGAACTGACAGATGGCAGGCGTTTGGTCAAGGCTAATGGCATGATGGAAGCATCAACGATTGCAGCCATTCTGGTAGGCTCAATTACTGGCGGCTTCCTCTCTGATGTGAGTTTGATTTTGGCATTAGGGCTTTGCGCCTTGTCATATTGGGCGGCAGTTGTCATCAATTTCTATATCCCTCGTTTAGTGCCTGCGTATCAGGCGGGATGGGAAAAAAGTTGGGCTCCCCAAAAAATGCTGGTGGATTTTGTGGCTGTTTGCGTTTCACTTTGGCGTAATCAGGAAACCCGGTTTTCACTGGTAGGCACGAGCCTGTTCTGGGGTGCGGGTATAACACTGCGCTTTTTGTTGATTGCTTGGGTTCCCGTTGTATTTGGGATCGATGGAAATACAATACCAACATTGATGAATGGGGTCGTTGCTGTCGGGATTATTGTTGGAGCCGCTCTGGCAGCTCGTTTGATCACATTGAAAACGGTCCGTCGCTGTATGCCTGCCGGTATCTTAATCGGCATTATGGTAATTCTGTTTGTGGCTCAGCAATCAATGTGGCTTTCTTATTTCATACTGATTGTACTCGGCATATTTGGTGGTTTTTTTGTCGTTCCGTTGAATGCATTATTGCAGGAATATGGCAAGCAAACGATAGGGGCGGGTAAAGCGGTTGCCGTGCAGAACCTAGGTGAAAACAGTGCCATGCTGGTGATGCTGGGGCTGTATTCGCTTTCCATGGCTCTGGGGGCATCAGCCATTGCCGTTGGTGTTGGTTTTGGTATCTTACTCTCTTTGGCGATAGGCGGATTATGGATTTGGGATCTGCTTCGGAAAAATTAACTTCTTATAGAATTAAAGGCCTGCTATGGATGAAAAAATCCTGAATCAGCTTAGTATTGAACTAGGGAAGAGATTAAAACAGGAAAAATTATCTGTGACCTGTGCAGAATCCTGCACAGGAGGCTGGATTGCCAAAGTGATCACAGATATTGCGGGAAGTTCGGCCTATTTTAATCGCGGTTTCGTGACATACAGTAATGATGCTAAACATGAAATGCTGGGTGTTTCATTGGCATCATTGGCACAATTTGGTGCAGTAAGCGAACAGATTGTAAAAGAGATGGCGGAAGGGGCATTAAAAGTGGCCAATGCAGATTTTTCTGTTGCTGTCAGCGGGGTTGCAGGCCCTGAGGGAGGCAGTGAAGAAAAACCAGTCGGTACGGTTTGTTTTGGGTTTGCATTCCGGGTTGATGGCGACATAGCATCTGTAACCTATCGCCGCTATTTTCCCGGAGAACGAGATACCGTGCGTCTGCATGCCGTCATTTTTGCTTTAGAAACACTGTTGGAAGAAATCGTGAAAAATTCACTTGATGCTGTATGATTATACAGTATAATCATACAGCACTTAGTATCATAAAAGCTTATCAGCAGTGGGGCAGCCCCTTCATTGCTTGCGAAGGAGTAAACATGGCTAACAACAACAACGATGAAAACAAACAAAAAGCGCTAGCAGCTGCGCTGGGCCAAATTGAGAAACAATTTGGTAAAGGTTCCATCATGCGCTTGGGTGAAAACCGCTCAATGGATGTTGAAACCATCTCTACCGGTTCCCTGTCACTGGATATTGCATTGGGTGCAGGTGGTTTACCAATGGGCCGTATCGTTGAAATATACGGGCCAGAGTCTTCCGGTAAAACAACGTTGACTCTGCAAGTCATTGCTGCTGCCCAACGTGAAGGCAGAACGTGTGCTTTTATTGATGCTGAGCATGCTCTTGATCCGATTTACGCCAAGAAACTGGGTGTAGATATTGACAACCTGTTGTGTTCCCAGCCTGATACGGGTGAGCAAGCTTTAGAAATCTGTGATGCATTATCTCGCTCTGGTGCCGTTGATGTTATTATCGTTGACTCAGTAGCGGCATTGACGCCAAAAGCAGAAATTGAAGGTGATATCGGTGATTCTCATATGGGCTTGGCAGCACGTATGATGAGTCAGGCGATGCGCAAGCTGGCCGGTAATTTGAAAAACTCAAATACCTTGTTGATTTTCATCAACCAGATCCGAATGAAAATTGGTGTCATGTTTGGTAACCCTGAAACGACGACCGGGGGAAATGCACTGAAGTTCTATGCATCTGTTCGCTTGGATATCCGCCGCACTGGTTCTGTGAAGAATGGTGATGAAGTGGTTGGTAGCGAAACTCGCGTAAAAGTTGTCAAAAACAAGGTTGCCGCGCCATTTAAACAGGCTGAGTTCCAAATTCTTTATGGTGAAGGAATTAATACACTTGGCGAGCTGATTGATCTCGGTGTTAAACACAAAATGGTAGAAAAAGCGGGCGCATGGTACAGCTACAACGGCGATAAAATCGGGCAGGGTAAAGCGAATGCGACTATCTACCTGAAAGAGCACCCAGAAATTGCAAGTGAACTGGATAAGAAACTGCGTGAATTGTTGCTGAACAATGCGGGAGATTTCAGCAGTGCAGCATCTGATTATGTAACCGAATATGAAGATAACGGAGAAGAGGTCAATAACGAAGAGTTCTAATTGCTCTTGTTATTTTTGCTACTTTCTCTGTTGTAATACATATTCTGTTATAAGACATATTTTGTTGCGATATATAGTGACAGCCTGCTTTTCCAGAAACCACACCTATATCGGGTGTGGTTTTTGTTTTTTATGGGGAATATGCATCTTTGAAATAGGTGTATTGAAACTGGCTTAACGAACAGACTTTCAGAAAATTCCCAGACGAATTACAATGCTGGAAAGCGAATGGATTTATATGGGATTTTACTTCTTATGGAAGACTCTCTATCTTAACCCTACTTTAATTTATTCGTGAGTTGAAATGGTGGTGTATATATCATTTCAACCATTCATGAATCTGTTTTTTCAGCTTGATTTCGGGACAATTATGAGCAAAAGCACCGCTGAGATCCGTCAAGCGTTTCTTGACTTTTTTCATACTAAAGGGCACCAGATAGTACCAAGCAGTTCGTTGGTGCCAACCAATGATCCAACATTGTTGTTCACCAACGCAGGGATGAACCAGTTCAAAGATGTCTTTTTAGGATTGGATAAGAGACCTTATTCTAGAGCAACAACGGCTCAGCGCTGTGTTCGTGCTGGCGGTAAGCATAACGATTTAGAAAATGTGGGCTATACAGCCCGTCACCACACTTTCTTCGAAATGTTGGGTAACTTTAGCTTTGGCGATTATTTCAAACAAGATGCTATCAAATATGCATGGGAATTATTGACCGGCGAAAAGTGGTTTAACCTGCCAAAAGAAAAATTGTGGGTGACTGTCTATAAGACAGATGATGAAGCCTATGATATCTGGCTTAACGAAGTCGGTGTTCCAGCAGAAAGAATTATTCGCATAGGTGATAAAGGGGATAAGCCTTATAACTCTGATAATTTCTGGCAAATGGGTGATACCGGGCCATGTGGTCCTTGTACAGAAATTTTCTATGACCATGGTGAGCATATCTGGGGAGGGCCTCCTGGCAGCCCGGATGAAGACGGTGACAGATATATTGAAATCTGGAATATCGTATTCATGCAGTTTAATCGCCATGCTGATGGCACAATGGAACCTCTGCCAAAACCTTCTGTCGATACAGGAATGGGGCTAGAGCGTGTCAGTGCAGTATTGCAGCATGTTAATTCCAACTATGAAATTGACTTATTCCAAAATCTGATTGCTGAAGTTGCCAAAGTAACCGGGGCAGAAGATCTCACCAATAAATCATTGCGTGTTGTTGCGGACCATATTCGCGCATGCTCATTCTTGATTTGTGACGGCGTCATTCCATCTAATGAGAACCGTGGATATGTTCTTCGCCGTATCATCCGTCGTGCAGTTCGTCACGGTAATATGTTGGGTGCGAAAGAAACCTTCTTTTATAAGTTGGTTGCCCCACTGATCAAAATCATGGACGCCGCGGGCGAAGAACTGAAGCAACAGCAATCCTTAGTTGAACAGGTGTTGAAAACTGAAGAAGAACAGTTTGCTCGTACTTTGGAGCGCGGCTTACAGTTGCTGGATGAAGAGCTGGCGAAATTATCTGGTGATACGCTGGATGGTGAAATCGCTTTCCGCCTGTACGATACTTATGGTTTCCCTGTTGACTTGACTGCCGATGTTTGCCGTGAGCGTAACATCAAAGTTGATGAATCCGGCTTTGATGCAGCGATGGAAAACCAGCGGCGTCGTGCTCGTGAATCCAGTGGTTTTGGCACGGATTACAATGAGCTGATCAAAGTTGACGGGCGTAGTGATTTCTGTGGCTATAAAGAAAATTCACAGCAGGCAGTGATTACGGCTATTTTCCGTAACGGTGAAGCCGTAGAGCAAATTCACGCAGGTGAAGAGGCGCTCGTTATTCTTGATAAAACGGCTTTCTATGCTGAATCTGGTGGTCAGGTCGGTGATACGGGCAAGTTGTTGAACGATAGTGGTGTATTTGAAGTCACTGATACCCAAAAATACTCTCAAGCAATTGGACATATTGGCAAACTGATCAGTGGCAGCCTGCGTATCAGCCATTCAGTTAATGCTGAAATTGATGTGGCTCGCAGAGATGCAATACGTTTGAATCACTCTGCAACCCATTTACTGCATGCGGCATTGCGTCAAATCCTGGGAGAGCATGTTGCTCAAAAGGGATCTTTGGTCAATGATAAATATCTGCGCTTTGACTTTTCTCACTTTGAGGCAATGAAGCCAGAACAGCTTCGTCAGGTAGAAAATTTGGTGAATGAAGAAATTCGCAAGAATTCACCTGTTGTTACAGAGTTAATGGAGCTGGAAGAAGCGAAAGCTAAAGGTGCCATGGCATTGTTTGGCGAAAAATATGACGAAAAAGTGCGTGTGCTGAGTATGGGCGATTTTTCTGCCGAACTATGTGGTGGAACGCATGCAAGCCGCACTGGTGATATTGGGTTGTTCCGTATATCCAATGAATCAGGTACAGCAGCAGGAATTCGCCGTATCGAAGGCATTACAGGGCAAACTGCGTTGGATTCTGTCTATCAACAGGCTGATTTATTGCAAGATATCGCTTATATGGTGAAAGGGGATATCAGTGGCCTGAATGAGAAAGTGAAAACGGCACTGGACAAAACGAAGCAATTGGAAAAAGAGTTGCAACAGTTGAAATCTCAGCAGGCAGCTCAGGAAAGCTCTTCTTTGGCTAATCAAGCCAAAGAGATCCAAGGCATCCGTTTACTGGTGACACAATTAGGTGATACAGATCCTAAAATACTCAGAACAATGGTTGATGACCTGAAAAACCAATTGGGTTCAGCAATTATTGTGCTTTCTACAGTGAGTGGTGATAAAGTCAGCCTAATTGTTGGTGTAACAAAGGATTTGACTGCTAGAATAAAAGCTGGCGATTTAATCTCTTTTGTTGCCCAACAAGTTGGAGGTAAAGGAGGAGGTCGTCCTGATCTGGCTCAGGCCGGAGGGACGAATGCAGCAGCTCTTCCTTCTGCATTAACTAGTGTAGAAGAATGGGTAACATTGCGGTTATAGTTGGTACTACCGTGACAGCAGCGGCATCATAGGAACGTTTTTTTATGATGCCGAGTGTTTTTTATTGTGGAATTGTTGAAATGTTGGGCACATACTTATATTTTATCTATCCTATAGATATGGAGAATGTGTCCAAAACTGCTTATAGTTTAAGTAGATATCATTGCTTTACGTTTTCACGGTGTTTGATGGATAATAGCGGGGAAACCTAGAGACCCGACTCTTTTAAATTTTCAAGGAGCAAAGAATGCTTATTCTGACTCGTCGAGTTGGTGAAACACTCATGATAGGCGATGAGGTAACAGTCACAGTACTGGGAGTTAAAGGCAACCAAGTTCGCATTGGTGTGAATGCACCCAAGGAAGTTTCTGTTCACCGTGAAGAAATTTATCAACGGATTCAGGCAGAGAAGTCTCAGCCTACAACTTTTTAATTCAAGAATGGCGTCCACGCTTTTTTAAAACTTGGGCGCTACTCTACCCCCTTGTATCTCAAATTCAGCCACACCTCTTTTTTTCTACCTTAATTCTATTCTCTCATGTCTTTTCATTTTCTATCAGTTGAAAAAGCGCTGTTCATGGCGGTATAGCGATGAATAATTATTGTTATAAATTTTAAGGGTCATTATAGGATTTCCCTGTAGATAATATGTTCTTTTAGGTGCTAAATCATGCGTTTTGCGTGCTAAGTGTTCAAACGGAAAAAAGTTGCGAAAAATAGTTTGACTTATCAGGCAGGGAAAGTAATATGTGCGCCATCGCAACGACGAAGAGCTTAAAGAAAAGCTTCTGAGTAAGTTTGAGAAGTGAAGCTTCGAAAGCAGTTTCTAAGCAAAAGCTTCTAAGTCGTGAGTTTTAAAGAATATGGTGAGGTGGCCGAGAGGCTGAAGGCGCTCCCCTGCTAAGGGAGTATGTGGTTAAGAGCTGCATCGAGGGTTCGAATCCCTCCCTCACCGCCATTAAATAAATGCATCCGTAGCTCAGCTGGATAGAGTACTCGGCTACGAACCGAGCGGTCGGAGGTTCGAATCCTCCCGGATGCACCATTTAAAATCCGCGATTTTTAGGTATCTCAATTCTGTCAAGTCAGGCAATCAGTAGCGCCTATTCAGAAAATAGTAAACCGACAATGCATCCGTAGCTCAGCTGGATAGAGTACTCGGCTACGAACCGAGCGGTCGGAGGTTCGAATCCTCCCGGATGCACCATTTAAAATCCGCGATTTTTAGGTATCTCAATTCTGTCAAGTCAGGCAATCAGTAGCGCCTATTCAGAAAATAGTAAACCGACAATGCATCCGTAGCTCAGCTGGATAGAGTACTCGGCTACGAACCGAGCGGTCGGAGGTTCGAATCCTCCCGGATGCACCACTTAAAACCCTTGTTTCTTATATATAAGACAGGGTTTTTTTGTATTTTCCTTCCGAAAAATAATATTTCCTTTATTATTGTTTGATTGTTTTTTTGAGCGATCATGCATTATCTCCCCTATGTAATCAGCGACAATTTGAGTGGTTTCATATAAAGTAAACTATTAGTAATAATCCTTTTAAACTCCACGGGAGGTCAAATTGATCCCGGACGTATCAAAAGCATTGTCATGGCTAGAGGCAAACCCAACCATATTGAATGGGATTTGTCGTGGTATTGAACGTGAAACATTGCGTGTTACTCCAGACGGTCATTTAGCTAAAACTGGGCATCCAAAATCGCTTGGTGCTTCTTTAACGCATAAATGGATTACAACTGATTTTGCCGAATCTCTATTGGAGTTTATTACCCCTGTTGATAACAATATAGATAGAACCATTGGTTTTCTTAAAGATTTGCATCGTTATACGGCTAGGAACTTGAACAATGAGAAAATGTGGCCTTTGAGTATGCCATGTTTTATCGATAAAGAAGAAAATATCACCCTGGCGCAATATGGAAAGTCCAATGCAGGGCGCTTTAAGACTTTATACCGGCAGGGGTTAAAGAACCGCTATGGCGCATTAATGCAGACTATTTCCGGCGTACATTATAATTTCTCCTTGCCAATCAGTTTTTGGCAGGCTCGATTAGGTGTTCAAGATGCGGAAACAGGAAAAGAACAAATTTCGGATGGTTATCTTTGTTTGATCCGTAATTATTATCGTTTTGGATGGGTGATCCCTTATTTGTTCGGAGCATCACCAGCAATTTGTTCCTCATTCTTGCATGGACGAAATACGACATTATCCTTTGAAGAAACAGAGAAAGGGACTTGCTATTTGCCTTATGCGACTTCGTTGAGGATGAGTGACCTGGGGTATACAAATAAATCGCAAGGTGACTTAAATATTACCTTTAATAACCTTCAGACGTATGTAAAGGATCTTAAAAAGGCAATTCGTAAGCCATCAGCAGATTTTGCAGCAATAGGTATCAAAAAAGATGATGAGTATTTACAACTAAATACTAATGTTCTGCAAATTGAAAATGAATTGTATGCACCTATCCGTCCTAAACGCGTCACGAAAGAGGGGGAATCGCCTTCAGATGCTTTGTTACGAGGAGGTATAGAGTATATTGAAGTGCGCTCTTTGGATATTAATCCTTTTTCTCCCATTGGCGTCGATGAGACTCAGATTCGTTTTCTTGATCTTTTCTTGATATGGTGTGCCTTAACGGACTCTCCTGAAATGGAGAAAGAAGAACTTGATTGCTGCCGCCAAAATTGGAACAAGGTGATTTTGGATGGACGCAAGCCAGGGTTGCATATTGGCATTGGTTGTGGTGCTGAACAACAGCCGCTCAAGGTTGTAGGGCAAGAGCTATTCAGGGATTTAAGCCGGCTTGCTGAAATATTGGATGCCTGTTCCGGAACAGAATATCAGGCCGTTTGCAAAGAGCTCGTCGCTATGTTTGATGATCCATCATTGACATTCTCTGCACGTACTCTTGGTCAAATGAAGGAACATGGCATAGGCGGATTCGGGCTTGAATTGGCTGACAAGTATCATCAGGAACTGCTTGGAGAGCCCTATTCAATCTTAAATGATGAAAAATTTTCTGCTGAACGTCATGCTTCGGTATCGCGGCAACATAGCTTAGAGCAGAAAGATGACATGAGTTTTGAAGAGTATTTAAAACTTCATGCTGGGAGTTAAAAAAAGAAAGTGGCCACCAAAGGTGGCCAAATAAAATATCTCAGAGAATAGGGATGATAACAATTTTGCGCGTCTTCATATCTATGACCAATCGCTAGTGAAAAGGTTTCATTCCTCTGAAAATATTTTCCGTGAAAAAAATTTGACGACTTAGGAGGTAGAATCATGCCTTTATTGGACAGTTTTACAGTTGACCATACACGAATGGCGGCACCTGCTGTTAGAGTTGCTAAAACGATGAAAACACCACATGGTGACACCATCACAGTATTTGATTTACGTTTTTGTGTTCCAAACCAAGAAGTGATGCCAGAAAGAGGAATTCACACGCTTGAGCATTTGTTTGCGGGTTTCATGCGCAATCATTTAAATGGTGATGGTGTTGAAATCATTGACATTTCTCCCATGGGATGCCGTACTGGCTTTTATATGAGTTTGATTGGTGCTCCGGCAGAAATGAGAGTGGCTGAAGCATGGAAAGCCGCAATGGCGGATGTACTGAAAGTTCAGAATCAAGGGCAGATCCCTGAATTGAACATTTATCAGTGCGGTACTTATGAAATGCACTCGCTAAAAGAAGCTCAGGGTATTGCTCAGAAGATCCTTGATTCTGGTGTTCGTGTTAATTTGAACGAAGAATTGGCATTGCCTGAAGAAAAACTGGTGGAGCTTCGAGTTTAGTTTGTTTGTTAATCCCTGTACATAAACTGATGTACAGGGGTTAATGATTCAATGAAAAAAATGTTGCATGCCAAACCTAATTTATAAGGAAGGATGCTGACATTTTAGTTTATTCATCGAGCTTCATGTTTTGCTCGTTCGTCTGGTTCAGTGGTGTAACACGAACTTGTTTAATCATATTGTCGTGGACTGCGAGAACCTCAAAATTATAGCCATTGATTTGGACTTGAACGTTCAATTCAGGGATCTCACCTAATTCTTCCAGGATCATACCATTCATTGTTCTTGGCCCATCTTCGGGTAAAGCCCAACTGAACGCCTTATTAAGCTCTCGGATATTTGCCGTACCACCCACTAAAACCGTCCCATCGCTTTGGGGAAGGACTTCTTCAGCCAAAGTAGGAGACATAGACGTGGTAAAGTCACCGACGATTTCTTCCAGGATGTCTTCAACAGTCATGAGGCCCTGAATTTCGCCATATTCATCAACGATCAAGCCTGCTTTTTCTTTATTGCGTTGGAAATTTACGAGTTGGACATTAAGCGGCGTACTGACAGGAATAAAGTAGATTTTATCTGCCGCTTTAATTAATGTTCTTTTGGTAAATTCTTTTTTCTCCATCATCAATCGATAGGCTTCACGCACGCGTAACATACCGATGGCATCATCAAGCGAGTCTCGATAAAGCACAACCCGGCCATGCGGAGAATGTGTTAATTGTCTAATGACAGATTTCCAATCGCTATTGATATCAATGCCAAAGATCTCATTACGGGGGATCATAATATCGCCGACAGTCACTTTCTCGAGATCCAATATTGAGATAAGCATGTCCTGATTGCGGCGTGATAGGTTGGCGTTTGATTCATTAACGATGGTCCGTAGTTCATCCTTACTGACTGCATCATTACGGATATTAGATGTTTTGATGCCAATGCAGCGCATGAGTAATAAGCTAATCCGATTAAATGCCCAGACAAGAGGCAACATAATTTTTTCTAGCGGGCGTAGTAAAAAGCTACTCGGGAAAGCGATTTTTTCAGGATAAAGCGCGGCAATCGTCTTTGGCATGACTTCAGAAAAGATTAGGATCACAAAAGTCAGAATCCCGGTTGCGATAGCAACACCTGCGTCCCCATAAAGACGCATACCAACAATAGTCGCAAGGGAGGATGCCAGAATATTGATGAGGTTATTACCGATGAGAATAAGGCTGATGAGCCTGTCTGGATGCCGCAGCAATGACTCAACTCTACGTGCAGGGTGACTTCCTTCTTTAGCCAGATGACGCAAGCGATAGCGATTTATTGTCATCATGCTGGTTTCTGAGGCAGAAAAATAAGCCGAAACAATAACCATGACAACAAGAATAATAATGAGTGTGCCTGTTGAGACGTGCTCCAAAACAGAATTCCTTCCTAAGATTTATATGAACTAGTTACGGTGATTCCTTGTATGACTTAATCAACCATAATTTCCTGTAATTAGCCTGCTGCCGAAAAAAGCCAATGTTAAAATAAATGCACCAATTAAATTGAACCAGATAACACGTTTCCCTCGCCATCCCTCACGATAATGCCCCCATAACAAAACAACGTAAACAAACCATGCAATAATAGATAAAACAGATTTATGAATATTTTCTTTACTGAAAATGTCATCCATGTACATGATGCCAGTGCATAATGTTAATGTTAGTAAAATTACACCAACTTGGGTGATATGAAACATTTTCCGTTCAATTACCATGAGTGGGGGAATACCGGAAGTAAAAGAAAGTTTTTTCTTTTTAAGACGATAATCTAGCCAACCAACCTGTAATGCATAAAGTGCCGCAATGAGTAAAGTGGAGTAACCCAGTAAAGCGAGGCCAATATGAATGAATAACTCAATACTATTTTCAAGATGTGTGATGAATTCTCCAGGCATCATACTGGTCAGTATTAAGTTTATCATGGCGAAACTGTAAACAATTGGTAATAAAAACCATGCCCGGCCACGAAAAGCAACGATAGTCATAATAATGCTCATGAGTAAACTGACAATCGAGCCTAAATTCAATAAAGTAAGATTTTGACCACCATTGACATGAAATATTTGATATTTCAATGCAACTGCATGATTCACTAATGCGACAGTTGCTAACAATAGTGCCAGTTTCTGATAGTTATTTTGTTGGCGCAGTAAACCTGGCACGATGAGCGTCAGGCTAATGAGATAAGCAAGTAAAGCAATAATTGAAAATATCAGCATAACGTTTATCGTTTTCGCAATAATGTCAGGTTGAACTTAAAATTTAAGTATACCGCGAGCTGGGAGTTGCCTCCAACCGTTGTGAGTAATACTTGGAAATCTCTTTGCAGAGATTATGTGAGCATCGTGTTATAATTCGCTAAATTTGCCTTACGGGTAGACCTATTTGTAGATATCTGAGCTGAGACAATGTTTGATAATTTAACTGACAGACTATCGCGCACATTGCGCAATATCAGCGGTCGTGGGCGGCTGACTGAAGAGAATATTAAAGATACGCTGCGCGAAGTTCGTATGGCTTTGCTCGAAGCTGATGTTGCATTGCCTGTTGTTCGTGATTTTATTTCACGAGTCAAAGAGAGCGCTGTAGGACATGAAGTTAACAAAAGCCTGACGCCTGGGCAGGAGTTCGTCAAAATTGTTCAAAATGAACTCGTTAAGGCGATGGGAGAGGTTAATAGTGAGCTTAATCTTTCCGCTCAACCTCCTGCCGTTGTGCTTATGGCTGGCTTGCAAGGTGCTGGTAAAACAACCAGTGTTGCCAAATTAGGTACATTGCTTAAAGAAAAAAATAAGAAAAAAGTTTTGGTTGTTTCTGCTGACGTTTACCGGCCAGCAGCAATTAAGCAGTTGGAAACGTTATCTGAAGCAGTTGGAATCGATTTCTTCCCTTCAGATCCACAGGAAAAACCGGTTGATATTGTCAACAAAGCCCTTCAGCATGCCAAGTTGAAATTCTATGATGTGCTTTTAGTCGATACAGCAGGTCGTTTGCATGTCGACGAAGCAATGATGGATGAAATTAAAGCGGTTCATGCATCCATTAATCCTGTCGAGACATTGTTCGTTGTTGATGCAATGACTGGTCAGGATGCTGCAAATACGGCAAAAGCATTTAATGAAGCATTGCCGTTAACCGGTGTTATCCTGACAAAAGTAGATGGTGATGCCCGTGGTGGTGCAGCACTTTCTATCCGCCATATTACAGGCAAGCCAATTAAATTCCTTGGTGTTGGTGAAAAAACAGATGCCTTGGAACCTTTCTATCCGGATCGCATTGCATCCCGAATTCTGGGTATGGGAGACATGCTTTCATTGATTGAAGAAATTGAAAGCAAAGTTGATCGTAGCAAAGCGGAAAAATTGGCATCAAAACTGAAAAAAGGCGATGGCTTTGATTTGACTGATTTCCTCGAGCAGCTCAAACAAATGCGTAACATGGGTGGAATGACCAGCATGTTGAGCAAAATGCCGGGTATGTCGCAGATCCCGGATGCGGTCAAATCTCAGATGGATGATAAGGTTCTGGTGAAAATGGAAGCCATTATCAATTCCATGACCCGCAAAGAACGTGAAAAGCCTGAAATTATTAAAGGCTCACGCAAACGCCGTATTGCAGCAGGTTCAGGTACGCAGGTGCAGGATGTCAACCGCTTGTTGAAGCAGTTTGATGAAATGCAGCGTATGATGAAAAAAATGAAAAAAGGTGGTCTGGCGAAAATGATGAAAGGCATGAAAGGCATGCTGCCACCAGGATTTATGGGTCGATAATTAATAAAGTCACGAAAGAAAAATGTTCTTTGGATTGCTTTTTGCGCCAAAGTGAGTAAAATTTTCGGGCTTTTAAATGGACAGCCGGACTCCGTTCCTCGATGGAGTCTGGGTGTTTTGCTAACTAATGAGGATGTTATGGTAACAATTCGTTTAGCTCGTGGTGGCGCAAAAAAGCGTCCGTTCTATCAAGTAGTCGTGACCGATAGCCGCAATGCGCGTGATGGTCGCTTCATTGAGCGTGTTGGTTTCTTCAACCCAATCGCTTCAGGAAATGCAGAAGCTCTGCGTTTAGATCTGGACCGTATCGAACACTGGGTTGGTCTGGGTGCATCTGTGTCTGATCGTGTTGCGGCACTGATCAAAGACGCTAAAAAAGCAGCTTAATCTGTCACGGTGGTAACAATGAGCAAACAATCTGGCCTGAAGCACCCTGTTGAGCCAATCGTATTGGGAAAATTAGGGTCAGCGTATGGCATTCGTGGTTGGCTCAGAGTTTTTTCTTCCACCGAAAATGCCGAAGACATTTTTGAATATCAGCCGTGGTTTATTCAACGTTCCGGGCAGTGGCAACACATCGAGCTGGAAACGTGGAAACACCATAACCAAGATATTATCGTCAAAATCAAAGGTATTGATGATCGGGATGCGGCGAATTTATTCACTAATTGTGAAATAGTGGTGGATTCTAATAAATTGCCAGAACTGGAAAACGGTGATTATTACTGGAAGGACCTGATTGGTTGCCAAGTAATAAATACTGTGGGTTATAACCTTGGCATCGTTGATGACATGATGGAAACGGGTTCTAACGATGTGATGGTAATCAAAGCAAACCTGAAAGATGCATTCGGTATCAAGGAGCGGTTGGTTCCGTTTCTTGATGGGCAGGTTATCAAGAAAGTCGATCTCGCTACCAAAACTATTGAGGTAGATTGGGATCCTGGTTTTTAATCTCCGGTAAAAACGGTTTAAATGAGTGGGACGCAGTATGTGGATTGGGGTTATTAGCCTGTTTCCTGAAATGTTCCGCGCAATAACCGATTACGGGGTAACTGGTCGGGCAGTAAAAAATGGCCTGTTGAGTATTGAATGCTGGAGTCCACGGGATTTTACCTACGACCGGCATCGTACTGTTGATGACCGCCCTTATGGTGGTGGTCCAGGCATGCTGATGATGGTACAACCGCTAAGGGAAGCCATCCATGCAGCCAAAGCTTCGGCAGGTGAAGGTGCAAAGGTGATTTATCTTTCACCTCAGGGACGCAAGCTCGATCAACAAGGGGTTTGTGAACTGGCTGCAAATGAGAAGTTAATTCTGGTTTGCGGTCGTTATGAAGGTATTGATGAGCGTGTTATCCAAACCGAAATAGATGAAGAATGGTCTATCGGTGATTACGTTCTCAGTGGAGGGGAACTTCCTGCCATGACAATGATTGACTCAATATCTCGGTTTATTCCGGGGGTGTTGGGGCGTCAGGCATCGGCAGAAGAAGATTCATTTGCTGATGGATTGTTGGATTACCCACATTACACCCGCCCTGAAGTGTTAGACGGTATGGAAGTTCCTCCTGTTTTACTGTCAGGAAACCATGCTGAAATTAATCGCTGGCGAATGAAACAATCGCTTGGCCGAACTTGGTTAAGAAGGCCCGAACTTCTAGAAAGCCTAGCTCTGACTGACGAGCAAAGGATGTTGCTATCTGAATTCCAACGAGAATATCAAGATCAGGCAACGAATTAATCCAGACATGTCCTGTGTGGGGAATGTCTTTGATATATCAGTTTACCTAGGGTAAGAGAGTTATTATGAGCAACATTATTAAACAACTTGAACAAGAACAGATGAAGCAAGACGTACCTTCATTCCGTCCGGGTGACACCGTGGAAGTTAAGGTATGGGTCGTTGAAGGTTCTAAAAAGCGTCTGCAGACATTCGAGGGCGTGGTTATTGCTATCCGTAACCGCGGTTTGCACTCTGCATTCACTGTTCGTAAGATTTCTAACGGCGAAGGCGTTGAGCGTGTATTCCAGACTCATTCCCCAGTCGTAGACAGCATCAACGTTAAACGTCGTGGTGCTGTTCGCAGAGCTAAACTGTACTACCTGCGTGAGCGTTCTGGTAAGGCGGCTCGTATTAAAGAGCGTCTGAACGCAAAATAATACGCTTTCGCTACATCCGAAAGTTATCGTTAAAGGCCAGCAACTTGCTGGCCTTTTTTCATTTTAACGATCTTAATGCATCCCAATTTTGTGATTGTATAAAATCACAGGAAAAGATCACAGAAAAGAACTGGATAAAATATAGCCTACTGTGCAAGCGCTGCTGACACCAATCAATCCCGGTAAAATGAAGCTGTGATTAATAATGAACTTCCCTATTTTTGTTGTTCCTGAACGGTCAAAGCCAATGCAAGCCAGATCACTTGGATAAGTAGGCAAGACAAAATAACCATAAGCAGCAGGGAAAAAAGCAATCAGAAGCTTGGGGTCAACACCTAGTTGCAACCCCATCGGTGCGATTGCTGTTAAAGCGGCTGCCTGACTATTCACCAATTTTGACACCAAGAAAAGGGCAAGTGCATAAGTCCATGGTTTGGCTTGAACAACGTCTTCCAATGCGAGTTTTAGTTCACCCAAGTGTGATTGGAAAAAAGTATCACTCATCCATGCTACGCCGAAGACTGAAAAAATAGCAACCATGCCTGCTTTAAATACAGCGCTATTGGCGATTTCATTCGTTTTGACTTTGCATGCCATTAACATAATGGAGCCTGCAATGAGCATCATCATCTGGATCACCAGATTCATGGAAAGAGGCTTTAAAATTCCTTTTGATTCGAAAGCGGGACGAAGATTTGTACATGTACCAAATAAAACCACAACGGCAATTGCTGCAAAGAAAATCCAGGTTGCCCAGTAAGCCTGTTTAGGAAAAACCTGATTCAATAATGTTTCTGAACCACCGTAAATAAATTCACGTTGTTTGGGATCTTTGATTTTTTCTTGGAACTCTTCATCTTTATCAAGATCTTTTCCCCGGCGCAGGCTCCATAATGCAGCAAGCATTACTCCGGCGAGTGATGCTGGTATTGAAACAGCCAAAATTTCTAAGATGCCGTAAGCTTTGCCGATACCGTGGTTGGCAGCAATAATTGACACCAAAGAAACGACGGCAACGGAAACTGGAGAAGCAGTAATCGCCATTTGTGAAGCGACAGAAGCAACTGCCATTGGGCGTTCGGGACGAATACCTTTTTTCAGGGCAATATCACCAATGATTGGAAACATGGTATAAACCACATGACCTGTGCCACAAAGAAAAGTGAGTGTCCAGGTTGTTAAGGGCGCCAAAATAGTAATGTGCCGAGGATGACAGCGAAGAAGCCGCTCAGCAAATTGCATCATGACATTGAGTCCTCCTGCTGTTTGCAAAACAGATGCACACCCGATCACGGCAAGTATGGTGAGCATGACATCCACAGGAGGCTTACCGGGTTCCAAGTCAAAAACAAATGTCAGCAGAAAAAGCCCAATTCCACTGATCAGTCCTAATCCCATCCCCGCATAACGCGTACCGATTAATAAGCATATGATTATTATGGCAAATTGCAGCGTTATCATATCTATCCTTAATAAATAATTAAAAAAATAAAATCCGCCAATACAGATTGTTAATCTGTACCCTCTGGCAATTCTTTATAAATGTTGTTTTATAATTTCATATAAACACTAAAAACACTTGATAATATTATTTAAATATTAATTTAAAAATGGGATTTAGATCTTGTTTTTATTATTTGATTTTAAAAGAAATTTATTTGTATGTTAAATGGTTCTTGGATGGTTAATAAGATATTTCCATTGGAGTGGAATTGTGAAACCCTATTCACATTAAATTAACTTAAAAAAATTCTTATGTATTTTTCATATAAATTAAAAGAATAATAAATTATTTTTCATTCACTAAGTTAATGGGTGTTTATTGTGATGTGTAATTTTTTATTTACACTATTGTTGATTTATTTACATTTTTGGATTGTATTCTTTACGATGCGTGGTATGTTATTTGTCAGGAACTTACAGAAAGATGAAACAGGCAGAAAAGGCAGGTAGAGGTATGATTATGCAAAAAGATGCAATTAATAACGTTCATATTCTTGATGAGCAGGTTCTTATCACTCCGGAAGAGCTGAAAGAAAAATACCCTCTGAGTAACAATGACCTGCATTTCATCACAAACGCCCGTAATACTATTGCTGACATTATTCAGCATCGCGATCCTCGTTTATTGGTGGTATGTGGTCCTTGCTCAATTCATGATGTGGATGCTGCTCTGGATTATGCTCGCCGCTTAAAAACGCTTTCCGGGGAATTGAGTGACTGCCTGTATATTGTTATGCGTGTTTATTTTGAGAAACCTCGTACAACAGTGGGTTGGAAAGGCTTAATTAGTGATCCATACATGGATGGATCTTTTGATATGGGGGCAGGGTTACATATTGCCCGCGGTTTGTTACTAAACTTAGTAGAAATGGGATTGCCTCTGGCGAATGAAGCACTGGACCCCAATAATCCACAGTACTTGGGCGATTTATTCAGTTGGTCTGCAATTGGTGCCAGAACAACTGAATCTCAAACCCATAGAGAAATGGCATCGGGTTTATCTGTATCGGTTGGATTTAAAAACGGTACAGATGGTAATTTGAATACGGCAATTAATGCAATGAAAGCCGCTGCGATGCCTCATCGCTTTATGGGAATAAATCAGTCAGGTCAAGTTTGCTTGTTGCAAACGCAAGGCAACCCAAATGGTCATGTGATATTGCGTGGCGGTGCGACGCCGAATTACAGCGCGGAACATGTTGAGGATTGTGAACGTCAAATGATTAAAGCAGGATTAATACCATCATTGATGATTGATTGTAGTCACGGTAACTCCAATAAAGATTTTCGCCGCCAGAGTGTTGTTGTGGATTCTGTTGCTGAGCAAATTATGGCGGGCAATCAATCTATTATAGGCATCATGTTGGAAAGCCATATTAATGAAGGGAACCAATCTTCCGAGCAGTCCCGCTCTGAAATGAAATATGGCGTTTCAGTCACTGACGCTTGCATCAATTGGCAAACAACGGAGCAGGTTTTAAGGAAACTGCATCAACAAATTGCTCCGCATTTGGCGAATAAGAACGTCGTAATGGAAAAAGCAGGGTAACCAAGATGGCTCCAGAATTGTCCGAACTGAGGGAAAAAATCGATGAAGTTGACAAAGCTTTGCTGACTTTACTCGCTAAACGCATGAATTTAGTGGCACAAGTCGGAGAAGTAAAAAGTCAATTTGGGTTGCCTATCTACGCGCCAGACAGAGAGGCAACCATGCTGGCTTCTCGTCGGCAGGATGCAGAAAAGATGGGAGTCCCGCCTGACTTAATTGAAGATATCTTGCGTCGCATCATGCGAGAGTCATATGTCAGCGAAAACAATAAAGGCCACAAAAAACTGTTTCCCCATTTGGGGCCTGTCGTTATCGTCGGTGGTTCAGGCAAAATGGGAAAACTGTTCAACCGTGTATTGACCCTGTCTGGTTACGAAGTCAAGGTGCTTGAGGCTGATGGCTGGGATAAAGCTGATTCTATATTGGCAGATGCGGGAATGGTGATTATCAGCGTTCCTATCCATTTGACAGAGGAAGTCATTCGTCGTTTGCCTCCTTTGCCAAGGCAATGCATTTTGGTTGATTTGGCTTCGATTAAGCACAGGCCCTTAAACGCGATGCTTGAGGTACACCAAGGGCCTGTTTTAGGGCTGCATCCTATGTTTGGGCCAGATGTTGGCAGCTTTGCCAAACAGGTTGTTGTGTATTGTGATGGACGCCAACCAGAAGCGTACCAATGGTTTTTGGAACAAATCGCGGTGTGGGGCGCGCGTTTGCATCAAATAACCGCAGAAAAACATGATAAAAATATGAGCTTCATTCAGGCCCTGCGCCATTTCACGACATTTTCTTATGGAAAGCATCTGGCAAAGGAAAGTGTTGATTTACAGCAATTGCTTGCATTATCTTCGCCTATCTATCGATTGGAATTAGCGATGGTGGGAAGGTTGTTTGCACAAGATCCTCAGTTGTATGCCGATATCATTATGTCCAGCCCTGAGAATATTGAATTGATACGCAGTTATCACCAAAGTTTTGGTCAGGCTTTGGAACTATTGGAAAAACAAGATAAAGCGGCTTTCATTGCCAGTTTTAACCAAGTAAGTGAGTGGTTTGGTGAAGAAGCAACCCGATTCATGAAGGAAAGTCAGGTTCTTTTACAGCAGGCCAATGACAGTAGAATATAGCCAATTGATAAGCTAATATTAGAAACCGGATGTTTTCATCCGGTTTTTTTATATGTGTGCCGAGCATGGTGCGTAGCGCTGTTTGTTTCCTGTGGTGGCTAACAGACGACTCGAAATTAAAAGCCCTCTATAGCATTAATGTTTGCTTAAACCTCGGAAACCATTCGCCTCATTCATCTCAATGAAAGCATTCATATTGAGCTTTCCTTAAAGTAAAATGCAAATGCAAGATTGTTGTAATGTGGAATCTCTAAGAGGGAATGCTGACATTAACCAATTAGTATTGAGGTAAGAATACGATAGTCAGGCATTTTTATGGTGGCTAATTCTGAATTGATCACAAAGAGCCTGAATAGTGATATTTATCTATCTAAATTTTATTTATCTTAAGTCTTTTTAAGATAGAGTATATTATTAAGTAATGACTGCTACTAACAATTCATTGTAAATAAATTACATTAGATATTATTTAAGGAACAGTCCTGGATAACTAATATAATTCGGATAGTTCCATGAGAAAAAATCGACTCAGCCAGTATAAGCAAGGGCGGTTATTAACACTGTTTATTGCAGCCTCTACAGCATGAACAGCAACTGAACTTGTGGGTATCCATAAGGAATACGGCCGTATACTATTTTCTCCGCCTTAGAGTACTCAAAAGTTATACCCGATGCAAAATCGAGAACCTTATTGCCCATAATCGAGTTGAAAATTTACCTTGATGGCATTGTCTATACCGACAATTTTGCCAGTTATAATGTCCTTGATGTGAGTAATTTTAAACACTATTGAATCAATCACAATACCGAGTTTGTTGATCAAAAAAATCATCAAAATCACATTAATGGGTATCGAGAATTTTTGGAATCAGGCTAAGCGCCATCTGCGCAAATAACGGTATTCCTAAGGCTCATTTTGATCTGTATCTGAAGAAATGTGAGTGGCGATTCAACACTCCAGGGGCAAAGAAGCAATGAGCTATTATCTAGGGCAGCCCCTTATTTAATTATATTTGTTATTTATAAAAGTAAATTTATTTAATGCGATGTTTGGTGGTGGGGTTATTCTGTAACATATTATTAATAAAGTATTTTACTTGTCATAAAGGGTTGTTTACTGTAAGACTGTTTCTATTTTAATAACATAAGTAACTTGCAAATATGACAACAAATACACTCCCTAAAAAAAAGGGCTTCTTAAATCGTGTTGAGCGTATTGGTAATGTTATGCCTGATGTCACAATGCTATTTATTTACGCTCTGATCATCTGTTGGTTTTCATCTTATCTGCTTTCATTCGTGGATTTTAATTATTATCACCCTGTGTCGAAAGAAAAAATCGCTGTTGTAAATATGTTTAACTATGAAGAAATCATATTATTCATTACTGCGGCAGTGAAAAATTTTATTAATTTTCCTCCACTCGGAATAACCATTGCTGCAACATTGGGGATTGGGATTGCCGAAAGTAGCGGCTTTATTAATTCCGCACTGAAGAAAATGCTTTCATTCATTTCTCCGAAGATGTTGACGCCAACTGTTGTTTTTGTGGGAATAGTGTCACATCTCGCATCAGATTCAGCCTATGTGATCCTTATGCCAGTGTCTGCCATGATGTTCTACTCTTGTGGCCGCCATCCATTAGCAGGTATAGCAGCCGCATTTGCTGGCCTTGCAGGAGGCTTTACTGCAAGCTATACGCCGTCAGTCATTGACCCAATCATGCAGAGTTTCACGCAAGATGCGGCACAGATGATGGCACCAGGTTATAGCGTTAACGTACTGTGTAATTACTTCTTCAGTTTAGGCGGCACCTTTGGCGTTATTCTCACTTGCTGGTTTATTACTGAAAAAATTGTTGAACCTTGGCTAAATAAAAACTGCCCGATCACGGAAAATGATGTCGATACTGACGCTGAACAAAATTTAAGTAAGATCTCACCCATTGAGCACCGCGCATTCCGTGTTTCTGGATTACTTCTTTTAGCATTAGCCGTAGGCTTATTTGCTCTGTTATGGCCTGAAAACTCACCGCTGCGGGGGCCGGATGGTAGTTTGACAAGCCCGAAAGCACCTATTATGCAAATTGTTGTGCCATTACTGCTCCTGTTCTTTGCTATTCCAGGGGTCGTTTATGGCTATATGACCAAATCTTTCACTTCGACAAAAGATGTAGTGAAAGCGATGGAAAATATCACGAAGTCATTAATTCCATTTATTGTTTTCGCTTTCTTTGCAGCGCAGTTCCTTTATTCATTCCAACATTCAAACCTTGGCTCTCTATTGGCACTGTCAGGCGCTGAGTTATTACGTACATTGGATATGCCGGCTGGGTTGACAGTGCTTGGCGTCATTTTGTTGACTGCGATACTGAATATTATGATCACGTCAGCGACCTCCAAATGGGCAATTATGGCGCCAGTATTGGTTCCCATGTTAATGGCGGTGGGTATTTCACCTGAGTTAACTCAAGCAGCATTCCGCGTGAGTGACTCTGCAATGAACGTTAGCACACCAATGTTTCCGTTCTATCCACTGATCCTGATGTATTGCCAAAAATACTATAAAAATGCGGGCATCGGGACACTGTGTTCCATGATGATACCCTTTACTGTCGGTCTGTTAGTGATTCTGACTGCAACATTATACGTGTTCTGGGCATTTGAAATTCCAATTGGTTTTGACAGTGGTTACACATGGCAGCCTGGGTCGTAATCGGGCTGTATAGTAAGGAGGAATAAAAAAATGAATGAATTAGGCAAACAACTTGAACAACGTTTTTTTCGTTACCTTGCGATTGAAAGCCAGAGTGATCCTGCAAGTACGGTCGTTCCAAGTACGGAAGGGCAGCGTGACCTTGCAAAACTTTTGGCTAAAGAACTTGAATGCTATGGTTTAAAAGACATTTATATCGACGATCACGCTATTTTGTATGCAGTTCGTCAGGGTAATAAGCCATCAGCGCCAAAAATTGGTTTTGTCACCCACTTAGATACCGTGAATGTGGGTCTGTCACCCGTTATCAAGCCGCAAACTTTAAAGTATGAAGGCAAAGATTTGTGCCTGAACACACAAGAAGACGTGTGGTTTAAAACGGATGAGCATCCAGAAGCAGCGCCATATGTTGGTGAAGAAATCATTTTCAGTGATGGTACCAGCGTGTTGGGGGCAGATAACAAAGCAGCAGTCACTGTCGTGATGGAATTAATGGATAAACTGCAAAATGCCGATTTTGATTGTGGCGATATCTACGTTGCATTTGTTCCTGATGAGGAAATTGGCCTGCGTGGCTCTAAAATCATGGATCTGTTACGTTTTAAAGTCGATTTTGCTTACACCATTGATTGTTGTGCGTTAGGTGAAGTGGTTTATGAAACTTTTAATGCGGCTTCCATTGAAGTCACTATTAAAGGCGTGACTGCACACCCAATGTCAGCAAAGAATGTGATGTTAAACCCAATTCGTGTGGCACATGATTTTATTGGTTGTTTTGACCGCTTTGATACACCAGAGCATACAGAACACCGCGAAGGTTATTTCTATGTCACTGATTTGGTTGCCAATCCAGATAACGCAAAAATCAAAATGGCAATTCGTGATTTTGATCGTACAAGCTTCAATGCACGTAAACGTTATATCGGTGAAGCCATTGAACTTATCAGAGCACGCCACCCACGTGCGAAAATCGATTTCAAAATTGAAGATGTGTACAGCAATATCAGTGATTCACTCGGTGATGACCGTACTGCCATTGATTTAATTTTCGATGCACTGAAAGTACAAAATGTTGAGCCTAATGTTATTCCAATGCGTGGTGGTACGGATGGTTCTGCGTTATCCGCTCGCGGTGTTTTGACACCTAACTATTTTACGGGAGCACTGAACTTCCATTCACGTTTTGAATTTTTACCAATCAGCTCTTTCGAGAAAAGCTATTTGGTTTCAGAGACAATTTGCCGTTTAGTTGGGCAAAAATAACCATTTAGATTGAAGTGATACCTATGGAGGCATTCCTGTACCCGAACCAGAATGTTAATACGGGCAGGAACATAGGAAGAGCATGGAGATTGGCGAGCAACCCATCTTCTGGAGCATGGTGGAGCTTGGAAACCAATCAAATGAACCAAGCGATAAAGGCAGCGTTGTTCAGAAAGTTTGGCCTAATATCACTGTCGTAGCAGTAACGGTATTGCCGCGTTAGCATGAAGCGCAGTATACGGCACTGTACATACGGTGCCGTGGAAGAACGGCGGGAATGCTCCCGCCTCCGACTCGACCAGAGTTAGATGGGATCGATAGGAATAACATTTTCTGATGGATAACATCCCAGTACTTTTAAAAAATGCGTAATGTCAGATAGTTCTTTAAGTACTTGTTGCATTTTTATGGTGCGCAAGTTGGCTTGCACATCAATATAAAACATCTCTTCCCACGGTTTGCCGTTTATTGGGCGAGATTCAAGTTTACTCATCACAATATTATGTTTCTTCAAAATAATGAGTGCATCAACCAAAGCACCGGCTTGTTGTCCCGTTGACATAATAAAAGTTGTTTTGGCCGGAACTTGCTCTGACACGTCAATAGGTTTGCGAGCAACAACAATAAAACGGGTACTATTATCTTGTTGGTTCGCCAAATTGCTCTCTAAAACATGCAAGCCATAGAAAGTGCCACCAATCTCACTTCCCAGTGCTGCAACATCTGGCGAATTGAGTTCAGCTACTTTTTGCATAGCAGCAGCTGTGCTTTCACAATAGATGATATTCCAGTGAGGATACTGGTTGAGAAATTGGCTGCATTGCTGGAAAGGTTGTGAATGGCTATAGACGGTTTTTATCCTCGAGGTATCAGTTTCTGCTGTAATCAATAGGCAGTGATTGATGGGCAGCGTTATTTCTCCGACAAGTGACAAAGGTGTATGTTGCAATAAATCATAAACTTCATTGATTGCTCCGGAACTTGTATTCTCCAATGGTAAAATACCGTAGTCTGCCTGACCAATCTCAACCAATGAAAAAATATCTGAAAACTTGTGACTACTACACTCAACCAACTGATTAAAATGCCGAGCGGCAAATTGACGAGCTGCAATATGTGAGTAGGAACCTTTTGGCCCCAAAAAAGTAATGCGGGCAGAATTGTAAGAGGTTTGGTTCAGATGTTGTTGCAATAATGCCTGTTGAGTCAGCACGGAATCTTCAATTATCATCTGAAATAACCGCGTGATATAGAAACCATCCAATCCGTGGTGTTTTCCTTTATTAATCAATACATTCAGTAATTCTTGTTCACGGTTTTTATCTCGGATAGGACGGTGGTCGAGAAGTTTTGTCTGGGCAACATCTCCTGCTAACTGCCGACGTTTAGCTAATAAGTCCAATAAATTGGCATCAATATGATTAATTTCTTCTCGTAACTTCACTAAATCTCGTTCCATAGCTTTTTCCTGACATTCTTATTATGGGGAATTTGTGTTGTGGGCATGTTCCATGACCGATAAAACAAAAAAACCTCCGCTAGTCGGGAGGCTTTTGCGTCTTCTTGATTTCTCTTTAAAACGAAGCAACCTCCTTTATGGGAAGGTAAAAAAGAAAAATAAGAAAGACAGAATGTGGATCATTTTTTTGTGAGTGTATTAATTTATCAATTCAATAATGTACTTTAATTAACCTATTTGACGAGCACTGTCAACAAAATGTTCATTATTCCAACTGTATGTCGTATGGGTAGTTGTATACCCTTTGGGTACTAGCTTAGACCCGACCTGGCAGTTACCGGTTATTTATACAGGTGTCTGTCAGGTTAAATCTGGTTCAGATTTTTTTCTGTCCAGAGACTTTTTTCATCAACCAACATTTTCCTTGGCGTTCGTCCACAACACATTTTTCCTTGATGCGTTCTTTCATTATTGTAATACCATAGTCAGTTATCGAGATCCGCCTGAAGACTTTCCCGATCACTATAAAGTTTCTTGCGGAATGTCACTTGATAAAACGCCTGTAACATCGTTTTATGGAAGCGTTCGCAGATACCATTCGTTTGAGAATATCGGGCTTTCGTTTTCGTATGGCCAATGTCATTCATCGCCCAATAAAGTTCATAATCATGATGCTCGACACGGCCACAGTATTCGGTTTCCCGAGCGGTGAGTATCCTCAGCGGGGGAAGTCGTTGTGCTTCATAGAATACGCTCATTGAGCAAGTCTGCTTTTGTATAACCGCTTGGACACTTTTATCAAAACCGGTAATACTCAACCTTGCAAGGGCTCATTGTCAGATCAAATTGAGACTAAGACACTTAATTCTGTGAACACCGAGGGACTTTGTCGTATCTTAACTACCAAGCGATTCTGTCGTTTTAAAATAATTACCAAGGGAAATTGACGGATCTATTTGATCAGTGATTCTCTGAATATTCCTTATACGTATTCAGAGGTTGCGAAGGATGATTATGATGGATTCTAAAACTCAGCTCACCGTTGATGTGATCGCCAAGGTCGCTCAGGGGAAAATGAGCATTCTCAATGCTTCCAAGCTCTTGAATAAGTCCCACCGAACTATTGAACGTTATCTTCAGCGATATCAGAAGGTCGGTATCCAATTTGCCATTCACGGTAATGCAGGCAGAAGCCCAGCCAACAAAATCCCAAATTTCCTCAAGAAACAGGTTCAGTCCCTTATCAAAGAAAAGTACTACGACTTGAATTTGCAGCATCTGGCCGAGTTGCTGAAAAAGCATGAAGGTATCTTGGTAAAGCGTGAGATGCTGCGTTCGTGGGCGCATGATATCCATCATGTGAAAAGGTCTAAGCGTCGACGGACTCAGGTTCGAAAAAGGCGCGAGCGGATGGAGTCGGCGGGTTTACTGCTTCAAATGGACGGCAGCCCTCACCGCGGGTTCGGGAACAAAAAATCTTTCTTGATAGCCCTCATCGATGACGCAACCAGTGAAGTTCATGCCGAGTTTTTTCAGTCGGAAACGACCGAAGGTTGCCTTAAAGTCATGAGAGGCTACATTGAGAAAAAAGGGCTGTTTAAAGCGCTATACGTCGATAAAGCCGGTATCTTCGGCGGCCCAAAGCGCTGTCACTTCTCCCAAATGCAAAGAGCCTGCGAGGAGCTGGGGATCGAGATCATCTTCGCCAACTCACCACAAGGTAAAGGTCGTGTCGAACGCGCCTTCGATACCTTCCAAGACCGTCTAGTTCCTGAGTTACGGCTGAGAGGGATCAGCGATATGCAGAGCGCGAATCAGTACCTCCAGAAAGAGTTTATTCCTGAATATTGGCAGAAAAACATCATGATCAATGCTAAAAATATTAAGTCCGAGTTCAAGCCTGTTCCTGCGCATATTGACCTCGATACGGTCTGTGTTCAGAAGGATTATCGGAAAATTCGCCGTGACCATACGTTCAGCTACTACAACAAAATGTACCTTATTGACTCTCCTCTGAGGCACGCTATCACTCACCAGAAAATAGAAGTCCGAAAGCATTATGATGGCAGCATCGTCGCCTGCTTCGCTGGCCGAAAACTGATGATATCTGAGGTAACAGAGCCGACGATGTATGACTTAGAAATCTAGAGAAAACTGGATGCAATAGAACTGGCAGAAAAACTGGGTAATGTCTCTGAAGCGGCTCGCCTCAGTGGCTGCTCACGAGAAACTCTCTATAAAAATCGCAGGCTACTCAAGGAGAAAGGCCCGCTAGCGTTAAAGCGCACGCTCAATCCAGACCATCACCACAAAAACCGAACGCCAAAAGAACGGGAGGAAACGGTGATTGCCTTCTCGCTGGAAAACCCCCATCTGGGCCAAGTTCAACTCGCAGCCCAACTCAGGAAAAAGTACGGGATAGAGATAAGCCAGTCCACGGTTCGGTGTATCTGGCTGAGACATAAGCTCAACACGGTAGCCCTGCGAGTAGAGAGAGCAAAATCATCGCTAGCTGTTGCTTAGCGATGATGATTAGTTGAGCATTCTATGCAGAGACTGGTATGCTGGAACGATAAAGTCCCTCGGTAATTAATCCGTCAGTCTCCCTCGGTAATCACAAAATAAATGGTATCTGCGAACGCTTCCATAAAACGATGTTACAGGCGTTTTATCAGGCGACGTTCCGAAAGAAACTTTATAGTGATCGGGAAAGTCTTCAGGTGGATCTCGATAACTGGCGGTGGTATTACGATAATGAAAGAATGCATCAAGGAAAAATGTGTTGCGGGTAAACGCCAATGAAAATGTTGATTGATGGAAAACGCCTCTGGGCAGAAAAAAATCTGAACCAGATTTAACCTGACAGACACTTGTATAAATAATCGGTAGCTGTCAGGTCGGGTCTGAGCTAATACAAATCATATCTCGGAGTCAAAGTTGGACTCTTTAACACTGTTATCGGCGCGACGTGCTTCTGATTTATGCTGAACTTTATTGAGTTGGCGCTCCAATTTTGTCAGCAACTCGTTGATGGCAGCGTACATGTCATCATGTTTTGAACTGGCAACCAAGGTGCCATTTGGTGTTCCAATAGTTGCATCAACCAAGAATCCTTGCGGTTCTTTTGATAGTACGATATGTGGATTAATTAGGTTGACTTGCCATTTGCCCAACTTATTCAGACGGTCTTCTACATGGCTACGAATTGCGGGGGTAATCTCCATTTGTTTGCTGGTAATGTTTATTAACATATAGTTACCTCTCTGTGTTACTCCATCTTTGATGGATTCAGCATACCTCTCTTTTAAGTAAAAATAATGATCTAAATCACTTTTGCCGAGTACTTTTGGGTGAGAGTAGTAGAATTGTGACAGCCAATAGATATATGGAGAATATTTGTTGCTAAATAAGGTTCAATGTCCCATTATTCATCGGTTATGGTGTGATAATATCAGTTGTAAATGTTGTCATTTTGAACTTTTTTGGTTATAAAAAAAACAGCAGCCACTAAGTAGCCACTGCTTTTGAATGTAGTTTCGAGAGATTACTGAGGATTGGCTGCAATCAGTTTCGCCACCTTGTCTGCCTCAGTTTTTAGCCCCAAATTTTTATAGGCCGATTCCATGTAAGGCAATGCTTCACGAGTCGCATTCGCGTCAGGGTAATTGCGTAGCATTTGCTCTATACGATTGATAACAGCCACATAAGCGCTTCGTTTAGTGTAGTATTTCACAACCGCCAGTTCATATTTCGCCAAGCGTTCTTTGAGGAATATTAAACGCTTTGTTGCATCGGCGGAGTATTGGCTGTTTGGGGAATCATGCACAAGTTGGTTGAAATCACGGAATGCAGCGCGGGCATGTTCAGGATCACGATCTGAACGGTCGACACCAAAGAACCCCTGCAAGGCGCTATCATCCAGGGCCTGTGACACCAATCCCCGCATATACAGTACATAATCGATATTGGGATTCAGGCGCATGAAACGTTCAATGGATGCAAGCGCTAATGGAAACTCGGCTGATTTGTAATAGGCGTAGATCAAATCAAGCTGAACTTGTTGAGAATAAGGCCCAAAGGGATAACGGTTATCTAGGGATTCCAATTGTTTGATAGCCGCTTTATAGTTACCTTCTTGCAGCTTTTCCTGCCCGATTGAATAAATTTGAGATGGCGGGATATCAGGAACAGCATCCTTATTGCTGGAGCATCCAGATAAAACCAGGCTCAATGTGGTCGCTGCCACCAGATATTTCATGCGAATCATCACGTGTTGATTACCCTCTGAGTGTTTTCTGGGAGACTGTCCGTGAAGCTCCCGGCAAAATATAGAGTTACAATAGCACACTATTTTAAATGAAACGGCCTTGCCGTCAAAACTCAACGTAAAATATAGAAGTTATATATGGCACAACAAATCCGACTGAATGCAATAGTCGCTGAATCTCAGCTTGGTCAGCGTTTGGACCAGGCTTTAGCTGAATTGTTTCCTGACTATTCAAGGTCACGTATAAAAGAGTGGATCTTGGACAATAAAGTTCAAGTTAATGGTAAATTAATTAGCAAACCCAAAGAAAAAGTTTTGGGCGGTGAAGAAATTTCCATCGATGCTATCATTGAAGAGGATGCCCGCTGGGAACCACAAGATATTGAACTGAATATTGTTTATGAAGATGAAGATATTCTGGTCATTAATAAACCGCGTGACTTGGTTGTTCATCCGGGGGCGGGTAACCCGGATGGTACTGTACTGAATGCGTTGTTATACCGTTATCCTGAAATTGTAGATGTTCCTCGAGCAGGTATTGTTCATCGGCTAGATAAAGATACAACCGGATTAATGGTTGTTGCAAAAACAGTACCAGCACAAACCCGTCTGGTGGAATCTTTGCAGTTGCGTGAAATAACCCGTGAATATGAAGCTGTTGCCTTGGGATGCATGACGGCGGGCGGTATGGTTGAAGAACCTATTTCCCGTCATCCAACTAAACGAACACATATGGCGGTACACCCAATGGGTAAACCGGCGGTGACCCATTATCGTGTCATGGAACATTTTCGTGCGCATACCCGTTTGCGTTTGCGTTTAGAAACAGGAAGAACACACCAAATTCGTGTGCATATGTCACATATTAAACATCCTCTGGTCGGTGATCAGTTGTATGGTGGGCGTCCCCGTCCTTTGAAAGGGGCTTCAGATGAATTTCGCGAAGTGATGCGCAACTTTGATCGTCAGGCATTGCACGCCACTATGTTGCGTCTCTATCATCCGATTACAGGTATTGAGATGGAGTGGCACGCGCCATTGCCAGATGACATGGTCAAATTGATTGACGTGATGAAAGCGGACGCTGAAGCTTTCAAAGATGAAATGGATTGGTAACTAAATGGCATCGCTGATTTTTCCCGATTGGCCACAACCCGATAATGTCGGGGCGTGTAGTACGACTCGTATGGGGGGCGTGAGTTTGCCTCCTTATGACAGTTTGAACCTGGGTAATCATGTTGGAGATAAATCAGAACATGTAGAGCGAAATAGAAGTCTATTGGCTGAATATGCTCAGTTACCACGAGAACCAGTCTGGCTGGAGCAAATACACGGAACTGAAGTTATCACTCTTGATGGTCAGGCCGTAGGGAATTATCAGGCGGATGCTGCTTATACGAATACTCCGGGGCAGGTTTGTGCTGTGATGACAGCTGATTGCCTGCCTGTCCTTTTATGCAGTGCTTCAGGTGATGAAGTTGCGGCAGCTCATGCAGGGTGGCGCGGGTTATGTTCAGGAATATTGGAAAACACAGTATCTCGGTTTAATGCAAAACCTGAAATGATCCGGGCGTGGTTAGGTCCGGCTATTGGGCCTGAAAAATTTGAGGTAGGGCCAGAAGTCAGAGAGGCTTTCATTGCCACGAACTTTGATTTGCAACAAGCTTTCATCCCCTATGGTGATAAATATCTGGCAAATATCTATTTATTGGCTAAATTGAAGTTGCAGTCTTTAGGTATAACAGAAGTTTTTGGGGGAACCGCGTGTACTGTCACGGAGGAAAGACACTTTTTCTCTTATCGCCGTGATGGTAACTCAGGGAGAATGGCAACTTTGATTTGGTTGCGATAACCTACTTCATGGGACGATCTTTGGCGTATAGCGGGCAATCTCCAATTAACTTTTCAGAATACCTTGAATATTTAAGGAATGACCTTATCTAATCTCCAGTAGCAAATTCTGACCAGTATTGGAGGTGTTATGCGTCTGGATCGTCTTACCAATAAATTCCAGCTTGCTCTCGCTGACGCCCAATCCCTCGCATTAGGGCGTGATAATCAATTTATAGAACCCACCCATTTAATGAGCGCGTTGCTCAATCAGGAGGGTGGCTCCATTCGTCCCCTGTTGACGTCGGCAGGGGTGGATACAAGTAGTATCAATAATCAAATTAATCAGGTCCTGGACCGATTGCCGAAAGTAGAAGGCAGCGGTGGTGATGTTCAGGTATCCAATGAACTGGGCCGTTATTTAAATCTGTGTGACAAACTTGCGCAAAAATCAGGGGATAATTTTATCTCCTCAGAACTTTTTATTCTCGCAGCAATAGATGAACGTGGAATATTAAGTGACATACTGAAATCAACTGGTGCAACCAAAGATAAAATCACTAAGGCAATAGAACAGATGCGTGGCGGTGAGAAAGTGAATGATCAAGGCGCAGAAGATCAGCGTCAGGCATTAAAGAAATATACCATTGATCTGACGGAACGTGCCGAACAGGGCAAATTAGACCCTGTTATTGGCCGTGATGAGGAAATCCGCCGCACCATTCAGGTATTGCAGCGCCGTACCAAAAACAACCCAGTTCTTATTGGTGAACCCGGAGTTGGGAAAACAGCCATAGTTGAAGGTTTGGCACAGCGTATTGTTAATGGTGAAGTTCCGGAAGGGCTGAAAAACAAAAGAGTTTTGTCCCTTGATATGGGAGCGTTACTGGCTGGCGCTAAATATCGTGGTGAATTTGAAGAACGCTTGAAAGGTGTTCTGAATGATCTCGCTAAACAGGAAGGTTCTGTAATCCTGTTTATTGATGAATTACATACCATGGTCGGAGCAGGTAAAGCAGAAGGTGCAATGGATGCCGGCAATATGCTGAAACCGGCCTTGGCGCGTGGGGAACTACATTGTGTTGGGGCAACGACACTGGATGAATATCGCCAGTATATTGAAAAAGATGCCGCTTTAGAGCGCCGTTTCCAGAAAGTTTATGTGGCAGAGCCGACTGTTGAAGACACGATTGCTATTTTACGTGGCCTTAAAGAACGTTATGAACTGCATCATCATGTACAGATCACAGATCCGGCAATCGTTGCTGCTGCTACATTGTCTCATCGCTATATCTCAGATCGTATGTTACCGGACAAAGCCATCGACCTGATTGATGAAGCGGGGGCAAGTTTGCGCATGCAGATGGATTCTAAACCGGAAGCATTGGATCGTCTGGAACGCCGTGTTATTCAATTAAAACTTGAGCAACAGGCACTGAAAAAAGAATCTGATGATGCCAGTAAAAAGCGTCTGGAAATGCTAAATGACGAATTAGCAGAAAAAGAACGTGAATACTCTGAATTAGAAGAAGAGTGGAAAGCAGAAAAAGCAGAACTCAGCGGCACTCAGAATATTAAAGCTGAGTTGGAGAATGCTCGTATTGAATTAGAAAAAGCGCGTCGTAGTGGCGACTTGGCGAAAATGTCAGAAATTCAATACGGAAAAATTCCGGAACTGGAAAAACGGTTGGGAATGGCAACAGAAACCGAAAGCCGCCATATGAAATTGTTGCGCAATAAAGTAACGGATGCAGAAATTGCTGAAATACTTGCTCGCTGGACCGGCATCCCGGTATCCAGAATGCTGGAAAGCGAAAAAGATAAATTGTTGCGGATGGAACAAGAGCTGCATAAACGCGTGATTGGCCAGAATGAAGCTGTGGATGCAGTATCAAATGCAATCCGCCGCAGCCGGGCTGGATTGTCTGATCCTAATCGCCCTATTGGTTCTTTCATGTTTTTGGGGCCAACGGGGGTCGGTAAAACGGAACTGTGCAAAGCTCTGGCTAATTTCTTGTTCGACAGTGATGACGCTATGGTGCGTATCGACATGTCGGAATTTATGGAAAAACATGCAGTTTCAAGGCTGGTGGGTGCGCCTCCAGGATATGTAGGATATGAAGAAGGGGGATATCTGACAGAAGCTGTGCATCGTCGTCCTTATTCAGTCATTTTGCTGGATGAAGTAGAGAAAGCACACCCAGATGTTTTCAATATATTGTTGCAGGTATTGGATGATGGCCGTCTGACTGATGGTCAGGGAAGAACGGTTGATTTTCGCAATACAGTTGTGATTATGACCTCTAACTTAGGTTCAGATATGATCCAAGAACGTTTTGGTTCACTGGATTATACGGGAATGAAAGATATGGTGATGGAAGTTGTTGGTCACCATTTCAGACCTGAGTTCATTAACCGTATTGACGAAGTGGTTGTGTTCCACCCATTAGGAAAAGAACATTTGGCATCTATTGCGAATATTCAGTTGCAACGTTTATATCGTCGTTTAGAAGAACGTGGTTATCAGGTCATTATGACTCCTGCTGCATTGGAAAAATTGAGTGAAGCTGGTTTTGATCCTGTATATGGTGCTCGTCCGTTAAAACGCGCTATCCAACAAGAGATTGAAAACCCACTGGCCCAACAAATTCTCTCTGGCAAATTGATCCCGGGTAAATTAGTGACTTTGGATCTGGAAAACAATCGAATTGTAGCAAGGCAATAAAGCTACAGAGCAATAAGTTAGTCTGGGGCAAATGCTTTCTTATATAAAAAGACATGTTAAAGATAAAAAGAGGTGGAAAATTCCCCTCTTTTTTCTTTTCTTAGACGAATAAATCGACTATTTAGGTTGTTTTGGGTGATAAGTGAACGCTTGAACGTTTTTTTTAAAAAAACTATTGCCAGTCTCAGAAAACGCCCTATAATGCGCCACCACTGACCGACGCTGAGCTGAGACATGCCGCTGAGGGACGTGAGAGAAAAGCGAAAATAAACGCTTGACTCTGGAGGCGAAAAGCGTAAGATACGCAGCCTCGCAACCCGGAAGAGCCTTCCCGGTTGCGCTGCTCTTTAACAACTGAATCAGACAATCTGTGTGGGCACTCGCAGGACACTATCAAACGCCGAAAGGCGAAAAGATTAAAGTCTTGAAGAGTGAACAACAGTTAATTCATTACGAACTAACAGTATAATTCTTTGAGCATCAAACACTTTTAATTGAAGAGTTTGATCATGGCTCAGATTGAACGCTGGCGGCAGGCCTAACACATGCAAGTCGAGCGGCAGCGGGAAGAAGCGTGCTTCTTTGCCGGCGAGCGGCGGACGGGTGAGTAATGTCTGGGGATCTGCCCGATGGAGGGGGATAACCACTGGAAACGGTGGCTAATACCGCATGACCTCTTGGGAGCAAAGTGGGGGACCTTCGGGCCTCACGCCATCGGATGAACCCAGATGGGATTAGCTAGTAGGCGGGGTAACGGCCCACCTAGGCGACGATCCCTAGCTGGTCTGAGAGGATGACCAGCCACACTGGGACTGAGACACGGCCCAGACTCCTACGGGAGGCAGCAGTGGGGAATATTGCACAATGGGCGCAAGCCTGATGCAGCCATGCCGCGTGTATGAAGAAGGCCTTCGGGTTGTAAAGTACTTTCAGCGGGGAGGAAGGCGTAGGTCTGAATACGGCTTACGATTGACGTTACCCGCAGAAGAAGCACCGGCTAACTCCGTGCCAGCAGCCGCGGTAATACGGAGGGTGCAAGCGTTAATCGGAATTACTGGGCGTAAAGCGCACGCAGGCGGTCAATTAAGTTAGATGTGAAATCCCCGGGCTTAACCCGGGAACGGCATCTAAGACTGGTTGGCTAGAGTCTCGTAGAGGGGGGTAGAATTCCACGTGTAGCGGTGAAATGCGTAGAGATGTGGAGGAATACCGGTGGCGAAGGCGGCCCCCTGGACGAAGACTGACGCTCAGGTGCGAAAGCGTGGGGAGCAAACAGGATTAGATACCCTGGTAGTCCACGCTGTAAACGATGTCGATTTGGAGGTTGTGCCCCTGAGGCGTGGCTTCCGGAGCTAACGCGTTAAATCGACCGCCTGGGGAGTACGGTCGCAAGATTAAAACTCAAATGAATTGACGGGGGCCCGCACAAGCGGTGGAGCATGTGGTTTAATTCGATGCAACGCGAAGAACCTTACCTACTCTTGACATCCACGGAATTTGGCAGAGATGCCGAAGTGCCTTCGGGAACCGTGAGACAGGTGCTGCATGGCTGTCGTCAGCTCGTGTTGTGAAATGTTGGGTTAAGTCCCGCAACGAGCGCAACCCTTATCCTTTGTTGCCAGCACGTGATGGTGGGAACTCAAGGGAGACTGCCGGTGATAAACCGGAGGAAGGTGGGGATGACGTCAAGTCATCATGGCCCTTACGAGTAGGGCTACACACGTGCTACAATGGCAGATACAAAGAGAAGCGACCTCGCGAGAGCAAGCGGAACTCATAAAGTCTGTCGTAGTCCGGATTGGAGTCTGCAACTCGACTCCATGAAGTCGGAATCGCTAGTAATCGTAGATCAGAATGCTACGGTGAATACGTTCCCGGGCCTTGTACACACCGCCCGTCACACCATGGGAGTGGGTTGCAAAAGAAGTAGGTAGCTTAACCTTCGGGAGGGCGCTTACCACTTTGTGATTCATGACTGGGGTGAAGTCGTAACAAGGTAACCGTAGGGGAACCTGCGGTTGGATCACCTCCTTACCTAAAGATAGTGGATTTTGTGCAGTGCCCACACAGATTGTCTGATGAAAGAAGAATGAGCAGCGTCTGCGAAGAAGACTTGATGTCCCCTTCGTCTAGAGGCCTAGGACACCGCCCTTTCACGGCGGTAACAGGGGTTCGAATCCCCTAGGGGACGCCACTTTGCTCAGGCCCTGGGTGAAAGACGGTGCCAGTCGATATTGCTAAGCGTGGCTTGCGAGCCGGTTTAGCAATATTTTGCTCTTTAACAATCTGGAACAAGCTGAAAATTTGAAACAATCAGCTTATCGTCAGCGACGGTAAGACTGATGAGTCTCTCAATAGACTCCAACCTGAAGACACCTTCGGGTTGTGAGGTTAAGCGACTAAGCGTACACGGTGGATGCCTAGGCAGTCAGAGGCGATGAAGGACGTGCTAATCTGCGAAAAGCGCCGGTAAGGTGATATGAACCGCTATAGCCGGCGATGTCCGAATGGGGAAACCCAGTGCAATCCGTTGCACTATCGTTTGATGAATTCATAGTCAAGCGAGGCGAACCGGGGGAACTGAAACATCTCAGTACCCCGAGGAAAAGAAATCAACCGAGATTCCCCCAGTAGCGGCGAGCGAACGGGGAGGAGCCCAGAACCAGCAACGGCTTGTGTGTCAGTGGAAACGCCTGGAAAGGCGTGCAGTAAAGGGTGATAGCCCCGTACACGAAGATGCACAGGCCGGGAGTTCGATGAGTAGGGCGGGACACGTGGTATCCTGTCTGAACATGGGGGGACCATCCTCCAAGGCTAAATACTCCTGACTGACCGATAGTGAACCAGTACCGTGAGGGAAAGGCGAAAAGAACCCCGGCGAGGGGAGTGAAAGAGAACCTGAAACCGTGTACGTACAAGCAGTGGGAGCACCCCTTGTGGGTGTGACTGCGTACCTTTTGTATAATGGGTCAGCGACTTATATTCTGTAGCAAGGTTAACCGCATAGGGGAGCCGCAGGGAAACCGAGTCTTAACTGGGCGTTAAGTTGCAGGGTATAGACCCGAAACCCGGTGATCTAGCCATGGGCAGGTTGAAGGTTGGGTAACACTAACTGGAGGACCGAACCGACTAATGTTGAAAAATTAGCGGATGACTTGTGGCTGGGGGTGAAAGGCCAATCAAACCGGGAGATAGCTGGTTCTCCCCGAAAGCTATTTAGGTAGCGCCTCGTGAATTCATCTTCGGGGGTAGAGCACTGTTTCGGCTAGGGGGTCATCCCGACTTACCAACCCGATGCAAACTGCGAATACCGAAGAATGTTATCACGGGAGACACACGGCGGGTGCTAACGTCCGTCGTGAAGAGGGAAACAACCCAGACCGCCAGCTAAGGTCCCCAAGTCATGGTTAAGTGGGAAACGAAGTGGGAAGGCTCAGACAGCCAGGATGTTGGCTTAGAAGCAGCCATCATTTAAAGAAAGCGTAATAGCTCACTGGTCGAGTCGGCCTGCGCGGAAGATGTAACGGGGCTAAACCATGCACCGAAGCTGCGGCAGCGACACGTTTGTGTTGTTGGGTAGGGGAGCGTTCTGTAAGCCGTTGAAGGTGGCCTGTGAGGGCCGCTGGAGGTATCAGAAGTGCGAATGCTGACATAAGTAACGATAAAGCGGGTGAAAAACCCGCTCGCCGGAAGACCAAGGGTTCCTGTCCAACGTTAATCGGGGCAGGGTGAGTCGACCCCTAAGGCGAGGCCGAAAGGCGTAGTCGATGGGAAACAGGTTAATATTCCTGTACTCGGTGTTACTGCGAAGGGGGGACGGAGAAGGCTAGGCCAGCCGGGCGACGGTTTGTCCCGGTTTAAGCGTGTAGGTGGGGCGTCTTGGTAAATCCGGACGGCCAATAACACTGAGGCGTGATGACGAGGCACTACGGTGCTGAAGTGGTTGATGCCCTGCTTCCAGGAAAAGCCTCTAAGCTCCAGGTAACATTGAATCGTACCCCAAACCGACACAGGTGGTCAGGTAGAGAATACTCAGGCGCTTGAGAGAACTCGGGTGAAGGAACTAGGCAAAATGGTGCCGTAACTTCGGGAGAAGGCACGCTGGCGTCAGGTGAAGGGACTTGCTCCCGGAGCCGAGGCCAGTCGCAGATACCAGCTGGCTGCAACTGTTTAATAAAAACACAGCACTGTGCAAACACGAAAGTGGACGTATACGGTGTGACGCCTGCCCGGTGCTGGAAGGTTAATTGATGGGGTTAGCGGCAACGCGACGCTCTTGATCGAAGCCCCAGTAAACGGCGGCCGTAACTATAACGGTCCTAAGGTAGCGAAATTCCTTGTCGGGTAAGTTCCGACCTGCACGAATGGCGTAATGATGGCCAGGCTGTCTCCACCCGAGACTCAGTGAAATTGAACTCGCTGTGAAGATGCAGTGTACCCGCGGCAAGACGGAAAGACCCCGTGAACCTTTACTATAGCTTGACACTGAACCTTGAGCCTTGATGTGTAGGATAGGTGGGAGGCCCGGAAGTGCGGACGCCAGTCTGCATGGAGCCATCCTTGAAATACCACCCTTGAATGTTTGATGTTCTAACGTCGGCCCGTTATCCGGGTCGCGGACAGTGTCTGGTGGGTAGTTTGACTGGGGCGGTCTCCTCCCAAAGCGTAACGGAGGAGCACGAAGGTTAGCTAATCACGGTCGGACATCGTGAGGTTAGTGCAAAGGCATAAGCTAGCTTGACTGCGAGAGTGACGGCTCGAGCAGGTACGAAAGTAGGTCTTAGTGATCCGGTGGTTCTGAATGGAAGGGCCATCGCTCAACGGATAAAAGGTACTCCGGGGATAACAGGCTGATACCGCCCAAGAGTTCATATCGACGGCGGTGTTTGGCACCTCGATGTCGGCTCATCACATCCTGGGGCTGAAGTAGGTCCCAAGGGTACGGCTGTTCGCCGTTTAAAGTGGTACGCGAGCTGGGTTTAGAACGTCGTGAGACAGTTCGGTCCCTATCTGCCGTGGGCGTTGGAAGATTGAAAGGGGCTGCTCCTAGTACGAGAGGACCGGAGTGGACGCACCACTGGTGTTCGGGTTGTCATGCCAATGGCATTGCCCGGTAGCTACGTGCGGAAGAGATAACCGCTGAAAGCATCTAAGCGGGAAACTTGCCTTGAGATGAGTCTTCCCTGACTCCTTGAGAGTCCTAAAGGAACGTTCGAGACGAGGACGTGGATAGGCTGGGTGTGTAAGCGTTGCGAGACGTTGAGCTAACCAGTACTAATGAACCGTGCGGCTTAACCTGACAACACCGAAGGTGTTTTGTGGAGTATAAAGAAGAGACGGGTTTCAGATGAGAGAAAACAGCTTGTTCGGGATTGAAAACAGGATTTGTCTGGCGGCAAGAGCGCGGTGGTCCCACCTGACCCCATGCCGAACTCAGCAGTGAAACGCCGTAGCGCCGATGGTAGTGTGGGGTCTCCCCATGTGAGAGTAGGACACTGCCAGACATCAATTAGCCAGAAAAGCCATCCTTAATCGGATGGCTTTTTTGCGTTTAGTGGACTGAAAAGATTTATAGATTAAAGCCATTACTTCATAGATTGATACAAACTGTAGCCTGTGATCGCGCCGGCTATATCATAAGCAATATCATGCCAACTCCAGCCTGTACCTGATGGGCGGTTATCATAAAATTCTTTTGCTACCCCAAAGCTCATTGACAGTAATACACCGAATTGTGAACTTGCGCGATGTCCCCAATGTTGGCGATCAGCATAAGCATTTCCGGCGGCAGCAACGACTGCGGAAAACAGAAAATGTTGAGCTTTGTCTTTACCGGTCCAACTATCATTGGTTTGGTGTATATTGACACAAGAGGCATTTAATAGAAGAGGAGAGATTATTAATATATTTTTTATAAAAGTGATGGCATTTTTTCTCATTGTAAATCGCACTATGATTTATTGTGAATGAAATCATAGCTGTTTGATAAATAAGATACAAAAAATCCCCTCAGTGAATAGCGAGAGGATATTTAAAATTTGATAATTATTTATCTACTTTACAGTATTCTGTTAATTAAACGATCAACGCGAATTCGACGAAGACGGCGTATCAACTTGCGGACTTTGACAGGATAAAGCTGAATACTTTCCAATTCTTGGTAATTATTAATGACTTTTGTATGATTACGGATGCAATCTAATTCCATTGAGCGTTGTTCTTGCATTTCTTGATGTGGATCGTGAATAAGAATTGCATTTTCTAGATCAAGTGCCCATGCTCGTGGATTGAGGTTATTTCCGGTAATCAATTGCCATTTATTATCAATCCAGACGCCTTTCAAGTGATAGGTATTATCCTGATCTTTCCAGAGCCGAACGGTTAACTGCTGACTATCGATAAATTTTTGTAACCGGCCCATGAAGCGGCGCAGATTAATTTCATAGAGATAAGGCAATGCTCCTATGATTTTAAATGGCTCTTCAGGTGGGAGATAAAAATCATTAGCTGTTTTGTCTCCAATGATGATCTCAACCTGTTTCCCCTGACGAAGCAATCGTGATATCGCACGCACCAACACGGCAGGCAGGTTGAAATAAGGTGTACAGATAATCAATTTACTTTCAGTACAAGACATCAAGTGATAGATGGTGCTATTCAACTGATTTTTCTTACCCAACCCAACCAACGGTGTTACAGCCAGTTCTTCATTTGAGGCCTGATTTTCCACATAGTACTCAGAGCTGCGCAGTGAGGCACGAAACTGACGGGTCAGATTTTTAATTTCAAGGTTACGGGGGCGATTATGGCAGGCCAAATTTTTTACGGCATCGGCAGTAAGAATACTGTTATCGATATATTGCTTCATGACAGCCGCCAGTTTTTCATTCTGCAATAAATGATAACGGTCATAACGATATTTTGCATGACGGTGCAGATAAACATCATTAATGCTGGCCCCGCTATAGATGACCGTATCATCAAAGATAAAGCCTTTTAAATGCAGGACACCCAAGGCTTCACGCGTATTCACCGGAACACCCAAAACGGATATATTGACATCAGGGTAGCGTTCAGCCATAGAACAATACCAATCGGCGTTTGTTGCCGTTGCTGCTGCACCAATACGACCACGTTGAGCACGATGCCAATCAACGAGGATCTTGATATCCAGTTCAGGACGTTTTTGTTTTGCAGCATATAATGCAGTCAGAACATCTCGCCCAGCATCATCATTTTCTAAATATAATGCTGCAATATAAATATGCTTTTGGGCATTTGCGATTTGTTCTAATAAGGTGCTGCGGAATACTTTAGCTTGGTAGAGTGTTTTTATGCCAGCAACTGACTGTGGTAGTTTCGGCAGTTGTGCAAGGTGTTGTTGGTATTTTGCTTGCTTAAATTTGGACAACATCACAGTGCGTTTTTTCTCTTAGTTTAGATGGAGGATGTTCCATCATAAGGTGTATGAATCAAAATGATCTGGCAATAATAGCATTAGTTTGGCTCATTGGGAGTATCAATTCGTTCTCCGGGCCTGATTGGTTTAAGTCTGTGCGGTTTATCACGAAGTAAGGATTTTTATGAATTTTGCCACATAAACTAAAGTTTCATTTGATTAAAGCTTCAATACAAGATTAACAATGCCATCTTCTAACTGAATATCAATTGAAAATCCCAGTTTCTTTGCCAGCCGGATCATATTGCGATTTTCTGGCATAGTAATGGCAGTCAGGCTTTGAATACCGTGTTCCTTTGCATAATGAATTAATTTAGTCATGAGGTTATGACCTAATGTCATTCCTTTTAAGTCTGAGCGGACTAAGATCGCAAATTCGGCTTCGACATTGTCAGGATCAGCCATAGCGCGTGCAACACCAATAATCTCAGGGGTTGTTGTAGGGTAACGTATCGCAACAAACGCCATTTCCCGATCATAGTCAATTTGAGTCATATTAGCGAGATCGTCATGGGTAAATTCACTAATTTCACTAAAATAGCGGTAATACAGATCTTCTTTTGTGACCTGACCTATAAATGCTTTTAGCAAGGGTTCATCTTCTGGCAATATCGGGCGTAACAAACATTCAAGATCTTCTCTTATAAAAATAATTTCTTCCAACTCGTTGGGGTATGGACGGATTGCCAGTCTATCGTGGGGAAGTCCGGTCACCGGAGCTAACTCCATTGACACATCCAATAAAGTAAATTCATTGCCAGAAGCAAGCAGTGGATGAATGTTCATGCGAACAATTTGGGGGCAATCAATAAGCAGATTGGAGACTCTGACCAATAATTGGCTGAGTGCCGGAATATCTAGTGGCAACAACGAACCACCGGATTTTATTTTGCCGCTTTTAATTGCCTGAATAACTAAGTAACGGGCTAATGCCATATTAAGGGGAGGAAGGGCGACAGCAGCTTGAGTTTCATTTATCCAATCGACACCTCCTTCTCCAAGCATAATTAATGGGCCAAATACCTCATCTTGTTCAATGGAAATCCTGAGTTCTTGCGCACCAGCACGATTGGCCATGCTTTGCACTAACAGGCCTTGAATCTTGGCTTGCGGAAAAGTCTGTTTCACACGCTCTATAATCGCTTGCGCAGCTGCTCTTACATCGTTGGCATTTCGAAGATAAAGCATAACTCCCTGCACTTCTGATTTATGCGGAATATCCGGAGAGCGGAGTTTAAGCGCAACAGGATAACCGATCTTTTCTGCGATACTAACCGCGTCATCACTGGAGTGTGCGATCCAGCTGGGTAAAGTATTCAGGCCGTAAGCGTCAAGAATTGTCTGTATTTCATGGGTATCCAGGTTAACACTTCCGCTATCAAGAGCTTGCTGTATACATTCATGGGCCCGGGTAGTATTCGATGTAATGCCGATAGGCAGGGAAGGGGTTTCTTTTAGTTGTTTTTGATTTCGTCGATATTCCACCATGTGCATAAAGGCGGTAATTGCGCCTTCTGGAGTCCGGTAAGTAGGAATACCTGCCTCACTGAATAAACGCCGGGCTTCCAATGAGGAATATTCACCACACCAATTAGTGAAAATAGTCGGCCATTTTCCGCGAGGATGTTCCTTGATGAGTTTGATGGCTTCAACGGCTGTGGTATGGCTATGGGATATTGCACAGGGAGAATGAATCAACAATAACGCATCATAATCATGGCTTTCCAAAAGCAATTTGAGCGCTGCAATATATTGTTTAGTTGAAGAATCATCACCGATATCTAAAGGGTTACGCAGAGCAACTGTCTCGGGGAGTATCTCTGAGAGTTGATTGATCGTTTCTTCCCCTAATACAGCAAGTTTTCCCGTTCTCCTGAGAAGCTCATCTAATGCCATTGCTGCGGGCGCAGCGCCATTACTGACAATTAACAAACGCTCCCCCCGCAAAGGCCGCATAAAACTTAATGTTTCTACGGCAGAAAACATCTCATGAGTATCTTGCACACGCAGTAATCCCGCTCGTTGTATAGCAGCATCATAAGCGGCATCAAAATTTTGTTGTTCTCCGAGTAATTGTTGCGCTTTTCGGGTTCGACTGCTTTTCACAATCAGAATGGGCTTATTGCGTGAGGCACTTCGGGAGGCAGAAAGAAAACGTCGTGCATCACTGATATGCTCGAGATGTAACAAGATAGCGCTGGTTTTGCTGTCCCTTGCCAGAAAATCGAGCAGATCATCAATATCGATGTCAACGCTGTCTCCCAAGGCAATAAAATATGAAAATCCAATATTGCGATGATTGGCCCAGTCCAGAATGGTGTTTGATATTGCGGCTGACTGCGAAATAAAAGCCAGCTTACCTTTTAGGATCGGAATGGGGGAAAAACTGGCATTTAACCCGATCCAGGGTGCGAGAATACCGAGACTGTTGGGCCCCAGAATGCGGACATGATGTTTCTGACCACACTGTTTCAGTTCAGTAAATTGTGAGGGGGGCGATGATAAAATAATAACTGTTTTGCATCCATGTTGAGCCAATTGCTCCAGCAAAGGTAAATTGCGGCTATGATGAGTGCAGATCACAGCAAGATCCGGAGTTAATGGCAACTGACTGATAGAATGGTAAGCCAACACCCCCAGAACAGCGCGTCTGCTTGGGGTGACGGGAAGGATCGGGCCAGTAAATCCTCCCATTAACAGATTCCGCATCAGCATTGAGCTGGCTTTTTCTGGTTTTTCAGAAGCACCAATGACGGCGATAGATTTAGGTCGTAACAGTGCTTCGAGTCCACGTTGGCTCATTTCTGGGCTCCTCCTCGGTCACTACATTAATAAACAATCACCGGAGATTAAACAATAACCATGGATAACTTTAGCTACAAGCATTTACTTTAGCGTGGATTATTAATAATTATTGTGATGAATTCCTACAGATGATTAGATTTTCCGGCCAGATATTGTTCACGAAAATGATTAAAATGATTGAGCAATGATTGTGATGCTTGAGTATCACCAGCGAGTTCTAATGCCGCCGCAGCAACTTCAGCAGTACAATGTTGTTCTTGTCTGGATGGTACCCGAAGTAAATAGTCCACTTTAGCGAGACTGTTAATTGATAACAGAGGAATATGATCCAAATATGGGCTTTTGCGAAACATTTTTCTTGCTTCAGGCCAAGTACCATCCAATATAATGAACAAAGGGGGTTTAGAATGCGCAGGAATTTGCTGATACACCGTACGGGGAGGAACGGCGTAACTATCCGGGAAAATCAAATAAGGTTGTCGGGCCGGGTCACGTAAAACTTCCAACATATGATGATCCGGTTCTGTTCTGGACCAGAGAAAAGCATGGGTGTCCGGTAAAATATCTGCAATCAGCTTTCCAGTATTGCTGGGTTTCATAGGCTCAGTATCAAACATGATGAGACAGAATTGACTGGTTGCATTTTCAGGTGAAATCATTTCACAGAGACATTTGTTTTGGGGGAGTAAACAATGCAGGCAACGTTGCACACGGCAACCTCTGGCCAGAAAAGGACGAGTAGAGCGGGCAAGACGGGATTGGCGAAGTTGATAAACAGCGTTGTTATTTCTCATTTAAGAACTCAAACATGTTCGTGGATAAAGCCAGTAAAAAATTAACGTATATTTTAATTGATTGTTGTTGCCAGAGGTAGCTTCGGGCGCGAACATCGGGTAATCTTCGCGCCATAGCGCAGTTGGAGAAATAAATGAACGATTCTTATAGTGGTAAAAATGGCAAAGTCAAAGTGATGTATGTCCGGAGTGAGGACAACAGCGATAGTCGTAAAGACAATGACTCTGGTAGAAACAACAATGGCCGTGGCAGGAACAACGACCGCCGTAGGAACAGTGACAGCCATAAAAATGATAAACGCCCATTTGGCAAAGGGCGTGAGCAGAGTGACCGTCGTCGTAGCCCTGAACGCTCAGAGCGCTCTGAGCGTTCAGGGGACAGCTCTCCCTGGAGAACCATTTCCCGGCCTGAGGGAGAACCACTCAAGGCAGATCACGGTGGGATCAGCGGTAAAAGTTATATCGATCCTGAACAGCTTCGTCGTCAGCGTTTGGAAGAAACCCGTATTTATGGGGAAAATGCCTGTCAGGCGATGTTCCAGAATCGCCCGGATGCAATTGTCCGAGCTTGGTTTGTTCAATCAGTGACCCCGCGTTTCCGCGAAGCCTTAAAATGGATGGCGGCAAATCGCAAAGCTTACCATGTGGTTGATGATCAAGAGTTAGCTAAAGCATCAGGTACAGAGCATCATGGTGGCGTCTGCTTTTTAATCAAGAAACGCAATGGATTGGATGCAAAAACTTATTTGCAACAAGCTCCGGCAAAAGATTGTGTGCTGGCATTGGAAAATGTAGGCAACCCACATAACCTTGGGGCAATTATGCGTAGTTGTGCGCATTTTGGCGTACAGGGTGTGATCTTGCAGGATACTACAATGCTCGAATCCGGTGCAGCTGTGCGTACAGCTGAGGGAGGCGCAGAGCATATCAAAGGCATTGATGCTGATGGTTTTACTGATACGCTGAATACTTTCCGCAATGAAGGTTACACAATCGTAACCACATCAAGCCACAAAGGAAGTACCAAACTGGCACAAACAACATTACCAGAAAAAATGGTTTTGGTATTAGGTCAAGAAAGTGATGGCTTAAGTGACAGTACATGGGAAGATGGGGATATCCGCCTTTCCATCGGGGGTACAGGTCAAGTTGAAAGCCTGAACGTCTCTGTAGCAACAGGTATTATGCTGGCGGAATGGTGGCGTCAGAATAAATCGTAATTCATTTATCTGACACATTTCAATTTACTTCATAGCTATTAGCTATTAGCTATTAGCTATTCCAATGAATTTCAAGATGCAGCCGGCAAAGCTGCATCTTGAAAGACGATGAATATCTATTTCATCATTAAAAAGGGAAGTATGGGCAGCATATGGCAAGAGCCAATTATTGAATTTGTTGCCCCATAACCTCTACCATTCTCAGGTTAATGTGCCCCTCCATGATCTTTTCCCCCTGCCGAAAATGGTGGTTTTGCTATCCAAACCAATAAAGTCAGGATCAAAAATACGCCTGCGGATAGCCAAAAGATTTCGTTGGCTGAGATAATTAATCCTTGGTGCGTGATCTGTTTTGCCAGATAAGCAGAGATTTGTTGGTCATTCATACCTAACTGAGCGAGTTGATGATGAACTTGCTGATACTCAGGATTATATGGATTGATGTGTTCTGTGAGGTTTACATGGTGTAGGGATTCACGTTGTGTCCACATTGTGGTCGTGATAGATGTGCCTATTGAACCAGACAGTATACGAGTAAAGTTTGACAGGCTGGACGCTGAGGCCATGCGCTCAGGAGAAAGCCCTGATAAGGTAATGGTTGTCAGAGGCATAAAGAAACACGCCATGGCAAAACCTTGAATGAACTGAGGCCATGCTACCGCAGTGAAACCGATGTCCGGTTCGAACGTATATGCCCGCCAATAAAAACAGATCGTATAAACGATGAAACTGAAGGTCACGAGGTAGCGCATATCGACTTTATGCCCAAATTTACCAATGATTGGGGTCAATAGCAGTGGCATCAATCCTATAGGTGCGGCGGCAAAACCCGCCCAAGTTGCGGTATAGCCGTAAACTTCCTGCAATAACTGTGGCAATAAGACAATTGTGCCAAAATACAGCATAAAGGCGAGGCTAATACTTAAAGTGCCGATGCAAAAATTTCGCTCTTTAAAGAGTACTAGATCGATAATCGGGTGATCGTCAGTTAATTCCCAGACAACCAGGGTTATCAGTGCAGTAACAGAAATTACCGTAAGGGCGATGATCTCAGTAGAATTAAACCAATCGAGTTCCTTACCTTGATCGAGCATGATTTGCAGACTACCGACACCAAGTACCAACAAAAACAATCCGACAACATCAATCGGATTCATTTCTGTTTTTGTCTCTCGTCCGCGCAATAATTGCATGATGACAAAGATAATGGCGATACCAAACGGGATGTTAATAAAGAAAATCCATCCCCAATGGTAGTTGTCACTGATATATCCCCCAAGGATAGGCCCACAAATGGGTGCAACCACGATCATAATGGACCAAAGTGCCAGAGCCATATTCCGTTTTGCCGGTGGATAATTATTCAGTAGCAAACTTTGACATAGAGGAAGTACAGGGCCGGCGGCCAGTCCTTGGATGACACGGAAAAAAATCAGCATACCGAGGCTGTTGGAAATTCCGCATAACCAAGATGACAGAGTGAAAATTGCAATAGCCCAAAGAAATAATTTCACTTCCCCAATGCGCTTTGCCAGCCAGCCAGTAATGGGAATGGAGATAGCATTTGCTACACCAAAAGAGGTGATAACCCAGACTCCCTGTGACGTCGATGCTCCCAGATTTCCGGCAATTGTTGGAATGGCGACATTAGCAATGGTAGAGTCGAGAACAAGCATAAAAGTTGCCATTGAAAGCGAAATCGTCAGAAGGGCTAATTTTGTGCCTGTCAGAGGTTCTCTGTTTACCATGACTCCCCCTTAAATTGGGTTACCTGAGTTACTATTAATGATATCAGTAACTATTTGATTAGCAGGAGCCATATCTATTGTTAATGCATTGGTATGATAGGCAGGGTCAGTGCGTTCAGTGGTTGCCAGTGTAGTTCCATTTGTGTTCGATGTATTTATTGTCACAGTTGTTGATAAGCCGATTCGCAAAGGATGCTTTTCTAACTGTTTTGGATCAATCTCAATACGGACAGGCAGACGCTGCACGACTTTAATCCAGTTTCCGCTGGCATTTTGTGCCGGCAATAGGGAAAAAGCGCTGCCGGTTCCCATATCAATTCCGATGACTTTCCCAGTATAAACAACACTATCGCCGTAGAAATCACTGGTTATCTGGGCCGGTTGCCCTATGCGCATGTCTGCCAGCTGGGTTTCTTTGAAGTTGGCTTCAATCCACATGTTATTAGTGGGAACGATAGCCATTAATGGTATCCCTTGATTGATGCGGGAACCGACCTGAACACTCCGGCGCGCAACATAACCATCAACAGGGCTGACAATTTTGGTTCTTTGTAACGTCAGCCAAGCATCACGAATGGCGGTAGCCGCTTTTTCGACTGCCGGTTGTTTTTCTAATGGTGTATCCAAAATGATGGCTTTGTTACTTTGGTATTGAGCGATGGCAATATCTAAATCAGCTTGGGCTGACGCGACATTATCACGCATATGTTGTAATTCTTCTTTACCGATTAAATCCTTGGCGCCCAAAATTTCTCTACGATGAAGGTCATTTTGTTCTTTTTTGAGTGCGATTTTTTTCAGCTCAATGGTGGCTTGGTATCTTTTACTGTCAATCATGTGCTGATGAGTGGCACGAACGACATTGGCTAATTCGCTTTCGGCTTTTTTCAGGGCCAACTCAGCATCATGGGAGTCAAGCTTCAATAGTGTATTTCCGCTTTTGACCAAATCAGTGCCATCAAAATTGACAGAAATGACGCTGCCTGGAATCTGCGACATGATCTGTATTTGATTGCCCACAACATAGGCGTTATCGGTTTTTTGCTGATAACGCAGAGTGGAAAACCAGTAAATTGAATAAATAATGCCAACAATAAAGAAGAGTAGAATGAATAACATGATGATATTACGGCGTTTCTGTTTTTTAGTGCCCTTTATCTTTTTATCACCATGTATTGGGTTAGGCGGAAATGATGTTTTCTCACTAACACTCATATAGCGAATCTCCGTGTTGTTTTAAGCGATTTATATGCTGTGCGTAACTGTATTCGGATCAGATCGTTTCCAGTAGTGCAGTTTTGCACTACTGGAAAGGCGAACGATATGGATTTAATTATTATCTGAAGATAATAGTTAGCCATATGAAGTATCAGATGATACTGGCTAGCAGAAAAGTTTTTTTAGATCTTGTTGCTATTGCGTGATTTTTTGAGCTAAAAATTAACCCCAATTTATAATCACTTATTTAAACAGTCACCAATGCTATCTAATTGAGTTAATACTTTTCGCATCAATTTTTCTAATTGCTTTTGTTCCTCCATATCAAGAATAGACCAAAGTTTGACCAGGCATTCATGCTGAGGTGGAAGTAAACCATTCAGGAAGCTTGAACCTTTTTCTGTCAGATGAAGATGGAGACAACGACGATCGTTATGGCTTTCCTTTCTTTCTATCCAGCCTTGCTTTTCTAATTCGTCAGCAATTCGAGTTGCATTTGTGCGGGAAGAGCCTAATGCAGCACTAAGTTCTGATGGCTGAATGCTACGACTTTCTTTGGTATCCAGAATCATCAGTGCCATAAACAAGGTTTCATTGATTCCTTGTGCTTTCAGCATGTTATTACGATTTTCCAGAATTTTGCTCTGAACATGCATTGACAAGCGAGTGAGTAATATCTCTTGATAGGGCAAACTTTTTTGCTGTGAAACACGGCAATTAAGCAACTCTTCTGTGGGAGTGAATGAACTTTCCATTGTTTAGATACCTTATTAGTTTTAACCGGTAAAGTAACTTCTGTTAAAAACCATACAAATACTATATTAAAAGTTAAATTTAGCAATTGTAGTTATTTATTATCATCATATTTCTTTTAATATTGATACCTAATTCATAAATACCTTGAATGCTATGCCAAAAACAACCGTTGCATATTGTGTTGAAACGATGATGTTTTGGGGGTTATGGAGCAGCAAACAGAGAGTTAGGCATCCTATTAAATTTAAATTGGGATAAAATTTATTGTGTTGTTTCACCACACCAGAAATCCCGGAAGTGATGAAACACGGGTAAACACGTTCGATACTCATATTATTGGATATGGCGCGGACTCTTTCCATTTTCTTGATAGGAGCAACGCCAGAGCCTGAAGACATGCAGCAGAATAAAAAGCTGACAGAACCGACAACAGAGCCGATAAAGGACATTTTATTATCAGTCATATGATTCTCTATTATTCATCTGTGTGGTTTTTCCCTGCAAAAAGAGAAAACGCCATGACGATATGCCGATACCAGATAATGTTGGGGTAACAAACTGATTGATGACTGAATAGGTGAAGCACGAAAGAAAGATAACGTTCAGAAGAGCAAGTGTCAGTTTGATTGCATTTAAACCTAATGCAAAAGAGATGCGAACATAGCCAATAGCTATAGAGAGAATATCAGAGATATCTTCTTTAAATGGAGAAGCATTGTTCGGCTTGGGTATCTCAGCAACCGATATCAGTATATCAGGGACAGATTTATCAGTTATCGGCATGGAACGTTTTACTTTTTGTTAATAGGTAAAACAACATTAGCAAAATATGACGAATGTGAAAATATGAAACATATAAATAATTCAATTATTATTATCTACTGTAAGGTTTTTAGGCTGGTTTTAGAAAAAATGATAGTCTGCAATCAACTTTTGTTAATATTTTTATAACTATATTTTGTATAACGACACCGAACTGAAAGGATCATGAGTTGCTTTTAGCCATACAGCCACTGTTTTTAGATATGATTTACCCGTTATTTTGGTCAGAAGATGTTTCTACAGTGTATTAGCCGGTATGAGTTACCTGTTTGATTTTTATTGTATTGGGTATCTTGACAAGCGAGGATCATTTTTTAACACATTATCTCTTTTAACACATTGCATTGAAGGCCATTTGCGTGAACCATAACCTCATTTTTATTTTGCAACACAATTTATCTCTATGTTGACGTATTATTGGTTAATAGGTTGATAACTTTTTATTGAACGAACTTAGTTCATTGAACAGAGCTAGGGAATATAAAGCTGATTGAGATGAAACACAGAGGCTATCCCATCGAAGTGTAAAGAAGGGCGTAACCGATAACGCTAAGATTTAAAAGGCGACAGACAGGTATATTGATCGCCAGAGAAGGAAGGTTATCGCATTTATTGTTAATTAATGGCTTGTTATAACAGTATATAGGCTTTGAGCCTACCCCGTATATTTATCAATTTCCGAGCATAAAGCACGTCGTTAATTGTATTCAGGTTTATTAAAGATTGTGATTTTTATCGTATTAACGTAGGTGGTTATAAATGAAGAACAGATAATGAATATCTCTATAATAAATTTTTGATTTTTTTAGTAATAAACATTTTTATTCTGTTTTTCGTTAAGATCATTTCAGCTGTTTTTTAACGAATATATTAAATAATTTATTGATATAATGGTAATGAAATGTACGTTTTGTTAATGATGCTGTTTTTTAAAGGTTTTTTAAAATCTCCCTCGTTGAGGTGTTATCCTTATTAATTTCTGCCTATGTAATTTCATTATAACCCTCATTATTGTTTTTTTTAAAAGTCCTTAATTGCTGCGTATAGCCCGAGTGTTCATTCGGTTGATGAATGGAATAATGATGTAGGATATGCCACTGTGTTTGCCATAAATAATAACGCTACTGGTAAAAACGCTTAGTGAGACTTATAGTTAAGTATAATAAAACTTAACATTTTTATCTCAGGATGAGATGGTTTTTTTATGATACGAGAGCTATATGTTGTTTTATTTTTATAATTGATATCTATATGTGGTGTTTTTTCTTTTTTCGATTCGAGATTGCCAAAAATACAATGTCATATATTATTGGCAGATCCATAATTTTAATTATCAGTGAGCGTAATGGTTTCTTTAGAAAATTGTCAGATGTGTAACCGAATTCATCATTGCAAATTGATGAAAGAGCGACTTAGTCTAGAGCAGAGATTTTTAATAATAAATTAAATGGAGGTAGTTTATGTACCATCATTACCTGAATACTCCAGAAGGCTTTCCTAAACCTTATGTACATATCACTGCGGATGATGAAGGAGTGACCAGTGTTTATTTCGTCAGTGAAAAAAGCGAATTAGAATCTAAAAATGCTATTACTAAACAGTGTGCTAAAGAATTACAGGAATATTTCAAAGGAAAAAGGCTGAAATTTACAGTTCCTTTAAACATGCAGGGGACAGAATTTCAAAAACGGGTTTGGCAGCAACTTTGCGACATTTCTTATGGAGAAATGTGGAGTTATAAACAGTTAGCATTAACATTGGGATCAGTAAATTATTGCCGTGCAGTTGGTATGGCAAATTCACGCAATCCCATTGCGTTAATTGTTCCTTGCCATCGCGTGATTGGTCATGATGGTAAGTTGGTTGGTTATACCGGAGGTCTTGATATCAAAGGATGGTTGTTGAATCATGAAAAGGCTAAAAACGCCAAAAGTAAACAAAGCTGAAATAATGTTCTAATTTATTTGTGAAATCACAATTGGCGTATACAATTAAACGCTGTGGCTGCGCGTAAGAACATTTTTTTGCGTTTTTATTATTATTTCGTGATCTATGTTGCAGACAATAGACTATATTATTTGTTGTACTGTATGCGACGCTAAGTTCGTGTCTATTTTTATTAAAGGTAAGTTTGATGTCTAAAATTACAGGTAACGTTAAGTGGTTTAATGAGTCTAAAGGATTCGGTTTTATCACTCCAGCTGATGGCAGCAAAGATGTTTTTGTTCACTTTTCCGCGATTAAATCTGAAGGGTTCAAAACTCTTGCTGAAGGGCAAAAAGTAGAGTTTGAAATTACTGAGGGTGAGAAAGGCCCATCTGCTGCAAACGTTGTCGCGATCTAATTTCTAATCCCATATTTCGAAAAACCCGTTTTTATAGCGGGTTTTTTTATGCTCTTCATTTTTTTCATTTTTGACTTGAGTTTGCTCAAGACAATTTACTCATCACAATAAAAGCAAGTGCCGTCATTAACAATGATCCCATTACGTTAATGAAAATGCCGAATAACGCCCAGCTTACCTTTCCCATTTGTAATAAGTTAAATACCTCAGCAGAAAAGGTCGAAAACGTGGTTAAACCGCCACAGAAGCCGGTTGTCAGCATCAGCTTCCAAGCCGGATCGATATGATTGGCTTTATTGAAATAAGCGAGGCCCAGCCCAATGATAAATGCTCCGATACAATTGGCCGTCAGAGTACCAACGGCAATTGGACAGGAGGTATTATTCAAGCGGAGGCTAATGAACCAGCGCAGTACGCTACCCAAGCCACCACCGATAAATACAGCGAATACAAGGTTTATCATTACACAATTCACATAATATTCATCATGATAGTGGCAACTTGTTATTTAAATGACTGTGTTATTTAAATGATAGCAGCAACAAGTTATTTAACTTCCATGCCCTTAGCTTGCAAGTCAGCATGATAAGAAGAACGAACAAATGGGCCACAAGCCGCATGAGTAAAGCCCATTTCCAGCGCCGCTTCTTTCATTTCTTCGAATTCAGCAGGGCTGACATAACGCTGAACGGGTAAGTGATGGCGGCTGGGTTGCAAATATTGCCCAAGAGTCAGCATGGTGACGCCATGACGACGCAGATCGCGCATAACTTCCAGGATTTCTTCATTGGTTTCACCTAATCCTACCATCAAGCCTGATTTGGTCGGGATATCAGGATGAGCTTCCTTGAATTTTTCCAGTAGCTTTAATGACCACTCGTAGTTAGCACCAGGGCGGACTTGACGGTAAATTCGCGGAACGTTTTCCAAATTGTGGTTGAACACATCGGGAGGTGTCGCCGTTAAAATGTCCAGAGCACGATCCATGCGGCCACGGAAATCAGGAACCAGAGTTTCTATCTTAATAGATGGATTTTTTTCGCGGATGGCAGAAATACAATCAGCAAAGTGTTGAGCGCCACCGTCGCGCAGGTCATCACGGTCAACAGACGTGATAACGACATAGCGAAGCCCCATATCTTGAATAGTCTGTGCGAGCTTGATGGGTTCATTTGCATCAGGTGCATTAGGTCTGCCATGAGCGACGTCACAGAACGGGCAACGACGGGTACAGATAGCCCCAAGGATCATAAAGGTTGCGGTGCCGTGGTTAAAACACTCAGCAAGGTTAGGGCAGGAGGCTTCTTCGCAGACGGAATGCAACCCATTTTTGCGCATAGCAGCTTTGATGCCCTGAATGCGGCTGGAATCCGCAGGAAGTTTGATTTTCATCCACTCAGGTTTACGCAACAGTGCTTCACGTTCTGTGGCGACCGTCTTCACAGGGATTAAAGCCATCTTGTCTGCGTCGCGGTATTTGACACCACGTTCCATCTGAATTGGTTTACTCATAATCGTGCCGGTTCCAGTTATATTCTTCAGATTTTGACTTACTGCTTAATATAAGAACAATATCAAGCCAACAAGCCCATTCAAATTTTTTTGAAAAATGTTAAAAAATTATATCATCTTTCATTGATGAGTTGAAATCCCAAGATCTGACAGAATTTTTCCACCAGAATGGGTTGTACATCTTCGATAGCCACCCCAGTAACGAGGTCACTGAGTTGGATCATTTGCATGCCTGCATAACCACATGGATTAATGCGTAAAAAGGGTTGTAAATCCATTGAAATATTCAGTGCCAGACCATGGAAAGAACAACCTTTACGGATACGCAAACCAAGGGAACATATTTTACTGCCGGCGACATAAACACCGGGAGCATCAGGACGTGCATAGGCTTCTACGCCAAAATGAGACAACGTCATGATCACGGTATTTTCGATAGCAGTGACCAATTGGCGTACCCCAATTTTTGACCGCTTCAGGTCGACCAAAACATACATGACTTGTTGCCCGGGAGCATGATAAGTGATTTGCCCACCTCTGTCTGACTGAATGACAGGGATATCTCCTGGTGCAAGTAAATGTTCCGCTTTACCGGCTTGACCTTGTGTAAATACTTTTTCATGTTGGACAAGCCAAATCTCATTAGGTGTTTCCGCAGTACGCTGCTCAGTAAACTGATGCATGGCATCAGAAACGGGTTCGTAAGGCTGAATACCTAATTGGCGTAAGATAACCGTGTTATGTTGCAATGGGCGCTTCATCATTTGTTAACAAAAAGTGCCCGTCAGTATAACTCCCTAAAATGATTCTCACCAGTTTGGGAATGCCTTAACTTAATAATAATGTTAATTAGACGAATATTTTTTCATTTTGTATTATCATGGTGATATATTTCGATGTTTTCCCTTTAATCTCTGTTTGAGCTAACAGATGGTCAGAAAAAACCAACTTCTCATTGTTGGGCACCTTTGTAGTTTCTTGGTGCTCTTATACAGCACCACCATGTTGCTGCCAATTTTTGTTGCATTGTTGTACAAAGAAAAAAGTGTTTTTGCTTTTTTTGAAACTTTTATTATTGGAATGATTTTTGGCGGGATTGGTTGGTATTTCACCCGTAAAATTAAAATACAGCCTAGTACACAAGATGGATTTCTTATTATTGTACTATTTTGGTTATTGTTTTCATTACTGAGCGCCTTGCCTTTCGTCCTCGATAAAAGCCTGAATGTCAATCTGGTGGATGCAATGTTTGAAGGCGTATCGGGAATAACGACCACGGGTGCAACAGTACTGAATGATGTTTCTGCCCTGCCCAAATCCGTTCTCTATTATCGCGCTCAGCTCAATTTCATAGGCGGTTTGGGGGTGGTCGTCCTTGCGGTTGCTATTTTACCGTTGCTGGGGATTGGGGGAGCAAAACTGTATCAATCAGAAATGCCGGGGCCTTTTAAAGAAGAACGATTGACACCACGTCTTGCTGACAGCGCGAAAAGCTTATGGGGCGTTTACCTGATGCTGGGAGTCGGGTGCATTTTCAGTTTCTGGGCTGCTGGGATGTCGTGGTTTGATGCGATTTGCCATGGTATTTCTACCGTGTCCCTAGGTGGGTTTTCAACCCGGAATGAAAGCCTGGGTTATTATGACAGTGCAGCGATTGAAATGGTCGGTGGCATTTTTTCGATACTGTCAGCCGTTAACTTTACACTTTATTTCGTCGCACTGACACGCAGGAGCTGGAAGCCGCTGCTAAAAAATGCAGAACTGCAGTTTTTCTTGCTGGTTTTGGCGATAATCGTTGGCATCATTTGGCTGGAATTATACCGCTCAGGTATGTACGGCGTGAAAGAGGCCTTTGTTCACGGTTTTTTCATGACCAGCTCAATGATGACCGACAACGGTTTGGCGACTTCGGATTACGCCCAATGGCCACCCCATACTATTTTAATGCTGCTGGCAGTCAGTTTTTTTGGCGGCTGTGTCGGTTCAACTTGTGGCGGCATCAAGGCACTTCGCTTTATGATCCTGGCAAAACAGAGTGTCAGTGAAATTAATCAACTTGTTCATCCAAACGCAATTTCAACGATTAAAATTGGTCAATCGGCAGTACAGGAAAGGGTATTGCGCTCAGTCTGGGGGTTTTTCTTTCTGTATATCTTTTTCAGTTGCTTCTTTATATGGGCACTGAATTTGCTTGGTTATGATCTGGTGACATCATTTGCCACAGTGGCTGCCTGCATCAATAACATGGGGATTGGATATGGGGAAACGGCACAAGGCTTTGGGGAGCTTGATGCGGCTGCAAAATGGATGATGTGTGCGGCCATGTTATTGGGACGATTGGAAATTTATCCAATATTGATTTTGTGTTCAAAAGCATTCTGGCGTTTTTGAACTGATAATGAACTGAAATGATAATGGATAATCGAATACGGTGGGTTTTCCAGTATCCGATTATCCACCTTGGTTAGCCGTATTAGAAAGTCGCTGAATAACTCAGGCCAAATGTTCTTCCACGCCCTTTGTAGTTATATAACTCAGCGGCACCATAGGCCGGGCTATAAAGGACAGAAGCCCGTTGTCCCCAAACTGAGGTGTAATCTTTATCCAGTAAGTTTTCGATACTGAAACTGATCTTCCCGACAGGCAAGTGGTAAGTCCCCAGAAAATCGATGGTATTGTACCCATCTAACTTTTTACCTTTATTATCAGAGACATCGAAGGTTTGTTGGGATTGCAGCCGGAATTCCCAGTCATCGGGTGCCCAATTGACATAAGCGGTCATTTTAGAGGGGCTAGCAGTCTCAATTGACAGTTTTTCCCACTTATCTTTTTTCTGCGTTTCTGATTTGAGAATGTTGAACGTTGTGCCTGCTGTCCAGTCACTGTTGTCAAAGAGATAATCTACCGCACCTTCTATACCGTAAATCCTGCGTTTATCGGGGCTTATCTCAATTCTCATGTCTTTCTTTATGATATTGATCGAGATATCAGACAATGAATAATAAGCCGCTATTTGTGTACGCAGGTTATCGCCGTTATAGCGCCATCCCAATTCATACGAATTGACCTTAATGCCTTTCAATTTAGAGTCATTGACATTGATGCTTTTTACCAAAGGTATGTGTCCATTGACACTTTTACCATAGTTGCCTGAACCATAATATTTTCCGACATCGGGTAACTCGAAGCCTTGGGAAAAATTAAACCAGACCTGTTGGCGTTCGGGCAGGTTGGCGAGTATGCCGGCATTAAACAAGTAATTATTGTAACTTGTTGTGCCTCCCGGAACAGCATCCGCGGAGAGTATTTTGCTGGTGGCAATAGCTTGCTGTTGATTATACGGAATAAAGTCATCAATCTTATTTTTCGTATATTGATAACGCAATCCGCTACTGACGGTGAATATGGAATTGATATCGTAGTTGGCCTGCAAGAAAGGCGCCAGGTTTGTGATGCTATATCCCGGATAGCGACCCACATTATAGGCATTCTTGAGTTTCATGCCGCTATGTTCTTGCGCTGTCTTCAAATCGAAAAATTGCTGATTGGCGCTGAATTTTTCATGGTCAGCGTCAAAGCCGTAGGTTAACGAGAGATTTTTAACCGGTTGGCTATTTAGGGTGAATTTACCGCCATAAAAATCTGTTTTTTGTTCCGATGCACTAATACTGATAACTTCTTTCTTTTTGGTTCCTTTCTTGTTACCGAGAGTCGGAAATGGATAGAAAGCAAAAGATTCATCCCGATAAAAGAGTTGGGTGACTAAATCTTGCCCCAAAAAATCGGTGTTGGAGTATTGCAGACTGATGAGATGACGTGTAGTGCCCGGAACACGGTCTGAATCCAGCCCACTGGCATTATGGGCGCTCCCTTTGCCCAATACGGCTGAAAAATCCTTGCCAAGATTTATGCCATGTTTTCCATCCGCTTTACTCTTGTAATATTGCGTTGTCAGCTGTAATTGCTGATGTTCATCAATGTTCAGGGTGCCGGTTCCCATAACATCAAGGCGATCGGAATATTGCAGGCCGGTTTGGGTATTATCGATAAGGACTTGATTATGCTTGCCATCAAACCAACCGCCATAACGTTGATAGGAGACAGAAAGGCGTCCTTTTATATTTTCATTTCCGCCACTGACTGCGGCGGCAATATTCTCATCATGATCTGAGCTGTTTATCAAGCCGCTTTTAGCACCGAATTGCAGATCAACTTGCCCGCCTTCCTGTCCTTTTTTGGTGACAATATTAATCAATCCTCCCGTACTCCCGCCACCATAGAGCGAGGTTGCACCAGAAATCACTTCAATACGTTCAATATTGAAAGGATCGATGGAATCCAGCTGTCGGCTGTCGGAACGGGAGGAGTTCAAACGCACACCATCAATCATGACGGCAATGGAACGCCCGCGTATATTCATTCCGTGATTAGTCCGTCCCTGACTGCTGACATCCATGCCTGGAATTAATTGTGCCAGTATGTCTTTAAATTCCTTGCCGCCATTGACTTGTTGTTCTATATCGTGACTCTCAATCACCCAAGAGGTTTGTGCCATTTGGGGAATGCTGCGATGGGTACGACTGGAAGAAACAACAATGGTGTCTTCCTTTGACTCCGCAGCAGCAAAGACAGATGGAGTCGAAATCACAGACAAGCAGGGGAGGATAATCCCAAAAGAACTATGCTTTATCATTGCCTACCTTCATGTTGGTCAAATAAATTAATAACAGTTAGAACGCAGAAAAAAAAGGTTGCGTTGTTGATTCACTACGCCACTTGATTACGCCGGGAGAGTGTGACAGATCAAAGTGGTTTTTACCTAGTGCCCGATTCAAAATATGTGCTGAACGCCATGCCATCAAACTCATTTGTGGCTCTGCAATTCCATGGCTTTGCATACCTGCATTCACAGCAAACAGGCAATGACTATCAGGACCATCCCAACCTAAAGTAAAGTCGGGGGCAATTTGGTAGCCGCCATTTTGAGTCATGTGCAGGCGTTGCATTAACGGTTCAAGGAATTTGGACTCTGATGGCTGATAACCCGTCGCAAAAATAACGGTATCACTGTCGATATACTCTTTCCCGTTATCCAACAGATGTTGAGTCACCAGTTGATAACTTTCCCCCTGTTCTTTTACGTCCAGCAAAGCCCGGCTGGGTAACAACTTAACCCAAGGCGTTTCACGCAGCACTTCAAATCGATGGTACATTGCCTGATAGATGGAAAGTAATGAATGACTTGTAATCCCATCAGAGGTCATCTTTTGTTCTTCCAGCATGCGTTTTTTGATTTCAGGCTCAAGGCTATAAAAGCTCTCGACATACTCCGGTGTGAAGTATTCGTTGGAGAATGCAGCTTCATCCAGAGCATTATAATTATTGCGTCGTGAAACCCAGTTAAGTTGTTTGGGGGTGCCCCATTCACCGCGAAAAATATTGAGGAACAGGTCGGCACCACTTTGCCCGCCACCGACAACAGTCACACGCTTATCCGTTAAATCAGGAGTACGCAGCATCATTTCTCCTGCATGAAAACACTGATTATTCTGTATTTTTACGCATTCCGGCAGTTTAAATCGTTTGCCGATGCCCATGCAAACATGACGCGCTAAATATTGATTATTTTGTGTTGTCACCTGAAATAATTTTTTTTGGTCATCGAAAGTGACATGTATGACTTCTTCGCCAAATTGCAGGGAATCCAAATTATTTGCGGCCCACGAAAGGTAATCAGCAAACTCTTCGCGGGAAACTGTGCGTTGTTCTGTGGTCAGGAAGCGGTAAAACTTTTTCCGTTTAACCAAATAATTAAGAAAACTATACGGGCTTGTGGGGTCTACAGCACTCACCAGATCTTTTAAGAAACTGGTTTGCATGTGGCATTCAGGCAGGAGTATTCCTTCATGCCAGGAAAAACGGGACGCCCGTTCTAAAAATAGGGTATTAAAACCAGGGATACCACTACTAAGAGCAGCAATACTAAGATTAAATGGTCCTATACCAATACCGATGAAATCATAGGGCTGGCTCATAGTTCAGATTCCTTTTTGGCAATATAAAGAGGGTTAGTAAGATCTTGGCGGTATTTTGGCAGCATACGATTTCCGCCATCATGTTCGGAATAAGTCAGTTTTACAGGGTTCAGGACAACCCGAATAATTTGTGGTTTGAACAGATCAAATAATTCAAAGCGATTATTCATCTCTGGGTTCTGTGCTTGATATTGTTGTAATATTTTTGTCAGAATTTGATAAAACTGAAGCTCATCGACGCCATATTTTTCCAATAAAGGTGAAATGAAGCGCAATACCGTGACAAAATTTCCGGTCTGTAAATCGTGAATGAGATAGTCAGCAGACAAACGCACAGTGACATCTTTAACGATTTGGGGCAAAGAAGCCGCTTCAGGAAAATCTTGGTCGACTAGGCGCATATCGCCTTGAAAATCCTTCAGTAAAATTCGGTGAGGCACATTTTCTTTCATCACTAATGTGATGTTCTGGCCGTGGGCAATTAATGACACACCATAGCGACACATCAGATGGTAAAAAGGGATGATGACGGTCTGGAACATACGCTCCAGCCAGTTTTCCATGCACAAGCCAGAACGTTCAACATAGGCTGCTATCAGCGGTATACCTTGTTGATCACTTTCCATTAATGTCGCCATCAAAATGGCTTGTTCACCATTCTGCAGATAAGGTGACGGGCTCTCACGCCAGATAACCCCAAGCATTTCCTGATAACGGTAAGGTGCTTCAGCCAGCATCGCATAGGTTGGATGTGCCATGTAACCCGCTGCCGGTTCACCAAGGATCTGCGCACCGCTGGATAATAAAACGGGATCTTGTGCAAATTGTTGTTGTAACCAGTGTGAGGCAGCAGGGCCAGCACTGATGTATTTCCCGGGAATGCCGCGATAACAGGATGTATTGTAGATAGTCAGGGGTAGCTTGATATCAAACGATGTTTTGCGGCTGACATTTGTCAATGTACGCAATGATTGTTGGGCAAGATATTCATCTCCAAACTCACCCAGTTCGACCAGTTCCTCAGAGGCGAGTTGTGGCAGAAAATGAAGCGCAATTTTTTGCTGCCATTGCCACGGGTGAATAGGAACGGGGAGCCAATCATCATTAAGCGCCAGCTCCTCCCAGCGTTTATTGAAACGTTGGCGTTCACTCTGATCCATCGCACTATCCAGCAATGTATTTAAAGAGCAGGAACTATCCATGCTCCATACGAAAATATCGCGCTTGGCGGCTATCCAGTGCAACCTGAATTGCCCCTGATATTCAGGAGCATAACGATGCAACGCCTCCAATCCCCAGCCCCGGCGGCCTTTATTGAAAATAAATTTGGGATGGGCAGACAGCAAACATTGAAGCTGGTCGGGGTTAAGATCAATTAAGTCCTGAGCACTCATATTGCGGCGCATTGACAATAATTGCAGATCACCCCGCAATGTTGCGTACAAATCTTCCATGTGCTCTGCTATTTGAGCATCATTCATCTCCAGTACTTTGGCGAGTTGGAGTAATGAGTAATCGGCATCTAGCGGCTCATGATTATCCGTTTTCAGTGAGTTGGGTTCGATGAATAGCCATCCCCAGATACCGCGTTTTGCGGAGAAGGTATAACCCACATTACCCAGTTTAATGTGCCAATGATCGCCTGCTGATGTTGCATTCAGTGAGCGCTCATATTCTAGTTCAGCCAAGATTTTGGCTATCATTCGGCGGTTGACGTATTCCCAGCCAGCATGTGACCAATTTGTGTGATTGAGCTTCATGACACCCCCTCTCCACGGAGCATTTCTCTGCCAAAAAAGTCATGGCGCTGATTCATGATGAGCCGTGAGCGTTTATGTGGAAAATCAAATTCTTTGATGGTCTTATAACCCGCAGTTGGCAGATGGCGGAATAAGCGTTGGTTATCGAAACGGGGTTCGGCGACAATACGTGTGGTTTTGGGTTCATCCAGATATAAATAATGTGTCAGACCTCGTAGCCAACTGCGTATATATTGCGCTCCCCGCCACTGCTCCTCACCGACAAGCATATGCAGTCCGCGATCAAACGGTTGCCAACGGTAGTGGCGGCCAATGCGATCTTCTGGTGCCCAATAGACTTCAAAATAACCGAATGGCTGATCATCAAAGCAGCCCAGAAGGGGATAACAGTAATTGGCTTCAAGCTGGCGTTGTAAATATTTTTTTTGTTGTTCTTGAGGCCCGGCCATTTCCCAAAATGCATTGACGCGTGGCGTATTCATCCAATGGGTAAATTGTTCAACGTCCTGTGATAAATCAGGCAAACGGAAGCTTAGCCAATGTTTGATTTCCGGATCATAACGACGATAAACTTCGCCTTCTGGTCGTGATGGACGCACTGGCAGCCATAATTGGCGTTCGGTTTCGTAGTGCATCTGATCGCTTGTATTCACCTGATCGCTTGTATTTACCTGATCGATTGAGGGACGAGGTGAACCCACTAACCACACAGGAAGTTGATAGAAACTTTCTCTTGCCAAATAATCGCCTTGAGCCAAATTGAACAGCGCCAACGCTTGTGGCTCGTTATTCCATTCATGATAAGGCAGGCTGACCCCGCTAATTTGCGGGGCCATGATCAGTAATTGATCCAAAGCCTGGGCCAGCCAGCCATCTGGGGTTGGATTCAGGAAATGCAAAATAGCACTTCCATCCAAACCGAGACTGATGGGCAACTCTTTTTCTAATATCTCGCAGCGGAAGCCACCAAGAGAATGTACTAAATTAGCTTGCGGCATTATTGGTGAGTCCTTGCAGATCGTGGGTAACGACAAGTGGGTTAGCAAAGTCAAAATAAATAATTGCGGGATCGACAATCGTATTTTCATTGTGATCGTGCAGGTAGCAGAAGAAATTACCTTTACAATTCCAGTGGGGACTATCGAGTACATAATCCAGACACAGCGTGTTTTGTGCGGTTGTCCGTAACTGGATAAGTGCATCACGTACTTTACCCATCAGGTTTTCTTCCCGATCAAAACCGGCTGCTCCCATTGCCGCAGTGACTGCCAAGGTGGAGTTGACCAGCAAATAATAAGGGAAATAGCGCAGTAATTGGCTGTCTGTGAAGCGGTTTTCTGCTTCGGCCTCACCAATTTCCCCGAGCCATGAAGCTGCACTTTGAGTAAAACCACTACCTTGGCAATCCCGGTATAGCAACCCGATAGGTAAATCTTGTTCCATTTCCACAAGAATATTTTGCTGATGTGCTAACAGGACTAAGCCATAATTTGCCTCTGCACTGAACAGCGGCAGTAAAATATGTTGGCAGTAAGCATCCAGCCAACAATGGGCAGATTGTTTTAATGATAGATTGAGGCGGGTGCTCAGGCGGCGTATTGACGATGCCAATAAGCTATCTCCCCCGTCAGGGGCAGGCTGTGTAAGAGTAACCAGTACGTTGGTTTGCACATCAGGACGGCCAAACAGTAAATTAGCGCGGAATGCCATCAGGCTCTCTTCACGGATAGTTCCGTCAATATCGCGCAAACCGGCCCAACCATCTTCCTGCATGACACGCATTGTCGGATAGCGTGCTTGTAACTCTTGCCAGCGAGGTGTTTTTGCCAACCGAGCCAAACGCATTCCTCGATTAACTTCTTTTACTGATAGTGTCCTGATTGAATTGGTCAGGCGAACACTTAAAGAGTATTTGATCATGTCATGATTGGTTTCGCTGTACAGAGAGCGTGACGAACTGGTCGGAAGCCATCGGGTTCCGGCTTCGCCTAAATCATGTAAATGCCCTTTTTGTACCAGTGCCTGAGTCCAATCCTGGTTTAACAGGTATTCTGCCTGCCATGGATGCATCGGAACTAACCAAGTCTCATCAGAAAAGTAAGACAGCAGATGCGGGGCACTTTCGGCAGTGAAACGTTGTAAACGCTGTTTTAATGTCAGTTCCAGGCTATCACCGCAAATATAAGAAGAATTTACGGCGAACCAACGCAGTGGAAAACGTGCAGCAAAATCAGGTAAATAGCGCCTGGCTTGTGCGGCATCAAAAGGCTCATGAGATTTTGGGGCAGGGTGAAAAGCATGTCCTGCTAACAGCCCTTGTTCTGCTTCGGCAAAATTTAAAGGTTTGTCGCGCAGCATTGGCCAATCCAATCGGATATTGATTGCCTGCCAAGTATTATCGTGGCTTTCCATTACCCGTTGGTAAAATCGTTCTATCGTTACATCTGATAATGTTCCGTGTATTTTCAGTTTTTCCAGCAATAAACTGACGAATTCTTTCATATCCAGAATGCGATACTCAGTATTGTCATTCTGATACAGATGTGGCGGAAACAAGTATTGATGGTGATGAGTGGGAGAAACATAACGTAACGCAATACGAACGGATTGCGTATCGGAAAGCGGAATATGTAATTGTGGGTATTGTAATTGATTGGTAGGTGAAAAAATTTCCCAATCTTGAGTTTCACGGATTAAGGCATTGATAAAACATTGTGCAGCAATATCAGTTTTTAGATGACAAGATTTTGAATACATTGGATTTAATCTAAACGCTATTGATAATTGTTATCAATATGATATTCATTTGATTTGTTAAGTAAAGTGTTTTGTGTTTATATTTACAACTAACGAGTTATTTTTGATATTGATAACACAAGAATAATATGCAGGTTCAACACCATCATTTTTTTGACCGGAATCGTTCATCTTCAAATTGGTCTCTGGCATTTTGCGCGGGATTATTGGGTATTGGACAAAATGGTTTGCTCGTCGCACTGCCTACGCTTGTAGACATGACACACCTTTCTCTCTCTATTTGGGCCGGGTTATTGACACTGGGTTCCATGCTATTTCTGATAGGCTCCCCATTTTGGGGGAAACAAACAGAAATTCGTGGCGGAAAATATGTCGTCCTGGCCGCATTATCAGGGTATTTACTGAGTTTTATTATATTGGCCCTGGCGGTATGGGGGCTTTTTAGTGAGAAAATCTCTGTTCCGATTGGGTTGTTTTTGCTTATTGCAGCCCGGGTTATTTATGGATTGACTGTATCCGGCATGGTACCTGCGTGCCAGACCTGGGCGCTGCAACGTGCGGGGGCGGAACGCAGAATGTCTGCACTGGCCACCATTAGCTCAGGTTTAAGTTGTGGCCGCTTATTGGGGCCTTTATGTGCAGTTGCGGTATTAAAATTGCATCCCTTGGCACCTTTGTGGCTGATGGCGATTGCTCCGCTTATTGCCATATTGATTATTTCCAGAGAATACAATGATCCGCCTTTGTCAGCACAGGAAAGTCAGCAACAAAGCCGGCTGCGGATGAGTATGCTTCCCTACCTGTTGTGTGCAATGCTCTTGGCTGCTTCAGTCAGTTTGATGCAATTGGGACTGGCCCCTCACTTATCGCTTTTATTCGAACAGCAAACTACCGTGATTAGCAATCATGTAGCAATTCTGCTGAGCCTGTCAGCCGTCGCAACATTATTGGCCCAGTTTTTGATGATCCGTCCCCAAAAATTCACTCCATTACAATTGATGTTGTTGGCGGGTGTTTTTATGGTGATTGGATTGATATTCATGACCACTCAACAAATCTCTCTGTTTTATTTGGGATGCATGCTGGCTTCATTTGGCGCTGCAATGGCGACTCCCGGATATCAGCTTTTACTGAATGAACAACTTTCCACGGGCAAAGGTGCCGGATTGATTTCCACCAGCCATACAATGGGTTATGGCATGAGTGCGTTGGCCGTGCCTGTTATTGCTTTATGGTTTGGTGAATCTCAATTGATTACGGCATCGTTGGTTTTCGCTGCATTATTCAGCGCCATCGCAGTAGGGCTATGGAATCGTCAGAATTTGCCATCCAAAGATAAATAGATTTCAAGGAGAAGTTTCGATGTCTTCAACTTACGGCGTTTTTGATTTGTACTTAAAAGAACGGATTGTTGTATCACCATCAATATTACGTTGTGTTTTTCAAGGCAATGACGTGGATCAAATGCAACGACATGCTCCCGATCAACGTATAAAATTACTGCTTCCGCAACCAGACAGCGTTAAATTGAATTTCGGTGATGAAAACGATTGGTACCGTGGGTATCAGTCTATACCTAAAGAACAACGCCCGCTCATGAGAACTTATACCATCAGGGAATTGCGGACTGAAAAGAAAGAGATGGATGTGGAATTTGTGTTACATGACCACCACAGCCCGGTGTCGAATTGGTTGTCGCAAGTTCAATCAGGCGATCTTTTACAAGTTGTTGCTCCCAGAAGAGAACAGCAAAATGGTATGGAAGGAAGTGGTAAAAAAGGAAATGGCATCGAAGGGTGTGAATGGAAGCCTTCCCCACAAGTACGCCAATCACTTTTGATCGCTGATGAAACCGCTTTGCCGGCAGCGTTGGGTATTCTTGAACAGTTAGCGGAAGATGATGCTCCCCCTTATGTACAGGCATTTTTTGAAGTGCCTGTGACAGAGGATTGTGTCAATCTGGACCATTTCACATTTGCTGATATTTTCTGGCTTCCGAGGGATGGACAGGAAAAATATGAGCATGGTGAACGGTTGGTAGAGGCTGTTCGCCAACATGTCGTTATCCCTGAATCAGCAAACATTCAGATGCAATCCACTATCGAAGAGGCATCATCTGAGGATAAACTGTGGGAAAGAGCAGAAAATGAAAATAATCCAAACAGTTTTTACGCTTGGGTAGCAGCAGAATCATCGACAGTAAAAAAGCTGCGCCATTATCTAATTCTTGAGCGGCACTTAGATCGCAGCACAATTAATTTTATGGCGTATTGGTCTAAATCTTCACCCAGAGGTCGTTAGGCTTGATTGAGCGTATTTCATCATCAACATCTACTTTTGTTTTGCAGCAAGTCAGCTTTGAGGTGCCAAACCGGCGACTACTCAACAATCTTTCTGTGACTTTTGCTTCCGGTTTAGTGACTGGATTGATTGGTCATAATGGTTCTGGAAAGTCGACATTGCTCAAGATATTGGGACGCCATCAATTCCCCGGAGAAGGCACGATACAGTTGCGGGAAAAACCTCTCACGCAATGGAACAATAAGGCATTCGCACGTGAAGTGGCTTATTTGCCACAACAGTTACCACCGGCGGAAGGGATGACGGTGCGTGAACTGGTGGCAGTGGGGCGCTACCCCTGGCATGGAGCACTGGGCAGATTCAGCTCTGAAGATCGCCAGCGTGTTGAAGAAGCCATCAAGCTGGTGGGGTTAAGTTCAATGGCACATAGATTGGTTGATAGTTTGTCCGGCGGCGAACGACAGCGAGCATGGCTAGCGATGACAGTGGCGCAGAACAGCCGTTGTTTGTTGCTTGATGAACCAACTTCAGCGTTAGATGTGGCTCATCAAGTTGAAGTCTTGGCGTTGATTCAACGCTTGAGCCGTGAGTGTGGGCTGACAGTCATTGTTGTTTTGCATGATATTAATATGGCTGCGCGTTATTGTGATCGTTTGGTTGCATTGCGTGGAGGCGAGCTGATTGCCCAGGGGATACCTGAACAGCTCATGCAGGAACCCGTCTTGGAACAAATATATGGAATACCCATGGGGATCTTGCCGCATCCTGCTGGTGGTGCTCCGGTAAGCTTTGTCTACTGATGAATAAATTTAACCTTAATCTCACGCGTCGTCATTTTATGACGACGCTGGCACTTTCGCCATTATGGCTGCCATCATTGGCTCGTTCTGTGACTTCTCCACACACCGCACACCTTAATCAGCAACGTATTGCCGTGCTGGAATGGTTGCCTGTGGAACTCCTGATGGCATTGGGTGTGATGCCTTTAGCGGTAGCTGATGTCCATAAATATCATTTGTGGGTACAACAACCTGAGCTGACAGCTCAGGTTGTTGATTTGGGATCGCGTACTGAACCCAATATGGAATTGTTGCAACAATTGTCACCCTCTCTCATTCTCTATTCGCAAAATTATGGCCCTTCAATAGAAAAAATGTCCTCAATTGCGCCCACAATGGGATTTAGCTTCAACTCCAGTCGCCGAACGCCGTTGGCTCAGGCTTTTTATTCACTGAAAATGCTGGCTGAGCGGCTTGATCTCCATGACCAATACACTTTGCATTTACGACGCTATCACCAGCAGATGGAGCGAAACCAGCAACGATTGCGTCTTTGGGACGATGTACCCATTTTGCTGTTTACATTGCTTGATAACGATCATGCGATGGTTTTCGGTCAGGGAGGGTTATTTCAGGATGTTCTCGATCAGTTGGGGCTACGGAATGCATGGCAGGGAAAGACAAACGCTTGGGGAAGCCAAATAATTGGTCTGGAACAGCTGGCGACCATTCAGGAAGCCCGGGCTGTTTTTTTCAGTCATGGGAATGAAGCACTGTTCGCTCGTGTGAAGAAGACACCATTGTGGCAAGCATTACCGTTTGTCCGACGTTATCCGGTCATTATGCAACCGGCTGTGTGGTTTTATGGTGCCACATTATCGGCTATGCGTTTTAGTGACTTATTGGCAACAGCGTTGGAGAAACAGGGATGAGAAGCTTGTGGGCAGTACCTTTGTTATTGCTATTTCCAGCATTGATGCTGACGTTTTATAACCTGCAACAGCAATTACCTGTTTTCCAATGGTGGCAATCTTTACTTTCTCCAGATGTGGATAATATCCGTCAGATTGTAATGCATTACAGTATGTTACCGCGTTTGGTCATCTCTTTGCTGGTGGGGGCCGGGTTGGGATTGGCGGGATTGCTGTTTCAGCAAGTATTGCGCAATCCATTGGCAGAGCCTGCAACGCTGGGGGTATCAGCGGGAGCGCAATGCGGGGTGACAGTGGCATTATTATTGGCCATCCCACCCGAAAGTTTGTTGATGCAACTCGCCGCCTTGGCAGGCTCGGTGATTGTTGCATTGGTGGTATTTGGTTTGTCATGGGGACGGCGGCTATCCCCAATAACGTTAATCCTTGCTGGCTTAGTGATGAGCTTATATTGCGGAGCCGTCAATTCTCTTTTGGCACTGTTCAACTATGAAAAATTGCAGGGGATCTTTGTTTGGGCCAGTGGTTCTCTGGTCCAGCATGAGTGGCAGGTGACGAAGTGGTTGATATTGGTCTTGTTGATTGCTTTGTTATTAACGTTATTGCTGTTGCGCCCGTTAACGTTGCTTGGGTTGGATGATGGCGTGGCAAAGAATTTGGGATTGGGGCTGAATAGTGCCAGACTGTCAGCATTATCATTGGCTGTTGTATTGAGTGCGGTAATGGTTAATGCGGTTGGGGTTATTGGTTTTATTGGCTTGTTTGCCCCCTTGTTGGCCCGAATGTGCGGAGCAAGGCGATTAGGGCAGCAAGTGATAATGTCCCCTTTGATTGGTGCGCTTCTTTTGTGGTTGACTGATCAGGTTGTGCAATGGCTGGCTACTGTCTGGCGCAGTATTCCCACAGGTTCTGCGGTTGCGTTATTAGGTGCGCCAATATTGCTATGGCTCCTGCCGCGTTTGCGTACTGGCGGACAAAAATTACCCTCACCAATGGCAGGGCAAACCCTTATCGAACGTCAGTCATTTGTGCGCTGGATAATATCGGCAACACTGTTCCTGAGTATTGTGATTGTCGTTGCATTGTTATTTGGCCGCAGTGCAGAAGGCTGGCAATGGGCGCAGGGAGAACAAATAACTGAATTGTTGCCTTGGCGCTGGCCGCGTGTGATGGCGGCACTGTGTGCAGGAATGATGCTGGCCGTTGCGGGAACGTTGATCCAGAAATTGACAGGAAACCCAATGGCAAGCCCGGAGGTTCTAGGAATTACATCAGGGGCTTCACTGGGCGTTTTAGCATTATTGTTGATGGCATCCGGTAATGTTTCTGTTTGGTTGCTTCCCGCCGGAAGTGCAGGTGCGGCCCTGACATTGCTGTTGATTCTGTTTGTTTCTGCCCGTCAGGGATTCTCAGCACAGAGAATGTTGTTGTCTGGCATTGCCATCAGTACCGTATTCGGCACATTAGTGGCATTAGTGCTTGCCAGCGGCGATCCCCGGACAGGAATGTTATTGGCATGGTTATCCGGTTCTACTTATAACGTGGAACCAACCCAAGCGCTTTTTACCTTGGTCGTCGCCATCATGTTGATAGCATTGACACCATTGTGTCGCCGCTGGTTGACCGTTTTACCTTTGGGAAGTATGAGCGCTCAGGCTGTGGGAGTTCCTCTGATTCGTTCACGTTTACTGATCCTGCTGCTTGCTTCAGCGCTGACGGCAGCAGCCACTCTGATGACCGGGCCATTGAGTTTCGTTGGTCTGATGGCTCCTCATATGGCACGGATGATGGGATTTAAGCGGGCTATGCCGCAGTTGGCGATGGGAATGCTGTTGGGGGGAGGGTTGATGTTACTGGCTGATTGGTGTGGGCGAATGTTGCTATTTCCCTATCAGATCCCCGCAGGCTTGCTGGCTGCTTTTATTGGTGTTCCTTATTTCATCGTATTATTGCGTCGGCAGGTGGGATAAAACTCAGATAACCGTGAATCAATGAATCAGCCCATGCTGTCGCCGGCTTTTATGTTGTCAATAACTTTTATACCAATTAGTATCTATATTGTCGTTACAGATACTATATTGTTGTTATAGATAAAAGGAGCTCAAAATGGCACAGATGGGGCGTCCCCGCACTTTCAATCGTGATGAAGCCGTTCGGCAGGCCATGCTCCTGTTTTGGGAGCATGGCTATGAATCCACCTCATTGGCATTACTTAAGGCTGGTATTGGAGGAGGCATTAGTGCGCCGAGTTTTTATGCGGCCTTCGGCTCTAAAGAAAATCTATTCAAGGAAGTTGTTGAGTATTATGTCGCCACCTATGGGCAGGCCATAGCGTGTTTGTGGGATGAAAGCTTGTCACCCCGAGAAGCTCTCGAACTGGCTTTGCGCCGTTCTGCCAAAATGCAGACAGAAGAAAATCATCCGAAGGGGTGTATGTTGGTATTGTCAGCGAATACATGCGCACCGGAACATAAACATGTGCAAAAATTGCTGGCAGAACAACGGGCAAAAACGCTTGAGATGCTGACAGCCTGCATCAGGAGAGCAATGGAAAGAGCTGAATTGCCAGTGGACACGGACATCAGTGCCTTTGCTGTCAGTTTCCTGAGTTTTCTCCTCGGATTGTCGAGTTTATCAAGGGATGGCATCTCTTTTGATGTATTGGATGCGGCGGTGACAGAAGCCATGTGTAATTGGGATATACGCAGCCATTCTATTCAGAAATGACAGTACTTAGAAATGACAGTACTTAGAAATGACAGTATTCAGAAATGGCAGGTTAATATTTGTGGTTCGCTTTAAAATGGAACGCTGACTTAAAAATCAGCGTTCATTAACGGCATCATTATAGTACAACGCGCACTAATTCTAAGTTGCCCAGCTCTTCATACAACGTCTCAACTTGTTCAATGTGTGTCGCATTGATAGTGATGGAGACGGAATGGTAATTACCTTTGCTGCTTGGTTTCACTGCCGGAGAATAATCGCCCGGTGCATGGCGCTGAACGACTTCGACAACTTGATCCACCAGCTCAGGTTGGGCCAATCCCATGACTTTGTAGGTGAAAGAGCAAGGGAACTCAAGTAGTTCATTTAATTTCGTTTTCATGGGCGTTCCTCATGTACTTGCTACGGCAGAATAGCAGACCTGCCGTAGCGTGATAATTTTCTAGCGATATTGGACTAATATAAGGCTCAATGCTGGATTTTCAAGAGTTCAGGATATTAACCAAACCAGTGATGAAACATCAGTCGGATATAGTCGATCATGCGGCTGAAGAAACCACCTTCTTTTACTTCGTGCATCACAACCAATGGACGTTGTTCAATGGTCTTGCCGTCAAGCTGGAAATTGATTGTTCCAACAACCTGATTTTTGGCCAGTGGTGCATGAAGCTCTGTGTTATTCAACACATAACTGGCTTTCAGATCTTTCAGGCGGCCACGGGGAATGGTGAGATAAACATCTTTATCAACACCCAATTGAACTTTATCCGTTTCACCAAACCAGATTGGCTCAGAGGCAAATTCTTTACCGACTTTCAGCGGGGAAACAGTTTCAAAGAAGCGGAAACCCCAGGTCAGCAATTTTTTACTGTCCGTTTCGCGCCCTTTAAACGTCGGGCTGCCCATGACTGCGGAGATCAAACGCATATCGCCTTCAGTGGCGGAAGCAACAAGGTTATATCCCGCGCTATTGGTGTGGCCGGTTTTAATGCCATCAACGTTCAGACTCTTGTCCCATAGCAAACCATTGCGGTTTGGCTGACGGATATTATTGTACGTAAAATCTTTCTCTTTATAGATAGCGTATTCATCGGGGACATCACGGATCAGGGCCTGGCCAATCAGTGCCATATCACGGGCTGAGCTGTATTGTCCTTCGGCATCAAGGCCGTGAACCGTTTGGAAATGTGTATTTTGTAGCCCCAGACTCTGTACATATTTATTCATCAGGCTGACGAATGCGTCCTGACTTCCCGCGACATAATCAGCCATTGCGACACAGGCGTCATTGCCTGACTGTAAGTTGATCCCACGGGACAGCATAGCGACAGAAACTTGATCCCCAGGTTTTAAGAACATTAAGGATGAGCCCTTAAATATCGGGTTGCCCGTAGCCCACGCATCTTTACCGGCAGTCACGATGTCATTGGGGCCGATTTTCCCTGATTTAATGGCCTGACCAATCACATAGCTGGTCATCATTTTAGTCAGGCTGGCAGGATCACGGCGGTCATCCGCATGTTTTTCAGCCAGTACTTTTCCTGAGTTGTAATCAATCAAAATATAGGCTTGTGAATCCAGCTCGGGAACACCGGGGATCATCGTCTTGAAATTATCATCCGCGTTAGCGAACGTTGAGACACAGGCAGAGAGAGCGATGCCCAATGTGGTACTTTTAATAAAACGGGAAGTAACTATGTATTTCATGATTGATTAGATAACATCCGTGAGAAAGGGATTGATAATGTTTGCCATAATAACAAATGAAAAAAAAGCTGACATTAAACAAAATTGAGTGGGTAAAGGGTTTACACTTTTTTACTCTATTTTTGTTCACTGTATGATTGCCGGCAGACAGGTATCATCCGCTGACAATCATATTTCATCTCTTCTGGATAAGACGGATCAAGGAGCGATGATAAAAGAAGTTTGATTCATTTGTTCCGTTAGCTTTTTTTGCAGCTGCGTAGCTTGTTGACGACTGTTGAATGGGCCTAACTGAACACGGTAGACATTACCAAACTGGATAATACGACCGGATACGTTAAAACGCTGGCTCAAAGATTGTTGCCACTCTTTGGCCCTTTGCTCAAGGCTGACAGCACCTACTTGTACCATATAATTTCCCGTTGGGGCTGCATTCGCGGCTGCTTTTGAATCAACGGCTGCACTTGTGGTGACAGTTGTGGTCGCCGTTGCGGCCGTTATCGGTTCAGGTGTGATCACAGACTGACTTTCTGTATGATTTCCGTTCTGTTGCGGGTCAACACTTGGCGCTTCATTTGTGCTCTGTTCAGCCATATTATCCATTACAGGAGGTTGGCTTGATGACTGGGCACTAAAACTTGGCCTGTCGGGTAATGCATAACTTCGTTTGATGATTGTTGATCCCTCCGTGCCCAGACCGGAGAGCGAACCATCGGATGAAACCAGAATGCCATCCAACTTAATTTTACTTTGTGGCATTAAGTTCAGACGCTCTGCCGCTGCACGTGATAATTCAATAATTTTGCCCGGTGCGTTGTAAGGACCGCGATCGTTGATTCTGACAATTATCATGCGCCCGTTACTTAAATTAGTAACACGTACATAGCTCGGAATGGGAAGTGTCGGGTGAGAGGCCGTTAAAGCATAAGGGCTGGCTTGTTCACCGATTGCAGTCAGTTTTCCATTGGTGCTTTCACCAAACCAACTTGCATAGCCAGTTTGAGTAAAGCCAGCCGGATCTTGCACAATATGATAGGTTTGCCCATCCCGTTGATAATCCTGATTGGCGCTTGGGTGATAAGGCTCATATTGAGGCTCTGCACCCAAAACATCACGGGTTGGTACCGGTGTAAGGGAAGGGGCCTGCTTATGACCTGTTGTAGTACAGCCTGATATTAGTACTGCCACGATGCCAATGATAAGCAATTGCTGACGCATGAAACTTCTTCCTCATAAACTTTTGGACAATAATTTACGATGTGTATGTATCGACATAATAATGCCGAAACCTGCCATTAAGACAATTAATGCGGACCCCCCGTAGCTAATGAGGGGAAGGGGGACGCCAACGACTGGCAGGATACCGCTTACCATGCCAATATTTACGAAAACATAAACAAATAAAATCAATATTAACCCACCGACCATCACTCGCCCGAATGTATTTTGGGCTTTGGCAGCAATAAACAGGCCGCGCACGATGACCATTAAATAAAGCCCGAGCAGTACAAGAACGCCTATGAGCCCTAACTCCTCAGCCAAAACGGCAAATATGAAGTCGGTATGTCGTTCAGGAAGGAATTCAAGTTGTGATTGTGTCCCTTGCAGCCAACCTTTTCCAAATAACCCACCTGAGCCAATGGCAATTTTGGATTGGATGATATGGTAGCCTTTGCCCAGAGGGTCACTTTCAGGATCAAGTAACATCATGACACGGTCACGCTGGTAGTCGTGCATCAGGAAAAACCACAGTATAGGAATAAAACAGGCCACTAATAGGGCAGCTATGCCAATTAATCGCCAGTTCATTCCTGCCAGGAACAGAATGAACAGACCAGAAGCAGCCACTAAAATGGATGTCCCTAAATCGGGTTGTGCAGCCACAAGCAGTGTTGGTAAAAAAGTCAGGAATAACGCTATGCCGGTATTTTTTAATGAAGGTGGACAAAGATCGCGATTCATAAAACGGGCGACCATCAAAGGGACGGCAATTTTAGCAATTTCTGAGGGCTGAAATCGGACAACGCCCAAATCTAACCAGCGCTGGGCTCCTTTACTGATTTGCCCGAACACATCAACCAAAATAAGCAGTATGACACAGACAATATAGAGATAAGGAGCCCAACTTTCATATATGCGTGGAGGGATCTGAGCCATGACAATCATGACTATCAGCCCCATGATAACCTGTCCTACTTTACGCTCCATCATATCGACATCTTGCCCGCTGGCACTCCACATAATGAAAAGGCTATAGGCCAGTAATGCCATCACGCACAGAAGCAGTGGAATATCTATGTGCATTCGGGTCCAAAAAGGAATTTTGGTTTGAGAATCTGTCATCGTCTTACTCAATTTAATTTATGTTCTGGCAGCCGGTATTCCGGGCGTTGCTGGCGTCGCGGCAGGCTGGGCCGCTTGATTATCCCTGAGTAAAATGTGGTCCAGAATTTGACGAATAACTGTACCGACAGGTGGCCCTGAACCCCCATTTTCCAGAATGATAGAAACCGCAACAGTCGGATTATCATAAGGTGCAAAAGCAATCATTAGCTTATGATCCCGCAAGTGTTCAGCAAGTTTGCTCGCATTATAGGTTTCATAACGGAAAACCTGAGCCGTACCTGACTTGGCGGCTGCTTTATACCGTGTTCCGGCAAAGAACCGGCGGGCTGTACCATTGGGGGCGTTGGCAACGCCATACATTCCATCTTTGGCGATTTCCCAATAGCCGGAGTGAATATCCCCAATCGGCTCACTGACTGGCGGGTGATAGGGATGCATTTCACCGTTGACGCGCGTACTCATCAAGAAATGCGGTGTTTTCACTTCGCCATCATTGATTAATATCATCAAGGCCTTCACCATTTGCATAGGCGTTGCAGTCCAATATCCCTGCCCGATACCTACGGAAATAGTATCTCCTTGATACCACGGTTTTTTATAGCGTTTTAGCTTCCATTCACGGGTTGGCATATTACCCGGACTTTCCTCTTTTAAGTCAATTCCGGTAAATTGACCATAGCCAAATTTTGACATCCATTCTGACAATTTATCGATACCCATGTCATAGGCGACTTGGTAGAAAAAAGTATCCGAAGATTCAACAATCGCTTTATGGACATTCAATTTTCCGTGGCCATAGCGTTTCCAGTCACGGTAACGTTGTTCAGAACCTGGTAATTGCCACCAGCCGGGATCAAATATTGTTGTATTCTTTGTGATGACATCACTGCTGAGGGCTGCGGAAGCAACAAAAGGTTTCACCGTTGATGCCGGAGGATAAGCACCTTGGGTAGCCCTGTTGATCAGGGGCCGGTTTGGGTTGTTGAGCAAGGCGCTATAATCTTTGCTGGAAATTCCGTCGACAAAGAGGTTTGGATCGTAACTCGGGTTGGATACCATAGCCAAAACCTCCCCGGTGCGGGGATCGGTAACCACAACACCTGCACGGCTGGTTGTCAGTATTTCTTCGATATAGGTTTGCAGTTCTAAATCGATAGATAAATAAATATCTTTACCTGCTTGTGGTGGCTGTTCATGCAATTGCCGGATGACTTTGCCGCGATTGTTGACTTCGACCTCTTCATAACCGGGTTTGCCATGGAGAGTGGTTTCATAATAACGCTCAATACCTAATTTGCCGATATCATGAGTCGCCGCGTAGTCTGACAAAATGCCCTCTTTATCGAGACGTTCCACATCTTTGTCATTGATTTTGGCTACATAGCCAATGACATGGGTCAATGCTGAACCATAAGGATAATAGCGGCGTTGATAGCCTTTGATTTCCAGCCCCGGAAAACGGTACTGATTGACAGAGAATCGGGCGACCTGAACTTGTGTCAGTGATGTTTTCAACGGAATCGAAGTAAAACGGCGTGCCCGTTGACGCTCTTTTTTGAAGGCTTCAATATCTTCATCAGTCAGCCCGATAACAGAACGCAACTCTTCCAATGTCTTATCGAGATCGGCAACCTTTTGCGGCACAATTTCCAATTGATAAATCGTCCGGTTTGTTGCCAGAGGTGTACCATTGCGGTCATAAATAATGCCCCGGCTCGGGGCTATGGGAACGAGTTTAATTCGGTTCCCGTTCGAGCGGGTTTGGTAATCTTCGTGGCGGGTGATCTGGAGGTTATAAAGGTTGGCAATCAGGATACCTGTTAAAATAATAATACCCATAAACGCCACAAGTGAGCGACGTATAAACAAGGCTGATTCAGCCGAATGATCACGAAAAGGCGTTCGTTTATTCTTCATCCCATTGCCAGAATTCACGGTGATAGATTACCCTAGATTTATTCCCGGTGATAAGGGTGGTTAGTCGTTATGCTCCACGCTCGATAAAGGCTCTCTGCAACCAAAACACGAACAAGAGGATGTGGCATAGTCAGAGGAGAAAGCGACCAGCTTTGTTCTGCTGCGGCTTTACAGGCAGGTGCCAGGCCTTCAGGGCCGCCAATCAGCAAGCTGACATTTCTGCCATCTAATTTCCATCGTTCAAGTTGTTGTGCTAATTGCGGCGTATCCCAGCGAGAGCCCGGAATATCCAGCGTGACAATGCGGTTGCCTTTTCCAACGGCAGCAAGCATTTGTTCGCCTTCTTTTTCTAAAATACGTTTGATATCAGCATTCTTACCTCGTTTTCCGGCTGGAATTTCAATCAGCTCAAAAGGCATATCCTTGGGAAAACGATTTAAATAATCAGTGAAGCCGGTCTGAACCCAGTCCGGCATTTTTGTTCCTACAGCGACCAATTGTAGCTTCAAACTCAACTCCAGAGTTTTTCTAATTCGTACATGCGGCGGCTGTCTTCCTGCATCACATGAATCATGATTTCCCCAAGATCCACAACTATCCAGTCTGAAATACCTTGTCCTTCAACACCTAAAGGCATAATGCCTACTTCGCGGCAATCATCAATCAAATTATCTGCCACAGACATCAGGTGGCGGCTTGATGTTCCGGTACAGATAACCATGCAATCAGTTATGCTGGATTTTCCGCGAACGTCTATAGAAACAATATCCTGTGCTTTGGAATCTTCAAGTTTATCAATAACAAATTGTTGTAGTTCTGTGCCTTGCAAAAGGATCACCTTTATTTCATAAAAATGGGATAAGTAACGCAGAATAATAACATGCCAATCTCAGTAATAGTAAACAACTTAACGACAAACCACGCATGTTCCCCTTACTGTCGATAAAGTCCCTGTGAATCAATATAATCTTGTATTGATGGCGGGAGCAGATCATTACAGCTTAGACCCTGCTGTTGACGTAGGCGAATCTCTGTTGCTGAGATATTTAATAATGGAGTGGCCGCTAAATAAATATAACCGTGTGGTTTTTGGCTCAATAGATTTGGCGTATCAATTTGGTGTTGTTCAAGCCACTGCTGCATTTCTGGTGTTGAAAGCTTGCTTTCATAGCCCGGACGGGAACAAACCAGCAAATGGCAATTATCAAGCAGTTTTTCCCATTTATACCAGGTATGGATAGTTTGTAATGAATCCTGACCGATAATGAAGGCCAATGGGCATTGTTCTCCCAACTCCTGCCGGAAGGATTTCAAGGTGTCTATCGTATAAGAGGGGGTTTGACGGTCTAATTCTCGCCTGTCCACGGTAAAAAGAGGTTTGTCCTGAATCGCCAGATGAACCATTTCCAAACGTTGCCGGGCAGTGGCTTCAGGTTGAGGGCGATGGGGCGGAACGTGATTGGGTAATAAAATAACCTGTTTTAGCCCGACTTGTTGCGCCAATACTTCTACCGGGCGTAAATGACCATAATGAATAGGATCAAATGTGCCGCCGAACAGTGCCTGAATAACGGGTAAATTGTTGTCGGTTGTTGGCTTAAGAGGTGTGATTGGGTCGAGATTATCAGTCATTCAAGAAACTCCCTGGTAATTGTTTTCCACATAGCAGCATGGAAAGCGTTTCCAGATCAGCCCAAATGGATTGGCTATAATCCTGTTTGACACGCAGTTCCATCTGGGTCAGTAAGTGTATGGCAGATTGCAGTTCTTGCTGTGAAATACGCTGTAATGCCGCAGTTAACAAAGGCCTGCGATTTTGCCAGATTTTGTGCTGATCAAACGACGTCTTCAAGGGCACGGTTTTTCCTCGGCGTTTAATGATCAGAAGTAGCATCAGTTCTCGCTGCACAGTACGAAGTAAAATAACCGGTTCACTCTCTTCTTGCCGAAGCTGCTTAAGTATATGCCATGCTCGTTTTATTTTGCCTGCCAGCAGGGCATCAACCCAATGGTAGGGGGAAAAATGAGCGGCATCATTCACCGCCTCTTCAACACGAGGAAGTGTCAGCCGGCTATCGGGGTAGAGCAAAGAAAGGCGTTCCAATGCCTGAGACAGAGCCAGTAAATTTCCTTCATAGCAATAGCACAGAAGCTGGTTGGCCTCATTTTCCAGAGACAGCCCCATATTTTTGGCACGCTGTGAAACCCATTGCGGCAGGCGACTTTGTTCTGGGGCCAAGCAACTGACATAGACGCCATTTTTGCCGAAAGCCTGAAACCACGGGCTATTTTCCTGCGCTTTTGTCAGTTTGTGCCCGCGTAATACCAGCAAGATATCCGGATGCAATAACTCTGATAGCTTGGTCAACCGTTCAGCGATGGCGGCATTGGGGCCATTTTCTGGAAGTAGAAGAATGAGTAACTGGCGACTGGCAAACAAGCTGAGTGATTGGCATAAACTGAAAATTTCATCCCAATCAGTATGGTTGTCCAGTGCGAAAGTAAAATGCTCCAAAAAACCGTGTTGTTCAGCCACCTTGCGAATGTTGTCTTGGCTTTCTTGTAAAAGCAAAGGCTCATTGCCCCAGAGCAAGTAGCTGTTTCGCAGCCCTTCATTGAGCTGCGAGAGGAGTTGTTCAGGATAAAGTCGAATCATTGTTTCAATGTAGTCGCAGTTTTCTGTTTTTCTTCCGCTTTCAGAAGTTCTGCACTATGAATAGTCAACAGTTGACGTATAAGTTGATGGGCTATTTGCTCACGCATCTCCTGTTTGACGAGTTCATTTTCTGCATCTTTTGCCAATGTTTCCAAAGGGTTATCGAAGAAAGAGCGATCAACCCTTGCCCGCAGTGGATAGATACTGCCGTCAGGCATCAGAACCTGAGCATCAACGTTCAGCACTAATTGGCGCTCTGCGGCTTTACCATCCTGAAAAACGGAGACTGTTTCTTTGTTTTCACTGTCCCCCATAAGTTTCAGGATAGGTACTGAAGCATCACCGTGATCAATAATAGTGACATTATTCAGGCGAAGCTGTTGACGCATTGCCCGTGCCAGCGGCCCGTAGGGGTCACCTGAGCTCAGTTGCAATATTTGCAGCTCTTTGGGTATTTGTGTTGTACCTCGGAGATGAAAGCCGCAGCCGGCGGTGACTAGCACCGCCAAACCGAGTAACAACGTGATAATACGATGTCGCAGATTATTTTCTACCACAAACAGGGCCTCCTGTTATCAGCCAACAACCAGGTTCAACAACTTACCCGGAACATAGATGACTTTGCGAATACTGACACCTTCAAGATATTTGGATACACCGTATTCCTGTGTTGCCATTTCCTGAACATGTTCTTTTGTTGCATCTGCCGGTACAGTAATACGGCCACGAACTTTACCGTTGATCTGGATGATGACCAGTTTAGTATCATCAACCATTGCCTGTTCATCTGCTTCTGGCCATGCTGCAATATCAATGTCATTGCTATTGCCAAGCGCCTTCCACATAACGACACAAACGTGCGGCGTGATAGGGGAAAGCATGCGAACAATCGCAGTCAGCGCTTCTTGCATTAGGGCGCGATCTTGCTCAGTCTCCTGCGGAGAGCGAGTCAATTTGTTCATCAGCTCCATGATTGCAGCAACAGCGGTATTGAATGCCTGACGCCGGCCAATATCATCGGTGACTTTTGCGATGGTTTTGTGCAGATCACGGCGCAGATCTTTTTGTTCAGCCGTCAATTTGCTGACATCCAGCGGCTGGGTTGCCCCTTTGCCGCTGTGCTCATAAACCAGACGCCATACACGCTTCAGGAAGCGGTTAGCACCTTCAACGCCAGATTCCTGCCATTCCAGAGTCAGCTCTGGCGGCGCCGCAAACATCATGAACAAACGGACAGTATCAGCGCCGTACTTATCGACCATAACTTGTGGATCGATACCATTATTCTTCGATTTGGACATCTTGCTCATGCCGGTATAAACCAGTTCATGGCCTTCTTGGTCCGTTGCTTTCACGATGCGGCCTTTGTCATCACGCTCAACTGTGACGTCAGCCGGGGAAACCCAGACTTTTTCGCCACTGTTGCCGGTGTAATAGAACGCATCAGCCAGAACCATACCCTGGCACAGCAGATGTTTAGCCGGTTCATCTGAGTTGACCATGCCGGCATCGCGCATCAGTTTATGGAAGAAACGGAAATACATCAGGTGCATTATCGCATGTTCAATACCACCGATGTATTGATCTACTGGCAGCCAATAGTTGGCCGCAGCCGGGTCCAGCATGCCTTTATCATAATCAGGGCAAGTATAGCGTGCGTAATACCAGGAAGATTCCATGAAAGTATCAAAGGTATCTGTTTCAAACCGTGCCGGCTGACCATTGATCGTGGTTTTCGCCCACTCCGGATCAGCTTTGATTGGGCTGGTAATGCCATCCATCACAACATCTTCAGGCAGAACAACCGGCAGCTGATCTTCTGGCACTGGAACGACAGTGCCGTCTTCCAGTGTTGCCATCGGAATTGGCGCTCCCCAATAACGTTGGCGGGAAACCCCCCAGTCACGCAGGCGGTAATTGACTTTGCGCTGGCCTACCCCCATTGAAACCAATTTATCAGCAATGGCATTGAAACCTTCTTCATTGCTCAATCCATCGAATTCACCGGAGTTGCACAGGGCATTTTTGTCTGTCAGTGCGGCTTCTTGAATGTTTGGTTCATTACCGTCATTATCCAGAATCACGGCTTTCATCGGCAGGTTATATTTGGTCGCGAATTCCCAGTCACGTTGATCGTGTGCAGGAACAGCCATTACCGCACCAGTGCCGTATTCCATCAGAACAAAGTTAGCAACCCAGATAGCGATTTTTTCATTGGTCAATGGATGAATCACGAACATGCCCGTTGACATGCCTTTTTTCTCCATTGTCGCCATATCAGCTTCAGCAACTTTGGTATTGCGACATTCATTAATGAACTCGGCCAATGCCGGATTGTTTTCAGTCGCTTGCTTAGCCAGAGGATGGCCCGCTGCTACAGCAACATAGGTTGCCCCCATGAAAGTGTCTGGGCGAGTTGTGTAAACAGTGAGTTTTTCTTGACTGTCAGCAACATTAAACGTGATTTCAACACCTTCAGAACGGCCTATCCAGTTGCGCTGCATGATCTTGACCTGCTCAGGCCAATCTTCCAGCTTGTCCAGATCGTTTAGCAGTTCTTCTGCGTAAGCGGTAATTTTGATGAACCACTGAGGGATCTCTTTACGCTCAACCTGAGTATCACAACGCCAGCAGCAACCATCAATAACCTGCTCATTTGCCAGAACGGTCAGATCATGTGGACACCAGTTAACCGCAGAGGTTTTTTTGTATACAAGACCTTTTTCGTACAATTTAGTGAAGAACCACTGTTCCCAGCGATAGTATTCTGGTGTACAGGTTGTGACTTCACGATCCCAGTCATAGCCGAAGCCCAGCATTTTCAACTGGTTTTTCATGTACTCGATATTGGAATAAGTCCAAGGCGCTGGAGCGGTATTATTTTTTATCGCAGCACCTTCTGCTGGCAGGCCGAATGCATCCCAACCGATAGGTTGCAGCACATTTTTACCCAGCATACGCTGATAACGGGAAATTACATCACCAATAGTGTAGTTACGGACATGACCCATGTGTAGTCGGCCAGAAGGATAAGGCAGCATGGACAGGCAGTAATATTTTTCTTTACTGTTGTCTTCTGTCACTTTAAACGTTTGCTTCTCTTGCCAATGAAGCTGGACTTGTTGCTCTATGTCTTCTGGACGATATTGTTCTTGCATGGCACCGATGATCCTATGGTGAAATAAAGCTACGCCTTTAGCGAGCATGGTTGTTTATGAAATCTAAGACTCCATAGCATAGCTGATAAGGGACAGGCGCAACAACTCTTGTTAAAGCCGGAATGCTGAAAATTATCTATTTTTGGGGAAATTCAAGGTCGGCGGCTGCGTAGCCATCCGCCGACGAAGAGGATCAGTGCAAAATTTTTGCCAGAAAATCCCGGGCACGTTCTGATTTTGGATTAGCGAAGAAATCTTCCTTTTTACTGTCTTCGACAATTTTTCCTTCATCCATGAAAATAACCCGATGTGCTACTTTTTTGGCAAAGCCCATTTCATGGGTAACCACCATCATGGTCATGCCTTCCTTTGCCAGTTCAACCATCACGTCCAGCACTTCATTAATCATTTCAGGATCGAGTGCAGAAGTTGGTTCATCAAATAGCATGGCAATGGGGTCCATGCAAAGTGCGCGGGCTATGGCAACACGTTGTTGCTGACCACCAGAAAGTTGGGCCGGGAATTTATTGGCATGACTGGCTAATCCAACACGCTCCAGCAGCTTCAGCCCTTTTTCTGTGGCGGCTTTTTTATCCCGGTTCAATACCTTTACTTGTGCCAGTGTCAGGTTTTCAATGATAGAAAGGTGAGGAAACAGTTCAAAATGCTGGAATACCATTCCTACTTTAGAACGTAATTGTGCCAGATTTGTTCTTTTATCATTAACTTGTGTTCCGTTTACCAGAATTTCACCTTGTTGAACAGGTTCAAGTCCGTTGACCGTTTTTATCAGCGTGGATTTTCCAGAACCAGAAGGCCCACAGACGACGACTACTTCGCCTTTTTTGACGTCAGTCGAACAATCAGTCAAAACCTGAAATTGGCCATACCACTTGGATACATTTTTCAGGGAAATCATCAAACAGTCCTTTTCTTTAAGTAGTTAACCAGCATAGACGCGGAGAAACTAATCACAAAATAAACCAACCCGGCAAACAGAACCATCTCAATCTGAGTACCGTCTCGTTCACCAATATTTGTCGCTGTACGGAAAAAATCCGCCAGACTCAGCACATATACCAAAGAAGTATCTTGGAATAATACAATGCCTTGCGTTAATAGTAATGGGATCATTGCCCTGAATGCCTGTGGCAAAATAACCAGACGCATGCTTTGCATATTCGTCATCCCCAGCGCCAAAGCCGCTGATGATTGACCACGGGAAATACTCTGGATACCAGCCCGGATAATCTCGGAATAATAAGCCGCTTCAAAGAGCGAAAACGCTACCATCGCGGAAATCAAACGGATATCGGTTTTTGGTGATATACCTAGAACATTTTGCAATAAGTTAGGCACTATTAGATAGAACCATAACAGAACCATCACCAGAGGAATTGAGCGGAAAAGGTTAACATACAAGGCTGCAAACCAGCTCAATGCCTTGACGGATGAGAGGCGCATCATTGCCAGGATCGTGCCCCAGACGATACCGACGATAATGGCGATGCCGGTAATTTTAAGCGTGATTACCAACCCGTTCAGAAGGAAGGGCAGGCTGGGTATGATAGAACTCCAGTCAAACTGATACATTTCTTATCGTCCCCCCAAGTTGCCCGGTAAACGCACTTTTTTCTCAAGCATGCTCATAAGTAGCATGATAACGAGATTAATCCCCATGTAAGCCAAAGTGATCGCGGTGAATGATTCATAAGCATGTGCTGAATAATCCAGCAATTTACCGGCCTGTGCTGCCATATCAACTAAACCTATGGTGGAAGCGATAGCTGAGTTTTTTACCAGATTGAGCATTTCAGAGGTCATGGGAGGAATGATCACCCGATAGGCATTTGGCAGCATCACGTAACGGTAGGTTTGTGGCAAAGTTAACCCCATTGCCAGCCCGGCCGCTTTTTGCCCCCTTGGAAGAGACTGAATGGCAGCACGAACCTGTTCGCATATACGGGCGGCAGTAAATAATCCCAGACACAAGACAGAAGAAATAAAAAATTGAATATTGGGGTCCAATTCCATTTTGAACCAATTGCTTAAGTTTTTTGGCAGAAATTCTGGTACGACCAGATACCACGTAAAAAACTGGACAATGAGTGGAACGTTGCGGAATAACTCAACGTAGCAAGTTCCAAGCCCAGAAAGAAATTTATTCGGAACAGTGCGGAGAATGCCGAACAATGAACCAACAACAAGTGCAATCACCCAAGCACAGATAGAAAGAGCGATTGTCACTTGAAAACCTGAAATCAGCCACCCTAAATAGGTGGTATTACCAAAAGGGGCAGCTTGTAAAAAGATGCCCCAATTCCAATCAACAGACATAACCGTGCTCCCTGAGGTGGGGGTTGGCTGTAACGCCTAAAAACGATCCATTTTTTTAATAAATTAAGTCAAAAACGAGCTAAAAAAATGAGGTAGGGAACGGCTACCTCACACCCATCTTGCCAATGAAATCGGGAATTTTCAGTGTTAATCCAAAGCTTTATCGTTTGGTGACTTAAATAATGCTCTCATCTCATCTGACATGCCGAAGTTCAGGTTCAGATTTTTGGGAGGAATGGGTTCTTTGAACCAGCGATCAAACATTTTTTCTGCTTCGCCAGAGGTTTGTACTTTCACAATGACATCATCCATCAACTTCTTGAATTGAGGATCATTCTTGCGCAGCATACAACCATATGCTTCTTCGGATTGTGCTTTGCCAACAATGATCCACTGATCCGGTTTTTTCGCTTTTGCACGTTCACCCGCAAGTAATGCATCATCCATCATAAATGCGACTGCACGACCTGATTCCAATGTACGGAATGAATCACCGTGGTCTTTTGCACTGATGATGCGCATTTTCATTTTTTGCTCATCATTGAGTTTATTCAGCAGAATTTCAGATGTCGTACCGGAGGTTACAACGACATTTTTCCCGGCCAAGTCGCCAAATCCTTTGATACCTGAATCTTTATTTGTCAGGAGGCGAGTACCAACGGAGAAAATTGTGTTGGAGAATGCCGCTTGTTTTTGTCGCTCAAGGTTGTTGGTGGTAGAACCACATTCAAAGTCAAATGTCCCGTTTTGCAACAGAGGAATACGGTTCTGAGAGGTAATCGGCACCAGTTTGATCTGTAAGTTAGGTATATCCAGTTTTTTCTTCACGGCATCAACAATGAGGTTGGAGTAATCCTGGGAATAGCCAACGACATTTTGCTGATTATCGTAGTAAGAAAAAGGAACAGAAGACTCTCTGTGACCGATAGAGATAACACCATTCTCTTTGATTTTTTTAAGTGTTCCGGTTAATTCTTCCGCGTGAACAACTCCTGTTGCGCTCAGTAACGCGACGGTTAACACCAACTTACGCATATACAACTCCTTTATTTGATTATTTTTTTACGAAATAGGGTTTTGTTGCAGATAACTACGTTGATGAAGAAAATTGTTTATCGAAACGATTTCCTGAATCATTTTGTTTATACAATGTGAAAAAGTAATTCATTATGTTGCTTTTTTGAAACCATAATGTTTCCGTTTCGCGACATACTTCGCACTATAAATAAACAATTGCACTTAAACATGATGAAAGTGAATAATATTGAATGTCGTTCACATTTTGAACTATTTGGATTAATATATTTTATCTTTGTCAATAAAAAGACTATTTCTCTTTATTTTTTTAATGACTGGTTTTATTGATTGGATAGTTGATTTTTTCTACTGAAATTGTCTAGGAAGAGTATTTTGTTAATTAATTGTGAAATCAGGGTATTTTATTTATACCCTGATTTCATTTAATGACTATGCAGGTAATGACAATGCTGAAAATAGGAAATTAAACTTTCCTAAAGTTACGCAAAAAGGCAAAAATGAGAAACAATACTGTGGCTCCCCATACTGGCCAGTCACCAAACCGAAAATAAGGTGTTATTCCTGTAGCTGGTGTGACATTGGCATTCAATACCTGCCGTGTAAATTGCGGGATTTCTGCCTGAACAGAACCATCTGGCCGGACGACGGCGGTGATACCGTTATTCGTGCCTCTTAGTAAGGGGCGACCCAGTTCAAGGGCACGCATTCTGGCCATCTGGAAATGTTGCCATGGGCCGATAGAGCGCCCAAACCAGGCATCATTCGACACGGTCAGCAGAAATTCTGTATCGGGTTTAAAATTATCCCGGACTTGTTTACCCAAAATAATCTCGTAGCAGATAGCAGCAGTAATATTATGCCCTGCCACAGAGAGCTGCGGTTGGATGTAGTCACCACGGCTGAATGATGACATTGGCAAATTGAACAAGGGAGCCAATGGGCGCAATATCGATTCCAGAGGCACAAATTCACCAAACGGTACGAGATGATGTTTGTCGTAGCGAATAGGGGCAGGGTATTGATAAGGCGTTTTGTCACCCAAAACGATCACGCTGTTATAGAATTTGTGACCATTTGATGCCGGTCTGACATCAACAATGCCGGTGATAAGGCTGGTATTGTGCCGCCTTAGCCATGCATCCTGTTGGGCGAGGAAATAATGCTGGTTATATTCAGAATCGGGGATGGCGGATTCTGGCCAGATGATGATTTGAGCCTTGCCAATGAAAGGAAAACTGTCATTCAGGTAAATATCCAGCGTATTTTGAAGTGCATCAGGTTCCCATTTCAGATCTTGGGGAATATTGCCTTGAACCAATGCAATATTGGTGTTTTTTTCTGGTAGCAAGGTATACCACTGGTAGTGCTTCATGGGCCATGGCAACAGCAACAGGATCATGGCAATGGCAGCGGATAACGGTTTTTTGTGGGCAACGGCAAAAACCAGTAGCCCACTGATTACCATCAACATGAAAGTAATGCCTTCCACACCCAAAACAGGTGCGATGGCTTTCATTGGGCCATCAATCTGACTATAGCCGAATTGCAACCATGGAAAACCCGTTAATACCCAGCCCCGCAAAAATTCAGTGAATTGCCACAGTGCCGGGCCGGCAATCACTAATCTGATGAGATTGGCTACGGGAAAAAAGCGGTCCAGCAAACCTGCAAATAGGGCAGGATAAAGGGCAAGATAAGCAGATAGCAGGAATACCAGGAAAATATTAACGGCGGTTGGCATTCCCCCAAAATTGGCGATACTGACATAAACCCAGTTCGCGCCACTGCCGAATAAACCAAGCCCCCAACATAAGCCGATAAAAAAAGCCTGACGGGTCGTTCTGTTTAATGTCAGGATTTGCAGGCCAAAGAGAGAAATGAGAGCGGCGGGCCAAAGATCAAAAGGTGAAAAAGCCAGCGTTCCACTGGCTCCGAAAAGAAGTGCCAGCACCACCCGCAGCCGCTGGCAACTCATTAATGAGGCTTTGTTCATTCAGATCCTATTATTGTTTATCGAGTTTAGGAACTTCAGCATCATTCGGTATTTTAACATGCACCTGAATGATTTTACGGCTATCAGACATTGCCACTTTGAAAAGATAGTCATCAATCGTGATGGATTCACCACGGGAAGGAAGATGACCAAATGCCTGCATAACCAGTCCGCCTATGGTATCAACTTCTTCGTCACTGAAATGGGTACCGAACACGTCATTGAAATCTTCAATTTGAGTCAATGCCCGAACCGAATAGGTATGACGACTTAACGGACGAATATCATTATCTTCTTCGTCATCATATTCGTCTTCTATTTCACCCACAATCAGCTCAAGAATATCTTCAATGGTAACAAGTCCGGAAACACCACCAAATTCATCGATCACAATCGCCATGTGATAGCGTTGGGAACGGAACTCTTTGAGCAGGCGATCAACTCGTTTGCTTTCCGGCACCACGACAGCTTGGCGGAGCACTTTATCAATACTGAAAGGCTCTGCGTTTGTACGCATGAATGGCAATAGATCTTTTGCCATCAGTATACCTTCAATGTGATCTTTATCTTCGCTAATCACAGGGAAGCGCGAGTGGGCAGAGTCGGTAATAACATCCAGACATTCGTCCAGAGGTTGATTGCGTTTTAAGGTAACGATTTGTGAGCGTGGGATCATAATGTCACGCACGCGTTGGTCAGCGATATCCATTACCCCTTCGAGCATCTCTCGGGTATCAGGATCGATGAGGTCATTCTGCTCAGAATCACGGATTAATTCCACTAAATCATCACGGTTTTTAGGTTCGCCGTGAAAAAGCTGATTAAGAAGCGCAAAAAAACCTTTCTTAGGATCAGGGCTATCGTTACTTGAAGGATGGTCGTCGCTCATGGCGTTTTAATGAAAATTCCCCAATAATAAAATCGTAGATTGTAATGTTTAACACAAAAATGTGAGTTGTGGTTATTCTTTTTCCGTCAGGTAAGGATCAGGATAACCCATTTTTTTCAGAATCTCCGTTTCCAGAGACTCCATCTCCTCTGCCTCATCGTCTTCAATGTGGTCATATCCCAGAAGATGAAGACTGCCGTGAACAACCATATGAGCCCAGTGTTCCTCGGCCGTCTTTTGTTGTTCTTCTGATTCTTTTTCAACAACCTGACGACAGATGATTAAATCCCCCAATAAGGGTAATTCAATTTCAGGCGGAGCTTCAAAAGGAAAGGATAACACATTGGTTGGTTTATCTTTCCCGCGATAAGTGAGGTTTAAATCATGGCTTTCTGCCTCATCAACCAAACGAATGGTCACTTCACTTTCTGCCTGAAATTGAGGTAAAACACCTTCCAGCCAGCGCTGGAAAAGGGCTTTCTCGGGAAGCCCTTCTGGATTTTCACATGCAATTTGTAAATCTAATATCACTGAACCTGAACTCATTGTGCTTCCTGTCGGTGTTTTTCATTGAGCGCCTGTTTACGCTTCTGTTCTGCGGCTTCCCATGCTTCATAGGCAATAACAACTTTTGCAACCACAGGATGACGGACAACGTCCTCACTGTACAAAAAGTTAAAGCTCAGGTCGTCAACATCGGATAAGACTTCCACTGCATGGCTCAAACCTGATTTTTGCCCTCTGGGCAGGTCAATTTGGGTTACGTCCCCCGTGATGACCGCTTTAGAATTAAAGCCAATCCGTGTCAGAAACATTTTCATTTGTTCAATAGTGGTATTCTGACTTTCGTCGAGAATAATAAAAGCATCATTGAGTGTGCGTCCACGCATATAAGCCAGTGGTGCGACTTCAATAACGTTTCTTTCGATCAGCTTCTCAACTTTTTCAAATCCCAGCATCTCGAACAGGGCATCGTAAAGCGGGCGCAGATAAGGATCAACTTTCTGGCTTAAATCACCCGGCAAAAAACCTAATTTTTCACCCGCTTCAACAGCAGGGCGAGTCAGCAGGATACGACGGATTTCCTGACGCTCCAGTGCATCAACCGCAGCAGCGACAGCCAGATAGGTTTTTCCTGTTCCCGCAGGCCCAATCCCAAATGTAATGTCATGATCAAGTATATTGGCAATATATTGTGCCTGATTAGGGGTACGGGGCTTGATCACTCCCCGTTTAGTTTTGATATTTACGGCCTTGCCATACTCAGGAATGCTTTCTGCGACTTGTTCCAGTATGCGGCTTTCGGTGATAGCCAAATGCACTTGCTCAGGTTCAAGGTTGGGTATCATGCCGCGCACAGGCGCGGTTTCGACGTAAAGATGACGCAGAATTTCAGCTGCCGCATTAACACACAATGGCTTGCCTATTAGTTTGAAGCGATTGTCACGACGATTGATTTCAATGCCCAAACGACGCTCAACTTGCTTCAAGTTATCATCAAGTGGTCCGCACAGACTCATCAAGCGCTGATTGTCTGTGGGCTCCATAAAGATCTCTTGTGTTGTTATTTTTGGATTTATTTGTGTCACTGATTATCTCTATGTTGGGGCGATTACGGCTGGTAAAAGCCGACGCCGATTTCATCTTCCTTACGAGTACGAGCAATGACTGATTCAGGGGATTCATGAACACGTAAATCCATTTCATCTTCAGTTCGAATGACTTTACCACGCAGGGAGTTGGTGTATACGTCAACAATTTCAACATCAACAAATTTACCAATCATATCAGGCGCCCCTTCAAAGTTAACCACCCGGTTATTTTCAGTGCGGCCGGAAAGCTCCATGATATTTTTGCGGGACGGGCCTTCAACGAGAATGCGCTGTGTGCTGCCAAGCATTGCACGGCTGAAACTCATGGCTTGCTGATTAATACGCTGTTGTAGTAAGTATAGACGCTGTTTCTTCTCTTCTTCACTCACATCATCAGGTAAATCAGCTGCGGGGGTTCCCGGACGCGCTGAATAGATAAAGCTGAAACTCATGTCGAAGTTAACATCGGCAATCAATTTCATGGTTTTTTCGAAATCATCCTGTGTTTCACCCGGGAATCCGATGATAAAGTCAGAGCTTATCAGGATATCCGGGCGAGCTTTGCGTAAACGACGAATGATGCCTTTATATTCGAGAGCGGTATGAGCACGCTTCATCAGGGTCAGAATGCGGTCAGAACCACTCTGGACGGGCAGATGCAGGAAGCTCACCAATTCCGGAGTGTCTTCGTAAACGGCGATAATGTCGTCAGTAAACTCAATGGGATGGCTGGTGGTGAAGCGAATGCGGTCAATGCCATCAATGGCGGCGACTAAACGCAACAGCTCTGCAAATGTGCAGATATCCCCATCAAATGTTGCACCACGATAAGCATTAACGTTTTGTCCAAGCAGGTTAACTTCGCGTACCCCTTGTGCAGCAAGCTGGGCAATTTCAAACAGAATATCATCGCAAGGGCGGCTGACTTCTTCTCCACGGGTATAAGGCACTACACAGAATGTGCAGTACTTATTGCAGCCTTCCATGATAGATACAAAAGCGCTTGGGCCTTCAGCGCGAGGTTCGGGCAGACGGTCAAATTTCTCGATTTCCGGGAAGCTGATATCAACAATCGGACTGCGGGTGCCTTTGACGTGATTAATCATTTCAGGCAAGCGATGCAGGGTTTGTGGCCCGAAGATGATATCGACGCTAGGTGCGCGCTGGCGAATGAAATCCCCTTCTTGAGACGCGACACAGCCACCTACGCCAATAACAATTTCAGGATTTTTATCTTTCAGATTTTTCCAGCGGCCCAGCTGATGAAAGACTTTTTCCTGCGCTTTTTCACGGATTGAACAAGTATTCAGGAGTAAGATATCTGCTTCTTCGGCGACATCGGTTAACTGATAACCGTGAGTGGTTTCCAGCAGGTCGGCCATCTTGGATGAATCGTATTCATTCATCTGACAGCCCCAGGTTTTGATGTACAGTTTTTTTATCGTCGACATTTTTTGTATCCGGTGTTTCCAGTGGAATGATGCTTCAACACTGAAAAGCGCAAAGTATTGCACATAGTGTATTTAGCATAATATTGTTGGCTATTGTAGTCATTTGAGGCACCAGTGACCAGACTGTAACACCGGATATTCTCAGCCGGAAAGGGAAAATTCCGGTACACTATTTTAATCAATAAGTTAATGGCGTGATGAGTATGAATAATCCACAACAAAAATTCGATATCGTTGTCGTGGGAGCGGGCATGATTGGTGCCGCGACAGCACTGGGATTGGCTCAGGAAGGTTGGCGTGTTGCGTTGTTGGAGCATCAGCCACCAGCGCCTTACGATGCGGTGAATGAACCCGATGTTCGTGTCTCTGCGATTAGCTGTGCTTCTGTGGATTTACTGAAACAATTGGGAGCATGGAAAAATGTATTGCGGATGCGCTGTGCTCCTTACCGAAAATTAGAAACATGGGAACAGCACGATTCTAATGTCATTTTCGATGCCAAAAATTTGGGGCTGCCAGAGCTGGGCTACATGGTGGAAAACCGGATTTTGCAATTGGCATTGTGGCAGGAGTTTGAACATTATCCCAATTTAACCCTGTTTTGCCCTTCCGCACTGAAATCGATGCAGCGTTCTGATGATCAAAAATCCTGGTTGGTAACCTTGGCGGATGGGACGGAAATCAATAGCCGTTTAATCATTGGCGCAGATGGCGCCCGTTCTCAGGTTCGTCAATTGGCAGGCATTGGCAGCAAAGGATGGCAATATCGGCAGTCCTGTATGTTGATAACGGTCAAAACTGAGCAGCCTCAACAAGATACAACATGGCAGCAATTTTTTCCTTCCGGCCCGAGAGCTTTCCTGCCGCTGTTTGAACAATGGGCGTCATTGGTCTGGTACGATTCTCCAGCCCGTATCCGCCAATTGCAGTCGATGACAATGGCACAGCTTGAGCGGGAGATTTTTCAGGCATTTCCTGCCCGTTTGGGTAAAGTCACTCCGGTTGCAGCAGGTTCGTTTCCTCTGGTTCGTCATCATGCCAGCCGTTATGTTCAGGAAGGCCTCGTTTTGTTGGGCGATGCCGCCCACACCATCAATCCATTGGCAGGGCAAGGAGTGAATTTGGGATATCGGGATGTTGATACTCTGCTCAAAGTACTGACCGATGCTAAAGAATTGTTGGAAGAGTGGGATTCTCTGGCGGTTTTACAGCGTTATCAGCGCCGTCGGATGCCGGATAATTTAGTGATGCAGGCAGGGATGGATCTTTTCCATACTGCGTTCAGCCATGATTTACCGGGATTGAAAACAGTGCGCAATCTGGCATTGATGGCGGCACAGCGATCTGGTGCGATGAAAAATATTGTATTGAAATACGCATTGGGATTGTGATTGATTCTCTTTTATCGCCAAGAAATCATGTTACTTATAAATGGCTAAAACATAATTTAGGTTTGAAATAATCAGCCCTTATGGGGCTGATTTTGTTAGTTTTATAAGAATATTTGCAGGAATTCCAAACATATTGTGCAGATTTCGGATCATAGGTAGAGTCAGATTGCGCTTGCGATTGAGAATTTCATAAACACGATTGGATTTACCAATGGCGGGTTCCAAATCTTTAACTGTTAATCCTGATTGCTCCATTTTGTATTTAATCGCTTCAATAGGATCGGGGGATCAATTGGATCATGTTCCGCCTCATAAGCTTCTATTAGCAGCACCATGATTTCCATATAATCAAATTCAGAAATTCCAATTTCAGGTTGATTATCAAACAATAGCGCAATTAACGCATTTTGATAATTTTGCTCTGTTCTAATGGGTTTAATGGTTGTTCTGCCTCAGGATGCTTTTCCCAAAATGCTTTTAATGATGCAACGGATATTATTTTTATCAATCCACGCTAGTCCCGGAATGGGACTTATGCAAGTAATAGTATAATTTTCAAACCATCACATTTAATTAACGATATCTTGCATACTATCTGGCAGCCATTTTATAAGCGGGAATTGCTGTACTTGATGGTGATTAAGAAGTCTGGGAAATTGGGATAGTGCTATCAATAATGGGGTTATTTTGATTGGTAATAGAAAACAAAAAAGCCACCTTTGGTGACCTTATTCATCTTCCATTTATCTAAAACGTTGGCTGGGGTACCAGGATTCGAACCTGGGAATGCCGGAATCAGAATCCGGTGCCTTACCGCTTGGCGATACCCCAACTGAGTTTGTAAATGGTGGCTACGACGGGAATCGAACCTGTGACCCCAGCATTATGAGTGCTGTGCTCTAACCAGCTGAGCTACGTAGCCATTTACATAAAAACGTTGAAAACCTTCAGTAAGATGGCTGGGGTACCAGGATTCGAACCTGGGAATGCCAGGATCAAAACCTGGTGCCTTACCGCTTGGCGATACCCCAACTGAATGTTATCAATGCAACCTTGTTACTCTTAGAATATGAGTTTAACTCTTTTTTGTTTTATGTGGTTGTCTCAGTTAAATGGCTGGGGTACCTGGATTCGAACCAGGGTATGCCAGGATCAAAACCTGGTGCCTTACCGCTTGGCGATACCCCACCTGAAACAACATACTAAAACTTAAAACAGCGACTTGAACATATTCTAAGTACAACCCGATAAAGAAAATGGTGCGGGAGGCGAGACTTGAACTCGCACACCTTGCGGCGCCAGAACCTAAATCTGGTGCGTCTACCAATTTCGCCACTCCCGCAAAGATGGTGGCTACGACGGGAATCGAACCTGTGACCCCAGCATTATGAGTGCTGTGCTCTAACCAGCTGAGCTACGTAGCCATCTTTTTTCGCTTTGCCTTCATCGGCGGTGCGGGGCGAATTATGCGTATATCAGACAGATGCGTCAATACCTTTTTTAAAGAAATATGCATAAAAGTATTTGTTTGCATGTCCTGTAATCACTTTGCTGGCAAAGTCAGCAAAGTGAGGTGAAATCATCCACCCAGAAGATGTTGCAGCAGTACACCATTCAGCATGGCACGTTTTGTTAGTGCAAAAGCGCCAATTGCAGAACAATGGTTCAGCTCTGAAACAACAACAGGGAGCTCTTCACGGAATTCCTTGAGCGCCTGCGTATTGATGCAACTCTGAATTGCAGGAATCAACACTTTTTCAGCTTCTGTGATTTCGCCTGCAATGACGACTTTCTGGGGATTAAATAAGTTAATCGCGATAGAAATCGCTTTGCCAAGGTAATAGCCGACTTGCTTGATGACTTCAGTTGCCAGTGGATCACCTGTGTTGGCAGCCAGGCAAATGGCGTGAATGTTGCAGTTATTCAGGGCAAGCTGACTGGGAAAACCTTGGCGGAGCTGATGTTGCACTCTGGCTTCTATGGCGGAATTGGATGCGATGGTTTCCAGACAGCCAAAATTACCGCAATGGCAACGTTCACCCAGAGGCTCAATTTGGATATGACCTATTTCACCTAAATAGCCCCGCTTGTTAAGCAGGATATTGTTGTTGATGATGACTCCCGCCCCTGTGCCCCGATGAATACGGACCAGAATGGAATCTTCGCAGTCCCGGGTTGCCCCGAAATAATTTTCAGCCAGTGCAAGGCCGCGAATGTCGTGCCCAATAAAGCAGAAAGTTTTGAAACGATCTCTGAGATTTTTAACCAGCGGCCAGTTTTCCACTTTGATATGTGGCATATAGAGGACAATACCTTCATCAGGATCAACCAAACCGGGAAGGATGACTGAAATGGCAACCAATTCACGGATTCGGCGTTGATTTTTATCGATGAAATTTTCAATGGAGGCAATAATTCTTCTCTCCACATCGGATTGGGTATTTTCCGGAATAGGGTAGTGTTCCTCTACCAATACCTTTCCGCTCATATCGAAGAGTGCGACCGTGGCATCATGTCGGCCAAGCCGGATACCAATGGTATGGAACCGGCTGTTTTCGGTAATGATGGAAATGGCACGCCTGCCGCCGGTAGAAGCCTGATGTTCAACTTCTTTTATCAGGCCACGTTCCAGTAACTGACGAGTAATTTTAGTCACGCTGGCAGGAGCAAGCTGGCTTTCTTCTGCAATTTGGATGCGTGATATTGGCCCATGCTGATCAATTAGCCGGTAGACCACGGCCCCATTAAGCTGTTTGACGAGATCAATATTTCCAATTTGCTTCTGTGCGCTTTCATTGCTCATCAGTTTTTATACTCACGATAGTTTAACTTCATTCCCGTTCACAATGGTTTTGCTTATTTTGAAATCGTGAGTAAACGCCGTCAAATTCGCGACCTTGCCGGATTCAATGGTGCCGAGGTGTTTATCAACACCGATTGCCCGAGCAGGGTAAAGCGTTACCATCCGCAACGTTTCATCCAAAGCAATACCAACATGTTCAACACTATTTTTGACACAATCAATCATGGTGATCGATGAACCGCTCAGTGTTCCGTTTTCATCTATACATAAGCCGTTTCGATAATATATTGTTTTATTGGCAAAGGTAAATTGCTCCATGGCATCGGGCGCCAATCCGGCAGGTAAAATCGCATCAGTGACTAATATCAGTTTTTCATTCTTTAATTTCTTGGAGTTGCGAATATTTGGCCACGATACATGCAACCCGTCACAGATAATACCTGCATAGACATCAGGTGAGTCGTAAATCGCACTGACCAATCCTGGTTGGCGACCGGAAATAGAAGGCATCGCATTATACAGATGAGTGGAGAAAGTAATGCCTTTCCGGAAACCATGGCGGGCTTCTTCATAAGTGGCATTGGAATGCCCTGCGGAAACAATAATGCCGGCTTCAACTAATTGTTGAATATATTTGTGTCCCACTATTTCAGGTGCAAGCGTGATCTTGGTAATGACATCAGCATTAAGGCACAGATAATTAACCATTTCAGGTGTTGGCTTACGGATGTAGGCTGGATTGTGAGTTCCTTTTTTGATGGGGCTGATATAAGGCCCTTCAAGATGCAGCCCCAATGCCTGGTTGGCATTTTTTTTCAGGTAGGCCCCCATCACTTCGATGGCTTTTATCATCAACTCATCGGGGCTGGTAATGAGGGTTGGTAAAAAGCTGGTACAGCCGTAACGCTGATTGGTTTCCTGCATTGCATGCAGCGTTTCTTCGGTAATATCTTCCAACCGCTCATTAAATTGGGCACCGCCACAACCATTGACTTGCAGGTCAATAAATCCGGGAGCGAGATTCGCGCCGTGTAAATCGTGTTTTTCAATCTGCTCAGGTAATTCATTTGTCGGACAAACTTGTTTAATGAAACCACCCTCAATGATAACCGCATGGTTATCAAGCCTGTCATATCCGGTATAAATAATACCATTGGTTAATGCATACATATTGGTTTCCTGACTTGTATCCCCGTTGTCTTTCAAGCTACCGTGTGTTATCGCATGGCTGGTTGTATCTTGAAATCCAACGGGTATAACTATTAACTGGCGAATTCATTGATAATATCGACTTCCAACTGATGGAAATACTTAACGGTTTTTACCTTCAGATCCATTGTCGCAGGCTCGTCACAGACAATAAGTGATTTAGGGTGCATTTGTAGGCAACTGACAGTCCACATATGATTGATATTGCCTTCTATTGCGGCCTGTAACGCTTGTGCCTTATTCATTCCTGTCGCCAGGATCATAATTTCTTCGGCATCCATTAAGGTTCCTACTCCGACAGTCAGTGCATATTTTGGAACTTGTTCAACATCGTTATTGAAAAATCGAGAATTGGCTGTTCGGGTTTCAATGGTCAGTGTTTTGATGCGTGTACGTGAGGAAAGCGAAGAAGCCGGCTCATTGAAGGCAATATGCCCGTCATTGCCTACACCTCCCATAAATAAGTGGATTTTGCCATAGGCTTTGATCTTATTTTCGTAACGCCGGCACTCAGCATCAGTATCTGTCACATTTCCGTTTAACAAATTGATATTTTCTTTGCAGATATCAATATGGTTAAAGAAATTTTGGTGCATAAAGAAATGATAGCTTTGGGGATGATCTTCAGGCAAGCCAATATATTCATCCATATTAAAGGTCACAACATGTTTGAAGCTCACTTTTCCGGCTTGATACAGAGCGATCAGTTCTTTGTAAGTTGCCAATGGTGTGCTGCCGGTGGGTAACCCAAGCACGAAAGGGCGTTCGGCAGTTGGCTTAAATTCATTGATTCTGCTTACTATATGATGTGCGGCCCATCGGCCCACATCACCCGCTGTCGTTAGGGGGATCAACCTCATGATTACCTCTTAAAAATGGTTCATTAATTTTATCAGCCCCATACACGATAAGCATGATACCTGAGATATCAATACCCTATGTGATAGGTGTGATAGCGGCAAGGTAAAACCACGCATCATACCTGTCGTGGTCGGGTAATTCCTCACATAACCCGTCAAAGATATTTTTAATAGTAAAATAAGTTTGGCGTTCAGGCTACATTTTTGATTGAAAAAATACCAATTCTGGTGATTTCAATCACATATCAGAAGTATTTAATTTGCGATGAAAAATAATTTTTTTAGACTAAAAATGTTCTAACGAAAAATAAGTATATCCGGTGAATTTCAAAAGAATGGCGCTATTGCGTCATTAATTAACTAAAAGACTCCATAAACGGAGCTTCAAAGGGGGCGTAAGTGAATATTCTAAGCTACTTACAACGGATTGGTCGGGCATTGATGGTGCCTGTAGCAACATTGCCCGCAGCGGCAATATTGGTTGGTGTAGGTTATTGGATAGATCCGACGGGTTGGGGGGCTGATAACGCGTTGGCGGCATTTCTGATAACGTCAGGTAATGCCATTTTGGACAATATGGGAATGCTGTTTGCGGTGGGCATCGCCTATGGCATGTCGAAAGATAAGGATGGTGCTGCTGCCCTGGCGGGCTTAATCGGGTTTATTGTTGTGATGACACTGTGTTCTCCGGCAGCGGTATCAATGATCAAATCGATTCCGATTGAAGAAGTACCCAAGGCATTTAGCAAGATCAATAACCAATTTATTGGAATCTTGGTTGGTGTACTGTCTGCTGAACTATACAACCGTTACAGTAACGTCGAATTGCCACAGGCTCTGGCTTTCTTCAGCGGTCGCCGTTTAGTTCCCATCCTGAACTCTTTCTTGATGATTATCATTTCTTTCATCCTGATGTTTGTCTGGCCGATCGTCTACGGTTGGCTGGTGGCATTCGGTGAAAGCATCATGGGGTTTGGGTCAACAGGTGCAGGTCTTTACGCTTTCTTTAACCGCCTATTGATACCCGTTGGTTTGCATCATGCTTTGAACTCCGTATTCTGGTTTGATGTTGCTGGTATTAATGATATTCCCAATTTTCTTGGGGGACAGAAGTCCATTGAAGCAGGAACTGCGGTTCTGGGAATGACCGGTCGCTATCAGGCAGGTTTCTTCCCTATCATGATGTTTGGCTTACCTGGTGCAGCATTGGCGATTTATCACTGCGCCCGCCCTGAAAATAAAGCTAAAGTTGCCGGTCTGATGATGGCTGGTGCATTTGCTGCATTTTTTACAGGGGTAACCGAGCCGCTGGAATTCTCTTTCATGTTTGTTGCACCCTTACTTTATGTGCTGCATGCCATTATGACGGGAATTTCAGTATATATCGCAGCGGCAATGCATTGGATTGCCGGCTTTGGGTTTAGTGCAGGGTTTGTTGATATGTTGCTTTCCTCACGCAACCCGCTGGCGGTTCACTGGTACATGCTGATCCCGCAAGGTCTGGTGTTCTTCTGCCTTTACTATGTCGTATTCCGCTTCACTATCAGAAAATTTAACCTGATGACACCGGGGCGCGAAATATCAGCCACCCCTCCGACCGGCACAAATGATTTTATGGCGGAAAAAGAACGTTCACCCGAGAACAACATTCAGAAAGAGGCATATCAGTATATTGCCTCAGTCGGGGGATCAGATAATCTGACGAACATTGATTCATGCATCACACGCTTACGTTTATCCGTGCACGATTCCGGTTTGATCAATGACAAATTGGTAAAACATCTTGGTGCTGCTGGTGTTATTCGCTTGAATAAACAGAGTGTCCAAATCATTGTCGGTACTCGGGCAGAGTTGGTTGCCATGGCAATGAAAGACATATTGGCGGAAGAGCATGTTGCGGCAGCAACAGAAACAGCACAGCCTGAGGAAAAAGTTCAGGTAAAAAAAGAGAGTCAGGAAAAAAGTGAGTCTGTTCTAACGTTAGTTGCTCCTCTAACAGGCGAACTGATCAAATTGGAAGATGTTCCTGATGAAGCTTTTTCCAGTAAATTAGTTGGAGATGGCATTGCAATAAGGCCGACATCCGATACGGTTTTCTCACCCGTTTCAGGTACGGTGGTAAAAGTTTTTGATACCAACCATGCAGTTTGCATTGAATCAGATAACGGCGTCGAAGTTATTGTTCATATAGGTATTGATACCGTTTCATTAAATGGAAAGGGCTTTGAACGTCTGATTGAGGAGGGAATGAAGGTAAAAGCAGGAGAACCAATATTGAAATTGGATCTTGATTACCTGAACGCTCATGCGAAATCAACAATAAGCCCGATCGTAATCAGTAATATTGACGATTATTCGGCTGTGATCATCATGGCCCAGGGAGAGGTGATTGCAAAAGAATCAAACTTATTTCAGGTACTGGAATAAGTTACCATTCATCAAATAGGTTTATTTTATAGCGGGAAGCATGTTGTCTTCCCGCTTTTTTTCGCTTTAACGTACTAACTTTACCTATTCCGCTATTTCCCATTAACTAAGTGTTGTTTCTCAGTGCCGCTTGTTAGATTATAAGGGGTTATATTGAAGCGCTTTTTGCATTGAGGAAAAAACGATGAGTGAGGCAGATGCCCGCCCGACAAACTTTATTCGTCAGATTATTGATGAAGACTTGGCAACTGGTAAACATACATCCGTACATACCCGTTTCCCGCCTGAACCTAACGGCTATCTGCATATCGGCCATGCTAAATCGATATGCCTGAATTTCGGCATCGCTCAAGACTATCAGGGACAATGCAACCTACGTTTTGACGATACAAACCCGGTTAAAGAAGATATTGAATACGTTGAATCCATCCAGAATGACGTCAAATGGCTGGGGTTCGAATGGAGTGGCAATATCCGTTATTCTTCTGACTATTTCGATACGTTGTATCAATACGCCATTGAACTCATCAACAAAGGATTGGCATATGTTGATGAATTGAGTGCAGAAGAGATCCGTGAATATCGCGGTACGCTGAAAGCACCGGGTAAAAACAGCCCGTATCGCGATCGCAGCGTAGAAGAAAACTTGGCCCTGTTCGAAAAAATGCGTGCTGGTGGATTTGAGGAAGGCAAAGCGTGTCTGCGTGCCAAAATTGACATGGCATCCTCGTTTATTGTCATGCGTGACCCGGTGATTTACCGCATTAAATTTGCTGAGCATCACCAGTCAGGCAATAAATGGTGCATCTACCCGATGTACGATTTTACGCACTGCATTTCCGATGCATTGGAAGGGATCACCCATTCTCTCTGTACGCTGGAGTTTCAGGATAACCGTCGTTTGTACGATTGGGTATTGGATAACATCACCATTGATTGCCATCCGCGCCAGTACGAGTTTTCTCGCCTGAACCTGGAATATACGGTGATGTCAAAGCGCAAGCTGAACCAATTGGTGACAGAAAACATCGTTGATGGTTGGGATGATCCGCGCATGCTCACCATTTCTGGTTTACGCCGCCGTGGTTATACAGCTGCTTCTATCCGTGAATTCTGCCGCCGCATTGGTGTTACGAAGCAAGACAATAACGTCGAAATGGCATCATTGGAATCCTGTATCCGTGATGATCTGAATGAAAATGCACCGCGTGCGATGGCGGTTCTTGATCCGGTGAAACTGGTGATTGAGAACATGCCGGAAGGTGAAGTTATCCTGACAATGCCTAACCATCCGAATAAGCCGGAAATGGGCAGCCGTGAAGTGCCATTCAGCCGTGAGTTGTATATTGATCGTGCTGATTTCCGTGAAGAAGCGAACCGTCAATATAAGCGTCTGGTATTGGGTAAAGAAGTGCGTTTGCGTAATGCATATGTGATTCAGGCAAATCGCGTTGAAAAAGATGCGGATGGCAATATCACTGTCATTTATTGTCAATACGACGAGCAAACACTGAACAAAGATCCGGCTGATGGCCGCAAGGTTAAGGGTGTTATTCATTGGGTAAGTGCAACGCACGGTATCCCAGCGGAATTCTATCTGTATGACCGTCTGTTCAGCGTAGCAAATCCGGGCGCAGAAGATGACTTCCTGTCTACCATTAACCCTGAATCACTGACAGTGCGTAAAGGGTTTGTGGAGCCGGGATTGGCGAATGCACGTACGGAAGAGAACTATCAGTTTGAACGAGAAGGTTATTTCTGTGCTGATTGCCGTCTTTCAAGTACTGAACGTTTGGTATTTAACCGGACTGTTGGCTTGCGTGACACATGGGCAAAAATTTCTCAAGGCTAATTCAGGGATCATCGCATTCAGGTGAATTAGCTTAAATAAAAAAAGCGTGATTATTTTCACGCTTAACCGACTGACAAACCCCGTTGGAAATAACGGGGTTTTTTGTTTTTATCATTAGTCATCATATTTATTACCCCTTGCCATTTTATTGCAGCTTAAAACGCTTTCTCACCACAGGAAAATATACTATGGCCCATACACAATTGACCTATATATAATTGACCGAAATAGAAAGATACCCGAGAAAGAGAGACAGATGAGAATACGAATGGATTAATCAAGGGGTTATTTCCTGAAAGAAACCGATTTTAATCAGGTATCAGAACTGGAATTAAATCTCGAGGCAAACTGATTAAATAAATGCCCTCAAAAAAATAGGTTAAAAAATGCCGAGTGAATTATTCAATGTTTACTTTGTTCATAACGGTGCTGTACTTATTATGTTAATGAAAAAAGTGAAATTAGATTGACTTATAGTGAGGCAGTATATTATTTGAAAAGTATTGAGTTATTTTGTGGGATGTCATGTCGATAAATAAAAATATAAAACGGGCAGAGGTTATTAAATAACAATTAAATTATTTTCTTTCTTAAATGATTTCCATTTGATGGATATATTTCAATCAAAGCCAAATGACGAACAAAACAGTGCTTTTTGGTAATCGAAAGCGTGATTATTTTCACGCTTTTTTGATGTTTAAAAGTATTGTAATGAAAATTAACTCCTTCAATTAAGATTAAAAATTGCCTTATAGTCACATATTGTGTAGGGTTATTGCCTATTCAGGTCTGTACAATATTTACCCAGTGGAAAGAATGATAAATTCGGACGAGGTAATTCATGAAAACCGTTAAATTCTGTACCTTGGCAGCCTTCATCACGGCAGTTGGATTTATGGGAAGTACTCATGCAGAAATGTCATCCGCAGCACCATTACAGATGTCATCGCAACAAGTCGTGGATTCATTGAGCCAGTTAAAGGTCAATTTCAGAGTCCTTGATAATCAGGCAGGTGCACATGGTACTGATTGCGCCATTTTAGGTGCAGACTCAGCGGCTTGTAATCGGGTTATTATTACGCTGAGTAATGGTGATCAGGCCATTGTTTCTTCTGATTGGGAAATTTATTTTCACAGTATCCGTCAAATCCTGAAACTCGAACATGATCAATACAAAATCACGCATGTTACCGGTGACTTGCATAAATTAACCCCTACCGAGAAATTCAAGGGAATCAAAGCCAACGAAAAGGTTATCCTGCCCATTATTGGGGAGTATTGGCAAATTTATGAGACAGATTTTATGCCGCGCTGGTATGCGGCGTCCGGCAATGCAATCCCGAAGATACTGAACAATACAGGTACCGAAGATATCAGCCAATTCTTATCCGAGCTGAATGGCGATCTATGGAAGCGCATAACAGCTGATAACAATGTATTGATGACACCTGAAAATCGTTTTGTAAAAAATCAACAGGTGACAGAAATTGCCCGGGATCAATTACGTGGGCAAATTATTCCCACACCCAAAGAATTAACGGTTCATTCACAGGATGTGGATTTATCCCGTGGGGTAAAACTGGAATTGGGGGGATTGAGTGAAGCTTCAATTAAGCTCATCAGGGCACGTTTTACTGATCAAAACATCCCATTAACGGATAGTGGATATCAGATTGCGACGCAAATCAATGCCAATAAATTCACGGGGCAGTGGCGGGTAAACGGTGCGTATTCATTGGATATTACTACCAAGGGAGCACAAATTATCGCATTTGATCAATCCGGTGTATTTTATGGATTGCAATCCCTGCTGGCTTTATTGCCGGCTGATGGCATGCCCAAAATTGCGACATTAACTGCAAAAGATGCCCCAAGGTTTGAATATCGGGGAGTATTTCTTGATGTGGGACGTAATTTTCACAGCAAAGAAGCCGTGTTGCGTTTGCTTGATCAAATGTCCAATTATAAATTGAATAAATTTCACTTCCATTTGAGTGACGATGAAGGCTGGCGCCTGGAAATTCCCGGCTTACCGGAATTGACTGAAATCGGGAGTCAGCGCTGCCATGACCTGAGTGAAACACGGTGTTTATTGCCACAGTTAGGCTCAGGGCCATATCACAATAACATGGGCAGTGGTTATTTCAGCCGTCAGGATTACATTGATATCTTGCATTATGCCAAAGCCCGCCAGATAGAGGTGATCCCTGAAATTGATATACCCGCTCATGCTCGTGCTGCGGTGGTATCCATGGAAGCGCGTTATAACAATCTTATGGCGCAAGGAAAAAAGGAAGAAGCCGGCGAATACCGTTTGCTTGATCCGACTGATACCTCAAATACAACATCAGTGCAGTTTTACGATCGCCACAGTTACCTTAACCCCTGTATAGACTCTTCCAGACGATTTATTGATAAAGTCATCGGTGAGGTTGTTGCCATGCACAAAGAAGCGAAAATGCCGTTGAATACATGGCATTTTGGCGGAGATGAGGCGAAAAATATCCGTTTGGGAGCAGGCTATCAGGACAAAGATGGGCCAATTGTGCCGGATAAGGGGATCATCAATCAAAAAATTGAAGACAAGCCATGGGCTAAATCTCAAGCCTGTCAGAAGATGATAACGCAGGGCGTGATTAAAGATGTTGATGAGCTTGCCAGCTACTTTGCCATTGAAGTCAGTAAAATTGTTGATTCACACGGCATAGAGACAATGCAGGCATGGCAGGATGGGTTGAAACATGCCAAGTCAGCAAAAGACTTTGCCACTAAACATGTTGCGGTGAATTTCTGGGATACCCTTTATTGGGGAGGGTATGAATCTGTGAACGATTGGGCCAATAAAGGTTACCGGGTCGTCGTTTCCAGTCCGGATTATATCTATCTTGATATGCCGTATGAAGTTAATCCAAAAGAGCGGGGCTATTATTGGGCAACCCGATTTAATGATGAAGCGAAAATCTTCAGTTTCGCCCCGAATAATATGCCCCAAAATGCCGAAACCTCCGTTGATCGCGATGGAAATTACTTCAATACCCACAGCAATAAGCATTGGCCGGGAGCTTATGGGATTTCAGGGCAATCATGGAGTGAGACGGTACGCACGGATGAACAGATGGAATATATGATTTACCCTCGTTTACTGCCTTTGGCTGAACGTGCATGGCATCAGGCGAGCTGGGAGCTGAATTACCAGCAGGGCAGGGAATATAAAGGTGGAATAACGCATTATGTTGATATGAATGTACTTAATCGTGATTGGGAGCGCTTTGCCAATCTGATCGGGCAATATGAATTGGCTAAACTGGATAAAGCCAACATTTCATACCGTCTTCCCGTGCCGGGGGGCAGAGTGGTTGAGGGAATGTTTGAGGCCAATATTGCCTTGCCCGGTGTTGCTATCCAATATTCATTGGATGAGGGTAAAACATGGCAAGTTTATAATGATCGGCTAAGACCTCACGTCAGTAAAAATGCAAGCGGTGGAAGTGTAAAAATACGGTCTGTCAGCAGTGATGGTAAGCGTTTTAGTCGAATAGAAGAAGTGAAATTCTAACGGTGATAATTAAATGAACTGCCGATTAGATGAGCTAATCGGCAGTAGTTAAATTAAGTCAATTCGAAGATAAGAGAAAAATAACGTTAACTATCTCTTACCATACCTGTTTTCATGAATGCTCATCATGAAGTGAGTTATCTTCGCGGCAGTCACCTGAAGCGCAATGACCATATAAATAAAGGCTATGGTTTGAAAGCTTAATCCCATAGCGTTTAGCGATATCTCTCTGGCGCTCTTCAATGAAATCATCACTGAATTCAATAACTTTACCGCAGTCGAGACAAATCAGATGGTCATGGTGGTGCTGCTGAGTGAGTTCAAAAACCGATTTACCGCCTTCAAAATTATGGCGAGTGACAATGCCGGCATCATCGAACTGGTTCAGTACGCGATAAACAGTGGCGAGGCCAATCTCTTCACCGATATCAATCAGCTTCTTGTAGAGATCCTCCGCACTGACATGATGGCATTCTGGGTCCTGTAGCACTTCCAAAATTTTCAAGCGCGGAAGTGTTACTTTAAGTCCAGCATTTTTCAATGCTTTATTGTTGTCGGTCATGCGGATTCAGTCCTGTAACTTGGGTTGAGTGAACTTATGATACTTGGGGGTATCGTGAGGGAATCATAGTTCTGTTTCACGTTGTTGATTATAGGCATGGATATCCAAAATGAAAACCATGCCAATCCCGATATCATGACACATTATGCAAGAATATACTCAATAGATCTCAAATTGTGATGTGTTGACAAAAAATTGAGCACGGGTGCCCAAGGTATAAAGGGAAACAAACTTAGCCAACAAAACAGCAAATTGAAAAATGGAGATGACTATCTTGCATTGAAGGGAAGCAATGTCCTTATGCGTCCAAAATTTCAGACAGGCTCATTTCAGCCGTGATCTGCTGTACCCAAGTATCAACTCTTTCATCGGTCAATTCGGGTTGACGATCTTCATCAATGGCCAGACCAATAAAGTGGTTATCGTCGGCCATCCCCTTAGAGGCTTCAAAATGATATCCTTCGGTTGGCCAGTGACCGACGATAATCGCGCCATGAGGTTCAATAATATCGCGAATGGTGCCCATGGCATCACAGAAGTACTCTGCGTAATCTTCTTGATCGCCACAACCGAACAGAGCAACCAGTTTCCCTTCAAAATTAACTTCTTCCAGTGTCGGGAAAAAATCATCCCAATCACACTGCGCTTCGCCGTAATACCAGGTTGGAATGCCAAGCAGCAGAATATCGAAGGCTTCAATGTCTTCCTTGCTGCTTTTGGCAATATCGTGGACTTCAGCAACATCAGCACCGCCCAATTTTTCCTGGATCATCTTGGCGATGTTTTCTGTGTTGCCGGTATCGCTGCCAAAGAATATACCTATTATTGCCATAAAATGGGTTAACCTCTTGTTTTATATGTGTACAAAATCCATACACATCACGCTGAAATCAGCTAGAAAAATGTCAGATTTAATAAAATGAAAAGCGTTATTTTGACCAAACATTGATGACAAATCTGTCAAATTTGTGTGGTGATGACGTTTCATTGCTGTTGTATAAAGCCGTTAATCGGCAAGGTGATTTTGCTCTGCCAGTTGGGCCAGCAGCATTTGTTCAATCAGCTCACTGCGACTGATATTGCGCTGCTTTGCCAGGAGATTCAGTGCATCGACGGCCTCTTCGTTGAGCTTAAGTTCTACTCGACGCAGTCCTTTAACTTTATCTCGTCGCAACTGGTTGCGTTTATTTATCCTAAGCTGCTCATCTCTGGACAGCGGGTTTGTTTTCGGTCGCCCAGGCCGGCGTTCATCTGCGAACAAATCCAGAGTGGTGCGATCAGTTTGTTCTTTTGCCATAAATTCAATGTAAAGGGCGCATACCAACAATATAGCGGGCAATAATACCTTAGCTGGGCGAGAGTCGCTACTGCTTGATGGGGGAGATTGTTGGAATCGGCATGGGTGGCGTAAACACTTTTCGTATCATACAGGTAAGAAAACCAAAATCATCAACCCATTTAAAATCAGTACCCAGCCCTTTTCTGCCGATTGAGCCATCAATGGTTGTCAATAACCAAAATGTGGCCTGCTCGGCATTTATCTGCTTGTCGATTTCTCCGTTTTCAATCCCTTTATGGATTAATGACGTTAAATGATGCCTGATTTTCTTATCACTCCTGACAAGAATGTCATTAACCGCAGGATTGCGGCTGGCTTCAGCAATAATTTCAATGCCAAGACGTGCATAATCAGGATCATTATAGAGATGAAGCAATGCAGTGATTATTTTTTCTATGGTTGTAATGGTGGAGCTTTCATCATCCGCACAGGCGGAAAAAATCTTGTCATAGTCATGGCTTTCTTCTTCTGCAATAGCTTCAATGATGGCATTTTTAGTGGGGTAATAATGAAACAGATTACCGGGGCTCATGCCGGCTGCCTTACAAATTTCAGCCGTCGACGTTGCATGAAACCCCTTTTCGATAAAACAGGAGATGGCGGCATCAAGAATATGCTTGCGTTTGGCCTTCTGTTTTTCCGTCAGTTTTTTCACTGAGTGTGTCCTCTTTTTGTCAGCGATAATCGAGATCGTCTTTTGTTACCGATGACAACTTTTTGAGATAGGGCATAAGACAATTTTTCAAATCATCCATGTAACTATAAACAACAGGTACAAATAATAAACTCAATAATGTTGAACTTAATAAGCCGCCAATAACTGCAATTGCCATTGGCGCCCGAAAACTGGCTTCTGCCCCGCTGGTGAGGACCAGCGGGATCATGCCGGCAATCATGGCGATTGTTGTCATAATAATCGGTCTGACACGCTCTCTGCCCGCCTGAATAATGGCGTCATGCCGTGACATACCGGAGCGCGCTCTTTCGAGGATAAATTCAACTAATAAGATAGAGTTCTTGGTGACAATGCCCATCAGCATTAATAGGCCAATGATAACGGGCATGTCAATCGCGGCATTGTAGAGAAGCAAAGCGATGATCGCACCTCCAATGGCAAAGGGCAGGGCAATTAAAATGGTCAGTGGTTGCAAAAAGTCCTTGAACAGGATGATCAGAATGGCAAGCACCATCAAAACACTGAGAAGCATGGTGGAGGAAAAACGCTCAAACATTTCATCCATGTATTCCACATCACCATAGACAATTCTTGTCACTTCCGGTGGCAAATTCGTCAGTGAGGGCAACTCATTGATGCGTTCTAATGCAGTCCCGATTTCAATGCCATGGAGATCCGCCTCAATAACGGCCTTGCGTTGCCTGGAAATACGCTCGATTTTGTCCGGACCAGAAGCAAAAGAGATATCAGCGACAGATTTGATAGGCACATTGATGCCGGAAGTACTGTTCACGTAGAGGTTATTCAAGACGGTCAGGTTATCTCTGTCCTCTTTAGACAATAAGACACGAATGGGAATTTGCCTGTCCGGTAAATTAAATTTAGAGACATTGGCATCCCCCGCGCCAATGGTTGCTATTCTGATGACTGAACCAATGTTGTCAGTGGTGACACCGGCTCTGGCAGCTTCGGCAATATTGGGGGTGATAATGACTTCACGCCGTGGCAAGGGCTGTAAGATCTGGATGTTTGCCAGACCATTAATCCCCATCATTTCCCGGCGTAGTTGACTTACCGTCTGAGAGAGTATTTCAGGATTATCACTGGCCAACACAATTGATACATCTCTGCTACCTTCATTATTGCCTACATTATACCGGATATCCGGGATTTCATTTAATATCGGGGTCAATGATTGTTCAAACTCCCTTTGTGACAATCGACGTTCATTGACGGGAACTAAATTAATCATAATAGTGCTTTTATTTTGGCTGGTTTCGCCGGATGAATCATCTGCACCGGCAATGGAAAAAATATCGACAATTTCAGGGCGGTTTTTCAACTTCTCAATAATTCGTTGCAAAATTTCATCACTTTGCGCAGCCTGTGTTCCCGGTGGCGCTTCCACTTCGATGTTGGCAATACTGACATCGGATTTAGGCAAGAAACTGGATGGCAATAAATCAACCAGAATCAATGATCCCAAAAGAAATACAGCGGCAAGCGCTAATGCAGTCTTGCGGAATTTTAATGTTTTATCCAAGACAGAAAGATATTTTTTGATCCATTCAGGGGGTTCAGTTTCTTCTGCTTTGTTCTCTTTTTCAGCCGACTGTGCCTCAGATGATAGTTTGGGTGATGATTTTCTGGGTAGCAGCAGGTAAGCGGACATCAGGGGCGTGACCAGTCTGGCAACCAGTAACGAAGATAATACGGCTGTGGATACCGTAATGCCGAACGGAACAAAATATTTGCCGACGAATCCACCGACAAAACTGACAGGCAAGAAAACAGCAACAATCGTCACCGTAATTGCGATAATGGCAAACCCAATGGCATTTGATGCTTTAATCGCAGCAATGTAAGGCCTTTCACCCCGTTCAATATATTTTTCGATATTCTCGATTTCGACGATGGCATCATCCACCAAAATGCCAATCACCAAAGTTAGCGCCAGCAGCGTAATGCTATTTAATGTGTGATCAAATAAATGCAGGACAATAAATGTTGGCAGTATAGATAATGGTAAAGCGACGGCGGCAATCAGCGTCGCCCGCCAGTTTTTCAGGAAGAAAAACACCACAATGACCGTTAATGCCGCCCCTTCTATCAATGTTTGCATGGTCAGGTTAAAACCTGATACGGTATATTTTACGTTTGATGTCACCAGCTTGATATTGATATCCGGATTATGCTGACCAATATTGTTCAATTCTTGTGTAACACCTTTTTCTACTACGGTATCACTGGAGCCTTTTGCACGGTATACCGCGAAACCAACAACCTGTTCGCCATTTAAACGGGCAATCGTGATTGTCTCTTTATGGGAATCACTGATAGTTGCAATATCACCCAAGGTGACCCAATCATTTTTATCCAAGGGCAGTTTTAATTGACGCAGATAATCCACTTCATTCTTCGAACCTAATATGCGGATAGTGTGATTTTGCCCGGCAAAAGTCATATTTCCGCCAGGAATATTGACGTTATTCTGAAGCAATAAATGGTTAATATCGGTAATGCTGAGTTTCAATGCCGCCATTTTTACGGGATCAGGTTCAACCAAAATTTCCCGGCTTGTACCGCCCAGGCGGGTTATCTTCTGAACGCCTGTAACCGTTAGCAATTTTTTGCTTAAGGTATCATCCACAAACCACGATAACTCGGTCAGGCTTTTATTTTTTGACTGGACGGTATAATTCAGAATTGCGCCGCCTTCGACATCAACCCGGCTGATTAGGGGTTCTTCTATTGTTTGGGGTAATTCAGCCCGGATTTGGGTAATTTGTTCACGGATATCATTAACGGCAACGTTAGGGTCTATGTTCAGATTGAACTCAACGATTGTCATAGAGACGCCATCGCTGATGGTTGAGTTAATGTGCCTGATCCCGGGCAATCCTGAAATAGCGCGTTCTACTGGTTGGGTAACGGCATTTTCCATTTCAGAAGGAGAAGAACCATTTTGTGTGACAGTGACAGTCACAATTGGAAAATTAATCACAGGGTTAGCATTGATGGGTAATTGAAAGAAAGAAAATAATCCTGCGATAGTCAGAGTGAGAAAAATAACAATCGTCGGGATTGGCTTCCTGATCGCCCATTCAGATAACTGGAATTTCATCTTATTTTTCCTGTGATGTCATAGAAACAGTGTCCATTTCCTGTAGGAATGGCGAAGCAGAAACAATGACTTTATCTTTTGATGATAATCCTGACTTTATTTCAATCCAGTTATCAAACACCTGTCCGGTGACAACCTGTTTTTTCTCGACAACATTATCCTTACCCACAATAAAGACGCTCGCGGTATTTTTATCAGACATATTGGCAGCACTATAAGGAATGGCATTGATTGTTTCGGGTTTAAATTGAAATAGGGCAGAGCCGAAATCGCCCAGCTTGATATCTTTGGGAACATTTTCAAGGGAAACCCTGATTTTTCCTATTTGAGTTATGGGATCAATTTTGGGGGAAATGTACCTCACTTTGCCGGAGATTTTCTCTCCCTCAGTCAGGGAGACAATCGTAGCAGAGCCGGGCGTTATCTGTTTTAAATGAGAAACATAGGCTTCAGCGGAAAATTCATATTGGTTATTTTCAATTAACTTAAACAAGAAGTTGGTATCAGTCATCATGCCGCTTATGGCGACACGTTCACTGATAATCCCGTCTGTTGGTGCAATGATGGTGGTTTTGGCTCGTTGCGTTTTTTCTTCGGCCAATTGTGCCTGTAACTGTCGGTATTCTGCTTTTGCGGCATTTAAGGCAGATGATGATGAATTTGCCTCCATGATGAACTTGTCGAATTCACTGGCAGAAATGACGCCGGTAGCATTCAGCGATTTTGCTCGCTTAAGCTCAGACTGGGCCTGATTATTCATGGCCTCATTTTGTTGAATCAAAGCCCGGGCTTTCTCCAGCTCCGCTTGTGCTCTTTTGACTTTCTCATCCTGAATCGGCGTTTCCAGCGTCGCCAAAACCTGCCCCTGTTTGACATGATCGCCTTCTTCAACCAAAACACTGGTAATGACAAGCTGGGTAAGTGCAGGGGTTATCGCAATTTCATTTTTGGCAACCACAGATCCCAGAATTTTAATAGAAGGAGCAAATGGTACTGCCTGCATCGTTGTGGTGGAAACACGCATTTGCTCCTGAGGGGGCTTGGCATGGGCATGAAAAATGAACATGGAAAAACAAAAGCCAAGAAGAAAGGGGAGATTTCTTGCCATTGATCGTCCTTACAGATGGTTACTTAAGCGAGAAGTCTATTTCTAGACAGATTAGTCTATCTATTATTTGTGTGCAATAAAATTTGATGGTTGCAACAAGGCGTAATAAGGAACAGATCATAAATCGTTTTAGGCAAAAGCATGTGCCAGTTTTTTTGAGGAGGGGGGATTAATTGGTATTAAATACTTTTGTTAGTGATACCTTTCTCCGTTTAACACCTGCAATTTCTTTGTCGGCTTCCTGCCCGGATTTCCATTGCATAACTGAAATAAAAAACGACCCCTTATTGTTGGCAGATGCAATAAAGGGGCCGTTTTTTTAACTTTTATATCATGGTATTGAGCTGATAATAGTATCCGGACTCGTATACCTTAATAAAATACAGCCTCTCATTTTTTACAACTGACAAAATGATTTGGTGATGTGCCATAATAAAAGAGCTCATTGCCAGTCTCTAGGTTTTTCCTGTAAAATCTTTTAGCTTGAGCTGAATCTAATTCATAACTGCTGGTTGTATAATAAACGCCCGGCCAACCATACTTATCAGTCATATTTGTTTCCTGTTCCATTAGATTTCTGGTTTCTTCTATAGTTGCAATGCCATTAGTACAATGCCTTGATATATTGTCCCAATTACCTATTGGATAATCTTCTTTTCCAACTGGAGTGCTAACGAGATCTTTTGCTTCACCACTTGCTTTGAGCTCTTCAAATAACTTTGGTCTTTCAAACGTTATCTTCCCGGCAGTCACTGTTTCTGTCATATGCCCCCAATATTTGGCCAGAGATGTATTCGGGCTGGTAATTACGGTAAAAATAACATCCTGTTTTTGTTCATTCAGTTTATTTCCGTCATCATTCACTGTGACCACCAGTTCTGTCCTTGTCCCAATACCATCAGGATCAGTGACCTCGATAATGAGATCCCCTTTTTCATCCGTATGTCCAGTGTAAACATCCCCGCTGCCGTTACTTTCCAGTGCACCAGTTTCCTTTTCCAATTTTACTGTCACTATTTCCGGAACCTGTTTACGATTCTCGGCTTTCAGATTGATGGTCACAGGTACGCCACCTATATCTCTGCCATCTTGTCCTTTCGTATGGATGGTCAGTTTAATGGTTTCACCTTTCTTGGCCATAACAGCATCAGTGCCATCTGCGTCCACTTCAGCTTTATCGGGTGTTATTTTGAAACTACCCGCGATCCCTTTCATTGTACCATCCGCATTGACTAGCCCACTGTCGACGAGCTGGAGGCTGTTGATCGTTTCGGGTTGACCATCTTTCTTATTCTCATTTTTTCCCTGTACCGTTAACTCAATGATTTTGCCATAATCTTCTTGCTTTAATGGGTATGAGGGAACCTTATGAGGCTGTTTGTTAATATCTTGATTTGCTTCTACAAATTGATTCTTGGACGCGACATCCCTTGTGGTTGTTCGTTCTTCACCAACAGCAAAAGCGCCCCATAAATACCGAGAATTATCTATTGAGTCCCCTTGATTATTGTCAAAAGTATAGGTTGCGATCAGGTGTTTCTGGCCATCCTTCTCCTCTACTGACATATTCATGTCTTTGATTATTGGTGCATTTTTGGGGTCCATTACCCTGCCGAACCCATCTCCTGCACCCGACAGGTTTTTACTGTCACCAATATCTCCGTATTGTTTGCTTGTATTCACCTTTATAGGGGTATTGCTACGTGCCTCACCACGCTTTTTAGGATATACCCGGAGTTCGATGAACTTTTCGAAGTCCTCCTGTTTGGGGATATAAAGGGGAATATGCCCTGATTTGTCTACGGTGCCTGATGCACCTGCTATTAGCTCTGCTGAGTTTTCATTTGGCTTAGCAGGCTCATCTGGCGTACTGCTCAGGCGATACCATTCATACTCAGATTTATCATCCGGAAAGCCTTTATTGGCATCAAAGTGATAAGTGGCCGTTAACTCATGGTCCATCACCAAAAAGCCGTTAAGCGTCAGTTTGCTGATAATCGGCATAGCGCTTGGGTTTACGATAGTGCCGTTTTCCTGACCTTTTTCATCTCGTCCGCCACCTGAGGTATTGTTCGTCGGATCGTCCGGATCTGTGGTGAGAGTACCAATGGCATCCCAACTCTTCTGTTGGAGTCCGTTAACCGGCAGAATGGATACAACAATCAGCTTACCAGCCACTTTCTCTGCATCACTTTCTGCCAGACTGATATCCACCTGACCTTTTTGGCCATTCTGGCTGGTCTGGGTAATTTTTTTCCAGTCTTTGGTATTGACTTCCTTTTCCTCACCTTTTATTTCCCAGGCATAAAGTGATTGATCCCTTGCATCTCCACCATTCGGCTCAAACTTATAGTGAGCCTTCAGGATCATTGGTAAAGTAAGTTCACCGGTGAGTTCAAGATCGTCAACCTTAGCAGTGGCAGTTGGATCAGAAACCCCACCGCTGCCATTGCCACCGGTAATTCTCCCGGGGTTATTCGGATCGTAGACGGCCAGGGCGGTTTCCGGGCCGTTGGCCCGCAGATCGGCACCATTCGCTGCCAATATTGAGACTTCCAATACTTTATTGTTGTCACTCTCCTGAATGACGTAGGTTATTGGTTCACCGTTATTAACCCGGCCTTCCCCGTTTTTCTGTGCCAGCTCTATCGGTTCTTTTGCGCCAGCCGATTTCGCCAGTTCCACCACCCGGGCGGCCGTTGTGCCTTTTTCACCCCAGACATAGAACGAACGGTCAGTGGCATTACTGCCATTGCTTTCAAACTTATAGTTTGCTTTCAATGTCTTGCCTATGGTTAGCTCTCCCTCCAGATAATCGATGCTAACACTTGGTGCTTTGTTTTCATCAAACTCCAGTTCAATGGGCTGTTGGTTTTTTGTGCCGTCAATGGTCGTGTTCAGCACCCATTTGCCTGTCTTCTTACCGGCGGTGATTTCCACTTCATACACCCCATTGCCGATTTCTTTCACTTCCCCGATACTCGGGTCTTTGCCTTCTCCCGTTAGGTTGGAGTTATCAGGGATTACTTTGATACTGTCTTTGGCACCTGAGATAGGCTGTCCTTTTTGATCATTCAATGTAATCTTCAGGATTTTCTTGGTAACGCCATCCGCCGGCAGGGCCTTGCCATCGACTGGCTCAACACCGGGGCTTTCAGGGTTCAAGATTTCTGCCAATGACTGTCCAAACGTGATGGTTTCCGGTTTTCCTATCTGCTTACCAAACGCTTCCGGCGTTAATTTCCATTTGCCTTTTTTCTCCCCGGCGGTGACAGTCGCTACATATTTACCACTGCCCGGTGAGGTTTCTTTGAATTCGCCATAATGCGGCATACTGCCTGTGCCATACAGTTCATGGTCATCCGGTAGCAGCTTGATCTCTTTTTCCACGCCGCTGATGGGGCTACCATCTTTGTCGTTCAAATCCACCTCAATCTCCATGGTTTCCCCCGGATTGAGCGGCCCACCATTTTTGGTTGTAAACGTGGATTTGCCCGGATCAACCAGATCAGCCTTATTGGTGGCGAAGTTGATGGCGGTTTTGTTTTCCAGTGGCTTGCCGTCTATTTTAGTGGTAATTTCCCACTTGCCAGTTTTATCCCCTGACTTGACTTTCACCTTATATGTGCCACTGCCAGCGGGCTCTTCCCACACTTTGTCGATGACCGGTTTGTTTTTCCCGTTCCCGGTCAGCTGGTCACCGTTATCCTCAAACGTAATACTGTCTTTGGCATTCGGGATCGGGCGGCCTTTTTTATCTACCAAGTGCAGTGTCATGATGGTGCTGTCTTCATTATCCGCTGTCAGCACGTTCGTTTCCGGCGTAAAGACCGAGCCTTTGGGATCTACTATCTCCGACAGTGACTCACCAAAGGTTACCTGAGTTGGTTTCAATTCCTTACCATCAACATTTGGGGTGATTTTCAGGGTACCCTTTTTCTTGCCGGCGATAACCTTGGCCTTGTAAATCCCACTGCCGGCCGGATCTTCTTTGATGCTGGTGACAGTCGGCTCCGGGGCTTGGCCGTACAGATCACTTTTGTCTTCTGTCAACTTGATTTTGTCTACTGCTCCGGTAATCGGTTTGCCGTCCTTGTCAGTCAGATGGAGGACAATATCTGTCTCGTCACCTTCGTTTTTCAGATTACCATTGTCCGGTTCAAATTTGGTTTTGTCCGTATCCACCATGTTGGCTAATGAATCCCCGAAATCAATGACAGTCGGGGTCAGTTCATTTCCGTCAACTTTGGGATTGATAGTCCATTTGCCATGTTTGGTACCGGCGGTAGCCGTAATTTCATAGATACCACTGCCTTCAGGGACTTCCTTGATTTCCGTGCCCAACACAGGATCTTTGCCGTCACCCGTCAGTTTAGATTTATCATCTGTCAGGGTAATGTTGCTTGCCGCGCCGCTGATTGGCTTGCCGTTCTTATCCGTTAATTTCAGGCGGATAACAGTTTGGGTTTTGCCATCGGCCACCATGGATTTATTGGCCGGCTCAAAACCGGAACCCGTCGAATCGACGGCAGAAGCGATGACCACTATCTGAGCTTCCATTCTCTCTGAGGCATTTCCTTGTTTGTCATAGGCTACACCAGACAGGCTGTAGGTATTATTGCCTTTCTCATTGTATGGCGGCAGGGTCAGCAGGTAATGCGTTCCGCCACTGACCGATGAGGCGGCGGCACTTTTGAATAACTCGCCACCTTCACTGCGAGTGGACTGGACGTTCGCGGCTTCCAGTTTACCGCCCCCTGCCACCAGATTGGCAGTATCCCAGACAATCTCTTTCAGGCCATTTTTCGTACTGACGCTGACATTCAGGGGAATGATGGCACCACCGCGCCCACTAATCCGGTTTTCCATCATCAGGCGTATCAGGTTTTTCTTGCGGTATTCCAGCACGATTTGGTTATTACGTTCGACCAGATCATAGCGCCCGCCTTGCAGGGTACGTTTGAAGGCCACGGCATCAGGATCAATCTGTTTTGACCACGGGGTGCCAATCTCATAATTGAGGCCAAAATTCAGCAGGGTTTCCCCGCCACCGCTGGCACTTTGGCGGCGATCAAGCCCCAGCTTCACCAGCGGGATAGGGGTGTAATTCATGCCGAGGGTAAAGGCAGCCGGATTTTTCTGTCGCTGTTTTTCACTCAACAAACCCACTTCATCTCCAAAGTATTGCTCGTAGATGAACTTGCCCCCCAATTGCGGATAGGTTGGTAGATATCCTTCTGCCCGGAGATCAAAACCATTGGCCGGACGCTCTTCATACTCAGCCAGTTTCTTGCCATCTTTCCAGCCACTGGCACGGAAATAGCCGTTGGCCCCGAATTTAATAAAGTCACGGGCATACTCCGCACCAATCCCGAAGCGGGTATGGTCCCGGGTAATATCATGATCAAGAAAGGCGTTATAGCCAAACATGCCGCTGTCAAAGAAATGGCGTTGACCCAACCCGAAATTTGCCGTTGTACGGCTGTCAATGTGGCGTACACCAATTTGGGTAAATGTCAGGTGTTTCTTGGTATCGTACAGTGGCAGCAACATATCAAACTGGCTGCCGTCCAGCCGCCCGCGATCATCAATATTGGCCTGTATTCTTACGTTACCGTAGCGTTGCAGCCAATTGCGCACGGCCTGATTCGCTTCACCGACGGCCATCCCTTGCAGCTGGCTCTTGGTATTGTCCACAATGTTGCCACTTTTCAGCATACCGGCGGCACGAGATGCCGCATTGGCTAACCAATGTTCCGTTGTGCTCGGTTCCGTGTTTTGTTGACCAATAGCTTTTTGATTCATGTTATTTTGATCAATGGCTTCTTGGTGGATGGCATTAGCGGGAATTTCCGCAGCGGAAGCGTGCTTCTGGTTATCTGCCAACAGCTTGTCAGACACAGAATGTGGAACTTCAATCTCATCGCCGGCACTTAGCGCAGTAAATGGTTTATTGAATGTCCGCTGTTGATTGAGTTTTTTTAATTCTGTGACCGTCAGGCCATGGCGTTTTGCCACGGTTTTGACACTTTCACCGGCGCTTAATCGGTAAGGGCGAGTTTGCTTAGTATGCGCAGAAGCCTTCTGGACTTGATGCTCATTGGGAGCCATTGCCACAGCAGGGGTAAACGCTGCTGCCACGGGAAAGGCGACTTGAGCAAAGATATTCACCCATGCTACCCGTTTGAGGTGGTGACTAGATTTTTCTGCCCACTGCTTGTCTTGTTTTTCTAACATATTTATTAACCTTCTGAATCAACATAACCCACACCAGATGTCATTTAATTCTGGTGGTATTGACTCGTCCCAGAGTAGTGCTGCCATCCCTTTTTAGTTGACAATTAGTACCAAACTGTCAACTT
>NZ_NIBV01000002.1:349266-374224 GCF_002632585.1 Xenorhabdus szentirmaii DSM 16338
GTAAGTTGACAGTTTGGTACTAATTGTTAAGTGTGAGCGTTTTCCTTTTGAATCCCATATTGTCTCAAACCGACCCGCATTACTCGCGGTGTAGCGGACTGTATGGCGGATATTTCTGTGACCCAAATAGTCCTGAATCAAACGGGTGTCGACACCATTGTCTGCCAATGCATAACCACAGGCGTGTCTCAACATGTGCGGATTCGCGCAAATCGATAATTTTGCCTTCAAACTGGTCTGTCGGATGATTTTATACACTTGCTGACGTGACATCCGTTGCCCGTTTCGGGAGAGAAACAGCCAATCCCCCTCTTTTTCTGAAGAAAGGGAGAGTGATCGTTTTTTTGTTAAGTAATTTTGACGTTCTACCAGCCAGTGGCGAAGAAGCTGTACTTCACGCTGCACCATTGGGTGAACGGTGGAAAAGCCATTTTTCAGGCGCTGGACACGCAGGCTACGGCCCTCCAAATCCACATCAGACAGCTTTAGATTCAGTAATTCAGATACGCGAAACCCATGAATAAAACCCATAAAAATCATGCATGTATTTCTATTTGCATGAGTTTGTTTACCTAATTCTCGGAGCAGTATCTCGATTTCAGGTTGGGTCAGATACTTGCGTTTTAGCATGGTATTAGCCTCTATCAGGGGTGAAAAGCCTGCCTTATCATGATTATAGGAATGAACAGGGACAAGCTTAGAATCAGTATAATAAAATCCGTTACCTATTAGTGTTGCTGATTATTTGCAGAGTGCAAAATTGACTGATGAAAAAAACTAAAGATGGTATTTTTGGCGGTACTCTTTCGGGGTCAGCCCATGGCAGCGTTTAAATAATTCTCTGAAGTAACGAATGTCTTCGTAACCCACTTCATGGCTGATTTCTTCGATGGTTTTCTGTGATTTTTCCAACCAGTACTTTGCCTGTGACATGCGGATCTGCTGGATATACTGGATTGGTGTTTTTCCGGTTGCGATTTTAAAGCGGCGTTTCATCTGACGTTCACAGAGATGGATTTTATTGGCCAAGTCTGCAACGGATAAAATTTCAGAGGGAGAAGTGTGCATCCAATCTTGTAATTTATGGATCAGAATATCGCAATGTTGGCGATAAGGGGCAAAACTGATGAGATCTCCCTGATTTTTGCTGTCATTTTCGCCCAACAAGAATTTTGCACATTGCTCTCTGGCATATTGACCGTAAATCAATTCAACGATATTCAACATGCAGCTTCCGCCGCTATAAACATTGGAGATACAAAAACGGTGATTATCGTTGATAACGTTCTTGTCACAATAAAGTGGGATATGAGGAAAGAGTTGTTGGAATTCGGCGGAAAAGTGAGGGTGAATGGTAGCTCCGGTCTGCAATAAGCCTGCCTTGGCAAGCAGAAATGTGCCCGAGCAAATTGAAACAATGGGCACATTTTTTTCATCCATTGCCTTAAGCCATGCAATCATTTCTTGTGAGCAATGCTGCGATCCCCATTCTGGAAATCCCAGCGAGCCGATCAAAATAATATCCGGCTGTCGCCTATAATGAAGGGAATCGTGCAGGGTATTGCGGGCCGTGGGGTCAGGATCCGCAAACAGGTCATTTGCACCGTCCATCATGTGTGGATTGGCTGGAAAGATAACATTGACATGAGGTGCAGCGCTACCAATGGCATTGGCGGCGATAGTGAGGATTTCAATCGGCATGGCGACCGATGTCACTGATGTGCGGGAAAAAACTAAAGCAGTAATAGAGATTTGTTTCATCGTTATTATTCTCTTCCTTAAGAACATGTTGTGTTATGGATCTGTTCTACTAATGGTAAACCCCAAGAAAAATCTCTACTAGGTCAGATAGAGGGGTGTTTGTTCATGTAACTCCTAAGGGTAGGATTATATTTCAATTTAGATATTGCGGGAATGGCAAAGGGGGAGGGGATTAGTATCAGTGCTTATATGTACATTACAATCTGCTTTGAATAGAAATCACTAGGTTGATATATGAAAAAGAGACTTACAGTAGGTGTATTGGCACTATCATTTTGTGGTTATGGCTTGGCAGGAACCAATATCAAAAACGATATCATTGGGATCTGGGCGATGACACCACTAGAAACGGGAAGAGCTAACGTTGTGGAGTTTAAGGAAAATAACGTGACATATCTCTACCCCTTCACATGTCTTCGGAACGGTAAAAAAGTCATCAGCGGGACCTACTATAATGGTGTGACATACGATAATGAAATGGAAAGATCAACGTATTCAATATCAAATGATGTCATCTCAATCACATTCAATGGCGAAAAGAAACCTTATATCTTGCTCAGATTTAAAGGAGTAGAAAAACAAAGGGGTAAAACGATATTGAAGCTATCTGAAGTATATGGACCCATTATTGGTAGCACAAAAACTGAATTTTCGTACACAAAAACAGATAAAATCCAACCTTTATGTGCTCAATTCTTTGATAATTAAACCATGCTGTTTTGGCTAATAGATATTCAATCTTGGTAATTCTCGGGAATTAAACATGCCTGAACGTCCGTGTTCAGGAGCCTGAAAAGTCGGTATTGGATCAGCAACAGCAGAAATCCACAATTGCTACCCTGATACTGATTAACCTAATCAACTAAAATCATGGCACAGAGAGTTTGTCTTGATTGTTATTTAGGGGCTTCGGGCCAATCAATATTGGGTGTTTTTGAGCAATCAATGCGGTTTAGCAGGACATAATATTTTTTCCATTCCATTAGGGTTGATTGTTCTTCATTTGTCGCCATTTTCAAATCGACAGCATATTGCAGCGGTGCTATGGCATTTGATGCTTCAGACATTAAATATTGTTTTTTATGCTCAGCGTGTTGCTGTAATTCATGCAGAGTAGGAGGTGGCGATGGAGGAATATCGTCCCATGCAGGCATTCCATCATTACCCATGACTCTTATTTTATCTGACTGAGGAGTCGTATACTCTTTAAAAACAGTTTCATCAACGTCAATGCCATCATCAGGCCATATACCGGATTTTATATAATCTTGTTTTAAAGCATATGGGTAAAATTCATTATCAGAATATTTATATTTCATCATAATGACTCGATTAATAGCCGATGGCTAGCCACATAGCAGATTGTGTTGTCGGTATATTGGGTAATTCTGCTGCATTGGTGGGGCGCCTCATGGGAATGGCGGCCCATGTTTTGCTATTCATATCGGATGCTAAGTGGAACAGTGAAGTGGACGGACTTGAGACTCCCCACAGTGTTACAAACATACATGATAATTCATTGGGAAAGGGGATGGGAAAATGGGCATCAGCATAAAAATAGCCAACATTTTCCCTGGAAAACCAAGCGGTGCCGTATTGAATAATTCTGCCGTCAGGCATTTTGAACCAATTAGGCCCTGATGTGAAAAATGACATATCCGGTATCTGATTGGGACCATTTCCCACAGTTTTATAAACTATTTCTGATAAACCCAGATTTTTCACAAATTCTTTTTTATCTGGAATATCTCCGCCATTCTGATTTTTTTCTAATCGTGCATTGGCATTGTTATTTGCATTAACTGCATTTTGGTTTGCCATATTTGCTAAATCATAAGCGGCTTTCACCGCCTTTGGTGTTGCTGCGGTGGTTTCGCTGTCACTGCCAAAATCATTATTCAGTACCACAAACCCTTTGTCTTTCAACGTGGCATCGGGATGCCCGCGGCCCAAAGCATGATAGTGAATTGCATCTTTTACATACTTTCGTGTGGGTAAAACGACTAATGTATCTTCGTCTGAAATTTGTGTATCAGGCTTATTATCTTGTGTGCTCATATTATTCCCTCATCTAATCAACAATACTCATTGCTAAATAACATGAAGGCGGGTGACTTCTCCGCCAGTGAACATCAATAAAATGGGTTCATCAATATTGGAGAATACTTTTTGGTTAATTACTGCTGAATATGAATTCCAATCAATTCGTGAAAGGCATGTTTTAATGGCAGGATGGCATAAAATAATAGATGGGGGATCATCCAAATTTATTACTTTACTGATAACGTTGAGTTAGGCTAAATTTGCTATTCAATATAATAGTTTGATATTGCTATAAATCTTAATTTTAAAAAGTCGAAAATCATTTTATCGACGTGCGAAATGACCTTATATATAAAAGGGCAGATCTCTGCCCTATTGTGATAATCAATAATTATTGGGTTTGCTGCTGCCACAGCTGGGCATACAAACCATTTTGTTGCACAAGGGCATCGTGTGTATCTGATTCAGCGATTTTTCCCTGATCCAGCACGAAAATTTTATCGGCATGGCGGATCGTATTCAGCCGATGTGCAATGCTGATGACTGTTCGGTTGCGGCATATTTCATCCATATTGCTCATGATGGCGGCTTCCGATTCATAATCCAAGGCAGAAGTGGCTTCATCAAGGATTAATATCTTGGGATCATTCAACAATGCCCTTGCCAATGCAATGCGTTGCCGCTGCCCGCCGGAAAGGTTATTGCCTTTTTCGCCAACCGGATGGTTGAATTTATGGGGAAACGCGTTGATGAAATCAATGGCACCGGCCAGGGTTGCAGCCCGATACACTTCTTCGTCGCTGGCATTGGGTTTGCATAAACGAATGTTGTCGGCAATGCTGCCGGAAAACAGAATGCTTTCTTGCAAAACAACACTCATGTTACGCCGCAGTGATACCGGAGAAGCAATCGCCAAATCCATGCCGTCAACCAACACCTGACCATGCTGAGGTACATACAGGCGTTGCAGCAATCGGGTCAGTGTACTTTTTCCCGAACCTGACGGCCCGGTGATACCGATAAATTCACCGTCCTTAATCGCCATTGACAGATTAACCAAGACTTCCGGTGTATCAGCATAGTAGCGGAAACGGATATTCCTGAATTCAATCTGGCCGGCAAGTTCAGGGGCGGATACCAATCCCTGCTGGCTGTGCTCCATCGGTTCATCAAGAATATCGCCAACCCGCCGCAAGGCGATGAGGGTATGCTGAAAATCCTGCCAGACTTGAGCCAGCCGCAGGATGGGCTGAGTGACGTGTCCTGCCAGCATATTGAAAGCAATCAATTCACCGGGGGAGAGATCCCCGCTCAAAACTTCCCTGACACCCCACCACAACAGCAATGCGGCAACGAATTTCTGGATGAACGCGATCCCTTGTCCGGCGAATAACCCGCTTTTCTGGGCTGCGAAACGGGAGAGCAGTTGCTGGCTCAATACCTTTTGCCACTGATGCAGAAATCGTTTTTCCGTTGCTGTCGTCTTGATGGTTTCGATGCCGGAAACCGCTTCGGTCAGAAAGCTGGTGGCACTGGCATCAGCTTCGTACTCTTTTTCTACTTTGCGCCGGATGATTGGCCCGACGGTAATCCACAGCAAGAAATAGAGTACCAGCGAACTGAGTACAATCCCGGTCAACAAGGTGGAATAGTGAAACATCACCCCCAAAAACAGAATGATGAAAATCAGGTCAAGCAGCAACATGAGGGTTGAACCCGTCAGAAACTGGCGGATCTGCGCCATTTCCCGGACCCGGGCAATAATCTGCCCTGTCTGGCGTTGCCTGAAATAGGGCAGGGGCAACCCGACCAAGTGGCGATAAAGCCTGCCGGAAAGCTCGGAGTTGATTTGGCTGGCCATGTGCCCGAATACGGTATTGCGCAAGAAACCATACAAGGGTTCAGCCAATGCCAGAGCCAGCATTGCCATTCCGAGGACATGCAGGCTGGAGAGACTCCGCCCGACCAGTACCTTATCAATGACATTTTCAAATAACAGGGGAGCCGCCAGAGCGAAGAGTTGCAACACAATGGCAAACAGGAAAATATCCCGTAACTGATTTTTTTGCCTGAAAATGGACGGATAAAACCAGCTCAGGCCGAATTTAACCTGTTTTTCGGTCAATAACTTATCTGCCACCAGCAGGATCTTGTACCTGTTTGCTTTGCCTTGTTCAATCGGGCGGTGCACCTCATGCTTGCCACTGATGGGATCGAACAGGGTAAATCCATCAGAATGAATTTCTGACAGCACCCACCAGCGTTGCTTCAGTTCAATCAACGCAGGCAAAGGTATGCCCGCCGCCGTATCAGGCACCAGATGGACAAATTTGCTGTGCAGTGCGATGGCATCGGCAGCTTCACGCAACTGCGGATCGGTCAGGGTCAGTGAATCCAGCCCCAGTGCATGTTGAAGCTGCTCAACAGAAGCCCCTTTATGGAATTGTTTGCCAACATGGACAATGCACTCCAAGGCAAAATTGGGCAATGCAGAATCCGTTTCATTGGTAAAGGAAAAATGGTCAGTCATGATTATTTTTCCCTCAAGGCTTCAGATTGATATTCCTGAATCGGGCTGAGCAGATAATCAATGACCCGTCGCTGGTCGGTCTTGATTTCTGCAACGATGGACATGCCGGCCGTAATATCAACGGGCTTCCCATCGACTATGATATTGTTCTGCTTGAGGCTGATTTGTGCCGGAAACACAAGACCCAAGCGTTCATCGGTGGTGGAATCCCGTGAAATGCTGAGCAACGTTCCTTCAATTGTGCCATAGCGGGTGTAGGGGAATGCATCCACTTTGACAGTGACCTGCTGACCGGGGCGAACAAACCCGACATCTTTGTTCAGGATCTGAATTTCAGCCAGTTGAACCTGATTGTCCGGCACAATCACCATTAAATTTTGTGCAGGCTGTAGAACCGCGCCAAGGGTATGGACACTCAGCTGTTGAATGGTGCCGGTAACCGGAGAACGTACAATTTCCAGCTCTTCCCGCTCCTGAACTTTGGATATTTCCTGTTTCAGCACTGCCAATTGCATTTCTGCTTGTTTTCCTTTTTCAAACCATTCCCGCTCTTTTTGTACTTTCAGGCCTTTCAAGCGTTCTTCCAGACTTTTGTATTGGGTCAGCAAGATCCCCAGCTCAGATTTTTGCTGGCTGATCAGCCTTTCAGTTTCCAGGAACTCTTTTTCCTGCTCCAGATATTCGACTTTACTGATGACCTGCTTTTGGCTCAGGGTTTTTCGTGCCTGCAAGCGCTGATAAATATTTTCCCGCAGGTTAATCAGTGAGCGAATATCGCTGTTTCTGGCTTTTTGGGAAGAGAGGTTAACTTCCATTTCAGCATAGATATTCGTGATGACTGAGTCGAACTCCTCCTTTTCGTGGTGGTAATGGGTCAGGATCTTGTTCCGTTTGGCTTCGGGCTGCTGTTGGAAAAGGGGCAGGGAGCTGGGATCATGTTTCCCGAGCAGCGCCTGATAGCGGATCTCTTCTTCCGTCAGATAGTCACGTTGCTCGAGCAAACGGGCAATATCCTGATTGACTCCCAGCGTATGGAGCGTCAGCAGTGGTGTTCCTTTTGCAACATGCTGCCCATTGCCGACATGAATGGCAACGATGCGGCTTTGTTCGTAAGCCTGAATAATCTGGGAGCGGCCAGAGGCAATCAGGCGCCCGGTTGCGGTGGCCTGTACGTCCAATTTTCCCAGACAGGCCCAGAGCAGGGCGACCAGAACACCGATGCTCAGGGTAATGGCAGTATAGCGGGCAAACGGTGAAGGTGGGCGTTGTGATAACGCCAGATGCGTTGGTAAAAAATCATAATCGGGAGAGGGAGTACGGGTACGCAGCCGTTTCATTCCCTTGCGCAATATTGTCTTAGGCATTAAAAAATTCTTAAGCATGGAAAGGTCCTTCTTCTTGTTTTAGTTCCTGTTGCAGCTGCCAGAGTTTTCGGTAGTGTTTTCCCTGTTGGAGAAGCTGGTCATGACTGCCTTGTTCAATGATTTGGCCTTGGTGCAACACGATGATCCGGTCACATTGGCGTATGGTGGATAACCGGTGTGCGATGGTGATGACAGTTCTGCCCCGGGCAATGCTTGCCATATTGGATTGAATAATGGCCTGTGATTCGTCATCCAGTGCACTGGTGGCTTCATCAAGGATCAGAATTCTGGGATCTGACAACAAGGTCCTGGCAATCGCCAACCGCTGCCGCTGACCACCAGACAAAGACTGCCCGCCTTCTGCGATCACAGTGTCATATCCCATCGGCAGTTTAAGGATAAAATCGTGGGCACCGGCCAGTTTTGCCGCTTCAATGATGGCGGATAACGGTGCATCAGGGCATGACTGGGATAAGTTCTCATGCACCGTCTTGTTGAACAGGAAATTTTCCTGCAATACGATGCCTATCTGTTGCCTGATGGATTCAATATCAAGCTGTTGCAAAGGAATGCCATCCAGCATGATGGAGCCATGTTCAGGGGTATAGAGTCGCAGCAATAAACGGGCAAGGGTGCTTTTCCCTGAACCGGAGGTTCCGACAATGCCCACGGTTTCACCTGACCGGATATCCAGCGTGAAATGGTTGATGGCGGGAGGCAAATCAGGCTGATAGCGAAAGACAATATCGGTAAATGAAACGGCTCCCTGCAACGCCACGTGTGCATTGCCTGATTGCTGCTCTGTAGGCAGGTTCAGCATGTCCCCTAGTTTATCAATGGCGATGCGTGAACGGATAAACTGCCCCCAAAGCTGCACCAGTTTAGCCAGAGGCTGCTGGGTATGGCTTACCATCATATTAAACGCAATCAGCTGACCGATGGTCATGTGCAGGGAAAGAACCTCTGACGCCCCCAGCCAGATAATCACGGCGCTGGTGACTTTCTGCAATAACATTACCAGATGGCTGGAACGGTTATCCCATTGCTGTACGGTGTAACTGGTACTGACCATTTTTTCAGTTTGGCTGTCCCAACGACGAATGAAACGGGGTTCCACCGCGAGGCTTTTCAATGTTTCAGCACCGGAGACAGTTTCTGTCAGAAAAGAGGTGTTTATTGCCGCGTGGGTAAATTGTTTTTCCACCGCCTGTTCAATTTTCGGGGTAACCCACCAGGCAAGCAGGGCATAAGCCGGTATCGAAAGCAGGAAAACCAGGGTCAATACACCGGATAGCTGGCTCATGACGTAAATGAAAACAAACATGAACAAAACGTCGATGCATAATGTGAACATGGAGCCGGTTAAAAACTCCCGCACGGTTTCCAGTTCCCGCACCCGCGTTACTATCGCTCCCACCTGACGGGATTTGAAAAACAGCAACGGCAGGCCAAACAGGTGCTGAACCAGTTTCAATCCCAGTTTTATATCAATCCGGTTGGCAGTATGGGCATATTGATATTCACGCAGGCCCCGCAAGAGCACTTCAATCAGCCCCGCAGTGATTAAGCCAAAAATCAGCACATCCAGTGTGGAAAATGCCTGATGGACAAGAACCTTGTCCATGACAACCTGTACCACCAGAGGCGAAATCAGGGCCAATATCTGCAACACAAATGAGAACAACAGAATTTCAGTGAGGTTTTTCTTTTGCCTGACAAACTCAGGAATGAACCAGCGAATATTAAACCGGTTGCTATTTTGTTTTATTTTTATCCACCTGCCACTCCATGAATTGATAAATTCTGCTTTATCCAATATTTCCGGGGCCTCTTGATGAGGGTTCTGGATTAATACCCGTTGCTCATCATATTTTGCCAAAATGAAAGGTTCTCCTTCATTGGTAAATAAAATCGCAGGTAAGGGAATTGAATCTAACCTCTTATTTATAGAGTGTTTATTTTTTATTTTAATATTGCATTCTTTTTTAAGCCTGCTTAACGCAGCATTATAATCATCACAATCACTTAAGATTTTGCTGATGATTGGGGAATGCTCTTTATTAGATATCATTACTATTAATTTTATTAATGATATTATTGTCTTTTCTGTTTTATTCATTAAATTAAATCTATTTTTACAAGAAAATCCTGATTGAAAATGTAACCTGATAAATACTAAGGTGTTTTTAGAGTGAGTGTGTGCAATCCAGTAGAATATTATCTGTTATCGGAGAGCATGTGAAGGTTGGTAATTAGGACAAAATGTAGCGTCTAAACAGACATTTTTCCATTTATATATTGATTTTATCACCTGAATGGATATATTTTTGTCCAATCTAACCGATAATTCACCTAATTTACTCAGGTATATTTTATTTGCCATTTTACATTTGGCTGAGTTTGTTTAATTAAAATCTGCCTAGCTATATGGTTAAATCATAAATGGAGCTGTAATAGACACAGAAATCATTAATGATTTAATAAATTTCATTTAATGTAGCATCAACATTAATCTAACAATTATTTAATAGATAATTTAATGGGTAATTTAATGGATCGTAATATGTCTGAAAAGTTCGTTCAAACCATTTCAAGCGTTAATTATAACAAGGGCGTTTTCTCACTTTATTTCGTTGGTCAAGATCCCAATAAAATGGCGAATGGTGTACTGGCAGAGAACGATCAGGAATTACAATTAAAGCAAGTCATCCATATGCCAGCTTCTGGTTTTATGTATATGGTTTCTATGGTGAAAAGTATGCTTGAAGACCCAAGAATGGAAGCTGAACTCAATAAGCTGATTGCAACCGGTTTTTTGCCAGTGCCAGAACTCAATGAAAATGGAACGGGTGAAAATGGAACAGGTGGAAATGGAACAGATAGTGAAGAACAAACGGCTGAACCTAAAAAACGAGCAACACGCAGCGCTGAAAAATCCAAATAACACCTGCAAAATTTTTCAGGGTGTTGCTAAATCATGATGATCAAACATCAATCAGCAGCACTGAATACGACTGAAATACAGGCCATGATGGGTGGGGTAATGCTGCTTTGTCAGCATTCTCCATTACATCGGCGTTATCTGGTCGCAGAATGGCAACAACGTATTTTGCCGTCATTTCAGCTTAATCAGTTCTGTTATTATGAAGATGAATATAACCGCCCGGTTGCTTTCTGCAATTGGGCTTTTTTGTCTGATGACAGCCGGAATGCAATTCTTGCCGGTGAGCGAGAGATCTCACCAGAAGATTGGCGCTCCGGCCAACATATTTTTTTTCCAGAAATGATTGCGCCTTTCGGACATGCCCGCGATATCGCCCACGATCTCCGTCGTCGGGTGTTTGCTGCATGGAAAGGGCAAAAAGCCTGCACAGTCAGGGGAGTTCTGGATGAGCATAATGACCGCTGCATCCGTCGGATACAGTGGTTTACAGTTTAATTTTTCGGTCAACACCAGGATTATTTATGGGGAAATCATCCAACCGCAGTACAGAATATTTCTTTACCGGTAAATATGAAGATGATAACGATGGGAACACAATACATGCCATAGGTGCGGGCGGTGTTATTAATGCCTATGGCGGCAATGATTACATTGTCGTGGGTTCTATCGGTGCAACAGTGAATACAACATGGGGCCACGATACGGTCGTTGGCAGCGCGGGATATCTGAATATCAATGATACCAGTGGCTCCCTGATGGTAAAAGGCGGTTCCGGGTATACTTCCATTAATAAAACCCATAACGGCACAATAGAATTTGCAGGCGCTGCCGGTGGGTTGAGCATCGATCACACAGGGGCTAATGGTGATATCAATTACTCCGGTGTTTCTGGCTACAACGGTTTCTCACGCAAAGGTGAGCGCGGGAATATCCGGTTTTCCGGCGCCGGTGTCTATAACAGTCTGTACTCTGATGTCACACACGGCGATATCCATCTCTCAGGCGCGGGCGGTTACAACCAAATTACCCGCAAAGGCACTGACGACGATTTCAGCGGCGAAGGGATGGAATATGCCCACGCTGAAGACGTTGTCCTGAAAAATTCCACCATGAGCGGAACATGGATCGGGAGCAACCATCAGGTCACCGGCATCAAGTCAGAGCGGGAGCCGAATACGTATCTGTTTGCATTTGCAGACGAGATGTATACCAAAATCAATAAAGTCCAGCTTCGCAACGATCCGGAAACCGGCCGGCTGAAATATTACACCACCTCTTGGTATAAAGAGGGCAATCAGCTGAAGGACCTTGGAAAACAGGATATCTCGGCACAGGGCGGCTTCGTGGGGATTGAGATTGATGGTGCCTATACCCTGTCAAATCTGACCGTTGAACGCCGGCAATCTGTCACGTTCCATGCGGTTGAGAATACCCTGACGGAAAACGATTGGAAGACGTATGGTGGTGGCATCAAAATTAATGCGTCAGATATCACTCTGTCAGATGCCAAGATGGGGGGATATGCGATTTACGAAGACGGAACTACCGTCGATGTTAACGCGGTGAAATCCAACCGGATGCCAAACACTTATGTGTATGCCAAGAAACTGGGGATATACACAAAAATTGTTGCAGTGGAACTGAGGAACGATCCAAACACAGGAATACTGCAATATATCGCCCGCCCTTGGTACAAGGAGGGGGATTACACGGCAGATGTGGCAAACGAAAATATTTCCGCCGCCAACGGTTATCACAATATGGGAACTGGCAGTTATTCGCTGAGTGATCTTCATTACCGCGCCAATACCGTGCGTTCCTCTTTTGTCCAGGTTGCTGACATGCACGAATACAGCGACTCAGATTTATTTAAACCCGCGACGAGCGACGAAGAGAGTTCCGGTGATGTCCGCTATGAAGGGGTGGGTGGCGGTAACGTCATCAAATCCAATGTCACCCGCGGGAATGTGTATTTCGATGGTGCCGGCATTGCCAATATCATTGAACACAGTTCTAAGTTCGGTAACACCGAATTCAATGGCGCTGGCGGTGCAAACGTCATCATCAAAAAAGGCAAAGAAGGGAACCTGAAGTTTAATGGTGCCGGTATCGCCAATGTCCTGCTGCATCAAGGGGAGAGCGGTGACATGGATGTCAATGCCGGCGGAGCCGCCAATATATTGGTTCGCGTTGGTGATGGCCGCTATCTTGCCCATCTTCTGGCCGTCGGCAACATTTCCGTTCATAAAGGAAATGGCAACAGCCATGTCACAATGGGTGGCGGTTTCAATACCCATACCCAAATCGGCAATGGTGATGCTGTCTGGTCCGGCATCGGTGGTGCCAATGTCCTGACCCAAATGGGGGAAGGCAATATCGCCTCCATCTTGGCAGGTGGGGCAAATATCCTGACCAAAATGGGGAATGGTCATCTGGAGTCCGCCATGTTTGGCGGTGCCAATATTATTACCCATATCAGCGATGCTGCTGATTCTTCCGATCCACACGCCCGCCACTCGGATACTTCAGCGATCGCCTTGGGTGGTGCCAATATTCTGACCAAGAAAGGCAAGGGTAATGTACAGGCCGTCATGGGTGGTGGTGCCAACGTTCTGACACATGTCGGCGATGGCAAAACGACCGGGATACTGTTGGGTGGCGCGAATATCCTGACCAAAGTCGGCAATGGCGATACCACTGGCATTATGCTGGGTCTGGGTAATGTACTGACTCATGTGGGGAACGGCCAAACGCTGGGCGTCATGGGTGCGGCAGGTAACATCTTCACTAAAGTGGGCGATGGAACAACGATCGCAGCGATGGTGGGCGCCGGCAATATTTTCACTCATGTGGGTGAAGGAAATGCTTGGGCGTTAATGGGCGGTGCAGGAAATATCTTCACCAAAGTCGGCAATGGTGATGCGCTGGCACTGATGCTGGCATTCGGCAACGTGTACACCCATATTGGCGATGGCACAAGCGTTGCCCTGATGATCGCCAAAGGCAATATTGCCACCAAGGTTGGCAATGGAGATGCATTGTCTGCCATGATCGGCAAAGGCAACATTTTTACCCAGATTGGCCATGGTTCTACTTTTGCCGCCATGATCGGCGGGGCAAATGTCATGACCAAAGTCGGGAATAGCCTGACAGCCGCCTTGATGGTAGGCAAGGCCAATATTTACACCCATGTCGGAGAAGGCACCAGCATCGGTTTATTTGCCGGTACAGCCAATATCATGACCAAAGTGGGCGACGGGACAACGCTGGCCGCCATGTTCGGCAAAGCCAATATCATGACTCACGTTGGTGATGGCCTGACGGGCGTTCTGGCCTTGGGCAAAGCCAATATTGTCACGAAAGTCGGCAATGATTTCACGGGCGTCATCGCCGCCTCTGAAGCCAATGTCATTACTCATATCGGTGATGGCACAACGGCTGCCTTGCTATCCGGCAAAGGCAATATTCTGACCAAAGTCGGTGACGGAACCACGGTCGGTTTGTTGATCTCGAAAATCGGCAACATCATGACCCACATGGGTGATGGTACAACTGTCGGGTTCGCAAAAGGTGAAGCTAACATCATCACCAAAGTGGGGGATGGCACAGGGATCAATGCCGTTTGGGGCAAAGCCAATGTGATAACGCATTATGGTGATGGCGATCGCTATAACTTTGCCAAAGGTGAAGCCAATATCCTGACCAAAATCGGTGATGGGCAGGAAATCACCGTTGCGCAGGGGCAGGCCAACATCATCACGCATGTAGGTAATGGCGATGATTACACGGGAGCCTGGGGTAAAGCCAACATCATCACCAAAGTGGGCAATGGCCGCAACGCGGTACTTGCCAAAGGTGATGCCAATATCGTGACCCAAATCGGCGACGGGGATGGCCTCAATGCGCTGTGGAGTCAGGGCAATATTGTCACCAAAGTGGGTGACGGCATGCAAATTACCGCTGCCAAGGGCAAAGGCAATATCACGACTACCGTGGGCAATGGCCTGAGCGTAACTGCCGCTCACGGCGATTTGAACATCAATACCAAAGTCGGTGATGGTGTTTCAGTCAACGTGGCCTGGGGCAAATTCAACGTCAATACCCGCGTTGGTGACGGCCTGAATGTTTCTGTCATGAAAGGCAAGGGCAATGCCAATATCCGTGTGGGTGATGGTTTGAACATCAACGCCTCTTATGCCCGCAATAACGTGGCAATTCAAGTGGGGAACGGCGATTTTTACAGCCTTGCGGTGGCAGAAAGCAATACTGGAAGCAATAAATTAAGTGCCTTGTTCGATAACGTTAAGCAGACGCTGCTTGGCAGTGCGGGCAGTCAGGGCATTAATTATCTGGTGAATGGCGATGAAGGCAATACATCAGGTACCCATAAAGGGCGTGGTGCCATTGATCTGGCTGAAGTTTCTTCATTGAATGGCTTTAAACTGACCGAAATGGATCAGGTCACCTCTGATTTGCAAAATGACCTGAAAGGCGCGGTGTCGGAGGTTCATGCCCCGGATACTGATGGCATTGAAAATACGCTGGGCAATGAAAAGCGCCTGAATTCAACCCCGTCACGCAACTTGGTCGTCAATGGCGATTTTGAAAAAGGGGCTGAGGGATGGATGCACACCAATGGCATTGAAGCCAGCCATTCCGCTCAGGCATACGGACTGAGTGCCGAAGGGCATGGTGAACGGGTCAGTGAGCTTGATGTCAGCGGCAACACTCATCTCTATCAGGATATTCAGGATCTGATCGCAGGCGAAGAAATTGTTGTTAAGTTCGATTTTGCCAGACGTACCGGCAGTTCTGCGGATAACGGCTTGGAAGTCTGGTGGAATGGTGAGGTTGTTTTTGCCGAGGCCAATGGCCGCTCTGAGTGGAAAAACCAGACCCTGACGTTAACGGCCAAGGCCGGCAGCAACCGGCTGGAGTTTTCCGGGATCGGCTTGAATGACGGGTTGGGCTATGTTCTGGATAACGTCGTGGCAACCTCTGAACGTGCAGAAAGCCACATTGCTGACGCTGTGAAGCAGGATAAAGCAGCACAGAATGCCTTGCAGGATAAGGCACAGGCGGAAGCTGATCGCCAGCGTCTGGAGCAAGAAAAAGAGAAACAACTGGCCGCCATCTCCGCAACTCAGGCTCAACTGGAAAATACCGACCTTGACGCCCTGAATGCGAACGGGCAATCCCAGCGTGATGCCATAGCGCAAGAAGCTCAGGCGGTAACTGATGAACTGATGGCGAAAGCCAAGGGGCTGGAGGCGCTGAACAGCTATGGGACATACAACGGGGCATCAGGTGAACAATCACGCAATCAATTTGCGGGTGGATTCCTGGCGCGTGTCCAGACCCAACTGGATGGCTCAAGCGAAACCGCACAGAAGCAGCTTGATGATTCACAACAAGCCGCAGCAGGCCGCCTGAACGATATTAAAGACGCGATAAACCAATCAGAAACGGGTGTCCTCAACAGTGAACAACACCGTCGGAGTGTCAGGCAGGATATTGACAAAACGCGGGTCTCAGCTGAGTTCAGGAAGCAGGAAGCCATCAGCCAACAGCACAAGGCTGAACAGGCAAAACGTGACGGCAACGCCGCAGTACAGAAAGCAGAACAACGTGGTCAGCAAGATATTTCTGCGGCGAACAGCAAAACCGCCCAGGTACAAAACAATGCACAGGGTACAAAACTTGATGCCAACTATAAACCCAGCCGGACAGGTGCTCAGGGCAGTGGGTTATCAGGCAAGGAACTGACTGACAGCCACAGTGCAGATCTTGGGTTGGCACCTGAATCAGATTCTGACTTACAGGTTGAATTCCCTGAGCCGACTGACAGCGGATTTCACGTGGAATTGCAGTTCATCGATGAAGATCTGAACGAACTCAGCGATGCAAAAGCTGCGTTAAATCGTTTGCAGATCAATGCAGGCATGCGAATGAAAGCGAGGACGGAAAACGTTTCAACGGACTCCTCCCAGACGTCTGCTGGCACTGAAACGCCAGTTCATCAACCTGTCAGCAATGTGGTTCCTACGTCATCGGCTGAAATCAGCAGAGAAACTCCGAAAATTTCAGGACTGGATCTCACTGGATTGCGGGCTTTGGGGGAAGAACTTTCTTCGTCGGTTGCCCAACCGGATTCAGCGGATCAAACTGACACTGCATCTGGCGCGGCCGTTCGGGCTCAGAAAGTCGCTGAGGTTTACCGCTGGTTGGACAGCGGTAATGACATTGCCACCGAGAAATATATTCCAGTACCGGGATTTGAGCGTGTAGATGCGGATATCCCTGAGCATCTCAGGCAAAAAATGGTGACTTTTGTTGAAGGTTACCTGGATGACCCGGAAAACAGTATCCCGAAAGATCAGACGGCTTCACTGGCGAAATTGTTTGTCGATGCCACCATTGATTATGACTGGGACAAGCGGGTCGAATTCGTTTCCAAGCTTGAGCATTATGGCTACAGCTTTGAACCGGTTCACGGCGATAAAAGCATCGTATCGTTCTGGTCGGGCAGAAACTTCAAACAGTACCGTGACATCCTTAACGCAGCCCAGCCTGATGGCAAAAAAGTGGTTTACGATATTGATGTAAAAGGTAACGCTTTTGCCATTAATATGAACAAAACTCTGATGCGTTGGGGAGGAATGAACCTCGATTCTGACGTTGCTGAACAAAAAGCGTTGCAGTCGCTTATTAATGCCTCTGCCCGCAGCAATACCGGTTTCTGGAGTTCCCTCTACGCCACGGGATCGCGCGATGATGTGTATGTCATTGCGGAAGGGGGATTGCGTCTTGGCAACTACTTCTGGAATGTCGAACTGCCGGTATTGCGCCAATTACAGCGTGAAGGATTGGTGGGTGAAATTCGCCTGCTGGATAAAGCACCTAAAGAGTATCAAGGTGTACCGCCTGAATCCATCGGCCGCCGGTTGACAGAAGCGGGGGTTTCAGTCAAGGCGCGTTTTGATTCCCTCAGTCTTGGCGAACAGGAAAGGTTGCTGGCCTTGAATCCTGCGGGATATAAAGCGGATACTCTGATTGATCTGGATATCAAAACCAGTGCCATAGACAGCCTGCTCAATCAGGCCTTGCCATTCTATGGATTGCGTACAGAACGCAATTTGCTGGTACATCATTTGGATGATGAAGTCTTTAAAGTCCGTCCTTGGCCAGGCAGTGACGATGATGAATTCAAGGCGATTATTCTGAAGGATTTGAATGACATCGCCCAAATCAAAACCATTGAGCGTTTTATTCTTGCCAACTATGACAACTACGATCAACTGCCGGAATTTCTGATTCTGTTGGACGATCGCATTATTTCCCACGATTACGGACGTACCCGTATTCTGGCTGAAAAAACAGACGGAAGCTGGAGTTATAAGCCGGAAACAAACCTGATGTCGGCGGGAGAATTGCAGGAAGCGGCTTACGTTAAGGGCAAAATTCTGGGTGACAGTTACCGCAATGTACTGGATGCGCTCAAAGATTACGAAAACACCCTGCAAAACAGCAAAGACTATGCTCCGGAAGTGGTAGAAAAACTGACCCATTTGCAACATCAGGTTGACGGCTATCTGTTGGGGCATCCTGATTCAGCCCGTATTCCTGCTCTGAAAAACCTGCTGTCGCAGATTAATGTGCGCATGGATGAATCTCTGGTACTGTCAGAGCCGACACTGCAAAGTGCGGGCAAAGGCAGTTTCAGCGAGCTTTACAGCAAATTGGGCAATGCCAACCTCAAAGGCTCTAAACATCTTTACCTTGATGAACAAGGGGATTTTGTGACGCGTGGCAAATCGAATATCCAGATTGCCATGAAAGCAGAAAGCGCGGAAAAAGCAGTTGAACAGCTCAAAGCGGCCGTGACCAAAGAATATGGTCAGTCGGTGGCAGAGACTGTTTTTGCCGACCTGCAACCCCGTGATTTGGCGAAAGATGGAAAAGGCGTTGATATCTCCGGCTTGAAAAAAATACATCAAGCGATTGAACAACAGCTGTCGCCAATCAGCGCGACCTTATTTGTCTGGAAACCCAGCGATCACAGCCAATTGGGGCATGCGGCACTGCAAATTGGTCAGGGCCGGGTGCAGATAAGCGCAGAAGATGCGGGGGATTTTAACAAGAAAAATTACGTGAGCTGGTGGCCTCAAGGGGGCAAATCTTCCAACCCCCGCCATATTTTCAATGTCTCCACTGCACAGTATCCGGATTTAAGGATACGCTGGCGTGATCTCAGCCAGCCTGCGACTCACCATAGGTTACTGGAACAGGATATTTCTTCTGAAGAGGCAGACAACTTTGGCTTGCACGATGGCACCCGGAAACTGGAAATATTCCTTGAAAAACTTCAGATAGCCAAAGGCGTTGACGCGAAATTCGAGCAAGTCAGTGAAGGCTTTGCCATGGCTGCACTGGAGAATCCTGATCTTCTGCAATCTGCCGGCATACCTGAGCCTATCTACCGACCGTTTATGCAACAGTGGGAAGATGGCAGCATGGATAAGCTTGATGTGGGCAAAAATTTTGCCGAATCCCTGCGTAATGCAGCGAAACAAACACCAGAATTGTCTGAAAAACGTATTACCAATGTGATCCGCAAGTTCGCTGAACATGAACTGAATAATATTCAGGATTTCAAAGCCAGCGAAGGAGAAGAGGGGCGCGTTTTCCGCATCAATCTGAGCGGATTGGATATGGCAGCGATGCAAATGGAATGGCAAAAAATCAGCCAGAATCCAGATGCCCGCTACCAATTGCTGACAGATAACTGTTCCAGTATCGTGGCTCGCGTTCTTAAAGCGGGTGGCGCGGATAAAGTCCTCGGTTCTTCATGGCGCCCTAAATTTGGTGTCTGGACGCCAACTGAACTGTTCAATTTGGGGCAGGCATTACAGAAAGCCCAAATTGAACAAATTGAAACCGGCGCCAAGAAACCTCATCAACTTGCTGATGAAGAGCTGCTGGCGTTGGAACATGGCGATAAAACTGACACGCTGCCGGAAAAAGTGGCCATTGACAACGATGGTACACCTCCCCGTGACAGTGAGTCGTTTAACCCGGTAACCCGGTTCCTGAACAATGAACTTTACGGTGCCAAAGAAAACCGCCGCAAGGTGGATGAAAGCACCCAGATCATTCTGGATGCGGCAGTGGCTGACGGCGCTGCGGATAAAGTCACGTTGAGAGGGGAAACCGGCCGCCTGACAGGGTATTACTATAACGGCACCAACAATAATGATGCCAGCAGTAACGGACAAAACGCAGAAGGCGCTGAACAAAAGCCTGATCATAATCCGGCGAAAAAAGTGGTGCTGTTCATCCACGGCTCCGGTTCATCAGTGGAAGAACAATCCAGTGTGATCCAAAGCCATTATCAAAAGCAGGGTGTCGATATGCTGGCGGTGAACATGCGGGGTTACGGCTCCAGTGATGGCCGTCCCAGTGAAAAAGGTCTGTATCAGGATGCCCGCACCATGTTCCAATACTTGGTCAATGATCGCGGTATCAAGCCGGAAAATATCATTATCCATGGTTATTCCCTGGGTGGGGCTGTTGCCGCCAATCTTGCCCGTCATGCGCAGCAAAATGGTCAGGCCGTTTCAGGGTTATTGCTCGACAGACCAATGCCAAGCATGACCAAAGCGATTACAGCCCACGAAGTACCAAATCCTGCGGGGCTGACAGGAATCTTGACGAAAGCGGTCAATGGCCAGTACTCGGTGGAGAAAAACCTGCAAGGCATCTCTAAACAGACTCCGATTATGCTGCTGACCGATAACGAAGGCTTGGGAAATGCCGGTGAAACCCTGCGTGCCAAACTCATTGCCGATGGCTATCAGGTATCCGGTGAGCAGACCCTCTACGGCCATGAAGCCAGCAATCGGTTGATGAGCCAATATGCCGAGCAGATTGTTTCAGGTCTTGGTTCATCTGAGATAAAAATGCCGCTCAACGACGATGCTCCGAACAGCGTTAACCGCGTTGTGCACAATCAAGATGTGGGATCGTGGGAGCGCATGACTGTGGTTCCGCAAGCGGAGGGCAGTGATAGCCGCTTTAACGGCCAAATCATTATCCAGACCGAAAATGATCCGGTTGCGGCAAAAGCGGCTGCGAGTCTGGCAAGTAAACATGCTGATTCCAGCGTGATTGTTCAGCTTGATGCCAATGGGCAATATCGTGTGGTGTATGGTGACCTGACGGCGCTGTCTGACAAATTGCAGTCCGGCAAATTGCGCTGGCAGGTTATCGGGCACGGGCGTGAAGGGGCGTTGCAAGACGATATGCACGATGACACGCGCAGAAATTACACACGCATCAGTGGATACAGTGCAGATGAGCTGGCCCTGAAACTGAAACAGTTCAGTACTGATTTCAAATCCCTTGGTGCACCGGATCACATCAGCCTCGTCGGTTGTTCCTTGATAAGCAATGACAAGCGTGACGGATTTGCCCGCCACTTTATTTCAGCGCTGGATGGGCAAGGAATTCGCACGACAGTCTCGGCACGCAGCAGTGAAGTTGCAGTGGACAGCGTTGGGCGCAAATACACGAAAGATGCACAGAAGCAATGGGTCCACAAACTCACGGATAATAAAATTGTGCTGGGCTGGAATGATAAGGGCGAAGTGGAAAGCCACTCCGAGCATGTTCGCCGTGGCATTTCTGAAAATGACATCACCTTGTCACGCGTGGGACAAACAGAGGTTGATGCAAAAGCCAAAGGCGCTATCGCTGATAATGCAGAAACATTCCATGCCCCGCATCCGCGCCGTGACAACGGCGCGGATGCGGATAATGTAGTGGCTTCATCGGCCTCAAACAGGCAATTGAGTTATGCCGGCAATATTCAGCTGCAATTGGGTAATGGCGAATTTACCGCCGTCAACTGGGGAACCTCGAATGTAGGCATCAAAGTCGGCACGGGTGGCTTCAAGTCTCTGGCCTTTGGTGACAATAACGTCATGGTTCACATCGGCGACGGTGACAGCAATCACAGTGTCAATATTGCGGGATATCAGGCATTGGAAGGCGCGCAACTGTTTGTCGGCAACCGGAATGTCAGCTTCAATCTGGGACGCAGTAACGATTTGATTGTGATGCTGGAAAAATCCATTCCGACTCCGCCGCTGGTCAACCCATTTGATGGGGCTGCCCGCATTTCCGGTGTCTTGCAAAACATCGCTGGATCGTATGATTCACCGGATTGGCTGACGGCACAAAATCAGCAGTGGACGCTGGAAAGTGCGAAAAAATATGTCAGTGATTTGTCCGGCCTGGATTTGAGCAGCAGTGTGGATTACAGCACTCTGACTGAGCTGGATTCTCAAAATGAGCGCAGCAGCCGTGGCTTGAAAAGTGATCTGGAAAGCACACTGAACAAGAAATACAACCAATGGCTGGGAGGAAACGGCAACACCCCTGAACTGGGTAAAGTCAGCCGGGCGGATAAATTCCGTCAGGCGAATGAAAAGCTGGCCTTCAACTTCGTGGTTGGCGGACAGGGAGCGGATATTCAAGTCACAACCGGCAACTGGAACTTTATGTTTGGTGACAACATCCTATCGATTCTGGATACCAATCTGGGTTCACTGTTCGGTCTAATGACGCAGCAATATACTTCCACGGGCATGGCGAAAACGACGTTTACCTTTAGCCCGACGGATTTACCGCGCCAGATCAAAAATAAACTGTTGGGCAATCTGGCTGGTGTCAGCGGGGATACCACACTGGCAGATATTTTTGGCGTGGATTACACCCCGAATGGCGGCATTGTCTCCCGTTCAGGCCAGCCGGTTGATGGCGTTGCCATTTTGCGTGAAATGCTGGAGATCATTGGCGAATTCAGCGGCTCTCAACTGAGCGCCTTCACTGATCCGAAAAAATTGCTTGAGAGTTTGAAAGCCGGGTTGGATATGGGTGCCGATGGCGTGAAATCCTTTGCTGAAAGCCATGGACTGAAAGCAAAGGCACCTGATGAAAATCAGGCTGAGTCAGCTTCCGCCAATACTGTCACCATTGATAAGCCCGCCACGAGAGCGGAAGAGCCGCAGTCCGAGCGTGCCTTTGGATTGAATTCGCTGAACTTGCCGAACCTGTTTGCAACCCTGTTCCATCAGGATAAGCAAACGGAGATGGCATCTCTGGTAACCAATCTGAAAGAAAACCTGACCGCAGATTTGCTGAACATGCAGGACAAAACCTTCGATTTCCTGCGCAATAGCGGGCATCTGCGAGGCGATGGGGATATTCACGTTTCCCTCGGCAACTACAACTTTAACTGGGGTGGTGACGGGAAAGATCTGGGTGCCTATCTGGGGGATAACAACAACTTCTGGGGCGGCCGTGGTGATGACGTCTTCTATTCTGTCGGCACTTCAAACATTTTCACCGGAGGTGAAGGTGATGATGTGGGTGTCCTGATGGGGCGTGAGAATTTCATGTTTGGTGGTGCGGGCAATGATGTCGCTGTATTGGCCGGACGCATTAATTACGCCTACATGGGAGACGGCAATGATCAGGTCTTTGCCTTCGGTGAAGGCGGTGTGATTGATGGGGGCAAGGGACGTGATTACATCGTGGCATCCGGCAATTTCAACCGCATTGCGGCGGGAGAAGATCAAGACTACGTCGTGACCATTGGCAACAACAATCAGGTTGATTTGGGAGAAGGCAACGACTTTGCCACCATATTCGGCAACGGTAACCGGATTGACGGCAATGCGGGCAATAACGCCATCAAACTGATGGGTTATCACGCTGTCATCAACGGTGGGACGGGCAACGATCATCTGATTGCCGATGCCGTATCCAAATTCAGCCAATTCAGTGGCGGTGCGGGTGATAACCTGTTCGTGCTGGGCGGGTATCAAAACCGCTTTAAAGGTGGCACGGGCGTGAACAGTTATGTCGTCAGCGGCGCTGTGATTGATAACGTGGTTGAAGATATCAAACAAGGTGACAAGATTATTTTCAACGACATCAACTGGAAAAACCTGTGGTTCCAGCGCAGCGGTTATGATTTGGTATTGCTGACACACCGCAATATCAGTGACGGCTCGGCACAAGGGCAGTTCGAAGCAATGGGATCTGTCACTTTCAATGACTACTTCAATGGTCACCGTGCGGATATCATCACCCTAATGGGCGATAAAGATGCACAAGGAGAGCGTGAATATACTGTCCTTTCAGACAATGCGGTGGATTCCTTGGTTCAGGCCATGAGTGGTTTTGCCCCTGATATGGGGGACAGCGGATTTATTGATTCGCTCGATAACCAAACTCAATCTGCTATCGTGACCGCATGGTCTGATACAACAAATGGGAAATCCAGGCTCGCCTGAAGCCTAAGATAGCTGGCTGGATTTTTATTTGATATTGACTTTAACACATATTGACATTAATGCAGTGGCCCGCAATAGCGGGCCATTCAGATTATTGACAAAGTGCTGGTTTTTTATCCGGTACTTTGCTTTAATCAAATTCCGTTCACCCGACGGAGCTGCCGCCATGTTAAGAGTTCCCTCTCCCCAGACGTTTCCGCCCGAAACACTCTCACTTGATGACCTCGTCCCCCAAAACCATCTGGTTCGCAAAGTCGATGCCGCCCTTGATTTCGAATTTATCCGAGATTTAGTCGCCCCGTTGTATTGCCAAAATAATGGCCGTCCGGCTATCGATCCGGTGATGCTGATTAAAATGATGTTACTGGGCTATTTATTTGGGATCCCCAGTGAACGCCGGTTGGTTCAGGAGATCCAGGTGAATATGGCCTACCGCTGGTTTTTGCGGCTGGGGTTGACTGAAAAAGTCCCTGATGCCTCTACCCTCAGCCAAAATCGGCGACGTCGCTTCAACCACTCCGAGGTGTTCCAGTCCATTTTTGACAATATTGTCGAACAGGCTATCCGCCGCGGTTTGGTGGGCGGCCGGGTGCTCTATACGGACAGTACCCATCTGAAAGCCAGTGCCAATCCCCATAAAACTGAGCGCCTCCAGCGTCCTGTTCTTCCGGGCGCCTATCTGGACGAGTTGGAACAGGCCGTAAGTGAAGACCGGGCTCAATCCGGAAAAAAAAGTTGACGCCAACCCACAAGGAACGGCAAAAACAGATAAAAGTCAGTACGACTGACCCGGAAAGCGGTTTTATGCACCGGACGAACAAACCGACAGGATTTTTCTATCTCGACCACCGTACCGTGGACGGGAAAGCCAATATTATCATGGATACTTACGCCACCGCAGGCAATGTCCATGACAGCCAGCCGTTGATTGGGCGTCTGAAACGTCAGTTGGCCC
>NZ_NIBV01000002.1:374281-445524 GCF_002632585.1 Xenorhabdus szentirmaii DSM 16338
TTTGCCACCTGACCCTGCAACTGGGGCTCACCCCGGTCATCAGCTATCGTCGCCCAAACAAAGGCCCTAATACGTTCCAAAAGAAACAGTTTATTTATGACTCGCAACACGATTGCTATACCTGCCCGCAGGGCGAAAAGCTGATTTATACCACCACCGACCGCCAGGGATACCGCCATTACCAAACAGCCGCCGGCATTTGCCAGAACTGTCCACAGCGGTCGGCTTGTACACGGGCTAAAAAGGGAAAAACCATCACGCGGCACCTCTGGGAAACGAGCAAAGAAAAGGCTCAATACATTCGGTTAACGCCGTGGGGCAAAAAAATGCATAAGCGACGAAAAGAAACGATAGAGCGCAGTTTTGCGGATGCCAAACAGCATCACGGGCATCGTTACGCCCATTTTCGCGGGTTGCTGAAAGTGCAGATACAGTGCCTATTGGCGGCCACCGCGCAAAATATCAAGAAGATAGCGTTACTGGTGGCCACGCTTTGTTGGTTTTATCTGGGGTTCAGCCGTGAATGTAGTCGATCAACCATCCCATCACGTTCTGGAAAAGGGGAATAACGGGCATGAATCAGAAAAAAAACGAAGAGGAGGGTTGATAATGGAGACGGCAATGGTATGGTTTCAACGCGGTTTGTCAGCAGTCTGAGTGGCCCGCAATAGCGGGCCATTTTTATTTATGGCTTTAGCCAGTTTAAGTAGCGTTAGCTTCTTAAACATAAAACCACCCGCTATGCGGGTGGAGACCAAGGGTTATACCAAGAAAAACACCTTTCCGTTACGATATAGATGTTCAAGCTAATATACGTAACTCAAATAAGGAAAGGTGTTTATGGGAATTAAAGCACAAAACTCAGCCCATACAAAGTGGCTATGCAAATACCATATTGTTTTTTCGCCGAAATACAGACGAAAAATCATTTTTGCCCGTTTACGTTCAAGTATCGGTGAGATATTACGAAACCTTTGTAAATACAAAGGAGTGGAAATAATCGAAGGGCATCTCATGCCGGAGCATGTGCACATGCTGGTGAGTATTCCCCCAAAAATCAGTGTTTCAAGCTTTATGGGATACTTAAAAGGTAAAAGCTCGTTAATGCTCTTCGATAAACATGCCAATTTAAAATACAAATTTGGCAACAGGAAGTTTTGGTCGGAAGGATATTATGTCAGTACAGTGGGGCTGAATGAAGCCACAATCCGTAAATATATCAGAGAGCAAGAAAAGTCAGACCTCATTCAGGATAAATTAAGTACACGAGAGTCAGACGACCCCTTCAAGGGGTAAGCCAAAGAAGCAAAGACACTTAGCTTGAACGAAGAGAAAGCCGCGTCATTTAGGCGCAGTCGGTAACATGCCCTTATAGGGCTAGAGCAAACCACCCGCTATGCGGGTGGTTCTGATTTATGGATGATTATCTGCCCAATCGCAAAAACAGACTATTATTTAAAGAGGCATTAAATCCAATGGATTTCAGAATACGGCTAATAAAGCGGTAAATTGAAAGACGACAGATACATGAAGATGATGTCTGGAGAGAAATATGTCACCGGCTTCAATGATAAAAGATACTCCTGTCTGGGTATGGATTCTGCTTGTATTTCTTATCAATAGAGGAATTAAGGCGTTATCCGATCGTGAAATGCGTGTAGAGCGTCTTTTTTTATTGCCTCTTTTGTTTTTAGTCTGGGGAGTGCACAATGTACTCTATGAAACTCATTTTTCCGATTTATCATTAATGATGATGGGATTAGGTCTTATTGTCGGTGTTGCATTTGGCTGGATACTTTGGAAATCCCAACCCAGATTAAAAGAAAAAGAAGGCAGTACCTTAATTATCTGGCCTGGTACACCATTGACTCTATTGCTGATTGTGGTTACTTTCGTGATCAAGTTTATTCTGGCTGCCACGTTGAGCATTCACCCGACACTGCGGGATTCATTAAATTACAACCTGTTGTTTGGCTCAGTCACTGGTATTCTGGATGGCATTTTCTGGGGTGGAACATTGAATGTTTTTATGTCGTGGTACACAAAAAGAAATAAAAAGGTGCCGTGAAAAATCAATGCATTGTATTTGGGGCCTGATCCGTCAATTAATTTATATTTTGAAATAAAAGTAGTTTATTATTGTGACTATTCCGATTTTGATTTTTATATGGAGTAAATATAGAATTTCCGAGCGTTTTATTCCTGTTATCCATGATGACGGTGATAACAATATCTTTAAACAGGAAACAGGAAACAGGAAACAGGAAACAGGAAACAGGAAATGAAAGGCAGCTATATATGAATATGCCGGAAGAAAGCCCTGAATATAAATCAGTAATATATAAAAAATAATAATAATGATCACCAATGGGTTTCAAGGAGCCGCCAGTAAAGCGGCAACTTGAAAGATAACAGTGATGCGCCATAAAAAATATATTTCACATAGACAGCTTCCCGCCAGAAAGCCATTTTATTAAAACTATAGGAATAATCGTTGTTTTATTTATAACAAATGGAGCTTAGTAATTACTTTTAATTCCTTGTTTAAAGTTTGTGCTTATTTATAGTGGCATGACTTTATTGAAATAATAAATTTCTCTTATGTTGGTGGTTATTTTTATACAGAGATTTTTTATAAGAATGGTACATTAACGGGCGACAGACAATCTGAGGCGTTATTAAAATATCGATATATACCCTATGTATTTCAAGATGCGTCGCGGTGGAAAAGGAATGACAAATTCGTCGGGAACGAATTTGAACGGCCAAAGGTCGAGAGGCAGGAGCCTCTCATCATCTCTGGGAGCATATATAACCGTGTGTTTATAAAAACGGTGACCGGAGTGAATGAACGCAGCCAACAAAGAGGCAACTTGAAAGACGACGGGGATAAAGATTTAAGGAAAAACATTGATGTAACATGTTCTTTTATAAAATACGCTTACCTCAAGGATTAATGTTTAATATGAAATAGTCATCAATGTAAACAATAAATAATGGTGGTATTGATTTTTGATAAATTCCTTATCATTACGCCTTTTATAATATACCTTATTCTGTCATTCTAAAAATAATTATTGATTTACTCTCCGTTATCTATTTTAAAAAAATAATGCCATTTCTTGTGGGGGAAATTACTGCCCGGATTCATTTATTCTTCAGATGAAAATGAAATGATAAAAAACAATATCAAATTTATTGTGTTCAATAATATTTTTCTTTCAATGAAGTTTATTTTTTATTTAGCTAAAAATAAATGTGATTTTTTGTTTAATTTACCGTAAATTTGATGAATGTGGTGAGGGCTATGGAAAAATATAACGATATTAAGTTCTTTTGGTTTATTCCTTCTCATGGCGACGGCCGCTATCTTGGGACTTCTTTCGGAGGAAGAGCCATTGATTTGCCTTATTTGCAGCAGATAGCCATGGCGACAGATAATTTGGGATATTATGGCGTTTTGTTGCCGACAGGCAAAAGTTGTGAAGATGCCTGGGTCGTTGCCTCTTCCTTGGTTTCTGTGACTAAAAACCTGCGTTTTCTGGTGGCACTGAGACCCGGATTACAACCTCCCACACTGGCTGCCCGCATGACGGCGACATTAGACAGGCTTTCCGGCGGGCGGTTATTGATTAATATCGTGACAGGCGGTGATCCTGTAGAAAACAAAGGAGATGGTATTTTCCTGAGCCACAATGATCGCTACAAGGTCACCGAGGAGTTTTTGCAGGTTTATTTGCCGTTGATAAAGGGTGAAAAAGTCACTTACAAAGGGGAGTTTATTCAGGTAGAAGATGCCGAAATTCTCTTTCCTTTGACTGAACCCAATCACCTTAAATTGTTTTTTGGGGGTTCTTCTGAGGCCGCCCATAAAATTACGGCTAAATACATTGATACCTATTTAAGTTGGGGAGAGCCTCTCTCACTGGTACAGGAAAAACTGGATGTTATTTCTGACCTGTCGGCACAGTCTGCGCGGCAACTGGATTATGGCATTCGCTTCCATGTCATTGTCAGGGAAACGGAAAAAGAAGCATGGGCCGCCGCAGATAAATTGCTCTCCCGCCTTGATGATGAAACGATTTCCGCTGCACAGAATACGCTTTCTCGGCTGGATTCTGTGGGGCAGGCAAGAATGCGTTCGCTGCATAATGGTTCTCGTGAATCATTGCGCATTGCCCCCAATTTGTGGGCGGGAGTCGGATTAGTTCGCAGCGGAGCCGGTACGGCTTTGGTCGGAAACCCTCAGCAAATTGCTGATCGGATAAGAGAATACCGCGCATTGGGGTTCACGAAATTTATTCTGTCCGGCTATCCCCATCTGGAGGAAGCTCACCGCTTTGCCGAACTGGTGATGCCACTTTTTGCCAATGATCAGATTGCCAGTGAGCAGGCGGACGAATTCGGGCGGCAAAACAGATTCATCCATACCGGGCCGGTTGGGGAGATTATCGGAGGCCATAAGATCCCTGACTGATTATTTTTTGATAAGAGCAGTCTTAACTCAAATAATAAATTAAACAGAGGTGTTATGACGATGTCCAATTCTTCCCCTATCCAGTTTGCTTATTGGGTTCCCAATGTTTCAGGGGGGCTGGTTATCAGCAGCATTAATCAGCGCACTCATTGGGATCATCACTACAATCGCCAATTAGCTCAAACGGCAGAAAATGTCGGTTTTGATTATGCATTAACTCAGATTCGCTTTATGGCGGGATATGGTGCTGAAAACCAACATGAATCGGTCACTTTTTCTCAGGATTTATTGTCAGTGACAAAGCAGCTTAAAGTGATAGCCGCGCTTTTGCCCGGTCCCTGGAATCCGGCATTGGCGGCCAAACAAATAGCAACCATTAGTACACTTTATGGTGCGCGTATTGCGGTCAATATCGTGAGTGGCTGGTTTCGTGGCGAATTTAAAGCCATTGGGGAAAGTTGGCTGGATCATGAAGAACGTTATTTACGTTCGGAAGAGTTTATCCGTTGTTTGCAAGGGGTCTGGACACAGCCCGTCTTCAATTTTGCGGGTGACTTTTATCGTTTCCGTGACTATGCCTTAAATCCCAAGCCCCTTGAGCCACTGCCGGAAATTTTTCAGGGAGGGAGTTCCAGGGCGGCCAGAGATATGGCGGCACGGGTTTCTGATTGGTATTTTACGAATGGTGGCAGTGTCGAATATATACAACAACAGATTGATGATATTCGGGCTAAGGCGCAGTTGAATCATCATCAAGTTAAAATTGGGGTTAATGGTTTTGCGATTGCCCGTGATAGTGAACAGGAAGCCAGAGCGGTATTGCAGGATATTTTACGGCATAGCAATGTGAATGCGGTGAAAAGCTTTCAGGCGGAAGTACAAAACGCGGGAAATGCATCCCCTGAAAAAGAGGGGAACTGGGCAAAATCAACATTAGAAGATCTTGTGCAATATAATGATGGTTTTAAAACCAATCTTATTGGTACACCATTGCAAATTGCTCAAAGGATCATTGAGTACAAAAAAGCGGGAGTCAATTTGATGTTGCTTGGCTTTCTGCATGTTCAGGAAGAGTTGGAATACTTTGGTAAAAAAGTGATCCCGCTTGTCCGCCAACTTGAACATGAATCAGCTTTATGATCCAATCGCCTGACAACTCACGCTAGTTTTGGTGAGTTTATTTTTTGAACTGACCAACAGCGTTATTTATCAAAAAGATGCTGACATTATTCTTTTATCTGTAAAAAAGGATATGGGCATCATCATGTTTTCCAAACATATGCAAATAAAATATCAATATCAACACTACAGTACGATAGTTGATGTGCCGGAATATCAAGACCCTTGCGCTTTGCAAGTGCATTTTTTGGCCTGCCAACAAGTCAAAGTGACAGCAACTTGTCATGGAATAAGTCATCCTGAACATCCCTTTAAATCCTTATTCGATCAAAAGGAGCCTGATGTATGCCCGCAATAACCGGAAAGAATAGAATAGAATCTGGAGAACCGTGTTGGGTGCCGCCAATATTTCCCAAACAGGGGCGATTGGTGCTGACACCTGAGCAAGTTGAGGCCAATATAAAAAAAAATACTGGCTGAAGAAGGTCAATACCAGCAAAAAATGTCGCAAAAGCACGGCATTCGTATGCCAATGCTATGTTGTAAGAGTCTACATGTCAGCCTATTTTTTGACGACACGAATAATAACGAACTGAATGACACTTCCGTAATGCCGCCTCATCCTTCAAATATTGCCAGACTCTATCATGCTTGTTCACCTCAAAATGAAAGAGCAAATGATCGTGGTTTTCATTCTTACTATATTCCTGGTGTTGGTACCCCTTTTCCTGAAATTAACACAATGGATTATTATTCAAGCGGACTGACTTTTGCCGTAGGGGGAGAAGATAGGATTAATTGGGGGCTAATCCAAATTTGTGATGCGCTTAATTATTCTATAACAGGAGATCACCTGCAAAATACGGTAATGCGCAAAGCAGTTGAAGCGATGAATACATCAAATTCATCAAGAAAACTTGAGGGTACTGCGGGTATATTTGGTGCAATCAACTCAATACCAGCAAATCAACAAGCTACTCGCAAAAAATACCTTGAAGCGATAAATAATCAAGAGCCCCGAACCACTGAAATGGTGAGGTTACATGAAATTGAAAAGCTATTGAAACCGTTAAAATAAAAAGTGGAGTATATCAAACCCAAATTATTACCTATTAAATTGTTTGTTTATGGTTTTTCACGGGGGCGGCAGAAGCGAGGGCTTTTGTGGGGTGGTTAGACAAAATCCTGTCATCAACCACAATCTTTCCCAAAAGAACGTTACTGGGGCTGCCTGTTTCAATTGAATTTCTGGGGATTTTCGATACTGTCCCCGCTGTAGGGATTGCCAATGTTGTTCCGGCGGCAACGGGGCATAATGGTTGGGCCGGTGGGATGCAAATACTTCCCGACAATGGCTTCATTAAACAGTGTTGCCATTTTGTTGCGGCCCATGAACAACGGCAATCTTTTTCTCTGGATTCCATTCGTTATCCTGAAGGGAGATATCCGGCGAATTCAGTGGAAGTCGTTTATCCCGGAATGCATTCTGATGTCGGGGGAGGATATCCGCAAAATGATCAAGGCAAATCCCGTGCAGCGGCAGGTGAGCTATTATCTCAAATTACCCTTCATGATATGTATGCTGCTGCAATTGAGGCGGGAGCACCATTAGCGACTCACCCAGATTTCCTGAAACCCCATTGGAAAAACCGTTACCCTTTCAGGGTAATGGATGCAAAAACAATAAAGGAATTCGATTTTACCGAAGAAATTGTTACACGCTTTAACGCATGGTTAAGCACCACATTAACCGACAACCAAACTGAAATGGCTTTATCGGAAATGCCTATTTATCTCCCCTGTCGTTTCGATTCTGGTTCATTGGAAGATGTGCTCGATAACCAATTAAGCTGGATGACGGCTTGGCGTATTGCACGTTATGCTTCTGATCAACAGTCTGCAATGAATTTATCACATCAGCCTTTTTTTATTAACGCCCCTCAGCACGCGGATATAAATGTGCAACCTTGGGATAATAATTTCAGAAAACAAGCAGAAATAGCATTAACAAGCGAATGGAATTTGAACCAGAAAAGAGCGTCTGAAATAAAAAAACAAAGGAAAAAAGAACAATTAAAGAATCAGGATGATAAAAATTGGCTACCAGGCTCTCATCTTATAGGTCCACCTCTTTTCGATGCAACCAATGCAAAAGGGCAATTATGGGAAGCTGCACTGGAATTCAAGGCGGATTATCAGAGAAAGCGACGGCCTGAACCTTTATTTATTCCTCAGTTTGATATAGGCGGAGCATTGCAGGCGGGTCTACTTCAATTGCTCGATCCATTACTTTTGAATTCTGCTTATTTATATACATTTCAAGATGAATCTCTTGAATATTTTAAATTTAAAAAATCGGGTGAATACTACTTCGACAGAAAATTAAAACCACAATTAATGCAAAGATCAAATGATCCGGCGATAAAAAATATTATCGCATTGTTTGATGACCATATTCATGATTCCAGAGCATGGTTTCTGCACTCAGAAAGTGGAGCAAGAGAACCCTTTGGTGGCTATTTTCTTTCCCGCATGATTTATTTTGGCGATAAATGGAATAAAGCCGTTCAACTTGTTTCAAATCGCGAGAATATTTATGGTTTCACCGGTCAGGCTCAGCAATATGCGTTTATTCATCAACCCACAATAGGCATTAAATTTATTCATAAGCAAATAGGGGAAGTGTATCCGATTAATGAGAATGAGAGGCCAACCCCAACAAATAACCTTATTGATCAATTAAAGCCCTTTGTACAGCATCATCAACAGGAAACACTCCTTGCTCAAAAAGAGGAATTAAAGAAACTTTTAGGTAAGGTATAAATACATTGGCCCATTTTTATAAATACCGGAAAGATTCATATCCTGATTTTTCGAGAGACGATAAGTCAGGGTGTGGATCTGAACGTTGTCATTGATATCATGAAGTTTTATTTATATTATGGCTGGAATTAAAATTTACCTCCTTGAATTCAATGTATCAAACCGGATATGAAAGGACTTGATGAAAAAATCAAAATTTACAGGATTTAAGTGTGATTATTGAGACGAGATGCGGTGGTAAAAAGGACTTTATTTATTTTACTTGTTGATTTTAAAAATCAATTCAATATACCCTATTTTTTTTGTTCTATTTCTATGCCGTGATCATTAAACCCTATTTTAATGGGATCTGATTTTTATTTTTTTAGAAATTAATATCAACGCCCAATTGCTTTTATAATTGGGCTTTTTGTCTGATTGTTTTTATTTTTTTAGAGATTTATTTATGGGAAAACCATTTTGGAGAAGTGTCGAGTATTTCTTGACGGGGAATTATTCTGCGGATGACGGAGATAATAACATTGTTGCCATTGGGTTTGGGGGGGGAATCCACGCGTATGGCGGTAATGATCATATTACACTCGGCTCTATCGGGGCATCGGTTTATACCGGAACAGGGAATGATACAGTCGTGGGTGGGGCGGCTTACCTGAAAGTCAATGATACCAGTGGCGATCTCACCGTAAAAGGGGCGGCGGGCTACGCTGAAATATATAAAGAGGGGTATGGTGACATTGCTTTTGCCGGCGCCGCGGGGGGGGCTGTTATTCAGCATGATGGCAATACCGGCAACTTAAGTTACTCGGGAGCGACTGCCTATAACAACCTGAGTCGTCGTGGAAATCTTGGGGATATTACTTTCAAGGGAGCGGGGGGTTATAACAATCTCTATTCCGATGTTGCCCACGGCAATATCTATTTTGCCGGAGCCGGCGGTTATAACCAAATTACCCGCATGGGGGGCAGCGATGATTTTTCTGGTGAAGGCATTGGTTATGCAAATGCGGAAGAAATGGTATTGGCTAAGGCCACCATGCGCGGAAGTTGGATCCAGAATTCCCAAAAAGTGGTTGGTGTTAAATCCACGCGGGAAGCAAATACCTATTTATTTGCTTTTGCTGATGAAAAATACACGAAGGTAAACAAAGTCCGTCTCCATAATGATCCCGAGACAGGTAAGCTGAAATATTACACAACGTCCTGGTATAAGCCGGGAAATCAGCTTGATAAGCTGGCAGAACTGGATGTTTCCGATTACGGTGGTTTTCAGGTCGTTGATGTTGATGGTGCATATACATTGTCAGATCTGGAAGTTGAACAACATCAGGTTGTCACAATTCATGCAATAGAAAAAGAATTGCCGGAAGATCAGTGGGTCACTTACGCGGGGGGTGTGCCGATTGCGGCGGAAAATATCGTTTTGTCAGATGCCAGAATGGGGGGATATGCCGTTGCACGGGATGGCTCAACCGTTCATGTAAAGCCAGTGAAATCCCTGCGCATGAAGAATACCTACCTGTACGCCAAGGTGTTGGATGGCTACACCACGGTGGTTATGGTGCAGTTAAAAAATGATCCTGAAACGGGGGCACTGAAATATATTGCCCAGCCTTGGTACAAAGAGGGGGATCTTACCGCAGAAGTGGCAAACCAATTTGTTGGTCCGAATTATGGTTATAAGGCTCTGTGGAAAGGCAGTTATACGTTGAGTGATGTGAACTACAGCGTTAAAATCGTGCGCGTTTCTTTAGGCCGTGTTACTGAAATGCACGAATTCACCGAGCAGGAATTATTTAAATCAGCAGATGATCATCATGCTTATGACAGTAATAAAAGTTCGGGAGATGTGAGTTATGAGGGCGCAGGAGGTGGCAATGTCATCAAATCCAATGTCCATCATGGCAATGTTATTTTCAAGGGAGCAGGCATTGCCAATGTTATCCTGCACAACTCAGAAAACGGTAATACGGAATTTGACGGTGCGGGAGCCGCCAATGTCATTTTCAAAAAAGGTAAAAAAGGCAACCTGGCTTTCAATGGTGCGGGAATTGCCAACGTCATTACGCATATCAGCAGTGTTCAACCGAAAGCGCTTTCATCCCAAACCTCCCGGAATGCCAATGATGGTCTGACCAAAGTCATGGCATTGGGGGGCGCCAATATTCTGACCAGAAAAGGTTCAGGGAATGTTTTCGCGGCCATGGGAGGCGGAAGCAATGTTCTGACCCACATCGGGGACGGTTATACCACGGGCATTATGTTGGGTGGTGCCAACATCCTGACCAAAATGGGGAATGGTGATACGACGGGGATTATGTTCGGGCTTGGCAATGTGCTGACTCACATCGGGAACGGGCAGACTTTGGCGGTTATGGGCGCTGCTGGCAACATCCTGACCAAAGTAGGGGATGGTGAAGCCATTGCTGCTATGTTGGGACTGGGCAATCTCTTTACCCATGTCGGGCAGGGTGAGGCTTACGCCATCATGGCCGGGGGAGCCAATGTCTTTACCAAAGTGGGGGATGGCAAGGCACTGGCATTGATGGCGGCATTGGGAAATGTGTTCACGCATGCCGGGGAAGGGCTGACTGTTGCCCTGATGCTGGCTAAAGGCAATATCGCAACAAAATTGGGTGATGGCGAAATGCTGGCGGCTATGGTCGGTGAAGCCAATGTGATGACCCATATAGGGCATGGCTCGACTTTTGCCGCTATGCTGGGGGGCGCAAATGTCATGACCAAAGTGGGGGATGGCCTGACAATCGGCCTGATGATTGGCAAGGCTAATATTTATACCCATATCGGGCAGGGCATCAATATCGGCCTGCTGGTGGGTAATGCCAATATCATGACCAAGGTAGGAAATGAAACAACGCTTGCCGCCATGTTTGGTCAGGCAAATATCATGACGCATGCCGGTAATGGCTTAACGGGTGTTCTGGCGCTGGGTAAGGCCAATATCGTGACAAAGGTCGGGCAGGGTTTCATGGGCGTTGTTGCCTCAGCTGAAGCGAATATTGTTACCCATGTTGGCGACGGAACGACGGCCGGGCTATTGCACGGCAAAGGCAACATCCTGACCAAAGTGGGTGATGGCACAACCGTCGGATTATTGGTATCCCAAATCGGTAATGTCATGACGCATATCGGGAATGGCAATATGGCGGGATTTGCCAGAGGAAAAGCCAATATCGTGACCAAAATCGGTGATGGAACAGCGGTTCATGGGGCATGGGGTGAAGCCAATGTCATGACCCATCAGGGGAAAGGTGATCACTTTAGCTTTGCCCAAGGGGCAGCCAATATTGTGACGAAAGTCGGGGACGGACACACTGCCACTGTCGTCAATGGGCAAGCTAACATTGTGACTCATGTGGGCAAGGGGAATGATTATACCGGCGCATGGGGCAAAGCTAACATTATTACCAAAGTGGGTGATGGGCGTAATGTGACTCTGGCTAAGGGCGATGCCAACATTGTGACCCAAATCGGGGGAGGGGACAGCTTCAATGCCCTGTGGAGTCAGCACAATATTGTGACGAAAGTCGGTCACGGTACTCAGGTCACTGTTGGCAAAGGCAAAAGCAATATCACGACAACCGTCGGCGATGGCTTGAGTGTGACCGCAACGCACGGGGAGTTGAATGTAAACACGAAATGGGGGGACGGTGTTTCTGTCAATGCGGTCTGGGGTAAATTCAACATCAATACCAAAGTCGGCAATGGATTGAATGTCTCGGTCATGAAAGGCTCGGGGAATGCCAATATTCATGTTGGTGATGGCATTAACATTCATGCTTCTTACGCGCGCCATAATCTGGCTGTTCAAGTGGGGAACGGCGATTTTTACAGCTTTGCGGTTGCGTCAAGCAACAGCCAGAGTAACAAACTGGAAGCTTTGTTCAGCAATGTCAAGCAAACGGTATTGGGCGTAGCGGGCAGTCAGGGAATCAACTACCTGATCCACGGTGATGAAGCCAGTACATCGGGAAGTTATCGCGGGCGGGGGGCAATTAATCTGCCGGAAGTCACTCATCTGGATGGTTTCAAAATGACAGAAATTGATGAGGTTACATCAGATTTGAAATCGGATTTAAAGGGTGAGGTAACACAAATCAGCAGCCCGGATACCCGTAAAATCCAACAAATAATGGATGATGAGGCCGCCCCTCAAAAACGGCAACCTAACAAACTACAGCCTAACTTAATCCTCAATGGTGATTTTGAGCAGGGAAGTATTGGCTGGCAATCGATTCAGGGTACAGAAACAGAACATTCGGCAGCGTCTTATGGTCTTGACAATGATGACCACGGTTCTCATGTCAGTGAACTTGATGCGAATGCCAATACCACCCTCTCTCAGGATATTCATGATCTCACTGAAGGTGAGCTGATCACCCTTGACTTTGATTTTGCAAGGCGTGCGGGAAGTAGTGACGATAACGGCATGGAAGTGTTGTGGAATGGCGAACGGGTCTTCTCTACTTCTGCGGATAAAATTAAGTGGCAGCACAAACAGTTGGAGCTTTCGGCCCGGACAGGCCGCAACCACTTGGAATTCAAAGGAACCGGCATCAGTGATGGTAAGGGATACCTGCTGGATAATGTCATGGTTTATTCAGAGCGTACCGATCCTGCCCGTGCAAAATATGCGGTGAAAGATCCGATTTCTGCTGACGCCTTGAATGACAAGGTGAGTGCAGAGGCTGATCAGCAGCGCCTGATGCAGGAAAGAGAAAAACAACTGGCGGCAATTGCCAAGACACAGCATCAACTGGAGTCTACGGATATTAATGCGCTGGATGGTAACGGATTGTCTCAACGGAATGCCATCAAGGATGAAGAACAAGCTGTTACTGAGGATTTGATTGCGAGAGCGGATTTGCTCGCCGGTTTGAATAATGGGGTCAATGCGGGTTACCAAGGCGAATCGGGTGAACAGTGGCGCAATGCATTTGCGGGTGATTTGTTGGACGGGCTTCAGGGCCAGTTAGAACAGACAAAAGCGACGGCGGGGCAACAATTGGATAATGCTGTATCCAATTTGCGCCAGCAACAGAAAAAGATCGCCACGGCGGTGGGACAATCAGAAGCCGGGGCGGCAAAAGGGGAACAAAATCGCCTGAGTGCACAGCAGGATGTTGATGAGGCCCGAGCAAAAGCAGAATTCCGTGAACAAGAAGCGCGGGCACAACAGAAACGGGCACAGCAAGCTGAGCGTGATGGATATAACATCCTTATACAAGCAGAAGTGGAGGCCTCTCAGATTGCCAGAGAGAGCCATCATAAATCACATCAAAATGAAAACGCAGGTAGCGGATTATCTGGCAAAGCGTATGAGTCTTCCGGGGCAGGCGACATTGGCAGCCACATCAAGACGGCGTATTCCGGGCAAAGTGATGGTCGCTTCAGTCAGGAACACCCTGAATTGAATGAAGATTTTTCTGAACTTGTTGATGCCGGACAGGCAATTCAGCGTTTGCAGATCAATGCGGGTGTGCGTGGCAAAAATACAACTTCATTATTGACGAAGATCCCGCTGCTTTCTGAAATTCGCTTACCTGAACCACAGCAATCAGAAACACAAGTCGCAGAGCCGCAACTGAGCGCATCTTCGGCTATTTCTGGTCTGGATCTTTCGGGTTTAGATCTGGGCGGATTGGAAGCGCTGGGCAATGCGGATGCGTCAAAAAATCGGGCATCACAGCGGAGTACCAGTAGCACGGGCTCATCCGGCTTCTCTTTTATTAACACAAAAGTACAAAAGGTCGCGGATATTTACCGTTGGCTGAACAGTGACAATTATCGATTGGCGGATTTGCCGCAAGACCAAAACAATGAAACACCTGTACCGGGCATTCAACGCATTGAGGTGGAAATTCATGACAATATTCGCCACCGGATGATCGATTTCATTGAAAACCAGCTCGACAATATGCTGAGCAGTGAGCCTAAAAAGCGGATTGCATCATTGGCAAAATTGTTTGTTGATTCCACACTCGATTATGATTGGGATAAACGCGTCCAGTTCCTGACCAGGCTGGAAAGTCTCGGTTATAGTTTTGCTCCCGCCGAAGGTGACAAAAGCGTTATCACATTCTGGTCAGGCAAAAATTTCACGCAATACCGGCATATTTTGAATGCAGCGCAACCTGACGATAAAAAAGTTGTTTATGACATTGACATAAAAGGCAATGTATTTGCGCTTGAGCTGAATAACCAGTTGATGAATTGGGGAAATATCTCGCTTGACCCCGATGATCCGCAACAGAAAACGCTGCACTCCGCCATTGATGCGGCGGTGAGAAGCAATATCAGCTTCTGGAGTTCGGTGTTTGCTACCAATGCGCGTGGTGATGTGTATGTGATTGCAGAAAATGGCTTGCGTCTGGGGAATTTCTTCTGGAACGTAGAATTGCCGGTGTTGCGCCAATTGCAGCGGGAAGGGATGATCAATGAAATTCGCTTGCTGGATAAACCTGCCCATGAGTATCGGAATATGCCACTGGAGCTGATGGGGCACCGTCTGACAGATACCGGTGTCAAAGTCAAAATTCGCTTTGATGCGTTGAGTCTGGCGGAGCAAAAAAAATACCTTGCGATAGACCCCCAGGGTTATCAGCCCGGCACATTGATTGACCTGAATATCAAACTGAGCGCCATTGACGGTATGTTGAATAAAGCCATTCCATTTTACCGCTTGCGTTCAGAACGCGATATTTTGGTACAAAAAGGCAACAATGGCTTTGAAGTCCACCCATGGCCGGAAAACCGCAATTATCGTTTCAAAACCATAAAAATGGCAGATCAGCAAGATCCGGCACAGATTAAGGTGATAGAGCATTTTATCTTTGCGAATTACGGAAGTTATGACGAATTACCCCAAGAATTACACTTGGTGGATAATCACATTGTTTCCCATGAGAAAGGCCGTACCCGTATTTTGGCGGAAAAAAACGAGGGTCGCTGGCGCTATCGGCCCAATGTTGAACTGATGTCAATCAATGAGTTACATCATCATGCGTCTGTACAGGGCAAGCGTGTGGGAGAAAGCTATCAGAATATTATTCGTGCGATGCGTGGTTATGAACAAGCCTTGTCGGGAGATAGAGACTATTCGCTGGATACCATTGAAAAGCTGGCCTATTTGCAGCAGCAGGTCGAGGGGTATTTATTGGGGCACCCGGAATCTGGGCGTGTGCCTGCGATGAAAATATTGCTGTCCCAAATTAATGTGCGCCTTGACGAGTCAATGACCCTTGCAGAGCCGACACTGAAAAGTTCGGGTAAAGGAGGATTCAGTGAGCTGTACAGCAAATTGGATAATGCCAACCTCAAAGATTCCAAGCACTTGTATATTGATGCTGACGGGGATTTTGTCACCCGTGGCAAATTCAGTGTGCAAATCGCTAAAGATACTGCCGGAATTGGACTCGAGCAGGTTATGGCGGCGATGAGGCGTGAATATGGGCAAGAAGTGACAAACGCAGTCTTTTCACAATTGACACCTTATGATCTGGCAACTGATGGGAAAGGTATTGATGTGGGGGGACTGAAAAAAATTCACCGGACCATTGAACGGCATTTATCCCCTGTCAGTGCAACCCTTTATATCTGGCAACCCAGTGAAACCAGCAGTATGGGACATGCAGCCCTGCAAATTGGTCAGGGTCGTGTATTGCTTGGCAGGAATGATATCGCTGATTTCAATGACATAAACTACGTGAGCTGGTGGCCTGTGGGCGGAAAATCCATCGAGATGCGCAACATCTTTGATATTGCGACCGATAATTATCCGGATTTGCGGGTACGCTGGCGTGATTTCAGCCAGCCGGCTCGCCAAAATCCGGCATTGCGATTCGATGTGGCCGCAGAAGAAGACGATGATTTCGGCTTGTCTGATGGTTCCTATAAATTAAATGAATTCCTCGAAAAACTGAAAATGGCAAAAGGCGTGGATGCAACCTTCAAGGATGTCAGTGAAGGTTTTGCCATTGCCGCACTGTCCGACCCGACCCTATTGGAAACGGCGGGAATACCTGAATATATCTACCGCCCGTTCTTGGCCCAGTGGGCTGATCCTCATGTGGATATGAATGAAGTCGGGCAGCGTTTTGCCGAAGTTTTACGCATGGCTGCGGAAATGCAGACGCCGAAGCGCGTAGAAAAGCTGATTGAACATGTCATGAGGCAATTTGCTGAACGTGAATTGTCAGATATCAACGATTTTAAAAGCAGTAAAATCGAGCAGGGCCGGGTATACCGCATCAATCTGGAAGGGCTGGATGTCGGGGCCATGCAGGCGGAATGGCATAAAATCAGCAGCGATCCGGATGCCCGCTATCAACTTTTGACCAAAAACTGTTCCAGTATCGTTGCCCGGGTGCTGAAAGCGGGTGGGGCTGATAAAGTGCTTGGCAGTAAATGGCGGCCTTTCTTTGGAGTATGGACACCGGCTGAGCTATTTAATTTTGGTGAAGCACTCCAGAAAGCGGCACAGATCAAGAGAAACGATGAAAAATGGCATCGCCTCAACGGGGAAGGATCTGACGCTATCCTGAGTCATGCTTATGAAAGACATGAAGAGATGTTGGAAAAAGTTGCCATTCCCAATGACGATGCACCACCGCATGAATCCGCTTCCCTTGATCCGCTGACCCGCTTTATGAATAGCGAGCTTTATGGCGTTAAAGAAGATCGCCGCAGGGTCAGCAAATATGTTCAGATAGAACTCGGTCGGGCCATGGATCGCCATGTGACAGAAAAAGTCACTCTACAGGGCGAATCCGGGCGTCTGGAAGGCTATTACCATCGCGGCAACAGCAAATTGCGCAATCATGTTGCGAATGAATCTGCCAGCGAATCTGCGAACAAAAAAGTTGTACTGTTTATTCATGGTGCTGGCTCTTCTGCTGAAGAACAGGCCTTTAAAATCAAAGATCACTACCAGTCCCAAGGCATTGACGTACTGGCGGTGAATATGCGTGGTTACGGCAACAGTGACGGACGCCCAAGCGAGCCTGGCTTGTATCAGGATGCGCGTACTATGTTCCGTTATCTGGTTAATGATCGTGGCATCAGTCCTGATGATATTGTTATTCACGGTTATTCAATGGGGGCACCCATCGCTGCGGATCTGGCCCGTTATGCTGAGCGCAGGGGGCAGGCAATTGCGGGTTTGTTGCTTGACAGGCCAATGCCAAGCATGGCTAAGGCGATTACCGCTCACGGTATTCCTAATCCGACCGGTTTTACCGGTGCTTTGGCAAAAGCCGTAAATGGCAAATTCTCCACCGAGAAAAATTTGCAGGGCCTTTCGATACAAACCTCCATCATGCTGCTGACAGACAATGAAGGTTTGGGGGCAGAAGGTGAAAAGTTACGTATCAAGCTGCTTAATGCGGGCTATGACATTTCCGGTGAGCATACTTATCACGGGCATGATGCCAGCAACCCATTGATGGAACAGTACGCCAAAAAGATAGTTTCCAATTTATTTGAAGTCAATTTCCGGACACGGCATAGCGTTGTGCTAAAAGGCATCAAAAGTGATCTGAGGCGTTATGCCATGGCCTTACAGCCAACGGTGGATGACTTGGGCAGGCAGCAGGATATCCGTACAACAAAAGCGTTTTTGTCAGGTTATAAATATGGTCACGCCGAGCGCATTATTGAGGGTTTCCACGCAGACATGAACATCAAGCAGTTGGTGGATATGTTGGTGAAAAGGAATTGGGCTGCCGAGCAAAAGGGCGCATTGGCATGGGAAATTGAAAACCGGGCATTAAAGATCACACTGCAACCAAAAACTGAGAATTACAATCGCCTTTTCCGGGATGTAACCTCCGCTGGGATGGCAGATCCTAAGGCCAGTGAACACCTTGCACCACAGCTGTTGCTGTTGAACCTTTCCAATGATGGTTTTGGCGGACGTTGCGTTCCCTTGTCAAAATTAGTGCTGGTGGCAAAACAGTTGGAAAGTGAGGGGCGGGAAGGTGTTGCCAGAGAGTTGCTGAATAAACTTTACTCTGCCGCTTCAGTATTGAGCCACCCTGAACTGTATTCTGAAACCGAACAGGGGAATGCCAGTAAGTTACTGGGAACACTATCTGCACTCTATGCCAGAAACCCAAAATTCGACAGTAGCGTCAAGGTGTGGAAGGAAAAACTGGCGGGAGAGCAAGCCTTGACGGTGAAAGGTGTGATTGAGAGGGTCACCGCCACCAATGTGGAAGGAAAACCAATACTGCTGGAGTTGAACACGTTGGGCCATGCGATGGCAGTCTGGTCAAAAGGCAGTGGTGAAAACCGCATGTATGGTTTCTACGATCCCAATGTGGGTATCGTCGAGTTTTCTTCAGCGGAAAAGTTTGGCAACTATATGACCCGTTTCTTTGGTCGCTCGGGTTTGAATATGGCAATCAATTACAGAATGGCCAAAAATAGTGATCGGGAACGAATTTTCGATCGCGTGATTGTACTGGATGGACAGGCAATGGCGTTATATCGTCCTGTTTTGGGGGACAGAACGACCATGAAAGACATTCTTGACATGGATATCTTTGACAGCACGCCAATGAAAAATGCATTGGGAGCTGAATGTCCCCTGCATAACCAAAATGTCAGTGAATGGGAGCGTGTTGCTATAACGGCACAATCTTCCGGAGGGGAGAGTCGTTTTGATGGTCAGGTCATTATCCAGACTGAAAATGATCCTGTTGTTGCCCGTGCCGCAGCAAATCTGGCAGGTAAGCATCCGGATTCCAGTGTCATTGTCCAGCTTGATGCCAATGGTCAGTATCAGGTGGTGTACGGAGAACCGGCCAAATTGTCAGGCAAGATGCGCTGGCAGGTTGTCGGTCATGGCCGTGACACAATAGAACATAGCCATACTCACGGCCATACGCGCATGAGTGGTTACAGCGCAGCCGAACTTGCCATGAGATTAAAACAATTCAGCAATAGTTTCCCATATGCCGGCAAACCTGAGCATATCAGTTTGGTGGGTTGTTCCCTGATAAGTCACGATAAGCGTGATGGTTTTGCCCGTCATTTGATTTCCGCGCTTGATGGACTGGGAGTCCATGCCACGGTATCTGCGCGAAGCAGCGATGTGGCGGTAGATAACAATGGCCGCAAATATACCCGTGGCGCACAAGAGCAATGGGTGCATAAATTGACGGACAATAAAATTGTCCTGAACTGGAATAATCGTGGTGAGCTGGAAAGCCATTCAGAGCGTTTGCGGAATGGCATTCCGGAAAGCGACATTATCCTGTCCCATATTGGCAACAAAGGAATGGCGGTGATTGCGGAAGGCGCAATTGCGGACAATGCGGAAACATTCCGTGCGCCAAGGGTACATAAGGACTTAAGCAATGACGGGAAGCCGGTTTCTGCGGACAATCAGCTGAGTTATACCGGCAATGTGCAGGTACAGGCGGGAGAGGGGGAATTTACCGCGATTAATTGGGGAACGACTAACGTAGGCATTAAAGTGGGAACCGGGGGCGTCAAGTCCCTTGCCTTTGGTGACAACAATATTATGGTTCACTTTGGTGATGGTGAGAGTCAGCACAGTGTCAATATTGCGGGTTATCAGGCCTTGGAAGGTGCACAGTTATTCATTGGTAACCGGAACGTCAGTTTTAACCAAGGGCGCAGCAATGATCTGATTGTCATGATGGATAAATCCATTCCGACCCCGCCTGTGCTCAATCCGTTTGATGGTGTATCCCGTGTTTCCGGGGCATTGCAGCAAATAGCCGGAGCATTTTCTTCGCCAAACTGGCTTACCGCACAGGAAACACAATGGACAGTGGCAGGCGTGAAGAAATATCTCAGCGATATGTCCGGTTTGGATATGACCAGTAATGTGAATTATCATTCGCTGACAGATCTGGATTCACAATTTGACCGCAGTAGCCGGGGCCTGAAGAGTGATCTCGAAAGTGCATTGAATAAGAAATATAACCAATGGCTGAGTGGCAATGCGCCGAAACCGGGCAATCTCAGCCGTGCAGACAGATTCCGTCAGGAAAATGAAAAGCTGGCCTTTAACTTTGCGGTTGGCGGGCAGGGCGCGGATATTCAGGTCACGGCCGGCAACTGGAATTTCATGTTCGGTGACAATATTCAGTCGATTTTGGATATTAACCTGGGTTCGCTGTTTGGTTTGATGACTCAGCAATATACCTCTACAGGGCTGGCGAAAACCACATTGACTTTCAGCCCGACGGATTTGCCCCGCCAGATCAAAAACAAACTGTTAGGCAATCTTGCCAGTGTGAGTGCAGACACAACCCTTGCTGATATCTTTGGTGTGGATTATACCCCGCAGGGCGGGATTATTTCTCGTTTCAATCAGCCTGTGGACGGTGTTGCCATTTTGGACGAGATGCTGCAAATCATCAGCGAATTCAGTGGCAAACAGTTGCAGTCGTTCATTGATCCGCAAGCCTTGCTGGATGGTTTGAAGGCTAACCTCGCCATAAGCTCTGATGGTTTGCATTCTTTTCTTGAAAACCACGGCTTGAAGGAGAAAATGCAACCGGAAGAAACCGTTTTGAATGAAAATAATCGTCCATCAATACCCGTAGAAAGTGAACAGCCGGAGCGTACATTTGGGTTTAATTCTCTTAATTTGCCTAACGTGTTTGCGACATTATTCAGTCAGAACAAGCAGAATGAAATGCAGCAACTGGCTTCTGATCTGAAACGGAATCTGACAGATGATTTGCTGCACATGCAGGACAAAACCTTCGATTTCCTGCGTAATAGCGGGCATCTGCAAGGTAACGGCGATATTCACGTTTCCCTTGGTAACTACAACTTCAACTGGGGTGGGGATGGAAAAGATTTAGGTGCCTATCTGGGAGATAACAACAACTTCTGGGGGGGCCGTGGTGATGACGTCTTTTACTCGATGGGAACTTCAAATATTTTCACTGGTGGTGAAGGTAATGACACGGGCGTTATGCTGGGGCGTGAGAACATGATGTTTGGCGGAAAGGGCAATGATGTTGCCGTGGTCGCCGGACGCATTAACTATGCCTATATGGGGGATGGCGATGATCAGGTTTTTGCTTTTGGTGAAGGCGGTGTGATTGACGGGGGAAACGGGCGTGATTATATCGTGGCTTCCGGTAACTTTAACCGCATTGAGGCCGGAAATGATCAGGATTATGTTGTCACCATCGGTAATAACAATCAGGTTGATTTGGGAGAAGGCAACGACTTTGCCACCGTATTCGGCAATGATAACCGGATAGATGGCAATGCGGGCAATAACGCTATCAAGTTGATGGGTTACCATGCACTCATTAATGGCGGCACAGGCAATGACCATCTGATTGCCGATGCGGTTTCAAAATTCAGTCAGTTGAACGGTGGTGACGGTGATGATCTGCTGGTGTTGGGAGGCTACCAAAACCGCTTTAGCGGTGGCGCTGGCATCAATAGCTATGTGGTCAGTGGTGATGTCATTGATAACGTCGTGGAAGACATCAAACAAGGTGACAGAATTATTTTCAATAATCTTAACTGGAAAGAGTTGTGGTTCCAGCGCAGTGGCTACGATCTGGTATTATTGGCTGCCCGCAACGTGAATGCGGATTCCGGGCAAGGCCAGTTTGAAGCAATAGGATCGGTGACTTTCAATGACTACTTCAATGGCAACCGTGCAGATATTGTGACTCAGACGGGAGACAAGAATGCACAAGGGGGGCGTGGAGTTACCGCGTTGTCAGCCAATGCGGTGGATTCTCTGGTACAGGCCATGAGTGGTTTTGCGCCTGCCTTGGGTGGCAGTGGTTTTATTGATTCACTGGATAGTAAAACTCAATCATCTATCATGATGGCTTGGACGGATACAATAATGACCCCACCTGAGAAATCCAAATTGATTTAATCATCCATTTGATGGGGTAAATTTAATGATTGAAAATGGCTCGCATCAGTGAGCCATTTTTTTAGAGATTTATCTTATTATCACCGTATTATTGACGACAAAGAATCCACAAAATTTGGTGTAAATACCATTATCTGAACTTCTGACATCATGCAATCCGTATCCTTTTTCACTGACACCTAAAACATGTTCGTGATAATCATTTTATATTATAGCTGAATGATTATTCTGTATTGGGCTAGAATCTTCATTCAATTTATCTTGATGCATGTTTTTCATTTCTTTTATTACCTCTGCCCTTAAATCAGGGTCTTGAATAAAATCATTCAGTAAATATAAAGCAACTTCTTTGTTTTTTTCCAGATCGACAGCTCCCGATGTATCGGAACATAGATAGAAGTGATCGGGTATATTCAGTTGATCACCCAAGTATTTTTCTTCGCTACTGAGTTGGACTCCAAGACCGGAAAAACCAAGCTTACCGTAAGGGGATTTATGACTTAAACCAGCAGAACATGTCCGAAATAGTTTTAACATATTACTTATCCTGAAATATTCGTGTGGGTAACTCCATTCATAATTAGGCATCCCTGAAAAGCAGAGTAATGTTACTTTTATCATAATAACCTCGTGGGTATTTTTATTCTTAGGAATGTTAATGAGATCATTAAAATAATGGGTGGAGGAAGTAAATGTAATTGATTTCTATATGTAATTAACTAGCGGTGTTGATGTGAGTTATGCAACGAGAAATTGTCTAACTATTTAAGGCAAAAATGGCTAAAAGAAGACATAAAGGAGTTGAGGTAATTTTAATTTTAAGTTGGCATAACCAGAGTGTGTTAATTTTTATTTGTTTGTTTATAATTGTATTTTTGTTCTTTTGGATAATAACATTTTTATTTTTGAGTGTGTGCCGATACATAGAAGAACACTTCTGATTGGATTTTTTTTGTGTACCCGTCTAGATATTCTATATGAAAGGAACGTAATCAAATGTTGGAAATAGCCCTTGAAGCGGTAAATAGCATCAGAAAAAAAACGCAGGATGCTTTTCATGAAGCGGAGAAATTTGATTATAAACCTGACCGCTCCATTATCACTCAGACTGATCTCATGCTGGAAACCGAAATTCGCAATATATTTGAAAAACGCAGTCCGGGAGTCCCCATTTGGGGAGAAGAATACGGGTTAAATGGCGCAGAAAAATTTGAATCGGGCTGGGTTATTGACCCTATTGATGGGACCAGAGCGTTTCTATATGGCATTCCCTTGTTCAGTACTTTGATTGCTTTTGTTGATCAGGGAGAGCCTGTTGTTGGGGTTATGAGTTTTCCTGCCATTTCAACGACTTTTTATGCGGCGAAAGGTAAAGGGTGTTGGAAGAGTATGGAAGGCAAGCCACTGAAACAGCTGAAAATGGCAAAGAACTCACCGGAAAAGGTGGAGCAGGCCGTGATCACCGCCTCAGGAATACACAGTACAACGTATCACCTTGCTGATGGTGCGATCGCTTATGACATGGATTCATTGGTGAAAACGGCGCGGGATCTTATGTTTGTCAATGATGCTTATCAGCACGCGATGGTGGCTGCGGGTCGTTTGCATTGTGCTATCGATACCATCATGAAACCGTGGGATAGTGTTGCAATTTTACCTTGTATCAGAGAAGCGGGGGAGATTTCTGTTCGTTGGATGGTTGCAGGGAAAAAGTCATGTTTGGCGGCAGCTTGTTATCAGCATGTACACCAAAATTGCTTGATAGTGTGGTGGAACTCATGAAGCCATCTCCGTCAGATGAAGCGTTTTCAATTTAATCAAATAAACAAAATATCCTGAATTCAATAGATCCCTGTATAGGTTATCTCCGGCACTGTTCGTTTTGTGTAAGCGCCCTATTTTGAGTAATCACTTCATATTGTAGAAAAATTGTGTAGCAGATCACGCTGCACAACAGATTATCCAACAGTTCTTTGATAGCTTCTGAATTTTACACTGATTTTTAGTGCGAATAATCATCATTATTTCTTGATATTACCAATTAATTATAAATTTTTAGAATATTATATCGTTAACAAAATATATACATTTATCTTGTTGATTGTAATTGGTTATTGCTTTCTTGAATTATTCTTTTAGTAAAGGATATGATGTACCCACTTTGAGGTATTGGTGTGGTTTAAAAGTAATCATATCTGGTACATACAAGTTGCAGTCAGTGATGCTGCAAACTTGGGCGATACAGGGTATCAATGAAGATAGGAGAGTGATATGACAGTATCATCAGAAGAAAATTGCAAACTAAGTAGCACGGAAACTGAAGTATTGAGAATATGCCAGGAAGTACTGCGAGTAGAATCTATGAACATCTCAGATGATTTCTTCAGTCTTGGTGCAGATTCCATCTCCTTAGTTGAAATACAAATTTTCATAGAGCAAGATTTAGGCAAGAAAATTGACTGGAGTGATGTCCTCAGGTTTCGGAGTGTAGAATCTCTTGCTGCTTTTATTGATTCAACGCATCGGCTTCCCCCACAGGACAAAAGAGATATCGAATGGCGTGGCGTTAAATATGCATTTCGTGTAATTGGTGATATCAATGCTTCAACAGCAGTGCCGAAGTTGATCATTGCGGGTGGTTTTCAGGATATGTACTCCTTGCCACATCTTGAATATCTTCTCAAAGATGATGCCCCGCTGATTATGGTTGATCTGCCGGGGACAGGGGCTTCGGATGATGTTCCCCAAAATGAGAGCTTCGGGTTTCTTGCTGAGTGTGTCCTGCATATTTTAGATGTTCTTTCTTTGCAGAAGATAAATCTCATTGGTATTTCTTACGGTGGTTCTACTGCGCTGGAATTTTCCTATCGTTGGCCTGAAAGAATTAATAAATCAGTATTAATTGGTGCAGCGTTGACTCAGCCACTTCATATTCAAGAGCGTTTCGATGAGGCATTCAAGTTACTTCATGAAGAAAAATATGAAGAATCCATCGAACAAATAATTTCTTGTATTCTCTGCCTTGAACCGGGTGTGGATATATTGGGAAGAGATACAACATATAAACTGCTGAAAACGACATTGCAGGAAACAATTCGTCATTTGGGGGATAGGCATGAGGGGCTTCAAAGACGCCTTCTGACCCAAAAGAAATACGAGAAATTTGAAAATTTCAACAAGCCCATTTTATTTGTCACAGGTGAACATGACATCATTACCCCGCCTGAAAATGTTAAATATTGCGCTGCCATTTTCTCAGGCTCTATTTTTACAACTATCAAGAAATCAGATCATCTCGTGATGGTAGAACGCCCAGATGTTTTGGCCGATCTGCTTATTCGTTTTTTCAATGATAAAGATTTTTCGAATACAAATTATTTGAATACGATAGAAACGATGAATTAATAGTTTGTCTTAAAAAAATTAAGATTCAAACTCGGCAGTATAACATACTGATCGGGCACACCCCCTTTTTGCCAATTTCTGTGTGATTGGCTGTGTTTATATATTCCAGCCACAGAGTGATTCAGCTTTGTGGCTGGGGTTTTGAATTAGACTAATAAGTGTAATTTCTGAGAAAAAGAGTCCAGTGACTGGTTTAAGATAAGAATTAACCGGAGTCAAAAATAAAAATGATCTACTGGGTAACTTCAATACATCATGTTAGTAACAAATAAAAATAATTAACTCCATTCACCCCTGCCTGTACCACCACCTATTACAAGGGAAAGGCTTGCACCTTGGAACTGTCCGAGCCAAGAACCATCGTCATTGTAAAAATACATTCCTAAGTAACTCATATTTCCAACAAACCAAAAAGATCGAGTATCAGAAACAAGTTTATCTAAATTGTCTGTAAAGACAAGGCCAGCTGAACTACCAAAACCGGGAGTAGAAAGTCCCGTTGTAGACCCTTCAAAATGCACAGGATAACCTGTAAGGCCGACTTTAAAGAACTGGTGAATAATTGTACTCTCTATAGTTGCTAGAGCAGTGTAATTTTGGGTTTCCAAAGAAGTGACTTTTTTTACTGTTTTATCGATAAGTTCAGGCGGCCATTTATTGGCTATGTTTTTTTTAAAGTCTTCAAGTATTTTTAGATTTATTTTTTCATCTTTACACATTGTATCACCTATATATTGCATGGAATTAAGATAATATTCTCAAATGAGAATAATACTATTAAATTTTATTAGTGTTGTTTTTTATAATAAAAATTGATGGAGAATTAACCCATCAAAATGAAATATATTTTATTAAAATTAACAAGCCCACTTGATAAAAAGAAATTTAAATAAGTTACAATAAAAGTATGGTCAATTATATATAATGTACTAAATATCACTTTATTATATGGACGTTATTTTAATGCGTAATTGATTATAAATAGCATTAAGTTGATTGAATTTAAAAAATAATTCCTTGGGGCTGCCCTGAATAACCTCTATATCTGTCTTCTTTAAAGTTGCAGCGCTGTTGACTACGTTCACTTGCTTTGATCACAAGGCCATCTCCGTTATCAGGGTGCTGTTTCCTTATCGTCGCGCTGCATCCCGAAATCCAATGGTTATACAGGAATATATTAAAGCTCATTTTTATTTGAAATGTGTCGACTGATGGTTAATTTTTGCATTCATGACTTCGATGCAACCCGGAATTTCTTGATATCACGGCAAGGGGGGGCACCGAAAAGGCGGCTATATTCACGGTTAAATTGTGAAATACTTTCATAACCAACCTGAAATGCCGTGGTTGACATATTATTGTTTTGTGTCAGCAATATGCGCCTTGCTTCATGTAAACGCAACCACTTCTGGTACTGTAGCGGGCTCATTGAAGTGACCGCTTTAAAATGGTGGTGAAAAGAAGAAAGGCTCATTTTGGCGATTTCAGCCAATTGCTCAATTTTAACTGATTCGGAAAAATGTTCTTTCAGCCAATTAATTGTGCGGTTGATTTGGTGCCCCGGGCTTTCTTGGGAAGCCATATGTTGCAAATGAGCACCTGATTCACTGGTCAGTAAACGATAAATTATCTCCTTGTGAATCAAAGGGGAGAGGACAGGAATATCTTCAGGCGTATCCAACAAATCCAGCAAACGATTAAAGCAATCCAGGAGTGGGGCTGTTGTTGGCGTTAAAGCCAGTGCACATTTATCCGGTGCATGAGACTTTATCATCACCTTATCTTCCACAATTAAGTTTGATGCTTCCTGAATATTGAGTTGTAGCATCAGAGCAAAAAATGGCATGTCCTTGGATGCGGTAGAGACTTGGGTAATGGTGGGAATATTGGTCGAGGTTACTAAAATTTGCCGGGGATCACAGTAGTAAGAACGATCACCGATTGTGACTCGTTTTGCTCCTTGAAGGATCACCATCATACTCGGCTCATATAACCAACTTATCGGCTCAGTCGGTTGTTCCAGGTGACAGAGCGTTAATTGTGGAATGGCTGTTTTTACGGAATGAGTATCCGGGGAGGCTAATTTAGCGATTTTACCTGCCAATTTCTGAAGCTGAATTTCAATTTCTATTGCATCGGATGATGAATGCAATGTATTCATTTTTAACTCCTTTATTATTTTATTTTTTAGACAGAATACCGTTGGAAGGAAAAAATGAATATCGCAAATTGTGGCAAATTGGAGGATTAGGCAATAATTGCGGAGGATATATACCCAATGGATTTCAAGTTGCTTCGTGGCGGCAAGAGAGTGACGAATTCGTCGGGAACGAATTTGAACAGCCAAAGGTCGAGAGGCAGGAGCCTCTCATCATCCCCCATAAATAATGGGGGATATTAACCAGCATCTTAAAATTGGCAGACGAGGGCGGTATCAAAACAGTTTTGTTGAAAGTTGTCCCAATAGCCCGGAGGCTGACTGACAATATCACTTTCCAGCAACATGGGTTTATGCCATTCAAAATGTTTTAATCCTGCCTTATTGATGGCATCCTCATACTGTTCACGGCTCCAGAGATATGCTGTGAAAGGGCTGCGGGGAGTTGTCATAAATTCTGCTTTCAAAAGGGTGGTATCTTCCGCCGGCTCTTCGCTGAGTATTTTGATGGAATAATTCATGTAATTCCCGTTTTCCAATCGGAAATCGGGTTCACAGGTATAAGCGACGAGCTTACCGGAAGGTTTGAGGTGGTCGGCAATGACACGGAACATGGTTTGAAGATCTTCAAGGGATTCTGCATGGCAGAATAACCAAGCGGCGACGATGAGATCAAATTTACCCAATTGCTCCATTTTACAGACATCGCTGATATGGAATTCAATGCCATCGTTATATTGCCGTGATTTATCTCTGGCAATTTCGATCATTTTATCGGATATATCGACACCAATAACTTTTGATGCCCCCAGTTCTTTAAATTTACGACTAAACAGACCATATCCGCACGCTAAATCTAACACTGATTTTCCTTGCACATCTCCGGCCAGATTGAGCATAGTGCGAATTTCTACATCAATATGCGGGGTTGAATCTGAAAAACTTTCGTAAAGATGTGCAATAGGATTATATAAAATATTATCTTTCATTACTTTGCATCCTTAATTAAAGTTAAAATTTTGATGGAATATATGATTTAATGTTGACGTGATTTTTGTTTATATATTAATGGATTGAAAATAGGGCAGGTATAATTATTTTTATCTTGGTTCTACTTTTTACATCCCACATTTTTTACAACCCACATTGCGTGGGTTGATATATCTATTCTTCAGTTCCTAAAAAGCGATGAATGGCTCTGAGTACCGCTTCAGGTTTTTCTGCATGAACCCAATGCCCACAACCCGCGACAACCCATGCAGTTGCTTTCGGAAATTGGTTGATAATATCTTCCCGATATTCTTCAGTCACGTAATCAGAATTCCCGCCCCGAATAAACAAAGCCGGTTTGTGCCATGCAGGAATAGTTTCCCAACCAATAATTTTTTCATATTCTTTTTGCAAAATGGATAAGTTGAATTTCCATTCTCCCTGGCGGAAAGATTTCAGCAAGAACTGAATCACGCCTTCTTCTTGAATATCCTGACGCATAATTTCTGTTGCGATTTGACGGGTTGTCGCACTGGCTGCCGTCACTTTGTTCAGTGCTGCAAAAATGCTGTCATGGCGGCGAACAGGATAAGCGACGGGGGCCATATCAATGACCACAATTTTTTCAATGCGCTCGGGTGCAATGGCGGTCATGGTCATGGCAATTTTTCCGCCCATGGAATGCCCGATGATCGTTGCTTCTGGCACATTGAGCTCGTCAAGGAGAGCCAAAACATCCTGTGCCATATTGCGATAACCCATGTCATCAACATGCGGTGAAATACCATGATTACGGACATCGATTTGAAGTACCGGATAGTGCTGCTGTAAATCGCGCCCCAATATTCCGAGATTGTTTAAATCCCCGAAAAGCCCATGAATCAAAACAATGGGGGTGGGTGATTGCGGATTTTCCGGTGTGTGAAAATGATAATTTAATTGACTATTTGACTTCATGGTTTGCCTGAGTTTAATGCTATTTATGCAATGTTTAATATTGGGATGCTTAATATCATGATACGCAGACAGTGACAAACCCAATGGGGTGAAATAACTGTAACTGATTGATTTATTTTAAAGGAAAAGTTGCTTCTTTAAAAATTGCTAATTTTGGAAAGAGTCACTTTAAGTTATTGAAAGTTTAATTGTTTTGTTTTTTTGTATTATATCTTATAATCCCAACATAATTTTTCATTAAGAACAGTACTGGATAGAAATGAAAACGATAGAAGTTGATGAAGACCTTTACCGCTTTATTGCAAGCCAAACCCTGCATATCGGTGAAAGTGCATCTGATATTTTACGGCGCATACTGAAATTGGACGCCGGGCAGCCAGTACAAATTACACCGCCTGCCAACGATCCTGCACCTGCTGTCAAAACTCCCGTATCCCGTTCCCGCGACACTGTCCGCATTGTCCGTGAGCTGCTGCTTTCCGATGAGTATGCAGAAAAGAAAAAATCTGTTGAACGCTTTATGCTGATTCTGTCTACGCTGTATAGCCTGAACAGTGAGAGTTTTTCCAAAACGACAGAAGCTATGCACGGACGTACCCGCACCTATTTTGCGGGTGATGAGCACACTCTGTTGGCCAGTGGTAAACAAACCAAGCCACGCCATATTCCGGGAACCCCTTTTTGGGTGATTACCAATACCAATACTGATCGCAAACGCAGTATGATCGAACATATCATGCAGGATATGAAGTTTCCGGCGAATTTAATTGAAAAAGTGTGTGGCACTATTTAATTTCTTAGTTTCAATGAGTTAATTTGGTGGTTAACGCTGAACCGGATTAACCTATTTATACTGCATTGGCGGGTAAGCCAGTGCAGTCTCTCAGGAGAAATCAAGTGGCAATTCATCCAAGAGCGGGACAGCTTGCCCAGCAGCATGATTTGATTAATGTTGCTCAGCTCACATCACAGTATTACACCTTACAACCACATCCTGAAAATCCGGCACACAAGGTTAAGTTTGGTACTTCTGGCCATCGTGGTAGTTCCGGACGCAACAGTTTTAACGAAGCGCATATCCTGGCCATTTCTCAGGCAATAGTGAACGTTCGCTCTCAGCAGGGGATCACCGGGCCATGCTATGTGGGTAAAGACACCCATGCACTTTCAGAAGCGGCCTTTATTTCCGTGTTGGAAGTTTTGACGGAGAACGGTATAGATGTGATTGTGCAGGAAAATAACGGTTTTACGCCAACACCTGCCATCTCTCATGCCATTTTGTGTTACAACCGTCAGGGGAAAAATCTGGCTGATGGTATTGTCATTACGCCATCCCACAACCCTCCGGAAGATGGGGGAATTAAATATAATCCTCCCAATGGCGGGCCTGCGGATACGGATCTGACTGCCATTATTGAGCAGTGTGCCAATGAATTACTGGCAAATTCTCTTAATGGAATTAAACGGCTGCCATATGAACAAGCACTGAAAAGTGAATACCTGCATCAACGGGATTTGGTTGATGCTTATGTCACTGCTCTGGGTGAAGTTGTGGATATGGCCGCTATCCAGAATGCAGGGCTGAAAATTGGCATTGATCCGTTGGGAGGCTCAGGTATTGCTTATTGGCAGCGGATTGGTGAGTATTACAACCTCGATCTGACATTGGTTAATGATAAAGTTGATCAGACATTCCGCTTCATGACTTTGGATCATGACGGTATTATCCGCATGGATTGCTCATCCCGCTGGGCAATGGCGGGTTTGCTGGAATTGCGTGAGAAATTTGATTTGGCCTTTGCCAATGACCCTGATTACGATCGCCACGGGATTATTACGCCTGCTGGTTTAATGAACCCGAATCATTATCTGGCGACTGCTGTGGACTATCTCTTCCGCCACCGCCCTCAATGGCCTGACAATGTTGCTGTTGGCAAGACATTGGTTTCCAGTGCCATGATCGACCGTGTTGTTGCTGACTTAGGGCGTGAATTAGTGGAAGTGCCTGTGGGTTTCAAATGGTTTGTTGATGGGCTGTATAAAGGCGAACTGGGCTTTGGCGGGGAAGAGAGCGCTGGCGCGTCCTTTTTGCGTTTTGATGGTACTCCATGGTCAACGGATAAAGACGGCATTATTCTTTGCCTGTTGGCGGCTGAAATGACCGCAATCACGGGAGAAAATCCACAGCAGCGCTATGACACGCTGGCCTCTCGGTTTGGCACGCCAAGTTACAGCCGTATTCAGGCTCCGGCGACTCATCAGCAAAAGGCATTGCTGTCCAAACTGTCACCCGAAATGGTTAAGGCTGAAATGTTGGCAGGAGATCCCATTACTGCCCGTTTGACGACGGCATCTGGTAACGGTGCTTCCATTGGTGGTTTGAAGGTGATGAGTGATAACGGTTGGTTTGCTGCTCGTCCATCCGGTACAGAAGAAGCCTACAAAATCTATTGCGAAAGTTTTCTTGGTGCTGAACATCGTGAAAGAATTGAGCAAGAGGCTCAGGAAATCGTTAATCAAGTGTTTGCTGCGGGTTAATTGATGTTTGAATCTGCCAAGCCGCAGTAATTGCAGCGGCCTGGCAGATGTGTCATAGGCATTCTTAGCTGCTGCTTGCTGCTAAAGAAAAACTGCTAAATCTCATTTCAAAATAAATCAAGATTGATTTGTGAACCTCAACATTGAAGAAATAATCCAACCCCACCCCTGCTTTATGAGTTGAATATAAAGAAGTATAGATATCATTGCCAGTATCTAGTTTTATATACAATTTTTTCATATGATTAAAATCATGAATATTATCTGAAAGATAGAAATCAAACTTTATTATTTCATTTGGCAATAGTGAATCATCCAGTAGGGTGGCTTCTTGTGTGTCTTTTATATTGACATATATTCTATAGTCTGTTTTATTTTTTACATATCGGTATACCTTAGGCATATTAATTTCCTTTTTCCTGATGTATCAATTGCGGAAATAAAATATTTCAGCCCTCTTTATCAACTGAAACTAACAAAATTCCATAACTGAAAACATCAAAATATATTTCAAATTCGTGAGAAGAATAGAAAATTTCTTCTAAATAAGAAAGAGAGGATGTTGAAGTGAATGTTTGGTCAATGAGATATTTATCAATGCTCATAAATATATTGCAATATTCGAGATGATATTCATTCCTTTGAGTCTCAAACAGAACAGATGATTGAGGATAAATATCTTTTTTATAAGTTTCAGTATGGTTTTTTTCTTTTAGAGTGACGGTTATTTTTATATTGCTGGTATTAGTAAATTTTATAGTTCTCATCATAACCTCTAACAATTTATTTATTGTTTTCATTTAAAGTATAGTTCTTTTGTTTTTAATTAGCGGTTTTATTTTGTTTGTTGATGATTGGTTTAATTAATAAGGTCGTTGTTGTTTTTTTAATTTATTAAAATTTTTTAGTTTAATTTTTTTTATGAAATCGAGGTGGGTTTTTATGATGAATGTCTCAATATTAGCTCCTCCATTATTCTACTCCCTGTATTTTTTCATAAAGGAGGATGCTGTTTTCTGAATTACTGCTTTAATTACACTGTTTTTTTATTGTGGATGGCTATCTTTCTATGCTCGATGGGTTTCGGATTGCGATCAATACAGGAATAACTTGAAAGACTCAAAAACATTAGAAAGGATGGTATATGAACCCCAACTTCTGGAGAAAAGTTTACCTTACTTTATCAAGCGGCATATTTATTCTATTACTCACAAATGGCTGCTCAAATAAATATGATTTACTCAGAAAGCAAGGGGAGTTGGTGATGGCACAGAACTTAGGTCAGATATCAAGTTTACATCAAGTATCAAGCGGGAAAATTCATCTGAGCCATGTAGAGGGTTCAGACTTTGGCGCTGAGATATCTCAAGCTTCAGCACATTGGCTTGATAAACAGACATTAGTATGGCCGGGTGGTGCAGAGCAGCCGATTGTTCGCTTGTATTACAATCTAAATAACAAGATAGAAGCTGATGACCAAGGTTATTTTCCCGATAATTATTTAACTCTCATTCCTGCGGCGTTGAGTCAGGCAACGGCTAAAAAATTTCCTCATTTGGCCAATTGGGCGGCATTCCGTTTACCAGAGGAAACGGATATCGATCTTCTTCTGACCGGGGATTTGGTGGCTTTGGCTGCTAATGAACAGGGCACAATCGTGTCCTCAACTCAAGTTCAAACGGCCGGGGTATTGGATGATCGCTTCGCTGATACTGCTGAAACATTGGAATATGGGGCTAAACTAAACAGTAAAGGCGTGCTTTTCCGCCTTTGGGCACCGACTGCGCAAGAAGTGTCTCTGATTATCTACAATCAGGATAAGCAGGAGGTTGCCAGGCATGCAATGGAACGCGACGGAAGGAGCGGTTCCTGGTCATGGCAGGGGAATGCTGCTTTAGTCGGCGCTTATTATCGTTATGCTTTGGTGGTATATCACCCATACAGCCGCAATGTGGAACGCTATGAAGTCACCGATCCTTATTCCCATAGCTTGTCCACGAATTCGGAACACAGTCAGGTCATCAATCTGGATGATCAGGCATTGAAGCCCCAAAATTGGGATAACCTGCTGGCCCCCCATCCGCAAAATACCCCCTCAAATATCGCCCGCATGGCGATTTATGAAGCACATATCCGCGATCTGTCCGTTGCAGATAGCACAATCCCCGAAACGTGGCGTGGTAAGTATCTGGCACTGACCGCCAATAACAGTGATATGTTCAGGCATCTCAAGACACTGAGTCAGGCGGGGATGACCCATATGGAGCTGCTGCCTGTGTTTGATATCGCTTCAGTTAATGAATTCAGTCATCAGGTTGCCAATCTTGAAAACCCGTTCAGTCGCTTGTGTCAAATTAACCCAACGGTGAGAAACAGCCGATTTGCTGAGTATTGCCATAGTTCATTGACTTTGCGGCAGGTCTTGCAGCAATTGAAACGTGAAGACAGTATCCATGACCCACAAGTGCAGGAACTTAATGCAATGGTGGCAGGAACGGATTCGTATAACTGGGGATATGATCCGTTTCATTATTCTGTACCGGAAGGCTCCTATGCGGTTGATTCGGAAGGTTCCGGCCGTATAAAAGAATTTCGCGCCATGATACAGGCCATCAAGCAGCAATTGGGCATGAATGTGATCATGGATGTGGTTTATAACCATACTGATGCTGCCGGCCCGACATCTCGAACGTCGGTCTTGGATAAGATAGTGCCTTGGTATTATCACCGTCTGGATGAGGTAACGGGTCAAGTTGAAAATCATACTTGTTGCTCTGATACCGCGCCGGAACACCGTATGTTTGCCAAATTGGTGGAAGATTCATTGGTGACTTGGGTTAAAGATTACAAAATAGATGCATTCAGGTTTGACTTAATGGGCTATCACCCTAAAACGCAAATCTTGTCTGCGTTGGCAAAAGTCCGTGAAGTTAATCCATCAGTCTATTTTTTTGGTGAAGGGTGGAATTCAGGTCAGGATGATCGGTTTGAAAGCGCTTCACAAGTGAATCTCAGCGGAACGGGTATCGGCACTTTTTCTGACAGATTGCGGGATGCAGTGCGTGGCGGCGGGCCATTTGATGTTGCTGATGACATTCGCATCAATCAGGGTATTGGAAATGGCGCAGGAACATTGCCCAATGAGATGGTTCGCTTAAATGCCGATGAAGTGCGCCATTTGCTGGATCTTGTGCGCCTTGGCATGGCTGGCAATTTAGCTGACTTTGTCATGGTTAATAAAGAGGGTGTCATAAAAACAGGTCAGCAGATTGATTATAAGGGCGTGGCAGCAGGCTATGCTGCAAATCCTACAGAAGTATTGAATTATGTATCCAAACACGATAACCAAACATTGTGGGACATTATCAGCTATAAGGCTGCATTTCAGGCAAATCTGGGAGCCAGGCTCCGTATGCAGGCTATTTCTCTTGCCCCAGTCTTCCTTGGGCAAGGTCTGGCTTTTGATCAACAAGGCTCGGAACTACTGCGCTCAAAATCATTTACCCGTGACTCTTACAATGCTGGTGATTGGTTTAATCGTGTTAGTTATGACTACCGAGATAATAATTATGATGTGGGACTGCCAGAATATGGCAATGATGGTGTGAATTATTCATTGATTGGCCGTGTGAAAAATCAGGTAAAAAAACCGGGTCGCAATGAGTTATTACAAATGATGGCCTTTTATCAGGAACTATTGCAGTTACGCCAATTCTCTCCGTTAATGTCTCTTGGGGATGGTGCGGCGGTTAAACAGCGCGTGGATTTTGTGAATGTCGGTCCGCATCAGCAAATCGGGTTACTGGTAATGACCATTGATGATGGCAGTACAACGTCTGATGATCGTGATTGGCGATTTGATGGCTTGGTGGTGGCCATTAACGCGGCACCGAAGCCGGTTTCTGTCAAAGATCTTAATGTGCAGGGATTGATGTTGAATGACATCCAGCGTGCATTGGGTGACTCTTCTTTGGCTGCTGGGGTACGCATAATGGAAAATGGTGAAGTTATAATGCCAGCCTGGTCGGCAGCCGTATTAGTCTTGCCACAGGAAGGCGCCAGGGGAAGAGGGCTGCCTGTACGTTATCGCCATCAATGCCAATAAAAGTATAATTGCTATAATAATGGACAATAGTGCATCCGATGAGAATAAATAATGCCAGACAGACACGGGGTGTTGTTGTTCCAGATACCTGTATTTGTTCAAGTGGCGTGTTTATTGGTTGGATTGTCTGAGTAAATGTGTTTCCGATGGCTTTTCCATAATCTTGCCACTGTGCTGTCACTTAAAATCTATTGAGAAAAACAACTAAGCGGTTATGAAGGCATAAACCGATAACCAACTCCTGTTTCGGTCAGAAGATATCTGGGACGGGCAGGATCAGCTTCCAGCTTCTGCCGCAGGTGCCCCATATAAATTCTCAGATAGTGGTTGTGTTCAACGTAATTCGGCCCCCAAACATGATTGAGTAAATAACGCTGCGTGAGTACCTTGCCGCTGTTGGTCAGCAATTCAGTCAATAAACGGTATTCAATGGGTGTCAGGTGAAGTTCGGTTTGCCCTTTTAAAACCCGACGGTTAATTAAATCGACCTGAATATCTGAAAAATGAATGATGGGAGCAGGTTGATTGATTTTAGAGGAGCGGCGTAGGGCAACTCGCACTCTTGCCAGCAATTCATTAATGCCAAAAGGTTTGCTCAGGTAATCGTCAGCACCGGAATCCAGTGCCATGACTTTATCTTGTTCACTGTCACGGGCAGAAAGCACAATAATCGGGATATTACTCCATTGGCGTACATCCTGAATGAGTTCGATACCATTTCCATCAGGTAGCCCTAAATCAAGGATCAGTAAATCCGGCCTGCGAGTGGCAGCTTCAATTAAACCTCGTTTTAGTGTTTCACATTCAAACACCCGCCAGTTTTCACTTTCCAATGCCAACCGCACAAAACGCCGGATCTCTTTTTCATCTTCAATGATTAAAATAGTATTGTTTTTGATCGTGCCGTTTTGAGTTGTATTCACATATCCCCGGAAACATTTTCAATTTTTGGAGGTTCTTCCAACGGTAAAACAAAGTGAAAGCTAGCTCCACCTTTTTTATTGTTGGTTGCCCATATTTTGCCGCCGTGAATATCAATAATGGCCCGGCAAATGGCTAAACCCAACCCGACACCGGGGATAGCAGACTCTTTGCTGGCACGTGAGAATTTGTCAAAAATGAGTTGTTCCTGTCCCTGTGGTATTCCGTTTCCCGCATCCCAGATTTCAATGTGTATTTGTTTTTGATCCGCGTCATGCTCAATGTTGGCTTGTATGCCCAGTGGCGTTTGTTCATGGGTATATTTGATGGCATTTTCCAGCAGATTAATGAAAACACGTTCCAGCAAAGCCCCATCGCAATGCAGGAACAAATTGGCAGGCAAGGAAAGTTCTATGTCGTAACGGCTGAGGGTATATTCCAGTGAACGCAAGGCACTGCCAACTATTTCGTCCAATGAATGCCATTCAATATTGAGTTGAATTCCGCCCGATTGAATGCGTGCCATATCCAGCAAATTGTTGACTAAGCGGGATGTGCTGAGGATTTGCTGGCGAATTTGGTTAACCTGCTTAGTGTGGGGCGAGTTTTCGGCAGACAAATCCAGCATCAGTATTTCTGCCTGCCCGAACAGTACGGTCAATGGGGTTCGCAAGTCGTGGGATAGTGCTGCCAATAACGAGTTGCGCAGTTGTTCCCGTTCCGCCTCCAGTTTGGCGGATTCTGCGCTGCGGGCAAGATGTAAGCGCTCGAGTGCGTTGGCAATCAGTCCGGTGAAGGTTTGCAGTAATCGCTGTTGCTCCGGCACCAGCAATTGGCGCAGGTTAGAGGATTCTATCGCCAGAACGGCAAAGGTTTGAGAAGGTGTAGCGATGGGCTGCAATTGGTAAGGAACTCCCGGTAATGTGTCGGTACCGGCTCCGGCAGGCTGTTTTTTATCGAAGCACCATTTGGCGATCGCTTCATCAATTTGCATTTGCCCACCGTTATCGGATTTTACCTGATATAAGTGGTGTTCACGATTTAACAGCAGTAATCCCGTTTTGGCCTGAAAGCAATTGGACAGAAAGTGATAGCTGATACGGGCAACATCTTCTTCATCCAGGGCTTTGCTCAATTCGCGGGTAATTTCATATAAATGCCGTGTCCGTTGTTCTCGATAACGGGCGATTCTGGCTTGATAGCGTATTCCTGCGGTCAGGTTGCCCACGACAACACCCACAAACAGCATCACGGTAAAGGTGAGCAGGTATTGCATATCGGTGACCGCAAGTGACCAGTGCGGTTGGACAAAAAAGATGTCAAAACTGATGACATTGATAAGGGCGGCAAAAACGGAGGGCCATCGCCCATAAAACAGGGCGATGACAACCCCTCCCAGCAGATAGAGTGTGACTAAATTGGCTTTATCAAGGGTGAGTAAAAATGTGCGGGAAAATAAGGTGGTCAGGGTACAAAGCACGATCGCCATAATGAATCCCTGAACTTGGAACCGCCATTTTTCATTGAATGGTCGATGATCTTTCAGTTCCTTATTTCCGCTGCTTCCGCGTTTTTTATCTTCCAGTGCAACAATGACCAAATCCAGATCAGGGCCGAGTTTTCCCAGACGTTCAGAGAAATCAGGACGCCATTTATAGTTAAAGAAGGTTGAGTGTGAACCGTAATAACGGCCAATGAGGATTTTACCCAGATTATGTTCCCTTGCGTAACGCAAGATGGCCTTTTCTTCACGGGAGTCGGACAGGGTTGCGGTTTCCGCTCCCAGATCTCGCGCCAGTTTCAGTGTTTTCAGGATGGTGCGCCGTTTGCTTTCCGGCAGTCGGTGCAACTTGGGTGTTTCAACGTAAACGGCATGCCAGATACAATCCAGTTTTGCCGCAAGGCGGGCCGCTGTCCGAACCAGTTTTTCGTTGCCCGCATTATCGCCGATGCATAAAAGTAAATTATCCCGCGTATGCCATACAGGCTCTTTGCCTCTGGTATCTCGAAAGGCACGCATTTGATCATCCACACGGTCAGCCGTGCGGCGTAAGGCGAGTTCGCGCAAAGCTATCAGGTTGCCTTTACGGAAAAAATGCTCGATGGCACGCTCAGCCTGACCTGAGATATAAACCTTGCCATCATTAAGCCGCTGACGAAGATCATCCGGCGGGAGATCAACCAGAACAACATCATCAGCCTGATCAAATATGTGATCAGGAATGGTTTCCCGGACACGCACCCCCGTGATTGCTCCCACGACATCGTTCAGGCTTTCCAGATGCTGTACGTTGATGGTGCTCAGGACATCAATGCCCGCTTCCAGTAATTCTTCCACATCTTGCCAGCGTTTGGGGTGGCGGGAGCCTTGTGGATTGCTGAATGCCAGTTCGTCCATCAGAATGATGGCCGGATGGCGGGCGATAGCCGCATCAATGTCAAATGCGGCTACCCTGCGTTTGTGGTAACGAAGATGTTTTGGCGGCAATTGGGGCAAGCCTTTGAGCAAGGCCGCGGTTTCTTGCCTTTCGTGGGTTTCAACCACGCCGGCGATGACATCCAGCCCTTGAGCCAGCAAGCGCTGGGCTTCTTGTAGCATGGCATAGGTTTTACCCACTCCCGCACAGGCACCGAAAAATATTTTGAGCTTGCCGCGGGGATTTTCGTTCGCCAGTGCCAGTAAGTCATCCGGATCGGGGCGTTGTGGTTCAAGTTGATCCATGTTTTATCAGCCTCGTGGGTTCAGATTATCCAGAGCAAGATTAAGTTCCAATACATTTACCACGGGTTCCCCCATATATTCCAGTAAGGGATATTCAATGTGTTTCTGAATTAATTCATGGACCGTTTCCAGCGGGAGATGGCGGGTGGCAGCCACGCGTTGTGCCTGAAATTCCGCAGCCTCCGGTGATATGTGGGGATCGAGCCCACTGCCTGATGCCGTGATGAGATCAATGGGGATCGGGCGGTTTTCTGGATAATTAAAAAGATGTTCCCGGACAATGTTTTTGTGCAGTTTGCTGAGCAATGCAGGATTGGTTGTTGCGAGATTGCTGCCCCCGGATGATAGGGCGTTATACGGGGTTTCTGCCGTCATGGAAGGGCGGCCATGAAAGTAGCTGTTCTTGGTAAAATTTTGACCGATTAATTCAGAGCCAACTTTTTGGCCGTTTTGTTCGATTAACGATCCTTGCGCCTGATGGGGAAATAGAGCTTTTGATATCCCTGTCACCAACAGCGGATAGGCAATACCTGTGATGAGCGTAAGAAATATCAACAGGATAATGGAAGAACGTAACCAGATCATTTTCATCACCTTATCTGAAATTATTTGAGAAACAAGGCAGTCAGTAATATGTCAATGAGCTTGATGCCGATAAAGGGCACGAGCAAACCTCCCAGGCCATATATCCATAAGTTCCGGCGCAAGAGCGACAATGCGTTCATCGGGCGATAGCTGACACCTTTCAGAGCCAGTGGAAGCAGGAAAATAATGATGATTGCATTGAAAATAACCGCAGACAGTACAGCAGACTCCGGAGAATGAAGGTGCATAATGTTCAGGGCATTGAGTTGGGGATAGGTAATGGCAAAGGCGGCAGGAATGATGGCGAAATATTTGGCTATGTCATTGGCAATGCTGAATGTGGTCAGGGAGCCACGGGTCATTAACATCTGCTTCCCGATATGCACAACTTCAATCAGTTTAGTGGGATTGGAATCGAGATCCACCATATTTCCTGCTTCTTTTGCCGCCTGTGTACCTGAATTCATGGCAACCGCAACATCAGCCTGTGCCAGTGCAGGGGCGTCGTTTGTCCCGTCTCCCGTCATGGCAACCAGCCGGCCTTCAGATTGGTATTGGCGTATCAAGGCCAGTTTGGCTTCGGGTGTGGCTTCCGCCAGAAAATCATCCACTCCCGCTTCAGCCGCAATTGCTGCCGCAGTCAGGTGGTTATCTCCGGTGATCATGACGGTTTTTATTCCCATTCTGCGCATCTCGCTGAAACGTTCTTTAATCCCACCTTTGACGATATCTTTCAGGGCAACGACGCCCAAGACCCGCTGGTTTTCCGCAACGACCAACGGTGTTCCTCCTTTGTGCGCCACTTGTTGCACCAAGAGGTCAATGGCTTCAGGGAATTTGCTGTGATTGGCTTCAATATGACGGCGAATGGCATCAACGGCGCCCTTACGGATAGTCCGGTTATCTATGTTGACCCCGCTCATGCGCGTAATCGCTGAGAAGGGAACAAATTTAGCGTTCAATGCCAACAGATCGCGTTCTCGCATATTGAAACGCTGCTTTGCCAAAATCACGATACTGCGCCCTTCAGGGGTTTCATCAGCAAGGGAGGAGAGCTGTGCGGCATCGGCCAATTGCTTCTCGGTAACGCCGGGAGCCGGCAAAAACTGAGATGCCTGACGATTGCCCAAGGTGATGGTTCCGGTTTTATCCAGCAGCAGGACATCCACATCTCCCGCGGCTTCAATGGCGCGCCCGCTTGTTGCTATCACATTGGCCCCTAACATGCGGCTCATGCCCGCGACACCAATGGCTGAAAGCAATCCGCCAATGGTGGTGGGAATGAGGCAAACCAGCAGCGCCACGATCACGGTAAGGGTTATGGGGCTGCCGGTTTGGCTGATCTCTGTGCTGAATAGAGAAAAAGGCAGCAGGCTTACGCAGACAAGCAGGAAAATGATGGTCAGTGCAGTGAGCAAAATCGTGAGGGCAATTTCGTTGGGGGTTTTCCGGCGTTTGGCACCTTCAACCATGGAGATCATCCGGTCCAGAAAGGTTTCTCCCGGATTGACGGTGCATTCAATGATCAGCCAATCTGATAAAACCCGTGTACCGCCAGTCACGGAAGAAAAATCTCCCCCGGATTCCCGAATGACGGGAGCTGATTCTCCTGTAATGGCACTTTCATCAACGGAAGCCCCCCCTTCAATCACCTCACCATCGCAGGGGATAATGTCACCGGCTTCTACCAGCACGATGTCACCTTTGCGCAAAGTGTCAGACGTTACTTTTTCCTTTGCTGCTTCACGGTTGGATGAGGCCAGTTTGATTGCCCAACTGGTTTTCTTTACGCCCTTGAGACTGGATGCCTGAGCTTTGCTGCGTCCTTCCGCCAGTGCTTCTGCAAAATTGGCAAACAGGACGGTAAACCATAGCCAGAGGGCAATAGAGCCCGTAAACAGGGCATTGCCAGTAAATTGACCTGTCAATATTCCGCACCATAAAGCGGTAGTCAGGCAACTGCCCAGATAGACGACAAACATGACAGGATTGCGCCATTGATGAGCCGGATGGCATTTTTTAAATGAATCGATAAGAGCATGGCGAATCAGCGTCGGTTCAAATAATATTTGCTGTTTATTTTTCATGATTTACCTTTCACTCTCATTGCCAAAGTTGTAAGTGTTCTGCGATGGGGCCAAGCGCCAGAGCAGGAATAAAAGTGAGTGCTCCAATCAGCAAAACAACCAGGATTAATAATCCGATAAAGGAAAAGCCGTAAGTGGGCAAAGTGCCGCTACTGATGGGCTGGCGTTTTTTGTTGCTCATGGAACCCGCAATGGCAAGAACTGGCAGGATCATGCCAAAACGCCCAAGAAACATGGCAGCTCCCAATAGTAAATTGTAAAAGGTATTGTTGGCATTCAGGCCTGCGAAGGCACTGCCGTTGTTATTGGCGGCCGATGAAAGCGCATAAAGTATTTCAGTGAAACCGTGTGCGCCGGGATTGGTAATGGCATTGCGCCCGGCATCGGTTGAAATGGCTAATGCGGTGCCCAACAAGACAAGTGAAGGGGTAACCAAAATGGCCAGTGCGACCATTTTCATATCATAGACATCGATTTTTTTGCCCAAGTATTCAGGTGCCCGGCCAATCATTAAACCGGCAATGAATACAGCCAGCAGAACAAGCAGTAACATGCCACAAAGCCCGGAGCCGGTTCCGCCAAACACCACTTCGCCGATTTGTATTAACCAGAGTGGGATCATTCCTCCCAAAGGGGTGAAGGAGTCATGCATTGAATTGACTGCACCACAGGATGCGGCTGTGGTCACGGTGCTATACAGGGAAGATGCCAGAATGCCAAAACGGGATTCTTTTCCTTCCATATTAAAATGCCCGTTGATGTTCGTGGCATTGAAATGGGGACTGCCTGCTATTTCGGCGTACATTACAACGGCTGTTGCGATGATAAAAATAATGCTCATCGCCCAGAGTAAAGCGTATCCCTGACGATTATCGCCGACGACCACTCCGAAGGCGAAACACAATGCGCTGGGGATCAGAAAAATAGCCAGAACTTGTACAAAATTACTCAGCGGGGTTGGATTTTCAAAAGGGTGGGCTGAGTTTGCACCAAAAAATCCCCCGCCATTGGTTCCCAGTAATTTTATGGCTTCCTGAGAGGCGACCGGTCCCATGGGAAGCAATTGCTGTTGGCCTTCAAGGGTATGGATGGAAACATAAGGGGAAAAGTTTTGGATAACACCTTGACTGACAAAAAATAACGCAATAATGATGGCAAGCGGCAGCAGCAAATACAAAGTGATGCGGGTAATATCAACCCATGCATTTCCCAATGTGTTCACGCCCTGACGGGAAAAGGCTCTTATCAGAGCAAAAGCCACGGCAATACCTGTTGCCGCGGACAGAAAATTCTGCACCGTCAATCCGGCCATTTGGCTTAGGTAACTGAGGGTATTTTCTCCGCTGTAAGCCTGCCAGTTTGTGTTGGTGATAAAACTTATTGCGGTATTGAGTGCCAGATCCCATTTCATATCTGCAAAATGTTGTGGATTCAGGGGTAAATGGGCCTGATTCATTAACAGAATAAATAGCAACAGTAATCCTGCGACATTGAATATCAGGATAGAAAGGGAATATTGCCGCCAGTTCATTTCTTTGATATTGCTGCCGGGTGTTTGCAACCCACAACAGCGCCACAGGCTCGATTCTGTTTTTGTCAGCCAGCGGGGCAATTCTCCTTCAATCAAATTGGCTATCAGATTACCAAGCGGCTTGCTCAATAAAAACAGAACCAACAGGAAGCTGGCAATCAGTAAAAAAGCGGATGCCATCATTTAGAAATCCTCCGCATTTAATAACGCATAAATCAGATAGAGAAGTAATAGCACCACCAGAAAAAGACCAAGGAAGAGGAATATATTCATGGTGTATCTCCTTGCTTATTGTTTTTAAAAATAATCAGTTACAGCATAAGAATGACAATGCAAAGAAGTTGTTAAAAGAGAGTTTAAACGCGTAAAAAAAGTATAAAAGATAACATGACCTAACTAATTGGGTGTTTTATTAAAGCAAGTGTAGCAAACCTCATCAGGTTAATTTTTTGTTTTTAAATTGTTTGTTTTGTTTCTGTTTAGGTATCAATTTTGTAATTAAATTACGAGAGAGGAAAAAAAGAGTGATTTACAGAGCAAAAAAGTGGTCGGATGAGTAGTAAATTTTCATTTTATCGGGTAAAATTTTATACATCTTACATATTTAACCCGTGAGGAGGTTACCAATGTCTACATACCGTTCATATTCTTGGTATGAGGTTCTCTTGCGGCGTGTTGGCGCTATCGCTTTGGGCGTCATTGCGCTTCCTGTTATGCTGTTTCGTCACGATCGTGCTCGTTTTTACAGCTACCTGCATAAAGTATGGTTAAAAACCAGTGAGAAGCCGGTGTGGTTAGAAAGCTCAGAAATGGCTGCCGGTATTCGAAATCGCTAAGATTGGCTCTATTGAATATGGTATTTTTACACCTTGCCAGTTTATTCTGGCAAGGTGTTTTATTTTATATTTCATTGAAAAAACGAATAATAGGGGGAATGATATGAACAATGTTGAATTGGAGCATGTGCTCAATACGGAATTGAATATCCGTGAATTTCAAGATTATGCCCCCAATGGATTACAGGTAGAAGGTCGTCCTCATGTACAGCGGGTAGTGACTGGTGTGACAGCTTGTCAGGCACTATTGGATGAAGCGGTGCGCCTTGAGGCGGATGCGATCATCGTTCATCATGGCTATTTTTGGAAAAATGAATCACCTGTTATCCGGGGCATGAAACGTCGTCGCCTGCAAACACTGCTTTGCAATGATATTAATCTATATGGTTATCATCTCCCGTTGGATGCTCACCCTTTGCTGGGGAACAATGTTCAACTCGCTCGGCAGATGGGTGTGAAGGTGATTGGCAATATTGATTCTCTGCTTCCTCATGGCGCCTTTGATCAGCCCATCACACCCGCAGAATTGGCTGAGCGTCTGGAAAAAAGGTTAGAACGCGAAGTGCTGCATTGCGGAGATAATGCACCAGAAGAAATTCGCACTCTGGCATGGTGTACAGGCGGAGGCCAGAGCTTTATTGAGCAGGCAGCTGAGTTTGGCGTTGACGCTTTTGTGACCGGAGAAGTATCAGAGAAAACGGTTCACGTTGCCCGTGAGATGGGGCTGCATTTCTTTTCAGCAGGCCATCATGCAACAGAACGTTATGGTATCAAAGCCCTCGGTGAATGGCTGGCGAATAATCATGGGTTGGATGTGACTTTTATCGATATTCCTAATCCGGCTTGATTTTCTGACTAGTGTTTTTTTTAACTGTTGGTTTTTCTAGCTGTTGTTTTTCTTATTAATTAGATGGCTCCCAATTTTGTTATTGGTTAACAAATTTGGGAGCTGTTGTTACTCCATGTATAAGAAGGCAGAAAATAAAAATGCTCAAAAATAAGCTTCATGCGTGCTCAGGAATGGAAAAAAACGCTGTTTTTCTGAAAATACTTAACATTGCCGGGTCTTAAGCCAAGTTTGTTTGTGATGGTTTTCTGGTTAAAAAAAACACGGCCATACCACAGCAAATCAAGATACCGCCTAATGCCTGACTCCAACCGGCCAATGCCAAGCCAATCCCCAGCAACAAATAGTAAAATAGCCCCAGTAAAGCGCCCGCAGTACCTAACCGATCCCCATAATGGCTCAATGCGGAAGCCAGAATGTTGGGAATGGCAAGCCCGTAAGCCGTCACTATCCCCAGCATGGGAAAAATAAATAGCCAGCTATTTTCAAGCAGATAGACACAAAGGCCACTCAGTAAAGTTACAACAGCGGCCAGAGCCACTAATTCGGGGGATCTCCACTGTTTCTTTAAGAGGTATTTGTTTAATAGCGATCCGAAACCCACACCCAGAGTGAGTAACAGGCCAGTATAACCAAATATTGCCTGTGACAATCCAAAGTGTTCGAAACGGAATGGTGCCAATTGATAATAACTAAACAGGCAAATATTGAAAAACGCGATCAGAAACGCATTTCGCCAAATCGAAATATCTTTCAGCATCATGCGTGCTGTACTCAATAGCGCCACTTTTTTTACATTAGCCGGGCGGGTTTCCGGTAGCCGCATCACAGACCAGCAGGTTAGGAGTACGGCTAAAATCGCCAATCCGGTAAATACCGCTTTATAACCGGCAAAATAATTCAATGTTGAACCGCTGGCCATGCCGAGCGCGGGACTGATTGCCAATGCAATTCCCATCACAGAAAAAATACGGGCCAGTTCATCTCCCTGATAGCTGTCACGCATGATGGTTTGTGTGCCGACAGAGCCAACAGCGGCGCCAAAAGCCGATAACATTCTGGCAATGAGCAATAGCCAGAATTGCTGAGTCAGCAATGCCAGAAGGGAAGAGAGGCCGTAAAGCAATAGGCCGGCAATGATAGTCGGGCGTCGGCCAATGACATCACACATGCGTCCCCACACCACAACACCGAGGGCAAAGGCAAAAAAATAGAGTGATAAGGTTTGGGCTGCCTGTTCTGAACTGACGGAAAAACCAGCGGCGATATTGGTTAATGCAGGGCTATAGATAGTTTCAACTATTTGGGGAAACATCATTAATGCGACTGAGAGCCAAAGTGAGGGTTTTGTTTTCATCGTTTTTTCAGGGGGTAAGTGAGTGATGGCTCAAAGGTTAGCATTCTGATTGCTGTCTATTTATGATAATAAGTACTAATTATTTACATAATCAGACTTCTCATCGGTGGAATTAACATGGCGTGGTTACGGCAAAGTGATTATTTCGATCCAGACAGTTTGGATGTGCCTGTGGTGGGTATCGCCGCAGAAATGGGGCAACATGATTCTGGTATCCATCAGCATGACATGGGGCAATTGTTGTTTACCCAGCGAGGCTGCATCAAGATCACACTGGCAGATCAAATTTCAATTTTGCCACCAACCAGAGTGGCCTGGATACCTCCCAAAACATGGCATCGGGCAGAAATGCGCGGTTCGGTAGGGTATCGTTCTATTTATCTGAATGTGTTGGAAACCGAACTGATTGCTGAAAGAAGTGAAGTACTGGAAGCCACGCCATTATTACAGGCACTTTTAGAACGCATTGCGATATCTTCTTTCGATTTGGATTGGTATCAGGGAAAGGGAGCACACTTGCTGGCGGTGTTTTTTGATGAGATCCGTGAAGCCCGCAGAGAACAAACCCTATTACCACTGCCTTTTGATCGGCGTTTGGCCGGTTTATCGTTTGAGCAATTACCACCACCATTACACACATTGGCGACTTATATTGGAGCCAGTGAAAAAACGATTACCCGCATATTTCATCGTGAAACCGGAATGAATTACCAGCAATGGCGACAACAGTGGCGGTTGGTAAAGGCGATAGAGTTACTCGCTCAGAATAAAACTTTGTCTTATGTTGCACAAGAACTCGGTTTTGTCAGTGATAGTGCATTTGTCACATTTTTCCGTAAATTCACAGGAAAACCGCCAAGGGCATATATGGCGGGATCATAATCCTAGTTCACTGGCAATGATGTTACGTTGAATATCTGTGACTTCTCATCGACATAACATGCGATCCCGCGAATGGTAGTAAAATGTACTCTCGGGTTACTGACTCCGACAATAATGTTGAATCCGTCTTTTATAAATGAAACTAAGCGCATAATTGCCAGAGATGAGAGGACTCCTGACTTCCCCAGATTTAAATCGTCAGAAACTTCCGGGTTATATCCTTTATGTTGAATGCACCTCCACCTGTACCCAGTGCTTGTGCAATATATCCAGCATTACCTGAGCCGATATGATCAGGAAACTTTGATACTGAGATCAGGCAATCCACTTCATCTGGTGGAACACCAGCCGCATCGAATACATGACGCGCTGCTTCATTTCCGAGTGCTAAGTTTCCTTCACCTTGAGGTACAACCCGGCGTTCGATGCTACCGAAAAAGGGATCTGCCAGATAGCGTTCCATGGCGGCATCATAAGGATTCATTTTCCGGCGGTTTAACGAACCACTTGATGTTGTTGCTATGGTCGATGACATGACTTCATCCCAACAGGCACTGGGCGAACACTATCAGGTAAATGTACAGCTATTGCTTGAATTCCTACAATTATGCTGCCAGAACGATAAAAGTCACTTTTTCCTGTCAGTATTCCTGCTTTTGTTTTATATCCTTTGTTTTGTAGGTAATTGATGCCTCTGGCAGTGCGGGTGGGAGCAAAAGCAGTTGCGGGTGATGAGGAAGAAAAAAATCCAATAGTTTCCATAAAAAACTACACCTCCGATTTCAGAGTAAAACTGAGATAAGAGGTGTAGAAATAAACTATTCAAAATGTGAATAGCATAGTTTTATTGGTTAAATTATTTTTTTAACCGGCTCTGGAAGTCACGCTTGTCATGGCCGGTGTAAAGCTGGCGTGGGCGAGCAATCCTCAAACCTTCATCGTGCATTTCATTCCAGTGGGCAATCCAGCCAATAGTACGGGCGATGGCGAAAATCACAGTAAACATGGACGATGGGATACCCATGGCTTTCAGGATAATGCCAGAATAGAAATCGACATTCGGATACAGTTTCTTCTCGATAAAGTACGGGTCATTCAGGGCAATACGCTCCAACTCCATCGCCACTTCCAGCAGGCTGTCATTCAGGCCAAGTTCATTTAACACTTCGTGGCAGGTTTCACGCATAACAGTTGCGCGAGGATCGTAGTTTTTGTAAACGCGATGACCAAATCCCATCAGGCGGAAAGAGTCATTTTTATCTTTGGCACGGGCGATGAATTCAGGAATGTGCTCAACAGTCTGGATTTCTTCCAGCATACGCAGACAGGCTTCGTTTGCCCCACCGTGGGCAGGCCCCCACAAGGATGCAATACCTGCGGCAATACAGGCAAATGGGTTGGCGCCGGAAGAGCCGGCAGTACGCACCGTGGAGGTTGAAGCATTCTGCTCATGATCCGCATGCAGAATGAAGATGCGGTCCATGGCGCGTTCCAGCACAGGATTGACTTTATACTCTTCACAAGGTGTTGAGAACATCATGTACAGGAAGTTAGCCGCGTAAGAGAGATCGTTACGAGGGTAAACGAAAGGCTGGCCCAGAGAATACTTGTAACACATTGCCGCCACGGTTGGCATTTTGGACAATAAGCGGTAAGCGGTAATTTCACGGTGGCGAGGGTTATGAACATCCAGTGCATCGTGATAGAAAGCAGCCAGTGCACCTGTAACACCACAAAGTACAGCCATTGGGTGTGAATCGCGGCGGAAACCGTGGAACAGGCGGGTGATCTGTTCGTGGATCATGGTATGGCGGGTCACCGTAGTTTTGAATTTTTTATATTCTTCAGGTGTTGGTGGTTCGCCGTACAGCAGAATATAGCAGACTTCCAGGTAAGTCGATTCCGTTGCGAGCTGATCGATGGGAAAACCACGGTGCAACAAAATGCCTTCATCGCCATCGATATAGGTAATTTTTGACTCACAAGAGGCGGTGGAAGTAAAGCCAGGATCATAGGTATAGAAGCCTTTTGAGCCGAGGGTACGAACGTCAATCACTTCAGAACCTAGGGTTGGCGTTAGTACGTCTAGTTCGATAGCAGCTGAACCATTTATGTTCAACGTAGCTTTTTTATCAGCCATTTACATCTCCTTAGCGCTTATATATTTATAACCCCTAACAACCAGATAGGCGCAATTTATACTGTGCCGAAGGCATTGTGCTACCGGAGAGAACTTAAAATCAGGCTGGTATCACATTTAACGCTGAAATTTCATTACGGACGACAATGGTTTTCAGGTTGTTAAAAAGTTTCTGTGAGCTATGTTTAAAGTATTCTTAACATTAAATGTTATCATTTTGTGCTTATACGATACTTTCACATAGCTACTGTTTTTCGTTAAGTATGCTTTTTCATCGTGAAACGATGCTAAACAATATATAACGACATATATGTAAGATAAATGTTTAATCATTGTCAAACAAGATAATGGATTTTATGAAAAATGTTTGAAGCGTGATCTTACTCACTGTTCACGCTAAATGTTAATAATCATATTGTGTGGGAATTGTAATAACAATGTGAAGTACTTATACTTCCGTCAGGTCTCCGGATTACCCTGATGTAGGAGCACCCAGCGTAATCAAATCACAACTTTTGATAAACAGTAAGGATTGTTAATTTAATTATGTTGTGTCTTTGTATCCCCTTAGCGCTGTCTGATTTCTGCCCAGGACCGGAGGATGGAAAATAAAAAAAGCTTTGTGGGCAAAATTGTGAAAAAACAAAGACCTGTCAACCTTGATCTGCGGACGATTAACCAACCCGTCTCCGCGATAGCATCGATCTTGCACCGTATCTCAGGCGTCATCACCTTTATCGCAGTCGGCATTCTTCTGTGGTTGTTGGGTATGTCACTGTCTTCGCAGGAGGGCTTCCTACAAGCATCTGAAATCATGACCGGCTTCTTCGCCAAATTTATCCTGTGGGGGATATTAACGGCGTTGGCTTACCATATCTGTGGAGGTATTCGCCATGTGTTGATGGATTTTGGATTCTTGGAAGAAAACCTCGCTACCGGTAGTGCTTCTGCCAAAGTAGCAATAGTGATCGCGGTTATTCTGTCTATTCTGGCTGGGGTATTATTATGGTAAGCAATGCATCCGCATTGGGTCGTACAGGTATTCAGGACTGGCTGTTGCTGCGCGCATCCGCAATTATTATTGTTTTGTACGTCCTTTACCTTGTTGGTTTTGTGGCAACAACATCTGATATGACTTATGAAATCTGGCGTGGTTTCTTCTCTTCATCCCTAACAAAAGTGTTCACCGTATTGACGCTCCTTTCCATTCTGGTTCATGCCTGGATTGGTATGTGGCAGGTGCTGACAGACTATGTCAAGCCACTCGCAATGCGTCTGGTGTTGCAGCTGGTGATTATTGTGGCACTGCTGTCTTATTTGATTTACGGAACAATTGTTGTGTGGGGTGCATAAATGAAACTGCCAGTAAGAGAGTTTGACGCTGTTGTTATCGGTGCTGGTGGTGCAGGTATGCGTGCTGCACTGCAAATTTCACAAATGGGTTTATCTTGTGCTTTGATTTCCAAAGTATTCCCAACTCGTTCTCATACAGTATCAGCACAGGGGGGTATCACTGTCGCTCTGGGTAATTCCCATGAAGATAACTGGGAATGGCACATGTATGACACGGTGAAAGGTTCCGATTATATCGGCGATCAGAACGCCATCGAATATATGTGTAAAACTGGCCCTGAAGCCATTCTGGAACTAGAACACATGGGTTTGCCATTCTCCCGTCTGGACGATGGCCGGATTTATCAGCGCCCGTTTGGCGGACAATCCAAAAACTTCGGTGGTGAACAGGCTGCCCGCACTGCTGCTGCTGCTGACCGTACCGGTCATGCTTTATTGCATACTTTGTATCAGCAGAACCTGAAAAACCACACAACGATTTTCTCCGAGTGGTATTCACTGGATTTGGTTAAAAATCAGGACGGTGCAATTGTTGGTTGTACTGCTATCTGTATTGAAACCGGTGAAGTCGTCTATTTCAAAGCTAAGGCAACGATCCTGGCAACAGGTGGTGCTGGCCGTATTTACCAATCCACAACGAATGCGCATATCAATACCGGTGATGGTGTGGGTATGGCATTGCGTGCAGGTGTTCCTGTTCAGGATATGGAAATGTGGCAATTCCATCCAACGGGTATTGCGGGCGCGGGTGTATTGGTTACAGAAGGCTGCCGTGGTGAAGGTGGTTACCTGCTGAATAAAGACGGTGAGCGCTTCATGGAGCGTTACGCACCAAATGCCAAAGACCTTGCGGGTCGTGATGTGGTTGCTCGTTCCATGATGATCGAAATCCGTGAAGGCCGTGGTTGCGATGGTCCTCTGGGTCCTCATGTGAAATTGAAACTGGATCATCTGGGCAAAGATGTACTGGAATCCCGTCTGCCGGGTATCCTCGAATTGTCCCGTACTTTCGCTCATGCCGATCCAGTAAAAGAACCGATTCCGGTTATTCCGACCTGTCACTATATGATGGGAGGCATCCCGACTAAGATCACGGGTCAGGCACTGACAATCAACGAAAAAGGCGAAGATGTCATCATTCCGGGCTTGTTTGCAGTGGGTGAAATTGCCTGTGTATCCGTTCACGGAGCAAACCGTCTGGGTGGTAACTCATTGCTTGATTTGGTGGTATTTGGTCGTTCTGCCGGTGTGCATTTGAAAGAGTGCCTGATGGAACAAGGAACCAGCCGTGATGCCAGCGAATCCGATGTTGAGGCCGGATTGGCGCGTTTAAACCGTTGGAACAATACCCGTTCAGGTGAAGATCCTGTTGAAATCCGTAAGGCTCTGCAATCCTGCATGCAGAATAACTTCTCGGTATTCCGCGAAGGGGATGCAATGGCAAAAGGGCTGGATGAGCTGAAAGTGATTCGTGAACGTCTGAAAAACGCACGCCTAGATGACACCTCATCAGAATTCAATACACAGCGCATTGAATGTCTGGAACTGGATAACTTGATGGAAACCGCTTATTCGACAGCCGTTTCTGCGAATTTCCGTACAGAAAGTCGTGGTGCTCACAGCCGTTTTGATTATCCGGAACGTGATGATGCCAACTGGTTATGCCATAGCCTGTACTTACCGCAAACTGAGAGCATGACTCGCCGTGAAGTGAATATGCAGCCAACGCTGCGTGAAGCTTTCCCGCCGAAAGTGCGTTCTTACTAATTGCGTCCAGTTGCGGAGAAATAGATTATGAAACTTGAATTCTCGATTTATCGCTACAATCCAGATGTCGATGATGTGCCCCGTATGCAGGATTATACTCTGGATGCAGAGGAAGGCCGGGATATGATGCTGCTGGATGCGCTTATCCAGCTAAAAGAGCAGGATCCTACTTTGTCATTCCGTCGTTCTTGTCGTGAGGGTGTTTGTGGTTCTGACGGCGTGAATATGAATGGCAAAAATGGTCTGGCATGTATAACGCCGGTATCCGCGTTGCAACGTGGTAATAAGAAAATTGTGATTCGTCCATTGCCGGGCTTACCAGTCGTTCGTGATTTGGTTGTTGATATGGGGCAATTCTACGCGCAATACGAAAAAATCCGTCCTTATGTGATTAATGATGGTAAAAATCCGCCTGCGCGTGAGCACCTGCAATCACCTGAACAACGTGAAAAGCTTGATGGTCTGTATGAATGTATTCTGTGTGCTTGCTGTTCGACGTCTTGTCCGTCGTTCTGGTGGAATCCGGATAAATTTATCGGTCCGGCAGGTCTTTTAGCTGCATATCGTTTCCTGATTGACAGCCGTGATACTGAAACATCGTCACGCTTGGATAATCTGAATGATGCTTTCAGTGTGTTCCGTTGTCATGGAATTATGAACTGCGTTAACGTATGTCCTAAAGGCTTGAATCCGACAAAAGCGATCGGCCATATTAAATCTATGCTGCTGAAACATAGCGCATAAATGAAATATCGTGCATAAATAACACATAAATAGTGTGTAAATAATGCATATAATGTTGCCCTCCACAATTTTGAAATAAAAATCAAACGAGTGGAGGGCATAAAGAATGAAAAATGATAAATTGCCTACTGCTAACGACGGCTCGTGTTTTTAAATAAAAGGAACCTTTAAAAACTGTTATTCAGTTTTTAAAGGTTCCTTGAGGGGTAGGAAAACCCGAATTAAAGAACATGCATTAAGCACGTCCAAATGAACCTTTTATCAACACCGCTAATTAAGCGGTATTTGTTAACCACGGCGAAAACTAAAGCTTTTTAAAGCTTAAGGGATCACAATGCAGAACGGCGCAATGAAGGACTGGCTGGACTCAAGCTTTTTGGCTGGTGCAAACCAGTCTTACATAGAGCAAATCTATGAAGACTATATAACCGATCCTAACTCTGTTGATGAAAGTTGGAGAGAAATTTTCCAACAGTTACCGGATTCAGGACTTAGCGGGGAACAACTTCACTCACAGACACGCGATTACTTCCGTCGTCTGGCAAAGGATGCCACGCGTTACCACACTTCAGTCAGCGATCCAGCAATGGATGCAAAACAAGTCAAAGTTTTGCAACTTATCAATGCATTCCGCTTCCGCGGACATCAACATGCAAACCTTGATCCATTGGGATTATGGAAACAGGAACCTGTCGCAGATCTCGATCCTGCTTTCCATAATTTAACAAAAGCGGATTTTGAAGAAACCTTTAACGTAGGCTCTTTTGCCATTGGCAAAGAGACAATGAAATTGGCCGATTTGTACGACTCCCTGAAGCGCATTTATTGCGGTTCAATTGGTGCGGAATACATGCATATCACCAATACAGAAGAAAAACGCTGGATTCAGCAACGTCTCGAGTCTGTGGCAGTCAATTCACAATTCAATGCAGAAGAAAAGCATCGTTTTCTGAAAGAATTAACGGCTGCGGAAGGCTTGGAACGTTATCTGGGAGCGAAATTCCCGGGGGCGAAACGTTTCTCTCTTGAAGGGGGTGACGCGCTTATCCTTATGCTGAAAGAGTTGATCCGTCACGCAGGTAAACAAGATACTCGTGAAGTTGTATTGGGAATGGCGCACCGTGGTCGTCTCAATGTACTCGTTAACCTTTTAGGTAAAAAACCAGCCGATTTATTCGATGAGTTTGCGGGAAAACACAAAGAACACCTTGGTACCGGTGACGTTAAATACCACCAAGGTTTCTCTTCTGATTTCGAAACAGAAGGTGGTCTGGTGCATTTAGCGCTGGCCTTTAACCCATCTCACCTTGAAATTGTCAGCCCAGTTGTTATCGGTTCAGTACGCGCCCGCCGTGATCGTCTTGATGAAGGTCGCAGCAACATGGTCCTGCCTGTTACTATCCACGGTGATGCCGCTGTTACAGGGCAAGGCGTTGTTCAGGAAACACTGAACATGTCTCAGGCTCGTGGTTACGAAGTGGGTGGTACAGTACGCATTGTGGTTAACAACCAAGTCGGTTTTACGACTTCCAATCCTAAAGATGCACGCTCAACGCAATATTGTACTGATATTGTGAAGATGGTTCAGGCGCCGATTTTCCACGTTAATGCCGATGATCCTGAAGCTGTTGCATTTGTTACCCGTTTGGCGCTTGATTTCCGTAATACCTTCAAACGTGACGTGATGATCGACTTGGTGTGCTATCGCCGCCATGGTCATAACGAAGCGGATGAACCAAGTGCAACTCAGCCGTTGATGTACCAGAAAATCAAAAAGCAGGCAACAGCGCGCAAAATTTATGGTGATAAGCTGATAGCAGAAGGTTTGCTGGCGGCTAATGATGTTACAGAGATGGTGAACCTGTACCGTGATGCGCTGGATCATGGTGAATGTGTTGTTGATGAATGGCGTCCAATGGGGCTGCACTCATTCACTTGGGAACCATACCTGAACCATGAATGGGATGAAGAATATCCGCATCAAGTGGATATGAAACGCCTGCAAGATCTCGGTAAGCGTATCAGTTCTATTCCTGTTGAAGTTGAAATGCACTCCCGTGTTGCAAAAATTTATGGTGACCGTGCTGAAATGGCAAACGGCAACAAGCTGTTTGACTGGGGCGGAGCGGAAAACCTGGCTTATGCAACGTTGGTTGATGAAGGTATTCCTGTGCGTCTTTCTGGTGAAGATGCGGGCCGTGGTACTTTCTTCCATCGTCATGCAGTGATTCACAACCAGACTAATGCTTCTGTTTATGTGCCGTTGGCAAATATTCACAATAGTCAGGGAGTGTTCAATGTATGGGACTCCGTGTTGTCAGAAGAAGCGGTGCTGGCATTTGAATACGGTTATGCAACCACAGAACCTCGTGTACTGACAATTTGGGAAGCGCAGTTTGGTGATTTTGCCAACGTAGCTCAGACAGTCATTGACCAGTTCATCAGCTCTGGCGAACAAAAATGGGGCCGTATGTGTGGTCTGGTGATGTTATTGCCACATGGCTATGAAGGTCAGGGGCCAGAGCACTCATCAGCACGTCTGGAGCGTTACCTGCAACTGTGCGCAGAACAAAATATGCAGGTGTGCGTACCTTCGACCCCGGCTCAGGTTTATCACATGCTGCGCCGTCAGGCACTGCGTGGTATGCGTCGTCCACTTATCGTTATGTCACCTAAATCGCTGCTTCGTCATCCGTTGGCTGTCTCTAGTCTGGAGGAGTTGGCTGAAGGCAAATTTGAGCCAGTGATTGGTGAAATTGACGCGTTGGCTCCGAAAGATGTTAAACGCGTTGTACTTTGTTCCGGTAAAGTTTATTACGATCTGCTGGAACAGCGTCGTAAGAATGAACAGACCAATGTTGCTATCGTGCGCATTGAACAGCTGTACCCATTCCCACGTCAGGATTTACAAGCTCAGCTTGAGCAATATGCCCATGTTCATGATTTTGTCTGGTGTCAGGAAGAACCATTGAACCAAGGGGCTTGGTATTGCAGCCAACACAATTTCCGTGAAGCGATCCCATTTGGGGCATCTTTACGTTATGCAGGTCGTCCAGCATCTGCTTCCCCGGCTGTGGGATATACGTCTGTTCACCAGAAGCAACAGCAAGCACTGGTTGATGACGCTCTGAACGTTGAATAAATTAAGGATAGAAAATGAGTAGCGTAGAAATTCTGGTTCCGGACCTTCCTGAATCTGTTGCAGATGCCACTGTTGCGACATGGCATAAAAAACCAGGTGACACCATTGAGCGTGACGAAGTGCTGGTTGAAATTGAAACTGACAAAGTTGTTTTGGAAGTACCAGCAAGCGAAGCGGGTGTTCTGGAAGCCATTCTGGAAGAAGAAGGGGCCACTGTACTGTCCAGACAACTGCTTGGTCGTATTCGCCTTGGTGACAGCACAGGTATACCTGCTGACGTGAAAGGAACAACAGAAGCAACACCAGCACAGCGTCAGACAGCTTCTTTGGAAGAAGAAAGCAATGATGCATTGAGCCCGGCGGTTCGTCGCCTGATTGCAGAGCATGACTTAGATCCTGCTGCAATCAGAGGCAGTGGTGTTGGTGGTCGTATTGTCCGTGAAGACGTAGAAAAACACATTGCTGCGAATAAAAAAGAAAGTGACAAACCTGCTGCGGCGGCAGCTGCTTCACAGACGTCTTCTCTGCCACACCGCAGTGAAAAACGTGTTCCGATGACTCGTCTGCGCAAGCGTGTTGCAGAGCGTCTGCTGGAAGCGAAAAACAATACAGCAATGTTGACGACTTTCAATGAAGTCAATATGAAGCCAATTCAGGAACTGCGTAAGCAGTATGGCGACGCGTTTGAAAAACGTCATGGCATGCGTTTGGGCTTTATGTCTTTCTATGTGAAAGCAGTCGTTGAAGCACTGAAACGCTACCCAGAAGTTAACGCTTCTATTGATGGTACTGACGTGGTTTACCACAACTATTTTGATATCAGCATTGCGGTATCCACACCACGTGGCCTGGTAACACCAGTTCTGCGTGATGCAGATGCACTGAGCATGGCTGAAATTGAGAAAAGCATCAAAGAACTGGCTATCAAAGGCCGCGACGGCAAATTGACCGTTGAGGAACTCACTGGCGGCAATTTCACCATTACCAATGGCGGTGTTTTCGGTTCCTTGATGTCTACGCCGATCATTAACCCACCACAAAGTGCGATCCTCGGTATGCATGCCATCAAAGATCGCCCAATGGCAGTCAATGGTCAGGTTGAGATCCTCCCGATGATGTATCTGGCGCTTTCTTATGATCACCGTTTGATTGACGGTCGTGAATCAGTAGGCTTCCTGGTGACCATCAAAGAAATGCTGGAAGATCCAACACGTTTGTTGCTGGATGTATAGCATCATTATTGGCGAAATGTGTTGAATACCGCCAAGTCTGAAGTAGTACGACGTTGATGTAAGAATGTATATGCAGGCCAGTCCTTTTTGGACTGGTCATATCCAGAGCAACAAGATTATACCTTATAGATTTCGCGATGCTGTGCGATGGCAAGAGAGTGAATCCCCGGGAATATAGATAACTATGTGACTGGAGTGAGCGAAGGCAGCCAACAAAGCAGCAACGTGAAAGATGACAGGTATAGAAGGTAATTTACCTTTCTTATACTAAATTATGGATAGAACATCATGAATTTACACGAGTATCAGGCAAAACAACTTTTTGCACGGTATGGTTTACCAGCACCAGCTGGTTATGCTTGTACCACTCCGCGCGAAGCAGAAGAAGCAGCATCCAAGATTGGTTCAGGTCCTTGGGTCGTTAAATGTCAGGTTCATGCAGGTGGCCGCGGTAAGGCTGGTGGCGTGAAAGTCGTCAACAGCAAGGAAGATATCCGTGCGTTTGCTGAACAATGGCTGGGTAAACGACTGGTAACATACCAGACAGATGCACAGGGGCAACCTGTTCATCAGGTCTTGGTAGAAGGTGCAACCGATATTGCCAAGGAGCTGTATCTTGGGGCTGTTGTTGACCGTGGTACACGTCGTGTAGTGTTTATGGCCTCTACTGAAGGTGGCGTCGAAATAGAAAAAGTGGCGGAAGAAACGCCCGAACTGATTCATAAAGCAATCATCGACCCACTAACTGGCCCTATGCCTTATCAAGGCCGTGAATTAGCGTTCAAACTCGGTTTGACAGGTAAGCAGGTTGGTCAATTCACCAAAATTTTCTTGGGACTGGCTAACTTGTTCCTGGAGCGTGATTTAGCTCTGGTTGAAATCAACCCGTTGGTTATCACAACGCAAGGTGACCTGATCTGTCTGGATGGAAAATTAGGCGCAGATGGTAACGCGATGTTCCGTCAGGCTGAATTGCGTGAAATGCACGATCCTTCACAGGAAGATCCGCGTGAAGCTCAGGCGGCTCAATGGGAACTGAACTACGTTGCACTGGACGGCAACATCGGTTGCATGGTGAATGGTGCGGGTTTGGCAATGGGTACCATGGACATTGTCAAACTGCATGGCGGTGCACCGGCAAACTTCCTTGATGTGGGTGGTGGCGCGACTAAAGAGCGTGTGACCGAAGCATTCAAGATCATCTTGTCAGATGAAAATGTTAAAGCGGTTTTTGTAAATATCTTTGGTGGTATTGTCCGTTGTGACCTGATTGCTGACGGTATTATTGGTGCGGTGGAAGAAGTGGGTGTCAACGTACCGGTAGTCGTTCGTCTGGAAGGAAACAATGCTGAATTGGGTGCTAAGAAACTGGCAGACAGTGGTCTGAACATCATTGCAGCAACCAGTTTGACAGACGCAGCTAAACAGGCAGTAGCAGCAGCGGGGAATAAATAATGTCTATTTTAATCGATAAAAACACCAAAGTGATTTGTCAGGGTTTTACTGGCAGCCAAGGTACTTTCCACTCCGAACAAGCGATTGCTTACGGTACTCAAATGGTTGGTGGTGTAACACCCGGTAAAGGTGGTACTGAGCATCTGGGCTTACCGGTATTCAATACCGTGCGTGAAGCAGTTGAAGCCACGGGTGCGACAGCGTCTATTATTTATGTTCCGGCTCCATTCTGCAAAGATTCTATTCTGGAAGCGATTGATGCGGGCATTAAGCTTATCATCACGATTACAGAAGGTATCCCGACGCTTGATATGCTGACAGTGAAAGTAAAACTGGATCAGGCTGGTGTTCGCATGATCGGTCCTAACTGTCCGGGTGTTATCACTCCGGGTGAATGTAAGATCGGGATTATGCCTGGTCATATTCACAAAGCAGGTAAAGTCGGTATCGTATCCCGTTCTGGTACATTGACGTATGAAGCTGTTAAACAGACGACTGATGCGGGCCTGGGCCAGTCTACCTGTGTTGGTATCGGTGGTGATCCAATCCCTGGTTCAAACTTTATCGATATCCTGAAGCTGTTCCAAGAAGATCCACAAACCGAAGCCATCGTTATGATTGGTGAAATCGGTGGTACAGCTGAAGAAGAAGCCGCAGCGTACATCAAAGAGCATGTCACTAAACCCGTCGTTGCTTATATCGCGGGTGTAACCGCACCTAAAGGTAAGCGCATGGGGCATGCTGGCGCAATTATCGCTGGTGGTAAAGGAACCGCTGATGAGAAATTTGCTGCACTGGAAGCGGCTGGCGTGAAGACTGTTCGCAGTCTTGCTGATATTGGTGATGCAGTAAAAGAGCTATTGGCATAATCAATTATAAAATAAGCTATTTTTATAGAAAAGGCTGCCGTAAGGTGGCCTTTTATTTTATTTATTCATAATATTAACAGCGGGTTAGTCAGGTTATTGAGAAATTACATTCAAACTTAATTGAACTGATTTTAATGGAATCTATTTATTTCATTAATTAAATTTAAAATATAGAAAAAATATATTTTTCTATTATGAAAAAGAAAAGTTAATTTTATAAAGCATTTTAGAGCAAAAAATAAATTAAAGTTCATTGTAAATAACAAGCTGTTAACATTGGATAAACCAGAATGAAATAACAGTTGTAAAGATTAACAAACTAAGAGAAAAATTGACTAAAATCAACTTATTAATCTGGATAATATTCGTTAAACTTGATTTAATTGATTTAAAATATATAAATAGTGCCTCCGAGAATGTATGCATTGTTGACCTATATTCAGAATTCGAAGCTGAATCACGTAAATCTTATTTATTGTATGTGAATATGGGCGTAATATTATTGTGGTATATACTGGATTTAGATTTAAGTTAATAATTCATTATTGTGTTTTAGGCATTTATTGCTGGTAGTTACGAGACTTTTTTATGAAGTCGGGTTGCCGCAAGTCGGTGTCTTCCTGCTAGGAGCAAGGAGTCAAGATGTTTGATATTGTCGAACTGTCACGATTACAGTTTGCTTTAACTGCCATGTACCATTTCCTGTTCGTGCCATTGACGCTTGGTATGGCGTTTTTGCTTGCGATCATGGAAACGGTATATGTCCTTTCTGGCAAACAAATCTATAAAGATATGACAAAGTTCTGGGGCAAGTTATTTGGTATTAACTTTGCTCTGGGTGTTGCAACGGGCTTGACCATGGAGTTCCAATTCGGGACGAACTGGTCATATTTCTCGCATTATGTTGGTGATATTTTTGGTGCACCGCTGGCTATCGAAGGTTTGATGGCATTCTTCCTCGAATCCACATTCGTTGGTTTATTTTTCTTCGGGTGGGATCGTCTGAGCAAGAAACAGCATTTGGCGGTCACTTGGCTGGTTGCGTTAGGTTCTAACTTTTCTGCTTTGTGGATACTGATTGCGAATGGTTGGATGCAAAACCCGATTGCGTCTGATTTCAATTTCGAAACCATGCGAATGGAAATGGTAAGTTTCAGTGAACTGGTACTTAATCCGGTTGCTCAGGTGAAATTCGTTCATACTGTTGCTGCGGGTTATGTTACAGGCGCTGTTTTTGTGTTGGGTATCAGTTCTTACTATTTACTCAAAGGCCGGGACATCGCGTTTGCTAAGCGTTCTTTTGCTATTGCGGCAAGCTTTGGTATGGCTGCGGTATTGTCTGTTATCGTTCTGGGTGATGAATCCGGATATGAAATGGGGGATGTGCAGAAAACCAAATTAGCGGCGATTGAAGCAGAGTGGGAAACTCAACCTCCTCCGGCTGCGTTCACACTGATTGGTATTCCAGATCAAGACACGATGGAAAATAAATACTCCATCCAAATTCCTTATGTTTTGGGTCTGATTGCCACTCGCTCCACAGATACCCCTGTTGTTGGCCTGCGTGATTTGATGGGGCAGCACGAGCAGCGTATCCGCAACGGCATCAAAGCATACGGGTTGTTGGAAGAACTGCGTTCAGGTGTTACGGACCCAAGTGTTCGCCATGCATTTAATGAAAGCAAGAAAGATCTTGGCTACGGTATGCTTGTCAAACGTTATACCGAAAACGTCACTGATGCGACAGAAGAACAGATTAAAGCAGCTGCCAAAGATTCTATTCCACGTGTGGCGCCGCTCTATTTCGCATTCCGTATCATGGTTGCCGCAGGTTTTATCATGCTGTTGGTTATCGGCCTGTCATTCCTGAGCGTGATCCGCAATCGTATCGGCCAGTATAAATGGTTGCTGCGGGCAGCACTGTTCAGCATTCCATTGCCGTGGATTGCCGTTGAAGCCGGATGGTTTGTTGCAGAATATGGCCGTCAGCCATGGGCAATCGGTGAAGTTCTTCCAACCGCTGTTGCAGCCTCGACACGCAGTGTTGGTGATCTGATTTTCTCAATGGCATTGATTTGTGGTCTGTACACCTTGTTTTTGATCGCGGAAATGTTCTTGATGTTCAAATTTGCTCGTCTTGGCCCAAGTAGCCTCAAGACCGGGCGTTATCACTTTGAACAAAAAACAGTTTCTTCAGCGAACAATATTGAGTAAGCAGGAGTCCACTTATGCTTGATTATGATGTATTACGATTTATATGGTGGCTGCTGATTGGTGTGTTGCTGATCGGTTTCACAGTGACTGATGGTTTCGATATGGGAGTAGGTATCCTGCTGAAAATCATCGGTAAAAACGATACCGAACGCCGCATCATGATTAACTCCGTTGCGCCGCACTGGGATGGTAACCAAGTCTGGTTAATCACTGCGGGCGGAGCGCTGTTTGCAGCATGGCCAATGGTATACGCTGCGGCCTTCTCTGGCTTCTATGTGGCAATGATCCTGGTTTTAGCAGCCCTGTTTTTCCGTCCGGTTGGCTTTGATTACCGTTCAAAACTGGAAAACAGTAAATGGCGCAATATGTGGGATTGGGGGCTGGTTATCGGTAGTTTCGTTCCTGCGCTGGTCATTGGTGTCGCATTTGGTAACTTGCTGCAAGGCGTTCCGCTGGCAGTGGACTCCTACCTGCGTGTTTCCTATGAAGGTTCATTCTTCGGTTTGCTGAATCCCTATGGCCTGTTGGCTGGTGTGATTAGCCTGATGATGATAGTGACGCAAGGCGCAACTTACCTGCAAATGCGTACTGTGGGTGAATTACATCTGCGTTCCCGCATGGCAACCCATATTTGCGCAGCGATTACAGGCATTGCCTTCTTGCTGGCAGGAGTATGGCTGATTTATGGTATTGATGGCTATGTCGTAACAAGTGGCTTGGACGTTAATGGCCCATCTAACCCGCTGCACAAAGAAGTTGTCCAGCAGGCGGGGGCATGGCTGACTAATTTCAATAATTATCCGATCCTGTGGGCGATACCGGCATTGGGTGTTTTCCTGCCTTTGTTGACAATGCTGGCAACGCGTTTGGATAAAGGTGCGTGGGCATTCTTGTTTTCATCATTGACGGTGGCCTGCATTATTCTGACCTCCGGAATTGCGATGTTCCCGTTTGTTATGCCATCAAGCTTAAACCCGAATGTCAGTCTGACGATGTGGGACGCGACATCCAGTCAGTGGACGTTGCAAATTATGTTCGTTGTTGCGCTTATCTTTGTTCCTATTGTGTTGTCTTACACCATTTGGTGTTACTACAAAACCTTTGGGCGTCTGGATAAGAACTATATTGAAAACAACAAACAATCACTGTACTAAGGAGCATAGGCATGTGGTATTTTGCTTGGATTCTGGGAACGCTATTAGCCTGTAGTTTTGCTGTTATTGCAGCGTTGGCACTCGAGCATAATGAATCAGAAAAAGCGGCAAAGAGTGACGAAAAATGATGTTGGTTGATAAATGCGATCAACTTATGAATAAGGGCCTGGTGAGGGCCCTTATCCTCATTATGGCGTTGGCGCTTGCTTCATGTGTATTTTGGGACCCTGCGCGTTTTGCCGCTAACACAAGTTCATTGCAGATTTGGCAAGGCATTTTCCTTATCTGGTCAGTGTGTTCTGGGGTGACTTTTGGGATTGGATTTCATCCCAAGCGTATTATTTGGCGTCTGTTTTTTCATCCCTTACCTGCATTTTTTATTCTTCTTTTGGGTTTATATCATTTCTTTAAATAAGTTAATGACATTGGGATTAATGTCATACCAATATCAACGTTATTTTGCGGCAATTTAATTTATTGCAACATAAGGCCAAGTGCATTTCATTCGTGTCCTGTGGAATACAGACATAATCTTCTGAAGGACACTTATATCGTATTAATGGAATGAGATAATGATAATTTTGTGTATTTAACGAATAACGATTTAGCTTTATTCGTAAATCCAAAAAGTTGTTTATTATTCATGAAACTCTTGCCACCTTTTCAACGCTATTTTAAAAAGTGACTTTGGAAACGAGAATCAATATCATCCAGGGCGAAAAATAGTCATGTTGATAGCATAGAGCCGCGTTATATTAAGTTGTTTACAAATGATTGGGCTTATGTTGATTGGCTTTTTCATTACGGAAAATATTAAATTGTTATTTTTATAAACTGTTTTTGAATGTAACAACACAGTTTTTTAACATTTTCAATGAAAATTAATTATATTTATTTAATAAATAAGGTTGTGGCAGGGGGGGTTCTTTTCATGAGGAACAACCCATGTTGTTGCTGGTGATGGTAACTTCAATAAACAGCTCGCTTTTTATGCAGGCTGTTTGGTGTTCATCTATATTATTAGAGTCTTATGTGACGGTGGTCTATAAATTTTTTTGACTTCTTTTAATGACAAGTCATTCCAAAGCGTCATTCTCTTAAGTATAGTGACAACGTCAATTCGCCTGAATAGGATTATATGAGTAATATGTTGTTCCGTTGGCCTATCCGTGTTTATTACGAAGACACAGATGCTAGTGGTGTGGTCTATCACGCACGGTATTTGTTCTTTTATGAACGCGCCCGTACAGAGATGTTGCGTGCAAAAGGCTACAACCAACAATACATGCTGGATAAGCAAGTTGGCTTTGTTGTCAGCCGTATGACTATTGACTACCGGAAACCAGCAAAACTGGATGATCAGCTGGTTGTTGAAAGCGAAGTTACGACTATTCGTGGTGCTTCCCTGACATTTATTCAACGAATTGTTGATTGCAATGGCGTCGTCATTAGTAGCGCAGAATGTCTGGTAGTCTGCGTGAATTCATCTCAAATGAAGCCGATTGCGCTTCCAAAGTCTATTGTCGCGGAGTTTAAGCAGTGAGTGACATGAACATCCTTGATTTATTCCTTAAGGCAGGTTTTTTGGTACAGCTGATCATGTTGATTTTGATTGGCTTTTCTATCGTGTCTTGGGCGATTATTATCCAACGAACAAAGATCCTGAATGCAGCAAGCCGTGAAGCTGAAGCATTTGAAGATAAGTTTTGGTCTGGCATTGAACTGTCTCGCCTTTATAAAGAAAGTCAGTCACGCCGTGATTCCTTAACTGGCGCTGAACAAATTTTTCATTCTGGTTTCAAAGAGTTTGCCCGTTTGCATCAGGCAAACAGCCATGCACCTGAAGCCGTGGTGACTGGCGCGTCCCGTGCCATGCGCATTTCACTGAACCGCGAAATGGAAACACTGGAGAACCACATTCCATTTTTGGGAACAGTCGGTTCTATCAGCCCTTATATTGGCCTGTTTGGCACAGTTTGGGGAATTATGCATGCTTTTATTGCCTTGGGTTCCGTAAAACAGGCGACTTTGCAAATGGTTGCACCGGGTATTGCAGAAGCCCTGATTGCAACAGCCATCGGTTTGTTTGCGGCAATTCCTGCAGTTATGGCTTATAACCGTTTGAATCAGCGTGTTAATAAACTAGAGCAAATCTACGATAACTTCATGGAAGAATTTTTAGCGATCCTTCATCGTCAGGCTTTTGCTTCCAATACCAATAAGTCGTAATAAAGTAAGGGGAAATCAGCAAATGGCGCGTACTCGTAGTCGCAGACGTGAGCTAAAATCTGAGATCAATATCGTCCCCTTGCTGGACGTATTGCTGGTGTTATTGCTGATATTTATGGCAACAGCCCCGATTATCACGCAAAGCGTAGAAGTCGATTTACCTGAGGCAGTGGATTCCAAAACCGTTTCCAGCTCTGATAACCCGCCAGTTATTGTGGAAGTTTCTGGCGTTGGGCAGTACAACATGGTTGTCAATCAGAAGCGCCTGGAATTACTACCTGAACAGCAAATCGTCGCTGAAGCTCAAACTTTGATGAATGCCAACCCGAAAACGATTTTTTTGATTGGTGGGTCTAAAGAAGTTCCTTATGATGAAATTATCAAGGCGCTGAATATGCTTCATCAGGCGGGGGTAAAGTCGGTGGGATTAATGACTCAACCTATTGGAGCCTGACGACGGCTATCACTTAACGTTTCTGGATGTCGATTGTGGAAAAGACAAGCGAGAAAAACAATAAGCTGAATCGTGCCATTATCATTTCGGTAATATTGCATATTATCCTGATCGGTCTTCTGATTTGGGGTTCTTTAGAGCAAAAAACGGAAATGGGAGGAGGTGGCAAAGACGGTTCTGTCATTGATGCTGTGATGGTCGATCCCAATGCGGTTGTCCAACAATATAATCAGCAGCAACAGCAACAAGCTAATGCCAAGCTTGCTGAACAACAGCGAAAGAAAAAAGCTGAGCAACAGGCAGCTGAATTGCGGGCAAAGCAGTCTGAAGAACAAGAACGTTTGAAAGTCGCTGAAGAAGAACGCATTAAAGCTCAGCAGGCAGCAGAAGCTCAGAAAAAACAGTCTGAGGCCGCAGCCGCTAAAGCCCGTGAAGAACAAAAACAGGCTGAAGAAGCGGCAGCAAAGGCATTGGCAGAGAAAGAAAGATTATTGAAAGAACAGGCAGAAGCTCAGCGGAAAGCTGAAGCCCAAGCGAAGAAAGAAGCTGAAGAAGTGGTAAAACGTAAAGCGGCGGCTGAGGCAGAAGCTAAAGCAGAGGCCAAAGCTAAGGCTGCTGCGGAAGAGAAAGAGGAAGCCAAGGCAAGAGCAGAGGCGAAAGAAAAGGCTAAGGCTAAGGCAGAAGCGAAGGCTGAAGAAAAGCAAGCTCAGGATGTTAATGCTCTATTGGGAGGGTTAACATCAAAAACACCGAAACAGGGTGGGGCGGCAGCCGCCGGAAAAGGTGCGAATAAGAAAAGTGGCCCTTCTGATTCTGATATCAGTAAATATAAAGGGCAAATTCAGGCTGCAATCCAGAAAAATTTTCACGATCCAAGCCTGTATATTGGCCGTACTTGCGAGTTAAACATAAAGTTAGCATCAGATGGACTCTTGATTGATGTGAAAGCAGGAAGTGGCGATACCGCATTGTGCAGGGCGGCACTTGCTGCCGCAAATCAAACAAAAATGCCACGTCCACCAAGTAAGGAGATTTATGAGCACTTCAAGGATTTCAAACTAGACTTTAAGCCCCAGTAAGGTAAATATTTGGCATATAATTATTATTTGCTATGTAAACCTTCGAATAATTTATAAGTACAAACAAAATTATTAGATTTTATTTAGGTATCTAGTTTTGTTTGTTAGCGTTTGTTAGAATCCGGCGGATTATTGCGGACAGAGATAAAATCGCGATAAGGGAGAGATGATGAAGCAAACTTTTCAACAAATGTTTGAACAGAAGTTTAAGATAATACTGGGCTTTTTGATGATGTGGGTGTCGTTTGCCCATGCTGAAGTTCGTATTGAAATTACAAAAGGTGTCGATTCTGCCCGTCCGATTGGTGTTGTTCCGTTTCAATGGACTGGTGAAGGCAATGCCCCGGAATCTATTGCCTCAATCATTGGGGCGGATTTGAGAAACAGTGGGAAATTTAATCCCATTGATGTTGCCCGTATGCCACAACAACCAACGACTGCATCAGAGGTAACTCCTGCGGCGTGGTCTGCGCTCGGGATTGATTCCGTAGTTGTCGGGCGTATCCAGCCAAGTGCTGATGGTAAGTATGTTGTTTCTTACCAGCTTGTTGATACTGCAGGCGCGCCGGGTACGGTATTGTCACAAGAGCAATTTACCGTTGAACGAAAATGGTTACGCCTTGCTGCACACACAGCGAGTGATCATGTATTTGAAAAACTGACCGGGATTAAAGGGGCATTTCGCACCCGCATCGCCTATGTTGTTGTCAACAGCAGTGCGAGTAAATTCCCATATCAATTGCGTGTTTCGGATTATGATGGTTATAACCAATTTCCTGTCCATGATTCACCTGAGCCATTGATGTCGCCGGCATGGTCACCGGACGGTTCCCAGCTTGCCTATGTAACGTTTGAAGGTGGCCATACTTCTTTGGTTATTCAGACATTGGCAACAGGCAAAAATCGCCAGATTGCTTCATTTCCTCGTCATAATGGAGCGCCTGCATTTTCGCCAGACGGGACTAAGCTTGCTTTTGCCTTATCTAAAACAGGCAGTTTGAATCTTTATGTGATGGATTTGGCTTCTGGTCAGATTCGTCCAGTGACTGATGGCCGCAGTAATAATACTGAGCCAAGTTGGATGCCGGATAGCCAGACATTGGTTTATACCTCTGATCAGGGTGGTCGTCCACAGTTATACAAAATCGATATTAACGGCGGTGCTCCACAACGCTTAACTTGGGAAGGATCACAGAACCAAGATGCTGATGTTAGTCCAGACGGCAGTTTTGTTGTAATGGTTAGCTCAGCAAATGGCAGTCAGCATATCGCTAAACAGGATCTGGCAACGGGATCTGTCCAAATTTTGACGGATACGTTCCTAGATGAAACGCCGAGTATCGCACCTAATGGCACTATGGTGATTTATAGCTCCACTCAAGGGTGGGGAACTGTATTGCAGCTAGTTTCGACTGATGGGCGTTTCAAAGCGCGTCTTCCGGCAACCGATGGACAGGTGAAATCCCCTGCCTGGTCGCCGTATATGTGATGCATAATAATATGTATGGCAAACTATAAAAGGATCAAAGAGATGCAACTGAACAAAGTGCTAAAAGGGCTGATGTTAGCTTTACCAATCATGGCCGTAGCAGCGTGTACTACTAATAAAAATGACAGCAATGATCAGTCTGGCTCTGTAGGCACAGTTGATAATTCTTCTACTACAGCAACAGGTCTGTCTGCTGAAGAATTAGCACGTCAGCAGATGCAACAGCTGCAAAACAACAATATCGTATACTTTGGTTTTGATAAGTATGATATTAACAGTGAGTTTGCTCAGATGCTGGATGCACATGCTGCATTCCTGCGTACTAACCCATCTGTTAAAGTCACTATCGAAGGTCATGCCGATGAGCGTGGTACTCCAGAGTACAACATCGCTTTGGGCGAGCGTCGTGCAAATGCAGTGAAAATGTATCTGCAAGGTAAAGGCGTTTCCGCTGACCAGCTGGCTATCGTTTCTTACGGTAAAGAAAAACCAGCTGTTACAGGTCATGACGAAGCAGCGTACGCTAAAAACCGTCGTGCTGTAATCGTATACTAAGAGTAATGCATGAACAGTAACTTCAGACGTTGTGTATTGGGTCTGTCGTTATTGGTTGGCGTAGCGGCTCCTTGGGCCGCTACCGCCCGAGCGCCAATCAGTAATGTCGGCTCAGGCTCCACCGATGAGCGCCTTTCCCAGTTAGAGCGTATTTCCGACGCTCACAGCCAATTATTAACCCAACTTCAGCAACAGCTTTCTGATTCTCAACGCGATATTGATACACTTCGTGGCCAAATACAGGAAAACCAGTATCAATTGAACCAAGTTATTGAGCGTCAGAAAGATCTTTATCTACAGCTAGATAAAATAACGAATCCATCAAGTGAAGAAAGTGGCAATGCGACTTCTTCAGCACAAACTGGTAAAGCAAAAGTTGCAGCGCCAACAAGTACGGGAAATGAAAAGGGAGACTATGATGCTGCCGTTTCTTTGGCGATTAACACCAAAGAATATGATAAAGCGATTGTAGCCTTTCAGAATTTCGTCAAAGCTTATCCAAAATCTAAATACTTGCCAAATGCCAACTATTGGTTAGGGCAATTAAATTACAACAAAGGCAAAAAAGATGATGCATCTTATTATTTTGCCACTGTTGTGAAAGATTATCCCAAGTCACAAAAAAGCAGTGACTCTCTGTATAAAGTCGGTGTAATCGTACAGGAAAAGGGGCAAAAAGATAAAGCGAAAGCAGTTTATCAGCAGGTCATTAAACAATATCCCGGAACCAATGCAGCAAAAATGGCTGAAAAAAAGCTTTCTGGGATGTAATAATTATTCCCGAAAGGTCAAAGGTTGGCCTTTTGGGGAATAATTGCCTGATTAATAAACGCTTAATTTATTTTTTTAAAATAAACGTTGCACCAAGCTGAGAAATCAGTAATATAAGCCGCCGTTGGCAGGGATAACTGCCAAACAGATTTAAACGGGTCGTTAGCTCAGTCGGTAGAGCAGTTGACTTTTAATCAATTGGTCGCAGGTTCGAATCCTGCACGACCCACCATTTAAATCTCAAAATTAAATAGACTTCCAAATGGGTCGTTAGCTCAGTCGGTAGAGCAGTTGACTTTTAATCAATTGGTCGCAGGTTCGAATCCTGCACGACCCACCATTTAGGT
>NZ_NIBV01000002.1:445725-503366 GCF_002632585.1 Xenorhabdus szentirmaii DSM 16338
GCTCAGTTGGTAGAGCATCTCCCTTACAAGGAGGGGGTCATCAGTTCGAATCTGGTATCGCCCACCACTTCATCAGATTATTTCGCAGTTATCCCCCGATATTCAAAATAAGCTGTTCAATCAGCCGGCAGCGCAATTGATTCTTAATCGATTGGTCGCAGCTTCCTCAAATTCTACACAGCCCACCATCTAATGAATGATTCGAATTAAATGTCTCCTCAAATAGATTGTTAGCTAAATTTGTAGAACAGTTGACGTTCAATCAATTAATCATTTAGTTAATTAGTCACAAGTTCGAATCAGCTTCTTATGCCGCTCTGCTGCTTTTCTGATTTATCCTGAATAATTGTACATCAAAGCCAAATGCTCCATGTCTGAAGAGTACGCCAGTTCCGGCATACCGACATAGATGATGCAGATGCGTTATCCGGAATCCGGAGGATTTTAATTTATGCTATCAAAGTAAATGAGGCATATATTGATGTTCACATATTTACCCACGAGAAATAAATTGAAATCCACAAATAAACCCGCTATCTTGTTTAGTGTATTAAACAAAAATAAGCATATCTGCTATTTAATCTTATTATTTTACGTTCATTATATTTATGTACTAAACATTATTATGGTAAGGATAAGAAAGCATGGATTTTTTCGGCATTAATAACATATTAGAATATTTTTCGTTGGAAAAAACGTCATACATTGAAGTGGTCGGCGCTATAGCAGGGTTATTATGTATTTGGCTTGCCAGTCAGGAAAAAATTATTAACTATTTATTTGGGTTAATTAATGTTTCACTTTATGCCGTCGTTTTCTTCCAGATTCAGCTCTATGCCAGCCTTATGCTGCAAATTTTCTTTTTTGCCGCAAATGTTTATGGTTGGTATGCCTGGGGTCGGGTGAATGAGCAAAAGCAAGTTGAGCTCAAAATTCGTTGGCTTAAACCCAAGCAGATGATCATCGTCGCTGTTGTTTCCTTATTTGCCATTCTGGTGCTGACGTTTAACATCGATCATATATTTGGTTATATGGCTGAAACCGTGTTTATTATCTTAAAAGGGGTTGGTTTCAATATCGTAATGCCTGAATTACCACCAGATGCCCTCCCATTCCTGGATTCAGTCATTACAGTATTATCTATTGTGGCCATGATATTAATGACACGTAAGCATGTAGAAAACTGGTTAATATGGGGTGTTATCAATGTCATCAGTGTCGGGGTTTATTTCTACCAAGGTGCTTTGGTGATGTCGTTGCAATATGTCATTTTGACGGGTATTGCATTGAATGGCTCCCGTTTATGGATTCAGGCGGCGAAACATAATGGATAACCCCTTAAAGAAAGGGTAAAACAGAATTGATTTTTGGCTATAGGCAATGAATTTGCCTATAGCTTGTTATCAGTTTATTTATTTGAATTAACATCATTTTTACGTTTCATTATATTTTCTATACAGAAAGTATTCTTTTTTTACTCTCAAAGATTATTTACAGCACTACGCCTAACAGTTAGATTGAGATCACAAAATTATTTCAAATAGCTGTAAACACATTAGGTGAAAGTACAATGAACTACCAGAATGACGATATAAGAATCAAAGAAATAACAGAATTATTGCCACCAGTTGCATTACTTGAGAAATTTCCAGCGACAGAAGAAAGTGCTATTACTGTTCGTGAGGCACGTGAATCTATCCACAACATTTTAATTGGTGAAGATGATCGTCTCTTGGTAGTGATTGGGCCATGCTCCATTCATGATCCACTGGCTGCTTTGGAATATGCGGAGCGGCTGAAGAAATTACGTGAAGAATTGAAAGATGATTTAGAAATTGTTATGAGGGTTTATTTTGAAAAACCTCGTACAACCATTGGCTGGAAAGGGCTCATTAACGATCCAAATATGGATTGCAGTTTTAATATTAATAACGGATTGCGTATTGCCCGTAATTTGTTGCTTGATATTAATAACATGGGGCTGCCTACAGCGGGTGAATTCCTCGATATGATTTCACCACAATATCTGGCTGATCTCATGAGCTGGGGTGCGATAGGGGCGCGTACAACAGAATCTCAGGTTCATCGTGAATTAGCATCAGGGCTTTCCTGCCCGGTAGGTTTCAAAAATGGTACTGATGGCACGATTAAAGTTGCTATTGATGCCATTAATTCGGCCAGCTCATCGCATTGCTTCCTATCCGTGACTAAATGGGGTCACTCTGCAATTGTGAATACAACCGGCAACAATGACTGCCACATTATTTTACGTGGCGGAAAGGAGCCTAATTACAGTGCTGAGCATGTTAGTATCGTCAAGGAAAGTTTGGAGAAAGCCGGTTTAGCGCCTCGTCTGATGATTGATTTCAGCCATGCAAACAGTGCAAAGCAGTTCAAAAGACAAATGGATGTCGGAGTGGATGTTTGCGGTCAAATTGCAGGCGGTGAAAATGCAATTATGGGGGTCATGATAGAAAGCCATCTGGTTGAAGGAAACCAAAATCTGGAAAGTAGTGAACCTTTGGTTTATGGCCAGAGTGTGACAGACGCGTGTATCGGTTGGGAGGATACAGAAATCGTATTGCGTCAATTGTCTCAGGCTGCCAGAGATCGCAGAAAGTAATTCATTGATTTATGCCATAAAAAGCCGGAGAAACCTCCGGCTTTTTCGTTCTATTTTATTGAAACCCTGGCGGAATTACTTCGCTTTACCTTGGTTTGCAACTGCTGCCGCTTTTGCAGCGATTTCATCGGCATTACCCAAATAGTAGTGCTTTATTGGTTTCATGTTTTCATCAAACTCATAAACCAGCGGGACAGCAGTCGGAATATTCAGTTCAAGAATGGCGTCTTCACTCATATTGTCCAGATACTTAACCAGCGCACGAAGAGAGTTGCCGTGAGCGGCAATAATGACTTTCTCTCCTTTTTCCACACGAGGCTTGATAACTTCTTCCCAATAAGGAATAACACGCTCAATTGTAGTTGCAAGGCTTTCGGTAACCGGAAGCTCTTCGGATTTCAGATTCGCGTAGCGGGGATCATGGCCAGGATAACGTTCATCATCTTTGGTTAAATCAGGAGGGGTGATAGCAAAGCCACGACGCCATAATTTGACTTGATCATCGCCATATTTAGCGGCAGTTTCTGCTTTATCCAAACCTTGCAGTGCGCCGTAGTGACGCTCATTCAGTTTCCAGCTTTTTTCAACAGGCAGCCATTGCTGATCGACTTGGTCCAGAATGTTCCACAAAGTGTGAATGGCACGCTTTAAAACAGAAGTATAGGCAAAATCAAAAGAGAAGCCTTCTTGTTTCAGCAGTTGGCCTGCTTGCTGTGCCTCAGAGCGGCCTTTGTCAGACAATTCAACATCTGTCCAGCCGGTAAAACGGTTCTCTTTGTTCCACTCGCTCTCTCCGTGTCTTACAAGAACCAGTTTAGTTACAGCCATAGCTTAAACTCCTATCAGTACTTTTTAATACGAAATGAAATGGTTGCTGCGGGCATTATATGGCGCGACAGACCGAAACGGCAAACAATAGTCTCGTGACTTTTGCTTTAAATCATACCCACCAGCTTTATTGGATAGGTAAAGAATAAGAGATGGATGAGATTAAGGGTGAAATGGAATGCAACGGCAGTCCATAAACGGCCACTCCACATCCAGGACAGGCCATAAACCAATCCAGCCAATGTTGCGAAAATGACCATCAAAATGCCACCTGCAAAATGTGCACCACCAAAAAGCAGGGCGGTAATGGCAAGAGCGAGGTAAGGGTTCATCTTTTGACTGAGTTTTTGTTGAATATAACCCCGGAATAACGCTTCTTCAGCTAAAGACACGAAGAAAAGGTTAGCAACGATAAAAGCAGACAGCCAATCAGGAAGATGAAGTTCAACAGACAATCCGCCAAGGGCAGTTGCAAGCGACAACAATGCTGGAATCGAAACAATTAATAGTGACCATCCATGCGGAGGTGCATTAACCACAGGTGTTCGCATAAACAAAGTGGGTAAGCAGCATAATAAGATAAATGGCAGCAGCGCCTTATCAAAGTTGAAATACATTGAAAAAGGGGCACTAAGCGGGCCTGCCTGTACTTTATCCAGATATTTGAGGTTATCAAAACCAGGAAGATAATGGATGAACAGCAAGATACAGGATATGAACAGTAATGACTCTGTCAGGATGCTGAAAATAGCCCGCTTTTTACAATATGTGTGTTTTTTACAATAACAGTGTGTTAACCCCAGAATGGTTATTGCAATCAGTGTAATTATTGCCGGATAGGCAAGAATATTCGTGCTGATGCCTGCAATGACAGCGAAAAGTGCAATGATAAAAGCAATTTTCCGGAAATGTGCCAAAAATGCCAAGGAAGTGGCAAGTAATGCCCAGGCCATATAATCCCCTATTACCCTTAAAAAAATAACTCAATTAACTAAAAAATGGGTCGTTATTTTATATGTTTGGTTTAAAAATTCAAAATTAATAAAATTTTTTAAAAAATATTATTTTTTATAATCAAAGGATTGAGAACTATCGCCTGAAAGATGAAAGGGAAAATGGAGGATTTGGGGGGAAAGTACAACGAGTGATCCCGCTCATGACAGGAGCAGGATCACAATAATATCTGGTAAAACATAATAATTACAGTTGGTTGCGGATAACGCTTTCGGTTTCGTAACGATAAATATCACCATCAGCAATAAATCTCAGGCGGTGATTGATGCACTCTGGTGCGTCTTCCTGATGGTGGGAAACAAACAAAAGTTGCGTATTACCATTAGAAATCATGATATCAATGAATTGCAGAACCAACTGACGATTGAGGGGATCTAGCCCTTGTAAAGGTTCATCCAGAATCAGTAAGGCAGGATGCTTGACCAAAGCTCGAGCGATCAGAACAAGCCTCTGTTGTCCCCATGATAGGCTATGAAATGGAATAGTTGCTTTTTCACCGGATAAACCCAACAAAGTGAGCCACTCCCCCGCTAATTGTTGCTGGCGATCTGAAGCTGTCTGATAAAGCCCGATAGAGTCGAAGAAACCGGAAAGAATAACACTTTTGACATTAACGCTGACCCGGTATTCGAGATGCATAGTATTACTGACATAACCAATATGGCGTTTAATATCCCAAATGGTTTCCCCGCTTCCTCGTTGCCGGCCAAATAAGATTAATTCATTATTGTAGCCTTGAGGATGATCGCCTGTAATCAAGCTGAGGAGAGTTGATTTACCTGCTCCATTTTCACCGATGATCTGCCAATGTTCATTGGGATTGATTTGCCAGTTCAAGCCATGAAGAATGGGCTTGTCATTATACTGAACAACAATATTACGCATTGATACCAAAGGTTGGTCTACGGGAAGTGGTTCACTCACCCGGCTTTCATCTTTTCCGGGGAGATGAATATTTCTCAATTCTTCGCTGTGTCTTAATTGCGCAATGAGCGATTTTTTCAGAATACTTTCTTTTTCTCCGGATAAAGTGAGCTGACAATCAGCCAATACACCGATTTGCTCAACAAACTCCGGAATTTCGTGAAACCGGTTCAGGATTAAAACTAAAGTAATCCCTTTTGTTGCCAATGTTCCCAATAGTTGTGACAACTGGTTGCGGGCATAGGGATCTAACCCGTCAAACGGTTCATCCAGGATCAATAGATCGGGATTTGCCATTAATGCCTGACAAAGCAGAACCTTTCGGACTTCCCCGGTTGAAAGGTATTTGAAACGCCGTGAAAGCAAATCTTTGATACCGAAATATTGTGATAATTCGAGGCACTGCTCATTGTCTTTATGGTAAAGCTGGATGATGTCTGCTGCGGTGCGCCCGGTATCCTCCTCACCTTCACTGACTAAATCAGTATTATTTCGCTGCCATTCTTCATCAATTAATTTTTGCAATTGCTCGAAAGAGAGACGTATTGGTGTATGAAATGAACAATGGCGTTTACCTGATAGTTGAATTAATTCATTTGACAGGGCGCGTGCCAAAGACGATTTGCCACTGCCATTTGCGCCGACAAAAGCCCAACTTTCTCCGGAAATAATTTTCAGTGACGGCAACCGTAGGGTACGGGTGTCACTTAATCGGAAACTACTTTGCGTTATTTGCAATTCAGACATTCTTCTTCCTTTTTAAGCAACATCAACTAAAAGATCATCAGAAATAAGCGGAATAATGTTCAATGTCAATGAGTGGTTCTCTGTTATTCGCTGAGGATGAATAATTTTTGAAGGTGAGAGGAAAATTATTTAATGACAACAAATTGGATAACCAGTAGTTTTTCTCCTGATAAGTGAATCTGTCAAGGGGAAAAACTGGGTTAATTTGTTTAAGTAACCCCATGCACCGCGGATCAGCGAAAATGTTCTGCTGTAATTTGAGTGTTAACAATATTTCAGCTTGTTTCAGCTTGCATAATGGTTCATTTCAGGAAAATATTTGATAGCTTTAGGAAATGGCAGTAAGAACCGCACGTTTCGTCGGTTACTGTTACTGTTTTATTGTCTAAAATAGTGAAATTAACGTCTGTGTTATGTCAGGCATGGCACAGTTAATGGATTCGTCACTCAGAGTATGTGAGGTGGGCATGTTTGACTTGCTGAAAAGTATGGGTTTTTCACTGATTATGGTACCCGTAGTTATGGCGGCTATTTTGGCGCTGATTTACGTCATTGGTGAATTGTTCAATGTTATCTCCAAAACAGGAAATACCGGACAGCAGCCTTAATTTCTATGGTTTTCATTACCCGGTCATCCGGGTAATTCCTCAATCCTGCTTTCTTCCCGTCATTCTCTTCCGTATGTAACCTGATCGCTAAATTAACATAAAAGCTAAAACTGGCTCACAACTTGCCGACTAATCCCGGGATAGCATTTTCATTTAACGTTGTATCTTGTTATATACGACGCACCATATTGATTATCTTAGGTGAAATCTAAAATGAAAAAGAAAGTGAATCAATTGCTGATAGGTGCTGTAGTCTCTCTTGTTGTCGGAAATGCTTGGGCAGAAAATAAGGTGGTTGTTTTTGCTGCCGCTTCATTGACGAATGCGTTGGATGAAATAGCCACCCAATATAAAAAAGAAAAACAGGGAAGCATTATTGCTTCCTATGCATCATCCTCGACACTTGCCCGTCAGATAGAACAGGGAGCACCTGCGGACATTTTCATTTCAGCTGATCAACAATGGATGAATTACGCTGCCGATAAGCAACTGATTGCTGAACATACCCGCCACACTTTATTGGGTAACCAACTTGTCCTGATTGCCCCTAAAGAGAGTAAACTGGACAAAGTGGATATCAACAGGGAAACAAAGTGGAAATCTTTACTGGCAGGCGGGCGTTTAGCTGTTGGCGACCCAGATCATGTTCCTGTCGGTATTTATGCCAAGGAATCACTGCAATATTTAAATGCTTGGGATACGGTTAACCCGTTGATGGCCCGCGCTAATAACGTGCGTAGTGGCATGGTTCTGGTGGAACGGGCAGAAGTACCATTGGGCATTGTTTATGGTTCTGATGCGATGGCAAGCAACAAAGTGAAGGTTGTGGGTATTTTCCCGTCAGAGAGCCACAAACCAGTGGAGTATCCGATAGCAATAATTAAAGGTCATGAAAAACAGGCTGTTCTTGATTTTTATGATTATCTCAAATCCCCTGAAGCGGTAGCCATTTTCAAGCGCTACGGTTTTAATGCATTGTAGGAACTAAACTTTTGGAGATATTAAGTGAATATGAATGGCAGGCAATTTTCCTGAGTTTAAAAATCTCAGGGATTGCGGTGTTATGCAGTCTGCCATTCGGGATCTTAATGGCATGGATGCTAGCCCGTTGCCAATTTTTTGGAAAATCCCTGCTCGATAGCCTTATTCATCTGCCATTGGTATTGCCACCTGTGGTCGTCGGGTATTTATTACTTGTCAGTATGGGGCGCCGGGGTTTCATTGGCGAATTTCTTTATGGCTGGTTTGGGATTAGTTTTTCATTTAACTGGACAGGTGCGGCGTTGGCCTCGGCTATAGTGGCGTTTCCTTTAATGGTCAGGGCCATCCGTTTATCACTGGAAGCCATTGATCAGCGTCTGGAACAGGCAGCCCGAACATTGGGGGCGAATTCGCTTAAAGTCTTTTTTACCATCACATTGCCACTGTCCTTGCCGGGTATCATTGTCGGGGCAGTGTTGGCATTTGCCCGCTCATTGGGTGAGTTTGGCGCAACCATTACATTCGTGTCGAATATTCCGGGGGAAACCCGAACCATTCCCCTTGCCATGTACACATTGATAGAGATGCCGGGAGCAGAAACCGCAGCAGCACGTTTATGTATCATTGCCATTGTATTGGCACTGATTTCGTTGATGCTTTCTGAATGGCTGACCCATTGGGGAAGAAAACGTCTGGGGGCAGCATGTTAACATTGGATTTTGAACAACGATTGGGTGATCTGTATATGCAGATTGATACCACGTTATCGTCAGAAAGCATTACGGCCATATTTGGCCTTTCTGGTGCAGGAAAAACCTCACTGATTAACGTGATTGCGGGACTGACTCGTCCACAAAAAGGCCGGATCGTTTTAAATGATCGGACCTTGGTGGATGTAGAGCAGAAAATCTTTTTGCCGCCTGAAAAACGCCGTATTGGTTATGTTTTTCAGGATGCCCGACTTTTCCCGCATTACCGTGTGAAAGGCAACTTACAGTATGGCATAGCTCCCGAAATGAAACCCCAGTTTGATAACATTATTGGCTTGCTGGGGATTGAGCACTTACTTTCGCGTTTCCCTGTGACATTATCAGGCGGGGAAAAACAACGGGTCGCGATTGGCCGGGCTTTACTGACTGCCCCTGAAGTTCTGCTTATGGATGAACCACTGGCTTCACTGGATCTACCGCGAAAACGTGAATTGTTGCCTTATCTCGAAAAACTGTCGGAAGACGTTAAAATTCCGATATTGTATGTCAGCCACAGTTTGGATGAGATCTTGCACTTAGCTGATAACGTCATTGTCATGGATAAAGGCAAGGTCAAAGCAACAGGAACATTGGAAGAGGTCTGGTCAAGCAGCGTACTGCGACCCTGGCTACAAAAAGAAAGTCTGAGCAGTATACTTAACGTCACTGTTGTCGAGCATCACCATCGCTATCAAATGACAGCCGTTGCGGCAGCTGATAAAGCCCTTTGGTTACCTAAAATTAATGCGGCTTCGGGAACTGACTTGCATATTCGCATTGACGCATCGGATGTTTCTTTAGTTCTGGAGCCGCCGAAATCCAGCAGTATCCGTAACACCCTGCAAGTAAAAGTGGTTGAGTTTTTTGAAGATGATGATCAGGTTGATGTTAAGCTGGCTTTGGGTGAGCATTTTCTATGGTCAAGGATTACTCCTTGGGCGCGTGAGGACCTTAATTTGCGAGTAGGTCAATGGCTATACGCTCAGATAAAAAGCATTTCGCTCAACCGCCATCTGTAACGCATGATGCAACGTTTTTACAGGATATAAACAGGCGTACTGGGAGCAAATTATACCCAATGGATTTCAAGACAGCGCTCATTTGCTGATAAAACGGTGCTTGGTGTATGGCTGCAAAAATAAAAGCCAACAAAGCGCCAACTTGAAAGACTCTGGGTATAAGGCGTTGGGTATAATAAAACGAATAACCGATCCCTGCTCCCTTGCAAGGATTCAAACAATCACAGTACGTATTGTCGAATGATTTCAGCGATGCCGGGTTGGGTATTATCTTGAATGACAATATCAGCCCGCTCTTTAACGGCATCAACACCATTTCCCATCGCAACCCCCAGTCCTGCGGTTTCCAGCATACTGAGATCATTATGATTATCACCAAAAGCAATGACATCTTTCATGCTCATGCCCTGAGATTCTACCCATTGCTGTAAACGCATACCTTTGCTATTGCCTTTCTTGGTGATATCAACTTGATCAAACCATGACCATTCACACTCAAGGCCCACATTCTCTTCAATCTGCTCGCTGAGCTTTCGTAATTTCACCAAATTGGGTGAGCTGGTGGCAAATTTCCAAATAAAATTCACGTTATGGATAGCTTCTTCAAAGTTTCTGATTTGCTGTAGATTGGGACGCTGGTGTACAGGCAAAGAATCTGACCATGCAAGGGTGCGGGTTACTGTATGTGGGTGCTCATATAAAATGGCTTCATCTACATACATTAAATGCTGAATTTCAGCATCTTGCATATAAGTAAGTGCCTGAGAAGCCTCCAGGGGAGGGAGGGGATCAGAAGCCAATACTTTCTTTGCCCTAAAGTCATATGAATAAGTTCCATTGCAGCAAATTGCAGGGGTATCGAGTTGCAGGGCTTGATAGAAAGGATGGATGGCGACATGATGTCGACCTGTCACAATTAAAATTTTAATACCCGATTGGCGTGCTTCATGTAGGGCGGACAGTGATTCTGGCAAAATATGTTTTTGTGGATCGAGAAGCGTTCCATCTAGATCCAACGCGATAACGCGGTATGACATGAATTGGCCTCTATGATTGTCTGTGATTTAAACAAAGATTATACAGTAGTTGAAAATAGTTAAACCTTCTAGTGAGGAGTTTAGCAGACGACCTTGGTCAAAGATCGTTATAGCTCAATGAAATGACAATGAAGTATTAAGGAGAGAAAATGAAACAAGTGGTGTATACAGCCAGCCCGAACAGCCGTCAGATCCACGTGTGGTCGCTCAATGTTGCAGGAGAGCTTTCATTGCTCCAGACCGTGAATGTACCGGGTGAAGTGCAACCTATGGTCGTCAATCCTGATGGCAGGCACTTATATGTGGGAATACGCCCTCAATTCAGCATCGTGACTTATGCCATTGGTGAAGACGGGTGTCTTGAAGAGCGGGCCATTTCACCATTGCCGGGAAGCCCAACCCATATATCAACAGACAGAGCAGGGCATTTTTTATTTTCCGCATCTTACAGCTTCAATAACCTGAGTGTTCACCCCATTGACGAAAACGGCGTTGCCGGGGCACCAATGCAAATTGTCGAAGGGTTGCAAGCTCCGCATTCTGCCAATATTGATCGGGATAATCATCAATTGCTGGTTCCGTGCCTGAAAGAAGACCACATCCGTATTTTCAATTTGGATAAGCAAGGATACCTGACCGAAAACAGAGCCGATGAAATCACGGCAGCAGCAGGTGCTGGCCCGCGACATATGGCATTTCATCCGGAAAAACAGGCGATTTACTGCATTAATGAGCTGGATTCAACGGTTGATGTGCTGCGTAAATGGGAGAAATATCGCATTGTGCAGTCCGTTGATTCATTATCCACAGATTTTTCCGGTACTCGTTGGTCGGCAGATATTCACATTACGCCAGATGGCTGCCACCTTTATACCAGCGAGCGTTCAGAAAGTGTGATAAGCCACTTCACCGTATCAGAAGATGGTTATCATCTGACATTGGCGGGACACTATGCAACGGAAACTCAACCCCGTGGCTTTGCCATCGATCACAGTGGCAATTTCCTGATTGCATCAGGGCAGAAATCAGATCATATTTCAGTATCCCGCATTGATTCATATTCAGGAAAACTGACCCAACTTGCACGTTATCCGGTTGGTAAAGCCCCGATGTGGGTTACGGTATTGGCATTATAAATTTGGGCCGCGCTATTTTGGGCGCGGCAATTTGAAAGATGATCGGTATATTTATTGAGTACATCAACCCAGCCATAAATTATACCTGTCGTTTTTCAGGTTGCTTACCATTGTGCCACATCCTGAAATCCATAAAGTATATAACTGGGTTTCTGGTTCTTTGCCACAGAATGACAATTTAAAAATGATTAGATATTAAATAAAAACAGCCGGAGATCAGACTAAATTAAAAGAGCCTACACCGGAAAGAACAATCGGATAGTTGACGATTAAATTACTCTGATACATGGAAACCAAATCGCCAACATAAACATTTCCTCTGTAAATGCGCAAAATAACATTTTTAGGATTTATAATAAGCTGGAAGTTCAATTGAACATTCATAATGGTGTAAGGATGTCTGACTATTCCGCCAAGATGAATATTATTAAAATTCAATTGGGGAAGGTTATAGCCTCCGTAAACATAACCATGGAAATTAGTTCTTCTTCCTGTATAAGGTTCATGCCCGATGAGTGCATTAAAAGATGATATCTGGACAAAGGGATAATGACCATGTTGATAGTAGGTATGAATATTAAAATGCCCACTGACAAACTCCGTTTGCCTCAATGGTGGAATGACAGCTGAGTCTGGCTGTAGATTTTCTGAAAAAAGCGGGGCCAGTTCAGGTTTTTCTTTTGCAAGCGCTTCGTAATGAGCGATTTCTTGCTCATAGTTATTTTTAGATATTTCAAATAGAGTTTGCAGTTCTTCATTAGCAGGCGTGACTAAATTTTCATTATTCATAATAAATACCTCTTTATTTTCATGGATGTGATTTTATTTTGATGAACGTGGTTTTCACAATGAATATATCAGGAAATAGAATTTAAAATCTCTGTAATTGTTGGCTAATGTTTATCAGTGATTGATTTATTAAAGTCTTCTCATATTCTTTCATTTTTTATCAGAAATTGATTTTTAAAAGCTTTTTTGATTTTATTTTTTTTCAGTGAAAGTTTGGGTTCAACGCATTTTCTATCTTGATAAATGTTTCTTGTGATATTTATTTTATAAGAATGATATATTTTTGTGATGGTGGGGTTTTATCAATTGTTTTATATATTTCTTATGGTTTTTTTGAATGGAAAAATAACAGCCAGCACATAATGTATGCTGGCTGCCATTATTTAATTTATGGTACTGACAATCGAATTTGTCAATGTTGATAACTGCTCAGGTTGAATAATATAAGGTGGCATCAAATAAATTAACCGCCCAAATGGCCTGATCCAAACTCCTTGTTGGACAAAATGACGTTGCAATTCCGCAACATTGACAACTTGTTTCATTTCTACAACACCAATAGCCCCCAATATCCGGACATCTGCAATGGCATCGTGTGCTTTGAGGGGGAGCAATTCCGTTTTTAACTGAGTTTCAATTGAATGAATATGTTGTTGCCATGGACTGTCAGAAAGCAGTTTCAGGCTGGCACTGGCGACGGCACAAGCCAGGGGATTTCCCATAAAAGTGGGGCCATGCATAAAACAACCTGCTTCTCCCTGACTAATCGTTTCCGCCACGTGGCGGGTAGTGATTGTTGCCGATAACGTCATGTATCCCCCCGTCAACGCCTTGCCTAAACAGAGTATGTCAGGTTCGATTTGTGCATGTTCACAGGCAAACAGTTTACCGGTTCTGCCGAATCCGGTGGCAATCTCATCCGCAATGAGCAAAAGCTGATATTCATCACAGAGTTGACGAACCTGCCGCAGGTATTCGGGATGGTAAATCCGCATTCCACCGGCACCTTGCACAATCGGCTCAAGAACAACGGCGGCGATTTCACCATGATATTGCAATAAGAGTCGTTTAAAAGAGGTGATATCTTCTGGCCGCCATTCATCACCAAACTGACACTGTGGCGCATCTGCAAACAGATGATTTGGCAGATAACCGTTATACAGGCTATGCATGGAATTATCAGGATCACAGACAGACATGGCGCCAAATGTATCACCATGATAGCCATGGCGCAGGGTCAGAAAACGTTGGCGTTTTTCTCCTCTGGATTGCCAATATTGCAATGCCATTTTTAAGGCAACTTCGACTGCCACAGAGCCGGAATCAGCTAAGAACACACATTCCAGTGAATCAGGCGTCATGGCCACTAACTGTTTACACAGTTCAACGGCTGGAGGATGGGTGATCCCGCCAAACATGACATGGGACATTTTGTCGATCTGTGATTTTGCTGCTTCATTAAGCACGGGATGATTGTAACCGTGAATTGCAGCCCACCATGAAGACATACCATCAATGAGTTTACGCCCGTCTGGCAAAACCAGATCTACCCCTGTCGCTGATACGACAGGATAAGTGGGAAGAGGCCGGGTCATGGATGTATAGGGATGCCAAATGTGGCGCATGTCAAATTCAATATCGGAAGAGTCCATGATAAATTTATTGTAAACCTTTATGAGTTCATTTTGGTTGACATGATAACGGCGTTATTTAAACTGACAACATTTTTTCACATTGGAGATGTTATTGTGAGCGAGCGTCAACAATGGACTATCAAACAGGCACAGGAATTGTTTGATAAGCCTTTTTTCGAATTATTGTTTCAGGCCCAGCAGGTACACCGTGAACATTTTGATCCACAGCAAGTACAAGTCAGTACATTGCTTTCAATAAAAACGGGGGCCTGTCCGGAAGATTGTAAATATTGTCCGCAAAGTTCCCGCTATAAAACGGGGTTAGAAAAAGAACGCTTAATGGAAGTAGAACAGGTCATTGAGTCAGCACGCAAAGCGAAGAATGCAGGTTCAACCCGCTTTTGTATGGGCGCAGCCTGGAAGAACCCGCATGAACGTGATATGCCATATCTGGAAAAAATGGTCAAAGAAGTCAAAGCGTTGGGGCTGGAAACCTGCATGACTCTGGGAATGCTGAATCAATCTCAGGCTGAGCGTTTGGCCGAGGCTGGGCTGGATTATTACAATCATAATCTGGATACCTCACCGGAATTTTACGGCAATATCATCACTACCCGCAGTTATCAGGATCGGCTGGATACATTGGGCAATGTTCGGGATGCGGGAATTAAAGTCTGCTCGGGTGGCATCGTCGGTTTGGGTGAACAAATTCGTGACCGTGCGGCGCTGTTGGTGCAACTGGCGAATTTGCCAAAGCCCCCGGAAAGTGTGCCCATCAACATGCTGGTCAAAGTCAAAGGGACACCGTTGGAAAATAATGACGATGTAGATCCTTTTGATTTCATTCGCACTATTGCTGTCGCCCGGATCATGATGCCCAAATCCCATGTCCGTTTATCTGCGGGGCGTGAGCAGATGAATGAACAGACTCAGGCCATGTGTTTTATGGCCGGGGCCAATTCCATTTTCTACGGTTGTAAGTTATTGACGACCCCCAATCCGGATGAAGATAAAGATTTACAGTTATTCCGCCGTCTGGGGATCAACCCTCAGCAGACAAAGACAGCATTTGGTGACAATCAACAGCAACAGAACCTGACAGAAGCCATTCTTCATCATACTGATGACGAACAGTTCTATAATGCGGCAATATGATGAATTGGTCCGACTCTCTCTCTCGACGTTTGGCCGAACGTCGGGGAACTTCACTCTGGCGTAGCAGACAAGTCCATCAGGGAACTGATGGGCGTTTGTTGTCGGCACCAGAGGGGCAGTATTTAAATTTTTCCAGCAATGATTATCTTGGATTGAGCCGGCATCCCGAGATTATTGCCGCATGGCAACAAGGTGCAGGGCAATATGGTGTGGGAAGTGGGGGGTCAGGGCATGTGACCGGCTATACAACGGCACATTATTTGCTGGAACAGCAACTGGCGGAATGGCTGGAATATCCCCGGGCTTTACTCTTCATTTCTGGTTATGCGGCTAATCAGGGAGTCATTGCAGCCCTGATGGAGAAAGATGACCGCATCATTGCGGATCGCCTCAGCCATGCTTCACTGATGGAAGCCGCCATGCACTCTCCGGCACAATTCAGACGTTTTCTGCATAATGACAGCGGTTCTTTGCGGCAGCATTTGGCAAAGGCGTGTGCTGGAAAAACGCTGGTGGTGACTGAGGGTGTTTTTAGCATGGATGGGGATTGCGCGCCTCTTGAGGCAATTGCGCAACAGGCAAAAATCACAAAAAGCGGATTGATGGTGGATGATGCTCATGGCATCGGCATTATGGGTGATGAAGGACGCGGAAGTTGTTGGGCGCAAAACGTCAAACCAGAGATTCTGGTTGTTACGTTTGGTAAAGCATTCGGATTGAGTGGTGCGGCTGTTTTGTGTAATGAGCAAACAGCAGAGTATTTGATCCAATATGCCCGTCATTTGATTTACAGCACGACAATGCCCGCCGCTCAGGCGGTTGCGCTCTCTGAAGCAGTGCGGCAGGTCAGGGCGGGAAATGCACTGCGCAACGCACTGCAAAATAATATTCGCTATTTCCGCCATGAAGCCCAGCATCTTCCTTTTGAATTGATGGCGTCAGAAACGGCGATCCAGCCGTTAATCATCGGGGATAATGCACGTTGCATTGCCCTATCTCATTCGCTTAAACAGAAACGAGTCTGGGTCAAGGCGATACTCCCCCCGACCGTTCCTTCTGATAGTGCTCGCCTGCGCATTACGCTGACCGCAAGCCACACAAAACAGGATATTGATGCACTGTTGGAGGCGCTCGATGGATCTGACTGTTAAATCTGTGGATAAACAAGCGATTGCCAATGCTTTTGGTCGTGCGGCATCCAAATATGACTCTGTGGCTAAATTACAACAGCAAACAGGTGAATATCTGATGGAGTTGGCTCAGGCGGAAGATATCGGTAATCGGGTATTGGATGCTGGGTGTGGCACAGGCTCTTTTAGTGCCCGTTGGAAATGTCAGGGTAAGCAAGTGATTGCACTGGATTTGGCGGAGGGGATGTTAAGGCATGCTCAGGAGCAACACGCCGCCGATTACTATCTGCAAGGGGATATGGAGCATTTGGGATTGGCTGAGAATAGCATGGATCTCTGCTTCAGTAACTTGGCTGTCCAGTGGTGCAACGATTTGCCTTCTGCAATACAGGAGTTTTACCGTGTTACCCGTCCGGGTGGCCTGATTGTGTTCTCTACTCTTGCTCAGGGGTCATTGCATGAGCTGAAAACCGCATGGGAACAGGTGGATGATTATCAGCACATCAATCAATTTTTGCCCATGCAAACCATTCTGCAAGCCTGTACGCCTTATCGCCATAAGCTCATAACCCGGCAATATTGCCAGTATTATCCGCAGCTTTTGCCTTTGCTGAATTCCCTGAAAGGGATCGGGGCGACACACCTTCACCATGGCCGGCAGAGAGGATTGATGACACGAAAACGCCTGAGTGCCCTTGCTGAGGCATATCCACGTAATAACGGGAGTTTTTCATTAAGCTATCAGATTGTTTTTGGAGTTATTGACTGTGATAAATAAATATTTTCTGACTGGAACCGATACTGAAGTAGGTAAAACAGTTGTGAGTTGTGCGTTATTGCAGGCTGCTAATAAAAAAGGCCATAAAACAGCCGGTTATAAACCCGTGGCATCGGGCAGCGAAATGACGGCAGAAGGGATACGTAACGGTGATGCACTGGCCTTACAACGTAATAGCACTGTACCCCTGACTTATCAGGAAGTGAATCCATTGGCATTTGTTGAACCGACATCACCTCATATTGTGAGTGCCGAACTGAATCGACCCATTGATTTCCGGGTGTTATCAGAAGGGTTGACGGCGTTGGCAGAAAAATCTGATTGGATTTTGGTTGAAGGTGCAGGGGGTTGGTACACACCGCTATCGGAAAAGACGACTTTTGCTGATTGGGTGGTTCAGGAAAAGCTTCCTGTGATTTTAACCGTGGGTATCAAATTAGGCTGCATTAATCACGCTGTGTTGACGGCAAAAGCGGTTCAATATGCCGGGTTGAAATTGGTGGGTTGGGTTGCCAATGAAGTAGAGCCTGCGGGAAAACGGCAAGCTGAATATTTGGAGACGCTAACGCGTATGCTGCCAGCGCCTTTATTGGGGGTTATCCCTCATTTGCAAGCATTGCATGACCATGATGCACACAATGATAATATAGGGAAATATATCAATCTTAATTCATTGGTTAATTAATTGTTTACTTTGGATTAGTTAAAATAGTAACCCTAGGCAGCAGGGGGATCTATTCTTTTGGATAAAAAATGTTTTTTTTCAACAATTATTGAGCCATTTTTAAACAAAAAATAATGCAAATTAACGTCAAAACAGGCTAAAAATGTTCTGTTATTGAAAAAATCGTTGAATGAGGATAACTCTGCAACTTCCCATGTTCAATAGGATTTGTTGAGTTATCCACTATTCCTGTGGATAACCCTGTGCATTAGTTTTAGAAAAGTATCCTCACGCAAGATGGCATGCGGCTTGCGCAAGATTTGTTGTTATTCTCTCCTTGGATATTTTATCTCGTTAAAACAATTCATTAGATAAAATCAATATCTTTCTTCATCCCTGAGTGATTCAGTGCCTTATCATTTCAGTGGCTAATACAAAAATAGGAAAAAGCAAATTTATGGTCTGGGGATAAAAATAGCCACTGTTATTATTGTCAATGTTAATTAAAAGTTAATAACTTTATGTGTTGGGTACAGTTCTTCTGTTTGAAGTAATCTCATTCTTTGTTTATAAAATAAAAACACGATGAATTTTACCTGCATCACTTGAAGCTGTTTTTTTATCCAGTATCATAAAAGGTTATGTCAGTGTGTGGATAGGCATGGGGAAAATGAGTAAAGAAACAAGCAAAAAATTTAAGTTACATTCAGATTTCGCTCCCGGTGGGGATCAGCCGTCAGCTATTCAGCAGTTGCAAGAGGGGTTGGAAGATGGTTTGGCGCATCAAACGCTGCTGGGCGTCACCGGGTCAGGCAAAACTTTCACGATAGCCAATGTCATTGCAAATTTGAATCGGCCGACGATGGTTCTTGCTCCCAATAAAACTTTGGCTGCACAGCTTTACAGTGAAATGAAAGAGTTCTTTCCTGAGAATGCAGTGGAATATTTCGTTTCTTATTATGACTATTATCAACCAGAAGCCTATGTACCCAGCTCTGATACGTTTATCGAAAAAGATGCTTCCGTAAATGAGCATATTGAGCAAATGCGGTTATCCGCAACAAAAGCCCTGCTGGAACGCCGCGATGTCGTGGTGGTGGCTTCAGTTTCTGCGATTTATGGTCTGGGTGATCCTGACAGCTATCTGAAAATGATGCTCCACTTGACGGAAGGCATGCTCATTGACCAGCGGGCGATTTTACGTCGTTTGTCTGAATTGCAGTATACCCGCAATGATCAGGCATTCCAGCGAGGGACGTTCAGGGTACGCGGTGAAGTGGTTGATATTTTCCCCGCTGAATCAGATGAGCATGCATTGCGGGTTGAATTATTCGATGAGGAAGTTGAGCGCCTTTCTCTGTTTGATCCACTGACAGGGCAGGTGCAGTTTAATGTGCCGCGTTATACCATCTATCCCAAAACTCACTATGTAACACCACGTGAACGTATCCTTCAGGCAATGGAGGGGATCAAAGTTGAATTGGAGCAGCGGCGCAAGGTATTGCTGGCATCAGATAAGTTATTGGAAGAGCAGCGCATTACCCAACGAACCCAATTTGATCTCGAAATGATGAATGAATTGGGTTATTGCTCAGGTATTGAGAATTATTCCCGTTACCTATCCGGCCGGGCTGAAGGTGAACCGCCGCCGACATTGTTCGATTACCTGCCCGCGGATGGCTTATTGGTGGTAGACGAATCCCATGTCACGATCCCTCAGATTGGCGGCATGTACCGGGGGGATCGTTCCCGCAAGGAAACGCTGGTGGAATACGGTTTTCGGCTCCCATCCGCGTTGGACAACCGTCCACTGCGCTTCGAAGAGTTTGAAGCGCTGGTACCCCAATCCATTTATGTTTCAGCAACGCCCGGGCGCTATGAACTGGAAAAATCCGGCAATGACGTTGTTGAACAGGTTGTACGTCCGACGGGCTTGATTGATCCTGAAGTTGAAGTTCGTCCGGTAGCAACCCAAGTGGATGATTTGTTATCTGAGATTCGCATCCGGGCGGCAAAAAATGAACGTGTGTTAGTGACAACCCTGACCAAACGAATGGCAGAAGACCTGACTGAGTATTTGGAAGAGCATGGCGAAAGGGTGCGCTATCTTCATTCGGATATTGACACCGTTGAACGTGTGGAAATTATTCGCGATTTGCGTCTGGGGGAATTTGATGTGCTGGTGGGCATTAACTTGCTGCGTGAAGGTTTGGATATGCCGGAAGTTTCACTGGTAGCCATTTTAGATGCGGATAAAGAAGGCTTTCTCCGCTCAGAGCGATCACTGATCCAGACGATTGGCAGAGCCGCACGTAACTTGCATGGCAAGGCGATTTTGTATGGTGACAAGATGACGGATTCAATGGCAAGGGCCATTGAGGAAACAGAGCGCCGTCGTGCCAAACAGCAAGCTTTTAACGAAGAACACGGCATTGTGCCGCAGGGCTTAAATAAAAAAATTGGCGATATCCTGAAGATTGGTCAGCCAACCAAAGGAAAAACCAAAGGGAAAAGTAAAATTTCTCTGGAGACGGAAGATTACAGTAAATTACCCACAAAAGAGCTGGAGAATAAAATTCGGGAGCTGGAAGATAAAATGTATCAATATGCGCGTGATCTTGAATTTGAGCAAGCGGCTAACATGCGCGATAAAGTGCAGGCATTGCGGGCGCAATTTATTGCTAGCTCTTGAATAAAATGAACATTGAATAAAATGAATATTGAAGAAAGTGATGTCCATTCTTGTTGGCATTAACAGAAAAGCGGTGGCAGCAGGTTGAATTCCCCCGGTTATCCGGTGGCGTGGTGTCCGGGGGAATGATTGTGCAAATAATGACCGGTCAACCCAGTTTTTGCAGCGTACTTTCTATCGCTTTTCGCAGTAATTCCCGATCATGGCGATAGGGAATATCCTGCGCTTCCAAAACTTGTTGCGTGATAATCCGATCACTGAGAAGGCTGATATCGGTACATGGGCCAACAATAAGGGCATTAATCATTTTGCGCCCAATTTTATTTTCCATGATATCTATTTTATCTTTTAATGATAATCCTGCCGCTGCGTGGCTGAGTTCTTTCCCCAAATTACCGATATAAATCATGTTTGCGTTACTGCGGCGCAGGGATTGCGTCAGGTCTTCCAATAATAATAGGGGTATCAGGCTGGTGAAAAAACTACCGGGGCCGATCAGAATCAAATCTGCCTGTTCAATGGCGTCCAATGCTTCTTTAGTGGCATTGACGCGGGGATAAAGTGACAGTTCTTGTGGCACGGAACTGAGTTGGTCAATATTGACTTCGCCGTATACAGTATTACCTTGCTCATCCATTGCCATTAAATCTACAGATTGTTCCGACATCGGAATCAAGTGGGCATTGACTTTCAGCAAATTACGGATCAGATTAATCGCTTCAAGTGGACGGACACTTAAGTGATCCAGTGCTTTTAACATTAAATTACCCAGATTATGCCCGGCTAATTCACCATTGCCACTGAATCGGTACTCAAACATTGCGGAAGCAACGGTCGGTTCCGTGATTAACTGATTGAGACAATTACGCATATCCCCCCATGCAATGCCACCTTCAGAACGTCGTATCCTTCCGGTTGAACCGCCGTTGTCGGTTGTCGTGACTATGCCGGTCAAACGGGCGCCGAGGGAAGTAAGGGAGGACATCACTCGTCCAAGGCCATGACCGCCCCCGAGGGCGACAACGCGATCTAAATCAGCTAATGTGCGATTTCGCATAAGGTTCCTGTTACTGGCTGGATATTGAGAACTTTAATAAATTTCGTGTAATCTACCATAAAATATGATGTTTTCAGAAATTGTAGTTATTTTATCCGTCTTTTGACGGATTGTTTTTTAAATGGCATCGTATAAACGTCGCTGTACCCTGATGTCATGATATTATGTTAACCCTAGCCTCTGTGTCTAAGTCGCTGTTCTATCAAATGGATACCACATTGATATGATGCTCTGGCCGTGGCTGCTGAGCCACCAGGATGGCAAGGTAGAAATACCGTCATCTCCCGGACTTGGAAGGTGTTATTGTGGAACAACTTGTAGACGCATTCTCGCGCAAATTCTATTATTTGAGATTATCTGTTACTGATGTATGCAACTTTCGTTGCACCTATTGCCTGCCTGACGGATATCGCCCCAATGGGCATAAATCATTTCTTTCCTTAGCAGAAATTCGCCGCATTAGCCGCGCATTTGCCCAACTTGGGACGGAAAAAATCCGCCTGACAGGCGGAGAGCCTACCATGCGCCGCGATTTTTGCGACATTATTGCAGCGGTTCATGAAAATCCCCAGATCAAAAAAATTGCTGTCACAACGAATGGCTACCGAATGGAACGGGATGTATCCCGATGGAAAGATGCAGGGTTAACCGCCGTTAACGTCAGCGTTGATAGCCTTGATCCCCGCCAGTTTCATGCGATTACCGGACAGGATAAGTTTTTTCAGGTCATGCGTGGCATTGATTCGGCGTTTGAGGCTGGATTTACCACAGTGAAAGTCAACGTTGTATTGATGAAGAATGTCAATGACAGCCATTTTCCGGCCTTCCTTGACTGGATTAAACATCGTTCGATCCAGTTGCGCTTCATTGAATTGATGGAAACAGGAGAAGGCAGGGATATGTTTCATCGCCATCATCTTTCTGGTGACGTTATTCGAAACCAGTTGTTGCAACAAGGCTGGCAGCAACAACGACGTGAACGCAGCGATGGACCTGCTCAGGTTTTCCATCATCCGGATTATCAGGGAGAGATTGGCCTTATCATGCCGTATGAAAAAGATTTTTGCCAAAGTTGTAACCGATTGAGGGTATCCGCACTGGGGAATCTGCACTTGTGCCTGTTTGGTGAGCAAGGGATACCACTACGTGATTTATTGTCTGATGATGCATTGCTGGATGATTTGAAATTGCGTATCCAGGGTGGCTTGTCCCATAAGCGGGAAACCCACTTTTTACATCAGGGTGACAGTGGTATCACGCCTAATCTTTCTTTCATTGGTGGTTGAATTAACAACAAAACTCATTTTTCAGGAGTAAAAATGTCCCGACTGACCCATATCAACACTGCGGGTGAAGCCCATATGGTGGATATTTCTTCCAAATCAGATACTGTGCGTGAGGCAAAAGCGGAAGCCTTTGTTGAAATGCAGCCTGAAACACTGGCGATGATTGTTGCAGGTGATCACCATAAAGGCGATGTTTTCGCAACAGCGCGCATTGCAGGAATTCAGGCGGCAAAAAAGACTTGGGATTTAATCCCGCTTTGCCATCCATTATTGCTCAGCAAAATAGACGTCCGGCTGGAAGCACAGACAGAACATAACCGCGTCAGGATCGAATCTTGCTGTCGCTTAACAGGAAAAACCGGTGTGGAGATGGAAGCATTGACTGCGGCATCAGTTGCCGCACTGACGATTTATGACATGTGCAAAGCAGTACAAAAAGACATGGTTATCGGGCCGGTGCGTTTGTTGGAAAAAAGTGGTGGTAAATCAGGGCACTTTAAGGTGGAAGCATGATAAGGGTGTTGTTTTTTGCTCAGGTTCGTGAGTTGGTTGGGTTGGATGTTCTTGAATTGCCGGATGATTACCCAACTGTCGAGCATCTTCGCCAAGCACTGGCAGAAAAAGGTGAACGCTGGGCGCTGGCATTAGAGGACGGTAAATTGTTGGCCGCAGTGAATCAAGCTTTTGTTCATGCAGCTCATCCCTTGCATGAGGGAGATGAAGTGGCATTCTTCCCGCCTGTGACAGGAGGCTGAGCATGGAAAGTACACGCATTCATGTTCAACGTGAGGCATTTAATGTTGGCGATGAATACCAATGGCTTTCACAATGTGATGAAGATGGGGCGGTTGTTACGTTTACCGGCAAGGTTCGCAATCATAATTTGGGTGACCACGTGCATGCGCTGACGTTGGAACATTATCCTGGCATGACAGAAAAAATGTTGCGGGAAATTGCAGATGAAGCCCGTCAACGCTGGCCTTTGCAACGTATCAATATCATCCATCGAATTGGTGAATTATATCCGGGAGATGAAATTGTGTTTGTTGGTGTGACCAGCTCTCACCGTAGTATGGCTTTTATGGCAGCAGAGTTCATCATGGATTATCTCAAGACCAAGGCTCCGTTCTGGAAAAAAGAATCGCTGGCGGAAGGTGAGCGCTGGGTGGAAACACGACACAGTGATAAGACTGCGGCAAGTCGCTGGTAGTGCTGTTTTCAAGTGCATTTGCTGGCACCATTATTGATAACAAATGCGATTGACAATAAATGTAATTGGCAATGCATATTATTGGCCTTGCATGTATCGGAACTAAAATTTACTGGATAATTTTGTGAACTATAATGAAAACAGGGCGGACAAATAATATACTGCTAAAATCGTTATTAATTGGCTGATGGTTTTGTTAATGTTCTATGTTAATGTATAACTTTTGTATAGATTGTTTATTTTTAAACGGTCTTTCTCTTTAAACATTGTCATGAAAAGGTAATCATCATGGATCGATATCAACGTTCTAATGATTCGATTGTCCAGAAAACGGGTTCTGGCATACAAACATATATGGCACAAGTCTATGGCTGGATGACTTGTGGTTTGCTGTTAACCGCGTTTGTAGCGTGGTACGTAGCGAATACTCCTGAGATTTTATTCGCTATTTTCAGCAACTCCATTGTGTTTTACGGTTTGATCATCGCACAGCTTGCATTGGTGTTTGTACTGTCTGGCTTGGTTCATAAAATGAGCGGAACAGTGGCGACAGGATTATTCATGCTGTATTCCATGCTGACAGGGCTAACGCTTTCCAGCATCTTTGTGGTTTATACCAGCAGCTCCATTGCCAGTACATTTGTGGTTTCTGCGGGGATGTTTGGTGCATTGAGTGTGTATGGCTATACCACCAAACGTAGCCTGAGCGGTTTGGGTAGCTTCCTGTTTATGGGGCTGATCGGTATCGTTCTGGCTTCTTTGTTAAATATTTGGCTGAAAAGCCCGGCACTGATGTGGGCAATCACTTATATCGGCGTTTTAGTTTTTGCAGGTCTGACAGCATACGACACTCAAAAACTGAAAGAAATGGGTGAACAAATAGATGTTAATGATAAAGAGAATATGCGCAGATATTCCATTACTGGCGCGCTGACTCTGTATCTTGATTTCATCAACCTGTTCCTGATGTTGTTGCGCATTCTGGGTGATCGCCGGTAATCACTGATATACCGAATCATTTTTAAATAAAAAACCCTGCTTTTGCAGGGTTTTTTGTAACAGGTTTTTTATAAGGAGTATTACGCAATCTTATTGCGGAACAACCGGTAAGCGATCCCGCCTGTTGTTGCGGTAATTGCCAACAATGGCCATAAATTCGGCCAAATGACCGACAAATCAGCACCTTTCAAATAAATTTGCTTGGTGATATCCGTAAAATGCCGGATTGGATTAATCCATGTGATGTCTTGTAACCAAACAGGCATGTTCTCAACCGGAGAGATATAGCCTGAAAGCAAAATCGCCGGCATCATAAAAACAAACACGCCAATGAACGCCTGTTGTTGCGTAGAACAGACCGCAGAAATCAGCAATCCGAAACCAACCAGCGATAAGCCATAAATCAACATGCAGCCATAAAATAGCAACAATGATCCCGCGAAAGGAATTTGGTAAAACAACGTGCCAATCAGCAGCACTATGGTTGCCTGCATTGTTGCCACAACCAATGCAGGAATGGCTTTGCCGAGGAATATTTGCCATGTTGCCAGAGGAGAGACCAACAATTGATCCAACGTTCCCTGTTCCCGTTCACGGGCAACGGAGAGCGCGGTAACGATGAGAACACCAATAGTGGTAATCATGGCAACCAATGAGGGAACGACGAACCATTTATAATCCAAATTGGCGTTATACCAGTTACGAATAATTAACTCGCTGTTGTTGAAACGGGGAGAGTCCCCCAATAATTGTTTTTGGTAATCCATCACAATTTGCTGGATATAATTGGCGGCAATCTGGGCGCTGTTTGAGTTCCGCCCATCCAACAAAACTTGAATTGATGTCGGTTGATGGCTGGCTATATTGGCACTGAAATTCTGCGGGAAACGCACCAGCAGCAGAGCCTTGCGGTTATCAAGCGTCGGGCGGATCTCCTGTGAACTGGTCAGCAGAATAACATCAGGAAATGCTTTCGATTTTGCCAGTCGCTGAGTCAATTCAATTGAGGCTTGCCCCTTGTCTTCATTATAGATGGCGATGGTGGCATTTTTGACTTCCAGTGTGGCAGCCCATGGAAACAAGATCATTTGCAAAATGACGGGCAAGATTAAAATATTTCGGGTTTGCGGCTCCCTGAGAAGAGACTGCAATTCTTTCATGATTAACGTATACAGACGATAAAACATGCTCTTTCCTTTTTAATCCAGATGCCGGCGGGTTTTCCATGCAGTCAGGCCAATAAAGACGATGGTGCTGGCAACCAGCAGGAGAAGGTTGGTGATCAACACAGTGCCTATATTACCCGCCAGAAAGAGTGTCTGTAGGCTGCTGACAAAATAACGTGCCGGGACGATATAAGTAGATGCCTGAATCAGCACGGGCATGCTGTCTATTTCGAACACAAAGCCGGACAACATAATGGCAGGCAAAAACGCAGCATTTAAAGAAATCATGGCGGCATTGAACTGGTTACGTGTCAGGGTGGAAATAAGTAATCCCATGCCTAAAGCGGTGGCGAGATAAAGGCTGGAAACCAAGGCCAATATCCAGAGCGAGCCTCGATAGGGAACCCCCAATACAAAAACCGTAAATATCATGCAAAGGACCATGACAAAAGAACCGAGTACCTGATAGGGCAGTAACTTGGCGAGCAATAACTCGATGCGGGTAACTTGGGTAGAAAGGAGAGCTTCCATTGTACCGCGTTCCCATTCACGGGCGATCACCAATGATGTGAGAATGGCTCCCACGACAGTCATGATAATTGAAACTGCGCCGGGGATCAGGAAATGCCGGCTAATGGCGGCGGGATTAAACCAATAGCGGATTTGTGTATCAATTAATGGTGTCGTTGAAACACCTTTATTTTGCCCTCGTTGCTGGAGCCAGATTTGCCAGATGCCTTTGGTATAACCCTGAACAAAGTTGGCGGTATTCGGCTCACTGCCATCGGTAATAACCTGAATGGGTGCATGGCTATCCATGCGGGCAAGTTGTGCATCAAAATTCACGGGGATAACAATGATGCCCCGAATTTGGTTTTCCTGCATTTTTTGAATCAAGAACTGACGATTATCGCTGATTGTCGCATCAATATAAGGCGAACCGGTGAATGCATGCACCAATTCACGGGCATCTTCACTTTGTTGTTCCATCAGGACCCCAAGGCGAAGTTTGCTGGAGTCCAGATTGATGCCATAACCGAAAATAAATAGCAGCATCAAAGGGATCACGACAGCAATCAAGGCACTGCTGGGATCACGGATAATCTGTTTCGTTTCTTTAACACAAAGCGCTTTCAATCGACGCCATGAGAAACTGACTGCTTTTTGGGGGGCATGTTCAGGATGGCTCATTGCGGCTCCTTATCGTAGTTCACGACGAGATCGATAAAGGCATCTTCCATCGAAGGGTTAGGGCGCTCATCGGTGGCGACCAATTGCTTCAATTCATCCGGTGTGCCGGCGGCAATCAATTTGCCCCGGAACACTAACCCAATGCGATCACAGTACTCCGCTTCATCCATAAAGTGGGTTGTTACCATCACCGTAACTCCTTTATCTACCATGCCATTGATATGTAACCAAAACTCACGTCGTGTCAGGGGGTCGACACCGGAGGTGGGTTCATCCAGAAATAGAATGTCAGGCTCGTGCATCAATGCGCAGGAGAGAGCAAGGCGTTGTTTGAAGCCGAGTGGAAGGCTGTCTGTTTTTTGATTCAAAATGGGGCCAAGATTAAACGCATTGATCATCTCTGACATTTTTTCCTGCTGCCGCCGGCCCTTCAATCCGTAAACACCGGAAAAGAACCGGAGATTTTGTTCAACAGTCAGATTGCCATATAAAGAGAATTTTTGCGCCATATAGCCCAAACGTTGGCGGGCCTTGCCTGAGCTGGTTTTTAAGTCCATATCCAAAACCAGTGCCTTGCCGGAGGTGGGGATCATAAGCCCGCACATCATTTTAAACGTCGTCGATTTCCCTGCCCCGTTCGGCCCGAGCAAGCCAAAAATTTCCCCGCGTTTCACCTGAAAATCAACATCATCGGTGGCGGCAAAATCCCCGAATTTTTTAGTCAGGTGGCAGGCTTCTATCACGGTTTCTGTCGGATTGGGGGGGATTTGGGGCATAATTTCGGCCAATGCCGAACGATGGGAGGGACCACCGCCCAACAAATCAATAAAAGCATCTTCGAAACGAGGTTCTGCATCAAGGATGTTTGCTTCTGACAGCCCTATTTGTTGGAGTAATTCGTTTTTATCTGCCTCTGCCTTTAAGATCAGGCGAACATATTTTCCCTGAATCACACCATCGGTAACCTGAGGCAGGGTAAGAACATGTTGCAATATTTTACGACGGGTATGGGATTCAACATCAAGCAAAAAAGATCTGCCGGCAATATTTTGAGTCAAATCTTGTGGCCGGCCACGATAGAGTAATTCTCCATGGTTGATGAGCAAAACATCACGACATAACTCAGCTTCATCCAAATAAGAAGTACTCCACAGGATTAACATGCCTTCAGAAGCCAGCTCGTGCACCATTTGCCATAATTCACGGCGGGCGATGGGATCAACGCCCACCCCCGGCTCATCAAGCAACAGTATTTTGGGACTGCCCAATAACGTACAGGCAAGCCCTAATTTTTGTTTCATGCCTCCGGATAACTTTCCGGCCAACCGTGTCGTAAAACGCGTTAAATCGGTGAAGGTCAGCAATTTTTGAAATGTTGCTTTGCGTTCCTCACCAAGGACACCCCGCAGATCAGCATATAAAGTGAGATTTTCCATAACGGTTAAATCTTCATATAAACCGAATTTCTGTGGCATATAGCCGAGTTCAGAACGTACCTGAACGCTGTCTTTGATGGGATCAAGCCCCATGATTTCAATATTGCCGCTATCAGGTTTCAATAACCCGGCCAACATGCGTATCAATGTGGTTTTTCCCGCGCCATCCGGGCCGACAAGCCCGGTCACTGATCCACCCTGAATTTCCGCCTGCAAGTGTGATACAGCAGGAGTTTCCAATCCTGAGAAGGTTTTCTCCACGCCGTTCAGTTTGATGGTATAGGCTGAACTGGTCATGTCACCGCCTTATTTGTTTTTTTCAGGAGAATATGTTTCAGGAGAGCGTGAATCAGCAAAGCGCAGGGTGACGGGCATCCCTTGTTTCAGGCCTTCATCTGGATCAAGGACAATAACCCGCAGACGATAAACCAAATCGGTTCTCAAATCAGGCGTTTCAACATTTTTGGGGGTAAATTCAGCCGTTGGGGAAACGAAACCAATTTTGCCGTGATAAGGCTGGTTTTTTCGCCCATCGGTATAAATCAGGATTTCGCGTCCTGCGGTTGCCTGATGCAGATTGGGTTCATCAATGTATGCCCTGATCCAGACGGGCTTGGTCAATGAGAGGGTAAACACCGTATTGCCTGCTGTGAGCATTGTACCGGGTTCAATGGCTCTGGTCAGGATCACGCCATCTGATGGCGAAGTGAGTTGAGTATCTTTCAGGTTTAGCTCAGCTTGTGCGAGGCTCGCCTCTGCTTGTGCAAGTTGGGCCTTGGCGGCGGCAATTTCTTCTATACGATAACCGGCCTCAAACTGACGCAACTTATCTTTTGCTGCCTGATAGGCGGCCAGTGCCTGATTGCGCCCGGTTTTTGCATTTTCCAGATCATTGGCTGAGATAGTTTTGCTTTGCCACAATCCTTGCTGGCGTTTCAGAAAACTATCTGCAAAATGGAAAGCGGACTCTTTTTGCGCGACTTCTGCACGTACTTGAGCGATTTCCTCGCGCCGATAACCGGCTTCAGCTTTGGCAAGGTTAGCCTTGGCGACATCTTGGGCAGCTTTGGATTGATTCAGTGCATTGATAAAGGGAGCATCATCAAGATGACCAAGTCGTTGACCGGCAGTAATGGCATCACCTTCATCCACCTGCAAGCCCGATAACTTACCGGAAACCCGAAAGCCAAGATTGACGGTTCTGACATCCACATTGCCATACAAGGTTAATTCCCTGTTATTTTTTTCCTGATAATAGTAGATACCAACAACTGCACCGATAACAACAATGAGCGCCAATAGGGCAAGAGCAAACTTTTTACTGTTCATACTATCCCTTCTGCCTTGTTTAATCATACCCATTACCTTTCAGTTAATTGAACGCTTTCAGTTAATTGAGCAATAGAGGGTATATACATTTTTATTCTTGAGTCTTATCGCTGTCGTTTTTCAGGTTGCCGCCTGGTTGGTGGCATTCACTCATTCCTGCCACCCTTTTTATAAACAGACAGTTTCCTGAACTACCTATTTCGTAATCCGTTAAGTAATACATTGATATGTTGAGATAAAACTTGATTGATTAATTCGTACTCTTTAGCCCCAATATTGTCCCAACCGGTTTGGCGCAATAAAGCTTCCCGGGCAAGGCGGAAAGAGAGGATTTCACCCAGCAAAGCGTGAGTGTGGATTTGTGTTGAGATTTGGCTTTCATCTGCATCAATATAATTGGCGATCAATTTATTCAGGCGGGAATAAATCGGAGCCAGCCCCTGTTCATGCATAACGCTATAAGCTTCTGTTGGCGTTAATTGTTCATGTGACATGATGCGGCTAATATTAATGCTGCTTTTTTCAAAAATCAGGCGATTGTAACTGATCATTCCCTGATGGATAAATGCCAGGATTTCTTCTTTTGGATAAGGTTTTGGTGTTTCGGCAAAAAAGCGGTCAATCGCTTCAATTAATGAGGAAAATTCTGATCTTAGCTTATCGGCGATATGTTGCACGACAGAGAGGTATAACCCTTCTTTGGAGCCAAAATAGTAAGCTATGGCGGCAATATTTTGTTGCGCATGTTGCGCGATACTGCGGGTGGTAGCACCTTCCAAACCTGATTTGCCAAAAATTTCTATTGCTGCTTCAAGGAGTTGCTGTTTGGCTTGTTCGCCTCGTGAGGTTTGAGCGGTTTTCGCTGCCATGTTAGGATATTTCCTGTGACAAAAAGTTTCCGAGAATGTCGTAAATATATCAATCGTATGATTAACTTTAAAACTAAAGTAACTTGATGTAAAGCTGACGCAAATTGTCTTTTTAATAGACAGCAATAAAAAATAATTTACTTTTTTCGTTAAAATCTAAAAATAATTGTCTTCGATCAATGCATTCAGCATGAATAATTGTCTTTTCTGGGGCTGTTTGGAAAAACTTATCTGTTATAATCCCTGCCGGTGCATTGCAGTTTGTGTAATTTCTTTGCGATTTATCGCGTCTGTTTTCTTCCCATAAAACTGCCCCTGATGAATTGATATCAGGAATGGTGAAGTCTGGAGCATTTCTTATTTATGAATTTTGAGTCACTCGGCTTGAAGGCTGATATCTTGCGTGCTGTTGAAGAACAAGGCTACGCAGAACCTACCCCTATTCAGCAGCAGGCCATTCCTGTTGTGCTTTCCGGAAAAGATCTGCTGGCCAGTGCCCAGACGGGAACGGGAAAAACAGCAGGATTTACTTTGCCTATTCTGCAACTTTTAAGCGAATCACCGATCCAGTCAAAAGGCCGTCGCCCGGTCAGGGCACTGATTTTAACACCAACTCGTGAACTGGCCGCTCAGGTTGGCGAAAACGTGCGGGATTATAGTAAATACCTCAAATTACGTTCATTTGTCGTGTTTGGTGGTGTCAGCATCAACCCGCAAATGATGAAATTACGTGGTGGCGTCGATATTTTGGTGGCAACACCGGGGCGCTTGTTGGATCTTGAACATCAAAATGCGGTAGATCTTTCCCATGTTGAAATCCTGATCCTTGATGAAGCTGACCGTATGCTGGATATGGGCTTTATTCATGATATCCGCCGGGTGCTGAATAAACTGCCTGCCAAACGCCAGAATCTGCTGTTCTCTGCCACTTTCTCTGATGACATCAAAAGCCTTGCCAATAAATTACTGCACAATCCGGTCAGTGTTGAAGTTGCCCGCCGTAACTCGGCCTCTGAACAAATTGATCAATCCGTTCATTTTGTCGATAAAAAACGCAAAAGCGAATTGCTTTCCTACATGATAGGAAGCCAGAACTGGCAGCAGGTATTGGTATTCACGCGCACCAAGCACGGAGCGAACCGGCTGGCTGAGCAACTGAATAAAGATGGCGTGACTGCCGCAGCCATTCACGGCAATAAAAGCCAGGGGGCAAGAACCCGTGCATTGGCTGATTTTAAATCGGGGCAAATTCGTGCACTGGTCGCGACAGATATCGCTGCCCGAGGATTGGATATCGACCAGTTGCCTCATGTCGTCAACTATGAATTGCCAAACGTTGCAGAAGATTATGTGCACCGAATTGGGCGCACTGGTCGTGCCGAAGCGACCGGGCAAGCCATATCGTTGGTCTGTGTTGATGAGCACAAGTTGCTGAAAGATATTGAACGCTTATTGAAGAGAGAGATCCCGCGCATTGCCATTGAAGGTTATGAACCCGATCCTTCCATCAAAGCGGAGCCAATCCAGAATGGACGTAATGATCGTGGCAACGGCCCTCGTGGAAATAGCTCTCGAGGAGGAAGCTCGCGTGGAAGCAATTCACGCAGTAATCGTTCTCACGGCAATGATTCTCGTGAAAACAGCCCTTGGGGCAGCGGCTCCCGTGATAACTCTTCACGCAGTGAACAATCTCAGGGCCAGCGCAGAAATGGTAAACCCGGCCATGCTAAACCAAACCAGGCTAACCAACATGGTGACCGCCCGCGTAATCAGGGAGCGCCATCGCGTCCACGCCATCAGCGAAACACACGTACTGTAACATCAAGAGATTAATCTATGCGTGTTTTGCTGGCGCCAATGGAAGGTGTTTTGGATTCACTGGTCAGGGAATTGTTGAGTGAAGTCAACGATTATGACCTTTGCATCACAGAATTTCTGCGCGTGGTTGACAGCTTACAACCGGTAAAAGCTTTTTACCGGTTGTGTCCGGAATTATATCACCAGAGCCGTACACCATCAGGAACACCAGTCAGAATCCAATTATTAGGCCAATATCCGGAATGGCTGGCAGAAAATGCCGCAAGGGCGATTGAACTGGGTTCATGGGGTGTTGATTTAAACTGCGGATGCCCTTCCAAGACAGTCAATGGTAGTGGCGGTGGGGCGACGTTACTGAAAGATCCCGAACTTATCTACCTTGGTGCTAAAGCCATGCGTGAAGCTGTACCGGCACATTTGCCTGTTACGGTCAAGGTTCGTCTGGGATGGGATTCCGGTGATCGTCAGTTTGAAATCGCGGATGCTGTCCAGCAGGCGGGTGCAACTGAATTGGCGGTGCATGGCCGAACCAAAGAAGATGGTTACAAAGCTGAATGCATCAATTGGGAAGCGATTGGGGAGATCCGTCGTCGCCTCGTGATTCCGGTGATTGCCAACGGTGAAATCTGGGATTGGTGGAGTGCTCAGGAGTGCATGAAAACGACAGGATGTGATGCAGTCATGATAGGGCGTGGAGCACTGCATATTCCAAACTTGAGTCGGGTAATTAAATATAACGAACCAAGAATGTCATGGAATGACGTGCTCAATCTGCTGAAAAAATACACTTATCTGGAAAAGCTGGATGCGCCGGGGTTGTATCATGTTGGCCGTATCAAGCAGTGGCTGGGGTATTTACGGAAAGAATATGATGAAGCTGATGAACTATTTATGCAGATCAGGGCATTAAAAACCTCATCAGATATTGCCGGCGTTATCTCTCTGGCAGCCAATAAAGACATTGTTAATGTATAAGTAATTATTCGGCGGTGTGCAATACACCGCTGTTGTACAATAGAAGTAGTCATTGAATATATAAAATAAAGAAATGATTTTGGTTTAATGAAATATCTAACTATCTGATTGGATAATAATTAGTAAACATGGGTTTATTTTATTGTTTATTTTTTCTTATATATTTTTTTGGTATGTTTTCATTGTAAATTCGTTTTCATTCTAATAAATTAGAATTATTTTATGCTAATTAAGCAATGTTGTGAAATAATTTTTTATTAATCTGGCGTAGCATAAATGATCGTCTATAATATAAACATGACTCTTAAAATTCTACTTGCATTTAATCTATACATGCACCTTGAAACTTGGAGTTAATAGGGTATATCCGTGCTGTTTTTAAATGTTTTTATCTTATATTTAATAGAACATTAATTATGACGATAATTACTCCAGATGCGGGTTTATTTGGTTTGCTTTTTCTATTAATTTCCCGATAGATCAAGATATCAGAAAATAGTTTAATTCGCTTCTTTTATAATGAAATTGCTAAGAAATCATGCAGTTATTTAGATGGAAATTATAATGATATGTTTTTCATTACTGCCTATTGAGTTTTATACGCGTCGTACTTCAAGGTGCATGTATTATCATTCCGCGACGCGGAATGATAATACGTTGCTTTCTGAAACTTGGAGTTAATAGGGTATAAAGGGGTTAATTATGAATAGAGATAAAAAAGAAGAAACTCTGGTTTGGTCTGGTATTAGTGAGTTAGAAATAACACTACGTTCAGTAACTGATAGTTCCCTAATATTTGCTAATGGAAGGAATATGATTACTGTGGATGTTTTTTTAACAGCTACTGAAACTGAACATGGCGATGTTATTGAACTTCCATATGATGTTATTTTAAAGAATACCTATCTTATTGATTTCAGCTCAGGAGAAAAACTGAATAAAGGCGCATATTCAGGAGGAGTATTCGGCTGGGCATATACGAATGAGTCCAATGGTTTTACTGGCGTACCCATACTTAAAACTTCCATAGTCAAAACTTCTATAGATCAAGCTGCTGTTTCTGAAGATAATATTGACGGTAAGCAAAGGATATCCTTTTATATATATTGTTCTGAATCTGAACAGAATAAAATCAAGAATATAGCTGTAATGATAACTGCACCGGATATGACTTTTTCTACGGCGCATGGGCATCAAAAGGATTCGTTTATTCAATTAAAAGCATTAAGAGAAATTAAGTATAAATACTCTAATGCAAAAACTAAATCAAAGTTTGTGAATATTACAGAAACTTTGCCCAAGAATGTATCTGTAGCGCAGAAAAATGTATATTTCTCACTTAAGTCAGATGTTATATATGGAAAGTGCCTTATTACAAAAATGGAAGCAGATTTTCACAGTTTAATAGGCAAGGCTCATCAATGTTACCACTCTGATGATGGGTATTCTACTTATTACACCCACTTTCTTTGGGATGTAGGAAAAGAGAAGGAAGTGTCCATCGGAGAGCGTAAGTGGATTGAGCTGCCTATTAATTTTCCCCTAAATATTAGGATTAACCAACATTTTGGTGAACTTTGCTTTAGTATATTAATGGTAACGGATTATACTTTTCCTAAATTACAAGATAAGTGGTACGATGCATTTATATTTACTGTCTATGATCAATTCGGGAATAAAGGAATATATGGTTTGATACCTGATAATACGAATGATGAAAGTAAACAAGAAGTGTATTTTGCTGAGGTATAAAAACGTTAAATTAACTCCGGGAATATTTGGATTTTTTTGATGGTTATATTGTAACTAGTTGCTTGTTTTTTTAATTAAAAAACAGCTTTAGGTTTATATGATCATGAAGTTACGATATTTAAATAAGTTTAAATTATTAATAATGTATGTTCTCTTTTCTATACGCATCGTACTTCAAGGTGCATGTATTATCATCCCGCGACGCGGGATGATAATAAGTTGCTTCCTGAAACTAGGAGTTAATAGAGTATATATTCTCTTTTCTATATCCTATGGATTACAAAATATAGACAACAAAGCAGCAGTTTGAAAGACGGCGGGTATAAAAAAGCAGATAGAACTATTTTAATATAAATAAACATTGTTTTTCACAGAGTGAAAACTCAAAAAATGTTTACGTTTTTTTCTGCCTAAAAAGGTGACAACATGAATAATACTTTTTTTTCCCATGCCAATAACTTTCAAAGCGCAGTGACAAGCGGTGTTGATCCGCGAACCGGTTTGTTCAATTATTCTCTGCTCGTTGCCCAGCTTAATGGCAATAATGGTCTCGGTCCCAACCTGACGCTGGCGCTGTCATACAACCCGCTGAATACGGAAAATATTGGCTTTGGCATTGGTTTTACGCACGGTCTGACTCTGTATGACCGGAAAAATCAGCTGTTGATGCTGTCGAGCGGTGAACGTTACAAGGTGACTGAAACCAATAACAGTGTCTCGTTGAGGCAATATAAACTGGATGTTGTGCGCTTTGAAAAGGACGTTAAACAAAATGTTTATCGAGTGATCCATAAATCCGGTCAAGTTGAAGTGTTGACCGGTGCAAGAAATGCCTATGATCTAAAAGTCCCCACCAAGATTTTTACGCCTGTAGGTCACTTAATAACGCTAAATTGGGATTTCAAAAAAGGGGGGCGCCCCTATTTGATTAGCGTTTCGGATGAAACACAAGTCCTGCTAAGAGTGCATTATGAGTTCAGGAGTTATACGGAAATAACGGTCTGGCCAGATACCTCGGAATCCCATGAAATTCGATTGCAGTTTCAGAATGAGTATGTTGAGAAGGTCAAAAATAATGCGGCCGGTCAAACACTAGAATGGCAAATGGGGTACAATCAGGATCCACTCCGTTTATTGACCGAAATCATCTCCCCGACAGGCCTGATCGAGCGTGTAAATTACACGTCTGATGGCCAGCAGTTTCCTGATGGAGCTCACTTACCGGCTTTACCCTACGTTAATCAATACACCCAGCATTCCGATCATGGTCAGACTATTGTGCGAACTTACCGCTATACCAACCATAACTTCCTCGGTTACGGTACAGGCGGTCGCTGGGATCGGGACAGTGATAACCTCTATGGGGTGATGAGTAGTTATCAGTATGGTTCAACTGAAACCTGGCATAACGGTGACAAGCAGCGTCATATTACCCGGCGTTATAACAATTTCCATTTAATGGTGTCTGAAATCATTCAGCAAAATAACTGCAAACGGGAACACCAGACTGAATACTATGCCAAAGTGGGAAGTCTATTTGAAAAGCAGGATCCTTGGTTCCAAATGCCAAAATCAGCCACCATCTGTTTTAACGATGCCACTGATGGAGATGTTGTCCAGACGGAATTTGATGAGGCAGGAAACCTCATCAAGCAAACAATGCCGGATGGCACCTGCACGGCATGGGAGTATTATGAGGTTGATGGTGAAGGGGATGATTGCCCCGCATCCCCATACGGATTTAAGCGTTTTCTTAAAACCAAGACCGTGACACCGGGCCGATCCTTCCCTGAAGGGGCTTATAATGATGCCCCTGTACACAAAACAACTTATCGCTATAGCCGACTTCCTACCTGTAAAGGAGCGCCTGCTTCTTATGCGGTAGTACGCACGTATGAGGGGCATTCCATTGCTGACCAATTGCTGCGGGAACGCCAAATATATCATGTCAATGAGGTCGATTCTCCGGAGCATGGGCGTATTCAGCAGATTAAAGAGACTCTGCATCCTATCTCAGAGGCTTCTTCATCGGACAGTCCTTCCGATGGTAGCCTTTCATCCGACGACAGTTCTTCAAGGACGACTTTGATGACGTTCAGCTATACCCTCAAGGGAGAAGCACTGATACGGGATATTCAGACCAGTGATGGCAAACACAGCTCTAAAACGCAATCCACCCAATCTCGGTTCAGTAACAGATTGTGGAGTTCGGTCAGTGCCAATAATTGTACTGACCATTATGACTATGACGGGTATGGGCGCTTGTTGAGTAATGTCAATAATCAGGGAACAGATTATGTCCAAGATGTCCACTATGCTTATGCCATTGAGCAAGATGGAGGTGCCACAACCGTCAAAACAGATTTGTTGGGCAACCAGCTTCGTACTCGTTTTGATGAATTGGGGCAACCTTACCATCAACAACTCTTTGAAAAAGGAAAAGAAAATCAGGGTTGGTGGGATATCGCTGAAATAGAGCGTGACAGCTGGGGGCGGGTAGTGAAACAAACCTGTCATGACAAGCTGCCCATGGATGGTGATCTTGATAGTTCTGTGCAGGTTGCTTCCCGCCAATCTTTTGAATATGACGATTGGGGGCAGCAATCTTGCGTTATTAATGATACGGGAGGGAATGCTCGGCAGGATTACGATCCGGTAACGCGGACTTTGCAGATAACCATGCAAGTACCGGGAATGGCATTGGGTAAACGTACAGTGGTATATGATAAACGCCATCAGCCTGTCACCACCACACTTTATGATGCTCAAGGTAACCAACACAGCCAGCAAACCAATCATTATGATGGATTGGGACGCTTACGGGCAACGATTGATGAAACGAATCAAAAGACGGAAATGACTTATGACCTGTTGGGTCGGATCAGCACAATAACACTTAGTGATGGTACGGTAGTCAGAAAATCTTATGACCCGTTGAGTTCAGGCAATCTTGTGACTCAAATTAAAGTAAATGATCATATATTGGGTACCCGTAGCTTTGACAGATTGGGTCGCGTTACTTCAACAAGCAGTGGGGGACGAGCTTATCAATATACTTATGAAGGGATAAATCCTTATCCCAGCCAGATTACAGATCCCTTAGGCAATATTGTTACCTATGCTTATGATCCTTTACTGGATCATGCCTTGACACAGATGAGTGCTAAAGATATCCAAAATCACTTTAAGCACGATCTTAAAACCGGGAACGTCACTCAGGCCGCCTCTGCACAACAAGCGACCTCTGGATTCAATTATTCTCCTGCTGGTCGTTTGCAACAAGATACCTTCCGTTTTGATGATACGAAAGAAGGGATTGAACGGCAGGAGAATTATACCTATTCACCGGCAGGTAATTTGACGGTATACCAAGACATTACGGGGAAAACGCGTCGTCTGGCATTTGATAAATTTGGCCGTCCAGTTGCGGCTTTTGATCCCGATATTGATATGCATTTTACTTACGATGGCACGAATAGGGTCAATGGCTGGAGTGTGCATGATAAACAATCTGGTAAACAATTAACTGTCACACTGGAGTTTGATGATTTTGGTCGTGAAATCAGGCGCGTAATTCAGACAGAAAAAGAGACTCTGACCCTTGAACAAACATATACCATCAAAGGGCAGGTAGCATCACGCACCACAAACTCACAACATGCCGGTCTGTTGCGCCAGGAGAATTATACCTATGATCCCGTGCGTCATTGGCTGACAGAATATGACTGTACGGGGGAAGAGCAACCTTTAGATGCTTACGGTTTTGCCATCTCCCATCAACGTTTTACCTACGATTGTCTGGGAAATATATTAACGTGCCTCACGACGCTTGCTGATGGTAGTGATGATATGGCTGTATTTACCTATAGCCCGTTAGATCCTTGCCAGCTCAGTAAGGTAACCCATACCCATCCGAAGTACCCAGCGACCATTGAGCTGGAATATGATAAGGCAGGGCGCCTGCTCTGGGATGAAGCGGGTCGCCATTTAACCTATGATGCATTGGGGCGTCTGCTCAACGTTGAAGAGGGGGATATGACCAGTCATTACGCTTATGACGCACAGAATCGTTTAGTGTTGCAGAAGCTGGGAGAAGACAGCATCCATGAACTTTATTATCAAGGGCAGAAACAAATTGCCGAAGTCACGCGTGGAAATGGGTCGGTGACACGTTTTTTGCGTGCTCAGGGAACAACGGTTGCGACGGTGACGGATAATGAAACTTATATGTTAGGTACTGATCACAATAGTAGTGTGCTGACAAGCTATAAGCGTGATGGCACTCAAACCCATTATCGTTATTCGCCTTATGGTCAGCAGAATAGTGACGAACGTAACCCTGCGATTCCGGCTTATAACGGTGAACGGGTTGATCAGATAAGTGGTGCTTATCACTTGGGTAATGGATACCGGGCTTATAATCCTGTCTTAATGCGTTTTAATGCCCCCGATAGCGCAAGTCCATTTGGTGCAGGTGGCTTTAATACCTATGCGTACTGCCTTGGCGACCCTATTAATCATATTGATCCCAGCGGGCATATGAGTCCGAGCAGCATTTTTGGCATTGTTTTTGGTACGGTTGGGCTGGCGGTGGGGGTAGTTTTGGCTATTCCGACAGGGGGCGCGTCGCTGAGCATAAGTGGTGCGATTTTAGCCGGGTTAGGAATACTGTCAGATGTGACAGGGATAGCCAGTGCAATGCTTGAAGATAGTAATCCTAAGGCCTCTTCAATTCTTGGTTGGGTATCTCTGGGGCTTGGGGCAGTCACTATCGCGGGAGGCGCAATCAGTTTTATCAGGGGGATGCAACAAGCGAAGAGGGCGGCAACTTCGTTTGGTACTGTCTATAGAAGCGAAATCATGACTCACGAAGGAATGCCGGTGAGAACAAATATGATGGAGCCTTCTTCTGGCCCCACAGGATATCTAAGATTAGTTGATAATGATCCTGTAAGACAGTTTATCAGAGCAACAGAGCAGAATAGAATTGTTACACTTGAAAACCCTCCAAATAGTGGCTTTTATACAATAGGATTTAATCCCATAGACTTTGAGAGTACGGAATTTAATGAACTTAGACGGGCATTTTTTACATCCAGAAGAAGTGATACATCAATAGAATTTGTCAATAATGTTTATGACATACCAAACACCCCCTATTTTTTGAACATCACAGCGCAAGATTTCGAACTGTTGTATTTGGGTTATGCGGGAGAGAATATATTCAACCCTATTGAGAATTCTGAGTTTTTTATCACACATGTAAATAGCTTGCGTACTCTTGTGGATACTCATATACATAGTAGGGTCCTGAATAGATTGACCAGTAGTGAGTTTGTATCTATGCAAGAAACTTGGGCAGCAGGCCATTTTACATCAAGTATGAGTTTGGAAGGATGGATATCCGCCGAGTTACTTGTGAGATATCGTCATTTGATGCCACTAATACGTAATTATCGGAGGTCCGGTATGGACATTATCAGCATATTTAATAACATAATTGGGGCAAGACTCTAAAGCGTTGTAGTGATGTTTTTCAGGCTCAAATTTAGTGTCCTTGGATTCGACTAATAAAATCAATTAACAAGTGGATTCCTTATTAATATAAACAGATTGTTATTTTAGGTTTATTTTTTTATTCATGGAGGGAAACGTTAATTTCATCTAATAGAATAACTGTTATATTTTTAAAATTAAATTACCTGCAGTGATATAACCACCGAAAGAGCATCGAAATATTGACGATTTGCAATTTTTTTCGTTAGTGTCTTAAATTAGTCCGTAGAGATTCATCAATTTGTAGAAAAATAATCTAATCGACTCTGGAGGTTGTATATGGGTATCCTGTCATGGATTATCTTTGGCCTGATTGCTGGGATCCTTGCGAAATGGATTATGCCGGGTGATAACAGTAGCGGCATCATCATGACGATTATTTTAGGCATTGTTGGTGCCGTGCTTGGCGGATATGTCAGTACTTTCTTTGGCATGGGGAAAGTTGACGGGTTTAATTTAGGCAGTTTTGTCATTGCTATTGTGGGAGCGATGGTTGTCCTATTTGTTTACCATAAAGTTGTTAACCGATAGTTAACCGACAGCGCTACACATTTTTATGTTACTTATTCATATCATTAAAAATAGAAAAGGGCATGTTATTTCGATGCCCTTTGCTATTATCGGCTTTTCCGATTTATCTTTTTTGAAATTTATTTTTCCAATGGAAGCGAATCATCGGCTCCCCATTCAGCCCAAGAGCCATCATACAATCCCGCATCTTTGTGACCGATCATATCAAGCCCCAATACTAAAACAGCGGCAGTCATGCCTGAGCCACAACTGGTCATAATCGGTTGATTCAAATCAACACCCTGTGCCCTGAATATGGCGGAAATCTCTTCTGCAGATTTATAGTTTCCATTATCAATCAACGCCGTCCAAGGAACATTTTTTGCACCGGGAAGATGGCCCATTCTCAAACCGGGGCGCGGTTCGGGTGCTTTTGCCTGAAAGCGGTCTTCTGCTCTGGCATCAATAAATTGTACGGAGGTTTTGCTATTCAGTGCATCAAGGATTTTTGCCTGAGTAAAAACTTTTTCTGGCATAAACTGAACATTGAAAATTTCAGGTGAACGAATGACCTCACCTGATTCAGTCGGGTAACCTGCCTTCTGCCAGCCTTGTAATCCACCTTCAAGAATACGGATATGGCGTGCTCCAAAAATTTTGAATGTCCACCATGCCCGTGGTGCAGAAAACATGTTGCCCTGATCGTAAATGATGACCAGATGATCCTCGCTGATCCCCATTTTATTGACAGCTTGGCAGAAAACTTCCGGCTCAGGCAGCATGTGTGGCAGGTTGCTTTGTAGATTGGCGACTTTATCAAGATTAAAGAACTGTGCTCCCGGAATATGTTTATCCAACCAGAGTGGGTGATAATCAATGGATTGGGTAGGCATTGGGGCACTGGCGTCAATAACAACGACATTTTCATCATGGAGATGATCGTTTAACCATTGTGGACTAACAAAATATTCATTTTTCATGGGCTTCCTCACCTGACATCGTCATCTCAGATATCGCAACCCGATACGCGATAATATCCAGTGTTGCGATAAAAGCGGATATATTTATTGCTGCCCTGTCGGGGTATTTTCCTGCTGAATTTGTTGTGGTTCTTCTACAGGGGTTGTTGAGCGTGTGTACATATTCAATCCCGCCAGAAAAACACCGCCAATAGAGCCAATAGAAAATAATATGATAATAATAAGCAGGAGTTTTTTCATCGTTGTATCCAATCAGATTGTCATGATGCACGGTAATGGCCATAAAAAGCCCAAATACCCAAATATAGAAGCCCAGAAGTATATCGGCTTCTGCATCCCAGACAAGTGATATACCTTTCATATCTTGAGATGCAACTCAAAAGTGGATGAATAATCCATTTTTGTGCATGGATAAATTTTTGTGCTTTGATAATAAGTGCTGGGAAGCACTTCCCGGTAACGAACATATTAAGCTGATTTGATACTCACTCTATGGGAGAATAGCGTTCCCATTTTTAAGCAGCAGAACTCATGGCACTTTCCAGCTCAATAAAAAATCAGATTAGCCAATGGTATAAGGCATTATCCAGCCATATTGACGGCTTCATTCCACGCGCGCCCCAACGCCAGATGATTGCAGAAGTTGCAAAAACGCTGGCAGATGAAGAGGGGCGGCATTTGGTGATCGAAGCGCCTACCGGTGTCGGGAAAACTTTATCATATTTGATCCCCGGAATTGCTGTCAGTCGGGCTGAACAGAAACCGTTGGTAGTGAGCACAGCCAATGTTGCGTTGCAGGACCAAATCTACAGTAAGGATTTACCGCTATTGCGCAAAATCATTCCTGACTTGAAATTCACAGGCGCGTTTGGCCGGGCCCGTTATGTCTGTCCCCATAATCTGGAAGCGATTTGTGCCGCAGAGGGTGAGCAGATTGACCTGATGTTTTTGGTTGAGGATAAAACGGAAGTCGCCAATAGTGAAGAGAGGGAGTTATGCCGCCGATTACGCAGTGACTATACGACCTTTGTATGGGATGGCTTACGTGATCATCATCAATTAGCCTTATCGGATTCACTGTGGAAAAAAGTCAGCACAGATAAAGTGAACTGTCTGGCACGAAATTGTCAGTTTTATCATCGCTGCCCCTTTTTTCTCGCTCGTCGGGAAATTGAAAACGCGGATGTCGTGATTGCCAACCACTCTTTAGTGATGGCGGCTCTGGAAAGCGAGTCTGTTTTACCGGAAGCAAAAAATCTGTTGCTGGTTTTGGATGAGGGTCATCACATTCCGGATGTTGCAAGGGATTCTCTGGAGGTGGAAGGGGAAATCACCTCATTTCAACTCAATGGGCAATTGGACACATTTGTTCGCTATGTGGAGCAATATCTGGTTCAATTCAGGCCCGCGAAACCACCGGCTTTGGCCAATATGCCCCGATTGCAGACGCATTGTGCAACACTCCGTGAGTCTTTTAAGGAGTTGGCAGAGATCACACAAGCGCTATCGCCTGAACGTGGTGAAGCAGAAGAGTATTTGTTCGCATTGGGGAAACTGCCGGACAGCTTGTTATTGTGTTGCCAGCAATTATTTAAGCTTACCGATGGGTTGCGTGGTTTAGCTGAAGCTATTTTAAATGATTTGAGTGATCAGACGGCCAAACAAGATATTGTCCGGTTACATCGTTCTATTTTGCAGGCCAGTCAGGCTCTGGGCTATTTTGAAAATATGGCAAAATTGTGGCGTTTGGCTTCACAGGAAGAATCTTCCCATGCCCCTATTTCAAAATGGCTTACGCGTCGCCATGAAAAAAACCAGTCACACCTTTATTTTCACTGTGCAGGCATCCGGGTCAGTGAGCAGTTGACACAATTGTTGTGGCGCAATATCCCGCATGTTGTCGTGACATCGGCGACATTGCGTTCTTTGAACAGTTTTTCCCGCATTCAGGAACTCACAGGGTTGCACGAAAATCATCATGATCGCTTTGTGACCTTATCATCTCCCTTTGAGCATGTGCGACAAGGGCGTTTGATCATTCCTAAAATGGCACTGGAACCCACTATTCAGAAGGAAATGGAGCACCTTGAAGAAATGGCCCGTTACTTCCGTTTGCAAGTCATGGAAAGGAAACACCGGGGAATGCTGATATTATTCAGCAGCCTGCGGGCCATGGAAGGATTTCTGACTTTTGTCACCGACTTGCGGTTAATGCTGTTAGTACAAGGTGATCAACCCCGTTACCGATTGGTGGAAACACATTGCAAACGTATTGATGAAGGGCAATCCAGTGTGTTGGTCGGATTGCAGTCATTTGCTGAGGGATTGGATTTAAAGGGGGATTACCTTTCTCAAGTCCATATCCATAAAATTGCATTTCCGCCGGTCACCAATCCGGTTGTGATCACCGAAAGTGAGTGGCTGAAATCATTAAAACGTTATCCGTTTGAAGTACAAAGCTTACCGAGTGCATCTTTCAACTTGATTCAGCAGGTAGGAAGATTAATCCGTAGCCATGAATGTTATGGTGATGTGGTGATTTATGACAACCGGTTATTGACCAAACGTTATGGAGCGCGTTTGTTGAATTCTTTGCCTGTATTCCCGATTGAGCGGCCAGAAGTGCCATCAGAAAAGGAACTGGAAATCATAAAAAAGAATAACTAATTTAAAAATAAGTTACTTATTCAAAGTTAAAAATTAAAAGTGTCGTTTTCAATGTTTTAGAAAATGACACTTTTTGTGATAAGGCGGATTTTTTGCTTTGTTAATGTATTATTTAGTTAATTTATTGATGAAGGCAGATGTTATATATTTCTTTTAGACAACGTTGATATTTTTGGGGATGATTAATATGTTTTTTACATATTGTATGTGCGCGTGCTTCGCATTGTTCCGGTGAATTACGCTTTGTAATGTCTGACGAAGATATATTTGTTAATGAAAGCGTATTTGCAAATGTATTCCAGGATGTTAATGATAAAACAATTATGCATAGAGAAAGTAATCTTTTCATCTTGAACCTTTGTATAAAATTGAACCTTTTCAGAGTATTTGATCTTTTTTAGAAAAAGACAGGCTAATAATAAATTTTTTGCCAAGTTACAATCGAGGCAGGCAGGTGCTTGAGGAGATTAACCAAAAAAATAAATTTAGGAAAGGAAAACGATCCGAATTACGGGTGATAATTCGGATTTTATATTCTTTATTTTTTCATTTCAATAAGATGCTGGTAATTCCCCGTCAGGGAAATATCCAGCTTGTATATGTTTGCGATAGAAAGTCCAGCTTGTTTTGCTATTGGCCCAGAATGGGCAGGCTCATTAGTATTATGTTTATCGTGAGAATAGATGGATTCGGTATCAATCGACAAAGTGATGCCACGGTTTTGTGTGGTCATACTTAACAAGTGACGGGACTTGTTAATTGCTCTGAGGCAATGGCGCTCAAGAAAGGGAGAAAGCGGTGGGAAGTATAATTCAATTTTAATGTTAATGAGGTTGATAAAAAGGATAAATAATATAAAAGTTAATATTATTTACCCTTTAAGGCAGAATGGGTTTGTAACTGCTATTTATCCTATTTTTTTCAGGAAGCAGGTTTTCAGAACTAACCCTTTGATTTTATCTGCATTGCATTCAATTTCATCTTCGCGATGAGTCAGGCGGATATTTTTGATTAATGTGCCGCGTTTTAGGGTTTTAGACGTGCCTTTGACTTTAAGATCCTTGATAACCTGTACAGAATCACCGTCATTCAGCACTGCGCCATTAGAATCTTTAACTTCGGTATCCATCTATAGTGTCCTCATGTTCATTTTTACACCAAACATGGATTATAGAGATAAAAAACACTTTTTTAAAGGTTAGTGTGATTTTTTAGATGATAACTTCCATTTTTTGCATTTTTGTTGCTTGTCTATGGCGAGTTTGGTGAGCGGCAAAAAGGCCATAATGATGGCCTTAACAAGGTGAAACATAATATTTTTATTTTATTGCTCAATATTTGCTTCGATAAACCATAAAAATTTGTCGAGATCACGAGATGCGGCAGTAAACATATCTGCGGTATCTTCATCTTCTGCATCAATAATTGCCTGACGAACGGCATTGGCAACGGTAGCATAACGTTCTGCCAACGCTTTTAAATGATCCTGTACGCTATGAATTTCGGTTGGATAATTTTTCAGCATGGTATGCTGGTTCACTTCCTGAATAGTGCCGAGCGCTGTTCCACCTAGTTGAACCGCTCGCTCAGCGAATGTATCAAGGTGATCCGTGATCGCATCACGAAAGCCATCCAGCATTTCATGAATAGCAATAAAATTTCGGCCACGCATGTTCCAATGAGCTTGTTTAGTCATCATGGAAAGATCGATAAATTGGATAACCATATGATTCAACGCATCAATTGACCGTAGCTTAATACCATCATCAACATTGTTTCGGGTATAAATCAGACCAGATGATTGGGTTTTGACTAATTTTGCTGTATTCATAATCATGTCCTCTTGTTTCCAAATAATGAGCTATACCCGATATTTTTCAATTTCTTGTCACGGTTGGTGGGCGGCAATCCGAAATATATTGGGTATATATCTTTTTAGATGAAATAAATTTAACTGACAACTTATCAGAGGTCATATTGATTGTTTCTATCGTATTGATAGTCATGATATTGGACAGAGAATGCAGGGTTAATCCTGCATGGCAGAGAATTGATAAAAAATAACGATATAAACCGGAGAATAAAGAAATTTCTCCGGTTTATACAATAAATATCTTTTTGGGAGGGGAATTAATTATTCTATATTCTTTATTTTAGTTTTTCGTTTCATCGTAGATGTTGAACCTATAGATGCACATATAATGCAGAAAAGGGCAACCCATTGAGTCAGCGTTAGATGTTCATTCAGGAAGATAATGCCTGAAAGTGCACCTAATGCGGGTTCAAGGCTCATTAACGTCCCGAATGTCTTGGCTGGCAGGCGAGTCAGGGCGATCATTTCCAATGTATAAGGGAAAGCGGTAGACAAAATTGCGATCCCCAGTGCAACAGGCAGCAGTGAAGTATCAAATAGTAATTCAGGGCCAGTTTGCATTAATCCGATTGGAAAGAAGATAAAGGCAGCAATCAATGAACCAATGGAAACGGTTGCTGCGCCATAACCGGCTCCGGCACGTTGCCCGAAAATAATGTAAAGCGCCCAAAAGAAACCCGCTCCCAGCGCGCATAAAATACCAATGGGATCAAGTGTGCTGACACTGTCCCCCATTGGCAATAAGAAGCCCAATCCGGCTATGACCAAGGCGATCCAAAGAAAATCCACTGGGCGCCGGGAAGAAAACATGGCTACAGCCAAAGGTCCTGTAAATTCAAGGGCAACGGCAATACCGAGTGGAATGCGGGACAGGGAGACATAAAACAGATAATTCATTGCTCCAAGTGAAATACCATAGGCCAAAAGTGGAACAAGTGAATTTCGTTGAAATTTCAGGCGCCATGGTTTAAAAATGAGAAATAAAATTATTGTTCCTAATGCGAGTCTCAAGGCGGTGACACCAGGCGCACCAATGACAGGAAAGACAGTTTTAGCCAGTGATGCACCAGCCTGAATTGATGTCATTGACAGTAATAATAAAACCACGGGAAGCAGTGGAAAAGCACCTGCCCGATGTTTGGAAAGAGACATTTACAGAAACCTCAGTTTACAACGTGTAATTTAAGTGCGTCATCTTCGCAGTGAAACAGATATAACTCAACTGTATTATCAATTGTGTGCTTATTCGGCTGACCTATAATCAAAAATTAAAAACAACCTCGGAGTTTAATGATGAAAGAGATGACAATAAAAAATTCCTTACCTAAAAACAGTGACATAAAGAGCATCGCAGTTTATTGCGGCTCCAGTCTGGGTGTTTCGGAAATCTACAAAGAAAGTGCGGTATTTTTTGCCAATGAATTGGTTAAACGTGACATTACGTTAATTTATGGAGGGGCCAGCGTGGGGATTATGGGAACGGTGGCGGATACTGTTTTACAGGCTGGCGGGAAAGCGATTGGCGTGATCCCAACCTTGTTGGAAGAACGTGAAATTTCCCATAAGCATTTATCTGAACTGCATGTAGTAGAAACCATGCATCAGCGCAAAAGTAAAATGATCGAGTTGGCAGACGGCTTTGTTGCCCTGCCGGGGGGCTTTGGTACATTGGAAGAATTCAGTGAGGTTTTTACTTGGAGTATGATTGGATTAAACAGTAAGCCTTGCGGCATTCTTAATATAAACCGGTTTTATGACCCTTTGATTTCAATGATTGATAAAATGGCGGATGAGCAATTTTTACAGGAAAAATACCGTAATATGGCCATTGTTGAGCAAGATCCGGGTTTATTGCTTGACCGCTTTAATGATTATAAAGTTCCTTCGATTAAAACTTACGGGAAATAAAAGTTAACTTCCGTAAAATAAAATGGAAAAAGCCTAAAATGGGGAAAGGGAGAATAAGAGTAAGACGCTATTTTTGTATTTTAAAATTAATTATCACCAGCGTATTGACTGCCCCAAATGATAATATCATGATCCCGAATTCCAACGGATTTTTAAGATAGCAATGCGGTGGCAAGGGAATGCTGAATTCGTCCGGAGCTGATTAATCTACAAAAGTATCGTTAGCGATACAGTCTCTTTTCCTATTTTATAGTCATCACTGTTTTGACTTTTAAATTTTATTATTATTCAATTGATTACCTGAGTTTCCCTCTTCTTTTGGAGAGGGGTGAGCGCATTCTGGCGATACTTTTTTCTCGTTGTGGCATAATGCGCGGCTGTCGATTTTCAAATTCCCTTTTTATTCACTCACTTTAAGAGCAAAAGTTGTGTTAAGTACAAACAACATCACCATGCAGTTTGGCAGTAAGCCACTGTTTGAAAATATTTCTGTCAAATTCGGCAATGGAAACCGTTATGGTTTGATTGGTGCGAATGGGGCAGGTAAATCTACTTTCATGAAAATCCTGGGCGGAGATTTAACGCCAACGTCCGGTAATGTCAGTCTTGATCCTAATGAGCGTTTGGGTAAATTACGTCAGGATCAGTTTGCTTTCGAAGAGTATACCGTGCTGGATACCGTCATCATGGGTCATACCGAACTGTGGGAAGTTAAGCAGGAACGTGACCGTATTTATGCCATGGCGGAAATGAGTGAAGAAGACGGCTATCGTGTGGCTGATCTGGAAGTCGCTTATGGTGAGATGGATGGCTACAGTGCGGAAGCCCGTGCCGGTGAACTGCTGTTGGGCGTGGGTATTCCCGTCGATTTACATTACGGCCTGATGAGTGCTGTGGCTCCGGGCTGGAAATTGCGCGTATTGCTGGCGCAGGCGCTGTTTTCAAATCCTGATGTTTTGCTGCTTGATGAGCCGACCAACAACTTGGATATTGATACTATCCGCTGGTTGGAACAAGTGCTCAATGATCGTGACAGCACTATGATCATCATTTCCCATGACCGTCATTTCCTCAATACCGTATGTACTCATATGGCTGACTTGGATTATGGCGCATTGCGTCTGTTCCCCGGCAATTATGATGAATATATGGTTGCTGCAACGCAAGCCCGTGAACGCCTGATGGCGGACAATGCGAAGAAGAAAGCCCAGATTGCCGAATTGCAATCATTTGTCAGCCGTTTCAGCGCGAATGCTTCTAAATCTAAACAGGCGACTTCCCGTGCTCGTCAAATTGATAAGATCCAACTGGAAGAAGTGAAAGCCTCCAGCCGCCAGAATCCGTATATCCGTTTTGAGCAGGATAAGAAGCTGTTCCGTAATGCATTGGAATTGGAAAGCTTAACCAAAGGCTACGATAACGGGCCATTGTTCAAGGGCCTCAATCTGCTGATGGAAGTCGGTGAGAAGATGGCCGTGATTGGTGAAAACGGTATCGGTAAAACGACATTACTGAAAACGCTGGTTGGTGAAGAAGCACCGAATAGTGGTACGGTTAAATGGTCTGAAAACAGCATCATCGGCTATTATGCGCAGGATCACGCGAGTGATTTTGATTGCGATATGACCGTCTTCGAATGGATGAGCCAATGGAAGCGTGAAGGTGATGATGAGCAGGCAGTACGCGGTATTTTGGGGCGCCTGCTGTTTGGTCAGGATGATATCAAGAAGAAAGTTGGTGTACTTTCAGGTGGTGAACAAGGCCGGATGTTGTTTGGCAAGTTGATGATGCACAAGCCTAACATTCTGGTGATGGATGAGCCTACCAACCACTTGGACATGGAATCCATCGAATCGTTGAACCTTGCGCTGGAGCTTTACGAAGGAACACTGATTTTCGTTTCCCATGACCGTGCATTCGTAGGTTCATTGGCCAGCCGGATTCTGGAAATTAAATCTGATAGGGTGGTTGATTTTAAAGGGACGTATGATGAGTACCTGATAAGTCAGGGTATTGCTGAATAATTCCGCTCTCACGGCGGTAGCCCCGTAAAACGAACGGGGCTATGATTATTGTTCCTGACAGACTTCACATTGCGGATCTTTGGGAAGCTTTATTTCACGGAATTGCATTGTCATTGCATCAAACAGCATTACCCTGCCACAATTCGCCTGCCCATATTGAGTCAATAACTTAATGGCTTCCATTGCCTGTAAAGAACCGATGGTTCCTACCAATGGCGCCATAACACCTGTTTCAACACAAGTCAGGCTGTTTTCACCAAATAATCGGCTAAGGCAGCGATAACAAGGCTCTTTGGGCTGATAAGTGAAAGCAGACAGTTGGCCTTCCATACGAATGGCTGCACCTGAAACCAAGGGAATTTTATGCCTGTAACACACTCGGTTAAGTTGCTCACGGATAGCTACGTTATCCGTACAGTCCAACACGATATCATGTTGGCAAATTAACTTATCCAAAGCAGGCTCATCCAATAATGCCTCAATGGGCCGGATAGTGACATGCGGGTTTATCTCCCGCAATGTCAGTGCCGCTGAGTGGACTTTGGGCATACCAATGCGTTCATCGCGATGCAGGATCTGCCGTTGCAGATTGGAGAGAGAAACAGTATCGAAGTCTAAGAGGCTGATGTTTCCGACTCCCGCTGCCGCAAGGTATTGGGAAGCAGAACAACCAAGCCCTCCCGCACCCACGATGAGTACGCTGGCGGATTTCAGCTTTTCCTGCCCGTCGAAATCGAAACCCCGTAAGATAATTTGCCGGTTATAACGCAAGGTTTCTTCATCGGAGAGTTCGGTCGTCATGATTTCATTATCTTATTGGTTTTTGAGTAAATGATTGAAAAATTCAATGTGTACGGTTTCTCCCGCAGCGACATGCCCGCGCTCCTGTTCCAGAACAATAAAGCAGTTACCGAGACTGTAAGAACTGAAAATATGGGAGCCTTGATGCCCTGTCGTGCTCACTTCTAATTCTCCGTCTTTATTGATGACAGCAATGCCTCGCTGGAAATCTATTCTGCCGGGAGATTTTTTCAGTGGCGTCGTTGTCCTGGCGGTCAGACGCATGGGCGGTTGCCAGGCGGTAAAACCGGATAGCCGGGCAATGAACGGTTGTACCAATTGGTAAAATGTCAGTACGGCAGAAACAGGATTGCCGGGCAAACCACAGAACCATGCATTTTCCAGTTTGCCAAACGCAAAAGGTTTTCCTGGTTTGATGGCCAGTTTCCAAAAGCTGATTTTTCCCACTTCCTCTAAAATTTGCTTGGTATAATCGGCTTCCCCTACCGAAACGCCGCCGCTGCTGATGACTAAATCTGCTTGTTTATCCGCATCAATAAACGCTTGGCGCAAAGCCGTTGGATCATCGCGAATCACACCAAGATCAATCACCTCACAATCCAGTTTTTCCAGCATTAAACGAATCGCAAAACGATTAGTATCGTAAATTTGGCCCGCCTGTAGTGGCTCGCCAACAGCTTGCAATTCGTCACCAGTAGAAAAAATAGCCACTTTCAGTTTGCGAACAACATCGACTTTCGCAATGCCCAGTGAAGCAATCTGCGGTAAGTGCGCAGTGGAGAGTTTGGTGCCTTTGGGAAATACCTTCGCATTTTGCATGATATCTTCGCCAATGGTGCGAATGTTTTGCCCCTGTTTAACGGGATGGGTAAAGTAAATTCCCGTTTCAGTGACTTCAGCCTGCTCCTGCATCACAACAGCATCAGTACCGAAAGGAGTGGGGGCGCCGGTCATGATGCGAATACAATTGCCCTTTGGCCATTCTTCCTGAAATGGTGCACCTGCAAGTGCTTTGCCGGCCATTGGCAATGTTTGGTTTTCATTGAGATCCGCAAGGCGAATGGCATAACCATCCATGGCTGAATTATCAAAAGGGGGAACGTTTATGGGAGAGATGATATCGGTAGCGGTGATGCGGCCGGTTGCTTCATTAAGATGAATGGTTTCTGTGGCTATCAGAGGTGAGGCTTGAGCCAGTAATTTTTCTAGTGCGTCTTCAAGTGAGATTAAGCCAGAAATATGACAGTGATCCATGAGTAACTCCCTATAGGCTGCGATTGCGAATAGCAACAATGGCAGACAATTATTTTCTTGTGCCACAGTTAATTTTTTTGTGGGTAACAGTGTTATTGGTAACAATGTTGTCGGCAACGGTACCGTAGGTAACGATATTGCAGGTAACGGTGTTATAGGTAACTGTATTGCAGGCATTATGGCAAAGATTGCTTTGGTGGGAAATGGCGGAAATTGGCTGTTAATAAAAGATGTATATTATATTCATGATTTGTTATAAAGGACTTACTCCAAACAAACTATCTGATTTCACTACTATTTAATCACTATGAGCAATCAAAACATCACACCTCATGAACGCAATTATCAGGCGTTTCAGATTGCACTAAGCGGTTTCCTCGCTTTAGTTGTTGCAATGGGAATAGGGCGTTTCACATTTACTCCACAAGTGCCGCTAATGATTGATGAATCCCAACTGACATTGACGGGAGCCGGAATTGTTGCCGCATTTAACTACCTTGGCTATCTGGCGGGTTCTTATGATGCAATGCGCGCGCAGCGTTTTGTTGAATATCGCCTCTGGAGTGGCCTGTGGGGCGCGGTAATTATTACACTGCTTTCCGCATTGTTAGATGGGCCAATATTACACAGTATTGCGCGTTTTTTTATTGGCTGGGCAAGTGGCTGGACATTAGTATTGGTGGCGGCATGGGCGAATGAAGAATTAGGAAAACTCAATCGCCCGGGATTGAGTGCCGCTGTTTTCTCCGGGCCGGGGATAGGGATTTTTGTCAGTGGCCTAGTGGCAGTTGGGGTTCAATCCTGGCAAATGAGCGCAGCCAGTGCATGGCTGTTATATGGCATTCTGGCATTGCTGCTCAGTATTTATGTGAGTCGTCATCTGCCTCGCCGCGGAGAACTGCACCGTCCGCAGGTTGCCATCCAGAAACTTTCACTGACTCCGGAAATCAAACGATTAGTATGGAGTTACAGTCTGGCTGGATTTGGCTATATTTTGCCTGCAACATTTTTGTCCCAGATGGCATCAGAGCGTTTTCCTGATAGCTTGTTTGCCCAATTTGTTTGGCCAATTTTTGGCGGAGCTTCTGTGATTGGTATTATATTGGGCATTTTGATGCGAAATGTCTCCACGGCAAAAATCCGTTTGGCTGTTGTACTGTGGCTTCAGGCATTGGGTATTCTGCTTGCTGAAATATTGCCGGGCATCAGCGGGTTGATGATGGGGGCATTGTTGGTCGGAGGCGGATTTATGTGTGCTGTGCAGTTGGCCTTGCAATATGGGCGTGAATTGGCACCCAACCATGCGCGTTATATGGCGGGATTGCTTACCACCGGTTATGCATTGGGGCAGTTGGCCGGGCCGATGTTGTCAGCGATTTCGACATGGCTGACCAACAGGCTGGAACCTTCCCTGTATATTGCATTTATTGGTTTGGTCATTGGCGGAGTACTGGTATTTTATCGTAATCCCCATCATGAACCATCTTAATTTGGTGCATTGGCGATGTGAAAGTATAGTTATCCGCAGATCCGCGATAAGCAAATACAGTGCAAATATTGTATGGTGTCACATCCATTGATATCTGCGTAGAATAAACATCTAGATTACCCGTTAATTAACGGAAAGTATGACTCTTGGAGAAACTGATGTCATCCCTAAGTACAGAAGCCGCGCTGGTGCATTCAGCACTGGTTGCCCGTGGCCTTGAAACCCCATTGCGTGAACAAACTCTGGAGCCGGAAGTGCGTAAGGTACGCATTGAGGAGCATATGACAGAAATTATGAAACTGTTAAATCTTGATTTGAGTGATGACAGTTTGGTGGATACACCGAGTCGTATTGCAAAAATGTATGTGGATGAAATATTTTCAGGATTGGATTATAAAAATTTCCCGAAAATTACGCTGATCGAAAATAAAATGGAAGTTGATGAAATGGTAACCGTACGTGATATTACGATGACCAGCACGTGTGAACACCATTTTGTCATCATTGATGGCAAAGCCACGGTTGCCTATATTCCTAAGGATAAAGTGATTGGTTTGTCCAAAATTAACCGTATTGTTCAATTTTTTGCCCAGCGCCCACAAGTGCAGGAACGTTTGACACAGCAAATTCTGATTGCATTGCAAACGCTGCTTGGCACGAGCAACGTTGCGGTTTCCATTGATGCTGTTCACTATTGCGTGAAAGCACGGGGTATCCGCGATGCAACCAGCACAACGACAACGACATCCTTGGGTGGCTTATTCAAGACCAGCCAGAATACACGACAGGAATTCCTGCGAGCCGTGCGCCATCTGCACCTATCATGATGAACTTTGATTATTATGAAGCATAGTTGTAATGGTAATGGTTTTAACGGTAATAGTTTCAATGTTAATAGTTGTAATGGCGGCAGTTGTAGTGGTGTGATGCATCAGAGAATTGAAGTGCTTGATGGTGTGCGTGGTTTTGCCATTCTGGGAATATTAATGCTGAATATTTCTGGTTTTGCTTTGCCATATGCTGCTTATATGAATCTGTTTTATAAGGATTTTGTTCCATTCCCTGATATTGTGACATGGTCTGTTCTGAATACCTTTACCCAAGGAAAATTTCTGTTTATTTTGACGCTGTTGTTCGGAGCATCACTTGAGTTGCTCCGACAGAGAGGGCGTGAGTGGAATATTCCCAGATTATTAATTTTGGCTGCGATAGGGCTGTTGCATGGTATTTTGCTGTGGGATGGTGATATCTTGCTGTTTTATGGCATTATCGGCCTGTTGGCATGGCATTTTATCAACTCGCGGCGAAAACTGTTTGGTACAGCAATCACTTTTTATGTCTTTGGCGTGATGATGTTTTATCTTCTGGGACTGTTTCCGATAGAGGAAAATACTTCATTTTGGTTTCCAACGCCGGAAGATATTTTTCATGAAAGTTATTGGAAAACTCAGGGCGGATTATTGGCTATGGCGCATCGCATACGCCAAATCAGTGGCATGATCATTGTTTTGGCTGTGCAATATGGCTGGCAACTCATCGGAGCGATGCTCTTGGGGGCGATGTTACTGCGCAGTGGTTGGCTGAAGGGGGAATTTAGCGCCAGGCATTACCGTCTCTTGGCATTATGTTTTATCCCGGTTGGTTTGATCTTTCAGGGAATTGCTTTATCAATACAGTTTTTATCACCACACAGCTATTTCATGTTGTGGACTGTCCGATATACGATCACAGAATTGGCAACCCCATTGTTAGGATTGGCTTATATTGCCCTGATTTACGGTTTTTGGCCGGTCATTTCACGTTGGCGAGTCACGTTTTGGTTACAGCAGGTCGGGAAAATGGCATTGAGCAGCTATTTGCTACAAACCTTGATCTGTACCACACTTTTTTATCGTTTCGAATTATTTAATCAGTTTACTCGTTTGGAATTAATGGCGTTTGTTCCATTTATCTGGGCACTGAATATCTTGTTTGCTTGCTGGTGGTTAAAACGTTATTCACAAGGGCCAATGGAGCAACTGTGGCGTTATTTAACCGCAAAGTTGGTGTAAACATGTAGTGATGAAATTTTAGTGATGAAATTTAAAAGCAGAGCCTGTTTAACAGGCTCTGCTCAGATTATTGACAAAGTGCTGGTTTTTTATCCGGTACTTTGCTTTAATCAAATTCCGTTCACCCGACGGAGCTGCCGCCATGTTAAGAGTTCCCTCTCCCCAGACGTTTCCGCCCGAAACACTCTCACTTGATGACCTCGTCCCCCAAAACCATCTGGTTCGCAAAGTCGATGCCGCCCTTGATTTCGAATTTATCCGAGATTTAGTCGCCCCGTTGTATTGCCAAAATAATGGCCGTCCGGCTATCGATCCGGTGATGCTGATTAAAATGATGTTACTGGGCTATTTATTTGGGATCCCCAGTGAACGCCGGTTGGTTCAGGAGATCCAGGTGAATATGGCCTACCGCTGGTTTTTGCGGCTGGGGTTGACTGAAAAAGTCCCTGATGCCTCTACCCTCAGCCAAAATCGGCGACGTCGCTTCAACCACTCCGAGGTGTTCCAGTCCATTTTTGACAATATTGTCGAACAGGCTATCCGCCGCGGTTTGGTGGGCGGCCGGGTGCTCTATACGGACAGTACCCATCTGAAAGCCAGTGCCAATCCCCATAAAACTGAGCGCCTCCAGCGTCCTGTTCTTCCGGGCGCCTATCTGGACGAGTTGGAACAGGCCGTAAGTGAAGACCGGGCTCAATCCGGAAAAAAAAGTTGACGCCAACCCACAAGGAACGGCAAAAACAGATAAAAGTCAGTACGACTGACCCGGAAAGCGGTTTTATGCACCGGACGAACAAACCGACAGGATTTTTCTATCTCGACCACCGTACCGTGGACGGGAAAGCCAATATTATCATGGATACTTACGCCACCGCAGGCAATGTCCATGACAGCCAGCCGTTGATTGGGCGTCTGAAACGTCAGTTGGCCCG
>NZ_NIBV01000002.1:503422-651623 GCF_002632585.1 Xenorhabdus szentirmaii DSM 16338
TTTGCCACCTGACCCTGCAACTGGGGCTCACCCCGGTCATCAGCTATCGTCGCCCAAACAAAGGCCCTAATACGTTCCAAAAGAAACAGTTTATTTATGACTCGCAACACGATTGCTATACCTGCCCGCAGGGCGAAAAGCTGATTTATACCACCACCGACCGCCAGGGATACCGCCATTACCAAACAGCCGCCGGCATTTGCCAGAACTGTCCACAGCGGTCGGCTTGTACACGGGCTAAAAAGGGAAAAACCATCACGCGGCACCTCTGGGAAACGAGCAAAGAAAAGGCTCAATACATTCGGTTAACGCCGTGGGGCAAAAAAATGCATAAGCGACGAAAAGAAACGATAGAGCGCAGTTTTGCGGATGCCAAACAGCATCACGGGCATCGTTACGCCCATTTTCGCGGGTTGCTGAAAGTGCAGATACAGTGCCTATTGGCGGCCACCGCGCAAAATATCAAGAAGATAGCGTTACTGGTGGCCACGCTTTGTTGGTTTTATCTGGGGTTCAGCCGTGAATGTAGTCGATCAACCATCCCATCACGTTCTGGAAAAGGGGAATAACGGGCATGAATCAGAAAAAAAACGAAGAGGAGGGTTGATAATGGAGACGGCAATGGTATGGTTTCAACGCGGTTTGTCAGCAGTCTGAAGCAGAGCCTGTTTAACAGGCTCTGCTTAAGGTTATTTGTTCCGTGGGTTTTCAAGTTGCCGGAGTTCTTCTGGTGATACGGCAGGATAACCTTCAGCGCTGGTCGGTATGGCATTGGGTGCAGGAATTGGCATCAACGGGCCTAAAAAACGAGGCTCACGTTTTAAAATATACAAATCTGTCAAGGCGCCGAGACGAGCCAATACTTCTCTCAGACGAATAGTCATCATATTCTTGGGTGAGGGTACGGCATAACATTGTGCGTCTATGCCTAAATGCATGGCAATGAACAGGGCGCGTTCACAATGGAAGCGCTGCGTAATGATAATGAAATTATTTGTGTCAAACACCTTCCGGGTTCTGACAATGGAATCTAATGTTCTGAAACCCGCAAAATCCATCACAATGCTACTGGCAGGGATCCCCGCTTTAATTAAGTCTTTTCGCATTGTAATTGGCTCATTGTAATTATGCTGGGCGTTATCTCCACTTAATAACAGGTATTTGATTTTTCCACTATTGTATGCATTTGCCGCACCTTGAATGCGGTAAAAGTAATATTGGTTATATTTACCTGTCCTATAGTATTTTGAGGTGCCAAGTACCATACCGACTTCTCGTTCTGGCAGTTGTCTGAGATCATCAAAAACATAAGGAGCTGTTTTCCAACTAATCCAACGGTCGAGCATTACAGCGACCAAAACGATAGCAGAAGTGGTTAGAATCAGGCCAATAATCAAGCGCTTCCACATAATTTTCGTTTGCCTTTTATGTACATATGGGTCAATGGCCTAAAGGCTACTTTACTTGAAATACCGAAGCAAGTTTTTGCTGAATTATAGCGGAATGAAAGTAATCGATTGTGGATATGTGCATTATAGTGAGTATTGGAGGCTTTAATAGGGAAGATTTAATATTAAAATTGGAGCGTATTATTTTTCTGGTGAGCTTATTGGTATTCTGCGTGATCAAATTATATTTGGTGTTCCTGAATATAATTAGTTCATATCATTTTGATAATTTATTTAATGGGAGTTATTTTGTCTTTTGAAATAAAAAAGAATAAAGCAATCGAACTAATGGAAAGCGCGGGGCTTTGGAAAAGTAATTCTGTACCTTATCTCGTTGTTTTATTATGGAAAATGGGCGTTAAAATCCCACCGCCAACCTTTGCAAATTTTTGGCTAAATACGATAATTTATGGTGCATTTGGCGGGATATTGGCTACTTTTATTCTATACTTGGAAATGAGCGAATATCGAGTGTCTTCCGGCGATTTTTTCATACAGGGATTTGTTATCGGTATCACATTTGGGGTGACGTTTGCGCTATTTCATTTATATCGAAGAAAAAGTAAGAAGTTACCGGACTGGAAAGATTTGTAATTAATTTTCTCTAAAATATTCAGTGCAGTAAGAATAAAAGCCCGCCAATGTTATGGCAGGCTTTTTAGAAAAATAATCAGAATGAAGTACGTTTATAGACGCGATATTCTGGTTTCCAGAAATTACGTTCAATCGCTTCATCCAGAGCATCTTCAGATGTGACGATTGCTACGCCCTGAATCTGGGCTTTCTTTGCAACTTCTTTGGCTATTTTGCGAGAAACTTCCTGGATATCATCAATAGGTGGCAGCAACGGACCTGAACCTGTTTGTGCCAGCGGTGAGCAATCCGCCAGTGCGCGGCTGGATGCCATCAACATATCATCTGTTACGCGTTTGGCTCCGGAAGCGATAACACCCAAACCGATACCAGGGAAGATATAGGAGTTATTGCACTGCGCGATGGGATATTCCTGATCCTTGTATTTCACTGGCGCAAACGGACTTCCTGTTGCAACCAACGCCTTGCCGTCTGTCCAGTGAATGATGTCTTCAGGACGTGCTTCAACGCGTGAAGTCGGGTTAGACAAAGGCATCACGATTGGACGTTCACAATGTTTGTGCATTTCACGGATGATTTCTTCAGTGAACAAACCAGACTGACCGGAAACACCAATCAAAACTGTTGGTTTTGCATTGCGGACCACATCCATCAATGAAATGGAATCACTGCTGATATCCCATGATTGCAAGGCAGAGCTTTTTTGTACCAGTACACTCTGGAAATCCAGTAAATTCGGCTGCTTATCAGTCAGCAAACCAAAACGGTCAACCATGAATACACGGGCGCGGGCCTGTTCATCACTCAAGCCTTCCGATTTCATTTGGGCAACTATCTGCTCTGCGATACCACAGCCTGCGGAGCCTGCACCCAGAAATGCTACCGTCTGGTCTTTTAGCTGACGACCAGCAGCACGGCTGGCGGCAATCAGGCTACCAAGAGCAACGGCAGCCGTGCCCTGAATATCATCGTTGAAGCAGCACAGCTCATCACGATAGCGGCTCAGCAATGGCATGGCGTTTTGCTGGGCAAAGTCTTCGAATTGCAACAGTACATTCGGCCAGCGGCGCTTCACTGCCTGAATGAATTCGTCTACAAATTCCTCATACTCTTTACCGGTAATGCGCGGGTGACGCCAGCCCATGTACAGCGGATCATTTAAACGCTGTGGGTTATTTGTCCCGACATCCAGTACAACCGGTAAGGTGTAAGCCGGGCTTATCCCGCCGCAAGAGGTATACAGTGACAGTTTACCAATAGGAATACCCATGCCCCCAATACCCTGATCGCCCAGACCAAGAATACGCTCACCATCGGTGACAACGATAACTTTAACATTCTGCTTGGTGGCATTTTGCAGCATGTCATCAATGTAGGCCCGGTTTGGATAGGAGATAAACAGGCCACGGGCACGACGGTAAATGTCAGAAAAGTGCTCACACGCTTCACCGACGGTCGGCGTGTAGATAATAGGCATCATTTCGCTGAGATGTGCGTCAAGGAGCCGGTAGAACAACGTTTCGTTGGTGTCCTGAATATTCCTTAAATAAATGTGTTTATCCGCGTCATTTTTAAAATCGCAATACTGACGATAGGCGCGTTCGGCCTGCTCTTCTATTGTTTCAACAGCTTGGGGCAGTAAGCCATGCAAGTTGAAATTGCTGCGTTCTTCTTCCGTGAAGGCACTACCTTTGTTCAGAAGAGGGAATTCCAACAAAATGGGGCCAGCGTAGGGAATATAGAGAGGACGTTTACTTTCGTGTTCCAGTTCCATGATGCATACTCTTTGGACTAATCAATCAATAACAAAATCAGTCGTAGATCCTAAGAAGATAAAAAAAATAAGTACAGCAAATGTTACTTAAATATATTTACCATGAGTAAAAATGAGAGATAACATACAGAATTGGCTAATTAAATGTTATTTAATTCTTTCATTTATCCCCTCAGTGACACTTGAAAGGGAATAAATTGCCATTTTGTTAACTTACTCTTATTTTATTTAAAACGTATATTGCTCTGTTTTTGTACAGCCAAGTGCAGTTAATGTGGATTGTGTTGCGTTCCATTGTGATAAACGGCTATTTTCACCCTCCACCAGCACTGCCCGTTTTATGGACAGGCAATCACTGCCAGACATGTTCATGAAGATCAAAGCTGCCTGCAACGGTGGCAAACTTGGGTTGAATGCGGCGTTTTCTGCATAACGTCCGGTATAAATCCGCCCTTTTTCGTCCTGCAATGCGATCCCTGAATGAGACTGGCTATAAGGTGCATGGCTGCGGTTCGCTGCTTCCAATGCTGCTTGCACTAACTCATCATGGGTGGTTAATTGGTGGCCATGGTGCACGGTGTCCAACAACAGCGGGGTATCTAATAAATCTCTTGGGCCAAAAGCTTCCGGCAGATAATCAGCCAGAGTCAAGTGTGGACGGTTGGGCAGGAAAATTTCCAGTTGTGTTCCGCTGTTCAATTCATTCATAAACTGGCGGCAATGACCACAAGGCGAATAATTAATCGTGATGGAAACCAGCTTCTTTTCACCATGCAGCCAGGCATGAGCGATTGCAGATTGTTCAGCGTGGACAGTTTGCTGTAAGGGTACATCAGCAAATTCCATATTGGCACCGAAATAGAGATTGCCACTTTCTCCCCGTGCAATTGCACCAACATTAAAATGGGAAATAGGTGTAAGGGAACAGGATGCAGCAAGTGGCAATAAGGCAAGTGCCAGTGCATGATCGTTAAGTCCGCTGATTTGTTTGACAGATTCAATTTGCTCTGCTGTCAGCATGGCAGGAAAATTGTCATCGCCAATAAAAGGTAACAGGGCTTCTTGCAATTTAGGCGCAATTTCTGACCAAATAGCGTGAAAACGAGCTTGCATAGAATGATCTCCAAATTAATTGAAGGCCATTCTATGGGTTCTGTTAGAAGTTGTAATGTGATGAAGGCCAAATAATTAATGAAATTTGTGTAATAAGGATATTATTTTAGTAATAAATATCAAATTTTCACTATTTTTATGACTTATTTCACTTGATTGTTACATCTGCGTAACCAATGCTATTGGCCATTAAAAGAAATTAATTAAATAGCCATTAACTGAACAGGTGCAGTAAGACCGGGAATAAAAAAGGGGCAATCAGTGAAGTAATAATGCCACAGGTCATTAAAGCCAGTGAGCTGTATGCCCCTTCAACGTGATCGATTTCAGCACAGCGGGCAGTGCCAACCGCATGAGCCGCTGTCCCCATCGCTAATCCACAGGAAGCCTTTGTTTTTACATTTAAAATTTTGAACAGATTATGGCCGAATATTGCCCCGAAAATCCCCACCATAATAACACAGGCTGCGCTGATGGCCGGAATACCACCAATGGAACTGGCTACTGCCATGGCAATGGGAGTGGTGACCGATTTAGGCAGAACAGAGGCTGCAATTTCAGGTGTTGCACCCGCCCATAATGCGATTGCAGTGCCTGTTACCATCGCGACAATACATCCCGTAAAACAGATGGTAATGATCGATTTCCATTGAGCACGGATCTGATGGAGCTGTTCATACAGAGGAAAGGCCAGGGCAACAACCGCAGGTTGCAGCAAGTGGTTCAATATTTGGCTACCGGCAAAATAGTGCTCATAAGGGGTATGCGTTAAAAGTAGCAAAGGAATAATGACAATGATGGATATCAGCAGAGGATTGAAAATAGGTAATTTGAGCCGTGCTGACAGTTTTTTGGCAAAATAAAATACGATCAGTGTCAGGGGGAGTGACCACCAAATATGGCTTAACATTTTTCTTTCTCTTTTGATTCTTTCAATGAGGCGAGGGGGATTTCTTGTTTTTCAGTACCGATTTTTTCGGAGCCAATAACAATGCGTTCGCGATGGATGTAGTGGGAGCTATAAGCAACGACAATCATGACAATGACGGTGCTGACGATGCAGGAAAGGACTATCGGAAGTATTTGTTGGCTGATTTGTGGGTAATAATCCATGATCCCAACCCCGATCGGCAAGAAAAGTAACGTCATGTTCTTTATCAGTAAGTGACAGCTGGGTTTCACCCAATGCGCTGGGATAATTTGAAATGCCAGTAAACAAAACAGGATAAGTAAACCAATAATACTGCCTGGAAGGGAGAAAGGAAGTAATGCTGAAGTGATATTTCCTGCAATCAGGCACAAATAGAGCAGCGCGAATGCACGCAGGTATTGCCATCCTATCATCAGCACGTTTTGGAAAGACATGATAGATTGTTCCTCAATACGACTAATTTTTTATCATACGATTAACTCTGTCAGTGCGCCATAAATTACACTAATAAAACGGACTCATTTTTGAGTCCGTTTTATTTGATTGATAAAAATCAAGATAGTTTCAATATGCGTGCTAATTATTTAACCTGCATACCGGGTTGAGCGCCACTGTCCGGACTCAGCAGGAAGATTTCTTTTCCGCCGGGGCCTGCCGCCATTACCATACCTTCTGAAACGCCAAACCGCATTTTGCGTGGGGCAAGGTTGGCAACCATCACTGTCAGACGATTTTCCAATGCTTTTGGATCAGGGTAGGCTGAACGGATACCGGAGAATACCTGACGAGTTTCACTACCGAGATCAAGGGTGAGTTTAAGCAATTTGTCTGAGCCTTCGACAAAATCTGCCTGTTTGATCAATGCGATCCGCAAGTCAACCTTGGCAAAATCATCAAATGTGATGGTGTCCTGAATCGGATCATCTGCCAACGGGCCTGTTACCGTTTCAGGCTGTTCAATGCTTTCTTTCGAGTCAGCGACCATGGCTTCCACTTTCGCCATTTCAATACGGCTGAACAGTGCCTTGAATGGTGCAACATCATGGCTCAGCAGAGGCTGTTGGATACTCTCCCAAGTCAATTCGGTATTCAGGAATGCTTCTGCTCGTGCACTCAAACCCGGAAGAACCGGTTTCAGATAAGTCATCAACACACGGAACAGGTTGATGCCCATTGAACAGATTGCTTGCAGGTCAGCGTCACGGCCTTCTTGTTTCGCAACAACCCACGGTGCTTGTTCATCAACATAACGGTTGGCAAGATCGGCAAGTGACATGATTTCACGGATGGCCTTGCCGAATTCGCGGTTAGTGAAATCTTCCCCGATGGTCTGCGCGGCATCAACGAACTTCTGGTACAGCTCAGGATCAGATAGCTGTTCAGACAGCTTACCGGCGAAACGTTTATTGATGAAACCTGCATTGCGTGAAGCAAGGTTAACGACTTTGTTGACGATATCGCTGTTTACACGTTGAGCAAAATCTTCCAGGTTCAGGTCAATATCATCAATGCGGGAAGAAAGTTTCGCGGCGTAGTAATAACGCAGGCAATCCGCATCAAGATGCTTCAGATAGGTTTCAGCCTTGATGAAAGTTCCGCGGGATTTGGACATCTTGGTGCCGTTTACGGTGATATAGCCGTGAACGAACAGATTCGTTGGTTTGCGGTAATTGCTGCCTTCCAGCATTGCAGGCCAGAACAGGCTGTGGAAATAAACAATGTCTTTACCGATGAAGTGGTAGAGATCAGCCTCAGAATCTTTTTCCCAGAATTCATCAAAATTCAGGTCACTGCGCTTATCACACAGATTTTTGAATGAACCCATATAACCAATTGGCGCATCCAGCCAAACGTAGAAATATTTGCCCGGTTGGTCAGGGATCTCAAAGCCAAAATAAGGTGCATCACGGGTGATATCCCATTGTTGCAGACCGGCATCGAACCATTCCTGCATTTTGTTTGCCACTTGTTCTTGCAGTGTGCCGGAACGAGTCCATTTTTGCAGCATATCGCTGAATGCAGGCAGGTCGAAGAAAAAATGCTCGGTTTCGCGCATTTCTGGTGTAGCCCCGGAGACAACGGAACGAGGGTTGATCAACTCTGTTGGCGAATAAGTTGTTCCGCACACTTCACAGTTATCGCCATATTGATCTTCCGCCTTACATTTAGGACAGCTACCCTTGACGAAACGATCCGGCAGGAACATTGATTTTTCTGGATCGAACAGCTGAGAAATTGTCCGGTTCTTGATGTAACCGTTGTTTTTCAGCGCCAGATAAATATGGGATGCCAATGCTTTGTTCTCTTCGCTGTGCGTAGAGTGATAATTATCATAACTGATAGCAAAGCCAGCAAAATCCTGTTGATGCTCCTGGCTCACCTTGGCAATCATCTCTTCTGGTGAGATCCCACTTTGCTGAGCTTTCAGCATGATTGGTGTACCGTGGGCATCATCTGCACAGACAAAGTGAACCTCTTTGCCGCGCATTCGATGATAACGAACCCAAATATCAGCCTGAATGTGTTCCAGAATATGACCGAGATGGATGGGACCGTTAGCATAAGGCAACGCACAGGTCACCAGTAATTTTTTCGCGACTTGAGACATAGTTAGGATCTTACTTCCGTAAAATGAAAAGGGTTTTTGATGTTACCTGATCAAGAGCGTTGCCGCTAGGGTAACGAGAGATCTTCGCTACTTTTACTTGTTACCTTATCCGAAGTCATTTGCTTCTGCTATGATGACCAAACAGTTTTATACCTGTTGTTTTTCAAGTTGCAGCTTTGCTGGCACACTCACTCACCCCGGTTACCGTTTTTATAAAAAATATGGTTATTGATGTTCCCGGGGGAGAAGTGAAAGGCAGAAGCCTTTCACCGGAGGCCGGCAAATTCGTTTTCTTGCCGTTGTGCTGCATTTCGAAACCCATTGAGTATAGGTTGAAAAGATAAATCAAAAGGAGCCGGGATGAACTCACAATCCCCCGAGCAGACCAATCCTGACCTGCTGAAAGAACATGTTGCGAAAATACTGGCAACATTCAAACATCCGACATTAGAGCGAGATTTGATTGCCCTGAAAGCGTTGCATCATTGCACTGTGCTGGATGGGGTACTGCATATTGAACTGGTTATGCCGTTTGTCTGGAAACGTGCCTTCGAACTTTTGAAGAAAGAAACAACCCAATCTCTGCAAGTCGCGACGGGAGCGAAATCCGTTGAATGGCGGCTGACCCATGATATCAGTACTTTACACCGGGCCAATGATTTACCGGGCATAAAGGGTGTGCGCAATATCGTGGCGGTCAGTTCAGGTAAAGGTGGGGTAGGAAAATCCAGTACAGCGGTGAACCTGGCGTTGGCGCTGGCTCATGAAGGCGCAAAGGTCGGCATCCTGGATGCGGATATTTATGGCCCATCTATCCCCAGTATGCTCGGCACTGCCAAAGAGCGCCCGACTTCCCCTGATGGTCAGCATATGGCGCCGATCATGATCCATGGTATGGCGACCAATTCTATTGGCTATCTTGTAACCGATGATAACGCAATGGTCTGGCGTGGCCCGATGGCGAGCAAGGCCCTGATGCAGATGCTTCAGGATACATTGTGGCCTGATCTGGATTATTTGGTGATTGATATGCCGCCGGGAACAGGTGATATCCAGTTAACGTTGTCCCAGAATATTCCGGTGACAGGCGCTTTGGTTGTCACAACACCGCAGGATATTGCATTGATTGATGCAATGAAAGGTATCGTCATGTTCCAGAAAGTGAATGTGCCGGTATTGGGCATTATTGAGAATATGAGTACGCATATTTGCAATCACTGTGGTCATCATGAGCCTATTTTTGGTACGGGGGGAGCCGAAAAGCTGGCAGAAAAGTATGATTGCCAATTATTGGGGCAGATCCCATTGCATATTTCACTGCGTGAAGATCTTGATCGCGGTGAGCCAACAGTAAGCAGCCAGCCTGACAGTGAATTTGCGGATATTTATTGTGAAATCGCATCCAATATTTCCGCGCAAATGTATTGGAAGGGCAAAAAGATCCCGACTGAAATCTCTTTTCGCGCAGTTTGAATGAAGCAGTTTGAATGAGAAAATATTGGTCATAAATGTTGCCCATATCGGGCAGAAGTAAAAGACACATACAGTGTCCATACTAAGATGAACAGCTCCTGGCCTGATACCGGGAGCTTTATTATAAAATGCATGCTTTTTGAATCCGTCAATCTGCAACAGTGTTATTCAGAAATGATTTTGCTATCTTTGAGCTTGGAGTTGCGGGATTTTTATGCGGAACGTCTCTAAAAAAACGAGACTTATCTTGTTTACTCTGGAATAGAAATCATTAACTCCCTATAATCCGCCATACATGGTGGATTTAAGTGCCATGTTCCCACTTTATTTTTTCTTTTTTGACCAGGTTATTTCTATTATGGCTGATGAAGCACATAAGTGTACAATTGTAGGTATTTCAGGTGCATCTGCCTCAGGCAAGAGCCTGATTGCTAACACGCTTTATCGAGAATTACGGGCTCAGGTTGGTGATCACAACATTGGCGTTATTACAGAAGACTGCTATTACAAAGATCAAACCAATACTCCAATGGAAGAGCGTTATAAAGTTAATTATGATCACCCGAGTTCAATGGATCACAATTTACTGTTCGAGCACCTCCAGGCGCTAAAAGCCGGAAAATCCATTGAATTGCCGCAATACGACTATACTGAACACACCCGCAAAACTGAGTCTCTCCATTTTAAACCGAAAAGGGTCATCATCCTTGAAGGTATCCTATTATTAACCGATAAGCGTTTGCGCCAGGAGCTGGATTTCTCCATTTTTGTCGATACGCCACTGGATATCTGCCTGATGCGTCGCATTAAGCGGGATGTGAATGAGCGTGGGCGTTCACTGGATTCCATTATGGAGCAATACCAAAAAACGGTGCGTCCAATGTTCCTGCAATTTATCGAGCCATCAAAACAATATGCCGATATTATTGTTCCGCGTGGTGGGAAGAACCGCGTGGCCATTGATATCTTAAAAGCCAAGATTGGCCAATTTTACGAATAATATGCTACCCAGCATTCATAAGTATCACCGTATTTGAGAGGAAATAATGCGACTCTGTGATCGTGACATTATTAAATGGCTAGATGAAGGTAAACTGGTAATTACCCCACGTCCCCCTGTCGAACGTATTAATGGGGCAACTGCTGATGTGCGCCTTGGGAATCAGTTTCGTGTTTTTCGTGGCCATACTGCTGCTTATATTGATTTAAGTGGTCCCAAAGCTGAAGTCAATGCAGCACTTGACCGTGTCATGAGCGATGAGATCGTTTTACCGGATGGGGAAGCATTTTTTCTTCACCCCGGTGAATTGGCTCTGGCGGTGACTCTGGAATCTGTTAAATTACCTGATAACTTAGTTGGCTGGTTGGACGGGCGCTCGTCTCTGGCTCGCCTCGGTCTGATGGTACACGTTACCGCACATCGCATTGATCCGGGTTGGCATGGGCAAATTGTTCTGGAATTTTACAATTCAGGTAAACTGCCTTTGGCGTTACGTCCGGGGATGGTGATTGGTGCACTGAGCTTTGAACCGCTGTCAGGTTCTGCTGAGCGTCCTTATAACCAGCGTCAGGATGCAAAGTATAAAAACCAGCAAGGAGCGGTAGGCAGTCGAATCAGTGAGGATTAATCTTTTCTGGTGAAGCTTTCTGGTAAAAAATAGTCATCTTGTGGACATGAGACTGGGGAAGTCATGAAAAGATTGTTGACGACACTCATTATTTTGTTATTAGTTATTGTTGCTGGCCTAACGGCCCTGGTTGTGTTGATTAATCCGAATGATTTTCGGGGTTACATTGTCCAACAGGTACAAAAGAAGAGTGGTTACCAGCTTGTATTGCAGGATGATTTACGCTGGCATGTTTGGCCAAAACTGAGCATTCTGACAGGACAGGTTTCACTGACTGCTCAGGATGCTAAAAAACCCGCGATTGTAGCAGAAAATATGCGGTTGGATGTAGAGCTGTTACCGTTATTGTCTCATCAACTGGCAGTTAAGGAAGTGATGTTAAAAGGTGCGGTTTTGCGATTGACGCCGGACAGTCAACCGCAAAAAGAAGCAGAAATGCCGATTGCCCCTGAAAATGATGGTCACTATCCCACAGCTGGCGGGAATCAGGCTTGGAAACTGGATATTGCCAAAATCAGGGTAGAAGACAGTTTACTCATTTGGCAGCTCAATGATCATTCCCAATTAAATGTTCGGGATATCGATTTGCTGCTGGAACGCAGTGGCCAAAATGATGTCAATATTCACCTGCACAGTAAAATTAATAAAAATCAGCAAGAACTGGCATTTGATCTTAAGGGTAACTTAGATATATCGGGTTATCCTCAGCGACTATTGGCTGATATTAATACCTTGGAATACCAATTACAGGGTGTTGGGTTACCGCCAGCGGGGATTAAAGGAACCGGCCATGCAACGATGAAATATCAGGCATCTCCGCAATCAATTTCACTGCAAAAAATAGCCTTGACCACTAATAATGAAAGCGAGTTGAAAGGGGATGTGGTTGTCAGTCTGAAAGATAAACCACAATATTTTATTAAGTTGGCTTCTTCTAAATTGGATTTGGATAATCTATTCGGATGGGATGTTTTACCTGACAATAACCCGCAAGGAAAAAATGATTATCGTGTCGAAAATAACTCACTGAAACCGGTGATTGCGACTTCAGTATCGCCTCTGTCCAATTATGATCTGACTTTTTTGCAAGGCTTTGATGCTGATATTTCGTTGACAGCCGATAAATTAATTTATCAGGGCATGAATATTGATCATTTTGATCTGGAAGCCGTGAATAAAGATGGCATAACGAAAACATCCAAATTAACAGGGAATGTGTTTGGCGGGTATTTTGAGCTTCCGACAGTGATTAATGCAACAGTCACTCCCGCAATATTCCATGCAAAACCACGCTTGCAACAAGTTGAAATAAAGCCGTTGCTAACCGCATTGGCATTGCCATCGATATTTAGTGGTCAGCTTAATATTGATGGTGATCTCTCAGGGGAAGGCTATGACGAATATGCCATTTCTCACTATTGGCGGGGTGACCTGAATATTGATCTGGAAAACACACGTATGGAAGGGCTGAATATTTCCCAATTGATCCGACAATCTTTTTCACGGATAACAGATCAAGTGAGCCTGCCTGAAAATGCGGATAATTTTACCGAAGCCAAAAAGATGTCTGTCAGCGGAAAATTAGAACGTGGTGAATTTAACATCAATAAGCTTGCCGCAACTTCTGGTGTGTTAAATATTCAGGGTCAGGGTAAGGTTAATTTACTGAAACAGAATATTGATGTTGCGTTATGGGTGCAGTTAACCCAAGGTTGGGGAAAACAAAACGAATTCGTATATCGATTGGCTCAACTCAAAATACCTCTGAGGTTTTATGGTGGTTGGGATAACTTACAATACACATTGAATGTTGAATCTGTGCTGCGTGATGAGCTGCAACAAAAAGCGAAAAAATCAATTAAAGATTGGTTGGGAAAATAACATCAACAGCGAAGAGCATAAAAAGCCAGAACATGCGATGAATACAAAATAGGGCGCACATAAGATCCGAATTATCGGCTTTAATGTTAATTTTTTTGTTCTTTTTTACAGCGAGGAGAGGAAGAAATTACTCTCCTTTTGGTTTAATGTTTTATTAAATTGAAAAATATCCCTATATTCCTCTCTTAATCCAGATAATTCCCACTTTTTATTGATAAATATCATAAACTACTCCGCTTTCTTTGGGCAGAGTGCATGTTAACCATGGATTCAATTTTAAATTAGAAAAATAGTTCAAAGATTGATGGTTCGTAGAATCAAAAATGAAATGAATAAAGAGAGGGTAAATGTTGGAGCTTTTGATTGGCGTTGTAGTCACCATCTGTGTGGGGTACTACATAATTAAAGGTTATTCTGCTACTGGGGTATTGATGGTTGGCGGCATCGTACTGCTGATCGTCAGCGGATTAATGGGAAAAAGTATTCTGCCTGCCAGCGTGGCATCAACGGGTTGGCGTTCGACAGATGTTATTGAATATATCAAATTCTTGCTGATGAGCCGTGGTGGCGATCTTGGCATGATGATTATGGTGTTGTGTGGTTTTGCGGCTTACATGACTCACATAGGTGCGAACGATGTCGTGGTCAAAATCGCTTCGCGGCCGTTGCAGATGATCAATTCACCTTACTTGCTTATGATTGCGGCTTATATCCTGGCTTGCCTGATGTCCTTGGCAGTCTCTTCTGCGACAGGGTTAGGTGTATTGTTGATGGCAACGTTATTTCCGGTCATGGTCAATGTCGGCATTAGCCGTGGAGCAGCAGCGGCAATTTGTGCATCCCCAGCGGCAATTATTCTCGCGCCAACATCCGGAGACGTGGTACTTGCTGCTCAGGCATCCAATATGCCGTTGATTGATTTTGCATTCAAAACGACGTTGCCAATTTCTATTGCCGCCATTGCCGCAATGGCAATTGCACATTTCTTCTGGCAGCGTTATTTAGATAAGCGTGAACAGATAAAACCTGAAATGCTGGATGTAAAAGAAATCACCACTAATGCACCCGGATTTTATGCCATCCTGCCATTTACGCCGGTGATTGGCGTATTGGTGTTTGATGGTAAATGGGGACCTGAATTGCATATCGTGACGATTATTGTGATGTGCATTATGCTGGCGGCATTGATTGAGTTTATCCGCAGCTTTAGCGCCAAGCAGATTTTTGAAGGTTTGGAAGTGGCTTACCGTGGCATGGCGGATGCGTTTGTGACAGTCGTTATCCTGTTGGTCGCCGCAGGTGTATTTGCACAGGGCTTGAGTGCGATTGGCTTTATCAGCGGCCTGATTGATATGGCGCAGTCTTTTGGCTCTGGCGCCATTGTCATGATGGTCGCCTTGGTGATGATCACCATGCTGGCCGCGATGACAACGGGTTCAGGCAATGCACCGTTTTATGCGTTTGTTGAGTTAATTCCACGTTTGGCAGGGCAAATGGGCGCTAATCCGGCCTATCTGGTGATCCCGATGTTACAGGCTTCTAATCTTGGGCGGACTTTATCTCCCGTTTCCGGTGTGGTGGTTGCTGTTGCAGGGATGGCAAAGATCTCCCCGATGGAAGTTGTGAAACGCACTTCAGTTCCGGTATTGGTAGGGTTGCTGGTGGTGATTATCGCCACTGAAATTCTGGTGCCGGTTTATTTGTAAAAAGAAATGTAGGGGTAGGTTACACCACATTAAAGAGTCATTTCAAATTACATTAAACAGTATAATTAGGGCATCAACGATGCCCTAGAATTTAATTCTGATTTGACATAAATAGAATAAAAATAAAATTGATATTATTAATTGTTCATTTTATTTTTGATAGCCATCCTATTTATATTTATGGTATTTTTCTATCCAGTAGTTTTCCATTTTCATTGCCATTGAAAAAACAATCCTTTGTGGAAATGAAGAACCAGGAGTACTAATAGAATAGCCACTTAAATCTGGCAAGTACCCAGATGGATACATACCTGCAATAATAGGGTATCTGGTTTTATCGAATGGTTGCCCATTACAAATCTGATAATTATCCCAACGATACTTTATTACATGAGTAGGCATTAACATTGGTATTCCAATAGGCATTAAATCATTTAATGTTGCGAAAATCGCATCTGGAGTAAATGAATATGGTGCACTAAGCTTAGGAAAAAAGAAAAGATAGTTTGCTCCATTTTTCCCTTTTCCCATTGGTTTTCTTGCTGATATGCTTAATTCACCCCATGGGTTTGCACCAAAATCTATTTCTGTATAATACGATTGATCTTCATTATCAGTGACATAATTAGTGTTAAAACGTATGTTGGGGCTATAGTCGCCATAATCAATAGTTAAACTTCCAACTTGAGCTTGTGCATTGCTCGACTGAGGCAATGCTTTCTGCGCTAGCTCTACAGTTTTCTTTAAGACGATATTTTCCACAAATTTATTTTTATCCAGAATATCAGCACCATTTTGTATTTTAGATAAATTATCATTTGCCTTCTTTATTGCCGTTGTTGTATTTTTATCCGCGATATCGACTAACTCTTTAATATTGGCAATGCGAGAGTCAATATCGGCCTTACGATAAGTATCGACATCTTCAGCATTGAGTGAAATATCTTCCGATAATGCTTTGTCATTTATCTTACGGGTCGAAGGCACCCATTTATCTGTCGATTTATTGACAATATTAGCCAAATCATGAACTGTTTTTACGGCTTTTGACGTTGCGGCATGAGATTCACTGTTACTGCCTACATCACTGTTCAAAACAACAAACCCTTTCTCTTTCAATGTCGCTTCAGTATGATCCCGGCTTTCTTCATGTGTTTTAATCTTTTCTCTGACATATCTGTGGGTTGCGATTAAAGAAGGTTTCCAGTCTATTAAGGATTGTACATCCGAAATATCAAGAGATACCATCATGTGAATGACTTCTCCGCCCAGAAGCAAGTTATCAAACTTGCTCATTAACACTGGAGTACACCGTGTATGATAATTTCCTGTCTTGGAGATAGGTCAGTGCTAAAACTGCTTATTGGAAAACACATTTCTGATTGAATTAAGCTGCACAAATAAAATTGAACAAAATATTCATTAATCGAATTGTGTTGATGAATATATTGGCAGAATGAATTGGGAGGAGAATTAAATTGACTTTGTGGAAGTTATCAGACAATTTGATTAAATATTTATAGTGGCTATTGATAGAGTGTGAGGAATGATTTATTCGTTTAATTATGTTTTAAAATAAAGGTGATCGCTGAAACGATCACCTGAATAATTAGCGTTTATAGTGAAAATAAAATAATAAATTCACTGTATTTGTGGTTTTCGTTAATACCCGGTAACCTGATAATAGAAATTCGGGGTCCAGCCCAAATGCGGTGTCATAACGGATACGGTCAGTGTATCCCTTGATAAATACATTGTTTTTGGATCAATGCGTTGTGTTTTGACATCGGCTAAATAACCGGGGTGTTGATCATCAAAGTTATCTCCGGCAATACTGGCATGACATGAGATAATACCGTTAGGCAAAGTTTCAGGTAGCTTGATTTTGTAGAAATGGGTGTAGTAAGTTACCCCGCCAATAACGGATGAATTGGCATCACTAATTGCCTCGGAAGCAACCGCAAATCCGTTTATCATGAAAATATGGCCCAATCTGACGATAGTGTGATCATCGTCGATGTGACGTGATTCAACTTTCAATCCAATTAATTCACCAAGGCCCAAGTTTCTTACAAACGCATGTTTATCTAAGATATCCGAACCATTCATGCTTTTTGCCAACCGGCTATCGGCATTGATATTGGCATCATGGGATAATGATTCAGCGTTGTTAATGCGGGCATCAACGTCTGCTTTAGAATAAGCATCCATATCAGAAGCCGTCAGGATAATATCCGTTAACAGTGATTTGCCATTCACGGTACGTGTTGACGGAATCCGGCTATTCGCATTGTTACTGATTTCACTTATTTGTTTCGTCATATCATTGATTTTAATATCTATTTCTGATTTGTTATACCCCCCTACATCAGAAGAAGTCAGATTAATATCAGCCAACAGAGATTTACCGTTTATGGTACGTTTGAGTGGTACTTTGTTGTTTGCATTATTATTGGCATCATCTGCCCGAGTGGTGACGTCCTGAATGAAACCCAGTACTTCATCTCTGGTATAGGTACCGATGTCAGCTGCGGTGAGAAAAATATCATCGGTGAGTGCCCTGTTGTTCACTTTACGTTCCATGGGAACTTTGCTGACAAGTTTGTGTATAGCATCTTTAGCATCTTTAAAGGCAGTTTCAGCTTCTACAGCAATTTCTTTGATCTGTTTGTCAAGTTCATCAATTCGGTTATTTGTTTCTTGCTTGTCATAAGCACCGACGTCAGAAGCAGAGAGTTGAATATCTGTACTGAGTTCTTTACCGTTCACAGTACGATATTGAGGGACTTTTTCTTGAACTATGTGAAGGGCTCCTTGTGCCTTGCGAAAGATTTCACCGATGGTTCTATTTATATCCTGAATTATTTTTTTGATTTCATCTATGTTGTAGGCTCCGACATCGGAGGCGGTCAGGTTAATATCGGTATACAATTTATGGTTATTGATTGTACGAGTCAGGGGGACTTTATTTTTGGCTTCCTGAATGGCGGCTTCAGCGTTTTTGTTGGCGGTATCAGCAAGCTTGCTGTTTTGTTCAGACTGAGTTTTGACTTTATTGATTTGTTCATCACTTTCTTTTTTGTCATAAGCCCCCACATCGGACGCAGTGAGTTTTATATCTTGGGTCAGTTCCTTGTCATTGATTAGACGTGTTGAGGGAACATATTTATCTGTAGAAACTATTGTGGTAGCTAATTGATAGGCTTTGTCCGCTAATTCATACGTCGTTTTTACGGCTTTTGGTGTTGCTGAAAGCGTTTCGCTATCGCTGTTTATCTCATTGCTGAGTGCAACCAAACCCTTATCTGTTAAAGTGGCATCAGGATGGTTGCGGCTTTCTGCGTGAGTTTTAATTTTTTCCTTTACATACTGGCGGGTTGCTATGCCGGAAATCAATCCTATCGATCCAATGAGATTATGGTTGTCAATTGTCAGGGACATGCAGACCATTTGTTCTTGTGATTCTGGTTTGTACAATTCCTCACAATTGCCGACGGCAATCAATACCCCTTCTTTGTCGAACAGGCCTATCTCCCGAACCCACCAGTTGCCTTTTCCTTCAGGAATACAAAGCCCTGTGATAATTAGGTTGTGATTTTGAGGATCGATAGTCAGGGAATCAATTTCAGCACGGTATTTTTCATTTATCAGTTTAGATTGGCTGACGTCAGGTGTGGGTAATTTACCGTCACCAACCGCCATATGGGTAATTTCAAGTTTAGTGCCTGATGAGGCCGATTTTTTTAGTTTATCTGTACCAGCATTTGTTAGTAGTGAAAAATATTTTGTATTCATGTAAGACCCTCATGTGATTAACAAAAAATAAAAGTATTGCTAACTTCGCCATAGAAAACTGACTATAAAGTTTCAGGGCAATATGAAGGCGGGTAATATCTCCGCTAACGACAACTGAATGAAACCATTGTACTTAGGGGAGCGGCGAATCAATATGCTAAAAATTAAGCTCGGCGTATAAAACTTATGGGAATAAAAAAAACCGGCGTTATACCGGTTTTTTATTCAATATTTCATTTCAGGAAGGGCTAACTTTCTGCTTTTTCTTCGGTTACCAGCGAAGTGATCTTCACTTTATGGATCCTGTGACTGGTAATTTCTAATGGTTCAAACAGATAATCGCCAATTTGTAACTGTTCGCCTTGTTGTGGAATATGTTGGAGATGCTCCATCAGCAGGCCGGCCAGTGTCTGGTATTCACGTTTTTCATCCAGCGGCAAGGGGACGTAAAGTACTAAGTCTTCCAGTGGCATAAATCCATTTGCAATCCAATAGCCTTCTTCCATGATTTGGATATCATGCCGTGCATCGATCTCACCACTGCCCACGGGCAGGTTACCGGTAATGGTTTCCACTATATCGGTTACCGTCACGATACCTTCGACAGAGCCAAATTCATCAACGACAAAGGCAAAATGGGTTTGGGCCTGACGAAACTGTTCCAAAGCTTGCAGTAAGGAGAGCGATTCCGGGAAGATCAACGGTTGCTGTACTAACTTCCGCAAATCGAAAGTATTATGAGTCAATTGCTGATTAAGAATATCAATGACATGGACAACACCGAGAGGTTCGTCACTGGTTTGCTCATCAATAACAACGATGCGTGTATGGGGTTTTTGTTCCAGCAATGTCGTCAACTTTCCAGCCGGAGCATGAACATCAAGATAAACCACGTCATGGCGTGAGGTCATGATGCTGCTCACGGTACGCTGTGCCATGCTGAGAACACGGGCGATCATTTGACGTTCTTGGGGTTCAAAAACTTCTTTGTTATCCGTATGATCGGCGATCAGATTGGAAGTATGATTATCCAACGCAGCGTTTTCACGTTTGCCATTCAGAATGTGAAGTACGGCTTCAGCCGTTCTTTCACGTAATGATCGGGAAGCGCTCAAAAATTTGCGGCGATTGAACTGGGCGAACTGGTTCAATGCTTCAATGACAATGGAGAAGCCTATCGCTGCATAGAGGTAGCCTTTCGGAATATGGGCACCGAAACCTTCTGCAACCAGACTGAAACCAATCATCAACAGGAAGCTGAGACACAGGATAACAATCGTGGGGTGTGCGTTAACGAATCTTGTCAGGGTCTTGCTGGCCCATATCATCAGGATCATTGCGATAATCACGGCGGCAATCATAATACCTATTTGATTAACCATTCCCACCGCAGTGATGACTGAGTCCAGTGAAAATACCGCATCCAGAACGATGATTTGTATGACTACGGCCCAGAAGCCAGCGCTTTTGCGTTGTTGATTGGTGTGCAGCATTTTCCCTTCTAGCCGTTCATTGAGTTCCATTGTTGCCTTGAACAGCAGGAAAATACCCCCTATCAGCATAATTAAATCACGGATGCTGAAAGGGTGCTCCCATAAGGTTATAAAGGGTTCTTTCAGAGTCACGAACCAGGATAGGCCGAATAACAGCAATATTCTCATGACAAGGGCGCATGCAAGCCCTGTCAGGCGAGCTTTATCCCTATCTTTTTCAGGAAGTTTGTCTGCCAAAATGGCAATGAAAATTAAGTTGTCAATTCCGAGTACAATTTCTAAAACGATAAGCGTGGCTAAGCCCGCCCATATCGTAGGATCAGCGATCCATTCCATACAATTTATTTTACCTTTTAGCATGACGGCTTCTGCCGACCACTGAATAATGCGTATTGAAATACGAAATATCAATAGATGTTTTATCTCAGTTGGAAATTTTTTCAGCAAACAAACCTCATGACGGTATCGATTGCATCAATAACTACCCCCTATGCCCTTTCCTGAGTTAACATGTGACCTCATTAACAAATTGCCCACACTGTTTTGTTGCATATGTGATGTATGGCATATCACGTTACGTACTGCATCTTGGGTGGGCCGCAGTCATTATTAGACGGGAGTTATTCATGTCCAAACAACAGATCGGTGTTGTCGGTATGGCGGTAATGGGGCGTAACCTGGCGTTGAATATTGAGAGCCGTGGTTATTCTGTATCTATTTTTAACCGCTCCAGTGATAAAACTGATGAAGTTATCGCTGAAAATCCAGGGAAAAAATTAGTTCCAAGTTATTCCATTGAAGAGTTTGTTGATTCACTGGAAAAGCCGCGTCGTATTCTGTTGATGGTTAAGGCGGGTGAAGCGACGGATAAAACCATTGCATCACTGACGCCACATTTGGATAAGGGTGACATTCTGATTGATGGCGGCAATACCTATTTCCAAGATACTATCCGTCGTAATCGTGAATTGTCTGCTCAGGGTTTTAACTTTATCGGCACTGGTGTTTCTGGTGGCGAAGAAGGCGCGTTGAAAGGCCCTTCAATCATGCCGGGGGGGCAGAAAGAAGCTTATGAGCTGGTCGCTCCTATTCTGAGAGAGATCGCAGCCCAAGTGGATGGTGAGCCTTGTGTCACTTATATCGGTGCCGATGGTGCAGGCCATTATGTGAAGATGGTCCACAATGGCATTGAATATGGCGATATGCAGTTGATTGCAGAAGCCTACTCGTTATTGAAAAACTCCCTGAACCTGAGCAATCAGGAACTGGCAGAAGTATTCAGTGACTGGAATCAGGGTGAGCTGAGCAGCTATCTGATTGAAATTACGTCTGATATCTTCCGCAAGCAAGATGAAGAAGGTAAATATCTGGTCGATGTGATTCTGGATGAAGCCGCCAACAAAGGTACAGGTAAATGGACCAGCCAAAGTTCTCTGGATCTGGGCGTTCCGGTAACACTGATTACGGAATCGGTATTCGCGCGTTATATTTCTTCCCTGAAAGATCAACGTGTTGCTGCATCTAAAGTCCTGTCAGGCCCTGAAGTTCAGCCATTCAATGGCGACAAAGCAGACTTTATTGAGAAAGTTCGCCGTGCGCTGTACTTAGGTAAGATTGTTTCTTATGCACAAGGCTTCCAGCAATTGAAATCTGCATCAGATGAATACAGCTGGAATTTGAACTACGGTGAAATCGCTAAGATCTTCCGTGCAGGTTGCATCATCCGCGCACAGTTCTTGCAGAAAATCACTGATGCATATAATGAAAATGCCGCTATTGCTAACTTATTGCTGGCACCGTATTTCAAACAAATTGCAGACGAATACCAACAAGCGTTGCGTGATGTTGTTTCTTATGGTGTGCAGAATGGTATTCCAACGCCAACATTTTCAGCTGCTATTTCTTACTACGACAGCTACCGTGCTGCGGTATTGCCAGCGAATTTGATCCAGGCACAGCGTGACTATTTCGGTGCACATACTTACAAACGTACCGATAAAGAAGGTGTATTTCACACCGAGTGGCTGGATTAATTATTAAATATTTTTATCAGAGATAATTGATCAAGAATGGGGTGCTAAATTTTTAGCACCCCATTTTGTTAGACGAAAGTGTGAAAGTAAAGATTACTTGTTGAGCAATCCTTGAGCTACCTTTCCCAACCAATGCGCTATTTCTGTATCAGAATAGTAAGAAAAGATAGTAATACAAAGGATGATAAGACAGAGTATTACTAGTACTAAAACATTACCCATATAATAATCGCCCTAATGTTACCTAATCAAAGTATAGCAAAAGTTAAACTTTGTTTAAGTTTTATTTAATTTTGGGCAATTTTTTATCGTTAGACCTGATCGGCTATTTTCCGAAAAGCAAGTAATTCAGGCATAGCTATACGGTGGTAATCTTCTGCATTCAAAATTATTGATCGCTCCAAGCTACCGGCGTTAAATGCCAGCTCACTGTAACGGTCAAATAAGAACGGATCAGCAATCAGTTTCAAATCCGGATGAAAGCTAAAAGGGGGAATTGCACCAAAAACACAGTTTGTTAATTCGGAAACTTCTTTCGGGCTTGCCAATGATGCTCTGCTTCCTCCTATTTGTTGGGCAATGGCAGCTAAATCAGCCTGTTGATCCGCTGGCAAAACAGCAAGAACATATTGCCGACAGCCATTTCCTTTGACATGACAAACCAAGGCCTTGGCTCCCTGTCCTAAATGTGTGCCCCGTATTTTAGCGACTTCTTCTGAACGGCCACCGGTTACGTGTTCCATTACTCGATAGCGAGCATGATGAGTATCTAATAAAGTGGTGAGACATTCGAAAATGTTATTTTTTAGCAAAATACTCTCCTGAACAGATTTAACCTCTCCCGGCCTTAAAGGAATAGGTGTTTACAAATTTTTCGTCATAAATGGTATTGATGTTTAGGGACATTGATAACGTATATTTGTACATCAATTGACCCATGAGGGTAGCCCGACCATGATAAACCCTGAAACTAACATGTTGGCATAATTTTGTTCTGATTTATCGTATCTCGTTGCTATAACAAGAAAATGTTTGATTCTGGCAAAGGTACTCTCCACACCATATCGGTAATGAGATGATCATTGATACATTCGCTCTTCCCTGTAAATATTTTGATAAGTTTCCAGAGAGTATGTTCGCCCAGAAGACAGGCGATAACCCATCAAGATGATATTGATTGCTGGATAGACCTATGAAATAAGTGAATCAATATAATTGGCTGTCTTTTTGTAGGTAAGAAGGTTAAATGCCTTGTGCTACTGCCTTTGATGCTACGCTTTCTTGTCCTGTATGCTTATTGTACACTCAGTGCAGGGATCATTTCGGATAAGAACAAATGAAGAATAGAAAGGTTATCTCCACAGCTCATGATGCAACATTCAAAAAGTTCATGGCGCGGATCGAGAATGCCCGTGATTTTTTTGACATTCATCTGCCGGAAAAAATTAAAAAAATTTGCGATTTCAATACATTAACCCTGACTAACTCATCATTCATTGACCACCAGCTGCGTTCAAGGATATCCGATGTACTCTATTCGGTGAAAACGCAACAAGGGGACGGGTATATTTATGTTTTGGTTGAACACCAGTCGACGCCGGATAAAATGATGGCATGGCGAATGATCCATTATGCTTTTATGGCGATGAACCAGCATTTGCAACAAGCATTTGCAACAGGGCCATAAAGAATTACCGCTGGTTGTGCCCGTGTTGTTTTACCACGGTGGCAGCAGCCCTTACCCTTTCCAGCAGCGTTGGACACACTGTTTTTCATTACCGGGCCTGGCGGAAGATATTTATTTCCATCCTAATAGCGACAACGATGTTGTTACTATTCTCAACTACCTGTTTGTGACAATGGACTCCCCCATTTTGAACAGGTGCTCCAGAAACTGATTGAACAGGTAGACAATCATCGGGAGGTGATTATGAGTATTGCAGAACGATTGCAGGAAAAAGGTCGGGAAGAAGGTATACAGCAAGGCATCTTGCAAGGCATGGAGAAAGGCATGCAACAGGGTGAAAAACAAGCATCAATCAATATTGCCCGCACTCTCTTAAAAAAATGGAGTCAATATTGAGCTGATTATGGAAAGCACCGGCCTTAGCCGGGAAGAACTTCTCTCCCTGCAATAATCCTTTCTTTCCTATATTTTTGGTCTTTTTCCCACTTTTGTTCTCTTACCTGCTTTTTAGGTGGGTAAGAGTATTTGTAATGTTATGACCCATTTTTCATTCACCACTTCGCTCTTTTTAAAACCGCAATATTACTCTCGCAAGAGGCTGTTTCGGAGACTTCATTTCGCGAAGTGGCTGATGTTTCTTAATCGTCTGTTTTTTATCCGGTCATTTATGATTGTTGAATTGAGTGGCGTTGCCGTAATTGTTGGATGATTTTGCTGAGATCAAGGTTTTGATCTTGCAGCAAGACCAATAGGTGATAAATCAAGTCTGCGGCTTCATTAGTCAACTCTTCCCTGTCATTCACAGTAGCAGCCAGTGCTGTTTCCACACCTTCTTCACCGACTTTCTGGGCAATGCGCTTGGTTCCGCTGGCATATAAACGGGCGGTATAAGAACTATCCGGCAATGCATTTTTTCGGCTTGCGAGAATTTGCTCTAATTGATAGAGAAATCCCCAATCTGTTTGTGCAGAGGCAAAACAGCTCTCAGTGCCTTTATGGCAGGTGGGGCCGACAGGATTGACGAATGCAAGCAGGGTATCGTTATCGCAATCAGGGTAGATATCGACCAAATGCAGAAAATGACCGGAACTTTCGCCTTTTGTCCATAACCGCTGTTTGGTACGGGAGAAAAAGGTGACCTTACCAGAATCAAGGGTGACATCCAGCGCTTCCTGATTCATGTATCCCATCATCAATACCGTACCGGAGACGGCATGTTGAACGATGATAGGCATAAGATGATCCACTTTTTCCCAATCTAATTTCTTGTATTGCTCTGGTGTCAACATGTTCTGACCTCGATGCCTTTTTTCGCAAGATATTGCTTTAATTCATTGATATTTATGATTTGTTTATGAAAAACAGAAGCAGCCAACGCGCCGTCAACATTGGCAAGTTTGAAAGCATCCAAAAAGTGTTCAGGTGCACCAGCACCACCAGAGGCGATCAGTGGCACAGAACAGACCTCACGCACTAATTTTAGTTGAGCAAGGTCATAACCATTACGAACGCCATCCTGATTCATCATGTTCAGGACAATTTCACCTGCTCCCCGTTGCTGAACTTCTTTAACCCAATCCAACGTTTGCCAAGATGTTGCTGTGGTACGCTTTTCATCACCAGTAAACTGGTAAACCTGATAACTGTTATTTTTTTCATCAAACCATGTATCAATCCCGATAACGACGCATTGAACACCATAATGATCAGCTAAACGGTTAATCAAATCCGGATTGGCTAAGGCGGGGGAGTTAATGGAAATTTTATCTGCGCCAAATGATAAAATTTGCCCTGCATCTTTAACCGTTTTAATTCCTCCTGCGACACAAAAAGGAATATCGATGACTTCAGCGACTTTTGCCACCCAACTCTTATCAACCACACGACCATCGGAGGAGGCGGTAATATCATAAAACACTAACTCATCTGCGCCTTCTTTGGCATAGCGTTGTGCGAGAGGAACGATATCACCAATAATTTCGTGATTGCGGAATTGCACACCTTTAACGACTTGCCCATCACGGACATCAAGGCATGGGATTATGCGTTTTGCCAACATTGGATAGCCTCCGGCAGTGTAAATTTTCCTTCAAGTAATGCCCGCCCGACAATCACGCCAGCTGCGCCAGAAGCGGGAAGGGGGGAAATATCGGCGAGACAGCCAATACCACCAGAAGCTTGTAGCTGGATTTGTGTATATTGCTGGCTTATCTCTTGATATAGCCCGATATTGGAGCCATTTAATGTTCCGTCACGGGAAATATCGGTGCATAACACATGTTTTAGCCCGACAGGGAGGTATTGCTCGATAACATGTTCAAGTGTGGCATTGCTGTTTTCCTGCCAGCCACTGATGGCGACTTGTTTAATCCCATCAGAAGTAATGCGGACATCTAATGCCAGCACAATGGATTCTGCCCCATATTGTTGAAACCATTGTTTGACTAATTCGGGCTGTGTAATGGCGGTAGAGCCAATGACAACACGGCTGGCTCCGGCTTCAAACAGTGCGATGACATCGCTTTCTGAACGAATTCCACCCCCAACCTGAGCAGGTACGGAAATACCCGCCAATAGTTTTTTCAAGAGAGAAATCTGGCGATTGGCGGGATCTTTTGCACCGGTAAGATCGACCAAATGCAATAAATTTGCGCCTTCTTGTTCATACTGCTGCAAGCGGGAAAGTGGAGTATTACCGTAATCCCTGCGTTGGCCGTAATCTCCCTGATGCAAACGTACCACGTTGCCATCAATTAAATCTAATGCAGGTATAATCATGCAATTACATCTCCAGGAAATTTTTCAATAATTGTGCGCCAGCGGCACCCGAGCGTTCAGGATGAAATTGCACACCTAAAAAATTGCCTTTTGCAATGGCGCTGCTGAATATATTGCCGTATTCCGTTTGGGCGATCGTGTAATCACCAACAGGCAGCGCATAGCTATGGACAAAATAGAAACGGGCATTATCTGCAATATGGCGAAACAAGGGGTGATTATTCTGTACTTTCACTTGATTCCATCCCATATGTGGTAACGGCAGGCCCGCGGTTACCATTTTTTCAACAGGGGTATCAATTAAATTCAGTAAAGGGACGTTATTGCCTTCAGCACTGACTGCCGCCAGTAGTTGCATACCGAGACAAATGCCCAGTACAGGCTGAGTGAGTGAGTTAATCAATGGGATCAATTGGCGCTGTTTGAGCTGTTCCATCGCTGCGGTGGCGGTTCCCACTCCCGGCAAAAACAGTTTATCAGCCGAGCGCACAATATCTGCATCTAAACTGACAACGGGCTTATAACCCAACCGGCGGATAGCATAAGCAACAGAAGCAAGGTTAGCACAACCGGTATCCAGAATAACAACGTTCATCATGGCTTCCTTTATCGTATATCCTTATAAAAGACCTTTGGAGCTGGGCAAAATATCACCTTCTATACGAATAGCTTGCCGCAATGTCCGGCCAAAGACTTTGAACAGACTTTCCGCGCGGTGGTGATCGTTTTTTCCTTTCGTTTTTAGATGCAAAGTACATCCCATTGTGTAAGAAAGAGAGCGGAAAAAATGTTCTATCATCTCTGTACTTAAATCACCGACACGTTGATGTTTAAATTCAGCTTTATATTCAAGATGTGGTCGTCCCGAGATATCCAAGGCACAGCGGGCAAGGCATTCATCCATTGGCAATGTAAAGCCGAAACGGGCAATCCCGCGTTTATCTCCCAGGGCCTTTTGCAGAGCTTCACCCAATGCTAAACCGGTATCTTCGACGGTATGGTGATCGTCAATATAGAGATCGCCACTGACTTGGATGTTCATGCGGAAGCCAGCGTGGGTTGAGATCTGCTCCAACATGTGATCAAAGAAACCCACTCCTGTATTGATACGGCTTTCATCTTCGCGATCTAACCAGACTTCAATGTCGATAGCCGTTTCTTTGGTTTTTCGTTCAACACGTGAATAGCGATCTTTGCGTGTCAATTTTTCACAAATAGCGGACCATCCCAGTGCTCCCGGCTGATAGTGAATACCTTTGATGCCCATATTCTGCGCTAATTGAAGATCGGTTTCCCGATCGCCAATAACATAGCTGTTGTCTGTATCAATCCTGTTCTCTGCCAGATATTTTTCGACCAAACCGAGTTTGGGTTTACGGCAGTTACAGTTATCTTCGGATTTGTGCGGACAGATAAGAACGTCTTCAAAATAGATACCTTGTGAAGTAAAAACCTGCATCATCAAAGCATGTGGAGGTTCAAAATCAGCCTGTGGGAAACTTGCTGTACCCAATCCATCTTGGTTGGTTACCATAATTAATTTATAACCGGCTTTTTGCAGCGACAGCAGAGCAGGGATCACGTCAGCTTCGAGAGCCAGCTTATCAAGACGATCAACCTGATAGTCGCTAGGTGGTTCAGTGATCAATGTTCCGTCGCGATCAATAAAAAGTAATCTCTGGCCCATGGATTTTAAATTTCCTTGATTTGTTGAGGTCGGTTGGAAAGTGCATTGATGGCATTGATTAACTGTTCACACTCAGTTCGGCTGCCAACGGTAATGCGCAGACAGTTCTCCAATCCCGGTTGCTTGCTCTGATCACGCAATATGATCCCTTTATCCCACAAACTCTTGAATACCTTTTCTTTATCAATAAATTTCACCAGAAGATAGTTAGTCTCACTGGGAAAAACAGTTTCAACCAATGCTAATTTATTGAGTTCTTGCTGAAGATATAACCGGTTTTTAGTGTTTTCTTCTACGCGCGCCCTCATCGTACGAATGCCTGTTTCCGTCAGAGCTTGTGCCGCTATATCAGCAACAGGGGTGGGCAGTGGATAAGGTGCAATCACTTTTAGCATCAATGAGATGATATCGGGAGAGGCCAGTGTGAATCCACAACGCAATCCGGCTAAAGCAAAAGCTTTCGAGAGGGTTCGCAAAATCACCAAATGCGGATAGTCTTGCAGCCAACGGGTGGTATTCTGTTGCGGGCAAAATTCGATGTAGGCTTCATCAATGGCAACGATGGCACGATTACGGGAAAGTTCGAGGAGTTGCTGCAATGCCGTAGGATCAACCAAGTTACCCGTCGGGTTATTGGGGCTGCAAATGTAGATTAACTTGACGCGATCCAGATTATTTTCAATGGCTGCAATATCGGGTTGCCAATTGGCATTGACGGGAATTTTGCGTTGTTCTACACCAAATATTTCTGCGCTGACGCTGTACATACCGTAGGTAGGGGGGCAAAACAAAATAGCATCGCGCCCGGGTTCACAGAAAATGCGGAGTAATAGTTCAATGGATTCATCTGCCCCGCGGCTGACAAGGACTTGCTCTGGTTGCAGGCCGGCATATTTTGCGTAACGTTGAATAACCTGTTTTGGTTGACATTCAGGGTAGCGATTAAGTGTGTTTTCTGTTAACTGAAAATCAGGTGCGAAAGGGTATTCGTTCGCATTGAGCCAAATATCGCCATTGCCACCTAAACGGCGAGCTGACATGTAAGGAACCAGTTTACGAACATTTTCTCTTACTAATGAATTGATATCAAAAACCATATCCATGATTGCTCCTTAGTTTTGTGAACCTGTGTCCGCATTATTCAGGGCTGATATGCGTAATGTAACGGCATTTTTGTGCGCAATCAGCTGTTCTGCCTGCGCCAGTGTTTCTATGGTTGGAGCTAAATCCTTTAACCCTTGTGGGGTAATTTGCTGAACTGTCATTCTTTTCAGAAAATCCGCGAGCCCAAGACTGGAATAGGTTGAAGTATAGCCATAAGTCGGCAGGACGTGATTGGTGCCGGAAGCATAATCCCCTGCTGATTCTGGTGACCAATCGCCGAGGAAAATGGAGCCGGCACTGGTAATCTGGTCCACCAATTGTTCAGGCTGGCGGGTTTGAATGATTAAATGCTCTGGGCCGTATTGGTTGCTGATAGCGACACATTGGGGGAGATCTTCAGCAATAATGATCCGGCTGGTTTGCAATGCCTGAGCTGCGATTTGCTGACGTGGTAATAGTGCAAGTTGGGTTTCAATTTCTCGAATGACTTGTTGGGCAAAGGGCTCATCAGGTGTGACCAATACAACTTGAGAATCAGGGCCGTGTTCTGCTTGTGAAAGTAAATCCGCTGCCGTAAATACGGGGTTGGCACCGTTATCAGCAATCACAAGTACTTCTGAGGGGCCAGCAGGCATGTCAATTGTCGCCCCGTCAAGGCGTTGGCTGACTTGACGTTTGGCTTCTGTGACCCATGCATTGCCGGGGCCAAAGATTTTATCCACTTTAGGCACTGATTCCGTACCGAATGCCATTGCAGCAATAGCTTGTGCCCCGCCAATTTGAAAGATTTCGGTGATCCCGCATTGTTGTGCAGCATAAAGAATTTCATCTGCAATAGGAGGAGGGGAACACAGAATGATTTTACGGCATCCCGCTATCGTTGCCGGAATTCCGAGCATCAGCACTGTGGAAGGCAGTGGTGCTGATCCACCGGGAATATAAAGTCCCACGGAGTTTATTGGTCGTGTAATTTGCTGGCAACGAACACCGGGCAGTGTTTCAATGACAATTTCTGCCGGTTTCTGTGCCTCGTGAAAGCGGCGGATATTGTTCATTGCCTGCTGAATGGCTTGTTTAATCTTTGGTGCCAGACGGCGGGCCGCAGCGTCTATTTCATCAGGCGAAATGGAGGTAGTTTCTACAAGCGTTTTATCAAAGCGTTGACTCAATTCCTGCACTGACAGATCACCACGTGTTTTTACTGTATCCAGTATTTGCTTGACTGTACCGGAAATATCGGCTGATGCAGTAACAGCAGGGCGTGTCAGCAATGCTTTTTGTTGTTCTGGCGTGCATTTTTGCCAATGAATGACCGTCTTAAAATTAGCGTTCATCAAAATTACTCCATCATTTTTTCAATCGGCAGAACCAGAATGGAGCTGGCACCCAATGACTTGAGTTTTTCCATCGTTTCCCAGAACAGAGTTTCGCTGCTGACCATATGCATAGCCACGCGATTTTGTGCACCGGCCAATGGCAGAATGGTCGGACGTTCAGCCCCCGGAAGCAGTGAAATAATTTCTTCCAGTTTGTCATTGGGGGCATGCAACATGATGTACTTGGATTCTCGTGCCTGAATGACTCCTTGAATGCGGAGCATCAATTTGCTGATAAGTTGCTGCTTGGCTTCGGGCATTTCACCGTCACGTTGGATCAGACAGGCTTTTGAACGGTAAATCACTTCAACTTCCTGTAACCCATTGGCTTCCAGTGTTGCGCCCGTTGAGACTAAATCACAAATGGCATCAGCCAATCCTGCCCGTGGAGCGACTTCAACAGAACCATTGAGGAGGCAGGGTTTAAAACGGATGTTTTTCTGGTCTAAATAACGTTTCAGCAAGTATGGGTAAGACGTGGCGATACGAGAATCTTGCAGGCATTCAACGCCTGTATAATCAAAATCAAAGGGAGCTGCCATAGAAAGCCGGCATTCACCAAAATCAAGACGGCGCAACATTGTATAGCATGGTTTTTCCCCTTGTGCCTGGCGGTTAAGCAACTCCTCTTCAAGCACGTTTTCACCGATAATGCCTAAATCAACGACACCATCCATGATAAGGCCGGGGATATCATCATCGCGGACACGAAGGATATCGATAGGCATGTTTTCCGCAAATGCAATAAGGCGCTGTTGTTGTAAATTAATTTTGATCCCACAGCGTGCCAGCAAAGTTCTGGATTCATCACTGAGGCGACCCGATTTTTGAATAGCTATCCGCAAGCGTGTTTTATCTAACATGTCATATTACCCTATCTCAAATTCAGTGTTTAACTTGTATAAATCAGAAATAAAAAAACCCCCGGAATATCTTCCGAGGGTTTTTCGTCGTATTCATACCACCGGAAGACGGGTTAAAAGTCTTCCAGCACACAGCAGCCTGAAAGACTAGTCAGGATGATGGTGGTGGTGATGGTTAAATTGAATACGATTCATAATATTGCGATTCTCTGTTTTAGATTGGGTGCTACGCCTGAATACGATGTTGCGCTAATACTGAATACCATTGGTATTGATGATGACCGTATTCAACGTTGTGTTTGCAATTAAGGACTGGTTGCTTGTTGTTTAACCTATACTATCTGGCGTACAGAAAGCAAACTTTTTTTTAAAAAAGTATTTATTTTTATTTATCCAATTGTTTTTTAATGAAAATATGTAAAGTTGTCATTAGGGGGATATATGGGTAAGGTTAGTGAGTGTTATATGCCGGGTAGGTGCTTACATTGATGTCTGTTGATGTCTGTTGATGTCTGTTTGAGGAAAGTCATGGTGAGAAAAGTTTCCATTATTGGGCTTGGGTGGTTAGGAATGCCATTGGCACAAGCACTGCAAAGCGAAGGTATGCAAGTAGTTGGCAGTAAAACAACACCGGATGGTGTGGAAGCGGCAAATATGTGCGGAATGGATTGTTACCTGCTGAATTTAACGCCTGAGATTGATTGTGAAGTGGATGATCTTGAACAATTGATGTCCGTTGATATCCTTGTTTTGACACTGCCTGTAGGAGGAATTGCAGAAGGCGGGCAAGGATATGTTAATGCGGTACAATTGGTTGTTGATACTGCACTTTCGTATTCTGTACCACGAATTATTTTTATCAGTTCAACCTCTGTTTATGGTCCGTCTGTGGGGTATTTAGATGAAGATGGTCCATTATGTCCTGAAACTGCATCAGCGAAAGCGTTAGTCGAGTTAGAAAATTGGTTGCATCAGTTGCCGAATACATCGGTTGATATATTACGCTTAGTAGGGTTGGTCGGAAGCGGGCGTCATGCGGGGCGTTTTCTTGCAGGGAAAAAAGCCATTGCAGGGGGAGAATGTGCGGTTAATCTGGTTCATCAGGATGATGTTATTTCCGCGATTAAGCTCCTTATCCGGCAGCCGGAAGGTGGGCACATTTATAATTTGTGTGCAGCAATACATCCTAAAAGATCAGAATATTATCCGTTAATCAGTCAACGGCTTGATTTGCCGCCACCAGAGTTTTTACAGTCAGAAAATAAAGACACTGAGAGCAAAATAGTCGATGGGAGCCGCATTTGTCGGGAGTTAGGGTTTGAATACCAGTTTTCTGATCCTTACAGAATGCCAATGAGCTAAAAATGCATTTTTCTCGCATATCTTCTCAATCTGGCTTTTTACAAGATCCCAAAGACAAAGACTGATTTGCCTAAATTAACAGCAAGTTGGTGTATAATCACGTTTAATTTTCCCAGATCTGAAATAATTTCTTATCTTTGGTGAATTTTTCTGATTTCAGGTCAATAACATTACTTTTTCTAATGTCAACTCATCGTTATTTATCGATAATATGATCATTAAATCAGATGAATGTCAGGAAAATCTTTACGTTATTGAATTGGAGTCTTCTTGCATAACATCCTATATTAATAGAGTTTTTATGTTTGATTTGTAGATGAAAAGTAAGGTAGTAAAAAAAGGGCGAGTGATGATGAAACAAAAACGACAGATACCAGTAATAAAATTTTTTGCTATTGGCTTAAGTGTTTTTTGTTTGACCAGTGTCAATGTATATGCAATGAATGAACCCGCAGCACCGGAGATTGATGCAAAAGCCTATGTATTGATGGATTACGCCAGCGGAAAAATTCTGGCCTCGAATAATCCTGATGAACGGTTAGATCCGGCTAGCCTGACAAAGATAATGACCAGCTATGTGGTAGGGCAAGCAGTCAAATCAGGTAAAGTTTCTACAGAAGATATCGTGACAGTGGGTAAGGATGCTTGGGCAACCGGTAATCCTGTGCTTAAAGGCTCATCTCTGATGTTTTTGAAACCCGGTGATAGGGTTAAATTAATTGATCTGAACCGCGGTATTGTTATCCAGTCAGGCAATGATGCGAGTATTGCTCTTGCTGATTATGTGGCCGGTAGTCAGGATAGCTTCGTTGATTTAATGAATCAGTATGCGAAGACATTGGGATTGCAGAATACGCACTTCAAAACTGTGCATGGCCTTGATGCTGCTGGGCAGTACAGCACGGCGCTTGATATGGCATTGTTAACTCAAGCTATGATCCGTGATGTGCCGGAAGAATATGCTTTGCACAAAGAAAAAGAGTTCACTTTTAATAATATTCGCCAACCTAATCGCAATCGCCTCTTGTGGAATAAAAACATGAATGTGGATGGTGTAAAAACCGGACACACCAGTGGCGCTGGCTACAACCTTGTTTCATCAGCGACAGAAGGCCCGATGCGTTTGATTTCGGTGGTATTGGGCGCTCCTAGTGATCGGGTTCGCTTTTCCGACAGTGAGAAACTTTTTTCATGGGGATTCCGTTTTTATGAATCTGTAACATCGTTGAAAGCTTCTGATACGTTGGTAACGGAAAAAGTGTGGTACGGAACTCACTCAGAAGTGGCGTTAGGAGTTGAAAAAGATGCTTCAGTCGTTATTCCCCGTGGGCAGCAGAATAATCTAAAAGCGAGTTTTACATTGAACCAAACACTTCTTGAGGCTCCATTAGTGAAGAATCAGGTGGTGGGAACAGTGAATTTTATGTTGAATGACAAAATAATTGATCATCGCCCATTGGTTGTTAAAGAAGACGTCGAAGAGACTGGCTTTTTCGGGCGTATATGGGATTTCATCGTAAAAACAGTGTCTGGTTGGTTTAATTCGATTTTTAATTAGTGTGCTCTGAAAAAGTTGATAAGCCTTTAAGTAGACAGAAAAATGCCCGCCATTGATATCAATGGCGGGCATTTTTTATCGGGCTAATCTGTATTCAACAGCTGCCTCGGAAAGACATTAGAGCAGTAAATAAACCGCCGCAGAAATTGCAATGCTACCCATAATAACAACAAAGATATTGCTGAATTTTCCAGAATATTTGCGCATGGCTGGTACTTTGCTAATCGCATACATAGGCATGATAAACAGGATCATGGCAATGACAGGTCCACCCAATGTTTCGATAATGCCCAGAATGCCCGGGTTCAGCGTTGCAACGATCCAAGCACTGATCAACATAAATAAGGTAGTGATACGATTCAGCGTTTTGTGCTGAATAGATTTGCCTTGCGCGCTCAATGCCTTGTTCACAATCCCGTTGAAACCTTCACGTGCGCCCAGATAGTGGCCCAAAAATGATTTGGTAATGGCAATGAAAGCGATAAGCGGAGCAATGTATTCAATAGCAGGTACACGGAAGTGGTTAGCCAGATAAGACAGAATGGTAATGTTCTGGGCTTTTGCTTCTGCCAGATTCTCTGGTGACAGGCTCAGTACACAACTGAAAACAAAGAACATCACGGTCAGAACCATCATGACGTGAGCGCAAAGCAGAATGCGCGAACATTTTTTCTCTGCATGCTCACCGTATTCTTCACGTTTTGCAACCGCGAACGCAGAGATGATTGGCGAATGGTTAAAAGAGAAGACCATAACAGGAATTGCCAGCCACAAGGTGAATAGCAAACCGTGACTGCTTGCTGAAGAAACTGAGCTGCTCAGTGACAGAGTGTCAAATATTGCAGTATTCCAGTGAGGAACCAGATACAGCGCTAATAGCATCAGAACAGTGACAAACGGGAATACCAATATACTCATGGCCTTGACGATCATTTTCTCACCAAAGCGGATGATGCTCATCACGCCGAGGATCAGGATAAGTGCCAGTAAAGCGCGTGATGGTGGCTCAATATTTAATTGGTTAACAATGAAACTTTCTACTGTGTTGGTCAGTGCGACACTGTACACCAACAGGATAGGATAAATTGCAAAGAAGTAGAGAATGGTGATCAGAAAACCTGCAACCTTGCCAAAATGTTCTTCAACCACGCCGGTGATATCTTCACCACTGCTTTTGCCTGATAAGACAAAACGACACATTCCACGATGAGCAAAGAATGTCATGGGGAGGGCGAGTACTGCCATGATAAGAAGTGGAATCAGTCCACCGATCCCGGCGTTGATGGGGAGAAATAAAACGCCAGCACCAATGGCGGTACCGTATAATCCCAGCATCCATACAGTGTCTGATTTACGCCAGGTAGTGTAATCGCTTTTGCTGGAAGCAGCGGGTGCGATTGAACTTGTTTGAGATGTGTCCATAAATATCTCCCGAAATACGCGGTAAACTAAAATTTAAAAACTATTAAACCCGCACATTGATTCAATGCACGAGTTGGATTTTTATATGAATAATAAGTTGTCAGATACTGTGCTGGTGTTTATCTAAACATTTTTATTACTATTTTTATTACTATTTCTATTACAACATTAATGAGATAGTCAAATACACTCATTTAAAATAAAGGGATTGAAGCTATTTTATACGGTATTTTGATGACTAAACTTAAAATGTAACCCCTGACTTTTGATGTGGTGAATATAATTATTTTTAGTGAAATGTACCGTGATCGCTCTCGCAATTGCAAGATTTATATAGAAAACGAACATTGTTATGAAATTTTATCGAAATGTTGATTTAATTTTAAATAAAATGAATTGAAGAAATGTCTCAGATTCTATCATTATTTTTATTTAAAATTTCTATATCCATCTATAAGAACTTAAATTAATATTAATATGTTAATAATTATTTTGGTTCAAAAGTGATAAATTTATATCTTTAATGATAAATAGCAGGTTTTTTATTTTCATATATTTGAATGTATGTTATTTCACTTATATCCAATTGATAATAAACAAAAAATAAAACCAATCATTATCGTTGTTTGATTTGTGTTTGTTTGAATAGATATTTGCGTTCTATTGATTACGCATTAATAAAAAAGTCAAATGCTGATGGATTTCCTGAGCGGAAATTATCTGTAATCAGTGACTTTATAAAGAAATAATAATCATTTTATATTTGGTGCTTATTGATTGTAATAAATGATTTTGTTTTGTTTTTTGGTTGTATTTATTTTGTTAATAAGGTGTTAATTGTATTTGCTTCTAATGAACTTTAGGTTGAAATAACATCATAAGATTGCAAAGGTGACTTTATTTAAGAAAAAACTAATTAAATCTGAGGATGAAAAGAGAGTCATCATGGTTTGCTGGGCATTCATTTTCAGTGTGAACGCCCGGCAGGGTATCTATTCTTGAAATTGAATTAACTTTTTACCCACCCTTTTCGGATCAAGGGGGAACAACAGTATTGGTATAATCGGGTTAGCTTGTTTTGCACACTCTTACCGTAAAAGTTCCAAACGATTTGGGAAAAAGCGCATCCCAATAGACTAACCAGAAATGAACCAACCATATCAAGTGGCCAATGCACCCCCACATATACACGGGACCAGGCAATAGCAAAGGCGATGATCATCAGGCATAAGCCTGACCAGATGCAATGCCAGAAAAGAAATGCCAGTGATAAGGTGAATACGGCTACACCGTGGTTACTGGGAAAGGATTCTGTGGGGGAATGAGCGAGAAAATTATAACCAAAACCTTCAACAAACGGTCGAGCATGCGGAAAAAAAACGCCAATCATATAAGAGGCAAACATTCCCAAGGCGAAAGCAATACAGGATTTACTGACAACAATGCGCCGGTGTGTGATGGTTTTTTCGTTTCCCCAAAGCCAACAAGCAGCAAGTGTAATAGGGTAAATAAATACGCAATATTTTGCTATCAAAATGGCAAGTAAGATCATTACTGGTGATGAATCAGGGGTTGCATTGATAAATGTAAACACATTGTGGTTGAGTTGTTCTAGCAAAGTGAGCCTCACAAGCAAAATATTTACGTAAGAACCTACTGGAGTAGATTTTAAGTATGATAAAAGATATTTTATCAACTTATTGTAAAAAAGAACAATTTTATATCGGTAAAGTGAATAAAAACTTTATTTAAAATTAACAATGCTGTTGGGTAATTGTTTATGTTATGTAAGTAAATAATATCGTCAAGGTCATCCGGCTTTAGTCTCTCTGTTTCAGAGCCATTAAGGCCACGTTGAAACAACAAAAAACCCGATAGTCTTTAACCAAGGTGGATGACTATCGGGCTCCTCAATATGGGGACATCAAAGAAAAGCAGTGGCAATAATTAAGACTGCACAATGGTATTAAAGTTCTCATTGATGAAAAAAAAATTGCAAATTTTTTCAGAAAGCTCAGAGAGAAAAGCTGGAGTGGGGACGATAAGGTTACCGCTATCCAACCCGGTGAAGAGGCGATTTCTGGCTGGATAGCGTTTTTTCGGCTGTATTACTCAGTAATATACTTAGTTGTATAGCCCGAGATTCTCTTTAGCGTAAGCTTCAAAATCAGTGCAGCCGCCGATATGTTTCTCATCAATGAAGATCTGAGGGACTGTTTCAATAGGTTTTCCTACCGTTTTTGATAAGTCTTCTTTGCTAATGCCTTCCGCCCAAATATCAATATAGCGATAATCAAAGTCTTCACGCTCTGTTTTCAGTTTATCAGCCAATTCTTTGGCACGGACACAATATGGGCAACCAGGGCGGCCAAAAATGACGGTATACATATAAACTCCTTATTGGTAATGCTCATAAGTTTGATGGGTTGTTATTTAGCGTTACTATGCCTGTAACTTACTATGCCTGTAACAATGAACAAAAAAAAGTAGGAATTATCTTTTATTGTAATTACTTCTACCAATGGATTGACTTTAGATATGATAATCTCATCCGAGCGGCACAGAAGCAGCAGGTTGATTTTTCAATCGATAGTTTTCAGCAAGTCATTGCAAGTAGCAAGGTAGAAAATGAAAATAAATTCATCAAAAGGGATGCGGTCGTTAGCTGACATGCCTAAGGTTATAATTTTATTGGAAATTATAGGGTTTGGCTTACTGACTTTAGCGTACTTGTCGATAACTGATAGCATAATCCTATCACCTTTATTAATGACGACAGAAGCACACATTGCTATGATTTTATCGGGTATCGGATGTTTGATACCTGCGGCTATCCATATTATCTGGCGTGCGGTTTATAATCTTTCCTTTCTGGGAATTGATCATAAGAAAGCGGATAACAATCACCAGAAACATTCTGATGATGAAAAAACAAAATAGGTTGATTGTCAGTCACCATTTTTGTCCTATAAAAATTTTCCAAGATAGTATGTTTAACTTTTTGGTTATATGAGGTTAATTCGATGGATTCCATGGTTATTCCCGATTTGTTAACACTACGGACGTGGCTTGAACGTCTGAAAATCTCTTATTTTGAGCATGAATCAAGCCCTGTTTTGCATTTGCCTCATATGCAAAATATTGATGGCCTGTTTGACGCGAAACTTGATTTGTTAGGGGATGTGGTTGTGTTTTCTGCCTTAGCAGAAGTCAGGCCAACCGCAATCATTCCGTTAGTTGCTAATTTAAGCCAAATCAATGCTTGCTCTCTTACGGTAAAAGCATTTCTCGATATTCAGGATGAAAACTTGCCTAAGCTGATTGTTTGTCAGTCGTTTCCTATCGCTGCCGGTATGACTTTTGAACAGTTTTCTCATTTTATACAGCAAGGTGAAGAACAAATCGCCAATGTGATTTTTGAAATTCACAGCAATAACCTTCTCTATGTCAACCAGGATATGGAAAGCGAGGTTGAAGTAGAATTAGAAGATGAAGAATCATTGGTCGAGACAAAGACATCAACTTTTACCTTGCACTAATATTTTTGATACGGTTTTTTTATAATGCAATGTACGCAGTATTCCGCGGGAAATTGTCAATCCTGTCAGTGGCTCGATAAATCCTATTCAAATCAATTATCTGATAAGCAACAACATCTGAAACAACTGTTACGGGAAACATCGGTCACACACTGGCTTTCACCGGTAACTAGCAAAACAAGAGGGTTTCGTAATAAAGCTAAAATGGTTGTCAGTGGCAGTGTTGAACGCCCGCTGCTTGGCATGTTGCACCGTGATGGCAGAGCGGTAGATCTTTGCGATTGTCTGCTATACCCACAAAATTTTCAGTTGGTATTTGACGTTATCAAGGTATTTATAGCCAAGGCTGGATTAGTTCCTTATAACGTTGAACGAAAGAAAGGAGAATTGAAATATATTCTTTTGACGGAAAGTCGTGCTAACGGTGAAATGATGCTGCGCTTCGTTCTGCGTTCAGAAACAAAACTGGCGCAGTTAGAGAAAACATTGTCTTGGTTGCAGGAAAAATTACCTCACGTCACCGTCATTTCAGCTAATATCCAACCCATTCATATGGCGATTTTGGAAGGTGAAAAAGAAATTATTTTCACCGAACATAAAATGTTAAAGGAAACCTTTAACGGTATTCCGCTGTATATTCGGCCACGTAGTTTTTTTCAGACTAATCCAGATATTGCCGCAGAATTGTATGCAACAGCAGGGCGTTGGGTCAGGGAATTGAACATTACGAGTATGTGGGATCTTTTTTGTGGTGCGGGTGGTTTTGGTTTGCACTGTGCAGATAAACAAACTCGATTAACCGGTATTGAAATTAGTGCCGAAGCCATTGATTGTGCAAAAAGTTCAGCTAAAAGTCTTGGGATGGAGCAGGTGGAATTCCAGGCTTTGGACTCTACCCATTTTGCCCTTGATAAATCACAGATACCTGAATTGGTATTGGTTAACCCTCCTCGCAGAGGAATTGGAAAAGTACTGTGTGAATACCTCAGCCAAATGGCGCCTGAATTTATTCTCTATTCAAGTTGTAATGCTCAGACGATGGCAAAAGATATTACTTTGCTCAAACAATATCGAATAGAAAAAGTACAGTTATTCGATATGTTTCCTCATACTGAGCATTATGAAGCGTTGGCATTATTGGTGCGTGATCTGAATTGACAGGTTGCTTTAACTCTTGCGATAACAGTGTGTTATTGCAAGAGTTAAGCAATGTAAAGGTCAATGGATTGAATACATTCCTGCTGTCTCCCAAATCGCTTCTTGCAGCCTGTTGGATATCAGTAATGGTTAATTACGATGTTCAAATGCTAAAGCACGTTTTTCTATCATACGCATCAGTAATGTCAAAAGGCCATTTATGCAGAGATAAATGATACCAGCGGCAACAAATACGGTGACATCATAACTACGGCCGAATTGCAGTTGGCTGTATCCCATGATGTCCAATAAAGTGATCGTACTGGCAAGTGATGTACTCTTGAATATCAGGATGACTTCATTGGAATAGGAAGAAAGTGCCCGTTTAAACGCGTAAGGCAGCAAGATACGCATTGTGTGTGTTTGAGACATGCCAAGAGCCTGACAGGATTGCCATTGCCCAGCTGGAATAGCTTTAACCGCACCATGAAAAAGTAAGGTTGAGTAAGCTGCGCTATTTAATGTAAGAGCTACCATTGCACAAAGCCATGGTTCTGACATGAGCTGCCATAGCCACGGATATTCTTTAATCGACGGAAATTGTCCTGGCCCGTAATAAATCAAAAAAAACTGAACAAGGAGGGGAGTTCCGGTAAATAACGTGATATAGCCTTTGACCAGTTGGTTAAGCACCGGTACTTTCATTGTCAGAATAATGGTGAAAACAACAGAAAGTATAAATGCGGCCAGAAGAGCACTGAAAGTCAGGCTGAGGCTGATTTGTAACCCGGGTAAAATTTCTTTAATTAACTCAAGCATCATGAAGCACTCCGCTCAAAGTGAGTGACGCGCATCTCAAGCCGCTTGAGAATAAATTGGCTTATGAGTGTGATAACCAAGTAAATTGCGGCGGTAATGACATACCATGTGAATGGTTCTTGTGTACGGATGGCAATATTTTTGGTTTGTAGCATCAGGTCATTAACACTGATTAATGAAACCAACGCGGTATCTTTCAGCAGAACTAACCATTGATTGCCAAGCCCCGGCAGGGCATGACGCCACATTTGTGGCATAACCAAACGGAAAAAAATGCGGCTTTGGCTTAATCCCAATGCCTGGCCTGCTTCTCGTTGCCCGACAGTGATTGCTTTCAAAGCACCCCGCAATGTTTGTGATGCATAAGCGGAATAAAGCAATGAAAGGGCAATAACACCACACAGAAAGGGGCTGACATCGAAGTTATCAATATTTATTTGGATCTTAAATTGCCAGACAATAAGGTTGATGTTTAAGCCTTCTGACAATGTTAGGAGAAGCTGTGAGCTGCCAAAATAAATAAAAAGAACAACGAGAATTTCAGGTAACCCTCGGATCAAAGTAACCCAGCATGAACCCAAGAATGCAATCGGTTTCCAGCGAGCGGATTCCCAGGCGGCAAAAAGTATGGCCAGAGCCAAACCAACCACAAGCGATGAAAGAGCGAGGCCGACAGTAATGCTGGCGGCACTGATGAGAGATTGAAATTCATTCATTGTAAATCAGCTTATCATTCAACTTATTGTTCAAACCATTTTTTATAGATAGTGTCATAAGTACCATCTTGTTTGATTTCACTCAGGGCCTTGTTCAATTCATTCTTCAACTCAGTATTTCCTTTGCGTACAGCAATGCCCAATCCTGTTCCAAAGTAATTTTTATCAGTGACTTTTTCGCCGACGGTGCCTAATTCTTTATTCTTTTTAAGCCATTCATTAACCGCTGCGGTATCACCAAATACAGCATCTATACGGCCATTTTTTAAATCAAGGATTGCATTCTGATGGCTATCATAAGGGACGGTTTTAATGTCTTTATGTTGCTCCATTAAATATTTTTGCAGTGTGGTCCCATTTTGAATTCCAATTTGTTTGCCTTTTAGATCAGAAAGATGAGCGAATTTTCCTTTGATGGCAACGAAAGTGGCTGAGTTATTGTAATAGATGTGAGTGAAATCAACTTGTTTTTGGCGCTCGGGCGTAATATCAATCCCAGCGACTAGCGCATCGAAACGACGGAATTTCAGGCTTGGAATAAGGCTGTCGAAAGCTTGGTTGGTGAACGTACATTGAGCATTTAGTTTTTCACATAGCGCATTGGCTAAATCGATATCAAACCCCTGAATTTTATTATTTGCATCAATAAATTCAAATGGTGGATAAGTTGCTTCTGTCGCAAAACGCAGCGTTATTTTTTCTGCTGCGGTTGCTGATAAGGTCATTGTGCCCAATAAAGCTGCAAATAATAATTTTTTCATGGCCGTATTTATCCTGTCGTTCATGAGTTTGCTGATTGAGAATTTTTAGTTTTTCAAATTGTTATCGAACCAGAGTTGCTATTATTCAATCTAGGGTTTGTCAGTTGGAGTTCAACTTGAAATCCATTGGGTATAATACATATCAGTGTGACAAAAAATGAGCAAAAGCAGTTGATTGAGGGTGAGTAAAGTGCGATGCATCACCTTTTTCAATAATGTGCCCTTGTTCCATATAGATAACCTGACTTGCTGTTTTGCGAGCCAGTTCCACTTCATGGGTTACGATAATTTGGGTTATGCCCGTTTCCGACAGCTCTTTAATAATATCAATGAGTTGAGAGGTAATTTCGGGATCGAGTGCAGCTGAGGGCTCATCAAATAGCAGAACTTGTGGCTCCATCATTAATGCCCGTGCAATGGCTACACGTTGTTGTTGCCCACCGGAAAGGTGCAATGGAAAACGGTGGGTGAACTCGGCTAAACGAAGACGTGAGAGTAGCTTTTCTGCCTTTTCCCGTGCTTGTTGTTTAGGTAATTTTAATACTCGGCAAGGAGCTTCAATCAGGTTATCCATTACATTTAAATGTGGCCACAGATTGTATTGCTGGAAAACCATACCGATTTTTTGCCGTAATGCCCTGATTTCTTTATGGCTGGGTTGCTGTTTGAAATCAAATTGATGCGTTGCTACATTGAGTTGCCCGGATTGAGGCATTTCCAACAGATTCAAAACACGTAGCAAAGAACTTTTGCCCGCTCCACTAGGCCCCAGCAGCACCAGAATCTCTCCCGATGTACATTCAAAATTGATATCGAACAGAGCCTGATGCGTGCCATAGAAACAATTGACGTTTTTTAATTGAATGTTCATGCGAAATATATGAATAGTTAAATGTTTGATTGGATATTAATCCTATAAGAATAACTATGCAATAATGTCTGCATAAAATTGTTATTTTTATCAATTTTGCGAGTTAATTAATCATTTAAAAGGCATTTTTTAATCGTATTTACCGTTTTACTCTTGTCTGTTCAGGTTGTTTTTTATCCTTCGGCGTGGGTTTTAGTCATTTTTAATCATGGCCCAGTCATGTTTTTACTCGGAGTATAGTAAAACCTCGCCTTTCAAGAAGGTTAATGAGTAAAGAATGCAATAAATAAGGGTGTCATTAAGCTTAATATAAAACCATGAACGATGGCGGCCGGTACGATCCCTGTACCACCACAGCGTTGTAAAATGGGCAAGGTAAAATCGATTGATGTTGCTCCGGTTAAACCTAGCGCCGTTGAACGATAGCGATTTATGAGTATTGGAATTAGCATAATGGATGCCAGTTCACGGGCCAAATCATTAAAGAATGCGGTGCTGCCGAGTACGGGGCCATAAGCCTCGCCGATCAAAATGCCAGACAGGGTATACCAACCGTATCCGGATGCGATGGCAAGCCCTGTTTTGGCAGGCAATCCAAGTAAAAATGCTGCCACTATTCCACCGATCAAGGAGCTGACCGCAACCACTAGTGCAATAATTGCACCGCGGCGATTCAGTAAGGTTTGTTTTAGGTTCATGCCATTATTGCGTAATTGGATACCAACCAGAAACAGTAAAATAATTAAAGCAAGTTCACTGGCTTGCTTGGAATGATTAAACCACGACCAGCCAGTTAGCCCGATAATAAATCCTACTATTAATGCACCGCATAATTTGACGGAATCCAATGCCATATGTAACCGGGAAGGGGGCTTTTCTTGTTTATATGTGGCGATCTGCCATGGGTCGCGTTTATCCAAGAAAAACAGAGCTAATAGATTAGCAATAAAGATGCACAGAAAAAATGTTGTGGCATATAACAAAATAGAGAACAAATTGCTGTTTAAATTTTCCAGCATAGCAAGATTGAGACCCATCAGAATAAGAATGGCATAAATCATGACATTGAGTAACCGGTTCACAAGAGTGAGTGTTGGTTTATGGCTGAGATGTATGAGGTAGCCTAGAATTAACGGCAGGAGAATAATGAGTAGTCCTGAATACATAATCCACATCCTGATATTATTAAGATAATTTTTTTATCTAATTCTAATAAGCAAAGCCAGCCATAAAGACCAACAAACTGACTGAAACAAAAAATTTACACTGTAGCAACAAAAAGGGTAAAGGTAAAGATACTGAAATTCAACGCATTTTTTGTTTATTGAGAAGGTGAATGTTATAAATAAGGATTAATGAAATTAAATACATAAAGAGGAGTATATGTTTCTGGGGAGTGTAAAGCTTTTTGATTTCAGAGACATAAATAAATTGTCACTAATGGTCATAAATAATTGCGAAATTTGGCTGAGCAATCTAAATATAGTAAGAGAGGGGAAGATAAAGTGCCGGCGCACGTGGTTGCCAATAGCACGCCACAAACAACTGCCTGTGGCGTGAGAATTACGAGTTTATAGACTGATAATTTATTCTGATTCTAAGTTATTTTCCAGAGGCAGGGGGACAATAAGGCTTGCATGATTACCTTTAGGGCCTTGATGAACATTGAAGTTCACTTTCTGTCCTGCTTTCAACGTCCTATAACCATCCATCTGAATGGTTGAATAGTGAGCGAATATGTCTTCACCTCCGCTGGTAGGACAAATAAATCCAAAGCCCTTTGCATTATTGAACCATTTAACAGTGCCTGTTTCCATACTTCTCTATCCCTCGTATCACGATTTCGGGTTTAGGAGTCACTAAAAATTTCAAAATATGAACAGACGCCCAGACAGGGCGGTGCTCATAAAATATACTCTAGTGAAATTCATTACGTCGTCAAGCATATAAACAACGTTACGCTACCCCAGATGGCTAAAGTTTGATATAGGTAACGATATCTGATTTTTAGATGAAATCCTTATTTGGGAAGACAAAGGCGGTAAAGCAGAGTGCCTTATGAAGTGATAAAATATGTGGTAGTAGAATGAAATGGTTCATACCGGACTCTTGCGTAAAAAATGAATATCCAGCGGAAGAATAATGACTGAGTTTTATAACGATTTGAAAAGTGAAGAGTTTATTAAGGAAGATGCAAAACAGAAACTTCAACCTCCGTCACTGTATAAGGTTATTTTGAACAATGACGATTATACCCCTATGGAGTTTGTGGTTGACGTATTGCGAAAGTTCTTTTCTTATGATGTTGAACGAGCAACGCAACTAATGCTGGATGTCCATAACCAAGGGAAAGCAGTTTGCGGAATTTATACGGCAGAGGTCGCAGAAACTAAAGCTGCGCAAGTGAACATGTATGCTAAAGAGCACGAGCATCCATTACTTTGCACGCTAGAAAGGGTTTGATCTGGCTTACTGATTTTAGGAGGAGGTGCTTATGCTCAATCAAGAACTGGAGCTTAGTCTCAACATTGCTTTTGCCAAAGCAAGGGATAACAGACATGAATTTATGACTGTAGAGCACCTGTTGCTGGCGTTGTTAAGTAACACATCAGCGCGAGAAGCACTGGAGGCTTGTAAAGTCGACTTGGCGATGTTACGCCAGGAGTTGGAGAGTTTTATTTCACAAACTACCCCGTTGTTATCTGAAGACGATGATAGGGATACCCAACCTACATTAAGTTTTCAGCGAGTCTTGCAACGTGCGGTCTTTCATGTGCAATCTTCGGGGCGCTCAGAAGTTTCCGGGGCGAACGTTTTGGTTGCCATTTTCAGTGAACAGGAGTCTCAGGCTGCTTATTTACTGCGTAAGCATGACGTGAGCCGGCTGGATATCGTGAATTTCATTTCTCACGGTACGCGTAAAGATGAAATGGATAATAATTCTCATTCCAGCCTTAATCCTGTTCAGGAAGAACAAGTCATCAGTGAAGACAGGCTGGAAAATTTCACCATCAACCTGAATCAATTGGCACAGAAAGGTCAGATTGATCCTCTGGTCGGGCGTCATCATGAATTGGACAGAACAATTCAGGTTCTGTGTCGCCGTCGCAAGAATAACCCTCTGTTTGTCGGGGAGTCAGGTGTTGGCAAGACGGCCATTGCAGAAGGGCTTGCATGGTGTATTGTTCAGAAAAATGTTCCTGAAGTGATGCAGGGTTGCACTATCTATTCTTTGGATATTGGTTCGTTACTGGCCGGTACGAAGTATCGTGGTGATTTTGAGAAGCGCTTCAAAGCATTGCTAAAAACCCTGGAACAAGACAGCAAAAGTATTCTCTTTATTGATGAAATTCATACAATTATCGGTGCTGGCGCAGCTTCAGGCGGTCAGGTTGATGCCGCTAATCTCATCAAGCCGCTGTTATCTGGCGGGCGTATCCGGGTTATTGGTTCGACGACTTACCATGAATTCAGCAATATCTTTGAGAAAGATCGTGCATTGGCCCGGCGGTTCCAGAAGATTGATATTCTTGAGCCTTCACCTGAAGAAACAGTACAAATTATTAACGGGCTACGTGCAAAATATGAGGCGCATCACGGCGTCCGTTATACGGCGAAAGCCATTCGTGCTGCGGTTGAGCTTTCGGTAAAATATATTACGGATCGCCACTTACCGGATAAAGCTATTGATGTCATTGATGAAGCTGGTGCAAAGACAAAATTGGTGCCGGTCAGCCGCCGTAAAAAAACGATTAATGTTGCTGATATTGAATCCGTTGTGGCACGTATAGCCCGAATTCCGGAAAAAACAGTGTCAGCCAGTGATAAAGATATATTGAGAACACTGGATGACCGTTTGAAGATGCTGGTTTTTGGTCAGGATAATGCAATCGCTGCCTTAACAGAAGCAATCAAAATGAGCCGTGCCGGATTGGGGCAGGATTATAAACCTGTCGGATCTTTCCTGTTTGCGGGACCTACAGGGGTCGGTAAAACGGAAGTGACGGTTCAACTAGCCAAGGTATTGAATATCAAATTACTGCGATTTGATATGTCAGAATACATGGAACGCCATACTGTGAGCCGTTTAATTGGCGCTCCACCAGGGTATGTGGGATATGATCAGGGAGGCTTGCTGACTGATGCGATTATTAAACACCCACATTCTGTTTTGCTGCTGGACGAAATTGAGAAAGCCCATCCGGAAGTTTTCAACTTGTTGTTACAAGTGATGGATAACGGCACGTTAACGGATAATAACGGCCGCAAAGCAGATTTTCGCAATGTTATTCTGGTAATGACGACTAATGCGGGAGTACGTGAAGTACAGCGTAAATCCATCGGTTTCTCTGTGCAGGATAACAGCACAGATGGAATGGAAGAGATTAAACGCATTTTTACGCCTGAATTTCGTAATCGCCTTGATGGCATTATATGGTTCGATGCACTCTCTGCTGAGGTTATTCAACAAGTTGTTGATAAATTTATTGTTGAATTACAAGCTCAATTGGATGAAAAAGGTGTTTCTCTGGAAGTTAGTGCAGATGCTCGTCAATGGCTTTGTGATAAAGGCTATGATAAAGCAATGGGAGCACGCCCCATGACCAGGGTGATACAGGATAATCTGAAGAAACCATTGGCGAATGAGTTGCTATTTGGTTCATTGGTGCACGGAGGTTCGGTCAGGATCAATCTGGATAAGGGGAAACAGACACTGACATATGATTTCAAAAGCGCCCAGAGTTCGAACAAGAAGAAATCAGAAGATGCCGTTTTATAACGCCATATAACAGCGATAAGCGACGCCACAGGTGATATATCACCTGTGGTAAACGAGCACGAACTATTAGCGGCTACGGAAGACGATACGCCCTTTGCTCAGATCGTATGGAGTTAATTCAACCGTAACGCTATCCCCAGTCAAAATGCGAATGTAGTTTTTACGCATTTTACCTGAAATATGAGCAGTAACAACGTGTCCGTTTTCTAATTCGACACGAAACATGGTGTTTGGCAGTGTATCTAATACACAGCCTTGCATTTCAATATTATCTTCTTTGGCCATCTAATCCTCTAATTGTAACAACCATGATTTTTAACCGGCAAGATAATGCCGAAAAACCCTCATTATGTAAAGGAATGTCGTATTTTAAACCATCATTTTACGTATAATAAATAGCGACATTTCCACCGTGAACAGTCTTTACTCCCTAAAAAATAACTATAAATCCAGTGATTGTGTAGACCAACATCCTGATTGTAATGACTGTTCTCTGAATTGATAAAGATACTTAAGGAACTTTTTCCTTTGAATATTCTTGGCACCCAGCGATTCTGTGTGGTTATTTAGCACCTGACAGTCAAATAACTGGCCTCCGTGATGGAGAAAATGGTGATAGAATGCCACAAAAGCGCACTTAGAAGCATTCTCCATTTTGCTAAACATAGATTCACCACAAAATAGTGTGCCTATACACACGCCATATAAGCCCCCCACAAGTTGGTTGTCATACCAGACTTCAACTGAATGGGCCATTCCTTCCTGATGTAGGGTTTGGTAACCTAATTGAACATCTGAGCCGATCCAAGTTCCTTCTTGTCGTTGGGCACAATTATATATTACTTCATCAAACGAATAGTTTACCGTAATTTGGTAAGGATGTTTGCGAATAAAACGGCGTAATGTCCGTCCCATATGTAATTCACCCGGAACCAGCACTGCACGAGGGTCTGGAGACCACCACAAAGGAGGTTCGTGGGGTGAATACCATGGAAATATTCCTTCATGATACGCCACTTTGAGGCGTTCTGCACTTAAGTCTCCACCAAAAGCCAATAAACCATTCGGTTCAGCTAGGGCATTGGCTGGATGGGGAAATTCATATGAGTTATCCAGTTGAGCTATCAACATAAAATAAATCACTCCTGCTCAAGGTAGCTCTGCCGTTGATAAAATTGATAATAGCGTCCTTGTTGAGCCAATAGTGCATCGTGTTTTCCGCGTTCTATAATATGTCCATTATCCATAACGCAGATCTGATCCATATGTTGTAAGCCGGTTAAACGGTGTGTAACGACAATTAATGTCTTGTGCTGACAACTATGGCGCAATAAAGACAGAATTTGTTGTTCGGTATTTATATCGAGCCCTTCTGTTGGCTCATCTAAAAGCATTAAAGGAGCATCATGCAGCAGGGCTCTGGCAATGCCTAAACGACGTTGTTCGCCACCAGAAAGCTGTCGGCCACCGTCGCCCATCCAACAGTTCAGTTTCTCATCAGTATATAGTAAGTTCCCCAATCCCACTTTTTTCAGCACGATTTCTAATTCATCATCAGTGGCATTAGGTTTTGCCAATAAAAGATTCTCACGCAGTGTGTGACTGAAGACATGTATCCGCTGGGGCACGACAGATATCATTGAACGAAGAGTGGCTTCTTCGTAACTGGAAATAGGCTGTTTATTGAGGGTGATTTCTCCTCCATCAGCATTCCAGGCGCGGGTTATTAACTGTAAGAGGGTTGATTTTCCGCATCCTGTTTTTCCCAGTAAAGCAATATGCTCGCCTGATTTGAGGGACAGAGAAATATTTTTCAATACCGGCAGGGGCTGATTAGGGTAAGTGAAATCAACATCTTTTATCTCAAGACTGAGATGATGACTCATTTGTGGACCATGATCAGGAAAAATAATTTCAGGCTTCTGGTGCATTAATTGGGATACTCGAGTTGCAGATGAGAGCACTTGCCCCATATGTTGAAATGCGACAGTAACCGGGGCAAGAGCCTCAAAGGCTGCAAGAGTGCAAAATGCCACTAACGCGATGAGTGCACCAGGCTGACCATATTCTCCAAAACCTGCGGCACTTAACCAAAGCATCAAGGTGACTGTCATGCCGGTAGAGAAAATCATGACTGCCTGTGAAAGCCCTGTTAAGTGAGCCTGATTTTGTTGGTTTTTCAACCATGAGGATTCAACTTCAGTCATTGTCTGGCGAAAGCGTCTGAGTGCGCCGAATACCGTCAATTCAGCTTGCCCTTGCAATGCACTGGTCAGTAACGTGCGATATTGACCACGTTGGGCTGTGATGTTCCTGCCATAAGACTTTCCTGCATGATAAAACGCAAAAGGCAATATCAGCAGCAATCCCAACATGATACCGCCAAGAGTATAGGCCAGTGTGATATCAAGAAAAGCTAATCCGAATGTCAGCACTACAATAACAACAAATGAGGCCAGAACGGGGGAAATTACCCGCAGATAGAGGTGATCCAATGTTTCGACATCGGCAACAAGCCTATTTAGCACTTCTCCCTGACGGAAACGGGCAATACCGCCCGGAGAAAGGGGCAGGATCTTCTGAAAAGCAAAAACACGTAAGTGGGCTAATACACGGAATGTGGCATCATGGCTGACAAGCCGTTCACCGTAGCGCCCGGCTGTCCGGAAAATGGCCGCGCCACGGACTCCCGCGGCAGGTAGCATATAATTAAACGTGTATAGCCCTTCGAATCCGACAAAAGCAGTGCCGGCAAGAAACCAGCCGGAAAGAGTCAGCAGGCCGATGCTGGCCAATAAAGTAACAATGGCCAACACCATACCCAAACTAATCAGAAACCAATGGCGGCGGTAGAGTGCGAGAAATGGAAATAAAACACGCATGATTAAAGCTCCACACTGCGATGAGACAACAGATGAGAAAATGCCCCTTGGGACTGATATAAAGTGTTATAGTCACCTTTCTCAATTATCAGTCCATTCTCCATAACCCAAATCTGGTCATATGTCAGTGTTTCTTCCAATAAATGAGTGACCAGCAGTGTTGCTTGCTGGTAAGAAGCTTGGTTTAACGCTGACATCACGCGTTGTTCACTGTGCGCATCAAGGCTCGCGGCGGGTTCATCTAACAGCAATAATTGGCAAGGGCGTAATAACGCGCGTGCTACGGCGACACGCTGAGCTTGCCCGACGGATAAACGGGCAGCATTATCACCTAAAACTGTATTAATCCCGTCAGGTAAATCATCAATAAACTCACTGACATAAGCCTTTTCCATGACATCATTCAGTTGCTCTTGGGTTGCATCATATTGACCAAGGCGAATATTTTCTAACAATGTTTGTTCCGGAAGATGTGGATTTTGCCCAACCCAATTGAGGTGTTCCCGCCAGTTAGCGAGATTAAGTTCCTGTAGTTCGATGCCATTAATTTTCAGGGAGCCTCGATAAGGCAAAAACCCTAGCAGCACATTGATCAGGGAACTTTTCCCAGCCCCGCTTTTTCCGACCAGAGCAATCCGTTGATGTTTATCTATGATGAAATTTAAAGGGCCAGCAAGGCGGTGACCATTATGGGACAGAATTTCCAGCTCACAGGCTTCAATGATAATGGGGTCTTCATTGGATAATGTTTTTTCACCCTCGGTGACCTGTTGTTCACCATCACTGCTAAGCAGGGTGAAAAGTGACTCTGCTGCTCCGACGGCTTGGGCTTTTGCATGATAAAACGTCCCTAAGTCGCGGAGAGGCTGAAAAAACTCAGGGGCAAGAATTAAAGCGAGAAAACCGGCAAACAAAGTCACTTCCATCCCATAGCTGCCAAAGTGTAATTCGCCCAGATAGGAAAAACCAAAATAGACAGCAACAACGGCGATAGATACTGCGGCAAAAAACTCCAGTACAGCTGAAGATAAAAATGCCATGCGCAGCACTTCCATTGTTCTCTGGCGAAAATCTTCTGTTGACTCTGTAATCTGCTTGACTTCGGCATCGCCACGATGGAAGAGACGTAAAGTTTCCAATCCCCGTAAACGATCAAGAAAATTACCGCTTAACCGGCTAAGGGCAACAAAATTGCGTCGGTTAGCATCAGCCGCACCTAATCCCACTAACGCCATGAAAAGAGGGATTAAAGGGGCCGTAATAAGCAAAATTAATCCGGCTGCCCAATTGACAGGAAATACGGTAATCAGGATTAAAGTGGGGATCAAGGCAGCCAGAGTCATTTGGGGGAGATAGCGGGAATAAAAATCCTGCATATCTTCTATTTGTTCCAGAATAATGGTTGCCCAGCTTCCGGCGGGTTTTCCCTTAACCCAGACAGGCCCCAGCTGCTCCAATTTATCTAACACCATATTGCGTATTTTCTGGCGTACAACCTGACCACAGATAAATCCGACACGTTCCCTGATGGCATTGATGACCGCACGCATTGTGAAGGCTGCTGCCAGCATGAGAAACTGATTGATAAGATTTTCGCGGGGAACATTATCCATGATCAGAGATTGGAGAATCGACGCTAAGAGCCAGGCTTGAGAGATGATAAGTAATCCGCTGATTAGGCCGAGTAGCATAGATAAACGAAGCCACCGACGAGCAGGAGCACTTTGTTGTCTCAGCCATCGAACAAGTTCAGATTGTCTTGTTTTGTCCATAAGAAAGTTTCTGATTAGATGGTGAAGATATTCAATATCAAAACAAGCATTATATTACTTGTTAAAAAGCGCTATCTAAATAGCGCCTTTAAGGGGGGACAGATTATTTATTTTGCCAATCCATCGAGAAAACGCTCAGCATCCAATGCGGCCATACAGCCTGTTCCTGCTGAAGTGATGGCCTGACGATAAACATGATCCATCACATCTCCGGCGGCAAAAACTCCCGGAACGGAAGTTTGGGTCGCATTACCATGTAATCCTGACTGAACTTTGATGTACCCATTTTCCAAGTCAAGCTGACCATCAAAGATGCCGGTATTCGGGCTGTGTCCGATAGCGATGAAAACACCACTGACATCCAGCTCTTCGGTATTATCACTTTTCGTGTCGCGGAGACGGACACCTGTTACACCCATATCATCACCCAATACTTCATCCAAAGTCCGGTCAGTATGCAGGATGATATTGCCGTTATTGACTTTGTCCATCAGGCGGTCGATCAGAATTTTCTCTGAACGGAAAGTGTCGCGGCGGTGGACCAAATGAACTTCAGAGGCGATATTAGCCAGATAGAGCGCTTCTTCTACGGCGGTATTCCCCCCCCCTACGACAGCGACTTTTTGCTTGCGATAGAAGAAACCATCGCATGTTGCACAGGCAGATACACCACGGCCTTTAAAGGCTTCTTCCGAAGGCAGTCCAAGATAACGGGCTGAGGCTCCTGTCGCGATGATCAATGCATCACAGGTATATTCCTGATCATCCCCATATAAACGGAAAGGTCTTTTTGAGAAATCAACTTTCTTAATATGGTCGGAAACAATTTCAGTTTGAAATTTTTCAGCGTGTTGGAACATACGCTCCATCAAATCCGGGCCGGTCAGCCCTTCAGGATCACCAGGCCAGTTTTCAACCTCAGTCGTGGTGGTCAATTGGCCGCCTTTTTCAACCCCTGTGATGAGGACAGGGTTTAAATTAGCGCGGGCCGCATAAACAGCAGCAGTATAACCAGCAGGACCTGAACCAAGAATGATGAGTTTACTGTGTTTAGCTGTGCTCATGAATACCTCATTTCCTTTATCACATATTGTGGATTTGGGGATTGTAGGAGAAATAATAAGTTAAAAAAAGCGATTATCAGATAAAATATTCATGTTATTAACGATTTTACCGATAGATAGTAACTACGATGTAAGCGAAATGTAAGAAGAGATTACTTAACCTTCTGAATAGGACAGAAATTATTCTATTTAGGTATGAAATGAGTTGTCGAAACGATTAACTTAAAATTTATCTGGTAGGTTGTTCTGATTTTTGTTCATTTACTTTGACAATCGGCTGTGCATTTGCGAAAACATCTGTGTAAGAGATAATTATCTACCTCGCTAATCAATTGTTTCTATAGAATAGAAAAATAAGAGTGGTGATTTTCTCATAGAATATTAAAAATTGCCGTTAAGCTACTTTCTGAAAGACGCCATGTTTTGGGAATAACATGCTAAAAGATGGGATACGAACAAATCGGGCTGTCAGTAAGTCGAATGCCGGAAAACCGTATTTTGGAAGATTGCTGTAGATCCTAAACATTGGTTACAGATTGAGCTTTAGCTTTTGAAGACATCTTTTCCAGCTCAACTGCTTGAAAGAGATAGGGAAAATGTTATGGGTGTAGGAATATAAAGAGAGAGCAATAAGATGATTGATAATAAAAAGCGTCCAGGAAAAGATCTTGACCGCATAGACCGCAATATCCTTAACGAACTGCAAAAAGACGGCCGCATTTCTAACGTGGAGTTATCCAAGCGGGTTGGTTTATCACCAACACCTTGTTTGGAGCGTGTGCGCCGTTTGGAGCGTCAAGGTTTTATTTCTGGCTACACAGCGTTGCTGAACCCTCATTACTTGGATGCATCATTATTAGTATTCGTTGAAATTACACTGAATCGTGGCGCAGCGGATGTATTTGAACAATTCAATACAGCTGTTCAGAAATTAGAAGAAATTCAAGAATGTCATTTAGTTTCTGGTGATTTTGACTATTTGTTGAAAACACGCGTGCCAGATATGTCTGCATACCGTAAGTTATTGGGCGAAACTTTGTTGCGTCTTCCTGGTGTTAACGATACCCGTACTTATGTTGTTATGGAAGAAGTGAAGCAAAGCAACCGTCTGGTCATCAAGACCCGCTAAACTTTATCTAAAATGCACAGATGCAAAACAGGAAAAATTTAGGTACACTCCTGTGTATGCATACAGCTTCAACGCTGAGCAATCCTCAGCGTTGTTCCGTTTAATCAACAGGAAAACACCTGGAGATCCTTTCTTGAACCAGGAATACACAGAAGACAAACACGTTAAGTTAAATAAAGTTAGCAGTGGCCGCCGGTTTCTGGAAGCCATTCTGTTGGTTATTGCTATTTGTGCGCTGTACTTGATGATAGTGCTTATCAGTTTCAACTCATCCGATCCGAGCTGGTCACAAACCTCTTGGCATGAACCCGTTCATAATTGGGGGGGAAGTGTTGGGGCCTGGCTATCGGATATTTTGTTCTCAGCGTTTGGTATTCTTGCCTATGCAGTCCCGCCATTAATGTTTTTAGGTTGCTGGAATGCTTTCCGTCAGAAAGATAGGCAAGAGTATGTTGATTTATTTACACTTGCATTACGTGTCATTGGTGCTTTAGCCCTGATACTGACCTCATGTGGTCTGGTTGCACTCAATATTGATGACTTTGATGATTTTGCTGCTGGCGGAGTCATCGGCAGCTTATTCAGTAATGCTATTTTGCCGTGGTTCAACATCCTTGGGGCAACATTGGTTTTGCTTGGCGGATGGGCAGCCGGATTTACCTTATTTACAGGCTGGTCATGGCTGACTATTGCAGAGAAAATCGGGGCGGTTATTCTTAACTCACTCAGTTTTGTCGTCAATCGTGGCCGCAACGAAGTTGAATATGACGACGATGAGCCAGAACATGAAACAGTTTCGGCACGCAAAGTCAGTGAACAGCAACAGGATAGCCACGTTGATGACGATAAACGTGAAGTGCAAAAAAAATCTGTTGTGACTGAACTGGCTGATGTTGATGAAAATGATGTATTGCTGATGGTTCCGACAATAGTGGAATTAGCGAATACAGCAGAGGAGGCACCTGATACTTTGGGAGCCAGTTCTGAAAACAGCCAGAAACCAGAAGAAAATGGCCCATCTCTCCCCATTTTTCCAGAAACAGCTCATCCTGAAATAACAGCCCATTCTGAAATAAAAGAATCAGAACCCGTTGAACCTATATTTAATAGTGAGGCTGCACAACAGCCTGTTACGGCCTCACCAGAACCTTTGTATGATAGCGCTGGGCAGGAAGCTGAAAATCAGGAGCAAGATCCTGTTCGTTATACATTCGAATTACCGACTGATTATCAACCGGATATCGAATCAGCCAGCCTGCCAAATGCAGGGAAAGAGATCGCCAGCCCAGTAGCAGTAATAAAAAATCCTCAGGTTAAACAAGGTATTGGCCCTGAAATGCCGCGCCCGAATCCTGTCAGGATACCGACCCGACGCGAATTATATGGCATAAAAGTACCTTCTCATCGTCTATCTGAAGACCTGCAACGGGAAGAAAAAGAAAAACAGAATGAACTGATGGCAGAACCCATTGAACAGCAAATGGATGAGCAACAACAAGACCTTTTGCGCCAACAATTCCTTGAGCAACAACGTGAGCGTTATGGTGCTGATTTTGAATCGGAGAAAGAAGATAAAGAAGATAAAGAGGATAAAGAATTTAATCAAGAAAATGCATTAACAGATAGACAATCAACGGTTGCTGCATTAACAGAAAATCACATAGAAAATAGCGTCGATAAACAAGAAGGGCAGAAAGATCCGTTGCAAATAGCATTTGAGCAGCAGCAACGTGAACGATATCACGCTAACCAACCTGATATTTCAGTACCGATTTCATCACAAAATAAGGATTCAGAGTTTCCTTCTTTTCCGTCGAATGACATCCGGGAAGAGCCTGAATTGGAAAAAATTGTTCCAATTTTAGCTTCCCATGAGCCCAAAATTCAGCATACTTTTGCGCAGCAACCGCAGCAACCGCAGCAACCGCAGCAACCGCAGCAACCGCAGCAACCGCAGCAACCGCAGCAACCGCAGCAACCGCAGCAACCGCAGCAACCGCAGCAACCGCAGCAACCGCAACAGAATAGCCTGTTCCATCCATTTTTGGTTCGCAATGATCAGCCATTGCCAAAACCAACGACGCCGATGCCTTCGTTAGGTCTGCTGGCAAAACCACCAGAAGAAGAAGAACCAGTAGATATGTTTGCGCTTGAACAAACTTCGCGTTTGATTGAAGCGCGTTTGAATGATTACCGAGTTAAGGCGGATGTTGTTGGGTTTTCTCCGGGACCGGTCATTACACGTTTTGAACTGGATTTAGCGCCGGGTGTTAAAGCTTCCCGTATTTCCAACTTATCGCGTGATCTTGCTCGTTCACTCTCAGCAGTTGCTGTCCGTATCGTAGAAGTGATCCCGGGTCAGCCTTATGTTGGGTTAGAATTACCGAACAAGAAACGCCAAACCGTTTATTTGAGAGAAGTACTGGATTGCGAAAAATTCCGGAATGACCCGTCACCATTGACGATTGTTCTCGGCAAAGATATTGCAGGCCAGCCAGTTGTGGCGGATTTGGGCAAAATGCCGCACTTACTGGTTGCGGGAACAACAGGATCGGGTAAATCGGTGGGGGTCAACGCCATGATCCTCAGTATCTTGTATAAAGCGAAACCTGAAGATGTCCGCTTTATTATGATAGATCCGAAAATGCTTGAACTGTCCGTTTATGAAGGGATCCCACATTTATTGACTGAAGTGGTTACGGATATGAAAGACGCAGCCAACGCACTGCGTTGGTGTGTAAACGAAATGGAACGCCGCTACAAGCTGATGTCTGCCTTGGGGGTACGTAACCTTGCGGGATATAATGACAAGATCAAGCAGGCAGAAAATATGGGAAGGCCGATCCCAGATCCGTTCTGGAAGCCCGGTGACAGTATGGATGTGACTCACCCTGTGCTGAAAAAAGAACCTTATATTGTTGTGATGGTTGATGAATTTGCCGACCTGATGATGACTGCCGGAAAAAAAGTGGAAGAGTTAATTGCACGCTTGGCTCAGAAAGCACGGGCAGCAGGTATCCACTTGGTGCTGGCAACACAGCGGCCTTCTGTTGATATCATCACAGGGCTGATTAAAGCCAATATTCCGACGCGCATTGCATTCACTGTGTCCAGTAAAATTGATTCTCGTACTATTCTTGACCAAGGCGGGGCAGAATCATTATTGGGTATGGGGGATATGCTTTATCTGGCACCAAACTCTTCAATTCCTGTACGTGTTCACGGTGCATTTGTACGGGATCAAGAAGTTCATGAAGTGGTAAATGATTGGAAAGCGCGTGGACGTCCTCAATATATTGATAATATTATCAAAGGGGGGGAAGACGGTGAAGGTGGTTTAGGGTTTGATAGTGATGAAGAACTCGATCCCCTGTTTGATCAAGCAGTTGAATTTGTGGTTGAAAAACGTCGTGTTTCCATTTCAGGAGTGCAACGTCAGTTCCGTATTGGTTATAACCGGGCTGCCAGAATTGTCGAACAGATGGAGGTGCAACAAATTGTTAGTCCACCCGGACATAATGGCAATCGTGAGGTTTTGGCTCCTCCGCCCCACGAACGTTAATCAGCATCGTTGTTAATTAACAGCGTTAAAGGCTACATTATTGTAGCCTTTAACGCTGGTCATAATACGAATTGAAGGTATCTCAAACATGAAAAAATTGGTGTTGATTGGTAGTTTGATGATAAGCATGATCACAAATTCTGCGTGGGCCAATGCTGTACAAGATTTACAAGGCCGCTTGGGAAAAGTGAACAGTTTTCATGCAAATTTTACTCAAACAGTAATAAGTAACGAAGGTTCAACAATCCAGCAAGGAGAAGGTGAACTTTGGATCAAGCGCCCGAATTTGTTTAACTGGCATATGACATCACCTGATGAGAGTATGTTGGTTTCTGATGGTAGCACGCTGTGGTTTTATAACCCTTTTGTCGAGCAGGTCACTGCGAATTGGCTAAAAGAGGCAACGGGGAATACACCCTTTATGTTAATTGCCCGTAATGATCCTGCTGACTGGAAACAGTACAAGGTTGTTCAGGAGGGTAATAACTTTGATCTGACGCCTGATAACAACAATGGTAACTTAAAACATTTTTCAATTACCGTGACTCCTGAAGGGACTATCCAGCAATTTACGGCAGTTGAGCAGGATGGGCAAAAAAGCAGCTATCAATTAAAAGGACAGCAAAATACCCAAGTTGATGCGGCAAAATTCAAATTCACAATCCCTGAAGGCGTAACGCTGGATGATCAGCGCCAGTGAGGTTTAAGTGAACAATCTTTCACTCGACTTTTCACAGAATGAATTCCAACCTTTGGCCGCAAGAATGCGGCCAACCACATTAGCGCATTATATCGGTCAGCAACATTTATTGGCTGAAGGAAAACCTTTACCAAGAGCGATTAAGTCTGGCCATCTGCATTCCATGATTTTATGGGGACCTCCCGGAACGGGAAAAACCACTCTGGCTGAAATTATCGGTTACTATGCACAAGCTGATATTGAACGCATTTCGGCCGTGACATCCGGTATTAAAGAAATTCGTGAAGCGATAGAAAAAGCACGTCAAAACCGTAATGCAGGGCGTAGAACGATATTATTTGTCGATGAAGTGCATCGATTCAATAAAAGTCAGCAGGATGCATTTTTGCCACATATTGAAGATGGCACGATCACTTTCATTGGTGCAACGACCGAAAACCCTTCCTTCGAATTAAACTCGGCTTTGCTGTCCCGTGCTCGCGTTTATTTATTAAAATCACTCACAGCCTCAGAAATAGAGCAAGTGCTGATTCAGGCCATGAATGATAAAGAACGTGGTCTTGGTGGGAAAAACATTGTGTTACCTGATGATACTCGCCAAATGATAGCGGAACTTGTTGCAGGAGATGCGCGCCGATCACTGAACTTGCTGGAAATGATGTCAGATATGGCAGAAGTTGATAAGCAGGGGCAGAGGACCTTGACACCCGCATTGTTGAAAGAGGTGAGCGGAGAGAGAAGTGCACGGTTTGATAACAAAGGTGACAGATATTACGATTTGATTTCTGCGCTACACAAATCAATACGCGGTTCATCCCCGGATGCCGCCCTTTACTGGTATGCCCGGATTATCACTGCGGGCGGTGACCCGCTTTATGTTGCCCGTCGGCTACTGGCCATTGCTTCTGAAGATGTGGGGAATGCAGATCCCCGTGGCATGCAGGTTGCCATTGCCGCTTGGGATTGTTTTACCCGCGTAGGGGCGGCAGAAGGAGAACGGGCCATTGCTCAGGCAATTGTTTATCTTGCTTGTGCGCCGAAAAGCAATGCTGTTTATACCGCATTTAAAGCTGCGATGGCAGATGCACAAAATAATCCAGATTATGATGTTCCGGCTCACTTGCGTAATGCTCCAACTAATCTGATGAAAGAGATGGGATTTGGTGAAGCTTACCGTTATGCACATGATGAACCCAATGCGTACGCTGCGGGTGAAGTTTATTTTCCATCTGAAATGAAACACACACGCTACTACTACCCAACAAGCAGAGGGTTAGAAAGTAAAATAGATGAAAAATTAAACTGGCTAATGCAACAGGATCAAAATAGTCCTATAAAACGCTATCGTTAATCTTATTGATACGGTAAGGTTTATGCTTAATGGATTTCATCACGTTATCCTCAACAATGATTTTTTAATAACCACTTCTCAATAACAAAAACACAGGACTAGCATGCTCGATCCAAATATGCTGCGTAATGAGCTAGACGCAGTCGCCGAAAAACTGGCTCGCAGGGGTTATACCCTTGATGTGGAGATGCTGCGCAAATTAGAAGAGCGCCGCAAAGTTTTACAAGTTGAAACTGAAACCCTGCAAGCCGACCGGAATTCCCGATCGAAATCTATTGGTGCAGCTAAAGCCCGCGGTGAAGATATTGAACCACTGCGTCAGGAAGTCAATCAGTTGGGTGAAAAACTGAATGCAGCAAAAGCTGAACTGGAAACATTGCAGGCTGAGATCCGCAGCATTGCATTAAGCATGCCGAATATTCCTGATGATTCATCCCCTGATGGAAAAGACGACAGTGATAACCTCGAAATCAGCCGTTGGGGAGAACCGCGTCAGTATAATTTTGAAATCAAAGATCATGTGTCATTGGGTGAATTGGCTGGCGGTCTTGATTTTGCGGCAGCGGTAAAACTGACTGGCTCACGTTTTGTCGTTATGAAAGGTCAGATTGCTCGTCTGCACCGTGCCATCGCACAATTCATGCTGGATCTGCATACTGAACAGCACGGCTACCTGGAAACTTACGTACCTTATTTGGTTAACCATGACTCACTGTATGGTACAGGGCAATTGCCTAAATTTGGTGAAGATTTATTCCATACCAAACCATTGGAAGAAGAGTCTACCAGCAACTATGCATTGATTCCTACAGCGGAAGTGCCTGTCACTAACTTGGTCCGTAATGAAATTCTGGATGAAAGCGAATTACCGCTGAAAATGACAGCTCACACGCCTTGCTTCCGTTCTGAAGCGGGTTCTTACGGCCGTGACACCCGTGGTCTGATCCGTATGCACCAATTTGACAAAGTTGAATTGGTTCAGGTTGTTCATCCAGAAAAATCTATGGAAGCACTGGAAGAACTGACGGGACATGCCGAAAAAGTATTGCAGTTGCTGAACCTGCCATACCGTAAAATGTTGCTGTGTACGGGTGATATGGGAGCCGGTGCAAGAAAAACTTACGATTTGGAAGTCTGGTTGCCAGCACAAAATACTTACCGTGAAATTTCATCTTGCTCTAACACATGGGATTATCAGGCTCGCCGCATGCAGGCACGCTTCCGCAGCAAAGATGATAAGAAAACCCAGTTAGTACATACATTAAATGGCTCTGGTCTGGCTGTAGGCCGTACTTTGGTTGCGGTGATGGAAAACTACCAGCAAGCTGATGGGCGTATTGAGGTACCAGAAGTATTGCGCCCTTATATGAATGGATTGGAATATATCGGCTAATAGCCTATTTCTCTCGGTTCCGAATCAACATTTGAAAACGAGATAATTAATTCTTGATAAAAAAGCGCCATAGTTTGGCGCTTTTTTATAATAGAATATTATGTCTTACTTTTTCATTATTATATAAAAAAGCGCTATAGTTAGCGCTTTTCATATTTATTAGCTTCTTGGAAAGAAATTAGTCGATTGAACCGGAACTCGGTTCTTTTTTTGCCGGGGCATAAAAAACGCTGCGGTAGGTAGTGTAATATGCTGCCATATATATAGGCATAGTAATCAGTAAACCTAATCCCAGTGGGATAGCTGAGATTTGCATAATAATACCCATCAGTATGAAAAAGATAAATCCACCAAGTAGGTTTTTCTTGATTGCACTCAAACTCATTGAAATGGCTTCTGTGAATTTAAGATTATTAATCATGATTAAAGAAGGGGAGAACCAGCTAATAGCTAACGCAGCGATAGAGAAAATGATCGTAATGACAGAGCTTAGCAACATAGTTGTCAATCCGCCTGTACCTAACAGAGCAAGATCTGAATTATTGACGGCAAAGAACAATTGAAGGACGCCCAGGCCTACAGTTAGCACCATAACAACTACGCCGATTATGTACAGACCAAGGAGTAGTGCCCCAACCGCAATCAATGAGCCAAAATTTTTCTTGAATCCGGCAAAAAGTGAACTTATTTGAAAATTCCCTGTGTTTCTTTGTTCTTCAGCTGCGACAGCAAAACCCGCAGTAAATACAGGAATGAGAAGTAACATTGCAGCAAATATAAATGGACTTATTATTAGCGCAATAATGGAACCAACTAAAGTAAGAGCTAGCCAACTGATAGTATAGGCCAAAAACAGCAAAAACCATTTCATGGGTTGTGCTTTAAACAAATTCCATGAATCGGCAATCCATTCTATTGATGCTCCTGCTCCAGCTGCACGGCCACCAGGAATGAATGTATCTTTTTCTTTATTCAGAGAAATATTGTTTTCTTCTGAGTTAGGGTTGATCTCTTGAGTATCCATTTTTCCGATTTATCTTATTAATTAATAGGGTATTCTTAAATTAGTCTTTCTCTATTCCATCCCAGTAATACAAATCCATAGAGAAAACGGCGGAATTATCATATAAAAAATATTAATCAACAAGCGATAATTTCGGATCTTATCTATAGATTACATCATGATTATTATCGATATCATTGAATATATTGATAATGTTTTTTTATATTTAAAATATAATTTAGTTTTATTACCTGATCTTTGTCGTCATAAGGCAAATCATCTGGTTTTTAATATGTTCATTAGTGTTTTTTTAATATAAGCTTCTATAACTTCTGTTTTAGATATATATGCAATTAACTTAGCGTAGTAGTGTCTTGAATAAGGTGGGATTTTTTGCAAAAAAACTGACTTCAAGTTAATGAAAGTCAGTTTTTATTAAGATTAACGCATTGTTTTATGAAGTTTTCACCGTAAAAGCGGCAGATATCAACTTAATAAATGACATGATGCCCATAACTACTCAGAATATCTCTTACACTTTCCATGGTTTCTTTTGATGGCGGATGGACATCATCTAACTTATATTCTTCACCCATGGCAATCCATTTGTGTTTACCCAATTCGTGATAAGGCAACAGTTCTATTTTTTCAATATTTTTCATATCCTTGGTGAATTCACCCAGTAAATGAACGGATTGCTCATCATCAGACCAGCCAGGAACGACAACATAACGGATCCATGTTTTTTGATTGCGTTTCGCGAGATAACGGGCAAATTCAAGCGTCCGGTGATTGGAAACACCGACTAATTTTTGATGGATATCATCGTTGATTTGCTTTAAATCCAACATCACAAGGTCGGTATCATCCAACAATTCATCAATGACGGGATCATAACGACGAACGAAACCATTGGTATCTAAACAGGTGGTTATGCCTTCTGCATGGCAGGCCCTGAACCAGTCCCGGACAAATTCAGCCTGGAGAATTGCCTCTCCGCCAGAAGCCGTTACTCCACCTCCTGAAGCATTCATAAAATGGCGGTAAGTGGTGGCTTCTTTGGTGAGTTCTTCAACTGTTACGGTTTTTCCGCCGTGGGTATCCCAGGTATCGCGATTATGGCAATAAAGACAACGCATTAGGCAACCCTGAAAAAATGCGATAAAACGGATACCCGGGCCATCAACGGTTCCGCAAGATTCAAAAGAGTGGATACGACCAAGTACCGACATGAAAGGATTTCTCCAAAAGCTGACAAGCTAATAAAGGCCCCTGACGTTAAGGAGCCTTTAGTGTGTGTCATTTTATTTCATCAGGAAATAATGACATTTTAGTAATGCTATTTTAAGGGGCTACATTGTTTGAGTAAAAGTCCGGGTGATAACATCCCGTTGTTGCTCTTTGGTCAAGGAGTTGAACCGTACAGCATAGCCCGATACACGAATAGTCAGCTGAGGGTATTTTTCAGGATTTTCCATTGCATCCAACAGCATTTCACGGTTCATCACATTGACATTCAAGTGCTGACCCCCTTCGATATTGGCCTCATGGTGGAAATAACCATCCATCAATCCTGCCAGATTTGCTTTGCGGACATCATCATCTTTACCCAGTGCGTTAGGTACGATGGAGAAGGTATATGAAATCCCGTCTTTGGCGTAGGCAAATGGCAGTTTGGCAACGGAAGTCAGGGAAGCTACAGCACCTTTCTGGTCACGTCCGTGCATTGGGTTAGCGCCTGGCCCGAATGGTGCACCTGCCCGGCGTCCGTCAGGCGTATTGCCGGTTTTCTTACCGTAAACCACGTTTGAAGTAATGGTCAATACGGACTGTGTTGGAATGGCGTTACGGTATGTGTTCAGCTTCTGGATTTTTTTCATGAAGCGTTCAACCAGATCACAGGCGATATCGTCGACACGTGGATCGTTATTACCGAATTGTGGGTATTCCCCTTCAATGTTGAAATCAACGGCCAAGCCAGTTTCATCACGCACTGGAGAGACTTTCGCATATTTAATTGCAGACAATGAATCTGCGGCTACGGATAAGCCCGCGATACCACATGCCATGGTGCGAACGACATCGCGATCATGCAGTGCCATCAATGAGGCTTCATAGCTGTATTTATCGTGCATATAGTGAATAATATTCAGGGCGGTGACATACTGTCTTGCCAGCCAGTCCATGAAATGATCCATGCGCTCCATGACCTTGTCGTAATCCAGCACCGCATCTTTTATTGGCGCTTCTTTCGGGCCAACTTGCATTTTCAGTTTTTCATCCACACCGCCATTGATGGCGTACAGCATGGTTTTGGCGAGGTTTGCACGAGCGCCGAAGAACTGCATTTGTTTACCGACAATCATTGGGCTGACACAACATGCAATAGCATAATCATCGCTGTCGAAATCAGGGCGCATCAGATCATCATTTTCATATTGCAAAGATGATGTATCAATAGAGACTTTTGCGGCGTATTTCTTGAAATTAACAGGCAGCTTCTCTGACCACAAAATGGTCATGTTAGGCTCTGGAGATGGCCCCATGGTGTACAGGGTATTCAGGAAGCGGAAGCTATTTTTGGTGACAAGTGTACGACCATCCAAGCCCATGCCTGCCAGTGATTCGGTTGCCCAAATGGGATCGCCGGAGAACAGCTCATCATATTCAGGAGTACGCAGGAAACGTACCATGCGGAGTTTCATCACCAAATGGTCAATTAACTCTTGTGCCTGTTGTTCAGTCAGTTTGCCTGCCTGAATGTCACGTTCAATGTAGATATCCAGAAAGCTGGAAACACGGCCGAACGACATTGCTGCGCCATTTTGGGATTTAACGGCGGCAAGGTAGGCAAAATAAGTCCATTGTACCGCCTCTTTCGCATCAGTCGCGGGATTGGAAATATCATAACCGTATTTCGCCGCCATCTCTTTGATTTGGTCAAGAGCACGGTGCTGTTCTGAGATTTCTTCACGCAGGCGAATGGTTGATTCTAAATCTTCACCATTTTCCAGCTTTTCTTGCAGTGAAGTGAACTGAGCATATTTCTCATCGCGCAGGAAGTCAATGCCGTACAGCGCAACGCGACGATAATCACCAATAATACGGCCGCGGCCATAGGCATCAGGTAAACCAGTCAGCACACCGGACTTACGGCATTTCAGGATATCAGGAGTATAGACATCGAATACGCCTTGGTTGTGAGTTTTACGGTATTCAGTAAAAATTTGTTTCAGTTTTGGATCCAGAGTGCGATCGTAGGCTTTGCAGGAACTGTCAACCATCTTAATGCCGCCAAAAGGAATAATGGCACGTTTTAATGGCGCTTCGGTCTGCAAGCCAACGATCTGTTCCAGATCTTTTTCAATATAGCCAGCATCATGAGAGGTAATGGTAGACGCAACGTCAGTATCAAAATCCACCGGCGCGTGAGTGCGGTTCTCGATTTTGATACCTTCCATGACTTTTTCCCACAAAACATCAGTCGCTTTTGTGGCACCTGCAAGGAATGATTCATTGCCTTCATACGGAGTGTAGTTTTTTTGAATGAAGTCACGAACATTCACTTCATTCTGCCAGCTACCTTCACCAAAGCCTTGCCATGCTACAGAAAATTTTTCATTTAACTCGGACATGATACTTCTACCTTTTAGCAGTGGAACTTTTAATAAATCTGGCGTGGTGGCACGTTAGTGCTTTTTGCCGCCACGTAAATAAATGAACCAATAAGTCAATCCAACCAATACCGCGCCACCAATAATATTGCCTATGGTTACAGGGATCAGATTATCGGTAATAAAGTTTGAAATGGTCAGTTGTGGAAATTGTTCGGGAGTCATGCCGACTTTTACCCAGAATTCATCTGATGCGAAATTTTTAATGACTATCCCGAGCGGAATTAAAAACATGTTAGCGATGCTATGCTCAAAGCCACTGGCGACAAACATACCAATCGGCAATATCAATGCGAACAATTTATCGATCAAGCTGCGTCCGGCATAACTCATCCAGACTGCAAGGCATACCATCAGATTGGCTAAAATGCCCAGGCACACTGCCTCAATAAAGGTATGGTGCATTTTATGATCCGCTGTCAGCAAGACATTCATCCCCCATGCACCATTGGCAACGCCAGATTGGCCGGAGTACCAGATTAAAGTGACAAAAAACAGTGCGCCAATCAGATTGCCGACATAAACGTTAATCCAGTTTTTGAACATTTGTGGCCAAGTAATGCGGCCGGTGGCTTTTGAGATGATCGTCAGCACGGTGGAAGTGAAAAGGTCAACACCACATACAACCACCAGCATTAAGCCCAGAGAAAAGCAGGTCCCACCTGTTAACTTTGCCAATCCATAAGGAATGGAAGAGGTTCCTGTTGTCGCTGTAATATAAAAAACAAAAGCAATGGAGATAAATGCACCCGCCATAATTGCTGATAAATAAGTCACTGCGGGATGTTTATTGACTTTATATACACCACTATCATCAGCGATTTGTGCCATTACAGCAGGTGAAAATAAATTAAAAGGGTTGTCAGTTTTCATCCTAACACTCTCTTTATCCTTGATTAATTATAGCACGCTATGATAGTAACAAACGGACATTGACCGGAATTTGATATGGATCATATTAGACCGAAAGTTTGATAACAGATTATGGCCTAAATCGGTTTTTTCTATTTCAATATGTTGATTTATAATGAAAAAATATTTTTTAAAATTTATAAAAATATTTTATATGTGAAATTGGGGGATTTTAGATATAAAAAGTAAAATAACAGGTTAAATTGTCATTTATTTGTTGTTTTAAAATAAATGGTGTTTAACCTGAATTTTACTTTTAATGAACTTTAATTTAATGATTTATTTATTGGCCCAGAATTCACGCTTGGCTTTTTGCAATTTTTCATAGGTGTTCAATAACGCCTGATGTGCTGGCAATGCTTCCAATTCTGAATCAACAGACCATAAACCGTAGAAGCAATTCTCTCCGGCGATTGCCGCAGAAGCCGCATCAACGGTATCTTGACCGTACATTTTGACAAATGCCTGATAGTATTGCTCAGGTTTGCGATCTTCTTCCTGGGTCAATAGCAGCAATGTTTGCAGGCAGCGGTAATAATTCGCCCGCTCAGAGGTGAAAACAGACGCATTGAAATCCTGTGTCCATTCAACCCAAATCAGGGCTTGTTCCAGATCATTTCCGGCCAGTGCCAGCATGGATTTCAATTCACCGATACGCAGATTACTCCAACCGTTATCTTTACCCGCTGCAATTCCCAATAATTCACGAACACGGGTGAAGTCATCCAACCCTTCATCATCCAATTGTTCAAGGAAAGCAAGGTATTCTTCCGGTTGCCATTGGCTTTCCGGCAAGGTCAGAATGGTGTCACGCAGGTGAGTGCCCATGGTGTTATTAGCAATATGCAGATCTTCAATCGGATAAATATCTGACATACCCGGGACCAAAATGCGGCAGGCATAAACGCCAAGGTGTTCATAATCAGCAATATAAACTTCGGCATCCAGTGTATTGAAGATCCTCATTAGAGTGGCAAATTCTTCTTCCGTTGTTCCGCTGAAATTCCAGTCAGCAAACTCATAATCAGCATCTTGCTTGAACAGATCCCAGCTGATTGCACCGCTGGAATCAATAAAGTGAGTTTCCAGATTGGTATGCTCGGAAACTTCTTCATCATCGAAACTTGGTGGTGTGAAAACATCCAGATCTTTCAGGCTGCGGCCTTGCAGAAGTTCTGTCACAGTACGTTCCAGAGCAACGCCAAAATCAGGATGGGCGCCAAAAGAAGCAAAGCATGTACCGTTATTCGGATTGAACAATACAACGCAAATGACCGGGAATTGCCCCCCGAGTGATGCATCGTAACAATAAAGAGGGAAGCCTTCTTCCTGCAATTTATTAACTGACTCAACGACGCCGGGATACCGGGCCATAATCTCCTGTGGAATTTCAGGCAGGCTGATGAGTTCTGCAATAATGCGGTTTTTCACATAGCGTTCGAATACTTCAGATAACCCCTGAACACGTGCTTCATTCATGGTATTACCGGCTGACATGCCATTCGAAACGTACAAGTTTCCGATGATATTCATCGGAATATAAATAGTCTGATTATCGGATTGGCGCGAGAATGGCAGGGCGCAGATCCCACGCTCTTCATTGCCCGATTGCAGGTCAACTAATTGGCTGGCGCCGAGGGCATTGTCCGGATTATAAAAGCGGTGCAAGCGCTCATCCAGAATACCTTCTGGCAAAGAATCATCCTCTGGCAGAGGAAACCATTTTTCATTTGGGTAATGAACAAACTCGCCATTGGCAATGGCATTGCCGAGATAAAAGTCGGCAAAGAAATAGTTTGTTGACAGACGTTCAAAATACTCTCCCAAGGCAGAGGCCAATGCTGCTTTCTTACTGGCTCCTTTACCGTTGGTAAAACACAGGGGGCAGTCGCGATCACGGATATGTACTGACCAAACATGAGGAACGGGATTCAGCCAGGAGGCTTCCTCAATATCAAAGCCAAGTGATTTTAATTTGTGCTGGAAACGATTAATGGAGTCTTCCAATGCGGCATCTTTGCCTGGGATATAAGTCTGCGTCATCGCTATTCACTTCAATGTATGTTAAAGGCGGTATATCATACGGCGTTTTTTTTATCAGCTCTATGAATTCCCAAAAATTATTGTTAATTAGAGTTTATTTATTTTTGGATTACATAATAAAATAGTTTTTTTACAAGAGGTTAAATAATGAAAAAGACTAAAATAACAGCAATGGCCGGTTTTATGGCATTTATCAGTGGTTCCGCATTTGCTTTACCAAATATTACTGTACTAGCGACAGGCGGAACAATCGCTGGTGGCGGTGAATCGGCGACTCAATCCAGTTATACTGCCGGTAAAGTAGGTGTGGATGCACTGTTAAATGCAGTGCCGGCTATCAGAAATATTGCTGATCTGAAAGGTGAGCAGGTTGTCAGCATTGGTTCTCAGGATATGAATGACCAAGTTTGGTTGACTCTGGCAAAAAAAATCAATGCAGACTGTAATAAAACCGATGGTTTCGTTATTACCCACGGTACCGATACCATGGAAGAAACGGCTTACTTCCTTGATCTGACTACTGAATGTAAAAAACCTATCGTTATGGTTGGCGCAATGCGTCCATCCACCGCGCTGGGTGCTGATGGCCCACTGAACCTGTACAATGCGGTTGTTGTTGCTTCTGATAAAAACTCTGCAAACCGCGGTGTTCTGCTTGCAATGAATGATTCTGTGATCCACGGCCGCGACATCGGCAAACTGAGCACAACGGAAGTTCAGGCATTTCAGGCTGTGAATGCAGGTGCACAGGGCTTCGTTCACAACGGTAAAGTAAATTATTACGCTAATGCGCCAGTAAAAGCTGAAAAAGCACTGTTTGATGTTAGCAAACTGGATAAACTGCCAAAAGTTGGCATTGTCTATAACTACTCCAATGCGTCTGAACTGCCGGCAAAAGCGTTTATTGAAAACGGCTACCAAGGCATTATCAGTGCAGGTGTCGGCAATGGTAACATCTATACATCTATTTTAGATACGTTGGCTAAAGCGGCAAAAGAGGGTGTTGTCGTTGTTCGCTCCAGCCGTATTCCTTTCGGCTACACGACCCAGAATGCTGAAGTTAACGACAGCAAATATGGTTTTGTAGCATCAGAACGTCTGAACCCACAGAAAGCCCGTGTTCTTTTGCAGTTGGCTCTGACCCAGACTACTGATACAGCAAAAATTCAGGAAATGTTCAGCAAGTATTAATTTCTGATATTAAGTACTTGTTTCCGATATTAAGTACTTATTTCAGATAATAATGACTTTGTTCTGATATAGAAAAACAGAAAGATATGTTGAATGCGTCTTTCTGTTTTTGCACCAGTTAAGAGCACATTTCCTTTATCAAATGGTTGAAGTGGTTGGGACAGAGGCTGAATATCGGAAGGAAGTAAACTATCTATAAGTTGGATTTACAACGAGACGTATAATATTTTTAGCTTCAATCTCAACTGAACATGTTCAATTCCGTCCATCCAATAAGATGGTGGCTGGCGTTTCATGTTGCACACCCATTTTATATAAATGCGCAGTCAGGGCGTGTGCTTTTTGAGATAATTCTCGGTAATTACTGGATATTCAGCATACTCCGCAGATTTTTGTATTAAACCTAAATTAATTGACGTTTTTGATTTTTTCTCCTTATGTTGAGAACGAGAGATAATTGCTGTGTGATTTTCAGTCACAATCTTAACCTTAATGATATTAATAATGAATTAATGCTATGAGTTATGAGGAAAGTTTATTTTTATTTAGGTGAGAATATAAATATATTTTTAATGTTCCCGAATAATCGGAATCAATATCATCGTGACATTCAATTGGTACCCTGACATACAGGTTGTGATGCCTTTAAGAACAAGATGTTATTCGGGTGATAACAACAATTTTTAATAACCATTGCAGTGACAGGGCGAGAGTGATAAAACCAATGCGTCCGGTTTTATTGTATCCATTGATAGGGTGAACTTAATGAATCAGGTATATAATTTCAGCGCTGGTCCGGCGATGTTGCCAGCAGAAGTATTACGTCGTGCAGAGCAGGAACTTTGTAACTGGCATAGCTTGGGAACGTCGGTGATGGAAATCAGCCATCGCAGTAAAGAGTTTGTCGGCGTTGCCGCTGAAGCAGAAAAAGACCTAAGAGATTTATTGTCCATACCTGAAAATTATAAAGTGTTATTTTGTCACGGTGGAGCCCGTGGTCAATTTTCGGCATTGCCGCAAAACTTATTGGGAGATAAATCAACCGCAGATTATATCGTCAGCGGTTATTGGTCTGAAAGTGCGGCGAAAGAAGCAGAAAAATATTGTACGCCAAATGTCATTGACATCAGGACAGAAATCAATGGCATTAAAGGTGTAAAACCGATGCGTGAATGGGCGTTGAACAATGATGCCGCTTATGTCCATTACTGTCCTAATGAAACCATTGAAGGTATCGGCATTTTCGAAGAGCCTGATTTTGGCGACGATAAAATCGTCATTGCCGATTATTCTTCAACAATTCTTTCCGCCCCAATTGATGTCAGCCGTTATGGTGTTATTTATGCAGGGGCACAAAAAAACATTGGGCCAGCGGGAATTACAGTTGTCATTATCCGTGAAGACCTATTGGGCAAAGCACATAAACACACGCCATCCATACTGGATTACACTGTGCAGGCTCAATATGATTCTATGTACAATACACCACCGACATTTGCATGGTATCTGTCCGGTATGGTATTTAAATGGCTGAAAGAGCAGGGCGGATTACAAGAAATCAGCAAACGTAATCATGCGAAAGCAGAACACCTTTATCGTGCCATTGATGAAAGCAAGTTGTATATCAATCAGGTTGCTCCTCAGAATCGCTCTATCATGAATGTTCCATTCCAGCTTGCTAATCCGGCATTGGATGGCAAGTTTCTGGAAGAAGCCTATGCCCGTGGCTTACATGCGCTGAAAGGGCATAAAGTTGCGGGGGGGGCCCGTGCTTCTATCTATAATGCGATGCCTTATGAAGGTGTGAAAGCATTGGTTGAATTTATGGCTGATTTCGAACGTCGTAACGCTTGATGTTTTTATCATCGGGAGAATGAAATCTCCCGATAGTCAGTTTCTTACTTGGTTCAAAAAGTAATATGTTAAAAACCGGAGACTCCTCTCTTTATGCAATCCCTGACGCTACAACCTATTTCACGTATTAATGGAACTATCAACCTGCCCGGCTCTAAAAGTGTTTCCAATCGTGCCCTATTACTCGCTGCTTTTGCCAAAGGTACTACCCGTTTAACCAATTTGTTGGACAGTGATGACATCCGTTACATGCTTAATGCTCTGACAGCATTAGATATTCCCTATCGTTTATCTGCGGATCGTACTATCTGTGAAGTTGATGGCATGGGAGGAAACATCACAGGGAAAAGTGGATTAGAGCTGTTTCTGGGAAATGCTGGAACGGCAATGCGACCATTGGCAGCGGCGTTATGCCTGGGAAACAACGAGGTTGTGCTGACAGGGGAGCCTCGGATGAAGGAGCGCCCAATAGGTCACTTGGTCGATGCGTTGCGCCAAGGAGGAGCCGAAATTGATTATCTTGAACAGGAAAATTACCCGCCATTGCACATCAGGGGAGGGTTTTCCGGGGGCAAAGTCACCGTTGATGGCAGTGTTTCCAGCCAATTCCTGACCGCTTTGCTGATGGCCGCACCATTGGCAGAAAATGACACAGAAATTCATATTCAGGGCGATTTGGTTTCTAAACCTTATATTGATATTACGTTGGCCCTGATGAAAAGTTTTGGTGTCGTGATACAAAATGAAAACTATCAGGTTTTTCATATTAAAGGCCAGCAACAATACGTATCTCCGGGGCAATATTTAGTTGAAGGGGACGCTTCATCGGCATCTTATTTTCTGGCTGCGGCGGCGATTAAAGGGGGCACAGTTCGTGTCACCGGTATTGGCAAAAACAGCCTGCAAGGGGATACCAAATTTGCCAACGTGTTGGAGAGAATGGGCGCAATTATTCGCTGGGGAGACGATTTTGTTGAATGTGAACGAGGCACACTGACAGGCGTTGATATGGATATGAATGCCATTCCCGATGCAGCAATGACCATAGCAACAACGGCATTGTTTGCGCAGGGAGAAACCGTCATCCGCAATATTTACAACTGGCGGGTAAAGGAAACTGACCGCCTCAATGCCATGGCAACTGAACTGCGTAAAGTCGGCGCCGGGGTGGAAGAAGGGCATGATTATATTCGTGTGACCCCGCCAGAAAAGCTAAATCATGCTGAAATTGAAACCTACAATGATCACCGCGTGGCCATGTGCTTTTCGTTGGTCGCATTGTCAGATACTCCCGTTACTATACTTGATCCGGGTTGCACAGCAAAAACATTCCCGGACTACTTTAATCAGTTTGAAAAACTCAGCCAGTATGCTGAGTAGGAATAAAATAGAACAGAACACGAACAAAACACGTGATTAAGAAAATATTCGCGTTGAAAAAAATGGTTCAACATGAAAATTTAAGATAATTATGCTGCGCCTGTTTCGCTCATCTACCGAGTGCGTATAATAAGGTAGACTTTTATTGCTCATTAATTGAGCAATTATCTGCATTCGATAAGTGACCCGTCATTCATGCGAATGTTATGCGAAAAGGAGGATAATGATGGCGGCGATAGCCCCAGTAATAACCGTTGATGGGCCAAGTGGTGCCGGCAAGGGAACACTATGTCAGGCATTGGCTGAGGCGTTAGGTTGGCAATTACTTGATTCCGGTGCTATTTACCGTGTGCTGGCACTGGCTGCTATTCATCATCAGGTGGATATTCAGTCTGAAGACGCTCTGGTTCCTCTGGCTGCAAATCTGGATGTTCGTTTTGTGCCCGAAAATGGCAAACTTCGGGTCATTTTGGAAGGCGAAGATGTCAGTAACGAAATTCGGACTGAAACTGTCGGGAATACAGCGTCACAGACTGCAACATTTCCGCGTGTCCGAGAAGCACTTTTACGCAGGCAAAGGGCTTTCCGTCTCGTCCCGGGGCTGATTGCGGATGGCCGTGATATGGGGACCGTTGTGTTCCCTGATGCACCCGTGAAAATATTTCTTGACGCCAGCGCACAAGAGCGGGCGCGCAGGCGTATGTTACAGTTGCAGGATAATGGTTTTAGTGTTAACTTTGAAAACCTTTTGTCCGAAATACAAGAACGGGATTTCCGTGATCGCAACCGGACTGTCGCACCATTAGTGCCCGCGCAAGATGCATTGATCCTAGACTCGACGAGCATGTCTATCGAAGAAGTGATTGATAAAGCACTGACATATGCGAAAAATACGCTGGAAATACCAGCATAATTGACAATTTTCGTAAATACACTATTGCAGTCGTGTATCAAGAAGATGTATACAGAATTCTGGTGTGTGGGCAGCTAAATATGCTGGCACACCAAAACACCTTGTAACAAGGAGAGTTGCGAGGTATGTAAAACAACCCCATTCGGCCGGATGCTAAATGGACGTTAATTAAAACACTTGAAGATTATTAACATGACAGAATCTTTTGCTCAACTCTTTGAAGAATCCCTACAGGCTATCGAAACTCGTCCAGGTGCAATCGTACGTGGTGTTGTCGTTGCTATCGATAAAGACGTTGTACTGGTTGACGCAGGTCTGAAATCTGAATCTGCAATCCCTGTAGAACAATTCAAAAATGCTCAGGGCGAGCTGGAAATCCAAGTTGGCGATGAAATCGACGTAGCTCTGGACGCGGTAGAAGATGGTTTCGGTGAAACTATCCTGTCCCGTGAGAAAGCGAAACGTCACGAAGCATGGCTGATGCTGGAGAAAGCATACGAAGAAGCTGAAACTGTCACTGGTATTATCAATGGCAAAGTAAAAGGCGGCTTCACTGTAGAACTGAACGGTATCCGTGCGTTCCTGCCAGGTTCACTGGTTGACGTTCGTCCGGTTCGTGACACTGCTCACCTTGAAGGCAAAGAGCTTGAGTTCAAAGTCATCAAGCTGGATCAGAAGCGTAACAACGTAGTTGTTTCCCGTCGTGCTGTTATCGAATCTGAAAACAGTGCAGAGCGTGATCAGCTGCTGGAAAACCTGCAAGAAGGCATGGAAGTTAAAGGTATCGTTAAGAACCTGACTGACTACGGTGCATTCGTTGATCTGGGCGGCGTTGATGGCCTGCTGCACATTACTGATATGGCTTGGAAACGTGTTAAACACCCAAGCGAAATCGTCAATGTGGGCGATGAAATCACAGTTAAAGTACTGAAATTCGACCGTGAGCGTACCCGTGTATCTCTGGGTCTGAAACAACTGGGCGAAGATCCATGGGTAGCAATCGCTAAGCGTTACCCAGAAAGTACTAAACTGACTGGTCGCGTGACTAACCTGACTGACTACGGCTGCTTCGTTGAAATCGAAGAAGGCGTTGAAGGTCTGGTACACGTTTCAGAAATGGATTGGACCAACAAAAACATCCACCCATCCAAAGTTGTTAACGTTGGTGACGTTGTGGAAGTTATGGTTCTGGATATCGACGAAGAACGTCGTCGTATCTCCCTGGGTCTGAAACAGTGTAAAGCTAACCCATGGCAGCAATTTGCTGAGACTCACAACAAAAACGACCGTGTTGAAGGCAAAATCAAGTCTATCACTGACTTCGGTATCTTCATCGGTCTGGACGGCGGCATTGACGGCCTGGTTCACCTGTCTGACATCTCCTGGAATGTTGCAGGCGAAGAAGCAGTTCGTGAATACAAGAAAGGCGACGAAATCGCTGCTGTAGTTCTGCAAGTTGACGCAGAACGTGAGCGTATCTCTCTGGGCGTCAAACAACTGGCAGAAGATCCATTCAACAATTACCTGTCTGTAAACAAGAAAGGTGTAATTGTCACTGGTAAAGTAACTGCTGTTGATGCAAAAGGTGCTACAGTTGAATTAGCTGACGGCGTTGAAGGTTACCTGCGTGCATCAGAAGCTTCTCGTGACCGCGTTGAAGATGCAACTCAAGTTCTGAACGTTGGCGATGAAGTTGAAGCTAAATATGTTGGCGTTGATCGCAAAAACCGCGTAATCAACCTGTCTGTTCGCGCTAAAGACGAAGCTGATGAAAAAGACGCTATCGCTTCTGTGAACAAGCAAGAAGATACAAACTTCGCTAACAACGCAATGGCTGAAGCTTTCAAAGCAGCTAAAGGCGAGTAATTCTAAGTCAATAACGGCGGGTAATATTTTCTATCATGATGATATTACCCGAATACGGTAGTTTAGGGAGGTACAATGACCAAGTCTGAATTAATCGAAAGACTTGCAGAGCAACAATCTCACATGCCGGCTAAAGCCGTTGAAGATGCAGTGAAAGAAATGCTTGATCATATGGCAGAAACATTGGCCGCAGGCGAACGTATTGAGGTTCGTGGATTCGGCAGTTTTTCTCTTCACTACCGGGCTCCGCGTGTGGGGCGTAATCCTAAAACAGGTGATAAAGTGGAATTGGACGGTAAATACGTTCCCCATTTTAAACCTGGTAAAGAATTACGTGATCGCGTGAATATCTATGGCGAAAGCTAAGATACAGTTATTACTTAATTAAAGTAACGGCACCTTAGGGTGCCGTTTTTTGTTTCAAGCCACCATCGAAACTGTTTTGTTGCATTGAGTACTTGTTTTGGTCAATCCTATTGGATCAATTGTAATCAGTTAATTGTATTGAGTTAATCATGTTCCATGGGTATTTATCTATTTTCTGCAATTTTCTGCAATTTTCTGCAATTTTCTGCAATTAATTTGCGAAGCATTTCCAAAATAAACATTCTCTGACTGGTTATCGCGTATACTTTCAAATAATCTCTGTATGGATGGAGTTTTTACGGCAGGGATATACACGGATGCAGCGAATTGTTTTATTTTTCTTTACTATTTGGCAAAAGCCGTTTCAGGCTATCAGTTTAAATTTAGCTGCATCAGCCATTATTTTGGGGATTTTTCCTTTATTATTTCTTGTGGAACTCCCATCCCAAAAATTCCTTCATTATCTGATTCTTATTTCTTTTTTGTTATTATTTTTTCCTGATAAAGTCATTCGGATAATATCATTGGGTTTGTTGGCATTTATTTTCGGGTGCTGGCATGGCCATCAAATATTAACGAAAATAACTTATTTCAGCGAAACGTCCCATTCTGCAATGGTTATGATTGATAGCATATCGTTGGAAAACACAGTGAAAGAAGATAACAAAAAGGAGCGTTATCGGATTCGGATTATTGAAAGTCATGGGGAATATATTTTTCCTGCGTTATATGCATCGGTTTCATGGAACGTGCAGGAAGAACGTTTGTGTGCAGGACAAAAATGGCAAGTCACAATGAAACTCAGACCGGTTCATGCACAATTAAATCATGGCAGTTATGATAGCCAGCGATATGCTTTATCTATACGCCAGCCGTTGAATGGTAAAATTATTCAGGCAAAGTTGGTTGATGGGCGTTGCAGTCTTCGACAAGACTTCATTAATAAATTGTCTCCTGAGATCCAATCCCTAAAACATGCTGGCATTATTTTGGCACTCTCTTTTGGGGAAAGGGTATGGCTGGATAAATTGACTCGTTTGTTATTACAACAAACGGGGATCGCGCATTTGATGGCAATTTCGGGGTTACATATTGCAATGGCCAGCTTATTCGGTTGGGGATTTGGAAGAATAGTACAATTTTTCTTTCCTGCCAGATGGGTGGGATTTCGTTTTCCCCTCATTACAGGCTGGTTTACCGCAATGTTATATGGATGGTTATCCGGTTGGGGAATTCCGGCCATTCGGGCGATATTAGGGCTGACTTTGTGGGTTTATCTGCGGTTCAGCAGCAAACTTTGTTTTTCATGGCAATGGGCTTTGTGGAGTGCTGCCCTTATCTTACTGTTTGATCCCTTGGCAATACTTTCTGACAGTTTCTGGTTATCATTTACTGCGGTTATGGCGCTGTTATTTTGGTTTCACTGGATACCTTTGTCTGAAGGCATTCGCCGGGGCTGGCGCTGGGTTTGGCTGCGAGGCTTACATATGCAACTGGGAATGATGCTCATGTTATTGCCTTTGCAACTTCTGCTATTTCAAGGCATCAACATTGCTTCGCTGGTTGCCAATTTATGGGCTGTGCCAATCATTTCTTTTTTATCTGTGCCGTTAATCATGCTGGGGTTAGCGGGTAGTTTTCTTCCTGTGGGCCAACCATTTTTATGGCAGCTTGTTGACTACACTATTCTGATTGCGTTGGCGCCCTTATCTGCTTTAACTCATTCATGGTTTGAGACTGGACATTATCCTGTCATTGTTACCCTTTGTGGTTGGTTTGGTGTTGTCATTTGGCGCCTGAACTGGTGGAGGACCTATAAATGGCTGTTGGGGATGTCAATCGTGATTATGCTGTGTTATTTGATGCGCACCCATGACCGTCAATGGCGTTTTTCTATGTTGGATGTCGGGCATGGCTTAGCTGTGGTCATAGATAAGCAGGGGAAAGCGATTATTTTTGATACAGGGCATCGTTGGGAAACTGGCAGCATGGCAGAAAAAGTCATTGTTCCTTACTTGCGTTGGCATCGCTTAATACCAGAACAGATAATTCTTAGCCATGATCATTTGGATCATACAGGGGGAACGGAATACCTGATTGAAAAATATCCGGGTATCCAAATCAGAAGTTCTTTTCTTAATCACTCCGATTTACCCTGTGTTCGTGGTGAGCAGTGGACATGGCAGGGATTACATTTTAAAGTTCTTTGGCCACCTGAAAAAACCGCTATTGTTGGCAATAATCAATCTTGTGTGATCCGCATTGACGATGGCAGATATAGTCTGTTATTGACGGGGGATTTAGAGAGGAAGGGTGAATATCGTTTATTGGGAATTGAAAAAGAAGATCTTAATGCAACGATATTACAAGTTCCCCATCATGGGAGTAATACTTCTTCTACAGATGCGTTTATCCGCAAAGTCATGCCTCAATATGCATTGACATCTGTTGCGCGCTATAGTCCATGGAAACTGCCTTCAGCGAAAGTGAAACAACGTTATAAACGTGCTGGATCTCAATGGAATAGTACCGCTGCTTCCGGTCAAATAACGGGTGATTTTTATTCGGATCACATTAAATTAGAAGGTTATCGACAACAAATAGCGGCACGGTGGTATCATCAGTGGTTTGGTATTCGCGGTGATCATGAGTAGAATGAGCCGCTATTTCTTTTGGTTTGGTAACTCAATAATGAATGATAAAGACCTTTCTACCTGGCAGACCTTTCACCGATTGTGGCCGATCATCACACCATTTAAGCTCGGTCTGTTAGTTGCGGCGGTTGCATTAGTGATTAATGCTGCTGGTGATACATTGATGATTTCCCTGTTGAAGCCTCTATTGGATGAAGGTTTTGGCAAGGCTGACATTGGTGTATTGAAGTGGATGCCATTGGTTGTTATCGGGCTAATGTTATTACGTGGCATATCTGGTTTTGTCTCGAGTTATTGTATTTCTTGGGTATCTGGCAAAGTAGTCATGCAGATGCGTCGTCGTCTGTTCAACCATATGATGGGGATGCCAGTCTCCTTCTTCGATCAGCAATCTACCGGAACATTGCTCTCCCGCATAACATATGATTCAGAACAAGTTGCATCTTCTTCTTCCGGTGCGTTAGTCACGGTTGTCAGGGAAGGGGCATCAATTATTGGTCTGTTTATACTGATGTTCTACTACAGCTGGGAACTTTCCCTGATTCTGATTGTGATCGCACCGGTAGTTGCAGGTGTTATTCGTTTTGTTTCAATGCGCTTTCGCAATATCAGTAAGAATATGCAAAATAGCATGGGAATGGTCACCGCCAGCGCAGAACAGATGCTGAAAGGGCATAAAGAAGTTTTGATTTTTGGTGGGCAAAAAGTCGAAACAGAGCGTTTCAACAAAGTCAGCAACCACATGCGCCAACAGGGAATGAAAATGGTGTCAGCCAGTTCTATCTCTGACCCAATTATTCAGTTGATTGCTTCATTTGCTCTGGCATTTATTTTATATGCGGCAAGTTTTCCTGAAATTATGGGGGCTTTGACAGCAGGAAAAATTACGGTTGTATTTTCATCAATGATTGCCCTGATGCGCCCATTGAAATCTCTGACTAACGTTAATGCGCAATTTCAACGTGGTATGGCTGCTTGTCAAACCCTGTTCACTATTTTGGATATGGAGCAGGAAAAAGATGACGGTAAATTGGAAATCAAAAAGGCGAAAGGGGATATCGAATTCCGCGATGTTACTTTCTGTTATCCCACTAAAGAACAACCTGCGCTGAAAAATGTCTCAATGACGATCCCTGCCGGAAGAACAATTGCGTTGGTGGGGCGTTCAGGCTCTGGTAAATCAACAATCGCTAATCTTCTTACTCGTTTTTATGATGTGAATAAAGGCAATATTGTTCTGGATGGTCACGACTTACGTGAATATACGCTGGCTTCCCTGCGTAATCAAATTGCGCTGGTTTCGCAAAATGTACATCTTTTCAACGATACGGTTGCCAATAATATTGCCTATGCCAGCGAAGGCGAATTCAGCCGTGAAGAGATAGAGCGCGCGGCAGAAATGGCTTATGCAATGGATTTCATCAGCAAGATGGATCATGGTCTTGATACTATGGTTGGTGAAAATGGCGTATTACTTTCTGGGGGACAGCGTCAGCGTATTGCGATTGCCCGTGCTTTATTACGCGATTCACCAATTTTGATTCTGGATGAAGCAACTTCTGCCCTGGATACAGAATCAGAGCGTGCAATTCAGGCTGCATTGGATGAATTGCAGAAAAACAGAACTTCATTGGTGATTGCTCACCGTCTTTCTACCATTGAAAATGCGGATGAAATTATTGTTATTGAAGATGGCAATATTATAGAAAGAGGCAATCACACGACTCTGTTGGAACAAGAGGGGGCATATGCACAATTACACAGGATGCAATTCGGCCAATGATTGAACGCATATGGTCAGGCCGTTCATGGTGTTACATTGCCTTATTACCACTTTCAGCCCTTTATGGGCTGATTAGTGCTCTCCGCCGTTTGAGTTATAAATGGGGATTAAAGCGTTCCTGGAAAGCGCCTCTTCCTGTGGTGGTAGTGGGTAATCTGACCGCAGGGGGAAATGGGAAAACCCCTGTTGTCATTTGGTTGGTTGAGCAACTACAAAAAAAAGGTTATCGGGTTGGTGTTGTTTCACGTGGTTATGGTGGGAAATCAGCCTGTTACCCATTGCTTGTCACGGAAAAAGTCTCCACTGCGCAGGCGGGGGATGAACCCGTTTTAATCTACAAGCGGACAGGGGCACTGGTTGCAGTTGCACCGAAACGGGCTGAAGCTATCAACGCAATATTGAATCATGCCTCAGTTGATATTGTCATTACAGATGATGGCCTTCAACATTATGCCTTGCAGCGTGATTATGAAATTGTGGTGATTGATGGTATCCGGCGTTTCGGTAATGGTTGTTGGTTGCCTGCTGGCCCGATGAGGGAACTTGAAGGGCGCCTGAAAAGTGTCAATTCCATTATTGTGAATGGTGGAACACCGAAAGCGGGGGAATTGCCAATGCAGCTGAAAGGAGAGTTGGCGGTAAATTTGCTGACGGGCGAAAAGCGGAAAGTAAGGGATATACCGAACAGTGTTGCAATGGCCGGGATTGGTCATCCACCACGTTTTTTTGCGACATTGCAACAATTGGGGGCAGATTTACAAAAAACACATGCTTTTGCTGACCATCAGTCTTATGAACAGTCCCAATTGCTGGCATTGACAAATAACCAGCAAAATTTGTTGATGACAGAAAAAGATGCAGTGAAATGCTTTCAATTTGCTCAGGATAATTGGTGGTATTTACCGGTACATGCCCACTTTCCGCAGGAGAAAGGGGAAAAAGTATTGGATGAGATTTGTGCTTTGCTGCCTCAATTGGATATTCCCCGACATGAAACACCGCAGCAGAGTTAACGGCAAGACATTGCTTGTGTTATTCTGAGCCGCATTAAAATTAACGTCCGTTGGGGGATATGATATATGGATCACCGTTTACTTGAAATCATTGCTTGCCCTTTATGCCATGGCAAGCTTAGTTACGATAAAGAAAATTTTGAACTGATTTGTAAACTTGATCGCCTTGCTTTTCCTGTCCGTGATGGTATACCTGTTTTACTCGAAAATGAATCGCGGGCCTTACCTTCAGAGGAAAACAAATAATCCATGTTTACCGTTATCATTCCAGCTCGTTTTGCATCAACACGCCTACCTGGAAAACCATTGGCTGATATTCATGGTAAACCAATGATTGTTCGTGTCATGGAGCGGGCAATCCGCTCCGGAGCGGTTCGGGTTATTGTGGCGACAGACAATCAAGACGTTTTTAATGCGGTCACTGCTGCTGGTGGTGAAGTTTGCCTGACCAGTGAAAATCACCATTCAGGTACAGAACGTTTAGCAGAAGTCATTGATAAATATAAATTTGCTGATGATGAAATTATCGTCAATGTTCAAGGTGATGAGCCGCTTATTCCTGAGCAAATCATTAAACAGGTTGCTGATAATCTGGCGGGCAGTGATGCTGGGATGGCAACACTTGCTGTTCAAATTCAAGAAGCCGAAGAAGCGTTTAACCCTAATGCGGTGAAAGTTGTTATGGATGCACAGGGTTATGCGCTCTATTTTTCCCGGGCCCCAATCCCATGGGAACGAGATCGTTTCATGCAATCAAAAGAAACGATTGGGGACAATTTCCTGCGTCATATTGGTATTTATGCGTATCGGGCCGGATTTATCCGTCGCTATGTGCAGTGGGCACCAAGCCCGCTGGAGCACATCGAGATGCTTGAGCAATTAAGAGTACTTTGGTATGGCGAAAAAATTCACGTAGCAAAAGCTTTGCAAGCACCCGGGCCGGGTGTTGATACCCCAGAGGATCTGGAGGCTGTCAGGAAAATGTTCACCGCTTCTTGAATGCATTACAGCGGAAACAATGCATTAGGGTGAAAACAATGCATTGCGCTGGAAATAGCAATTAAATATATATTGAAGAGAGAATGCGGCATCAGTCATTCTCTCTTTTCAATTTCTCTCTTTCCGACATGGCTCTGTGTTGCCGGCCTGTTCTATTGAGGATCTGTTTGTTTGTCGGGATTATCTCTATTATTTTCTGGTTTAATGCTTTGCCAAACACGTCCTAACGTCTCATACCAGGCACGTTCCGTATGTGACAGGTAATAAGAAGAGGGGATATATTTTTCCCAGGGATATAATGGCGTTGTTGTTGCCAATTGATTGGCGGGAGCTGCGATGGGATGCATACCTCGTTGTTCAAAAAATTTTAGTGCTCTTTTCATATGATTGGCAGAGGTCACGAGAATAAAAGGCTGTTGACCAACCCTCTTTTCGACCTCAACGGCTTCTTCTTCTGTATCCAGAGGCTTATTTAATGCTATGGTGTCTTCTACAGGTACTCCCATAGATTGTGCTACTATAGCCGCAATTTCGGCACTGCTGACTGAATTAACGCCTTTACCGCCAGTGAAAATCATTTTAGCACCAGAATTAAGGTGATATAACCTGATGCCCTCAGTTACTCTGGATAAGCTATTATTGATAAGATTGGCACTGGGCGCCCATTCGGGGTTATAGGTAAAACCCCCACCGAGGACAACAATATATTTTATGGAATTTTTTTGTGTTGCTTCAGGTTCATAACGTTGAGCATATTTCCCTTCCACAGGGAGTAACAGCTTGTCTGCAATAGGCTGTAAACTTAATAAAAGTAATGCAAACCAGCTTAGTGATAAAATGGTTTTACTCGTCTTTTGCCAGCGAGTAAACCAGAGCAACAGCAGTGCTGCGAGAGAAATGAGAATAATCAACGGCAAAGGCATTAATAGCGAGCCGACGTATTTTTTTAGCAGAAATAACATTGATTGACCTTGATTTGGTTGAATTGCAATCGTATGAGCCAGATTTAAGGCTAAAAGTAGTGAATTGAATAATTACTGTGCCAAAATAATAGTAGTAATAGCACTAGATAGCATAACGACTCAATAAACAATTTAAACTTAGATTATAAGTGGGGCAGTTTTCCATGCTGGATCGCAATTTCGATGATATTGCAGACAAATTTTCACGTAATATTTACGGCACAACCAAAGGTAAAATCAGGCAGGCCGTCGTCTGGCAGGATATTAACGAATTGCTGAATCATTTGCCTCAACGCCCTTTGCGCATTTTGGATGCGGGTGGTGGTGAAGGGAATATGGCTTGCCAATTGGCTGAATTAGGTCATCAGGTCATACTTTGTGATCTGTCAGAAGAGATGGTCCTGCGAGCAAAAGATAATGCGCGAGAGCGGGGTCTTCTTAACCAAATGAAATTTATCCAGAGCCCGGTACAGGATATTGAGCGCCATATTGAACAGCCTGTTGATTTAATTCTATTTCATGCGGTATTGGAGTGGATCACTGACCAGAAAGATGCCATAGCCGCATTGGGAAATATAATTGCGCCGGGTGGTGCACTCTCATTAATGTTTTATAATGCCAATGGGTTGGTCATGCGTAATGCCATCTTGGGTAATTTCCATTTGGCGACGCCCAATATTCAACGTCGCCGCAAACGTTCTCTTTCACCACAGAATCCATTAGTACCGGAACATGTATATCAATGGTTAGCTGAACTCAACATGGAAATTACAGGTAAAACAGGTGTGAGGGTTTTCCATGATTACCTGCAAAGCCGCCAATTACAAGACGCAGATTTTCCGGCGTTGCTTGAACTTGAACAACGTTATTGCAGGCAGGAGCCTTACATCAGCCTCGGGCGTTATATTCATGTGATGGCACGCAAGCCTACCTTAAAGAGCGAATTATGAGTAGTGAATATTCCCATACTGTTCCCGAGCTTGTGTCCTGGGCCAGAAAAAATGATTTTTCGATTTCGTTGCCACCAGAACGGTTGGCTTTTCTGTTGGCTATTGCTGTTTTGAACAGTGAACGGCTTGATGGTGAAATGAGTGAAGGGGAGCTGGTGGATGCTTTCCGTGAAGTGTGCAAAGGTTTTGAACAGACTTCTGAATCTATATCCGTCAGAGCGAATAATGCCATCAATGATATGGTCCGCCAGAAACTGCTTAACCGTTTTACCAGTGAATTGGCGGATGGCAACGCGATTTATCGCCTGACGCCATTGGGAATCGGCATCAGTGATTATTACATTCGTCAGCGTGAATTTTCCACGTTACGCCTTTCCATGCAACTCTCCATTGTTGCCAATGAGTTACACCGGGCAGCAGAAGCTGCTGAAGAAGACGGTGATGAATTTCATTGGCATCGCAATGTATTTGCTCCCCTCAAATATTCAGTGGCAGAGATTTTTGACAGCATTGATATGTCCCAGCGTTTGATGGATGAGCAGCAAAACAGCGTAAAATCGGATATTGCCGCGCTTCTCAACCAAGATTGGCAGGCAGCTATTGCCAACTGTGAGCAATTGTTATCTGAAACATCAGGAACACTGCGTGAACTTCAGGATACCCTGGAAGCAGCGGGTGACAAATTACAGGCGAATCTGTTGAGAATTCAGGCGGCGAATATGGACGGCAGCGGTTCTGACCAAGTAGATCGATTGGTCTTTGATCTGCAAAGTAAGCTGGATCGTATTATCAATTGGGGGCAGCAGTCCATCGACTTGTGGATTGGCTACGACCGCCACGTTCACAAATTTATCCGTACAGCCATTGATATGGATAAAAACCGCATTTTCGCCCAGCGCCTCCGCCAATCTGTTCAACACTTTCTTGATAATCCGTGGACATTGACCGTTGCCAACGCGGAGCGTTTTTTGGATATGCGAGATGAAGAACTGATTCTGCGTAACGAAGAGGTAATGGGAGAGTTACCTCCGGAAATGGAATACGAAGAGTTTAATGAAATTAATGAACAATTGGCTGCAATGGTTGAGCAAGCGTTGGCGGTTTACCAGCAGGCTAAACTTCCTCTGGATTTGGGATCAGTGATGCGTGACTATCTCGCACAATATCCACATAAACACCATTTTGATGTCGCGAGAATTTTGGTGGATCACGCAGTACGATTGGGTATTGCAGAAGCGGATTTCTCTGGGTTGCCAGCGGAATGGTTAGCGATTAATGATTACGGAGCCAAGGTGCAGGCACATGTCATCGACACATATTGAACAACTTATGCCAGTAAAACTGGCACAGGCATTATCCAATGCGCTTTTTCCTGAATTAGACAGCCAGCTGCGTGCGGGCCGTCATATCAGTATGGATGATCTTGATAATCACGCCTTTCTGATGGATTTTCAGGAAGAATTGGAAATATTTTATGCGCGTTATAACGTTGAGTTAATCCGTGCACCAGAAGGTTTTTTCTACCTGCGTCCCCGTTCAACAACATTGATCCCTCGCTCCGTCTTATCGGAATTGGATATGATGACAGGTAAAATCTTGTGTTACCTCTACCTTAGCCCAGAGCGTTTATCCAATCAGGGGATCTTTACTTTTCAGGAGTTGTACGAGGAATTATTGACATTGGCTGATGAAAATAAGCTGATGAAAATGGTGAATCAGCGCTCGACAGGTTCTGATCTCGATAAACAAAAATTGCAGGAAAAAACACGCACTTCCCTGAATCGATTACGCCGTTTGGGAATGGTTTATTTCCTGCAAAATGACAGTAATAAATTTACGATCACCGAAGCTGTATTCCGCTTTGGTGCAGATGTACGCAGCGGTGGCGATCCACGTGAGGCACAACTACGGATGATCCGTGATGGTGAAGCCATGCCTGTGGAAGCGTCGCAGAAAGATAATGAACATGAAGAAGTATCAGAGCATTCAGCAGAAAATGCGGAGGATGAGCAGGCATGATTGAACGCGGTAAATTTCGCTCACTGACGTTAGTTAACTGGAATGGCTTTTTTGCCAGAACGTTTGATCTTGACGAGCTTGTGACAACCTTATCCGGTGGTAACGGTGCGGGTAAATCCACGACAATGGCGGCATTTGTGACCGCCATGATCCCGGATCTGACATTACTTCATTTCCGTAATACAACAGAAGCCGGTGCAACCAGCGGCTCTCGTGATAAGGGCTTGCATGGTAAGCTGCGGGCAGGTGTCTGCTATTCCACGCTGGATGTCGTTAATTCGCGCCATCAACGGATCATCGCCGGTGTTCGCTTACAGCAGATTGCCGGACGTGACCGGAAAGTTGATATCAAGCCATTTATGATCCAAGGCATTCCTGCGTCCATCCAACCGACACAATTATTAACTGAGAACATTAACGGGCGTCAGGCTCGGGTTTTGCCGTTGAATGAACTTAAAGAGCGCCTTGATGAAATGGAAGGCGTTCAGTTTAAGCAATTTAACTCTATTACGGATTATCATGCCTTAATGTTTGATTTGGGCGTAATCCCTAAACGCCTGCGTTCAGCGAGTGATCGGAGTAAATTTTATCGCTTGATAGAAGCATCGCTTTATGGCGGGATTTCCAGTGCCATTACCCGTTCATTGCGTGATTATTTACTGCCGGAGAATAGTGGTGTCAGAAAAGCCTTTCAGGATATGGAAGCCGCATTGCGTGAAAACCGTATCACATTGGAAGCGATCCGTGTAACCCAATCTGACCGTGATCTTTTCAAGCACCTGATTACTGAAGCAACGGCCTATGTTTCTGCTGACTATATGCGTCATGCCAACGAACGCCGGATTCATCTGGATGAAGGCCTGGCGTTACGCAGCGAACTCTTTGCAGGCCGCCGCCAATTGATCGCTGAGCAATATCGCCATGTTGAAATGGCGAGAGAATTAGCGGAACAAAGTGATGCATCGTCCGATTTGGAAATGGACTATCAGGCGGCCAGCGATCACCTGAACCTGGTTCAGACAGCAATGCGCCAGCAAGAAAAAATTGATCGCTACCAATCGGATGTTGAAGAACTGACTTACCGTCTGGAAGAACAGAGTGAGGTTGTAGAAGAAGCCAAAGATCTCCAGGCGGAATATGAAGCTTTGTCTGAAGCGGCCGAACAAGAGGTTGATGAATTAAAAAGCCAGCTTGCTGATTACCAGCAGGCTCTGGATGTTCAGCAAACCCGGGCCATCCAGTACCAACAAGCTTTGCAGGCTCTGCGACGCGCGCGTGAACTTTGCCAGCTGCCGGATTTATCGATAGAAAATATAGAGGAATGGCAAGAGACTTATCAGGCCAAAGAACAGCAGGCGACTGGGATTTTACTGGCGCTTGAACAGAAGCTGAGTGTTGCTGATGCAGCGCACAGTCAGTTTGAGCAAGCCTATCAATGGGTGAAAAATATCGTCGGAGAAGTGAGTCGCAGTGACGCATGGCAATCCGCCCGGGAAGTTTTGCGTGAATGGCCGTCTCAACGTCATTTGGCTGCTCGTGTTCAACCATTGCGCATTCAGTTGGCTGAATTGGAGCAGAGACTCAATAGCCAGAAAAATGCAGAGCGTTTACTGGAAGAATTCTGTAAACGGCATAGCCAGCAGTATCAGCCGGAAGATTTAGAATCACTGCAAGGTGAATTAGAAGCCCAGTTAGAAGAATTGGGTTTAAGCGCCAATGAAAGCGGTGAACGTCGTATGCAGATACGGCAGGAGTTTGAACAGCTTAAGCACAAAATAAAAGAACTGACAGCGCGTGCTCCTGTGTGGCTGGCAGCGCAGGATGCTCTTAACCATTTGAGTGAGCAGAGCAATGAAACGTTCGAAAATGGTCATGATGTCACGGAATATATGCAGCAATTGCTGGAACAGGAACGTGAAATTACCGTTGAACGTGATGATGTCGCTGCTCAGAAGCGTGAACTGGAACAGCAGATTGAGAGACTGAGCCAGCCAAGTGGCGCAGAAGATAGCCGATTGCTGGCATTGGCAGAGCGTTTTGGTGGTGTTTTGCTGTCAGAAATCTATGACGACATTACCATTGATGATGCGCCTTATTTCTCTGCGCTGTATGGGCCGGCACGTCATGCTATTGTTGTGCCTGACCTTGCATTGGTCCGCCCACAATTGGAAGCATTGGAAGATTGCCCGGAAGATCTTTATCTGATTGAGGGAGATCCACAATCTTTTGATGACAGCGTCTTCCATTCCGAAGAATTGGCGAATTCGGTTTTGGTGAAATCATCTGACCGTCAGTGGCGTTACTCCCGTTATCCTGAAGTTCCATTATTTGGACGGGCGGCAAGGGAAAGTCGTCTGGAAGCACTCAGCCTTGAACGTGATACATTGGCTGAACGTTATGCCACACTGTCCTTTGATGTGCAGAAGATCCAGCGTGCGCATCAGTCTTTCAGCAGTTTTGTAGGTAAACACCTGTCTGTTGCGTTTGCTGATGACCCGGAAGCGGAAATTCGGGCACTGAATCAACGCCGCATTGAGCTGGAACGTGAATTATCTCAATTTGAAGTACAAACCCAGCAGCATCAGCAGAAACTTGTGCAGGTAAAAGAAAGCCTGTCTACATTGAATCGCCTGCTTCCACAAATCACCATCTTGTTGGATGAAACGCTGATTGATCGAGTGGAAAATCTGCGTGAAGAGATGGCAGAAGCACAGGATGCGGCGAAATTCTTGCAGCAACATAACCATGCCCTGACTCAACTTGAACCTTTGGTTTCTGTTTTGCAGAGTGATCCACGGCAGCATGAGCAGTTGAAAAAAGATTATGAGTCAGCGCAACATGCCCAAAATAAGGCCAAGCAGCAAGCGTTTGCGTTGACAGAAGTTGCACAGCGCCGGGCGCATTTCAGTTACAGCGATTCAGCCGGAATGCTGAATGAAAATTCTGATCTGAACGATAAACTGCGTCAACGCCTTGAACACGCAGAATCTGATCGCAGCCGTGCCCGTGAGAAATTGCGTCAGCAACAATCACAATGTACACAGTTCAGCCAGGTCTTGGCATCACTGAAAAGCTCTTATGACACGAAGCAGGATATGTTGAAAGAGCTGGAGCAGGAGTTGAAAGAAATTGGGGCTCAGGCTGATGCCAATGCAGAAAGCCGTGCCCGGGAGCGTCGTGATCAGCTCCATGCTGCGGTGGGTACGAACCGATCTCGTATCAACCAACTTGAGAAACAGATTGCGTTCTGTGAAGCGGAAATGGATAACCTCCAGAAAAAACTGCGTAAATCTGAACGTGACTATCACCAAAAACGTGAGCAGATTGCCTCTTCAAAAGCGGGTTGGTGCGCCGTGATGCGCATGGTGAAAGATAATGGTGTTGAACGCCGCTTGCATCGCCGTGAACTCGCCTATATGGACGGCGATGATCTGCGCTCTATGTCGGATAAGGCGCTGGGCGCGTTACGTCTGGCCGTTGCTGACAATGAACATTTGCGTGATGCTTTGCGCTTGTCTGAAGATCCGAAACGCCCAGAGCGTAAAATTCAATTCTTTGTGGCCGTTTACCAGCATCTGCGCGAACGAATTCGTCAGGATATCATCCGTACGGATGATCCGGTTGATGCCATTGAGCAAATGGAAATTGAACTGGCACGTTTAACCGAAGAATTGACTGCCCGTGAACAAAAACTGGCCATTAGCTCCAAGAGTGTGGCGAATATTATTCGTAAGACCATTCAGCGTGAGCAGAATCGCATTCGCATGCTTAATCAGGGGTTGCAGGCAGTTTCCTTTGGTCAGGTTGGTGGTGTTCGTCTGAATGTGAATGTGCGTGACAGTCATGCTCTTTTGCTGGATGTATTGTCTGAGCAGCAAGAACAGCATCAGGATCTGTTCAGCAGTCAGCGCTGGACTTTCTCTGAGGCGATGGCAAAACTGTATCAGCGCCTGAATCCACAGATTGACATGGGGCAGCGTTTACCACAAACCGTTGGTGAGGAGCTGTTGGATTACCGTAATTATCTTGAATTGGATGTTGAAGTTAACCGGGGCTCAGATGGTTGGCTGAAAGCAGAAAGCGGGGCACTTTCCACTGGTGAAGCTATTGGTACGGGAATGTCGATTCTGGTTATGGTTGTACAGAGCTGGGAAGAGGAGTCTCGTCGTCTGCGTGGAAAAGACATCTCTCCATGCCGTTTATTGTTCCTTGATGAAGCAGCCCGTTTAGATGCGAAATCAATTGCCACGCTGTTTGAACTGTGTGAACGCTTGCAAATGCAGTTAATTATTGCTGCACCTGAGAATATCAGCCCGGAAAAAGGGACAACCTATAAGTTGGTACGTAAAATTTTCAACAATCAGGAGCATGTTCACGTTGTCGGATTACGTGGTTTTGGACAGGATGTTCCGGCTACCGAACAAAAACAAATACAACCTATATTGCAAGAATAGTTTTATTTAGATTATTTAATGACATAAGGGGCCATTATATGGCCCCTTGCTTTATGTGGCTTTACCTTTTTCTATTCCTTTATTCCTCAAGCGCCACATTGCTACATATAGTCTATGATCAGACTATCTATAACAATAAGCGACAATAACGAAGATAAGCTTTTAATCAATTGTGCAGTATGTCTCGTTTTAGTGCGATAATAATGTTTATGATTTCATGCCGTTATGATTAATATGAAAAGGAATAACGATGCGTAAATTTACTCTGGCATTTAGTGTGATTGCTCTTGTATTTAGCTTTAATGGGTTGGCTCAGGCAAAAATAGAGATGCCTGAACAAATTGCTTCAGGTGTCACAGCAGCAGATTTGGCACAACGTCAGGCAATACATTGGGTATCAGTGGAACAGATTGAAAAAAGTCTGAATAATCAGCCTCCGGTAGCCGTCGGGTTTGATATTGATGATACCGTATTATTTTCAAGCCCTGGTTTTTATCGTGGTCAATCAGAATACTCGCCGAATGACAATCGTTATCTGAAAAATCCAGAATTTTGGCAAAAAATGAATAATGGTTGGGATAAATTCAGCTTGCCAAAAAAAATTGGTATTGAATTAGTTCAGATGCATTTGAAGAGGGGTGATTCCGTTTATTTTATTACGGGCCGTACAAAAACTAAAACAGAAACTGTGACTAAATATTTACAGCAAGAACTTCATATTCCTGCTGACAAGATGAACGCGGTTATTTTTGCTGGTGAAGAGCCGGGTAAAAATAATAAAGTCAGTTGGATGAAAGTGAATAAATTAAAAATTTATTATGGTGATGCAGATGCGGATATTGCCGCTGCGCGAGAGCTGAATATTCGAGGCATTCGAGTTTTGAGAGCATCAAACTCTTCTTATCAACCTTTGCCCAAGGCGGGTCGGTTTGGAGAAGAGGTTATCATTAATTCGGAATATTAACCAGAAAATCTGATAGAAGTGATTCTGATTAAAGGCATCTTTGGTGCCTTTTGTTTTTTTAAGCGGGTATAAGATAATTTATTGTAATGTATATTTCTGTTTGTTTGAACATCTTGAATTTAATCTGCTTTAAGAGATAATTACGTATATAATGAATAGCATTCTTTTCTGATAAAATAGATCAGCTGATAATTAGAATAAGTCATTGGATAGCTGCATATACCTAATAAGTTTCAGGTTTTAACACGGAAACAAGTGAACCACTTGAACGGCAACGGGTATACGAATAAGGTGAGGTGAACGCTTATGGCAAAGAATACGATCAGATTACTGAAAGTTTCTTTTATTTTTAGCGCGTTAGTGATATCAGAAGGTTTAGCGAATCAACAAAATGGATTAGTCGTAAATGGTGTTCAGCAGTTATCAGAGGAACAAAAAAAGGCAGATATCGTTGTGTCAGCTGATAAGACTATTCCTATATTTTCAGTGCATTCTGTTGATGAAAATCGAAAACAGTTGCAAAACTGGTTGCCACAACAAGTAAAACCGATATTCTTTGAACGGTTGGTAACTTTATATTCCGCCAATAAAATGCAACCTTTATGGACAGATAAGAAAGCAGTACAGCAGTTTGAAAATCAATTAATTGAAATATCATTAGCAGGTTTTCAGCCTCAATTTGAAAAATGGCTGATGCAACTGAATTCTCCTGAATTAAGTGATATAGGTCGAGATATTATTTTATCTGATGCAATGCTGGGATATCTTCATTTTATCAATAATGTTCAGAAAAAAGGGGATGCTTGGTTATACGGTAAAAATACATATAAGATTGATTTGCCTCCCTCTAATGTCATTGATAAATGGCAACAAAGTATCAATGATAATCTTGTTCTGAGTTATATTAAAGGATTATCTCCTAATCACCCCATGTATGAAAATATGCGAAAGGAAATGTTATCACAATTATCTGATAACCAATCATGGCCAGAATTTTCGTTTAAGGGAACATTAAGACCGGGGCAAAATAGTGATAGCGTCATTGAATTACGAAAAATATTAGTGAGGACAGGTACGTTAGATTCATCAGACGCCAAAGCTGAAAGTCAGGTTTACAGTAAAGAATTGGTTGCCGCTGTTAAACGTTTTCAGGCTTTACACGGATTATCTGTTGATGGTGTTATTGGAAAATCGACTAAAGTATGGCTAAACACAACACCAAAAATTCGTGCCAGAATTATGGCACTGAATATACAGCGGCTGAGAATTATTCCCGGAAATATAGCCACGGGGATTTTGGTTAATATTCCTGATTATTCTCTGTTTTATTACTTGAATGGAAAAGAGGTTCTGAGTTCTAAAGTGGTTGTCGGGCGATCTAGCCGAAAAACACCCATTATGAGCAGTGAATTAAATAATGTTGTGATTAACCCTCCGTGGACAGTCCCCACGAGTATGACCCGGAAAGATATTGCTCCAAGGGCCATGAATGATCCGAATTATTTTCGCTCACGAGGCTATACGGTTTTCTCCAGTTGGAGTAATGATGCCTCGGTTGTTGATCCATCCACTATCAATTGGGGAGTCATTACGCCCAGCAATTTCCCTTATCGTTTGCGGCAAGCCCCTGGTCCAGGAAATTCATTAGGGCGTTTTAAATTTAATATGCCGAACTCGGAAGCCATTTATTTGCATGATACACCAAATAAGGCTTCTTTCAGCCGAGAAATGAGGGCGGTCAGTTCTGGCTGTGTTCGTGTCAATAAGGCACCCGAGCTGGCGAATATGTTATTGGGGGATGCAGGTTGGGATAAAACGAAAGTGAGCAATTCACTGAAAACATGGACAACTAAATATGTCAATATCCCCAAGAAGATCCCTGTTTTTCTCTATTATCAAACTGCTTGGGTGAATGAAAAAGATGAACCACAATATCGTGCAGATATCTATAGCTATGATGAAAGCGCGAGACAGCAATCTGAGCCTTTATTCAAGTTTTTGGTATCCAGAAACGATTTATAAAATTTGCTGTTATTGAGTTTTTATAAAAGAATAAATGGAATTTAAATATCATTAATTACAAACGGTGAAAAAATAATTTTTTTGCCGTTTTTTATATTACCAATTATTTTTTAAGTGTTTTTTATTGTAATTTATCTTTTAGGGTAGGATGTTTTTCTTACATTTATTGTTCTATTGTGTATCAGATGGGATAGGAATTATATTAATATCGTTTCATTGATGTTTAATAGGTGCTGATTATGGTTTGTATTATGTTATGTTGATCACAATTATGAGTTGATTAATTTACAGTAATATACAAAAATAATTGAAACTACTTTTAATTGATTGATGTCTTATTAGTCGGTTAAACTTCGATATTGTGTAGTTTAGAAATTATTAATACATCATAGAATAGCAGGGCATATGATCCATGAATGATATTGACCACGATCGCCGAAAGTGGCTCGGCGTTAGTGCGGCTGCGTTGGGGTTAGGTTTATTGCCTCAGCCCGTTTTGGCTGCACTGACGACACCACGACCCCGAATCTTGCATTTTGATAATCTGCATACAGGAGAAAGGCTTAAAGCTGAATTTTTTGATGGTCGCAGTTATAATAAATCAGAATTAGCTCGTCTGAATTATTTATTCCGTGATTTTCGTCAAAATAAGGTCAAAACTATTGACCCAAAATTATTTGATCAAATTTATTTATTACAGGCACTGATGGGAATAAATAAATCTGTTCAATTGGTTTCTGGTTATCGTTCATTGGCGACAAATAATAAGTTGCGTCAAGCCAGTGGCGGAGTTGCAAAACATAGTTACCATACCCGTGGTCAGGCGATGGATTTTCATATTAACGGTGTTCAGCTTTCGCATATACGCAAGGCTGCATTGAAAATGCGATCGGGGGGAGTGGGTTTTTATCCCAAAAGTAATTTTGTTCATATTGATACAGGCCCCGTAAGGACGTGGTAATCTTATTACCCCATGGTGAGTCTTGATTGTGGAGCTAAACAATATAATGAAATATCACATTATTCCCGTTACGATGGCAATGCAGAATTGCACAGTGATTTGGTGTGAAGAAACGAAAGAAGCAGCAATTATTGATCCTGGTGGTAATGCCGAGCAACTGATTGCTGAAATAGAACGTCGCGAGCTAAAATTAACACAAATTTTGTTGACACACGGTCATTATGACCATGTTGGTGCGACTGTTGAAGTTGCAAAGCATTTCAATGTACCGGTTCACGGGCCGCATAAAGGCGATGCCTTTTGGATCGAAGGCCTGGAAATTCAATGCCAGATGTTTGGTGTTGAACCCTGTCCCTCTTTTACGCCAGATCGTTGGTTAGAAGATGGAGATACGCTACAGATTGGCAAGGTTACATTGTCTGTTTTGCATTGTCCGGGACATACACCCGGGCATGTTATTCTGGCTAATCATGCAGAAAAATTAATTTCCATGGGAGATGTATTGTTCAAGGGCAGTATTGGGCGTACAGATTTTCCTGGGGGAAATTATGATGAATTGATCCAATCCATTAAGGAAAAAGTATTGCCATTGGGGGACGATTATCAATTTATTCCCGGTCACGGCCCGATGTCGACGTTAGGGCACGAACGAAAAACCAACCCATTCCTGCAAAATTGATTGGATGTATATTTACTGGATTTCAAGTTACAGCAGTAACGCGGTAGCTTGAAAGATGAAGGGTATATTTTTTCGTTATATTTGTTGATATAAAGCAGATGTGAAAAATAAAAGCCGCTGATGAAAGCGGCTTTTTAGCAAGAGAACTCAAACATTCGATTGCAATGAATTAAAGTATGGCAACGATCGCTTCACACAGAGGAACCATATTTTCCAGTGTCAAGCCTGCTACGTTGATTCGGCCAGAGCTAACAGCATAAATAGCATATTCTTCACGCAGGCGGTCAACTTGTTCTTTAGTCAGGCCGCTGAATGAGAACATACCGTTTTGGGCAATGATGAAACTAAAATCTTGTTTCGCCCCTTTTTCCTGCAATGTGTTAACAAACAACTGACGCATGCGTTGAATACGTTCACGCATGGTAGCCAATTCTTGAACCCATTCTGCTTTCAGGTCATCGTTGGACAGGATTGTTGTCACAACAGAAGCACCGTGTGCAGGTGGGTTAGAGTAGTTGGTACGGACAATGGATTTCGCCTGGCTGAATGCTTTTTCGGCTGTATCGCTGTCTGCGGCAACAATGGTGCACGCACCGACACGCTCATTGTACAAACCAAAGTTCTTGGAATAAGAGCTGGCAACGATCAGTTCATTGTGGTTTTTGGTGAAAATGCGCAGACCTTCTGCATCTTCATCCAAACCCTTGGCAAAACCTTGGTAAGCAAAATCGAATACTGGCAGCCAACCTTTTGCAGCAGATAAGTCAGCCAGTTTCTGCCACTGTTCAGGTGTTGGATCGATACCGGTTGGGTTATGGCAGCAACCGTGCAGCAGAACAACATCCCCCGCTTCTGCTTCAGACAGGCTTGCCAACATACCATCAAAATCCAGCGCGTGGTTTTGTGCATCGTAATAGTTGTATTCGCGGATTTCTAAACCGGCAGTGGCAAAAACACCTTTGTGGTTTGGCCAAGTTGGGTTGCTGATCCAGACGCGTTTTGCATTAGTTTGCTTTGCAATGAAATCAGCGGCAGTGCGCAGTGCACCCGTTCCGCCTGGGCTTTGTACAGTGCGGGCACGTTTATCAGTAACAACAGGGCTGGTTTTGCCGAAGAGTAACTCCTGAGTAACACGGCCAAATTCAGGTAAGCCACTAATTGCCAGATAATTTTTAGTTGTTTCGTTTTCCAGCAGGAATTTTTCTGCTTTTTTAACCGTAGTCAGAACAGGGGTTTTACCTGTTTCGTCTTTATAGACTCCGATACCTAAATTGATTTTGTTTTCACGGGGATCAGCTTTAAAGCTGTCAGCTAAACCAAGAATGGGGTCGGCAGGTGCTGCTGTGATTTTCTCAAACATTTTTTTAATTCCAAGATTTGGAGAGTTAAGCCCAAAAGAATTTATACGCGCTCAGGGTAACGCTAAGGAAAGCATTTGCCAACTACTTGTAGCAAAAAGAATAAAATCTTGTGAACTAGTTTACGTAGTGAGAGAAGTCGTGAGAAAAAGAGCTTGAAAAACAGAAGGGTAAAACAAAAAAAGCAGCGCATTAGCGCTGCCTTTTTGAGATAAATAAGTTTAGTTTTAGCTAAATTGTTTATCAGCAGTGATTAGAACTGATAAGTCAGACCAACACCAAGTACGTTGCGAGCACCGGTGTCTTTACCGTAGTTTTTGTCCAGCAGGTTGATTTTGTAATCAACATAGGCAGTCATGTTTTTGTTGAACATGTAGTAAGTACCTACAGAAACATATTTAACCAGATCTGCGCTGAATTTTTTATCAGCTTCAGTCAGGTCTTTGCCTTTAGACTGAACATAGGCCAGAGATGGTTTCAGACCAAAGCCTTGGCTAGAGAAATCGTATTGTGCAACCACTTCGATGTTCTGAGTTTTGTTTGCAATGCCACCAAAATTATAATGCTTCTTAGCACCTGCGCCTGGGGTCATATTACGGGTTTCACCGTACATAGCGGCCAGATAAACGTTGTTCTCGTCGTATTTAGCACCGATGTTCCATGCTTCGGCACGTTCGCCAAAAGCATGACTGAAATACTTCTGGCTGTCTGAGGTACGTGCAGAATTCGCATAAGAACCACCAACGGTGATACCGTAACCTGCGTTATAGGTAGCAGACAAACCGTAACCGTCGCCATTTGCTGTTTTGAAATCGCCACGTTTGTTTTTGGTACGGTCGCTATTCTGGCCTTGGTATTGCAGAGCAAAGTTCAGGCCATCAACCAGACCAAAGAAGTCAGTGTTACGGTAAGTCAACAGGCCAGTAGAACGACCAGTCATGAAGTTATCAGTTTTGGACATGGAGTCAGCACCAAAGATTGGCAGCACGTCAGTCCATGCGTTAACGTCATAGTTCACACCGTAGTTACGACCGTAATCGATTTGACCGTAGTTAGCGAATTTCAGACCCGCATAAGCCAGACGAGTTCTCGCGTCTTGATCATTTTCTGCGTTTTTAGCCTTCAGTTCATATTCCCAACGACCGAAACCAGTCAGCTGGTCAGAAATCTGAGTTTCACCTTTGATACCGATACGTGCGTAAGAATCATCACCGTCTTCACCGCTTCTTTCGTCTGCGATTTGGTGGCGTACGTCGATTTTACCGTACAGATCCAGTTTGTTGCCGTCTTTGTTAAAGATTTCAGCTGCGTTTGCTGTACCAGCAACCAGCAGAGCTGGGATGACCACTGCAAGAATATTGCGTTTCATTATTATTACCCTCATTGGTGTTATCCAGACACTTGACAAAAACAGAACACTAAAAAATTTTGGAACTATTTGTAGGTATCGAGTGTCTTATTAATTGGCGATCAGTGTTCCATTGGTAATGAATTTTATCCACCCTCAAGATGCTACAAAAGTGCAAAATACGTAATAAAGTGCAAATAGATGTTTCAAAATGTAAATGTGAGGGAACTTTTTTCAAGTGGTTTTTACCATAAAATGAAAAAGCCAGCTTTTGCTGGCTTTTCGAAGGATTGATTATTAGCTTATTTATTGAGCTGATTCATTAGAAACTTGCGTTTCTTGGGGTACGTGGGAACGGAATAACTTCACGAACGTTGGATACACCGGTGACATAAGCGACCAGACGCTCGAAGCCCAGACCAAAACCAGAATGAGGCACGGTGCCATAACGGCGCAGATCACGGTACCACCAATAATCTTCTTTGTTCATGCCCATCTCTTCCAAACGCTTATCCAGCATATCCAGACGCTCTTCACGCTGAGAGCCGCCGATGATTTCACCAATACCCGGCGCCAGAACATCCATTGCCGCCACAGTCTTGCCATCTTCATTTATGCGCATGTAGAAGGCTTTGATGTCTTTTGGATAGTTTTTCATGATAATCGGCGCTTCGAAATGCTTCTCGGCCAGATAACGCTCGTGTTCTGATGACAAATCCACACCCCAGAAAACGGGGTTTTCAAATTTCTGCCCGCAATTTTCCAGAATTTCTATTGCATCAGTGTAATCCAGCTGAACGAAGTCAGAATCGACAAACTTTTCCAGACGAGTGATAACCTCGTTATTAACACGCTCCGCAAAGAACGCCAAATCATCTGCACGTTCTTCCAATGCAGCCTTGAAAACATATTTCAGCATCTCTTCTGAAAGCTTGGCGATATCGTTCAGATCCGCAAACGCAACTTCAGGTTCAAGCATCCAGAACTCGGCCAAGTGGCGGCTGGTATTGGAGTTTTCTGCACGGAAAGTAGGACCGAAGGTGTAAACATTACTTAATGCGCACGCATAAGCTTCACCGTTCAACTGACCGGATACCGTCAGGAACGCTTCACGGCCAAAGAAATCTTGGCTGAAATCGACATCACCTTTATCTGTACGTGGCAAGTTTTGCAGATCTAAAGTAGAAACGCGGAACATTTCACCCGCACCTTCAGTATCTGACGCGGTGATCAATGGTGATGATACCCAGAAGAAGCCTTTTTCGTGGAAAAAGCGATGCAGGGCTTGCGCCAGAGTGTGACGAACACGTGCAACAGCACCGATCAGATTGGTTCGTGGGCGAAGGTGTGCCACTTCACGCAGGTATTCGATGCTGTGGCGTTTAGCCGCCATAGGATAAGTATCAGGATCATCAACCATGCCGACTACGGTGACTTTAGTCGCTTGCAGTTCAAAGGATTGGCCTTTGCCTTGTGATTCAACCACTGTGCCTGCCACTTCTACAGAACAGCCTGTGGTTAAACTCAGTACTTCTTCCTGATAATTCGGTAAATTATTATTAACGACGGCCTGTAATGGATTAAAGCAGGAACCGTCATAGACGGCGAGGAATGAGATACCAGCTTTAGAATCTCTCCTTGTACGTACCCAACCGCGAACGGTGACTTCACTGCCAACCGGAACACGGCCTTGCAGTACATCGACTACAGGCGCTACGCTCATAATTTTCTCTCTTCATTTATATAGTGAATTGGATAACCAGATATACCTTTCTTGTCAGGTATAGACTTACTGTCAATCCCCTGTTATCAGGGGAAGATCTTCTATCTTACTTGTCATCTCTCAGGAAACAAGAAGAAATTGCGTGTCTTAGCCAGGAAATAAAGGGAAAATATGCTCGTTACTTGCGTAACCAGCATAAAGCCGGTTACGCAAGTGATAATTGGCGGGATTAAACGACTTTTTCTATATAGGGAATATCAAATGCCCGGCGTAACCTATCGACAAACTCATCATCTTCACAGATGGTTTTTCCGGGGCTGTCGGAGAGTTTGGCTACAGGTTTACCGTTGCACTCAACCAACTTAATCACAATATTCAGGGGTTTTACACCGGGAATATTGCAGGTCAGGCGAGTGCCAATGCCGAAGACCACATTGATTCTCTTATGAAAATGTTGGTACAACGCCAGTGCTTTCTGCAAATCCAAACTATCAGAAAACACCAGTGTTTTCGTCATCGGGTCAATATCCAGCGATTGGTAGTGTGCAATGGCTTTTTCACCCCACTCGATAGGATCGCCAGAATCATGGCGCAGACCTTGGTAAGCCATGGCCAATGGTTTGTCAAAGTCCCGTAAGAAAGCATCCATGGTAATGCAATCTGTGAGTGCAATACCTAACTGATTTGGATACTCATTTAACCAGGTTTGCAAGGCGGCTCGCTGGCTGTTGGCCAAATCAGGGCTTATCTGTTGATGAGCCTGAAACCACTCATGTGCCTGCGTGCCGAGAGGGGTAAGATCCAGTTGTTCAGCAAACTTGTAGTTGCTGGTTCCGATTAGGTACGGAAAACTATTCTTTAATTCGTTGATAATGGCGTATTGTACGTCGTGTGAAAAACGACGGCGAGTGCCAAAATCCATCAACTTGAAACCGGACAAATCAATATTTTCATCCGCGGCATCTTTATAGAACAGCTCAATAAGCTTTCTCAGCTGAATAACAGCATCTTCCGGCGTGACTTCAGGTGAACGGTGGCGATGAACCAACTCGCTGATCAGGGCCAGCAAAGGCACTTCCCATAAAATCACTTCATGCCATAAACCTGAAATACGGATAGCCAATTGTCCTTCATGAGTGACAGAGACTTCGACTTGCTCAGGGTTAAAGCGGAAAGATTTACACCAGTTCAGGTAATCCTTTTTAAAGAACGGGAGGCGGGAGAGGAAATCGGCTTCACGCTCTGTTAGTGTTAAATTAGCCATCAGGTTAATTTGATGACGTAACGTCTCGGCATATTCTCCGAGCAGTTCATCACCACGGCAACGAAATTCTGCAACAACAGGAATATTGCTGTAATGGTGATACACTGCTTGTTGCATATGAAATTTATAGGCATCTGTATCAAGCAGTGATTTTATAATCGGGGTAGCGTCTAAGATCATGGCGCGTCAGGCATCCTCGCGGAGCGTATTCATGTCTGCTAAATCGATAAAATCAGGAAAGTATACCGTGATGAGTCGGTTACTGAAGTTACATCGCTGCATATATTTTCCTGCGTCTAAAGATTAAGGTTAATCCATTTACAGATAATAACATGTTAAATGGGATATGAGATGACAATTAGCACGAAAGTACTAATATGCTGCTCACATCATTTATACTTTTATTTAATAAGTTATTAACATCCAAAAAAAGAGATTTACTGATTGAAAGGTGAGTCTCTCTATGGCAGCGTTAGCGATTTGAACGTTTCTGTGGAAATATCTCTATAAAATAGAGATGGTATGAAAACACAGATAATATGAAAACATACATAGCATGTCAGATAATTTGTCATCAAGATTAGGTAGATACTGCCAACTATACTGTTCAAAACGATATCGATAAAAAATATGCCTGTCAAAAGTAATGGAAAAGGTTCCCTATGATACAACAGCGACTCGTTAAACACCGTCTGGATTATAAAACACCAGATTATACAATTACGGACATTGCCCTTGATTTTGAACTTGAGGCCAATAAAACGACGGTGACAGCAATCAGTCAGGTAAAGCGTTTGGCTAATGAAATAACCGCGCTGGTTCTGGATGGAGAAAATCTGACTTTAAAAAACCTTTATGTAGATGATAAATCTTGGGAACATTATCAGGAACAAGATGGAAAGTTACTGATTGAACAGTTACCTGCACATTTTACTCTGAAAATTGTGAATGAAATCAATCCGTCAGCAAATACAGCACTTGAGGGGTTGTATGTCTCCGGGGATGCGTTGTGCACTCAGTGTGAAGCTGAAGGATTCCGCCACATTACCTATTATTTGGATCGTCCGGATGTTTTGGCCCGATTCACAACCCGCATTACCGCAGATAAATCCAAATATCCGTTTTTGCTTTCCAATGGTAATCGCATTGCTCAGGGAGAACTGAGTGACGGGCGCCATTGGGTGCAATGGCAGGACCCATTCCCGAAACCTGCTTATCTATTTGCATTAGTTGCGGGAAATTTTGATGTTCTGCGTGATACTTTTGTTACTCGCAGTGGCCGTGAAGTTGCATTGGAATTATTTGTTGACCAAGGTAATTTGGATCGTGCGGATTGGGCCATGACATCCCTGAAAAATTCAATGAAATGGGATGAAACGCGTTTTGGTTTGGAGTATGACCTTGATATCTATATGATCGTTGCCGTTGATTTCTTTAATATGGGCGCAATGGAGAATAAGGGACTGAATGTTTTCAACTCCAAATATGTTCTGGCAAAAACAGAAACCGCAACTGACAATGATTATCTTGCCATTGAATCCGTCATCGGCCATGAATATTTCCATAACTGGACAGGAAACCGTATTACGTGCCGTGATTGGTTCCAGTTAAGCCTGAAAGAGGGGCTGACTGTCTTCCGTGATCAAGAATTCAGTTCTGATTTAGGTTCACGCTCCGTCAATCGCATCAATAATGTACGTACCATGCGCGCTGCGCAGTTTGCGGAAGATGCCAGCCCGATGGCTCATCCTATCCGTCCTGATAAAGTGATGGAAATGAATAACTTCTATACGCTGACCGTTTATGAAAAGGGTGCAGAAGTGATTCGTATGATCCACACATTATTGGGAGAAGAACAATTCCAGGCCGGTATGCAGTTGTATATTCACCGTCATGATGGCAGTGCAGCAACGTGTGATGATTTTGTTCAGGCAATGGAAGATGCTTCAAATGTTGACCTAACGCTGTTCCGCCGTTGGTATAGCCAATCGGGCACGCCTGTGCTGACTGTCCGGGATGAATACGATGCAGAAAAGCAGCAATATACTTTGCACGTTAGCCAAATGACGCCGCCAACAGCAGAACAGAAAGAAAAACTGCCTCTGCACATTCCTCTGGATATCGAGCTTTATGATGAACTCGGTCGAGTTATTCCACTGCACCGTGATGGGCAGCCCGTGAATCATATTTTGAATATCATTCATGCAGAGCAGACATTTGTATTTGATGATGTTCCATCACATCCTGTACCTTCTTTACTGCGTGAATTCTCTGCACCGGTAAAACTGGATTATCCTTACAGTGATGAACAGCTTTCATTCCTGATGAAACATGCACGCAATGAATTTTCTCGTTGGGATGCGGCGCAGACTTTACTGGCTAACTATGTAAAACTGAATGTTCCCCGTCGCCAGAAATCTCAAGCCTTGGAACTGCCAATGCATGTGATTGACGCTTTCCGCGCTGTGTTGCTGGATAAAAATATTGATCCGGCATTGGCTGCATTGATTTTAACACTGCCATCTGAAAATGAAATGGCAGAGCTGTTTACGGTCATTGATCCTCGTGCGATCCATGATGTACTCAGAGCGATGAAGCAGACGCTGGCCAATGAAATGGCGGATGAATTTGCTGCGGTATATCACAGTCTTCATACCGGCGCATACCGTGTAGACCATCAGGATATTGCAAAACGTGATTTACGGAATACCTGTCTCTATTACCTGGCCTTCATTGATGACAGGGATCAGGCAGATAAGTTAATTGCAGCACAATATTATCAGGCTGATAATATGACTGACACGATTGCTGCATTATCTGCGTCAGTATCTGCTGAACTGCCTTGTGGCTATCAATTAATGGATGAATTTGATCAACGCTGGCATCAGGATGGTTTGGTCATGGACAACTGGTTCCGAATTCAGGCGACCAACCCTGCTTTTGATGCACTGGATAAAGTCCGTGGCTTGATGAAGCACCGTTCTTTCAGTTTGAGCAATCCAAACCGTGTTTATTCGTTATTAAGGACATTCTTTGCCAGAAATGCGGTGGCGTTCCATGCTGAAGATGGTCGTGGCTATCAATTCTTGGTTGAAGTTCTGACAGATTTGAACAGCCGGAATCCACAAGTTGCATCAAGATTGATTGATCCGCTGATCCGTCTGAAACTCTATGATGAAAAACGTCAGGCGTTGATGAGTAAGGCACTGGAGCAATTGAAAGAACTGGACAATTTGTCTGGCGATCTGTTCGAAAAAATAACCAAGGCGCTTGAGAGTTAATTGATGGCCTGTTTTTTATACCTTTCGGCGCTTGTCGAAAGGTATAAAACCACGGTTTTAGCACTGTAATGATATCATTCAGTTAAATACTCACTTCTCAATTATATGCCTCTGGCAGGGAAAACGTTTAAGCAACGTTGATTGATACCGGCTGTATGCGATATTAAGGAAAGATAACGAAGGCTTTTTTGTTTACTCATATAATGGTAAATTTAGCGGCCTTTCCCTGTCACGACAAAGCAGCAATGATATATATACAGGATTGTGCATAATCTAAAATGTAAAATTAGCAATTCTTGCATAAAAATAATAGGTTAATCTAAATGTGTTATTCTCTAGTACGGAAGGCCCTGTTCCAGCTTGATCCTGAACAAGCGCATGAACTGACTTTCCGCCAACTCAAACGCGTTACTGGTACTCCTTTCGAATGTCTTATCCGCCAATCCGTTGCCACCAAACCTGTTACTTGCATGGGGCTGTCTTTCAAAAATCCACTGGGCTTAGCCGCTGGCCTTGATAAAAATGGTGATTGCATTGATGCATTTGGCGCGATGGGTTTTGGCTTTGTGGAAATAGGCACCGTAACACCTCGCCCACAAACCGGAAACGATAAACCAAGGCTATTTCGTGTTGTTGAAGCTGAGGGGATTATCAATCGGATGGGGTTCAACAACCTTGGTGTGGATAATCTGGTTGAGAATGTCAAACGCGCGAAATATGATGGCGTGATTGGGATCAATATTGGTAAAAATAAAGATACCCCTGTAGAGAATGGAAAAGATGACTATTTGATTTGCATGGATAAAGTTTATCCTCATGCAGGTTATATCACCATCAATATTTCTTCTCCGAATACACCCGGCTTGAGGAGCTTACAGTACGGTGACGCACTGGATGATCTGCTATCTGCGATCAAAAACAAGCAAAACGAACTTCAGCAGAAGTTCCAAAAGTATGTTCCCGTTGCAGTAAAGATTTCACCTGATCTTTCAGAAGAAGAATTAATAAAAATTGCTGATAGTTTAATTCGTCATCAGATTGATGGTGTTATTGCAACGAATACAACATTAGATAGAAAGATCATTGAAGGGTTGAATTACAGTCAGCAGGCAGGAGGATTAAGTGGCCGTCCTGTACAGTTGCGCAGTACTGAAATCATTCGGCGCCTTTCCCAAGAATTAAAAGGCGAAATACCGATTATTGGTGTGGGCGGAATTGATTCGCTTGTCGCAGCCAGAGAGAAAATGGAAGCGGGCTCTTCATTGATTCAGATATATTCTGGTTTTATCTATAAAGGTCCTAAATTAATCAAAGATATTATCAATCATATTTGAGTATCTACTGCAATTTTGGGCTGGGGGTTTATTTCTGCCCCCAACTCGTCTATATTTTATTTAATAGATTAAAATTTTATCGTTTTTTGAATTTCCATTTGATGGTGGTGTTTGTTTTTAACCAAAAAACTATTTTTGGCATAGAAGGGTAGATAATGAAAATTAAACCTGATGATCAGTGGCGCTGGTATTTCGATCCTGAGCATAGTCGTGTCATGCTTGATCTCGCCAATGGCATGGTTTTTCGTTCTCGTTTTCCCGCTAAAATGTTGATTGATTTTGCTGTAACAATGAAAGAGATGTCATTCTCTGTTGATGATGCTGCACTTTATTATGCTTTTGAAGAACATTCCCGCCATATTAATATTGCCCCGGCACTTCGGGCCGAATTGGCCTTGAATGGCGTCGTTGCGTTTCGTTTTATGAAACCACAAATGCCGAAGAGTTGGTATTTCTCAAGTTTTTCTTTAATGGCGAAACCAGAACACGGAGAAATTGTTCAGGCACGTGTGCAGGATAGTGGTGTTGAAGCTCTTTTTATGGTGGTTGAAGTGGGTAATAATGCCAGCCTGTGTCTATTGGCACAAGAAAAATTAGAGCTGAATGACAAAGTGATGGATTTCTGTACCCCGATTAAAGTGATGAATGACCGATTGATGCCTTACATTGAACCTATCCAGAAAACGATATACGATTATGCGATTTAATTTAGGTCATATATTATTCATTTCATATACACCTGCTTTCAAATATATTCTTCATGGTGTTCTCCTGACTGTTTTTTACAGAATATTTCCTCAATTAAAAAATGATTAAAAATTAACAATAGATATGGATATAAAAGTCAGACAGATAACCTTATCCATACTCTCTGACTTAAATAAAAATATGATTGTTATAGACTATTAATGCTTAATTTAAGGACCAAATCATTTTTAGGGATACAGCTACAGGCCAGAATTTTTCCATTTTCTTTAATGGCTGTCGATTTAAGAGGTAATACCTCACCTTCAATTAAGGATATCTTACAAGAACCACATATACCCGCGCGACATGAATAAGGTATTCTAATACCTTGATTTTCTAATTGTTCTAAAATAATGTGCTGATTATTTCCAATAAAATGCTGCCCATTGAACTCAATGGAAACAGACTGTTCAACGGTTTTCTGTAAAGTTAAATCCTTGGTTTGCTGGCCACTGCCATATTTGCGCGGTGTTCTCTTTTCCAAAACCCTTACATGATCACCAACGCGAATAATGCCACTGTTACGTGCAATTGCATTTTGCCCAAAATCGACGGCACCATCTTCTTCGGCTGTTCTGAAAGAACTCAACGTTGCCAGCGGTTCGCCCTGGGGATTTTTGCGGCCTCTCTCCGGGCTGACAGTGGTTAAAATGCAGCGGCTACAAGGTTTGGGGAGGTCGAAAATAAGATCGCCGATCTGAATAACCCGCCAGTTATCTTCTTCGAAAGGCTCTGCGCCGGTGATAATCATATTGGCGCGGAATTGTTCTATTTTAATACTGGCAGGACAGCGTTGCTGTAAGGCATTGAAAGACGCCTCATTGATAATTAGATAAGGAAAGCCATCAGCGAAAGATAATGAGACATCAGGAAATTTCTTTACCCGCCGAGTTAATTCTTCACTGATCCATCGAAGTTGCACAGGAGTATCAAAAAAACTACTGAGCCAAGTATTTATCGATTCGGGGGCGACTAAAGCGGTAAAATGGTTTCCCCAAACTTCGGTGGGTGAACGCCCTTCTTTAAAATCAGTGTAAAGCACTGTTGCGCTTTCTCCATTCGGGGCTCGTAAATAGAGGCCATTATGGAGCATAGTTGGCGTAAACAGCAGCATCTGTGGATACTGGCGACCCGTCATAAAAGTGCCGTCCGTTGTGGTTATCATAAAATTTCGATCAAATGTAAGGCCACTTTCATTGACGAGGGAATGCGAAAGTTGCAATCCGCGCATGGATTTAACGGGATAGGTATAGAGGCGCGACAGGGTTAACATCTGTTCTCTCCAAAATATTTTTATATTTGATCGTGTCAGCAACTTTATGACATGTCGCTGGTATTGGCTATAATGTGCCACGATTTTTTTGTGGTGAACTTTTTGTGGTGATTAATAAAATGAACTCTCTCTTTGCCAGCACGGCACGTGGACTGGAAGAACTGTTAAAGAACGAACTGGAAATGCTGGGAGCGCAATCCTGTAAGATTGCCCAAGGTGGGGTTCATTTTCAGGGCGATGATAGGGTGATGTATAAAAGTTTGCTGTGGAGCAGACTGGCATCCCGTATCATGATGCCGCTCAACGAATTCAAGGTCTATAGCGATCTGGACTTGTATCTTGGTGTCCAATCGATTGACTGGAGTGAGATTTTCTCTGTCGACAGCACGTTCTCGGTGCATTTCAGCGGCACAAATGAAGAGATCAGAAATACACAATATGGCGCACTGAAAGTTAAAGATGCCATTGTTGACAGCTTTATGCGCAAAGTAAAGCAGCGTCCTGATGTTGCCAAGCAACAGCCGGATGTCCGTGTGAACGTCTTCTTAAATAAAGAAAAAGCAACCGTTTCACTCGATTTGAGTGGTGACAGTCTGCATATCCGTGGTTACCGTGACTTGGCGGGACAAGCTCCCCTGAAAGAAACCCTTGCCGCAGCCATTATTATGCGTTCGGGCTGGAGTACCGGTACGCCCATGGTCGACCCTATGTGTGGTTCAGGAACATTATTAATTGAAGCCGCCATGATGGCAGCAGATTGTGCCCCTGGCTTGCATCGTACGCATTGGGGATTCATGTCATGGCTGAAATTTGATGAAACAATCTGGCGTGAAGTGACAACGGAAGCACAAGTGCGTTTTCGTAAAGGGCTACAGGAGACGACTTCGCGCTTTTTCGGCGCAGATATCGATCGCCGTGTCATGGATATGGCACGCTCAAATGCGCGCAGAGCAGGCGTTGCACAATTGATCCAGTTCCAGCAGGGAGATGCAAGTAAACTGGAAAATCCACTGCCAGAAGGTGTGGTGGGAACGGTATTAAGCAACCCGCCTTATGGTGAGCGTCTTGAAAGTGAACCGGCCTTGATAGCCTTACACAGCATATTCGGTCGTGTAATGAAAAGCCGTTTTCCGGGCTGGCGTTTATCATTGTTCAGCGCTTCACCAGAACTGTTGAGTTGCCTGCAATTACGTGCAGAGCGCGAGTTTAAAGCGAAAAATGGCCCGCTGGATTGTGTTCAGAAAAACTATTCTATCCAATCTATCGAAAGATCTGAGCCATTGTCGGATAGTCCGAAGCCATTGGATACCGGGATTGCAGAAGACTATGCAAACCGCTTGAGCAAGAATGAGAAAAAACTCAGTAAATGGGCTAAGCAGCAAGGTATCGATTGCTACCGTTTATATGATGCAGATTTGCCTGAATACAACGTTGCCGTTGATCGCTATGCGGATAAAATTGTCGTTCAGGAATATGCCCCTCCAAAAACTGTGGATGCCAATAAAGCTCGTCAACGTTTGTTTGATGTTATCAGCGCCACAATGAATGTGCTGGGTTTAACATCCAACCAACTGATCCTGAAAACACGCCAACGTCAGAAAGGCAAAAGCCAATATGAAAAAATGGCCGAGAAACAAGAGTTCTTTTTGGTCAACGAGTACGGTGCGAAATTTTGGGTTAACCTGACCGATTATCTGGATACAGGACTGTTCCTTGATCACCGTATTGCCCGCAAAAAACTGGGTGAAATGAGCCAGGGCAAAGATTTCCTCAACTTATTTGCCTATACCGGTTCTGCGACAGTTCATGCTGGATTGGGAGGAGCACGCTCAACAACGACGGTGGATATGTCCCGCACTTATCTCGAATGGGCAGAAAAGAATCTACAGGCGAACGGCTTAATCGGACGCCAGCATCGTTTAATTCAGGCCGATTGCTTGGGATGGTTGGCGCAAACCCGTGAACAATTTGATTTGATCTTTATTGATCCCCCCACATTTTCCAATTCTAAGCGAATGGAAGACACTTTTGATGTTCAGCGTGATCACATTGAACTAATGAAACAATTAAAACGTTTGCTGCGTCGTGGTGGAACCCTGATGTTTTCCAATAATAAGCGAGGATTCAAAATGGATTTTGCTGAACTGGAGAAATTAGGGCTGGTTGCAAACGAAATAACAGGAAAAACATTATCTCAGGATTTTGCCCGTAACCGTCAGATTCATAACTGTTGGTTGCTGTGTCACGCTGGCGAGGAAAAATAATATTATGTCACTGATTAGTTTATCTGGTGCTTGGTTATCCTTCAGTGATGCACCGCTGTTGGATAACACAGAGTTGCATATTGAAGAAAATGAAAGGGTCTGTCTGGTTGGACGCAATGGCGCAGGAAAATCAACATTATTGCGTGTTCTGGCGAAAGAGCAGCCATTAGATGATGGGCAGGTCATTTATGAGCAAGATTTGGTTGTTGCCCGTTTAGAACAAGATCCTCCCCGTGATGTAGAAGGCACAGTATTTGACTTTGTCGCGGAAGGCGTTAAAGAGCAGGCCGGGTATATCAAAGCATTCCACCATATTTCCCGTTTGGTGGAAACGGACCCCAGTGAAAAAAACCTTAAGCAGCTGGCTGAGTCGCAGGAAATATTGGATACCCGTGGTCTTTGGTCACTGGATAGCAGGATCAGCGACGTATTGAAACAACTGTCATTACCCGCAGAAGCAAAATTATCCTCACTGTCTGGTGGTTGGTTGCGTAAGGCCGCGCTGGGCAGAGCGCTGGTTTGTGGACCAAGAGTTTTGTTTCTTGATGAGCCAACCAACCATCTGGATATTAATACGATTGAATGGTTGGAAAATTTCCTGAAAGACTTCAAAGGAAGCCTTGTTTTCATTTCCCATGACCGTTCATTCATTCGCAACATGGCAACACGCATTATTGATTTGGACAGGGGAAAACTGGCTTCATGGCCGGGTAATTACGATAAATACCTTGAAAGCAAAGAAGAGGCATTGCGTGTTGAAGAAATGCAAAATGCTGAATTCGACAAGAAACTGGCGCAGGAAGAAGTTTGGATCCGTCAGGGAATTAAAGCACGGCGCACGCGCAATGAAGGGCGGGTAAGGGCATTAAAAGCGCTGCGTGTTGAACGGTCAGAACGCCGTAATGTTATGGGTACGGCGAAAATGCAGGTCGGAGAAGCAGCACGTTCAGGTAAAATAGTGTTTGAAATGGAAAATGTGAATTACCGGATTGGTGATAAAACATTGGTCAAAAATTTCTCGGCTCAGGTTCAACGTGGCGACAAAATTGCGTTGATCGGGCCAAATGGTTGCGGCAAGACAACATTATTGAAGCTGATGCTGGGAGATTTGACGGCAGATAGCGGGCGCATTCACTGTGGTACAAAACTGGAAGTGGCTTATTTTGATCAGCACCGCGCGGCACTGGATCCCGATAAAACAGTCATAGATAACCTTGCAGATGGTAAACAGGAAGTGATGGTTAACGGACGTTCCCGTCATGTACTGGGTTATTTGCAGGATTTTCTTTTTCATCCTAAACGTGCGATGACGCCTGTCAGAGCACTTTCCGGTGGAGAACGCAATCGTCTGTTACTGGCGCGTTTATTCCTGAAACCAAGCAACTTACTGATCCTTGATGAACCAACCAATGATCTTGATGTTGAAACGCTGGAATTACTCGAAGAGATGGTTGATAGCTATACGGGAACAGTCATCTTGGTGAGCCATGATCGTCAATTTGTTGATAACTCGGTAACTGAATGCTGGATCTTTGAAGGCGAAGGTGAAGTCAACAATTATATGGGGGGGTATTATGATGCCCAGCAGCAGCGTGCACAAGCCGTCTCCCTGCTCCAGTCTTCAGAGAAAAAAAGTAATCCTGAAACCAAGGCAGTCAAACCGAAGGAAACATCCAAGCGGGCAAATAATAAGATAAGTTACCATTTACTGCGAGAGCTAGAGCAACTACCATCATTATTGGAAAAGCTAGAAGAAGAGATTGAGAAATTGCAATCTCAGGTCAGTGACCCTGAATTCTTCAACCAGCCTCACGAAGTTACACAAAATGTTCTGAATGAATTGACAAATAAAGAACAAGAATTGGAAAAAGCGTTTGACCGTTGGCAGGAACTGGAAATGATGAAAAATGGATGATCGCTGCCAATTGAGAGAAGCTTATCGTTTTTGTTAAAGGAGAAACACTTTGTGTTCCAATAACCATCAGCATGACAAGCTGGTTCTTTGTCCCCAGTGTGACATGCTGGCGGCTGTACCTGATTTGGAACAAGGGAAAAAAGCGGTGTGTCCGCGCTGTGACACTTTGCTGACAGCAAAGTGGAAAAGGCCGCGCGGCCAGCCGACAGTCTATGCAGTAAGCGCCTTGTCGATGTTGTTTCTGGCTTGCCTGTTTCCCTTTATTAGCATGAGTGTTGCGGGGATTGTCAGCGAAATTACGCTGACTCAAATCCCGAGGGTGATGTTCAGTGAAGACTATTCCAGCATGGCAGTGTTCTTCCTGATTTTTGTTCAGTTTGTGCCAACATTTTGTATGTTGGCCATCATTCTCTTATGTCAGAACGTTAAAATGGCGCACCGCCTGAAGATAGAGCTGGCCCGCATTCTGTTTAAAATGAAAAGCTGGTGCATGGCAGAAATTTTTCTGGCGGGGATTTTGGTGAGCTTTGTTAAGCTCATGGCATATGGCGATATCAGTATCGGTTTGAGTTTCCTGCCTTATTGCTTATTTTGTCTATTTCAGATCAGGGCATTTCAATGCCTTGACAGACATTGGTTTTGGAATGCAATCGAGCCAGCCCCTGAATTTTGTCACACCTTACAAGCCGGAAAACCCGGTTTGATGCAAGGTGTCAGGCTTTGCCAATGCTGTACCGCCATTTTACCTGCTGAGCAATCCCGGTGCCCTCGCTGCAAGACAAAGGGACATGCTCGCCGCCGCCATAGCCTCCAGTGCACAATGGCGTTATTGATAACATCAGTCATACTTTATATTCCGGCGAATTTATTGCCTATCATGGTCACTCAGGCATTGGGGAGCCATATTAATTCCACCATTTTGGAAGGGATTATTTTACTTTGGAGTTCAGGATCTTATCCCGTAGCCATGGTTATTTTCATCGCCAGTATCATGGTGCCTTCATTGAAAATGCTGGCGATTAGCTGGTTGTGCTGGGATGCTAAAAATCAAGGGCGTCATAATTCTGAAACGATGCATTTTATTTACGAAATAGTCGAATTTGTTGGTCGCTGGTCAATGATTGATGTGTTTGTGATAGCCGTATTATCGTCTTTGGTTCGCATGGGGCAGTTAATGAGCATTTACCCTGCTATGGGGGCTGTATTGTTTGCTTTGGTTGTTATCTTGACGATGTTTGCGTCAATGACATTTGATCCACGCTTGACCTGGGACAAAACCAATAGTCGATTTGCACGACATAAAAATGAGGAATCGTAAGGTGACGGATAAAAAGGTGACGGGTAAAGAAGAAGCTCTGACTCAAGCCAGAATCAGCAAACTCAAGAGTTGGTCACCTGTATGGATCGTACCAATTGTTACTGTGCTTATTGGTGTTTGGATACTGTTTTATCATTTCAGCCATCAGGGGCCAGAAGTGACACTGATAACCTCCAATGCCGAAGGCATTGAGGCAGGAAAAACAAAAATCAAAAGTCGCAGTGTTGACATTGGCGTCGTCGAAAAGGTGTCACTGAGTGATAACTTAGGGAAAGTAATCATTAAAGCACGTTTGAATGTTGATATGGAGCGGCTTCTGCATAAAGATTCTGCTTTTTGGGTTGTAAAACCTCAGATCGGGCGTGAAGGGGTTTCTGGCCTGAGTACATTACTGTCGGGTGTATTTATCGAACTACAGCCCAGTACAGAAGGTGAAGAAGAAAGAACATTTTCACTGCTTGAGTCACCCCCCCTTGCTTCTCCTGATGCAAAAGGCAAGCGCCTTATCCTGACGAGTGAAAAAGCAGGGCGGTTAACTCCCGGTGACCCCGTATTATTTCGGGGATATCGTGTAGGGTCTGTTGAAACGGGAACGTTTGATCCAAAATCCAGACTGGTTCGCTACCAGATTTTCATTAATGCTCCTTACGATGGTTTACTGACAACAAATGTCAGATTCTGGAAAGACGGCGGGGTTGCTTTTGACATGTCATCACAAGGCATACGGGTTGAAGTTGCTTCATTATCTACCTTGTTCGGAGGTGGGGTAAGTTTTGATGTGCCAAAAGGTTGGGGATTGGGTAGCCCTGTCAACGAAAAAGACATTTTCAAACTTTATGATAATGAGAACAGTATCCAAAATGCGCTTTATACAGAACACAAAGACTTCTTGCTATTCTTCTCTGATTCAGTACGTGGCCTGCAACAAGGCGCACCCGTAGAATTCCGTGGCATTCGGGTAGGGACAGTCGCAAAAATACCGTTCTATACCGAAGGCATCAAGCAGCGGTTGGATAATGAGTTTCGTATTCCCGTATTGATTCACATTGAGCCTGAGCGTTTTTCAAAAGAATTAGGAAATGAGTTTTATACCGAAAAGGAATTGAGGGAAATTATTGCCCGAGGTTTGAGAGCCACATTGAAATCAGGCAATTTGCTGACAGGTGCGTTGTTTATTGATCTGGATTTTTACCCTGACGAAAAACCATGGGAAGGGCCAAATGAAATTGCAGGCTATGACATTTTGCCGACTGTCAGCGGCGGTCTGGCGCAAATACAGCAAAAAGTGATTATGACACTGGATAAGATCAATAGAATGCCTATTGAACCCGTGTTTATTCAGGCAACGCAGGCACTGGAAGAAAGCCAGAAGACCCTTAAATCTGCGCAAAAAACCATGGATGAATTAAACCGTATTCTTGCAAGTAAAGAGGCTCAGGGGCTTCCTAAAGATATCCAAAATACATTATATGAATTAAATCGCAGTATGCAGGGGATACAACCTGGTTCACCGGCTTACAGCAAGTTAATCGACAATATGCAGCGTTTGGATCAAGTATTGCGTGAATTACAACCTGTTTTGAAAACGCTTAACAGCAAGAGTAATGCATTGGTATTTGAAGCTGAACCGACTAACGATCCCGAACCTAAAAAGGCGGCTGAGTAATGAAAAGGTTGATTTTAAGATTGGCATTTTTTGCTTCTGCTGGTGTTTTTGTCATTGGGAGCTTATTTATTTCAGGATGTAGCAGCAGTAGCCAGCCACAAAAAACATATTATCAACTGCCCGTTTTAGCCGTTTCACCTGAAAAAAGCACATTGCAGGAAGGAGCAACACAGGCAGAAAACAAACCCGTTGTAAGGCATGAACGGCAACTATGGGTAAAAAGCGTTAATCTTTCAGATTTTCTTGCTGCTTCCGGAATTGCATACCAAACAGGGAAGGTCAGTTATATCAATGCCTCCAATCACTTATGGGCCAGCCCATTGCAGCAGCAACTGCAACAAATCTTAATTTCTGAGCTGAGCGCAGAGCTGCCAAATCGTCTGATCTCAGGTCAGGAGCTGGAAAAAAATGCAGAGACGCTGGATGTTACCGTAACTGCTTTTCATGGACGGTATGACGGGCGGGTGTTGGTAGCCGGATATTGGATACTTTCTGACTCAGGTCGAGTCTTCAAACAACCATTTCACGTTGAATTGAAACAGGAAAAAGATGGCTATGCCGACTTAGTACTTACGCTGGCAAAGGGATATAGCCAAATGATTCGATCTATTGCCGGACAGATTTCTTCTTGAGATCAGCCGAATAGTGTAAATGCTTTTTATGACAATTCTATGAACTTCTTTGCTTGATCTTCGTTTCATATGGGGGTATGACTAAGGCAGGCAGAACAAGAAATGATCACTTTTCATCTTCATGGTAATAAATGAGGAAGTAAGGCATGAAAAGACAAAAAAGAGACCGTTTAGAGAGAGCACTTTCCAGAGGGTATCAAGCTGGTATTCAAGGGCGACCACGAGAAAATTGCCCTTACCATACATTGGATGCTCGCTCTTATTGGTTGGGGGGATGGCGTCAGGCTAAAGAAGATCGCGTTTGACGTTAATCAGTTCTTACATGGGTAATCACCTCCGCAATCGCGGAGGTGTTCAGCGCAGGGAACAGAGGTCAGGGAATTTGCTAACCATCAATATTTGCGGATCAAAACGCACTGGTATCTTTGAATAATCCGACTTTTAAGTCAGTCGCGGTATAAATGAGTTTACCATCGACCAGAACTTCACCATCTGCCAATCCCATAATCAGCTTACGGTTGATAACGCGCTTAAAATTAATACGATAAGTCACTTTTTGGGCTGTAGGAAGTATCTGGCCTGTGAATTTCACTTCTCCAACGCCCAGTGCTCTACCTTTACCTTCACCACCAATCCAACCGAGGAAAAAACCAACAAGCTGCCACATGGCATCCAGACCAAGGCAACCAGGCATTACGGGATCGTTGACAAAATGACAATCGAAAAACCATAACTCAGGATTGATATCGAATTCAGCCTCGACATACCCTTTATCATAGGCACCGCCAGTTTCTGACATTTTTGTGATGCGATCCATCATCAACATGTTGCCAGAAGGCAATGGTGGACCATTTTCACCAAACAATTGACCTTGACCAGAGGCATGAAGCTCTTCTTTTGTATAGGATGATTGTTTTTTAAACATATTCTCAGGTAGCCTTATCGTTATGTAAGGCTAGAGAATAGCGTACACTTGTACGCTGAACAACTCCGATCAGATAATATCTGAAATTAATCCAGCCAGCGTAAAAACCAAGGGGATCTCGGCCGCTCTTGATTATTGGCCTGGGTAATACGCTCATTTATCATGGCTAACAGATGTTCTTGTTGTGGATCATAATAAGGAATGCCTGTCAGCAGGGATGCAGCTTCAGAAACATGCTCCACGGCCCAAATGTGAAATTGCCCATTTTTTACTGCATTAACAACGTCTTGGTTCAGGCATAAATGTTGGACGTTTGTCATTGGAATAATGACACCCTGATGGCCCGTTAATCCTCTGTAGTGACACAGGCGGAAGAATCCTTCAACTTTTTCATTAACGCCACCGATAGGTTGCACATACCCAAATTGGTCTACCGCGCCGGTAACGGCAATTTGTTGGTCGAGGGGTTGTTGTGACAATGCACTGATAAGGGCGCACAATTCAGCCAGTGAAGCACTGTCACCATCCACTTCGCCATAGGATTGTTCAAATACAATGGAGGCTGAAAAAGGTTGTGGCTGATCCAATTTTAATTCTGAAATTAAATAGGCTTGCATAATCATCATGCCTTTTGCATGAATATTGCCACCTAACTCAACTTTGCGTTCCACATCAATAAATTCACCATCCCCTAAATGGGCGACGCAGCTAATGCGGGATGGTTCTCCCATTGGATCAGGATGCCCGGGGTATTCGAGTACCGATAATCCATTGACTTGACCAATAACAGAACCTTCTGTACGAATCAATATTTGGCCTTTCAGAATTTCGTCCATGCTGCGTTCAGACAAATAACCATGCCGCCAAATGCGATTTTCTTCTGCCTGCTTTAAAGCGGCAGCGGTGATCTGATTTTCTTGCTGATAATTGGCCGCTATTTTCAATTTTTGCTGTAACCACTGAACATCCAGAGGTAGGCTGAGCTGATCATCGGAATAGCGGGTGGCTTGCTTGAGGAGTTCAGGCCAGGCTTCAGCGCTGAGTGAAGGAAGATTCTGTTTTTGTGTCATTTCATTAACATGGCGACACCATAAAGACAGATCGTCCTCTTCATGGAAGGGCATATCCAGCTCAAACTCACTATATAACGCGTTACTTGTCAGTTCTGGTTCAATGGATTGTAACTCTTCGAGACTGAGTCGATCTCCGACCAGAAGCAAACGGAGATTCAATTCCATTGATGGTACAGGAAGGGGAAGAGAGCGATTTTCATCATGTGATAACCAGTCAAAGCGACGCTGGGTAATCATTTGCTTGAGACGAACCCACATCAATGGCTGGGAGAGTAACGTTCGTATAGGTAAAATCAGAACCCCGCCGTTGACTTGATGGATAAGACCCGGCTGTAATTGGAGGATACCTTGGTGACTGTAGATATTGCCAAATAATTGTTCTGGCTCAATCCATTCACGATAAGCCACCCGTTCAGTTGGCGCAAAAAAGCCTTCACCTGAGGAATGCCAGGTAATAGTTTGATGATCTATTTGGTAGTAACCACCAATATTCGGATGATCTTCTGGCAGTAAAGAGGAAACCATCTCAGAAAAAAGAGACAAATAAACATCACTTTCTTCCGCTTTTAACAACATAAAAGGTTGGTGAAAATTGGCCTGACAAAAGAGGGATAACCCATTATGCAGTCTGGGTTGAACCTCAGCCATTGTGATGGGCGGTAATTCAGAAACAGAATCAAAGAATGCTTGATAAGGCGTAGTATTTGGCTGTAACGCCTGCCAGTCTAATTTTATATTCGTCAAAATGGTCGCTACATATAGTAAAAGGGGAAAGATTGATTATACAAGATTAAACAATGAACCAACATGCCAGAATCCAGAAAGCATGATATTTGAGCCAATACATTTTGCTTGTAAAATACCCCAATATTTTTTGTTGTGATGAGCAATTCAAAGAAATAATTGCTATGCTTGATTTAGGTTACGCTGTCACTGAGAGATGAAATGAAATATCAACAGTTGGAAAATCTGGAATGTGGCTGGAAGTGGGCATATTTAGCGAAAAAACACCGTGAAGGTGAGGCGATTACTAAATATATTGAAAAAAGTGCCGCTGAGGACGCGGTGAATGAATTGATGAAGCTAGAGCCTGAACCGATCAAAGTTCTGAAATGGATTTCATTGCATATGAATCCGGATTTATCCAATCGAATGAAGCAAACAATCCGGGCGCGGCGTAAACGTCATTTTAATGCAGAACAACAACATTCGCGTAAAAAATCCATTGATTTGGATTTTCATGTTTGGCAGCGGCTTTCAAACCTTTCTCAACGTCGTGGCAATACCTTATCAGAAACAATCACACAGTTGTTAGAAGACGCGGAATATAGAGAAAAATATGCTCACCAGATGTCAAGTCTGAAACAGGATCTGGAAGAAATATTGAGGAAATAGTTCCTTGTAAGTGAGAAAATCGGCAAAAAATAAAAACCCCACTTTGACATGGGGTTTTGATAACTCGATCTTTTTTATCAATCAATAACGACAATATTATTGCGCTGCTTTTGGCTGCGTAACAACTTCTTTGGTGCCCTGAATGTTGATAATTACACGGCGATCTGGAGCTAGGCAGTCAATCAGTTTGGTACGAACTTTGATATTGTCGCAGGTTGAACCCGTGACTGGGTTTTCTTTACCGCGGCCTTCAGCTTGAATGCTGTTTGCTGGAATGCCTTTAGCGACCAGGTAATTTACAACGGATTGTGCACGTTTCTGTGACAGGGGCAGGTTGTAATTCTGGCTACCAATGCGGTCAGTGTGACCAACTACCAGAACGCTGCCTTGATTCGGGTCAATTTTAGCTAACTGGTTGTAGAGATTATTCAGCTCTTGTTGGCCTTCTTCTTTCAACGTTGATTTGTTGAAGTTGAACAGAACGTCAGAGCGTAAAGTGAAGCTCTGGCTCTCAATCGTTGGAGCTGAAACGACAGGCGCCGGAGCTGGAGCGACAGGTGGAATAACCGGAGCAGCTTCATCTTGACCAAAGCGGTAAGAAACACCAACGCTCAGTAAGCCATTATCTGGACGGGCACCAACAGTATTCGCATCACCAATGTTGTTAGTCCACTGGTAATCCAAACGGGTAGCTATATTTTTGGTCAGTGCATATTCAACACCAATAGCGGCTAGAGGAGAAATACCAGTATCGTTGTCTTTCAGGCGACGCTGACTGTTACTGTTAGTTCCAGCCAGGGCATTTGAATTGTAGGTAGCAGAGGAGTCTGCACGCCATACCATACCGCCTAAACGAGTGTAGACATCCAGATTATCCAATACCGGATAGCTCAGTTTAGTTGTCAGCTGAACACCCTGAGCACGGAAAGAACCATTATTAACGCTACCTTTATAAGCTATGCGACCTAACCAATCATAGCCTAATTCAAAACCTAGATATGGATTTGCTTGATAACCGACATAAGCACCTGCTCCCAGGTGGCTTTTGCGGGTAGGGCCGTTACCAATTTGGTCAGTATAACCGTTACCGTAGAAGTTTACGTCATGGTATTGAGACCAACCCAGCTTAGCACCGGTATACCAAGTATTATCCTTTGGAGCTGCTTGGGCAGCAGTTGCGAAAGTTGCCACTGCCACTGCTACTGCGATAGCTGTTTTCTTCATTTTATGCCTCGTTATCATCCAAATAGGCAATTGACCTTAAAAGGCCTTATTGTTAGCCATTGGTTAAAATGTTTGCTTAGGAGGGCGTGCTTTTATCAGAAGTCATATCTGAAAGAGAAAGTCACATGGCCAAGCCTAAGCTGTGTAAAGTCTACAACGAACTTAAAAAGTTACAAGTGCACTGTGACTCATGACACAAAATTTTTATCTGCTTTCTTACAAATATGTGTTAATTATGACAAATATTTACAATATTTACCGTATAACCACGTTGATTTTCATCAGGAATAAGATTTTTTATTATAACTCGCTTATTTTTTATAAAAAAATTGAGATAAATCCTAATTTAAGTCAATGGTAGTAAATAGAGTGAATGTGTAATCTATTTAACTGCGAAATAAATTGATGGGCTAATTTCTGTGGCCGCATAATAAAACCCAATGCCGTACCTTTTTGCGCAGCCAATTGTAATTTATTCATTTCATATTCAGATAACTCAGGCAACCAGCCCAATACCACACTGTAATTACCACTTGCCAATGCCTTTTCCATAGCTTCAATAGAAGCCATTGGGTGGATTTGATGAAGTTGAACCACTTTGTTTAAAGGTAGCCCGGAATTTACTAACCATTGGCGGCTTAATCTCTTATCGGGCGTGACCCAGAGTAACCATCGTTCTTCACTGCCAGACTGACGTAATAAAGGCAACAAAATGTGGCTAATGGCAGACTGCTGCTCATTATAGATAAGTTCACTGACCATGCCTTTTGTTGTATGAGAAGTGCATTGGGCAGCGCCGACAACAGGCTGTTTCCTCATCAGTTTATCAGCCTTTATTTTGTCTGTTTTATGTTCACTTTCGATTGTATTGACGGTGGTTGCTTTCTCTTCTATGAGATATTGCCATGATGATCGAATGCTCATAATGTTTCTCGCCATGATGGACTGTATATATATACAGTATAACGCTATTTGATTAAAAGCAAGATCCTTTTTTTCAAAGCGCTTCGCAAAAATTCACAGAAATCAGGATTTTTCTGACTTAACGATTGGCAGTTGGAAATAGTTTGCGTATGGTTTTAATTAATTGTTCTTGTTATCTATTTTATTAATAACAGGCATGATTGAACGTTCTTTTGGAATAAGATTCATGGAGCGATATAAATGCTTTTATTTGGAGCGCGACTAGCTCAATTACAACAAGATTTGTCTTCATTGGGAAAACTTAAGAAAAAATCTCAATTTGGCGGCATTGGATTATCAATTGATGGTGTTTTATTTGCGATCAGTTCAGATGGGGAGCTGTATTTACGAGGAAATAGTCATGCTGAGGTATTATTTAAAGCCAGAGGTATGGAAAAGTTTATCTATTCAAAAAGGGGAATACCTGTGACTTTGCGGTATTACCGCGTTAATGAATCACTTTGGCAAGATCAAAAACAGTTATTTGAATATGTACGATTAGCTTACCATTATACGATGGAAGAAATTATTGACAGACAGAAAATGCCTCTGAGACTTAAAGATCTTCCTAACCTAGGCATCGCCTTAGAGAGGCAATTATGGAAAGTCGGTATCTCTAAAGTAGAAGAGTTAAAAATGCTGGGCGCAAAAGCGACTTATCTCAAGCTACAGCAACACAGGAAAAAAACAAATGTGAGTTTATTGCTTGCATTGGCAGGGGCGATAGAAGGGTGTCATGTTGCAGTATTACCTGAGCAACTGCGTGATGAATTGCTCAACTGGCACAAGGAATTAGGCCAGGAGAATACTGATTATCACAGGTTCATAACCAGTGAAGATTGATGAGAGAGTATAGTATAGGGGATTAATCCCCCTATACATGAGTTCGCATGGAGTTAAGCTTACATGGATGTAAAAATCTATCGTTGAATCTCTTACTCACGGATTTGTTTTATCAAACTAACAATTTCAGGTAAGAGTTCAATCAATAACCCGATTTGTTGTAGCACAAGCTGGACTCTGCCATTGCTTTCAGAAGGTGACAGATTGTTTTTTTCTATCAGTTGGCTGGCAATGGTTTTCAGGGCATTATCATCAAGTTGCTCCTGTTTTAATGCTGACTCGACATGGCAAATTGCTTCCCTGAGAATATCTAGGATTGCGGGGTCATTGAGTTTGTCACGATGAGCACCCAAGGCAGAAATATAGCTTAACATCGTATGATTGAGGCATAGCAAACGGAAGGCCGTTTCTTGAAATATCCGATAACTTTTGGGTTCCGATGCCATATTTGAGATCACAGATGCCAGCTCTGCATCACTATTGTGAGCGTCCCGGCGAGCGATGCGATAGTTCAGGCTGTTACTCTTTCCTTGAGAGTATTCTTCTAAAATGGCATTGAGGTAGCGGCAATTTGCTCCCATAGTCCGGTTAATGACTTGAGGTAACTGGCGAAATTTCCAGTCCGGCCAAATAATGCTGACGGCAAGTAATGCAATGCCACAGCCTGCCAATGTATCAATAATTCTTGGCAACGCAACGTCAAAACCCTCACCCAACAGGTTGAAACTCAGTAATACCAGTAGCGTGATGAATAACGTTGCATGAGCATATTGGCTATTACGAAAAACAAAAAACATTACACCAGAAATGACAATCAAAACTAATTGCCCTTCAATGGAAGGCACAAAATAGAGAATAGGCAGGCCAATCAGAATACCCATCAATGTGCCAATGACTCGTAAGGCTAAACGGCGGCGCGTGGCACTATAATTAGGTTGGCAGACAAATAAGCTTGTCAGTAAGATCCAATAACCTCGTTGTAAATCAAAAAGCTGAATAATGGCATAGCCTGTACATAATAAAACAGACATCCTGATAGCGTGACGAAATAGAGCCGATTTGGGGGTCAGATTGCTGCGTAACTTAAACCAGATATCACTCCAGCCTGTCAGAGCTTCATTGGATAGCTGAATTTCTTCTTGTTTGTCATTTTGAAAAATATGTTGAGAGATGCTTTGGGAAAATAAATGTTGTCCGGAGCTGAGTCCAGCTAATTGAGCATCAATTGCACGTAAGTTTTTCAGAAGATTATCGAAAGCTATAGTTTTGGCATTCGTGCCCTGCTGGTTTTTTAGGCGGGTGAGGGAGTTTTCGAGGTAGTTAAATGCACGCTCAAAATGAGTGCTATGCTGATATTGCTGCCGAAGAATAATAGATTGTGAAATTTGCTCACATGCCCGTGCTTGCATGGAAAGCAATCGTTGGATACGAAACAAAATGTCACTGTGACGAAAAATTTCTCTTAATTTTTGATATTGAACATGAGATGAACTGGCTCGTTCATGAATATCCTGAACAACAAAATAATAATGCAGTGTACGCCGAGTACCCGATTGTCCTCTGTCCCCTTTTAAACGGCTCAATAAAGAACTCTTGGCATGATTGAGTGTTGTGACTAATGAACTATTTGCCATGGCGACATCGAACATCGAACTTTTATATTCTTCAGCCTCAGTGTCAGGATCAAATAAGCTCGCTTTGGCATAGAGATAAACAGAAAGCTGTTGAAAACAGCGCGCCAGATTTTCTTGTAGGGGACGGATAGGAAATAGCAAATGACCGGCTAATGTCAGCAGGTTATACCAGATTGCACCAATAAGCAGCAATACAGGTTGCTCATACCACAGAGGGAATATTGATGATCCCAGCATGGTATAAATGGCAATCAACAAAGCCCCAAAAGCAATGGTGGCGTAACGCTGCCCCAAGGCCCCAAGCAGGATAAAGCCACAAGTTGATATTGCCAGCCCGGGCATAAAAAGCCATGGGTAGGGAAACAGCAATGTGATAGAAGCGGAAGCGATAAAGAAAGAAATTAAAGTAATAATGAGATTGCGTAACCTGCCCGCCAAACGATCATCCAAATCTGTTAATGCGGCTGCAACGACGCCAAGCAACAATGGAATGGTTATTTTGAGTTCTTCCTTTAATAACCAAGGAACGAGAGTCGTTCCTGTCAGTGCAATAAATATACGGATATAATAGAAGACATGACTGTTATACAGAAAATGGCGGGAGCCGGAGAAGACCGTTAGCACAAAATACTCCTAACAACATTTACGTGATGAAATAGTTCAACAATTTCTAGGTACGGTGCCACGACAATATGGAACTAAAATCAACGCAAATTGGCCAACGCCTCGCTCAGCACCCTTATAACAGGGTACGTTTACTCAATGCTGGTATCGAAGTTAGCGGTGACAAACACCAGTACCTTATTCCATTTAATCAATTAATCCATATTCAGTGCAAGCGAGGGATTGTTTGGGGAGAGCTTGAATTTGAATTACCTGAAGGAAAAGTTGTTCGCTTGCATGGCACAGAATGGCAGCAAACACAGCATTTTTACCATTACTTGTTGAAAGAATGGCAAAAATGGAGCGTTGACATGAGTGGGATTACCGCGAATGTCTTGGCTGGTCAAATAAATGAAATCAACAAAGTGAAGCAACAAGATCGTTGGTTGAAAACGGCAGATTTGGCGTTATTACAGCGGCAGATCCATGAAACGCTTCAATCAATCCCTTTGCCATTACAACGAATTGTACAATTTGATAACTGCCGCGATGATTATCAGGTCTGCTTGAATTGGTTGAGTGAAGGAAAAAAAACAATTCAGTTCCTGAATCAACAATGGGTAGATCGTATTCTTGCTCAATACAGTGAATTTTTCCGTAATTCTGGAGTTCTTCGGCTCAATCAGGCTCAGAGTCAAGCAGTGTTGAATGGTGAAAAGAATATTTTACTTTTGGCTGGGGCAGGAAGCGGAAAAACATCTGTTTTAATTGCCCGTTCTGGCTGGTTACTATTACGTCATCAGGCACTTCCTGAACAAATTTTATTGTTGGCTTTTGACCATCAGGCCGCTGATACGATGAATGAATGCATTCAGGCCCAGCGGGGAATGAAGGAAGAAGCAAAGACATTTCATGCTCTGGCATTACATATTATTCAGCAAAGTAGCAATAAACCGCCAAACATAAGTGTACTGGAAACGAATGAGCAAAAGCGTCGTGATTTCCTCATTCAGGAATGGCAAAAACAATGTAGCGGCAAAAAAGCTCAGGCCAAAGGTTGGCGAGAATGGTTGAATGAAGAATTGGGCTGGCAATTGCCTGAAGGTGAATATTGGCATGATAACCAGCTGACAACTCGTTTGGCTATCCGCCTGGAGCGATGGTTGGAGTTAATGCGCATGCATGGTGCGAGTCAGAAAGAAATGATTGAACTGGCTCCAGCGATTCACTCTTCTGTGTTCCAGAAACGGATACGGCTAATGGCACCTCTGCTGAAAGCCTGGAAATTAGCATTACGATCTGAAGGGACTGTTGATTTTTTTGGCCTTATTCATCAAGCAGTGAATATTCTGGAAAAAGGTAAGTTCATCAGTCCATGGAAACATATTCTCATAGATGAATTTCAGGATCTTTCTCCATTGCAAGCCAAGTTATTAATGGCATTGAAAACACAAAATAAACAAAGTCATTTATTTGCGGTGGGAGATGATCGACAGGCAATTTATCATCGTGGTGGAGATGAACTCACTGTAGCGGCGGCTTTTCTTGCTTATTTTGGAGAAATTAACGAATGTAAGCTGGACACCACTTACCGTTTCAATGCCCGTATTGGTGAAATTGCGAATCGATTTATACAACACAATCCCCATCAATTGGCTAACCCCCTTAATAGCCTGGCAAAAGGTAATAAAAAATCAGTTGTGATATTACCGGAAGAACAGTTAGAAGCATTGCTCAATAAAATGAGCAGTTATGTAACGAAACAAGAAACCATTTTGTTATTAGCCCGTTACCATTACCTAAAACCCGAATTATTGAAAAAAGCCGCAACCCGTTGGCCGAATTTAACCATTAAATTTATGACTGTTCATGCTTCTAAGGGACAAGAAGCAGACTATGTCATCATTTTAGGTTTGCAGCAGGGGCAAGACGGTTTTCCTGCTCCTGCGAGAGAATCGGTGATAGAACTGGTTTTATTGCCCCAACCAGAGGATTTTCCTGATGCGGAAGAACGTCGCTTATTATATGTTGCACTGACTAGAGCGAAAAAACAGGTTTGGTTAATGCAGGACCCCAAAAATCCATCGACCTTTATTCATCAATTAGTGCAATTAGGTGTACCGGTTCAACGCAAGGCTTAGTGCCATTCTAATCAATAATAGCCAGACAAGAGAGGAAGTCGCATGAAAGGCCAGATAAGTGATCAATTCATCACTAACATATTAATAAAAACCAAAACAATAGCATTAGTTGGGGCGAGTGATAAAGCAGATCGCCCGAGTTATAAGGTAATGAAATACCTGCTGAGTCAAGGGTATCAGGTTATTCCTGTCAGCCCTAAGCTGGTGGGACAAACCTTATTGGGACAGCGTGTGATAAGTAAATTGTCCGATCTCAAACAACCGGTTGATATGGTTGATGTATTTCGCAATTCATCAGCGACTTACGGTGTTGCTGAAGAAGCGATTGCTATCGGTGCAAAGGTTTTATGGTTGCAAAAGGGCATCATCAATGAAGAGACAAAATTATTGGCAGAAAACGCAGGGCTGGATGTTGTAATGGATCGTTGCCCGAAAATTGAAATCCCACGTTTGGGAATGGAAAAGTAATGAAGGCGGTGAATGTTATTTTATTCGCCACCTTATATGTGTGATTTGAATAACGGGCTCTGAACAACAGTAATGAGAGTGAAAAAATTCAATTCCGTAGTCTTGGAGCTTGCAATTGGCTACGGATGGATTCAGCTAATTCATCCATAGAAGGTTGTTCCGGATGATCGTCTGATATTTCGTAAGTCAATTGAGCTTCTGCCAAGTATGTATGGATAGGTTGCCCATCATCACCTTCCATCACAACGTGGTACCATGGAGCTGAGCGTAAAGTGGCATTAGACGCAATATCATTTTCCTGCGGTTGTTCTAAAGAATATTCGGCATCAATATCAACAACAACACCCAAATAACCCAACAAGCTATGTCGAACTTGCTGACCGATACCGAATTTGCTGGCGATCATCATAGTCACCTCCAAAGAAACCTTGCAATGACTCTTAATATAAGGGCTGTAAGGCAAATTTCAAGCGCACACCCGGTAACCGAAATTTTGCATGACTTTTGAGATAAAAATGGCATAAAAATACCATTTGATAATTTCAGGTTAGCCGCTGCGTATATAAAATACAATACTAAAAGTAAGTTTTACGTTCCAAAATTGCTATTGTCCCATTTAAGAGGAGCGCAACAATGACTAAACGTAATATTACTATTAATGTTTACGGACGAGTACAGGGAGTTGGATTTCGTTACCAAACATATCATTGGGCAAAGAAAAATAAGCTGACAGGATATGTTCGTAACATGAATGATGGCAGCGTTAAAATCGTTGCCTGTGGTAATGATCAGCAAATCAATATGTTAACTTGTTGGTTGGAGCAAGGCGGGCCGCCTGGTGCCAAAATTGACCATTTCCAATCTCATTTTGGTGACGCAGAAGAAATGACGGATTTTAGTATCCGTCATTAATGACAGATAAATCAAATACATTTAACGGGTTTTGGGAGGCCTGCAATTTTTGTCGCTTGTTTTGCAGGCCCCTTAGGGAATAAGCGATACAGGTAGCGGCTATTTCCTTTCTCTTCGCCATACTTTTGTGAGATAGCCTTGACTAACATACGAATTGCGGGAGAAGTATTAAATTCTTCATAGAACTCACGCACAAAACGTATCACTTCCCAATGTTGTTCAGTGAGTATGATTGCTTCTTGCTCGGCAAGCAGAGGAGCGATAGCTTCCAACCAATCACTGCTGTTTTTCAAATAACCTTGCGCATCAGTTTCGATCGTACGCCCTTCAAATACCAACATAACTTTTCAACCATTCAATAACGATACTGGCAATTTAGCAAAAATCACCATCATTCCCAAGAAAGATTACCAAAAATGCTGAATAAATAGACCAATAGATAGCAATTTGAGTAAATTAACGGCACTTGAACAGATAAGTGCTTTACAATGATAACCACGATGTTTATAGTGCTCGACATCGCGGAGGGGTGGCCGAGCGGCTGAAGGCAGCGGTCTTGAAAACCGCCGATGGGAAACCATCCGAGAGTTCGAATCTCTCCTCCTCCGCCATATACACTTCTACTAGCATATCCTAAAGTCTACTTTTCCCAGTAAAATCAAACAAAAAACCAATCTCTCATTATATCAAGGTCTACTGTCGTTTTCCTAAATCTCTACAATTTGTTGTATAGAAATTCCCTATACATTTTTTCTATACAATATTGGGTGGTTTATGAAGCTAACAGACTTGGCAATCAAGTGAGCCAAACCAAAGGAAAAAGCCTATACGCTGGCGGATGGCAACGGGCTATCTTTGTTAGTCGATACTGTAGTGATGTGATGGACGTCCCCCTCTTCAGTTGCAAACAGTGTCATCGTTAACTTGATACTGAATACATTGCATTTCGGGAGTATTTCTCATGAACACAATCAAAGTGGTGGGCATTGATCTCGCCAAAAACGTTTTCCAGGTCTGTGTCTGGTCAACGGATAATTCTGTGACCTGGAATAAAAAAATCTCACGGCAAAAATTGCTGGATACACTCCGGGCGTTTCCGCTCAATACCCTTATTGCGATGGAGGCTTGCCAGGGAGCTCATTATTGGGGAAGAACGCTCCAGGCTATGAGCTATGCCGTCCGGCTTATTCCGACTCAGTATGTCAAAGCACTCTGTAAAAATCAGAAAAACGATGCCAATGATGTGCTGGCCATCTGTGAAACCGCCTGCCGTCCCGGGATTCATTTTGTTCCGGTCAAAACGGTTGAGCAGCAGGATATCAAAGCTCTGCGCAGTGCCCGGCAACTCGTGGTAGAACAGCGTACCGCCCTGATTAATCAAATCCGGGCATTGCTCGTCGAACAGAGGATCGTTATCCCCGCGGGCATTCAGCAACTCCGGCAAGCCCTGTCTGATATTCTGGAAGACGGAAACAATGCTTTATCCTTTGTTCTTCGTCGCCTGTTGCATTCATTACAGGACGATATGCGGCGATTTGATGCTCGTCTTCACGAAATGGATAAAGAGATTCAGGCGGTTTCAAGTCAGCAATCGGGTTACGCCCACTTACTGACCATTCCCGGTGTGGGGCCGTTGATTGCCGCCGCTTTTGTCAGTGACGTCAATGTAGATCAGTTCGCGCAGGGTCGTCAGCTCTCGGCCTGGTGTGGGCTGGTTCCACGCCAAGACAGTTCTGGAGGGAAAATCCATCTGTCAGGCATGACCAAACAGGGCAACCGTCACCTGCGAACGTTAATCATTCACGGTGCCCATGCGGTGATGCGCTGTTGTCAAAAACGTGAGGATGTTCTGGGCGAATGGTTAAGAAAATTAATTGCCCGATGTGGCTTCATGAAGGCAACGGTCGCTTTGGCCAACAAACTGGTGCGTATTATCTGGCGAATTTTAAAGGATGATGTTGATTTTATGATGAAGAAAGCCGTGAATTAACCGATTAAAAAAGACGTTTACTGAGTTTGCAAACACTGATGAGAAAACAGCTACTGTCCTGTAATAGCCTGTGCTTGACCAAGGTAATCATATACCTATGTAGTGATAAGGAAACAGGGCTCGGATGACATCATGGCGCGGGTGATTCAGCCCACAATGACGCCGGATATATGGTCGCAAACCGTATCAATTCAATGCTTGCACAACCGGGGGACGTCCATATATGGTCAACTAAAACTGATCCCGTTTATTTGTTAAGGCTTCGCTCCGGTGTGGCCTTTTTCATATTTGCCACCGTAATAATTCTCATCATATCAATCAAATGTTGGATATTTGACAGTGACAGAGATTAGATATTGCCGGTAGGTCAAGGCTAAACCAGTGGCTGTTACGGTCAGATTGAGCAACGTGTGCAGGAATCAAACTAACTGCTGAGGATTGAATGACTAGGCATTCACTGGCCACCATGATGCTTCTATATACATTCCTTCTGGTTATCGATAGTCGTGAGGATTGGTTTCTGTTTATAGGGAAATTGTTGCTATGAAAAAACTGATAGTTATTTTGCTCGTAGCCTCAGTTTTCCCTGCATTTTCAGCTTATTGCTACCACTCAAAGTATGGCAAACAACCCGAAATCAATAGTGGCCCGATAACCGAAATTCAGTAACTGATTGGATTAATTACCAGAACACATACATTGCGAACTGGATTCCAAGCACACAAGGGCTAGCCAATGCCCCAAGACTGAAATCGACACAATGTTACTGCTGGTTGTCTCAGGCTTCGCATCCAATCACGCAGCTCTGTGCATGAAATCTATACCCCGGTAGTATAGGTGATGCAGCCACCATTGAACTCACTGGAGAAGCTGGATCAATTGTTCTCGATATTTGAGAAGGCATTATCAGCAACCGAGAAAAATTAAGGTATTTTGCAAGGTTATGTGCAGACTGCATGTAGATGAGGCGATGGAAAACACAGATAAGGTATTGGTTGAATTGATTAACAAAGCACTCTCTGCCATCAATGGGTTAATTAAATTTGATAAGGCCTATTATTGATCATTATTGAGTAATTGATACTTTGGCAGCTCTGGGTAAATAATTTGTTATTTATCTTGTTCCTGACTTTGGCATTATTAGCCGGTTATCTACTCCAGCATATCTTTTATGGACTAGACCATGACTCGAAAAATAGAGCATAGAGTAGCTATGACCTGATGTTTGGTAATTCTTAGACAACATATTATTGAGTTTAATTAATATATCATCGGTTTTCTTAACTGAAGAGATATAGTATATAAGAAATCATAATCTTAATCCTCAATTGATTTTATACTGTATATATAATAATGAAGACTCCTTATGTTAAAGTGGTTATCTTCAATAAATTGTTGTAAAAATAATAAATAACATGTTTGTTTTTCTAAAACAAAAAATGCGTAGTTATTATCATTATATCCTTAAGGCAATTTTTCAATACGTGCTTCTACAACAACCCCAATAATATGAATATGGCTTGTAAGAGGGATCATGTTGTATTGGATATTTAATGGCTTCAGGAATGAGTCATATCCTTCTGTAATAAGTTGCCTGAAAGTCAGTGTGTTTTCTCCATCAAGCTTTGCTACCACTAAGTTATTAGTTACAGGTTTTATCTCCGGGTCAACCAGTATGATCATACCTTGAGGTACGCTTAATCCATTTGGAGATACCATTGAGTCTCCCTTTACTTCAAGCCAAAAGGCGTGTGGTGAACATTCAACAGAGGTTTTGTATTTCTTGTCAGCACGACCGGCATGATATTTTTGCGTAGGATCTTCGCACCAATGGCCCGCATCTATCCAATCGAGGAGCGGGTATTGGTTCTGAGTATAAGGTTCGTTAGTCAGTGCAGAATGATTACCGTAAAGAACATTGACCAGTTTTCTGGCTTGTTTATCCAGTGCTGGGCTGAAATCCGCAATGCAGACCCCCAACTTTTCGGCGAAATAGGTTGCCATCTCTAAATTAAGGGCATTTATCCCATTGAGATAGTGTGAAATAGCACTTTGAGTTTTACCAATGTCTTCTGCAAGTGTTTCTTGAGAGATACCGAGCTGTTTTTTCTTGGACTCAAATAAGTCTTTTAAGCGAGCGGCATCTGCAAGTTGTTCTGCTGTGAGTTTCTTTTTCATGAGCGTATTTTAATACCAATGCTCTTAAAATGATAAATACTAAAAGTATTGAAATATTTAGTACTTTAGATATTATTTTGTATGGGCAGGAGGAAGAGTATGGAAAAAATCTCGTTAGCAGAGTATGTAAGGTTAAATGGTCAGGTAAAAACCGCACGTTTAATTGGCGTACATCAGACAGCAATAAGTAAGGCATTGCGATCAGGACGAAAAATATTTTTGGTTCGTCAGGACGATGGCACTTATGAAGCAGAAGAATGCCGGCCTTTTCCCAGTCAAAAACAGGCCTTAGGCGAGAATAAGGATGAATATCAGGAGTATGATTAATTTATCTTAGTTATAGGTTGAACTTAAATATCCTACTGATTTAATTATGATATTTTTTGTGTATATTGCTCAGGAGAGACTATGAACTCAAATATGCGTCATTATTTTAAAGTAATAGGGAGTATTCTTGATATTATGCCAGCAAATGATTATCGTGATTTTTTAGATACCGCTCCTTTCAGTGATGATTTACCCAAAAATCAGATGAGCCCGGATTCATTTCCATCGCCAGAAGCATTAAAAAGCTATGAAGCAATTTTACCGGGGTGTGCAGAAAGAATGTTTTCTTTTAGAGAGAAAGAACAAGCGTTTCGGCATGAAAAACAGAATAAAGCTCTTGAAGGCGTAATAAAAAGGGATAAAAGAGGGCAATGGATGGGTTTTTCTATCGCAATGTGCATTCTGGTAATTGCCACCGGTTTTGCTCTGAAAGGAAGCATTTTATTTGCAGGAACGCTGGTGACTATTGATTTGGTTGGATTGGTGGCGGTGTTTGTTATAGGGCGTAAAAATAGTTTAAGAAAATCATAAAAACATTAAGGAAATATGTAATTTTTTACTCTTTATACTTTATTGAAAGTTATTTTCACCTTTTTACTTCATTTTGTTACATGCAATGTGATGTCCATCGACAATCATAAAAATTCTTGTATGATGCTCCCTGATTGTTAATTAAAAATCAATTGGAGTAGTGTAGAGAATTAATATGGATATCAAAACATTATGTCAACTTTATCAATCCGGAAAGAAAATAAAATATCTTTTTTTCTGGGGGCATCAAACCACGCATATCAATCATATTACTAAATCTTGTCTAAGCCAGTGGTATCCGGCTGAATTTATTGTTGGTGATGTTAAATATGCCAGCACGGAACACTATATGATGGCAGAAAAGGCACGTTTATTTAATGATCTTGATGCCTTAGAAAAAATTATTAATGCAAAAAATCCGGGGGCTGCAAAAGCGTTTGGTCGTGAAATCCGTGGTTTTAGTCAGCCCGTTTGGGATGAACATCGTTTGAAAATAGTTATTGAAGGTAACTTAGCTAAGTTTTCTCAAAATAAACCATTGGAAGAGTTTTTGTTAAATACAGGGAAAAAAATACTTGTTGAAGCAAGTCCTGTTGATCGCATTTGGGGCGTAGGTTTAGCAGAGGATTCTCCTGATATCCAAAATCCTTTGATGTGGAATGGGTTAAATTTATTGGGATTCGCATTAATGGTTGTACGCGATAGATTGAGATCATAAATCAAAAGAAGCGATGAATGGGAAGGCTGTAAAGCAGGAAGCAGAACTATTGAACAATAACTTCTAACCAGTTAATTATTATAACTTCATGAAGTTTTTCTATTATAGAAAAAGGAATAAATAGTTATTACTCTGTGTTGAATATATGTTTTTAGAATTATCTATTTTTCGTTTTCTTTTTATTCAGGCTATTCTGTTACTAGAAGCCAATTAATGACTATTGCACAATATAATCGTTTTTTTGTTAGCAACAGACTTCTCATTCATACTATTGAAGGAATTTAATCTTGTCTAATTCAGTACTTTTTTCTGCATTTAAAAGACCGCAGGCCGGAATACAACTGGTATTTTTGCACCATGCCGGGAGTTCTTGTTTTTCCTATATGGAACTGGCTTCCAAGTTATCAGAGTCTGCTGACATTTATTGTTTAGAACTGGCCGGAAGAGGAATGCGCGCAGCCGAGCCTTTTCAGACGGATGCTGAGGCTGTTTTATCGGAGATCCTTGCTGCTATAAATCATTTGAAATTAGGAGATGATAAACCTTTATTACTATTTGGGCATAGTTTAGGGGCAGAGTTGGCCTATCAAGTCGCACGTCGGCTTGAATGTGAATCACCAAATAAGAAGTTTGCTCTTATTATTTCCGCGCGAGGTTTCGTTCACCCTGAAGGTTTGAAGTCCGAGCCATGTGAAGCGTATTCTGATGATTACGTATTAAATGTTATTGAACAATGTAATGGGACGCCTTCAGAAGTTTTCTCGGACACTGAAATGCGTAATTACCTGATTAACATCATGAGGCATGATTTAGTTTTACTGGATTCTTTATCCCGATTGCCAAAAGTAAATTTAAATGCTCAAGTTTGGGTAATAGGAGGTAATCAAGATAGAAGAGTATCTGCTGCACAATTGTCAGACTGGAGCCGGGTATTGTCTGCTTCAGTAGAACACAAACTCTTTACTGGCGGGCATTTTTACCTGTTCAATAATGATGTCGTTTTATCTTGGCTTGAAAAGGAAGCCAGGGCGTTGGCTCAGGAGGTAAAAGTGAAAGAAACAGAGGAAAAGTAATGGGAACATATCAGGAAAAAAAGGTCACTATCAATGGAGTTCAGTTGGGGTATCTCCATGATGGAAAGAACGATAAGACCCCTTTACTATTTTTGCATGGCGCATTGGCAGATTGCAGTATATGGCATCCGCATCTGCTTGAACTGGAAAGCATTGTATCACCAATGGCTTTGAGTTTACGCCATTTTGGTGCTTCAGGGAAATCAGGGGAATTTGGCATAGAAACACATGCTGATGATGTTATTGCAGCCGTTCGTGAATTAGATATTGCTCCAATACATCTTGTTGCGTGGTCCTATGGTGCTGATGTGGCATTATTGGCGGTGTTAAAAGCGCCTGAATTGTTTCATAGCCTTTTTCTTTATGAACCCGGATATCCGAGCCATTTGGAGGCGGAAGAATTTGAACAATTTATGGTGGATGCTCAGAAGATGTTTGGGCCTTTATTTGAACAATCTGAAAACATGAAACCAGCTGAAATGGTAGAAACTTTAATTGATGGTTCAAGTAATCGAAAAGGTTATTTTATCTCTCAACCTGAAACACTACGCCTAAATCAGTTAGCACAGGCAGATACAATAGCAAAACAGTTAAACCAAACTGAAAGGCCTGATATAAATGCAGACACGTTAGCAACAATAACGTTACCTGTATATATGGCTTATGGTGAGAATTCCCGCCCATTGTTTCAGCTTGTAAGCGCATCTGTGGCAAGGAACATTCCTGATTGCCAAACGGAAATTATATCGGGTGTAACACACATGTTTCCTGTCGAGGACCCTATTGCTTTTAGTGCAAAAATCGTAAATTTTATCCGTATTGTGCCATAGTAAAGAGTATTAAACATGTTTAAGTAAATTGAAGTATTGTTGCCGAATGGTTATCTATGTTGTCATTGATTTATATCAGTTATATTTTACTGTAGGGTAAGTTATCTTATTCCCTTTAAATAAATGAATGACTTAATAGGATAGAGTCAATGACATTAAAAAAGATAAATCACAATGGGCTGTTTTGGGGTAAAAGAATAATTGTTATTCACGGGTATACTGCGTCACCTTCATCACATTGGTTTCCTTGGTTAAAAGAAATCCTTACAGAACAAGGGGCGGAGGTGAGCATACCAGAAATGCCTGAATCATCTGCCGCCCAGCCTGAGGCATGGGCTAATGCAATTATGGATATTGCGTCCGATATAGACGAAAACACCATCCTTATTGGTCATAGCCTTGGGTGTATTACAATATTACGCCATTTGGAGGCAATGCGTTCTGAATCTCTGCGCCTTGGTGGATATATTTGGGTTGCGGGATGTGACTTGCCTCAGAAGGCTTTACCAGAATTAGATATTTTCTTCACTAATAAGCCGTTGGATTATTCTTATTTACGTGGCTTGACAGAACATCGTTTTTCAATCATTTCATCTAATGATGAAATTGTTTCTCCACAATCCTCTTATGCTTTGGCTCGTGCGTTGCAAACTGAAGTTATTACTATTGAGAACGCGGGGCATTTTCTTGATAGAGAAGGCTTTACTCGTCTGTTACCTGTTTATGATGCATTAATGACGATGGTATCAAAATAAGTAGATGATGATTTTTCAATTCTCCAGTTTATTATGCTTAATCTGGAGAGTTGAATGTTAGGCTGCATTAAATATAAAAGACCAATGAGGTATTTTAAAAAAAGACAGGTTGCCATAGTGTTTGACTATTTATAAAAGTAGGTACAGTATAAAAACATGCGCTCAAGGGAATGGTATTATTTTTATTGTACTATGACCAGTGCATTTCAAAATGCATTGCAATATAAAGGTAGTGAATTGTCAAGGTAATCTCTAGCGATGCTGCGACTTTAAATGAGATAGGGGTATAAGTGTTTATATAGAAATGAGTATAGATTGAATAAGGGATAAATTATGGTGACGATTAATTCTTCGACTATCTTCAATAAGAATAATGATGATTTAGTTCATGTTAATTTCGAACATAAAATAGGGAAGTATAATGCCAAGGATTTCAAAACTGATTGGGGAATTTCACCCACATCATCATCTGGGCTCAATCAAGGCCGATTAAATATCGTTGTTGATCCTCATGGCACTCAAAATAAAGTGTTAGAGCTTACTTACCTTGCCAATACAGTTGGCTCTAAGGCGGGGACGTCATTCAATGCACCGATTAAAGGTGAATATAAGGCATTGTGGCTACAGTATCAGGTTATGTTCAGTAAAGATTTTATGTGGATTAAGGGAGGTAAGCTACCGGGATTGTCCGGTGGAGATCATCCGTCAGGGTGTATTGATAATGGTGATTTTGATGGTTTCAGTAGCCGGTTAATGTGGCGAAAAGAAGGGGAGTTATTCGGATATCTCTATTATCCAGAGAAAGAAGAACGGTGTGGTGATTACATTAAACTAAATGTCTCATTAAAGAGGGGTGTTTGGTATACGCTGACCCAATATGTATCATTAAATAATATAGGTAAGCGTGATGGAGTCTATGCACAATATATTGATGGTAAAGAAATATTAAGGTTGAATAACCTGAAGTTAAGAAATGAAAATAATGTTTTTATTGATGCGATTAAATGGAGTTCGTTCTTTGGGGGCTCTACATTGGATTGGGCTCCACCAATGGAGCAATATGCTTATTTTGATAACTTCATTGTTAGTCTTGAAAAACCTATCTACCTTGGGTAAATTGAAAATCGTTTAATGTAATGTTTATATTATGATAATAAGTAAGAATTGTATTATATAGCTCACATAAAAATGTATGTGAGCTATATAATATTTTTATTTTCACTACGTTGGGGAGTTAGGATTTTTGCTCAGAGGCTAAAAATGTCTTATCTGACATTTGTAGGGGGTAACATTCCTTAACAGAAAATAATGGAATGAATATCAATCTGATTTGGTATTGTATCTGTTGATGAGCCTTGAGCAATATGATTTGTTTGAACAACATTATTGTTGTTTGCTTGATTTTGGGATCGTTAATACTGAAGGGCATTATGGAGGAACGGTTTTATCAATGCTGCCTTATGAGTGAGTTGCAGCTGTAATGGTTCTGATCCTGGCATCATTAAAAATGAACGAATAATTTTTTAACATTAAGGTGCATATTATGATTATTTCCTCTTCAACTGATTATCGAGCTGCCGCACAGGCTAAATTACCCCCTTTTCTGTTCCACTATATTGACGGAGGAGCCTATGCGGAGCATACCCTTAGACGTAATACAGCAGATTTATCCAATATTGAATTACGTCAGCGTGTTTTGAATGACATGTCTGAATTAAGTTTGGAAACTAGTTTATTCGGAGAAAAAATGTCAATGCCAGTGGCGCTGGCTCCTGTGGGATTATCAGGGATGTATGCACGCCGTGGTGAAGTTCAGGCTGCCCGCGCTGCGGCTAAAAAAGGGATACCATTTACGTTATCAACGGTATCAGTATGTCCGATTGAAGAGGTTGCCTCAGCGATTAATCGGCCGATATGGTTCCAACTGTATGTGCTGAAAGATCGTGGCTTTATGCGCAATGTATTAGAACGGGCGCAAGCAGCCGGAGTTAAAAATCTGGTATTCACTGTTGATATGCCAGTGCCAGGGGCGCGTTATCGTGATGATCACTCGGGCATGAGCGGCCCAAATGCAGCCATGCGCCGTATCTTGCAAACACTGACACACCCTCAGTGGGCATGGGATGTGGGATTATGGGGTAAGCCGCATGATCTTGGCAATATCTCCGCATACTTAGGCAAGCGGATTAAACTGTCCAATTATATTGGATGGCTGGGAAAGAATTTTGATCCCTCTATTTCATGGAAAGATTTGGAATGGATCCGTGACTTCTGGAAAGGGCCCATGATTATCAAAGGGATACTTGATCCCGAAGATGCCAAAGATGCTGTGCGTTTTGGTGCGGATGGTATTGTGGTTTCAAATCACGGGGGCCGTCAGCTTGATGGGGTTCTGTCAACAGCCCGGGCTTTACCTATAATTGCAGACGCAGTTAAAAATGACATTACTATTCTGACTGATTCGGGTATCAGAACGGGATTAGATGTGGTGAGAATGATTGCGTTGGGAGCCGATAGTGTTTTGCTGGGGCGTGCTTTTGCTTATGCTCTGGCAGCAGCAGGAGAAGCGGGCGTTTCCAATCTGCTGGATCTGATTGATAAAGAGATGCGGGTGGCAATGACCTTAACCGGGGCGAAGTCAATCTCTGAAATTAATTCAGATTTATTGGCACGGTACTGAGGCTGATTGCCGTGATTATGGGTCAGCAGCGTTTGTTCTGTTGACCCTGCTATACGAAATAATAATGAATTATATGTTCTCGAGTGATATTCGACCCTGTGAAAAGAGCTTCGCTTTACCTGTTAGATAAACACGATCCCCATTGATTCGGCAGAATATATTGCCACCCCGATTAGATAATTGGCGGGCATGAAGCTCAATTTTATGGAGTCGTTTCGCCCAGAAAGGCGCTAGCACACAATGGCTGGAGCCTGTAACAGGATCTTCATCAGTTCCTTTAGCGGGAGCAAAATAGCGCGATACAAAATCAACAGATGAATCCCCAAGGGAGGTAATGGTAAGACCTGGCAAGGGCAATGCAGCTATTTTATTAAAATCCGGCTGGGTATTGGTGATTTGATCTGCTGAATCTAACACACAAATATAGCGATCATGTGAAACGAAAACTTCGGAAACATGCTGTCCCAGAGCATCTTGCATAACTGGGATCAGTTTTTTTTCTTCACGGCAATCAGCCGCAGGGAAATTCAGTGTAAAAATTTCATCTTGATGAAAAACTTGTAGTTTACCGGAGAGTGTTTCAAAAATAAGGGGATTATCCTGATTATTGTGATGCTTTACGAGAATAAATGCTGTAGCTAATGTTGCATGTCCACATAAGCTTATTTCTATTTTGGGTGTGAACCAGCGTAGATGGTTTCCGACCAAAAAAGCGGTTTCTGGAAGGCCTATTTCAGCAGCCATTGAAACCAAAACCTCATCAACCGGCCATTTATCTAGCAAGATAACCGCTGCCGGATTACCAGAAAATAGTTTTTCAGTGAAAGCATCAACATGATAAATAGGATACGAATACATGAAAATCTCACTTTTTATAAAAATAAAAACAGAATGTTAAAAAGATATTAATTTGTAAAGCGCTATTTTGTTTGGTAACGGGTTAACTGGTTATACAAAAATTGGAGTATTGACGTCAGATAAGAACAATTATTAAATAGTGATTTATTGTAATAGTTACAAAAGGGAAATACATGAGATTCAAAGGATCATGCTGCTTGTTTTTGATTTTGTCAGTGTGCTTTTCTCAAGCGCTGGCATTGGATTTAAGCTACAAAAGCGATATACCCGCAGATAATAAACCTTCGGAAGAGTATCTGAAAAAGAGAGAAAGGCTGAATCACAGCAATTGGAATACAGAAAAATTGGCAGAAGATAATGCCTTGGCTGAAAAACGAGAAAATCAAGTCAAGGAATATCACGATAAGTTTGAGCAGAAGCAAAATCTGGAGTTTTCCTATGATTGGGATGGAAAGCAGTTAAAAACATCTCCTCATATGAGACAAATGCCAGCCATGCAACATACAAAAGAACATACCAAGCGCCAGTGTTATAAAGAAACCAGACGAAAATTTGAGAAAGAACAAGGGAATGCTTATTCCTATTCAGATATTACGGATGTTTGTGGTTTTTATTAGCTTATCATCTGAGTTATCAGTATGATTTCAAGGATGAAAAGCTGAAAATAGCCTGAAAAATGCTCAGGGAATGTAGGCTGCTATTCAGGATCTCAAGGTAGTAGATATCAAGAAAGAGCAGCCTATATTTTTGCCAGTGAGATTAGTTGTTATCACCGTACAGAGATGACATATCTTTGGGGCGTGTTTTGAAGCGACGGTGTAGCCACATATATTGCTCAGGCGCTTGCATAATTTCTTTTTCAATGACCTTATTCATGAATGCGGCTGCTTCTACTTCATCTTTAACAGGGAAGTCTTCTACATTCGGTTGAATGATCAGTTCATAACCTTGGCCATTGGGTAATCTGCGTGGCGTAAAAGGGATTAATACCGGATTAGCCAGACGGACGAGAATTGACGTTCCGACAGTGGTTGCTGCATGTTCAACAGCAAAGAACGGAGCAAAGACACTATTGCGTGGGCCGTAATCATGATCGGGTGCATACCAGATCATTTCGCCTTTTTTCAGGCAGCGAACCATGCCCTTAACATCTTTTCTGTCCACCATGTATTTATTGGAACGTAGTCTTCCCCATGTCTGTAACCAATCCATCACGGGGTTATCATTCGGACGATAAACACCAATTCCTGGTTTCAATGTGCCGATGATGCGAGCGCCCAATTCTAATGTCAGAAAGTGAATCCCGATGATGATGATCCCTTGGTTTGCATCGCTGGCTTTTTGAAGGTTTTCTTTTCCTGTGACCTTGAACCAGTGTTTAATTCTCCAGTCAGGCCAAAACCAAGCCATGCCGGTTTCAAATAAGCCCATGCCCACGGATTCGAAATTTTTAATCAGCAATTCGTGTCGCTGCTCTGCTGATAAATCGGGAAAACAAAGTGCCAAGTTACGTTCAGCAATTTTGGCTCGTTTCTTTAAAAAACGCTGTGAAAACCGGCCAAGCCGGGTTCCCATCCAATAAATCACGGGATAAGGGAGTAAGACTAGTAGATAAAGAATACCGATGCCTAACCAGGTCAGCCAGTAACGGGGATGTAAAAATGAACGACGAAAAGGAGGTGCTTGTATCATATGTTTTCAATATGTTTATTTTATCGGAAGCCTATTTTGAAATAGACCCTAAGAGCCATGTCAGCATGATTATGATATTCCCGCGCATGATATTCAACGGGAGAACACAAATCACTACCCGTTAAAGGTCATTTTAGCTATGATAACCGGCCATCAATGGAGCAACCATTGAGATTTTTATTCTTTTTGTAATCGAAATTCAGGACAGTACACCATGCCAGTGTTACATAACCGTATTTCTAATAAAGAGTTGAAAGAGCGTATGTTAGCCGAAACCGAGCCACGTACGACCATCTCTTTTTATAAATATTTTACCATCTCTGAGCCACAGGCTTTTCGTGATAATTTGTATGTAAAATTTGCCGAACTGTCTGTTTTTGGACGAGTCTACATCGCCAAAGAAGGGATTAATGCACAAATTAGTGTGCCATCCAAAAATGTTGATGCTTTAAGAACGTTATTGGATGAAACCGATCCTGCGTTATGCAACCTGCGTTTAAACATTGCCCTGGAAGATGACGGTAAATCATTCTGGGTATTACGTATGAAAGTGCGTGATCTCATTGTGGCTGATGGTATCGAAGATGAAACGTTTAATCCATCAAAAACGGGTGATTACCTCAAAGCTGAGCAGGTTAACCAAATGTTGGATGATCCTGATACTGTCTTCGTCGATATGCGTAACCATTACGAATATGAAGTGGGGCATTTCGAAAATGCAATTGAAGTCCCTTCAGATACATTCCGTGAACAGTTGCCAATGGCTGTGGACATGTTGCAGGACAGTAAAGATAAAAATATTGTCATGTATTGTACTGGCGGAATTCGTTGCGAAAAAGCAAGCGCTTATATGCTGCATAATGGCTTTGAAAAAGTCTATCATGTAGAAGGCGGTATTATTGAATATGCCCGTAAAGCGAAAGAACAAGGCTTGCCAGTGCGTTTTGTTGGTAAGAATTTTGTTTTTGATGAGCGTATGGGCGAACGAATTTCTGATGATGTCATTGCACATTGTCACCAGTGTGGAAATGAATGCGACAGCCACACTAATTGCAAAAATGACGGTTGTCATTTGTTGTTTATCCAGTGCCCAGCTTGTGCAGAACGTTTTGAAGGTTGCTGCAGCGATACTTGTCGTGAAGAGATGAAGTTACCTGAAGACGAGCAACGTGCCCGTCGTGCAGGAAGGGAAAATGGGGCTAAGATCTTTAATAAATCTCGCTATCGGTTAAATGATGGTCTGAACATGACCTCCTTGCAAGCCATTAAGTAATATTCCCTTTGTGCTTCAAGTTGCAGCCAGATAGCTGCAACTTGGTATCATCAATATGTTATTTTTTTAAGTGGTATATTAGAGCAAATAGTGTGAGTTTTTGCCCTATAAACACGTCTTAAAATTTAGCAGACATATTTAAAGATATTGTAGATAAAAACCAATTCCATTTGATTAGAAACACCCATTTTTTCAGTAATATGTCTCTTGTGAGAATAAACTGTACTATTACTGATATTTAAGATTTGGGCAGTTTTATGGGTATTCGTTTCCAGCATCCAATAATATAAAATCCGATTTTCCTGGTAACTGAAAATAGAACTGTGTGTGTTGAAATGAGAAAAATAATGTTGATCAACAGGCGACGCTATTTTTTTTAAGTGGTCAATTAACGTAGGAAGGCTTTTTTTTGATAGGATAAAATCCTTGTTTGTCAATTGGATAGGAAATTTGGTAAGTGGGTATGGTTTATTAATATAAAAATAAAGCCGGGATTTACTAACTAATGAGATAAATGATTGTAAATGAATACAATATTCACTATAGCAGCCATACTGTGTTGAATTAACCAAAACAACATCTGGATGGAATGTAGGCAGGATATTTATCGCATCACAGATGGATATCACTCCCATGGAAAGAATATTTGTATTTTCTTTCAGGGATTCAAGAATACCCAAGCGTGTATAATGGCATTCTTCGATAACTAATACTTTCATTATTTGAACGTCCTTGTTCTACTACTATGGTTATTGTCTCAGTAACTCGATGATTAATTTATCATAGCTTAGATAAATATAATCATATAATACAATAATATAAAAAATAATAAACAGCGAAAACATTATTGCTGGACACTCAATCAATTGAGTGTCCAAATATGGCTAGTGTGCAAGTTGTCGTTAATGTTTGATATGATCAAGTTGACTGTATTCTGAAGCCTCAATTTTCTCAATTCCAGCTTGTAAAATGAGGATGAGCTGTTTAGCTACCCCTGTTGTCAGCCATAATGTTTTATCAATGTTGACACTTTCTGAGGATTGCTCCTGAGAGGGTGAGCAATGAAGGCGTATCATCATGGCATCATAGGCATCGACTATGCTGATGTCCCAGCCTATAACAGGATGTGTTTGAATTATTTCATTTTTTCTTTCCACATAACCTCCTAATCAGACTACAGCATCATTATTGATATAATTGACTAAGAGCAAAAAGCCTCACCAGTGTGAGTAATGAGCAGTATAACCCTTTTTAAAAATCTAAGAAGTGAAAAGAACCGAATTTTTTGAGTATTGTTGATAGAAATGATTGGAAGTTATTCCTATTCTTTATAAGGGAAGGTTGTACGGAAATAAAGGATAATTTCCGTACCTATTCCCATATAAAAAGTAATGACAAATTATCTACATATTTTGATATCCCATCCTGCATCTTCTCCAGCAAGAAATGGAATGAATCGTTCATTAGTACAACTGCATTCAATATATTCAGTGACGATGGCTGGCTTACGAGTCAGTTCAATAAAACCATCGTTGACTGGCAGGCCATAAAATGCAGGGCCATTCAGGGAGCAGAAGGCTTCAAAATGTTCCATCGCCCCGATTTCTTCAAAAACTGTGGCATAAGCGGCAAGGGCTGTCGGGGCATTGAAAACACCGGCGCATCCACAAGATGATTCTTTGCGGTGTAATACGTGAGGAGCGGAATCTGTTCCTAGGAAAAAGCGATTACAGCCACTGGCAACGGCAGCACGCAGAGCTTCTTGGTGGATGTTGCGTTTTAGTACGGGTAAACAGTAAAGATGAGGGCGAATGCCACCAACCAGCATGTGATTACGATTGAACATTAAGTGCTGTGGTGTCAATGTGGCACTTATTTTATCATTGCCTTCAAGAACATACTCTGCTGCTTCTTTTGTTGTAATATGCTCAAAAACAACTTTAAGTTCAGGGAACTGTTTACGTAATGGTTCCATGACTTGTTCAATAAATCTCGCTTCACGATCAAAAATATCTATATGGGGTGCAGTAACTTCGCCATGAACCAACAGGGGCATTCCTATTTTTTCCATGGTTTCTAACACAGGATAGATTTTCTTGATATCAGAAACGCCGTGACTAGAATTGGTGGTTGCATTGGCGGGGTACAGTTTACAAGCAGTAAAAATGCCTTCCTTATAACCCATTTCAACTTGCTTACTGTCTGTTGAATCGGTCAGATAGCAGGTCATCAGGGGGTGAAAATTGTGATCTGACGGGATTGCTGCAAGGATACGGTCTTTGTAGGCCTTAGCGTTGGCAATATCTGTTACTGGAGGGGCAAGGTTTGGCATGACAATGGCTCGGCCAAAGAAACGGCTGGTATGGGGAACAATGGTTTTTAACATGTCACCATCACGGAAATGGACATGCCAGTCGTCAGGACGGCGGATTTTGATAGTATATGATTCAGTGGTCATGAAACCGGCTCCAGAATAGGGGTGATAAAGATAACGGATGCTGATTCAGCATTCCTTAAGCCGGAGGAGGATAATAAAACGAAAATAGCTAAATAGCTATGATTGAATGAAAAAATTCTATTTTTTTCAAAAAAAATAGGTATTAGATTTATGTAAGCAGGGTATTCAGAGGGAATAGTTTTATCAAAATAAGGAAAATAGAAGTAATAACACGAGGGTGAATTGAATTTGGCTCCTCCAGCTGGACTCGAACCAGCGACATACGGATTAACAGTCCGCCGTTCTACCGACTGAACTATGGAGGAACTCCTTCAACACGGGGTGCATATTAACGGGGCTTGTTGCATTTGTCAAAGCAGAAAATGGCAAAAATCGTTTGATTGCTGATAATGTATACAGCTCGGTTTTTTTGAGGTTTTTATTGTGGTTAGGGAAAGTCCAGAGAACTGAAAGTGTGCAATTGGAAGACTACAATAATAATGAGGCTGTGTGAAAAGGGAATGCATGTGTATGTAAAAAAGAGCAGAAATCAAAAAGCCCGACTAGAAAAAACTAATCGGGCTTTCTTAAATTTGGCTCCTCCAGCTGGACTCGAACCAGCGACATACGGATTAACAGTCCGCCGTTCTACCGACTGAACTATGGAGGAATTGCTTCGTTCCTGAGAACGGGGTGCATATTAACGGGGCTTTTTATGTTTGTCAAAGCTGAAAATCACAATGACCGTTTGTTTGCTGACAATATGCACTCATTGGCTTTTTTTTAAGCATTTCAACAGTGGGGTTCAGGATTATGGTGTCACAATTCAGGGCAAGTCATCATAAGTCGGCAGGTAACAGTATTGTTTAGGAATGGGAACTCAATAAGCACACAAAGAAAAGAGGGAAAATGGTGTTTGTATTTTTAAGGTGAGCGGCTGTAGCGGCATCTATTCATGAGATCATTTTTATTTTCAGGAAAGCAAAAAGCCCGACTGGAAAAAACTAATCGGGCTTTCTTAAATTTGGCTCCTCCAGCTGGACTCGAACCAGCGACATACGGATTAACAGTCCGCCGTTCTACCGACTGAACTATGGAGGAAT
>NZ_NIBV01000002.1:651908-976557 GCF_002632585.1 Xenorhabdus szentirmaii DSM 16338
CGAACCAGCGACATACGGATTAACAGTCCGCCGTTCTACCGACTGAACTATGGAGGAATTGCTTCGTTCCTGAGAACGGGGCGGATATTAACGATTAACCGAAATAGTGTCAACGCAAAAATTCTGCTTTCCCACCGTTTGGCTACCATATGAACGAATCGTGCTAATATTATACTACCTTGTTGAATTTATGCATTTTTATTCAACATTCTGACCGGTTGGACATAAGGTGACTGCTCTGAACATGCGAGCATAAATACATCATAAAAACAAATGTGGTGTTTTTTTCTCATAATGCGTCTGATGTCATCTTTGATTTCAGCAGGTATTTTAGGGTGATTGAGTATTTTATTGATAGCATTTTTTGACACAGGCTCGTTGACGAACCATTCACCGTTGTAACATACACGTAAATCAAGTACGTCGATGTCTTCAAAATGATAGACGGGTTTGATATCAAATAGCAGAACTGCTGCCATGAGAATAAAAGCGACAGTAAATGCGAAAAGCGATAAGGCACCAAAGTAGGGCGCATACCACATAAGTAGAGCAAGAAGAACATAAGCGACAATCATCGCTAAAAACAAGTATGGATGATGGCGAATAAAAATGCTGTTGAAGTGCACTTTACCATCACGATGCTCTTTAAGGTTGATCCGCTCTAGATCCTGAATCAATATCTGTTTGATAATATTCATAATACTAACCCACTTAAATTTGTAGAAAAGTGATGTAAAAAGCATGATTGCATTGAAAGTTATCTCGTTTTCAAGATTAACATGCCTGGAGCGCTCATCTGTATAGCAATTGGCTTAATTTATTTGGAAAATTGTTATTGTTGGTGAGTAATATTGCCCTTTTTTACTAAGATAATATTTGAATAAATCAAATTTAATTATAATTGAACCGGTTTGTTATGTTTTTCTGTTCTAATATTGAGCGTCTGCGGCTTTTTTAAAACGATAATTCATAAAAAAGGTTGCTATTCATGTGCGGTCATGCGTTAATGCGCTTGGCCTGATTAACAGACCTACTTTATGTACGACATATTGAGTTAATGAGTTATGTGTAAGTGCTATCTTCGGTAGCCTTTGTTGACCGTTTCCTTCTTAGTGCCTCCATAAGTAATAGCTGATACTGGCCAACACATGCCCGAGGTGGCGAAATTTTTTTGATATATAGGAAAGTCAAATGTCTGACAAAATGAAAGGTCAAGTGAAGTGGTTCAACGAGTCTAAAGGCTTTGGTTTCATCACTCCAGCTGATGGTAGCAAAGACGTGTTCGTTCACTTCTCTGCCATTCAGGGTAACGGTTTCAAAACTCTGGGTGAAGGCCAGAACGTAGAATTCACCATCGAGAATGGTGCCAAAGGCCCAGCAGCTGCAAACGTAACTGCTATCTAATTTAGCCTTTCTGCCTTATTTAAGCTCGCCGGGATAAAATACAATGGCGGGCTTTTTGCTATTCTGAAGCCTTAATTTTAAAATTATTTCAATATAAAATCATTTCTTTGATAATAATCCGCTGTATTAAATAAAGTTTCCTTTTGGATAAAGCCGCCCCTGATTTAAAACTTTTGTTTGCTCATTTTATCTGCTTATATTCCCCATCAATCTAGCTGGAAAATGCTCAACCTTGTTGGCAAATTATCAATTGTGGGCACTCCACCCATTGGGTAATGATCGTGTTTTATTCCATGAAAAATAATCAGGTCAACTGTTAATTTTCTCCTCATTTATTGCCTACCTGAAATAGTGTATGCCACTATCCTGGCTTCACTATCTGTTCTCACCCGAAAAAAAAGAATTTGATACTGATGAACCGCCAAGTTGTGGTCGGCGGAATTATCATTTGAAAATACATCGGGGCATACATGGTGCGCTCATATACTCATTTCTGATCCCTGCTAAAAGTATATAAATAATCAAATAACATACAATTAATATTTCCATATTAAATAATATATATTATTTATAATTAGATTGATTATTTTCAGGCTATCCAGTATATGACCCTCAGTCCAATAGATTTCAGGTATCAGTTGATAATTAAATCCTCAATCCTTTAATAACGGAAAGAAATTAAGGGATATTCATGCATTTGCTTTGTGGGGTTAAAATATTGTCAACATCTGTTATCAACAATTTGTTATCGGCAAATTTGTTACTGTCGTTCCTGTGTAACACTGCTCATTTCTAATGGGTTTTCGTATACGGGAATGGCTGTACGCCAATAGGTGAGCATTTTAGGCCTGAATATAGCTGTACATGCTGGAGTCTTGGGAAAAAACATAAGGAATTGGTACCCCGCAATATCAACAAACGTTAGATCCCTTTTAATGTGACAAGACCCAGATTATCTGTGACATGAACGTGAAAGATGAAATTTAGAAAATTGTGGTTGAGTTGCTCGTTTAGAATTTTTTTTCATGGAAGATTCCATAATTTTATATCTGTAGAAGTAAATTGGATAAGTGTCTAAACATGAAGTGAGTGGATGATTAATTCATTTTTTCCGATCATGATGTGAGCTGTATTTTTAATCCATGAGATGGTGACAAGGTTGCATGATTTGGAATGCTCATGGTTTGTTTTGAGGGTGCGCTGATTTTATATACTGAAATACTTTAGATGATTATCAATGAACCTGAAAGAAATTATTGTAATAGGGCGGGTAAAATATCTTAAATTTTATTTAATTAAATATATTATATTAATATGTGTACGATATCTTGATAAAACAAAATATTGATTCACTCAAAATAATTTTCCAGTATTACTTTGGCATAAATGGCCAAAGTAATATTTCGTTTATTTATTTATTTTTATGAAATAGCTTTCGTTAAAGTAACCATAAAAATCTAATGAAATTAGTAACTATCAGGTGTTGCAATGAAAATATAGCAACTCATTTTCGTTTCCAGCTACAGAAAAACTGATGAGTTCCTATTGGATTTTGTTACATGAGACTTATCAATTTCTATACAAAATTCGCTTGAAAAATATCAAATAACCCTCAAAGCGCGGTTGAAGTAAATGTTATTAGTTTGCTCTTACATGAGGATAGAGGAGAAAAATATTTCTCTTACTGAAGAAAGTCACAACAATGAGTGGAGATCAGGTTAGGTACGATAAGGCTCAAGGTTTCAGGGTGTTAATCTTAACAATACAGGATTTAAATCTTCCTGATAGGAAACAGGTGCTTTGTGTTGTGGATGAAAAAGGGGATCGTACTACAAACTTTATTAACATTTTTATCATAACCAAAAAGAGTGTGGAAATGATAATTGTCTATTAAAGGTAAATACAGTTTTGGTTAAGTCAGTGACCGGAGATAATCAGCGCATAGCGCTAACGTTTGCGAGACTCTCCTTTCAGATTCTGGAAATATTCTTATTAGTTCTTATATTAGGCTAATGAACGATGAAAACCTTTCAAAGCAAGTGGAATTAAAGGTGATTTTTTGTAAGTGAATCCGCTACAAAATCATGCATTTTAAAATCATACAAAATAATGGTATATGATTGGTTTTTTCGGTGATGGAATAAGAATGTACTAGTATTACGGGATGTTGATGCTTGAATTTCAGCTGGCATAGAGATAGATATCACAAAAGAGCCAGTGGATATCATTCTGATTGAGAAAGATCTGACTGTATTAAGAAAGGGAGCAATAAGAAGAAGGTAAACGTTTGTAAATATCATTCAAGTATTTAAATATGGCGAGCAGTTCAGATTTTAAGAATGTATTTATGTACAGGTTATCAGTAGATTTACTCCATTTTTATTGGTATTAGCCATTCATTTGCTTGTACAAAACCTAATGTACGATATTTAACAATTATCTTGGTGTAAGTGAAAAGGACACAAAGGATCTGATAAGTGGGGCGCCAGTCTTTTGATCATTTTGTCTTCCCAAATGATCTGACATCATTTTGCTCCGAGATCACGTATACGTTGTGATGTGGTGAGTATTTGCTGCGAACAGTGTAGAACATTGAGTATTATTTCCGATCTAATGGTTTGTAGAATGCCTATTATCATAAACAATTTCTGTATATATATTGATCATGAAAAAATTTTCTGTTGTACAAAGAATAGCTACGTTATCTGGTTATTAATAACACTAATAATAATGTTAGCAAGTTAGATCGCAGGTTCATGCTTTGATACCCTAATTGAGTTATGGGCATTCTCATAGGAATATTTTCTACAGGGAAAAGTCACAATTAATATGCGGCTGTAATGTTATCCAATTGAAGGTGGATTTCACATTTATCGTTTTAGTAGATGGCCATAAGTAATTATCATTAATAAAAATCTTATTCTGTATAAAACAGTTCACTAATCCACACAAAAAACATGCCTTTAACGATACCAAAATAAGATATTTTGCGGATATTTAGAATAAGACTTGATGTTATTCTTTGAGTGTGAATCATTTAACACAATATGAATTAATTTAACGGGATAATAGAGTTATATTTACCTGTTATTTTATTTATTTGAAACGGCAATTTAAATGAACCGTTTTTACTTGTATTTAAAGTTAAATAGAATAAATTTCTTTTTTATATTTATTTTACCACCGATATTTATTTATATATATTTCAAATGCCCATTACTCTTTGAATTTGATTTTATATAATAATAAATAATTACTAAATTTGCATTTGGTAGTTATTTTATATTCCTATCCCTTGTTATTTAAGTAAATTAATTTTTAGTCAACAAGGTATTTTCCTGTTGAATCAAGTACACAATTTGTGTGCCGTGGAATAGTGCCATAAACATTGATTATTCTTAACTTTTTCAAGATGCTTAGAAAACAAATTGATTATATTTGTTTATGTTTTATGGGTGTGAGGTAGTCAATGAGAGGAAATAATCATCAATGGAGACTTTGTTGAATTTGTGCTGAAGTTGAGCTGTGTAATTACTGTCTAAGTTTAAATAAATTTATTAATTGTTGTGATTGGATGTGGTTGAAATTTTCCTTAGGGAGCATAATTTTTTCTGAATTTGCAAAGGGTTGCCGCTTGTATTTGCTGGATTTAAAGGGGGTAGATGTTTTTTTATTTCAATATCATACTGTATTTTATCTTATTTTTGTGATCTGAGGGATATTTGGGTTCAAAGTGAAGGAAGGCAGTGGGATTCTTCTGGTTGAAAAAGATACGATCGTAAACTAAAAATGATCAGACTAGTAGCTTTTTAATAACTAGTATTCACATATAATTAATAAATTTGGCATAACTATGATCTAAATCAAGTTATAGTGGAAGATGAGTACCTACCCACATTATCAAGAGGCAAATTTTATTAAAATATTGGTAATTTTGCTAAGGGAAAGATTTTTTGTCGTTATTTTGAATTTATAAGTTTAATAGATCGCATAAAACAAAAAACAGTCACTAATATTTTTATTTAAATAATTTAACTTATTAATTGTGGACTATTTTTCGTTTTCTGTTGCTTGAATAGTTAATGAGCTAGAATCATAATAAAAACTATCTGTTTTGTGAGATAGATCACATAGTATTTAAAATGACATATATTCTCCGTTGTATAACTTGATGATTCAGGAGTAAAGTTAATTAGCATTAAGAATATTCTTAATCAATTGTGGAAAGTGCATTACCCAGATGACGCAATAATACTTTTACAATCCATTACCGAAATATTTTAGAAATTGGGCGATCCCAAGAGTAATACAAAGGACAGTTACTGCTCTGGCTAAAGATGTATATTTCAGTTATGTCGGAGATTATTGAATCTCATGCTACTGGTAATTTTGTCGTGAGTGATTCTTTGATCACTTAATTTATTTTTTTCATGTAATCGGACGGGATATATAGAAATGAGTACGGTTGAATTGCTCAAACATATTTATGACATAAATTTGTCGTATTTGCTTTTAGCACAACGGCTAATTAACCATGAGAAAGCATCTGCGATGTTCCGTTTAGGTATTAGTGAATCGATGGCTGATACGTTGGCCGAGCTGACATTGCCTCAGTTAGTAAAATTAGCTGAAACGAACCAATTGATTTGCCATTTTCGGTTTGAAGACCACGAAACAGTACAGCAGCTAACGAAGGAGTCCAGAGTGGATGATTTACAACAAATTCATACGGGAATTTTGTTGTCTACTCACCTTTTTCAGCAGTTATCCGCACAGGATGACACTTCAATCAAGAAAAGAGCGTAAAGATGGTTGAAAAAAGTATTGTTCAGGAAGCGAAAGATATTCAGCTAGCAATGGAACTCATCACTCTGGGCGCGCGATTACAGATGCTTGAAAGTGAAACGCAACTAAGTCGGGGTCGATTGATCAAGCTGTATAAAGAGTTGCGGGGAAGCCCTCCGCCTAAAGGGATGCTCCCCTTTTCGACGGATTGGTTTATGACTTGGGAACAGAATATTCATTCGTCAATGTTCTACAATGCTTACCGTTTTCTGTTGAAAAGCGGACATTGTGAAGGGGTAGAGGTCGTAGTAAGAGCTTACCGGTTATACCTTGAGCAATGCCCTCCGAGTGATGAAAATGGGCCTGTATTGGCACTGACCAGAGCTTGGACACTGGTTCGTTTTGTTGATAGCGGTATGCTGCAACCAACAGAATGTCGTTGTTGTGGTGGAACTTTCATCACACATGCACATCAACCAGTGAACAGTTTTGTTTGCAGTCTGTGCCAGCCACCTTCACGGGCAGTAAAAAAACGTAAACTTTCCTCTCAACCTGCCGATAATAATTCACAACTGCTGGATGGATTTGCTCAGCAAGCTATGTGAATTTAAATGAGAAAGTAACATTCAGATTACAGGCGAATACCAAGCCTGTAATCTGTCTTCACCCCTCTGCATTTATCAATTCACTCTGTTCAAATCCTATCTGCTCACCAACTTAGCTAAAGGATATCGCGTGTTAGTACTTTTAGGATATATCGTGGTTTTAGGTGCGGTCATTGGTGGCTACCTGCTTGTTGGCGGCCACTTGGGAGCACTTTATCAGCCAGCGGAATTTTTGATTATTATCGGTGCTGGCATTGGTGCTTTTATCGTGGGAAATAATGGCAAGGCGATCAAGGCAACAATACAAGTGTTACCAAAAGTATTGCGAAGATCAAAATATAACAAAGACATGTACATGGATCTCATGGCGCTACAATTCCGCCTGTTAACCAAATCTCGCCAGCACGGGCTTCTTGCTTTAGAGCGAGATATTGAGAATCCACATCAGAGTGATATTTTCACACAGTATCCTCGTTTGTTGAAAGATCAGTATGTCATCGATTTTATCACTGACTACATGAGATTGATCGTCAGCGGTAACATGAATCCTCATGAAATCGAAGCGTTAATGGATGAAGAGATCGAAACTTACGAGCAAGAAAGTGAAGTGCCTGCGACCAGTTTGTCAATGGTGGGGGATTCACTGCCTGCATTCGGGATCGTTGCTGCTGTGATGGGGGTTGTTCACGCTTTGGGATCTGCTGATCGTCCGGCCGGAGAATTAGGCGCTTTGATTGCCCATGCAATGGTAGGAACCTTCCTGGGGATCTTGTTGGCTTATGGTTTTGTTTCTCCTCTGACGACGTTACTTCGTCAGCGCAGTAGTGAGCAGATCAAAATGATGCAATGTATCAAAGTGACGCTACTTTCCAGTTTGCATGGCTATGCTCCTCAAATTGCAGTTGAATTCGGTCGTAAAACGTTATTCCTCACAGACCGTCCTTCATTCATAGAACTTGAAGAGCATGTTCGTCGGGTTAAAGCCCCTGTACAACAAGAAGCTGAAGAATAGTTATGAGAGCAAATAATGTTTCTATCGTGAAAGTCAAGAAACGTAAAAAACATGGTTCTCATCATTCCGGCGGATCATGGAAGATTGCGTACGCGGACTTTATGACTGCAATGATGGCGTTCTTTTTGGTTATGTGGTTGATATCAATCTCCAGCCCACAAGAATTGAGCAGCATTGCAGAATATTTCCGGACTCCCTTGCAAGTAGCCATTAACAAGGGAAAACAAAGCAGTGATACCACTAACCCGATACCCGGGGGAGGTGATGATATTTTCCAACAGGATGGGGAAGTTTTTCATCAACCGAAGGTAGTTGAAAAGAATGAAGAAAGACGTCGTTTGGATCGGCTGAGAGAGCAACTTGATCAGTTGATTATTACTGACCCCCGCCTTAAAGAACTGCGCCCTCATTTGTTAATCGACATGATGGATGAAGGATTGCGCATTCAGATCGTTGATCGGGAAAACCGGCCGATGTTCATGATTGGCAGTGCAAAAGTCGAAAATCACATGAGTGATATTTTGCGGGCGATCGCTCCGATCTTAAATGGTATTCCAAACAAAGTAAGCCTTTCTGGTCATACCGATGATTTGCAGTATGCCAATGGTCAACGGGGCTACAGTAACTGGGAGCTTTCTTCTGATCGTGCGAATGCTTCGAGGCGTGAATTACTGCTTGGCGGTTTGGGTGAAGATAAAATCCTGCGAGTTGTGGGGATGGCATCTACTGTGAGCATGCAGAAAGGTATTGATCCAAATGCACCAGTGAACCGACGCATCAGCATCATTGTTCTGAATAAAGAAGCAGAAAAACGGATTGAGCAGGAAAATAGTGGCGGTAATGCCATGACAGCCAACGATAGTATGGGTGTACAAGATGTCATCAGAATGGATTCGAATGAGGGAACGCCTGCTCAGCAACCCACCGATCAATCCCATGTGATTATAAAACATGAAATCACGGAATCGAAGCAACCGCAGGTTGAAGCGATCAGTGATACTAAGATGGCAGAGTAAGCAACAATGGATATTACCGCGTTTTATCAAACTTTCTTTGATGAAGCAGATGAGCTCCTGGCTGATATGGAGCAGCATTTATTGCTGCTCAATGCTGATGAGCCTGATCATGAACAGTTAAACGCCATATTTCGCAGCGCTCACTCCATTAAGGGGGGCGCTGCAACTTTTGGTTTTACTAAGTTACAGCAAACGACACATGTTTTGGAGAATCTGCTCGACAGTGCCAGACGTGGTGAAATGCGCCTGACTATTGACATTATCAACCTGTTTTTAGAAGCGAAAGATATTATGCAGCAACAATTGGATGCCTATAAAAGTTCTCAGGAGCCAGATGAAGATACATTCAATTATATCTGCGAGACACTGCGCCAGCTTGCATTAGAATTACAGGAAGATAAGCAGGGGCAGGGTGTTACCACAACGCTTGTCACTCAGGTGGAACCGGTTGCAGAAGAAAAGGCAACACCGGTTGAGGAAACACAGGCACCAACAGCAGATCAGACAGAAGAAAACAGTTCAGCCACCACTAAATCAGAGCATGGAAACATCCGTGTCCATTTGTCGGGTTTGAAAGAACGTGAAGTGGCTTTGATGAAGGATGAACTTGCTCATCTTGGTGATCTTTATGATGTGGAACAAACCTTAAATAGCTTCGAAGCATCATTGATTACGTCTGCAACAGAAGACGATATTACGGCAGTATTGTGCTTTGTTATTGAACCTGAACAAATAACGTTTTTGCCAACGAATGAAGCTCAGGCAGAAAGCACAGGTGCAGAAACAGAGAAAAATGCAGCGGTAGAAACGGCAACAGAAGATACAGCAGTAAAAGGAAATAATGCTGTAAAAGAGACTGTGGTACAAGAGCCGGCGCCAAAAGTCACTGAAGCGGCAAGCGAAGAAACAGTCAATAAACCAGCGGCAGGAGCATCGCAAAAAACAGATGTGCGTGAAATGGGGCGTCCGGCTCCTCGTCCGGCAGCGGGTTCACCGCGTCAACGTGCAGAATCTTCAAGCATTCGTGTTGCTGTTGAGAAAGTCGATCAACTGATTAATTTGGTTGGTGAGCTGGTTATTACGCAATCCATGCTGGCACAACACTGCAACGGTCTGGAGCCGACAAAACACAGTGAGTTACTGAGTTGCATGACGCAATTACAGCGAAACTCCCGTGACTTACAGGAATCGGTCATGTCAATCCGTATGATGCCGATGGAATATGTTTTTAGCCGGTATCCGCGTTTAGTCCGCGATTTAGCCGGAAAACTGAATAAAAAAGTGGAATTGACACTGGTTGGCAGCTCAACAGAACTGGATAAAAGTTTAATTGAGCGAATCATCGATCCCCTGACTCACTTGGTGCGTAATAGTCTTGACCATGGCATCGAAAGTCCGGAAAAGCGCCTCGCTGCTGGAAAATCGGAAACCGGTAATCTGACATTGGCTGCTGAACATCAGGGCGGCAATATCTGTATTGAAGTTATTGATGACGGTGCAGGTTTGAATCGCGAAAAGATTTTGGCGAAAGCACAATCTCAAGGTTTGAGCGTCAATGAAAATATGAGCAATGAAGAAGTCGCAATGTTGATTTTTGCTCCGGGATTTTCTACAGCAGAAGTGGTAACGGATGTTTCTGGGCGTGGTGTTGGCATGGATGTGGTCAAACGCAACATTCAGGACATGGGCGGACAGATCCAAATCAATTTTCAGGAAGGGAAAGGAACGGTTATTCGGATTTTACTTCCGCTGACACTGGCAATATTGGATGGTATGTCTGTTCAGGTTAATAACGAAGTATTTATTTTACCACTGAGCGCAGTTGTCAGTTCATTGCAGCCACAGGATGAAGATATTTATCCATTGGCGGGTGATGAAAAATTATTGCAAGTACGAGGCGAATATTTACCGTTACTTGAATTGTGCCGCATATTCGATATTCCGAACGGAAAAACGGACCCAACAAAAGGCATTGTTGTCATTGTGCAGAGTGCAGGGCGTCGTTATGCACTGTTGGTCGATAAATTGCTTGGGCAACATCAGGTCGTTGTTAAAAATATTGAGAGCAACTATCGTAAAGTACCGGGCATTTCAGCAGCCACGATCATGGGTGATGGTAGTGTTGCGCTTATCATTGATATTCCTGCTTTGCAGAAACTTAATCATGACCAATTGGAAGATCGCAAAGCGGAGCTGATGAATAACAAATAAGATACCCGGTAAATTTCAGGTTGCAGTCAGCAAGGTAGCAGCTTGGGAGATGAAGGGTATAGTCATCTCACAGTAAAAGGTAACATCATGTCAGCCATAGAAGAATTTAATAAATTATCAGGGGAAACAGCCGGAAAAGGATATCTGATTTTCACCTTGGGTGACGAAGAGTATGGAATTGAAATATTGAAAGTACAGGAAATTCGCGGTTATGACCAAGTTACCCGTATTGCGAATACACCGGCTTTCATTAAGGGGATTACTAACCTGCGGGGTGTCATTGTTCCTATCATTGATTTGAGGATCAAATTTTCACAGGAAGATGTTACCTATAATGAAAATACTGTCGTTATCGTTTTGAATTTACTGAACCGTGTTGTCGGCATTGTCGTGGATGGTGTCTCTGATGTGCTATCCCTGAAAGAAGAGCAAATTTGTCCTGCCCCCGATTTTGCAGTGACTTTATCAACAGAATATCTGACGGGATTGGGTTCTCTTGAAGATAGAATGTTAATTCTGGTCGATATTGAAAAACTCCTCACCAGTGAAGAAATGGCACTGGTCGATTCCGTGGCGAAAGAGTGATATTTCGCGGGCTGCTGTGAAAAACAACAGCCCTTTTTAAATCAAAATTGTTTTAGATCAAAAAAACAGTGTAAAAAATCAATTTTTATAATTACGCATAAAGTTCCCTTTAAGTGTGCCGATAACACTGGCATAGCAATTTATTACAAAAGGGAAGTCATGTTTAACCGAATGAAAATAGTGACGGGGCTTATCTCAGTCATCATATTATTTGGTGCTCTGCAATTAATTTCCGGGGGATTATTCTTCAACAGCCTGAAGAATGATACTCAAGCATTTGATTTAACGGAAAAAATACGTGAGCAGCAAAAATTACTGGATGAAAGTTGGATTAATCTGCTGCAAGCCCGTAATAACTTGAACCGCATTGGCATCGTTACTTTGATGAAAGAGCGGCATGCTGAAAGTGAATATACGATTGACGAGATATGGAAAGAAGCCAAAGAGAATATGTCTCAGGCGGAATATGGCTTTGAACAATTTGAGGCTCAGCCAAAACTTCCCATACATGATCCTGAACGTCTTCAGTTATTGAGACAAACCCATCGTGACTACCTTAATGCGCTGAAAGAACTGAATACTTTTTTATTAAAAAAAGATTTTGACTCTTTTTTTAAGCAGCCCACGACGGCTTATCAAAACGCCTTTGATAAGGAATATCAAGCGTATCTGAAGCAGAATGACAAACTGTACCAAGATGTATCGGATGCAGCCGATGTCGCTTACCGCAACGTTATCATCAGTCTGATTTCCGTATTGATCCTGCTCGCCATCGTGATGACGGTAAGTTGGATTGGATTGCGTAAATCATTGCTCGATCCACTGCACAAATTACTGGATAACATTAAAGCGCTTTCAAAAGGCGATTTGGCGCAGAAAATTACTATTTCTGGTCACAATGAAATGGGAATGCTGGCTGCTGGCCTGCAACATATGCAGGAAGAACTGATTAATACAGTCAGAAGTGTCCATCAAAGTACTGAAATCATTTATACCGGTACCAGTGAAATTGCGGCGGGTAATAATGATCTTTCTGCCCGTACTGAACAACAAGTGGCTTCTTTGGAAGAAACGGCTGCCAGCATGGAAGAGTTAACTGCAACCGTTAAACAAAATGCTGACAATGCCCGACAAGCAAGTAATCTGGCCGATAACGCCTCAGAGATTGCCCGTCAGGGGGGCAAAGTCGTGGCGAATGTCGTCGAGACTATGCATGAAATCGCAGACAGTTCCCGAAAAATCTCTGATATCACCGGCGTGATTGATGCCATTGCTTTCCAAACAAATATTCTTGCGCTTAATGCTGCGGTAGAAGCGGCTCGTGCCGGTGAGCATGGGCGTGGTTTTGCTGTTGTTGCGGGTGAAGTCCGCAATCTGGCGCAGCGCAGTGCGGAAGCAGCGAAAGAGATTAAGGCGCTGATTGAAGATTCTGTCGATCGTACTGATACCGGTTCCATACAGGTAGAAAGTGCGGGCGAAACCATGAATAAGATTGTCGAATCTGTCACTCGCGTAACGGACATTATGGGCGAAATTGCATCAGCTTCTGATGAACAGAGCAGAGGGATTACTCAGGTTGGCGTCGCTATTTCTGAAATGGATAGGGTTACCCAACAAAATGCGTCATTGGTTGAACAGTCTGCCGCTGCTGCTGCTGCATTGGAAGAACAGGCTAAGACACTGACCAAAGCTGTCGCATTGTTTCAGTTACCGGAGCAGGCGGAAGGAATACGGCCTGAAAGAAGAAGACATGACGTTTCATTGACGACGATAAAACCGTCAACTCCTCCAGCTAATAAGACGAATTCTCCCGTACTGAAAAAAAGCAGTAATGTGGAAGACCCATCTAATTGGGAAACATTCTAAAAAGTAATAGCGATAACCACGGCTGCATTATGCGGCCGTTAAACGAGGTGATTACATGTTAGGCAAGCTTCGCATATCAACCAGTTTGTATCTATTATTAATGATGTTCTGTGTTATGCAAATTATTTCAAGTGGTTTATCTCTGGGAATAATCCATACAGACCAGTCGTATATTGAAAGAATTGAGCTGGGAACCCAACGGAGAGATTCCTTGGGCCTGAGTTGGGCTGCATTGTTGCAAACGCGTAACACTCTAAACAAAATCGCCATTGCTCAGAAAGTCGGCCAAGATCAAGTCATCATGGATGCAATGGAAGCATTGCTTAAGAGTTCATTGAATGATGCAGAAAGAAATTTTGCCAAATTCTCTTCATTGCCCCAATACGGTGTAAGTAACAGAAGAGATGCATTATTGACTGAGATTGAACAATCCTACAAAGAATACCACAGTGCACTGATAGAGCTAAGAGATTACCTTGATGAGGGGCATTTTCAGGCTTTTCTTGATCAACCCACAGAAAGTCACCAGCGCAGAATGGAAGTTGCATATAACAATTATATGCATTACCTCAATAACAATATTTCAGAAACGATGACGGATGCGGCATTCTATTACAAAATTGCCATTGCCATGTTCTTCGGCTCAATTCTGATGGTATTTGTTGTCGCCATATCTGCCCATTGGTGGTTGAGACGTAATCTGCTCAGACCATTCGCGAACATGAGTGCTTGTTTTCAGGACATGGCGGAGGGCCGCCTGAATACGGAGATCTCCGTGACGACAAATGATGAAATTGGTGACATTTTCAAAAAACTGCGTGACATGCAGCAATCACTCATTAAATCCATTAGTGCGGTACGTGAGAATACGAACCAGATGTACACAGGTATTCAGGAAATCACGCAAGGCAACACCGATTTGTCCTCACGTACGGAGCAACAGGCGGCATCGCTGGAAGAAACCGCGACCAGTATGGAAGAGTTAACAGTGACCGTCAGGCAAAACGCAGAAAATGCGCGTCAGGCCAGTGCATTGGCGGTATCTGCTTCTAGTACTGCAACCAAGGGGGGGGAACTGACCACAAGTGTTGTGACAACAATGGATGAAATTGCCAACAGTTCGAAGAAGATAAGCGCCATTATCAGTGTGATTGATGGTATTGCTTTCCAGACCAATATCTTGGCATTGAATGCAGCAGTTGAAGCAGCCCGGGCGGGTGAGCAAGGGCGTGGATTCTCTGTTGTTGCAGGTGAAGTCCGTGATTTGGCGCAACGAAGCGCTGAAGCGGCAAAAGAGATCAAAACATTGATTGATGAATCTGTTCAGCGTGTTAATCAAGGTTCAGAGCTAGTCAATCATTCGGGACAAACCATCAATGAATTGGTTAAATCTGTGAATCAAGTAACGGATTTGATGGCGGAAATTGCTACTGCTTCCGATGAACAAAGCCGTGGTATTCATCAGGTTGCCCAGGCAATCAGCCAAATGGATCAGGTTACCCAGCAGAATGCTGCGTTAGTAGAACAATCTGCTGCTGCGGCATCGGCGCTTGAAGACAAGGCCGATACTTTGGTCAGAAACGTTGCTCAGTTTGAACTGCCCCGAGGCTTGGGAAATGAACATTACCACCAAGAGGCTTCTGCATCACACATGACCGACGAGTATGTTGTAAATCAAGTACGCTGAGGTCAGATGAAATCCAATTTAATAGCTTCAGATACTGATGCTACTGCACCGCTGAACTTTATGATCACGCGGCATATTTTATCGGATGCGCAATTTGAGCGCATCTGTCAGTTTATCTATCAACGGGCTGGCATTGTACTGGCAAAAAATAAACGTGAGATGGTGTATAACCGCTTAGTCAGGCGGCTTCGTGTATTGGAAATTAATGAGTTCGGACAATACCTGGCGATTCTGGAACAAGACAGCCACAGTAAAGAATGGGAATTCTTTATCAATGCATTGACTACCAATCTCACGGCATTTTTTAGGGAAGCACATCATTTTCCCATTCTGGCAGCACATGCCAGCAGGAAGAATGGAGGCACATACCGCGTTTGGAGCGCAGCAGCTTCAACGGGGGAGGAGCCATATTCAATTGCAATGACCTTGTGTGATGTACTGGGGCATCGGTCAAACCGAATAAAAATCATTGGCAGCGATATCGATACCAGTGTGCTGGAAAAAGCCCGGCAGGGTGTCTATCGACTCGAAGAATTACAGCAACTGAGTGAAGCTCAGAAGAAAAAATATTTTTTCAAAGGTGTTGGTTTCTTTGATGGATATGCTCGGGTCCGTCCTTTATTGGCTGAAATGGTGAATTTTCAGCACTTGAACCTAATGGATTCAGATTGGGCGCTCGAGGGTAAATTCGATGCGATATTTTGTCGTAATGTCATGATTTATTTTGATAAAAAGACACAGGAAAGGATTTTGCGTCGTTTTGTCAATCTCTTAAAACCGGATGGCTTGCTCTTTGCAGGGCATTCTGAAAACGTCACTCAAATCAGCCGAGAGTTCTACTTGCAAGGACAGACCGTTTACGGTGTAGGCCGGGCAAGGAGGGATCATGAATAAAATAACTGTTCTTTGTGTAGATGATTCGGCGCTGATGCGCCAAATCATGCGGGAAATCATTAATAGTCATTCTGATATGGAAGTGGTGGATTGTGCACCGGATCCATTTGTCGCCCGCGATTTAATAAAAAAACACAATCCGCAGGTATTAACGTTGGATGTTGAGATGCCTCGCATGGATGGCATTGATTTTCTGGAAAAATTAATGCGCTTGCGTCCTATGCCTGTCGTCATGGTTTCTTCTCTGACAGCCAAAGGGTCTGAAATAACACTTAAGGCACTGGAATTGGGAGCCGTAGATTTTGTCACCAAACCACAGTTAGGAATTCGTGAGGGTATGTTGGCCTACAGTGAATTGATTGCTGAAAAAATACGAGCGGCAGCACAGGCAAAAGTCAATATGAAAGGATCGGTTCAGGCCAGCGCAGCGCCATTGAATTTCAATCCCTTATTATCAAGTGAAAAATTGATTGCGGTTGGTGCCTCCACCGGAGGGACCGAGGCTATCAAAAATCTGTTACAACCACTTCCGATCACAAGCCCGGCCTTGTTGATTACTCAGCATATGCCACCGGGCTTCACCCGTTCATTTGCAGAAAGACTCAATAAACTGAGTCAGATTACTGTTAAAGAAGCGGAGCATGGGGAGCGTGTCCTACCGGGGAATGCCTACATCGCTCCCGGCGATCATCATATGGAGCTTTGCCGAAATGGGGCAAATTACCAAATCATGATAACGGACAGCTTGCCGGTTAATCGTCATCGTCCCTCTGTGGATGTTTTGTTCCGCTCCTTTGCCAAATATGCCGGGCGCAATGCTGTCGGTGTCATTTTAACGGGAATGGGGAGTGATGGAGCCGCAGGATTGTTAGACATGAAGCGGGCTGGAGCCTATACCTTGGCCCAGAATGAGTCAAGTTGTGTGGTATTTGGTATGCCTCGTGCAGCCATTGAGTTAGGGGCTGTGGACGAAGTGATGGATATTCAAAAAATCAGCAAGACTATGTTGGCCAAAATCAGCGTAGGGCAATCAATTCGTATTTAGTAACTGTAAATTAAATTCCAAGGAGTTTTTATGGCAAGTAAGGATTTGAGATTTCTGGTAGTCGATGATTTTTCAACGATGCGTCGAATTGTTCGGAATCTACTGAAAGAATTGGGCTTTAATAACGTAGAGGAAGCTCAGGATGGCGCAGAGGCATTAACCAAGCTGCGCACCGCTGAATTTGATTTCGTTATTTCTGACTGGAATATGCCAAACATTGATGGCCTGGAATTGCTGAAAACGATTCGCAGTGAAGAAAAATTAGCTGCCCTGCCGGTTTTAATGGTGACAGCAGAAGCGAAGAAAGAAAACATTATTGCAGCAGCACAGGCCGGAGCCAGCGGTTATGTTGTTAAACCGTTTACTGCCGCTATTTTGGAAGAAAAACTCGATAAAATATTTGAAAAATTGGGGCTCTAAGGAGACAAAATGAGTGAAAATCCAGTCATGCCGAGAGATGAGGTAATTCCTACCAGCGAAATAATCAGTCGTATTGGGCAGCTAACAAGAATGCTGCGTGATAGTCTGCGTGAACTAGGACTGGACCGGACTATCGCTCAGGCGGCTGAGGCGATCCCAGATGCAAGGGAACGATTAAACTACGTTGTCCAAATGACGGCACAGGCGGCAGAAAGGGTGTTGAACTGCGTTGAAGCAGCACAGCCCCGCCAGAACGAATTGGAAGCATCGGCGAAATCCCTGACTAAACGCTGGGATGAATGGTTTGAAAACCCGAAAAATGTGGATCAGGTTGATGTTCGTTTGTTGGTTACCGACACGAGAAACTATCTGAATCTTGTGCCGGATTATGCTTCATTCACGAATACCCAGTTGCTTGAAATCATGATGGCGCAAGATTTTCAGGATCTCACCGGCCAAGTCATCAAACGGATGATGGAAGTTATTCAGGAACTGGAAAAACAGTTGGTCATGGTATTGATGGAAAATATGCCCTCTGATCAGGTGGCCAAGGTGAAAAAAGATAACGATAGTCTTCTTAATGGACCTCAAGTCAATCAAAGCACTACTGGTGTGATAGCTAACCAAGAACAAGTTGATGATTTGTTGGACAGTTTAGGTTTTTGATAACGAGTGGTTTTTTTAACGAACAGAACTTTTCTTTATTGAGTACGTTTGGGCGAGTCTTATGGCTGGCCCAAACGTCCACGCAGTATATTGAGCTGTGCTCACTTTGTGATTATTACGCTATTTTAGCCCACCATTATTTTAATCAATCACTATTTTATTCCACTGCTACAGACACCATTATTTTTTCATTAAAGGATTTCACAGAATGCTTTTATATTATTAGTTAATTTATGAGGCATTATTATTTTTAAATAACAACATTATCAAAATAGGATTTATTTTTCCTGCAGAAAGATAAATTCATTGCCAGCCTTTGGTTGTTCAAATTCGTTCCCGACGAATTTGTCATTCCCTTGTTGCCGCGATGTATCTTGAAATATATAGGGTATAAAACCATTGCCGGCAGAATGGAAAAAAATAACAGCAAACTTTAATATGCGGGAAGAATTATTTTTGACTGAAACTAACAACAATGCAAAGGAAGATACACCCAAAACAGCCTGTGATGTCCCAGTACCAATATTCCAAAGGGGACTGACAAAGTGAGTGCTATAAAGTGTTCCCAATGCACCAGACGTAAACCATAAAACGAATAAAAATTCAGAGCCAAGATGTTTTTCTAATAGAATACCCAGCATGGAAAACGATAGCATATTGTAGACCATATGCAGTTGCTTAACATGTATGAATTGAGAAACCAGAAGCCGCTAATACTTAAATTAATATAATCTGTTTGAAGTTAGTCCTCTATATTTCTCTAAATCTAGAATACTTATTTTACCGAGAAAGCCATCTGTTAATGAATATGAAACGAATGTGGAATAACTAATTGTTATTCATACTATAAATACTATTGTTATAGGCATTTTTTGAATCTGTAACATTCAATGTTTCCTTCACAATCATTACATAGTTTATTACATGGTTTCATAAATTATATTAGGTAAATATTTCAGTGCAATACCGATATTATTAATTTCACTTCATTATATGCCGGATTAAAAATGAGTGGGAAATTCAGGATTACCCCCTTTCTCTTTATGTTGTAGAACTCAAGGAGGCAGGATATGGAAATTCTGGTTCCAACATCGCAAATATTCATTATTCCGTTAATCAAAATAAGAGCTATAGAGAATTTTTATCAACAAAAGTGATAAAAGGTGACCGTTCCTAGTGACTTAACTCACAGTATTAGTTTTTTTCGGACAATAATGCTCAATTAGTCCTCGCTTATTTCTTCAAAATGCTCTTTATTTAATTGAAACAATTTTGTTGCCAACTTGTTACATTATAACTACCGAGGGTGTATATGGAACTAATTACACAATGGTTAAGTGCAATAAACGGGGTTGTATGGGGTATTCCCATGCTAATTGGCCTTTTAGGCATCGGTATTTTTATGCAAATCCGTTTGTCATTTTTACCGATCCGTAAGCTGGGCATGGGGTTCAAATTACTCTTCCAAAAAAATGAACGACGGGGTGAAGGCCAGATTTCACCTTTCAATGCGTTGATGACAGCCCTGTCAGCGACAATAGGAACTGGAAATATTGCGGGTGTGGCGACAGCCATTGTTATGGGGGGCCCTGGAGCATTGTTCTGGATGTGGATGACCGCCTTGGTCGGTATGGCCACAAAATATTCAGAAGCGGTACTGGCAGTACGTTTCCGTGAAACTGATAAAAATGGGAATTACGTCGGCGGCCCGATGTATTACATCAAAAATGGCTTGGGGAAGAAATGGGTTTGGCTGGGAACCCTTTTTGCTTTCTTCGGCAGTATTGCAGGTTTTGGCATTGGCAATACCGTACAGGCCAACTCAGTCGCTGAAGTATTGGAAAGTAACTTTGGCATTGAGAAAGTGATAACCGCTGGAATTCTGGTTATTTTGGTCGGTGCTGTGCTGATTGGCGGTATTAAACGTATTTCTGATGTTGCAGGTAAATTAGTGCCTGCGATGACTGTAGGTTACTTTGGGGCGGGTGTCATTGTTCTGGCGCTTAATGTCACCGCCATTCCTGATGCGTTGGTTTTAATCATCAAATCTGCTTTCACGCCGGTAGCGGCACAGGGCGGATTTGCGGGCGCAGCAGTCTGGGCGGCAATCCGTTTCGGTATAGCGCGTGGCATATTCTCTAATGAAGCAGGTATGGGAAGCGCACCTATTGCCCATGCGACAGCAAAAACCCAAAACCCGATCCGTCAGGGTTTGATTGCTATGTTAGGCACTTTTATCGATACGATTATTGTCTGTTCTGTCACTGGCTTAACTATTGTCATTACCGGTGGCTGGCTGACAGGCCAGACAGGGGCAACATTGACTGCGGCATCTTTCTCATCAGTGATCCCGGGTGGTAACTATATTGTTGCCATCGCTTTGGCTATTTTCGCCTTCACAACCATTTTGGGCTGGAGTTTTTATGGTGAGAAATGTATTCAGTATTTACTGGGACCAAAAGCAGTTATTCCTTTCCGTATTGCCTGGATTATCGCATTGCCGATTGGCGCGACTCAGTCATTGACTTTTGTCTGGCTGCTGGCGGATACCCTCAATGCAATGATGGCCATTCCCAACCTGATAGCGATTGCATTACTTAGCCCAATTGTTTATAGGTTGACGAAAGACCATATTCGTGATGTCAATGCTGATAGTATTGATATTAAACCGATGATGAATAAATAATATTCCAAAATTGTAGTTCACTTCCTTACTCCTTGCGCAGCAAGGAGTAAGGAATCTTCATAATTTGAGTGAGAAAATGAAAAAAAGAGTAGCTTGAAATGTCATCTCTTATTTTTTGTATTTTCAGTAGATTGAAAGATGAAAAAATAATAACTTACTGATTTTTTTAAAAAAACATTTGAAATATTGGATAATCGGGCTGCACCAGAAAGAAATACAGATCATGATTTGTAGGCATATTTAGAATGACTTCTTGTATTGCGTGATTTCTATTTGCCGGACGAGAATATATCGGCCGGAATTTGAAATGAAGCCAGAAAATGGGAAAACTGATCTATAAAACCCGTGATACGGACTATGCCTGACGATTAACAGTGTTATTGATGGTGGTGTGACTTACGTTGCCAAACCTTTTAAACACGAATATCCCAGAACATCATCCGGTTTTTATTAAGCTGAAGTGGATATTGATTTGAACCTGAAAATCGGGAATAAAAAATGGGTACAGCCCTGTTATGAAACCTCAATTTATTATGATGATAAATTTTTACTCTTTGTTTAAAAAGATATTTTTCTCATCTCTTTTTTTCTTTAATGTTTTTTTGTTATTTTATTGGCATGATGCCATTGTTTTGTGTATATTTCGCTCCCTTATTAAGAGATTTTTTGCAGTATGTTAATAAGTTAAGAGTAGTTATACGTCTTGTATTTTTAACTAATTGATTTGGTGAATGTATTCCTTGATAATACGCAATATAAGCGAATGTCATCGATCTTTTTAATTAATTTTAATGATGTGTTTAAAATAACTGTTTAGAGTAAGGTTAGGTATTTATTTTTATGCAACTTAATAAATTATCCGCTATGGCAATGACCCTTGGTGTATTAAGCAGTACATCTGTGATGGCTGATTCTGGTGGAACGATTACTTTTGTGGGGGAGGTGTTGGCAACTACTTGTAATGTAACGCTTGATAGTAGCAGCTCAGCGAATGGCACTGTTTCATTACCATCTGCTCTCCTGTCAGATTTGGATATTGACGGGAAGTTCGCGGGGGAGACTAGTTTTACTTTGAACCTTACGGGCTGTGTTCAGCCGAGCCACAGGTCCGCTCCCCCTATCCCGTTTGCCTATTTTAGTGGTGGTAATAGCGCAAATAGATTAGACAATACTAAGAAGTCTGACGGAGCTACTAATGTTGAAATTGAACTCCTTGATTCTGCAAAGAACACTATAAAAATAGACGATGTTAATCAACAGAGAACTCAAGCTATAACTGGAACTGGTAAGTTGCAATATTATGCCCGATATAGGGCAACAGGGAAAGCTACAGCGGGGGGGGTTAGCTCAATGGTAAGTTATAATATCCAATATAAATAATGATATAACAGCGGAGGAAACTCCGCTCTGCCACTCAGAATAAAGAGCTGTAACATGTCATCAAAATTTTATCTGTTATTAAAGAAAGTACCGGGAGTATTGCTTCTGGCAATTATGGTACATCCTGTTTTTGCATCTGTTGTGCTTTCGTCTACCCGTGTGATATACCCACAAAAAGAAAAGGAAGTGACGGTACAGGTAAATAACCAGGGAAAATCCCCGATATTATTACAAAGCTGGATAGATAATGGCGATGCAGAAGCACTACCAGAAGATATTAATATTCCTTTTATTCTCACACCACCGGTGAATCGGATTGATCCAAATAAAGGCCAGTCTCTGCGTATTCGTTATATTGGGAATAATCATCTTCCGGCGGATCGGGAATCTCTCTTTTGGCTAAATGCGTTGGAAATTCCGGCGAAAATAAAAGAAGAAGGTAATCACAATTACTTACAATTTGCGATACGTACCCGCATCAAAATATTATTTCGACCCTTGTCCCTCAAAGGAGCACCTGAAGCGGCGGCTAAAGCTTTGCGCTGGGAAATTGACAGCAATGGGATTACTGCTATTAATGATTCTCCCTGGTATATCAATCTGATGAATATCACGGTAGAGCAAAAGGGTAAAGAACAGCTCATCGAAGGCGATGCGGTTCCTCCGTTTGGCAAACGTACCTTCGCAATTAAAGGTTCCCCTGTTGGTAAAATAATGGACTGGCAATATATTAATGACTATGGTGCTGTACACAGTACACAATAAGATATTTTAGTCTCCATAAATAAATAAATAAATAAATAAATAAATAAAGAAATAAAGAAATAAAGAAATAAAGAAATAAATAAAGAAATAAAGAAATAAAGAAATAAAGAAATAAAGAAATAAATAAATAAATAAATAAATAAAGAAATAAAGAAATAAAGAAATAACAGGGTAAAGGAATACAATGAAACCAATTATAATTAATAACTATTTATATTTTGCAGTTATATTTCGTTCATTGTTACTTTCCTTGGTAATGGTATCTGCATATTCTGTCGCACACACCAGCGAAGATATTGAATTTGAAGCTACATTTTTGCGTAGCGTCTCTCCAGAGAAATTGGATTTAAAACGTTTCAGTCAGGGAGCGGCCATGTTGCCGGGAACTTATTTATCTGAGATCTGGCTGAATGGCGAATACCTGACACGGGATAGTGTTACCTTTAAAGGATTACCAAATTATCAGGTCAGTCTGTGTGTGCAGGCAGATGTCTTAAAGCAGTTGCCCCTTGAGCTGAAACTATTGGCAAAAGATATTACATCAGCAGTAACGCAAGGTCAGGATTGTATTTCATTGGCTGAATGGCTGCCGGAAGCCACGGTAAATTATGATAGTAGTTATCAACAGCTCAATATTAGCCTGCCGCAGATATATGTTAAAAAACAGGCCCGGGATGCGGTTGATCCCATCTTGTGGGACAAAGGCATCAGTGCCGCTACTCTGGGTTATAATTTCAGCGCATACCGCAGTGAATCCGGTGGTGATCACCATGATTCTGCTTATGGTTCATTGAACACCGGCTTGAATCTGGGAGCATGGTATTTCCGCCATAATGGCAACCTCAATTGGCAGCAGGAGAGCCAAAAAAAATATCATGCTCTGAATACCTATGTACAGCGTGATATTCCTGCATTACAAGGCCGGGTACTGATTGGCGAGTCATATACCTCCGGTCAATTGTTCGATACCTTGCCATTTACCGGGGTTTCGTTGACCAGCGTTTCACATATGTTACCACCTTCACAACAAGGCTATGCGCCTGAAATTCGCGGTATTGCCCGTACCAATGCCAGAGTGACTGTGCATCAGGGAGAGCAAATTATCTATGAAACTACGGTGCCGCCCGGTGATTTTATTATCAACGATCTTTATCCGACGGGTTATGGGGGTAATCTGGCAGTAACGGTTCATGAAGCTAGTGGCAGCAAACAGCATTTTGAAGTGCCGTATGCGGCTGTCGCTCAGTTATTACGTCCCGGTTCCAGCCAATATAGTTTTACCGTGGGTAAATACCGCAGTCACGAGTTAAAGGAGCCACCACTGTTTGCCGAAACAACCTGGCAGCAGGGTTTGACTAACCGTATAACCGGTAATGTGGGATTACAATATTTACGTAATTATTATGCCGGGCAGTTTGGTATAGCAGTTGATACCTCTATAGGAGCACTATCGACAGCTATCACTCATACCCATTTAAATACGGGTGATGGTAAGTCGTTACGTGGACAGAGTTACAACTTAAGCTACAGTCACTATGTGCGTGAAACTGGCAGTAATTTTTCTTTGGCAACTTATCGTTTTTTAACCAAAGATTATCGGAGTTTGTCCGATGCAATATCTTCACAAAGCATTACTTATGATTATGGGAGCACACCACGTAACCGCGTTACGTTATCACTCAATCAGAGCCTGCCAGAACACTGGGGACAGTTCTATTTAAGCGGTTCCATGGAAAATTCCTGGGAGCGTAAGGGTTATAGCCAGCAATATCAGCTTGGCTACAATAACCATTGGCAAGGCATCAGCTATGGTGTATCGATGACCCGTAGCCAGAATAGCCGGGGAAAATTCCAAAATAGCTGGCTGTTCAATGTCAGCCTGCCTTTGGAAAGCAAGGCCTTCCGCCATACCCCTTCCTTCAGTACCCAACTGACCCATGATGGGCAAGGGAAATGGAGGAAACAACTTAATCTGTCCGGCACGATTGGGGAACAAGCTCAATTTCATTATAACTTGAATGCCTCACAGCATCAGGGTTCTGACTATGCGACTTCACTTTCTGGCAATTATCGTAATTCGTGGAGTGCGTTGTCTGCTTCTTATAGTAAAGGAAAAAACTATAGCAGTGCTTCGGCCGGAATAAATGGCACGGTAATCGCACATTCAGGTGGCGTCAGTTTTTCATCTCATGGCGGCGATACTTTTGCCCTTGTCGAGGCTAAGGGGGCTGAAGGGGCAAAGGTTTCATCCTATTCAAATATCCATATTGATTCGCAGGGTTATGCGATAGTGCCCAACCTGAATCCGTATCAGATGAATGACATCATCATTGATCCCAAAGGAGCCAGTGATGGTGTGGAATTAAGGACTACACGGCAGAGAGTGGCACCATTATCGGGCGCGGTTGTTAAGGTTAATTATAGTGTTAAACAGGGTGCTGTAATCCTGCTGCGACTACGACAATCAAATCAGCAGCCTATCCCTTTTGGATCGGAAGTCACAGACGAAAAGGGGGGGCAGGTAGGCCATATCGGTCAGGCAGGACAATTGTTTGCCCGTGTTCAGACGTCAACAGGAGAGCTGAAAGTGCAATGGGGCAGCCACAATCAAATGCAGTGCCGGGTGAAATACCAATTGCCGGATAGCAAAAGTTCGTGGTGGGATAATACTCAGAGCGTGCAGTTGTGTGATAACGGGCCGCGCTGACTAATTTAGGGTGCTAAAGAAATGATCAGTAAGTTGATGATGAAAAAATTATATCAATTATTTTTACCGGTAATCTTTCTGGGGGGGATATTATGTTCCACTGGAGTTGAAGCCACTGGGTGTGATCCCGACGATCCGGATATCAAGATGTTGGGCAGTTCTCCAGTTGATCATACTTTTAGTATGGACCAGAGTGATTATTTTATATATGAAGTAGAAGTACCACTTGGGGTTGGGCATGATTCAGACTATATGAAAAAGCTTCGTAGTTCTAACAAAATATCATATGGTGCTTCAAAACCCCTGACTGCACAAAAAAACGATAGCAATCAAGTTCTTTCTTACATGGACGGTATTAATATGATAGTGAAAAGTGGACCCCATTACTTCCATCATACCACCGCTAATAAGTTAGGTAATGAAAGCAATGTGTGGATTAGATTTGTCAGAGGAAATAACTTTCATCCAGGAATATTTAATTTTTCTGACGTGCCTGACTTATGTATCAACAAAGATGGTAAGGCCGTATTTAAAGTCAGACTCACCGGAACACTAACGATCAAAGAACCGACTTGCACAGTTATTGATCCACCACCAGTGGATATGAAGAGCCATGGTATTAATGAATTTACCGGTAAAGGTTCCGGCACAAGATGGGAGGATGCCAGTATTGTTTTGACTAAATGTCAATATGCTCCTAGCCTGTCGATTAGTATCTCTCCTGTTAATGGAGCGAATAATCCAAAAGAAGGTATCATGGAAATTGACAGTAGTGGAGATGCTGCTAAAGGTATCGGTATTCAGTTGAGATATGACCTTACTGGCAATAGCTTTGTAGAATTTGGAAAGAAACATAAGTTGAATAAATCAATAAGTGCTGGTTCCGGGATTAAGATCCCATTATCGGCACGTTATATCCAGACTGAAGACAGCGTCAGCCCCGGCAAAGCCAACGGCAGAGTTACCTATACTATAAGCTATAAGTAACATCAGCTATAAATAGCACCAATCCCACTGCCGGAGCTACCCAGCTTCCGGCACTCTTATAATTCCCCAAATACCCCTGCAAATTTCGCAGTGTTCCCGCCATTGAATTTCTGGGCTTTTGTCATGCTTAGCACAATTTCATTTGCTCTTTTCCAAAAGCAAATTTTTTGCACGTAATAACGAACGCTCACCAAGGAAAGCCGTGGCTCAAGATAGCGATCTCGAAAAAACCGAAGAACCCACGCCCCATAAACGAGAAAAAGCTCGTAAAGATGGACAGGTTGCGCGTTCTAAGGAACTTACCTCAATCCTGATGTTGTCGGGAGGGGTTAGTTTGCTCTGGATGAGTGGACAGTCGATCACTTATGAACTTTCTCTGATGGTATTTGAGGGATTCAATTTCGACCACAACATGGTGAGTAATGACAAACAGATGGTGCAACAAATTGGCCGTTTGTTGAGACAGGCCGTTTGGGCATTGCTGCCCGTTTTTGTCGGATTGGTTTTGATTGCCCTGAGTGCACCGGCATTAATGGGAGGACTTATATTCAGCTCAAAATCCATCAAATTTGATTTGGCTAAGCTGAATCCCATTTCTGGTTTGAAGAAAATCTTCTCCATGAATGCGCTGGCGGAGCTCTTCAAAGCGATTTTGAAAGCATCATTGGTTGGCGGTGGTGCAGCCTTGTTTATCTGGCTTAACTGGCCTGCCATGCTCAGCCTGACAGCTCAACCTCCACTGATGGCGTTGAGTGATGCGATGATGATGCTGATTTTTGCTGGTTATATTGTCTTATTTATGTTGATACCGATGGTGGCGTTTGATGTGCTTTATCAAATCCGCAGTCACCTGAAAAAATTACGAATGACCCGTCAGGAAATCAAGGATGAATTTAAGGAGCAAGAAGGGGACCCACATGTAAAGGCAAGAATACGTCAACAACAGCGAGCGGCTGCACGTAAGCGCATGATGGCTGATGTACCGAAAGCGGATGTCATTATTACCAACCCGACTCATTACGCTGTTGCCCTGAAATATGACAGTAAAAAAATGGGCGCTCCAAAAGTATTGGCAAAAGGAGCGGGGCTCATTGCCTTGCGCATCAAAGAAATTGGTGCCGAAAATCGTATTCCGTTACTGGAAGCTCCACCTTTGGCAAGGGCGTTATTTCGTCACGCTGAAGTGGGAGGTTTTATTCCAGCAGCGCTCTATGCTGCTGTTGCAGAAGTGCTAGCCTGGGTTTACCAATTGAAACGTTGGAAACAGGAAGGTGGCCTAAAACCGAAAACACCTGAAAATCTGCCAGTGCCGCCAGCACTGGATTTTGCTGGAGAAAATAATCGTCATGGCTAATCTGGCTTCATTACTACGTTTAACGGGAAGTCGTTTACCGGGAAACATGAAAGGTTCCGAGTGGCAAATGCTTGCCGGGCCTGTTTTGATCCTTATGATCTTGTCGATGATGGTACTACCGTTGCCACCATTTCTGCTTGATCTGCTCTTTACTTTCAACATTGCACTTTCCATCATGGTATTGCTGGTGGCAATGTTTACTCGTCGGACGCTGGATTTTGCAGCATTTCCGACTATTTTGCTATTTTCAACCTTACTGCGCCTGTCACTGAACGTTGCTTCCACACGAATTATTCTGATGGAAGGGCATACAGGTTCGGCGGCGGCAGGACAAGTTGTGGAAGCGTTTGGTCACTTTCTTGTCGGCGGTAATTTTGCAATTGGTATCGTTGTCTTCGTTATCCTGATCCTGATTAACTTTATGGTCATTACCAAAGGTGCGGGGCGTATCGCAGAAGTCGGGGCTCGTTTCGTTCTGGATGGCATGCCCGGCAAACAGATGGCTATTGATGCTGATTTGAATGCCGGATTGATTGGCGAAGAAGAAGCTAAAACACGTCGTGCCGAAGTAACACAAGAAGCAGACTTTTACGGTTCAATGGATGGGGCGAGTAAATTTGTCCGTGGGGATGCCATCGCAGGTTTGATGATATTGGTGATCAATATCATCGGTGGCCTGATTGTCGGTGTTGCTCAACATGGTTTGACATTGGGTGATGCGGCAGAAGCTTATACCTTGCTGACCATTGGTGACGGATTGGTTGCCCAATTACCGGCATTAATTATCTCTACTGCTGCCGGTGTTATCGTCACCCGTGTTGCAACGGATGAAGATGTTGGCCAGCAAATGGTAACCCAGCTTTTCAACAACCCTAAAGTGATGATGTTGAGTGCGGGGGTGCTTGGCCTGCTTGGTTTAGTCCCGGGAATGCCAAATTTTGTTTTCCTATTATTTACGGCAGCATTGGCGGGTGTTGGTTATTTCTTATTGCGTAAGGAAAAAGATCCATTAATGACACAACATGAAGAGATGAAAGCGGTGGAAGAGCAGCAACAAACCGCAGAGGCTTCATGGTCTGATGTGCAACTTGAAGATCCACTGGGAATGGAAGTCGGCTACCGACTGATCCCGATGGTAGATTTTCGTCAGAATGGGGAACTGCTTGGACGCATCAGTGGAATACGTAAAAAATTCGCACAAGAAGTGGGATACTTGCCACCTGTCGTGCACATTCGGGACAACCTCGAATTAGCGCCTGCCAGTTACCGCATTATGATGAAAGGGGTGGAAATTGGCCGTGGTGAAGCGCATCCGGGGCGTTGGCTGGCAATAAATCCGGGTGGTGCGGTAGGAGAACTGCAAGGTGATTTAACAACTGATCCAGCCTTCGGACTGGCCGCTGTCTGGATTGATGACAGCCTGAGAGAGCAGGCACAGGTACAGGGTTATACTGTCGTGGCAGCCAGTACGGTTGTTGCAACACACCTTAATCACCTTTTGTCTCAATACTCCAGTGAACTGTTCGGCAGACAGGAAGCGCAGCAATTGTTTGAGCGAGTCAGCCAGGAAATGCCAAAACTGACAGAAGATTTCATTCCTGATGTCATTAGTCTGACAACCTTGCATAAAGTTTTGCAAAACTTACTTTCAGAGCAGGTACCTATCCGAGACATGCGCTCTGTGATTGAAACTTTGGCAGAACATGCACCAGTCCAGAAAGATCCTTATGAATTAACGGCTGTGGTTCGGATTGCACTGGGTCGGGCCATTGCTCAGCAATGGTTCCCGGGAATGGATGAAATCAGAGTCATTGGTTTGGATGCAGGTTTGGAAAGACTGCTACTGCAAGCATTGCAAAATGGGGGGGGATTAGAGCCAGGATTGGCAGAAAATCTCGAGCGTCAGGCTGCTGAGGCATTGGAACGTCAGGAAATGTTGGGAGCTCCACCTGTATTATTGGTTAATCATGCGTTGCGTCCGCTGTTATCACGCTTCCTCCGTCGGGTATTGCTGCGCTTGGTGGTATTGTCTAACCTTGAAATCACTGATAATCGCCAAATCAGAATGACCGCAACTATCGGTGGTTCGAGATAACCTATTCTGTACCCAATGAACTTCAAAATGCAGCCGATAACGCTGCAACATGAAAGACAAAGGAAAAATAAGATGATCACATTAGTGGTCATCTTATTTTATTGGCATAGAAATATAGCAATAAAAGAAAAATCAATCTGCAGGGCCTTGCCAAACTAATTGCGATCTCATTGCTTCTGGAACTAATTCAAACAGCATTTTAATTCGTTTTTTATGAAAATGATAATTTGTGCATATTTTATCGCTGGTATTTTCTAAATAGTATCTGGCTTGATTATTTAAAAAATAAATATCTTGATCGCAAATTTCAGTTCCTTTTAGAGAATTAACGATATTATGCAGTAATTCTGCTTCGTGATAGCAAGATTTATCCCGGGCTTTCCTGATAGGCCCATGTGTTTGTACATTTCTGATATGAGGAAGTGCAAAACTTAACATATCGATGTATATATCAATGCGGTTCATGAAGTTGCCTTAAGAAAATTATCTTTTATTGATAAAGTATCTGGTGTACATTATATGGGCGTATAAATTATCTTAATTTCACTCAAAATATTATAGACTTTATTGATTACGTACAATAAAAAAGGGCAATATGTTTTCATATAAAAATAATTCAATCAAAGCAAATTACACAGATGAATCTATCAGAGTGTATCAGGCTTACTCTCATTCAATAGCCGACAGCGCGATAAAAGCAGGCACTTTTGTTTCTCCTCCCTTTAGTATGACTCGAATGACATGGATCAAACCCTCATTTTTATGGATGATGTACCGATCTGGTTGGGCTAAAAAAGATGTAGGCCAGCAACGTATTCTGGCAGTTGACCTGACACATGATGGATTTAAAGAGATTATTCAGCAAGGCACCATCAGCCATTTTGATTCTAAATCTTTTGATTCCCAAAAAGAGTGGAAAGAAAAAGTACAAAGGAGTGATGTTGTTATTCAGTGGGACCCAGAACGGGATATCTTTTTGAATAAATTAGAGCAGCGAACAATCCAAATTGGCTTACGTAACAAAGCAGTAGAAGACTATGTTAATCACTGGATTTTTAATATTACGGATATCACTGAATTGGCTAATGAAATTCATGTTCAGATGAAAAATAATAATTTGGATATGGCTAAATCGTTATTGCCGGAAGAGCGGATATATTTAGGTTAATATGAAATTTTGCCTATCACAGTGCAATGAATAGCGCAATTAATGCTGATGGGCGGATCGTACATTAATCATTCATGTACCTGAATATAAATTCAAAAAATCAAAAACTAAAAATAGTAAGTTAATAAAAATTATGCATAGAATTGCCTATGGCCATAGGCAATTCTATGCAAACAAAAACGAATTATTGTTAGTTTAAATCTTAAATATATTCGTATATATGAAAACAAAAACTAATTTTATATCACTGAGAAGAAATTTGTGGTAAAGAAATTAACAAAAAAGTTAAGTCTGCAATAAATTCTCATTTTTATCATGCAAAATCAGTTGGTTATTATTAATGATTTCTATCTCGGAATATTGCATTATAAAAATATAACTGCATTCCAAAATTGCTTTTCATGCTAAAAGCCTCTTTACGCTTCAACTAATATTTCATATTGAAGACGTTAATTTCTAATTGGTTTTTTTACCGACTCGATATTTATTTCCTTTTCTGTGTAAATAACCTATTGTTTATTAATTAAAAATTCTATTTTTTATTTTAATTGTTTCATTTTGAAATTTAAATTGAAAGATTAAAGTTTCATTTTGTGATCTATTTAAAATCAGACTGACAGTTCATTGACTATCTTTCCTTCTCGTAACCATCGTTTATCTAAACAACGAAAAGATCCTGATGAGGAGAAAAAATGATTGCGGCGATCACCTTTGGTGCAGAGTGGTTTATCGGGTTGTTCCAGAAAGGCGGGGAAGTTTTTGTTGGTATGGTGACAGGCATTTTGCCATTACTGATCAGTTTATTAGTGGTGATGAATGCCCTGATCAAATTCATCGGTCAACATAAAATAGAACGGCTGGCACAACGATCTGCGAGTAATCCCATCACCCGTTATCTGTTACTGCCTTTAGTCGGCACATTCGTATTTTGTAATCCAATGACTTTAAGTTTAGGGCGCTTTTTACCTGAAAAATATAAACCCAGCTATTACGCAACAGCTTCATACAGTTGTCACTCCATGAATGGCTTATTTCCGCATGTTAATCCCGGAGAATTATTTGTCTATCTCGGCATTGCCAGTGGATTAACCACTCTTGGGTTACCCCTTGGCCCTCTTGCTGTCAGTTATTTTCTTGTTGGCCTGTTTACCAATTTCTTCCGTGGCTGGATAACCGATCTAACAACACGCTTTTTTGAGCGAAAAATGCGTGTTCGGTTAGATAACAACGTTCGTCTGTAATTGATGAGCGGGAGGAGCAAAATGAGTGATTATCTTCGTATTGAAAAAGGTCATAACGGCTGGGGCGGGCCTTTGGAATTGCCCATTGTTTCTGGCAAAAGCATTCTTTACATCACGGCAGGTACACGCCCTGCAATTGTTGATGTGATGAGTGAAATCACCGGTTGGCCTGTCATTGATGGTTTTAAAGAGGGAGAACCCCCGCCAGAAAAAATTGGAATTATCGTGATTGATTGTGGAGGAACATTGCGTTGCGGCATTTATCCCAAACGCAGAATACCAACTGTAAATATCCATGCGACAGGACGTTCTGGCCCGCTGGCGCACTTTATTGTTGAAGATATCTATGTTTCGGGAGTAAAACCGGAAAACATCAGTAAAGTGACTAAAAATCAGCATGATGCAGAAAATGAGCAGAATGAGCAGAATGAGCAAATCGCAGCGCAGCCCTATCAAAATAAAAATACAGAGAATTGTCTGGAAAAAGAGTACAACACCACAAAGAAAATCACTGAGCAGAGTGATGGGCTGCTGGCTAAAGTGGGTTTAGCGATGGGATCGACTGTCGCTGTATTTTTTCAGGCAGGACGTGAAACGATTGATACTGTACTGAGCATCATTCTCCCATTTATGGCATTTGTTGCCGCTGTTATTGGGATCATTATGGCATCCGGTTTTGGGGATTTTATTGCTCACGGATTAATTCCTCTGGCCAGCAATCCATTTGGGCTGATATTACTGACATTGATTTGCTCATTCCCTTTGCTGTCTCCCTTTCTGGGACCCGGTGCAGTTATTGCTCAGGTGATTGGCGTATTGATCGGAGTACAAATTGGCCTTGGTAATATAGCGCCTCATTTAGCGTTGCCCGCATTATTTGCCATTAATTCTCAGGCTTCCTGTGACTTTATTCCTGTGGGATTTTCGCTTGCCGAAGCGAAACCGGATACGGTACGCGTTGGTATTCCCTCCGTGTTGGTAGGAAGATTCCTGACAGGCGCCCCAACTGTATTAATTGCATGGGGTGTTTCCGCCTTTATTTATCAGTAAAGATTTTTCTGGAGATATTTGATGATCATTTTTGAAACAAAAATAACCCGGATTGGTTCAAGTGCTCATGATGCACTACTGGATAATATGCTGATTTTATTTCGTGAAGGTGCTCCGATTGATTTGGAGGAATACTGTTTTATCCATGCGCATAGTGAAATGGACGGAGAGTTGGAAGCAGGCAATGAAATGCAATTAGGCAATGAAGTTTATTTGATTACCGCTGTGGGAAAGGTTGCTTCAATCAACTTGCGAGAGCTGGGGCATATCACAGTTCATTTTGATAGTGCCCATAAAGCTGAATTATCTGGTTCTATCCATGTGAAAGGTTATATTCCGGCGGCGGTTTCATTAGGCAGCACATTAAAATTTATTAAATAGGAGGAAACGATGTCTGACGTTGCGGTGGTTGTGGGGGGAGGCCAGACACTGGGGGCTTTTTTGTGTGAAGGATTGGCAGAAGCAGGATATCGTGTTGCTGTTGCAGATTTAAATGGTGAAAATGCCAGCAAGGTAGCTTCGTCCCTGAATGATAAATACAAGACAGGGACAGCCAAAGGTTTTCAGGTTGATGCGACTTGTGAGGAGAGTGTGAAAGCATTGGCGACATCGGTGGCTGCCACCTTTCATCAGGTTAATTTACTGGTATATAGTGCAGGAATAGCTAAAGCGGCACCTATTACTCATTTCCCACTGAATGATTTTGAACTGTCATTGCAGGTTAATCTGATTGGTTATTTTCTCACAGCGCGGGAATTTGCCCAGATAATGATCCGTGAGGGTATTAAAGGACGCATTATTCAGATTAATTCTAAGTCAGGCAAAATGGGGAGCAAACATAATACAGGTTACAGTGCGGCGAAATTCGGGGGTGTGGGATTAACACAATCATTGGCATTGGATCTGGCAGAATATGGTATTACGGTTCATTCGCTGATGTTAGGGAATTTGTTGAAATCACCGATGTTCCAATCATTGATTCCTCAATATGCCGAAAAACTGAAAATCAAGCCGGAAGAAGTAGAATCGGTTTATACCGCGAAAGTTCCTTTGAACAGAGGATGTGAGTACCAGGATGTCCTGAATGCCCTGTTGTTTTATGCCAGTGATAAAGCGTCTTATTGTACCGGGCAATCTATCAATATTACGGGCGGTCAGGTGATGTTTTAACCGATTAACAAAGGGCGGATCATGGCAGCTGATATTATCACTATTGCTGTTATTGCATGGCTGGGACAAATTTTCTTGGGTTGGTATCAAGTCAAAAGTTTCAATCATGCATTGGTACATTTGGCCGACAGTGGCAGAGTGGGAATTGGGCGCTCCAACAGACATTTTAAATCTCGTGTCATTATTGCCATTGCCGTGGATGAAAAAGGCACTATTGCTTCAGCGATAATAATGGAAGGCATCACAGTCTTTGCCCGTCCCAAAGTATTGCCCGAGTTATGGGGAAAATTGGTGAACGATTTGGAGCCAGACCTGATTTTCCCCGATAGCATTGCTTGTCGTGAAGCTCTGAGAATGGCAATGATGTCGAAAATATAAAATATCAGTTGTTGAGTCCCTAAGTGAGATTTGCAAACTGAACGTGAGTTGGTTTCATGGTGTGTTACCATTCGAGGAAAATGAACGTTAATTTTTTGCTAAAAGAGTAAATGATGAAACCGGAGCAACGGCAACAAGAAATTATTGAATACTTAAGAAAAAATGGCAAAAGTTCAGTCAATGTCCTGATTGAGCGTTTTCAGGCAACGGGAACAACTATCCGTAAGGATTTAACGGCATTGGAACAACGCAATGAAGTTATCCGCACTTATGGCGGCGTGATGTTGGTTCATGAAGAAGATGATCAACCGTTAGATTGTAAAACTCATATTAATGCCGAAAAGAAACAACAAATTGCTCGGGTGGCGGCTGAATTGATACAGGATGGAGATTCCATTATTCTTGATGCAGGGAGCACCGTATTGCAACTGGTTCCGTATTTGGAAAAATTCAATAACATCACAGTGATGACCAATAGCTTGCATATAACGAATGCACTCATTGAATTAAATAATGACCAGACTATTTTAATGCCGGGGGGAACATTCAGAAAAAAATCCGCTTCTTTTCATGGCAGTTTGGCAGAGTCGGCATTTAAATTATTTAGTTTTGATAAATTATTTATTGGCGCAGATGGCATTGATCTCAATATTGGAATGACAACATTTAACGAAGTACATAATGTCAGTAAAGCAATGTGTAACGCGGCTAAAAAAATCATTGTGATGGTGGATTCTTCAAAATTTGGTCGTAAAAGTCCCAATATCGTTTGTTCACTGGAAAAAATTGATACCATTATTACTGACCAAGGTATTCCTTCTGAATCTCTTATTGACTTACGAGAAAAAGGTATTAATGTGATTATTTCAGGAGAAAGTAATGGATAATGAAAAAAATCATTACCTGATGCCAGAGAAATACGTTTGATAATCATGAATTCACAGCCGCCTAGTCACATAGCCTAACTATGTAGCTATTCTTATTCCTATTTTAATCGATAGCATATTTCTCTGGCTGAACAAAAAAACTCATTTAAATTTTCATGATCTTCCTCGTTTAGAATAACCCTTGCTCTTGTAAAATAGGGATCAACAACTCTGCCTTAGGATAAAATATGATGGGTTTTTCTTTACAGGTTTTCGATAACGCAGCATTTCTTTTATGTCTTGTTGAAAGTGGAGAACCACATGCATTTTCCATTTCTATCGCGTCCAGTTCTAATTCAGATGGCCCAATATCGTCATAGCTTACTCTGCTGCCTAATTGGTTGTATAAGCGTAAAAAGTATTGATCATCAGCACCCATTAATGGTGTTCTGGCATCGGGTTGCCCTCGGGGAACCAGTGCAGTAATTGAAGCCCCAAAAACATGCCCGGCTTCTGTATCCAGAGGATCCTCATGAGCCCATTCAAAACTTTCCATATCATCATTTGTATGATGTAAGCCTAAAGCATGACCAATTTCATGAGCTATAACATAATAGACAAACATGTTTGCAATTTCCTGGTCTTCAATGCCTTCAGCTAATACTTCTCTGAAGGTATCGAACTCTTCATGTGAAAAATGCATTTGACGTGATACGCTGATGCCAGGAGTATTAAAAAGTGGGAATGCATAATTATTAAGTATTCTATCCGGTAAAATTAAGGTTGTTAGGGCATACATATTATTTTGCTGAAAAAAACCTTCCTGATTGTGTTCTGGTGCCGTATCTGCTCCGGAGATCCAAAAGTTGACTTCACTCGGTGGGCTTCCTGGGACTTCAGTAAGGGTAATGGGAATACCTCTTTCGTATAGACGCCGATCCCACATAGCGAATGCATTACGTGCTTCGGTTGCCAAATCAACAAGGTAATATGTTGTTCCATTAAAAACCGCAACCTGCCCCACATCCTCTATTCTATATCTTATGTGATTGTTGAAATACCGTGCTGGGCTATAGACCTGATCATTAATAGCGTAAGAGCAAACATGCCTGTTCGGATTGATACGGGCTTCCGGATCATAATCCTGTTCCGGAACAGAAAAAACATCGGATGCTACGAATAATAGAATTAATAAAATATATTTCATCTTGGAATCTCTTTATTTTTAAATTAAAGGGTTGCTATAATTTTAATAAATATATTTAGCCGAAGATAAAAGAATAAAAATATAGCTTCTGAAAAACTCATTTATTATTCAGGATGATTAAGGTATTACCTTTTTTTATTTCTATTGAAGCAATAGTGTTTGATAGTTGTTCCATCTTCATTTTCAACAACAACTGTAACTGATTCTAAACCTTCATCTATTCTATATCTTAAATTATTATTAAAAAATTGAGCAGGGTTATAAATTTGGTTTCCAATCGCGAAAGAGCAAACGTGCCTATTGGGATTTGATAATGCATTTGGATCATATCCATAAGCATAAAATACAGCTAATGATAAAATCAGTAAAATGAGTTTCATTTTTAACCCCATTGTTTTATTGCAGAGCAAGAATATCAGGGTGAGAGCGTAAACGCTTTTTGGGTCTAAGTCGCATCAAATGTAATCACTACTTTAATAAAAGTTATCTGCCTGACTTTATCAAAGGGGCATTCAATACTTTATTGATTTATTCAGGAGATAAACTTTCATGCTCTCACCCTAGAAAATATGAGTAATGAGTGATAAACAAAATATTAGAGTATTTTTTACTTGGATATAAATATATTTATTGAGTATATTATATCTAATAAATACTTATTTTCATACATTACCAACTCCAAGGGCTACAAGACCATCACTATAACATCTCATAATTTTCACCGTTGATCCTGATGTGTATGCCGTCAATAAAAGGGCATATAATGCTCGCGCATTTAGGCCTCCAACCCTGTCAGTGGTAGTTTGACTCCAAGTACCTGTTATATAGTTATAAAAAGATATTGTTGAAGCTTCAGTAGAACCTTTTGGTGTAAAATTAAAGGTGATTTCGGCATCTGCATCGTCGTCAACTCCTAAATAAACAGAACTTACATAACCAATTTTATTAAGGTTTTTATCACAGTTTCCAGCATATGAATAGGCATAATTATTCATTGTCATGAAAATAAGAATAGTTAAAATTATTTTTAATTTCATAATGTCCTCACTCACGGTTAAATATCTGAAAATAAATAAAAGCTAATTTCAATATGAAGAAGATCTCCATATTCAACGGTGTTGAATGCGAATAATTTTATTTGAAATAAAATTTAATGATAAAATACATCGGATTTGTATCACTTTTCCGTTATAGTTTTTATTATAGTAGGGATTGATGGTTTTGTTATTTTTTTTGTAAAAAAAACAAATATTAAATTTATTTTTATGTTAATGGTAATAGAGTTTTAGGTATGTCATCTTTTATTATTATTAAGGTTTTTCATTAAGATTAGGAAGTGTTTAATCATTTGCTAACTACTTATTAATTATGCTTTATATACGCAATGGATTTCAAGTTGCATTGCGGCGGCAAGGGAATGACAAATTCGTTGGAAACGAATTTGCTTAGCCAAAGGCTGACCAAAGGTCGAGAGGCAGAAGCCTCTCATTAATCCCTGGGAGCATAGATAACCGTATGTTGATAAAAACGGTGACCGGGGTGAATGAGCTCAGCCAACAAAGAGGCAACTTGAAAGACGGAGGGTATACACTGCTATACAACTCAACTTTAAAAAGTGAGTTTGTGCTCTGGGAAAAAGATATCTTTCATAAAATATCAGGCCCACTCCATTCTAATTTTTCTTTAAAGTGTTCGGGGACTAACTCAAACAACAATCGAATGCTTTTGTTAATGCTGAATGTGTTTGCATATTTCTGATATAAGATAACGTTTTGTTTAACATTTAGCAGTAAATATCAATTTTATTCATTTTTTATACCTTGATTAATTAAAGTGGGTAATCATCATCATATGATGTGTCGGTGAAATCATTTATATTGAGATTAAAGGAAACAAGATAAGCTTCCAACTCTTCTAACGAATTAATAATTATATAATTTCCGACATTATCATAGTTAGGATCAAACTGATTTTCAATATCTGAACATAAAAATGAAGCAGTTCTTAATTTGAATTTTGCTTTTGATAGTTCGCATTTTTTTGAAAAGTTGGAAAGGGAAAGCATTGCATAAGGTTCAGTATGAAATGGGTATGATGGCTTCAGATTGTCAAGCAGTGACACATCAATCCAAGTGCGGTAGTCTTCATGCGGAGATTTTATCTCCTTGAGTAAAATCTTACCACTTAAAAGCAGATCTATTTTTTGCTTAGAATTTTCATAAATGAACAGCTCTGATAATACTTTTTTGTGGTTTTCGATATGAGGCGCTTTTTTTCTCATTTCATAGAAATAGGCTTTTAGCCAGTAAATCTTAACGTAGGAAAAATATTCATGATTATGTTCCAATATATGTTCCAATATAAATTGGATGATGTGACTGATTTCATCTGATATTGCTTTGTCTGATTGTTTGTTGCTGTATTTATGATTTCTCACATGATTTTTAAGTGACTGATATATCATTTGGAAATCCTGCGCTTTTTTGATGTTATTAACCTCTTCATAGTTAATAAACAAATATGATTGCATGTCATAGACCATAATATCGTCAATAATATCTGGCTTTTGAATTTTTATTTTTCTTATGCATTCAACCAATCTCTCACTTTGGAGTGATTCTGTAATGTTATTGAGGATCGCATCATGACATAACAATTCCAGATATTTATCAGATGAATGATTATAAAGGTGGATAACGAAATCTTCATTACCTGTATCCATCAGATCAACGATAGGCCAAAAGAAAGCCTCGTTAAGATTGACCCACATAGGGATCTCAAGAATATTATCACATTCTTTTCGTATTCTGGCTGTGCGATCTTCTTCCGGTGGCATATTGATTTTATTTATTGCTTTATAAAGGAGGGCAGTAACGAATTAACCCTGTTGAATTAAGAAAAGAGCAATGTAATGAAGGTGGATATTTATTCAGGGAGTAAATGAAAATTAGCAAAGACAGACCTCTCATCATTGCTGATAAATCAAGAGGCCTGTATAGAGAGGTGACTGTTTCAGCAGAATGAAAAATATTCAAACACTGATCTTGTGACCTGATAACGCCGAATTATGGCGGGCTTGCCCATCTGCACCATAAAAAGAGGGGCTGTGATGGCTTTTCAGAAAACTAATTGCTTTACTGTTCAACTCCATATGGCTATCCAGCAGAAATCCATTGTGCGTATTTAAATCACGGATACGTTTAACCGCCAGGCTAATTTGTTCCCATAATATCGCCAGTCTTTCATGGTCAAAGTAAGGCGCATTTATTTTCAGCGTTTCATTTAAATACTGACGCTTACGTTCAGCATGGTCGATTGCCGAAAGTAAAAACGTTTTTTGTTCCGTCACTCGGTGTAAGTGATTCGCTTCAATAAAGCCTTCGCTCAATATGCGCTGCTCTTCTGCCATAGTGTGCGAAAGCGAATGTAAATGCGCACTTTGCTGTTCAAGCAAGAGTTGAAGTTCTTCCATTTATGGCTCTTTATGCTCTTGATGGTTTATTTATCATATTCCATGTTTTCAAGGGCTTCTCTGAACAAGGCATCAGCGATTTTACCGCTGTCCATTGTCAGTGTTCCCTGTGCAATGGCTTCTTTCAGTTGTTGTACTTTCTGGATATTAATATCTTGACTGCTTGGCTGAACGAGTTTTTTCTGCGCTTCGCTCAATTTGACTTGTGTATCGGCGCTTTTTTCTGCGATAGCCAGAGTTTTGCGAGTGCTCTGAGCACCTTCATTGGCATTGCGTTGTTGTAACGCAGCAATAGCCAGTAGAGGTTGAGTGCGTTCAATACTCATAATCGTAATCCTTTAATCAGGCATTGTTTATTTGTCTTAGGTAGCAGGCGATATACCGCTGGCATGCCTGTAAAATCATGGTCTGTTGGTTATATCGGCTGAAAGAAATAAAACTTTAGTCATTTATAACATCATTTTTACACTGCCATTTTCTTGGGCTTCACCGGTAATAACCTGCCCGGAATTCAGGCGGACACGGATATTATCAAAACTTGCGGCATTGTTAATTGCTTTTCCTTCATAACGCACCTGAAATTGGTGTCCACTGACGGTAACGATGACACTTTGCCCGGCTTTAATGGCCCATGGACGCCGGATCATACTGCGTGTGATGAATTGTCCGGCAGGTATATTGCGGGTGGCAATACTATTTTGTATGGCCTTTCTATTACGGATTATGTCGTTTGGCAGTTTATCCAAAGAGCCTGTTTTGACCTGAAAATCTTTTTCCGTCACGACCGCATTACGGTTAATTGCTCGTTTGGAAACTAAATAGGAACCCACGACGTTAACATAGACCTGAATAAAACGACGTTGCTGCCCACAATTCACTGGCATAGAAAGATTACCCCAAGTTTTATTATTCATCGGGGGTTGTATTTCAGGAAATTCACAAGTCGGCCATTGTTGTTCAGGAGTTTTAATCTCCACTGAAACTTTATGACCGGAAGTCGGGTGGATCTGCCTGAAATAATCAGTGATTGATTGCGATAAGTTATTTCCCCAAGACAAAAAACTGCTAAAAAATAGATTAAAGAAAATGGCAATAAACCCGATAGATTTTAATGCAGGCATGTCATCACCTTAACCCGTTAGCGAACCATGATTTCAAAAATATTCAATACCTATTGGATGTTAAGAGTGTAACTCGATTGATTATTTGTTAATGGGATAAATAGCAATCCAATTTGTTTCTATTCTTCGAATTACCTTTTTCTTCTCCGTTTATTCTGTTAGCTGCTTAAAGCTTATACCCGATGGTGTGCACGTTGAAATACCTTGAATAACGTGCAACGGAAACCATGGAAAAAAGGGGAAATGGGCAATGGATGCAGTGGGGATCGTCCCCGACAGAACAGACCCGAGGGAGGAATATGCTCGATAAATTAGACGCCACCTTTCAATTTCGACAAGAAGCGTTGGCTCTCCGCAATCAACGGCAGGAAATTTTATCCGCCAATATCGCCAATGCGGATACTCCAGGCTATCAGGCGCGTGATATCGATTTTGCTGCCCAACTGAAAAAAACGTTGGCACATGGTCGTGTAACAGGAAATGGAATTGGGCTGACTCTGACTTCCGATCGACATATTCCTGTCCAACCTCAAAAACGTCTGGAGATGGATCTGCTGTATCGGGTGCCATACCAGACGGCAATGGATGGAAATACCGTCGACATGGATATGGAACGCAGCAATTTCGCAGATAACAGTCTGAAGTATCAGGCTGAACTTACTATGACGAATGCACAAATCAAAAGCATGATGTCAGTTCTACAGTCACAAGGATAATGGGAATGTCTCTACTCAGTATTTTTGATATTGCCAGCTCCGCGCTTTCTGCTCAGTCACAGCGACTGAACGTCAGCGCCAGCAATATGGCGAATGCCGATAGTGTCGCCGGGCCAGATGGCGAGCCTTATCGTGCCAAACAAGTGGTGTTCCGTGTTGCTGCACCAGCAGGGCAGGAAGTGGGGGGGGGCCGTGTCAGTGAAGTGGTGGATGATCCCACGCCTTTCCGCCTCGAATATCAGCCGGGCCACCCATTGGCCGATGAAAAAGGGTATGTACGTATGCCGAATGTGGATGTTGTCGGGGAAATGGTCAATACCATTTCTGCTTCCCGCAGTTATCAGGCGAACGTTGAAGTGCTTAACACAACTAAGTCCATTATGTTGAAAACACTGACGTTGGGTCAGTAACAGGAATCCCACTATGGCAGTGACCTCTTCAATCAATGATTCGTTGGATAATTCCACGGTAGGCGAGCTGGCTTCTCTGACCAAGGCAAAGCCACAAAGCAGTGATGACATTAAAGATAATTTCTTGAATTTATTGGTCGCACAGCTCAAGAATCAGGACCCAACCAATCCAATGCAAAATAATGAGCTCACGACTCAGCTTGCACAGATCAGTACCGTTCAGGGCGTGGAAAAACTCAATAAAACACTGGGAGCCGTTGTCGGGCAAATGGAGAACACTCAGTCAATGCAAACAACATTGCTGATTAACCGTGGTGTCATGGTGCCCGGAGACAAGATTCTGGTTGGCTCCAGTGAAGAAAATGGCACCAGTACAACACCGTTTGGTTTTGAACTGACCCGGCCTGCCGACGAAGTGAAAGTCACCATCAGAGACAAGAATGGTGCAATTGTTCAGGAATTGAATTTCAGTAAATTTGATGCCGGCGTTCATGGCTTTGAATGGGACGGCAAAAACGCAGATGGCAAGGAAGTGGAAAACGGTGCCTACAGCTTCACGGTTTCCGCAAGCTATCTGAATCAAGCGTTAGTGGCACTTCCGCTGAATTATGCCGTAGTCAACGGTGTTACGCGGGGTGAGGATGGCACTAAATTAGATTTAGGGCTGGCGGGTACGGTAACCATGGATAAAGTTCGTCAGATTCTTTAATTAAACGGAGGACATATGTCTTTTTCACAAGCGGTCAGTGGCTTGAATGCTGCTGCGAATAACCTGGACGTTATTGGTAATAACATCGCGAACTCGGCGACATTTGGCTTTAAATCCAGCACCACGGCTTTTGCCGATGTTTTCAGTGGCTCTGATGTCGGTTTGGGGGTCAAGGTTTCTGGTGTGATCCAGAATTTCAAAGATGGCTCAACCACCAGAACAGATCGTCGGTTGGACGTTGCCATCACACAAGGCGGTTTTTTCCGCATGGAAGATGCCAACGGCAGTGTTTTCTATTCGCGCAATGGTCAGTTCCAGATGGACAGTGAGCGCAACCTGATCAATATGCAGGGCATGAAGCTCACCGGCTACCCTGTAGTCAATGGCGAAGTTCAGGTTGGCGGAGAACTCAGCCCACTTTCGATTCCGACCATGATGATGGATGCGAAAGTTACCGGCAATGCGCAGATCAAAGCGGGTCTGAACTCAATGGAACCTGCGATAACAGAAGTTTTTGATGCCACTAAGAAAGAAACGTATAACTTCAAAGAGCCTTTGACTGTTTTTGACAGTTTAGGCAATGAGCACGTACTGGATGTGTTTTTTGTCAAAACCGCCGATAACAAATGGGATGTGCATGTGCAGGATACTTCGGTAAAAGATGCTGAAGTTCAGAAAAATGTCAGCCAATTAGCCTTTACTGCCAGTGGGCAATTAGAAACGGTTGCTACCGGTACTTTTAATATGAAAGGGCTGAATGGTTCGGCAGATGCAAATATCGGCCTGGATTTTACCGGCAGCAAACAGCAAAGCATTGGCACGAATACCATCACTGCGAAGACACAAGATGGCTATGCACCCGGTGATTTCACCAATTTCCGTGTTGATAATGACGGCAAAATTTACGGTACCTATTCCAATGGCAGGAATCAGGTTTTAGGCCAGATCGTATTGGCAAACTTTGCTAACCCTGAAGGTCTGGCGGCACAAGGTGATAACGTCTGGACAGAATCCGGTGCATCCGGCAGCCCGATTGTGGGTCTGGCAGGAAGCGGCAACTTAGGTAGGCTGGTAAGTGGTGCGCTGGAATCCTCTAACGTGGACATGAGCCAAGAGCTGGTCAATATGATTGTCGCCCAGCGTAACTATCAATCCAACGCCCAGACCATCAAGACGCAGGACCAGATTCTGCAAACGCTGGTCAGCCTGCGTTAATAGCTTTAGGCGGATAGCTTTATGGATCACGTTATTTATACCGCTATGGGAGCCGCGCGCCAAACGCTGGAGCATCAGGCTGTCACATCCAACAATCTGGCCAATGCGTCAACGCCGGGCTTCAAGGCTCAGCTTGCCGCACTGCGATCTGTGCCGATTGAAGGAGAGACCCTGCCGACGCGTACATTGACCGTTGCTTCGACCCCCGGCATGGATAGCCGTCAGGGGCCAATGAATTATACCGCCCGTCCGTTGGATGTCGCTGTCGGACAAGGGGGTTACCTAGCTGTCCAGCTTGAAGACGGGGAAGCCTATACCCGCAACGGTAGCATCCAGATATCACCAGAAGGGCAACTGACGGTGCAGGGGCGCTTGTTGATGGGAGAAAATGGGCCAATAGAGGTTCCTCCACAGGCTGAACTGACCCTTGCCGCAGATGGTACTATCACTGCTTTAATTGCCAGTGATCCACCAACCATGTTGGGACAGATTGGCAAATTGAAAATCGTCAAACCGGAAGAGAATCAAATCGTGCGGGGTGATGATGGCCTGTTCCATTTAACGCCACAGGCACAAGAACAGGTCGGTAATCAGCTGGCAGCCAACGCAGACGTGAAAATCATGCCGGGTGTACTGGAGGGCAGCAATGTCAATCCAGTGGAAAGTATGGTGAACATGATTGCCAACGCGCGCCGTTTTGAAATGCAGATGAAAGTCATACACAGTTCCGATGAAAATGCCCAGCGGGCTAACCAAATACTCGCGATGAGCTAAGCGGGGGGATAAATTCATGATCCGATCTTTATGGATTGCCAAGACTGGGCTGGATGCTCAGCAAACAAATATGGATGTTATTGCCAACAACCTGGCAAACGTCAGCACCAACGGTTTTAAACGCCAGCGCGCGGTATTTGAAGATTTACTCTATCAAACTGAACGCCAGCCCGGTGCAATGTCATCTGAACAGACGAATCTGCCATCTGGTTTGCAGATTGGTACGGGTGTTCGTCCGGTGGCAACTGAGCGTCTGCACAACCAAGGTAACCTGGCAAAAACCAATAACAGCAAGGATGTTGCAATCAAGGGGCAGGGTTTCTTCCAAATCCAGATGCCGGACGGGACAACAGGTTATACCCGTGATGGATCATTCCAAATCGATCAAAATGGTCAACTGGTCACTGTCGGTGGTTTTCAGGTTATGCCTGCGATCATTATTCCGGACAATGCCACCAAAATCAGTATCGCCTCTGATGGTATCGTCAGTGTGAACGTACAAGGGCAAAGTGCGCCTCAGCAAGTCGGGCAACTGACGCTGACAACCTTCATCAATGAAAGTGGCCTGGAAAGCATTGGTGAGAACTTGTATCTGGAAACCAACAGTTCCGGCGTTCCCGTGGAAAACGCACCGGGCCTCAATGGTGCGGGTTTGCTTTACCAGGGTTTTGTTGAAACGTCCAACGTGAATGTGGCGGAAGAGCTGGTCAATATGATTCAGGTTCAGAGAGCCTATGAAATCAACAGTAAAGCGGTATCAACCTCTGATCAGATGCTGCAAAAACTGACTCAGTTATAACCTAATCATGGGTAGTGGAGGAGTGCATCCCTCCACTGCTTTCACGATAAACTTAAGAGCATAGAAGATGGATACAATGCCAGTTGCCGAAAACTATGTCGGAAGCCATGCTAAAAACCATATAGCTTATGACGCTGCCGGTTTACGGAAAAACCGGAGAGATAGGTGGCGTATCAGCATATCTATGGCGGTACTTACATTGTCGGTACTGACATTAGGGGGCTGTGCTTATATACCGCACAAACCGCTGGTGGCAGGGCAGACAACTGCAAACCCCGCCGAAGCGCCTGCACCCTTGCCAAATGGTTCTATTTTTCAAACTGCCCAGCCGATTCATTACGGTTATCAACCGTTGTTTGAAGACCGTCGCCCACGCAATATCGGCGATACGCTGACAATTATTCTGCAAGAAAATGTCAGTGCGAGCAAAAACTCTTCAGCCAATGCCAGCCGTAACGGTAAAAGTGGTTTCGCCGCTGCACTGACTCCCCGTTTTTTACAGGGGTGGATCGGTGGTGACAAAACGGATTTAGGCATGGAAGGCAACAGCGAGTTCGGGGGTAAAGGCGGAGCGAATGCCAACAATACCTTCCGGGGAACGATTACGGTCACCGTGGTCAGATTGCTGGCAAATGGCAACCTGCATGTTGTGGGGGAAAAACAGATTGCCATCAATCAGGGAACGGAATTCATTCGCTTCTCTGGTGTCGTGAACCCGCGCACCATTACCGGCACTAACACCGTGAGTTCCAATCAGGTTGCAGATGCCCGCATTGAGTATGTTGGCGATGGTTATATCAATGAAGCGCAGCACATGGGATGGTTGCAACGTTTCTTTATGAATATCTCACCGTTTTAAAAGAGGATGGTCAGGATGAAAAAATTAGTTGCCAGCCTTTTTACGCTTTTGCTGGTACTGTTCAGTACGTTCGCGTCTACCAGCGTTTTTGCGGAACGCATTCGTGATTTAACAACCATTGAAGGTGTGAGGGATAACGCACTGATTGGTTATGGTTTGGTGGTTGGTTTGGATGGAACAGGTGACCAGACCATGCAGACCCCCTTCACGACCCAGAGCTTGAGCAATATGTTGTCCCAGTTGGGGATCACCGTGCCGCCGGGTACCAATATGCAGCTTAAAAACGTAGCCGCCGTTATGGTGACAGCAAAGCTGCCACCTTTTGCCCGTTCAGGGCAGAACATTGACGTCGTGGTTTCCTCATTGGGGAATGCCAAAAGCTTGCGTGGTGGTACATTGCTGATGACGCCTCTGAAAGGGATAGACAATCAGGTCTATGCATTGGCCCAGGGGAACATTCTGGTCGGCGGTGCAGGGGCCAGTGCGGGTGGCAATAGTGTCAGAATCAATCAGCTTGCCGGCGGGCGCATTTCCAATGGTGCAGTGATTGAGCGTGAACTGCCGACACAATTCGGTCAGAAAGGCACACTGAATCTGCAACTGAATGAGGATGATTTCAGCTTGGCCCAGCAAATCAGTGATGCAATCAACCGCCTGAAGGGAACAGGGACAGCAACAGCGCTGGATTCCCGTACTGTTCAACTGCGTTTGCCAATTGAGAACAGCGAACAGGTGAAGTTTTTGTCTCAAGTACAGAACCTGAATATTCGTGTTGATGCGGGTGACGCAAAAGTGATTTTCAACTCCCGTACCGGATCTGTGGTCATGAACCGCAACGTCACACTGGACAGTTGTGCCATAGCCCACGGTAGCTTGTCTGTGACGGTTGAAAACCAGACCGTGGTGAATCAGCCTGATACACCTCTGGCAGGAGGAAATACGGTTGTCACCCGCAATACGGCCATTGGCATTCAGGAACAGGGTGGCGCGTTGCAGAAAGTCAATGCCAGCGCGAACCTGACTCAGGTTGTTCGTGCGTTGAATTTGCTGGGGGCAACGCCAACAGATTTAATGTCGATTTTGCAGGCGATGGAGAGTGCGGGTTGTCTGCGGGCAAAACTGGAGATTATCTGATGAATGATTTTCTGACAATGTCCAACGCGGCTTATGATGTTAATTCCCTGCATTCCCTGAAAGCAAAACTGTCAGAGGATCCACAACAAGGGCTACGGCAAGTAGCCCAACAACTGGAAGGCGTCTTTGTTCAGATGATGCTGAAAAGCATGCGCTCCTCGTTGCCTCAGGACGGTATTTTAAACACCGAACAGACACGTTTCTATACGTCAATGTACGATCAGCAAATTGCACAGGACCTTTCTCAGAAAGGTCTTGGTTTTGCGGATATGATTGTTAAGCAGTTTTCCAGTGCCAATGACATTCCTGGTGAGCCGGCAGGCACTCAGATGATGCCTCTGGATAATGAAATATTGCATACGTTACCCAGACAGGCACTGGAACAATTCATCCGTCGTGCAATGCCTGAAAATACCTCTTCATCTTTTTTCGCCAATGGAGTGGGTAAATCAGCACCATTGCCAATGAACAGCGCCAACTTTGTTTCCACGCTTTCCCTGCCTGCACAGCTGGCAAGCCAACAAAGTGGTATCCCGCATTTATTGATCATTGCTCAGGCTGCACTGGAATCGGGTTGGGGGCAACGGGAAATCCTGACCGCTGAAGGTAAGCCAAGTCATAACCTGTTTGGCATCAAAGCGGGTAAAAATTGGAAAGGCCCTGTCACCAATATCATGACGACGGAGTTCATTGATGGCAAGCCGAAGAAAATGCAGGATAACTTCCGTGTATACGGATCTTATGTGGAAGCGATAGAGGATTATGTCAAATTACTGACAGAGAATCCCCGTTACGCCAAAGTTGCACAATCAACAACGGCAGAACAGGGGGCATACTCTTTGCAGGATGCCGGATATGCGACGGACCCCGGTTATGCCAAAAAACTCGTTTCACTGATCCAGCAGTTAAAGAACACGGGGAATCAAATGGCAAAAGCCTACGCCTATGATTTTGATAACTTATTTTAAGTCACATCATCTTAAGTGATGACTTTCGGAACCGTGTGCATTTTTGCTCAAGGAACAGGGAGTTTTGCCGATAACTGTAACAGTAAAAACCTCCTTTTGCTGGAGGATTAAAGAAAACGTAAAAGGATCTACACATGTCCAATAGTCTTATGAATACCGCCATGAGTGGTATTAATGCCGCACAAGTGGCAATGGGTGTAGTAGGTAATAACATTGCCAACTCCAAAAATGCGGACTATAACCGGCAGAATACCGTCATGACACAAAATAACGGAACTATGTCACCGGTGGGCTTTGTCGGCAACGGAGTGGTTGTCAGCAGCATCAACCGTGAATATAGCGAATTCGTCAGCCAGCAATACAATACTGCGCAATCCAAGCATGCCAACATGCAAGTTTATCACCAGCAGGTCAGTGAAATTAATAACCTGTTGGCAGATAAAGATACCAGCTTGTCCATACAGATCGAAGATTTCTTTAAAAGCCTGGGGACGGTTGAGAGCAACGCGGAAGATAGTGCAGCCAGAACTACCGTGTTGGGTAAGGCTGAGGGATTGGTCAACAGCTTTAAAAAAGTTGATGAACATCTACGACAAATAGATGAAGGTATCAATTCCAAAATTGAAAAGAATGTTCAGGCTATCAATAAATATGCAGAAGAAGTTGCCAAGCTGAATAACGAAATTACGTATATGCGTGGCACGGGCAATGGTGAACCATTGGCTTTGCTGGACAAGCGTGATGAGGTGGTTAACCGGTTGAACAAACTGGTTGGCGTGAATGTTGTTCAGCAGGATGGTGGCGCTTATAGCGTCTCGTTCGGTGGTGGCATCACATTGGTAACGGGCAAGAAAGCGTTTCAGTTAGAAGCGATCCCTTCCAGCGCTGACATCAACCGTATGACCTTGGGCTACAACAATGGCACCGGGGAAACGAGAGAGATTGATGAACGCTTTATTACCCAAGGTGAACTTGGCGGGGCATTGCGAGTTCGCAGGGGCAGTGTGGATACAACCCGCAATGAGCTGAACCAGTTGGCGTTGGTCATGGCGGATCAATTCAATAAAGTCCAGAACAGCGGTTATGATATTAAAGGCGAACAGGGCACTGATTTCTTTGGTTTCAAGAAAGACCCTCTGGTTAACACCAACAGCAATAACAAAGGTCAAGCGAAAGTGAAGGTAGAATATACTGACACGACGAAAGTGAAGGCCAGTGACTATACCCTTAAATTTGAAAATGGTAACTGGAATGTTCAGCGCGTCTCCGATAACGCCCCCATCAAGCCGGAAGTCAATGGAAATGTACTGGAATTTGATGGACTGAAAGTCACGATTGATAATGCGGCTGGTGGCGCAGAAAACAGAGACTCCTTTACATTGAAGACCGTGGGTAACGTGATCCAAGAGCTAGAAGTGAAACTGAAAGATTCTGCTGAGTTGGCAACGGCCACTGAAAGAGGCGCTGGCCCAAGTGATAACCGCAATGTGAAGAAATTCCTTGAATTACAAGACAAGCGTTTGATTGATGAAAAAGCGTCTTTTGCCGGAGGCTACGCATCTTTGGTGAGCCGGGTGGGTATTGATGCGAATAGAGCCAAAGTCGATACGGATACACAACAACATATCGTTGACAAACTCGAGTCAACTCGCCAATCAGTTTCTGGCGTCAATATGGATGAAGAATACGGCGAATTGCAACGTTTACAGCAATACTATCTGGCAAACGCCCGAGTGATCCAAACGGCATCAACACTGTTTGATGCTATTTTGGGTATCCGTTAATCACCGTTTGGTTGAAGATAAAAAGGAAATGATATTGTGCGTGTAAGTACGAATCAATTATACACTCAAAAAATGGATGGGATTTTTAATTCCCAATCGAAATGGATGAGATCGGGTGAGGAACTGTCTACGGGTCGTCGGGTAATCAATCCATCCGATGATCCGTTGGCGGCTTCCCAGAACATTCTGGTTTCTCAGTCTGAATCGAAAAACCAGCAATTTATGACCGCCCGTATTTTTGCCAAAAACGGGATGTTAACGCAATTGGACATCACGAAAAGTGTTGTCACAGTAGCGACCAGTATTTTTGAAACGTTGGTGGCAGCAGCAGATGAACACAGTGATCAGGATCGCCAGACTTATGCAGAGCAATTAAAAGGCTTGAAAGAGCAATTAATGAATCTGGGCAACAAAACTGACGGCAACGGTCGTTATGTTTTTGCGGGCTATAAAACAGACAAACCACCTTTCGTGGCCGATGAAAATGGAAAGGTGAGTTACGTTGGGGGTAGTGAAAGAATCACCCAGAAAGTGGATGATAATCGCACTATGATTATTGCCCATACAGGACATGAAGTCTTTTTGTCCCAGCCCAGCAACCCAATCCAAGAACCTAATGGTGGCGATAGCGCATCAGACGTATTTGCGGTTATCGACATGGCGATTAAAGCTTTGGACGTCCCCTACAGCATTGCCAGCAAAGAACAGAAAAGTGAGGCTGAAGAGTGGATGAATCAAGCTAACCGAGGCATTCGTAACTGCCTGAACAACTTCTCTTCTGTTGAAGCGGTTCTCGGTTTGCAGCTTCAGGAACTGGATCAGCTGGATGCACTGGGAAGTGAACGCAGTATTTCCAATAAAATGCGTTCAAGTGAGTTGGTTGAGGCAGATTGGACAGCAACTATCTCTGATTACTACCAGCAGCAGGCTTCACTACAAGCTTCTTTTAAAGCTTTTGCTGATTTAAAAGGCATGTCTCTGTTTGAGATGTACCGCTGATTAAGATTGGTATGTCACTTTAATATCCATTCCTTATCTTTCCCTATTCAATAAGGAAAGATAAGGAATTATGCCAGCTTTCATTATTCCTTTTGTTTCCCTTCCATTATCTCCCGAAAAACGAAACTGTGAATCACGTGTGTCAGCAGCACTTGGATACATAATGTTTAGAAAATAAGCTTTAATAAGCCAGAAGTAATTATTTCCTTCATCATAACCTCAATGTGAAGCCCATTAACGGCGGACACAAATCTCAAAAATTTACGTTACGCCAATGATTTTTCTTTTATATATAATTTGTGTGAATAATTCGGGGTTGTTTGACCGGAAATAAAACAAATATTGAGATGTCGTCTATAGTAATAAAGAGCAAAAGAATAACGGTAACGATAGGTATGAGGAGAAGTTGATAATGATACATTCCGGTTTTTCTGTTGATGAAATGAGGTTGTATTGCGATCGGGATCTTGTCTTTGACAGGAAATAGGAATATTCCATTAGATTTTTCGATATAAATTCATTAATGTCTTTTTGAAAATTTGGGGTGGGGTTAAATTTTGCCTTGCAGTGAAAAATAAGAATAAACAAACATGAAAATCATAAACATACTCTTTTGTGTGGTATTTATTTTTCTTAGTGCAATATTAATAGGGTGTCTTTCAACGGTTGACCATGATTGGATGATGGGTCAGGAAGGGATCGAGACAATCTGTGATGTCATGAATAATTTCATCATTAATGATGATAGGGCATTGATGGCACCGTTGTGTTTTGTCTTTTTATTGCCTTTTTTTACTTTGTTCTTAGTGAAGGGAATGAAAGGGTTTTCGAAAAATAAAGTACAATCGATGGTCTATTTTTTGACGGTGACCTCTTCAATCGGATATTGGTACTGGATGTTTTTCGGTCGTTTTGGCGAATGTCCATTTCCGGCACAATGATATTTCAAATACACGGATTCTCCAATACAGGGATTTTTCAACGCGGGAATTCTCTGATACAGGGTTTTATTTGAGAATATTAACTTTATGGCGTGGCATTGCAGCTATTGGGAGATATAAAAACGCGAATTTTCTCCCAATAAACCGTTATGCAAAAATGATTATTAATCCTGTTTTGATACTTATATTTCCTCTCGGGTATACATTCCATAATCGCGGATAATTACTGTCACTTTTAGATGATAATCGGCAAATACACCATTGCGCCCTAAAGTTTGTGCTTCCCTGTGTTGGTAAGTATTGCGCCACTGCTTTATAGATTCTTCATCTCGCCAGTAAGAGAGTGAAAGATATTTATTGTTTTGGCCCAGGCCCTGAAAACGTTCCACGGAAATGAATCCCGGAATAGAGTCCAGCAATGGTCTGATTGTTGTGGCGATATCGAAATAACGTTCACTTTGATTTTCGGCAAGTTCGACTTCAAATATGACCGCTAACATGACTCCCCCTTGAAGGTTAAAAAAACCTAGGATATCTTGCCCGTTGCATTATCACTTCGATGGCCATCAAAACATGAATGAATATCACCTTGAGCATTTTTGTCTTCTTTGGGAATAAACTGTGATATACGCTCGTCTTCACGGAGAAAATTTGCCCGTCCTTGTCTGGATTGGAGTGAACGATACGCTCATCTCGGTGGTTTTTTAGGGGCACTGTTGCTTGAGCATTTTTTGGAGAAAAAATGGGCTTTCCGGCAATTGGGCAGGCGGGAATTAGTTTTGACAGAATCGGGTAAGCGCGTGTTACAGAAGAAGTTTGGTGTGGTGGTTTGAGTTTTTATTCATTCCAATTGATTGTGTTGTTATTTTGTTATAGCTTTACGGATGTTTTGTGTTTGATGCATTTTGGGTTTCTGATGGAAAGCGATCATTCGCTTTAACTTAAGATAATACGGAATGAAATAATACATGAATAAAACCAAATTCTCTGGGATGGTATATGCATTATTGGCCGCTATATTCAATGGGACTGTTGGGGTATTGAGTGTCAAGTTATTTCAATCTGGTGTATCTCCCTCGCAAGTTGCGTTCTATAAATGCTTTATTGGTTTGATCATTATATTTTCCATCATTTTATTATCACCCAAGAGAAATGATTTTTTAAAATTCATCAGAGCACGATGGTACATCGTTCTTGTTTGTGCTTTTTTTGGTTTTTTCATTCTGTATCACTTTGAAACCCATGCTTATTCAACAACGGATGTTTCTACCGTTGTGTTTGTTCTTTTTGGTAGTGCCACCCTTTTTTCTTTTATACTTTCTGCCATTGCTGAAAAGCGTTTTTTTGGTTTTAAAGAAATTCAGGCAATGATACTTTCTGTCATTGGGCTTTATCTGATCTTCGCAGAGAATGGGAATATTGATTTGACCATTAATGCAGGTCTTATCAATGCCTTGATTGCAGGGTTAGGATATGGATTATTTTTGTTTTTATCCAAAAAGCTCAAACTGGGTGCCGGGTTCCCTCAATTAGGAACACTCTTTCTATTTGGGTGTTTATTCCTGTATATCCCTGTTCATGGTGATGTATTGAATGTGACAATGACCGTTGAAATATTTATCCTGCTGCTGCTACTTGCTATCCTGCCTACTATCGCCGGGTTTTGGTGTACGACTAAAGCCCTGACATTGACATCAAGCCAGTCTGTCCAATTGATTGAACTATCAGAACCGATATTCGCGATTGTATTCAGCGTCATTTTTTTAGGTCAACTCTCATCACTGATTCAGTATCTAGGGGGAGCGTTAATATTTATTGCAATTTTATTGCATGAGTTTCCTGTGTCATTGCAGAAAATTAAAAGCCTGTTTTCTTCCCGCTCTGTCAAGTGAGGCTGAATGGGCAGTAAAGCATTTATACATCAGCAGGGTTTACTGTTTTTCTAAATTAATTTTTTATCGATTTAAACAAGTTATGGATAAAAGACAGACTCCTGAACATAATTTCAAATCCACACGCTGAAAAATAAGTAACAACATTCCTGTTTATTGGTGTGTTGTTATGAATATCGTTATTGGAATACAGGAAAACTTTGTCGAAAGCTCGTCATTTATTTGAAATTGCATCAATAATAAGGAAAAAAGATGAGCAGATTTGAAGATAAGGTTGTTATTGTTACAGGCGCTGGAAGTGGTATTGGGGAAGCTACGGCAAAACGCTTTTCACAAGAAGGGGCAATTGTGGTACTGGCTGGTCGTGATACCCATAAACTTAATCGGGTAGCCAGCGAGTTGTCATCCAATAAAGCGTTGGTCATCCAGACAGATGTTGCAGATCGCGGATCGGCCCCAAACATGATTGAGAAAACAATCGAGCATTTTGGTCAGCTTGATATTCTTGTGAATAATGCCGGTTTATATGGCAGCGGTGATTTACTGAGTCTATCAACAGAAGAAGGTAATGCAATATTGGCAACAAACCTCAATGGCGTACTCAATTGTAGCTATTTTGCGTTGCCATATTTGTTGGAAAGTAAAGGGTGTATTGTTAATAATGCTTCTGTATCCGGCTTGGGGGCTGATTGGAGAATGGTGCATTACTGTGCAGCAAAAGGCGCGGTGGTTAATGTGACTCGTGCCATGGCGCTGGATTATGGCTCCAAAGACATTCGTGTTAATGCAGTGTGTCCAAGTTTGGTGATGACACCCATGGTTGAATCTCTTGACGATGAAACCCTGAAACTGTTTGATGATAGAATTCCGTTGAAAAGAGCAGGAAAACCAGCTGAAGTTGCCGCCGCCATTGCGTTTTTAGCCAGTGAAGATGCGGGTTTCATTAATGGCGTTAATTTGTCAGTGGATGGAGGTGTGACGGCATCTAACGGTCAGCCTAATTTCAGTTAATCGGATAACAAAAATAACAAAAATGACAAATTCATTTCTGGCGAATTTGTCATTCCCTTGCTGCCATATTTCATCACCCGTATTATATTTCACAACCCCGATACCCGGATAAAATCAGTTCCCATTCCTGTTGAGCGAACCAAGTTTGGGTTTTACCATCGTAATGCATCTCATCGGATAGAAAAACACCGTAATCGGGCGCTATGCCAGTGTAATGCGGAGCATTTCTTGCATCAACGATCGTGCGATATTCAGGATTTGCTGCAATGACCGCTTTAATGGCTTCATCTACAAGGCGGGTATTGATGGGTTCAAAGGCGACTGACAGAGGATAATATAATCGCCATGGAATATGACGTGAGCCGATAGTATCACTAATGCCTGCAATAATACGGGTAAAATTCATTTCTGCTGCTTTGGCCGCGGCTAAACTCTCTGTTTCTGCTTCCCATTGATTCCAGTGAACCGCTAAGATGCGTGGGTTCTTACCTATTTTCCGCAGTGATTGCACTGCCATGCGCAGCGTTCTGATTGCTCGAGGGTAAAGGGATTCTACATCATTGGGATCGCGCTCTGGTGCCCAGCGGTTATCGGGAGGGTTATCCAGATACATTCCCTGCCCACCATACCCCATTAAAACTGTGTAGAGATCAGGCAAATTCAGTGCATTGCCCTGATTGATATGATTTTGCCAGAATTTGGCGAAACGATTGACGGCATTATAAGGATGATTTTGATTGCCGCGCATTAAACCGGCAGGTGCCCCAATATTGGCATGGCCAAAGCTGGTCAGTTTCTCCCAATGAATGGCAGAGAAGTGAGTACTGTAAGAGTCTGCCAGGGATAAAGTGAATACGTTGTTCAAGCCTTGGGTGATCCTTTCATTGGGAGGCAGTTCTGTGTCATGACCATAGCTGTTGGATTGCCCAAGAACGATCAAGAGTGGGGCGTCATTGCTTTTCCAAGGAAGGCATTTTATTTTTGGAGAGTGAATTGATTTATAGATCATCATTAACCTCTTAAAATAGGTCAGTTAAAGAATTACTTTTTGATTGTATGTTATGAAATAGAATTCTAAATATCATTTTTTCTCAATCAGTCTGATAATTTTCTCAGTAATTATTTAAAAATTATTTTTGAATGAATATCGAGAGGTTGTGGGGGAGTAAAATGGTTATTACTCACTTAAATCAATGGGTTAAATGCATGACCCTACCTAGGCCCTTAGTTAGGTGGCTATGAGAAATTTTTAGAGGTTCTCTTAATATAGGGAAATAACAGGATCTCAATGAAAAAGAATTATTTTTTAAATTTAATCAACTTAATGTTCTTTATAATTAATTATACCTTAAAATAATTCTTATATAATAAAGTGATATTTAGTATATTATACATAATTGACCATACTGTTATTGTAATGCATTTAAATTACTTTTCATTAAGTGTATTTAATAAATTTAATAATATATGTCTACTTTTGAGAGAATAATTTTTCTCCCAGAAAATAATTTTATTTTTATAAAAACAGCACTGATGAAATGTAATGGAGTTATTTTTATTTGATGGAATTGGATTTATTCTATGCAATATATAGGTGGTATAATGAATAAAGAAGAAAAAGTAAATCTGAAAATACTCGAAGATTTTAAAAAAGATGTAGAAGGTAAATGGCCGCCTGAACTTATCGATAAAACAGTAAAAGAAGTCACTTCTCTGAAAACCCAGAATTATGGTGCTGTCGCAGATATAAGGAGTGTAGTTTTTCACCAGTCTATTGATGTTAAGATCACGGATCTTGATCGTGTTTTTAACGGATCTACTGAATGGGGGATTTCTACTCCCGGTATTGGTGGTTCAGCGGGCATTGTCTTTGCAAACGATTTAGATAAACTTTTTTCTGAGACGAAAAATTTTTGGTTTGCTGGAAATACAACTTATTTAGGAATATATTTTTACAGTGACGATGGTTCTCTTCTTGGGCATTTCCAAGGTGCAGCCCTTTCCTTTGTAATAGGTACTGGTAACGGTACGGGTCAATGGAATTAATGAGTTTATTTATGACTAAAATGATGTACTGGATAACTTCAGTACATCATTTTTATTTTTGACTCCGGTTAATTCTGACTTAAATCTGCCATTGGATTCTTTCTCACTGGCTTTGCTTATGAATAGGTAAAAACCACATTTACAAGACCAATTCACTGATAATCACCGCCAAGCGGTCAAACATCTCCCCGAACAACCGTTCAGTAAATGGCACGAGTGTCGGGAATAACAAGGAAAGGGTAAAAATGCCCATTGTCAGTGTCAGGGGAAAACCCACCACAAATACGGAAAGTTGTGGTGTCATGCGGTTCAGCATTCCCAACGAAAAATTCAGAACCAAAAGCAGGGTAATCATTGGCATTGCTAGCATCATGCCATTCATAAAGATGAGGCTGGCGCTTTGGGCCAATAGCAAGAAACCTTTCGGATTCAGTTGGGTTGGCTGAATGGGAATGGAGTAAAAGGTATCGGCCAAAATGGACAGTAGCCATAAATGCCCGTCAAAAGCCAGAAACAGCAGCATCATTAACATATTCAGAATACGGGCCAAAATAGGCATATTCGGGCCACCGCTGGGATCAAAGAAGGTGGCGAATGAAAGCCCCATTTGCAACCCGAGTACTTCACCTGCATGCCGTACAACAGCAAAGGCGATCTGCATGGTCATTCCCAAAGCCATTCCGATCAATATTTGTTGTATCAAAACCCAAATTCCGACAACGGAAAAAATAGGGATTTGTGGAGAGGGAATGTTTGGCACTAATACCGCAGTGATCATGAGTGCCAGGCCTATCTTGACCTTTATCGGCATCTGTTTTTCGCTGAAAACCGGCGCTATGCTGAATAATGCCAGCAGCCGAACCAACGGCCAGAAAAAATCACTGACAAGTTGGGAAAGTGTATGACTATCAAACGGGATCATAATTAACCGATAATAGTAGGAATGCTGCTAAACAGGGTACGCATGTAATCCAGCAACAAGTTTAGCATCCATGGCCCAGCGACAACGATAGTCACGAAAACAGCCAGAATTTTCGGAATAAATGACAACGTCATCTCATTTACTTGAGTCGCCGCCTGCAATAGGCTGATGATCAAGCCACAAACCAAGGCAGACAAAAGGAGTGGGGCAGCCAATGCCAACGCGACTTTCATTCCCTCAATCCCGAGGGCCATTATCGATTCTGGAGTCATAATTTTCTCAAACCACTTTTTTATCTTTTGCCAATAAAATTTCCGCCAATAAAACCTGATGTCCGACATAAAAACGCTGTGCTAGACATAAAAACTTTGCGCCAGTGAACCAAGTAATAATTGCCAGCCATCCACCAAAACAAACAGCATCAGTTTAAAAGGCAGCGATATCGTGGCAGGCGGAACCATCATCATCCCCAACGCCATCAGGACACTGGCAACGACCAAGTCGATGATCAGGAATGGAATGAATAGCGTAAAGCCAATTTGGAATGCAGTTTTCAATTCGCTGGTAATAAATGCGGGGACGAGTACACGCATTGGAACAGAATCCGCCGTTTCAAATGCATCCTGATCAGCCAGACGTGCGAACAGGGCTAAATCATTTTCCCGTGTCTGGCGAAGCATAAACTGGCGCAAAGGCTTTGAGCCTTTGTCCAATGCGGCTTCCAATGTAATGGCATCTTCACTGTAAGGCAGGTAAGCATCTTGATAAACCTTATCAAATACCGGCGCCATGATGAAAAAAGTCATGAACAGGGCTAAACCCAACATAACTTGATTGGGTGGTGCTGAAGGTGTTCCCAGCGCATTGCGCAGTAAACCAAGTACGATGATGATACGCGTGAAGCTGGTCATCATCAGCAAAGCTGCGGGGATAAATCCCAAGGCTGTAATGAAAATCAGGGTTTGTACTGGCAATGACCAGCTTTGCCCGCCATTTGACAAAGGCTGGCTGATGATGCCGGGCAGTTCAGCCGCAGCATTCATGGGAAACATCGGCAGCAAGAGCGCCATAAGCAGGGTTATCAGGCACCCCGGTTTCACTGGCCCCAAATGAGTGGCTTTCATGCGAACTGAATGAAGCCATGAGACAAATACGTTGTCTGTCATCCGATTTCCCGTCATAAAGAAAACTCTACTTTTCATTATCATCCTTGTCTTTCTTGCTTTTTCGCTGGAGTGTATTTTTAAACATCTGGCCGAATGATACCGACTTGAGGGCAGTATCCTTTTCCGCGCTCTCAAGTGGGGCTGGCATCTGGTGCAACATGTTGATCTGCTGAGCCGTGACGCCCAATACCAACCAGTTGTCTTCGATTTCTACTACAACGACCCGTTCTTTCGGCCCGAGTGAACAACTAGCCTTAATATTCAGCAACCGATGATTTTTGTTTTTCGCGGGAGCAAGACCCAGACGACGCACTAACCACGTTATAAAGAAAATCAGCAATAAAATGCCTCCCAGAGCCGTGCTGACCTGCATTAATGTCTGGCTGGCGGGGAGGGGGGCGGTACTGCCTGTTTCAGTGCGATTAAATGTGCTGTTTGTACTATTTGTTGCACTAGTTACCGTACTATTTACCGTACTAACTATCGTACTAACGGGTACGGCATCAGATGCCGTACCACGTTGAGCAGAAACATGAAGGGAAGGCTGATTCGCCATCATGGTTAACGACTCAAGCGACGCATGCGTTCAGAAGGAGTGATGATATCCGTGATACGGATACCGTATTTGTCGGATACAACAACCACTTCTCCCTGTGCAATCAAATAACCATTGATCAGAATATCCAGCGGTTCACCGGCAAGGCCGTCAAGGGGAACAACAGAGCCTTGTGATAGTTTCAGCAACTGTTTAATGGTCATTTTGGTGCGACCAAGCTCAACAGAAAGCTTAACGGGAATATCCATAATCAGGTCAATATCAGAGATCTGGGAAAGCACATCCTGTGGCTCCAGATTTTCAAATATTGACGCGCCGCCGTCAGAGGTTTGCTGTGCGGCTTGTTGTTCCAGCGCTTCTGCCCACATGCTTTCAGTCAAGCTGGTATCTGTGGGTTTTTTAGCATCACTCATGGGGCTTTTCCTCATCCAGAGAAGTTAAAACGGGGTTAATCAAGTGTTCAACACGCAGGGCATATTGCCCGTTCAATGTTCCATATTGGCTGGTGAGCACAGGCACACCATCAACGTGAACGATTAAGCGCTCAGGTTTTTCAATCGGCAAAACATCGCCGCTTTTTAATTTAAGGATCTTTGACAGCTGTAAGGGGATATCGACAAAATTCGCCACCAGCTCTAATTCTGAGTGCTGAACCTGTTTCACCAGGCTTTCCCGCCACATGCCCTCTTCCTGACGTACATTTTCCACTGGTGGATTAGTCAGGAGTTCACGCAGCGGCTCGATCATGGCGAAAGGAATACAGATGTTAAACTCGCCGATTAATGCACCAATCTCGACCTGAAACGGCGTGGTGACCACGATATCGTTCGGTGAGGTTGTGATATTGGTGAATTTTATCTGCGTTTCGGAACGCACGTATTCCACTTCGATTTTGAAGATGGAATCCCATGCATCACGATAGGCATCCAATGCCATTTTCAACATCCGGTTGATAATCCGTTGTTCGGTATAAGTAAATTCACGGCCTTCCACTTTTGTGGGAAAACGGCCATCACCCCCAAACAGATTATCAACGGCGATATAAACCAAACTGGGTTCGAAAGCGAATAGTGCAGTTCCCCTCAATGGCTTCAAATGAACCAGATTAAGGTTGGTTGGCACGGCCAGATTGCGCGCGAACTCATGATAAGGCTGAACTTTGATGGCCCCGACCGTAATATCCGGACTGCGGCGCAGCATGTTAAACAGCCCCATCCTGAATTGGCGGGCAAAACGTTCATTAATGATTTCCAGTGACTGCAAACGTTCGCGTACAACACGGCGCTGTGTATTGGGATCGTAAGGGCGAACCTCACTTTCCTCAGACGCAGTTTGTTCTACGTCATCAGCAGAGGCACTGTCATCATTGAGCAGAGCATCAATCTCCGCCTGTGAAAGAATATTGTCACTCATTGTGATCATCGCAGAATAAACGTAGTGAATAACACATCGGTGATTTCCTGATCGCTCTCACCGGGTATCAGTGTCGGGAATAGTGTTTGTTTGATTTCTGCCACCAAACTCATTTTGCCGTCATCTTTTGCCAGAGCAACGGCACTTTGGCGAGATAATAACAGCAACATACGGCTACGAACTTCGGGCAGGTAATCATTGAAACGCTGACGCGTTTTTTCGTCAGGAAGACGCAATGTGACGCCAATATACAGAACACGATCAAAGTGCTCTTCATTGTCGATCAAATTAACAGTAAAAGGCTCTAATGCCATAAAAACAGGTGATTCTATGACTTTGGTTTTATTTGTACTGTCATTGGCAAGCTGATTCATTTCCCACCAGCTATACCCTCCGATGGCGGCACCAAGAACAGCGATCAATATTAACAGTATCATCCAAATTGGATTTTTGCGTTTATGCTCGTAGCTATAATCAGACATGGACAGATAAATTCCTGTTTTCTGTTGCGGATAAGTCTCTTCGCATTCCGTGGCGGATCTTCTTACCCATCAAAATCAATATCAATTATCCCGCGTCTTTGCTCTGGCAATAGCAGGAAAAAACGGGGAAAAAACCATTAACTCAAACGTTTGTTATCAGCCTTTTTTCACTTTATTGCTGTGCATCATGAAATCAGGTGGATAATTAGGCAAATGTATCAACACCTCCTCGGGTTGAGGCGAGTTGTTGAGGTGTCACCCTGCTCGTCGGAGCATGGGACGCCATCATTTCTGTTGTTGTGGTTGAATCATGACCCTGAGTCTCCGCGCGGGAGCCGGGATTATGGTTGGTTGGATTACCAGCATGGTGATCTTGCTGCCAGTTTCCTTGGGAATCACTGTTTACGCTGCTTTGAGCCAGTTGAATACCACTTTCCGCCAGCGCATGGCGAAGCCCGGGCAAGGCTGCTTCCAGTGCGGCGCGAACGTTTTGATGGGCGGAGACAAAATGCATATGTGCCTGATTGTCTTCAACACTCATACGAATATGCAATGCGCCCAATTCTTGGGGGTGCAAGCGAAGTTCAGCCTGTTGCAATCCATTCCGGTTAAAAAACAGAACATGCTGATTTAACTGTTGTTGCCACTCTTCACTGCCAAGATGAGCACTCAACAAAGGTGTTGTTGTGCTGTTTAACTGAAACTGTCCCGCGGATTGCTGGCCTGCTGAAAGCAGGGGAGAGTTTGCTAAAATCAAAGGGGAATCTGTGGTTGGTGTTTCCATTGCTGTGGCTGTCAATGCCGAAGTGCCCTGAACGGCCATTTGAAGCAAATTTAAATCTTTGCCACTGTTTAACGCCATATTTTTGGGAATGGTATTGTCCGATGCTGTTTTATTATCGGCGGCCAGTTTTGTTTTCCCGGCAACAGGAGTTAATGTCGGGTGGATATTGGTGTTATTGTTCAGCGTGCTGTCTTTTAGCAAATCAAGCCGAATGTTTCCATCCTGATCATTTTCTTCAGGTGGCTCAGCGATACCGGAATTGGCGAGCCGGGCATTTTTGATATCTTTACCCAATAAAGCATGAAGTTTGCCATTCGCTCCTGCCTGCAATTCATCTGTGTTTTCGGCCAGATTTGATGAAGTTGAGGAAGGATTGACCAGTTCAGCAATCTGGATTGGGATGACTGCACTGAGTGCTTCTGCCGATAACAGCTCATCCTCTTTCAGTACAGCAAATTCAGCGCCTTCTTCTTGCTGGGGCGCATCTGTTTGTGATGTGTTTCCGGTAGTGGTTGTGCCTGATACAGGTTTTGACTGTAACCATTCGCTTCCGGCTGTTTTGTCATCGGCAGGCTTTTCCCCTTTCAGAACATTTTTTTCTGCCTGGGCAGTGGATTTCTGCATAGAAGACGTTTCTGCATTGAGAAGTTGCCCAAATTGAGAAGAATGGTCACCCGCCACGGGATTGTCCAAGGTCGATTGTGTTTTTTCCGTGCTTTTTAAATCAGTAGGCAAAAGAGTGAGATTCATTGTTTCATTCTCCGTTGTGCACCACGTTGTGCGTACTCGTCCATTTGTTTTTGCTCCATGCGGTTTTGGTGTAACTTCAAATTGTGTTCAGCCCTCTGTTGTAATGTGTCAAAGGCGTTCAGGCGCTGCTGTTTTTCCTGCCATTGCGACATAGCTTGCTCAAGTCTTTTTTTCCACTGATTGAGCTGTAACCTATGCTGTTCAATTGCCATTTCCAGCGTTTTCATGAACTGTTGATAGTTCAGCCAAGTTGAGCTGGATATGCCGCTGCTGAGAGTATCGTTTAAGCGGGTACAGTATTCATCCTGATAACTCATTAATGCCGTAAGTTGTTGTTCCATTTGTTGATGGCTTTTTCGAATCTGTGCAAGTTGTGATGCTGCTTTTTCAGCAGCATCTTGGGCCAGTTCACGCAAAGTCATGAGAGGGGAGTGTTGTCGCATGTATTTCCTCGTGTTAATCACCAAACAGACATAGGCGTTACTGAATGACATCAATAAAGTTATATCGGCACTGAACCGGTAAACGTTATACTCTCAGCAAAATATTCTGCGGCTAAATGGCTATCCGTAAGATATTATGTTGGCAAAAGTTGCTGGAGATCGGCACTGGCGGCATCGTATTCACTGCGTTCATCAATGCCTTGTTGCAGGAATTGCGCGATATGGGGATAAAGCTCAATTGCTCTGTCCAATAATGGATCGCTGCCTGCCGAATAGGCGCCAACGTTGATCAAATCCCGGTTACGCTGATAGCTTGAAAGCAGTTGTTTGAAATGCTGCACCCGTCGATAATGGGTGTTGTCTATCAATGAAGTCATGGCTCGGCTGATAGAAGCTTCAATATCAATGGCGGGATAATGACCGGATTCGGCCAGTGAACGCGAGAGGACGATGTGCCCATCCAAAATGGCTCGGGCTGAGTCAGCGATAGGATCTTGCTGGTCATCACCTTCTGTCAGCACGGTATAGAAGGCAGTGATTGAACCGCCATCGCTGACGCCATTACCGGCCCTCTCGACCAGTGCCGGCAGTTTGGCAAATACCGAAGGAGGGTAACCCTTGGTTGCCGGTGGTTCACCGATAGCCAGAGCGATTTCACGTTGCGCCATGCTGTAACGGGTCAGGGAATCCATGATTAGCAAAACGTGTTTGCCCCGATCACGGAAATCCTCAGCGATACGCGTTGCATAAGAAGCCCCCTGCATCCGCAGTAACGGTGAAATATCAGCAGGTGCGGCGACGACAACAGAACGTGACAGTCCTTCTGTCCCCAGGATGTTTTCGATAAAATCTTTAACTTCCCGGCCTCGTTCACCTATCAGCCCTACAACGATCACATCGGCTTGGGTATAACGGGCCATCATGCCAAGCAGCACACTCTTGCCGACACCAGAACCGGCAAACAGCCCCATGCGTTGCCCACGGCCTACCGTCAGGAGGGCGTTGATGGCCCGAACTCCCACATCCAGTACTTTGCTGATTGGTGTTCGTTGCAGGGGGTTGATTGGTGTGGTCATCAGGGGTGCCCGGTAACCGGTGTCGGGTGCGGGCAGGCCATCCAGCGGACGGCCTGCGCCGTCCAGAACCCTGCCAAGTAATTCAGGCCCTAAAGGCAGACGACGCCCGCCTCCAGAATCTTCGCCATAAGAGCGCGCATAGACACGGGCTCCCGGTATGATCCCTTCCAATTCTTCCAATGGCATCAGCAAGAGTTTTTCACCATTGAAGCCAACAACTTCACTTTCAACTTCTTCAACGGCTTTGCCGTTTTGGCGTTCGATCAAACAGGTTGCACCAAGGGGCATATTTAACCCCGTGGCTTCCAGTACTAACCCTGTGGCACGGGTCAAGCGTCCATAGCGACGTACCTTGGGTGTCTTTTCCAAACGCTTTTCCAGTGAATCCAAAGTTGCCAGCCAGCGCCCAAGTCTTGCCGTCATCACAATTCTCCTGATGCTGCCAGCCGGCACATTTCGTGCCAGCGTGTGGCTAAACTGGCATCCAGATCACCTTCATCGGAGCTGATTTTACAACCACCCGGATGCAATTTATTATCTGCAATCAGACGCCAGCCATGCAAAGATAAAATCTCGCCAAGTTGTTGTTCTAACAGAGGTATATTGTCTGGGTGAACGCGCAGCAATGGTTTTCCGCTGAGCATGGGGTCTTGCTGGATAAAATCACGAATCTGATTCAGCAGGGCAGTGCCATCACACACTGCGGGTTGCCCTAAAATATGATGAGCTGCCGTCAGCGAAAGTTGCATCAGGCGGGACGCGATAATCGTATCCAGCCCCTCCAATGAATGGCTAAAATCTGTCAGAAGTGCCTTCCATTGATTGATGACAACTTGTTGTTGTTGCTGTGATTCAAGTAACCCCTGTTCCAGTCCGGCCTGTTGGCCTTCCCGGAATCCTTGTTCATGGCCCTGAGCCCGGCCTTCAGAAAGGCCTTGCTCATGCCCGGCCTGACGCGCTTGTTCTTTCAGCGCGTCCAACATTTTTGCTTGCTCCAGTAATCGGTCTTGTTCGCAGATTTCCGGGAGCTCTTCCGTTGATTCCGGTTTTTCCTGCAACATTTCCCACTGGGTCAGTTCAATGGGTTGCCACGGCTGCCAGTTTCTATCCTTAGACTTATCAGACATAGGTATCGTCGCCACCATTCAGGATCATTTCGCCACTTTCTGCCAGACGACGAACCACAAGCAAGATGGCCTTTTGCTCTGCTTCCACTTGAGACATACGAACAGGACCACGGGTTGCCAAATCGTCGCGCATGATTTCAGCAGCACGTTGAGACATATTGTTGAGGAAGTGATCGCGCAATGCTTGATCGCAACCTTTCAATGCAATGAGCAGCGAGTCGGTTGTGATTTCCTGCAACAGACGCTGGATACTGCGATCGTCCACACCAATAAGGTTCTCGAACAGGAACATTTCATCAATGATTTTCTGTGCCAGTTCACCATCGTAGCCACGAACGGCATCAATGACACTTTCTTCCTGCTGACTTTTCATCAGGTTAATAATTTCTGCCGCAGTACGTACACCGCCCATTTTACTGCGTTTCAGATTCTGGCCATCAAGCAAGTTATTCAGTACTTCTGTCAGTTCTGCCAATGCTGCCGGCTGTACACCACCAAACGTTGCGATACGCAGCATGACATCATTGCGCAGACGCTCTTCAAGCAAGGCAAGAATATCGGCAGCCTGACCCCGGTTCAGGTGGACCAGAATGGTAGCAATGATTTGCGGATGTTCATCGCGGATCATATCTGTTGCCATTTGTGGTTCCATAAAGTTGAGGGTTTCGATGCCCGTTGTGGTATCACGGGATTCAAGGATATCCTCGAGCAGGCTGGAAGCACGTTCCTCACCCAGTGCTTTTATCAACACACTGCGCAGATAGTCATTGGCGTTGATGCTAAGGGCAGCATACTGCCCCGCATCCTCTTCAAAATCTGCCAGAACTTCAACCAGTTGCTGGTTAGAGACTTGTCGCATCCCTGCCATCGCTACACTGAGCTGCTGTACTTCCCGGGAATTCAGGTGCTTGAACACCTCGGCCGCCTGATCTTCTCCCAGGGTCATTAACATGACGGCACTTTTTTCTGTTCCGGTCAGGTTCATTATTCGTTACTCATCCATTGACGGATCACCAGCGCGACGACGCGAGGATCTTTTTCTGCAAGTTCACGGATACGCTGGCTTTGAAGCTCTGCATTAACACGTTGGCGAGCCAGCTTACGGCGCATTTTTTCATCCATTTCAGCACTGGATTCAGTTTGTTGAGATTGCGGGTTCTTCTGGGAATCCAGAACAGTTTTTTCTGCGGCACGTTTTTTGGTGATTTGCGGCACCATAACTTTACGCCACAGCAGCCATGCAACCAGTATCAACAATAACCAACGACCGGCATCCAACACTTTTTCCAGCAGGACAGGATGTTGCCACAAAGGCAGGGTTTCTATCACATCGGAAGTGTCATTGAACGGAGTATTGACCACGTTCAGACTATCACCACGCTCGGCAGAGAAACCCATTGCTTCGCGGGTCAAAGCTTCGATCTGTGATAATTGCTCTGGTGTTAGCGCTTTGTTTTCCGGGCCATTTTCGCCCTGAACGTTAGCGTAGTTGACGACAACCGCAACGGAAAGACGTTCCACTGCGCCGGCCTGTAACTGCGTATGGCGAATGGTACGATCCACTTCATAGTTGGTGGTTTCGTCATGACGATTATTACGGTTGTTGCTCATCATGCGCTCATAGCTATTATTGTTGTTGTTGCTATTCGCGTTGTTGCGGTTTTGCTCTGATTTTCCGTCGCCATTGCCTTTGGCATTGGGCTTCTCAATCGGTGCGCTGGGTGCGGCACTTGGCTGATTAGACAATGCGCCTGGCACACCTCCCACCAATGGCCCACCGCTTTGTTCACTGGAACTGGTTTGTTTAGAGCGAACAGCAGCCTGATTAGGTGGCTGGTTAGGCTTATACTCTTCTGCCGTTTCTTCACGGCGCGAGAAATCAATTTGTGCCGTTACCTGGGCGTGTACATTGTCACGACCGACAACCGGAGCAAGAATGGTTTCAATGCGGTGCTGGAACCGGTTTTCCACTTCCTGAGTATATTTCAACTGAGTTGTGTTCAAATCACGGCCAGTTGCATCCGCTTGTGTCAGCAGGCGACCCGATTGATCCACAATCGTGACATTCCCTGCCGGCAAGCCAGCAACACTGCTTGAAACCATATGCACGATGGCATTGATTTGCCCTTCATCCAGAACCCGGCCTTGCAGCAATCCGACGGTGACAGACGCTGACGGTGCTTTCTGTTCACGCACGAACAGAGAAGGTTTTGGCAGGGCCAAATGAACACGGGCACTTTGAACTGGGCCGAGTGACTCAATGGTACGAGCCAATTCACCTTCCAGTGCGCGCTGGTAATTTACCTGCTCGCTGAACTGGCTGATGCCGAATTTCTCTTTATCCAAAAGTTCGAAACCTGCGGCTCCCCCTTTAGGCAGTCCTTGTTGTGCCAGTTTCAGGCGAGTCTCATGTACCTTGTCGGCAGGTATCATGAGCGCGGCCCCATTTTCGGCAAAACGGTAAGGGACATTCATTTGGGTTAACTGCGTAACGATTTCTCCGCCATCCTTATCACTCAGGTTGCTGTATAGCACCCGATAATCGGGACTGCGCAACCAAAGGAACAGGGCAACAATGATAGCGATGGCAGCAGAGCCAGCAACTAATAACGGAACTTTTGGATCAGCTTTTATCCTACTGATAATAGCGCTGAAACCTTTGTTTTGGTTTTCAGCGTCGGTTATTGCTGCACTCATAGACGATCCTTGCCTTGCTGGTCAACATGAATACTAAAAGCGTGGCGTAACAAAACAGACTCCCCATACGCAAGCGAAAAGATTCTTCCTATTATTAATTCCATCATTATTCGCTGTTCACACCCCTTTTAATGGCACAATAAGCTTTGAATTTTTACTTCAATTACCGGCTTTAGTTTAGATGGGCTATGTTACGGTGGCTGCGTGAATGCACTGCCAACCAGCCCACGGCTAATATGGCATTTAATCACATAATCAATAGGTTGATTTAACACGAGGTTTCTATGTCAATTCAGGCAATTGAAGGCGTACTGCAACAAATGCAGTCTCAGGCACTACAAGCAGCAAATATTGCTAAACCCATGCCTGTACAGGGAGGGTTTGCCAGCCAGCTGACCGCAGCAGTGAGTAAAATAAACCAGACTCGCGTGAATGCAACTAAGCAAGCACAGGATTTCACACTGGGAGTACCCAATGTGGAGCTCAATGATGTTATGGTCAATATGCAAAAATCGAGTATTTCGCTGCAAATGGGGATTCAGGTCAGAAATAAACTGGTCAGTGCTTATCATGAAATCATGAATATGCAGGTTTAATGGGGTAATTATTTGATAAATAATATATTACATTGTTGAGCCAATTAATTGGGGCACATATGGGGCAGTAGCGGGTTTTTCATTCAACAGCTTTACTTGGTCATTGCTATTTTCCATCATCCATGTCCGTACATGTTGTAAACCATTTGAGATGATACATGCCCCATTTGTGTCTCAATATAATGAGGGATTGGCTCCGGCAGATAACATCCTGCAAGCATAGGTATACCATATTTGATATGATTTTCTAGCCTGACACCTGACCTCTTTATCAACGCCTTCTGGATTTGCCCGAATCCCCCAAGTGAGCAGAATTGTGTTTTTAATCCATGGAGAGCCGTGCCTGAAATCTTCCCTTTACCAGCTCGGATGACTCAAGGACAGCCCGACTGGAGAAAGGTGTTGAATGATGTGGCCCACTCAAATATTAAATTAAGTGGGCTTTATTTAAAAAATGATGATTTATATATAACCGAAGCACCATCACCATCCCTTGCTTTAATTATTTCACTATAATAATTTTCTGCCTGTTCCGTGGAAAGAAAAGAGTTCGGGGCCCAAATCATAACTCCTGCATAAGCGTTGCTGATTACTGAATCACAGATGCTTCTTACATTTGATAATGCAGTAAATTGTGGAGAAATCCCTAGTAAAAGCGCCGATTTATCCATACCATACTGTACGTATTGATCAAGTAAAGATACATCACCCATATAGGTCATTTCATACCCTTCAGTCAGCAGTGAGGCTACGTTAGTTCCACCTGAAAAATATATGGAATCAGACCATAAAGCTTTAGTTAATTTTTTGCCTTCAAATTTACTATTGCCATGAATTGATTGCAAAACCCAGTAAAATGACTGCGTATTTCCTTCCTGCATAGAATATTCATCATCGATATTGATACCATCAAGACCAAAATTGTTTATGTCATCAACCATTTTTTCAGCCAAAGTTATGCAGGCTGCTTGACTCATATTGGCGGACCAGCCTGCGCTCTGGTGATTACCAAAAAATGAGAGTTGCACCCTGATGCCTTGTTTCTGAAGAGTACGTACAGAATCCAGATTATTTTCTAGAATATTTCTCATTTCATGGTTATAAAACAGCACGGGATCTTCTGGGTCGTCACCGTTAATATTTGCTGCATAACAGCACAATATCAGAGAAGAATGGCTTCCCTGTAGAACGGATGATAAATTTACCTACATTCTGAAAATCAGTAACGCTGGGGTATTTAAGAATACAACATAGGATTGATCAATTAACTTTCTCACAGTGCCTTCTTGTACGATGATAATCAACCTCTAATTCAGGGCCTGAGTATTCTCTTAGTTATAAATCGGATGTCATAATTTGGTTGAACCAGTAGTTACTATATGTTTTCTTTTGAGTAACTGGGTCAATGGTATAATATTCAAAGTAAATTTTTCCTGCTCCACCTTGCTGATAGCCTCTGACATCATTGAGCTCAGGCGCATTAATTTTAATCGCAATCGTGGCTAATTTCCCTTGTGGGCTATCCGGAGTATGGATTGGGTTTATTTTAAATATTCGATTGAAGTTCTTATTCCTTGATTTGACGTACATTCTTAAATATATTTCTTTTCCCCAAAGAGGATAAGAGGGATCACTTTCATCATTGATGCACATAATTTTTGCACATAATTGATACCCGCTGACAGCAGCATTGGATACATCCAATTGGGTAATGTACTCATTGTTCGGTTTTTCTTCATCACCAGAGTGTTCAAGTTTAGGATCACTGTTAAGGTCAGCAAGACTTGAGAAAATCGTTGGTATATTCCAAGTTCTTTCAACGTTGGGATTAGGTGAGGTGAGTTCACCCCCGATAAATTTAACACTTTGGGCCTCTGAGTACAGAGCATTACCCAATTCCGGCGCTATGATGTAATATAACACTGAGTTTTTTTCATTTGGAAAAATATCTCTTCGCATTGAAAATGAATAATCATAATCCGCTGAATCATCTGCACCTATAACATCGGAAATTTTTTTAACGGGGAGTATTAGCCCGGTAGGATCAAGAGTGCCATCTGAATTTTTTTTATTAAAAAATAAAACATGGTCTGTTTTTGAAGCGTAATTATAAGAATTTATTTGTGCGTCAAAAGACTTACGACCATCACCTTCTAGTGAATCACCATACAGTTCTGATATATTGGGTGGATCTAATAAGTTTTTACTGTTCGGAGGGAGAACGGCAAGCATGTATATAGAACCAGAATGGTATTCAGCAACACCGTCTACTTTGCTTATGATATCGACGATAGCAGGTGTATCCATGATGGGATAAACGCGAAATTTTATATTGCCATTTTTATCACTATTGATAGTGAGTTCAATGTTATTACCATTGGTTATGGGCGTTAAGATTTGAGGTTGCTGAGTTGCATTGTCAGGATCAGTGGTGATGATGATATTCTTTTCAATATCTTCTTTGTTTTTAGATGAAATTTTTACAGGAGTGTGTTTGAGTAATTGACCATTGGTATCAAATAAAGTAGTTACATATTGAATGTAATGATCATTCTTATTATCTATATTATTATGGTTTGGGGTGACACAAATACTTTTTATTTTATTTTATTGAATTGAATTGAATTGAATTGAATTGAATTGAATTGAATTGAACTTTTGACTAAGTTTTTTGCGTAATAACTTATTTCCTTCTCAATACCTGTGAGAGTAAAACTGATTTTATCACCTGAATTTAATGAATCCGCACCATTAACAATGCATAGCAGTCTCATATTATAGGATTTATTATCCACTTGAGTATTGATGTGTTTGATAATTTTTATATGTTCAAAACCAATGCTATCTTTTATTTTCACATTAAATGATTCAGGAAGCGCTATTTGGGGTGTTAATGTTATATCGAGATAAAACTGATGACCAATAGAAACATCAGCCCCATTTTTAACGGACAGGTTCAAATTTTTCTCTGTGAAAATTATATTGGGATCATTATCTGACATATTTTACCTCAGCAATAATTTATTATGGTGTAATTTTTATAAAATAAAATCACCATATTCCTGACCAGGTTACTCCATCCGGGCAAGCATCTCCGGCTTCTTCTCCACCGGGCAATATGGTATGCACATAAGCATGCCAGATATTGCCATAATAAATGTCACCATAATAATTTACTTCGTAGTCAAAATAAATATCGCCATTGACTATGTGGCCGATATATTTAAAAGGAATGCCGAAAATCAGTGTTGCATTATTACCATTGGAGGATTGAGTTGGCATTAATTTTGATTTTGATTCATAAACAGTATATTGATAATCATGGGTATATAGTTTTAATGTAACCATCGCCCCGAAGGGCACTTTTGTTTTATCTTGATAATCATTTGTACCTAAATAAATTTTCATAATTGTGATACACCCATTTTTCTCACCCTTGGTTTTTGCTGTTGTAAGGAAGCTGTTTCCATGAAGATTTTGACATGGTTAAGCAACTGCCACATAAATTGGCAGCAGGGGTTTCGTGTCACGGTTTCATGCAAGGATTGCCATAGACGTTCAATTTTATTCAACCACGGGGAATAGGACGGTAAAAAGAGAAGATTAAATTTGGGATTTTTTGCCAGCCAAACCATGACCTTCCGGCTCTTATGAATGCAATAATTATCTAAAATTAGCGTGATTGTTTTGGCACTAACATATTTATTGTTAATTTCATCTAACAATTGGATAAATAAATCTGAGTTTTTTCTCAAGCTACCGACATAGGTTATTTCTTTCGTTTTCGCGTTGAGGCAATCGGCAAGGTAGTGTTTTGGGTTCTTTCCGGGGGTAACAACACGCTTTTGCTGCCCTTTGAAGCACCAGTCTGCCCCGATTTTCGGGTTAAGGTTGATGTCCACCTCATCCTCATATAAGACAGGATGTTTCTCTGAGGCATTGGATAACGCCTCGCTGATTTTTGCCATTTTTTCATCATACTCAGGGTCAGGCAATTTTACGGTTGGCGCAGCCCTTCGCCAAACGATGCCCGACCGGCAAAAGTAGCGATAGAGTGTACTTTGAGAGAGCGATATATTCATTATTCCATTGATTTTAAATGTAATAAGCTCAAGACTCCATCGTGAGCGGAGATAGCAAAAATGTTGTGGCGAGTGCTGTAATAAGAAAGAAATGACGGCAAAAAGTGGGGCTAAGTTCCCGATGGCAGGCCTTCCCACAGGGAGGCTTTTCAGTCCTTCCAACCCATATAATGTTAACCAATTTACCCAACGATTAACTGAAGAACGTGAACAGTGAAGCGTTCTGGAAACATGAGAAACCGTACTCCCTTCATGTCACATCAAGAGCGCGGTGAGGCGACGTGCATAGTCCTTATCCCGGTTTTCTGGATAGTTTTTTTCATCTGACGTCGTTCATTTCGGGGTATTGATGTTATGATTGGCATGACTCAGTCCATTTTGGGATTTGTTTTGATTTGGCGATTAATCAGATCGCGAAAATCGGACTGAGTTCCCTTCAAGTGATCTACTATTTTGAAATCTTATTTATATCCCCGACAGCATAATCGATGAGTACCGGACGCCCCCGGTTTTCCTCTACCCAGTCGTTAGGGATATCGAAGACCATTCTCTGTAAATTATTCACAACGATGTAATCCGGTTGATACATCGTTTTGCCTATCAGACGGACCTCTACCGTTTGTTCCGCTGTCATTCCCGGATAGCTCACGATAACTTTAATGGAACCATCGCCATAATTATATTCAAGGGTGGGAGCCGGTAAATCAAGAGATTGCCCTTCAATACTAAGATGAAAGACTCCTGAAAATTCGACAATATTATTCTCTGCTCTTTCCACCGAGAACAGGACTTTTACCGTATCGCCGATGTTGTCAATAAACTCCATGCGGGGAATATGAAACGTCATGGGGGCAGCAGTGTTGACGGTTTGAGGGGCGGTTTTATATACAATATCTTTACGGCGCCCTTTCCACAGTACACGCACAATATGCCCGGGAGCCATATTGTCATAAACAGGAACACTGATGGTTAACTGATCTAACCGATAATAGTCATCTTCTGTCAATAATGTACCTTGGTTGCCTGTGGCATCAGGAACACTGGGCATGTAATTCGATAAGCTCGATGCGTTTTTGGAGATAATATTGACATTCACTGTGGGTGAACTTTGACTATTTCCGTAGCTGGTTATTGTATATTGCGCCTGATAAGAGCCATACAAAGAAAAGAGGTTTAAGTCAAAGAGCAAGTAATAGGGAGACTCGTGTGTTTTATCCGGTGTGATGACATAGGGTATTGAACTTATGACCCCCAGCTTGGTTACTGGATGAACAATCGCCGTTTAAGTAAAGTTGACCAACAATTTTATCGCCAGTTTGCTCATCACGGTAATTTGGGACGGCCATTAATAAGTATTGAACTCCCATGGCGCGAAGATCACTGACGATAATAGTATTATTTTTATCAGTTTGTGGAAATGTTGGTATGGCAAGTGCTATATTTTCTGAGATATTCATTTTATCCTCTTTTTTATTAAATTTTGGTTTTTTAATTTTATTTTTACATTGTGTTTCAATAAGGTGTGTGTTTTTTAAAAATGTAGTTTGTATAAAGTGTCTTTTTTATTTTATTAATTCAAATTTCTTTTTTTTATCAACCAATAATTAAATATCATCATCAAATGGGATGTTTTTTGTGCTTGATAATGAATAGAAATATTAATCAGAATAGATTGTTTTGGTTAATAATAACTGCGGTAATATTGCTGTGAAACGAAAGGGGATTCACAAATTCGTTGGAAGCGAATTTACCCAATCTAAGATTGGTATCCGGTGAAGAAACAGAAATCTTTCATTACCCCCAGAATCATAGGGAACTATGTTACTTGGGTGAATGCGTGCAGCTAACAACGGTGTCACATTGAAATGTATTGGATATCGATTTTTATGATTGAATCTTGAAAATCTTTCCTACCAATACATTTTCATGACTAATTTATCATCATTCAGAAGCAGAAAAAATCCACTTTTCAGGGGTAATTTCAAAATAAGAAGGCTCAGCGAGTGAACATTCTTCTGCTGAAATAATTGAAGTGGCAATAAAAATTAAAGGGGATTTTTGTTTATCAATAAAAGGTATCGATATTTCTGTCGTTTGGTTATATAGCTGTCCCCACTCAAAGAAGGTTATCGGTAACTCGTTTTTTTGTAACGGATATCTGGCGAGCAACGTCGATGTGATGTTGTCAGGATCAAGCTGTTTATTTTCTTGATCCTCGATAGTGTGTAGCAAGACTTTCTGTGCTACCCATGATTTTTCTGTAGCACAATAATCCAGAGCTTCTTCTATTGATTCAACGGAAGAAAACCCGAGCTGAGGCACTAATAACATAGAAATGATGATGGATACTTTTATATTTACTGTTAACATAATTTCCTTAATTTAAAAAATAATAAATGATGATTATATCTCCTATTTTTTTCTGTAATAATTCCCATTATCATTTAAGGGTTAATTTTTTGTTAAAAATTCATATATAAGCTCTCTTGATTGTTTGCAAATTATGAATAAAATAAAGTGCCAAAATAGATTAACCCAAAAAACGATGGTGACAAATTGACACCACCTAAAAATGAAAAAACAAGTGAATGACACCGTTAATCAGTGTAATTATAAATAAAATAATAGGTGTCGGTATTGTGTCTATTTTGGCTCTATTGTAGTCAACTCCATTTCGTAATCACTGGCAGGGAATTGCCCATAAGTATCGTGCAAGAGTTGTTTGCAGCTTTCCTGTTTTATCAGGTCACTGAGTTCATCTAACCGCTTTTGCAATAATCTCTTAGTTTCTTTTTCATTATCCAAGACAGTTTGCAAAATTTTGGTTAATTGCTGCTGTAATGGAATAGGGGCATCTGAATCTTCTGACATTAAGGTCACCAATTCGACTGATGTCAGATAAGTGATTTCCATATCAACAAGTTCATCCCACTTTCCACTTTTGGCTAAATCAATCATTTGCTCACTTAAACTAAGGATCTGCTGATAAGCTGACAAAAGATCCATATCATTTTTCATTAAACAATATCCTGACTGGCGTTGTAATGAGGACCTATTTGCCGCCAAGAGTCTGATATCTCGGTAAGTAAATCAATCACTTCGGTAATGGCCTTCTCATCATTGCGTAAATTAGCATGGAGTAGGCGGCGACTCATATAATCATATAAGGTAAAAAGATTCTGAGCAATTTCGCCGCCTTTTTCAAAATCTAATCCCTCTTTGAGACCATTATCAATGATATTGATTGCCTTTGAAATAGCTAAACCTTTTTCTGGAATATTGCCCTGTTGCATCAGAATGATTGAACGACGTAGGGCGCTAAGCGCCCCATTGAACAATATCTGAATCAACTGGTAGGGAGAGGCATTCATAATTTCGCTTTCAAGATCTACTTGAGCGTATAACTGGCTTGCCGAACGTTGATACATAATGTCCTTTTATTACCTTAAAAGCTGGAATAGGGATGAGCTGGTGTTATTTAGGGAGTTAACAAGTTTATCTAATTCTGTAAACTGGCGTTTGTAGCGCTCCATTGTGGCATCAATATTATCATTTGTTCTTTTAACTTGGCTTTCAATTGTTTTAAGACGTTTGTTAATGCCTTCGGTTGCGGTAGCAATAGTTCCTTCATGGCTATCCAGGGTTTTCTTCAACATATTGTATGTTTGGGTAGCAAAACCGGTTTTTTCTCCATCACCCATAAAGAATGCTTTCACATTAGCCGGTTTTTCTTTTAGATTCTTTTCGAGCTTTTCATTATTGATTTCGAGAGTGCCATCCAATTTCTGTTTGATACCTAATTTATTTAACGTCGCGATATCCGCAACATTTTGAGCAGCAAAAAGTTGGTGTCTGAGCTGGTTCTGGATGCCTCTTAATGTGCTATCTCCAAGCAAAACCCCATTGTCTTTTGAAGCAGCTTCACCTTTACCAACGGCTTTGAATTTGGTCAGTGAATTAAAAGTGGTTTGTAATTCATTATAAGTATCAACCCACTTTTTAATCGCTTCTTTCATTGGCTCGATATCACGGGAAACGACCAGAGTTTCGGTTTTTACCACTGTCTCGGTGCGTTCTTCTCCCTTATCATTCTTAGTAGTTTCAGTGACTTTTTCCGAAACTTTTTTCAGATTCAGGATAACACCTTCTGGTGCATCTTTTATCTCATTAGTCTGACGCTCGATTTCCACGCCATTGACAGTTAACTTAGCATTGGCGGCAGCAACTTTTTCCTGCATGGCATCAGCTGATGAAGCTCTGTCACCTTGTGGGGGGAATTCCAGCAAGGCATTCAGTTTATCATCACCTTCAACTTTGATTGTCATCATAGATTTTGTTCCTGCTTTTTTGGCGGTCAAAATCAGAAAATTTCTATCATCAGTTGCTTTGAGAATATTGGCACTAACGTTGCCTTCCTGCTTATTGATGGCATCACGAATCTCAATCAGATTGGTTTGATCATCAGACAGCGGAATTTTCATCTCCACTTTTTCACCCTTCTCATTCTTCTGTTCAATGATGATGGTACGGGTGTCATTTGTCGCAGGAATTGTGCCCAATTTTTCTTTTAAATTAGAAACAGCTCTGGTCTGCAAAGATTGAGACTTGGCGAGTTGCTTGACTTCAATCTCATAGTTACCCGGGCTGGCTTTGGAATCCGTGCTTGCGGTAAATGTTTTATGCTCTTCGGTTGTCTTGGTTGTAGTGAGCTTGTCGAACTTTTTCAGTTCTTCTGATGCTGATTGTAATTTTTCTAAGCTGCCCTTTAACGTACCAAAACCGGTCAGTTGCGATTTATAACTGCTTTGTTGCTGTGTTAATGGTTCTAAACGTTTTCTTTCTGCTGCCTGAAGTTTATCCAGCAAAGAACCCAAATCCATCCCGGACCCGGCCCCTAATGAGGAAATGCTAGCCATGTTGACTCCTTTATTAGTAAAGCATCACTGGACTTGTTATCGGAATAATTTGCGAAAAGTTTACTGATAAAATGTTTTTTTTGATGGCAGGAATAGTTGATGAGAACAGGCGCTGTTTGGGTTATCGGAGGAAAGAGAGAAAAAAATTAAAAAGTTTTTTCAAGAAATATTAAAGGTTCTTTTTTAAGGGCCGATAAAACTGTTGGCGGTGATGAACACCGTGAGCAAATCGGCTCAAACTAATTATATCGACTTGATTTTAAAAAGGAACTCTACTATGGCATCAGTAATCAATACCAACTACTCCGCTCTGCTGGCTCAGAACAACCTGACTAAATCTAAAGGTACTTTGGGTACTGCTATTGAGCGTCTGTCCTCTGGTTTACGTATTAACAGCGCGAAGGATGATGCTGCTGGTCAAGCGATTGCCAACCGTTTCACTGCTAACGTTAAAGGTCTGACTCAGGCTGCGCGTAACGCAAACGACGGTATCTCCATTGCTCAGACTACCGAAGGTTCTCTGAACGAAATTAATAGCAACCTGCAACGTATCCGTGAACTGAGTGTTCAGGCTGTAAACGGCACTAACTCTGACAGCGACCTGAAATCCATTCAGGAAGAAGTTACTCAACGTTTGAGCGAAATTGATCGTATTTCTGAACAAACTCAGTTTAATGGTGTAAAAGTATTAAGCCAAGATACTACTCTGAAAATTCAGGTTGGTGCGAATGATAATGAAACAATTAATGTCGATCTGAAAAAAATTGATAGAGGTACATTAGGCCTGAATGATTTTAGTGTTGAATTGCAAAAAAATGAGACGCAGAAACAGGCAGTAACAGACGCTGAAACTAAAGTAAAAACGTCTGAAAAGGCATTGGCAGATGAAAAAGATGCTGCTAAAAAACCTGCATTAGAAAAAACTCTTGAAGCAGATAAAAAAGCTCTGGAAACAGTAAAAGCTGCAGGAACAAAAACACAAGATCCATTGGCTAAATTAGACAAAGCTCTGTCAGACGTAGACAGCCTGCGCAGCTCCTTGGGTGCGGTTCAGAACCGTCTGGAATCCACTGTTAACAACCTGAACAACACTGTTAATAACCTGAGCGCTGCTCGTAGCCGTATCGAAGATGCTGACTACGCGGTTGAAGTTTCTAACATGAGCCGTGGCCAGATCCTGCAACAAGCTGGTACTTCTGTTCTGGCTCAGGCTAACCAGGTTCCACAAACCGTTCTGTCTCTGCTGCGTTAATTTTTACTTTCCAGCTGAGCAATTATGCGGGGTAATCCGCATAAACAACGCTTATAAAATAAGGATCGGCTTGCCGATCCTTATTTTTTAGCCTTTTAAGGCGATTGTCAGGGACAGCCTGAAACTTGCAATGCATTTGGGCGGACAACAAAAAATTTCGCATAGGTGAAAAAGAAGCGCTTTTACTTCATTGTTCAAACGATTGTACCGGTTAGGTGATTGGATAATGGTATCCAGTCTCTTATCCAAAGGTGTCTGTTGTTGTGAGCGATTTGTATACCGCCGAAGGCGTGATGGACAAAAATAGCCTCTGGAAGCGCTATGTACCACTAGTTCGCCATGAAGCTTTGAGGCTGCAGGTTAGATTGCCTGCCAGCGTAGAACTCGATGATTTGCTTCAGGCCGGTGGCATAGGCTTGCTGAATGCTGTGGAGCGGTTTGATTCCATGCAGGGAACCGCGTTTACCACTTATGCAGTACAGCGCATCAGAGGTGCAATGTTGGATGAGTTGAGGAGCCGTGATTGGGCTCCGCGCAGTGTGCGGCGTAACGCAAGGGAAGTCACGCAAACCATCCGTAAACTTGAGCAAGAGTTAGGCCGTCCAGCCAGTGAGCAGGAAGTTGCTAAAGAATTAAAGATTAATCTGATAGAATATCGGCAAATACTGTTAGACACGAATAACAGTCAACTGTTTTCTTATGATGAATGGCACGAAATTCACGGTGAAAATTGTGAACCTGTCGTTGAAGAGGAACATGAAACAAACCCTCTCCAACAACTGCTGGAAAGTGACCTTCGTCAGCGGGTTATCGATGTGATTGAGTCGTTGCCTGAACGAGAAAAGATGGTTCTGACGTTGTACTATCAGGAAGAACTGAATCTTAAAGAGATCGGCGCAGTGCTGAATGTCGGGGAATCCCGCGTTAGCCAGCTTCACAGTCAGGCGATAAAAAGACTGAAAGCACGCTTGAATCCAGAAAAGTAACTTTTTGCTTATTTGTTTTTTGTTAAGACTATACACAGGGCTTTATCTCTTATGTCTGTTACAACACAAAAGAAACGGCCTCTCAGCCGTTATATTAAGGACTATAAACATAGTCAGACTCATTGTTTGCATTGTCATAAAACACTTGACCGTATTTCATTGGTATTTAATGGTCAGGTCATCAATAAAGAAGCTATTTCTGAGATGACCGATTTAGTGGATGACAAAACCTGGAATGAGTTGCAGGGTAAATTTGTGGCATTATGCCGCTTCTGCAGTGAAATTTATTGCAATAGCCAGACTGATTATTTCGACATTATGTCATTTAAACAGTATCTGTTTGAACAAACGGAGATGAGCCACAGCACGGTGCGTGAATATGTGGTACGTCTGAGACGTTTGGATGAATTACTGACATCAAGTAATTACCCGACTAATGAGTTTACCCCTGAAAAAATTCAGGAAAAACTGAGTGAGAAATTATCTCAATCCGCTTTCAGCAATTACAATATTGCCCTGCGTAAATATGAGCAATATCTGAGCTGGCAACAGAGCGGCCATTAATCAGCTACGTCAGCCTAGACATTATTTGTTGGCTTGAAAAGATTCTAGAGGGAAATGCGATAGTCACGCACTTCCCTCTATATTTTTTGTTATTTTGGCGAATATATTTAAAATGGTTATATATTTATAATAAATTAATCTTTATTAACTCTTTTTGACTAATTCATTTTAATTAACCTATTTCTCTTTACAACATTTCAAACATCATTAATTAAGCGATTAATTAACCAATTGTCATTAAATTGGCATTTCCCCCTGCGGCTGCCGTATTCACGCTGAGTGAACGTTCGTGGAGCAAACGTTCCAACAGAAGATTGGTTTCACCACGTGCAAAACCCTGTACAGAAATGATTGGGCCTTTACGTTGTGCGATGGTACTGCAAACATAGCGTAATTGATCACAATCACCGTGATAAATAACTGCCTCAATCGCAGCCTCTTCATTTTGCCAATCCTTGACCCAATGAATATGCCGGCGAACTTCTTCCGGTAACTGACGCTGCAACCCCTGATGCAATTCATCTTGCTCCCAGATGGCCTGACAACCGACAGAGAGAACAGCCGCTAATTGTACCAGCGCATCCTGTTCGTTATCCGCAAGGCATAAAACATGGCCGCGTGGCTGGAGAATATAAGTATTGCGTTCGCCGGTTGGCCCGGGCAGCAAGCGTATTGTTCCGCTTTGTGCCAGCAAGCTGTATTCCTGAATGACTTGATTCAATGAATCATTATTTTGAGCCGTTGACCAATCAGCCAGTTTATTGAGAGGAACAAGCATCATTGTACGGGTTTTGGCATCAAGCTCGTAGGCAATATCCTGCCGTTCCAGCGTTTGGCTGGCCGCATTAACAGGGCGTTGTGCCAGCAAGCGATACAAATACAGTGGCCCACCGGCTTTTGGCCCTGTACCGGAAAGCCCTTCGCCGCCAAATGGCTGAACCCCAACCACTGCGCCAACCATATTGCGGTTGACATATAAGTTGCCGACTTTGGCTTTGCTGGTGACTTGCGCGATAGTTTCATCAATGCGCGTATGAATGCCTAAAGTCAGACCATAACCTGATGCGTTAATTTGCTCCAATAACTTATCCAGCTCATTGCGCTTGAAACGGACAACGTGCAGGACAGGGCCAAAAATTTCTTTTTTCAGTTCAGTGAAACTGTCCAATTCAATCAGCGTCGGTTTGACGAACGTTCCTTCAGACCACTCTTGGCTGTCCGTCGCATTGTCATGTACTGCCTGATAAATCGTCCGGCCTTTGCTGCGCATCGTCTGGATATGGCGATCAATGCCTGCTTTTGCTTCGGCATCAATAACCGGGCCGATATCTGTCGACAGACGCTCCGGATTACCCATCCGGCATTCGGCCATTGCGCCTTTCAGCATGGTGATGGTTCTTTCCGCCACATCTTCCTGCACACACAGAATACTCAGGGCAGAGCAGCGCTGGCCCGCACTGTCAAAGGCAGAAGCAATCACATCCGTGACAACTTGTTCAGTCAGCGCAGAAGAATCAACAATCATGGCATTCAGGCCACCGGTTTCTGCGATCAGCGGCGTCGGGCGACCTTGTGCATCAAGACGACCGGCAATATTGCGTTGCAATAAGTTGGCGACGTCGGTAGAGCCGGTAAACATGACACCACGTACACGTTCATCCCCAACCAGCGAAGCACCCACCGTTTCCCCTTGTCCGGGCAATAATTGCAGCACATCACGGGGAATACCCGCCTGATGCAGCATTTTTACCGCAACGGCTGCGATTAATGGCGTTTGTTCCGCCGGTTTTGCCAGAACACTATTACCGGCTGCTAAAGCGGCGGCAATTTGCCCGGTGAAAATGGCCATCGGGAAGTTCCATGGGCTAATGCAAACCACAGGCCCCAGCGGGCGATGGGTATCGTTAGCGAAATCCTGCTGCACCTGATCGGCGTAATAATAGAGAAAATCTACTGCTTCACGGACTTCGGCAATGGCATTGTTGAATGTTTTACCCGCTTCACGAACCAAGATCCCCAGCAAGGATTGCAGATTATTTTCCATCAATTCAGCAGCACGCACCAAAATGGCCGCACGCTCTGAAGGCGGTGTCGCAAACCAGATAGCACCTGCATCAGTGGCGATATTCAGGGCATGGCTGACTTCTTCTTCCGTGGTTTCACGCACATAGCCCACGATGTCTGAAGGTTTGGCAGGGTTATTGACAGGCTTGGCAACAGGCAATTCCCCTGAATGTGAGTATTCACCCCCTAATAACGGTTCACTGTTCCACATTTCCATTGATGAACTGAGCAGGGCGCTGGAAAGGGATGCCAAACGGTGTTCACTGGAGAGATCCAAACCCAAAGAGTTGACGCGGTTTTTGCCGTATAAATCGTGGGGAAGAGGGATCTTCGGATGTGGCAGGCCGATTTGTCCTTCAGTTTGCGCCAGTTCCTGAACCACCGTCACCGGATCTGCGATGAGTTCATCAATCGGTAAAGTTGTATCAGCTATGCGATTGACAAATGAGGTATTGGCGCCATTTTCCAGCAAACGGCGTACCAGATAGGCCAATAATGTTTCATGTGTTCCTACGGGCGCATAAATGCGGCATGGGCGGTTGAGTTTACCTTCGGCAACCTTGCCGACGACTTGTTCGTAAAGCGGTTCGCCCATGCCATGCAGGCATTGGAACTCATATTGTCCCGGATAATAATTTTGTCCCGCCAGATGGTAAATGGCAGACAGGGTATGCGCATTGTGGGTCGCAAATTGCGGGTAGATTAAATTAGGAACGGAAAGCAGCTTGCGGGCACACGCAAGATAAGACACATCGGTATAAACCTTGCGGGTATAGACCGGATAACCTTCAAGGCCATCGATTTGAGCACGTTTTATTTCGCTGTCCCAGTAAGCACCTTTTACCAGACGGATCATCAAGCGATGACGGCTGCGCTGTGCCAAATCAATAATGCTGTCGATGACGAAAGGACAACGTTTCTGGTAAGCCTGAATCACAAAACCAATCCCGTTCCAGCCTTCCAGTTGTGGCTCAAAACAGAGTTTTTCCAGTAAATCAAGGGAGATTTCCAGACGATCCGCTTCTTCTGCATCAATATTGATACCAATATCATATTGGCGTGCCTGTAAGGTCAGGGAAAGCAGGCGAGGGTATAGCTCATCCATGACCCGTTCATATTGCGCCCGGCTATAACGCGGATGCAGGGCTGAAAGTTTGATGGAAATGCCCGGCCCCTCATAAATTCCCCGCCCATTTGACGCCTTACCGATGGCGTGGATCGCCTGTTGATAGGAAACCATGTAGGCTTGGGCATCGGCTTCAGTCAGCGCCGCTTCACCCAGCATATCATAGGAATAGCGGAAGCCTTTCTCTTCTAATTTACGGGCATTGGCAAGGGCTTGGGCGATGGTTTCTCCGGTGACAAATTGTTCACCCATCAGGCGCATAGCCATATCAACGCCTTTGCGCACTAATGGCTCGCCACTCTTGCTGATAATGCGGTTCAGTGAGCCGGATAATTTGGCTTCATTATGAGTAGAAACCAGTTTGCCGGTAAACAATAACCCCCAAGTCGCGGCGTTGACAAACATGGATGGGCTTTGCCCCACATGGGAGTGCCAATTGCCGTTACTGATTTTATCGCGGATCAATGCATCACGGGTGGCTTTATCGGGAATGCGCAGCAAGGCTTCGGCAAGACACATCAAAGCCACCCCTTCCTGTGAAGAAAGAGAAAATTCCTGTAGTAAGCCCTGCACCAATCCGGAGCGTCCAATGCCGTGCTTTTGCTGACGTAATTTCTCAGCGATGGAGTAAGCGAGTTTATGGGTCGCCTTGGTTTGTTCTTCTGATAGCTGAGCGCGTTGCAGTAACATTGGTACGGCTTGTGTTTCAGGCAGGCGATAAGCTGAGGTAATTGCAGAACGTTTCACCGATTGGGGTAAAATATGCTCGGCAAAATCCAAAAATGGTTGGTAAGACGCCTCAACAGGTGATTCTTCTTCGGAAATCTTCTCTTCTTTGCTATCCTGACCCGCTGATATTTCTGGGATCTTTTCCTCATTTTCCAGACGGTCAAGATAGTTAAAGATGGCTTGCTTAATCAGCCAATGTGGTGTGCGTTCAATTTGTTGTGCAGCAGATTTGATACGATTACGTGTGGCTTCATCGAGCTTCACGCCCATAGTGGTACTACCCATTCTTACTCCTTAACTTAATAGGTAAGACTTAACCAAGTTACATAACAATATCTGTCATGTTGCAACTTTGTGCAACTTTGTTAAAAGCGGTTGTTCTGAATTTGTGAAATCAATCTTACTTTTATTATTTATTTGGTGAATCACATGGAAGGATATTTTTTTATCCTATTGATATAATGTGTTTTTTTAAATAATCATAAATTTTAGGTGTAACCAGTCAGTGAATTAGAGGTGCAACTTTTAGAGAAAGAAATGTGATTGAGCAAGCGTTTTTCATAAAAACACGCGTTAAGTAGTTGTTAAAAATGTTTTAACTAAATTAGGATGGAATGTAATTTTAAAATAATTACAAATATAAATAATACGTGCGTAAAATTAATGTCATCTTTAGGTACTATTTCTCACGGTGTTTGATGAGACTGACCTGAACTGACCTGATATGAAAAAGGCTGATTTTAAGTACGGATAATATTGTTTAGGCAAATGGCTCATTTGCAGATACACGATTTATAAAAACACTGATTTACAAAAACACTATGGAGAAGAACCTGCATGACAGTAAATTCACCAATGCTTATTACCTTCATTGTCTATATTGCCGGCATGCTATTAATAGGCTTTATGGCTTATCGTTCCACCAAAAATTTTGATGACTATATTCTGGGTGGCCGACGATTGGGCAGTGTGGTAACAGCATTATCTGCTGGCGCTTCTGATATGAGTGGCTGGTTATTAATGGGATTACCGGGGGCTATTTTTTTCTCTGGTATTTCAGAAAGTTGGATTGCCCTTGGCCTGTTGTTGGGGGCATACCTGAATTGGCGATGGGTTGCCGGTAGATTGCGCGTTCATACTGAAGTCAGCAATAACGCACTGACATTGCCGGATTATTTTACAAATCGCTTTGAAGACAAAAATAAAATCCTGCGCATCATTTCTGCATTGGTTATCCTGATTTTCTTTACGATTTACTGCGCATCAGGTGTGGTGGCAGGTGGCCTGCTATTTGAAAATACGTTTGGGATCAGTTATGAAAAAGCAATTTGGTTAGGGGCATTGGCAACGATTGCCTATACCTTCCTCGGCGGTTTCCTCGCTGTAAGCTGGACGGATACTGTTCAGGCAACATTGATGATTTTTGCTTTGATTCTGGTACCTGTACTGATCTTGTTCAAAGTCGGCGGGATCGATCAGGCCATCAATATCATTGAGGGAAAAAATTATGCCTATATGGATATGTTTAAAAATCTGAACATCATTGCCATTATTTCTTTGTTGGGCTGGGGATTGGGCTATTTCGGCCAGCCGCATATTCTGGCCCGTTTTATGGCCGCAGATTCGCATCAAACGATTCATAAAGCCCGTCGTATCAGCATGACGTGGATGTCTTTATGCCTTATCGGCACCGTTGCTGTTGGCTTCTTTGGTATTGCCTATTTTGATATGTTCCCGGAGCAGGCTGGGCCTGTCATGGAAAATCGTGAACGTATTTTCATGGAGTTAGGAATACTTTTGTTCAATCCATGGATCACGGGGATCTTGTTATCTGCGGTACTGGCTGCGGTTATGAGCACATTAAGTTGTCAATTGTTAGTTTGTTCCAGTGCCTTGACCGAAGATTTTTATAAGGCATTTATACGTACCAAAGCCAGCCAAAAAGAGTTGGTATGGGTTGGTCGTATGATGGTTTTGCTGGTGGCAATCATTGCTATTGTGATAGCAACCGATCCAAATAACAAAGTATTGGGGCTGGTCAGCAATGCCTGGGCAGGTTTTGGCTCTGCTTTTGGCCCTGTTGTTTTAATGTCCGTTCTTTGGAAGCGTATGACCCGTAACGGCGCACTAGCCGGTATGCTGGCTGGGGCTGTTACTGTATTGGTTTGGATTAAATTCAGCTGGTTTGGTTTGTACGAAATCATCCCCGGATTTATTTTTGCCACTATCGCAATTGTTGTCGTGAGTTTGTTAGGGAAATCACCGAGCCAGACAATACAACAGCGTTTTGCTGAAGCAGAAGCACATTATAAAACTAAATAAGTAAATCAATAATAAGCCCCTGACGATACAGGGGCTTGTTATCCATTCTTAACATCCAGTCTATGAGATCACTATCGGATAAAGGGTAAGATATTCCTTTACCTCATCATAAAATACTTATGTTAATGATATAGAGATTTTCTATGTGTACATTGTGTACATTTTTTGATGTATTACTTCCTAAGAAAATGGATTTGAGATCCATTGGCATACAAGAAAGTTTGGTCGAATGGGGAGGGGAATTTTTTTCTCAAGAGCCTAAAAAATTCATATGGGAAAACGCTCTTTTCCTGATACAACATGAATGTAACGAAATATCTATAAAAAACTTGCTTGATGAAAATATATCAAAAAATGGATATCCATGATGAGCCTATAATACAGTTTATTAATGAATTTCTGCCGACAGTGAATGAGTGGTATTTTGTCATGCACCATGAATCAGATAAGAGGTACAAATATAGTATCTTTGGTGATAACCACCAAGTTCTGGATTTATTAATTCAAGCACTGGATTTTAATAATAATGAAGGAATGGTTATTATGAAAAATAGCCATCTGGTGTATTAAATTACTATCCAAGATTACTCCAATTATCTTAACAAATTAACATGATGAAAAATGATGAAAAAGTAATAGAATCGATTTTTAATGAGTTATTTCATGATGACTTTTTAAGTTATAAAGATATTTTAACAACCCCATCAGATAATAATCAAGATGGTATATATTCAAGAGCCAAAATAGCTTTGTCAAAATTAGATAATGAAGATCAGTCAGCTATCCTGAATTTTTTTAGGATAATAATGGCTGATACTGCATCAACTATCTTTGGAACTATTGATGGTTCTCATTTCCCTCCAAATATCAATGGTGATTTTACATTATTGTATGAAGATGAAGAAATACAAGGAAATCTACAAGATTTATTTATAGAAAAATATGAAGATTTAGACAATTGTCATTAATGTTATGATTTAAGGGATATAATTTTGATTATCGCAATGTTATTGCCACGATACCTGATAATTTTAATCAGTCCCCATTTGAGATTTAATACATCCGTAGCAGTGGAAAAATGAGATAGATAATATTCGAAAACCCCTGTTGCCATGTTGCCGCAATGGGTTATCAAAAAGTCATTGATCTATGGTAGTTTAACTGTCTGATTTAACTTATAAAATCTGGTGGGTCGTGGGAGGCTCGAACTCCCGACCAACTGATTAAGAGTCAGCGGCTCTGCCAACTGAGCTAACGACCCAAATACGATTAATTATTCTACTGCAATCATAAGACGTCAATAGACGATACTCATCTTTTTATTGATTGGGTGAAACATAAACAATTGCCTGATTTTCCATTGGTTAAATTGCAACCTTCTTGTTTTTCATGTGAAATCCTTCTGTTAATACCGCAGTTGTCTATGTCACAATATTCCCTTAAACACAGCTTGAGGGTATTAAGGCCATGCTGTGAGAATAAATTGGATACAACTATGGAAGAAAAAATACAACCCACTCACACTCCTGAAACTGAAGATTCGCATTTGCAGCGAAGTCTTACCAACCGGCATATACAGCTCATCGCAATTGGTGGTGCCATTGGTACTGGCTTGTTCATGGGATCAGGAAAAACGATTTCCCTTGCGGGACCGTCGATCATTTTTGTTTATATGATCATCGGATTTATGCTGTTTTTTGTTATGCGTGCAATGGGAGAGTTATTACTTTCCAATTTGCACTATAAGTCATTCAGTGATTTTGCAGCGGATTTACTGGGGCCGTGGGCCGGTTTTTTTGTGGGCTGGACTTACTGGTTTTGCTGGGTCATTACTGGTATTGCTGATATTGTTGCTATTACTGCGTATGTTGGATATTGGGTTCCGGATTTTCCAGAATGGGCGACTTCGCTCCTGTGCGTATTGGTATTGCTGACTCTGAATCTTGCGACAGTAAAACTGTTCGGTGAATTAGAGTTCTGGTTTGCCATGATTAAAATCATTGCCATTGTTGCCTTGATTGTCACGGGAGGCATCCTGATTGGCATTCATTTCCAATCCCCTGCGGGGCATGTTGCTGTACTTTCTAATATCTGGAATGATGGTGGCATGTTTCCCATGGGATTAAGTGGTTTCTTTGCCGGGTTCCAGATAGCGATATTTGCTTTTGTCGGCATTGAGCTGGTGGGAACGGCGGCAGCGGAAACAAAAAATCCAATGAAATCTTTGCCAAAAGCGATTAATGCTATCCCAATCCGCATTATCACGTTTTATGTTTTGGCCCTGATTGTCATCATGTCGGTCACACCTTGGCGGGCTATCATTGCAGATAAAAGCCCTTTTGTGGAATTGTTTGTTTTGATTGGCTTACCTGCCGCAGCCAGCATGGTCAATTTTGTTGTCCTGACTTCTGCGGCATCTTCTGCAAATAGTGGGGTGTTCTCTACCAGCCGGATGTTGTTTGGTTTGGCGAAAGAGGGCGATGCACCAAAGCAGTTCAGTCGTCTGTCCCGCCGTTCGGTTCCTGCATCGGGATTGGTTTTCACTTGTTTGTGCCTCTCTTTTGGCGTTATTTTGATTTATTTTATCCCTGATGTTATGCGGGTTTTTACATTGGTAACGACAGTCTCTGCGATTTTGTTCATGTTTATTTGGAGCATGATTTTGTGTTCCTATCTGGTTTATAGAAAACACCGCCCGGCTCTCCATCAGGCATCTGTATACAAAATGCCGTTTGGTATTGTGATGTCATGGGTGTGCTTAGCTTTCTTTGCGTTTGTATTGGTATTGCTTTCTTTGCAACCCGATACTCGCCAGGCGTTAATCGCTACACCAGCTTGGTTCATTATTCTGGCGATTGGATTTCAGATTGTGAAAAAGCGTAAGATGCGTTTTATTCAATGATTGAGAAAAAATCCTATGACTTATCAATGGCCCAATATTTGGGCCATTTTTCTTTTCATTTTTTTCTTTCCAATCTTTTTTCATTCCATCAAAAGTGTACCTTGATGAAATCTGAGCTGCCATTTTCCGCATGAAGATAATTGCCAAATTGATGAGCGTAGTGCTTGATTAAATGGCGTATCGGTTCTATCCATCTCATAAGAGTGATACGTTAATAAAGCAGTATTTGTATTCAGAATACTCATGGAAAAATTTTTTGCAAAAATATTGGAAGTAGTTTTTATTTCTAGTGTTAAGGTATCTAATACAATCTTTTTAGTATAAATGTAACCTGATCTACTGATTTCTAGAAAATTATCATGTAATACAGCTTGAAGCCAGTCTGCATTATTTCTTTTTTCAACGTGAAGGCTGATTGCAAGTGCTTTGAGTAATTTTAAAGTTGTTGTTTTTTTTGAATCATATAAGCTCCAAAGGAAATTAAGTTGCGTAAAGTCATAGTGAAAATCAGGCACTTACTATTTTTAATAAATTTATAGGCGTTCTATTTACATTTATTTTTTTATCAGGTAGTTATAAATAGTGCTTATAAATGGCAGCTATAAATGATTCAAGCAAAAAAGGAGTGCAAATGGAAATTATAATCAGGGCTACTGAGCCTGAAGATGCTGAGCATTATCAACGAATATATAGTCATCCAGAAGTTTATTCTAATACTTTGCAACGCCCATGCCCTTCACGTGAAATGTGGCGGGAACGTTTACAACAATTTAAGGCACAGGGAAACCCTGAGTTTGTTGCTGAAGTTAACGGCAAAGTAGTCGGAACTGTCGGTATATTCACTTATGCTAACCCAAGACGCAAGCATACAGTAGGTTTTGGCATTGCTGTTGATGTAGATTATTCTGGTCAGGGAGTAGGTTCAAAAATGCTAGCCTTTGTCATTGATTACGCATTTAATTGGTTAGGTTGCATCAGAATTGAGCTGGAAGTATTTTTTGACAATGAAAAAGCAATAAATTTGTATAAAAAATTTGGATTTGAAATGGAAGGTACCCGGCGTATGCAAACATTAAGAAATGGTCAATATTGTGATGTTATCGGAATGGCATTAATTAATAATCGTCTTATATAATATTTCTAAAAGCTTATGCTAATAAATCAGTTTATTGGAAGCATTAATCTTAACTGCTTCCTTTTTACTTTAAAAGGGCTATGTTAATACCTTCCATTTATATATTTTTAAGTTAGAGGTTAAAGGGCTTAAATATTATACGCATTATTTTGGATGAATTCATTACTATCAAAAGATAATGTTCCCCCTTGAAAGATGAGATCTAAATGGTGACTCCCCATTGCACCGCCACCTAGCCCAAGATGCAATCCCGGATGCCGCTCTTCAAAACCCGCATTTAAACCATAAAGTTTTTTCACGCCGCAATTTGTACCGATACCGAATTCTTCAATGACACTGTTACTTGGATTAGCTGATAAATATTTGTCAAAATCTTGAGAAAAATGTGTATTCTGACAAATGAAATTGATGATTTGGCTGTGTTTTATTTCAATTTCGAAAAAATCCCTTACCACACCATACTTAATGGCAAAAGGGATAGTACTGAGGAATGCGCCGCTGAATATAATCCTTCCTTCCAGATCATGCAATTTTGTTGCTATTTCACCGGGAGTTAAATCATAATTCCCAATACCATCAATTGACGTCCATGATTGATCTTCATTAATCGTTGCAGTAAATCCATAATCATCAGGCTGTTCAAAGGTAATTTTCTTGCTTTTTAATGCAATATCTATAAGCGAATTATTCCTGTCACGAATGATTTCTATTTCTTCTGAAAAAGCTTCATAAAAATGAGAGCCATAATCTTTGAAGAGAATTGATTTTCGCCAATATTCTCTCATGACTTGCCTGATTGGTGACAGAAAGTGAGGGCCTGATGGCGTAAATGGTTTTAATGTTGATGAAAGATAAAAAAATATGAATACATCACATTTCTCAATTTCTTCAATCACAATAGGTGAAGGTGTTGTATCAAGAGGCAATAAGCAAATATCGATAAAAGGTAATGTCTCAGAAAAGTTTTTGATATTCTCAACGATATCTTCATGGTGAAGATCCCACCCAATTAATAAACGGATAGAATTGCTTTTTTCTCTTTTTTCCTTAACCGCGGGGTGATGGAAGAGGCAAGAAAACATGTTTTCTATGCTTTTATTTTTTTTATCAATAAATAACATAACGACCTCATAATCAAAAACGGGGAAAGGACTCACCCCGTTTTTGGGTGTAGTTGCCTAAATTTGGTGTAGTTATCTAGAGAGGCCACATTGCTGTTCCAACCGGAACAACTGCTTTCTCTTGCATGATCTCAACTGCTTCTTCAAAGGTTTCTTCTTCAAACCACTGGTTTAATTCGATATTAGTGTCTTCCATATGAACCTCTTTTCTATTGCTCAATTAATTTGACAGCAAATCCTACCATATGAAAATTAACATAGAAGGAACTTTAGGAACTATATATATAGCAAAAAAAGATAAAAATATATTTTTATTTTTTTAAGAGTGATTCTGGTTTTATTTTTGTTTATCGGACGGAATTATTAATTGTTTAAATAAATTTAAATGCAGAATATCATTGTTTATATTTTTATTAGTTCAATCTGCTTGATTTTATAATGCTGAATGATGGTTAATTGCCGATTTAATGGAATGATATCATAATATTATTAAGTACAAGCTCACTGTATGTATTTCAGTAGATCTTGTACTTAGTGTAACAACTATGAATATTTTAAAATTTATACTGATTTACCCTAAAAGTTTATCTTGATTTTGAAAAACGATATCAGCTAAGAAGTCAGCCACTTTCCGTACTCTGGGGGAATGGGCGAGATCTGACTGGATCACAAGCCAAAGAGGTGTATTTATGCCTAACTCACGGGAAATACAGACAAGCCCTGCATGGTTAGCGGCAATATGGGGTAGTACCGCTAACCCTAATCCAGCCGTTACCGCAGCAATTTGGCCTGAAATTGATGTTGTTGCGATTGAAGGTGAACGCCCTCTAAGGTTTTCTTTGAGCCAGTTCATGGAAGGAAGTTGTGAATGCTCATTTGTCCAGCCAATAAAATGAGCGTTATCGTATTGACCTGTAAATATTTTTGAGGAACAAGTTGCTAAATATTCTTTGCTTCCATAGAGGCCAAATCCTAATGTTCCCAATTGTCGGATGTTAATATGCCCCTTGTCTGGCCTGACAATACGAAGTGCTAAGTCAGCATCACGACGGTGGAGATTAACGGAGTAAATATCCGTTGTAATTTCCAACATAAGATTAGGATGATTTTTTTGTAAAGCTGATAAATTTGGCATAATCAAATGGTTAGATAATACTTCGAGGGTTGCAAGGCGTACTGTGCCTACAATATCTGCCCGGATATCAGCGCCAAATAAAAATGAATTCGCGGTTGCTTCCATAGCCTTCGCTTTTTCCAGTAACGCTGTACCATCTTCCGTTAATTTATAACCTGCTTGATGACGCAGGAATAGAGGCATTCCAAACGTGGCTTCCAGTCGTTCAATTTTTCTTGAGACTGTGGCGACACCGATACCGAGAAGTTCAGCGGCCTTACTGATAGTACCTGTTCGTGTGACTGCCAAGAATATGCGAATGTCATCCCAAATAAGTGATTGCACGATGTAATTTCCATTTATGAAAAATTGATTGCCAATATTGTCTAAATATTTTTATTTTGAAAAGTGCCACAATTATCTTGCTGGAAATGACGAGATTCGGTGTTAACTAAATCAAAATTGGGTAATGAATATGAGAGGAACTCCACAGTTCGCGGTTGTAGTGACATTAATTGCAACATTTTTTTGGGGATCAAATTTTCAGGTAACGAAATTTGCACTTGCAAGTTTGCCCCCGTGGACAGCTTCAGTTGAACGTTTTTTCTTTGCCGTTATTTGTATTTTCATTTTTTTTGCATGGAAAGAAGGGGTGAGGGGAAGGGTATTAACGCAAAATTGGAAAGCATTCATTGTGTTGGGGGCTATTGGTATAGCAGGATTCAATGGTGCATTTTTTATTGGGTTGCAGACTTCAAGTCCCATTACAGCAGCATTGATTGTAGCAACAACCCCGATTACAACAAATATATTGGAAGCGATAATCAATCGTCGTCTGCCTGAATTTATACGTGTTACGGGCATGGTTATCAGCTTATTGGGAGTGGCAATCGTTATTACTGATGGTCGTTTGATCTCCGATGGAGCGATTCAGGTTACAATGGGCGACTTTATTATTTTTATAGGGAGCTTGGGTTGGGCGGCTTACTCTGTAGGGATCAGAGAATTTGTAAGCAATTCGACACCATTGGCAACCACAAGTTGGACGATGCTTTTTGGTGCAATTATCTTAGCATTTATTGCATTTTTCATAGAATCACCAATAGCTGATTTATCAAAGGGCACACTTGAAAGTCACTTAGCTTGTATTTATATCGGGATTGGTGGCTCCACTTTTGCGTATCTTTTTTGGAATATGGGAATTTCCATTCGAGGCGCAGGAAAAACGGCAATATTTTTCAATTTCGTACCAATATTTGCACTTATAATACAAATAGCAATGGGAAATATGCCAGGTTTGGCTCAAATGGTTGGTATCTTGATCACCATAACAGGGGTATTTTTGGGACAAAGTGCTATTAAACCTAAAAAATTATTTGATTTGCTATTAAAGCGTAGTAATGGGGAATTGCGCTAAAAAATAAGTTAACAATTTAAATTGTGCTCGCTGTGAATGATGCATTGTATGGAAATAATTTCATGATTTCAGTAAGGTAAGCTTTTTATCATCAAATAGATTTGATGATGCTTAGAGAATAGTTATTGATAAAAATAAAAACTGACATACAATCATCATGATAACTAATTTATTAGTGGAGATATTGTGATGGAAAAATTTACTGATAAATTAATTAGCCTGGATAAATTTATTCTACGCCTGTTACGTTTCTTGTTACATGCGTTGATTGTTTTTCTCATTGGCATTATTCCTGGGGTGTTGGGGTTTTTTTTGATTGAAAGCCATGCGATACCCGATGCAATACTAAATTCAGTTTCAATGATAGGCACTCAGAGTTTGCATATTGAGCCTGTTAGCACATTGGGAAAATATTTTTCAGCTATTTATGGTTTATTTCTTCAGGCTATTTTTTTTATTGCTATTGGGGTGGTTGTGACACCATTTGTCCATCGGATATTGCATAGCTGGCATATTGATGATGATGAGACGGAGGAGGGTAAAGAGAAAAAATAAGAATCGAATGAGAGTATTAGGAATAAATAATTTGGGTTTTTATACATTTTGTGAATAAACGACATATCTATCGATATCAGTAGTAATTTAGTATTTTTTAGTTAAATTAGTTATAGTTTTATTGAATTGCATATGGAGTATTCTATATATTGCAGCCTAATAATTTTCAAGGTGCAGTGTGACGCCGAGGGAACGAATTTACCATAAAAAAGTGAGTCTCACTGCAACTTGAAAGATGATGAGAATAGTATTATCTAAAATAGAGGATAATTATGAAGTAAGGCCGTTGGTTATGTAGAGTAGTGGGAGTGGTCACAACAAAAAATATCGAAGATATTAGCATATGCCATTGTGTTACATGCCAAAAATGGAATGATGGCCATTTTTATCGACAGATTGTAAAGATGAATTACAGATAGAAGGCCCTGAGAATATATCAACATATGCATCATCAGAATGGGCGAAGTGCGTTTTTTATAGAAAATGGGGTACGCACCTTTTTTATCATTTACATTAACCAAATTTTTATTATGTTTTAATTGCTTTTCTTGAAATAATCATTCAAGAAAATTATCACAGAAAATTTATGTGGGTGGCAAACCAGGATATTATTTTTTTGTAGAAAATGCGCAAATTCTGACGAAACAAGGTATTCTTAATTTATTCAAATAATTTTTGAAATATAAAGAATATATTTTTTAGTTAAAATAATTTGTTATGGGTAACATTTTGATATTTTTTTTAACACCATATAGAATGAATTAGCTAATATACCCTATAATCAACAAAGATAGTTAATATTTCTTACTCTATTGATCTGTAACAATTTTCTTTCTGTTTTGTACCAATATCAGTATAATCCCCTCTCTTATTAAAAAGATTCTGATATCACTCGAGAGGGGATGTTGCCTTCATTAAATTATCTTATGAAAATCATAAAGATAAAATCAGCCTATCTACTCGGTTTTGGATCTTATTAATTTGACTATTTCTGTGGGTATTATGGTAAGTGGAGATGTTGTTTGATTAATGTTTTATTAGTTGATGACCATGAATTGGTTCGCATTGGCGTTAAAGGCATTCTTGATGATGTGAAAGGGATTAAGGTCGTAGGAGAAGCCTGTAATGGAGAAAGTGCAGTCAAATGGTGCAAATCAAACAGCACGGATATTGTGATTATGGATATGGATATGCCGGGGATGGGAGGACTTGAGGCAGCCAAAAAAATCATCCGTTATTCGCCTGACATACGAGTGATTATGTTAACCATTTATACAGAAAGCTCATTGACGACAAAGGTGATGCAAGCAGGGATCAGAGGATATTTAAGTAAGGCAGCAACGCCTCAGGATATGATCAATGCGATTCGGGTTGTTTATGCAGGGCAACGTTATATTTCTCCGGAAATTGCCCAAAAAATGGCACTTAATCAACTATTGCCTCAAAAAGAAAATCCGTTGGATGGGCTTTCAGAGCGTGAATTGCAGATTATGACAATGATAACTCAGGGGCGTAAAGTCAACGAGATCTCCACGCAACTTAATCTGAGTCCCAAAACGGTGAACAGCTATCGCTATAGAATGTTTAGTAAACTAAATATCAAGGGCGATGTAGAATTAACACATATCGCAATACGCTGTGGGTTACTTGATGCACAAAATATGTTAGAGCACGGTGGATGATAAATGTTGGGTGATAAATCGTGGAAGAGCAATTTGATTCAAAAGCATTTTTAAAATCAGTCACTAGCCAGCCCGGTGTCTATCGCATGTATGATGCCTCGGGTACAGTCATCTATGTTGGTAAAGCCAAGGATCTGAAAAAGCGGTTATCCAGCTATTTTCGTGCCTTGGTGGGTAGCCGTAAAACGGAATCATTGGTAAAAAATATCTCCCAAATCGATGTTACTGTCACCCATACAGAGACTGAAGCGCTCTTACTCGAACATAATTACATCAAGCGTTATCAGCCTCGTTACAATGTATTGCTGCGTGATGATAAATCTTATCCTTACATTTTCTTGAGTGGTGAGACCCATCCCCGTTTAACGCTATACCGTGGCGCTAAACACGCGAAAGGTGAATATTTCGGCCCATTTCCCAATTCCCATGCAGTGCGTGATAGTCTGGCTTTATTGCAAAAATTATTTCCTATCCGCCAGTGCGAAGACAGTGTGTACCGCAACCGCTCCAGACCTTGCCTTCAATATCAGATTGGCCGTTGCCTTGCTCCTTGCGTTAAGGGGTTCGTTACGGATGAGGAATACCAGCAGCAAGTTGAATATGTCCGTTTATTTCTGTCCGGAAAAGATCAGCAAGTATTAACTAAACTGGTTAGTAACATGGAAGAAGCAAGCCGGGAACTAAAATTTGAAGATGCAGCGCGTTATCGTGACCAGATTCAAGCCGTACGTCAGGTGACTGAACGACAATTTGTGTCCGGGGAAGGCGATGATCTTGATGTGATCAGCGTCGCTTTTGAAGCGGGAATGGCTTGTGTCCACGTCTTGTTTATCCGACAGGGAAAAATATTGGGTAGCCGGAGTTACTACCCTAAAATTCCAGCTGATACGAAACTCGACGAGGTAGTACAAACTTTCCTTGGTCAGTTTTATCTTCAGGGAAGCCAAAGCAGGACATTGCCGACAGAAATTCTATTGGATTTCGCATTACCTGAAAAAGCACTGTTGGAATCATCACTTTCTGAACTCTCTGGTAAAAAAGTTCACATTCAGGCGCGTCCAAGAGGGGATAGGGCTCGTTACTTAAAACTGGCCCGAACTAATGCTGCAATAGCATTGACAACGAAACTCTCCCAACAATCAACAATTCACCAGCGATTAGAGTCATTGGCTTCCTTTATAGGTATTGCAAAAATCCGACGTATGGAATGTTTCGACATTAGCCATACCATGGGAGAACAGACAGTTGCATCCTGTGTCGTTTTTGATGAGAACGGTCCGGTTCGTGCGGAGTATCGTCGTTATAATATTACAGGAATTACTCCCGGAGATGATTATGCAGCGATGGATCAAGTCTTGCATCGTCGTTATGGTAAAGCTATTGATCAAACTAAAATTCCTGACATTATCTTTATTGATGGCGGGAAAGGGCAACTTGCACGGGCGATCGATGTTTTCGATTCTTTGGATGTTGAATGGAATAAAAGCCATCCTAAGTTGATTGGTATTGCAAAGGGGAGTGATCGAAAAGCGGGATTGGAGACCTTATTTTTTGTTGCTGAAGGAGAAGGAACTGTACTCTCTCCTGATTCACCGGCATTACACGTTATTCAGCATATTCGTGATGAATCTCACAATCATGCTATTACAGGTCACCGTCAGCGCAGAGAGAAAGTGAAAAAGACCAGTACCTTGGAGTCGATAGCAGGTATTGGGCCAAAACGTAGACAAATGCTGTTAAAATACATGGGCGGATTACAGCCTTTGCGCAACGCAAGTGTAGAAGAGATCGCAAAAGTACCTTCTATTTCTTATGCACTGGCGGAAAAAATCTATAATGCATTGAAACACTAAAAGTATTGATGCACCATACTGATAAACTTTACATGGCCAGATAGTTACGACGCATTATGCAATTAAATATTCCAACATGGCTTACTTTGTTCCGTATTGCCTTAATTCCGTTTTTTGTCTTGGCATTTTACTTGCCATTTCAATGGGCACCGATGCTGTGTGCCATTATCTTTGTGATTGCTGCTGCAACGGATTGGTTTGATGGTTTCCTTGCACGTTTGTGGAAACAGACAACACGCTTTGGCGCATTTCTTGATCCGGTAGCAGATAAAGTGATGGTTGCCACCGCATTAGTACTCATCGCAGAGCGTTACCATACATGGTGGATTACACTGCCCATTGCGACAATGATTGCCCGCGAAATCATTATATCCTCTTTGCGAGAATGGATGGCAGAGTTAGGAAAACGCAGCAGCGTTGCTGTTTCTTGGATGGGAAAAATAAAAACCACTGCCCAAATGGCCTCATTGGTTGCTTTATTATGGCGTCCTAATAATGAAGTTGAACTGATCGGATTCATCTTATTATATGCAGCTGCGGTATTGACGTTCTGGTCAATGTTCCAATATTTGAGCGCTGCATGGGCTGACTTGCGTGAAGGTTGATCGAAATGACGCAAAAATCAGCGAACGAACGAGTTTTATAAATAATTGTGTTGACTCATTTCGTGAAATAAGTAGAATGCAACGCATCGAACGGCACATGAGATTTGCAAAACAAGTTAAGCAAATCAAGAAGTTCGAAGAAAAGCGGGAATAGCTCAGTTGGTAGAGCACAACCTTGCCAAGGTTGGGGTCGCGAGTTCGAGTCTCGTTTCCCGCTCCAAAGAAAGGCGCGTTGGCAGAGTGGCCATGCAGCGGATTGCAAATCCGTCAACCTCGGTTCGACTCCGGGACGCGCCTCCAAATTCAGCCCAGGTGGTGAAATCGGTAGACACAAGGGATTTAAAATCCCTCGGCCTCTAGGCTGTGCGGGTTCAAGTCCCGCCCTGGGCACCATATAAAAACTTGCGGTAATACAGTGAGTTAGGGTTAGAAAGAGCCACCTTCAAGGTGGCTTTTTTCTTTGATGAAAATCACGTTTCACTATTCGTTCACTATATCCTTTCACTATATTTTTTACCCTTTCGTTTACTTTTTTTGCCCGCCTACAACCGGAACGATTTTCACTTTTCGATCATACCGCGCCGTTTGGGTAATATTTTTATGTCCTGTAATAAATTGTTTTTCAGCGAGAGACCCTTCGAGATCGGAAACCCCTTTTGCTTTTAGATCATGGAAAGTGAAATGAAAGTCTAATTCTGGAAATTGTCGGGTTGCTTCTGCTTTGGCTTTTTTCCAGCGGCTGTTAAAACCGTCACGGGAATATCGGGAGCCGCCTCGTTGGTGGAGGACATAAATACTACTGACGCTGTTATCAAGCGGTAATGTCCTACTGAGGGCGATGACATTTTCTAACCGTTTTGTCCATGCTTTGATTTGAGCGACATTTGTTTTACCTTGCTTGATGAAAATGCCGTCTTCTTTTATCTGTGCATAGGTCAATTCCAGAATATCGGCTTGGCGGGCGCAGCACAGATAAGCCAGTTCCATTGCCACTTTTACCATTGGAGAGGCAACAGAGTAGAGCGCATTGTATTCAGCGTCGGTAATGTACCGACCCCGTGGGATTTCTTTGAATTGCCGGACACCTTTGCAAGGGTTTCCCTTTACTATCCCGCGTTCATAACCCCAGCCGAATACGCGAGATAAAAAATTCTTTTCCCGGTTAGCTTGGGTCTTAGATCGTAATCCCCGTTTATCCATGTATTTGCGAATATGCTCTGGCTTGATAGTGTCCGGCAACATATTGCCAAAAACAGCCAGGAGCTTACCGGCGTATTTTTGATAATCTTTTTGAGTTTCTCTTGCTAACGCGAGAAAATCCGGCGATAAAAAGAACGCCTTAACCAAACCATTTAGCGTTTCATCGTTTTTCTGGGCAGCGAGCAATTTTTCATAGGCCAACCAAACTTCCGCCTGTGTGGCGGAAAAATCACATAAGCGTACTGTCCGGCTGTCATAAGTTTGGAACTCATACGCAGAGCGCCCCCGCCGAACGCGTGGGGGCATCCAATTATCTGCGGGGTTCTTGCGTTTTCTACCCATTAGTCTAAGGCTCCGAAATTGGGTTCTTGGGGGGCGGGTGCATAGTTTCTGATCCGCTGTGAGAGGGGATTATTAAAATGATCCCATGTGGTTCGGGGTCTTCCATCCCGCCGGATAATGAAAAATATACCGGCTTCCTTAAGTATTTCACATTGCTTGGCCGGGATTTGATAGCCCGTGAGTTCGGCGATATCGGTGTCACTGATGATGCCGGTTTTTACATCCATATTAACCTCGATTATCGATTAACAGGTTGGAATGAACATCACCGCTGTGTAAACGGCGCCAAAGAAAATTTGATGGGTTTGTTACCTCTGCTTCATAGCCTCTAATAAAATGTCCTGCACTTCCCGCTTAGAATTGCGCCGCTCCATAACCATCTCGTCCATGGTGTGCGCCGCGATAATGTGGTGGATGAAGACCGGACGGCGATAACCGGCTTGTGCCTGTCGGGTCGGGCCGATACGCTCAATGATTTGCTGGTACTGCTCCAAGTCCCACCAATGCGAGAAGAACACCAAGATATTTCCGCCGTCCTGTAGGTTAAGGCCGTGGCCTGCGCTGGCCGGGTGGGCAAACATCACGGGGATCTTGCCAGCGTTCCAGTCGCGTAATGTTTGCGGATCAGCATCAAGGTGTCGGCCACGGGGAAAAGCTTTTAACAATCGCGCTAAATCGTGCTTCCAGTGGTAGGCAACGAGTACCGGCATTCCCCCAGATTCGGCGATGATACTGTCGAGTGCCTGTAACTTGGCGTCGTGCAATTCCTGCCAAGTGCCGTTCTCGTCGGTATACAATGCGCCGCTGGCGATTTGCAGACACTTAACCGTTTTGGCGGCGGCGTTCAGGGCTTCCACGCCAACACTCTCCAGTTCAAGAAACATTTCCTTTTCCATCGCCTGATACTGTTGCCGGACTTTGGCGGGCAGCTCGACGCGAATCACGTTATGGACAGGTTCGTCGATATCGAACCAATCGGCAGCATCGAGGGCGATGGTCACATCATTCAGGGCCGTTTGTATTTGCTCCTGGGCAAACGGCCACGGCTCCAGCTTTACCCATTGTTGCCCCGGAAAGCGGATTTGATTAAACCAACGTGCAGTAAAAGCGTTGTAGGTGCGGCCAAGGCGTTCACCCTGATCGACAAACCAGGCTTGCCCCCATAAATCAACGAGTCCATTGGGTGAGGGGGTGCCTGTCAGATTTACCCAGCGGCGCGCATACTTATGGGCTACCTTTGCCAGTGCCGCGGCGCGCTTGCCCCCTTTACGTAACCGGAAGGATTTTAGCCGTGTGCTCTCATCGGCAATGACGGTGGCGAACGGCCATTGATTGCCCAGCGTTTCAACCAGCCAGACGAGGTTGTCGTAATTGGTGGTAAAGACACTGGCATTGGTATTTTTGAGCGCATCCATTCGCTCTTTGACACTGCCCACAATGGGCTGAACGTCGATATTATGCAGATGGTTCCACTTAACCGCTTCATCCGGCCATGTAGACCGCGCCACACGCAACGGCGCTAAAACTAATGTCGGTTGGGTTTCGCTGCCGGCCATGTACAAATCATTAATTGCGGTAAGTGTGGCTACACTTTTGCCCATCCCCATACCGGCCCACACATTGCAGCGGGAGATATCTAGTTGATGATTAATGATAAGGTTTTGGTAGGAGTGGGGGGTGAATGGTTTCATACTATCCCCCTTAGCGTACACGAGCGATAATGTTTCCCGCACTTGTCATTTTGAGTTTAATTGTCATTCCGTCTTCGGGAAGTTGTACGTAATAAAAAGCGTTTTGCTCCCAGCAGGGTCTGTTTATAAAATCAGTAACCACGTGTAAGACTTTGGTCATATTTGCATTATCTGGTGCTTCAATCATTATTTTCATTTATCCTCTCGCATCCTCTAAATAAACTGGAACGACAATAAGTTTTTTATCACTATTATTAACCATTAATTCGGCATCAGATTTATCAAAAAATACCGCTTTTAGAGTTTGGTATTTGTCATTGTTAAAATTGCAAACACCAACATCATTACAGACTGCGTAAAATACTGTATCCATAGGGCGCTCGCTTTACGTTCTTCGTGTAAATTTATCGTACATATCGGATATGAATTCCAACGCTGATAATGTAATGATTATCGGTAATATAACTCCCCAAAGCACACTAATGACCGTATTTTGGAACAGGTGCGGCTTATCGTTAGACTTAGTGTAACGTGACCATATCGCTAGGCCTATAAATACTAATATACAGCTAACGCTGTAGGCCGAAAATATGTAATTTACCGTGCTATCTGACATTACTAATTGGCTCCCGTAATTTATAAATGGAGTTTTGGGTTTTTATATATCCATCGGTTTTGTATGTTTCAGAATTAGTTACCAGAGATGTTATTATTTCGACCCCATCTCCAAATCGGTTACGGCTGTCATTAAATACTCTGCCATATGCTACGGCTTTGCCATCCCGCGCTTTAGGAAAATCCGTTAATTCTAATTCTGCGGTGTATTCAATTGGTTTATTACGTAGCGGGTTATTAATAAAGGCGGCAGATAAGGGTTGTTCTTTATAGTCATTGTTCATAAATCTTTTCCTTATTTAATTTTCTTAACGGGATATTTACAGCCAATCATTTGATGAAATACCCACGGAGCGAATCGGCCTAAACCTATTCCGCTCCATTCACTAAAATTCCAAACCTGTAACCAAATCCAACGCCATAGATAAGAACGGCGTATGCTGTTCATCTTATTTTCTCCCATTAAAGTGAGTTAACCGTCATAGCAACCACACGGCATATCATGGTCAATATCGTCTATGCCACAGCTATTCGAGTTATCTAAAAATTCGCCCCAGTTCCAGCGCCGACCTAATCCTTTTATTTGTTTCAGGTCGGCGGATTGTTCCATTGCGAGTGCTTTTTCTACCAGTTCAGGATGGTCTTGTTGAAGGCGCAGAAGCTCTGGTTTTTTGGTGTAAGGGCAGCACCAACAGGCGCTTTTACCCGGTCTGGGTAGTCCTGTCCGTTGAATGGCGTCTATGCACGCACCTCTATCCCAGCCCCAATCATACAGCGGGTACTCATACTGAAATTTCTTGGACAGAACGGCATCATTAGCCAGGCTGCGGCGGGCGTTTAGTACCCGCTGCTCTTCGTCGAAATCATAGCCAACGAGCATAATGATTTTCTCACCCCGTGCCCATGCTGCCTTACAAAGCGGGTGGTTATTCCATTCTTTTTCTTGCGGTTCGATTTTGAATTTTTGACTGCAATTTTTAAAACCATAAGCTACGGCAGGTAACATATTTCGTTCGCGGTAATAAGTATACAAATCTTTTTCTTCATATACCCAATCTGCTTTTGTTTTGCCCTGGCGAAATACTTTCTTGCAAACGGTAATTGGTGGGCCGCCATTGGCGAGTAACCAATTATTTATAACGGGGAGGTAAGCGTAGGTATGCGGTCTTTCACAACCGGTATCGGCAAAGGTAATTAAATCGGGTATTAAACCAATTTCTAATAAGCCTATTAATAATGCAACTGAATTCGTCCCCCCCCCCCCATATGACATAACTATCACGGTATTAACCTCGCTTATAAAACGCCATCCAGTGTGTATACCCGCGTTTACCCGACGGGTGCCCTATAACCGGTTTTATATCTGTTAATGCCAATATCTCACGGGTTTTAATTTGGGTTTCATTCCATTTGAAAATAAGTGTTCGTTCTGGTCTAAGAACCCTGAACGCTTCTTTAAATCCTTGGGCTAAGTCTTCGCGCCAATTGCTTTTATCCAATGCGCCGTATTTCTTTCGTTGCCAGCCATTTTGACCAGCGCGAATTAAATGCGGCGGATCAAAGACCACTAAATTAAAGGATTCATTTTCGAAGGGCAGGTTTCTAAAATCGGCGATTAAATCGGGGTTGATAGCTAATTCCCTGCCATCACATAAAATATGCTGCTTCCTGCGAATGTCGCAAAATAAAACATCAGAGTTAGACTTATCGAAATAAAACATTCTGGAGCCGCAACACATATCTAATATAGGTTTATTCACTCCCCGGCTTCCTTTTTCTGTTCCAGAGGTTGATAGCTATCCCCCTGGCCGCCCTCTACCAGAGTAAAAATTTGGGTAGGGTTATACATTAATGAACCATACTTTTTATATTCTTTATCCGCCGAAAAATTATCTCGGTATGAATATTCTGGGTAAACCGGATAATACACATCCACTCCCCCATCATTGCTAATCTCCCAAGCAATGATGGGATGATAGTAGCCGTTATGTTTATTCTTAAACCACCATCCGGCTATAGCAGGGATTATTTTTATTATTTTTTTGCTCATATTATTGCCTCCACCTTCTTACTGTCCAAAACAACGACTGTTTGCCCCAATGCCCTGAGCCGTTCGTGTTCCCGTAATTGATCAGGGCGGGGCTTTTCGCCCGGCGCTTTACATTCGACAAACACCACACGCCCATTGGGTAAAACCACAATACGGTCGGGCACGCCTCGCCGACCGGGGGACACGAATTTATAGGCAATGCCGCCTGCCTTTTTCACTTCATTGACGAGATGCTTTTCGATCACGTCTTCGCGTATTTTCATTATTTTTATCCCGTTCAAGTTGTTTTAGGCAAAAATCAGAACGATTTTCGGCCCACTCAATATTCTGGGTATTGCGGGAATGGCGAGCGGCTTTATTCCAGATTTTTGATGCCCGTAAATAATCGCCTTCGCGTTCAATGTGCGCAGCCTCACGCGCAGCCCGAAAATAGAGCGGGCTGTCTCGGTATTTAAATGACATAAAGGTGTCTCAGTTGTGTGAACAATAACAGCTTTCAGAGAAAGCTAAGGCCAGTGGCGACGGATCATCGGGATGTGAAATATGGTCGGTGTGATAGATCTTTTTCCGATAGACGACGGAATAACCGTCTTGTTTAATAAGCAGCAATTTCCCCGTGACAGTGCGACTGCTGAACCAACGCCCATTGCGGGTGGTTGTTATGGTAAAGCAACATTTTTCATCAATGGCGACGGGCTTCGGTTCGCCGTAATAGCCGCTGCATCTTTTACAACGTTTCATTATTTAATCCTTTCTGTAGTGGTATGCTTCAAACCCGCCTGCGTTCAGGGGTAAGTCCGGTGCCCAATTGGGATTTGTTGCGAGTAATGAACTTAAATGTTCAGGTGAATAATCAGCGGAATCGGGGGCTTCGCTGATTATTTCATCATGCACCGTGAGTACAATGTCATACCCTTCGTTTTCTATGCGTGGCATGTTGGCGGCTAAGACATCACGGGCAGCCGCTTGGGTGACGTTTTCGACCAGTTTCCCGCCGTAGGTTTTGAGCCGTTGCCATTTGCGACTGTAAGGGTTGGTGCCCATGTAACTGATTTGCCCATCGTTGAGCCGAGGGGAGGGGTAACACACCGCCCGGCCGGACGGTAACACTACACGGAGCCAAGCCCCATCACGACGAACGCGTAACTTACGGCAAGGAATGGTTGTACCGGGTGACGTAATGGTACGCTTAACCGTGTCTTCCAGTTCATACCAGAATGTCACGGTTTCGGCGTGGGCATGGCGCCACATGCGTTTTAATGAATCGCAGGTGATAAACACCCGTTCGCTCAGACCATAGGTGTTTTTCTGTTTGACGGATTCGGTATACCAGCGCCGGGAGTTTTGCTGTACCGAAGCCGGAATGTTGGGTAAGGCAGCCTCGGCGAGTTCGTCTAAATCAAGGGAATAGGTGAGGGCGAAGGTCACGAAAGCCGCAACGCCGCCGCCGTAGCCTAAACCCAGTTCCATGACTTTACCGATTTGCCGCTGGTCTTTCGTCACGTCATTTGGCTCAATGTTGAATGCGCGGGCATAGGCCAATTTGTAGAGGTCGGGGCCGGTGCCGTTGTCGAATTCATTAAATGCTTTGAGCTTCCAGTCTTCCCCCGCCAGCCATGCCAACATGCGCCCTTCGATATTAGACAAGTCAGAAACGACCAGCTTCTTATATTTTGGTGCGATGATAACGCCGCGAATGGCGGAACTGGTGAGTTCCATGATGTTATCGAATAGCAGGTCAGCACAATTGGCTTTCAGGGCTTCGATACCGGTGTCGATGATGCCTTGGTCTAACGTAGCCCTAGGGAGATTTTGCGGCTGGAATAGGCGTCCTGCCCAACGTCCGGTACGCGATGCACCGCAAAATTGCAACGTTCCCCGAAGTCGACCATCTGAACTAATCCCATTCATCAGTGCCTTGTATTTACTGGTGCTGGTCGTGCTGGCCTGTAACCGGATGGTCAGCAATTCCCGTAACGCAAGCGGCAAATCGGGATCGGCAATGCGTCTTTCCAATGTGCTTTTTTGCATATCGGGCAGCTCGACGCCGAACGCCGTGGTGATATGCCGTAACATCGCATCACGCTGCGTAGCCGCTTGCACATCCCCGTCGGTCAGTTTTTGCGTGCGTTTTGCCAGTTGTTTTTGTTCCTGTTCAACGGCATCAACGGCGGCCTTTGCCAGCTGGATATCCATGTACACACCGCGATCGTTAATCTGTTGGTCGCGGTGCCATAGTACCAGTTCATCTCCCTGATAGTTCCACTTGGGCAGACAGTTATGTATTTCGCGCATGGCTTCAATATCCAGTCCGGCATAGGCAACAAAGCGCTGCCATTCTTCGGGATGGGTTTTGCTGGTAGCCCGCCTGAGCGCGGAGTTTTTAGGGCGAGGCTTACAAAATAGCTGAATTAAGGCCTTGCCTTCTTTGTCCTTGGCTTTGTCCGCTGGAAGGCCCAGTACCTCACACAAGGCACCCAGTGCGCCCGGCAAGCCGTGCGCCAATGCCTGTACCATCGTGTCACGCCAGCGGGAGATGCCCAGATACAGCCTTGGCATAGTACGGCGCAAAACGGTACGGTCGAAGTGGCTGTTATGGGCGAATAGAATAACGGTAGGATCGAGTAAACTTTTATGTAACTCTTTTGGCATGGATGTACCACGGGTCACATCCCATACCTGCACAGGGTTATTGTTAACCGCCCATGCAAATAACATAATTTCGGCATGTTCGGCGTAAGCGTGAGTACCATTCTTGATCGGTATCTCGCTGTAGGTTTCGAGGTCGAGCCAGAGAATTGTTTTATTCATTTTGATTAATTAAATTTGAGGTAAGCATGAGTGATGGTGTATTGAAAATCGGAATTCCTATTATTATTTCTATATTCTCAATGATTTTTTCTGGGATGGCTTGGTGGCAATCTAAAGAGCAAACCAAGCTCCAAGAATTAAACTATGAGAAATCTACTGAACCCCATATCACAATTGTTCCTTCTAACGACTCAAAAAAAGGAGAGAATGGCTTTTACTTATTTAATGGTGGATTAAGTACGGGTTATATTGAAGATATTAAAATAAAAATAAATGATGAAGTAATTAATATGCCAGAAAGTTATTTTGATGTGGCTAATATTTTGACCGATTATTTCGGTCTATCTAATCCGATTAATTGCATTAAATATGGCATACCTAGGAAAGGAGACCCTATCATTCTTAATGAAATGATCCCGTTTTGGGTTGCATCGGGAAAAGAGTTTAATTGCACCCATGATCATCTTAAACTTTTCAATATGATGTTCTCTAAAGATACAAACCTTGATATTATATTGACGTACAAATCGGTATATGGTGTTAGTTATCAATATTCTTCTAAGTTAAATTTAAAAACACGATTATAGTTTTATAAAGCCCCGTGTGGCATCGGGGCATATGCTTAATTAGTCGGTAACCCAATTAAGGTATTTAATGCTTCGCGGCGAACGGCGGGAACAGGGGCGGCTTTATTCATTTCTTTAGGCAGCAACTCGGCAGCTTCCGGCCATTCTTCCAATAGTCGTTTTACACTGCGGACTTTTAATAACGCGGCTTCCACATTATTAGTGATATCGTTTCGTTGACTTTTTAATTCGCCATAGCGTTTTTCTAATTCATAGAATTCATTCACCAAGGGATTATCGGCTAATAGTGTGGTGTGTTCTGGCGTTATTTTGGCTATGTGTTTTCGACTGTCAGGATATTTAAAACGCCCAAGAGCACCATTAAAATATGCATAAACCCGACTGCCTGCTAAATTGAGTCTTATGCATATCTCTTCTCTGATAGGCATGGCCTTTATGCGCAATGGCTCAGGGATTTTAGTCGCCAGCTTTTTCATTTCTGACAGAATATCTTGTATGCCCTGTTCCATACTTTCACCGCCAATGGCTTCTATTCTTATTTTCTCAGCCCATTCTGCACGGTCTTGAAATAACTTATCTTCTTTCTCGAATATCCCCGCTTTAGCCAAGGCATTTTTAACAATTAACGATTTTATTTCTTTGGTTAATATTTTCTGTGTCATGGTTTTTTACCCTAAGAAAAGCCCCGTAAAATTAACGGGGCAATTAAACGTATTAAATTAATGCCTCTGCTTCAGCATCTGCCCCTTCGCTGATATCGTCAAAATCATCTACTGAGGCTACGCCGCCGCCTGCGAATGCGTCACCGTCTCGGAAGAACTGAACCCCCGAGAGTGATGCGGAGATTCCTTTACCATTATTTTCATAGGCAAAAATACTGATAGTGGCATTAACATAGCAACCGGAATACGGTTTACCATCCTGAGCCGTGAGTGGTGAACGGTCGCGGTCAATAACCAGTGGGCGTGATTTGTTACTGGCGGAAATATACATATTTCCCGCGTAACCGTCGTAATCTGGTTTATCATCACCATCACGGAAATTAAACCGCATGCTATTGCCGCGAATGCTTTTAATAATGCCCTCGGCTTTAGCACCCCATTTGTCTGTTGCCACTTTCTTAATTGCCGCTTCAATTTCGGCAGTTAAGTCTTTGCGTTCTTTTGGAATTAGGAACGTGGAGCGGAATTTAAAATCGCCTTGCCCATTCACTTGGGTTGCTTCAAATAAATCAGGGAATGCCAGACGCACGTTTTTCAAACTAATTTTCATGGTTCTACCTTTTTTATGATTAGATAAGATCAGCAATGAGCGCATCATCAGATACGTCTTCAAAGTCATTTATAGGGTTAACATCCAGTGCTGGACGGGGATCAGATTCGGGTACAACAGTCGGTTTGCCGTCAGATCGAACGATAAGAGATTCGAGTTTGCTCCATTTTTTCGGATAGTCTTTTTTAAGGACTTTTTCCGCCTGGGGAGGTGTAATTAATTTCTTGGTGTACATCTGGTCTTGCTTGAGTTTGAAGCCTTTTAGCATGACTTCGGCATCCGCTTCGACACCCCAAGACCGGTCGCCTTGCTTGCCCTCGACTAACTTAAATCCGGGGACGGTATGTCCGGCGTTGAGCTCATCGTTGACTCGAATCCGAACGGCCTTACACCAGCTTTCGATAAAATCGACCTGCGCGTATTTAGCAGCCAGGGTTTGGTGGTCATAATGCGGGATTTGCGCCTGGGCTTTTTCTATTTGTGTCTCTAACGGTAAGGTAAGATCGTCAAAGTCATCTAAGACCGTGCTCCTTACTTGTTTCGTCAGGGCATCACAGAGGGTATTGGCCTTACAAAATCGGCACTGTTTTTCTCCTGGTGTGAAGGTGTCTGGGGGCAGGGTGTCCGTACCTTCGCATTGGGCAATATTGAAAATAGTAATGACCGATGCAGCGGCGTCTTTGGCCCGTGCCCCGAATTGGCGTAAATTCTCTACATTTACAGCCCACTCTGAAATATGGTTCAGTCGGGGCTGGTGGATGAACAATCGTACCGTTTCGAAATCATAGAGCATGTCGAACTGGTCAAGGGCACCGAGGGCGTACAGCATGAGTTGCTCATTTTCCTCAGCATCAACCTTCACACCCTTACCATATTTCAGGTCGTGGATTTGTAACTCACTGCCATTGATAATGATGGCATCAGCGGTGCCGAAAGAGTTCTCGACACCAATCACCTCGGAGAAATCTACCCGCTGTTCGATTAACAGTTCTTTCCCTTGCGCCAATCCCCAGATCGTTTCAACATACTGCCCAACAGCTTCGACCATTTCTTCATTCACCTGCGGTGTGTTGGGTTTGAGCAGGATATGTTGGCCGAGGTAATCGGCCGTGTTTTGCCCCATAGTTGATGATTCAATGAGCGATTTAGGGCTTTGCCGATTGTTCAGGACAGTTTCAGCCAGAGCATGTGCCGCTGTACCTTCGATCGCGAATGGTGATGCTGTGTCGGGTTGGTTCATTTCCAATGCCAGACTACCGTGACAACGCAGCCAACGATGTGATGATGACGGGGATAGTTTTGCATGTACCTCTGGCATAACTAATCCTCCAATGTAGCTTCGGCCAAGCGAATAACCTCAGAAAGGTTGTCGAGCGGAACTTCCCCTAGCCTTTTGTTACCTCCGCATTGTTTGATAATACTGACTGCTTCTGTGCGATAACCACCTTTAGCTAATCGCAAAATAAGTTGTTCGGCTTGTGAGAATAACGTTTGTGGGTCAACTTCTGGTTCTGGTTCTGGTTCTGGTTCTGGTTCTGGTTCTGGTTCTTCGGCCTGTTTACCTTCATTAAGTAGTTCCAGCGCGAATTCTCGCCGTTCAGTAATACCGGGGATGTTGTCCCAGTTCGCCAGTATTTCCAGGCACAAATCTAAAACAGTGGCTTTTGTCAGTGCGTTGAGTTCTTGCAAACCCTGTAACGCAGCATCAAGAGCGTCTGCTTGGCCGTTACGTTCTTCGCCAACACCGTCGATAATGGCACGGGCTTTTGCCAGCTTATCGGCAGTCAGGTTATAAGCATCGTTCTTGAATAAGACGGCAAGGGCAACGACAGTTTCCAAATCAAGGGATTCAATATCGACGGGCGTGTTATCAGCTTTTTTCTTCGTGGCTGTTTTTACCTTCTTAGTCGGTTGTTCAACTTCATCAGCCAGTTCAACCAACTGCTCCGGATTAAATGTGAGTGTGGTGGTGTGGGCTGCAACGTTATTCGATAGCGCCGAAATAAGTTGCGTGATAAGGGCATTTTGTTGCTCCAGGAGTACATTATTGTGTTGTAGGGATGTTTCTAAGCTCATTTTCCTAGCCTTTCTATTTATGAATACAGGGTAATGGGGAATCGGGTGGTAGGGTTACGTTTAAGTGCTTCACATTTCCGTTGCCAGCGCAGGCGGCGAACGGCGTTGTTTATCGGATACTTATCGACGGGAATTACTTTCGGTTTCACGTATTAACTCCTCTTTATGCATATCAAAAAGCACACCCACCAAAAACTGGCGGGCGGGTGTGATAGCCCAAGGACAGGATGTGCTTTTTGATAGGGGGAGTAGGGCGTGGGAACGCCCTTTATTTAGGTGTTATTTTTGGACAGAGAAATAAGGGCTTTAGCGTGCAGTTCGGCGGCTTCGCGGGTGAGGTGGATTAGGCCAGCAGACAGCCGAGCCTTATCAACATCGCTATCAAGCCACCAAGAACGACTAACCCCATCATCATCCCAAAGAAAGCCAGTATCTACATGGAAATACTCAGCTTCCTCTTTCAACGATTCTCTCACCGGTTCAGGAACGTCGAAGCTTCCAATTTTGATGGTTCGGGGTTTTAAGCGGTATTCATGATCAAACCAAAACTCAATGGGGCCACGGCAATCTGACCATTCTTCACCGTAGTACTCCCTATATTGAAAGTGTAGCCATGGTTCATTTGTTATGTGTGCAATGGTTGCGTATAGAGTGATTAAATCGGCGTGAATATGTGGTTTAGTCATTGTTATTAGCTCTCAATAAGTTTTGAAAAACCATTGACCAAACTTTCAGCTAGGTTTTCCAGCCTGGCTGTTTGATGTGATATTCCTGATGGGTCATGGAATGCTTTTACTTCCCGCATGACTATTTCTTTGTAGGCATCAATAACTGCGGTTTTTATCTCTGAGGGTAGAGCCTTAAACTTCGATTTTGGTGTAACGTCGGTAATGTGAATACGGGGGTATGCGCCATCAATTTCGCCTAAATCGCATTCCATTAGTTCAGTTGGGGTACGCCCGAAATAATCCGCGATAGTTTTTAAAGTCGAATAAGTAGGATCTTTCGTTTCACCTGATGTTATCCGGTGTAATGTTGATTGTTGTATACCTACGCATTTGGCTAGTTTAGCGACGCTTTTCATATCGTGTATTACCGATAAATATGCTAAGTTTCTTATTAACATTTCTAATTATCCTATGTGTTAACTAATTGGCTTTGATGGTGTGGCGGTCGGCGCTGATCTCCGACTTATCAGATCTCACTCCTAGGCGATATAACCGGCATTCCTAGGCATTTTCCATGTGGCTGTACTTTGGTTATGGCCGCCTTATAGCCCCAAGCTACCCGACCGTGTACGATTTCTCGTTGGTAACTCTCCACCGCCTGATCGTAGGTAAGCACTGCACATCAGCCTGTGCGTTCTCCACACCTCAAAGCCAACTGCACTTTTAACCACACTCTCGCAGTGGTTGCGCTCATGCCCTTGAGTTACTGTCGCACTCTCGCCGCTAATAACCGGTGCAAGTTGGCTTTCTTACTGCTCTACCGGAGCTATTTGTAATTATGAACCTTAACCCGTCGCTACACAGGCTCACCACTTGGTGCCACTTGGTGACTCAGGGCAGCATCATTACTGCTGCATTAACGCATTGCGCTTGCGGTCTATTCGCTTTGTTAAAGCATAATTATTTTCCTTTTGGTTAATTGCAGCACATACCTTCCTGCCAGTGTTGCCCGTTCGCGCCCGTTGCCCACTCTCGTGCGGAGCTAACCTTCCCACCGACCGGATCGCGCCCGATGGTACGTCGCATTTCATGCGTAGGGGTCTAAACAGGAAGCTATGTGCTGTTTTGACTTTCTAAATTGTTAAAGAGCAGAATCCAGAATTGGATTTAAATTCTTTATGGGATTTATGATCCCTTTGTGGATTTAATATAAATACAAAAAAGGATAAATTGCAAGATAAAAAAAGCCGCTTTTTGCGACTTATTTTATGTGGTTGTTTTTGAAGAGATTATTTTACTAGGAGAGGTGGCTTAGCTATTCCTGCCACATAGTGCATGGTTTTGATCGTATTTTTAGGTGCACGTATAGGGGCTTGGTCTTCATTAACATTTAATAGATGGTAGTACCCATCGCGCTCAAACAGAAAGGTTTTAACTGTGGTGACACTATTTTCGGTTGTGAGTAATACTTCATCCCCAGGCGAAATTTTGTTATTAGGCTCTACGACAACAAATTCGCCTTCTTTAACCCTAGGCATTAATGATGTGTCTAAACATTTCACTGCGTACACATCTTTATCGTAGGATGGCCAACGGATATACCCTTGACGTTTATTTAAGCTAGTTTCGTCTAGTTGGTAGTTTTCTTTAACATCGGCATTAATACTTATATCATCTCGGATAGGTACGTTAGGAAACTTCTGAGTGTAGTATTCTCCGTCGGCTTCAATAATGGCTGTCGCCTCGGCATCTTGTAAATCACACTCAACTAAATCTATCACAGAAACGCCAAAGAAATCAGCCAATTGCTTTAAAGTCGCGTACTTCGGGTCACTGACTTCGCCAGCCAATGTTCGATGTAATGTTGGCTGGTTCATTTTCAGGCGCTTGGCAAGATCTTTTACACTAGATATGCCATGCGTCTGCATCAAATACTTTATATTTCGAGCCATAAAATCAAGCCCAAGCCCAGCCGCCATTTCTACACCTCGGTCAATTATTAATCGGTTATTCATAATGGTATATACTAAAGAGTTTTAGATTCCTTTCCAGTATTGAAATAAATTCCTTTTTCGTATAGCTTGCTCTATATACTAGCTGAGGAGCATTAACTATGCACGAATTTCACCCACGAGAATTAATTAAAAAAATCATAGATGCGGGTTTTAGCCAAAAACAGGTGGCTAAACAAATCGGTGTTAGTCAGGCATCGTTAAGTCGCATTATGACTGGAACCAGTCCAGACCCCAGATTATCTACTGTTCGTGCTATTGAACGTTTTTACACCGAATTTGTGGACAAAAAATAATAGGGTGTACCTATATGTTAGAACAAAAACGCTGGGGAGCATCGCCAGAAGCGTGGTTCCATCTCGATCTGATAATGGGTTGTACAGAAAAGTTGTTACCTGTTGTGTGTAACCCTAATGCCCAGGTTTCCCCCGATTCATCGTTAAAAAGCATTGGTAAGACACCCAGCCGCTACAATCGTTCACGGCAAGTAGTGGGTATTCCTAAATGGACGGAAAAAATATCGACTGATTCCGATATTACTGCGTGGGCAAAAGAACCTGATTACGGTATTTGCATGCGTACGGGATTAGGTGAGCTGGCGATAGATTGCGATAGTGAAAATGGAAACGTACAGGCACAAATCCAAGCATTGTTAATCAAGATACTTGGTAAGTTGCCTCCTCGCCGTTATCGCGATAACTCGAACAAGTGCCTGTATCTTCTGTCAGTGAAGGGCGAATACCGCAAACGTATTCACCGTCTGGCGAATGATTTAGGCATCATTGAGCTGTTGGCCGATGGTCAGCAATTTGTTGCAGCGGGTACGCACCCCAGCGGCGCACGTATTCAATGGGATGGTGGCTTGCCAAGTGATCCGCTTGAAGTCACACCGGAACAGTTAGAAATGTTGTGGTCGGCACTGGCGGAGCATCTGCCCGTTACCAGTTCGACTGAGGCTAACGCTGCCGGTAAGTTACGCGACCGGAGTATTGTCACACCCAATGCCACTGATGAAATCGCCGACTATCTGGATGCGAACGGTTGGACAGTATCGTTTGGTAAAAACGGTGAGCGCTACATCAAATGCCCGTTTGAAAGTGGGCATAGCATTGAAAGTGATACCACCAGTACCGCGTATTTTCCTGCTGGGACTGCGGGTTTCGAACAGGGCCATTTCAAATGTTTGCATGGTTCATGCGCGCATCGTAACGATGGTGATTTCAAGATTGCTATTGGATTCGGTAAGGATGACTTTGAAGATTTGACCGAGTTAAAAGAAGACGAGCCAGCATTTACCGATATCGATATGGATATGACCAGCCATTTTCTTGAGCGGTTTATCTATGTGGTAAAAGGCGACCAAGTTTGTGATCTGTCCCGGCCGCCGTACCGTAGCATCATGGATATGAAGTCCTTTAAGAACCTGATGGCACCTTATCAGTTCCCTGCGGTAGGTAAGGGTAAGAAAGAACCTGTGCCTGCAACTAAGAAATGGTTGGAACACCCCAAAAAGGTGGTAGCTGAAACGATCGGCTATCGTCCCGGAGAAGGGCGCTTGATTCGGGGGCTTGATGGTTGGCTGGAGATCAACGAATTCTACTTACCTCAACACCCGAAAGTAACCAATTTTGATAAGGTTAAAAACGTTTTTCTCAAACATATGGATTATTTGCTGCCGGATGAAAAACAACGATTGTTCTTTATCGCTCGCCTTGCATGGATGGTACAGCGACCTGCACGTCGTTGTCCTATTACCACGCTACATATCTCGGTACTGCATGGTACTGGGCGTGGTTGGGTTATCCAGCTCATGGAAGCCATATTAGGTGTTTGGAATTGTACCCGCGCAAAGATGGATGTGATTTGTGCGAACCAGTTCCATGATTATCTTTACCACTCGCTGTTATGTACGGTCGATGAGGTGAAGGAGAACATCGATACACGTTATTCGATTAACGATCAGCTTCGAGATTTACTGACTGAACCGCGATTTGAGGTGAATAACAAATACGGTAAGAAAATAACAATGGATATTTTCACCAGTTTTTTGTTTTTCTCTAACCATATCGATGCGCTTTTTTTACCAGAAGAAGATCGCCGTATTGCCGTGTTGGGTGGCCCTGATTTTTTACAGAACGAAAACTATTTCAATCCCTTATATCAGGCATTAAAAGATCCTGAGTTTATCGCACAGGTCTATTGGTATCTGATGGCGGTTAATTTGGATGAGTTCGACTGGCAACGTGCCCCTGAGACCGAAGAACGGCGGTTAATGATAGAGAGTAGCCGCTCAGATGTAGATACCGTGCTGTTTGAATTAATTGCAAATCCTCCGGTGGCGGCTATGACTTATCAACAGATAGTGAATTATATCGCTTTGGACATTGGTCTTGAGGCAGATATCAACCCAAAACGAGTAAGTAATATTCTTCGTAGTAAGGGTTTGAGTCAGGCAAGTGCCATTAAGTTTAACGGTAAAAAAGAACGACCTTGGCTTTTAGCAAAGAATTATAAGGCTAGCAGTAATGAACATATTCGTGCTGAACTGGAAAAATGCGAAAAATTGCTAAATGTAGTGTGAAAAGGTGGCAGATGGTGGCAGATAAAATGCTATCTGCCACCTTGTAAAATGCTTATTAAACAATATGTTAAATATAAAAGGTGGCGGGTGGCAGTTGTTTTAAAGATATACATGTACGCGCACGCACACACGCACATGTGCGCATGTATTTATTTTAAAAATATCTGCCACCTGCCACCGAAAAACGGTAAAGCTAGTGTTCACAAGGTGTTAAGCAGGTGGCAGTTTCATTTTTATCTGACACCTCACTTGCCTCCTAATGGGAAAATAAGTCGCGAGAGGCCATTAACCTTGTTTCTTAGCGCTAAAAACACACACCGGCACGTAAGCGCGACGGCTTTCAGTGAAAAAAATTCAGGATACATAAAACTACAGGGTAAAATTCTATGCGTGATATTCAACAAGTGTTAGTTCTTTGGGGAGGCTGGACGACATCAGACGTCAACTTGAAAGTAGGCTGGTCGCCAGTTGCTGCGGGATTCAGCGGCTTGCTGCCTGCCAGTGGCACCAGCCGACCAACGTGCAGCGACGAGGATGGATTGATTATCGATATCTGCGTTGCAAGGCTACGCGCGAGAGGGCGCGAAGAAGAGTTCGATTACATCAAGCAGCATTACATGCTCGGCTATTCCAAACGGGAAATAGCGCGCGACCTTCGGGTATCTGAGAGCTTAGTCAGGCACAAGATGCAGGTCGCAGAGAGCTTTATCGCGGGCTGCTTAGAAATGCTTGATATTCAATTAGATATGGATTTATCGATTAAAAAACAAACAATCAGGCATTGAAAGCTAGTGCGCTGCGCAAAAAGTGTGTTATTGTGCTAAAAATGGTTTTTTATATCCTGAGAAAAGGCGCTCAATTTAGAGCGCCTTTCTTTTTGGGCGAAAACTGAAAACTTGGAAAAATAGCGATTAGGCAATCAAATTTATGCGAACTGCAATAGTGGTGATTTGTTAATGAAATGTTATACCGAAAATTAGCTCATTGTAGGCGAGAAGATTGTGATTTTTGAGGCTTAGACGGTGTTTTTTAGCTGAGTTGCAAATCTCGGGTTCGTCTAAGACTCATTATGTTAAATAGGACCGTTTTTTAACAAATTATCTATGCCATAGGCTGCACTTAAGGTGTGGCCTTTTTCATTTCTGGTGCCAGCAATTACGGCGCTTTTTATACTAACTCACCTAATGGTCACTCCGTCAGTGGGGTGGAAATATGCGTATGGACAAATACACAAGCCCCACTGCGTACACATGGGGAGCATTCACAACGATTTTTGGGGCACTGTCATTGAATGACTGGGCCATTGTTATTGGCATTATCTGCACGATAGCCACCTTTGCGGTGAACTGGTATTACAAGCACAAGGAGCATACCCGCAATGACAAAGACCAAAACTAAATTAACGGCTTCTGTTATTGGTTTGGTGCTGTCCGGTGCAGGGGCTACGGCTATCCTTTCTCAGTTCTTGGATGAAAAAGAAGGTAACCGGCTATCCGCTTATCGTGATGCGGGCGGCATTTGGACTATTTGCCGGGGTGTCACCCGGATAGACGGCGTACCCGTTCGTCAGGGAATGAAACTAACCTCCAATCAATGCCAAGCCCTCAATGCCAAAGAAGCCGAACAAGCCATTGCATGGGTCAAACGTCATGTGCGAGTGTCGCTGACTGAACCTCAAATAGCCGGTATCGCCAGCTTCTGCCCGTACAACATTGGCCCTGGGAAATGTTTCTCTTCCACGTTCTATCGGAAACTCAACGAAGGGGACAGGAAAGGCGCTTGTGCCGAAATTAAACGCTGGATATTTGACGGCGGTAAAGACTGCCGGCAAACCCAAGGGCAAGCGAACGGCTGTTACGGTCAGGTTGAACGGCGTGCCCAGGAGTCGGAGTTAACGTGTTGGGGGTTAGATGAATAATCATTCATTGCCGGGACTGATGTTTTTGTTTGCTTTCATTTTGGCGGGTTTTGGTGCGAATGGTTGGGGCTGGTTTTTGTTCATAGGGGTATTGTTGCTATGAAAAAGCTGATAGTTGCTTTGCTCATAACCTTAGCGGGGGCTTTATATGCTGCGCAATACTACTACTCGAAGTACGATAGACAACTCGAAATTCACGAAGACAAGATAACCGAAATCCAGCAACTGACAGACACTATTAACTACCAGAACACGCACATCGAAATGCTGCATGAACTGGATGCTAAGCATACGGAGAAACTCGCCAATGATAAGATTGAAATCGACACTCTTCGGGCTGATGTTGCCGCTAGTCGTCGCAAGTTGCGCATCAAGGCAATCTGCCCCGTGCATGAAGCCATTCCCTCCGGCGGTGTGGTCGATGCAGGAACCCCACAACTTACAGAAGCAGCTCGACAAGATTATTTTCGTCTCAGAGAAATGATGGCGGAGAACGAACAACAGACTAAGTATTTGCAGGAATATATTAGAAGTCAGTGTAGTGAATGATGAGGTATTATATTTATTAATTTGCGTGATATTTACAGCCGACTTTTAAGAAAAAAGTTAATATAGCCTCCTGTTATTTACCCAACAGGAGAATAGTAATGACAAAGTATAGAGAGTTACAAAATCAGTTAAAGACCTACAACCACATGCAAAGTGAGTATTGGAACAGATTAAACAGAGAGTTTTATAATTTTGAGGAGCAGCTTATTGCGTATTTAGATGCAGGTTTATTTGATGGGTACGATAGTGAAACGAAGGAAAGAACAAATGTGGTTTTATTTGGTAATATTTGTAATGGTGAATTCAAAGTTAAAAAATCAACTGAACTTATAAAAAATGAAACCAATCCAAAGAAGCAGAAACTAGTATTTGCAGTGAAAATTTCAATTGGGTTAAGGTGTGGTAGCACTTACGATAGGTCTAGTGTTTTTGAATGTTCTTTACACGGGGCTTCTGAAAAGGTTTATGTTACGTTTATCACCAATAAATATAACCAATCTCGTGAAATAGAATGTAAAAAGACCCATGAAAAAATTGATTTTTTACCCGCGTGTGAGTATATATTTCAGAGTATGATGAGTGATATTAACTCGGAGACATTTAAATAAAGTTCTAAGCAAGCAATAACCTAAGCCTATTCCCTTAAGCCATCCGCCAAAAGCGGGTGGCTTTTTCTTTTTAAGGAACCCAAAACATGACCAGAGCAATAAAAATGACGACAAAACAGAAAATGTTTTGCCGCGAATATCTGGTCGATTTGAATGCAACACAGGCGGCAATCAGGGCGGGATACAGCCCGAAACGCGCGAGCGAGATTGGCTACCAGTTAATGCAAAAACCCTATGTTGTCGCGCTGATCGATGAGATGAAAGCAGAGCGCAATAAGCAACTGGGGATTGATGCGAACTATGTCCTGATGCGCCTTGTTGAAATCGATCAGATGGATGTGGCGGACATTTTGGAAGAAGACCTGAGCATCAAGCCGTTGTCTCGATGGCCGGAATCCTGGCGACGATACTTAAGCGGCTTCAATTTGGCGGAGATGTTCGAAGGCCGGGGGGATGAGCGCGATATGGTCGGCATTCTCAAGAAAATCAAATGGCCGGATAAGGTTAAGAACCTTGAATTGCTGGGTAAGCATGTTTCCGTTCAGGCCTTCCGCGAGAATGTGAAAGCAGAGCACACCGGCGCTAATGACGGCCCGATTGAGTTAGCCAACCTGACGGCAGAGCAGGCAGCAGATGCCTACAAGAAAATGATGAGGTGATTATGCCTGTTCCGTTTCCGTTTGATTTTCGCAACCCTGATTACAACGCGGTGTTTGAATGGCGGATGGAGCGGTTACAACGTATTCGCCAAAATCCCGCGTTATTACCCCCGATGCGGGCATTTTACAAGGATAATCCGGGGCAATTTATTATCGACTGGGGCATGACCGTTGACCCGCGTAATGTGGAACGGGGATTACCTGCCCGTATTCCTTTTATCCTGTTCCCGCGTCAGGAAGAGTGGATAGCGTGGTTTATGGAATGCTGGCGATTGCAAGAGCCAGGCATTACCGAAAAAACCCGTGATATGGGCATTAGCTGGCTGACTATAGCCACTGCTACATCGATTTGCCTATTCAATCGAGGTGTCGCGGCGGGCTTCGGCTCCCGTAAAGAAGAGTACGTCGATAAGTTGGGTTCGCCTAAGTCACTTTTTGATAAGGCGAGGAACTTTATCAACCTATTGCCCGCAGAGTTTCGGGGTACGTGGGATATGCGCAAACATGCGCCTCATATGCGCATTCTTTTCCCGGATACCGAATCGGTCATGACTGGTGAAGCCGGCGACGGGATTGGACGCGGTGACCGTGCTTCGTTCTATTTTGTCGATGAAGCCGCATTTCTAGAACGCCCTGAGCTGGTGGATGCGTCATTGTCAGCTACTACCAACTGCCGACAGGATGTTTCGACACCTAACGGTATGGCGAACTCATTTGCCCAACGCCGACACAGCGGGCGTATTTCCGTTTTTACGTTCCATTGGCGGGATGACCCACGCAAAGATGATGCGTGGTATGCCAAACAGAAAGAGAAACTCGACCCAGTCACGTTAGCGCAGGAAGTCGATATTAACTATCAGGCTTCGGTCGAAGGGATCCTTATTCCCTCCGAATGGGTTCAATCTGCGATTGATGCACATATCAAGCTGGGCGTTCAACCCACAGGTATTCGCATGGGCGCGATGGACGTTGCCGATGAGGGCAAGGATAAAAATGCGTTTTCATGGCGCGACGGTTTCTTGTTAAACGGTATTGAGGAATGGTCAGGTAAAGGCTCGGATATTTACGGCTCTGTTGAAAAGGTCTTTGGCTGGTGCAGTACACACAATTTAGGGGCTTTCCGGTTTGACAGTGATGGATTGGGGGCGGGTGTTCGGGGTGATGCCCGAATTATCAATGACCAACGCAAAGCGCTGCGAATGCCACTTATCACTGCAACGCCATTCCGGGGCAGTGGGGCAGTATTTGATCCGGAAGGGGAAGCCGTACCGGGGGATGCGTTCAGCGCAGCACGGCTGAATCAGGACTTTTTCGCCAATGCCAAAGCACAGGCGTGGTGGTCATTGCGAACCCGATTCCAAAAAGTTCATCGTGCCATGAGCGAAGGGCATTTTTATAACCCTGATGAACTGATATCCATTTCGAGCGAAATCCCGCTGAAAGACAAACTGGTCATTGAGTTATCGCAGCCGACCTATTCGGTAAATGGTGTCGGGAAAATTGTCGTGGATAAAAAACCGGACAGCACGAAAAGCCCGAACTTGGCGGATGCAGTCATGATCAACTACGCCCCGATGGATACCTCTATGGAAATTTGGGAATTATTAGGACGAGGTGCTTAATGGCGAAAAATCGCAAAATACAACCCACAGTGGACAGTTACGAAAATATGCTGGCCCGTATCGGGATGAGCACGCCTAACCAACATGCGGCATCAACATATCGTCCGAACTGGACAAGCCGTAACAGAACACTGATTGAATATGCTTACCGTTCGTCATGGATAATCGGTGCAGCGGTGGATTCGGTGGCCGACGATATGACGCGCAAGGGCTTTCGCATTACCTCGGAGATAGATCCAAAGGCAAGGGGCATTTTGGAATCGCAGTTTGATGAGCTGGAGCTGTGGGAAAACCTGAACAATATCATCAAATGGTCAAGGCTCTATGGCGGCGCGGTGGGACTCATTCTGATAGAAGGGCAAGCCCCGTTTACACCATTAAGACCGGAAACCATTGGCAAAGGTCGGTTTAAAGGGTTACTGCCACTTGACCGCTGGCAGGTTGAGCCAGATTTAAATCGCCGTATCAAGGACATTGGTAAGGATTTGGGCAAACCTGAATTCTATAACATTGCTAATACCGGCCGAGGCATTCCAGCATGGAAAATCCATCATAGCCGCCTGATACGGTTTGATGGTGTGACACTGCCGTATCAACAAGCCCAGACTGAAAATGAGTGGGGGATGTCCGTGGTTGAACGCATCTATGATCGCCTCACGGCTTTCGACAGTTCGACAATGGGTGCAGCACAGTTGGTTTATAAGGCACATCTGCGTACTTACAGTATTGACAAGCTGCGTGAAATCATCGCGATGGGCGGTGCCCGATTAGATGCCTTACTCAAACATATGGACATGATCAGGCAGTTTCAGAGTAATGAAGGCATGACCTTGATGGATAAATCGGACGTGTTCGAAACCCATCAATATTCGTTCAGCGGCTTAGATAAGGTTTTAGCCCAGTTTGCCGAACAAATATCCGGGGCAGTGGGTATCCCGTTGGTGCGGTTGTTTGGTCAGTCTCCACAAGGTTTTTCGACAGGGGATGCTGACCTAGCTAACTACTACGATAACATCGGCACCCAGCAAGAACGCCGATTGCGCCAACCTATTCGGCGATTATTAGATGTGATGCACCGTTCAGAGTTCGAACAGCCATTACCGGACGATTTTACTTTCGAGTTTAACCCGCTATGGCAAATGTCTGATCTCGACCGCTCTACCATTGCGGTAAATACCGTTAATGCACTAAATGGGGCACTGGATGGCGGCATGATGAACCTTAAGGCGGCCATGAATGATTTGCGGGAGATGGCGGATGTCACGGGTATTGGCGGTTCAATAGCGGATGAAGACATTAACAATGCGGAAGATGGCTCACCGCCTCAGCTTGGCGAATTAGGCAATCTCCTACAACCAGCGAATGCGGAGGCAGCAGGAAATGCGGATTTAAACGGTGCTCAAATTTCCAGCATGGTGGAGATTGTTAGTTCAGTAGCCGCGGGAATGCTGCCTCGGGATACCGGCATTCAGATGCTGATTTCGTCCTATCGCATGACGCCACAAGAAGCCGAAAAAATCATGGGGAGCGTAGGCAATGGTTTTGTCGCGAAAGAGGAAGAGAACGCCTCCGAAACTATCCCGCCAACCGGAAAACCAGTATCGAACGAGTCTACGGGCGATAGCACAGGCGGTAGGCGAGATCGTAAGCGGTTCTTACGATGGTTCAAATGATTCGGTCACGGAAATCATGGCGGCACTGGACAGTTACAGTGAGTTAATTACACCGTGGGCGCAACGGGTAGCACAGCGCTTTGCCCTTGATGTGAACCGCCATAACGAAAAACAGTGGCGGGTACGTAGCCAACAAATCAGCCAAGAACTGCGCCATCTGGTGGATAACGCCCCGGTAGGTCAGGTCATGCGCTCCATCATTGAAGAGCAAGTTAAGTACATCAAGTCACTGCCCATAGAGGCGGCAAACCGCGTATATGACATTCACAATCAGGCCATTGAAGCGGTGGTCACAGGCGGTCGCCATGAGCCGTTCGCACAGAAAATTGTCCGAACCGGTGAAGTGGCAGTATCACGGGCGAAACTCATTGCCCGAACTGAAATGGGCAGGGCAGAAGTAGCGTTAACTCAAGCGCGGGCGTTGTCGATTGGCTCTACCGGATACATCTGGCGCACAGCACATGATGGCGATGTCCGGGACTCTCATCAACACATGGAAGGGCAATTTGTTGAATGGGGCAAGCCACCTACCTTAGACGGATTAACCGGTCATGCCGGTACTCTGCCTAATTGCCGTTGTTACTGCGAAGTCGTCATTCCTGAGGCATAATAACTGTTTTATCAATAAGTAAGGTACATATGATGTCTACAGGTTATTTTCTAACAAAAGGGCAAATTGATATTTATGGGTGTACTGCATTTGGGATTCATTTAAGTTCTAGGCATGGAATAGCCTATGAACTGGCTGAAATGCTTCTATTTGCGGAAGGGCTGGAAAAGAAAGGACTCACTCGATATGTTGAAAGTATCTTTTATGATTCAGGTTCATGTACATGTAATTTTGAGTTTACGCATGATGTGGAAAAATACAGCAAAATAGCCGATCAGATAGAATTAGTTGCGATGGAACATATTTCTCAATTTGAGATATTTGACAATATATGCCATGGCAATACTCAGCGAAACTAGTTATTGGTTAATAGGGCCCTGCATAGCAGGGCTTTTTTATGTAAAGGCCATCCATGAAATATTTCTTTACTAGCCGTCTTGGTAACACGCGTTATCAACTGGCTGATGGTTCCCTATTGTGTAAAGACGTTCCCATTGCCAGAACGGGAACGCAGCTTTATTCCGCTTTTGATCTACCCAGTTTAGAGCCGGATGATGAGGGGGAAATTGTGGTTGAACGTTCCCCCTCTGAAGTATTCCACGAGGCGACACTGGCCTCATTCGAGGGAATGACTATCACAATACAGCACCCCGAAGACAACGCCGGAAATATCATGTTTGTAGACCCTGATAACTGGCGTGAATTGGCGTATGGGCATGTTCAAAATGTCCGACGTGGTGAGGGAGAACAATCTGATTTGATGCTGGCAGATTTGATCATCAAAGATACGGAAGCAATGTCAGCCATTGATGCGGGATTTGATGAGGTGTCGTGTGGCTACAACGCGGAATATCGGCAGATAACCAACGGAAAAGCGGAACAATATCAAATTACAGGTAATCATGTGGCTCTGGTACAAGATGGCAGAGCCGGTACACGTTGTTCAATTGGAGATAGTATGTCTAATACAGCACAAAAATGGTTTAACAGCCTGAAACGGGCGGTAAAAACCAAAGACTCGGCCGCTATGGAAGAGATGCTAAACAATGCGCCTGAGTCCATAACTGGTGACGAAGGCACGGGGGAATTGCCCAAAGCAATTAATATTAATATCAGCCCACAACAACCCCTGCCCAAAGAAGATCCAGAAATGAAAACAGGCGATGAGCAAGTTCCTGAATGGGCAAATGCGATACTTGCCCGTCTGGATGCTTTGGAAGGTAAAGCAAGCACGGGCGATAACGTTACCGATCCAAAAGATAAAGCGCAAATAGGGGATGATGACGAAAAAGACGAAAAAGACGAGAAGGAAGAAAAAATTACTGGAGACTCAGCATATAAAGCGGAGCTGATTATACCGGGAATTGACTTGGCTACACCGTCTAAATTGACCGCGTTTAAACGTCGGGTACTGGTCAGTGCAGATCAGGCGATGGTACGAAATATCGTAGGCGATGCCGAAATCAAAAAGCTGCCTAAACGTGTCGTTGATATGGCCTTTAATGCAGCAGCTGAACTGGCGAAAGGCCGTAATACCCAAGCAACGGGTGATTCCCTTCGCAATAAATCCTCTGGCAATCACATTGCCGACCTGAATAAAGCCAACGCCGAATTCTGGGCAAACAGGAGTAAATAACATCATGACAGCATATTTAAAGCGGATGCCTGTAGGCATTGCCGGGGATATCTCACGCCGACAGGATATGACCGTTGAACCCGTTGTACTTAAATCAGCGAACTTGTTTCCTGCTTACGGGTTGGTGGGAAAGTACGACGATAATGGCTATTTCGTACCGTTGGCGGATGGGGATACGGCAGACAAGATCCAGGGGATTTATGTCCGCCCCTATCCTACAACCAGTATGCCAGACAAGGCTTACATAATCGGAACAAACAACAATTACACAGGCGATAACCTGAAACGAGGGTACATGACCGTTAAATTGGACGGTGACGCATCCAGCATTAAAAAAGGGGCTCCAGTCTATGTGCGGGTAGGAAAAGCCGCCAAGGAAAGCCCATTAGGGAGTTTTTTAAATACGGAAATTCCGGGTGAAACGGTACTGCTTCCACAAGCCCAGTTTACGGGCGCGGGCGATGCCGAAGGCAACGTTGAAATTTCTTACAAGATTTAAGGGAAAAACATGCTTACATTTGATCAACGCACCATAGATAACAGCGGTACGTTTTTGGTGGGAGAGTTGGAACGCTTAGACCAGACGCTTAATTTGCCATTGGTGCAGTATACCCATAGTCGCGATATTCAATACCGCGAGGATGTGACCATCGCCGATGAAATGGCAACATGGACAAATACGCAATTCGCTGCGGCAGGCTCCACCAACCCGAACGGTAAAAACTGGATCAGTGGAGACGCAACGGCACTCGCAGGTGTCAGCGTGAAGATTGACAGAGACGGTAATCCATTGACGTTGTGGGGAATGGAATTGGGCTGGACAGTGATAGAACTGGATGCCGCACAACAGGTAGGACGCCCAATTGATTCCCAAAAGCACGACGGTATGATGCTGAAATGGAATATGGATATTGACGAGCAGGTTTATATGGGTGACGAAGGACTGGGACTACAAGGCCTTCTGAACCAAAAACAGGTTAATTTCAGCAATGCCCGTAAACCGTGGGCACAGTCTACACCGGATGAAATTCGCGAAAGTATCAACCAGATATTGAGTGATGCGTGGGCACACTCCGCGTACACAATGGTGCCAACCGATTTGTTAATTCCGCCTGAGCAGTTTGCGTTATTGTCATCCATTATAGTTTCTTCGGCAGGTAATCAATCCCTGTTAACGTACCTGAAAACCAACACAATCGCATATCACCAAAACGGTATTCCGTTGGATATCCGTGCAGTGAAATGGGCAAAAGGGGCAGGTGTGGCAGGTAAAGACCGGGCTATCGCTTATACCAATGACAAGAAGTTTGTTCGCTTCCCCATGGTGCCCTTGCAAAGCATCCCAATCCAGTATCGTAGCCTGTATCAAATAGTAACGTATTACGGCAAATTAGGTGCGGTTGAGCTGGTCTACCGTGAATCATTGAACTATATGGACGGTATCTAAATGAAAATCAGGGTACATACGGCATTTCGATTTACTCATGATAACGGTGAATCAGAAGTTTTTAATATCGGTGTCCACAAGGTTCTCCCAGAGATCGCACAACATTGGTTTGTACAAGCCCATGCGGAGCCTCTTGATACGGTAACGGAAACAACACCGGCAGATTACGACGCTGAACTGACTGAGCTTCGTGCATCAATAACCGGATTATCTGAGCAATTGGGTGAACGTGACAAACAGATTGCTGAACTGAAACAACAGCTCGAAGAGCGGGACACCCAAATTGGGGAATTGTTGATACGAGACAATAACTCGCAGGGCGAAAACCCGCCTACTAACGGGGGTAAAAATGGGGGCAACAAGAAATAGACTGCTGCCCTCCATTGCCCAGTTTCGCCTCGACTTCCCGCAGTTCTCTGATAAAGCCCAATTCCCTGATGCTCAAATACAATTCCGGTTAAATCTGGCGGATAAACAGTTGGATGAAAACCGGCTGGGGGACATGTTTGTCTACCTGGTCGAGCTGATGGTTGCCCACTACATGGCGCTATGGGCAGCGGATAGTCGGTCAATGGCGATAGGCGGTGCGGGGGGCGCTAATAGCGGTGTTGTGTCATCCAAATCGGTAGATAAGGTCAGTGTCAGCTATGACACAGGCGCAACGCTTAATCCGAATGCGGGGTTTTGGAATAACACCCGCTACGGCTCCGAGTTCTACGAAATGTTGATGATGTTCGGGGCGGGAGGTATCCAGTTATGAAAAGCGGTCTCACTATTAAAGTGGATAAAGCTAACGCGATTTTGGATGCGCTGAAAACTCTCGGCAATCGTGATGTTTTGGTTGGGGTTCCTGCTGAGAATAGCAGCCGTGATGATGTACCGTTCGGTAATGCCGGTATCGGCTATATCAATGAATTCGGCTCACCAGCCCAAAATATTCCGGCGCGCGCCCATCTTCGCCCAGGCATTCGCTCCGTGGAAGAACGAACTACGGAGCAATTGAAAATCGCGGCGAATGCAGTGCTGGACGGCAAGCAAGACAAGGCTGAAAAGGCCCTGAATAAAGCGGGAATAATCGCTGTGAATGGTGTGAAAAATTTCATGACTTCACATGATTTTGAACCTCTCGCTGACCCCACGGTTGAGGCTCGTGCCAGGCGGGGGCGTAAAGCTGCTAAAGCTGAAATGGAAAACAGAAAGGCAGGTATCGCACCTAATAATGCTAATGCCCGGCCACTTATCGACACGGGTGCTTACCGTCGTTCCATCACCTATGTTGTGCGGAATAAGGGGGAATAATGCCATTTTTAGATGTGACAGAGGTTCTTTCTGATCCTGATTTTTGCGATCCTTCACTGACTTACAAACGTCGAAAATCTGTGATTGATGATGATGGAATTCCAAGTACACAGGAAACTATCACTCAGTTTTCAGGCGTAGTCACAGTAGACCGCTCTATTGAGGCGCAGCTTCGTATGTCAGGCCAGACAGTGACAGGCAATATCTTGATTGTCACCACTGAGAGGCTAATAGCGGGCGCAACGGGGCATATCGGGGATATTGTTACTTATCAAAACCGCGAATATCTGGTGAAGTCCGTTGATCCTTATACGGCTTATGGGGCAGGCTTTGTGCAGGCACATTGTGAACTGATGCCATTCGATGGCGGTTCACCATGAACTCCTCAGAACAGGCAGGTTGGCTGATACCGAATAACGAACTTGTTTACGATGAGGCGTTGGAAAGGTTACTAAGCCAATGGCTGCGAGGCCTATCTGGTTTATCCAATGGAATGGTACGCCCACGTTGGACTCCTGTTCCGGTTGCGCAACCATCAGCAAATACAGACTGGTGCGGCTTTAGTATATCGGAAATTCCTGCGGATGATAACCCCGCGTTTGCCAACCAGATGGATGAACACAGCGAACTCTGGCGGCATGAAGAGATTGAGTGTTCGGCATCATTTTATGGCCCTCGCAGCCAAGGGTATGCCAGCCGCTTTCGTGATGGTCTCGGCATCAGCCAGAACAACGCTGAACTTAACCTTCTTGGGTTGTCGGTCGTCAAATATTCCCGGATCACGTCTTTTCCTGAATTCATTAATAACCAGTGGGTACGCCGCTATGACATCACTGTCACACTGCGGCGCAAAGTGATTCGTCGGTACAGCATTAAATCACTGACGAGTGTACCGATTAAATTTTTTGGAGATTAAACCCTATGCAGGGCTTACCTATTTCAAACATTGTTAACGTCAAAGTTAACATGGCACCGCGCGCTGCTTCGTCCAGAAACTTTGGTTCGTTGTTGATAGTCGGTGCCAGCAATGTGATTAATACGCACGAACGGCTGCGTTACTACACTGATATCGAAGGTGTAGGCGCAGATTTTGGCATGGATACCCCAGAATATCAGGCCGCTGCGCGGTACTATTCGCAATCCCCACAACCTATTGATTTATATATCGGACGTTGGGCAAAAGAATCAGTATCAGCAGTTTTGCGGGGAGCAGTTCTTTCACGTGCGGAACAAATCCTAAACCGCTTTACCTTCATTACTGATGGCTCGTTTAAGCTGAGCATTGATGGTAAAGAGGCCACTATATCAAGTATTGATTTCAGCAAAGAAACCAACCTGAACGGAATTGCTGAGCGGGTGGCTGAAAAGTTGAAAAATGCGACCGTATTGTGGGATAGCATTTCTTCCCGCTTCGCAATCTCACTGCAATCATCTGGGAAACTGGGCTATATCACTCGTGCAGACAATGGCACTTATATTGGTGATGTACTGAAACTGGATGAGCTATCCGGTGCAACGGTCATTGGTCCGACACAACCGGAGACCATTGCCGACGCAGTAGCAACGTTGGGTTCAATGTCGAATGCATGGTATGGATTGGTTATCGCGGATAATACGCTGTCTGACCGTGATGTGTTGAGCGTTTCACGGTATATCGAATCGGCATCTGTTTCTCGTATTTACGGGCATACGGTTGCTAAAACGGATGTACTTGATCCCGATACTGTAACAGACATTGGTTCTCAACTTAAAAGTGCCTTTATCGGCCGTACACTCTGGCAGTACTCCGCGCAACCTTATGCCGTAGCCTCATTGTTTGGGCGTATGTTCACAGTCAATTTTCAGGGTAACAACACCACAGTAACCCTGAAATTCAAACAAGAACCTGCCATCAGTGCAGAATCCCTGACAGCAACACAGGCGAATGCATTGAAAACGAAATCCGGTAACGTTTTTGTTCACTACAACAACGACACTGCCATTATCCAAGAAGGTGTGATGGCAAACGGTACATTTATTGATGAGCGCCACGGGTTGGACTGGTTGCAAAATTATGTTCAGACCAATCTTTATAACCTGATGTATACCTCAACGACCAAGATATCCCAGACCGATGAGGGTGTTACTCAGTTGCTGGTGAACGTTGAACAATCACTGGCTCAGGGGGTGACTAATGGATTGATAGCACCGGGTGTTTGGGGTGGGGATGCATTCGGGGCACTGAATCGGGGCGATATGCTGACTAAAGGTTACTACACCTACGCACAACCTATTGCTGAGCAGGTACAGGCTGAGCGCGAGAAACGCAAAGCTCCGGTTATTCAATGCGCTATCAAACTCGCGGGTGCTGTGCATTTCGCCGATGTCATTATTAACGTAAACAGGTAATCACATGGCTACATATTCATTTATGGACGTGTCCGGCACGATAACGGGTATTGGTGGACATGTCGATTTAGCTAATGGAGCAGCGACGTCGGAAGAAGGCATCACCATAGCAATGGTGGAATCTAAAAATACTATGACCATCGGGGCAGACGGTGAGGTCATGCATTCACTGAGCGCAGGTAAAGGAGGTACGATTACCGTTACATTGCTTAAGACATCACCCGCCAATGCTAAGCTGATGCTGATGTACAACGCGCAACAATTTTCTTCATCAACATGGGGAAACAACGTCATTCTGATCCGCAACCGTGTATCAGGTGATACTACGGCGGCACGCTCAGTCGCGTTCAATAAAATACCGGATCTTTCCAACGCTAAAGTTGGTAATACCGTCGCTTGGGTATTCGATTGCGGCAAAATCGACACAATATTAGGCACATTCTAAAAGGGGACTAATATGGAATTTGAAATTGAGGGTAAAAAGTACAGAGCTGGCAAATTGAACGCATTTCAGCAACAGGATTTAGCTGTTGCATTAGTGCCCGTTATTCCAGCCTTAAAACCTATTTTGGGTAAATTGAAACCCAGCGTTGTTGGGGGGGATGGTAAGCCGGTTTTTGGGCAAGAGGATCTCGTCGATTTCCTTGCACCACTGGCGGATGCTATCCGTTCATTGGGGAAAGAAAATCGTTACGAAATTAACGATATCTGCTTGTCGGTTGTCAGCCGTGAATCAGGGGGTGTTTGGAGTCCTATCAATAGTGATCAACAGTTGATGTTTGACGACATAAACGGGCTGGATTTATTAAAGATTGTTGGCTATGTGGTTAAGGGAGCATTAGGTAATTTTTTTCCCGCACTGCCAGAGAGCGGCGAGTCATCCCTGGTCAACCCAGCCTAATCTTAGAAACCCTCCCTAACGGGCGTGATTACGTGATGCGCCCAGCCCTTGAAGGTATGTGCAAGTTTGAGTCATTGGAGAATGGCGTTATCGATCTGGCCGGTATCGCCCTGATGAATGATGCACTGGATGTCAAAGCTGAAAACGAAGCGCTAATAGCACGGTGGAGAGATGAGCAACACTAATGCAGAAACTATCCGCGATTTTCTAATCTCGCTGGGTTTTGATATAGACAATGCAAGCGAGCAAAAATTTAACTCAATGGTGGCAGGCGTCACCGCTAATGTGCTGAAACTGGGTGCTGCCGTGGAAGGTGCAGCCCTTGCTGTTGTCGGCTTTACGGCTCAGGTTGCCAATGGTCTGGATAAGTTGTACTGGCAGGCACAACGCACAGGCGGTGCGGTGGAGCAGATTAAATCATTGGGCTATGCGGTGAGTCAGGCAGGCGGCACGGTTGAAGGGCTGAACTCATCATTAGAAGGTGTGGCCAAATTCTTGCGGAATAACCCCGGAGGCGAAGGCTTTCTGCGTAACATGGGTATTCAGACCCGCGATGCCAACGGCAAACTAAGAGATACAGCCTCGCTCGTTGCGCTGGTGGGCGAACGGTTGTCGGCGCTGCCTATGTATCGGGCAAATCAGTATGCCAGTATCCTCGGCATTGATGAAAATACACTGATGGCGATGCGCCGTGGTATTGGCGGTTATGCTTCTGATTATCACCGGATAATCAAAACGCTCGGATATAATCCCGAAGTTGCATCCCAACATGCTAATGCTTTTATGACCCAGATGTACCAACTTAAGTTGGTAATGGGTTCAGCGAAAGAAAAGGTCGGCGGTGAACTTGCCAGGGTATTAACGCCTAGTGTTGAAAAATTCACAAAATACATCCTCGCTAACTGGCCGGCGATTGAAAAAATTATCATGTCGGTGGTGAAAGCCATCCTTACGATGTCCGAAATACTCGGTCAATTGGTTTTTCGAGGTGCTAAAGGCATTCAGGATTTGATTGGCTGGTGGAAGCAGCTGGATGATGGAAGCCAGAATTTAATCAAAATGTTCGGCCTCGTAGCTGCGGCATGGTGGGCGTTGAACCTGAAATTCCTAGCCTCACCTATCGGCATTATCACGGCATTAATGGCGGCTTTATTCCTACTCTATGATGATTATCAGACATGGAAAGAAGGTGGTGATAGTGAATTTAATTGGGGTAAATGGGAAGGGGCGATTAAAAAAATCAAAATGGAAATCACAGAGCTGACAAAGGAGTTCAAAGCATTAGGAACAGAAATACTGGAATTATTGGGTATTGACCCTAAAAAATGGTCGTTAAAATTCGAGTTTGAAGACCTTTCAAAAAGCCTCGGAGAACTTAGCAAAACGCTATCGCATCTTCTTGCTGCATTAAACCATCTTAATGATGGAAACCTTACGTTAGCCTGGGAAGAACTTAAGGCGGCATGGAAAGGTGACGAGCAAAATAAAAGAGATGTACGCCCTGTGGGTATCGATGCAGCGGAAAAACATCGTAATTTTATTTTAGACGGGTATTTTTACCTGAATAACAAATTGAATGAATATATTGTGCCTGAAATACTGGGAGGTACACCATCCAAAGTAAAAACAGACAGTAATCAAGCCAAAGGGAATACTCGCGGAGAGCGCAACAATAACCCGTTGAATATAGAATATGCCAAGCAAAAAGGTGCAACGGTAGAAGACCATCCTGAACAGCGTTTTGCTAAATTTAATTCGGAGTATATTGGCTTGGAGCGCACAGCTTGGCAATTGCGGCGTTATTTCAACGGGCTGACAGATGGTATAAAACGCCAAACGGTAGAAACCATCGTGGAAAAGTGGGCACCTCCGGGCGGGAAAGATAAAAACCGTACAGAGGACTACATCAATAGAGTTGCTCAGCGGTTAGGAGTAGGGCGTAGAGATCACTTAGATTTAAATAACCACGATGTTATGTACGCGCTGATGAATGCCATGAGTCCGGAAGAAATAGGAAAACCACTCCCTTACGATAAACGGTTAGTCATGGCCGCTATTGCCGGTACTCCAGTCCCAACTAATGCACTTGCTAAAAACAGTAGCTTTAACTTTAATCCTAAGATGTTTGATAACGCGATGGCGAATATTAGCAATATGGTGGGTAATATAGACCCTCGTATAGCTAATAATGCCCAGGCGAATATCAGTAACATGATGCGTCAATCAGCGCCTTATACCCCAGAGTTATTACGGGCAGAAGCCGGTGTAGCACACAACCAAGCTACAATAGCCCCAACCTACAATATTACGGTAAATGGTGTTGAATCTCCTCGGGAAGCTGCGGCACTGACAAGTGAAGCTGTACAACGTAATAACGCAATACTCGTGCGCAGCCTGCAAACTAAGGTGAGCTAATGGATATTTTATCGACGATATTTTCTCAGAATACGAGAAAAATAGGGATGATAGTGCCGAGTGTGGTCATTTCAGAGAAGCACCAAGATGCAACGGAAATCACTGAGCATCCTGTACAGCAGGGTGCTGCCATCAGTGATCATGCTTACGATAAGCCGTCAGAAGTGACAATGGAAATTGGCTTTGCGGGTGGTGGTTCTCTAATTGACGGCTTTAATACGCCTACTAAAATATTTGATTTTGATACCGAAGAAATACTGGGTAAAAGCCCCAAAGAAATCTATGAGCAGTTACTAAAGTTAAAATCGTCAAAAGAACCGTTCGACGTTACCACGGGTAAACGGCAGTATAAAAATATGCTGATCCGTGCAATTGAAGTGACGACAGATAAAACCTCTGAAAATGTCCTGATGGTTGTTTTAACCTTGCGTGAGGTGATTATTATCAATACCGCAAAGGTTGAAGGGATCGCTGCCCCACCTGAAAGGATGAAAGCACCGTTGGATACTGGGGGTGTTGTGGATAAAGGAACTAAAACACCAGTCGAACCAAAAAACAAAGGCAGCATTATCAAGCTAATTAGAAAAGGAGTTACTAAATTTTTGGAGGGTTTTGAATGAATATTATTGAAATTCCGTTACAAGCAGAAAATCAGCGGTTTGATATCCAATTAGGCGGCATCAATTACCAAATGCGTTTGCAGTGCCGGGACTGCGCAGGCTGGGTTTTGGATATTATGCACCCCAACAGTGAGCCAATTGTAAGGGGTATTCCGTTGGTTTTTGGTGTGGATATTTTGGAACAACATAGTTATTTAGGGTTTAATGGCTCGTTGGTTTTCTATTGTAATGATCCAAAAAATGAGATGAACAGGAAAGCGTTAGGTAGAAGCAACAGGCTATACTTTATCTCGTTATAGTTATTAGATATATAGCTAAAAGGGTTGGGTAATGTTAAAGACAATAGCTGTTGCTTTATTTTTGGTGTCCACTGCCGCTAACACTGCGAGTTTTGATTGCAACAAAGCTTCCAGTAAGCCTGAGAAATTAATCTGTAACACTCCGACCTTATCTCAAGCGGACGAGGCTCTATACGTCGACTATCTCCAAGCAAAGATTGCTACCGGAAATAGTGATGACTTTAAAAAATTAGTTAAACAGAACTGGAAACTGCGCGAAAAGAACTGTGAGACCGAAAAATGTTTACTGAATTGGTATGAACGTTCAATCGAATTATATAGGCAAATCGCTGCAAATAAATTGATAGGCAATGAAAATAGTTACCTATACGGTACCCCGGTAAAAATTAAAGGCACTTTAACTAAAGAATCGGTAGGCTTTCCATCTTTAAGGTTAAATGACCTTATTTCGGTATTTCCGCAAGAGGGAGATGAGGTCGGGGGCGACAACACACCGGAGTTTGGTGTCGCAGTTATGCAGCTTGCAATGTCTGATGATTCTCAATGGAATATATTTGAGAAATTTAAAGGGCAGAACGCAGTTGTTACATGTGGCTTGTATCACTCACATACCGCACATCACAAGACACCAGTGTTATGTTCAGTAATGGATATATCACCCATAAAAACAAGCAACGAGAAGCCAGTAAAAAACCAGAAAGAAAAAACGAGTAGATCCCTTGATGATTTTTTCACAAATAATCCGGAACTATCTAAGAACATATACATTAAGAAGGCGATAAAAGATATGGCAGGTGGTTACGCTTTATCAGATGTTTATCCTGCATTTTCGGATGAGACAAACGCAATCCGGACAAGAAATGCCAAGTTGTTAGAAAGTGGATATGATTATGCAAGGTTAGCTATCCGGGGGCTACAAAATAATTGCCAGGAGGGACTGGGCCGCGTGTTCGGACTTCAGGAAAAAGAATGTCAAATATTAAGCAGATACCAAGATAGATAGTAATTACAAAGTCAAACAGCCCCTTTAAGGGGCTTTTTCTTTTTTAGAGATAATGAAGTTAGTTTAAGCTGCTCCATCTGCCCCTAAATTAGCCAAAATATTAGGGGCAGATGGAGCAGCTTAATTACTCGTCTTTGTAACAGAATTGACTAATTTAACAATGACTAATAGTAGTAACAATAAGTCTTAAGTCATTTAGTGAGTATAAATAGTTTAATATTCGAGCCGGTTCGCAATTTAAAATGAACTGACTTTACAAAAAGTTACAATCAAGTAATAAATAGTATCGCTTTAAACGGCGAAGCCCTCCAGCTAGTAGCAATAGTCTGGAGGGCTTCTAATAAAACAGTCTACAGCCTAATGTGCGAGGTATAGACAATGACAATTATATCAGTTAATGAAACAGGTAATGCAAACGGCTTTACAACAGATGCTCAAATTTATGAAGGCGCTCAAAATTTAGCCTCACCAAATGAGATGAATGGTAAAGTTTTAGTTGATGCCGAAGCTTACTGGCGGTTGCGTAAAGACTTACTGGCTACTCAGAAAATTGTGAACGAGTTACTGACTCGGATGCGTTTTATTCACGATGGCAGCAGCATAGCTGAACATGATTACCCGATACACGAAGTGGTTTCACGTTAAACATTTTAACCCGCTTAAAAGGCGGGTTTTTCTTTTATACGAGGTCACTATGTCAAAACAATGGCTTCGCGAGTGCAGCTTGATTGTTGCAGATGAAAAGGGTGAAGGCATCGATATATCAGCCCTGAAAATAAAGTTTAATATCACCCGACCTTCTTTCGCTTATCCCGCTACAGGCATCTTTAAAGTTTATAACCTGAACGAAGAAACACGAAATAAGATCCGTAAAAACGAATACAAAATTATTAAGTTCAACGCCGGATACCAAGGTAACTCAGGTCAGATATTTGCTGGGCAAATTCAGTACACTTACACAGGGAGAGACAGCCCCACAGATACGTATGTCGTGATACAAGCAGGTGATGGAGATCAGCCGTATAACAACGCAGTCATTAGTATCACCATATCGGCAGGATACACACAGGAAGATATTGACCGGTTGTTAATGCGGGATATTGAGAAATACGGAATAGTTGCCGGATTAAGGCCGGAGCTTAATAAGAACATAGCCCCACGAGGTAAGGTTATGTTTGGAATGCACCGAGATGAAGTGTCCATTCTGGCCCGACAGAACGGTGCCGAATGGCGCTATGAAGACGGTCAATGCCACATAATTCCTAAACGTACCTATCTCACTGAGGCGGTGGTATTGACTTATCAAACAGGGTTAATAGGAATGCCAGAGCAAACAATCGGCGGCGGGATAAACGTTAAATGCCTCATTAATCCAAAGATCAGACCGGGGACATTAATCCGGCTGGACAATGAGTCTATCAATGAGGCGGGGAAATCCACTGGTGTTATTGCATCAAATAACAGTGAGATAGAAATGCCTGCCCCTATTGATGCCGATGGCGATTACATTGTCATTAACGTCAACTATTTCGGTGATACCCGTGAAAACATGTACTACATGGAAATGGTTTGTGTCGCTAAATCAGACCAGACATTACTCAATAATTCAGCACTACAAGCGGATGTGAGGCCAGCATGATCACTAACTTTGAACGCATCAATCAACCCGAAACGCCGTTCTTGTTAATGAAAGAGGCGGTCAGTTCAGGGCTATATGTTTCCGTACCGTGTATTATCCAGTCATTCAATGCCGATGCTGTTACCGTCACTGCACAGCCTGCGATACGCTGGTCAGTGACAAATAGCGAGGGTAAGACTGAATCAGTTGCATTGCCATTGCTGGTGGATGTACCTGTTATTTTCCCTCGCGGTGGCGGTGTTACTCTGACATTCCCCATAAAAGTAGGTGATGAATGCTTGGTAATTTTCGCTGATCGGTGCATTGATTACTGGTGGCAGAACGGCGGCGTACAAGAGCCGGTAGATCCGCGCCAGCATAATCTATCTGATGGTTTTGCGATTGTTGGTCCTCAGTCTCAGGCGAGGAAAATAGGCGGTATCAGCACCAGCGCGGCGCAATTACGGACAGATGACGGCGCAGCGTACATAGAACTGTCACCCAATAACCATAACGTTATGGTAAAAACCCTCGGCAAACTGACCGCAACAGCTAACAGAGGTACTGAAATCAACTCTCCTGAAATTGTACTTAACGGCAATGTGACCATTAACGGCAATCTGTCACAAGGTATGGGCACGAGCGGTGGAGTGGCAACCATGAACGGCCCTATTACAGTTAAAAACGATGTGACTTCGGGCGGTATCAGCTTAATGAAGCATCGACATGGAGGTGTTCAAACGGGTAGTGGAACAACAGGAGGACCACAATAATGCGATATCGACGAGAGGACAACGGTGATTACAGTTTCGGGCAAGGGGATAATACTTTTCTCATCGATTCACCCGAGGCAGTAGCACAGGCAGTAAAGACGAGGCTCAATTTATGGTCCGGGGATTGGTTTCTGGATACGGCAGAGGGCACGCCATATAGAGAGGCTGTATTAGAGAAAAACTATGCCAGTGCGATGTTACTCCGGGAGCGTATCCTTGATACCAAAGGTGTGACTGAAATTGTTTCACTCGATGCCAGCCGTGATCCTGACAGCCGTAAGATAATCATTACCGCTACCATCAACACCCGCTACGGCAAAGCCACCGTAACCAGCAAAAGATAACACTATGCTCAATATAGAAACTTTAGGGCTTGCGGCCAAAATCACCGCGAGCGGCGTTACTGCGCCTGATTATCCGACCATATTGGAACGGCTAACCGGATATTTTCGCCATATTTATGAGGATGATGCATACCTTGAACCTGACAGCAAAGACGGGCAGATGGTGGCAATTTACGCCCTGGCACTCCATGATGCCAACAATGCCTTGATTGCGGCATATAATTCGTTCAGTCCGGCAACGGCAACCGGTGCAGCTTTGTCGAATAATGTTGCGATTAACGGCATGACCCGCCACCGCACCACAAAATCCACTTGTGATGTGGAGATTATCGGTCAGGTGGGAACGGTCATCAAAAATGGCACGGTGCGCGATGTGCAGGGGTATTCATGGCGATTGCCGGATACGGTTACGATTGGCACACACGGCACCGTGACCGTGACAGCAGCCTGTCAGACTCACGGCGGTATTACGGCCGCTATCGGCGATATCGCTGACATCGGTACACCGACACGCGGCTGGCAGAAGGTAACCAACCATACTATCGCCACACCGGGGCGGGCGGTTGAGACTGATGGTGAATTGCGGATACGTCAGCGTCATTCTGTTGCCCTGCCTTCCCGCACTGTACTGGATGGCATTCTGGGGGCAATCAGTTTAATCCCCGGCGTTTCACGGCTGCGGGGCTTTGAAAATGATACCGGACAGATTGACGAATACGGCATTCCAGGGCATTCCATTGCAATGATCGTGGATGGTGGGGATGCCAGCACCATAGCCCGCACAATTGCCTTGAAGAAAACCCCCGGCAGCGGAACATTCGGTGATACCGTGATTAAGGTTGCTGATCGTTATCAAATCACTCACCCAATACGTTTTTCTCGTCCGGTGGATGTGCCTGTATTTATTGAAATTCATCTTATACCCTTTGATGGTTATACCACATTGGTCGGTGACCGGATCAAGGCCGGGGTCGTTGATTACATTAATTCTGTGCGTATCGGGGACAGTGTGTACCTGACCAAACTCTTTACCCCGGCAAACCTGCCTGATGACGACGAGGGCAAAACCTACGATATCACGGACATCAAAATTGGGCGTACCGCAGACACGGTCGTAATGGGTAACCTAAAAACCCGCTATAACGAGGCTGTCATCTGTCGGCCTGAGAATATTAAATTGGTGGTGACATGAGAAATTACCTGAAACTCATCACCCCGCAGCACCGAACCGCATTGAAATTCGTTAATCACATCGACCTTATTACCCGTTCACTCTCAGACAATGCTCAACAGGCCAGCCAGCTTAATGATGCGTTTTCGCTGGATAAGGCCATAGGGGTACAACTGGATGCAGTCGGAGAGTGGATTGGCTTATCACGTTATGTGAAGACACCGATTGTGGATGTGTATTTTTCACTGGATATCAGTGGATTGGGATTTGATGAGGGAAGCTGGAAGCGTCGTTTTGACAGTGGCAGCGGGTTTACCGAATTAGACGACGAAACTTACCGTACCTTGCTGCGGGTGAAAATTGAGGCTAATCATTGGAACGGATCCAGTGACATGCTGGAACGTATCTATCAGCGGATTTTGCCCGATAGCCAGACCTCAATTTTCTTCGTGGATAACCAAAACATGACGATGGATGTTTTTATGACCGGGGGCACGATACCGGAAGTCATTAAAGCGGTTATCCGACAAGGGTATCTCAACATCAAGCCGGAAGCGGTACGGGTTAACAACTATATCAATTCAATCGATAGTGAGTTGTTTGGTTTTGACATCCACAATCACTATGTCGCGGGTTTTGATACGGGTGGCTGGGCAGTAAAACTGTGAGGATATTATGGCAAAAAATGAATTTCTCCCGTTCGGTCTCGCAGACGGGGCGAACGTATTATCAAACGAAGAGTATGGCAAATTAGCCGCCCGCACTAACGGATTTAGTTCCGGCGTGGCTAAATCGCAAGAACTGAATAAAGTTTGGCGGCAAGCATCAGTAATCATGAGTGTTGTTGCACAGTTTATTGCTGAAACAACCGGAAAGGATGTGCTGGATGATGGGAATTTGGCAGCATTGCAAGCGGGATTGTTGAATGCTTTGCGGGCAACGGTTAGCGCTAATGTGCCTTCTGCATCCTTGAATGTTGCAGGCATTACCAAACTAAGTAACGAGGTGAATAGTAATGCTGAAAATGTGGCAGCGACATCAAAGGCAGTAAAACAGGTTGCCGACGCCCTCAACACCAAACAGGATAAAGGCGATTATGCCACCAATGCAGCACTAAATGGGGTAAGGGATCTTGCCAATGGCCGCCTTGAGAAAGCGAAGAACGGGGCAGATATTCCGGATAGAAAGGCGTTTGTGAACAATATTGGCGCGCTCCCTATAACTGGAGGCCGATTAACGGGCAAACTGTTTGTTGATGGTACTAATGGTCGCGATGCCGATATTGATGCCAAAGGCTGGATTTGGGGTAAAGATTTATTTGAACGGCATGATAATGGAAAATGGGCACAAGTCTACAGTGAAAAACATCCACCCACGGCGGCTGTTGTAGGCGCGTATTCGATTACAGAATCAAACAGCCGTTTCGCCCTGAAAAAATCCCATGAACCGTTTTCGTGTGGTGGCGTGGATGTTGAGGCAACTCACGATTGGGCGGGAATTAAATTAAAAAATGCCAATGGCTATTATGTCCAGATGTCGGCTAATCCCCATGATAAACCCGATATGTTAACCATATATTACCGGGATAGCGCTACTCAAACCCAACATTACGTCGGTATTCCCAAAAAAACCGGCATGGTGGCGCTCACTGAGCAATTACTCGGTATTAACCAACAATGGACGGATGTAACATCAAGCCGGGAGAACGGCAAGTGGTATATTAATGACACAGGTAAACCTATCGTTGTGTATGTTGAGTGCGCCCAGACTAACGCAAATACAGGGCCATTCAGTCTGGGTGGGGAAGTGGATAACCACCGAGTGGGGTATTTTTGGGTGACAGCCAACAGTATTTATTCCACCAGTTTTATTGTCCCGCCGGGCAGTCGCTATACCGTGAAGGCAGGGTGGGGTACTAAGTGGGGGGAAGGAATAAAAGAAGGTGCTATTGTTCGTTGGGTTGAGTTGAGGTGAAGATGAAACACTATAAATCGAAAGATAATCAAATTCATGCCTTTGAATCAGACGGTTCTCAGGATGCGTGGATTGAGCCGGATTTTGTCCCGATTACCGAAGAGGAAGCCCGGGCAATCCTTTACCCCCCTCCCACACCTGAACAATGGCAGCAACAGGCCGGATATGAAAAGCAATACCGGATGGACGTTGCTAAAGAGCACATTACCCCACTGCAATATGCCACCGACCTCAACATGGCAACGACCGAAGAACAGGCCGCACTGACAGCGTGGAAAAAATATTGCGTACTATTGAACCGTGTGGATTGCTCAATAGCACCGGATATCGCCTGGCCAAAACAGCCGAAATAAAAACAGGGCTTCATGCCCTTTTACGATGACTAACCCTGTGACATTCCCGAAGGGTGTCGTCTGGATATCCGTGTGCAGATGCCAGAGGATTCGGTGTGGAATTTGAGGGAGAAACTAAGCAAAGGGATTATAAGTACCTTCTGTTTTTCTTCACGATATTGGCTTTTTTAAGTTCGTAAGCTATTGAATTAGTTGATACTAAAAACAGTCTATTATAGTGAAAAACCAACTTAACCATATGATAAATATAAATATAATATGGATTTTAAAATCCCTCGGCTGTAAGGCTGTGCGGGTTCAAGTCCCGCCCTGGGCACCATATAAAACTTGCGGTAATACAGCGAGTTAGGGTTAGAAAAGGCCACCTTTACGGTGGCTTTTTTGCTTTCTGAAATTGCATGAAAAAGACAAAGTGGCGACGAAATGGCGACGGAGTGGCGACGTAAAAGTGGCGACATCCTCTAAACCCCTTCAATTGACCTGCTTTTTAGAGTGATTCAAATCACAAGTTGCAATTAAAAAATTCCACTTAAGTGCTATGTACAAGCGTAAAAAACCCCAGACTTTGATCTGGGGTTTATTTGTTTTCAATCAGAATCCAAATCCAATTTGTTCATCACCGTAATGGCTGGTCGGGAACGCCAGTTTCGGGACTTTAAAATCAGCCGGTAATGGCTGGGGTTTGGGGAGTGTCAAAAACCGTTCAATGGTGGTAATGGTGGTAAACGTACAGCCGCACAGGATATTTTGACATTGGTGATAACTGCGCCGCGTTTCTTCACTCATCATTTCACTGGTACGAGTCTTTGCCACAGCGCCGCATTGGGGACAGGTAAACGCCATGAAAAACCCTCATTTTGGGGTGTGCCTGCCGCGATTATAACGCATTAATTATTGTTATTGGTCACTTTCTGTCATGTCAGTGTCCTTAATTTTTAATTCCAGCTCTAACTGGGTAGTAAAGCCGTTATCACCGATGTTATGGACAACCCGCGATATCGTCCATGGGTGGCTGTCAATCGCCGTTTTGAATCCGCTAACGGTTGCGGTCAGATCCGGATAGAGATCAGCCCGACCCCGTGCAAGCGTGATGGCAAATTCCGCCGCACCGCGTTGTAGCTTTGACCATTTCGCCGCTGCCGCCCGTCGCGCGGCGTGTTCGGTCTTGAATGTCTGGCGCATCACGTAGACGTTCCCGTCGGCCCCTTCCAGATATTCCCCTTCGCGGCGGCTGGATTTTTCTTTTTTCTTCCTGGGCTTTTTCCGGCGGCGCTTCATGGTCGCCGTGGGTTGTTTGCCAAAATTCAAATCCAGCCAGAATGCCCGCACCCCGGTATAGGCAGCGCGGTCAGCGACGCGGAAACTATGGCTGTCGCCACTGTCGCGGGTCAGGGTAATCACCGGCAACGGTTTGCCGCTTTGCGATATCCCGCGCCCCGGAATGATAAACAGCAACCGGCCATTTTTGATGGTGGCAATAGCACCCAGCATTTCCGCCATCCGGGACAGGAAGCTGATATCACTCTCATTGGTCTGGTCAGCATGGTCAATTTCAATGTCCATCAGTGGGCGGCTCACGGCGGGTTGCAGGTCATAGCGCCCGGCGATGGCACTGACCACATCGCTCACGGTGACAGCGTGCCAGCTGTATTCCCGCTTGATATTAAACTCTTCCCGAAAGTCCGCGCTGCGGGCGGTAATGTCCAATTGATCCGGTGGCCCGCTATGGCTGATTTCATCCACGACAAACAGCCCCTTTTCAATCAGCGGCTCACCGTGCCAGCCAATCCTGACCACGATTTCAGCGCCACGGGGCGGCAGTTCAATTTTGCCGTCAGCATCGTCTATCGAGAGTTCCAGCGTGTCTGCCTCAAATCCGCGATTATCGGTCAGGGTCAGGGCGATCAGCCGCTCATTCAGCGCCGTGATTTGCCGCCCGCCAATGTTCAGGTCAAACGCCGGTTTTTTCACGTAATCCGTGCTGGTCAGAATATCGATTGGGTTCATGTCTGCGTACCGCTCGTTGAAAAATTGCCCCATGATTGCCCTGCGCGGGCGCGTAGACAACGCCCGCCCGGTGTCGCGGAACGGTGACAGGGGGGATTGCGTGATTATCACTGCCAGACGGCGCAACATAACCCCATCACAAACCCGATGAGGTAATTTTTTATGTCATTTCATCATGGTGTCTCGGTCAGGGAAACCACCCAACTCAGCACGCTGATCCGCGACATTAACACGTCAGTGATTGGCGTGGTGTGTACGGCTGATGATGCAGACGCGGAGGCGTTCCCGCTGGATACGCCGGTACTGGTTACCCGTATCAACAGCGTCATTGGCAAGGCGGGGAAAACAGGAACGTTATATGCCACGCTCAAGGCGATTTCTGACCAGTGCAGCCCCAAAGTGGTTGTCATTCGTGTAGCTGATGCCGCCAACCAAAAAGGCGATGGCGAGAAGAAGACTCAAGATCAGTTGGTTATCGGTGGTCTCAATCAGGACGGGCGTTATACCGGATTATATGCCCTATTGGCCGCGGAGATTAACACGGGCGAACACCCGCGCTTGCTGGCTGTCCCGCAACTGGATACACAACCCGTCGCCCTGCAGCTGGCGATTTTTGCCGAAAAGCTGCGCGCCTTTGCCTATATCAGCGCCTATGGCTGCAAGACACTGGCAGACGTGAAGCAGTACCGGGAAAACTTTAGCCAGCGTGAGGTAATGATCATTTACCCTGACTTTATCACCTACAACAGCCAGTCAGGGCAGAATGAAACCGTGCCGGCGACCGCCTTTGCGCTGGGTCTGCGTGCCCGGATTGATGCCGATCAGGGCTGGCATAAGTCTCTGTCCAACGTGTCGGTCAATGGCGTGTTGGGTATCTCTGCTGATATCTACTGGACATTGCAGGGCACAGACACCGACGCCGACGACCTGAACGGCAAAGGCATTACGACGCTTATCAAACGTGACGGCTTCCGCTTCTGGGGTAACCGCACCTGTGATGCGCAAACCTATTTCTTTGAGGTCTACACCCGTACAGCGCAGATACTGGCCGACATGATCGCCGAGGCGCATTTCGCCTATATTGATAAACCGCTGTTGCCGTCACTGGTGAAAGATGTGGTCGATGGCATCAACCGCAAGGGCGCACAGTTGGTCACCGAGGGGCGTTTGCTGGGGTTTGAATGCTGGTATGACCCGGCCGACAACCCGAAAGAAATGCTGCGCGATGGGACGGCGACGATCCACTATAAATACACGCCCGTTCCCCCGCTGGAAAATCTGCAACTGGTGCAGACGTTTACCGATGAGTATTTTGCTGTTTTCAATCAGTTAGGCTAAGGGGAAATTCGCATGGGGATGCCGAAAAAACTCTTTATGTTTGACGTCTTTATTGATGGTCAGACGTATCTGGGACAGGTTGAGGAAGTCACGACACCCAAGTTGACCCTCAAGACCGAAGATTATCAGGGGGCGGGTATGCCCGGTAGCGTGGCCGTTCTGATGGGCATGGATGGCGGCGCGCTGGACATGGAAGTGACCATGGGCGGGCTGGAAGCTGGCTTGCTGAAAACATGGGGCGGCCGCATTGACAGCCTGCAACTGCGCTTTGCCGGGTCGTACTATGACGACGCCACCGGGGAATCAGTCGCGTGTGAGATCCAGACGCGCGGAAGGTTTACTGAGGTTGATTGGGGCAGTGCCAAGGCGGGGGAAAATACCCAGCACAAGTACACCCTGAAAAACACCTACTGCAAGATTACGCTGAACGGTGACGAGCTGCACGAAGTGGACATGCTCAATCTGGTCTGGAAAGTGGGCGGTAACGACCTGCTGGAAAAACACCGCACCAATATTGGTCATTAATTTTTTAATTTTATGGCGGGGATCTGCCCGCCCAACGGAGAAGATTATGTCAAAGACAATTACGTTTTCTGCCCCAATGAATCTGGCAAATGGCAAAACCATCACGGAAGTGGAGATCACGGACACCATGAAACAGGTGGGTGCACTGCGTGGCCTGAAATTGTGGGATGTGATGACCAGTGATGTGAATGCCCTGATCACCTTATTGCCCAGAGTGACGCATCCACGCTTGAGTGAAGCCGATGTTGCCACCATGCCGATTCAGGATTTCACGTTGCTGGCTGAGGCCATTGCGACTTTTTTAGCGCCCACCTCGCCAACCAGCGAGACGAACGAACCGGACGACAAGTAATCCCTTGTCCGGCGGTTGATACCGACGACATTATTGCCGATATTGCCACGGTCTTTCACTGGTCGCCGTCAGAGTGCGATGGCATGACGGTCAGTGAATTACTGAAATGGCACGAACGTGCGGCGGCCCGTAACGGAAGCGAATCATCATGACCGATCGTAACTTGAATATTCGGGTTTCACTGAGCGCCGCCAACCGACTCTCCGGCCCCCTGAACGCCGCCAGCCGTGCGGCGGCGGGGCTGTCCTCCCAAATCAAGAATACCCATAACACCGCCCGCAACCTGCAAAGTCAGGCACGTACCTTTGAGCGCGTAACGGCTTCTGTTCAAAAGACATCAGAGGCCTATGAAAAAGCCAAGAAAAAGGTCAAGGAGTTGCGTGACCAAATGCCGCCGCTGGCCCAACAGACGGAAGCCCAGCGCAAGGCGTTGCAGGCGGCACGGACTGAACGGGATCGCTTTGGCCGCACGCTGGACAATGAAAAACAGCGCCTGCGCAATGTATCAGCCGAACTGTACCGGCATGGCATTTCTGCCCGCAATAGTGGCGATGTCACCGGCCAAGTGACGCGGCGCACGGAAGCCTACAATCGGCAACTGGCGGAACAGCAACGGCGATTAACGGCGGTCACTGCGGCTCAGGCACGCTACACCGCCGCCAGAGAGACGCGCGGAAAACTGGCGACAGCCGGTGCGGCGGCGATGGGGGCGGGGGCGGCCTCCATGTATGGCATGGCGCGATTTATTGCACCGGGGCGGGATTTTGATGCGCGTATGGCCAACGTGCAAGCTCTCACCAAACTGGAAAGAAACAGCCCGCAATACAATATGCTGCGTGAGCAGGCGAAAGAACTCGGTGCCTCAACGTCCTTCACGGCAACGGATGCGGCGATGGGACAAAAATTCCTGGCGACGGGAGGTCTGACTCCTGACGCCATTAAAGCCGCCCTGCCGGGTATCCTGAATATGGCATTGGCGGGGGAATTGGATCTGGGCGAGTCGGCGGACATAGGCACAAAAATGCTATCCCAGTTCAAGCTCAATCCCGACCAGATGGGCAGGCTGTCTGATGTCCTCACCGCCACGTTTACCGGCTCGACAACCAACCTGCGTGAATTAAGTGAAGCCATGGTTTACGCCGGTTCCCTTGGCCCCAAACTCGGCATCAGTCTGGAAAGCATGGCGGCAATGGCGGGGGTCATGGCCGATAATGGCACCGTCGGCAGCATGGCGGGTACGGCTCTGCGGGCGGGGCTATCCCGACTGGTTGCACCCACGGGCGGCGCGGCGGACGCAATGGCCGCATTGGGCGTTAAGATCAAAGGAGCCAACGGCGAATTGCGCAGTGCCGATGACATTCTGAAAGATATGGCGGTCAGCCTGCGCCAGTATGACAAACCCAGCCAAATTCTCATGCAAAAGGCCATTTTCGGTGAAGAGGCCATGATTGGCATGAGTCATGTGTTGGATGCCATGCTGGATGGAAAATACGCCGAGAAAAAAGCCAACAATGACAATGCCGATGGTCTCTCGAAACAAATTGCTGATACAAACGCCAATAACTGGGATGGGGATTTAAAAAGCCTGGCCTCAGCCTGGGAGGGGTTAAGGATAGAAATCAAGGAACAGGTTGATCCCGTATTGCGTTCGGTCACCCAAAGCATCACCGGCATGATACGCCGCGCCACGGAATGGGCAAATAAAAATAAAGAACTCACTAAGGCACTGGCATTGGGGGCGGCCGCTATCGGTATTGCTGTGACCGCACTCGGCGCACTGGCATTGGCTGCCGCTGCGGTCATTATGCCGTTTGCGGCGTTCCGGCTCAGTGTGTTTATGCTGACCCGTGGCGGCGGGCTGGCGACCATGTTCCCGCTATTGGGGCGATTATCTACCGGATTACGGGGATTGCTGCCCTCCCTTGGTGGTGTCAGCCGTAGTGTCGGGGGTTGGAAAACCATTCTTCAGAATGCCGGGACGGCGATCACGAACTTAAGCACCCGGATACAAGGCAGATTTACAGCTCTGAAAAGTGGTGCGATGGCAGTTAAGCGCGGTCTGGTGATGGTGTTTACCCAGCCTATGGCGGCGCTGGCTTTGCTAAGAAGCGGGTTAAAAGGGTTGGCAACCAGTGGGTTTGGTGCACTGCGCATTGCCGGACGAATGGCGTGGTCTGTCATTGGCGGCGGACTGTCCTTGCTGTTTAGTCCGCTGGGCTTGTTGATTGCGGTGATAGTGGGGGCGGCTGTATTGATCTGGAAATACTGGGAACCCATTAAGGCGTGGTTTTCGGGTTTTTTCAGTGGGCTGATGGAAGCGATTGCACCAGTACGGGATACCCTCGCCGCCGCCTTTGCACCCTTTGCGCCGATTTTTAACGCCATCGGCAGCGCCATCAAGAAAGTCTGGGAATGGTTCAAATCCTTGTTTGAACCGGTTAACACGTCGTCGGAGAGCCTGAAAGCAGCCACTGAAGCCGGCCAGACCTTCGGGCGACTGGTGGGCAAGGCGATTGCCGGGGTCGTGGATGTCGTGACGGCCGTCGCCAGAAGCGTAGGCTGGCTGCTGGAAAAACTGGGCATGATCCCCGACGCCACCAAAGCCGCCGCTGATGCTGCCAACGCGATGGGGCCGGTTAACCTGCCCAAAGTCCAAAAGTCGGTCAAGTGGGTCTGGGATGACAAAACCCAGAAAATGGTGAAGCAGGAATGGACACCGACACCCAATACTGCGGTCGCCAAAGCTGCTGAAAAAGCGGAAGAAAGCAAGCCCAAAGTCGAAACGCCCGCGTTACCGGCGTTTGGTTCGAAGGTGTACGATCCCAAGGAAAATAAAAAGAAAGGCAAAAAAGGCGGGGAGTCGATGGAAGCGGCAGGCAGTGCCGCACCACAGACCGACCCCAATAAACTGGGTGAGATTGTCTTTAAAAATCGCCCGCCCGTGATCCCGATTGACGGCACGTATCAGGAACCGCGCTTACAGCAACCCTCATTGCTGAGCCGGCTGACGGAAAAATTACAGCCCGTGCAACCGGCATTAAGTGGCGTTCCGGTTCCGATCACGCCTGCCCGTGTGGGTGTTGAAAATAAAGCACAGGATGACCGCTACACGTTTAACCTGCATTTTCACGGGGTTGATATGACGGATGCGCGGTCAATTGGTGAAAAGGTGAGAATTGAAGTTGCAAAAATCATGCAGAAAAACGGCATTCGCCGCCGTTCCAGCCTGTACGATGAGGATTAATATCATGATGATGATTTATGGCATGTTCGTTTTTATGCTCCAGACCACGCCGTACCAGTCCATGAACCGTAATATGGACTGGCGGCACGTGAAAAATGACCGGATAGGCAAGTCGGCCAAGTGGCAATATATCGGCCCCGGGGAAGACAGCATCACCCTGAACGGGATGCTGTATCCTGAGGTTACGGGCGGTGATATCTCACTGGAAGCGCTGCGTACAATGGCCTTTTCCGCCAAGCCGTGGCCGCTGATTGAGGGCACGGGCATGATTTATGGCATGTTTGTCATTGACAGTCTGACCGAAAGCCGTACTGAATTTTGTTCTGATGGCAAGGCTAAACGGATTGAGTTTACCTTGTCGCTTAAGCGGGTGAGCGAAGATATCCGGGAAGGGTTACACGCGGTAACGGCGGATGAGGTGTTGGGACTGGCAAAACTGGCAATGAGATGAAATAAGGGGCCAGTGCCCCTTACGGTTATTCGGGTTTTTGTGGCCAATCAATATCCGGGGCCATGGTAATGTCCAGCCGATAAAGGGCCAGTCGATAGCGGTGCCATGCTGTCAGTGCCGCTTTTTCTTCTTCGGTTGCGACATCCAGATAGGCCGCATCCTGTAACGGCTCAAGATGTTCCCTGACCGCTCTTATCAAGTCTTTTCTTTCATAATCCGCTTGTCTTTGCAATTGCTCTGGGGTGGGACCCGGTATATCAGTCCACATCGGTAACCCATCCGGCCCGGCAACAAGGTGTTTTCCCTTGGGGGTCATTTCTGGGGCAAACTTAGCATAAACGGTTTCGTCAACACGAATGCCGTCTGCCGGCAATGAGACTCCATCAATATTATTAAATAAGTAAAAAACATTTTTTGAAGGGCTGTAATAGTAATACTTCATCTTCATCATTAATCTCCTGATATAATATGTATATGAATTTATTTCAACCTGAATAGATTAATGATTTCTACAGCGGGTTTAAATTGATAGAATTTGTCTGTATAGCAATACAAGGCCTGTCATTATGTTGGCTGTTCCGGCCAAGCGATATCGGGAGCGGTTGAACAGTCTACACGGTTCAATAGCACACAATATTTTTTCCATACCGCCAGTGCAGCTTGTTCTCCCTCTGTAGCCATTTTGAGGTCAACGGCATATTGCAGTGGGGCAATGGCATTGCTGGCCTGCAACATGAGATATTTTTTCTCATACTCTGCGCCTTGTTGTCGCTGTTCTTGCGTGGGTGGGGGGTTAGCAAGGACATCAGCCTCTGCCTTTGTAATCGGGATTAAGCCCGGTATAATCCAATCATCCTGAGAGCCGTCTGATTCGTAGGCATAAACCTGATTATCGTTTGATTTGTAATATTTCATGATGACCTCAATTCAATCCAAGAAACAATCGCGCCAGATGATACGCCACTGCCCCATCCGGCCCTTACCATATATTTGCTCCCAACGGGGACGATAAAATTAAACGAATGAATACCAATGGTGGACACCCAGACATAACCTACACGATGTCCGTCGACTTCTCCGCCCATACTGAAATGCCCCTTTTCGGCATCGGTTTTTTGGCATTGGACATACACGACGATAGGTTGATTTGTGTTATTGAGGTACCATTTCCCATTGTCTCTGTTTGAGGTGACATCTATCCATTTTTGGTTGATACCGAGCAATTGATCAGTGAGTGCGACCATCCCTGATTGCTTGGGAATACCGACGTAATGCTGTGTGTTATTTAAATTATCCCGGTAATACATGGTTAGCATGTCGGGTTTATCATGTGGGCTAGCAGACAACTGAACATAGTAACCATTGGCATTTTTTAATTTAACCCCCGCCCAATCGTGGGTTGCCTCTACATCCACACCGCCACACGTAAACAGTTCATGGGATTTTTTCAGGGCATAACGGTTATTCGATTCGTCACGAGAATACGCACCCACAACCCCTGCGGTCGGCGGATTCCGTTCGCTATACACCTTCGCCCATTTACCGTTATCAAAACGCTCATATAATCTATCCCCACCAATCCAACCCATTGCATCAATATCACTGCGCGCGAATACTTTCCCCTCAATGACTCCACCTGTTTTAGGATAAGCCCCGATATTATCCGCAAACAATTTTTTATCCGGAATATCCGCCCCGCTTTTCACTTTCTCAAGACAATTATCCGCGCTTTGGTTTGCCTTGGCGGCCAAATCATACGCCGCTTTGACGGCTTTCGGTGTGGCGGCCTGCGTTTCGCTCTGGCTGTCCACGGCATTACTTAAAACCACAAACCCTTTTTCTCTTAACGTGGCATCAGGATGACGGCGGCTTTTTTCATGTTCACTTATCGCCTGCTTGACCAAGGTATCTGCATACTCCCGCGTGGCCAACACCACTGACGGATCAATCTTTAATGAGACGGCATTAGTGTGGCTGACAATCAGCACCATGCGGAGTGTCTGGGTGCGCCCTGACCCCTCCTGTAACTGCGGTTTGTAGGTTTCCGCGCAATTGCCCACCGCAATCAGCACACCGTCCTGATCAAACAACCCGATTTCCCGTATCCACCAACCACCTTCGTTTTCCGGTATCACCTGTTCGGCGATAATCTGGTGGGTGTTTTTGGGGTCAACGCTCAGGACATTGATCGCGGCGCGGCGACGTTCGTTAACCAGTTTGGTTTGTGCCGTGTCTGGTGTGGGTAAGGTTCCGCCGCCATCGCCCACGGCCATATGGGTAATATTCAGTTTGGTGCCCAGTGCGGCGGCGTTCGCCAGTTTGTCCGCCCCCAGTCGGGTTAGCAGGGCAAAAAATTTCGTCATGATTTAATCCTCATATCATCAATAATGTGCACCCCCGCCCCGACGATATCCGTGCCGGTCACGGTGATTAATTCAGGCACATAGGGGTAAACGGTCAGCACATCACCGTCATAGCTGGTCACGGCACAATAGGCCGTACCGCCTGTTTCCAACTGAATGGACATGCCAATCAAATGGCGCGAGGCGGGTTTGGCATCAAAAATCAGCCGCTCCAGTTCGTAATAGGTCGTTTCCGTGATCCCGGTTTCCATCACCCCGATATCCAGCCGGAATGTGCCGGGCGTTTCGTTGGTCTGCCACCATTCAATCACCCGGATCAGATAGCCGAACGGCTCGACTACGCGCCGGATAGCACCAATGGTGCCCTTGTGTTTATGCACAAACATGGCCGCCTTGATGGCGTCGCGTTTGGCCTGTTCCGGCCAGTCCATATCCCAGCGGTCAACCGACCACGCCCACGCCAGATAGGGCAGCATTCGCACCGGGCAGCGATCCGGGTTCCACAGATCACGGATGGGCACGGGAATGTCAGCCAGACTGGATAATGCAGCGGCAGCGGCCACTTCCAGCGGGGACGAACCGACCGGCAACAAACGGTTATTCATCCGAACCCCCGATAGTCACGTGTGCCTGTATACAGAAGCTGGCCTGTGTCTTGCTCAGGATGATGTCTTTCGCCGGCTTTTTCAGCTCGACACGCTGGACACCGGGCGCGTGCAGGGCGGCAAAAATGGCACTGCGCACGATGTCACGGCCAATGCGGTGCTGTTCGGCGGTATAGCGTGCCAGCCGCTCTTTCGCATCCTGCAATATCGGTTCGTACTCCGGTGTCGGGTAGAGGTACAGCACGGCATCAATGTCATAATTCACGATTTCGGCAGATTGCACGGTCAGGCGGTCGGCCACGGGGCGCACGTCTTCGTCATTCAGGGCGCGGCTCACGATGGTAATCAGCTCATCACTGGCCGCGCCGTTCCCGTCATGGGATAAAATGCTGACCGTGACATAGGCGGGTGCCGGGCTGATCACAGAGGCATCGGCCACCCGGCCGTCGGCACTGCGCGCATGGTATTCATAGGCCGCGACGGGGCCAGCGACACTCAGGCCCTCAAACGCCTGCGGAATGCGTACCCGAAAATCGGCGTCCGATTCCAGCACGGCAGGCACCGGCGGCACCGCCTGATTATCGGCCGGCTGCAATATCAACCGACTGATATTGTTGTTTGCGCCCAACTGATCCAAATCGCCTCCCCTGGCAAACGCAACCATTGCCGCCCGCGCCGCTTCATTGATGCGTTGACGTAACAGCAATTCTCTATACGCATTCTCCTGTAGCAATTTGGTGATGGGTTCCGATTCCAGCGCCAGAGTGCGGGTGATGGCCTCGCGCTGTTCCGGCGGGGTCAGGGCAATCAGCGCGGCTTTGCGTTCAGCAAACAGGGTTTCGAACTCCAGCGGCTCGACCACATCCGGCGGTGGTAACTGACTGAGATCAATGGTTGGCATGGTTACCTCACAGGAATGGAAATCAATAATTGCGTGTCGTTCTGCACATTCACTCCGCTGATCTCAACCGATAATTCCCCCTGGTCAGAACGTAAGTAATTAATGGTCTGTAGGCGGATACGCGGCTCCCAGCGCAACAACGCCATATAACAGGCGCTCATGATCTTGAGGCGCAACGCCGGGTTTTGCGGTTGGTCAATCAGGTTTGGCAGCAATGACCCATATTCCCGGCGCATTACCCGCGCACCGATGGGCGTCATTAAAATATCAGTGATACTCTGGCGAATATGGTCACTGTCTGACAACGCGCGGCCATTGTGGCAATCCATCCCGGTAAATTTCATGACACTGGCCCTCCTGATGTACCGGCACCTGACCGAACGCCATTGTGTCGATGGGTATCAACGACAATTCCGTTGGAACTGAACTGGCCGCCGGTATGGGTGATCGTGCCGTGCATGGTGCCGCCCTGTCGTATCTCCAGACTGCCTGTAGTCAGATGGTTAGTACATATTACTGTCGGGGTATCCAGCGTAATTTGCTGGTTGGCCGTGCAGGTAATATCTGGGGCGGTAACATGCACAGACACCGAGGCGTTGACGGTCGCGGTTTTAATGCCCGTCACGGTCAACGCGCTGGTCTGCGGTTCATACTCCATCACTGCCCCGTCAGGAAACACGACATGTACGGCGGCGGCAGAAGCTGACGGTGCCGCATGGGCGGCAGAGTAAAGCGAGCCTGCCACAAACGCGGTGGTTAGCTCGCCGCCAATCGCCAGTACCAACACCTGCTCGCCGACAGTGGGTGCCCACCATGTACGAGCGGTGCCGGCACGCTGGGTTGTCCAGCGCAGCCAGTCAGTTTGCAGGCCACTGATCCGCACGCGGCAACGTTGAGCATTCAGATCAACGGCTGACACGGTTCCCACCCGCACGATATTCATTAACAATCGGTAAAGTTCGGCCGGTGTCATAATTCCTCTGCTAAGTCGTGATAAATCATTTCAATCAGTTTTAATTTCTCGTGCTCACTGAGTCCCAATAATCCACGTTGCGGGTAGCGGGTACGTGCCAGGGCGTTAATGCTGCCGGTCAATCCATACTGGTGCTGTCGGGCAATAGCGGCAGCCCTGCCCTGAAATCCCACGACCGCAGAATCTGCCGACGTGCGCATTTTTAGGAATCTGGCCGTTCTCAGGCGCTGAAACATCGGGTCACGCCGGGTTGTGGTTTTACGGGTTTCGCTGTGGTCAATCTCCAGATAGCGATCAATCTCGCTGCGATAGAACGACCGCACCGCGCTGCGGTCTTCATCAAAACCGGTTATCATTCGACCCCGACGGCCACGAGTTGCCCGCCAGTTTTTTAAGTGGCGGACACGCCCCCGATAAATAAAACGAATTCCCCGCTGAGAGCGCAGAATACGGCGGCGGCGTGGCTCATAGCCGGAACCATCCGCATTTTTCTGACTGCGGATGCGTTTTTGCTGGTCAGCACGGATCGCAGTTGCCAACTGACGCGCCAACCGGCTGCGATAACCTGACGTGGTTGTGGATAACAGGCGCTGTAATTCATTTTCCAGCGATAACAACAGACTATCCTGACTCATACCGTCACCTCTTGACTGATCAGCACATCCCACGCGGTCAGTAGGGGTGAATCCTGCGGCGGTTCGTCAATATGCGTCGGGATTAACTGCCCACTGTCTTTGCTGACAATCACGCGCTCAGAGGCAGGCAATGTAAACAGAATGTCTGCGGTGTCGTTGTTGAGCAAATCGACTTCAAAGCGAAAACCGTCTTTACGGCGGTCAGGATTAAACAATAAATCCGGCTGATGCAGCCGTGCCCATGCCAGTATGGGAATGCTGAGATTGTCCAGCGGGTTCGGATAATCGAGCGCCAGCACCTCCAATTGATATTGGTAGAGAAATGAGGCCGAATTTGATCCCGTGGCAATCAAATTACCTTTGGTGATGAATACCTCCAGCCGATCCGGATTCCGGTTAAAAAACGGCTCGTGTTTGACAATCATTTCACGTAACAAACCGGGCTTTATCATGGTTCACCTTTGACATTCTGCCGCCGCCCAATCCCTCAATCCGAGGAATTGGCGTTCGAGGGTTTCAAGTTCTCTGAGGAGACGTAAATAATCCGGTTCAGCGTCTTTCGCCAGTCGGGCGGGTCTTGCATCATCCACGCCGGCGGCGGCAGTGGTGCCGGTTGCTGGACAGTCGGCTTTGACGTACACGCGCTGAGTGCCAGCACGGAGGTCATCACTAAGACGGTCAATTTTTGCGTTGGCATGGGTCAGATCCTGTAAATGTTTGGCTTCCAATTCTGAAAGATGCTGGATTCGCTCCCGCTGATGGGCATTAATCGCGATTTGCGCCGACAGGGATTTGTTCAGCGATTGGCTTTCTTTTCGCAACTCAATATTGTCGTCAATCAGGTAATTACAGATAAAACCTATCAACGCAATCCCAATGAGCGAGTAAACCTGCAATTTCCAACTCATATCAGCTCAAACGCTTTTTCAAACGTTGCCCCAGAATAAGGCTGCTGGCCGTTCTCCATCCGGATCATAGCCTTAGCCAACGCGGTTATCGTGGCCTGATGGTCAACATCAACCACAGCATCACTGGCAATATTAACCATGCGGGCCACATCAGTAATATAGCGCTCAGTATCATTCTCATTCGGTGGTGCCCAGCGAGAAATAAACTGACGGAGGGTGCTATCACCGTACTTGCGCCTGTAGGTACGCAGAATTTTGAACATCGCCCTGATGCCCCATTCCGGCGCAATAAACTGGCAAAAATCCGCATCAGTCTGGCGCTCGCGCAAGCCCTGCCATTTATCCCCGTGGCGAATATTGCCCGGATTATGGTTGCGAATACCTCTACTCACGTGGTTTTCCTCCCAACCGTTTATTAATGGCGCGCACCGCGAATTCACGCAGTTTTTCCACACCAATAAAGCCGACGGCACCCCCCAGCGCCGGTGACACACTGCCCGGAATGCCGAACAGTTCCAGCCCGCTGGAGATACCCCACGACAGCGCCCCGCATAAGAGCGGTTCTACCCAGCGGTTACGGCGCTCAACACCGTCATAAATCAGGCGGCCATAGCAAATCAGTACGGCCAGGGCGGAGCCGGAAATCTGCGGCCATGAATGCTTAAGGCCATTGAGTAAATCGGCCCAGAGATCAGGTTGGTTGTCCATGTTGTTTAATCCCATAATTGAATAATGTCTTGATGAGGCAGCGGGGTGATATCCGGCAGTTCAACCCATTGACCGGCGGCCAGTTGGGTGCTCAGGCAGATATCAGGATTGGCCTCAAGCACTTGCTCAACGACACCTTGCGTGCGGCCATAGTGACGCCAGCACAACAAATCCACCGTATCCCCCTGAAATGCCCTGACCCGCATCAGACCAACTCCGCTATCATGCGATGCTGACCCAAAATATCCCGGATAGCGTTTTGCCCATCCCGTCGCAGGTCATCAATTTGTGTACTCAAGGCTTGAGCGTGCTTTTCCCCGTCGCGCGTGGTATCAATGTCACGGTAGTTTTCAATCAACAACGCCTTGGTGAAGCTGTACACCGCATGGCGATAGCGGAAAACATGCGCCGTGGTGTCATTGATAGCTGGAGAAGGCACGGTATCCAGCGATGTAACGCCGCTGGCTTCTTGCGCGTTCTGCCATACTGTCAGTTGCTGATTGACATACAGCACGGCGTCGGTCGTCATGTGCATTAAGCGCGCTGTGGTCACTGCCCCGCTCAGGCGCATTGATATACGCAGGTCAGCCAGCCGGATAATCGGCCAGAATGCCCCGGAATTAACGTTTACGCCGCCGTCATCGATATCGGTTGCGGGATCAATGGGACGGGGTTGTTTCGCTGCAACTAAGCTCATGATTTGTACCTGTTTGAGAAAAACGGCGGTGAACGGTAAAACGGACTGCGTTTAAAAACGGTTCGGCTTACCGTGCCGCCGGGCACGCGGGGTGCATTCGGTTAGCGTGAAGATTTGGTCTTCGACGCCGTTGTCTTGGTTTTGGTCTGAGTCGGCTTTTTCCCTGCTGCCGCTGGTTTCGAATTTTGGGGCGGAGTGTCATCCGAACTCGAACCCTCGGCCTTTTTTAATTCCCGTGTCAGGGTTTCAATGTCTTTTTTCACCCCGATATTGGCGAACAAGATCAATGCCTGCTGCATCAGGAATAAGGCGCGCTCTTTGTCTGACCGTTGCTCACTGCGGCGCAGGGTGTACGCCAGTGTTTTAAACAGCTTGGCTTTTACCTGATTTGGCATGTCCACCGGTTCAACCAATTCAGCCAGTCGTTCCAGTATCGCCAACGGTAGGAGTTCAAGCGTGTCACTATCGGCGGCAAAAATCGTTAAGGCCTTATCGCAAATTTCATCCACCAAGAGCGGCCCCACGGTGCGTTTATAGCGATCCGGTAACGGCAGGTTATGGCGAATGACATACTCGGCTAAATCCAGTGCGCGGTCATAATTGCCAATGTCCATCTGCCAAATCATGGCATGGGTTAGCACCTCGTCGGCCTGACCCGTGTCAGCGGTCAATACCCCATCAACCCAACCGTCATAACTCGCAATGACGTGGCGCTTGTAGTCAATTTTTCGCTCTGTCCCTTGCAGGTCAGATAACCGGGCCTGATCAATGCGCAAGCGGTGTAATACCTGCTCATACGCGGTCAGCGTTTCCGATGACATCGTTTCATCGCCACGGCGTGCGGCCATGACCCGTTGCCAATGCTCTTGTGCCGGTGTCAGCATGTTTTTCCCCTCGTGCGTGCCGGAATTTTCCGGCACCTTATCAGTGACTTATTCGCCGCTGCCCTCTGCGCCCGCAAACGAAATATCTTCAATCAGGCAACTCAGGCCATAATCTTCAATCACATAACCGTCATTACTCTGCGCATAGGTCGCAATGCGGTTGTATTCCGGCTCGTTCTTGATATAGCGGTTGTATTTCCCTTTTTGCCAGTAAAGAGACAGGTTTTTCAGTGTCGTGATGAGGATTGCCCCATCCGGGAAAAACGGCACGCGAAATACAGGTAATCCGCCCAGTGTGCTGAGCTTCATCAACTCATTGCCGGCCAACAGCTCCATGTTGGGATTATGCTGGCTGTGTTGGTTCAGTATCCTGAAATTCTTCTGTGTCGTCAGCCGTGAACCGGTGATGGCAATCAAGCCGGGGGCGTTCTGATGCCACGGATCCAGCAACGAGTTCACCGCGTCATAAACGGTTGCATCATAATTACCGTAATTGCCTTTTTTGATGATTTTTCCGTCTTCATCGCGACTGGTGATAGTAATGCCTTTCATCACGCGCTGCGGGGCGTTGTTGCGCAGGTGTTGCAACCAGCCGATATTGACATCCTGCAACAACGGGCTTTTCTCGCGATCAGACTTCACGGACACCGACGTGCCGTTAAAACCAATCATTAGCCGATCATTGGCCTCTTGCTGGACGATCTGCTGACTAATCAGTTGCTGAAATTCCGGGTGTCCGGCCCACGCATCAATTTGCGTATAGCCGATATAGGTATCAAAGTTCGTTTGTTCGCAACGATAGCGGGCGGCCTTTAAATCGTGGACACTGACCGGTTCGCGGCGTTCCGTGGTGGAAGTATTGCGGCTGGCAATCGTGCGATGGATACCGACACCAATTTTTTCCCCTTCCTGGTCAGTCACCCCGATGGAATTGATTTCTTTCAGAAAGGGGCTGGCTTCCATCTTGGCTTTTTCCAGCTTTTGTTGCACGCTGGGCGCAACCGTTAACTGGATATGGTCGCCTTCACGCTTAACCCCGCTTAATCTGCCTTGCTGATCAAGGTAGGACAGATAGTGTTGATGTCCTTCGTTACTGAGTGGCATGGGTAAAATTCCTGTAAATTAATATTCGGCCAAAAATTGGGTTGAACCGTCCGCGCGGGGGCGTTGGGTCGGTGAATCATCTTGCTGGCTAAGCTGGCTTTTCAGCGTGGACAGCTCATTTTCCAGCGTGGTGATTTTTTCCGACTGACTGGCGCAGAGGGCTTCTAGCTGGGACAGCTTTTGCACCTGATTGAGCGCTTCACCGCATTTTTCTGCGGTCAGCTGCACCATGTCGCGTAGGGTGTTGAGTTCCGCGTGGTTGTGCTCACGGTGCATTCCCAATGCCTTTTTCACGGACAATACGAACTTTTCACCGAGGGATTTATCCGCAGGTGGTTGTTCCGTGCTCTCCATCAGTTCACACAGGGTTTCCAATGAGGCCGATAAATAGCGGTCGTCGCTGTCCGGTAATCCGCGTTCCTGAACACTCAGCTTAATCAGCTCCGTGCCGACGGCTGCGGGGGTATCCGTGACAGCGATCCCGGTGAGGTATGCGCTATCGGTCTGCGGAAAGCGTGAATAAAATTCAATGCTGGAAAAAATCTTCTGCCCCGACTGGTTCAGCGCGAACAAGCCTGCATCTTTTTCCTCATCCAATTCCACCGTCACTTCCAGCGCTAACTTGCCCTGTAATGGCCCGTCTTTGACTTCATAGGCATTAGCGGATTTCACCAGCGCGTATTGGCGAAACACGCTGTCAGGAAACAAACTTTTGACATGTTCCAGATTCAAACGGGCAGCATACAGACGGGGATTATAGCTATCCGCCATCTGCTGGATCTGTTCACGGGTGACGGCAAAGCCGTTGAGCGTCATCCCTTCCGTACAGACCGTCAATTTAATGGTTTTTGGCATGGTCGCTTCTCCAACAAGCACCTGATTTGATAACGCTATATTCGCAATCTCTGCCGGCCGACTCAAAGCGTTCGATGTGTCACAGGTTGGCGACAGTGGGCCGCCGTAGCAGTACGTGCGCGGGCTGTGGGAAAGTGGGGGCATGATGATGACAGAACACGATCCCCGACAAATAGCCAAAAGTTTGTATTGGCAGGCATACAGCGTTGCGCAGATAGCAAAACGGCTGGGCGTCAGTACGAACACCATTTATTCATGGCGGCGGCGTGATAAATGGGATGAAGCGCACCCCGTGGCGCGGGTCAGCGACGACCTGCACGTAAAAATACTGCGGATACAGGCAAAAGACACCCTGACGCCGCATGATTTCAAGACGCTCGATTTTCTTTATCGCCAGTTAGAGCGCTTCGATAAACACGACGCCAAAAAGGAAGAAAAGAAAAAGGCCAAGGCGCCGAAAAACCACTTCAGCGACGAGCAAGTCAGTGAACTGCGGTCATTGGTCTATGACTCCCTGTATGAGTACCAGAAACGCTGGTACAAGCAGAAAGAGCGCCGTAACCGCATGATCCTTAAATCGCGGCAGATTGGCGCAACTTGGTATTTTGCCCGTGAAGCCCTGATCACGGCACTGGAAACCGGTAATAACCAGATATTTCTGTCGGCCAGCCGTTCTCAGGCACACCAGTTCAAAAAATTTATCCAGATAGTGGCCCGTCAGGTCGGTGTAGAACTCAAGGGCGGCGATGAAATTATTTTGTCCAACGGCACGACGCTCTATTTTCTTGGCACCTCAGCCGCCACCGCACAATCCTATACCGGTGATCTCTACTTTGATGAATTTTTCTGGGTCAGTAATTTTATGAACCTGCGCAAAGTAGCGGTGGGGAATGCGACACATATCGGCCTGCGGCGTACCTATTTCTCAACCCCCTCCAGTGAAGAGCATGAAGCCTACCCGTTCTGGACAGGGGAATTTTTCAATCAATCCCGTTCCAGTCAGAAACAATTCAGTATTGATATCAGCCATAGTGCATTACAAAACGGAATGCTGTGCGGGGATAGCATCTGGCGGCAGATTGTCACTATCCATGATGCCATCGCGTTGGGGCTGGATCGGGTTGATTTGGATGAAATTGAGGGTGAAAACAGCCCGGCCGATTTTGACAACCTGTACCGCTGTATCTTTGTGAAAAAAGGCGAACGCGCCTTTGACTATAACGGCCTGATTAGTTGCGGGGTTGACGGCTATAACGATGACGTTTGGCCGGATTGGAAACCTTACGCCTTGCGACCGTTGGGCAATAAGGGCGTGTATATCGGGGCTGACCCGACCGGCACAGGCGGTAATGGCGATGGTCTGGGGCTGGTTGTGATGTCACCGCCGGCCGTCAGCGGCGGTAAATGGCGGGTCATTGAATCGCTGCAATTTCGTGGCATGGCGTTTGAAAAACAGGCTGAGGAAATTCGCAGACTGACCGAACGTTATCATGTGCAGGGCATCACCATTGATGGCACGGGTGGCACCGGTGAAGCGGTGCATGAATTGGTCTGCAAGTTTTTCCCGGCCGCGACCCTGTTGAAATATTCCGCGCCATTAAAACGCATGTTGGTCATGAAAGCCCAAATGCTGATCCGCTCCGGCCGCTTTGAGTATGACGCTGGCATGAAACAGGTTGCCACCTCGTTTATGTCCATCAAGAAAATTATCACACAGGGCGGCATTGTAACTTATGACGCCGACCGAACCCGTGGCATTGATCACGGTGATATTGCCTGGGCCATTATGAATGTCCTGTATGGAGAACCGATATCCAGCGACTCCGGCGGGCATGGTTCTTTTGTAACGGAGTTTTAAACATGCACACCTTTTTACCGGCTGAGACCCAGCCTGATACAGTGAACGATCCCAGAGCAAACCTGCCTGACAATGCTGCCCAATGCGCGGCGTTTACTTTTGATACCCCCACGCCGATTGTCGGCGGCTGGGATTTGTTGGATTGCATGGAGTGTGCCAAAAATGGCCGCTGGTATGAAACCCCGATTGATTTTTTCGGGCTGGCGCGGGCGTTCTCGTCGGCGGTCTATCATCAATCGCCCCTGTTTTTTAAACGCAATGTAATCATGAGCTGCTTTCTGCCGCACCCGCTATTATCCCGGCAGGACATGGCCGCCTATGTGCTGGATTATCTGGTTTTCGGCAATGCCTATCTGGAACGGCGCACTAACCGACTGGGAGGATTGCTGGGGCTGAAACATGCGCCGGCCAAATACACGCGGCGGGGTGAACAACCCGGTCAATATTGGTTTGTGGAAAGCTGGAACAAAGAATTTGAATTCAGGCCAAACAGCGTGTTTCACCTGATGAATCCCGATATCCATCAGGAGGTTTACGGCCTGCCAGAGTATCTGGCGGGGCTGCTTTCCGCCAACCTGAACCGTTCGGCAACGGCGTTCAGGATGAACTACTACAATAACGGCAGCCATGCCGGGGTGATTGTGTATCTCACTGATCCCCTGACCGATGCCCAGGGCGTGGAAAATCTGCAAAACGCCCTGCAAAAATCCCGCCGCGATGGCGCATTTAAAAACCTGTTTGTCTATGCGGCCAACGGCAAGAAAGACGGGTTGCAAATTCTGCCGTTCAGTCAGATCAGTGCCAAGGATGAATTCGCTAACGTCAAGGAAGCAACCCGCGACGACCTGTTAGCCATGCACCGGGTGCCGCCGCAACTCATGAGCATTATGCCACCAGGCGGCGGCAACCTGGGGGACGTTGAGAAAACGGCGAAGGTGTTCGCCATCAACGAACTGAACCCCATCATGGAGAACCTAAAATCCGTCAATGACTGGGCAGGGCAAGAGGTTGTGAGGTTTTCCCCCTATGCCTTGCTGGAAGCGCTGAACGGCCAGTAAGAACTACCTCCATAACGGACACACCGCCGATTATTCTCACTCAATCGCGCGGTGTTCACTTTTCTTGCCTCCCCGCCTCCCATCCTGACCGACACGCCAAACGCCCCGCTACGCCCCATGGGGGCGCGGGGATGGCGCATTTTCGATTTTCGCGATATCCCCCAAAAAATGGATTTCTCCCCCACCCCCTGCGCGCGATTGCTCCCCCGCCTCGCCCGCACACAACAGGGGGGTGTTTTTGTGCAATCGTGCATCGGCGGGGAGACCTTGCCCGCACTGGCCTTATGCTGGGTTGGAATGTCAAGAAAAATTGTGCAATTTTGTGCAGAATTGTGATGCTATTTTACAGGCAAAAAATAACCCGCCAATACAGCGGGTCTATAAACAATATCGTGACATGTCACATCATCACAGTTTTACTTCATGCCAACCCCGCGTAGCCCAGCACGCAGCTTCACCCGAAAAACAACATTCAGCCACAGGAAGAGTATCACCACATTTTCCACACTGCCGCGTTGATAACACCTGCATTTGATTCTTTAATTCAGCATCATCTTTGTGGATCAGCAACGTCAGGTATTCAACCACTTCATAGGGATCACGCCCCGGCCGCCTCAGTGCGCAATTGCGTTTTAACATGTCCAGTTCTTGATTATCGAGCAGCAATTCTATTTTGGTCACGCCAGAATCCTTCTGGCGTTGACGCTGGGCGGCTTTACGTTCTGCGGGGGATTTCGCCATGGTGTTTATCCTCCTTATCACCAACGTGGATGAGGAAAACGGCACAAAAATAGTTCTTCAAAGTCCTTGCGTGACCATGCCTCCCTCAGCTGTTCTTTATCCCAGCGATTTTCAGCATCATCAAACAAGGTGACTATATCGAAAAAAGTAGGCGCACCCATGATACGATCCTGGGAAAAAAATTTTTTATAAGCCTCCTCGCCGTTATCCCCTGAACCTCTGGAGGAATAAAACGTTCTCTTCCATTGCTCATGCATTGATAGATCCAGTGCCAATTGCACCAACTGAACGGGATTATCCGACCAAGCCCATTCGGACACATAGACATCGCCACAGAGGGCAGCGACAGGGCTGTTTTCATGCACAAAGCGGATTTCAGCGCCATTACTGAGCGTGACTAACCGGATTTCTTCAGCATTTTCGGTTAAATACGCGTGTTGATCAGGGAAATACTGCGCGAGGTAGTGAACAAAAACCGGTAATAATTCCTTATTGGACATAAAAAACTTATTCCGCCCCGTGCGGCAGGCATCACTTAACGCTTCCAGCACGAAATAATAATCAGCGCCCGCCTGTCTGCATTTATGCAGAAAGCGATTACGGTGATGTTGATTGGATTTCCAACGCTTCTGCCAGACGAATAAATCCAGCACAAATTTACGGTTAATGTTGTAAACAATATCGAGAGTTAAATTTAAGGTGATGTTATTCATTTGCCCGCCTCTATCTGCATTAAAATTCGTTTCCCAATCCATGCCATCACAGGCACCGCCATTGAGTTACCGATTGCCCGATAGCGATGACCATCGGGGCAATCAGTCGCTGCTTTACCATTCCACGGGATTTGGGTGTGATTATCAGGAAAGCCCTGTAATCGCTCACATTCAACTGGTATTAGACGACGAACGGCATAACCATAATTCACACCGTGAACATCGGATACTGTCAGCGTGTAGGAAATTTCAGGATGATAACCCATGCCGTTACCGCCATTTTCCGGCGCCCGATTTATCATGTTGCCAGCTAGCGCAATCGCCACTAAATCCGTGGCGCTTTTATCATCCCGTGATCTGAGTGTTGATGAGATGTCATCTGCTTTATATTCCCCAAATGACAGCAGGCGATAGGTGGATATCAACCCGCTGCCGTGCTGAGAAAATATCTCCTGATTGCTCATTCCGATCCCGCCTATGTTATGGCTCTGATTTAAGGTCGGATGTGGATTTAACGCTGAATCCCAGTGACTACAGATAACAGCGCGGCTTCCAGCATGGGCGGTAACTGCTTTCCTCGCCGTTCTGCGCGGTTCAGAATGCCGGTGCACGCTGTTTTGTTCAAAAAGTACCGTGGCGGGACAGAAGTCTTTTCGAGCACTTGCGACAACAAACACACGACGGCGTCGTTGGGCCACTCCGAAATATTGAGCGTCGAGTACTCGCCAGGCGATGTCTCTTTGTGGCCCAGACACATAACCTGCGTTTGTCCATTTCTTCCCTGATGGCTGCAATGGTTCATCTTCTCCGGCAAGTCCTGCAAGAAAACAACCGAAGGCGTTATCTTTGCTGGAGAATACGCCCGGCACATTTTCCCAGACGATAATTGCAGGCTGTTCGCCGTTTGCTGCTCTGACTGAATCAATGACATTTGCCAACTCCACGAATGATAAGGTTAATTGCCCGCGTTCATCGCCCAGTCCATTGCGTAAACCTGCAATGCTGAACGCCTGACAGGGCGTCCCGCCGACCAGAATATCCGGCGCATCGGCCTGATTTTCAGCAATCAATGCAGGGATTTTTGTCATATCCCCCAAATTTCGGACAAGCGGCCAGTGATAGCGCAGCACCTCACCGGGGAATTTTTCGATTTCACTGAACCAAGCCGGGGATAAGCCGAGCGGTTCCCATGCCATACTGGCGGCTTCAATGCCGGAGCAAACCGAGCCGAAACGTATCATTTCTGGCTCTCCTGATCGCCAAATGTTTCTACATCAGTATCCAGTTCAATCCCTTTTATCGGAATAAATTGGAGTGGGCCGTTTTCCATCAAGCTCCCCAGGCAAAGCAGAGATAACAGCCGTTCCGTTTCCACCGGAATAAAACTGCCATCTGTCCATAACCTAAATTTCTGTTCACCAAGGTTAATGTGTCCCCCGATGATTAATGATTTCGCCATCAACCGGCTAAAATTCATCCCGATTGACTGGGCGTAATCGACTACTTTTTCAACTAAGTTCTCCCCCTCGTTGATCGTACGCTGACCCCCCGTACAGTTATTGACAGAACTCCAAGGGGCGGCGATGCCGCCAGATAAAGACAAACCCCCACCGCTGACAGTGTCGCTGTTTGCCTGTAACTTCGGCACTATCTGCCAACGGTGTTCACGGGTTGAAATAAAGGGATCGTTGATAAGATAAGGGGAGGTAATCCCCTGAATGCGTTGCGTGTCTTCGCCGTAAGGGCTGCCCCCCTCCACGCGCTCATAAGAAAGGCGTGCGGTCAGATCGCGACGGGCAACCAACGGGCCACCCTGAGCCTCAGTGTATTTGGCCCAATCGCCGGCATCAGCGGCGTCAATGACCTCGTCCAGCTTTTTAATATTCAGGCGGGTATCGCCCAAACGACGCAGCTCCCGCCAGACCGAAACCGGCGCACCGCCGATTTGCTGAAACTGACGGATACGCCAGCGACTCGCCCACGCTGAAACCGCTTTCGCCATGTCTTTGATGGATTCGCCCGTTTCACCGTCTTTCTCATCGTCCAGCGCGTAGCCGTCAATATTCTTTGAGATGTATTTAGCGATATAGCCCGTGGCGCTGCCTTTTTCCTTGTCGATAGGCTCAACATGAAAGCGGGCTTTGCAGGCGGCTTCGCTGTTCAGTTCAGCAGCGTCTTCCAGCATGGCATGATGGCGAATAATGTCGCGCATTTTTTCGACATGTTCAGGATGCATAAACAGCAGCATGTGCCAGTGGGGTGTCCCGTCATGGTGAGGTTCTACGACACGGAAACCAAAGACGCTGATGCCTTCACGGGCATACGCTGCGCGGATGCGGGCCCAGACATTGCACAGGTACTTTTGGGTATCTCGGGGATTAGCGCCGTCCCAGTTTTCCACGAAGCCCCCTTTGCTGTGTACCGCGTGGTATTTTGACGGGGCGGTCATGGTATAAAACTCACCGACAAAACCGCGCTCGTCGGCCAAATCCTCAAACCCCCGCATCCGCACCATCAATTCGCAACGGCGCACGGCTGGATTGGCGACACTGCCCAGTACCATGTCACTCAATGGCACCCGCTCACCGAGTTCATTTTCTAATTCAAATTCTTTAAGAAATTCCCAATTCTTGCGCTTCTGCTCTTTCCATTCACGCAGGGTATTGCGGGACACATAGGGTGAGGCGGATTTTTGTACCTGTCCGACGGCAATCGCCATATGCTCGGCACGAATATCCCGCATTCTTTTCAGGCGGCCATACCACCATTTATCAGACATCAGACGAAGAAGCCCGGCACATAACTGATCAACCGTCACTTTTCTGCCCTGGGTTAACGGCTGCCAGTAAGGGGGAACAGTCCCGGCCTGTTGGGCCAGTTTTGCCATTCTTTGGTAGACTTTCAGCAAACGTTGTTCAGCTTCGTCCTGATCATCCGGGGGCTGGTTGACATACTGCGCGGAAACCATTTCGTAGCTGTCGGTCATAAATTGGGAGACATCCCACGCCAGCTGCCTAATCTCTTTGCGTTCCAGCGTCACCAGACGCTCTAATTGTTCGATAAAAGGGAAGGGTGTTGCACCGGCAGCCTGATGCTTGAATTGATAACGTGCAAAGACTGTATTCAGCCGTGGTAATACATTCTCACCAATGGTCTTACGCAAAAACGCATTAGCACGACGGCGGCCATTGCGGCCGGATCCGGTATAGATTTTTTTATAACGGTTAGAAAAATACTTTGCCAGAAAATCAGGCATGACCCCGATAAACTGGCGGCGCCATTCATGATCGGCGGGATTGGTATCCCATAGCAGACGTTCAGCCATCGTTGCATCAGTGGGCAAACCCGGCTGAGCGTCTTCACGCTGGCGATGCATGAAGCGTATTGCATCGCTGTTGTGTTCCATTAGCTCACTCATTCGCAAACACCTGCATACACAGAACTGCATGCCTGATGTGAATTTTCTTCGGCCAACAAGTCAAATTGACGCCCCCCCCTAGAAGTCAGTGCCCAATCGCGATAGGTTTCGATGCCGTGTGTTTCTAAGGTCACGCAGTCGATACGACGTTCCCGTTTCACCGGGTCTTGATGGGATGGAAAGAAAGTGGAATTACCCCGACGTGAACAGGCCGCCACCATCCGTTCCCAACGGGCAACGCGGGCGATTTCATCCGGGAAGCGAGAAAATATTTCGGCCAGTTCAGATTTGCGGGCATGAATGCAGGGCATACAGCCCACACGTGAACAGCCTTGCTGATACAGAGGATTAGGTTTAATGCCGTGTTTTTTTGCCAGTGCGAAAACCTGCTCATGTGTCCATGACAAAATAGGGCGGTAAACAGACAATCCGGCAGTATCATCAATATCAGATTCCCATGCCGGCAATTTCGCCCGCTCCGGTGATTCCTGCGCCCTGACACCCTGCCATGAGATCACTTCATCAAATTCAGTGAGCAACGGCTGGATAACCTGCTCAGCAATGGGCTTATGCTTAAGCTCGAAAGTACAGAACCGGGCTTTTGTTGACGGGAAACGGCCCTTTAACATACACAGGTCGAGAAAGGGGTTATCCGTAGGAAATAAGACCTTGAGTGCGGCAATAATGCGCTTTTCTGCCTGTGCTTCAGTCATGCCACATTCGGCAACTAAACTGATCGGCCAACGGGTTTTGATAAACTCGCGCTTGTTTTTAATCTGGCGGGCAAAGTCCGCCTTTACCCGCTGAATTTTCCCCAGCCGGTTTTCCAGATAATCCAGATAGTCCATGGTTTGCGGGTGTTCATGCCCGGTATCGGCAAAGATAACAATGTGCTTTACGCCGTTCTCGATAGCCAATAACCACTGGGCCAGGCTATCTTTTCCCCCTGAAACAGAAATCACATTGATGGTGTTTTCCGCATGACACCGGATATCAATCATGACGTCTCTCCAACACCGCAATAATCTCTTTAACCGGCTGGCGGTTGCCATTGGCCGCAATGGAGCGCGGGGCGGCGATTTCATGAATGGTGAAACCGAGATCGGCATACAGTGTTTTGGCTTCAATCGAGTTAGAAACGGTAACAGGCACACCAAGATGCACATTCAGTGTGTATAAATCAGCGGCCAAGGCTTCATGGTCGGTTTGGGTAAAAGTGGATTGGTGATATTGGGTAAAGGCCCCGTTCTCGGTCAGATAAGGCGGATCGCAATAAACCACGTCGCCGTGGTCAACGAGTGTTAAGGTGTCCTGCCATTCCAGACAAGCAACCTTTGCCTTTCTCCATTTCTGATGAAATTCGCGGATTTCTTTTTCAGGAAAGTAAACTGTTTTGTGTTTCCCGTAGGGGACATTAAATTTTCCCTGTTGGTTATAGCGACAAAGCCCGTTATAGGCATGGCGATTTAAATAGAGGAACAGGAGCGATTTAAGGTACTCGCTGGTATAGGCGTCACCATTGAAACCGGCACGGCGGGAATAATAGATAGCCTGATGATTACTGTTTTCAAAATATTCTTTAGCATCCCGAATAAAGCGTTCGTCATCCCACAGAATGACTTGATAGAGCCTGATTAAATCCTGATTGATATCCGCAATAAAATACGCGTCATAGTTCGTATTCATCATCACCGCACAGGAACCGGCAAACGGTTCAACCAGCCGCTTACCCGCTGGCAAATGAGGCAGTAACTTATCCATAATACGGACTTTTGAGCCTGCCCATTTCAGAATGGTTTTATTTGCCATTACCCGCCCCCTCATAACAAAAATATTCAGGGGCTAATAATGAATACTCATAAAATGAAAAGTTGATTTCAAGGAGGGAGTCCAAGCTACTATGGAAATGATGAATTTCATTAATTCGGATAGTGATCCGTGGAAAAGTGTTATCAACACGATCGTTTTCGCCAACCAGAGAAAATAAAATAAAATCGCCTTTACTCGTGCTAGTCGGTAATGTTTTTTGACTAAAAATATTTTCAATGCCAACACTTTTTATGATAAAGAATTGGCTGATCCTTTCTGCATCGTTTAAATCAATACGTTTGTCGCAACCCGTATCGACACCAATACAGTGATTTTTATTATCTTTAATAATATCAAATCCTATTTTATCAATATTAACAAAATGAATTTGTCCCATTTCACACACTCCGATAATGTTTTATTTTCAGTTCAAAAACGTCTTGACAAGGGGTACAACGGGTCACGCCGGCGATAATCATCCGGCGTTCTTCGGGGATAGCGCGCCCGCACACTTCACATTCAAAGGCAGAGACACCAACAGGACGGTTAACATGGGCTGCTATCCGCTGCGCCAGTAATTCAGCGGCGCAGTCAAGCACGCAGTCGAGCTCCTTAGACATAGTTCCACTCCTGCGCCTGACGCTCGATATTCTCAATTTCCTCTTGCAGCAGGGCGGAACTGGCCGAATACGCCATCTCGTGATTTAAAATACGGGCGGCCAATTTCACCAAACGCACAGAATACAAATTCGCACAGTGCTGGCGTTCCTCTTTACGCACCGTCCTGATTAATTCTGCGATACCGTCGGTATCTGGATTTTTCGCTAAATATTTCGTTGCATAATTTTCTGTCATTTTGCTATTTCCTGTTTTTAGGCAATAAAAAGCCCTGACGGTCAAGCGTCATAAAAACGGTATTTTGTGTTTTTTAATTAAAAGGCGATGCTTTCAGGCATAAGAGACGCAACCGCTTTAAACTGAATAATGGCTTCTATAAATGCTTTTTTCTCATCGTAGGTAAAACTTTCATAAGGTGTACCGTATTTTGATTTAGGGAAGCCCGCTAAATGAAGAATGGAATGCAGAACGCGTTCATTGTTTCGAGATCGGTTATTGGTGCGGTCGCGCATGTTCTTAATAAATTCAGCAATCGCTTTATCACTGTTTTGTTTTAAAACACGGTTTTTTATTTGCGCTGTATTCAGCATGCCGTCAATTTTCTCATCCAGCGTCAAAATAACTGCGCGATATGGTTCAGTATTTGCCATTGTTTTACCCTCATAATAAGGACAATAACGGGGTTAATATTGTTGTCGCTAACCCGATTGAAACTAAAATCATGCCCAGAGAGCTGTCGTTCCGACCTTTGGTTTCCGTGGCCCTGGAGTGAAAATCATCCCCTGTCACCCGGAATTTATGTTGCATCCTCGTCAATTGGTTCATGTATCCGCCTGTATAATTGCTGGGCGCAACTCAACGCCCGTTGTTTTGAGTCGAACCGGCCATAACTATATTCACCGTCACTCACCTGATATTGACGCGCCAATCCATCCCGTTTGCGTAACGGGCGAATAAATAACGCACCGAACTTAATTTGACCGCCGTTTAATTCCACTGGTGTTGGCAAAATATTCATTTTTTATTACCTCATCGTTATTATGTTGCCGGTTTTTAGCCCTGTCCGGCGCAGGGTGTTGTGGTATAGTTCTGTTGCCCGTTGTTTCTTTGAACGGAGATACAGGCAAAAAACATCAACCACCCTATAGAAGGAGTTATCATGTCCTGCGAACAACAAATAAAAGAAAATTTAAAAGCACTTGAGTTAATACTCGATAATTTAGATTATTCTTCTGCTGAGTTAATCTCTTCTCGTGAAATAAACGAGATACAAGATTTATTCCTTAGTGTTGGTGCTAAACTCAGAGATAAATTGCCACCCGCCGGCATTGTAACGAATGTTATTATTGATACATTCTAAATACTCTTACCGGTATCTTTACTGATGCCGGTTATCTCTACTCTTTTCATACCTAAAGCACAAATAGCATCAAAAACAGATTGCAAATCTTCTGACAGGATTAAACAATTTTTATCACGATAATTGTTAATGACCCTGACTATACCGTGCATTAATTCCATTTTTTCAGAAGAGGTTAAAGGCTTAGCCTGATAGGTAAGACCGTACTTTTTTCCTTCGATAACTTTATTAACGGGTTCTGAATTCGAAGGAATATTTTGTTCTACAGGTTTATCCACCGACTGTTGAGCCTTTTGATTACTGTCAAACCAAGTGACAATTGTATCGATTTGGCGATTGTCTCTTCCGGTAGCATCCGTCAACGTAATTATTTCAATTCGTTTTATTTCTTGTTCACCAAATTTTTCAGAATATAAAGAACCGTTTCTTACAGATAAATTTAAATCCGAAGCATTGAACGAGGACTTAATTTCACCAGCTGGCTGTTGATTATTCTGATTGGAAAGATTTTCTTCCCCTTCATCATCACCACAAAGAGACGACAGATAATCATCCCAACCCGCACAGGAGGAACATTGCTGCAATTCCCCCTCACCCAGACGCACAGACCGGGACAGGTAATAATTATCCCCTGTTGCGATTTGCATATATTGCTCCAGCGTGTTCTGGATAAATTCCGGGGTAACGTCAATCTCATCTTTAACATCAAAAAAAACATCATGTAGACGATCCAGTATTGCAAATTGCAGGCTGCTACGTTCCCAAAGTGTTAATTTTTTCATTTTTTACCCTCTGCGTTTAATTAATGTTTCAGCTATTTTTGATAGCATCTTCCAGCATGGCGATCATATTGACCTGAATTTTTTCTTTACTGCTTTTTTTGGGGCGAATGATAATTTCTCCTCTATTCACCATTGCGCGGCAGGTGTTTTCAGGGATACCACTAAAATCAGAGTATTTCTTAATTGATACATACGGTGAAACAACATAATAATTAATAATAATGTTTTTCATCACTGTACCTGTTCAGTTTGAGCCTCAGCTTTTTCTTGCGCTGCTTGTTTACCTGCCAAGTAGTAAATGCGAGCCAGACTTGCTTTAGAGCGGTTTTCTTCGCGAGCAATTTCTTCTAACTCTGCATCTTCTTCTAAGGACAGCCGTAGTGCGACTTGCTTTGTAGAGATAACGCCCCTCGGCAATCGCGACCGTCGATCATGTCTATCTTGTGCCATAATGTTATATTGTGATCCACTAAGTTATGTTTACATTCATTGTTGATCACTATAGGTGTCAAGTCAACAAGGAGATTAAAAAATATGTACACTATAGGTTTCAGATTGAAAGAGGAGCGGACACGTTTGGGACTAAACCAAACTGACTTTGCTAACTTAGCGGGGTATTCTCGCGGTGCTCAAGCGTGTTATGAAAGAGATGAAAAAGTTCCGGGCGGAGCGTATCTACAAAAATTAGCGGAACATGGTTGTGACGTTCTATATATCTTAACAGGAAACAGGACGCCACAGACTCAAGTAACGATATCCAATGAAGAACAAACACTAATTGAGTATTACCGTGCTATGAGCGAAGAATCTCGCGCAAACATGAGAGCTGTAGGATCAGCTTTTGCACAATCAACACTTGATAGCCAAGTAAAAAATAGGTGATTATTCAAATTTAAACCATTTACATAGTTGACTATTATTTAGATTAACAATTGAAATTGTGATCTATGAATATGTTTCATATGTATCACAATGTTACATTACGCACCACTAACTACTTGTTTTTTTTACAATATTGATTAACATACAACCAATATAGAGGAGATATTTTAGTGAGCACAATGGGAAGCAGAATCACAAAGGAACGTAACCGTTTGAATATAAATCAATCAACCTTTGAAACTTTTATCGAATGTCCTCGTAACTCACTATGGCGTTACGAACAGGACGAAATTCCACTTGAAGGAACACACTTGCAAAGATTAGCCGCCATTGGCTTTGATGTAGCTTACATCCTCACAGGAAACAGAATACAGATAATGGATATCTCAATAGAAGAACAGGGAATAATTGAGCAATATCGCGCCATGACTGAGGCGTCGCGTTTAAAGCTACAGAAAGCTGGCAATAGTATTGCGTATGGGAGAAATAGAGAAAGCGTAAGGCTCAAATAACTACAGCTATTGCTACTTGGCTGTAGTTATTTGTACCTTATAGCTTTGTATATCTGCCGTTAAAAATTAAATAAGATGGAATTAAGTATTATGAAAATTAGTAAGTTTACTCTTGTAAGTACATTAATTGCTTTATCAGCGTTAACTACAAATGCTTTTGCAGATGATTCACTATCACTGGATGATAAAGGAGAATGGGAAATTCAGAAAAATAAATCTCCTATTGATGACTCTGAAAATATTCATTTATACATATATGCTGAAAAACCTATAAAAGGTATGTTTGGTAAGGTTATTCGGCCAACATTAAACTTTGTCTGTCGCGAAAATAAAACAGATGCCTTTATAACTTGGGATACTTATTTAGGTATTGATTCATCTGACATGATAACTAGAATTGACTCTAAAAAAGCAGTGACACGGGAAGTTTACATATCCACCGATAATAAAGCTGCATTTTTCCAAATGCCAGTTTCTATAATTAAAGAAATGTCTAATAGTCAAAAACTTTACGCACAAATTATACCTTACGGAGAAAGCCCTGTTGCAACAACATTTAATTTGAAAGGATTATCCGAGGCAGTAAAACCATTAAGGCAAGCATGTAAATGGTAGTTTTAACATTGGCTGAGTTATAACCTCAGCCTTTCCATTCACTTTAATTTAGAAAAATTCTTATGGCTGTCAGAAAACTTCCAACTGGTAAATGGATTTGTGAATGCTATCCCAATGGCAAAACTGGCCCACGGATCAGAAAACAGTTCGCAACCAAAGGCGAAGCGATGGCCTTTGAGCGAAAGCTAGCCCCCAAAGAGATATCAGCAGATAACATTAAGCAGGCAATAAAGTTAAGTAATTTGGTTGAACGCTGGTATGAGATGCACGGTAAAACGCTGGAGTCTGGTCATTCGCGAAAATCCAAATTGGATGCAATTTGCATGCGGCTAAATGATCCCTATGTTACCGAGTTTGATAAAAATATGTTTGCGGTATACCGCGAGCAACGTCTTAACGGTAAATGGAATGCAAAAGGCAAGAGTGCACCAAAGCAAGCCACTGTTAACCGTGAACAATCGTATATTCATGCAGTATTTGCAGAATTAAAAAGATTGGGTGAATGGGTAGGAGAGAACCCTCTTGATGGAGTCCGCCAGTTTAAAGAGGGTGATCAGGAACTGGCCTTTCTTTATCTGGAAGACATAAAACGACTATTGGCAGCGTGTGATGAATCAAGGAATAAAGATTTAGGTTGTGTAGCTCGTATTTGTCTGGCAACAGGAGCGAGATGGGGAGAAGCACAGTCGTTAAGCCAGTCTCAAGTCATGCCTTATAAAGTGACTTTCACTCAAACCAAAGGAAATAAAAACAGAACCGTGCCTATTTCTAAAGAATTATATGAGTTGTTACCTAAAAGGCGGGGAGCTTTATTCTCGAATTGTTATGACGCATTCGAAAACGCTTTGAAAAAGGCAGGAATCATTTTACCAACAGGGCAGTGCACCCACGTTCTACGCCATACGTTCGCCAGCCATTTTATGATGAATGGTGGCAACATTTTAGTGTTACAACAAATATTAGGACATAGCTCCATTATGATGACGATGCGTTACGCACATTTTGCGCCCGACCATTTAGATGCAGCAGTCACATTAAACCCCTATGACCAACTAAAAAAGTTGAAAAAAAGTGGCGACGGAAAAACATATTAATTTATATAAATATACATCTGGATAAATTAACATGTTATTTTTCAGTAAGTTATTGATTGTAAAACATCATGCAAATTTTTTAAAATCCCTCGGCCTCTAGGCTGTGCGGGTTCAAGTCCCGCCCTGGGCACCAAACATAAGTTTACTAACGTCTACTCTAGTAAACTAACTCCTAGAAAGACCTGATAAATCAATCAGGTCTTTTCTTTTTATGTCTACTTTAGTCCATTGCAATCAACATGCACCACGGGGCATAATCTGGGGCACCTACACTTCTATTTTTAAATGTGCCCCTAAAAAATGAAACCAAACGCACGACAAATCGAAGCAGCAAAACCCAAAGAAAAAACCTACAAACTCGCTGATGGTGGCGGACTCTATTTGGAGATCACCTCACGCGGCTCTAAATACTGGCGTATGAAGTATCGCCGCCCTACCGATAAGAAAGAAGACCGACTGGCTTTTGGTGTTTATCCGGTAGTGTCTTTAGCCGATGCTCGTGCTAAACGGGATGAAGCCAAAAAACTCATAGCCCAAGGCTCTGACCCCAAAGCAGAGAAAAAAGGGGCACAAGCCGAATCAAAAGGGGCACCTCCCTTTGAGCAGATAGCCCGTGAATGGCACGCCAGCAATAAGCGATGGAGTGAAGATCACAGCAACCGCATTCTGCGCAGCCTTGAACATTATATTTTTCCTCATATTGGCAAGCTCGATATTTCCACTTTAAGAACAAGCCAACTTTTAGCGCCTATCAAATCCGTTGATGCTGATGGTAAACACGATATCGCTCAGCGATTACAGCAACGTGTAACATCCATCATGCGATATGCTGTTCAGAATGATATTCTTGAATCTAATCCCGCAAATGATATGTCTGGCGCGCTTTCCACTGTAAAAGCCAAACATCACCCAGCACTCCCCCACGAACGCTTACCTGAATTTCTTACCCGTCTTTCTCACTATCGCGGGCGCTTGATTACTCAAATTGCTGTAGAACTGACTTTATTAACGTTCGTCCGTTCCAGTGAGTTGAGATTTGCCCGTTGGGAAGAACTTGATCTTGAAAATGCAGTCTGGAAAATTCCCGCCATAAGAAAACCCATTGAAGGCGTTAAATTCTCTGAGCGTGGCATGAAAATGAAAACTGAGCATATTGTGCCGCTGAGTCGTCAGGCCGTATCTCTCTTTAAAACCTTGCAGGGTTTGAGTGGAGAATGTGAGGTGATGTTTCCTCATGACCATAATCCGGCAAAAGTCATGAGCGAAAGTACCGTAAATAATGCCTTACGCGGTATGGGATACGACACCAAAACAGAAGTTTGTGGTCATGGATTTAGAACAATGGCGCGTGGTGCGATGGGTGAATCGGGATTATGGAACGATGACGCAATAGAACGCCAATTAAGCCATGTGGAAAGAAAGAACGTCCGTGCTGCGTATATTCACACATCTAAGCATCTGGATGAACGGCAGCTAATGGTTCAATGGTGGGCTGATTATCTGGACGCAAATAGAGAAAAATATATAACTCCATATGACTTTGCTAAAAAACGGCGGAAATAATTTCATCTGGAACTATATATTATATTGCGTATCTGAGACATCAGGTAAATATAATATTTTATTAAGGTGTACTGGCTAATTTTATACCAGTCCGTAGTATCGTTACGGGTTGATATATTTTCCATCGTTAGTATTTTCTAACTAAAAATGATTAATAATCAAAATAATAAGATGTAACACACTCTTTGTATGAAACGGATTACTATTCCAATGTGATGATCTCACATTGGAACTTCGGTTTAATTATCCCTGTTCTAATAACGTCTAGAAACATCAAATATAGATAAGTTAACAGGGAAAACCACATGTCAATAATTACCACACCTAAAGAAAGTCTTATTCGTTTATCAGAAGTTCAACGCAGAACAGGTTATAGCAAAGCGTGGATCTATAGACTTATTGGAGAAGATAAATTCCCGAAACAAATTAAAATTGGCACTCGCTCAGTTGCTTTTCTTGAATCAGAAGTTGATGGCTGGATAGATCAACGTATAGCTGAATCTCGCGGCGTAGTAGCACAATGAAAGCAAAAAGGGTAATACAGTGAATGCTACCCTTAACTTGCTATCTTTTAGAGAGTTAGTTAACTATCAGATTTATTATTGGTTGGTTCAGCCTTTTGGCTCTACACCCAGTCTTTCTAATTCTTTGCGGCCTAATGTTTTTAACCAATTACCTAAAGTAATTCCTGCATCGGACGCAGCATCTTCAAATTGTGCTTTTAATTCTGGTGTTATTCTGATTTGGAAAGTGGGAGACAAACCTTTTCCTTTTTCAGTTTTGTCTCTTTTTAAGATTGACATGTACGTACGTAACCTTATAGCATGTGATTTATTATGTACGTACTTTATCACGGTGTATGTACAAAAAGAAACGCCCCCGAATGATATTGACCGTATCAAACGAGGGCTAACCACCAACGATAACTACAATATCGAGGTAGCTATGTTTCAATATACCTTTCTAACTGGAAAGGGCAAAGCCCGTTTACCTAAATTCTTCCCTATGTACCTTATCTCCATTCTGGAGGTGAGCCATGTTTAAGCTCATTATTACAACCACAAATCAGCATATTGGCGAGATAAAAAAAGAAACAATCCGTTACAAATACAAGACATTGCGCGGAGCAGAGAAAGCCGCCATGCGTATTCGCCATTCTTGCATACCAGATAATAAATCTATCGACATTGAAATAGTCAGAACGTACGAACGTCGAGCGCCTATTTCACTTACTCAGGCTATGCACAACACGGGGCTGGCAACTTCTTTATTCTACGTCATTCTTGAAAAAGCCAAAGACGAATGCTCTATCGATTTAAATAACCTGATTGCGTTAGCCTGTGATATCAATCAGGACGTTTACCATGCGCTTCAAGCGGCTGTTTACGAGGAATAAAGCATGAGTCAATCATCTTCATATGGATATAAAGCTCATAAAAGCAGCGTAGAAACCCACCCGATAAACATTATCCGAACAGTGAAACAATCAGCTATGAATCATTGGCAAAGCTTGTTGCCAGCCTGTGGCGTTGATGTTCCGGCAAAGAGTAAGCATGGTGCTTGCCCGATATGCGGCGGTACTGACCGTTTTCATTTTATAGATGATAACCATCACGGCGATTGGCATTGTCGCCAGTGTGACCAGCCCAATCATGGCGATGGTTTGGATTTAGTGGCGAGAGCTAAAGGCATCACTATTCTGGCAGCGGCTAAGCAGGTTGCTGATGTGCTGGCAATGCCGTTACCTGAACCTATATTCAAACCAGTCAAAGAGCAGCCCCGAACAGTAAAACCCATTGCAGAACGGATCGCGGTGCTGGTGGAAAAGTCGATAAGGGGAGAATCTCAGTATTTGGTGAAAAAGGAGCTGCAATACCCCAATCAGCGGTTATTACAGGGTTCTCTATTATTGGTGACTCAGACACTAAGCGATACCAATACGGGCGCACAAATCATCAAGCCTAACGGCGAAAAACGCCTTGTTTCCGGCACGCAGAAGAAAGGGAGTTTTATTCCGGTATCTGAAATTACCGGAACGCCGGACACCATCATCATTACAGAGGGTTACGCGACAGCACTCACTGCTAGCCAGTTACATAAGGGCGTGGTACTGGCTGCCATTGATGAAAGTAATTTACTGAATGTAGCCGAATTGGTCAGAAAACAGTGGCCTGAATCGAAAATCATTCTTGCTGCCGATAATGACTGGCATTCACAAGGCGAACGGGACAAAAACGGCAAGCTCAAAAAGAATGTGGGCAAAATAGCGGCAGAAAAGACCGCTAAAGCGATTAATGGCTGGGTAACGTTACCGCCAATGGAATATAAAGCCGACTGGGACGATTATCGTCAGCGTCACGGCATAGAGGCAGCAAGGCAGGCATTCAGCAACGGATTATATCAGGTTGGAGAGAAAAAACTCATGGAAGCAGAAGCGGCAGTGATCCACGAAACTAAGCCCAAAAAGGCCAATAACAATCTGGCACAAATGGCAGCCAGTCAGCGCGGGGCATTGCTGGTTGAGCATTACAAAAAAATCGCGGTACATGCTGAAAGCGAAGCAGTTTATCACTATAACGGCACAACATGGGAAACCCTGTCAGATAACGAGCTTCGTCGCGCAATGGTGGCAATTTTTGACCAGCACGACACTCCGTACAGCCCAAACGGGATCAATAACGCTATCTGCGCCATGAAATTACAAATTCCGGTCATTGGCGAACAACGGTCGGATTTAATCGGGTTTTGTAATGGTGTGTATGAGCTATCGACACAACAATTTACCCCACTCCAGCCGGAACACTGGCTAATTAATCATAACGGCATTGCATTCACACTGCCTGTTGTCGGTGAAAATTTACCAGACCATGCCCCCGATTTTTACCGCTGGTTATCCCATGCAGCGGGTCAGAATGAAAACAAAATGAATCGTATCAAAGCTGCCCTGTTTATGATTCTGGCAAACCGTTATGACTGGCAGCTCTTTATTGAAGTGACAGGCGAAGGTGGTAGCGGTAAAAGTGTGTTTACTTATATCGCTACCTTATTGGCAGGCGAACATAACACCGCCAGTGGCAATATGAGAGCACTGGATGAAGCCAGAGGCCGTTATCAGTTTGTCGGCAAGAGCTTAATTACGCTGCCCGATCAGGTTAAATATGTCGGTGAAGGGGCAAGCATTAAGGCCATTACAGGCGGCGACCTGATTGAAGTTGACGGAAAATACGAGAAGCAGTTTTCAACGATTATTAAAGCTGTCGTACTAGCCACCAATAACGAACCGATGAGTTTTACAGAACGCAATGGCGGTATAGCACGGCGGCGGGTGATATTTCCGTTTAATATTCCAGTCAAAGAATCGGAGAAAGACCCACAATTGACGGAGAAAATCAGTCGGGAGCTTTCAGTGATTATTCGTCATTTATTAACAGAATTTGCCGACCAGAATAAGGCTAAAAAACTGCTACAGGCGCAACGCGACTCGAACGAAGCGTTAACGGTAAAAAGTCATTCCGATCCGTTGTATCGCTTTTGCGATTACCTGGTGTCTGTCAATGATGCAACTGGAATGAAGATGGGCAATAAGAACATCAACCCACGCGCACCGAGATTATACTTGTATCACGCCTATCTCTCTTTTATGGAAGCACACGGCTTTGAACGTCCGCTGACACTAACAAAATTTGGTGAATCCATCCCCAAGATTATGCTGGAGTACCGAAAAGAGTACCGAAAAGTGCGAACCAAGAAAGGCTTTTCCTACAACGTTGAATTATCAGAAGAAGCCGAAGAATGGCTACCGTCAGTGCCTGAGCGTCGAGATTTCACGTCACCTATATAAAACTTTTGGCTTTAAGTCTGCATTCCATACACTATTTCAATTATCTATCTGTATTTAAAAGAAAATAATAGATGTATAGTTATTTTTTAACTATACATCAACTCTACATTCTCTTCATTAATCTAAAAAGTGGGTGAACAGATGATACAGTCAGTGAATATCATATTAATTGCATCAAACCCATATGTAGCAAGGCTTTCAGGGTATTGTGCAGAGGGTGCATAACTGAGAGGGTGAAAAAGATTTTCAGGGGATATCTCTGGTAGGAAAACTAAATATTCTAATTTAACGTGCTCATTTTTCTGTTTAAGGAAGCAATTAGTAGATAAAAATATCTTTATGTTTTGATATATATCAAAGCATAATTCAAATTAACAAACTAAATAATCGTTTTTATAGGCTGTCTAATGGCATGTTTTTTATGTTAGGATAATCAATGTCACTTAATTTAATGTATATATGACTCATTGAGTCATAGGATTTTTAATTACCATGTTATAGTTTTTATCATTATTATTTTTATTCATGGAAAATTAGGGATATAGCTATTGACAGTGACAGGCAGATAAATAACTATGTGCTTTATTGTTATAAAATCAAAAGGAAACGAAATGGCTAATATTATTTACATGACCTTAAATGGTAAAAAACAAGGATTGATCTCAGCAGGTTGTTCAACTTATGATTCAATTGGTAATAAATACCAAGAGGAAAACAAGGATAAAATATTGGTTTATTCTATAGACCACGATATTAATAGAGAACAGAATGTAAACCATCACCCTATAGTAATAGCAAAACCAATCGATAAATCATCTCCATTATTAGGGGTTTCCATATCAAATAATGAACATCTAGATTGTTTACTTGAAATCTATAGAAATAGTTCAGCAGGGGGATTGGAAAAATTTTATTCTATCAAATTAACGAATGCCACTATAAAAAACATCTCCAGCCATTATCCTAATTCACTAAGCCACAATGATATGCAACCATATGAAAGTATAACAATTTCATATGATAGCATAACATGGACACATCACATTGCTGGCACATCAGGCTACAGTATAAGAGAAGAGAATGTATTTTAATTCTTCTCAACCAAAAACAAAATGGTACGGTCAGTATCATTTTGTTTTATACTTATAGTAGTACCATCTTTGCGCCAGCGTTCATCTCCCCAATACTTATCGAAGTATTTTTTAAAACCCATATTTTCAGTATATTCTATTAATTCTACCAAACGATTAGATTTTACATTTGAAAAGGTGATTTCGTTAGTCATTGTATTATTACCGTCTGGGGAGTCGTAATATATGATGTAATCACTCGAAATCAAAGGCGCATTCTTAATCTCATTAAAGGTAAACATATAATAATAAATGAAATTTCTTTTCGTATATGATACGTTGACATTAGCTAATGAGGCAATAAAAAAAATAATGCCAATAATTAAAGAAAATATAACTATACATATACGTATAAAATTACTCAACCGCAATCCCAGCATATTCTTTACCTATATTAACCCAACTTGCATCTTCAATGAGAGTCACATCTTGACTAGTTCTTATATTACTTATAGGTTTTATAGTATCCAGAAAACTTGGCAAGGGAACGTGATAAGGAATTGTATTGTTGGGGTATTTTTCAGGGTCGGGAAATAATAGCGGTTTAAAAGATTTATTTTTATATTTTCCTATAGCTCCGTAGTAATCCCATCGCTTGAATGCTTTTTCTTTACTCACCACCCCGACTTGGGGTAAGTATTTTATATCATTAATTGCCTGATAAAAACCGAATAAGTTAGAAATCAAGTCCTCACCACTATAACCACTATCCGAAACTAATGTAAAAGGAAAGGAATCTTGGTATGATTCAAATGAATGAGTTGTATACATCATAATAGTAAGAGCAACTCTTTTTTTATCATGTAAAGATAAACCCTTTCTAACTTTCCATCTTGTTTTTATCGATGTTCCATAGTTACGTCCCTTGCCCATATATTGGACATATCTAACAATAAAATGCGATTTATGAGTTGTTTCATCCCCCAAAGCAAGAGAAATCATTAGTTTCCTTGCGTCATCACCATTAGCATGACCCAAATCTAACCACCCTAATTTTTCTGTATAAACCAATCGCCCATTTTGTATGTCACTTCTTTTAGTCATTTGGACTCCTGTCATTTAGTTAAGTGCGCTATAATATTTTATACATACAACATTACGCAAAATGCATGTGTAGATAAATTTCAACACAAACCAATTGTTCAACCCTCAACCCAAAATTCTGTGGATACGATAATATAACCACTTTATATATTAGTAAATATCAATATTTTCGTAAGGTACAATCATAATCTTAGACGATAAATATGATTGGTTCATGGTAAAGGATATTTTCTTTATAAAAATATTATATTCTAATTTTTAATATGATAAAAATAAGACTTTTCTTGTTTTTGCATTAAGCAATGAATGGTTGGAATTATAACAAATGGTAATTTACCAGCTCTAAATTATCTTAGTAATATTGCACCTTATTAATTTTCGATACCTTATTGATAGATATTCAATATCTATGCTTTTGTATGCTTGTTAAACATAATCAGGATTCTTTCTTATTATTTTTCATAGTGTTAAAAGTTTGTTTATCGAAAAATAAATTAATTAAAAAACACCATGAAAAAACTACTCGAATTACGCCAGAAAAAATCCGATTTAACCCAACAAATGCGTTCACTGCTCACCAAAGCTGAAAACGAAAAACGCTCGCTCAATGTCGATGAAGCCAAAGAGTTCGACGAACTGCGTAGCCAGTCCGACACGCTGAATACTGAAATTGCCCGTTATGAGTCTTTAGCTGATGAAGAACGCAGTCAGGCAAAAAGCCAACCGACCAGCAAAAAACTCAGCAATGATGAATTACGCCACTATGTTCTGACTGGTGAAACTCGCTCCCTGTCTACGGGTGTTCCGTCTGAGGGGGGCTATACCGTTATCCCTGAGCTGAACAAACAAATCATGCAACAACTGACTGATGAGTCAGTCATGCGCCGGATCTGTACGGTAAAAACCACACGTAGCAACGAATATAAGCAATTGATTTCAGTCGGTGGCGCTGCCGTGGCACACGGAGAAGAAGGCAAGGCACGCAGTGAGACAACGACACCGAAGATGGAAGAAGTCAGCATAAAGCTGTTCCCCATTTATGCCTACCCCAAAACCACCCAAGAAATTATCGATTTTAGCGATGTCGATATCTTAGGCTGACTGACTTCCGAAATTGCAGACACATTTGTTGATACCGAAGAAACGGATCTCGTGACCGGTGACGGCAGTAAGAAAGCGAAGGGCTTCCTGTCTTATTCCCGTGATACCCAAGCTGACAAAGTACGTGCATTTGGTACATTGCAAAAACTGGAAGTTACCGCGCTTTCCGCCGATAGCCTGATTGACCTTAAGTTCCTACTCAAGAACAAGTATCGTAAAAATTCAGTCTGGGTGATGAACTCCAGTACAGCCGCGCAGGTGCAGAAGCTGAAAAACGGCAATGGCGACTATATCTGGCGGGAACGTTTACAGGCGGGTGATCCGGATATGCTGCTGGGCTTGCCTGTCCATTACCTCGAATTTATGCCGGAGGGTGTGATCGGTCTGGGTGACTTCAAACGCGGCTATTTCATTGTTGACCATGAAACGGGCATTCGTACCCGTCCTGACAATATCACCGAGCCGGGATTTTATAAGGTTCATACCGATAAATATCTGGGTGGCGGGCTGGTGGATCCCAACGCGATTAAGGTACTGGAAGTGAAAACATCCAGCAACTAAGCAGAAGGGGTATCGCGCCCTTTCCAAGCCTTGGAGTCCATCAATGAAGAATGATTTTGAAATCCGCACAGCTTCACTGTCTGCCCGCAATAAGATGCTGACAGGTTATGTGATTAAGTGGAACAGCCGATCACACGTGCTGTGGGATGAGTTTATCGAACAATTCGCACCGAATGCATTTAACGCCAGTTTAGCGGCAGGCGCTGATATCAGAGCGTTGTACGAGCACGATCCGATAAACCTGTTAGGCCGTACCACGTCCAGCACATTGCAACTTGTCGAAGATGCCACCGGATTACGTTTCGAGTTAACCCCGCCAGATACGCAATTGGGGCACGATGTGCTCACGTTGGTTGAACGCGGGGATATACAAGGCATGTCCTTTGGTTTTCGTGCCATTAAAGATCAGTGGGATACCAGTCAGACACCTTATATCAGAACAGTATTGGAGGCTGAATTACGGGAAATCACCATAACCAGCTTACCTGCCTATCCTGAAAGTGGCGTTGAGATTGCCAAGCGTTCACTGAATGCCGCTAAACCCTGCTTTGTGGATTTGCGTCATTACTGGTTGCAACTGTCCGAGGTGTAATGATGTGGCCTTTTAAGCGTAAAACACCTGAAACCCGCAGCATGGGTATTGATGAGTTTCTTTCTCTGGCAGGCATATCTAATACCAAATCGGGCGAACATGTTTCCCCCTCGACGGCAGAAGGTTTACCCGCCGTGATGAACGCGGTTACCGTCATTAGTGAAGCGGTAGCCTCCATGCCTTGTTATCTCTATCGGGTTCAGCACCAGAACAGCAAAGAATCCCGCGAATGGTTGAGCGATCACCCCGTTGATTACTTGCTGAATGAATGTCCGAATGACTGCCAGACACCGTACCAGTTCAAAAGAACCCTGATGCGTCATTGTCTGCTGAATGGCAATGCGTATGCAGTGATTGTCTGGGGGCAGGATGGTCAGCCACAATCATTGCACCCTTATCCGCCGTCAGCGGTTGTACCCCAACGATTATCCGATCACCGGTTTGCGTACACTATCACAGAACCCTATAGCGGCAAGGTAAGAACTTATTTACAGGAGGAAGTGCTGCATCTGCGCTATGCCACCGAAGATGGTTTTCTTGGGCGATCGCCTGTTACCGTTTGCCGTGAAACTCTGGGTTTGGGGCTGGCACAACAGCGCCACGGCGCCAGCATTATGAAAGATGGCATGATGGCGGCGGGGGTGATTAAAGCCGCTGACTGGCTGGATGGGATCAAGGGAAGTAAGGCACTGGAAGCCCTCGAACGTTATAAGGGTGCTCGCAATGCAGGGAAAACGCCGATTCTTGAAGGCGGGATGGAATACCAGCAGCTAGGCATGAGTAACCAAGATGCGGAATGGCTGGCCTCCCGTCGCTTCACCATTGACGATATCGCCCGTATGTTCAATGTCAGCCCGATCTTTCTGCAAGAATATTCGAACAGTACCTACAGCAACTTTAGCGAGGCCTCCCGCGCTTTTCTGACCATCACTATGCGCCCGTGGCTTGCCAATTTTGAACAACAAATCAAAGCGGCCTTGCTGATGACTTCGCCAAAGCGGGGTATGCGTTATCAAGTGGAATTTGATACTGCCGATTTGCTGCGTGCCAATCCGAAAGAACGTTTCCAGAGTTATGAGACGGCGATTAAATCCGGTGTCATGTCACCGAATGAAGCCCGCGAACGTGAGGGATTATCGCCCCGTGAGGGCGGTGATGAATTCAGTCAGGCATGGAAACAAACGGTTGAAGTGAAAAAACCTGTGGAGAACAAGGCATGAGAGCAGGCAGGTTGAGGCACCGAATCACCCTTCAGAAAAACGAATCAAGCCGCTCACCGATGGGGTCGGTGATAAACAAATGGGTGGATGTTGCTGACGTTTGGGCAGAAGTACAGCCGATTAGCGGGCGGGAACTGGTCGCCTCCGGTGCTGTGCTATCCGAAGCTACCGTGCGTATCTGGCTGCGTTACCGTGATGATATCACCACAACAAATCGCATTATCTATCAAGGTGCCAGCACCCACGGTAAGAGCTTTGCCATTGTTGCCGTTATCCCTGATCCGAAACACTCCCGTCTGGAACTGCTTTGCAAGGGAGGCGTGAAATATGTCTGATATTGAAATTTCCCTCAGTGAAATCAAACAACATTGCCGGATTGATGAAAGCGACGCCCTTGATGATGCGTTATTAATGGCGTATGCCGAAGCCGCGCTGGAAGTCTGTCAGCAACATATCGGTAAGCGGTTTGATAATGGCTTGGCTTTTACGCCAGCAATCAAAGTAGGCTGCCTGCTTTATATCGGGTTGCTGTATGAAAATCGGGAAATGGCAACGGATATTGAGCTAAAAGAAGTCCCGTTTACCATTAAATCACTGTGGTCAGTCTATCGCGATGTGGGAGTCTACTGATGCCGTGGCAGCCCTTAAAGCGATGTAGCTATCCACACTGCCGCGAGCGGGTGAAATCAGGCCGATGCGAACAACACCAGCGGGAAGCCAGACGCCAGCAGGACAAGCAACGCGGCACCCGAACCCAGCGAGGCTACAGCAATCAATGGGGACGCTATCGGCTGCACTACCTGAAAGCCAACCCATTATGTGCTCATTGCTTACAGCAAAGTATTTACACGCCTGCCATCATTGTAGATCACATCATCCCGATACAGGGTGATGCTGATGTGCTGTTCTGGCCTGCATCGAACCATCAAGCATTATGCCAGACCTGCCATAACCGCAAGACCGTACAGACAGACCCCATGACCAAAGCAAAGCGCAAGCAGGGTGCTTATCGAGAGCAGGAAACCGAAGCGACAAGGTATCGTGATTGGTTATCAAAAGAATAATAACGAAACGAAATAACGGGGTGGGGGTATCAAAAATGACAAATGCCCCTCCCAGCGGAACCGCCCCCTCCTTCAATTTTTACGCACGGCAGTTTTTTTGAAAATAAAACGACAAGGAAAACAATCATGGCAAGAGCGCCAAAACCGCCTACTTACCTTAATGATATCGCCGCCAGCCAATGGAAGGCCAAAGGTAAAATTTTAGCTGAGCGGGAAGACCTGAACGCCGCTGACTGGAACAATTTAGAATTGTATTGCGTGAACTATGCCATTTACCGAAAAGCCGTGGCAGACCTTGATATCAGGGGCTTTAGCATTGTAAACAGTCAGGGCAGTGAAAGCCGAAATCCATCATTGAGCGCTAAAGCCGATGCCGAGAAAATCATGATAAAAATGTCGTCGTTGCTGGGTTTTGACCCCGTGTCACGGCGTAAAAATCCGGTGGAAACCGAGGAAGAAGACGAGCTGGATCGCCTATGAACGCATGGGAACAGTACGCTTTTGATATCGAAAACGGCAAAATTCCGGCCTGTAAGCGCGTAAAACAGGCCGTTAAACGCTACTTTAACGACCTGAATAACCCGCTTTATGTGTTTGATTTGGAGGTTGTAGCACGGTTTATTGCCTTTTCCCGTGTCTGTCCGCATGTCAAAGGCCATTTGCGCGGTAAACCCATCATGCTTGAGCCGTGGCAGCAGTTCGCCTTTGCGAATCTGTTTGGCTTCAAAGTGAAAGTGGCCGGACGTAGAAAATACCGCAGTGCTTATATTCAGGTGCCACGCAAAAATGCGAAATCGACGGTGGCTGCAATACTGGCTAACTGGTTTCTGGTGATGGAACAAGGCCAGCAGGATATTTACACCGCCGCCGTAAGCCGTGATCAGGCGCGAATTGTGTTTGATGATGCCCGCCAGATGAGCCTGTTATCAAAGCCATTGAAAAAACGAGTAGCTATCCAGCAACACAAAGTTACTTATCCAAAGACTAACAGTTTGTTAAAACCATTGGCCGCCAAAGCCGCTACGATTGAGGGTACAAACCCCAGTTTGGCAATTGTCGATGAATATCACTTACACCCTGATAATGCTGTTTACAGGCAGTAATGTTATTTCAGCCTGTAAACAGCATTATGATTATTGCTGCCAGATACTGGATGGCGAAGAACAGAACGAATCCCTGTTTGCCCTGATTTACGAACTGGACGACGAGAAAGAGATTGATGATGAATCCCTTTGGATAAAAGCTAACCCTAATCTTGATGTATCGGTAGACAGTGCCGCCTTGCATGACACAATCCAGAAAGCGCGAGGCATTCCCTCACAATGGACGGAAATGCTAACCAAACGCTTTAATATTTGGTGTCAGGGTGAAACCCCGTGGTTGGGTGAAGGTGCATGGAAAGCCTGCCAGACTGATTATGATGAAAATGATCTCAAAGGGCTGGAGTGTTACGCCGGACTGGATTTATCTTCAACAGGTGATATAACCAGTCTCTGTTACACGTTCCCCGTGGATAATGAACTGTTATTACTGACCCGTCATTACTTACCCGAAGCGCAGTTACAAAACCCCGCCAACAAGAATCGGGCTGTGTATCGACAATGGGCGCAAGCAGGCTGGATACGTACCACCGCAGGCGATTGCATTGATTATGACTGTATCCGTGATGATATTCTCGACGACAGCCAGCAGTTTGATATCAAGCTGGTGGGTTTTGACACATGGAATGCCACGCATCTACGTACCCAATTACAAGGCGTGGGGCTGGATGTTGAGCCGTTCCCGCAAACCTATATGCGCTTTAGCCCCGTGGCGAAATCTGCCGAGGTATTCGTTAACCGCAAAGTTATTCGTCACAATGGCGATCCGGTGCTTACGTGGGCAATGTCCAATGTGGTGATGGAAACCGACGCGAACGCTAATATCAAACCGAACAAGAGAAAATCAGCGAATAAAATCGACCCTGTGATTGCGTTCCTGATGAGTTTTGGCACATGGCAGATAGAGCATGAAGAGTTTGCGTTTAGCTTAAGTGAAGAGCAGCAAGAGCACCTTAACATGTTCAATGGGATATAACGTAAAAAGTTAAGCTGTTTTACTGATTCGCTTATTGAACCAGATAAAACAATTCGTTAAAGTATCTCCACCATTGGCAAAATCTAATGGTCAGGGTTTCGCAGCCTTGTAAGCATACTTTCACTGGTAGGAAGTTTCTATCAGTGCGTCTGTTATCGCCTTTTCAATGGTGATTCAGACGGGGGAGGCTTCGGCCTCGCCGGTTAGTATGCACCGGTACTGCGAACCCCGTCTGGATTGCCACCATCAATGATTAATTAATGGAAGGGGTAGCAGATGATTGAAATTAAAAAAGACTGGCATCAAGCCGATATTATTGCTGCATTACGTAAGCGTGGTACAACCTTAGCGGCTGTTTCTCGCAACGCCGGGCTTAGTTCATCTACATTGGCAAATACTCTTAGTAGACCGTGGCCTAAAGGTGAATGGATTATTGCTAACTATCTTGGAATACATCCCTCAGAAATTTGGCCTAGTCGATATTTTGATATGAACGGTCAGATTATTGAGCGTAAATTTCGTGACAAAATTTTATAAGAGCTACATTTAAAATTTGTTATATGTTATTTATGATAAGCACAAATTTCATATTATTTGTGCTTTTTTATAGAATATTTATTTAAGAATATTAAAAATATTAGTTTGTTTTTTTAATATGCAAGAACTCATTGATTATTAAATTTTTATATGGGATGAATTTCTATAATATCTATGAAAAATGCTATATTTAAGAAATGAAGCATTATAATAATTAGTGCAATCTTTTGGAGGAAAACATGAGCGCACCCATAACGATTATTTTTATTATAATTTCTATTATTATAGTTTCTTTTGTTTTTATGATTAAAAAATACCCGTTAAATGAAAAGAGATTAGATAAACAAAATCTTTTTTGGTTTTCTGTGACTTTACCAATTATTCTTTTTTTTACATTTGGTCTCTTTGTATGGACAGGTTACAATATACGTTTAGATGAAAAAGGATTCAGTACTTTTCTAGAAATAAGTAAACTCCCATTAGCTATTTTGGCTTTATCTCCGGTATTTGGAGTTATTATATCAAATATTCACAGAACTATACAAACAGACGAGCAGATCAAAAAAACATCTTTTAAGAACAATATGGATGCTTTTTATGCTCATAATAAATATATCCTTGAAGGACTAATGGATATAAATATTATTAATTGTTACTCCGTCGAAAATAAACATGAAAAATATGTTTCGTACTTTAAAAAAATTACAGGTGACATCGAGTGTTTCAATAAATATAGAGTCAATGAAAATGTAATAATTAAATCACCTAAAAGATTATTCTCAAAGATGTATAAAAAAAACAATGAATTAAGGGATAGTTTTGAACCAAAACTAAATCTTGATTTTGCAGAGAAAATGAATAGTAGCATAGAGAAAGTGACTAAGGCGTTAACGTCTTTTGATTGTTGTTTTTCAGTGGAAAAAGGCTATGTGGAAATAAAATTAGATGAAAAAAACTTTAATTACTACGAAGGCTTTAATGCTTTAAAAAGTGGAATTGAAGAATTGAAATCTATCTTCAATATAGAAGATTTCTTACCTCTAGATTACTTCGATGAATTTCTTTCCAGTGAAGAGTATCATATTATTTTCAATAAAAAAAATGACAACGGCGATGATAAAGAAAATCATAGTATGATAGAAGAACAATATGATATATTATTAGAGTCTTTTATCATATTTTGTGAATTTACTGTTAATCATTTGAAATCTCTTTCAAAAGTGATTAATGAAGTATCAGAGTTGATTTCTAATGATCCAATCTATGATGTAGATGGTGATATTGAATTACCAAATATTATCTTAGACAATAGCCATGATTGGTCTTTTTCAAAGCTTCATGATCTTCCTTTCTATTTTAGAAATGGCATAGGTATTGATTCTGTTTAATATATTATTACTGTATCAATTTAGCGGAAGAAAAATTTACTAAAATGATATGCGATTGCTAAGATATAGGAGAACAAGCGATAAGGGGCACAAAAAGGGGCATAAAATCAATAAGTAAAAATAAATTCAACTAATTCAATTAACTAACTTATTTTACTAGTCCCGCCCTGGCACCATATAAAAACTTGCGGTAATACAGCGAGTTAGGGTTAGAAAGAGCCACCTTCAAGGTGGCTTTTTTCTTTGATGAAAATCACATTCCTAATATCTTCCTAATATTCTTTCCTAATATCATTTCGTCCGTTGTCCGCCGACAACCGGAACAACTTCAATTTTTCTGTTGTATCTTGCGGTTTGGGTAATATTTTTATGGCCGGAAATAACCTGTTTTTCTGCCAGTGTTCCGTCGAGATCTGAAATTCCTTTTGCTTTTAGGTCGTGAAAGGTGAAATTAAAATCCAATTCAGGGAAGGTTTCTTTCGCCAGCTGCTTGGCTTTTTTCCAGCGGCTGTTAAACCCATCACGAGTATATTTATGACCAGAAGCCTGACAAATGACATAAATGCTAAAAATACCGGGGTCGGTAATTAATGTTTCACTCAGCTTCACAGCATCCTCTAAGCGTTTTGTCCATGCCTTAATTTGTTGTTTACCCGTTTTACCTTGGCGGATAAAGATCCCTTGTTCCATTAATTGTGAGCGGGTGAGTGACAAAACGTCGGCTTGTCGTGCACAACATAAATAAGCCAGTTCCATTGCCATTTTCACAATGGTAGGTGAAACAGAGTAAAGGGCAGTATATTCTGTATCGGTGATATACCGTTCCCGCGCTTTCTCTTTGTACTGCTTCACACCGGTACACGGATTACCTTTCACCATGCCGCGCTCATATCCCCATTTGTAAACACGGGAGAAGAACGTTTTCTCGCGATTGGCCTGTGTTCTGCTCTTAAGCCCCCGTTTATCCATATACTTTCTGACATGTTCAGGTTTTACATTGTCCGGTGACATTTTCCCGAAGACCGGCAGCAACTTATTGGCGTATTTCTGATAGTCTTTTTTGGTCTCGGTCGCCAAATCTTGAAAAGTGGTTGAAAGCAGAAATTGTTTGATTAACTCTGAAACCGTATCTTCCTTCTGTGACATGTCATAGAGAATTCTTTCGTATTCCATCCAGATAACCGAAAGCGGAGCATCCAAAGGGCAGAGGGAGATTGATCCCCCTCTGGCCGGATGAAATTCATATTTGGTCTTTCCACGATAAACCCGCTGGGGTAATTTCGCATCAGCGGGGTTCTTCCTTGTTCTGGCCATAATTACATACTCTCGAAGTCGGGCACTTCCGCAGGGTTAGCGTGGCGTGTAACGGTCAAGGGATGGTTAAAGTGCTTCCACGTTGTTCTGGGTTTACCATCTTGCCGCATGATAAAGAAAATGCCGTGTCTGGTCAGTGATTCGCACTGTTTGGATGGGATCTGGTAACCGGTCAGTTCTTCCAGTTCCTTATCGGTGATAATGTCGCAGTGGTTTTTCATGGTCTTGCCTCATCATTGATAGAATGAGCTGATCAGCGGTGTTGCAGGCGTGGGCAATATCTGCCTGACCGCAAGGTGTGTTTTTGACACTGGCCGCTAATCGTCCCAATTTGATATCGAAATCAGTTAATAGTTGTTGTCCGGGTTGCCAAGGTTGCATGATGGTATTCCGTGTGGGGGATGTACCATCATGCTAGGCATTATGTAGCCAATTTTCTGATTAGGCTTAATCAGTTTTACCGGAGGAAGATGTGCTGTCGGTCTTCACCTTCTGATGGTGGTTCGCTGGCTCGATTTTGACTTCAGGCGGAAAATCGTAGAAGACAGCGCAGCGCCGGTCAGCCATGATCAGGCCGTTTGTGCCATCGGGCAGGGTGAGCCTGATGGGTTGGTAACGTTTATGTTGATGTTTAAGCATGGGTCTTGCCTCTTTGTTTTTTGCTAATCGCTATTCTTAATCGTGCGAGCTGAACAGTGGTCGGTTTGTATTCAGCGGGCACATGAGGATAGTATCGGTTAATCACGCCATGTTCTGGTTTAGAGACCAGCAGCAGGTTTTCAATGACGCAATTTTGTTTATCGTCATCTATAAACTTAATCACGCTGCTTTTAGGAATGTGCCCATGGTGTTGTTCCCACACTAACCGATGCTTAAGTACCCATTGATTGGGGTCTGCCACCTTTATTTTGATATACCCATCCTTGGTGCAGGACTCACTGCCGATAGGCTGATAGTTATGTGGGCGATGATGCTTTCTGAATGATCCTGAATTTGCCCCGGTTAACCCCTTCTTACCTTTATTGGCTGGGGAATGGCCTTGGGTAAAACATCCACTGCGGCCTGTTTTTAATTTTAAACGCTTACGTAATGCATTGATGGCGTCCGGGGAACGGGTAACGTTAAACTGCTGATTAAAGGCTGGGGTAAGTTTGCCCAGCCGCAATAAATAATGTTGCCGCATCCAGTTTTCCATTGCGGGGGTATAGACAAAGCGCGCCACTATTTAACCTCCAGATATTTGGGAGCATGCTGGATTTCGTTATCGCCTAACATTTTCTGCACTTTTAACGCCAATCTGCCATTTTCTACAATTTGGCTTGCCACATTAGAAATCGCTTTTGCGCGTGAAATTTCGTCTTTTAACCCTTCACCTTGCAAGCTTTCATCGGAAAGGCGTTCTAACTGGGCAAATAGGTGGTTGTGCAGATCTTCAAGATTGTTTTTCATCAGACCCTCCTGTTAATGCAATTGACCGCTATGGACACCAGAACCGAGTTGTGTCATTAGAGCGTGTTTCAATTGTTCCAATGTGTCCCGCTCCATGGGTGAAAAATCGGCGGTTCTGTCTGCTGACCAAGTCACTTCACATTGTGCGATTTCTTCGTTATAAAAAATGCTGACTTCGAGTTTTGCTGCCATCATATCCTCCTCAATATCCGGCGTACCGGACACAGTTTGATTAACGGTGTTAGCGAACCTGTAAACTTCTTTCCCCAATCTCGATATGGGCACCCGGAACGGTTTCACCCCGTTCGATAGCGGCTTTAATCGCTTTCTTATCCGGTGCGGTAATGGTCTGGACATCGACCAATTCATCAGGTAACAACATCTCGTTATCGATAATGACCCTAGCAACGCCCGGACGTGCACTAAAGGTATTTTTAGTAGTCTTCAGGCTGTTCATGTCCGCTTTCAGTAAACAGTCCAGAATATATTTTTTAAGGTGTTTAACCTGACCTTCAAAGGAACGCTTGCGTTCTGCCAACCGTTTGGCCTCGTCGTCCAGCGTTCTGGCCTGACCCTCAAGGTTACGGGCATGTATCATTACCGCATCCAGTTTGTCACCCAAAGCGCCTTCCAGCCCTTCAAGGGTGTCGGCGATTTCTTCCGGAGAGAATTCCCCGGCTTCGATTAATTTTTGCAGCTGATCATAGTCCGCTGCCAGTGCAATGGCGGTTGTGGTCATTGGTTTGCCTCTTCTAATTGAGTTAAACAGTCTTTCTCGATTTCATTTAAACGTCGCAGGCGACCGGACAGGTATTTCTCATAATCTTTGTCGCCTTTGGCCTTCGCGTTATCTAAATGTACGGTGATTTCACGGGTCAGCGTGGAAGCAATGCCTCTCAGTTCATTTTTAGTTACCGCTGTTTTCATGGTTTCGGTGTTGCGAGTAAACTTCTCGTCCAGTTCCTTGCGGAGACGGGTGAGATCTTCGGCTTTGTCACTGGCGGCCTTAATACCAAATTCAATTTTGTTCTCTGCCAGATATTCAGGGTTATCGTGCATGCCCATAAAGACATCGGCACTGAAACCCAGCATGGATAAGGCTTTTTTAATGGCATCGGTCAGGCTTTTTTTAATGACTTCACCATCCGTTTTTATGCCGTATTTGCTTTTGTAGAGATAAGGTGTTGCGCCGTAGCTTTCAATTTCACCCCGAATTTCTCCTTCAATCAGATACCAAAATAAGATCTTGATTGAATGGTTTTTTTCGCATATCAATGAGCCATCAGCATCACGCAATAGACGAAAACTGGTTTGTTTGTTGTTGGCGTCATATATGGGTTCGGAAATTGGCGCACCGTTAATCATTTTCTCTTCCAGTACCTGATAACCCCATCCTTCACCCACAGGGCCAAATATTTCAGTCGCCCGCATCAACATATAGTTGCTGTTGATACTGGTGCCGGTATAGCCCACACCTTCCAGCGGTTTGGTAAAACGGGGGTCGGTACGCTGAACGGCTTTCCAGATACGCAGATTGGCTTGCTGTTCGTCACCTTGTGCTTTGATGGTGTCTTCCAGTAAATTGGCGCGATGCTGGAAGTTATCATCATTAATGTTCTGGCCACTGACAGGCGGTAATGGTATAGCCTCATTCTCTGCCGTATCTGATTGTGCGGTTTCTTCTGTGATGATGTTCTCTTCTTTGGCTTGTTTAGTTTTTCTGGTCTTGCGGGGTTTGATTTCGCTTTTTACCGGTTTTTCGGGTATAGCTTCTGCTTGTTGGGCTTCAACTTCATTTGCAGCTACGTCCGTCGCAGCCGTATTTGGTGTTGAGGAGATCTCTTCAGAAATATTCGGGAACTCATTGGGAATATTGCCATCACCTAAAAAGCCATCCAAAAAGCCTTTCATTGCATCGGTATCAGTCAGAAGTTCAGGGCGGCGTTTACCTTCACGCACGACTCTGAAAAGGGTTTCCCGTGGAATAGAGAGGGCGTTGACTCTGATACGAAATGCCATAGACCAGCGTCGCCATGCTTCATCGCTGTCGGCTATCAATTGTTTGGCTGCCTGCATATTGTGCGACATAATCGCCCAGCAGTGGAAATCCCCATCCAGCAAAGCCAGGGCGATTTCCAGATCCAATGTGGCGTAAGTGTGGTCAAAATCACGGGCCGTTATGGCTGGACTTTTCGCAGGCTCTAGGGTTCTGGCCTGCCATGTTGTGCCGTTGAATTCATATTCAATCGCAAATTTTTCATCAAATGCACCAATGGGAGGGCGAGGTGAGCCAACGCGATCTTCACAGACAATCGGTGTGTCAGTATTAAATTTATCCATGTCATCAGGGTATACTTCCCCTAACAGTACAATGGCCATCGCACTTGCCATTTTGAGGGTATTGGCTTCAATGGCGGTGGCCAAAGCTACCGCACTGTTTTCCTGAGTCGCTGGTGTTGGCTCAAATACACAAATATAAGTGGTCATGGGTCTTACCTCTTGGTTAATAAGGAAGTTCCATATCGGAAACTGAAACGGGTTGGCCTTCGATGCACAGCAGTGATTGGATCTGGTCTTCAATCCGGTTTACTTCGGTCTGTGCATTGGCCAGCACCTTTTCTTTCTCGGCTTCGAGGGCATTGATCTGCGCATGAATGAGATCAGATTTATTGACTGATGGGAGAGGGATTTCCACATCATACTGAGAGACTAACGCGCCCCAATAGATTGTATTAGGGGATACACAAGTGAGGGTGTTGAACTCAATCTGCTTATCAACACCCTCTTTGGCATAAACATAAAGGGTGACATTTAACGTCTTCGGTTGTGCTTTCATAGCAACTCCTATATATTAACGTGGATCGATGAGTAATCATTGGTCTTGCCTCTTGGGGCGGATTGGTCTCCACCCCAAGCACTCCCGATAGCTTTGGTCGGCGACTCGGGGTAAAAGAACCCACTTCGGTGGGTTTTTTTACGGCTGTAGTACTAGTACTACAGCCGTACGCCCCATTGTGGCATGATAGCCCTGACATTTTTTTCCTGAAAATACGGGGAGGTGTTCAATGCACTCACCGACCAATGCCTGGGAACAGGCACTTCTCTCACTCCATACCCGTCTGGCTCCCTTGTTTCACCATCCCGGCCCACAACAACGCAGCCTCGCTTATCTCCGGGGGCTGCTCAGTGACGTTGAACGTAAAAATGGCTGGCAACTGGCGGAATGGATAGGCGAACGCACGCCTGATGGCGTTCAGCATCTGCTGGAGCGAGTTCATTGGGATGTCGACGTCGCCCGCGATATTCTGCGGGATTATGTGACAGAACATCTGGGCGATGAACAGGGTGTACTTATTGTGGATGAAACGGGCTTTATCAAAAAAGGCACGCATTCTGCCGGGGTTCAGCGTCAATACAGTGGCACCGCCGGGCGCGTCGAAAACAGCCAGATAGGCGTCTTTCTCTGTTATGCCGGTCAGGGCGGTCATGCCTTTATTGACCGGGCGTTATACCTGCCCAAACCCTGAACGGATGACCGGCCTCGCTGTGAAGCCGCGGGTATTCCTGACCCGATCACCTTTGCCACTAAACCGCAACTCGCCCGGCAGATGCTGGAACGCGCATTAGAGGCCGGTGTGCCCTGTCGCTGGGTGACGGCAGATGCCGTTTATGGTCAGGATCGTCGCCTGCGCTGTTGGCTGGAGTCCCGATATCAACCCTTTGTACTGGCGATCCCCAAAAATGAACCGTTGTGGTGGCAAGGGCCGGCCTATCGCAGAGCGGACCACATTGTGGACAGCCTGACGCCTCCACAATGGGAACCACATTCTGCGGGGCGGGGAGCGAAAGGCGAACGTCAGTATGACTGGGTTTTGGTGCCACTCTGGCGCTTACAACGGAGTGAGAAAGACCGGGAATATGGCCATTATTTGCTGGTCCGGCGCCGCCGGGATGAAAAACAGGCACGGGCTTACTAGGTTGTGTATGCGCGCCGAGAAAACCCTGGCTCAGGTGGCAGGCTATCGCTGGGAAATGGAATGTGGTTTTGAAGAAACGAAGGGAGAATGCGGTCGGGATCATTATGAAGTGCGGCAATGGTATAGCGGGTATCGACACATTACCTTATCGCTACTGGCCCATGCGGTTCTGGCGGTCTTACGGAGACGGGAGAAAAAAAACGCCGACGGGGCTGATAGCCCTCAGTGTGGCGGAACTGCGTAAGCTGTTGTCAAAATTGATGGAAAAGGCCGGAGAGACCGTCGAACAGGTTTTACATTGGTCATCTTGGCGACGACGACACCAATACTGTGCACAACAATGCCATTATCGCCGCAGGGATAACCTTATGATTACAGAGCAGTTACGGCTGTAGTACTAGCATTGAATGAGTTAGGTGGTGAATTTTCTCTTGATGATGTTTTCCCTCCTGAAGATCGTTCGACAAGACGTAGCTTATCAGAACAGGCTACCGAAATCTGATTTTGAATAATCAACATTAATTGCGACAGGAGACGAAAATCGTGGAGCAAAGCATCAATACGCTCAAATCTGAAGTTGAGGCTTGGGCCATGGAGAGAGGTTAGGAACATGTAGCCATTGAAATCAGTCGTATGTATTTCCTGCTGTATTGTGGTGGTTCTCAATCTAGGTTACATCGGATTGAAGATGGATTGGGTAATGCTGATTGGAAAGCGATAAATAATAATCGACAGCAAATTTTTCGATGGTTACGCAGTGATTCGAATGCGGCGCAACGCAAAATCACGGAACTGTTGCCAGCGATTGAAGCGGCACTGCCGACAGAACGGCGGGCGAGGGTGGCAAACGACGATGACCTGAATTATCTGACATCTGTAGCAATTCGGGAGTTTGCGGCAGCAATGAGTGAAACCTTGCTTGGAGGGCGTGATATGTCACACTGAATAGCAATCGCAGTATCTGCACTGAATGCAATAGAACCACGTCTGACCAACGTGCATTAGCGAGAGGCAAGACCAATGATGAAACCCATCGATAAGATCACTTATCGAAATGGCTTTCGCCGAAACGATAAGCCTGCCACGCTTGATGAAGTGGCAGAAATTTATGAAAGCCGTAAGGAAGCGGCTCTGATTGACTGGGAGCAACACAAAAAGCAAAAAGTCAAATCACAGAGCCAAAATAAGTAAGGGCGTGGTATGAGTTTGTTATTGTTAAAAAGTCGCCCACTGGTGGTTATTCCTGAGTTGGCTATGCGTTTGGGATTGAACGAGGCCATTATTTTGCAGCAGATCCAATACTGGCTGACCGAGACATCATCCGGTGTTGAGATGAGTGGTTGCCGCTGGATTTATAACACCGTCGAAAAATGGCAGGAACAATTCCCGTTTTTATCGGGTTCGACCATCAAGCGGGCGCTGGGGAATTTGAAAAAGCTGGGCGTGTTGCAGATTGAGCAGATTAATAAATCCAGCCACGACCGGACGAATTATTATGCAATAAATTACGAACATCCATTGTTAGCCGATAAGGTCAAAATGACCCCATCGAACAATCAGGACGTGAGTCATCGAATAGGTCAAAATGACCTTATCGATAAGGGCAGATTGAAACACTCCAACGGGTCAGAATGCCCCGTTCTGAATGGGTCAAATTGGTCTGATCTTACAGAGACTACAACAGAGATTACTACAGAGAGTACAACAGAATCTTGTCAGGTTCTCGCCGAACCCGACGACCCAGCCCGGCAAGTTCTGGTTTATTTCAATCAGGTCACTGATTCGAACTACTACAATGGTAAAACCACAATGGGGTATATCCGTGCACGGTTGAAAGATGGCTATTCGGTGGAAGACTTGATGTTGATCACCGACTACCTGACCACCAAATGGCGGGATGATGGCAAGATGCGGGATTATTTACGCCCGAAAACCCTGTTTGGCCCGGAGAACTGCACGGAATATTTCGACAAAGCAAGCAAATGGGACAAGGCCGGGCGTCCGCCTTGTGTTAATGGTCGCTGGCTGAAAGCGGGAGAAACGGCCATCACCATTGACACCGTGGAGCGTGATGCCACGTTCCGATTGCTGTTTTCCACCGGCTGGACGCCGACAAACCGTATTCAGGAACTGGCTCAACAACTGGCCCGTAAAGCCGGAATAGGGCGGATGAGTGAAGTCCCGGCATTAGCGGCTTGGCGGGGGATCTGGAAACAGGCCGCAGAACAAGTGGCGAAAGAGCAACGTTCTGGCCAATAGCAAAAACGCTTTCTGACCAAAAGCGAAAAAAACAACAACGAGGCAAGACCACATGAGCAACGAAAACGATGTCAATAAACTGATCCTTGATCGACGTGATATTACGGATGATGGGTGTGATCACTCAGCCAGTATTATCGACAGCTATCATCAGGCTGCACGGGCACGTAGCCGCCAGCCTTACCAACCTAAACCGAAACTTATTCAGGTTTCCTTGCCGGCAATGGCTTCTGAACCCATTGTCAATATTGGTGAACGTATCAATTACGGGCGGAAAATCGTCAAGGGCATTTATGAGTTATCCCGCCTCGGATACAGTGCCAACAGCATTGCCATTTTGCTGAGAATGCCATTAGAGCGTGTTCAGCATGTGCTGTCCTGCAATAGTTCGATGAAGAGAGCCGTTTACAAACAGGTGATGGCTGCGCCCGTTCCCACAGAAAAAGAGATCATGAAACGTCTGGCGGCAGAGTCGAAGGTATAAGCCAGGGCTGATTCATGAAAACACAATCTGACTATTTGCCCGCAGGGTTACCCCACAACCGGGGGTTATGGCCACAAGAATATCGAGAACGAGAAAATCTGGATTTAAAGGCCAGTCGGTTAATCAAACAGCTCAAACTGAGGAAGATAAATCGGGCCATCATTTTTAGGGAGATTGAACAGACTTCTGACAAGTATCAGGAATTTTTTAAAACACGCCTGAATTACTGGCGTGATGTGATGAAACCTTAAGAGGCAAGACCGAATGAAACAGACAAACAATTATCTGCATTACCTGAAAGACGAGGTTATCGGTTACTGGGAGCTGATATCTGATGAGGAGTTTTGGCTCCATATGCTCGTATTGCTTTTTATCCTGACCTTTCCCGTTTCCCTACTTGTGCTGGCGTTAATCCGGTTTGTGTATGACAGAATGGGGAAATAACGATGAAAAAGCGTTTAAATACCCAAGCGATTACATACACGGCTGAAATCGAACTGACAGGCTTTATTCTCTACGGTAACTCTGATTTTCGGGCGAGTGGACGCATTTATCATGATGTTCATCAGCGCTGGTTTGATGGGGCTGAAATCATCACATCACCGGTTGAGAATATTCACAGTTTTAATTCTGATGGATTTATCCAAACCCGTAATTCGGTTTACAAGCTCAGGACGTCCAACAATGGCTAAATCGCCCGCCGAACGTAAAGCCGCCCAACGTCAACGCCAGCAGGAGGCTGGCTTGACCAAAATAGAATTGCAGCTGGATAGTCAGGAACTGGCGATGCTGAAACGCAATTGCACCCTGCGAAGACCGGGGCGAGAGCCTTATGAGGTTAACGAGTATCTGGCCATGTTAATCAGAATGGATGACCGTTCATTAAAAAGCCAGGTAGTGGCATTACAGAAGCGACACTGTGATAAGTGCGGGGAATCACTGCCTGTCACTGCATGTTGTTTTTCAGGTGAGGCAGCGTGTTGGAATACATTAGGCTGGCATGAACTGAAATTAATACTGTAAAGCGTTATTAACAGACACAACACTATGTTATTTGTTTCGTTTATTGCGATTTTCGTTTATTTCGATTAAGCTTGTTGTAATGATTGACACATTAGGTATACACATATGAGCAATGCAAACCTGGCCAACCTGAATCTTCCGGCAAAACATGAAATTGAAATCGCAATGCGCAGCCAACGAGAGCTGGCTGCGTTTCTTTCTACACAATTAGAGACCCAACAGATCACTATCAAAGGTGCAGATAACACATTTCACCCAATTGAATTACCGACCTCAGCATTAACCATGTTAATGGATATACTGGGTGAATTAGCAGCAGGTAATGCCGTTCAAATTGTCCCCGTACATGCTGAACTGACGACACAAGAAGCAGCAAACATACTGAATGTTTCTCGCCCTCATCTAGTGAAGTTATTGGAAGAAGGGCAATTGCCTTACCATAAAACGGGAAGACATCGTCGAGTGCTATTTTCTGACTTAATGGAATACAAAAAGAAACGTGATGCCGATAGTTTGGCTGCGATGCAAGAACTTGCAGCTCAGGCACAAAAACTTGAACTGGGTTATTAAAGGATGAACCATTCTCCCTATCCGGTGGTACTGGATGCCTGCGTTTTGTATCCGGCAAGATTGCGTGACTTGCTGATGCATTTGGGGCTGGCTGGTCTGTATCAACCCAAATGGTCAGATACTATTCAGGATGAATGGAAGAGAAACTTACTGAAACAACGTCCTGACATAAAGCCTGAAATGTTGGAATACACAACAGCACTCATGAATAAAGCCTTACCCGATGCCAATGTCACGGGTTTTGAATCATTAATTGAAGGATTAAGGCTCCCTGATAAAGATGATCGCCATGTATTGGCAACAGCCATATGTGCAAATGCAGAAGTCATCGTGACTATGAACCTGAAAGACTTTCCAGCCGATATTTTAGGTGAGTTTAATATCGAAGCCCTTCATCCGGACGAATTTATTTCAGACCTCTTTGACTTAAACCACGCTATTGCATTGGAGGCTGTCAGACAGCAACGTATGGCACTAAAAAACCCTCCAATGTCTACCAGTGAATTTTTAGATATGTTGTTAAAACAGAGGCTACCGATGACAGTCAAAGCTCTTGAAGCTTACAAGTTTATTATTTAATTTGGTGTATTGGTGCTGACATATCGTTTGTTGCTTCTTAAGGATTATCATCCATGGTCATAATGCACAATCCTCCCCATCCGGGAGAACTGATAAAGGATGCAATGGAAACCCTAGACATGAGTGCCAGGGCATTGGCGAAAGCATTGGATGTTGCCCCTTCCACGGTACAACGGCTGATTAGCCATCAGTCACATGTGTCTCCTGAAATGGCGGTGCGTCTTTCTGTGGTGATTGGCAGTGCACCACATGTCTGGCTGGGAATGCAGAATGCCTATGATATCTGGCATATTAAGCAGAATCTGGATACATCCCGCCTGAAGCGATTGTCGGTAGCGTAACGGATTGTAAACCGCTAGAATAATGCCATCGGCCTGAACACCCGATAACCTAAACAACAGCTGCTGTGCCATCACTTAGAGGGATAAGTTATGGCGCAGTACAGTTTTATCAAAATCTCCAATGATACCCTGAGACCGGCAACACCGACGGCTCAGGAATACCTGCATTCCAAAGTGAAATGCGGCGATGTGCTTTATGCGGATTTTAAGAAAGCACGCAACCCGCGTTTCCACCGCAAATATTTTGCCCTCCTGAATCTCGGTTATGAATATTGGCAACCGACCGGCGGCACAATTTCCCCTGAAGAGAAAAAGCTTGTACGGGGTTACGTACAATTTCTGGCTCACTTCGCCGGCGCAGAAGAGGCCTTACAATCCGCAGCGGATGAATACCTTGCCAGCTTATCAAAAGACCGTGCCCACAATATCACGGCCACCAAATCCTTTGATGCCTTTCGGAGCTGGGTCACGGTGGAATCCGGCCACTATGACACTTACGAAATGCCTAATGGCAGTCTGTATCGTGAATCCCGTTCAATCAGTTTCGCCAGCATGGACGAATTGGAGTTTCAGGCGCTCTATAAAGCCACGTTAAATGTGCTCTGGAACTTCATTCTGTACCGCAACTTTCCGACCCAGAATGCGGCTGAGAACGCCGCTTCTCAGTTGTTTGATTTTGCGTAAGGGAGAGGCAAGACCCATGACCCACAGTGAAAAACAGTGGCTGTCAGATGTCGCCTCGCTGGGCTGTATTGTTTGCCGGAATTTGGGGTTGGGTGCATCCCCGGCGGAAATTCATCATGTGAGAACCGGGCAGGGGATGGCACAACGCGCCGATCACTTCAGCGTTCTGCCGCTTTGTCCTCGTCATCATCGGGTGTGTTATTCCACCGGATTCCATGCCGCACCGAAAACATGGCAGGCTGCTCATGGGACAGAAATTGAATTATTAGAACAGGTTAAAAGGGAAGTGAAAGAGGTACGGTTATGTCGGGTTTGAGATTTTCAACAGATGGGCTGGAATTGGCCATATCACAGGCGATCTGGTTACAGGAATGGTTATCGAAATTTGGAGCTTGGGTTTACTCTGGTAGGCTGGATAAACGTCAAAGCAGTATGATTGCAGAGTTTATGGCACGAGTAGAGCCTCGAGACTATCCAGAGCGCCCGATATGCAATGACGATGAAGGGATGTTAATTGCCAGAGTGGTCGATCATATCTACCATCTTGACCGGGTAGCCTTTGCCATGTTGTTAAGCCGGTATGGCTTTAACAGTTCAGATAGAGCTATTGCCCGCTATTACCATAACATCGTTAAGCCGAGAAAAATGGTACGCCGTAGTGGTCAACTGGTTTTACGGAAGCCCTCGCTATCAACCTGCCGCCGTGAGGTTGAAGAAATATTAAAAGCCACCGAATATTTACTTTATCAACCTTTGAAAGATGCCCTTACGTGCCGGGAATAGGAAAGAAAATTAAAAATTTTGTCAAGAACGTGTTGACATCTTTGAGCCAATGAGCCACTATTTCAATATATGTTGCGCTATTTGTAACCGTGACAAACAAGCCTCACTCTGCGTGAGGTTTTTTTATGCCTGAAATAAACATAAGACTTGCTGTTGTCCTGGGTCAGAGTTACATGTGTGTTCACGCCGACTCACTGACCAAAAGGTTAAACTTATCATGCTAAAACATGAAGATATGACAACAACAGCCGCTTGTGTTTTAGAAACTGTTCCCCTGTACGACTGGGCATCAGTTTCTGATATTTCCACCCTGACGGGGCTATCTGCGCCGCGTTGCCAATTACTGTTAACTCAATTTTGTCTGGCTGGATTGATGGAAAGCCGGGACGATGAGACGTTTTTCAAACGTTGTCCTTAATAAGATAACGTCTTAAGCCGTAAGGGGCGGGGATTTGATACCTCGCCTTCTCCTGTGGTTTTACAGAGAAAAAGCCAGCGTCGATTTATGGAAAAATATTGTGAATTTAAGTGGTATCACATTAATTAACGACGACTCACTGCAATTTATTAAAACCTTACCGGATAACTGCATTGACCTGATTGCCACTGACCCGCCGTACTTTCGGGTAAAAGAGTGTGCCTGGGACAGGCAGTGGGAAGATGTCACGGCGTATCTTGCGTGGCTGGATGAATTACTGGCTGAATTCTGGCGGGTACTGAAACCCAACGGCAGCCTGTATATGTTCTGCGGTTCACGGTTGGCCTCGGATACTGAATTGCTCGTTCGGGAACGGTTCAACGTGTTAAACCATATTATTTGGGCGAAGCCGTCCGGCCCGTGGCGCAGGCAGAATAAAGAAAGCCTGCGGATGTATTTTCCCGCCACGGAACGCATTATTTTTGCCGAACATTATCAGGGACCTTATCACCCGAAAGGCGATGGCCATTCCCGTCAATGTCGGGAACTGAAACAGTCGGTATTCAAACCATTGACCGATTATTTTCGTGATGCCCGAAAAGCATTAGGCGTTACGGCAAAAGACATTCACGAGGCCACCGGGAAGCAGATGGCCAGTCACTGGTTCAGTGATAGTCAATGGCAGTTACCCAATGAGGCGGACTATCAAAAGCTGCAGAGTTTATTTGAACGCATCGCCCAAGAAAAACACCAGTGTGGCGAACTGAACAAGCCCTATCATGAGTTGACAAAATCTCACCTCACTTTGTCACGACAGTATGAAGAATTGCGGCAGGAATACGGCTTATTGCGCCGTTCGTTCACAGTCACGGCAGACGTACCTTATACCGATGTCTGGCATTTTGCTCCTGTTCAGTATTATCCGGGTAAACATCCTTGCGAAAAGCCGGCTGATTTAATGGCTCATATTATTCAGTCCAGTAGCCGAGAAGGGGATGTGGTGGCGGATTTCTTTATGGGATCTGGGGCAACCTTAAAAGCCGCATTAAAATTAAACCGCCATGTTTTGGGGGTTGAGCTGGAAGAGGAACGGTTTAAGCAAACTGAGCAGGAGATCCAAGATATATTTTCTCTCTCAGCCAAAGTAAACGACCCCTGAACGGGGTCGTTGGATTATGGAATGAGTTGTTCTGGTGTACAGTTGTATAATGCAGCCAGTTTTTCTCGTGTGCGCTTTTGTGGTCGATCTGACGCTTCCCACTGAGACACGGTTGATTGAGCCGTGTTGAGCTTTTCAGCGACTTCATACTGAGATAGCCCACGATAGATGCGCCAAGCCGCCAGAATAGAAACATCCTGGTCAACCATGATAGACACGACACCGTTAGGCACGGTCACATCATCGTATTTTGACGGGGTGTATGGCACATCCTCCCAATCTTCCTTTGTGCTGATAAGTTTTTCGTATTCAGCTACTGGCAGGACAACATATTGTGGGTTTCCTGCTTCATCGTTTATATATTGCATTTTATATATTCATCCGGGTGGCTAAGAGTCGCGGTGAATTTAATCATGAGGAAATGGCGGGTTACCCCGCCTAGTACGTTGTCGATGTTCTCCGTTTAACTGCCGTTATCGAACAGATAACCGGTTCGCCATCAGTCAGTTCGAAGATTATCCTGTAATCGCCAACCCGCAGTCTGTACTGGTTATCAAGATCATGAAGCTTCTTGATATCCAGTGTCACTGCGGGAAAGGTTTCAAGTTGGTTAACTTTCTCACTGATAGCTTTCCGGTATCGGGTATCGATTGAAAGCAACTGTTTGCGTGCTTTTCTCGTCCATTGAACCGTAACCATCGTTTCCTCATTTGTTAAAGAGCCTATCCGCTTGGGATGATTAGATAATAAGATTATAATCGTATTATGTCAATATAAATACGATTAAAATACGATATTGTTTTCAGGGCTGCGCTATGGCGTGGCTTTTTATCGTCGCTTTCCGCTTTTTCCCCCTCATTTGAGGGACGAAAAAAGAAGCGGCCAGCCATTCATTAACCGAATTTGCCACCGCAATCACTCTCATCACATCCGTATACATGCATTGTGGCTGGCAACCTATTTACTCAACTCACAGGGGCGACTTTTTCACCCCACGGACGCCCATTGTCTAAATGGGGTGGAATATGCGCATGGATAAATACACAAGCCCCTCTGCATATGGTTGGGGGGCATTCACAACGATTTTTGGTGCACTGTCATTGAATGACTGGGCGATTATCGTTGGCATTATTTGCACGGCAGGCACATTCGCCGTGAACTGGTATTACAAACATAAGGAACATACCCGCAATGGCAAAGACCAAGAGTAAGCTCACGGCGGCGGTCATGGGCTTGGTGCTGTCCGGTGCGGGGGCTACGGTCATTCTTTCTCAGTTCTTGGACGAGAAAGAGGGTAATCGCCTATCAGCTTATCGGGATGCGGGCGGTATCTGGACTATCTGCCGGGGAGTCACTCGGATAGACGGCGTTCCCGTTCGTCAGGGTATGAGGTTAACCTCGAACCAATGCCAAGCCCTCAATGCCAAAGAAGTCGAGCACGCCATTGCATGGGTTAAACGTCATGTGCGAGTCCCGCTGACAGAACCTCAGATAGCCGGTATCGCCAGTTTTTGCCCGTACAACATTGGGCCCGGTAAATGTTTTTCTTCCACGTTCTACCGGAAGCTCAACGAAGGGGACAGGAAAGGCGCTTGTGCCGAAATCAAACGGTGGATTTTTGACGGCGGCAAAGACTGCCGGCAGACCCAAGGCCAAGCGAACGGTTGTTACGGTCAGGTTGAGCGGCGCGCTCAGGAATCGGAACTAACATGCTGGGGGTTAGATGAATGAAATTCAATCTCACCTATGGTGTTGTTGTTGCGCTAGTTGTTGCATCAGCAGCAGCTCTTTTATACCGCTCAGGATACAAAGTACAGCTCGGTATCAATAGCGAACAAGCAACCGAAATCCAGCAACTGACAGACACCATCAACTACCAGAACACGCACATTGACATGCTGCATGAACTGGATGCCAAGCATATGGAGAAACTTGCTAATGATAAAATTGAAATTGACGCTCTTCGGGCTGATGTTGCCGCTGCTCGTCGCAAGTTGCGCATCAAGGCAATCTGCCCTGTACGTGAAGCCACTCCCTCCGGCAGCATGGTCGATGCAACCACCGTCGAACTCTCTGGAGAAACTGGATCAACTGTTCTCGATATCCGAGAAGGCATCATCAACGACCGGGCAAAACTAAGATATTTGCAAGGTTATATCAGGACGGAATGCTTGAGATAAAAGCCCCTACAATAAGGGGCTAAACATTAGATAACTGAAAGTGATAGTTTTTTGCCTATGGCGGCAACCGCCCGGCTAATCGTATCAATTTTAGTTGCATGGCGTGGCGTGAGTATTCTTTGGATTTCAGGGGGACGGATACCCGTTAAGCGTGATAACTCAGCCTTATTAATGTTAGCTTTTAGCAACTCATTATTGAGTAAGATTTTGGCATACACGCTATCAGGTAAATATACCCACTGTTCACCCTCTTGAATCTCAGGATCAGGCAGAGGAAAGTTATTATCCATATCAAAGTATATTTCGACACAGGAAAGTAAAACATCCTCGGCCATTTCCATTGCTTCAGGTATATCTGCACCACAAGTGATGGCTTCGGGGATATTCCTGAATGTGACTGTATATCCGTTATCTTCTTTAACAAATTTTGCAGGATAGTACATGTTGGCCTCTCTGACTTATTTATTGATGCAGTGACAGCCCCCTATGATGAGGGCTGGAATTCATTTCAAACCTAACTGTTTTTTTATTCCCTCAACCAAGCCCGTTGTTAATTCTTGACTGGGATGTCTGGGAAGGTGGCTTATTTTTCCTTTGTAGTAGAGTTTCAAATGTTTTTTACCATTTTCAGTCTCTACCCCATGGGCTTTTAGCCATTTTAAAAACTCGTTTTGTTTCACTGCACCTCCATTCCGTTAACTTGAAATAAGTATATGCAAAAATGCTAACAATGGCAAGGTGATATTTGCATTTTTGCATATATTTTGTGGGTGAAAATACGCTATGCCATCACATCCGTGGTGGCATTTTTGTCTCTGGATAGATGTCAGGTTACAGAGAGATAAATATGCTAGAGCACCAAATTCCTCCACACCTAAAACCCATCAGACCGAAAACAGTCTCCGCAGAAGAAAGAAAAGCCAAGATACTGCTGGGGATTATCAAACTAAAGCGCTATCACGAATTAAGCCATGAAGCACTGGAACAGGTGATGAAGATGGCTTGTGAACTCTCTAAGTAAGGAATAACGCAATGGCACAAAAGAAACTCACGCTCACAGACGAGCAAAAGGTTCTCTTTGATGCCTTAACTCCATTACAGCAAAAATTCGCACTGGGTATCCTAAAAGGATTAAATCAGGTCGATGCTTATCGTAAGGCGGGAGGGAAGGCAGAGAAAGAATCTGCGCATGTCCAAGCCAGCAGAATGATAAGTTTTGATAAGGTGAAAACCTTTCTCGACGCCATGAACCAAGAAGCCGTTTCTGATGCCGTAATGAGTCGTCAGGAAGCCCTAGAGCGCCTTTCTGCGATGGGACGTGTCTCACTCCATGATATCGCTGAATTCAGTAACAGTCAGATAGGGGAAGACGAGGAAGGCAGACCCGTATTTCAGGCAGCATGGCAATTTAAAGAGAGTGCGCTACAAAGTCCTGCGGCCATGAGCGCCATCTCAGAATTGACCACGGGCAAGGACGGCATCAAGCTAAAACTCCATGACCCGAAAGCGGCGATTAAACAGTTGGCTGATTTGATGGGTTGGGAGGCGCCGAAGAAAGTTGATTTAAGCTCTACTGATGGTTCTATGTCCCCGCAACCGTCCAAGATAGTACTGGTTGCCGGAGGACAACATGACAACAGCGAGAATTGAACTCCCGCCGAAACTCATTCCAGTCTTTAGTGGCAATTACCGTTATCGCGGCGCATACGGCGGGCGAGGTTCGGCAAAGACCCGAACCTTTGCATTAATGACGGCCATTCGTGGCTACATGGCTGCAATGAACGGGCAATCTGGCGTGATACTTTGCGCTCGTGAATACATGAACTCTCTTGAAGAGTCATCAATGGAAGAAGTCAAACAGGCTATCAGGTCTGTGCCTTGGCTTAATGATTTTTACGAGTTGGGTGAAAAGTTCATTCGCACTAAGTGTCGGTCAGTCAGTTATGTATTTGCAGGCTTACGACATAATCTAGATAGCATCAAGTCTAAAGCTAGAATACTTATCGCATGGGTTGATGAGGCGGAATCTGTATCTGAAACGGCATGGACAAAACTCACACCTACCGTTCGCGAAGAAGATTCTGAGATATGGGTGACGTGGAACCCTGAAAGAGACGGTAGTGCAACGGATAAACGATTCAGAAAGCACCTGCCTGAAAATGCCATCATTGCCGAGATGAACTACGGCGATAACCCGTGGTTCCCCGCCGTGCTGGAAGAAGAGCGGTTAAGCGATCAGGAAAGGTTAGACAGTTCGACCTATGCGTGGATATGGGACGGTGCGTATCTGGAGAATTCCGATAAACAGGTACTGGCGAACAAATATGTTATCAAGGAATTCCCTGATGATCTCTGGCAACAAGCGGACAGGCTATTGTTTGGTGGCGACTTCGGCTTTGCCAAAGACCCCAGCACGCTACTTCGCATGTTTATTCTGGATAGCATACTGCATATAGAATACGAGGCGTACGGTGTTGGGGTGGAACTCGACCACATGCCCACGTTCTATGACCAAGTACCAGAGTCTCGCAGATGGCCTATCAAAGCCGATTCCGCCAGACCGGAAACTATCAGTTATCTTAAGCGACAGGGTTTCAATATTTCCGCCGCCAAGAAGTGGCAGGGCAGCGTAGAGGATGGCGTCACTTTCTTGCGCGGCTTTAAACAAATCATCATTCACCCCCGCTGCAAAGAGACAACAAAAGAAGCCCGGCTTTACTCCTACAAAACCGATCGCATTACTGGCGAAGTGCTCCCGGTTATCGAGGATGCGAATAACCACTGTTGGGATGCGGTGAGATATGGGCTGGATGGGTATATCAAGGCTAAAGGCAGTTTTTTTACAAGAAAGAGGTAATTTTCATGTGGCTATTCTCAAAACGAAAGCCCACCACACCCCCCATTAAAAAATCCGCGTTCTCAACAGACCTTTATCCTGCCTTGGCAAAAGATAACGGCTTTAAGGGATTGGATTTGCCCCAGCCTATCATTGAAGGAGTAGCGATGGACTCCATTGATGGCACTATCCCGCCATTCAAAACCGGCAGCGTGTACGGTGTTCCCGAAGCACAAGCGGCGTGGTATGCCAACCAAATGTTTATCGGCAACAACATGTGCGCGGTGATTGCCAAGCATTGGCTGGTGGATAAAGCGTGCAATATGCCCGCCCGCGATGCTATCCGGCAGGGGTACGAAATCGACTGTGAAGATAGCGACATTATCGACCGGTTGAAAAAGCGGGATAAAAAATACCGACTTCAGCAAGCCATGAAAGAACTGATCCACTTCGGGCGTGTGTACGGTGGGCGCATTGCGTTATTTGTCGTAGAAACCTCAAATCCCAAAGAGTTCTACGAAAATCCGTTTAACCCCGATGGCATTGCGCGAGGCTCGTACAAAGGCATCAAGCAGATTGATCCCCAGTGGGTGACTCCCGAACTGACCGCCGATAATGTGCAAGACCCGGCGTCACTGAATTTCTACGAACCGACCTATTACCAGATAGGCGGACGGCGTTATCACAAGTCGCACCTGATTAAGTTTGTGCCGTTCCCCGTGCCGAATGTGCTTAAGCCGACCTATAACTATTTCGGTGTATCCGTGCCGGAGCGGATTTATGAACGGGTGTATGCCTCAGAGCGTACTGCCAATGAAGCACCGCAATTGGCGATGACCAAGCGCTTACTGACCATTGGAATGGGTGACGGAGAAAACGCAGATAAAGACGTGATCGCGCAGAACCTCGCGTACTTTGTTTCCATGCGGGATAACTACGGCGTACAGCTCACCAGTAATTCAGACACCGTTCAACAATTCGATACCTCATTGGCGGATTTGGACGCGACCATCATGACGCAATATCAGTTAGTGGCTGCCGCTGCCAATGTCCCCGCAACCAAGTTATTAGGCACGACCCCCAAGGGCTTTAATGCCACCGGCGAATACGAAGAGGCGAGCTACCGCGAGGAACTGGAAAGCATTCAGGCCAACGATTTGGAAGATTTTTTACAACGCCATTATGAAATCTTGTTGCGCAGTGAGGGGCTACCGGTGGTGGACATCAGTATCTCATGGCGGCCACTGGACAGCCCAACGGCCTCCGAATACGCCGACATTGAGCTGAAGAATTCCCAAACCGCCGTTAACTACGCCAACGTGGGCGCGGTGGATGGGTTGGATATCCGCAAGAAATTGGCTGCGGACAAAGAATCATCGTATTTCGGCTTGGACGTGAACGAGGAAAACTATGGCGAAGCAGATCCGCCTGAAAGCGAAGCGGGAGCGCTGGGCGGTGCAACGGCAGGCGGTCATGAAGGGCAAGCCGCTGCATTACCCGGCAGCCTCAGCCGACCGTTACCAGCGTGACCTGTCACTGCTGATAAAACGGATGATCAACGAGTACCAACGAGCACTCACCCAATTACAGGACGATTTTGAACCGATGGCAATGGATGCCAGCTTTGCCAGTCAGACCCGTATCTGGCTGAACCGACTAAAACGCCGCTGGGACAGTATTTTTAATCAACGCGCCAGTGAAATGGCCGACAAGTTTGTCAGTCAGGTCGATTTGAACACCCAGCGCAATCTGGACGATTCCCTTAAGCAACTCTCCGGCGGACTGACCATCAAAACCCCCGCGATGCCGGAGGCCATGAAAGACCGGATCACCGCCGCTACAGCAGAAAACGTTGCCCTGATTAAGTCCATTCCTGAACAGTTTCACTTTCGCATTGAAGGGGCGGCACTGCGTTCTATCAGTCAGGCGGGCGAGGGTGCAAAAACCTTGCTGGCGGAAATCCGGCACATTGGCGGCGTAACCGAAAAACGGGCGCAGTTTATTGCGGTAGACCAGACCCGCAAGATCACTACGGCGGCGAACTACGAGCGCATGAAGTCGGCGGGTATTCGTAAGGCAGTCTGGCATCACTCTGGCGGCAGTGCGGAACCCCGTAAATTACATCAGAAACTGGACGGTCAGGTTTTCGACTTGGATAACCCACCGATTATTGATGAACGAACAGGACAGCGTGGCTTGCCCGGCGAATTGCCGAACTGCAAATGTTTCTGGACGCCGGTTGTGGATTTTGGAGAGAGCGCATGACATGAGTAAACGAACCTATGACCTGAACGGCTGGCTGGAAGTGAAAGATAACCCCATCTCAAAAGTGGGGGTTTTTGATTATATGGGGGCTGAAATTGGCGCGCCCAATCCTGACCAGTTGTATCGGGTACTTCGCCCGCAAGAAGAACTGGAAAGTGAAGCCACCTTGCATTCATTCAGGCTAATGCCCTTTGTGGATGAGCACGAAATGCTGGGCAGGGACGGCACGCCCGCGGAGAAGAAAGGGATTGAAGGCGTGATCGGCGAGAACGTCTATTTCGATTACCCCTACCTCAAGGGCAACATCAAAATCTTGTCCAATGCCGCCCTGAACCAGATTGCGAGTGGCAAGATTGAACTGTCACCGGGTTATCGCTGCCGTTACGAATTCACCCCCGGCACGTTTGAGGGCGAGCACTACGATGCCATCCAGCGGGATATCCGGGCAAATCACCTTGCATTGGTCGATGAGGGGCGCACAGGCCCTGATGTTGCCGTGCAGGATCACGTTATTACTATCGATACGAGGGAGTTAGTCACGATGGCTACCGAAGAGCAAGACAAGAAAGAGACCACTGACAACGGTTTTACGCCGGAGCAGCTCGAACAGTTACAGGCCATGATTGCGGCGGCTGTCGCAGGTCAGGCACCGGCTACCGATGAAGACCCGGAGAAAAAAGACACGGGTGACAGTGATTCGGAACAAAAATCGACAGATTCGGACGAAGAGAAAAAAGCCGAAGATGCAGTGGAAGAAGCTGAAACCGCCGCTGAATCGGCGGAAACGGGCGAACCCGAAGCGGTGGAAAATGCCGAGATTGCCATTGAAGCGGCAGAGCAGGCCATTGAAGAAGCCAAGGAACATCTTGATCAAGCCACCACAGACAGCCTGAACCGTCGTGTTAAACGTCTGCGTCGGGGCATTCAGGCGATGGATGACATTTCTACCTTAAAGCGCAAGGTCAACCGATTGGAAAAAGCCAAGCCCACGCTGGACACCGGTGAGATGCTCAGGCAATTGGCGGGTCGTGATGAACTGGTACACAAGCTAACGCCGTTTGTCGGGGTATTTGACCACGGCGCCATGACCAAGCAAGGGGTGGCGGAATATGGCGTGAAGCAGTTGGGTATCCCGTGCCAGAAAGGACAGGAAACCATCGCACTGGCTGCGTGGATGCATGGGCGTGTACCCGACTCACAGAAACCGACAACGGGCATGGATGCAGCAATAACCCAGCAATCAATTAAAGACAAGTGGAGTAAACAATAATGGCAATACCGAAAAGCATTCTTAATGGACTGGTCAGCGGTGTCGTCGGGGACATCTCCCACTCTGGCCCCATTCGCGTCACCAGTGCCGTGCTGTCCTCAAAGGACGAAACCCAGAACCTGTTTGGGTTGGCTTACACCTATCGTGATTCCGATGTCGAGTCGGTACAGGTGGGCGGTGATGGCCCGTTTGCGGGGATCATGATTAACCCGAAAGCCTACCGCATTGGCGGGCTATATGCACATAACGGTTCCACCGGTGAGTTCCTGACGATGGGGGAAGTGAACGTCAATCTGGAAACAGGCGTTAAGCGCATCAATGTCCCGGTGGTGTTTGACAGTAAAGGTAAATTACATGCCAAAGAAACCCCCGCCATCGGCGATCGGGTTATTGGTTTTGTGTCCCGTCATTTGGAGTCAGAAGAAAGCCCGCATTTGTGTGTGTTACGTCTGACTGAAATTCCTTACCCAACCGCAGCAAAAGGGGAATAAACATGGCTGTCAGTCAAGAGAAGTTTTATCTGTCAGGAAGAGAGATCCGCGAGAAGGGCCCATTAAATGTGACGGCTGACCAGAAATGGACCTACGGCGAACTGGAACAAATCGGTTTCGGTAACCTGCATGCGATGGATTCGGCCTTAACCGGCCCAGCCTCAGCAGGTGGCTATATCCAGCGCCATATGTTGCAGCATGTGTTACCGGGGCTTATCCGTACCGCGACCCGTGTCCGTATTCTGGATGAAATCACGGGCGTGATGACGGCGGGCGAGTGGCACGACGAAGAGATCGTGCTGAATGTGGCTACGCCCACCGGCAAGGCAGAACTGTACGGCGATCACACCAATATCCCGCTCGCCAGCTATGAAAACAATATCGAAAATCGCGGTGTTGTGCGTTATGAGCAGGGTTTTCAAGTCGGTAAGCTGGAAGAGGCCCGCCAGAGTGCCGCGGGATTTGAGTCAGCCGCTGAAAAACGCCATGCCGCCACGGAATCACTGGAAATGGGGCGTGAGCGCACGGGGTACTTTGGCTTTAACAGTGCAGATACCCGGATATTCGGTCTGCTCAATGATCCAAACCTGCCGGCCTATGAAACCGCAAAGAAAAAATGGACGGAAGCCACTTTTGCTGAGATCACCGCCGACATTACCGCGATGTTCTCCCGGATTGAATTACCTTCCGGTGGACGCATCAAGGACGATACCGATATCACGCAGGTGCTGCCGCTGGGCTACCGTTCGGTGCTGAATATTGCCAATCCGGTGGCACGGGGCGAAACGGTGAAGCAGTGGGTAAAAGAGAACTACCCGAACCTGCGCTTTGTGTTCTCGCCGGAATTTAGGGGCGCTAATGGTGGGGCGAATATCACCTACCTGTTCGCTGACAGCGTGGACGATGGCTCGACGGCGACCAAAGCTACCTTGTTACAGGTTGTGCCGGTTAAATATCAGTTGCTGGGTTCAGAAAATAGCATTAAGGGTTATTTGGAAGATGCCACCAATGCGACCGCCGGTATCTTTGTCACCCGTCCGTGGGCAATTACCCGCCTGACTGGTATTTAATCTCAGCCCTCTGCTGAGGGCACTTTGTTTATTCTTCAAGGCAGGAGTCTCTTCATGTCTCAATCCCTCTATGTTTATTGCACCCTGTCCAACGACCAGAATTACGCGGTCCGTGACGGGGCGGTGTTTATCCACGGTCAGGCCAATATCATGACCAAGGCCATGCACACCCCACGCGGGCGCGTGACCGAAGTCAGTGCGGAAGCCTATGCGCAACTGAAAGACAACCATGTTTTCCAGCTGCACAAGGAAAACGGCTATATCACGGTGGAGAGCCGCAAGGCCGATCCGGAAAAAGTCGCCAGCGATATGGAAGCCAGCGATCAGTCAGCGCCGGATACACCGGAATCACTGGAAGCGGGGGGTAAGGAACCGCCGAAGACCAATATTAATATTGAGAAGGGCAAGGGTAAATAATGACAACGGATACTTTTCCCCTGAAAGCGTTTCGGGTGTTGTATCCGTAGTTTGCGCCTTTACCCGATAACGATGTGCTGATTATCGCCCAATCAGCCCGGCACTATTTTTCTCCCTGCCGGGGTGTCTGTACCGATGAACTGTGGATGCTGGTAGTGGCGCATATGCTGCAACTGCGGGCGCTTATCGCGCAGGGTGAATCGCCCACGGGGGTGGTGACAGCGGCCACCATTGGCAGTGTGAACGTCTCGTTTACGGCACCGCCGGTTGGTTCAAATACCTCGCACTGGTTTAACCTGACCCCCTTTGGACAACAATATCTGGCATTGCTCAATCGCTGTGGGCGTGCGCCACTCTATGTCGGCGGCAGTGGCGAGCGTTCAGCCTTTCGGGGTGTGGGTGGGCGTTTCCCCAATCACGGGAGGGTATTACGATGAACCCCAAACTGGCCCACTTAAAGCGGGTTTATGACGAACTGAGCAAAAAACAGATCAAGGTCGGCTTTTTTGAGCAGGCTAAATATCCCGATGGCACATCCATTGCCTATGTCGCGTCAATTCAAGAATTCGGGCATGGCCCCATTCCCCCGCGCCCTTTTATCCGTCCAGCAATAAACGCCAACAGGGGGAAATACCAGCGTGGCTTTAAGATGGCGATTGATAAGTCCATTTTGGGTGAGCTCAATCTGGAACAAGGGCTGGCTCAGGTGGGGGAAGCGGCCAAGGGTGATATTCAGGCAGGAATTAGCGCCGTTCAGACACCGCCTTTATCTATGGTGACGCTGTTACTGAGAAAGCGGCGCAAACAGGATGGATTTAACATGGGCGGCAAGGCGGTGGGAGAAGCATACCGGGATGCATATTTTGTCGGGCCACGACGTAAGGGCGATAAGACACTGAACATCTCAGGGGTCAGTCAAAAACCGTTAGTTGACGGGGGACTCATGATCCAGTCAGTCAACTATGCCGTGGAGGACAAATAATGTTGGGCAATTTACACCGGATAGCCGCGCGCTATATCCCGCAACAAACGGCGCGCTGGTATCGCTTTAAGGCGCGTGAAATGGATGAATTGGGGCAGTGGAAAAATACCTATCACGATCCTGCCACCATTCGCGGCAGCTGGCAGGCCGTGGATACGCAGGATGTGCAGGAGATGGGGCTGGATACGGCGAAAGTCTACCGCAAGCTCTACACCTCGCACGATATCCGCAACATCCAGCGGGGGGCCTCAACCGATTATCTGGTTTTTGCCGGGCGTCGTTATGATGTGATGGGCGATGTCGACTGGTACGCACAGGATGGCTGGAAATCGGTGCTCTGCATTGAGGTAGGTGATCATGACGGATAATGAAGTCTACCGCGCCATTCGCCATCAATTGCTGAAACAATTAGCCGAAGCGGGGATCGCCATTTCCGTCGTGGCTGGCTTCCAGTCCACCAAGCAGGGGCGGGAAGACAGCTTCGTGATGTTCTTTCCCATTGAGGAAGCGGCGCACGGCTGGCAGGGGCGCAATTACCACGTTGTCGGGCGCGATGCCAATCACCGCGAAACTCAGTTGGTGGAGAAAACGTTACAGGTGCAAGGTGTCGGCACGCATCAGGATTTAAACGCCAGCGACATTACCGCCACCGTGCGCATGATAGTGAATTCTCTGCCCTTTGTGGACGCGCTGCGAAAGAAAAACATCGGTGTCCAGCGTGCCGGCAACCTGCGCACGCCGTTCTTTGTTAACGATCAGGGTAACTATGAGCTGTCACCCTCCTTTGATGTGAAAATCACCCATTCACGCGACATCAAACCTAACACAGCCGCCATTAGCGGGCTGTATCCCGATATTTACCGAATCTAAACGAATAAGGTTTCGTTATGCCCATTAAACAAACTCGATATGTCGATATCGCGAGTGCGGTGATCGGCGCGTCAAGTGTCCCGATGCGCAAGCTCACGGGGCGCGTGTTTTCGACCAACCCGAAGATACCCGCGGGTAAGGTGCTGGAATTTTCCAATGGTCAGGTAGATGAACTGCTGGGGGCAGGATCGCCTGAAGCCAAATTTGCCCGCCAGTATTTCAGTTACGTCAGTCCCGCGCCGGTCAGCAAGCCGAAAGAATTGCAGATTGCCGCTTATGAGCCGATAGGACGCGCCCCAGCGGTGTATGGGACGAAAGCCGCCCCGCTGGAGGAATTGAAAGCGTTGGTGGATGGCTCTATCACCGTCACCATCGGCGGGGTGATGAAGGTGTTCAGTGACATTGATTTGTCCAAAGTGACCTCTTATGCCGATGTTGGCTCAGCCGTGCAGGCCAAACTGAACGCGGAAAAAAAAAACCAGTTCACCAACGCTTACATCACCTTTAATGCGATGGACAGTGCCTTTGTCTTGACCGGGGGTGTGCAGGAAAAAGCCGACATTAGCGTGATTTATTCCGTACTGGCGGATGCGATGGGGTTGTCTACCGGTAACCGCTCTGCCGGCAATGCTGCCCAATCGCCACTGGATGCCTTTATGGCCGCGGAGAAAGTGTCAGACTCGTTTGGCAGTGCCACGTTCCTTGCGGACATGGCCTTACCACAGGCGGTTGAGTTGGCGCAGTATATCGCCGGGGAAAACGTCAAATATCAGTTGCACTTGAATGTCACCGCCGAAAATGTGGAGGACTGGAGCGCGGCATTGATGGGCACCGCCTCGACGGGGTTGAACCTGAAAACCGACGACGACTATTTTGTGCAGGCATTGCCAATGGCGATCATGGCTGCGACCGATTACGACCGCACCAACGCGACCACCAACTACATGTACCGCCAGTTTGGCGTGACGTTTCCGTCGCAAACCCGCACCGATTTGGATGCTGACGAACTGGATAAGCTGCGAGTGAACTATTACGGTGAAACCGCCGTGGCAGGTTCGCAAATTCGCTTCTACCAGCGCGGTTTTTTGTGCGGCGGGGCATCAAATCCGCTGGATATGAGTGTCCATGCCAATGAGCAGTGGCTTAAGTCCCATATTACCCAACAGTGGTTTTCTCTATTGATGGCAACACGCGGCATTCCCGCCAACAAAGACGGGGAAGCCCGTGCAATGGCCGTGATTGCTGGGGCGGTGACCAAGGCACTCAATAACGGCACCATCTTACCCGGCAAGACCTTAACCGAGGTGCAGAAAATCGCCGTGGCGGATGCGTCCGGGGATGATTTGGCGTGGCACGACGTGCAGGACAAAGGCTATTGGTATAATACTCAGATTGTGGAGAACAGCGGTGTCTCCGATTTGCCCGAGTACGTGATGAAGTATGTGCTGATTTACGGCAAGGGGGACTGGGTGCGTAAGGTCGAAGGCTCTCATAACTTGGTATAAGGAACAGCACATGCATGATGTATCAGCCACGGGCTTAAGTCTGGTGATCCAGGCCAGTAAAACTTTTCCGTCGGGCATTCAAATCACCCAGTTTGCGGACGATGCTGATCCGCTGGACTTGCCTGCTGTCGATATCGCCCAGACCGGGATGGATATCAACGGCAATTTGACCAGTTGGTCAGCCCCGACGCCACAAACCGTCACCATTAACGTGCTGGCGGGCAGTGAAGAAGACGAAAACCTGTCTATTTTGCTGGAAGCCAACATTGCCAAGCGCGGACGCCGCCATGCGGGGGACGAAATAACCATTGTGGCGTCCTACGGCGATGGCTCAACGACAACCGCCCGTAACGGCAAAATCACCAACGGCAGCCGGGGCAATTCCGCCGCCAGTGCCGGACGACTCAAGAGCAAACAATACACGTTTGTGTTTCAGGACTTCGACCGCACGCGGGCGCGTTAAGTCTTTTTTTGAATTGTGGCGGGCATTTCCCGCCTTTTTTATGAGGCTGTTATGTTAATCAAACCGAAAGAGATCGTCATTACGGATGCTGACCGTGAGGAACATACCTTCATTATCAGCCGCCTTCCGGCGACGGTGGGGCGGGAAATTCTGGCGAAATACCCGCTCTCTAATGCGCCGAAAATTGGCGATTACGACGTCAGCCATGAGGCGATGCTGAAAATGCTGCGCTATGTGGCCGTTGAACGGGACGGCCAGGAAATTCTGCTCAAGACGCAGACCCTGATTGATAACCATGTGCCGGATGGCGAAGCCCTGATCCGTCTGGAACTCGAAATGCTGAGGTACAACACCAGTTTTTTCGGGGGCGACGGGAGCCGCGGTTTCCTCCCCTTCCTGCTGGACAAAATCACCGGTTCACTCCCGTCGATTATCCAAACGCTGATGGCTTCTTTGCCGTCATCCTCAGCGAAAAACTCGCCACCTACAGCGAACTCAACACGTCGATAGATTTGGAAGGCGCGTTTGACCTGTGGGAGATTGCCATTACCAACCGGTATAACGAAGCACTGGCGGCTTCAAAGGAGCGATAAATGTCCCTGATGGATACCTTTGTCCAGATATTTGAATTTGATACCCGTCAGGCCGACGACGCCTTTGATCGTTTCCGCCGTTCAACCGATGACATGCTGGCAGATATGCGACGGGCGCAACAAGCCGCCGAAGCGGGGGCGGGTGGTTTCAGTGACTTTGTGCAGGAATTGGCAAGTACCTTGCAAGATGTGACCGGCGGGGAGTCACTCGACATTGACGTCAATCTCCATGACACCGAAGCAAAGCTGTCTGCTGTGCGCGCACGGATGGGGGAACTGGAAAGTGCCTTGTCTGCACTGGATAGCCAGCGGGAACAGGTGAGCCAAGGCATGCAGGGCAGCGGCGAAAGCCTCGAGCGGCTCAATACGCAGTATGGGCAGTTACAGGGGGAACTGGCTGCCCTTAATGGTGAACTCAACACGCTGACCGATGCCGAGCAAAAGAACCTCAAGGCGAAAGAAGCCGTTGAGTCTATAGTGGAAGCGCTACAGGCAGACTACAACAAATTCGTTGAAACCATGCGTACCAAAGGTATTCAGGCTGCGGTAGATGAAGCGAAGGCGCAAAATCATTTGCAACGCGCGCTGACTGAAACGGAAAGTAAATACAACGCGGCCGGGGAATCGGTCGCCGGATTTGCCACTAAAGCACTGGGGGCAGTCGGTGTTGTGATGAGTATTGGCGGGATTTTTGCCGATACAGTATTACGTTCGCAGGAAATTGAAGCCCTGGATAAACTGGGGGGAAAAATCGGTATGGCGACCGCCGATGTCGATGCGTTCAGCGGCGCAATGACTGAACTAGGCGGTTCGCGTGAAGCAGCGCAGGCTGATCTTGAAGCCCTGTCTCAGGCCTTCGGCCAGACCAGCAATAAGATGGAACGCATCCTTGCCACCGCCGATAAAGTGAAAGGGATGAAGTTCGACAAAGCCAAAGCCACACTTGCCGGGCTGGGTGTCTCCGATGAGAAAACCGTGGAACTGATGATGAAAGGGCGCAAAGAATTGGAGCGCGTGATGGGCATTCAGAAGGAATATTCCGGTATCACCAAGGAGAGCATCGAAAAATCCATCAAGTTTAATACAGCAATGAATAAATTCAATCAGTCTTCGGGGTTGCTGAAAAACAGCTTTCTGGAGATGGTGATCCCCGTCCTCGCCAAAGGCATGGAATGGCTATCGACGTTTATCGACTTCTGCAAAGCCAATAAGCACCTGATTATTGGTTTCTTTCTGACGATAGGCATTGCCATTGCCGCTTACTATGTGCCGCCGCTGCTGGCCGCTGCCGCTGCAACACTGGCGGCCACATGGCCGATGCTGGCAATTATTGCCATTATCGCGTTGCTGGCGGCTGCGTTCGCCCTGGTCTATGACGATATCATGAACTTTATCGAGGGCAATGATTCGATGATCGGGCGCATCATGGACAAGTACCCGATGGTGAAGAAAGTCATCATGGCCTTGTGGAATGCATGGAAGGTGCTGTTTGATTACCTTAAGGTGATAGTGAAATTTGTGGCTGATTTAGTGGTGGATGCGTTTAACACGATGGATCAGACAATCAGTGCGTTCATTGATTGGTTACTGGGAACGATTACCTCTCTGGGCGAATGGGGCAGCCAGTTTAGCGGCGTGTTTGATACGGTGTCAGATGCCGTTGTCGGGGCGTTTACGTGGATGTGGGCACAGGTGAAGAAAATCATTGGCTGGATTGGTGATGGGCTGGATGCCGTCTCCAAAGGTCTCAGTACCGTGAAGGGCTGGTTTGGTTTTGGCGAGGACAAGAAAGTCGAGGTGGTCAAGCGTTCCGTTAATGAAGACGGCCAGATTGTCACTGAAACCCCGCCACCCGATAACGGTAATCAGGACGAGAAAAAAGCCTTTCGGGCCGATATGGACAGGCTCAATCAACAGCTGGCGGCGGCATCACAAAATCCCCTCAATCCGCTGACCAGTCAGGCCATCAGCAATCAGTCACACCAGACGAATGAAAACAATATCCAGATAGCCGAAGTGAACGTCAATACGCAAGCCACCGATGCGCAGGGGGTGGCAAAAGAGTTCAAAGGCGAGCTGGCAAACCAGCTACAGGACCTGGGCCAGCAAACCGCCACAGGAGTCGCCCGATGATCACCGAAGTCAAAATTTTCAATGTGAATACCTTTGACACCTTGTTTGAAGCCGCCAGCCCGATTCAGGTCAGTGTGCGGGACGAGCATAAGGTGACGAAGTTTCAGGTCGAGAACGGCGAAACCCGCAGTGACCACATTGTGGTGGAAGCGGTGGAGATTGGCATGGAATTGTTGCTGACCGGCGAACTGAAAAACAGTTTTTCGGCCATGCAGCAGGCCTATGATGCCCATCAGCTGGTGGGTATCCAGACGCGGGTCAAAACCTACCAGCCGATGATACTGGTGAATTTCTTCCATGATGAAGTGCCGGAAATGGCGGACGCGATTAAATTGTCCCTGCGGTTCAGCGAGTGGCGCACGGTTGAGCCGGAATACGGCGCATTGCCGCCGCGTCGGGTGGCGAAAAAGACGCAATCGGGCACAGTTAACCGGGGTAACGTCCAGACCCAAACCGTTTCAGGCCAGAAAAAATCGATTGCCACCAAAATCATGGACGGCGATCCCTTGTTTACAGGCAAATAGTTCGGAGGCAAATAATGCGTGAAATTCCCTTGCGGGCCATCCCCAATCAGCAGCTGGCCGTCACCCTTGACGGCGTGAACTGGGTGATCACCCTGAAAGCTGCCCGGTCAATGATGATCAGTGATATCCAGCGTGATAGGGACACGATAGTTCAGGGAAACCGGTTGGTGGCCAACGCCAGCCTGATCCCTTACGCCTATCTCAGCCCGGCAGGCAACTTTGCCCTGCTCACGGAAAACCACGAACTGCCCTGGTGGGAAAAGTTCGAATCGACACAGACCTTAATTTACTGGAGGGGCGATGATAGATCTGCGGCGTATCCGGCTGGGAATTGAAGTCAGCGGGCGCTTGAACTGGTACGAAGGGATGCGTGTCTCCGCTTCCGGCACGAAATACGCCAATCCCCTGCAAAATGAATGTTCCGTCACGATTGATGGCTTAAGCAGCGACACCCGCGATTACCTTCTGACCCAGACCAGCCCCTACACCCAAAGCAAACAACCCCGCCGCCTCATACTGGAAGCCGGACGGATGGGCAGCGGCCTGTTCCGGGTGTTTGTCGGGGATATTGTCAGTGCGGAAATTGCCGCCCCGCCCGATGTCACCCTGACCCTGAAAGCCAAGACGGGGAACAGCCGCGCGGGGACGATTGTCTCCACGTCCGGGGGCGCGATGAAAAAACTGTCTGAGATCGCACAGGGTATCGCCGACGATTGCAAGGTGAAACTGGATTTTCAGGCTACTGACAAAAATATTGCCAACTGGTATTACTGCGGCGCGGCCTTGTCTCAGGTGGCCCGGTTGCAGGAGTCCGGCGGCGTGAAAGCCTTTATTGACGATGAAGTGCTGTATATCAAGGACAGCCACAACGCCCTGAAGAACCGCCTGCGTATCCTGACGATGAAAACCGGCATGGTGGGCATTCCCAAGGCCACCGAGAAGGGACTGGATGTCAGCTTCCTGATTGATGGCGAGTCAATGCTGGGCGGAATGCTGCGCCTTGACAGCAAGCTGAATAAATCCCTCAACGGCGATTACATCATCGAACAGCTTAAGTTTGATATCGCCTCCCATGATGACGCCTTTTTCTATACAGCCACCTGCAAACGAGCGTAAACCATGAATCAACCGAACAGCGATATTGCCAGCGAAGGCAGCCTTGCGGGGCAGTTTATGGCCGCCTTTCGTAACCTGATGCTCAATGTTGAGGATATGCTGCCCGCGACTGTGGTCAGTTATGACGACAGAACCAACCGCGCGGTCATCAAGCCGCTGGTGATGATGGCGACTACCGAAGGCCAGACGATTTCCCGCGCGCCGGTGCATAACATTCCAGTGTTCCGTTTTGGTGGCGGGGGATTTTTTGTGCGCGTCCCCCTGAAGCCCGGCGATGTTGGCTGGCTGAAAGCCAATGACCGTGACATCAGCCTGATATTCCAGCGGGGCGGGCAGGAAGACCAACCCAACACCGCCCGGCTGCATTCGTTCAGTGATGCGATGTTTTTCCCGGACACCATTAAGGGCTGGGCAATAGATGGCAAGAATCTGGATGCGCTGGTGATTCAATCAATGGATGGCACGGTGTGCCTGTCCCTGCATCACGACAAAGTGGTGCTGGATACGCCCCGGCTTGAAGTGAACGCACCAGAAACCCTGTTCACCGGCAACGTTACCATCAACGGTAACCACGCGGTCAACGGTAACAGCGATTCCTCTGGCGGCACGATGCGCCACAATGGGCGCAATATTGGAGATACCCATCAGCACAGCGGAGTCAGAACCGGAGAGGGCAACACAGGAGAGCCACTATGATCACCTTTGCGGTGGATGATAACAACGATTTGACGTTGGGGGATGACGGCAATCTGGCCTTGGTGCGTGATGCCGGGGCTGTTAAAAACCTCTGTCTCCACTACGCCCGCGCCTTGCGGGGGGAAATGTTGCACAAGGTGGACAAGGGTATTCCTTACTGGAAAACCACCTTCGGACGCAATGCGGATATTCCGATGTTTGAAGCGGCGTTTCGTGAACGGATGAGTGAGGTGGACGGGGTGGAGGAAATTGTGTCCTTTCAGGCAGGCATTGCGGATAACGAGTTACATTACATTGCCGTGATCCGCTCAATTTACGGGAGTTTTACCCTCAATGGCTGATTATCACTACATTACCCGGCAGGGCGTGATTGTGCCCGATACCGCAGACCTGCGCGGGGAGGTTAAAAATGACTTTTACGCTGCGTTCGGGCAGGACATCGACCTGTCACCGGAAACCCCGCAAGGGGTACTGATGACGATGGAAACCGAGAACCGCGACGCCATGGTGCGCAACAATGCGGAACTCGCCAACCAGATTAACCCCGATATTGCCGGCGGGATCTTTCTGGATGCTATTTGGGCACTGATGGGCGGCAGCCGTTTTGCGGCCACGCGTTCTTACCTTGCCAACGTCACCTTTGGGGGCGTGCCGGAGACGATTATCCCCAGGGGATCACAAGCCGAATCGGTGACCGGTGCGGTGTTTGAAACCCTCAGCACGCTGATTATTGGCAAGGACGGCAAAACCACCGGCGACATGCGGGCGGTTCAGTCCGGTGCGGTGGAATGCAAGGCTGGACACCTTGAACGGGTCGCCAGTTCGGTCTTGGGCTGGGAAACCGTCAATAACTCGGCTCATGCCGTGGTCGGGCGTGAAGCCGAATCCGATATCAGCGCACGTCGTCGCCGCAAGCAGACACTGGCAAAAAATACCGTCAGCGTGGGGGAGGCCATCACGTCTTCCTTATATGAACTGGAGGGGGTGAATTCGCTGTCATACCGGGAAAACACTGCGCCCCAGATTATCACGGTGGATGGTATTAAGCTGTTGCCGCACAGCGTTTACGTCTGTGTGGAAGGCGGTGACCGTGAAGAAATTGCCCGTGCGCTGCTTCGCACCAAAACCATCGGTGCGGCCTATAATGGCCAGGAAAGCGTGACCGTCACCGAACGGGTGAGCGGGCAGGAATACGAGATCCGGTTTGACCGCCCCACTGAGAAAGTGACTTTCTGCCGCGTCACAGTGAAAAAATCCCCCATTGATGCACAAAGCCTGATCCCTGCTGCCATAGAACAGTGGATGCGGGGGGAAATTGACGGCGATAACGGGTTGGTGGTCGGGCGTGAAGTTTCCCCGTTTGAAATTGCTGCGGCCATCAATGCGATTGAACCCCGCCTGTTTATTACCAAAGTCGAACTGTCACAGGATGGCAAAACGTGGGATATGGGGGTGATCCCCATCAAAATCAATGAAGTCGCGCGATTGCATCGCGGTTCAGTGCAGGTGGTGATCGCATGAAAATACAGTCCTTCGATTTTCATTCTGACCTGCTGCGGGCGATATTGTGGCAGTACGAAAATGCCCCCAAATTAAAGCGATTGGCTGAGCGCAAGGCGGGCTATTTTCACCGGGCTAACGTGGCGTTTTGGCAGAATTGGCACCGGGATGTGTTTAATATCGATACCGCCAATGATTTCGGGCTGGCGGTTTGGGCGCGCATTCTGGACGTGTCACTGGGGATCGATGTCTCCCCCAGTGACAAGACCAAAATCGGCTTTGGCTTTGGTAAGAAACGCAATTTCAAGGGCAACTTCCGACGCAATGCCGATTACACCCTGATGCTCACCGCAGAACAAAAGCGCCTGATTATCCGCATGCGTTACTTCAACCTGACCCAAAGCCCGACAGTCGTCAACATCAACACCTTTCTGGAGCGTTTCTTTTGGCGTGAAAACAGCAAGGTGTTTGTGCTTGACCCGCTCGACATGACTTACCTGTACTACGTCTTCAACTTCAACCCCGATGAAAATTTGCGGGTACTGTTGGAGAACTTTGACCTGATGCCACGCCCCTCTGGTGTCGGCGTGAAATACCGGATTGTCACCAAAAAAGCCTTTGGCTTCGGCCGCAAACACACCAACTTCTTAAGCAGTAACTTCGGAGCATAATTTCATGACCAAAACATTTAAAACCCCCTTCGCCGCGCAAGGGGACAGGGTCGCTATTCCCAATGAAGTGCAACCGGACGGTTCCGTCTCCTACATGCAGGGCTACGGCTATGATTACGAACGTGACCAGAACACCGATCCGGCAGCGAAAGATATCGAACGCGAGAAGATGAACAGCATGTTCCACGATATCACGGAAGCCGTCGGGGAAATGCAGGTGTACGGGGCTGCACAGTGGACCCCGGAAGCCCAGCCTTACCCCCTGCGGGCGGTGGTGTACCATAAACAGAAACTCTGGCAATCGCGGATTGAAAATAACAAGGCAGAACCGAAAACCGGCAATGCGTGGATAGAACTGAAAGCCGATCTGACCGCCGCTGAGGTGGGAGCGTATGACAAGGAAGAAACCAACCAACGCTTTCAACCACTGGGGAACTACACACTTGCAGGCTACAGTTATGGCAAGGAAGAGTCTGATACCCGTTTTCAGCCGAAAGGGAATTACCAGTCTGCCGGGAATTACGCCCTGAAGGGGGAGAGTTACGTCAAATCAGAATCGGATGCGAAATACCAGCCTAAAGGCAGTTATCTGACGGCCGGTTACAGTTATTCGAAAGACGAAAGTAACGGGCGTTTCCAGCCAAAAGGGAATTATGCCCCCGCTGGCAACTATGCGCCAAAAGGGGAAAGCTACACTAAACCGGAATCTGATGCGAAGTACCAGCCAAAGGGTAACTACCAATCTGCAGGTCATTACGCCCTTCGTGGGGAAAGTTACACTAAAGGGGAGTCTGATGGTAAATACCAACCCCGTGGTAACTACCAGCCTGCTGGGAACTATCAGGTGGCGGGGTATTACCAACCCGCAGGCAATTATGCGCTGAGGGGAGAGAGTTATACTAAAGGGGAGAGTGATAGTCGGTATCTTGCTTTAGGTTCTCGAGGAGTATCTACTGCAGCCTCACGGATAAACCTTGATGATGGTCAAACGGTAAATATTGGCCGTGACTGTAGGGGAAAAGTGATATGGGTGTACGGAAATGAAAGTTATCTTGGAGGTGCGATGACTATAATTCCACATGATAATTACTCAGTGACAACGCATCATGGGTCAGATGGGCGATTAACACTAACACTAATAAATAATGGCACAACAATAAAGGTAATTTATACACAAGGTAGTACAAGATTAACCAGAGTTGATGTTTGGGAATAGTGTAATTTATACCGCCTTCGACATTGAGATGATAGGGTGGGGCAAAAATAATAAATCAAGTGATAAAACCGGTATTCCACACTGCATTCGTAATTTATTATTGTAATTAAGAGTTAGTGGTTGTGTGAATTTTATGCAATACTTAAAAAGAAGAGTATTGCGAAGTGTTGGATAAAATTGCTTTGAATTATAACTTAATGGCCTGTTTATTCAGGCCTTATATTTTATTAATTACTTAAAGAATTATAATATTTTTACTTAGTCAGAGATGGTGTTTTTCTTTTGAGTTAATAACATCTTTGAAATTGACCAAATGAATCTATTTTTTGACAGAATTAATGTTAATCTAAATTTGGTTTTTTTGGGTTTTTTAGTCAAATTTAAATCATCTTGTTCATAACTGAACTTGGAAATATAATCATTGAGGTTTTTATACATACCTGATGATAATAGTTTCCACATAAATTGTATTTGTAAGCTTAATACCTTTACCCTGATTTTTTTTAGAACTTCAAGTTTATCTTTTTTATTATATAACTCACTTAGCTTTGTGTTTATTTTTTCCCACGCCTCTATTTCTACTAAATAATCATTGACTGCCCATTTTTTGTTCATTATTGATTCGCTTCTATATATATAGTTATATAAATACTCTGGCACATAAGAATAAGAGCCATGGCAAATACATTCCAGAATAAAAAGAACATCTTCTCCAACAGGGAGTTTTTCATCAAAAGTTATTCCTTTTTCCTTTAAGAAATTATTTCTTATTAATAAGCAACATATATCAAAATAATCAAAATTTAAAAAATCCAATATAATGTTATGGGGGTTTTGGTATGGTTTTGATGATTCTAACGTCTGATTTTTATGTAGCTTGTTAAATAAACAATAAGAAAAATCACTGTCATTTAATTCTGTTTTTTCCAATAATGCTTCTATAAACGTAGGCTCATACGTATCATCACTATCAAGAAAACAAATATAATAACCTGTAGACAAATAAATCCCTTTGTTTCTGGCAGAGGATACTCCTCCGTTTTCTTGTGATATCAAGTTAATATTTTTGTGATTTTTAGCATAACCCTCACAAATATCTATTGTTTTATCACTTGAACCGTCATTAATGATGATGATTTCAATATTTTTATAGGTTTGATTTAACACACTATTAATTGCTCTACTTATACAGTCTTGAGCGTTATATGCCGGAATTATAATCGAAACCAATTTATCGCTACTAACATTCATTACGAATTCCTCTATAATTATTTTAGTTATCCCACTAAGGTATCACGTCCTCTAAAGTGATCAACTTCAAGTATATCATTTGATTTCATATATACAGATAGAAATAAAGTTTTGTCCTTTATTATCATTGTTTCGTATCATTGATAGGGAGATGTGGCGGTATCTCCTCCTCAAGGAACAACAACGAGCTGGAGCTTATCTACATCAATGACAGGGTGGAATTTGAAAGGGAAGGAAGCAGCAGAGGTAGTCGCTGATGATGTAAGTAAGGTATAATTTAGGTGCAAAAAGCCCTCTTGGGGAGGGCTGAGATTAATTTTATTTTCTATAAAATATATGTGTAAAATGAGCATGTTGACCATCTACAACCTTAATGATTGTCGAATCCTGAGAAAAGTTATATTGTAACCATATCCACGGGTCACGCCCCCCTGATAATTTTTGTTCGCTTATACCACTAATAAGAGGAACTGCTATTGCTTGTTCAGCTGCACTCGATCCAGGCCCTCTGATAATATTAATTACTTGTCCTCGAAGATCGGCAGGCACATGGATGGTTGAACCCACATTCCAAGAACCGCTAATTGACTGAATAGAGCCTTTCTGGTTGTTATGTTCAGTAATCATATTTACTCCCTCATTAATCAATAAAATGGTTTCAAGATATAAGAATATAGTATGTCTATATTTGATAGATTATCTTGGCTACATAATGGCATAAAATAGTAGAAGGTAAATCAATGAAATTTATCAGTGCGCTGATAAAGCTCGGCGCGATAAAAACGGAATTGCCTACCTTAAGTTTTTTTATTTTATTTCTTTCTGCTAAAGAATTATTTGTTCGATTGAGCAAAAAAGTGAGACGCATTTGGGGCAAATATCGAAAGATAACCACAAACAACCATAGGTAACTCTCGGTAAGGTAGCAAGCGCCTTCAGTCCCAATGCAATATTAAAGTTAGGAACCATTTCCAAGAAGAAAAGATATTAAGAGAAAGGAGTATAAAGTAATCAATTACGCTAATGGGTTTCAAATAGAAATCACTGAGGAAAACAGTAAGAAAAAAAGAGTATTACTTTTCTTTGGTCAACAACAAAACCCACTCTAAAGTTAGCACGCTTTTGCTACTTTTCGTCGGCCATTTTACCCCAAGCAAATTCGAGGCATAAAAAAACCAACCTTAACAGGTTGGTTTTTTTAGGGAAATTTGGTCGGCATGATAGGATTTGAACCTACGACCCCCGACACCCCATGACGGTGCGCTACCAAGCTGCGCTACATGCCGATGACTTGTTCTATAGTACCGATTTTTATTTTCAAAGCAAGCCCCTAATGTGATGAGTGATTGATTTTTAAGCTATTAGTTTGCTAAAAATCGTTTTACTTCCGTTAGTATTTGTAATAATTGGGCAAGATTTGGTTTTGCCCCATGGACTTTATCTCCATTTAAATCATACAAATAATATTCCCCATCTTTGGAAAGGTAGACGGTGTTTTGCGCTGTTGTAATAACTAATGCGCCATCATCACCAGTAATAAGCCAAGGGTTTTCCCTCTGGGGTTTAAAGAGGTCCTCACCTTGTGAATAATCTTCTGGTGAATTTTTGACGTGTAGCAAACGCCGCATCAGGGTTGTCATAACATCTTGATGACTGGTTAATTTGTCAATGGTTTGTGCTGGTGTACCCGGCCAGTGAATGAGCAGGGGAACATGGAGTTGTTCTCGATTAAATTTGCCATCAATAAACCATTTTTCGGCACCGTTTGTGGTGAGTTCATGCTGTTTGGCTGTAATAACTACAATGGTTTTATTGAGTATTTCTTTATTTTTTAAGGTTTCTAAAACATCGTTAATATCAGTATTTAACGTTGTTTTGTCAAATTTACCTGATGACAGGGCAAGGCCATTGAGATTCAGGAATGAAAACCAGGGTGTGGAGTGATTACGTAAATCTAACCATTGGTGCCATTGTTTTACGGTCAAGGCATCGCTCTGTTTATTGGTAACAGGGAGTGAGTAGTCAGTCAGAATAGCCTGACGATAAAGCGGAGTCTGGAATCCATCTGAAGAAAAAAGGCCAAACTGATATTCTTGGCGCGTCAAGGCATTAAGGAGCATAGATGGTTTTCTGGCGTTGAGTATCCCATCTAAATAACCTGATGATATGCCATAGAATAAACCAAATAGAGCGGTGTCGCTCTGAATCCCTGAACTGAAATGCTGAGTAAATTGGAGATTGTTTTCCGCAAAACGCGTCAGAGTTGGCATGCCATGGGTGATGCTTTGGTGATCCAGCCCGTCTACGACAAGCAAAAGGAGGTTATAACCGCGTCCATTGTCCTGATAGGACAATTTATTCAGCGGATAATTAACACTCAAAGCCGCCGGATTTCCCCGTTGGTTGATGCGGTGTTGATATTCTTGTTGATCCAGTAACCCGTGTTTCTCAAGGAACTTACGGGCTGTCATCGGGTAAGAGAGTGGTAAGATCGAGCGTTGCATGGTGATCGGACGGTAGAAATTCGCATCTGCCCAAATATACATCAGGTGAGTAGCAATAAAGGTGCTAATAAATATGGCTGCCAGTGGCTTGCTAAATTTCTGGCGGTTTAAACTACGTAATTTTTGCCAGCACCATGTACCGAAGAGCATCTGTATCAAGAAAATCACAGGAATACAGATGAACATCAGTTGCCATTCTCTTGTTAATTCCCCTTGTTCCGGGTTGGTTACCAAATCCCAAACCAATGGTGTTAAGTGCAAATGAAAACGCACATAAATAGAGGAATCAAAGAGCAGCAGTGTTAAGCCTGCCGTTGCTAATGCAGCGGAAAGAAATCTCAGCAACCGCTGAGACATAACGATAAAGGTCAGTGGGAATAAAATAAGTAAGTAGATGGCAAAAACAATAAAACTGAAATGGCCGAGCCAACTGACGAACGCATAGATGCGACCAAAAAGTGAGCCCGGCCAGTCTGATGCAAATAAATAGCGACTGCCCAGCACAAGACTGACCATGATATTGAACAGTGCGAACCAGTGTCCCCAACTGATCATTTGAGATACTTTTTCGCGGTAGTGCTGACGGCTGGTCACCATATTTTCTTTACGTCAAAGTTTTAAGTAGTATAAGTTAATGCGCCTGATCTTCATTGATTGAAGATTGCAGCGCGTGTGCAAACGAGTCTGCGATGTGTTTACGTTGTGCTGGCGCAATACTCGTATTGATCAAATTTGTTACCATATTCCCCAAAACCATGAGGGTGAGATCGGTAGGGGTATGATCTTTTTCAAAAACATTTACTAATTCAGTTAATAAATGTTCAACTTTTTCATCGCCGTAGCGAGATGACTGTGGCATAAATCAAATATCCTGAATATACAAAGCCCCACATCTTACCGTATGCAAGAGCAATTTTCTGCTTTTTTATGACAAATTAATTCTATGTGGTAGGAGTTGTTGCCATTTTTTAACCTGTTACATTATTTTAGCTGCTCTTATTTTGAGTGCCGGCCATGACATTGAATGTGTTTTTCCACCTTTTGGTTTTTTGGTTGCAGCTGAGAGATAACGATGTTTGAATACGCCGCTAATCGCGAGGCTCGATATGGCTAAAGCTGCAAGAGGAGTATAAATAATGAGTCTGGAAATTACCCAGATCGCGTTACATCGATTGATTAAGCGTGATGAACAAACATTGGAAGTGATTTTGCGTGATTCTCTTCTGGATACCAATCAAGTGGTTGATGAGATGATGGCTGAGTTACATCGTGTATATAGTGCAAAAAGCAAAGCCTATGGGTTATTCAACGAAGAGAGTGAATTAGCGGTAGCCCTTCGTCATCTTCGTAAAGGAGATGATGATTTCCTTGGTTTTAGTCGGGCGGCAACAGTTCGTTTAAAAGATGAACTGGCAAAGTATCCGTTTGCGGAAGGGGGGACGGTACTGTTTTGCCAATATCGCCATCTTGCTGTGGAATATTTGTTAATTGCAGTTCTCAATAGTTGCAACAGTATGTCTGTCAACGAAGAACTTGATGTAAATACGACACAGTATCTTGATATTCCTCATGCTGATATTGTTGCCCGGATTGATCTGACTGAGTGGGAAACGAATGCTGGATCGAGCCGCTACCTGACTTTTCTCAAAGGAAGGGTAGGGCGCAAGGTATCTGACTTTTTCATGGATTTTCTTGCTGCCAGTGAAGGTATGAATGCAAAGGTGCAGAATAAAGGATTGCTACAGGCCGTAGACGATTATTGTGAGTCGGCACAACTGGATAAAAATGAACGCCAGGCCTACCGCCAGCAAGTTTATGGTTATTGCAATGAGCAATTGCAGGCTGGTGAAGAAATTAATCTACAGGAGCTATCTCAGGAATTGCCACCGGTGGGTGAGCAAAGTTTTCAGCAGTTTTCGCAGGAACAAGGATATGAATTGGAAGAAAGTTTTCCGGCAGATCGGGGAACGTTACGTCAGTTGACTAAATTTGCAGGCAGTGGGGGCGGATTAACGATCAACTTTGATGCCATGCTGATGGGCGAACGTATTTTCTGGGACCCGATAACGGATACATTAACGATTAAAGGCACGCCACCGAATTTGCGTGATCAATTACAACGCCGCAGTGGTGGAAATCGTTAATTCCTGAAAAGAACTGTCAGGCCCATAAAAATAAATAACGCCGCAAATGCGGCGTTATTTACTCGGCGTCCCGATAAAAGCTCGACTGTGGCTAATTAAGCACGCAGGAAATCGATATGCGTCAGTTTAGGTTTAAACGGATGACGCTGTACTGCCTGCACTTTAACTTTAGTTTCTTTACCATCAACAACCAGAGTCATAACTTCGTAGAATTCTGGTTTGCTTTCGTGGTTGATAACCGCATCGTGATCCAGTTCGATAGAAACTGGTTCTTGGTTACCACCATAGATGATCGCTGGAAACTTGTTAGCTCTACGCAGGCGGCGGCTCGCACCCTTTCCCTGCTCTTTACGTACTTCTGCATTAATAGTTAACATTATTTTTTCTCTATAAGAAAAGAAGAAAATAAATCCTGCTACAGGCGACCCAGCAGCAGGTTCGATACTTGGCTTAACATTATGTATTACGCTAAGCGGGCGGCATTCTAACGAAAAACCGATATAACAGCAAATAGAAATATATGTTCTGCTCGATTAGTTGCTGGATTTAGTACAGATCATCCGCCCGCCGGAATCGTCCCTGATAGTCGAAAATTTTTTCCCTAATTTGCCAAAATTGACCTTTTTTGCGCGCAACAACAAAATCAGGATGGCGTAATAAAGGGAGTTTATCCACGATATCTGCTGCGGTTTTCCACTGAAATGTTGTACCGGGCGCACGTTGATGCTGACGAAGAAAATGAAGTTCGAATACTTTTTTTTGGGCGGGGGTGGATAAACGAAATAACTCAGAAACATCCGCACCATCTTCATCATAATAAGTAATTTTTAGCCATTCTCCTTTGTTGTCATGGCCCGGGGTTAATTGCATTCCACCGCATCTCAATACCAATGCATCTTTGAGTTTCAATGCCGCTTTGAGCATATCATCGGGGTCAACCAAGACTTCTTCGCAGCGATGGCAACGTCGGGCGGCGATATCATTTTCTGCACCACAATGTGGACATGATTTAAAGCGGAAACGGAAATCACATTGGTGTCGTTTTCCATTTTCATCCTCTTCCCAGCCTTGGCAGCGCCGCCCAAAGTGTTCAATCATTTCTCCATCTGCGGTGCAAGTTCCCCAAAAGGTATTGGCGAATTGGCAGATGGGACAAAATACTTGTACGGGTTGGCTTTGAGAATTCGGTTTACTGTTACCGACTTCAGGAGTGTAAAGATCATGGGGATTACCTGCATAATCGAGGATCAAGCAATCTTTTTTATCAGGAAATAAACGCAATCCACGTCCGACAATTTGTTGGTAGAGGCTGACTGATTCCGTTGGACGTAATATAGCGATTAAATCAACATGAGGTGCATCAAAACCGGTTGTAAGTACAGCAACGTTAACCATATAACGGAGTCGTTGCTCCTTAAACGCGGCAATTAAAAGGTCCCGCTCAGATGCAGGGGTGTCTGCACTGACCAATGCGGCCTGGTTTGCTGGTAGCAATTGAAAGATTTCTTTGGCGTGTTCAACGGTAGCAGCGAAGATCATGGCTCCTCTGCGCTCTTTGGCGTATTGGATGATTTGCTGGATAATATGGGGGGTGATGCGCTTTTGACGTTTTATTTCTCTGTTTAGCTCAGCTTCATTGAATATGCTTTGCTGGCTGGTTCGTACCTGACTGAAATCATATTGTACGACAGGCATATCGAGCCTTTCCGGAGTTACCAGAAAATGATGTTTAATCATATAACGCAGTGGAAGTTCGTAAATACAATCACGAAAGAAGCTGCATTCATCACCGCGTATCATGCCATGATAATGATATTGGTATATCCAACCAGAGCCCAAACGGTAAGGTGTTGCCGTCAATCCAAGAATCCGCATTTGGGGATTAATATTTTTAAGTTGTTGGATTATCTGTTGATATTGGCTATTTTCGTCATCACTGATGCGATGGCATTCGTCAATGATAAGAAGAGAAAAATGATGATTAAAGCGATTCAAGTTACGGGCAATTGACTGAATGCTGCCAAAAACCACTTTACCTTCACTTTGCTTTTGATTTAATCCGGCAGAAAAAATATCCGCTTTCAATCCATAGGCACAGAATTTGCTGTGGTTCTGTGCAACAAGTTCTTTAACATGGGCCAATACGAGTACCCGCCCATGCGCGCGCTTTGCCAATTCAGCGATGACAAGGCTTTTACCTGCACCTGTCGGTAATACAATGACAGCAGGATCTCTGTGTTGGCGAAAGTAGCGAATGGTCGCATCTACCGCTTCTTGTTGGTAAGGGCGTAAAGTAAAAGCCATTTTTGTGTTAATGTGATGGTATCAGATGAAATATTATTGATGCAGAGAATAACATTTTTCACTTCGCCTTGCTGCGAGAAAGCACTTGTCACTCTTTTTCTAAAATTAGACGGGAGATGATGATTAATTTATTATCATAGTTCATTTGGTTATGATTATTCTAGAAATTAACTATTTAATCTAATATCCCAATAGTAGCCTTGAGAATATTTGCATTTTCAACGGCGTGTTTATGTTTTTATCAGGTAGATCTATTCATGCGATTGGATAAATTTTTATCACAGCAGTTAGGTATTAGTCGTAATGATGTTGGGCGTGAGTTACGAGCAGGGGTAGTGACAGTCGATAATGAGATTATCAAAACGGGTGCCTATAAATTGAAGCCCGATCAGCAAGTTGCTTATGATGGAACGATATTGCAACAATTAAATGGCCCGCGCTATTTTATGCTAAACAAACCGGAAGGATATGTATGTTCAACAGATGATCCTTCAAACCCGACCATTTTATATTTTATTGATGAGCCGGTTGCACATAAATTGCACTCCGCAGGGCGATTGGATATTGATACCACAGGATTGGTTTTACTGACTGATGATGGTCAATGGTCCCACCGCATTACCTCTCCCAAACATCATTGCGAAAAAACCTACCTGGTTACCTTAGAACAACCGATATCAGCAGAAACTGAGGGAAAATTTCTCGAGGGTGTGCAGCTGAATGGTGAAAAAACACTAACAAAGCCGGCAAAAATAGAAATTATTGAACCTCAAATTGTACGCTTGACTATCAGTGAAGGACGCTACCATCAAGTTAAGCGAATGTTTGCAGCCGTAGGTAATTATGTTGTGAAACTTCATCGGGAGCGTATTGGTGATATTTATCTCGATCCGGCATTGGAAGTCGGTGAGTACCGGGCGCTGACTGGTAGCGAAATAAATAGCATACAGATGCCAAAATTTTAATTTTTATTCTCTCATTTTCAGGAGTCATTACGTGCAACAACAGAGATTATCCTATCTGGGATTAGTCCTTATCCTTGGTTTGCTCTCTATGTTAATGCCATTGGCAATTGATATGTATTTACCGAGCATGCCAACGATTGCTAAAGATTTTGGTGTCAGTGATGGTTTAGTACAAATGACGCAGAATAGCTATATTCTGGGTTTTGCCATTGGGCAACTATTATATGGACCCATGTCAGATAGCTTAGGGCGCAAACCCGTTATTCTGGGTGGTGTCATTATTTTTGCCATATCTTCTGCTGCATGTGCTTTGGCACAAGATATTGATACTTTCATTTCCATGCGATTCTTGCATGGTTTTGCTGCCGCTGCTGCAAGTGTTGTCATTAATGCGTTAATGCGTGATATGTTCACGAAAGAGGAATTTTCCCGCAGCATGTCTTTCGTGACATTGGTAATGATTATTGCGCCTTTGTTGGCTCCGATGTTAGGTGGGATCGTGATGCTCTGGTCTGGCTGGCATGCCATTTTCTGGTCTATCGCTATTATCGCATTAATTGGTGTCGCTCTGGTTGCTTTTTTCATCAGGGAAACACTGCCAAAAGAAAAAAGACAACGATTTCATCTAAAAACTACAGTAAAACAGTTTATTATGCTATTCAGGCAGCGTCAGGTATTGTGTTATATCCTGGCCAACGGTTTTTCCTTTTCTGGCATGTTTGCTTTCCTGACTGTCGGCTCATTTGTTTACATCAAATTAAATGGCGTGTCTGAACTGGATTTTGGTTACTATTTTGGATTGAACGTTATCTTCATATCCATCATGGCATTTATTAATAGCCAGTTTGTCCGTCAATATGGCCCGTTAAAAATGTTGCATGTCGGGTTGTTTGTCCAATTTATTATGGGGTTGTGGCTGCTATTTAGTACCATGTTTGATTTGGGTTTCATTTCCTTGGTCATTGGTGTTGCCATTTACATTAGCGGAATTTCTATGATCACATCTAATACAATGGCTGTAATATTGGATGATTATCCTCATATGGCTGGGACAGTTTCTTCGTTAGCAGGAACTATCCGTTTTAGTACAGCTGCATTAGTGGGGGCGATTTTATCTTCTTTGTCTGAGGAAAGTGCTTGGCCAATGGTAGGCTCAATGGCGTTATGTGCCATATTAGCAGTACTGCTAATTGCTTATGCACGTAAGGCGTAGAATCCAAAACATCTCAGAAGGCTGTCAGCGGTTATGATGGCCTTTCATCTCTTCTGTTATTACCTACTGATACTTACCTGAGTTCACATTCATAAGAAAAATGAATATTGGTAACCAAAAGAACTGACTCATATTACCTTTCTGACGTATTTTAAGTGCATTAAAAAACGGTCTTATTGACATGATTAACAGGAAATACCGAGTGATTGTTAAATAATAATCGAGGCTTGTTAAAAATTTTATGCTGAACCACATTGTGATGTTGATTTTTTGTTCACTTTTTCATGGTGAAATAGATAAACCGAGTGAATAGCGAGGTCGTTATTATTTAATTCATTGTAAAATAACAACATTGCACTTTTGTTTATATACAATAAAGTTTGAAAAAAATAAATATGTAAATAAAATTTGAATAAAAAGTTGCTTCATTGCATGAAAATAAGTTGAATTATTTACCTAAACAGTATAAATATATGCAAAATGCGAGTTTGATCGCACTTTTGTTTAGTTGTAAAATCTGGAAAGTGCGATAATATGATTTATGTTTTAACATTTTGTTTACTTTTTGGTTGGGCGGCTATTCGGTTTTGTCGAATCAATAGTCGGCATCGGGTGGTTAGATGTATTAATGTTGTTTCTGATAGGAATAATACGTGAATAATATCCAACTTTCGGTAGTACATAGACTACCGCAAAGTTATCGGTGGTCATCTGGCTTTGTTGGGACGAAAGTTGAAATTCTGCCAGCAGAAGAAACAGAGACTAGAAATAGCCTGATGGGGCTAAAATTATTAAGCCATGAAGGCGAGAAAGCACGAGATATCTTGAATGTTATAAATCAATCTATTGCCGATATACAGATATTGAGTGCTGTGATTGAGTGGGAAGGAGAGCCATGTTTGTTTTTTGCCAAGGAAGATGAAAGTGCGGTGATATGTCGCTTAAAGGCTTTAGGTGCTGCAATTGCAGAAAACATAACTGCGTTGTACCCACTGTAATTTTCTACTGACAGAAAACGCTTCCTAGATGGAAGCGTTTTCTTGTTTATGCAAGGGAAATACAGGAAAAAATTATATTGAGGTTTTTATATCGTCTGACAGTACCCGCCTGGCACCGTAATAGCGTTTGTTCCAGTAATGATCGGTGAGTTTAGAGACGATAACACCACTGCTTGTTGAGGCATGCACAAATTGATTATTGCCAATATAAATGCCGACATGACGTCTGCGGACACCTGTTTTGAACAAGACCAAATCCCCTTCGCGCAATTTAGAACGGTTGACGGTTTTACCTATATTCTGCTGTTCTGATGTGGAACGAGGTAAGGCCATGCCAAATTGATCGTGAAAAGTGCGTTGTACAAAAGCAGAACAATCAATGCCCCGCTTTGTACTTCCCCCAAAACGATAAGCCACACCTTTCCAATCTGCGTATTGGTCAAGTATCTTCGACTTAATATCCAATTGATTGACCAGGGTTTCAAATTCATCCTGAGACGCTTGCAGTAAAAAATGTTTTTGAGAATTTACTGCATGCGTCTCAGTCGGTTTGTTACGGAGCTTTGAATCTGGTGAACTACATGCGGTGAGTGCTACAGCCGCGAGGATTGCGGGAATCAACCGCAATATATATCTCAGTATTGGTTGAGATTTGACCATTTTATTGATTTCCCTTGCAGTCCTTAATGTGATTTCAAATCATCATAAAAAATGCTAAACGTTTTAAAGCTTAGTCAGAGGATGATGAATTAACAAATTTTCTGTCCTGAAAATAGGTGAAACAACCCACTTTGTTAATATATTCACAAAGCGTATTGTCATTAATAATAGGACTTAAGGAGAGTACAGAAATGATGAACAAAAAGCGAGAGAGGAAAAGAATTCTTTACAAAAAATGAGATTACGAACTAATGGGTTAGAATGATTTGTTTCTATTTTACGCTGCCTTGGTAAATATTCTATAACAGGAGGAGATAATGGCTATCTCCTCACTGCATTGGAATTACTTCGATTGCCCAATGTGCGGCAATTTTTTATCCAGCCAGCCTGCGGCAATGTCACTCAATGGTGTCAATAATATCCAACTCATGCCAATGAGTGTCAAAGACAAAGAGCCAACGGTAATATCGGTAAACCAATGGGCTCCGGCCATAATACGGGGAAGGGCAAAAGTGATCATAATCAGCAGTGCGATCAAGAATGCACCGCGTGAGATATAACGCAGAATAAAACTGCTGAAAATCAATAGCATCAGACCATGATCGCCAGGGAAACTGTCTTTCGACGAATCTTTTGTGTGCCAACTTGTCATTTCGCCCAGGCGATTAACATTTTCGAATGTTAATGTCGGGCTTGGTCGGCTTACAGGAATTTGATGCCCTATTTGGTTAATAATAACTGCCGAAACCAGCATGACCAGACCAATCATAAATAACCGGCGTTTGCCTGCATAGTCTTGTTTACGAAATGCACTGTAGTACAGCAATCCCATGCACAAAAGCGATATCACGTCGAATGCCCTGATATTTGCAATGGCAACAAAGAGAGCAAAATTGGAATCAGGCAGTAATTTTTCGTTAAAAAAGTAAAAAATGGTGGAATCAATGTGAAACCAGAAGCCGTGATTCTCAGGCAGATACCATGAGAGGAATAGGGAGATACCAAGGATATTGAGTATAAATATGGCTAGCGGGTGACTGCGGGTCATGGGATACCTATTTAACTTAACACGATAGAATTTAATTTAACGTTAACTTAACGAAATAGAGGGTTTTTAGTAGTCAAACTAACTGGGGGTGACTATAGCAAAATTTTGCAGGAAAGCGTAATCGATGTGAGGTTCAATGGTTAAGGTAACGTTATATATGTGTATTTTTCTCACGTATTGATAGCAGGTTTTTATTGTTAACATAGGAATAATTACATCATATCGGAAAAATAGCTAAATCCTCTACTCAGTACCGATAATATATATTTGGCGCAATGTTGGTACTTGACTATTATTAAATAACCACTCATTGATTTCTTCATATCTAAACTTGTTGGAATATTATGTCGAATTTTTATATTGGCAAATAAAATCATAAAGAAATTGTTTTATTTTCCGTTATATCGTTATATAGATAACAGCGTGTTTCATCATTATCTAATTTTCTAATTGGCATGGGCCTAGAACTGAAAAAAGATAAGAATAACCATAATGGAGGTTAAATGCTTATGTTAAGGAATATGACCACTTTTTTGATTATGTCTTCATCGCATTCTGCAATGGTGAATTCTTCACCAGTTTTTAATTCGAAAATGCTTTCTTTTCATGGTGCTACTATTGAACCTTCATGCCAATTTATTTGGAATGAGTAATATATTGACGTGGCCTGTTGTTAAAATAGTGGGTGGTTAAGTCAATGTGTGGTGAAAGGATATTGTGATTTATTTAAATCATTGTTTTTATTGCTAAATTATGAGGGAAAGGAAGGGTGGGGAGGTAATAATAAGAGATTAGATATTGTGGCTATGATATATCACTTAAGTTATATATATAATTCTTTTGAAGTTTATTATTTGTTTTATTTAAATGAAGTAAATGTGGGTTGTAAAATTGTTTTTTTAATTTTGAATGGTTGATAAATATCAAAGAAAAATTCTAAATTATCTAATAAATGCGTGAGTTTTTTATTTTAATAAAAATTCACTTTTGATATTTGTCAATGAAATATACCAATGTCGTACTTTTTTTATATTAAATCGTTATGATGGAGAAGAAGGAATAAAAGGTAACTGAGTTTTAGTTAACGGAAAAACGAAAGTGAGGTGACCATGCAAAATTATTTTAAATTTTTCATCAGTTGTTTGTTGGTGTCATGGCTTTCTTATGGATATGCAGAATCTCAAGGAGGGATAATCCGGTTTTCAGGCGCTATTGTTGACCCAGGATGTCAGGTAGTCGTTAAACATACTCAAGCTAATATTTCTTGTTATCGTTCAGGGAAAAACATCACAGTTAAACAAAATATTTCGGTCCATAAAAAAACAGACAATGTCATACTTCCTGGCAACATTGGTATTTCCAGCGTGAAGTGGATTGACTCTCACAAACGCGTAGCTGTCATTAATGTGGATTATTTTTGATTTAATTGATAATAAGTTGCTCTTTTGAACAATTTTTTTTCGCCAAAAGAGTAACTTATATTTAAGAGTAATTTATATTTTAGGGTGTAAGTTAATCACAGCGTCCCATGTATCGGCGTTCTGCAATATGGATGCGAATTTTTTCGCCTGAGTTCAGGTATTCAGGAACTTGAATGGTAAGCCCGGTGCTCATTTTTGCTGGTTTGGTACGGGCACTCGCTGATGCGCCTTTAATACCCGGTGAAGTTTCCTCAATCACCATATCAACAGTTTGTGGCAGTTCAAGAGCCAATAATTGTCCTTCCATTGTCAGGACCTGCATTCCCGGCAGACCATCTTCTGGGATAAATAGCAATTCTTCTTCGATTTGATCTTTTTTGAAGTGATAAGGCGTGAAATCTTCGTTATCCATAAAGATATACTCATCACCATCGATATAAGAAAACATCACACCACGGCGAGTGAGTGTAATTGTTTCAATGATATCATCACCTTTGAAGCGTTCTTCCACTTTTTGACCAGTACGAATATCGGTAAAACGCATTTTGTACAATGTACTGGCACCACGTGCGCTGGGGGACTGGATATCAATATCTTTAACGAGTAATAATTTTCCGTTGTGGTTAATTGCAGCGCCACGTTTAATTTCATTGGCTTTGGCCATAGATACCTTCCGTAAGAATAAGGAAACAGTGGAATGAGTATTTGAGTCGCGACAAAATTACTCGCAGTCGGCCTATTAGGCAAGAAATGAATGAAAGCCCCGATAGAAATAACGGGGCGAAGAGCTATGTCAGTGATAAACTGGCAATAAATTAAACAAGGAAAGAATATGTGCTATCGCATTAATGACACCGAATAGGATGACAAAAGCGATCATAAAAGTTCCCCCGGGAGCGCGGTAACCGGATGTCGGATAACGTTGGCGGTTGGCACGCGCCATTAACGCAGGAACAATAACCGCCCAGACAGTCGCTGCCAGGCCTGCAAACCCGATTGCCTGTCGGAAGCCGTTCGGAAAGAGCAGTGCTAGCACAGTAGGTGGAACAAAAGTAATGAGCGCTGTTTTAAAGCGGCCTTTTGCATTGCTGCCAAATTTAAAGAAGTCTGCCAGATAATCAAATAATCCTAGTGACACTCCTAAGAACGAACTTGATAAGGCCATATATGAAAAGATTTTCAAAAATTGAGCCGCAGTTGATCGGTTGGAAGCCGAGTCCAGTTGTTGCAGCAAGTTGCCAATATTTCCGCCATCAGCGATGATTTGTTTGAACGCTTCGCGGGGAATGCTCCCTTGAATTACATACTGCCACAGAATATAGATAACCAGAGTTATCAATGTCCCATATAACAAACTGCGTGAAACAGCTTTGCTGTCTTTATGATAATACTTAATCAGCCCGGGGACATTTCCATGATAACCAAATGAAGTCAACAGATAAGGCAAGGCAAATAACGCATAGGGTAAATAAGTCGTGTCAGTATTGTTCAGATCGAACAAAATAGCGGGCTTAATTTCAGTAAACATGCCCGCGATAGAGATAATAAAAGTGATTATCATTCCACCGATTAAAATGGTACTTAAACGGTCGACGGCTTTAGTGGAAATCCAGACGATAAAGGCAATAATAAAGGCGAAGATCAGGCCAGCTACGGATTGTGTTATCGGAATAATATTTTCAATATTGCGAAAATGGATTGTATTGCCCGATAAATTGAGAAAGATCATTGAACTGCCGGCAGAAATATAGGCATACGTCAGAATATACAAAACAAAAGTAATGGATATCCCGTTGACTGTACTCCAGCCTTTACCCAGCAAGTCTTTGGTTACAGTGTGAAAACTGGAACCAAGAGGATAATTCAGATTGGCTTCCAAAATCATCAAACTTGAAAAATACAGGCACAGACAAGTATACACCAATAAAAATATTGCCCCTGTAAACCATACGCCTGAAGTGACAACCGGAATGGAAAACATACCAGCACCGATAGAAGTACCAGCAATGATCATTGCGCCACCAAAGATAGAAGGGCGCTTCAAATTCTGCATTGCCTCAATGGACATATAGACTCCCTGAAAATAGGTGTTACCTTGTACTAGCTCAACGATACATTAATGAATAATAGGTGTAAATAAAAATTTATTTGAATAATCAAAAGGGTTTTGTCATATCTTGTATACAAAAATGATGGCAGGATAATGGGAAAATACCTGCCGAAGGAATGTGAGAATTTAACTTGCGGAATAGAATCTTGCATTTTGCCATAATTTAATGGCGTTGCGGCTGGCCTCAAAATGAGGTTCGGGAAGGTGATTGGGATCGCACCAAATGAGCTGCCCACATTTATCAGGTTCCATTAATTTAGGCTCTCCGCCGGTATAACGTGCCAGCAAACAAACTGAAATGGTATGTTTTCCTTCTTTGCGATATGTCTCAATATTATTGCATACGCCGAAAACTTCAGGGTGTTGGATTGTTAGGCCGATTTCTTCTTGAATTTCACGAATGGCACATTCTTCAAAGGTTTCACCGGGATCGACATGTCCGCCAAAAATGGACCAGTAGGGTGCGTGTGGGCCGATACGTTTTCCTAACAGAATTTCACCCTTGTCATTCACAATAATGACACCCACTCCGACAACAACTGACATTAATATATTCCCCTTCATTATATCTGTTGACTTTCTGAAGATATCTGCAATGGATTTTGTTTATCACATAAGAAATCATTTCGTGACATATTCTTACTACTTGATCGAAGTAATACAATGTTTAATCTAAAAGTAATTTTAACTGAAACGATTCAATTTTGATGTTATAAATAACAGATAAATTTTAATGTTAAAGATGACTGTTTATTCAGGAGATACTGGGCAAGATGAGGCGTCGAGTTGCCACAATTACATTAAACCCTGCTTATGATTTAGTGGGCTTATGTCCGGATATTGTCAGGGGAGCCGTTAATCGAGTACAAACTGCGGGACTCCATGCGGCGGGCAAAGGAAATAATGTTGCAAAAGTCTTACGTGACTTAGGTATTGATGTCACCGTCAGCGGTTTTCTGGGAGAAGAGAATCAAGAAGGATTTCAGCAATTCTTCAGCGAGAATAATATGGTAAATCGCTTCCATTTAGTCTCTGGTCGAACGCGCATTAATGTAAAACTTACAGAGAAACGTGGTGAAGTAACGGATTTCAATTTTTCTGGTTTTTATGTGAAAGAAGACGAATGGAATCAATTTGTCAGTGATTCTCTTATGTGGGCAGAACAATTCGACATGATTGTAGTGAGTGGTAGCTTGCCGGAAGGAATTACGCCAGAATTATTTACCGATTGGATGATGCAATTACGGCAGTGTTGCCCTTGCATTATTTTCGACAGTAGTCGTGAAGCACTTGTTGCAGGCCTTAAAGCGTCTCCCTGGCTAGTAAAACCGAATCGTCATGAACTGGAAATTTGGGCAGGCAAACCCTTGCCGGACTTAGACAGTGTCATTGATGCAGCCCGCCAATTGCGTGAAAAAGGGATTGCCCATGTTGTGATTTCATTGGGAGAGCAGGGGGCATTATGGGTTAATGCTTCTGGGGCATGGCTGGCAAAGCCACCGGCTTGTGAGATTGTCAGCACTGTCGGGGCAGGGGATTCCATGGTTGGCGGGTTGGTGTATGGTTTGTTGATGCGTGAATCGAGTGAACATACTTTACGTCTGGCAACCGCAGTTTCCGCACTTACGGTCAGCCAGACAAATGTGGGTATCAGAAGTCGTACCGAACTTGCTTCAATGATGTCAAGAATTGAATTGACTTCAGTTGGGTAATTAATTCTGCTGGGATTTTAACCAGGCAATTTCTTGATCCCAAATATCTGGATTGATCGTTTCAAGAATCAAAGGAATGCCATTGAAGCGATCATCTTTCATGATATAGCTGAAAGGTGTTTGGCCGATGTTGCCTTCACCAAGGCTGTGATGCCGGTCAACGCGACTGGAAAATTCGCTTTTGGCATCGTTCAGGTGCATGGCTTTCAAATAGTTAAATCCCACAATTTCGTCGAATGCTCTAAAGGTTTCATCACACGCTTTTTCAGTACGCAAATCATAACCAGCGGCAAAAGCATGGCAGGTATCAATGCAGACACCAACGCGGGTTTTATCTTCGACACCATCAATGATTGCTGCCAATTGTTCAAATTTAAAACCGAGATTAGTGCCTTGCCCGGCGGTGTTTTCTATAACCGCCGTGACCCCTTGTGTTTTATCCAAAGCAATATTAATAGATTCAGCAATGCGGGAGAGACATTTATCAATGTCAATTTTGTTAAGGTGACTGCCGGGATGGAAATTGAGCAAATCAATGCCTAATTGCTCACAGCGCTGCATTTCATCCAAGAATGCGGCCCGGGATTTTTCCAGCGCTTCCATTTCAGGATGACCAAGGTTAATCAGATAACTGTCATGGGGAAGAATTTGCCGGCTACCATAACTGTAGCGTTCACAATTCGCTTTAAACTTGTCAATGGTTTCCGTTGATAATGGTGGGGCATGCCATTGGCGCTGATTTTTCGTGAACAATGCAAACGCCGTAGCGTTTAATGCATGAGCACGGATTACCGCTTGATCAACACCACCCGAAGCGCTCACATGTGCTCCAACAAATTTCATATTTTTCTCTCCTATTTTTTCACTATATTATGGCACTGTTCGCTTCCCTGATAAAATTTCACCTGAAACAGTCTATTCCTAATGTGTTCTTATGATGTCTTATCCCAGCCAATACTGAACCATTTGATTGATGAACAGCCCCCCACCCATTAACCAAATAAACAAAATAAGTGCCAACAATAATGGTTTGATCCCTGCCTGACGAATGGCACTGACATGTGTGGTCAGCCCTAGTGCGGCCATTGCCATCGTCAACATGATGGTATCGATGGTATTGATGTGTTCAACAAGGGATGCAGGCAATAAATGAAAGGAATTCACAGCAGTGACGACAATAAAAAATACGGCAAACCATGGGATCGTTATTCGTGATTTTTCTTGTTGTTGATTGTTGAACTGTGCTTCCTTGCGACTGATGTAACCGGAAAGCAGTAATAAAAAGGGCGCCAGCATCATGACACGGATCATCTTGCTGATAATAGCCGTACTTTCCGCTTCATTGCCTAATGTATGGCCAATGGCGACAACCTGAGCAACTTCATGAACAGTTGAGCCCGAAAAAATGCCAAAAGCTGCTTGGGAAAAGCTGAACCATTGGTAATGAGCATTCAGTTGATAAAACCATGGATAGATGAAAATGGCGAGCGTACCAAAAATAACGACAGTGGAAACAGCCACGGCAACTTTATTGGCAGGCGCTTTGATAACCGTTTCTGTTGCCATAACTGCGGCGGCTCCGCAAATACTGCTGCCTGCGCCAATCAATATCACCGTCTGGTTATCAAGTCGAAAAAAAGCACCTCCTATCCATAATGCGAGTAAAAACGTTGAAGAAAGCATAATGAGGTCAATGAGGACCCCTGTTAGGCCAACTTCAGTAATATTCTGAAAAGTGAGCCGGAATCCATAAAAAATAATACCGGCCCGTAGAAGATAATGTTTGGAAAAATGGATACCACTATTACAAGTGGATTTTAAAAAAGGATATAGTGTATTGCCGATAATAATTCCCAACAAAATAGCCCATGTCAGAGCGCTCAATCCCATACCAATAAACCATGGAATATTGCTTATATAAATAGAAAGTACAGTCAGAGCTGAGGCCAATATAAAACCGGGAATGAATTGTCGTATGGTATTTTGCGGTTTTTTATTGAATTCAATAAGTTGATTTTCAGACATGATCATTATTCTATGGTTTATATGTTTTTAGAATAAGCATATGACCGTTTTTTAAATTAATAAAATTGATAATTTTTATATATGTGACCAGTAAAATAGATTAATTGAAGAGGTTTTTTGTTAAGTTGCGTAATACTGTCTAGAATCAAGACAATCTTTTTGTATTTTTGCTTCCTGTGAGGCCATATGCGTATCACTCTGAGACAACTGGAGATTTTTGCGGAGGTTCTGAAAAGTGGTTCAACGACACAGGCTTCCCTGCAATTAGCGTTATCACAATCTGCCGTGAGTGCTTCACTGACAGATCTTGAAGGGCAGTTGGGAGTACAATTGTTTGATAGGGTGGGTAAGAGGCTGGTTACCAATGAGCATGGGCGTTTACTTTATCCCAGGGCCTTGGCATTGCTCGAACAAGCTGGTGAGGTGGAACAGCTTTTTAAACTTGAATTAGGTGCTCTTCGTTTGGCAGCAAGTAGCACAATTGGCAGTTATATACTGCCTGAGATGCTGGCGAGATATCGTCAGGATTACCCGGATACACCGCTGGAATTGAATATCGGAAATACTGAAGATGTCATTAAGGCGGTTGTTGAATTCCGTGTTGATTTGGGATTGATTGAAGGATTGTGTCATGAACCTGAATTGGTTACGCAACCATGGATGCAAGATGAGCTGATTATATTTTCTTCTCCGGACAGTCCGCTGTTGCAATGCAGCCTGACTGTGCAGGATTTGATTCAAGCTCCTTGGATATTGAGAGAAAAAGGTTCTGGGACAAGGGAGGTGCTGGATCATCTTTTATTCTCTCACATGCCTCGATTCAATATTGCAATGGAGCTGGGGAATTCGGAAGCCATCAAACATGCTGTCCAGTATGGAATGGGAATTAGTTGCCTGTCACGTCGGGTGGTACAAGAGCAGTTGAAAAATGGGACATTGAGAGAGATTGTTGTTCCGGAAATGAATCTCAACCGAAGTCTTTATTTGATTCATCACCGTCAGAAACATATGTCTTCTGCGTTGCAGAAGTTACTGAACTATTGTCATTGACTCGAAAAGCCTGTACCTGATGGATGTCAAGTGACATTGCAGCGGTAAGGGAATAATCGAATAACTAATAATTGGTTGGGTATTATGAAGGTATCTTATAACTACAAATCGTGGCTATTCTGGAAACAAAGATTTGTTACAATTCCTGATTAAGGTTATTTTTAATCATATAGGAATAGAATGTCTCAAGAACAAAGTACGCAAGGAGAGCAGGCTCCTCAAACTCTGCGTCGTGAATTAAAGGCACGGCATATGGCAATGATTGCCATCGGAGGTTCAATTGGTACAGGCTTGTTTGTTGCTTCTGGTGCAACAATTTCTCAGGCAGGTCCGGGGGGAGCTTTACTTTCCTATGCATTAATTGGCCTGATGGTCTATTTCTTGATGACCAGTCTGGGCGAATTAGCTGCGTATATGCCGGTATCGGGATCTTTTTCAACTTATGGTTCTAAATATGTAGAAGAAGGTTTCGGTTTCGCACTGGGATGGAACTACTGGTATAACTGGGCGGTGACAATCGCAGTTGACCTTGTGGCAGCACAATTGGTTATGGGGTATTGGTTCAATGATGTCCCCGGCTGGGTGTGGAGTGCATTATTTCTGGGGTTGATTTTCCTGTTGAATTTTATTTCGGTCAAAGGATTTGGTGAAGCTGAATATTGGTTTTCTTTGATCAAGGTGTCCACGGTTATTGTCTTTATTATTATCGGCATTCTTATGATCGTTGGCATTATGAAAGGCGCAGAGGGAGCAGGCTGGCATAATTGGGAAGTTGGTGAAGCACCTTTTGCGGGAGGCTTTGCTGCCATGATCGGGGTGGCCATGATCGTCGGGTTCTCTTTCCAGGGAACAGAATTAATCGGGATCACGGCAGGAGAGTCCAAAGATCCGGCAAAAAATATTCCCCGTGCGGTCCGCAAGGTGTTCTGGCGTATTCTGCTATTTTATGTATTCGCGATCCTCATTATTAGCCTGATTATTCCTTATACTGATCCGAGCTTATTGCGCAATGACGTAAAAGACATCAGCGTCAGCCCGTTTACGCTGGTATTTGAAAATGCCGGTCTGTTGTCAGCAGCTGCGATAATGAATGCAGTAATATTAACCGCGGTACTTTCTGCGGGAAATTCAGGAATGTATGCCTCTACCCGTATGCTATTCACCTTGGCACGGGAAGGGAAAGCACCAAAAATCTTTGGTCACTTGTCGAAAGGTGGTGTTCCGCGCAACGCGCTTTATGCAACAACGGTGGTGGCAGGACTGTGTTTTTTAAGCTCCATGTTTGGTAACCAGACGGTTTATTTGTGGTTGTTGAATACGTCGGGAATGACGGGATTTATTGCATGGCTTGGCATTGCAATCAGCCATTATCGTTTCCGTAAGGGATATGTTTCACAAGGCTTGGATCTGAACAAGTTGCCGTATCGTTCAGGTTTTTTCCCTCTTGGGCCTGTTTTTGCTTTTGCTTTGTGTCTGGTGATCACATTGGGGCAAAATTATCAGGCATTTTTGCAAGATAATATTGACTGGTACGGTGCTATTGCAACTTATATTGGGATCCCGGTATTTCTGATTATTTGGTTTGGCTACAAACTGAAAAAGAAAACGCGTTTTGTTAAATACAGTGAGATGGAATTTCCGGTATTCAAATATCAAGAAAAATAATGAATTATTAACAAAACAATAATGATTTGTTAATAATTATGTATTAATTGAGTTTGATTTATTAATATACCTTTGCTTTTATATGATAAAAAACTGCCTGTTCCATCACAGAACAGGCAGTTTTTATTTTCCATGATATTAAGAAAGAAACATAGACGGAAAATTTGAGTTATTGTTGTTTCAATCGGATTGATAAGTATTCTTATTTGCTTTATTGTTAGCGCCTTAATTGTTGTATTTAAGAGGCTAATTAAAGTGAAGTTTGTATTTCGAACAGTCGTCAAAAGCATGAGTATCAGTCTATTAGCAGGTTCAGCCATAATGACAAGTTTTGCATCCTGGGCTGAAACAGTCACTGATGTTGCTGGACGTACTGTTGAAGTGCCTGAGCAAGTCAATCGTATTTTGTTAGGTGAAGGCCGTTTGTTCCATTCCGTTGCATTACTTGAAGGGGACAAGCCTTTGGCCCGCATCGCTGGGTGGCAAGGTGACTTTCGCAAATTGGATCCACAAACTTACGCTATTTACAAAGCTAAATTCCCTGAAATTGATGATATTCCCCTGATTGGCAACACAAGTGCTGATAGTGTCAGTTCTGAAAAGGTGCTGACATTAAATCCTGATGTCGCTATTTTTGGCCTGTCTGGACACGGCCCGGGAAAAAATAGTGAATTGGTCAAACAATTGGAAAAAGCGGGTGTGCCAGTTGTTTTTGTCGATTTCCGTAATGATCCTCTGAAGAATACATTACCGAGTATCCGTATGTTGGGTAAGGTTCTGCATCGTGAAGAGCAGGCCAATGCCTATGCAGATTTTTATGAAAAAAATCAGAAATTAGTTACTGATATTACCGATAGCATTCCAGAGGCTCAGAAGCCTTCTGTGTTTATTGAGTTAAGAGCAGGTTCCGGCGAAGATTGCTGTGGGACGGCGGGTAACGGCAATATGGGTAATTTCATTGATTTGGCAGGCGGTAAAAACATTGCCAAAAAGGTATTGCCATCCCCATTGGGCACAATGAATCTGGAAAAAGTGATTGCAGATGATCCCTATATCTACATTGCCAGCGGTGCACAAGATCCTGGTGAGAAAGATGAGGGGATCCAGATGGGGGCGCAAACATCCGCTGATATCGCCCGCGCTGGTTTAAAAATTGTGACTGCCCGCAAAGGCATCAATAACTTAACTGCGGTGAAAGAAGGGCGCAGCCACGCGATTTGGCATCACTATTACAATTCACCTTATAACGTTGTTGTGACGCAAGTTTTTGCCAAGTGGTTCTACCCTGAAAAATTTGCTGACTTAGATCCGCAACAAACATTGAAAGAGCTCCACAATACATTCTTGGCTGTTGAACCAGCAGGTACATATTGGGTCAGTGAAAAATAAGCAGTAACAGGTAATAAGAATGAGCATCACTACCGAGCCCATGCCTGCGGTGAAACAGCAGTTAAATGAGTGTGATATAAAAGCACATTATCGTCATATCCTGCGCCGGCGTATCGCGTGGATATTGTTTATCGTCTTAATGATTGGCGCTTCTGTTGTATTGGATTTTACAATGGGTCCATCAGGGCTATCACTGAAAACTCTCTGGCAAACAATGATTTCGCCAGAAAGTGTTGATGCCGGAACACGGGTGATTGTCTGGGATATACGATTACCCTATGTCCTGATGGCGGTAGTGATTGGCTTGTCCCTTGGGTTGGCCGGTGCAGAAATGCAAACTATTTTGAATAACCCGCTGGCCAGTCCGTTTACGTTGGGTGTTTCCAATGCCGCTTCTTTTGGTGCGGCATTGGCAATCGTACTGGGAATTGGTATCCCAGGATTGCCGGATCAATGGTTCATTTCCGCAAACGCATTTCTTTTTGCGTTATTGGCAGCGTTGATGCTTGATGGCATCACCCGATGGACAAGAGTCGCTACTTCGGGCGTTGTACTGTTTGGTATTGCGATGGTATTCACTTTCGAGGCGCTGGTATCCATGATGCAATTTATTGCTACGGAAGATACCTTACAGGGGCTGGTTTTCTGGACAATGGGCAGTCTTTCAAGAGCAACCTGGGAGAAACTGGGCATCATGATGTTAGTTCTCTCTGTCATCATGCCTATCTCGGTATCAAACGCCTGGAAACTGACAGCGTTGCGTCTGGGGGAAGATCGCGCGGTCAGTTTTGGGATTCATATCAGCCGCCTTCGGTTAGGAACGTTGCTGCGCATTAGCATCCTGACAGCATTAGCCGTCGCATTTGTCGGCCCGATTTCGTTTATTGGACTGGTGGCTCCACATATCGCAAGAATTATTTTTGGTGAGGATCACCGTTTTTATTTGCCAGCGAGTGCCCTGATTGGCGCCTTAGTTTTATCATTGGCTTCCATTGCCTCTAAAAATCTGATTCCGGGAATCATTATCCCTGTGGGAATTGTTACCTCATTGATTGGTGTACCGTTCTTTCTCAGCATCGTTCTGCGCCATAGAGGAAATGTATGAACCAGGGTTTAAAAATCAACCAACTGACAGCGGGCTATCCGAAACATCCTGTTATTGAAAATTTGGATGTTAATCCATTGCCACGCGGGAAAATCACAGTCTTACTTGGCCCGAATGGTTGTGGAAAATCCACACTTTTACGTTCATTGGCAGGTTTGAATAAGGCGAGTGGTGAACTGTTATTGGACGGGCAGGATTTAATGCAAATGAATTTTGCCCAGCGCGCAAAGAATGTGGTTTATTTGCCTCAGTCATTACCGGCAGGTGTTCACTTGCATGTACTGGAATCCGTCATTGTTGCTCAGCGTGCATCAGGTGGAATACACAATAGTGAAAGTGAACGGGAAGTCATGGAACTATTGCGTCACCTTGGTATTGAACATTTAGCACTGAGTTATTTGGATCAATTATCGGGTGGGCAAAAACAATTGGTCGGATTGGCGCAATCATTAATTCGACGCCCGACACTATTGTTATTAGATGAACCATTAAGTGCCTTAGATTTAAATTATCAATATCACGTTATGGATTTGGTTGCACGTGAAACACAAAGACGCAATATTATTACTATTGTTGTTGTTCACGATATCAATATCGCATTACGTCATGCAGATCATGTATTAATGTTGAAAAAAGGTCATTTAATTTCTCAAGGAAAACCTGAGGAAGTTATTACAGCAAACAGTCTGGCTGAAGTTTATGGTATTAAAGGCCGAATTGAGCGCTGTTCTCAGGGCGTAGCTCAAGTATTAATTGATGGCTTGGTGACGGAATTGACGAGTTAATATAATAAAAGACATCATTATTTTTATTAATATTAAAGGGTCACCAATTTAATCAATATGATACTCCTCAGGGATAATTTATTATTCCTGAGGAGTACACCGAGCCTCGATAATCCGGGTTTAATCTTAATCATTCTATTCTGGCTTTTGAAGAATCAGGTTTCGACAGAACAGGTTGTTTCCATTAGCGTCAACTGAACATATTGATATTGTACGAAGACCAGTGCCTTCTGTTTATTTATGGCACTTATGCTATGGGGAAGGGGAGTCATCAAAATACGATGACCTTATTACCCGTCAAATTCAGAAAACATGGCATGGCAGTTGGCGAGCAGGTACTGCACTGACTGAGGAGCGAGCACAAAAAATCGGGCAATAGAAAAATGTAGGCAAAGCTCACCTTCGTGGTGTCGGAATGACGGTCAGCTGAGAAGTTGCAGAGAATTTGCCATTATGGACAGACTATACTTATAGCGACAACTCCGGGGATAAATCAAAAAGATATATATCATGGAGAACCAACATCAGGAGCGTCACCTTATACTTTTGCTGATCCGGAAATCAACATTGCTTTGACAAAAAACTTGTACCGATTGCAGGCACTTATAACATCTTCAATGAGCATGTCACTTCTGAAATCTATGGTGTGGTTTTAAATAATGGCCGTTATCATATTGGAATTAATTATAATTTTTAATTAATGATTAATATTGTAAGCAATATTAATCATTATACTTAACACAATATAAATCATTTTGCCTTTTACTTTATACATCATGGCAGGATGATTTTTTAATGGCAAAGAGTTTAACTTTGTGCTAAAAATTTATCAGATGGTGAACAGTCAATTTGATGCTGTAACATCTCAGTATTAATTCAGTAAGGGCCTGTACAATAAGGCTCTGTAGTGTCGTAAAAAATAATAAATTTTTAGTGTCATGACGCTTGCTATTTCTGAACTTGAAGTGCAAAATGCGTGCACTAAAAATAACTGATGCGTAAATATGCATCAGTTATTTTTTTTGCTTGGAATTATTTTTTACAACATAAAGAGGCCGGATTTTTTCCGGATCGATACTGACCATAAGCAACCATTATATAAGACAGGGGTTGCTGTACTGAGGAATGCAAATATGGAGCAATTATTCTCTTTTGCGCTTGTGCCAATTGGCGCACGTTGCTGCAATGATGACTACGGGGCAGGATCCTCTGTCACCTCATCTTCTTCTAATTCTTCTTTCTTTTCTGTCTATAGACAGATGCGAAGTCTACCCAGTAACTATCGATTAAGTAGTTGTATCAGTACCCCAATCGAAGTTATGGGAGGTTTCGCTCATGTCGCATAATACTGCTACCACTTCACTTGGTATCAACCAAGCTGCCACTGACAACCGTGTACAACTGAGAAGAACACTGACTTTGTTTCAAGTCGTCATGATGGGCCTTGCTTATATGCAGCCAATGACTATTTTTGATACATTCGGTATTGTTTCTGGTTTGACCGGCGGGCATGTTGCGACATCTTATGCTATCGCATTGATCGCAATTTTATTTACAGCTTTAAGTTATGGAAAATTAGTAAAACGTTTTCCTTCGGCGGGGTCTGCCTATACTTACGTACAAAAATCAATGAACCCCCACCTTGGCTTTATGGTAGGTTGGTCGTCTTTATTGGACTACCTATTAATGCCGATGATTAATGTGTTATTGGCAAAAATTTATCTCCAGGCCCTTTTTCCTGGTATTGATCCTTGGATTTTTGTGATTACTTTGACTGCTCTGATGACGATTTTCAATCTGAGTGGCATCAATGTTGTTGCAAATATTAATGGTATTGTTGTGATTGTACAGGTTGCAATCATGGTGATACTCGTGGGGCTGATGATTCGTGGTGTTTATAATGGAGAAGGCGTCGGAACGCTACTGAGTATTCAGCCATTTACATCAGAAGAAGCACAATTAATTCCGATGATTACGGGAGCAACGATACTCTGTTTCTCATTCCTCGGATTTGATGGCATCAGTTCTTTATCTGAAGAAACGCCAAATGCAGGTAAGGTCATTCCTAAAGCGATTTTCCTGACTGCGTTGATTGGTGGTGTGATTTTCATTTCTGTGTCTTATTTCTTGCAGCTGTATTTTCCTGATATTTCCCGGTTTAAAGATCCGGATGCTTCTCAGCCAGAAATTATAATGTATGTTGCAGGTGCATTATTCCAGTATGTTATCCTCATTTTCTCAAGTGTGACGGTGATGGCTTCCGGCATGGCGGCACACGCAGGTGTATCGCGCTTGCTTTATGTCATGGGGCGTGATGGTGTATTGCCTCCGAGAATATTTGCTTATATTCATCCTAAATGGCGTACACCGGCACTTAATGTCATTTTGGTGGGTGTTATTGCTCTCTCAGCGGGTTGGCTAGATCTCGTCAAAGCAACAGCATTGATTAACTTTGGTGCGCTGGTTGTATTCACATTTGTTAACTGGTCGGTTATTGCGCAATTTTATATTCGCGAGCGTCGCAATGTTACATTAAAAGACTCCATACATTTCTTGATATTGCCAATGTGTGGTGCGGGAACGGTAGGCGTTCTATGGATGAACCTGGAAGCAAGCTCAATGTGGCTAGGTCTGACTTGGGGCTTAATTGGCCTGATTTACATGTTCTTCCTAACCCGCCGTTTTACTAAACCAATGCCACAGTTCAGTGAGTCATAAGGGTTTTATTAAGATAGCTTTCAGGTAGCTAATACAGCGTTATTTGAAAAAAGATCTTTTACTGAACAGCACCTTCGGGTGCTGTTTTTATTGATAATGAAAAAAGAGTGGAAACAATACAAAAATTACTCAAAGGCATCATATAATAAACAACAGCTTTGCAGTGTCTTATTTCATGAAGAGTCGCTTGGTTTGGCTCTAACAAGGTAAGAGAATCACTATGAATGATGCTAAAAATCCTAAAAATCAGCAGCTTATTGCTACTCTCACCGATATTGTCGGATCTTCCCACATTCTCACTGAATCACGAAAAACAGAACGTTACCGTAAAGGATTCCGTTCTGGTCAAGGTGATGCTCTTGCGGTTGTTTTTCCGGGAACGCTGTTGGAACAGTGGAAGGTTTTCAAAGCCTGTGTTAATGCCGATAAAATCATCTTGATGCAGGCTGCCAATACCGGATTGACGGAAGGCTCGACACCAAATGGCAATGATTATGATCGTGATATCGTCATTATCAATACGTTACGCATGGATAAAATTCAAATTCTGCATTCGGTGGATCAGGTTGTTGCATTCTCTGGCAGTACATTATGGAACTTAGAAAAAGTATTAAAACCGTTGGGGCGTGAACCTCATTCAGTCATTGGTTCATCTTGTATCGGGGCTTCCGTCGTTGGTGGGGTTTGCAATAATTCAGGTGGCTCTTTGGTTCAGCGTGGGCCAGCTTATACTGAAATGGCATTATATGGCCGTGTTAATGAAAACGGAGAAGCTGAGCTGATCAATCATTTGGGGATCGCCTTGGGGGATACCCCGGAAGAGATCTTCACTTGCTTGGAAGAGCAGCGTTATCGTACCGAAGATATTCAGTGTAGTGACAAATCTGCTTCTGACCATGAATATTCATTGCGTGTCCGGGATGTTGATGCTGATACACCATCACGATTCAATGCTGATGAACGCAGGTTGTTTGAAGCTTCTGGCTGTGCAGGCAAGCTGGTTGTTTTTGCTGTTCGGCTTGATACGTTTCCGGCGGGATCTGCTTCTCAGGTTTTCTATATTGGTACGAATGAAGCCGAGGTTTTGACGGAATTGCGCCGCCATATTTTGACAAATTTCCAGCACTTGCCGGTTGCAGGAGAATATATGCACCGGGATGTTTTTGATGTTACTGAAGTGTATGGAAAAGATACGTTTGTCATGATTGATAAATTAGGCACAGAGAAAATGCCTTTGTTTTTCAATCTAAAAGGGCGGATGGATGCGGCATTGGCCAAAGTGCCGTTTTTGCCGTCACATTTGACGGATCGTGTCATGCAAGGATTGAGCCGCTTATGGCCCTCGCATTTGCCTGAACGTTTGAAAGAATATCGCGAACGTTTTGAGCATCATTTAATGTTGAAAATGTCGGGTGAAGGCATCCAAGAAGCAAATTATTGGTTGGAAAATTACTTCAAAAAGGCCAATGGTGCTTATTTTGCCTGTACTCCAGAAGAGGGCGCGAAAGCATTTTTACATCGTTTTGCTGCTGCTGGCGCGGCTATTCGTTATAAAGCGATCTACAGTCATGACGTGGAGGATATTCTGGCATTGGATATCGCGTTGCGGCGCAATGATCGTGAATGGTTCGAATCATTACCTGCTGAAATCAATGATGCATTAGTGCATCGGTTATATTACGGGCATTTTATGTGTTATGTCTTCCATCAGGATTATATTGTGAAAAAAGGCACAGATGTTCATGACCTGAAAGCAAAAATGTTGGAAATACTGAACCAACGCGGAGCCGAGTATCCTGCTGAACATAATGTCGGTCATTTATATCGCGCCAAGCCACAGCTTAAACAATTCTATCGAATGACTGACCCGACCAATACCTTAAATCCGGGAATAGGCAAAACGTCGAAACTAAAAAACTGGGCAGAAGAGCGGGGAGAAAAATGTGGTTGCCAGCACACTGAAAATCAACATAACTAGCCAATTTGCTATATTCATTGTCATGTTGAAATAACTTGTCATGTTGAAATAACATGGGGAAAAAAGATAGAACGTAGCACAATTTGTCGGAAACTCCCACCCGATGCTGGCATTGGGCGGGAAACATTCATGCATTTGTCTTTTTCTTTTCCAATCTGAAGAAAGGTATTTTTTTACCCAGTCAGCTGAGCGGCATAGTCAAATAGCGTTTTCAATTGACGACATTTTTCTTCATTAGATTGATTTTCAATAAACAGCCTTTCAATTGTTGCAATATATTGATTGAGGTTTTCCTGCGTGAAAATATCTTGGCGATAATGCATCCAACGTTGTTGTTCCTCATAATTCAGGGTTGAAGGATAATTTCTGGCTCGATAACGGAACAATAGCGCTTTAATGCGTGCATCCTGAAATGTTAAATCCAAAGAAGACAGATTTTGGGGGGACGTTTTCCGGATAATTTCCATTGCTGTTTTATCAGCATCACTGAAAAATCCACTGTATAGCTTAGTATCGACATTATCAGATTCCGGAAATTCTTCTGGATAAGAAAATAGTTCAACGACTTTTTCCCTGATGTTAGGATGACTGCGCAAGATAGCCAAATTTTGCGCGCACAGATTGAGGTCCAGGCCCACTCGTTCTGCATCTTCCGGCCTTAACGTATTTTCAGGAGCAATAATCGGGCACTTATTGATATGTACTAACTTAATGGGAACCGGGCTTTGATCCGGGTTTAATTCATCACGACGGGTGTACAGCCGTGCATGCAATTCATCCACGCTCAGCTCCAGCAATGGCGACATATCTCCGGCCAGATCACAGGTAATAACTGCATTGCGATTTGTCGGATGCCATGCCAAAGGTGCTATCAAACTAATATTGCTGCGTAGAGTCCCAAACATACCTGATACATGTACTAAAGGTTTCATTTGAGGAATATCGATTTGATTGCTTATTTTCTGCTTATTTCTTAATTGGAAAAAATACTCGAACAGTCGGGGTTGAGCATTTTTAACCAATTTAGCCATTGCGATAGTGGCGTAAACGTCGGACATGGCATCATGGGCATGGGTATGTTCAATGCCATTCGCTTTTGTCAAATGCTCCAGTTTGAAGCTCGGTAATCCATCTTCGTTTTCTGGCCAGATAATTCCTTCAGGACGCAGGGCATAGCAGGCACGCAGTACATCAAGCAAATCCCAGCGAGAGTTGCCTTTTTGCCAGCTATAGGCATAGGGATCGTAAAAATTGCGATAAAAGATGTTACGGCTGACTTCATCATCAAAGCGGATATTGTTGTACCCAAGAATGCATGTGTTGGGTCTACTAAATGCTTCATGGATCTGACGGGCGAATTCAGCTTCGTTAACGCCTTTTTGTGAAGCTAACTGTGGTGTTATGCCTGTTATCATGACCGCCTCAGGATTGGGAAGGTAATCATCCGCAGGCGCACAATACACGACTAAAGGTTCCTCAATGATATTGAAATCACTGTCGGTGCGTACTCCTGCAAATTGAGCGGGGCGATCTAAGGCAGGGTGCGTGCCAAAAGTCTCATAGTCATGGAAATAAAAACTTGGCTGTTCTTTACTGGTGTTCAACGTTACGTTATCTCCGCTAAATCTAATTTAAGGTAAGTATCAAAGAGAAAAATAATGGCTTTTGGGGATGTTATCCTTTTCACTTTGTCGGCTCGATAACCCGAACCCCACTGGATATAAGTGATGATTTTTACACGGTAATCCCCATTCGGATCAAGCTGAATTATCAGGTATATCACCTTTATATTTCAATCAACTTGCTGTTTTGGTAGCTATTTGAGCTTTCTTTTGCATAACCTAAAGCACTCGTCATGATGAGATGACGAGTGCTTTAGTCAAATGGACGTATTTGGAGTATGAATATATGATGGAATGCCTTTTAATCGGATATTTGTCATGAAGTTAGAGAAAGTAGCGCATATGCATGGATGTTTGCAGCATCTGAGCTAAGGTGGACTAACCCTCTATCCAGCAAACGTAAATCTATGTTGCTGTTATCCCATACGAGTGGATCAATACGATTTTTAGACAACAGGTCGGGCACATAATATTTTGTACCTTTTAATGGCGGTTTTCTTTCCGGTGCAGGCACATCCCATTCGCCAATGCGAATAACCTGGGGGTTTGGTTTCAGCCTGAATTCCAGAGTATGGACAAAATTTAAATGTGCAGTGCAGTTTTGCCAGTTTTCACTGGGATCATTACGGTATTGAAACCAACGCCAGGGTTCATCATGCTCGATTGCCAGTTTTGCATACTCTTCAATTAAAGCTGCGTGTGGATGCGGGTATGCTGCTACTACGCTATCTGAGTGAACAAAAACACCATTTATTAAATACTTACCATTACTTTGCTCTGTAAGCTTATAAATTTTATTCTTAACCAAATTGTGCTGGGGGTCATCTTCCCCGATATATTTAACGTACATAAGCATTCCTCGGCCTCTGCAATGTTCAACTCATTTTAATTTTCTAGGAAAGGAGCTAGAGGTTAATGAAACCTGTAGTAATCCAAGTTTGGACTCATAATTATTGTCCTCTGAACGGTTTTCCAAAGCGTTTAGGCTATTTTCTAAACTTCCCAGATTGTTTTTTAGTCTGGTTGGCGATCGAACAGGTGTGAAACAGCTTTTCTGGATCAAGTTGGTTTTGACATTAGATCACGCAGCAGGAGGCTCCACTACTGAGGTTTTACTATGTCAAACTAACCTTGACGGTATTCAACTCATATTTTGAAATGATTATCGTCTGATCAACGTTAAAAATGTTACCTAATGTTTCAGCAAGATTTAATAAACCAACTTTGTATTTTACAATGGAAAATGTTTCAATCCTCTAGATTAAGTTTTTTGGTAAGAGAGATTGGAAATAATGATGTAAATCACAAAATCACGTCTTGTGACACATCATATTCCATTCATGAAGGGGCTGAATCAGCTGAAAATGGCGCTTAATCTGCTGTAAAAGGCTGACTGAATTTACCCATTTGTAGCCTGTTTACTAAATGAAATGCATAAGATATGTGTGAATGTCTGATGTTACATCAACAAATTATCGAAACTGACTTGTCTACGCGTTGGTTGAAATTGTATTGTGTGGTTATCATAAAAATTATCGGTCTGATTAAAAGGTGTAAAAAATGGACAACGCAAATAAACCAACATTCCACAATGTATTGGAGTTTGTGCATATATTTCGTCGTAAAAATAAATTACAACGTGAAATTGTAGATAACGAGAAAAAGATCCGAGATAACCAAAAACGGGTTTTGCTGTTGGATAATTTGAGTGACTATATTAAGCCGGGTATGTCAGTTGAAGATATTCAGGGCATTATCGCGCACATGCGCAGTGATTATGAAGAACGCGTTGATGAATATATCATCAAAAATGCGGAATTATCTAAAGAGCGTCGTGAATTATCCAAAAAAATCAAGGCGATGGATGGCGGAGTCAAATAATCCTTATTTATTTTATCTGTATTTAAGCTGATATTAACCACGCCAATGGCGTGGTTTTATTTATGTGAGGGCAGTTAGCTCCAGTGGGGCTTTAATTCTGGATCAACTAAAGCATAAATCTGATGGTAAGTTTGTTCATCTTCTGCCATTTGTGCCAACTGCTCAGCGACATCTTTGCGGCTTACTATGCCATGAATTTCGCTCTGATAACGTTGGCAATGCCCTGTACCTGCCTGTTCCGTAAGGCCGCCAGGACGGATAATAGTAAAATTCAATGTGCTGGTTTGCAGATAGCTTTCTGCCAGTGATTTGTGTCTGACGGATTGACCAAATAGTGATTTCGCCCGCGGCGATAATGTCTTCCAGCTTTCTCCACATCCAATGGAAGTGACCAATAACAGCCTTGAAATTTGTGCTTGCTCCAGAGTATCTATGATCGCCATATTACCGTAATGATCAGCATTTCCTCCTCCAATGGTTGAGAAAACAATAGGGTTTTTTCCTGCTTGTGTAACTGCTGTTTCGATGTCTTTTTTATTGCAGGCATCACCCCGAACTACGTTTATTCCCATGGAACTCAGTTCAATTGCTTGTTGTTCATTACGAATCAACGCGGTTACAGGACGGTTTTGTTCTTGTGCAATAGTGATCAAATGGCGTCCGACACCTTTTCCTGCACCAAAAATTAGCCAAGGTTTCATAAGAGGAATGCTCTCCATAAAATTAATTAAATGATAATGATAAGCATCTAAGTTTATTGAAATCCTTAATTGAAGGGAATGATACTGGCTGGTTTTTTATATAGGCAGGATAAAAAATGGCCCCTAATAATAGAGGCCATTGCTTGACAAAAAATGACTGCGTTCAGTTATTGAAATGCCCTTGGTTTAGACATGGCTGAGGTCGCAACACTGGTCGCTGAGTGCCCGCCTGCACCCCCTTTTCCTTTGAATGGATGAGCAGGGCGTTGACATTCAGTGATAATAACTGGCTGTGTAACCACATCCGGTGCAGGAGCCTTCATCATTGGGGAGTATGCGTGATGATTTTTTTCCACGATAATCGCAGGCTCAAGAGTTTTTGTCTCTTCCGTTTTAACTTCCTCTGCCTTAGCGAAAGTTTCCGCTGCAACAGCTGGTTGTTCTTCATGATATTCCTGTTCAACGGTCGGCGTCACAATGATAGGGGCTGGCGTGTGACGAATTTCTTCAGAATCACGTAATACAGCATCATGTCGTTCTGTATTATATGAATTTTCTGACTGATATTTTTCATCATGAGCAATATCAATGCGTGATTGCACGGTTTCTGGTTCAGAAATTTCAGGCGTTTCCAATTCCGGTTCAGTAATTGCCGCGACAAAGGAACTATCGGCAGATTTTGTATTGTCATTAATGACAGTAACGTCTTTCTGCCCTGCAACTTCAGCAACTGTTTCTGCTGGAATTGGGGCAGGGTGCATTGTTTCTGGCATCAGAATCACATTTTCCTGCTGTGATTGCACGGTTTCAGCAACCGGCTCAACAGGTGTGGAGACATCAAGTTCAGCTGTTGTCACGGGAGTGACTGGATAACGTACCCAAACTTTGCCGGATGCCAGTTCTGGAGAGGCAACTGCCATTGCCAGTGGTACCGGAGATTGGGTCAGATTACGTTCATCACGATAACGGCGGCGACGTTGGCCGCTGACACGCAAATGACGCGGTGAACGGCGAGAACGACGTGGCATAGTGTTATCCTGCTGTTCATTATGTTGTACGGCAGAATTATTTTGTGATGCTGAGTTCTGTGTAGAGAGATCTTGTGGCAACTCTGCTTGATTGGCCGCTTCAACATTTGTATCGATCATCGCTGATACAGGTGTTTTTCTCTCTTCCGCTTTACTTACAGCAGTAGCTGATTCAGTTTTTGACTCCGTGACACTTACATCAGAAAGCACGGCAGGTAAGGCAGTTACTGTTTCTTCCCTAACTTCCCTGACCTCATCAATGATACGAATTTTTTGCTCAAGCTGGCGGCGTTGGCGACGAGGCATCACAGGTTGGCGCTCTTCAACTTCTTCCTCAACAATATCCGGTTGATTGGTAACTTGTTGGGTTTTCGCTTCCAGTTGTTGCTGACGTTTCTCTTCCTGACGGCGGCGTTGGCGTTCCGCTCGTTGCTCACGACGTTGTTGCTGTTGTGCTTCACGGGCTTCAGTGTCTACCGCAATATTATCTTGGGCATTACTTTTCTGTTGTGAATTTCTGCCCTTACGTTGCTCGTCACGTTCACGGTTATTGCGTGTTTCATTTTCATTGCGATCACGACGCTGATTCTGGCGGCGAGGATTGCGGCGATCCGATTGACGACGATTATCATTGGCAGAAGATTTCTTACCTTTTTCTTGAGGTTGTTTTTCTTCTTCACTACTTGTGAACATTGCTTTCAGTGCACTGAAAAGGCGACTGAAAAGGCCGGGTTTCTCAACTTGTTTCTGGTTGTTGGTTGCCGCTTTTTTCTCTTTTGTCTTTGTTTTTGCTGGTGCAGGTGTTTCAGCAGGGAGATCAAACGTTGAAATAGCAGGCTGCTCTGGACGTTTGCGCTCATGCTGAGTGTCATCCTGAGCGTTTGTCGTTTCGGTTTCGTGTAATTGTGGCAGTTGGTAGCTCAGAGCGGATATTTCTTCGCCTTTGCGTACACGCAATACAGAGAAATGCGGGGATTGCATTTGATCGTTTGGAACAATAACAACGCCCACGCCGCCTTGTCGATATTCAATCGCACTGACGGCCTTACGTTTTTCGTTCAACAGATAAGAGGCAATTTGTACTGGGACAATGGCATGAACTTGATGCGTATTTTCTTTTAATGCTTCTTCTTCAATGAGGCGAAGAATTGACAAAGAAAGTGATTCATTGTCACGAATCGTTCCTGTACCGCTACAACGAGGACAAACATGGTGGCTGGATTCGCCTAATGACGGGCTTAAACGTTGGCGAGACATTTCCAGCAAGCCGAAACGGGAGATGCGTTCAATCTGAATGCGGGCACGGTCCTGGCGCACAGCATCACGTAGCCGGTTTTCCACTTCACGTTGGTGACGAACAGGTCTCATGTCAATAAAGTCGATAACAATAAGACCACCAAGATCACGTAAACGTAATTGGCGTGCAATTTCGTCAGCGGCTTCCAGGTTCGTATTAAACGCGGTTTCTTCAATATCCCCCCCGCGGGTTGAGCGGGATGAGTTGATATCAATGGCTGTCAGGGCTTCAGTAGTATCAATGACAATAGACCCACCGGAAGGCAATCTGACTTCACGTTGAAAAGCAGACTCAATTTGTGATTCTATCTGGTAGTGACTAAATAGTGGAACTTCTCCGCTGTATAGTTTGATTTTACTGGAAAAATCAGGGCGGCCCAGAGCCGTAATATGTTGACGTGCCAAATCAAGAATTTTGGGATTATCAATCAAGATTTCCCCGATATCTGGACGCAGGTAGTCACGGAAGGCACGTACGATAACATTGCTTTCTTGGTGGATGAGAAAAGGCGCTGGGTGACTGTCTGCAGCCTTTTTGATCGCTTCCCAGTGTTTTAGGCGGAAGTTCAGGTCCCCTTGCAGGGCTTCGGCGGATTTGCCTACACCAGCGGTACGGACGATACGGCCCATTCCTTCAGGAATTTCAAGAGAAGAAAGTGCTTCTTTTAATTCAAGGCGATCATCGCCTTCGATACGACGGGATATTCCTCCAGCCCTTGGGTTATTTGGCATCAGAACCAGATAGCTGCCAGCCAGACTAATAAATGTTGTTAACGCGGCGCCTTTATTACCCCTTTCTTCTTTGTCGACCTGAACAATGACTTCCTGACCTTCTTTCAGGATATCTTTTATGTTCGGGCGACCATGAGAATGATAATTACTTGGGAAATATTCACGAGCAATTTCTTTAATGGGCAGGAAACCATGTCGTTCGGCACCATAATCAACAAAAGCAGCCTCTAGGCTAGGTTCAATCCGAGTAATTTTACCTTTATATATATTTGCCTTTTTCTGCTCGTGTCCTGGGCTTTCAATATCCAAATCATAAAGACGTTGCCCATCAACAAGGGCAACACGCAACTCTTCCTGTTGGGTTGCGTTGATTAACATTCTTTTCATTCTAACTTACTCATTATTTTTACATTGGTATAGAGCTGTAAGTAAAAGAGATGAGTTACTGGTTACCGATGGCCTCGAGTCTTTTACAAAGCCGCCAGCCTCACGGCTATCGTTTGTATAGAGGCGCCTATTTGTCGGCGAGTCTGAATTTCATTCAAATACAGCATTCTTTATTGGAGACTCTGTAATAAATCAGTACAGATTTTCCGCAATCCAGTAAACTACAACTCACAGCCCATAAATTGTTTGATTGAGCATTACGTCTTACGCCATTGCTGCGTTTTTGCCCGATCAAACAGATAACAAACAATTTCAATCTTGCCATTTGTAGTTTAGTAAACTGTGGCCAGAAAGCATTATTCCATTGCTATTGGGGTGATAGCAAGGTGACTTTGCCGCTTTGGAGGTTTTTTATTAGGAAATAGCGATAACTTGTTAATCTTTAGTCTTTCTAGCAAAACACTTAAAACAATGAAGTAAGAGAATATGAGCACTATTTAGACATATTAAAAATGAGTAGCGCTCTGTTTGTTGGATAATTAGAATCTCATCCATGAAAATGAATAATCAAATTGTACAATTTGTCACTATTGATGACGATGAAGCCGGTCAGCGGATTGATAATTTTTTGCTGGCCCGTTTAAAAGGTGTACCTAAGAGCATGATCTATCGGATTTTGCGCAAAGGTGAAGTTCGGGTGAATAAGGGAAGAATTAAGCCTGAGTATAAACTGATGGCGGGTGACATAATAAGAGTCCCGCCAGTTAGGGTGTCAGAAAAGCAAGAAACACCGGTATCCGCAAAGTTGGATAAGATCGCTGCTCTGGCGGAATGCATCTTGTATGAAGATGACCACATTTTAGTTATCAACAAGCCGTCAGGGACGGCAGTACACGGCGGAAGCGGGTTAAGTTTCGGTGTTATTGAAGGATTGCGTGCTTTGCGCCCGGAAGCGCGTTTTCTCGAATTGGTCCACCGCCTTGATCGTGATACGTCGGGAATTTTGCTGATTGCGAAAAAGCGTTCAGCTTTGCGTAACTTGCATGAACAGTTACGTTTGAAACAGATGCAAAAGGATTATCTGGCATTAGTTCGTGGACAGTGGCAATCCCATTGCAAAGTTGTTGAAGCGCCTTTGCTGAAAAATATCCTGCAAAGCGGGGAAAGGGTGGTTAAAGTTAGCAGTGAAGGCAAACCGTCTGAAACCCGCTTTAAAATTGAAGAGCGGTATTCATTTGCTACTTTGGTGCGGGCAAGCCCAGTAACAGGAAGAACTCACCAGATACGTGTGCATACTTTACATGCGGGTCATCCCATTGCTTATGATAATCGCTATGGCGATCGGGCATTCGATGAACAACTTGCAGAAACAGGCCTCAACCGATTGTTTCTGCATGCCAGTTCATTGAAGTTCACCCATCCATCCACGGGAGACACTTTGCGTTTTGAAGCACCAATGGATGGTAAGTTAAAGCAGTGTTTAAAAATATTGCGGCTTAATAATCATTAATACGATACCGTCAGTGGGTTTATCCCCTGACGGGTAAGCATTTCTGTCAGTGTAATTAAAGGCAGTCCAATGAGCGTGTTGGGATCTTTACCCTCAAGTTTTTCAAATAATGTAATTCCCAACCCCTCGCTTTTAAAGCTGCCGGCACAATTGAAAGGTTTTTCTTTGGTTAAATAATTCATTATTTCAGTGTCGGTCAACTTTCTAAAATAGACACGAAATAGTTCACTGCGAGTATCGATGTTACCGGTTTTACTGTTAAATAGCGTAATACCGGTATAAAAAGTAACACATTCTCCACTGGCATTTTTTAATTGTGTGAAAGCGTTCTCAAAATTATGTGGTTTACCCGTAATTTTATTATTTAAAACGCAAACTTGGTCTGAACCTATAATGAGATGATTCGGGTAGTTTTGCTGCAACACGGTGGCTTTTGCGCAGGATAAACGCATTACCAGTTGTTCCGGGTTTTCATTTTCCTGTGGGCTTTCATCAATATCAGGTGAGATACAGCTAAAAGGTAGCCCTAATTTTTCCAATAAGAGGCGACGATAGACAGAAGTTGACGATAAAATAATCGGAAGCATCATTTTTCCATATAAAGACGTAGAGAAATATTTGAAGGCATTTTAAACTATACGTCGCTTAATAAGCGAATATTTGGCGGAAAGGTGCAGATGTGTGGCCTTTTTCTTTGACTATATCTCATTACAAAGATAATATGCGCGCCTTATGCAAAAGGTAAAATTACCCCTGACCATCGATGCGCTTCGAGCAGCTCAGAAAAGATTAGACTACCAAGGTAGTTATTCTAGTGAGCAAGTTTCTCGTATTGCAGAATCTGTGGTCAGTGTGGATGGTGATGTTGATAGCTCACTATCATTTGAAATTGATAATCAGCGCCTGGCAGTTATCAAAGGGCATTCCGATGTGGATGTCACGTTGGCTTGTCAGCGTTGTGGCAGTAATTTCAGCCATCATGTTCACACAACATATTGTTTTAGCCCGATCGTCCATGATGAGCAGGCTGAGGCATTACCGGAAGAGTATGAGCCAATTGACGTAAATGAATTTGGCGAAATAAATTTGCTGGCAATGATTGAAGATGAAATAATTCTATCTCTGCCGGTAGTTCCGGTACATGATTCTGAACACTGTGAAGTGTCCGACGCGGATATGGTGTTTGGTGAACTGCCTTCTGAAGCAGAAAAACCAAACCCATTTGCCGTATTAGCCAGTTTAAAGAAAAGTACTTAAGGAGTAAGGTCAATGGCCGTACAACAGAATAAACCAACTCGTTCTAAACGTGGTATGCGTCGTTCTCATGACGCACTGACTGCAACACATGTCTCTGTAGACAAAACTTCTGGTGAAACTCACCTGCGTCACCATGTGACGGCTGATGGCTACTACCGTGGCCGCAAGGTAATCAACAAGTAATTTTGCTGACTATTAGCAAGTTGATACCTTGGCTAATCTAACCTTGGCGTTAGATGCTATGGGCGGGGACTTTGGTCCTCGCGTAACGGTGCCTGCTGCATTGCAGGCACTGGCATCTAATCTGCAATTAAAATTATTGTTGGTTGGTAACCCTGAAACCATTTCTCCTTTGCTTGCAAATGAAAATGCTGAGCTGCTTAGCCGTTTGCAAATTATCCCTGCGGAACATGTTGTTTCCAACGACGTAAAGCCATCTCAGGCAATTCGTTCCAGCCATGGTACTTCAATGCGTATTGCTCTGGATTTAGTCAAATCCGGTGAAGCACAGGCCTGTGTGAGTGCGGGAAATACAGGGGTTTTGATGGGATTGGCTAAAATGATGCTGAAATCCATTGAGGGAATTGAACGGCCGGCGCTAATGACAGTTATACCTAATTTGAAACAACAGAAGACTGTTGTCTTGGATTTAGGCGCTAATATTAATTGTAATAGCCGTATGCTGGTTCAGTTTGCGATTATGGGTTCTGTCATGGCCGAATATGTTGTTGGTGTGAATAATCCGAGTGTCGCACTGCTTAATATTGGGGAAGAGGAATCTAAAGGGCTCGATAATATCCGCGAAGCCGCTATAACCTTGCGCAATACACCAGCCATTAATTATATTGGTTATGTGGAAGGAAATGAGCTACTGACGGGGAAGACGGATGTGCTCGTGTGTGACGGCTTCGCAGGTAATGTTACGCTGAAGACGATGGAAGGTGCGATAAGAGTGATCTTATCTTTGGTAAAATCACCGAATGGCCAGCAAGGAAAATCATCCTGGATAATGAAAATATTCAAGATGAAGATATTCAAAAAATGGTTGCTGAAGCAATTAATGAAACGGTTTGGTCATCTAAATCCTGATCAGTATAACGGCGCAGCGCTATTAGGGTTGCGTGGTATTGTTATTAAAAGTCACGGTGCTGCCAATGAGCAAGCGTTTAAAGCTGCGATTGATCAAGCTGTTCAGGCCGTAGAAAAACGGATACCTGACAGAATTGCTGCCCGGTTGGATGTAGTATTACCCAAGAGTGAATAGGCATATAATGTATACAAAAATCTTAGGTACGGGCAGTTACTTGCCTGCTCAGGTGCGTACTAACGCAGATTTAGAAAAAATGGTGGATACGTCTGACGAATGGATTGTTACTCGTACAGGTATCCGTGAACGCCGTATTGCAGCTGAAGATGAAAACGTTGCAACTCTGGGTTTTAAAGCGGCGGAAAAAGCCATTGAAATGGCAGGCATTGATAAAACACAAATTGATTTGATTGTTGTTGCAACAACAAGCTCAACTCATGCCTTTCCAAGTGCAGCCTGCCAAATCCAGCAACTACTGGGAATTCCTGGTGTTGCTGCTTTTGATGTGACAGCAGCATGTGCGGGCTTTACTTACGCCTTGAGTGTTGTCGATAAATTTATTAAAACTGGTGCAGCCAAACATGCATTAGTCATTGGTTCTGACATTATCTCAAGAGTTCTAGATCCTGAAGATCGCGGTACAATTATTCTCTTTGGTGATGCAGCAGGGGCCTTGGTTGTTGGTGCTTCAGAAGAGCCGGGTATCTTATCCACTCACCTGCATGCCGATGGTCGTTATGGTGATTTACTGTCACTGGCTCATCAAAAGCGGACTAAAGAGGCTTCTCCTGAATATGTTACAATGGCCGGTAATGAAGTATTTAAAGTTGCTGTTCGTGAATTGTCGAACATTGTTGAGGAAACATTGGAAGCCAATGATTTGTCTCACAGTCAATTAGATTGGCTGGTACCTCATCAGGCAAATTTACGTATTATTTCAGCGACAGCGAAAAAATTAGATATGACGATGAATAAAGTGGTTGTGACGTTGGATCGCCATGGCAATACGTCGGCAGCATCCGTTCCAACAGCTTTCGATGAAGCGGTGCGTGATGGAAGAATTCAACGCGGTCAACTGGTTTTACTTGAAGCATTTGGCGGAGGCTTTACCTGGGGCTCTGCGCTGGTACGTTTTTAATTTAACAGGAAAATAAACATGTCTGATTTTGCAATGGTGTTTCCCGGTCAAGGTTCTCAATCTCTGGGTATGTTGGCAGATTTAGCCGCAGAATTTCCTCTGGTTGAACAGACTTTCTCAGAGGCTTCTACAGTCTTGGGGTATGACTTATGGGCATTGGTTCAACAAGGTCCCGCAGAAGAATTAAATAAAACGTGGAAAACCCAACCTGCTTTGTTGGCAGCCTCAGTCGCTATTTGGCGCGTATGGCAGGCAAAAGGCGGTAAAGCTCCTTCCATGATGGCAGGCCACAGCTTGGGGGAATACTCAGCACTGGTCTGTGCCGGCGTGGTTGAATTCCAGCAAGCGATCAAGCTTGTCGAATTGCGCGGAAAACTGATGCAGGAAGCCGTGCCTGAAGGGAAAGGAGCGATGTATGCCATTATCGGTTTGGATAATGAATCCATTGCAAAAGCATGTGAAGAATCTGCACAAGGGCAGGTTGTTTCTCCCGTTAACTTTAACTCGCCAGGGCAGGTTGTCATCGCGGGAGAGAAAGATGCCGTAGAGCGCGCGGGTGCAGCATGTAAAGCCGCCGGCGCAAAACGTGCCTTGCCTTTGGCTGTCAGTGTTCCCTCGCATTGTGCATTGATGAAATCTGCTGCTGAGCAGCTGGCTGTTGCACTGCAAGAAATTAAGTTTAATCAGCCACAATTTCCGGTCATTAATAACGTCGATGTAAAAATAGAAAAATCTGCGGACGCTATTCGTGATGCTCTTGTTCGCCAGTTGTATAATCCTGTACGCTGGACAGAATCAGTTGAATATATTGCTGACCAAGGCATAGAGCAACTGTTGGAAATTGGCCCAGGAAAAGTCTTAACCGGGTTGACTAAACGAATTGTTGACACTTTAAATGCTGCAGCAGTAAATGATGTATCATCACTCACAGTTGCTCTGAACAAATGACTGAGGAAAACATGAGCTTTGATGGAAAAATTGCCCTGGTTACAGGTGCTAGCCGTGGAATAGGCCGTGCAATTGCCGAATTATTGGTTGAACGTGGTGCATGTGTTATAGGTACTGCGACCAGCGAAAAAGGTGCTGAAGAGATCAGCGCCTATCTTGGTGATAAGGGCAAAGGTTTTGTACTAAATGTCACAAATTTAGAATCCATTGAAGAAGCACTATCGAATATTCGTGCTGAATTTGGTGAAATAGACATTTTAGTTAACAATGCAGGCATCACTCGTGATAACTTGTTGATGCGCATGAAAGATGATGAGTGGCAAGATATTATTGACACAAATCTTTCTTCGATTTTTCGTCTGTCAAAGGCAGTAATGCGCTCTATGATGAAAAAACGTTATGGACGTATTATTTCTATTGGCTCCGTTGTTGGAACAATGGGAAATGCAGGGCAGGCGAATTACACGGCTGCGAAGGCAGGAGTTATTGGTTTCAGTAAATCATTGGCTCGTGAAGTCGCTTCTCGTGGTATCACCGTTAACGTTGTTGCACCTGGTTTCATTGAAACAGATATGACTAAAGCGTTAACAGACGAACAACGTGCAAGTATTTCATCTGGAATTCCTGCCAATCGTCTTGGTGATGCAAAAGAAATTGCCAGTGCTGTAGCGTTCCTTGCTTCTGACGAGGCCGCTTACATCACGGGTGAAACATTACATGTCAATGGCGGCATGTACATGATCTAAAAAATGAACGAACCTTCTGTTTCTTATGTATTTTTTGTACAAAAAGGAGCAAGATGTGGTTCGACCAGCCGGGATTTGGTTGCATCTTTTCCTGTATTTTATAAACTACGAAAACCATCGCGAAAGCGAGTTTTGATAGGAAATTTAATAGTATGAGCACTATCGACGAACGCGTTAAGAAAATCATCGTTGAACAACTGGGTGTTAAAGAGGAAGAAGTTGTAAATACAGCTTCATTTGTTGATGACTTGGGCGCTGATTCTCTTGACACAGTTGAACTGGTAATGGCTCTGGAAGAAGAGTTCGATATCGAGATCCCAGACGAAGAAGCTGAAAAAATCACAACAGTTCAGGCTGCTATTGACTACGTTGAAAACGCAGGTAAATAAGCACACATACCTAGGCGGTCGTTCGACCGCCTATGTTTTTTGTCCTAAATTTTTTTCCCTCCCTGGAGGATAACCGTGTCTAAGCGTCGAGTAGTCGTGACCGGACTAGGCATGTTATCTCCTGTCGGCAACACAGTAGAATCTTCTTGGAATGCTGTTTGTGCAGGACAGAGTGGTATCGGCCTTATCGAACATTTTGACGCCTCTAACCATGCAACTAAGTTTGCAGGTGTGGTGAAGAATTTTAATCATGAAGATTTCAATATTTCGCGCAAAGATGCACGAAAAATGGATCTCTTCATTCAGTATGGTATTGCCGCAGGCATACAAGCCATTGCAGACTCAGGAATTGAAGTAACAGAAGCCAATGCTAGCCGCTTTGGTGCCGCTGTTGGTTCAGGTATTGGTGGTTTGGGGTTAATTGAAGAAAACCACAGCACATTGCTTTCGGCAGGACCGCGTAAGGTCAGCCCATTCTTTGTGCCTTCGACCATCATCAATATGGTGTCAGGTCATCTGAGCATTCTTTATGGTTTGCGTGGCCCGAGTATCTCCATTGCAACGGCTTGTACTTCTGGCGTACACAATATAGGTCATGCGGCGCGTATCATTGCTTACAATGATGCTGACATTATGCTGGCTGGTGGTGCAGAGAAGGCGAGTACAGAATTTGGCATTGCGGGATTCGGTGCTGCACGTGCATTATCGACCCGTAATGATGATCCTCAGGGAGCAAGTCGCCCTTGGGATAAAGACCGGGATGGTTTTGTGCTAGGTGATGGTGCGGGTGTTGTTGTTCTTGAAGAATATGAGCACGCTAAAAAGCGTGGAGCAAAAATTTATGCTGAAGTCGTTGGCTTTGGTATGAGTAGTGACGCTTATCATATGACTTCGCCTCCTGAAGATGGCGCTGGTGCTGCTTTAGCGATGGCAAATGCTCTGAAAGATGCAGGCATTTCACCAGAGCAAGTGGGCTACATTAATGCTCATGGTACTTCAACACCAACCGGTGATTTGGCTGAAGCCCGTGCTGTGGAAACTGTTTTTGGTAAAGACACCAAAGTATTGGTAAGTTCTACCAAATCAATGACAGGTCACTTGCTGGGGGCTGCTGGTGCTGTTGAGTCCATCTTCACTATTCTTTCATTGCGTGATCAAATTGTTCCTCCAACCATTAACTTGGAAAATCAGGATGAGAATTGTCACTTGGATTTAGTTCCGGGTGAAGCACGTAAAGTCGAGGATATGGAATACGCATTATGTAACTCTTTCGGTTTCGGTGGCACCAATGGGTCATTGATTTTCCGCAAGATCTAACATATTTTGTATTTGTAAAAGCCTCAACATTTGTTGGGGCTTTTTTATAACTTTTCTTTAATAACTCAGATTATCAAGTCTTTTTATTGAAAATAAGAACTTAAAATGACGTATTGGATTAACGGACAACAGTGCGATCTTTTACCCGCTAGTGATCGCGCAATACAATTTGGTGATGGTTTCTTTACCACTATCAGGGTTGAACAAGGGCAAGCCGCGTTGTTGCCTTTGCATATAAAACGCTTGCAAAGAAGTGTGGAAAGACTGTTCATGCCAGCGCCGGATTGGTTTGGCTTAGAAGAACATATTAAACAAGTTGTAAGCGGGCATGAATCAGGCGTTTTGAAAGTCATTCTTTCCCGGGGTACGGGAGGACGTGGTTATGGTTTTGATAGTACCGCGACACTGACTCAAATACTCTCTTTAAGCGCATACCCTGAACAGTATATTACCTTACGTCAAAAAGGGGCTTCATTGGCTCTTAGCCCTATTGCTATGGGGATCAACCCTCATCTGGCGGGTATCAAGCACTTGAATCGCCTGGAACAAGTTTTGATAAAAAGATTTATCGGACAGGCCAAAGTGGATGAAGCCCTTGTGCTTGATAGTGATGGTTTATTAGTGGAGTGTTGTACAGCGAATATATTCTGGCGAAAAGGGAAGCAGGTTTATACACCTGAGCTTAATCAGTGTGGTGTTGAAGGGGTTATGCGGCAGAAGATAATCGAATTGTTATCTGAAAGTGATTATAACTTGTCATATATAATGCGTTACCCTGAAGCATTGGCACATGCGGATGAAGTGATTATCTGCAATTCCTTGATGCCGGTGATCCCGGTAAATCAAATACAGGCACATGAAAACCAACCTGCATGGCACTATCAATCCAGAAACTTGTATGAGTATTTATTGCCTAACTGCTTAAAACCCTAATGGTTAGTAGACAACTGTTTAAATCTTAGCGACTAATTGCTCATCATTAAAACATGAATAAAAGTGATTATCGAATGAAACTAAAAAAGTGCTTTTTCATTCTATCTGTCTTGGTTATTGTCATTGCAGCGATAGTATTTTTCTCTTTTGCAACGAAACTAGAGAACTTTGCCAATCAAAAGATCAAGGTTAATCAAGAGATTATATTTACCGTGCCAGCAGGGACCGGACGGATAGGGATCGAGGCTTTATTACTTCAACATAATTTAATCGAAAATAATCAATTAGTACCGTGGTTGTTTCGGTTTAAACCAGAATTAGCGGAATTCAAGGCGGGAACTTATCGGCTAAAAAATGGGATGTCGTTAAAAGATGCCTTACAACTGTTTGCCAGTGGCAAAGAAGTTCAATTTACTATCCGCTTTATTGAAGGCAGCCGGCTGTCTGATTGGGCAAAAGTATTGCAGAATGCGCAGTATGTAAAGCATGAAACAGAAAATAAAACGCCGGAAGAATTCAATAAGGCTTTAGGCATGAAAGCCGGGGAATCTCTGGAAGGTTGGTTTTATCCGGATACCTATTCATATACTGCGGGCACGAGTGATGTGAAATTACTCAAGCGGGCTCATGATAAAATGAAAATGCTGTTGCAACAAGAGTGGGATAACCGCGAAAAAAACCTGCCTTATAAAAATGCGTATGAAATGCTGATCATGGCATCCATCATTGAAAAAGAGACAGCCATTGAATCGGAGCGCACTAAAGTTGCCTCTGTATTTGTGAACCGGTTACGCTTAAAGATGCGGTTACAAACTGATCCGACCGTTATTTATGGATTGGGAGAAAAATATACGGGAACGATTTTTCGCAGCAATCTTAATGCGTTTACACCCTATAATACCTATATGATTGACGGGTTACCCCCAACGCCGATTGCTATGCCGGGTTTGGCTTCGATCAAGGCGGCGGCACATCCTGCGGTTACAGAATATTTATACTTTGTCGCGAATGGCGACGGTGGCCATACATTTACCACCAACTTGATAGCACATAATAAGGCGGTAAGCATTTATCGTCAGAGGTTAAAACAGAATAAATGAATAGCAAATTTATTGTCATTGAAGGGCTTGAGGGCGCCGGAAAAACAACAGCAATTCAAACAGTAATGGAGACATTACAACAGCATGGCATTTCTGATCTGATTCTTACTCGTGAACCTGGTGGTACACCGTTGGCAGAAAAATTACGCGAGTTGATTAAACAAGGTGTTGAGGGAGAATTACTGACGGATAAAGCAGAAGTATTAATGATTTATGCTGCGAGAGTTCAGTTGGTAGAAAATGTAATTAAGCCTGCTTTGTCTAACGGAAAATGGGTTATCGGTGATAGACATGATCTGTCCTCCCAAGCCTATCAAGGGGGAGGGCGTGGTATTGACCAGAACTTGATGGCGTCATTGCGCGAAGCTGCTTTGGGTGATTTCTATCCGGATTTGACTGTCTATCTTGACTTACCTCCGGAGATTGGCTTGCAGCGTGCTCGTGAGCGTGGTGAATTGGATCGCATTGAAAAAGAATCGTTGGATTTTTTCCACCGTACCCGTGAAAGGTATCTGGAACTTGTAAAGAAAGATCGCAGAATAAAAAAAGTGGATGCTACGCAACCATTAAGCAAGGTTCAGGATGATATCCGTCAAGTTGTATCACAGTGGCTGCAAGAACAGGAACAATTGGTATGAGTTGGTACCCGTGGCTTAATCATGGATATCGCCAGTTAGTTGAGGCTCATCAACAAGGGCGGGGTCATCATGCTATTTTGCTTCATGCTCATGAAGGAACCGGGGCAGATGCGTTTGTGTATGGATTGAGTCGCTGGTTAATGTGTCAGGACAGGCAGGGCATGAAAAGTTGTGGCAAATGCCATGGTTGTCACCTGATGTTGGCAGAAACGCATTCTGACTGGCATGTTCTGGTTCCTGAAAAAGGAAAAAATACTATTGGCGTGGATTCTGTGCGCCAGCTCAGTGAAAAACTCTATGAATATTCTCAGCAGGGAGGGGCGAAAATTGTTTGGGTGCCATCAACAGAATCTCTGACTGATGCTGCGTCCAATGCGTTGCTGAAAACATTGGAAGAACCTCCCCAGAATACGTATTTCCTGCTGAGATGCTTGAATCCGGTAAATGTATTGGCAACATTGCGTAGCCGTTGTTTTTACTACTTTCTTTCTGCCCCTGAAATCTCTGTGGGGCTTTATTGGCTGCGAAACCAATTTCCGGCTATATCTACATTGGATATACAAACAGCATTAAAACTTTCACAAGGCGCGCCATTGGCTGCCAAACAGTTACTTCAGACTGAAAAGTGGCAGCAGAGGAACGCGTTTTGTCAGGCAATTGAACAAGCATTGAGTAAGTGTGATACCCTGTCACTTTTACCGTTGTTAAATCGCGATGATGTGCAGCAATCTTTGTTCTGGTTGATCAGTTTGTTATCCGATGCGGCGAAATGGCGGCATCACGCAAAGAATTACTGTGTTAACCAAGATCAGCTGGTTTTGGTTCATCGCCTTGCACTTTCTCAGAGTGCGGAAGCATTATTAAGAACCATTGATGACTGGATGCATTGTCGTCATCAATTATTATCTGTGGTGGGCATTAATAGAGAACTGTTGCTGACAGAGCAATTACTCAATTGGGAAAAGAACCTTGGCCCGGTGTCCAACCAATGAAGGATATACCTCAATCACTTATTTAGATACGAGTATATTATGTTTTTAGTTGATTCTCATTGCCATCTTGATTGCCTTGATTATGAAAAACTGCATGAAAGTGTGGATAATGTTGTGGCAAAAGCGGCGGAACGGGATGTGAAATATCTGCTGGCAGTGGCGACAACATTGCCTGGTTTCCAGCAAATGAAAAATTTCATAGGCAAACGGGAAAACGTGGCTTATTCCTGTGGTATTCATCCATTGAATTTGGATGAGGGATATGATTTTGGTGAACTTGCCCGGCTGGCTGAGGATACAGACGTGATTGCTCTGGGGGAGACTGGTCTGGATTATTATTATCAGAAAGAAAATGCTGAACTCCAGAGAACCTCATTCCGCGAACACATCCGAATCGGCCGTAAATTAAACAAACCCGTGATCGTACATACCCGTGACGCGAGAGACGATACATTGATGGTCCTGCGGGAAGAAAACGTACAAGAATGTGGTGGTGTACTGCATTGTTTTACGGAAGATAAAGAAACGGCAAGAGCTTTACTTGATTTGGGTTTTTATATTTCTTTTTCCGGCATTGTCACTTTTCGCAATGCAGAACAAATCCGTGAAGCGGCAAAATTTGTGCCGCTTGATCGTATTTTGGTAGAAACTGATTCACCTTATCTGGCGCCTGTTCCACACCGTGGAAAACAGAACCAGCCAGCTTATGTGCGTGATGTTGCTGAATATATGGCGGTTCTGAAAGGTGTCAGTCTTGATGAATTGGCTAAAGTGACTACAAAAAACTTCTGTGAATTATTTCATGTTGATATTAAATAAAACTAAACGGTAGAAAGGAGAATTAAAATGGCAGAAGAAACTATTTTTAGTAAAATTATTCGTCGTGAAATTCCTGCTGATATTATTTATCAGGATGATTTAGTCACAGCATTTCGGGATATTTCACCTCAGGCACCCACCCATATTCTTATTATACCGAATGTACTGATCCCGACAGTGAACGATATTACTGAGGATCATGAATCTGCACTGGGTCGCCTATTTACAGTCGCAGCAAAGATAGCAAAAGATGAAGGCATTGCGGAAGACGGTTATCGCTTGATTATGAACTGTAATCGCCATTCAGGTCAGGAAGTATTCCACATTCATATGCATTTGGTTGGTGGTCGCCCATTGGGTCCACTGCTGGCAAAATAATAGACTGAGAAAGTCACGTTATTCACAAGATGCCTGTGCCTAATGGAGTTCAGGTTGCATTATGGTGGCAAGGGAACGACAAATTCGTTCCCGGCGAATTTACCCGGCCAACAAAGAGGCAATCTGAAAAACGCAGGGTATAAGGGTATATAAGGTAGGGATGTAACTGGGGTAGGTTAATGAAAAGAATTCTCTTTGTTTTATTATCAGTAATGCTGCTGGCGAGCTGTACCCTTGATATCAAGGAACAACCGTCTGCTCCGGTTACACCTGTGGAGCCGGAGAAAAAACCGGAGCAGCCGACGACAGAGCCATTGAAAACAGTTCCCCAACAACCTAAATTGGATTCTTCTCTTAATTGGAATACGGTTGTTCAACCATTGGTTGAGCGGATGATAAATGCGAATGGGGTGGAAAAAGGGAAGTTATTGCTCGTTGATTTTGTTAAAAATAACACGACGGGTTCTTTACAAACCTTGAAAGCGACAGATGCAATAACCAATGTCGTCAGTAGCAAACAATTCTTTCAGGTTGTGTCGAAATCCCAAGCTCATGTCGCCAGACAAGCGCTGGGGTTATCATTGGAAGATAGTTTGGGATCGCGTACTAAATCCATTGGATTGGCGCGTTATTTGAATGCTGATTATGTTCTCTATTCTGTAGTTTCTGCTGATTCTGGCGATAATAGTGGGCGTAACATCGAGATGCAGCTTATGTTCGTTAAAACGGGTGAAATACTCTGGTCAGGCCATAGTGACATCAAAGAATAATCATCTTTTGTTGAAAGCGTTGCATCTACAGTGGCCTGATATTCCAACAGACTCATGGAAAATTAGGCCATTAACGGGGTTAACACAGGCAAGTTACTATATTACTGGTATACGTCAGATGGTTGGGCGGGCACAAACACCATTCAGTAAAACATTAGGTGTTAATCGTCATCGAGAAAATAAAATATTACGTAACTTATCCATTACAGGAATATCACCTAAAGTGATCGCCATGTGTGGCTCTTGGTTATTTTTGGAATGGTTGCAGGGAACGAAGATAGCATCAGAGATATTCAGTTCACCAGCATTACAATACTCTTTGGCTCAATCTATTGCCCTTCTTCATAATCAACCCAGATTGGGATATCCCCTTCAACTCAAACAACAAATTGCTTTTCAATGGCAGCAGATTGACCGACGGCGTTTATCTCCGGGTTGGTTACGATTGCATAAATATTTTATGGCAACTAAGCTTCCAGAAGCTTTAAAGATAGCACCAGCTCATATGGACATTCATCCTGATAACGTGCTGATGACCGAAGAGGGGTTAAAGCTGATTGATTGGGAATATGCCGCTGATGTCGATATTGGCTTCTCATTGGCTGTATTATTTATGGGGAACCAATGGAATGAAATACAGCAGCAAACATTTTTAGATTATTATTGCCTTCAGGCATCAGGATACTCTGATATTAAACAATTAAAATTGCATATTGAGCAGTGGAAGCCCTGGGTTAATTATATGGCTTTGATGTGGTATGAAGTCCGCTGGCAGCAAACCAAAGAACCCCAATTTTTATCCTTGGCGCATCCCTTGCGCCATGCTTTTAAATTGACTTAATAAACTTAAATACAATAGTAATTAAATCGATAGAAATTAATGCAAAGAAGCGAGGAATCCTATGGGTCCAGTAATGTTAGATGTTGTTGGCTATGAATTGGATAGTGAAGAACGCGAAATCTTACAACATCCATTAGTGGGCGGTTTAATTCTGTTTACCCGCAATTTCCACGATACAAAACAGTTACGTGAATTAGTTCGCCAAATTCGTAAAGCTTCCCGCCATCGCCTGATTATTGCTGTTGATCAGGAAGGAGGGCGGGTTCAGCGTTTTCATGAGGGCTTTACGCGTTTACCAGCAGCGCAATCTTTTGCTTGTATGAATGATATGCAAATGGGAGCTCATTTGGCAGAAGAGTCAGGTTGGTTGATGGCATCAGAAATGATTGCGATGGACATTGACATTAGCTTTGCACCTGTCTTGGATTTGGGACATAAATGTACGGCAATCGGTGAACGCGCATTTCACGAAGAGCTTGAACCTGCAATGATGATGGCTGAAAGGTTCATTAAAGGCATGCATACCGCAGGAATGAAATCAACGGGAAAACATTTTCCGGGACATGGGGCCGTTATGGAAGACTCCCATAAAGAAACACCCAGGGATAATCGCTCAATGGATACTATCCGTTGCCATGATATGGCGATTTTCCAAGATTTTATCCGGCGTAATTTATTGGATGCAATTATGCCGGCCCATGTTATTTATTCCCAGATCGATCACCGTCCTGCGAGTGGTTCGCCGTATTGGTTGCAATCGGTATTGCGTCAGGAATTGGGGTTTGAAGGTGTGATTTTTTCCGATGATTTATCTATGAAAGGTGCGGCAATCATGGGGAATTATGCTGAACGGGCAAAAGCCTCATTAGATGCCGGATGTGACATGATTCTGGTATGTAATGATCGTGATGGTGCGGTTAGCGTCTTGGATAGCTTGCCCCAACTCCATTCAGAGAGAGTGGCACGGTTATATCATCACGGAAAACAATTCAGTTTGGAGGAATTACAAAAATCTGAGCGTTGGCAGCAGGCTAATAAGTCATTACATGATTTGTGTGAAAAATGGCAATAATTTGAATCAACAGTGCTGTTCTCCCCAACAGACCCTGAATTGCAGGTTAATGTAGTGGCACCAATTTTGCCATATGGCAGTTTTATGGCAGAAGGATAGCCCTACTTACATTCATTAGCAAAGTACATATCCAGCAAAGTACATACCTAGCAAAGTACACACCAGGAATAAGATCACTATTGATGTTCTTATTCCTGATTCTGATGTCTTTGACTTTATGCCCTTTTTATCCTCCACCGCAGTTAAACAAGTCGATTAAGTGCATTTAAGGTGTTTATTCACATAATGTTAACATTGTAAATGCTGATTATTCATAAATCAGATTTAAGTCTAATTAATTGAAAAACATCATACAAATTTTGTGATTGATGTCTAATTAATCAAAAGAGTTTGATTGTGGCTATTTTTGGTATGACCAACTGACCTGCCATGATATTCTGGAGATATTTACAGCATGAAATTTGTTTAATCTGATGTTATTTAAGGACGTTATTTAGCTTTTATTTAAAAAAGTAAGTTTAACACCTTACATAACATTAGTTCATAACATTAGTTGTATTTTCAGTGGGGTAGTCATGACAACGCCAAAGACAAGAATTGTCATCATTGGTGGGGGTGCTGGTGGTTTAGAACTGGCAACACGTTTGGGGCATAAATTGGGGCGTAAGCAAAAAGCCGAAATTACTTTGGTGGATCGCAACAACAGCCATTTATGGAAACCATTATTACATGAAGTAGCAACGGGCTCTCTTGATGATGGCGTTGATGCATTGAGTTACTTAGCTCATGGCAGTAACCATCATTTCAATTTCCAGTTAGGTACGTTGACGAGTATTAATCGTGACGAGAAGAAAATAACTCTGGCTGAGATCCGTGATGAAGATAGTGACTTATTAGTCCCGGAGCGTGAACTGGCTTATGATATTCTTGTCATGGCATTGGGCAGTCAATCGAATGATTTCGGCACCGCCGGTGTCAAAGAAAACTGCATTTTCCTTGATAACCCGCATCAGGCGCACCGTTTCCATAATGAAATGCTGAATTTGTTCCTGAAATATTCTGCAAACCAATGTGCAGAAGAAAAGGTAAATATTGCGATTGTTGGTGGTGGAGCGACAGGGGTCGAGCTTTCAGCTGAGCTGTATAATGCGGTTAAGCAACTGAACAGTTACGGTTTTGAAAGCCTGAGCACAGATGCATTGAATGTGACACTGGTTGAGGCTGGTGAGCGAATTTTGCCTGCATTGCCAACCCGTATTTCTAGTGCTGCCCATCAAGAGTTGACTAAACTGGGTGTTAAAGTCTTAACTAAAACGATGGTTACCAGTGCTGATGAGCATGGCCTGAATACAAAAGATGGAGAGCAGATCAAAGCATCCCTGATGGTTTGGGCTGCGGGTATCAAGGCACCTGATTTTATGAAAGACATTGGTGGGTTGGAAACAAACCGCATTAACCAGTTAGTTGTAAAATCCACTTTGCAAACGACTCTGGATGAGCATATTTTTGCGATAGGTGACTGTGCGTCATGTCCTAAAAAAGAGGGTGGTTTTGTTCCTCCTCGTGCCCAGTCTGCTCATCAAATGGCAAGCCGTTGTTATGACAACATCTTGGCGTTATTGAATAAAAAACCATTGAAAGAATATGTCTATAAAGATCATGGTTCATTGGTTTCATTGTCTAAGTTCAGTACAGTTGGCAGCCTGATGGGGAACTTGATGCGTGGCTCACTGATGGTAGAAGGCCGCATTGCCCGTGTGGTTTATATTTCTTTGTATCGCATGCATCAGGTGGCTTTACATGGATATATTAAAACTGGTCTGATGATGTTGGTTGGTGGAATTAACCGTGTCATTCGCCCAAGGTTGAAATTACATTAATTAGTAATTGGGTGGTTCATTCGTGGTGAGGATAATTCACTTGAATGGGCCACTTTCTCATATTACATATATTGTTATACGTACCATAATTATTCTTCTCTAAATTCATCCTGTTTATTTACTATAATGAATAAGTTTAATTTAATGTGAATAAAGCCAATTAACTTAATTAACTCATTGTTTTATGTGTTTTTTATGTGATTGACTTGTCGCTGTATTCATGTATATATAACGGTAGTAGAGTAAGGTAAATAACATAAGTATGTTTGGCATATACTGTTTTTTACAGATGAAGGAAACAGTTTATCTGCATATTTTATTAATCGTTATAATAGAGCTTATTTTAATTAGGTTATTTTTGTATCAAAGTGTTGAACTGGCTGTTAATATCAATAATATCGAAAAAGGCATATCCATTATTTCTATCAGGTTAATTTTTTGTGCTATCGAAAAATCTATTTTCAATAAGCAGCAGTTTAAAAAATATTTGGTGTGGAACATGTGTAGAATGAATAGATTTATTGCATTGAGATAATGGAATAGGAATTTTCTTAAAATAAAAAGGAGAGTGTGGTTTTTTCTGGGTGACTAAAAATAGCTTCTAATAAAAATATGTGGAAAATTATTAATATATCAAGGTGCTATGTGGAAAAATTAAAATTAAGACAATATGTAATTGGTTTTATAATTGCTATTGCCATTATTGGCCTTATAGCAATATTTTATTTTAAACCTCCACGTCCTAGCATTGCGCAAGTATTATTTTCGACTCCTATAAAATCAGTTGTTGTTGTTAATCAATCTTATTGTCACATCAAGATGCTTCCTCTGCCGGACAAGCTGAAGAACACTGAAGAACACCGTTTAACTCAATATGAATGCCGTACACTGGCTCTTCTCCATCATTTGAAAGCAAAGAAGGAATATCCCGCACTGACCCATTCGGTGCTAGGAGACTGCATACCAATTTCTTTTGAAGCTCTGCGCATTGTGTCTTATGACGTCAACTATATTATCGGTGACAGGCCGGGAAAAATCAGAGTGCCATATAATCCAGGAGAAACGATCCCTCTAAATGAAAAAGGTCAATTAATTCTCGAACAAAATTGATAATTGCAAGATTGTCTTACATTTTCAGGAAAGAGTTATTTTATATAATTATCATCTTGAAAATTAATGAATTCACCCTGCATAAAGCAGGGCGGATTATTCATATTGATGAAATAATATAGTGATGCAGTCAAATCTGATGTTGTTCGAAGGTTTCCAGTAATTCTCGAATAAAAGACAGGCGGAAAGCTCTATCCGTTAATTCAGTAATAAATTTCAATTTGGATGGACCATCCAGCCGATAGATGCTGGGTTGGGTTTGCAATAAACTGATTAGATAGTTAGGGTCCACTTTATTGTCTTTACTGAATTCGATGAATCCTCCTTTATCATGAGCCTCAATACGTTTGATCCCCAATTTTTGAGCAATTAGTCGAATGGCAGCCGATTGTAACAACTGGCGACCCGGATCGGGTAATAAACCAAACCGATCAATCAGTTCAACTTTTAATTCATCTAGCTCAGTATCGTCTTGCGCACTGGCGATACGTTTATAGAAAGAGAGGCGAATGTTCACATCAGGAATATAATCATCGGGCAAAAGCACTGGCATACGCAATTCTATGTCGGTCTGGCTATTGGTTAAATCTTCCAGGGAAGGTTCGCGTCCATGTTTCAATGCATCCACAGCACTTTCCAGTAATTCCATATAAAGGGTAAAACCGATACTGGCCATCTGCCCGCTTTGATCTTCACCCAGTAATTCACCTGCTCCTCTGATCTCCAAATCATGCGTTGCCAAGGCAAATCCTGCACCGAGATCTTCGAGTGATGCAATAGCCTCTAGCCGTTTTTGTGCATCGCTGGTCATCGCCTTTGGATGTGGCGTCAGTAAATAAGCATAAGCCTGATGATGGGAGCGCCCAACCCGACCCCGTAATTGGTGCAGTTGAGCCAGCCCGAAATGATCAGCCCGTTCAATGATAATGGTATTGGCGGTAGGAATATCAATCCCGGTTTCAATAATGGTGGTACATACCAACACATTGAAACGCTGGTGATGGAAATCAGTCATGACACGTTCTAAGTCGCGTTCACGCATTTGCCCATGACCTATTACCACTCTGGCTTCAGGAACTAATTCTTCCAGACGGGATTTTGCCTTTTCAATATTTTCAACATCATTATAGAGATAATAAACCTGCCCGCCCCGCAAGATTTCACGCAAGATTGCTTCACGAACCACAAGAGAGTCATATTCCCGCACAAAAGTTTTTACTGCCAAGCGGCGGGCCGGGGGAGTGGCTATGATAGACAAATCGCGCATCCCACTCATTGCCATATTGAGTGTTCGGGGGATCGGGGTTGCGGTTAGCGTTAAAACATCCACATCTGCCCGGATAGCTTTAAGCCGTTCTTTATGGCGAACACCGAAACGATGTTCTTCATCAACGATCAACAAGCCAAGATCTTTCCAGCACAAATCGCTTTGCAGTAGCTTATGGGTACCAATAATGATGTCCACTTTTCCTTCAGCCGCCATATTGATGACCTGTTGTTGCTCCTTCGCGCTGCGAAAGCGTGACATCACTTCAATGTGTACAGGCCAGTTCGCGAAGCGATCGCGGAAGTTATCATAATGTTGCTGGGCCAAAAGGGTTGTGGGTACCAGCACTGCGACTTGTTTGCTGTTAATGATGGACAAAAATGCAGCACGCATTGCAACTTCTGTTTTTCCGAATCCAACATCACCACAGACTAATCGATCCATGGCGATGGGCTGGCACATATCATCGAATACTGCATTGATCGTGTTTTCCTGATCAGGTGTCGTGTCAAAAGGAAACCCCTGACAGAACAGCTGATACTGCTCTCGATCTTGTTTGAAAGCAAAACCGGGTTTAACAGCCCGCTGTGCGTAAACATCCAATAATTCTGCTGCAACATCACGAACTCTTTCAGCCGCTTTCTGGCGTGCTTTGCTCCATGCATCTCCCCCCAGTTTATGCAGAGGGGCATTTTCTTCAGCACCACCAGCATAACGGCTAATAAGATGAAGGGAAGAAACCGGAACATACAACTTGTCTTCCCCGGCATAAATCAGAATCAGGTACTCAGCCTTAATGCCCCCGGCTTCCAGCGTTGTCAGGCCCTGATAGCGGCCAACTCCGTGTTCGAGATGTACAACCGGTTGACCATGCCGCAGTTCCGCGAGGTTACGGATCAGGGTATCGGTATTGATAGTACGTCGATTATCTTGACGGCGGCGACTCACACGTTTACCGAGCATGTCACTTTCACAGATGAGGGCAAGTTGTTCATCTTCATCTATAAAGCCGTGTTCTGAAGCGCCAATCATCAAAAAATAGCCGGGTTTATCTGCATCTATCAATCGATTAATTTTCATTGGATTGATTTTGATACGTGATAATAGCTCTTGTACGGATTCTCGGCGGCCTTCACTTTCTACTGAGAAGACGATCTTACCGCCGAATTGTTCCGTGAAATGACGTAATTTATCCAGAGGTGCTTTTTGTTGTGTCGCAATGGAGACATCCGGCAATACCTGATACGCCAGGTTGGTATTCCCTGTTTTTTGTGGGAGCGTTTCGGTATGAATTTGAATTCGTGGCCAATTTTTCAATTCCGAAAATAGCTTATTGACTGGCAGCCAAATCTGGTCCGGTGCCAATAATGGACGCATGGGATCAACTTTGCGGTTTTCAAAACGCTGAACAGTATCTTGCCAGAAACGCTCTGCTGAGCCGACTAAATCCTGAATGACCAACAATGTATTTTCAGGCAGGTAATCAAAGATGGCGGGCAAGGGCTGTTCGAAAAATAGGGGTTGCCAATATTCAATGCCTGCTGGCAGCAGTTTTTTGCTGACTTGTTGATAAATATGTTCTGCATCACGACGAACCTCGAATTGCTCACGCCACTGGCTACGAAACAATTCAATGGCAACCTGATCAGTCGGAAATTCATGTGCAGGTAATAAGCTGATGTTTTCAACCTCTACCAGCGTCCGCTGGGTATCGACATCAAAAGTACGCAGACTATCGATTTCATCATCAAAGAAATCGATGCGATAAGGATACTCACTGCCCATTGGGAACAGGTCAAACAAAGCTCCGCGCGTAGCAAATTCGCCATGTTCAAGTACCTGTTCCACACTGCGGTAACCCGCCTGTTCCAGTCCCGCCCTCAATTTATCACGAGAAAGTTGCTGTCCCTTGTGCATGACCAAAGCATGCCCCTTGAGATACTCATGTGGGCAGACACGTTGCATCAAGGTATTGACGGGAAGGATTAACGCTCCTTTCGTCATGGCTGGCAAGTGATAAAGTGTAGACAAACGATTGGAGATGATTTCTTGATGGGGGGAAAAGCTATCGTAAGGTAATGTCTCCCAATCTGGCATCAGGTTTATGGGGGCGTGGGTGAATTGTTGAATTTCATCACGCAATCGTAGGGCATTCTGCATATCTTTTGTGACCAGCAGTACAGGCCCTGAGTGGCGTTCAATAATTTCGGCGCACTGAACCGCGCAAGAGGCACCCGTTAAATGCCCCAACTGGCGGATGTCACCGCGACGTTCCGGAAGTTGATAACGATATTTTGCTGACATGGCGTTTGATGTGTTCTCTAAGATTCAGTCCATTCCCAACACATTTCTGACTCAGTAGCCTTACAATAAATACGCTGGAAGATTGAGAGAAAGTAAAAAAAAAAACCTAGAACCTGGATGTGGGTGGTTCCATAAAGTATTGCTACCCTTTATTATCCTCGAACACTTTGCTTTGGCAACAGGGGCGTAACAGATTTCATGTTTCAATCTGTCTCATTATTTATAGGATTGCGCTATATGCGCGGGCGGGCGGTTGATAAATTCGGCCGTTTTGTTTCATGGCTATCAGCCGTTGGCATTATGTTGGGAGTGGCTGCGCTCATCACAGTATTGTCGGTGATGAACGGTTTTGAACGTTCATTGGAAGGCAACATTTTAGGATTTATGCCGCATGCAGTGATGACATCGGAAAAAGGCTCAATCGATCCGGTTGAACATCCGAGCAGTCAACTTTCGGAATTAAAAGGAGTTAACCGTATTACGTCGCTTGTAGAAGGCAATGTCGTATTGCAAAGCGCCCAGAATGTTGGTGTCGGTATGATGCAAGGCATCACGCCCACGGAATATTCGCCATTATCGAAATATATTATTGGTGCTGATCGTAACCAATTACAACCGGGGCGCTATTTTGCCATTTTAGGCGAAAAATTGGCGATTAAGTTGGGCGTGAAACGTGGTGATCAAATCCGGGTGATTGTGCCAAGTGCCAGCCAGCTGACACCCATGGGCAGAATTCCCAGTCAGCGGTTATTCACTGTGGCCGGTACGTTTTTTGCCAATAGCGAAGCTGATGCGACAGAAATGCTAGTTAACCAGCAGGATGCCGCACGATTGTTACGTTATCCGGTTGGTCATATTACGGGGTGGCGTTTGTACCTCAATGAACCCTTGTTGGTTGACGAACTGAGCCAGCAAGCTTTACCGGAAGGATTGATCTGGAAGGATTGGCGTGAACGCAAAGGGGAATTTTTTCAGGCAGTCCGGATGGAAAAGAACATGATGGGGTTATTATTGAGCCTGATTATTGCCGTGGCCGCCTTCAATATTATTACTTCTCTTTCTTTGTTAGTGATGGAAAAACAGGGTGAGATCGCTATCTTACAGACACAAGGGTTGACGCGTCGTCAGGTAATGGCAATCTTCATGATTCAGGGAGCAGGAGCGGGCATTATTGGTGCTTTACTGGGAACAGGTTTGGGAATATTGCTTTCCAGCCAGTTAAATAGCCTGATGCCATTGATTGGCCTTTTGACTGAAGGCATTGAATTGCCTGTTGAGATTGATACGACGCAAGTGGTCACTATTGCCATTAGTGCCATGCTGATTTCTTTATTATCAACTTTGTACCCTTCTTGGCGCGCAGCTGCCACTCAACCTGCTGAGGCTTTACGTTATGAATAATCAACCCTTATTGCGGTGTCATCACTTGTGCAAAAAATATCAGGAAGGGAAAGTTTCTACAGAAGTGTTGAAAAATGTCACTTTTTCTATGCAACAAGGCGAGATGATGGCCATTGTTGGCAGTTCAGGGTCAGGTAAAAGTACACTTTTACATTTACTTGGCGGATTGGATTCCCCGACTTCAGGTGAAGTGTATTTCAGAAGTGAATCGCTGAGTCAAATGTCTTCTTCTGCTCGGGCTGCACTGCGTAACAGTGAAATTGGATTTATTTATCAGTTTCATCATTTATTGCCGGATTTTAATGCGTTGGAAAATGTAGCCATGCCTTTGCTGATTGGCGGCAAAAAACGTCAGGCACAACAAAAAGCACTAGCGATGTTGGCAGCCGTTGGGCTAGAACATCGGGCACAGCATCGGCCGTCAGAACTTTCAGGGGGAGAGCGCCAACGTGTCGCAATTGCAAGGGCGTTGGTGAATGAACCTTCACTGGTTTTGGCGGATGAACCAACAGGTAACTTAGATCAACGTAATGCAGAGAGTGTATTTCAACTTTTGCGAGAGTTAAATCAACAGCAAGGAACCGCATTTTTGGTTGTGACTCATGATCTGAAATTAGCCAATCAGTTGGCACGCCGGGTAGAAATGAGTGATGGGTATTTGCAGGATGAATTAACCCTGACGGGAGCGGTGTAATGGTAAAGCTGCCTCTGGCGTTATTTACTGCCTTTCGCTTTAGTCAAGGCCGCCGCCGCTCAGGAATGGTTTCCCTGATTTCGGTTATTTCAACATTGGGGATTATGTTGGGAGTTGCGGTACTGATTATTGGCCTGAGTGCCATGAACGGCTTTGAACGGGAGTTGAAAAATCGCATACTTTCCGTTGTGCCCAATGGGCAAATTTACGCAGTGGAGCAACCTTTTCAACATTGGGAGGAAGCACTCACACAAATAAAACAAACGCCCGGCATTGTTGGGGCTTCACCTTACATTGAATTTACGGGCCTGATGGAGCGTGGAGACAAACTCCATGCGGTACAGGTGCGGGGAGTGAATTTAGACACTGAATTAAGTGTCAGTACATTACCTCAATTTGTGCTGGATGGCGCATGGAAAACGTTTAAGGCAGATAAAAACCAAGTGATCTTGGGGCAGGGAGTCGCAAACTCACTTCACGTAAAACAAGGGGATTGGCTGACAGTCATGATCCCCAACAGTGACCCAAGCTTAAAGTTGTTGCAACCTAAGCGTGTCCGCTTGCAAGTTGCGGGTATTTTCCAACTGAGTGGCATGTTGGATCATAGCCTGGCCCTAGTTCCTTTACCTGATGCCCAACATTATTTAGATTATGGTGATGCCGTTACAGGAATTGCTATCAAGGCAGATAACGTTTTTGCCGCAGAGCAACGAGTCATGGATGCCGGCCGCGCTATACACAGGTATGTCTATATCACTACATGGATGAAAGATTATGATTATATGTATAAGGATATTCAGATGGTGCGCAGTATCATGTATTTAGCTATGGTACTGGTGATAGGGGTTGCCTGTTTCAATATCATTTCAACGCTGGTTATGACGGTTAAGGATAAAAGTAGTGATATTGCTATCCTGCGCACTCTGGGAGCGAAAGATGGTCATATCCGGGCAATCTTCTTGTGGTATGGGCTTCTGACAGGAATGATGGGCAGCATTATTGGTATGGTTATCGGGATCTTCACGTCATTAAATCTAACAACTATTATTAAAGGACTGGAAAAGTTGCTGGGATATCAATTTCTGTCCGGGGATATCTACTTCATCGATTTTCTTCCATCAGAATTGCATATCATGGATGTTTTTTATGTGTTGTTAACAGCGGTGATATTGAGTGTATTGGCAAGTTGGTATCCTGCTCACCGGGCCAGCAAACTTGATCCAGCACGGATTTTGAGTGGTCAATAATAGGCAACGGTATCAACAATGCGGTAAAAATTAAGGCAGTAGTCTTCTTATAAGGAGAAGGTTATATGCGGGGGCGTTCTCGGCGCATTACACTTTGCCGGATTAAGCGGTTACGGCATCAGCGAGTACGTAGGCAAAATTTTTACAGGGATATTCGATTGACAGATAAAATAAAAAACCCCCATGTGGTGGTACTGACAGGAGCAGGGATCTCTGCAGAGTCAGGTATTCGGACATTTCGTGCTTCTGATGGTTTGTGGGAAGAGCACCTTGTTGAAGACGTTGCAACACCGGAAGGTTTTCAACGCGACCCTGATATGGTTCAGGCATTTTATAATGCGCGTCGGGAGCAGCTCCAACAATTGGATATTAAGCCTAATGCGGCACATGATGCTCTGGCTGAACTTGAACAACGCCTTGGTGACAACTTTTTGTTGGTCACACAAAACATTGATAATTTGCACGAACGTGCAGGCAGTCAGCGTGTCCTGCACATGCATGGTGAGTTGCTCAAAGTTCGTTGTTGTCAGTCAGGGCAGGTCATTGAATGGAAAACTGAATTAACTACAGAAGATCGTTGTCACTGTTGCCAGTTTCCGTCACAGTTGCGTCCTCATGTCGTGTGGTTTGGCGAGATGCCATTGGGCATGGAGCAAATTTATACAGCCCTCTCCAAGGCGGATATTTTTATTGCTATCGGAACATCGGGCCATGTTTATCCTGCTGCGGGTTTTGTACATGAAGCCAAATTATCCGGGGCCCATACCGTTGAGCTGAATCTGGAGCCGAGTCAGGTCGAAAGTCTGTTTGATGAAAAACATTATGGTCATGCAAGTAAGGTTGTGGCGCAATATGTCCAGTCGTTAATTCAGCAAATCAAGGCAGATAAAAGCTGATTTGACGCAATACAGGCACTATTCATCTTCTCCATAATCAATCCATATGATTTAGGGAGGAGAAGATGGATAGATTATTAGATCGTTTTTTCAAATACATAGCATTTGATACTCAATCAAAGCCATCCACTAAAACCATTCCCAGCAGCAACGGCCAACTGAAGCTGGCTAAGGCATTGCATGAGGAGCTGGTTCAACTTGGTTTTGCTGACGTCATTCTGAACGATCAGGGATGCGTGATGGCAACATTGCCATCAAATATTGCCTGGTCTGTGCCTGCCATCGGTTTTATTTCTCATCTTGATACTTCATCCGATTTTACGGGAAAGCATGTTTGCCCCCAGATCCTGGAAAATTACCGTGGTGGTGATATTGCATTAGGCAATGGCAATGAAGTGTTATCGCCAGTCATGTTTCCGGCATTGCACAGTTTACTGGGAAAAACACTGATCACAACTGATGGCAAAACATTATTGGGGGCTGATGATAAAGCAGGCATTGCAGAAATTATTACGGCAATGGTACGCCTGAAACAAAACAATATACCTCACGGAGATATTCGGATTGCATTCACGCCTGACGAAGAAATTGGTAAAGGTGCTGATTCTTTTAATATAGAAACATTCGGAGCGGAATGGGCATATACCGTTGATGGGGGAGGGGTGGGAGAATTGGAGTTTGAAAATTTCAATGCTGCCTCGGCAACAATCAAGATTGTGGGTAACATGGCACACCCCGGGATGGCCAAGGGCGTGATGGTTAATGCTTCCTCTTTGGCTATGCGCATTCACCATACTCTGCCTCTGGAAGAGATCCCTGAAAAAACAGAAGGCTATGAAGGTTTTTATCATTTGCAGAGCATCAAAGGCACTGTTGAATATGCAGAGATGCATTACCTTATCCGCGATTTTGATCGTGAGCATTTTGAAAACCGCAAAAAAACATTAATTGCCATTGCGGAAAGTGTGGGAAAAGGATTGCCCCCGGATTGCTACATTGAACTGATTATTGATGACAACTATTACAATATGCGCAGTGAAATAGCCCAATCCCCGCACGTTGTTGAATTTGCCAGGCAAGCTATGCTGGATTGCGGTATTAAACCCATCATTAAACCCATTCGCGGTGGTACTGATGGCGCACAATTATCTTATCGCGGCCTTCCGTGCCCGAATATTTTCACCGGTGGATATAATTATCACAGTAAGTATGAATTTATTTCACTGGAAGGGATGGAGCAGGCGGTAAACGTTATTATGAGAATTGCTGAATTGGTGGCAAGCCATGAACACCAAGCAATACCTAATTAAAGTAATAGGTCATTAAAATAATGGCTGATCAGGCAGTGTCTGATAATTATTGCTCTCTTTCCTGTTCTGAAAAAAGAGAAGGTCGCAGTATAAGGGGGGATAATCCCCCCTTTAATTCACGGTTTAGTCGTTAAAGTACCAATAGCCGCTATTGACCAGGGCCGTAAGCAGACTGATAAATCGGACATCGTCAATGGCATCCCCGAAATGTTCAGCACTGACTTTATCATAATGGCAAAGTGCGTCAGCAGCGTGAATATGGGGAGTCTCTATTAACTCACCATTAACGAAACACTGATCACCAATGCGCAGAACCCGCAATCCACTTAAACGGTTTAGTTCTTCACCTTGTTTGAGTAACTCATAAATTTCATCACTTTCATAAGGAGGTTCAGGTGGCGCAAGATCCAGTTCATGACGTGATTGCGAAATGAATTCACCGAACCAATGATGGAAAGTTTCTGGTTGTTCTAGCAATTCACGCATCATGGAACGCAGGGCGTTCAGTTCATTTGCATTAATTTGAGCTGGATTATCACGGAAAGCCAGATCAGGATCACTGTAGCGATGGCTTCCCAGTTCATTTGCCAGAATATAATCAGCAAAACCACTGAATAATTCACGAGCATTGGGCGCTCGGAACCCTACAGAATAATTCAGTGAATCTTCAATTGCATAGCCTTCATGGGGAAAACCAGGCGGAATATAAAGTACATCCCCCGGCATCATCTCTTCATCAATAATTGCCTCGAAAGGATCAACCTGCAATAAGTCAGGATGAGGGCAATGTTGTTTCATTGGTATTTTCCCACCAACCCGCCAGCGTCGACGACCTTGTCCCTGAATAATGAACACGTCATATTGATCAAGATGAGGGCCGACACCACCACCCGATACAGAAAAAGAAACCATCAAATCATCCATGCGCCAATCAGACAACACGCGGAATGGCTTCATGAGCGCAGAAGAGGGGAGATGCCAGTGGTTAACGGCTTGCACAAGTAAAGACCAATCTTTCTCACCTAAATGATCGTAGGTTTCAAATGGCCCATGGGAAACGTCCCAGCGCCCATTTTTCTGACTGACCAAACGGCTATCGATTTCATTTTCCATCGCCAGCCCCGCCAGTTCATCAGGAGAAAGGGGGTCAATAAATTGATGGAAACCCTGTTTAATCAGCAAAGGTCGCTTTTGCCAATGATTTTGCAAAAAAGCCTGCCAATCCAAATTCAGCTGATAATCCATGGTGATATCCTGAAGTGAGAGGTAAATTTCGCGTCATTATAACGAATAGTCAGTAACGATATCAGACTTGGTTGAAATATTTCGCGACAGGGATAGCATTCACACCATGAATATGGCGGCGTTATTGACCATTGGCAGAGGTACGGAGCTTGTAAGATTATTGTTTGCGGAATACCAATTTGATGCGGACTCCACCAAGGGGGCTATCGCCGACACTGATTTCACCGTTATATTGTGCAACAATTTCAGATGCTATCGATAATCCTAAACCCTGTCCGGATTTCAATGTGTCTGCCCTCAACCCGCGCTGAAAAATCATTTCTCGTTTATCTGGTGCAATTCCCGTCCCATCATTGTCGACAATGATGCAGATAGCGTCTCTATCCATTGTGGCGGTGATCTTGACGAGTTTTAGGCAATATTTACATGCGTTATCCAGAATATTGCCTACCACTTCCAAAAAATCATTTTTTTCACCCAGCCATGTGACTTCGGGAGAGACATCCAAGGCAATGTTGATGGATTTATGTTGGTATACCTTGGTTAAGGCCCGAATCAATTCATCCAATAAGATCGGGACCGAAAAAACGCGTCTCAGGAGCAATCTATGGTCGCTGTGCATATTGGCCCGATGCAGATAGTAGCCGATTTGCTGAGAGATTCGGTCAATTTGCTCCAGCATAATGGGTTCAGCTTGTTCAATGGTGATTCTTTGGGGATGGCGGAGGGAACGCAGAGTTGACTGTAACACGGCTAAAGGTGTTTTCAGACTATGAGTTAAGTCTGCTAATGTTGTGTGGTATTTCTCATAGCGTTTACGCTCATTACTTAATAAAGTATTTAAATTTCTGACCAACGCTTTCAATTCTGTTGGTGGCGTTTCATCAAGTTTTTCTCGCTCTCCTTTCTCTAACATTCTGATTTGAATGATTAAAGATTTTATTGGACGGAGGCTCCAATCTGCGGCAAGCCAAATAAGTGGGATGACCAGAAGCAAGTTGGCAATTAACAAATATTCAAACCACCCCCAGACTTTTGCTGTTCCCTGTATATCCAGCGGAAGTGCATCAATGGTAACAAACGTCAGAGCAGGTAGTTTGCCTGCAGCGGGATATTGACTGACAGCAATAGAATAGGTTACCTTTTTTTCATTCTCGTGATTTATATTGTGTTTTCCACCTTGAATTATATGAAAAATAGGCCCATTTTCGATGGTATGGGCATCGAACTCATATAGCCCATTCTTTTTTAGCCAGTCAGGGTTAATTTCGTTTTCCATTTCAGGAACATATCTCTGGCGCCATAAAATATTTCCCTGCTGATCATAAATCAATGTAAATGAACGAATATCCATGTTAAAGCGTTTTGATACTTTGAGTTCGAGTCCATTGCTTCCCCACTGTACTAGTGAGTAAAGAAAATTACTTTGATTGCGGAGTATCGAATAGTTTTTTTCATCAAAACTAACCTGATATCCGACAATGGCAACAATGCCATATGACAGTGTCAAAGCAAGAATGATGGCCGTCGTCGCGATGAGAAACCGCGCCCTCAGAGAAAAATATTTTTCAGGAAGCTTAAACATTAGTTTTCTGTCACATCGAAACGATAACCTTGGCCACGGACTGTGACAATGGCTTCAGTGGGCCACTCCTGCAATATCTTTTTCCTCAAACGTCCCATTAGTACATCAATTGTATGACTTTCGCGCAATTCAGCATCCGGATACAGCTGACGCATTAGCGACTCTTTGCTGACAACCTTGCCGTTATTGCGCATGAGCGTCTCAATAATAATATATTCAAAGGCAGTCAGCTTAATATCAATATTATTAATGGAGAATTCTTTCCGGGACAGATTGACTAAAAAAGGTGAAATCGCAATAAGTTGAGAGGCCAATCCACTATTTCTTCTCATAAGCGCTTGGATTCTGGCACTTATTTCTTCCAGATGGAAAGGCTTAGTGACATAATCATCCGCTCCGGCATTTAAAACCGTGACTTTTTCCTGCCAGCTTTCGCGGGCCGTAAGTACAAGGATCGGCAAATTAACCTTCTCACTACGCCACCGTTGTAGCATGCTAAGCCCATCTTCTCCGGGCAATCCCAGATCAACAATAGCAATGTCAGGGCTATTTTCTTTCAGGTAATAATCAGCTTCTTTGGCATTCTCTGCCGCGTCAACTTGATGCCCGATATCTCGTAGCTGGACAGTCAAATGATGGCGAAGTAATGCATTATCTTCAACGATCAAAATCCGCATAATGATTCCTTATGCTAATTAGTAACGTTTGCCAAATAAATTTTAAGTAGTTGATCGGCCATGACTATCAATCACGTTAGTCATATTCATGATTGAACTAAGTATAGTAACGATTTGGCTTTGTTAGTATGTTAAATAGTGAAATATTTAAAAACAAACAATTAGAATTAAATAACAAATGTATTGAGAGTTTATTTACATTCTATATAGAATTTATATAATCGCATGGGATGATGATCAAAATTTTCTAAAGTAATTTATCATCAGTTCTGTGACGAGGAGTGGTGAGGGATGTATTGCACTGTAACTTAGTGTGGATTCAATATGAGCGGGAGAACTCCCGCCCATAGATGGGATTGAATATTATTTCAGCTTATCAACCAGTGAAGTTGCATAGCCAATATAATTTTCAGGTGTCATCGCTTTCAAACGTTCTTTTTCTGACTCTGGAAGTTCAAGACCATCAATAAACGCTTTCATGCCTTCTGCATCAACACGTTTTCCGCGAGTCAACGCTTTCAGTTTTTCATAGGGTTGTTCAATGCCATAGCGGCGCATAACCGTCTGAATCGGCTCTGCCAATACTTCCCAGTTATGATTTAATTCATCCAGCAAGTGCTGCTCATTGACTTCCAGCTTATTAAGCCCTTTCATGGTGGATTGATAAGCAATCAGGGCGTAACCAAGACCAACACCCAAATTACGTAGCACTGTTGAATCGGTCAGGTCACGCTGCCAGCGAGAAACAGGCAGCTTGCTGGCAAGATGCCCCAGTACCGCGTTTGACAAGCCTAGATTTCCTTCAGAGTTTTCGAAATCAATAGGATTGACTTTATGCGGCATGGTGGAAGAACCGATTTCACCCGCAATGGTTTTCTGTTTGAAATGATTGAGAGCGATATAACCCCAGATATCCCGATCAAAGTCGATCAAGATAGTATTGAAGCGGGCGATACAATCAAACAGTTCTGCGATGTAATCATGGGGCTCTATCTGTGTAGTATAAGGATTCCACTGAATGCCTAATGAGGTGACAAATGACTCACTGAACTGATGCCAGTCAACTTCAGGATAAGCCGATAGGTGTGCATTGTAGTTACCAACAGCCCCATTGATTTTACCCAAAATTTCGACTTGTCCGAGCTGGTGGTATTGGCGTTCCATACGACAAGCCACGTTTGCCAACTCCTTACCGACAGTGGAAGGCGTCGCGGGTTGACCATGTGTACGTGATAATAAAGGGAGATCACGGTGCTCATGAGCCATGCGCTTGACCGTGTCGATCAATTGACGCCACTGAGGCAACAGGATGGATTCACGGGCAGCTTTCAGCATCAGCGCATGTGACAGGTTATTGATATCTTCTGAAGTGCAGGCAAAGTGGATAAACTCTGAAACTTGGTGCAATGCAGGAATATGCGCCACTTTTTCTTTCAGAAAATATTCCACTGCTTTCACATCATGATTGGTTGTGCGCTCAATTTCTTTAATGCGCAATGCATCTTGTTCGCTGAAATTTAAAATAATTTCATCAAGGTAAGCGTTTGCGTCTGCGTCAAAAGCTGGAACTTCTTTGATTTCGGCTGTAGTGGCCAGTTTTTGCAGCCAACGTACTTCGACTTGCACGCGAAATTTCAGTAAGCCGAACTCACTAAAAATAGCGCGCAGTGCGCTGACTTTATCGCCGTAACGGCCATCAATCGGAGAAACAGCGGTCAGTGAGGATAATTCCATTGGTAGCAACTCCCGGATTTTATTTAACGATTTTTATTTAACGATTTCTGTTCAACAATCTCTGTTCAACGATCTGTTTAGCAATGAGCAAGAATGTCTTTTGCTTGTTGGATCAGGCGTTGACGAGAAAACATAATTTGCAGGCGGCTGCCGCCGATTTGCTGCCATAACACAGCGCTGCGAATACCTGCCAGCAACGTAGACCTGACCTTGGATTGAATCAAAGAATTACGTAATACGTCTGGTGAACCTGTCACCTGAATGCGAGGCCCCAGCGGGCTGATAACATCAACGTAAATGCCTGCAAGAGCATTGAGCATCCCTTCTGACATCGGTTCAAAATAGGTTTGCTGGCGTTCTAGCTGGCTAATGCGGTTAGCCAGTTCACCGCGGGCAGAGGGGTTTTTATTCAGCCGGCGTTCGAGTGACATCAAACTCAACATATAACGCGTCAGATCTGCTGAAACTCCACTATGTGAACCATTGAACATGCCCAGCATGGCATCAAGACCAATGCGCAAGTTACCGGCATTTTTTCCAAAAACATCCAGTGTGGATGTTGGGTTCATATTCAAGATACTGTTAATCATTGTTTCAAAAGCTTCAGTATCACATTGGCCTTCACTGGCAAGTGTTTGCACCAGACGACCGGACTGGCAGATACCCGCCAGTGCCAGCGTAATGTCGTAATAATTCTTAGCCACAATTACTCCTGTATACGTTGTTCAATCACACCACCACCGAGACAGATTTCACCTTGATAAAATACAGCTGATTGGCCTGGCGTGACTGCAGCAACAGGATAGTCAAAACGAACTTCAATTTTATTTTCGCCCAAGGGAGTGACAGTGCAGGGAATGTCATGCTGGCGGTATCGTGTTTTGACTACACAGCGGATTTCTGCGTCCAATGGTTTGCGATCTACCCAATGCAGCTGTTGTGCAATCAGCCCAACAGACATCAAACGAGGGTGTCCATGGCCTTGGGCGACAATCAGTGTGTTGTTTTCGACATCTTTATCAACAACATACCAAGGCTCTTCACTGCCGTCTTTTGTGCCACCGATGCCTAATCCTTTGCGTTGGCCCAATGTATGGTACATAAGGCCAGTATGCTGACCGATAGTTTCACCATCCACTGTTACAATTGGACCGGGTTGGGCGGGTAGATAACGTCCGAGAAAATCCCGGAATTTGCGCTCTCCAATAAAGCAGATACCCGTTGAATCTTTTTTCTTTGCCGTAACCAAACCGATTTCTTCAGCAATGCGGCGTACTTCTGGTTTTTCCAACTCCCCGACAGGAAATAAACTCTTGGCAACCTGCTGGTGGCCCAAAGTATACAAGAAATAACTTTGATCTTTATTGCCATCCAGACCACGAAGCAACTGGCTAACGCCATCGACATCCCGACGGCGGACATAATGCCCGGTTGCAATATAGTCTGCTCCCAGGTCTTCTGCTGCAAATTCCAGAAATGCCTTGAACTTAATTTCCTTATTACAAAGAATGTCTGGGTTAGGGGTTCTGCCCGCTTTATATTCATCAAGAAAATGTTCGAATACATTATCCCAATACTCGGCTGCAAAATTGATGGTGTGTAATTCAATGCCCAGTTTGTCACAAACCGCTTGGGCATCAGCAAGATCGGCGGCAGCCGAACAATACTCTTCACCATCGTCTTCTTCCCAGTTTTTCATGAACAGGCCAGCTACCTGATAGCCTTGTTGCAGTAGCAGGTAGGCGGAAACTGATGAATCAACACCGCCGGACATACCGACAATGACTTTTTTCTGGCTGTTATCTGACATGGATATATCTCACTGCGGAAAAAAACAAACGCAATACTTTAGCACGTTGATCAACAAGGTGCATCAAACGTCTTTATGCTCTTTAATGCACACTTTTATTTAATGCCATTATTTGCCGAAGGCGAGACGGCATTATTTAATATGAGAAACATAGTGATCCAGTATTGAAAGGGGGTAAATTTCTCGTTTTAAATAACAACGAACACTTTCAGCAACCAGCGGTGAACGCAGTTGCTGGCTGTTAAGAATTTCTTCAGCACTTAACCAGTGGCAACAATGGATATCATTGTCTTGTGGTGTTGTGCTCAGGATTTTTTCCATTTCAATCAAGAACAGAAAACGGAGAAATGGCGTGCCATCAGGTGCTGTCCATTGATGCAATTTTAAAAATGCCTGAGGCTGGGCCCGTATACCCGTTTCTTCCCATAACTCACGCTCTGCGGCTTCAAGTAAAGTTTCATTCGCTTCAAGGTGGCCTGCGGGTTGATTCCAAAGAAACTTGCCGTTAATTATTTCCTCCACAACCAACAGCTTGTTTTCTGCGTGAACAATACAGGCAACCGTAACATATGGGCTAAACAACATTAATTTCTCTCCATTCGCCGGGAAGTAATGAACCCAATTGTATTGCCCCCATACTGAAACGGATTAGGCGTAATGTGGGAAAACCAACGTGGGCTGTCATTCTGCGTACCTGACGGTTTCTGCCTTCATAAAGGGTAATTCTGAGCCAGCTGACCGGAATATTTTTCCGTTCCCGGATTGGAGGGGTTCGCTCCCAGAGCCATTCAGGCGCTTCGACTAATTCTGCACCGGCAGGTAAAGTCGGGCCATCCTTTAATGTGACACCTTTGCGCAATTTTTCCAGTGCGGCTTCATCCGGTATCCCTTCAACTTGGACATAATAAATTTTAGCGGTTTTTTTATTTGGTTGAGTCAATTTAGCCTGCAATTTGCCATCATTGGTCAACACCAGCAATCCTTCACTGTCGCGATCCAAACGACCTGCTGCATAGACATCAGTGAATGGAATAAAATTCTTTAATGTATTTCTTCCCATTTCGTCTGTGAATTGCGGTAGCACATCATAAGGTTTATTAAAGATCAAGACTCGGCGAGGTCCTGATAATTTTTTTGTATTGTTATTATTTTTTCTTTGGCTGAATCGGTTAAGTTTGCGTTTTTTAAAAGAGATATTTGTCATGATAAGCCATTGTGAAAAATAAGGGTGCGTATTATACCTTAAATCTGTACCCATTGGCGTTTGCAGAATATTCAAGTAGTATTGACACGTCCCTTACAAAAAATTAACAAGGCATTGCGCTTAGTTGAAAGGAGAGGTTAATGGAAAGCAAAGTAGTTGTTCCGGCGGAAGGTAAAAAGATTACTATTGATGCCAAAGGTAAATTAAATGTTCCGAATAACCCTGTAATCCCTTATATCGAAGGGGATGGCATTGGTGTTGATGTTACGCCGGTCATGCTTAAAGTTGTCGATGCTGCGGTTAAGAAAGCTTATAGCAGCGAGCGCAAAATATCTTGGATGGAAATTTATACAGGCGAAAAATCCACTCATGTTTATGGCAAAGATGTTTGGTTGCCGGATGAAACACTGGATCTTATCCGTGAATACCGTGTTGCCATTAAAGGCCCTCTGACAACACCAGTGGGTGGTGGTATTCGCTCACTGAACGTTGCACTGCGCCAGCAGTTGGATTTGTATGTTTGTCTTCGCCCCGTTCGTTACTACCAAGGTACGCCAAGCCCTGTTAAACAACCTGAACTGACAGATATGGTCATTTTCCGCGAAAATGCTGAAGACATTTATGCAGGTATTGAGTGGAAAGCAGGTTCAGCTGAAGCAGACAAAGTCATTAAATTCTTACAAGACGAAATGGGTGTCAGCAAAATCCGTTTCCCTCAACAATGTGGCATCGGGGTTAAACCTTGCTCTGAAGCAGGGACTAAACGCCTAGTACGTGCCGCTATTGAATATGCCATTGATAATGACCGTGAATCAGTCACTCTGGTTCATAAGGGCAATATCATGAAATTCACCGAAGGGGCTTTCAAAGACTGGGGCTATGAGCTGGCTCGCACCGAGTTTGGCGGAGAGCTGTTGGATGGCGGTCCATGGGTGAAAATCAAGAATCCTAAAAATGGAAAAGACATCATTATCAAGGACGTGATTGCGGATGCCTTCTTGCAACAAATCCTACTGCGCCCGGCAGAATATGATGTTATCGCTTGTATGAATCTAAACGGTGACTACATTTCTGATGCATTGGCAGCTCAAGTTGGCGGCATCGGTATTGCTCCTGGTGCAAACATCGGGGATGAGTGCGCATTGTTTGAAGCAACACATGGTACTGCACCCAAATATGCAGGTCAGGATAAAGTTAACCCAGGTTCAGTCATTCTTTCCGCTGAAATGATGTTGCGCCACATGGGATGGTTCGAAGCCGCAGACCTAATCGTTAAGGGAATGGAAGGTGCCATTGCTGTCAAGACCGTGACCTACGATTTCGAGCGTCTGATGGATGGCGCTAAACTGCTGAAATGCAGCGAGTTCGGTGATGCAATTATCTCTCATATGTAATTGATTGCTTAACTGAATTAATAACGGGGACTTAGGTGTTCCCGTTATTTTAGAAGCTGTAAATACTCTTCTGCAAAACTGGCGTAATTTTGTTCATTATTTCACTGCCAAAATAGCCCAATCTTTGCCTCTGTCATCGTTATATTTATCCGTCATGGACTGGCTTTTATGTCCTAGCAATATTTTCTGTATCGACTCCATATATGGTCAACTAAAGCTGGCTACTGCATTAGAGTTTTCTAACTGTTTACGATATGCCTCCGGTGGGAGGTGATTTAAACTTTCATGGGTTCGGTTCAGGTTATAATCTTGCTGCCAAAACCAAACCATTTCCCGTACTTGACTCAATGAGTTAAATAAATAGACATTTAAAAATTCACGCCGGAACGAGCCATTAAATCGTTCGATAAATCCGTTCTGTTGTGGCTTACCCGGTTGGATATGACATAACTCAATTTGATTATTTTCGCAATCATTCAATAAAATAACGGAAATAAGTTCAGGACCCTTATCCACGCGAATTTGTTTCGGTAATCCTCTGTCCACCTTTAAACGTTCAAGCACTCTTATGACCCGTTCGGCAGGGAGTGGGGTATTGACTTCAATCGCAAGGCACTCATGTGTACTTTCATCAATAATATTTAATGTTCTAAATCGCTTACCGCAATATAAACTGTCGTGCATAAAGTCCAACGCCCATTGAATATTGGGGGTTTTCTCGACCGTTAATGACCTTTTTTCGCGCACAGGAAGAATTTTTTTGACTCGCCGTTTAAGATTTAACCCGATTCTGACGACAGATATCGTCCCCTTTCATACCTGAATCAGTGAGTTTTAAGATATTGACGACTTGAGTTTCAGTAAAATGGACTTTTTTCATATTGACCTCTGCAAGTTGTTAGGCAGAAAATCTAATTATAGCTGTCTCATTTTAAGGGAAATGGACAATATCAAATTCAACCCGCAACTTTCGGCGGGTTGAAATTATTTATATTGCATTAGCTTAGGATTAAGCTGCTTTTACTATGTAATTGAATGCAACGTTGCGGGGACGGGTTTCTGTTCCTGTTGAGTCAGCAATCGTATTATCCATATAACCATAACCACCAGAACCCATTCCTATAGCAATGCCTAATCCGCGAGGATCAGCTCCGTAGTTAACGTTTTGCTGGACACTATTGAAAATGCGATTCCCTGTACCTAAATTCTCGGCTGTAGCCGTTGAGCTGGCCCACATTCGTTGAAGTCTGTGACTATGTGGAGCAATATCTGCCAATTGATTAGAAAGTAGATGTCGACCAACGTCCACTCCACGGCCATTATCCCAACCGCGAATAAATTCCCCTCTCAAATCAGGTAGCTGTCCAGAGGGATAGGCGAGAGCAAGTTTCGGATATCTTGCTTTATCAAATGAGTCACCATTACATATCAGCCAGCCTTCTGGTGGGGTTTCCGTTGGCCAAGGGACGGGTACACCAACAGGCAAGGATAATCCTTCCATCATTGTCTCTAATCCAAGGTTTTTAATAAATTCTTCCTTGTTAGGTATGTCTGCTCCGTTCTGGTCTTTAGCCAACCGTGTATTAGCATTATTGTTTGCATTGTCAGCCTTTTGGTCTGCGGTCTTTGCTAGATCAGATACTGTTTTAACTGCCTTAGAAGTTGCCGCAGTTATTTCGCTATCACTGTTAATATCGTTGCTTAGAGTAACAAACCCTCTATCGGTCAGTGTTGCATAGGGATGATCCCGGCTTTGGGCATGCTCTACAATTTTCGCATCGACAATTTCTTTCACATACTTTTGGCTAGGTACTATGAATAAATTACAGTCTTCAGGACATGGTGTATCCGGATTATTATCTTGTGTACTCATATTTACTTCCTCATTTAATCAACAATATGTATTACTAAGTAACATAAAGGCGAGATACTTCTCCGCCAGTGAACATCAATAAAAAAGTTCAACAAAACTAGAGAGTGTTTTTTGAGTTAATGTGGCACAGAATGGCTGATAGGACATCAATAAAATCCATGCCTATTGGTGATAAAATTTGTCAAAAACGTTTCCTCTTCGTCTTTTAACTAATTGATTTAATTTTATTTATTCTCAATAAAGGAAATGGGCAAGATCAACAGGTTACGTTAAAGGGGAGAATTGCCCTCTTTAACTCTTTGATAATATCCCATCCTCCAATGGTGGGTAGGATGTCATAACATAAGTAGATACGGGATTATCCATATGTAAAAGGGTAGGCATTCTGATTTCAAATCGGAAAATTTTTCTGAACGATTGTTGTGTATGTCAAAGCGAATAAATTTGGCGAGCTTCTATTGATGGATTGTGGGGAGTATGTATGGAGGAGCATCAACTATATATTTTACTTAGGTTTTATTTTTGGATAATCCTTTCCTTATTTCTGTTTGTGCTTATTTCTTGTTGGATATACTCCACCCTTATAGTCTTTAAAAAAGACATTATAATAATAAAAAGAATTTTATACGCGATATTAGCACTAATTTTGAAAGTATCATATTGCGCCACTTGGCATAATTCGAAATCGCAAACTTAATCGTTAAGGTAATGGAAGGTACGATCGCTGCCAAGATCATGAGCTACGATTTTTAACGCTTGATGGATGACGCTAATTTTCTGAAATACAGTAAGTTCGGTGATGCAACCATTTTTTATATGGAATAGTTATTTAAAAGCAAAGTGATAATCTTAGTACTAATAAGCTGGTTTCCAAATGATTTAAACAGAAAACCAGCTTTTTCATAAATGAATATAGATTAAGATTCAGATTCAGCAGTTAATGAAGATACAGAAGCAGAATAAAGGAAAGCTGCCCAGTCACTGTAACGGCAAACAAATATAGAAACCGGTTTTGATGATAATGGGCTGGCTAACCTTTTTACTTTATCTCTGATTTCTGCTGCGGAATTTGATGAAATACCTGCATAAGTGCCGGTAGGTAATGCCATTAATTGTCCGTTGTCATATCTAACGGTTTTTCTAAAATCAATTATCGACATAGATTCATTCAGATAATTATAATCTTTGGGATGTGCATCAAAAAGCTCAACGCGAACGAGATAAGTAAACATAGATAACACCTCTTCTTTTTAAAAAATAATTAATCTGTTTTCGGGTGATAAAAAATTAGTGTGACATCCCGGTTTGCTTTTCGGAATGTGATGATGAAGTTATCAGGGATTAAAAGTGTTGTACTATATTAATAAATCACAGATCTTTGATGAAATAGCCCCCTGAATTAAAAGTAATGGGCTCTTATAAATTTAGGGAGATGGCTGCTCTTCTGTGTTTATGAACAAATAAATCTGGATGAGATTTAATCTATAAATTATCATTATTGATAATGTCATCTCTGATTTATGGTGTAATTATGTGGAATAGTGATCCTGAAAGAGGGAATATGCAATTATTGGCAAACTTCCTGTCTCCGATAGATGCCCATATTATTTTAGGCAGGATGTTATCGGAAGGTATATATGCCGTCGTTATCGATGAAGGGATTGTATGGAATAACTACATGTATTCTCAGGCATTTGGCGGAGTTAAGCTCCTTGTCCATTGTGTTGATGTAAAGCGTGCGCGTGCGATACTCAGCCAAATTGAAGATAATGGTTTTTTATTAGATATAGCAGAAAATTGTTCAGAAAAAACAAAATCATTTACATCACGATATCGTTCTCATGTATTAATTAATACTTTCTTAGTTATTTTATTGTTTTTAATGACAGGGATTGCATTACCATTAAAATATGATTTTTACTCTTAATTGCAATTAGATTACATAATACATTAAATAATAATTAATAGAAATAATATCATTGTTTATTAATTTGTTTTGACTCATTTAATTTTTTAAAAATTGAATAAAATACTGGTCATAAGCATAAAGTTTAAAGTATGATGCAGCACCTGCAAAATGCAGCTATTCATAAAATCACACCCACGACTGAAAAGGAGGAAATCATGACGACATTAAATATCACTCTTTTCAGGCCAGCCCATAGCTAATTACTAAATCAAATTTTTCAGTATTGCTTGGCTAGGAAGGCCTGTCCATACCTTTATTTTTTTATTGATCATAAGGTTGATATATGGGCAATACTTTGCATTCAACTGCATCTAATGTGCAGGTTATCGCAACAGAAAATACCTGGCTGGAAGGTAAGGCTATCCAGCAACTTGAAATAACCGCTCAACTTCCTGACATGGTACGCGTTGTCGGGCTACCGGATCTTCATCCCGGCAGAGGGTATCCGGTTGGAGCCGCATTTTTCTCAAAGTCACGATTTTATCCGGCACTTATCGGCAATGATATTGGCTGCGGGATGGCGTTGTGGCGAACTGATATTATGTTGAATAAGTGGTCATTGGATAAGCTGGAAAAACGACTTGGTTCTATTGACAAACCTCTGACACCAGAGGAATTACCGGATGATATACCCCAGCATTTTTGTTATTCACCGGGAACAATAGGAGGCGGCAACCATTTTGCTGAATTACAGCAATTGGATGAGGTCTATCAACCAGAACTGCTTGAAATGTGGCAATTGAGCAAACAACAACTGTTGTTATTGGTTCACAGCGGTTCGAGGGGCATGGGGCAGATGATTTTAGAACAACATGTCCGTGAACATGGTCATGGAGGATTGGTTGCATCTAGCCCAGAGGCTCTCAATTACCTTGAGCAGCACCAACAAGCTTTGGATTATGCGTATGCCAATCGGCGGTTAATCGCAAAAAGAATGCTGAAACGCTGGCGTGCCAGTGGAGAACGATTGCTTGATGTTTCACATAATTTACTGACACCCTGTACCATTAATGGAACCGATGGTTGGCTGCACCGAAAGGGAGCAACACCATCAGATCAAGGAATGGTAATTATTCCCGGATCACGGGGAGATTACAGTTACTTAGTACAACCTTTGGCGAGTGAATTCAGCTTATTTTCTCTTGCTCATGGAGCAGGAAGGAAATGGATGCGAGGCGAATGTAAAGAGCGTCTGGACCGTCGTTACAATGCCGTACAGTTATCTCGCACAGCTTTAGGGAGCCGGGTCATTTGTCTGGATAAACAGCTGATTTATCAAGAATCTCCAGAAGCTTATAAGCCTATCAGCAGTATGATGGATGCAATGCTGGAGGCTGGCTTGGTGAAATTGGTCGCTCGCCTTAAACCTGTTTTGACCTATAAGACGCGGGGAGGCAACGAATGATATTGTTGCAGATCTCTTCGGCTCAAGGGCCAGATGAATGTATGTTAGCGGTAAGCAAAGCGTTAGAACGGTTTATTCAAGAAGCTGACGAATTGAATGTGAACAGTGATATTTTGGAAGAAGAGCGAGGACCGCGTTCTGGTACTTTACGTTCTGTGCTAATCGCCATTCAAGGAGGAAATGAACAACAATTGCTGGAGCGCTGGAACGGCACAATTAAGTGGGTTTGTGATAGTCCATGGCGAAAAGGCGGTAGCCGCAAAAACTGGTTTATTGGCGTAACAACATTTGCGCCCATACCCAAAGTGGCTGAGAGCGAAATTCGATTTGAGACATTAAAAGCCTCCGGCCCCGGTGGTCAACATGTCAATAAAACAGAATCTGCCGTTCGGGCAGTGCATGTTGCGAGCGGGATCAGCATCAAAGTGCAATCAGAACGAAGCCAGCATGCAAATCGTCGGCTTGCATGCATGCTGTTGGAGCATCGTCTTCAGCAAGTTCAAAATATGAATCAGGCCCAAATTAAATCTGAGCGTCGTTCATGTCATCATCAGATTGAAAGAGGAAATGCGGTGCGCACATTTATCGGGATGAAATTTATTCCGCAGGCTTGATGTGTATTAGTTCAGACTAGATCTGACCATTTGAATAAAGTAGAGCGATGATGTGAGTCAGTCGCTCTACAAAAATTCAGACATTATTGAGTTAAGGCATGTTTCGTTTGCTCTTTGCATGTCTTAACTGATTTCTCCAGTGATTCGTCAAAATGATGGACACTTGGGAATACCTGCTTATTTTTTCTGACTTCAGTAACGGTCTGTTTAACAGACGTAATAAATTCATCCTTGTTACTATGGATTTCTTTCAGATCGAATCCCTTACTGCTTAACTCACCAAGTGCTTTTTGGGCTATGGCGTCAGGAGATGCATTAGTTTTGAACGCTTCGACAGAAGCTTTTCCGAATAATTCACAATAGGTTTCTGCTGTTTTATTGATATTGGTATGTGCGGCATAAGAAAAGGCTGGGACAAGGAAAAGTGGCAGTAAAATACGTTTCATAATTTCCTCTCAATAGGCTATACCATGATAATGGGACAACATTAACAATAGTACATAATTTGTTATTTGTGCCGAAATCCTGTTGAGGGGCAGACTATTCGCTTTGCTCTGGGCATTGGTTTCGTTTGCACAGTGCCCGTAGCGACTGTATAGGGTCGTTTCTGCCATTGATATAGATACGAGTGAGAAGTTTGATATGCTGATCTGTAATTTCCAGCGCATCTACCTCAAGGTGATTAGTATTTCCTACTGAAAGTTTCGAAACAATTAATTCTTCAGAGCCATCACCATTAATGTCTGCAAATGTAATTCTAGGTTTATTGTTATAGTCAAATACTAAACCTTCACGGGATAAAACCGTACCGGTTTCAAAATCTGAGAGGTTCTTATCCTTGAAAATAGCGATGGAATAGCTACCCATTGATTCGCTTTCAAGATCACCGACAGACATAACAGCAAATCGTTTATCAGGTAAATAAATCAATGCGTCATCACTTGCGGTGGCAGGTGTTAATAACAAAGGAGTGATTAGCGAAGGAATGATGATCTTTTTTATAATCTTACCTATACACATAATTAATACTCCATTGTTTATCATCTTAACTATAGAATTATGGAATGAGATGTATATCGTAGCACGAAATTTGGTAGTTTATATTTTGCAGAAAGATTTGATTGATAGCTGACCTGATTCTCGTGGGAGCAACATTTATTTTCGGCAAAAATAATTAATTTATCTTATTGTTTTTATGGGGAGAAAAGAAAGCAAAAGAATGAACGGGAGTGGTGACTCCCGCTACTTTATTAATTCCGGTATATATTTAAGAACTAAGTGCTATTTTTTTCTATTTCTTGGACAATCTTATTGTATTCTTTCCAGACAACGGATACCGGTGAACTTAAACAGCAAATGGAAATTGAACCGCCGGTTGCTGGATGATATTCATACTTTGATTTCCCACGGTAAACGCGCTTAGGAAGTATATTGTCTGCCGGATTTTTTCTTTTTCGCTCTAACATCAATTATAACCTCACTTGCAGATTATCTGATAGTCAGACAGTAAAGGCGCTAACACTTTACTAACCTATTTTTGTTGTTTCATAACGGAAAAATAACAATCGAAAATTTTAATATGGGATGGTGGCTTTTTCCAACTATCACTGTATTAAAATTTAATAATCTCATTTGAAGAAAGATATTGCTATATGTTTTTGTAAATATTGGAAACTTCAAAATTAAATATTGAGTTCGTTTTGTGGACTAACTCAATGACGTTATCATAACTTCGCATTGTAACGAAAAATGCGTAACGAAAAGTACAGATTGGATTGACGTGGTTAGTTTTGCAGAAGATAAGCATATTAACGTTTAATTAACATAGCCGTTTTGTATCGTTATGTTCAGTGTTGTTTTGCCTTGGTTGTGTTTTAGTTGTTAATTGGTTTTTAATTTTGAATGAAGTTGTTAATTTATTTGTTTGATTTTCTTATGAATAGAAAACAAAATGACCGGTGTTTCCTTATTAATAAATGCCACTGTAAAGCCTCAAATAAAGAATTAACCTATGATGTAAACAAAAACAAATGTTCAGTAATGCTAAAGTAAATGTAAAAATTTCATTAAAAGTTACCCATTGAAATAAATATTGTGTTACATTCTTTGGGTTTTAGTGGCTAGTATCTCTGTGTTTTTGATATGCAGAATTGTGTTATTTGTTAATTATAAAGGAAATTAAGCACAATAATATTTCACCGGATACAGCGTATGGTCAGCTAATGTTTGCTAATTAGTAAGGGGAAAATATCTTGACGGACCTGATTAATTCTATTAACAACTTCCTTTGGGACTACATACTGATATACTTGCTCCTTGGTATTGGCCTTTATTTCACATTGCGTTCTGGTCTTATACAGCTTCGTCATTTTGGTCATATGTTTTCAGTTCTGAAAAACAGTAATAAATCAGATGATTCTGGTATTTCATCTTTTCAGGCTTTATGTACCAGCCTTGCAGCTCGTGTAGGAACCGGTAACTTAGCAGGGGTTGCCATTGCATTGACTGCGGGTGGGCCAGGAGCTATTTTCTGGATGTGGGTAGTGGCGTTTATTGGTATGGCAACTTCCTTTGTGGAAAGCACGCTTGCCCAGTTGTACAAGACGAAGGACGATCAAGGAAATTATCGCGGCGGCCCTGCCTACTATATGGAAAAAGGGTTGAAAAAGCGGTGGATGGGGATATTGTTTTCCTTCTTCCTTATTATCGCGTTTGGTCTTGTATTCAATGCCGTTCAGGCAAACTCAATTGCGACAGCGGCCGATGTTGCCTTTCAAATTAAACCACTTTATGTTGGCATTGCATTAGTCATTATTAGTGGCACGATTATTTTCGGCGGTTTGCGCTCTATTGCCCGAGTTGCTGAATTGGTTGTACCGTTTATGGCATGTGCCTATTTGATATTGGCATTTTGGGTTGTTGGTCACAATATTGAACGTATACCTGAAGTGTTCGCATTAATTATTAAAAGTGCCTTCGGTCTTCAGGAAGCAATAGCGGGAACGGTGGGTTATGGTATTGCTCAGGCAATGACCCAAGGTGTTCAACGCGGGCTGTTTTCGAATGAAGCAGGTATGGGCTCTGCTCCCAATGCTGCGGCGTCAGCTTCACCTTATCCTCCACATCCTGCCTCTCAAGGGTATGTGCAGATGTTGGGGGTATTCATGGATACCATCGTTATTTGTAGTGCAACCGCGATTATTATCTTATCTTCCGGTATTCTCGATGGAAACGTGGCAAACGTCAGCGGAATCGAATTGACTCAGCTTGCGTTGTCATCGGCGGTTGGGCATTGGGGATCGACTTTCATTGCGATTGCTATCTTCTTCTTTGCCTTTACATCTATCATTGCCAATTATGCTTACGCTGAAAGTAATATGATATTCCTTGAGCGTAACCACACAGCAGGTTTATTTATCCTGCGTTTGGCAACTTTGGGGATGGTAATGTTCGGTACATTGGCAGAAGTACCTTTGGTCTGGAATATGGCGAATGTATCAATGGCATGTATGGCTATTGTTAACTTGATTGCCATACTGCTATTGTCAGGCATCGCAATGAAATTGGCGAAAGACTATAACCAGCAGAGAAGATCAGGGCAGTTGCCAACCTTTAATATCAAGGATTACCCAGAAATTCAGCAGCAAGTTGAGAAAGGCATCTGGGATAATGATACTTTGGGTAACAAATAAACAGTAACCTTCCAAGTATTGAAGATGAAAGGTTTAATCCAACAGATTTTAAATTGTTATGCCGCCAACAAGGGCAACAATGTAAAAGACAATTGGAGACATGAGTAACAAAACGTTACTCCTATAATGCAAGGCTATTAGCCGGACATTCGACTATCCTTTGAATGTTCGGCTTTTATTTGTTCTCTAGAACATGCCTGAAAATAAAAAAACATCACATCTATTTTAGATTCATCTAAAATATATTCATTTGGATATAATCATTTAAATGTTATCTTTTTCATTTGTATAGTTGGCCGGATATGATAAAGCGATTAATGGTATGTGTGTTCATTACCCTGTTGATCGGATGTTCTTATTCTCCTGAGCGGGAAGACAGAGGGAGATATATTGCCGATCATTCCCATCGTTATTCGACCAATCAGAATATTGATTCGGTTAGATTTCTTGTTTTGCATTATACGGCGCTGAATGACCAAAGATCGTTACGGGCATTAACCGGCGGGAAAGTCAGTGCCCATTACCTCATTCCCTCTCAGCCAAAATATAAGAACCAAGAACCTATTATTTTTCAGCTGGTTCCAGAAAGCCAAAGGGCTTGGCATGCGGGTAAGAGTGAATGGAATGGATACCAAAACCTCAACCATGGCTCTATTGGCATTGAAATTGTTAATTGCGGTTTTAAGCGGCAGTTTATTAAGACAGAGTGGTGTTTATATCATCCATCGCAAATTGATGCGGTTATTCGGCTAGCAAAAGATATTATCCAGCGATATCAAATTAAAGCGGTTAACATTGTGGGTCACAGTGATATCGCACCCCTTAGAAAACAAGATCCGGGTCCTGTTTTTCCTTGGCAATTACTTTATGAACAAGGAATAGGTGCTTGGCCTGATGATGTAACTGTGAACAGGCATTTGGCCGGGAGAGCGCCGGATATGCCTGCAACGGTGGCTTCAATACAGAAGGTGTTGTCTCTGTATGGTTATAATATTCCTCAGACAGGTTTATTGGATAATGCGACACGTCAAACCATTCAGGCATTTCAGATGCATTTTCGCCCATCAAATATTAGTGGTATGCCTGATGCGGAAACAGAAGCGATAGCTTTAGCTTTACTCGAAAAGTACCAGAATGTGCAATGACAGAATGGGGAAAAGTTGTTGCTCATGAAGAAACATTAAAGATGACAGGGACAGCGGCTGATATGGATAGCCGCTGATGGAATTTGCTTATGATCCGCAGTTATAAGTGAGATGTAACGGGCATTTTATTTCAAGTTCTATATCTGTATTCTGGCGGAAATCATAAGGTGTAATGCCATATTTTTTACGGAACATATAGGTAAAATGAGACTGAGAGCCGAAGCCAAAATCTAAAGCAATATCGAAAATAGGCAATGAGCTATTCCTCAGTAGAGAAACGGCACCAGCCAAACGGCGTTGACGGATATACTTCCCAAGTGATATTCCTGTCACTTCCTTGAATATTTTCTGCATGTGCCAAAGCGAATAGCCAGAATAAGCAGCAAGCTCTTCAAGATGAATGACACGGCCAAGATGGTTTTCTATCCATTTGCTCAGTGCGCATACAAGCGCTAAGTGGTTATCTTGTGGCATTGCAATCTTAAATTGGTTAAAGGTTGGGGGAGTATACACAACTTCTTTTCAAGATGACAAAAACCATTATTATAGGGCCCTGTAGTGATTAAACAAAAAGCAGGCCAGGCATTATATAAAAAACCATTTTAGTATTTGATTGTGATAGTAATCACAATAATATTATCATGTCAGATCTAGTTTAACATGAAAAGAATGATCTTAACTTGGCTCTGATATTCGGATGCCTATTTTTATTTTTGGTTGTTAAATGCACACATCAGTTTGGGTAATGAAGGTTTAGAATTCGGTATATGTTCTCTTGCTCGATACCTGCCTTTTTGATGCTGGCCTCAATCATAATCTTGTCTGTATGTGTGTTACGATACATCCCCAGTATTCATTCTTTGAAAATGGTGTTTTAATGCTATCTGATGAGAATTGGCAAAGTCATTATCGCCTTAAATCAGGAGATAACTTAATCACTACAGAAGGTGGTGCATTTTGTGCTCGACAAACTTTATAGAAATTGGGAGAGTGAGAAAAATTTTTGCTCTGCTCAGATTCAAAACAACAAATAAAACAGCTCTTGGTGAGACGAGTTCTTAGCATCGTAAAAAGAGGACTAAATGGCAGGACAACAGGAACAACAATCTACGCTTAAGCGTGGCTTAAAGAACAGGCATATCCAGATTATCGCTCTCGGTGGCGCAGTAGGGACAGGGTTATTTTTGACTATCGCACAAACGATAAAAATGGCAGGCCCTTCAGTTATTCTCGGGTATGCTATTGGTGGTTTTATAGCATTCTTGATTATGCGCCAATTGGGCGAAATGGTTGTTGAAGAGCCTGTAGCGGGGTCGTTTAGCCACTTTGCCTATAAATATTGGGGAGACTTTGCCGGTTTTCTGTCGGGTTGGAATTATTGGGCAATGTTCATTCTGGTCGGCATGTCTGAGTTGACCGCTGTCGGTATTTATATTCAACACTGGTGGCCGGATTTACCGACATGGATCCCTGCGGCAATCTTTTTTGTGTTGATCAACCTCATTAACTTGGTCAATGTCCGGTTATATGGTGAAACCGAATTTTGGTTTTCTATCATTAAAGTTATTGCAATTATTGGCATGATTATTTTTGGTGGATATTTGCTGATTAGCGGCAATGGTGGCCCGCAAGCAAGTGTTACCAATTTATGGCAACAGGGCGGATTCATCCCGAACGGGCTTACCGGTCTGATTATGGCAATGGCATGGATTATGTTTTCGTTCGGTGGATTGGAAACGGTAGGGATTGCCGCCGCAGAAGCGGAAAATCCTGAAAAAAATATTCCTAAAGCGACTAACCAAGTTGTTTATCGAATCTTGCTGTTTTATGTTGGCTCACTGGCTATCCTGCTTTCGCTTTATCCATGGGACAAGGTGGTAGAAGATGCCAGCCCATTTGTGCTGATTTTCTATAACTTGAATAGCTTCTGGGTAGCGAACATCCTGAATGTTGTTGTATTGACTGCGGCGTTGTCTGTCTATAACAGCGGAGTATATTGCAATAGCCGAATGCTATATGGTTTGGCTAAACAAGGTAATGCGCCTAAGGCTCTGACGAAAGTGAATAAGCGTAGCGTACCTGTTTTATCTATTGCTCTGTCGGCATTAGTGACATCAATTGGCGTATTGATTAATTATGTCATGCCGAAAGAAGCATTCCATTTGTTGATGTCTCTGGTTGTGACGACTCTGGTCATTAATTGGATTATGATTTGTTTAGCTCACTTAAAATTTCGCACAGCTAAAAATAAAGAGAACATCACAACGAAGTTCCGGGCGTTATGGCATCCATTCGGAAACTATTTATGTCTGGCATTTTTAGTGTTCATTTTGGTCATTATCTTGTTGACGCCATCAATCCGTATCTCAGTTATCCTGATGCCATTCTGGATTGGTATATTATGGATCGGTTATTTAATTGCGAAATCAAATAAGACAAAGGAAAAAGTAGGTTAAGCCTTAAATTTCTGTATCTTTTTTAGCCGGGCCAATGCCCGGCTGATTATTATCAGCAATCACTCTTATATATATTTAGTGCTTTGAGAAATTTCATTATACCTTTCTATTTTTTCTTTATCTTAACTAAAGCGTTTTGTCTTGTAATGACAGATAAACGAACAATCTTATCTGAAGGATAAGTATTGATAACTTTTCTCAGACTTGTTTCTTTGTATCCAGACTTGTTGATAAAATATGCGACACGGATAAATTAAATGTCATTAATATAATTTTGGTACGTTCATTTTATTGCGAGGGAAAGAGTTATAGGGTTTTTATATAAAATCAGCCTTGGAAGGATGCAATAAAGATTAACAATATTTAATAAGCGCTAAACAAAAAGTAAGATAATTATATTTGGAATGACAGTATTTTCAATGTAATGGGAGGGTATCAAAATTGATTATAATGTTATAGTTATCTAAAATGGATTTTGAATAATTATAACTCTCTGTATCATCTCTTGATAGGTGTAAAAAACAGAATTATATATTAATATTATTAAAGATCTTTCTTTGGTCGGGTTTTTCTTTTTTTATTAATTCATAGAGTTATGTTGATTAAAAATAATTTAGTGATTTTAAATTGGAATTGATAATAAGAAATTCAAATATGTGCGTTAGCTCCAGCACCTGAAAAAAATGGCTTGCGATTATATAAAGAGTATGTAATAAAACACATGGGTGAACGAAGTAGTGTTCTGTTAATAAAATAACAGCAACGAATACGAGTTTTTTATTTTTGTGCCAATCGGCGAATTAAGTGATTCAAAGGAAATTTTTGAAATGGCAAAAATCACTGGAACTGTGAAGTGGTTCAACGAGTCTAAAGGTTTTGGTTTTATTACTCCAAATGATGGTAGTAAAGATGTCTTTGTACATTTTTCTGCAATTATGAAAGACGGTTTTAAAACATTATCCGAAGGCCAGCAGGTTGAGTTTGATATTCAGGATGGTCCTAAAGGTCCTGCTGCTGCAAATGTTACATCTGCGTAGTAATAAATTTATTTTAGCCAGTATATGATTACTGGCTAAATATAATTATCGTTATTTTTGTTTTTTGGTGTAACGATAATATATTGAAAATATCACTCTATTGGGATACTAATAGAGTGATTTTTATTTTGACACGGGGCGTTTTTGATTGAACTGAGAAGTACCCGTATTACCTGATCTGGATAATGCCAGCGTAGGGATGTCAGGGTATCTCCTATTTTGATATCTGCTTTTCTTTGGCTGGTTATAGGAGTTGCTATTGTGAGAATTAACGCATTGACTATTGCAGGAACCGATCCTAGTGGTGGGGCCGGAATTCAGGCAGATTTAAAAACTTTCTCTGCTCTTGGGGCTTATGGTACATCCGTTATAACTGCGTTGGTTGCCCAAAATACAATGGGTGTACAATCCATTTATGATCTTTCTCCTTCTTTTATTTCTGCTCAATTAGAGTCTGTGCTTTCAGATGTCAGAATAGACAGTGCCAAAATTGGTATGTTATCGAATGTTGACAACGTCACTGCCGTAGTAGAATCATTGCTCAGCTATCCTGTTCCTCATATCGTATTAGACACAGTTATGGTGGCAAAGAGTGGCGACTTTTTGTTATCACCTGAAGCGATTTCAACAATGATGGACAAACTACTGCCGATTGTTTCTTTGGTTACACCAAATTTGCCGGAAGCGGCTGCCATGCTGAAATGTTCTCCCGCTAAAACTGAACATGAGATGTTACAGCAAGGGCGCGAACTGCTTTCAACCGGATGTCAGGCAGTGTTATTAAAAGGTGGGCATCTGAACGATGAGGAAAGTCCTGACTGGCTATTTACTCTTGAGGGAGAGTGGCGTTTTAGTACGCCCAGAATAAAGACACGAAATACTCACGGGACAGGCTGTACCTTATCTGCTGCGCTTGCGGCATTGCGGCCCCGTTATCCTGATTGGCGAAGTACTTTGCCAGCCGCAAAAAAATATCTGCAAAATGCACTTGAGCAGGCCGATACGCTCGAAGTAGGGCGGGGGATTGGGCCTGTACACCATTTCCATCAATGGTGGTGAATGATCAAGAAAAGGGGTTGAAAGCAATAAAATAAATAGAATAGTGGGGATATTATTATCCCCACTATTCAGACTGCTGACAAACCGCGTTGAAACCATACCATTGCCGTCTCCATTATCAACCCTCCTCTTCGTTTTTTTTCTGATTCATGCCCGTTATTCCCCTTTTCCAGAACGTGATGGGATGGTTGATCGACTACATTCACGGCTGAACCCCAGATAAAACCAACAAAGCGTGGCCACCAGTAACGCTATCTTCTTGATATTTTGCGCGGTGGCCGCCAATAGGCACTGTATCTGCACTTTCAGCAACCCGCGAAAATGGGCGTAACGATGCCCGTGATGCTGTTTGGCATCCGCAAAACTGCGCTCTATCGTTTCTTTTCGTCGCTTATGCATTTTTTTGCCCCACGGCGTTAACCGAATGTATTGAGCCTTTTCTTTGCTCGTTTCCCAGAGGTGCCGCGTGATGGTTTTTCCCTTTTTAGCCCGTGTACAAGCCGACCGCTGTGGACAGTTCTGGCAAATGCCGGCGGCTGTTTGGTAATGGCGGTATCCCTGGCGGTCGGTGGTGGTATAAATCAGCTTTTCGCCCTGCGGGCAGGTATAGCAATCGTGTTGCGAGTCATAAATAAACTGTTTCTTTTGGAACGTATTAGGGCCTTTGTTTGGGCGACGATAGCTGATGACCGGGGTGAGCCCCAGTTGCAGGGTCAGGTGGCAAACG
>NZ_NIBV01000002.1:976612-1630460 GCF_002632585.1 Xenorhabdus szentirmaii DSM 16338
GGGCCAACTGACGTTTCAGACGCCCAATCAACGGCTGGCTGTCATGGACATTGCCTGCGGTGGCGTAAGTATCCATGATAATATTGGCTTTCCCGTCCACGGTACGGTGGTCGAGATAGAAAAATCCTGTCGGTTTGTTCGTCCGGTGCATAAAACCGCTTTCCGGGTCAGTCGTACTGACTTTTATCTGTTTTTGCCGTTCCTTGTGGGTTGGCGTCAACTTTTTTTTCCGGATTGAGCCCGGTCTTCACTTACGGCCTGTTCCAACTCGTCCAGATAGGCGCCCGGAAGAACAGGACGCTGGAGGCGCTCAGTTTTATGGGGATTGGCACTGGCTTTCAGATGGGTACTGTCCGTATAGAGCACCCGGCCGCCCACCAAACCGCGGCGGATAGCCTGTTCGACAATATTGTCAAAAATGGACTGGAACACCTCGGAGTGGTTGAAGCGACGTCGCCGATTTTGGCTGAGGGTAGAGGCATCAGGGACTTTTTCAGTCAACCCCAGCCGCAAAAACCAGCGGTAGGCCATATTCACCTGGATCTCCTGAACCAACCGGCGTTCACTGGGGATCCCAAATAAATAGCCCAGTAACATCATTTTAATCAGCATCACCGGATCGATAGCCGGACGGCCATTATTTTGGCAATACAACGGGGCGACTAAATCTCGGATAAATTCGAAATCAAGGGCGGCATCGACTTTGCGAACCAGATGGTTTTGGGGGACGAGGTCATCAAGTGAGAGTGTTTCGGGCGGAAACGTCTGGGGAGAGGGAACTCTTAACATGGCGGCAGCTCCGTCGGGTGAACGGAATTTGATTAAAGCAAAGTACCGGATAAAAAACCAGCACTTTGTCAATAATCTGAATAGTGGGGATATTATTATCCCCACTATTAAATATGATGGATTAAAATCTGGTTAGGCAATGGAGATGGTTTTGTCGAGATACACATCCTGAACGGAGCGGATCAATTCAACACCTTCTTTCATGGATTTTTTAAATGCCTTACGGCCAAGAATCAATCCCATTCCACCGGCTCGCTTATTGATGACAGCAGTACGGACTGAATCACTTAAATCATTATCTCCGGAAGCTCCGCCAGAGTTAATTAACCCGGCGCGTCCCATATAACAGTTAGCAAGTTGGTAGCGTACTAAATCAATGGGATGTTCTGTGATCAGGTTGCTATAAACCCGTTTATCGGTATGACCAAATCCGATGGCTGTATAGCCACCATTGGTTTCGGCCATTTTTTGTTTAACAATATCAGCACCAATTGTTACTGCCAGATGATTGGCCTGACCGGTTAAATCGGCACTGGTATGATAATCAATCCCATCCTTTTTGAAGGCTGAATTACGTAAATAAGCCCATAACACAGTCACCATGCCTAACTCATGAGCGCGTTCGAAAGCGGCTGAAATTTCTTCTATTTGCCGGCGTGATTCGGGAGAGCCGTAATAAATAGTGGCACCAACGGCAACAGCACCAAGTTCAAAGGCTTGTTCGACGCTGGCATACAACGTCTGGTCATATTGAGCAGGGTAGGTCAACGTTTCATTATGATTGAGCTTGACAAGAAATGGGATTTTATGGGCATAACGGCGAGAAACAGATGCCAGAACCCCATAGGTTGAAGCAACACAGTTACAACCCGCTTCAATGGCTAATTCAACAATATTCTTGGGATCGAAATAGAGAGGATTAGCCGCAAAAGAAGCGCTGGCTGAATGTTCAACACCTTGATCTACCGGCAAAATTGAAAGATAACCGGTACCTGCCAGACGACCATGATTCAGCAACGTTTGCATGGAGCGCAAGACAGTATTGGGACGATTATTGTCGAGCATGACTCTGTCGACAAAATCCGCTCCCGGGAGATAGAGATTTTCACGTGAGATAGTGTTGCATTGATGTTGCAATAAAAATTCTGCGTCTTTTCCTAACAAATTAGCGATATCGGTCATGATTAACTCCAATTTTCAAAAGGCGCTACTGATTGTTGTTGATATTTGGATGGATCACAAGGTGAGCAGAAAGGGAAGTGGCAGTGGATCGCTTCAGTTCATATCATGTGTATTCAAACGAACCTCATTGCGTAATGAAATGGCGTGACGAAGTCGTAAAGAATTTGTATTTAACATGATGAATAATTAATAACAGATAAATTCTATAATTGAATATATTTGACGTGTTTTAAAAAATTTTCCAACAAAATTGAAAGGTTTTAATTATATTTATTGCGAAATAATTTGCGTATCTCATAACTTGATTAATTTATATGCGGTGCGTATCAAAGAAAAGAAAGGAATTAAATTTGTTTATACTTTATGATTAGCGATGGAATCTTCAATAAATTGAATTTATTGGCTATTTCATTAAGTTGAATAATAAAATGAAGATAAAAGAAAAGGCCAGCCCAAGGGAGATTGAGCTAGCCAAGGAGGTGGTTCCTAGTCTTACAATAAAACTTTTTTAGTTCTTCATTTTTCAGCAAGGATAATACGAGAAATAAAATAATATTGATGTGATCTATTTCTAAAAAAACAGAATAATTTCTTTAAAACCTTACTTTGAATTATTTCACTGGTAATTCTTGTGGGTGAGGTTTTCGGGTATTACCTTCTTTCAAATTTCGGACAAGCAGAGCATATTCCAACTCAATTTCTTCAGGAATAGGAAGATAAACAATATGCCCATCCCCCGCTGCCGTATCTATTGTTTGGCCTTTTTTATTTACCATGGATTCTAACCTGAAGTTAATATTGCCTGATGGTGTCATAAGCTCCAGATGATCCCCAACAAGGAACTTATTTTTGACGGCAACTTCAGCCAGCCCATTCACTCGATTACCTGTTAATTCACCCACAAACTGTTGGGTTTCGGATACAGAATAGCCGTATTCGTAAGTTTGATAGGCATCATGAGTATGGCGGCGTAAAAATCCTTCGGTATAACCTCGGTGTGCCAAGCCTTCCAGCGTGGTCATCAAGGTCGGGTCGAACGGCTTCCCGGCGACGGCATCATCAATGGCACGGCGATATACTTGAGCGGTACGGGCACAATAATAGAAAGATTTTGTCCGACCTTCAATTTTCAGTGAATGAACCCCCATTCCGGTCAATTTTTCTACATGTTCAATGGCCCGCAAATCCTTTGAATTCATGATGTAAGTACCATGTTCATCTTCAAATGCGGACATATATTCACCAGGCCGTTTGGCTTCTTCGATCATGAATACTTTGTCAGTGGGGGCACCTTGGCCTAACGTAGGTTCGACGTTTTTAACCGGAATAGGATCGTGCATATGTACGACATTTCCGACAGCATCTTCTTTGCCTTCCTGCACATTATATTCCCAGCGACATGCATTTGTGCATGTACCCTGATTGGGGTCGCGTTTATTGATGTAACCAGATAACAGGCAACGGCCGGAATAAGCCATGCAAAGCGCGCCATGGACAAAAACTTCAAGTTCCATATCCGGTACTTGCTGGCGAATTTCGGTAATTTCTTCCAGCGAAAGCTCGCGGGAAAGAATGACACGGGTCAATCCCATTTGTTTCCAAAATTTGACAGTAGCCCAGTTAACCGCGTTGGCTTGAACAGAAAGGTGAATGTCTATTTCAGGAAATGCTTCGCGGACCATCATTATCAGGCCCGGATCGGACATAATCAGAGCATCAGGCCCCATTTCGACAACGGGTTTTAAATCACGGATAAATGTTTTCAGCTTTGCGTTATGTGGTGCGATGTTGACAACGACATAAAAACGCTTGCCCAATGAATGTGCTTCTTTTATGCCTTGAGCCAAGGTTTCATGGTTAAATTCATTGTTGCGGACACGCAGGCTATAGCGGGGTTGCCCGGCGTAAATGGCATCTGCGCCGTAAGCGAAAGCGTAACGCATATTTTTCAAGGAGCCGGCAGGGGAAAGTAATTCAGGAGTAAACATATTTTCAGCGTTCTCGGTCTGAGTTCAAGTCAGCCCTTATCCTCTCAGCTTTATCATTACTAAGGGTAAGGTTAAAGGGAGGGGGATTTTAGCGCTTATTTTATCATTAGCACAAATATATTCTTGCTTGCTGATCATGGAGATTGAAGGCGGCAGGGAGAAAACGCGCCAGTTCAAATGATCAAACCTCAGGGACAAACAGCCACCATCTAGTGAGAGGTGGCTGTTTTTTATCACGAAGGTCAAACGATCTATTAACTGGTCTGTATTATCTGAGTGGCGTTGTATGACATTTTGCTGTGCGGCGTTGATACCATTTTTCACGCAGACGATCAAAAAACAGATACACAACCGGTGTTGTATACAATGTTAACAATTGGCTCATAATCAGGCCGCCAACAATCGTAATGCCCAGCGGAAAACGGAGTTCGGCACCATCGCCATTATTCAGAACCAGAGGAACTGCACCGAGTATGGCAGACAGGGTTGTCATCATTATTGGGCGGAATCGTAACAAACAAGCCTGAAAAATGGCATCCTGAGCATTTATGTTACTGTTACGTTGTGCTTTAAGGGCAAAATCGACCATGATGATGGCATTTTTCTTGACAAGACCGATCAGTAGCATAATGCCAATCATCGCAATCAGGCTAAACGGAGTATTGAACAGTTCCAGTGCCAATAATGCACCGACTCCCGCAGAGGGAAGGGTAGACAGGATGGTTAACGGATGCAGGTAGCTTTCATATAGCACGCCAAGAACCAGATAAACTGTCACAATTGCCGCGAGGAGCACAATTAATTGAGAACGCTCACTTTCCTGAAAATCCTGCGCGGAGCCTGTAAAAGAGCTGCGGACTGAGGAAGGAACACTCAGCTCAGTCATTGTTTTTTCTATCGCATTCATGGCATCGGACAACGTATAGCCGGGGGCAACGTCAAAAGCAATCGTGGATGAGGCTGAAAGCCCTTGATGGTAAACCTCCAACGGAGCATTGGCGGGGCGCCATTGTGAAAAATAGGAAAGGGGAATACGTTCTCCCTTGCCATTGATGACAAACATTTTTTCTAATGCGCTGGGATCACGGGTATATTGGGGTTCGACTTCCATGACGACTTTATATTGATTCAAGGGCTGGTAAATGGTGGAAATTTGCCGCTGCCCAAAGGCGTTGTAAAGTAAACTATTTGCATCTGCAACATTAATCCCGAGACGGGCCATCACATCGCGATCATAAGTAATGGCTATTTCAGCGCCTTTGTTTTCTGAATCTGCATCAGAGTTAACATCTACCAATTGAGGCGATTTTTCCAATGCCTTTTTGATAATTGGCCCCCACTTACGCAGTTCACCAAAATCATCAGACAGTAAGCTAAATTGATAACTGCCTTTCCCCTCTCTTCCTCCGCCTCCGCCGGAAGGAAGATCCTGAATGGCGATCAGATAGAGATTGGCGCCAGATGTATTGCCGAGTTCTTTTCTTAAACGCGTAATAACCTGCTGAATATTTTCAGAGCGCTCTTTCCGTGGCTTTAAGGAAATAAACATATAGCTTGTATTGTTGCTGTCACCATCCGTAAACCCGGCAACATTGGCAACAGTCGGATCGCTATCGATTACCTGCATAAAATATTTCATTTTTTCGTGCATAGCCTGAAATGAAATACTTTGGTCAGCAACCACATAGCCCAGCATTGATCCCGTATCTTGCCGTGGGAAAAACGATTTTGGGATACTGGAATAGAGCCAGATATTCAGGGCAATAATGCCGAGTAATGTGAATAACACCCAACGAGTATGGTTGAGGACCCATTTTAGTGAACGGGCATAAATTTGCTGAATCCCTGACAGAACCTTACCAAATCCCCGTCTCTGTTTTTGTGCCCTTGCCGGGGATGATTTGAGCAAATGAGCACACATCATCGGGGTTAAGGTGAGCGACACCAATAATGAGATGCCAATTGCAGTGGCGAGAGTCACCGCAAAATCCTGGAATAATCGGGCAAGCAGTTCATCAATCAGCACGAGAGGAATAAACACCGCCACGAGCGACAGGCTCATGGCAAGTACAGTGAATCCAACTTCTCTGACTCCTTTCAGGGCGGCTTGCATGGGTTTTATTCCCGCATCCAGATGCCGGGAAATATTTTCCAGCACAACGATCGCATCATCGACCACAAAACCGGTCGCGATGGTCAATGCCATTAATGACAGATTATTTAAACTCAGGTCACATAAGTACAGGGCAGTAAAAGTACCAATCAGTGATACGGGAACAGCAACGGCAGGGATAAGGGTTGCCCGCCCTGAACGCAAAAACAGGAACACCACTAAAATGACCAAACCAACAGCGATAGCCAGTGCTTGTTCCACTTCTTGCAGGGAAGCCTTAATCCCCGGCGAGCGATCTTGTGCGATATTCAACTGCACACTGGCTGGCAGTGAGGCTTTCAGATGAGGCAATTCGTCCCGGATGCGCTGAATGGTGGCAATAATATTTGCCCCCGCTTCACGGCGAATAATAATGGCAATGGCTGATTTAGTGCTGGACATGGCAGCGGCCCGAACATCTTCGACGGAATACTTAATATTTGCCACATCCTGTAAGCGAACAGGAGCACCATTGTTATGGCGGATGATAACTGAACGATAACCGTCAACGGTTTTCAGTTCATCATTGGTTTGCAGTTGCCAACTGTGTTGATCAGAATCGACATAACCCATTGGACGCCTGACATTGGCCGCGTTGATTGCACTGCTGACATCATTAAGAGAAATGCCTTGATTGAATAAAGCATTGGGGTTGAGTTCAACGCGTATGGCCGGTAAAGATCCTCCCCTGACATTGACTTGGCTTACCCCTTCAATTTGGGAAAGTTTCTGTTCTAACCGGCTTGACGCGAGATCGTATAACTGACCTTGACTGTAATCGTTTGAAGTCAGGGTCAGCAGCATAATTGGCGCACCCGATAAATTAGCTTTGTAATACCCTGGCTTACTTGGCATCCCGGAAGGCAGCATGTTTTGTGCCGCATTGATAGCAGCCTGAACATCTCGCGCAGCACTATTGGTATCCCGGCTGAGATCAAATTGTAAGGAGATGTAAGAGCTTCCCAGAAGACTGTAGGAACTCATCACCTTTACCCCGGAAATTCTGACCAATGAACGTTCCAGAGGTGTGGTGACAGAAGAAGCCATCGTTTCTGGCGATGCTCCCGGCATAGAGGCAGAGACGGTGATTTGGGGGTAATCGACCTGCGGCAGTGGTGCCACAGGCAGGAAAATAAAACTGAGGGCACCACATAACATGATGCTGAAACTCAGCAAGATGGTGGCAACGGGGCGCTGGATAAATAAGGCGAAAAATTTCACAGCGGCTCCTGATGATTCGTTGGTGACGGATCGAGTTTTATTTCATTCGGAGGATTTTCTTGATCATTTTTGCGGAAACGGTTCGCAATTTTATCAAAAAGCAGATAAATAACAGGCGTTGTAAACAGTGTTAGAACCTGGCTCATGATTAAGCCTCCCACCATACTGACGCCTAGCGGACGTCGCAGTTCTGCACCGATGCCGGTACTGAGCATCAATGGCAATGCTCCCAACAGTGCGGCCATTGTTGTCATCAAAATCGGCCTGAAACGTAACAAGCAGGCCTGATAAATGGCTTCATAGGGAGACAGACCTTTCTCACGTTCTGCCGCCAGCGCAAAATCGATCATCATGATGGCATTTTTCTTCACAATACCAATCAAGAGAATGATCCCAATGATGGCGATAATATCCAGCTCATATCCACCAATCATTAAAGCCAGTAATGCGCCGACGCCGGCGGTAGGTAAAGTTGACAAAATGGTCACAGGATGAATAAAGCTTTCATATAACACCCCGAGCACGATATACATCGCGACAACAGCTGCCAAAATTAGCCAAAGGGTATTGCTGAGCGAACTTTGGAATGCCAGCGTTGCTCCCTGGAATTGCGTAGTAATGTCTTTTGGCATTTGAATCATGCGTTCAGCTTCAGTCACGGCTTTGACGGCTTGCTCAAGGGACGAGCCTTTGGCCACATTGAATGAAAAAGTCGCGGAAGGAAGCTGTTGCAGGTGATGGACAGACAAATTCCCCAACCGTTCTTCAACGGTGGCAATGGTATTAAACGGAACCATTTTCCCGTCGTTTCCCGTCAGATAAAGATTATTAAGCGCTTTCAAGCCTGACGAATTTTTCGTGTCTTGTTCAAGAATGACACGATACTGGTTTGACTGGGTGTAAATAGTTGAAATCAAACGCTGGCCGAAAGCGTTATACAGCGCATTGTCCACGGCAGCCATTGAGATCCCGAACCGGCTGGCCATATCTCGATTGATGTTAAGATACGCGATTAGCCCTTTATCCTGCCAATTGTGGCTGATATCCACCAGTTCCGGCTGTTGCTTCAGGGCATTTTCCAATTTAGGGAGCCAGATACCCAACTCATCAAGTGAGGTGGCTTGCAGTGTAAACTGGTATTGCGTACGGGATACTTGGGTATCTATTGTCAAATCCTGGATGGGTTGCAAATACAATTTAACATCGGGTACCTTGGCCACAAGGGCTTGCAAACGGGGAATAACGGTTTCAATGTTGCTTTCCCGTTGTCCGAACGGTTTCAGCGTAATTTGCATGCGGGCATCATTCAGTGTTGCATTGTTACCGTCGACACCGATAAACGTCGTGACATTGTCGACATCATGATCTTGCAACAACAGTGCCGTGACCTGTCGCTGTTTATCTGCCATGGCCTTGAAAGAGATGGATTGGGGCGCTTCCAGCGAACCCTGGATCAGCCCGTTGTCTTGCAGTGGGAAAAATCCTTTCGGGATCATGACATAGAGTAGGGCAGTCAGAAACATTGTGCCGAATGTAACACCAAGCGTGAGCCAAGGGTGATTCAATACGCGTTTCAGGAAAACCGCATATATCGCAATCAGCCGCTCAAAGAAACGTTCACTGGCTTTTTCAAAGCGGTTATGTTTAACATTCGCCTCGGATTTCAACATCCTCGCGCACATCATCGGTGTCAGGGTTAATGACACAACGGCTGAAATTAAAATCGCAACAGCAAGGGTGATGGCGAATTCCCGGAATAAACGGCCTACGATATCGCCCATAAACAACAGTGGAATCAATACCGCGATTAATGAAAAAGTCAGAGAGATAATGGTAAAACCGATTTCTCCGGCTCCTTTTAATGCTGCCGCCAGCGGTTTTTCTCCCCGCTCGATATAACGGGAAATATTTTCTATAACAACAATGGCATCATCCACCACAAAGCCGGTTGCGATGGTTAATGCCATCAAAGTGAGGTTATTGACAGAAAAACCACAAAAATGCATAACGGCAAATGTTCCCACCAGAGAAAGGGGAACGGCAATACTGGGAATAAATGTTGCTGCGGCATTGCGCAAAAACAGGTAAATCACCATCACGACCAGCGCAATGGCCAGCAACAGTTCAAACTGAACATCTTTGACGGAATGACGGATAGTAATTGTACGGTCAGTCAGTACATCCACTTTGACAGATTTAGGTAAACTGCTGATCAAGTTGGGCAGCATATGACGAATATTGTCTGTCGTTTCAATGACATTTGCGCCGGGCTGACGCTGTACGTTAATGACAATGGCCGGCTTTTTATTGGCCCAGGCGCCTAATTTGTCATTTTCAGCACCTTGTTCGATAGTGGCGACATCCCGCAAGCGAACCGGCGCGCCTTCTTTGTACGCCACAATGAGATTGAGGTAATCATCAATTGATCTCATTTGGTCGTTGGATGAAATGGTAATCGAGCGAGTGGGGCCATCAAAACTCCCTTTCGCTGAATTGACATTTGCTTTCATAATGGCAGAACGGATCAAATCACTGTCCAGCCCTTGAGAAGCAAGGGCTTGAGCATTGAGTTTCACGCGAACGGCAGGACGCTGCCCCCCAGCCAGCGTGACTAAACCCACACCACCAACTTGAGAAATACGCTGAGCGACACGGGTTTCAACCATATCTTGCACTTGAGTCATTGGCATGGCATCAGAAGTGACGGCCAGTGTCAAAATAGGGGGATCGGCCGGATTGACTTTGCTGTAAATTGGCGGATAAGGCAGGTCATCAGGCAATAAATTGCTGGCTGAGTTAATGGCTGCCTGTACATCCTGCTCTGCGACGTCCAGAGGTAATGAAAGCTGAAAGACCAGCGTAATGACAGAAGCCCCGCCAGAGCTCCTGGATGACATCTGTTTCAGGCCGGATATTTTTCCGAATCGCCGTTCCAGGGGAGCTGTAATCGCGGATGTCATGATATCTGGATTGCCGCCGGGATAGAGCGTGATGACCTGAATGGTCGGATAGTCCACCTGTGGCAAGGCTGAAACGGGCAGCATCCGATAACCAATAAGGCCAGCCAGTAATATTGCAATCATAAACAGCGTCGTAGCAACGGGACGCAGAATAAACAGGCGCGATGGTCCACCACTTGTTGTCGGGACATCAGATTGCATTACGGATTCCCCACGTTATCGCCTGACTGACTGTTTGATTGCGATGAGTCTTTCTGAGTATTGTTGTCAACAACGGAGTCAATTGCCATGGGTTTAACAATTTCAACTTTGGCACCTTCGGTCAAGTTATCAAGGCCGTCGGTAACGACACGTTCCCCTGCGGATAGACCGCTTTTAATGACCACCCATTGATTGTCTTGCAATCCCGGGATCACTTTATGTTTGTTGACCTGATTTTCTTTATTGACTTTCCAAACGAAGTTAGACCCGTCTCCCATTTGTAAACCTGCTGCTGGGATCACAACGACATCTTTTAATGTATCAACTTTCATTTGAACATTGATGAATTGATTAGGGAATAAGACACTGTCTTTATTACTGAATTGAGCTTTCATTTTGATTGTGCCGGTGGTGGGATCAATCTGGTTATCAATACTGGTAAGTTTGCCTTGCGCTAATTGTTGTTGATTATTGCGATCCCATGCATGAACAATGATATCGTTATGATTTTTCTGCGCCTTCAATACCGTATTGATATCATTTTCGGGTAGAGAAAATATCACATCAATCGGGTCAACTTGCGTGATGACCACAATAGGTGTTCCACCTGCGGCAGAAATGTAATTACCAATATCAATACGTTTTAATCCGACACGGCCGGAGATAGGTGCAGTAATGCGGCTGTAAATTAATTGTAGTTTTGCATCATCTATGTCGGCCTGATCGCTTTTTAAGCTGGCCTCACTTTGGCGAACCAAAGCAATTTGCTTATCCAGATCTTGTTGAGAAATAAGCTTATTGCGGGCTAATTCCTGATAGCGGATTAAATCTTGTTTGGCATTGGTTAATGTGGCCTGATCTCTGGCAAATTGCCCTTGTGCCCTTGCCAGTTTTACTTGAAGCGGACGGGGATCGATTTCTGCCAGCAAATCCCCTTTTTTGACATATTGCCCTTCATTAAAATGCAACGCCATCAATTCCCCTTGCACGAGGCTGGTAATATTGACGGTATTGGCTGCCTGCACTGTTCCCAGCCCCCCTAAATAATGAGGGACTGATTTTGTCTCAGCGGTTGCCACTTGTACGGGGATGGACATTGGGCTAGAGGCATCATGCTGTGAACCGGGAGCCTTATTTTTATCCGTTGTCACAGAGGGATAGAAGTGTTTCCAGGCAAAGAAAGCGGCCGTAATAATCACGGCCAGCGCCAACGCGAGTCGGAAAAAATAGGAACGGCTTTTATTACTCATTTGCTCGACATTCTCTCAATATTATTGTGGCGGTAATCTTTTCAGCAGGCATCTTAAGCCAAATAGATTTAAGAATATACCTGTCATCTTTCCAAGTGACTGCTTTGTTGACTCAGCTCATGGCTATCTATACTTCAGGAGAAACTAACTTGAAATCCATGGAAATATATCATCAGTGTAGCGGATGATAATGACTCAAAAATGAATAAAATATCTTGGCCTTGTCAAAAAGGTAATATTTGAGTCCGAAATTCTCTAAAGGTTCAGAGAAAGAGGAAATTATTGGATTCTGATTGTTCAGAAACGAAACCCAATTGTTTTTAATGAATTAATTTTTCTATTTATTTAAAAAAATCTGCCCCGGTAAAGAGAAATGACGGAGTTTCAATAATAGCAAAGGCCCGCTTTCCCCTTTTGTCCGTAAAATATAGACTAAACGACGTCCATCCTGTGCCTGCCATTGAACATGATGACTATATTTTTCCTGTGAATGGCGGGTTACTTTAGCCATTTCCAATAATCGGATCAATCCCCAACTCCCTGGTTTGTCGGCATAAATTCTTTCTCCGGTTTGTATATTCACCCAACTTAAGGTTGCGCCTTGTGCAGTGGTGTCATTGGGCCAAATAAATGTTTTCCAGAATGGCATCTGGTTAGCATAATCCAATGTTTGATGGTCTATTGTCAGGGTGGTTTGCATCACGCCTTCAGTTGTTCCTGCCTGCAATTCAAAATTCAGTCTGGCTTCCCCATTGGCAAATACGGTTTCAGACAATAAATTCAGCGTATCCAATGCGTTGAGAAATGCAGGATTAAAAGTTAGCTCTTGAGATTGCGTAGGATTGGGCACCCAACGGCTACCTTCCTTTTGCAATACGCCACTGAGATTGCTTTCAAGAAAGCGGGGAATATGCCCGTCATTGGCACGGATATATTGAGCCAATACAGGCAATGAAGCTTCTTTGACCGCATCTGTAAAAGGATAATGTGCGCTGAATTCCGCATTCCATTTATCGACGATGGCGGTTTTCCATTGTGCATTGACGCTTTGGGCTGTGGGAGTCAGTAATTGCTGCCATGATTGGGACATGGGAGCAACGGACAAGGCTTGCCCCAATCCCCGCCACTGTGAGCCGAGGCCCTCGGCAATGCGCTGCCCATAATCCCGGGTATTTGCCAGATCGAGAGTCCTTCCCTGCATAATCGTTTTTGCCAATAACTGAGAAGCTTCCTGCGGATTGCTGGATTGAGTGACTTGCTGGAGGTTAAGGTGTACCCGTGCTGTACGGGTCATAAAGCCTGATACGCTCAGCAGCGTGCCTTGTTGTGAGCTGGCTTGTGATTCTACCAATGACAGTATCGGGCTAAATGAAGATGCCAGTGGCGCATTTAATTCGGCATCATTGCTCTCCATCGTTAAAAGGCTGTTTTTTTGTTGCCCTGTTTTCCCCTGATAGGAGAGCGTATTCATTAATGTGAAAAGGGGAGATTGGCGGATATCTGCAATCAGGTGAAGCTGATTGACAGTTTCTGTCATATCCGAGGTTGCTTTCCAACGCATCCCATTAAGAAAAGTTCGCCATCCGGCTGCAAAATCAGTGAAGTAGCGTTGTGTCAGACGGATTTTCAGGGTTTCTGGTGAAGCATCGTCATTTGCCGTTTGACGGTGATCACTTAATACCCAATCAATTTGGTGTTTACGTTCATTGACCACTTTTTCAATGGTAGGCTGTACCGTTTCCTCCCACGTCCTGCGGGTAAACACACCCGGGACCGCACCTTCAACGTGCCAGAGCAGTGTTGCATCGGTTTCACCGACCATATCGTGCAATGTCATGTCGGCATAGTGATTCGCGACTTGTGACAAAATAGTCTGATAAGGCTCTGATTCCGTATCCCGACTGCTCATTGATTAACCCCGGTACAAGTTGTTCGATGGGTTCGGATTCACCAATCAACATCAGAATATGAATTTTTCGCTGCCAAAAAGGGCCATAAATCGCTTCAAATAGGGCAAATAATCCCGTTGCAACAATGACCAGCCCAATATAAACAAAAGTACTGGGCTTATGAATATGGACATTTCCACGATAGAACAGGTACAGAAAAAAAGAAGAACACCAGCAATAACCAAGCCAATGACAAATTTTACCCAAATAGGGGATTTGTTATTTTTCATTTAACGAACCAGATTTAATTATTTAATAGTAGTAGATGAAATAAACGTTTTTCACCAAATTTTATCCAGATAAAACTGACGCAGGAGTAATAAGAGTATAAACAGCAGGAGTGTTGATAAAACAGATGGCATGGTTAATTTGAATTTTTTGTTAATCTTTTTATGTATTCCTGCAAGAGGATTTTGTAATTTATAGCGTAAATCAAAACAATTAACTTTTGTTATTATAGAAAAGGCTATTTTGTTATTGATCATTAAAATAAAGGTAATAAAATCATCACTGTCGGAGACTCTGAATGACCATTATTTAAATAATGAACTGGAATTATTATATATTTTGATATGGATGCCTTTGTCCTTAATGTCGTAATATGCTTCATCATTTTCATAATTCGTATATTTTATCTGTAAGCTGATCAAATACTTTATATCATAGTCCTTGATGCCAACCTTTCTTGTACCGTACACTGGGCGCATGGATCATTTTGGATAAGAAAACATGAAGGATAAAAAGGTTATTCCCACCCCTCATGATGCGGCATTCAAGCGGTTTATGGCTCAGATCGAGAATGCCCGTGATTTTTTTGATATTCATTTGCCAGAAAAAATTAAAAAGTTATTTGATTTTAATACTTTAAAGTTAACTAACTCTTCATTTATTGACAACCGGCTCCGTTCAAGATTGTCTGATGTACTTTATTCGGTGAAAACGCAACAGGGCGATGGTTATATTTATGTGCTTGTTGAACACCAATCCACTCCGGATAAAATGATGGCATGGAGAATGATGTACTATGCTTTTATGGCAATGAATCAGCATCTGCAACAAGGAAATAAGGAACTGCCGTTGGTTGTCCCCATTTTATTTTACCACGGTGATACCAGTCCTTATCCTTTCCAGCAGCGCTGGACACAATGCTTTTTATTGCCGGCACTGGCGGAGGAGATATATTTCAATCCCTTTCCACTGGTTGATGTCACCGTGATTGATGATAATGAGTTAGTCAACCACCGCAAAATCGCTGTAATGGAACTGGCGATGAAGCATAAGAATTTGCGGGACAGGGTTGAAGCAGTGACCACATTATTGGCACAGGCACTTAAGTACAATTATAATAGTGACAACGATGTGGTTACTATTCTAAATTACCTGTTTATTACGATGGACTCGCCGCATTTTGAACAGATGCTCCAGCAACTAACCAAACAGGTAGGCAGCCATCAGGAGGAGATCATGAATATTGCACAGCGATTAGAGGAAAAAGGTTGGGCAAAAGGCATTCAACAAGGCATTCAACAAGGTGAAAAACAAGCATCAATCAATATTGCCCGTACGCTTTTAAAAAATGGCGTCAGTATTGAACTGATCATGGAAAGCACTGGCCTTAGTCGTGAAGAAATTCTTTCCTTACAATAAGTTGTTCCTTTCTATTTTTTGTACTCTTACCCCCCCCTTTCTAAGGTAGGTAAGAGTATTTGTTGGTGTCTTTAATTAATCCATGTTGAACAGAAGCACAACTTTGTTAGCTTTTGGGGGTAAGAATAATTTTCAGCCCCTCAATCGTTTCTGATTCAACCAGTGTTGTTTGGCCTTCACTGTTGGTTATGCCCTCAATGATGCGCCCGTCTGGCATATGCAATTCATGACTTTGATTGGCAACCGGTTTTCCCGTGAGTGGATGGTTGATGATAAACCGTTCATTAAAACTCTCTGGTGTAAATGATTGCATGGCGTTTTTCATGCTTTCTGCATCCAGTTTTTGGATGCCTCCGTTTTTCACCAGCAACGCCCCCGGTCCGCCGATTTCTACATTTCCGCCGGTGAGTTTAATAAATGCACCACCACACATTAATGTGAGTTCATCATTCGCTGAAATGACCGTTCTTTTTCCGCTGCTGATGTGAGTATCTTGTGTTGACCAAGTGGCGATGTCTCCGCCTTGTGCCTGAATATTGATATTGCCTTTGGCTGAAAATAGTCTGGCGCCCAAACGGGAGAAAAAGCTCATGATCCCGCCCGTTGCCAGTGTAAATCGTTTGGTTGCGCCAATATCAAGCTGCTTGCTGGCTGTCAGGGTCTGCATCTCTATCAATGCCTCTGCCAGCTGAGATTGGGCAGATCCCATATCCAGAACTTCCCCTTGCGCCGATGGTTGTTTATCAGCGCTGATAAACAGGCCCTTGCCTGCACGGATGGCACCCCAACTGTCACTGCGTAATTCGAAACCTTCTCCCCACTTTTCTTGATCGGGCTGGTAATACGGGCTGTCAGGGTTCTGCTGATCACCGGGCGTGACTTTAGTGGAGGTCGCCAGCACAAGGTTTCGCTGAAAAGAACGGCCGTTATTTTGACTTGTAATGCAGTCGCCCGACAGGCATTGAAACGCAGGTGCGTCAACAAAATGGGAGACTGAAATACATTGGGCAATGTTGAGGGTATTGTTGGATCTACTTGGCCGGTCATCAGCGTTGGATCGGTACTTTGGGCATATAGCAGGGTTTGGCGAGACAAGAAAACGTTCATGATCAAGCCAGGCCCAAAAGTTGGCGGTTTCCGGTTCGGGCTGAAGTTTATCACCTGTCGTTAAGTGGCGGGGTTTATAGTAGGTTACGTCACCATAGGTAATGTCTTCACCATCGCCTCTTGTCATGTCTGCCTGAGCGGAATTGAGAATATGTTGCGCAGTACGGTAGTTATAATCTTTGGTTTGAACTGAGCTTTCGACAACTTGGCGTCGCAGGGTCAGTCCCCAAATAGAATCCTGCCCGTTATCGCTCATGCCTGATGGCGTGTTGAAGGGCAAATTTTTATCAAATTCATAGCAGCGCTGCTTGTCACCAAAGTGAATGACTTCTGTTTGTGTATCGGGTTGTAAGCGGAAAGTATAGAAAATACCCACTTCTGACAATAAGCGTTCAATAAAATCACGGTCACTTTCGTTAGCCTGATTAATTTGTTCCCGTTTCGGGTAGGTATTCTTGAGGTTAAACTCAAATTCCCAGCAGAGTACGCCCAAATGCTCCCCATGAGTCCAGAATCGTATACGCTTCATTTTTGGTCAACAACATAATGTGTTGTTGATTTTGTTGTGACTCGAATTGATATTGAATTGGCCTTTCAATAGGTGTTGATGGGAAATAACAAACTCCTGGCGCATTATTCCATAATGAAAACTTCTCACCATTGGGGTTAAAGTAAGGATCATAATAATGACTATTGCTTCTTTTCATGGAGTTAACTTCCTGTTTTATGAAAAATCAAAGAACAATACCGAAATGAGTATATTTATATCAAAGAGAGTTATTATTGCACAATGAGTGTTACGGCCGTTAATTTTTGTGTGCGAAATAAAAAGAGGAATATCATAATGTACTGCGATGTCTTTGGGTTTTTATAATAAACGGAAATATTTTTATTTTATTTGAAAGTGGGTGAAATATTATTTTGATAAATAAAGAATTGTCAGTATTTTATTTTTAGAAGGAATTGCTGGTTAGTATAGTGAGTTGCCACTGTTGAGAATATGGATTTAAAAAGAAAAATACCTACCCAACTTTCAGCATTTGAAGCTATATTAGTATAGCATTATCATATGTTATGAACCTTAACCAAAACAGGAAGTTATTATGGCAAATATGATCTACTTAACGTTGAAGGGTGATAAGCAAGGGTTGATTTCACAAGGTTGTTCTTCTATTGAATCCATTGGCAATAAATATCAGATTGGTCATGAGAATGAGATATTTATATTAAAGCTGCATCATTCCATTCACAGAGAACAAAATGTCAACCATAGCCCAATTGTTTTTATAAAACCGCAAGATAAATCATCGCCATTATTGATGATGGCAATTTCAGATAATGAAACGCTGAACCTTAAATTTGATTTTTATCGTACTGCCCAATCGGGTTCACAGGAATTATATTATTCCATTGAATGCCGTGAGGCGACAATTATTGAGTTGTCCCCCAATTACCCGCATAGCGTGAACCATGCGGAAGCACAACCAGAAGAAATTGTTTCTATCAAATATAAAGACATTATTTGTCGTCATCATATGGCGGGAACTTCGGGTTATAGCGTTTGGGATGAAAGAGTATACTAAGAATTAAAGAGTTATGATAAGCATGGGAGCCTACTAAGTAGGCTCTTAGATAAATATGTAATAAGTAGTTTAGAAAGTAAGGCAACTTATTTTCTGTTGGGAGTGAGGAGTCGTGCTTGCTATAAGAAATTTAATGAAAATATTCATTACTTTCTTCTTGCTATGCGAGAGTGCATGGGCTTCAGGAGGTCATAATTATTCCATGGATTTGCAGGAATATATCGACAGTGTGGAGTATTGTCAGTATTTTTCAGGTAAATGGGATACTAATCTGTCCGATGAACACAAAAAAGAGATCGAAGATGGTGTTAATGAATATTGCACAAAAGCAATAGAATTATAGAAAATACTCAGTGAAAAATACAAAGGCGACAATAACATATTAAAAATAATGGAGGATGATATTCTTTGAATGGAGAGCATTATAATTGGCTTTCATAAAATAGATGATTTTTTTTCAGATGACTGGCGGTTGTTTAAGGAAAGAGCTTTGAATTTAAATTCTGTCAATCAAACCAAAAATCATTAAACCAAAAACAGGGTCGCCAAGCCCAGAAAAATAAAAAATCCACCGGTATCGGTAATCGCCGTAATCATCACGCTGGAACCAATTGCGGGATCTCTTCCCAGTTTCATCATAATGAATGGGATCAACACGCCCATTAATGCGGCCATCAGCAAGTTCAGGACCATCGCCATTGCCATCACACAGCCCATCGCAAGCTCACCATAAAGCAGATAGGTGATGATACCCATGATGCCACCCCAGATAATACCGTTGATAAATGCAACACCAAGCTCCCTTAATAGCAGATAAGAGAAACTGCCGGTTTGAATTTGATGAAGAGCGAGTGCGCGAACGATCATGGTAATGGTCTGGTTTCCGGTATTACCGCCAATGCCCGCCACGATAGGCATCAGGGTTGCAAGAGCGACAAGTTGGGAAATGGTGTGTTCAAACAACCCAATGACTCTTGATGCCACAAAAGCGGTACACAAATTTATGGCAAGCCATGCCCAACGGGTTTTAACTGTTTGCCCAACGGGGGCAAACACATCTTCTTCACGGCTCAGCCCTCCCATGCGGCGAATATTGGTGTCGGTTTCTTCACTTAAAGTATCGACGATATCTTCAACGGTCAGACGTCCCATCAAACGCCCGTTGCTGTCTACCACCGCAGCCGAGATTAAATCGTAACGTTCAAATGCACTGGCCGCATCTTCACCTTTTTGTTCTGGTGAGAAAGTAACGGTGTCTGTGTTCATGACGTCGGACACTAATTTATCCGGTGCATTGATTAACAAAGTGGTAAGTGAAAGTTCTCCCTGAAGACGATTTTGACGATCAATAACAAAGATCTTATCGGTTGCCTCAGGAATAGAGCCTCGTGAGCGTAAAAAACGTTGAACGGTGCTGAGAGTGACATTTCCCCGTACCGTCACAAACTCAAAATCCATCATCTGGCCGATACTGTCTTTATGGTACTGCAATACTTCACGAATGCGGTTGCGCTGGCTCGGCTCAAGATAAGTCAGTAAACGGCGAGTGGTGTCCTTGGGCAGATGTTCTGCAATGTAGGCCTGTTCATCCACATGTAATGTACCGATAGCGCGTAACAGTTCAACATCAGACATGTTTTTGATCAAGTGATCCCAGACCGGAATGGAGGCTTCGACCAAAACTTCACCGCGTTGATTAATATCAACCAGTTTCCATAACGCGAGACGTTCATCATAGGGCAGGGCTTCTAGAATGTCGGCAATATCCGCAGCATGAAGATTGAGCAAGAGCGCACTGACTTCTTCTATTTTTTCTAATAACGGGTCGTCATTGAGGGCGGATGAACTTTCGATTTGCTCCAATAATGTATCGACAAATAGCTTGTCGTTTATGAAAATCGAGAGCAGGCGTTGACGGGCATACGCCAGTTTTTGGGAATATTGATTGGCCGCCGCCGCATTATCAGGTGTAAAGACCGGTTGTAGCATGATGAACCTTTAAGGCAGAAAATACAGGGCAAAATCGGATAAACGTAATATCAGATAAACACAATATCGAATTAACGCAATAACATAACTGCGACAATATAACCCTAATGAGGTTGCGCATTCAATGCGTTGATTGATTCTAAATATAATATTCTCTTTCGATAAAAGTACCGATAATTTTGTCATGCATTTCTGGTGGTTATTTCTGGCAATTTTGAATAATCGGGTGCTTTACGCTTCAATCGCTTAATCCGATGACGTAGAGTCAGATTTTCACGCTCGATATATTATGTGAAACTTTCCGATAAAATGCATATTCGTCGGTAATGGATTGTAAGAATTGAAATTATCTGCACACCAGAAAGCTGCGTTGAATCAATGACGTCTGGCCGCTGTACAGCAGCGTTTCAATGTACCAATGATCAGTATCGCACGCAGGGTAAAACCATCCGGCTTATGTTCTATACGACCATGATCGCTATCCGTGTTTGCGTTCTGATGTAATAAGCCCCGTAAAATCTTTCGTCGACAAATGGGTGGCGTTTTACAACTATCACAGGCCACAAGTGGCTTGAAAGGTAAAACGCCTGATGAAATCCCTGTAAAGTTATTGGGCCATTACCCCTTGCTCCTTATTGACAAGGAGTCGACCACTTTCCAGCTTGATACAATGATCGGCCAAGTGAAAGAAACGATCGTCATGGGTGATAGCCAGTACGGCTTTACCGCGCGCCGCCAATTCGGGTAATAATTCCTGATAGAATACCGTCTTAAACAGCGGGTCCTGATCAGCGGCCCATTCATCGAACAGATAGAATGGTCTGTCTTCCAGATAGGCAACCACCAGAGCAAGACGTTTTCGTTGTCCCTGTGACAAATCGCGAGTTGAGAAACAGCCATTTTCAATCTTTACCTTATTATCCAAATGCAGTTTAGCGAGTAATGCATTAGCACGTGCATCCAATGTTGAATCGGTATCGCCCAAACCTATCAATGTTTCGAAGAGATGGAAATCGGAGAAAACCGCCGAGAATAGTTGACGATAGTTGGCTCTGTTGTTGTCAGTGATCACTTGTCCATCAACGGTAATTGTGCCGTTTTCTGGTGTATAGAGCCCGACCAGTAACTTGGCGAGAGTCGTTTTGCCACTGCCGTTACCGCCGATCAAAAAAGTAATTTCACCTCGTTTTAGTTTTATATCGATTGGGCCGAGTTGGAATACCTCATCTTCCTGCTCCCGGTAATAACTGTGGGTAAGGCCAGACAGGTGCAATAAAGTCGCTTCACCGAATTCATTGGCAGAAATCTGCTGTGTAAATTGGTCTTGCTCATTCAGTTCTGATAATACATTTCCGATGCGATTCAGTGATACACGTGCCGCATTCAGTGCTGGAATACTGTTTAACAAACCGTCTAAGGGCATCAACATAAACAGAAATATAATCACATAACCAGCGAGTGTCGTGACTTCAAGGCCCGGTATTACTGCCGGGGCGAATATTACCAGCCCCAAAAACACATAGAATAAAAAGAGTATCCAGCCAGCACCAAAAGCATAAACACCGAAAGCGCGGGTGCGATGCTGGCGCACTGAGTCAATTTCATGACACAGGGAGTGAGTGAAGAAAGCCTGAGTACGTGAGAAGTGTAACTTTAATTCTTTTGCGCCAGAGAATAATGCGTTGAAATGGTTGAATAGGCGATCTTGTGCTTTGCCCGCTGCGTTGAATGAGTCAATCGCCTTGGTTCCGCCGAGGCTATAACCGAGTGAACCAATGATGACTATAGCCAGCGCCAAGAAAAATACGGGCCACGACAACCAGGCCAGATAACTCAGGCAGCCCAAGACAATTGAACCCTGCATCACGATATTGGGCAGGGTGAAAAATAACAATGAGACATTGGTGGCATCGTCAGTGATGATGGATTGAGCGCGGGAGGCACCCAGTACCTCAATCTGGCGGAAGGGCGCACGGGCAACACGTTCTGAGATGAGTTCGCGCATCTTTGCCATCGTATTCTGGCTCAGTTTAGCGAAAATCACGCCACTCAGTATGCGGCAGGCAATAGCCAGCACAGCCAGAATACCGAAATACCAAGCAAGCGAGGAATAACTATCGTTAGAGGTTGTCACTGCCTTATTGATTAATGTGATCAAAGAAACGCTGGAAATGCCATTGGCAATGCTGGCAAAAACGGCAATGGCAAGTGCCCAGCGTGAACGGTACAACAGTGAGAATAAAATCTGATGGGCCGATTGTTTAATGTTCGAAGTGTTCATTTATAATCCATAAATGCTGTACGTAATCTGGCGTTAAACATAATGTATTCATCCCTTCTGGCGGGTGGCGCACTAAACCGCATCTAGTCCGGGAAAACAAATTTCCATACCATGACACCTGAAAACCAGATTGATAAAGGGTGAGAAAATGCCAGCCCCGTAAGGCTGGCTTAAGGTAACAAAATTTGGTTACTCTACTTCATAAACCAGCCCCCGAAATTAGTGCTGACATAATCCAATTTTTCCCACAGTAAAGTGGCAAGCTGATTAACTTGTGGGCTAGACAGCATAGTCATGTGATTACCAGGTGCGGTTATTGTACTTAGCTGGGTCACATGCCTGCGCCCCATTTTCTCGTGAGCTTCTGTTTCATCAATATCTCCTTCTTTGGCATTAATCAGATGAACAAGTCCCTTATAACGGGTATGTGGTGTATAACTCGTGTTCAGATTGGCTTGCATAACTTGGACAATCCCTTGCAACAGCGATGTATTCGCATCCCCTGGGAAAATGCCCGCATTCACCAGGGCTTGAAACAGGGTGCGAATTTGTTCGTCCGGTTCCTGATTTTCGAAGTCTTGGCTGGTAAACGGTAATGGCTGAGTCAGCATCATGTTGTAGATATCGATCAACTTCATCAGCGTTTCAATCCGGCCGACAGCTTTAGGAACACTATCCTGCGGATCAGGGGCACTGGTATCAACAAGTATGAGATCGGTGACCTGTTCTCCTTGCGCCTGTAGTTGCAACGCGATCTCAAAGGCTATCCAACCACCGAAGGAATGTCCCAGCAAGTGATAGGGGCCATGAGGCTGTGTCTGACGGATTGCCTGAATATAAGCGTGAGCCGAACTTTCGACGCTAATATAAGGGGGAAGATGCGCATCTATCAGGCCACGAGACTGCAAAGCGTGTACAGGTAACTTCGGTGGAAGGGACAATGCCAATCCGATAAAACCGGAAGCGTTGGCACCTGCTCCAGGAATACAGAAAAGTGGCGGAATAGACTTGTCCCCATTTTGGATGACAATATTCGGGGTGTAGGTTGTGGGCAACAAGTGCTCAGTGATCAAATCAGCCAATTGGCCGAGCAAAGGCTGTTGCATGATGGAGTTATGAGTCCCGCCAATAGAATGAAGTACGGAATTCTCTCCAACAATATTGCGCCAGCCCCGCCAAGAGTCATATTCAGCAGGTAAATTATCTGCTGTATATAGATGGATGGATAAAGATGAAGCGGGAGCAATATATTTTTGACCAAATTGTAAAATGGCTCTCTGAGTATAAATACGAAGGAGGATATCCGCTTTTGTAATACCGGTTGGTAACCATTGGTGTTCTTCACAAAAGGTGAGGAGTTTGTCCATGTCATTGAAGTCATAAAGCTTATCCAAATCATGTTTATCAATAACATCGATATGATCACGCAGATATTCAATAATCGTATTGATATCTTTCTGCGTATCATTTACAGATTTATTGGCATCAATATTATGTCCACTTTCAGTACCAATTTTGAGTCCGCTTAAATTGTAGGAATCGATCATACCAAGGTATTTGACTTCTTCACCGTGGCTAATCAGCTGCAAGGCCATCTCGTAAACAATGACACCCCCAATTGACCAACCTGCGAGATGATAGGGGCCGTGGGGTTGAACCCGACGAATGGCTTGAACATGGTAAGCGGCAAGCTCTTCAATGGAAGTCGGAGGCTTCTCTAGGGTATGGAGGCCTAGTGCCTGTAACCCATAGACAGGACGTTCCGGCGGCAGCAAAGTCGCCAGTAGTGAATAAACCAACGGGTCACCTGTGGTTTCGTGTACCAGGAATAATGGTGATAAGCTGCCTTTAGGGCTTAACGGCACAGGATTTGCGTCAAAAGGTGAACTTGGTTTGTTTGACTTGTCGTTAATCGCCAGCGCCAAATCACATAATGTTGGATGAGAGAATAAAGTAGCCAACGACACTTCCATGCCTTGCTCACTTATGCAGTTCAGCAATTGCACAGCTAACAACGAATGACCACCTGACTCAAAGAAATTGTCATGGCGTCCGACACGTTCCAGCCCCAGCAGCTCCTGCCAGATCTGCGCCAGCATGGTTTCAACCTCACCCTGAGGAGGTACATAGCCCTGTACCACAATGGCTGACTGCTCAGGGGCGGGCAGTGCCTTGCGATCGAGCTTGCCGTTCGGCGTCAGTGGGAAGGCTTCCAGCATCACAAAGGCGCTGGGCAGCATATAATCGGCCAGATGTTGCGCCAGTTGCTGACGCAGTGCAGCCGGCACGAGTTCAGTACCGGGCTGAGGGAGCAGATAAGCTACCAGACGGGTATCGCCCGGGATGTCTTCGCGGGCGATGACAACAGCGTCGCGCACTTCAGAGCACTGGGCAAGGCGTGCCTCAATTTCCCCCAGTTCAATGCGGAAACCGCGCAGCTTGACCTGAAAATCATTGCGGCCCAGATATTCAATATTGCCATCCGGCAGCCAGCGGCCGAGGTCACCGGTTTTATACAGGCGTGAGCCGGGCGTAGTGGAGAAGGGGTCAGGGATAAAACGCGCTGTGGTCAACGCTGGCTGGTTAAGGTAACCGCGGGCCACACCGGCCCCGCCGATATAAAGCTCGCCGGTCACGCCAAGGGGCACCGGCTGGCCGTGGGGATCAAGAAGATAGGCATGCAGGTCAGGCAACGGCTGACCAACCAGGCTGCCCCGTCCCCCGCTGATATCATCCCCGGTGAGTTCCCGATAGGTGGCATGGACGGTGATTTCGGTGATGCCGTACATATTGACCAGCCGGGTCTGGCTGATCGGGTTATTGGCGATCCACGGTGCCAGCGAAGGCAATTCCAGTGCCTCCCCGCCGAAGATAATGCAGCGCAGGGCGTGGGCGGTGTCATCCTGGGCCGGGATAAGCTGGCGGAATGCACTCGGTGTCTGGTTCAGCACTGTCACGCGTTCGTCACACAGCAGGGCATAGAATGCCTGTGGCGAGCGGGCACAGGCTGCGGGGACGATAACCAGCCGGCCACCGTAAGCCAGGGCCCCCCACAGTTCCCATACTGAGAAATCAAAAGCAAAAGAGTGGAACAGGGTCCAGACATCATGATGGCTGAACCGGAAATAATCCTGCGTGGCCGCTAACAGGCGGAGGATGTTGGCATGTTCCACCATCACCCCTTTGGGCTGGCCGGTGGAGCCGGAAGTGTAAATCACGTACGCCAGATGGCGTGAGGTTACTCCCCTTGCCCGGCTGTCAGGGTTGCTGTCCGGCGCTCCGTCAAGGGCGGACGGTGAGCGGGCATCAAGCACCACTGTCGGCAGGTGGCTGTCCAGCGTTTCGGCCAGCACGGACTGGGTGAGCAGGGCCACCGGGGCCGCATCACTGAGCATATAGGCCAGCCGTTCGGCCGGGTAGGCCGGATCGAGCGGCAGGTAGGCGGCTCCGGCTTTCAGAATGCCCAGCAAACCGACCACCATCTCCAGGCTGCGCTCAACGCAAATGGCGACCCGGTCATCCGGCTGTACACCCAAGGTCAGCAGGTGGTGGGCCAGCCGGTTGGCGCGGCGGTTCAGTTCACCATAACTGAGGGACTGACCTGCACACACCACGGCGATGGCATCAGGCGCCAACATGGCCTGTTGCTCAAACAGTTCATGGATCAGGGCTTCCTGCGGGAAGTCGGTTTGGGGAGCGTTGAAATCAACCAATAACTGCTGGCGTTCGGCGGCAGGCAGGATTGGCAGGCTCAAAACAAGTCGCTGGGGGTCGTTAGCCAGAGCTTCAACCAAGCCGCTGATAGCAGTAATCAGGTAGTTAGCCAGCCGGGTGGGATCAATTCCCGAGACGCTCTGAGTGACTAGGCTAAAGTCTTCCCCTAAGTCATCCACTGAGAGGGTCAATGGATAGTTTGTGCGTTCTTCTGCTGTCAGCATACGCATGCCGTTCCAAACTTTAGCATCGGCCGCCCCTGAATGACTATGGCGGTAATTAAGCAGGGCACTGAACAATGGCATGGGGGGTGTCACACCGCTACAGCGAATAGCCAGCGCCAGAGGAGCTTGTTCATGTTCCAGTAGCGCCATTAGGTCCTGGTAAGTGGCCTGTATCACTTCCAGTACACTGATGCCCGCAAGGGATATCCGTACTGGCAGGGTATTGATAAACATTCCCATTACCTGATCAGCACCGGCATAGCCTTGCAACCGGCCGAGCAGCACAGAGCCGAAGACCACGTCATCACGACCGCTGGTCTGCGCCAGCACCTGAGCCCAGGCAACATGGAACAGCACACCCGGGTTGATGCCCAGACGGCGGGCCTGACTTCGGATCGCCCGTGCCAGCGTGGTATCCAGCTTCAAATAGGTTTCGGCCACATCTTTACCATCGCCCTGCACATTAAGCAGGCCAAAAGGTGCCGTTGGTGCATCAATATCGGCGAGCCGGGCACGGAAGTAGTCTTCATGCACGGAAGCTGGCACGTTCAGTGTCTGGGCAATAAAGTTGCGATACGGCAGGGGTACAGGGAGAAGCTCTGCACGTTCTTGCAACAGCAAGTTGATTTCAGAAACGATCAGCTCCAATGTCATATGATCGCTGATCATATGATGGAAACTCAGTGCCAGCAGCCATTCATGATTAGCCGGATCATGGGCGATGTCAGCGGAGAACAACGGCGCCTGATTCAGATTCAAGCGGCGTTGATGCGGGTCAGTGTAAGCCTGCAACTGAGCCAACACGTTCCCTTCCAACACATTGTCCTTTGACGTGGGGACAAAGGTGTTCACCGGTAATGACGCCTGACGCCAAACAACTTGAACAGGCTGAGTCAGTCCCTGCCAGCAAATAGCGGTGCGCAAGATATCGTGGCGGTTGATCACCCGTTGCAAGGCACTGAGGAAAGCATCAAGGCGCTCGCGGGTATCAAAGGCCACTAGGCTGCATAACAGATAAGCATCCCCCTGTTCCTGCAACCGATGGTGGAACAGAATGCCTTCCTGCAGCGGGGCGAGAGGGTAGATATCCTGCACATTGGCCGTGCCGCCGGGAACGGTGCCGACAATGGTATCGATTTCCGCCTGAGACAGCGTCACCAACGGCAGCAGGTCAGGGGTAAGGGTAGTGCAATCTTCGGTAATGCGATTAGGCGGTACAACGAAGGCCGGTTTACCCTGATGGGCTTGTATCATCTGAGCCATCTCGGTGAGTACGGGGGTGGAGAAAACGTTACGTACATCAAGCAACCAGCCAGCATTACGCAATCGTTCAATCAGGCTGACCGCCATCAGTGAATGACCTCCCAGTTCGAAAAAGTGATCATGGCGGCTGACGCTCTCCAGCCCCAGCAAATCTTGCCAGATCAGCGCCAGCGCGGTTTCCAATGTACCTTCTGGCGCTGCATAGACACGTGTTGCTACAGCAGATTGGTCAGGGGCCGGCAGTGCCTGACGATCGAGTTTGCCGTTAGGCGTCAGCGGGAAAGTTTCCAACATCACAAAGGCGCTGGGGATCATGTATTCAGCCAGTTGCTGCGCAAGCTGTTGGCGCAGTTCAGCCGGCACCAGTTCAACGCCGGATTGCGGCTGGAGATAGGCCACCAGACGTTTTTCTCCGGGAATGTCTTCGCGGGCGATAACAACCGCTTCGCGCACTCCGGGGCATTGGGCGAGGCGTGTCTCGATTTCACCGAGCTCAATGCGGAAACCACGCAGCTTGACCTGAAAGTCGTTGCGGCCCAGGTACTCGATATTGCCATCCGGCAGCCAGCGGCCGATATCACCCGTCTTGTACAGCCGGGCATCGGGTTCTGTTGAGAATGGATCAGGTATAAATCGTTCTGCCGTCAGTGCTGGACGATCAAGATAACCGCGGGTAACACCCACCCCGCCGATATGGATTTCACCCGCCACGCCAATCGGCACAGCCTGATCCTGCGCATCCAGAATATAGATCTGAGTATTGGCGATTGGCCGGCCGATAGGGACATTGAACAAGTCGTGGGACATGACCTGATAAACCGAGGCCCATACTGTCGCCTCTGTCGGTCCATACTCGTTATAGAGAGCAATAGGTAACCCTAACTGTTCAATTCGGGTATGAAGCTCAGGCAGGCAACGTTCACCCGCTACAATGAGGGCTCGGAGGGATGCCATATCTTCTTTATTGGCGAGTTGCAACAGACTGAGAGCCAAAGAGGGCACACATAATAGGCAACTGATGGCATTCTGGTGCAGAGCCTGCAAAATGGCGGTAGGGTTGACAGTAATTTCTTGTTCTGGAAGGTATAAACTTCCTCCGCGCGTGAGTGTACCGAAGATACTGGCGAGGGAGCTGTCAAAGGCGATTGAAGACAAGAGTAAAAGCCGTTCGAAATGCGGATACGTCAATTGTCGGGCATAAGTGGATGCAATGATGTTCCTGTGTTCAACCATGACCCCTTTAGGATGTCCCGTCGAACCAGAGGTGTAGATGACATATGCCAAGTGGCGTGAGGTTAATCCCAGTGTATGAGTATCAGGATTACTCTCTGCATAAGCGCCAAAAACTGAGATGTCGAGCAGCACAGCAGGCAGGCTGCTGCCCAGCGTTTCGATCAGGGCTGATTGGGTAAGCAGAGCAACCGGCCCAGCATCGTTGAGTATGTAGGCCAGCCTTTCGGATGGGTAGGCCGGATCCAATGGCACATAAGCTGCACCAGCCTTGAGAATGCCCAGTAAGCCCACCATCATCTCCAGGCTGCGTTCAACGCAGATGGCGACGCGATCATCCGGCTGCACACCCAGGGCAATCAGGTGATGGGCCAGCCGGTTGGCGCGGCGGTTCAGCTCACCGTAGCTGAGTGTACACTCTTTAAACACCACCGCGATGGCATCCGGGGTCCGGGCCGCCTGTTGTTCGAACAGCTCGTGTATCAGGGTGGCCTGCGGGAAATCCGCCCGTGTGGCGTTGAAATCGACCAATATCTGTTGACGTTCAGCAGCAGGCAGAACCGGCAGGCTCAAAATAGATTGCCGGGATTCAGTTGCCAGTGCTTCAGTCAGGCCGCTGATGGCCGTAACCAGATAGTTGGCCACTCGAGAAGGGTCAATCCCTGAAACAGCCTGCGCCACGAGATTGAAACCTTCCCCCAAATCATCCACTGAGAGGGTCAACGGGTAATTAGTCCGCTCCTCTGTCGCCAGCAAGTGCATGCCATCCCAGATTGTATCGTCTGCATCTGGCTGACTATGGCGGTAATTGAGCAGGGCACTGAACAATGGCATCGGCGGCATCACACCACTGCAACGCTGGGCCAGCGTCAGGGGAGCCTGCTCATGTTCCAGCAGTGCCGTGAGGTTACGGTAGGTGGCCTGTACCACTTCCAGCACGCTGTGACCAGCAAGGGATACCCGCAGCGGCAGGGTATTGATAAACATTCCCATTACCTGATCAGCACCGGCATAGCCTTGCAACCGACCGAGCAGCACAGAGCCGAAGACCACATCATCACGACCGCTGGTCTGCGCCAGCACTTGTGCCCAGGCAACATGGAACAGTACACTCGGGCTGATGCCCAGACGGCGGGACTGGCTGCGGATCGCCCGGGCCAGCGTGATATCCAGCGGCAAACGGGCTTCGGCAATATCTTCTTCGTCATTCTGCCTATTCAGCAGGCCAAAAGGTGCTGTAGGCGCATCAATATCAGCAAGCTGAACGCGGAAATAGTCCTCATGCACCGAGTCCGGTACACTCAGGGTTTGGGCGATGAAGTTACGGTACGGCAGGGGATGGGATAATTCCTCTGTACGATCTTCTAACAGCAGGCGGATTTCATCGACGATAAGTGCCAGAGTCATATGATCACCGACCAGATGGTGGAAACTCAGTGCCAGCAACCATTCATGGCTGGTCGGGTCATGGGCGATGTCGGCGGCGAACAGTGGTGCCTGGCTGAGGTCAAGCCGACGCAGGCGTGGGTTGGTGTGGGCCTGCAATTGAGCCAACACGTCCCCCTCTGAAGTGGGGACAAAGGTGTTCACCGGTAATGACGCCTGGCGCCAGACCACCTGCACGGGCTGGTTCAGCCCCTGCCAGCAGATGGCGGTACGCAGGATATCATGGCGGTCGATCACCTGTTGCAGGGCGCCAAGGAAGGCATCAAGACGTGTACGGCTATCAAAGGCCACCAAATTGTTCAACAGATAGGTATCCCCTTGTTCCTGCATTCGATGGTGGAACAGAATACCTTCCTGAAGCGGTGCGAGCGGATAGATATCTTGTACATTAACCGCACCGCCGGCCACTGTCTCAACGATCGAATCGATTTCCGTCTGGGACAGCGTCACCAGCGGCAATAAGTCTGGAGTGAGGACTGTGCTATCTCCAGTAATGGGATTGGGCGGCACGACAAAGGCCGGTTTACCTTGATGTGCCTGTATCGCCTGAGCCATGTCGGTAAGCACGGGTGCGGAGAAAACACTGCGCACATCAAGTGCCTGACCTAGGCCACGTAACCGTTCAATCAGGTTGACGGCCATCAGTGAGTTACCACCGAGTTCAAAGAAGTGATCATGACGTCCGACATGCTCCAAACCCAACAACTCCTGCCAAATCTGCGCCAGCAGGATTTCCGGTTCACTGATGGGGGCCTCATAGTCACGGGCGACTACTGCTGACTGGTCAGGAGCCGGCAGTGCCTTACGGTCAAGCTTGCCATTGGGGGTGAACGGGAAGGATTCCAGTGTCACAAAGGCGCCGGGCAGCATATACTCGGCCAGATGTTGTGCCAGTTGCTGGCGCAGTTCAGCCGGCACCAGTTCAGTACCGGGCTGCGGCCGGACATAGGCCACCAGACGTTTGTCACCGGGGAGATCTTCACGGGCGATAACCACCGCTTCCTGTACTCCCGCACACCGGGCCAGGTGCGCTTCAATTTCCCCCAGTTCAATGCGGAAACCGCGCAGCTTGACCTGAAAATCGTTGCGACCCAGGTATTCGATATTGCCATCCGACAGCCAGCGGCCGATATCACCCGTCTTGTACAGCCGGGCACCGGGTTCTGTTGAGAAAGGATCAGGAATAAAACGCTCTGCCGTCAGTGTCGGGCGGTTGAGGTAACCGCGGGCCACGCCGACCCCGCCGATATGGATCTCACCAGCAACACCGAGCGGCACGGGCTGACCCTGTGTATCCAGAATATAGATTTGGGTATTGGCAATAGGCTGGCCGATAGGCGGTACTTTCCCATCTTGTGGATTGCATAGGTAGAAAGTTGTGCAGACGGTACTTTCCGTTGGGCCATAGGCATTGATCATGCGCCGTCCTGTTGCCCAGCGTTTGATCAGTGTTGGAGAGCAAATCTCGCCGCCCACAACCAAGGTCTGCAATGTCGCAGGTATGGTTTCCAATGCAGCTAATGCCGTCGGTGTCAGGAGCATATGGGTAATGGCATTTTCCTTCAGGGTATGGAACAGCTCAGGGCCCGGCAGGAGTTTTGCACGTTGGGCGAGTTGGAGGCGCGCCCCTGTCAGGAGCGCCATGAAACACTCCTGTATGCAGACATCGAAACTGAAAGAAGCAAACTGCAATAGGCGACTATCGGCTGTAATGTTAAGGGTCTTTATTTGTGCATCAACCAGATTACACAAGCTGCGATGCTCAACCATCACCCCTTTAGGCTGCCCGGTGGAGCCAGAAGTATAAATCACATAGGCCAGATGGCGTGAAGTCAGCCCCAGTGCCTGAGCATTGGGGTTTTCTTCCGATTCTTTGTCAAAGACAGGTAATTCTTGGGCGTCAAGTATGACAGTAGGCAGATTACTGCCCAGCACCCCAATCAGCGCAGACTGGGTGAGTAGCGCTACGAGAGTGGCATCTGCCAGCATATAAGCCAAGCGTTCAGCCGGATAAGCCGGGTCCAGAGGGACATAGGTGCCGCCAGATTTAAGAATAGCCAGCAGCCCCACCACCATCTCCGGACTGCGATCAACGCAGAGGGCGACCCGCTCATCCGGCTGCACGCCCAGAGCCAGCAGATGATGGGCCAATCGGTTTGCGCGGTGGTTCAGTTCGGCATAGCTCAGTGACTGACTTTCAAATGCTACGGCGATGGCATCCGGGGTACGCTTAACCTGTTGCTCAAACAGCTCATGGATCAGGGCCGTCTGTGGGAAGTCCGCTTGTGTGGCATTGAAATCTACCAATAGCTGTTGACGTTCAGCGGCAGGCAGGATCGGCAGGCTCAGAATAGATTGCTCAGGTTCAGTTGCCAGTGCTTCAACCAGTCCGCTAATCGCAGTGATCAAGTAATTTATCAACCGTAAAGGTTCAACACCCGCAACGGCCTGAGCAAGCAGGCTGAAATCTTCTCCCAAATCATCCACTGAGAGGGTGAGCGGATAATTGGTACGTATTTTTTCGTTCAATATGCGCATACCATCCCAGACCTTATTGTCTGTACCCGGCTGGCTATGGCGGTAGTTAAGCAGGGCACTGAACAATGGCATCGGTGGCTTCACGCCACTACAGCCCTGTGCCAGTGTCAGAGGTGCCTGTTCATGTTCCAGTAGCGCCATCAGATCATGGTAGGTAGCGTGCACGACTTCCCGTACACTGCGGTTAGCCAGGGATACCCGCACTGGCAGCGTATTGATAAACATCCCCATCACCTGATCGGCGCCGGCGGAGCCTTGCAGTCGGCCAAGCAGCACCGTCCCGAATACCACATCATCACAGCCGCTGGTTTGCGCCAGCATTTGAGCCCAGGCCACGTGGAACAGTACGCCAGGATTGATACCGAGGCGGCGGGCCTGCATGCGGATCGCCTGCGACAGCGAGGTATCCAGCAGAAAACGGGCTTCGGTCACATCCTCACCGTCACCCTGTATATCAAGCAGGCCGAAAGGTGTTGTCGGGGCATCGACATCAGCGAGCCGGGCGCGGAAATAATCCTCATGCACGGAGGCGGGCACGCTCAGGATTTGGGCGATAAAGTTACGGTAAGGCAGAGGGATCGGGAGAGTTTCTGTCTGTCCCTGTAACAACTGGATAATTTCGGCAATGATAAGCCCTAACGTCATATGATCACAGACGACATGATGGAGGCTCAGGGCCAACAGCCATTCATTGCTGGTTGGATCGTGGGCAATGTCGGCAGCAAACAGCGGTGCCCGGCTAAGATCGATCTGGCGTTGACGTGGATCGGTGTGCGCCTGCAATTGGGCCGGCACATTGTCTGGGCTGGCGGGGACAAATGTTGTCACTGACAGTGGTGCCTGACGCCAGACCACCTGCACGGGCTGTGTCAGTCCCTGCCAGCAAACCGCGGTACGCAGGATATCATGGCGGTTGATGACCGCTTGCAATGCCGCCGTGAAGTCGTCAAGGCGTGCCCGGGTATCGAAGGCGATGAGATGGTGCAACAGATAGGCATCACCTTGCTCCTGCAACCGGTGATGGAACAGGATACCCGCCTGCAATGGCGCCAGCGGGTAGATATCCTGCACATTGGCCGCCCCGCCTGCCACGGTTTCCACAATGGTGTCGATTTCTGCCTGAGACAACGTGACCAGTGGCAGCATTTCAGGGGTGAGCGCCGTGCTGCCGTCAGGAATGCGATTAGGCGGCACAATAAAGGCGGCTTCCCCCTGATTCGCCCGGACAGCCTGCGCCATGTCAGTGAGGACCGGCGCGGAGAAGATGCTGCGCACATCAAGCCGCCAGCCGGCATTGCGCAGTTGTTCAATCAGGCTGACTGCCATCAGTGAGTGGCCGCCGAGTTCGAAGAAGTGGTCGTGCCGGCTGATGCGGGTTCGCCCGAGCAGGTTCTGCCAAATCTGCGCCAGCGTGGTTTCCAATGTACCCTCTGGTGCTTCATAGGCACGCGTTGCCACAGCAGATTGGTCAGGCGCCGGCAGCGCCCGGCGATCCAGCTTGCCGTTCAGGGTCAGCGGGAACGTTTCCAGCATCACAAAGGCGCTGGGCAGCATGTAATCGGCCAGATGCGGCACCAGTTGCTGACGCAGGGCAGCCGGCACCAGTTCAGTACCGGGCTGCGGCCGGAGATAGGCCACCAGACGTTTGTCCCCCGGGCTGTCTTCACGGGCGATAACCACCGCTTCCTGCACCCCTGCACACCGGGTCAGGTGCACTTCAATTTCCCCCAGTTCAATGCGGAAACCGCGCAGCTTGACCTGAAAATCGTTGCGGCCGAGGTAGTCGATACTGCCGTCGGGCAGCCAGCGGCCGAGGTCACCGGTCTTGTACAGCCGGGCCTCCGGGGCGGGGGAGAAGGGGTCGGGGATAAAGCGCTCCGCTGTCAGGGCTGGTCGGTTCAGGTAACCGCGGCCCCCGCCCCCCCCGCCGATATGGATTTCACCGGCTACCCCGAGCGGCACCGGCTGACCCAGTGCATCCAGAATATAAAGTTGGGTATTGGCGATGGGGCGGCCAATCGGGACAAAGTGGCGCTTATCCCCGCGCTGGCAGGTCCAATGGGTGACATCAATCGCGGCTTCGGTCGGGCCATACAGGTTGTGCAGCTCGGCTTCGAAACGTGCGAAGAAGCGCTGTTGCAGCTCATGTGGCAGCGCTTCACCACTGCAAATCACCCGCTTGAGGGAGGCACAGGTGTGCTCCGGCGAAACCCTCTGGACAAACTGCTGCAACATGGACGGCACAAAGTGCAGGGTGGTAATACCGGCAGTCTCAATCAACCGGGCCAGATAACCGGTATCTTTATGCCCTTCGGGACGGGCCATCACCAGACGCGCCCCCCAGAGCAGCGGCCAGAAGAATTCCCAGACGGAAACATCGAAACTGAACGGGGTTTTTTGCAGGACACGGTCAGCGGGGGTCAGGCCATAGGCCGCCTGCATCCAGACCAGGCGGTTGCACAGGGCCCGGTGGCTGTTCATCACCCCTTTGGGCTGGCCGGTGGAGCCGGAGGTGTAAATCACACAGGCCAGGTGGTGTGAAGCCAGCCCCAGCGCCCGGGTGTCCGGGTTGGCGGCCGGGCCGTTATCCCAACCGGATGCGCTCCCGTCATCAAGCACCACCGTCGGCAGGGGACTGTTCAGGGCTTCCAGCAAGGCCGTCTGGGTCAGCAGGGCCACCGGCGCCGCGTCGCTGAGCATATAGGCCAGCCGTTCGGCGGGGTAAGCCGGATCAAGCGGCAGGTAGGCGGCTCCGGCTTTCAGGATACCCAGCAAGCCGACCACCATTTCCGGGCTGCGCTCGGCGCAAATAGCGATCCGGTCATCGGGTTTTACTCCCAGTGCAATCAAGTGATGGGCCAGACAATTAGCACGGTGGTTAAGTTCTTTGTAGCTGAGAGAGTGCTCTTCGAACACGACAGCAATAGTGTCAGGAGTACGTTCAGCCTGTTGTTCGAACAGCTCGTGGATCAGGGCTTCCTGCGGGAAATCCACCTGTGTGGCGTTGAAATCGACCAATATCTGTTGACGTTCAGCAGCAGGCAGAACCGGCAGGCTCAAAATAGATTGCCGGGATTCAGTTGCCAGTGCTTCAGTCAGGCCACTGATGGCCGTAACCAGATAGTTGGCCACTCGAGTGGGGTCAATCCCTGAAATAGCCTGCGCCACAAGATTGAAACCTTCCCCAAAATCATCCACCGAGAGGGTCAACGGGTAATTAGTCCGCTCCTCTGTCACCAGCAAGCGCATGCCATCCCAGGTTGTATCGTCTGCATCTGGCTGACTATGGCGGTAATTGAGCAGGGCACTGAACAATGGCATCGGCGGCATCACACCACTGCAACGCTGGGCCAGCGCCAGAGGAGCCTGCTCATGTTCCAGCAGTGTCGTGAGATTATGGTAGGTGGCCTGCACCACTTCCCGTGCACTGCGACCGGCAAGGGATACCCGCAATGGCAGTGTATTGATAAATAACCCCATTACCCGATCGGCTCCGGCTGAGCCCTGCAAGCGGCCCAGCAGCACAGTGCCGAAGACCACATCGTCACGGCCGCTGGTTTGTGCCAACACCTGTGCCCAGGCAACATGGAACAGTACACTCGGGCTAATCCCCAGGCGGCGGGCCTGATTGCGGATTGCCCGGGCCTGCGTGGTATCCAGAGGGATATTAATTTCTGATACATCCTCACCGTCGCCTTGTACATTCAGCAAACCAAAGGGGGCGGTTGGTTCATCGACATCGGCGAGCTGCGTACGGAAATAATCCTCATGCACAGAAGCCGGCACGCTCAGGGTTTGGGCGATAAAATTGCGGTATGGCAGCGAATCGGACAGTTCTCCCGCACGCCCCTGCAACAACAGGCGGATTTCGGCGATGATAAGTTCCAGTGTCATGTGATCGCCGATCAGGTGGTGGAAACCCAAAGCCAACAACCATTCATGGCTGGTCGGATCATAAGCAATATCGGCGGTAAACAGTGGTGCCTGACTGAGATCGTGCCGGCGCTGACGTGGGTTGGTGTGGGTCTGTAGCTGAGCCAGCACATTCTCTGCGGAAACGGGCACAAAGGTGTTCACTGACAGGGGGGCCTGACGCCAGACCACTTGTACGGGCTGAGTCAGTCCCTGCCAGCAGATGGCGGTACGCAGGATATCGTGGCGATCGATCACCTGTTGCAGTGCGTCAAGGAAGGCATCAAGACGTGTACGGCTGTCAAAAGCCACCAAGCTGTTCAACAGATAGGTATCCCCTTGTTCCTGCAAGCGATGGTGGAACAGAATGCCTTCCTGCAAAGGGGCAAGCGGGTAGATATCCTGCACATTGGCCACACCACCGGGAACGGTGCTGACAATAGTATCGAGTTCAGTCTGGGATAGTTTCACCATCGGTAACAGATCTGGGGTGAGGATAGTGCTATCTCCAGTAATGGGATTGGGCGGCACGACAAAGGCCGGTTTACCCTGATGGGCTTGTATCGCCAGAGCCATCTCGGATAAAATCGGTGTCGAGAAGATGCTGCGGACATCAAGCAGCCAACCAGCGCCGCGCAATCGTTCAATCAAACTGACCGCCATCAGTGAGTGCCCGCCGAGTTCAAAGAAATGATCATGACGGCCAACACGCTCCAAGCCCAACAACTCCTGCCAAATCTGCGCCAGCAGGGTTTCCAGTTCGCCCTCAGGGTCTTCATAACCACGCGTTGCCACAGCAGATTGCTCAGGGTCAGGCAGCGCCTTGCGATCGAGCTTGCCGTTCGGGGTCAGCGGGAAAGTTTCCAGCATCACAAAGGCACCGGGCAGCATATAATCGGCCAGATGCTGGGCCAGTTGCTGGCGCAGCTCAGCCGGCACCAGTTCAACGCCGGGCTGAGGCCGGAGATAGGCTACCAGACGTTTGTCACCCGGGCGGTCTTCGCGGGCGATAACCACCGCTTCCTGCACCCCCGCACACCGGGTCAGGCGCACTTCAATTTCCCCCGGTTCAATGCGGAAACCGCGCAGCTTGACCTGAAAATCGTTGCGGCCAAGGTACTCGATATTGCCATCCGGCAACCAGCGGCCGAGGTCGCCCGTCTTGTACAGCCGGGCACCCGATACACTTGAGAACGGATCGGGAATAAAACGCTCTGCCGTCAGTGCCGGGCGGTTAAGGTAGCCGCGGGTTACACCCGCACCACCAATGTGGATCTCACCGGCCACGCCAAGAGGTACCGGCTGGCCCTGAGCATCCAGGATATAAATCCGGGTGTTGGCAATGGGTTGACCAATGGGAGGCGCTTTTTCATCCCGGGCATCACAAAGATAGAGAGTTGCACAGACGGTACATTCTGTCGGCCCATAAGCATTGATCATCCGTCGCCCCGACGCCCATCGTTTGACCAACGCGGGTGGACAAGCTTCACCGGCCAAAACTAAAGTCATCAGGTCGGGCAAATCGGCATCAGGTGCTAAGGCACTGGCCGCAACAGGGGGAAGAGTCACATGGGTTATTGCTTGAGTTTGCAGAGTGTTGAGCAAAGCCTCACCGGGCAACAAGGCTTCGCGGGATGCCAACACAAGGCAGGCACCTTGACACAATGTAGTGGCAATTTCAGAGATACAGGCATCGAAGCTGAAAGAAGCAAACTGCAACAACCGGCTGTCAGCTGTGATACGGAATGCTTCAATTTGTGAATTAATCAGGTTGCGCAGACCACTATGTTCAACCATCACCCCTTTGGGCTGACCGGTGGAGCCGGAGGTGTAAATCACATATGCCAGATGTTGAGGCGTCAGTCCCCGGGCCTGAGTGTCAGGGTTATTGTCCGCACAGCTATCGCAGGCCGGGGTATCCAGCAGTACGGTAGGCAGGCTGCTGTCCAATCTCTCAGCCAGTGACGTCTGGGTCAGCAGGACCACCGGCGCCGCATCCGCCAGCATATAGGCCAGCCGTTCAGTCGGATAAGTGGGGTCGAGGGGCACATAAGCGCCGCCGGCTTTAATGGCTCCCAGCAGGCCCACCACCATTGCCGGGCTGCGTTCAGTACAGATGGCCACCCGGTCATCGGGCTGTACGCCCAGTGCAATTAAATGATGCGCCAACTGGTTGGCGCGGCGGTTCAGTTCACCATAGCTGAGTGACTGTCCTTCAAAGAGCACAGCCGTAGCATCCGGGGTACGTGCGGCTTGTTGCTCAACCAACTCATGGATCAGGGCCGCCTGCGGGAAATCACGGTCAGTGGCATTGAAGTCCACCAATAGCTGCTGGCGTTCAGCGGCGGGCACCACGTCCACCGACAGGGCCGGTGAATGGGGGGCATCCGCCAATATCGCGACCAGTTGTTCCAGTGCCCTGACCAAATAGGCATTGATCCTGTTCGGATCGACTGTGCTGACGGTCTGGGCGGATAACATAAAATCCCTGCCGTCATCATCAATCGAGATCCCCACGGGATAATTGGTGCGTTCCCGGCCGGCCAGACTGGTTATGCCAAACTGCGACAGATTGAGTGTGCTGCTGTCCTTGTCATTTACATGCCGGCAGTTGAGCAGGGCACTGAACAACGGCATATTGCCGAACCCGCTGTAGCGCTGTACCAGAGACAAGGGGGTCTGTTCATAATGCAGTAAACTGGCGCATGTGTCAGTGACCGCCTTGACAAGGGCTTCAGCACTGATGCCTTTCAGTTTCAGCCTGACCGGCAGGGTATTGATAAACATGCCCAACGCACCCGCACTGCCCGCCATGCCCGACATGCGGCCTGACAAGGTGGTGCCGAATACGATATCGTCACGCCCACTGGTGCGGGCAACGACCAACGCCCACCCTGCATGGAACAACGCCGCAGGGCTGGTGCCCAGCTTGCGGGCTGTTTCACGCAGGGCACACGATAAGCCGGCATTAAGGGATTGTCGGGCTTCTGCCGTATGTTCACTCTCTTCCTGAACGTTAATCAGGCCAAAAGGGGCCGTCACTTCATCAAGATCTGCCAGATAGTCCGGGAAAAAGGTTTCTGCGGCCTGAATATGGCTTTCCTGACGGGCATAAGCCACAAAGTTACGATAGGGCACCGATGGCGGCAAATCGGCACTTTTGCCCAGCAAGTATGCTGCCGTTTCCGCGAGAACCTGCCGCAATGAAAGGTTATCATCAATGATGTGATGGAACTGGAGCAAGACATACAGTTTGGCTGAGTGTGGGTCAGCGGCGGTTTGTAAGCGTATCAGCGGCGCCCGGGATAAATCCATATGCCCGTATGACAACCCCATGCGGGCTTGTAGAGTGGCAGCCACATCATCACCGTCCTTCAGGGACAGGCGATGGACCGGCAAAGGGGTGTGGCGGTGCACAACCTGAACCGGCTGGGACAAGCCGGCCCAGTGGACGGCGGTACGCAGGATATCATGCCGGTCGATGACCGCCTGTAATGCGGCGGTGAAGGCATCAAGGTCTGCCTGACGGTCAACACATAACAGCGACGAGATCACATAGGGATCTTTGGCCGGATTCAGCAAATAGTGGAACAGGATACCTTCCTGCAACGGGGCCAGCGGGTAGATGTCCTGTACATTGGTCACGCCGCCGGAAGTCCGGTTGACGATGGTGTCGATTTCTGCCTGAGATAACGTGACCAGCGGCAGCATTTCAGGGGTGAGCACGGTGCTGCCGTCAGGGATCTGATTGGGCGGCACAATAAAGGCCGGGGCATTCCCCGGGGATGCCTGAATCACCCGGGCCAGATCAGCCAGAACTGGTGTGGTGAATACCGTTCGGACATCCTGTTCCCAGCCCTGCTGACGCAGCCGTTCGATCACACTGACCACCAGCAGCGAGTGGCCGCCGAGTTCGAAGAAATGATCATGGCGTCCGATACGTTCCAGCCCCAGCAGATCCTGCCAGATTTGCGTCAGGGTAGTTTCCACTTCACCAATGGGCGCCTCATAACCGCGTACAGCCACAGCAGATTGCTCAGGGGCGGGCAGCGCCTTGCGATCGAGCTTGCCGTTCGGGGTCAGCGGGAAGGCTTCCAGCATCACAAAGGCGCTGGGCAGCATATAATCGGCCAGATGTTGCGCCAGTTGCTGACGCAGTGCAGCCGGCACGAGTTCAGTACCGGGCTGAGGGAGCAGATAAGCTACCAGACGGGTATCGCCCGGGATGTCTTCGCGGGCGATGACAACAGCGTCGCGCACTCCAGAGCACTGGGCAAGGCGTGCCTCAATTTCCCCCAGTTCAATGCGGAAACCGCGCAGCTTGACCTGAAAATCATTGCGGCCCAGATATTCAATATTGCCATCCGGCAGCCAGCGGCCGAGGTCACCGGTTTTATACAGGCGTGAGCCGGGCGTAGTGGAGAAGGGGTCAGGGATAAATCGTTCTGCCGTCAGGGCCGGCCGGTTAAGGTAACCGCGGGCCACACCCACCCCGCCGATATAAAGCTCGCCGGTTACGCCGAGGGGCACCGGCTGGCCGTGGGGATCAAGAAGATAGGCATGCAGGTCAGGCAACGGCTGACCAACCAGACTGCCCCGTCCCCCGCTGATATCATCCCCGGTGAGTTCCCGATAGGTGGCATGGACGGTGATCTCGGTGATGCCGTACATATTGACCAGCCGGGTCTGGCTGATCGGGTTATTGGCGATCCACGGTGCCAGCAAAGGCAATTCCAGCGCCTCCCCGCCGAAGATAATGCAGCGCAGGGCGTGGGCGGTGTCATCCTGGGCCGGGATAAGCTGGCGGAACGCACTCGGTGTCTGGTTCAGCACTGTCACGCGTTCGTCACACAACAGGGCATAGAATGCCTGTGGCGAGCGGGCACAGGCTGCGGGGACGATAACCAGCCGGCCACCGTAAGCCAGGGCCCCCCACAGTTCCCATACTGAGAAATCAAAAGCAAAAGAGTGGAACAGGGTCCAGACATCATGATGGCTGAACCGGAAATAGTCCTGCGTGGCCGCCAACAGGCGGAGGATGTTGGCATGTTCCACCATCACCCCTTTGGGCTGGCCGGTGGAGCCGGAAGTGTAAATCACGTACGCCAGATGGCGTGAGGTTATTCCCCTTGCCCGGCTGTCAGGGTTGCTGTCCGGCGCTCCGTCAAGGGCGGACGGTGAGCGGGCATCAAGCACCACTGTCGGCAGGTGGCTGTCCAGCGTTTCGGCCAGCACGGACTGGGTGAGCAGGGCCACCGGGGCCGCATCACTGAGCATATAGGCCAGCCGTTCGGCCGGGTAGGCCGGATCGAGCGGCAGGTAGGCGGCTCCGGCTTTCAGAATGCCCAGCAAACCGACCACCATCTCCGGGCTGCGCTCAACGCAAATGGCGACCCGGTCATCCGGCTGTACACCCAAGGTCAGCAGGTGGTGGGCCAGCCGGTTGGCGCGGCGGTTCAGTTCGCCATAACTGAGGGACTGACCTGCACACACCACGGCGATGGCATCAGGCGCCAACATGGCCTGTTGCTCAAACAGTTCATGGATCAGGGCTTCCTGCGGGAAGTCGGTTTGGGGAGCGTTGAAATCAACCAATAGCTGCTGGCGCTCGTCGGCAGACAGCATCGGCAGGGACGGGACAGTTTGGGTGACATCGGTGGCCATCGCCGTCAGGACCTTTTCAAGGTAGCCCGCTATGCGAACCACCGTCGCCTGATCAAACAGGTCGCTTGCATATTCCAGCCTTCCGGCTAAACCAGCGTCGGTTTCCGTCAGCGACAGCGTCAGGTCAAATTGGCTGCTGCGCTGTGGTTGCTCAACGAGGGACAGTGCCAGTCCGGGCAGTGCCAACGTTTGCGCCGGCATGTTGTTCAGCACCAGCATGACCTGAAAAATGGGGCTGTAGCTCAGGCTGCGGACTGGCTGCAAGGCTTCTACCACTTGTTCGAAAGGCAGGTCCTGATGGGCATAGGCCGCCAGTGTGCGTTCGCGAACCTGGGCCAGCAGTTCCGCCACTGTGCGGCACTGGCCGGGTTCAATGCGCAGGGCCAGCGTATTGGCGAAGAAGCCCATCAGATCTTCCAACTCCCTGCGTGTCCGGTTGGCAACAGGGGTGCCGATGACGATATCGTCCTGACCGCTGAGGCGGGCCAGCACCACCGCCCAAGCCGCGAGCAGGGTCATAAACAGGGTCGTGCCCTGACTTTGGCCCACGGCCTTGAGGGCCTTGAGGACTGCCGCACTCAGATGGAAAGATACCCGGCTGCCGGCATAACTTTGTACTGACGGGCGTGGGCGGTCAGTGGGCAATTCCAGCAAGGCGGGCGCCCCCTGTAATTGGGTATGCCAGAAATCACGCAGGGCGGTCAGGCGGTCACCCTGCAACGCGTCGCGCTGCCAGACGGCATAGTCGGCATACTGAACAGGCAGGGGCGGCAAGGCCGCTGCCTGACCCGCCCGTGCAGCCTGATAAAGCGCCGCCAGTTCGCGGACCAGGATACCGACGGACCAGCCGTCGGAAATGATATGGTGCTGGGTAAACAGCAGCATATGTTCTTCATCAGTCAGTTGCAGCAATTGACCACGGACCAGCGGGCCCTGAGTCAAATCAAAAGGTGCAAAAACCTCATATTCAGTCAGTTCAGCCACACGATTGGCCCGGGCCGTTTCGCTCAGGGCACGCAGGTCCCGGCAGGGGAGGGCAAAACCGGTGTCTGCGGGGGCAATTTGCTGGCAGGGCTGGCCGTCTACCAGCGTAAAGTGGGTACGCAGGCTCTCTTGACGGGCGATCAGGTGATTGAGCGCCGTCATGAGGGCCTGAACGTCAAGCTGACCGGAAAGCTGCAATACCATAGGCATATGGTAAGCCTGACTGGCGGCAGGATCGAACTGACTGAGGAACCACAGCCGTTGTTGAGCAAAGGACAACGGCAAAGGCAAATGGCGATCTGCTTTCCTTATAGATAGATGCGAAGCGTGATCACCGCGTTTTTTTAGTTGCTCTTTAAGCTTTTTCTCTAAAACGGCACGCTTTAGCATCTCAATATTTATATTAGCTTTGGTCATTAATTAGTATCTCCATCTAAAATCGCCATTAACTCTTCTATCGACATTGAATCGAGATCACTTTTTACTGATGCAACATCATTTCCCCATGCAGAACTTGCTTGAGTAGAGAGAATTACTTCTGCCAATTCCGATAATTTGGGGAATTGGAAAATTGAGACGATGGGTATATCGATTAAAAATTCAGTTTGTATACGTGTTATCAATTGCACGACCATGAGTGAATGACCACCTATCTCAAAGAAGTGATCATGTCGGCCTACACGCTCCAGCCCCAGCAGGTTTTGCCAGATCTGGGCCAGCGTAGTTTCCGTTTCACCAACAGGCGCTTCATAACCGCGTACAGCCACGGCAGATTGTTCAGGCGCGGGCAGCGCCTTGCGATCAAGTTTGCCGTTCGGGGTCAGCGGGAAGGTTTCCAGCGTCACGAAGGCACTGGGCAACATATACTCGGCCAGATGCGGTGCCAGTTGCTGACGCAGTTCAGCCGGCACGAGTTCGGCATTTGGCTGAGGGAGAATATAGGCCACCAGCCGGGTATCGCCCGGGCTGTCTTCGCGGGCAATGACCACTGCTTCCTGCACTCCCGCACACTGGGTCAGGCGCGCTTCAATTTCCCCCGGTTCGATGCGGAAACCGCGCAGCTTGACCTGAAAGTCGTTGCGGCCCAGATACTCGATGCTGCCATCCGGCAGCCAGCGGCCGAGGTCACCCGTCTTGTACAGCCGGGCATCAGGGATGGTTGAGAATGGATCGGGAATAAAACGTTCTGCTGTCAGTGCCGGGCGGTTAAGGTAGCCGCGGGCCACACCAGCGCCGCCAATGTGGATTTCACCGGCCACCCCGAGCGGCACGGGCTGACCCTGTGTATCCAGAATATAGATTTGGGTATTGGCAATAGGGTGACCAATGTAAGAGGAAGCTCGGGTCAAGCCGTTTAACGCAGACCAGACCGTCGTTTCTGTGGGTCCGTATAAATTCCAGAGAGTAGGGACCTGTTGGAGTAATTGCGTTGCCAGTTTTTCAGGTAATGCTTCCCCACCACACAGTACCTTAAACTTGGCGGGCAGAGAGAAAGTCGGCAGTTGCAGTAACATGCGCCATGTCGAAGGCGTTGCCTGCATGAAGGATACATGATGCTGAGCAATTAAGGCGGCCAATTGCTGTGCATCCGCTGCCTGTCCCTGTGTCGCCAGTATAATTTGAGCCCCCGTTAATAACGGAAGGAATAGCTCTAAAATGGAAATATCGAAAGAGAGAGAGGTAATACCCAGTAAAACATCCTCTTCCGTAATGCCGGGCTCCTTACTCATTGAACACAAGAAATTAACAATATTACTGTGTTCAACCATTACACCCTTCGGTTTCCCTGTTGAACCCGAGGTATAAATCACATAGGCCAGATGGTGTGAAGCCAGCCCCAGCGCCCGGGTATCCAGGTTTTCTGCCGGCCCGTTATCCCAAGCTGATGAACCACGGGTATCAAGCACGATGGTAGGCAGATGACTGTCCAGTGTTTCCAGCAGATCAGTTTGGGTAAGCAACGCCACGGGAGTGGCATCCTCCAGCATATAAGCCAGGCGTTCGGCCGGATAGGCCGGATCAAGTGGCACATAGGCTGCACCCGCTTTGAGGATACCCAATAATCCCACCATCATTTCCAGACTGCGTTCAACGCAGATGGCGACCCGATCGTCCGGGCGTATGCCCAGCGCAAGCAGATGACGGGCCAGCCGGTTGGCGCGACGGTTCAGTTCGCCGTAGCTGAGGGGGCTTTCTTCAAATACCACCGCAATGGCATCTGGAGTGCGTACTACCTGTTGCTCAAACAATTCATGGAGCAAAGTCTCTCTTGGGAAGTCAGCCCCGGTGTTATTGAAGCTCTCCAGTATTTGCTGACGTTCGGTCGCGGGCAGGATCGGCAGGTCCAAAATAGATTGCCGGGATTCAGTTGCCAGTGCCTCAATCAGGCTACTGATGGCCGTAACCAGATAGTTTGTGACCCGGGAGGGGTCAACCCCGGAAACAGCTTGAGCCACGAGATTGAAACCTTCCCCCAAATCATCCACCGAGAGCGTCAGCGGATAGTTATTGCGCTCCTCTGTTGCCAGCAAACGCATGCCGTCCCAGGCTGTATCGTCTGTGTTTGGCTGGCTATGGCGGTAATTGAGCAAGGCACTGAACAATGGCATCGGTGGTGTCACACCGCTGCAACGCTGGGCCAGCGCCAGAGGAGCCTGTTCATGCTCCAGCAGTGTCGTGAGGTTACGGTAGGTGGCCTGTACCACGTCCCGTGCACAGCGACCGGCAAGGGACACCCGCAATGGCAGCGTATTGATAAACATCCCCATTACCCGGTCAGCGCCGGAAGAGCCTTGCAGACGGCCGAGCAGCACGGAGCCGAAGACCACATCGTCATGGCCGCTGGTCTGCGCCAGCACCTGCGCCCAGGCAACATGGAACAGTATACTCGGGCTGACACCCAGATGGCGGGCCTGATTGCGGATCGCCCGGGCCAGCGTGGTATCCAGCAATAAATGGGCTTCGGTTATATCCTCACCATTGCCTTGCACATTCAGCAAGCCAAAGGGGGCGGTTGGAGTATCGATATCGGCGAGCTGGGCGCGGAAGTAGTCCTCATGCCCAGAAACCGGCACGCTCAGGGTTTGGGCGATAAAATTGCGGTATGGCAACGAAGTGGGCAGTTTTTCAGGAACCCCCTGCAACAACAGGCGAATTTCATCGACGATAAGTGCCAGTGTCATATGATCGCCGATCAGATGATGAAAACTCAGCGCCAACAGCCACTCGTGACTGGCTGGATCATGGGCAATGTCAGCGGTGAGCAGTGGTGCCTGACTGAGATTAAGTCGACGCTGCCCTGGGTCAATATGGTCCTGCAGCTGGGCCAGTACATTGTTTTCTGAGGTCGGCACAAAGGTGTTCACCGACAGGGGGGCCTGTCGCCAGACCACCTGCACAGGCTGGGGCAGTCCCTGCCAGCAGATGGCGGTACGCAGGATGTCGTGGCGGTCGATCACGTGTTGCAGGGCACCAAGGAAGGCGTCAAGACGTGTACGGCTGTCAAAGGCCACCAAGTTGTTTAATAGGTAGGTATCTCCTTGTTCCTGCAAGCGATGGTGGAACAGAATGCCTTCCTGCAATGGGGCAAGCGGATAGATGTCCTGCACATTGGCTGCACCGCCGGGAACGGTATCGACGATGGTATCGAGCTCAGTCTGGGACAGTACCACCAGTGGCAACAAATCGGGAGTAAGGACAAGACAGTCTTTGCTAATGCGATTAGGGGGAATGCTGAAAGCAGGCATCTCTTGAAGAGTCTGAATAGCCAGAGCCATCTCGGATAAAATCGGTGTCGAGAAGATGCTGCGGACATCAAGTGCCTGCCCCAAAACGCGCAGTCGTTCAATCAGGCTGACCGCCATCAGTGAGTGCCCGCCGAGTTCGAAGAAATGATCATGGCGGCCAACACGCTCCAAGCCCAGCAATTCCTGCCAAATCTGCGCCAACAGGATTTCCGGTTCCCCCTCAGGGGCTTCATAACCGCGCGTTACTGTTGCAGATTGCTCAGGGGCGGGCAGCGCCTTACGGTCAAGTTTGCCATTGGGGGTCAGCGGGAAGCGTTCCAGCATCACAAAGGCACCGGGCAGCATATAATCGGCCAGATGTTGCGCCAGTTGCTGGCGTAGTTCGGCCGGCACCAGTTCAACACCGGACTGCGGCCGGAGATAGGCCACCAGACGTTTTTCTCCGGGCATGTCTTCGCGGGCGATAACCATTGCTTCCTGCACCCCCGCACACCGGGTCAGGCGCGCTTCAATTTCCCCCGGTTCAATGCGGAAACCGCGCAACTTGACCTGAAAATCGTTGCGGCCAAGGTACTCGATATTGCCATCCGGCAGCCAGCGGCCGAGATCACCTGTCTTGTACAGCCGGGCATCAGGTTCTGCTGAGAAGGGGTCAGGAATAAAACGTTCTGCCGTCAGTGCCGGGCGGTTGAGGTAACCGCGGGCCACACCGGCACCACCAATATAAATCTCACCGGCCACGCCAAGGGGCACCGGCTGGCTTTGTGCATCCAGAATATAAATCCGGGTGTTGGCGATCGGTTGTCCGATAGGAACGTTGTCGGTGATATCGTCCTGATGATGGGTGTCAAAGGTGATGCAACCCACCACCGTTTCGGTCGGGCCATATTCGTTGACAATCCGCGACTCAGGGGACAGTTCACGCCAACGTGCCACGACTGAACGGGTTAGTGCCTCCCCGCCGACGACGAAACAATGTGCAGGACAGATCCGTTTTGCAGCCAACAACTCCTGACCAATTGCGGCAAGGTGAGTAGGTGTTATCTTAACCAGAGTCGCGGACTCCGGGGATGTGGACAACAGTGAGGGCACCAACTCAATAAGTTCCTGGCCTTTACGGATAAGGCGTATTTTGCCCCCGCAGAGCAGAGGCAAGTAAATACTGGTGACCGTTGCATCAAAGGCAAAAGGTGATGAAACGATGCTATCTATCTGCCCGGCAGTAACGTAATGACTGATAGCCCACTGCAAGTAATTTCTGAACCCGCCATGTTCCACCATCACCCCTTTAGGCTGACCGGTGGAACCGGAGGTGTAAATCACATACGCCAAATGGTGTGGCGTCAATGCCCGGACAGTCGGATTATTGTCCGCACAGCTATCGCAGGCCGGGGTATCCAGCAGCACGGTAGGCAGGCCGCTGCCCAATCTCCCAGCCAGTGACGTTTGGGTCAGCAGGACCACCGGCGCCGCATCCGCCAGCATATAGGCCAGCCGTTCCGTCGGGTAAGTGGGGTCGAGGGGTACATAAGCACCGCCGGCTTTCAGGGTCCCCAGCAGGCCCACCACCATCGCCGGGCTGCGTTCAGCACAGATGGCCACCCGGTCATCGGGCTGTACGCCCAGTGCAATTAAATGATGCGCCAACTGGTTGGCGCGGCGGTTCAGTTCACCATAGCTGAGTGACTGTCCTTCAAAAAGCACAGCCGTAGCATCCGGGGTATGTGCGGCCTGTTGTTCAATCAACTCATGGATCAGGGCCGCCTGTGGGAAATCCTGTTCAGTGGCATTGAAGTCCATCAGTAATTGCTGGCGTTCAGCGGCGGGCACCACGTCCACTGACAGGGCCGGTGAATGGGGGGCATCCGCCAATATCGCGACCAGTTGTTCCAGTGCCCTGACCAAATAGGCATTGATCCTGTTCGGATCGACTGTGCTGACAGTTTGGGCGGATAACATAAAATCCCTGCCGTCATCATCAATCGAGATCCCCACGGGATAATTGGTGCGTTCCCGGCCGGCCAGACTGGTTATGCCAAACTGCGACAGGTTGAGTGTGCTGCTGTCCTTGTCATTTACATGCCGGCAGTTGAGCAGGGCACTGAACAACGGCATATTGCCGAACCCGCTGTAACGCTGTACCAGAGACAAAGGGGTCTGTTCATAACGCAGTAAACTGGCGCATGTGTCAGTGACTGCCTTGACAAGGGTTTCAGCACTGATGCCTTTCAGTTTCAGCCTGACCGGCAGGGTATTGATAAACATGCCCAACGCGCCCGCACTGCCTGCCATGCCCGACATGCGGCCTGATAAGGTGGTGCCGAATACGATATCGTCACGCCCACTGGTGTGGGCAACAACCAGCGCCCACCCTGCATGGAACAACGCCGCAGGGCTGGTGCCCAATCTGCGGGCTGTTTCACGCAGGGCACACGATAAGCCGGCATTAAGGGATTGTTGGGCTTCTGCCGTATGTTCGCCCCCTTCCTGAACGTTAATCAGGCCAAAAGGCGCCGTCACTTCATCGAGATCTGCCAGATAGTCCGGGAAAAAGGTTTCTGCGGCCTGAATATGGCTTTCCTGACGGGCATAAGCCACAAAGTTACGATAGGGCACCGATGGCGGCAAATCGGCACTTTTGCCCAGCAAGTATGCTGCCGTTTCCGCGAGAACCTGCCGCAACGAAAGGTTATCATCGATGATGTGATGGAACTGGAGCAAGACATACAGTTTGGTTGAGTGTGGGTCAGCTGCGGTTTCTAGGCGTACCAGTGGCGCCCGGGATAAATCCAGCTGCCCGTGTGACAACTCCATGCGGGTTTGCAGAGTGGCAGCCACATCATCACCGTCCTTCAGGGACAGGCGATGGACCGGCAAAGGGGCGTGGCGGTGCACAACCTGAACCGGCTGGGACAAGCCGGCCCAGTGGACGGCGGTACGCAGGATATCATGCCGGTCGATGACCGCCTGTAATGCGGCGGTGAAGGCATCAAGGTCTGCCTGACGGTCAACACATAACAGCGACGAGATCACGTAGGGATCTCTGTGCGGGTCAAGACGATGGTGGAACAGGATACCCTCCTGCAACGGGGCCAGCGGGTAGATATCCTGCACATTGGCTGCCCCGCCTGCCACGGTTTCCACAATGGTGTCAATTTCTGCCTGAGACAACGTGACCAGCGGCAGCATTTCAGGGGTGAGCACGGTGCTGCCGTCAGGGATCTGGTTGGACGGCACAATAAAGACCGGGTTTTCCTCCGGGGATGCCTGAATCGCCCGGGCCAGATCAGCCAGAACCGGAGCAGTGAATACCGTTCGGACATCCAGTGCCCAGCCCTGCTGACGCAGCCGTTCGATCACACTGACCACCAACAGCGAGTGGCCGCCGAGTTCGAAGAAGTGATCATGGCGCCCGATACGTTCCAGCCCCAACAGATCCTGCCAGATTTGTGTCAGGGTAGTTTCCAATGCACCAATGGGCGCTTCATAACCGCGTACAGCCATGGCAGATTGCTCAGGGGCGGGCAGCGCCTTGCGATCGAGCTTGCCGTTCGGCGTCAGCGGGAACGTTTCCAGCATCACAAAGGCGGCGGGCAGCATGTAGTCGGCCAGATGCGGCACCAGTTGCTGACGCAGTGCAGCCGGCACCAGTTCAGTACCGGGCTGCGGCCGGAGATAGGCCACCAGGCGTTTGTCCCCCGGGCTGTCTTCACGGGCGATAACCACCGCGTCCTGCACCCCTGCACACCGGGTCAGGTGCGCCTCAATTTCCCCCAGTTCAATGCGGAAACCGCGCAGCTTGACCTGAAAATCGTTGCGGCCGAGGTAGTCGATACTGCCGTCGGGCAGCCAGCGGCCAAGGTCACCGGTCTTGTACAGCCGGGCCTCCGGGGCGGGGGAGAAGGGGTCGGGGATAAAGCGCTCCGCTGTCAGGGCCGGCCGGTTCAGGTAACCGCGGGCCACGCCCACCCCGCCGATATGGATTTCACCGGCCACCCCGAGCGGTACGGGTTGACCCAGTGCATCCAGAATATAAAGTTGGGTATTGGCGATGGGGCGGCCAATCGGGACAAAGTGGCGGTTATCCCCGCGCTGGCACGCCCAATGGGTGACATCAATCGCGGCTTCGGTCGGGCCATACAGGTTATGCAGCTCGGCTTCGAAACGTGCGAAGAAGCGCTGTTGCAGTTCGGGCGGCAATGCTTCACCACTGCAAATCACCTGCTTGAGGGAGGCACAGGCATACTCTGGTGACACCCCCCGGACAAACTGCTGCAACATCGACGGCACAAAATGCAGGGTGGTAATTCCCGCGCGTTCAATCAGCCGGGCCAGATAACCCGCATCTTTATGCCCTTCGGGACGGGCCATCACCAGACGCGCCCCCCAGAGCAGCGGCCAGAAGAATTCCCAGACGGAAACATCGAAACTGAACGGGGTTTTTTGCAGGACACGGTCAGCGGGGGTCAGGCCATAGGCCGCCTGCATCCAGACCAGGCGGTTGCACAGGGCCCGGTGGCTGTTCATCACCCCTTTGGGCTGGCCGGTGGAGCCGGAGGTGTAAATCACATAGGCCAGGTGGTGTGAAGCCAGCCCCAGCGCCCGGGTGTCCGGGTTGGCGGCCGGGCCGTTATCCCAACCGGATGCGCCCCCGTCATCAAGCACCACCGTCGGCAGGGGACTGTTCAGGGTATTCAGCAGGGCCGTCTGGGTCAGCAGGGCCACCGGCGCCGCGTCGCTGAGCATATAGGCCAGCCGTTCGGCGGGGTAAGCCGGATCAAGCGGCAGGTAGGCGGCTCCGGCTTTCAGGATACCCAGCAAGCCGACCACCATTTCCGGGCTGCGCTCGGCGCAAATAGCGATCCGGTCATCGGGCTGTACACCCAAGGTCAGCAGATGGTGGGCCAGCCGGTTGGCGCGCTGGTTCAGCTCGCTGTAGCTGAGCGCGCATGCTTCAAACAGCACCGCGATGGCATCCGGGGTCCGGGCCGCCTGTTGTTCGAACAGCTCGTGTATCAGGGCTTCCTGCGGGAAATCCACCTGTGTGGCGTTGAAATCTACCCGCAGTTGCTGTTGCTCGGCGGCAGACAGCATTGGCAGGGACGGGACAGTCTGGGTGACATCGGCGGCCATCGCCGTCAGGACATTTTCAAAGTAGCCCGCCATGCGGACCACGGTCACCTGATCAAACAGGTCGGTCGCATATTCCAGCCCCCCCACCAAACCGGTGTCGGTTTCCGCCAGTGACAGCGTCAGGTCAAATTGGCTGTTGCGCTGCGGTTGCTCAACAGGGGACAGTGCCAGTCCGGGCAGTGCCAATGCTTGCGCCGGGGTGTTGTTCAGTGTCAGCATGACCTGAAAAATGGGGCTGTGGCTCAGGCTGCGGGCCGGCTGCAAGGTGTCTACCACCTGCTCGAAAGGCAGCTCCTGATGGGCATAGGCCGCCAGTGTGCGCTCGCGAACCTGGGCCAGCAGTTCCGCCACCGTGTGGCACTGACCGGGTTCAATGCGCAGGGCCAGCGTATTGACGAAGAAGCCAATTAACGCTTCGGTTTCACTGTGCGGGCGGTTAGCCACGGGGGTGCCAATGACGATATCGTCCTGACCGCTGAGGCGGGCCAGCACCACCGCCCAGGCCGCAAGCAGGGTCATAAACAGGGTCGTGCCCTGATTTTGGCCCAGTGTCTTGAGGGCCGTGAGGACTGCCGCACTCAGGTGGACAGGCACCCGGCTGCCGGCATAACGCTGTACTGACGGGCGTGGGCGGTCAGTGGGCAATTCCAGCAAGGCAGGCGCCCCCTGTAATTGGGTATGCCAGAAATCACGCAGGGCGGTCAGGCGGTCACCCTGCAATGCGTTGCGCTGCCAGACGGCATAGTCAGCATACTGGACAGGCAGGGGGGGCAAGGATGCCGCCTGACCCGACAGGGCAGCCTGATAAAGTGCCGCCAGTTCGCGGACCAGAATACCAGTGGACCAGCCGTCAGAGATGATGTGGTGCTGGGTAAACAGCAGCACATGTTCTTCATCAGTCAGTTGCAGCAATTGACCGCGGATCAGCGGACCCTGAGTCAGGTCGAACGGGGTACTACCCTCATATTCGGTCAGTTCGGCCACGCGACGGGTCCGGGCCGTTTCGCTCAGGGGACGCAGGTCCCGGCAGGGGAGGGCAAAACCGGTGTCTGCGGGGGCGATTTGCTGGCAGGGCTGGCCGTCAACCAGCGTAAAGTGGGTACGCAGGCTCTCTTGACGGGCGACCAGGTGATTGAGCGCCGCAGTGAGGGCCTGAGCGTCAAGCCGACCGGAAAGCTGCAATACCGCGGGAATATGGTAGGCCAGGCTGGCCGCGGGATCGAGCTGGTCGAGGAACCACAATCGCTGCTGGGCAAAAGAGAGCGGCAGGGGCATGCGGCGATCGGCCACAGGGATCACTGCCTGCTCGCTGACAGCGGCCCCGGCGAGTGTCTGGGCGAGATCACGCAGGACCGGCCGGGCAAAGAGCTGGGCCAGCGGCAGCTCCAGTGCCAGCGCCTGGCGTACACGTGTCGTGCATTGCACCGCGAGTAATGAGTGGGCGCCAAGCTTAAAGAAGTGGTCATGACGGCCGACACGCGCCAGCCCCAGCAGGTCTTGCCAGATCCGGGCCAGCGTGGTTTCCAGTTCGCCCACGGGCGCTTCATAAGCCTGCATGGCCACGGCTGACTGGTCAGGGGCGGGCAGCGATTTGCGGTCGAGTTTGCCATTGGGGGTCAGCGGGAAGCGTTCCAGCATCACAAAGGCACCGGGCAGCATATAATCGGCCAGATGTGGTGCCAGTTGCTGGCGTAACTCCGCTGGCACCAGTTCAGCGCCCGGCTGAGGCCGGAGATAGGCCACCAGGCGGGAGTCGCCCGGCAGGTCTTCGCGGACAATAACAACGGCGTCGTTGACCCCCGGGCACTGAGCCAGTTGCGCCTCGATTTCGCCGAGTTCGATGCGGAAGCCGCGCAGCTTGACCTGAAAATCGTTGCGGCCGAGGTAGTCGATATTGCCATCCGGCCGCCAGCGGCCGAGGTCACCGGTTTTATACAGCCGGGCCCCCGGGAGGGCGGAGAATGGGTCAGGAATAAAGCGTTTCGCTGTCAAGGCCGGGCGGTTAAGGTAGCCGCGGGCCACCCCCGCCCCGCCGATATAAATCTCACCGGTAACGCCGCAGGGCACGGGTTCCCCCTGTGCATCCAGAATATAGATTTGGGTGTTGGCAATTGGGCGGCCGATGCTGGGCTGCGACAGTAATAAGTCAACCGGGCAGAGACTGGCATCTACCGTACATTCTGTTGGTCCGTAAACGTTGATGAAGCGGGTGGTTTTTATATGTTGCAATTCGGACCACACCAAAGGAGGAATGTTATCACCACCAATCAATGCCAGCCTGGGTTGATAACCGGGGGTTGTTCCCAAACCTGCCCCCAGTAGCCATTGCAATTGGATCGGTGTGCAGTCAAACATATCCACGGCATGGCGTGCAAAATAGCGCCAAAGCGTCTGGCCATCGGTTCGGAGGGCTTCAGGGACGATGACCAATGTATGACCAGAAAGCAATTGGAGCCAGCTTTTCACCGATGAATCGAATACGATACTGGCATTCATTGCTATGCGGCACGGTTGCCTGAGGGCAAATGCAATCTTTAATCCTGTATAAAGATTGATGACATTCCTGTGTTCCACCATTACACCCTTCGGTTGCCCTGTTGAACCCGAGGTATAAATCACATAGGCCAGATGGCGTGAAGTTAGCCCCAGCGTCTGAATATCAAGATTGTTTTCCTGTTTCTCATCAGGGGCAGATGGCAGCCGGGCATCAAGTAATATGCTGGGGAGGTTGCTGTCCAGCATGTCAACCAGTGTGGATTGAGTGAGCAGGGCCACTGGTGCAGCATCTTCCAGCATATAAGCCAACCGTTCAGCCGGATAAGCCGGGTCCAGTGGGACATAGGCGCCGCCTGCCTTGAGAATAGCCAGCAGTCCCACCATCATCTCAAGGCTGCGCTCAACACAGATGGCCACCCGATCGTCCGGGCGTACACCTATGGCAATCAGATGATGAGCCAGGCGATTGGCACGGCGATTCAGTTCGCTGTAAGTAAGGGATTGCTCTTCGAATACCATTGCGGTAGCGTTAGGAGTGCACGCCACTTGTTGTTCAAACAGTTCATGAATCAGGGCTTCCCTTGGGAAATCAGCTTCGGTGTCATTGAAATCCACCAGTAACTGCTTGCGCTCAGCAGCAGGCAGGATCGATAGGTTCAAAGCCAGCCGCTGGGGGGCATTGGTCAGGGCTTCAACCAGACCATTGATGGCTGTGGCCAGATAACCCGCTACCCGGGCGGGATCAACAGTTGCGACAGTTTTGACTACCAGACTGAAATCCTCCCCAAAGTCATCCACCGAGAGGGTCAGCGGGTAGTTAGTGCGCTCATTTGCCTCCAACAGGCGCATACCGTCCCAAATTGTATCGCCTGTATCCGGCTGGCTATGGCGGTAATTGAGCAGGGCGCTGAATAATGGCATCGGCGACATCACATTGCTGCAACGTTGGGCCAGCGCCAAAGGAGCCTGTTCATGTTCCAGCAATGTCGTCAGGTGATGGTAGGTCGCCTGAACCACTTCCAGCACGCTGCGCCCAGCAAGGGATATCCGCACTGGCAGGGTATTGATGAACATTCCCATCACCCGGTCGGCCCCGGCAGAGCCTTGCAGGCGGCCCAGCAGCACCGTGCCGAACACAACATCGTCACGGCCGCTGGTCTGAGCCAGCACCTGTGCCCAGGCAACATGGAACAGTACACCGGGGGTGATACCCAAACGGCGGGATTGACTGCGGATTGCTTGTGCCAGTGCGTTATCCAGGGGGAGATGCGTTTCGGTTATGTCTTCACCATCACCCTGAACATTAAGCAGGCCGAAGGGGGCGGTTGGTTCATCGACATCGGCGAGCTGCGTACGGAAATAGTCCTCATGCACTGAAAGCGGCACGCTCAAGATCTGGGCGATAAAATTGCGGTAAGGTAACGGAGTTGGCAAGGTTTCTGCCTGACCCTGCAACAACAAACGGATTTCGTCAGTGATAAGCTCCATTGTTATATGGTCGCCTATCAAATGATGGAAATTCAGGGCCAGTAACCACTCATTGCTGACCGGATCAAGGACAATATCGGCACTGAACAGTGGTGCCTGACTCAAGTCAAGCCGATGCAGGTTGGTGTGTGCCTGTAACTGAGCCAATACATTGTCTGGTGAGGCCGGGACAAAGGTAGTGACTGGCAATGGAGCCTGACGCCAGACCACTTGCACTGGCTGCATCAGTCCTTGCCAGCAGACGGCAGTGCGCAAGATATCATGGCGGTTAATCACTTGTTGCAGGGCATCAAGGAAAGCGTCGAGACGCGCACGGGTATCAAAAGCAATCAGGCTGGTCAGCAAGTAGACATCACCTTGTTCCTGTAGCTGATGGTGGAACAGAATGCCTTCCTGCAATGGGGCAAGCGGGTAGATATCCTGCACATTGGTGGCGCCGCCAACCACAGTCGTGACAACCGTGTCGATTTCCGCCTGAGATAATGCAACCAGCGGCAGCATGTCTGGCGTAATGGCGTCACAACCAGTGCTGATGAGGTTGGGGGGGACACTCAGTGCGGTATTTCCAGCGGCTTTTGTTGTCAGGCGGGCAGCCATCGCCGTCAGGGTTGGTGATGCGAAGACAGCGCTGACATCAAGGGTAAGATCACGTTGGCGCAGTTGTTCAATCAGACTGACAACCAGCAACGAATGTCCCCCCAGCTCAAAGAAATTGTCGTGACGGCCAACCTGCTCCAAACCCAGCAACGTTTGCCAGACAGCAGCCAGTTGCTGTTCCATTTCACCCTGAGGTGTCTGATATTCGCGGCTGGCAATGGCGGTCTGGTCAGGAGCCGGTAGTGCTTTGCGATCCAGTTTTCCGTTCGGGGTCAGCGGGAAGGACTCCAGCATCACAAAGGCCCCAGGCAGCATATAATCCGCCAGGCGGGTACTCAGCTGTTCGCGCAGATTGATGGCATCCAGTGTGATGTCAGGCTGTGGCACGAGATAGGCGACTAAATGTTTTTCGCCATTATCTTCTTCACGTGCGATAACCACAGCATCCTTGACACCCGCGCAACCGGCCAATTGAGTCTCTATTTCCCCCAGTTCAATACGGAATCCACGGATCTTGACTTGGAAGTCATTGCGGCCGAGATAGATGATCGTCCCATTTGGCTGCCAGCACCCCAGATCGCCGGTCTTATACATTCTGGCATTCGGTTGAGCACTGAATGGATCGGAGACAAAACATTCAGCGGTAAGCTCAGGACGGTTCAGATAGCCACGGGCAACCCCCGCACCGGCAATATAGATTTCTCCAGTGACACCGAGTGGTACAGGTTTTCCCTGTGTATCGAGAATGTAAATGCGGGTATTGGCAATCGGGCGGCCAATCGATAGTTTTTCTGTTGCGTCCAGTACCTTGCCGCCTTCCAATGCCAGCGAGGCGGTGATGACGGTAGTTTCGGTTGGCCCGTAAGTATCGATCCAGCGGCAGTGCTGAGTTTCAGGCATGGATTGCCAATTGATGAGATGACGGTATCCGGCTTTCTCACCGCCAACCGTGACTGAACGCAGAGAAGGACTGAAATCACAGCGACCGGCTTTCATTTCCTGTACCCACTGGTGCCAAAAGGCAGTCGGTAGATCTAGCACACTGATGGCCTGTTCTTGCAGGAAATGGCTAAAGGCGGTGTCTGGTATCCGAATATGCGCTGGGCGCAGAATCAAGGTGGCACCGACAGTCAGTGTCGGGAAAATTTCAGACACGGCCGTGTCAAAGGCAATTGTGGCAAATTGCAGGATACGATCAGTGGATTTGAGCTCACTGATCCGGCATTGGGCATGCGTAAAGTTCACCACGTTACAGTGCTCGATCATCACGCCTTTAGGCAGCCCGGTGGAGCCGGAAGTATAGATAACATAAGCCAAGTGGTGCGCTTGTAATCCCAATTGTGCCGGATCAGGATTGGCAACAGATTGTTGAGCAACCGTGTTCAGGTGTTTGACACTGTCCAGTAACCAGACAGGGATATCGGCCATCGGTAAATGTGTCTGTAAATGCTGTTGGGTAAGCAGTAATTTGGGGGCACTGTCAGATAAGACATGCATCAGCCGTTCGCTAGGGTATGCAGGATCAAGCGGAACATAACCCGCGCCGGCTTTTAATATGCCCAATATGCCAATCACCATATCCAGACTGCGTTCGACACAAATTGCAACGCGATCATCGGAACATACACCAAACTCAATCAGGGCGTGTGCCAGTTGGTTAGTGCGCTGGTTCAGTTCGGCATAACTCAGTGACCGGCCTTCAAATACCACGGCAATGGCATCCGGGGTACGTTCAGCCTGTTGTTCGAACAGTTCATGGATCAGCGCTTCCCTTGGGAAGTCTGTCTCTGTGACATTGAAATCCACCAAAATTTGCTGACGTTCAGCGGCAGGCAAGATCGGCAGGCTCAGAATAGGCTGTTGTGGCCCGGTTTTCAGCGCTTCAATCAGGCCGCTGATGGCTGTAGCCAAATAATCCACTACCCGGGCGGGATCAACACCTGCAACACCCTGGGTTATCAAATTGAAATCTTCCCCCAGATCATCCACCGAAAGGGTCAACGGATAGTTAGTGCGTTCTTCTGCGGTCAATATGCGCATACCATCCCAGACCTTATCAGCCGTATCCGGCTGGCTATGGCGGTAGTTAAGCAGGGCACTGAAAAGCGGCAACGGTGACTTCACGCCGCTACAGCCCTGCGCCAGCGTCAAGGGAGCTTGTTCATGCTCCAACAACGCAGTCAGATCGCGGTAGGTGGCGCGCACGACTTCCAGCACACTGCGATCCGCGAGGGATACCCGCACTGGCAGCGTATTGATAAACATTCCCATCACCTGATCGGCGCTGGCGGAGCCTTGCAGACGCCCAAGCAGCACCGTCCCGAACACGACATCGTCACGACCGCTGGTTTGTGCCAATACCTGAGCCCAGGCGACATGGAATAAAACACTCGGACTGATACCGAGACGACGGGCCTGCATGCGGATTGCTTGCGCTAGTGGGCTATCCAATAGCAAATGGGCCTCCGTCATATCCTCGCCGTTAACCTGTACATTAAGCAAACCAAAGGGAGCAGTCGGGGTATCGACATCAGCGAGCCGGGCGCGGAAATAGTCCTCATGCACGGAGGCGGGCACACTCAGGATTTGAGCGATAAAGTCACGGTAAGGTAGTGCAGCAGGCAGTGTTTCTGCCTGCCCTTGCAACAGTAAACGGATCTCGGCGACGATAAGCTCCAGCGTCATATGATCGCCAATGAGATGATGGAAGTTCAGGGCCAGCAGCCATTCATTGCTGGCAGGATCTTGAACAATATTGGTGGTCATTAACGGGGCTTGACTCAAATCAATATGACACCGACGAGGATCGGTGTGCGCCTGCAATTGGGCCGGCACATTGTCTGGGCTGGCGGGGACAAACGTTGTCACTGACAGTGGTGCCTGACGCCAGACCACCTGCACGGGCTGCGTCAGTCCCTGCCAGCAAACCGCGGTACGCAGGATATCATGGCGGTTGATGACCGCTTGCAATGCCGCCATGAAGTCGTCAAGGCGTACCCGGGTATCGAAGGCGATGAGATGGTGCAACAGATAGGCATCACCTTGCTCCTGCAACCGGTGATGGAACAGGATACCCGCCTGCAATGGCGCCAGCGGGTAGATATCCTGCACATTGGCCGCCCCGCCTGCCACGGTTTCCACAATGGTGTCGATTTCTGCCTGAGACAACGTGACCAGTGGCAGCATTTCAGGGGTGAGCATGGTGCTGCCGTCAGGAATGCGATTAGGCGGCACAATAAAGGCGGCTTCCCCCTGATTCGCCCGGACAGCCTGCGCCATGTCAGTGAGGACCGGCGCGGAGAAGATGCTGCGCACATCAAGCCGCCAGCCGGCATTGCGCAGTTGTTCAATCAGGCTGACTGCCATCAGTGAGTGGCCGCCGAGTTCGAAGAAGTGGTCGTGCCGGCTGATGCGGGTCTGCCCGAGCAGGTTCTGCCAAATCTGCGCCAGCGTGGTTTCCAATGCACCCTCTGGTGCTTCATAGGCACGCGTTGCTACGGCAGATTGGTCAGGCGCCGGCAGCGCCCGGCGATCGAGCTTGCCGTTCGGCGTCAGCGGGAACGTTTCCAGCATCACAAAGGCGGCGGGCAGCATGTAGTCGGCCAGATGCGGCACCAGTTGCTGACGCAGTGCAGCCGGCACCAGTTCAGTACCGGGCTGCGGCCGGAGATAGGCCACCAGGCGTTTGTCCCCCGGGCTGTCTTCACGGGCGATAACTACCGCTTCCTGCACCCCTGCACACCGGGTCAGGTGCACTTCAATTTCCCCCAGTTCAATGCGGAAACCGCGCAGCTTGACCTGAAAATCGTTGCGGCCGAGGTAGTCGATACTGCCGTCGGGCAGCCAGCGGCCAAGGTCACCGGTCTTGTACAGCCGGGCCTCCGGGGCGGGGGAGAACGGGTCGGGGATAAAGCGCTCCGCTGTCAGGGCTGGTCGGTTCAGGTAACCGCGGGCCCCCCCCCCCCCGCCGATATGGATTTCACCGGCTACCCCGAGCGGCACCGGCTGACCCTGTGCATCCAGAATATAAAGTTGGGTATTGGCGATGGGGCGGCCAATCGGGACAAAGTGGCGGTTATCCCCGCGCTGGCAGGTCCAATGGGTGACATCAATCGCGGCTTCGGTCGGGCCATACAGGTTGTGCAGCTCGGCTTCGAAACGTGCGAAGAAGCGCTGTTGCAGTTCGGGCGGCAATGCTTCACCACTGCAAATCACCCGCTTGAGGGAGGCACAGGCATACTCTGGTGACACCCCCCGGACAAACTGCTGCAACATGGACGGCACAAAGTGCAGGGTGGTAATACCGGCAGTCTCAATCAACCGGGCCAGATAACCGGTATCTTTATGCCCTTCGGGACGGGCCATCACCAGACGCGCGCCCCAGAGCAGCGGCCAGAAGAATTCCCAGACGGAAACATCGAAACTGAACGGGGTTTTTTGCAGGACACGGTCAGCGGGGGTCAGGCTATAGGCCGCCTGCATCCAGACCAGGCGGTTGCACAGGGCCCGGTGGCTGTTCATCACCCCTTTGGGCTGGCCGGTGGAGCCGGAGGTGTAAATCACATAGGCCAGGTGGTGTGAAGCCAGCCCCAGCGCCCGGGTGCCCGGGTTGGCGGCCGGGCCGTTATCCCACCCGGATGCGCCCCCGTCATCAAGCACCACCGTCGGCAGGGGACTGTTCAGGGTTTCCAGCAGGGCCGTCTGGGTCAGCAGGGCCACTGGCGCCGCGTCGCTGAGCATGTAGGCCAGCCGTTCGGCGGGGTAAGCCGGATCAAGCGGCAGGTAGGCGGCTCCGGCCTTCAGGATACCCAGCAAGCCGACCACCATTTCCGGGCTGCGCTCGGCGCAAATAGCAATCCGGTCATCGGGCTGTACACCCAAGGTCAGCAGATGGTGGGCCAGCCGGTTGGCGCGCTGGTTCAGCTCGCTGTAGCTGAGCGCGCATGCTTCAAACAGCACCGCGATGGCATCCGGGGTCCGGGCTGCCTGTTGTTCGAACAGCTCGTGGATCAGGGCTTCCTGCGGGAAATCCACCTGTGTGGCGTTGAAATCTACCCGCAGTTGCTGTTGCTCGGCGGCAGACAGCATTGGCAGGGACGGGACAGTCTGGGTGACATCGGCGGCCATCGCCGTCAGGACATTTTCAAAGTAGCCCGCCATGCGGACCACGGTCGCCTGATCAAACAGGTCGGTCGCATATTCCAGCCTTCCGGCTAAACCGGTGTCGGTTTCCGTCAGTGACAGCGTCAGGTCAAATTGGCTGTTGCGCTGCGGTTGCTCAACAGGGGACAGTGCCAGTCCGGGCAGTGCCAATGCTTGCGCCGGGGTGTTATCCAGCGCCAGCATGACCTGAAAAATGGGGCTGTGGCTCAGGCTGCGGGCCGGCTGCAAGGTGTCTACCACCTGCTCGAAAGGCAGCTCCTGATGGGCATAGGCCGCCAGTGTGCGCTCGCGAATCTGGGCCAGCAGTTCCGCCACCGTGTGGCATCGGCCGGGTTCAATGCGCAGGGCCAGCGTATTGACGAAGAAGCCAATTAACGCTTCGGTTTCACTGTGCGGGCGGTTAGCCACGGGGGTGCCAATGACGATATCGTCCTGACCGCTGAGGCGGGCCAGTACCACCGCCCAGGCCGCAAGCAGGGTCATAAACAGGGTCGTGCCCTGATTTTGGCCCAGTGTCTTGAGGGCCGTGAGGACTGCCGCACTCAGGTGGACAGGCACCCGGCTGCCGGCATAACGCTGTACTGACGGGCGTGGGCGGTCAGTGGGCAATTCCAGCAAGGCAGGCGCCCCCTGTAATTGGGTATGCCAGAAATCACGCAGGGCGGTCAGGCGGTCACCCTGCAATGCGTTGCGCTGCCAGACGGCATAGTCAGCATACTGGACAGGCAGGGGGGGCAAGGATGCCGCCTGACCCGACAGGGCAGCCTGATAAAGTGCCGCCAGTTCGCGGACCAGAATACCAGTGGACCAGCCGTCAGAGATGATGTGGTGCTGGGTAAACAGCAGCACATGTTCTTCATCAGTCAGTTGCAGCAATTGACCGCGGATCAGCGGACCCTGAGTCAGGTCGAACGGGGTACTACCCTCATATTCGGTCAGTTCGGCCACGCGACGGGTCCGGGCCGTTTCGCTCAGGGGACGCAGGTCCCGGCAGGGGAGGGCAAAACCGGTGTCTGCGGGGGCGATTTGCTGGCAGGGCTGGCCGTCAACCAGCGTAAAGTGGGTACGCAGGCTCTCTTGACGGGCGACCAGGTGATTGAGCGCCGCAGTGAGGGCCTGAGCGTCAAGCCGACCGGAAAGCTGCAATACCGCGGGAATATGGTAGGCCAGGCTGGCCGCGGGATCGAGCTGGTCGAGGAACCACAATCGCTGCTGGGCAAAAGAGAGCGGCAGGGGCATGCGGCGATCGGCCACAGGGATCACCACCTGCTCGCTGACAGCGGCCCCGGCGAGTGTCTGAGCGAGATCACGCAAGACCGGCCGGGCAAAGAGCTGGGCCAGCGGCAGCTCCAGTGCCAGCGCCTGGCGTAGGCGTGTCGCGCATTGCACCGCGAGTAATGAGTGGGCGCCAAGCTTAAAGAAGTGGTCATGACGGCCGACACGCGCCAGCCCCAGCAGATCTTGCCAGATCCGGGCCAGCGTGGTTTCCAGTTCGCCCACGGGCGCTTCATAAGCCTGCATGGCCACGGCTGACTGGTCAGGGGCGGGCAGCGATTTGCGGTCGAGTTTGCCATTGGGGGTCAGCGGGAAGCGTTCCAGCATCACAAAGGCACCGGGCAGCATGTAGTCGGCCAGATGTGGTGCCAGTTGCTGGCGCAACTCCGCCGGCACCAGTTCAGCGCCCGGCTGAGGCCGGAGATAGGCCACCAGGCGGGGGTCGCCCGGCAGGTCTTCGCGGACAATAACAACGGCGTCGTCGACCCCCGGGCACTGAGCCAGTTGCGCCTCGATTTCGCCGAGTTCGATGCGGAAGCCGCGCAGCTTGACCTGAAAATCGTTGCGGCCGAGGTAGTCAATATTGCCATCCGGCCGCCAGCGGCCGAGGTCACCGGTTTTATACAGCCGGGCCCCCGGGAGGGCGGAGAACGGGTCAGGAATAAAACGTTCCGCTGTCAAGGCCGGGCGGTTAAGGTAGCCGCGGGCCACCCCCGCCCCGCCGATATAAATCTCACCGGTAACGCCGCAGGGCACGGGTTCCCCCTGTGCATCCAGAATATAGATCTGGGTGTTGGCAATTGGGTGGCCGATGGGAACATTGCCGATGAAACCATTTGGCTCATTGGCGTCAAACGTGATACAGCCAACCACCGTTTCGGTTGGGCCATACTCATTGACAATACGTGATTCAGGAGAAAGCTCACGCCAACATGCTACGGTTGAACTGGAAAGTGACTCCCCTCCCACAATGAAGCAATGTGCGGGACAAGTTTGTTTTGCCGTCAGCAATTCCTGACCAACCGCAGCGAAATGGGTTGGTGTGATCTTGACCAGAGTAGTGTCATCCATAGATAACAGAGTGGGTATCAACTCAATCAATTCTTGTCCGTCACGGAGCAGTTGTATTCTGCCGCCACAAAGCAGGGGCAGATAAATGCTGGTGACAGTCGCATCAAAGGCCACCGGGGATGACACAATACTGTTCAGTCGATTTGCATTGGCATAATGTACAAGCGCCCACTGTAGGTAATTTCTGAATCCGCCGTGTTCAACCATGACGCCTTTGGGTTGCCCGGTGGAGCCGGAGGTATAAATCACGTATGCCAGACTGTGTGAGGTAAGCCCCAGTGCCTGAGCATCGGGGTTTTCTGCCGACGTTTTATCAAAAATAGAGGGGTGTTGGGCATCAAGCACTATGGTAGGCAGATTGCTGCCCAATGTTTCCTTCAGGGCTGCCTGAGTCAGTAGTGCCACTGGCGCCGCATCACTGAGCATATAGGCCAGCCGTTCGGCCGGATAGGCCGGGTCCAATGGCACATAGGCGCCGCCAGCTTTGAGTATGGCCAATAGCCCTACCACCATCTCTGGGCTGCGTTCAACGCAGATGGCCACCCGGTCATCGGGTTTTACCCCCAGCGCAATCAAATGATGGGCCAGCCGGTTGGCGCGCCGGTTCAGTTCACCGTAGCTGAGGGCGCTTTCTTCAAATACCACCGCAATGGCATCTGGAGTGCGTACTACTTGTTGCTCAAACAATTCATGAATCAGGGCTTCCCTTGGGAAGTCAGCTTCGGTGTTATTGAAGCTCACCAGTATTTGCTGGCGTTCGGTCGCGGGCAGGATCGGCAGGCCTAAAATAGATTGCCGGGATTCAGTTGCCAGTGCTTCAGTCAGGCCACTGATGGCCGTAACCAGATAGTTTGTGACCCGATAGGGATCAACCCCGGAAACAGCCTGAACCACGAGATTGAAACCTTCGCCCAAATCATCCACCGAGAGCGTCAGCGGATAGTTATTGCGCTCCTCTGTTGTCAACAAACGCATGCCATCCCAGGCTGTATCGTCTGTGTTTGGCTGGTTATGGCGGTAATTGAGCAGGGCACTGAACAATGGCATTGGTGGCATCACACCACTGCAACGTTGGGCCAGTGCCAGCGGTGCTTGTTCATGTTCTAGCAGTGCCATCAGGTCAGAGTAAGTGGCACGCACGGCTTCCAGCACGCTGCGACCAGCAAGGGATACCCGCACTGGCAGGGTATTGATAAACATTCCCATTACCCGGTCAGCGCCGGCAGAACCTTGCAGACGGCCGAGTAGCACGGAACCGAAAACGACATCATCACGGCCGCTGGTCTGTGCCAGCACTTGTGCCCAGGCAACATGGAACAACACGCCAGAACTGACTCCCAAGCGACGGGCCTGATCGCGGATCGCCCGGGCCAGCGTGGTATCCAGCAATAAACGGGCTTCTGCAATATCTTCGCCATCACTTTGTACATTGAGCAGGCCAAACGGCGCTGTTGGTGCATCAACGTCTGCAAGTCGGTTACGGAAGTAGTCTTCATGTACCGAGGATGGCACGCTCCGGGTTTGGGCAATGAAGTTACGGTACGGCAGCGGATTGGGTAGTTCCTCGGTACGCCCTTGATAAAGCAGGCGGATTTCATCAACGATAAACACCAGTGTCATATGGTCACAGACCAGATGATGGAAACTCAGTGCCAGTAACCACTGATGGTTGTCAGGATCGTGAGCGATATCAGCGGCAAGCAGTGGTGCCTGACTCAGATCGAGCCGGCGTTGACGTGGATCAGCATGGGCTTGCAACTGAGCCTGCACATTATCTTCTGAGGTCGGAACAAACGTCATCACTGACAGTGGCGCCTGACGCCAGACTACTTGTACCGGTTGGGTTACATTTTGCCAGCAGATGGCGGTACGCAAAATATCGTGGCGGTCGATGACTTGTTGCAGGGCGCCAAGGAAAGCATCGAGACACTCACGGTTATCAAAGGCAATCAGACTACTTAACAGATAGGCATCGCCTTGCTCCTGTAGCTGATAATGGAACAATATGCCTTCCTGTAGTGGGGCAAGCGGATAGATATCCTGCACATTGGCCGCGCCGCCAACGACGGTTTTGACAACCGTGTCAATGTCCGCTTGAGACAATGTTGCCAAGGGCAACAAATCGGGAGTAATAACGGCGCAGTTTTCAGGAATACGGTTGGGTGGCACAATAAAAACAGCGTTATCCTGATTTATCCGGATAGCCTGAGCCATGTCAGCAAGCACGGGGGCAGAAAAAACACCGCGGACATCAAGTAACCATCCAGCATTGCGCAGTCGTTCAATCAGACTGACCGCTATCAGCGAATGACCACCGAGCTCAAAGAAATGATCTTGGCGGCCGACACGGGCGAGCCCCAGCAAGTCTTGCCAGATTTCAGCCAGCATTGTTTCCTGTTCGCCGAAGGGGGCTTCATAGTCACGCGTTACCATTGCTGACTGATCAGGGGCGGGCAGCGCCTTATGGTCGAGTTTACCGTTGGGGGTCAGCGGAAAAGCATCCAACACGACAAAAGCACTGGGCAGCATATAGTCGGCCAAATGCTGTGCAAGTTGCTGGCGCAATTTGGATGGCTCTGGTTCAATATCAGGCTGAGTCCGCAAATAGGCAACCAGACGTTTGTCACCGGGAATATCCTCGCGGGCAATAACAACAGCTTCGTCTATTTCCGGGCACTGAATCAGGCGCGCTTCGATTTCGCCCAGCTCAATGCGGAAGCCGCGCAGCTTGATCTGAAAATCATTGCGGCCGAGGTATTCGATATTACCATCGGGTAGCCAGCGTCCGAGGTCACCTGTCTTGTACAGACGGGCGTTTGGCGTTGCTGAGAATGGATCGGGAATAAAGCGCTCTGCCGTCAATTCCGGGCGGTTTAGATAGCCACGGGCCACACCAGCACCGCCGATGTGAATTTCACCTGCCACCCCAAGGGGTACCGGCTGGCCTTGCGTATCCAGAAGATAAATTCGGGTGTTAGCAATTGGGCGGCCTATGGGAGGTAATATGGCCCACTGATTAATATTTTTGCCCAGTGTATACGCTGTAACCACATGGCTTTCCGTCGGGCCATAGTGATTGTGTAGCTGGCATGATCCAGTGCGTTGCAGAAAACGGCGAATGGCTGGCGTGATGCGCAATTGTTCGCCTGCGGTAACGATGTGAGCCAGACAAGCAAAATCGCCTTCAATGCCGCCGGAAGCTTCAGCAAGGTGCTGTAGGGCAATGTAGGGAAGGAAAAGCCTGTCAATTTGTTTTTGCTGAATAAGTTGGAGGAGTTGGTGTGGCTCCCGACGTATGGCTTCATTAATCAAGACCAAACATCCACCTTCACAGAGGGTCGTAAATATTTCCTGGAAGGCAACATCAAACCCCAATGCAGCAAATTGTAGTGTTTTACCGCTTCCGGAGAGATGGGAAGGGTTGTCGCGGTGCCATTGCAACAAATTCGACAATGCCGCCAGAGGCATTTCCACTCCCTTGGGTAATCCGGTGGAGCCTGAGGTATAAATCACATACGCCAGATGACGTGAGGTCAGTCCCTGTAATTGAGCATCAGGATTTTTTTCTGACTCTTTATCAAAAATGGATGGGGCTTGGGTATCAAGTAGCACAGTAGGCAGATGGCTGTTCAACCTTGCAGTGAGTGAAGACTGGGTAAGCAGCGCCACCGGTGCCGCATCATCAAGCATATACATCAGCCGCTCGGTCGGATAAGCCGGATCTAACGGTACATAGGCACCGCCAGCTTTGAGGATAGCCAACAGCCCCACTATCATCTCCAGACTGCGTTCAACACAGATGGCGACCCGGCTGTCGGGTTGCACTCCTAAAGTAAGCAAGTCATGCGCTAAACAATTAGAGCGACGATTGAGCTCATCGTAACTAAGGGAGTGAGTGCCAAACGCGACTGCAATCGCATCCGGAGTGCGTTCAGCCTGTTGTTCGAATAATTGATGTACCAAAATATGTTGTGGAAAGTCAGCATCGGTTGCATTGAAGCCCAGCAGTAGTTGCTGGCGTTCCGCCTCCGGCAATAGCGGTGTTCTTCCTACGGGCATATCCAGAGATGTGATGGCGGTTTCCACTAATAAGGCCAAACGAGATTGAAGGGCAACAACCTCTTCGTGGCTCAGGTAATCAGTATCGTAGTTAAATTCGATTGTGGCAGGTTGATTTGCGTTTTCAAGGTGGGTAAATGTGTATTGGTAGATAGCTATCGTGAGAGGAAACATAGCGCCACGATATGATTGTTTGAGTGTTGTGACAGTACCTTGCATACTTGCATTGACTTCAAACAACTCCAGCGAAAGCATGATATCAAAAAGTTGAGTGCGCCCTGTTTTCTGTTTGACTTGCGTGTGCTGGTTAATCTCAGCGATTGGCAACCGCTGATGCTTATAGCAACGACGCAATTCCGTTGCTGTTTTGCGCATGACATCCAGGAAAGAATCCTCAGCGTGAACAGTCACGCCAATGGGAATGACTGATGAGAACATCCCTATTGTACATTTCTGTTTCGCATTTCTGCGATTGTGCACGGGAATGCCAATAACAATCTCTTCTGTGTCTGCACTGCGTGCGAAGTAGCAAGCCAGAACGGCATACATAAAATGGAGGACGGATAACCCATGGGCAGCCACTGCATCTTCAATTTGCTGGAAAAGTGTTTTATCCAATTGCCAAAGAACGGGTTTTGTTGGCTTATGAGTGACAGATGTGCCTGCATTTGAGGGCGGAATTAGGGCAGGGGGCAGTTTTTCATAGCGCTTCAGCCAAAATTGCAGATCGCGCGCGTGTAATTTAGAGTCAAGATAGGCGCGATCTTCAACAATAAAATCGAGATAGGAAGGGGCAACGTCTGCTAATGTATTTCCCTTGACCAAGCAATTGTAATTATCTGCAAGATCTTTGATAACCAGCCTCAAACTCAGACCATCTGAGATCAAATGATGACAGCAAAATTGCCAGTACCAACGAGTATCACTGACTCGCAGCAGCTCGGAACGCCACAGCTCACCATACAAATGGAACGGACGCACAAAAGTAGCGTGTATTTGCTGTGTGGCTTCGGATTCTGCATCAGCAGATTGTGAAAAATCGTGCACAGCTAAAGATACTGAGAAAGTATCGATGAGTTTCTGGCGAGGCAATCCGTGGGTATCCACAAGCCGCAAGCGCAATGCGTCATGGCGAGAAACAACAGCTTCAAGGGCTTGAGTGAACAATGCTTCATCCAGATCCCCATTGATACAGACCAATGTACTGATGTTGTAATTGGGGGTGTCAGGGTGAAGAATTTGGTCAAGCCAAATGACTTGTTGAGTAGAACTCAGTGATAGTTCATGGGAAGAAGTACGGGGATTTTCTAATGATGGAATGAGGCTATGTGGCGAATTCATTTTATAATTCCAAAGTGTCAGGTTTTGATTCTATTAACTAAACATCGTTCTAATTTCTAATAGGGCACAGCATTTATAACAGACACTAATATAGTGATACGTTTATAAACTTAATTCAGATCAAAGAATGGTATAGAAATATTCGGATTGATATTTGTAACCAAAGATGATAATTAGGTTTGTTATTAAAATAACATGACTAGGCGTCACATGATGTTATTCATATGCGCAATTGAATTTTTCACCAAGATATTAAAAGTAAACTGCGTTATAAAAAATATTACACAATTATTTTATATTTGTATAAATATAAGATTTAACACTCACTATGATAAACCCGGTCGCGTATTCAATGCGTTGCTGGCGCTAAATATAATATTCTCTTTCGATATATAATATACCCTTTCGATAAAAGTACCGATAATTTTGTCATGCATTTCTGGCGATTTTGAATAACCGAGTGTTTTACGGTTCAATCGCTTAATCCGATCAAGTAGAGTAAGGTTTTCATGTTCAATACGGTGTGTGAAAAAATGTCCGGCTATCATGCCACAAATGGAACCTATGGCTGTAGTACTCAGTATATCAAAAAAATATTCCTAACTTACTAAATAAATTAGATTATACCATAGGCTGATATCTCAGCGGTTATATGATTCAATGAAATTGATTTGTCGTTCAGAAAAACCCTTTCATATGGCATATCATCTAAATTTTTATAGGAGGAAGAGATTTTATTAATTTCCATTCAGTTATTTTATGTCATTCTTAAATTGGTGAGCGAATTATATATATATCTCATTAAATTTAAGCATAAAGCGTAGAAAAATAATTTCTATAATCTGAAGAAATCTATCTGTTTTTACTTTTTATCTTAGGAGATGATATGTGTACTCGTATAGTTTATTTAGGTAAATATGGACAAACCATAACAACAAGAACGATGGATTTTAGATACGAAATCGGAACAAATTTATGGATATTTCCACGAGGCATGTACAGGTACGGTATAGCAGGTCCTAATTCTGTTGGATGGGAATCTCAATATGGCAGTGTGATTGCATCTGGCTACGATATTTCAACCACAGATGGTATTAATGAAAAAGGTCTTATGGCTAACTTATTATGGTTAGCTGAATCTAAATATCCACAACCCAATGATAAGCGGCCTGCATTATCGATTTCATTGTGGGCGCAGTTTATGCTGGATAATTATGCGACAGTCGCTGAAGCCGTTGAATCACTGGAAAATGACCCTTTCGTCGTAATGACGGATGAAGTGCCGGGCCAAGGTCGTTTAGCAACATTGCATTTATCATTGTCAGATGCGAGTGGTGATAGTGCGATTATTGAATATATTGACGGTGAACAAGTGATTCATCATAGCCGTAAATATCAGGTGATGACGAATTCACCAACGTATGAAGAGCAATTGGAAATGCAGGAATATTGGGAAAATATTCCGGGCACAGAGGAACTTCCGGGCACCAATCGTTCTCCGGACAGATTTGCTCGCGCTCAATTCTATATTAATGCTATTCCACAAGAAACGACACCCAATAAAGCCGTTGCAAGTGTATTCAGTGTAATTCGTAACGTTTCGGTTCCTTACGGGTTGGCGATAGACGATTCGATAGAAATTTCATCAACACGTTGGCGGACATTGGTTGATCATAAACGCCAGCTCTATTTCTTTGAGTCTGCACTGACACCGAATATTTTCTGGACAGATCTAAAGAAAATCGATTTCTCAGCCAAAACTGGTAAAGTGAAGAAACTGGATTTAGGTGAGGGGCAAAGCAATATTTTCTCAGGTGATGCCACTGAAGATTATGTTGATAGCGAACCTTTTGAGTTTAAGGGGCTGTCTGAGAAAGAACTCGATGGTGAAATTTAATTTATGGGTACCTGTGGGTGCTTGCATTTAAAAATAACCATACCCGCATTTCATTTGGTTATGTTTCCAATGGATAGTTTACTTAGAAAAAGTAATATTTACGCACAACGAAGAGAATGTAATGAACATATTCCAACCACTTAGCCTTTGGCTTTGTGCTGGGATTGAGATATGAGGTGTGGGTCCTTCAGATTTTCGGCCTTCTTATAGTAGTACCCGAAAGCGGGAGCCTGTTGCTCCCTGATGACCGGAGGACCCGTTCATGAAATCGGAGTAGAAAATACCGTAATTTTTGCCATAAATACGGAATAGTCAGGAATAGGGCTTCCGGCAGGCCCCACAGCAACTATTCTATTTGCCTGCTGGTGGGGGATGATATTGTTTGTTGTTGATGATGTTCCAATGCTGCCATAAATGAGTAGATAAAACGTCCAAATAAAAGCAGAAAGCTGATAAGCAATATCAATTTTATAATCTGAACCGTTTTCTTTTTCTTTTTCATAAGGTGGTATCGCTAAGTCGATTCCTCTTCAATATATAAGTTCCAACCAGCCACATCATTCCAATAATCCTGTTCTTTCTCTAAGTCAAGCAGCACAAGGGCGTTTTGGGTTAAATAATTTTTGGGCAAATAAAGTGTCCATTGACCCTGCTCGGTTTCTAGCCTCAGTGTCTGCGGTGTTGTGGTTGACTGGCGTTGGTTATTCAACAAAGTCGCCAATCTCAATATCTTGATCATAGGAAGATATTGTTTTTTCTTAAACAGATAGAAACGAGGGTGTTCATGTACTTTAACGGCCTTACGGTGATAACGCACAAGTGTTGCCAGCAGCAATTGTTGTTCTTGGTTAAATCCGGGAAGGTCAGTATGTTGCAAAATATAGGCAGAATGCCGTTGAAGCCCGCTCAGATTGATGCTTAGGCCAACTTCATGCAGCATGGAAGCCCACAACAGAATCGATTCCAATTGAGGATGTATTCGTTTCGGGTTCTGTGTTGCCCATTGTTCGTAAAGTGTTTTCGCTGTAGTCCAGACGCGTTCGGCCTGTTCCCGATCGATATTATAATGTTCGGCAAGGCTTTTGGCTGTTCGCTGGCGAATATCCTGATGACGAAAGCGATCTTCCATTTCATAAAGTACACCTTCCCGCAGCGCGCCCTGTGACAGGCGTAATTCCTGAATGTGCAAGGCATCAAAAATGCCGCATAAAATGGCAAGGCCGGGTACAAAAGTCTGTTTGCGGTCATAAGATAACCCGGGCAATTCCAGTGACTTGACATTCTTATATTTCAGAATGCGCTTGACCAGCATATTGAGGCGTTCCGGGGTAATCAGGCCATCTTTTTCCCCGAGTTCAACCAATAATTCATGGATGGATTTGATTGTGCCTGATGCACCTAACGCAAAATCCCAGCCTTTAGAACGAAATTGCCACACCAGATTTTCCAGTTTTTGTGCTGCCTGAAGTCGTGCCTTGCGGAAGTTATGTTCATTAATGACCCCCTCCGGAAAGAATTGGCGGGCAAAACTGACACAACCCATGCGGCGGCTTTCAATTAATAAAGGTTCGAAATCTTCACCAATGACCAATTCAGTGGAACCGCCCCCAATGTCAATCACCAATTTGCGGCCTTTTTCCGGTTGGGTATGTTCAACACCCATAAAAATCAGGCGGGCTTCTTCATGACCAGAAATGATTTCAATCGGGTAGGGGATAACTTCTTTTGCCCGTTTCAAAAATTCCTGAGCATTAGCGGCTTCACGCAAACTGTGCGTTCCCACCAGACAAACATTATCTGCTGAAAACCCCTGAAGTCGTTCAGCAAACAGGGAAAGGCAGGTGATGCCGCGATTGATGGATTCTTCACTCAATTCATTTTTGCTGTTTAAACCATCGGCAAGGTAAACTCGTTTTTTCAAACGTCCGATAATCTGCAATGCACCGTTGACAATACGCGCAATTACCATATGAAAGCTATTGGAACCCAGATCAATGGTGGCGATTTCCTGGGGCTTAGGGGTCGGGGTGTCGTGTTTCAACGGCATAAATCAGGCTCTTGGTTCTGGTTGCTCAAGGTTTTTCAGGTAATCATAAACAGCAAGCTGTGCGCGGATTTTACGCTTATTTCCGCGGGGAACATAGCGATTGCTTAATTCCTTATCAATGTAACGCGCTTTGACCGTGTCACTGAACTGTAATTCGAGAATATCCAGAACTTGTTGCTTTAACATAGGATCTAACAGGCAAACGGCAACTTCGATGCGATAATCAATATTGCGGGTCATCCAGTCTGCCGATGAGAGAAACACTTTTTCATCGCCTTTGTTCGTAAAAACATAAACCCGATCATGCTCGAGAAAACGATCAACAATGCTGGTCACCTGAATATTCTCGCTGAATCCGGGTTGGTTTGGGACTAAAGAACACATGCCACGTATCAGAAGGCGAATTTTTACACCTGCTTCTGAGGCATCATACAAGCGCTCTACTAATTCCTTATCTACCAGGTTATTGATTTTCAGGGTAATGCCTGCAATTTCCCCTGCTTTGGCGTTTTCAATTTCCTGATTAATCAATTGATTGAGCATAGCCCGTGAATTTTGGGGAGATACCATCAAATTTTCAAATGTGACCGGGCGATAAGGATTTTCAATAAAGTTAAAGACGCGCCGGACTTCATTGGTCACCTCAGGTTTTGCCGTCAACAGGGAGTAATCGGTATATAAGCGGGCGGTTTTCTCATTGAAATTTCCTGTTCCAATATGGGCATAACGGATAATTTCGTTTCCTTCAAGGCGTGAAATGACAAACAGTTTGGCATGGATTTTCAGGCCGGGAGCGGAGAAAATAACATGAACCCCCGCTTCAGTCAGACGTTTTGCCCAATGGATATTGGCTTCTTCATCAAAACGTGCTTGCAACTCCACCACCACCGTCACTTTTTTGCCGTTGTGGGCAGCATGGATCATCGAATCAATAATCCGGGAATCTTTGGCAACACGGTAGATGTTAATCTTGATGGAAAGCACGCTGGGATCGAAAGAGGCTTGCCGGAGCAATTCCAGCACATGTTCAAATGTGTGGTAAGGGTAATAAAGCAGAACGTCTTTTTCACGAATGGCATCAAAACCATTGCGGAAATGGTCGAACCAAGTATGACGCAACCGGGGTATGGGTTTATTCAGGAGATTGCGGTTTCCTTCATTGGGGAATTTGATGAAATCTTTGAAATTATGGTAGCGGCCACCCGCAATAACGGAATCATCATTGGAAAGCCCCAGTTTAGTGCGCAGCAACCCGACCATTTCATCCGGCATATCACGTTGATAGACGAATCTTACAGGTTCTGCCGTCAGCCTTTGTTTCAGGGTTGAAGACATCAGTTCCAGAAGGCTGGATTCCATTTCGGTTGCCAGATCATATTCAGAGTCACGGGTCATCTTCATGGAATAGACATTCAACGTGTCGTAATCGAAGAAGCCCTTGAAAATTTCATCCAATGTATAACGCAGGATATTATCAAGCAATATCATTGACTTGCGTCTGCGTGGCTGTTCTGGCGGCAGGTTAACGAAACGGGGGGCTTTATCTGATGGAATTTCCAGCAAGGCATATTTTGTTGTTTGCCCCCGGATAATTTCAACCGCTAAATAGGTGTAATCGTCTTTCAAAAATTCAACTAAGTTCGTTTCCGGATTGATGACAATCGGGGTAATGTGCGGGCGTAAATGCTGCCGGAAATATTGCCGCAGCCAGATTTGTTGATTGGGTGATATTTGTCGTTCGTTAATCAAAAAAATCTGATTACGCGCCATTTCCAGCAATAACTCATTGTAAAGTTCATCGAACTCCTGATCGATTTTGGCGACTTTAGCCTCAATTTTTTTCAGCAATTGACGGGCGCCGGTAGCAGATCCCCTTTCTTCACTGATAAGAATGCGTCGTTTGACGTCGGCAAAACGAACTTTATAAAACTCATCCAGGTTATTGGAGTAGATCCCTAAAAACCTCATTCTTTCAATTAGCGGGTTACTTTTGTCCGCCGCTTCCTGAAGGACACGTTCGTTGAAAGAGAGCCAACTGAGTTCTTTTTCGGTATAGAGGCGATCGTGGGACATTACTACTCCATTTGGTTTTCCATTTGTTGAATAGATAGCGTTTAATAGACAGCGACAACATTTAATCAATGGCATTTAACAGCCCATGCATGATGATGCGGATCTAACCGGCAGCTGTCTGAGCCTCGAGCGCTTTTCTGGCAAAATAGTGATGCTGGAACGTACACATCCGAATGGCAGTATGATAAGAGCCATTCACAAAAAATTCATCGATCAATTCGCCTTCGGTATGAAACCCCAATTTATTGTATATATGAATTGCCTTTAAATTTTCTTTATCAACAATGAGGTACAGTTTATAAAGATTCAGGACAGCAAAGGCATATTCCATCGCAAGTTTAACGGCCTGAGTTGCATATCCTTGCCCTTGGTAGGTTGGTGCAATGATAATCTGGAACTCTGAGCGACGATGAACATAATCAATTTCGACTAGCTCCACCAACCCGACTCTGGCCGTCATGCTCTCAATGATAAAACGGCGCTCACTCTGGTCATGGATGTGTTTGTCATAGAGATCACAGAGTTCGACAAACGCTTCATAAGGTTCTTCAAACCAATAACGCATAACACTGGCATTATTATCGAGTTGATGGACAAAAGGGAGGTCTTCCCGTTCAAGGGGACGTAAGTTGATAAGTGGATATTCTGAACCACCGGACATTGGATACCTCAGTGTTTTTATATTCGTTGCCTTTCAAGTTGTCGCGTTGTTGGCTATACCTTGAAACTCAATGGATATAGATGATGAAATGAGCCGTATTCACACTATACCCTTCGTCTTTCAAGTTGCCTCTTTGTTGGCTGCACTCATTCACCCCGGTCACATAGTTATCTATGCTCCCGTGGATTCATTCCCTTGCCGCCGCGATGCAACTTGAAATCCATTGCGTATAAATATATTTGGTATTAAGTAATATTCTAATAATCAATTATTTCAAGGTTAATATTTTCAGATTGATAAATATCCGAAATTTGCGGATAAGGCAATAAGCCAATCCGGCATGACAACTTACAGCAAAGTCTCGTTTTAATATAGCGTCTTGTGAAGAAACACTGACATAAAACAGTAGGTCATACTTTTTGTCTTTCAGGTGATTTTTTTCTTTCAAGTTATTTTTGTCTTGCAAGCCACAGTATGATTGGTCGTGTTCAATTGTTTTCGGTGAGCTTACCCCGGTCGTATAATTTACTTATGCTTCCGGGGAGTTGCCCTTTGCGGATGTGCCGTAATGTGAAATTTATCGGGTCTTGTATTTAACCGACGGACTTATTCTGCGGCGTACCCTTGGGGAGGTAACATGTTACCGTCCATGCATGCTTTATTGCCATCCATCACCAAACGCCCGTTCAGGAACCAATCAATCACCAGAGGGTAAATATTATGCTCTTGGGTTTGAACACGTTTGATGACATCCTCTTCCATATCGTCTTCAAAAATGGGCACTTTAGCCTGTAAAATGACGGGGCCGCCGTCCAGCTCTTCAGTCACAAAATGGACAGAGGTGCCATGCTCTTTATCGCCATTTTCAATGGCTCTCTGATGGGTATGCAGACCCGGATATTTCGGCAATAAAGAGGGGTGAACATTGAGTAACCGGCCATGATAATGTTGGACAAAATCAGGCGATAAAATGCTCATATATCCGGCCAAAACCACCAGATCGGGGGAATACAGGTCAATGGCTTCAGCCAGTGCTAAATCATAATTCTTACGATCCCCATGGGCTTTCGGATTGATGAAATAAGCGGGAATATCCGCTTGTTCTGCACGTTTTAAACCATAGGCATCCGCTTTGTTGCTGAAAACCGCAGAAATATAGCCATGGATCCGATTTTGCTGGCAGGCATCAATAATAGACTGAAGATTACTGCCATTGCCTGAAATTAAAACAACTATCTTTTTCATGCATTGCCTTAGCTGATAATAACGGGTTCTTCATGGGCACTGAGTTCAGAGACAGAGCCAATTTGCCATGCGTTTTCACCCGCTGCATTCAGATATGAAAGCGCTTGTTCTGCCTGAGATTGAGGCAGGGCTATAATCATTCCGACACCACAATTGAAGGTACGGTACATTTCGTATGTAGTGACATCGCCTGCTTGTTGCAACCATTTAAAAACAGCAGGCCATTGCCAACTGCCTGAGTCGATTCTGGCTTGCATATTTTCTGGCAGAACACGAGGGATGTTTTCCCAGAAGCCACCGCCTGTCAGATGTGAAATGGCATGTACTTCAACTTCTTCAATCAATCCAAGAATAGATTTAACATAAATTTGTGTTGGCGCGAGCAGATGATCAGCGAGGGATTTTCCCTCAAGTTGGGTGCTTTCTGGATTTGTCCGGCTGACTTCGAGAATTTTGCGGATCAAAGAGTAGCCGTTGGAATGTGGGCCGCTTGATGCCAGTGCAACCAGTGCATCTCCCACCTGAACCCGGCTGCCGTCAATAATTTCTGATTTTTCGACGACACCGACACAAAAACCTGCAACATCATAATCTTCGCCATGATACATTCCGGGCATTTCAGCGGTTTCACCACCGACCAATGCACAGCCTGCCTGTTGACAACCTTCTGCAATACCGGTAATTACACTGGTTGCGGTATCAACATCCAGTTTGCCCGTGGCGTAGTAATCGAGGAAAAAAAGAGGTTCAGCACCCTGAACGATCAGGTCGTTAACACACATGGCAACCAAATCAATCCCGATAGTGTCATGGCGTTTCAAATCCATGGCTAAGCGCAATTTAGTGCCGACACCATCTGTACCGGAAACCAATACAGGTTCGCGGTATTTTTGCGGAAGGGAACATAATGCACCAAAACCACCCAATCCTCCCATGACTTCCGGGCGTCGGGTCTGTTTTACGACATTTTTGATACGATTGACTAAGGCATTACCGGCATCAATATCGACACCAGCATCTTTATAGCTAAGAGAGGTTTTGTTGGTCACTGCGTAGCTCCCAGGCGGTTGCATTTGAATGAATAAAACAGAACGGGATTGATTCTAACAGTCTGGGCAAACGTTTGCGATAGCTTTGTATAGGTTTTCTGTCAGATAAAAATAAAAGAAAAGGCACTATGGTTGATAAAAATCAACAGATTAATAGTGGCGAGATGCCGAAAAGGAGGTATAATCCCGCGATTTTTTTATCTGCCGGCTATATTAGGAGAACTCCCATGAAAATCGTTGAGGTTAATCACCCACTGGTAAAACATAAACTTGGCCTGATGCGAGATCATGATATAAGCACCAAACGCTTTCGTGAACTGGCCTCAGAGGTGGGTAGTCTTCTGACATATGAAGCAACTGCTGATTTTGAAGTTGAGAAAGTGACCATTGACGGATGGTGTGGTCCGGTAGAAATAGAACAGATTAAAGGGAAGAAAATTACAGTAGTCCCTATTCTGCGTGCCGGATTGGGAATGATGGACGGTGTCCTGGAAAATATCCCGAGTGCACGTATCAGTGTTGTCGGGGTTTACCGTGATGAAGAAACCCTTGAGCCTGTGCCATACTTCCAGAAATTGGTTTCTGATATTGATGAACGCATGGCATTGGTTGTTGATCCTATGCTGGCAACCGGCGGTTCCATGATAGCCACGATTGACTTGCTGAAAAAAGCAGGGTGTTCTGTCATTAAGGTACTGGTTCTGGTTGCGGCACCGGAAGGTATTGCTGCATTGGAAAAAGCACATCCGGATGTTGAATTGTACACGGCTTCTATTGACGAATGCCTTAATGAACATGGTTATATCGTGCCTGGTCTGGGAGATGCCGGCGATAAGCTATTTGGTACTAAATAATATTTTTAGCCGGCGGAAAGCCGGCTTTTTTTGGTTTCTAGCAAGATGATACAAGAGGATATCAAGAATGACCCGTCGGACTATTGGGGTAGATGAGCGCCCGCCTTTGGCACAGACTATTCCATTAAGTTTACAACATCTATTTGCCATGTTTGGGGCAACCGTCTTGGTTCCCGTTTTATTTCAGGTCAATCCCGCCACGATTTTGTTGTTTAATGGTATTGGAACTTTGTTGTATCTGGTGATTTGCAAAGGAAGAATTCCGGCCTATCTGGGATCGAGTTTTGCTTTTATTTCACCTGTACTGATGCTGTTGCCTTTGGGATATGAATTGGCATTGGGTGGATTTATTGTCTGCGGTTTGTTGTTCTGTCTGGTTTCCCTGATTGTTAAATACGCAGGAAGGGGATGGATTAATGTCATGTTCCCCCCCGCAGCGATGGGCGCTATTGTTGCGGTGATTGGTTTGGAGTTGGCTGGCACTGCGGCTGATATGGCGGGTTTACGCCCGGCAGCCGGCACTGCAGTCAACATGACTAACCTGACGATATCGATGGTGACACTGGCGGTAACGATTTTGGGTTCGGTCGTATTTCGTGGTTTTCTGGCGATTATCCCGATTCTGATTGGGGTGTTGGCCGGTTATGCGTTGTCATTATTTCTGGGGGTTGTCAACTTTGCCCCCGTCTATGCCGCGCCGTGGTTTGCATTGCCGACGTTTTATACACCACGTTTTGAGTGGTTTGCCATAATGACTATCTTGCCGGCAGCGCTGGTGGTGATTGCAGAACATGTGGGGCACTTGGTGGTGACTGCCAACATAGTCCAGAAGGATTTGCTGAAAAACCCCGGCCTGCATCGTTCAATGTTTGCAAATGGTCTATCAACGATGTTTTCCGGTTTCTTTGGTTCAACACCCAACACGACTTACGGTGAGAACATTGGCGTTATGGCACTGACCCGGGTGTATAGCACATGGGTTATTGGCGGTGCAGCAATTATTGCAATATTGCTTTCTTGTGTGGGTAAACTGGCTGTGGCCATTCAGATCATTCCAACTCCGGTCATGGGCGGTGTTTCTCTGTTGCTGTACGGCGTGATTGGTGTATCAGGCATTCGCGTTTTGATTGACTCTAAAGTGGATTACAGCAAAGCACAAAATTTGATCCTGACTTCTGTCATTTTGATTATTGGCATCAGTGGGGCAGAAATCAAAATCGGCGCAGCGGAATTAAAAGGTATGGCACTGGCAACGGTCGTCGGTGTGGGTTTGAGCCTGATTTTCAGGTTGATTGATCTCATTCGCCCGGATGAGCCTTATATCCGTACATCGGTGGAATCACTTGATGGTGATAAGAAAATGAATGAAGCCATAAAATAATCTTATATTGGCTTTTTACGAGGAAGAGTTTGCAATGAACTCTTTCTCTTATCATTTATTTAATGACTGGCAATGACTGACCATAATAACCAGTGAGTCCGGTATGTTACACGAGTATAAATTCATTTTGAGTATTGATTAATATACAGTCAGTGAGCGTTTAACATCAATATTAGAAATATTTCTAATTTTAAACAGAATGTGAATTTAATTTTCAGGCAGTTTGTTTTCATCCACATAATCAATGTCGTTGTTCCATAATGTAATTTATTATGACACTCATGATTAAGCTTACTTTGTGCCTTCCTTATCATACAGTGTAATATATTTAATATTAACATTATTATTTTTCATGAAACGAAAATGATTATTTAATCATTGGGTTATCTTATTTTTTGTGTATTTTTGCATAATCGATAAACGATACTGTATTGTGAAAAGAGTAATATGAATAACGTGGATTTTTATCAAGACCCTGAAAAATTCTTCAATATCTAATTGGTTGTAAATCATCCATTTTGAGGCTGTCGGGCCAATAATTCCTCTTTGTTTTAAATAAAGCATTCGTTTCATTTATAGTAACTTTTTGTGGTAGACTTAGTACCGTTCGTTATCCATTCTGTTTGAGGTGCTTCTGAATACACCGTCACAGCTTTCGTTGCCATTATATTTGCCCGATGATGAAACTTTTGCCAGTTTCTTTGCAGGTGAGAATACTTCCTTATTGGCTGCAATAAAATTGGCCATTAGTCAGTCACATGGCAGTTATATCTATTTTTGGTCCCGCGATGGTGGGGGCAAGAGCCATTTGCTTCATGCAGCTTGTACTGAGCTGTCCCAACAAGAAGAAGCGGTGGGATATGTACCGTTGGATAAACGTGCCTATTTTGTTCCTGAAGTTCTTGATGGCATGGAACATTTATCATTGGTGTGCATCGATAACATTGAGTGTATTGCTGGTGATCAGGAGTGGGAAATGGCGATTTTCAACCTCTATAACCGGATTGTCGAAATTGGCCAGACGTGCCTTTTGATCACAGGCGATCGTCCTCCGCGGCAAATTAACCTGACATTGCCGGATCTGGCATCTCGTCTGGATTGGGGGCAGATTTACAAATTACAGCCTTTATCCGATGAGGAAAAAATTCAGGCATTGCAACTGAGAGCAAAATTAAGGGGTTTTGAATTACCCGAAGATGTCGGGCGCTTTGTATTAAAACGGCTTGATAGGGAAATGCAAACACTGTTTAAAACGCTGGATGAGCTTGATAGGGCTTCTATTGTGGCGCAGCGAAAACTGACTATCCCCTTTGTGAAAGATATCCTTGAGCTTTGAACCCAGAAGCTTTGGGTCCAGAAAGTGGGACAGGACGGCTTTATATGACTGGCCTTTCAGCTCCTCACCTTTCACATTGCAGCTTTGTAGATTACACCACATCCTGGCGTCTATGGGTTGGTAACAAAAAAGTGATAGAGGTCATGCAGCCCTATCACTTTTTTTGTTTGATTTTGTCGGTGAGAGGTGATGGATAATTAAGCCAGAATCTCTTTAACTTGCTCAGGAGGGCGGCCTATGCGAGCTTTATCACCAACAACGACAATCGGGCGCTCTATCAATTTAGGATTCTCGGCCATAGCATTGAGCAATGCTTCTTGGGATAGTGAATCATCACCGAGATTTAATTGTGCATACAATTCTTCTTTCGTTCGCATTAATTGACGCGCATCGTGGAAACCGAGTTTTTGCAATAATACTGCGAGCTGTTCCGCTGTCGGCGGTGTTTCAAGATAATGAATGATTTCCGGTGTGATGCCTAGCTCTTCAACCAGTTTGAGCGTTTCACGGCTTTTTGAGCATCGGGGATTGTGATAGAAAGTAACTTGTTGCATGTAAAGATCCCTCATTATTTATATTGGCTGTAATTTTGTTGTAGCTGTCGTAATTGATCTATACGCGCATCATACCGCCTTTGGTCATAGCTACCCAATTTTACTAATTTGCTGGCCTTGCTGAGATAATCTATGGCCATGTCAAACTCACCTTGTAAAGCGACAATTTCTGCATAGGCTGCCCACTCTTCGTGGCGTTTTCCTTGTTTTCCCGCGGCTTCTGTCAATAGTGTCCAGCCATTGAGATCTTCAGGGTGATTGAAGGTATACCGGAACAAGAGTTGTGAGGCTTGCGGATATTGTTTTGACTGAATATAAGCGTTTGCGAGATTGATTTGCAATATAGGGTTATTTTTGAATTTATTGAGTGCATTCTGCAATCGGGAAATCGCATTAGTATACTGTTTTTGCTCGATATCAATATCGGTCATTGCATCAATGAACCAAAGGTTATCCGGATGTTTCTCAAACAATGGAGACAGGATTTTTCTCGCTTCAGCGTATTTTTTATCCTGAAGAAGTAAAATAGTGTGTCCATAGGCGGCAGCGAGTTGTTCTTTCGCGGTTCCTTGGCTGTATTTATCCAATAATTGGTTAATATAAAGGCCCTGTTCGTTCGAAAACATGGTCAGGATACGAACACGGGCGAACAGGAAATCTTGGGACTCCGGAGTGGCCTTGGCCGGGTATTGATTGGCCCTGTTGCGGGCATCCGCTAAACGGCTGTCAGGTAGGGGGTGCGTATAAAGTATTTCAGGCAGCTTCGAACTATAACGATATTGGTCTGCCATAATTTGCATGAAATTCGGCATTCCCTGTGGGTCAAATCCTGCCCGGCTGAGCGTTTGCATACCAATGCGATCAGCTTCTTGTTCATTTGATTGGGTAAAACTGATGAAACCTTGCTTAACGCCTGCAATAGTCCCGCTTAGTGCCGCCATGCCCGCTTGTGGGCTTGCCATCATGAGCAGGATAGATCCCAGTGCCCCAGCCCAGGCCAATGGGCTTTTACGCTGTTGATCTTCCATCAAACGCGCTAGATGCCGCTGTGTCACATGGGAAATTTCATGGGCCATAACAGAGGCCAGTTCACTTTCATTGTGGCTGTAGCGAAAAAGGGCTGAGTGAAGGACAACGTTGCCTCCAAAAAATGCATAAGCATTAATACTCGGATTATTAATCAAATAAAAATGAAAGGGCGTTTTTACGGAATCAGCATGATTGACTAATTTTTGCCCTAATTGATTAATGTATTGTGTTAATAATGGGTCATAGATGAGTGGCGCTTGAGCACGTATCGAACGAAGATATAAGTCACCCATTGCCATTTCTTGATTAATGCTGAGAGTTGCCCCTGCTGTCGTGCCGATATCAGGCAACAAATCTTCAGTCGGCGCGGCAAAAACAGGTGGGTTTCCCAATAATAATAGGCTGGTTAATACTGCTATCAGAGATTTTTGGGCCAGATTTTTCATAAGGCGATTCTCATACAAACAATCCTCGTAAAACAATATGCACCATTTGGCTACCAATTTCATTAATACGTGTATGATAGCAGAGGGTGACTTAAAATTTGTCAATCTTAAAAGTTTTAGTAAAAATAAGCATAGAGTGCCGCGGTCAAGGAGCTGTATTTATGTTGGATATGATTATGCAATGGTATCGCCGCCGTTTCACCGATCCTCAAGTTGTTGCTTTATTGGTTATTTTATTGGTCGGATTTGGGATAATCTATTTTTTCAATGGAATTTTGGCACCTGTTCTTGTGGCGGTTGTGCTGGCCTATTTGCTGGAATGGCCAACGTTTCAATTGGAAAAGTTAGGTTGCAGCCGCACACTTTCAGTTTTGATTGTATTAACTATTTTTATGGGAATTAGTGCATTGATTATCCTGATTGTCGCCCCGACTGTCTGGCAACAGGGATTAAACTTGTTTTCTGATCTCCCCAATATGCTTAATCGTTTTAACGAATATGCCCATACTTTACCTTCCCGTTATCCTGCTCTGGTTGATGCGGGCATCATTGACATGATAGCAGACAATTTACGCAGCAAACTTTCCCTGGCGGGTGAGTCGGTTTTTAAGTTTTCAGTCGCTTCTCTGATTGGTTTACTGACACTCGCGATTTATCTCATTCTTGTCCCTTTGATGGTCTTTTTTCTGTTGAAAGATAAAAAGCAAATGGTCGTGGCGTTACAGCATATATTGCCGCGTAACTACGGATTGGCCGGAAAAGTATGGAGTGAAATGAACCAACAAATTACTAACTATATCCGAGGTAAGGTCACGGAAATGGTTATTTTGACGGTATGTACGTATGCGGTATTTGCTTTATTCGGGCTGCGCTATTCTTTGCTGCTTTCAGTCTTGGTTGGTTTATCCGTGCTCATTCCTTATATCGGTACTGTTCTTGTCACTATTCCCGTCATTACTGTGGCGTTGTTTCAATGGGGAATTGGGGCTGATTTTTGGACATTATTCATCGCATATTTAGTTGTGCAAGGATTGGATGGCAACATCCTTGTGCCGATTTTGTTCTCAGAAGCCGTTAATCTTCATCCGCTTATTATTATCCTCTCAATCATTATTTTTGGCGGACTGTGGGGATTTTGGGGTGTGTTTTTTGCTATTCCACTCGCAACCTTAATTAAGGCGGTCATCCATGTCTGGCCGGAAGAAAACGTTCAGGATGGCGTGTGAATATAACAACTATCAATATAGCAGAGAGATAAAAGAGGAATATTGAAGGTCATTTCATTCTGAAAATAATAAAAAGTCAAAATAGAGGAAGATATAAGATGCGGTCGCTGTTAAGTATTGCACTTTGTATGCTTGTGGGATGGGGAGGATCACTGCTGGGATTGCCGCTGACTTATATGTTCGGGGCAATTGCCGCTATGATTATTGCGCATCGGCTTAAGGTTGATGTCAGCATACCCAAGCATAGCCTTACCATTGTCCAGATTGTGTTGGGCAGTTCAGTGGGGCTAATGGTCAAGGGGCTGCAAGGAGAGGCCGCACAGGATATTTTATTACTTCTTCCTTCATTGTTAATTTGTCTGGGGCTGCAATTCGGAATTGGTTATTTATGGTTTAATCGCAAATTAGGCTGGAGCCGTGAAGAATCGATGCTGGGTGCGGTTCCCGGGGCAATGGCAGCGGTTTTGGCAATCAGTGAACATACACAGACTCCCCCTCAAAAAGTCGTGATATCCCATGCTATCCGCTTGGTGATATTAATCATTATCGCTGGTGTCATAACCGGTTTGAATCCACCTCCGGCGACAGAACATGTGCCATATTCTGATGAGCTGAATGTCCATATATTCAGCTTTGCGACACTGGGTATGGTTGGTTGGTTACTGTTGATTGCCGCTGGTGGATACTTTTCGGGGCGTTTGCTGGAGCGCATGCATGTTCCGGCGCCTTATATGCTGACTTCATTGGTTGTAGCAATATCAATGCATTATCTGACGGACAGGATGTTGACTGTACCGGATTTCCTCAGCTTTTTATCCATGACATTGATTGGCATGCGCATAGGCAGATATTTTACGGCTTTTTCTATTTCTATGCTGATCCAGAATATCTGGGCTTCCGTACAGGCTGTCTTTGTCAGTATGCTGGTAACCGTCTTGGTTGCGTTGGTGACGGCCCACATCATGGGATATCCGGTTGATTTGCTGATTCTGGCCTGGGCGCCCGGCAGCATGGAAGCCATGCTATTTGCGGCAATGGCAATGAAAGTCAACGTGGGAATTATCATGTCAAGTCATATCATACGCATGATACTTCTCCATGCGATTCCGGCTGTCGCTTTATTTTTTCGCCGGCGAAAACAGTGAAATAAAAGGTCACTCCCGTAAGCAAACCGGCTACGGGAGTGAATGGGATTATCTGGCAATGTGTTTATCATTTTGTTCAAACGGTGGTTTGAACGAAATGAGATATCACTGAATCATGATGAATGTTGTTTCAGATAATCCAATACAACCTGATGGTGGTCACTGGTCTTGAATTTATCAAAAACGTGTTCAATATTGCCTTGTGGATTAATTAAGAAGCTGATGCGATGAATACCATCATAAGTTTTACCCATGAATTGCTTTTCCCCCCAAACACCAAACTGCAAAGCAGTCTGATGATCAGCGTCAGAAAGCAGTATAAAATTCAACATCTCTTTTTCTGAAAAACGGGATAATTTTGTGGGTTCATCGATGCTGATACCCAGAACTTCAATATTGAAGTCTTTCAGATCATCCATTGCGTCACGCAATCCACAGGCTTGAATGGTGCAGCCGGGTGTCATTGCCTTGGGATAAAAGTAAACTAAAACACGCTGACCTTTGAAGTCAGATAAATTAATCGTTTCGCCATCTTGGTCAGGAAGGCTGAATTGAGGTGCCTTATCACCGGCTTTCAATGGGCTCATCACGCATTCTCCGTTTAATCGTTTTTAGTTAATGATTCGTTGTTAATACTGCATATTCTTGCATCAAAATATCTGTTGTCTTCCAAGTTGCCGCTTTGTTGGAGCGTGCTGCATTTTGAAAGCCAATGGATAAAGATAAACTGCATTAACAGCGGTGTTATTTTTGAGGCAAGCAATAAATTCTAAGATTAAGATAGTTAAGCGCGTTCGTAAAGAGCCAGCATGATCCACTGATGCTTACCGGAGAAAAGATACCCACCGGCACAGAGTCAATGAGCATTTTCATATGGCGGTAGCCTCCGGCCGGAGGCTGCGTATCCTTATTCTGTTTGCAAATCGCCTTGCACACTGATATTGCCTTGTGCATTAAGTTCTTCACATAAGCGATGGAATGTTTCTTTGAATAGCGTGCCATTATCGTCCAGTGCATGATGGCCTGTGATCTGAATTTTCAGGCGGGCGTGACTGTTTTTTTCGGCAGGGTGTGTTTTTGATACCAGTTCAGCAATATTGAGGTTCTGAGCTGTAAACAGACTGGTAAAACGCTCAACAATCCCCGGAGAATCATCGACATCAACTTTTACGGTAATCGTTGAAGGAAATTTAGTTTGAATGCCACACCGTGTGCGCTTCATGACAATAAGCAGTTCAAGTTCTGCCCCTTTCTGTGGCAGCGTGGATTCGATCAGGGCAATGGCATTCCAACTGCCTGATAACAGCATGATAAAGGTAAATTCTTCGCCGAACATTGCTAAACGGCTGTCTTCAATATTACAGCCACATGTACTGGCAAGGCGGGTAATGGTGTTGACGATGCCGGGACGATCTGTTCCGAGAGCGGTGATCACTAAAAAATGTTGTTCTGATGCTGGCAAAGTGTTTTTCCTTTAATTGTTATGGGTGATTGTTGTTTGTTTGTGGTTAAACATTAAGAAATGTTCAAGAGAAGGTCAATCGCATTGTTTGGGGGACCCGATTATAATTTCTGTTTAATCGGCTACACTTGGTATTAACAAAATTCATTGAAATCGCGTGCTTAAAGAGTTTTCTTCTTTATGACAAGAAAGTACCATGAGTGCCTCATTTGTGGTTTAAGGTTTTACTAAGGGGAAATGGCAATGGTGAGCGAACATTCAGGTTTTACAGGCAGTATAGTTGCATTGATAACACCAATGGATTCGGCAGGTCAGGTTGATAAAGCCAGCCTGAAAAAATTGGTTGATTATCATATCGCCAGTGGTACATCTGCGATTGTGTCTGTCGGAACGACAGGTGAATGCGCGACGCTTAGCCATGATGAGCATATTGATGTCGTACTGACAACACTGGAATTGGCGGACGGGCGCATTCCGGTGATTGCAGGGACAGGGGCAAATGCCACCGCGGAAGCCATTTCACTGACCCATCATTTCGAAAACACAGGCGTTGTTGCTTGCCTGTCAGTGACACCCTATTATAATAGACCGTCTCAGGAAGGTTTATACCAGCACTATAAAGCGATAGCCGAGAATACTGGCTTACCACAAATTCTGTATAATGTACCGTCTCGTACCGGATGTGATTTACTGCCATCCACTGTCGCTCGCTTGGCGAAATTGAAAAATATTGTTGCAATTAAAGAAGCGACAGGGAACTTAAGCCGTGTTAGTCAGATCCAAGAACTGGTTAATGATGAAAATTTCATTCTGCTGAGTGGCGATGATGCAAGTTTTGTCGATTTCATGCAACTGGGTGGTAAAGGGGTTATTTCTGTAACAGCAAACGTTGCCGCCGCAGAAATGGCACAAATGTGTAAGTTGGCTGAGCAGGGCGAATTTTTGAAAGCCCGCAGCCTGAACCACCACCTGATGGAATTGCATCATCAATTATTTGTTGAACCTAGCCCGACGCCAGCCAAGTGGGCTTGCCGTCAACTGGGATTAATTGCCGATGATACACTGCGTTTACCCATGGTCCCGTTAACGCAGGAAGGGCAGATTTCAGTAGGTAATACCTTGAAAGTGGCTGGATTACTGTAAAATTTAGGGAATTTTAATGGCAACATTATTGCAAAAATCGAAGGTCATGAAGGTTGCAGGCCTATCATTGGTAGTTTTTCTGGCAGCCTGTTCCAGCGATCCGCGCTATCAACGTCAGGTAAGCGGGGATGAATCCTATCTTGACACCCCTCCATTGAAAACACTGACTATCCCGGCGGGAATGATATTACCACTGCAAAATGGTGAATATACTATCCAGCAAATGGATTTAGCAGGTGCAGTAGGGAAAGAGTTGGATATTCGTCCGCCATTGCAGGTTCTTGCATTATTGGCTGGCTCCCGTGTTGAAAATAGCGCACAAAGCAGTAAGTTGTTGCTTGAAAATACCTCGGAATACAGCAATCTGTGGTCACAGATCAATATGTTGCTGGAAAAGAAACATCACAAAATCAGTCAGAAAGATGATGCAGCAAAAACATTGACGACAGATTGGATTTCATGGCCCCGGGCAGATGAAAATGTTCCTTATCAGGGGCGTTTTCATATTTCTGTTATACCGCAGGGCTATCAGACTGTTTTGTCTGTTTCTAATGAAGGTTTGAAACATGATGGAAAAGAGATTAAGAATCCATCAGAAATTCAGCGTTATAATGTATTGATGCTTAATGAGCTGGTGAATGGTTTAAGTCAGCAACAGGAAGCAGCGACTCAAAGCAGCACCAAAGATTCAGGTGTACTTCCTGTACAAAGTGGCAGTGATAACACTGGATTGCCACAAATTATTGTACGTGCACCGTATAATGTTGTTTGGAATAGATTGCCTTATGCGTTGGAAAGCGTAGGTATGCAAGTGACAGATCGTACCCGCTCAACAGGGGCAATTTCAGTCAGTTACAAAAGCTTGAGTTCTTCTGGCTGGAAAGCCTTGGGAGTAGAAGAACCTTCTGTTAGCGAAGGAAATTATAAGTTACAGGTTGGTGATTTGGATAACCGAAGCAGCCTGCAATTTATCAGTGAGAAAGGGACTCCGCTGACTCAGTCTGAAAACGATCAGATGGTCGCTGTACTGGAAGCTGCATTCAGCAAATCTACAGATAAATAATAGATAAAGGGGCTTAGGCCCCTTTATTTTTTGGGTGAAATTTTTGTTTAATTTTTATGATTGAAGATATTACATCTCTGGAGTGTAACATGCAGAAAAAAGCTGAATTGTATCGTGGAAAAGCCAAAACAGTGTATGCCACTGATAATGCAGATTTGCTTGTTCTAGAATTCCGCAATGATACATCAGCATTGGATGGTGAACGTATCGAACAGTTTGAGCGCAAGGGGATGGTAAATAACAAATTCAACCATTTTGTGATGAGCAAACTGGAAGAAGCAGGTATCCCGACACAAATGGAACGGTTATTGTCAGACAATGAATCTTTGGTGAAAAAGCTCGACATGGTGCCTGTGGAGTGTGTCATCCGCAATCGTGCAGCGGGCTCTCTCGTGAAGCGTTTGGGGGTGGAAGAAGGAATGTTGCTGGACCCTCCGCTGTTTGATCTATTTTTGAAAGATGATGCCAAACATGATCCGATGGTGAATGAATCCTATTGTGAAACATTCGGTTGGGTGAGCAAGGCGAATTTGGCAGAAATGAAACGTTTGAGTTACAAAGCCAATGAAGTATTGAGCAAGTTATTTGATGATGCCGGTTTGATCCTGGTGGATTTCAAATTGGAATTCGGCTTGTTCAAAGGGCAGGTTGTATTGGGAGATGAATTTTCACCCGATGGCAGTCGCTTATGGGACAAACAGACGATGGATAAAATGGATAAAGACCGCTTCCGCCAAAGCCTTGGTGGCTTGATTGAAGCATATGAAGAAGTGGCACGCCGTATTGGCGTTATTTTGGATTAATGGCGCAAACGATTACTTAGCTTTTTGAGCCGAGAAATACAAAGATGCCCTAGTATTATCAGGGCATCTTTGCGAAGAATTAGAGGAGATATTTAATTTTTTGTTTCCAGCCTTTTTGTTGCATGCAACTGTAGAAATATTGACTTCTTGAATTTTCATTAACGTCCATTACATAGCTTTCTGTCATGGGAATGCTTTGCATGTAATAACCGTTTTTGCCACATTGGACACCATTTACGCAAGGTTGTTGCACGGTCTTGAGAGTTGATCTTTGGGCAACTTCATTTTTTACCGGGTATTGTTCTATCGATTCGCCAGAGCATTCTGTTTGTGCCTGATTAAAGGGAATAGGGTTTGTACTGGCAGGAACCCATTGCGTGGTACAACCACTTGTTAATGTGCCTAATATGGCCAAGAGAATTATTTTTTTCATATTTTCGATACGAACGCATCTGTTTGTCAGATATACCTGCAATCTTTCCGCATTCACCTTAAGTAAAAAAATGTTGTGTATTAGCTTTTAAAATACAAGAAAAATTTGTTTTATGCTGCATTTATTATTATTTGTTTCGTATATGAATGTAATTGCGGATAAGTATTCTTGCGGTGAATATAAAATTTTTGATTAGATACCGGGATTTTAAGTTATTATTCAGTTCAATATCAGAAAGCCGGTTGTTTGCTGTAGAAAACATCAATTTTAAAAAGCATCAAATTTTGTTTGTAGGAAATTAGAATTCATGAGCCATATTGATCCCACTTTACTTATCTTACTTGTGTTGGCCGGGCTTGGTATCATCAGCAATAACGTAACAGTGACTCTGGCTATGTTATTCCTGTTGATTGTGCGTATTACACCATTGAATCAGTTTTTTCCCTGGGTTGAAAAGTATGGTTTAACAATAGGTATCTTAGTGTTGACCGTGGGTGTCATGTCTCCTATTGCAAGTGGGAAAATTTCTGTACAGGAAATTTTTAATTCTTTTTTAAGCTGGAAATCATTATTGGCCATTGTTGTTGGCGTTATTGTGTCATGGTTGGGAAGCCGTGGCGTTGCTTTAATGTCTTCGCAACCTTCTACTGTTGCGGGCTTATTGGTCGGTACAATATTGGGTGTTGCCTTATTCAGGGGTGTGCCGGTAGGGCCATTGATTGCGGCAGGTATTTTGTCACTCATGATCGGTAAGTCATGACGGAGCCAGCCATGATGCCGGATAGCGAATGGATGACATTACAGGCTCAGATGCAGCGGCAAGGGCAGCGACGGTTGGTTGTATTAAGTGGTGAACCGGAATGGAGCGAATCGATAGTTGCCCATCTGAAAAAACAGTTTCAGGGAGATTGGCTAACGGTTTCTCCTGATGGGGTAGATCCGGCTGAGCCGACAAAAATTCAGCCGACAAAAGCAGTGAGTTTGTTGGGGCGTGAATTTCTGCATGGTGTTTTTGATGCGACGGGTGGTTTTAATGCGGAAGCATTGGCGATACTGGCTGGCACATTAAAAGCGGGAAGCTGGCTGGTTATGCGGGTTCCGGTTTGGTCACAATGGCCGGTGCAATCGGATGATGATAGTTTACGCTGGAATGAATCCAACGGCGTTATTCCGACACCTAATTTCATCCGACATCTTCAGCGGCATATCCTTGCATTTCCTGACGTATTGCTGTGGCGACAAGGCACAAAATTTCAGCTTCAGCCTTTGCCTGAAACGGGATCTTGGCAAATGCCGGACGGAAGCCCCACGGAAAGCCAGCAAGCTATTCTGGATGAGTTATCGCGCACCTCACATGGCGTTTGGGTTGTTACTGCGCCGAGAGGCCGGGGGAAATCCGCTCTGGCAGGTATGTTGGTGCGATTTTGTCAAGGCAAATGTTGGTTATGTGCTCCCGCCAAAGTCGCTACAGAAGTTATCCGGCGTTATTCTGGGATCACTGAATGTTCTGGACCGGATAAAGACGGACAAGAAACACCATTCTGGGCAGTTGATCATTTGCTGAAATATTGCCGGCAGAAAAAACATGGGCAGAATGATCATGTTGATTGGCTGTTGATCGATGAAGCAGCGGCTATTCCGACCCCTTTGCTGGCTGAACTGATCCATTACTTTCCACGGGTTTTACTGACCTCAACGGTTCAGGGTTATGAAGGAACAGGGCGGGGTTTTGTATTGAAATTCTGCGCTACATTACCTGAATGCCATATGCGGGAATTGAAAACGCCCATGCGCTGGGCTGAAAATGACCCTTTGGAACGCTGGCTGGATAGTGCTTTATTGTTTGGTGAGCAATGGCAATTGAATAAACCGCGGCTATTTGGCGGGGAATTATCTGGACGTAATTTTGAAGAAGCACTGAGCCTCAATACCATATCTCAGTCAATGTGGTTACAACATCCCACATTATTGCGCCAATTTTATGGATTATTGACAAGTGCGCATTATCGCACATCACCCCTTGATTTACGCAGGTTGCTGGATGGAAATGGAATGACATTTCTTGCAGCGATGTCTCATTCCCCAATGGAAGAACCACAATTGACAGGCGCGCTGTGGATGGTGAATGAAGGTGATTTGACGCCGGCGCTGGCACATGAAATATGGGCGGGGCGTCGCCGGCCGAGAGGGAATCTTGTTGCTCAGTCTTTGGCGGCCCACGGTGGTTTTCCACAGGCTGCCATATTGCGCTCACAAAGAGTCAGTCGAATTGCAGTACAGGCACAATACCGTCGCCGTGGCATTGCACAGTACCTCATCACTCAGCAGGCTCAGGAAGCGTGTAAACGTGGCCTGGATTTTTTGTCTGTCAGTTTTGGTTATACCGATGAACTCTGGGCATTATGGCAAAAATGTGGTTTTCAATTGATCCGGATCGGCACGCACCGGGAAGCAAGTAGCGGTTGCTATGCCGCAATGGCTATTCTGCCATTGAGCGAACAAGGTCAACATCTTGCCCGCTCAGCGCAGTGGCAATTGTCTCGTAATGCTCGTGGATTGGAAACCCTGATGGGCTTTACCCTGCCAGTTTCCCGTCATGATGATGAAAGGTTAGATCGTTGTGATTGGCTGGAGTTGGCGGGCTTTGGATTTGCCCACCGTCCTTTATCTGCATCTTATTTTGCATTGCAGCGGCTGTTGTTAACAAGTGATTTGCCTTTACCTGCATTGAGGAAGCATCTTCAGCAAAATATCGACATCGAACAATGTGTGTCTGATTTATCGTTAAGTGGTCGCAAGGCGTTATTGCAGTGTTGGCGGGATGAAACCGTTCAGGCGTTGGCAAGCATTGATGAAATACTTGCCAATGCGTGGGAAGAATGGGTTATTTCTCCTTGTCCGGTGATTTCTTCTTGTTCTGTTGAGGCCAATCGTCCTCATTATCCCATTGATCGTTGAAATCACGATGTGGGGGAAGTTCTGGTTTGTTATCCAGGAAATATTTTTGGTCGACACGATTTAGTGCTTTTACCGCATTAATGATAATGCCGATGAGTACTAATAGAACGACCCACCAATAGTCTATCAGCCAATGCATTATGTTTTCCTCGGGGGATAAAAAGCCCGATAGCGGCTTTTTATCCAATCCAGCTAATTATCCGGTGATGCCCCTAATATATTTATCAAATACATAGGTTAGATTTGTTTTTAACCAGTTGATGCCGGCGATATCACGATCTTGCCAGGCATTCAGCAATATTTGCTCATTAAATTGATGCTCTGCTTCGTGGGATATAGGCCAATAACTTATGTGCCAGGGTTCATAGGCTACTCCCGCGTCATGGTGAGTGAATGGGCGATAGAAATCATAACGGGACATATTCTCTGTCAGCCAGTGAGTCAATGGCTCAAAATAACCGCCGTTTTCATATTCCCATGGCTCTAATAGCAGCGTTTTATCCCGTGGCAGCAGGAAAGGGTCATAAACATCCAGATCGGTTCCCCAATGATGGCGGCTGGCACCGGGTAAGGCAGACCACCGGAGAATGGCTCCACAAAGCTCACCGTCATCCATTTTCGAAATATCAAGGGGCTGGCTGTTGTCATCCAATACAGGGCGCTGACCACGAAACTTTTCATTCCAGATAGTTTGCTGACGAGTAAAATCACGGAATGAACTGGCAGGTTGCAATTTAAATCCCGCGCTCATGGCATCTTTTTGCATGGCAAGAAATGCCTTGGTTGCATTGAATTGCAAACGATGATTACCGGACAAAGTCACGAGATGCTCTGTAGACAGGCCAGTCAGGACTTCAGGAGTAATCATTTGATTAATAGCCCCATAATACGTTGATAAATCAGGCTCAGCGACTGTAAATCGGAGACGCTGATGCATTCATTCGTTTTATGAATAGTTGCATTGATTGGCCCTAGCTCAACAACCTGACATCCCATTTTGGCAATAAAGCGCCCATCAGATGTTCCTCCGCTGGTTGAAAGCTCAGGTTTAAACCCACAATGTTGTTCAATGGATTCAACGACAGCATCAACGAGAGAGCCTTTTGGTGTCAGGAAAGGCTGACCCGACAGCCACCAACTGATTTCATATTTAAGCTCATGTTTTTTCAGCATGGCTTCAACCAGTTGGCGGATTTCAGTATCTGTCAGCTCAGTGCTGAAACGAAAATTAAACTGAACGATCAGTTTTCCCGGAATAATGTTATTGCTGCCCGTTCCTGCGTTAATGTTGGCGATTTGCATGCTTGTGGCTGGGAAAGATTCGTTACCCTCATCCCATTTGGTATTGACCAATTCCTGCAAGAAAGGCAACGAATGGTGAATTGGGTTATCTGCCAGTTGAGGATAGGCAACATGCCCTTGAATGCCAAAAATAGTCAACGTCGCGGTGAGAGAGCCCCTGCGCCCATTTTTAATGACATCACCAAGGCATTTCTGGCTGGAGGGTTCGCCTACCAGACAGTAATCCAGACGTTCATGGCGGGACATGAGAGTTTCAACGACCTTGGCGGTTCCATTAACGGCACACGCTTCTTCGTCTGAGGTGATCAGGAAAGCCAAACGACCTTTATGATCCGGGTGCTCTGCGACAAAGCGTTCAGCTGCGACAACCATGGCGGCCAAAGAGCCTTTCATATCTGCGGCACCACGGCCATATAGCATCCCATCTCGGATAGCGGGCTCAAAAGGAGGTGATTGCCATTGAGAGATATCACCGGCAGGAACAACGTCAGTATGTCCTGCAAGGGCAAAAGTTTCCCCTGTTCCTCGATAAGCCCAGAAATTCAACGTATCCCCAAAAGGCATCATCTCTATTGTAAAGCCAATTTTTTGTAGGCGTTGAATGAGAATTTCTTGGCAACCTTGGTCATCAGGGCTGACAGAAGGACGTTTGATTAACTGCTGAGCAAGATCAATGACTGGACAAACCATAATGCAGCCCTCTTTAGTCGTGTGAGAAAAATTGTTGATATTGTTCGGCCTTGAAGCCAAGTAAATATTTTTCTGTTACTGAATCTGTTGATTCCGATCTCAAGATTGGGCGTTTTATGATTGAAGGTTGCTCTAACATCAGAGCCTTGGCGGATTCTGCATCATTAATTGTCGTTTTTTGCTCGTCAGACAATTTGCGCCAGGTTGTACCGCGGGTGTTCAGTAAGGCATCCCATCCTATTTGTTCAATAAATAATTGAAGTAATTCAGGGGATAGCCCATCAATGCGGTAATCGTGAAACTGATAGGGGATCTCTTGCTCTTCTAACCAGCGGCGCGCTTTTTTTATGGTATCGCAATTTTTGATACCGTAGAGAATGAAATTTTTGCGAGAAGATGCATCTGACATAATGAGATCCTTGGTCATGTTTTACATATCCGACATAATGCGGGAAATTTGTGATTTTATCCAGAGAGGCATATGTTGTATACGGAAATAATAAATTAAATAAATAGTAAATAATATTATCATTTATTTAATTTATCTTACTATTTATTGACTGTTTTTAGTAACCCACAATTTCCCGCAGAGAGAACTTAGGGAAATTGTGTTGTTATTGAAGAACTGAGACATGGCCCAATGTTAAATGAATTCAGTTTTCCTGTGCTTCAGGTAGATGATTGTGGCTTCAAGACGGGATCGAGACTTAAGTTTTTTCAATAAGTTACGGGTATGAACCTTCACGGTTTCTTCTGAGATAAAAAGGAAATCGGCAATTTCTTTATTAGTCATGCCTTCCGAAATTTCTTTTAAAACATCCAATTCACGTTTGGTTAACTTGGATAAAGGATCGACATAAAGATGACGGGTTGATAAATATTGGTAGACTTTCTCACTGAACACTGCATGACCATCTGCGGCTTTTTTTATGTTACTCAACAAGGGGGTGAGTTCAATATCTTTTAATAAATAGCCATTTGCACCCGCATCAACTGCATCATAAATATCGCCACGATGCTCTGAATCAGAGAGCACCAAAATATAGGAGTCAAGTCCTTTGCGGCGAAGAGACTTAATAGTATCAATTCCTGAAAGGCCGTGGATTTTCAAATCTATCAAAATAATGTCAGGCTTTATCTGGCAGGCGATATTAATAGCATCTTCACCGTTGTTGGTTTCAGCAGTCACAATGAGTTCACGTTCTAATTCTATCAACCCCTTTAAACCGTGACGAATGATAGGATGATCATCTACTATCATGACTGAATGGTTATGCATGTTCTTTCTCCCATATAGAAATGCAGATTTTATGTCTTATAAAACATAGAAGGCAGGATTCTGCTTTATGTTAAATTGCTATGTGATTTTTATGAGGTATATTGAATCATCTCTAATGAGATTCTAAAAATATATCCTGATATAAAAATAAAAATATCGCAAACAAGTTTAAGCACTCAGATGGAATAAATTTCATTTCCATAAGAAAATGTTTTTCCTTAATTGCCAATAATTTTCTAAATAAATTTAAGGGAATATTTTATATATTAATTTTTGATTTTGTAAACTTATTTTAAATGCTGATTTTAAAATACTCATTTAATTAATTTATCAGATGATGAATTGACTATTAAATACCTCTCTATGGGTATCAATAAGATAATAATTATATAATATTGGTTAATGTAAGTGCATTTTTTGTTTGTTTTTGCGTCCTCATTTTAAAGATTATGCATAAAATGCTGTTAACGTCATGATTTAACCTCCCGTAACTATTATACTGGGCAGATTTTCATACTTCGACATGACGCGTAAAGGATCAAATAATGGACGAAAAGTTAAAACAAAGTGCCCTTGATTTTCATGAGTTTCCACAGCCAGGAAAAATAACAGTTACGCCAACAAAGCCCCTGACGACACAACGTGATTTGGCATTGGCCTATTCCCCCGGTGTTGCAGCGCCTTGCCTTGAAATAGCTAAAGATCCTTTAGCAGCCTATAAATACACTGCCCGCGGTAACCTTGTTGCCGTTATCTCTAACGGCAGTGCTGTCTTGGGACTGGGTAATATTGGTGCATTGGCCGGTAAACCTGTTATGGAAGGAAAGGGGGTTTTGTTCAAAAAATTCTCAGGGGTTGATGTTTTTGATATTGAAGTGGATGAAGCTGATCCCGATAAGATAATTGATATCATTGCCGCATTGGAACCCACTTTTGGTGGCATTAACCTGGAAGATATCAAGGCACCGGAATGTTTCTATATTGAACAAAAGCTCCGGGAACGCATGAAAATCCCTGTATTCCATGATGACCAGCATGGCACCGCAATCATCTGCACTGCTGCGGTATTGAATGGATTACGGGTTGTTAATAAAGATATCAGTAAAGTACGCATGGTTGTCTCCGGCGCCGGCGCAGCTTCAATCGCTTGTATGAACCTGCTGGTCGCATTGGGGCTGAAACGGGAAAATATTGCCGTTTGTGACTCAAAGGGGGTTATTTATCGCGGCCGCGAAGAAAATATGGAAAAAACCAAAGCGGACTATGCGATTGAAGACAATGGCAGCCGTACTTTGGCGGATGTGATCCCTGATGCGGATATTTTCCTCGGTTGTTCCGGCCCAGGAGTACTGACTCAGGATATGGTCAAAACCATGGCAAAATCTCCGCTCATTATGGCATTGGCCAACCCAGAGCCAGAAATTTTGCCGCCATTGGCAAAAGCAGTTCGCCCTGATGCCATTATTTGTACTGGTCGTTCCGATTTCCCTAATCAGGTCAATAACGTTCTTTGCTTCCCGTTCATCTTCCGTGGTGCTTTGGATGTTGGTGCGACGACCATCAATGAAGAAATGAAACTTGCCTGTGTACATGCAATTGCAGATTTGACATTGGCAGAACAAAGCCAAGAAGTGGCTTCAGCCTATGGCGATCAGGATTTGTTCTTCGGCCCTGATTATATTATTCCAAAACCGTTTGACCCCCGCCTGATTGTGAAGATTGCGCCGGCAGTAGCAAAAGCGGCGATGGACTCCGGTGTTGCGACACGGCCTATTGCAGATTTTGGTGCATATATTGAGAAGCTCAACGAGTTTGTTTATAAAACCAACTTGTTTATGAAGCCGATTTTTGCTCAAGCCAAAAAAGAGAAAAAACGCATTGTAATGGCTGAAGGGGAAGACATTCGTGTATTGCATGCAACGCAAGAGCTTGTTTCCCTTGGATTGGCATTTCCGATTCTGATTGGTCGCCCGAGTGTCATTGAAATGCGGATTAAAAAACAGGGTCTGCATATTGAAGCCGGCAGAGATTTTGAAGTGGTCAATAATGAAAATGACCCACGCTTCAAAGAATACTGGCAGGAATACTATCAAATGATGAAACGCCGTGGTGTTTCTCCGGAACAGGCCCGCCGTACAGTGATTGGCAACCCGACACTGATTGGTGCAATTATGGTACACCGTGGTGAGGCAGATGGCCTGATTTGCGGCACCGTTGGCGGTTATAGCGAGCATTACCAGGTTGTGAAGGATGTCTTTGGCTTCCGTCATGGCGTACATACCGCGGGTGCAATGAATGCGTTGCTGTTGCCGATGGGGAACACCTTTATTGCGGATACCTATGTCAATGATGATCCAAGCCCGGAAGAGCTGGCGGAAATTACACTGATGGCGGCTGAAACTGTTCGTCGTTTCGGTATAGAACCTAAAGTTGCGTTGCTGTCACGCTCAAGCTTTGGCTCTTCTGATTGCAGCTCTGCGGAGAAAATGCGCAAGACGCTGGAATTGGTTCAGCAAATGGCACCCTCATTGGAAATTGATGGTGAAATGCACGGCGATGCTGCTTTGGTGGAAAGCATCCGGCGTGACATTATGCCGGACAGCCCGTTGAAAGGCTCCGCGAATTTGCTGATCATGCCAAATATGGAAGCAGCACGCATCAGCTATAACCTGTTGCGTGTCACCAGTTCAGATGGGGTCACCGTAGGGCCGGTGTTAATGGGTGTGGCTAAACCTGTTCATATCCTTACCCCGATTGCTTCTGTGCGCCGTATCGTGAATATGGTGGCATTGGCAGCAGTTGAGGCACAAACAACGCCTCTGTAACTGATGTCTGCTGCGTTCCGATGTCAGGTATGAGATCGGAATGCCGTCATATATACCCTGTTGGTGGTATCGTCGACAGGGTATTTTTATTTGTAAATGATTCTCATTATCTATAATATGCGGGAAATTTTTCTTTTGATAATGAATACATATGCAAACATCTACCCGCATAAAATCGACTTTTTTTGCTTGCTCCCTTTTATTGGGCGGCTTTGTATTGAGTGGTTGCGTTGAACCATCAAACAGCATCAAAAATACCTCTCAAAAGGTATATCAATCTCTCCCTGACGAGTTAATGCAATCTGGTGCATTAATCGATATGAAAACAGGTAAAGCAATCACTGCTGATGAATTGCTTGAGCAGCTGAAAAATTACCCTCGCATTATTGTTGGTGAAAAACATGACAATCCTTATCACCATCAGATTGAATTGTGGCTAGTGCAGCAACTGGAGAAGAAACGCCCTCATGGTTCTGTACTGTTGGAAATGATTAATCCTAACCAGCAAGAAAAGGTCAATAAAGTAAAAAGCTGGCTGCAGGGCAATCCGATTGTCAAAAGTGAACGAGTCGAGCAATTACTGGCTTGGCAACAAGGCTGGCCGTGGGGATGGTATGGTGAATTAGTGATGGAGTTAATGAAATCACCTTATCCATTGTTGGCTGCAAATCTAGATCGTAATGAAATTGATCAAGCCTATAAAAATCATAATGCTGGGGACAGAACGTCGTTGGTTTCTGATGAAGTTAAACAACTTATCGATCAAACAATCAAAAATTCCCATGGTGGCAAAGAAATTGACGAATCCCATTTGTCTGCCATGAGCAAAATTCAACAGATGCGCGATCAACGAATGGCTGAACAATTGATTAAAGCGCCATCACCCGCGTTGTTATTTGTGGGGGGATACCATGCCGTAAAAGCAATGGGAATACCTCAACATATAAAAAAAATGGCACCGAATGAAAAACTGGTCGTATTTGTTATTGCGGAACAGGGAGTGGCTTTGAATCACGAATACGCTGATTTTGTCTGGTTTACCCCGAAAGTGGATAAAAAAATAACCAAATAATAGTAGTTATCACAAGGCAGTGCATAACTAATAAATAAAAATAGTTTTCATTTATATATGCAATTGATTATCATTCCCATCCTTTTATTATTGACATAATGTGCTATTAAGAGATGTTGACGTACAACACGTATCAAAATGCTCACAAAGGTCATGTGACAAAATCCTTTATTGCTGCGCTCACAGTTCATGCTCTGGTCGTAGGTTGGCTTGTCTACAAACCAAAACATCTTGATATTGAAGAAGTTATGCCGCCTCCTGCTGTTATGGTAGAGCTGTCATTGCAGACAGAAGCAATAAACAAGGTACAAAATCAGCCGGTTGGCATTGAGCAGCAACTGTCTGTCGCCAACAAGCAACAGGAAAGTAAGGTTGATGAAGTCAACATGCCTAAATTAGCCGTAAATGAAAATGCACTGTTGCTGGTGAAAAAACAAAAGGAAAAGCAAAAAGAACAAGATGCGCCTAAAAAAACACAACCGGTTAAGCGAGTAAAAGCAGAAGAGCAAGAGAGCGAAAAATCTCGCAGTAGTGTTGCACCAACAACCAGTAGTGTAAAGGCGGAGAATATTACTGGCCGCATTGCCGCGTCTTATGAAAGTAATTCTGACGCGGTGGAGAATGCCCGGGCAGTTTGGCAGGCCGAAGTCGCCGGCCACTTGAACCGCTACAAAAAATATCCAGCGGATGCACAGAGAAGAAAACGAACAGGACGTCCTATCGTTAAATTCACTGTTGATCAGTTTGGTGCTGTCATTGACAGTGAATTAACCCGACGCTCAGGGACTAACTCACTAGACAGGGAAGCAAAGATGGTATTGGAAAGGGCGCAACCTTTGCCTGTACCTCCTGAAACTATTTTGACGAATGGCAGGGTATTAGTTGAGCTGCCAATAGATTTTTATTTATCTCAATAAAAATACAGGATTGATGGCATGTCACAGTATAAAACGACCTTCTTGCCAAATAAGATCAGGTCAAATAAAAAAAATATCGTGGGCAGCAAAAGAATGATGCTTGGTTTTTTGCTGGGTGGTAGTTTGTTGAGTACTAATTTTGCCACAATCGCAATGGAGAAAAATATGATACCACCGACGGCGACAAAACAGCCCCATCAAATGGAGATGCACGGGGATACTCGCATCGACAATTATTACTGGCTGCGTGATGACAATCGTCAGGATAAAAAAGTCATCGATTACCTGACAGCTGAAAATCAATATACCAAGCAGATGCTGGAATCGGGTCAGGAATTGCGCGATACCTTGTACAAAGAAATGACTGACAGAATGAGTAAAGAAGATCAGTCAGCTCCTTATACCTATAACGGGTATGTTTATCGTACCGTATACGAAGCAGGAAAAGACTTTCCTATCTACCAGCGCAGACCGGTTGATAATTCCACAGACTGGCAAGTCATGGTGGATGGGAATGAGCGGGCCAAAGGCCATAAGTTTTATCAGATTAGTGGATTTGCGGTTACCCTGGACAACAAGCGGATAGCCGTGGCAGAAGATACTCAGGGTCGTCGCAACTTTCATATTTCATTTAAGAACATTGCGGATAGCGAATGGCAGAACAATGTCATAGAAAATACGTCTGGCAATATTGTGTGGGCCAACGATGGCAATACCCTGTTTTATGTGCGCAGAGATCCACAAACATTGCTGCCTTATCAGTTATTCCGTCATCAATATGGCTCAGATACCCAACAAGATAAAAAAGTTTATCAGGAAGAGGATGATCGCTTTTATCTGTCCATTTCAGAAAGTACCTCACTTGATTACATTTTGATTTCGAGCGAGAGTTATTCAACGTCAGAATATCGGTTGATTGACGCCAATAAACCGCAATCAGAGCCGCAAATTTTCTCAGCCCGTCAGGCGGGCCGCGAATATGATCTCGATCACTTCCGTGGGCAATTTTACATTCGTTCCAACCATGAAAGCCCACTGTTTGGTTTGTACCGCACAGATGCTGTTAATCAACCTTGGGAAACCGTGATTGCGCCTCAGGAAAATACAGATCTGGAAGATTTTGCGTTATTTAACAACTGGCTGGTTGTGCAGGAGCGTTCGAAAGGGTTGTCGTCCATCCGGCAGATTGATTGGAACACCAAGCAGGAAAAACGCGTTCAGTTTGATGATCCGGCATACATGGCATCATTAGACTATAACCCAGAACCGGATACCCATTTCTTGCGCTATAGCTATTCTTCCATGACAACACCCAGTTCCGTATTTCAATGGAATATGCAAACAGCTGAGAGTGAGTTGCTGAAACAGCAGGAAGTGAAGGGTTTCAACAAAGATAACTATGAAAGCCAACGTATCTGGGTAAAAGCCCGTGATGGCGTGGAAGTTCCTGTTTCCTTGGTGTATCGCAAGTCTTTGTTCAAAAAAGGTGAGAACCCGATACTCATTTATGGTTATGGTTCTTACGGTATCAGCATGGACCCGTATTTCAGCTCAGCACTGCTTAGCTTATTGGATCGCGGATTTGTCTATGCATTAGTCCATGTACGTGGCGGTGGTGATTTAGGCAAAAACTGGTATCTGCAAGGTAAACTCGGGAACAAAATGAACAGCTTCCACGATTTTATTGATGCAACCCAAAAATTAATTGCCGATGGTTATGGCAATAGTAAGCGCGTCTATGCGGAAGGAGGAAGCGCAGGGGGGTTGTTGATGGGGACGGTAATTAATCAGGCTCCGGAATTATACCGTGGTGTCATTGCAAAAGTTCCTTTTGTCGATGCGCTGACCACGATGCTTGATCCCTCCATTCCATTAACAACAGGTGAATATGAAGAGTGGGGCAATCCAAATAATAAAGAAGATTATGCCTTAATTAAATCTTATAGCCCTTATGACAATATTAAACATCAGCACTATCCTCATTTATTGGTGACAACAGGTTTGCATGATTCTCAAGTACAATATTGGGAACCTGCAAAATGGGTAGCGAAATTAAGAGAAATGAAACAAGGTAATAGCCTTTTATTATTGGAAACCAACATGGATACCGGCCATGGTGGAAAACAAGGACGCTTTAACCGTATAAATGATATCGCTTTTGATTATAGTTTTTTATTAATGTTGGATGATGCAAAGACTTATTTTCCAGAATTAAAAAATTAATAGAATATTTAATTATTACCCATGATACTGATGATTTTTCATCAGTATCATGGGCATTTATTACATAAACTCATGAAGCTATATGAGCAGCAATAAATATTATTTTTTAGGATAGGGTTAATGAAAATTGTGGCAAAAATAGCTGGAGCCAGCGCTGTATTAATTGGGCTTCAGGGGATCGCTTATGCTGAAAATACAAATGACGATAAAAAAGAGAAAGTCATGCGATTCAGCAGCCTGAAAGTTTCTGGTGCTCAGGATAATAACTCTCCACAGATTGAAGCCATGGAAAAACCCGGGGCTTATAGCTCTGTGGGCGACGATAATAAGTTGCAATCTATTGATAGTGTATTGCGTACCTTGCCGGGAACTTATACCCAAATGGATGCAAGTCAGGGAGTAGGGGCCGTCAGTGTCAATATCCGCGGTTTGAGTGGCTTCGGCCGAGTGAACATGATGGTGGATGGTGTTAGCCAGAGTTTTTATGGTACGTCACCAAGTGAATACTCACATGGAGCACAGCCAAATAATGAATTTGGTGCATTAATTGATTCAAATTTTATTGTCCGCACTGATATTTCCCGTGGACAAGCTGATGATTCTGATTCCGTCAATGCATTAGCTGGAAGTGCCAATTTCCGTACTATTGGTGTAGATGATGTCATATTTGATGGTAATCATTTGGGTGTTCTCTCGAAATGGAGATATGGTAATAACGGTACTGACCGAAATGGCATGGTTGCTGTTGCAGGAAAGATGCGAGCATTCAGTTCAGAAGGTTCTCTGGGGGCCATGTTTGCTCACAGCGGGCATGATGTCAAAGCACATTATAAAAATGCAGAAGGCATCAGCAGTGAAGAATTTGGTACAGATAAAACATTTAAACAAAAACCAAATTCCCAGTTGTTAAAGGTAAACATTAAGCCTAATGATTTCCATGACTTAGAATTAAGTAGCCGCTTTTATCACAATAAATTTAACAAGCGTCATTTTGACAGCTATGATTATTATTTGAAATATCATTATACACCATTTACTGAATTGGTTGATACCAAGATCATGCTTAGTACGAGCAATGGTCAACAACGTTTTGACAATAGAGCAATAGGTGTGCTGGGTAAAAGTGAATCAAAAAATAAATCTGATGCAATTGATATCAAAAATACTAGTCGATTCAATTATGGTGAAACTGACTTTGCTTTCACTTTAGGAAGCAAATTGATGAGTACTAATTATAGCAAAACGATAAGTACAAATGCGAAGGATGCAAAGAAAGATGGGGAAATTAAGGAAAATAATGTCTTTTCCCCAAGTGGAAAACAAGATATTTCCAGTGTTTATAGCAGCATGAAAATAGAGCATGGTATTTATACAGCTAATTTGGGATTCAACTATCTAAATTATAATGTTAAGGGATTAAAGCCTGCTTGTGAGGATAAAATGGAATGTTTCCCACAAGGTGAATCACAGATAAATTTGAAAGAAAGTGGTTTTAACCCAAACCTTTTGTTCTCAGCAGAGATTATTCCTGAATTCCAGCCGTTTGTCAGTTATTCTCATTCAATGAGAGCGCCAAATGTTCAGGAAATATTTTACTCCAATGAAGGAGGGGCTTCTATGAATCCCTTTTTGAAAGGAGAAAAAGCTGATACTTACCAAATTGGCTTTAATAGTTATCGCCCTAATTTAATTGTGGAAGGGGATGAATTTAGATTAAAGGCTGCTTTCTTCCATTCCAAAATAAAAGATTATATCATTAGTGATGCATATTTATTATGTTCATATAAAAACCCTTGTAAATACGATGGCTCATTAGCTGATGCGGATTGGGGGGAAATAGATTCTGATGTTAAAATGTATATCTATACCAATAGCTTGACGCCAGTCAGAATGCGTGGATATGAAGTTTCTGCAACTTATGATGCAGGCGTATTTTTTAGTAATTTATCTTATAGTCAGCAAAAAACGGAACAACCAATCTCAATTGCGATGGTAGATTTTGGTGCGGGTTCACATTCTCAGTTACCAGAGCGGTTAATTTCTGCAGATACCGGAGTTCGCTTTTTAGACGAAAAATTAGCTGTCGGGGCTATTGTAAAATATACTGGCGCTACTTATCGTACATATTCTTATGCGGCGATAAGTGATGAAGAAGGTTATAAGGGTGAAACGGTAAAACAAAGTAAAATACCAACTATTATTGATTTGTACGGTATATATAATATCAATAAGCATATAACGTTAGAATTTTCAGTGCAAAATGTAACAAATAGAAATTATTCTGATGCACTGAATCGTATGAATTCATTGCCAAAGATGGATGAAGTCGAATCTATACCAGGAACAGCCCGTGGCAGAACCTATGTTATAGCTGCAGAAGTCCGTTTCTAATAAAATTTAAATCAAATCCAATAGTGGTAAAGGATTACCGCTATTCTTGCCAACAGACTGTTTAAATTTTGTTGCTACCAAATCCATCGCTTATTACCTCATTAAACATTTAACAAAGAGTTATACTTTTGTAATCCTTATGCCTGTTTTGATGGATGGAGTTGCAATGATTATTCTCAAGAAGAAGATGATGGTGGTTTAGCATCTGCTTGGGGTATTGAAAATCGCGGTGATCTGGTTTACCAGCTATTTACTTTGCTCGTGAGGGGACATGCTGTTGATTATGACAAGATGCGGGATGAGCTGAGTGAATTATCAAAATTAGAATTTGATGAAATGCTGGCAGGTATTCAGCAAAGTGATATGAATGAATCTGATAAACAAGAAACTATTTGGCGTTATACCATGATGTATAACAATGAAAATGATATTCAGAATATTCAATATCTGGCTTGGGATTATGTTCGTTTCAGCATGTTGTGTCTGAATGGATGTAAACTGCAATATATCTCGGAACAGGAAGCGAAAAACTGGACACTGATGCTTGCCCCATTGCTACGGAGGATTTATGGCGGATGGGATAATCTGTGGTATCACTTTGCACTCACGCGCTGGTTTTGGGCATCAACGGATGAGGATTGGGCTGAGTGCCAGATGGAGTATGTCAATATTATCCGTGCATTGCTGAATGACGAAAATAGCCCGGCAAATGCTGTTGATTGGAATAGCGATTTGCCTCCCATCGAAACCCACTCATTTTCTCAGGCACTGACCGAGGTATTGGCCAAACAAAATCCTGAAATTGATTTTAATGAAGTGCATGGAGCCATTAGAGAACAAGTCAGGGCTGATGAATTATAAGTTATACCCTTCGTCTTTCAAGTTGCCTCTTTGTTGGCTGCGCTCATTCACTCCGGTCACATAGTTATCTATGCTCCCGGAGATTCATTCTCTTGCCGCCGCGATGCAACTTGAAATCCATTGGGTATATAAAAAATATGCTCAAGTCTTAAGATTTGAGCATGTTTATATTTATGAGGGATTGATTACCTGAGTTTCTTTCTTGTCTTTTTAACTTGTGTCACCTGACTTTCAACCCAGCCATCCTGTAACCGCGTTTTCAGCGTATCCCCGGCTTGCACCTGTTTAACCTGCTTTAACACCGTTCCATCCGGCGCTTCGCTGATACTGTAACCGCGACTCAACGTTGCCAGCGGGCTAACTGCCTCCAGGCGCGAACAGGAAACCGCAAATTTTTCCCGATAACGTCCTAATTGCCGCTCAATGGCTTGTTTCAACCGAAAATCAATTTGCTGGATAGACTGGCTATAATGCCGGATTTTCCTTTCAGGATGGGTTTGTAACAATCGCTGATTTAATTTCTCGTATGAATTTGAGTGCTGTTTTAAACAGAATAAAAAGCTATCAACCAGCTTTTGCCGTAACTCAGCCAAATGATGTTTCTGGCGCGCCAAGCGTAAATCAGGGCTTTGTTGTTGCAAACGGTGCTGCAACATGCTGAATGTTCGTTGTTTTTGGGCAAAGAAATAATCCATTGCCATTTCGAGCTGTTGTTCCAGTGACTGAACTTGTCTTAATAACTCGATTTGATTGCGGCTGACCAGTTCTGCCGCCGCAGAAGGTGTCGGGGCACGTAAATCAGCGACAAAATCCGCAATGGTGACATCTGTTTCATGGCCGACGGCACTGACAACAGGAATACGGCTCTGAAATATTGCCCGTGCAACCTGTTCGTCATTGAAACACCACAAGTCTTCAAGTGATCCACCACCACGTCCGACAATCAGAACATCACACTCTTGCCGCGCATTTGCCAGTTCAATCGCCCGAATAATCTGTAATGGCGCTTCGGCACCCTGAACCGCAGTAGGGTAAATGATAATGGGCAGGGAGGGGTCACGGCGTTTTAAAATATTGAGAATATCATGCAAGGCCGCACCACTGGCTGAGGTGATAACCCCAAGTCGCTTTGCCGGTGAGGGCAGGGGTTTTTTATGAATTTGATCAAATAAACCTTCAGCAGCGAGTTTTTGCTTCAACACTTCAAATTGTTGCTGTAACAACCCATCACCGGCAGGTTGAATACTTTCCACAATTAACTGATAGTCACCCCGGGGTTCATACAGGGTGATTTGCGCCCGAACCAATACCTGTTGCCCATTTTGTGGGCGAAATGTCGCCTTCAGATTTTGGCCGCGAAACATGGCGGCACGAATTTGTGCTCGTTCATCTTTTAATGTGAAGTACCAATGTCCTGATGATGGCTGAGAAAAATTGGACATTTCGGCAGAAAGCCAAATTCTGCCCATTTCCAGCTCCAATAGCTGGCGAACCGTCTGATTTAGGCGGCTGACAGAAAAAACTCCGGTATTGGTAGGTAGTGACATGTGAGCTAGATCAAATTTTAAAACAAAGACTTAATTAACTGATATTAATCTTCCTGTATGACTAATCAAGAATTTTTTTTAAAAAATGCTGGAGACAACCAGTTTTGGCCTGTATAATGCCGCGGCAATATTTTATCCCTCTTATTGCCCCATTGCTTGGTGAGATATTGCCCATGTTACGTATTAAAAAAGAAGCATTAACTTTTGATGATGTTCTGTTGGTTCCTGCCCATTCTACAGTCCTGCCTAACACAGCGGATTTGTCTACTCACTTAACCTCTACTATTCGCCTGAACGTTCCTATGCTTTCAGCAGCCATGGATACCGTGACGGAATCTTCACTGGCAATCGCACTGGCTCAGGAAGGGGGCATTGGCTTCATCCATAAAAATATGTCAATTGAGCGTCAGGCTGAAGAAGTCAGTCGCGTGAAGAAACATGAAAGCGGTGTTGTGACTGATCCTGTTACTGTAACGCCACAAACAACGCTGCGTGAAGTTCATGAACTGACTGAACGCAATGGTTTTGCAGGTTATCCTGTTGTGACAGAAGCGAATGAACTGGTTGGTATTATTACCGGTCGTGATGTGCGTTTCGTGACTGATTTGGATCAGCCTGTGACGGCGGTAATGACGCCGAAAGAGCGTCTGGTGACAGTAAAAGAAGGCGAATCCCGTGAAGTTGTCTTGCAGAAAATGCACGAACAACGTGTCGAGAAAGCGTTGGTGGTTGATGATGACTTCCACTTGCTTGGCATGATTACGGTGAAAGATTTCCAGAAAGCAGAGCGTAAACCAAACGCGTGTAAAGATGAGCAGGGTCGTCTGCGTGTTGGTGCTGCGGTTGGCGCCGGCGCAGGCAACGAAGAACGTGTCGATGCATTGGTCGCTGCGGGCGTGGATGTACTGCTGATAGACTCTTCCCATGGTCACTCTGAAGGTGTTTTGCAGCGCATTCGTGAAACCCGCGCCAAATATCCTGATCTGCAAATCATTGGTGGTAACGTCGCCACTGGCGAAGGTGCTAAAGCGTTGGTCGCCGCAGGTGTGAACGCAGTAAAAGTGGGTATCGGCCCTGGCTCCATTTGTACAACCCGTATCGTAACGGGTGTGGGTGTTCCTCAAATCACGGCTATCGCAGATGCGGTTGAAGCACTGGAAGGTACTGGCATTCCGGTTATCGCTGACGGCGGTATTCGTTTCTCCGGTGACATCGCCAAAGCGATTGCTGCGGGTGCGGCATGTGTCATGGTCGGTTCAATGCTGGCGGGTACCGAAGAATCTCCGGGAGAAATCGAGCTGTATCAAGGCCGTTCGTTCAAATCTTACCGTGGAATGGGTTCTCTGGGGGCGATGTCCAAAGGCTCTTCTGACCGTTATTTCCAGACTGATAATGCGGCTGACAAACTGGTTCCTGAAGGTATCGAAGGTCGCGTGGCTTATAAAGGCTTGCTGAAAAGCATCGTTCACCAACAAATGGGTGGCCTGCGTTCCTGCATGGGTCTGACCGGTTGTGCAACCATTGACGAACTGAGAACTAAAGCAGAATTTGTTCGCATCAGTGGCGCGGGTATTCAGGAAAGCCACGTTCATGACGTGACGATTACCAAAGAATCACCAAACTACCGTTTAGGTCTGTAATTTATTTAAAGTGGCCCGCAATCGGGCCACTGATTTTTTTATCTTTCAATTGCCACTTGTTTTGGGAATTCACCTCAAATGACAACTAATATCCATAAGCATCGCGTTCTGATCCTTGATTTTGGCTCGCAATATACACAGCTTATTGCCCGCCGCATTCGTGAAATTGGTGTTTATTGTGAACTTTGGACATGGAATGTTACCGAAGAGCAAATCCGCGAATTCAATCCAAGCGGAATCATCCTTTCTGGCGGCCCGGAAAGTACCACGGAACACAACAGCCCCCGCGCTCCAGAATATGTCTTTAGCGCAGGTGTACCTGTGTTGGGGATCTGTTATGGCATGCAAACCATGTCCATGCAATTGGGTGGTCGGGTTTCCAATTCTGACGAACGTGAATTTGGTTATGCTCAGGTTGAGATCAAAAATAACTGTGAGTTATTCCGTGATATTCAAGATGCCCTGAGTGAAGACGGCAAACCTTTGCTGGATGTATGGATGAGTCATGGCGATAAAGTTACCGCTATTCCCGATGATTTCACCACAGTAGCCAGCACCGACACTTGTCCGTTTGCCATTATGGCAAATGACGAAAAACGTTTTTATGGTGTGCAATTCCATCCGGAAGTGACTCATACCCATCAAGGCTTGAATATCCTGAAACGCTTTGTGCTGGATATCTGTCAGTGTGAAGCACTGTGGACACCCGCTTCTATTATTGACGATATCGTAGAACGTCTGCGTGCGCAGATTGGCGATGATCAAGTGATTCTGGCGCTGTCCGGTGGTGTGGATTCCTCTGTTACGGCATTGCTGTTGAATCGTGCGATTGGCAAGCGTCTGACCTGTGTCTTCGTTGACAACGGCTTGTTGCGTTTGAACGAAGCGGATCAGGTCATGGAGATGTTTGCAGGTAAATTTGACCTGAACATTATCCATGTTAAAGCTGAAGATCGCTTCCTGTCTGTGTTGGCTGGCATTGATGAACCAGAAGCCAAGCGTAAAACCATCGGCCACGTCTTTATTGACGTATTTGATGAAGAAGCTTCGAAACAAACTCAGGTCAAGTGGCTGGCACAGGGTACAATTTATCCGGATGTGATCGAATCTGCGGCATCTGCAACAGGTAACGCACATGTCATCAAATCTCACCACAACGTAGGTGGCCTGCCAGAAGATATGAAACTGGGTCTGGTTGAACCGCTGAAAGAGCTGTTCAAAGACGAAGTTCGCCGAATTGGTCTGGAGCTGGGACTGCCTTATGAGATGTTGTACCGCCACCCATTCCCGGGTCCGGGCCTTGGTGTTCGCGTATTGGGCGAAGTGAAGAAAGAGTATTGTGACCTGCTGCGTCGTGCTGATGCTATCTTCATTGAAGAACTGCATAAAGCGGATCTGTACCACAAAGTCAGCCAGGCATTCACCGTATTCCTGCCGGTTCGTTCAGTCGGCGTTATGGGCGATGGCCGTAAATACGACTGGGTTGTTTCCCTGCGTGCGGTAGAAACCATTGACTTTATGACCGCTCATTGGGCGCATCTGCCATATGATTTCCTGGGTCGTGTATCGAACAGGATCATCAATGAAGTTGATGGTATCTCGCGGGTAGTTTATGACATCAGCGGCAAGCCACCAGCAACCATTGAGTGGGAATGACCTAAAACCTTCCCAAGCCTCACCAAATCACCATGATTTTATAGTCAAGGCCCTGATTTCAGGGTCTTTTTATTTCCAAATCTCACCAAGCCTCACCATACCAGCATGACATTTTTGACGGTATCAGATTAATAAAAGGATGCCGTTATGCTGACAGTATTACGCTGGCAGAAGCGAGAAAAATGTTAATTGAAGCAAAAAAATGATTTCTGGTGGCCATTCTCCATCCGCAAAAAAAAGAACTGATAAAAAATTATAAGATAAATCAAACACATTTTCAGTTTATGCCAAGCTTTATTTTGATAGTGCTGAGTTTGCTGACAGTACAAGAAAGATGAAACTGTCGGTATTGGAGAGAGAAATCCTGATGGTATTAGTACTACAGCCGTACGCCCCATTGTGGCATGATAGCCCTGACATTTTTTTCCTGAAAATACGGGGAGGTGTTCAATGCACTCACCGACCAATGCCTGGGAACAGGCACTTCTCTCACTCTATACCCGTCTGGCTCCCTTGTTTCACCATCCCGGCCCACAACAACGCAGCCTCGCTTATCTCCGGGGGCTGCTCAGTGACGTTGAACGTAAAAATGGCTGGCAACTGGCGGAATGGATAGGCGAACGCACGCCTGATGGCGTTCAGCATCTGCTGGAGCGAGCTCATTGGGATGTCGACGTCGCCCGCGATATTCTGCGGGATTATGTGACAGAACATCTGGGCGATGAACAGGGTGTACTTATTGTGGATGAAACGGGTTTTATCAAAAAAGGCACGCATTCTGCCGGGGTTCAGCGTCAATACAGTGGCACCGCCGGGCGCGTCGAAAACAGCCAGATAGGCGTCTTTCTCTGTTATGCCGGTCAGGGCGGTCATGCCTTTATTGACCGGGCGTTATACCTGCCCAAACCCTGAACGGATGACCGGCCTCGCTGTGAAGCCGCGGGTATTCCTGACCCGATCACCTTTGCCACTAAACCGCAACTCGCCCGGCAGATGCTGGAACGCGCATTAGAGGCCGGTGTGCCCTGTCGCTGGGTGACGGCAGATGCCGTTTATGGTCAGGATCGTCGCCTGCGCTGTTGGCTGGAGTCCCGATATCAACCCTTTGTACTGGCGATCCCCAAGAATGAACCGTTGTGGTGGCAAGGGCCGGCCTATCGCAGAGCGGACCACATTGTGGACAGCCTGACGCTTCCACAATGGGAACCACATTCTGCGGGGCGGGGAGCGAAAGGCGAACGTCAGTATGACTGGGTTTTGGTGCCACTCTGGCGCTTACAACGGAGTGAGAAAGACCGGGAATATGGCCATTATTTGCTGGTCCGGCGCCGCCGGGATGAAAAACAGGAACGGGCTTACTAGGTTGTGTATGCGCGCCGAGAACAGGCTGATCTGAAAACCCTGGCTCAGGTGGCAGGCTATCGCTGGAAAATGGAATGTGGTTTTGAAGAAACGAAGGGAGAATGCGGTCTGGATCATTATGAAGTGCGGCAATGGCATAGCGGGTATCGGCACATTACCTTATCGCTACTGGCCCATGCGGTTCTGGCGGTCTTACGGAGACGGGAGAAAAAAAACGCCGACGGGGCTGATAGCCCTCAGTGTGGCGGAACTGCGTAACCTGTTGTCAAAATTGATGGAAAAGGCCGGAGAGACCGTCGAACAGGTTTTACATTGGTCATCTTGGCGACGACGACACCAATACTGTGCACAACAATGTCATTATCGCCGCAGGGATAACCTTATGATTACAGAGCAGTTACGGCTGTAGTACTAGGACGGTATTTAATGACTGAAATAAATACCGTCATGGTCAGGGATTTATGTGAAAAAATAAAAGAGAGAGGAACTAGAGCTATAGCATTGCAGGCAAGAGAGATAATACAGTCGGTTTATAATTTTGCTATAGCGAGAGGGGAAACTTTTCAAAATCCAGCGGCAAATATTCGAGCATCAACAATTGCCACCTTTAAAGAACGAACTCGCACATTGACACAAAAAGAGATAGGCATATTTCTCAACGAATTGGATGAGATAGGAGCAATGCAAAGTGTTAAGGCCGCTGTGTGTTTGGTCTTTTTAACATTGGTTAGAAAAAGTGAGCGAATCGAAGCTAAGTGGGACGAGATTGATTTTTCCGGTGGAATATGGGGAAGAATGAAAGCCAGATGCCCTCATAATGTGTATCTATCACAGCAAGCCCTAGACCTATTTATCGCATTAAAAACATATCAGAGTTTGTTTTGCCACTTCGCTACGAATTGCGGCGTCATATGTCTAATGCAACACTGAATAATGTAATAGACACAACTGTAAAACATATCAATAAAAAAGGGCATGAATTCGAACGCTTCACCGTTCATGACATCAGACGCACAGGTTCAACATTATTGCATGAACTAGGATTTAACACAGATTGGATTGAAAAATGTCTAGCTCATGAACAGAATGGGGTGAGGTCGGTATATAACAAAGCTGAGTATGCGGTACAGCGAGCGGATATGTTACAGTAATGGGCTAACATGCTTGATTCTTGAAAGGAAGCATACCGTCTCTAAGCATATTGTAGGTGGATTGTGTGGATGGTTGCAGATTGTGCTCTCTGGCTTGATCTCTTACTGCTTTCATCCACTTTTCTACTTCCTCTGCATCCCAGACGACTTTTTGAGATACTAAAGGAAATCGAGTTGGGAAAAGACCAGCCTTTTCTAACCGATCAACTTGTGTCATTGATAATTTTGTTTTCGAAACTAATTCTTTTTTATCCAGAAAATTCATTTTTATTTACTCCTGTATTTATTATTCAACCTTCTAAGAAACAACCTAACCCTCATTCGAATCAACTTGCAGCGATTCGATTGATATTGGCGCAAATAAAAATACGTCTCACACTCTTCACATGCATTCTCGTAGTAATACATTTCTTCAAAGTTCAGCTCCTTATTTCAGACTGGCGAATATGTTCTTCTAAACGGTGATGAGTGACCAGATCGCCACATTCCAAATAATGGCACATCTTGGAACTCAACCGGCTGCCTCTGGGCAAGATAATGATATTTTCCATTTGGCTATCCTCATTAGTAAGTTTTGGGCGCGGTTAATGCACGATGACGCTGTTTGAAATTTGCACCTATACAAGTGAGGATCACAAATTTCTCAGCGACTCTGTGTCTATCCTTAGACTCTGCTAACCACGCCCCAAAAATCACTTTGGGAAGGGATTCTCCACACGGCGGAGCATTCATTGTAAGTATTGCTTGAACTTCTATGGCTTATCGAATCATCCAGTTCTTCTTATGCCACAGGTGGCTGCTTCGTGGGCGTCCTGCCTGTTTGATGAATAGAATACACAAGCAATACTTTATAAAAACAATAAATACTTGCTTTTTGGGGTGAGGGATACTTGCGAAAATTTATATTCACTTGTTTTTAAAATGGATTTATTTTTTCCAATAGCGTGATTTGTGACTAGATAGGCATTTTAGATGAGAGGTAGTAAGAAGAGAAAAGGGGAAAAGCCACCACTAAGCGGTGGCTAATAAGGTTATTGTGCTTTTTTTCTAAAATTATCGTCATTTCTAACAAATTCAAATGCATCAAGAATAATACCTGTAATTCTTAATATATCTTCTGGGGCTTCGATAAAGATCCTTGAGTTATTAGCGGACAACCCTGCTCTATTAACTTCATTGCTTAAGATGTCAGTTAACTCAATAGGTATCTGAATATAGGGTTTATTTTTTTTGTCAAAATACCTTATTATCCATCTATTTGATTTTCCTTGGTAAAGGATACCAAAATAGGATTCTGTATCCTTGTATTGCAAATCAACAGAATCACCAACTATTGATTTTGCTTTTTCATATAGAGTTAGTTCGTTCTTAGTGGTAACGATATTGGGGTTGTCTGGATCTACTATCTCTTCGAATTCTTTCGGAGTATTTTTAGGTTCTATCTCATCGGGAGTGCCATCAATCGGTGCATGTTTATTCGAAAGACCAGAAACCACCATTGCGCTAACAGACTTCTCAACAGCCTGCTTTACTAATGGCGTGATTGATTCAATAAATCGCTGATTTAGTTGGCGTTCAACATTAGATCTGCTAGCTACATATCTTACAAACTCACTATCAACATCCCTCAAACTGGTACTGATAGTTTTGGTAAAAGCAGATAGATAAACGCTCTCTTCTGCTAGGGTTCTTAGTGCTTCTGGTTTGAATTTGTCGTGCCTAAATCGATAAAGCTGCCCTACATCTGCGTCACTAACTTCATCCATTTTGATGCGAAGGAATGGAGTGGGGTCCATGACGTTTTTTTGCTTCAGGTCGGTAAAAAAACGCCACTCGATTCCATTTGTAATTGCCGAAATAGTTACTTCTGGAGTGGAATTAAAATATCTAGATAATTGAGGACAATGGTTATCCAGTTTTTCGCTGTATCCTTTTGCCTCTATAAACATGACTGGAACACCTTGGCAAAACAAAGCATAATCAACACGCTCATTTGCTTTTACTCCGGGGAAATCTGCTCCGTACTCAGCTTTAACCTTTTGAGGGTCATATGGGCTAAACCCAAGAATATCTAAAAAAGGCAATATTAATGCCTGCTTAGTTGTTTCTTCGGTGGTGCAGTGTTGTCCGACATTATTAACGTGATCAACATGATGTTTTATTTTTATCTTAAAATTTTCCATTCCTTAACCTTAGTAATTTAAAATAACCTTAGTAATCTAAAACGGAATACCAGAACATTCTCCCGATAATGTTTACTTGATCCTCATCCGCAATCTCATCTTCGTATTCATTACGGTTGTAGCTTCTGATAAGTAATTTTCCTTTTGGGCGTCGATAAAGACATTTAAGACGCTTTAATCCTTCTTGTTCAATTGCATATACTTTTCCATCGATAATTTTTTTATTAGAAACGTCTATTGCTATCGCTGTACCACTTGGAATAATCGGCTCCATGCTATCGCCTTTTGCAGGAAAGCAGAGAATTGTAGAACCGTCAGTTGATGCACCGATCCTTCTTAAGGTTGCTTTAGAAAATCTCAATTTAAAGCCATTATAACCCACATTAATACATCTGCCATTACCACAGGTAAGTTCGATATCCTTCAGAAACGGGGCTTCCACTTCATCATTGTCTAATGGGGTTTTGCTGTCCCACGGAGAAATATTTGTCCATTCGTTCTTGGATGGAAGTTGTCCTGTATCTTTTTTAAGTGGCTTAATGGACTCGCCAAACAAAAGCCAATTCACATCAGCATCAAGTATAGAGGCTAATGCTGTTAGTCTTGTTTTTCTTGGTTCTGTGCTTGATTCCCATTGCTGTACAGACTGCGGAGTAACACCAAGCATATCAGCCAATTCAGCTTGAGTTAGCTTTTTTGCAAGCCTAGCTTGCTTGATTCGTTCGTGCATAGTTTTCATACCTCAAATATACAAGCAAGGCTTTTATTTTTATAGCAAGTAAAACTTTTCTTTTAAAGCATCTCTTGTATTTTGTTTATTGTTGTTGGTAAAAAAGGAAAATCTTATGAGCATACTGGATGTAACGATAGAAAAAAGCTGGAGGTGTACCAGAGTTAGCCAGAATGTTAAGTATTAAGGATCAAGCAATTCGCCAGTGGATAAAAAAAGGTATATCCCTCTTTCAAGGTATGCACAACTACTTGAAAAATTAGGAATCCCGCTGGATAATTTAATAAAAAGTAAAAACTCTTAATCACCTTGCTCTTTACAATGAATGCTCCGCCCGTGTGGAGAGTCCCTATCGTGGTAGGCTAAACCACAACCAACCCACTTAAAGTGGGTACCCTGTAGCAACTGACCCGATTTAATCGGTACAGTTCAAGTCCCTCGTATTCTGTGGGCATTATTTCCCCATTTTAACCCTCATCTATCTCAGGATAATTAACGTGAAATAGCGGCCAAATATGGCATCAGTGATACCGCTATAAGGAAAAGAGCTAATTCTCAGGGATGGCAAAGGGACCTGACGGATAAGGTAAAAAAGGCCACAAGAACGAAGTTAGTTCGCAGCGAGGTTCGCACGATTGGTTCGCAGTCAGAAGTGCGAACTAATGAAGACTCCGTTTACCTCAGCACAATGGCAGCAACAGGCCGGATATGAAAAGCAGCACCTAATGGGCGTTGCTAAAGAGCACATTGCTTCGCTGCAATATGCCGTTGACCTTAAAATGGCAACAGACGAAGAACAAGCCGCACTGGCAGAATGGAAAAAATATTGTGTGTTATTGAACCGAGTAGACTGTTCTGCTGCTCCTGATATTCAATGGCCGGAACTGCCGTCGTAAAAATAGGGCTTCGTGCCCTTTTTTTACGACGGCGAACCCTGTGATATTCCAAGGGTGTCGCCTAGATGTTCGTGTTCAGATGCTGGAGGATTCGGTGTGGAATATGAAGGGGTAGGAGATGATATGAAGAGACTTTCTATTTCTAATATAAAATAACCAACAAAAAATTCAATTTTCACCCATGAAGGCACTTCTTTCTGATGACGGTATTCTGATATTAAAATAATTTATTTTTATTTAATATCATTATGTTGAGTGCTGTTTTAACCATTGAGTGGAATGATCTAAAGCCTTCCCAAATCTTCATGATTTTATGGGCTTTTTATTCCCAAGTCTCACCAAGCTTCACCGTATCTGCATGACATTTTTGACGGTATCAGATCAATAAAGAGAGAGGTCGTTATACTGACAGATACCAGTCTTTGCCACTCTCTTGTCACCGAGATGCAACTTGAAATCCATTGAGTATAAATAGCTATCGCATATTTACTTCAAATGGAATAATCAAACTTACACCCTAAATCCAAGATTGCACTTCGGCGTGGCCTTTTTCGTATTTGCCACAGTCATATTCATTGCATCATGGATGCAACAATATACAACGTAACACAAATGTATAATGCTTTCTGGCCACGCTATTTTAAGTTAAAGGGTAATATAAAGTTTCAAGTTTGGATATTAACAACAGCATACTCAAATTGTAAAAGACATTATGAAATAGTTGTAATACGTGTCATACAGAGATAGCTATTTTTTTATAAAAAACAAAAGCGGTAATATTATCAACCAGAATAAATATCACCCTAAAATAATTCTATTTTTTGAATAAAAAGCATCTGTAAATAAAAGGAGAAGTGATCGTGTTGTCAACATTATTTTTACTGGTCGGATATATTGATATCCACCACTATGATTGGTTTTTATTTAACAGCATTACTCATCTTCAAAAATAGATAAATTTACCGTAACGTGAACGCCGGGTATTCAAGTGGTGATATTTCATATTCTTTATTCAGGTTATTTTTTCTTGAAGAAAATAATCGTTTTTATCATATATAAATGGTTAAAAGGTAATTATGATTAAGGCAGATAAGTATCAACCCGTTGGAGACAAAAACGTTGGTTATCCACAAATATGTATTCGAACCAATCGTACCGCTGAACGTACGAATATGAAACCAATCATAGAAAAAGCGATTGCTATAGGAGAACAATTTCCTGAAAGTGAAAAAGAGATAATCATTAGAGAAATGTTCAAAAAATTGGGAAGTGATTTTGGTGGTGGTAGTTTTGGTCACGCATGGATTATTTATTTCAATAGCCCGGAAGAGGGTGATAATACATCATATGCTTTTCATTCGGGGTATGGTCTTGTCAAAAACTCAGAACATAGCAATGATTCACCAAAGAGGAAATTTCACCTCCAGCGTTGTGTGAAAGTTGATGAAAAAACGGTAACTCCTGAATTAATAGAAAGGAAACTTATACCTCAATTAATTGACGAGAGTAATCGGTTGTCAAAATTGATGAAGCTTACCTCTGAAGATATGAAAAATGGTGTATATACTCCTATAACCAACTGCTCATGGTTTGCCGGAAAGCTATGGAATCAGATAATGAGTTTGACTTTCGAACAGTCGATTGAAAATGATATCAATATTGATGAGTGGGCAGATGAAATGAATCTTCCATTTTTAAAAGATATCAGAGGGATCGGAGACCCCGGAATGCTTGCTGAAAGTCTTGAAAAGGGATTGGAACTCTAACGGGGTTAATCAAAGATAGAGCATATAATGGAGAGATTGTTTAAAAAGATAAAGAGACTCTCATATTAAATAGAAATTGATACCGCCATTAAATTCGGCTTCAGCCATTATCAGACAGCTGGTACTATCAGTTATTATAGTGATGAGCATTGTCGGGCTACGGCGGTATTTTTTCCTCGAAAAATAATAACAGATTTGAATTCATTGATATTTTTCAAATCGTATTCTATTAACAGCAAGCTTTGAATTTACACTTCAATTGATATTCATGACTGAGAATCATTGGATTTTTGTAGCATATAGCCAGATATTAAATCGTATTCTACCATTGTAACTGCATTGAATTGAAACTTAAACTTCACTTAAGTAAAATTACTTGGCTGTTTATAAGTAAAATTAAATAACCTTAAACTATAATAAATATAAGTGAGGAATTTATGTCTGAAGTGAATAAGCCAGAAAATAAAAAAATGGGATATGAGTGCCAGATTAACCCCGATGATTATAAAATTAAGGCTAAGGTTGAATTAAGTAGTAGTATTACTGCCCCTATAAGTTCTTTTCCGTGGGCTATAATCCAATTGTATTTCGGGAATCAACTGTATCGAAAGGACTGGGATTCTCCTATGCAATATTTATACCTTAAACCTCAATCTTCGGTGGAGCAAACTTATATGCAGGTACACGATAAACATGGTCATTGGAAAGACTGGAAACCCGATCAAGAAGATATGGTGTCTTGCTAGTTATCGTGACCCGGAAGTTAAAAAATTAAGCCCCATTATGAAACAAGTTGGTAAAAAAACGTTTATTGTATTTGGTATTGATAGTAATTTACTTATTAAATTCAGGGTGATACGTCGGTATATCCTTTCAGATAGATTCACAAAAATGCAGAAAACCCTCGATGTTTATCAAGGGAGCTGCTCATAAAAGATAATTTGAAAGATTAAAGAGGAGATATCAGTATTTAATCATATTGGTTGATATATTCTCCTCAACGAATAATGGATTTATTTGATTCGTTTTGAATAATGTGATTTTTGTATGTGCTACTTTTCTACTTAAGTTGCAATCTGCTATTCTTGCCACTCAATTTATCTCGCCTGATTTATCTTTGGTGTCTTTGGTCCCGAACATTTTTTGTCCCCAACATTCCCTGTCGAAAGCTCGTCTATAATTTATTCATCTTCAATACTAAACAAGGAAATACTAATGACGATGTTGAAACAAAGGCAGCTTATGATCATTCGTGCAATGAACGATAAAAATCACCCGATGCAACCCATTAGTGAAGAAAAGTTTAAGTTCCTTGGGGATACTTTTGGGTGGGATCAATTGGCTGATGATATCAATTATTTAATAAAAATCGGGCTGGTTAATCATGATGCCATGTATTTTGATATTGAAGGAGGTTATGGCTTTGATCCTGATGCAATGTCGCTGACTGCCACAGGTATTGATTATGCCAATATAAATACAATCGATAATGAAACCGATTCCATAACCATTGAAATCCATAAAAATATACTCGGGCAGGTTGAAACGGTCATTAATGAAACAAATCTGTCAGATGCTGAAAAGAAAAACCTGCTGCGGTTGATAAAAGAGCATGGAATTGAATCTATTGTCGGCCAGTGTATTGATGCTGTATTCTCCAATGCTGGGTTAGCGACCCCCATTCTTTCTGAAGTCGCTAAAAAAGGATTGTAGCTATTGATACCGTGCTGCCCAACGCTATTCTGTGCTTAAAGGCACTTTTTGGGAGCAAATCTTAAGAACAAGCGATGCCGAGGTGAAAAATGATTTCGGTCTACGGTATTTTCTGTCTGCGGTATTCCATAGTGTGCCAGAGTGTCGCTTGCAGTTTCTATAACTTGGGTATTATTACAGAGTGTGATTCTTTTCACGCTTTACATTCGAATAGAACAAAACTAAGAAATATTCCTAGATTAACTAAGAACCAGACTCAAGCCAATCTCCTCTCAGTTTCTTACACTGCCTGGTAATAAAAATATTTATGAAAACGTTCATCACCTTGCAATTTGCCTTTGTTATTTTTACTAAAAGGCCGGTTTTCTCGTTATCATCTGGGGATTGTATATGCTCAAAATTTTGGAACAAGTTCGTAAACCGACACTGGATCTTCCAGTAGAAGTACGCCGCAAAATGTGGTTCAAGCCATTTATGCAGTCGTACTTGGTGGTTTTTATTGGCTATATGGCGATGTATTTGGTCCGTAAGAACCTCAACGTAGCGCAGAACGACATGATTTCGACTTATGGCTTGTCGATGACGCAGCTAGGGTTAATAGCAGCGGGATTTTCGATTACTTATGGTATCGGTAAAACCGTTGTTGCTTATTATGCCGATGGTAAAAATACTAAACAGTTCCTTCCATTTATGTTGGTCTTGTCTAGCATCGCCATGTTGGGCTTTAGTATGAGTATGGGGCATTCCAGTGTCAGTATTTTTCTGATGATTGCCTTTTATGCATTGAGTGGTTTTTTTCAAAGTGTTGGCGGTCCTGCCAGTTATTCAACCATCACAAAATGGACTCCCCGCAATAAACGCGGAACTTATCTTGGCCTGTGGAATTTATCCCATAATGTCGGTGGTGCAGCCGCAGGTGGCGTTGCGGTATTCGGTGCCCATTATTTCTTTAATGGTCATGTAATTGGGATGTTTATTTTCCCTTCTATTATTGCCTTGATTATTGGTTTTATTGGCTTGAGATACGGTAATGATTCACCGGAAAGCTACGGTTTGGGTAAAGTTGAAGAATTATTTAACGAGCCAGCCAGCACAGAGGATCTTGAAGCCGAAGAAAATCAAATGACCAAATGGGAAATCTTTGTTGAATATGTATTAAAAAACAAAGTCATTTGGTTACTCTGTTTCGCTAACATTTTTCTTTATATCGTCCGTATCGGCATTGACCAGTGGTCACCGATTTATGGGCATCAAGTATTAGGTCATTCAACTAATATGGCGACCCTTGGGTTTACTTTATTTGAAGTCGGGGCGTTAGTAGGAACATTGATGTGGGGCTATTTGTCAGATTTGGCGAATGGGCGCCGTGCCTTAGTTGCCTGTATTTCTCTGGGTCTGATTATTGTCAGCCTTGAATTTTATCAAAATGCTACCAATGAAGCCATGTATTTGGGGTCGTTGTTTGTACTTGGTTTCTTAGTATTTGGCCCACAACTGTTGATTGGTGTAGCGGCGGTTGGTTTCGTACCGAAAAAAGCAATCAGTGTTGCCGATGGTGTGAAAGGAACGTTTGCTTATTTAATTGGTGACAGTTTTGCCAAGATTGGTTTGGGTATGATTGCAGATGGTGTGCCTATTTTTGGGCTGACAGGTTGGAAAGGAACATTTGTTGCTCTCGATACTTCGGCATTTCTTTGTCTTACTTTGCTTGTCTTAGTTGCTATCGCAGAAGAAAGAAAAATCCGCCAAAATAAGAAAATGAATCGTATATAAAAACAATTAAATGCTGCTGTATTTTCTCGGCAGCATTTTGCCATGTTCTGTAACCTAACGTTTAATATTGATTGCTAAGTGATATCAATAGGGGTAGTTTAGCTTAACCCTCTGATTTGATAAAAATAGTGATGATTAAAGTAGCATTAGTTGATGATCATGTTGTCGTGCGTTCAGGATTTGCTCAATTATTGAACTTGGAGCCAGACATTGAAATTGTGGGGGAGTTCAGCTCTTGTGCAGAAGCAAGGCAAGGTTTACCTGGTTCAGGAGCGACCGTTTGTATCCTTGATATTTCGATGAAAGATGAAAGCGGGTTTTTGTTATTGCGGGATCTTCCTTCCGGCATCTCCTGCATTATGTTGAGCGTGCATGATTCTGCCACGATGGTGGAAAGTGCTTTGAAAGCAGGGGCACGCGGCTATCTCAGTAAACGTTGTAGTCCGGATGAATTGGTTCAGGCGGTACGTACAACAGCAAATAATGGGTGTTATCTTACGCCGGATATTGCACTCAATTTGACGTCATCAAAAGATAAAGCAACTCCGTTGGGTCTTCTGACCAAACGAGAACGGCAAGTCAGTGAAATGCTTGCTGGTGGTATGGATGTTAAGGCAGTTGCGGCTGAATTAGGATTGAGCCATAAAACAGTACATGTACATCGAGCTAATGCGATGAGTAAATTAGGGGTAACAAATAACGTGGGACTGGCAAATTATTTTGCATCTAGTGATATTTGATGTGTCAGTTATTTATATGAAAAATATGAATAAGTTCTAGGTTGAGATAGCTCACGTTGCCCATAAATTAAGTTCTCCAAATCTATATACCAAATCTAAGGCTGCGCCCCGGCGTGGCTTTTTTCGTATGATGGCAGTAGCCAGCTTTGAGGTTATAACCTTATGAGGGTAGGGAGCACTATTTTTGATAATGGATAACGATCCCCTGCTCAGCGGTATTTTGCCGGCAGCAAACTTCAAATATACACCTCACTGAATTGAGCATTATCTTTCAAATTATAAGCCTTGCTATAGTCGTAATCCGATTGAGATGAAATTTTGACCTAAGTAAGGTTTCTGGTGAGTTAACAGTAGGCTAAAATGACCTTTAACGAATAATAAAGTGAGGTGTTTATGTCTGACGTTAATATGCTGTATGGTAAATCAGAAATAAAAAATATGCTGACCATTGATATTACCTTGGGGATGGCTAGGTGGAGTCCAGATACTGATGATTGGTCTCATTGGTGGGAATACCAGGATAATACGTATAAAAATGGTAATAGTGGTGTGACATCTTATGGCTCCTTAGTTGCAATAGAAAATAATACGAGCATTGATGTTATAAAAACTGAAGAATTGTGATCACTAAAAGGGAAAGTGCTGTATATAAAAATGTCCGTTTTGCGCTGAAGCTGTAAGAAAGGAAGCTATCAAATGCAAACATTACGGCAGTAACTTACTCAATGCTAATACTATTTATGATAAATAATGATGGAATGAAAAAACTACTAATGGCATGTGCAGTGCTTATCTTAACGGGATGCGGTGAAAACTACAGTGAATATAACGGAATATACACCTGTAGAGTAGGCAGGCTAATGAATTATATAGCAGTAGACCGAGGGAGTGAATATTCTTTTCCGCTGGGGACAGTGAAAGCCAGAGTGACTTTTAACGATAGGGTTATGATCATTCATGGAATGAAGTCAGGTGATTATGTTGGACATGAAATGACTTTAACCTCACTGCCAGGAAAACTAATGTTTAAATATGATAATGATGAGCTTAGTGAAGGCTTTTCTCCTCATGATGGCATAGCAACAATTACGATTGATAACCCGCGTAACGACAGAATAATTCAGCAGCTCACTAACTGCAAAAAAGAGTGAAAACAGTTCTTCTGAAAGTCAGTCAGCATTAATCTCTGTGAGTGTTGGAACACTTCGTAACTGGGAGTAAGAGAGGCGAGAGCCAGCGGGGTCAGCAAAAGCCTTGTTAAGAGCAATAGAGAAAGAGCCTGTTCATGTTTTAAAAGAACTATCTATATAAATGAAATCTCATGAGATTACTAAAGCCCCATCACGGGGCTTTTTGCTGGGGTCTTTATAATTTATTTGTGGCAGATTTTTACTTCTAATATTGTAGAGAAATATGAGGTCACTATCAGATTTTGGCTGTCTGTGAACGATATCCCAGTCTTCTCCAAGCAAAGTGACGAGCAAAGGATTGCCTGCTTTTAAATATATTTACCACCTGATTTAACACCAACGGTACAGCGATAATGGGCAGTACCGTCTGAGTGTAGGCGCTTTTCTATGCTATAGTAGGCCATGTGCAATACTCTCCAGTTCAAATTCTTACGATTTAAAAGGGGGCTGCTTGGGGTGCTGACAATCCAAAAACAGCCTAAAATGTCCTTAATGCACGAAAATCAGCAAAACAAAAATCAAACCAATTCAGTGCAATAGTAAGGTGGGCTGGGGAGTTAGCGTGTTATCTGGGAATTTTTTTCTTTTTATGCGTCGATATCTAATTAATTCGTTTTCGGGCTGGTTGCTGTTTTCTTGTTGGTGGTTTTGCTTATGGGTTATTGCTTATTATTTTGTCAATGATTCAGAATTGGCTATTTTGTTTTTTCCGTTTGCCTTACGTCTTGGTATTGTTCTGCATACTCCGAAATGTTATTGGCTGACTGTTTATGTTGCTGAGTGGGGGCTGACTGTGGGGTTGGCTCTGCTGATGGGGCAACTACAGTGGTTGACAATACTTACTGCCAGTATCGCAAGTTTCCCTGTTGTCTGGTTTGCCAGTCGTTATTATTGTGGCAGTCAATGGCAGCGGTTTGCTGTCATCATCTGTGTGCTTTTACTGACTTCTGTCATTAATGTGTTAGTGGTAAGCAATCATCATTCGGCTCTGGCATTTATATTTTTGGTTAGTCTGACTGGTGGGGTTATGCTGGTTCCTTTGTGTTATTTAGTATGGCACTACCTGTTCCAACATACTTGGTTACCTCTGACGGCAAATTTAGTTTCACAACGAATTCAGTTCCGTTTGCGCCATATAATTTTGTATATCTTGTTGTTCGTGCTGAATATTTTCCTTCAGGTTGGTTTCACGAATGAATTGCGCTATTTTTCTCCGTTTTGCCTGGCCATTCCCATTATTTTGCTGGCTTTTCGTTATGGTTGGCAGGGGGCGGTACTTGGTACGTTGCTGAATAGTATTGCCTTGATTGCTGCACGCAGCGGTGTGTCGAATATGGAGATCACCGATCTCCTGTTGTCACTTTTAGTGCAAACGTTGATGGGGATTATGCTGGGGATGGCTGTTCAGCGTCAGCGTGACCTGAATGAACAGTTACAGCGTCAGTTACACCGTAACCACAATTTATCCCGTCAGCTGGTAAAAGCAGAAGAATCGGTCAGGCGGGAAATTGCACGTGAGTTGCATGATGAAATTGGCCAGAATATTACGGCTATTCGTACACAGGCCAGTATCATACAAAGAGTGGAAGCTGCTCCAGTGAGTTCTAACTGTGCTAAAACAATCGAACTGTTATCTCTTAATGTTTACGATACCACTAAAGGGTTACTGAGCCGGTTGCGCCCTAAAATTCTTGATGACCTTGGCCTCAAAGAAGCCATTGAGCAATTGTTGCATGATATGAAATTTGAATCCCACGGCATACTCATGGATGTTTATTGGGAAACGGATTCTGCTGTGATGATAGAGAAGTTAAGTGATACAACTAAAATTACACTGTACCGCCTCTGTCAGGAAGCCCTGAATAATGCCCTGAAATATTCTCAGGCGGATCGTATTGAGTTGCATTTTTCTGTCGGTGAAATGATCACTTTATTGATAAAAGACAATGGGATTGGTTGTAAGGTAGAAGATCATATGAAGGGATTCGGGTTACGTGGTATGCGGGAACGAGTACAGGCCCTTGGTGGAACGTTTTCAATTTATAGTGAAAAATGGCAGGATAAGCTGACCTGTTCGGGTACAAGTTTATCAATTATTTTGCCTAAACTTTAAGGCAGGGTCATGACATTTTTTTCCCGATCCAAGCCAGTGCATCAGACTCAATTGTCTGATGGTCAAATCAGTGAACAATACCATTATTGGCGTCTGCATATTATGCTGAGCCTTTATGTCGGATATGCCCTGTTTTACTTCACCCGTAAAAGTTTCAACTATGCAATGCCTGCGATGATCACTGAACTCGGCCTCGATAAAGCAGAAGTTGGCCTTATTGGGACTCTGTTCTACATTACCTATGGCTGTTCTAAATTTCTTTCAGGGATTATTTCAGATTGCTCTAATCCACGTTACTTCATGGGCGTCGGGCTGATTGCAACAGGGGTCATCAATATCTTTTTTGGTTTATCCAGCTCGATTGTGATGTTTACCTTTTTATGGATGTTAAATGCCTGGTTTCAGGGATGGGGTTCACCGTCATGCGCCAAGTTGCTGACTAGCTGGTATTCTCGTTCAGAGCGTGGTTTTTGGTGGTCGCTGTGGAATACTTCCCATCATGTGGGAAGTGCGCTGGTTGCGTTGAGTGTCAGTTTTTTGGTGCTTCATTATAGTTGGCAGACAGGGTTTGTTGTATCAGGTTCGTTAGGTGTTTTGGGTGGCATATTTTTATGTTGGAGGCTGCGTGATAAACCAACCTCAATGGGTTTACCAAGCATTGGTCAATTTCGGGATGACCATCTGGAAAAAATTCAAGAAAGCCAGGGACAGGGGTTAACAACCAGAGAAATATTGAAAACTTATGTTTTTCGTAACAAATATATTTGGTTACTTTCAGTAAGTTATGTTCTGGTTTATATCGTCAGAATGGTTATCAACGATTGGGGAAACCTTTATCTGACGGAATATCACCATTATGATTTAGTGAGTGCAAACGCAGTGTTGTCACTTTTTGAGGCCGGAGGATTTATGGGATCGCTGGTGGCTGGTTGGGGTTCAGACCGGTTATTTGGTGGTAACCGTGGGCCGATGAACCTGATATTCGCGATGGGAATTTTCTTATCTGTGGCGGCATTGTGGTTAATGCCTGTGACGGGTTTGATTTTCCAGTCAATTGGTTTTTTTACTATAGGTTTTTTCGTTTTTGGCCCTCAGTTGTTGATTGGCATGGCCGCGGCAGAATGTGCCCATAAAGATGCAGCAGGGGCTGCGACAGGGTTTGTCGGACTCTTCGCTTATACGGGCGCTGCTTTTGCGGGCTACCCTTTTGCCATCATTTTGAAACATTATCATTGGACAGGGTTGTTTATTACTATTTCTGTCTGCGCTGTCATGATAGGTTTATTATTGCTGCCATTCCTGCAGGCCCAGTTTCCTAAAGAGAGAATGCAGGATGGTTGAGTAGTTTGTTTATTTGTGCAGTTGCAAAAATAGTGGTTTGGTGTTGAGAAAGATGTTGTTTTTAAAGAGGATGATTTCGGTTAAGCCATTCTTCTCTGGTTATCTCCCATGTTTCATTGTCATATATTCCTGAAACATAGCGTTTTTTCTCAACTTTTATTATCCTGGCTCCTTGTTCTGATGAGATTTTCTTGGAGCTTTGGTTAATACTGGCTTTTTGCGTTCTGAGAACAGGTTGATCGAGTATGTGAAACCAATAATCAGTGACTTTTTCACAGGCTTCGCGCATTAAGCCCTGACCTTGATACTCAAATGATAACCAGAAACCTCGGTTGTTATTGGGATTATCATATAATCCAATGACACCGATGAGCTCATCAGGATTGTTTTTCATTCTGATAGACCAGATCCATGCTTTTCCTGATTGTATGGCGGGGTGAGCTATGTTGTTGACAAAATATTCTGCGGCATCATCAGGATAAGGCCAGGGAACGGCATTGCTATCCAGATACTTGACTATTTCCCAATGAGGAAATTTTTGCTGAATTTGGGGGGCATCGTCAGAAGCTATTTTTTTCAACAGAAGACGTTCAGTTTCTAAATTATCAAATGGCATTTTACCCTCGATTTGTTGTTTAATTATTTCCATTTGTAAAAATAAAGTTAATTAAGCGAGTGGTCAATGCAATTCAGGAAAATCACGGTGTAAGGTTCGGGCTTCAAAAACATGGTATAGTACGCCCCTGATTTTTTTCCTATCCACCGGTATGTTATGTCTTATCAATGTCCTTTATGTCATTCACCATTACTGTTTACTCACCATCAATGGCGCTGCGGAAACAATCATCAATTTGATTGTGCAAAAGAGGGGTATGTTAATTTATTGCCCGTTCAGCATAAACGCTCAAAAGAGCCGGGGGATAGTGCGGCGATGATGCAGGCAAGAAGAGCGTTTTTGCAATCAGGCCATTATCAGGTGTTACAACAAAAAGCGGTTGAATTGCTTAACCAATATTTACCTGAAAGTGCAGAAACCTTATTGGATATCGGTTGTGGTGAAGGTTACTATACAGCCGCGGTTCAGGAGCAGTTGGGGCTTCTCAGAAATTTATCGGTATATGGGTTGGATGTCGCAAAAGTGGCCATTCGTTACGGCGCCAAACGTTATTCTAATGTTAATTTCTGTGTGGCCTCCAGTCATCGGTTACCATTTGCTGATGGTTCTCTGGATGGCATTTTACGCATTTATGCCCCTTGCAAGGCGTCAGAGCTGGCACGGGTGGTGAAAGCTGATGGGGTTGTATTAACGGTAACTCCAGGTTCCCGCCATTTATATCAATTGAAAGAGCTCATTTATCAGGACGTCCATTTACATCCTGAAAATCAGGAAAGCTGGGAGGGATTTGAATTAATTTCAACGGAAACGTTAGCCTATGCAATGTCACTGGATGGCGAACAAGCCCATAATTTATTGCAGATGACGCCATTTGCTTGGCGGGCATCTGAAGAAGCAAGAACCCATTTGGCATCGCAGGAACAATTTAGCTGTGAAGCCGATTTCACGTTAAAAGTATATCGGCGTATTTCGCTATAATGATTTATAAACAGATGGCGGATTATGTGTCCTATGCCTTTGGGAAATGGTTTCCTTGATTGCTTTGCTGTATCTGGGAATGCATTGGAATGATTTATTGGAATAATTCAGCCATAGATCTGAAATGATGGTTTTAGGCATATCTGTACCATAAGAAATTTCAGATCTTTGGCGAACATTAATGGTTTATTTCGCATACATAAATAAATTAAGATGCTCGAACAGAATATTGAAACCAATGGCTATTAAGACTAATCCTCCGACCATTTCAGCTTTTTTACCCAATAATGGGCCAATATAACGCCCGATTAACATACCAAATGTTGCCATAATCATAGTCGTCAGCCCGATTGTCATGGCAGTATGCAGGATATCAACTTGCAAAAAAGCAAGGCCGATACCGATTGCCATGGCATCCAGACTGGTTGCTATGGCAGTGAGAATTAAACTCATTGAGCTATGACGTTTTGAACCATGATGTTGAGGTGTGGTTTTGTCGGTGGTTTCAGGTTCATGCTGGAAACTTTCGGATATCATTCGACCGCCGAGAATGACCAGCAGTGAAAAGGCGACCCAATGATCCCATTCCATGATGTATTGGCTGGCGTATAGCCCCAGAGACCAACCAATTAAAGGGGTTAACGCTTCGACTAAGCCAAAGATAAACCCGGTCCGAATAGCTTCGCGGAAGTTGGGTTTTTGAAGGCTGGCTCCTTTTCCTACCGCAGCAGCAAAGGCATCCATGGAAAGGGCAAGTGCAAGAATAAGTGTTGCGTGTAAATTCATCAAAATAGCCTCGGTCGGGTGATTCCACATACACATAACATGCCCCCAACCTATGGCGCTATTATGTGTCTATGGTCTTGCCAACCGTTTTATACCTGCTGTCTTTCAGGTTAACTGCCTGACTGAGCGGCTACCTGAGGTTTGCATGATATAAAAAATCAAATTTATTAGATGATTAGGCATTCGTACCACGTTTTATTTTAAACGAGTATGTTGATACGAATTTTCCAGAAGTCCTCTGGAACTGGCTACTCCCCAATGACTGAAGCGGACAATATCATATTCAGAATAAAAGGCAAAAATATTTTGCTATATTTCCCATAATCAAAATCGATAATGATTATTATTATCGATTTTTATTTTCGGGAGAATAATAAGACCAATATGACGTATTGATCTTATTGAATATGATTTGACGGAAATAAGGGAAGCTATTTGTTATTGACGAGAAATTGATAAATTTTTTCCAGATCGTCCAAGTTTGTTACAGAAATATAGATTTTATGTTCTCCGAAACTGACCCTGAGAATCGCATCTTCAGATAAATCCATTGCTGTCATCTTTTCATAAGAAAAAAAACGGTTCATATAATAAAAACCTTCTTTTTTAAAGAGAAGTTTAGGTGACCTGATATAACCTAAATACAGCGTGACTAAAAGGGTAAATGACAATAAACAAGTAAATAATAAGCTGCCTTGCGAAGTAACATTGTTATGAATAATGATGACAATCAAAATAATAAAGATCAGGGCATCAATTCGATGTTTTTTCTTAAGTTTTACGTTTAATAACGTCTTGCCTTTGAGTTGATTGATAATGAACTTATCATAAATCGTAAAAGCGAGCATGATCATAATCAATCCGATCAAGAGGCTATTATTCAAACTCATTTTGTCCCCTGATTAAATAATCAATGTATTGTTTTTATCAAACGGGGAAGAAATTCTCCTTCCCCGAAATGCCTAAATAATGATTTTGGCTAATAAGGTTATTTGGGTTCGGCCAAAATACCAAAGTGACCACCGACAATGCCTATCGCAAAGAAACCGATGATAATCCATAATGGATTGACTTTTTTCCGCAATAGCCACATACAACCAAATGTCAGAAGCAGTGGAACAAGGCCAGGTAATAGCTGATCCAAAATACCTTGAACGGTTGTGACTGTCACGACTTTGGTACTTGGATCTTCAATGCTGGAAATAACGAACGGAATATCGACTTTTGTCCAATTATTCACCAGGGCACCCATGACAAACAGCCCCAAAATTGACGCGCCTTCAGTCATTTTCTGTAGGAAGCCGCCACTCATATCTTTGACAATATCTATTCCTTTTTTATAACCGTAAGCGACGCCATAATAACGGGTCAATAAACGGAGCAGGTTAAACAGGAAGAAAAACAAAAGTGGCCCCATCCAGTTACCGCCCATCGCGATACCTGCCCCCAATGCGGCTAAAACAGTCCTGACGGTTCCCCAGAAAATAGGATCGCCCACACCGGCCAAAGGCCCCATCAGACCGACTTTGATCCCGTTGATGGCAGCATCATCAATAGCGGCGCCATTCGCACGCTGTTCTTCCATGGCCATTGTGACACCCAGAATGGGGGCTGCAACATAAGGCTGTGTATTAAAGAACTCCAGATGGCGCTTGATGGCTTGTTTTCGTTCTTCGGTATTTTCGGGATACAGGCGGCGAATAACCGGAACCATGGAAAAACAGAACCCCAGCGCTTGCATGCGTTCAAAGTTCCACGACCCTTGAAACAGGTTAGAACGGATGAAGACACCACGAATATCGCTTTGCGTCAGTTTTTTCTGATTTGGGTTTATTGTCTCTGACATGTTATTCATCCTCTTAATCTAATTCGTTATCAAGGTGATTTGGATTATTGCCGGCGGGTGCAGCGGCCTGTGATTGGTTGTATTTAGGGTTGAGCTGGATATAGACGATCGCCAAAACAGCCCCGATAATACCGAGTATAACAAGGTTGTGGATATACACCGCAGTAACGAAACCAAGATACAAGAATGGCATCAGATAACCCGCACGCATCATATTAATGACCATCGCATAACCCACCACAACAATCATGCCACCCGCAATATTTAAGCCCGATGTGATGACATGAGGGATGGATTCCAGCATCTCTTTGACTTGGCTTGTTCCGACGGTCAGGGCAACAACTAATGCAGGTAGCGCAATACGCATGGCCTGAAGCATTAAGGCTGAAATATGAATGGTGCTGATAGCACGAAGATTACCGTTTTCTGCGGCTTTATCGGCTGCGTGTTGGAAACCGACAGTCAATGTACGGACAATAATGGTCAGAACCTGACCTGCGGCGGCCAGAGGGATGGCCAGTCCAATTCCTGTACCGATATCTTGCCCACCGGCGATAACCAGAATGGTTGAAATAATGGATGCCAAAGCGGCGTCAGGGGCGACTGCTGCACCGATATTCATCCAACCAAGGGCCGTCATTTCCAGTGTACCACCGATAATAATGCCGGTTTTTACATCGCCGAGCACTAAACCGATTAATGTACAAGCAACCAAGGGGCGATGAAATTGAAATTCATCCAGGATAGAATCCATACCTGCGATGCAGGCAATGATGAATATCAATACAATTTGAACAACGGTAATTTCCATTGTTTTTCTCCTGTAACCAAATCGAATTTGGTAAGAATGTTGTTATTGAGTAACGATGAACAAAATGACATCTATTTTTAGTTTTAAACTTTTTTAAGTAGATCCATCATATTTAAACGGGCATCACTGGCGACTTTACGCGCCTCGAGTTCTATACCGCGCGAATTTAATTTTTCGAAAGCTTTGATGTCATCATTATCAACGGAAATGGCATTGTTGATCTGAGTTTTCCCTTGGCGGAAAGCCATGCCACCGATATTGACAGATTCGAGGGGCACACCACCTTCAACGATGCGCAGAACGTCAGCCGGGTTGGTGAATAACAACATGACGCGCTCACCGGCATATTTAGGGTTGTTGTAAACACGGACACACTTGTCAACATCAACAACATGTGCACTGACCCCCGGGGGGGCAACCTGTTTCAGCAAAGTTGAACGCACAGTATCCTGAGCTACGGCATCGCTGACGACAATAATGCGTTTAACGTTCGTTTCTTTAGTCCAGCGGGTTGCAACTTGCCCGTGGATCAAACGATCGTCGATGCGGGCAAGGGCAATTTTCATATGCCCGCCTTCAGCAGATGTTGGAACGGGAGCAGCAGGTTTTGCGGGTTCTGGCTTGGCGGGCTCTTCCTCTGGTGCTGTTTTCAAGGCCCGGATACCTTCCCTGCCTGTTTCCAGTGCAACAGAAACCAATTCTGCCATTGAGGGATCATCGTCACGGCACATAAAGGCTTCAACAAGCATCGGGACGTTTACACCGGTGATGATCTCGTAATTATCTTTATCAATGGCAATGCGGTTTGCAGCATTGAACGGGCTGCCTCCCCAAGTATCAACGAAAAACAAAACCCCCTGATTTGTATCAAGCGATGTTAGTTTTTCATTGTATTTATCGAATAACGTATCAGCATTTTCACCGGGTACGAAGTCAATGTAAGAAACGTTTTCTTGTTCTCCAATCAACATTTCTGCGGTACGAAGCAATTGTTCCGCCGCTGCCCCATGTGTGCCAATCATAATGGCTATACTCACTTGTCTTCCTCTTTCTGTGAAAATTGAATTCAGACTTACTTCGAATTCACACTCAATATTTCTAATGTATTGCATCTCTCATTGATAAGTAGGATAGTTGCAAACATAGAGTCCTATCGAAAATTAATCTTAATATTTAACTTCTATCAGCGTTATATTCCATTATGAAAGAAAATATTTTGTAGATTATCATTTGAAAGCTTCAAGAAAATTGCTATGAGTCAGAAAAATCAATACAGGCTATTTTAATAGGTAAAAACGAGATATTATATTTAAAATTTACAAATTAGATTATATATAATCTAATTTTTTAATTTAGATTGGATTTTAATGTTGTTATTGGTAACATTATATCGATTTTTGTGTAAAAAAAATGTGATGTTTTTATTGAGAAATGGAAAATAATGTACTCTAGTGATCCGTTTCAGCCAAAAAAATATCCCTACCAAATGGCAGGGATATTGTTTCAGACATACTGTGATTTTATTAAAATTAATCAGTGATATTGTTCATCATAAAATAGATGAATAATGTTTGATATTAATCACACTGAACTTTGATTGCTAATCCACCGCGTGAAGTTTCACGGTATTTCGCGTTCATATCTTTACCTGTTTCGTACATGGTTTCGATAACTTTATCGAGTGAAACACGTGGTTCACTTGTACGACGCAATGCCATGCGAGCGGCATTGATCGCTTTAACGGAAGCAATCGCATTACGCTCAATACATGGAACCTGCACTTGGCCTGCAACAGGGTCACAAGTCAATCCCAGATTATGTTCCATGCCAATTTCTGCGGCAATACAAACTTGTTCAGGACTTGCACCAAATAATTCTGCAATTCCTGCCGCCGCCATTGAACAGGCAACACCCACTTCTCCTTGGCAGCCAACTTCAGCACCAGAAATAGACGCGTTCATTTTGTACAAAATACCGATAGCGCCAGAAGCCAGGAAATAACGGGTATACAGCTCCGGCGTGACTGGTTCAATGCAGTGATTATAATAGGCCAAAACAGCGGGCACGATACCACATGCCCCATTGGTCGGTGCGGTTACAACACGGCCACCAGCGGCATTTTCTTCATTGACGGCCAATGCAAACATATTGATTAAATCAACAACATTCATTGGGTCTTTGGATAGGTTGTTTGAAGATGTCAGCATACGGTGCAGGGCAGCAGCACGGCGAGGAACCCGCAATGGGCCCGGCAATACGCCTTCAGTAGTCAGACCACGCTCGATACAGGCTTGCATGGTTTCCCATACATCAGCGAAATACTCAGCAATTTCTTCTTTGCTGTGTAAGTCTAATTCGTTTTTCATCATCAAACCGGAAACTGACATGCCCGTTTTGCTACAGTTCATCAGCAGTTCAGCCGCAGAGCTATACGGATAAGAAACCGGTCTGGTATCTTGAGATGGTTTGCCAAAATGTTCTTCATCGACGATAAAACCACCACCGATAGAGTAGTAGGTTTTACTGTAGACTTTCTCATCACCTGCAAACGCATGAATCTGCATGGCATTTTCATGCAATGGCAGATTATCACTGCGGAAATTCATACCACCGTCACGAGGGAAATCGACTTCATGTAAACCATTTGCCAGCGGCAAACGCTGAGTGTTCTCAACATCACTAATAAAACCTGGAATTGAATCAATATCAACAGTCGCTGGCATGTTGCCTGCCAACCCCATGATGATGGCAATATCCGTATGGTGACCTTTCCCGGTTAATGAAAGTGAGCCGTATACATCAACAGCTACACGCGTGATAGAGGACATTACTCCTTGGTTTACAAGATCATCGACGAATTGTTTGCCTGCTTTCATAGGGCCTACAGTATGAGAGCTGGATGGGCCGATACCCACCTTAAACATGTCGAAAACGCTAATCACGCCAGACTCCTTTAAGAAGAAAGAGATATAGTTATTTATAATAAAGCGCGCTACTTTACTGTTATTTGGTAGTGTTGATAAAGGAGTTTACAGTTTTTTTTTAATTATAATAGCAATTGATATGATTTAGGATAAAAAACGTTCGTATTTGCCGCATCTTACATCTGTTTCAGAACGTTTTTTGAACTTGTTGTGCCAGCCGATAAATAATGGCAGCCGTTAATCCCCAGATCATTTGTTCTTGATGCCAATAAAAATAGATTCGATGCTGTTGGTTACGACGTTGTATATCTAGATAACTATATCGGGGTAGGGATAAGACATCAAACAGTGGGACCTCAAAAACTTTTGCGACTTCCGCAGGATTGGTCTGAAACGTTACCGGAGATGAAATTAACCCTATAACCGGTGTAACACGATAGCCTCCGCTGCTATCCAATGGGGCTAATTGCCCCAGGATTTGCACTTTGCTTTGAGGGATACTGACTTCTTCTTCGGTTTCACGCAGTGCGGTGGCAATCAGGGAGCGATCTTCCGGATCAGAGACACCGCCGGGAAACGCAATCTGACCTGCATGTGAACGGAGGCTCTGAGCCCTTTGTGTCAATAACAAGGTTGGTTCAGGCTTACATATAATCGGCAATAATACAGCGGCATTCCGTTGATTGTCCGCTAAGGGCTTGGGTTGAGTAGGAAGCTGTAGTTGAAACCGATGAATAAAGTCAGAAAGTTGTGTCATGGTGTATGAAGTTTCCCTAATTGAGGCAAAATTCGCCCAAGTTTATCAAATGTTTCCTGATACTCTTTTTCAGCAATGCTATCAGCAACAATACCACCACCAGCCCAACAATATATTTTCCCGTTTTCTGTCAGTAAGGTACGGATGGTAATATTGCTGTCCATTGTACCGCAGAAACTAATATAACCAATAGCGCCACAATATCCATGCCTGCGGTGTGGCTCTAATTCTTCAATGATTTCCATTGCGCGAATTTTTGGCGCTCCCGTAATAGAGCCGCCGGGAAAGCAGGCGCGAAGTAAATCTGTCGCATGATATTTATCGGGCAAAGTCGCTGTAATGGTGCTAACAAGATGATGAACAGCCGGAAAAGCTTCAACGACAAATAATTCAGGAACTTTGACAGAACCCGGGGCGGCAACCCGGCCGATATCATTTCTCAATAGGTCAACAATCATCAAGTTTTCAGCCCGGTCTTTCCGTGAGCTTGCTAGTTTTTCTGCCTGCAATTGATCTTCGGCAGGATTTTCCAGCCTTGGCAATGTTCCCTTAATAGGGCGGGTTTGGATTTGTTTATCTTCGAGCAAAATAAAGCGTTCAGGTGAAACACTGATAATGCAATGTTCAGGTAAACGGATAAATGCAGAAAAAGGGGCTTGATTACTGTCATTAAGTTGAGTAAAAGCCTGCCATTCGTCACCCTGATAATCGGCATGGAAACGTTGGGATAAATTGACTTGATAGCAATCTCCGTTGCGCAGGTAATGATGAATCCGGGCAATTTTTTCGTGATATTGCTGCTCTGTCATATTGGATTGCCACTGGCTTGTCAGGGTAAAATCCGTTTGTTTCTTTTTCTGCTGGTTTCTTAATGACTCCAACCATGCCAGCCGGTTATCAACATTATTGTAACTCAGTAATGTCGCTTGCTGCTTTTTATGGTCAATGATCAAGCCCCAGTCATATATTCCGATAGCCATATCAGGAAAGTTCAGCTCATTAGCGGCAATTGACGGTAATTTTTCAATCCGTCGGCCAAGTTCATAACTCCACATTCCTAACACGCCTCCTTGAAAAGGCAAGTCCGGATCAAATTGAGGGGAGATATCGCAGGCCGCAAGGTGATTTTTTAACAACAGGAAAGGGTCTTCCTGTGAAATAGAGATTTCGCCAGCATGGTTTATCTCGGTAGATTTTCCGGATGTAACAAAGGTTGTCACAGGATCAGCGACAAGAATGTCAAATCGATTATGAGAATGTTCAGAATTTCCTGAATGTAAAAGCATAGCCCAAGGAAATGAGGAAAGAGGCGTAAAATAATGAGTCGCCAGATCAGGAGAATAAGGTATTTGCTGTTTTTGTAATGCAATCTTCATAATGGGATCAGTGTTGGAGGTTGGTAACTCATGGACAATAATATATGAAGCAGCGGAGATTATCATAGAATCCCACTCCTGACTTGGGGTAAAACAGACTATAATCTGGGTTTGCCATTAATTGTAACGCTTTGTTTGAGGTTATCGTCATGTTTTCAGGTATACCAGCATTATCCCACGAAGAGCAGCAAATTGCGGTGGAAAGGATCCATCAGCTGATTTCAGAAGGAATGGGGAGCGGGGAGGCCATTGCCATTGTTGCTCAGGAATTACGCGATAAGCACCAGAATGATGAGCAGATCCACGTTTTGTTTGAGGATGATGAAAAATAACAGCAACGTATTTTTAACAAAACTCACATAATTACTTCTTACTACATGTTAGGTTAACGCAAATTTTAATCCATATAATTTGGATAGTAATAGGAGGTACTATGAAGATAAATCGGTTGATTCGTCGCGTTGGGTTATTGAGTGCTGGGATTTTGTTTTCTGTTTCATTGACTGCAACGGCTGCCGGAGATGAGCGTGTTGCGAAATTTATTTCTTGTGAAAATTTAACAAAAGATCAAGTGGCTGCACAAGTTAAACAAGATTTTTTACAGAACCGTATTAATCATTGGGAAAAAGACAGAAAACAATTAGGAACTTCAAAACCGATTGCATGGGTAAACGTCAATGATATTATCGGCGATCAGAATGTATTGCAGGTCCCGCTCAATGTCCGGGGCTCCAAAAAAGACAAAAGTTACAATGTCACAATTGATTGCCATGAAGGGACTATCAGTTATAGTGAGTCTAAGTAATTAGTTTGTCATGCTACCTTTAAATATAGGCGGGATACTGGAATGTATCCCGTTTTTTTTAAAAAAGTGAGAGGAATTATGTCGGAGCTACGAAAACTTTATCCCCCTTATGATGCATACCAAACAGGGTACTTAGATACCGGAGACGGACACAAGGTTTATTGGGAGTTATGCGGTAATCCGAAAGGCAAGCCGGCAGTATTTCTTCATGGCGGCCCCGGTGGTGGTATTGCAAATTATCACCGCCAGCTATTTGACCCCGAACGCTATCATATTATGTTGTTTGATCAGCGTGGTTGTGGGCGCTCTAAGCCTCATGCCAGCCTGGAAAATAATACAACTTGGCACCTGATTGATGATATTGAAAAACTGCGTAATTTAATGGGAGTTGAAAAGTGGCTGGTTTTTGGCGGTTCATGGGGATCTACGCTGTCTTTGGCCTACGCTGAAAAACATCCGGATCGGGTGTCAGAGTTAGTTTTAAGAGGCATTTTTTTGCTACGGCCACAAGAGCTTCATTGGTATTATCAGGACGGTGCTTCCCGTTTTTTCCCAGAAAAATGGGAACGTATGCTATCAATTTTGTCGGAAGAAGAGCGTAAAGATGTTATCTCAGCCTATAACAAACGGTTGTTGAGCCATGATCCACAAGTGCAGTTGGAAGCCGCACGTTTATGGAGTCTTTGGGAAGGTGAAACGGTTACATTGTTGCCTTCTAAAAATGCAGATTTATTTGAAGAAGACGCATTTGCACTGGCGTTTGCGCGTATTGAAAACCACTATTTTATTAATAATGGCTTTATGGATGAAACCCAGCAACTGTTGGATAATATTGATGTGATTCGACATATTCCGGCGGTTATCATACATGGACGCTATGACATGGCATGTCTGATTCAGAATGCATGGGATTTGGCGCAGGTATGGCCAGAAGCAGAATTACATATTGTGGAAGGTGCAGGACACTCTTTTGATGAACCCGGCATTTTGCACCAGTTAATCAAATCGACAGACAAATTTGCTGAACAATAGTGGAAATAACCACCCATAAAACGGTGGTTATTTTTTACTGTCTTCTCAGCGACTTTTGGGTTCATAAGGTAAACGGGATAAGAACCTTGATTGTTGGCGGTAATGCTGTAAACGCTGCTGAAAATATTCTCTTAAATGAGAGGGTTGTGATTGTTCAACGCTATCCGGCATGACAGGCATGTTATAGCGTTCTTTAAAAGCTACGCCAGATGCGGCTAAATCAACGTTGATTTTATCCATCTCTTCTTTAGGTAATCTGGCTAAATTATACTCCATAATGACCTCATCAAAAGCTCAGCGCCTTTTATGCCCGTTATCTTTCAAGTTGCGGCTTTGTTGACTGCATTTTGAAATCCAATGGCTATCGGCTATTTCATTTTCCAGAAGAGGAAATTAGTCGACTCTTTTTTGATAATCAAGCAATTTAATGGGTTAAAAAAGATACGATAAAATTTAAATAATATTGATTATCATCTTTATTTAAATTTATTTTTTCTGTGATTGAATTTAATTAAATAAAACTGATTCTTATTTACTTATATTTAATGAGATTTACTCGTGTCTCCTTGTTAAATAAAGTTATTAATTATCAATGTGTTAAATATTTTATTTTTATTTTTGTTTTATTCATTTTTAATTGGCATAATACGCAAAATTGAATTAATTAATAGGGAGAGTAGGGCGATGTTAAAACAAGAAATGATCAAAAAATTAAATGAGCAATTAAATCTAGAATTTTATTCTGCTAATTTATATCTGCAAATGAGTGCATGGTGCAGCGATAAAGGGTATGAAGGAGCCGCCGCATTTCTGAAAGCGCATTCACATGAAGAAATGCAACATATGCAGCGCCTGTTTGATTATTTGGATGATACCGGTTCAATGCCTGTATTGGGTGCGATTCAGGCTCCCCCTGTTGAATTCAAATCTATTTCAGATGTATTTCATCAAACTTATGAGCATGAAAAACTGATCACCGAAGAGATCAATAAACTGGCTCATGTCGCCATGATGACTCAGGATTATTCCACTTTCAATTTCCTTCAGTGGTATGTCTCTGAACAGCATGAAGAAGAAAAACTGTTCAAATCTATTCTGGATAAGCTGGGTATGGTGGGCGAGAGTGGTAAGTCACTCTTCTTGCTGGATAAAGACCTGAAAAATTTATCCACAGCACCTGCACATGCCTGATAGGGTATCTCCTGATATCTGTCTACTATCTTTCATTGGTTATGTTTACTCACCCCAGAAACATTAATGACTATGTCGCTGGGGTTAATGGATAACTGCCTTGCACGGTATTTTTATCGTAATTCTTGCTTGTTTGGTCGTTTTTGAAGCAAGGATTACGGTTCTTTTCATTTTTGCCTCTAATTTTGAGTGATGCTTCACAGGTCAGGACATTGCTTGCTGAATATCGCAGATTAAACACATTTTTTGATATAGAATCCCCATATAATTTTAAAAATCACCTTAATATTAAAGGGTTATCTATATGTCTACTCTTAAAGTTCGTTCATTTTGGACCAAATTATCGGCTCTTATGGTTCTGTTTGTGGGGATATCCTGCCAACAAGCTTTGGCTCATGCCCATTTAAAAGACCAGACGCCTGCTGAAAACACCACAGTTGAAGCAGCTCCTCAAGCAATAACCTTGAGTTTTTCAGAACGCATTGAACTTGGGTTCAGCAAGGTAAAATTAATTGGCCCAGAAAAAGTAGCCATCAAAACAGGTAAGTTAGAACTTGATCCTGAAACAAAAACTAAATTGATCCTGCCAGTTGAGGGCAAACTTGCTGCGGGAGAATATAGTGTCGACTGGAGTGTACTCTCTGTTGATGGTCATAAAACAAAAGGCGTTTATAACTTTACTGTAAAATAATGATCTCGCTAGAGGCGCTATATATATTCTGCCGTTTCTCTCATTTTGTGGTTGTGATGCTCATGTTTGGCTTTAGCTTATTCATGGTCATGCTTGATTCCGGGCATTTTTCAACGTTAATGAGAGAACGGCTAAAAATTGGTATTTCAATCAGCACAACATTGGCTTTGGTCACGTCTGTTGTTTGGTTTCTTGTACAGGCTGGATTAATGGGAGATGGCTGGAGTGATGTTTATATGCCAGCTGTCTGGTCGGCTGTATTGGGGACGGCTTTCGGGCAAGTTTGGAAATGGCAGCTACTGGTTGCGATATTTGCTTTTGGCGGGCTGTTCTTTCTCCATGCAAAAATGCGACAGCTTTTTTTGTTGAGTTGTTCGGTTATTTTGCTCTCTAGCCATGCTTTTATTGGTCATGCAGCCATGTATGAAGGAGGAATGGGGCTGTTGCTTCAGGTCAATCAAATCGTTCATTTACTCAGTGCGGGTTATTGGTTTGGTGGATTGTGGCCATTTTTATTGTGCTTACATTTTTTACATTTCAGGAAAGGAGCGGAAGAAAATTTATACCATAATAATTTATCTACCGATAATCGGCTGAATAATATAGAAAAGGAAAGTATAGGGAAAACCGAAATCCCAAAAAATGCACCAAATCTGTTTGAAGAAAGTATTACTGCCATGAAGAGATTTTCTTTCTATGGTCATTTTGCTGTTTTTATGGTGATTGTAACGGGGGTTATCAGTAGTGTGATTCTGGTTCCCGATTGGCCTATTTTTAGCCGCGTTATTTCTGAATATCAATCAATGTTATGGCTGAAAATAGTTTTAGTCGTTGGCATGGTACTTTTGGCATTGATTAATCGCTACATTCTAGTTCCCAAGCTAAAGCAGAAAGGAAGCTATCAGTTACTGATAATCAATAGTTGGCTGGAAATTATCCTTGGTGCTTCCACATTATTATGTGTGGCAATTTTTGCAACTCAGCCTCCTGCATAACTTCTGGATAATAGGTTCAAATCAAGGTACATAAATCAGGAAATTAGCGATAAAATCTAGTTTTGCGTTTATTAGGGGAATCATAATGAAACGAGTGTTTTGGGTTTTGTCTTTTTCGCTGCTTTCTTTTCAGGGTATGGCTGCACCGATAGAAACTGTCAGTAAGTTGCAGTTTGGGAAAGAATGGGCATTTACTCGAGAAGAGGTGATGCTTGATTGCCGCTCAGGAGGGGCATTGTTTGTGATAAACCCCAGCACATTGGTGCAGTATCCCTTGAATGATAAAGCAACACAACTTGTAGAGTCTAATAAGGTTATTGCTAAATCGCTAAATACTATCCTGCTGGATGATCCTGAACATCCGAATCAAAAGATGAGTATTAAACCATTCCAGAAAGCAGCCTTGGCATTATGCGGGCATGCAAATAATAAAAAGTAATCGTGTTCCGGAAAAGAACAAAATTTGGTAAATCAAAGCATGTCAACTACGCTTACAATAGTTAGTTGCTCAATGTCTCAAGAGTAACCGCTATAGGTGGTTCTTTGATGGAAACCAATTTCCCTAGGCCGAGTAGAGGAATAGACTCGGCCTTTTTTTGTTTATGATAGAAAAGGTTATTTTTACGTTCTTTTCAAGAAATTATTTCATTTCCTCATACATATAATGAACAGATAAGAATAAAACAATTATTAAGAATATTGTTAAGGTGTTTTATAATAAGAACATGAGAAAGAGCACAGTGATGACTGCAATATAGTATTTTTTTTGATATAAGTTGTGACTTATCCCTAAAATCGATAGGTGAATACTGGTAAAAATAATTAAAGAAAATTTAAATTTCAAAAGATCAGAGCATATCGTGAAAAAATTTACGTTATTCCGCTCTGTTTCTTCTAAAAATAGTTTTTAAAGGTGATAATGGCAATTTTATGTAATTTTTTTGATGCCATTTTGTTAAAGAGTGACTTATAGAAAATAAAGGTATATGGATAAGAGTAAATTTTATCAAGAGATAACAGATAGCTTAATGGCATTGTTATCAGGTGAATATGACTTCATTGCGACTTTGGCAAATACGAGTGCATTGTTATATGAATGTTTGGATGATGTTAATTGGGTTGGCTTTTATTTAGTTGAAGATGATACCCTGTTACTAGGACCATTTCAGGGTAAAATCGCTTGTGTTCGCATTCCTGCCGGGAAAGGTGTCTGTGGAACGGCTGTTTCAACTAAAAGTATTCAACGTATTTCAGATGTACATGCTTTTCCTGGTCATATCGCTTGTGATACTGCCAGTAATGCTGAAATTGTCCTTCCTTTAGAAATTAATGGGCAAATTATTGGTGTTTTAGATATTGATAGCGCGGCTTTTGACCGGTTTGATGAAAGTGACGAAAAGGGCTTGAAAGCGCTTGTTATCAGGCTTTGCCAGCATTTGGAACAATGTGTGGTTTCAAAATATCTAAAACAGAATGTAACTTAACATACGTATGACGTGGCATTTATTAGCAACACCATTATAATGTCGCCTGTTCATGCCTGCGCTGGTTGGCAAAACCGTTGTAATCAGGAAATTTCATGGAAAATCAACCTCAGTTGAACAGTAGTAAAGAAGTCATTGCTTTTTTGGCAGAGCGTTTCCCGCTGTGTTTTGCAGCAGAAGGTGAAGCTCGTCCTTTGAAGATCGGGATCTTTCAGGATATCGTTGAGCGTATCCAGAGTGAAGGATGTTTAAGTAAAACACAGCTTCGCTCTGCTTTGCGCTTGTATACTTCCAGTTGGCGTTACCTCTATGGTGTAAAAGAGGGCGCCCAGCGTGTTGACCTCGATGGAAATGCTTGTGGTGAGCTGGAAATTGAGCATATCGAACATGCTCGTCAGCAGCTGGCAGAAGCGAAAGCACGTGTACAAGCTCAGCGAGCAGAACAGCGTGCCAAAAAGCGTGAAACCGAAAACGTCTCTGAAAAGAGCAGTGAACGACCGGTAAATAAAAAACCAACTCCTCATCGTCAAAAGCGATCGGGTGATGGTGAAAAAAAACCACCTCGTTCACAAAATCGTCTGCAACAATCGCGTAAGCCTGCAGATAAAACCACAAAGAAAGCTGCACAACCTGAACTAACTTCAGTCACAGATGTTTCCTCTTTGAAAGTCGGACAGACTATCAAAGTTAATGTAGGGAAAAGCCTAATGGATGCTTCTGTGCTTGAAATAGCAAAAGATGGTGTAAGAGTGCAGTTACCGACTGGTTTAGCAATGATTGTACGCGCAGAACACTTAAAGTTCTGATACGGAGGCCAACTTGGGCATGAACAAACTCATTATATTGGCTTTCGTTTTAAGTCTATCATTTTCAGGCATAGGGTATGCAGATGTTGTTAGCGACAATGCAAGCAGCAATACCGCCAATGCCGGTGCCGTTAATAATACAGGCGTCGTTAGTCAGAGCCAGTTGCCTGTTCTGAAACCGGAACCGCAACATACCACTGTAAGCAAACGGATAGTGTCCCGTTTTTTACGTTCTCATTATCGCCAATTTAATTTGGATGAGGATTTTTCAGGAAAAATTTTTGATCGTTACCTGAATACATTAGATTACGGACACAATATTTTTCTGGCTTCAGATATTGCACAATTTGAAGCTCAAAAGGGTTCTTTAGGTAAAGAACTTGAAAAGGGCGATTTAACACTTCCTTATGCTCTATTTAATTTGGAGCAAAAGCGCCGTTTTGAGCGCTTTCAATATGTTCTTTCTCGCTTAGAGCAACCTATCGATTTAAATGGCAATGATTCAATTGATACAGAGCGTTCTAAAGCACCGTGGCCAACGAGTGTTGAGGAACTGAATAAGCTCTGGGATGCTAAAATTAAATCTGATTGGATAAATCTTAAGCTATCCGGGAAAAGTGATAAAGAAATTAAAGAAATCTTGACCAAACGTTATAGAATGCTTTTGAAACGCCTCACGCAAGTTAAAAGCGAAGTGGTTTTTAAAAACATCATGAATGCGTTTGCTCGCGAAATAGACCCTCATACCAGCTACTTATCCCCTCGCGATACTGAACAGTTTAACTCAGAAATGAGTCTTTCCCTTGAAGGGATCGGAGCTGTTTTACAATACGACGATGAATATATCACTATTCGTTCACTGATTGCTGGTGGCCCGGCCGCTAAGAGTAATTTACTGAAAGTCGGAGATAAAATCATTGGTGTGGGGCAGGCTGGTAAACCTATTGTTGATGTTGTTGGATGGAGTCTGGATGATGTTGTTGCTCTGATAAAGGGGCCAAAAGGGAGCAAAGTTCGCCTTGAAGTCATCCCGGGTACGAAAGGGGCAAAAAATCATATTATTACCCTGACTCGTGAGAGTATCCGCCTTGAAGACAATGCAGCCAAGATGTCAGTAGAAACAATGGGTAAAGAAAAAGTTGGTGTTATTGATATACCAAGTTTCTATGTAGGATTGACTAATGACGTAAAAGTACAGTTACAGAAACTTAATAAGAAAGACGTTTCTGCGATTGTGATTGATTTACGCAGTAATGGTGGTGGAGCGCTAACAGAAGCAGTGTCTTTATCTGGTTTATTTATTCCTACCGGCCCAATTGTTCAAATTAGGGATAACACAGGCAGAATTAAAGAAGAATCAGATACCGATGAGGCTGTATATTATAAAGGGCCTTTGGTAGTTCTGGTTGATAACAGAAGTGCTTCTGCGTCTGAGATTTTTGCCGCAGCAATGCAGGATTATGGCCGTGGGCTAATTGTTGGTGAGTCAACCTTTGGTAAAGGTACTGTTCAGCAATATCGTCCTTTAAGCCGGATTTATGATCAAATGCTGAAACCCGATTGGCCGGAAGTTGGCTCTGTGCAATATACTATTCAGAAATTCTATCGTGTGAATGGTGGCAGCACTCAGCTCAAAGGGGTTACTCCTGATATCACGATGCCAACAGGAAATGGGCTGTTTGAAATTGGTGAAAGTCAAGAGGACAACGCATTGCCTTGGGATAGTATTCCGCCTGCGAATTATGCTTCCTCAAAGGTCATTTCAACGTTAATCGCACTACTGAGTAAATTGCATAACCAACGCATAGCTAACGATCCTGAATTTAAGTACATTAAGCAGGATATTGCCTATTATAAAGTGATAAAAGATCGTAATGGTGTGTATTCTTTGAATTATTCTCAAAGGGAAAAAGAGAATAAAGAATATGAAACATCCAAATTGAATCGCATTAATGAGCGTTTTAAGCGAGAAGGCAAAAAATTGCTTAAGTCACTTGATGATTTACCAAAAGATTATAAAGGGCCAGATCCTTACTTAGATGAATCGGTAAAAATTGCATTGGATTTAGCACACCAGCCGGCAGAGATAGCGGCTACAAAGTAGGTTAAAGTTTATTGTATACTTGATGCATATCAAATTTCAGCTGACAACGCTGTAGTTTGAAGGCAAAAGAACTCATTATAAATAAAGGGCTGGCTTAATAGCTGGCCCTTTTGACATATTGTAAAGTTATGTTGATTCTGTCGATTAACATCTTAAAAAGTTTGAATATTATAAGCTTAACCCCCATTTTATGTTCTAACTCTTGGTTGAATTGTTCGATTATTAAAGGAAGCTAATTTATATGATGAGAATAGCCTTGTTCCTCCTAACTAACCTTGCTGTCATGGTTGTTTTTGGAATAATACTTTCACTTACAGGAATTCAGCGGAGCAGTGTTGCTGGCCTCATGATTATGGCTGGTTTGTTTGGTTTTGGTGGTGCATTCATTTCTTTATTAATGTCGAAATGGATGGCTTTGCGTTCTGTAGGTGGTCAAGTTATTGAAAATCCTTCTAATGAAACGGAAGCTTGGTTGATGGAAATTGTGCGCCGTCAGTCAGAACAGGTTGGAATAACGATGCCACAAGTGGCGATTTATGATGCTCTTGACATTAATGCTTTTGCGACAGGAGCGCGCCGTAATGCTTCCCTGGTGGCTGTTAGTACTGGCCTGTTGAACAATATGAGTCGCGATGAAGCTGAAGCGGTAATTGCCCATGAAATTAGCCACATTGCAAATGGCGATATGGTAACCATGACGCTGTTGCAGGGTATTGTGAATACATTCGTTATATTTATTTCACGAATCATTGCACAAGCGGCTGCGAGTTTCCTTTCCAGCAATGATGAAGAAAGTGAAAGCAGCAATAATGGCAACCCAATTGTTTATATGGTGCTCTCTATGGTACTGGAGATTGTCTTTGGTATTTTGGCAAGTATCATTACTATGTGGTTCTCTCGTTATCGTGAATTCCATGCGGATGCCGGCTCCGCGAAACTTGTTGGACGCGAAAAAATGATTGCTGCGTTACAGCGCCTTAAGACAAGTTATGAACCTCAGGAAGAGGGCCAGATGATGGCATTTTGTATTAATGGTAAGTCTAAGAGCTTTAGTGAATTGTTCTTATCCCATCCGCCATTGGATAAGCGTATTGAAGCTCTTCGTAGTGGTGAATATATACGATAATGCTATCGATTTTATGGTAGGCGGTTTCGGCTACAATGTAGATCATCAATGATAGTAGACAGAAAGAATAGTAAATAAAAAGCGGGGGATCATCATGATCCCCCGCTTTTTTAATCTTGATTTCTAGCTTTTTTTAAAATTTTTTTACTTAAACAATGTCGTGGAACTTAAGAGTGGCTTAGCGCAGCATCTTCATTTTGTTCGAGTATTTCTTTATTGGTTGCACCCATTAATTGACTGGTGATAGTACCGGCTGTCATAGCACCACTAACATTTAATGCTGTACGGCCCATGTCAATAAGTGGTTCAACAGAAATCAGCAAGGCAACTAATGTAACTGGCAGTCCCATAGCGGGTAACACAATTAATGCAGCAAATGTTGCTCCACCACCAACACCAGCAACTCCGGCTGAACTGATAGTGACAATTCCCACAAGCGTAGCAATCCACAGAGGATCAAAAGGATTAATTCCTACAGTTGGTGCAACCATAACGGCTAACATGGCAGGGTAAATACCTGCACAACCATTTTGACCGATTGTGGCACCGAAAGATGCGGAGAAGCTGGCAATAGACTCAGGTACCCCAAGACGGCGGGTTTGTGTTTCAATATTTAATGGAATACTGGCTGCACTTGAACGGCTAGTAAATGCAAATGTTAATGCCGTTCCTGCTTTTCTGAAGAATCTAAATGGATTGATACCAGTAAATGCCAGAAGCCCGCCATGTACGACAAACATCAAACCAAGGGCGATATAAGAGGCAACAACAAAATGGCCTAATTGTTTAATATCATAAATATTAGAACTCGCAACAACTTTGGTCATTAACGCCATAACACCATATGGTGTTAGGCTCATAACCAATCGAACTAATTTCATTGCCCATGCTTGCATAGTATCGATGGCAATGAGAGCTTTTTCCCCTCTTTCATGATTATCTTTGAGCAGTTGCAATGCTGCAATTCCTAAGAATGTCGCAAAGATCACAACACTAATAATGGAAGTAGGCCGTGCTCCAGTCAGGTCGGCAAAAGGATTCTTAGGGATGAAGGAAAGAATAATCTGCGGCACACTCATATCAGAAACTTTACCAATATAATTGCTTTCAATCACAGATAAACGAATAGTTTCTTGAGCGCCTTGAATCAATCCAGAAGCGTTCAGCCCGAACAAATTAGCAATGACGATACCAATTAACGCTGAAATAGCGGTCGTTAGCAGTAGCGTACCGATTGTCAGAAAGCTAATTTTTCCTAAAGAAGAGGCTTTGTGTAAGCGTGCGACTGCACTCAAGATAGAAGCAAAAACCAATGGCATAATGACCATTTGCAATAATTGCACATAACCATTTCCGACGATGTTAAACCATTTAATTGATTCTTTGACTGTAGTACTGTCTGTACCGTAGATGATGTTGAGTGCAAGTCCGAAAGCAACGCCGATAATTAGAGCGATCAGAACTTTTTTGGATAAGCTCCACTTATTTGAACTTGTTTTTGCGAATAGAATAAGTAGTGCCACGAAAACAAGCACATTAATTGTGAGTGGTAAATTCATCCCTAGTCTCCAAAACTTCTGATTATTATATGTCCAATCTAATTGTCAGGGTTATTATCATTCTGATTCATTAATAACCAGATTGATTCACATAGCGGGTTATATGCCACCAAATGTTACTGTTAAGCTATGACCTGAAATCTATTGGATATATGATTTTTCTGTATGACATGTAATTGCATTAGGTGATGACCAATTCTTTCTCTAAGCTGCTGCTTTATGGGCTGTATGGCACCTTGGAGCTTATTGGGCACATGCAATGAAATGTGTAATGGAGAATGGTATCAGTATAAGTAATAGCTTTCTTATAATTAAATGGAATTTAATATAATTATTTTTCACTACATAGTTTAATTGATTATATGTGTTAAACTATTTTTTATTAATTAAAATATTGTTTTGCTAATTCTTTTGTATATCAGCTGGTTGGGAGTTCATTGGGGATCAGTAAGTAATAATTGGACAATATTATTTATGTGATTTTATAACCCCTTTGAAAAGAGGTTATAAAATTATATGGTGCAGAATAAATTAATTATTTATAGAAATTTTGGATTTGATCAATTTGCAGTTTATTGAACTCAAATTTGTCAATATATTGATTAAATGAAAAATTGATGTGCTGTGGTAGGATAATAGCTGTCACCATGACGAGTACAGCAATAAACCGCTCAGCTTTTTTGCGTTCTTTTCCTCTCAGAATTGGTATGCAGAAACGGAGCCGCAGAGGCCATAGAAGTGGAATGCCGGCAGGAGTCAGCATATCAGCAATAAGATGACTGATATAACCGATGATCATGGAATGGAAAAAATCTGTAGGGATAGGCCAGTCTGACGGCATTTCTGTCTGGAACAAGGTAATGCCGACGATAAGTGCTAGCAAACTGTGCGTAAATCCGCGATGTCCACACAATTTCGCAATGGGTATTGAGATAAAACGAAATAACCTGCCTAAAGTTGAGTGTGGATGATCAATATCAGGTAATAATGAGGCGAGAAGCACACCAGGAAGCATATGGAGCCAATCCCCCTGTGCTATTTCTGGTGTAATTTCGAGTTTATGGGCCAATACAAGGCTGGCGACTGAAAAAAGAAGATGTCCTTCTGCTGTCATAATGGTTTTACTAATTATTTATGCTGATTGCTGTTTATATATACAGTGAGTAGTATAGAGGGTTTTACATAAGGATGATAGAGGGTAAATAAGGAAAATCTGTTATTTATTAGTATATAACATTATGATTTGACCGACAGTGATCTATAACAGATAAAGAAAATTAAAATGCGGTTAATATTTGCGCTGCCATATACAAGGTAATATGTATGACAGAATGGCAGCGCAGTGGCGATTAAGTAATGTTTTCCAGTGTGAGTTCTTCCAGCGAATTTAATTTAATGTCAGCTAATGACCAACGAAGGTCATTAAAGTGGTGGCTGGCAGGAACGACAATAGAACGCATTCTTGCCGCTTTGGTTGCTATCATGCCATTAAATGAATCTTCAAATGTAAGGCAATTTACCGGGTTAACGCCAAGTTGGTTTGCGGCTTGTAAATAAACTTCGGGGTGAGGTTTGCTGTAAGGCAGAAGTGCGGCAGAAACAACTGTGTCAAAATAATGCCGTAAATTAAATAATTCAAGCACTTGTTCGAGCATTCCATGAGGGGATGCGGAGGCAAGACCGATTTTCAGGCCGTTATTGCGGCAGAGATTTAAAGCATATTCTACGCCGGGTAAAAGAGGACGATGTTCTTTAACTAATAGAATGACGTAATCAACAATGCGTTGTGCTACTTCTTCCTTTGTTGCATTTTGCCAAGGTGAAGCTTGATACCATAATTCAACAACCTTATCGATTCTCAGCCCTAGAGTATCCGGTAAATCTTTTGCTAAGTTTATATCCAATCCTAATTCACCAAATACGTTCTTTTCCCCTTGTTCCCAGTAGGGTTCAGAATCAATGATTAGGCCATCCATATCAAAAATAACGGCTTCTATAGGCAAATAAAATGACATCTCATATTTCTCCGCAATAGTAAAAGCGTTTGAGGAGAACTTATTGTAGCAATAATAGTGACTTAAATCTCTTTATAGTGTGCTAACAAAGAAAGAAATTCTTTTTTAAAGAAAATTAAAGTATTGCGCTATAAATAAAGTTAAAGTTGGTTATTTATGAGCTACTATTGATTAAATAAAATAATTTATCCTAATGAGGAATGCTGATGACATATCAACAAGTTGGGTATTTTTCTATTGTAAAACGGATGTTAGGTTGGCTCATTTTTGTACCCGCTTTTTTGTCAACTTTTGCTTCAGTAATCAATTTAGCATGGCAACAGGGTATTCAAGGTGATGGCATTCATGCCATATTCAACGATTTTATCAAAATGATGGTAGAGATGGTTAAGTTTAATACACCATTTTTGGATTTTTTTTGGAAGTATTCTCCAGTTCCGAGCAGTACTGCGGGGATATTGGGGTTTATTGTGATCTATCTTTTGATATTTGTTGGTTTGGCAATGAGCGCTTCTGGTTTGAGAATGTACCGTCAGTATAAGTACATTAAAGAAAATATTGAAGATCAGTTGATCCTCGAAAACGCGAAAGAAAGCGGGGTGACCAAAGAGCAATTGGAGTCTAAAATTCAATTCCCTCGCCACTCTTTGTTTAGCCAAGTTTTTACCCTTTATATATCACCAATCATTATAGGTATACTTGCTTATTTATTATCGAAACTATTGGGTTGGTAAAATTTTTTTAATTTATTAATGCAATGATATTTTATTTTTCTTTACAAAACTGGATTTATTGGCAATGACATGAATATTTGCCTTAGTCAGCCAATATCTTGTATTGATAAATCTAATTTAATTTTTGATTAAAAAATTAAATTGTTAACTCTGATTTCTTCAATATGATCCGTTCAGAGTTAACAATCATAATGATATTTTCACTTATCATTTTGAAAAATTTTTTAGGGCTAATCGTTAATTGGACAAGATTTTGTTAATCGCATTTTGTGCTTTAGTAAAATGATCACCTCCAAAAAGATGACACCGATTAATCAAATAGTAAAGTTGATAAATGGGTTGGCGTTCAAGAAAACCATTTGGCAATGGCCAGACACTTTGGTAACCATCAAAAATTTGCATAGGAAGTTCAGGATAAAGTGGCAGCATCGCTAAATCACATTCGCGATCTCCCCAATAACAAGCAGGGTCAAATGTGACGGCGCAATCATCACCTAATGATGCGCAATTTTGTGGCCATAAGTCGCCATGAAGGAGAGAAGGCTGAGGCTGATGAGAGTGCAGTTTATCACTGATTTTCTGAACAATCAGATTGATATCCCCGAATCTTATTCCTTTATCAGCGGCAAGCTGTAATTGCCATCCGATACGTTTTTCTGCATAAAAGTGGTTCCAACGTTTTTGCCATCCATTTGGCTGTATCGTAGTTGCGAGCATGTTATCAAAATCAAAACCAAATTTAGGTTGTTCACCCCATTGATGAAGCCTTGCCAGATACTGACCAAAACAGTATGCACTGTGGGCGTTAAATGGTTTTAAAGGCAAATATTCCAATAAAAGGCAGCTGGTATCACGATCGTACCCCACGCCGTAGACAGTGGGCACGCGGGTTGTTTTACTACGATCAAGTAACTCTAGTTGTTCTGCTTCTGCTTTAAAAACAGGCAACATTTCTTTCGTATTGGATTTGATAAAAATATGCTGTTCACCATATTTAATGGACCAGGAACAGTGGATATCGCCTCCTGCTAATTCCGTCTTGTCGTGAATTTCAGCTTCACCAAAATGATCACTTAATAGACGTTTCACTGTTTGCCACATGATTCACCTCATTAAGTTGACAATTGCTCTACATATAGTACAGAGAGATGTAACCTTTGAACAGGTAAAAGGACTATTTTAACAGCAATTAATAAAGCCATATCTAAAATTAGATACGGCCCTTACTGTTATTACGCGGGTTATTCTGGATTTGGCAGTATCTGAGATTGTATTTTTCCCGAGGATTTTTTGTTTGTTCTTGTTTTCTTGCGTGTCAGTTTTATTTGGTTGTAAATAAGTGCAATTGTGAAGAAAATTGCCTGAATAATGACGATGCAAGGACCTGTTTCGCCATCAATATGAAAACTGATAATTGTTCCGAGTATACTTGAGGTTATTGAAGCAATCATGGCTATTATAATCATGCGATCAAAACTTCGGCAGAGCATGAAGGCGATAATACCGGGTGAAATGAGCATGGCAATAACAAGAATAATACCAACGGCTTGAAGTGACGCTACAATGGTGAGGGCCAACAGTGATAATAATCCGTAATGAAGCAATTTCACGGGTAGCCCGACAACTCTTGCCTGGTTGGGATCGAAGCAATAGAGCATAAAATCTTTCCGCTTAAGTAGCACGATGGCCAAGGTAATTCCTGCAATACACAAAGTTTGGATCAATTCATGCTGGGTAATACCGAGTATGCTGCCGAATAGAATATGCGTAAGATGTTGATCGGTATCTATCCGGGTAAACAAAACTAAACCAAATGCGAACATGCCAGAGAAAACTATTCCCATGATAGTATCTTCTTTGATTCTGCTATGATCTTTGAGGTATCCGGTTGCGAACGCACAAAATATCCCAGAAAGGAATGCGCCGATAGCCAGTGGAATACCTGTTACAAAAGCCAGAACAATTCCTGGCAGGACAGCATGGGATATTGCATCTCCCATCAATGACCAGCCTTTTAAGACAAGGTAACAAGAAAGTACTGCACAAACTGCACCGACCATAATGGCGGCAAAAATGGCCCGCTGCATGAAATCGTACATAAAGGGTTCGGTAATGAATTCAATAAATGCATTCATGATCAGCCCTCCTGAGTAAGTGCCAGTGATTCTTTTCTGGCTCGTTTACGAGAAGCCAGCATGCCATGCTTGGGGGCAAAAAAGAAAGCCAGCAAGAAAACAACTGTCTGAAGGGTAACAATAACACCACCTGTTGCACCATTAAGAAAATAACTCAGGTAGGCACCAACAGCACTTGTGAGTGAACCAATGGCAACAGCGATGATTAACAAGTGTTTAAATCTATCTGTTAGTAAATAAGCAGTTGCGCCCGGTGTGACCACCATAGCGATAACTAAAATAGCACCAACAGTCTGTAATGCGGCAACAGTACAGGCACTTAATAAAGTAAAGAAAATGATTTTTAACCGCAATGGTGATAAACCAATAGATCGTGCATGGGTTTCATCAAAGAAAACGACCAATAAATCTTTCCAAAGTAACATCAAAATAATAAAGGAAACGGCGATAATAATTTCGACCTGAAGAACATCTTCATCAGCAATTCCCAGAATATTGCCGAGAATAATGGTTTGCACATTGACGGAAGTCGGGTTCAAAGAAACGATGAGTAGACCAGCGGCAAAAAATGTAGAGAATATAAACCCGATAACGGCATCTTCACGTAACCGTGTAATATGGCGCACCAATGTCATTGATAATGCCGCCAGCATACCTGTAAAAAAAGCGCCTCCTGCATAAGGAAGTCCGAGAGCATAAGCGCCTGCGACACCGGGTACAACAGAGTGGGAGAGGGCATCCCCCATTAGAGACCACCCTTTCAACATTAAATAGGCGGATAAAAAAGCGCAAACAGCTCCGACAATGGCACTTACCCACATGGCTTTAACCATGTAGTTGTAATTGAATGGCTGTAAAAGCAGTTCAATCATGGTTGATTTTCCTTATGTTTTGAGCTTTGTCGCGGCGGAACATGATGGTCATATCCATAAAAGACAGCCGCACGTTCATCATCAGTGATGACGGTCAGTGAGCGTGGATCATCATCTTTGTGTAGTTCAGGTCCTGAAAGATTAATATGGCGTAAAACACCACCAAAAGTAATTTCGAGATTTTTCTGGGTAAAAGTCGTTTCAGTCCGACCACTGGCTAATACTGTGCGGTTAATCAAAATGACATGATCACAAAACTCAGGCACACTGCCGAGGTTATGCGTTGATACTAAAACTAAATGCCCTTCATCTCGTAACTCACGGAGCAAATCAATAATGGCATTTTCTGTTTTTACATCAACACCGGTAAAAGGCTCATCCAATAGCAATACTTTTCCTTCTTGGGCAAGTGCCCGAGCCAAAAAAGCTCTTTTTTTCTGGCCTCCGGAAAGTTCACCAATTTGACGATCACGCAGTTCAGCTAACCCTACGCGCTCAAGTGCTTCGTTTACGATTTCATGATCCCGTTTACTGGGGCGGCGCAGGAAGCCCATTTTTCCATAACGCCCCATCATAACGACATCGGAAACTAAAACAGGAAAATTCCAGTCGACTTCTTCGGTCTGTGGCACATATGCGATGATATTTTTTTTGAGTGCGGCTTTGATCGGCTGTGAGTTCAGTGTGACTTTCCCTTGAGTTGGGGTAAGTAATCCCATGATTGTTTTAAATAACGTAGATTTCCCACTGCCATTCATGCCAACCAATGCACAAATTGTGCCTCCGGTAATATCAAAGCTGGCATCATGAATGGCTGTATGTCCGTTGTTATAAGTCACTGTAGCGTTATCAACAAGTAAATGGGGATGTTCAAAGGATTGGAGATTTGGTGATTTATTCATTGATTAAATCCTTTTGCAATGGTGTCTACAGTCGTATTAAGAAGATCAATATAAGTCGGTACAGGCCCTTTGGCATTGGAGAGTGAATCAACATAAAGCACTCCGCCATAACGGGCGCCGGTTTCTTTACTGACTTGTTTTGCCGGTTTATCTGAAACAGTACTTTCACTGAAGACAACAGGAATTTTATTGATTTTTACTGTATCAATGACGCGGCGAACTTGTTGAGGAGAGCCTTGTTCTTCAGCATTGATAGGCCATAAGTAGACTTCTTTGAAACCATAATCTTGTGTGAGATAGCTGAAAGCGCCTTCACTGGTTACGAGCCAGCGTTGTTCTTCTGGAATACGGGAAAGGCGTTCTCTGAGTGGTGTATCCAGTTGCGCTATTTTTGCAGCATAGTCTTTCGCATTGCGATTATAAATTTCGGCATTTTTAGGATCGTGCTCAACGAGAGCCTTGCGGATATTCTCAATGTAAATCAGGGCATTTTTAGGTGACATCCAGGCATGGGGGTTAGGGTTTTTATTGTAAGGTCCTTCACGAATGGGTAAGGGAGTAATACCTTCAGTAACAATCGCAGCAGGGATGTCGTTCAGATTTTCAAAAAAGCGTTCAAACCAGCGTTCAAGATTTAAGCCATTCCAAAGAATAAGGTCAGCTCGTTTTGCTTTAATAATGTCTTTTGGTGTTGGTTGGTAATCATGAATTTCTGCACCGGGTTTTGTGATGGAATCTACAATTGCTGCATCCCCAGCGATGTTTTGTGCCATATCTTGAATAATAGTGAATGTCGTTACAACCCGGAATTTTTTATCTGCACGGGCTTGTTGACTAAATAACATTATTGTTAATAGTACAATGCTCATACTGAATATCATGAGATCAAAGAGATAACGTTTTTTGTTCATTATGGCAAACCTTAATTGTTATACATATTATCATTGATAATGATTATCAGTATCATCTGTGTAAAGTCAAGGTAGTATCGAACGAAATTGATAATAGATTAGGTAATCACTCCTTGGTTTTCTGCTAACTGGCATGTGACGGTATATGATTGGCATGATAGTAGTCTGTTTCATGCGAACAAAAAAACAGCATCTTGTCCAGCGATATCAAAGGTAAATTGATCAATTTATTTTGATAAGCAGTAGAAAATATTTTTCTCTTATCAGTAAAATTATATATCCTTTATAAAATTAATTTTATTTTAGGGGTAATAATGTGAAATCAAAATTCAGCTATATTATATTGGCGTTGTTATTAAGCGGATGCGCGGGTAGAGAAGTACCTCAATTGAACGCTAGCAGTCAGCATGTAGCAAAACGAATGCTTGATAAGCATAATGCCCTAAAAACTCAAGAGATTATAAATAATCCAACACCATTTGATAGCTTTATTGCACAGGCTGCAAAGCGTTATGGCGTTGATGAAATGCTTATCAAAGCAATTATTCAGGTAGAATCTGATTTTCGTCCAGAAGTTGTGAGTAAATCAAATGCCGTCGGGCTTATGCAAATTAAGGCCTCTACAGCAGGGCGGGATGCTTATCGAATGAAGGGGAAATCAGGGCAACCAACGATACGTGAATTGAAAGATCCTGAAACTAACATTGACCTCGGCACTGCCTATATCAGTATCTTGAAAAAACAGCATCTAAGCGGCATTTCTAATCCGGAAACGTTATATTATGCAACGATAGTTGCTTATGTGAATGGTGCAGGAGCACTGCTGCGGACGTTTGATTCAAACCGAAATTTAGCAATTAATAAAATCAATCGAATGACGCCAAATGAGTTTTATCAATATGTTCAAAACAACCACCCAGCACCACAGGCTCCACGTTATTTATGGAAAGTGAAGAATGCCTATCGGGCTTTGGCGTTTATTAATTAAGATTATTGCATAATGGTTAATTTTTATGACTTGTGAATAACGGTTTTTCTTGTCACGATGCTCAAATTTTTACTTATATTTGGGCAAGCCGTAATTTCTTAACCTCAAATAGTGGTGGGTATATTCAAGAATTATTGGGACTGTGCCGAAAATAATGAAATCTAATTTATTGTCCGATAGATAAATTGAAATGTTTTTTTGCTCTATATATGTACTAATTTTTCTATTTTTTAATCGAATGTCAGGGTTAGTTCACTTAAGCGATTTTATTCTCAGATTATGACCAACTGCTTGATCAACTTGATTCAATGTCAAGTTGAACTGTTTAAATACTTACTCTATGTGATAGTATGTTGAATGAGTTAGGGCAAATGTACCGGGTACTTTTGAAAATGGTGTCCATAAATGTGTACAGATCTTGCGGAGTGAAGCAAGAGTTTGCTTTTAGCGTGTTAATCAATAATAAATTTTATTTAATACAAGTGATCTTTCGTGTGGGTCACCACTGTATATAAGGATTTAAAATGCCTGTAATTACTCTTCCTGACGGTAGTCAACGTCAATTTGAGCATGCTGTTTCTGTAATGGATGTCGCGCGTGACATCGGTGCTGGTCTGGCAAAAGCGTGTATTGCTGGCCGTGTTAACGGTGAATTGGTTGACGCTTGTGAGTTAATCGAAACTGACGCTAATCTTGCGATTATCACCAGCAAGAATGAAGAAGGTTTGGAAATAATCCGTCACTCATGCGCTCATTTGTTGGGACACGCAATTAAGCAATTGTGGCCTAATACGAAAATGGCGATTGGTCCAGTGATTGACAATGGTTTCTATTATGATGTCGATTTGGATCGCTCTTTGACCCAGGAAGATATCGAGCTGCTTGAAAAGCGCATGATGGAGCTTGCCAAAAAAGATTATGACGTCATTAAGAAAAAAGTGACATGGCAGGAAGCTCGTGATGCATTTGCGGCTCGTGGCGAAGAATACAAAATCCAAATTTTGGATGAGAATATCAGCCGTGACGATCAACCGGGCTTATATCACCATGAAGAATATGTTGATATGTGTCGTGGCCCTCATGTACCTAACATGCGTTTCTGTCATCATTTCAAATTGCAGAAAATAGCAGGGGCATACTGGCGCGGCAATAGCGACAACAAAATGTTGCAACGTATTTATGGTACTGCATGGGCCGATAAAAAACAGCTGAGTGCTTATTTGCAGCGTCTGGAAGAAGCGGCTAAACGCGATCACCGCAAAATTGGTAAGCAGCTTGATTTATACCACATGCAAGAAGAAGCACCTGGCATGGCGTTTTGGCACAATGATGGTTGGACGATTTTTCGTGAGCTGGAAACATTCTCTCGCGTTAAATTAAAAGAATACCAGTATCAAGAAGTGAAGGGCCCATTCATGATGGATCGCATCATGTGGGAAAAAACAGGTCACTGGGAAAACTACAAAGAGAACATGTTCACGACTTCATCAGAAAACCGTGAATATTGTGTCAAACCAATGAACTGCCCGGGACATGTCCAGATTTTTAATCAGGGCTTGAAATCCTATCGTGATTTACCGCTGCGTATGGCAGAATTTGGTAGTTGTCACCGTAACGAGCCGTCAGGTGCATTGCATGGATTAATGCGTGTGCGCGGTTTTACGCAAGATGATGCGCATATTTTTTGTACTGAAGAACAGATCAACCAAGAAGTTAGTAGCTGTATCAAAATGATTTATGATGTCTACAATACTTTTGGTTTTGACAAAATAGTTGTTAAACTATCGACTCGCCCTGAAAAACGTATTGGTACAGAAAAACAGTGGGATGAGGCTGAAGCAGATCTGGCTAAGGCATTGGCCCAAAATGGCATTGAATTTGAATACCAACCGGGTGAAGGGGCGTTTTATGGCCCTAAAATTGAATTTACTCTACATGATTGTTTGGATCGCGCGTGGCAATGTGGTACTGTGCAACTGGATTTTTCACTGCCAGCGCGTTTGAATGCGTCATATGTAGGTGAAAACAACGAACGTAAGGTTCCTGTAATGATTCACCGAGCGGTTCTGGGCTCACTGGAACGGTTCATCGGTATCCTGACAGAAGAATATGCGGGCTTCTTCCCGACATGGTTGGCGCCTCAGCAGGTCGTCATCATGAATATTACTGATGGTCAGGCAAATTATGTACAAGAATTGGTTAAAAAACTTCAAGATGCAGGCATTCGTGCAAAAGCAGACTTGAGAAACGAGAAGATTGGTTTTAAAATCCGTGAACACACTCTGCGTCGTGTGCCTTACATGCTTGTTTGTGGCGATAAAGAAGTCGAGTCAGGTAAAGTATCTGTCCGCACTCGCCGAGGTAAGGATTTAGGTAGCATTGACGTCAATGAGTTTACAGAGAAACTGCTGACAGAAATACGCAGTCGTAATCTTCATCAATTGGAGGAATAAGGTATTAAAGGCGGAAAAAGAATTCAACCGGCGCGCCCAAATCGCATTAATGAAGAGATTCGCGCCTCTGAAGTTCGTTTAACTGGATTAGATGGCGAGCAGATTGGTATTGTCAGTCTGAGAGAAGCTCTTGAGAAAGCTGAGGAAGCTGGAGTTGATTTAGTTGAAATCAGCCCAAATGCCGAACCGCCGGTTTGTCGTATCATGGATTACGGCAAGTTCCTCTATGAGAAGAGTAAGTCAGTCAAAGAACAGAAAAAGAAACAAAAGGTTATTCAGGTCAAGGAAATTAAATTCCGTCCTGGTACAGATGAAGGCGACTATCAGGTCAAACTACGCAACCTGATTCGTTTTCTGGAAGATGGCGATAAAGCTAAAATCACCCTGCGTTTCCGTGGGCGTGAAATGGCGCATCAGCAGATTGGTATCAGTATGCTTAACCGCATCCGTGACGATCTGAGTGAACTGGCTGTGGTCGAATCCTTCCCATCGAAGATCGAAGGCCGCCAGATGATCATGGTGCTCGCTCCTAAGAAGAAATAGTCAGGCAGACAAGTAATAGGCTTCAGCCAATTTCGGCTGTTGTCTATTCGCCTTACTAATTCGTTGTAATTAACAATGCGAAGTGGAAATTAAAATGCCAAAGATTAAAACAGTACGCGGCGCAGCTAAACGCTTCAAGAAAACCGCAAGCGGCGGTTTCAAGCGTAAGCACGCTAACCTTCGTCACATTCTGACTAAAAAATCAACCAAGCGTAAGCGTCACTTACGTCCAAAAGGCATGGTCTCTAAAGGAGATCTGGGTCTGGTTGTTGCTTGCCTGCCTTACGCATAAGCAAATTTTTTTAGATTAGAATTTAGAGACGATAGGAGAAGTATATGGCTCGCGTAAAACGTGGTGTTATTGCCCGTGCACGTCACAAGAAGATTTTAAAACAAGCGAAAGGTTACTACGGTGCTCGTTCGCGCGTTTATCGTGTTGCTTTCCAGGCTGTTATCAAAGCTGGTCAGTACGCTTACCGTGACCGCCGTCAGCGTAAACGTCAATTCCGTCAACTGTGGATTGCACGTATCAACGCTGCTGCACGTCAGAACGGCATGTCTTATAGCCGTTTCATCAATGGCCTGAAAAAGGCTTCGATTGAAATCGACCGTAAGATTCTGGCTGACATCGCTGTATTCGACAAAGTAGCATTTGCTGCTCTGGTTGAAAAAGCGAAGGGCGCTCTGGCATAAGTCAGGTTAAAAGAGGGAGCTTGCTCCCTCTTTTACTTTTTCCCAAAATGTGGCTTACTGTTGTTTGAATATAATTCCAATATAATATGTTCAAAATTAATAGCGATAAATTTAAGAGAATGCAGTGAGAGCATGAAAATGATCAAATTAGTCTTTTTTCGTTTCTTTTTTTACTTTAGCGCCTGAAATCAGGGGGCTTTGCGCGTAAGAAAAGAAACGAAAAACAGCGCTTGAGCCTCCAGTGTGGAGGCTTTTTTATTTTTATGGCCTCAGGAACAGATTGCTGAGGAAATAGTCGATAACAACTAAAAGGGCCATCTGGCCGAAGGAAGAGGAAAACGATGTCACATCTTACTGAGCTGGTTGCAAAGGCTAAAGCAGCCGTAAAAGAAGCCCAGGATGTTGCCGCGTTGGATTTGGTGCGAGTTGAATACCTGGGAAAAAAGGGCCATTTAACCCTCCAAATGTCATCGCTGCGTGACTTACCTGCCGAGGAACGTCCAGCGGCAGGGGCTGTTATTAATCAGGCGAAACAAGAAGTTCAAGAAGTATTGAATGCACGGAAAGCAAGCCTGGAATCAGATATTCTCAATGCACGCCTGGCAGCAGAAAAAATTGATGTTTCATTACCTGGTCGCCGAGTGGAAAATGGTGGATTGCATCCAGTTACCCGCACCATTGAACGAATTGAAGCTTTCTTTGGGGAGCTGGGTTTTTCTGTGGAATCAGGCCCTGAAATCGAAGATGACTACCATAATTTTGATGCACTGAATATCCCTGCGCACCACCCTGCGCGTGCTGATCATGATACTTTCTGGTTTGATACAACACGTTTGCTACGTACCCAGACTTCTGGAGTACAGATCCGTACGATGAAAGAGAGTCAGCCCCCTATTCGGATCATTGCACCGGGACGTGTATATCGTAATGATTACGATCAAACACATACCCCAATGTTCCATCAGATAGAAGGTTTGATTGTTGATAAAAATATCAACTTCACGAACCTGAAAGGCACGTTGCATGATTTTTTGAATAATTTCTTTGAAGAAAACATGCAGGTTCGTTTCCGTCCTTCCTATTTTCCATTCACAGAGCCTTCTGCGGAAGTTGATGTAATGGGTAAAAATGGTAAATGGTTGGAAGTATTAGGCTGCGGCATGGTGCATCCAAACGTATTGCGCAACGTTGGTATTGATCCTGAAGTTTATTCTGGTTTTGCCTTTGGCATGGGAATGGAACGTCTGACTATGCTTCGTTATGGTGTGACAGATTTGCGTGCATTTTTCGAAAATGATTTGCGTTTCCTCAAACAATTTAAATAAAGCGGGTATATCTCATGAAATTCAGTGAACTCTGGTTGCGCGAGTGGGCAAACCCCGCCATTAGCAGTGAAGCATTGTCTGATCAAATCACCATGGCTGGTTTGGAAGTTGATGGTGTTGAAAAAGTGGCGGGTCAATTCCATGGTGTGTTTGTTGGCGAAGTTGTTGAATGCGGACAACATCCAAACGCAGATAAATTGCGTGTTACAAAAGTCAATGTAGGTGGTGAACGCCTGCTTGATATTGTTTGCGGTGCGCCAAATTGCCGTCAAGGCCTTCGTGTGGCTGTAGCTACTGTCGGAGCTGTACTGCCGGGTGATTTTAAAATTAAGGCTGCTAAATTGCGTGGAGAGCCATCTGAAGGGATGCTATGCTCATTTTCCGAACTGGGTATTGCAGTCGATCAGGATGGTATTATCGAATTGCCTGCGGATGCTCCAATCGGTGCTGATTTGCGTGATTACATGAAGTTAGATGATAGCGCGATTGAAATCAGTATTACACCAAACCGCGCAGATTGTCTGAGTATTGTGGGAGTTGCCCGTGATGTTGCAGTCATCAATCAAATTGCGATGACAGCGCCGGATATTGAGGCTGTAAAACCAACGACAGGTGAAGTATTCCCTGTTCGTGTTGATGCTTCAGAAGCCTGCCCACGTTACTTAGGGCGTGTTATCAAGAACGTGAATGTGAATGCAACTACGCCATTGTGGATGCGTGAAAAACTGCGTCGTGGCGGTATTCGCTCTATTGATCCTATTGTTGATATTACCAATTATGTCTTGCTTGAGCTGGGACAGCCAATGCATGCATTCGATCTAGAATGTTTAAGTGGTTCAATTATTGTTCGCTTGGCAGAGCAGGGCGAAAAAATCACACTGCTGGATGGTCGTGAAGCCGAACTTTCTACTGACACACTTGTTATTGCTGATGAAAAACAATTGCTTGCTATGGCAGGGATTTTTGGCGGCGAATATTCTGGTGTTGGCGCAGAAACTCAGCATATTATGCTGGAGTGTGCATTCTTCTCACCTATGGCAATCACAGGGCGTGCTCGTCGTCATGGTTTGCATACTGATGCCTCTCATCGTTTCGAGCGCGGTGTTGACCCACAGCTTCAGCATAAAGCGATGGAATATGCTACTCAGTTAGTGCTTTCTATTTGTGGTGGTGAAGCTGGTGAAATCGTGGATGTTACCAGCGAATCCCATTTACCAAAGCCTGCAACCATTGTCCTTAGCCGCAAAAAATTGGATCGCTTGATTGGTCATCACATTGCGGATGAACAAGTTGCAGATATTTTGACTCGTTTAGGTTGCCAGATCACAGTTCAAGATAATGGTTGGGAAGCTATTGCCCCTAGCTGGCGTTTTGATATGCAAATCGAAGAAGATTTGGTTGAAGAAGTTGCCCGTATTTACGGCTATAACAATATTCCTGACGTGCCAGTATGTGCAGATCTTGTGATGACCTCCCATCGCGAGGCTGACTTACCATTAAAGCGTGTTAAAACCATGCTGGTGGACAAAGGTTACCAAGAGGTAATTACTTATAGCTTCGTCGATCCTAAGATTCAGAAGTATCTGCATCCACAGGAAGAAGCGCTGATTTTACCCAATCCGATTTCGGCGGACATGTCCGCAATGCGTTTATCGCTACTGACCGGGTTACTGACGACTGTTGTATATAACCAGAATCGTCAGCAAAGCCGTGTTCGTTTATTTGAAACAGGATTGCGTTTTGTACCCGATGAAAACGCAGAAAATGGCATCCGTCAGGAATTGATGCTTGCTGGTGTTATTACCGGAAACCGCTTTGAAGAACATTGGTCAATTGAAAAAAACTCAGTTGATTTCTTTGATTTGAAGGGTGATTTAGAATCTGTTTTAGAATTAACGGGTAAACTATCTGGCATTTCCTTTAAGGCGGAAGAACATTCTGCTTTGCATCCTGGGCAAAGCGCCGGGATCTATTTGGAAAATAATTATATTGGTTATATCGGCGTTGTTCATCCAGAACTAGAGCGCAAACTTGACTTGAATGGCCGTACCGTGGTATTCGAATTAGTGTGGAGTGGTTTAGCTGACCGCATTATTCCTGATATGAAGGAGGTTTCTCGCTTCCCTTCTAATCGCCGTGATATCGCTATAGTTGTGCCTGAAAATGTAGCTGCAGAAGATGTTCTTGTAGAATGTAAGAAAGTTGGCGTAAATCATATAGTTGGCATAAACTTATTTGACGTGTATTGTGGTAAAGGTGTCGCAGAAGGTTACAAGAGCCTTGCTATTAGCTTAATCTTACAGGATACCGTGCGTACACTGGAAGAAGAAGAAATTGCTGCGGCCGTCAACAAATGCGTTGCTGCATTAGAACAGCGATTCCAAGCATCCTTGAGGGACTGAACTTATGGCGCTTACTAAAGCTGAAATGTCAGAAAATCTATTTGAGAAACTGGGGATTAGCAAGCGTGACGCTAAAGATCTAGTGGAAATGTTCTTTGAAGAAGTGCGTCGTTCTTTGGAGAATGGGGAGCAAGTTAAATTATCTGGGTTTGGCAACTTTGACTTGAGGGACAAAAATCAACGTCCAGGCCGTAATCCGAAAACGGGTGAAGATATTCCGATTACAGCCCGCCGCGTTGTCACGTTTCGGCCAGGCCAGAAACTGAAAAACCGGGTGGAAAAAGCGTTACCAAAAGAATGAAATATAAAAGGCCGTACTTGTACGGTCTTTTTCTTATATTTCGTTCCCCACTTATACGTACACCCTATTTATATAATGGGGATGCATTCTTCTTTTCAAATGATTTTCATACCCTCATGAATTCTGTTTATGACTTACTCTCTTATCAAAAAAGACGTGATTATCGAGTAATCGCCGTTTTATCTGTTTTTCTCGTGGCCCTGTTTATTTTTTCATTATGTGCCGGAGAGATTTGGTTTTGGCCTACTGAATGGTTTTCTGAATCCGCCCAATTGTTTATTTGGCAACTGAGGTTTCCCAGAATCATGGCAGTGGTGATGGTAGGAGCAAGCTTGGCGTTATCGGGTGCAATTATGCAAGCATTATTTGAAAATCCTCTGGCTGAGCCGGGATTGCTTGGGATCAGTAATGGTGCAGGCGTTGTTGTGGTGTGCTTGATAATTGCCTTTCATGGCATTGCTCCATTGTGGCTATTGAGTATAGGGGCAATACTTGGGGCGCTTTTTATAACCGCTATCCTATTGGGATTTTCAAGAAGACGTCAGATCACTAATACCCGTTTGTTATTAATTGGTGTTGCTTTTGGCGTTATATTTGGCGCCATGATGACATGGATGGTTTATTTCAGCTCGAGTTTGGATTTGCGTCAATTAATGTACTGGATGATGGGAAGTTTCAGTGGTGTTGACTGGCGTCAGAAATGGCTGGTTATTGCACTGATACCTGTTATTTTGGGATTAAGCCGTCAGGGCCGTGTTTTAAATTATTTGTCACTGGGTGAATCACAGGCTTACCAATTAGGTATATCTCACCATAAATGGCGTAATTTATTTGTATCCATGGTTGGGTTGTTGGTAGGCCTGAGTGTCGCTTTAGCGGGGGCGATAAGCTTTATTGGGTTAGTCATCCCTCATATTTTACGATTGGTTGGGCTTACGGATCATAAAACTTTATTGCCGGCATGTGCACTGACAGGCGCATGTGGCCTTTTACTGGCAGATTTATTTTCCCGTCTATCATTATCTCATGCAGAAGTTCCCATTGGTGTTGTTACCGTAACGCTAGGGGCACCCATCTTTATATGGCTGCTTATCAGAACAAATCATAGATAAAAATTTAACCTATTGACCAGGATAATTGAGGCCATCTATTAAGGCTATTTATTAAGGTAAGAAACATGACAGAACAACCCATTTTGATACTGAAAGATGTGGCTGTGGCCCATAGGCTGACGGCATTATCTGAATCGATAGTAGCCGGGGAACAAATACATTTGGTTGGGCTAAATGGTTCAGGGAAGAGTACGTTGCTTTCAGTCATTGCAGGAATGTTACCCTTTAGCGGTAGTGTGGACTTAAGCGGTCAAAATTTGTACGCTTATCGGCAATACGAACTGGCAAAGCAACGTGCTTGGTTATCTCAATCCGCGTCTGTTCCTATTATGCCTGTTTTCCAGTACCTCGATATGTTTCGCCCTGGCTCCGCCTCCTTGGAGGATAGTGAGCGTGTGTTATATGAGCTTTGCCAGCAAATGAAACTTCTTCCTCTCCTTTCTTCATCAGTTGGAAAACTATCTGGGGGAGAATGGCAACGAGTAAGATTGGCCGGCGTTTTTTTTCAAGTCTGGCCTGAATTGAACCCGGATGGAAAATTACTCCTGCTTGATGAACCAACAAATAATCTTGATATTATTCAACAAGCTATTTTGGATAATTTAATTGATCGATTTTGTTCATTAGGAGGGGCGGTGTTATTGAGCAGCCACAACCTTGACCATACATATGAGCGAGCCAGCAGGGTATGGTTGCTTTTGCATGGCGCATTATTGGCATCAGGAATTCCACAAGATGTTATGACAGAAAGAAATTTATCAGAAAACTTTGAAGCAAATATTAGACATATCCAAAATACCAGCTATAAATTATGGAGAGTCAGTTGTGAATAGTTTCTTTTGGTGAAATATACTGTAATGAATTGTTTTTAAATTTTCTCTGAAGTTTGGTTGATCGAGATCTGTTTTTCGTTTGTTTATGTTTCATTGAATAGTTTCTGTTTAGAATTTTTTATCAATAAAAAATGAATTAGACTACGCAAGGCATAAGGCGATTATGGATAATTTTCTGCCATTCTCTCGTCCAGCGATTGGACATGAAGAAATAGAAGCAATAGAAAGAGTTTTACAGTCAGGCTGGATTACGACAGGGCCACAAAATCACCAGTTGGAGCAAGATTTTTCACGTATGTTTGGATGCAAGCATGCGATTTCCTTATGTTCAGCAACGGCCGGAATGCATTTGGTTTTGTTGTCGTTGGGAATAGGTCCCGGAGATGAAGTAATCACTCCCTCCCAAACTTGGGTTTCCACGATTAATATGATTTGCCTGCTGGGTGCTGAACCTGTCATGGTTGATGTTGACCGTGATACGTTGATGGTAAATGCAGATACAATCAAAAAAGCAATTACACCAAGAACCAAAGCCATTATTCCTGTTCATTACGCGGGGGCACCTTGTGATCTGGATGCATTACGTGCAGTTGCCCAAGCGGTGAATCTTCCTTTAATTGAAGACGCTGCCCATGCTGTAGGTACCCGTTATAAAAATGAATGGGTCGGGGAGCAGGGTACGGCTGTCTTCTCTTTTCATGCGATTAAAAATATGACTTGTGCAGAGGGGGGAATGTTCGTTACAGATAATGACGAACTTGCCCAGCGCATTCGGTGCCTGAAATTTCATGGATTGGCCGTTGATGCTTTTGATCGGCAAATTCAGGGAAGAAAGCCTCAGGCAGAAGTGATAGAGCCGGGTTTTAAATATAACCTCTCCGATATTCATGCAGCAATGGCGGTTGTACAGCTAAGCAAACTGGCATCAATGAACGCTCGTCGTCGTGATTTGGTGTCACGTTATTCTGCTGCTCTTGCTGATTCCTCCCTGCAAATGTTAAGTGTTCCTGAATATGAACATTTGCATTCTCACCACCTTTTCATGGTGCGTGTCGACAAAAATGTCTGTGGTATTGACCGAGATACTTTCATGGCACGCTTAAAAGATAAAAACATTGGTACAGGATTACATTTCAGGGCAGCGCATACGCAAAAGTACTATCGGGAACGTTACCCGCAACTTTCTCTGCCTGAATCTGAATGGAACTCATCAACACTCTGTTCGTTACCGCTGTTCCCCGATATGGGCAATGATGATGTTGATCGTGTCGTGAAGGCGATAACTGAAATTCTTTCGGAGCATAATTAAGTGACATTTGAGAAGATCAAAAAAGTTTCGGTCGTAATTCCTGTTTACAACGAAGAAGAAAGTTTGCCTCAATTACTGGAAAGAACCGTTGCCGCCTGCCAAAAAATTGGGCAAAGGTATGAAATTATTCTGGTCGATGATGGCAGTCGTGACAGATCCGCAGATATTTTGACTCAGGCGGCTGAAATTCCTGAAAATCATGTGATAGCCATTTTACTCAATCGCAATTATGGTCAGCATTCGGCGATTATGGCCGGATTTCATCAGGCTGATGGTGACTTGATCATTACGTTGGACGCGGATCTGCAAAACCCGCCGGAAGAGATTTCCCGATTGGTTAAAGCGGCAGAAGAAGGGTATGACGTTGTGGGAACGCGCCGGGCCAATCGTCAGGATTCTTGGTTCCGCAAAACAGCATCCAAAATCATCAATGCAATGATCACCAAGGCAACAGGGCGTTCAATGGGGGATTACGGTTGCATGCTGAGAGCCTACCGCCGACATATTGTTCATGCCATGTTGCAGTGTCATGAACGCAGTACATTTATTCCCATTTTGGCTAATACATTTGCGCGCAAAACGATAGAAATCGATGTAGCTCATGCAGAACGTGAATTTGGGGATTCTAAGTACAGTTTTATGAAACTGGTAAATCTTATGTATGACCTGCTGACATGCTTAACAACTGCGCCATTGCGATTATTGAGTGTAGTGGGAAGTGTGATTGCCATGACCGGCTTTCTGCTGGCGGTATTGCTGATTGCTTTGCGCCTTATTTTTGGCGCGATATGGGCCGCCGAAGGTGTGTTTACACTGTTTGCTATTCTTTTCATGTTTATTGGTGCACAGTTCGTCGCAATGGGATTACTCGGTGAATACATTGGCCGGATATATAATGACGTTCGTGCCCGCCCACGTTATTTTATTCAAAAAGTGGTCGGAGTTAAAAAGACCAACGACAATCAGGAAAAAAGCTAATGAAAGCAGTTATCTTTGCCTATCATGATATTGGTTGTGTCGGACTTAATGCGTTAGTTAAAGCGGGTTTTGATATTCAGGCTGTGTTCACTCATATTGATGATCCAAATGAAAATCACTTTTTTTCATCTGTTGCGCGCACGGGTGCCGAGTTGGGGTTGCAAGTTTTTGCGCCAGAAAATGTCAATCATCCACTTTGGGTTGAACGCATTCGTGAAATGAAGCCGGATGTTATTTTCTCCTTTTACTATCGCAACATGCTTAGTCTGGAAATTCTTTCATTGGCTGAAAAAGGTGCATTTAACCTCCATGGTTCTTTATTGCCAAAATATCGTGGTCGCGCTCCGGTTAACTGGGCTGTGTTGAATGGGGAAACTGAGACAGGTGTAACACTGCATAAAATGCTGGTGAAGCCCGACGCAGGGGACATCGTCGCCCAGAAAGCGATACAAATTGGTGAGACTGATACGTCATTGGACATTCACGGGAAAATGTGCGAAACCTCAGTTGAGCTACTGAATGACATTCTTCCTCAAATAAAATCAGGGCAATATCCATCCATTCCACAAGATGAAAGCCAGGTAACTTATTTTGGTCGCCGCACGGCTGAAGATGGAGAAATCGTCTGGAGTAAATCGGCCACGGAAATTAATAACTTGGTCAGGGCGGTGACAGAACCTTATCCGGGCGCATTTACTTTTTTAGGGGAGCGCAAAATTATCATCTGGCGTTCTCGGCCACTCGATCAGGCTCATGGCAAACGTCCGGGCACGGTTATTTCTACGGAACCCTTTGTTATTGCTTGTGGGGAAGGGGCACTGGAAATTATTAGCGGGCAGGGTGAATCCGGCCTTTATGTTCAAGGCAATCGATTAGCTCTTGAGATGGGTATTGTAGCGGGTGTTCATGTCAGTCAGAAAGCCGCAACACAAATTCATCGTCGTAACAGTGTCCTGATTCTGGGCGTTAATGGATTTATCGGCAATCACCTGACTGAACGCTTATTGGCGGATGGTAACTATGACATTTACGGGATGGATATAGGCTCTTCAGCCATTGAGCGCTTCATTGGCAACCCTTGCTTCCATTTTATTGAGGGGGATGTCAGCATTCACACAGAATGGATTGAATATCACATCAAGAAATGTGACGTTATTCTTCCGCTGGTGGCAATCGCTACCCCAATTGAATATACCCGTAACCCACTGCGTGTTTTTGAACTGGATTTTGAAGAGAACCTGAAAATTGTCCGCTATTGCGTTAAATATAATAAACGGATTATTTTTCCTTCAACATCCGAAGTTTATGGCATGTGTGATGACAAAGAATTTGATGAGGATACTTCTCGTCTGATTGTTGGGCCAATAAACAAACAGCGTTGGATTTACTCGGTTTCGAAACAGTTACTTGATCGCGTCATTTGGGCATACGGTGAGAAAGAAGGGTTGAAATTTACCCTGTTCCGCCCGTTCAACTGGATGGGGCCAAGATTAGATAACTTAAACTCGGCACGAATCGGTAGTTCAAGGGCGATTACCCAATTGATTTTAAACTTGGTGGAAGGTTCGCCAATTAAGCTGGTGGATGGCGGGGAACAAAAGCGTTGCTTTACTGATATTCATGATGGCATTGAAGCGCTGTTCAGAATTATCGAAAACCGGGATGGGTTATGTGACAGCCAGATTGTCAATATTGGTAATCCAACCAATGAAGCCAGCATTCGCCAACTGGCTGAAATGTTGTTGGATAGTTTTGAAAAACATGAATTACGCGGGCATTTTCCTCCATTTGCCGGATTCAAGAAAATTGAGAGCAGCAGTTATTACGGGCAAGGTTATCAAGATGTTGAGCACCGTAAACCCAGCATTAAAAATGCAGAACAGTTGTTGGGCTGGAAACCAACCATTGATATGAAGCAAACCATTGATGAAACATTGGATTTTTTCTTGCTTGGAGAAGTTGAAGAGCAGAAGCGAAAAAATTCATTGGCTCCAGGAAAAACGCAGGAATAAAACGATGAAACAAGTTGGCTTGAGAATCGATGTGGATACTTATCGGGGAACAAAAGAAGGTGTACCTAAGTTGCTTGAGATTTTAGAGAAACATCATATTCAGGCCAGTTTTTTCTTCAGTGTTGGTCCTGACAATATGGGGCGTCATTTGTGGCGCCTGCTAAAGCCGAAGTTTTTCTGGAAGATGCTAAGATCGAATGCCGCATCTCTTTATGGCTTAGATATTTTACTGGCCGGCACAGCTTGGCCGGGAAAAAAGATTGCAAAAGATCTGGGGTATTTGATGAAACAAACCTTGGAAGCGGGTCATGAAATTGGCCTGCACGCATGGGATCACCAAGGTTGGCAAGCAAAAGTCGGAAATTGGTCAGAGGCTGAGCTGTCGAAGCAAATACAATTAGGAATCGATGCATTAGAAAAAGCAACAAATCAACCGGTTTCATGTTCAGCAGTTGCCGGTTGGCGGGCTGATGAACGGGTGTTGTCAGTCAAACAGCAGTTTGCTTTTGATTACAACAGTGATTGTCGGGGCACACATCCATTCAGGCCCATGTTGCCGGATGGCAGTCTGGGGAGTGTACAAATTCCGGTGACGCTGCCTACTTATGATGAGGTTGTCGGAACGCAGGTTAGTGATGCAGATTTCAATCGTTTTATTCTTGATGCGATTAAAAACGATCAGGGTATTCCGGTGTATACTATTCATACCGAAGTTGAAGGTATGTCCAAATCCTCACAATTTGGAACATTACTGGATATGCTGAATCAACAAAATATCCGGTTTTGTAAATTGAGTCATTTATTACCTGAAAATAGAGACACGCTTCCTGTTGGGAAAATTGTTCGTTCGAATTTTCCCGGTCGTGAAGGCTGGTTAGGCTGCCAACAAGAGGTATAACACAAATATGCTGAATACTCGGGCGAGTAAAGCTGGAGCCGCTCTGATGGCTCTTTTTTTTATTCTTACTTACCTATTGCCTTTAGACGGTCGTCTATTATGGCAACCTGATGAAACACGATATGCCGAAATCAGTCGAGAAATGTTGCAACGCGGCGATTGGATCGTACCTTATTTCCTGGATATCCGTTATTTTGAAAAACCGGTTGCAGGATATTGGTTTAACAACATCAGCCAGTGGATTTTTGGCCACAATAACTTTGCGGTTCGTTTTGGTTCAGTATTCAGTATCTTAATCAGTGCAATACTTCTTTATCGATTGGCAATGATGATGTGGAAATGCCGCCAGACCGCATTTGTTGCCAGCCTGATTTATCTTTCCATGTTCCTTGTTCTTTCCATTGGCTCTTACAGTGTCCTTGATCCGATGTTTTCTTTATGGATTACTGCGGGGATCGTGAGCTGCTATTGGGCACTCAAGGCAGTCAGTACCCGGGAGCGGGTTCTGGCGTGGTCTGTGCTTGGGTTGACCTGTGGCATGGCTTTTATGACTAAGGGCTTTTTGGCATTGGCGTTGCCTGTCATTGCGATGTTACCTATTACGATATACCAGAAACGTTTTCAGGAAATGCTTCGTTTCGGGCCTCTTGCTGTTATTTTTGCTACTTTGATCAGCTTACCGTGGGTCATTGCGATTGCTTTGCGTGAGCCTGATTACTGGCATTACTTCTTCTGGGTAGAACATATACAGCGTTTTGCTTCTGAAAAAGCACAGCATATCGCACCTATTTGGTATTACGTGCCAATACTTATTTTAGGTGTGCTCCCGTGGTTGGGATTGCTGCCGGGAGCGTTAATCAAGGGCTGGAAAGAGAGAAGAAGCCATCCAGAAATGTTTTTCCTATTTTCTTGGTTTGTGATCCCATTTGTGTTCTTCAGCATCGCGAAGGGAAAATTGCCAACTTACGTTCTGCCATTCATCGGCCCTTTGGCCATCATGATGGCCAAATACAGTGTTGATAGTGTCAAAAATGGCAGCATGAAGGTATTAAAAATAAATGGGTTGGTGAATCTTTGCTTCGGGATGATGGCAACTCTGGCGCTTTTGATTATGGGGAAACTACCCAATCATTCACTTTATCAACCCGACGAACACCTGAAATGGGTTATGGGCATTATTATTTTCGGGTTCTGGGGCATAATTGGCTATTTAAGTTTTATTCGCAATGGTCAATATTGGCTGTGGTCTGCCGCCTGTACCATTGTTCTCAGCTTATTGATAGGAGGTGTATTGCCGAGCAAAACGATTAACTCCAAACTTCCTCAATCTTTTGTCAGAGAACATGTAAAAGAATTGGCTGAAAGTAAATATATTCTGTCACGATCTGTTGGTGTAGGAGCAGCGATAGCCTGGGAGTTAAAACGCAGCGATATTTACATGTTTGATCGTACCGGCGAATTAGAATATGGGCTAGATTATCCTGATAGCCAATACCGATACATCTCACACGAAGAATTTCCTGCATGGTTGGAGAAAGCACGGAAAAAAGGTCAGGTAGCACTAGTTTTCCTATTATCTTCGAAAGAAGCATTCCCTGAACTGCCAAAACCGGATTTCGTGCGTCGCGATCACCGTTTTGTCCTCATCATTTATAAGAAACAACAATGAGCAGTAAGATAATATTATTGATTTTAGTCAGTTTCTTGACTTGCGGTGGACAGTTATGCCAAAAGCAAGCGGTTATTTGGTGGCAAAAGAAAAAGACCCCCAACAAGGGGGTCTTTGTGGCGATCTGGTTATCTGCTGCTATTCTTCTGTTGGGTATAGGAATGATATTTTGGCTGCGATTATTACAATTTTTGCCGCTGAGTATTGCATACCCAATGCTCAGCATGAATTTTGTCATTATAACGGTAATCGGACAGTTTCTGTACCAAGAAAAAGTGGGGCTAAAACACTGGATCGGTGTTTTTGCCATTATGTTAGGGATTTTATTGATGAGCCTGAATCAATGAGGGGATATATTTGGGGGTTATTGAGTGTCTTATTGATCACTCAGGCACAATTATTATTGAAATTGGGAGTAGCCCATTTGCCAGAGCTTTCCCTGTCAGCGGATTGGCTAGATATCAATTGGCTTTGGTTTCATCATAGTTCTCTATTGATGATTATGGCCGGACTGTCGGGCTATGCACTTTCCATGTTATGTTGGTTTTTTACTTTGAAATATCTGCCATTAAATAAAGCGTATCCTATTATCAGTTTAAGTTATGTTTTTGTTTATTTAATGGCGGCGTTATTACCTTGGTTTAATGAAACTATTTCATTGTTGAAAACAGTAGGTATTCTTTTTATTTTATTGGGAGTATGGTTAATCAGCCGGCCAGAATCAACATAATTTGAGAGAAGGGGAATGGTAGTGGGAGTGAGGTATTTATGCTTATTATTGAGTTTTTTTCTCATTGGTTGCAGCAACCCTATATCTGAATCAACGCCACCTCCGTTGAAATCTGCGCTTTCTGACCCGATAATGGTTATCGCCCAATTAAAAGATCAGCTGACTCAATGGTATCATACGCCTTACCGTTATGGTGGGATGGATAAACAGGGGGTTGATTGTTCGGGGTTTGTTTATCGGACATTCAATGATCGTTTCAATATCAGACTTCCCCGCACAACCCGTGAACAAACCAAATTCGGGATACGGATCAATAGAAAGGATTTGATGCCCGGGGATTTGGTATTTTTCAAAACAGGCAGTGGTGAGAGTGGGTTGCATGTCGGTATTTATGACACTGACAATGAATTCATTCATGCTTCTACCAGCAAAGGTGTTATACGTTCTTCCCTTGATAATGTGTATTGGCGCCGTGTGTTCTGGCAAGCACGCAGGATGTAATATCACCTTCAGCCCATTATTCTGAACACACTTTGTGGTATCTTAAGGCCCTGTTTTTCTTGGCCGGAGCCTAAAATGTCCACATTACGCCTGTTGCTGTCAGATTCCCATGATCCTTGGTTTAATCTCGCTGTTGAAGAGTGTATTTTTCGCCAAATGCCACCAAATCAGCGTGTCTTATTTCTATGGCGTAACGCCAGTACCGTGGTTGTTGGCAGAGCACAAAATCCGTGGAAAGAATGTAATACCCGACGAATGGAAATGGATGGAATAAAGCTTGCACGCCGTAGTAGTGGAGGAGGGGCCGTTTTTCATGATCTGGGTAATACATGCTTTACTTTTATGGCAGGAAAACCGGAATACAACAAAAGTGTTTCTACTCAAATCATTCTGGATGGATTGAAAAAATCAGGCATTCAAGCAACGGCTTCGGGTCGCAATGATTTGGTCGTTTCATCTCCGGAAGGAGAACGTAAGATCTCGGGTTCTGCATATCGAGAAACGAAAGATCGCGGTTTTCATCATGGCACTTTGCTGATTAATGCAGACTTGAACCGTCTTGCTGATTATCTTAATCCTGATCCTAAAAAATTACAGGCGAAAGGCATCACATCTGTTCGTGCCAGAGTAACGAATTTATCCGAATTGCTGCCTGATGTGACGCATGAAAAAATTTGTGGGGGGATTATCGAGGCATTTTTTGACTATTTTAATGAAACCGTTCAGGCGGAAGTGATTTCACCACAGATATTGCCTGATTTACCCGGCTTTAGTGATGTTTTTGCTAAGCAAAGTAGTTGGGAATGGAATTTCGGTCAGGCGCCTGCATTCAGCCATATATTGGATACACGGTTTCGCTGGGGCGGTGTTGAATTACATGTTGATGTTGAACAGGGAGTGATTAATCGTTGCCAGATATTTACTGATAGCCTTGAACCAGCGCCATTTGAGTTATTGGCAGAAAAACTGGTTGGAGTCGTGTATCAACCAAAAGCAGTTGGTCAAATGGTCCAACAAATCAGTGAACAATATTTGTCTCTTGGCACAGAATTACAGCAGTTCCATTTTTGGCTGATTAATGAATTGAAATAAAACGAAAAGTGAACAACGAATAAAAAATGGTCAACAATGGAACGTTGACCATAAAGGGAGACGCTCATTATAAAAATGGAATGGAATATTCTTATTGCATCATTTATCCCTGACAATGTAAGAATGTTTTTAATTCTGGCAAATGCCCACATTCTCGGAACTTAGCAGGTGTTGTATTAAAGTGCTTTTTAAATATTCGGGTAAATGTAGCCTGAGAACTAAAACCATATTGCAGGGCAATATCAAGAATTGGCAGATTGTCTTCCCGTAAGGATTTAGCTGCTTCATGCAGACGACGCCGGCGTACATATTGGCCTAATGTGCAACCTTTTAATTCCTTGAAAATTCGCTGTAAATGCCACTTTGAATATCCGCTTTTATGGGCAATAGCATCTATTTTGATCCCGTCAGCCTGTTGGAGTTGGCTTTCTAACCATTTGATAATATCGTTTATAACATTTTTTAACATGTTTACCTCCCACACTGGTGGGTTTTTGCTGAAAAGATAGCGATATATGAATAGTAACGAGCATTATTGTTCGGGTTATTTTAAGAGTTTCTGTTTTATCGTATACGCTAAATGTGCTATTTAAGATTTGTAGCGATTACGCAATGCATATTTCTCATGGCATATGGGATTAGGATTTCAGAGTTCATGCCATTCCTCATTAAGTAAACATATAAAAGCACGAATTGTATAAATACCAAGTAATTGAAAAATGAGATCTGGTTTATCCGATAGGTAAATTGACAAAACAGGAATAGGCAAAAATTACACTGTCAATGTGGTTTTAACTCGGTTTTTTTAAATAAAATTTAAGGAGTTACCAATCGGATTTAATATATTGTTAACATCATAGTTTATGGTGTTTTTTATTTTACTAAGTCATTTTTTATTATTTTAATATTTTTTGTAAGATATAATCATGCAATAATTGATTATTCTGAGATGATGAGTGCTCGGGTCAGTATAAAATCATTTCTTCGTAATTTATATAAAAACAATAACTCCTTAGTTTAGTTATAAAGGTTGGAATTCAGAGAGTTAGTTTTGAGTTAATAATAATGGAAATTGAATTCTCTTTTGATTACTAAAATACTCTTTCGTGATCTCGCCATCATTAACATATTCATTCATTTTATTTAAATAGCTTACCATTAAGCTAAAGTCTAGGGTTGCTTTCCCATTAAATTTTGATGATAAAATGAACCTCTTTAGTGTTTCGAATTCTTTATTATTGATAGCATTAAAGCTTTTTGGCTCTTCAATCAGTTTTAGTTTTTTAATGGTTTTTTCGGAATATGCAGCAGGCGTTTTTGATTCATCTGATGTTAGGGTATCAATTTTAGCAGGTGCGGCGACAAGTACTTCATGATATTTTGGTTTTAATTTTTTAGTGGTATCTTACGAATATATAAAAGACTTTTTTGAGTTATAAGATGTTGGGATGCCAATTTTGGCAGACGCTGCGGCAAGTACTTTATTATATTGTGATAGCGGCTTTTTTTATTATCAATTGCTGGATTTTTAACAATTCTTTTCAACTGTAAGATAAATGCCGTAAGTGTTTTTTCTTCTATGTTATGGAAGATATGTTCTTGATGATTAATGTTAAAAATTAACTTTGGAAGTAAAAAGTCGTGATTACACTTATATGAGTTGATTGATGTTATAGGATACTGACTATGATACAATTCAAAAGATTCTATCCTCGCGAAATGAATATTTATATTAGTCAGTAATATTAATGTGCTCTTTAAGCCATATAAATCACCAACCAATGCTGCTACAGGGTATTCACCCATTCCTAAATTTCTTTTTATACGAATAAACTCTTTCCCTTTGTCTGTAATAAGAACAGAAGAACTGGCTAGCTTTTGTAGCTCTTTTATTAAATCTTCATCAGAAGCGGTTTTGCAATTAATCATGGGCATTATCCGTTAGGAAAACGTCTAATATACACAAAAAATATAACTAACCTAAGCTATTTTGAAAATCAAAGTTAGGTTGTTTTTTGTGCAATCATTTTGTTTTACTGATATATAATTATTAGCGCATATTTGTCTATTATTCCGGTGCTAAAGCGATCTGTTCAACGGCATGAAAAGTATAAAAAAGACTGGTCGGTGATATAAAATGCCGCAGTGCACTTGAATATTTAAAAGACCTATTTTTGTATGTAAAGTGTACATTATTTTTGTCTTTATTCTATTTTTCAAACTATCTTACTGTTTTAAAACGGATATTTTATGTTGATGTATTTAGTCAGGAAACTGATTTTTTTTATTTTATATGCACTGGTGATATCTGGAGTGACTGGCTTACTGTTTTTGGATGTCAATTACCTACACAATGGCGTACTGGAGAATTCGCTGACTGAGATTTCTCAAGAACTGGCTTTATTGATTATCGCTGTTTTACTGTTTTATGAAGCAACAAAAAACCTAACACTGCGCCCTGCATTGGTATTAATGGCGGGTTTTTTCAGTTGCCTTCTGATCAGGGAATTGGATGCTTATTTTGATGTGATTTTCTTTCATGGGGCTTGGTCATGGTTTGCCATTCCTTTAGCGTTGCTTTGTATCGGGTATGCCTATAAAAAAGGTCAGAAAACACTTTCAGGCCTCGTTTATTTCACTCGTCACCAAAGCTACGCGATGATGGCATGTGGATTATTGTGCGTGCTGGTGTTCTCCCGCTTGTTTGGCATGGGGTCATTATGGCACGGATTGATGGATGAGCATTTCAACCGCACAGTCAAGAATATGGTAGAAGAGGGCTGTGAAACGTTTGGTTATGTTCTGTGTTTACTTGCCACACTTTGGTATTTGCCTTCTGCCCGTAAGCAACGGTCGGCAGAAAGCTAAAACCTAAGCCCATGGTAAAGCTGTTTTCCTTGATTTGATAAAGGCAAACTTTGCGTTTTACAGCAAAACTTGCCTTTTTTGATTAAATCTTTTGATGGATAAAGAATAACCAATGTTTTTTATTGTCTGAGATAAATTTGTGGTTGGTGGGTTTCAGGGTGTTGTGTTACCCCTAAGTCTGCCTGATACCACTGCGTGAGGATCTCATCACGAAGTACATCTTGTGGAGTGCCGGATGCAACTAGTTTCCCTTTATGCAACAGGATAATTTTGTCGGCATAAAGGGCTGCCAGATTCAAATCATGCAATACACAGCAGACCGCAAGAGGACTTTGCCGCGTCAGATGGCGAACCAACCGCAATGTATGTTGTTGGTGATAAAGATCCAAAGCAGAAGTAGGTTCATCAAGGAATAGGCACGATTCTGTAGGTTCCGGATGCCAAAGTTGAGCTAAAACTCTGGCCAATTGCACCCGTTGTTGCTCCCCTCCGGATAGCTGCGAATAATTTCTGTTTCGTAGCTCTTCGCATTTTGTCAATGTAATGGCGGTATCGATGGCGATTTTATTATGGCTATTTTCATGGGGGACACGTCCCATGGCAATCACTTCTTCCACACTAAAAGGAAAAGAAAGGGAGCTATATTGTCGCATCACAGCACGAATACGTGCCAACTGTTGAGTGGGCCATTGAGAAATAGGAATGCCCTTTAACAGGCATTTTCCTGAATAGGGGGGAATATAACCTGTTAGGAGCCGCAACAACGTAGATTTCCCGGCTCCATTGGGTCCAATGATCGCAACAACTTCCCCCTGATGCATGGAAAGTGATACATCTCTGATTATCTGACGTTGCCCGATGGAATAATGTAAATTTTGGGCTTCAAGTAAAATATCTGACATGGCCGGTTCCATTATAAACGGCTTCCTGATGGCTTGAGGATAAGCCATAAAAAATAGGGAGCACCTATCAAACCGGTGATAAGCCCTACCGGCATTTCAGCGGGAGCAACTAATGTTCTGGCCAAAGTATCGGCGGTTAACAAAAGGCATGATCCTCCCACGGCTGATAGTGGCAGTAGCCAAGTATGATCACCGCCAAATCTCAGCCTGATAAGGTGTGGTATCACCAAACCAACAAAGCCAATCACTCCTGTCAGAGCAACAGCACATCCAATCAATAGGGCACTGAGCAGCAATAATTGATATTTCGTCCGTTGAACATTAATGCCTAAATAGTGTGCTTCTTCATCGCCCAATTGCAGCAAATTCAGTTTTCGTGACTGGCTGAATGTGAATAGACAAACGGGAATAATCAGTGATGCTGCGATAATCAGTGTTGGCCATTCGATCTGGCTCAGCGACCCCATCATCCAGATAGTGAACTGGCGTAATTGCTGGTCATTACTGATGTAGCTTAATACGCCAATAAATGACATACACAGCGCGTTGATGGCAACACCTGCAAGCAAGAGCTTTGAGAGATTCCCCTGATTGTATTTGTTGAGAGAGAATATTAAGAAAGAAACCAATAAACTGCCAACAAAAGCCGCAATAATGTGCCCGTATAAAGCAATACCCGCAGGCAAAGTAAAGGGCAGCACAATGACCATCGCGACGGTTAATGCTGCACCGCTGCTGATCCCCAATAATCCTGGATCAGCCAGAGGATTGCGGAACAGTCCTTGCATCACGGCACCGGATACGGCCAGCGCACATCCGACAAGGATTGCCAATAAAATACGCGGCAACCGGATATTGAGCCAAATTTGCCATTGTGGATCATCCAGCGAGGAACCCCACAGCGTTTTGAAGGAGAGTGGCAATGCTCCCATATTGGCTGAGCTAATGGCTAAAAAGAACAACAAAAAACCCAGTACCACTAAACCGGTACCGGGAGATTGGGTACGACTCATTGCACTCTCTCCGCGGCCTCACGGACTTGTTTCATTACAGCGGGAGTTTGAAGGCCAAATCCAAGCAGGCCCATTTCATCAACCACGACAACTTGCTTTTTCTGACCGGCAGGTGTGAATTTTAAACCAGGAAGTTGCCAGATTTTTTCCATGCCACCCAATGTTTTCACTCCTTCGGTGCTTATCAGCAGTAAATCGGGTTTACTGGCGATAACCCCTTCCTGGGATAACGGTCGGTACCCCTGAAAACCTTGCATTGCATTCTTTGCCCCGATGGCGTGAATAATTTTATCTGCGGCTGTGTGCTGACCGGCTGCCATGGGCGTGATACCCCCGTGGCTCATGACATAAATGATGTTGATGGGAATATTCGATGTATTGATATCCGCCAGCTGTTGTTGATATTGTGCTGCCAACGCGTCACCGCGTTTTTCCTGGTTGACCGCCTTAGCGACGGTCATGATTTTTTCAGGAACGGCTTCTAACGAAATTTCGCTGGTCACTTTAATCACTTTTACACCGGAATCTTCGACTTGCTTGAGTGCCAGAGAAGGTTGAGCCAGTTCACTTGCGAGCACCAGAGATGGGTGCATGGATAAAATTCCCTCTGAATTCAGCATCCTCATATACCCGACATCAGGCAGAGAACGTATTTCTTTGGGATTCAGGCTGGTACTGTCCCTTGCGACAACACGCTGTCCTTCGCCAAGTGCAAAAACAATTTCGGATACATCGCCACCAATGCTCACAATGCGTTCAGCAGAGAACCCATTACTGGAGATGGCAAGCATAAATGTTAGAAGCCACTTTTTCATGCTATACAAGTTTCCTGTTCTGATTGCAGTTTAGGTAAAGCGGCAATTTGTTCACGCCACTGAGTCTGTTCAGGAGTTCCTTCAGTACGCTGACCGTATAACTGGGCAATCTGATTGCCATTGGCATCAAATAACTCCAGGCTGGTGACAAAACCGTCACTTGTTGGCTTGCGGGTAACCCAACTTTCTGCGATGGCACTTTCAATCAGGTGCAAGGTAAAGTGCTGGTTAAAAATATTGATCCATTTCTGCCCGCCATTTTCTTCCTGATAGGGCATCAAACGCTCAAGCTTGCCGGTAAAGATTTGGGTACAGCCACGGTTTCCGACAAAAATCATAATTTCGTTTTGATCTTTATGTGCGGTTCCAATGAGCTGGGATAACGCTGAGTTTTCTACACGATAGGCCAAGTCATCTTTAACGGCATTAAAAATCTGCTGGCGGTTCATGTTGTTACGTTTCATCATGATGAAAAATTGGTGAACGTCAGTCATTGCCCGCCACTCTTCATCTAATTGTGTTTTCAGTTGTTCGGTAACTTCAGCATGTTCAGGGAGTTCTTCCTGCTGAATGTCCAGCGCTGGGTTTTCATGGGTTTGATATTTTTCGATCAATGCATCCCACGCTGCCATATCTGTATCTTTGGTTGTATAAACCTTATGTAAGGCATCACCCTGACGATCAAAGAACTGAATGCTGTGGCGCATACCGTTCTTGGCCGGTTCTACCAAAGAGAAAATGCTGCTCCAGTGCATAAAGAACAGGCGCAGATCCAGCTCACGTGGATTGAGGATCAAACCGACATTTTGGCTGAATTTCGTGTTTTCGTAACGACCAATATGTTCATGAACAGCGAAATCATTGCGGGTAATCGCTTTAGTTTCACCAACCACCGCCAATTCCTGAAGCAGGGCAGGAGCGTCAATGTTCAAACGTTTTGCATCAATACCAACACGGCAATGCAATAATTCTCCTTCACTGACATTGAGGTAAGCGGCCAAATCACGCGCATATTTTGCTTTGTTATCTGCTTTGGCTTGTTGGTAACGTTCATAAAGTGATTGAGTCACAGTTGCTAGCTCCTTAAAAACGGTTTTTTTCAAATAAAGATCGATTTAAAGTGAATAAAGTGTTTTGTTGCGATTTACCACTGATAGCTGACGAATAACTTAGCATTGCGCCCGCTTTGTGGTGTACCTTGCGGAGAGTAATATTCTTTGTCAAAGGCATTAGCCAGTACGGCTGAGGTAGTTAATCCTTTGAAGATGCCATTACCGTGATAGCTGATATAGAAATCATTAGTACCGTAACCCGGATATTGGTGTACTTTCAGGCCGATACTGTCTATATCAGTGCCATTGACGCCTTTAGGTTGGGTGTGTCGGGCGAATTGGCCAATCCAGCCAATGGAAAAGTTTGTATTGGGCAAGGGAATATCCAATGTGCTGGTGACTGTATCAGGACTCAGGGCCGCGATGGATTCCCCTGTTTTTTCATCTTTTCCTTTTGTGCGATTGTAGGCCAAGTCCCATGTAAACCAGTCAGAGCCATATGTCATTGTCACATCCCATCCCCAAATTTTAGATTTTGGAATGTTGATGGATTGCATCAGCCCTTTCTTAAAATCAATGTGGCTTGTGATGTAATCTTTGGCATGAGTATCAAAATAACTGGCCTTGAATTTCAGTCCGTCATTGCTGGTAAACACATCATCAAAACGCAGTCCAAAGCCATATTCTTGAGTTGCATTACTTTCCGGGCGCAGATTTGGGTTGGGAGTCCAGTTCATGAAAGCATAGTGCATGGAATCGTTATATATTTCCCCCATGCTTGGAGCACGGAATGCTTGCGCATAGGAAGCGAACAACATTGACCAATCGGTTGGCGTAATGCTGATGGCACCTTTTGATGACCATTTATCGGTATTGATTTCGGGGTATTTGCTGTTTGACGCGGTGTAATTATCGTAACGTGTACCAGCAATCAATGAAACGGGGAGATCACGCAGAGTTATTTCATCTTGAAACCAGCCCGATGCAAAACGAATGCTTGCGTCAGGAAAGCCGATAACAATGTGGCTACTTGGCTTTTGTTTTTGTTTATAGATTTCGCCGCCATAGGTAAATTGATGCGCCGCAAAAGAAGTTGTCGCCAAATGGGAACGATTCTCAAGTTTTATACCATAAGTTTCTTGCTGGCGACCCTCAAAGCCCCTTTTCTTAGACTTAGTATTGATATTAATGTCGGAGTAATAGATATCTGCCTGAGCATTCAACCAATTATACGCAGAAGGATTTAACTGATAAGTCAGTTGGGCATCCCGTTGAGAGGTTGTGCGTTTTACCCATGCGTCTGTATTTTTAGTGGCAAAAGGTTTTTGTGGGTTTTTGGGCTGATGTGTTTCATTGTGGTAATAACGCAGATTGCCGCTGATTTTTTGGCTATCATCTATTTTCCAGGTGCCTTTTGCCAGTAAATTGCCCATGGTTTCATCATTAGGGCCTTGTAAGCCGCTCCCATAGCGGATATTGCCCACGTCACGCGTACCAAATGCAAACAAGCCATCAAATTGTTCGGTTTTGCCAAATGCAGAGCCTCCAAACCCCAGACTGTGGTCACCGCTTGTTGCCCGGCTAAAGACACGAAAACCATGATTTCTGCCTGCTTCCAATAAATCAGCGGCATCGACCGTCTGAAAAGCGATAACACCTCCCAGAGCACCGCTGCCATGTAGCAATGCGGATGGGCCGCGAACGACTTCGACTTGTTTAATTAAAGCAGGATCGAGAAATACGCCTCCAATGTGCCCGGTATCTGTTCCTTGCCGGATGCCGTCTACGAGAGTTAAAACACCTTTCGGGCCGTAACCTCTCATATTGATATCTTGCCCATTGGCACGACCTGCACCCGAAATCTCAATGCCCGGAATTTTGCTGAGTAATTCATTGGCATTACCTGCAACCCGGCTGGTGGCTGAATTATTTTCAATGACCGTAACCATCATAGGAGCTTCAAAACTATCACGCTGATTACCCGTAGCATATACGGTTAAGATATCTGTAGATGGTGTGTGTTTTTCTTCAGAAGGCGGTGTTGCAGCATTGGCAGAAGATAAGCTTGCTAAAATAACGACACTTAATGTAGATAATTTCAGGTTTGATGGTTTTATTGAAGCCATTCAGGTTAATCTCCACGTTTTAATTGTTTTTTTATAAACAAAACTAACTGGGCACCATATTGATATTGAGTAGGTGAAATATCCGGAATTTCTATCGCGTTAGAATAAATGTGCTGAATTTGGTCGGAATTGACCGGGAAGTATGTTGCGATTGTCAGCGTTCATAGCATATGGCTTTTCAAATTGTTGCTGACCATCAATACAATTGCGTTTTATACGTTTTCCTGAATTACAGGTTAATTCAGGAATAATCTGCTGTTGTAGAGGATAAATATAGCAACGTTGATAATAAGTTAATTTTCCCATATAAATCTTGAACGATAATTATTCTGATATTGAGAATAATTATCGTTTCAATTAAGGCTAACTTCAAGTTATTTTTATCCATACCCAGAATTAAGAGTTAATATGTTGATATTAAATGAGTTATTTGGAGATGGTTACTGACTCCGACAGTAACAGGAGCCAGTATAAGCTAGGCGTTCAGATATGATTTTTAACGGTATCGGCAAGAATGCTGATAAATTGTTCAGTATCCTGCCAGCCAAGGCAGGGATCGGTAATGGATTGCCCGTAGGTTAATGATTCTCCTTTAATCACTTGCTGTGTTCCTTCAACCAAAAAGCTTTCAGCCATGACTCCGGCAATTGCGGTTGAACCCGATTGAATTTGTTCACAGATATTCTTTGCAACATCCAGTTGACGAATATGGATTTTCTGGCAATTAGCATGACTGCAATCCACAATGAGACGCTCGGGTAAATGGAATTCACGTAACTTATGGCAGGTTGTAGCGATATCTTCTGCATGATAATTAGGCGTTTTCCCGCCCCGCATGATGATATGCCCATAAGGGTTTCCGCTGGTTTGATAAATGGTCATTTGACCGTTTTTATCAGGGGAAAGGAACATATGTTTGGCTTGAGCTGCACGAACTGCATCAATGGCTATCCGTGTATTGCCATCTGTTCCATTTTTAAACCCAACGGGGCATGACAAGGCTGAAGCCATTTCCCGATGAATCTGACTTTCCGTTGTTCTGGCGCCAATTGCTCCCCAGCTAATTAAATCAGCGATGTATTGGCCGATAACCATATCCAAAAATTCCGTGGCAGTAGGCACGCCCAATTCATTGATATCAATCAGCAGCTTGCGGGCAAGTGAGATCCCTTTATTGACCTGACAGGAACCGTCTAGCATGGGATCGGAAATTAAACCTTTCCAGCCCACAACCGTTCTCGGCTTTTCGAAATAGGTACGCATGACAATTTCCAGTTGATGCTGGTATTTTTCACGCAATCCTTGCAAGCGGGTGGCATACTCCAGGGCTGCATCGACATCATGGATGGAGCAGGGGCCAATGATAACCAATAAACGCGGGTCATTGCCTGACAGAATCAATTCAATGCGCTTTCGTGACAATGTCACATTTTGCAGGATCTTTTCTGATATGGGATATTGTTCGGCAAGTTCTTTAGGTGTTATCAGGCTATCAATGCGGTGGGTTCTTAATTCATCTGTTTTGTGCATATATTTTCTCAAATTTTACTTCACATGAAACCGCGTCCGAAGAGACTGAAATCACAATAACTCAACCTTCAGCAAATTCAATAGAATATATGATATTTGCACAAGAAAATGTGGCAAACACAGTTTATGGGACTGTGAGGCATAGTGAATTGAGAGATCAGAACATACGGCGCTTTAACCCCATACTGTCAATAATCTTGGTTGAAATTTCTTCGACAGAATAATTAGTGGTATTTAAATAATGAATTTTATTTTTGCGAAATAAAGCTTCAACCTCAGCAAGTTCGACACGACATTGCCGTAATGAGGCATAACGACTGTTCTCGCGCCGCTCTTCCCGTATAGCGGCAAGCCTTTCAGGATTAATGGTCAGGCCAAATAATTTATGCTGGAAAGATTTCAGGGCGGCGGGCAACTGGAGATTGTCCATATCATCCGCAGTAAAAGGATAATTTGCGGCCTGAATGCCGAATTGCATCGCAAGATAGAGGCTGGTCGGTGTTTTGCCGCAGCGGGATACGCCAAGAATGATGACTTGAGCTTGGTCAAGATTGCGTAATGAAACACCATCATCATGGGCGAGTGCATAATCAATGGCCGCAATGCGGGCATCGTACTGACTCAGGTTTTTAGGCGACAGGCCATGTGTTCGGTGTAATTCCGGTTTCGGCTCTAAACCTATTTCTTGCTGCAATGGTGCAACCAGAGTTTGGACAATATCCTGACAGAAACCATCGCTGAGAGTGATAATGCTTTTTATCTCATCTGAAATAATAGAATAAAAAACTAATGGCTTTATTTGTGTTCGCTGGTATATCGCGTTTATTTGATCCCGAACTTCTTCTGCCCTCATTTTGTTTGTGACAAAAGGTAAGGTATAGGAGGTAATCGCGATAGGGAATTGGGACAATACCGCATGGCCTAATACTTCCGCGGTAATTGCGGTACCATCGGAAACAAAAAACACACTGCGATTTAATATTTCATCTTTTGGGATTACATGGGGATTTGTTTCTATCATTGTCTTGTTCTTTAGTGGTTGTTGAATAGATTATGAGGTATCGGATTTTATGGCATCATTGGCTGAATCGTTTTTATCGGGCGTTGTCAGCTAAAATCAGTTTATCGATTATACGCGTAAAAAAATAATATTGTTGGGTTGATCGATTCACCTTTCCATATCTGGTAGTACTCTGTGCTAGGCTATTTTCTGCTGTGAAAAACAGCTTTAATTTTTCCGATTTGTATCTCTGAATGTAAAAAGGATAGCTCCCAATGTCCAATAATGGCCTCATTCCCAGCAATGTACTTTGGTATAACCAATTAGGTATGAACGATGTTAATCGGGTCGGTGGTAAGAATGCTTCTCTTGGTGAGATGATTACCAATTTGGCTGAACTGGGTGTGTCTGTTCCTAATGGTTTTGCAACCACTGCACAGGCATTTAATGATTTTCTGGAACAAAGTGGTGTAAACCAACGTATTTATCAGTTGCTGGATGAAACCAATGTTGATGATGTCAATCAGCTGGCCAGAACTGGCGCGCAGATCCGCCAGTGGGTGATTGATACACCGTTTACGGCTCAACTTGAAGAAGATATTCGTGATGCCTATCTGCAATTGTCTGAAGGTGAACCTGATGCCTCTTTTGCCGTGCGCTCTTCCGCCACAGCAGAAGATATGCCGGATGCCTCTTTTGCTGGGCAGCAGGAAACCTTCCTGAATGTTCAGGGTATTGATGCGGTCATGGTGGCCATCAAACATGTCTTTGCATCCCTCTTTAATGATCGTGCGATTTCTTACCGTGTCCATCAGGGGTATGACCACCGTGGTGTTGCTCTTTCTGCGGGGGTTCAACGGATGGTTCGCTCTGATCTGGCCTCGTCAGGTGTCATGTTCACGATTGATACTGAATCCGGTTTTGATCAGGTCGTATTCATTACATCAGCCTACGGATTGGGTGAAATGGTGGTGCAGGGGGCTGTCAATCCGGATGAGTTTTATGTCCATAAACCGACATTGGTAAATAATCGCCCGGCGATCGTTCGTCGTAATCTTGGCTCTAAAAAAATACGTATGGTTTATGCCGATAGCCAGGAACATGGTAAGCAAGTACGTACAGAAGATGTTCCGGATGAATTGCGTAATCGTTTCTCGTTGACTGACAGTGAAGTCGAAGAACTGGCCAAACAAGCCCTATTGATTGAAAAGCATTATGGGCGCCCGATGGATATTGAGTGGGCAAGAGATGGGCACAATGGCAGGTTGTATATTGTGCAGGCCCGTCCGGAAACCGTGCGTTCAAACCAGCAAGTCATGGAGCGCTACCAACTGAATGAACAAGGTGATGTGCTGGTGGAAGGCCGGGCAATCGGGCATCGTATCGGTGTTGGCTGTGTCAAGGTTATCCATGATCTTGGCGAAATGGACCGTATTCAGGCTGGCGATGTATTGGTGACTGACATGACGGACCCGGATTGGGAACCTATCATGAAAAAAGCCTCGGCCATCGTGACCAATCGCGGTGGGCGTACATGTCACGCGGCGATCATAGCCCGTGAATTGGGCATACCTGCGGTTGTTGGTTGCGGAGATGCGACTGAGCGCCTGAAAGAAGGCCAGCTGGTGACTGTCTCTTGCTCGGAAGGTGATACGGGTTTTGTTTATCAGAATAAATTGGATTTCAGTATCCAGAGTTCTCAGGTTGATGAGCTGCCAAAATTAGATGTCAAGATCATGATGAATGTGGGTAACCCAGACCGTGCATTTGATTTTGCTTGCTTACCGAATGAAGGTGTCGGTTTGGCGCGTTTGGAATTTATCATTAACCGGATGATTGGGGTTCACCCACGTGCCTTACTCGAGTTTTCCCGGCAATCTCCTGAACTGCAAGCACAGATCAAATCATTAATGGTTGGATATGATGATCCGATTGAGTTTTATGTCGGAAAATTGACAGAAGGAATTGCAACGTTAGCCGCTGCATTCTGGCCTAAGCGGGTGATTGTCCGTTTGTCTGATTTTAAATCCAATGAATATGCAAATTTAGTGGGCGGGGATATGTATGAACCGCACGAAGAAAACCCGATGCTGGGTTTTCGGGGCGCGGGGCGTTATGTCTCTGATAACTTCCGCCAGTGTTTTGCTCTTGAGTGTGAAGCCATCAAGCGGGTGCGTAATACAATGGGGCTAACGAATGTAGAGGTAATGATTCCATTCGTGCGTACAGTGGCTCAGGCTGAAGCGGTAGTGGCAGAGTTAGCTTCTCAGGGGCTGAAACGCGGTGAAAATGGCCTGAAAGTCATTATGATGTGTGAGATCCCATCAAATGCATTGTTGGCTGATCAATTTCTCGAACATTTTGATGGTTTCTCTATTGGCTCAAATGATATGACCCAATTGGCGTTGGGCTTAGACAGGGATTCTGGCGTAGTTTCTGAATTATTTGATGAACGTAATGACGCCGTTAAGCAACTCTTGTCGATGGCAATTCAGGCCGCAAAACGCCAGGGGAAATATGTTGGAATTTGTGGACAAGGCCCTTCAGACCATGAAGATTTTGCGGAATGGCTAATGAAGGAAGGAATTGATAGTTTATCCTTGAATCCTGATACAGTCGTAAAAACTTGGGTTTCTTTAGCTGAAAAATAATGAGTTGAAGAGAAAGCCGAGATGAATTAAAAGCCTGCTAAAATAACTGTGGGCTTTTATATTCTGTATAACATAATATTTTTTAACACGGATGATTAATTAAAAAGAGCAAAAGTATAAAAATTATCTAAAAAAAAAGCCTATCATGGGCTGACAGGCAAAGACTACACACAGCAATATATTTTTGCTTCACACTACCCAGCCTATGGCGTTTATAAGCCGGGCTAGCAATTCGCTGGGAAACATACGTTTCGATAGAGAGAATACTAATTTAATAAATGAGTTTATTCTTTAAGAATCCTCTTAATAAATAGGAATTATAAAAATAAATTTCAGCGAAATAACGTTTTTTTAACAATTTGGTAGGGGGTTTTATTTATTTTAAAATATGAATTTATATTTATGATAAGCAAGAGGGATATGTATTCGTTATTCTGATAATTGCGCAGGAAAATAATATTCCTGCGCAGTTATTTGATCACTTGATATTCTTTTCTTTAAAGTAAGTTTCAGTATCTGTCATTTTACTTTCGGGTTTAGGAACTTCATTCATCCATGCCAGTAGCAAACGATAAGAAACAGCCAGTACGACAGGGCCTATAAATAGTCCGATGACACCTAACGAAAGTATGCCTCCGATCACTCCGGTAAGAATTAAAACCATGGGCAAATCTGCACCAAGACGGATGAGGAAAGGGCGAAGTACACCATCCATTGTGGTGAGGACCAGGCTCCAGATGATTAAAATAGTTCCCCATGTTGTTTCTCCTGTCCAATAAAGCCATGCAATAGAGGGAATAAGGACTAACAGAGGCCCGAGTTGGGCAACACAACACACAAACATCACAACAGTAAGGATCATGGGATAGGGAATTCCCGCGATTGCCAGACCAATTCCACCTGCAATAGCTTGCACCAATGCGGTGACAACGACACCAAGAGCCACAGCACGAATAGATTGCGCAGCCAATAGCACGACCGCATCACCCCGTTGGTCCGCCAGTCGGATGGCAAAATGACGAACATTCAACATCACCAGATCTCCTTTCCAGTAAAGTAATATGCTGAACATCACCATGAGAGCCAAGTGGAAAAGAAAACGACCGGCATTAGCTGCTTGGGTAAAGAACCAGGTTGCTGCTTTACCAATATAGGGTGGAATCTTATTTAAAAGCATGTTGCTGCCATCAGCGATGAGATCTGTCCATTTATGATATAAATCATCGCCAACAACAGGTATTCGGTTCAGCCACTCTAATTGCGGTAACTGAAACGAAGAGGGAGATTTTGCCCATGCAATCAATGGAGCGCTATTTTCCACCAGACTGCTGACAAGCAATGCAATAGGTATAACAAATAACAAAACTAAGAGTAATGTCATGATAGAAACGGCGATCCAGCGCTTATCCCATAGCCGCCGTTGTAATTTTTCCAATAGCGGCCAGGTAGCGATAACAACCATTCCTGCCCAAATAAAGCCCAGAATAAAGGGGCTTAAGACCCAGAAGCTGGTTGTAATAAGCAATAAAATGAAAAATAGAGCAAATAATAGTTTGGGTAAATCGTAGTGTGATTGCGAGTTTTCCATGAAATAATTTCTCAGTGCAATTTAAAATACTGTTGGCAGTAACAATGGTAATCAAATATAACGTTATTTCATTGATTGCTCAAAATAGATAAATATTGTGATATTGTTAAAAGCCTTCCTGCTCAGAAAATGTTTGAGCTACGTTATCCAAGATAGTATATAAATAGAGCAATGTGGATACTAATTAAAAAAGGGGCAACGCGCCAATGATCCCACGTATATCACAAGCCCCCCATGTCAGTGAACTGACATTGGAATATTTGACTGTACTGAAAGAAGCTGGTTTTACCGGCGATTCTACCAGCAGCTATGCCGACAGGCTGACTATGGCAACAGATAACAGCATTTATCAGTTGTTGCCGCAAGCCGTTGTCTTTCCCCGTTCTACCGCTGATGTTGTATTGCTGACCAGAATCGCCGCTGAAGAGCGTTTTAAAACCCTGACATTTACACCACGTGGTGGAGGAACGGGTACAAATGGGCAATCCCTCAATAATGGTATCGTTGTGGATATGTCCCGCTATATGAACCGTATCCTGGAAATCAATCCAGAGCAAGGTTGGGTTAAAGTTGAAGCTGGTGTTATCAAAGATCAGCTTAATCAATATCTTAAACCTTTCAGTTATTTTTTCTCTCCTGAACTTTCTACCAGTAACCGCGCTACATTGGGAGGCATGATCAATACCGATGCTTCCGGGCAGGGATCTCTGGTTTATGGAAAAACCTCTGATCATGTTTTGGGCGTGAGGGCGGTTTTATTGGGTGGGGAAATGTTCGATACCCGTCCTATGAGCACCGCATTGGCGGAATCAATTGCTCAGGAAAAAACGGTTATCGGGAGCGTGTATAAAACAGTGTTGGAACGCTGTCGTGAACACCGCCAGTTAATCATTGAAAAATTCCCTGAGCTAAACCGATTCCTGACAGGGTATGATTTGCGACATGTATTCAGTGATGATATGCAAACATTCGATCTCACCCGCATCCTGACGGGGTCTGAAGGAACTCTGGCATTTATTACTGAAGCAACTTTGGATATTACACCGCTGCCAAAAGTCAGGCGATTAGTGAACGTCAAATATGACTCCTTTGATTCCGCTTTGCGCAACGCGCCTTTCATGGTTGAAGCTAAGGCTCTTTCTGTGGAAACAGTGGATTCTAAGGTCCTTAATTTGGCCCGTGAGGATATTATCTGGCATTCCGTAAAGGCATTGATTACGGATGTGCCGGATAAGGAGATGCAAGGATTGAATATTGTCGAATTCAGCGGTAACGACAAAGAACAAATTGACCTGCAAGTCCAGAACCTCTGCCTGCGACTTGATGAGCTGATGACAACTAACCAAGCCGGGATTATTGGTTATCAGACTTGCCATGACTTGACGGATATTGAACGCATTTATGCCATGCGGAAAAAATCCGTTGGCTTGCTGGGTAACAGTAAAGGTGCCGCTAAACCTATTCCATTTGTTGAAGATACTTGTGTCCCTCCTCAGCACCTTGCCGATTATATTGCTGAATTTCGCCAACTTCTGGATAGTCACAACCTGAATTACGGTATGTTCGGGCATGTGGATGCTGGTGTTTTGCATGTACGCCCTGCATTAGACATGTGTGATCCCCAACAGGAAATTCTGATGAAACAGATTTCTGATGAAATCGTTCGTTTGACCGCGAAATATGGTGGTTTGCTGTGGGGAGAGCATGGCAAGGGATTTAGGGCAGAATATAGCCCGGCTTTTTTTGGTGAAACCTTATATCACGAACTTCGCCGGATAAAGACAGCGTTTGACCCATTTAATCGGCTTAATCCGGGGAAGATTTGCCCGCCAATCGAAATTGATGCACCCATGATGAAAGTGGATGCTGTTAAGCGTGGCACTTACGATCGCATCATTCCTGTTAATGTAAGAACCGCATTCCGTGGCGCTATGGAGTGTAACGGCAACGGTTTATGCTTCAATTTTGATGTCAAAAGCCCAATGTGTCCCTCAATGAAGGTCAGTCAACATCGAATACATTCTCCCAAAGGGAGGGCCACGTTGGTCAGGGAGTGGCTTCGGCTTCTGACTGAACAGGGAATTGACCCCAAATCATTGGAGCAGGGATTAGCAGAAACACGCCCCAGTTTACGGGGATTCATTGAGAAAACACGCTATAGCTGGCAGGCAAGGCGAGGTGAATATGACTTCTCCCATGAAGTGAAAGAATCAATGTCAGGTTGCCTTGCGTGTAAGTCTTGTTCAACACAATGCCCGATCAAAATTGATGTACCTTCATTCCGTGCCCGTTTTCTGGAGCTTTATCATAGTCGTTATTTGCGTCCATTGAGTGATCATATTGTTGCCAATGTTGAGAATAGCGCACCATTGATGGCTAAAATGCCCCGGATATTTAATTTTTTCCTTAAACAGCCATGGGTACAAAAAGTTAGCCAACAGAGTATTGGCATGGTTGATTTACCATTGTTTTCTTATCCAACCTTGCAGCAGCAGCTGGTGGGGCATTACGCTGCAAGGACGACACTGGAGCAGCTGGAAAGCTTATCATTATCTGAACGTGCTCAGCATGTACTGATTGTTCAAGACCCTTTTACAAGTTATTACGATGCAAAAGTTGTCACTGACTTTGTTCAGCTGGCGGAGAAACTGGGATACAAACCCGTATTGTTGCCATTTTCACCTAACGGCAAGGCTCAGCACGTTAAAGGATTCTTGGGTCGGTTTGCTAAAACAGCACAAAAAACAGCGGATTTTCTTAATCGGGTTGCCCGGCTGGGTATCCCAATGGTGGGAGTTGATCCCGCTTTAGTACTGTGCTACCGGGATGAGTACAATGATATTCTTGGCAATAAACGGGGAAATTTTGAAGTTCAATTAGTTCATGAATGGTTAATCAATAAAATTTTGCTGGAAAAGGCATCTCAAAATACGTGTGATGATTCAGGCACTACTCAGGAATGGCATTTATTGGCGCATTGTACAGAAGCGACGGCATTACCGAATAGCGGTAATCAATGGAGAGAAATCTTCCGTCATTTTGGTCATAGGTTGAATAATGTCAGTGTGGGGTGTTGCGGTATGGCAGGGACATATGGTCATGAAAAGAAAAACCTCAATAATTCGGTTGGCATCTACAAACTTTCATGGGCACCGGCATTGAAAAATCTTACTTCAGAGCAGTGTTTGAGTACTGGGTATTCATGCCGTAGTCAGGTGAAACGCATAGAAGGAAAACAACTGAAACATCCGTTACAAGCTTTATTGGAGATCTTACCGTGATTTGGAAGCGCAATAATATAGATATAAATATGCTTAATCAAATGAATGATAAATGTATGGTAGAGCATGTAGGAATTGAGTTTACTCAGCTTGGCGAGGATTTTATTGAAGCAGTCATGCCTGTCGATCAACGAACAAAGCAGCCATTCGGAATTTTGCATGGCGGTGCTTCGGTGGTATTGGCTGAAACTCTGGGTTCATTTGCGGGGTATCTTTGTTCGGAAGGGGAGCAAAAAGTGGTGGGAGTTGAAATCAATGCCAACCACCTTAAATCTGTTCGTGAAGGTACGGTTAAAGGAGTGTGCAGGCCTATTCATCTGGGAAGGTCGCATCAGGTTTGGCAGATAGATATTTACAATGAACAACAACAATTGTGCTGTACATCCCGCCTGACAACCGCTGTCTTATCGTAAGCACCATACCTGTTTTTTCATTATATTCTTGTTCCTGTCAGCATTGAGCTGGCAGGAGTGGATTTGGTACGCTCCGTAATGAATTGAGATAGAATAGTCCTACAAAGTAGTCTATTAGTTAATCATAAACTTTTAAGTATCATTTCAAGGAGCATGTATGAAGCAACGTTTAACTCTTATTGGCATGTTCTTGATTGGCACCTTATCGTTTAATGGGCTGGCGGGTGTTGCCCATGCTATTGAGTATCCATTACCCCCTGCTGAAAGTCGTTTGATTGGGGAAAACTCAACATATACTGTTTCTGATGATGGGCTGCCATTGGAATTCGTTGCGGCCCAGTATCAAATCGGTTTATTGGCGATGTTGGAAGCCAATCCTGGTGTTGACCCGTATTTGCCCAAGGCTGGCCTTAAGCTGATGATTCCATCACAAATGTTGCTTCCAGATACGCCCAGAGAAGGCATTATTATCAATTTGGCTGAACTTCGTCTCTATTATTTTCCGAAAGGGAAAAATCATGTTGTTGTGTATCCGATTGGTATCGGTCAGCTTGGCCGCGATACACCAACAATGACCACATCTGTAAGCCAGCTAATCAAAAATCCAACATGGACTCCCACCACGAATATTCGTAAGGATTACGCCAGTCGGGGCATTATATTACCGGCAGTAGTGCCCGCCGGGCCAGATAATCCAATGGGGGATTTTGCCTTGCGTTTGTCCGCCGGACGTGGTGAATACCTTATCCATGGTACAAACGCAAATTTTGGCATTGGTATGCGTGTCAGTTCGGGTTGCATCCGCTTGCGTCCTGATGATATTGAAGCGTTATTCCGCACCGTTCCGAAAGGGACTCGGGTTCAAATCATCAATGAACCCGTGAAATATTCAGTAGAACCAGATGGCAAACGTTATGTGGAAGTTCATCAACCTCTTTCACAGAAAGAAATGGACGATCCGCAAAGTATGCCAATGACTCGCTCTGAAGGTTTAATGAAGTTTATTGAACAACAGGGTACGGATGAAGTGCTGGTTGATCAGGCCATTATCCGCCGTTCAGGGATGCCAACCATGGTGAATAAAGGGTTGGAAAAAAATAATCAAGAAGATGAAAAAATACTCGGGCCAATTGATATTCGTGAGGAAATCGCTTCAGAAATCAAACCGGTGAAAGTGATCCCACTACGTCAGCCCGGGCCGATTTATCAGCCGGAGAACTAGTGTGGCAATGGTGGATGTTTGTGTGGGTGAGAAGAAATTGGGTTGTAGAAAATAAAAATGGCGTACTCTGGCACGCCATTTTTTATTTGTGACAAGTTTATTTTTTGTATGAACGAACTTGATTGTTGAGACGCTGATTTGCACGGGCAGCTTCATCTTTAGCTGTCTGTACATCAGAACGGACAGAACTGAGGTCATTGTTCAGTTGGTCGATTTTAGAACCCAGAGTTTGAACCTGAGAAGCCAATTGTTCGACTTTTGTTGCGCTTGAACAACCCGCTAACAGAGTAGAAGCCAGAATTACTGCACCAAATACAACTTTAGTACGATTCATTATAATACCCTCTAGATTAAGTTAATCTCCAAGTAGCCTTCTAAGTATTACACAAACTATTTTAGAAAGAGAATAAATTTTTTCTATGAAAAAAATCTACTTGTCCAAGATAAAAGTAATATTTTTTGAGATGGGCCAATAAAATGGCAAAAGGGTAAACATTTTAACCAAAACAGATCCTCACATTCACTTGAAGTATACTTAATTTTTGCTATTTTAATTTTACTAATAAAAAATGTTTATCGTCTATTTTGGGCTATAAAGATATAAGGATAACGGAATAATTATCAATAAATTTATAGTAATTATTACGATGAGAAATGCAGTGGTTTAAACATAAGTGGATAAAAATAGTGAAATGCTTCTACACTAAATATCCCTATATAAGGGAATACGGGGTACTTGCCAGTTTAGAGAGGTTAAAAGTCTGGTTAATCCGGAATTAGAAAATTAGCCTGATGTGATTGTGTATAAATTGTTATATTTTCATAAAATAGAATGTAACATAAATAAAACAAGAGCCATTTTATACATCCCCTTCATATTCCAAGTTGCCAGCTTTGCTGGTTCTGTTCGCAACTGCTTGTTTCTGTGTCCGGGAATTAATGAGAGGCTTTCGCCTCTCATTGTAAGAACACGTAAGTATCAAAGGATTAAAGTACGTGGACAGAAGAGGTGTTTGTTGTACCACTAGGTACTAATGCGCCGGATACCATAACAACAGTATCTCCTCTATGCGCCATGCCGCTAGCCAATGCTGCTTCTTTACCAATGCGATAGAAATCATCAGTAGAAGCAATTTCTTTGACAATCTGAGTGGAAACGCCTTTGACCAGCAGCAGCTGGCGGGCAGTTATTTCATTTGTTGTTAAAGCAAGAATAGGGGCATTAGGGAAATATTTACGGATAGATCTTGCAGACTTACCACCATAGGTTGCAACAACAATCAGTGGTGCTTCCAGTTTTTCTGCAATTTCTACTGCTCCGCGACAAACAGCTTCAGTGACACGCAATTTCTGTGCCTTGGTACTTTCAATGCGGCTGTTCATGACGCGATCTGTGCGTTCACAGATGGTTGCCATGATGGAAACGGCTTCAACAGGGTATTTACCTTTGGCGCTTTCGCCAGAAAGCATCACGGCGTCAGTACCATCTAAAATTGCATTGGCTACATCGCCAGCTTCAGCACGGGTAGGGCGCGGGTTTTTGATCATTGAATCCAGCATTTGAGTTGCAGTGATGACAACTTTACGAGCTGCATTACATTTCTCGATCATCATTTTCTGCGCGAAGATAACTTCTTCTACAGGGATCTCAACACCCAGATCGCCACGTGCAACCATGATGCCATCTGATGCTTCCAGAATTTCATCGAAATTATTCAGGCCTTCCTGATTTTCGATTTTGGAAATGATTTGAATATGTTCTCCACCGTGGGTTTTCAAGTGCTCACGGATCTCCAGAACATCGGAACGTTTACGGATGAAAGATGCAGCGATGAAATCGACACCTTGTTCACAACCGAATATTAAATCTTGTTTGTCTTTTTCTGCCAACGCTGGCAGGTTGATGGAAACATTTGGCAGGTTAACGCCTTTGTTCTCTCCCAAATCGCCATTGTTCAATACCTCACAGATGACTTCGGTTTCAGTGGTGCTTTTGACTTTCATCGCAATTAAACCATCATCAACCAATACTGTGTTGCCTGATGTCAGGTCCGTCGGCAACCCGGCGTAAGTGACAGCAACGCGATCTTTATTGCCAATAACAGTTTTATCTGTTGTGAAGGTGAAAGTCTGACCAGCGGTGAGGGAAACGTCATTGCCATCTTCCAGTTTCATGGTGCGAATTTCAGGGCCTTTAGTATCCAGTAGGATTGCAGCTTTCTTGCCCGTTTTCGCTGTGACCGCGCGAATATTTTTAATACGCTGGCCATGTTCTTCGTAGTCACCGTGGGAAAAATTCAGGCGCATTACATTCATGCCTGCATTGAGCAGTTCAGCCAATTTTTCTTCGGATTCTGTTTTTGGCCCGATAGTACAAACAATTTTGGTTTTTTTCATGACAATCTATCTACTGGTTTAAATGAGTTTAAAGAGTGAATCGCCAACCATTGACATTTATGCCAGCATCACTGGTGGTATAAGTTGCGCAACATAATGGAAAACGGGTAGCAGGATAGCGTTAAATGGTTTTTTTGCGCGAAGCCAGCCATGCGCAAACATGTGGATTTAGTTTGATCAATCATCTGTAGTTTTTCTGAGTTCGCTTAATCAACTGGCTGAAACCATTCAACATATGACATAAGCGTATTATAGAGACTAATTTCTGTGAAATGAATCAAAAAAACAATTCTTGAAGATATTTGTCGATGACAGGAAAAAAATCATTCGGCCTATGTTAAATAAATCAGAGGGTTGTTGCGCAAACAGGAGATAATCGATATCTTTTGTTCGCTGAATGTATTGTTGACAATTCATCATTTTTGAAAATATAGGGATGTGATGGTGAAGCAGATTAGTGATAATGGAGAAGGAAGTAAATAGTTAAGAAGGTATTAGTGATGAGAAACTTTGATTTATGGTGCGTCCGAGTGGACTCGAACCACCGACCCCCACCATGTCAAGGTGGTGCTCTAACCAACTGAGCTACGGACGCACATGATATTTTGCTGTGTCAACCTGATATTTGGTGCGTCCGAGTGGACTCGAACCACCGACCCCCACCATGTCAAGGTGGTGCTCTAACCAACTGAGCTACGGACGCACATGATATTTTGCTGTGTCAACCTGATATTTGGTGCGTCCGAGTGGACTCGAACCACCGACCCCCACCATGTCAAGGTGGTGCTCTAACCAACTGAGCTACGGACGCACATGATATTTTGCTGTGTCAACCTGATATTTGGTGCGTCCGAGTGGACTCGAACCACCGACCCCCACCATGTCAAGGTGGTGCTCTAACCAACTGAGCTACGGACGCAATCTAAATTTCTGTGGCTGACAACGGGAACGAATATTAACGATCACTGAGCCGTCTGGCAAGGGGAAAAATGCAAATTCGTGTTCAACTGCTCGCAATTGCATCTTTTAGCGTAAATTTGCAGCTTTTCCCCTTAAAAATGACAACTAAATATACTGAATTAACGAGTGGAACGTTTCAGAATAAAATGATGTGGTTGTTTTTGTGTCCATAAAATTCGGTAACCCATCATGAACGCTGCTGCGGTTAAGCCAATAATGAAACCTATCCAGAAGCCCTGAGGCCCCATGGGGGCAGTGACATAATCAGTTAATGCCAAAATATAACCGCTGGGCAGCCCTAAGCCCCAATAAGAGATGAAAGTGATAACAAAGATAGAGCGTGTATCTTTATATCCACGCAGAACGCCTGAACCGATAACCTGAATGGCATCAGAAAGTTGGTAAATGGCCGCGAACAGCATTAAGTGTGAGGCCAGCATAACAACTTCAGGATTATCGTTATACATAAATGCGATGTGTTTGCGGAGCAAGATCGTGAAAGTGGCTGTTATACAGGCAAAGATTAAACCCACAGCCAGACTGGTATAAGCCGCGACTCTAGCATCTTCGGTGGACTGTTTACCCAGGCTGTAGCCAACCCGGATTGTTGCTGCGATCCCCAATGATAATGGGAACATAAACATCATCGAGCTGAAATTGAGCGATATTTGGTGCCCGGCAACGGCAACAACGCCAAGCGGGGAAACCAATAGTGAAACAACAGCAAAAAGTGTCACCTCAAAGAACATTGCCAGAGCGATAGGTAAGCCGAGCAGGAAAATACGTTTTTGTGTGTGCCATTCTGGGCTGGAAAAGTTGTCAAATGTCAGAATATCCTTCTGGGAAGGGGAATGCTTCACATAGGCAAGCAGCAACAGGAACATGACCCAATAAACCGTGGCAGTTGCCACTCCACAGCCTACACCGCCCAAGACAGGCGCGCCAAATTTTCCGTAAATAAAGATATAATTAACAGGAATATTGACTAACAAACCGGCAATGCCGATTAACATTCCGGGCTTGGTTTTTGATAGCCCTTCACATTGACCACGCAAAACCTGAAAGAATAAATAGCCCGGAGCTCCCCACATAATGGCGTGGATAAAATTCGTTGCCTTTTCTGCCAATGCGGGATCAATATTATGCTGTGCTTCAATAATAAATCGGCTGTTATACAGTACAGCGATAATGAAGATGGAAAGAAATGTAGCAAGCCAGAACCCTTGTTGGATTTGACTTGCCACGTTTTGTCTTTGTCCTGAGCCGTTCATGTGTGCCACTATTGGTGTTAAGGCGAGCAATAAACCCTGACCAAACAAAATAGTTGGCAACCAAATTGATGTACCAACGGCAACAGCTGACATTTCAATAGCGCCAGCTTTACCAGCCATCACAGTATCGACGAATCCCATCGCAGTTTGTGAAAATTGAGCGATGATGACGGGAATCCCTAGAGCGAGCAAACTACGCGCTTCATTTAAATATTTCTGCACGTACTACACCTTTTTTGATTAATAATTGACTGTAAAACAAGAAATACTTCTTCTTCGAGCAAATAATGCTTGTGCGAGTGTATTACTTATGAGCTCAAGTATTGTATAGAACTCATTTTATTAAGCCAGTCATTGTACGGTGTTTATACTCAGTAATTGAAAATATCCTTAATAGAAACCCACTTGGCCGGTGTACTCCAGCTTGTGACAAGCGAGTTTTCCTTGTGCACTAACTGGAATAGTGTGCAAAAGTGATGTGTGGGTTAAACTAACTGATTATGTGAGAATGATGAGAGAGGTTTCCATGTTTACAGGCATTGTTCAGGGAAAAGCACCGATTATTGCGATTAGTGAAAAAGTGCATTTTCGAACCCATGTTATCAAATTTCCGGTGGAGTTATTATCCGGAATTGAAGCAGGGGCTTCTGTTTCACACAATGGTTGTTGTTTGACGGTGACGAAAATCGACGGAGATTTGATTAGTTTTGATTTAATGAAAGAAACGCTGCGATTGACGAACCTGGGCGGGCTGAAGGTGGGGGATCTCGTCAACCTGGAAAGGGCTGCCAAATTTGGAGATGAGATTGGCGGGCATTTGATGTCTGGTCATATTATTGCCACTGCTGAAATTGCGAAAATATTCACGTCAGAAAATAATCATGAGATTTGGTTTAGAGTGAGTGATAAGCAATTAATGAAATATATTTTGCATAAAGGATTTATTGGTATTGACGGGATTAGCCTGACAATTGGTGATGTTGTAAATAACCGTTTTTGCGTGCATTTAATTCCGGAAACATTGGAGCGAACAACGCTGAGTCAAAAACGTCTGGGGCAAAAAGTTAATATTGAAATTGATCCACAAACACAGGCAGTTGTAGATACCGTTGAACGGGTTATGGCACAAAAAGAACAGGAAAAATTATTGTTACGGGTGGAAAAACAATAAAAATATTCCCGAGTCATAAATATGGGTTAATTATCTTTCAATAGAGAATGAAAGCTACAGAAGTATAATTTCTGTAGCTATGGGTGAGCGATTATCTTGGGACTCTCAGACCATTCTCAACACCTTTGGGGCTGAACATAATTTGCCATAACTGAATATCCCTTGCACGAAAAGCACCTGCACAGGCATTCAGATAATAGCTGAACATGCGTTTGAAACGGGGGCTGTAATTATGTTCTATCTCGCTCCAACTGGCGGTAAAGCGTTCATACCATGCCATCAGTGTTCGGTCATAATCAGCACCAAAATTATGCCAATCTTCCATAACAAATTTTCCATTACTTGCTTTGGCAATATTGGCAATCGAAGGTAGTTTCCCGTTAGGGAAAATGTATTTGCTTATCCATGAATCAACGCCTATTTTATCCCGATTGGAACCGATAGTATGAAGTAGAAACAATCCGTCAGGTTTTAGATTTTTTTTCACTATATCAAAGTAGTGGGCATAATTTTTAGGGCCAACATGTTCAAACATGCCGACGGAAACAATGCGATCAAACTGGAGATTAAGGTTACGATAATCTTCAAGAAGAATGGTTACATCGAGTTCCTTACAGCGTTCTTGGGCATATTTTTGCTGTTCAGCAGAAATCGTTAAACCAGTAACGGATGCACCATAGTTTTTCGCGGCATAAGCGGATAATCCTCCCCATCCACAACCAATATCCAATAAAGTCATGCCCGGAGACAATTGTAACTTTTCGCAGATCAGGCGAAGTTTATGGGATTGTGCCTCTTCCAATGAGTTGGCGTCTTTCCAATAACCACAGGAATATTGCATATAAGGGTCAAGCATTCTGGTGAAAAGGTCATTACCTAAATCATAATGTTCTTCACCTACAATCCAGGCTCTTTTGGGTGATTGTAAATTAACGAGCCGGGAAGTAATTATTTTTAGGATATCTTTAATATTTTTGGGAATACGATGCTCCAGGCCTGCTTGTAATATTTTATGAAAGAAAATATCAAGGCGCTCACATTCCCACCAACCATCCATATAGCTTTCACCTAGCCCTAAAGAACCCTCTTTCAACACTCGTTTATAGAAATCAGGATTTTTGATGCGTATATCAAAAGGGCGTTTTCCATTGATTTGAATATTAGCCTCTTGAAGCATATCTTGGGCTATCCTATGCCAAGAGTTAATTGTTGTTTTACCTTCAACGAAAGATGAACTCATATACTCTCCAACATTTGTGTGATGGAATTTTGAGGTACTACTTTGTAACTGATTTTTTTATGTTAAAAATACGAAAATTTATTTATAAATAACATAGAGACTAATGGGAAAAAGCACTTATTGCCTATTCATCCTGAAATTAAATAGGGTTTCAATACCCTGAAAAACCTCAAATTCCTAATTTTTAGAATGATGAATTCGTATGAGTATATGAGTGAAATAGCATTTAAACAATAATCTAAAGGTTACATTGCGATATAACCTTTAGATAATAAGGTTCTTAAATATGTTTTTCGGAAAATAACTGAATGGATATTCAGTCGCTTTTTCCTTATTTTTTCTTTTGGATCCAATAACCTATTGCCATAGGAACAATGGTGGATGCCATCACTGTTGTGGTGGATATTAGCGGGTTTTCCATAAAAAGAGACACTATCATACTGGCCACAAAACAAAGGCCTAATTGCAGGGTATTCTGTAATGCAGCTGCTTTGCCACTGTCTTTAGGATACGCCGAAAGGGCGTTTGCTACGGCAATGGGATAAGAAGCTCCATTCATTGCTGCCATAATGCAAAAAGGAATGAGGATGGCTATAAATGAAGGGGCATCTGAAATGGAAATCAAGTAAATGGCTATCATGCTGATAGCGTAGCCAATCAGCAAGAGTGGAAATATTGTTTCACTTTTCACTTTTTCCAACAAGATACGGCAAGAATAACCACCAATCATAAATGCCAGTGTTTGGGGAAAATAGCTAAGGCCAATTTCAGTAGAGTTATAACCCATGTTTTTTAAAATGGTTGGTGAGCTAGTGAGCCAGGCAAAGAAACCAGCGCTACATGCACCATAAATTAATACATTCCCGCTAAAGAAAGGGGATTTGAGTAATGTAAAGAAAGAAACCGCTTTTTTATCTGTGTCTGTCTTAACGTTACGTTGCTGAATATTCTTCAGAAATAATGTCGGTAGCAACAAGAGAAGTGTTACTATCATTAATATCAGGAAGATAATTCTCCAATTGTAATGCGATAATACCCATGAGCCTAACGAAGGTGCGAGGGCTGGAGAAAGTGCCACCAAAGGCATAATCATGGCAAAAACACGTTTTGTGCGTGCAGTGTCATATCTGTCAATGACCAATGCTTGCCATGAAACCGCAGCAGAACAAACGCCAATGGCCTGAATAAAACGCAGGATCAATAATTGTGTAGCGTTGTTTATCCAGAGCATTCCTAAACAGCTAATGGAAAATAGTGATAAGCCGATAATAAGAATAGGTTTTCTTCCTAGTCGATCAGATAATTGCCCCCATAAGAGCTGGGCAAAAGCAAAACCAGCAAGAAAAATACTGAGACTCGCGCTAATGGCATTTTCTGATGTACCTAATTCTTCTTTCATTACATTAAAAGCAGGTAGATACATATCAATGGCCAAATAACCGAGCATGCTCAGCCCGGCAAGATAAAACATGAATGGAATTGAGTTTTTATTTGTTGTCATTGTGTCAGTAACTTGGTGTGGTAATTGATAGGAAATAATTGGCTTATTTTATATGCCATGATTTTTATTTGTGAAATGGTAATATTTGCAACATGCTGTGAAAAAATTTGAAAGGAAGAAATATGTGGTCTGAATATTCGTTGGAAGTGGTTGATGCTGTTGCCAGAACAGGAAGTTTCAGTGCAGCAGCATCAGAGCTGCATCGTGTACCTTCTGCTATCAGCTATACGGTAAAACAACTCGAGGAATGGTTAGCTGTATCGCTGTTTGAACGTCGCCATCGTGATGTTGAGCTCACGGAAGCAGGCATAATTTTTGTTAAGGAAGCGCGTTCTGTTATCAAAAAAATGAATGACACTCGGCATCAATGTCAACAAGTCGCAAATGGCTGGCGGGGACAGTTTAGTATCGCGGTGGATCAGGTTGTAAAACCAGAACGCACGCTTCGGTTAATTTTAGATTTTTATCGTCATTTTCCTGACATAGAGTTATTTGTCTACCCAGAAGTTTTTAATGGGGTATGGGATGCACTGGTGAATGGAAAGGTGGATGTGGCGATTGGTGCCACCCGGGCTTCTCCAGTGGGAGAACGGTATAGTTTCAGAGACATGGGATTCATGCCGTGGTTATGCGTAGCCAGCCCTGAACATGAATTGGCACAAATCAGCGGAAAGTTGAATGACGACCAAATGCGGGCTTATCCCAGCCTTTGCCTTGAGGATACATCACACAGCTTACCCAAACGTGATACATGGGCTTTGGATAATCAGCGGCGATTGGTTGTTCCTGACTGGAATGCGGGCCTGAATTGCATTATAGATGGTTTATGTGTGGGAATGGTGCCTAAGCACCGGGCACTACCACTCATACGCAAAGGAAAATTAGTTGTGCTTGAACTTGAACAACCATTACCTGATAGCCCATGCTGTTTAACATGGTCGGAAAAAAGCCATTCACCAGCATTAAGTTGGTTACTTAGTTATCTCGGAGATAAAGAAACACTTAATGCTGAGTGGTTGCAAGAAAATTAACGGCTAACGGCGATAGTCGATGAAGGGGCCATCTGCGACAGAACGCCGTTCGACAAGTCGAGGATGGACCTCAATGGTTTGCGCATCTTCACGTTTATTGATGATTCTGTCCAATAATGTTGCAAAAGCCATTTGCCCCAAACGTTCTTTCGGCTGATGGATAGTGGTTAAAGCTGGCGTAAAATAGCGTGCATTGCGGATATTGTCGTATCCAATGATGGAAATATCTTGCGGAACACGCAATCCCAACTCATCTGCTGCACAAATTGCCCCCATTGCCATGACATCACCACCACAGAAAACAGCGGTCGGGCGGTGTTTCTGGTTCAGGATCTTACACATAGCCTGATAACCAGATTCAGGCTCAAAATCACCCTGAACAATCCACTCATCCCGAATAGTGATATTGGCTTCTTTCATCGCCTTAAGAAATCCCTGATGCCGTCCACCGCCGGTATTTCTGGCTAATGGCCCGGGAATAGAGGCAATATCCCGATGGCCTCGTTCAATAAGATAACGGCCGGCGAGGTAACCGCCATGAAAAGCGTTATCGATAATCGCATCCGTGAAATCTCCTCTGGATTCGCCCCAATCCATAACTACCATAGGAATATTGCGGTAATCTTCGAGTAAACTGAGAAGTTGTTCTGGATATTCCGAGCACATGACCAATAAACCATCTACGCGTTTTTGCGCTAACATCGCCAGATAAGCTTTCTGTTTATCAAGATCGTTGTGAGAATTGCACAAAATCAGTGTATAGCCTTTGCTGTAACAACTGTTTTCAACGGATTCAATGATTTCAGCAAAATAAGGAGCTTCACTTGATGTTGCCAATAACCCGATAGATTTTGTATGGTTAACTTTCAAACTACGAGCAACAGCACTGGGTGAATAATTTAGTTCTTTAATTGCAGCCCAAACTGCGGTCTTTGTATCTTCGGCGACGAAACGGGTTTTATTGATAACATGGGATACAGTTGTGGTCGACACTCCAGCGCGCTTAGCCACATCTTTAATCGTTGCCATGATAAAAAGGACTCCTGACCTTATGGTCTAAATATATATACCTTTACCTTTGATTTTCAAGTTACTGCGGCCCCTGATCGAACTTACACCAATCACCCAGTAATCATTCAGTTACAGAGTGATCTATGTTTCTGCCTTTCACTGGAGGCCAAATTTTGGCCGGGCAAGCTTGTTTCCGACAAATATGTCGTTTTCTTGCCACTGCACCGTGTCCACCGTGTCTTGAAATCCATTGGATATAGATCTTTGTTAATCGTTTGCCAGTAGAGTTATATAGTAATGATGACTGGCAATTATTTAGCAATAAACTCTCAATTTTGTCTGATCTAGCGCAAAAGTGAAAGTAATAATCGATGCTATAAAGTATATGTATCAAATACCATCGTGCGATATTTCAGCATCATGAGAAATAACCAACTAAAATTTATGGATATCGCTGAATCTTAATTTTCACATTTAAGGATGTTCTATGGACACAGATCTGAAATTGGGATTATTGACTGCTTGTAGTGCGTTAGTAATGATCGTTTTACTGGCGAGCCTTTGCCTGATCTAGAAAAAGAATTGAGGTGTTTGCACCTCATTTTAAAGGGCAGTTTTTCAACATTCATCATTGAATGAAAAAATCTGCCCTTACTATTAAAACTTATTAAAACTTATTAAAACCAAAATGAGAATTCATCTCATTAAGCAAGGTTTTCTTCAACAAACTTCCAGTTAACCAGAGCCCAGAAGTGCTCCAGATATTGAGGACGTGCATTGCGGTAATCGATGTAATAGGCATGTTCCCAAACATCAACAGTCAATACCGGCTTATCTTCACCAGTGAGGGGAGTTGCTGCATTGGAGGTATTAACGATAGCCAAGCTGCCGTCAGTTTTCTTAACTAACCATGTCCAGCCAGAACCAAAGTTCTTCAGGGCTGCGTCGGTAAACTGCTGTTTGAACTCAGCAAAAGAACCGAAAGCACTGTTGATGGCATCAGCTACTTTTCCGGTTGGCTCACCACCACCATTTGGTGACAGGCTATGCCAATAAAAAGTATGGTTCCAAACTTGTGCAGCGTTGTTGAAAATGCCGCCTTCAGATGTTTTGATGATTTCTTCCAGTGATTTTCCTGCAAATTCGGTATCTTTAACCAGATTATTCAGGTTGACAACATAGGTATTGTGATGTTTACCGTAATGATATTCCAAAGTTTCTGCAGAAATGTGTGGTTCCAGGGCATCTTTGGCATAAGGTAATGCTGGTAATTCAAAAGACATTGCATGCTCCTTTTTAATATCGGGTTTTATCTCTGCAAGCCATGACCTATAAAGGTGAATTCATGAGCAGGGAAAATTTAAACTTATTATCATCTTGCTATTTTGGTAATTATCTTAACAACTTTTTTGATAAATAATAGAGGAAAAGATGCTATTTGGCTGCGATCTGGTGTAGAACTGAACATTAATACAGAATCGATAGGGTTAGTAAGGATAAAAAATATCGATGAATAGTTTGGTGCTAATCATGGCGAAAATGTTCAGCAGAAAGTTCTTAGTAGAAAAATCAGAGATAAAAGTGGTATTCTGAATCAATCTTTTCTGATGCTGATGAATAGCTTTTACAGTTTTTAAGGAAGCAAAATGACGACTAATATGCAAAATAATGCAACAGCGGGTTCCTCTAATGAGGCTGTTGTTGAGAAGATTGAACGCCAAATCAGAGAAAACCCAATTCTGCTGTACATGAAAGGTTCTCCAAAATTACCAAGCTGTGGTTTTTCTGCCCAGGCTGTTCAGGTCTTAGCAGCTTGCGGTGAACGTTTCGCATATGTGGATATTCTGCAAAATCCCGATATCAGAGCAGAACTGCCTAAATATGCCCATTGGCCGACATTCCCTCAGCTTTGGGTTGATGGTGAGTTAGTAGGAGGGTGTGACATCCTGGTTGAAATGTACCAGCGCGGTGAGTTACAAACTGTGATCAAAGAAGCCGCTGACAAATATAAAGAAAGTGAGCAGGAAAAAAGTGAGTAATAATTCACAGAAATAATTGTGTTTTTTAATAGCCCCATATTTGTTAACAAAGTATGGGGCTTGTTGTTTTAAGACTCGTTATCAGAAGAGGAGTCAGTCACCAATGGCCATCCCCCAAGCCGTTTCCAGCGATTGACAAGCTCGCAGAACAGCAGGGCAGTTCGATCAGTATCGTACAAAGCGCTGTGTGCCTGATTACTATCGAATGTAATTCCTGCGGTAATACACGCTTTGGCGAGAATGGTTTGGCCAAGAACCAACCCACTGAGCGCCGCAGTATCAAAAGTGGCGAACGGATGGAATGGGTTGCGTTTCAATGAGGCACGTTCAGCTGCCGCCATGACAAAACTATGATCAAAATTGGCATTATGGGCGACCATAATCGCCCGATTACAGCCAGTATCTTTCATTCCTTTGCGGATCATTTTGAAAATGGCATGTAATGCAGTGTACTCACTCACTGCCCCTCGCAGCGGATTTGTGGGATCAATTCCTGTGAATGCTAAAGCAGCAGGATCAAGATTGGCTCCTTCAAAAGGATCAATATGAAAATGAAGGGTATCGGCGGGTGTTAGCCAACCTTCTTTATCCATTTTCAGGGTGATTGCAGCAATTTCAAGTAAAGCATCTGTACGTGCATTAAAACCACCTGTTTCGACATCAATGACAACAGGATAGTAGCCACGAAATCGTCCGCTTAGCATATTTTGATCGTTTTTATTAGACATCTGATTTTCAGTTTTTAACTTCAGGATTTTGTTTTGAACTTTGGAATAGGGATATTATGACAAAAATTGATGTATCTTGCAGGGGTAATACTGATCCAGCCAAGAATACAACCAAGGGAGTAAAGGGCAACAGGGTATGCCCTTTAGGATAGGTGTTAATAATTAGTGGCCTAATGCACTGCTGGCACTTGCATTTTCAATGAGTTCGATTTTATAGCCGTCAGGATCTTCAACAAATGCAATAACAGTTGTACCGCCTTTAACCGGGCCCGCTTCACGGGTTACCTTGCCTCCAGCCAGCTTGATGCGTTCACAGGTTGCTTCGACATCATCGACACCTAAAGCGATATGCCCAAATGCGGTTCCCATTTCGTAATTTTCAACATCCCAATTATAGGTTAACTCGATGACCGCACCCTGGCTTTCATCTGTATAGCCAACAAAAGCCAGAGAATATTTATACTCAGGATTTTCACTGGTGCGCAGTAAACGCATGCCCATCACTTGAGTGTAGAAATCAATCGAACGCTGCATATTACCAACGCGGATCATAGTATGGAGTAAACGCATGATTGCCTCTTGAACTTTATAGTCTTTACGAAATAGAGTTTTTAAGAAATGTAGTCTTTAAGAGATAGAGTCTTAAGCATTGCTCACTAAGAGTCTATATGCGTTTAACTATAACTAGAATCTCATGCATTATAAATCAATTAATTATTTTTATAGAGAAGTAATGATTTTTTGATATCCACTATAACCTCTGATTGAGACGTTTCTTATTTACCTTCTGGCCCCTTAAATGGTGTTTCTTACTTGGTGCCTGATTACCCCATCTCCCCCTGAAAAGAAAAGGGATGTCAGGAACAATTTGTCTTCAATAAATTTTCTGAGAAAAATTAATATATCGATCAGTATAAAAATCTTTGACAAAGAGAGTTGTGCGGAATGCATTTGTATCGATCGATATAATAATGGTGTGTTTTTAAGCTGAAGGAAATAGGTAAGGCGTTACTAAGAACTATTTTCCAGGTAGCTATGCATTTTTAACCAATGATAGGAGTGTAATCATGAGTTCATTAGTCGGAAAAGTTGCTCTCGTTACTGGTGGCAGCCGCGGTATTGGTGCTGCCATTGCTCGTACTCTGGCAGCACAGGGGGCTGATGTTGCCATTACTTATGGTGCTTCAAAGGATAAGGCTGAAGCTGTCGCGGCAGAAATCCGGGCTCTTGGCAGGCGCGCGGAAGTTATTGCTGCTGATGCATCTGATGCAACCCAAGTTGTTGCTGCTGTGGATATGACAGCCGAAAAACTGGGGCGGCTGGATATTCTGGTCAACAATGCAGGTAACTGCCATGTAAAAACTATCGATCAGCTTACCCTTGATGATTTCGAACGTACCATTTCAGTCAATCTACGTGCCGTGTTTGCGGCTATCATGCAAGCGACTAAGTACTTACCTGATGGCGGGCGCATTATCTCTTTAGGAAGTTGCCTTGCCACGCGTACGGCAGAAGCGGGAATTAGCTTATACGCTACCAGCAAATCCGCTTTAGTGGGTTTGACCAAAGGGGTCGCACAAGACTTGGGCAAACGCGGCATTACTGTCAACCTGATCCAACCCGGCCCGATTGACACCGACATGAATCCGGCCGATGGCCCTCGAACGGCAACGACATTAGCTAAATTGGTGCTGCCTGCGTATGGTCAGCCTGAAGATATTGCAGCGGCAGTGCTTCACTTGGCAGGTGACAGCGGACGTTTTATTACGGGTGCAGTGATTGATGTGGACGGCGGTTTTAGCGCCTGAGTCTGGCCTGACAAGGAAACACAGTAATGGATATATCTAATACCAGCGCTCGTCGCTGGTTATTACTGTTGACCGTGTGCTTAACCGGTGTGTTGGTACCGTTATGTTTCACAGGGCCAGCCATCGTGCTGCCATCAATTCAGCAAATATTGGGGGAACACCACCAAATCAGCTCAACTGGGTGATGAACGGTTACATCCTGACCTATGGCAGTCTCATGATGGCGGGTGGCAGTCTGGCTGTCAGTGTCGTGGAAAAAGAGCGCGCGGGCATGGTCACAGGCATCTTTAATGTGGTACGTGTATTGGCCGACGGTTTAGCGTTGGCGGTATTGGGCGTGTTATTGGCGGTGTTGATACAGTCCGGTTTATCCGATTTCACGTCTGGTTCAATATTGGGACAGGCTGCCAGTCGTGCCGCCATTGGTGATTTGGCTGGTGTCAATGCCTTATTGCCGGAACTGGGAAACGCAGTGTTGATCAGCTATGGCGCCGCATTTCGTACCGTCCTGTTTATTCTGTCGGGTGCATCCGTGGCTACCGCTTTGGTCATTTTTGCCCTGCTCGGGCGGGTACGTGCATGATGGGAGAATGACTATTGCTGAGGAAACATGCTTGATGCTGTTTCCTGCATTGTTACCTAATCTTCATGAAAATACCGGAACATACTTGAGTGTTGAACAACTGTTGAGGCGTTGGTGTATTTTTCTGTGCTAAAAATACGGCTAGATGATACTGGCGGAAGTTTTTAATGAGCTTTCAAATTTCGGTCATTTTGTGTGCATATGTCAGTGCATGAAACTGGCGTTTGTTATTCTGTCGATGTAAGTTGAATGTGTGATGAATGAAACATGTAACTAGTAACAATATGTGATTATTCTATTTTTATTTACTACACGTGAAGCTTATACTGATTAGTATGACAGCATCCCCATGAGGAAAAGTTTGATAAATCTGGGGGAGGAGGATGCGATGACTGAACAATTAGAATTTTTTGCTATTCCAAACCCTTGTCGCGGGATCTGTGAATCAGATTCCCGTGGTTTTTGTCGAGGATGTTATCGGAGCAGAGAAGAACGATTTATGTGGATGAAACTATCAGATAGTGAAAAAAGGAATATATTTCGCTTATGTCATCAGAGATATCTAAGATCGTTAAAATTAAACGAAGGTGATGAAAATAATATGCCGAATCAGCCTGATTTATTTTGATTTTATTCTGAGTTGATTAAAAAATACTATTTACATAAATAATGATTCCTAATTATCTTAAAGATAAGAAATATTTTCATTAATAAATGACATGCCTTAAGTGTTAAATTCTTTTTATTTTGGTTAAGTTAATTTTTATTACTTATTTTCTGGGGTGGTTTTAGTATTCAAGTAAAAATTTCTTATTAAAGAATTATTAATTGATCGATAAAAAAGCTATTTTTTTATGTTATTGTTTTTTAAGTAATTTTGTATATGACTGATGTCATCTGTAAGAGAAAAATGATATTAATGTAAAAATATATAGATTAGTATTTGGATGGCGGTTATTCTTATAGAACTTTAACCGAGTGGAAAAGTATATATTCTTTGGGTTTGTATTTTTTTTGTTGATATTTAAAATCACAATAGTTCAAATTAGTAATTATTTTATACAGTTTATACCATTGGTGGATTAATGCGCGATTTTATTCGATGTGCCATAAAAATTCACTTTTTTAGGGCGGCGAAGATATCAACTTTGAATAACAAACCAACGCGACACTCACCGGGTAATTAGCGAAATTTATAATTCTGCTAATGCAAGTATGATATAGGGTGTGTATCCATTATTCATATGAATAAACTGATTGGATAATTCATTGATGCTATATGAGTCTCTAATTATAAGGAGGGGTAATTGGAATTGACACTTGGATCAGACCTTGCACGTTTAGTCCGTGTTTGGCGCGCTTTAATTGATCATCGTTTGAAACCTTTGAAATTAACTCAGACGCATTGGGTTACTCTATACAATATTAGCCAGCTGCCACCAGAGCAGTCACAGATACAACTTGCAAAAGCTATTGGTATTGAGCAACCCTCTCTGGTGAGAACTCTGGATCAATTAGAAGAAAAGAGACTGATAACACGTCATACATGCGCTAATGATCGTCGTGCAAAAAGAATTAAATTAACCGGTGAATCGGAAACTTTCATAAGAGAAGTGGATAGTGTTATTGATTCAACAAGGAAAGAAATATTGGAGGGAATTACTCATGATGAGTTAATTCTGCTTGCTTCTGTAATAAAAAAAATCGAAAAAAATATTAGCCAATTACATAAACAGGTAATATAAAAATTAATCAATAATAAGAAAATCGCGGCCCAGCTACTGGTAAACCGCGATTTTTTGGGTCTGTGCTATTTTGGTATTTCAGAGCGGTGATACAGTCAGAGAATTTCCACTATCGGCGATCCTGACTCTCTGGCCTCTGCTAAATGCGACTCTGTCCAGTTTTTGAACGACGATAATATTCCTTCCACTATCTGTGCGAATTTCTAATTCAACCCCTTTTGTTTGATCTATAGCCCCTTCAATACCTTGACCAGCCATACCACCAGCAATCGCTCCTGCTGCTGTCGCAAGCCGTTGGCCTGTTCCTCCGCCGACTGTGTTACCCAACAACCCCCCTAAAACGGCGCCGCCAATAAGACCTAACATATTGGGATCTCCGGCTTCATTGCCTTTTATAGTCACAGGGCGAACAGATAGGATCGTACCGTAGGTTACGGCCTGGGCTTGCTTGGCCTGGTTCATAGAATAAGTATCACTAGAGAGCGCTCCCATGTCTGCACAACCAGACAGAGTCGTCACGACAACTGCACTAACCAGGAAACGTTTGAACATAGTCACTCCTAATTTTCATGCCTGATAGATAAGCTTGATAATAAACTGACACAAACACTAGCCACTCTTGATAGCAGCAGAGTCAATAGATTTACCAGTTACTGATGGGTCATATCAACATATATGAAAAATGTTTACAATGAACCCCGATGAAGAATAATTACTGGTTAAAAGTTTAGCATGTTTTGTGAATAGCTTTCCAAAACTCAGTTTTTATCGTGGGTAATGCCTATTAAATATATATAGCCCAAGCCAATGTGCTTTATAGTTTGCTGAAGCTTAAACGTAATCCGTTCGCTAAATGTAATCCTTTAAACTGGAGAATATTTATGAAGTCAGGACGTTATATTGGCGTGATGTCAGGCACGAGTATGGATGGGGTTGATGTTATTGTCGCGGAAATCAATGATAAAACCGTTACACAACAAGCAAGTTATAATCACTCTTTTCCACCTGCACTGAAACAAAATTTACTCTCCATCTGCCAGGGGCAGCAGACCAAACTATCAATAGTCGGAAGATTTGATTACGAACTCGGCACGCTTTTTGCCGAGGCTGTGCAGGGATTACTGGATAAAACAGGCTTAATGGCAAGTGATATTATTGCAATAGGCTGTCATGGGCAGACAGTATGGCACGAGCCTGATGGTGAAACGCCTTTTTCCATGCAACTGGGTGATAATAATCGTGTTGCTGCATTAACTAATATTACAACCGTTGGTGACTTCAGGCGACGTGATATGGCTTATGGAGGGCAGGGGGCTCCCTTAGTTCCGGCATTTCACATGGCTGTATTAGGGCATCCGACAGAAAGGCGCATTATTCTTAATATTGGTGGAATTGCAAATATTTCCACTCTTTTTCCCGGGCTTGCTGTTGAGGGATACGATACCGGGCCAGGTAACATGTTGATAGATGCCTGGATATGGCGCCATAAACAGTTGCCTTATGATAAAGATGCATTGTGGGCCAGAGAAGGAACAGTCAATGAGCTCTTACTTCAAAAAATGCTTTCTGATCCTTATTTCGCACGTACTGCACCTAAAAGCACAGGGCGTGAATACTTTAATATGTTGTGGTTGGAAAAACAGTTAACTGATTTCCCAACACTTTCACCAGTCGATGTTCAGGCAACATTGATTGAATTGACCGCCATCAGCATTGCCCAGCAAATCAGGCTGAACCATGGATGCGATCGTCTTTTGGTTTGCGGTGGTGGTGCACGAAATCCACTTGTGATGAGCCGGTTATCTGATCTATTACCGAACACTGAAATTGCAACAACAGATAAATATGGATTGAGTGGTGATGATATGGAAGCATTGGCATTTGCTTGGCTGGCATATCGTACCATGTCAGGGTTGCCTGGTAATCTACCGTCTGTAACCGGAGCAGACAGAGAAACGATTTTAGGGGCTATTTACCCGGTTAAGAATATGTTTATATAACAGGTGGTTAATCGTGAGCGATTAGCTAACATGAGTGTGCTAATACCCATTAAAAAAACCGAGAGTCAGAAATGTCAGAGCATAATGAAACAGCAATTGCAGAATTACGTCGTGAATATGTTCGCGGTGGTTTAAGACGTAAAGACCTTACTCAAGAGCCGATGGAGCTTTTTGAACGCTGGCTGAAACAGGCATGTGAAGCCAAACTCAGCGATCCAACGGCAATGTGCGTTGCTACGGTAGATGAACATGGTCAACCTTATCAACGAATTGTTCTATTAAAACATTTTGATACCCGCAGTCTGGTTTTTTATACCAATCTTGGTAGCCGCAAAGCGAAACACCTAGCACAAAATAATCAAATCAGCCTCCATTTTCCGTGGTATCAATTAGAAAGACAGGTCAGTTTTCTTGGTAAGGCTGAGCGTTTGTCGTCCACTGAAGTCATAAAATACTTTCATAGTCGTCCGAGGGACAGCCAAATTGCTGCTTGGGCTTCTCAGCAATCTTCACGGATTTCCGCAAGAGGCATTTTGGAAGGGAAATTTTTGGAGCTAAAACAGAAATTCCAGAATGGTGAAGTTCCTTTGCCAAGTTTTTGGGGGGGATTCAAGGTGGAAATTAATTCAGTGGAATTTTGGCAAGGGGGTGCCAATCGTCTCCATGACCGATTTTTATACCAGCGTGAAGGCGGGGAGTGGCGTATTGATCGCTTGGCGCCGTAACAGTACTAATTACTATTTTTAATACTGGCACTTATATTACTGGCGTTTTATGCTATAGCACGTAATTTATAACGACATACTTATATCTGATAGATTTCAGGTTACTGCATGGTGTTCAGAGAATGATTTCCCGGCAATATGTTCAGCGTGCTGCTGGGCAAATGAATGTCACCAGGAAGCAGTAACTTGAAAGATAAAGGTATATATAGGCAAAGTATACAAACCGATGGAGACATTAATGTCTAGCAATAACCTGATTAAACAACTGCAAGAGCGGGGCCTTGTTGCCCAGGTAACGGATGAAGAGGCGTTAGCTGAAAGACTGGCGCAAGGTCCGGTTTCTCTCTATTGCGGCTTCGATCCTACCGCTGACAGCTTGCATTTGGGCCATCTGGTTCCCTTGCTGTGTTTAAAACGATTCCAGCTTGCCGGACATAAACCTATTGCACTGGTTGGTGGTGCGACAGGTTTAATTGGCGATCCGAGCTTTAAAGCAACTGAACGTAAACTGAACACAGAAGACACGGTCGTAGAATGGGTTGAAAAAATTCGCAAGCAAGTATCGCCATTCCTGAGTTTTGAAGGTGAAAATAGTGCAGAGTTGGCCAACAACTATGAGTGGTTTGGCGAAATGGATGTGCTGACTTTCCTTCGTGATATCGGTAAGCACTTCTCCGTTAATCAGATGATCAATAAAGAAGCGGTAAAACAACGTTTGAACCGTGATGATGTTGGTATCTCTTATACTGAGTTTTCTTATAACCTGCTACAATCATATGATTTTGCTAACCTGAACAGCAAATATGGTGTTGAATTGCAAATTGGTGGTTCAGATCAATGGGGCAACATCACTTCAGGTATCGATTTGACTCGCCGCTTGCACCAGAAGCAAGTATTTGGCTTAACAGTACCCCTGATCACCAAATCAGATGGCACCAAATTTGGTAAAACTGAAGGTGGCGCGGTTTGGTTAGATCCAAAGAAAACCAGCCCATATAAATTCTACCAATTCTGGATTAATACCGCAGATGCAGATGTGTACCGCTTCTTGAAGTTCTTTACTTTCATGGACATAGAAGACATCAATGCATTGGAAGAAGAAGATAAGAACAGCGGAAAAGCACCACGCGCCCAATATGTATTGGCAGAACAAGTAACAGGTATGGTGCATGGCGAAGCTGGCCTTGCTGCGGCGAAACGCATTACTGCAAGCTTATTCTCTGGTGTTGTTTCTGATTTGACTGAAGATGATTTTGCCCAGTTGGCCCAAGATGGTATGCCAGCGATTGAACTGGAAAAAGGCGCAGATTTGCAACAAGCCCTGGTTAGTGCTGAGTTTGTTCCTTCCCGTGGGCAGGCGCGTACTATGATCAGTTCAAATGCAGTGTCTGTTAATGGTGAAAAACAATCTGAGCCAATGTATGTGTTCGGGGATGGTGATTGTTTGTTCGGGCGCTATACGTTATTACGTCGTGGTAAAAAACATTATTGCCTGATCAGCTGGAAATAATTTATAAGGATTTTATTAAGGGCAACAGTAATGTTGCCCTTAAAGTATCTGGCTAACCTGTTCATAACAAAAAAAGTATAAATAATTACTAGGCCTTATCATGAAAAATATTCTTTCAATTCAGTCTCATGTTGTTTTTGGTCATGCAGGGAACAGTGCAGCTGTTTTTCCAATGCGTCGTATGGGAGTGAATGTGTGGCCATTAAATACGGTTCAGTTTTCTAATCATACTCAATATCCTCAGTGGCATGGTTGTGTCATGCCACCAGAACATTTGTCTGAAATTGCACAGGGTATTGGCAAGATTAATAAACTCGCCTCTTGCAACGCAGTATTGAGTGGTTATATCGGCTCTGCTGAGCAGGGAAACGCTATCCTCGATATTGTAAAACAGGTCAAACAAGATAATCCTGAAGCGTGGTATTTCTGTGATCCCGTCATGGGACACCCAGAAAAAGGGTGTATTGTTGCACCAGGCGTTGCTGAATTTCTTTGTGAGAAAGCATTGCCGGCCAGCGATATCACAGCGCCTAATTTATTGGAACTTGAAACACTGACAGCGCGGAAAATTGAAAATGTAGAACAAACAATATCTGCTGCCCGTGAATTATGTGAAAAAGGCCCCAGGATTGTGCTGGTTAAGCATCTTAGCCGCGCAGGTTACCGATCTGATTGTTTTGAAATGCTTCTGGTCACAAAAGAACATAGCTGGCATATCAGTCGTCCATTAATTGATACAGGTGAGCGTCAACCTGTGGGAGTGGGCGACTTGACCAGTGGTTTGTTCTTGGTGAATTTACTGAAAAGCCCTGCTTTGACCAATACAGCGCTGCAATCTGCATTAGAACATCTTGCGGCCGCAGTTTATGAAGTTATGTTGGAGACGCAACAGAGGGGAGAGTATGAATTACAGGTTGTTGCAGCCCAGGATAAGATAGTCACGCCAGAGCATCAATTCAGCGCATTACAAATTGACTAATAAAAAGTTCAATGCCAATAAAGCAATCATAATGTAAGAATCAGCTTCCGGTAATTTCTTACCGGAAGCATATAATCGGGGGTGTATATAGCGTTGTCTGGGCAAATTCGTTCTCGGTAAGTTTATCGTTTCCTGACCATCATGCTGCATCTTGCAATTCAACGGGTATAGATTGAAGCAATAGGGGAAATAAAAAATCTTAGGATTTAAATCAGCCCCTCGGCTTCTAAGGCATCCTGGATATGTGGGCGTTGTCTGATTTTATCCAGATACTTGTTTAAATGTACTAACCCTGAAATATCTAATTTTGTCCCCGGTATCCAGCGCATGACAACAAATAAATAAGAATCGGCAACAGTAAAATGATCCCCTGTGATATAAGCTCGTTCGGCTAATATATTATTGATATATTCAAAATGAGACATTAATTTTTTCATTACGATAGGAATATAGACTTCTGGTGTTGCCATCATTGGGAACAACGGCATAAAATTCTGATGTAACTCACTGGATATATAGTTTAACCACTCAATTTGATGATAGTGTTCTGTCGTGTCTGTTGAGGCGATTAAGTTTCTGTCTGGTTTTTGGTCAGCGATATATTTCACAATGGCAGGGACTTCCGTAAGTATTTCATTATTATCAAGCAGAAGTGTAGGAACTTTACCTTTTGGATTAATAGCTAAGAAATTATCCCCGCTTTCTGTTTTCTTACTCATGAGATCGACCCTGACCATGCTGAAATCCACACCGGCTTCACGAAGAATAATGTGTGGGGAGAGCGAACAAGTGCCAGGTGCATAATACAATTTCATGTGTTGCTCCTTAATCAAAGTTTTTAAGGCAGAGATTCAATAGAGTAAAAGGAAACCAGTTAAAATTTTATGCCATGAATTGATTTTTCAGTGGGTCATAGAAAGGGTTTCAAGGAAAAAGAGTAGCTAAATGCTTGGTAGGGTCAAGATGAAATTGAGGTCAGAAAGAGAAAATGATAACTCCGATCATAATTTTTATGCTCGGAGTTATTTCAAAATATGATTGAGCTATTATTTTAACTCTAACTCATTCATCGCTGCGATGCTGAAACCACCGTCAACGTGCAGGATCTCACCTGTAACACCACCAGCCAGATCAGAACACAGGAATGCAGCTGCATTACCAACATCTTCAGTTGTGACAGTACGACGGATAGGAGTGACAGCCTCACAATGCGCCAGCATTTTACGGAAGTCTTTAATGCCAGAAGCCGCCAAAGTGCGGATTGGACCCGCAGAAATGCCGTTAACGCGGACGCCTTCAGCACCCATTGCATTTGCCATATAGCGCACATTTGCTTCCAGAGATGCTTTAGCCAATCCCATAACGTTATAGTTAGGAATTGCACGCTCTGCACCCAGATAGCTTAAAGTGAGCAGTGCAGAATGAGGATTCAGCATGTTCCGGCAAGCTTTCGCCATTGCAACGAAGCTATATGCGCTGATGTCATGCGCAATTTTGAAGCCTTCACGGCTGACGGCGTTGACATAGTCACCATCAAGCTGATCGGCAGGTGCATAACCGATAGAGTGAACAAATCCATCGAATTTAGGCCATACTTTTTCTAATTCAACGAACAAAGCATCAATGCTTTCGTCTTCAGCAACATCACATGGCAAAACGATATTCGAATTCAATGATTCGGCGAATTCTTCGACACGAGGTTTCAATTTGTCATTTTGGTAGGTAAAAGCCAACTCTGCACCTTGTTCGTGCATTGCCTTGGCAATCCCATAAGCGATAGACAGTTTGCTGGCGACGCCAGTGATGAGAATGCGCTTGCCGGTCATGAAACCCATAGCAGTATCCTTATTGTTTTTGTGATCAAAATAGTTCTTAGTGATCAAACACTAATAATCATGGATAACGGAAATTGTATACCGACTATCATTATAGTGTTTACTGTTAATAAACGAGGACAATTCTACCACGCCAGAGAAAAATGTGGGGAGTTTCCCACGCTGTTCCGATCAGTGGATAAAATAAATCCAATTAATGGTGAAATATTAAATGATATCCTGACGCCAAGCTTCGGCAGACAGGGCCTCACCAAAATGGCTTGTGATTAATTTACGTGTAATATCATGCAGCGGGGAAGCCAGCACCTCTGCGGTATTACCTCGCTCAACAACTTCTCCTTGATGCATAACCAACATCTGGTCACTGATGTGTTTCATCATCCCGAGGTGTTGGGTGACATAGATATATGAAATATCGTGCTTGTCCTGTAATTCCAGCATCAGGTTGATGATCTGGGAGCGTATCGACATATCAAGAGAAGCCAGTGCTTCATCTGCAATAATAATTTGTGGTTGCAATATCAAAGCCCGAGCCAAAGCTACGCGTTGTTTCTGCCCAGAGGCGAGCATATGCGGGTAATAATAAGCATGATCGGGTAATAAACCAACTTGACGTAATGTTTGGTTAATCCGCTTTTCCCGTTCAGGCGGTGACAATTCCGTATTCAGGATCAGTGGTATATCCAAAATTTGACCAATGCGCTGGCGTGGGTTTAATGACGTACTCGGATCTTGAAAAATCATGCGAATACGCTGGCTGCGGTAGCTGTAATCACCATAAGTCATCTTATGGTGATTAATCATGATTTCCCCCGAGGTGGGCTCTATAACACCTGAGAGCATCCTTGCCAGCGTAGATTTGCCTGAGCCATTAGCCCCGATGATCGCCAGCGTTTTTTTGGGTTGCAAAGTAAAGCTGACAGGCTTTACCGCCTCAAGGTGAAGGTGGCGGAAAAGTCCCGTTCGGTAACGGAACGTTTTTGTCAGGTTTTTGACTTCGAGTAATGTATCAAGCACTTACGATTCCTCCATGTTCAGGGGAAAATGGCAGGCGAATGCATGGTTTTTGATCACCCTTAACCGGGGCGTTTCAATACATGTTTTTTGAGCATAAGGGCAACGAGGTCCCAGCCGACATCCCACCGGCAGGTGTTCCAGCGACGGAATGACACCAGATAGTGTATTCAATCGGCTCTTATGTGGTAACGGGCTGCCAAAGTCAGGCATGGAACGGAGCAGCGCCTGTGTGTAGGGGTGGTAAGGTTTTATCAACAATTCATCTGGTGTGGCACTTTCCACGGTTTGACCACAATAAAGCATATTAATGCGTTTGACCAGTTTACTCATCATTTGCAGGTCATGACTGATAAGCAATATTGTCATGTTGTTGTTTTGATTTAAGCTCGACAGCAAACGAAATATTTGTGCCTGCGTTGTTGGTTCCATTGCGTTGGTTGGTTCATCCGCGATCAGCAGGCGTGGCTGGTTAGCCAGCGCAATCGCAATCATCACTTTCTGACATTCACCTTCCGTTAACTCATAAGGATAACTGCTCATGATGTCATTGTGATCTTTGATGCCTACACGGTGAAGTAATTCAATTGCCCTGCGTTTGCGCCAATGAAATCTTTGCCACCAACGACCTTTAAATGTCCAGCCTGGAATAGCTTGTATTAGTTGTTTGCCAATATTTTCTGATGGATCGAGGCATGATTGCGGTTCCTGAAAAATCATTGAGATATTGTGCCCGATGACTCTGCGGCGCTGCCTTGGGGTAAGACGCAATAAATCAATGTCATTGAAGCGAAAGCGATCTGCGGTAACGTTGAGATTATCTTTCGTCACACCGCATATTGCTTTTGCAATCAGGCTCTTTCCTGATCCGGATTCACCTGCCAGCCCGAGTATTTCACCTTCTGTCAGCGAAATGCTCATTCGGTCAACGGCCTTGACCGGACCTTCTGCTGTCATAAATTCAATAGTGAGGTTTCGAATATCAAGTAATGGCATCATTCGACTCCTGCGTTAATAGCACGGTGAAGACCGTCGCCCAGTAAATTGACTAACAGTACACTGATCATGATTGCCGCTCCGGGCAACAGCACGGTCCATGGTGCAGCATAAATCAACTCCAGTGAATCTCCCAGCATAGCACCCCATTCAGGGGATGGCAGTTGTGCACCAAGATCGAGAAATCCCAATGTAGCAATATCCAGAATTGCGATAGAAAGTGCACGGGTTAATTCAATGACCATGACTGCGGTGATATTGGGAAAAACGGCATAGCGCAAGATATGGTAATTTGACGCACCATCCAGACGGGCTGCAATGACATATTCTTTATCTAGTTCGTCATGTACGGCAGTATAAATGGTACGAACTATTCTTGGCAGCAAAGCCAGACAAACGGCTATCAAGGCATGTTGCAGACTGGTTCCGACAAACGCAACAATGATAATTGCCAGCAGCAGTGACGGAATAGCAAGCAAAGTATCGAAAATATGGTTCAGTATAGCGGATTTCAATCCATGGGTTATACCGGCAAGACTTCCGATAAAAATCCCCACAATGGCCGCAGCGGCAGTGACAAGCAATGCAGAACCGAATGTGGAAGATGTTCCTATCAAAAGGCGGCTGAAAATATCACGCCCCAGATCGTCTGTACCAAGGAAAAAAGCGACATTGCCGTGATGGGACCACGACGGAGGCATCAGTTGATGCATAAATTGTTGATCAAGCTGGTATGGCGCAAGATAATAACCGAACAAACTCAGCATCACTAAAATCAACACGCCATAGAAGCCGATCATTGCCAATATGTCAGCGTAGAAAAATCGCCAGATTACTTTCAATGGCGAAGGCATTTTCTTTTCGCGATAAATATTATCTAAGGGCATACCATTCCTTATGCTTCAAGGGATTAGCCATTGCACCAATAATATCTGTCAGCACATTAACTAACATAACTAATGCACCGACAACCATGACACCCGCTGAAATGACGGAATAATCTTGCTGACGGATTGCGTTGATAAGCCAACGGCCCAAACCGGGCCAGTTAAACACCTGCTCTGTGACCATCGCTAATGTAAACATGGTTGAAAACTGTAATCCCAGTTTGGGGATAATGGGAGGCAAGGCATTGTGTAACAAATGTCGGCGAATGATAGTCATCCGTGATAAGCCTCGTGTTGCAGCTGATTTAATGTAATTTTCGGCATATACCTCCTCAGTACTGTTGCGCATTAAGCGAATAACTTCGGTCGTGGGAGCAACAGCCAAAGTGATAACAGGTAAAATCATATGCAAAATAACGCTCATGATCATTTCATTGCGATAGGGAGCGTTTGAAAGCCAGGCATCAATCAAGGCTGAGCCGGTAACCGGTTCCATCCGATACAGCAGATCAAATCGTCCGGAAACAGGCAGCCATCCCAAGTAAAGCGAAAAAAGAAGGGTCAACAGCAGGGCCAAGCCAAAAACAGGAATGGAAAAACCAAACAGAGCGAAAGTACTGATGATCGTATCAGCTTTTTTGTTACGCCAGACGCCTGCAATGATCCCGAGGGGGATACCAATTATCAACGCGATAGAAAAAGAAAGAATACAAAGCTCCATAGTAGCGGGGAAGACACTATAAAGTTGGTCAATAATTCGTTCACCGTTAATGCTGGAAACTCCAAAGTCCCCTTGGAGCAGATTGCGGAAATAAAATATATAAGCATCTGTCAATGATGCACCACTCAAGGGACCATGAGGTGTAAAATACATCAAGCTGAAACTGATTAATGAAAGAAAAAACAGCGTCACAACCAGCAGTAGCAAACGACGCAGGATATAAATAATCATTTTCTTCCCTTTTTATATTCAGTCGGAGCAGAATTTTCTTGTTCGCGGTAAACGCCGCCAAAAGAGCTATTGCCAAACGGACTCAATATTAACCCTTTAATATTATATCGGAAAATCTGCAAGCGCATTGAATAGGCCAATGGCAGTACGGGTAATTGTTGTGCCAGTATTTCTTGCGCAACATGGTAATTTTCGATGCGGGATGCAAGCTGCTGATTGAGCAAGGCTTGATGCAGAGCATCATCAAAATTTTGATCACACCATCGGCTCAGATTAGTTTGAGATGCGATGGCTGCACAACTCAGTAATGGCCGGAAAAAACTGTCAGGGTCATTGCTATCAGTCGCCCAGCCAGCCAGTGTCATATCGTGAGTTTTATCCATTAATTTATTTTGCTGAAAACGACCTTCAACAGGCCGGATAGACATTTTGATCCCGACCTGAGCCAAGTCTGCCTGAATGAGTTCGGCCATTTTCAGCGGGCTTGGGTTATAGGACTGCGATTCGGTTGGGACCCACAATGTTAATTCCAGCCCGTTCAATCCCAGCTTATTTAAAATATTGCGTGACTTTTCAGGATTGTATTCGGTGATTTCGGCACGATTATCATACGCCCATGATGCACGAGGCAGTATAGATGCCGCAGTTTCAGCCGTGCCATAGTAAATTGATTTCATCAAGCGTTGGTTATTGATGGCATAGGCGATAGCCTGACGAACTTCCAGCTGATTCAATGGCGGCTTGCTGGTATTAAATGCAAGATACGCGATATTCATGCCTGAGCGCAATGTCTGGCGGAGATTGGGATCATCATGCAAGATGTTCCACTGATTGGCATCGGGATAGGCCAATACATCACATTCCCCAGTGAGCAGTTTTGATATTCTGCCCGTACTGCCAGCCCCGGTATCTATAACGACTTGCTCCATATGTGGTTTGCCTTTCCAATATTTGTCATGACGGGCAAGGCGGATAAACTGCTTCGATTGATAATCTTCCAGCATGAATGGCCCGGTCCCAACCGGTTTCCAGTCTATTTGTGTCTGTCGATTCATTTGGAACAGTTTTTGCGCATATTCCTGAGACAATATGGGAGCGTAATGTGTTGCCAGATGCCAAATAAAAGATGCATCAGGCTCATTAAGGCGGAATTCTACGGTATATTCATCAATTTTTCGAATGTCCTGTACGGAATCGCCAAATTGTAAACTGTCAAAATAGGGATAGGAACCGCCATTGATATCGTGATAATAGTGAGTTTTGTCAAAGACACGACGGAAACTAAAAACAACATCATCTGCATTCATGGTTCGGGTCGGCGTAAACCAATCGGTTGTTTGAAAAGCGACATTATGGCGCAGATAAAATCGATAGGTTGCTCCATTGTCCAACACTTTCCAACGGGACGCCAATTCAGGAACCAACCGGTAGGTTAGGGGATCAACCCCCAGCAGGCGATTGTAAATCTGGGCAGCCAGAGTGTCTGCGGTTAACCCGCTGATTGCCATTTGTGGGTTGAATGTATTCAGGTTGCCATTGACGCAATAAATAAAGCCATGCTGACGCAAATCGGCGGAAATGTGGGGAACGCTATCAGGTGTACTGTCCGGTCTTGATTCAGGAATAGATGCTGAAACCATCGTAAGGGAGGCTGGCGCAGTATTCTTATCCGCCAGAGCGGGAGCTGACAGCAATAATATTATCCAATAAATCAAATTGCGCATATAAAACATCAGTCATAAAAAAGAGTCCGGCTATTGTAGCGTAATTAACGCTTTTTACTCAAAAACAACGACAGATCACTAAAATGAGAAAGATTCTCAATAAAGCGCTTTACAAGTGTAATTGAGATGCATTATCATCTGTGGCGTGCGTTCTAGAAGACATCCCTGTAATAGTAGATATGTAATTTTAGAAAAGGCACGACATTGCTCACATTGCTTCCAGTATATTTTTATTAGCCGGCTCGGGTGCCGGCTATTTTTTTATCGGGTGAGCCTCGATTTCTTTGGCGTTAAGGTTGGTAATTAAGGTTTGAAGTTAAGTGTAGCAGACCGCATTTATCAGCCCACGAGATTTCAAACATGAGCCGCTATGCTTAAGGTTGATTACAAATATGAATGAAGCCCCGAATACGCGACTCAATTTTATAAACCACTTTTATAAACCGCCGCATAAATCTGTAAAGCTTCCGGTGACAAATGAAGCTTCATCACTCAGCAGCCAAAGAATTGCATTGGCGACTTCTTCAGGCGTTCCACCTCTTTGCATCGGGAAATGAAATAACGAAACGCCAATAAATAAAAAATGCGATTTCTATTAGCATATAACTTTATATATGCCCATGACCTACAAAAATGTGCTTCATTGTTTAATGATTGACTGGTTTTGTGATCCGCTCCCGCTTCGATATGTGCAGGTGGAATTAAATGAAGGTGAAACACTTGGCTACAAAGGCCGTGTTTGTTGTGAGTATAGAGAATTCTGCTACTGTTAAAGTAAGGAAGAAACAATAGGACGAGGCTTATGTCATCAAATTATTGTACTTTTCAGCATAGCATTTATCATAAAATCGGATGGCTCTATATACTCCTTTCAGTGAGTGCCATAGCCGGTATCTTGCTCAGTGTTTCGGTCAATCCGACATGGATTTGGCTTCATTATCTGACGAAACCTACTGCCATTGCATTATTAGCGGTCTGGATTCTGTTGAACGTCAAACCTGCCTCAATTCATTATCGCAATGCCATTGCATTTGGCCTTGTATTCGCCGTAGGGGGTGACATCTGTTTGATGTTGCCGCAAGATTATTTTTTGGCCGGACTATGTTGTTTTCTGATCACACATTGCGCTTACATTTATGCTCTGTTTTGCAACGATAGGGCTTACAGGGACATGGGTGGCAACGATATTGATATTTCTGAGACTAAGAAAAAAGGTTTCTGTCCAAAGTGCATGATCCTTCGTACGATTTTCACAGTCGTTGCCGTTTTTGCCCTATTTGCAGCCATTACATTATTAATACTCAATGGATTGTGGAATTACCTCCCTGACAGCATGAAAGTTCCCGTGGTTGTCTATGCGGTAACGTTGGCCTTCATGGCCTCTTTACCCATTGAAAAAAACGCCGCCCTCAGCACAACGTGCCGCGAATATTGCGGCGCTTGGCGGTATCTTTTTTGTTATCAGTGACAGCCTGCTTGCTTATAGTCATTTTTACATTGAAAATCCGTTAAGCCCACTCTGGATACTCAGCACGTATTATCTCTCTCAATGGTGTTTTGCCAGCTCTGTGCGGAGGCGTGATCAGTGACAAAATCAATCAATGCCCAATTTGCAGCATTACGTCAAACTTGGGAACAGAATCGACCTGATGAACATCAACGGCGAGATGATTTATTGCGTTTGCGAGCAAATTTCAAAGCCAGCCTGAATGAAATGGCGGAAGCCATTTCCTGTGATTTTGGCCATCGTTCCCATCACGAGAGTCTGCTGGCAGAAGCGATAACTGTGTTGACGGAAATCGATCTGTGTCTGAAATACCTTAAAAAATGGATGAAACCGCAAAGGCGCAAAGCAGGATGGCAGTTGTGGCCGGCAACGGCTGAAATACGCCATGTGCCCCTTGGGGTCGTTGGCATCATGGCACCGTGGAATTATCCGGTTAATTTGATCCTTGCACCCTTAATAGCGGCGATTGCAGCGGGGAATCATGTCTTTATCAAACCTTCAGAATATACGCCACATACCAATGCGTATTTAGAAAAACTGCTAAGCGAAATTTTTCCTGAAAATCGTGTCTGTATTGCACAAGGCGGAGCCGATATTGCAGCCGCTTTCTCTGCTTTACCTTTTGATCACCTGTTTTTCACCGGCTCCAGAGAGAATGGTAAAAAAGTGATGGCTGCCGCCGCACAAAACCTCACCCCGGTTACGCTGGAGCTTGGCGGCAAGTCTCCCGTCCTCATTGCGCCTGATGCCGATCTGAAAAAAGCGGCTGCCCGCATTGTCACCGGAAAACTTTTTAATTCCGGGCAAACCTGTATAGCACCAGATTATGTATTATTGCCGGAAAGCGTAATGGAATCGTTTGTGGATGAGGTTAAGAAGCAGGTTTCGCGACGCTATCCCCAATCCGGCAATCTTTCTGACTACACGCGCATCATCAATAACAACCATTATCAACACATTGCCAGATTGCTTGAAGATGTCATCGTGAGAGGTCATCAGGTTATTTCACTGATACCTGCCGCTGATTCGGAAAAAGCGTCTGAACAACGTGTTTTTGTTCCTACACTGGTTTTAAATCCCCATGATGACAGCGCTGTCATGCAGGAAGAAATTTTCGGTCCTTTGATGCCGATTAAAACCTACCGCTCATATGATGAAGCCATCCACTATATTGCCAGCCGTGATCGTCCATTGGCCTTTTATTGTTTCAGCCACAATAACCAACACATTGAAGCCGCCTTATCACGCATCGTTGCCGGCAGCATTTGCATCAATGACACACTGTATCAATTTGCCTGTACAGATTTACCCTTTGGCGGTGTAGGGCCAAGTGGCATGGGCCATTATCACGGCCATGAGGGTTTTAAAACCTTTTCTAAGGCTATGCCTGTTTTGCGCAAATACAATCTGGCAGTGACCGATCTGCTGCGTCCTCCTTATGGTAAGTTTGTTGACATGGTTATTTGCTTTCTCACACGATAATTTTCTCACCCGATAAAAAGAACAGCCCAAATGTTAATTGATGTGGATATCGATATGATGCTTTTTGATTAATCCACGCAGCTGGTGGTAAGTCAGGCTCAGCTTGTCAGCGGCCTTTCTCTGGTTGAAATGACTTTCTGCCAGTGCCTGCATGATTAAACGTTTTTCGCTGTCACTTTGCCATTGTCTTAAATCAAGTGGGAGTTCGGGAAGGGGGCACTCTGACACACCATCTTGTGCAGAACATACCGGGAGAGAAGCGGAAAGAAGTGTCTGCGAGGGCAAAAATGGGTTGATGATGACCGTTTTTAATTCATTGGCATCATCTCCGTGTCGATAAATGGAACGTTCGATGACATTCTTTAACTCACGAACATTGCCGGGCCAATGATACGAAAGTAATTGTTGTTTAGCTTCCTTGGCAAACCCGGGAAAAAAGGGCAGGTTCAGTTCTCGGCACATCTGAATCGCAAAATTTTGAGCCAATAACATAATATCTTGTTGTCGTTGACGCAGCGGCGGGATCTGGACCACATCAAATGCAAGTCTGTCAAGCAGGTCTGCCCTGAATTTGCCACGGGCGGCCATTGCAGGCAGATCTTCGTTGGTTGCACAAATCAGGCGTACGTTGACTTGCAATGATTGAGTGCCACCGACACGTTCCAAGTGACCATATTCAATAACGCGGAGAAGTTTTTCTTGTACCTGCATGGGGGCAGTGGCAAGTTCATCAAGGAATAACGTTCCGCCATCAGCTCTTTCGAAACGCCCTTGATGTTTTGCTCGGGCACCTGTGAATGCCCCCGCTTCATGACCAAATAATTCTGAATCAAGCAGATTTTCATTGAGTGCGGCACAATTCAGGGAAATGAAAGGACCTTGCCAACGGGGGGAAAGATAATGCAGTCGGCGGGCAATAAGTTCCTTGCCTGTTCCCCGTTCACCCAAAACCAGGACGGGCTTGTTCAATTTTGCGAGGGCAGAGACTTGTTCCAATATTTCAATAAAACAGTTTGCTTCACCTAATAGATTATCAATGAATTCAGACATGGTATTTTTCGCCAATAGTTGGTCAATTTAACTACGTTAAATCATTGCAAGGAAAAATTAAAGTGAAAATTATTTATTGTATTTCAATTGGATAATAAAAATAAAAAAGTTGGCATGTATCTTGTATTAAGTTTAGTGCCTTGCCGTATATCTTGTATCCCCGACTGACAATACACAGGCATAACATACATACATTCTAATGAAAGAGGTTTATGACTATGGGTATTTTTTCTCGCTTTGCTGATATCGTTAACGCCAATATTTCTTCTTTGCTGGATAAAGCGGAAGATCCACAGAAAATGATCCGCCTGATGATTCAGGAAATGGAAGACACATTGGTAGAAATCCGTTCAACCTCAGCCCGTACTCTGGCAGAGAAAAAACAGCTTCAGCGTCGTATTGGCATGGGTGAAAACCAAATTGACGGCTGGCAAGAAAAAGCTGAACTGGCCTTGGTCAAAGGTAAAGAAGATTTGGCTCGTGCGGCGTTGATTGAAAAACAAAAAGTCAGCACTTTGGTGGAAACATTGACAAATGAGCTGTCTATTTTGGATGAAACACTTGAACGCATTAAAGGTGAAGTGGCTGAACTGGAAAATAAACTGACAGAAACGCGCGCAAGACAGCAATCATTGGCACTGCGCCATCAGGCGGCAGCTTCTTCCCGTGAAGTGCGCCGTCAACTTGACAGTGGTAAAATAGATGAGGCCATGGCGCGCTTTGAACAATTTGAACGTCGGATTGATCACATGGAAGCAGAAGCTGAATCTGTGGGGTTGGGCAGACAAAAATCGCTTGAACAGCAATTTGCCGAATTGAAAGCTGATGATGAAATAAGTGAACAACTTGCGGCCCTGAAAGCTAAAATGAGTCTCAAAAATCCACAATGATGACCCCTACCATCTATACCTAATAGGTTTCAAGATGCAGCCCAAAAAGCTGCAACTTGAAAAACGGCAGGTATATAACTAAGGAAAGATAATGGGCTATATATTTCTTATGATCCCGCTGATTATTTTTGTGCTCTTTGTTTTACCAATCTGGTTGTGGCTGCACTATAGCAACCGGAATGTTAATCAAAGTCAGTTAGGGAACAACGAAATGCAGCGTTTAGAACAACTGACAGAAAATGCTCGGCGCATGCAGGAACGAATCAAAACACTGGAAGACATTCTTGATGCGGAGTACCCAAACTGGAGGCAATCATAATGTCAAATATACACAGCCGTAAGCTATACCGCTTGCCTGAACAGGGAATGGTAAAAGGGGTGTGCGCGGGTCTGGCGGATTACCTTAATGTGCCCGTGGCGCTTATCCGTGTCATCGCAGTGTTATCGCTGTTCTTTGGGTTATTTGGCATTACGGTGTTGGCTTATATTATTCTGACTTTTGTCATGGACCCGGCACCCGCAGGATATCAGACCGAAGAACAAGATAAACGAACATCAGCCCGGAATAGGCTGGATGAAATAGACTATCAATTGAGATCGGGTGAAGCGCGTTTGCGTCAGATGGAGCGTTATATTACCTCTGACACTTTCAGTATACGCAGCCGTTTTCGTCATCTTTGATTTATGGCTTGATTATCATCGACATAACCAATGCAGATACAACCAATACATTAAAAAATAAGTCCGGCCAGTGACAGAAGCCAATGACAGAATGACAGAAGAAAGACATTCGCCATTATGCTGATGTTACAGGCTGGACTAAGCTGAATGAAGCAAAACCACGGCATTTCATTATCTGGGAGAAGCATGAAACGGTTGCAAAATGAACTGACGGCGCTTGTTAATCGTGGAATGGATCGCCATTTGCGGCTGGCAGTCACGGGCTTGAGCCGCAGTGGAAAAACCGCCTTTATCACCTCTTTAGTCAATCAATTACTTTATGTCCACGCCGGAGCCAGATTACCCCTGTTTTCTGCTGTACGTGACGGGCGGCTGCTGGGAGTAAAGCGAGTACCCCAGCGGGATTTCGGTATTCCTCGTTTTTCTTATGATGAAAATATTGCTGCATTACATGATACTCCACCCCATTGGCCGATAGCGACACGCGGCGTGAGTGAAATTCGTCTGGCACTGCGTTACCGTTCTGAACACTCCTTATTTCGTTACCTCAAAGAAACTTCCACTCTGTATCTCGAGATTGTTGATTATCCGGGAGAATGGTTGCTGGATTTACCGATGCTGGAACAAAACTATCTGGATTGGTCACAACAGATGAATGGAATACTCAAAGGTGAGAGGGAAAAACTGGCCAAACCGTGGTTGACGTTGTGTAAACAATGTGACCCATTAGCTCCTGCTGATGAAAATTTACTTGCCAGCATCGCTCAGGCGTATACGGATTATCTGCACCAATGTAAACAGCAGGGATTGCATTTTATTCAACCCGGCCGCTTTATATTGCCCGGTGATTTAGCGGGTGCACCTGCATTACAATTTTTTCCATGGCCTGATATCAACCACATCGGTGAGCAACAATTAGCCAAAGCAGGCAAGCATACCAATATCGGTATGCTCAGAGAACGCTTTGCTTATTATTGTGAGCATATCGTCAAAGGATTTTATAACGACCATTTTCTCCGTTTTGATCGGCAAATTGTGCTGGTGGACTGTTTACAGCCATTAAACAGTGGCCCGCAAGCATTCAATGATATGCGGCTGGCTCTAACACAACTCATGCAAAGTTTCCATTATGGGAAACGAACACTGTTTCGCCGCCTATTTTCCCCCTGCATAGATAAGTTGATGTTTGCAGCCAGCAAAGCTGACCATATTACGGCAGACCAGCATGCCAATTTGGTTGCTCTTTTACAGCAGTTGGTTCAGGAAGCTTGGCAGAATGCGGCATTTGAAGGGATCAGCATGGAGTGTGCAGGCCTTGCCTCTGTTCAGGCAACAGAAAGTGGCATTGTTATTCATGATGGTGAAAAGACGCCAGCCATTAAGGGTACTCGTCTGTCTGATGACAAATTACTGACATTTTTCCCCGGGGATGTGCCACAACGTTTACCGAATAGTGAATTCTGGCAGAAGCAGGGGTTCAATTTTGAGTCATTCCGGCCAAAGTCAATCAATGTCGATACACCGCTGCCCCATATTCGCATGGACAGTGTAATGGAGTTTTTATTGGGAGATAAATTAACATGAGTGCCCCCCTGAAACCGAGAATTGATTTTGATGATTCTGAACAAACCTGGTCTGAACCACGATTATCTGAGCCGTCATTGAAATCGAAAAAAGAATTCAATGGGCCAGAATTCTATCCTGTTCAACCTGAGCAAGAAGAGGATGAACGGGAAGGGGAATTTGAAGGTGCGTTGAACGCCGCGCTGAAACCCAAGCGTGGGTTTTGGCGGAAAGTGTTTTCTGTGGCAGTGCTGTTACTGGGTGTCAGCGTCATTGCACAACTTATTCAGTGGATATACCAATCATGGCAGCAGCACGATTGGATAGCACTGGGCGCCGCCGCCGCAGGCAGTATGATCATCTTGGCGGCAATCGGCTCAATCATCAGGGAGTGGCGGAATCTCTATCATTTACGTCAGCGTACAGAAGAACGCAGTCTCGCAAAAAATCTGTTGCAAAGCCATGGTATTGGTCAGGGTCGTCAATTTTGTGAAAAATTGGCAAAACAGGCAGGAATAGGGGTGCAACATCCGGCGTTGCAGCGCTGGCTGGCTGCTGTTCATGAGACTCACAACGACCGTGAGATTGTCATGTTATACAGTAAATTAGTTCAACCTGTCGTAGACGCTCAGGCCAAAAAAGAGATAAGCCGTTCTGCTGCGGAATCAGCCTTAATGATTGCTGTCAGTCCATTGGCTATAGTGGACATGGCTTTTATAGCATGGCGTAATATTCGGCTTATTAATCGGATTGCCACACTTTATGGTATTGAGTTAGGCTATTTCAGCCGTATTCGTCTGTTTCGGTTAGTGCTACTCAATATTGCCTTTGCCGGAGCATCAGAACTGGTGAGGGAAGTGGGCATGGATTGGCTGTCACAGGATATTGCAGCCCGGCTTTCAGCCCGAGCCGCTCAAGGAATAGGTGCGGGATTGCTGACAGCTCGTCTGGGCATCAAAGCGATGGAGCTGTGTCGTCCTTTGCCGTGGGTTGATGGTGATAAACCGAAATTAGGCGATTTCCGCCATCAGTTACTGGCTCAGCTTAAAAACACATTACCGAAAAAGCAAAAACGGCAACAAGAAACACCGTAACTTAAAAATACTCATTGGATTTTAAGGTGCCGCGCTGACACAGCGGCACCTTAAAGGCAGTGGATATTGTCATTTAATGTCATTCAAGCTTGACACCTTGCTCCATCGTAAACTTTTAATGACAAAGGCTTCATCTATTGTGCGGTAACAGGTAACATTTCAGTCAGTTATGAACATCGTGTAAATAAGGTCAGAATAATGCGATTGGAAGTTACTTGTCAGGATAGAATTGGGTTAACTCGTGAGTTACTTGATTTACTGGTTTTAAGAAATATTGACCTGAAAGGAATAGAGATTTCTCCTGCACGTCGTATTTACCTTAATTTTACTCAAATTGATTTCAACACCTTTCGTTTATTGATGGCGGAGATTCGCCGCATCAATGGTGTCATTGATGTCAGAACCGTGGCATTCATGCCATCAGAGAAAGAACACAGAGCGATGTGGATGCTGCTGGAATCCGTACCAGATCCCATATTTTCCATTGATATGAAGGGTTATATTGATCTCGCCAATCCGGCGGCTTTAGCCTTATTTGGTCTTAGCAAAGATAAAGCCAATCAAAAAAACATTGCCCATTTGATTAGCAGCTATAACTTTCTTCGCTGGCTTGAAAGTGAACATCATCAACAGCATTCGGCACATTTATCCATCAAGGGGCATGATTATAAGATGGATATTATTCCGATGCAGCTAACGGATGAAAATCAGGTTGTCAGGTGTGTGGGCGCTGTAATCATGCTGCATTCTTCGGTACATGCCGAAACGCCGCAGAGAAAAACAGCAGTCAATGATCATAAAGCGTTTGAAGGGATTATCGCTGTCAGCCCTAAAATGGTTCATGTTGTTGAACAGGCCCGTAAAATGGCAATGCTGGATGTTCCCTTATTGCTGATTGGTGAAACGGGAACAGGAAAAGATGAGTTTGCAAAGGCCTGTCATTTACGCAGTGCGAGGGGAGAGCAGCCCTTCCTTGGGTTAAATTGTGCATCCATGCCGGACGATGTTGTGGAAAGTGAACTTTTCGGGTACGCAGCAGGGGCTTATCCCAATGCACTGGAAAGCAAAAAAGGGTTTTTTGAACAGGCCAATGGCGGTACGGTTTTATTGGATGAAATCGGTGAAATGTCCCCACAAATGCAGATTAAACTACTTCGTTTTCTGAATGATGGAACATTCCGCCGTGTGGGTGAAGATAACGAAGTTAAAGTTGATGTCCGCATTATTTGCGCCACTCAGAAAAACCTGATTGAGTTGGTACAAAAAGGTGAGTTTCGTGAAGATCTCTATTACAGGTTGAACGTTCTGACGATGACATTGCCCCCACTGCGGGAACGCCAGGCGGATATCATGCCTCTGACGGATTACTTTCTGACGCGTTTTTCCAAAGAACAAGGGATAGAAAAGCCTAAATATTCTCCTGATTTGGAAGCATTTTTGTGTGGCTACCATTGGCCGGGTAACGTGCGACAACTGCGTAATGCGATTTACCATGCCCTGACTCAGCTTGAAAGTCACATATTGCGTCCTCAAGATATTCAGTTGCCCGAATTAGAGACAGAAATGGCATTCAATGAAGACGTTTTGGTAGGTTCTTTGGATGAAATCAGCAAACGTTTCGAGCGCTCAGTATTAACTCGTCTCTATCGTCATTATCCCAGTACACGGAAACTGGCAAAACGGCTGGGGGTTTCGCATACCGCCATTGCCAATAAATTACGTGAATATGGCTTAAGTGGTAAGAAACATGCCACTGATCACGAAGATAATGAATAAATCAAGGTACGGGTATTTCCCTCATTTTTTACCGTGCTCTACAGGGGAAGGATAGGTTGTTAGTTTATCTGCTGGAGGATCAGAATCCAATGGCAGCGGGGTTGGTGAAATCCCTTCGGAGGAAGATTCTATCAGCGCCATGAGTTGGGGAATACTTGCCGGGCGTTCCGCGGGTTGAATAGCAAGCGCACAATCAATGGCATGTAAAAATGAAAGTGAATAACCCGCGGGACGCCGCTCAACCAAAGGCTGATAATGATCTTCAATATTGCGCACAATACTTACGGGGGGAGGAGTTCCCGCAATTAAGGTATGAAGTATTGCACCTAATGCGTAAATATCTGTCCAGGGGCCTTTTTGTTGTTGCCGGTCATCATGGGTGGTGTATTGTTCAAGGGGAGTAAAGCCAGATCTTAGCGTGACGTCAGGCTCGTTGGGAAAGTGGTCGGTTAACTTTCTGGCAGAGCCTAAGCCGAGTAAAATGGGTATTTCGTTCTCCTGAATAAGGATGTTATCTAAAGCGATATTACCGTGAAGATAATCTGAGTGGTGAATCATGTTGATTGCATCAAGCAGGGGGTACAAAAAACGGCAGATCCAACGCTGATTAATGGTTTCTGCTTGTGTTGCCAGTAATTTTTTTAACGTAATGCCATTATAAAAGGACCTTGCAATATAAGCGGTATGATTTTTCTGCCAAAAACTACGGAAAAACGGCAGGCATGGATGCTGGAAACAACTCATGACATGAGCTCCCCGCGCGAAACTTGTCAGGCCGTTCTGAAACTTTTCCTGAAAATCTTTTCTACGTAGCTTTAACTCTAAATCTCGGCCGCGAGTGACTAAAGAAGAGGGAATATATTCTTTAATCGCAACCATACATTTTAAACGATGATCCCAGGCACGATATACAACACCAGATTCACCTTTACCGATGATTGTTTCAATTTCAAATTCATTAAAACAGTACCCGATGGGAAGTGAATTCAAGGGATGATGATTATAAGTGTTTGACATGATATATAAGTCTCTTAGTCCATAAATTGGAATTGAAACTCTCCCTGTTCAAGAGATAAATAAGAATTCATAGTTGTAGATCCCTTGAAGGGAACTCAGTTCTATTTTTTCGATCTATACCCAATGGGTTTCAAGTTGCATCGCGGCGGCAAGAGAGTGAATCCCCGGGAGCATAGATAACTATGTGACCGGGGTGAATGAACGTAGCCAACAAAGAGGCAACTTGAAAGACGAAGGGTATAACCCGTGGCTAAAAATCACTTAGTTAACTGAGTCATGCCGATGAGAGCATCAATACCTCAAGATGAACTTTATTGTTGGTGGTTTAAGAAAGGACACGGATTTATGAAAATCCATGGTTTGGTTGGAATAAATCCTTTATAGAAATAGCTGCAAAAAGTTCCTTTTTTAAGCCTAAAGCTACCGCATGAGCCTTCTGATGAAGGTTCGGAAATCAATTAAAATATTTTATGACGCAGGTTGTCACTACTATCTTTATTGTTTCCACAGGTATTATGAGTTATTGAATATTCCACATATAAAGCTATATTGCAATGTTATTATTAATTGAAATTATTATTATATTGATGATTAATTTAAAAGGGATTATTTAAATAGATGGGGTAAGTTAGAAATATTTATTGTTTAATGTAGGAGGAATGGAAATAGTATCTCTGCAATATTTAAGACGAGAAGATAACGATGAATTCACGGTTATTGAATTCATCGTCACCAAATATTTATTACAAAACAATTAGTTCGCTGAGTTATAACGCAATACTAATGTTATTTAATAAAATAATTATTTTAATGCCAGCAGTGCGCTGTCGTAGTCAGGTTCGTCAGTAATTTCATCAACTAATTGACTATAAATAACTTCGTTATTCTCATTCAGAATAATGACAGCGCGGGAAGTCAGGCCGCCTAATGGGCCTTTGCTGATTGCAACGCCATAATCTTCCTGAAATTGTCCACCACGAAGTGTAGAAAGGGTAACCACATTGGACAGACCTTCAGAGCCGCAAAAACGGGACTGAGCGAAAGGCAAGTCCGCTGAAATGCATAGTACGACAGTATTATCCAATTCACTGGCAAGTTGGTTGAACTTACGGACAGATGTGGCACAAACACCGGTATCAATGCTTGGGAAAATATTAAGTACTTTACGCTTACCTGCGTATTGGCTCAATGTAACATCAGTGAGATCTTTGGCGACTAAGGTGAAATCTTTTGCTGTCTGGCCTACTTGTGGAAAATCTCCGTTGATGGTGATATCGCTACCTTGAAACTTAACTGTTTGTGTCATGGTTTTATCCCTCTATAAAATAAACTGCGCCGCCAGTGTAAAGGAATAGTGCGATCTTGCCCACAAAAATAGATGAAATATTTATGAAATACTGCATCTTCCTTTAATTAACAATGTCTTATAATTAATTTTTGAACAATTCTTGAACTTACAAGGCTCAAAATATAATGAATAATTTTAAGCTGTTACCCTCTATTGTTATGATGGCCGGGCTTTCTTTTTCCTTGGCGGTCCCTGCGGCAACTATTCCGGCTGGAACACAACTGGACCCCCGTCAGGAGCTAGTTCGCCAATTGAAAGATGAACCGGCATCGCTAGATCCAATAAAATCATTTGGTTTGACTGAAGCACAAATACTGCGTGATTTGTTTGAAGGGTTAGTGAACCAGGACGCCCGGGGGCAGGCTATTCCGGGGGTTGCCATTGATTGGAAAACCACAGATAACAAAACGTGGACATTTACCCTGCGTCAGGATGCCCGTTGGTCTAATGGTGACAGTGTAACAGCTTCTGATTTTGTTTATAGCTGGCAGAGATTAGTGAAACCCAATAACGCCTCTTCTTTTTCTTGGTTTGCCGCTTTAGCGGGTATTCAGAATGCACAGGAAATCATTGACGGGAAGCTGCCGGCAGAATCATTGGGTGTGGAAGCTGTCGATCCTTATACATTGAAAGTGACCCTGAACCGGCCTGTACCTTATTTTCCCAGTTTGACAAGCAATTTCAGCCTTTATCCGGTTAATAAACAGGATATTGAAAAATATGGCAATGATTGGACGCGGGTAGGGAATTTGGTTGGCAATGGCGCATTTATGTTAACGGGGCGGGTCGTGAATGAAAAAATAGTCTTGACCCCGAACCCTTATTACTGGGATCACAAAAACACGGTGCTGACCAAAGTCACTTTTATGCCGATTAATCAGGAATCGCACGCAACCAAGCGTTATCTGGCCGGCGATCTGGATATTACGGAATCCTTCCCTAAAAATATGTACCAAAAATTATTGAAGGATCTGCCGGGGCAGGTTTTTACCCCTGATCAATTGGGGACATATTACTATGCTTTTAATACACAACGGGCGCCAATGAATGATATCCGGGTCAGGCAGGCGCTTGCTCTGACGATAGACAGAAAACTCATTGCGGAAAAAATTGTCGGGACAGGAGAAAAACCGGCATGGCGTTTTACGCCTGATGTAACGGCCGGATTCCAGCCGGAGCAAAGCCAGCAGGAAATCATGTCACAAAAGGAACGTGATGAGCAGGCAAGAACACTATTGAAAGATGCCGGATTCGGCCCGAAAAATCCGTTGAAAATATCATTGCTTTACAACAAGTTGGAGAATAATCAACGGATAGCGATAGCCATTGGCTCAGAATGGAAGAAAAAGCTGGGTGTAGAAGTTAAGCTCGTGAATCAGGAATGGAAAACCTACGTTGATAATCGGAATACCGGTAATTTTGATGTGGTCAGAGCATCCTGGACAGGGGATTATAACGAACCTTCCAGCTTTCTGTCCCTTCTGACAACAACTCACAGTGGCAACATAGCGAAGTTCCACAACAATGATTATGACAAATTACTCAAGGCAGCCAGCCATGAGATTGATGATGCAGCCAGAAACCGCGATTACAACCGGGCAGAGAAAATGATTGCAGAGCAAGTCCCGATTGTGCCGATTTATCAGTATACCAACGGCCGGTTGATAAAACCGTGGTTAAAAGGATACCCAATCACGAATCCTGAAGATGTAGCCTATAGTCATACTATGTATATCATCAAGAAAACCAACTAAGTACGAAGATAAGGTACGAAAAAGGAGCGGATGTGGAAACGATCTACGGCTCAGTATTTAAGGGGTCAGATGCTGTTTACTCTTGCCAATTGAACGGCAAGGGGGGAACTGTGGCATTTGGGGAAGATTCACTTGCTACCGCAGAGCAACCATTTTGGCAGCATTTTGATTATAAAAATCAGGCCAGTTATCAATGGCTGATGAATACAACGTTGCTGCCGCCTTCGGTTAAAGAAGGGTTATTGAGTGAAAGTATTCGTCCGAAAGTATTGCGCACAGGTGAAGGGACCTTGATTACCTTGAGGTCGGTCAATCGCAACAATAATGCACGTCCTGACCATCTGGTTTCGTTCCGCATCTATATCAATGACAAGGTCATCATATCCAGCCGGCACCGGAAAATTCACTCAATTGACCAAGTACTGGATGATTTACATAACGGCGTTGGAGCAAAAAATACAGGGCATTGGCTGATTGAGATAGCTGATGCCATGACTGATGAGGTGAATGATTTTATTGAAGAACTGCATGATAATTTGATCGAACTGGAAGACGGTATTTTGGAGCAAAAAATTCCCGGTCGTGGGGAACTGGTATTATTGCGTAAACAACTTATCGTGCTGCGTCGGTATATGGCGCCCCAGCGTGATGTTTTTACCCGCCTGACCAATGAACGTTTACCCTGGATGAGTGATGATGAACGTCATTTAATGCAAGAAGTGGCGGACAGGTTGGGGCGTGGTTTGGACGATCTTGATGGCTGCATTGCCCGGACTGCGGTCCTTGCCGATGAAATCACATCCATGATGGCTGATGCGATGAACCGCCGTACTTACATGATGTCTTTGCTGGCAATGATATTCTTGCCGAGTACTTTTTTGACCGGATTATTTGGTGTCAATTTAGGTGGAATACCGGGCAGCGCATACCAATTCGGGTTTCTGCTCTTCAGCCTCTTGCTGTCAGTATTGATAGCCATTTTCTGGTGGTGGCTAAGGCGGACCAAATGGCTATGAAATCGATTGCACACATAATCAGCGGAATTTGGTTGATTATTCTGCCAATATGCAATTTATTCGATTAGTGTCATCGGATTTGAGATATATCAATAATCTGATCGACCAATTGAGGCACTATAACTCCCGCAGGTGAATGCAACGTTGGGCGATGAACGTTGTGCTCCATAATTGTAGTTTTTCTCATCTTGAGTTTCACAGAAAATAATTGACCTTCATTATGCCGATGTTAATTTAGCATCGGCTATTTTTTTATGATGGTCAGGAAAATATTTCTATGAATGAACAAGTTGTGATTTATTTGGCGTCAGCTTCCCACTGACAAAGACAACCTTGAGCACGATCAGTTAACCGCCGGGCATTGTTCAAACATTGGTGATTTCTATAAACATAGCATCATCAATGTTTGTGGATGACACGACGGCTTCGTTAAACGCGTATTCTTCTCTTTTTCCTTCACGATCCAAAGGCAGGTCAACAAAGTCGAAAAGTGTTTTATCCGCTAACTGGCTTGGGCTCACATTTTGAAGAGACTTGAAAATACTTTCTACTCTGCCCGGCGTTTTCTTATCCCATTCCACTAACATCGCTTTGATTGCCTGCCGTTGCAGATTTTCTTGAGAGCCGCACAAATTACACGGAATGATTGGAAATTGTTTGTGTTCAGCGTAATTGATGAGATCTGTTTCCCGGCAGTAAGCAAGAGGCCTGATGACAACATTGCGACCATCATCAGAACGTAGCTTTGGTGGCATCGCCTTCATGCGTGCGCCGTGGAACATATTCAGGAACAGGGTTTCAACGATATCATCAAGGTGATGGCCAAGTGCAATTTTGGTCGCCCCGATTTTTTCTGCAAAAGAATAGAGTGTACCGCGGCGCAGGCGGGAACATAACCCACAGGTTGTTTTGCCTTCAGGAACTTTTTCTTTGACAACGGAATAAGTGTCTTTATCTACGATATAGTAAGGGATATCCAGACTTTCAAAATATTGGGGCAGAATATGCTCAGGGAAGCCCGGCTGTTTCTGATCGAGGTTGACGGCAACGACGTCGAATTTTATAGGGGCGGCCTTTTGCAGATTCAACAGGATATCTAACATCGCAAACGAATCTTTGCCACCACTGATGCATGCCATTACAACATCATTTTCTTCAATCATATTGTAATCAATAATAGCATTACCAACGTTTCTCCTCAGGCGCTTCTGGAGTTTGTTGAATTCAAGTGTCTCTTTTCTTGTATCTTTCTGATTCATTGCGACTTCTCACATTGCCGATTGTACCGGCTGTAGATTTTCCATATGGATTTTTTGCAGGGGATGGATTATACGGATTTTTATTTTTGTTTGAAACCGCCCTATGTCGGGCTGATGCGGGCTTACTTCCACAAATCACTCGGAACAAATTCAATGAGTTCTGGCATATTGCATCATCACACAATCATTCAATGCGACAAAAGATTGCATTATTCGACAAAGTGGCGCATATTATCAGGGCGTATGCGTTTAGCACCGCATGTAACACAAACACAGAGAGGCTACGCAAATGGCTATTAGCATCCGTTTAGATGATGACTTCGTGAGTGATGTAAAAATTCACGCTGAAGCTTCAAGCAGGAGTGTACCAAAGCAGATCGAACATTGGGCAAAAATAGGTCGTATCGCCGAAGAAAATCCGGATCTGCCGTACTCCTTTATCCTTGATGTTTTACTGGCGAAAAGCGAAGTCGACAATGGTAAGGTGTCGCGTTATGTCAGAAGGACAAAAAAGTCCCAAGATTGATGTTGATGAAACGAGACGTTTCTCTAAAGCATTATCTAAATTACCGGAAAATCTTCTTGTGACAGTGGAAGATGAAATAGAGAACATCATCAACAACCCAGAAATTGGCGAGCAGAAGAAAGGAGATTTAAGTTTTCTTCGTGTTCACAAATTTCAGTTAAACAACCAGCTAGCATTACTTGGATATCATTGGGTTGAAGAAAAGATAAAGCTATATTTGTTAAATTTTAGTTCTCATGAAAATTTTTATCAGGAACAAAAGCGACACAGGAAAGACGACTTAAAGTTTATTAAATAGTACATAAGGCTGCTTAATGCGGCCTTTTTCATATTTATCCCCACAATTCATTCTAATCACATTCATATCCACATATTGTGGCTAACATGTAATCCTTAACCTTTTACCTATTTCTTCGAGTCATTAAAGCAATTCCCTCTCTACCGAAGAAAACGGGTCATTGAGGAACAGGACATCAGGCTTAGTTATAAATTAGCCATAACGATGAAAATAGCTATCGTCAAAAGAAACGGCATTTAAAACACGATAATTGACCGGTTAAACTGAAAATCAGGTAACAAAATTTGCTGAGGTGTTGCCTGACAACCTATGGTAATTAAGCAGTTTTTTTGATAAATGTTCTGTCTTATGATTTTGACCTGAGTCTGGTGAGTAATATGAATGTTTGGGGTTATTTATTTATCGCTATTTTCTCTGAAGTGATAGCAACGACAATGTTAAAAACAGCAGATGGATTTACTCGCTTAGTGCCCTCTGTCATTGTTGTTATAGGGTATTGCTTATCTTTCTGGGCATTATCACAAGTTGTTAAAACCATGCCTTTGGGAATCGCTTACGCTGTCTGGTCCTGCCTTGGCATTGTGCTGGTTTCTGTTGCCGGCATATTTTTATATCAACAAAAACTTGATTTACCCGCAGTAATCGGAATTCTGTTGATTATTTCGGGAGTTTTGGTGATTAATTTACTTTCTAAAAGTGCCGGACATTAATCTATTATTGATGGTATTTAAATGAGTTCCCGAAATTGAATGGGAGAAAATATGTTTTTGAGGCGAGGTTTTTTCTTAGGCAGTTTGTTGTTGGCGGGGTGGGGATTAATAGGATGCAGTGGGTCGCAAACAAATCTCTCGTTGAACCAAAGTAAATATTATCAATATTCTGATTTGGGCATTAATTTGAGTCAGGATGCCAATGATGCCTGTTCGGGAATAGGCGGAATTCCGTCATTGACCCATCAGTTGAATGGGCATCAAATCCCTGTATGTCAGCTGGCGAATGGCCGTCGTTGTGATGAAGAGGCGCTGTTGGACGGAGGGTGCAAAGCCCGCTGATATTTTTTACGAAAAAAGGGATGGTTGCGGGGAAAACCAGAGTGATATCTGATTTTCCCCAAGTACGGTGATTAAAAAATACTGTAACCCGAAATAAAGTGACTATTCAGGCAGCAATAACGGTTTAATGCTGTCATTCGCGTTAGGAATGGACATATTTCATAATGCACTCAAGTTTTTCGCAGGTTTCCTGCCATTCCCGCTCTGGTTTTGAATCTCTGACAAGCCCTGCTCCCGCCTGAAGCCAGCTGCGTCCGTTATGCTGATAAAAAGAGCGTAATACCAGTGCGGCATCCAGTTTTCCTGTGCTGTCCAACATCATGACGCTACCGCTGTAAAGACGGCGTGGCTCACCTTCATAACGGGAAATAGCCTGTAAAGAGGGTTTTTTAGGTATTCCCGATGCGGTCACGGCCGGGAACAAGGCAATGAAAGCATCCCAGCGATTTTTATCTGTTTGCAGTAAGCCTTTTACTCTGGATGCCAGATGTTGCACCGAACCACGTTTACGGATAGCCATGAACTCAGATACCTGAAGTGTATCCGCCTGACAAATCAGTTCCAGCTCTTCCAATGCCAGCTTGACAGAAACCGCGTGCTCAGCGATTTCTTTAGGATCAGAAAGCAAATCTTCCCGCAGTTTTTGATCTTGTTCCTCATCATGTGTCAATGCTCTGGTGCCTGCCAGTGGTTGGCTGTTGATCCAACCTGATTCATCTGCTTCAAGCACCGTTTCAGGGCTGAAACCATATACAGAATATTCTTCATCTTTTAAGAAAAAGGAGCGGGCTGGTGTATTGGCCTGACGTCCCAGCCAATAGCTGCTTGTGATATTCACATGCTCACCAAGCTCAACTTTGCGTGACAGGATCACTTTTTGATAGTGCCCTGTGGCAATATCGTTAACCGCATTCGCGACATTATCCTGATAATGTTTCATTGCGCCTTCGGTGCTGATAATTTCCAGTGGTTTTGCATCTGAAAACGCGGGAATGCCTGCTTGGTCAGCCAGTTTGATCTTCTCGCCCAGAAGAGCGACGTATTTTTCTTCAAGCGTTCTTATCAGAACCTGTCCCTGAGTTACGCGCAATTCATGTTGTGGGATCGTGAGCTTGATCAGGGCTTCATTTTGTTGTTTTAGTGATGGATCTAAGGGGATGCCATAGATCAAATGGGACAATTCAAACAATGAGCGGCCATAAGCCCGCCAGTTTTCAATAGGCAATTCATTGAGTACTTGTTCCAGTTTCTGGCTTAGCGTATTGATATCATAGGGATGACGTTCTCCCTTTGCATCAGTTAATTGTCCTGATGCATCAGCACTTATTGTAGCTGCACATCCTATTCCCAATGACCATTCTCCTTTCATTTCATAGAGCGTATAGGATTGGACATCATCATTTTCAAACCCGGTGAGCAAGTGGGTAACCAGATTTAAGGGCGCGCTGTTAATCGCGATTGTGTGTTCATGGTATTGTTGCATTGAACAATTATTTTCCTTGTTGGCGGTATAGTCTTCCTGTGCCATTTGCACTAACTGGCGTTTGTCAATTTTTCCTACGGTGGTTAATGGCCAATAAGCAACAAATAACCATTGATCCGGGATTTTGTGGCGTTGAACACCTTTTTGATACAAAAAGCCTTGTATATCGACAGATTCAGGTTGATTAATGTTCTTCGGAATACAAGCACAAATTCGTTCGCCCAAAAGTTCATCAGGAACAGCAACAACAACAGCGTCATCAATATCCGGATGTTGCAGCAGCAATGTTTCTACTTCTTGTGTCGAGATTTTTTCACCGCTGCGATTAACTTGTTCCTTAATGCGGCCTTCAACAATCAGATTGCCATCAGCCCGCATGCGAACCAAATCGCCTGTACGGTAGAAACCGTCCGGCGTGAAAGCAACGGTATTATGCTGTTCCGCACGGTAATAACCTGTAATGGTGTAAGGGCCTCGCGTAATCAGTTCGCCGACTTCACCGGAAGCAACCGGCTGTAAATTGGCATCAACGATTTTGAGTTCATCTTCTTCTGATAATGGCCGTCCTTGGGTGTTAATGATGGCTTCATGAGGATCATTCAGTCGGGTATAGCAAAGTAACCCTTCGGCAGTGCCGAATACCTGTTGCAGAGGGCCAAGACGTGACATGACCTGTTTTGCCAGTTCCGGGGTAAGCCGGCCTCCGCCCACTTGTAAACAGCGCAGGGATGAAAGATCGCTTTGTTCCCAATCACGGGCCTGTTCCCAGAGACGGGCAAGTGCCGGGACTAATGCGACATGGGTCACTTTATGTTGTTCGATTAATGGCATGGCTTCGTCACAACTGGCGGTGTCACTCAAAAGTACACACCCCCCATGGGAAAGTGTCCCCAGAATGCCGGGGCTGCCTAAGGTGAAGTTATGGGCAACGGGCAATACCGCCAAGTAAACGCTTTCGGGGCTGATTGAGCATAAGCGGGCAGAGAGGACAAAATCGTAGGTATAGGCATCGTGAGTACGTGGAATTAATTTCGGTGTGCCTGTCGTTCCGCCTGAAAGCAGAAGTACCGCAATATCACCATAGCATGGGCCAGAAATATCCAGTGGTTCACCGTCAATGGAGGATAACGCAGTAAATTCTTCCGCTTCCCCGTCAACGATAATGTGTTTCATGTCAGGGCAGGATGCCATGACTTCCCGCGCCATTTCACGGTAATCAAAACCGTGGATGCAATCAGGAATAATGTAGGCCACTGGACGGGCAATCTGGCAAAGAGCATGAACATCATGCGCCCGCTGTGTCGGCATCAATAACACCGGATGGGCGCCCAGTCGGAACAGGGCAAAACAGGTAACGACAAAAGAGATGCGGTTAGACAATTGCACCATGATGTTATCACCACGACGTATTCCCTGTCGGAATAAACCGCTTGCCAGCCTTTCAGCAGATTGATGGAGTTCACGGTAGGTCATGCACTGATCCTGATAGATCAGTGCCGTGTTATCACCCCAGATTTTCGACCATCCGGCCAGCTGTTGGTCTATCGTCTGACCATTCCAAGGATAATCTGGTGTCATAGTCAGTTTTTTTTCCGGGATTGAATTAAGTGCCATTATGCGAACTCCTGTGGATAAACTTCTTGCATAAATTGGGTAATGTGACGAATAAAACTTTGTGGTTTTTGCGTGATATAAAAATGGTTGCCGACAATTTCCTGGCAGCCATGGGAAAGATCTTGGTTATCGCCGGCAAGCCAGTGATGCCATTGTTGAACCTCCAGCGCAGAGGCTTCTTTGTCTTCGTTGCCATAAAGCAACAGGGTAGGCGTTTGTAGTTTGACTGAATCAGACTGAATCACCCGGTGATAATGCTCTGTAGCGCAAAAATCAGCGCGCAGCATAGGTAAAAACAGCGACAGCAATCCGGGGTCTTCCTGTAATAAGGGGCTGCAACCACCGATATCGATCAGTTGTTCAATGAATTCACGATCAGGTAACCCGCTTAATTTGCGCCGGGATTGAAGGTGGGGGGCATGACACCCCGAAAGTACCAGTGCCTTTGGCGGACAGTGGTGTTGTTCAAGGCGCTGGCAAGCCTCAAAAGCGACCTGAGCCCCCATGCTGTGGCCGACCAGTATCAAATTTTTTCTCTGTTGTGGTGAGAGTGACACAATCAAATCCGAGAGTGATTGCGCCAATGGCGCAATTTGGGTGGCCGCATGTTCATTCATGCGGCTGTCACGTCCGGGATAAATCACCAGTGAAACAGCAATGTCCTGATTTTCCAATGTGGTCCATTGGCGAAAAGCACTGCTGCTGCCCCCGGCAAAGGGGCAGATCAACAGGGTATATTTAGGTTCATCGCGAGAAGCCAGACATGGGCGTATCATCGGATGGGCAGGGAGTGTCCATTTCATCAGCATTCTTCCTTGGCCAGCATCAATTGAACCGGCTCAATCCAGACCGGAGGCGATAAATCCTGAATCACAGGCTCTCCCATCATTCGCAGAATTTGTTGCCACAGATCCGCCAACTGCCATTGATAATTCTGGCTGAAAGCAACGGGGCAAGGTGCACCACCCAATACAGAAGAGAAAGCACTGAGCAGCTCGGCGACACCTTCAGCACCGTCACATTCAAAGGCCGTCATCCAGTCTTTTGTCGCCGGGCACAGGATCTGGGAGGTGGCATGGTGCTGGTAAGCCCCATCCGGCTGACAGGCGGTCAGATAGAGGCTCTGGCTATTGTTCAGATGGTTCGGGGCATGCAGGACCGGTGTCCAAATCACCGGTCCATAACTGGCTTCCTGGGTCAGATAACCCGCAGGCCAAATGAGCGTCATTTTGTGCATGACAAGGTTATGCATATCGGGATCTTTGAGGTCGAGATAGCTTTGCACGTCCAACGCGATGGAAGTCCCGGCAAAACTCAGCTCAAAGCAATGAAACGCATTACTCCGCTGACCGGTATGGCGTATCTTTACCTGCTCTGGGCATTGGCAGGCCTGTAGCAATAGATCAAGTGAAGAGAACAGCAACTGGCGGCTGGTGGTCAGATAGCCGGCCATCGCTTGTTGCTGTGACAATTGATTGACCTGATGGGCTGCGTGCAGCCAGCTTCTGCCTGCATGGCACTGGCTGTAAAAACTGTTTACCCAAAACTTCACACCCAGCCTGTCAGCGGTTGTTTGGTGTCTTTTGATGGCATCTGCATCAAGGGGGTGTTCCTGAATGACCGAAATTCCCCGTTGCAACAATGCCTGAGTCAGTTGATCACCTTTTCCGCCAATCACCTCTGCGCGGATGACCACACAGGCAATGTCAATGTCGTCCGGCAATTCATCCAATGAACGGAACAGAGGGACATTGAAATCACGGGCAAGCTGCTGTGAGCGAGGGCTTCCCTGCGCCAGAATTCCGGCCAGCACCAGATTTGGCCGGGATTGCATAAATGCATTGAGGTACAGCTCGCCAAATTTTGCACCGACAATCAGAACCCGTTGTGGCTTTATCATATGTTCTCCTTAACAGGCTCAATAGCCGGGATTGAATTCAGGATATTGTTCAGACAAGTCACCAAGGTGCTGACATGTCCGGGTTGGAATAAGCTGTAATGATCACCATCAAGCTGCGTCACATTGACTGGCCCGAACGCTTGCCAGCCGAGATCCGCTGAGGTGATAGTGGTCAGGTCGAGATAATCCATAAAATCAGGCAATGCTTGAGTTGCCTGAACAAGGGAGAAAGGCTGAGGAGAGCGCGGCGGATGATAATCGACCAATGCGCGCAGGTTATGGTGCCATACGGTATAAAGTTCAGTCAGCGAGCTGTCGAATTTTGCGGACAATGGCAAGGCTTCGGACAATGCTTGCAGGAATGTCTCAGTATCAGCGGTGATCGCATGATTATCCAGAGCCAGATCAGGGAATTGCCCTTGTAAATCCAACAGGAAATGGCGATGGCCGAACGTGTCATCCAATATCAGGTCAGTACGTACATTCGGGGCAAAACTATCAATCAGAATACAGTGAGAAACCTGTTCCCCCACAGCACGTAACTGATGGGCCATTTCGTAGGCGACTAATCCGCCAAAAGACCAGCCTGCCAGTGCATAAGGGCCTTCTGGCTGGAGTGCCCGGATTTGGTTGATATAATTGGTTGCCAGTGCCGCAACGGATGGGGCATCAGTATTCAGGCTTTCTGGCGTAAATGCCAGACCAATCAGGCGACGGTCACCAAAAGCAGTGGCTAAATGGTGGTATCCCAACAGATGACCACCAATCGGATGGACGATAAATAAAGTCGGCTTTTCCGTATTTCCTTCGTTTAAAACAATCCCCTGAGAGATGTTTTCCGGTTGATGCTCAATAAATTCAGCCAGGGAATGCACGGTATCGTAAGTTTGCAGCAGGCTGAGCGGATATTGGCGGTTAAACGTCTGGTTGATTTTCATCATCAGACGCACCGCGGCAAGGGAATCTCCGCCAAGAACAAAGAAACTTTCATGCACATTGATACCCTGTTGTTCCAATACAGATTCCCACAAACTCAATACAGTACGCCCTGTTGTTGTATTGAAAACAGTATTGAAAACAGTATTGAGAGCAGCATTGGATGCGGCATTGAGAACAGGACTCACGGCCCCGGACTGCATTGAATGAATATTTTGCTCTTTTTCAGCCAGATCAGCTTCAGCCAAATCCATTAACGTCCGTCTGTCGATTTTACCGTTGTCGGAAACAGGCATTGTTTCGAGCATGATAAACCGCTGCGGGCACATCCAGATTGGCAGAGTTTGCTGTAACCAATGAGGCAATACAGGTAAAAGTTCGGCAGATGCCGGTGCATCGTCAGTTAAACGTAAGCCCGCAACCAACTGCAACGCACCGGTTGAAGCAGTATGAGCAAATACGATGGCCTGTTGTACCGCAGGATGTTCACACAAGCGATGTTCGATTTCGCCGAGTTCAATCCGGTAACCGCGAATTTTCACTTGGTGATCGTTGCGTCCCAGAAATTCGATATTGCCGTCCGGAAGCCAGCGTCCTAAGTCACCAGTGCGATAAAGCCGTTCACCCGTTTGGGGATGTGTGATAAATGCCTGCGCTGTTTTTTCAGCATCGGCCCAATAACCCTGCGCCAGCCCTGAGCCGCCAATATACAGCTCACCGGTTACCCAGACCGGGCAAGGCGAAAGGGCGGCATTGAGCACATGGAAAGTCTGATTGCTCAGTGGCTTGCCATAGGGAATGCTGCGCCAATTTGGATCAACCTGTGCAATGGGGTAGGCAATGGACCAAATTGATGCTTCCGTTGCACCGCCTAAACTGAGGAGGTTGAGCGCAGGGTGCAGGGCATATAATTTTTCCGGCAAATGGGTAGGTATCCAATCTCCGCTCATCAATACCCAACGCAGGCCATTCAGGGAATGTGAATGATTTTGGGTATATTCTTCAAGCAGTTGCACAAATGCAGGAACCGAGTTCCAGACAGTCACAGACTCTTGGTGCAACCATGCCAACAATCGATCAGGCTGCCGATTATCTCCCGCAGAAGGGATAACCAATTTTGCCCCACAGCTCAGAGGGCCGAATAAGTCGTAGACGGAGAGATCGAAAGTTAATTCTGAGATTGCCAGTACACTATCGTGCTCATTGAGCGCGATGCGTTGGTTAATATCAAGGATAGTATTGACCGCGCCCTGATGATCAATCATGACACCTTTCGGTTTTCCGGTTGAGCCGGAAGTGAAGATGACATAAGCCAGATCTGCCGGATGTGCAGGTAAACATGGCTTGCTGGTGGCCGCAGGCAAGTTGCTGAGCAATGTTTCATCCAGAGAGATAACACGTGAATGTTCAGGCCAGTGAATTTGTTGAGCAAACTGGGGTTGCGTCAGTACCGTATCCACTTCTCCTGATGCCAGAAGTTGATGAATGCGCTGTTGCGGATAGCTGGCATCAATGGGCAGGTAAGCACGCCCCGTCAATAGAATGGCAATGACTGCAACAACCTGTTCCCAGCCTTTTTCCATCACCACCCCAATCAAAGATGATGCTTGATCCCCTTGTGCTTGCAGGTGAGCAGCCAGTGTCAGGCTTTGTGACCACAAAGTGCAGTAATCTATCTGGCGGGAAGCATCGACAACGGCAGTGCGTTGTGGATAACGATTTACAGCGTGTTCAATCAGCGAACAAAGTGTGTGTGATGGAAAATCACGTCTTGTTGCATTGCTGATTTGACATAAAGCCCGATCGTGTGCCGGAAGCCAGTCAGGAATCGGGTTGCTCCAGATGTAATCCGGCTCCAGCAAGGTAGCCACGCAAGCCTGATAATGAGCAAACATATTTTCTGCTACTTGTGGCTGGAACAACTGCGGCAAAATTGCCCATTGTATGGTCACGCCACCTTCTGCCCGGGAAATCAGCATACAATCGAGATAAACATGGGGTGTTTGCGCCCCAAAAAGATTCAGGGTGCCTAGTCCTGAAGGCCCTTTACCTGCCGTACCGGTTGTATCATTGAATACAATCGGCATACCTGCATTCAGATTGTGGCGATGCTGGTTTTTCTCCCTGAGCACGAGTTGTCCGTCAAACAGGGCATGTTGAAGATCAGCCAGCCATTGTTTTTGTATTCTGTTGACGGCATCGCTGAACCCGGCGGTATTGCGCAAGTCAACTTCCAGCAACGAAGTTGTGGACAGATTACCGACCAGTGTGTCGCAATGTTGTGGCATTAACAGCCGATTGCCATGCAAGACATTGATCGTGAAATGTGCGTTGCTGCTCCATACCGACAGAACATGGGCAAACAGAGTGAGCATCACTTGTGATGGTGACACACGGTGTTCTGCTGCACGTTGCTGCAAACGTTGCCATTGCTGCGGAGTGATAACACCCGTCAGGCACTGCTGATCCAATTCCAGTGATTGGCTGCTTTTCAGCGGTAACATCGGTGCATCAGGCAGTGAAGGCAAACGGTCGAGCCAGTATTGTCGGCTTTGTTGCCAGGTTTCCCCGGACTTTTCATCTTCCAACGCCTGAATGTAATCGCCAATGGTGGCGAGCTGAGGCTCTGGCTGCCAATCCACCGCCTGATACCATTGATGTAAATCACGCAGGATTAATGTCAGGCTTTTTCCGTCCGCGACCACTAAATCAACGGTCAAATGCAATAGATATGCGCGATCATCGATATGGTGCAGGGTCAGGTCAAACAGTGGCCAGCTATCGCTGGGAACGCCCTGAGTGCGCAATGTATTGCGGGCATGGGCCAGCTTCGTTTCCCGCTCATCTGGCGTCATATTGCGATAATCAATCACTGTCGGTGCATAATGGGGAACTTCCGGCAGAATATGGTATTGCCCGTCTTTCACATAACCGCGCAATTGCGCATGATGATTTATCACGCGATCCCAAGCTGCTGTGAAACGAGGAAGATCCAATGTATCCATTGCCAGTTCAGCGTAGAAATGGGCGATGCCATTACCGAACTGGAACAGTTGGCTTTCTCCCAGCCAATAAGCGTATTGGAGAGGAGTGAGTGGCAGAATTTCTTCCGATGCCAAAGCCGGTGCTGCCTGAGACAATGCAACCGGTATTTCTGGCGTGAGTTCAACCGCCCGCAAGGTGCGGCAGAATTCGCTTAACTTGGGGTATTCAAACAATTTTTGCAGATTGGCTTGCCCGTAACCCTGACGGCGTAATTGCACGACCATGCGGGTCGCAATCAAGCTATCCCCGCCACTTTGGAAAAAGTCGCTGTGCCGTTGTACCGGCTGAGTCAGCAGTGAATTCCAAAGCGCGATCACGTCCTGTTCAATATCGCTCTGTTCAGTATCATGGAAATCATGGGACAGATCACCGGCGGTATCAGATTGTCCGGTTTTTGCAGCGGATGGCTGTGGGGTTCTTTCTTGAGTGATCACAGACAACGGTAACTGCTCTTGTTGCTGAATATGCAGCGGATAGGGCAACATTGAGAATTGTGCTGCTATTTCACTGAGGTTCAGGCGAGATTGTTGTCCTGACTGTGCCAGAATCAATTGTTGATGCAATTCCGGGCCGTCTTGCCCCGGCCATTCCAGTGAAACCCGATAACCGGATTTTTCCAGACACTGGCGCCAGCCTGCCAGTTCCAGCAGTGCACTCTCATTATCATCATGATTGCCGCGATCGTCAGTCCAGGCATTGATGCCTTCAATAAACCCGACACTCGCGAGTTGCATGGCACTGTCACGCTTGGTGGATTCGATAATCAGCAGCCATCCACCGGATTTCAGTAATCGGGACAAACGCTTCAGGGTGTTATTCAGATGGGTGGCATCATGTAAAACATTAACCGCCATAATCAGGTCATAACCGGATTCAGGGTGCTGACCAAAATCGATGTGCTGGTTAATGTCGAACAGGGCAAATTTTACGGTTTCGCCATACTGATTGAGTAATTGTCGGGCATCATCCAAAAATAGCGGTGAAATATCCGTAAAGTGATAACTTTCAATGCAATGTGCATTCTGTTTAAGCACTTTTTGTGATGTAGCCCCTGTTCCTGCGCCGACTTCCAGCATCGTGAAATGCTCAGATGACTGACTCAATTGCCGGATAATTTCAGCGGCAGTCCGGTTCAGGCAGTGTAATGCCGGATTTTCACTGTAAAGGCTGGCCGTGGTTTGTTTATCGGCAAACAGCAATTCCAATGCATTGTTTTGTCCGGCAAGCAGGGTGTCATGTTGTTCGATACAGGTCGCAACATAACGGCTGATGGCCTGACACCACACCGCATCATCTAATTTTGCTGTTGGAGCCGGAATTTGGCGGAGTGATTGCAGGCAACGATAATTGTCACCGGTTTTTTCAATGAAACCCCGATTGCCCAATAGTGCCAGCCATTGCTTGAGCAGGCGTTGATACTGTGGGGCCAATTGTAAGCACCGGGCAATTTCTTCCCGGCTATGACACTGTTGTGGTGCAGCAAATAAATGATGACGCAACAGTGTCTTGGCAAGGCCGAATAGGGCTTGTTGCTCAATGTGTTGCCATGAACACTCGAACGACTGCTGTTCTTCTGGTGTCGGTAACGGCAGTGTATCGGTGTTTATTGCCTGTGCTTCGGCCTGCATCGCGGGCAGTGGCAAAGAGGCATTGTCTTCCGCAACTAACCACAGGTCATAACCTTGGGCATTATCACTGATATCACCGATGGTATTGCCATTATCCAATGCCTTATTTTGACGTGGCTGGATCTCAGCTAACCGTATTTCAGGCTTAGTGCGCAGCCATTCTTCCGCCTGACGCAATTCAGGATGTTGCGGCCAGAAGTCATAACGTGCGTGACCGGCGGGCGGGATCTTAAGGTCATAAAGCCCGGTACTGTCTGCCTGATGGCAAATTTGGGCTAACAGGGCATTGTAAGCGGCAAACAGGCCCTCAATAACACCCGATTCAAGAACATCATCCATGCAATACCAGTTGAACAGCAGCTCACCATCCACTTCCATCACCTGATGATCCAGCCAGACCTGTGGTGTTTGGCTTAAAACAAAGACCGGATCGCCCAGTAATTGGGTAATGGATTGTTTGATAGCCACGCCTTCTTGCGCCATTCCCAACATGCTGGTGAAAACGACAGGGGTGAGGGGCTGCCTGTTTTGGGCATCATTGGATTGCTGGCGACCGAGTTCGCGCAACACTTCAACACCATTGACATGGCTGTGGCTCAGGCGCTGCCAAAGCAAGGTCTGTGTTTTTTCCATGCTGGCACGCAGAGACGTTGTCTTGCGTAAATCAAAATCCATCAGCATGACAGAAGTAAAATCACCAATCAGATCCTGAACTTCCGGATGGAAAGGCTGGCGGTTAAAGAATGTCAGATTGAGGGTGAACAGCGGGTGGCGGCTGTACCATTCAAGCGTATGGGCAAACAGGGTCAGCAGCCCCGCAGATGGCGTCACTCCCCATTTTTGCCAGCTTTGTTTCAGTAATTGCCAGTCAGATTGTGCCAATCGACCTTCATAAGTTGTGAATTGAGGTTGACTGCGTTGGGTTGGTTGTGGGTTCAACGGCAATCTCGGCGCCGGAGGAAGTGAAAGCAATTGTTCCTGCCAGTATGCCCATGAGGTACGCCACTCTTTACTCTCACGTTGCGCCTGCTCTGCCATGACATAATCGCGGAAAGTAAAGTGTTGCGGTGCCAGAGGTTGTTGGCGATAGGCAAGTTGTAGATCGTCCATCATGATCCGGAAACTCTGTACGTCAAATTGCAACAGATCCAGATTCATATGTAAGCGGCAACGTTCATCGGGCAACAATGAAACAGAAACGTCAAACAGTGGCCACTGTTCTGCGGGAGGCACTAAATAAGAAAGCGCATGACGGCGTTGAGCCAAAGCCTGTTCACAGGCGGTGTCATCCAGTGAACGCAAGTCATCCTGTGATAGAGCATACCAAGGGGTCTCCGGCAGAATTCTCTGCTGCCCATCTTCGTCCACTATCATGCGCAACATGCCATGACGCTGGATCAACACATTCCATGCCTGCTCAAAGCGGAGAATGTCAAAGTGTTGCAGTGTCAGATCCCATTCAAACAGGACATGACAGGCGACCCCGCCAAATTCAAAGGCTTGAGTGCGTCCGACCCAATAAGCATGTTGGATGGGCGTCAGGGGAAATGGCTCATGGCGTCGGCCACTATCAATAATGATCTCAGCTTGAACAGAAGGAATGGACTGTTCAGGCAATGTCTTTCCAATGAGAGCATTGAGCCCTTCCAGCGTCATATTCTGATAAGCCCGTTCTGCGGTTAATCTGAAACCAAATTGCTGGTGGATAACACTGTTCAGTTCAAGGAACAACAGCGAATCTAAACCAAATTGCAGTAAATCTTGTTGGGCTTCCAAACATTCAGGTTTTTCTAAACGCAACAATGTCGCAACACACTGACGCAGCCAATTCAGCCGCTGTTGGCTATCCCGATGGCGCGTATTCTCCGTGGACGGTGCGGATACGGCTGCGGGCACAGATATGGCGGCAGCAACACTATGGTAAGGGGATAAGCCAGTCTGTAAACGTCGGGAAATATCAGGATGGCGTTCATCCAATCGCATGGCCAGATAACATGGAGCTGGCGCTCTCAGCGACTGGGTGAGATGCCAGATCCCTTCATTGATATTGAATGGCAGCATGCCATCCTGAGCGAGTTTCTCCACGAGCCTGAGGTCACTGGCCATACCAATGCCTCCCCAAACACCCCAAACCCATGTTTTCACCATCAGAGAATCTGACGCTGTCAGTGCCAAAGATTCCAAACAGGCATTGGCGATGGCGTAAGCACCTTGGCCCTTAGCCCCCAGCAATGAGGCCGCAGACGCGTGAAGCAGCAAATATCGGGCATTATGTTGTTGGAGTGCGCCTTGCAACACGTCTCCGCTTTTGGCTTTGACAGACAACATTTGTGACAGGTGCTGATGCCCCAGTTTTGCCAGCGGCGTATGGTCAGCAACGCCGGCGGCATGGATTGCGCCGGCAATGCTGTCAGTCTCTGCCAATGTCTGTATTGCGCTTAACAGGGCCGGTGTGTCAGTGACATCAACATTAACCCAGCGTATTTCACATTCATCACCCTGTGACAGTTCTTGTACAAAAGCATCCCAATCCGGATGCTGGCGACGGGCAAACACGGCAATCTTGCGGGCACCCTGCGACAGCAACCAACGGACAGAAATCTGACCGATACCGCCCATGCCACCTGTAACAATATGCCAACCCTGACGGGGAATTGTCGCGGCATGTTGTGAAAGCGGTAAGGCATGGCGCTGTAAAACCGGCGCTGCCATCTGGTTGCCCCGAACCCTCAGCCACCGGTTATGTTCACCCAGAGAGTTCAATGCTGAGGATAGGGTTTCTCCGTCATGGATATCACCGATATCTATGGCCTGAATATGGAGGTGGGGATACTCTTCAACCGCAACGCGCAATAAAGCCCAAACAGCATATTGAGCAGGGTTGATGGCCTCTTTTGATAGTGTACTTTCAGGTTGGGCATGGCAAGTGACAACCGTGAGTGAGCCTGTGTCATGATGTTCTAATTCGCGGATGACCTGCTGGCACAATTCAACCGTGTCATGGCCCTGAAGCAGTAATAATTTGTTTTTGCTTTCAGGCTGCAAATGAATGCCTGCCTGATGCCAATGCCGGGCAATCGCATCTCGGGATATTGATGGGCACAGAAGCTGGTATGCCTTAGGAGAGCTTGGTTTATTCCCTGCATTGATGGCGTGCCAATGCAGGGAATACTGTGTCTCAGGGCAGGGTTGCGGCATGGGCAGCCATGATTTTTCCACGATTTTGGCTGTTTTGGCCGCCAATAATTGACGGGGGAGATCAGCCCTGTCACTCATCAGGGCGAACAAACGCTCACCTGCGTAGATCAGTGCAGGGAAATCTGAAAGTAAATCCCTCTCTAATAATCTGCGTTTGGCATATGGCAGGGAACGGCAAGGGCGATACATTTTATGGGTTGTTGGCCCGGAAACAGGCTGGTAATAACCTTGCTGAACACACAGTCTCAGCAGTTGCTCCAGCAAAGGAAGCCAGCAAGGTTGCAGACGGCCGGCCCGGATCGTGTCGATGGCACTGAAACCTTGTTCTGCACCTCGTCCATGACATTGGTAGACCAGTGCATCGGTATACAGTGCACGAAGTATCGCCGCATCAGCATGCTGTCCAATGGTGGGTTCAAGGAGAGCATTGATATCAATTCCGGTATTGACGGGCGCTTTCACCGATTGGGGGGCAGTGAAGCGATACTCCTGTTTATCGAAAGGATAGAGCGGTGCATGGCATTTTTCCCCTGTAAACGGGAAAAGGTGTCGCCAGTCAAGTTGTGCACCGGCACAATACAGTTGCATCAGCACGGCTTGCTGAATGTCTTCTGGCGCACTTTGACGGTTTGCGGTCGCAATCCATGTCTCTTGCGGCAAACTGATGCGACGTCCAATCCCGGTTAGCTGTGCATCCGCGCCAAACTCAACAAAAAGAGCCACTCCTTGTTGGCGAGAAAACTCAATGGCTTGGTGATAATGTACTGTATGACGCATATGGTCACGCCAATAGTCAGGTGACGCCCATTGCTCCGACGTCGCGAACTCCGCTGTCAGGGTAGAAATGAGGGGGATCTCTTCTGATGCAGGTTGCAGCTGTTTCACATATTGGGCGAATGTATCCAGCACCGGCTCCAGCATGGCGGAATGTGCCGCACAGGTGATGTTAAGGCGCTGGCAGGGAATGTGTTGCTGTTCCAGACGCTGTGTCAGTGTGCCAATCTCTGCTTCAGTGCCCGCCCAGACCCAATGTTGCGGGCCATTGCACACGGCCAGATCCAGTGTCAGTGAATGGGTAAAGGGAAGGATATCGTCTTTGTTGGCAAAAACAGCCAGCATTGCCCCCTGATTGCATTGCTGCATCAGTTTTCCCCGCATTGCAACCAAGGGCATGATTTGCTCAGGTGTGAAAGCCCCGGCAACAACGGTAGCGGCGAACTCTCCGACGGAATGCCCCAATACATAATCCGGCTTGAGTCCCAGCGCCTGCCAATGGGCAGCCAGCGCAATCTGATGCGCGACAATGGCGGGTTGTGCGTATTCAGTTGTGGCCAATGCGTCATCATGCTCTCCAAACATCACGGCTTTTAATGGCAGAGCCAGTTCGGATGCACAAGCGGCGCAACAACGATCCAACATCGCGGAAAAAACGGGAGAACGGGCATACATATCTTTGCCCATGCCAGACCATTGGCACCCCTGACCACTGAATTGCCACAGCTGTTTATTTTCACTCTTGGCCTGACCATGAAAAATATCAGGTGCGGCGCTATGATCAGGCAAGGCGGTTGGCTGGTTAGCAAAGCCGGATAAATCCGCAGCACGTTTGGCGGTATTTTGTGGTGTCAATGCCACGGCCAAACGCCATGGCAATGAAAGGTCACGTCCCTGCAAGGCTGTCCAGGCTAAATTGGTATAGTTTTCCGGTGCCTTGTTGAAGGCGTTCGAATAACGTTCCGCCAATTGACGCAGTGAGGATTCAGATGCAGCAGAAAGTAACAGAGATGCTGCTTGTGAACGCGTTTGCGAAGGATTGATACGGTGACGCTGTAACTCTTCCGGTAATGACTGCACCACAATATGGCAGTTGGTGCCGCCAATGCCGAATGATGAAACCCCTGCGGTGCGAAGGGTTTGTGCCCAGTGCTCACCTTGGGTGGCCAGCCTGAATGGGCTTTGTTCCAGCCGCAATGCAGGGTTGGGTTGCTGCACATTAATCGTCGGGGGAATGTAGCCATGCCAGACGGACAAGATGGTTTTAATCAGGCTGGCAATCCCTGCGGCAGTATCAAGATGGCCGATGTTGCTTTTCACCGAACCCAGACAGCATGGAGGGAGATCCACATTTCGCCCGGAAAAGACGCTGCGCAATGCATCAACTTCGATTGGATCACCAAGGGGAGTGCCTGTGCCGTGTGCTTCAATCATACCGATATCATCAACGCTGACATCCGCCAGTTGCAGAGATTCAGCGATCACGCGCCGCTGGCCGTTGACCGAAGGGGCGGTGAACCCCACTTTTTCGTTGCCATCATTATTAATCGCACTGCCACGCAATACCGCCATAATGGGATCGCCGTCGCGTAATGCATCATTCAGGCGTTTTAGCGTAACAACGCCAACCCCGTTTCCGCCATAAGTGCCATTTGCCTGACTGTCAAATGGACGACAACGTCCATCAGGGGAGAAGATCATACCGGGTTGATACGAGTATCCGCTTTCTTGTGGGAAAGAAACGGCCACCCCACCAGCCAGCGCCATGTCACATTCACCGGAGCGCAGATTTTCGCAAGCCATGTGTACAGCAACCAGTGAACTTGAGCAGGCAGTCTGTACCGTCATGGCAGGGCCTTTCAGGTTTAATTTGTAGGCAGTACGGGTTGCAAGATAATCCTTATCATTGCTCATCAATGCCTGTAACCCTTTCACTTTACCGACATCAGTGATCGTGAACTGTGACCATGAAGGCCACGTACTGGCCCGGCTGCTGCCGAAAACACCGGTTTTCAGCTGCACATTGCGGGGTGAATAACCGGCATGTTCAAGAGCATGCCAGGCTGTTTGCAGGAACAGGCGTTGCTGTGGATCGAGCATTTCTGCTTCCTGGCGGGAATAGCCAAACAGCGAGGCGTCAAATTGTTCCGCATCCTCAAGTATGGCCGCCTGATTGATAAAGTTTTCACTATCAATGACTTCAGGCGGGATGCCAGCATCCAATAATGTTTGGCGGGAGAGTGCGGTTGTGCACTCAATGCCCTGTTTCAGGTTATGCCAAAAAGCACCGCTATCAGGTGCCTGCGGAAAACGGCAGGCAAGGCCAATCACTGCGATGGGATCACAATTATCGTAGTGAGGCGTTAAATCAATCATTGTGCAACTCCTTTGTAACGTATTTTCCGTTGTTGCAGACGCTTTTGTTGTTGTTGCTGACGAAGCGTCATTGACGGCGGTTGTCCGTCTTTCGCGCCTTTCTGGCAACACAGGCTGAGCGCTTCTGGCGTTGGATAAGCAAATAAATCAGTCACAACAAGGTGGTGGAAACCGGCTTGCTGTAGCTTGCTGTGTAGTTGAATCAGCTGTAGCGAATTGGCTCCTGCTTCAAAAAAGTTCTGTTTAGCCTGAATAGGCTGGTTAATGACAGAGAAAAACAGGCGTTGAATGGCATGGCATGTTTCATTGCCTATTTCATTGCCTATTTCATTGCCTGTTTCAGGGAACACCGGTTGGTCAAAGCCGTCCGTCCCCGCTGATGGCAAGCTCTGTTGCACGGACAGCGCTTGTTGGCGCGGCATCAGTTGCTCCAGTGCGGTGTGCCAGCTTTCGGGCTGTGAAGCGAGGGTACGCAGTAAGGCGGTATAACGGTTGAACATCGTTTGCAATTGATGCGGTTCAAATAACGCTTCAACGGCATCCCAGTTCAGGCACAGTTCGTTGTCCGATTCGTAAACCTGATGATCCAACCAGATTTGTGGCGTCTGAGAGATCCCCCAAACGGGTTTCATCCATGATGAGTGTGAAAGAAACTGTCCTTCATGCGTACCCAAAGCGCTGGTGAATACAACAGGCATGATGGCAGCGTTTGGGCCGCGGTTTTGGGCCAGTTCACGCATGACTTTGATTGCTGAAATATGGCGATGATCCAAATCCTGCCATAGCTGTTGTTGCAGTTGCCGTGCACTTGACAGCCAATTTGTCTCAGGATGCCAGGCCAACAGTGACAATGAAGTGAAATCACCCAGAATATGTTTAATGTTTTCGTGCCAGTGCGGGCGATCGAAAAGCGTCAGATTAAGGGTTAACTCCGGTCTGGTGCTGAACGCAGACAACACTGTCGCATAAGCGGCAATGAGGAGGGCAGATGGCGTTATCTGATGCAATGCCGCATGTTGTTTCAACTGATCCCACTCATGGGCAGACAGTCTGTCGCTGTAGCGCACAAAACGCGGGGACTGAACCTCTTCCGGTGCGATGCGCAATGGCAGTTGTGGCGCGGGTGGCAATGTTTTCACCCGCTCTTGCCAATATTGCAGGGAATCCTGATGTACCGGCATTTGTTGCTGGCGTAACACACAATCCCGGAATGTAATATCCAGTGGTGGCAGTTCGTGCTGTTCATCGAGATACAACTGCTCTAATTCCGCCAGCAAGATCTGCATACTCAAGCCATCCAGCAGAAGGTTATCCAGATTGACAAACAGTCGGGAAACAAAGCCCTTGTCTTGTGCCAACCGGAAATCGAACACCGGCCAATGGCCTGCATCCAGTACCTGATGTGACAACTGTTCACGGAGTGCATCCGCTTCACGAATATCTGAATATTGATGCTGTTTAACGGAAAAGGCAGGAACCTCCCGCAATACCTGTTGCTGCCCATCAACAACAACGGTCCGGAGTACGGGATGGCGTTGGATCAGGTGATTCAATACCCGATTCAGGCGTTGAACATCGAGATTTTCTATCCGGTATTCGATAAAGAAATGTGAGCCGATACCACTGAGGGCAAATCCGGGATAACGCCCAACTAAATAAGCCTGCTGAACCTCAGTCAATGGGAAAGGTTGGTATTCATCTTGTTCTTGCGGAGTCGGCCGGGCTTCTGATGTTTTTTCAGACAGAGGCGAACAGGGCGAACAGGGCGAACATAAAGGAGTCAGTGTAGCGCTGAACGCAGCTAATTGTGGGTGGCGGAAAAGCTGACTCAGTTCGCTTTTAAAGCCCTGCTGTGCCAGTTCACCAATCAAGCGTGTTGCCAAAAGACTGTCACCACCCAGTTGGAAAAAGTCGCTTTCAGGGCCTACCTGTTCCGCATTGAGCAGGTTTTGCCAGAGGCTGGCAACAGTTTGCTCCTGTGCATTGAGCAGCACCGTTTCATTCTGATGTGTTGTTTCTGTTTTTGCCGGAGACAATAACGTTTGAGTCAGTGCTTTTCGGTCAATCTTTCCGTTGGGCGTGAGAGGCAAGTGCGGAATGACATGCAAACACTGTGGGATCATGTACTTCGGCAAATACTGTGCCAGCACAGACTTTATTTTTTCCCGATCAGGCAGGGTGACGTTGTCACTTGCCTGCATTAACAATACGCTGAGATTGCCAATGGTAATGGGGCTTTCGGTCTGCACTGACAGCGCGAATAATTGTGGAGACAGAAGAGACAGCCACTGTTGCGCCGAATGCAGCCGAATTCCCTGAGGTGAAAGCAACTCAGTCGTAATCAGTGAAAGTGATGAAGCCTGTTGCAATTCCATTGCCAATATTAATGCACCGGGTTGTGCCAGAGGCATCAGTGCCTTGAGGCAATCAGCCGGTTCTTCTTCGCGGTGCAATACATTATTGAGCAGAATAATATCAGCCTGATGTTGCAGTGATTCAGGAAGCTGCTCTGTCCAGCGTTTGACTGAAGCGTGAGCATGACCCTTTAATCTTGCTTGCATCTGACTGATAAGTGCCTGAGAACGCTCAAACCCAATGTAGGACAGATGGTTATCGGTGATGTTTTCTGCCAGCCACTGGGCGCAAAGTCCGCTGCGGGCGTCAAACTCCATCAATGTCACGGGGCGTTGCAATTGCAGGGAAAGAGCAATAATCACCTGCTTTAATCCGGCCAGCCACTGCTGGGTTTCTGGCAGGGCAAAAAGTTGCTGCTCCGGCGCAAATTGTGGGTCATCCAGTAATGTAATGGCGGCTTGCTGTCCGGTGAGGATCTGGCGCAGTGTGGCATGCCAGCGCTCAGGGACATCTCCGTTACCATGATTGGATGTGGGGAAGGGCGACCCTGCTTGATATGTATGCTGTGCAGACTCGACCAACAAATTGTGCTGGCAAAGATACGTCATCATGCGTGCAAACCAGTCATGGTATTCCGGTTGGGGTTGATAGTGTTTCAAACAATCAGCAAGCGATTGGGGAGATGTCAACGTGATCCCATGGCGAGACAGATGTTCCAGCAGGAAAATGGCAACCTGATGTTCACGGAGAGGTTCAGCTTGCTCTGCCGAATTGATGACGGTTTGTGATGCAGGGAATACATCACGATAGTTTGCCGGCAACTGCGGGGCACGGTGAATGCGTTGGCACAGCGTATCGCCGTCCAGCTCAAGGAATGCCACCAGTGATTTTTCTTTTTCACCCCGGGTTAAGGCAACGCCTTTACGAATGCCAGCTACCTGATTGAGGGCGGCATCAATTTCACCCAACTCAATGCGATAACCCCCAATTTTGACCTGACTGTCGCGGCGGCCCATAAATTCAAGCCAGCCTTCAGGGTGGTAACACCCCAGATCACCGGTACGATACCAGCGCTCTCCCTGCACAACGACAAATTGGGCCGCAGTGCGTTTTTCATCATTAAAATAACCGGATGCAACACCAACTCCCCCAATCCACAGTTCACCCACAACCCAATCCGGGCAGTCCCGGCCATCTTCTCCCACGACACGGTAACGCTGGTTAGCCAGAGGATAACCGTAAGGGATCGAGCGCCAGCGGGGGTCAACATCCTTGACGAGATATTCATTTGACCAGATAGCCGCTTCCGTTGCGCCTCCCATGGCACTCAAGACACCGGCAGGATTGAACGCGCGGTAGCGTTCAGGCAGTGACAAATCAATCCAGTCTCCGGACAGCATTACAGTACGAAGTGTTTTCGGTGCATCAATTTCCATCCCTTCGCAATAGGTCAGCAACATATCGAATAGGGCGGGGACGCTATTCCATAACGTAATATTGTGCTGCCCGATCAGCATTTCCCAAGTGGAGGGATCGCGGCGTTGTGCTTCTTGAATTAATACCAGCGCCGCACCGGCACTGAGGATGCCAAAAATATCGTAAACGGAGAGGTCGAAATGCAGGGCAGAAAGCGCCAGCAATCGATCGCAGCTTTGAACCTGATGGCGGCGATTGATGTCCAGGCAGGTATTCAGGGCGCTTTGATGGCTGATCACTACCCCTTTGGGCACGCCGGTTGAACCTGAGGTATAAATGATATAGGCCGGATCAGTGACGGCACGCTCAACCATATTGGCTAAGGGTAATGCCTGTTCATCCTGATGCCAGAAAATGCAGCGTATGTTTTGTGGCCAATCCGGGTGTTGCTGCTGAGGAAGTTGAGGATCGACGATGACAACATTAATTTCTGCGCTTTCACAGATGGCACGACGTCGATTTAATGGCTGATCAGCAGGAACGGGAACATATACACCACCAATGTAAAGGATGGCTAATGCCGCGACGATTTGCCCGATGCCTTTTTCCATGCTGATGGCAACCCGATCCCCCGGCCTAACCGGGATTTTTTGCAGTGCAGTGGCTAAACGGCGGGCTGCCAGACTGAGTTCACCATAACTGACCTTCTCATTGTGCGTAATTAACGCCACCGCACCGGGCGTTTGTTCTGCCTGTTTAAATACCCCTTCATGTAATAAGGCATGGGATAGCGGCTCAACCGTGTTATTGATCTGATATCGTAGATGGTATTGTGATCCCGGCATCAGATCGGGAAGTTCTTCACGCCACTGCGCTGCATTTTCTATCAGGGTTTCAATCAATCCCTGATAAGTCGTGAAGAGGGTATCCATTAAGCCATCAGGGAACAGCTCATCGTTACTGTCCCACTGAATATTCAGCCTGTCATTATGCTCAAAGGCGACGAAATCCAGCCATACCTGAGGGGTTTGCGATATTCCCCAACCGGGTTTTCCCAATACACCATGGGTATTTTCACCATATAAGGGCTGACCTAAATTACTGGTAAACACAATCGGTGCACCCTGTGGATGGTTACCCTGTTTTTTCAGTTCACGCAGTACTTCTACGCCAGACCAATGGCGATGTTCGTAAGCTTCGGCAAACGTTGCCTGTGCTTGCTGGGCCAGTTGGCAGAACGGTAAGTGATCACCGGAAATATCCAGCAGCAGGATGTTGGTAAAATCAGCCAACATGTTATCAACCGCAGGATGTAAGGGCGCTCTGTCAAAGAGGGTCAGGTTAAACAACAAACGCGTTGCACTGCTCCAGCGGCATAATAAAGCGGCAAAGGCGGTTGCCAATGCCATGGTCGGGGTAACCCCGTTTTGTTGTGCGAGTTGTTTGAAACGCTTCCAGTGTTCAGGCGTTAAACCAAAATGCCTGCGCTGGATACGGACATTCTTGATTAACGCAGGGTCCTTGGCCAAAGGAAGCTGGGGAGCCATTGGCAAGGTATCTAACCGCTGACGCCAGAATTGTTCAGCATCTTGTTTGGCTTGCTGGAATTGGGCCTGATATTGAGTCAGATAGCTGCAAAAATCATATTCAGAAGAAATTGCAGGCAGATGGCGCTTGGAAATTAACGCTGCCAGTTCAGTAAAGAACAGGCTGAAACTGGCGGCATCCATGATCAACAGGTCGATATTGGCATGCAATCGATGTTGGTTATTGCTCAACAAGCTCAGTTGAATATCGAAAGTTTCCCCTTTCTCAACGTCTAAAACCCGATGGCTTAACTGTTCGCGTAAATCAGCCAGTGATTGTTGCTGTTCTCCTTCGGTCAGATTACGCAGATCATGAACCGTTAACTTTTGCCAGTAAGCTTGGGGCATTCCTTGCTGGCGGCCATCTGGCAGGAAACGTACCCGCAACATGGGATGCCGCTGGATAAGTGCATGAATAGCGGCTTCCAGTGACTCAGGCTGAAGCCCATGACCATCAAATTCATGATACAGGTGGCAACCGACTCCCCCCAGTGTTTGCTCCGGGGAACGTCCGACAAAATAAGCATGTTGCACCATCGTCAATGGGAATGGTTGTGCATCTGCAATGCGCAGCTGTGGCGTCGATGGCGTTGTCTCCTGAGATATTGAAGAGACAACCGGGGCATGGTGTTGCAAAAGCTGACTCCATCCTTGCAGTGTGGGCTGCTGGTAAAGTTCCCGCAACGTAACGCGATATCCTCGTCGCCTGAATTGATTCAACAATGCCATTATTTGCATGGAATCTAGCCCATTGCGGATCAAATCGTCGTTATCATCAGGCAAAGCATTTTTTTGATTGAGCAGATCAGAAATAAACTGACGCAGTGAATCAGGGGAGAAAAAATCCATGTGCATAAAAAAATCCTATATAACTGACAATTACATCAATAAACCGGTTTATTATACTTTATTTAATTAAATATTAAGTCAAATATCCTGAATCTAAGTGCCAGTGCGCTTCTGAACCTAGGTGACTTTTCCAGAGAGATTGATAAAGCGGGCAACGCCGGAGCAATTCGTCATGGGTGCCGCTATCACAAAGGGTTCCATGATCCATCACCAGTATTTGGTCAGCGCGGGTTATCGTGCTGAGCCGATGAGCGATGACAAAAACAGTTTTGTTCTGAGTGAGGGAATCAAACCCTTCTTGTATCAACCGCTCATTTTCGGGATCTAATGACGCCGTTGCTTCATCTAAAAATAAAACGGGGGCTTGTTTGAGGAGCGCTCGGGCAATGGCGAGCCGTTGGCGCTCACCGCCGGACAATGTACCGCCGTCAACCCCCAAGAATGTGTCGTATCCTTGTGGCAAGGCCATAATCGTATCGTGAATATTGGCAAGGCGAGCGGCTTGTTCCAGTTCCTGCTGAGTTGCATTGGGTGCACCCAAACGAAGATTGTTGGCAACTGTATCCTGAAATAGCGCGGTTTCCTGAAACACCATGGTCACGGTGTCATACAGAGCTTGTGTCTGGTAATGATGGATAGGATTTCCGCCCAGTCGAATTTCACCTTTATCCAGTTGATAGAAAGCCAGCAACAAGTAAGCCAGTGTGGATTTACCACTCCCGCTTGGTCCGACAATGGCAGTCATGCTGCCTTGTGGCGCATAAAATGAAATGTTCCGGATGGCAGGCTGGTGATTGCCGGCGTAGCTGAATGAAATATTATTGACTTCAACATCATATTGAGCCGGAACGGGTAATGTTCCAGAAGCTTGCGTTGCAACAGCTTCAATCTCTGCAATGTGTGTTTCACCTGCCTGAGTCAGTGCGGTGACATTGATCAAGGGAATGATCCCCCGTAAAGGGGTGATAGTGGCAAACAGCAACAAAATGGTGATGAGCATTTCGGAGAGCGTGAGCACTTCCGGAGAGTGGAAGCGCAGGGCACTGACCAGTATGCCCACAACGACGCTGGTGTCGATAATGATGTAGAACAGACTCAGCAGCGGTATGCTTTTGAACACGCCCCGGCGGAATGCCATGCGCAATTGCTCAATTTCTTGATTAAAACGCTGCTCTACAACCGTGGTTGCCGCTGCCGCACGAATGAAAGCCATACCTTGTGCATATTCGACAATCGCTTCAGATGCATCAGCCATCATCGTGGATCGCTGGCGTAATATTTCATCGAGTCTTCGGCGAATAGCCGTCAGGGTGAGTAAACCCACCAGCAATATGGCTGACGCACTGCCAGCGACAACCCAGTCGAACCAGAACAGAGCCAGATAAATAAGCGTGAGCATCATGATCTGGCAGATGATTTGCGGCGTGGTATAAGCTGACTGATTTTCCTGCCATTGCACATCTTCGGAGAGTGTCAGTGTGATTTTTCCTGCACTGAGTCCCCGAATAGTCGCGACAGACATATTCACAAGGTGTTGCAGCAAAGAGCGGCGGATGGCGATGCCTAATCCATAGGCAGCAATGGTGAGTTTACGCAGTGCCCGGGACATAAAAGCGAACCGCAACAGCAGTAAAGTCACCAGGAGTGCCAGAGTGATCAGTGCCAGTTTATCGTTGCTGCTTTCTTTTAGATGGATCTCCTCCAGATGAGCAATCGCCCAGGCAGCGATGATAAGCTGAGCGATGATCGCAATGGTATCAAGTTGTTTATACAGCAATCCGGTTAACCAAACCCGTTGCAATTTCGGCGAAAGGTGTTGCTGAAGACGATTAAACAGTCCCATGATCATTGACTCCTGTTTCCGCATTTTCTCCCTGCCACGCTCTCCATTGAGCGGCGTAGGCCCCTTGTTGTGCCAGTAATTCATCATGGTTGCCTTGCTCAATGACACGGCCTTTATCCAGAACCACTATTTGATCAAGATGGCGGATGGTCGGCAGGCGATGGGCAATAACAATCACGGTCTTATTGACATCCGTCTGGGGGTTGCATAGTGCATTGAGTGCTTGCTGCATCTCTTTTTCACATTCCGGATCGGCGTAGGCGGTTGCCTCATCCAGAATCAGGATCGGTGCGTTTTTCAGGATAGCGGCGGCAACCGCGATACGCTGTTTTTCACCTACTGACAGACTGATGCCACCGTTAAGCACGGTATCGTAGCCTTGTGGCAATTGTTGGATAAACTGGTGTGCCTGTGCTGCGACAGCAGCGGCTTCAACTTCAGCTTGGGAAGCATCAGGGCAAGCCAGCCGGATGTTATTGGCGACGGTATCGTTAAACAGAAATACACGCTGAAAAACAAAAGAGATGTGGCTGCGCAAAGTGGATTCGTCCATGTTGCGGACATCAACCCCTCCGACAGTAATACTGCCTTGCTGCGGGTCCCAAAGACGGGCAATCAGGCTGGCTACTGTGGATTTGCCAGAGCCACTGGCGCCCACTAACGCCAATGAACTGCCGGCGGATACGGAAAAGGAAACATGATTTAATGCGTTATCCTGCTTTTCTTGATAAGAAAAACTGACGTTATGCAATGCGACATGGTGATCGGCTGGCGTTTGGCTCTGGGTGCAGGGGGCCAGTTCAGGCTGATTCATTAGCCAGTGATAACGTGTGATAAGTGCTTCTTGTTGTTGCAAGCGAGTCATGACCGCAAACATGGATGAGGCAATGTTGCCGAATGCCATGGCGGCCAGAATAAAGAAGGTGAACTCAAATACTGCGATCTCTTGTCGATTCAGCAGCCAGATTGCCAAAGGAAGTACAAACAGTAAATTAGCGCTGGAAAGGACAAAAAAGCGGCTGGATTTAACCTGCACTTTCTCAACCCAAACATCGATAACCCGTGTCAGGGCAGTAAATGCCTCTTCAGCACGCTGTAGTGCAACATTGCCGCTATTTCCGTCAGCGCTATTGGTGCCACTGGAATAGGTTTTCACCACAGGTATTGCATGGATAACTTCCCCCATTGTTGACGCTATGCGATTTTGGGCCGCGTAAAATTGCTGGCTTGTGGCCTGGACTTTCATCTGAATATAGATGAACAACAGGCATGCCCCCAGTGTCGGAGCAAATGCGGCCAATGCCAGCCGCCAGTCAATGGCCAGCATGACGCTCAGGGCGATCAGCGGGCCGAACAGGGTTGCTGACATCTCGGGAATAATGTGTGCAATGCCATCTTCAAGCTGTTCAACGTCATCCAACATCATCTTTTTGATTTCGGTACTGTCGGTCAGCATGAAAAAACCCAAGGGGACGGCTTTCAGTTTACGGCTGATGCGACGACGAACATCAGCCTGAACATCTGCTGCAATCAAATGAGATACAAATGTTGACCCACTGAAAGCCAACATTGCAGCAAAAGTGGCGCTCAATAACATGACACCGTAACTCAGGAGCCTGTCATTGTGCCCATCATAAATAGATTGGGTGATCAGGCCGGCAATGGCCGCCGGTAAAATTTGCAGGCCTGCGGAAACAACGGCAAGTGCCACAGCAACGTAACTCAGTGTGCGGTATGGTTGCATCATATTCCATAATGTCTTGACCACACCGGCATCAGCAGCACGTTGTTCAGGTGAATGTTCAGGAGAATGTTCTGGCGGATTTTGCGCAGAAGCGTCTTCATTGAGCATGGGTGATTTCCTTTTGGAAACTGCGGCGCTGGTGTAATGTCCAGAACAAACCTGCGAGGGTGAAGAATAATGCGAGAGCGAACAGGGTGGCATAGCCAGATTTGGCGACAATCAGCCCACCCAGCATGGAACTGAGGATCGCAACGCTCATATCGGTAGATTGCATCAACGCAAAATCCACACCGGACTGTGCACCTGTTGCCAAAGACATCATCTGAGTGTACAAGGCAACAAATTTGGCAGCGGTAATTAAGGTGATGCAGACGTATGCGGCTGCAAGTATGGATACTGAAGCAACCGGTTGTCGGGCAAGGACAAAAACACCCACCAGCACGATGCATTCAATCAGCATCAGGCCCAGCAATGTCCGGAGGGCGCCTAGCTTGCGTACAATGATGCCGCCACACAGAACACCACATAATCCGGCCAATGCGCCGCCGCTGGCAGCAATGATGCCAAGTTGGGTTAAATCTACGCCATGATCGACCAAAAACGGGGAGAACATGCCGAGCGACAGGCGTGTACTAATCATGCACAAGGGGATCAAAAGCAATGCTTGCCTGACTGAAGCGCGGCGTAATGCCTGCTTGAGTGACGGCGCTGCCGTTGTTTCTGAAACTCCCATGGCTCCTGAAATGCCCGGTTTTCTCTTTTCCTGGGTTTTTTGGATAAACAGAATAGGCAGAGACATCAGGAGAATAACGATGGCTAATGCGCCTGCGCCAATGTGCCAGCCATACAATGAAGTCAGATATAAAAAGAGTCCGCTGCCGATGATCGTTCCCAGATAACCTCCCCCAGCCTGCATGACATTGCCCCACGGACGATATTGTGGTGGCAATTGGTCTATGGCATGACCATCGGCGGTGGTATCGATTACCGTCAGGCAAAGTGTAATCAGAAACAGTGCCGTGAGGATCAGCGGCATATGTTCAGCGGGCTTTGCTGAGGCCATTAATAAAAACAGGATAAAAATCAAACCCGTTCCGCAGAGCATAATGCGGCGGGGATGAGTATTCCCCGTTCCTGATTTACGATAACGCTCAACAATAGGGGCCCAGAGAAATTTGCATGCCCAAGGCAACATCAAAAGATAAAGCAACCCTATTTTATCCGGAGTGACACCGTCACTCCGTAACAATGCAGGCATACTTTGTAACGTTAACATGCCAATGGTACTTTGGATGGTGTAAACACCCGCCAAAGTCAAAAGTAACAATGAAGTATGGCGAATATGTGAAGCCTTGCGCATCATAGTGATACGCTCACATCCAGCCCGACATTCAAGCCCTTGCTGCCCATATTCAGCGTGCTGTTTCCTTGCTGGAAAGCAGAAATACGGTACTTTTTGTTGCCCAGATTTTCGCCATACAGTCTGATGTTGACACCATGGGACATTTCTAAACTTAATGAAGCGTCATAAAGGGTATATGCCCCTTGCTCAAGCGTGTTTGCCTCATTGAAGTAACTCTTGGAGTAATGGCGGGCACCGGCATTAACATAGAGATTTCCCGGCAAAATTGTCTGATTGACAAGATAGTCAACACTGGCATTTAGCATGACATTGGGTGCATAAGGCAGACGCTTACCGTTGTAGCTGATGCCTGTTGTCGTATCAGTTGCATCCGTGAAGTTTGACTTGCCGATGCTTCCGCCAAGGGACAGTGCAAGCCCTTGCAATGGCTTGATCTGACTGCTCAGCTCGAGGCCTTTGCTTTCGGCCTTTCCTGCATTACGAATGGCTTGCATACCAACAGGGCCAACATAGATTTGCTTGTCTTTTGAACGGATATAATAAACAGCACCGTTTAATGTCATTGCATCTTCAAAGAATGAGGTATGCCAGCCAAGTTCATAATTATCGGAGAATTCAGTACGGTAAGATTTTCTGTCTTCAACGGAGGAGACAATATGATTGAAACCGCCGGGCTTGTAGCCTTTGGTCGAGGAAACATAGAAACGGGTATCAGGAGTCAATTGCCAGCCAAGAGCCGCTTTAGGCACAAACTCATTGTTGGAAACCTGATTGGTAAAAGCAGGGACAGCCATCATCCCGGAACGGCCGGCATAAGCTATCTGTGATTTTTCATGGGACAGGCGCCCGCCGAGCGTCAGATCCCATTGAGAAAACATCGGGAATTTAACTTCACCAAACAGTGCCAGCGATTTGGTTTTAATGGTATTCAGGGAATCAGAGTAGTAACCGGGGTAAGCACCGACCAGATGTTTATTGCTTTCATCAGATAACCAGCCACCGAGGATCGTCGTTATGCCATTTGAATAGGCAGAATTTAAGCGCAGCTCTTGAGTGGTGGCGTGGTGAGTCTCTTTCCATTTACCCCCGATGAAATCACGGAAAATATTGCGGTCCTGATAGGATGTGATGCTGGTTAATGCACTGCTGCCGAAATCATATTCAGCCTTGAGGGCATAACTGTTGACTCGTCGCGTCAAATCAGGGATAGGGCCGTTATATTCTTTCCGGCGAAGTTGTTCGTCAGTTAAATAAAGCTCTTCATGTGACTTGAGCTCTTCATGAGCAAAACTGAGTTCAGCATTGAAAGGGGACTCTTCCGGCGCAAATGTCAGTTTCCCTTTACCGAGCCAGGTTTTGCTGGAATCAATATTTTTCTCCCCGCGATTCGGGCTGTCAATGTGTCCGGATTCGTTTACCCAGCGCAGGCTTGCACTGCCATAAAGCATATCTTCAATAAGAGGTATTGATCCGCTGAAAGAACCCGATTTTTCCAATCCGGAGTAATTACCCGAAAGGTGAAGCAAAGGAGCTTCTTTTGGAGAGCGGGTGATAATATTGATCACGCCTGCCTGCGCGTTTCCGCCGTACAACGTTCCTTGAGGGCCACGTAACAGCTCCACACGTTCTATATTGATTAATTCTTGTGTCAGAAATTGGTGATCCTGAGGAACGCCATCAACATAAATTTGGATGGAAGGCGAATAATAATCGGGTGAGCTGATCCCACGAATAGTGGTTGCCGAATAAACCCGGTTGCCGCGAGCACGGATCTGTAACCCCGGAAAAGCGCGTTCGAGGTCTTGTACCTGAGTAATACCCGCTTGCTCAAGTTCCTCGCCGGTTTTAACCAAAATGCTGCCGTTAACCTTATTTAATGCTTCTTCTCGCTTATTGGCTGTGACAATCAAAATATCATCGTTGCTTTCAGGAGAAGGTGCTGCCCAAGCCACAGGTGAAATCAAACAACACACAACAGATGCTTTAGCATATCTTTTTTTCATAGAATTACTCTTCGACGCTCTTTTAAATTTTATTTCACAGGGAGATAAACGAAAACGTGAAGGAGATTAGCGGGGCTCAAAAAGAATAACTAACGGGATAGGGACAAAAGTAGCGCATTACGTACTATTGATAATGATTATCATTAGTGTTAGATTGCTAAAAATTAACAGCATGTATATATATTAAATAAAATAATAACGTCTTTATCATATATAGTGTGTTGTTCTGCCATGGAAATGGCTTTTTAAATGGTATTTTGAGTTGAATTTACAGGGGATCTTATGGAGACGATCTATAGTGAGAAATTAAGAGTTTTCACTACTGACCATTTCAATCACACGAACTCACGGATGGGGGAGGATAACACAAACCCTTCAATACAAACTGAGGAGTTATCTGACGGCATTCACATCAATCGGAGCCGTTTCGAACTCAATCAGGATTTCACCGAATATTGCGAAGGGCCACCAACCGTATCAATTGCCTTTATTTTAAGCGGAAAAGGGAAGATGGCAATTGAGAAAGGTGAAATTTTGGATATTAATCCAGGAACAATGTTATTTTTTTACTCGCCTAAAATAACGCGCGGCATGAACTTATTTGGTTGTGGAGAATGGCATATCCTTGATATTCGATTCTCTCTGAACGAAATAAAAGCTCAGGAATTGCCCTGTTTTACCCAATTAACGGCAGGTTTTGAAAAAAACGCGGGTTACAGTGATGTATTAATGATGGCTCGTCCCATTTATCCGCAATTTATGCAGATAGTTAACCAAATAGAAGAGTGCCAATTAAATGGCAACATCAGGAAGATGTATTTAAAAGCAAAAGCGTTAGAGATCCTCGCTTGTATGATCGCGCAGATTTATGAGTGCCAATATAACGCCATTAATGGTTTACAGCGTCGTGCTGTTTATAACGCAATAAAAATAATTAACAGCGACTATCATTACCCTTGGACAATCAAATCGCTATCAAAAGCCGTGGGATTGAATGAGCGGAAATTAAAAGAAGGATTCCGGGCAGTTGCTTTTCACACTTTCCATCAATACTTAGAAAACGTTCGTATGACGGCGGCAGAAAAGTTGCTGAAAAAAGGAATGAGTGTTATTGAGGTGGCAGTAGCGGTAGGTTACTCCAGCCCAAGCCACTTTTCTAAACGTTTCCGGAATCATTATTTGGTCAACCCGAAAGCATGGCAGGTAAAGTATGCCGTGAATCATGTTATGCCGGTAGAATTGCGCATAACAAAAAACCAAAAGAAGTTGCTGACATAACGTGAGTTAATCAACCTGAATTTCGTTTAAGAAAGGAAAGAAAAAAACTAAATGCCTGAGGCACGATCAATCTTTTTGCTTAGAAAACAAAATAGTAAGAATCCTCAGGCTGTGACAGCCTTAGAAGAATTTCTGTGCTGCATCGATGGTTTTTGCTAGAAAAATTATTCCTTCTAGAACCACAAGTTACTGAGAATAATTTGCTTAAGCGTTATCAATCATGCCTATGTTTCTTGCAAATTGAGGTGATTAAATAAAGCTGGGGTCTGGCTGCCAGCATGACTTTCACAATATGACTGGATCTGAACGATTGTTTTAATTTGCTTTTAGGCAAGAATGGATTAGTGTTCTGTCTAACTTAGGCGGGGTTTTGGACTAGAGGCGCTTTGGACTGAAAAGTCCTTTAATTGAATTTGAAACTTGCTATTTTTTGTTTTTAACATATCATTTTTACTAACTTATCTGTAATAAAAAAACATATTGCATTTTTGTTGCTGTGAGGTTATTTTTTTCGTGGAAGTCTAGTGGCTTTTGTTATGAGCGCCTTGCTGACAAATTGCTTTATCAGTATTTATTTTTGAATTCTTTTAGTTTTGTTAATATTTTCATTGCTAATTATATCAATAATGCTGACGTCGATATTTTGTTAAAGTTGAGGAGTTTTTATGAGTAGTGCGACTTCTGGTCCAATGGCGGCCAATTTGCAACTAGTTTATGTTTCTGATGTTGAGCGCTCAACCACTTTCTACAAATCTCTATTCAAGACAGATCCTATTTTTATTACCCCGCGTTATGTGGCTTTTCGTGCCTCTTCTTCTGGTGATGCTCTTTTTGCTCTTTGGTCTGGTGGTGAAACACCTGATCTGCAAGTTCAACGTTTTAATGAAATTGGTATCATGCTGCCAACAAGTGATGATGTTGAGCAACTATTCCAAGAATGGCAAGGTAATTCAGATATTGAAATTGTAAAAGAACTATATACAGAAGTATTTGGGCGAACCTTCCTTGTAAAAGATCCTGATGGTCACATTATTCGAGTTTGCCCGTTGGATTAATAAGATGTAGAAACTATTAGATATTCATCCGGGGTTCCGTATTGATTCGGGAATTTTGTTTAATCGGGAATATCTACATGTCAGTAACAAATTTCTACTTTTGGGCTTCTTTGGAAAAGTGAATTTTTAAAAATTATTCATAGCGCCAAAGAAGCTTATATTAGTTCTATCGTGAAAATATATTGTGTTACTGATTTTAATGACAAAGAATTTAATCAATCATTAATATTATAAAGTAATTCTGATTTATATTGTTTAATTATCTATTGTTGGTATTACAACAATTAAATTGTAAAGCAAAAAATTCAATGAAATCAATAAATACTCGACGGTATTAATTTTTCACCTATAAAAGGTTAAATAATATATTATCTTCTGTTTTTAGTGGGAATAAAGAAAAACTATTTAAAAATAACTATTTCAATAGGTTTTTTATGACTAAACATAATGATAATTTTGATCAGCTTCGTGAAAAAAATCGTAAGACTGTAGAGAAATATTTAGAACTGACCAAAGGCGAAGCTCGCTTAAAAAGACATGAGCTTTTTGCGGAAGATGCGGAAGATGCAGAAGGCGGATTATGGACCACAGAAACAGGTGAGCCAATAGTTATACGTGGTATTGAGAACTTAGAGCGCCATGCTCACTGGTCACTTCAATGTTTTCCTGATTGGGAGTGGTACAATATCAAAATCTTCACAACTGATGACCCTGATCATATTTGGGTTGAATGTGATGGTCACGGTATTATTCGCTTACCTAATTACCCTGAAAGTTACTATGAAAATCATTTTATTCATTCTTTCGAGTTACGTGATGGGCTAATCATACGTAACCGGGAATTCATGAATCCTATCAATCAACTTAAAGCCCTTGATATTGTTGTTACGAAAATAAATCGACAAGGTATACCTAGTTAATTGTTACTTAAAAATCATTTGGTAATAAGTATTTTATTCATCATTCAATATTCGTTTTTATGTTGTGGATGATTGGCGTTAAATTAACTTTCTGAATAAATAATTCAATTCAATAATTTAATAAAATAATAAAATGAGCAGAAAATTAAAATATAAGTCTTATGATTTAGGCAATATTCGTATTCCTTCCCACCAACCGTTAAACCGGAAAATAAAAAAGGATCATGTGCATTATTAATTCATAATATGCAACGTTACTTTGTGCACGCTTTACTGGATAAACCGGCAAATTATTGATGCGCTTTTTTAATCAATGTGCCCGCTCCGATTAAAGGGGATGAAAGAAAGAGAAAAATGAAGAAACTCAAATCATTAACCGGACTGCTGGATGTGCCTTTTCCGCACTATGATAATCCGTCTCCCTCACCGGAGACAGTGATAAAAGCGTGGTTAGCACGGGCACGGAATGACGATGTCTGTGAGCACGATGCCTATACGCTGGCTACGCGCAATGCTGATGGTGATATTTCAATGTGCACGGTGTTTCCTGTCCGTTTTGATGGTGATGTCTTGTTATTTGCGACGCACCGCTCCAGTCGCAAAGGTCAGGATATTGACTCAACAGGCTCTGCCGGTTGCCATATCTATTGGCGTGAGCTGGGGCGCCGGTTAAGTCTTTCCGGGTCAGCGATATTGGCTTCTGATTTGGCTTCCGGTGAAGTGGCTGAGGCGGTTTGGTATGCACAGGACCCTGCATATGATCCGGTGTCAACGGTGTCTTATCAAAGTACCCCACACACGAATATTCCGGCCTTATTCCATGAAGCCGCTAAATATGACGGGAAAAGTAAATTGCCGCGCCCTGAGCGTTTTGTTGTCTATCAGCTCATCATCGCGTGCTGTGAATTCTGGGCAGTCGATGCATTCCGTATGCATAAGAGACTGGTTTATAAACGAACCGAAAAGGGATGGAAAAATGAACGATTACAGCCATGAAATTGAGCAGATAACGGCAGCGCAGGCCTGTCAGGATCCTAACCGTTTTGTTCAGGCTGTCATGAAATGGCATTTTTCTGAAGAAACGGGAACCGATTTTTGGCTGGCGATGCGTCAGGAATTGCCGTTTAACCCGTTGAGTGACATTAATACATTTGATGATTTGCGGAAATTCCCCGATATTTCGGCACGCCTTCGCACAACGCCGGTTCAGTCTCTTCAGCCACGGGGATTGCAGCATGATCGACAGGTTTCTGTGTATGAAAGTGGCGGAACAACCGGAACGCCAAAATATGTTGTCGCCTATGATGCCTGGATTGAAGCGCTGATTGACTGGCGCATGTCATCGTATAAAGATCGCCCGGGCAGGCCAACCGGCAATACACTGGCGGCCGTCCCTTCTGGGCCGCATCTCGTCGGGGCGATAAATAGAGTGCGTGCACAAAAGCTGGGTGGCCTTTGTTTTATGATTGATATTGACCCACGCTGGGTTAAGCGTTCAATCCGTGAAGGCAATATGGCTTATGCTCGCCGTTATTCTTCCCATCTGGCTGATCAAATTGAAAATACACTGCTTAATCAGGATATCCGTTTTCTTGTAACAACGCCGCCCATATTGCGTGAATTGGTGAAACGAACGGAGCTGGTTACGCATATGAAACGTTCTTTAGCGCAAATTACATTAGGCGGAACAGAACTCAATCTGGATGAAGTGAAGTTTATTGCTCGTGAAATTCTGCCTGAATGTGAATTCAGTGCGAGCTACGGCAGCACTTCTGCATTAGGTGTATCACGGTCACGGCTGATTACGGCAGACAGTGTTCGGGTGGAATATAACAGCTTTGCGCCCTTTATTACCTATGATGTGGTTGATCGCGATACGCAGGCAACGGTTGATTATGGTCAACGGGGAACTGTTGTCGTTTCTCACCTCAGCCGTTATGCCTTTTACCCCCGGATCTTGGAAAGAGACACGGCAATTCGCTTACCCGGGGGCGGGCAAATTGGGGACAATCTGGCAGATATTGCTGCTGAGGTAACGTTTAGTGGCCTTAAAGTCATTGAAGGGGTCTACTAATGTTAGAGCTGGATGAGAAGACTCCGGAATTACCACTAATAGAAGCAATTACACCGATTACGCAGAAACGTTTTATTCAGCAAAAAGTGATTAACAATATTCAGGGAACGCCTGTGGGAAAGATAACACAGGTACCTGCAATATATGCGCATTATACCGTGAATTGTCTACGCCAAGGAGAATCGCTTTCTATCGAGAAGCGGGATGAAGCATTACAAAAAGCGGCTGAACTCTTTATGAATGGCAAATTGTGTGGCTTAACGGTAGAGGATTATGTTGCAAAGGTTGTTTCAGTGACTGGCCTTCCTGAGCATATTATTAAAAATGCGGTCAGAAGTATTGCTTATGCGACAGCATCTGGGGTGCATTTAGCTAAATTGGGCATTCCACAAGGTGTACCGGAAGATAATACAGGCCGGGTTTTAGAAAACGGATGTGCGCAAAGTGTTCGGCGAGGAGATGTACTCGCAGTGATTGCACCGGGTAATGGGCCGGGTGTCCATGCGATTTGGCCACAGGCAATAGCGCTTGGCTATAGAGTTATATTACGTCCTTCTGATCGTGAGCCTTATACGGCACAGCGTCTGATTCAGGCAATGTCTGAATCAGGTTTGGGGAATTATGCAGCAATGCTGCCTTCTGATCATAGCTTGGTTGACGAATTGCTTGAATTTGCTGATCTCAGTGTAATTTATGGCGGAAAAGCACTTGTTGATCGTTTCGCCTATCGTTCGGATGTCTTGGTACAAGGCCCTGGGCTATCAAAAATTGTGATTGGTGCTGATTATCCCCGGAATGCTGCATTAGAACTGGTTTTTGAATCGGTTATGGGATTAGGGGGAGCCGCCTGTGTTTGTACGAGCAGTGTACTTGTGGAGGGTGATGCTGTTGCTTTTGCACACGAATTTTATGCTTATGCATCCGAGAGATTGAAAAATGAGTCGGAACAACATCATTATCTTCCCCAACTTTCAGCTGAACGCTATTCATGGTGGTCAGAACAAGTCACACAGTATGCCGATTTTTTAGTACAACCACCGGATGTGTTTGACACGCTATCAGGCGTAAAACGTGTAATGCCATTGATTATGTTGGCTGAATCGTTTGACAGCCCGTTAATTCAGTCAGAATTTCCGGTTGCGGCAGTGACTTTTGTCCCTTTTCGCTGTGACGATGACCTTGATGTTATTGCTCCTGCGTTAGTGGTGACTGTAGCGTCAAAAAAACCATCTTTAATTTCCCGTATTTCTGATATTCCGGCTATTCGTAATTTGTATATCGGTCAGGTTCCTACTGTTTGGATGCAGCCTCATGTTCCCCATGATGCTTTTATTGCTGAGTTCTTAATGACAACACGAGGTTATCGTGTGGCTTATCCTGCATCAATGAGTGGGTAAATGATCTCTATGTTCAGTAATGAAAAACTAACAATTGTTTATGGAAATAGGTTTAGGTGAAAGTCATGAGTAATGTAAAAAATAATGAATATGACAGAGCAGATTTTCAAGGGGTATACCAAGGAAAATCACTTATAGAAAGTGCTGAAATTAAAACAGTTCCTTGGGAAATAGGGCGTGCCCAACCTGTTGTTTGTGACCTTTTGAAAAAGGGGGCACGCGGGAAATTATTGGATGTCGGTTGTGGTTTAGGGCGCAATGCTGAGGCAGCCGCGGAAATGGGTTATGATGTTACCGCTATCGATAATGCCCCTACTGCCATTGAGAGTTGCCAAGACAGACAAATGACGAACCATATCAGATTCAAAGTTGCTAATGCTTGTGCAACAGGGCTGAATGAGACATTTGACACAATTTTGGACTCTGCTACCTATCACGCTATTCCTTCTAATGATCGTGCCGCTTACATGGGTGAAATGCGCCGCTTAGCGAATGAGGCGACTGAATATCACTTGATTACGTTTGCTCCTTCAGTTCGCGGAATGCCCAAGCCTCTGGCTATTGAGCTATCTGAAATTGTAGATACGGCAGAAAAAAGTGGTTGGCAAATTGAATCAGTTTCTCGTGTTGAATACAAAGGTAATGCGGAGGCAATTGCTGATTTTTGTAAGAAGAAAAACTTAACTATTTTGCTGGATGAAGAAGGACTTACTCGTTTACCAAGCTGGCACATCATACTGAAAACTGTTCTTTAATAAAAATTTGTCGGTCAGGGGTAGCGATGAACCAGCGGAAAATGGCATTTTTCGGACTCTGTGTTGGCTTTTTTATTGCGATGATGGATATCACAACAGTACCGTTGATTTATACCTCATTAATTGCAGAGTTTAAAGTCACACCAGTAATGGCAGCATGGGTTAATAATAGTTATCTAATTACCTATGCGGGCTTTCTTTTATTGGGGGGACGGTTAGGTGATGCTTATAATCGAAAAAACCTTATTGTCAGTGCATTGATTATTCTCTCTATTGGCGCATTGGTAAGTGGTTGTGGCCAAACACTTATGCAGGTTATCGTTGGTCGGGCATTGATGGGAGTTGGTGCTGCCCTGTTGACGCCGCAAAGTATGGCTTATATCTCTATCCTTTTTGCACAAGGGGGACGTGGTACAGCTTTGGGTATTTGGGGTGCAGTTGCTGGTATTGCTACTGCGACAGGGCCTGTAGTGACTCAGTTTTTTCTACAAGTTGCTGATTGGCGCTGGATCATGTGGATAAACATTCCTATTGCGCTGCTAGGATTAGTCATTATCACGATGTATTTACCTGCTGCGCCTGGTAAAGGGTTAAAAGGGAGAGAGTTTCTTATTAATGGGGCTTTTGGTTTCTCTCTGGCAGCTATTATTCTGGGTTTGCAGTTAATTCATGGCGCAGGAGGTATCAATCCCATAACGGTACTTCTGTTGGTGTTGGGAAGTGTAATTGTTGTTTGGTTATTGCGTTATGAACTGCGTCATCGGGCAGAGTGTATTTTACCTGTCAAGATTTGGCAGGATAGGGTCTTCTTACGGACTTGTTTAGTCTCCGGTCTTCTTGGTTTTGGTGTGACAGCATTCTATCTACCATTAGCTTTCTTGATCGAAATTCGCATGAATTTTGGGCCATTCGCAATCAGTATGATTATGATTACGATTGCACTTGCTAATGCGTTAACTGGGCCAATAGCAGGTCATTTTTCAGATAAAATAGTTCCTGAAGTTATCATTCGTTATGGTTTGTCTACTTTTGCTCTGGCAGTACTACTGTTGGGCGGTATAGGGATATTTGCCACAGGAGGTTCAATTGCATTTATCGCTATGATAATCGCGATGGCACTGGCGGGTGCAGGGGCTGGATTAGCATTTGCACCTCTGGCTAATCTTGCATTAAGTCGGGCTGTACCAACAGCAATAGGCAGAGCAGCGGCATTTTTCAACGGCTCACGGCAGTTGATGAGTGCCTTAGGCAGCGTTATCGTTGCTGTACTGTTTGATTATGTTGTCAATCAATCCCCTCTGGAAGGCGCATCAAGTATCTCAGAGAAGTTGCAACCGTATTCTCCTGTGGTTGCTTCTGCGGCACTCGTTTGTTTCTTATTAATTGCACTGTGTTTAGTTACAGGAGCATGGTTATCTCACAGTCATTCCTCAAATGATAAAAATATTTCTCAGAGTTAATCAAAGGAATTAGAAATATGAATACTTGGGTTGTTAGCGGTTGTTCAAATGGTTTAGGTCGATGCTGGACGAATTCTATTATTAGGGAACGCCATGATCGCGTTATTGGTATCACGCGTTCTGAGGATATTGCTCATGAAATGGTAGAACTTTATCAAGATAGTTTTATTCCTTGTATTGCTGATATTCGAGATGAGCAAATACTTGCAGAAAAGCTTCCTGCATTAATACGAAAAGTGGGTATTCCAAATCGGATCGTAACTGCTGCGGGTTATGCTCAGTTTGGTACGTTAGAGGATCTGTCTACACAGCAATTGCGTGAGCAGTTTGAAACAAATGTTGAAGGGACGCTTAACGTTATTAAACCGCTATTGCCGTTTATGCGGAAGTTGCCAGAAGCAAGGATCCTTGTGGTATCAAGCATGAGTGGAGTTGCTTGTTGGCCACTTTTAGGGGCTTATCAAATAAGCAAATACGCGATTGAAGCGATTGGGGAAACGTTGAGATTGGAACTTGATAATACACCGATCCAGGTTGGGATTATTGAGCCAGGTCCTTATAAAACGGGGTGGGCAACAACTTCAGCACGCCGAGAAAAAATAAGTGATGCTTATGATGAAGATATGCTGAGAAAGCGGGCTGCTTGCGGTTTTACTGTTGAAGAGCCTACAGCGAGCTTGCCATTTTTCTGGAAGATGTTTGATACACCCGTCATGCCTGTTCGTATAGCAACGTCTGCCCCATTTGTAGATTTAGTTTGTGCGCAAGCTGAAGAAAAAGTACAGGCATGGAGGAAATTCTTTGAATAGCCATATGATAAATGAGCAAGCAATCTGGCATAGCGAGATTGGGGCTATCATTGCTGCTTATTCCCTGGAGGAAAAAACAGAAACTCCATCTGCTCACACTATGTCGGTATTGCAAGACAAAACCGTACTGAAAATATTGGATGAAACTTCACCAACAGGCCCGGGTAAATTATCGGATGTTGTGGCAGTGTGCTGTGAATTAGGCAAAGTTGATGCTTCATTAGCTTGGTTAGTTGGTGTTGCTAATGCGGCGTGGTCGATGAGAGCCAATTTTTCTTTGTCTGAATCGGTTTGTGCTGCCATGAATAAAAATGCCATGTTGTCTATGGTGCTGGGGCGACCAGCCACGCTTAAACCAGCACCAAAAGGTGAAGGATGGATTTTAAACGGCGAATGGAAATATGCTTCAGGATACCCTTGGTCATCGTATTTTTTCGGCCTGGCTATGTCTGATGATGGTCATGTCCGTGTTGTTGTTGTGCCATCTGATGATTTACATATCATCGCCCCATGGCAATCAACGGGATTGATTGGAACTCAAAGTGTCACTATTCGAGCACAAGATGTGTATGTTCCTGAAATGCATACTGTAGAGTATCAATCCATTCTTTCAGGTAAATCCCGCCATCATCATGATAAGCCTTCTTATTCGAGTTATTTCACCGGGGTTTTAATGAACTGCCTGGTTGGTTCGATGTTAGGTGCAACGGAAGGTGCCATAAATTATGTGATAGGAAATATACAACGCCCTATAGCTGGCAGTACGTATGCAGCTATGGATCATTCTGATCCCATTCGGTATGAATTAGGGCGGTTAAGTAGTGCCTTTGACCTATTGATACGTGCTGCTGAGTATAACGCGAGTGTCATAGATGATGCTGTGTACAACAGAATAGTGCTTACGAATCGGCAACGTGTAGAAATCCGGGCACGGGCCACACAAATTATGCGCGGGTGTACAGAAACAGTTCAGTCCTTGTTGTGGCTTTATGGCTCATCAGGATTGGAGACAAGCTGTCCTCTAGAAAAAATTTGGCGTGATATCAATGTGGGAACACGCCATGGAGGTTTTGCGAAGCTTGTCCCAGAAGAATTGGCAGGAATTACGTTGTTAGGGGGTGATCCAACAACGCTTTCACACATGTTCTGAGTGATTCGTTTTTTCATTCGTTGCTGCATCAGTGATGTGTAGCAATGCGGTGGAAAATGGTGCTGTTGATGAAGGATAAGCTATGAAAAATCATATTAGCCCATGGAAAATAAACACGGGAATAAAAGTCCTTGATGATGTACTCACAAGTGCCCTTGAAGAGCAACCTGATGCAAAAGCATTGATTAATGCAGAAAGAGTCTATAGCTATCATCAGTTAATTTCTGCTGCCGATACGTTAGCCAAGCAATTCAACAACATGGGAATCAATGAAGGAGACAGAATTGCACTGGATGCACCGAGAAGTTGTGAGTTATTTATCGCTACGATGGCCTGCCTATTATCTAGCATCTCATTTATTTTTGTACCTAGATCAATAAAAAAAGAGCAAAAAATGAAATTTGCTGTGCAGACGGGCTGTGCGGCGATTTTTTCTCTTTCTGATGAGTTTGTTGAATTGAAGGCACAATCTCTTGATATGGGTAATGTATTGATATTACCTGATGCTCCTCTTTCGAGAGCGCCTCATCAATTATCCGGAAAAGAGATCTATTGTGTACGTACTTCTGGAACAACAGGAGAACCTAAAATTGTTCCTATTCATGCTCGGCAACTTCAGGCATTTTTAAGCAATGTCCGTAGTGTATTTGCTATCCCACAAGGAAGGCGCTGGTTGTGGATGCATGATCTTTCATTTGATTTATCTATATGGGAAACCTTAGGCTGCTTGGTTCATCGTGGTTCTTTGGTGGTATTGGAAGAAGAGGATAAACGTGATCCTGGCCTGATTTGGCAGGTGTTAGAGCGAGAAAAAATAAACCAAATTATGATGACACCCTCTGAGTTTCGTTACATTTTCAGTAAGAATTATTTATCATATTTTCCCCGTCTATCATTAAACGAAATGCTTCTTGGCGGTGAAAAGTTGTCTGTCGAAATGCTGAAACCCTTTTTCTCCGCTTTCCAATCCCAAAAAATGAAATTAGTCAATGTTTATGGTCCATCAGAAACAACCGTATTTTGCTCTTCACATATTGTGACCGAAAATGATCTTCAAGCGGGTTCTATTCCTATTGGTAAGCCATTTCCCAATATGTATTTTTCTTTGGAAAACCGGGAGAGTGATGGTAGTGGGGATTTATTATTGGAAGGGAACCAGGTTTTTGAAGGATATGAAGGACGCTTGCTTGAACGAAAGGGCTATCTGACGGGGGATATTTGTCGGTGTGACGACCAAGGTGAGTATCACTTTATTGGCCGAAAAATGGGGTTCTATAAGATCAACGGATTCCGTGTTGACCCCATGGAAATTGAGGAGTTCTTGAAATCTATTCCTGGTGTTGGTGAAGCGGTGGTCTGGGTCGATGAAACTTCAGAAAATCTGTCTTTATTATATGCCTGCGTAAATGTGATGGCTGGTGTGACTTTGTCAACTCGAGATTTGAGAATGGAATGTACACAACTTGCAACATGGTTACGACCTGCCCGTTATTTAATTGTTCCTCAGAATGAGTGGCCGATGAATACAACAGGAAAAACGGACAGAGCTGAATTGAAAAGGAGGATATATGAAAAATAACGAACAGATGCTCAGTATCTTGTTACATGAAGTACAAATTATGCTCAATGAACCAGATGTAAGAGAAGATGATAATTTCACTGAATTGGGCGGTAATTCAATTATGGCCATGCAAATTGTTGAAACCTTGAAAATACGAGACGGTATTTTGGTGAGTTCGGCCCAATTACTGGGTGCCCGCATCGCTCATATTGAATTAAAGCGAATGGATGAAGGAAACGGGGAGCAAAAATGAAAATTTTAAGTATAGATTATCAGCTAACCCGGCCTGTATGTATAAAAGAGGTTGAGCACCCTAATAAAATGCAGATAGAAACCATTCAATATGCGGGCTATAACCAATTTTGGATTGAACCGAACAGTACTCGGGAAATGGCGTCAGTGGCTGTACAAAAAGCACTTTCTAGTTCAGGGATTCAGGCTAAAGATATTCATTTTATTGTCGCGGGGCAATCAGGTATGCCAGATTACATTGGCATTGATTTCTCCTGTCAGGTTGGAGCAGAACTGCAATGTTCTGATATTCGCACTGTGAATTTGGTTGAAGGATGTGGGAGTGGCATTAGTACTTGGTTTCACGCTGAATCGCTGGCTAGAAAGCTGCCTTTGGGGAAAGTGGGCTTAGTTGTTGTTGCTCAACGTGTCAGTGAGGTGCACCAAGATAGATTTGGCACGATGAATGCGATCTTAAGCGATGGGGCAGCTGTTGCTGTTGTTGCTTCTGATGACTGGCAAACATCTACGCCGACATTACATTACCTTTCCGGTGATGATATGTCCGATTGCCGTTATGTTGACATGATGCGCGTTGAGTATGGTGGTGGTTGTCAACCTGTGCTACCAGAAGGCTATGATGTTCGTTATGATAAATTAGGCCGTGAACGAATCATGGATATTTATCAGTTCACGCCTGATGATCTAAAAGAATTTCTAGCATTACGCCAAGATAACACTATCAAGATTATTAAAAGGGTTATGGCTCAAATTGATCGTCCCCTAAATTCACCATTCTTATTACAAACATTGGAAGGTGTACAAAGTATTAAGGAGCTTTGTAGAAAAATGGATATTTTACCAGAAAGAAGTAATCTGAATTTAATTTCTGAGTTGGGGCATGTTGGATGCACCGATTTGCTCATTTCGTTGAAAATTTTGATTGATAGAGGAGATATTCAGCCCGGTGATGATATTATCATGAGTACGATTTCTAGTGGGTTAAAATGGGGAGCTGCTATTTTCCACTACGGTAAGGGATAAACCTAAATTAACTTTCATAATAATGACGTCAGCTGAGGAATTAATTTATATTATTCAGGTTAAATGTAATGTTTGGTAGGCCGAATCAATTCATGATCACCTTGTTAGCAACCTTTATATCTTAAGATAAAAAAGATTATACAAGGTGATTTGCGACTATAATTGTTATTTTATAATTTGAGTGCAGAGAATTATAAAATGATTGTTAAAACTGTCAGGTTGATTTTTTGTGATTGATATCATGTAATGATGGTGTTTTTACATATCCTATGAAATTTTGTATCTAATATTATTAATATTCAAAGGTTGTCTATTAATGTAACAGACAGTAAGAAGAGGTACTAAGATGATAACGCTAAGTGGTATTACTTTAATTAAATTAGTTGTGGTGTTGGGGTTAGCTATTTGGTGTTTGCTGGAATCGTGGGGATTAATAAGAGATTTTATTGGCTCTAAAAGAGCTATCGGTAGGATTATGAATATGGAATTGTTGGAGGAAGAACCTGTTACCCCAACAAAACTATTGAATCGCCGCATTTCCAATGAATGGTGTCATTGGGTTAGCACTGTAGTATTTATTGCATTTAATCTGGTTTCATCGTTATTGCTCTTTATTGCCGTCTATTATTTTTTCGAAGGAGGGATGATAGAAAATCGCGCCCAAAGCCAGTTCTTGCTGTGGGCAAATTATGGCATTGCTATGTTTATTGGTATGAGTTTTGCGTTAAGTTACGTTGGGCTTTGGTTTGCTTATTACGTTAAACAAAGTGATTTAATGCTTGTACATTTTGTCTTAATGACTTTAGGTGTGGTAAGTGCTGTTATTGTTAATTTATAGGTTGGTTGATTAGAAGTCTTTCAGGTTATTGTGAATTATCATAAGTAATAAAAAGAGCCTGATATAGCTAAAATAGGCGATGTTTCCCGAATTAGATAAAAAAAGAGAGTGTCGAATTTATATCGGGAAATAATTGAGCAATATAATTATATTGATATGGGATAATGATAATGCAAGAAAATGAAAGTAAGATGGAACACTTCATTATTCCTGATGAGCATCTTGTGATAATTCCAGAGCAACTTAAGGCAGAGTTTCCCTTGCCAGCACAACAGCAAGCGGAGATTGAACATTCTCGAAAAACAATTGCGGATATTATTGCGGGCCACACTCCTTGCCTCTTAGTTTCGGGGTGAAAATGAGTTCACCGGCCATGCAGGGGGATATTCCCTATGAATAACAAGTTGCAGCCTTATTGCCTGCATCTTGAAATCCATAGGGTTTTCTCTGGATATCTATTTTTTTCCGCGAACAATCTGGCTAACCAACACCAATACGGCAATCAGTAAATAAGCAGCAAAAATACCGATCAACCATTGCGGCATATCCAGCGTTAAAAACTCCCATTGCTTCATTGAACAGTCACCATACGCTTCAAATACAGTTGGCAACCAATTGTTCAACGGTAACCATGACGGGAAACTGACAAAAAATTCACAGGTATTAAATGGGGAAGGGTATAACTGCATCATGGTGTGATCCCACGCCAGACGTAACCCTTGCCAGGCGCTGTAAACCCATAGCAGGACAGCCAGCCAGCGTAACGGGGTTTTAGGTGCAATGGCCCCAAGCAATGCAGCGATGAGAATGCCAAACAGGGCCACACGTTCATAAATACACATGACACAAGGTTGCAACTGCATGATATGTTGAAAATAGAGTGCAATGGACTCCAGTATAAGTGCTGTCAGCGCCATTAATAACCAAGCGCTTCGCCCTTGGGAGCTTTGTTTAAGAAATTGAAACATTTTTCGTTATTCCCATATTCAATACATTTAATTGGTTTATTGTGCCGTTTCATCCGCAATAAACAAATAAAATTAAAATCAACAAAGCTATTTTTTCAGTAAAGACAATAATAAAAAACCGGATAGTGTTTTTTTATACACTATCCGGCAGGATACAATGAATGAATCCAGGTAATAATTACAGCGGAGTAATTATTCCCAGCTCGGTGAGGTATTCTGTCGCCGGAACAAGCCAGAATTCAACGCACAATAGACCCACTAAAGTCATGACAATAGTATAAGGCAATGCCATCATGACCATGCGGCCATATGAGAGGCGGATCAGCGGAGACAATGCCGAGGTTAGCAGGAACAGGAAGGCTGCCTGTCCGTTTGGTGTTGCCACAGAAGGGAGATTGGTTCCTGTATTGATGGCAACCGCCAAATATTCGTATTGTTGTTGCGAAATCAGGCCGTTTTTCAGCGCAATCAGGGCTTCATTGATGTAAACCGTACCAACGAAGACGTTATCAGAAACGGCGGAGAGTAAGCCGTTAAATAAATAGAATAAAGAGAGCTGTGAAGATGGTGATGATTGCAAAACATATTGAATGAACGGGGTAAACAATTGTTGATCGACAATCACAGCAACGACGGAGAAAAACACGGTTAATAATGCCGTGAATGGCAGGGCTTCTTCAAATGCTTTGCCCAATGCGTGTTCTTCCGTAATGCCACAAAAAGCGGTCGCCAGAATAATCACAGACAAACCAATCAGCCCCACTTCCGCCAAATGGAAAGCCAGCGCCACAATCAACCAAATGCCGATCAGTGCCTGAACAACCAGTTGGGCTTTTTCCTGACGGGTACGTTTTTCACTGGCTTTCTTGGCATAGTCCTGTAAAACCGTGCGAACACGCTCAGGCAATTCAGCACCATAGCCAAACAGTTTAAAGTGCTCGACCAACAAACATACCGCCAGACCGCAAATAAAGACAGGAAGGGTAACGGGTGACATACGGATAAAGAAGTCGACGAAATTCCAACCCACATGTTTGGCAATGATCAGGTTTTGTGGTTCTCCGACCATGGTCATCACACCACCCAATGCCGTGCCGATACCTGCATGCATCATCAGGCTGCGCAGGAATGAACGGAATTGTTCCAATGTCTGCCTTTTATCGTCACTGTCAATGAACTTATCGTCGCCCAGTTCAAAATCCCCATGTTGGGAAAGAAATTGGTGGTATATGGCATAAAACCCGACGGAAACACTGATGACGACGGCAATGACGGTCAGGGCATCAAGGAAAGCGGATAAGAAAGCACTTGCCAGACAGAATGCCAGTGCCAACATTTTTTTGGAACGAATGTTTAACAGTAATTTGGTGAAAACAAACAGCAACAGCTGTTTCATGAAGTAAATGCCTGCCACCATGAAAATCAACAGCAAAATAACTTCCAGGTTATTGCTTATTTCATGGCCCACTTGTTTGGGTGATGTCATCCCGATGATAACGGCCTCAATAGCGAGTAACCCGCCAGGTTGCAGGGGATAGCATTTTAAGGCCATTGCCAGCGTGAAGATGAACTCGACAACGAGCATCCAACCCGCAATAAAAGGGCTGACAAAAAAATAGACCAGTGGATTAATGATAAGAAAGACGGTAATCGCCAACTTATACCAATCCGGCGAGTTGCCGAGAAAGTTTTTCACCACCGCGCGTCGTATACTGATTTCCATTATTATTAATATTCCTCTTGTAGATACATAGAACAAAACTAAACTGCCAAATCTGGGTAATCAAACTTTAGGCAATATATACCCATTGCCTTTCAAGTTTCAGCTCTGTTAACGCATCTTGAAATCCATTGGGTATAATATGCCCCACACGATAACAACTTAAGGAGGTCAGGTCATAATGAATCCATTGATCATTACGTCTTTTTATGAACCTTTTCACTCTTTCGTGGTTTATTTATCAGGTAACTATGTCGAGCAGGCACATTCTGGTATGATCACCCGCTATTATTAGCCAGGAAAACTGCTTTGGAATAATTAAAATTATGGTAATTAAGGCTCAAAGTCCTGCGAGTTTCGCGGAAGAGTATATCATTGAAAGTATTTGGAATAATCGCTTTCCTCCCGGTACTATACTGCCAGCAGAGCGTGAATTATCTGAATTGATCGGTGTCACCCGTACGACTTTGCGTGAAGTATTGCAGCGCCTTGCCCGTGATGGTTGGTTGACTATTCAGCACGGAAAGCCAACAAAGGTTAATAACTTCTGGGAAACTTCCGGTCTTAATATTCTGGAAACATTGGCGCGTCTTGATCATGATCGCGTTCCTCAGTTAATTGATAATTTATTGGCAGTACGGACTAATATCGCCGCTATTTTTATTCGGACAGCATTTAAGAATAACCCTGAGAAATCATTGGAAGTTTTGGCGGAAAAAGAAAACGTGGAAGATACATCAGAGTCTTTCAGCTCTGTGGATTATGATATTTTCCGGGGGTTGGCTTTTGCATCAGGCAATCCCATTTATGGCCTGATTATTAATGGATTGAAGGGGTTATATACTCGGGTGGGGCGTTATTATTTCTCCAGCCCTGAGGCACGTAAGTTAGCATTGAATTTTTACCAACAATTAAGTTCACTTTGCCAGGATAAATCTTATGACAAGATTATGGATTGTGTGCGTAACTACGGGAAAGAGAGTGGAACTATTTGGCACACGATGCAAAGTGACATGATCAATGATTTCACTGAGACTCATCTTGGTTGATGATTCATTTTCTGATTTAACTTATTGATTTAAATTATTAATTTGAAACGTTGTTGATTGCGCGTTTCCCCTGGCTATACAGAAACTGTGCAGCCAGGGATTTGTTTGTTTTTGCCTATTCTGTAAATTCGAATTGGAATTCACCTTGTTCGAGAGAGACTTTCAATTGGTGATATTGTTGATCATGGGCAGAAGCGAAAAGTAACTGCTGGCTGATTTGTGGTAATAGGGTATTTGTCAGGATAGCATCAACCATGCGTCCCCCCGATTCAATTTCCGTACACCGGTTGACAATATGTTCTACCATGCGCTCATCAAATGTTGCTGTAATATCATGATTTTCCAATAAACGTTTTTGAATCCTTTCTAATTGCAAATAGACAATTTTTGTCATCACTTCATGACTCAGCGGATAATAGGGGATGACAAGCAGGCGCCCTAATAAAGCCGCAGGAAATGTATTCAATAAGGGCCTGCGTAGTGCCGCAGTGAGCTTTTCTGGTTCTGGTATATCATCTTCCTGAGTGCAAAGTGAGCTGACCAAATCAGCACCGACATTGGATGTCAGGATAATAATGGTATTCCGGAAATCAATGTGGCGTCCTTCACCGTCCTCCATCCAACCTTTATCGAAGACCTGGAAAAAAATTTCATGAACGTCAGGGTGGGCTTTTTCTATTTCGTCCAACAAAACGACGCCATAGGGGCGGCGACGGACAGCTTCAGTTAATACACCGCCTTCACCATAACCCACATAGCCGGGAGGAGCGCCTTTTAGCGTAGAGACAGTGTGTGCTTCCTGAAATTCACTCATATTGATGGTGATCAAGTTTTGCTCTCCGCCATAGAGTGTTTCCGCGAGGGCAAGGGCGGTTTCAGTTTTACCTACCCCGGATGGCCCGCACAACATAAAGACACCTACAGGTTTATTGGGATCATCCAGTTTGGCGCGAGACGTTCGTACCCGTTTTGCGATTAATTCCAGGCCATGATGCTGGCCGATAACACGTTGGCTGAGTGTGTCAGCCAATTGCAATACGGCGTCAATTTCGTCTTTTACCATGCGATTGAGTGGAATGCCCGTCCAATCTGAAACAATAGAAGAAACTACGTTGCTGTCTACGGCAGCAAAAATAAGCGGCTCTTCTCCTTGCAATACGTGTAATTGCCGCTGCAGTTCTGACAGTTCGTCATGTTTTGTTTTGGTATCCTCATGTTGCTCTTCATTTAATTGAATCCTCAGGGAAATGATTTTATCGATCAAAGAAAGTTCCTGTTCCCAACGCTGTTGCAACTTGATTTTCTGTTCTTCCAATGCAGACAGTTCGCCCAGAATGGTTTCTGAACGCTGTGTATCACTGATACCCAACTTGGATTCCCGTCTGGTGATCTCCAATTCAATTTTCAAAGCCTCTATCTGGTGACGGCAGTTTTCCAATTGTGGGGGTTCGGCATGCTGACTGACAGCGACCCTGGCACAAGCGGTATCAAGCAGTGCGATTGCTTTGTCAGGCAGCTGGCGGGCCGGGATATAGCGGTGTGAAAGGCGTACGGCCGCTTCAATCGCTTCATCCAGCAAGAGCACGTGGTGATGTTGCTCCAAGGCGTTGGTCAGGCCGCGTAACATTAACAGTGCCTTGATTTCATCGGGTTCGTGAACCTGAACAACTTGAAAACGGCGGGTGAGTGCGGGATCTTTTTCGATATACTTTTTGTATTCAGACCAAGTTGTCGCACCGAGTGTGCGCAACAGGCCACGAGCCAATGCAGGCTTTAATAAGTTGGCAGCATCACCTGTTCCTTGTTGTCCGCCGGCACCAATCAAGGTATGAATTTCGTCAATGAACAGAATGATCGGAATGGGGCTGGATTGCACTTCATCAATGACTTTGCGTAAACGCGCTTCAAATTCCCCTTTGACCCCCGCACCTGCCTGTAACATGCCGATATCCAATAGCCAGAGTTGCACATTACGCAAAGGCGGGGGAACTTCTTCGGCAACAATTTTTAATGCCAGCCCTTCAATGACCGCGGTTTTACCGACACCCGCCTCACCTGTCAGCAGGGGATTGTTTTGACGGCGACGCATCAGGATATCAACAATCTGGCGAATTTCTTCATCGCGTCCTGATACGGGATCAATTTCACCGTTGCGGGCGCGGGCAGTCAATTCTTGTCCATATTGTTGCAGTGCTGATTGTGTCATCTCCTGCTGCGTTGTTTCCTGTGCATTTTCCGGCGACGAGAGGTTTTCCTGAGATTCATCGCTGTTGCGGCAAATCTCATGGATATTATCGGGCAGAGTATCGGCATTAATGCGGTCAAACTGGGTTGAAATCGCTTTCAACGTATTGCGTAAATTAAAGGTTTTCAAAATGCCAACCAGCAAATGGGCACTGCGGATCTTTTCTGCACCAAATTTCAGTGAGCAATATGTCCAACCGCGCTCGACTGAGTTATCAATATGTTCTGAAAGATCAGAGATAGCACTGGCGCCACGTGGCAGGCGATCCAGCGCGGTAACAATGTCTTTGGCCAGTATGGATTCATCCAGTGCAAAATAGCGGATAATGTGCTGTAGGTCACTGTTTTGCTGCTGCATGAGTTGATGCAGCCAATGCACTAATTCGACATAGGGATTACCGCGTAATTTACAAAAAGTGGTGGCACTTTCCAAAGAAGTGAACATCACACGGTTGAGTTTACTGAAGAGGACAGAACGATTGATTTCAGACATAGAGGATCATCCGTATTGGGTATAGAGTAAATCGCCGCGATGGGTTGGCTGTTCAATGTAACCAAGCCAGCTGTTCAGACCTAACTTGGTGGGTTCTGACAAATGAATGCCTTTGACATCCGCTTGATGGAGTATCAATTGAACATCCCAGGCATATTCCATTCCCAGATATTGGTGAACCCAGTCACGCAACTGTTGTGATTTAGGTGCCCCGGGTAAGAAGGATTCATATTCCGCCATTCTTAATGGACCCACTTCAATGCGAAATTTATATTGCACATCGTATAGTGCGATACCTAAGAAAGCAGATTGTCCCAAGCGGGGCATATTGCGCCCGGCTTTTAACCGGGCTTGATCCCGGGCTTCTATTTTTAACCACTGCGGAATGTTTTGTTTAATTTTCAATGGAATATTGAAATAACTGAGTAATATTTTTTCCAGTCCTTCCGCGCTGTGCCCTTGGCGGGATAAATGGCCGGAGAGCGAATAGCGGGCATGATCACTAATGGTGTCCGGCGCTTTCTGGGCAGGCAATCCCATTCCTGTCAGACAGGCGAGGTAATGGGAAAAACGTTGATTGTCCTGTCGGTCAAGGGAAACCGTGGGTTGGGCATTGGCCCAGGCCCGGTAGAACAATAAGATCAATCTATGGTGGAATAAGTTGATGAAGGCGCTCAGGGTCGGATCTTGATAATTGTACTGTCGCGTATAGACATATTCGGTGATGTGCAAGGGCATCGGGCCATTGGGACCAAATAAACCAAAACTGTAAATCAGCATGTCGTACAGTGTTGAGTTCTTTTTTTGTTCGACTTTAAAAATAGTCGACGGTGCGAAAATCATGGAGGCCTTTTGCCCCAACCGCAAGAGATCATATTTGGGCAGTGGGGCAGAGCCGAGCATATAGTAAGCGCCAGATTGCGCATCTATACGGCGTAAAGTGTGGAATAAATCGAATTGCCACGGCGTTTGCATGAGTTTCTGCCAAAAATCTTCCGGCAAACGGCAGGTACGGTGAATGGCAGTCGGGTTCGTTTTATTCATCTTTATTTCTGCATTTTTAGAATTTCTGTATTTTTAGATTGCTATATCAGCTTCTTGTTACCCATGCGTGCGGGCCAAAAGCCGATATCACCACGTTGTTGGCTGTACAGGGTCATTTCTGTAAACGAATTCATTGTGACCAGACGGGAAAACAGCTTATCCAGCACACTTCCCAGCAGCCAGGGGCTGATGCCGGCAAACTCTTGTTCATTGACTTCAAGCCGGATGCTCACGCCACGGGCAAACATAATCGGGCCGGGTTCAGGCATCCGTCGATAGACGGTTTGCAGTGAACAGTGGCGAACCCCATTAATCTGGCGGACAATGGCCGGCTCTGCCAGATTGGCATAGAGGCTCAGTAATTGCCGTAATGCCTGAGTGCCATGCTCATCATTTTTATCCATGAAATTCATATAATTAAGTTGAAGCTGGCTAATCAGTTTCCAGGAATTGGCATCTTGTGCCAAGGCGGGTTGTGGTATGGTCGGCCTTTTGTGAAAAATAATTTTATTGATGGGAATAGAATCCAGCATGGCAAAACTGTCGAGATCCTGTTGACGCAGCATCGCAGATAAATCGCGATTGGTGCACATAGCGTCGGCAGTCAAAAATTTCAAGTCGTTAGGCCATGGAGAGTGGTGTTCATCGACAATAGAAATAAACGCTTCTGTACCGATATAGCTGGATCGTGTGCCGTAATGACGCGCATGTTCAGACAAAATGCGGGGTTCACGGCGTAAAGAGAAATAAGCACCGTAATTGCCTTTATCATGGCTGAAGGTAGACCAAAAGGGCCTGAATACTTGCGTTTCCTTGCGCTTAATATCGGTGCCGTGCAGGCGTTGCACCGAAAAAATTTCGTAATCCAGAGGGCGTGAATTATCAACAACTAAGTGGTATTCATTATTGCTTTCTTTCAGCGTGATACGCTCTGTGACTTTGGGGAATAAATTAATCACAGGCGTACAGTTTAAGGCCAGATAAGAATTATCCACCAACCTTTCCAGATTGGCATCGACTTTATCCAAAAGCAAAATCAGTTCAAATTCACTCTGTTCTGTTGTTTGGCTGAGTAACGATCCCATGCCGCTGATACTGAAGAATTGAAAACGCGCCGGAAATGCGAAGTATTCCTGAAGTTGTCGATACCCGCTGAAATTACGTGGATCGTTGGGGAGCAATGACTGGTTATCATCAAATCCTTCGTGGTGCGGGGTAATATCAGGCAAGACCTGATATTGACGATCATCACCAACCGTTTGGCACACTATGCCAACAGAATGTTCCATGATGAGTTCCAGCAATTGCTGAGATTGAATGTCAGGCCCTGAGAGAAAAAATATGAGTTTGTCGATATCCAGTTCATTAAGGAAAAATTTTTCTTTGCAGCTGAAATGGATGCGCAATGCACTGACCGCACCATATTGGCTAAGATTTAAGGCTACCAGTGGCAAATTAGCCGGGATCTTGCCAAGTTCAACATTTTTCAGGTGCAAAGGCTGCAAGACAACATCTTGCGTTGTGGCATATTGGAACGTAATGCCATCCTTTTTTAACGTTTGGCAATGCATAAATGTACCGCGTGGCACTAAAAATCCGTGGCTGATATCTCCCTTGCTGGTATCAGGCTGAAGTTCGACGATTGCCATTGAAGGTGTCGGGGACAGGTAATTCGGATATAACATTTCCAGCAAGTGCCCGGAAAAGCGCGGAAATTCAGCATCCATTTTCAATTGAATACGGGATGTCAGAAAAGCAAAACCTTCCATCAGTCGTTCAACATAGGGATCAGCAACATCAATACCATGCATGCCCAGACGACTGGCAACTTTAGGGTAGCATTTAGCAAATTCTTTGCCCATTTCGCGTAAATACACCAATTCGCGGTTATAGTATTCAAGCAATTTACTGTCCATTTTTCCCCCTCAATGTTTTTACCTCGGGATTAACTGGCTTCTTTGATGGTGAAATAACCATTTTCAAGATCGATGTCACTGTAAAACAGGAATTCGAGCGGCCAGGGAACACACCATAAAAACCCTTTTATTTCTATGGGCAGTGTGTTGTATAAAATCAGTGAATGGGTATTCGCAATACGGTTAACTTCAAGCCCGTCAGGAATAATGCGTGGTTCGAACAAATGAATGGCAGTGAGTATCCTATGCTGAATATCTTCCCACTCTATTTCAGAAACAGATTTGCCTGACAAGGGAATTAAACCAAAATTATAAACAGACTGGCAAACGTCAGGAAACGGAGAGAGATCCTGCTCTGATTCACCATTAATGCTATTTAGCAGCCACTGTAAATCCCTTTGGACACTTCTCCTCAACGCACTGTGTGACAAAAGATAGTGGTTGGTTGTCTCCTGTTTTTTGTCTGGTTCATTATCGGTCAGTTTATCTAGCAAAGAAGGTTGCATCCTATCTTTGGCAGTAATGCGGGTCGCGTGACTTCGGCTGCGATAACCGCCCTGCCGCAAGGTGATATTATCGTTCATGGATTGCCTATTCATTGTTGTAATGGTGGGAAGCGATAAAAAGAGAGTCAGAGAAAAATATTATTTTGACGCTTTATTTTGAATGTTTTTATACCGGCTAACTTCTGTTTCATAGGCTTGCAGGAAATTTTGGTTAAATAGCTCAGAATTTTGTTCAAACTGACTGATTGTTATTTGGTAATGTTGGGTGAAGTAATCCCATATTGCGGCTTTATAGGCGGATGAACGTGACAGGCGTGGCAGATAGCCGTCATCTTGCGCTTCTTGTTCAAGAAGAACGGGATGAAATGAGTGTAATATATTTTCTACAATGGCATGTATTCCGGCAATCATACCCAATTGGTGTGCCTTCAGTTCGGTCAAAATATCGTGGGTAGCGACTTCAAGAGGCATAAAATCAGGGATAGGATCACCGAACATCAGGGCCAGGAGTGATTGACCCGAAGTCAGTAGCTTGAAGGGATTGTACAAACTTTCCTGTCTCTGGTGCGTATCTACATCAACTTTTTGTTTGAATTGAATACGTAACTCATTGAGCACGATGATCCCTTCAAATATCTGACTGGTAAATCGTCCCAATTGATGCATAAGCTGTTCATCAAATTTCAGTCGATGAATATCCTTTAATCTCATACCATCCAGCAAGGCAGCCAATAATTTTTCTTCCGAATAAATGTTATTGGTTTGATTATCGCGAGATGAATGACCGTGAGATGCATGGCTGTGGGGAGGATCATAGTGATTGATTTTGGGTTTCTCTGTCAGTGTGTTGTTTGCTTCCTCGGTTGAGTCGGTTGAGTCGGTTGAGTCGGTTGAGTCAGTTAAGCAAGAAGAAAGTTCAGATGTCAGAACGTCAGGGTTCATAAGTTCAGGCGTAAATAGAGATTCATGGAGCGTGTTGTGATTCAGTGAGTTCAGTGGCATTGCGTTATTTAGCATTTGTTCGAAGGGGTCATTGTCTCCGGCATGCCGCGTATTTTTCTCAGAGAACAGAATTAAGGGATCATTTTCCTTTTTATCATCGTCCTGGTTTTCATATTTTTTATCAGATTGCTTGTTATTAGATTGCTTGTTATCAGATTGCAATAAGGTTGTGGGTGTATGGTCATGCAGTATATTTTCTTGCTGGAAAGTCTGATCTGAATTGAACATGGTCAGGGGATCAGTTGACCGTGCTTGCAATGTATCAAGATCGGTCGCTGGATTAATGTGGGCCAGCGGGTCAATCGGATTTCGTTCCTTATCTTGTTGCCCATTTACCAGAGGATGGTTGTCGTTCAATACAGGGGGAGGCTGATGCTGGTTTTGAGCAGAAGTAATATGGGTACTCGTATTATTAGTATTCGTATTGCTGGTATTCGTGAACATTTGTTCAAGATCATCCCAAACCCCACTGGGAATGTCTGATTGGTGGGTATTTTCCTGTTGAGCGGTTTTTTTACTGATATTAATAACCTGAATTTGATAACTGCCGATGCCCAGTGTATCGCCATCCAGAACTTCAACCTGATGTCCGGGGGCGAGGGGGATCATATTCAGTAAAACCTCAGAAGCAGAACCTTGATTGTTAATCCAGCATTCTCCTGCTGCGGAAATGGATACAATGGCCTGCAAGCGGGCAATGGCCAACTCTTCATCAGGCAGAACCCAGTTATTATCCGTACTGCGGCCTATCGTTCCACCAGGAGAGGAAAAGTCGTAACTCAATTGTGGAGGTTGGTTTGTGCTGGTGTTTTTAACAATCGAGAATCGCATCATGATGGATACCTATTGTTGATGAAATAACCTCTCGGAAGATAGAGAGGTTATTTGGGTAAATGAAAAAATATTAACCGCCTTGGTTAGTGTAAGAATCCCATTCGTAACTGACTTCACCGCCTTTAGAACCTGAACTTTCTTGAGAAAAGTAACTTTCTTTGTGTTTCTGGAAGGCGACAGAGATAGAGGAATAGAAAAGACCGCCACTGTATGTCAGCAGGGATTTTGCTATCAGGGCGTGTTCCAACACTAATGTGTACCAGACTTCTTGCTTACCTCCTTGTCGACGGACATTGAGCGTAACTTTGTCAATATGCGTTCCCTTGACAATAAATTGACGCAAAGAGATGGCTGATTTGTCGAATAAAAGTTCTGCTGACAGGCTGGAGACTTCTACGATACCAGCCCCCAAACCAGAAGACTGGTTTTCATAATTAACGCGATTGGACAGCTCAAGTGCAAATGTTCTCACTGACGTCCAGTCTTTATATGCCTGATCGGCTGATTCGCCCTTAATATTGGTAAAGTTAATGTATGCGTCAATACCTGCGGTAGACATAGTCTTTCACCTTAATAGAGTTAAAAGTAATTACCCCCCAATAATGGGATATTGGCGTTGGGTATATAGAGTATGTGAGTGGATAGGTACGGTTATTGGGTGATGAGATATGGGTTAGAAATAAGATAATGTGTATTGGGTTAGGCTCCTTTTAGTGAAGGAAGTTTTGAAACCAGCCGCAAAGAAACTGTCAAACCTTCCAGTTGATAATGAGGTCGTAGGAAAAATTTAGCTTGGTAGTATCCCGGATTACTCTCCACTTCTTCCACCTTAACTTCTGCGGCTGCCAGCGGTTTTCTTGCTTTTGTGGCCTGTGATGAGTTGACAGGATCACCATCAACATAGTTCATGATCCAGTCGTTAAGCCAGCGTTCCATATCGGCACGCTCCTGAAAAGTCCCGATTTTGTCACGAACGATGCACTTCAGGTAATGGGCAAAACGACAGCAGGCGAATAAGTAAGGCAGGCGCGCTGACAGATTGGCATTGGCAGTCGCATCCGGATCGTAATACTCCGAGGGTTTTTGCAGAGATTGGGCACCAATGAAAGCCGCCATATCCGTATTTTTGCGATGCAATAGCGGGATGAAACCATTCTTTGCCAATTCAGCTTCACGGCGGTCGCTAATTGCAATCTCGGTAGGGCATTTCATATCTACGCCACCGTCATCGGAAGGGAATGTATAACAAGGCAGGTTTTCCACAATGCCGCCGGATTCAACACCACGAATGGAAGTACACCAGCCATAGAGTTTAAATGAACGGTTAATGTTGACGGCCATGGCATACGCGGAATTCGACCAGGTATAGTTATCGTGCGTTGGGCCTTCAGTGTCTTCCTCAAAATTGAAGGCATCAACAGGGTTTGTGAGTGCACCGTAGGGTAAACGGGAAAGGAAACGCGGGAGCGTTAACCCGATGTAACGCACGTCTTCTGAGTCACGTAAGCTGCGCCAGGGAGCGTATTCCGTGTTTTGGAAAATCTTTGTCAGATCCCGGGGGTTGGCCAATTCTTGCCAGGAGCTCATTTGCATGACCATTGGCGCGGCCCCTGAAATGAAAGGACAGTGCGCAGCTGCGCTGATTTGTGCCATTTCGCGTAACAGTTCGACATCCGGTGCGGTATGGTCGAAATAGTAATCTCCCACAAGGCAACCGAAGGGTTCTCCACCAAACTGACCATATTCAGCTTCGTAGATTTTTTTGAACAACGGACTTTGATCCCAACTGACACCCTTGAAACGTTTTAGTGTGCTGCTCAATTCTTTTTTGGAAAGACACATCACACGAATTTTCAGCATTTCATCGGTTTCTGTATTATTGACCAGATGATGCAAGCCACGCCAGGCACCTTCCAGAGTCTGCAACTCCGGATGATGCAAGATAAGGTTCATTTGCTGGGATATCTTTGTGTCAATTTCAGCAATCAATGACTGGATGGTACGGTAGGTATCGCCAGAGACAGTAACCGTATTTTCCAATGCCTGCTGTGCCAGTGTTTTTACCGCATTTTCAACGGCATGGCGCGTATGATCACTTTGTGGGCGAAATTCCTTATTCAACAATGTGCTGAGTTCATCAGGGGTAGGGGTATGCTCTGCGGATACCTGCTCTTGTTGAAGCAAAGCGTCTTGTTCAGATGTACTCATCAATTACTCCTCATTTTCTTTGCTATCTTCAGCGCTATTTTTTGATGGGCTATCTTCAGGATTCGGCGCCTGAGCCAATGATTGCAGTAGCGCAGGATTTTGCAATATCTCAGAAATCAGCTGTTCTGCCCCGTTCTTACCATCCATATAAGACAGTAAACTTGCCAGCTGGGTACGGGCTTCCAATAGCTTGGCCAGAGGCTCTACCTTTTTGGCGATTGCATCTGGTTGAAAATCTTCCATGTTTTTAAACGTTAAATCGACATTCAGCTTACCTTCACCTGTCAATGTATTGTCAACTTGAAAAGCGGCACGAGGCGTAATTGAACTCATGCGGTCATCAAAGTTATCAATGTCAATTTCCAAGAATTTGCGATCACTGATGTCTGGCAAGGCTTCTGCCGGTTTTCCTGCCAAATCAGCGATAACGCCCATGATAAAGGGTAATTGAACAACTTTTTCTGAGCCGTAAAGCTCCACATCATATTCAATCTGCACACGAGGAGCGCGATTTCGGGCTATGAATTTTTGTCCGCTGGATTTCATGGCCGGAGTTCTCCAATATTGGCTATACCTTTTGTCTTTCCAGTGGCATCACTTAAAATCCATTCGGTATAGGAGGTGAGAATTAATATCTTCTTTTGTATGGAATAGAAGAAGATATGCAGGTAAGGCACTAAATGAGTATAAAGAAACGGTAATCAGTCCGTACTGGGGTTTGTGTCATCATTTGTGTTTAAATCAAGTGAATGCCCGAAAATGATTTCGAGTTGATTCAATCCTGCTGGCGCAAGATCGTGAATGATTTTCATAAAATCACAATCAATGAGCCGTTGAATACGCTCAATCATGATTGGGGCAGGGTGACTGGGTTCATGCCTGAGAAAATAGGTTCTGACCTTTTCCAACAGCAAGCGGGCTTCATCTCGATCATTGGCTTCAATCGCTTGCCAAGCGAATGAAGGTATGCTTTCTGGCGTTGTCAGCGCCTTCTCCTTTTCTTCCAACCCCTCCGATGTATCCTGCGTCATCAGTGATGTCTGATCCCGCAGGCCGGTGTTGCCTGCATTTTCTGCATTTGGGGCGGGAGAGGAAAAAAATTTAATGATGGTATCCAGTTGTTTCAAGAACTGTTGCAATTCAGGGACGTGATCGTCAGATAAATATTGGCGAATAAACTCTGTCAGGAATGTCAGGTGATCCCGAATGGCGATTGTTGCCCGCATTTCAGGGTTTTCTGGTTTTTGTTTTAGTTCCTTGATTAATCTCGGGCGGCCGCCGGTATAATTGCTGATGTCCGTTACAGTCCCGCTAAGGAGTAAATAGGCTTCCTGCAATGTCAGTTCACTTGAAACACTTCTTAACAAGACTGAATGTTGTGCTGTGATTGCGCAAGGTGAACCATCTTCGATCGTTGCCAATGTGTTTAAGCGTTGTAAGGGGTCATATTCACCATCAAATTCTAATTTTGGCCATACCTCTATCCAATGGCGCTCCAGAGTCCGGCAAAGCAGATTCAGGCCATCAGCATAACCGCATAACCCGCGCAGGTTCAGCCAAGATTGCATCAGGGCGATGATAATGCGTAGATCTTTCGTACGGGAAAGTAGATAAATGGCTTGTTTTTCCACCTCTCCCCAATTAGGCGATTCCGCTGGGATAATAATTTCGCCAAACTGTTGTTCTGGTTTTTCGACTAGCATTTGTTCCAGACGCAAAAATTCATCGTCGTACTCCAGATTTTCTCCACAGATAAATTCTGGACTGATTGGGGTAAGTAATTGATCAATATTCATGATAATTTCAGCTCAGCGTTAAGGGGCTATGCAGTTAACATCTTTGAACTCGGACATGAAAAAGCAGGAAGTTTAAATGGGCTGAGAACGCTGTTCGGAATAAAATCCAAAGAGACTGAGTGGCCTTTAATATTGAATGTTGCTCTCATGCCAGTATCATCCGCATTGACGCTGTGCAGTTTCTGTGCATGGTCAAGTAACCTATTCAGTGCCCAGAATCCGGCAGTTGACAGATTCACGGTTGTACCATTACTTAAATTTAGCTGAATGTGAACTTGATTGGTTTTATTCGGGCCGGGCCAACTGATGAGTTGTGAAAGTTGGGGGCCGTGGCTGTATTGCAATTTCTGCCCATCCACATCCAGTATCATGCTTAATATATCGTTATCCATACTGACAGGACGAACCATAATATTGAATAAGGGCGAAGGCGTTCCGCTGATGAACAGGGTATTGCGAACAATCTGGGCTTGCTGGAAAGGTTTGAGCAAGGCTTCTCCCCCCGGTAATGTTTTTCCGTTGACCCCAGGCATAAATTGCCACTTTGGCTGAGTCGTATCTATTTTCCCCACTAAATTCTTCTGGAAAAAACGGTCCATCAGGCCGGTTTCCGAAGCGAACATTCTGGCCATGTCATCGGGTTTAATCTCTTGCTGAGCTTTCGGTGTTAACGGGTAGCGATTAGCAATCGCCTGATGACAAAAAGTGCCGATTTCCGCATTGAGGTGTTTCGCAACGTTTTTCATGTCACTGATCTGGCTATCACTACTCGCTCCCAGCGTCAGGGAAGACACCATATTTTTGAAGGGCATAGGTAAACGTTCAGAAGCAGCTTGCAATTGAACAATAATATTATTGGGCGGAAACGGTATATCAGTTTTGACTGCATTTTGTACGGAAATGAGATATTGGTATAATTCACCGATTTTTTTCAATGTTTCATCAAAAGGGATCTTCGGATTATTTTTGCCATTGGGATTTGTGGCCAATGCCGTAATGGGAGCGAAATGCTTTTCCAGCTCCAGCTCAGGTGTGTTTCGTTGATTATCATTATCCGGCGATTTATCCGGTAATGGTTTTTTTGCAACTTTATTGAATTGCTTGCTCAGTGCACTATTTTTATCGGGCACAGCGTTAGTTAACGCATTATTTAACGTAACATTTTTATCAATATTAATAAGGAGGTTACGCAGCGGTGAATCAGAAGAAGACAATAAGCGTGCGGTATTTGTGCGTTGTTCCAGATTATCGTTATGGTTCAGGTGAATACCTGCCAGAAAATTATCCCATTGAGAAATATAATCATCGATATAAAGTTGCTTAACAAAAAATTGAATTTCCTCCGTGGTTAATTTTTTTGCATAAGGGCCGAGTACCCAATTGTCTTGTGAGTACAATGTCGTGAGAAAAGCCTTAAGGTCTTTATCAATGCCTTTTCGATAACCCGCGGGAGTAAACATGCCTGATATACCATTAGTGGATGAGGTTTCATTGGTGTCTGAAAAAACCAACGTAGCCTGAGGGCCGGCAAGCGTATCCAATGTCACCGAAGTCAAATTAGGATCATCCAGTAATTTATTCTTTAAATAATTGTAAGCCCGTTGAGCTGGTGGAATTTTGCTGATGAATTTCTGTTTTTTTTTTACCAGATCAGTATCACGCACAAAGGGAGAGGTGACAATTTGGTTATCCAGCAATTGTCTGAGGTGCTGATTAATTTGTTGTAGTTGCTTTTGTGTGATATCTGCTACTGAATACGTCTCCAGATATTGCATTACCCAATCATGTAAAAATTTACCGTCATAATATTGGGGTTGGTATAACATTTGATATGCTTTTAGCGTATTGTAGATTTTCTCTATATCATCATTGGCATGATCATTTTGCATTTGGTTTTTGATGAGTTTTACAACTTGTGGCAGTAATAAACTTTTCAGCGTTTTTTGGTATAGGGCACGACTTGCCTCACTGACTTGTTTGCCACGGTATAATCCCATGCGATAGGATAATGGCGGTTTATCCAAAGAAAAACTCGGGTTGTTATCCAGGTTGGCTAAGTTATTCAAAAGCGGGAGCAGGGTGTAAATATTATCGGTGTTTTTTTCTAACGCATTATCTTGGCGTACAATATTTGATATTTTCGTTCCGACCTCTGACAGATAATCATAATTGTTGTTGTAACTGGTCAAGAATAATTTACTGACAAATACCAATGTTGCTATCAGTATGACATACCCTGTGCCATTCAACAGACGTTTCCGATATACCCACCAACGGTTGTGGCTGGCGATACCGGCTTCCCGAAAAATATTTTCCAAGACATTTTTCAGAAAATAAGCTTGATTAGCAGGCGCAGTGGATACAGCGCCTTTATCGTTTTCCCATGACATTGAGTTGCTGCCGTTATTTGTGGGTAATTTAAGTTGCCGATTAAATTGCGCCATCACGTTGTCAATGGGAACACAGTCTTGTGTTCCACTGGTGAAATATAATCCTCGCAGGTGGCAGGGGATTTCAAAATTTGATTTTGCGAATACCCCTTCAAGATACTGGGCAATCAGTGGGCGCAATGAGGCTATTTCTTGTGGAAACAGATAACTCTCGGCACATTGCTTGGGATGATACTCATTTAGAAGAACCGTGGGCAATTCAGCATTTAACCGCGATTGTAATTCCTGGTATTTTTTTTCAAAGAGTTTGATTAATTGGTATTGCAGTTTATTTCCCCACGGAAAATCAAATCCCCAGATTTGTTCGCGTGATGCTTTGTCAAAATGGTTAAAGTAAGCAGAAAAGCCTTTTAACAAATCAGTTTTAGTGATCAAAATATAAATGGGAATTTGTATTTTAAATTTTTCATGTAATTCTGATAATCGCTTGCTTAATATATACGCTTGTTGATTACGTTTTTCACTTGGCTGAGTGAGTAAGTCATCCACACTTACCGTTATGATAATGCCATTAATGGGTTGGCGGGCCCGATATTTTTTCAATAGTTGAATCAGTTTATTCCATTCACCGGCATCTTGGCTGTTGGCATTAGGTTGAGAGGTATAGCGGCCGGAAGTATCAAGCAGAACAGCATGATTGGTAAACCACCAATTAATATCATTGGTGGGTTGTTGTTGATACTGTGCGAATTTTCCAAGATGATCGACCAGTGAATAATGCAAACCAGAGTTAGACAGGGCAGTTGTTTTCCCCGAATGGGATGCTCCGATAACAAGATACCAAGGTAATTGATATATATATTGGCGACTGAACAGTTTTGTCCAACCGGGTTTATTTTGGTGATATAAACCAGAAAAATAGGCCTTTTTCAATAATCGTGTTGCATTAGAAAAGCGTTCTGCCAGTGTGCTGTATTGCTCACTTTGTTTCGTTTGTGAATTTGATTCCCGATTGATGTTTAATTGTTTTTCCAGGTTTTTATTAACCCATAACCGGTACAATCGGGGAATTAATTTGGCTAGGGCCCAAACCAGAAAAAAAAGAATAATTGTCGTTATTCGTGCCGTCATTGATTTTAAGGGCATGACATTACCGATAGTGATAATCGGGCCCAAAAAACCGATAATGGCAGAAATAGCCGTTACTCCGAAAAAGCTCCATGTCAATCGGCTGGTTATGATAGAAAGGAGTACATTCAGCATATCTTCATTTCCTCACATCATTTGTTTTACAGAAGAAATTGATAGTATGATTTCTACTCGTCTATTTTTGGCACGATTGTCGCGAGTATTATTTGGGGCGATAGGATCTTGGGCGCCTTTTCCCTTTGCACTGACTCTCTCTGGTTGATTTAAGTAACGTTGCAGCTCTCTTTGTACCGATTCCGCCCGCGCCAGCGATAACGCCCGGTTGGACGGAAAAGGGGAGTAACGGGAAGAAATCGGAATGTTATCGGTATATCCTGTGACGAGAATGTCACCCTGGATATGATTTATCGCCTCTGCAATGTGTTTGATGACGTTTAAATATGAAGTTTCAATCTGGTTTGACCCACTTTTAAATAAACCGTCGCCTTTTAACGTAATGACATTTTTATCCGGCATCGTGGTGATGTTTATTAGCCCGGCATCAATGTCATTTCTTAATAAACCCTTCAGATTTATCACGGGAGCCTGCGGAAGTAACCCCGGATTGCCGAATGATGGCTCAAGTAAATCCGCCTGGTTTATTTTTGCCAACACAGGATCAATGATGTTGTTTAATTTTGCATTTAAACTGATATATAAAATACATAACAAAAAACTTAAGATCGCGGCAACAACCCATATGGGCAAGGAAAATGATCCGGTTTTATTCGGTATGGCGATAGCCTGTATGTGGGGCGAAAGCTCAAGGGGGTAATGACCCCGGACAGAGCGTATTAACTGATATAGGCGTTGTTTTATGGTTTCTAGTTGGGAACGTCCATTATCCATAACACGATAGCGCCCTTCAAACCCAAGTTGCAGGCAGAAATAAATCAGTTCCAGCAGAAAGAGGTGTTCCTTGGGATTTTGGGATAATTTAGCCAATAGCTGGAAAAATTTCTCTCCTCCCCATGTTTCATTATGGAAAGTGACCAGCAACCCGCTGCCGGACCAAACGCTGCGAAGTCCCCAGGGAGTGAGTGCGGCTGCTTCATCCAATGCGGTACATAAACAATAGCGTGCGCCAATTATTACTTCATAAGGCAGTTTGTTATGTTGGCATTCTACTTCAAAATGCCGTATTTCATTGATGAGCTGTTGCCGCAAATGTATCGGATCAGGATGGGTGATCGAGTGTCGAATTTGGGGGATCGTATTCAGCAGTGGATTTGCAGCAGAAACCAATGGGTTAGCAATAGCATCATCAGAAAGTAGACTATAAGTCGTTTTATATACTGTTTGTTCTTGCATCATCGATTACGTTCCCTTACTTTTTTCTTGGTTGCGAACAGCCCAGAATTCTATCTTGAGGCCGGGGAATTCACCGGCCAGATGCAATGCAAAGCCACCGGATTTTTCCATCTGTTTCCATAGTTCACCCTCTTTTTCCAACTCAAAATAGACGTAACCTGAATGCCATGGAATTTGTCTGGGAACTGATGGCATGGCCCGCAATGAAATTCCCGGTAATTGCAGTTGAACCAATTCTCGGATTCGATCGACGGGGGAGATTTTCATTTGAGCCGGAAAATTGTTCATCAAGGCATCATTGGCAACATCGGCATGAATGGCCAGAATAAAGCTGAACATATGGATCATGTTGGCATCGGGTAAGGTTGCGATGTTCAGGCCATGAGAGTATTCAGTCAACGGCAATTGAATGGCATGTTCTTCCAGAATGATTGATAGCCCGTGACGCAAGAGGAACATGAGTTGAGTGAAGCACAGGGTTAAATTGTCATGGCCATAAATCGGCAGCCTGTCTTCCGGCATGCGGTTTGGTGAAAATGTCGCCAGTTCCGTGGCAAATTGCAGCCAGTCGCTGAATAACCTTTCAGGATGGAGTAATGACAGATTCCGGATATGGTTTACCTGACCGCTATGGCGATTTAAAAGTGAAAGCAAGAGAAAATCCATGATTTCAGAATCATTGTAACGTCCCAACTGTAACAAGCGTTGGCTGATTTGTTGGCGTCGTTGTTCCAGTAAACCTTGTATGTCGGTGATGAAGCTGACGATTTGCGAACTTGCACGGCAGTTGAGTACGGGCGGAATAAACAGGGGATCAAGATGGAGTTTGTTGTCACTTGTTTTATTGACGATATGTGCGATGCTCAGCGCCGTCCATTCCGGCGTTAAATCTGATTCCAGCATCAGGCGTAATCGCATTTTGCCGAATTGTACCGCGGCGTTACCGACCGACATTGCATTAAAATCATTGACTTCAGCTTCAAAGCTGACAAAGCGGGCCAAGGAATCTTGCTTTTCACTGAAAATGACGTCTTCTTTCCCGCGCTGGAAAGTCGGCAGGGCCAAGACAACATTGGTATTGGACTGGCTCTCAGTCAGCTGCAAAGGGGTGGGAGTACAAGCCGCATCAAAACTAAATGGAGTGCCGTCAGGAAAAATGCCACTGGCCGAGGAAAGTTTAATTTTACCTTGATTGAGTAATTCCTGATCCAATTCGAGTGTTAAAAATCCCCAATGGTAAGGTGATTGTGCTATTCCCCAATCACGAACATAGGCTTCTAAATAGTTTTCTGCCTGTTGGAAATGATGGGGGCGTAAAAACATACCTTCTGTCCAGATGACTTTTTCTGATCTATTCATTGTTTTCTGAGACTCCTACAGGGCAACTTAAGTGACATTCTTTGACGAGACTTAAGCCGTTATTAGTGGCTTTAATGCACACATGTAGTTCATCAGGAGAAGAACGCCAGAATTCATAAAAAGCAGGTTTTTCAGGTAAGGGAACAGGAAATGAGAGACGCCATTTTTTATCATCCAATTGGTTATATTCGGCGATAACACCGATGTAATCAGCCTCTGGTGAGTACTTTTCCGATAAACAATCGATGGATTGCGATGGTCGGATAAAAAATGAGTCTTCGTTGACTAATTTGTCACCTAACGTATTTTGAGCGTTATCTTGCAGTGAAAAGAAATCCGCAGACATAAATTTTTCAGGTGATTTTAATAAAATGACATGCATTTTCAGTGGTGCTGAATGATTTGCGTCAGATGTCGCATCAAAGATTATTTTATAAGGCGGCAATTTTTTCTCTTGTGATGAACAACCTGACATCGCGAGCAGAACTGTTGACAAAAAGATCCCCTTCAGCAGCCATTCAATTGAATGGAGCTTATTCCCCGGGAGACTTTTTTTCTGGGCAAAATGCGGTGTCATCATATTATTTAAAGAACCCTGGTGGATAAGGTGTTTGAAAAAAGTGTCAGGATGCCGTAATAAGTACTTTTGTTTGGCTGGGGGAAATGCGCGCCCCTGCTGAATTCGTTGAATTTTGTGTAGTACAGCTCGACAACCGTGTTGCCGGTGTACCTTTGATTAAAACCGAGTTGGCTCCTGTGGTATGGCGGGAGGGGCCCATGACCGTGCCGGAAGCGACACCCAAATTGACACCGGAGTTATCGCCTGTTGTCTGGGGAATGGTCGTCGCTAAGTTATGCGCAGGGCAACCCATGAAGAGGATATTCATGGCATTGCTGACGCCGGCAGTGGCTTGGGCAATGTTGGGATAAGACACAGAAACGATACTGGCGGACACGGGCGTCAGGCAAACATCGGGATTGGCCATATCCGTGCCGCCGCTTTGAGTATTGGCAAACATAATGTCTCCTTATCCGATATGGATCTGTTCAGCATCAATTTTGGTCATGGCTTTTGCGGTCACGATAGTTTGTCGGGCATGTAATCGTGCATAATTTTCAGCCTGCATATCCAGTTGTCCCGCATGAACTTTCTCTGTTTGAGTTGTATGACGAAATAACCGGTTGCTGAGTTGTGTTACGGTTTGCCAGAGTGATTCAAATTGATCGCCGACCAAACGGGTGATTGAAACCCAGGCAGAGATTGACTTTCCACTGTATTGCATTTCACTGATATGGCAGTTTCCATTTGCAGCGGTGATATTCAGGCCATGGCTGTTCATGCTCAGATCACCATGGGAGGTGATAGTGAGATCGCCGGAAACACTGATTTCGGCCGGGTGCTGTTGCTCCGCCCGCTCCAATATGGCCAGAATCCAGAGTTGGTTCTCAACCTTTGCAATCAGTACGGTATCTCCCATATCAGGCGTTAACAAACAGCTTGCAGCACGTTGGCAGTGCCAGCCACGGTTGTTTTTGCTTTCCGCCATCATAAAGCTGCCGTCCTGATGAAGGTTGATGATTTGTCCGGTCATTTGCTGTAACGGCTCGGTTGAAAAAGTGTATGAGGAAAGCGCATAAGAAGGTTTTGTCATGTAGATCCCCCGATTAAATTTTGTTATGTTGCAGGCTCCATGCTTCAGCGGTGAACAGTTCTGGATCATTTTCCAAGATGCCTTGACGGTCAGAAAATAATGTTCCGACCTGTTGAGTTCGATGAAAAAGTGTTCTCATGAAACGGGCCGTACGAAAATCACTGTTGTTGAGGTTTGCATATGAAAAGTCAGCATAAGGCATGTCGCAACCGATAAATTGAGCATTTTCTGCCTGTATCTTATGCATTATTGCCATTGAAAGCTGACTGTGCCGGAAATCAGCAGATTCAAGGTGTGCCCCGATAAAAATCGCTTGTTCAAATCGGCTGTTGTTACAGCAGGCCCGGGTTAAATCAGCTGCGGTAAATAATGCCTGAGTTGCATTGACATTTGATAAGACGGCATCTTGTAAGATAGCCCCCTTGAAATTGCAATTAGTTAATGTTGCATGGCTGAAATTGATTTGCTGGAGCTGGCTATCCGTGAATTGGCACATGTTGAATTGTTGTTTTTGATAATTCTGACCACGGAGGTCACTTTCAAAAAATACGGTTCTGGCAAATTCATTGGTTGAGAAATAAGTGTTACGTAAGTCCTGCCGAAAAAAAGTAACCAAAAAAAAGTGGTTGTGACGGAATTTCATTTCATCCATAGAAGCATCAATAAATGTCACTCGATTAAGATGGTTGTGATCGAAATCAGCATGCTGTAGGGACCCGGATAAAAATTGGATATTGTTTTGCGTTGTCTCGGTAAAACGTGTTTTGTTTAAAGCGGATTGATTGAATACACAGTCGGTCAATGTACTTTTACTGAAAACAGTCCGAACCAGATTGCATTGTTCAAAAACGCTCTGGTCAAGCGTAACGGCATTGAAGACAGCATCTTCTATCTGGCATTCAGTAAAAACAGTTTCTTTTATTAAGGCCTGAGAAAAGTCCACGCCTGAAAAATCGACATTTCTGAAAATTCCGCCAGATAAATCATGTCCGACGAGGGATATGTTTTGTAGGCTGATTTTTTCAATAATCTCACCTTGTCTGATTTTATCTGCCAATTCATCAGCTGTGGATAAATTCATATCACGTCCTTATCCCGTTTTGGTAATGTTTTGGTTCGATGAATGTAAGCACCGGTAATGGAAGTTGAATCATTGATGATCGATTGGGACATATCTGTGCGAAATAAGTTTGTTTCCTGTAGATCTGTATTATTGAAGCTGCATTTCTGCATCAATGCCCCTGTCAGGTTGGCATTATTCAGCGAGGCATTCTGAAAATCAGCTCTGGTAAAGAGGCTGCTTATCGCGTTTAGGTATTGCATGTTGGCTGACTGACAGTTGGATTCGCTGAGATCACTGTTATTCAGGGTTGCTGAGTAGAAACTTGAATTAACCAGAGGCATTTGGCGCAAATTGCATTCTGTCAGCGTGGCATGGCTGAAATCTGTCTGATTCAGTTCACTGTTCATGGCAAATGCACAGGTCAATAATTTGGCTGATTGAAAACAGCTTTTGTTTGCTTTCGTTTCCACCCATGAGCAACTTTCCAATTCTGAGTGATCAAAAATGGCGTGTTCCAGTTTACATTTAATGAATGACACTTTATTCAGAGTAGCGTGATGAAATTGGGGGGCAGGGAGTTCAATTTCCATAAATGTACATGCCTCCCATTGAGAATATTGGAAATTACAGTGTGTGATAAAAATTTTTTGTAAAAAGAGATCCGTGAATATAGCGTGGTCAAAGTGGCAATGATCAAACCGGGTTTCTTGCAGTTGGGTTTTTTTGAAGCTGGCCGCAGAGAAATCACTCTGCTCACACTTAGCCAATGCCAGACTGGCATTATCCAATTTAGCCCCACGCAGCGAAGCATGACAAATTTCGGTTCTGGCTAACATCGCTTCATTGAAATTTGCGCCATCCAATTGACAGTGATTTAAGCAGGCACTTTCCAATAAAGCATGGGAGAAATTGGCTCCCCGCAAATCCAACCCTGACATATCTGCGCCGGTAAAATCCATGCCACTGAAATTTCCTCCCTGTTGCATGATATTTTCTATCCGTTTCCGAATAATTTGCGACAGGTTGCTGGTCAAACGCAGTGCGGGTGCTTGTGATTGCACGGAAGAGAGATACATTGTGTGCAATGATTGTTCTATCTGGGCCAGTGATTTATCATCCAGCCCTGTTTCTTGCTGTTTCTGACGTAACATATCCTGCATTCGGTGCAGATTTTCGGGCCCCCGGATTTTGGATTTTGCTGTTTTTTTTTCGATATCTATGCCTTGCTGTTTAGCCTTGGCAATTAACTCTGCTTTTTTCAACTCACTTTCTGCGCGTTTTTTGGCAATCTCCTGTTCTGTTTTTTCCACAAATTCCGCTAACTCATCTAATTTAAGCGGGTTGGAATGGAGGGCTTGTTCGGTTTTAACAGGGATTAAGGTATTGATGTCCTGACCATATTCCGCCAATCGTTCTTGGTGTTGTTCACGCAGGCGTTTTTCACGATCCCGGAAGTTTTTCTGTAATATGGAAGCCATTGAGGGGGATTGTGTATCCAGCCATGGGCCAATAATTTCTTCCGGGATCAGGTCCTTTTCCCGAAACGCATATAAAGTGCCTTTTTCTTTGTTCAGGCGTTGTTCGAGTACTTGGAGATAATGGCTCACCGGACGGGGATTATGGGGTAATTCTAATGCTGATATCATTTGCAAAACATCTTTGGCATCATCTTCATTGATTTGTATGCTTCCATGCCAAATCAGGATCATTTGTTCTAAATGGGGAAAGAACCATACTGTTGTATTGCGCATGGCAATTTCCTCAATCACTTCTTCATCAAGGCGCAACCGCTTAATAAAACAGCGTGCTTTCCATGATGGCAGAGTGCCTTCCTGAACGGGTTTTTCTGGATGCATGTTCCAAATACGCCATGCGGCTTGTTCTGGCAGGGCGGTGTTTTCTTTCCACCATTGATCTTCGGCGGCAGCATTGAATAATCGCCAGTCAATGTCGTGAGAAAAACCAGGAAATTCGTTTTCTAACCATGCCTTATCGTATTTTTTTCCTATACGGGCAAAACGGCTTGGCCAAGTAAAATCTAAGGGGCAAAAGCTCGCCGGAGCAGGAATCTCCTTTTTTGACACAAGATGTTGCTTTGATATCAACCGATTGTATATTCGTTCGATATTGGGTAGCCGGTGAACTTTTACGCCATCGTTTCTGTTTTCCGGCTCAAAACCAATGCCATGGGGATTATTTTCGTCATTTTTACCACCAAAGGCCCGGCTCCAATCCAACCGCATTTGTTCAAAAGGTTGGGGCGCTGAAGGTTGGTCGTCAATCCAATGACGATCACCAAAAACCATCAAATTTTTTTCCAGCTTATCTATCTGAATACGGGCGGTGCATGTTGTTTTATCTGCCTGATGATGTGTATAGGCATATCCCGTTGCCAAAAATTCAGCGCAAGGTTTAGGTATGGCGAGATCAATAATACCGTTGCACGTTTTCAATTCGCTTTCTGCAAGTTGCCAAAGCTCAGCTTCCGGGCGCAGGCGTGGAGTTGAGCTCATATCAATTAAAGCCATGGCGGAAACACCAAGATGGTTTTTTTGCAACCAGCGATAGGGCCGATAAAGTATGCTTAACCGCAAAGGTTTAATGATTTTCATTGCAATCCCGGGAAAGGTTTATTAGCTGATGATATGTAACGAGCTGTTTGAAATATTGGTGCTTGATTTATTAATTGAGACTTCTGAGTTATTTATTGCAACACCTGTGCTTTCTATTTTGGTCGCGGATTTATTTTTGCATGTAACCGAATTATTAACATCCAGTGCCGTAGATGACAAATTTGCTCCTGTTACACGGTTGCTATTTCCTGTTACACTGTTGCTATTTCCTGTCTGACTGGTTGATGTTCCAACTATACTGAGACTGGCACCCAAAAACGAAATGGAAAATAATTTAGCTGACCAAAAAGTTTGCGGGCAATCAATTATGACATTGGTATCACTTTTTATTGTAATAGAGTTAGGACTTGAGATTTGTGTGATACCGGTAATGTCCTGAACCCAATTCCCATCAATTTTTGCGCTCAAATTTCCTTTGAGTTTATAAGTATCGCCACCGTCAATATCTGTTTTTCGCCCTTTTTGGATAGTTTCTTGCTGGCCTCCTTTAACCGTTAATTTATCTTTTTTATCAATGGTGATTTCATGGTTTGACTTATAAGTAAAACCGGCATCCCCTTCGATTGTATCTTTCTGTTGTTTTTTTATTTCCGTTGTCCGATTTCCATCAATTGTGACTTTTTTATCTTTCTCCACTGAAATATTCATGTCACGTTCGGCGTGTAAATTAAATAATTCTTTATCAGGTTCGTCATCAAAGAAGAGATAATTAGCTTTATCGTGTTTAGCTCCCTTTGTATTTGACATAATACCGACGCGAGTTTCATGTTCAGGCAATTCCCAAGGGGGCATGTTTTCATTATTGTAAGTGCTGCCAACAACCAAGGGTTTATCAGGATCTCCGTTAATGAAGCTGATAACGACTTCTTCACCTACACGGGGAACACAGATATTGCCATATTGCCAGCCAGCCCAATAAGTAGCAACGCGTATCCAACAAGAGCGGGTGTCATCTTTTTTATCGTCTTTATCCCAACGAAATTTCACTTTTATCCGACCGTATTTATCTGTCCATATTTTCTTGTCTTTAGGGCCGGTAACGACGGCGGTTTCCAGGCCGGTTACTTTTGGCCACGGTGTTACTGCCGGTGGTTTCCAGGGCGTATTTGCAGGAATGGCATCAAATTTAACGGTGTTTCTGGTTTCATTTTTATCAAGTTTATCAGGAAGGTGATCAGTGGCGCAGGATAGGTATGGTGTTTCGTAAAAAAAGTAATGTGCCCCTGTGATGAAGTAATCATTGTGGTCATCGCCTTTAATATCATTGGGAAGCAGTAGGGTGAAGGTATGTCCGGGCGCTATTCCCAATACATTGCCTTTTGCGTCAATCAGTTCACTTTTTGCTTCCGAAGCTTGCTGGCGCACCCGGGCATAAAATTGTCCTTCTTCACTTTTTATGAAGCGCCCCGGCCAAATAAATATTTCTGAATTCTCAGTGACAGAGCTGATCGCCGTTTGAATTGCCGTGTATAATTTAGCCCGTGATTTGCGAAAATCATAGTCATCAATACTATAAGTTGAGGGAATAGTAGTGCTGGTCACGTTCCAATCATAAATATATTCATCAAGGCCTTTGCCTTTTAATGAATGTTGTAAATTAATATATTTTATTTCTTCATAGCCGGGCATGGGATCATGTGATTGAGGTGAATCGACCAAAATCATAGTGTGAGATCCCTTGTCATGTTTGAAATAGTAATAGATCCCTTCATGCTCCATTAATCGATGCACAAAATCAAAGTCCGTTTCATTATGTTTGACGCAATATTCCCATGTGCGATATTTTTCTATAAGTTGATTTTTAAAGGAAATACCTGCGTTTTTAAATATGTCTGAAATAATATCGGGCACGGTTTTATTCTGCCAAATGCTATAACCCATATTTTTCTTTAGATTACATAATTTAGGCCTTACTGTGGTAGTATATAAATAGAGTTCATCATCATATTTATAGAAAGGGGCGTAGGATATTTTTTCTATATTCCCACTTAAGTATCTTGTCGGCACTGATTTGTTTTTTATTTCTATTGTTAATACGGTATTTTGCAGAGATATTGGATCATCTAATTTCTTTTCGCTTAATAACTGAATTTCAAATTCATAGGCTTCAGATAATCTTTCTATTCCTTTCAGTGATTTGAAATGTAAAGATTTTTCAGATGATGAGGTATAGGCAATAAATTTTCTCTCCATAAGGTTTCCTTGCTTTTATTTAAAGCTACCGCATACTCCTTTCTGGTAGAGGAATATACAGGAATTGAAAGTTAATATATGGAATTGGGGTTTCCTATTTATACTATATTGATTTAAACATAATGTTCATCATTTTCAATGAATGAATGCTGTTCGTTTATCTCATATATAAGTTTATTTTATTCTTAATAAGGGGTTTAAAAATAATATGAACGTATGTGATTGTTAATAAAATAATTTTAATAGATTGTTGAATGATATGGTTAACCTATTTTGATAACCAATTTATCTGGTTATTAGATAATATTCTCATTTTAATTGACTGATTTTAATATTTATCACTTTTCATAAGCATTTTTCCTCATTTTTTATTTTTTAACCTCACTATGCACATTAGAGAGATATCGGAGTGTGATGAGAGAATTTCATTCTGCACTTTGGAACCCTATTACGACTGTAATTCCATGTAATCTGTATAATTCATTTTTTTAAATTATTATTCTGTTTAGCTAATGTTTATTTGGATTTATATTCTTTATTTTTAAAATAAAACGACATTTTATAATTTTGTGTTTGTGAATATTATGTTTGTTTTTTCCGTTAGATTCACTTTAACAGATAGGATTTCAGGGGAGTTGGTGGTATTTTATTCTTTTATAATTTAATGATTTTATTTGTTTAATTATTTATTTTTGCCCTTTAAGGAAGTATGGGGTATTTTTTTGTTGTAACAAAAGTGTGATTAAAATCCTAAAAATTAACTAATTGTGCAACAGGCTATTATTCTGTATTGGAATTTTATATTTAGCATATTATGCTTGCGCATATTACTCATCAAGAGGGGGCAGAATGAAAGTCCTTATTTTAGGTAGTGGCGTTATTGGCGTAACAAGTGCGTGGTACCTTGCACAGGAAGGGCACGAGGTTACTGTTATTGATCGCCAGAATAGTGCAGCTGAAGAAACCAGTGCTGCTAATGCAGGTCAAATCTCGCCGGGTTATGCAACCCCTTGGGGCGCCCCGGGTATTCCGGTGAAAGCAATAAAATGGATGTTTCAGCGCCATGCACCTCTGGCCATTCGGCCTGATGGTTCGTTGTTTCAAATCCGTTGGATGTGGCAGATGTTGCGAAATTGCGATGCAAGCCACTATGCCATGAATAAAAGCAGAATGGTCCGGTTGGCAGAATATAGCCGGGATTGCATTAAACAACTCAGGGCGGATACCGGTATTGAATATGAAGGGCGTCAGGGAGGAACGCTACAGCTATTCAGGACAGCCAGGCAATTTGATAATGCTGCCAATGATATCAAAGTGTTAGAACAAGAAGGTGTTCCTTATCGGTTATTGACTGCTGAACAATTGGCAACCGTGGAACCGGCACTTGCTCATGCTTCCCATAAATTAACCGGTGGGTTACAGCTCCCGAATGATGAAACGGGTGATTGCCAGATTTTTACCAAGGCCTTGGCGAAAATGGCAGAGGCTGCCGGTGTGAAGTTTATCTTCAACAAGAAGGTTGAACGAATTTTATCGGAAGGGAACAAGATCACGGGTATCCAGTGCCACGATGGGATCATGACGGCGGATAGCTATGTGGTGGCTATGGGAGCTTATTCGACAAGCTTATTGAAAGATAAGGTCAAAATGCCGGTTTATCCGTTGAAAGGTTATTCATTGACGATGCCAATTGCAGATGAATCCAGAGCACCTGCTTCAACGGTACTGGATGAAACTTACAAGATTGCCATTACCCGTTTTGATGATCGAATTCGTGTGGGTGGAATGGCCGAAGTGGTTGGTTTCAATTTGAATATTCCTCAAAGTCGTTGCGAAACATTGAAAATGGTTGTGCAGGATCTCTACTGCCATGGCGGCAATATTGCAGAGGCTTCGTTCTGGACAGGGCTGCGCCCGATGACACCGGACGGAACACCCATTGTCGGCCCGACCGAATACTCGAATCTTTATCTCAATACAGGGCATGGAACATTGGGCTGGACGATGGCTTGTGGCTCAGGAAAGTTACTGTCGGATTTAATTTCTGGTAAAGAAACGGATATTGCAGCAAATGATCTTTCTGTATTCCGGTATATCGATGGGTTCAAGATAAACGTACTTTCAGCAAAACCGAATTTGCATACCGTATAAACAATAATACATAAAAGGGGCCGTCATGCCACGTCCTATCTTGGCAACCATCCATCTCAATGCATTTCGCCATAACCTGGCGTTTATTCGCCAAAGAGTCAGTCAGAGTAAAATCTGGTCAGTGGTAAAAGCAAATGCGTATGGGCATGGATTGGACAGAATATGGCAATCACTCGCTCAAACGGATGGTTTTGCTCTACTTGATATGAATGAAGCGATTTATTTAAGGGAACAGGGATGGCAGGGACCTATTCTGCTATTGGAAGGTTTCTTTAAGCCATCAGATTTGCAGATTATTAATCAATATCATCTGACGACGGTGGTACATAGTCAGTGGCAACTTGAAGAAATCGAAAAAGCGGAATTCAATACGCCTGTTGATATCTACCTAAAACTCAACAGTGGTATGAATCGATTGGGATTTTCATCCAAAGAATATCCACAAATCGTTTCAATGACCAAAAAGATGAAAAACATTGGCTCTGTGACTCTGATGACTCATTTCGCCAATTCAGACAATGAGGTGGGAATTGAGGCACAGCTGGCTGTTGTTGAGGGCTTGCAATTAAAATCACTGCCTCACTGTCTGGCGAATTCCGGAGGGGTATTATGGCATCCTGAAGCACATGGTGATTGGGTTCGGCCCGGCATTATCCTTTATGGTGCATCACCGAGCGGAAAGTGGCGTGATATTGCAGACACCGGATTGAAACCAACCATGACATTGCAGAGTGAACTCATTGCAGTACATGAACTTTCAGCAGGGGACAGAATTGGTTACGGCAGCCGTTATACGGCTCAACAACCTATGCGTGTCGGCACAGTAGCGTGTGGTTATGCAGATGGGTATCCGCGCCATGCTTCAACAGGTACACCTGTTATCGTCGATGGTATCCGTACCCGGCTATTGGGAGCTATCTCAATGGATATGCTATCGGTTGATTTAACCCCATGCCCTCAAGCAAAAGTAGGGAGTAAGGTGGAGCTGTGGGGGGGAAATTTGCCTGTGGATGAAGTCGCAGAATCCGCCGGAACGATCGGTTATGAACTTTTGTGCGCTTTAGCAAAAAGAGTGCCTGTCATAGTCGATTAATCTATCTCCCCACCGTAAATTCGGGCCAACTGCGGGTGGGGAGTCACCAATTTCATCGAATGTTGTTTTGCCAGTACTTTATGGCTGTACGTTATGGCAGCACCTTACGGCAAACGATGGTCATGGAAAGCCTGTCCGGGCTGCCATTTTTAGGCTGCAATGGGCGATGAATGCGTGCAGTTTCAATACAAACCATATTTTTATAGCCTTCCGGGACCATATCTTTCATGCTACTGGAAAGTTCAGCTCCGGGGTTCCAGCACACGACATCACTGTGATGAGCATGGTGGACTTCAATGGTTCGTTTCCAATGGGGATCTCTTAACAAACTAAAATCATCAGGTTCGGTATAAATACGGTCGGTTCTCCCTTTGAAAGTCACACCTTCATGGGTGTATTGTTCTTGATCAGTCACCGTGTCAATAAAGTGAGAGCCAAGCCCACTGAGCCGGATTTGATTAATGTCACTGATATTAAAATAGGAGTGAAGGGCACAGGTTGCTTGATATTCACCATAAGATTCTAATTCTAGCTCACAAGATCCCCCCAGTTTAAGACGAGCAATCAGAGTGAATTCATGAGGCCATAATTTATGTGTATAGGCGTTATCTTGCAGGGTAAGGGTCAGAATGACACCATTTTCATTTTCACGATGGGCCTTCAGCTCCCAAGGCAAGATCCGTGCAAATCCATGAGCGGGTGAAGAGGAAGCACCAAACCAGGGCCAGCAGATAGGAATGCCGCCACGGATCGCAGTACCGGTGCTAAAGGTACTGTTATCACTTAGCCATAAGACGGGTTTTTCACCACTGGGTTGCCAACTAATCAGTTGCACTCCCTGAATACTGATTGCCGCACGTACTTTAGGATGGGAAATAATAATCAGCGGGAAATCGCCAATATTGCGCTGGCTGATATAAGGGGAAAGTTGTTCAATAACCGGTAATGAGAAAATTTTATCAAGCATTTGTCATAACCTTACGAAAACCTGCATGGACGGTTGAATAAAGGCAAGAATAGATCAATGTCTTGATTATATAAAAATAAAAGCCATCTATCTAAGATGGCTTTCGAATGAAAATATGCTTTTTGATTTTCAAACGGCCACATTATTGGTGACAATCCGAAAATGGCCGGGCATGACGGCTTAATTATTTAGAGATATGAGCGATCAGATCCAGAACTTTGTTGGAGTAACCAGTTTCATTGTCATACCAAGAAACCAGTTTCACAAAGTTATCATTCAGGGCGATGCCTGCTTTTGCATCAAATACAGAAGTCAGTTTTTCACCGTTGAAATCAGTGGAAACAACGTCATCTTCTGTGTAGCCCAGAATGCCTTTCAGCTCGCCTTCTGCCGCTTCTTTAATCGCGTCACAGATTTGTGCGTAAGTTGCAGGTTTTTCCAGACGTGCAGTCAGGTCAACAACAGAAACGTTAGGTGTAGGAACACGGAAAGACATACCAGTCAGTTTGCCGTTCAGTTCTGGGATAACTTTGCCTACAGCTTTTGCTGCGCCAGTTGAAGATGGAATGATGTTTTGAGCCGCACCGCGACCACCACGCCAGTCTTTAGCAGAAGGACCATCAACAGTTTTCTGAGTTGCAGTTGTTGCGTGAACTGTGGTCATCAGGCCTTCAACAATGCCGAATTTGTCATTGATAACTTTAGCCAGTGGAGCCAGACAGTTAGTGGTACAAGAAGCGTTGGAAACGATAGCCTGACCCGCATAAGCATTGTGGTTTACACCCATAACGAACATTGGGGTGTCGTCTTTGGACGGACCAGTCAGAACGACTTTTTTAGCGCCAGCAGCAATATGCTTGCGTGCAGTTTCGTCGGTCAGGAAGATACCCGTTGCTTCAGCAACAACATCAACACCAACTTCGTTCCATTTCAGGTTAGCTGGATCTCTTTCAGATGTAACGCGGATGGTTTTGCCGTTAACAACCAACTGACCGTCTTTAGCTTCAACAGTACCGTTGAAGCGGCCGTGGGTTGAATCGTATTTCAGCATGTAAGCCATGTATTCTGCATCCAACAGATCATTGATAGCAACGATTTCAATGTCTGAGCGTTCTTGTGCAGCACGGAAAACAATGCGGCCGATACGACCAAAACCGTTAATACCTACTTTGATAGTCATAGTATTCCACCAGCTATTTTTTAGTGAATTAAAAGTTGTGTCTAAAGTTACCAAAATCTTGCCAGCCGTCAAGCGGAATCGTGTCAACAATTGAAAAATATCAATTTTAGAAGCACTATCTGAACGCTTGCTGTACAGCATGAACAAGCCTTACGGACATCATTATCGGGGCATAAGAAGATATTTAAAGTTCCCATTGGTTAGATATGTGAGATTTATCACAATTAGTAAAGTAAATTGCCAGGTTTATTGGGGTAAAATGCATCCCATCATTTTTATGTTAATTCTTTGTTGTTTTCGATGATCTTTTATTGAATATTGACCTTTAAAGGTGGTTGTCATGATTAAGAATCAAAGCGTTTCCTTTTCCATAGAAAAGCTTAATCCAATTCAGCGCCATGTCACCCAAGAAGCAGGCACAGAACCGCCATTTTCAGGAAAACTATTGCACAACAAAAAAAGCGGCATTTATCATTGCTTATGTTGCCAGCAACCCTTGTTTGTTTCCGATACCAAATTCGATTCCGGTTGTGGTTGGCCCAGTTTTTACCAACCCATCAATGGTGAATCCATCAGTTATATTGATGATTATTCCCATAATATGCATCGAATTGAAGTGCGTTGTAGCCATTGCAATGCACATTTGGGACATGTTTTTCCTGATGGGCCTAAGCCAACAGGTGAACGTTTTTGTATTAATTCAGTTGCTCTGAATTTTATTGATGCTGAAACAGGCCAAGAAATAGAGGGTTAATATTGTTTCTGGAATGTTGTCCCCCGAATAATGAGGTTTGGCATCTTGTGGGGGAGAAACGATTCAGCTTTGGTGTATATATCCGCGTGATGCGGATATACAGAGCAACTAGTTGTTAAGGAAATATTGATGAAGTTAGATGATTTACTCTCTGCCATGACTCCTGAAATTTATCAAAGATTGGTTCAGGCCGTTGAATTAGGAAAATGGCAGGATGGTGTGCCACTGACGCCAGAACAGAAAGAATACAGTTTACAGGCTGTGATGCTTTGGCAGGCCAAAAATAATCATGAGCCTGAGCATATGACGATTGGCACGAATGGTGAAATCACCATGAAAAGCAAACAAGAGTTAAAAGCCATATTCCAGTCTGAAATGGTTGCGAAATTACAGCCTGAAGACTGAATGGTAATGGAGTTCTTTTTGGCGAGAGTAGGGTGAAATAACATCAGAGCCTAATAAATAGGCTCTTAACGTTCATAAAATTGCAGTCAGTTCACTTTGTGAGATTAGTTTAGCGCCCTTGGCACTCATTTCTGAGAATGCATGCTTACTGTCATCGGCGTGAATATTGACACCACGACAACCCTCGGTGATCACATAAGTTTCATAGCCTAACATTAAAGCATCCAGCACAGTGAATTTGACACAATAATCGGTGGCAATACCTAATACAAACAGACGCTGTATATTTTGTTCCTTTAACCAACCCTGTAACCGCGTTTCTCTTTTATGGTCATTGTCAAAGAAAGCACTATAACTGTCTATCTGAGGGTTTTCACCTTTTCGGAAAACTTCTTGGATCGCAGATTGATTTAACGCAGGGTGAAATTCTGCGCCGAATTGCCCCTGTACACAATGGACAGGCCACCATACTTGAGGGATACCATTGAGTTCACCCAATTCCCCGATGTTCTGCCCAGAGTTTGCGGCAAAACTCATGTGGTTTGCCGGATGCCAATCTTGGCTCGCGATAATAGATATTTTGTTTTCTGGGTCAGTGCTTTTCTGACATAGCGCGATGACTTCATTTGCTGCTTTGATGACGGCGTCACTTTCTTTGACTGCCAGTGCGCCTCCGGTACAAAAGTCATTTTGCAGATCGATAAGTAATAATGCTATTTTCATCATATCTCTCGATTTACCTGAATGTATTATTCATCGGAATAGCTCAATTCCCCACGCAGATTTTGTTGCATCAGGCGGCGTATTTCTTCAGATGTATAGGATTGGCTCAACAGATAGTGTAATTTAGTTAAGGCCGCTTCGAAAGTCATATCATAACCACTGATAACACCGGATGCAGCCAAAGAATAGCCTGTCGCATAACCTTCCATATTTACCCGGCCGGAAATACATTGTGTTAAATTCACGACGATAATCCCGCGTTCGGTTGCTTCTTTTAATGTTTTCAGTAAAGAAGAACATTGAGGCGCATTGCCGACACCATATGATCGTAAAATTAATGCTTTAACAGGTTGCATGAGAATATTATCGACAACCTGACTGGATAATCCGGGATAAATGGTGACGACACCAATAGGTTGGGATGTAATCGGATTGACCACAAATTCTTCGTTGTGGTTGGTTGGTATGGGGCTGGTTTTGAAGGTGCGGATGTTGATCCCGGCTTCCATCAAGGGAGAATAGTTCGGGGATGAGAATGCATCAAAACCATCCGCATGGGCTTTAATGGTTCTGTTTCCTCGAAACAATTTATTGTTGAAAAAAAGACTGACTTCGTTGATAGGATAGTTGGCGGCAAGATAGAGCGCATTCAGCAGATTGGTTTGCCCATCAGAACGCAATGCTTCCAAAGGAATTTGTGACCCTGTCACAATAACCGGTTTATTTAGATTCTTAAAGATAAAAGAGAGCGCTGAGGCAGTGAAAGCCATGGTATCCGTACCATGCAGAATAACAAAGCCATCATAGTCATGATAATTTTGATAGATATCGTTTGCGATGATGTTCCAGTCATCAGGGCTCATATCAGAAGAATCAATCAGGGGGTGATGTTCGCGGATCGTAAATGTTGGCATTTCCGGGCGGTGAAATTCGGGCATTTTGGTGAGTTGTTTTTGTAAATGACCAGATACAGGAATGTATCCATTGGAGGAATGCTGCATCCCGATTGTGCCACCAGTATAAACAACATAGATGGATTTTTTCTGCATGATAACACCTCAATAAACATAATTGGCCGGGGTGGATTATAGGGAGTGTGTAGAATAAAAAAAGCCTGATAGTGAAATCAGGCTTCAAATTCAGTACAGGATATGTCAGTGGTTTCTAACGAACATCGGTACAATTCAAGCAGTATGTATAGATATTTTGCGGGTCGTTCAAATTATTATAAAACGCGGCTTGTTTTTTCAGATCTTGTGTTGCCTGAGTCAACGGAGCCGGTAGCATGGCCTGAAACATATTTGGCAACATGGCCTGTGCTGATGACGTTAGCCCCAACATCATTCTTTCAGGGAAGGACAATGAAGGTAGCATCCAGTTTAAAGAGGCATCTTTGATACCTGCCAATTCAGCCGCTTTTTTGACGGCATCATCAAAATCACCCAATTGATCAACCAAATTGTGTTTTTTGGCATCAAGGCCACTCCACACACGCCCTTGAGCAATATTTTTGATGTCGTCTTCAGATTGGTTACGTGCTTTTGCAATCAAGCTAATAAACTTGCTGTAGCCGTTTTCAATAGACAGCTGGATGACATCGGAATAAATCTGATTAAGCCCTTTGGTTGCGGAAATATTTGCCAATGAGGTTGTTGAAACGCCGTCGGTGTTCACGCCAATGTGATCCAGCGTTTTTTCAAAGGTCTGTACGATACCAAAGACGCCAATGGAACCGGTCAATGTGTTCGGATCAGCAATAATGTAATCAGCCGGCGTGGATATCCAGTACCCACCTGATGCCGCCAGTCCTCCCATTGAAACAACAATAGGTTTTGTATTTTTACCGTTATTGGCTTTATCTTCACGGATTGCATTAAGTTCAGCACGAATGATTTCGGATGCACCGATACTGCCGCCAGGGCTATTTACGCGCAATACAATCGCTTTTATATCGGGATTACTGTGAGCGGCACGGAGCTGTTCAACAATAGTATCACTTCCGGCAACATCAGATGCCTGTTGACCTATTGAAAGAGTACCTTCTGCAATGATGACCGCTATGTTGCCCTTATTGTGGCTTGAATCTTGCAATGGTTTTCGGGCAATGTAGTCATGGATGCTGATGTAATTGAAATGTTTTTGTTCTTCATCCCAACCAAAAACATCTTTCATTCTTTTTTCAACGATACTGTTTGGTTCAATATAGTTCACCAGTTTGTTTTGATATGCATACTGCGCAAAGTCACCACCAACTTGACGGAGTTTTTCAACAAATTGGGCTGAACCCGGGAAAACTTGATTGGCAGGAATATGTCTATTGGCTGCTATCGTATTTAAGTAGCTGTCCCAAATCTCGTTGAGCCAGAGGCTATCAGCTTCACGTGCTTCTTCAGACATATTATCCCGTAACATAGGCTCTACAGCAGATTTATAAGTGCCTACACGGAAAATATGAGTGGAAACTTTCAGCGAATCTAATAGTGTTTTGTAGTATAAATGGTTGGTGGTTAAGCCATGGATATCAACAGCACCTTGTGGAGACAGGTATATTTCATTCGCAAAACTGGCTAAATAATATTGTGATTGAGTGTAATTATCACCAATTGCAAAAACGGGTTTACCCGTCGCCTTAAATTCATTAATTGCTTTGCCAATATATTTCATGGAAGGTTGATCTGATCCCACAAAATCATTCAATTTCAATACCATTCCGTTAATTTTGGGATCGTTTTTTGCGCGGCGGATACTGTCAACAATGTCGAACAGAGACGTTTCTTGATCATTGTTGCCGGAAGCGCCAAATAGACTTTTCTCTAATTGCCCGAGTGGGTTTTTAGCTGATACCTGATCAAGAACGACACCGGATAAATTCACATACAGTGCCCCTTTATAGTCATCATCGGATAGAGACTGTTGCTTGTAACCGACGAAAAAAACAGCGATTACAACAATCAGTAGGATAAAAATCAGGTTAGAAATCAGTTGGCGGACAAAATTTAGCAGTCTCCAACTCCATTTAAATATTGCTGCTATAAAATTCCATAGAATACGCATATTGTCTCCAATTATGGGATCAAATGAGGGTATCCTAATCAGCTCATTTGCAAATGTCAGCTGAAAATCACGTTGATCATCGAAAAAATGTTTTCTTTGCTTTTATTCGTTAACAAATAAACAGAGAATGGTAACCCGTGTCAGATTACTTTATTCAGGAGAACAGCATGAATGCTTTGGATCTTTTATTGAATCGTCGTTCAGTCGCACGTTTAACGACGCCAGCCCCGGAAGGCGATGTATTACAACACATTTTGGCAGCGGGAATGAGAGCACCTGACCACGGGGCACTGCGTCCTTGGCATTTTGTCGTGATGAAAGGGGAAGGAATTGATAAATTCAGCCAATTGCTGGAGAAAGCCGCAGTAGAGGGGAAGTTAGGGGAAGAAGTCGAAGAGAAAGCCAAAAATGCACCTTACCGTGCTCCGATGATTATCACTGTTATTGCGAAAGTGGTCGAACATGCGAAAGTGCCTGCATGGGAACAGGTAGTTGCGGCTGGTTGTGCGGTTCATGCCATGCAAATGGCTGCGGTGGCGCAAGGATTTGGCGGCATATGGCGTTCGGGTTCATGGACAGAAGATCCTGTTGTCAAAGCCGGCCTGGGATGTGGAGAGGATGATAAAATTGTGGGATTCCTCTACTTGGGAACCCCCGTACTTAAAGCGCCAACAAAAGTATCAATGCCAGATTTGACTAATTTTGTGAGTTACTTCTAATCAGGAGTGAGCAATGTCGACTGAAATCCGTCTGACTCAATATAGCCACGGTGCCGGGTGTGGTTGCAAAATCTCACCTAAGGTGCTGGAAACCATACTTCATGAAAGTGTTCCGTACAGTGAACAGGCAAAATTCTTCGATCCTAACCTATTGGTAGGTAATGAAAGCCGTGATGATGCTGCCGTGTATGATATTGGCAATGGTACCGGCATCATTAGTACTACAGACTTTTTTATGCCGATTGTGGATGACCCGTTTGATTTTGGCCGTATCGCTGCGACTAATGCTATCAGTGACATTTATGCAATGGGAGGAAGGCCAATCATGGCGATTGCCATTTTAGGGTGGCCCGTTGCTAAATTGCCCCCGGAAATTGCGCGAGAAGTGATAGAAGGAGGCCGGGCTGTTTGCAAAGAAGCCGGTATTTCTCTTGCTGGCGGGCATTCTATTGATGCTCCTGAGCCTATCTTCGGTCTGGCAGTGACGGGGATTATCGATATTGAACGAGTGAAACGCAACAATCAGGCAAAAGCCGGGAGTCTTTTGTTCCTGACTAAGCCTTTAGGTATTGGTATATTGACGACCGCTGAAAAAAAAGGTTTGCTCCAACCTGAACATCAGGGTGCTGCAAAAGCTATTATGTGCCAGCTGAATAAAGCAGGAACGGATTTTGCACAAATTGATGGCATTACAGCGATGACGGATGTGACTGGTTTTGGTTTGTTAGGTCATTTGAGTGAGATTTGTGAAGGATCGGGGGTTCAGGCAATGCTCACGTTCTCACAGATACCCACATTGCCAGAGGTTGATGCTTACATTGAAAAAGGTTGCGTTCCTGGCGGAACAGGGCGCAATTTTGACAGTTACGGGCACTTAATCGAAGAGATGACGGATCACCAGCGTTCTCTTCTGTGTGACCCACAAACATCAGGCGGATTGTTATTGGCTGTATTGCCGGATGCAGTGGAAAAGGTGAAGACCATCGCACGAGGCCATGACATAGATTTGATTGCGATTGGTGAACTGACTGAGCCAGACCCGAACAGGGTATTGATATCATTTAAAAATTAATCGTTATCCTGATTGAAATAGCTATCTTGACAGGTTTGTCAGGATATTTTTATTGGCTATTTGGGATTGTACCTTTTTATTTTTATTTGAATGATAATTTACATAACATGATGTGCTGACAGTATATTTTATTTTTACTTGTAATCATTGAATCATGCGCCTTTTTATTGCAGAAAAACCAAGTCTCGCACGAGCGATAGCCGATGTTTTACCGAAACCTCACCGCCGTGGAGATGGCTTCATTGAGTGTGGCAACAACCAATTTGTGACTTGGTGTGTTGGCCATCTATTGGAACAAGCTGAACCCGGCGCCTACGATGGCCGTTATTTGCGCTGGGTATTGGCAGATTTGCCGATCATTCCCGAAAAATGGCAGTTAAAACCCCGGGAGGCAGTAACTAAACAACTCAATACGATCAAATCCTTGTTAGGAAAGGCGAGTGAGATTGTCCATGCGGGTGACCCTGATCGTGAAGGGCAGCTTTTAGTGGATGAGGTGCTGGATTTTTTGGAGTTGGATGCTGAAAAAAAGCAAAATGTTCAACGCTGTTTGATTAATGACCTGAATCCGCAGGCAGTGACAAAAGCGGTGGCGCGATTGAGAAGTAACCGGGAATTTATTCCGTTGTGTGTTTCTGCGCTTGCCAGAGCCAGAGCCGATTGGCTATACGGGATCAATATGACCCGGGCCTACACGCTATTAGGCCAGAATGCGGGCTATCAGGGGGTGTTGTCGGTCGGACGTGTCCAGACTCCTGTGTTAGGTTTGGTTGTTCGTCGGGATGAAGAAATAGAGCATTTTGTGCCGAAAGATTTCTTTGAAGTCAAAGCGCATGTCATCACACCCAATGAAGAGCGGTTTACTGCTTTATGGCAGCCCAGTGAATCCTGCGTTGATTTTCAGGATGAAGAAGGAAGGATTATTCGCCGGACATTGGCTGAGCATGTTGTGGCCCGTATTGAGGGTCAGCCTGCGAATGTCACTGCGTATCAGGATAAACGGGAATCAGAAGTCGCCCCATTGCCATTCTCTCTTTCCTCTTTGCAGATTGAAGCGGCCAAACGTTTGGGGCTGAGCGCCCAAGATGTCCTTGATATCTGCCAGCGATTATATGAAACCCATAAATTGATTACTTATCCGCGTTCTGACAGTCGTTACTTGCCGGAAGAACACTTTGCCGGGCGTCATGCAGTGTTGAATGCTATTTCAGTGCATGCTGCACATTTGTTGCCACAAGATGCATTGGATATTGAGAAAAAGAACCGTTGTTGGGATGATAAGAAAGTTGATGCTCACCATGCGATAGTTCCTACTGCCCGCAGTAGTCAGGCTAATCTGACAGAAAATGAAAGTCAGATTTATAGCTTGATTGCCAGACAATATATGATGCAATTTTTTCCTGATGCCATATTCCGGAAATGTACGATTGAGCTTGAGATTGCCGGTGGCAAATTTATTGCTAAAGCTCGTTTTATGGCTGAAGCCGGTTGGAGGGCTTTACTTGGCAGCAAAGAAAGGGATGAAGAAAATGAAGGAACGCCATTACCGGTAGTTGCCAAGGGAGATGAACTGTTTTGTGAGAAAGGTGAAGTGGTGGAAAGACAAACACAACCACCAAGACCTTTTACGGATGCGACATTATTGTCTGCAATGACAGGAATAGCCCGATTCGTGCAAGACAAAGCCTTGAAGAAAGTGCTGCGAGCAACGGATGGATTGGGTACGGAAGCGACTCGGGCGGGGATTATTGAACTCTTGTTCAAGCGCGAATTCTTATACAAAAAAGGGCGCAATATTCATGCAACCCCTGCCGGGCGGGCGTTGATCCATGTTTTGCCAGACATGGCAGTATTGCCCGATATGACGGCTCACTGGGAAGCGCGATTGACGCAAATCAGCGAAAAGCAATTTCGTTATCAGGATTTTATGTTGCCCCTGCAAGAAACATTGCAACAATTAATCTGGCAGGCAAAACAATATCGTAATTTGAAAGCGTTTAAAGACTTGCCTCCGGTTCCTGTGAAAAATAAAAAAGGGAAGGGGAAGTCGGCAAAAAGCAGTACCAGTAAGGAAAAGAAAGATAAAAACAAGCAGGTGTAATAAAAAATAATATAACAGCACCATTAATTATGGTGCTGTATTTCATATTTATACCCTGCGTCTTTCAAGCTGCCTCTTTGTTGGCTGCGTTCATTCACCTGGATTACCGTTTTTATAAATAGCCGGTTATCTATACTTCCGGGGATTCACTCTTTTGCCGCCGCCACGATGCAACTTGAAATCCATTGGGTATAGACAGTTACATTTCAAATTCTGCCCAGACAGGGGCATGATCGGACGGTTTTTCCATGCTGCGAATAGCATAATCGATACCAGAAGAGACACAGCGATCTGCTAATGGCCGGCTGGCAAGTAATAAATCAATGCGTAATCCACGGTTATCGTCAAAACCTTTTGAACGATAGTCAAACCAAGAAAATTGATCATTAATTTCGGGATATTGCTGCCGGAATGTATCGATTAATCCCCAGTTTTTGAGATGTTCCATCCAGTCTCTTTCTTCAGGCAAGAAAGAGCATTTACCCGTTTTTAGCCAGCGTTTTTGATTATTTTCACCTATCCCGATATCGAGATCTGTTGGGCTGATATTCATGTCTCCCATAATCAGGATGTGTGATTCTGGTGAATGATGATTTTCCAGATAGGATTGCAAATCCCGATAGAATTTTTCTTTCGCTGGAAATTTTACCGGATGTTCGCGGCTTTCACCTTGTGGAAAATAGCCATTTATTACCGTTAATAAACCGCGAGGCGTTTCGATATCAGCCATAATAATGCGACGTTGTGCATCATCTTCATCGGAAGGGAAACCTTTGCGGACCGCAACGGGTTTTTGGCGGGTAAGCAAAGCAACACCATAGTGCGATTTCTGACCATGATAGAAAACATGATACCCCAATTTACTGACATCTTCTAAGGGAAACATTTCATCATGGACTTTTATTTCTTGCAATCCGATAACATCAGGTTGGTGTTGTTCAACGATAGCAGCGAGTTGATGGGGACGTGCCCGCAGCCCATTAATATTGAATGATATAAATTTCATAAAGTTATAATCACCTTTGTAATATGCTAATTTTTTAATGTTAACAGATATAAATAAAGATGTAACTATTTATTAAATAATAAATTTTATCTGATTGACTTGATATTTCTCTATTTTACTCCTATATGTCATATTATATTGAGTATAATACTCTCGTTAGCCAAAATTTAGAGTATTGAATCTTTTTTTAATAATAAAAACCATAAAATTAATAAGTAATGAATTAATGCATATATAATGGTCTACTAGTAAAAATATGTTATATTTAACATATGGCATTATAATTTTATGTGAGGGTTTTTATACTTGAAATTTATTTTATGACAAGTGTTACAAAAATTAATTAATGAAAAAGTAGAAGAGTTAATCAATCTCTGATAGAAAATTGAACGTGTAAGTCGGATTATATTTATTAACGGCTTGCAATCACGGTGGAATATTCATCATGAAATAGTTGGATAATATAAATCCAACTAAACCGCATTATTGCATCAGGGGCTGGCATTTCATATAAATGCCATTTGAAAAATAGCAATTTTTATTGTACAAAATTATACCTTCATAATATCAAGTTTGATTTAGCGGTTACCTGATGAGAAGGCCATTTCAAGGAAATTACTTTAGCCACAAGTTATATAGGAACGGTGAATTATGTTTTTTTCTCGTAAATTAGAAGCATTCATGGCGGTGGTGGAAATGGGTTCTTTAAGTAAAGCGGCAAGAGTGATGAACCGTACTACTCCCCCAGTCGCTAAATCAATTAAAGACTTCGAGGCGACGTTAGGAAAACGCTTATTCAAAAGGGAGAAGTTTGGGATGATTCTGACCAAAGACGGAGTGGAGTTATATAATGACCTAAAAGAGCTCTATTTGAAAGAGAAAGAAATTACAAAGAAACACATTAGTGGAAGTATTTGTAATGTTGTAAACATATACCATGATTGGGGTAAGAAAAAGCATCTGATTTCGCTTTACAAAGCAGCTGAAAGAAATAATGCTCAGGTAAATATATTACGCTTCAGTTATGATAACATTGATGAAATAGTCGACTATGAGGGCAATACGATAATTTTAAGTTCAGAGAAAGTGCTCAGTGACCGATTTAGTCTTGTACGGAAAATTGATGGACCGAATTTGGGGATCTGCTGCCGTAAAGAACTATTAGACGAAGTTCACGGAGATTTTACTCAATTGCTGAAAAAGAGAACATGGTTATGTGATCCAGTCCTCTATAAAGGTAATTTGATAAAGAATTTAGAAGAGGAAATGATCAGGAATGGCGAGAAAGTTAATATTAGACAGATGGATAATATAGAATGCTGCCTTAATTTTATTCAGTCAACGGATTATATTTTTATTACCGATTCCCATTCCGGTGCATTGGAAGAAGGTGAAAGTTTGGGCTTTATGCAAATACCGCGATCTGATGCAATCAGTCAGTGTTATGTTTACAAATCAAAGTCTCATTCAAGTGTACTAAATCGTTTCATCGACTCTGTCAGCGATATGGAGTAATCGATTGCATAAGCGGAGCCGAACTTGTTAAATTTTTAGCTCCGCTATTGATATCCCATCCACATAAAATGTCTGCAAAACACCAAGGTGATTATTAATTTTGTTTCCTCTTGAAAGTGAATAACAATCTGTCCATTTTTTCACTGATAAATATGACATTGTCATAAACGATTTTAGAGTGATGTAACTTGTTTTGATGAGATTTTTTGTGTTTCTTGGGAGAAAGGGATTACGTTTGAATGGTGGTGGGGGAAGGATTCGAACCTTCGAAGTCTGCTCCCTTTGGCCGCTCGGGAACCCCACCAAATTTTTTTGTTTCTCACTGCCGTTGGCAGCGGACGGAATAATATCAAATAAACCGCCGCTGTAAAGTAGTTAATTGAAAATAAAGTATCGTTCGCTGTTTTTTTAAACCCAATGGGCAGATTTTATTCTATTTCAAAGCATTTTGTGGCTAATCAAAGAATCACAGTACGATTGCCGTATACAAAGACTCGCTGCGAAAAAACGGAGTGCAATGCCTGGCTCAGCACATTTTTTTCTACATCCCGCCCAGCTCTCATCATCTCTTCAGCGGTGTAAGTATGATCCACATTGATGACATCTTGAGTGATGATTGGCCCTTCATCCAAATTATCATTCACATAGTGAGCTGTCGCACCGATAATCTTTACACCACGTTCATAAGCCTGATGATAGGGACGAGCACCAATGAATGCGGGTAAGAATGAGTGGTGAATGTTGATGATTTGGTTTGGATAATGCTGTACAAATGCAGGTGTCAGAACTCGCATATACTTAGCGAGCACAACATAGTCAGGTTTATATTGGTCAATTTGCGCCATCAATGCTTCATCATGCTGCTCTCGGGTTAACCCCTCATGGCTGATGTAATGGAATGGAATGCCAAATTGCTCAACCAAATGTTGCAAGGTGGTATGATTGCCAATAACGGCTGCAATTTCTACATCCAGCCCGCCGTAGGCACTTTTTACCAGAATATCGCCAATACAATGCGCTTCTTTTGTTACCATGATGACAATGCGGCGATGGCCAGCAGTATTTAATTCACGGCTTGAACCTGTCGGCAGAGCATCGTCAAGATCGGCAAGAAAGGTTTCATCATTGAAAATCCCTTCTAGCTCTGTACGCATAAAAAAACGACCGGTACGGTGATCTACAAATTCATTGTTCTGAACAATATTTAATTGATGCTTATAACAAATATTTGTGATTTTCGCGATTAATCCTTTGGCATCAGGACAAATTGTACGCAAGATTTTTTTCTGTATGTTTGCATTTTGCATGGATTGCGAGATCCTTAAATTATCTTCATTGTGTTTGAAAGATTATGTTTGAATAACTGTGTGTGAATTATTGTGGTTAATACGCAATAGAGATTTAGCTACAGCACTTCTTGTATTTTTTGCCAGAACCACATGGACAAGGGCTATTACGGCCCAGTTGGGGACGAACCCCGTCAATGTAAAACCAATGTTGATCAATACGCAAAAAACGCGAGCGCTCATAAATCAGTTGCCTATCTTGCTTTCCTTGTTCAAGAAAGCAAGCTGAAAATTCGACATAGGCTTCATTATTATGCTTGCCTTGCTTCGTTTCGAGGATATTTAATCCCAACCATTGTACACCTATGAAACTTTGTTCTATTTCTGTCCTGAAATTTTCAGCCTGACAATCAGGATGCCAGGATGAGATAAGGTAATCTGTATTTTGTGTGACATAAGCGCTATATCTGGAACGCATCAACGCTTCGGCATTGGGGGTTGGGTGATTATTATCGATATAAAGATTACAGCAATGAGCGAAATCTAATCTGCTGCCGCAGGGACAAATTTTTGTCAAAATAACTCCAATTATTCAAAGTGATTGCTGTTAATATGAGCAGTATTGAAAAGACATGTAAGAGTGTAAATGGTACTGACCTGCTATGGGTTATCATCAGGTGATGATACTTGAATATGGGCAATGGTCGCAATGTTTGAAGAGGCCTGCGTTATGGAAAAGGTATTAAGAGGCAAGAAGATATTAGTGATAGAAGATGAACCTGTGTTTTGTTCTTCACTCGCTGATTATTTGAACTCTCTGGGGGCAATAATAACATGCGCATCAAATGGAGAAATGGCATTACGGAAGGTAGAAACAGAAACTACACCGGAGCTCATCTTCTGTGATTTGAATATGCCCATCATGAATGGGCTTGAATTTATTAAGCGGATGACAATAAAAGGAGAGACTATTCCTATAATTATTGTTTCTGCAACAAATAAAATGATGCAAATAGATAATGCATTACGTCTTGGTGCCAAAGATATTTTGTTAAAACCAATATCTAATTTCAATGAAATAAAGAAGATAGCATTAAATTATTTGAATCCGGATTTATCGGCTTTCGAAGCGATGGAACGTAAGCGTTTAGATCAAGAGTTGATGATACTGCAACAAAATGCAGCCATTGCATGGCGCTTGTTAAAGCAACTACAGCCCCCTGTATCACAGATCATTGCTAACTGTAGGGTAAATTATCGTCTACTGAATACCGTGGGTAAACCAGGATTGGTTTTTGATGTTACAACCTTATCTGAAAAGGAAATAATGTTTTATTGCCTTGATATTAGTTATTCAAAGGGCAGAGGGTGGCTCTCAGCATTATTGCTGAGGGTGGCTTTTAATGATTTGTTGAAGAGAATGAGTGCTTATAAAAACAATGGTATACCGGATATGCAAAAAAGTATGAGCAACTTGAAAAGAACAATGCGTGATGGGAGAGCGTCGGAATCGCTCCCATTACTGTTGGGCTATTATAACACCGATAATAAAACCATTTTATTATCATCAGTTGGGTTAAATGCAGATGTGAAACTGGGTGGTTGTCAAAAACAATTAGAGAAAGGCTCACGTTATGATTCATTAAAGATAATTAATCCAAATCAGGATCGGGAAAGTCGCTCTTTCTGGCAATGCAAAATATGGGATAACGAAAATCAAATAAAACTGATGTTTTCTTCACCATCCCAGCCGTGATTTTATAACATTTATGCAGCATTTCATCTTGATATGAAACATAAAATGATCGGAATGTGATTAGACACTTACGTATTGTATATCTGGTTGAATTAGCTGGTATACTCTGCGCATTATTTTTTAGGGTGCGGTTTTTTTACGCACACAGTTTTTTCAGTGAGTTAGTGCTATTGTTTAATCTGTGCGGGATCTTATCAGTGACAACATGGCGGTAGGAGACAAAGTAATGTCAGTAATAAATAAAACGGTAAAAAAGGCGGTTATACCGGTTGCGGGTTTGGGTACTCGGATGTTGCCAGCCACTAAAGCCATCCCTAAAGAGATGCTTCCTTTAGTAGATAAACCTCTTATCCAATATGTTGTTAATGAATGTATCAAAGCAGGCATCAATGAAATTATTCTGGTGACACATTCATCTAAGAACTCTATTGAAAACCATTTTGACACTAGTTTTGAACTGGAAGCCATTCTGGAAAAAAGGGTAAAGCGCCAGTTATTAGATGAGATACAGTCTATTTGCCCAAGGCATGTCACAATCATGCAAACTCGCCAAGGAATTGCTAAAGGATTGGGGCATGCGGTGTTATGCGCTAAGCCACTTATTGGTGATGAGCCGTTTGCTGTTATTTTGCCTGATGTTATTTTGGATGAATACAGTACAAATTTGTCTAAATATAATTTGAGCGAAATGTTATCCCGCTTTAATACTACCGGAGTCAGCCAAATTCTGGTTGAACCTGTTCCTGCTGAAAGTGTTTCAAATTATGGCATTGTTGATTGTTTGGGTGAAGAGTTACAGCCTGGTGATAGCAAACTGATTGCCCGTGTTGTTGAAAAACCGAAACCAGAAGAAGCGCCATCCAACCTGTCTATTGTTGGTCGTTACGTATTATCTGAAAAAATCTGGCCTTTATTGGCTAAGACCGCTCCGGGAGCCGGAGATGAAATACAATTGACCGATGCCATTGCGATGTTGATGGAAAAAGAATCCGTTGAAGCTTACCACTTGCAAGGTCGCAGCCATGATTGCGGCAACAAATTGGGCTATATGCAGGCGTTTGTTGAATATGGCATGAAGCATAAGGAATTGGGTAAAGAATTCACGAATTGGATTATGGATTTGCAAGGTCAGATTGAAAAATAGTCTACTTATGATTTAAGGTGCGATATGAAAGTTACTGTATTTGGTATTGGTTATGTAGGCTTAGTACAAGCAACTGTTTTTGCGGAAGTCGGGCATGATGTACTTTGTGTTGATGTGGATGCAAAAAAAGTTGAAAACCTTAAAAATGGCCAGATCCCTATTTTTGAACCCGGTTTGGTGCCTTTAGTACAAAAAAATTATGCAGAAGGGCGTCTGAATTTTACAACAGATGCTAAAGCGGGTGTTGCCCATGGTAAATTACAATTTATAGCAGTAGGTACACCTCCTGATGAAGATGGTTCCGCAGATCTCCAGTATGTTACTGCGGTAGCCCGGACGATTGCGGAAAATATGCAGGATTACAAAGTCGTTGTGGATAAGTCTACAGTGCCAGTAGGTACAGCAGATAAAGTCAGAGCGACAATGCAAGCGGCTTTGGCAAAACGCAATGTCGAAATTCCTTTTGACGTTGTTTCCAATCCTGAATTTTTGAAAGAGGGTGCTGCTATTGCTGATTGCATGCGTCCTGAACGTATTATTATTGGCTGCGATAACAATAACGTGGTTGATATTATGCGTGAATTGTATGAACCCTTTAATCGCAATCACGATCGCATGATTGTCATGGATATTCGCAGTGCAGAGCTGACGAAATATGCTGCTAATTGTATGTTGGCAACAAAAATAAGCTTCATGAATGAAATTGCTAATCTGGCAGAGATGTTAGGGGCAGATATTGAAAATGTGCGTCAGGGGATTGGTTCTGATTCACGGATTGGGTATCACTTCATATATCCTGGATGTGGCTATGGTGGTTCATGTTTCCCGAAAGATGTGCAGGCATTGATCCGGACTGCTGAGCAAATTGGTTATACACCTAAAATCCTTCAGGCAGTTGAACAAGTGAATGAAAAACAAAAAAGCAAACTGCCTGATTTTGTAAAATGCCATTTTGGTCATGATTTGTCTGGCAAAACATTCGCTATTTGGGGATTGTCGTTTAAACCCAATACGGATGATATGCGTGAAGCTTCAAGTCGTGTGCTGATGGAAACATTATGGGAATGTGGGGCAACATTGCAGGCATATGATCCTGAAGCGATGCAGGAAGCTCAGCGTATTTATGGGCAGCGTGATGATTTGCTTCTCGCAGGAACGAAAGAGGCTGCATTAAAAGGTGCTGACGCTTTGATTATTTGTACAGAGTGGCAAAACTTCAGAGCACCTGATTTTGATGTGATTAAATCTTCACTGAAGACTCCTGTGATTTTTGACGGCCGTAATCTTTATGATCCTGAACGCCTGCAATTACGTGGATTCACTTATTATGGCATTGGTCGTGGTGCCTCTATTAATCCGGTTATTTGAGTTGTTTTATGAAATTTTTAGTAACAGGCTCCGCTGGTTTTATTGGTTTTCATGTCAGCCAGCGGCTATTGGATATGGGGCATGAAGTTGTCGGCATCGATAACCTTAATGATTATTATGACGTTAATTTGAAGCAGGCGAGATTAAATTTATTACTCCCTTATTCTAATTTTAAATTTGAAAAGCTAGATCTTGCCGATAGAGTGGCTATTCCAGAATTGTTCGCGAAACATCAATTTCAGCGAGTCGTTCATTTAGGCGCTCAACCGGGTGTTCGCTATTCAATACAAAATCCAATGGCTTATATTGATGCTAATATCGTTGGTCATATCAATATTCTTGAAGGATGCCGCCATAATCAGGTAGAACATTTATTGTATGCCTCTTCCAGTTCAGTATATGGGTTAAATAAAAGGCAGCCATTCTCCACAAATGATTCTGTTGATCATCCTGTTTCATTATATGCCGCAACAAAAAAAGCGGATGAGCTAATGTCTCACAGTTATTCTCATCTTTATAACCTTCCTACTACGGGTCTTCGCTTTTTTACTGTGTATGGCCCGTGGGGGCGCCCGGATATGGCTTTATTTAAATTTACTAAAGCCATGTTAGAAGATAAGCCTATAGATGTTTATAATTATGGCAATATGGTGAGGGATTTCACATATATTGATGACATCGTTGAATCCATCATTAGATTGCAGGCTATCATTCCCACGGCTAATAAGAATTGGTCTGTTGAAGCGGGAGAGATATCAGCCAGCTCTGCGCCATATCGTGTTTACAATATTGGTAATGGTCAACCAACAAAGCTAGGCGATTTTATTGAAGCTATTGAAGTTTCATTGGGAATTGAAGCGAAGAAAAACTTCATGGAAATACAGGATGGGGATGTGCTATCAACGTGTGCAGATTCCAGCGCACTTTACGACATGATTAGTTTTTTACCAAATACACCAGTACAAGATGGGGTAAAGCGTTTTGTTGATTGGTATTTGGATTTTTATCATAAATAAACGAGATAAAAAAAGGAGCGTGTAGCTCCTTTTTTATAACTTTATGTTAATAAAGAACTAAGTTAGTGTTAAATTTTTCTTTAATCACATTGAGAATATAAAGTAACGTGGTTACTAATATAGCTCACGGTGTTTTTTACATCAGCCAGTAATTAACCTAGTTAGTTATATTAACCATAAAACAAAAATACCCCATTAGGGTATTTTTGTTATTAAGAGAACAAAGCAACTGATTAGATTAAGAAATCTTCCAGTTTTTTGCCTTCTTCTTCAATTGCTTTCTTGATGACTGCTGGAGTGCGGCCCTGGCCAGTCCAAGTTTTAGTTTCACCTTCATCAAAGTATGAATACTTAGCTGGACGAGCAGCACGCTTAGATTTACTAGTCGCTTTACCACTTAAAGCGTCTACTAAGTCGCTTAATTCAATGCCGTCTTTTTCTAACATTTCACGGTATTCTTGCAGCTTACGTGTACGCTCTTCCATTTGAACACGTACTTGATTTTCTTCTTCACGACGTTCTTCAACGACGGTAGTAAGTTTTTCCAACATTTCTTCTAAAGTAGTCAGTTCACATTCTCTTGCTTGCGCGCGCAAGGTACGGATGTTATTTAAGGATTTTAAATTTTCGCTCATTGTCCTGGTCTCAAATTATAATGATGATAGCTGATGTAGGGATAATAATAGAATGCTATTTTATTTTCTGCAATAGTGAATTTACTTTCTGGGGCTAAAATATGTCATTTTAAAATGCAATTTTTCAGATAATCGATATATTGCGTTTTAATTCTGCTATTGGGTTTATCATTTCTCAATAAGCTTTGAAGAGGATTAGTGTAAAGTTGAGTAAGGGAAAATCTACAATGTATAAAACTAATTTATAACCGATCTACAAGGTGTGTTAACTGTTTGCCTGAAAATAAGTTGAAGGGAAAGGTTGGTATGAAAGTTTTTTATGGGTAATCCATTAGTTATGATTATAGGGAGTGAATTGAACAAAAGTAAAGCGCTATGATTATTAATATGCAAAGAAAGGTGGGTGAAATAACATTTTTTTTCTGATGTTAATCTTGTTCAATTGTCATGCAAAATGTGTTTATAGCGCTGATTTTATATGCATAAACGCGACGATTATCATGATGGCAATCTTTTTCTATCCATTTTCATTTCTTTCTACCCACAGGCATTCAGCAATAACGAGGGATAATTTCAATCAAAGTTTGTGTTAAACTTATGGTGATATATCGCCTGATTAAATTTGACAAGAGGATGGACGGGCCAATGGCTCAGCTTTATTTTTATTATTCCACCATGAATGCAGGGAAATCGACTTCCTTATTGCAGTCTTCCTATAACTATAACGAAAGAGGAATGAGAACGCTGATTTTTACAGCGGAAATTGATAACCGTTTCGGTAAAGGAAAGGTTAGCTCCCGTATTGGTTTATCTGTTGATGCTTTGTTGTTTTCACCAGAAAAAAATATTGCTGAACTTATAAGAAGTGAAAATAAGGCGGAAAAAGTCCATTGTGTTTTGATTGATGAGTGTCAATTTTTGACTAAAGAACACATTTCGCAACTTTGCGAAATTGTAGACTATGATGATATTCCGGTTCTTTGTTATGGTTTGAGAACTGATTTTCAGGGAGAGTTATTCAGTGGAAGCCAATATCTTCTTGCTTGGGCGGATAAATTGGTAGAGCTGAAAACAATTTGTCATTGTGGAAGAAAAGCAAGCCGTGTACTGCGTTTTAGCGATGATGGAAACGTTGTTTACGATGGTGCACAAGTTGATATAGGGGGTAATGAAAAATACGTTTCAGTATGCCGCCGACACTATTCTGACGTCATTCGTGAGGCGAAAATTAAAAAGGCTTAATAGCCGCTTCCGGTAATCGATAGAGCATAAAACATTAAGCAAGAGAAATGAAATAATAGAAAAGGCGCTAGGATAACTTAGCGCCTTTTAAGTTACATCAGCGTATCATTTATTATTATTTCTTATTATTTTTCTATTTGGTTTGATTGTTTCTTGAGTCAGATTCTGTTCTGTAAATTGATAACCGTAAAATGAATCTAACAATAGTTGTTTTAATTCAGAAATTAATGGATAACGTGGATTGGCTCCCGTACATTGATCATCAAAAGCATCTTCGGCCAGTTTGTCTATTTTTGCCAAAAAATCGGCTTCCTGAACACCGGTATCACGAATGGAGGCCGGAATGCCTAACTGAATTTTCATTTCTTCCAGCCAAGCCAACAGCTTTTCAATTTTGGCAGCTGTTCGATCTCCTGATGAAGTTAATCCCAAATAATCTGCAATTTCTGCATAACGACGCCGCGCTTGTGGGCGATCATATTGGCTGAATGCGGTTTGTTTTGTCGGATTATCATTCGCGTTGTAACGAATTACGTTACAGATTAATAATGCATTCGCCAAACCATGTGGGATATGGAACTCTGAACCCAGTTTATGTGCCATAGAGTGACAGACACCCAAAAATGCGTTGGCAAAGGCTATGCCTGCTATCGTTGCTGCATTATGTACCCGTTCACGGGCGACAGGATTTTTTGATCCTTCATGGTAGCTGGCAGGTAAAAAGTCTTTCAGTAATTTCAGTGCCTGAAGCGCCTGACCATCAGAGTATTCATTGGCTAATACTGAAACATAAGCTTCTAATGCGTGAGTTACTGCATCCAAACCCCCAAAAGCACACAGCGATTTTGGCATATCCATAACTAGGTTAGCATCCACAATAGCCATATCCGGGGTTAAGGCGTAGTCTGCCAGGGGATATTTCTGCCCGGTAATGTCATCAGTGACAACGGCAAAAGGGGTGACTTCCGAGCCTGTTCCTGAAGTTGTGGTAATGGCAACCATTTTGGCCTTCACACCCATTTTCGGGAACTTATAGATACGCTTGCGGATATCCATAAAGCGTAAAGCTAATTCTTCAAAATGAGTTTCTGGATGTTCATACATTACCCACATAATTTTGGCGGCATCCATAGGAGAGCCGCCACCAAGGGCAATAATGACATCGGGTTTAAACAGATGCATTTGCTCTGCACCTTTGCGAACAATGCTTAAGGTAGGATCGGCCTCAACTTCGAAAAACACTTTAGTTTCTGTGCCATAAGATTTCAATTCATGGATAACCTGATCAGCATAGCCGTTATTAAATAAGAAGCGATCTGTCACAATGAATGCGCGTTTTGCTCCCTCAGTGGCTACTTCTTCCAAGGCGATGGGCAGAGAGCCGCGCCGGAAATAGATTGATTTCGGAAGTTTATGCCACAACATATTTTCAGCTCTTTTAGCGACAGTTTTTGTATTAATCAGGTGCTTAGGGCCTACATTTTCGGAAATGGAATTGCCTCCCCAAGAACCGCAACCGAGTGTCAGGGAAGGTGAAAGCTTGAAGTTGTACAGATCACCTATTCCACCCTGAGATGTGGGGGTGTTGATTAAGATACGGGCGGTCTTCATCTTGTTGCCGAAATATCTGATGCGTTCCGCTTGGTTATCCTGATCTGTATAAAGGCATGAGGTGTGCCCGATTCCGCCCATTTCAACAAGTTTTTCGGCTTTTTCCACTGCATCTTCAAAATCTTTACCACGGTACATGGCAAGAAGAGGCGATAATTTTTCATGGGCAAAAGGCTCGCTCTCTTCGATTTGAGTGACCTCACCAATGAGAATTTTGGTATTTTCCGGTACACAAACACCCGCCATCTCCGCGATTTTTGTCGCAGGTTGTCCCACAATTGAGGCATTTAACCCGCCATTTTTCAGGATAATATCTTGAATGGCTTTTAACTCTTTTCCTTGCAAGATATATCCTCCGTGAGTTGAAAAACGTTCACGAACTTGTTCATAAACGGAATCAACAACAATGACAGATTGTTCTGAAGCGCAAATCACGCCATTATCGAACGTCTTGGACAGTAAGATCGATGCAATGGCGCGCTTGATATCTGCTGATTCATCTATCACAACAGGGGTATTGCCCGCACCCACTCCAATTGCAGGTTTTCCTGAACTATAGGCGGCCTTAACCATGCCGGGGCCGCCGGTTGCCAGAATCAAATTAATGTCAGGATGATGCATTAAGGCATTGGATAGCTCAACAGAAGGCTCATCTATCCAGCCAATAATATCTTTTGGTGCACCTGCTTCAATTGCTGCTTTTAAAACAATTTCAGCGGCTCGATTCGTTGCTTTTTTGGCTCTTGGGTGAGGGGAGAAGATAATTCCATTGCGTGTTTTCAGGCTGATCAATGCCTTGAAAATCGCGGTGGATGTTGGATTTGTGGTTGGAACAATGCCACAAATGAGGCCGATAGGTTCGGCAATAGTCATGGTTCCGAATGTGTTGTCTTCCGATAAGATACCGCAGGTTTTATCATCTTTATAGGCATTATAAATGTATTCGGACGCAAAATGATTTTTGATGACTTTGTCTTCTACTATTCCCATGCCGGACTCTGATACAGCCAATTTTGCAAGTGGAATACGGGCATCCGCAGCAGCAAGTGCCGCGGCACGAAAAATACGATCAACTTGTTCCTGAGAGAAATTAGCAAATTCGCGTTGGGCTTTTTTTACACGAGCAACTAATTCATTAAGTTCGGTAACTTGAGCTACAACCATAAAAATGACTCCTGATAACTGTTAAATTCTCTAAGGAAATTAGCTGCAAGATGGTTAATTGTAGGGATGGATTCACACTATTAATCATTGATTAATTAATTGTGAATGTTGCTAATTGCCTTAAAAAACTATCCAATTATTTTATTAACATAAGAATAATTTAACGCCCAGAAATATTAAATTAGGTTCAGATTAACAGTTACAGGTATTTTTATTGTGATTTAGATCATTAAAATATTAAGCTGACTCAATTCAGCTTTCTTCGGTGAAAATGGAGATCAGTTAATACTTAGATAAAGTTAAACATTAATTTAACTTTCTGGGTTCAATTAATTAACTTAATCAATGGGTTTTTATGATGAGATTAATTTTCTGACTAAATTTATTGAATTAATTGATTTAACGTAAAGAAAAAAAACGCGTTTACTGTATTTTTTAGCGTTGTTATCGATTTTATTTATTTCTGATTTCAGGAGGTAAATGTGGGAGAGCCATTGTTGGGACTTTCTGGATATATTAAATTTTTTATGGGATTGTTTGCGTTGGTGAATCCAATAGGTGTTTTGCCTGTATTCATTAGCATGACGAATTATCAAACAACCGCCAGACGAAATAACACAAATTTTATCGCAAACTTATCTGTTGCCATTATCTTATGTATTTCATTGTTGTTTGGTGATTCTATCCTTTATGTATTTGGTATTTCTATTGACTCTTTCCGTATTGCGGGTGGAATGTTGATCGTCACAATTGCTGTCTCGATGATTAACGGTAAGTTGGGTGAAGATAAACAAAATAAACTGGAAAAATCAGAGACTGCCATCAGAAACAGTGTTGCGGTTGTTCCGTTGGCTTTACCTCTGATGGCCGGGCCGGGAGCGATAAGTTCTTGTATGGTATGGAGTGCTCGTTATCAAGGATGGCAAAATTATTTTGGTCTGGCATTAACCAGTTTGTTATTTGCCTTTTGTTGTTGGCTGCTATTCCGTTCAGCATCTTTGTTAGTCAGATTTTTAGGCCAGACAGGTATTAATGTGATCACTCGTATCATGGGACTATTATTAATGTCATTGGGTGTTGAGTTTATTGTTATGGGAGTAAAGGTTTTGTTTCCGGGGTTATTGTGATGTATGGATAAAATAATTTATGCATTTGCTTAACCTTTTAACATAAAAATTGAATTTTATTTAAATAATAAGTTTTTGCTTGATAATTAACCACTTTGCGATTAATTAAAGTACAATAAGCTAATTGTTTCATATCTCTATATCTTCTTGAAATCTATTGTTTATATTTTATTCCAATTCAGTCTATTGCTTTCTTAAACTAACACTGTGATTTTCCACACTATTTTACTTTTTATAATCCTGCCTGACTGGAGGCTTGTATAGGTATTTTGTGATGGAGGTGGGCTTTTACTCTGTGGTAATTGCTTTTTGTTAAAATAATGTTTATTTTCTTTTGCCATAGGGTGCTATGCTTTACAGATTAAAAATATAAAATAAAAAACAATATTATCAATTGGTTGTATTTGTAATGTGAATGAATTACTTATAAATATAACGAAAATCCCACCATGCCATAATTAATTTTATAAAAATATTATAACAATTATTATATGGGGTATTTTTTTAATAAGGTAATCACACCTTGTTAATGAAACGGGTGATTATCGGAAGAAGCTGACGCAAGGCAATTCATTTTCTGTTGATAATTGGAGCAAGGAATGACGAAAAAAACATCAAAATTAAGTCAATTGATTTCGACTATCGCTTTATTGTCTTTTCCTGCCACGCAAAGTTTTGCAGCTGTGGTGCCGGCAGGGGTTACATTAGCCAAAAAACAAGAAATAACCATTAATAATGGCGTTGAAGTAACTTCACTGGATCCTCATAAGATTGAAGGAAATCCGGAAACCACCATTCTCCGCCAGTTATTGGAGGGCTTGGTCACTACAGGCCCAAATGGCGAAATTGTGCCTGGTGTGGCTGAAAAATGGGATAATGAAAATTATACAGTCTGGACATTCTATTTACGTAAAGATGCGAAATGGAGCGATGGCAAGCCCGTGACCGCACAAGATTTTGTCTACAGTTGGCGCCGTCTTGCTGATCCAAACACCGGCTCTCCTTATACCAGTTATTTGCAATACACCTATGTACAAAACGCGAATGATATTCTGACAGGGAAAAAAAAACCGGAACAATTGGGCGTCAAGGCATTGGATGAACACCGTTTCCAAATCACACTCAGCCAGCCACTTCCTTATTTAGTTGATATGTTAAGTCATACACCAATGAAACCTGTCAGGCAGGATGTCATAGAGAAATGGGGAAACAAATGGACTTCGCCGGAAAACTATATTGGCAATGGCTCTTATGTATTGAAAGAGTGGGTCATCAATGAACGAATTGTTTTAGCCCGTAACGCGCATTATTGGAATAACAAAGCATCCATTATTGAAAAAGGGACTTTTCTGCCGGTCGTTTCTGGGAACAGTACAGTTAACCGTTATCGTAGCGGAGAAATTGATATTACAGACAGTGCCATTCCTCCGGAACTGTACCAAAAAATGAAACGGGATATCCCGGACCAATTGCACGTTTCTCCTTTCTTATGCACTTTCTACTATGAAATCAATAATAAAAACCCTTTATTTAAGGATAGACGAGTCCGTGAAGCCATAAAACTGAGTCTTGACAGGGATATCATTACGGAACGAATTATGGGGCAAGGGCAAATTCCTGCGTATGGGTTTACTCCGACTTATATTGGTGATGGCCTGACGATAAACCCGGAATGGGCAAGTTGGACACAAGAACAGCGTAATCAACGGGCAAGGGAGTTATTGAAAGAAGCAGGTTTTGATGCCAGCAATCCTCTTAAATTTACCTTGCTGTACAACACGTCAGAACAAAATAAACAACAAGCTATTGCTGCGGCGTCAATGTGGCAGAAAAATATTGGCGCAAAGGTCACACTGCAAAATCAGGAATGGAAAACCTCTCTCCAGAATCGCCATGAAGGCAATTATGATGTTGCCAGATCAACATGGTGCGGTGATTACAACGAACCGTCTTCTTTTTTGAACATGTTATTGTCGAGTAGCAGTGTTAACACGGCTTTCTACCAGAGTGAGGCGTTTGATAATTATCTTCATCAGGCACTTGTCGCCAAAGATGATGCAACCCGCAAGGCACTTTATCAGCAAGCTGAACTCCAGCTTGATCTCGATTCAGGAATTATTCCTGTCTATTACCGTGTCAGCGTCCGACTTATTCGTCCCACCGTTGGGGGAATAACAGGTAAAGATCCCCTAGATCAGGTTGATTTAAAGAATCTGTATATCAAACAGGTGACTAACTGATTTCTGAAAAAATATTGTTTTGCCATGAACAAAAGAATTCTTGTTAGATGCAGATAATAACCATCCCAATGTGTGGATATGACTTTAACGGGTCAGATGATATCAATTGGAGTAAAAATAATATGTTAAACACAACAAAGAAAAAACTTGCTGCGGGTATTACTGTGGCATTGAGCATAATAGTGACAGGGAAAACTTTTGCAGCGAACGTTCCCGCTGGAGTGCAACTCGCAGACGCTTCAAAGCAGGTATTAGTGCGCAATAATGGCTCAGAACCTCAATCATTGGACCCGCATAAAATTGAAGGTGTACCTGAATCTGGTATTGCCCGAGATTTGTTTGAAACGTTGGTGATTAATGATCCTGATGGCAACATTATCCCCGGTGTGGCAGAAAGTTGGGATAGCCAACAAGATTTTAAAGTTTGGACATTTCATCTGCGCAAAGAGGCTAAATGGTCCAACGGTGACCCTGTCACAGCACAGGATTTTGTGTACAGTTTTCGTCGACTGGTTGATCCAAATACCGCATCACCTTACGCAAGCTACATGCAATATGCCCATCTTCTCAATGTTGATGAGGTTATTAAAGGCCAACAAAAACCCGAATCCCTGGGTGTGAAAGCGCTGGACAATCACACATTACAATTAACATTGAGTGAGTCAGTGCCTTATCTGGCCCGGTTATTTGTACATACATCAACATCGCCTGTCCATCGTGCAACAATTGAAAAATACGGTGATAGATGGACACAGCCGCAGAATTTTGTGGGTAATGGCGCTTATAAAGTCAAAAATTGGGTCATTAATGAGCGCCTTGTTCTCGAGCGTAGCCCAAACTATTGGGATAATAAGAATACCATTATCAATCAGGTGACTGTTTTGCCTATTTCATCTGAGGTCACTGATGTCAATCGCTACCGTGCGGGTGAAATTGACATGACGTATCACAATTTGCCTATAGAGTTGTTCCAAAAACTGAAAAAAGAAGTTCCCGATCAGTTGAAAGTGAATCCTTATCTATGTACTTATTTTTATGAAATAAATAACCAGAAACCACCATTTAATGATCCCCGTGTGCGTACTGCACTGAAGCTGGGCATGGATCGCGATATTATTACCAATAAGGTAAAAAATCAGGGAGATTTAGTGGCCTATGGCTTCACTCCACCGTTTATTGCTGATTTTAAAGATGAAAAACCAGACTGGGCGTTCAAAATGAATCAGCAGCAGCGTAATGACGAAGCGAAAAAACTATTGGCAGAAGCAGGATTTACCAAAGATAATCCACTGAAAATTAAGTTGTTGTATAACACGTCAGATCTACATAAAAAAATGGCAATTGCAGCAGCATCCATTTGGAAAAAAAATATCGGTATTGAAGTCGCTCTCGAAAATCAAGAGTGGAAAACTTATCTTGATTCCCGCCATCAGGGGAATTACGACCTTGCCCGAGCAGGGTGGTGCGCAGATTATAACGAATCCTCCAGTTTCTTAAATTCCATGTTATCCAATAGCAGCAATAACACCGCTCATTATAAGAGCAAGGAATTTGATGCCTTAATGAAACAATCCCTGAAAGTAAAAACAGATGAAGAGCGGATTGAAACTTACGCCAAAGCAAATGCTTTATTGGACAAAGACTCCGCGATAGTTCCCCTCTTTTACTATGCGAATACCCGTGTAATAAAACCTTATGTCGGTGGTTATACCGGAAAAGATCCCTTAGATAACTTCCATGCCAAAGATCTCTACATAATAAAACATTAGGAATCAGTAGGTGGCTCAATAATAGAGCCACCTGATGTCAGATTATTTAAAAGCCACGGTTTGGCTAAACAATAGGAACGGGCAATGCTTAAATTTATTTTACGCCGCTGCTTAGAGGCGATCCCGACACTTTTTATTCTTATCACGATTTCGTTTTTTATGATGCGGCTTGCACCGGGTAGCCCATTTACAGGGGAAAGGAAACTACCGCCGGAAGTGATGGCAAATATTGAAGCGAAATACCATTTGAATGACCCTATTTATAAACAATATTTCAATTATTTAATTCAGCTCTCTAAAGGGGATTTTGGTCCTTCATTTAAATATAAAGACTACAGCGTAAATGATTTGGTTGCAGAAGCATTACCTGTTTCTGCCAAATTAGGACTTGCCGCATTTGTCATGGCAGTGATATTTGGTGTCAGTGCCGGGGTTATTGCCGCATTGAACCAAAATACGAAATGGGATTACACGGTTATGGGGTTTGCCATGACGGGGGTTGTTATCCCCAGCTTCGTGGTCGCCCCTTTATTGGTTCTGATATTTGCCATTACATTAAAATGGCTGCCGGGAGGCGGTTGGAATGGCGGGGCATTTCAATATATGCTTTTGCCAATGGTCGCACTTTCCCTCTCTTATATTGCCAGCATCTCCCGTATTACCCGCGGTTCAATGATAGAGATTTTACACTCAAACTTTATTCGGACTGCCCGGGCCAAGGGGTTGCCATTACGGTTCATTATCCTGCGCCATGCATTAAGACCGGCCTTATTACCCGTCATCTCTTATATGGGGCCAGCATTCGTTGGCATTATTACCGGTTCAATGGTTATCGAGACTATTTTCGGTTTACCCGGATTAGGGCAATTGTTTGTCAATGGGGCATTAAACCGAGATTACTCATTGGTACTCAGCCTGACGATTCTGGTAGGTGGCCTGACGATTTTATTTAATGCCATTGTGGACATTCTGTATGCCGTTATTGACCCGAAAATTCGTTACTGAGACTGGAGCACGCCATGATATTGAATAAAAAGAACAGCGAAGCTCTGGAAAATATTTCTGAGCAACTGGAAATTGAAGGCCGCAGTTTGTGGCAGGATGCACGCCGCCGTTTTATCCATAATAAAGCAGCGATTACGAGTTTATGCATTCTGTTTCTGGTTACATTATTTGTGATTTTAGCGCCGATGTTATCCCAATTTGCTTATGATGATACAGATTGGAATATGATGACGATGCCTCCGGATCTTGAATCAGGCCACTATTTCGGTACAGATTCATCGGGACGTGATTTATTGGTGCGTGTTGCCATTGGCGGAAGAATTTCCTTGATGGTCGGGATTGCGGCAGCCTTGATTGCCGTGCTGTTTGGCACATTATACGGTGCAACATCAGGTTATCTTGGCGGTAAAATCGATATGGTCATGATGCGCCTGCTGGAAATCCTGAACTCCTTCCCGTTCATGTTCTTCGTTATCCTTCTGGTGACCTTCTTCGGCCAAAACATTCTTCTGATTTTCGTTGCGATAGGCATGGTGTCATGGCTGGATATGGCACGTATTGTCCGTGGTCAGACATTAAGCTTGAAACGTAAGGAATTTATTGAAGCGGCATTGGTTGGTGGGGTTTCTACCCGCTACATTGTTCTGCGCCATATCGTGCCTAACGTCCTGGGTGTTGTGGTGGTTTATGCCTCATTGCTCGTGCCCAGTATGATTTTGTTTGAGTCTTTCCTGAGCTTCCTTGGCTTGGGAACTCAAGAGCCGCTCAGCAGCTGGGGTGCTTTATTAAGCGATGGTGCCAACTCAATGGAAGTGGCGCCGTGGTTGCTGCTATTTCCGGCCAGTTTCCTGGTTATCACTTTGTTTTGTTTCAATTTTATTGGTGACGGCCTGCGAGATGCCCTCGATCCAAAAGACCGTTAAGGAGAGCCTATGAATAACATAGAAATTGTAAAAGATACTGAATATCTATTATCAGTCAAAAATCTCAATGTGGCATTCAGTACTCCTGATGGTAGCGTTACTGCCGTGAATAAGCTGAATTTTGATTTACAGGCTGGTGAGACATTGGGGATCGTAGGGGAATCAGGCTCAGGTAAGTCTCAGACAGCATTTGCACTAATGGGATTATTGGCCAGCAATGGTTCTGTTAGTGGTTCCGCGATTTTTAATGGTCAAGAAATTCTCAATCTGGAAGAAAAAGAGTTGAACCGAATGCGGGCAGAAGAGATTTCGATGATATTTCAAGATCCCATGACTTCCTTGAATCCTTACATGCGTGTTGGCGACCAGCTAACTGAAGTATTGATGCTACATAAGGGAATGAGTCACAGATATGCCTTTGAAGAATCCATTCGTATGTTAGATGCCGTTAAAATGCCAGAGGCACGTAAACGCATGAGAATGTACCCGCATGAATTTTCGGGAGGTATGCGTCAGCGTGTCATGATAGCAATGGCGCTGCTGTGTCAGCCGAAACTGCTGATTGCTGATGAACCAACAACCGCTCTGGATGTGACGGTTCAGGCGCAGATCATGACGTTGCTCAATGAGCTGAAAAAAGAGTTTAACACAGCAATTATCATGATTACTCATGACTTGGGTGTCGTAGCAGGGATTTGTGACAAAGTGCTGGTGATGTATGCAGGAAGAACGATGGAGTATGGTACGGCACGTGATATTTTTTATCATCCGACGCACCCGTATTCTATCGGGCTATTGAGTGCTGTCCCGCGTTTGGATGATGATGAAGAATTACTGACAACGATTCAAGGCAATCCTCCCAATTTATTGCGTTTGCCGAAAGGATGCCCATTCCAGCCACGTTGCCAATTTGCGACTGAGTATTGCAGTAGCGAAGAGCCACAGTTGGATGAATTTGGTGTTGGGCGCTTGCGTGCCTGCTTCCATCCTCAGGAGAAATTAGTATGAGCACAATAGCTGAAAAAAATGTCCTATTGGAAGTTGATGACCTCAAGGTTTATTTTGATATTAAAGACGGAAAACAAGGGTTCTGGCAGCCGGCGAAAACGTTAAAAGCGGTAGATGGCGTCACTCTGAGGTTGTATGAAGGCGAAACGCTGGGAGTGGTAGGGGAGTCCGGTTGTGGTAAGTCAACACTTGCCAGAGCAATTATTGGTCTGGTCAAAGCTTCTGGGGGGAATGTTACCTGGTTGGGTAAAAATCTTCAGGAGATTGATGACAAACAATGGCGGGAAGTTCGTGGTGATATCCAGATGATTTTTCAGGACCCTTTGGCATCGTTAAATCCACGAATGACAATCGGTGACATTATCGCAGAGCCATTGAAGACGTATTACCCTAAAATGAAAGCTGGGGAAGTAAAGGAAAAAGTCCAACAGATGATGATGCGGGTTGGTTTGTTGCCTAACCTGATTAACCGTTATCCGCATGAATTTTCGGGAGGTCAGTGTCAGCGTATCGGTATTGCCCGCGCTTTGATCCTCGAACCTAAATTAATTATTTGTGATGAGCCCGTTTCTGCACTGGATGTTTCTATTCAGGCGCAAGTTGTGAACTTATTGCAGGAATTGCAGCGGGAAATGGGGCTGTCGTTGATCTTTATTGCACATGACCTGTCGATAGTAAAACACATATCTGATCGTGTATTGGTGATGTATTTAGGAAATGCTGTAGAACTGGGCACTTATGACGAAGTTTACCATAACCCTTTACATCCTTATACTCGCGCACTGATGTCGGCAGTGCCTATTCCCGACCCGGACAAAGAACGCAATAAGCATATTGAGTTGCTGGAGGGGGAACTTCCTTCACCGATTAACCCTCCATCCGGATGTGTATTCCGCACTCGTTGCCCAATGGCTGATGCTGAATGTGCCAAAACACGTCCATTGCTTGAGGGAAGTTTTAAACATGCGGTATCGTGCCTGAAAGTTGATCCTCTTTAGTCGTTTTGGAATAAAGAGTTGTTTTGGAGCAAAGAGTTGTTTTGGCAAAAAGGCATTTTTGTAACCTTGTCACGTTTATGATGTTGAATGCCCTCATTGATATGAGGGCATTTACCAAAAGGTAAGATATATCGCAGAGAAGCTGTGTGTTATTTTTTCCATATAATTTGGCAGATTGGATGAGATTTTTCCCGGCAAATCAAGATGCGGGCAAAGATATCATCAATTTCTGCATCCTCTGATTCAGCCAGCCCAATGATAACCTCTGAAAAAAAGTCTGGATCTAAATCAAAATTAATATGCTTAAACCATATCTCTGAAGGTTCTGATAATTCAGCACCACCTCGTTCCTCAAATTGCAAATTAAATAATAGGCTATCGGCAGGGTCGAGATTAGAGATCGCTTGTTCCAGGAAAATATCGTAGGCTTTTTCAAGTGCCTCATCTTCAGTCATGCGGTTGTTTAAATCTAATTGCATAGAATGTATCGATTGATTTTCCATAATAGTATTGTCCGAGATGACTAACAGGAATGAATTAAAGCATGTTCTATAGTGAATGAATAGCCCCGCCGATCAAAATGGGGCTATGAATTGATGACAGATAATATTACTGATAAATGATAATAAATTTTTTCTGTGATGAATTATAAAAGAGGGCTGAAAAAATAGCAGACCCGTTCAAGGATTCGATGCCAGACGGGGCGTTTTTCCCATGCATTATTCACCAATAACGTTGAACGCATAATGTAGTTTTGTTGAACCAATGTTAAATCATTACCGAAGATTTCATCGTCAATAACAACAGTGATTTCAAAATTCAGCCACAAGCTGCGCATATCTAAATTAACAGAGCCAACCATACTTAGCTGTCCATCCACCAAAACACTCTTAGTGTGCAGCAAGCCATCTTCGAATTGATAGATTTTTACACCCGCTTCCAGCAATTCAGTAAAAAATGCACGACTGGCCCAGCGAACGAGAAATGAATTATTTTGTTTTGGCACAATAATACTGACATCAACACCACGCATGGCAGCGGTACAAATAGCGTGCATCAAATCATCACTGGGTACAAAATAGGGTGTTGTAAGAATCAGCTTATTGCGCGCAGAAAAAATAGCTGTCATCAACGATTGTTGGATTAATTCGTCAGGAAACCCGGGCCCGGATGCAATCACTTGAGCAGTATGCCCGCTGATTTGTTCAAAGGGCATGATAATGCTGTCAGGAGGCGGGGGAAGGTGGCGTTGTCCGGTTTCCATTTCCCAATCGAAAGCATAGATAATACCGAGTGTAGCGGTAACAGGTCCTTCCATTCTGACCATAATGTCAATCCACTGACCAACCCCTGCGTTTTGTTTGAAAAAGCGAGGATCAACCATATTCATACTGCCAGTGTATGAGATGTAATTATCAATCAGGATAATTTTACGATGTTGACGCAAATCCATACGGCGCAAGAACAGCCGGAAAATGTTAACTTTAAGTGACTCAACGAGTTCAATGCCGGCTTTGCGCATAATGTCTGGATAAGGGCTACGGAAAAACTGCCAGCTTCCTGCTGAATCCACCATAATCCGACATTTTACACCACGCTTGGCGGCCTTCATCAGGGCATCAGTTACCTGATCAACCAATCCTCCTGATTGCCATATATAAAATACCATCTCGACACTGTCTTGGGCATTTTCAATATCAGCAATAAGTGCTTTAAGGGAGTCATCATAGGACGTCATTAAATGCATTTTATTGCCTTTGACGCCTTTTATTTTTTGACGACGCTCGCACAACTGGAATAGAGGGGTAGCAACCTCACTATTTTTGTTGGCAAAAATAGATGGCGATTTCCGTAGCTCAGCCAGCCACTTGATAACAGATGAACGCATTTGTTTAGCCTGTTCAACTCTGCGTTTACCAAGATACAGTTCACCAAACGTCAGATAAGCAAGGACTCCCACTAAGGGTAAAATGTAAATAATAAGTACCCAAGTCATGGCTGATGTTACTGGACGGCGTTTTATTAAAACCCGAATAGTGATACCGGCAATAATCAGCCAATATAAGAAAATCATCAACCAGCTAAGTACAGAATAAAAAGTTGTCATATTTGGCAATCAATCCTGTTCATTGAGATTGTCATTATCACAAGTTTCCAGAAATTTTGATAAACTATCAACCTAATCTGCTTCTGCCTGCTAATGGTTGACATCTTTCATGGTGAAGATTAAGAATAAACCCTCCTCTCCATAAGAGAGCCATCTGGATATAATTGACGGGGCATAACAAGTATGAGGCATAGTAGGTATGAGGCATAGCAGGAATGAAGTTGGACGGTGGAGAAGGCTCCGTCAAAACATACGCCGTCGCCGCCGCTGGTTGGAAGATCAGTCACGCCGCAATCTTCGTATATATAGACTACGCAAAACAGATAATTATAAACGTCGCAGGTCAATATTGTTCATTCAGCACATAGAGTGTTTGTGACAGGGTATGCAGCATGATAATACCGCCAACAAAATGATCATCTAAGATAGGGTAATGTAGATGTTTTTGAATCATGATTGAATATGATAGTCATTTGCATTTAAACTAGTGGTAAACTGAAAACTAACTATCATGCTGCTAATCAAGAATTCTCTTATGCGTTGGATACATTGGCCTATACTACTTTCTGTTTGTTTACATATTTCTATTGCTATGGCAATTTTTAAAGCGATTGAATCTGAACAACAGCCTGCTGTCGCACCTATGTCAGTTGCGATGATCCAATTGGCTGCTGAAGAAACACCTGTTTCTCAGGCTGCTATGTCCGAATCAATCCCAGAGCCAGAGCCCGCACCAGAGCCTATTGCAAAAATTGCTCTGCCTAAGCCAGAAAAAAAGCCGGAAGTTAAAAAACGGGAAGAGAAAAAAATTGTTAAGAAAGAATCCAAACCTGCGGAGAAAAAACAAGAAAAAGTTGTAGAGCAACCGCTGGAGCCTGTTTCTGGCCAGGAAACACAACTGGCAGAAAATTTGAATACAAAAAAACCAGCTTCTCTGGACATATCCAATGACGCGCCTAAGGCATTGGCAGGGCCAAAAGCATTGAATAGGCCAAATCCTGATTATCCAAACCGGGCACGGCAATTGGGTACAGAGGGAAGCGTGAAAGTGAAATATGATATTGATGAATATGGCAGAGTGAGAAACATCACGATCCTTGCTTCAAATCCCAAGAATACTTTCGATCGTGAAGTGAAACAGGTGATGAAAAAATGGCGCTACGAGAAAGTACCTGCAACGGGATACATTACTACTATCGAGTTTAAATTGACGGGTATTTCACAAAGTTAATACATTTCAATTTTCCTTTCTGCAAGCCTGAGGGCAACGGTTTTCAGGCTTTACATTTATCCATATTCAGATTTCAAATAAAAAAAGGGGCACAATCTACAGATGGCCCCTTGAATTTATGATTTATTATCCTGATAAATTGTTATTCTGAACTACTACTTTCCAGTTTGAAGTGTCTTTTGTCTTCAGGCAAAGGGCGGGAAGAGTTGTTTTCATCAACCGCAACATAGGTGAAGACGGCTTCTGTGGCACGATAACGTTGCCCAACAGGCTCAGAGGCTACTTTTTTCACCCAAACTTCAATATGAATAGTAATGGAGGAATTTCCCGTTTTAAGACAACGGGCATAACAGCATACGACGTCACCTACCGCAACTGGTTTCAGAAAACTGATGCCATTTACGCTAACAGTTACTACGCGTCCCAGTGCAATTTCTTTTGCCAGAATTGCGCCGCCAATATCCATTTGAGACATCAGCCAGCCACCGAAAATATCCCCATTGGCATTGGTATCAGCAGGCATGGCCAGTGTACGGAGAACCAATTCTCCGTTTGGTAAGCATTGTTGTTGTGTCATTAGAAAACTTGCTTTATTTGGTGAATACAACAATACCTGCCGAGGTTTCCGGCAGGTATCCATCTGATGGGTCATTACATTATTCTTGTTCGCGAGGCAGATGACGGTAGATATATACCACACTCAATACTGTGAAGACCAGCGTCAACGCTGTTAACCCGAATACTTTAAAGTTTACCCAAATATCCTGAGGTAGCCAGAAAGCGACATAAATATTTGCTAAAGCGCAGGCGATAAAAAAGATAGCCCAAGCGATGTTCAGTTTATTCCAGACAAAATCGGGTAATTCTAATTCTTTACCTAACATTCTCTGAATAAGTGGCTTCTTCATAACCCATTGGCTGATAAGCAAAACCAGGGCAAAAATGGCATAAATAACAGTGACTTTCCATTTGATGAATAAATCGCTGTGAAAAGCGAGTGTCAGTGTACCGAAAACAGTCACCATGACAAATGTAATCAAAGATGACTTTTCGATTGTACGATAAATCCAGTAAGTGATGACAAGGGCTAATGCGGTGGCAGCAATTAAGGCGCCAGATGCATAGAAAATGTCATACATTTTGTAAACGATGAAGAAAACGACTAATGGTAAAAAGTCTAAAAGTTGTTTCATAAATTGAACCCATAATGATGGCATATTCTTGAATTTCAGCCAGAGTGTATCAGATCTCAATAAAATGGTTTATTTATTGGGTAAAAACATTTTTTATCTGTTCTGTAATTTTACCATAAGGAGCGGAAAACCGGGTTAGACAGGAGAAAGCTTGAGAGTTTCGATCTTACCCCTCATTATAGAGCCTTCCATTTTCAGAAAGGACATATAACGTCATGATGTGGGAAAGATTACACCGCTGGATGCCTGGTTTGAAAAGTCTCTGTCATTACCGCAAAGAATATTTCAGTTATGATATGCGGGCAGGCCTTTCTGTTGCTGCGGTTGCACTGCCTGTAGCCATTGCTTATGCTGAATTAATGGGGATTAGTGCCATTATTGGCTTGTATTCCTGTATCTTACCCATGTTTGTTTACGCTTTTTTTGGAACTTCCAGGCAATTGGTTGTCGGGCCGGATGCAGCAACCTGTGCAGTAATTGCCGCGGCTGTCGCACCATTGGCATTGGGAAATGAGCAAGTCCGTTGGCAACTCGCTATTATCATGACATTGATGACGGGATTCTGGTGTATTCTGGCCAGTCATTTCCGGCTGGGGGCATTTGCGGATTTTTTGTCCCGTCCTATTTTGAAAGGTTTTATAAACGGCGTTGCAATTACCATCATCGCCGATCAGCTATCTAAAGTTTTTGGCCTGTCCGGTTTACCCACTGAATTTATCGAGCGGTTGATTGCACTGGTTCACCGTATATTGGAATCTCATTTACCAACAGTAGGAATGTCGATAACGACAATGTTGGTCTTGCTCTGTGTAAATTTTATTCGCCCTAATTGGCCAGCTCCTTTAATTGCCATGATAATTTCAACTTACCTCAGCTGGCAGTTTGAACTTAAACAATATGGCATCGATATTGTCGGTAATATGGGAAATGGTTTACCCATTATTCCAATGCCTAAATTTGAACTCGGCATCATGCGGGATTTGGTCATTCCTTCCATTAACCTTGCTGTGATCAGTTTTGTCAGTTTTATGATGACAGCCCGCAGTTTTGCCAGTAAAAATGGCTATCAGGTTGATGCCGATCTCGAACTCAGGGCTTTGGGCATTGCCAATATTGCTTCATCATTCTCACAGGGATTTGCTGTCAGCGCTGCGGGTAGTCGCACGGCGGTGAATGATGCAATTGGCGGTAAAACCCAAATGGTATCCATTATTGCAGCGGTGGCTATTTTATTCGTATTGTTATTTATGAGGGAAGCTCTGGCTTATATTCCCCTGTCATCGTTGGGTGTTGTTTTAATATTTTCCGCCTGGTCGTTATTGGGGCTAAAGAATATCTGGTCCTACCGGAAACGTAACCGTTATGCCTTTGTACTTTCGATTTTTACCTTGGTGGCCGTTTTGCTGGTGGGTGTCATTGATGGCATTGGTTTTGCTGTGTTGTTAGGGCTTTTGCAATTCTTGCGCATTATTTTCCGGCCTTCAGAACAATTATTGGGCGTGAATAATCAGGGAATGGTGCACTCTATCCATCAGGATAATGGTATCAAGCCGGTTGATGGCATCATGATGTACCGTTTTAATTCTCCTTTGACGTATTTTAATGTCGGATATTTCAAAAAGCGCGTCTTGCAGCATGTCGATAATGCGTTAAATCGCCCGACATGGCTGGTTGTCGATGCGACTGTCAGTTTTACCTATGATGATGTCAGTGTGTTTGCTGCTTTAGATGAACTTATCACCGAGTTAAAAGATAAGGGGGTGACGCTAGTGCTGGCTGGTCGCCGGACAGAGCTGAACCTCTGGATTAAACAAAATAAACTCAGCCGTAGCGATGATGATTTGATTGTCGTGCCTGATCTTTATTTTGCCATTCGATTAATTCAAAGTAAGCAGCGACTTGAAGAGAAACTTGTTGAAGAAAAATCAGCAGAATAATCATCCATGAATTCGCGACAGTTCACTTCGAACGATTAAAATGAAGTGAACTGTAGCAACGAATGATTTGGTGCTTATTAAATGTTGTTCGTCACCTGATTTTTGGGGGCAACCAGCATATACAAACGGAATAAATAAACCAGGAACAAGGCGGTTACCAGATTACTTAATGTTAATGTTATGATAGGAAAAGGTAATCGAATTAATAACAGCATGAGATTTACTGCCAGAAATAGTGAAAAAGCAGGAAGTAATAAGCCCATATTATTAAATGCCAAGCTCCAGCTTTCCCGCATAGCAGAAAAAATGCCCTTGTTTTTTTCAAAGAGGGAGATAGGGGCAAGGGACAACCCAAACAAAATAATGATGCCTGGCAGAAATAAGAAAGATAACCCAATGCCAACCAGTAAAGTACACATAAATGTTAACAAAAACATCTTCGGAAGCCGGGGAACAGATAATGCATAGGCGTGGATGGCATTTGCTTGCTGAGCGTTAGAAACCGCTTTAATGAAGGATAATACACTTGTCTTCAATATAACCAGCCCGAATATGTTTATTGCAAACACCTTGGGCAACACGCTAATAATTTCCTGATACTGCTGCTCAGGGGGTAACTGTGTTACCTCGTCCATCAATCCTTGACCATTTGAACCTGAGATAGAATTTTGCATTTCTATCATCTGCTTGAATGCCTCATTGCTTAATATGAAATGCCCAAGCAGTTGTGTCATTAACGCGCCCAAAACTGAGAGTATGATCATGCTCAACAGGTGGTTCTTGAAAAAGTTGAAAGTGTCACGAAACAGGGTATTTGCCGTGATGGGCATGAAAGTCGCTCCTATCAGATAAAACAACAATAATGCCTAATTGTACCTTGTTTGACAGATTATTGGATACCTAAGATTTCCTTATTCACTATCGTTACACTGTAACTTGTGAATATAAAATGCAAACATATTTTACCTTCATACATAACCACTGGTTTTTATTGATGTGACAAAATCATTAAATTTTCGTTAATAAATTGGGTGTTAAATGTGTTTTTCTATTAGGGTTGTTTTATTATTCATTATTGCCTAATACTCAAAATTGATATTTGAATATAAATTTCAAAAATAAATAAAACTAATACCTCTATAATCTTGATTTGGATCAATTCAAAATATTCATCAGATGAAATAATAAATCCATGAATACCTAATTTTCCCAGAAATATTGAAAAGATGTGATCTGCCTTAGATCATAACAGTAAACAAATGGGTATATTTCTGGCTGTATTAAAACCACATAAATGGGATGGATAATGAAAAAGATTTCTGCGCTCGTATTGGCTGCGGCAACGTTAGCTCCCTCATTAACCTTTGCTCATGAAGCAGGGGATTTCCTGTTTCGTGCCGGTACTGCAACGGTAAGACCTAATGCAGGGTCTGATAATGTATTAGGTTTGGGATCTTTTGATGTTAATAATAATACTCAGCTGGGTTTAACATTTGGTTATATGATCACCGATAATATTGGTGTTGAACTGCTGGCAGCAACCCCTTTCCAACACAAAGTCAATTTACCGAAAGCAGGTGAAATCGCGGAGGTTAAACATTTACCGCCAACGTTAATGGCACAATATTATTTTGGTTCTGCAGAAGATAAATTGCGTCCGTATGTTGGGGTGGGTGTTAACTATACCACTTTCTTCAGTGAAAAATTCAATGATAATGCAACCGTTAAACAGGCTAATTTGAATAGTCTGGATCTGAAAGACTCTTGGGGAGTTGCAGGGCAGGTAGGTTTGGATTATAAGTTGGATAAAAATTGGATGTTGAATACTTCGCTTTGGTGGATGAACATTGAAACGGATGTCAGGTTCAAAGTGGGTGAAGAACAAAAAGAATATAAGACTCGTCTTGATCCTTGGGTCTTTATGTTTGGTGTAGGTTATAGTTTTTAATGGATACAGTTTTAACAGATACAGTTTTAATAGGTTTGAAAGTTAAAAGATAAAGTAAGCCGTGTGTTTGACATTAAGAGAACCAATGGGGCGATTCTGCCCCATTTCTGTATTCATTTGGATCTGATTATATATCATTGGGTCATCAGCGGAGTCTGATTGAATTAATGACCGAATTGACTCCCTTAACTTCTCTTGCCACTTGTATTGCACGTTTAACTTCCTCAGGTGAGCTGACAAAACCGCTGAGTTGTACACGTCCTTTAAACGTTTCTACATTAATTTCCGTAGATTTCAGCCCTTTGGTTGCAAGTAATGCTGACTTCACTTTCGTGGTGATGACCGTATCATCAATGTAATTTCCCGTACTTTCTGTTGTAGCTGTCGGTGCACAGGCGGATATCATCATCGCCATGAAAACAGCCGTAAAAAACACAGAGACAGATTTGAGTGGTGTCATGATGGATGCATCCTTATTGTTAACAAATTGATTGCTATAAAATTATTCGCAAAATAAGTATTGTTGAAAGTCGGGAAAGCAGCAAATAATGGTGGGGATTTATATTCCTTCATAACAGATATAGATTGATGAAGGAATATTATTTTCAGCAAAGAGCGGCCATCATGGATAATAATTATTTAAAAATTAGCATCATCGTGTGGCATTCTTCATATCATGAACAAAAGCCGTTAATTTCTCCAGCATGGCGCTGGGTTGATGGTGATTATTTTCAATAATTTTTACGATGGCAGAGCCAGAAATGGCACCGTCTGCGCCACTACTGATTGCGGTCGTGACCTGTGCGGGTTCTGAAATGCCAAAACCTTGCAGAGCAGGTGCCGCATGATACTCTTTGAGTTTAATGATCAGATGATTCTGGGGTTGCAACGCGCGATTTTCACTGCCAGTGACGCCTGCTCTTGATAACAGATAAGTATACCCACGTCCAAATGAAGCAATTTCACGTAGCAAATCATCATTTGCATCAGGCGGACAAATAAATATCGGCGCAATATCATACTTCATGGCAGCAGAACGGAAAGGGAGTGATTCGGATAACGGCACATCCGCAATCAGTACTGAATCAACACCCGCTTCTTTACAGTGATGATAAAATTCATCAATCCCATTGTGGAACACAAGATTGGCATAGACCAGTAAACCAATGGGGATATCAGGGTGTTTGGCCCGGATTTTTGCCAATAAATCAAAGCATAGGCTGGGTGTGACGTTGGATGATAATGCGCGTAAATTAGCATTCTGGATTGTCGGGCCATCCGCAAGAGGATCAGAAAATGGAATGCCCAGCTCAAGCGCATCAGCTCCGCCAGAAATTAAAGCATCGACAATTTCCAGCGATAAATCAGGGGAAGGGTCACCTAAAGTAACAAAAGGAACAAAAGCACCTTGATTCTGATTTTGTAGTTTCTTAAAAAGTTGTTCGTAACGTTTCATCAGATTTTCCCCCTGGATTTTAAAATATCGTGAACGGTAAAGATGTCTTTATCACCACGGCCGGATAAATTGACAACCAATAATTGTTCTTTATTCGGTTCTTGATGGATCATTTTCAACGCATGGGCCAGTGCATGGGAGGACTCCAGTGCAGGAATGATACCTTCATTGCGTGATAGTGATTGGAAAGCATCCAATGCTTCATCATCAGTGATTGAGACATAATCGGCTCTGCCAATGCTATTTAAATAAGCATGCTGAGGGCCAACAGAGGGAAAATCCAGGCCAGCAGAAATAGAGTAAGATTCTTCTATTTGTCCGTCTTCTGTCTGCATAATCGGTGACTTCATGCCAAAATAGATCCCCAGCTTTCCATGTGTTAAAGGAGCGCCATGTTCCCCGGTTTCGATGCCATGCCCGGCAGGTTCGACACCAATGAGGCGGACATTCGTTTCCGGAATAAACTCAGCAAACAGGCCAATGGCATTTGATCCTCCGCCGATGCAAGCAATGACGGCATCAGGCAGGCGGCCTTCTTTTTCCAGAATTTGCGCTTTGGCTTCTTCACCAATCATACGCTGAAATTCCCGTACCATTGTTGGATATGGGTGTGGGCCAGCTGCCGTTCCCAGTAAATAATGCGCATTTTTATAACTGCCAGACCAGTCCCGCATTGCTTCATTACATGCATCTTTTAATGTTGCTGAGCCGTTGTGAACAGGGATCACTTCAGCCCCCATCAAACGCATACGAAAAACATTCGGTGCCTGACGCTCAATATCTTTTGCTCCCATATAAATGCGGCATTTCAAATTCAACAAAGCACAAGCCAGGGCAGTTGCCACTCCGTGCTGGCCGGCACCTGTTTCAGCGATGATCTCATTTTTCCCCATTCTCTTTGCCAGTAATGCCTGTCCCAAAACCTGATTGGTTTTGTGCGCGCCACCGTGGAGCAAATCTTCACGTTTCAGATATAACCGTGTTTTTGTTCCTTTTGTCAGGTTTTGGCACAGAGTGAGGGCCGTTGGTCTTCCTGCATAGTTTTTTAATAAATCCTGAAATGCCAGCTGAAATTCAGGATCTTTTTGTGCAGCAATAAATGCTTCTTCTAATTGGTTAAGGGCAGGGATCAAGATTTGGGGAACAAATTGGCCTCCAAAATCACCAAAATAAGGATTTAGTTTACTCATTATTTTACTCATCCACTTTTGTCAGAAAAATTAGTGATAACAGCGTAGTTTCTTAAATACTTGTTTCATTTTCTGGCTGCTTTTTATGCCAGGAGAGGTTTCCACTCCTGAATTAAAATCCAGGCCATAACAGCCTAAGGCCATTGCCTGCTGACAGTTATCTGCATTGAGGCCACCTGCCAACATATTGTTATGCTGAAAATGTGGATCAATGAGCTGCCAATCAAAGGGTTTTCCTGTTCCCCCTGAACCATTATCCAGCAATAGATGATCAACATGGGGCAAGTCAGAAAGCTCGGTTACTTTCGACATATCAATGGCTTTCCAGATTTCGCAATGTTCAGGTAAGATTGAGCGGAGTGCGCCAATGTACTCTTCATCTTCATGCCCATGCAACTGGACGGCAGTGAGTGACAGAAGCCGGGCGGTATCGCTGACAAAATTCACAGGTTGATTTTGAAACACACCAACATATTGTAATGGCACGTCATTAATCATTTGTTGAGCTTGTTGCAGTGTGATCCGGCGTGGGGATTTTTCGGCAAAAATCAATCCACCGTAAACCGCTCCCACCTGTAATGCCGTTTTTGCATCTTGGGAGCGGGTTAGTCCACAGATTTTATTGTTACCTAAGATGATGCGGCGTAAAGCCAAATCCAGATCAGGCTGCTCCATTAATGCACTGCCAATGAGAAAGCCATGGGCAAACTGGCTTAATTCACGTACTTGACGATGTTTATGAATACCAGACTCACTAATGATAATGGTATCTTCAGGCAAGCCTTCAGCCAGATTACGGGTACGATTTAAGTCAATGGATAAGTCTCGTAAATCTCGATTATTGATGCCGATAACTTTTGCCCCCAACTCAATAGCCCTGGTTCTTTCCTCTTCGTTGCTGATTTCGGTCAGTACGCCCATATTAAGGCCGTGTGCCAAAGCAGATAATTCACGGTACGTATCATTATCAAGAACGGAAAGCATTAATAAAATGGCATCGGCCTGATAGTAGCGGGCGAGATAAACCTGATAGGCATCGATGATAAAATCTTTGCACAAAACGGGCTGATGAACAGTTGAACTGACCATTTTCAGAAAATCATAGCTGCCCTGAAAGTATTTTTCATCGGTTAAAACAGAAATTGCAGCAGCATAGGGTTGATACGTTTTGGCAATACGAACAGGATCGAAATCTTTGCGAATTAATCCCTTTGAAGGTGATGCCTTTTTACATTCTAAAATAAAAACAGTCTGTTCATGAGTGAGTGCCTGATAGAACCGGCGATGGCTCGGGACAATGGAATCAATAAAACTTTCCAAAGGTTGCTCGGACTTACGGGTCATTAAATATTCTGCTTTGTCATCAACAATTTTCTGCAATATGCTGGTTTTCATGATTAATTCCTTGCCGCTAAAGCGGTGACTTTTTCATAGGCCTGGCCACTGTAAATGATGTTCAGTGCTAACTGTGTATTTTCACGCAAGTTTTCCTGACCATGAATTTTCATCAAAAGCGCCACGTTTGCGGCTACGGTGTCAATATGCGCTTTTTGCCCGTGTCCTTGTAATAACATTGTCGACATATCGCGATTTTCTTCTGGCGTACCTCCTTTTAGTGAAGAAATATGATGACTAGGTAAACCAAAATCGGTTGCTGTTAGCTGATATTGGTGAATTTCCCCATGTCTGAGCTCTGCAACATAAGTCGGAGCATGTAAGGAAACTTCATCCATTCCCCCACTGTGTACCACTGCTGCTCGTTGATAACCGAGGGCTTGTAAAGTGTGGGCGATAGGCTCTATCAATGCCGGACTGTAGACACCGATCAATGATAAAGAAGGACGGGCGGGGTTAATTAATGGGCCGAGTATATTAAACAATGTGCGGGTTTTTAATTGTTGACGAACTTGTGCGGCATGGCGAAAACCACAATGATATTGAGGTGCAAACAGAAAACAAATCCCAAGTTCATCTAAAGCCCTGCGTGACTCTTCGGCGCAGGCATCTAATGCGACCCCGAATGCCGCCAATAAATCGGATGAACCGGAACGGCTGGAAATACTGCGGTTCCCATGCTTTGCAACTTTGAGGCCACAGGCGGCAGCAACAAAAGCGCTGGTGGTCGAAATATTAATGCTATTGGAGCCATCTCCACCAGTACCGACGATGTCACAGAAAGTGTAATCAGGACGGGGAAAGGGGGCCGCATTTGCTAAAAAGGCCTGAGCCGCACCTGCAATTTCTTGTGGTTGCTCGCCACGTAGCTTCAGACTAACTAATATGGCAGTAAGTTGAACATCGCTTAATTCACCGTGGATGACAGCGGTGAATAACTGTTGGCTTTCTTGCTGTGTCAGCGTTTGAGCATTCAATAACTTATCAAGAATTAATTGCATTTTACCCTTCCTTCCATTTTAACGCTTTTGAATAGATACCCTTAAATCCAGCATGGTTGGATTAGCTCTTAGCCCAATGCCCACGTCAGTGTTTGTTCTAATAATTTGGCGCCCTGAGTTGTCAGGATAGATTCGGGGTGAAATTGGAATCCACAAGCCCTGTGTTTATTATGGCGTATTGCCATCACGGTATTGCCACATGAAGCAGAAACAGTCAGAGTTTCAGGAATATTTATCCCTGCAAGAGAGTGATAACGGGCAACCGGTAAAGGGTTCGGCAAGTTGGAAAACATATATTGCCCGTCATGATAGGCGAGAGTTGATTTTCCATGCAGAATTTCCTGAGCGGTGGTGATCTCTCCACCATAAGCTTCAATAATAGCCTGATGTCCCAGACAAACGCCAATTATCGGGATCTGGCCCATAACGCGTTTAATGAGTTCAGGCATACAACCTGCTTCTGATGGTTTGCCGGGGCCGGGTGACAACATCAATAAAGGGGATTCCATTTTGTTGAGTTTGTTAATGATGATGTCTGCTGACACGGTATTACGATAAATAACAACCCGATGACCGTAAGAGCGTAATTGATCCACGAGGTTATATGTAAAGGAATCGACATTATCGAGCAGAAGAATGTTAGCCATCAGAATGTCACCTCCATATTGTGGGTTTGTGCAATAGCGCGGATAACCGCTCTGGCTTTACTGTGAGTTTCATCCACTTCTGAGTGAGGGACAGAATCCAGCACAATGCCGGCACCTACCTGAACTGAAGCCTGCCCGTTTTCCACATAAGCGGAACGGATCACAATGCAAGTATCAAAATTCCCTTCGCCCGTAAAATAGCCGACTGCTCCGCCATAGCTGCCACGTCGTTCACCTTCATGCTCGGCAATAAGTTGCATTGCCCGGACTTTTGGGGCACCAGTCAATGTCCCCATGTTCATGCAAGCCTGATAGGCATGAAAGATATCCAAGTCATGACGAAGAGTACCGACAACCCGGGAAACGAGGTGCATAACAAATGAATAGCGGTCGACTTTTGTTAAATCGGCAACATAGCGGCTACCGGCTTCACAAATCCGGGCCAAATCATTTCGGGCAAGATCAACCAGCATGACATGTTCAGATAATTCTTTGGCATCGGTGCGCATTTCCAACTCAATTCTGCTATCAAGATCAGTATCAAATTCTCCGTTGGCATCACGCCCGCGTGGGCGGGTACCGGCTATCGGATAGATTTCTATCCGGCGATTGCCTGCATCATATTTAAGGGCACTTTCAGGCGATGCCCCGAACAGACAAAAATCCTGATCCTGCATAAAAAACATATAGGGACTCGGATTTTGTTGTTTCAATGTGTGATAAGCGTTCAACGGAGAAGGGCAAGGTAAGGTAAATCGCCGTGATGGTACGACCTGAAAGATCTCGCCTTGCCGAATAAATTTCTGTAGCTGTTGCACAATGTCTGCATACTGATTATCGCTCAGATTGCAATCAACAGTGAGGTTAGACAACGCAGCAGGTGAAGGGAACGGAATGGACGCTGAAATGGCTGAGGCTAAATCCGTTATGCGTTTGTTAAGCCGCTGCTTTTCAGAATCGGACTCTCCAAACAGTGAAGCCCGGAGAAAAGAATGTTCATTCTGGTGATCGATAACTAATAGTGTTTCTGCAAGATAAAAACAAAAATCAGGGCAATGCTGATGATTTTTTACCGTGGGCAATACTTCAAATCCGGCGACTAAATCGTAAGAAAATAATCCGCCGACAAAAATCGCATCAGGTGATTTTGAGAAAGATGACAAGGTTGTCAAAGCACGTAATGCATCAAAAACAGAATTGGACTTTAGCCGGTTATCTTCATCTAGGTTATGTTCTGTTGTAGGAAATTGGGCACGGATAATCCGTGACTCCACTTCCAGCCGGGCTTTTTCTGAAAGTAAATCAGCAAGTACAGGCAGCAGGTTTTGACCATTTCCGGTAAGTGCCTCAAAAGTAACTTGTCGTCCATTAGCGGTAATGCGCATGGCACTATCAATGATTAACATGCTCTTGAGGCTTTTTTTGCTGAGAATTTCAGCAGACTCCAGTAATAACGTTGCTGGGCGATTGCTGCAAAGTTGGTGGAAAAGTCGCGTTGGATCTGTTTTGTATACAGTATCCAACTGATTTATAGAGATATTAAATTTGTTGCCATCCATACTGATACCTCGATTTTATCGTTATCCACAAAAACTGATGTGATAAGAAAATAGTGATAAAAAACCCGCTTCTTAGGGCGGGTTTTGGCACTTTCACATGGGTATTTATGTGTGTGACTTAACCGCCCTTGAATGGGAAGTTGTGCCACCAACGCTTGATTCGTATAAATACGTTCATTTTTGAGTGCCTCATTGACTTAACAGTGTTTTGGCTAAGAACTCCATTCAACCTGTGTACTAGTAGACTGGTTCATGGTTTGCTTGTCAACCATTTTTTTCAGTTTTAAGAAGGCGATGATATTCAGGAAAAAACAGATAATGAAATTTATAATTCAGGTATTGAATGTCGATGTTAATAAGTATGGATAATATTTTTCCTGTTAATTATGCGTTTTTTTATGGTTACTCATGAAAGTAAAATAGATTTGTAATAAAAATTGAACCTGTTTTTCATTTTGAATGATGTTGGTTTTTTATCGTAACAATTTGATGGAATATATTATTTAATGGGGGTGATTTGAGAGTTTAATAATGATATGGATATTTAAAATAGGAGAAGTATTTATGAAGGTAAGGCTATATATTTTCTTTATTTTGTTATGTTTGACTTATAAATTAAATGCAGCTGAGTTAATAAAGGATGGAATATCTTCGAGCAGAAAAAATTACGTGGAGAAAAATAATGTTAAGACGGAAAAATTATCTCAATATTATGACCTCTCTTTTGAAAGTTTGAATAAAAACGATGATTTAATTATTCATTTTTTAGATGATCAATGTATGTATGATGTTGGAGATAAATATATTTCTTTAAATCCACAAGAAAAACATGAAGAAACTATTGAAGATAGTAATCACGTTGGTTGGTTTGATAACTGTGCGGGTAAAGAAAAATTTGTGAGATGGGGAGTAACTAGTTATGACAATGGAAAAGAGGATCAATTTTGTGTATTTGGTATTCATACAGAGATAATGTATTTTTTAACTTGGACAACTCGGGTTAAAACGGAAGAAGGATGTTCAATTAAATTAACCGCTACTTGTAATGACGGTGACTGCTTAAACACACCACAGTATTCTAGTGCTAATGATGATCATAATAAAATCATGATCACTTTAAAAAGTGCGGATAAACCATTCATCACCTCACCTAAACCAAACTCAACAGTTGAAAATAATTATATTACCTTCGAAGGAAAAGGTTTTATGGAAGATGGAGCTTTTCCTGCTATTAAAACAAGTTTCAATAATTTTATATATGGTATTCAACCTACAGATAATGCAGGAAATTGGAAAGGCCAACTCTGGATGGCTTGTGGTATCACCGGTTCAATTAGAATTGATGGTGTAGAGAATTCTGATGTTACTTTTAATGGGCCGCCGTGTGGCGCGGAAATCACTTCGATTAAGAATGGGCAAATTATTCCTGCCGGAAAATACAGTTTATCAGGTATCGTGAATAGTGATACGGCTGATGATGACAAACGTATGCAAGTTCAAATAACAGGTTATCAACATGATGGAACAGTTTACTCTCCGACAAAGAGTTATACCCCAACTGTTGATACCGGAACGGGTAAATGGAATCTCGATGGCCTGGATGCTGTTTGTGGTATTAATTATAAAGCATCTATATCGGTGAATACACTTGATGCGTTTCCCGTTAAACGACCAATATCGTCTGATTTAATAAGTACAAATATTTTATATCAAGTACCATTTTGCAGCCTTGACATCACTCAGCCTAAAAACTATGAGGTTGTTTCGTCAACATCTGAAATTAGACAAGATGTTACAGTTGAAGGTAAAAATAGGGCGAACACTTTGGTTGATCTTAAATTATCGTCAATTAATGAAAAAATAGAATTGAGTACTCTATCCGATGCAAATGGTAACTGGAAAACTGTAGTTAAAAATGTTCCTTTAGGAATTTTAAATATTGAAGCTAAATCTGATCTTAGGACCCAAAAAATAAAAGTGCTTAGTTCTAAAGTTTTTTCTGCAACAACCTATGAAGATTCTAATGGTTTAGTTCAATTTAAAGGAATATCAATGCCAAAGATTCCATCAATGAAAATTAATCCTATTGTTGGATTATTTTCAGAAGATATTGGATTTAAAAGAGAGGATGTAATAGAAGAAGTGGAAACAAATAATTATGGGGACTGGGTGATGGAGAAGAAAATGTATGCTGCTAGAGGGGAGTATATTTTTAGTCTTCAAGAAGATTCTAATAAAATGGATTATGTGAGGCAGGGGAATAATGTATTTAAATGCACAGGAACTAATGAAGGTATGAAATGTTCAAAAGAATAGTCTCTGAATAATATTTAAAGGAAGATAAATTATGAAATTTATTGGTCTTTTCTCATTTGTGATTTTTTTATTTTTTCATGGTAATGCGTTTTCTGGTCATTATTTAAAAACTCCAAAATCAGAAGATATTGCTGGTGGTGAAGCAAGCTGTAAGGATAACAGCCATAAATGTAAACCTTGGGTTGTTTCTATTATTACATTAAATGATAAGAACGAAAAAGATGAAAGTAAAGGAGGATTATGTAGTGGTTCCTTGATTTCACCAAGATATGTTTTGACTGCGAAACATTGTAATACGAAAAAATATATCATCAAAGACTATAAAAAAATGAGAATTGGAACTGCAAAAGAGGAGGATTTTTTTATTTATGATGAAAAGCAAGATATTGCACTTTTAAAGTTGAGTAAACCAGTGGAATTAAAAGAATATGGTCATGTTCGCCGAAAATTTAGTCATGACCTTTCTGATGAAGAATTATTTGGAAATGATTATTACTATGCTGAAGTTTATGGCTATGGAGTAAGGGGGGTTGATAATAATGGTAAAAGAATACGAAATAATGGAACGCAATATAGAGCAGATGTAAAAATTGTTGATACTGGTTTTGATTTTTATGGTGGGCCAAGCTTATTTGTAATCTCAAATAAAGAAAAAGGATTTGCATCTGGAATTGGGCAGCCAGGTGATTCTGGTGGCCCAGTTATTTGGAAAGATACGATTATTGGTGTAGTTTCTACTGCAAACCCCGTAAATCCAGAAAATTATAATGCAGGGCTAGTAAGAGCCTCAGATATTACTGAAAATTTAAGTGCAAATTATCCTGATAAAAATAAATCGTCTAAAAATTTATTGCCTTATAGTGCATGGTTTTCTCAAACTATGAAAAAAGTTTGGATTGATAACCCAGATTGGAAAGGTCGTCTAGCAAAACGAAGTGAAAAGGTCATTATTAGTGGTTGGGGAAAACCTGATAGTAAAATTGAAATTTCATTTTCTTTAATTGAAAATAAGAATAAGAAAAAATTAGCAGAGTGTTTTACAAAGACAAATGGAAATTGGGAATGTTCAGTTCCTCTTCAGAATTTGAAGGATTTGATTCCTGATGGCTTTAATGAAAAATTAGAATATCCAGTATTTATTACTGCTGAACATGTAGATGTTTCACCAAGAGAAAAATGGGAGGGGGATACGATAGAATCAGTTATACCGCCTATTTCTAAAGAGTTTAGTATTATTTATCCGATAGATGATGTGATGGTAACAGGCGTTAATTTTGACTTGCGAGGTTATGCTGATCCGAATTCAGAAATAGAATTTGTATTAATGAATGATTCAAAAGATAAGGTGTATAAACAAGATCAAATATGTAAAAAAAACAATATTAATTCTAATGGATTGATACCCACATCAGAAAATGGATTTTGGTCATGTTGGTTGGATCTTGATAGAATCATTGATACAGAAATAAATTATACAATGTTGGCAAGGCAAATAGGAGAAAATAGGATTGTAAATATTTTTGATAAGATTAACTTTAATTTAAATAATAAAAAACATAAAGAATTACTTGCTATAGGAAAAGCAAAAGATAAATATAAGAAAGTAATAAATTTTGACATTGAAAGTAGTCCAGATGCCAAAAAAACTTGTATTTACAATAGGGCTTCATATTCTTGTGGAAAAGATACAATTCCTTTATTGAATGTAAGTTATGACCCGAAATTAGATATAAGTAATGACTCAATTCAGACTTTTAAGGTAGGTGGAAAACAATATATTGATGGTGTTGATCCACTCAGCCCAGTTTTACGATTTAATGGGACTTATTCAGGTATCTATTATCCACCAGAAATTAACGATAAATTTACAAAAGAAGCACCCCTAATTTTTTCATCATCTAAAGAAAAAGAATTTAAAGGAATTGGAGGGGATAGAAACAGTTATACTTTAAATGGAATTACACTCCTTCCTTCAATGTATGAAATAAATAAGTATGATTCTGAATCAGGGAAGTTTAATCAAATTATGAAGTCTGATCTTAACGTGATGACTCATGCAAATAATTCAGATATACCCTATTGGGTTATAAAATTACCTGATAATGAGACTAAAGAAGGGGTGTATTCGTTTTCGGTAAGAGATGATTATTCTTATTCAGGAAGTGAAAACCAATTAGATAGTGTTGGAAATAATGATTCTGATGATGAGAAAAGTTATTTTGAGATAACAAGCCCTGATAGAATTGAAACCAAAAGCCCTGCTGATCAAATAATTCAAATTGAAGGTTCCCCCATATTTTTATCAGGAACGTCCAATGCACCGGGAAGTGAAGCCAGAGTGAGTATTAAAAAGAGTGATCAGAATCAGTTATCAGCGTTAAAGGAGAACAGACAACATTTTGCTAAAAGAACTATTATTTGTACTAATGCGATAATTAGTGACAATGGTAATTGGCAATGTGGAAAGCCATCAATTTTGCCAGCCGGGACGTATGAATTAACGTCTGAATTAATAAAAGAAGGAAAAATAGTTGCTACTGATGTTACTCATTTTACTATTAAGGATAGAGATAATGATGAGCCTGAAAAGAAAAAGTTTGAAATAAATAACCCACCCAATAATTCAACTGTTGATCCCGATAACCCCATTAAATTTTCTGGCACATTCAGCGGTCCTGCTGGCGGTGGCGGTGGCGGCGGCGGAGGTGGTTTTGGTGGTTTTCTAAGTGGTTTGTTTGGCGCAATTTTTGGAGCGCTTGAAGGAATTGCCTCTTTGTTTACTGGAATGTTTGGTTTCTTTTGGGAATTTGTTATTCACCCCGGTGATATCTTTGGGGGTGATGTCTATACAATGGAACTGCAAGAAACTCAACATGGGGTGAACGTGGGTGTCCCGATTAAATGGACTTTTACGATCCCAATGCGTATTACAGAACCTACAATGAATGCGCAATATAGATTAAATGACGGAATATCCATTGAAGGTCAAGGAAGCCCTGGGCAGCTTGTTTTTGTTGCCGCTTCTGAGCATTTTCTGCCCCCAAAAAAGATGGAGTTGTTGATTTCACGCGACGGAATCATTTGCGAAACAACAATCAATGAAAAAGGAAAGTGGGCTTGCCCCACAAACCCTGTTTTAGTGGCAAAAAATGAGGGCACATTTTTTCTTTATGCAGCTCAGTATAAAAAAACAAAATCCGCTCAATTAGGCCAATTAGCGGATACGTATGAAAGAACTTCACAAGTGACACGTAAGTATGAGGTAACCAAAACAAAAATTAGCATCACGGAGCCTATTCATGGAGCAAAAATAACCAAGTTGCCTTTTATGATTTCAGGTCTTGGGGAACAAGGCTCTCAGGTTTATATCAAAGGGTTTGGTGGCACTGATGATTGCAATACCAGCGTTGATACATCGTCAGGTAAATGGTCTTGTGGGCCTTATCAACCCAAAGATGGGAAATATACTATTTCTGCTGAGCAAGTTATTGATAGCCAGCAGAATTCAAGCGCACAAGTTTCTTTTGAAGTTCAAACCAAAACCATCAAACCTGTGGTGATCACACTACCCCAAAATGGTGATATATACCATTACCTTGATGCTGTCGTACCAAGAGGAACGGGTGAGCCGGGAACAACGGTTTGCTTAGATAAAAAAGCACTTTCTCAGGTTTGTAAAAATGGAGAAACCGTGAGTGAACAAGGATACTGGGAAGCGGACGGTATCTTGGATACTTCAGTAATCGGAGAAAATAAGCTGGTGGTAACTGCCTTTTTGGATAACATCAGGCAATCTACAGCGAAGATTACCTATAAGGTTATTCCGGATGCGGGTGAAATCAAGCTATCAGTAATTACACCTAAAGAAGATGAAATTATCAAAACACCGTCTTATACCTTTAGCGGCACAATGCCAAGTGATGCCAAAAATGTCACCGTAAAAGCGTTTGGTGGTCATGATGATTGTTCTGCAAAGCTCAATATGGAAGAGCAAACTTGGACATGTGGGCCTTATAGTTCTGTGCCGGGGGATTATGATGTGGTTGTGGTGGATGATGCAGGCACTCAGGTTAACAGAAGTTTTAAAGTTCGTTATGGTGCCAATTTGCAAATAAGTGTACTCAGTCCGGCAGAAGGGGAACAAATTACAACGCCGACTTATACTATATCAGGTAAAGGGCAGGCAGGGGCTCGCGTCACTGTTTCTATGGAAGGCAAGCAGATCTGTGAAGTTGATGTCAATGAAAATCAAGATTGGGCTTGCCCTGATAAGGTGACCTCTATTACTGGTTCACATCAGATTTTGGTGCAGCAATGGGTGGATGACGTACCTTCTGGCAAACCAATAGCACGTAATTATGAAGTGATCTATGGCATGTCAGATATTACTATTGATTCATCGTATTTACTTTCTGCTATTTGCCCTGACTCAATAGGTAATGATCAATCGTCTGTTAAAGAAGCATATGTTGATGTATCAGGCTCGGCGACAAAAGGATTCTATATTAGCGTGTCTGAACCGATGAACAATAAAGTCCATTGTAAATCGACACAAGCTTCGGAAATAGATGGCAGTTGGAGTTGCCGAGTGTATGGCGTAACGCCCGGAGTAGTTAATTTGGCCGTGGGACAATCTCTTACATCAAATGGAGAAGCCATAGGCCCTACAGTTTCTCAGAATTTTGAAGTTGAATATAAGACTCTTGGGACCCCACAAATTATTTCTCCAACAGATGGTTATAGTCAAGATACTCTTAGCTGGAAAGTTGGCTTCCTTTCTATAGGTGGTTTGGCTGATCCAGATTCACAAGTTCTTGTCACTATACATAATAATCGAACTGGAAATGATAATCTCCACACTGTTTATGCTACTAAAAATGGGCATTGGAATACAGATATTCTCAAGTTTCGCACTGGGGGATATAGCGTACAAGCCTCCAGTTCGAATTGTGGGGTAGTATCATCATCAGATATTGTGAATTTTAAACTCACTCAGTCAATAGATAACGAACCACATTGCCCATATGGTGCTATATGTCATGATTGACAAAATAAGCCAATCCCTATGGAGGGGTTGGTTTTTAATTCATAACGACAAACCACATCATTAAATACGTGGCTGAACGAATAACCGCGTAACATTATCTATGCCTATTCCGTCGTCTTTCAAGTTGCAATTTGAAAGACGACGGAGATATACCTCCTATGTTATTATCGCGGTTTTGCATTTGATATCATGATAGCTATCGATAGGTGTCCTTATTTCTCTTCCGATAAAATAGGTACAAAATAATGACTGAAGCTGCCAGTGAAATGACAAGACGCTATGACTTACATAGCCATACGACCGCTTCAGATGGGGTTTTATCACCTGAGCAGCTTGTAGACAGAGCCGTCACTATGGGAATTCATGTATTGGCAATTACCGATCATGATACGACAGAAGGCATTCAACCTGCCTTAAATCATATTCAGCAAAATAATCTGCCATTGACTGTAGTCTCTGGTGCTGAAATTTCGACATTATGGGAGAATTTTGAAATCCATATTGTGGGGTTAAATATTGATATCAATTCTTCCTCTTTAAAAAAATTTCTGGAAAGGCAGGTTGATTTAAGAAATCAACGTGGTATTGAGATTGGCAACCGTTTAGCCAAAGCTGGCATTCCTGATGCTTGGGAAGGCGCATCGCGGCTCGCAAATGGTGGGCAGGTTACGCGTGGGCATTTTGCCCGCTTTCTGATTGAAACGGGTGTAGAGCCGACGATCCCCAAGGTATTTAAAAAATATCTGGCAAAGGGAAAAATCGGTTATGTGCCGCCACAATGGTGTACAATCGAGCAGGCTATTGAAGCAATCCATCACGCCGGCGGACAAGCTGTCATTGCGCATCCCGGTAGATATGATTTGTCGACGAAGTGGCTAAAGCGGTTAATCGTTTGGTTTAAACAACATGGTGGTGATGCAATGGAAATTGCACAGTGCCAGCAAGCACCTAATGAAAGACAGCAACTCGCTCAATTGGCAAGAGAATATGGCCTGAAAGTTTCATTAGGATCGGATTTTCACCAACCTTGTTCATGGATAGAGCTTGGGCGCAATTTGTGGTTACCTGGTGATGTTGTACCGATATGGCACGACTGGTCACGGATTGGGGCTGCATAGAAAGTAGAAGTAGAGGTTATGTGTTATGAGCCAGTTTTTTTATATCCACCCTGATAATCCACAATCCCGTCTTATTGACCAAAGTATGGAAGTGCTGAAAAAGGGAGGCGTTGTCATTTATCCCACTGATTCCGGTTATGCCATTGGTTGCTGTCTCGAAAACAAGGAGGCAATGACCCGCATATGCCGTATTCGCCAATTGGAAGGGCGCCACAATTTTACACTGATGTGCCGTGATCTTTCCGAAATCTCAACATATGCCCATGTAGATAACCAAGCATTCAGATTGATTAAAAACAATACACCGGGCAATTACACGTTTATTTTGCAGGCGACAAAAGAAGTCCCTCGCCGTTTGATGAATGAAAAGCGTAAAACTATTGGCTTGCGTGTTCCCTCCAATCCCATCGCTTTAGCGTTGTTGGAGAAAATGGGTGAACCACTCATGTCATGCAGTTTGATTTTACCCGGAAATGATTTTGCCGAGTCTGATCCTGAAGAGATTAAAGAGACATTGGGTAAACAAGTTGATTTAATTATTCATGGTGGTTATCTTGGGCAGCAACCGACAACAGTAGTGGATTTAACTGGAGATTCTCCGGTTATTCTTCGTGAAGGCGAAGGTAATGTCACACCGTTTTTATAAGGTGTACGATTTAATTTTTATTTAATGACACGACGCCTGTGAAGGCGACAACAGAGGTTGCTCAATGAGCGATAAAACAGAAAAGTTACAAAAAGTTCTCGCGCGTTCCGGTCATGGTTCCCGCCGCGAAATTGAGGGATATATTCAACAAGGGCGTGTCAGCATTGATGGCAAGACCGCAACGTTGGGTGATCGCATCGAAGTTAAACCCTCAGTAAAAATTCGTCTGGATGGTCGGATTTTAAATATCAAAGAACCACAAAAAACAGTTTGCCGTGTTTTGGCTTATTACAAACCGGAAGGGGAATTGTGCACCCGTCACGATCCTGAAGGTCGTCCAACCGTATTTGATCGTCTGCCAAGAATGCAGGATGCTCGCTGGATTGCAGTAGGGCGTCTGGATATCAATACTTGTGGATTGCTGCTGTTTACAACAGATGGTGAATTAGCAAACCGTTTAATGCATCCAAGCCAGGAAGTTGAGCGTGAATATGCTGTCCGTGTTTTTGGTGAAGTGGACAATGCTAAACTTCGTCAACTGACACAAGGTGTGCAGCTGGAAGATGGTCCGGCTTCTTTCAAAACCGTCACATTTAAAGGCGGGGAAGGTATCAATCAATGGTACAACGTCACGTTAACAGAAGGTCGTAACCGTGAAGTCAGGCGGTTGTGGGAATCTGTTGGTGTGCAGGTAAGCCGTCTTATTCGTGTACGCTATGGCGATATTGATTTGCCAAAAGGTTTGCCACGCGGCGGTTGGGCTGAATTAGGATTGGAGCAAACTAACTATTTGCGTCAATTGGTGGGATTGAGCGCCGAAGTTGTGACCAAAGTTGCAGTAGAACGTGATCAACGTCGCATTAAAGCGAACCAGATCCGCCGTGCTGTGAAACGTCATGCGAAGGTTGCATCCCGTCCATCAGGAAAACGCCCGGCGAGTAGTTCTCGTCAAAATGCAGGGAGAAAAACGACACCTAAAGGTCGTTAATCCCTTCAAGCCGCTGTTTCAGTTTATAGCTATGCTTATACTGAAACAGCGTTTGATTTGCCAATAGGTTTACCAGTCAATGCCTTTCTGAGCCTTGATTCCGGCATCAAAGGCATGTTTTACCGGCCGCATTTCTGTGACGGTATCGGCATATTCCAATAGTTCCCGATGGCATCCCCGGCCAGTAATAATCACTGTCTGGTGTGCAGGCCGGGATTTCAGTGCAGTAAGTACATCTGCAAGTTCTAGATATCCATAGCTGACCATATAGGTTAATTCGTCCAATACCACAAGATGCAATGAAGGGTCCGCTAACATTGTCAGGGCATTTTTCCATGCTGTCTGGCAAGCTACGGTATCTGACTCACGATTTTGCGTCTCCCATGTAAAACCTGTTCCCATCACATGGAATTCAACGCCATGTTGGGCCAGCAAATTCCTTTCGCCACTTTCCCATGTTCCTTTGATAAATTGGATAACGCCAGCACGCTGCCCGTGGCCGATTGCGCGAGTGACTGTACCAAAGGCTGCGGTAGTTTTTCCTTTTCCGTTTCCGGTGAATACAATAACGATCCCCCGTTCTTGTTGTGCCGCCTCGATGCGGGCATCGACTTTCTCTTTCAGGCGTTGTTGCCTTTTTTGGTGCTGGTTGTTATCTCTGGTCATTATTCGGCAGGCCCCGCTTTGCGACCGGGTTGAGCATCAAAACTGATGCCTGATTCATGTCGGCTATCATCACCCATGACATAAAGATAAACGGGCATAATATCCGCAGGTGTTTTTAATTTGGCTGAATTCTCATCAGGAAAAGCGTTTGCTCTCATACCGGTACGGGTTCCTCCCGGATTAATGCAGTTAATGCGCAGTGATGTATTCTGATATTCTTGCGCCATAACCTGCATCAGACCTTCTGTGGCAAATTTAGAAACGGCGTAAGCTCCCCAGCCACTTCTGCCCTCGCGGCCCACGCTAGAGCTGGTAAACACCAAAGAGCCACTGGTGGATTTCAACAGCAAAGGAATTAATGCCTGAGTCAATATAAACGTGGCATTGACATTCACTTGCATGACATCATGCCAAAGTTTAGCAGGTTGCTCTATGATAGGTGCGACGACACCAAGCAGCCCGGCGTTGTGCAATACGCCATCCAAGTGGGTATACCGTTGTGCCAGTGTCTCGGCAAAAATTTGGCATTCCTCTGCGGTGACGGTCAGAAGATCCATGGTGTAAATATCGGCAGGCAAGCCACCATTATTTTCAATTTGTTGTTTGACTGTTTCCAGTTTTGCGGTAGTACGCCCAAGTAAAATAACCTGTGCGCCGTGGCGAGCATAGGTAAGCGCAGCCTCACGCCCAATGCCGTCGCCAGCACCAGTGACTAAAATAATTTTTTTTTGCAATAGGTTATTATTTGGTAGGTAATCAAACATCTAACAGTTTTCCCGTATCTTTTGTCAATCTGTTAATTGCCATTTTAGGATGGCAAATATAGCCTATCATCACAACAAAACTTAAAGTCTTCGTCAAATCTGATTAATTCAGTAAGAAAATGGGAATTGCTGCTATCTATAAACCGGAAATCAACTGAAACCGAAAATCAACTAAACATGGTTTTAGTGAGCATGGAATTAGATGAGTAAACTGTTAAGCACAGCCTCCCGTTTTTAGTTAGAATGAAAGTCATTGTTTATCATAAATTAACTAAGGTGGATCTGTGGAATATTTGTCTCTATACGGATTATTCCTGGCTAAAGTGCTTACTATAGTATTATCAGTCGTCATTCTGGCAGTAGTGTGTATCGGATTAGGTGTGCGTAAGGCCATGCAAAAAGGGGAATTGAAGCTGACTAATCTTGGGGAAGCGTACAAGGAAAAACAGCGTCAGATGCAACAAGCCCGAATGAGCGAAGCTGAGCAAAAAATCTGGCAAAAAGCGTTTAAAAAACAGCAGAAAACAGATGAGAAGCAGAAAAAATCAGCGGTAAAAACAGGGCAGAAAGGTTTACAAAAACCTAACCTTTATGTTCTGGACTTCAAGGGCAGCATGGATGCTCATGAAGTTGATTCCCTCCGTGAAGAAATCAGCGCAATATTGTCTGTTGCAGAGAAAAAAGATGAAGTTTTGCTGCGTCTGGAAAGCCCCGGTGGCATGGTTCATGGTTATGGTCTGGCGGCATCCCAACTGGCACGTTTACGACAGAAAGAGATACGTCTGACGGTTGCAGTGGATAAGGTTGCGGCAAGTGGTGGCTATATGATGGCCTGTGTTGCAGACCGGATTATTTCTGCACCTTTTGCCATTATTGGCTCCATTGGTGTGGTGGCTCAATTGCCTAATATTCATCGGTTATTGAAGAAAAATGACATTGATATTGAGCTTCATACCGCCGGAGAATACAAGCGCACTCTCACCATGCTGGGTGAAAATACTGAAGAGGGGCGAAAAAAATTCCAGGCAGACCTGAACGAAACGCATAAATTATTTAAATCATTTATCCATCAGCATCGTCCCTCTTTGGATGTGGAAACGGTGGCTACCGGTGAATACTGGTATGGAACACAGGCAAAAGAAAATGGGCTGATTGATGAAGTGGGTGTCAGTGATGATTTTCTGATTGAAAAAATTAAGGACTATGAAGTTATTGGTGTCAATTATTTCCGCCGTAAACGCGTAATGGAGCGTTTCATGGGCAGTGCAATGGAAAATGTTGATAAGCTGCTCGTTCGTTGGTGGCAACGGGGTGAAAAACCTATTTTGTGAAATAACGCACGATATACTCTTGAACTAAAAGGGGGGTAGTTGTCAGTTGAGTGGTGACTAACATGATGCGGGTAAGTGAGGGATATCTTTTTATCTTTTATTATCCGCATCAATATTGATGGTTTATCAGAGAGTGTGTGCTTTGAATGATTAATCGACTAGATGATACTGTTCGGACAATATATGTGCTAACTGTTTAAACATATTAAACGCAGCTGTGCTTTTTGCCGTTGGTAAGCCATTTTCATCCAAAAAATATTCACCTTGAAATATTAATACCCCATTTTTTCGTTCTACACTTGCTGCATACATTCCTTGTATATAATCTTCGTGTGATTGAATGATTTCATTTGCTTTTTTTAGTAACTGTTCTTTTTTGATAGGCGGCGTTTTAGTTTGCATTTATTGTACTCCTTTAAAAAATAAGTTGTTGCGCATCGTTTTTTATCAGGTAGAGTGTGGACTTTTCGTCATGCAGATGGAATGTTTTGTTTACAACAAGTAAATCGGACAATCGCATAGTTCATGTTGATATATAAAATACCTTAAATTTTTCAAAGAGTTTTGCGCTGAAACAAAGGTACAAGATAAAAATTAGTTGATATCTTGCAAATCTATCGCAATATAAAAAGAGGTTTTATTTTATATATCGCAACATAACGCCGTGATTTTCGCCATCTGAAAAGAAGATAATTAGGTAAAGGTAACTATGGCTAAAGCTCTTGTTATAGTGGAGTCCCCGGCAAAAGCCAAAACAATCAATAAATATCTGGGGAGTGACTACGTTGTTAAATCCAGTGTAGGTCACATCCGTGATTTGCCGACTAGTGGGGCAGCGAGTCAAAAGAGTTCGAGCTCATCTACCGATAAGAATAATAAAAAGAAAGTGAAAAAAGATGAGAAAACTGCACTGGTAAGTCGTATGGGAGTTGATCCCTATCATGATTGGGAAGCAAACTACCAAATTTTGCCCGGCAAAGAAAAAGTTGTCACAGAATTGAAAACGTTGGCTGAAAAAGCCGAACATGTTTACCTCGCAACGGATCTTGACCGCGAAGGAGAAGCTATTGCATGGCATCTGCGGGAAGTGATTGGCGGGGATGATACACGTTTCAGCCGTGTTGTGTTCAATGAAATTACCAAGAATGCAATTACACAGGCTTTTGATAAACCGGGTGAGCTGAACATTGACCGTGTCAATGCTCAGCAGGCACGTCGCTTTATGGATCGTGTTGTGGGATATATGGTTTCTCCGCTGTTGTGGAAAAAAGTGGCCAGAGGATTATCAGCCGGACGAGTTCAGTCTGTTGCTGTTCGGCTGGTGGTTGAGCGGGAGCGAGAAATCAAGGCATTTGTGCCGGAAGAGTATTGGCAGTTGTATGCGGACCTGAAAACCAAAGGAAACATTGCCCTTCATATGGAAGTGACCCATGAAAAGGGGAAACCTTTCAAGCCGGTCAATGTTTTGCAAACGGAGTCAGCTGTATTTTTGCTGGAAAAAGCAAAATACAAGATTGTTGATCGTGAAGACCGCCCGACATCCAGTAAGCCCAGCGCGCCATTTATTACGTCTACATTACAACAGGCAGCGAGTACGCGACTTGGCTTTGGCGTCAAGAAAACCATGATGATGGCGCAACGCCTGTATGAGGCAGGCCATATTACTTATATGCGTACTGATTCGACTAATTTGAGTCAGGATGCTTTGGAGATGGTTCGTGGCTATATCGGTCACCATTTTGGTGATGAGTATTTACCAAAAAATGCCAATGTTTACAGCAGCAAGGAAAATTCACAGGAAGCTCACGAAGCAATTCGTCCTTCTAATGTCGATGTTGTGGCTGAGGAACTGAAAGACATGGAAGCTGATGCACAAAAACTGTATCAGCTTATCTGGCGTCAGTTCATTGCTTGCCAAATGACGCCTGCTAAATATGATTCCACAACATTGACTGTTGAAGCCGGTGATTTTGAATTGCGGGCTAAAGGCCGCACTTTGCGTTTTGATGGCTGGACGAAAGTCATGCCAGCTTTGCGTAAAGGAGATGAAGACCGTACTTTGCCTGTCGTCGAAATCGGAACGGAACTTGATTTGCAACAGCTGTTGCCCAGCCAGCACTTTACCAAACCACCTGCTCGTTTCAGTGAAGCATCGTTGGTTAAGGAACTGGAAAAGCGGGGGATTGGCCGTCCGTCGACCTATGCATCAATTATTTCCACCATTCAGGAACGCGGTTATGTCCGTGTTGAAAACCGCCGGTTCTATGCGGAAAAAATGGGTGAAATTGTCACAGATCGTTTGGAAGAAAATTTCAACGAATTAATGAGTTATGATTTTACGGCAAGAATGGAAGACCAGCTTGACCATGTTGCTAATAATGAAGCGAATTGGAAAGGGGTCTTAGACGAGTTTTTCTCCAATTTCAGCGATCAGCTTGACGCTGCCGGCAAAGAACCTGAAGAAGGTGGGATGCGTCCTAATCCGATGGTGATTACGTCGATAGCATGTCCAATGTGTCAGCGTCCGATGGGGATACGCACTGCAACCACGGGTGTATTTCTTGGCTGTTCAGGTTATGCGTTATCGCCGAAGGAGCGCTGTAAGCAGACAATTAACCTGATCCCAGAAAACGAGATCCTCAATATTCTGGAAGGGGATGATGCAGAAACCAATGCGCTGCGTGCTCGCCGCCGCTGTAAAAAATGTGGTACAGCGATGGATAGCTACTTAATTGATAACCAGCGTAAATTGCACGTATGTGGTAATAACCCTGCCTGTGATGGTTATGAAGTTGAAGAGGGTGAATTCCGCATTAAAGGTTATGACGGGCCCATCGTTGAATGTGACAAATGCGGTTCAGAAATGCACCTGAAAATGGGGCGTTTTGGCAAATATATGGGATGTACCAACGAAGAGTGTAAAAATACCCGTAAAATTTTACGTAATGGGGAAGTTGCACCACCGAAAGAAGATCCCGTTCCATTACCTGAACTGGTATGTGAAAAATCAGATGCTTATTTTGTCCTTCGTGATGGGGCTGCCGGGGTATTTTTAGCTGCCAATACATTCCCTAAATCTCGTGAAACACGGGCACCACTTGTTGAAGAACTCGTTCGGTTCAAGGATCGTCTGCCGGAGAAATTACGCTACTTGGCTGAAGCCCCTGTTGCAGATCCGGAAGGAAATAAAACGGTCGTGCGTTTTAGCCGGAAGACAAAACAGCAATATGTTTCGTCAGAAAAAAATGGTAAAGCTACCGGATGGAGCGCATTTTTTGTTGAAGGTGCTTGGGCAGTCAAAGAGAAGTAGGACTTGAGCGTTAATAAAAGCACTATACTTTCTGTTTCTAAGATATAGTGCATTGAAATATATTCAGATAGATATTTCTTTTTTTACTAAAAAAGTAACGTTTTTTTCTAAAAAGCCAGTCTTTAAGACTGGCTTTTTTTGTATTTTAGATAAATCAAAACACAATATATCTATAACGAACATTTCAGAATAGTTACTTATTCTAATTATTTGTTATATAAATATACAGCAGGTGTTATAGTGGTTATATGCCTACAAATAAATATTCTATATAGTTATAAGTGGGTAACCATTAGTAATATAGAAATTAATTAGATTGCAAAACATTCGTATATTCGATTATTAGGGACAGTGCTGATATGAAACTACAGCAATTGCGTTATATTGTAGAGGTGGTTAACCATAACCTGAATGTATCTTCTACAGCAGAGGGACTGTATACCTCCCAACCCGGGATCAGTAAGCAAGTCAGGATGCTTGAGGATGAATTAGGGATTCAAATTTTTGCTCGCAGCGGTAAACATTTAACGCACGTGACACCGGCAGGTGAAGAAATTGTACGTATTTCACGTGAAGTTTTGTCAAAAGTGGATTCAATTCGTTCTGTTGCCAGTGAACATACTTATCCTGATCGTGGCTCACTGTATATAGCGACGACTCACACACAAGCAAGATATGCTTTGCCTCCAGTTATTAAAGGTTTTATTGAACGTTATCCCAATGTGTCACTGCATATGCATCAAGGTTCACCCACTCAGATTGCGGAAGAGGTATGCAAAGGAAATAGTGATTTTGCGATAGCAACAGAGGCACTTCACCTTTATAGCGATTTGATTATGCTGCCTTGCTATCATTGGAATCGTTCTGTTGTGGTGACAAAAGACCATCCCCTTGCCAACAAACAGAATGTAACAATTGAAGAGTTGGCAGAATATCCGATTGTCACTTACACTTTTGGTTTTACAGGCCGCTCTGAATTGGATGTTGCTTTTGACAGGGCAGGTCTGAAACCTAAGATTGTATTTACGGCAACAGACGCTGATGTGATCAAGACTTATGTCCGCTTAGGTCTGGGAGTCGGCGTAATTGCAAGCATGGCTGTTGAGCCAGTTCAGGACGGTGATTTGGTACGTATTGATATGCGTGATAAGTTCAGTTACAGCACCACTAAGATTGGTTTTCGGCGCAGCAGTTTTTTACGTAGCTATATGTATGATTTTATTTGGCGTTTCGCCCCTCATTTGACGCGTGATGTTGTGGATAGAGCCATTGCATTACGCTCTAATGAAGAAATTGAAGAAATGTTCAAAGATATCGAATTACCGATAGTTTGAAAACGGTACAATAAAGATAAACCATCTCCCTGAAAGTAAAACAAGGAGATGGTTGGTTCTTTTATCTGAATACTTTTATTTGAATACATTGCTGAACTGTACCTTTAATCAGATTAAGCTTATGCAGGTTAATCAGTACGTTATGCATCAGTTTAGTTTCATCAGTATTTCGTGATATTGCCTTTCTCTGCCATTTTCATCTGGTGAAGCATGTACATGTTTTTGCCATCTCATATAAATTTAATTCAATATTTCTGCTTGTAATTCAATCATGATATTTTCGAATATTTAATGTTTCAATTAACTTATAGAGACTTTTGATTAAACCTTAAATTCACCACTGAAAAAATTGTCGGAATTTTCTATTGAATATTTTTCATTTTTGATAATGAAATCATGGAAGGCTGTGTTTACTTCTGGCGTTTCTAATGCCTGATAATTAAATAATGCAATACAGGAAGAATAACTGAACTTAACATTAACTTTTTGATTGGAAGCACAGTTTGATGTCACTTCCGAGTTAGTGGTGTCAAAATCTATTTTAAATAGCTTTATTTTGGGAATATATACCACCTGATCTCCCAGGCCCGTTGCCTCAATAACACTGGCCAATGTGAGTGTAGAGTAATGGTCATGATTTCGTTTTAGTCCCATTCTTATGGCATCGCCTTGTCTTTGTAGAAAGTTAGCAAAACTTTGCAGGCAGGGAGTGCATGTCTCCAACATAATGTCCATGATGAGTTGAAGTAAATTTGTTGCGATAGAAACCCCGTTCATTTCTTGGTTATAGCTTTGGCTTTCTATGCTTTTAACACTCATGAGAGGCAGCTTTGTAATGATTTCGCTCCAGAATTGAATGTCTGTTTTATATTGTGGCCCGAAATTGTTGGCGTATCTGGAGATATAGCCAGCGGCTATTGACGAAAGCGCTATTTGTGCTCTTTTAATTTCATGTAGCTTTTTCATGACGCTGACTTTATCGTCAATTTGTGAAGTAATGACAAATTGAACAAGGCCATCGGTATCGGTAAATTGATAGTCCGACAAGAAAAACTTATTATTGAAGTTATTCTGAAAAAAATTATCAGATTCTTTTATATTAATGAGATGACTTTGATAATTATTATCTTTTTTTATATTCATGTTTTATTCTCCCGTTTTTTGAGCGCAATGAACTTGTTCTTTCTTATAGTATGAATAAAGCATATTTCTCTGGGGCGCATTATCTAAATCTGTCAATAAATGATGCTTTATAAAAGGTTAGCAAAACGTGTTGACTCTAAAGCACAAATTTTCATATGTATGTTATGGTTAAATGGTAGCTATTCATAATAAGAAGGAGGAGTTATGTCGTTTAAATTGAAAACTGACTGTGCTTCAACACTGTCTATCAGTAGTAAACCGAACAATAGCGGATCGGTTGATGGTGGCTCCATGAGTAGTAAAACCTATCACTATTATAGTTTACCTTTGTTATCCGAGCGATTAGGTGAAATATCCCGGCTGCCCAAATCCCTGAAAGTCCTTCTTGAAAATCTTCTGCGCAATATTGATGGAGAATCCGTTGTGGAAGAGGATTTAAAGGCGTTGGTGGAATGGCAGAGAAATGGTCATGCTGACCGGGAAATAGCTTATCGTCCTGCGCGTGTGCTGATGCAAGATTTTACCGGTGTTCCGGCAGTGGTCGATCTTGCTGCGATGCGGGAAGCCGTCTTGAGACTCGGCGGTAATGCAGAACAAGTGAATCCACTATCTCCGGTTGATTTGGTGATTGACCATTCGGTAATGGTTGATAAATTTGGAACAGAGCAGGCATTTGCAGAAAACGTTCAAATTGAAATGGAACGTAACTATGAACGATATCTGTTTTTGCGTTGGGGGCAGAAAGCATTCAATCGCTTCCGTGTTGTGCCGCCAGGAACAGGGATCTGCCATCAGGTTAACCTTGAATATCTGGGAAAAGCGGTTTGGCATGAAAATCAGGATGGAAAAGATTTTGCTTATCCCGATACACTGGTAGGTACGGATTCCCATACCACCATGATTAATGGTTTGGGCGTACTGGGATGGGGTGTCGGGGGAATAGAGGCTGAAGCTGCGATGTTGGGCCAGCCAGTTTCTATGCTAATTCCAGATGTTGTTGGTTTTAAATTAACCGGAAAGTTACGGGAAGGGATCACGGCAACTGACCTTGTATTGACTGTAACCCAGATGCTGCGCCAGCATGGTGTTGTGGGTAAATTTGTTGAGTTTTATGGTGATGGCTTGTCTGATTTGCCACTGGCAGACAGAGCGACTATTGCCAATATGTCACCGGAATATGGTGCAACATGTGGTTTCTTCCCTGTTGATGATATTACATTAGACTATATGCGGTTGACGGGGCGTCTTGATGAAGAAATTGCTTTGGTTGAAAGCTATTGTAAGGCGCAGGGGTTATGGCGTAATGTAGGAGAAGAGCCTATTTTCACCAGTACCTTTGAGTTGGACATGTCAACCGTTGAGGCAAGTCTTGCAGGACCAAAACGGCCACAGGATCGGGTCGCCCTCGGGAATGTACCGCAGGCTTTTCAAGCTTCCATGGAACTGGATATGCATAACGCTCAGAAAAATTTATCAACGATCCCCACGACTCTGGATAATAAAACTTTGCCATTGCAGGATGGTGCAGTGGTTATCGCTGCCATTACGTCTTGTACCAATACATCTAACCCCAGTGTACTGATGACAGCAGGCTTACTTGCTAAAAAAGCAGTAGAGAAAGGCTTACAACGTCAACCATGGGTTAAAACTTCATTGGCCCCCGGCTCTAAAGTTGTCACCCGTTATCTGGAATTGGCTGGTTTTATGCCATATCTGGAAAAGCTTGGTTTTAATTTGGTGGGATATGGCTGTACGACGTGTATCGGTAACTCAGGCCCACTGCCTGAACCGATAGAAACTGCGATTAAACACTCAGATTTAACGGTTGGTGCAGTGCTTTCTGGTAACCGAAATTTTGAGGGCCGCATTCATCCATTAGTAAAAACCAACTGGCTGGCCTCACCACCGCTGGTAGTGGCTTATGCACTTTCCGGCAATATGAAAACAGATCTGACTCGGGAGCCTATCGGAAAAGAGCAACAAGGCAATGATGTTTACTTGAAAGATATTTGGCCAACCAGTCGTGAGGTCGCGGAAGCGGTCGAGAACGTTAGAACAGAGATGTTCCATAAAGAATACAATGCTGTTTTTGATGGTGATGAAGATTGGCAATCGCTAAAAGTCGAAAGTTCAGCAACGTATTCATGGCAACCGGATTCTACTTACATCCGCCATCCCCCATTTTTCAGTGACATGGCCGCTGAACCTAAACCGGTGACCGATATCCATCAGGCCCGTATATTGGCGATTTTGGGTGATTCAGTCACAACAGACCACATCTCTCCGGCAGGGAATATCAAAGCAGATAGCCCGGCAGGATGTTACTTGCAAGAACATGGGGTCGCACCAAAAGATTTTAATTCCTATGGCTCAAGGCGTGGTAACCATGAAGTCATGATGCGGGGAACATTTGCCAATATTCGTATCCGCAATGAAATGGTTTCTGGTATTGAAGGCGGATATACAAGGCATATTCCTTCACAGTCCCAATTGGCTATCTACGATGCAGCGATGCGTTATCAGGAAGAAAAAACGCCCCTCGCGATTATTGCAGGTAAAGAATATGGTTCTGGTTCAAGCCGTGATTGGGCTGCCAAAGGAACACGGTTATTGGGAGTCAGGGTCGTCATTGCGGAGTCATTTGAAAGGATACACCGTTCTAACCTGATTGGTATGGGGGTATTGCCGCTGGAGTTTCCTCAGGGCGTCAGTCGCAAGACATTAAATCTGACTGGCGATGAAAAGATTGACATTGAAGGGTTGGGGAATATAAAACCCGGCCAGGAAATTACTGTGAAAATCACTTATGCTGATGGAACTGAAATTGTGATTAATGCTCGTTGCCGTATTGATACAGCTACAGAGCTGGCTTATTTCTATAATGATGGTATTTTGCATTACGTGATTCGTAATATGTTAAAGCAATCATGATGTGAAATTTGATGTCTATCAAATAAATAATCTTATCTCAAAAGCTGCGCCCCTAAATGACGCAGTTTTTGTTTTTGTGAATTGGCAAAAGGTGGCAGGTATTATGCATAAAACGATTTATATGATTAACATGATCCCTGAATCTTTTCTCAGGTATGCCATCAATGGCGTCGTGTTATTCAGGATGAGTTATTCAGAAGTTTGGCGATGTGTGTAAATTAATTTTAATGATGCAGTGTTATGCCAGACATAATGATCAGAATAAAGTGATCTGCTTTTAATTTCGTACTCACTTTATTTTCAACCCCAGCTTATTTTCAACCTGAAACCGGCAAATCCATTGCCCGTATTTTCAGGAAAAACCGCTGGACTAAATATCATGAACTGCCATGCTACAAGCTCATGCCAAAATGATGTGTATATTTATGACAATAGAGAAAAGCCTGCACACTATTTTGACGATGCCGGACAAGGAGCATCACTTGAACAACAAGTGTCCCAACCGGCTGGCTTTTGTATCCAAATAGTACGAATTTTTAGGATTCCGGCCCACAATCAGAGGGACACGTTCAGTGATGTTAATACCCGCTTCGGCCATAATTTCAACTTTTTTAGGGTTATTGGTCAGAAGGCGGATTGCATGAATACCCAGTAACTTATACATATCTGCACAAAGGGTGAAATCCCGTTCGTCAGCCGCGAAACCCAACTGATGGTTAGCCTCAACGGTATCAATGCCCTGATCTTGCAAGGCATAAGCCCGAATTTTATTCAATAAGCCGATATTGCGACCTTCCTGACGGTGATATAACAGAACTCCGCGACCTTCCTGACTAATTTGGGATAAGGCGGTTTCCAATTGAAAGCCACAGTCACATCTCAGGCTGAATAAGGCATCTCCCGTAAGGCACTCTGAGTGGATCCGAGATAATACAGGCACATCACCAGAAATATCGCCGAAAACAAGGGCAATATGGTCATGACCTGTTTTGATTTCTTCAAAACCGATCATTAAAAATTCGCCCCATAGAGTAGGTAACTTCGCTTCAGCGACTCGTTTTAGCTGCATTTTAGTATTCATATTTTGATTTGGCTCGTTATAAATATTGTGGCGCTCAGAGTAATGTTGGTTGAAAAAACAGCTAAGACCACAAGGGATTTTTTCTGGTTACCATGCACATGGAAGCCGGCATTGTACCAGAATTTATTAATGCGGATGAACATAAAGAGTCAGATTCTGTAATATTTACATGCTAGACTATAAACAGCTTTTTCAGATGTGCTGAGTGAACATGTTTTGGAAAAATGCTGTATTGGATAGAGATAAATCGAATAACATCACAAAAAGGAGTAAATCAGCGTTTGTTGCAATAAATTGCTTCCTTTGCGTGGACGAGAAATGCTAATTTAACACGCCACTATATGTCTGTTATTTGGCATACCAATCAGCAACAATGGATAACAGGAAGAAATGTGAAATATTTTTTGATCTTATTACTGGCACTGGTTGTTTTTGTTATCTCAGTGACACTGGGAGCAAATAATAATCAGGTAGTGACATTTAATTATTTGATAGCTAAAGGCGATTACTCTGTCTCCACTTTGTTGGCCGTGCTGTTTGCCATCGGTTTTACTCTCGGTTGGGGGATCTGCGGTGCATTCTATTTGCGTACTATTGTTTCTTTAAAACGTGCAAAACGTAAAATCAAACGACTAGAAACCCAGCTGGAACAACCAACTGAATCATCCACAAAATCTGTATCGACCGTAGCATTAAACAAGGAATAATTATCCATGTTAGAGCTGTTGTTTCTGTTGCTTCCTATTGCTGCCGCTTATGGTTGGTATATGGGGCGCAGGAGTGCTCAGCGAGACAAACAGCAATCTGCCGATCGCCTCTCGCGCGAATATGTCGACGGTGTCAATTTTTTGCTTTCCAATCAGCAGGATAAGGCAGTTGATTTATTTCTTGATATGTTGAAAGAGGATAGCTCTGCGTTTGAAGCTCACTTAACTCTGGGGAACTTATTCCGTTCTCGTGGTGAAGTTGAAAGGGCTATCCGCATTCACCAATCGTTGATGGAAAGTGCTTCATTGACTTTTGAGCAACGTTTGCTTTCTATCCAACAACTTGGCCGGGATTACATGGCGGCGGGGGTTTATGATCGCGCCGAAAACATGTTTATCCAATTGGTCGATGAAACTGACTTCCGTGAAAATGCCTTCAATTCCTTATTGACTATCTACCAATCAACCAGTGACTGGAACAAAGCCATTGGGATCGCGGAAAAACTGGTAAAACTGGGTAAACACCATTTCCGAGAAGAAATTGCCCATTTTTATTGTGAGCTCGCGTTGCAATGCATGGGAAGCGAAGATTTTAATGCGGCGATTGGCTACCTGCATAAAGCCGCTCAGGCAGATAAAAATTGTGCCCGGGTTTCCATCATGCTGGGGCGCATTTATATATCCCAAGGTGAGTATGCCAAAGCAACCGCAGCATTGAAACTTGTGCTGGAACAAGATAAACAAGTTGTCAGTGAATCCCTGCCAATGCTGCAAGAGTGTTACCATCATCTTTCCCAGCCGGAAGAGTGGGAGACTTTTGTACAACGGTGCGTAGAAGAGAATTGTGGTGCGATCGCAGAACTTTATCTGGCTGACATTATAGAGAAAAGAAACGGGCGTGATATTGCCCAAAATTATATTAACCGTCAGTTAGAAAGACATCCGACTATGCGGGGGTTTTATCGCCTGATGGATTATCATCTGGTGGATGCGGAAGAAGGGAGAGCCAAAGAAAGCCTGCTCCTGTTGCGCAATATGGTAGGCGAACAAATTCGGACAAAACCTGACTATCGATGCCACAAATGTGGTTTTACTTCTCGCTCGTTATATTGGCATTGCCCGTCATGCCGTTCATGGGATTCGATTAAACCGATCAGAGGACTGGATGGTCAGTGATGTTGCAACGTTGGCATAAATAAATTTTTGTGAGAAATATGTTTGATTATTTACATATTTTTTCTTTATTCATTTAAGTTAATAAATAATTAAATTCATTGGTAAATGAAAGGGCCTAAAATGACTTCCCACACAGCTCAAACTTTAAATAAACAGATTGACTCACCTGTTATTGTTGCATTGGATTATGACAATCAAGATGAAGCGCTGTCATTTGTCGATAAAATTAATCCACAATTTTGTCGTCTAAAAGTGGGCAAAGAAATGTTTACTTTGTATGGCCCACAATTTGTGCAGGCATTGCACCAACGCGGTTTTGATGTGTTTTTGGATCTTAAATTCCACGATATTCCCAATACAACGGCAAGAGCGGTTGCTGCTGCGGCAGAGCTGGGCGTTTGGATGGTCAATGTACATGCAAGTGGTGGCGCGAGAATGATGACAGCCGCCAAAGAAGCATTGTTAGCCTATGGCAAGGATGCTCCTTTGCTGCTCGCAGTAACCGTATTGACCAGTATGGAACAGTCAGATCTGTCAGGCATCGGGATTGATATGACACCAGCGCAACATGCTGAGCGCCTAGCATTACTGACAAAACAGTGTGGGTTGGATGGTGTGGTATGTTCAGCCCATGAAGCCCAGCAACTGAAAACAGTATGTGGGCAGGAGTTTCAACTTGTTACGCCTGGTATCCGCCCTGTCGGGGCAGATGCGGGCGATCAACGTCGCATTATGACTCCACCTCAAGCCGTTCAAGCAGGGGTTGATTATATGGTGATCGGGCGTCCAATTACCCGCGCAGAAAACCCGGAACTGGCATTACAACAAATTAATCAGTCTATCGGGATCGTTCATGGATAATAACTCTCGCTTAGTTTACTCAACCGATAGTGGTCGCATCCACGAAGAAAAATCCCAACCGGTTCGCCCGAAAGGGGATGGCATTGTGCGCATACAGCGCCAAACCAGCGGGCGTAAAGGGAAAGGTGTTTGCGTAATCAAAGGGATTGATGCTGATGATCAAACGTTAGCTAAATTGGCCGCTGAATTAAAAAAGAAATGCGGTTGCGGTGGTTCAGTTAAAGAGGGTGAAATTGAGATTCAGGGTGATAAACGTGACCTGCTGAAACAGTTACTGGAAGAAAAAGGAATGAAAGTAAAACTGGCAGGGGGTTAAGCCAAGTTTTTATGTGGCAGGCGATGTATTGTACTCGCGCATTTAACCCTGATATACGCGGTATTGGCTTTGTAGTAATGCCTGCCATATTCTACCTGTCACAGAGTACAATGGAGCCAGAAATTCTGGTCCATTACCCGCTTTCGTGTGCGGAAGTACCACCGCACGTTTTGTCGTAATAATGCTGTGCAATATCAGGTTGGTCACGGCGAAGTCATCGACAGTATCATCAATCACGTGAAACGATTACAAACCTTCAAATTCCAGTTAAGACCCCATGGTCAGCAGGAGCGTGAAATGAAACGCTTTGTGGGTTCGTGTCGTTTTGTTTTTAATCATTCCCTTGCGCGTCAGAATGAGGATCATGAAGCGGGAAATAAATATCGCCCCTATGTCAAAATGGCTTCGTGACTGGTTGAGTGGAAAATGGCAGCTGAAATAAATATCCGTTAGAGTCAAAAAGACCTTTGTGAATTAGTTAATTTTACCCTTGTAATTATCTGTGATCATTCTTGGCATAAAATGGTTGTAAGGATATATTAGAGCATTGTGCCCCGATATATCCTTGTAATTTAAAAAGTAGGTAAATTCAGAATCTATTATTCTTGATTACATTATGCGGCCTATTGTTGGAGCAATTAAAAACAATAAAGCCAACATTGCGTATAAAACCTTTAAGGCTATTTTTTTTGTTTTAAATGTCGCATAGGAAAAAACCAATCCGCTAAAAACACAAAAAAATCCATATGAATAGCCAAATAAAGCGACTTTAAACAGCAGATACTCAATTATATCGTAGGTTGAAGAAGACATATTCCCTCATGTATCTTATTGTCAATGATATAAATATACCAAGATAACTCACTGTAACCCACTCGGAAATGAGTAGAAGTTAACCTTACTCTGTTTCACTGTTTTGGATCATAATACGGGCAGTTTCTGCCAATATATCAGGGCGGGCGACGGCATTCTTGTCATTGGGTTGGGTAAAATATGTTACTAAAACCAATGGTGGGCGGTTGTTTTCCGGCCAGATAACAGCGATATCATTTGTTGAACCGTAGTCACAGCGACCTGTTTTATCTCCTACAACCCAGTTTTTGGGAACACCGGCCCGGATACTGGTAGCGCCAGTTGTGTTTCCTTTTATCCATTCGACTAATTGATTACGTTGTTCGAGAGCCAAAGCATGGCCTAGTGCTAGGTGATATAAACTATCAGCCATGGATTGTGGCGTTGAAGTATCACGCTCATCATTGGGTATGGCGGTATTTAGCTCTGGCTCTTTGCGGTCGAGTCGAAAGTGCTTATCACCGATGGTTCGTGCAAATTTAGTGATCTCATTTGGTCCTCCAAGTGCATCGAGAATGAGATTCATCGCCGTATTGTCGCTATATTGAAGTGTTGCTGAACTCAATTCGCCTAACGTCATTCCATTTTTAAGGTGTTTTTCCGTGATGGGGCTGTATTCAACCAAATCTGATTGCTGATAGTGGACTTGTTGATTCAATAAATGATCGCTTGTTTCACTCTGTTTCAGAAGGGCGGATACAACCATGAATTTACTGGTACTACACAGAGGGAAACGCTCATTTCCCCGATAAGCAATGATGGAATGGTTTGCTGTATTTATCAGAACAGCGCCGAGGCGACCATTAGCATTTTTTTCTAATATTAAAAGTTTTTCTGTGATCTGATTTTGTTGGGATGCATGACTCTGATGTTCAGTTGCGTTGGCTGGCAAAGTGATCAAGGCCCCAAGCAAAGGAAAAAGCGCAGTAGTCATGTTTGTCCATTTAAATGAAAAAAATTGCATATAGAAAATCCTTATGTTCATCCGCCACTGAAATCTATCGGGGCGATTTTATTGGTGTTTATAATAAACGAAAGATACAAAACTGCCGCCATTTACAGGCGGCAGTGTACTTCATTGTATATGATTATCGCATATATAGGATATTGTCTGTGGGATTAACTTAACCTACAGGGCGAGCCACGATATTGCGGGTTTCCATTCTGACTTCTTCAATGCGGACATTGATTATGTCATTCAAACGGTAGGCAACTTCACCTTTAATTAACACAGAACCGGTTTCCTGACTGCATTGAAGTTCATCTCGGACAGCATGTAAGAATGGCCCGGGGATGAAAGCAACTGCGCCGTTATCAACCAAGCGAACACGCAGGCCTCCACGGGTAATATCGATAATTTCTGCTGGGAATGTTTTATCTGTGCCTGCATGTGGATGAAGGAAACGAGCATAGAGCCAGTCACCGACATCACGTTCTGCCATGCGGTTTGCGCGACGACGTTCGGTTAATTGCAGGCAAATTTCTTCATTGGGTTTTTCGGCTTCTGTTTGCTGGATAGCGGCTTTCAACAAACGATGGTTGATAATATCGCTGTATTTTCGGATAGGGGATGTCCAAGTGGCGTAAGCCGCAAAGCCTAATCCAAAATGAGGGCCGGGTTCCGTTTTTATTTCTGCAAATGTTTGGAAGCGGCGGATGCGGCTGTCCAGGAATTGCGTTGGTTGTTTATCTAATTCACGGCGTAATTCACAGAATCCTTGCAGCCCTAACAAAGCTTCGGCATTGGCTTCGATACCATGTTCTTTAAGTGTATCGACAACTTGTTCAATTTGAGCGCACTCGAATCCGGTGTGAACATTATAAACCCCAAAACCTAATTTATCGCGCAGGATCTTGGCAGCGCACAGGTTGGCCGCAATCATAGCCTCTTCGACAATGCGGTTGGCTGAGCGGCGTTGTTCAATCACGATATCAACGACATTGCCTTCTTTATCAAGATTAAAGCGATAATCTGGGCGCTCTTTGAAAACTAAGGCATGTTGCTGACGCCAGCCATTCCGCCGATCACACATTTCTTTCAAAAGTGAAATTTGCGTTTTAACTGCGTCTGATTCTGGTTTCCAGCCTTCCTGATCTTCCAGCCAATCTGAAACTTCGTCGTAAACCAGTTTGAATTTCGATTCTACCCATGCAGAGAAGAATTGGATGTCATCACCCAATTGCCCATCTTCCAGAATAGAAACCTGACAAACGAGAGCAGGGCGGCGGACATTTGGGCGCAGAGAGCATAAATCATCAGACAGCTCGCGAGGAAGCATAGGGATGTTGAAGCCTGGCAGATAGTTGGTGAAACTACGTTGATAGGCTATTTTATCCAGCTCACTATCCGCCTTGATATAAGCGGTTGGATCAGCAATTGCAATTGAGAGCTTCAGACTGCCGTCATCATGTTTGGCAATATGGAGGGCATCGTCCATATCTTCTGTTGTTGCACTGTCGATAGTAACAAAATCGAGATGAGTCAGATCAATGCGCTCAAGAGTGCCGTCATCCAATTGGCAGTCGGTCATGGCGGGTGCTTCACGTTCCAGGTTGTGGCGTGTCAGCGTTACCCACCAAGGAGCATAATGGTCATCACCTTTGGTAATGTAACCGGTAATTTCAGCATAGAAGCCCCGATCACCTTTTAGAGGATGACGGCGCATTTCAGCGACAGCCCAGTCCCCTTTTTCAAAGGCATGAGTAATATTATTAGAAGGACGGCAAGGAATGGTATCTTTCAATAAAGGATGATCTGGAATAATCCATAGGCGATTGTCATTTTCTTTTTTTTGGACTCTTCCGACAAAACGAGTCAAAAAGGGTTCAATTAGTGTTTCAGGTTCAGCGATTTCTTTGTCTTTATCCGTATGAATAGCTGCTGTAACCCGGTCACCATGCATGACTTTTTTCATGTGAGGAGGTGGAATGAAGTAGCTTTTTTGCCCATCGACTTCTAAAAAACCAAAGCCTTTTTCGGTGCCTTTGACTAAACCTTCTACACGTGTGGTTTGATCGTGTAATTGCTGTTTTAGCTGCGCAAGCAGCGGATTATTTTGAAACATAATATCTGGGGAGTATGGAGTTATTATCGGTAATTTTAGACAACAGTTTTACGCGAATCGAGGTTATGGAGCAAGTAACATCTTATCAAAACAGGAAAAACTGTGTGATGAGATCAATTATTCGACATTTACAGCAGATAGTTATCTTACCCTTGCAGATAGTGATTATGATTGAGCTATTAATATATTAAGTTAAATTCAGATTGATTACTTTTTTAATTTCTGTGTTGTCGATTAGATTGCCCCAATTCTGCTTAAATATAATAACTATATGATAAAAAATATTATTTTCACCTTTAAGGTTTTTGCAAAGTATATTAACCAAATTAATAGAAACAGTGACGAGAGTGTTTTACCTCTATTAGTTACAACATACTTTTTATTACCAAACAATCCACTCAACCTAAACTTCACCTACAATATTCGCTTACCAGACCAAAGATAGAAGCCTGGGATTCGAAGTGACAGCTGCATATTCACTTCCCTCTAATGGCCCTATGGTATATGCGATGATAAGACGAGAGGCATCTCGGTGACCTTGGTGTTAAATCGCCATGCACTGGATGTTGATCTGGAAAAAATCGGACTATTCTTGTAGAACAAATGGCTGAACGAATAGCTGAACAAATAGCTAAAATCACATAACGTTTGCTTATTGGTTCAGCTATTTGTTAGCCAGGATTGAATACCATATGAAGGATATCTTTATTTACACTTAAACCTGCCAAAACTATCAGTTGAACATCCATGTCCTGATACAGGAAGAATCGAGCTTAAAGAAGCGAGTGATATCAATTTCAACCGTCACTTTTTGCTAATACATCTCAGGGAGTGTATTCAATTTTATTATTTCCATTCCTTACACATTACTGTCACTCAGTTTTTTCCTGAAACTCGCACAGGTCTTCAATAATACACGATCCACAGCGGGGTTTACGGGCAATACAGGTATAACGCCCGTGCAGAATCAGCCAATGATGGCAATCAACTTTGAATTCGTCCGGAACAACTTTCAACAGTTTCTTTTCGACCTCATCAACGTTTTTCCCCGGTGCGAACTGAGTTCGGTTACTGACGCGAAAAATATGTGTATCTACCGCAATGGTTGGCCATCCGAAAGCTGTATTTAAAACGACATTTGCTGTCTTGCGGCCCACTCCCGGCAACGCTTCCAGCGCAGCGCGATCTTCCGGTACTTCACCCTGGTGTTTTTCCAGCAAAATCCGGCAGGTCTTAATCACGTTTTCAGCTTTGGTGTTATACAATCCAATAGTTTTTATATACTCTTTTAAACCATCCACACCGAGGTCGAGAATGGTTTGTGGAGTATTGGCAACGGGATAAAGTTTTGCCGTTGCTTTATTCACGCTGACATCGGTAGCCTGCGCAGACAGCAACACAGAAATCAGCAATTCGAAAGGTGAATTGAAAACCAACTCAGTTGTCGGGTGTGGGTTGTTATCCCGTAAGCGGGTGAGAATTTCGACCCGTTTTTGTTTATTCATACCTGATTGCACCTTCAGCTTCTTGTGATATGGCTTCCGCAGCCTTTTTCTATGTTGTAACGGCGTTCTTTATTTTCTGAACGGTTTCTCATGCGTTCATCAATAATGTATTTCCCTGCCAGCATCAAACCTAATCCAATAAAAGCACCGGGAGGTAAGATAGCAAGCAAGAAGGGCGAATCCATATGAATAATCTCAATACGCAGTGATTTTGCCCAACTCCCCAGCAGTAAATCCGCGCCATCAAACAGAGTGCCATTACCCAGAATTTCACGTATCGCTCCCAGAACGAATAGGGTAAAGGTTGCACCCAATCCCATAGCAAGACCATCAATCATTGAATGGTAGACAGAATTCTTGGATGCGTAAGCCTCAGCACGGCCAATCACAATGCAGTTAGTGACAATTAGCGGGATAAAGATGCCCAATGATTCATATAACCCAAATGCAAATGCGTTGATTAACATTTCAACGGCACTGACAACAGACGCAATGATCATGACATAAATAGGAATGCGGATTTCATGGGGAACCCAACGTCGTAAGGCAGATACGGCAATATTGGTGCTCAGTAGAACCAGCGTAGTTGCGAGTCCCAGCCCCAGAGCATTCGTTGCCGTGGAAGAAACTGCCAACAGAGGGCAGAGTCCCAGGAGCTGAACCAATGCGGAGTTATTTTTCCATAGTCCCTGGATAAATAGGTTTTTGGTTTCACTCATGATTATTTCTCTCCGCATGTTGGAAGTGAGGAAAGTTGTGTTGGCACTGTTTCCAGATAAAGCGCCGTTCGTTTTACCGCATTGACAACAGCACGGGGAGTAATGGTTGCTCCGGTAAATTGGTCAAATTCACCACCATCTTTTTTGACCGCCCAAGTGTGATCATTTTTTGACATAATCGTTTTGCCAGAGAAAGCATAAATCCAGTTGGAAATACGAGTATCAATTTTATCCCCTAAACCGGGGGTTTCATGGTGCTCAGTTACACGAACACCAAAGACTTTGCCGGAGAAATCAGCCCCAACCAGCAATTGAATGGCCCCTGAATAACCATCAGGTGCGGTACTTTCCAATGCGGCCGCAACAGGGATGCCATTTTTCCGGGCGAGGTAAAGGCGGTGGGATTGTTTGTTACCTAATTCTTTATCTGTGACCAGATAACATTCATCCTGCATTTTGTTGTCGTATAAGGCTGCAGGGACAACTTGATCCAGCAATATCTTATGTTGCAACGCGGTTTGTTCGGCGATCCGATCTTTTGTTAATGAATAGACAATTGCCGTTAATCCTGTCGTACAAGCGGCAAATATCGCAAGGGTAATACCGTGGCGTCGCATAGTTTCTAACATGCCTGTTCTCCCTTTTCCTATTGATGGCCGTAAACACGAGGTTGTGTGTAATGATCGATCAGCGGTACGCAAATGTTTGCTAATAATACGGCGAATGCTACGGCATCAGGATAACCGCCATAAACACGGATAATCCAAATGAGGAACCCGATAATCGCACCGTAAATCAGACGGCCTTTTGGTGTTGTTGAGGCACTAACCGGATCGGTTGCAATGAAAAATGCCCCTAACATGGTTGCACCGGAAAAGATTTGCAATAAAGGTGGTGAGTAACGGGCAGGGTCAATGAGCCAGCTCAGTAATGCACAAGCAGCCAGTGATAAAATAAATGCAGTTGGAATTTGCCAACTGATGATTTTCCGGTTGAGCATAATCAACCCACCAATCAGATACGCGACATTAACCCATTGCCAACCAATACCACCTAAGGTGCCTTGCAGTATAGGTTGTTGTAGTACTTCATTAATATCATGAGTCAGTCTGCCTGTTTTAAAGCTATCCAGTGGCGTTGCCTGGCTTAATCCATCAATGCCTTGCTGTAATTGAAACAAGGTAGAGCCATCAGGTGTATGCCCGGTAAAGATAACCATCAGACTATCCCAAGGGGCTAAGGAGAACATTTGCAAGGATGCTGGTGGTATCCAACTGGTCATTTGCACCGGAAATGAGATCAGAAGAACAACATACCCGACCATGGCCGGGTTAAATGGGTTTTGACCAAGCCCACCATACAGGTGCTTGGCAATAATGATAGCAAAGAATGTTCCGAGCACAATCAACCACCAAGGCGCTAATGGTGGCAGGCTGATCCCAAGTAGCAACCCTGTAACTAAAGCTGAATTGTCTTTGAGATAGGGAGTGACCAATTGTTTTTTCAGCGCAATGGCGGCGGATTCAGCTAACCATGCAGTAATGATCGCCAACAAAATCTGGAACAATGTTCCAGAACCAAATAAATATGTTTGTACGGCAATACCGGGAATGGCAGCTAATACCACCCAAAACATGATTTGACTGGTACTTTTCTTATTATGAGTAAAAGGCGAACTCGCGACTTTCAGTAGATTATTATCAGTGTTTACTGGCCTAAATTTCATCGGTAAATGTCACTATTCTGTTGGAATTTCTTGTTTTTCTTGGGCGGCTTTTTTGGCCCTGACGCGGGCAATTGCTGCGGCAACGGTAGCCTTGCGGGGGTCAATCTCTTCCGGTTCAGCCGCTTCCACGGGTTGCTGAACTGGGGCCGGTGGATTCTGCTCCGCCTTTTTGGCCTTGGCGCGGGCAATTGCCGCGGCAACGGCAGCCTTGCGTGGGTCAACCTCTTCCGGTTCAGCGGCTTTCACGGGTTGCTGAACTGGTGCCGGTGGATTCTGTTCCGCCTTTTTGGCCTTGGCGCGGGCAATTGCAGCAGCAAGAGCGGCTTTACGTGGATCGTCATTATTACCTGATGTTTCTATATTTGAATCCGTGTTTGTTACTGCCTGTTTTTCTGCCTGACGTGCTCGTAACTGTTCTTTTCTGGCCTGACGTGCCGCAATTGCAGCAGCATTGTCTGGAGATTGTCCTGCTTGCACTGTAATAGTTTCGCCGGCATTTGCATGTTTTTCTTTCATGCGGGAAAGGGCAGCTTGTACGGTATTTTTGTCATTACTATCAATTTGAACAGCAGCTTTCTTATGGCGTTCTTCACGAGCCAATTTCTCTCGTTCCATGCGTGCTTGTTTGGCTTCAAAGCGTACTTTAGCTTCAGCAGAACGACGAGTTTCTGAATCAATAGAGCGTATTTCCGCTTTTTCCTGCCGATAATATTGAACCAGGGGAATATTGCTCGGACATACATAAGCGCAGGCTCCGCATTCAATACAGTCGAATAAATTATGCTTTTTGGCTTTTTCGTGTTCTTGCCCACGGCTGAACCAATAGAGTTGCTGAGGAAGCAATCCGGCAGGGCATGCCTCGACACACAAACCACAACGAATACAGGCTTCCTCAATTTCCTTGGGTTCCATTTCTTGTGTTGAGGGAGCAAGAATACAGTTGCTGATTTTGATAATGGGTACATGGAGATCCGGAAGAGTAAAGCCCATTAATGGCCCGCCCATAATCACCATCTGTTCTGGTGCTGGTTTAAATCCGGCTTGTTGTAGTAGAAACTGCACAGGGGTTCCAAGGCGTGCCCAGAAATTACCCGGTGAAGTTACAGCCTCTCCTGTCAAAGTCACAATGCGTTCGATTAACGGTTCTCCGTCGATAACAGCGCGTTTGATGGCGACTACGGTGCCAACGTTTTGCATCAGGACACCAATATCAGAAGAACGCCCACCTGAAGGTACTTCTTTCCCAGTCAGGATCTTGGTAAGTTGCTTTGCACCACCAGAAGGGTATTTTGTCGGAATAACGCGTACAGTAATCGATTTATCGCCTTGGAGGGCTATATTTAAAGCGGCGGTTGCTTCGGGTTTATTATCTTCAATGCCAATCAAAGCCTGCTTAGGTTTGAGCAAATGCATCATGATGCGAATGCCTTCGATAACTTCGTCAGCATGTTCCCGCATTAGGCGGTCATCTGCCGTGATATAAGGCTCACATTCTGCTGCATTGATAATAAGAGTCTTAAGGTTATGCTTTCCTCCCTGAAGTTTTGTGGCCGCAGGGAAACCAGCTCCGCCCAATCCTGCGATACCCGCTTGTTGAATACGTTGCAACAGCGTGGCAGAGTCAAGTGATTTATAGTCAGTAATCTGAATGCGTTCACACCACTGATCTTCACCATCCGGTCGCAGTTTGATACACAATTCCTTCAATCCGGATGGATGAGTGGTCACACAAGGTTCAATCGCAGTAATTGTTCCTGAGGTGGAGGCATGAACAGGCAAAGTCCGCCCGGTACCAAACGTTAATGGTTGGCCTTTTAATACCTTGTCACCCGTTTTTACGAGTAATTCACCCGTCGGCCCCAAATGTTGCTGTAGAGGAATAATGAGTTCATCCGGAAGTGGGGCATAACGGATGGGAGTGCAATTGGATTGCAGTTTCATTTCCGGTGGGTGGATACCACCATCAAAATCCCAGATCTTATTCTTATTGAGCAAGTTGAATAGATTAAACATTAATTTTAACCTCAACAGGCTTAATATCTTGGAAAAGCGTGGGTTCAGGTGTAACTGCAATATTTTTAACCGGAATGGTATTTAAATCCCATTTCCAATTTGAAGTAGTGGTGGCAACTGGGATCATAGCAATACAATCTGTTGGGCAAGGTGCGACGCACAAATCGCAACCTGTGCAGAGATCTTCAACAACGGTGTGCATGGCGCGATTAGCACCGATAATCGCATCGACCGGACATGCCTGAATGCATTTAGTGCAACCTATGCAGTTTTCTTCGTCAATGAATGCAACTTTTCTGACCGGGTTCTGTACGCTTTCATCGCCATCCAACGGTTGCGGATCAACACCCAGTAATTCGGATATTTTGAGCATGACTTGCTCTCCGCCCGGAGCGCATTTGTTGATCATTTCACCGTTATTGGCGACAGCTTCAGCATAAGGCCGGCAGCCAGGGTAGCTGCATTGCCCGCACTGACTTTGAGGCAGCAGATTATCAATTTTCTCAACAATCGGATCTTCTTCTATTTTAAAGCGTCGGGCAGCAAAACCAAGAATTAAGCCAAAGCCTAACCCGAGCACACTTAATACGCCGATAGCAATCCATAATGATATCATCAGAATTTCACCAAACCACTAAAGCCCATAAATGCAAGGGACATTAACCCCGCAGTAATAAGCCCTATCGATGAACCACGAAAAGGGGCAGGAATATTGGCTACAGCCAAACGTTCACGAATGGCAGCAAACAGCACCATCACAAGGGAAAAACCCGCAGCAGCGCTGAATCCGTACACAGCTGATTGCAGGAAGCCGTGAGATTGATTGACATTGAGCAGTGCTACACCAAGTACCGCACAGTTGGTTGTGATTAGCGGTAAAAAGATCCCCAAGAGCCGATAAAGTGTTGGGCTGGTTTTGCGAACGGCCAGTTCAGTAAATTGAACGACAACCGCAATGACCAAAATAAAGCTCAAGGTACGTAAATAAACCAAATCCAGCGGAACGAGGATAAAAGAGTTTATCAGCCATGAACAAACAGAAGCCAGAGTAAGGACAAATGTTGTCGCTAAACCCATGCCAATGGCAGTTTCAAGTTTTTTTGAGACGCCCATAAAGGGGCATAGTCCCAAAAATTTAACCAAAACAAAGTTATTGACCAAAACGGTGCCAATAAATAAGAGAAGGTATTCAGTCATTGCTATACCTGAAAATAATATATTGGAAAATGAAATATTGCTTATATAGCCCGAATAGAAATTCCCCATCTTGCAGAGGGGCAGGGAGTGACAATAATAACAACCAATTATGGTGTATGTTATCGATCTTGTGTGAAAGTCATGTTTACACAGCAATCGTACTTATTTTAGTAATCATACTGATAGCGTGCGTTGATAAAGAAAAAAGAAAGTAGCATAAGAATAGAGATTATTTTAACGTGTGATAGGCGATGATATTTTCTTATGTCATTGTGATTACTGAAGGATATTACGATCATTTTCCAGAGGCTGTTATGAGTGATTTTTTAAGAGTGGGTTTAGTGGGTTATGGCTATGCAAGTAAAACATTCCATGCTCCTTTGATTGTCGGGACTCCCAATGTTGAATTGGTTGCAATTTCCAGCAGTAATGCCGAGAAAGTCAAAAAAGATTGGCCGGAGGTATCGGTTGTTTCTTCACCGGAAGCATTATTCAATGATCCTAATATTGACCTGATTGTGATCCCAACGCCTAATGATACTCATTATCCATTGGCACAGAAAGCGTTGTCTGCGGGCAAACATGTCGTCGTTGATAAACCTTTTACCATTACGGTAGAACAAGCGGAATCCCTAAAAAAACAAGCCGAAGATGCTGGTTTGTTGTTGTCTGTATTTCATAACCGTCGTTGGGATTCTGGTTTTCTGACAGTGCAATCCCTCATCAAAGAAAATACATTGGGTGCGTTGAAGTATTATGAATCCCATTTTGATCGTTACCGTCCTGATGTCAGGCAACGCTGGCGGGAATCGGCGGGTGTAGGCAGCGGTATTTGGTATGATTTAGCCCCACATCTGTTGGATCAGGCTGTTCAATTGTTCGGAAAACCACAGGCCATTACGGCAGATTTAGATATGATCCGCCCAAATGCTGAGACTGCGGATTATTTTCATGCACAACTCAGCTATCCCAATTTGAAAGTTGTACTGCACGCATCAATGCTTGCGGCAGCAGAATCACCTATTTATACCCTCCATGGTATGGCAGGCAGTTATGTTAAATATGGTTTAGACCCACAGGAAGAGCGATTGAAAATGGGTGAGAGGCCACCGCAAGAGGAATGGGGATATGATGCCCGTGACGGATATGTGACGTTGTCACAAAATGATGGGCTGATTACACAAGTGATCCCAACGTTACCCGGTAAATATGGTGCTTATTATGCTGCTATTCGTGATGCCATATTATTTGGAAAACCAAACCCTGTGACTGCGAGTGAAGCTATTTTGATCATGAAGCTTATTGAATCAGGTGAAAAATCGGCAAGAGAACAACGTACCATCTTGATTGATTAACGAATCTGGGCAGGCAAGATAAAGAAGATAAAGGAATGCAGCGGATGAACGTGTTACAGAAATTAAAGGTTGACTCTTTTTTAGTAATATTGATTTCAGTTGTCGTTGTTGCGTCTTTTTTTCCTTGCGAAGGTGAGGCGAAAAAATGGTTTCAGTATTTGACAACAGCGGCTATTGCACTTTTGTTTTTTATGCATGGGGCGAAATTGTCCCGTAATGCTATTCTGGCGGGAATAGGGCACTGGCGGCTGCATTTGGTGATATTCATCAGTACCTTTGTTTTATTTCCGGTATTGGGTATGGGATTGCATTTTATTGTGCCTGAATGGATGTCTCCTACGGTCTATATGGGGTTTCTTTATCTTTGTGCTTTACCTGCCACAGTTCAGTCGGCCATTGCCTTTACTTCTGTTGCTGGTGGGAATGTTGCTGCTGCAATATGCAGTGCTTCTGCTTCAAGTTTATTGGGAGTCTTTCTTTCCCCGCTATTGGTCAGTTTTCTGATTCAAGGTATTGAAAGTATTGAAGGCGAAGCAAATACCGATATCTGGAAAGCAATAAAAGATATTATTTTGCAATTGATGGTACCTTTTGTTATTGGTCACTTATCACGACCTTTGATTGCAGGTTGGGTGGAGAAACACAAGAAACTGGTTAACATGACTGATCGTTCCTCTATTCTGCTGGTGGTTTACGTTGCATTCAGTGAAGCTGTTGTGGAAGGGATCTGGCATAAAATTGATGTTTACTCACTGGTTATGATTGGTATTGTATGCTGCCTTTTATTGGCTATTGTGTTGGCAATTAATGTATGTAACGCCCGTTTGTTTAAATTCAGCAAAGAAGATGAAATTACCATTGTCTTTTGTGGTTCAAAGAAAAGCCTTGCGAACGGAGTACCTATGGCCAACGTGCTATTTCCAGCCCCGATGGTGGGGATCATGTTGTTGCCGCTGATGATTTTTCATCAGATCCAATTGATGGTGTGTGCTGTGCTTGCTCAACGTTATGCACGGAGTCTGAAATCTCGCAATAAGTCGGATTAATAAGTCAGAAATATCAATAAGTTATTGATGTTAAAAAGGCAGGTTAATTCCTGCCTTTTTAATGGATTGAAATAAGTCAGTTCAGAATGAATTCGTTAGCGGCTTGCGACTTTATCTTTCAGTGCCTGTTTTTCTGCGTTACTGAGAAATGCTGTTGATAATCCGTTAATTTGTGCTTGTCTGATTTGTTCAGGAGACAAGCCTGCCGCAGGTGCAGCAATATGATATTCATGATGAATTTCGATACCTTCCACCGCGGGATCATCAGTATTAATGGATGCCAAGATGCTATGCTCAAGGAATTGCTTCAGTGGGTGAGCTTGTAGTGAATTGACAGTGCTGGTCTGTAGATTTGAAGTCAGGCACGATTCAATACCAATACCGTGTTTTGCTAAGTAATCCATCAACACAGGATCGGTAATGGCTTTAACGCCGTGACCAATGCGGGTTGCGCCTAACTCACGGATAGCATGCCAGATACTTTCCGCACCTGCGGCTTCACCGGCATGTACGCTAATGTTCCAACCTGCATCTCGTGCCTGGATAAAATGTTGTTCAAAGAGATGCCCCGGAAACCCTAATTCATCACCAGCCAGATCTAATGCAGTAATGTGTTGCTTATGAGCCAAAAGACCGGCCAGTTCCTGAGAACAGGCTTTTTCGCCAAAGGTTCTGCTCAGAATACCAATCAAGCGAATTTGAATATCATGTTTCTGGCTTGCTGAATGAATGCCATCAATGACGGCTTCAACGACACCTTCAACCGGCAACTGATGTTTCATGGCCATGTAGTAAGGAGAAAAACGCAATTCAGCGTAATCAAGGCCCGCATTAACGGCGTCCTCAACGTTTTCAACAGCGACTCTGCGGCAGGCATCCAAATCAGCCAAAACAGCGACACCCCAGTCCAGTTTTTGGAGAAAACTGATAAGGTCAGGCTCATTTTCAACAATCTGGACATGAGAACGCAATGCTTCCAATTCGTAAGCGGGGAGTAGGATGTTATGTTGGCGGCCAAGGGCTAAAATGGTTTCTGGGCGAATATTTCCATCAAGGTGGCGATGTAAATCAGTCAGGGGAAGCTGCATATCAATCATGTTGTTATCCTTCTTATCAACCTAATATACAAAAAAGCCAGTCAACGTATTGACTGGCAAGAAAATGAAAGCACTATTGATGTTTGAATGAAACCTTAGTTTCTAATTGTTGGCATATACTTCCGTTTATTCTGCTATAGGAAGTTCAGTCTCATTGTACTGATCTTGTTCATCATCATAGGATCCTGTAAAGCCATAATCAAGCAGGAATTGATGCAGACTGTATTCTTTGCCGTTAAATTTCACTTTGTCATTGTCATAATGAAAATTGAGGGCAATGGTGTCTCCGTCTTTAGTTAAAATATTTTCTGATAAAAACCCGGATAACAGCATATTCACTAGTTTTTTTGAATTTTCTTCGGCGTCTTTTTTATCTGTTTTACCGGATATTGTGCTGGTTAAGGAGAATAACTCAACCAGCATAGATTCGGATAATTTCACATCCAAAGACATATCTTTGCTGAGGGCACGGATGACTTTTTCAGTATTTCCAAGTATGCCATTAAAATCATTAGGGTCTTTTGGTAAGTCATTTAATGTAAAGTTAAAGTTTACAGTTCCTTCCCCTTTACTATTTTTGTAGCTGACAGGCATGTTTAATTGTGGGTTGTGTTTCAGCAATGAGGGTAAAAGTGCTAATATGTCGGCATTTAATTTGATTGATTCATCAAGTAAATCGATATCATTCTTATCATTTTTAAATGCTTGGAGGAGAAAATCATATAACTTTTGCTCTAACTGCCCGTGTGCTTGCCCATCCAGATGGTTTAAAGCTGCCCCAACATTGATTGAACCTAAGTCGACATCGTTAACTTTAACAGTATCAATGCCATAAGACGATTGATTGTTTATATTTTTATTTTTATCTTCGCTGATAATGGTAGATGATTTTATTCCTTCTATAGACATGTCCTTAACGTCGCTGGAGAATCCTTTCAGGTTTATTTCGCCTATACTGTAAGCGGTATTACCAAGGTAACTGCCGAATTGATTTCTCTTTATGTCAGATGACGAACCTATATTTTTAATTGAAATAGTCTGTTCTCTTGGAAGATTAAATGCTATTTCACCTCCTTTCATCGTTGATGAAAATTTACTGAGTCTATTATCTTTACCCATATGGACTGTAGCTGAAAGGTCGATATCTTTCAGTGAAAGGGAATTAATGGATTTTGACTCTGGAAGGTTTATTGCCATTCCACCTCCCTTTATGCTTAATGAAAATTCATCTAGCTTGTTATTCGCATCTATATGAATTTTTGCACCAGGGAACCCGAAGGTTGTATTATTTTCTTTATGTTCAACGGGTGCGAGATCGATACCGAAAGATAGCGCTTTACTATAACCGATGGTTGTATCTACAGTGAACAGAGATTTGTCTTTGGTAATTTCGAACAGTTGCTTCAGAGTCTCATTTTTTTCTAGCTCTGTGTGTATTACTGCAAGCTTAGGTGCTAACTTGAATTTTACAACGTTGGCTACCGGAAATGGCCCGTGGCTGATATCTGATTTGAAAATGATACCTTTTTGTTCATCTTGAGAACCTTTGCTGTTTAGAACAAAGGTAACATTGGAACTAAAAATACCTCGTTTAAAATCTTTTTTCTGTAACTCAATCAGATCATTGCCGTCTTTGGGGTATTGCGCTGCAATGATGGCATTGACCTTGGCGAGCTGACTATCGAGGTGATTTTCAATTTTTTTACCTGTATACCATGATGCGCCTGTCCATGCAGCACCCAGAGCAACAATAACACTTACTGCGACTAACGATTTTTTCATGTGGAAATCTCATCCTTTTTTACGCATCTATGATAGAAGTATGCGTTCTGTCTTCATGCAAATAATGGTTGTTAAGTGTACAGACTAACTAAAATATTTTTAATTAGTTTTCACTAAAAATGTGACCAACAACCAATGAGTATAATGATAGTCTTATCAATGCTTAATTAGATACTTTGGCTATTTTTCCGTTGCCATAAACGGTTATGTTTCTTTCCGTAGCGGATAAGAAAATTGATTCACCTGAGTGTAAGACCAGTTGCTGCTCATCAGAATTAATGACAGCCTGACCATCAAAGCAAAATAAAATTGATGCAGAATCATTTTCAAATGTAACAGATTGCTCCAGAAGAGTATAAACAGAAAAAGTAAAGTCATTGACGGGAACAGGATAATTTAAGGCGCTTTTTTCCCGTTTTGGTGTAGTCAACAAAGTATCGGCAGCTTTTGGTATGAAATCTAAATTAGCCATTAACTCCGGTACATCAATGTGCTTACTGGTTAAACCGGCACGTAGGACATTGTCCGAGTTTGCCATCACTTCCAGTGCAACACCTTCGAGATAAGCATGAGGAGTACGTGCATACAGAAACATGGCTTGCCCGGGTTCCAGCTCAACAATATTGAGTAAAAGTGGTGAGAACAAACCATTATCATCGGGATAGAATACAGCCATTTTCCTGATGGTATCCCAGGGTTCTCCCTGACGACGGTTAAGCTCAGATTTTAGGGTTGCAATTGCGGAACGCTTTTGCTTCCCTTGCATATTCAACAAACCGGCAAAAAGAAATGATAAATGTTTTTCGTCAGGTTGCCGGAGGAACACAGAAATATCCGGGTGGGCATCAGCAACATAACTCAGTAACTGTGCAATCTCCGTTAACGGGCGGAAGGAGTTCATTGCCCTGAATGGTGTCAATGCATAAACCAGCTCTGGTTTATGGTTATTATCTTTATAGTTGCGTTGTGAGGAATCCAGGGGAATTCCGGCCTCATTTTCTTTGGTAAATCCTATTTCCGCAGATGCCTTATCCGGGTGTACCTGAATCGAAAGGGGTTGGGCTGCGCACAAAACCTTAAATAAGAAAGGTAAGCGTTGAAACTGATGAGCCACTTTTTTTCCAAGGTATTGCTCAGGTGCTTTGGCTATCAGTTCATTTAAAGTCATTGATTCACCGGTATGGGGATCTGCAATCAATGAACTGCATTTTGGGTGTGCGCCCATCCAGAGTTCTGCCATCGGCTGATTATCGGGGTTTTGGATGCCATAAATATCCGTTAGCGCGGTTTTACTTCCCCAATCATAATGTTGAATGTTATTGGTCATTTTCAGCATGGCGAGAAATCCTGTTGTAAAAAACTGATTTATTTATATGGCAACAATACAATAAACACGATTAGGTCGCATTATCGATAATAAATTTATGGCATTATAATCGAATGCCGATTGATTTATCTGCAAAATCTGTTCCGGCGTATTCAATTATTCTGTGTGCTAAGGAGATAGTAATGGCAGCCACTCGCATTGAAAAAGACTCAATGGGACCAATTGAAGTACCTGCTGACCAATTATGGGGAGCGCAAACTCAGCGTTCACTGGAGCATTTCCGCATTTCTCAGGAAAAAATGCCTGTTGCGTTAATTCATGCTCTTGCATTGACTAAACAAGCAGCAGCCAGCGTTAACATGGATCTGGGCCTTTTGCCTAAAGAACGTGGTGATGCAATTATCGCAGCAGCGAAAGAGGTGTTGGAAAACAAACACCCAACAGAATTCCCTCTTGCTATCTGGCAGACCGGTTCGGGTACTCAAAGCAACATGAACATGAATGAAGTGTTGGCGAACCGTGGTAGTGAGATCCTTGGTGGTCAAAGAGGTGGAGATCGTTTGATTCACCCTAATGATGATGTTAACAAAAGTCAAAGTTCTAATGATGTTTTCCCAACGGCTATGCATGTTGCAGCTGTGACTGCATTGCGTGAACATCTGTTGCCAGAGTTAAAAGTATTGCAAAAAACGTTGGCAGATAAAGCGGAAGCATTTAAAGGCATTGTAAAAATTGGTCGTACCCATTTACAAGATGCAACACCTTTGACATTAGGGCAGGAAATTTCTGGTTGGGCGGCTATGTTGACGCATAACCTGAAACACATTGAAGATAGTATCCCTCATGTATGTGAATTGGCTCTGGGGGGGACAGCGGTAGGTACAGGCCTGAATACTCATCCTGAATATGCAGTCCGTGTTGCGAAGAAAATCGCAGAATTATCCGGTCAGCCTTTTGTAACATCACCAAATAAATTTGAAGCATTGGCAACTTGTGATGCGCTGGTTCATTCACACGGTGCATTGAAAGGTTTGTCTGCGTCACTGATGAAAATTGCAAATGACGTTCGTTGGTTGGCATCTGGCCCTCGTTGTGGCATCGGTGAAATCTCCATTCCAGAAAATGAGCCAGGCAGCTCAATTATGCCAGGTAAAGTCAACCCGACTCAATGTGAAGCACTGACCATGTTGTGTGCTCAGGTTATGGGTAACGATGTGGCTATTAACATTGGTGGCGCATCTGGTAACTTCGAGCTGAACGTCTTCCGTCCTATGGTTATCGATAACTTCCTGCAGTCTGTTCGTCTGCTGGCGGATGGCATGCGTAGCTTCAATGAGCACTGCGCTGTTGGTATTGAACCTAACCATGACCGTATTACTCAATTGCTGAATGAATCATTGATGCTGGTGACTGCATTGAACACGCATATTGGCTACGATAAAGCAGCAGAAATTGCTAAAAAAGCGCATAAAGAAGGGTTAACCCTGAAACAATCAGCGCTGCAATTGGGGTATCTGACCGAAGCTGAATTTAACGAGTGGGTACGCCCAGAAGACATGGTTGGCAGCATGAAATAAACATATAATCTATTGATTATATGCATGATTGAATAAGAGCCGGAGTAAATATTCTCCGGCTTCTTTATTTAAAAAGCTTATTTAAATTTCTTTGTAGAGATGTAAACGGGGGATAATCAATTCCAGAGGCTTAGCTTTAGGTTTATATCGATGTTTAATGGCATTGACATTGTAGTTTAGTAGCATACCAATTTTGGGTTTTGCGTCATTGAATTCGGTATAGATATCTTCTGTGTAGAAAACAATAACAGGAAGCGGGCAGGCATATTGTACTTGCTTCTGTATTTCGGAATACCACACACGAGTAATGGGCTGAACTTTGACGGGGCGTTTAATTTTCAACACGACATCATCAGGCAATTTTTTTATATCTGTTATTTCCAAAGCAACCAACGCAGCCCATTGATCACTTGAGTAAGGAGGAACTGCTCGCCCGGCGCTGTGGCTTTTTTCCAGACGTTCTAAAATTTGTTGTTTAGTAACTTTGTTTATGATGTTCTTATTGGCCCAACCAAAATTAATGGAATCAGGGTTGAGAAGGGGAGTGATCGTACGATAAGCATTTAAGGTGATTAACCCCCTTAAATGATCATGAACAAATTCAAATCTTTGCTCTTTGCTGACACCGGATTCTTTGGTAACAATCGTCTCCAGCTCATTTTTTAATTGGTTTACTTCATCAATTAGCCTCATAGCATCTTTATATTGCTGGTGGCTAACGGAAAAACATATTGCACCGGGCAGGCGACTTGCTGCTTTGCTACTGATGTTAGGGTTGTTATGGTGTATAAACAGTTTTTGATAAAATCGTAATCCCAAATTAAGTGCCTCAACTCCTTGTATAGGGTTAACAGTAATTTCAGTGATCTGTTCGTGCTCTTCACCTTTTTCTATTTTAGGTAATTCAAATACTTTGGCATCAATCAACGAATAACTCTTCAACAACTCAATTAATTCCGATAATTTTTCTTCCTGTTTTTTAAAACAAGCTGTAAGTGATTCTATTGAAAGATATTTATTCATTTCAAGCCTCAATAAACCTTGTTAGTTACAACATAATTTTAAGTTTAAACCTAAAACGCATCTGCATCCAGAACAAAAAAATGTCAATAAAAATGGGAGGAGGAGTAAAAGGGAAATGAGAGTCAGCATGTCAGGAGTAATGGCAATGCAATTGTCAGGGATAAGAATACAGGAAAAAGTTGTCCAATGGGGAATCTCAATGGAACAAGAGGAAAAGGAAAATTCTGACATCATGGGGGTTATTTACCCGCCTTAGATTAAGGCGGGTAAGAGTACAAAAATGGGAAGGTTACTGCAAGGAGAGGAGTTCTTCACGGCTCAAACCGGTGCTTTTCATGACTAGCTCAATACTGGCACCGTTTTTTAAAAGAGCACGGGCAATATTAATTGAAGCCTGTTTTTCACCTTCCTTAATACCTTTTTGAATACCCTCTTGAATACCTTCCTGGATACCTTGTTGAATACCCTGCTGTATGCCTTGTTCCCGTAGTCGTTGTGCAATATTCATGATTGCCTCCTGGTGGCTGTCTACCTGTTCAATCAGTTTCTGGAGCACCTGTTCAAAATGGGGGGAGTCCATTGTCACAAACAGGTAGTTGAGAATAGTAACAACATCGTTGTCGCTATTATAATTGTCCTTAAGGGCTTGTGCCAATAATGCAGTCACCGCCTTGAAGCCTTCACGCAAGTTCTTATGTTTCATCGCCAGTTCCATCACGGCGATTTTGCGATGATTGACCAACTCATTATCATCAATCACGGTCACATCGACGAGGGGAAAAGGATGGAAATAAATATCTTCCGCCAGGCCCGGTAATGAAAAGCACTGTGTCCAGCGTTGCTGAAAAGGGTAAGGGCTGCTGTCACCGTGGTAAAACAGCACGGGCACAACCAGCGGAAGTGCCTTATTACCTTGTTGCAAATGCTGATTCATTGCCATAAACGCGTAATGCATCATTCGCCATGCCATCATTTTATCCGGCGTCGACTGGTGTTCAACCAAAACATAAATATACCCGTCCCCTTGTTGCGTTTTCACCGAATAGAGCACATCGGATATCCTTGAACGCAGCTGGTGGTCAATGAATGACGAGTTTGTCAGGGTTAATGTATTGAAATCGCAAATTTTTTTAATTTTTTCCGGCAGATGAATGTCAAAAAAGTCACGGGCATTCTCGATCTGTGCCATGAATCTTTTGAACGTCGAATCATGCGGTGTAGGTGGTGTCTTTTTATTGTTCATAGTTTCTTATAAAAAATTAAATTTCATATTCAATGTACAGTACAATACTCACTGATATCAAGGGTTATAATCATGTAGGCGATCGTATTACATGGAAAATTAATTAATTTTACTAATTATTATTTGAGTGTTGCACGAAAAATAGACGGTGGCGCAGGAATGTTGAATGACTTACTGGCACATGTCCTTTGTGTATTCGTACTGAAAGAAATAGAAACTGCATTATGAGGATTATCGTTGCCGGATATTGACTCAACTGAATTGAGTTGAGGGAAGACCGCCATTCCATGGTTATGATCATTTTTTACGGTTGGCGTGATGAGATTAGAAGAGGCCTGGTTGCATCATTTCACGACATTAAACATATAAATCAAACAAACATTCAATAAAGCATATTGATTAGAAACAGTCATTGCGAATTGTTTAATTTTTGTGATAAAAATGTAAACCGCAAGGGAATTTTTAGTTAATATAACGCTATTCTGTTCATAAGCTATTTACATAGTGATACATAAGAGAAATTTAAATTTATTCTCTCTGCTTATATGACTTATATGTCAGGAGAATAATGCAGCAGGATTTCCCAATATGAAAAAATTAGTTAAACCTGTGAATTCTTTTAAAAAGGTTGTTGATGCACTATTGCCATATTCAGAGTCCATCACATCTGATTTTCCGACACAAGGAACATTTATTAATGTAGAAAATGAATTTGCTAAAATTTTTTTATTAAATCAGGGTTATATCAATGTTCACAGGATAAATGATAATTTGATTGTTGCCACATCATTTTCTCCTTACATTACTGGATTATCTTTTTATTCCGGTTCGGAGATTTATTATTCTATTGAACTGGGGCCGGATTGCAAAATTTATCAGATTTCAAGAGGTAACGCTTTGAATGCGATAAGGAAACATGATTTGCATCGGGAATGGATGAGAATAGTTTCTTATAAATCAGCTTTTTTTTATGCGAGGGATATTAGTATTTTTCGCCATAGTTCCAAAGAAATAGTGTGCAATTTGTTATCTCGACTTATGACTTTCCCTGATGAGTTCCGTGAAAATATCTCAGCGATAAAATATGTAGAACAACGATGTACACTTTCGCGCAGTTGTATCCAGCGTATATTATTTTCCCTGAAAAAAGAAGGAAGTATTGAAATCATAGATGGATGTTTACAGCGAGTTTTAAAATTACCTTCGCAATCTTGCTATTGAAACGAAAAGATAAATCATTAAATCATCTTCCTGATTGATGATTAAAACATTGCCAACACCATTCATTAGCATCGGCAATGGAGAATAGTTATTGAGCTAATTTGTTGAGTTTAAAACCTAAGTAAGTAGCCAGTGTAATTAAAAGAAAAATAAATACAGCGACCCCATCCCATTTAAAATGGGACCAACAGATACCACCTAATGTTCCGACAACACTTGAACCTGAATAGTAACAGAATAAATAGATTGATGAAGCTTGTGCTTTTGCTCGTTTAGTTCTCTGTCCTATCCAGCCGCTGGCAACAGCATGAGCGGCAAAGAACCCTGTTGTCAAGATTGACACTCCCAGCATAATGACCCAAACATGGGAAAATACAGTCATGGCACAACCTATTAGCATAAGGCCCAATGCAAACAATAATACTTTTCCTCGTCCATATTGGCTGGTTAAAGAGCCGGCTTTTGTTGCGCTATACGTTCCTGTTAAAAAAATGACAGATAAAAATCCGATGATGGTTTGACTAAAATTGTAAGGTGTTTCTAATAACCGATAGCCAATGTAATTGAATATGGTAACAAAGCTTCCCATTAATAAAAAAGCTTCTGTAAAAAGAAGGGGCAGCCCTTGATCTCTAAAGTGTAATTTAAAGTTTAATAACAACGATTTAAACTTTAATGAAGAGGGCTTGAAATTTTTGGATTCTGGTAAAATTCGCCAAAATATAATGGCTGAAATTAAAGAAAAAGAACCCAGTAAAACAGTAGCAAATCTCCATGAAAAATGGTCTGTTACGATACCAGTAACCAAACGCCCGCCCATTCCACCGACTGAATTACCGCTGATATAAAGCCCGATAGATAAGGCTACATATTTAGGATCGATTTCTTCGCTGAGATAACTCATGGCAACGGCAACAACACCACTTAATGATAACCCCAACAGAGCACGAATGAGCAGGATGCCATGCCAGCTTGTGATCGTAGCGCTCAACAGAGTAAAAATGGCAGCAGAAATCAATGACACCACCATGATATTTTTTCGGCCAATTGCATCAGACAGGGGTCCTGTTATCAATAATCCGAGTGATAGCATTCCGGTGGAAAGCGATAAAATCAAACTACTATTGGCGGGGGAGATATGAAATTCTTCTGACAAAATTGGCAGTACGGGCTGAACAAAGTAAAGCAACGCAAACGTTGCTAATCCCGCAGCAAAAAATGATAGGGTGATACGTAAATACATTGTGTCTTCACGTTGGATCAGGCGGGGTTTGCTCTGATGTTTCTGGTTAATTCTGTCTTCATCTATTTCAAGGTCAGAGACTGCAGATTTTTCACCGACGCTTTGGATAATACTCACATTACTTCCTTAACTCATGTAAAAAAATGTTTCGGCTCAAGAATAGAAACTCGCAAATATATTGTCTAATATATTAATCATTCAAAATGATACTTTTAAAGTATCAATAAAGTGACGAATTATGACCATTAATATTGAACTCAGACACTTACGTTATTTCATTGCTGTAGCAGAAGAACTTCATTTCGGGCGGGCAGCAGAGCGTCTGAATATATCTCAGCCGCCACTGAGTCAACAAATTCAATCACTTGAATTGAATATAAATGCCAAGTTATTGGTCCGTAACAATAGAAATGTGAGCTTAACGGCAGCTGGCCAAATGTTTCTGCAAGAGGCATATCAGGTTATTGCTCAAGTTGAGGCTGCGGCAGTTAAAGCTGCCCGGATGCAACAGGGAGAATTGGGGGAAATATCTATTGGCTTTACGACCACGGCTCCCTTTATGCCTAAAGTGGCGCTGAGCTTACGTCAGTTCAGGGAACGTTACCCTGATGTTGCCATCCATATGCATCAGATGAATACAAAACAACAAATATCACCGTTGCAGACAGGGCGAATTGATGTCGGGATCATGCGTAATACGTTATTACCCGATAATTTGGAGTATCAATTACTTTTTAAAGAACGTTTTGTTTTGGCGGTATATGACGGGCACCCTTTATTGAAGTATGCAGATGAAGGCGTAAATTTAGCGATGTTATCTGGTTATCCACTGGTATTTTTCGAACGTGATGTAGGAACGGCTCTCTATGATGAGATCATTTCCTTGCTGGCCAATGCCGGAGTCACTCCCACAATTTCGCAAGAAGCGGGGGAAGCCATGACAATACTCGGATTGGTTGCTGCTGGGTTAGGAATCAGTATCGTCACTGAATCATTCATACGAATGAAACTTGCTGGTATTCAATATTTGCCTTTGGCCAATAACTCAATTTATTCGGAAGTATGGTTGGTTAAACACAAAAGCCAGCATAACAGCCGGGCGGCGGATCGATTAACCGACCTTCTGCTCTCCAATATTTCGCCAATGCTGTAAATGAATGCTGTCAAACAAAGGAAGTTCGTGTGAAGGATCACATTTCTACGTTAAATGAATATATTCTAATTTTAACAGTTACATAATCACCGTTAATTTTTTTAGTGGGTTGAATTAAATAGCGGGAGGCGAGGTCAGTGTTGATGTTCAGCCAAGTCATATTGACCAAATTAAACAAACAAATATTGGCTTGGTTTATCGACTCATTGATCAGCATGGTCCTATCTCTCGCATTGCACTTTCCAAAAGAACCCAATTAGCTCCTGCCAGCATTACCAAAATCACACGTGAACTTATTGAGTCGCATCTGGTGAAAGAAACCGAATTTCCTGATCTCGGTTTTCGTGGCCGTCCTGCCATCGGGTTAAAAGTTTCTAGTGAGGGGTGGCAGTTTTTATGTATTCGTCTCAATAAAGGAAATATGGTCATTGGGCTTCGTGACTTAAGTGGTCATCTTGTTGTGGAAGATAAACTGCCAATTACGGTGCTCCACCAGCAAACTTTTCTGGGCTGTATTGTTGAAAAAATTAATGATTTTTTCTTTCTCCATCTATTTAACCCTGAAAAAATATTGATTGGCTCGCCGCTGAACGGCGTACAGCATATCCTTTATCCGGCCATTCAAAGGCAAATAGTTCAAGGCTCACTTCCGGGATATAGTCGGCAAGTTGATATTGTCGCAACTCAATTTGAGAATGCAGGCACACTTCCCACCGCAGCACTAATTAAACAATCCTTGTATGGCGGCGAATTACTTATTGAACTTATGCAAGGATAAAATGCTTTCATCAAGTAAAACATTGAGCTAACGCAATCCCTATCTCAAAGACATCTCCTACACTTTAGACCTGCTCGCTGGAAAGCGTAGCTTGTCTATCTATTCTGTCATTACGGAAAAATGAATTATGTTAACGCGCTTATTTGTTACAGGCACGGATACCAACATTGGTAAAACAGTTGCTACCCGTGCATTACTGCAACTTCTTAATCAAGAAGGAATAAATGCAGTAGGCTATAAACCCATTGCAACAGAAAAACAAGAAACACCAGAGGGGATACGTAACCGAGACGCTGTCATCATACATAAATCTTCGCCGGTTCAAGTGACTTATGAAGAAATTAACCCTGTTATTTGGAACAGCAATTACGAGGAAGAAAATCAGGCTGACTTTGTTCAAATGACAAATGGGCTGAAAAATCTAGAGAGAAAATCAGATATTGTGATTGTTGAAGGTAACGGTGGTTGGCGTATGTTACTTGAGGATGAAACGTTTTACTCTGATTGGGTTGTGCGGGAAAAAATCCCTGTTATTTTGGTTGTCGGAATTCAGGCAGGTTGCGTAAATCATGCAATTCTGACAGCACAATCTATCATTAATGACGGCGTCCCTTTGGTTGGTTGGATTGCCAATCGCATTAATCCAGGATTGGCACATTATGCAAAGACACTCGAGCGTCTACGTCGCCATATTCCTGCACCACAATTTGGCGAAATCCCTTATCTCTTAAGGCCTGAGGAACGAGATTTATCTTGTTACCTAAGTGATTCTGCGATAGTTGTATTTAATGAAAGTAAGTAAAAAAAAGGGAGCATATCGTGCTCCCTTTTTTTAGATTTATTCGTGAAGTTCTGTGCTATCAGAAGGCGCATTAGAAGAGAGGGATTTAGATTTAGAAAAACGAGTGTAAACAATCTTTTTCTTCCCTAAGTCACAATGACCAACAACTTTCTCGTTGCCTGTCACAACATTGTCTTTCACATTTTGTTCATCAGGGATAATCTCGAGTTTAAAATCGCCTTCTGAAACACCATTTTTGATAATTTTTTGCGCTATTTCCTGTTTCAGGCTTTCACATGTCACTTTTTGTGTGGCCTGAACCGCAAAGGGAGAAAGTGCAAAAAATAAGGACCCAATCAATAGGATCTTCTTCACTATGATCTCCTTATGTTCATGTCTAATATCTATCAGGGTTTGATTGGCTGGCCTGTGTTGATATCCAGGCAACGTTTTGTATTGGGTTCCCAATAAGCATTGATATTGGCGCTTTTTAAACAATCGTCACGATTATCAACTTCCGTTTCATACTTATCAAACTCTTTCTCTCTGCGGTCATTGACCTTGTGGCGTAATTTTCTTTGCTCATCCCATTCTTCCTTGCTTTGGCGAGCATTTTCTTTATTCATTGCGCCACCTTCCGCTCCATTGATGGTTATACATGTACTATCTGATGTACAGGGGGCTGAAAATGCAGGGGCTTGCCAAAAAAACGAAAATAACAGGGCGATAACAGAAAGATTTTTGGCGATGAAGGAATTATGAATGCTCATGTTTGAACCTCTTTATTTGTGTCATTTACAAAACCAGATTATCTAACAAGAAGATTAGGTTATTTACAGATGCCATCCAAGCAATGTTGTGCTGGTCAGCGTCTTCAATGGCATCTGGCATTACATTAATACATGCTTGAGATTGCGATTATTGGTTTCTATGTACACTTAAGCCTGCGAATGACTGACACACAGGCATCATCTCTAATATATTAATATTGACATGAGACGGAAGGTTTGCAACCCAGAAAACGGCTTCAGCCACATCATCAGCAGTCAGGGAGTCAGTTCCGTCATAAGTCTTGGCCACTTTTTCATCATCACCCTTAAAACGAATTTGAGAAAATTCTGTTCCGCCAACAAGCCCGGGTTCAATGTCAGTAACCCGAATTTTTTTCCCTTGCAAGTCAGCTCGCAGCCCCAAACTGAATTGCTTAACAAACGCTTTGGTGGCTCCGTATACATTACCACCAGCATATGGCCAGCTTGCTGCTGTAGAACCAATATTAATAATGTGCCCATGATTGGCCTGTACCATATCAGGCAGCAGGGCGCGGGTCATGTTGACTAACCCCTTAGTATTGGTGTCGATCATAGTTTCCCAATCATCCTGATTCGCTTGATGGGCAGGCTCTAACCCCAACGCCAGCCCTGCATTATTCACGAGGACATCTATGCTGCGCAATAACTCGGGTAATTGCTGAACGACTTGATCAATGGCAACACGATCTCTTACATCAAGTTGAATAGGGTGGAAATTTTCTCCTAATTCTTGTTTCAAAGTCTCTAATCTATCTTTACGACGCCCTGTAGCAATGACTATGGAGCCATGTTTGATAAATTTTCTGGCAATTGCTTCACCAAAACCGGAGGTTGCTCCTGTCACAAAAATAATCATCATTACCTTCTTCTTTGTTATCGTTAATTCCTCACTAGTAGAAAAAGTTAAACCTGATTAGTCAAGGTTAAATTTCATTTTTTATTTATAACTATTTATTTTAATTATGAATTATTGTTTTTACATAAGGCGCAGGAATTAAAAACCTTGCGGATATAACTCATTCAGACCCAATTAAATCAGGCCTGAATGGATAACTGATTAAGAATTGTTTTGTTGTTCTTGTGGTAACGCTGATGCGGGAAGGCCAAAAATTTTATCGAAAGCCCAATTAAACATAAAAGTATAAATAGGAATATAAATAATGAAAATGACATCCAATATAAATGCTTCCAATAGTGTAATGGATAACCACCAAGATATTAAAGGAATTAAAAATACAACTAATGTGAGCTGAAATAAAATAGCATGGGCAAGACGTCGGCGAAATGTTCGGACCCGTGATACTTGGCGAGCTTCCCAATACTCAAATAATGAATTGAAAATAAAATTCCATGTTACTGCAATGGTCGTGATGGACAAAGCAAGGGGAGCAGTGGTATCGGTTGAATTTCCTGACAAAAATGCCATTCCCAAAGATGACATTATCATACCAATGATCTCATAGGATGAGATAAAGACTATCTTACGTTTAATGCCTTGCATGACAGTGAGTTGATTCCTGGATTTGAGAAAAGGCCAAGTTAAATCAATAGAAATGATAATAAAAGTCAGCTACTATCAGATTTTTTGAAAGGTCGTGCTCCTATGCCATTTTCAAGCGATAACTTGCAGCTATTTTTAACTGTGTTGGATAAGGGATCTTTTTCTGCGGCAGCACGAGCATTAAAACGTGTTCCCTCATCTGTCAGTATGGCGATTGCTAATCTGGAAGCAGAACTTGGCTATGAGTTGTTTGATAGAAAATGTCGAGAGCCACTTCCCACAGAAAAAGCATTGGTCCTTGTTCCCTACGCACGGGAGATCGTTGATAAGCTTCATCAAATAAATGCGTTTTCCCGGGAGCTGTCCCAGGGAATGGAAAGCACTCTTTCCATAGGGATAGCGACAGACATTAATCCATCCCGTGTGCTGGTGGCGCTGAAGGAATTGAATCAGCGCTATCCTTTAATGAATGTTGAAATAACAACCGCGCCACAAGACGATATTTTACCGTTGTTACATCAACATAAAATTCAGTTGGCCATCATTTTCGGCGGCTTATATATCAATCCGCAGGAACAGTTTCAATGTGTGGGGCATGAATCTCTTATTGCAACAATTTCAGCTGAACACCCTTCATTGACGCATACTAAACCGCTTTATATTGAAGACTTGATTCAAGCCCGTCAGATTATTATCGCCAGTCACCACCACGATCTCAGTGATGTTCGCACTCAGATTGGGACGAAATTTTGGCGCACAGACAGTTTTGCTATGGCATTGGGTTTAGTGGAAGCAGGGTTGGGATGGGGAAATCTGCCTTATTCATTGATTCAAGATCAGCTTTCAAAAGGTCAATTAAAGCGCTTAGAGTTTCGTAATTTGCAAAATGGCCTGATCTTACCGATAAACGTTGTTTGCTTAAAAGGAGAAGTACTGAAACGAGGCGCTCAAGAATGCATTGAATTGTTGAAGGAAGGTTTTTTATCATGATGGTGTACTTGAGTATTCGCTAAAAGGAAGAGGTTTAGGAGACTGCTGGAAATATGATTACTGGACATGGGATGGAAACGATTTTGTACAAAGTTCGAGTGGATATACTGGCCGTTGCCGGTTAATTCGCGCTGGTGGAGCATGGAATATACCAACAATGACGACTATAGTGGTCGCAGATTGATATTCACACCTATCTAACATTAACGCCAAAAATAAAAAACCAAGCTCTTGGTAAGAGCCTGGTTTTTATCACTCACAGAGAGATTTATTATTAAAAGCTATAATGAATTCCATTCATCTCGTGTGATCCGACTGATATTTTCAGTTCGAATTTCATCCATAATAACAACATACTGCTCATCAATGACATGATGATGGCGAAAACCGCACTTTTCCTGAACGCTTTTTGATTTATGATTGTCAGCAAAATAGCCGCACCATAAATTCTCTAACTTCAATTCTTCAAACCCATAGCGCATAAGTTCACGCAGTGCTTCTGGAATAAGCCCTTGTCCCCAAAAAGGTACACCGATCCAATAGGCTGCTTCTGCGTCATTATCTCCGATAGAGAAGTTGCTGTCTTTTGCCATTAACAGCCCGATGCAACCAATAGCCCGATTATCGCTTTTCAGTGTAACTGCATATACTTTGTCGACCATAAAGACATCGCGGATAATTTGTGCACTTTCTTCTATACTTTTATGTGCTGGCCAACCTGCAATAGGGCCTACACGTTCATCTTTGGCATATTCATACAAGCTTTCAGCATCTGTTTCCTGCCAGGGACGTAAAATTAATCTTTCTGTCATTAAATTTTGCATTGTGTCACTTATCGCTTTCTGAATACCGGAAAAAACAATACTCATGTAGGTAATTAATGGGTTAATTGGCTAAAGCACGCTAATTTTTGGGGGGTATTTATAATGCCTTGGACATTTTCACATCCAGCTGCCGTTTTTCCTTTAAGATATCTTCCTGGAGGAAAGTTATTGAATTTACCTGCACTCATTGTGGGAAGTGTGTCTCCTGATTTATTTTACTCTGCCGGATTGTATGTTATTGCAGCAACGGCGCATCACTTGCCTGGATGGTTTTATACTGGCTTACCTTTATGTTTACTGATCTTCTGGCTTGCTCGTCGGTTGTCATCGCCTTTATCCGTCCTTTCACCCATATCTTTTGTTTGTCATAAAAAGTGGGATCATAAAGATAAAATTATTTTCATCTTTTCGTTAATTATAGGCGCTATTACCCATATTAGCTATTACCCATATTATCTGGGATGCATTTACTCACGATAAGCGCTTTTTCGTTGAACTGATCCCTCTATTGCAATTTCGCGTTTTTCACTTCATTGCCGAGGGACAGGGGGTTGGTATATATAAAATTCTGCAACACCTCAGTTCATTGCTGGGAGTGTTGTATCCAATAATGATTTATTGGCAATATCAGAAAACATTGGATCCCGCCATTCAGAAAATAAACAAAAGAAAGCTGTATTGTCTGATTGTTATTGGGGGAATTTCAGGTCTTTTGACATGTCCCGTGGCATTATTTTTAACTTGGGAAGTCTCTGGAATAAATATGGGCCGGTTTGTTTTCAAGGAGTTAACGCTATCTGTGCCTGTCTTTTTCATTATTTTGGTTATTGTTTCATTATGGATAAGCCATTGTTCGCCAAGGATTAGATCTGTTCTCAATGATTATTGAGTGTTAACTGAATGCCATCAAATAATGATATTTACCATGATTGGGGCTGGTGGCACAGCCTCATAGGCTATTGTTCATTAAACCCATCAGATTGGAAATGCAAAAATTATTATAAAAATGATTATGTTATTTCTAAATATTAATTGACGCATGGTTAAATACTGGTGTCATATTTCAAATGTAAGCCTATACACTTATCCAAATCAGAACATTAAACTAATGTTTATCGTTGAAGATACAAAAAATCATATAATTAAATGGAATATGAGGATTCAATTTATGAAAAATGGAAGAAGACTTTTTCTAAAACAAGCAAGTGTGACTGGTGCAGTATTTTCACTATTACCTCTGATGCCGGCAGGGGCTCTTGCATCTTCATCATCTCAGTCCAAAAAAGGAATTGATGTAGGGGTTTGTGAGATGACCCCAGAAGAAATGTCAGGCCCATACTTTATAAATAACAAACTGTTGAGGAGGAATATTACAGAAGATGAGCAGGGAATACCTCTTTTACTGACAATGAAAATAATTGATTCTGCAACCTGTAAACCTTTGGATGATGTTTTTATTGATATATGGCATTGTAATGCAATGGGAAAATACTCCGGTTGGAAATACATAAATCCAGATCTTAAAGCGTTGACTGGTGAGATAGGTTCGATTTCAAGAACTGATGAAAGCACATTTCTCCGTGGTGCACAAAGGACAGACAAAGAAGGGATAGTCAGATTCACCACAATTTTCCCTGGATTTTATGCCAACAGGGCTTTACATATCCATGTCTCCGCAAGAAGTGCAAATGTCCAAAAAAGACAAGACGATAAATTCTATTTTGTAGGCCAAATCTATTTCCCGGAAGGGGTATCTAAAGAAGTAATGGCGAATGACATGTATTCTCCGAGGGAAATTAAAAGGCTTAAGAATGAAGAAGATCATATATTTTCTGGCGTTAAAAATAGGGCTGCAATTTTGAATATAAAACAAATAGGTGATAATTTATTGGATGGATTATATGGACAGATAGTTTTATCTATTAATAAAGATCATATATCTAAGAAAATCACCCCTAAGGACTTGGCTAAGCACACTGTGTAGCCAATCTGATAAGTGTAGTTAGGTGAGTTTTAGTGTATTTCTTCTTAGCTTTGGTGAAGCTTTTTCAAAGCTAAGTTGAAATATTTTTGCTTTATGTGGGATATTTTATTTTGATTGGATCTTCTGGCGGTGTTTGTCATCGACTTTTAGAATACCGGCGAGAACTTTGGCAAGGGATTCTATAGTTGATTCATCAAGTTCTGAGATGGTGATCCTAAGACCATGGCAAGTTTGTGTCACTCCGAAAACCTCTCCTCCGCGTGTTAACCATCCATGTTGTGCCAATAGCATCACTGTGTTGGTGCTGTTATCTTCCAATGGGAGCCATAGATTTAATCCATCATGATGTTCAGACACATTAATGCCATAATCCTTTAAGCATCGGGTCAGATGCTCACGTAATTTCCAATAAGTTTCTTTTGCTCGTGTCAGTTCCTGTCCAAAATCCGGTGAGTTCCAGGTCGCAGTGGCAATCTCTTGAAGAATATGACTAACCCAGTTTGTTCCCGAATTTAACCTTTGACGCAAGTGTTGCGAGGTTTCTGTATCACTGGCAACAAAAGCCAACCGTATATCCGGGCCCAGAAATTTTGAAGTCGAACGAATAAGTGCCCAGTGACGTGTCGTGGCAGGAATAATATGTTGGTAATCAGTTGTTGAAAGCAAAGAGAAATGGTCATCGACAATGACCAGAACTTGCGGATAACACTCAAGTAATTCCTTTAACTGCACGGCACGCGTGGCGCTAAGTCCCCAGCCAGTCGGATTGTGTGCTCGTGGGGTAATAATAATGGCTTGCACGCCAGCAGCCAGATGAGCTGAGAGATCAGAAACCTGAATGCCTTCTTCATCAACCGGAACACCAATGGCGACAAATCGATTATTCTTGATCGTATTGATACTGCTTAAAAAACAGGGATCTTCAACGGCAATTTTGTCTCCGCTAATCAGGTAACAGGTCAGCAACCGCTCCACAGCATCAACAGCACCGTTGGTCAGGTTCAGTTCGTAACTCACTTGCAGATCTTGTTCGAGCAAATTACGTCCTATCCTTTCAAGCTCCATATTGATTATGGGTTCGCCGTAGAGTTTTGAAACGTTCTTTTCATTGAGTGAACTGATTCTTAGCTTCGGAAGCAGAGCAGGAGAGGGATTTCCTCCAGCCATATCTCTGAGCGCCAATCCCGGGGGCGTTCCTTCATAAGGCGTGTTCTGAACCTGTTCTCTGATTAAAGTACCATTACGGCCTTTGCTCACAGCAATGCCTGCATCGGCCAGACGTTTATAAGCCGCAGCAACTGTATTACGGTTGATGCCGAGTTCAATTGCCAACTCACGAACCGGAGGCAGCGAATCCCCGGGCTTATAATTACCGGATTGCACTAAAGTTCTTATTTGCTCAAAAATATCAGTCGCTGTTTTTCCCGTTATCATATTTGACCTATGACAAAAAACACATAATCGAGGACAATACTAAGTTATTCTCTCATTGACGTCTATAAAACTGTAAGTCTATAAATTTTCCATGGTCATGTCAGGCAATTTTGAATTTGTGATTGGGGAGGGCGTCTGGCAGCCTATTTTGGCACTTCTTTGTTGCAGAGTGGCTATTTTTGTCTAATCGAGATTTAATAAAAAGAAAAGATTGCGAGTTAATCTGACCAAGATCCATTCTAGGTGTTTTTATGTGCAAAAACATATTCGAATTGACGTATATATTATTCGAATGTACATTACAAAATAGATTTTCAAAGGAGCAGGTATGGAACCATTACAGTTATTTAAAATATTGGGCGATCAAACGAGACTAGACATCATATTGCTTCTCAAAGCATGTGGTGAACTGTGTGTCTGTGATATTTATACCGCTTTGAATCTGTCTCAGCCTAAAACATCCCGACACCTTGCCATGTTGCGTGAATCTGGTTTATTGCTGGATTCGAAGCATGGCAAATGGGTTCATTACAGATTATCACCTGCATTATTACCGTGGGTAAAGAATATGATAGACCTGACTTATGCCACAGAGAAAAACCGGGTTTCTCAATTACTTAAAGCTATAGGGAAAAAAGATCTTATTGATAATTGTTCAGCTTGAAAATTTTTAAACAAACATATATGAAAAAACATATATAACATCATGGTTATGAAAAGGTTAGCAATATTTGGCCCTGCGTTATATTGCAGCATTGGCATGCGGGAACAGATGCGGAAATTATTTCCCTATTTGAAAATGAGCCGGCTGAAATATCAACACTAAGTTAATCAACGGGTTAATTGTTATCTTTTCGTATAAGAAAGTGTCTATTAGTACCTTATTAAAAGAGGGTGTTATGCTTATTGCCGCATTGATATTTATTCTGACGATTACTTTTGTTATTTGGCAGCCTAAAGGGATAGGAATTGGCTGGAGTGCAACTATTGGTGCACTACTAGCCCTATTATTTGGTGTCATCAGTTTTCAGGATATTCCTGTTGTCTGGAACATTGTCTGGAATGCAACAGCAACATTTGTTGCCGTTATCATCATCAGTCTTCTTTTAGATGAAAGTGGTTTTTTCGAATGGGCCGCACTGCATGTAGCAAAATGGGGCGGTGGAAAAGGGCGATTATTATTCAGCTATATCGTTTTACTAGGCGCAACAGTTGCCGCCTTATTTGCGAATGATGGTGCTGCGCTAATTTTGACTCCGATTGTCATCGCCATGTTATTGGCATTAGGTTTTAACAAAGGAACGACGTTGGCGTTTGTCATGGCCGCAGGTTTCATTGCTGATACCGCCAGTTTGCCGCTGATTGTTTCCAATCTGGTTAATATCGTTTCTGCTGATTTCTTCAATATCGGTTTTAGTGAATATGCATCTATCATGGTTCCTGTTGATATTGCCGCTATCGTCGCAACGTTAGCTATGCTGCATTACTTTTTCCGTAAAGACATACCGAAACACTATGATGTATTAAAACTGAGCAACCCGGTTTTAGTGATTAAAGATAAGACCACATTTAAAGCGGGATGGTTTGTATTGGTGCTGTTATTGATAGGCTTCTTTGTGTTAGAGCCTTTGGGTATTCCGGTCAGTGCCATTGCCGCAATAGGCGCATTAATTCTTTGGGTCATTGCCTCCAAAGGGCACATTATCAACACCAAGAAAGTGTTACGTGGTGCACCGTGGCAAATTGTGATTTTTTCACTTGGCATGTATTTGGTTGTTTATGGTTTAAGAAATGCAGGGTTGACCAACTATCTTTCGGAAATATTCAATTATCTTGCTGATAAAGGTTTATGGGTAGCAACACTGGGTACTGGGTTTATCACCGCCTTTCTATCTTCCATTATGAATAATATGCCAACAGTATTAATCGGCGCATTATCTATTGAGGGAAGTGAAGCTACCGGATTGATACAACAAGCAATGGTTTATGCAAATGTCATTGGCGCTGATTTGGGACCGAAAATCACACCAATTGGAAGTTTAGCAACCTTGTTATGGCTACACGTGTTATCGCAAAAAAATATGACCATCACATGGGGATATTATTTTAAAACAGGTATCATCATGACCATTCCTATACTAACAATAACACTAATCGCTTTAGCACTTAGGCTTTCACTATTAAATTAATGGTAACGCCTATATTTTTATAATATAGGCGAGCATAAAAGATGGGGTAGAGTCGTTTTATGGTTTTGCTGTATGAAGAACACTGGTGAATTTATTATCCAATAATTCGTATTTAACATAATATAGATTATGCGAACCTAACCAGACAAAAATAAAATCACTCCCACAGTGACCCTGATTATCAGTATGCAAACAAATCTCAGAACATCAGAAATTATTTTCTTATTTTCTGGCTCCGTTATAAATTCTTAGATCCTAATTGTCAACAAGTTTTGAAATTTTAGATTATGATAATCATAAAATTTATACGGAGGTCAAAAAATGCCGACGAAGCACATCAACGACAACATTTGGCGTTTGGTTGAAAAAGAGACGGTGAAAGCAGTCATCGAACTCAAAGAGCCGGTTAAAGACACTACTGTCTTAGAATGGTTAATCCGGAAAGGTTTGGAGACAATAAGTGACGAAGATTACAGAAAATTTTCAAGAAAAAATTAGAAATTAGATAAGAATTGAACGAAAAAAATTTCATCAGATGAGGACTTGAAAAATGCCCTACCACACCATATCTGATCTTAAGGTATTCAATGGTGAATACCTTGTACAAAAAGGATCTAATATCATGAAAAAGAAGAATGTTTCCTATGGGAGTGATGTATCAGCAGGCACGTATACTTGCTCTGATTGTGGATATAAGTACTCTAATCAGAGTAAAACATCTCTACCGCCTTGCCCAAATTTCAAAAGGAAGCCTCATCCTCTAAAAAGCTGGGATATAGAAACTGGTCAAGGTGACGCAAAAAATGATCCATACCCAAATAGAAAAAATAGATAACACACCTAAAAATCCAAAGTAACGTTAGACTACCACTGTAGTACTCAATGGTATAGAACGGGGAGTACTACGGTGACGAATCCTATTTAAACATAATAAAAGAACATTATGAGTGATAAAGATATAACCATTGTTACACTTAAAGTAGATAGCAAAGAAATAAAATTTGAGATTCCTAGTTACATATGTGAATTAATATCAATAGAAGAAAATAATTTTATACCTTTACAATCTCATTATTCTGAATCATTAGAAAAAATATTGAGAACATTTATTCCTGACAGCATTAGACCTGCAACTAAAAAACAAGTGGATTTTATGCGCTCAATAGCAGAAACATTAAATATTACTATAAGTGAAAAGCAACTAAAAAATAGCACTGCTGCTAGAAAATTTATTAGCCAATATATAGATGAATTCAATAACAAAAAAGATGAAGAAAAAATAGCCGAAATAAACAACTCAAAACATCATAAGGAAAGACTCAAAAGACAGATGTCTTATTACACATCAATAGCCAAGACATATGTTTTATCATTTGGAATAAAAGAATTATCGGATGCAGGGATAGGAGCAGAAGAAATCTCTGAAATTACTGGATTAAATCCGTCTGCTATAAAAAGATCATTGGAAAAACTTAATAATCTATTAAATAGGAAAAAAGACGATGAACAATCTTATATACTGCGTATCGCATATTATATGCACAAAAACGATGAATACGCAGATATAGATAATATAACAGATGATCTACTAGAACAATTAATAGTAATGACAATAAAAAATAAAGATGATAAAAAAGACTGGTTTTATAAACTTTAAAACATAATTTTAGATTTCCCCCGTAGTACAGTACGGGGGTTTTAGTGAACCTAATTCGAGCCATTTTGTACTTTATAAGGAGCGTGATTTATGAAAATCATTCCTGCACAACTCGCAAAAAATCAGTTTGGAGAGCTACTCATGAAGGTTCAACGTGAACCAGTTGAGATTAGTAAGCATGGTAAGTGCGTAGCTGTGGTTATGTCTCCAGAAGAATATGATCAGTTTACACAGCTTAAATTACAAAATTTAAAAGCTATTCTAGCTGAATCGATTACACAAGCAGAACGTGGAGAGCTGCATCATATTGATGATGTTTTTGCACCTTTAACTAGCGATGAACTCGAAAGTTTAGCTGACAAATGAGTGTTCAGTTTACCAAAAAAGCAAAAGAAAATTTTTTTACCGTATTTCTCAAAAGAAAATAGATGTACTATCGTATGATTTTCATGAAGACCCTGAGTCATTCATTAACATTCAACTTTAGTATAAAAATAATAAAAACTGTCTAATAAGAGGTTGTGAGCACTTCGTGTTCACAACCACCTTGCCCAAGTGTTTTTAACCGGAGTGTCGTACAAGTATTAAATCGGAACCCTAAAGGGACCCCACGATTTAATACTTGACGATTTAACTATTGAGAAAAATTTACGACCTTCATTCAGGTAATGATAATTTAAAATTCATATATAACAATAATATAAATTATAGAGCCATTTAAAATGATGACATTTTAACCATTCCTAAGTAAAAAATCACGTAATGATGTTATTCCGGCAACGTTTAGCTCCGAGTTCCTGAATAAAACGAAAAGCATAGTAAACGATACAAGAACAAACTATACAACCAGATATAACATACCAATAGAAAAAATAAATAAGCCAACTAGGCAAAATACCGAAATTGAGCTTAAAAAACGTTCACGTTCTCGCCCTGCTATATCGGTCAGTGTTCCCAGTAATTTCTGATAAACCGCCTCCAATGCCCTGACGGGCATAAAACACAGAATAGACGCTAGTTTGATGTTAAAATTAATGATTAAAAATATAAATTATAAATTATAAATTATATCTTCTCATAAATTTTCAAGCTTATCGCGTATGGTAAATAAAAAATAAAAATCAAAGAAAATATGACAAACAGGTTAGTAAATATGAAAAGCCAATTTACGTAAATAAAAGAAAAGGAAGCATATTCATAAATGACACCCCACTCAAGAGGTAACCCAAAATAAGAACAGGCGAGTATATGAAAAAATAAAGATGAAAAAATTCCGATGCATGAAAGAATCAAAATAGAAATAATTTTATATCTTTTATCAGATAACATAATCCAATCCCTATATTTTAATTGATATCAAGCTAAAAAGTGCTCCGCCTAGGATTCCGCCTCCTCGCCAGCTGCGGGGAAGAAATCCTAGCGTTTTACTTTTTTAGCCTGAAGAATAATTAATATATCAGTTTTTGTTTTCTCTTTGCTGCTTGTAGAAAACCAAGATGGCATAAAGGATAACCCTGTATTAGCGCCAGTATCTTTATTATCAGCCAAACCGCCAATCAAAATAATGTCGCCATCACTGACAGATACTGACGTCTGAATATTACGCTTAATTAAGGTTGGTGAATTATTAACACCTGTATGCGTCTTGGCAAAGTTTGATAGTTCCTGACTGATAGACAAATCAATCACATCCTGTCTTACTTCCGGCATAACGTTAAAAATAACACCCGATGAACGATATTCCACTGACTGAATCGGCTTATCACCTGAATAACTGACATTACTCAAAACAGGCACATCTTCACCCACAGAGAAAGACGCAGACGTACCAGAACGCGCGCGCAATGACGGCGAGCTAACCACAGTAAAACGGGAATTATAAGGAAAAAACCCCGCCTGCATGACCTGCTCATCAGTTACTGAAACTATCTCACCGAAATCGCTCCCCTTTCCCTTAGACAACTTCGCCGCATAATCACGGATGGCATCGGGATTAATACCGTCAATATTGGTTATAATCCTCCTGCCTTGCAGATAGGCAGGAAGAATAACACTCTTAACACACTCATGACTCTTACCAGAGCCAGGAACGCCGAAGTAAGCTGTGATAGACATGTCAATTACCCTATAAAAGGAAGTCTGCGAATGATAAAACGGGTGAACCAAGCATCGATTAATAAGTTTATGCCTAAAACCCCCTGAAACAGATTGATAAAGTACCAAGCCGAATCAGGTAACAAATCAAACAAAGCCTGAAAATTCGAACTCTTAGGCAGCAGTTCCACAATGACAGACATGAATTCCTTCACAATAAAATACAGGGAAAAAAAGATAATAAACTTAAGAACAGCAGCACGAAAAAGATAGGTAAGCACTGTGTTCAAAGCAGAAAGTAAGAAACCGTACATATAAACTCCTTTTAAGCATCCAGAACTATACGCAAGGCAATAAAAGCCCAAACTAAAGAAGTTATCAGCTCTATCAACTTCCTGTTTCTTTCTATCAGGTCGCAATGACTGTCAATAACCAAATCAAAATCAAATCCTATTAAAGAAAAAGAAGTATTCACGGTGGGACAAGATGCGTCCTTACCTGATATCTTATAATCAGAAATAAAAGACATTCCATCTATAATGGGCTGGGCAATTTCTTTACCCGTTGGCGGTTTTTCCAAGTCTGGCGCTTTTATTTTTGGATCAGTTCCTAAATCGACTTTGACATCAATATTACCGCCGCCACCATTGCCACCATTATTATTAACCATCGTTTCATGAGAAGATAAATCCAGTTCAATATTCTGAATCGGTGAAAAAAAATCTGATGCATCAATTTTACTATGTCCCAATTCTCTTAACGCATCATCAACCTCAGATGAAGTTACATAATCCCCATCACTGACAGTGACCCCCTCATAACCATTTTGAGCCGCCGCATCATGCAATAAATCGTTAATTAAATCGGCAACAATAGAATTATCAAGTGGCCTATCTTTCAAAAGATGAGGCAATTCATTAGCTGAAACCACCCTAACGGAAGAGGATTTTAATTTTTCATTAAAGTAATTTCCGTCATAACTCCGATTTAAACCAACATGAATTGACCAGCTTGTTCTTTCCGAATGGAATAAATAATCAGATTCCGAAGGTGGCGTACAAATATAATCACCCCAAATAGAATTTCCCTGCGCATCTTGTTTTACCCTGTCGCAAGGTTCAAAATTACTTTTTATCTCCTTCCTATTGATAATGACAGGAACATTGGCGCTAAAATAATTGTACGCATTTGGAGTAAATAAAGAATCTTCTGAGTTTTTAGAATTAATATCAAAATTAACATTAAAATCCAAAATATCAACAGACTCAGAGGAAGTAACATAATCGAAAGCATCATTATCACCACTGACTCGAGTAGTGTAAAATCTAGATTCATTTCTGGTTTCATAATGTTTTACAACCCCCGTAAGAATTAAATCTTTCACGGAACTTAATTTATCATCTTTAATGTAAAAATAATCACCGCTTGAACTTGAAATGTCCGCTGAATAGGTTGCCAATTTATTATTTAAAAAATTAGATTGAGTAACAGAAGAAGGAACGGGAAAAGATTCAATAACTTTTCCATCAAGAAGAATACCTTTAACCAAAGGAGTATCAGATAAAACTGAATTCCAATCAAGTTCAAAATTTACTGAATCATTACCATAAAGAATAACCGGAGAATTCGGCGATGGCTGGAAATCAACAATCCGAGTTCGTCCCCCTACACTAACCTCATATTTGCCGTTCCCCAATGCAACTCCTTGAAAGTCATCAGAACGAAAAGTATCAACCAACTCCGAAGCAGTCATAACCCCACCTACCACACTAAGACCCGCCCAAGTAACCTGCCCTGCTCTACGCAAAGATGAATTAGCCGGAACCGTGGCCGCTACACGAGACATACCACTTAATGTTGCCGCCGATTGTCTCCTTATCGTTTCCTGCAACACAGCTTCTGTTAACGGATATTTAGTCACAGCTTGCTTTGCAATAACCTGAGTTGCCGCTCTCTTTGCCGTAGTTTGTGCAATAACCCGAACCAATAAACCCGCTGCCAGAACCGGATTAGCCGCAACAGGTTTAGGCCAACTGATAAACAGAAATGAAAAACAAAAAGAATAAACAATTAGCCTTTGAATCCCTGAATGACAGCCCAAGCGCATAACAGCCCCCAAATAAAAACAACAAGCGTTAATAAATCGGTATGCATAAATAAAAAAAAGGGGCTTTCACCCCTTTACCTTATAAAATGAATAAAATTAAGCCCCTTTTACCGTTCTCAAAACCCATCGAATACCCGCAAAGCCTGTATACAAAGTAATAATAGATCCCGCGACTGCCATTAATGCAACAAGCACACCTGAAAAGCTAATACTGTTAGTCAGCGACGATAAATCAACGTCACCCGCCTTACCAACAGCTTCATCCGCAAACGCGCCAGCAGAAGATAACGCCAGTGTAGAAACAACAAAAGCCTTCGTGCACAGAGAAGAGTATTTAGACATTCTTTTAATTTCCTATATTAAGCATGTTTAACCATACGAATTATTTGGCCTAAGCCAAAAGAAAAAAGATATAACATCATGACAGAGCTAAAAGCCAATCCCCATACCTTACCTAAATAAGGATAATCATAAGATATGGGTAACTGGCTTGATATATCCAATGTTATCTTTTGACAATTATTAGATATATCGCATATAGAACCTGTTAAAGAGGACATTAACACCCCTTATTTAAATAAAAACTCTATAGTTTTATTAATTGTTTAACAGTTTCCATCGGCACATAAGAAACATTCCACTGGTTAATTATTTTTTATTACTGATTAATGGCTTTCCATCGAAACGCTGAATTGAACCAGAGACATATTGATACCAGACACCATTATTATCCCGTGATGTTGCCCACGAACTCGGCAAAAATGAGACATAAACGGGTTGTTCTGAAATGTCCGCTTCAATGGATTTAAGGAAAAAATAATCTTCTTTAGAACAAACATATTTACGAAACTCAGTTGTTCTTACCTTTAACTTATGATCATCAAACGGCACAGCCAATACAAACCCAAATTTTTCTTTTTGCTTAAGCTCTTTCGTGCCATCGGAAGCCAAAACCTCCCTTTCTTCAATATCTGAAAGCACATGAGAAAAGTGCCCGCCTTGAACGGCCATAGGTTTAAAGCCATCAGGCATAGCATGCTTATACTGATAACGATCTACATAATTCTGAATCATATTTCTATCTCTCTGTTTGGCGACAGTTATTGTCACGAGTCCGAGTCCAAGGAAAACAAAACAGTCGCAAGGCTCGTACCTCACCTTGTGACCGCTTTGTTTTCAAAAGACACGATGAAAAACCCAAAAAGCTGTCTTCTGAGAACAAAAAGCAAACAGCACTAGCAGGCAATAACGATGCAGCATCCCTGCAACGCAATAAAGTATCTATCCGGATATACATCGCATACAAAGAAAAACGCATCATGAGTGAATACCTTCCAATAGACTTTGCAAGCGTCTCCCGTTCTCCGGTTCGTAATCATCTTCAAAATCATCAGAACCCTGTTCGAGACAATCAAGAAATTCCTGATTTAAAGTATTTTCATCTGCGCGTAAAAATGCCAGCGCAAGGCGATCGGCTTCATTCATTTGTCTAACCTCACAATTTGTAAAACGAGTTATAAAAACATGGTGATGAAAGGTAAAACCATAAACGACTTTACTCGCGGTTTCTTCGTAACAATTCTTTTTTTCTTCACCATCAATAATCTGAGTTAAGTAATAAGGTTGCGCCACGAAATCAGAGAAAAAACAGCCAATTAACTCGATATAACGTAAAAAGTTGCCTTCATCAGCAGCAAGGCGCAATTCTTCCAATTCACGCCTTTCATCATCAGTAAAATGCCCCAATGAAATATCACCTTTTTTCAACGGCTGGCGCAAACGCCGCAATTGGCGATAAACGGTAACACTCGGACAACCGAAGAACTGGAAAAGCCGAATGCCTGAAACACGAGACCAAACAGAAACACGCTGTACAGCATTCTGAAAGGAGGCTCCCGAATATTTATCATTCAACCCTGAAATACCTTTAGCGTCCTCAAAACCTGCCATCTTGGTAATATATTTAATGATATAAGAGAAGCCATCACCCTTTTCAGGATCAACTGCTGTCACTTTCATACGGTGCTGTTCTGCGCCCTTCTCATCCGGTGAATCCCTAAATGCCTCTTCCTTGAATATCGATAAAACTATATCAAGATGCTCAGGCTGGGAATAAAATAATATGTTCCAATGAACGCAACCATCTGCGTGCGGCTCAACCGTCCGCAATCCTGGAATAGTGATATCAATTTTATCCAACCGTTTACGGACTCGAGTAAAAGTATCCAGTAGCCATTGATGAGAATCACGAACGGTCGGCATTCCATTTGCGATCCATTGTGGATTTTCAACATGAAAAGCCTTACCCGTTTTACTGTTTTTCACAGTTCTGACTGAATGAAAACGAGAAGGACAGGTCAACACAATAAAGTAACCTTGTAAGCCGATATTTTCAGCCAGCTCACAAACCCCTTTTGCACGAACTATCAACTCGACAACCCGATTTTTACGATTAGAAACAGAAGAATCAAACGCTTCTTTCAGACTGCAAACCAGTTTTTCATCAGCATCAAAGATCCCCATCGCTTCGAGAAAACGCAGTGTTTTAGCATCCTTACGTTTATAATATGAAAGTAGCCAGTCAGAGGAATAAGGCTTTAACGGTGAAAGCATCATCAAGATACGGGAAATTTCAAGCACTCTGGCCAGTCGTTGCCGATCCAAGAAGCGACGAACAAAATGAGGATTCATAAAGCGCAGAACAACGCCTAATTCCTTATGTGTACTGACCAAATTCAACACGGTATCAGCAGAAAAATTAAAATCCTGTTCTACACGGTTGGTAATAACTTGAATAAAGGTATGACAAAAAAGATCCCGATCACCAGAAGATTCCAACCAAGACCATAAAGGCGAATCAGATAGTGACTGAACAAGATCATCAGCAACCAGTTGTAAATCCTCGTCTGAACCAAAAAGGTTAATGCCTTTTCCTTTACCGTCTGGAGTGACAAACGCCAAAGAATAAGCCACTTCTAATCTTGTCACTGCTTTTTCGACACCTAATCCCTTAACTAAATGACAAACCGCTTGCGCCACTGAGATAGAAAAAGAGCCAAAACTAGATGCTAAATAAGCAACGTACATACGCCAGTCAAAGGAAAACTCAGGCAATGAATCGGCTTCAAACAAAAAAATAACTTGGTGAACACGGGAATCAAGAGAAGGCAAAAACGCCCCTTCCCGCTCTCCAAATACCTGAATATAACGTTGTCTGGCAAAAAAATAATGGCGTTTTGACTGAGCAAAACGAGCAATTTGCTTTTGGTATTCCGGTTGGGATTGTAAAGGCTGATGTTGGCGGTGAAATGATTCAAAATAATCGTTATACGCATTCAAAAATTGAACGCCAGATGCGGCACGCTCAGAGTGTGAATAGATAGTGTTCATAACCCCTCTTGTACTAGTCAAGGGGGGAGGAGGGTTTTTGTACCGTTATTTGGCTCGCACAATCCGCATTATGCTAAATTGCTAGGCTGCCACTGCTATTCTAGCAGCCTAGCAATTAAACATAATGCTATAGATTATGCGAACCATGGGGTTGTAGCCGAATCCATCATATCTTAAACGACTTTTAACCGATTAACGTCTTCCAATGTAAAAAACTCCGTTCGATAAGCTGTCATGTGGAACCTTTAATAGTGAGTCTTACAATTGCCAACTAAAATGGCAGTTAGTTCGCTACCACACTGATGGGCCTTTAGGTATAGCTAATGTCGTGGTAAACCAAGCAATAATTAACTGACAATATGCTTGAGGCTCTAATCACTCTGCAAGCTCGTTTTGAAGAGATGTTTGGGATCAAGGCACCAAGACCAAAGGATCTTGTTCCCTTTCTTCAGATTTAAATCCTGCTCGTTTATAAAATGGATAACTTCTGTCACTTGGCCATACAATTAATAACTCGCACTTGTTCGCAACGGCTTGTTCTTTGACAAAATTCAATAGTCTCTTACCAACTCCATGATTCCGATATGTAGGTTTTACGTAAACATTAGTTACATATCCCCAGCAACCATTGATTTCGTATGGAGAAGGTATTTTATTTACCAAAATCAGAGAAATAACGCCTATCAACTCAGCATTTTTTTCAGCGACGACGTTGATTAGATTCCCCATAGAATCTAATTCAATCGTTTTTTTTAGAAATAGTTCTGTGAAATGGGCTTTATCTATTGGTTGTTCTGTTTTTCCATCATCACTACATAAAGCCCAGCGTAGATCAGCAAGTGTGGATAATTCGGTAATAATGGATGTACGTATGTGGATCTCATCACAATTTAGGGTGTCGCTTGATTTCATATGCCTGTCTTATATTATCTATATATTTTCTTTTCCCAACGGATTAATATTCGACGATAACGATTCATCCAACTATGCGTTCTTTCTACAACCCAACGGCTCGTTTTAAAATCTACGTCCTTTATCATCGCATTATGCTCTTCTTTCCGTGATTGAATGCAGGGAATATATCGCTGTTTTCTCAGCGCTTTTTTTAACCACCCCGCCTCATAGGCTTTATCCAAATGAAGCGGCAACGACTGCCCCGGCCGACCTGTTTCAAGATGTTGTTGAACGGTATATGACAACATAGATGGCAGCACAGCGTTTGGAGATCCTCCGAACATTAGGGCTGTCACCTGCTTTCTCACTCAATGAGGTGCGTTTTATACCGGCTTTCTAGTTTATCGAGAAATTCAAACAATACCTTGTTCATTTCGCTGTAGTCATGTGAGCGTAATTTTTCCGGCGTATCAACAAAACGATATTCCATTGCTTTATTCAGATCGCCTTCTGAACTCTGGATTAAAAGTTCAACAACAGGCAGTGTGAATTCCATATGACACTGGAAGCCATAGACGAGATCAGTATACGCAATTATTTGGCGAGGGCACCCTTCACTGAAAGCGATAATTTGCGCATCAGAAGTCAGCCCTGGCATGTCATTGTGCCAGTGTCCGACTTCTATCTTATTCCCGAAATGACAGAATAATTCGTGATTATGTCCTGTCTCCGTTAATTTAATGGGAAATTTACCAATTTCTTTTTCTGGGCTGTGTTCGAAATCAGCTCCCAATGCCTGACCAATTAATTGTGAGCCCAGACAGATGCCAACTACAGCCTTTCCAGAGTTTACTGCGGATACAATAAGTTGTTGCTCACCTACAGAGTCAAAGTGCAGACATTCTTCCCGCGTTGTAGCAGGGCTTTGTGGCCCACCCATAACGATCAAGAAATCAATATCTTCAATGTTTATAGGTAACTTATCTCCCAGGTAAACTCGTGAATGGGTTATTTCATGATTTTTATTTAGAGCCCAGTCTTCATACGCACCTGGTGCTTCGAAACTTTCATGAATAATAAAATGAATATGCATCTGACTACTCCGTGAAGGTTTTTATTTACTCAAACATTTACGCCAATTAAAACTATGACATAGGTATTATTGTCATAGGATAATAATACTCCTAATTAATCATTAGGGCAACAAAGAGTCATCTTAAAACCACAATAACTATATGCCTAATGCGCTCTATAATGATTGTCTAAAAATGGTTTAATTTGGTTAATGAGTGCCACTTTGATTGGATGAAATGGATATCTTCCTCAATATTCGTTTTAGCGGAAACATCCATCATGAATGGTCAAATTCGTATTTGGTGGGGATAGGTGTTTGATGAAAATAGATTTATGGTTCATTTCCCCAATAATAAACTTGTTTATCAAGAAAGTTGATTATTTGATGCGGGTATTTATCTCCCGGTGGGATGTAAATAACATCTCCCTCTATTATTTTCATTCCAATTTGAAACAAATCTCAAAAGATACGGCCTATCACCCTACTCTTTTGGTTATTTGACAACTTCTGAATGAGGAGGCCTTACGGCGTTTGTGGGGGAAATAAGTGGTTGTATCACGTAGTGTTCACAACCACGTCGTGCAACATTAATAACTCAGGAATCCAAGGCCTTTGAAACCAAATCCTTGAATTGGGAAAGTGAAGCTACACCAACCAGCGCATCAACGGGTTTGCCATTTTTGAATACCACTGTTGTTGGGATACTGCGAATACCATAGCGAGCAGCAATAGAAGGAGATTCATCAATATCCAGCTCTCCAAATATTGCTTTTTTTCCCATATCTTCGGACAATTTTTCAAATATTGGTGCAACCATACGACATGGGCCACACCAAGGAGCCCAGAATCGAACAATAGATATTTGTGAGTCTGGGGTAATTACATCGTCAAAATTGTCTTCAATAAGTTTAATTAGATTACTCATCGTTTCTCCATGCAATGTTATTGATATGTAAAAATCTTATTTTTCAATGTAATAATACTAACTATTGCCAGTTTGTATGAGTGTGATAAGGATTGCTTTAAATCATTATCTTGTTTTTTTCAGTAAAATACTGGCGATTTTATGAGTTAGTGCTCGTGTATCAATAGCCACGCAATTACTCAAGACTGCAATGGTTAAATGTGAATTAGGGAGTCTCATAAAATAAGATATGTATCCCGCCCATTCACCGGAATGTTCCAGGCTCGGCTCAGAAAAATGAGTGTGATACTCTAAACCATATGCATAATCCTCATGATCCCTCACCTTATCTCCGTTAGGTGTTTTTTCTGGTAATGTTTGAGTTAAACGACGCATCAATGCCTTTCCGCCAACTTTGCAATGCGTTAGATTTTCACCCCACAACATCAAGTCTTCAGCGGTGGAGTGTACAGCCCCATCCCCTGTATGTGTCCATAAAGACTCAAAAAGTTGGTTGTCCTGATCATATGCACGTACAAACTCAGTAGTGATTGGATACTCATCAACAATGAAGGTATTCTTCATCCCGAGAGGTTTAAAAATACGTTCCTGACTGAATTGGCTCAGTTTCATACCGCTTGCTCTTTCAACCACCTGAGACAGCAAAAAATAGCCAGTGTTGCTATATTCGAAAGCGGTTCCCGGGGAAAAGACAGCTTGAGATTGAGCGTATAAGTGACGTAATGACTGATCAGGTGTCAATGGATCTCGTTCACTAATTCCTGCTGATTTAGCCAGCTCCATGTAATCAACAAGCCCGCCAGTATGGTAAATCAAGTGGCGCAAAGTCACTGGTTCAGCATATCTGCCTAAATCAGGCAGATATTTTATGATTGAATCATCTAGCGATAAATTTCCGTCATTTTCTAATAATAGGATCGCAAAGGCTGTGAATTGTTTTGAAATTGAAGCAATATTAAATACGTTGCCTATTGAAAGAGGTTTATGTGATTCTAAACAGGCTAAACCTACAGAGCCTTGATAAATCAAGCCACTATCATATTTAGCCATATAGACAAAACCAGGAGAATCTTTGTTGAATGGCGTTAAAAGTTCATTTAATGCTTTGATAACTCCGGTACTCTTTTGCATAAGAAATCCACTTAATCATTTACAAAGCTATGATGGGCTTTTGACAGCTCATCTTACTTCGGCAGGCCCATACAGCATCCATATATTCAAAAGTCATTTGCTTTAGGCCAATCAGTGTATCCTTTCTCACCATTTCCATAATAGGCATCATTGTTGACTTCTGCTAATTCAATTCCATAGCGCAGCCGCTCGACTAAGTCGGGATTAGAAATAAACGGACGTCCAAATGCAACGGCATCAATCTTTCCTTCCGCATGGCGGGAAATCGCCATTTCAAGATCATAATTGTTATTGCCAATATAAGGACCATCAAATAGTGATCTGAGCGCGTCTAAATCAATACCTTCAGGAATGGTACGGTTTTTCCCTGTAGCTCCTTCAACAAAATGGAGATATGCCAGTTTAAATTTATTGAGTTGTTGAATCAGATAACCATAAGTCGCCATAACATTGCTATCAAGGGGCGAGTTTCCAACTTCTGGGGTCGTTGGTGAAAGTCTGATACCAACCTGGTCGGCATTCCAAACTTGGGTTACCGCCTCAACCACTTCTAATATCAGTCGGGCACGGTTTTCAATGGAACCACCATATTGATCAGTACGATGGTTAGTTGAATCACGCAGAAATTGTTCCAATAAATAATTATTGGCAGAGTGAATTTCTACACCATCAAAACCTGCTTGTTTAGCGCATTCGGCGGCATGCCTATATTGCTCAATGATGCCCGGAATTTCATCAGTTTTCAGGGCGCGTGGCATGGAAGCTTCTTGAGGGCCAATATAGGTATAAACATTGCAGTCTGCTTTTATTGCCGATGGCGCTACCGGACATTCTCCACCCGGTTGAATATCAATGTGTGAACAACGGCCAACATGCCACAATTGAACGACAATCTTACCGCCCGCAGCATGAACAGCATCTGTGACTTTTCTCCATCCGTTTACCTGTTGTTCTGTCCAAATACCCGGTGTCATAACATAACCGCGTCCTTGAGCCGAAATATTGGTCGCTTCTGAGATGATTAAACCTGCGCTCGCACGCTGAACATAATACGTTACGTTAATCTCGTTCGGAACTCCTTCTTCATTGACCCGACTGCGGGTTAAAGGCGCCATAACAATACGGTTAGCCAATGAGATATTCCCTAATTTTATAGGTAAAAAAAGCTCAGTACGAATACTGTTATCGGCCATAATGTTTCCTTCTAATCGTGAAATCTGGTTTCATTTTACATATCTGAATGCGTAGTTTAGATGCGAAGTGGCAATAAAGATTTTATGGTACTGTGATTAATTACAATAACCTTTAACAGCCAGACAGAAACATAACTTTACTAAATATGAATGAGTTAGCGATATTCAAAATGTGTTATATTAAGTTTATGTTTATTTTCAAAATGGACTAATTTCAATTTAAAACTATCACATGTATATGAGAATGATAAAAAACAAGTCATTATCAAACGATCAGTAGTGAAAGATTCTAAAGATATGTTAGATTGTAATAATAAAAATATTGTCATAAAAGGTATCTATAAAAATATTCCCAATAATATAGACACCTGTCTGTTTGCAATTTTATTTTACTGAAATAAATCCGGAGATATCAGCGCAATATAACGAAGTTGTCGCTGTAATATACAATTGATCGCCATGAATTCCACCCAGTGTACAATTGGATACTCGTTCAGGCACAGGGATTTTATAAAGCTTTTTGCCATATTTGTTAAAAATCAGAATGCCATCTTCACAACTACAATAAATATGATGGAATTTATCAATGCAAAACCCATCCGGAATTCCGGGAGATATTGTTGCGAAATGTTTGCCGCACCCTAAGGTTTTCCCTTGTACGGAATGGATGCGTAGTTCACGCCTGCCATGCGAGGGGAAATCAATAATAGACATATCAGCGATGTAAAGCCATTTTTCATTTGGTGAAAATGCAATCCCATTAGGGCGCTGAACATTAACTGTAGCAATGGTGATGGTATCATCATGTGGATCATAGCAATAGACATAGCACCCAATAATCTCGCTTTCTGCCTTATGTCCCTCTGCATTGCTAATGATCCCATAAGGTGGGTCAGTAAACCAAATTGTCCCGTCAGAACGCACAGCGACATCATTAGGTGAATTGAATCGTTTACCATCGATTTTATCAACTAACATAGTGACACTGCCGTTTTTTTCAGTCCGGGAAATTCCTCGCCGACCATGTTCACAGGTAATTAACCTACCTTCATTATCCAATGCATTGCCATTTGCATAATGAGAATTTTCCCGCCATACGCTGACGCCATCATCTTCTGACCAGCGAAACATTTTATTTCCTTTAACATCACTGAAAATAACGGCTTTTTCATCAGGGATCCAAACGGGTCCCTCTGCCCAAATAGCCGGAGAACAAAGTTTTTCTAAATGTATTTTCATCGTTACACCTGTTATTTTCTGGGAATGATATTATCTTTTGGTTTTAAATAATGTCTCTTTTGCTTGAACTCACTTTTCTGTTTGTCAATTTATACGAAATCTCATGCATCGTATAGCAATCTAATTTTGTTCTCTTTATTCAGAATAAAATTAACGCTGGAATAATTTCAATGAACACGACTATCTCAGTCGATACTGATATTGTGTTTGTTTTAACTGGTATAATTCATCTTAAAATTGATAAATCATGGAAATAGAGATGAAATATTAGGGAGGAACTAATATTAATTAAAAATAAGATGACGACTATCTTAATCTGATTTTCAGGCATGATACCCGTTATCGAATGAAAAAAACTTTCTCCGTCAATTGCAATCACAGTTATAAATACCAATATTGCTCAATAACATTTCTACCTTCCTCAGTGCCGTTCGTAAAGAATCTAACTCTACCGACCCTATCGCCAATCTAATCGCGTGTGGTACAGATGATGATACTGCGAATGGTTCAGCAATTGATACCGAGATATTTTCCTGAATCAGCGCCATGGCAACTTGATCTACCCTCACTTCTTCAGGCAGCGGAAACCATGCAAAATAAGATGATGGATGGCTGATATAGTGCATTCCGGCAAAAATCTCCTGTGCGATTCGCTGGCGTATTTGTGCATCTTTGCATTTTTCTGGCTCCAATTGTGCGACTGTACCATCATTGATCCATTCACAGATGATAGATGTCATTAACGATGGCGTATTCCACGTCGTTACTCTGATAGCACGCATGAGAGCGGGTATATATTTTTCATGGGCTGCAATGAATCCAACCCGTAATCCTGCGGCAATATTTTTGGAGAAACCAGAAACGTAAATGGTTAAGTCGGGTGCAAGTGAAATTAGTGGCGACGGTGCATTCTCTGCCAGAAAAGCATATACACCATCTTCAATAATGAACATCGCATATTGGACATCAGCGCGCTCAGCGATGAAGAAATACTGACACACAAAAGCATTGCCTTGATGGAGCTGGTACAGAAGCATATCCGCTGTCGGGATATGCTGGAATGGGTCCCCCAATTGACGACGTATTTCCAATAATTGATAATAAGCTTGATTTGGTAGAACGATCGTTCTACCATTATCGCATGAATACAAAAAATACCTATGAAATACGAAACAAATTACTGGCAGTGACTGAATCGTTGATTTACCAGTATGGCATTCATGCTACCGGAATGGAGCAAATAGTTAAGGAAACAGGAATATCGAGAAAAACCATTTATCGTTATTTTTCCAACAAAGATGATCTTTGCGCTCAGGCGTTATTGAGCCGAGATGAACGCTGGATGAAATGGTTTACTGATTCTTCCTTAAAAGGTGAAAATCCGGAAGCGTGTATTCTTGAAATGTTTCATGCACTTAAATCCTGGTTTATGTCAGGGGAATTTCGTGGGTGTGCATTTATAAATGCTACCGGAGAAATTTCTGACCCAACCCACCCGATAAGAATTATTGCCAAGGAACATCAGCAAAAGATTTTCTCATTCATTCAACAGTTGACTGAAAAATTGGATGTCAATAAGCCCCTTGAATTAGCCCGGCAACTTCTGGTGCTTATTGATGGTGCAATTACTGCTGCCATGATGATGAATGCCCCCTCAGTGGCAGATGATGCAAAAGAAGCTGCAAGGTTATTAATAAACAACTCTCTCATACAACGGTAAAATTACCGGAGGAAAAATGTCAGACTCTATTGAAAGAAAAGAAGAAAAAGAATACAAAGCTCCTTTCCCACCTTTTACTTATGAAACCGCAATCCAGAAAGTCCGTCTGGCCGAAGATGCTTGGAATACACGTGACGCATCCAAAGTTGCCCTTGCATACAGCAAGGATACTCAATGGCGCAATAGGGCTGAATTTATACAGGGTCGGAATGAAGCAGAAAAATTCCTGTCACGTAAATGGAAAAAAGAATTGGATTATCGGCTGATAAAAGAACTTTGGGCAGTAGAAGGTCATCGGATTGCTGTAAGGTATGCTTACGAATGGCATGATGACTCTGGAAATTGGTTTCGTTCATACGGCAATGAGAATTGGGAATTCAATGAAAATGGCCTGATGGTTAATCGGTTCGCCTGCATCAATGATATGCCTATCAATGAGAATGAACGGAAATTCCATTGGCCATTAGGGCGTCGTCCTGATGATCATCCCGGGCTCAGTGAATTGGGTTTATGATTTAAAAACCATGTCCTTATGGATAAAACAGGGATAAATTGACCTCAACATGCGCAGAATAGATCATCTTGGTGGCATAATTTCCCGTGACTATCCGTAATTATCTCTTACTGTTTCATTCAGTGAACGCTTTGTCGATTTAATTGAGGAAGGCATTGATCTTGCTATACGTATTGGTGAGTTATCTGACAGTAGCGGATTGGTTGCCCGTCGATTAACAGTTCAGAAACTGATTATTTGCGCATCACCGGATTATTTGCACTCTAATGGAGAACCCATAATTATTGATGAATTGAGTCAACATCGATGTATTGTGGGGTTTCGCAGAAGCCAGCCTGTATCTTGGTTATTCAAGGAAAAGAATGGAGAGGTAAAACGTTACACTCCACCAGCAACATATGAATTTGCTGATGGAGATGCAATATTGGCGGCCACACTGGGTGGATGCGGATTTTCCCAGTTACCGTTATGGATGGTAGGCAAGTACCTTAAAAGCGGAGAACTTCAAGAAGTACTGTCAGGCTATTCAGGAATAGAAATTCCTATCAGTGCGTTATGGCCTAAAAATCGGCAGTTGTTACCTAAGATCCGCCATGTTGTAGATACGTTGGTCGACATGGCGGAAAATGGCTTGTTGGATTAATAGACAATTCTGTTTTGATAAATGGCGCTTTTCATATAGATGGTTAAAAGCGCCATAAATGCAAAAAGAATACTACTCCACATCACTGCACTTACACCGAATTGTGAAAGAAACCATCCGCCTGTCATGGCACCAATTGTGATCCCCAAATTGGAAAATGCAATATACAGACTATTGGCAAATTCAGGGGCTTCGTCAGCTTCCTGCATAAGCCATGTCTGACTAACCACCAGCCCCGCGGAATGCAGTCCACCCCAAAAGATAATCAGCACACACATAGCAATCAACGAAAATCCCAGAAGCCAAACTTGAACATAGATAAAGATGAGCAACATCGGATATACAAACGTTGTCTTTAAGACACTTTTTTGCAATGAGCGACTAAAAGCAAAATTGCCAATCAATCCGCAGCAGCCAAACAAGATTAAAATTGCACTGACAAGATTATTATCAAGATGAGTAACCTTTGTCAGATAATCTGCGATATAACTGAAACTTGAAAACATGGCAGAAAAAATCAATGACACGGTAGTCATTGATAGCCAAAGTTTTCCTTTTCGCAACACATTCAATTGACTGATAAAAGTGACGTTTTTTGTAACAGGCATCGAAGGCATAAAAACAAAAATACCGATAAAAGCCAGCGTACATATACCCGCACCAAAATAAAATGCAGCACTAAGCGACAAATTTTCCTCAACAAACGAACTCATGGGCATGCCCAATACCATGCCTACTGCAACACTCGCAAAAACCTTTGCATTTGCACTTGCACTTTTTTCTTCAGGAACTGAACTAGCCGCAACGACAAGCGCCACCGCAAAGAAAACGGCATGAACCAATCCGGGGAAGATCCTGAACATAAGCATCAGGTAAAAAACATCAGTTATGGCATAGATAAGGTTAGAAATAATAAATACCAAAAGAATGGAAAGAAGAATGTATTTTTTGTTATATCCAGAGAGCATTAAAGTGATAAATGGGCCAGTTACGGCAACCACAATGGCATAAATACTCACGAGAAAACCGACTTGAGTCGGAGTGACATTCAACTGCACTTCCAGTTGTGGCAGCAATCCGATAACTGCGATTTCGGTGGTAATAGGCAATTGATAAAGCCAGTAGTAATATAGAACGCTTATCCAGCATAATGAAAATCTACCCATCTTGTCTTAAGCACGTATACAAAATGATGTCAAACGACGAGTAGAAACAGAAGGATGAGTTCGTCTATTGTTTGTAGACATAACTTCACCAATAAATTCCATCAATCGCAGTCAAACTGTGATTAAAAATTCCATGGTGATATTTAAGAATAGCTCAGTGATTAACGGGTAAGATCATCAAATAGTAATCACCAGCAATGGGATCGGAACTTCTTTTCTTTTTGATAAAACCACGTGATTCATAGAATGCGGTGGCTTTATCATTATTTGTCAGGCACTTAAGCCCGAGTTCATGGGGATATTTGGATTTCACAAAATCCAGCAGTCGGGAACCTATCCCAATCTTTTGATATCCAGTGGAGACATAAAGATGATGGATAAAATAATCAGGTTCCCAAACAGAGATAAATCCTAAGACCTTATCATTTTCTATTGCCACATAAATTGCCTCTCCCTCAGTATCTGCATCAAAATCTGTTAGCAAATAATGGGTTGTATTCAACCAAGTAAAAGCAGCCGTCCTTGATTCCAGATAAAGCGTTCTTAATGCCTCAAGGTATTCAGGAGAGAATGTGACTATTTTCATGAGTTACAATCTCTCAATCACGGAAAATTCGAACACAACAATTTCCATATCCGGTGAAAAAGTGCCTTCACGCGTAAAGAAATTGTGATGCGCATGTTTCCATTTGTTAAGGCTTCGATCCCCCTCTCCTTCTTTCCAGGCAAGTTCTTCAGTCATTTCTGAAAATTTCATAAGATGCATGGTCATGATTCTGGTAACACAAACAGGAGTATCCCGACTGTCAAAAACCACATTATGGCTGCCAATAATGACAGGCCCATATTTGCAGTAAGAATCGAATGAGCAAGTCGTTGCCGTTTTTGTACCATTTGTGACTAATTCAGCCAATTCATCATTCATTTCAGGAGAGTCACCAAATACCCAACGGCCGGCTTTGGGATATGTATTTTCTAACGATTCCATAATATTACCTGTTTTCATATTATTAACTGCTTATGAATTTTATAAATGAGCAAGCTTATTAACACAATAACGACAATTTAAACCACCACTTCTTGCCAACTCTATGACAATTATCCCATTTGCTGTTTAATTGACGTAATAAACAGCAAATATGAGCGGCAAATAACCGCTCAATAAAGATGTTAATATTATTCAGTCATTACTTGGAAAAGCGAATTGAGCGGCTTCATGACTTTCACGTTTAACCCAACGTTGAGTGATTGTTTTGCGGCGAGTGTAAAAACGTACACCATCTGGACCATAAGCGGCTAAATCACCAAACAAAGAGTGTTTCCATCCGCCAAAGCTGTGATAAGAAACGGGAACAGGCAGCGGAACGTTAATGCCTACCATACCAACTTCAATTTTATTGGCGAATAACCGCGCAACGCCACCATCATTTGTGAAAATGCACGTTCCATTACCATATTCATGGGCATTGATCAGCGCGATTGCTTCTTCAAGATTGGATACCCGTACAATACACAATACAGGCCCAAAAATTTCTTCCCGATAAATACGCATTTCTGGTGTCACACGATCAAACAGGCAGCCACCAATAAAGAAACCATTTTCATACCCGGCAACAGAAAGATCTCTGCCATCAACAATCAGTTTAGCGCCGGCATTCACGCCTTCTGTGATGTAACCAGAAACTTTTTCTAAATGAGCTTTTGTAACCAGCGGTCCCATATCCAAACCGTGTTCTGTTCCTGCACCTATTCTGAGAGCCTGAATTTGCGGGGTGAGTTTTTCAATTAAGGCATCAGCAACCAGATCCCCCACACAGACAACAACTGAAATAGCCATACAGCGCTCACCACAAGAACCATATGCTGCTCCCATCAGTGCACTGGCTGCATGAGTTAAATCAGCATCCGGCATAAGCACTGCGTGATTCTTTGCTCCGCCCAGTGCCTGAACACGTTTACCACGCCGGGTACTTTCACTGTAAATATACTCTGCGGTGGGCGTTGAACCGACAAAGCTCAACGCTTTAACATCCGGTGATTCAAGTAAACAATCAACCGCCTCTTTGTCGCCGTTGACAATATTCAGTACACCTTTTGGCAATCCAGCCTGATGGAACAATTCTGCGATGTATAACGCTGAACTGGGAGCGCGTTCTGATGGTTTTAGAATAAAAGTATTCCCGCAGGCAATTGCCAGAGGATACATCCATAAAGGCACCATGGCAGGAAAGTTAAACGGCGTGATACCGGCAACGACACCCAAGGCCTGAAAGTCGCTCCATGAATCAATTTCTGGTCCTGCATTTCGGCTGAATTCACCTTTCAATAATTCAGGCGCGGCTGTAGCAAAGTCTACGTTTTCAATTCCCCTTTTCAATTCTCCGGCGGAATCCTCCCGTGTTTTACCGTGTTCTTCACTGATCAACGTAATAATTTGTTCTTCATGCTGTTCAAGCAGCAGTTTAAAACGAAACAGAACTTGTGCACGTTTTGCCGGAGGTGTATCGCGCCAGAGAGGAAATGCTGCCTTTGCGGCGATGATAGCTTGCTGAACGGTTGTTTTACTGGCCATTTCAACATGGCGTATCACATTTCCCGTAGAAGGATTAAATACCGCTGAAGTTTTACCATTTCCTATAGTCATCTCACCATCAATTAAATGCGTAATTGTTCTCATGCTTCTTTAGTTCCCTTTATTTGATTTGGTGCAAAACATCACCCACAGCATTAAACAAACGACCCAGATCGTCTCTTTGTGCATTGAACATCGGGCCAAATTGCAGCGTATCTCCTCCGAATCGCACATAAAAACCTGCTTTCCATAATGCAATCCCGGCTTCAAAAGGCCGGACAACGGCATCACCATCCCGTGCGGCAATTTGAATTGCCCCCACCAGCCCACAGTTACGGATATCCACGACATTCGGGCAGTGTCTCAATTCATGTAGCGTCTGTTCAAAATAGGGAGCTAATTCAGCGGATTGTTGCAGTAAGTTATCTTTCTCCAGTAATTCCAATGTTGCCAATCCAGCCGCACAGGCAACGGGATGACCGGAATAAGTATAACCGTGGCTGAACTCAACCATGTGTTCAGGTATGGACTGGGACATAAAGGCATCGTAAATTTTGCTGGAAGTTACCACACCGCCAAGCGGGATTGCCCCGTTGGTGATTTGTTTGGCAAAGTTGAGAATATCAGGAGTTACTCCGAAAAACTCGGAACCGCTCCAACGTCCCAGGCGCCCTAACCCCGTAATCACTTCATCAAAAATAAGCAGGATATTGTGTTGGGTACATATTTCCCGCAGACGCTGTAAATAACCTTGTGGAGGAATGATTGCCCCTCCGGATCCTGCAACAGGTTCAACAATGACAGCGGCAATATTACTGGCATCATGCAATTCAATCAGGTTAAGCAACTCATCTGCCAGTTCCGGACCCCCAGTCGCTGGTACTCCTTTTGTGAAGGCCATGTTGGGTTGTAATGTATGTGATAAATGATCCACATCCATAAACTGGCCAAACATCTTACGGTTTCCCCCAATTCCGCCAAGGCTGGTTCCGGCAATATTGACACCATGATAACCACGCGCACGACCAATAAATTTAGTTTTTGCTGGTTGTCCTTGAATGCGCCAATAAGCACGAGCGATTTTCACTGCGGTATCTGCGGACTCTGAACCAGAACTGGTGAAGAAAACGTGATTCAAATCGCCGGGCATCAGGCTGGCAATTTTATCTGCCAGCTTAAATGACAATGGGTGTGCATATTGGAATCCCGGAGAGTAATCCAATATACCCAATTGTTCGGAAACTGCCTGACGCAATTCAGTACGAGAATGCCCGGCCCCGCACGTCCATAGGCCGGAAAGACTGTCATAAATACGTCGACCCTGATCATCAACCAGCCAATTTCCTTCTGCGGAGACAATAATGCGGGGATCTTGTTGAAAATGGCGATTAGCACTGAATGGCATCCAATGTGCTTTAAAATTCAATGTTTGAAAAGAATGATTTTCTGACATTTCTGAACTCCTCCCACAAGGTTGTAACAAAGAGTTTGCAATGAAAAGACAGGGAAGTTAAATCTCATTTATCTAATCATTAGTTATGAGTTTACTTACGTAAAGGACATCTATAAATCTTAGATAATCAACTGATTTTAATTTGAAACTATTACGGATATTTAAGGAAATTATGGAATTATGATTCTAAAATCGCAATAGTAACGCGTAAGAGTAAAAAAATGAATGTAATCTTTCGGTTATTTTGGCATTAGTCAGGTTGTAATTTGATCAATAAAAAAATGAGATGAAACTTGCGGCAATGGGTGGGGATTATGATATATAAACATAAAAACCCCGGCTTACTAGTGGCCGGGGTTTTTGATTCAACTGATAAAATTTTCAACCAAGTAATAACCATTCAATATGCTATCTGGGCGCTAACCTAGATTGTTCGCCTATTTATTTAGGCAGAATTCCATATCTTCGGAAGTCAGAAACTTGATGTATAAATTGATTGCGATATTCATTTTCTGCCACATTTGTCTTTTCAGAATCATACTTGTCGGAAAAATCAATCATACTCTGATGAAACGCTTTGTTCAGTTTATCGTGGATATCCGAATTGCTGGATTCGTTGATTTGCGTTAAGAACGAAACGAGTTTTTCGGCTTCTTTCTGAACATTCGCCTGTTTAAACTCTGGTTTTGGTATCGTGTAGTCGAAGGTCATATTAACGGTATTGTTATTTTCATCCTCATCAAACGATGTGGTTAAATCTTCATTGTATTCTGATGCGAAATAACCCAATAATTCCTGTTTATCAAAACATTTTGTTTTGACACTGGAGGTTGTTGTCTTGTCATTGATAGTCACTTCTTCAGGGAATGGTTTACCCAATGGGAACTGACAATTGAAAAGCGCTCCGTCAATCACGGTGGCTGAATTACTTCTCAATGGCATATCAAGCTCATGCCCGTTGATTATGACATTATATGTTTTATAACTGGCAGGGGGCTTATGGCCTTTAACAACATACCATTCAGATAGTGTGTAGTAGACATAATTATTGGGATTCAGGATACCGCCTTTATTTTGTTCAAACACCATAAAGTCGAATTTATCACCTTGGCTACCCTGTATACTGTGCATGCCCGGTGACAGTTTAACGCTGCCTATGGCGCCCGGTTCCAGCGTGTAATCTTTATTGTCTACCTTGAATGTGATACTGCCCTTGGTCGGGTTACTATAATAGAATTCATTTTTTTTGTTATCTTGATCAAATAAATCACAGGCAGTGAGACATAAAACAGCACTACTCAGTATCCCTAGCTTTAAAAAAACTTTCATTGATAACCATCCATAATAAAAAATTCTCCGAATATATATTTTATGTGAACTTAGAACACAAAATAACCACATTAACTAAATGACTCCATGATATTAACAGTGGAGTCATTTAGTTAATAACTATTGTGTATTGCGGCTATTTTACTATTCTGGCGAAGATATTTCCCACCAAAGATCAAAGTATATATAAATTGTTATCAATATTTTTATCCTATTTTTGGTGATTTTTTCGGTGAGATTGGGCGGATATTTATCCGCTTTGCAAACAAATCATCTTCCTGTTCTCATCTTGTCCAAAAAAGTTCAATAGATGTCAGGGCAAATTAATACACTTTTGCAAAAATTGTTTTAACAATCCTAGTCCAAATACAGTAAAATTAGCGCCAAATTATAGGAATTGATCTGGATCATCAGTTTGTCATCACTTTTTCGCTTATCACAATGCCGAATATCATCCATTCTCGTCTTGACGGCGATTTTGATGTTATTTATTGCGCCGGTGGTATCAAAAACACTGGAGCACCATCGTGAAAGTGTAAGAAGCGGGACAAGCCATTGCATGCCGTTAACCGACATGCAGGAAAATGGCAACAATAGCCACCATCAACAACTATCAGACTCATCGCATTCAATGAATCACCATGGGGTAGATCACGTCCATACGGGGTTGATGGATGATATTGCCTGTGGATATTGCCAGTTACTGATTAACCTGCCTTTGCTGGCGGGATCATTCATTCCTTTTATCTTACTGACGTTAGTCATTTCACGAGCACCACCAACGCCTCGATTCTCTGGCCCTGTCATCAGGCGGTTCTACGGTGAATCGCAACCACGCGCCCCCCCCTTAATTAACTGACTTACTTCAAATAAATCATTTTATTTTTCATGGCTTACGCTGTTCATAAGTCAAGACAGTATTGTTTTAAACAAATTCCCAATACGGATTTGTTGTTAATTAAGGAATATTTTATATGTTTACTGTACAATTTTTCCGCATATCACCATTGACTGCTGCTTTGGCAATGGCATTGGCTATACCAACCTGTGGTTGGGCCGCTGGTGTAACGGGTGCGGATAGTGATAATGTGAATGATAAAAACAAAGAAAATGATGTCATCACTGTGACGGCACCAGCCTTCTCTCCACTTGAAGTGGTAACTTCATTAAAAACCCCCCGTCAACCCGTACCTGCCAGTGATGGCTCCGACTACTTGAAAACGATACCCGGCTTTTCCCAGATTCGTAACGGGGGCACTAATGGTGATCCGGTATTCCGCGGTATGTTCGGCTCTCGCCTTAGAATGCTGATTGATGATGGTGAAATACTGGGGGCTTGTGGTGGGCGAATGGACTCACCGAGTTCTTATATTTCACCAGAAAGTTACGATGTTTTGAGTTTGGTCAAAGGTCCTCAAACTGTACTGTGGGGGCCGGGTAACTCTGCGGGGACAATCCGTTTCGAACGTACTCGCCCTCGATTTGAACAGTTGGGTGCACAAGGTCATGTCAGTACTGTCGTTGGCTCCAATAGCCGCTGGGATGGCAATGCCGATCTCAGCATTGGAAATGAATTGGGATATATCCGTTTGATCGGTAATAAATCCCATTCGCACGATTATAAAGATGGTAATGGCTATCGTGTCCCTTCCCGCTGGGACAAATGGAATACTGATATTGCATTGGGCTGGACACCGGATGAAAATACATTGCTGGAGCTGAATGCTGGACAGGGTGACGGTGAAGCCCGTTACGCTACCCGCAATATGGATGGCATCCAATTCAAGCGACAAAGTTTTGGCTTGCGCTTCGAAAAGTCCAATATTGGCGAAGTGTTTGATAAATTTGAAACGAATGTCTACTACAACTACAGCGATCATGTGATGGATAACTATTCCATGCGCAAAGCGAAAATAAAAATGATTTCGGAGCCAGATCGTCTGACAATGGGTGGGCGCATGATGGGCACCTGGCTCTGGGAAGACTTCAAGTTGCAAAGTGGCGTTGATGCACAAACCAATATCCACCGTACCAATACCAATCACAGTAAAATCGCATCTGAAAAGAAGGGTTGGAGTAAAAATGCCCGTTTTCGAGATTATGGCATTTTTGGTGAATTAACGTGGGATGCAACCGGACAGAGTCAAGTCATCGGTGGTGCTCGTTTAGATCGCGCAACGGTGTATAACTATAAGTCTCAACAAGAACGTCAGGATACCCTCCCCGCGGGTTTTATCCGGTTCGAGCATAATCTGAAAGATGCTCCTGTGATGCTGTATGCAGGTATTGGTTATACTGAACGCTTCCCTGATTACTGGGAGTTATTTTCAATTAAAAAAACAGGCAAAAACGCGTTCAATGACATAAAGAGCGAAAAAACGACACAATTGGATATCGGGGCACATTATAACCATGACAACTTGCAAGGTTGGGTGTCCGCTTACTTGGGTCGGGTGAATGACTTTATCCTATTCAGCTATGGCGACAACAATAAAGCCCACAATATTGATGCTACCATCATGGGCGGAGAAATGGGCCTTGGTTACCAATTGAATGAACATTGGAAAACCGACACGAGCCTGGCATACTCTTGGGCGAAAAATACGACCAATCATCGACCACTGCCACAAATCCCACCTTTAGAAGCACGTTTTGGACTGACCCTGGAATACGGAAATTGGCACAGCAGCGGTTTGTTGCGTTTGGTTAACAGCCAACATAGAGTAGCAATCGATGAGGGCAATGTTGTAGGTAAAGATTTCAACAGCAGTAAAGGTTTTGCTATCTTATCTGCAAATACAGCCTATAAGGTCACCAAAAATGTTCAAGTCAGTATGGGCATTGACAATATTTTTAATAAGGCCTACACAGAACACCTTAATTTAGCGGGCAGTAATGGTTTTGGTTATTCTGCCAATACACAAGTTAATGAACCCGGCCGTACTTATTGGGCCAGAGTTAACGTTAAATTCTAATCTAGTTTGTTTTTAAACTTAATTCGCCCTGACTCAGGTCAGGGCGAATTATTTTGCACCAAATCTAAATGCCGTTAATATACCGTTATACCGTTTATAAAAAACCTATCTCAATTTATATTCTTCTTCAAAAGATGGTATTTTTCAGGGTGTTATATAATAAATTTCAATTTTGTACAAAAAATATCAAGAAACAGATTCGTTAGCTAATAACCAATGACGTAAAAGTGCGGCCATTTGTTCTTGTTGCTCGTCAGTTAAAGGTTCAAGAATATCTCTCTGGTTTTCTAAATGGGTTACCACTGCTTTATCAATTAATGCCCTTCCTTCTGAAGTCAAAAAGATTTTACAGCTACGCCTATCTTCTTCATTGGCAATACGTTTAATCAACCCTCTTTTTACCATATGTTCAATTCGGGTACTCATTGCTCCGGAAGTCAGCAAAACGGATTGATACATTTCGGTTGGTGTCATGGGGATATTGTTACGACGTAACGTTGCAAGAATATCAAACTCTATAGGACTCAGCCCATGTTTTTTGAAAGCATTAAGTAAACGTTGCTCTAATATTTTGTTTATTCGACATAAGCGTCCAATAACAGCCATTGGAGACGAATCAAGATCTGGGCGTTGTTGTTCCCACTGCATCAATAATCGGTCAACGTGATCGTACTTCATGCTTTTTAGTCCTATCTGGGTTCATTTTGATAAAAAGATACTTGATAAAAATCGATTAGGCTATTATTTTAACATATCTTTATGTAAAGATACTTTTCATAATGCTTAATTTCAGCGGGAGCATTAAAGGTTAATACATAGGTTCAGGAAATGAATACCTTAGAGGGAAGCTATCATGTTAGAAACTCGGGCAATTTATAATATTTTGCTAACAGCATTAGCTCCAATGGTCTGGGGAAGTACCTATATAGTTACAACGGAAATATTGCCTCCTGATATGCCCTTACTTGCTTCAACCGCCAGAGCATTACCTGCCGGGTTATTATTGCTGCTGATTTGTCGAACAGCACCAAAAGGGATCTGGTGGTTTCGCATCATGATATTAGGTGTCCTCAATATCGGCGCTTTCTTTTATTTTCTTTTCATGGCTGCCGGTTACCTTCCTGGCGGAACTGCATCATTAATCATGGCCTGCCAGCCTATTATCGTGATTTTGTTAAGTGCTTGTTTATTGAAAACAACCCTCACAATACAACTTATTATTTCTGCTATTTTGGGGTGTGTCGGGGTTAGCTTATTAGTCTTAAATTCCGTTGTCAGCTTAAATTGGCAAGGCATTATTGCCGGGTTGGCAGGGTGTTGTTGCATGGGATTAGGTGTTGTTCTCACCAAATATTGGGATCGCCCTACTAACTTATCATTACTGAGTTTTACTGGTTGGCAATTAACCTTTGGCGGATTAATGTTATTACCTGCTGCCCTACTCATTGAAGGTTTACCACCACACCTTACCGCGAGAAATATGGTTGGCTATGGCTACTTATGTATGGTTGGGGCGGTTTTTTCTTACGTCATATGGTTTCGGGGAATTAGAAAATTACCCGTTATCACCATTTCTTTTTTAGGATTCTTCAGTGCAATATCAGCTTGTGTTTTAGGTTATTTGTTTCTAGAACAAACACTTTCGTTGTTTCAAATTATTGGGGCATGCATCATTCTCATTTCTATCTGGCTTTCAGTTCCCAGAAAGCAGGCGGAAAAATTCGGTAACTCTACACATTGAAGGCTAAGGACAAGCCACAATCAATCAACAAAAATAACAGGAAACTCTATGAAACTTACTATCATTTCTGGCAGTCAACGACCGGACTCTCGCAGCCAATGCATTGCTCATTATCTGGAGAAGTTAAGCCACGAGCATGGCTTTACCGATATCAGAATCCTTAGCCTCTATAATATCGAATTACCATTACATGATGGCTACACAACAAACATCTCGGCAGAAACTCACCCTTGGCAGCCAATTTCACGGGATTTAATAAAAAGTGATGCATTTATTTTTATTACTCCAGAATGGCACGGCATGGTTACTCCGGCATTGAAAAACTTCTTGTTGCATTGTTCCTTGAAAGAATTGGGCCACAAACCCGCCTTATTATCAAGTGTATCCAGTGGGATTAATGGTGTTTACCCTCTCTGCGAATTACGCATGACAGGGTTTAAAAATAATCATGTTTGTTTTTTGCCTGACCATTTGATTTTCCGTCAAAGTGATAATTTAATCTCAAATGATCTGATTTGCAGTGATGAGTTGTTTGAAAACCGAGCCAATTACACATTGAAATTGCTTAAATCTTATTCTTCTGCATTAAAACTGGTTCGGGAGAACATGGGGGAAGAAAGCAAGAAATATCAGTACGGAATGTAATCAGAACACATAATAATCAATTTTCTGTATTCATGTGAATATCTCGGCTCGGGCTTTTGAGCCGAGAATATATTTACCCTACTAACCTATATCTATCCCATTCAAAACTACGCTCATGTGGAGCAAAATAACCAAGCGTTGTTATTCCGATCCCGGCTAAACCTTCAATTAATGCATTTTCGTGTTTATCTGGATCAACAGGTTCGAAATGCGTTGGGGAAGAAAAGAGCCTTTCTTCTGGTTGATAGAGAAAACTCAATTCGTAATCCAATGTTCCACCCCAACTGGACATACTGTAGTACAAAACGGGCGTTTCTATTTTTCGGGAAAAAGAAACAAGAAATTCCCGAAATTCCTGTGTGATTAGAGGGGTTTCAGGGACAATCTTTCCTGTGATATCAGATAAAGAATCAATATTTTTTTCATTTGTGATTAAATAATCAAAATCCAAAAATGCGTCCCGATATTTATTTGCATATTTATCACTGCCACTACAGACCGGGCGAATAATGATTAATCCTTCCTTTGGTACATTATGTTTATGATTTGATGAATACCAATCATATTCATCAAGATGGGGTATAAAATAAGCAAATTTTTGCAGTTGAATATCTGATTTAATGTATTGTAATGCTTTTGGTGTTACTGGCACCAACAATTCATCTGTATACCATCCCATTATGTATCTTCCTTATATTTATCGAATAAAATCCTGCTTTGATATGACTGTATAAAAAAACAGCACCCCGTATTTTTGGCATTTTCGGTCAAAAAAAGAACGTTACCATCCAATAATAGCTGTGATTATATACACCAAAAAGTGAAGTTTCGACCATTCGCCTCAAGAAAACCGTTATATACAGAATTTTTTGTGATATGCCAGTGACTGAATGGTTTCTGCAACGGAATTTGTGTGTAATTATTTTTTAATAAAAGGAAAATAATAATTATTTTAATTTTATTATTGACACATTTAATTAAACCATTTTTTTGTATTTTTAACCAAATATTGGTCATTTGGCAATCTAAATAACTAATTTTAAGTAAAAAGAAAAATCTATTCACTTAATAAAATTTATTCAGGTGATTTATTGATGACTTTACATTTTAACTATTATGATTAGCGCCTGAAACTGAAAAAATTTGGTTTACTATCATTATTAATTGAAATAAAGCGTGAATTTGGTCTGTAAATATAATTTTATATGTTGACTACAGTGTAATTGGCCCAGCGTTATAACGTTTTTAATTAGGTAATTAAATGAAAAATGTGGAAACATTCGAAGTATTTCCTTCCGTTGATATTGTCGATGGCGTCGCAATGACCTCAAACTCCGCGATTAGATTGACTCGTGGAGAAAGCACAACATTACGCAAACCATTAGGTACTCCGGCTGAAGTTGCGCTTGAGTGGCAAAATGCCGGAGCGAACTGGATACATGTTGTTGATCTTGATGCTGCATCAGGACGAGGTTGCAACAGTCATCTTATTGCCGAGGTTATCGCTGCTGTTGATATTAATGTGCAAGTTTGCGGTGGCATCAGAAATGAAACGATTTTAAGTCAGGTATTAGCAACCGGGTGTCAGCGGGTAAACTTGGGTACTGCCGCATTGGAAAATCCAATCTGGTGTGCCAAAGCAATTGAAAAATACGGCGATAAAATTGCTATTGCACTGGATGTCAGAAATACATCGGAAGGCTATCAGCTGGCAACACATGGGTGGAATGTAAATAAAGGAAATCTTTGGGAAGTTCTCGAACGTCTCGATAAAGAAGGCTGCCAACGTTATGTCGTAACAGATGTTGAGCGAGGTGGCATGATGAGTTCACCCAATTTTGAGCTGCTGCGTCAGGTTTGTGAAAAAACATCCGCGCCTGTTGTTGCTGGTGGTGGTGTATCAAGTATAGATGATCTTTCTACTTTGGCAGCGATGTCTGATTTGGGAGTCAAAGGCGCTATTTTAGGGCAAGCGTTGCATATTGGTAAAGTCTCTCTCGAAGATGCACTTGCAGCAACACAACTATCGCAGACAACACAATCATCGCGAAACACATTATTGGGGCGTTAAGTATGGCTGAGTTTTTCTCCCCTATTCTCGATCTCCGTTCCGTAGGCTTATTGGGTGAATTACGTGGTGCACCTGATACAACCTATTTAGTGGGATCTGTGATGGCGCTGCCGGGATTATTGTCAAAAGGCCCTGTGTTCATTGGCTCTCGTGGCGTGGCCTATTATGAGTCAAAAACTTGCGATGAATTATTGTCGGCAGTACAAAGTTACGCCAAATATATTACCAATCTTCAGTGCACTGAAAAGCTCTGTGCAACTCCGTCAAAATACATTTTGGCCGATCACAGCTTGGTTAAATTACTGCGAATTATCGACACATTATTAAATGAACCATCTGTTGCTAATGAAGATGTTTTACCATTCATTGATGCAGTAAAAGTATACGCTAAAATCGTTACTTCAATATTAACGGGGAACACATTCAATGTTTCATTCGATTTTTTGCATAATTTGAAACTTCCTGCATCAATAAGAAAGCAAATACCCAGAACCTATATTGAAGGAGATAATCACTTACTGACGTTAGCAGCAGCTCAGATTGATCCTTGCCCTAACTCTTTGGTTATCGGGATTATGTTAGGCGGAGCAGCCGCGGCGGCAGTTACCGCTGAGGTATGGAACAGCGAGCTTAATTTGGTAAAAATTTCTCGCTACGATGATGCTCTTTGTAACAGTAATCACATTTGGGGACGCAATATTTCATCTCAAACTATGTCATCGCAAACTATGTCATCCAAAACATCAATCACAATTATTGATGATAATTGCGGTACAGGAGATACCTTGCGTCAGGCTACTGATCTGATTATGGCGCGAACCGGAGTGCGGCCAACGGCGCGAGCCGTTGAATTCCATTGGGAAAAACAGGTACGTACTCAAGTATATGGATACTCCGATCGGGTATTTGACCCTGAAAATTCATATGTGCTGACGCCTTGGTGTTTCAGGCATCACAAGCTGCTGGACAAATTGGTTGACCAACTTCTGGCGGATGGCAGGTGTTCTTCTATATCTACGGCAGATTGGGTAGCTTATTCACACGGTGTATTGTCTATCCTCCATGACACATCAACAAATCAGGCATGGTCGAGAAAACTATTATCGTTTTTATCACATCTGGCACCCCAAAAATCGCTGGATAGTGAAACACCCACTGATGCATTTCAGACTATAGTGCATCAATGCCCTGAATGTTCACCTAACTGTTCACACAGCAAACCTCATTTTGGATAAGAGAGTTATGACAACCGCACATATTATTTGGGACTGGAATGGTACATTACTCAACGATGTTAATGTTTCGGTGGATGCAACCAATTTAGCCCTTGCAGAAATTGGTATTGAACCTCTGACCCTAGAGCAGTATCGGGAATACTATTGTGTTCCGGTACAAATTTTCTATAAACAAGTTATTGGGCGTGAACCCTCCTCTTCTGAATGGTCAATTATCGGGAAAACATTTAATTCCCATTATCGCCCCGGCATTCAAAAAGCGCGTTTGGCCGATGGTGTGAATCAATTGCTTGCCAGACGCCATCAGGCTGGTGCTACACAATCCTTATGTTCATTGATGGAACATAAGGACTTGCTCCCAATGATTGATAATCATGGTATATCTGAATTTTTCACCCACATAGACGGCAGAAACACACCGCTATTAACAACAGGAAAATCTGTTCAATTAGCGGATCACATAAAAAAACTCAACCTTCCCCCTGAAAAAAGTGTCGTCATAGGTGATGCCACTGATGATGCCGTTGCTGCATTAGCCGCAGGTACTCATGTTGTTCTTTATACAGGAGGCACTCATAGTCGCCTGAGCCTTGAAAAAATCGGTGTTCCTGTTGTCGATTCATTAAGTGAGGCTTTAGCTGTCGCGGATGATTTAGTTTGTAAAAAATAAAAATGTGACATTTTTAGATAAATTATTTTTTATAAAAATAAATTTTACCATTGCACAAACAGTGACTGTTTATTGCGAACAAATAACATGAATTAAATATATTCTATTCATTATAGAAATATATCCTGTGCTTATTTTAAAATCAAAAAATAATTTTTATTGAGTCAATAAAAAGGGAGAGGATATTTATGCTGAAAGCTGTTGTTGGACTTCAATTCGGGGATGAAGGAAAAGGAAAGTTTGTCGATTATTTATCTGGAAACATTAATAACATCGCCAGGTTTAATGGTGGCGCCAACGCCGGGCATTGCGTGCAATATGGTAATGTAAGAGGTTCATTCTCTCAATTACCTGCGTCTCTTAATAAAAAGAATCTCTACATTTGTCAGGGGGCATTAATCAGCCTGCCTGTTCTTGTAAAAGAAATTGATTTCATTAAAAATGAGAACATTAACTCTAGCATATTTATTGATCCGCGATGTCATGTTGTATTGCCATTACATGCTGAACTCAATAAAGCATCAGAAAAATATAAAGGAAAAAATAAAATAGGTTCAGTCGGCGTTGGGGTTGGTGCTTGTGTAGAAGATAAATCCAATCGCCATGGAATAAGGCTCATTGATACGCTGGACAAAGAAAAACTGAGAAGTAAATTAGCATTTCTTTGGGGAATTAGAGAAAAACAGATTAACTATGTTTTTAATGAACAGGTGAAATTAGATTTCGAAGAAATGTTAGAAACAACGCATCAATATGGTAAAAGAATCGAGCCCTATTTTACATTTACCAATGAAGCAATCGGAAACCTGTTGGATCACGGTGATGATATTTTGCTTGAAACATCGCAAGCCACTTTTTTAGACAATAGCTTTGGTACTTATCCTTATACTGTGGCATACCAAACCTTGGTTCAGACTTGTTTCGCCATGATAGGCATACCCGCCCAAAAAATGCATATTGTCGGGGTGATGAAGGCCTATATGATCCGCGTCGGCAACGGGCCATTCCCAACTGAGTTACAGACAGAACAAGCAGATTACATTCGGGAGCGCGGAAATGAATACGGTACGGTATCAAAAAGGCCAAGGCGCTGTGGTTGGCTGGATTTATGTCTCATTAAACATGCGGTAAGGCTTAATGGTGTCACAGAAATCGCTATTACTAATGTTGATGTGCTTGCTGGCATAGATGAAATCAAAGTCGCCATTGCTTATGAAATTGATGGTGAGATTATTGGCAGCGATAAGGCTTTATTGCAGCTTGATAAAGTAAAACCCATTTATAAAACATTTAAATGCTGGGGAGAGCTGAAAGAATCATATGAAAATTTAGCTGAACTTCCCTGTGAGTTGGTTGATTTCCTCAATTATATCCAAGAATATGCGGGTGTACCGATTAAGTATATTTCTCATGGGCCGGACAGAGCACAAACATTAATCGCATAAGTCATATGTTGAGGAAGTAATGATTAAATATGTCACTGGTTTTATGTTTTCCAAAGATAAAAAACATGTATCCCTTATTTCTAAATTACAACCTGCCTGGCAAAAAGGTCAACTTAATGGCATTGGTGGGAAAATAGAAATGGGGGAAAATCCTCAGCAAGCCATGGCCAGAGAGTTTGCCGAAGAAGCAGGAATAGAGACAAACCATGAGGATTGGAAGTTATTTACGGTTTTAACCAGACCGGGTGTTTATCAGGTGAACTTTCTCTATTTATTTGATGATCGTGTTTATTCGGTGAAATCTCTTGAAGAAGAACAAGTTAATATCTATGAAACACATTTATTACCAGAAACGGTTATCAACAACCTGAGATGGTTAATTCCTATGGCAATGGATGAAAATCTGCGTTTTGATAATCCAATAGAAATAACAGAAATGAGAGATTAAGGCATCGGCAATCAATATAACTCATGGTGTTAATGATATAGAAAATTAACATCATGAGTCTTTCACATGTTTAATTATTTTTCTGTGTCAAATTTTCTGTTCTCAATAATTTCTTCAGTAAATAACAGACAACAAAAATAGCAAAAACATTGTAGAGCATACTTTGGACAAAAGCATTCTGGTAAGCAAGAAAAGAAATCGGGTCGACATTATTTATATGCCTTTGAATGAATACGCTGACGACCGCAACACCAAAAGCTGCCCCAATTTGCTGCAACGTCGCAATCACGCCTGATGCCATCCCTGCAAACCGTACATGAACAAAAGCCAAAATGACATTAAGCAAAGGTGTCATGATAAATCCCTGGCCATACCCAAGGAGTAATAAGATTGGCACAACCCCAAAAAGCGGGAATGTCATTGATGAAGATATCGGAGGCAATATCGCAATAAATATCATCAAGGCAATAAATGAAATCACATAGAGCAACGTTCCGATCGTAAGAACATGATTGCCAAAACGTTTAATCCAATAAGGAGCACTCAAAGACGATAAGACAAACCCTATGCTTGCGGGAGCGAAAATTAATCCTGCTTCCAATGCGTTGAAACCCAGTCCTTTTTGTAAAAAAAGTGCCAGAACAAGAAAAAGTGAACTGGACGTGGAATAGATAAATAAAATCAATAAACAACCTAAAAAAATCGTTTGTTTTTCAATAAGATAATGTCATTCCACGTTTGGCATAAGCTTTTTCATGGCGTACAAACTGCAAGAGCATCAGAAACGCGAAAAGAAACAATCCCCAACACCATACAGGCCAACCAAGTGTGGGGCCAATCAATAGAGGAAGCATCAGGCTAAAAATGCCAATACTGGAAAGTGCCACCCCAACAAAATCCAACCCGGGTTTTTCTTGGGCAACGCTTTCATTGATATAACCTGATAATATCAGCGCTAATATGCCAATAGGGATATTAACCAAAAAAATGGAACGCCACTGCAATTCCCATAAATTGGCGGCAAGCATCCACCCGCCTAAAATTTGACCAGCAATGGCAGCCAGCCCTAATGTCATCCCTAAAAAACCGAATGCCCGACGGCTGTTTTCTCCGTCAAAATTGACACGAATACAGGCGTAAACTTGCGGAAATAACAGTGCCGCTGATAATCCTTGCAAAAACCGGGCTAAAATTAAAATATTGGCTGTAACGGCCAGACCGCAAAACAACGATGTCAACGTGAAAGCGAATATACCAAACTGAAATAATTTTCTCCGGCCAAACAGATCACCCAGACGCCCTCCTGTGATGAGCAGCAATCCGAATCCCATTTCATAAGTCACAATAATGAAGGTAATTTGTAATAAATTTGCGTGTAAGTTTGTTTGAATATTGGCAATGGCAATGTTAACCACAAAAAGATCAAAAATAGTGACAAATCCGGCAGACAAAAGAACCGATAAAGCTAAGTAATCCTTTTTGCTCATGATATGACTCCCAACAAGGTGGTTGTGAAACCGCTTTCAATTATGCATCTATGATTATTGACCCAGAACGACATTTACGTATGATTATTTATGTGAATTAATTAACTTTCATACTTACTTATCAGATCAGGATAATTAAAAATAAGCATAAATATTGGGAGTTATGCTTATTTTAATTATCTAAATTATAAGATTTTAATATAAGAACATGGGGTTTTACCGCGTAATTATCAATCAGATTAATATAACTCCTTTTGGCACAAATAATCACCCTTCTTAATGCTGTTGACATGTTAGCATACTAAAAAAAATCACAAAAAATTAACAATTGTAATTTTTAGAATTTGAGAAACATGATTAAGTCCTTATTTAATGCCGCTTAAAGCCTCTTTTTTACCCTGCCTGTGTTTTATTTTGTTACGATTATGTTATAAAAAAGTTAATTGTCATTATTTTATTTTAGTTTAATTATTACTCTTCAGCACATTGCAGGGAAAAATATTGGATACAACATCCAAGTCCTGCTCTGCTTGTTGTAATTCTACTAATAGAGACTTTTCAAAAGCGATGAGTCGAATGGCGACGAGTTGAAAGTCATTATCTTAAAAAAATAAAAACGGGCTTTTATCATGAAAAAAACCAATTCGGTACGACCGATCTTTCTATGGATGACATTATTCTTTGGATTATTACCTGTTAATTCTTCAATAGCTTCAACTGAATATCAGGAGCAAGGAAAAAATAATTCACCTGAAAGTTGGCTATCAGAAGAATTTAAAAATCAGTGGGGATTGGCAGCTATTGGTGCTCATTATGCTTATGCTCGTGGTTACACGGGAAAAGGTATTAATGTGGGGATATTGGATGAAGCGGTTAGCGATCATCCTGAATTTGCAGGAAAACACAAAATATTGAGCCCAGAAGATATTTGGAATTATGATGAAGATGAAGATAGCGGAATTATCACGTTCGGGGCTCATGGTAATCATGTTTCAGGAACTATCGCTGCAAACAGAGACGGGAAAGGAATGCATGGTGTAGCATTTGATGCTGGTCTGATTACCGGAAAATATTTGCAGAATATCTATAATCGTACAGAAGCCATGATCCAAAGCGATGCCAGAATTATTAATAACAGCTGGGGAGTTCGCCCTGTAGTAAGAAGGGATAAGGACGGTTGGCCTATCAAACTTCCGAATGGTACGTATGATTACGTTAAAGTGACATTGCAGGACGTTATCAATTTTGTCACGCCAATGAAAGAAGAGCTGGATGAGTTGAGCCGTTCCCCTATTCCTGAATTTGATGACTATATCACCAGAAGTGCTGGTTTATTACGTGCCGCCCGTCAAGGTAAATTAGTGGTTTTTGCGGCGGGAAATGCGAATAATTATAATGTTACCTGGCTTCATGCCGGTATGCCTTATTTCTTCCCTGATGCATTGAAAAATTATCTTAGCGTTGCCAACTTGAACCAAAACGGCGAGCTCAATCCTTCATCAACAAGTTGCGGATATACTGCCAGCTATTGTTTGTCTGCTCCGGGTACCAAAATTTACAGCAGTACAGGCGATTTTGTTTCTAAGGTTGATGGCGATATCAATGAAGATGCGCTTGCAAATAATGAGCTGGCCATTGATCCGACTTATGATACATACACAGGAACATCTATGGCATCTCCTCATGTTGCTGGTGCCGCAGCGATCTTGATGCAACGTTTTCCCTATATGACAACCGGGCAAATATCCGATGTTCTTAAAACCACAGCAACTGATTTAGGTGAAAAAGGATTGGATAATTTGTATGGATGGGGAATGCTGAACCTGAAAGACGCGATTGATGGCCCTAAAATGTTCATTACTGAGCAGGACATTCCCAAAGAGTTTTATATTCCCGGTTCCTATACCGATACCCAGTTTATTGCCAATATTCCCGGATGGGGTGCCGAGGTTGAAAGCGGCACGACAGTAGCGAGAACATGTGAAAGCATAGAATGTGTCTACGATAGCTGGAGCAATGATATTGGCGGTCATGGTGGACTGACCAAAACCGGTAAAGGCGTGCTCGATCTTGCTGGCAAAAATAGTACTTATAAAGGCCCGACCTTGGTAGAACAAGGTGTATTGCAGGTAAGTGGTTCCATAACGTCTGATGTTACGGTACAAGAAAACGCTATGTTTGCCGGCGCTGGCTCTGTTGGTTCAATCATGCTCAACGCCGGAGCGGCTATCTCGCCAGGAAACCTGATTGAGCCGGGTGAAGTCAGCACAAACGGAACTCTGACTGTTGAACGTGACATCACTTTCCAAAAAGGCTCTCATTATCGGGTAGAGGTTGCACCAGATAGTCCGGGCTATAGTGATCGTATTATTAGTAATGGGTTAGCGACTCTGAAAGGCGGCCAGGTACAAGTTGCTCTGGAAAGCAGCAGAAACCTGCTGGCTAAGCAAGAAGTCCGTAGTTTACTCGGTCAACAATACAATATCTTGCAAGCAAACAAAGGGATCAATGGTCAATTCGAGGCGGTTGTTCCAAATTACTTGTTTATGGGGGCTGAGCTTAATTATCAACCCGACCGTGTGATGCTGAATTTAAAACGTAATTCCAAGACATTCGAAAGTTTTGCAAAAACAGCCAATGAGCGGGCTGTCGCAAGGGCTGCTGATAATCTGGGCCTGGGACATCCGGTTTATGAGAGTATTTTGATGCTGGATACAGGGGAACAAGTTCATCAGGCCAGTATGGCATTTCAACAATTATCAACCAGTCAGATCCATGATGATATTGCAACAGCACAGGTGAACAGTAGCCGCTATCTGCGTGATACATTGAATACCCGGCTACGCCAAGCTGACAATGGAAACATTGGGCAAGGTATCAAATCAAATCAGAATGGTGTCTGGGCCCAAATTCTGGGTAACTGGCAACGTACCAGTGGTAACAGTGATGTCAATGGTTATCGAGTATCTAACTACGGCGTGTTATTGGGTGCAGATAAAGACTTGGGCAATGACTGGCGGTTCGGTGTTACCACCGGTTATACCCGCTCTTCTCTGAAAGGGAGTCACAGTACTTCAGCACGCAGTGACAATTTCCACTTAGGTCTTTACGGTAGCAAACAAATTGATGCCCTGGCATTGCGTGCAGGTACTGCTTATAGTTGGCATCGTTTTGACACTGAACGCTCAGTCGCTTTCAGTAGTCAATCCGACAATCTGAAAGCTAAATATGGCGCACAAACTGCCCAATTATTTACTGAAGCGGCTTACGGTATTGACACTTCTTTGCTGAACCTAGAGCCATTTGCCAACTTGTCATATGTTAATTTCCGCAACAATAAAATAAATGAACACGGTGGAGCGGCGGCATTGCACGGTGACAAACAATCGAAAAATGCCACTTTCTCAACGTTAGGGTTACGTGCTGACAAAAAATGGAAGGCTGAAAATGAAATGACTGTCAGTTTATATGGCGAATTGGGTTGGCAACATCAGTTCGGTAGTGTCGATCGCGGTACCAAATTAAGTTTCAGCAATAGCAATTCAGCATTCACCATTAAAAGCGTTTCTCCAGAACGTGATTCCGCTGTAATCAAAGTAGGTACAGAATTAGGTATCAATGAAAAAGCTAAACTGTCATTGGGATATAACGGAGTCGTGTCAAGCAACAATAAGGATAACGGTGTGTTCCTGAACGCCAATTGGACGTTCTAATACCATACTTTTACAATCCTTTTTTCAAAGAAAACTCACTGTTGGCAATAACCCATAGTGAGTTTTCTTTTTAAGTCACTCAGTAACTTGTACCGGTTTTCATACAAATCACTTCGGTGGAATCGATTAATGATTAAATATCATAATGAATTTGAGTCATTAATACATACATAGGAGGAATAACATGACTTATGGTAAAATTTTATTAATCAGTTTATTGTCTGCCTCAGCAGGCTCAAGCGCTTTACCGGTATCAGCAGGAAATACAACAGATAGCAATCTTGCGCCACTAATGAAATCTACCGACCCTGGTGCTGAAAAATACAGAACCGTTGGTAAATTTAATGGTACATCACACTGTACTGCAACTCTGATTGCGGGTGAAAATGCACCGGGTAAAGATACCCCCGCATTGATACTGACTGCGGGACACTGTGTAGATAGTAATGTTGATACGAATGATGTCATCATCGATCAGCCTGCTCCTGAATACTGGGCCTATACACCGGATTACTTCATTGACAAACAAGACAGTTTTTCGCCAATAAAAGTTAAGCATATCTTGTATTCCACCATGAAATACGAAGATGTTGCGGTTCTGCAATTGGATGCGACATATGGTGAACTCGCTAAAAAGGGCTATCACCCTATGAAGCTGAAGAAAAACCTGAAAATGAAACATCAGCCTATTGTGTTGACGCATATTCCGGTCATGGAAGAAAACGGCCTGAACCCATATCTCAGAAAATCGGAATGCAACATCACCGGAAAAGCACCAACATTGTATGAAGGTTATTCTCCGTGGATTTGGTCCCCGGTGTACAGTGTTAATTGTGCAGGGGTTGTGGGTGGAACATCAGGTTCTCCTGTTTTTGAAAAAGATAAAACCGAAGTTATTGGTGTTCTCAATACAACAACAACACCTGGTATGACCGGTTGTGGTCCTAACAGGCCGTGTATTATTGAGAATAATAAAGGTGTTCCACAAGAAGGTGCCAGCTATTTCATCCCTGTTGATACTATTGCCAACGCAATCACAGAAGATAACAAGATTGATTTATCTAAACTTGAAAATAACAGTGGCAACGTTTTGGAACAAAGCTCATTCTTGGCTCCTTTTGCTTCTCAAACTGTAGATCCGGTCACTGGTGAGAAAGCAAAATGGAATGTTGCGATTAAAGAAGGTGCTGATGTCAAAAACATCCGTTATAAAACGGGGTTAATCAGTGGAGTCGATTGTGAGGATGCATCAGGATATGGTTCTTCTGTCCCTGCCAGCCAAAAACCTTTGGAAGAGTTGCTTGTTGCTGAACAAGAAGGTATTCATAAACTCTGTGTTATCCATCAGAATAATGCAGGTCAATGGCAAAAGACAAAAGATGCTTCTGTTATGTTGAGAGAAATCGATAATACTCCTCCAACAATGAAGCCTGTTATCAATAAACTAGACAATGAAAGCCAGTGGCTTGTTAGTTTTGGGATCAAGCAATATGAACTTAGTAGCTTCAAAGTGAAATATAGCCCGAAAGCAACAACAAACTGTGAAGATAAAGAGGGTTATACTTTTCCACGGAGGCCTTTTATTTCACTGAATAAATCTGAAGCCCCATGGCGTGTTTGCGCATATGGCGAAGATCAGGCAAAAAATATCGGTCCGATTAATTCCCTCGACATTGAATAATTTCCCTCAAGAAAACTATCTATCCTGGTAATTAAACAAACTCACTGTTGGCAAAAGCGAACAGTGAGTTTTTTTTAAATCTTTCTGACAATAAATATCATTTCTTCTGACTGTTCATCATAAACCTCACCTTGCCAGCTTCCTAATACATCTGTTGCAATCAGTTTTGCGCTGGTCAGGGCTTGCTGAATATCTGCAAAACCGGGAAAGGTGATCGCAGAAAATGCCTGATATTCCTGTTTATTGCTTGATACTCGCTCAGGGTTTAAAGGCCGGTAATAAGTACCATAAGTGACGATATCATTATGAATGCTAAAATCATTCCATGCTAAGACAGGCCCTAGCGCCGGATGGGAAAATTCTCTTTCAGATTCTTTTGGAGTCCAGGTCAGCCACTCTTTTGCTAAAGGATTGCGGCTGTCAAAGATAACGATCCCTCCCTCTTCGAGGTGTTCATAAATCCGTTGAAGTACAGCAACCCGCGCTTGATGAGTTAAAAACACTTGAAAAACATGGCCGGATAAAATGATTAAATCGAATTTTTTATTGAGTTCCAGCTGGATGGCATCGGATTGTATCCATGTAATTTGTGATCCTGCTGGTTTTGATTTTGCAATATCTAACATGGGAGCAGCAATATCGCAGCCAAATATCACTTTACCGGGATAAACCTGGGCAATTTTATTCGTCAATATTCCTGTACCACAGCCAAGATCCAAAATAGTACGCGCACTTTCAGCTAATTTGACATAGTAATCATGAGCGGGTGTCCATTCGTGATCAAAATCGTAAAATTGAGCTAATTGACTATTCTGATAGAGTTGATCAATTGCCATATCTAATAAACCTCAGTATTATTTTAATCCTCTTCTTCGATACCTTATTGCATCTCACCCCTTTCAACAATACCGAATACTACTCTTTATATTTCTATCATCATCATTGGTTTCCTCTGTTTTTCTATTTCCTGTCATTCCCAATAAACACTATTTCTTAGAAGGAGGCTTAAATATGCCGCCATATATTGTTTCGTCTAAAATTATCCCGCCATTGGTTTTACCTATCTTTTCCCTCACTGTATTTTTCATTGGTGCGATGGAATTTATGTTATCCCCAATGTTGAATCCATTGGCAGAGGCATTTAAGACAACAACAGAAAAAGCCACTTGGTTAGTATCCGGTTATGCTTTTGCCTATGCCTGCACAGCCCCGATTTTTGGTTGGCTGTCTGATCGGATAAACCGCCGAAAATTATTGCTGATCTCCCTGTTTTTTCTTTCATTTGATGGACTGGCACTCACTATCGCGCCCAATTTAGAGATTGCTATCGGATTACGTTTGACAGAATTATGTCATTGGCGGTTGCCATTCTGGGTTAATGCAGCTGGGTGCCTTTTACTCTTTTTTTTAATATTAAATAAGCAAGGCATTTCAAGACCGGCAAATGCAGGTATGAAAAAAGAAAAAACAAGCATATCTTTTCAGTGGATACGCCAAGGAAACTTATTACGCCCTCTTCTTGCAAAAGGATGCTGGAATGGTACAGCAGTATCTGCCTTTATTTTGTCCGGGGAAATTCTTAGACAACACTATGGGTTAGGAACCGGTGTAATTGGTATTTCTGTTTCAGCATTTGGTATCGGGCTTGGGTTGGGTAATCTCGCCGTCAGCATGCTGAAACGTTTGTCTGTCAACAAAGAGCGGGCCCTTTTATGGGCAATAGTTTTTATTCTCCTGACAAGTTCTGCCTTTATATCCATTTCCTTTTCCCTGTTTTTTAGTCTGGCTTGCCTTATGCTATGGGGATGTGCGCTTGGCTTTGCGGCGCCTGTGAGTACATCCATTTTGACAGAAAGAGCGGAAAACAATAAAGGCCAAATATTGGCGGTATCAGAAAGTCTGAATAATCTGACCATTTTATTGCTGATCCCAACGGCTACCCTGTTGTTGGCTCGATATGGCACGGCAGTAACAATGGTGATGCTGGGTAGTTGCCTCATGATAGGAATTGGATTGACAATAAGAGATCTGAATAGGTGACATTGTCACTTATTCAGATCGGTTTATTATCGAAATACAGTGATGCCAATATATGAGTTTGGTTGTTCGCTATGAGATATGAAAAGAATGTAATCGCTATTTCTTTTCGTAACAAAACTCAGAAAGTTTGTCCTCAATGTTCGTTCTGCTTTTGAATAACCTTTCGGGAATCCGAGAACCAATCTTTCCAAGCTTCTGTTTAGATAGTTATAACGTTAATAACAACAGTTACTATTAACGCATTCATGAAAATACAGATTATTAATTTAGAAATTTAAAAAAGAGCTTGAAAAAATAATCAAGCTCCTTAATGATTAAATTTATTTAAATCAATAAGTTGTGGTTAACGTGGTGAATATTTAACCTGCTTTTTATTAACTAATAAATGGTGTATAAAGACCGGATATTAGCCGTGATTTTTTCTCTTCTTCGTCCACCAACTGATTTAATTTCTTGATAAAGATGGCATTAAGCTGCTGCCAGAATTCTTGAAAATGCTCTTCGTTGCGCAAACAATAGGTCATAATCGCTGCCCTTAAGACATAGATACGATGGACTTTCTCCCATTCTTCACGGCTAAAACCACATTTTTCTGCATAATGCCACGGTGTATCACCATATTCTTTGTAATCCAGAGCAGTTGATGAAGTCAGAAAATCATTGGTATACGCACGTCCCGTTGAGTATGAACAAAGTTCGTAAAGACGCTTATTGAGGGCATTATGGTTGTTCAAGCTTTCATTACCGATTTCCTTAAATGTGAAATTAATCATATGGAAATCAGGAGATAGCATGGTATGGACTTCAAACCGATGTTTTCCCACCACTATTGGTGGTAAAGTGGATAACTTACTTAGCAGCTTGTGCGCTGTAACAATACCGGCAGCAATTACTTTTCCATAACCGCTAATATTCAAAGGCAATAAACGATGGGCTGCCCAAAGTGCTGCTGCCGTCGCACCTGCTTTTGAGCCTTCCATAATTGCAGAGCCAAGTATTCCTCGATTAATGCCAGTGGCCTCTTTTTGATTTTCATCTTGAGCAAAAACATAAGCGGCCTTGGAAGAAATCAAACCCAGAATACGCTTATCTTTCATGCAAATGGCACCAGCAGAATATTGAATGAACCCCACTTTATGAGGATCAACCGTAATTGAATCAACGTGTTTCAATGCCTTAAAGCTTTCATAAACTTCTGGTTTTGGCCAACTGATTTCCTCTGGCATGATCCCGATTGAGCGGTGATGACTGTGCAAGGTATCATATTCCAAAAATTCTCCCTGCTCATTTAAAAGCATGGAACATGCATATCCGGCATAGGCAGCATCTACATGAATATAGAATGACTCCCCATAACGCTTTTCACATTCTTGTCTCAGAGCAACAACTTCATCAATCCGATCAATCGCGCCGACTTCGGTCGTTCCTACCACAGCAATCATCGCTAAAATGGGTTCACCTTGCTCAATGAGCTGAAAGGTAATTTCACGCATTTTCGCAACATCAGTTTGATAATGTTCATTAACAGGGAGTGAAATGATATTTTCTTGACCAATGCCGAAAATATCTGCGGCCTTGGTCCAGGAATAATGCTTGGATTGAGGAACCAAAAGTTTACCCAGAATTTCTGGTTTAACACCTATTCCTCGGCAAGTCATGTCACGGATTTCTTCAAAAACGCCAATCTTTTGGATCTCAGTGATTAAATCCAAAATTTCAGCGGTTGGCATGTTCTTCAATTGTTGAGGAGATTTATGACTGAGCAGTGCTTTTGTTTTAGGATGTTGATAAATGGCAAAAGGCAGGGTTTTTAAATTTCGGGCAACCCACAATCCTTCATAATTCGCCACTGTTCCGCCAGAAGTGATATGCCCCCAAGATTTCTCTGGGTCATAACCGAACATGCGACAAAGATCTAATCCCGATTCCAGTTCCAGCTCTGTTGTTGTCGGAGAGACTTCATAAGTACAATTATTTTGGTTGTAGATCATCGCCATGACATATGCAAGATTAGAAACCATCAAGGTATCACTGTTAATATGTCCGAGATAACGGGGAGAGAAAAAAGGAACCGACGTATTTTTCAGCTTGGCTGATAACTGATTTAAAATTCCTTCCGTTTGGTAAAGTGTTTCTCTGTAATCATGTTCATGGCGATCAAGAGATGTAATAAAGGTTGCATCACTCGGATGGAAACCAGAGCGCCAGTGTATATGTTCACTGATGGCATAGTCCATCATTTCTCTAAAAAAAACGGCATTTTCTGATTTAGGACCTAAAAACAACGCATCTATATTTAAATTCGGACGAAGTGATTTAGTCATAATCGCATAACCCTTTTTCTTTGCAAGCGTCCAGAGAACTTTATAAATAGATTAATATTTTTTTTACTTATCACGACAATCACGATAATGGACTGGCGATCTTCGTTATGATTAATTAATCTAATCAAAACCAATAACTTAAAACATCATTTAGTTCTGTTAACACTTTGGCTATAAACCAACAATCCAACACCAATATCTTTTTTACATTATATTCACAATGTTGATAACAAGTTAATAAAATGAATTGAGAAATTGTGCGCTACTACAAATAAAGAAAAAGTAAAGAAAAGGATGGCGATTTTGTCTCGGAGTGAAAATGTTTCTTTATCAACTATAAATTGATCTCATTTTCCTACAGCACAATCATGACACTGCCATGATTGTGCTGTGAGTAACAAAAAAACTGGGTAATCAGGTGGGATTGTATGAATTTCTTATCATACATTGTACATAATAAAAAATGTGTATTGATTCACTAACTCAGCAATAAACATAAGAAAAGAACCAAACAAAATAGAATGGTTCTTTTTTTTCAGGATGCCCTTCCGCCCTTTCCACAAAGCATAAATCCAGATAGTCATTGCAATAATATATAAACACCATGAAAGCATTCTTAATCCGAAAGCACTTTTGATATTAAGTTCTGTTTGATGGGGAAAAATAGTACGTTCATTGACCGTTGTGATTTCTGCTAACCATTCCATATAAGCAGGATGTTCAATTAATCGTAGGGTTACGCTGATAAAAACCACAAATAATGCAGATATCACCAATTTGATGAATAATTTTCCATGAATGAATTTTCTCAATGGGCAGGCGATAAACGACAATGCTAAAGCAGGCCCTAACGTGAATACTGCACTATAGAATAAAAAATAAGTATTAACGTTCGTCCATGTAATCATGGCACTATTGACATAAATGAGCGCCATGTAATAAAGATCAATCAATCCAATGATGCCAGTCACCAACATGGCGTAAACATATACTCGCTTTACAAGCGCTGCAACCAATGCACATAAAACAATCAAACCAAAGTAAACGACGGCAAACGTTGTTTCTATATTTACCCACGATTGGATGACATTATGTAATGTACAATAAATGTTAAATGGATTTCCTAAAACGTTTAACGAAGCAACTAAACCTATTCCTGACAGCACACAGCATATTAATAATGTTCTTAATAATATTTTTTGCACGAGGATGGTCACAGAATGCTGCCATGTTTTTGATTCGTACTTAAGCCAGTAAATATACAGTGCGCTCATCAATACTAATCCTACAGAGCTTTGCACTATCATTGTAAATGCAACTAATAACCATTCACTCATGTCAACTCTATTCCATCTATTTGCAACCGAAAAACATGCAATAAAATAACATCACCCGTACTTATTTCATCCATATTTTATTTATTCAATTTAAGTTTGATTGAAGTATTATATCGATAAATCAAAATATTACGCAACTTCCTTGTTAGTTTCCAAAAAAAATCACCTTTTTCTTCTGTGATAATGAATAACCATAATGAATGGAAATTCCCAGCTCTTATCAGAGCTATCTAAATATGTTAAATTTACGCATATCAATCACTTCTAATGAGCATTCCCTATGATCCCGGAAAAACGTATTATTCGTCGGATTCAATCTGGTGGTTGCGCAATTCATTGTCAGGATTGTAGCATCAGCCAACTCTGCATTCCTTTCACCTTAAATGAACATGAGCTTGATCAACTGGATAATATTATCGAGCGCAAAAAACCCATCCAGAAGGGACAAACTTTGTTTAAGGCCGGTGATGCATTGAAATCACTCTATGCCATCCGTTCTGGGACTATCAAAAGTTACACGATTACTGAAGAAGGCGATGAACAAATTACTGGTTTTCACCTTGCCGGTGATTTGGTTGGTTTTGATGCCATCATTAATACTGAACACCCTAGTTTTGCCCAAGCTCTTGAGACATCCATGGTATGCGAAATTCCATTCGAAACACTGGACGATCTTTCTGGAAAAATGCCTAATCTCCGCCAGCAAATGATGCGCCTGATGAGCGGAGAAATCAAAGGTGATCAGGAAATGATTTTGTTATTGTCGAAAAAGAATGCTGAAGAAAGACTGGCTGCATTTATTTACAATTTATCCCGCCGTTTTGCCCAACGTGGTTTTTCACCTCGCGAGTTCCGCTTGACGATGACACGGGGCGACATTGGCAATTACCTTGGCTTAACCGTTGAAACCATCAGTCGCTTGCTGGGTCGGTTCCAAAAAAATGGCATTTTGGCTGTTAAAGGTAAGTATATCGCTGTTGAAGATATGGATAAATTAACCGAGTTAGCGGGAAAAGCACCGGCTAACGTAGCTTAACATTATTTAAATTTTAAGCCAGATCACTATATTTTGCGGATCTGGCTTTCTTTTATCCTGTTATAGTTGTCTATATTGGTTTATTTTCTGTATGAAAGAGATACTGACTCTCTATGAGGAACTGAATATGGCAAACTACCAAAACCTCTTAGTTGCAATTGATCCCAGTCAGGATGATCAACCTGCATTAAGACGGGCAGTTTATATTGTGCAGCGCAACGGTGGTCGGATTAAGGCTTTCCTGTCTATTTATGATCTTTCATATGAAATGACGACCCTGCTTTCTCCCGAAGAAAGAAATGCCATGCGCAAGAGCGTGATTAGTCAAAGAGTCGCATGGATAAAACAACAAGCTCATTACTATCTTGAATCAGGTATTGATATTGAGATTAAAGTGGTTTGGCATAATCGCCCTTATGAAGCCATCATTCAAGAAGTCATAACAGGAAATCATGACTTATTATTGAAAATGGCACATCAACATTCTAAATTAGAATCCATAATTTTTACTCCGCTTGACTGGCATTTATTGCGTAAATGTCCCTGCCCCGTCTGGATGGTAAAAGATCAGGTATGGCCAGAAAACGGAGCGGCGGTTGTTGCGGTTAATTTATCTCATGAAGAAGCTTATCACAGCGAACTTAACCTGAAATTGGTGCATGAAACTCAAGATCTGGCCAAAAGAATTGTTAAAGAACCTTTAATCCACCTTGTCAGTGCTTATCCGGTTGCCCCTTTAAATATTGCAACTGAAATTCCGGATTTTGATCCCAATGTATATAACCAAGCTTTACGTGGTCAACATTTAGTCGCAATGAAAGAGTTGAGACAAAAATTCTGTATTGATGAACAACATACTCATGTTCGTGAAGGTGTGCCCGAAAGGGTTATCCCGGAAACTTGTGATGAACTCAATGCCGGAGTGGTTGTTTTAGGTATATTAGGTCGGACGGGGTTATCCGCGGCCTTTCTTGGTAATACAGCCGAGCACGTTATTGATAAACTTAAATGTGATTTGTTGGCCATTAAGCCGGATGGTTTTATCTGCCCCATCAATGTCGTGACAGAATAGGCAGAATAAATAGCAACATGTCGAGAGATTGCCTGAAAATAGATGGAATTCAGGCAATCTCAGGATTAGAAATTTGAGAAAGACTTGTCAATAATGTCGTGAAGACAATTAAAAATCCAGATTACGGGCTGCATTTCTCAAACGTTCATCCCCACGCCGGTCATACTTTTGGGTCGTAGTAATACTTGAATGCCCCATTGCATCTTTAACCGTGACAATATCTTCACCGTTATCCAACATAGCTGATGCAAATGTTCTGCGCAAATCATGGGGAGCAAATTTTTCCAAGCCACTTTCAATTCTGCGTGTTTCAAGAATATGATAAATAGCCTGATCTGACAGGCGGATATCAGTCACATCATCGTGGCGTCGGATTCGGGTAAAAATTGGACCCGCATGATCACCACGCACTTCATCTATCCAATGGTTTAAACGCTCCCACGTTCCTTCCGGCATATAAGACAAACGCTCTTTATTACCTTTTCCCATTACTCTTAGGGCTTGCTCCCGACGAATAATATGTTTCATATCCAATGAAATAATTTCTGATCGCCGGAGTCCACAACCTAAAAGCACGCCAATAATCGCGGCATCACGTAACCCTTTTGTACTTAAATCGTTTTCACAGGTAAAGAATAAGGTTTTTATTTCATGACGCTCAAGTGCTCTCCCTTTCGGTAACCGATTTCCCCTAACTGAACGAACTTGTTTGATATGCTGAAAATTTTCTGTATCAAGTTGTTTCATCGTCCATGCTTCCAAAGCAACACCTTTCAATGCAGAAAGATAAGTATTGATTGTTGCCGGTGCTTTACCTGAGTCTGAAAGCATTTCCATGATGGCTTGAATATGGTAGCGCCGTAATGCTCCCCAAGTGCAGTCCTGAATATTTTGATACCCGAGCATATTTGCCACAATATTCAGGAATGATTTCATGGTTTGACGACTGCGTTTTGATCCAAGACTGACGAGATATGCAATGGCAGGATTATCATGTATTTGTTTTCCCGGGACAGATAATGCTTTCACCATTCCCATTTCTTGTCGGGAGTTCGTCAATGCAATGAGTGATTTTTCGTCATTATTTTCGTAGTCATCATCATCTTGATTATGGTGAGTCAAAGTTTCCTCCTGACATCAATGTTTACAGTTTGCTAAAAAGCATAACTCAATATCGATAAACCTCATCTGATTAAGTCTGTTTTTTTAACAATTAAAGGACCTGATTTTAGTTACGCTCTGTAAAAAGTAGTGGTGATTACTCACGCCATTTTATTTGATTTATCTTACTTTTTCAAATGTATCTTTTAATAAGTAGAAAAAATAATACTTTAAAAACAATGAAATAGAAATAACACAAGGTTCATGAAGCACATAAACCAGTGATACCCAATGAATCAATTTATAGAGAAAACCCTTGTCATTGCAGGCTAACAATTGAAGAAATTATTAAGCGCATATGTTCCGAATCACACCAATTTACTCTTCTTGTTGTCTCATCTATGCTTTCACATTATCGTTCATGATTTATTCAACGGAGTCCTCATTATGCATATCATTTTTGCGCCAACGAATCTTGGATTAAGTCCCCTATGGAAGGGACACATACCAGGAACTTGGCGGGCCCACAAGTACTGATGGAACATGGATTAGCGGAAAGGTTACAAGCAAATGCGGTGAGTAAATTGGCAAGGCTAAATATATCGTTGAACCACAAATGGGCACACGTATACGTAATGGTTATGGTATTCGTGACTTTAGCCTACAGTTGGCGGCGGAAGTGGCTAAGGTACAAGAAAGTGGCGACTTTCCACTCATTATTGGAGGGGACTGCTCAATTCTATTAGGTGCATTGGTGGGTTCTCGTCGAATGGGGCCAATATCGCTCATTCATATTGATGGACATAGTTGATTATCGTCATCCAGATAATTATGATACACAACAGATGGTAGGTGCAGTGGCAGGAATGGATTTGGCTTTGGCAACAGGCCGTGGTGAAACACTATTAACAGATTGGCCTGATATAGAAAGCCCATTGGTGCCAGAGCAACAAGCATTCCAACTGGGCGAACGTGAGAACCGAAATCCTGATTTTGCCTGGCCTGATATTAACCAAACAGCTATTTCACAGATTGATGTTTTTACTGCAAACACGATAGGTGAAAAAGAGATCCTTTACAAAATCAAACAAATGTTAGCCGTTCAGCCAGCATGGCGTTTTTGGATACATCTTGATGTTGATGTTCTTGATCAAACCATCATGCCAGCAGTTGATTCACCCGGTAGTCCGGGTATTGATCCAAGCTGGCTAAAAAATATTGGTGCGCAGTTACTCAATAACCCATTATGTTGCGGCATGACTGTTTCTGTTTTCGATCCTGATTTAGACCCCGGCGGTTGTTATGCGGAGCTGATTATTGAAATTCTGGAAGCAATGTTTCTGTCCCGCAATTAACTCATTTTCAAAAAGCCACTGCACGGGATGACGAAAAATTGACCATGTGGTCAGGTTTTTGGGTTTACGCAAAATTTAATCAACCTATCTATAAAGTGAAGACATCCAAATATTATGAAGTACTTTTACAACAATTTTAGGATCAGCCTGAGGTGTTCGGCCAAATGCTTCAGACAGATAACGTTCTTCAAGCCAAATTAGTGCTCGAGCGGTTTCCTCTACTTCGATATCTTTACTAATCCGGCCAAGGGCCTGTTCTTTATAAATATGCTTTATAGTTTCAGATATAAAATCTTGTATTAATGAGTAGTAAACCTGCTCAACCCGTTCATCAGCTCCAGCAGCTTCAGCTAACGCACGTAAAAATGCACCATGTTTATGGTAAACCTCAACAACTTCCTCAATCGCTCGAAGAGAATCATCTTGAAAATTATTACCTTTTAACAATCGATTCGCTATTTTGAACAATTCTTGCCCAACATTTTGAACAACCCTTAAAACCAAATCATATTTATCTCGGAAATGTACATAAAACGCTGGGCGCTTAAGACCTGTACGACGCATAACTTCATCAACATTTAGTGCGCGAAATGGATGTTCTATTAAAAATTGCTCAGCAGCATTCAATATTTCTTGTTCAGACTCTTTCGGGTCATGTTTAGGGCGTCGTTGATATGTCTTCATAATGACCAATAAATTAATTGACACGGTGTAAGTGTAAAGCATCAATATTCAATCAGGCAAGCTAATAATGAAACGATGCCATTCACTTTCTCCTTGATAAAAACAAAATTTGAAGGCCTTAGCTTATCTGATGATATGGAATAAAACATTATTTCTTTATTCAAAATAGATTATTCACCCCATAAAAAATATTATTCCAATAATTAAAAATCAATTAAATGAAAATCAAATCCCTCTTTCCAAAAAAAAGAAAATAACAATGACACATTGTCATTGACTGATTGTCATTAATAAACTATTAATATTAAAACTCAGCTGTTTTTCATTCAGCCTAAAAACCAAAAGTCCATTATCCATATGATTAAAAATAATTTTTATTCAAAAGGAGTGAAAATTATAGAAATTATTCGTCGCACTGTCGGTGCAGGAAAAAACTCATATCTAATGCAAAGCATGGCATCGATTACCGGTACTTCCTGCACAGCATTTATGGTTATGGCATTGGATCAATATGGGCAACGGGCAAGTACTTTTGCACCAGAAAATTGGACTATGCCAAAAGATTTTTATTCAGCTTTAGAGCGTGTTGGTACACCGCATGCCGAAATCGTGGAGAGTGTTTAATATGAACAATCATTATGATGTTGCTGTTATAGGGGCAGGTTTTGCCGGATTGGTTGCTGCCCGTGATCTAAGTAATGCGGGTTATTCTGTTGTTCTTCTTGAAGCACGTAATCGTATTGGTGGGCGTACCTATTCAGGAGAAGCCTTTGGTCATCCGGTAGAATTTGGGGGAGCCTACGCCCACTGGACTCAACCTTATATTTGGCATGAATTACAACGTTATGGTATGAGTTTGCAACCGCCCGCTGAAATCAAAAAAATGTTTTGGTTTGCTGATGACACGTTACACTCCGGAACAATGGAAGAATTCAGCACTATTGCAGTGCCACTACTTTCACAATATTTAGGGGATGCCCGGACATGGTTCCCCACCCCATTTTCTCTTTCAGCAAGAGATACACAGCCAATTGAAAAGCAAACATTGGCAGATCGGCTTAATACCCTCAATCTCTCGGATTATGAACGAGATATCATTGATGGCGCTCTATCGACTTTTGTACACGATTGGGAGCAACAAGGCATTGCACAATTTTTGCTATGGACTGCAACATATTTTGGTTACTGGGATGCGTTTCTTGAAACAGCGGGGTTTTGGCAAATAGAAGGAGGAACACAACGCTTACTTCAGGCCATTCATAATAATTCCAAAGCAGAATTGCGTCTTTCCACCCCAGTTTCTGAAATCCATGATGATGGTTCAGGCATTACGATAACGACCCATACCGGTGAACAAATTGCGACTAAAGCGGCTATTGTGGCTGTTCCACTGAATGTTCTCTCTGACTTACAAATTAGGCCTAACGTTGTGGAACCCGCTCGGCAAATGATAGAACACAAGTTCCCAATGCGTACAATAAAAATCATGGTCCGCGCCCGTGGTGAATTAGCTCACTTTGCTGCTTTTGCGCCGGTTAAACAGGCTCCAATCAATACCATAAAGACTGAGTATTATCACGAAGGCGACACAATACTCGTTGGTTTTATCTCTGATGCTTCTTCTATTGATGCCAATGATCCCGAAGCGGTTCAACAGGCATTGCGCCTATTTGTACCAGACATAGAAGTCGTGGATGTTGCATTTCACGATTGGATAAATGACCCATTTTCTCAGGGAACCTGGGTACATCATCGTCCGGGTAACCTTACTGGAGCCGCCCCATTAATACGTCAACCCACATGGGCGCATTCATTTTGCAGGCGGAGACATTGCAGCGATAGGCGTAAGCAGTATTGAGGGGGCAATAGAAACGGGTGTTCAAGCCACACATGACATGATGTCCCAACTTGCTGTAACCTCCAGTGGTGAAGGAGAGTCAATATGAATGAAATGACTCAACCAACCGAAGCCGATGTATTGATCATTGGGGCAGGTATTTCTGGAATTAGTGCAGCTTACCACTTAAAGAAGTACCGCCCCAATACTTCATTCATCATTTTAGAAGGGCGCAATACCATTGGGGGGACATGGAAGCTGTTCCGTTATCCGGGAATTCGTTCGGATTCTGATATGCCCTCTTTTGGTTTTGGTTTCAAGCCATGGACACATCAAAGAGCTATTGCTGATACCAATACCATCTTTAGCTATCTACAAGATACAATTGAAGAAAATGGCATTGATGAACATATTCGCTTGGGATATCACGTAATTAAAGCGGCTTTTTCATCTAAAGATGGAAAGTGGACGATTACAGCTGAACATGCAGACACTGAGACATTATTTACATTCAAGGCGAGTTTCTTATTACTGAATACAGGCTATTACGATTATAAACATGCTTACACACCGAAATTTGAAGGGAGGGAAAATTTCAAGGGTGAAATCATCCACCCCCAACATTGGCCAGAAGACTTAGACTATACAGATAAACGAGTCGTTGTTGTCGGTAGTGGTGCAACCGCCGTCACCCTGATTCCATCAATGGCCGCTACAGCAAAACATGTCACCATGCTGCAACGCTCACCAACCTATATGTTTTCTGTGCCTGCTATTGATTCCATTGCTGGTTTACTGAATAAACTTCTTGGATATAAACGTGCTTATCCGATTATTCGTAAAAAAAATATTTTATTCTTCCATATTAAAGGTTAAAACCACCGACTTTAGTCGGTCAGCTTTAGCTGCGATACTGTGTTGCACGGGAGGTGCAACATGGATTACAGATATGGCAGCCACACGGTATTTAATATCGAATATCATTTTGTGTGGGTAACAAAATACAGGTACAAGGTGCTGACGGGTGAAGTCGGTATTCGGGTGCGAGAGTTAGTCCGTCAGACGTGTGAAGCATTTGAAATCAGAATATTAAGTGATGTCGTGAGCCAAGATCATGTTCACATATTGGTGAATAGTCCGCCGACATTAGCACCCTCAGAAATCATGAGGAGGCTGAAAAGGAGGACAGCGAGTAAGTTGTTTGAGGAGTTTACTCATCTGAAAAAACGCTATTGGGGTCAGCATTTTTGGGGCAGAGGCTATTTTTGTGCCACGGTGGGTCAGTTAACAGAAAAAATGATTGAGGCTTATCTTGCCCACCATTTTGAAGCGAACCCAAATGATAATTTCAGGATGGACGATTGACGCATCGTTCAGCCGATGCGTATCCGGACTTTCAGTCCGTTAATCACTAACCCACCGACTTTAGTCGGTGGTTGTTGAGTTAATCGGGGGTTATATAAGGCCTGTCGCCGCTTCCCCAAAATCATGCGAAAACTGCTGATTGCAGGTGTACGCCGGAGACTTCCAAAAAATTTTGATATTGATACCCATTTTACGCCTCGTTATAACCCATGGGATTGTACCTAATTTGGCTTTTGCTTTGGGTTATACCAATAATTCGTGGACATTAAAGGTTGATTTAGTCTGGGAGCATTTTTGCCGAATACTGGACCATATGGATAAACTGGGTTACAGCAAGTTTGAACCTATTATTTGGCAAAAGCACATGAAACGTGTCCCTTTCACTGATCTTAGCCCTGGGTATATACAACGAGGACTTGCTCAAGTTAGTTTGCATCCCTTGGGCATGGAGTACAGAAAGCAAGCGTTTCCTTGGGTTATTTTCAAACATGTGAACATAACCAAACCGTTTCGCTTGAATATTTTGGGCATACGCTTTTCCTGTAATGATTTCAAAATTGTTTTTCCGGTTATGGCAATCCCTGACATAGCCACCGTCAAATCCTATCACCATCGGTTTTCCTGGGCGGGGCAAATTATCATTGTCATCAGCCGTTTTATCGAGAAAATCTGGCTTCTCGGCTAACTCAGCTTCTTGCCGTCTAGCGACATTGATTAAGTGATTACGCACCGTGGAGGCATTTAACGCTTTATTGATTGATTGGTAAAATATCTTTCAATCTATCCACAGTAAGATTGTAAGACATCAAGGAGGCCCATTTGGCTTCAATATATTTTAGTTCGGGATGGATATTTTCGGGTAGCCACTCACTGAGTAAGCTGACTGATTTGGTATTATTTCTCTCACAGTTACAGCGATAAAGCCGAAGCCCTTTAATAGGAATGACTCCAAATAAAGTATGATAATGACGTGTTTGATGATCTTTTATTTGACGACGTTGATGACAGTGTGTGCATTCTCGGTGCGTTTGCATGTAAGCTTGGGTTTGAGATTGTATGATTGACAATTGTGCGTGATTGAGTAATCTTTTTGATTCGTTGAGAGATAATCCCAAAAGTTCATCTTGTTCGGCGGTTTTCTGTAACGTCAATAAGGTTTCTTGAGTGGTGAAGCCATCATCGTGTATAACCATTGCTGTCATTACGATTTTCATCATACGATCTCCGAAGTTAATGAGCTATCGTTTCCTTAACTTATAGTAAGTTGAAACACCTATACCGACATTATCACAGGCTAATTTCAGGCGAACGCCTTTGGCTTTTAATTCATCAACCATATAGAGGTTTTTATAATACTCTCTAAACCTCAATTTATACCCCCTTTAGAGACAATTTAAGGGCTGTGATCACTATTTATGTAAAAGTATACCTTTAGGGATACCAGTCCAAGCCCTGCGAATAATTCGGCGTGTCAAAATCATAACGCTTTAATAACTGATTGAGTCGTCGGCGGTTAAACTTGACGCGGTTGTACTCGTCAATAAACTCCTGAATATCACCCCAAGTCGTTTTGTCATCACTTTCTGCAATAGCTTCTAAGAGTTTAATCGTTGCTTCGGTTTCATCATATTCAGTCGCATCCGGCATTCCTTGACCACTAAGACAAAATGGCGTGTTTTTATTTAGATCTGATTCAACCGCTTCAATACGGATATCTAACAACCAGTGGCGGAAAAAATTATACTCATAAGTAAACTTATCCCGATTTTCAAACTAAAATGAGGCCAGTGAAATTGACCAAGGATTATCATAAAAGCCCAGTCCTCCTTCATAGCGAATACCATAGTCTTTACCGTGAATATGAAAGGTATGGAGATGGTCGTTATCCCATCCAAAAGCAAACTGCAGCAGAAAATGGAAAGCCCCAAGTGACATGTTACTGTGAAGACGAAAACGTCGCCAAACCATCGGACTAATATCTCGAATAGCCACTTTGATCTTATAGACAGGCATTGTTTTCTCCCTTTGTCACAATGATGATGAGAACGATCATATTAATTGATTAAAGGGATACCCCACAGTTTTTCATGCTCTCCAACACGGTGGAACTCTTTTGATGCGCCGGCAAGATCTTAACCGAATGCCATTGTCCAGCTTATAACCCCATTTTATTCAGTGGGTGATAGAACGAGCAATTCAAGAGCGAAGGACTTAAGTTTCTTTTCATCCATAATTTACCTGTCTCCATTATTAGAAAGAATATATTAAAGACAGGCAATTAAATTACAGGATCACACAGAGGGGGCTTTTTAGCTTCTCTGAATATAACAAGTTACACTTCATCTTAATCGTAAGGCCTTAAACGTATTCTGATGCTAGGCAATCCCCGAGACTGCAGGTATTTACGCAATTCCATGTATAGGCTTGGGATAGTTCTGGAGGCCGAGTTCCAGATAATTGCAAGCCCTATGGGGGCTCATAATTATACTCCCACCGGATAATACCTGTGGGGGCGATACTCAAAGCCCTTCTTCAAAATTTTAAATGGCTGGTGTCCAAATTTTACATTATCGAGCAGAACTGCATTTAGTTCCTTTTCTGCTTCCCGCAAAAAATCCTCATCTATTATGCCGAAACCTCCAGACTTAAATTTTGTTTTCGCGACTCCCTGCAAATTAGGAAAATAATCTTGCGGCCACTCTGTCCAAGTATAGACTTCGCCATGGAAACCCTTGGTTTCCAAACCACTGCGTAAAGCAAATTGAGCAGCAAGGCTTGCTCCTTCACCGTCTGCCGAGTAGCAAACTACCATCCTGGCACTACGATAATCTCGAAAATTAACTCCATTTCTTTCCAACATCCCGGCAAGCTCAGCACCATCTATACTTCTAGCCGTATTCCCATGAATTTCTGTCATACTAATCACGCTCATACCTGTATGGTGGTCAACCCAGCCATGACCAACGATATTTAGACGCTGCCTGCCTTTATGAAGATCAGTAAACACATAAGCCACATCGTGCCCACTAACGCCAAAAGCTGTGATGCTTCCAATTTTAATTGGACCCCATGCAGTTATTTGTGTCGACGTGTTAGTTATAGCTAATCGATTTGCGCTTAGTAGGTTCCTCACCCCCGCATTGTACAGTTCATTCGCCCCACGCAATAACTTCGGTGCCTGACGCACCAAGTTGTATCCTGCTCGCACCATGCCCGGCAGGCGTGCAATACCGTCCACCATCGCCGGAATGCCGACAATTAAAGCGGCTGTTCCCAGCTTGCGACTCAGCTCGGGATGGCTGTCTTCCAGCGCCCCACTGGCAATGTCCAATGCACCGGAAACTACTGCCGAGGTTGTCACAACAACCAGCAGCGCCAGTGATGCTCCCCCGGTCACTGGTGCCAGAAGCACTGCCGCTATCCCGGCAGCTACAATCCCAAAAATCCCGAACCCCACGCTCCACCAGTTAACATGACCACTAGGATCCGCGTGATTGATTGGGTCGCCACCGCAGTAGGCATACGAATTAAGACCGCCCTTGCCAAACGGACTCCAGCTGTCCGGACAATGAAAGCGCATCAGCACCGGATTATAGGCTCGATAGCCATTCCCCAGGTGCGTGGTACCTGTTATCGGGTCACACCGCTCTCCATTGTATCCCTTGACCGCGCGGGATTTAGCGTTGTCGGATGGCCTGCTCAAGCCGTACGGGGTATATGTCTGGTCGGTTAGGGTCTCGCGACAGACCGCCATCACGCTTTGTTTCTGGTCGGTTCCCAGTAGCAGCGTCTCTTCCCCGTGCGACTCCAGCGTAGTCTGGGCTACCGTGCCCAGATACCGGATAATAGTATCTGCTTGTTGGTTTTGTTCCGATGCGCTGATCCATTCATTGGTCAGCGTGTTATCGTCATAGTACAGCCGATGCAGGAGACGGGTATCGTCTCCTTGTTGCCAGGCCAGACGATCAAAGGCATCGTAGCCGTAGTCACCGCTACCGTGCTTTGCACTTTCCACCCGATTCAGGCGTCCAAGCGCATCGTAACGTAGTATCCGGCCCACCTCATCTCTGACTAAGCGTCCTGCACCGTCGTACAGTAGTGGGATCTTCGATGGATACCCCCTAGAAGTCAGTGTATTTGTTACATAGCTTAGTTGGCAGGGGTCTTTTGCATTTTTATAGTGATGGGTAGCGGTATTGCTCTCCCCCGTCTGCAACGTCGTGACACATTTTGTGATATTGTCCAGTGCGTCTGCCATGAAGGTTTGTCGTACTATCGCGTTACCATACGCATCCTTGGGGAGCAGACTGCCACTGACCCGGTAGTCACTCAGGCGACTGCGTAGGTCATACGTGAATTGTTCATCTGTCAGCACCTCCCCCTGATGGTCTCCTTTGTGTAGGGTGCGTCTGACCACGCGACCAACCACATCATACTCCTGTAGCAATGTACGGGTGTCTTGGGCATTGCTGTTAAAAATACGCTTCACCTCCCGGCCGAAGGCATCGCGCTCGATGTCGGTTTTTAGTACATGCCGGGACTGCAGGGCAGTTGCCACCGTTTGGGCAACTCTGTTCAGACCGTCATAGAAAAATACTACTTTCACCGTCTTGTCGTCCGTCATCTGGGTCAACAAGCCGACCTGGTTTCCGGAAGTGGCATAGCTGTAAGTCCAGCAACTGCCATCACCACGGCGCTCCTGCTGCAGTCGTCCCGCCAGAGAATATAGACGGTGTGTGGACAGCGCCTTGCTACTGTGCACACTCGTGATCTCCCCTGCCGCATGCCCTGACGGCGAGTACAACGCCGTCACCACCGAATTTCCTTCTGTCATATCAAGCAGATGGCCAGTTTTCGGCGTGTAACGGTACGTTTTATGCACTTTTTTACCGCCCGGCTGTGTCGCCGTGACTGCCGTTAGCGCCCCTCCCAGGCGTGGCTCGTTCAAGTAATCCTGTGTCGATCCATCCGGTTCGATAATGCTGTTTTTGTTGGGGCGAGCTTTCGGATTAAGCTCATGGGTATACGTGGTAGTTCGTCCCCCGACAGTCATGCTGACTGGGCGTCCCAGCGCATCGAACCGCTGTTCACCCAGCACTGTTTCTGTTGTATCGTCTGGGGCCATCACGGCCACCGCAACGGGCAGGGGGGCGCTACTGAAGCGGGCATAGCGCCGAGTAATCTGGGTCTTGTCCGCCAGTACCGTACGCAACGGGCGTCCAAACACATCATATTCATACCGGGTGACACGCCCCAGTGCATCGGTGACGGTGCGCAAACGCCCGACCCCATCCCATTCCTGATGACTAATACTATAAGGAGTGTTATGTATCAAAGCGTCTGCAGACTCAAACACTTCCATTTTCACCACCTGATGCGTGTACTTGTGGTGGTGGGTGACGATATAAGCCGTGTCCTTGCCAGTTCGGTCGGTGGTCCAGCGTGTCACGGTACAGGCTATCGGGTCCGCTAGGCTATGGTGCACAATCCCGTCACTGCCGGTAATTGTGCTGACCTGCCCCCAATAGTCATAGGTCAGGGTTGTCCGGAGCTCGATTCGTTCTCTTAGAAGAGCAGGAGTGACAATATCGGTTTCAGGCGCCCGGAGATAATCTGTCTGCATGCTTTCCGTGACCCTTCCCCATGAATCTAGGGTATGCTGCAACATCGTATGCCACACGTCACGGGCTGACGCCGGGCCGTCACTGTCCTGAATTTCAGACGCCAGAACCTGCTCCAGAGCATCATGAGATATCCGTATCCGATTACCTAAAGGGTCGGTTTTCGTGACTTGGGCAGGCGACGAGGCACTGGTCGGTTGCCAGTCAATCCGTGTCTCCTGACGATACTCAGCCTCATCCGGGTGCAGTACCATGCCGGTTTGCTGTCCCAGTGCATTAAAATAGTTTTGGAGGGTACTTCCCGCACTGTCCGTTTGGGTTTGCACGAGGCCGCTGAGCGTGGACACGGTATCCGACGTAATCCGTGTCATCCCGCCATAGTCTGAGTCGGCAGCATTGGCTTGGGTGCTCAGTGTCACCGTGCGAGTTAACTGATGGCTGTTGAAAACAAAGGCATAGTCCGTGTGCTGCACATAAGGATGTGCCGGCGAGTTGTCATTACGGAAAGTGGTGGTCTTCCGTTCGAGACGCCCAAAGTTGCTGGCTGACACATCGTCACAATAGTAGGCATAGGTAACGTTCTGCCGCACCAGATGTGCTTCACTTTCCCGTGAATACAGAAAATGAGTTTCCGTCAGTGGCATGATAACCGCCTGACGACGATGTTTCGCCTTTTCGGCGATATCGATATAAGTGTATTCAACCCGGGTAATCGGTTCATCTTTGAATGTCTGAGGCGGGTATACAGTACGGCTCTTGATAAAGCACGAAAAACCACCAGGGTCAGCCGGACACCTGCCGGGTTCACCGATAGCCGGGTACCATTGCATCTTCACAATGGTGCCATCCGCTGTGGTTTGGCATGTCTGATGGCCCTGCTCATCGTATTCCATTGATGTCGATAACATCGGAGAGGCAGTATTTCCTTTTTGCCAATGCGACAGATTTTGTTTCGGAAACTGATAGGTCGATAGCTGTTGCGAAAACGGCTTATTTTCATCGGCATAATAGTGGGTAGTTTTGGTATGTGTGCAATCCCCTTGGGTAAATCGTTCCTCCGTCAGCAAATGGAATTTGTTATAGGTACGCCGGGTAACCTGCTCGCCGCCATCAGGATGGTGTACTCGCTCTTCAGTCCAGTAGGTATAATGACTGCCTGGCACAGAAAAAAGGTTGTCATCGTTTTCATTAAAATCCTGAAACTGCGCCCCGTGTCCTAAATAGTTGTTACCGTCGTAACGGTAGGCTATCTGTAGCAAGGGTTGCTTCAATCCAGGGGAGAGCAAACTCCGGGTTACTGCCGGTAGCCCACCCTGACCGTGACGGGTGTTGTAAAGCATCTGTCTGGCTGCATAGTCCACCTTTTGGGTCAACCCCGCCGGTGTCACAAGATACGAAAGCGGATTGACATCGCCGGGAAATATTGTGTGCGGGTCATAGTCCAGCGACCAAGTGAGTGGTGTGGCCGGCTGGCTGACGTTTTTGATCTTGCGCAGGTAGCCATTGGTCTTCAACAGATTAAAAGTCAAGGTTTCGAGGGTATCCGGCCAAATTGTGATGGAAAGATAGGAGTCATAGTCAAACTTACACAATACGTTACCTGCCTCGCCAGTGATACGGGTCAGAAGATAAGTCCCCTGTCGATGTCTGTCATTCCATTCCAGATGCAGACTTCGGCCGATTGGTGACATTATCTGGACCGGCAGCCACATTTCCTGAGCATATTTTTTCAGGATCTCCACCATGCCCGTGTTATGACGTACCACGCATCGCGAGCCCTCTTCGGAAATCTGCATTTCAATCGTCAATGTTGGTGGTCGCCTGCACTGACGCAGTGTCAAATGAGTCCCGGCTGCATTGTGGTTGACACGATATTGTTCCCCAGATGCCAGTTGCAGGCGCCCAGGGGTGGTGGAAGCGTCATAGCTGGTCAAACCAAATGACATGCCCCGGCCAAGCCCGAAGGCGTCCTGAGGCTGCAAAGGGGAGTAATTTAACCGCAGAGCAAGGAACGGTCCCTGATTTTGGTGCCCTGACAGCGTGGCCAGCGGGAGGCCAAAGCTGAAAATACCAGTGCGGGGGTCAACACCCGCCTGGGCAGCGCTGGTAAAATTATGCGCCTGAGTTTGCACATTTATCATAAGTTATTCAAGAAGGCTATTGCCTTCTTCCTCGGATTCGCGGACAAAGACAAACTAAACTGCACCAAAGACAGTTATTCGGTACAGTTTATGAACAGAAAATTATGGAATATCAGATAACAGAGGGGGTCCCTGTATTTTTGTTAAATGAAATATTCACTTTTTGTTGATGTCCGAAGTTATCTTCAATCGAGACTGTTGCCTGCGTCTTTTCCTGGTAACCTGACAATTTGAAGTGAGGCTCATCCGTTACAATAAGTTTCGCACATACCACGGTAATAGCATGTTCGCTGAGTTGCACAGTACATAATTTAAGGTTCTTGTTAAAATCGACAATGTACTTATTCGTATCTTCCAGGGAGCCGATCATCACTGTGCCGCTGATATTAATACTCCCACTGTGCTCAGGAAGCACCCAAGCCATTGCCTGAGTGTAGGTTGTTTTTTCCTTGACACCATCAAAAAAGGCTTGTCCACTGGGATGTGGCCACATCCCAAAAATATTGGGGGAGCTTGAAGGTGACCTAATAAATGTGGAAATTTTATTACCTGAAAGACTAGCGAATACATCATGGTGAGTTAGCAGGTATCGTTGATAGGCAACCTGCACATGCTGACGCTGAATGTTATGCACTTTAATGTCTGGGGCATCGACAAGTTTTACCTGCTCATCAAGTGTTGTTAAGGCCCAAAGAGCGGGATCGCTGTAGCGTATGAACGGTTCCACAGTCAGTTTTAGAGGTGGTTTATTGTTGTTACTGGTTGTGATGGACTTGGCATCAGGCAGTGCCGAAGTGGTGGAGAAATACCCAGAGAGAGAAAGGTGTACAGGTAACTGAAACGATTTAGCTGACTGAACATAATAATCCAAGGTCATCGCGTCTAATGACGGTGCTGTATAATTCTGTATTTCACTTTCCCCCGAGTTTGGATAACGTCCAGCACTGTAATAGCCTGGTAGCTCAAAAGCCACCACATCATCAGAATGAATCCCATCTGACGGACCACCACTAAAATTGTTTCCTGACATGCCACGTACGTTCCAGATAATTTTTTTGCTCACGCTGTCATACAAATGAAGAGATTCACGCATTTTATGCGAAGATATTTGTACCGGTGTTCCGTCCTGGTTAAGTAGTTTGATATGCACCCGAACATGAACGGCATTTCTGCCATTGCCATATATTTTAGCGTCGTGTCCGTGGGATTCAGGGTATTCGATATCAAAGGTATCGACGATATATTTCTCCGCATCCGACTTATCTTTTATCGTTTGCGTTTGGGCGTTAAAAATCAAATCATTCATATAAATTTCCTCTTTTGTATTAGAAAAAATAGGCCACCCAAGTTTTTTGGATAGTATTTTCTTTATCAGTCTTAGACTGCCATATCATCAAGTTCTTATTCAAAACCATGTCATTTATGCTTTCTATTAGATACTTATAAAATAGTTACAGTTGTATAATATGAATCATAATCAATATGTAATATTGATAAATACGGATTGCACATCAGCATCTTTCCCTTATGGGAAAATATTAAAATGGATTTATTTTTGATTAAAATATTTACAGCCTATGATTGTTAATTAAAAATTTATTCTAACCATTTTGAATGATTTATTATTTTTAATAATTACTTTAAATATCAACTCTGTACCTTAAAGTTAAATAAGTATGGGTAACAGATTTCAGAACAATAAAGTAAACATGAGAAAATAGTGCAAGCATTAAAATAAAACATAATTTACGAATTATTATTTTATCTATATAAATATGAAACATTATGGTTAAAATAATTCTCAAGCTATATTATCATTTTTATAAGACAATTGATAGAAACATAACGCCCTATGAGCAGGCAGCTTCTGATAAAGAAATTTTAGGAGCGAGAGCATAAAAAACCTTGGGGCAATCTCCCCTCAGATGACCGTTCTGAACGGCAAGCTAAAGGCAAAACTTGAGCGTTGGTATCCCAGCATCAAAATTATGAGCTAGCGGAGTACGGTTGATAGTTCTATATTTATATTAGCTATCGCGGCATAACATCAATGTAGTGCCCCAAGGTTTTTTACGCTCTCGACAATATGGCTATTTTTGCCCATCCCCCGATAGGGTTCAAAGTTGATGAGAAAAAAATGGGTACTCAGTTAGCGCTAAGATTTTAATACTCTTTTGCCGTGTTCTCTGAGTTCCCCATCTGGCCCTACATACTTATAGAGAGCCTGTCTGCTAATCCCAAGCTCTTCACATAATTCAGATACGCTACAGTCTCTACTTTTCATGGAAGCCTGTGCCAGGCGAACCTGAGATTTTGTGAGTTTAAAAGAACGTCCGCCTTCACGTCCTCTTGCTCTGGCCGCTCCCAGCCCTGCTTTTGTTCGTTCACTGATCAACTCCCGTTCAAATTCGGCCAGCGCGGCAAAAATCCCAAAGACCAATTTGCCACTGGCCGTCGTCGTATCAATTTCTTCCCCTTGCCCGGTCAGTACCTTAAATCCTATTTTTCGATCCGCAAGATCATGGATAGTATTCACCAGGTGTTTTAAGCTTCGGCCAAGCCTGTCAAGCTTCCATACCATTAACACATCGCCAGGCCTGAGGGCTTTCAAACAGGCATCCAATCCAGGACGTTTGTCTGACTTCCCGGATATTTCATCCTGATAAATGTTTTCTTTATTAACATCGGCAGCAAGTAAAGCATCCAGTTGGAGATCCTGCACCTGACTTCCATCAGATTTGGAGACACGGGTATACCCAATTCGCATGAACGGCCTATTTTAATTGTTTAAGTTTTTCAATGGATTTGTTTTCTATCAGGATCTTCATTTGACTGACAGCAACGCGATTCAGCTTTTGGAACCTGTCGTTGGCAGAGAGGCCTTGCCCGATAAGTTCAGCATTGAAGCTTTCTAAATTAGATAACATGACAAGCTGTTCCAGTGTGGCATAGTCCCGTATATTGCCTTTTAGTTCAGGGTTCTCTTTACGCCAGTCGCTGGCTGTCTTGCCAAACAAAGCCAGATTCAATATATCGGCCTCATTAGCGTAAGCAAAGTTTCTTGCTTTTGGGTTAAGCTCCAGGGCGGGAATAATGTTCGTTTTTATTGACTCTGTATGAATATGATAGTTGACCTTGGCCAGAGTGCGCGAAACATTCCATTCCAGATTTTTCTGTTCATTTTCTGCTTGTTTGAGCCGTTGGAATTCTTTTAATAGATAGAGCTTAAACTCCGCGCTGATCCAGGAAGCGCTATGCAGTTATCTGACTCAATTAAAAGGAAAACCCACGGGGATTGCTTTTATTGATTCCACGAGTTTGCGGGTGTGCCATAACATCCGTATTCCCCGTCATAAGGTGTTTGAGGGAGTGGCACAGCGCGGAAAAACCTCGATGGGGTGGTTTTACGGTTTCAAATTACACTTAATTGTTAACCATCAGGGCGAAATTCTGGCACTCAAAGTCACCGCTGGTAACGTGGATGATCGGGAGCCGGTTCTCGAATTAGCAAAAGAATTAACGGGTTCTCTTTATGGTGACAAAGGCTATCTGAGTCAGGAACTGGCAGACAATTTAGCGCAAACCGGTGTGACTTTTATGACGAAAAAGCGCCGCAACATGAAAGCGCGAGTGCTGGCTGAGTGGGATAAAATAATGTTACCAAAGCGTTTTATTATTGAAACAATTAATGGGCAATTAAAAACCATTTCTCAAATAGAGCATTCTCGGCACCGAAGTATAAAAGGATTTCTATTGACCGTTTTAGGGGGTGTCATTGCTTACTGTCTAAAATGAAAGAAACCGTCACTGAAAGTTTTCTACTCAGAAGAAGATTTTCCAATGACGGCTTAAACGGAATTCGGGTTAATTAATAGAGCAATTTTAACGATCAGATTAAAGGCATATTTTGCTGCCATGAGCAATTTCCTCAACCGTACCCTATGCCTTAAGCTTTCCATTTCTCAGGAACCTCCATTTAAATAGCCCGTTTACAGCCAGTTTTCTGGCTGTAAACGGGCTTACTGTAATATTTGTATCAATTCTGATGAATTAACTGTGAATAGTGACACTTTCGTCAATAGAAATGCGCCCCATGCGAACATGATGAGTAGGCGCATTTGGGTCAGCATATCCAAACGAAATACCGAATAACAGACGATACTGTTCTGATACACCGAGTATTTCTCTTACCGTATCTGCATGAAAACCAAGTAAGGTTTGTGGAATACCTGCGTAACCCCTAGCCGCAAGGGACAAAAGAAACGTCTGACCATACATTCCCATATCTGATGCAACGCGGATGTTATCACCGAATGAAGGCATAAACAGAAAAGCGGCATGGGGGGCACCATAGAATTTGAAGTTTCGTATATACACTTCATCCCGCTTAATTTTGTCTTCGCGTGTCACCCCGAGGGTTTCATAATAAATCCGCGCTTGCTCCTGGCTTCGGTCAAAATAATCCCCATAAAAATCAGCGTAATCAAAGGTAAAATCCGGTGTGACAATACCTTCTGAATGATTCCGGACCATGGCTTTCTCCAATGCATCTTTGGTCTTACCCGATACAATATGGACATGCCACGGCTGATTATTACAGTTAGATGGAGAACTCTGGGCATCTGTCAAAACCTGACGTATTTGCTCTTCTGTAAGAGGCTCCGGCAAAAACGCACGGGGAGAAAAACGATTGCGGATTGTTTCATCAAATGCCAGTGTAGTTGTACTCATTTTTTCTCTTTCATTATTAGTGAATCACAATATTGCTGGCTATTTTAGGCGTGTGAGTCGTTCGAAAAAACTATATAATTCCGCAAACACTTTTGCGAATTATGCACAAATGAAAGATTTAACCCAAATAAATGCCCGCGCGATGCAAATATTCCTTGCTGTTCTTAGCGAAGGTAGCCTATCAGAAGTCGCCAGACGAGAAGGCATTTCACCCTCTTCTGTTTCGCGGGTCCAGCGGAAGAACCCTCGAAAATGACGAATTAGGAAGACTCATCTTTCCAAAAATGTTGTTTCACATACTCCTCCAACATTAAGGACATGGCTTCAACATCTATTTCACCCTTACTTTTCTTTAGATTGTAGCGTCCAGTCAATAGGGTATAGCTCCAGGCTATTGGCGATATTCGGATAAATTCATCCATGATTTCCTGAGACACTCCGTTGGTCAACATCCTTTCATAAACTGAATGTAGGACAAGGCTATTGTAGGCGATAATGCAGTTAGCGATTAATCTGGCAGCACGGGCACTGATCCGATTATCCACAATCTTTTTCCCCTGAAAAATGCCATGATAGGTTTTCCTGATGTTACTCTGGCGCTGATGGTAAGCTTCAGTGCGATTTCTGGCACTTCGTATGGTTTTTCTGAGTTGCATGTCATCGATCAGGTTCAATACGTGGAGACTTTTAAAAATTTCATTGTATTCAAACAGAGCTGCTTTTAATCTGGCATATCGGGTATGGGAATTAAGTTTGCGAATGATGTTACTTTGCGTATTTTCCTGCAAGATGAGTGACAATAACACCCGTATTATTCCACGTTTTTGAGAACGGATACGTTCAACATTGATGATAGATTCAGTTTTAATTACACTCTCATTGCTACCCTGTGGCTTAACGGCATAGAAATCGTCTGCCGCGCTGCTGACATTTTTGATACTGGGCACATAATCTACATCTATTGAATCGAGTGTGACAAAATTCAACTTATTCAGCCCGATATTTTTCGCATTCACAGCAACATAATGGGCTATCTTTTAGGTGGGTAAATCCTCGCCACACCCCAAATCATCACAAATTTTAAAATCAGAGGGGCGTTTGCCACGGGTATAATGTGATTTTAAAATATTGATCAGTTCGCCGACATAACTGTCTGCTTTATAGTATTCAAATGCCACAGTGATAAATACCGGGCGTAAATACAATGAGAATACACGGAATGATTTTCCGTAAAATTCCCACAAAGCGGCTTTCTTATCAAAGGATTTCCCTTCCAGAAAAGTCACCCGCGCCGTGAATTGCGCCTTGGGTAAGAAGCCATAAGCGATTTCATTCAGCTCTTCTGATGTCAGATCCGGGTTTCTGTTCGGAAACCATTTCAGAAATTTCACCAGCTTGGGAAAATGAGTGACTATCCCTGAACTGTGTTCCATATGAGCCATCGAGGCGTAGGTTTTACCCGCGTCCATGACCGACCGGACATGATAACTGAAACTGACAATCAGGTTGTCCATGATCTGTTGGTAGCGATGATGGACAAAGCAGAGTGTGTATAACCCTTGTTGATGTTTGTTCAACCTGCGCAGCCGATATGCGCCATATTGTTCAGTCATCTCTGCATAATAGCGTACTGCGTTTTTCGATAAATGTAATGATGGAATGAATGTGTTGGTAAATGTGTACAACGCTTCCAACCGCAAGGCTTTGCTCACCTCTGTTCTGACGGCGGTATACTGAAAATCCTTTTGATCTGCGCGAACCTTATTGAGTGCGGTAATACCTTCCTCCTGAGCAATGAGTGCTGTCAGCTGGTTTCCGATTAATTCAGGTACGGAGTCAATAATTCCCTTCAGTCGCTTATCTTCGTCGGCAAATGCCCGGCTGAATATATCCTGTAATGTGGTATAGGAAGGAAGAAGGATCTTTCGGTGATCAAAGTAAACTAACAACTGGCGAAAGGCGCTATGTCCTTTTGGATAATAACGGAGCAGATGACTCATGTGGGGCTGTATTTCTGGAGCCAAATCCGATGTCCAGAAATCATAATCGAACAGGGAAAGGATCACCTGCCGCTGAAGCCGCACATAATCACGTGAAATCCGCCAGGTGAACGATATTGAGGATGAATGACTATCATAGTAAAAGGTATTCGAAATAAACTGAACATCGTGACAAACATCGTCTAATGAAAAATTGAAGACCTGCTGTTTAGCCTTGCAATAACCCAGTTGCAGTATGAAAAAAATACGCGTTTTAGTATTACGAAATTGTGTCAACACCTCTCTTTCAGCGTAAGTGAGTGCAAAAACCGTTGCTATAATCATCGTGCATTTATGATGTATATAATTCAGGTTTTTGCACTATGAGTGACGGAATATCAAAATGTTCTCCAAGTCGTGTGGGGTATGCCCGGGTCAGTAGCATCAGCCAAAATCTGGATTCACAAATTGATGCCTTAAAAACAGCGGGCTGCGGAAAAATATTTACCGACAAAATGACGGGTTCACGCATGAACAGCCCTGGCTGGGAAGCAGCCGGAAGAGCTGCGGCTAAAGCCAGAGGTAAACGTGGTGGCCGCCCACGACCCCACATTGAGAAATGTGAAAATGCCAGAATTTTGTACGAAAATTCAGATAAAACGGCCGCAGAAGTTTGTGAACAGACCGGCGTTGGAAGACGAACCTTTTTTTCTTATCTTTTGCAATGCAGGAAAGAGAGCAGCGAGCAAGCTGAAGCAGAGTCGTACTGAAAATGTGATTTTAATCTAAAAAACATTGAGGCCTCGTTACTCATCATTTTCGAGGGGTCTTCCGCCGGACCCGAAGTAAAATTCAATTTTATTTAAAATGGATATGTGATCAATACAAGTAAGCAATACCAAATAGATAGGTGGATTGCTTACTTGTATCAATTAATAATATTCAAGCTGGCTGAGTGATTGTGCTGCATCATGCATCGGTTCAGTAAACGCCAATAATGATTCCAGTGAAACACGAATGGCTGGTGCATGTATATAAACACAAGCAATCAATCGGTTTTTGTGATCTTTAACAGGAACGGAACAGGCTACCATGCCATCGATAAATTCTTCATTATCTGTACTGACCTGTGTTTTTGCTATTGTGTTCAATTCATGATTTAAGTCAATGAGATTGGTTATTGTATTCCGAGCCATTTGATGAATAGGCAGATCATGAAGCAGCTTTTCACGTTTTGAGGCGGGTAGGTTCGCCAGATAAAGTTTCCCACTTGCTGTACACCATAGAGGAGTCCGGCTCCCTTCCGGTAGGTTAATTTGCAATGGCCAATTCGTCTGAACACGTTCGTAATAGAGCATTTCTAAACCATTGGGAACTGAGATACCACATGTTTCATTCACTTTATGTGCCAGAGTTTTTAATATCATCGTCCTGCTGGATTTAAAACGGGTACTGTTCCAAACTCCCTGAGAAATACGAAATAATCGATTACCGGGTTCCCAAAGACCATGTAGACCCAGTTGTAAATAACCGTCATTTTTCAGTTGGGCAAGCTGGCGGTGTACTGTAGGTATAGGGATCGCTAAATCATGTGCAATCTCGGATGACGATAAAGGGGCATCTGATATTGCAATATGCTCAATAATAGCCAGCATTCGTGTTACAGCGGAGTTTTTATCTTGATGAGCACTCAAAGTATTGTTCCATTCCGAAGAAATATTTATTTATGTTGGCATTAACTTTGGCATGAATCAACGCTGATGCGCCCGATATAATGAAATAGAAAAGATGCCCCGAATTAACAGGGCATTATGAAAAAAATTTACTTCATGGTGGGCATGGAAAATTCCGTGCGCTCACGTAGGTTAGCAGATGGCCAGCGTTGTGTGATCATTTTACGTCGGGTATAAAACCGCACGCCATCTGGGCCATAAGCATGGAGATCGCCAAACAAGGAGTTTTTCCAACCACCAAAACTGTGGTAGGCAACAGGGACAGGAAGAGGAATGTTGATTCCAACCATTCCTACCTGAATGCGATCAGCAAAATAGTTCGCTGCTTCACCATCGCGAGTGTAGATGCATGTACCATTACCATATTCGTGTTCATCAATGATATTCATTGCATCCTGCATTGTTTTTGCACGTATAATTTGCAAGACAGGACCAAAGATTTCGGCCTTGTAGCTATCCATATTCGTAGTGACATAATCAATTAATGTGGCACCCACAAAAAAACCATTTTCGTAGCCGGAGATTTTGATATTGCGCCCATCAACCAGAATTTTTGCACCTTGTTGTTCTGCACTGGTGATATAAGCACATATTTTTTGCTGATGTTCACGGGTAATCACTGGGCCAAAATCATTTTTATCACTATAAACACCTATCGTCAGGGACTTCATTCTTTCTTGTAGTTGAGCCACCAATTGATCGGCAATATCATCACCGACTGCAACGGCAACAGACAATGCCATGCACCGTTCTCCGGATGAACCGAATGCAGCCCCCAGAAGTGAACTAACCACATTTTCCATATCAGCATCAGGCATAACAATGGCATGATTTTTGGCACCACCAAGCGCCTGACAACGTTTACCATGAGCGGTAGCCGTTGAATAGATATACTGTGCGACTGGCGTTGATCCAACAAAACTGACTGCACTGACCCGTTTGTCAGTCAGTAAGGTGTCCACGGCATCTTTGTCACCATTGACAATATTAAATACCCCATCGGGCAATCCTGCTTCTTTTAATAATTGACCGATATACAGCGTAGCACTGGGATCACGTTCTGAAGGTTTCAGTACAAAAGTGTTACCACAGACCAAAGCCAGAGGGAACATCCAGAGGGGAACCATAGCGGGAAAATTAAACGGCGTGATCCCTGCGACGACGCCCAAGGGTTGAAAATCACTCCAAGAGTTAATACCTGCACCCACATTTTTACTGAATTCGCCTTTTAAAATTTCGGGGGCTCCACAGGCATATTCGACGTTTTCGATACCACGTTGAAGTTCACCGGCTGCATCATGCAGAATTTTTCCATGTTCCTGCCCAATCAAGCTGCATATTTCATCGGCATGTTCCTCAAGTAATTGTTTATACCGAAACATAATTCGTGCCCGTTGTATTGGTGGCGTATCACGCCATGCAGGAAACGCGGCCTGAGCTGCTGCAATAGCATCTTCCACGAGGAATTTGGGTGCAATCGCGACCTGACGTATAACATCACCTATGGCCGGATTATAAATCTCCTGCAAACGTGAATGGATATCAACCACTCTGCCATTAATAAAATGTCCGATTATTTTCATACCACTTTCTCCGGTAACTCCATTATTCATTCCACAATTGTTTATAAATAGTGACCATTTCCGCTGCTGTTGGAACTCGTGGGTTATTTGCTGGTGAACCGGAGGCTTCCGCCTGTTGTGCCATTATATCCAGAACAGCAAAGAAACGTGCTTTTTCGATACCGAATTGCTGTGGCGTAGGCACAGCAAGTTCTTTATTTAAATCAACTAACGTCGCCAGTAGTTTTTCACCGGCAACGCTATCATTGTCTGTAGGTAAGGCAAAAGTCAGGGCACGGGCACAATCGGCATAACGTTCTTTTGCCGCATCTAAAGAAAAACGGGTAACAGCAGGAAGCAGCATGGCATTGGATAATCCATGCGGAACATGAAAAAAGGCACCGATAGGGCGGCTCATACCATGTACCAGAGCAACAGAGGCATTGGAAAAAGCAATACCTGCCAGAGTTGACCCTAGCATCATCGATTCTCGGGCCGTCTTGTTATTGCCATCGTGATAAACACGCCGCAAGTTAGGGCCGATGAGCCGCATAGCAGCAATAGCCTGACTGTCTGAATAGGGATTAGCTTTCCGACTAACATAAGCTTCTATTGCATGCACCATTGCATCAATTCCCGTGTCTGCCGTGGTTCGTGCGGGAACACTGATAGTCAGCCCATAGTCGATAATCGCCGCGACTGGCATAAAGCTCGTCCCCATACACAGTAATTTTTCATCGGTTTTTTCATCTGTAATAATGGTGAATCGGGTGCATTCTGAACCGGTTCCAGCTGTGGTGGGAATGGCAACTATCGGAAGACCTTGTTCGTTGAATTGGCGGGGAAAACGGTATTCATTGATTGTACCGCCAAATTTACCTATCACGGCAATGGCTTTAGCACTGTCAATAGAGCTTCCGCCTCCCAATGCAATCACGGCATCAAACTGTTCGTTTTGAACTTTTTTAATTCCTGCCTGAATGGAAGCTGCCGTGGGTTCAGGTTCAGTATCAGCATAAACATCATTCTCAATACCAGCATCTCGCAGGATAGATTGTAATGTTGCCAGATAACCTAACTTAACCATCATGTGATCTGTCACTATCAACGGTTTTTTGCTGCCAATATTTTGCAGCACCGAGGGAAGGTGACTGAGTGTTCCGCCGCCAATCTCTATAATGCGCGGCAAGACGATAGAAGACATGTTCACTCCTTATTTAAATGTACGTTTATCAAAATGAGCCGAACAATGAACCAAGAACGATGATGGCAACCAGTCCCAGCAATCCCGCCAATACCGTAACCATGAAAATATCGAGGTAAGAGCGTTTATGCGTTAGTCCGCAGATTGCCAACAATGAAATTACTGCACCATTGTGGGGTAAGGTATCTAATCCACCAGATGCCATTGCCGCCACTCGATGCAGCAATTCAGGTGATATCCCTGATGCATCCGCCAGTTGCAAAAAATGTTCTCCCATCATGCTGAGTGCAATACTTAAACCACCGGAAGCGGATCCCGTTGCTCCAACTAACATACTGATAACAATCGATTCTGAAATAAGTACATTACTGGCTGATATATTTAAGAGAAAATGACTAATAACTGAAAATGCTGCTAACGACGCGATAACAGCACCATAACCAACTTCAGAGGCGGTATTGAAAATGGGAAGCAAAGCGCCTACTGTGCCTTTGTTCAGTGTATCTTTCAGATTTTTCCAACGTGACCAATTCAGCACAATAATGCTTAGACAGGAAATCACTAACGCTCCAATAATCGACCACAATCCTAAAACGTGATGTAATTTTGTTTGTCCATATCTAACTTCAGATAAATACTCTGTATTCATCAACGGAATCAATTTTCCAAATGTATAGTTACATGCAATAACTAAAAAGATTGGTAATAATGCTTTCCATAAGGCAGGTAAGTTCATCTCTTCATGTAAATGTGAATTTTTCTCTGCCGGAATATTTTCATTTTCATACCCTTCTGAATCCACCCGGGCTTTGCCTACCCGATAGCTTAACCAAGCGTAACCCGCAACAAACATGATCACAGAACCAATCAAACCTAATCCGGGTGCAGCAAATGCATTCGTACCAAAAAAAGGCATAGGGATCATATTTTGAATTGCTGGTGTTCCGGGAAGTGCAGTCATTGTAAAACTCAACGAGCCAAGAGAAATAGCTCCCGGAATTAATCTCTTAGGAATGTTGGCAGTACGGAAAATAGCAGCAGCAATGGGAAAAACAGCAAAACCAACGACGAACAGCGATACACCACCGTATGTTAGGATGCTACAGGTCAGTACAACTGCCAGTAATGCATTATTGCCGTTCAATTTTTTTACTAACGAATGGGCGATAGCTTGTGCGGAATTTGAATCTTCCATCAATTTACCGAATACCGCGCCCAATAAAAAAAGTGGGAAATACTTCACCACATAGCCACCTAAACCGCTCATGAATATTTGTGTATAAACACCGAATAGTTGCGATACATCACCACTGAGCAACACAGCAAAGGAAGCCAGTATGGGAGCAAGTAACAGTATGCTTACGCCTTTATAGGCAAAGTACATCATCATGAGTAGTGAAAGAATAATCCCAATGATGCTGAACATAGTGACTTCTCCAATGCCAAAAGATGAGAGAGGGGTTATTCCCTAACTACATGGACTAAAAATCAATTTGAGTTAATTTTTATCATTTATTGATAATATGTTTATCATTTAATGATATTAAATATTCGGAAAGTGTCGAAAAAAATGATAGGAAAAAAAACATTAGTCACACAATCTTTAATAAATTGTTAATAAAACATGATAATTATCACAATTACTTTATAAATTATTGGATAAGGCAGTTGTTTACTCAGTGCGGGCGGGTATGAAATGCTGGAAATTCTGCGGCATAAGCGTATCTGGTCATGCCCTGTTTGAGGAATTGAGCATGATCGCGATATCAATATCAATACAGTGATCAACATCCGGCAGAAAGGCATATTGTAGGCACTGAAATTTGTCGTTTCTGCCCATAGAGGACAGCGTACATTCGTCGCACAGATGGTTGTGGCCTGAGAAGTGGAAGCCTCGCCGTTTACAACGCGGAGCAGTCACGACACTCTCAAACACTTTGACCTGAATGAGTTGGAATTTTGCCCAAATTACTTGAGATTTGTTATTAATGCGGCAATAGAAATTCACTACACCAAATTGAAAATAGTACTATTTATTATTGGAAAAGGACGTACCCATCACATTACTACAGTTGCAGATAAAATATAACATATAATACTATATGTTATATTTTATCTGCAACCAAAGTCAGGAATAACTCAATGTCAGTACCTACGCTAAAACATTTTATTAATGGTCAGTACGTCGAATCGAAGGATGTTGATTACTTCGATCTCATCAGTCCAGTAACTGGCAAGGTTAATGCTCGTTCCCCGAACGCCAGCCAATCCGACGTTGATGCTGCTTATACAGCAGCTAAGCAAGCAGCCAAAGAATGGGGTCTCAGTACGCCCTCACAACGTCAGAAGGCTTTGCTGCAATTGGCCGATGCTGTAGAGAAGAATAGGGACCGATTGATTGAGGCTCAGAGCCGAAACACCGGGCAACTCAAGCATCTGATCGCTTCAGAGGAAGTCGCTATTTCAGTGGATCAAATCCGTTTCTTCGCTGGTGCAGCGCGTTTTCTGGAGGGTAAAGCTACAGCTGAGTACATCACAGGGCTGACTTCCAGTATCCGACGCGAACCACTAGGAGTAGTCGGCCAAGTTACACCCTGGAACTATCCATTGATGATGGCAGTCTGGAAACTTGCTCCAGCACTGGCAGCAGGAAATACCGTGGTATTAAAACCCAGTGATACCACACCTGAAAGTACGTTGCTGTTCGCTGAGCTGGCTGCGCCCTTCTTTCCTAATGGCACCATCAATGTGGTTCTGGGTAAAGCTGATGCAGGTGAGCGGGTGATTTCACACAAGACTCCTGCACTAGTTTCCATCACAGGTTCGGTACGTGCTGGCATGCAGGTCGCGGCATCAGCCGCCGCTAATTTGACCAAGGCTCATCTTGAACTGGGTGGCAAAGCACCGGTGTTGGTGTTTGCCGATGCCGATTTGGATAAAGCTGCCGGAACCATCTCTATTGCTGGCCTGTTCAACGCCGGTCAGGATTGCACGGCCGCGACCCGTGTGTTGGTCGCTGAATCAGTGTATGACCAATTCGTCTCCAGACTTATTGAACAGGTTAAGGGTATTCGCTTCGGTGACCCTGACGATGAAGATGCTTTGTATGGCCCGTTGAATAATGCCAATCAGCTCGAGCGAGTTAAAGGCTTCATTGCTCGATTACCTTCGCATGCCAGGGTTGAGATTGGCGGTAAGCAAAGTGATCGCCCGGGTTTTTACTTTGAACCGACTATCATCACAGGCTTGCAGCAGGAAGATGAAGCTATCCAGACAGAAATCTTCGGTCCGGTTATTACCGTACAAAAATTCAAGGACGAGGCCGATGCACTGGAGAAGGCTAATGACATTGAGTATGGTCTGGCTTCTAGCGTGTGGACACGTGACCATAGTCGAGCCACGCGTCTATCACGGGATTTAGACTTCGGTACCGTGTGGATTAACACCCATATCCCACTGACTGCCGAAGCACCACATGGCGGCTTCAAAAAGTCTGGCTACGGCAAGGATTTGTCAGCCTACGGCTTCGATGAGTACACGCGCATCAAGCACGTGATGAGCGCCAATGACTAACAGGAAGAAAACTATTATGCCACAAAACAAAACCGTGCGAGACCTTGTCGCACGTGCCCATCGCGAATTATTTGACGAACGCGACATAGGTGCGTTGGATCGCTATTTTTCGCCGGATTTCATCGAACATTCACCATTAGTCGCTGATGGCTTAACCGGTCTTCAGGAATTAGTACAGACACATCCTAAACTTCGTCACGAGACCCACCGAATTTTGCAGGATGGTGATCTGGTTGCCATCCATGGCCGCTTTACCGGCCTGAATGACCATCCGTTGGTCGGTTTTGACATTTACCGCGTTGCTGACAACAAAATTGTCGAGCATTGGGATGGGCTGGTACCCGAAGCCGCGCACAACGCCAGTGGCCGAACCCAACTTGACGGTCCAACTGAACCGGGCGCTGAGCATGATCGAGAAAAAAACAGGGCATTCATCATTGAGTATTTTACCCACACGCTGATCGAGAGCGACTACACTGGGTTTCGCCGTTACACTGATGGTAAGCGCTTTCTGCAACACAGTCCGGATATCGCCGATGGTATTGAAGAGGTCATCTCTTTCCTAGAGAAACTTAAGGCTGAGGGCAATGGACTGGAATATGATCGAATCCATCGTACTGTAGCCGATGGTCAGTTTGTGCTGACACATTCTGAAGGTCGCATCGCTGGTGCTCGCCATGCCTACTTTGAACTGTGGAGGATGGAAAACGGCAAGTTAGCCGAAATGTGGGACGCCATCACGCCAGTACCGGAAGATAACGAAGCCAAGCATGGGTACGGGATTTTTTGATGTCGCGTGAATATATAATGGCAACTGACGCCTATCAGGTATTTGAGGGAACGTTTATGAGTACAGCCCCTCTTGTCTATACACCGATCGGCCAGACTTCGCGTGCGGAGCAGGTCGTCGAACGACTGAGCAATGCTATAGTCGTCGGGCTGTTGGAAGCCGAATCACAGCTTCCCAATGAAGCTGAATTATCGCGGCTTATGGGCGTATCACCCGTTACTGTGCGCGAAGCATTAAACACCTTGCGCGAACGTGGCTTGATTGATACCCGACGCGGCAGAAATGGTGGTAGCTTCGTTTGTCAGGTATCGACCGAGACGATGTTTGCCCATCATCCTTTGCGGCTGATGACGTCGGCTTATCTTGCTGATCTGGGTGAATTCCATAGTGCATTGGTCGGCCACAGTGCACGGCTGGCAGCACAACGTTCAATGCCCAGTGAATCGAAGCGCCTGAACGAGTTAATAGATACCTTTGCTAGTGAGAAGCAGCCTGATGCCCGTACACAGGCAGATATGCGCTGTCTGCTGACCATCGCAGCCCATGCGCAGTCACCACGCCTAGCCAATCAAGAATTAGAAATTCAAGCGGAATGGGTGCCTTTGTTGACGTCGTTGTATCAAAACGACGAAACACATGCCGAAGCCGTAGCGGCCTATCGCAGCATCCAGCAAGCACTGCACAGTGCAGACGCTCTGGCTGCCTACGTAAAGGCTCAGGATATGATCGCGATGCTGACTGACCGACTGCTCGCACATAAGCTCAAGCTCAATATTATGCAGAAGGACGCAGTATCGGACGATTGATCCACATATAAAAAAGGAGATCAGCGATGCACACAGATGTTTTCATTGAGCAGGTGAAGGACACCCTTGAAGGCATTATGGACAATGCAGCTCGCTCGGCGGCGGGCTTGGCCGAGTTTGTCGTTAACATTCTCCATCAACAGCCACGCACATCCGTTGGTACGTTGACTGTAGAGCAACGTCAGGCGCTTCAGAACGGTATCCGAGACTGCCTCAATGCCACGCCATTTTGCAACGGGGCAGGGTTCGCCAGTCATGCACAGTCCGGCGATGAACCCGGCTATTGGACGTTGGAATGGTGGTTTAAAGACGGCCACCACATTCACCCTTTACAACTGGAACGCAGTCAGGAAACCTGCCAACGTCTGGATTTTCGTACCTTCGATTGGTTCGATCAGCCTGCATGTCGCCACAGACCCTACATTGAAGGGCCATATGTAGACTATGTTTGCAATGGCGACTACACCATCACGGCTTCACATCCCGTGATGATTGGAAAGATGTTCGTTGGCGTCGCTGCTGTAGATGTCTTGGTATCCACGCTTGAGCGCCAGCTACAGCCGGTGCTCAGTGCACTGGGACGTCCCGCTCTGATCGTTAATTCCCAAGGTCGGGTTGTGATTTCGACTACGCCGCGTATCCATACCGGCGCACTTTGGTCTGACATGGACACGGTCGTTGCAGCTCATGCACTGCGGCTGGTTTTTCCACAAACAGTGTCAAGGCAAATACATTCTTCTTCAATTCCATATTATCATCACCAAGGATCTCATTCATGACAGCAAACAATCTGGCCGGACGCCGCAGTGCGGCCATTGCTAAGGGCGTGGGAGTAACCACGCAAATCTATGCCGAGAGAGCCGAAAACGCTGAGATCTGGGACGCCCAGGGACAGCGTTATATTGATTTCGCAGCGGGTATCGCTGTAGTCAACACTGGTCACCGACATCCACGTGTGATTGAAGCGGTCAAGGCACAGCTCGACAAATTCACCCACACTTGCCATCAGGTTGTACCCTATGAGAATTACGTTGCCTTGGCTGAACGCTTGAATCGGCTTGTACCCGGTGACTTTGCTAAGAAAACTGTGTTCGTGACCACTGGGGCTGAAGCAGTGGAAAATGCTGTTAAGATGGCTCGCGCTGCCACCGGTCGGCAAGGTGTGATTGCTTTCAACGGTGCCTTCCATGGTCGCACTTTTCTGGGAATGGCCTTGACTGGTAAGGTTGTACCTTACAAAACTGGCTTTGGCTCGTTGGTAGGTGATGTTTACCGAGTTCCGTACCCGATGGAATTACATGGTATCAGCGTCGAACAGACCTTAACGGCTTTGGGTCAATTGTTCAAGGCTGACATCGAACCTTCACGTGTAGCCGCCATCATTCTGGAACCGGTTCAGGGTGAAGGCGGCTTCTATCCTGCTCCACCAACCCTAATGAAAGCACTGCGTGAGATTGCTGACCGTTACGGCATCGTCCTGATCGCTGACGAGATCCAGACCGGCTTCGCACGGACCGGCAAACTTTTCGCAATGGAACATTACGACGTTGTACCGGATCTGACCACTGTAGCCAAGGGCTTAGCCGGTGGCTTTCCTCTGGCTGGAGTAGTTGGCCGAGCTGAGATCGTCGATGCCGCACAGCCGGGTGGGTTGGGTGGTACTTTCGGTGGCAACCCAGTCGCGATTGCTGCCGCACATGCAGTACTTGATGTGATCGAAGAGGAAAAATTGAGTGAACGTGCCATCATACTTGGTAACCGGCTCAAACAACGACTCAACACATTACGTGCGCGAGTTCCGCAGATAGCTGATGTGCGAGGTCCCGGGCTAATGGTTGCAGTGGAATTTAACCATGCTGATAGTTGGGAACCAAATCCAGACTTTACTGCTGCCGTTCGGCTGGATGCACTGGAACGTAACCTAATCTTATTAACCTGTGGCGTACATGGCAACGTAATTCGCTTTCTTCCACCTCTGACCATTCAGGATGCTGTGTTCAACGAGGCTCTGGATCGCCTTGAAGAGGCATTGTTGAATGTTGCTGCCAGGGAGGCTATCTGATGAGCACAGTGATACTGGTGTTGTGCTCAAAAATTCACCCAACAGCTACAAAAGGGAGAATAAAGGATGAAAAGTTATGTACAGGCGTTGAGATACTACGTCACGTTCAAAGGTCGTGCTACGCGGTATGAGTTCTGGGGATTTCTGCTGTTTCACTTGCTGGTGATTTTGCTGATTTCCTTTTTGGAAAGAGAGTTTGCGATCGCCAATCCGGAGATCTACATGGGAAAATTTACCGGGCTTTACTTGTTGGTGACTTTCTTGCCTGCATTGGCGGTGACAGTGCGTAGGCTACATGACAGCGGCTTGAGCGGTGGATGGGTACTGTTTGGTGTCGTCCCTCTGTTGGGCTGGTTGATCGTGTTGGCACTGGCAGCAAGAGGTAGCATTGGCAGCGATGGTACATCGGGTTCCAAACTCGAAGGAAGCACATCTGGCTTAACACGTTAACTCGGCACACTTCAACCGATTGGAAGATAACCATGTCAATGAACAGAAGAGATTTCATTACCAGTACAGCAGCACTGTCGGGTGTATCACTACTGACTTCCTTACTGCCTACAAAGTTACTTGCCGATGTGCCCGGAATTTCTGCGGCAGCCATCAAGCCGGAACTGCTATCAGACGCACGGATGGCACCAACCCGCTTGGGCATCGATTCACGGATTTGGAACTGGCACAAGAATGCGGCTCATTCTGGCCCCATGCCGATGAACTGGTATGAGGCCACCTTGACCGAGTGGCCTAGCTTTGGAAAATTGCCGGGTGATCAGACTTGCGATGTGGTTGTCATCGGTGGTGGCTTGTTGGGTGTTTCTGCTGCATTACATTTAGCGGAATCTGGTCGGGATGTAGTACTCATCGAGAAAGACAATATTGGTTCAGGTGCTTCTGGGCGCAATGGCGGGCAGATTACGCCTGGGTTAGCGCGCTGGGAAGCTGAAACGATGGCAGATAACCTATCGCCTGATGAGGCCAACCGTCTGTGGCGCTTTGCCTCGGTTGAAGCAATGGAGCTCGTCGACGAACTCGCCGCGCGTTATGATTTTACCTGCGACCGAAAACGTGGACACATTACCGCTGCTGTGCATCCGGGACACATGGGGGTTTTGGTCAAAAACGCTGATGCCCGACGGCAACTCGGAGATTCTGCCTTACGCATCATTGGGTCACATGAGCTACAGGAAATGGTGAAATCGGATATTTACCACGGTGCAACCATCGATAGCATTGGCGGGCAAGTTCATCCATTGGCATTACTGCGCGGTATGGCCTATGGTTTTTGTCAATCGGGTGGCCGTATCTATGACGGCACGGCAGTCAAAACCATTCAGGACACACCTCAAGGTACAGTTGTAGTGACTGACTTTGGTACCGTCAAGGCACGCGAAGCTGTCGTATTGGCGGTGCATTATGCAACTGAGGAGTTTTTATCCAATGGAAATACTACTGTGCCATTTTACACTTACGTAGCTGTTACTCCCCCACTTCCGGTTCACGAGTTGCTGCCGGCGGATCTACCGGTTTACGACACTCAGTTACAGATTGATTACTACCGAGCGGTGCGTGGCAATCGACTGTTATTCGGCGGCCAGGGTACTGGTAATTCATGGTCACCGCGTGATGTGAACAACTACCTGCTCGAACGTATCCGCACAGTCTTTCCGCAACTGCACAATCCTGAGCTTGAATACTCTTGGAGCGGTATCAGCGACATTACCCTTAATGGCGCTATTGATGCCCGCAAGAGTGACGGCCAGATTCCACGCTATCTGGTTCATGGCTGGAGTGGTCATGGTGTGGCACAAACAGTGCGTATCGGTAAGGCAATAAGCGATGATATAACCGGCCGCAATGACGACTTTACCATGCTTACCCGCATCGAGCATGATGAAATCCCGCTAGGTAAATACCTCGGTCCGGTGGCAATTCCACTGGTTAAGGGCGCTCTTAGCCTGAAGAGTCTGTTTAATCCTGCGGAGGTGGTCTCGTTCTGATGAATATGTCGATCTTGTACACATTGCCCGACTATTAAGATAAATTGGCCTAGTACTAGTGCTGTCTGGGGTTAGCTAAACTAACTTAGCCTCGTTCGGCGTCATTGAAGCCGTTATATTCCGGAATTCTTTTGGTGACTTGTTCCCCGCCCTATCACGGGTCCGGCGGAAGAACTCTCGAAAATGACGAGTAACGAGGCCTCAATGTTTTTTAGATTAAAATCACATTTTCAGTACGACTCTGCTTTAGCTTGTTCGCTGCTCTCTTTCCTGCATTGCAAAAGATAAGAAAAAAGGTTCGTCTTCCAACGCCGGTCTGTTCACAAACTTCTGCGGCCGCTTTAGCTGAATTTTCGTACAAAGTTCTGGCGTTTTCACATTTCTCAATGTGGGGTCGTGGGCGGCCACCACGTTTACCTCTGGCTTTAGCCGCCGCTCTTCCGGCTGCTGCCCGTTCTGCTTTTCATGGGCGGTTCATCTCCAAGCAAATTCACCATTTGGTTGCCAGCCCGGAATATGTGGAAAAATACGGTGCTCCCACAAGGCCGGAAGATTTAAGTAAACATCATATTTTGGCTTACAAAGGTGCTATGGGGCCACAATATTGGTCATTTACACGAGGCGGAAAAAAAGTTCAGCTGTTACCGGAACCCAAAATAGTTTCAAATAACGCAGAAATGCTGACCCTTGCAACTGAAGATGGCGCGGGAATTATTTTGTTTCCCGACTGGCAGATAAGCGCATCCCTAAAGCAAAAGAAAGTGATTGAATTAATGACGGATTTTGAGGTTTCAACAGGTGTACCCGACCAGTCGATATATATGCTTTATCCTGGAAATCAATATCCGTCCCTGAATACACGCGCTGTTATTGATTTTTTTCTGGAAAAATTTGGTTCACCACCTTATTGGAAGTATCCCTGATAGTGAAGATATCATTTAAGCATAATATCAAACTCATTTATTCAAGCTAATTTGCATTGATACTGATAAAGTCCGCTTAAAGATATATAACCAGCCAATTGATGAGGAAAGATATGTCTGTGATTACCACTAAAACCATTATCTATGAGCTTATTTCCTGGATTGAAAATAATCTTGATAATCGACTCAATATAGATACTGTTGCTGAGCGATCAGGGTATAGTAAGTGGCATTTGCAACGCATATTTAAAGAGATAACCGGCGAATCTCTGGGACGTTATATACTCAAACGTCGACTATACAAGACCGCGGTAGCGTTATGGTTTTCTGGGCAAAAAGCTTATGAAATTGCAATGCGTTATCAATTTGAGTCGCAACAATCATTTTCACGTTCATTCAAATCGCATTTCAGCGTCACTCCGGGGATTTGGAGAAAAACCGAAAACTTAGAGTTAAATCGGCTATTTCCGCCTTTTACCTCAGCAACATTCAACATCCCTGAGCCTACCCTGAAAAAAATAGAAGGTTATGATATTTTCATCCATAGTGATGCAGGTTATTCCATCATTGAAGAGGACTCAAATAGCAACCAATTCTATGATGATGCAAATAATAACCTATATAAACTATTAGAGAAAAACATCCATGGGCCAATAGATACCTATGTCATCATTAACCATGAACCTTCAAAAAATACAGGTAATTTTGCTGTTCGCATTCAACTTGGGCACAATGCATCCGGTTATATTCAAACATCAAAAGTTAATGTTAAGGGTAACTACCTGGTTTTTAAATGGTATGGAAAAAACAATGAGTTCAGCAAGCGAGTACAGCAGATCTATGAGTGTTTGCTCCTTGGTTCTTCTTATGTGTTACGCCCAGATCCTGATATAAAAATCATACGTGACTTTAATGTATCAAATCATGCTCAGGATACGTATTGGGATTATGAATATTTAATCCCCGTTGTATAATTTTATTGCTGGTGTATTTCGCCAGATTTCAGAAGCCTCATGGAACTGATAGCGATTGACGATAATTGGCCTCCTCCATGAGGCCCTATTCTCGCTTATTAATTAAATTGATTTTTTCTTAAATGAAGTTATTCATAAAATCTACTGATACTCACTCTATTTTGATCAGATACGATAGCTTCCAGCAACTTTTCATAATACTTCGCAAGTTTATTGGCAATCTCGTCAGTGTACAGTTCTGGGTTATAGCTTAGTTCACATATGATATTCTGCGATGCATTGACGAAATTTATCCCCAATGACTGAAAAGGCACCGGATCAACTTTTATCATTTCCATATCGAGATTGGGTAACGATATTTTGCTGCTTTCTGGGCTATCCGCGTAGTTGTAGAAATTCTGGGCATCCATATAATTAAAAATAACATTAAATATACAATCCCTGGTCTTTTCTCCTACGTCATCAATCACCGCAGCCATGTGAATATCTGAATTCTCCAGCGAATTATAAATAAACTGGCTGACTTGCAGAATGATGTCATGAAGGCTCATCTCTTTGCTGATAGTGGATTTCACAATCAGGTCATCCAAGAACAAGCCCATGATCTGATGGCTATCGATATGGGAACGATCTGCCTGTGGTGAGGTGATAACATGTTGCGATTCACCAGAATACATAAAGAGACAAGCGTGGAACAACGCCATATATAGCATGTAAGGGGTGATTTTATGGGTTCCGCAGTATTGTGAAACGGCCTTATCCAGTGATTCAGGCGTATTAATATTGATGACTTTAAATTGATTCTTTGTATCCATATGCTTGCTGAAAGGAACAGGGAAGCTACGCCCATCCGTATTAATATCAGCAAATTGTTGCCGCCAGAATTTTAGTTGATTTTGATATTTTTCAGTCTTATGACGTTCATGTGAATCATACGCAAAATCAGAGTATTGCATTGAAAGAGGCGGAAGAGTAATTTTTTGTTCCTGTGAGTATGCCGTATACAATGTCTTCAGTTCATTCATAAGAATATTGATAGACCACCCATCGGAAATAATGTGATGAATGTTAATGAACAAAACTGAGCGTGTTTCTGACATCGGCAATAAAAATGTCTTGAATAATGGGCCAATGAATATATCAAAAGGTGTCTTTAATTCTGTTTTCCAGAGCTTGTTAATTTCAGTGGCAATGTGTTCTTTTTCTAATCCTTTTGGCAACAAATCGATGATTTGTAAATTGACTTTCATATTGTTATTGGGCGTGATGAAAACTTGTCCATCTTCTTCGTAAAATCGTAATCGTAAACTTTCATGTCGTTCTATAATCACAGACAAACTTTTTTCCAATGCCCTTTTATTCAGTTCCCCCTCCAGCAAAAAGAAGAGTGGAATACTGAAAGCATCATCCAACAGACCTTCTTTGGTCAAAGACCAGAACATTTTTTGATAGTAAGAAATCGGTATTCTTTTATCCGTTATATTTCTCCTATCGGATACATTTTCTGTTGGCGAATGTGATGTTGGCGATAATGTGGATATGCCTTGCTCTTGAATGCTGCGGATCAGATTGGCAATCTGGGCAATGGTTGGGTTCGCAAACATATTATTCATGCTGAAGTTGTTGCATAAATCATTTTTTATAGAGGTCGTTATTTTCACCGCCAAGAGTGAATGACCACCGAGTGCGAAGAAATTATCATAAATACCAACTTGGTTGATTTTCAGGTGTTTTTGCCACAATTGACAGAGTTTTTCCTCCATTTCATCCCGTGGTGCGACATAAGTTTGGTGGTGTACGTCACCATCATTTGGCACCGGCAGCGCTTTTTTATCTATTTTATTGCTCAATGAAAGTGGCATGCGTTCCATTGGGATATAAAGGCTGGGGATCATGTATTCAGGCAATTGTTTTTTTAGGGCCGCTTCCAGTAATTTGGGAAGCTCTCCACCAATGGCAGAGATTTTCGGATAATTAGCCAGATGGGTTTGGCTATATTCATGGCGAGCCTGCACGGGAGGCAATTCATGGCGGCTGAAAATCACATCCAGCAGGTCAAATTGCTGTTGTGACCATGTCACGCCGCATTGATAACCGCACTGTTCAGCATATTGGAGCAAGGATTCGAACGCCGAAATTTGCGCCATCGCTTCTGATGTCAAACTACCATCATTTGTCAATGACGAGATGATTTGGCTCGCTGGCCAATGGCGCAACCCTTCTGCCACTTCAACATCATCTTTAATACGGGCGTTGGGAATACCCGAGACACCGAACGTATCGTATGTTCCTGCTTCCAACTGACTGTTAATTTTATCAATCGTATTGAAATTGAACCAGACCACAGACTGTTCGTGGCATATCGCCGCAGTTTCATCGCGTTTATGTAAGATGACTTCATAACGATAACGCAGCATTTCATTGTCGCCGATGCCCCGTTTAACCAGAATATCCACGCGGTCAATTTCCGGATAACGTGTTGGCAGTTGGGTAAAGTAAGTCGGGCTGAGCAGGAATTCTTCTTCTTGCTGTAACCGCCTATGGACACGATTTGCCAGTGTTCCTGCGTCGATGCGCTGCCCATTGCAACGGCTTTGTTCTAGGGCTGTCATGTGGGCTGTCAGCAGATCTAAATTGCGGATATCCCCCAACAAAATGTTTCCCCCTGCTTCAACGACCGGCAATAATTGGGCAATCACTTTGTCCAGATATTGTACGTTGGGGAAATATTGAACCACCGAGTTAATGACTACCGTATCGAAAGTATCGTTCGCGCCCCCCCCTAAATTCAGGGCATCCCCCTGATACAATTGGACATGGGACCAACCCCGCTGTTGCAAGGTTTGCTGGTGCCGCGCCAGAACTTCTGCCGAAATATCGGTTGCCAATACCGATTCACACTGTTCAGCATAGCGATATAATAGCAAGCCCGTGCCACAACCGATTTCCAGTAAACGACGCGGATGCAGATCATTGATTCGCTGAACGGTACCCGCCCGCCACTCTTCCATTTGCTCAAGCGGAATGGGCTTATCGGTATAACTGTTTACCCGACCGCCAAAATCACTGTCAGCATCATCCTGATCGGCAACAGGATTTTTGTTGGTTCTTTGCCGATATTGTTCATCAAAGATTTCTGTCCAACCCTTCATGTAATCGGCATTAAATTCGGTGGCTTTCTTAGCCAACCAGTCTGTGCTTGGGCAAACATAGGCAATCAGTTTTTTATCTTCACCGTCGCCATGTGTGATCACCGCGGCACTGCTTAAAATGTTCTGTTCTGCCAAGACAGATTCGATTTCCCCCAACTCTATTCGGTAACTGCGAATTTTGACCTGCGAGTCAATGCGGCCAATGAATTCCAGCTCACCGTCAGGCGTCCAGCGCACCAAATCACCGGTACGATAAAGTCTGGCGGCCGGATCAGCGCTAAATGGGTCACGGATAAATTGTTTTTCCGTCAGTTCTGGCGCGTTCCGGTAACCGCGCCCCAATTGGACACCGCCGATATGCAATTCCCCCACTGCGCCCAGAGGGACTAGATTGCCATCGGAATCCATAATGCGCATCACGGCATTTGGCAACGGTTTGCCGATCGTCACCCGCTTATCTGCCGTCAATAATCCGCTGGTAATAATGGAAGTACATTCTGTCGGGCCGTAGACGTTGAACAGTTGGCGCTCTTGTGACCACTGTGCAGCAATATAGGGCGGCACCGCTTCCCCGGCTAATAACAACGTTGAAACGCTGCGCCATTGATTGAAAGCCAAATGGGGCAACAACGCTGGTGGCAATATCGCATGGGTAATTTGGTGTTTTTCAACAATATCATTCAGTAATTCAGGGGAACGGCGCTGGTTTTCAGAAAGAAGGTACAGCGTTGCCCCGTACGCCAATGTCATAGCCATTTCCAGAATGGCTGCATCAAAGCTCCATGACGCAAATTGCAAGACACGGCTATTGGCATCAGCGCCATACAAATCCGCCTGCGCATGTGCCAGATTAACCCAGCCTTTGTGTTCCAGCATCGCGCCCTTCGGCCTGCCTGTCGAACCCGATGTGTAGACAACATAAGCCAGATGATTTTCAGTCAATGAAAATGGACGGTCAGTAATATTATCGGTAGATAAATTTTTCAGCTTTGACTGTATGTCGGTGGTATCAAGGCAAATGACTTTTTGTTGACTGACAGGTAATTTTTCAACCAATGATGTTTCAGTCAGGATCAATTCTGCCCCGCTGTTCTCCCGCATATACCGGAGGCGCTCTTTTGGATAACTGACATCCAGTGGCACATAAGCGCCACCGGCTTTTAAAATTCCCAGCAGGACAACAACGGCCTGCAATGAGCGCGGGAGGCAAATCGCCACCAAGGTGTCCGGCTGAATACCCTGTTCCATAAGGTAATGTGCCAATTGGTTGGCTTGTGCATTCAGTTCTCTATAACTGAGCGAGCTTTCGCCAAAAACCAATGCGTTTTTTTCAGGCGTGAGCGCAACTTGTTTTTCAAACAATTCATGGAAACACAGGCCGCGCGGGTACTGAATTTGAAGCCCATTTAATTCACGCAATAATGTGTGTTTTTCAGCATCAACTAAAAATGGAAGAGCATGGGCGGGTGGCTCGACATTAACCGAATTTTCACCCATCGTTTCAACAATGCTGGTCAGCAGGGTTTCGTAATTGTCGAGTAAGCGGTCAATGGTAGCATCGTTAAACAGGTTAGTGTCTGCAATCCATAAAATCGTTAACTCATCTCCTCTTTCATAAACAAGCACTTCCAAATCAAACCGGGTCGTGAGCAACGGCTTTTCTTCTCCAGAAACAGCGTTTTCCTGTTCCCAAATGATATCGAATTGATTGTTTTGTACAGAGAAAATTATCTGGAAAATGGGGTTATGATTTAAATGCCGCTCCGGACTGAGTGTTTCCACCAACTTTTCAAAAGGCAAATCTTGATGGTCATAGGCATCCAGAATAGTACGTCTATTTTGCTTCAATAATTCACTGAAAGTGAGTTGCCCTGATAAATCAGTCCGGATAACCAGCGAATTGACGAAAAAGCCGATCAGGGGTTCTATGTCTCGGTGCCTCCGGCCCGCTATCGGCATGCCGACCACGATATCTTTTTCATCGCTGTAATGGCTGAGCAAGACGGCAAAGGCCGTTTCCAAAAACATAAATAATGTCACTTTATGTTTGGTACACAGTTCCCGGATTTTTTGAGTCAGATGCTGCGAAATCTGTTGCGGGTAAACTCGTCCTTCAAAACCTTGTTTTTCCGGGCGGGGATTATCCAGCGGAAAACAATGTACAGGAGGAATGCCGGCTAACTGGTTTTGCCAATACGCCAGTTGTTTTTCCAGAACCTCACCTTGCAGCCAATTCCGTTGCCATTGGGCATAATCGGCATATTGAATTTTTAACGGAGGCAGCGGATTAGGCTCCCCCTGACAGTAAGCCCGGTATAAAGTAAGAAGTTCACTGAGGAAAATCGGAATAGACCAGCCATCGTAGGCGATGTGGTGCATCGTATAGATGATGGCATAATCTTCTGCGGCCAGTTTAATGACCCGGATACGCAGCATTAAATCGGTACTGAGGTTAAAAACCTGACGCCCTTCTTCTTTATTAATGTGTTTTAATTGGCGTTCTTTTTCGGCTTCCGGAAGTGATGATAAATCATGATAGAGCATGGGCAGTTCAAAGGCCGCCGCAATCACCTGCCGCGGTTCGTTGCCAATAACTTTAAAATGGGTGCGCAAGGCTTCATGGCGTTCAAGCAAACTTTTTACTGCCGCTTCGAATGCCTCAATGTTGATTGATTCCCTTAATCTCAAATCCCCGGTACCATTGTATTGTGGGCTGCTGCCGTTAGCCTGATCAATCAGCCACAAGCGCTGTTGGGCAAATGAGAGTGGATAATCACTTGCATGCTCATCACGCTGGATGTCTTGCAATTGATATGTATTCGCTTTTTCCGCTGAGTTAGCGTAATTCAGGAATTCAATCAATTCTTGCTTATGCTCTTTCCATTCGCTGAGCAACTCCGGCGGTATCGTGTCATTCTGAGTCTCATATTGTAAGCGGTTATCTGCAACAAACAGCGTAATTCCTTGCCTTAACGCTTCATTGACGATCTGGGCGATGTTTTTCATATATCCCCTCTCAATAATGTTTGTGTTTTCCCTTGCTCTGTCTGGAGATGTTTTCTTCTTGTCTGAATAAGATGAATCGTGACAATTTGTGATAATTTTTCCAGCGTTGGATTTTCGAAAATACTCTTCAATGGAATTTCGACATTGAGTTCATTGCGTATTGAGCTGATAAGGCGTGTTGCCTGAAGTGAATGTCCGCCCAAAGTGAAGAAATTGTCATAGACTCCAATCTGGCGAACTTTCAGTAAGTTTTGCCATAACTCACAAAGTTTCTTTTCTATTTCATCTCTTGGGGCGATATAGGTCTGACGTCGCAGATCGTCCTCGTTAGGAATAGGCAGCGCTTTTTTATCAATTTTATTGTTCAGGGAAAGCGGCATGCGTTCCAGTGTGATATAGAGGCTGGGCACCATATATTCCGGTAATTGCTTTTTCAGGGCCGCTTCAAGGTGTTCTGAAAGTTCACCGCTAATTGATGAGATTTGCGGGTAGTTTGCCAAATGGGTTTGGTTGTAATCAGCTCGCGCCTGTATCTGGGGCAATGCACCGCGGCTGAAAATCACATCCAGTAAATCGGGCTGTTGTTGTGACCATGTTATGCCACATTGATAACCGCACTGTTCTGCATATTGGAGCAACAGTTCAAACGATTGAACCTGTTCCGCTGAATGTGGGGAAAAACTGCCCGCTTGCTCCGATGAATAAATGAATTGATTGGCTGGCCAATGGCGCAATCCTTCAGACAATTCAACATCATCTTTAATACGGGCATTGGGAATACCGGAAACAGCCAATATTTGCTCTTTCCGTTGTAGCATATCGCGTAAATTTTCGAGGGAAACAAAGTCTCGCCAAGTGAAAGGCGCATGGGCAGAAGATCCCGCACTGTTTGTGCTTTCCTCTTGCTGATTGCTGACAGCTTTTTTATGCAATATGACGTCATAGCGATAGCGCAGCATTTCATTGTCACCGATGCCCCGTTTAACCAGAATATCGACTCGCTCAATCTCCGGATAACGTGTTGGCAGTTGGGCAAAATAAGTTGGACTGAGCAGGAACTCTTCTTCTTGTTGCAACCTTCTCTGGACACGGTTTGCCAGTGTTCCCGCGTCGATTCGTTGCCCATTACAGTGGCTCTGCTCTATGGCTGTCATATGGGCCGTCAGTAAATCTAAGTTACGGATATCCCCCAACAGAATGCTTCCGCCTGCCTCAACGATCGGCAGTAACTGGGCAATCACGTTGTCCAGATATTGCACATTGGGGAAATATTGAACCACGGAGTTAATGACCACCGTATCGAAAGTATCGTTCGTGTTTACCCCCAAACTCAGGGCATCCCCTTGTTGCAACTGAACATGGGACCAACCCCGCTGTTGCAAAATTTGCTGGTGTCGTGCCAGAACTTCTGCCGAAATATCGGTTGCCAATACTGATTCACACTGTTCAGCATAGCGATATAACAACAAGCCCGTACCACAACCGATTTCCAGTAAACGCCGCGGATGCAGGGTTTCAATGCGTTGCATGGTGCCTGACCGCCATTCTTCCATCTGCTCAAGCGGGATCGGCTGGCGGGTATAACTGTTTACCCAACCGCCAAAATCACTGTCAACGTCATGCTTATCGACGATAATGTTTGCAGCCGTTGTTTGCCGATATTGCTCATCAAAGATTTTTGTCCAACTGTCCACGTAATCGGCATTAAATTCAGCCGCTTTCTCAGCCAACCATTTAGAGCTTGGGCAAACATAGGCAATCAGTTTTTTATCTTCACCGTCGCCATCTGTGATCACCGCTGCACTGCTTAAGATCGCTTGTCCGGACAGAACGGACTCGATTTCTCCCAACTCTATTCGGTGGCTGCGAATTTTGACTTGTGAATCAACGCGGCCAATAAATTCCAGTTCACCGTCAGGCGTCCAACGCACCAAATCACCGGTGCGATACAACCTGTCGCTCGGATCATCACTGAATGGGTCGCGAATAAACTGTTTCTCTGTCAGTTCTGGCGCGTTCCGGTAACCACGTGCCAATTGAATGCCACCGATATGCAATTCACCTACCGCGCCCAGAGGAACTAAATTGCCATCAGAGCCGATGATACACATTACTGCATTCGGCAGTGGTTTACCGATCGTCACCCGCTTATCTGCTGTCAATAATCCGTTGGTAATAATGGAGGTGCACTCTGTCGGGCCGTAGACGTTGAACAGCCTCCGGTCTTGCGACCATTGTGCAGCAATATAGGGAGGCACTGCTTCCCCGGCTAATAACAACGTTGAAACACTGCGCCATTGGTTGAAATCCAAATGAGGCAGTAATGCAGGTGGCAGTACCGCATGGGTAATCTGGTGTTTTTCAACGATATCATTCAGTAATTCAGGGGAGCGGCGCTGGTTTTCAGAAATAAGGTACAGTGTTGCCCCGTACGCCAATGTCATGGCCATTTCCAGAATGGCGGCGTCAAAACTCCATGACGCAAATTGCAACACACGGCTGTGGGCATCAGCGCCATACAAATCCGCCTGCGCATGTGCCAGATTAACCCAGCCTTTATGTTCCAGCATGGCGCCTTTGGGTTTGCCTGTGGAGCCAGAGGTGTAAATGACGTAGGCCAGATGATTTTCAGTCAACGGGAATGGACGTTTGGTTATATTTTCAATGGGTAAATCTTTCAGCTTTGACTGTATATCGGTGCTGTCCAAACAGATGAATTTCTGCTGGTTGAGTGGCAATTGATCGGCCAAGTTCGTTTCTGTCAGGATCAGTTCGGCACCACTGTGCTCCAGCATGTATTGAAGGCGCGCTTTCGGATAGCTGATATCCAACGGAACATAAGCACCACCGGCTTTTAAAATTCCCAGCAGTGTAATCACTGTTTCCATCGTTCGGGGAAGACAAATTGCCACCAAGGTATCGGGCTGAATACCCTGTTCCATCAGGTAATGCGCCAATTGGTTGGCTCGTTCATTCAACTCGCTATAACTGAGCGAGCTTTCACCCAATATCAACGCGGTTTTTTCAGGCGTGAGTGCAACTTGCTTTTCAAACAGTTCATGGAAACACAGGCCGCGCGGGTACTGGGTTTGAGGCCCATTTAATTCACGCAATAATGTGTGTTTTTCCACATCATTCAAGATTGAAAGCTTATCAATGGATGGCTCTTTATTGCTTGCATTGAGGCTCATCGCCTCAACAATGCTGGTCAGCAATGTTTCGTAATTGGTGAATAACCGGCCAATCGTGTCGCGGTTAAACAGGCAGGTGTCCGCAATCCATAAAATGGATAATTCATTCCCCTCTTCATAAACATGAACTTCCAAGTCAAATCGGGTCGTGATGAAGGATTTTTCTCTATCTGGAACAATCGTGTCTTGTTCCAGCGTCGTGTCTTTTTGGTTGTTCTGTACGGCGAAGATTATCTGAAAAATAGGATTATGATTTAAATGCCGCTCCGGACTGAGTGTTTCTACCAACCTTTCGAAAGGCAAATCTTGATGGTCATAAGCCTCCAGAATGGTACGGCTGTTTTGCTTCAACAATTCACTGAACGTGATCTGTTTTGATAAGTCAGTCCGGATAACCAGCGAATTGACGAAAAAACCGATCAAAGGTTCTATGTCCCGGTGCCTCCGGCCCGCTATCGGCATGCCGACCACAACATCTTTTTCACCGCTGTAACGGCTGAGCAAGACGGCAAAGGCCGTTTCCAGGAACATAAATAATGTCACTTCGTGCTTGATGCACAGTTCCCTGATTTTTTGGGTAAGATGTATCGGGATACGTTGTGTAAGAATATGTCCTTCGAAACCTTGTTTTTCCGGACGAGGATTATCCAGCGGGAAACGATGCAAAGGAGGAATGCCGGCTAACTGGTTTTGCCAATACGCCAGTTGTTTTTCCAGAACCTCACCTTGCAGCCAGTTACGCTGCCATTGGGCATAATCGGCATACTGGATTTTTAACGGAGGTAACGGATTATACTCACCTTGGCAGTAAGCGCGGTATAAAGTAAGAAGTTCACTGAGGAAAATCGGAATTGACCAGCCATCATAGGCGATGTGATGCATGGTATAAATAATGACATGGTCATTTTCTGCCAGTTTAATGACCCGGATACGCAGCATCAAATCGGTACTGAGGTTAAAAAGTTGATCTTCCTCTTCTTTATTAATGTGTTTTAATTGGTGTTCTTTTTCGGCTTCCGGAAGTGATGATAAATCATGATAGGCCATGGGCAGATTATAGCTCGTCGCAATTATCTGCCGCGGTTCGTTATCAATGACTTTAAAATGGGTGCGCAAGGCTTCGTGGCGTTCAAGCAGGCTTTTCACTGCCGCTTCGAATGCCTCAATATTGATTGATTCCTTTAATCTGAAATCTCCGGTGCCGTTGTATTGTGGGCTACAGCCATTAAGCTGATCAATCAACCACAAACGCTGTTGGGCAAATGAGAGTGGATAATGTGCGGAGCGACCGTCACGGGGAATATCCTGCAATAAATGATTTTCAGTATCAGCTTCCGCATCAATTGAGGTTAGAAATTCAATCAATTCTTGCTTATGAGTTTTCCACTTGTTGAGCAACTCCGGCGGTATCGTGTCATACTGAGCCTCATACTGTAAGCGGTTATCTGCAACAAACAGTGTAATTCCTTGATTTAATGCTTCATTGACGATCTGGGCTGCGTTTTTCATATATCCCCTCTAAATAATGTTTGTGTTTTCCCTTGCTCTGTCTGGAGATGTTTTCTTCTTGTCTGAATAAGATGAACCGTGACAATCTGTGAAAATTTTTCCAGCGTTGGATTTTCAAAAATGCTTTTCAATGGAATTTCAATGCATAATGCATTGCGTATTAAACTGATCAAACGTATTGCCTGAAGTGAATGCCCGCCTAGTGTAAAAAAGTTGTCGCGAAGCCCCACCTGATGAACTTTCAGCAAGTCCTGCCATAACTGGCTAATTTGTATTTCAATTTCAATTTCATTTTCTGGTGCGATATACGCCTGTTGACGCAAATCGCTGTCTATTGGGGTCGGAAGTGCTTTTTTATCAATTTTATTGTTCAGGGAAAGCGGCATGCGCTCCAGTGTGATATAGAGACTGGGCACCATGTATTCCGGAAGTTGCTTTTTCAGGGCGGATTCGAGGTGTTCTGAAAGCTCACCGCCAATCGATGAAAGTTGCGGGTAGTTCGCCAAATGGGTTTGGCTGTAATCAGTTCGCGCCTGTATCTGGGGCAATGCGCTGCGGCTGAAAATCACATCCAGTAGATCGGGTTGTTGTTGTGACCATGTCAAACCGCATTGATAGCCGCACTGCTCTGCATATTGAAACAAGGACTCCAGCGCTTGAACCTGTTTGGCGGCCTGAAGAGAAAATTTTCCGGCATATTCTGGCGGATGGAGTATTTGATTGGCTGGCCAATGGCGCAATCCTTCTGCCACTTCAACATCATCTTTGATACGGGCGTTAGGTATGGCTGAAATACCAAAGGTATCGAACGTTCCGGCTTGCAACAGGCTGTAAATTTCTTCGGTTGTCTTAAAACCAATTGCATTGAAATCAAACCAAGTGACAGGCGGGGCCTGATAGGGTTCTGCATCTTTAGCTTGTTTATGTAAGATAACGTCATAACGATAGCGCAGCATTTCATTGTCGCCGATGCCCCGCTTCACCAGAATATCCACGCGGCCAATCTCGGGATAACGGTCCGGCAGTTGCGCAAAGTAAGTCGGACTGAGCAGGAACTCTTTTTCCTGCTGTAGCCGCCGTTGAACACGGTTTGCCAACGTTCCCACATCAATGCGCTGTCCATCAGCGTGACTTTGCTCTATGGCTGTGATATGGGCCGTCAGCAGATCTAAGTTACGAATATCTCCCAGCAGAATTTTTCCCCCTGCTTCAACTGCCGGCAGTAATTGGGCAATCACGTTGTCCAGATATTGCACGTTGGGGAAATATTGAACCACTGAGTTAATGACCACCGTATCGAAAGCTGCAGGTATTAAAGCTCCTGAATTAAGTGCATCCCCATGCCGCAATTGGATATGTGACCAACCCCGCTGTTGCAGGATAGGTGGGTGTCGCGCCAGAACCTCTGCCGAAATATCGGTTGCCAATACCGATTCACACTGTTCGGCATAGCGATATAGCAGCAAGCCCGTACCACAACCGATTTCCAGTAAACGGCGCGGATGCTGGACTTCAATGTGTTGCATGATCCCCGCCCGCCACTCTTCCATCTGCTCAAGCGGAAGCGGTTGATGGGTATAACTGTTCAACCAGACGCCAAAATCACCGTCATGTTTATCAGTGATAATGTTTTCCGCCGTGGTTTGCCGATATTGCTCATCAAAGAATTTTGCCCAGCTTTCCATGTAACTGGCATTAAAGGTAGTTGCTTTTTCTGCCAGCCACTCGGTGTTAGGGCAAACATAGGCAATCAGCTTTTTGTCTTCACCGTCACCATGCGTGATCACCGCGGCACTGCTTAAAATCGCTTGTCCGGACAGAACGGATTCGATTTCTCCCAACTCTATCCGGTGGCTGCGAATTTTGATCTGCGAATCAATGCGGCCAATAAATTCCAATTCACCCTCAGGCGTCCAGCGTACTAAATCACCGGTGCGATACAGCCTGTCGTTCTGATCATCACTGAATGGGTCGCGAATAAACTGTTTCTCTGTCAGTTCTGGCGCGTTCCGGTAACCACGTGCCAATTGAATGCCCCCGATATGCAATTCGCCCACCGCACCAAGGGGAACTAAATGACCATCAGAATCCATAATACGCATCACGGCATTCGGCAGCGGTTTGCCAATTGTTACCCGCTTATCTGCCGTCAATAACCCGCTGGTAATAATGGAGGTGCACTCTGTCGGGCCATAGACGTTGAACAGTTGTCGCTCTTGTGACCACTGTGCAGCCATGTACGGTGGCACCGCCTCTCCAGCCAACATGAGCGTTGAAACACTGCGCCATTGATTGAAATCCAAATGAGGCAGTAATGCAGGCGGTAAAACCGCATGGGTAATCTGGTGTTTTTCAACGATATCATTCAGTAATTCAGGGGAGCGGCGTTGATTTTCCGAAAGAAGGTACAGAGTTGCCCCGTAAGCCAATGTCATGGACAATTCCAGAATGGCCGCATCAAAGCTCCAAGAGGCAAATTGTAATCCGCGAATATGTGAACCTGCCCCAAATAAAGCCGCCTGCGCATATGCCAGATTAACCCAGCCTTTATGTTCCAGCATCGCGCCTTTGGGTTTGCCTGTAGAGCCAGAAGTGTAAATCACATAGGCCAAATGGTTTTCAGTCAACGGGAATGGGCGTTCGGTGATGTTCTCAGTTGGTTTGTGTTGTAACTGTGCTTTGATTTCATCACTATCCAGGCAAACGACTTTTTGCTGATCAATCGGTAGTTTTTCTAACAGGTGTGTTTCAGTCAGAATAATCTCAACCTGACTGTGCTCCAGCATGTATTGGAGGCGCGCCCTTGGATAGCTGGGATCTAACGGAACATAAGCGCCGCCCGCTTTAAGAATCCCCAATAGCGCGACGATGACTTGTAAAGAACGGGGAATGCAAAGAGCGACCAATGCATCGGGTTTGATGCCTTGTTCAAGTAAATAGTGGGCGACCTGATTGGCTTGCTGATTCAATGCTTGATAGCTTAGCGTGCTGTCACCAAAAACCAACGCCATTTTTCCGGGATGTAAACTCACTTGCTTTTCAAACAATTCATGGAAACAAAGCCCATCATGATTCTGCTTCCTCGGCCCATTCCGATGATGTAATAAAATTTGTCTCTCAGAGTCAGACAAGAGCGGTATTTCGTGAACGGAAGGTTCTTTATTTACGGCATAATGTCCCGCACTGTATTTCATTACCTCGACTATATTGGAAAGTAATGTTTCGTAATTGACCATTAATCTATCAATAGTATTTCTATTAAACAGACTGGCGTCTGAAATCCATTCCAAATATAATTCGTTGTCTTTTTCGTAAATATGAACTTCCAAATCAAAGCGCGCTTTCCAAAACGGACGTTTTTTTATTTCAATATGTTTATTCTGTTCCAGCATAGTATCTTGCTGGGTATTTTCTAAGGTAAACACTATTTGGAATATGGGGTTATAATTTAAGTTTCGTTCCGGACTGATTTTTTCTACTAAAGTTTGAAAGGGGATATCTTGATGGGCGTAAGCATCCAAAATGTTGCGGCTGTTTTGTTTCAATAGTTCACTGAACGTTAATTTTCCCGACAAATCGGTTCTGATCACCAAGGAATTAACAAAAAAACCAATCAGAGGTTCTACGTCATGGTGTGTTCTGCCTGCCAGCGCCGTTCCTACCAGAATATCTTTTTCACCACTGTAACGACTGAGTAATACGGCAAAGGCTGTTTCCAAGAACATAAATAATGTCACTTCATGCTGGGTACACAACGCTCTGACTTTTTGGGTAAGATACATCGGGATTCGTTGTGTATGAATATGCCCTTCTAGACCTTGTTTTTCCGGGCGGGAATTATCCAGCGGAAAATGATGAATCGGTGAAATACCGGATAATTGCTTTTCCCAGTAAGTCAGTTGTTTTTCCAGAACCTTGCCTTGCAGCCAATCCCGCTGCCATTGTGCATAATCGGCATATTGGATTTTTAACGCTGGCAGCGGATTTTTTCCATCGTGACAATAAACCCGATATAAGGTGAGAAGTTCTTTAAGAAATATCTCCTGTGACCAGCTATCACAAGCAATATGGTGGACGTTATAGATAATGGCATAATCTTTTTCAGCCAGTTTTATTACTCTCATTCGCAACATCAAATCTGTATCGAGTTTAAATATTTGATTCTCTTCTTCCTCTGTCAATTGTTTTATTTGCTCTTTTTTTGCTGCTTCTGGAAATGCTGACAAATCATAATAGTTAATGGGTAAATCGTAGGTCGTTGCGATGACTTGCCGAGGTTCATTATCAATCGTTTTAAAATGGGTGCGCAAGGCTTCATGGCGTTCAAGGACCGTTCTCACTGCTGCCTCAATCGCCTGAATGTTAAGTGATTCCCGTAGTCTAAAGTCTTCTACACAGTTGTATTGCGCGCTGCCTTCGGTTAATTGGTCAATGAACCATAAGCGCTGCTGGGCAAATGAGAGTGGATAATCCGCAGCGCCCGCATTGCGCTGAATTTTTTGTGTTTGGTGTATTTGAGCTTCTTCCGTTGAATCCATCTGACTGAGAAAGTCGGTCAATTCTTGCTTATAATTTTTCCATTCATTGAACAATTCTGACGGTATACTGTCTCGGTTGGTTTCATACTGTAATTGGTTATCAACAACAAATAGCGTAATCCCTTGATTTAAAGCCTCATTGACAATTTGAGCAGCATTTTTCATATGATACTTTTCACCTTTCAATGGTTTTTGTGTTGTTTTTCCTCAGTGTGGAAGTAAGTTCTTGTTTTGTAATTAACAGCTATAAAACATCTTAAAGCCCTTACTTTTATGGAGGAGAAAAATATGAATGTTTTAATACAGGCGTGAGGTATTGGATAATATATATTTATAATCTTTATAATTTGATACAGGGAAATATCACATTTATATTTTATGCACACATTGTCTGAGGAATGGTTCCTGAAATAAAAAATAAGGTGGGGGTTTTACTTTTAAATAGGCTTCCATTGAAGCACAATGAGTAATTACAGTCATAAATACAATGTTAAATATAAGTTAAAATAATTAACAATCATACTATCATAGTCTTGTCAGGAGCCGTCATTTGCTTTTTTATTTGTATATCAAAAACAATTAAAGGTGGATGCTTTTATTCGAACCCAAAATATAATTTATTATTATTTCATCTTATGAAATAAGAAAGAGTTTTATGTAATAACATAAAACTCTAATTAATTTAAATGATGCTATTTTAAATAAGATGACTAAATTATAAAGCTCGAAGAATTGCGGCTACACTATCTTTAGCATCACCAAATAACATTTGGGTATTTTCTTTAAAGAATAAGGGGTTTTGTACTCCAGCATAACCCGTATTCATAGAACGTTTAAAAACAATCACATTTTGGGCTTTCCAAACTTCCAGCACCGGCATTCCGGCAATAGGGCTGGAAGGGTCTTCTTGAGCCGCAGGGTTTACTGTGTCATTAGCGCCGATCACCAATACAACGTCTGTTTCAGCAAAGTCATCATTAATTTCATCCATTTCCAAAACGATGTCGTAAGGTACTTTGGCTTCAGCGAGCAATACGTTCATATGCCCCGGTAAGCGTCCTGCAACGGGATGAATTCCGAAACGTACATTGACGCCCTTCTCCCGCAATTTTGCAGTAATGTCATGAACCGGATACTGTGCTTGTGCGACAGCCATACCATAGCCCGGAGTGATGATCACTGATGTGGCATTTTTCAGCAGTTCAGCGACCTCTTCTGCTGTTGTCTCACGATAATCACCCATTTCTTGTTCACTATCCGTTGCAACACCATCCGTTGCAACACCATCAGAGCCAAAACCACCGGCAATAACGCTGATGAAAGAACGGTTCATCGCCTTGCACATAATATAAGACAGTATTGCCCCCGAAGAACCGACTAAAGCCCCGGTGACGATCAACAAATTGTTGCTTAGCATGAAACCAGCCGCTGCCGCTGCCCAACCTGAATATGAATTCAGCATCGAAATAACGACCGGCATATCAGCACCACCGATGGAAGCAACCAAGTGCCAGCCAAAAGCAAGTGCAATGATTGTCATAACCAGTAAAGTGAAAGTTTGTAAGCCAACACTTCCTGTTCTTATGAATGTGGCCATTAATATAAAGGAGATGATCAACGCGGCCAGATTCAGTTTATGCCGATGAGGCAACATTAATGGCTTGGACGATATTTTCCCGCGTAACTTACCAAATGCCACCACTGAACCGGTAAATGTCACAGCCCCAATAAATACGCCAAGGAAAACTTCCGTCAGATGGATGTTTTCCATAATAGGCGTGACGAAGACATCATGTGTAATGAAGCTGTTGACCCCAACCAAAACTGCCGCTAACCCGACAAAACTATGGAGAATGGCAACTAATTCCGGCATCTGTGTCATTTCCACTTTTTTAGCAAGCCGGATACCAATGACCGCGCCGATAACCATAGCCAGAATGATCCAGCCAACCTTACCAGAGTCAGGTCCCAAGATAGTGGCAATCAACGCAATTGCCATACCAATGATGCCAAAAATATTGCCTCGTTTTGAGCTTTCATGACGTGAAAGCCCAGCAAGACTGAAAATGAATAAAATGGCGGCAACAATGTACGCCGCTGTCACTATTCCGTTCGACATAAATTACCCCTTACCCTTTACGAAACATTTTCAGCATACGTTGAGTGACCATAAAGCCACCAAAAATATTGATGCTGGCAATCAAGATGGCAATAAATGAAAAGAAACTTACCCATCCCCCCTCGCCAATTTGCAATACAGCCCCAACGACTATAATCCCTGAAATGGCGTTGGTGACTGACATTAATGGTGTATGCAATGAATGAGTTACATTCCAGACAACGTAATAACCCACGATGCACGACAGAGCAAACACGGTGAAATGAGATAAAAATTCCGGTGGTGCAACATGTGCCAACCATCCATATAAAATGATGGCCAAGGCAAGTACCCCATATTTCAGCCATGGAGATTTTGGTTTTTCTGCCGGTTTATTCTCTTTCTTCAGCGATGCAGGTTTGGCCGCCGGTTGTGCGGAAACTTGGATTGGCGGCGCGGGCCAAGTTATTTCGCCCTCTTTGATTACGGTTACACCACGGACAACAACATCATCAAAATCAATGGTGATCTCTCCGTTTTTCTCTTTACACAGTAACTTCAGCAAATTAACCAGATTGGTTCCGTAGAGCTGTGATGATTGGGTAGGCAAACGGCTGGGCAAATCAGTGTAACCAATAATTTTGACACCATTTTCTGTCATGAAAAGTTGGTTCGCTTGCGTATACTCGCAATTGCCACCATTTTGGGCTGCCAGATCAACGATGACACTGCCGGGTTTCATAGAATCAACCATTGCTTTGGTGATAAGTTTTGGTGCTGGCTTTCCCGGTATCAATGCCGTCGTCACGATGATATCGACTTCTTTCGCCTGAGCAGCAAACAATTCCATTTCTGCTTTGATAAAGGCTTCCGACATGACTTTTGCGTAGCCATCACCGCTACCGGCATCTTCTTTGAAATTCAATTCCAGAAATTCAGCGCCCATACTCTGTACTTGTTCTTTCACTTCCGGACGAGTATCAAAAGCACGAACAATTGCACCGAGGCTACCCGCAGCACCAATTGCGGCTAAACCGGCAACACCAGCTCCGATGATCATGACCTTAGCTGGTGGTACTTTACCTGCTGCGGTGATCTGCCCAGTGAAAAAACGGCCAAATTCATGAGCAGCTTCGACGATAGCACGGTAACCCGCGATATTTGCCATTGAACTCAGGGCATCCAAGGATTGTGCACGGGAAATTCGTGGGACAGAATCCATGGCCATAACCGTAATCTTACGTTCGGACAACTTCGCCATTAATTCCGGATTTTGGGCTGGCCAGATAAAGCTGATTAATGTGGCCCCTTCTTTCATCAAGGCAATTTCACTGTCTTCAGGAGCATTCACTTTAAGAATAATATCTGATTGCCAAACTTGATGATGTTCAGCAACCTCCGCCCCGGCTTTTTGATAAGCAATATCATCAAAACTGGCAAGTTGCCCCGCTCCCGTCTCAACGATGACGCTGAATCCCAATTTACGTAATTGTTCTACGGTTGATGGCGTGGCAGCGACGCGTGCTTCATTGAGAAGTCGCTCTTTTGGTACACCAATATGCATAATGTTTCCTTCTATGAGAATGAAATATTACTGATTATTACCTGCTGAAGCTTATTTAACGACTAGATTGACTTTATTGCTTCAATCAACAAAACCTATCAATAAAATAGTGAAAATTTGAAATAATATTAGTTAGTTACTATATTTGAGGCCAGAAAAACAAAATAACGATTTAATGTAAATGATACTTCATCTCGTATAACTCACTATATTTATTACAAATATGTTTATTAAATTCGCAACAACTTATACCAAGACATGACAATCGTTTATTGAGGAAGCACAACTTATTGTGATAATTAGCGCTTAAAATATAAAAAATCAATAAAACAATAGAATAAAAATGATGCAATGTATACGAAGGTGTACAAACTATAAGAGTGCATTCAATACATTGATAGCAATTGATTTTATACTGATCAGACAGAAAAAAGTGAGATCAGTGTGCTAAGGTGAAAAATTCCGTTTTCAGATAACTTTCTGATTTAACAAAAATACCGCTCTGAATGGGATGTCTGGGATTATAACGTGAGTTATAAACACCCCAATGTCGATTCGATTCCTTTTTCCATTCCAACGATACCCAAATTGAAATATAATTTTTCCTTTAGGTGTCACATGAACAGATAAGTCGTCTCAATCGGATTTAGTAAGCATTTTTTTCTTGAGGTTTACCATTGATAAAGCGAAATCATGAATCAGTAATTGACATCACACTCCCCTCAAAAAATAATGTTGCTTTTAATCTGGATCATGTACGCAATTACGTGCGCATTTCTCATGAAACAAGATGAAAATTCATGAATAACATTGAATGTCATAGAGGTGGCAATGGATAAATAATCATTTAAGATCACGTGAATTAGTGTGTAAATATAAGAATGTATGGCATTATTACGTGTAATAGTTGCGCTCTATCTGATACATAACAATGTTCAGCACGTTATAACTATTTTAATGCGCAAGGCGAAAGGATTTTTTATGAAGCTGAAGACAACGATCATCGCTACCGCGATGCTCTCATTAACCTCGATTACTGCTGCACATGCGGCTAAAGAATTAACACCAGAACAAGCCGCAGGGCTCAAGCCTTTTGAGCGAATCGCAGTCACTGGTCGTTTTAATGCGATTTATGAAGCTGCTGATGCAGTTTCTCGTCAAGCAGATAAAAAAGGCGCTGAAAGTTTTTACATCCAAAGTCTTGATGACCTGAATGGACGTGGTAATTTGCGTGTAGTTGCTGACTTGTACCATAAAGATGCAGAAAAAGCAGATACAGCACCTAAATATCGTACCTATCGCGGTATTAAAGAGTTGCCTAAAACGGAAGCCGTTACTGTAGAACCTTTCGATACTGTAACCGTGAGTGGTTATTTTCCTATTGACCAAGAATTGAGAGAAGCTATCGCTAAAGCAGCCAAAAAGAAAGATGCTGCATCTTTCTTTATTGTTCGTGACATTACCCCCAATAATGGCGGTAACCGAATCGTCACTGCCTATGTTTATAAAAAAGATGCACCAAAACGTCAGGTTCAACTTAAAGAGGCTGTGATCCCAGCCGATTCTGATGCTGGACGCCAGGCACTGGCACAAGGTGGTGAAGAAGCCAAAAAAGTTGAAATCCCGGGTGTTGCTTCCTCAACTTCAACAAGCAGTCTTATTGGCCGCTTTTTTGAAACCCAGTCATCAACAAGTGGGCGTTACACTGTAACCCTGCCTAACGGCACCAAAATTCAAGAGCTGAATAAAGCATCTGCTGCTCAGATGGTTCCATTTGACTCCATCACCTTCTCTGGGTATTACAACACAGCACCAGAAGTTTCTTATCAGGTCGCCAAACGTGCGGCAGAGAAAGGGGCAAAATATTATCATATTACGAGAGAATGGCAGTCGAACGGTGGTAATGTGACTATCAGTGCTGATTTATTCAAATAATTGAAATTCCATTCATAAAATAATGATGAGCAAGGCACAAATATTTTTGTGCCTTTTTTATTCAATTCCTTTTTTTCTGATCTACCTCTACCGATTTGTCATTATGCTTTTTGATGATCAATCCTAAATAGAATAACAATTAATTAACAATAAATGTTTTTTGCCAATGTCATTTTATGCATAAATTTTATATTTTTTTGCATAGTCAACCATTGCATACGGCCCTTTCACTCCGTAGAATCGCCCTGTTTTTTGGTTTTATCCACTAGACCTTCTCTGCAATCCATAGCATGGATGCAATAAATGTCCAATATGTGTTCGATATTCAGGACAAGTGTTCTGGCTAATCGCGTTGATTATCTTATTTTTAGGAACGTATCTTTGGAAAAGAAATTAGGCCTTACGTCTCTGACGGCGTTAGTACTCAGTTCCATGGTTGGGGCCGGAGTATTCAGTCTGCCACAAAACATGGCACAAGTTGGTAGCCCTACTGCATTAATGATTGGTTGGGGAATAACAGGTATAGGTATTCTCTTTCTGGCCATATCCTTGCTGTTGCTTTCACGTCTTCGCCCTGATTTGGACAGCGGTATATTTACTTATGCAAAAGAAGGATTCGGTGAATTAGTCGGATTTTGTTCTGCATGGGGGTATTGGTTTTGTGCCATTATCGCTAATGTTTCTTATTTGGTCATTGTTTTTGCGGCATTGAGCTTTTTTACTGATACTGAACATTCAGTCATTTTCGGAGATGGAAATACATGGCAAGCGTTGATAGGTGAATCTATATTGCTATGGTTTGTTCATTGTTTAGTTCTCCGGGGCGTGCAAACCGCTGCAAGCGTTAATCAACTAGCGACGATGGCAAAATTATTGCCACTGGGCATCTTTATTGTTTTAGCGGCCATCGCTTTTAAGATGGATGTGTTCACTTTTGATTTCACCGGCATTGAAATGGGGGTTCCTGTTTGGCAACAGGTGAAAGATACCATGCTAATCACTTTGTGGGTTTTCATTGGTGTTGAAGGTGCTGTCGTTGTTTCAGCCCGGGCCAAAAAGCGCAAAGACATAGGCATTGCAACTGTTCTGGCAGTTATTTCAGCACTAAGTGTTTATATTCTTGTAACCCTGCTTTCACTAGGATTAGTAACCCGACCAGAGCTAGCAGCCATGCGCAATCCCTCAATGGCTAATCTGATGGTTGATTTAATGGGACCTGTAGGTCAAATTGTGATTATTGCGGGATTGATTATTTCTGTTTGTGGTGCCTACCTGAGCTGGACAATCATGGCCGCAGAAGTCCCTTTCATTGCGTCTTTACACAATTCATTTCCTAAAGAATTCAAGAAACAAAATAGTAAAAAGGCACCTGAATCATCTCTTTGGATAACAAATGGCATGGTTCAGCTCTCTTTAGTGCTGATTTGGTTAAGTGGCAGCAATTACAATACATTACTTTCACTTGCTTCTGAAATGATCCTGGTCCCTTACTTTCTTGTCGGTGCTTTTTTAGTTAAGGTTGCATTTGAGCGCACTAGCCGAGCTTTATTACTTATTGCATTCGGTGCTTGTATTTATGGTTTATGGCTGATTTATGCATCTGGCTTAATGAACCTGCTACTTTCTGTTGTTTTGTATGCGCCAGGATTGTTGGTTTTCTTATATGCCCGACAACAAAATAAAGAAAGAACACCATTAAGAACAGTAGAAAAATCATCTATTGTGATTTTGTTTTTGACAGCCATTATTTCGGGTTGGTTATTGATGCATTAACCCCCTACTTTTTGCTAATACTAGCTTACTTCTTAAGAGGGAAAACAGGATTCCCTCTTATTTTTTACTCAAAATCCGTCAGGAATCCAACTCATTTTAGTTGGATTTTTTTTACTGCATTTCGCTACAAAGAAAGATACTTAAGCTACCTTATTGGAAATGATTTTAATTTCCACCTATTTTTTTTTAGTGTGTTCATACGTTTTTTAATGAACTTATTTTTGTGCTTTTATATTTTGCGGGGTTTGATATTTTTTATTGGTTTCATAAGGATTTTTCTTTTTTATAAAAAGTATGTTGTAACTAAATTCAGAAAACTTGAGCAAGTAGCAATCAACACATAAGCATTTGTTTTGATTCCGTTATATGCTTTTTGAAATTTCGGTGAAAAGTGCATGATAAAAGCCGATTTTTTGGGGAGGTATTATTAATAACAAGTTAACTTTGTATGGTTATAATGAGTAGGCATTTGACTTAAGTTATTATATAAAATCTAACATATGTAAAATACTCGAAATATAAATCATCATAGTGCGCAGTAGTCACAAATACATAATATTTGATTAAAAATGTAGTAAAGAAAATAAATAACAAACATATACATGCTTATTATTTCATTTGTTTTTACATCACATCATAAATTAATAGCTAATCTTATAAAACAGAATAAAAGTTCATTTACGTTAAGAAACACCCCTGCCTTATGAATAACAATGCTATTAATATTCACTTTATGGAAAAAAACTCCGAATAATAGTGTTATGCGAGTTATTATTTTGAACTTTGCGAATTATTCGCTACTATATTCTTATCCTTATCGGTTGATAAGGAAATGTGAACTGTTGTTTCTTTACTATTTTTCGGGTGTAGGCCTAAGTAATTCATTTGCTGTATTAATGTACGGCTTTAATTTTAAACTTAATGACCTATTCCTCTGTCGTGTAAATTCACCAGAGGTTGGATGCGTTAGAAATGAAAATAAAACTCATTATTTCTTCTTTACTTGTTTCATCTGTATTTATGTCTGCAGTTCATGCTGCTGATGGAGCAATCAAATTTACAGGGAAAATTACTGCGTCAGCATGTAAAGTTGATTCCGGTTCAATGGACCAACCCGTCAATATGGGCACTGTTAGCTCAAATTCATTCAATGGAATGGGAAGCACCTCTTCCCCTACTCGCTTCAATATAAAACTAACAGACTGTCCAAAAGAGTATAAAAATGCCTATGTCAAATTTGATGGCCAGACAGATAGAACAAACAACAGGTATTTAGCATTACAAAATAATGGATCAGAAATAGCAGCACAAGGTGTTGCGCTCGCAATTTATGAACTCAACAACAGTTCATATCCACTTGCGATAACACAAAGATCTATGGCGTACCCGCTGATAGAAAACCAAAGTAACGTATTAAGTTTCGTGGCCAAATATATCGCAACAGGGGACAAAGTAACAGCAGGCTCAGGTAACTCGCTAGCAAACTTTACTATCACCTATAACTAAGGGAATTTATGGCAAGGAAGCCAAAATAACATTGTCGTTATAAATGAGAGAAAACAATAGCTCCTTAGTAAGGCTTGTCTATTAAAAATATATAAAAAATCATATTTTCTTTTTCTTTTTTTTGGAGCAGATAATTTGAAATTCTTTCGTATTTTGGCTTTTATTTTAACCTGCATGTTTAGCATCAATAGTTCTTTTGCCGGTGTAGTCATTGGCGGCACACGCGTTGTTTATATCGGCAATCAAAAAGAAACCGCTATTTCCATTAATAACCCAGAGGCTGATATTTCTTATCTCATTCAATCCTGGGTACAAGGGGAACATGATGAAACTAAAACGCCTTTTATTATAACTCCCCCACTTTTTAAATTAACGGCCGGAAATGAGAATATTTTACGAATTGTTAAAACCGGAAGTGATTTACCTGACGACAGGGAGTCCTTGTTCTGGCTCAATGTAAAATCTATTCCTGCAACAAGTAAAACAGAACAAAACCAATTACAAATAACAGTTAAATCCCGGTTTAAGTTATTTTATCGCCCCGCAGGCTTAGAAAAGAATGCGAGTGTCGCTTATAAAGCACTAACATTCAGAAAAGAGGGGAATAAACTTATTGCTGAAAATACAACACCTTACTACATTTCTTTCTCTGAACTATCCGTTAGCAATAGTACAAAAAACTATAATATTGAATCACCAGGTATGCTCCCGCCGTTTAAACAAATGAGTTGGGATATTCCCGTTAAAAATATCAATAAAGTCATTTGGACAACCATCAATGATTTTGGTGGAGTTACACCGGAAGAAACGCGTACGTTCTGATCAAAAAAACCATACCATTTATATATACCCCTTATTTTTCAATATCCAGATTGAAAGATAAGGGGTATATCAAAATTAGAAAACTATCATGGGCCACGACCGTTATAATCTTCAAAAAATTTTTTCTAATCATTGGATGTTGTTTATCAACATAAGCTTTCATTGTCTATCTAGAAAAATATGCCTATATAGCCGATTACTTTTTTCCACATTATTCATTTTATTTATTTGTGGTTATCACAGTAAAACTTACGCTGAAGAATATTTCAACATCAATGCATTAGAAATCCAATCAGGTTTTCCTGAAGATATTGATCTATCCGCATTTATTCAAGGAGATCAACAACCACCCGGTAATTATTGGGTTGACATTTACCTTAATCAAGAGAAAGTGGATACCAGAAATATTGAGTTTATTATTGTAAATGGTAAGCTGTTACCAAAACTAAAAATACAGCAACTTAAGTCCATGGGGGTAAATATTGATTCCTTCGCCTCATTACGTGACTTACCACCAGAAATGGAAATCTCTGATCTTGCCCAATATATTCCATCAGCATCATCTTCTTTTGATTTCAGATTACAACAGCTGAATCTCAGTATCCCCCAAGCTGCACTAAATAACCAAACCCGAGATTATGTTCCTCCTCATTTATGGGAACAGGGGCTGACATCTCTATTGGTCAATTATAGCTACAGCGGTTCATTGAATTGGCAGGATAATCAGCCCGGTTCAACAAAAAATCACTTTCTTAGCCTGAGATCAGGCGCTAACTGGGAAGCATGGCGTTTACGGAATTATTCCACCTACAGCAGTCAGGATAAGAAATGGCAGAATATCAACACGTATCTTGAGAGAGATATTCACTCCCTGAAAAGCCAACTGACGTTTGGTGACACATATACACCTTCACCCATTTTTGATGGTTTCCAGTTTCGCGGTCTTCAGTTGGCTTCTGATGACAGCATGTTGCCTGATAGCCTAAGGGGATTTGCACCGACTATCCGAGGTATTGCCCACAGTAACGCACAAGTTTCTATCAGGCAAAATGGCTATATTGTCTATGAAACTTATGTGTCTCCCGGGCCTTTTGTTATTAACGACCTTTATCCAACAAATGCCAGTGGTGATCTCGAAGTCATTGTCAAAGAAGCAGATGGAAAAGAATATCGTTCTGTACAAGCTTTTTCTACTGTCCCCCTTATGCTGCGGGAAAACAGCCTGCGCTATTCACTTGCGCTGGGCAAATACCACTCCAATTATCTTCATGGTAAAGAACCCTATTTTATGCAGGGAACCTTAACTTATGGGATCTCTAATCATGTTACGGCATATGGTGGCACTATCATCGCTAAAAATTATCAATCAATGGCCTTAGGTACAGGGTATAATTTTTCAAATTGGGGTTCTTTTTCCTTTGACATAACTTATGCCAAAACTCATCCCGAGGCTGTTTCCAGTGAATATGGCCAGTCTTATCGATTCCAATATACCAAAGATCTGGCATTGACTGGTGCTCATTTTACCCTCACCGGTTATCGCTATTCGACTCAAAATTTTTATGATTTTAAAGAAGCGAATGAATCAGATTCAACAGGTTATGGAGCATTGCAAAGCAACACCAACAAACGCAGTAAACTCCAGTTGAATATTAGCCAACCCCTTGGTGATTGGGGCTCTTTCTATGTCTCGGCGTTACAGAAAGATTATTGGCATCAAAATGGTTATGAAAAAAATATCAGTGCAGGTTACAACACCAGCTATAACTCCATTAATTACAATCTGAATTATTCCTACAGCAAGTTTCCGGGTCTAAATCAGAATGAACAGATGATCTCCTTCAGTATTCAGATCCCTTTGGAGAATTGGCTAAAAAATAGCTGGGTAAGTTATAATACGACCAACAGCAAGCAAAGCCACCATTCTCACCAACTCAGTTTAAATGGCACGGCTCTTGACGACAACAAGTTGAGTTATAGCATTCAGCAAAATTATACCAGTCATAATAAAACTGCCGGCGGTAGTCTCAATACTGAATATAAGGGAGCCTATAGCCAAATCAGCGCAGGTTACAATTATAACAGACACTCCAGTCAACTGACTTACGGCCTAAATGGCGGGATTGTTGCCCATGCTTATGGTGTGACGTTTTCCCAACCTTTGGGAGATACGCCAGTATTAGTGCGCGCTCATGGCGCCAAAGGCATTAAAGTGCAAAACTTTGCCGGTATCGAAACCGACTGGCAAGGCCATGCCATTGTTCCTTATGTCAGCAGCTATCGAAAAAATCGTATTGCTTTGAATACTTATTCAATGGGAAATGATGTTGATATTGACATTAATACCCAAACCGTTGTTCCTACCCGTGGTTCATTAACTCTGGCCAATTTTAAAACCCGCATTGGTCACCGCATTTTATTAACCCTTTCTCATCAGGGCAAAGAAGTGCCATTCGGAGCAATTGCAACGCCGGTACAAAAGGGTGAGGAAGATGAATCCAATAGTGCGATTGTCAGCAATGATGGTCAGGTTTACCTCAGTGGTATCCCTAAATCAGGGCAGATCTGGGTGAAATGGGGTCATAAAGAGGCTCAAGAATGTCATGTGAAATATCAATTGCCAGATCAAATCCCTGAATCTGGTTTATATACGCTGAATGCGTCTTGCGAATGAGATCACGCATTTATTTAATATTTTGATGGGAATTATTTATGGCGAGCAGCTTAAGATTATTATTGGCGGGCTTATTTATCGTTGGCATGATGAGCAGTTTTGCCAGTCAGGCATACACTTTTTGTCAACATAATGAGGGTGTGACTGCCAAAACAACCAGAGTGAGTTTTGGTAAAATTGTAATCCCAAGGGATTACGCTATTGGGAGAGTCATTAAAGAAATTTACTTAGGTGAAGTCGAGCAATTAGGCGATATTGCTTATTGTGATCATCCAACTTACGTTTCGTGGGATGAACCGGCCTTCAAGCGAGCACATTATAATTATGATGCAATCTATGATTCAGGCGTGCCGGGCGTTGGTATCCGCATCAACACGTGGGGGCCGGGTTTTGGTATTGACTGGTTGCCCAGAGTTTCAGACAGAGTACTAACCTGTTATCCGTCACAAGAAGCAACAGGTAAAATACAATATTGTGGTAAAACCTGGGGCTATCTGACGCTGCAATTAGTGAAAATTGCACCGACTACCGGTTCAGGAAAACTCGAACACAGGCTATTAACCCGAGCGAGACTGAATCGTGATGTGACTATCCACACTTTCTATTTGGCAGATACGGAAATCGTAACGCAAGGTTGTTCTCTTACACAAACTACAACCTACGTGAATATGGGAAATATCAAAACAAGTGAATTTCGTGGTGTTAACAGTACCGCCGGAACCAAAGGTTTCACGCTGAGATTAGATTGCAATGCAAATTTAACGGTCAGTGTTTCATTGGATGGCCGCCCGGCTAAAAACTCTTCCAATAATATTTGGGCGCTGGATTATAGCAATGACAACGCCACGGCCAAAGGTATTGGTTTACAGATTTTGTTATTTAATCGCACATTATCCATGCGTGAACCTTTTTTGATCCGTTCCAGCAATGCTATCAGGCACTTTTATATGCCATTGCAGGCCCGTTATATCCAAACAAAGCCACGAATAACACCAGGTAAAGCGAATGCCACAGCAACCATTACACTGACTTATCCATAGATTTTTCTATTATTAAAAAATTGGGCTATTCACATAGCCCAATTGATTTGATTAAGATGCTATATTTTCCATTGCCTGAAAAATACGCTTATCTGATATCGGATATGCCGTCCCCAATTGCTGGGCGAACAAGCTGACTCGGAGTTCTTCTATCATCCAGCGAATTTCTTTTACTTCAGGCAATTGTTTCTGCTGAACGGACAGTTTTGCCTGCCATTGTTGCCATTGACGCTGAATATGTTCAATTCGGCTCATATGTGCCCTATCCTTGTGCGGATCAACCGCCAATTTTTCCAATCGACGCTCAATACCGTTCAGGTAACGCAAAACATCTGCCAAACGTTTCCAGCCGTGAGAAGTTACAAACCCACCAAATACCAGACCCGAAATTTGTTCTTTTATATCTGATAATGCAAGCGCAACCGAAATATCAACCCGCCCTTTCAGGCGCTTGTTAATCGTAAAGACCGTCGTCAGGATCTGTTCAACTTGTTTGGCTATATCAACGACTGCATCATTCAAATCAGCGCGTACTTTATCTTGCAAACAAGAAAACGCCTGTTCATTCCATGCCAGCCCGCCATTTTCTGCAATCAATTTATCTACACCACAGGATATGCAATCATCAATGAGATCCAGTACTTTTCCATATGGATTAAAATACAGACCCAATTTAGATTTGTTCGGCAATTTTTCATGCAGATATTTAATCGGAGAAGGTATATTGAGCAGCAGCAGGCGGCGAGTTCCTTCCCACATCGCATTCTGTTGTTCAATTTCAGTTTCGAACAGTTTAATGCCAATACTGTCTTTTTCATCCACCAATGCCGGGAATGCTTCAACAGAATAGCCCCCGCGCTTTTGCTCATAGCGCTCAGGAAGATCACCAAAACTCCAGATATGCAGACCACTTTGCTCAATGCCATCATCCGCAACCGCCGAAAGTGTTTCTTGTACTTTTCCTTTCAGTTGCAATTTCAGCGCCAGCAAATCTTTTCCTTCTGCTAGGGTTTTATTTTTCTCCCCCAGAATGCGGAATGTCATCTTCAAATGATCAGGAATTTGTTCCAACTGCCAATCTTCTCGTGACACCGTCACGCCAGTCATGCGACGCAGTTCTTTCTCAAGGCTATCCAGTAAAGTCGCTTGCGGTTGCGTGACTCGCTCTAAAAATGCCTGTGCATAGTTAGGCGCAGGCACAAAGTTACGTCGTATTGGTTTTGGCAATGATTTAATCAAGGCTATTACCAATTCATGACGAATACCCGGAATTTGCCAATCGAATCCTTCATCTTTGACTTGATTTAATATCGGCAATGGAATATGCACGGTCACACCATCGGCGTCAGTTCCTGGTTCGAACTGATAACTCAACCGAAATTTCAGACTATCCTGATACCAATAATTTGGATAATCCAGTGCGCTGACTTTATCCGCATCCCCTTTAATCAGCATGTTTTTTTCAAAGTTGAGCAGCTCAGGCTGATCTTTGCTGACCGTTTTCCACCAGCGATCAAAATGACGGGATGAAACAACCTCTGTGCCAATCCGTTGATCATAAAAACTGAACAATGTTTCATCATCCACAAGAATATCACGCCGACGGGATTTATGTTCCAGCTCCTCAACTTCTTCCCGCAATTTCAGGTTAGCGCGGAAAAATGAATGACGAGTCTGCCAGTCACCTTCAACCAGCGCATGACGGATAAACAGTTCACGACATAACATGGGATCTATTCGGCTATAGTTCACCAAACGCCCCGCGACAATCGGCAGGCCATACAGTGTGACTTTCTCTGCTGCCATCACTGCTCCCTGAGATTTTTGCCAGTGCGGTTCACTATAATGGTATTTGACTAAATGCCCGGCCAATGGCTCTACCCATTCCGGTTCAATGCGCGCAGCGATGCGTCCCCACAGCCGGCTGGTTTCCACTAATTCAGCAACCATTCCCCATTTGGGTGGTTTCTTGAATAAACCGGAGCCCGGAAAAATAGAAAAACGGGCATTACGTGCGCCTGTATATTCTTGTTTATCGTTGTCTTTCTGGCCGATATGGGATAACAAGCCAGTCATCAATGCAATATGAATACTGCGATAATCAGCTTCCTGACTGTTGATGGGCAAACCTATTTCTTTCACAACTTGTCTAAGCTGCGTATAAACATCCTGCCATTCTCTTACACGCAGGTAATTCAGATAATCCTGGCGACACAGCTTGCGGAATAGAGAACTCGACAGTTCTTTCTGCTGTTCTGTCAAGAAATCCCATAATTTCAGGAAGGCAATGAAATCTGAATCCTTATCAGAAAAACGGCGGTGTTTTTCATCGGAAGCCTGCTGTTTTTCCAGTGGCCTTTCTCTTGGATCTTGAATTGACAAGGCCGCTGCAATCACCATCACTTCACGGACACAACCATGTTTCTGGGCTTCCAATACCATTCGGGACAAACGTGGATCAATCGGTAGCTGTGCCAGTTGACGCCCCATTGGTGTCAATCGGTAATTTTTTTCTGACAATGATTCCGGATCTATCGCTCCCAACTCTTCCAATAAGCGAACACCATCTTGAACATTGCGTTTATCTGGTGCTTCAACAAATGGGAATGCACTGACATCTCCCAAGCCAATGGAAGTCATCTGCAAAATAACGGAGGCTAAATTAGTCCGCAGGATCTCAGGATCGGCAAATTCCGGGCGAGACAAGTAATCCTCTTCGGAATAGAGGCGAATACAAATTCCGTCAGAAACACGCCCACAACGCCCTTTTCGTTGGTTGGCGGATGCCTGAGAAATCGGCTCTATCGGCAAACGCTGCACCTTAGTGCGATAACTGTATCGGCTAATGCGCGCATATCCGGTATCAATCACATATTTAATCCCCGGCACGGTCAACGATGTTTCCGCTACGTTGGTTGCCAAGATAATGCGACGCCCGACATGGGATTGAAATATTCGATTCTGCTCGCTATTAGATAACCGCGCGAAAAGCGGCAATATTTCAGTATGCGGGAAATTTTGTTTATTGAGCGCATCTGCGGTATCACGAATTTCTCGTTCACCACTCATGAATACCAGTATGTCACCTGAACTTTCACGCCCAAGTTCATTCACTGCATCAGTGATAGCCTCAAGCTGATCACGATCGCTGTCATTATCATCACCCGCGACAGGCCGATAACGCACCTCGACCGGATAAGTACGTCCTGATACTTCAATAATTGGCGCATGATTAAAATGACGGGAGAAACGTTCCGGATCAATGGTTGCGGAAGTAATGATAACTTTCAGATCAGGACGCTTTGGCAGCAACTGACACAAATAACCGAGGATAAAATCGATGTTCAGGCTTCGTTCATGGGCTTCATCAATAATTAGCGTATCATATTGCAGCAATAAACGATCTTGCTGCAATTCGGCCAGTAATATACCGTCAGTCATCAGTTTGACCAATGTATTTTCACTGACCTGATCGTTAAAGCGGACTTTATAACCGACTGTCGAGCCAAGTGATGTTTCTAATTCATCAGCTATGCGGTTCGCCACCGATCGCGCAGCCAAACGACGGGGTTGTGTATGCCCGATAAGCCCCTTAACTCCCCGGCCCAGCTCAAGGCAGATTTTCGGGATCTGGGTGGTTTTCCCCGACCCTGTTTCCCCCGCAATAATAACCACTTGATTATCCCGAATGGCTTTATAGATAGCGTCTTTTTTCTGGCTGACCGGTAAATTTTCAGGATAGTTAATTGAAGGACATGCCGTTTGGCGGCGAGCCACTTTTTGTTTTGCTGTGGCGATATCTTCGGAAATAGATTGTGCCACCGCCTGCAAAGAAGCCTGATTTTTAATTTTTGCTGCGCCATGCAGACGCTTTTTCAAACGGAACTGATCGCGCAGCATGATATGATCAAGTTCGGTGAATAATTCAGCAAATAATTCAGCAAATAATTCAGCAGATCGTGCTGTCAAAGGTGATTCCACAGTAATAAATCCTTGTGACGTTTTTAAACTGAGTAGCGCTGTCTTTGCAGGCTCAGAGGAAGTTTTCTATACATTAATGCTTAGAAGTGTAACATATCTTATTCAATTCTATGTACTTCATGTATGCCCCTTGAATCATTCAATGAATTTGAATACTTATCTCAAAATATTAAGATATTGTTTGAACGATTTCTTGTATAAGATACCCAGCACCTTGAAATAATTAACACTGTTATAATAATTGAAGTTAATAAAGGAAATGACGAATGAGTAAGGTCTTGGTTCTTAAATCCAGCATTCTAGCGCAATATTCCCAAAGCAATAAAATGGCTGACTATTTTGTTGAAAAATGGCTGGCCTACAATTCCGATAGTAATGTCGTTACAAACAATGTTGTTACAAACAATATCACTACACGTGATCTCGCTGAAAATCCTGTTCCAGTACTGGATGGTGAGTCAGTCGGGGCATTACGCCCGAGCGGTGCAGAATTGATAGATCGCCAAAAATTCGTTTTAGCCTTGTCAGATGAAATGATTGCAGAATTGAAAGCCCATGATGTCATTGTCATCACCGCCCCAATGTATAACTTCAATATTCCGATTCAGTTGAAAGCCTATTTTGACCTGATTGCCCGTGCAGGCATGACTTTCCGTTATACCGAACAAGGCCCGGAAGGTTTGCTAAAAGGTAAACGAGCAATAATCTTAACCAGTCGTGGCGGTATTCATAAAGATAGCCCAACAGATCTGATGACACCCTACTTGCGTATTTTTCTTGCATTTATCGGTATTACCGATGTGGAATTCGTTTTTTCAGAAGGTTTGGCACTGGGTGAGGAATCAGCCAGTCTGGCACATCATGACGCCCGTAACACACTGGACACTATTGTAGAAAAAATAGCCACAGAAAAAGTAGCGCAGAAACAACCCGAAGAAGTTGCCGCCTGAATCAGGATAAAGTGCGCCAAATGGCGCGCTTACTTCTTGATCCAATTGCCATTGATACCAAGAACATATTCCCCTGAAGCAGCACGGTTCACTAATTTTTCACCTGCCATTTTCGCCACTTGATCTGTTGTCATGTTATTTTGAGCCGCAATTTCAGCATATTTCTTTTTTCGCTCATCATTAATTTTTTTGACTACAGACTGAGCATCCTGAGTGTTTTTTACTGGTGCCAGATAACCACTAAATGTTTCGCCCACCAACTCTTTTTGTTTTGCTTCGCTTAATGTCATGCCTGGAGCAAAAGAACTGAACAGTAGGCTCATCAAAAATATCAATCTTATTTTTTTCATATTGTTAACCCTTAGAACAAATCAGAGTTATTTTTGAGCATGTCTTCAATTTGCCGATCAACCTTAATATGGATCTCATGCTCAATTTTTACATTCATGTTGATATTGATAGGTTTATCCGGAGTTGCCATTTCCAGTCTGATGCAGCCCGTCAATGCCATACCAAATGCTATACAAAATAGCATCATGCTGACCCATGCCAGATTCACTCTAATTACCTCCAGTTTTTGTTATCATTTATCACTCTCGTCCATTACAGATATATTTTTCTGTAACCACGCTTCCAGATTACTGCCAAAACGCAGGCTACGCCACAATTGGAAAATATTCTCTTCATGATGATAGTTGAGCCTGACTTCACGTCTTCTATCTATTACGGGGTTAACGCCTTTGACTTCTGAATGCAGCGTCAAGATCCCCAAGTTACTAAGAGTAACATAGGCTTTTGAACGACTAATTTCCAAATAACGCAGCCAGTCCATTGCCACTCCTGCCGACAAATCATTTTTTCCGATAGAATCAACCGTATCTTTATCCAGCCTCAATGTCAGATAGCCTTCATTAGAAACCCATCCACGCTGAATAATCCAATCCTTATCATTTAATAGCACAGACAATTCACCACTGATTTTGCCTGACATAGCCAATTGCTTGACCTTTAACACGCCAAATAACTTACTTAAATTCAGTTTGCTAAATCGCACCACAGCAGGCGCTTTTTGCGGAAACCGCAATTTATTCATTTCCAGCTTTCCATCCAGAATATCGACATGCACATTAGTCAATTCCAATGGCTGCTTATCTGTTGATGGATAGAAACCTTGCAAATCTGCCGTCACATTCTGTAAATCAAATAATCCTTTTATTGCCTTGATCCGCAGTTGAACCGGTGATCCCAATCCCAATTGCCAAGTATCCTCCTGCAAGCGCCAAGGCAAAACGAAATCTAAACCGTCAATTTCACCATTTTTTAGCCACACTCCTGCATTTTGCACAACCCAATGGCCGCCCGCACGCAATCCTTGCCCTTTTGCCGCTGAAAAAGCCGCCTGAGCATATATGTTGCCACTCCGCACCGTCATTCCTGTATCAGGAGGAATAAATGACTGGAATGCCAATAAGGATTGTCGGGGCCAACGAGCCTCCCCCCTGAGCCGCTCTCCATCCCAACGCCCGTAAAATGGGATAGGGCCAATGCCTTTGGCATCCAGCTTACCATTCAGCATAAAACTATCCGGTGACTGCCCCGTCAATGTGACTTTAAAATCAAAGGCAGGTAAAAATCCCCCAGACCGAAACTCTGTTCTCTGGGCTGACAGTTGTAAGTCTCCCATTAATTTTTGGCGATTGACCCCACGCTCCCAGACCAATGGCTTAACCAGTTTTAAACGTGGTGATTTCATTTGTACGAGGCCATATCGGATACGATCAAACCCTGTATTTAATGAATTCAGCATTATTTGTGATTGTTCCCAACGGCCGATACCGGAAATGTCCCATTTAGCTTGTAACGGGGGAAGATGCCCATTTCCCCAATAACGCCATTGCCAATTTCCCTGATCGAACATAAAATCTTCGGCATAGCCATCCAGATGTAATTTAAACTTGCCCCAATAGCTATCCTGAGCCGTGACGATGGCCTGAAGGCGCCCCGTAAAACCTTCACGATCCAGATAGGTGCCCGCCAAAGGCAACCTTGCTTCTTTAACCGTAAAAGTTTCACTGACCTTACCCCATGCCCGCAACAATGATCCTGAGCGAAAAGTGATTTTAGGTTCAGCCACTGACCCGGTAATAATTGCAGGCAATGACAGTGTCATCATCATCTGCTCACTGTTCATCTGCCCGGTTAACTGGAATGGAAGATGGAAGTCATTGATGTCGATGGAGGTTGGTTGCACTGAAAGGACAAGATTTGCTTTTCCCTGCTTATTTTGGGTGACCAGATTAGCCCGCCCGCTGACAGACATTCCCGATAACCCTTTCTGCCATTGCTCAAGAGTCAAATTCACGCCTCCTGATAATGGCTGACGGTTTTTTTGCCATTGCCATTGACCATCCGTTATCTGAAATTGTGATTCATTAAGTGACCAAGGCAACTCAGCCAGTTTCAGCTTTTGCTTTTCTTCAATCAGCGTCAGCAAGCCTGTTTGCCCCTGCCATTTCAATATCGCCTGCAATGGCTCCGGATATTGACTGAGGGATAAATATGCCGTGATTTGCCCTTGTGCCGGTAATGCATCAGTGTTCAACGGTAATGAAATATCCCCATTCAGGCTAATATCCTGCTCGGGCAACTTCAAAAAAGCATTTTGAATGATAAGGTTTTTCTTATCATTAATATGAGCATGTAATTTTAATAACTCACCCTGATAAGAAAAGATTTGCCCCTGCGGTGATGAGCTAAATTGAAAACTACCAGCAAATGCCTGCCATGGCATGAACGCAATATTATCGACATTCATTTTAATTGAAGGTAATGCTGATAATATTTCCTGAACAGATAAGGGAGGAGTTTGTTTTGCCGCAGTGGATTGTTTTTCCATAGAAACCAGCTGAGTCAGGCACTGAATTTGGCTCTCAACATCAGTCACCTGCACATGCCAATCATACGCTGCAAGATTTTTCCGGCTCGGATATGCCACAGATATTCCGGATATATTGATTCCCTCACATCCTTCTACCTTTAATGACAAGTGATCCAACCATAACCCATGCTTTTTCAATTCAGGCTGACTCAAAACAAGTGTGGTGCCTTGCGGCAACCAATGACTGACAACCCGTGGTAACCAATGCGGAAGTGTATACCAACCTGCTAATACCAGTAATGTCAGTAGCATGACTATCGCAAAAACTATTGCAAAAAATACTTTCAATATTTTGGTCATCAATCCTTATCTCTTCTTTTCAACCTGAAGGCAACTTCCTGTTATGATAGTCTCATATAAGATTCTAAGCCGATTTATTATACAAGTTATTACCGTGGATAGCTTATCAGGCGATTTATTCGAGTATAGCGAGAGAAAACGCTTAGAACCGTCAGTAAATATCGTTATTGCATTCAATTTTCAGCAATGGAAATTAACGAATGGTTCGAGTGGTCCTGTAGTTATTGCACGTCGGAGATATTGTTATGAAATTAGTTGTTTACAGCACCAAACAGTATGATCGTAAACATTTAGAGATGCTGAACCAAAAACTGGGATTTGATTACCATATCGAATACTTTGATTTCCCCCTGAGACCACAAACAGCCAAAAATGCTGCCGGAGCAGATGCGGTTTGCATTTTTGTCAATGATGATGGAGGGCGTGAAGTATTGCAAGAATTGGCGGAGATGGGGATCAAAATTCTGGCATTACGTTGTGCGGGATTCAACAATGTTGATCTGAATGCCGCTAAAGAGCTAGGTATCAGCGTCGTCCGGGTGCCTGCTTATTCACCGGAATCTGTTGCTGAGCATACTGTCGGATTGATGTTATGCCTGAATCGACGTATTCATCGTGCCTACCAACGCACGAGAGACGCCAACTTTTCTCTTGAAGGCCTGACTGGTTTCAATATGTATAAACGAACGGCCGGTGTGATCGGTACGGGGAAAATTGGCCTTGCTACCCTCAGGATTTTAAAAGGTTTCGGTATGCGTTTACTGGCACATGATCCTTACCCCAATCCGGAAGCCTTAGAAATGGGAGTAACATATGTGGATTTAGAAACTTTATATGCTGAATCCGATGTGATCTCCCTGCATTGCCCCATGACGCCAGAAAACTATCATTTATTGGATGAAGATGCATTCAACAAAATGAAAGACGGGGTCATGATCATCAATACCAGCCGGGGTGCATTGATTGACTCTATTGCTGCCATCAATGCATTAAAACAACAAAAAATTGGTGCCTTAGGCATGGATGTTTATGAAAATGAAAGAGATTTATTCTTTGAAGATAAATCAAACGACGTTATTCAAGATGACATTTTCCGCCGCTTATCTTCTTGCCATAATGTATTATTTACGGGGCATCAGGCATTTTTGACAGAAGAAGCATTAACCAGTATCAGTGAAATAACCTTACAAAATATCCATCAATTAACTTCCGGAAAAGTTTGTCCGAATATTGTTGAATAACCCTCAGCACACATCAGGAGAACAAATGAAAAAAGCGATTCCATTGGTGATCGCCACCCTACTACTCACAGCATGTCAATCTTTCAAAGTTAATGCTACGGGTAATATTACAATCAAAGACTTACAAGGCCATCATTTTGCTTTAGTCAGTGTCAACAATGAAGATGTTTCAAAGAAAGGAGATAGTAAGCTATCCATCACTTTTGATAAGAACATGTATATCTCAGGTGCCATGTGCAACAATTTCATGGGAATGGGTCATTTGAAAAACAACGTATTGACGGTAAAACCACTATCCAGCACCCAAATGTACTGCGTCAATAAGAAACTCAATCAATGGGATAAGTTGATTAATGATGTGCTGACTCAGGGGGCAAAAGTCAGCCTAAAAGGTGAACAGCTTACATTGGTTAATGGGATGAATACCCTGGTTTATACGTTGCGTGATCTTACCGAATAATTTGATGCCCTTTCCCCTTGACATGATTACCCAGTAATATACTGGGTAATCTATAAGAAGAAACACATAGATTACTTGCTAACCCCTTGCAGAATCTCGCTATTACCGTAATATTACTGGCTTTCCATTTTTGCAGATTTTTGTGTTTTTAAGGTAATTTAAGGTTATTTTTGGATTACTAGCGCCCCTATGAGCACCCCTTAAAATTGTAGAAATACGAACTGGAGAGCATCAAAAATGGCTTACTTTAGTATAGAAAAACTCTCACGCTAAAACGTGGAGAGCTATGAGAGTGGCTGAATTAGAACAAAATGGAGTTCCCACACAGAATAATGCCGAAGATCTAACGGTTGGTGATTTATTATCCAGATTTATCAATAACCCTAATCTAGGGAAAAAGCAGGAAGAACAAAAAAATGTATTGAACACATTACTAAAAAGCGATCTAGCAAAACTTCCCCTCACAAAGCTATCAGTTAACCATATCATTGAGCATTGCAAGCAACGACATTCCAAGGGATTGCCCCTACCACCATCAATCACGATGTCATCTATTTATCGTCAGTTCTAAAATCAGCCGAACCTGTCTATAGCGCAATCTGTTGATTTTTCTTATTTCCGTCACTAAGGGGGAATTTAATAAAATCAAAGGGTTAAGAAACGTGAAATCCTGCTTTTATTTCACCCTGCTTTATCAGTGACCTGACAAAGTCTATTAATTTCCTACCTGACATTTTATGTCATCCTGCCATCGAAATATGCTACCTATCAAATAGTAAGCCGTACTCTCGTATTGGTGAACCTATTTATTGATGCTCACAGGCGGAGAAGCCGCCCGCCTTTATGTTACTTAGCAATACATGTTGTTGATTAAATGAGGGAGTAAATATGCAAGATAAAAAGCTTGATGCATCTGTTTCCGCAGAGAGTAATCTCGTTATTGTTACCACGCCGGAATATATCAAAGAAGCCATTAAAGAACACGCGGCAAGTCGTAATCATCCAGATGCAACACTACAAGATAAAGGATTTGTTGTCTTGAGTAATGATATCGGTAGTGACAGTGAAACTATGGCGGCAACACCCAAAGCAGTGAAAGCGGTTTATGATTTAGCTAATACAGCAAACAATAAAGCCAGTGACAGTGTTCCAATCGGACGTAAAGTTAATGGCTATAGCCTATCCGCTGATCTCACCCTTAAAGCAGAGGATATCGGAACTTATACTAAAGCAGAAACTGATTCCCATATCAGTGAAGTTAACTCATTGGCAACCATTGCAAATCAGAATGCTATCAATGCTAAGACTAATGCCGAAAGTAGATTGGCTAAAAATCAAAATGGAGCAGATATTACTGATAAACCAACATTTGTGAACAATCTTGGTTTAACTGAGACAGTAACGAGGGCAAAAAACGCAGTACAAGGTACACAATATACTGATCACTTAACAGCTCATAACGCAGCCTGGGTTAAAATTGCCGAGGTCACAATGAAAACTTCATCGAGTACACCAAGCACTATTAATATTAACATAGTAGGAGGATCAGGGTATAACGTTGGATATCCTGGGCAATGCTCGATTGCAAATATAGTCTTAAGAACGGGAAACAATGACCCTCACGGAATCAATGCCGTGATGTACATAACCAATACTGGCGCTCCCACTGGTTTAGCAACCGTTAATACCTCCGGTGACAACTATGATATTTACGTAGCATTTGCCCCTTATTCAAGAGGTATACTTTTAAACGCTTTCGCATCAGACGGTGCCATTATTAACAACTTGTCAAATCTGGCAAGTTCTCCAACACTTCCTGAACTTGCATCTAAAGGAAAGGTATTTTCCTATCAATTACAGGAAGTAACCTCATAATGATTACATCAGGGGCAATCTGATTCGCCCCTACCCTTACTTTGGCTAATCCGACAGTTCAATACCGATAACAACCTCTGCTGCTTCCTTCCGTTGTTGCTTCCACAACGAATCCTCCGGCATCTGAACACGGACATCCAGATGACACCCTTCGGGAATGTCACAGGGTTCGCCGTCTGCATAGTAGACCCGTTCATCTCCCTCAATGGCTTTTATCCACCAGTGCTGAAAACATTCCGGCAACTGACTTTGCTGAAGATGGAAGGCCTCTATCGTGATGCTGCCATCTTTTTCCACCCGGTCATCAAGGTAAATCAGTTCGAGGCCATTGTTCTTCTTCGGGGAAAAGATACTGCCATGGACACCCCATGCCTTATGCTGGCCTTTGATATGATTTAACAGTTCGGCGACCGCTCCTCCATCCCGCAAAGTTTGACCTCAAATGCGGTCCAATAATTCAGCAATGTTCTCCAGCTGTGATTCAAGTTGGTTTAAGGGTTCAGTGTCGTACTTGATACCAACCGTGATCGTATGTGCTGCTGTACCTTGTGACATGTTTTGTCCTCCAAAAGAAAAAATCACCCGTCATCACCCTGAATCATGATGGCAATACAGGCCGGCTCGAAGGCTGCCACACCCCTTCGCCTGCCTATAGCGGATGTTGCTGATAATGCCCCGTATTCATCGGTGGCATGGGTTATTTTTGATTCTGTCGGTACGCTCAAAGGTAAGGAAACATGTCATTGCTTATACCGATAGACGGCGATAACCCAACGCAGGGGTGTCGACAAAATGACTAAGTGAAATCAATAGGTTTACTTTTTTTGTCCAGCCCATAAATCAACTGTAACGGAAATTCCCATGGTTGAAATTAAAAATGCCACCAGCCCGTGTGCGTTGGGTACGCGATGAGAACGGGGTGATGGCATGGGTTATTGCTTTACCCACTCAAGGGAATGGGTAAAGCAATATTGTGTTTAGTTTCAAACGTTAATTAATTGTTAAAAATTATTCGCTTTTAATTTAGTTGAAATGGCGTTATTAAATTTTGCGGTACTGTAATTGATATAGGGTGAGTAAGATGAAAAAATATATTCTTCTTTGCCTGCTAGTAAGCCCTACTCTTTTAGCTTCAATGCAAGCTTGGGCTATGGCTATCCCTCCTGAATGGCAAAAATGCATGATCGCTGCGAAAATATGTTTTCGAACACCGAACGGTGGCTTGGTTTGCGAATGGTAGTAGCGATTCATCCATTGAGATAGATTTCAAATAGTTAAGGTTGCCAGTCGCAATGTGTGGTTACGAATGTGATTAAAGTGATTGCGGTGGCAAATATGAAAAAGACCACGCCGGAGCGCAGCCTTGAATTAGGGGGTAGATTTGGGTTATTCCCAGTTGAGGCAAAAGTTTTTTTGTTGCCCAGTTTGTTGCAATAAGATACCTATTTTTTGTGCGTCATGATTTTTATATTTGAATTCGAAAGCATAATTTTCACTGTTTGAAGTGTTTGGATATTGTGTTGGAGTGGATTTACCAAGATTATATTTTTTATTATCAATTATTACCCAAAAGTCTTTATTTTGAAATAAATCTATTACTTTCTGGCGACTTTCTTTATTTGGTTTAGTGCTTACATCAAAGAAAATAATTCCATCATACAAAAGAAAACACCATATTTTTTCAATATCTATTACATTACTCTGCTCATTATTTAATTCTCCAAAATGATGCCCCCAATCGAGATTTCTTATATAACCCCAAGCGACAGGCTCATTTGGTAAGCTAGGATTATTATATGTGCCACTCCCCGACGTAAGATCAAAAGACAGCATGCAATCTTCTGTCTTCATCAACTTCCAATCACACGCCATCAAATCTTCTGGTGTTGGCTCCCAAGGGAATGGAAAACTTTGTTGGTCATGCTTCTCAATATGGATAGGCCCACTACCATCATTTTTAGCAGAGAGCTGAATGTATTCATTAGCACCCCATCCACTGCGGCTTAATACCTTTCCTATATACACTTGCATTAGCGCCCATGGTGAAGAACCGTCTGGTGCCACATTGTCAACTTCGATATCAATCTGCTTCTTATAGTGGTACAGGTCAGGATCAAATGGGCATTGTTTATTATCCAACTTATTCACTTCAGACATAAGTCCCTCACTTTATTATTCATTAAAGGTCATTTCAGCCTACTGTTAACTCATCAGAAACCTTACTTAAGTCAAATTTTGTTCTCAATCGGATTACGACTATAGCAAGGTTCATAATTTGAAAGATGATGCACCATTCGGTGAAGTCTATATTCCCAGCCGCTTTTGCAATCAGCTTAGGCACGGTTCGCCTTGCATACTGAGTTAACCCCTACCGTGCTGAACTTGTCTTCTTCGCTCACCTCGTTCTTGGCAAAGAATGCCGTCATGCCAAACTTAGCCTGTGAGGTTGCCATACCTAAAGCGGCCGCCGTATCCATACCTTGCATTCTGTCCGGGGCGGTACTGGTGGAAGCGTCACTAAAAGTCGGTGATTTAGGGTGAAAATGTTTCAGGGTTGATTCGAGTTTCATTATTACCCTTCCTCCCGCTGTTCTTTCATAAATACCAACTCCCTAACCTGATCACCGTTCTGGAGCATATCATTGAAATCCCCGTGATCGGGCCAGTAAACACTGACTTGCTCTAAGTCGTTGTGGGCGGATAAATTCTTTTGGGCGCATTTCCGGGCGGGGGGTTGACCTGTCGCGCTCTGGTCATAATCCGCAAAGATAATGAGATGCTTAACGCCGTTGGGAACAAGGAACTTCTCCATAAAGCCGGCGTTCACCGTTGACCATGTGTTTACGCCGTAAATCTGTTTGTACGACAAGGCAGTTTCAATACCCTCTGCAACCCTCAATGTGGACGCCACCGGAAATAAACGGATTGCCAATGATTGGGCGTGCTCGCGATAGCTTTCTTCTTATGCGGCATCCCGTTTTTTCTGTACGGTGATATTGGCTTTTTTATCGCCATCAAGGTACGTGTGGTGCAAGGAACACTCTTTCGGTAACGTTCATGAGCGTGATCTCGCCAACTACATTGATGAACAAAGAGAGCTTTCTGCAAAAGAACGTAGAAAAGATACAGTTTCAAAGGAAATAAGCGAACGAACCCGCCAAAAACTATCGGGGTGCTATCATTTCAGCACCCCTTATATCATGTAGTTCTTTGATTTATAAATTAATAACATCTATAGCATCTAGTGATCTTTAAAAGTCTGCGTGTAATATTATGATTCGTAGTGGAATTTTAACTCAACACTGTTATTGATGATAAAAATCGTTATTTATGACAGAAGAGCACCAATGATTAATGTTACGGCTATCCAACTCCCTACAAACGTGATATAGCTTATCCATCTGTTATTCATTTTTGATTTCCTTCTTTATTATTTAACAAATATCCAGAGCTGCACAGTAGTGGCTAACATCGATTATCAGATATCCAAGACAGCATCAGCATGACTTGATATATATTCGGTAATCGGCATAAATACCATTCCAATATTTATTACATCAATGATGCCGTCAACACTTTCCAATAATTTGAGCAATAAAAAAGGCCGACTAAGCGGCCTTATGATGCATTATTTTTAATGCATCTTTTTTAGATCTTCAGGTCATAATGGTTCTATTTTATTCACTTTTTGAAAGCTAGCCCTAGAATATTGATTGTCATCCGGCTCTTCTTGGGTGAGTTCAAATGATTGCATCGTGGTTTTAGTTATCTCTGTCACTATATAATCAAGTTTGTCCCCAGCTTCAAATTCCACATTTTCTGATTTATAGGTTAAATATATTTCATTACCTGAAATTGCATATTTCATTGTTCCTATTTCTTCTGAGTTTATCTCTCTTTCACTTGACTCACATAAGAAAGGGTAATAAACCATTTCACCGTTTACTTTGAAATTGAGCAAATAGTACCAACTTGCCAATTCAGGCCATAATGATGACATAACCCAAATTCCTACTATGTTATCTCTGATGTTTTTTCCGGTGACAAAGCACATCCACCAGCTAACAGCATTAGCATAATAAGAGAAATGATTTTTTTCATACCTGCCTTATTGATATAACACGGCATAAAATCAATCACCTGAACCTGATTCAGTCTGTTGTTTCTCAGGATACAGCGCAGCACTCCAGTTATTGTATGTACAAACAAATATAGAGGGATCTTTATTCGAGAACGGTGTAGCCATCGATTTAATCTTTTCCGTTAATTCCATGGATTCCAATGAAGAACTACCAATATAGGTTCCGCTGGGGAGGTGATGATTTTTTCCGTTAGGAAAACGAATAAACTGATTAAACTGATTTGCAGTCATCCTTTTATGTAATTTTTCATAGCCATCAGTACCCGTTCCATACAACTCCACACGAACCAAATAACTTGCCATTTTCCATTCCTTGCTTTGACTATTGAACGAACAAGTTATCAGTTTTTATTCACTATTTAAAGCCGAAAAAGAGAGGGAAATATTCACATTAATGACTATTTCAAGAATGGATGCGTGTATTATTTAATTATAATTCTTTTTGATATTCGTTGAAAAAAATCCATTCAGATTATCTCTAAATAGATAAATATTCATTCATGAATGATATTATCTTGAACAACAATTAAAACCCAAAGTATTTTCACATTCAGATTCTTTTTCACTAAGATATCTATCCCTATCGAGGTAGTAACGTGTCTTCCCTCCCCTTTTATAATTCAGATCTACCTCTAAAGTAATATCAAAGAGCAGCATATAATATGACATGTTAATCTTTTAACTTTCGATTTCAGAACCGAATCATCCATTTATTATTTATTAAAAACTAATACTGGTACTCAGACTTGAATTCTAGCTTTAGAATTAGGCATTTCCATTTCATCCATTACACTCATTTAATAAAAACATTTTGGTATTGCAAAATAATAACCTGAGCCCGTAAGGTATTCTAAATGCTGATTTCGGCTCCTATGCCCCCAATATGCCCAAAATAAGCCCCAAGCATACAATGCATGATATAAAATCCCTTTTATATCAATCCATAAAACACTTATTCGGGTTTATTGAGAATATGCTCTTCCCAGTCAACTACATCAGCTTCGCGCACAGCAATATACCTGACGGAAATACGCTCAGCGTGCATGGCTGATTTCGAACCATTAATCAATGGATGCCATGGCAATAATTTTTTCCCTTCGCCAATCAAACGATAGGCACAGGTTTGCGGCAGCCACTCAAAAGTCACCATATTCTCACGTGTCAGTTTGATACAGTCAGGTTCATACCTGAAACGATCCTCATAATTTTTACACTGACACGTCTTAATATTCAGTTGATTGCAAGCAACGTTGGTGAAATAGATTTCATCAGTATCTTCATCCATCAACTTATTCAGGCAGCACTGACCACAACCATCACACAGTGCTTCCCATTCTTGATCTGTCATTTGCTCCAGGGTTTTAACCTGCCAAAAAGGTTGAGACATAATTTCTGTCATTCCTCATGGTTAAATTACTCTGGTTGTCAAAACATACTCATTAAGAGAGATGCTTAGGTTATCACCAGAGTGTAATGGCCCTACGCCTTCAGGCGTTCCCGTTAAAATAATATCGCCCGGACGCAGGGTAAAAAAACGTGACATATAGCTAATCAGCGGGACTATAGGTATTCGCATGTCACTCGTATTGCCGTTCTGGCGCAATTCACCATTCACTGTCAAAGACAGTTGAGTATTTTGTGGATCACCAAAGGCATTCGCCGGGATAAAACCCGATATCGGGCACGAGCCATCAAATGCCTTGCTTTTTTCCCACGGTTGCCCTGACCGTTTAAATTCACGTTGCAAATCACGTAATGTCAAATCCAGTGCAACAGCAAAGCCCGCAATCGCTTGACTTACGCGTTCCTCATTAGCGTTTTTCAGTGTTGAACCAATCAAAACCGCCAATTCAATTTCATGATGCACTGAACCTAGTGTATACGGAATGGAAACAGGCTGACAGAGATCGCAAAGTGCCGTTTCAGGTTTGATGAATATCACGGGTTCATCAGTAGCCTGAGAACCCATTTCTTTCATGTGATTCTCGTAATTACTGCCAACACAAACGACTTTATTAGCAGGAAAATTTAACAATACCCCCTGCCAATCTCGATGCTGATACATAATATTCTTCCTTATCTGTTTCCAATACGCCTGGGCCAAGTTTTACACTCTGAGTTTCAGTGAGTAAGGAAATGGGTTCGTTGCGTGATACCATCTGCCATCATACCAACACTGAGGGCAAAGTAGTAAGAACGATTCCAATGCATAATAGTACGGAAATTTTGGGTGACCCAAAATGCTCTTTTGGCAGGAGCATCCGGGATAACAATCCAGCCCTTAGTATTTGCCGGTAAATTTTCCAAATGAGGCGATGACACCCCCAGCATCTGCCATTGAGCAATGGTTTTCCCCTGTTCAGTTTTGATCCCTTCCAGAGTCATGTCAAAATCCGCAGGCAAAGAAATGCGATATCCCCACGGTAAATCTTGCTGCCATCCTTCCTTGGCCAAATAGTTTGCCGTAGAGGCGAAAACATCGGTTTTGTTATCCCAAATATCAATTTTTCCATCGTCATCCCCATCTGCACCATAGGTTAAATAGGAAGTTGGCATAAACTGATTTTGCCCCATCGCCCCCGCCCAAGAGCCTTTTAGTGTTTTGTTTTCATCAATGTATTGGCTCTCCATGATTTCCAGCGCTGCCAATAATTGTTTGATGAAAAACACTTCTCGACGGCCTTCGAAAGCCAGTGTTGATAATGCGGAGATAACATCTTCTTTTCCCTGAAGTTTACCAAAGCCGCTTTCCAGGCCCCATAAAGCAACGATATAGGCTTCCGGTACTTTGTATTTGTGGCTGATTTTCGCTAACTGGGAAAGATGGTTTTTATATTGTGCAACACCTTGTTCAATTTTCCAGGTTGGCAAAACACGTTTCAGGTAATCATCCAAGGTAATTTTTTTTTCCGGCTGATTACGGTCAGCCTTAATGACCCGTGGAATAAAATGGATATCAGCAAATGCCCTGTCCAATGTTGTTTCACTGAAACCCTGCTCGCGCGCTTGCTGTTTCAGCAATGCCACATAAGCAGGAAATTGCGATGGTTCACGGGAATCCAATGGAAAATGTTGCACCAATCCCCGAACTTCTGCCTTTGATTGGGCAGTCAATGCAGGTTGGTTGTTCAACTGTTTATCACATAGGCCGGCAGTACATGATGCATTGCAACCTGACAGTAAGGTTGCCGTCAATAAAGTCATCCCAGTGATCAATTTCATAAATCAGTTCCTCAATTCAGGAGCACACAATTGCCAGCAATTATTTATTTTTTCATGGGTTCTAAATGCTCATTGAGCAAACTTTCCACTGGTGGGGGAACTTGCAAATAAAACCCTTTTTCATTCAGCGCCGTTTTCACTTTTTCAATATCGGCATTGGCCAGTTTTTTTCTGTCTGACAATGAAATCATCATTGAATATTGTGGTTCCCCAAAGGTTTTTAATAATTCTTCAGGAACGCGTGAAAAATCACCTCTTTTTTCAATATAAAGATATGTCTGGTCACGTTTTGGGCTTCTATAGATTACACAAATCATTGGCATAAACTCTTTTTAATTAACTCTGCGACTTGCTTGAATAATTCACTAACTATAACATGCTTATTATATTTAAGAATATCGTCTCCCAGATACTGTTACAGAAAACAGTTCCAGAGATTTTTGTGGGAAACCCTAACTTTGCTGAGTCAGAATATCGATGCCACAGTCGCCAATTGAGCTAAAAGGCAGTAATTTTACGCTTTCGGTTGTTCATCTGCATGATGACCAGCCGGAAATCATTCACAAGGCTATCCAGGAAAAAATGGAACAGGCCCCTGACTTCCTGAAGAATGCGCCTGTTGTTATCAATATAGCCAATCTTCCTGTTGACGCAGACATTTCCGCTCTTTGCAAAATCATCGAGTCGGTTGGGCTGCGTATTGTCGGCATTAGTGGTTGTCAAAACGAAGAGCAACGAAAAATAGTTTTAAAATCAGAACTTCCTTTACTAAAAGAGGGAAAAAGTCAAAAAGCTCTTACACAAGAAAATAATCAAACTGAACCAATTTTCAAAAAAACTCGTATAATTAATACACCTGTTCGTTCAGGACAAAGAATTTATGCGCCAAACAGCGACCTCATTGTAACAAGCAATGTGAGCGCTGGCGCTGAATTAATCGCTGATGGAAATATTCATATATACGGCGTGCTGCGTGGACGAGTATTGGCAGGCGCATCTGGTGATCAAGAGAGCCAGATTTTCTGCACTCATTTAAATGCTGAACTCGCTTCTATTGCCGGTCAATATTGGCTCAGCGAAAAATTCCCGGACGATTTTGTTGGAAAAGCAGCAAAATTACGTCTGGTGAACAATGAATTAACTATTGAAACTTTAGTCTAGCCCTTATAACAAGGAATCGCTTCATGGCACGCATTATTGTTGTTACATCTGGTAAAGGTGGCGTTGGCAAAACCACTTCAAGCGCGGCCATTTCTACTGGTCTCGCCCAAAAAGGGAAAAAAACCGTCGTTATCGATTTTGATATCGGTTTACGAAATCTCGATTTGATCATGGGCTGTGAACGTCGAGTAGTCTTTGACTTCGTGAACGTCATTCAAGGTGATGCCACTTTAAATCAAGCGCTTATAAAAGATAAGCGCACAGATAATTTATACATTTTGCCTGCTTCTCAAACCCGTGATAAAGATGCCCTTACCCGGGACGGCGTCGAAAAAATCCTGAATGAGTTGGATCAACAGGGATTTGAATTTATTATCTGTGATTCACCAGCCGGTATTGAAAGTGGTGCATTGATGGCGCTTTACTTTGCCGATGAAGCAATTATTACAACAAATCCAGAGGTTTCGTCTGTTCGCGACTCTGACCGCATTTTAGGTATCTTGGCGTCTAAATCACGCCGGGCAGAACAAGGCGATGAACCCATCAAAGAACACCTTCTTCTGACGCGTTATAATCCGGGACGCGTCAACCGTGGTGATATGCTGAGCATGGAAGATGTCCTGGAAATACTGTGCATTCCTTTAATTGGTGTCATACCAGAGGACCAGTCGGTTCTCCGTTCGTCCAACCAAGGTGAACCTGTCATTCTGGATAAAGAGTCTGATGCGGGGATAGCATATGCAGATACCGTATTACGTTTACTCGGTGAAGAACGACCTTTCCGTTTCATCGAAGAAGAAAAGAAGGGCTTTTTAAAACGCCTGTTTGGGGGGTAACGCATGGCTTTGTTAGATTTCTTCCTGTCGAGAAAAAAACCGACAGCCAATATCGCCAAGGAGCGGCTACAAATCATCGTGGCAGAGCGGCGCCGTGGTGACTCGGAGCCTGCCTATTTGCCTGAAATGAAGAGAGATATTCTGGCCGTTATTTGCAAATATGTGCAAATCAATCCAGAAATGCTTTCTGTGCAGTTTGAGCAAAAAAATGATGACATCTCAGTACTGGAACTCAATGTAACATTACCGGAGATTGAGGAATCGCTAAAATAGCAGTATCAAATGACGCTATTTAATTGAATACTGTGATTTTTCAGTAATAGATCGGGATGTATAACATCCCGATTTAAGTTGACAGCACCGTTTTGCATTATTGCCCTGAATAGTTCGCCAATATTTCAGCAACCGGTTCAGCCAATAATTGACCACGCCAGCCGCGGATTAATTCAGGCTGAGATTCTGATGATTTTAGTTTCCAGTGCCAATTGAGCAACTGATTGATTTGCCTGCGGGAAGCCAGTAATTCAGCACTAAAATGATGAGATTCACTCACCTGGGTCACTAATGATTTAATATCTTTAAATGCCTTGCGGTAGCCGGGATGATCAATTAAGTTCATCACTGGAGCCGGGCACGCCTCCTCTGAAATATCTTTACTCTCCGCGGCCATCGCCAGTAAGCGGCGACCATGGCAGCGAATTTCCTGCCCGCTTAATCCTAAGGCACTCAACTCAGCCAAAGATGTCGGCAAATAGCGGGCTATCTGCCATAAATTTTCTTCACGAACCACAAAATTAACCGCTAAATCACGCTCCCTCGCCTGATTTAATCGCCATGCAGCCAATTTTTGCAAACAAGCCAGCTGCCTTGGCCGCAATTGCCAGGCATTACCGATGTCTTTGTAAGCGCATTCTGGCAGTAATATTTCTTGACGGCGACGAGCTATCAGCTTGCTTTCATCCTTTGCCGCACCGAGATACCCTGCCTGTTCAGTTTTTTCCATCAGGATATCAGCAAGGGGCAATAAGTAATAAACGTCTGCCGCAGCATATTCACACTGCTTTTCACTTAATGGGCGAGCTAACCAATCGGTGCGGGATTCGCTTTTATCCAACTCTACATGCAGATATTCAGCAACCAACGTTGCAAAACCACATGACATTGGATGGCCAATAAACGCTGCCAACACCTGAGTATCAATCATAGGCTCAGGCAAACACTGGAAGCTATTTCCGAAAACCTCTAGATCTTCACTTCCTGCATGAATAAATTTCAATACATTCGGGTCAGTCAATAATTCCCTGAAAGGTTGCCATTGTGAGATCCCCAAGGGATCTATCAGAGAAAGCTGTTCTCCATCAAACAGTTGTATTAGACCTAAATGAGGATAATACGTTCGTGTGCGTACAAACTCAGTATCCAATGCAATTCTTGCTTGTTTTTTTGCCTGTTCACAAATCAACTGCAATTGGGTGTCGGTAGCAATCAACTGATAATTATAACTTAACAATAAAATATCCTTTAAATACATTGTATTACATGTAAATGCCACAGGAAAATATAACAGTGAATGCCGTTATATACAAACCATAAAAATCTCTGAATATCCTTCAGTTGGACAGCAATTTCTATAGTATTAAACATGCTTTCCGCTTGCCACAACTTTAACAAATCCGGTTCGCTGATACCTGTGTCTGATGCGATGAATGCGATGAAAATGTCGGTCATATTCAGCAGAAGCAAATCGCCAGACTATGCTCAGCATTAAAACAGAATTCACGCGGTCGTCCACGGTGATAAAAAAAGAAGCCCGAAACAAAGGCCGCCATGCCACCTGAACCGGCCACAGTGCGTGGGTGGGGGCCGCGCAGGACATGACCGACGGGCTACAGCCTCACCCAGATCATGCACGAAGGCAATTGGAAACAGCCCGAAACCGGGTTGGGTTATATCCGCAATATTGAGGCGAAAAAGAGTGTGATGATAGAGTTGGTTGAAGGAAAGTAATAAATTAGATTTCCTATGGAATTATTATTACCCAATTTTTCATTTTACTTTTTTTTCAATAAAAAATTGATAAAAATATAACTGAGCTGCTTCTTGGTACTTCACCTTTTTGGTATTCCATTTAAAAGATTATGTTTTTTATTATTTTCTAACCTGAGGTTATTGTAAGTAATATATTAATAATTATGGCTATAAAAAATATTATTTTCTGGTTTAACACTTAATGTAAAAAAGTTTCTTTCACATTACGAAAAAGTAGATTTTTTCTTTATAGAATGTTATTGTTTCCAGCACTAAATTTTATTTATTCAAACAATTAAATACCAACGCAGTATACCTTATATTATTATTCTTAAGTTAACATTCCTCGCTCTATATAAATAAAAGTAATATAAGTAGCTTGCATATGACCCTGATTGAACATTTATCCGTTGTTAAAGAAACACGCGCTGATATTAATCGTCAGTACGATCTGATTGATGTGATTTTCCTTGTCGTCAGTGCCATAAGGGGGTTGGTAGTACTCAAATCTAATTTGAGTCCGTTTGATTGGTTAGGCTAGTTTAATCTGCTTTAGGTTATAAAATGGTTAACTAAGTTTGTGTATACTCAATCTGAGTGCATATTGATAAGATTAGTTGGTATACAGTTAACTTACTTATTTATCCTATCCATTCTATGTAATTCCTTAACCTTCATTATGGTTCCATTTCTCCCCAAACCCCTAATTAAAAGGTATTAAAATGAAAAGACTATGTTATTACGCTTCATTAATGAGTATATTTATTTCTTTGATGCCCAATACGGGCTTAGCGAAAAGTTTAAAACAAAGCGACCCATATCCGAATCCACAATGCCGCATACAGGCTGAGAATATATGCCGACAGTATATTGATAAATCCTGGTTATATGATAGGTGTATGAAGATTGAATATGAAGAATGCATGGGGACGGGGGAATAGGCACTAATGTCGTGACCGAATCCAATGCCCTCGGCAAGTTGGGGTTTTGCGCCCATTTCATCGAAAAGTTCCATGATGTTAAAGTAAACTAAATATTTCATCATGTTGCCCAAAATTTATTAAATCCGGGCCTGAATGAGGAGGCCCTGCTCAACCTCCATACATTTATGAAAGGCAAGGAAGCCTTTGTGGACAACACCTGGCAGCAACTGATGAAGGCCAGCCGGTTATGGTGTCAATGGTGTATTGCCAAAGGGCGCCCGTATCTGCCGGCACTGCATGAAAGCAGGCTGGCACCCGCCACCATCAGTACGCCGCCATGCTGGACCTGTTACACCGGCAGGCAGGGCTGATCCCCGCGGGGACAGCCAGAAGGGAAACGGGTGTTAGAAAAAATCCACCGGGTGGCGATAGTGCAGGGTGAAAAAGCCGGCCAGGCGATCCCGTTCCGGATTGATACGGCATGGAACACGTCAAGGTTTGGTTTGATTGGCAATAATGCATTCAAAAAAGCCGGTAAAAAAACCGGCATTATGGTGATATCCTTCTCTTTCAATTGACTATTTTGCCAACGATTATCACTTAAAAGAGCTTGGATAGAAAAATAAGATTAATTCACAACAGCTTTATTTGCTTTTTCCAATTCTTCATTACGCAATTCTTTACGCAGGATCTTACCCACGTTGGTTTTTGGCAATTCATCGCGGAATTCAATGAGTTTCGGTACCTTGTATGCTGTCAGGTAACGGCGACAATGTGTTTTAAGTTCATCCTCGGTCAGGCTCGTGTCTTTACGAACTACAAATATTTTAACGGTTTCCCCCGAGTTTTCACTTGGAACCCCTACAGCTGCCGACTCTAATACTTTAGGGTGGGAAGCCACAATATCTTCGACTTCATTCGGGTAGACATTGAACCCCGAAACCAGAATCATGTCTTTTTTCCGGTCAACAATGTGGAAAAAGCCATTTTCATCAATGTTGGCAATATCCCCTGTTGCCAGCCAACCTTCTTTCAGTACTTCATCCGTCGCATCAGGGCGGTTCCAGTAGCCTTTCATTACCTGCGGACCACGCACCCACATTTCACCGGCTTCTCCCGGCAAAACTTCATTGCCGTCATCACCAATGAGTTTGAGTTCTGTTGACGCAACAGGCAAGCCGATACTGCCACTATAATGAGCCAAATCATAAGGGTTAGCGGCAACCAAAGGTGAACATTCCGTTAGCCCATAACCTTCCAGCAAGTGGCAACCAGTCAGGTTTTCCCACTTCTCAGCGACGGCTTTCTGCACTGCCATTCCACCGCCAACCGATAAATTCAATGAAGAAAAATCCAGTTTCTGGAATTCAGCATTATTCACCCAGGCGTTAAACAGCGTATTCACACCTGATAATGCGGTAAAACGATAGCGTGATAGCTCTTTGACCGTGCCATGGACATCGCGGGGGTTGGTGATCAGCAAATTCTGTCCGCCCAATTCAATAAAGAACAGGCAGTTTATCGTCAATGCAAAAATATGATATAGCGGCAATGCGGTAATAATGAGTTCTTGCCCTATTTTCAGTAACGGAGCATAACTGGCTTTGGCTTGTTCCAGGTTGGCCAACATATTGCGATGCGTTAACATTGCGCCTTTCGCTACGCCTGTCGTGCCACCGGTATATTGCAGAAATGCCAAATCCTCGCCATTAACATCGGGTTTGACATATTGCATACGATAGCCTTTATGCATTGCACTACGGAATGATATGGCATCCGGTAAGTGATATTTTGGTACCAACCGTTTAACGTATTTAACAACGAAATCGACAAGTGTTCCTTTTGGCCGCGACAGTTGATCGCCCATCCGCGTCAAAATAACGTGCTTAACTTGTGTATTGAAGACAACTTTTTCTAAGGTGTGTGCAAAATTAGAAACAATAACAATGGCAGATGTGCCGCTGTCATTCAGCTGATGTTCCAACTCACGCGGGGTGTAAAGCGGGTTGACGTTGACGACTATCATCCCTGCTCTTAAAATGCCAAACAATGCCACGGGGTATTGCAGCAAATTTGGCATCATCAATGCCACACGATCCCCTTTCTTCAGCCCCAACCCATTCTGTAAATAGGCAGCAAAGGCTCGGCTACGTTCTTCCAGTTTACGGAAAGTCATCACCTCGCCCATATTGATAAATGCGACTTGATCGGCATAACGCGCCACAGCATTTTCAAACATTTCAATCAACGACGAATAGCGGTCGGGATCGATTTCTGCCGGAACATCTGCCGGATAATGTTTTAGCCAGACTTTTTCCAAGTTGAATACTCCTGAAATCTAATTGCGATGTAACCACTGACCATAAAACAAACCAGACCTGTATATTTAACAAATTATTAACTCAGCGTACCAGTTTGGAAAGTGACAATGTTCAGGTTGGCGATATACATCACTAATTTAATGCGATCCATTGCTGCAAAAAAAATAAGGCAGCCTCCGCCACCCATATATTTTTTATTAATTATCAATTAGTTAAAACAAAAATAAACGAAAATGCTTATAATTTGTTGATTATACACTTATTTACAGATTTTTGACTTAAAGTCTAATGATTATTCCAAATAGCTATAAAAATAGCATATTAATAAAAAATACTTATTAAGAACATCATATATGACCGTTATCTCGTAAGATAACCTCAACATTTATTAGGTTATCTTACGTCATTTTCTTAATAGTGCGGTCAATTGGTTTTTAATCAGTCAACACTTTTTCAACTAATGCTGGCTGAAGTGGTGAAGAAATTCGCCAAAACGGGTCATAAGGCGTGCCATAGTAGTTCCATGGATCTGTGCCAGCAGAAGGAGGGAAAATGACCCGCTGTGATTCATGCCAACGTTTCAATCCCGTGACATCCACCGCAACGTAATCATAGGGACTATGACCAACCACTCCCTTTTCAAGCCCAACAACCCGACCAACAACAGTGACATAATGGTCTTTAAAATCGCTGGGCTCCAAGAAGGTTTTCACATACGCGTAAATACGCCCCAGAGAAGGTGCTTGCAAACGCGGGGCTGCATTATTTGCCAGGGGCATGGCAGAAATTTCCAACCGGGTCTGGTCTTTTTCGTTTAAAACACTCAGAACCTTTCCACCAAATCGTCCTTCATGCCCAATGTATAATTCAGGCATGTTCTTGACAGCAAACAAGTTTTCCACCGGTGTTTTGGTTGTCCCTTTGATAACGTCAGGAACACTTGAACAACCTGCAAGTATCAATGTTCCTAACAATATCACCGCTTGCAACATGCTTCGATTGATTGTTCCATTGGGCATAGTTCCTCCCACTCGGTATGAAATTGATAAGATAGATTAACTATAACTTATTTAACGACCGGGTAATTTCTTCCATGTTACTTCATTGCGTAAGTAAACGGGTTCAGCATGCTCAACCGCAGTTGCTTCTCCTGCTTCCCATTTCTGTAATGCCAGAGGGAGCATATCTTCTGCATGAGGTAAAGTAATGCCACTTACCAACAGTGTTAAAGAGGTATCCAATAATTGAGGATACGCCTCCCACCCTGTTCCAGCAATTGCCCACTCACCAGATAATGAATTCATTATCGTTCGGACTTGCTCAGGCTTCAGAACTGCTTCTGTTTCATCGCCTTCCCATTCATTCCGTGAATTGCGGGTATATTTCCCCCAATAAACTTCCCCCATACGCGCATCAATGGCAACCAAAACATTTGTTGCCCCTTTCAGGCGAAAAGCGCCCTGTGCCATCGTTTTTAAAGAAGAAACACCCAGCACCGGCAATTCAGCGCCCAATGCCAGTCCTTGTGCAATCCCAATCCCAATGCGTACCCCCGTAAAACTGCCCGGCCCCTGACCAAATGCTAATGCATCCAATTCTTGCAGGGTTATATGACTCTTCGATAACACGTCCTGAACCATGGGTAAAATACGTTGAGTATGCTCTCGTGGGGAAATTTCAAATTGTGTTTCAACAACACCGTTATTCCAAAGTGCAACAGAACAGGCTTCGGTTGCAGTATCAATAGCTAAAATCCGCGTGGACATGCCTTAACTCCGGCAAGAATAGAATTCAAAACAAAGGGCTATACTACCATAGCCCCGACAATTTTACCCTGACTGTAATGGGCGGGATTTGAGAAACTTGATTGCTTTTGATAAATCACGGGTACGGGGCGCCGGGGGCAGGCTGTTAAGAAAAACCTCGCCGTACGGACGCACCACCAACCGATTATCACAAATAATAACAACGCCATAATCATCAATATCGCGGATCAAACGTCCTACACCTTGCTTCAGGCTGATGACGGCATCAGGCAGCTGAACCTCATGAAAAGCATCTCCCCCTTTCAATTGGCAATCTTCAATACGCGCTTTAAGCAAGGGATCATCCGGCGCCGTAAAGGGCAATTTATCAATGATGACACAAGATAACGCATCTCCCCGAACGTCCACACCTTCCCAAAAACTGCCCGTGGCCACCAGCAATGCATTGCCAGAAGCAATGAACTTCGATAACAGCTGGCTTTTGCTGGTTTCCCCCTGCACTAATACCGGTAGCGTCATACTGGAACGAAATTCTTCCGCCAGACTACGCATCATTTGGTGGGAAGTGCAAAGAAAGAAACAACGTCCCTGATTACTTTCAATTAATGGCTTCAACATACGGGCCAGCCATTTTGCCCCGCCATTCTGATTGGGAGATGGCAAATGGCGAGGAACGCACAGCAACATCTGGCGTTGATAATCAAAGGGACTGGGCAGAAGCAATGTCCGGGCTTTTTTTAGCCCCAAACGTTCTGTGAAATGGTTAAGCTGTTCATTGACTGATAAAGTGGCCGAAGTGAAAACCCAGCATCCCGATTGTTCATGAATAATCTCGCTGAATTTGTCAGAAACGGACAATGGCGTGAGTGCCAGCAAAAAATGTCGCCCATGGCATTCAAACCAATAGCTATAGTTAGGCACTGTAACGTTAATGATCCGCTTCAGGCGATTTCGATAAACCGTCGCCCGCTCAAAAGCGGTATCCAGCATTGCGGAACGTCCCAAAGAAAGTTTCATCACGTCATAGCACAATTCCAAAGCATCATCCAACCGTATTAATGCACGTTGAATTTGTTGCTGTTGCAAGGCATCTCGGAGGTTTCCCCGGTAACTGCTTTCGCCCAGTAACAAGCGAAAATCCTGAGCGCTTTGAGTGAGGCGATCTGCACTTTTTTGCAATTGAGCCTGATCCCGTACGTCAGTGCGATAAGCCATAATGATATCACGTGATAAATCCATCAATTGGCGGCTACTGAGTTGTTGTCCGAAATATTGGCTGGCTATATCAGGAATTTGGTGTGCCTCATCAAAAATCACCACATCTGCCTGTGGGATAAGCTCGCCGAATCCGGTGTCCTTAACGACAATATCTGCCATAAACAGATGATGGTTAACGACAATCACATCCGCTTCCATCGCTTTGCGGCGAGCCTTGAGAACAAAACAGTCCTGATAATTCGGACAATCGCTTCCCAGGCAATTATCATTCGTACTTGTGGCTAGGGGCCAGACAGGGCTGTCTTCCGCAACATCATGGCAAGTACTGATATCGCCATTTTCCGTGTGCGTTGACCAGTGTTTCAGTTTGATGATTTCTGACAACATGTCAGCTTCTAGCTGAGAACTGCCCATTGACTGCTGTTCAATGCGTTCAAGGCATAAATAATTTGAACGCCCTTTCAACAGTGCCAGATTACCCTTAAAGCCCAAGGCATCAACGATGGTAGGAAGATCACGACTGTAAAGCTGATCTTGCAACGCCTTAGAGCCGGTGGAAATAATCACTTTCTTTCCAGAACGTAAAGCTGGCACCAGATACGCATACGTTTTACCAGTCCCTGTTCCTGCTTCCACGACCAATTGTTGCTGTTTTTCAATAGCAAGAGTAATGGCTGAAGACATTTCCCGCTGAGCATCGCGCGGTTTAAAACCCGGTATGGCTTTGGCAAGCACGCCATTTTTCGCAAAATCGTCTGACACGGACAGTCTCTTTCAATAAAATGATTCGAATAATAAAATATTTAATATAAACAAACAATTAATAAAAGACATGAAAAAATCATTAATCAAATCCATCAATAATGAGCACAAAACTCTTTCATTTTGATGAAAACCCATTATCCAAGTATCACCATTTGTAAATTATATTAAATATTATTTGAGTTTATTGACCTTCCCGTAAGGGGAAACTCTATAGTTTTTATCAAATTTACATAACCAAATAGGGTAATGCCATGAAAAAAATACTTCCTTTAGCTACTATTCTGATCACCGCGATTTCATTTGGCGCTTCAGCTAATCAAGCAAACTCCCACACTCACCCCGGCTCCTCAGAAACGACAACAGCCATGCAAAAGGAATTAAATAAATCAATGTCAAAAATGCATGAAAACATGGCTGAGAGCTTGAATATTGAAGATCCGGATGAAGCCTTTGCTGAAGGCATGATTGCTCATCATTTAGGGGCGATCGATATGGCTGCCATTGAACTCAAATACGGTAAAGATCCCGAAATGAAAGCATTAGCGCAAGCCATTATCAATGCTCAAGGTCCCGAAATTGAACAAATGCGAAAATGGCTTGAGAAAAGCAAAGCTAAAAAATAATTTCGCCATCAGACCGCTCTACCGTACACTCCCAACCCACCAAAACGGGATAAATCAACAGGAGATTTAATGACTATCAAACGTATTGATCCGGATACTCGCTGGTCAGAAGCAGTCATTCATAATGAGACTATTTATTATACCAGTGTACCTGAAAATCTGGACGGCAATATTACAGAACAAACCACCAACACACTGGCAGCCATTGATACCCTTTTGCTCCGCCTTGGATCAGATAAAAGCAAAATTTTGGATGCAACGATTTTCTTGGCAGACAAAACGGACTTTGCGGGCATGAATGCCGCTTGGGATGCGTGGGTTGTTGCGGGAAGTGCGCCTGTTCGCTGTACAGTTCAAGCCGCATTGATGAATCCTGAGTATAAAGTAGAAATCAAAGTGATCGCCGCTTTATAATTTGAATTTATCCCATCCTGAATAAGGCACCGGAGTCATTCATATTCGGTGCCTCTAATTCTGCAACATTATCCGGCAATGATAAAAATCATTAACCGGATAATGCTATCTTTAGTATTCCTTTATTTCATTATCGCTTGTCATCCCTCACGAACACCGATATTACAGCACTTCCTCCTCACAATTCATTTCCAATGCCAAGCTTAAGGCTTCAGCCAGAGTCCTTTTATTTTCACTATTTTCCATCAGGCTAAAATGATCCCCCGGAACAGCGGTTAATTGCAGCAAAGAATCAGGGATTATTTGATCCCAACCCAATGACGGTTCCATGGTTATCAACTGTAGCTCAACATCTGTCATAAACGGAAGTTGCGGATAAGGCTCCATCGCATAGAACTGCTGCAAGGTTATTGAAAGGGCTTGCGGCTCATACTTTTTGACCATCTGAACATAGTTACCCATTTGCTCCCAACGCCTTGCAATCAAAGCAGGGCGCAGATTCGATGGGTATAATCCCAACGCCTGCGCAGCAGCAATGAGTTGTGCCAAATTCAGTTCATCCAGTTTCTGATGCAATATCTCAATTTCCTGAGGATGCTCATTCATTGATTTCCTTGCCAAATCAGCCAGAAACTGAAGTTTGGGTTGAATAGCCAGTGTCTTGAAACGGTAAGGCGCAGGTGTATCGATCAGTCCCAAGAAGTTAACCGTCTCTCCTGCATTCAAAAGCTGCTCAGCAATGGCATAAGCCAGTATGCCACCAGAAGAGTAACCGTATATCCGGTATGGTCCCTTCGGCCTCACCGCTTTCATCAGAGTGACCATTCTGGCTGCCAAGGCTTCAATGGTTGGCAGTTCCTCATTAAGGATCGGCCAAGGCAATGCATAAATCGGGTAATCCGACTGAATATGCTGCGCCAGCCCGAAGACATAAGAATAGTCATCCATGCCGCTGGGAACAAAGAATAATGGCGGTTCACTACCCTCCGGCCGTACTGGTATGGCGCTGCTTTGCGATTGGGATAACGGATCTAATGTGATCTCTGCCACGAGTTCTGCCAGGACCGGGAATTGGAACAAATTATTCAATGAGCAAATCAACCCTCTTTCTGCGGCCAGATTCACCATCCGCATGGCAATCAGAGAGTGTCCGCCCAAGGCAAAGAAGTTGTCATGCCGGCCAATTTGCTCAACACCCAGTAATTCACGCCAGATAGCTGCCATCACGATTTCCGCTTCCCCTTGCGGCGCTTCATAAATTTGACGGGCAAAAGCATGTTGCTCCGGCACCGGCAGTGCCCGGTGATCCAGTTTGCCGTTCGGGGTCAATGGAAAGGCATCTAACTGCACAAAAGCCGCGGGGATCATATAGTCAGGTAACAAATCTCTCAAATGGCGATGTAACCGGGCCGCCAATCCATTATCTGCCAGCGCTGCTGGATTATTGGCTTGCTCACCTGCCTTATTCGCTTGTGCTGCATCAGACTGCACTGTGACATAAGCCACCAGCCGTTTATCCTGCCCCTCCCCCAATGCCAAAACCAGCGCTTCACGGACTTCAGGGGATTCCGTCAGCCGTGCTTCGATTTCACCGGGCTCAATGCGGAAACCGCGAATTTTTACCTGTTGGTCATTGCGGCCAACGAAAACCAGATTGCCGTCCGGCAAGTAACGGGCCAAATCTCCGGTTCGGTACATCCGGGCATCCGTTTGATTGCTGAACGCATCCGCCAGAAAACGGTCGGCCGTCAGCTCAGGGCGGTTGAGATAGCCGCGTGCGACACCCGCACCACCAATATACAATTCACCTACAGCGCCAAATGGTACTGGCTGGCTGTCATTATCCAGCAGATAAAGGCGTGTATTTGCAGTCGGGCGACCGATAGGGATTTGCATCTCTGCATAGTCTGGCGGGCAACGCCAACAGGTTGCACAGACCGTAATTTCTGTCGGGCCATAAGCATTGAACAGTGTTACCCGATCCCGCAGGGCCTGAAACAGTGCGGCGCTCGGCGCTTCTCCGCCCAGTATTAAGGTAGGTTTTATTGCCAGCCTCGGTAAATCAGTGCCATCCCGCAATAGTGCCGGCGTCAGGCAGGCGTGTGTTACCTGATGTTCTTCCAGATAATGCCAAAGGCTGAGTGGGTTTTGACGGATAGTATCGACAGGGATGTCCAACGTCGCGCCGCTGCACAATGCCATCATGATTTCCCAGATACTGGCGTCGAAACCGAATGAAGCAAATTGTAATACCCGGCTATTCGGACGAATGCCAAATTGGTTCATTTTATCCCAAATCAGATTAACCAAGCCGCGATGTTCTACCATCACCCCCTTTGGCATACCGGTAGAACCGGATGTATAAATGATATACGCCAGATGTCGTGATGTTAGCGCAGAAATGTAGGGATTATCGTCCGGCTGGTCAGGCTGGACAGTCGGATCAAGGACCGTTAATCCGGCAAGCGCCTGTTCGCCTAACGCGGTACGGCCCGCGTTGTCTGCCAATACAACTGATGGTGCTGCATCGTTGAGCAGATAAACCAGCCGTTCGACTGGATAAGCAGGATCTAAAGGAACATAAGCCCCACCCGCTTTCAGTACCGCCAGAAGTGCGATGATGCCTGCTGGTGAACGCGTGACGCAAATCGCTACCCGCTGGTCTGGCTTCACGCCCAATGCCATTAACTGATGGGACAATCGGTTGGCACGCGCATTCAGTTCCGCATAGCTGAAAGCTTGTGTTTCATAAATCAGCGCCGTTGCATCAGGGTTGTTTTCCGCCTGATGTTCAAACAGGTGATGAATACACAACGAATCCGGATAGGCAATTTGCGGAGCGTACCCGGTTTTCAACAATAAATGCCTTTCTGCTGCCGGTAAAATGTTCAGTTGTTGGATCGGGGTTTCCGGGGCATGTTCAAGTGCTGACACTAAACTCTCCAGCGCCTGTTGCATGTAACCGCACACCCTCCCTGCATCAAACGGCTGGGCGATTTGTGCCGTCAATCCCAGTGCATCACCAAAATCTTCCACTGACAGCGTAAACGGATAGTTCGTCCGCTCCTGTGCGCCAAGGAATTCAACACCGCTCATGATTTCATTGGAGGTTGCCGAACCGACATTGTGCCGATAGTTCAGCAAGGTACTGAACAGCGGTGTTCCACCTTGTACACCGCTGCAACGTTGGGCCAAGGCCAGTGAGGCATATTCATGTTCCAGTAATCCCGCCAGACGGTGATGGGTTGCCTGTACACTGTCCCGCACAGAGATGCCATCCATATCCAAGCGCAGTGGCAAGGTATTGATGAACAGCCCCATGCCATTTTCAGCCCCTTCACCTACGGCCATGCGTCCGAACAAGACCGTGCCGAATACCACCCGCGGCTGTCCGCTGGTACGCGACAGCACCTGTGCCCATGCCAGATGACACAGCGCTGCCAGACTGACTCCCGACAATCGGGCTTGATCACGCAAACGGCCATTTAATTCAGGCGATAACATCCGGTGCGATTCGGTTACCTGTGAACCATCATGGCGAACTTCTGCCAATCCAAACGGCAATGTCGGTTCATCGATTTCAGCCAACATCTCAGTAAAGAAACGGGTATGTTGTTCCTGACTCATCCCAAACCGGGCCTGTGCCACCAGATTGCGGAATGGTGCCGGTGCTGGCAGGTGCCCGCCCTGTCCATCAAGGTATGCCTGAACTTCGTTGCTCATTACATCCAAGGCAGTATGGTCACCAATTAAATGGTGCATCAGCTGCAATACAATCCAGCGGCCCTCGCCCTCCTGTGCCGCTATTTCCTTCGCTACAACTTCCTTCGCTATGACAAAGCGCAGCAATGGCGCCTGCCCCAAATCGAGCCGGTATCGACGTGGGTTGAATCGCTGTGCCAGTTGTTCACTGACCGAACCATCAGCCGGATCTAATGTCAATTCCGTCACCGACAGCGGCACCTGACGACAAACAACCTGAGCCGGCACAGACAATCCCTGCCAGATAAAGGCGGTACGCAGAATGTCATGGCGGTTAATCACTTGTTGAACCGCCGCCAGATAACGATCCAACAAAGAGCGGTCAGCAAAGGCCATCTGACCCGCCAACAGATAGGGGTCACCTTCATCAGCCAATAGATGGTGAAACAAGATCCCATCCTGCAACGGCGACAGCGCATAAATATCCTGAATATTGGCTATCCCGCCCGGCACTTGCCCGACGATATGATCAATCTCAGGCTGAGTGAGATCAATCAACGGCAGCATTTTCGGCGTTAACGCTGTGATGGCCGGTGTAATCACGTTGGCCGGCACTTTTTCGGTTTGATCCCATTTCAATTTTTGCGCCAGTTCAGACAGAACCGGAGATTGGAACAGCTGACGCACCGCCAGTGTTAAACCCAAATTACGCAGGCGCTCAACCATGCGCACCGCAAGCAGCGAATGACCGCCCAAGGCAAAGAAACTGTCATGGCGGCTGATCTGTTCAACACCCAATAATTCGCGCCAGATAGCAGCCAACGCGATTTCAGTTTCTCCCTGTGGTGCAACGTAAATCTGACGGGCAAACGCATCCTCACCCGGAGCAGGCAACACCCGGCGATCCAGCTTGCCGTTGGGCGTCAGCGGGAAAGCATCCAACCGAACAAAAGCTGCCGGCACCATATACTCAGGCAACAGTGCACTCAGATGCTCACGCAGGCGGTTAACCAGCCCGTCATCGGTTTTCGCCACCACATAAGCCACCAACCGTTTATCCTGACCATCACCCAATGCCAGCACCAATGCTTCATTCACTTCAGGGTATTCTGTCAGCCAAACTTCTATTTCCCCCGGTTCAATGCGGAATCCGCGGATTTTAATCTGCTGATCGTTACGGCCAACAAAGAGCAGATTGCCATCCGGCAGATAACGTACTAAATCCCCAGTGCGATACATTCTGGCATCAGCAACATCACTGAATGGGTCGGCAAGGAAACGCTCTTCTGTCAATTCAGGGCGATTGAGATAACCACGCGCTACACCAGCTCCACCAATATAAAGCTCACCTATGGCTCCTGATGGTACAGGCTGACCAAGGGCATTCAGCAGATAGAGGCAGGTATTCGCGGTCGGGCGTCCGATAGGGATTGAGCCATCGGTATAGTCTGACGGGCAACGCCAGTGGGTCGCACAAACCGTAATTTCTGTCGGGCCATATGCATTGAAAACCGTGGCTTTGCTATGCAGTGCCTTAATTAAAGCTACACTGGGTGCTTCACCACCCAATATCAATGTCGGTTTTAGCGTGAGCGAGGGTAACTCAGCCCCATCCCGCAGCAAGGCCGGAGTTAAACAGGCATGCGTCACTGATTGTTCTTGCAGGTAATGCCAAAGTCGGTGTGGATCTTGACGAACCGCATCATCAGGAATAACCAGAGCGGCGCCGCTGCATAACGCCATCATGATTTCCCAGACGCCCGCATCAAAGCCAAATGAAGCAAACTGCAACATCCGGCTAGCAGGGAGAATGCCAAATTGGGAGATTTTATCCTGAATAAGATTGACCAGCCCGCGGTGTTCTACCATTACCCCTTTTGGCATACCGGTAGAGCCGGAAGTGTAAATGATGTAGGCCAGATGCCGTGAAGTTAGCACGGGAATGTGAGGGTTATTATCTGATTGATTAACGTTGTCTGGCCTTTCCGACACAATCCCTTCCAACTCAATAGTGGGATCAAGAACCGTTAATCCGGCAAGCGTCTGTTCACCTAGCGCCATACGGCCCACATTATCTGCCAGTACAACTGACGGTGCCGCATCATTGAGCATATAAGCCAAACGCTCACCTGGATAGGCTGGCTCCAATGGCACATAAGCACTTCCCGCTTTTAATACTGCCAAAAGCCCCGCTATCCGCGCAGGTGAGCTTGCCATGCAAATCGCTACCCGCTGATCTGGCGCAACACCCAATGTGATAAGTTGGTGTGCCAATCGGTTAGCATCCGCATTTAATTCGACATAGCTGAAACATTTGCCTTCATACATAAGTGCCGTGGCATCTGGCGCACTTTTCACTTGTTGTTCAAACAGTTGATGAATGCACAATGATTCAGGATATGCGGTTTCAGTCGTATTCCAGGTTTTTAGCAACAGGGTGCGTTCAGTTTCCGGCATAATGTCTAACTGCTGTACTGGCATATCGGCTGCCTGCTCAAGTGCTTCTGCCAAACTTTCCAATGCCTGTTGCATATAACTGCATATCTGTTCTGGATCAAAGGGCTGCACCACTTGAGCCGTCAGCCCCAAATCAGTGCCGCCATCTTCTACCGACAGCACAAACGGATAGTTGGTCCGCTCCTGTGCCCCAAGGAATTCGATGCCGCTGACGATTTCATTGGGTGTTACCGGCTGCGTATTGTGCCGGTAGTTCAGCAACGCGTTAAAAAGCGACGTTCCGCTGGCTACGCCACTACAACGCTGCGCCAGTGCCAGTGAGGCATGTTCATGCTCCAATAACGCGGCCAGTCGGCTGTGGGCGGTACGTACGCTCTCCTGCACTGAGGTATTATCGATATCCAATCTCAATGGCAAAGTATTGATAAATAGCCCCATGCCACTGTCAGATCCTTCACCTACTGCCATACGCCCGAACAAGACCGTGCCGAATACCACTCTCTGCTGCCTACTGGTGCGCGACAGCACTTGTGCCCAAGCCAGATGGCACAGCGCCGCCACACTGACGCCCAACCGCCGCGCCTGATTACGCAAGCGTTCGTTTAATTCCGCTGCCAGCATCCGGTGAGATTCCGTTACCTGTGAACCATCATGGTGTACTTCCGATAACCCAAATGGCAGCGTTGGCTCATCGACTTCCGCCAACATCTCGGTAAAGAAACGGGTATGTTCTGCCTGACTGACACCCTGCCGAGCCTGTGCAACCAGATGACGGAACGGCACGGGTGCAGGCAAACTGTCTGTTCGATCGGTCAGGAAAGCCTGAACTTCGCTGTTCATTACCTCCAATGTGGTATGGTCGCCAATGAGATGATGCAACAATTGCAGTACAATCCAGCGCCCATCACTCTCTTGTGACACAACAAAACGCAATAATGGTGCCTGACTCAGATCAATACGATACTGGCGCGGATCAAAACGCCGAGCCAGTTGATCACTGATAAGCCCATCAGCCGGGTCGAGTGTCAGTTCCGTCACTGACAAAGGTGCTTGGCGGCAAACAACCTGAGCCGGGGCAGACAGTCCCTGCCAAATAAAAGCAGTACGCAAAATATCATGGCGGTCGACCACCTGTTGAACCGCAGCCAGATAACGGTCGAGTAAATGTCGGTCAGCAAAAGCCTGTTGCGTGACAAGCAGATAGGGATCGCCTTCATTTGCCAGCAAATGGTGGAATAAGATGCCATCCTGCAACGGTGACAGCGCATAGATATCCTGAATATTGGCTATCCCGCCCGGCATTTGTTCGACAATACAATCAATGTCAGCCTGAGTAAGCTCAATCAATGGCAGCATTGCTGGTGCTATGGCCGTCACTTCCGGTGTAATTCGGTTATCAGGCACACTAATTTCACGATGCTGGGCCAAAGACTGGGCCAAAACGCTTAATGTCGGCTGCTGGAATAACGTTTGTACTGACAGGCCTAAGCCAAGGCACCGTAAACGCTCAATCATTTTAACCGCCAACAGAGAATGCCCGCCCAAGGCGAAGAAACTGTCATGCCGGCCAATTTGTTCAACATTCAGTAAGTCACACCAGATAGCCGCTAATGCGAGTTCAATTTCCCCTTGTGGCGCCTGATAAACCTGACGGGCAAAGGCGTGCTGATCAGGGGATGGCAGCGACTGGCGATCCAACTTACCGTTAGGCGTCAGCGGAAAGGCTTCTAAACGCACAAAAGCCGCCGGCACCATATAGTCAGGCAAAATATCATTCAGGTGTTCACGCAATCTGGTTGCCAGTCCGTCATTTGCTTGCGCGATAACATAAGCCACCAGACGTTTATCCTGCCCTTCCCCCAATGCCAAAACCAGCGCTTCACTGACTTCAGCGTGTTCCGCCAATCGCACTTCTATTTCTCCCGGTTCAATGCGGAAACCGCGGATTTTCACCTGTTGGTCATTGCGGCCCATAAAAATCAGATTGCCGTCTGGCAAATAACGGGCCAAATCCCCGGTTCGGTACATCCGGGCATTCGGTTGATCACTGAACGGATCTGCCAGAAAACGTTCAGCCGTCAAATCAGGACGATTGAGATAGCCACGGGCGACACCGTCACCACCAATATACAATTCACCCACAGTGCCGAACGGCACCGGGTGGCCGTGATTATCCAGCAGATAAATAGAGGTGTTCGGGGTCGGACGGCCAATAGGGATCAACATCCCAGTATAATCTGCCGGGCAGTGCCAGCAAGTTGCACAGACAGTGATTTCTGTCGGGCCATACGCATTGAACAGAGTTACCCGATCCCGCAGGGCCTGAAACAACGCGACACTCGGCGCTTCCCCGCCCAATATCAACGTCGGTTTTACCGCTATTGCTGGCAGATCAGCGCCATCCCGCAGCAGCGCCGGTGTCAGACAGGTATGTGTTATCTGATGTTCTTCCAGATAATGCCAAAGGCGCTGCGGATCTTGCCGCACTGTTTCTGTCGGGATCACCAACATGGCTCCGCAACTCAATGCCATCATGATTTCCCAAACACTGGCATCGAAGCTGAATGAAGCAAATTGCAATACCCGGCTATTAGGGCGAATGCCAAATTGGTTCACTTTATCCCAAATCAGATTAACCAAACCGCGATGTTCTACCATCACCCCTTTTGGTTTACCGGTAGAGCCAGATGTGTAAATCACATAAGCCAGATGTTGCGGGGTCAATCCAAGAACCTGCGGGTTATAGTCCGGCTGCGGCAGCAAAGTATCCAGATCGAGCACCGTCAACGTTGCCAGAACTTCCCCACTGAATGCGGCCTGCCCGATACTATCCGCCAATAAAATAACCGGTGCGGCATCAGTGAGCATATAAGCCAGACGCTCACCGGGATAGGACGGTTCCAGCGGTACATAAGCACCTCCTGCTTTCAGGATCGCCAACACCCCGATTATTCTTACCAGTGAGCGTGCCGCACAAATCGCCACCCGCTGATCCGGCACGACACCCAACGCGATAAGCTGGTGAGCCAATCGGTTGGCGCGGGCATTCAGTTCTGCATAGCTGAGTGTTTCATTTTCATACTTCACCGCTATGGCATCCGGCGTCTTCTGCGCCTGTTGTTCAAATAACTGATGAATGCACAGTTGTGTCGGATACGGCTCTTCGGTCGCATTCCAGGTTTCCAGCAATAATTCCCGTTCCGTGGGCGACAATATATCGATGGCCATCACCGGTTGTTGGGGTTGGTTCACCATTGCCCGCAAGATAACCTGCAAATACCCGACCTGCCTTTCGATGGTTTCGTGGTCGAACAAGGCAGAAGAATAATTCAGCTCCCCAACGATTTCCCCCGCCTTCTCCGTTAATTCCAATTGCAGATCAAATTTCGCGATATCGTATTCCAGCTCAAATGGCGTGATTGCCAATTCCGGTAACTGCCACTCTTCCGTTTCACTCTCCTGCCAGGCAAACATCACCTGAAACAGTGGGGTATGTTCTGGCCTGCGCGGCGGTTGAACAATTTCTACCATTTGTTCGAAAGGCAAGTCCTGATGTTCCTGTGCGCCCAATGTCGTCTGGCGTACACGCTGCAACAACGTGACCACATCCGGCATGCCGGATAAATCAATTCGCAGCGCCAGTGTGTTGACAAAGAAACCGAGCAGCGGCTCAATTTCCCGCTGGTTACGGTTGGCACTCGGTATGCCAATGACCATATCATCCTGGCCAGACAGGCGTGATAACAGCGCAGACCACGCGGTCAGCAGTGTCATAAACAATGTGGTGCCGTGCTGTTGCCCCAACTGTTTTAAGTCCTGTACCAACGAGGCATCAAAATGTACGGCTGCTCGGCCGCCGGCAAAGGATTGTCGGGAGGGACGGGGTCTATCCAGCGGCAACTCAAGTAACACCGGAGCATCTGCCAGCGTCCGGCGCCAGTAATCACTCTGTGCCTGAATGCCTTCACCAGAAAATGTTTTCTGTTGCCAAGCCGCATAATCAGGATATTGAATGGTCAATGGCGGCAGCGGATCGGGTTGTTGATTTAAGCAAGCTGCATAAAGCGCCGCCAGTTCTGATTTCAGTATCCCTAAAGACCAGCCATCGGAGATGATGTGATGCTGAGTCAGCAAGAACAGATGTTCTTCTTCCGCCAATTGGAACAGTGCGCAGCGAATTAAGGGACCACGGGCAAGATCAAACGGTGTGTTAGCTTCCTGTGCGCACAAGTTTTTAAGCTGTTCATCCACATTGGCCACTGTACGCAAATCGTATTGTTGCATCGGCAAACCCAATTCTGCCGACAGCAGTTCAACCTGAGGCTGACCCTCTACGGTGACAAAAACTGAACGCAGCGCTTCGTGGCGGGCAAACAGGCGATTCAGGGCCTGCTGCCAAGCGGACAGATCAAGCCGGCCACGTAAACACAAAGCTGCCGGAATGTGATAGGTATCACTGACTCCCTCAAATTGCGCCAAAAACCACAGACGCTGCTGACCAAACGATAACGGCAAAATACTGTCACGGGATATTGGCTTAATTTCAGGCAATTTCGCACTGTTCGCATGACGTTGTTCGCAGATTTTTTCAGTAAATGCCACCAGTGACGGGGACATAAACAAAGTCGCCAGCGGCAGCTCGACACCGAAGGCGGTTATTCTGTTCATCATCCGCACCGCCAACAGGGAATGTCCGCCCAAGGAAAAGAAATTATCATGCCGGCCAATTCTCTCAACGCCCAGCAATTCACGCCAGATGGCCGCTACGGCGATTTCCATTTCCCCTTGTGGCGCGACATAAATCTGGCGGGCAAACGCATCCTCTCCCGGTGCAGGCAAAGCCTGATGATCCAATTTACCGTTTGGTGTCAATGGGAAAGCCGCCAAACGCGCAAAAGCCGCAGGCACCATATAATCAGGTAACACTGCGCTCAAATGAGCATGCAGAATGGATGCTAATCCGCTGTCCGTTTCGGCAACAGCTTCGGCTGTGATATAGGCAACCAGACGCTTGTCCTGCCCTTGCCCCAAGGTCACAGCGACTACCCGTGCTTCATGCACCATTGGATGTTCTGCCAACCGGGTTTCAATTTCCCCCGGTTCAATGCGGAAGCCACGGATTTTAATTTGCTGGTCGTTACGGCCAACAAACACCAGATTGCCGTCCGGTAAATAGCGAACCAGATCTCCGCTCCGATACATTCTGGCCTCAGGTGCATCGCTAAATGGATCAGCCAAAAAGCGTTCTTCAGTCAAATCAGGACGATTGAGATAACCACGGGCGACACCCGCACCGCCAATATACAATTCGCCCACTGCCCCCAATGGAACGGGCTGGCCGTCGTTATCCAGCAGATAAATTCGTGTATTCGCCGTTGGGCGCCCAATGGGGATCTGCATATCAGTATAGTGTGGCGGGCAACGCCAACTGGTCGCGCAGACTGTGATTTCGGTCGGGCCATAAGCATTGAACAGCGTTGACTGACCGCTTAGTGTCCGCAGCAGTGCAAGGCTGGGGGCTTCGCCTCCCAAAATCAAGGTTGGTTTTATTGTCAGCGTCGGTAAATCAGTCCCGTCTCGCAATAACGCCGGAGCCAGGAAGGCATGTGTCACCGATTGCTCTTCCAGATAATGCCAAAGGCGACATGAGTCTTGGCGGACAGTTTCGGCCGGAATAACCAGACAGGCTCCACTGCTCAATGCCATCATGATTTCCCAGACACTGGCATCAAAGCCAAATGAGGCAAACTGTAACATTCGGCTGGTGGGATGAATGCCGAATTGGGCGATTTTATCCTGAATCAGATTGACCAGCCCACGGTGTTCAATCATTACCCCCTTGGGCATTCCGGTCGATCCGGAAGTGTAAATCACGTAGGCTAGATGGCGGGAGGTCAAGGCAATGACTTCCGGATTGCTGTCCGGCTGGTCAGGTAAGACTGTTGGGTCCAGTACCGTCAATCTTGCCAGCGCTTTTTCATCCAATGTGGCTTGTCCGGTACTGTCTGCCAGCAATATATCCGGGGCAGCATCGGTCAGGATGTGTGACAGCCGTTCCCCGGGATAAGCCGGATCTAAAGGCACATAGGCCCCGCCCGCTTTCAGCACGGCCAATACGGCTATCACCCGCGCGGGAGAGCTTGCCATGCAAATCGCTACCCGCTGATCGGGTTCGATTCCCAAGGCAATGAGTCGATGGGCGAGCCGGTTAGCGGCGATATTCAGTTGCCCATAACTTAGCGTTTGATTTTCATGCACCAGTGCTGTGGCATCCGGTGTTTTTTCCGCCAGCTGTTCAATTAATTGATGGATACACAATTGTTCCGGATAGGGGGTTGCAACCGTGCCCCACGTTTCCAGCAACAGCGTGCGTTCCGATGCCGGCAAAATGTTAAGCGCCCGGACTGGCGTTTCCGGTAAAAATTCCAGCGCATCTGCCAGACTTTCCAGCGCCTGCTGCATATAACTGCATACCCGTTCTGAATCAAACGGTTGTACCACCTGAGCCGTCAGGCCCAATGTATCGACACCATCCTCCACCGAAAGAACAAATGGGTAGTTGGTGCTCTCTTGTTCACCAAGGAACTCAATTCCCTCCATCTTCTCATGTGGTATCACCGGTTGTTCATTGTGTCGGTAATTCAATAAGGCACTAAAAAGTGGTGTGCCGCTCTGTACGCCACTGCAACGCTGTGCCAATGCCAGTGAAGCATGTTCATAATCCAGCAATCCGGCTAATCTGGCATGTGCCATCCTGACACTATCGTGTACCGAAGTACCGTCTATATCCAACCGCAATGGCAGGGTATTGATAAACAGCCCCATGCCGCTGTCAGCCCCTTCTCCTGCCGCCATGCGCCCAAACAACACAGTGCCGAATACCACTTTCTCCTGTCCGCTGGTACGTGACAGTACTTGTGCCCACGCCAAATGACACAGGGTTGCCAGACTGACGCCCAGACGCCTCGCCTGCGCCCGCAGACGGTCATTCAATTCAGGAGGCAGAATTCGGTGTGCTTGTATGACTTGTGAGCCATCGCGATGTACCTCGGTCAACCCAAACGGTAATGTGGGTTCATCCACTTCCGCCAGCATCCCGGTAAAGAAACGGGTATATGTTTCCTGATCAACCCCTTGATGGGCCTGGGCCACCAGATGACGGAAAGGAACTGGCGGTGGTAAATCATCCCCCTGCCCGTCAAGACAAGCCCGCACTTCACGGTTCATCACTTCCAGCGTGGTATGGTCGCCAATCAGATGATGTTGCAGTTGCAATACATACCAACGGCCATCCGTTTCTTGTGCGATTACAAAGCGCAACAACGGTGCCTGATTCAGTTCAAGCCGGTAGCTACGGGGATCGAAACGTTTCGCTAACTGGTCACTGACAAGTCCGTCAGCCGGGTTCAACACCAATTCAGTGATCGATAATGAAGCATGACGCCAAACTACCTGCGCCGGAACAGACAATCCTTGCCAAATAAAAGCGGTACGCAAAATATCATGGCGGTTAACCACTTGTTGTACCGCAGATAAATAGCGATCCAGCAAGTCACGGTCAGCAAAGATCATGGGATAGGCCAGCAGGTACGGATCACCGCCTTTCGCCAGCAAATGGTGAAACAAGATACCGTCCTGCAACGGTGACAACGCGTAGATATCCTGAATGTTCACCACCCCGCCCGGCACCTGCCTGACGATGTGGTCGATGTCAGACTGGGTCAAGTCAATCAACGGCAACATCGCCGGCGTCAGTGCCGTGGTTTCTGTGGTAATGACATTCGGCGGCACTGCCACAATCTGGTGTTGCTCCAAGGCTTGGGCCAATTCCGCCAGCACCGGAGACTGGAACAGGTCGCGGGCAGCCAGTGTCAGGCCTAAATGGCGCAGCTGTTCAATCATGCGCACGCCAAGCAGCGAATGACCGCCCAGAGCAAAAAAGCTGTCATGCCGGCTGATCTGTTCAATGCCCAATAATTCGCGCCAGATAGTAGCCAATGCCATTTCCCGCTCCCCTTGCGGTTCGGCATAAATCTGACGGGCAAAAGCCTCTTCACCGGGTGCCGGTAAGGTCCGACGATCCAGTTTGCCATTGGCAGTGAGCGGGAATTCATCCAACTGTACAAAAGCCATCGGCACCATGTAATCCGGTAGCCGCGCGCTTAAATGTTCACGCAAACGGGCAGGCAATGCGTTGTCCGGCTCTGCCAGCACGTAAGCCACTAACTGTTTCTCTTGCCCTTCACCTGACACGATTATCACAGCTTCACGTACTGCCGGATATTCCACCAGCCGGGCTTCAATTTCCCCCGGTTCAATGCGGAAGCCACGAATTTTAACCTGCTGGTCGTTGCGTCCCAGAAACTCCAAATTACCATCAGGCAAGTAGCGGGCTAAATCTCCTGTTCGATACATCCGCGCATCCGGAACGTCACGGAATGGATCAGACAGAAAGCGTTCCGCGGTCAATTCTGGGCGATTGAGATAACCGCAAGCGACACCGTCGCCACCGACATAAATCTCGCCAGTCATTCCCAATGGCACTGGCTGGCCTTGCTCATCCAATAAATAAACCCGTGTGTTGGCAATGGGGCGGCCAATGGGAATGCTGGTCGTTCCTGCGGCCAAAGTTTCAATTCGGTATGTCGTGGTAAAAGTAGTGCCTTCGGTCGGCCCATAAGCATTCAACAATTGCTGAGGCGGGTGACTGCGTAAAACGTGGGCAATGACATGGGGGTCAAGAATATCGCCGCCGACAATAAGTTTTTTCAGCTGCGGCATAATGGGGGATAAATCTGCTACCAATCGATTGAACAGCCCGCTACTTAACCACAGGACTGTAATTTGATGGTGGTTCAATGCCTGTACCAATTCCGGTGGCGTCAATAATGTGGTGTGGTCAATAACTACCAGCGCCCCGCCATTGAGCAAAGGCGCCCATACTTCAAAGGTGCTGGCATCGAATGCAGGATTGGCGGCGAAAGCAACCCGGTCATTAGTTTCAATTTCGGTATAGCCATTATTGATAACGAGCCGGACTACAGCGCGGTGAGGTACGATCACCCCTTTTGGTGTGCCGGTGGAGCCGGAGGTATACATGATGTACGCTGGTGCAGTACTGGAACAAAGTAGGTCGGGATTAAGCTCTTCTTCACCCTTACTTATATCTGCCCCGTCAGAAAAACGAATTAGCGAAATATCCAGATCAGCGGGAACATCCGCCTGTATATCGGTGAGCAATAATTTAGCCAAGCAATCATTTATCAGCCAGTATTTCCTCTCGTCCGGTACATTGGGATCGATAGGAATATAAACCGCCCCCGCCTTGAGAATCGCCAATTGTGCCACGACTAATTCAATAGACCGCTCCAGCATGATTGCCACGTGGTCATTCGGGCCAATTCCTTGTTTAGTGAGCCGATGAGCCAATCGGTTCGCACGGGCATTTAATTGTGCATAACTCAGGATTTTATTGCCTGATATTAATGCCGTTCCTGTCGGTGTTTTTTCTACTTGCCGTTCAAACAACTGATGAATACTTAACTGGTCAGGATAAACGGTTTCAGTGGCATTCCATGTTTCCAACAACAGTGTACGTTCAGCCTCTGACAACTCATTAAATTTCTCGTTACTGCCCTTTCCTGATGATACTTGCACTAATTCTGTGTCAAAGATAATTCCCTTTTTAGCAACCTTGCTATCTTTCATCTACTTACTACCTCAACGAATCTGCTATTTATTTGAAAATTGTCATTCCCAGCAGCCGTCAAAAATGTTTTGCTTTTATTTCTTTATGGAAAGAAATAAAAATAAGAAAACACTGAGCATCAATTAAGATCCTCAGGCAGCACATTTTCTTAGGCATTAAAATTAATAACCCGATTAATAACTGAATAATTAAAATTTTTAGGTATTTATGTCCCCAACGATGTAATAAATAACTCATACGGCGAACTGGAAAAATACGCCGAACTTATTCCTTATTTTTTATTAATCACCTTTAGTTTTATACAACGCTTATAGGCCAGCACAGGATTTCATAATTAAATGAAAAATAATTTATTTAATATATTCATTGCGTTAAGTTAAAAAACCCTGCATTTCCTCCAATCGTAATTAATTTTATTGTGCAATTATTTAATTTGAAATTAATTCATTATGCGGTCTGGGAAAACCTTTATGCTCTCAATTAATATCGACATTTACTTTGATCAATATCAGGGAAATTAACCTCTCAGCATTCAAAAGGGAAAGTCTTCGCTATAAAAACATTATTTATAATTTCATTAATTTATAATTTGTAATGATTACCATGTTCACAATAAATAATTAAACTGACTGAGTTACACCTCATTTTATAATAAAAAAATTAGTTTAATACATACACCAATTGCGTTAATTTTCATCTTAATATGGTTTTTAATTGGAACTAAATTTGAAAATATAATTTCAAATATATAAAGTAGTGAATAAATATATATTCATTAAATTTAGTATGATTAATTGATGGTTTATTTTTGAAATAATAGATAAGTAGATAATATGAAGGGAACCCGGTCTGCTTAGATTCAGCCAATACAGGCAATTTGACCAAGTCATTTAGTGTATATGAGCAGGAAGGATGCAAAAAAAAGCCGGGCATAAACCCGGCTTGAATATTGTGTGTGAATTTTATACGTGAATCTAATGGGAACTAAAAAGCATTCAGTTTATTCAAATTCATTCCATGAGCGCCCGTCACGGGTAATCATGGCAATAGATGCCACTGGCCCCCAAGTACCAGCCTGGTAAGGCTTCGGTGGTTCGTTATCTGCGGCCCAGGCTTCCATAATGGAGTCTACCCATTTCCAGGCTTCTTCCACTTCATCACGGCGGACAAACAACGCCTGAATGCCACGCATTGCTTCCAGCAACAATCGCTCATAAGCATCTGCAAGGTGTTTCTGGTCAAATGTTTCAGAGAAACTCAAATCCAGTTTGGTCGTTTGCAGGCGGTGTTTATGCTCCAGCCCCGGTGCTTTATTCAGTACTTCGATATCAATACCTTCATCGGGTTGTAAGCGGATCGTTAATTTATTCTGCGGTAATTGCTGGTAAGATTCAGCAAACAAGTTCAGGGAAGGCTCCTTGAAGTAAACGACAACCTCAGAGCATTTGGCCGGTAAACGTTTCCCTGTTCTCAAGTAAAAAGGGACTCCGGACCAACGCCAATCATCGATATCTACACGGATAGAAACAAAGGATTCCGTTTTACTGGCTTTGTTCGCCCCCTCTTCTTCGAGATAACCCGGCACTTTTTTGCCATGAACAAAACCGGCAGTATATTGACCACGAACCGTTTTCTCTCTGATGTTGGTATGATCAATCCGGCGCAATGAACGCAAAACTTTGACTTTTTCATCACGAATACGGTCTGCTGTCAAATCAGCCGGTGGTGACATGGCAATCATCGTCAGGATTTGCAAAAGATGGTTCTGGATCATGTCCCGCATCTGTCCGGCCTGATCAAAATAACCCCAGCGCCCTTCAATACCGACTTCTTCAGCGACCGTAATTTGCACATGATCAATTGTACGGTGATCCCAGTTATTGACGAACAGTGAGTTGGCAAAACGCAATGCCAATAAGTTAAGCACCGTATCTTTACCTAAGTAATGGTCAATCCGGTAGATTTGCTTTTCGTTGAAATATTTAGCAACTTCGTCATTGATGGCACGGGAAGAGGCAAGATCCGTGCCCAGGGGTTTTTCCATTACAACGCGGTTAGGTTCTTTATTTAAACCTGCCGCTCCCAGCCCATGGCATACTGCACCAAAGGTACTTGGTGGCATGGCAAAATAATGAATGGCCGGCAAATTACCTTTATTAAGCACCTTTGCCAATTGGGTGAAATGATCCGTTTCATTCACGTCTAAATTGCAGAACTCCAGACGTGAACTCAGCTTATTCCATAATTCTGCGTCCAATTTCTCGGGCATGAATGTCGTTAACGCTTCTTCAACAACTTTGGTGTAGGCTTTTTTATCCCAGTCAGCACGACCAACGCCGATAATCCGGGTATCAGGATGGATATAACCCGCTTTCTCTAACTGGTACAGGGAAGGCATTAATTTCCGGCGTGCTAAGTCTCCTTTCGCCCCAAAAATTACCAAATCACAAGCCTGAGCTGTAGACGTTACCGCCATGTTGCATCTCCTCAATTACGGGATATTGTAATTTTTTTACAGAACCTGCGGGTAATGTACTCTTTTGATTATAAGCAGTAAACACTGTTTTCATAATCCCCTTTATCTTCAATGTCATCGTTCCTTTGATAATCATTCAAAACTGATGAATACCCGGGAATACATTCATGCTGAAATCACATAAAGGCCACAGGGTAAATTCATACCGAATAATGAAAGCAAATTGAAAATTTACAACGTGTAAGAAGTAATATTACCAATTTGAAAGTTAGACACTTGTCATACTTTTATGAAAAATCCCGAGTTATCTGATTGTTGCTACTGCCAGTGCCCAATAACAAGTAGTATATTTTCATGAAAATGACATAGATTTCTCCTGTTAATGAAATCGCTAAAACCGAGGTGAACTGCGTTTTATGAACATACTGGAACGGCTCCAAAATAATCTTGATGTTTTGAGTAAGTCAGAGAAGAAGGTTGCGCAGGTTATCCTTGATTCACCACAAACGGCTATCCATTTAAGTATTGCGACATTGGCCAAAATGGCAGATGTGAGTGAACCTACCGTTAATCGTTTTTGTCATCGCATGGACACCAAAGGGTTTCCGGATTTTAAATTACACTTGGCACAAAGCATTGCCAACGGCACGCCTTATGTGAACCGAAATGTCGAAGAAAGTGACAGTGTCACTTCATATACTCACAAAATTTTCGAATCCGTTATGGCCAATCTGGAAACAGTGAAAAGCAATCTGGATATTTCGACGATTAATCGTGCAGTAGATTTGCTGACACAGGCCAGAAAACTTTCCTTTTTCGGTTTGGGTGCATCTGCTGCAGTCGCCCATGATGCCATGAATAAATTTTTTCGCTTCAATATTCCCGTCTGCTACTTTGACGATATTGTGATGCAAAGGATGAGCTGTATTAACAGCACAGAAGGTGATGTTGTCGTACTGATCTCTCATACAGGGCGAACAAAGAGCTTAGTTGAAATCGCTAAACTCGCTCGTGAAAATGATGCAACCGTGATTGCCATTACATCAACGGGATCGCCACTGGCTCACGAAGCGACCCTGACTATTCTGCTGGATGTCCCCGAAGATACTGACATTTATATGCCAATGGTTTCCAGAATTGCCCAATTAACCATCATTGATGTGCTGGCAACCGGTTTCACACTGCGAAGAGGCTCGAAATTCAGAGATAACTTGAAGAGAGTCAAAGACGCGTTACGTAATTCGCGGTTTGATAAACAGGAATGAATCCGAAAAATAGACTGTGTTTTTGTTCACTATTTATCAGCTCTCCGGACTGATAGCATATAAAGACGTTACCTTAGCTGTATATTTACAGCATGGAGCGAATAATTAATGGATAAAATAGTCATTTTTTAATAATCAAAAAGTCATATACTCAATCTATTTTGAGTTGCAGTACAACGGCAAAGAAATCAATCCCCTGAAACATAACCAATATGTAACTGACGGGAAGTCAGCGCCGCCGCTAGCACCGCAACCTGAAAACAGAGGGTATACTTCACCGGTCAACGGAGTAATACATGTCCAGACGGCTCAGAAGAACAAAAATCGTCACCACACTTGGCCCTGCTACAGATCGTGACAATAATCTAGAAAAAGTTATCCGTGCGGGAGCCAATGTCGTCCGCCTCAATTTCTCTCATGGTGTCGCGGAAGATCATATCCAGCGTGCCAACAAAGTGCGTGAAATAGCAGCTCGTTTAGGCTGCAATGTTGCCATACTTGGCGATCTCCAAGGGCCTAAAATACGCGTATCCACCTTTAAGGAAGGGAAAATATTTCTGAATGTCGGGGATAAATTTCTGCTGGATGCAAATCTGGCCAAGGGAGAAGGCGATAAAGAAAAAGTCGGTATCGACTATAAAGGATTACCGTCTGATGTGACAGCCGGCGATATCCTGCTCTTGGATGACGGACGGGTTCAGTTGCGAGTTCTGGATGTCCAGGGCATGAAGGTCTATACAGAAGTGACTGTAGGCGGCCCACTTTCTAACAATAAAGGCATCAATAAATTAGGTGGGGGATTATCCGCCGAAGCACTGACGGAAAAAGATAAAGAAGATATTGTCACGGCTGCCAAAATCGGGGTTGATTATCTTGCTGTCTCCTTCCCCCGCTCAGGGGAAGACCTGAATTATGCCCGACGACTTGCCCGTGATGCGGGTTGCGAAACCCAAATTGTCGCTAAAGTTGAACGAGCGGAAGCGGTGAGCAGCGACGAAATCATAGATGAAATCATTCTGGCTTCTGATGTTGTTATGGTTGCCCGTGGTGATTTGGGTGTTGAAATCGGTGACCCTGAACTGGTCGGTGTGCAGAAGAAACTGATCTGTCGTGCCCGTCAACTTAATCGTGTCGTCATTACTGCCACGCAAATGATGGAATCGATGATTACCAATCCTATGCCAACCCGTGCTGAAGTGATGGATGTCGCCAACGCGGTATTGGATGGTACTGATGCCGTCATGCTTTCAGCAGAGACAGCAGCGGGTCAATATCCGGCAGAAACGGTGGCAGCGATGGCGCAAGTCTGTCTGGGTGCGGAAAAGATGCCGAGTATCAATGTCTCCAAACATCGTTTGGATATGACATTCGACAGCATTGAAGAAGCCATTGCAATGTCCACCATGTATGCCGCCAACCACCTGAACGGTGTGAAAGCCATTATCGCCATGACCGAATCTGGGCGCACTGCCCGCATGATGTCCCGCATCAGTTCCGGACTGCCTATTTTTTCCATGTCCCGCCATGAGTCAACTTTAAACCGTACTGCATTATACCGTGGCGTTACGCCTGTTTATTGCGGCTCTCACATTGACGGCATTGCGGCGGCAAATGAAGCAGTAAACCGCCTGCGTGATAAAGGCTATCTTGTTTCTGGTGATTTGGTATTGGTAACACAGGGGGATCAAATGGGAACCATCGGCAGCACCAACACCTGCCGCGTGCTTGAAGTAGAATAACAACCGAACCCAATAAACGGTGAAGGGGCTGATACCGCCCCTTCATCATCATTATTATTTATTGAGAAATTAAAGATCGTTCCTTTTATAAGGTTCAATATCCCCTTCTTTACGTGTCTTGAGCAATTTTAGTATCCATGTATATTGCTCCGGATTCGGGGTAACCAAATTTTCCAGTTCCTCATTCATGCGACGGGCAATATAGGTATCATTCTGCCCTGCAATATCATCCATTGGGGGACGGATATAAATCTCCAACTGATGAGTCTGACAGTTATAAACCGGAAATAGCGGAACAACGGCTGCACGGCACACTTTCATTAAACGACCAATCGCGGGCAATGTAGCCTTATAAGTCGCAAAAAAGTCAACGAATTCACTGTGTTCTTCACCGTGATCCTGATCAGGTAAATAATACCCCCAATACCCTTCCCGAACGGAGGCAATAAAAGGTTTAATCCCTGCATCACGGGAATGCAGACGCCCCCCAAAATGATGACGGGCTTTATTCCACAAATAATCCGCTACCGGATTCGATTGATGATGAAACATGGCCGATATATTTTGACCACGAGCCAGCAATAACATGGCAGGGATATCAACGGACCAACCGTGCGGAACCATAAAAATGACATTTTTGCCCTGCGCTTTCAAATCTTGAATAATTTCTTCGCCGTGCCATTGAGTGCGGGAAAGTATTGAATCCGCCCCTCGCAAACAAAGTTCCGCCAGCAAAACAAATGATTGAGGTGCAGTCGCAAACATGCGATCAATTAATTCTTCACGCTGTTGCTCTGTTAACTCAGGAAAACAATAAATTAAATTGACTTTGGCCCGACGGCGTGCGCTTTTCGCTTTTCTCCCCGCCCAAACACCTATCTTAGCCAACATTGGGGAACGCCATTTTACCGGAATATACGCTAATCCTGCCAAGACGCCCACACCAGCCCAAAGCCCCCAATAACGGGGATGCAAATAAGAACGATGAAATCGAGGTGTATATCCCAATTTACTATCTGTATCTTTCTCTTTATTCATGAGTTAACTCTGAGAATTCCAACACTCGCCTTCTAAACGCAAGTTTCCAACAAAAAACATAAAAGCGGATGATATCAATCATCCGCTTTTATGTCTGTCAATAATTGAAAACCGGGCACTTAATCCAGCAACAGTTGAGGTTTAATTTCCTTAACCATCGCAATATATTCAGCACGCTCTTTACCACTTAAGCCACCTGAACGCGGTAATTTTGCTGTAAGCGGATTAACAGGCTGTTGGTTATCCCAGAATTCGAAATGCAGGTGTGGACCTGTTGAACGCCCTGTATTACCTGATAATGCAATACGTTCACCCCGTTTCACTTTTTGCCCCGGTTGCACCAATATTTTTCTTAAGTGCATGTATCGGGTGGTATATTGGCGGCCATGGCGGATGGCAATAAAGTTTCCTGCTGCGCCATCAAATTTCGCCACCGTGATTTCCCCATCACCGACTGCCAAAACAGGCGTTCCCACCGGCATGGCGAAATCGACACCTCTATGGGCGGTAACGCGTCCTGTAACTGGGTTTAAGCGGCGTGGATTAAAAGGGGATGAGACTCTGAACTGTTTGGTGGTAGGAAAACGCAGAAAGCCACGTTCCAGACCGGAAGCTGTACTATCGTAGAAACGGCCATCATTAGCCCGGAAAGCATAATAATCATTTCCGCCGCTTTGCAGGCGAACGCCCAGTAACTGGCTCTGTTCGCTCTTTCCATCCAGCATTTCACGAGATATCAGTACAGAAAAACGATCACCTTTACGCAACTTACGAAAGTCAATCTGCCATTGCAGTGCTTTCGTCACTTCTCTGGCTTCACTACTCGTTAACCCTGCTGAGAACGCGCTTCCGTTAAAACTACCATCCACAATACCGGTGATGACATTATTCTTCCACTCACCTTTTTGGTATTCCTTGGTTTCTTTAAAAGAATTACCTTCGCGGGTATACGTGCGGGTTTCACGACGTGATATATCCCACGTCAACGCTTTCAGATTACCATTTTCATCGACGTCCCAAGACAACGACTGACCGATACCTAAATTACGCAAAGCGCCATACTGATTTGCCAACAAGGCCACATCAGAAGAATCAATTCCAAACTGCGTTAAAATTGAACTCAGTGTATCACCACTGGAAACAACATACTGATGGGGAACTGATTCTGCCGTCGTTCCCCCATCTTCATCACCAATCCCTTCATCGGGGAATTGTTCGTTAGCATCACCTGCTACATCATCTGTTGCGTCCGGGATTGTTTGGGGTGTACTGAGAATAATGTTGCCTGTGCGCTCTTCCCGATCATGGAAGAGAACCGGCCGCCATACTGCGACAGCCAGAGTGACTAATGTCAACGAGCCAAGCATTATTTTGTGTGGCTTTGGCAGATTGTTGTATACCAGAACAATAGTTTTAGCTATCTGCTGCACTAATAGAATTCCTTATTGTTTTAATTCAGACAACCCGCATATTGCTGTGACAGCTGAGTTATAAATTTCATATAGCTATCTTTATTCAATGCGATGTCACTGCCCAAAGGATCAAGTATTCCGATACGTACATCGGTGCCTTTTGCGATGGCATGAATGACAGCCGGTCTGAATTGAGGCTCAGCAAAAATGCACTTTGCTTTTTGCTCAACCAATTGTGTTCGTATGTAATGTAATTTCTGTGCTCCGGGTTGTATTTCAGGATTCACTGTAAAATACCCGATTGGAGCCATCTGGTAGTGTTTTTCAAAGTAATTGTATGCATCATGAAAAACAAAATACCCCTGCTTTCTCACAGGCTTTAAAATATTAGCAATATTCTTATCAGTTTGTACAAGCTGTCCATTGAATTTACGTAGGTTTACGTCTAATTGTTCCTTTTTTTGCGGATAAAGCACAACAAGTCGTTCATATATTGCCTGAGCGGCTTTCCCTGCAATCTCTGGCGAAAGCCAAATATGCATATTATATTCACCATGATGATGATGTTCGTGATCAGTTTCATGTTTATGCTGATGCGATTCACCTGATTCATCATTATCTTCATCATTTTTTAATAATAATGGCTTAATAGTCGATAATTCAGCCAGTTCCAATTGTTTATTTTGCGCAATCTTACCGATAGGCTTCGCTAAAAAAGTTTCCATATCCGGGCCAATCCAGACAACCAAATCAGCCTGATTAATTTTACGGACATCTAAAGGCCGTAACGCATAGTCATGCGGAGAAGATCCATCAGGCAAAAGGACTTGCGTACCTGTTACCCCCTCAGTCATAGCCGCAGCAATAAATCCCAGCGGGCGGATAGACGTCACAACATCCGCCTGAGCAGAACAGTTCATTCCAACAACCAATGAAGATATCAATGCTGTTTTATAAAAAAATTTATGCGCGTATCTCTGTGATTTGTGTAACATAAGATGAATATTCCATGCAGAAAGAACAAGTGATGTTATACTATAACATTAAAGTGATTCTGCAAGATACTTTTAACACGTCAACTATGATTACCTTAAAAAATATTACGGTTGAGTTTGGTAACCGCAAAGTATTAAACAATATTTCTTTCAATCTGAGTCAGGGAAAAATCCTAACGCTGATCGGCCCGAATGGTGCAGGAAAATCAACATTGGTGCGTGTCGTTCTCGGCTTAGTCCAGCCCACCACAGGCACAATCGAACACAGTCAGGTACTGAAAATTGGCTATGTTCCCCAAAAGATTAACCTTGATCCTACACTTCCTTTGACAGTCAAACGCTTCATGATGCTCAGGCCCAAGGTCAAAACATCAGATATTATGCCTGTACTGAACAGGGTCAACGCCGGGCATTTGTTAGAACAACCCATGCAAAAACTGTCAGGCGGAGAAACTCAGCGTGTTTTGCTCGCCAGAGCCTTGCTCAATCATCCCCAACTTTTGGTTCTGGATGAACCGACACAAGGTGTGGATGTCAATGGTCAATTAGCACTTTATGATTTAATCAATCAGATTAGAACTGAACTTAATTGCGCGGTGCTTATGGTATCTCATGACCTGCATTTGGTAATGGCGAAAACAGATGAAGTTTTATGCCTTAATCAACACATTTGCTGCTCCGGTACACCGGAAGTGGTGTCAATGCATCCAGAATTCATCGCAATGTTTGGCCGCCACGGTGCTGAGCAACTGGCTGTTTATCGTCACCACCACAATCATCATCATGATCTGAGGGGAAAAATTATTTTGAAAAAGGGTGGAGAACCGCGTCGATGATTGAATTATTACTTCCCGGTTGGCTGGCAGGGATTTTATTGGCAATTTCCGCAGGCCCTCTTGGTTCTTTCGTGGTCTGGCGAAAAATGTCTTATTTTGGTGACACGTTGGCGCATGCTTCATTACTTGGTGTAGCATTTGGTTTTTTACTGCATCTAGATACTTTTTATGTCGTGATTGCCGTTACACTGATATTAGCGGTGATTTTAGTCTGGCTCGAAAAACGCCCGCAATTGGCGGTTGACACATTACTGGGTATTCTGGCTCACAGCGCGCTATCTCTGGGTTTGGTCGTTGTCAGCTTCATGACCAACGTACGGGTCGATATGATGTCATATTTGTTCGGGGATTTGCTGTCCGTCACTTATGAAGATCTCGTCTTGATTGCAATAGGTGTTGCAATTGTGACCGGGTTATTGATATGGCAATGGCGTGCGTTATTGTCAATGACAGTCAGCCAAGATTTGGCATTTGTTGACGGGATTAAAATCCAGCGCCTCAGGATATTATTAATGTTAGTGACGGCATTAACCATTGGTCTGGCGATGAAATTCGTTGGTGCGTTAATCATCACTTCCCTGCTGATCATTCCTGCTGCAACTGCCCGCCGCTTTTCACGTACACCAGAACAAATGGCGGTTTTTGCCATTATTGTCGGGATGCTTTCTGTGACGGGAGGGTTGACATTATCAGCATTTTATAACACACCAGCCGGGCCTTCTGTTGTGCTTTGTGCCGCTATGTTATTCGCGTTGAGTCTGACGAGTAAAGCAACAGCAAACTAATCTTTATCCTTTAACAGCCTTCGCTCTTTCAGAGAAAAAGGCTGCTATTGGCATTCCAAAGACAATGAACAAGGGCTATAGCAAATTTGCTATAGCCCTTGTTCATTGATGTGCCCCACCCTCATTATGGAGAGTGCAGATTGTGGACAGTGCCGAATTTGTTTTTTTATCCACTTTTCTGGCTTATGAACTCTTTTATGGCTCAATAGGTTATAAACTAACGGGCAAATTTACTCATTTTCTTTACTTAAACCAAAATGCCGATAAGCATGATTCGTCGCAATTCGGCCTCGCGGTGTTCTCTGGATAAACCCTTGCTGGATCAAAAATGGCTCGAGGACATCTTCAATGGTTTCCCGCTCTTCACCAATCGCCGCGGCCAAGTTATCCAGCCCGACCGGCCCGCCCATAAATTTATCAATAATGGCAACCAGCAACTTACGGTCAAGGTAATCAAACCCTGCTGAGTCAACGTTCAGCATATTGAGAGCCTGAGCGGCAATATCACTGTTCACTGAACCATTGCCCTTGACCTCAGCGAAATCACGTACACGGCGCAATAAACGGTTTGTAATGCGGGGCGTGCCACGGGAACGCATTGCGATTTGCCTTGCCCCGTCTTCAGAAATATCCAATCCCATATAGTGGGCGCTGCGGGAAACAATGCTTTGCAAATCATCGACATTGTAAAATTCGAGCCGTTGTACGATACCGAACCGGTCGCGCAATGGTGAAGTTAAAGAACCCGCTCGTGTAGTCGCGCCAACCAAAGTAAACGGAGGAAGATCAATCTTGATGGAACGGGCGGCAGGCCCTTCCCCAATCATGATATCGAGCTGGTAATCTTCCATCGCAGGATAGAGGATCTCTTCCACAACGGGGGATAAACGGTGGATTTCATCAATGAACAGAACATCATGAGGTTCCAGATTGGTCAGCATGGCCGCGAGATCACCGGCCTTTTCCAATACAGGGCCCGATGTTGTACGGAGATTAACCCCCATTTCATTTGCAACAATATTTGCCAATGTGGTTTTACCCAATCCCGGGGGACCAAAAATCAATAAATGATCCAGTGCATCACCGCGCTGACGTGCCGCCTGAATAAAAATTTCCATCTGTTCGCAAACGTGGGGTTGCCCGACATATTCAGACAAAAATTTTGGCCGGATAGCGCGATCAATGGCTTCATCATCTTGCAGAACCCCTGCTGAAACCAAACGGTCAGCTTCAATCATCACTCAACTCCTGCAATTACAAAGCTGCACGAAGCGCTTCACGTATCAGCGTTTCACAATCTGCGCCCGGTTTCGCCACTTTGCTCACCATCCGGCTGGCTTCTTGTGGTTTATAGCCCAAAGAAACCAATGCTGCCGCAGCTTCTGCTTCAATATCAGCATCAGAATTCTTTTGGTTGGCGGTCGCCGGCAAATTGATGTCATTACTTTGATTACTTTGATTAAAGAGATCACCATTCAGGCCTTTAAAGCGATCTTTCATTTCTACCACCAGTCTTTCAGCCGTTTTTTTACCGACTCCCGGCAGTTTAACCAATGATGAGATGGATTCTTGCTCAATCGCCATTACAAATTGCTGGGCAGACATACCAGAAAGGATAGCCAGTGCCAATTTTGGCCCGACACCATTGACCTTAATCAGCTCACGGAAGAGCGCCCGTTCCTGCTTATCATTAAAGCCATATAACAACTGGGCATCTTCACGTACAATAAATTGTGTAAATAAGATAGCTTCTTGACCAATCTCAGGCAGTTCATAAAAACAGGTCATTGGCATATGAACTTCATAACCGACACCGTTAGTTTCCAATAAAACCAATGGCGGCTGTTTTTCCAATACAGTTCCTCTTAAACGCCCTATCACTGTTTACCCCCTGAAAATAAAAATAAATCGTTCCGCTAGCTTATAGCACAAAAAAAGCTGGACGTATATCCAGCATTCAATTATTTCAAACGCCCTCGCGTTAAATTTAATCTTGCATCCCCAACCCGCAACAAATTTTGGCTGAGATGGCAATGCGTAATGGCGATAGCCAGAGCATCGGCAGCATCTGCCTGTGGATTGGCCGACAGCTTCAACATTGAGCGTACCATATGCTGGATCTGGCTTTTTTCCGCCGCACCGGTGCCTACCACGGTCTGCTTCACCTGACGGGCTGCATATTCAAAGACCGGAATAGTCTGGTTCGCCGCAGCAACAATGGCGACGCCACGGGCTTGCCCCAATTTCAGGGCTGAATCCGGATTTTTTGCCATGAAAACCTGCTCTATCGCAAAGGCATCAGGCTGGAATTGCGTGATGATTTCAGTCACGCCCGCATAAATTCTTTGCAAACGGCTGGGCAAATCATCTACTTTTGTTCGAATGCAACCGCTGCCAATATAGATAAGTTGCCGTCCTTGCTGACGGATAACACCATATCCCGTCACTCTGGAGCCGGGATCAATACCAAGGATAATCGCCATATCGACTTATTCACCTAGTCTTCGCCTAGTCATCACCTAGATATGTGCCATATGATATGGGATAAAACGTTAGAGAAAGCGCTCTTACCCGTCATCTTTCAAGTTGCAGCTTTGCTGGCCGCATCTTGAAATCCAATGAAAATCCACTGGGTATACAGCAGAAGCACTTTCTCTACGCTGTGAACCCTGACGTTAATTACAGCAAGGCTGCAACTTCATCAGAAATTTCACCATTGTGATAAACTTCTTGCACATCATCAGAATCTTCAAGCATATCGATCAGACGAAGTAATTTAGGTGCAGTATCCGCATCCAATTCTGCCTTGGTGGATGGGATCATGGAAACTTCAGCCGAATCCGCCTTGAAGCCCGCGGCATCCAGCGCATCTTTAACTTCTCCGAAAGACTCCGGAGTAGTATAGACATCAATCGCGCCATCTTCATAAGTTTCAACGTCGTCAGCACCCGCTTCCAACGCAGCTTCCATGACGGCATCTTCATCCAGGCCCGGTGCGTAGGAAATGACCCCTTTTTTGGTGAACAGATAAGAAACCGAGCCGTCTGTACCCAAGTTACCGCCGGTTTTGGTGAACGCATGGCGAACTTCAGAAACAGTACGGTTGCGGTTATCACTCAAGCATTCAACCATTACCGCTGTACCACCCGGACCGTAACCTTCATAGATGATGGTTTCCATGTTATCTGCTTCATCATTCCCAACACCACGGGCAATCGCGCGATTCAGCGTATCGCGGGTCATGTTGTTGGACAAAGCTTTATCGACTGCTGCACGCAAACGAGGGTTAGAAGCCGGATCACCACCGCCCAGACGCGCTGCTGTAACCAATTCACGGATAACTTTGGTGAAAATTTTACCGCGTTTTGCATCCTGCGCAGCTTTGCGGTGTTTGGTATTGGCCCATTTACTATGACCTGCCATGAATATATCTCCGATAAAACGTCTTGTAGACTAAATAACAAATTCTTCAATTGCCTGCCGATTGCTCCACGACTTGGTCAGCGCAGCGGCCTCTTCAGCCACCAGCCATTGGTAAGCCAGATGTTCAGTCAGCAGGATCACACGTTCTTCAGGTAACGCCAGTGAGAACCAATGTTCTTTATTACGCGTGATCCCCGGCGCATATCGATATCTTAGATGTGAGAAAATCTCATAATAGAGGCTGCATTGACAATCCATCAGTTCAAGATTTTCGTTGACAATGTCAACGCCTATCTCTTCCTGTACTTCGCGCAACGCAGCTTCCTTCGGTGTTTCTCCCTCTTCAAGGCTCCCCGTTACGGATTGCCAGAATTCAGGATCATCCCGTCGCTGTAACATCAGCACCCTTTTGCTGTCAAAGGCATAAATCATAACCAGCACAGATTCAGGGCGCTTGTAAGCCATTATTCGCTCTCTTTTTTAACTACTGAAATTGCCAGTTCTTCCAGTGATGCGGGATTAGCTAAACTTGGTGCATCGGTCATCAGACATGACGCTGCCGTTGTTTTCGGGAAAGCAATCACATCACGAATATTATCTGTATCGGTCAGCAACATGACGAGGCGATCCAAACCAAAAGCCAGGCCGGCATGCGGAGGAGTACCGTATTTCAGGGCATTCAATAAGAAGCCAAATTTTTCCTGCTGTTCCTGCTCACTGATGCCCAAAATACGGAATACAGCCTGCTGCATATCATTACGGTGGATACGAACAGAGCCACCGCCCACTTCATAGCCATTGATAACCATGTCGTAAGCGTTTGCGATAGCGGATTCCGGATTGTTTTCCAATTCAGGGGCTGACAGATTACTCGGAGAGGTAAATGGATGATGCATTGCCGTCAATCCGCCTTCTCCGTTATCTTCAAACATAGGGAAATCAACAACCCAAAGGGGTTTCCAGGCTGCCAGATCGGTGATGTTCAAATCACGGCCCAGTTTCAGGCGCAATGCTCCCATTGCATCGGTAACCACATTTTTCTTGTCAGCACCGAAGAACAGAATATCACCATCCTGCGCATTGGTACGGGACAACAGGCCTTCAACCACCTCAGCAGACAGGAACTTAGCAATCGGGCTTTGTACCCCTTCCAAGCCCGCGGCACGATTGTTGACTTTCATCCATGCCAAACCTTTCGCGCCATAAATGCCGACAAATTTACCATATTCATCAATTTGCTTACGGCTCAACTCTGCCCCGCCGTGAACACAAATCGTGGCAACACGGCCTTTCGGGTTATTGGCAGGCTCAGCAAAAACAGCAAACTCCACATCTTTAACCAGATCAGCAACGTCCACCAATTCCAGAGGGTTGCGCAAATCGGGTTTATCCGAACCAAAGCGACGCATCGCTTCTGCGAATGTCATGATTGGGAAATTGCCCAAATCAACACCCCGAACTTCCTGCCACAATTCACGGATCATTTTTTCCATGATTTCGCGCACTTGTTCAGATGTCATAAACGAGGTTTCAACATCTATCTGAGTGAATTCAGGCTGGCGATCTGCGCGCAGGTCTTCATCGCGGAAACACTTAACAATCTGGTAATAACGGTCAAAGCCGGACATCATCAGCAATTGTTTGAAAAGCTGCGGAGACTGGGGCAGTGCGTAAAATTCACCTTTATGAACGCGGCTTGGCACCAAATAGTCACGCGCACCTTCCGGAGTTGCCTTAGTCAGCATCGGCGTTTCCACATCAAGGAAACCTGCATTATCCATGAAACGACGAACAAAGCTGGTGATTTTCGCACGCGTTTTCAAACGCTGCGACATCTCAGGACGGCGCAGGTCAAGGTAGCGATATTTCAGGCGCTGTTCTTCGCTGTTATTCTGGTTGCTGTCCAGTGGCAATGGCTCGGAACGGTTAAAAATCATCAGGCTTTCTGCGAAAACTTCGATTTCACCGGTGGCCATATCTTTATTGATTTGGCTATCAGGGCGTGCACGCACAATTCCTGTAATTTGAATACAAAATTCATTACGCAGTTCAGACACCTGAGCAAAAGCCTCTTTTTTGTCTGGATCAAAGAATACTTGAACGATACCTTCACGATCTCGCATATCAATAAAGATCAAACCACCCAAGTCACGACGACGGTTTACCCATCCACACAGGGTTACTTTTTGGCCTTCATGGGCTAGGCTCAATTGCCCACAATAATTAGTACGCATACAATATCCTTTTACTCAGCTCATTGTGCTTTCTGCTGCGGAAATTTTGGCATTGTTCTTTTTTAGGAAGAATTGTCAAAAAAAGATAGCCATTATACTGGAAATTCTAACCGGAGATAAGGCCATAACTTCGTTCTTAACAAGACAATTTTTTCTTATCCGATAATATTCATAGAATTAACCATTGAATACTACAATTTATAGCGACAGTTTCATTTTTGGGGTTTATCATCATTCCGCCGTTTTTTGGGTTAGGCAATGGAGTTAAAAAATGGTTAGCTCGCTTTACATCGTTTTGGGTGCACTGTTGTTGATTAAGCTATCTTTGGATGTCGTCAAATTAAGAACACAATACCGGGTAGCTCATGGCGATGGTGGTTTTTACGAATTGCAAACCGCCATTCGGGTTCATGGCAACGCAGTTGAATACATTCCAATTTCGATGCTTTTATTGGTAATGATGGAAATGAATGGCGCTGCTGTCTGGATGTTGCATATTTGTGGGTTAGTCCTGCTGTCCGGCAGATTACTGCACTATTTTGGTTTGCGTCATCGTGAGATGCAGTGGCGGCGGATGGGAATGGCTGCAACCTACATATCAATGTCCATAATGATTATCATCAATATTTATTATTTACCGTGGGAGCAGATTTTCTCTCTTTACATATAACTTGACAAGAACCTGTCCAGACAGATTGCAGCTTGCCGCAAGGCAATAAAAACAAATCCACAGGAGCGTTCCCCCAATTCATACTGTCATTATCTCCAAAGCAGTATCATGCTGCTTTGGGAATTCCATTGATTATCCCTTTCTGCCTTTTCTTGCATTCTGTTAGAATAGGGGTTTCTTATTGTTTCCAAAATCAATGCTGTTATGTCAAATCAAGACCCTCATAATCAACGGGACAGTCTGTTCTCTGCCCCAATTACCAATTTAGGTGACTGGAGTTTCGACGAACGAGTTGCCGAAGTTTTCCCCGATATGGTGAAACGTTCCATTCCCGGTTATTCCAATATCATTTCCATGATAGGTATGTTGGCAGAACGTTTTGTTACGCCGGACAGCCACATTTATGATCTCGGTTGTTCCCTTGGTGCGGCGACATTATCAATTCGACGTACCATCAGTGCCGATGATAAAAATATCCATGGTTGCCGCATTATTGCTGTTGATAATTCTCCCGCAATGATTGAACGCTGCCAGCGTCACATTGATTCCTTCAAGGCAAGTATTCCCGTTGAGGTAATAGAACAAGATATTCTTGATACCGACATTCAAAATGCATCAATGGTTGTGCTGAATTTCACATTACAATTTCTGCATCCTGACAATCGCCAAAAAATGCTGGATAAAATTTATTCTGGATTAAAACCCGGCGGTGTTCTGGTCTTATCTGAAAAATTTAATTTTGAAGATAAACAAATTGGTGAACTGTTGTTCGATATGCACTATGACTTCAAACGAGCCAACGGCTATAGTGAACTGGAAATCAGTCAAAAACGCAGCATGCTGGAAAATGTCATGCGGACAGATTCCGTTGAAACCCATAAGTCACGCCTTAAAAAAGCAGGATTTCAACATGTTGAAGTCTGGTTCCAATGTTTCAATTTCGGTTCCTTATTGGCTATAAAAGGAGCTGACGCATGATCGATTTTGGTAATTTTTATCAACTGATCGCCAAAAATCATTTAAGTCACTGGCTGGAATGCCTGCCTGCACAACTGAATCACTGGCAAAGGGAATCGCTGCACGGGCAATTTAGCTCATGGCTGAAAGTGCTGGAAAGACTGCCTGACATTCAACCGACTCACGTTGACCTGAAAAACGGTGTCATTGCCACCCATGAACCGGAACTGTCCCACGGCGAGAAAGAGTGTATCCACAATATCCTGAAGATATTCATGCCGTGGCGCAAAGGCCCTTTTTCCCTTTATGGCGTTGACATTGATACTGAATGGCGTTCTGACTGGAAATGGGATCGGCTTATCCCCCATATCTCCCCTTTAGAAGGCAAAACAGTACTTGATGTTGGTTGTGGCAGTGGTTATCACATGTGGCGCATGGTGGGAGAAGGTGCACAATTTGTCGTCGGCATCGATCCGACCCAACTTTTCCTTTGCCAGTTCGAAGCTGTCAGGAAATTACTGGGAAATGACCAACGCGCCCACCTTCTTCCTTTAGGCATTGAACAATTACCCGATCTGAAAGCCTTTGATACCGTGTTCTCCATGGGGGTTCTCTATCATCGTCGTTCTCCCCTTGATCATCTGTGGCAACTGAAAAATCAGCTGGTATCCGGAGGGGAACTGATTTTAGAGAGTCTGGTGATTGAAGGTGACGAACATCAATGCCTCATTCCGGGTGAACGTTACGCGCAAATGCGAAATGTTTACTTTATTCCGTCTGCCAAAATGCTGAAAGTCTGGCTGGAAAAATGCGGTTTTGTCGATGTAAGAATTATCGACCAATCAGTGACAACACAGGGTGAGCAACGCCAGACAGAATGGATGAAGACTGAATCATTAGCGAACTTCCTTGATCCAAACGACCAAAGCAAAACAATTGAAGGCTATCCGGCACCATTACGGGCCGCCCTTATTGCCCGTAAACCATAGCATTTTTTTGTCTTGGCGCTTTTTTCCTGAGTCAGGATATTGAAAGTGCCGAAAGTGTGAATTGCCCTCATTCGCAGTTCACACTTTCAATACCTCATCCTAGAGTCAGTATCTAATCCGAAGTCAATATGTCAACCTTTCCTGTCTCAGGTAACTCCCTAATTTTTCCGTTTAATCAGGCTGATAATCCCTTTCATCGATTCAACTAGCTGCCCATCAACGCTGTAGTGAGAATACTCATCCAAATCACGGTCGTCCGAACTCATTGTCACGCCAGCTTTCCGATATTTCATGGAAGAAGGGACTATTTTGCCTGCTGAACTGTGAACTTCTACCATCCCATTTTCCAGAAACTTGCTGATGTTGCTGACTCTGACACCCGCTCCGGGCATAATGATTGGTCCCTGACTGGCTTGAACCAATTCTTTCAATAAAGGTAACCCCATCTCGGCATTTTGCTGCTGACCAGAGGTCAGAATGCGCTGAACACCAAGCTCAGTGAGTTGTTGCAATGCAACATGGGGATCAAAACACATGTCAAAAGCACGATGAAAAGTGACTGCCATATCCCCTGACAGTGACATCAATTGCCTCATGCGGAGTCTGTCAATATGACCCTCTTCATTCAGTACCCCGAAAACGACACCAGGAAATCCCATGTCACGGATACGGGCAACATCATTCTTCATGACCTGAAAATCGGATTCGTTGTAACAAAAATCGCCTCCCCTTGGTCGTACAATCGGATGTACAGGTATAGATAATCGTTGCAGTGCCTGTTGCAACGCACCAAAACTGGGAGTGACTCCTCCATCCAATGGGCTTGTACTCAATTCAATACGATCAGCGCCAGCTTCCTGCGCAACCAAAGCACAACTTATGCTATAGCAGCAAATTTCCAGCTTCATCATTCAAAGCCCCTTAATGTAACTCCGTAGTAGACAGTCCAGACAAATGAACTCTCCAAACCATGACCTCCCCTGATTCAGGGGCTGCGTCTTGTCCCATTCCTTATTGTATTTCGCTCCTGTTTTTCGCTGTATATTTTCACTATATGTACGTTTTCACTATATGTACGTTTTCACTATATGCATGTTTTCACCATATAGTATTAGACATGATTTTCGCTTATCACAACATCGGAAGGTTCACACAATGAAACATTAAGTGAACATTTAATACAATAAATGTTTAATTTTATTATAATCACATATGTATAATATTAGTAAAATCAGTAACACCTTGCCAATAAAATGAACAAATATCTATTAAATCAATACATTAAAAATTAATCATGATTTCTATCACATTAAGATTTTATCTCTTGCTCCCTGAATTAAAGCTGCGGTTTCAAATTAACAATAAAAAAATCCGGTGCAAACAAAACACACCGGATTATAATATCAACATTAAATAATTAAATATTATTTACTATATTGTATTCCTCTGTACCATTATTGGCCGCCAGCGCCTTATTCATTGCCTCAACCAAACTCATTCTATTTTCATTATCCTCCATCATGCTTATATGGTTACCAGAGACAGCGATTAGCTGAAGTGATATCTCGGGTATGATATCTGCCCAGCCTAATGACGGTTCTACACTCTCAGTCTCAGGCTTTTCTTCCGTCTCTAAACCGATAACCGGCACGGGTTCTGCCGCATAAAACTGGTGCAGAATTATCGGCAATGCTGACGGTTTATAATCCATAGCTATTTGTGCATAACGATCAATTTGCTCCCAACGTTTTGCAACCACATCAGCACTCAGGTTTGCCGGATATAATGCCAGCTCTTGTGCCGCTTCAATGAACTGCACCATGCTTAACTCATCAATTTGTTGGTGCAAGATTGCAAGCGCCCCTGAATTTTCTTTTCCTGCCTGCCAAGCAAGGCCATCAAAGAAGTGATATTTAGCCTGTTTGTGTTTTTCCTTCACAAGAGAAGGAGAATTTGTATCTATCAATCCCAGAAAATCAACCTGTTCTCCCGCATTCAACAATTTCTGCGCAATAACATATGCCAATATTCCACCAGAGGAATAGCCACTAATCCTGTATGGGCCTGTTGGTTGAACAGCTTTCATCATGATGACCATTCTATCGGCCTGTTCTTCTATCGTTGACATTGGCTCTTCGTTGATGGAAGGCCAAGGCAGCGCATAAATGGGATAGTCAGACTGAAGACACCGCGCCATCAAGAAAACATAAGAATGGTCGCCCATACCTGTAGGAACAAAAAACAGCGGCACTCCCATTCCTTCTGACCGTATCGGTATAGCGCAACTTTGTGACCCGGACTGTGAGTCAGAGGTGATTTTCATCGCCAGTTCAGCCAGTACCGGAAACTGAAACAACGTATTCAACGTGAGGATAATGCCCTGATTGGCGGCCAGATTGATCATTTGCGAGGCAAGCAACGAATGCCCTCCCAAATCAAAGAAGCTGTCATGGCGGCTGATTTGTTCAATGCACAATAATTCAGACCAAATTGCTGCCAACATTATTTCAACCTTTCCTCGGGGGGCAACATAAGCCTGACGTACAAACGCCTCACCGTCTGGCATCGGCAATGCCCTACGATCTAATTTGCCGTTAGAGGTCAATGGAAAAGCCTTCAAATGCACGAAAGCCGCCGGCACCATATAGTCTGGCAAAATCGCGCTGAGATGGGTGCGCAAGCGATTTGCCAAGCCCATACTGTCTTCTGCGACGACATAAGCCACCAGCCTTTTGTTCCCTCCTTCTTCTTGTACCAACACCACGGCATCACTGACAGCCGAATATTCTCTCAATCGAGCCTCGATTTCCCCCAATTCAATGCGAAAACCTCGGATTTTCACCTGATGATCATTGCGCCCCATAAACTCCAGATTGCCATCGGGCAGATAACGGGCCAAATCCCCGGTGCGGTACATCCGTGCACCTGGCTTATTGCTGAATGGGTCGATAAGAAAACGTTCCGCCGTCAATTCGGGGCGATTCAGATAGCCACGCGCGACGCCAACGCCGCCAATATACAGTTCGCCCACCGCTCCCAACGGCACCGGCTGCCCTTTCGTATCCAACAGGTAAATCCGAGCATTGTCGATGGGTCGCCCGATAGGCAGTTTGTCGGTTGCTGAATAATCTGCCGGACAGTGCCAAACCGTGGCACAGATTGTTGCTTCGGTCGGGCCATAAACATTGGACAATGAGAACCGGCCACTTAGGGACTGAAAGAGTGCCGGATCGGGGGTTTCTCCCCCCAATATCAAGGTCAGTTTGAGCGTGGAGGCGGATAATTCATCAGAAATACCCCGCAATAAGGACGGCGTCAGGGAAGCATGCGTCACGGCATTCGTTTCCAAATATTGCCAAAGGCCACGCGAGTCCTGACGTACCGTTTCGTTTGGAATAACCAGACAGACACCACAACCCAATGCCATCATGATCTCCCAGGCACTGACATCAAATCCCAATGAAGCAAACTGCAATACCCTGCTGGTACTGTCAATATTAAACCGCTTGATGAGGAAGAGTGTCAGATTTACCCAGCCTTGATGCTCAACCATCACTCCTTTCGGTATTCCGGTTGAACCGGAGGTATAAATGACGTAGGCCAAATGCCGTGATGTCAAGCCGATTATCCGTGGGTTGTTGTCCGGCTGCGCAGGCACAATATTCGGGTCAAGTACCGTCCGCCCTGCCAGAACTGTTTTTCCCAGTGCGCTAAGCCCAACATTATCTGTCAACACCAGCACCGGATCGGCATCCGCCAAATTTTGTGCCAGACGCTCACCTGAATAGGCCGGATCCAGAGGAACATAAGCTCCACCGGCTTTTAATACTGCCAACAATCCCACGACCATCGCCGGTGACTTTGACACACAAATCACCACCCGCTGCTCCGGCCCGACACCCAATGCAATCAATTGATGAGCCAGCCGATTGGCGCGGATATTCAGTTCTGCATAACTGAGATGCTGCTCCTCATAAACTAAGGCTATGGCTTCCGGTGTATTTTCTGCTTGCCGCTCCACTAACTGATGAATACACAATGAATCAGGATAAGGAACTGCCGTCGCGTTCCAGTTTTCCAGCAATAACCGGCGCTCTGATGGAGGCAGGATATCGATATCCCTGAGTCGCTGCTGGGGCATTGCTACCATCATCTGCAACACATTATGCAAATAACCGATATGTCTTTCTATTGTTTGTTGATCGAACAAAGCGCTGGCATAACGCAATTCCCCGACTATCTTGTCTTCCCTTTCATACAAATTGAGTTCGAGATCAAATTTGACAACCTTTAAGTCTCTCTCAATCGGTGACACCGTCACTCCCGGCAATGCCCAATCCATACTTTCATTATTCTGCCAGGCAAATATCACCTGAAATAACGGCGTATGCGCCAATTGACGGGGTGGTTGCACAATGTCTACCACCTGTTCAAATGGTAAATCCTGATGCGCCTGTGCTGCCAAGGTGGTTTTCCGAACCTGTGCCAACAATTCCGTCACGGTCAGCTCATTTGATACATCCAGACGCAATGCCAGTGTATTCACAAAAAATCCAATTAACGCTTCTACCTCCTGACGACTGCGGCCAGCGCTGGGAGTTCCAATGACAATATCTGTCTGGCCGGACAGACGGGATAACACCACTGCCCAAGCGGTCAACAATGTCATAAATATTGTGGTGCCGTGCTGTTGGCTCAGATGTTTCAATGCCGCGGTCAAGTCCACATCCAGACTGATCGGTAACCCCTGCCCGATAAATGATTGTTCCAATGGACGGGGCCGATCAGTCGGCAAATCCAACAACACGGGTGCATCAGCCAACACAGTACGCCAATAATCAGACTGTGCCTTAATACGTTCAGTGGAAAACCATTGACGCTGCCAAACTGCATAATCCGGATACTGAATAGTCAACGGAGGTAAGGGATCATGCTGCCCAGTGAGATAAGCTGCATAAAGTGTGTTCAGTTCCCGTATCAGTATATGGAATGACCACCCGTCAGAGACAATGTGATGCTGTGTCAGCAAAAACTGATAATCGTCATCCGCAAGCCGGATAAGCATTGCCCGCATCAGTGGGCCACGGTTGAGTTCAAAGGGCTCAGAGGTGGTTTCAGAATATAACTGTTCAAGTGTTGCTTCCACATTCGCGTGTTTACGCAAGTCATGTTGAGACAGCGGCATCCCGCAATCTGCCTCCAGCAGCTGCACCTGCGGCTGGCCGCCAACAGAAATAAACACGGAACGCAAGGCTTCATGCCGTGAAAACAACGTATCCAGTGCTTGCTGCCAAGCGGCTTGATCCAGTGTCCCCCGCAAACGCAGCGCGATTGAAATGTGGTATGTTTCACTGACACCATCTAGTTGCGCCAAAAACCACAAGCGCTGTTGGGCAAATGACAATGGCAATATTCCCTCACGGGGAACGGGTTTGATGGCAGGCAACAGACTATTCTGTGTCTTACGCTGAATATCGATCGCCTTCGCCAGTTCAGCCAATAATGGGGTATTGAACAGCACAGACAATGGCAATTCAGCACCGAGTCCCGTTATCCGGTTCATAACCCGTACCGCCAGCAACGAATGTCCTCCCAGGGCAAAGAAATTATCGTGCCGACTAATGTGTTCAACACCTAACACATCACTCCAAATGGCAGCCAATGCAGTTTCAGTTTCGCCCTGAGGTTCCGCATAAATCTGACGGGCAAAGGCCTGACCGTCTGGCGCCGGCAGGGCATTGCGATCCAATTTTCCATTCGGGGTCAATGGGAAACTATCCAGGTGCACAAAGGCGGCCGGTACCATATAATCCGGCAACATCGCACTTAAATGTGCACGCAGATCGCTCGCCAGTGTCTCTTCCGGCTCCGCCACAATATACGCAACCAGTTGTTTTTCCATCCCCTCACCCAGTGCCAGCACCACAGAATCACGCACTGACGGGAATTCTCTCAGCCGCGCCTCGATTTCCCCCGGCTCTATCCTGAACCCGCGAATTTTCACCTGTTGGTCATTACGGCCCAGAAACTCCAAATTGCCATCGGGCAGATAACGTGCCATGTCTCCGGTGCGATACATGCGGGCATCCGGTTTGTCACTGAACGGATCGATAAAGAAACGTTCAGCGGTTAATTCAGGACGGTTCAAATACCCCCGAGCGACCCCGTCTCCTCCTATATAGATCTCGCCTGCCATGCCCAATGGTACAGGTTGAGCATGATCATCCAGCAAATAAATCCGTGTATTTGTCGTCGGGCGACCAATAGAAACCATTCTCCCCTGATAGTCTGGCGGACAACGCCAACTCGTCGCACATACCGTCGCTTCGGTTGGACCATAATCATTGAACAGCATAACCTGTCCGTGCAGCCCCTTAAGCAGTGCCGCACTGGGCGATTCCCCTGCCAGTATTAAAGTCAGTTTTACCGTCAGTGGAGGAAAATCGGAAATGCCCTGTAGCAGGGAGGGTGTCAAGCAAGCATAAGTGACCGCGTTTTCTTCCAGATATTGCCAAAGGCGAAGCGGGGCCTGACGAACCTCATCGCCCGGGATAACCAAACACGCGCCACTACTTAACGCTGCCATGATTTCCGATACACTGGCATCAAACCCCAATGATGCAAACTGCAATACCCTGCTGGTTTCATCAACATTAAACCGGTTGATTTGGGCGAAAGCCAAATTCACGACGTTTTGATGTGTCACCATCACCCCTTTCGGAACGCCGGTTGAACCCGAAGTATAGATGACATACGCCATATGCCCTGATGTTAATTCAGCGACTTGAGGATTGTTGCCCGGCTGCTCAGGCAAAATATTCGGGTCAAATACCGTTCTTCCTGCCAATGCCTGTTCACCCAATGCCATGAGTCCAACTTTATCCGCCAGCACAAAAACGGGGTCGGCATCCATCACACTCTGCCCCAGGCGCTCGCTGGAATAAGCCGGGTCCAGTGGCACATACACCCCACCGGCTTTCAGAACCGCCAGCACCCCCACTATCATGGCGGGTGATCGTGATACACAAAGCACAACCCGCTGCTCCGGAACAATACCTGACACAATGAGTTGATGTGCCAATCGGTTAGCCCGGGCATTCAGTTCCGCATAACTGAGGTGTTGGTGCTCATACACCAAGGCCGTGGCTTCTGGTGTCTTGTTCACCTGTTGTTCGAATAACTGATGAATACACATTTCCGTCGGATAGGCGGCTTCTGTCTCATTCCACGTTGCCAACAGCAACCTGCGCTCTGTTTCCGGCAGAATTTCCAGTTCCTTGACCGGCATGTCCGGCGTACTCTCCAGCGCTTCAGTCAGGCTTTCCAATGCCTGCTGCATATAGCCACAAATCCGTTCCGGCTCAAACGGCCGGGCTATCTGAACGGTCAGGCCCAACGATTCACCAAAATCCTCTACCGATAACGCCAGCGGATAGTTCGTTCGTTCCTGCGCCCCCAAAAATTCAATCCCTTTTATCAGTTCATTCGATGTGATTGGCAAAGCATTATGCCGATAATTCAGTAACGCATTAAAAAGAGGCATGTTCCCCTGCACATGACTGCATCGCTGGGCCAATGCCAGTGACGCGTGTTCATGGGCGAGTAATTCGGCCAGCCTGACATGAGCAATTTGCGTGCTGTCCCTGACTGAAGTGTCATCCATATCCAGCCGCAATGGCAAGGTATTGATAAACAGGCCCATGCCGTTATCAGCGCCCTCTCCCGCTGCCATGCGCCCGAACAGCACGGTACCGAACACCACTTTTCCCTGTCCACTGGTGCGCGACAGTACCTGTGCCCAGGCCAGATGGCACAACGCGGCCAGACTGACGCCCAGACTCTTGGCCTGCCTGCGCAGGCGTGCATTCAACGCAGGTGGCAGCATCTGGTGAAAATCAGTGACCTGTGAACCATCGCGATGTACCTCCGTCAAACCGAACGGCAGGGTGGGTTCTTCTACATCCCCCAACATCTTGGAAAAGAAACGGATATGCCCTGCTTCACTGATGCCCAAACGTGCCTGTGCCACTGAATTACGGAATGGCACCGGTACCGGCAGGCTGGCTTCCTGTCCATTCAGGCAGGCCTGAACTTCACGGTGCATGATATCCATCGTTGTATGATCACCAATCAGGTGATGCAACAGTTGCAGGACAATCCAGCGGCCATCCTCCTCTTGTGCCACAACAAAACGCAATAACGGGGGCTGACTGAGATCAAGGCGGTAATGGCGGGGATTAAAGCGCCGGGCCAATTGCTCATGGACAGGCCCGTCCGCCGGATCTAAGTTCAACTCCAGCACCGATAAGGAAGCCTGACGCCAGACGACCTGCACCGGCACAGAGAGTTCCTGCCAGAGAAAGGCAGTACGCAAAATATCGTGCCGGTTGACCACTTGTTGCACGGCTGCTAAATAGCGATCCAACAACGCCCGTTCCGCAAATGCCATTTGTGCCATCAGCAGATACGGATCGCCTTCATGGGCCAATAAATGGTGGAACAAAATCCCGTCCTGCAAAGGGGACAACGGGTAAATGTCCTGAATATTCATTATGCCATCCGGCACTTGCCCGGCAATGAGGTCAATATCTGCCTGAGTCAAATCCACCAGCGGCAACATTGCGGGCGTAATCACGGTGACATCAGGGGTAATCATATTGGCGGGTATCAGGGCCGCCTGATGCTGCCCCAGTGTTTGTGCCAGCGTTGACAGCACCGGTGACTGGAACAAATCCCGGATTGCCAGTGTCACTCCCCGTTGACGCAGGCGTTCAATCATCCGCACCGCCATCAAGGAATGGCCCCCCAGGGTAAAGAAATTATCGTGTCGGCTGATCTGCGCCATGCCCAGCAATTCGCTCCAAATAGCGGCCAATACCGCTTCTGTTTCACCTTGAGGCGCTGCATAAACTTGACGGGAAAAAGCCTCACTGTCTGGCATCGGCAGGGCACGGCGATCCAATTTTCCATTCGGAGTCAACGGGAAACTATCCAGGCGCACAAAGGCAGCCGGTACCATATAATCCGGCAAAATTGCATTCAAGTACGTGTGCAGGGTATTTGCCAATTCTTCATTGGCTTTCTCGATAGCATGGGTTTCTTCGGCAATATTAGCTTCTGCGACGACATTAGCTTCTGTGACAATATAAGCCACCAACCGTTTTTCCTGCCCATCTCCCAACACCCGCACTGTGGCTTCACGCACTGCCGGATGTGCTGCCAATCGAACCTCGATTTCTCCCAGTTCAATGCGGAAGCCACGGATTTTCACCTGCTGGTCATTGCGGCCCAGAAACTCCAGATTGCCGTCGGGCAGATAACGCGCCAGATCACCGCTGCGGTACATACGCGCACCCGGTTTATCACTGAAGGGATCGGCCAAGAAACGTTCAGCCGTTAATTCAGGACGATTGAAATAACCGCAGGCAACACCATCGCCCCCAATATACAGTTCCCCTACCGATCCCAGCGGCACTGGTTGCTGCGCCGAATTCAGCAGATAAACCCGTGTATTGGCAATGGGGCGCCCAATCGGAATGTTGGTTGCTTCCTGTCCAACGGACTGAATCGCATAGGTGGTCGTAAAGGTCGTGCCTTCTGTCGGGCCATAACCATTCAAGAGCTGTTGGGGAGGATTCGCCTTCAATACCTCACGAATAACATGGGGATCAAGGGCATCGCCCCCGACAATCAGGCACTTGATCTGCGGCAGCACCGGTGACAATGTCACGGCCAACTGATTGAACAAGCCGACAGTCAGCCACATCACCGTGACACCATGAGTTTGTAACGCGTGTACTAATTCCGCCGGAGTCAATAAAGTATTTCGGTCAATAAGGACCACTGCCCCGCCGTTGAGTAACGGAGCCCAAATTTCAAATGTACTGGCATCAAACGCCGGATTTGCCATAAAAGCGACCCGATCATCCGGCCCAATGTCTGCATAACCATTATTGATGACCAATCGGCTCACGGCACGATGTGGCACCTGAACGCCTTTGGGGGTTCCGCTTGAGCCGGAGGTGTACATGATATAAGCACAGTCGGCACCAGAGCGCGGCACGTCTGGGTTAATGCCGCTTTGCGCGCTGTTTGCCTCATCTTCATTTGTCAGGCAAAGCAGCGGTACGCCCAGTTCCGCCGGAATATCTGCCTGTTTATCCGTGATCAGCAAGCAGGCAGCACAATCCCTGATTAATCCCTGTTTCCGCTCATCCGGCAAACCGGAGTCAATCGGGACATAAACGCCGCCGGCTTTCAGCACCGCCAATTGCGCCACGACCAGCGCCACTGAACGCTCGAATTGCAGTGCCACATGCTGGCCCACACCAATGCCCTGTTCGATAAGCTGATAAGCCAACCGGTTGGCACGGGTATTCAGCTCGGTATAACTGAGGATATCCCCTTCATGTACCAACGCAGTCGCATTCGGGTTTTGCTCTGCCTGCCGTTCGAATAACTGATGGATGCACATTTCCACCGGATAAGTGGCTTCTGTCTCGTTCCACGTTGCCAACAACAGCCTGCGCTCTGTTTCCGGCAGAACTTCCAGTTCCTTGACCGGCATGTCCGTCGCACGCTCCAGCGCTTCCGCCACGCTTTCCAATGTCTGCTGCATATAGCCACAGATCCGTTCCGGCTCAAACGGCCGGGCTATCTGGACGGTCAGGCCCAACGATTCACCAAAATCCTCTACTGATAGCACCAGCGGATAATTCGTCCGTTCCTGTGCGCCCAAAAGTTCAATGCCCTCGATCAACGGCTCCGACGTGACTGATACATCATTATGCCGATAATTCAGCAGGGCACTAAAAAGCGGAATATGACTGTCAACACCGCTGCATTTCTGGGCCAATGCCAGTGACGCATGTTCATTCACCAATAATTCGGCCAATCTGGTATGGGCAATCTGCGCACTGTTCCGTACTGAGGTATCATCCATATCCAGCCGCAACGGCAAGGTATTGATAAACAGGCCCATGCCGTTATCAGCGCCCTCTCCCACAGCCATGCGCCCGAACAGCACGGTGCCGAACACCACTTTTTCCTGTCCACTGGTGCGCGACAGTACCTGTGCCCAGGCCAGATGGCACAATGCCGCCAGACTGACGCCCAGACTCTTGGCCTGCCTGCGCAGGCGTGCATTCAGTGCAGACGGCAGCATCTGGTGAAATTCAGTGACCTGTGAACCATCGCGATACACCTCCGTCAAACCGAACGGCAGGGTGGGTTCTTCTACATCCCCCAACATCTTGGAAAAGAAGCGGGTATGCTCTGCTTCACTGATGCCCAAACGTGCCTGTGCCACCAAATTGCGGTATGGCACCGGCGCCGGTAGGTCGGCCTCCTGTCCGGCCAGATAGGCCTGAACTTCACGGTGCATGATTTCCAGTGTCGTGTGATCACCAATCAGGTGATGCAACAGTTGCAGGACAATCCAGCGGCCATCCTCCTCTTGTGCCACAACAAAACGCAATAACGGGGCCTGACTGAGATCAAGGCGGTAATGGCGGGGATTAAAGCGCCGGGCCAATTGCTCGCGGACAGGCCCGTCCGTCGGATCTAAGTTCAACTCCAGCACCGATAAGGAAGCCTGACGCCAGACGACCTGCACCGGCACAGAGAGTTCCTGCCAGAGAAAGGCAGTGCGCAAAATATCGTGCCGGTTGACCACCTGTTGCACGGCTGCTAAATAGCGATCCAACAACGCCCGTTCCGCAAACACCATTTGTGCCATCAGCAGATACGGATCGCCTTCATGGGCCAATAAATGGTGGAACAAAATCCCGTCCTGCAAAGGGGACAACGGGTAAATGTCCTGAATATTCATTATGCCATCCGGCACTTGCCCGACAATGTGGTCTATATCCGCCTGGGCCAAATCCGCCAGCGGCAGCATCGCGGGCGTAATCACAGTGCTTTCGGGGGTAATCATATTGGCGGGTATCAGGGCCGCCTGATGCTGTCCCAGTGTTTGTGCCAGCGTTGACAGCACCGGAGACTGGAATAAATCCCGGATAGCCAGTGTCAACCCCTGCTGGCGCAGGCGTTCAATCATTTGCACCACCAACAGGGAATGGCCCCCCAGGGCAAAGAAATTATCATGTCGGCTGATGCGTTCAATACCCAATACTTCACGCCAAGCAGCAGCCAGCACGGTTTCGGTTTCACCTTGTGGCAACTCATAATGCTGACGGGCAAACGCTTCAGTGCCTGGTTCAGGCAGTGAGCGATGATCGAGTTTGCCATTCGGCGTGAGCGGGAAGGCCTCTAAACATACAAAGGCTGACGGGATCATATAATCCGGCAAAATAGAGTTTAAGTGGGTACGCAGATTGTTCGCCAATTCCTTGTCCGCATTTGTGACAACATAAGCCACCAGCCGTTTATCTGACGCCTCCCCCCGAACCAATACCGCCGCCTCACGCACGGCCGGGTATTCCCTCAGCCGGGCTTCAATTTCCCCCAGTTCAATGCGGAAGCCACGGATTTTTACCTGATGGTCATTGCGCCCCAGAAACTCCAGATTGCCGTCGGGCAGATAACGGGCCAAATCCCCGGTGCGGTACATCCGTGCCCCCGGCTCATTGCTGAATGGGTCAACAAGAAAACGTTCAGCCGTCAGTTCAGGGCGGTTCAGATACCCACGCGCGACACCAGCACCCCCAATATACAGTTCCCCCATCGCCCCCAGCGGCACTGGCTGTCTTTCCGCATCCAACAGATAAACCCATGCATTGTTGATAGGACGCCCGATAGGAAGTTTGTCGGTTTCTGAATAAGTTGACGGGCAGCGCCAAACCGTGGCACAGACCGTTGCTTCGGTTGGGCCATAAGCATTGAACAGTGAAACCTGACGACTCAAGGCCTGAACGAGTGTCGGATTGGGCGTCTCTCCCGCCAATATCAAGGTCAGTTTTATCGTGAGGGCGGGTAATTCGGAAATGCCCCGCAACAGGGAAGGCGTCAGGCAAGCGTGCGTCACTGCATTCGTTTCCAAATATTGCCAAAGGCCACGCGGGTCCTGACGCACCGTCTCGTTTGGAATAACCAGACAGGCACCGCATCCCAATGCCATCATGATGTCCCAGGCACTGGCATCAAACCCCAATGAAGCAAACTGCAATACCTTGCTGGTGTTATCAAGATTAAACCGGTTGATTTGGAATAGCGCCAGATTCACCCAGCTTTGATGCTCAACCATCACCCCTTTAGGTATTCCTGTTGAACCGGAAGTATAAATGACGTAGGCCAAATGCCGTGATGTCAATCCGGATATCCGAGGATTGCTGTCCGGCTGCGCAGGCACAATATTCGGATCAACCACCGTCCGCCCTGTCAGGACCGATTCACCCAATGCGGTAATTCCAAGATTATCTGCCAATACAAGCACCGGATCGGCATCCGTCAGATTCTGTGCCAGACGTTCGCCTGAGTAAGTCGGGTCCAGAGGGACATAGGCCCCGCCGGCTTTTAATACTGCCAATAACCCCACTACCATCGCCGGTGATTTTGAGACACAAATCACCACCCGCTGATCCGGCCCGACCCCCAAGGCAATCAACTGATGAGCCAGCCGATTGGCACGGGTATTCAATTCTGCATAACTGAGGTGCTGGTCTTCATAAACCAATGCAATAGCTTCCGGCGTATCCTCTGCTTGTCGCTCAAGGAACTGATGAATACACATTTCTGTCGGGTAGTCAGTTTCCGTCCCATTCCAGCTTTCCAGCAATAACCGGCGCTCTGATGGAGGCAGGACATCGATATTTCTCAGTGGCAGACCGGGCGTCGCTGCCATTTGTTGCAACGCCTGATACAGGCAACCGAGATGGCGTTCAATTGTTGTGTGATCAAACAAGGCCGAGGCATAATTCAGCATCCCGACAACCCGGTCACCATCCTCAGACAGAGTCAGTTCAAGGTCAAACTTGGCAATATCCGGTGTTTGATCAACCTGTGATACTTCAAGTCCCGGCAATTTCCACTCCGAACGTTCATTGTTCTGCCAGGCAAACATCACCTGAAACAGCGGGGTATGTGCCAGCTGACGTGGTGGCTGCACAATTTCCACTACCTGTTCAAACGGCAGATCCTGATGTGCCTGTGCCGCCAACGCAGTTTTCCGGACTTGTGCCAGAAATTCTGTCACGGTCAGTTCACCTGAGACATCCAGACGCAATGCCAGCGTATTCACAAAGAAGCCAATCAAGGGTTCAATTTCCTGACGGCTGCGGCCTGCACTCGGGGTACCGATAACAATATCCGTCTGACCGGAAAGGCGAGATAACACCAGTGACCAGGCAGAGAGCAAGGTCATAAATAACGTAACCCCGTGTTGTGCGCTCAACTGTTTCAGGGCCGCGGTGAGTTCCGCATCCAGAGTGATCGGTATCATTTTTCCGGCAAGGGATTGCTCCGCCGGACGAGGGCGATCGGTCGGCAAATCCAGCAGTACCGGGACATCCACCATCACCGTCCGCCAATAGTCCGATTGCACCTGCATGTGCTCAACAGAAAGCCACTGATGTTGCCAGGCAGCATAATCCGGATATTGAATCGCCAGTGGCGGTAAAGGATCGGGATCTCCGGATCGGTACGCCATATAGAGGGCATTCAACTCCCGCGCCAGCACATTCAATGACCAGCCATCGGATACAATATGGTGCTGGGTCAGCAAAAAATGGTAGTCATTATCCGACAACCGGATAAGCATTGCCCGGATGAGCGGGCCACGGCTGAGTTCAAAAGGTTCAGATGCAGCCTCTGTGCATAGCTGGTCAAATACCGTTTTGGCATCCGGCTCCCCACGCAAGTCATGCAGGAACAACGGCAATGTTGCATCAGCCGGCAGCAGCCGGATCTGCGGCTGGCCGTCAACAGAAATAAACACGGAACGCAGGGCTTCATGACGGGCAAACAAGGTATCCAGTGCTTGCTGAAAAGCCGTAATATTAAGCTGACCACGCAAGCGTAATGCGATGGGGATATGGTAAGTTTCACTCAATCCCTCAAACTGAGTCAGTAACCACAGGCGCTGTTGCGCAAATGACAATGGTAATAACCCTTCACGGGGCACCGCCGTTATGGTCGGTAACGCGTTGTTCTGTTGTGCATCAATCCAATGCTGGATTTTTTCTGCCAAGGCAGCCAAGGATGGTGTATTAAACAGTGCCGACAGCGGCAATTCAGCGCCCAGCCTTGTTATCCGGTTCATTAGCCTCACCGCCATCAGGGAATGGCCGCCCAGGGTAAAGAAGTTATCATGCCGGCTGATCTGCTCAATGCCCAGTAATTCACACCAAATTGCCGCCAGCATGGTTTCTGTCTCCCCTTGTGGGGATTCATAATGCTGACGGGCAAATGCGTTACTGTCCGGCTCAGGCAATGAGCGATGATCCAGTTTACCGTTCGGCGTTAACGGGAAAGATGCCAGACGCACAAACGCCGCGGGGATCATATAATCCGGCAGAACATGGCTCAAATGTGCACGCAGGTGATTCGTCAATTCTGCATCTGCCTCCACACCTTCCGCCACAACATACGCCACCAATCTCTTGTCCTGCTCTTCTCCTTGTGCCAGCACCACTGCATCACGCACCGATGCATGCTCTCTCAATCGTGCTTCAATTTCCCCAGGTTCAATGCGGAAACCACGAATTTTCACCTGCTGATCGTTACGTCCCAGAAATTCCAGACTGCCGTCCGGCAGGTAACGGCCTAAATCACCGGTCCGGTACATCCGCGCTGCCGGCTTATCACTAAACGGGTCAACAAGAAAACGTTCCGCCGTCAGTTCAGGGCGGTTCAAATACCCCCGTGCCACACCTGCCCCGCCCACATATAATTCACCCACCGCACCCAACGGCACGGGCTGGCCATCATCACCCAGCAAATACAATGTTAAATCCGGAATGCGCTGTCCGATAGGGCTGGTTATCTGCTCCACATCCTGTTGATTCAGCTCCCGGTAAGTCACATGTACCGTCGTCTCGGTGATGCCGTACATATTGACCAACTGGGGTGACGTCTCACCGCGCAAGCGGTACCACGGCTGCAATATGCCGGGATCAAGCGCTTCTCCGCCAAAAATGACGTAACGCAGCTGATCCGGCAATGGATTGCTGACATAACTGGCAATAAACGCTTTAAACGCACTCGGTGTCTGATTCAACACGGTAATCCCATGCCGGCACACAAATTGGTGGAACGCCTGTGGTGAACGGGCTGTTTCATGTGGGACCAACACCAATTTAGCACCGTAGCGTAACGCACCCCATAATTCCCATACCGAGAAATCAAAAGAGAGGGAATGAAACAAACACCAGACATCTTGCCGGTTAAAGTGATACCAAGCTTGTGTCGCATCGAATAAGCGCAGGATATTGCGGTGCTCAACCATAACGCCTTTCGGAATGCCGGTCGAACCCGAGGTATAAATGATGTAAGCCAAATGCCCTGATGTTAATCCAGCCACTTGCGGGTTGCTGTCCGGTTGCTCAGGCAAAATATTCGGGTCAAGTACTGCCCGTCCTGCCAGTGCGTGTTCACCCAATGTTTTCTGCCCAATGGGATCAGCCAGTACAATGGCAGGTTCAGCATCTGCCAGAATATGGGCCAAACGCTCACTGGTATAAACGGGGTCCAGAGGCACATAAGTACCGCCAGCTTTCAATATTGCCAATACTCCCACCACCATAGCGGATGATCGGGAGACACAGAGCGCCACCCGTTGCTCCGGTTCAACCCCCTGTGCAATCAACTGATGCGCCAACCTGTTGGCCCGGGCATTTAATTCAGCATAACTGAGGCTCTGTTCATGACACACCAACGCTATCGCATCAGGGGTTTCTTTCGCGTGCTGCTCAAACAATTGGTGAATACATTCTGCCCCAGAATACGGCGTTTCTGCTGTGTTCCAAGTGGATGTGTTCCTGGTAGGTGTGTTCCAGGTGGTCAGCAACAGCCTGCGTTCACTCTCCGGCAGAATATCTAATGCCCGGACCGGCATATTCGGCGTGAATTCCAGCGCGGCTGCCAAACTTTCCAGCGCCTGCTGCATGTAACTGCATATCTTTTCCGGATCAAACGGATGGACGACCTGAGCAGTCAGCCCCAAGGCATCACCAAAATCCTCCACGGACAAGACGAAGGGATAATTGGTTCGTTCCTTCAGTTCCAGTAATTCAATCCCTTTTATCAACTCATTCAGCGCCACTGACGTATCATTGTGCCGATAATTCAACAAGGCACTGAAGAGAGGAAGAGTACTATCAACCCCGCTGCATCGCTGGGCCAGAACCAATGACGCATGTTCATGGGTTAAAAGTTCAGCCAGCCGGGTATGGGCTGACCTCACGCTGTCTTGTACCGACGAGCCATCCATATCCAATTGCAAAGGCAAGGTATTGATAAACATCCCCATGCCATTGTCGGTTCCTTCCCCCACGACCATGCGACCGAACAGTACGGTGCCGAAGACGACTTTTTTCTGCCCACTGGTACGCGCCAGAACCTGTGCCCAGGCCAGATGACACAATGCCGCCAGACTAACGCCCAGACGCTGGGCCTGGGTGCGCAGGCGGTCATTCAATTCCGGTACCAGCATTCGGTGGAACTCGGTGACCTGTGAACCATCACGATGCACCTCCGTCAAACCGAACGGCAGTGTGGGCTCTTCCACGTCTGCCAGCATATCGGTAAAGAATCGCTTGTGCTCTGCTTCATTGACACCCAAACGCGCTTGCGCCACCAAATTGCGGAACGGCATTGGTACCGGCAGGCTGGCTCCCTGTCCGTCCAGATAAGACTTCACTTCACGGTGCATCATCTCCAACGTTGTATGGTCACCAATCAAGTGGTGCAGCAATTGCAGGACAGCCCAACGGCCACCTTCTTCCTGTGCTATGACAATACGTAATAACGGCGCCTTATTCAGATCAAGGCGATAATGGCGGGAATCAAAACGTTGCATTAACTGCTCACGGACAGCGCCATCCGCCGGACCCAAATTCAATTCCAGTACAGATAATTCCAGTACAGATAAGGGAACCTGGCGACAGACAACCTGCACCGGCACAGAAAGTCCCTGCCAGAGAAAAGCAGTGCGCAAAATATCATGGCGGTTAATGACCTGTTGCAGGGCGGCTAAATAACGATCCAGCAAAGCCCGATTCTCAAAAGTCATTTGCAGCGTCAGTAAATACGGATCGCCTTCGCTTGCCAGTAAATGATGGAACAAAATACCGTCCTGCAACGGGGATAAGGCGTAGATATCCTGAATATTCGCCAATCCTCCCGGCGCCTGTGCAACAACACAATCAATGTCAGTCTGGGTCAGATCAACCAGCGGCAACATCGCTGGAGTCAGCGCGGTAGTGTCAGGCGTTATTACATTGACCGGTACGATTTCCCCCTCTTGTTGCCCCAGTGTTTGGGCCAATTCTGACAGCACCGGTAACAAAAACAGGTTACGTATTGCCAGTGTTATCCCTCTCTGACGCAAGCATTCGATCACCTTTACCGCCAACAAGGAGTGCCCGCCCAAGGCAAAGAAATTGTCATGCCGGCTGATTGGCTCCATGCCCAGCAATTCACTCCAAATCGCCGCCAATACTGTTTCTTTTTCGCCTTGTGGGGCCTCATAGTGCTGGCGGGCAAATGCCTCATTATCCGGTGCAGGCAAAGCACGGCGATCCAATTTACCGTTAGGGGTCAACGGGAAAGCCTCCAAACGCACAAATGCCGCCGGCATCATATAATTCGGTAAAATGGCACTCAAATATGTGCGCAAATCATTCGCTAAGTTTTTATCAGCATCTGCCACCACATAAGCCACCAGACGTTTATCCGGCACATCTCCCAACGCCAGCACCGTGGATGCACGTACTGCTGGGTGTTCCATCAACCGGGCTTCAATTTCACCCAATTCAATACGGAAACCACGGATTTTCACCTGATGGTCATTGCGCCCCAGAAACTCCAGATTGCCGTCAGGTAAATAACGGGCCAAATCCCCGGTGCGGTACATCCGTGCCCCCGGCTCATTGCTGAATGGGTCGGTAAGAAAACGTTCCGCCGTCAGTTCAGGGCGGTTCAGATACCCACGCGCGACACCAACGCCCCCAATATACAGTTCCCCTTCCACTCCCTGCGGGACTGGCTGACCGCAAGCGTCCAGCAGATAAGCCCGCGTATTTGTTATTGGGCGCCCTATAGGCACCTCGGTTCCTGCATGGTTTGTATAGTCTGACGGACAGTACCAGGTTGTGGCACAAACGGTTGCCTCTGTCGGGCCATAGGCATTGAATAGGGTTGCCTGACCGCTTAGTGCCCGCAATAGCGCAAGGCTGGGGGCTTCACCGCCCAATATTAATGTCGGTTTTATCGTCAGCGCCGGCAAATCAATCCCGTCTCGCAATAAAGCCGGAGCCAGGAAGGCATGTGTCACTGATTGCTCTTCCAGATAGTGCCAAAGTCGGCATGAGTCCTGACGAACAGCCTCAGCCGGAATAACCAGACAGGCTCCGCTGCTCAATGCCATCATGATTTCCCAGACACTGGCATCAAAACCAAATGAGGCAAACTGTAACATTCGGCTGGCAGGATGGATGTTGAATTGGACGATTTTATCCTGAATCAGATTCACCAGCCCACGGTGTTCAATCATCACCCCTTTGGGCGTTCCGGTCGATCCGGAAGTGTAAATCACGTAGGCCAGATGGCGGGAGGTCAAGGCAGTGACTTGCGGGTTGCTGTCCGGCTGGTCAGGCAAAACAGTGGGGTCCAGTATCGTCAGTCCTGCCAGCGCCTGTTCACCCAATGCGGCTTGCCCGGCACTATCCGCCAGCAACATTTCCGGGGCGGCATCGGTCAGGATATGTGACAGCCGTTCCCCGGGATAGGCCGGATCTAAAGGCACATAAGCCCCGCCCGCTTTCAGCACGGCCAACACCGCCGCCACCCGCGCGGGAGAGTTTGCCATGCAAATTGCCACCCTTTGGTCTGGCTCGATCCTCGAAGCAATCAATTGATGTGCCAGCCGGTTGGCCCGGGCATTTAGCTCAGCATAACTGAAGGCATGTTCTTCGTGCACCAAGGCAATGGCATCAGGATTTTTTTCGGCGTGCAATTCAAATAACTGATGAATGCATAACTGATCTGAGTAGGCCCTTTCTGTCGCATTCCAAGTTTCCAGCAGCAATGTACGTTCAACCGCAGGCAACACATTCAGTTTTCCGACGGGGATCTCATCCCCCTCTTTTTTTGATGACAGCAATTCTTGTAAATGTTCACTCATCCGCAAGATGATATCTGCACTCAGGCGACTTTCATCGTAAATCCAACGGAATTCTCCCTGCGCATTGATCTGGAACGTCAACAATTCACCAATGGCATTTTCAATATCACTTTGTATCATCGAAACCGCTATTGGCCACGGACTGCGGGTTTGTAATGCAAGAATATCCCGGAGTGAAGGCGACCGAGAACAAAGATCACGACTGAACGTACGATGCCGTATTAATCGGGTAAGCTCATCATTCACAAAATTAGCCATTGCAGGCCACGGCTTATCAAGCGCTCCTTCAATCTCCATAGGAACCACAGGGGACAACGCTGACAAGTCATCATTGACTTCCACGCCCCAACCGATTTGGAATACAGGCTGTTCCGTCAGGCGGGTAAGATAGATAACAAATGCCTGTAACAACGTTTGCGATGGCGTATCGCCCTCATTACGGGTAACAGGAGTCTGCCAAAGGCTGGTGACCCAACGAGGCTCTGATAAGCTTTTGGAAGATCCAAACGGTAATTGGGCGGGCTGGAAAACGGCAAGGCGTCGCTGCCAAAATGCCTCACTGGGGGCAATTGCCTGGAGGGTATTTTTGACATCCTGTGCCTGTTGTGATGAAAGCAAAGGCAGTGGTTTCCCCGATTTAAGTTCCGCTATTTTAGCCAACTCTCTGGCTGACAGCAGCTGCCCTTCAAGGGTAGCAAAACCACCGATACGGACATCCTCACTGCCGGTCGTTACCCGCCAGGCATCACCTTCCACACTGACCAGTGTGCCGGGTTTTCCCTCCGAACGTTGAGCCAGCGGCTGAAGCCAAGAAATTGTTACTGTCCCTCGCTCCAGTAACAATTTCGGACGTCCCAATGGATTATCATAATTCTCGCCAAAATCTAATGCCCGCACCAGCGCAGACAATGTCTTTGCAGATCGCTCCCAACATAAATACCCGCCAGCATCAGGACGATGCGATAAGGCATAAAAACTCCGTTGTGACAGCTCTTGCGGGTGAGTTACCAATGTGTCCTGGCCCAATTGATTTAACAGTTCCGCAAATCCTTTCTGGGCCGCTTGGTAGCATTTCAGATTCAACGAGAAAGCACTGTCATGTTCTTCAATCGATACGGGCAATTGCACCGCAATATCGCCAGTATCGACACTGCTTTCTATGCGATGCCAAGAAACGGCATAATGTTTCGCCTGCTCCAACAACGCCCAAGACGTGGCATAATGGCCCGCATAACGCGGCAAAGGGCTGTCATGGTAATTAAACGCACCCTTGCGGATCTGTGAAATCAATGACACGGGCAGAATAAGAGGGTTGACGATTGAAAAGAGCCAATCAGCCGGATGCAATATGATGTGTTTTTGCAATGCTTCAACCGAATTCACACAAACTATCCCTTGCTGGTTAGCCCATGTTTGCATGACAGTATCGGTGGATAACACCGCCTGTATAGTATGCCCGGACACCTGAATTAGCTCAGCGCAATAAACAGCAAGCGTTGTTCCTCCTACCACCACACAAGTCCGCAATACAATGGAAGTGTCATTTTTATTATTCATTATCTCTGAATATGAGATTTGAGAAGACGCTTCCTCATTAAAAACATCTCCCTTTTTAGCAATACTACCTTTCATTAATGACCTCTAGAATCTATTAGTTGTTTGAAAAATTTCATTTCAATCCTGAGAGTTCCTATAAATAACTTTTAATTGACGCAATAGTCATGTCATTAATAAATTCGATGTTAACTTAAAAATATTTAGCCAATATTCTTCATTAGACTTTCGAATTAAACATCGAGAAAAATTAAAAGTTAAGTAATAACTCAATGATAATATTCACCATAGTATAATTAATTTATTTTTCCATTACGTAATTATGCAATTACCTCACTTTATTTTAATAAATAATTTTAATTTCATTTCAATAATTATTAACCAAAATATCACCTTAATTAGATGAATGTTACATTTGTGATTTTTTTAATACTAAATTTCTTTTTAGAACAATAAGAATTCCAACATATGTTGCTTCATGTAATACGCAGGGTTAATAATAATTTCATCATTATGAAAAGGTGTTTAATTGCCTTTATCAATATAAATAAAATCACATATAATTTGTATAACATGCGATGGGTAAAAATTAATTCAACCCTAATAAAAAACATATCTGAAACAATATTTGAAACAATAAAAAATATCACCATGTCAAAATAAATCAGATAGCAATAAAAATAATTTCATATTGCACAGAAAAGCCAAAAATGAAAATCAGTAGCTCAGCAGCAATAATAAAAAATGTCAATATATCGAAATCAAGGTTGGTTTATTTAACCCTATTTATAAATCATCAGTTTTTATATCGGCATGTATTTGCCGGAGTATCAGAGATGAAATTTACCATTTTAAACGGTATGAGGGGGATATGGTTATTCCATTTCAGAGCGATTATTTCAGGGCCTTGATATACCATTACATATGTAACCAAATCATCGTCCCAGTCATATAGATAGCTATACGATTGGAACGACTGGGCCATTGAATGAAGCCAGCAACCTTGCCACTGAAAGGCTGCGGGTACCAATAATGCAATAACTGCGAAAATTAACCCAATCCGTTCAGTTCACTTTCCACGATCTCTTTGAGAGAAAACGGATGATATTTGACAGTAATTTCACCATTTGTCACCGCCAATGTTGGATTTGGCAGCCTCTCCTTTTCCCCCCCAGGACAGCTTTCTTTTATGCGGAAACCTTGTGGCAACGGATGGGGCAATAGTTTGCGGGCTTCACGCATTATATGTTCTGGCGGGACAGGCAAAACAAGCTCCACATGTTCCCAACCCTGGTGAAGATAGTGTTTATCCGTTGGATAAGGCAGTTCCACACAATCAATTTCCCACTCCAGCAAAGTGATCGGCTGTTCCAGTTCAAACAGGCAGATTGGACGCCCATTAATCATATTTTCAGACATCAATTGACCACATTGCAGAAAACCCTGACGCCAGCGCTCTGCTCTTGAAGTTTCATTACAACGCAGGGAAATATGATCCGCTGTGTATGGCGCGAACCGTAAGCCAAGCTCTTCGCCAAACTGTTTTAATTTTTGCTCAAATACGCCTAAATCAGCTGATAAACCCTGTAATTCAGGAATTGTTGAAAAATGAATCACTTTATCCTCCATTAAAAATTGCTCTCTCCCCTCATGTAACACCACTGAAACAACGTCAAATGACGAAGGATTGTCTGAAAGACAATCTGAAAACAAAAAGTCATCCTGCAAGCAGCGGCTGATGGTAGCATGCAGGATACGGAATATGATATAAAACCCGTTATTTTCTCATAATCCACACGCTTGGAAGTATTTGCATCATTCAAATGCAAACGATTTTGTGCGTAACTTAAGGTAACACGGTGAATATTCAGGCCATTCTTTCAGAAAAAATCAGCCATGCGCTGATTGCAGCTGGTGCCCCAGCCGACAGCGAAGCTCACGTCCGTCAATCTGCAAAAGCTCAGTTTGGTGACTACCAAGCGAATGGTGTCATGGCGGCAGCGAAAAAAGTGGGCATGCCTCCCCGACAATTGGCAGAAAAAGTCGTCAATTTGTTAGATCTGCAAGGAATAGCCAGCAAAATTGAAATCGCTGGGCCAGGGTTTATCAATATTTTTCTGGATAAAGACTGGATTGCGGCCCATATCGAAACCGCGCTGAAAGACGAAAAACTGGGTATCGCACCAGTTGAGCCTCAAACGGTTGTGATTGATTATTCTGCGCCGAATGTCGCCAAACAAATGCACATCGGCCACATTCGATCCACGATTATTGGCGATGCTGCGGCCCGTACTCTGGAGTTTATCGGGCACAACGTCATTCGCGCCAATCATCTTGGTGATTGGGGAACGCAATTCGGCATGCTGATTGCCTATCTGGAAAAAGTCCAGAATGAAAATGCCAGCGATATGGCTCTCGCCGATTTGGAAGAATTCTATCGTGAAGCGAAAAAAACTTACGATGAAGATGAAGAATTTGCTGTCCGTGCCCGCAGTTATGTCGTAAGACTGCAAGGTGGGGATGAATATTGCCGCACGATGTGGCGCAAGCTGGTTGACATTACTATGTCACAAAATCAGGAAACCTATAATCGCCTGAATGTCACCCTGACAGAAAAAGATGTCATGGGTGAAAGCCTGTATAACGATATGCTGCCGGGGATTGTTGCGGATCTGAAACAAAAAGGTCTTGCTGTTGAGAGCGATGGCGCTACCGTGGTTTACCTTGATGAATACAAGAATAAAGAAGGTGAGCCAATGGGAGTTATCATCCAGAAAAAAGATGGTGGCTACCTTTATACGACAACAGATATTGCCTGTTCCAAATACCGCCATGAAGTTCTGCATGCCGATCGCGTGCTTTATTACACCGACTCACGCCAGCATCAACATTTGATGCAGGCTTGGACCATTGTCCGCAAAGCAGGTTACATTCCTGAAGAAATGTCACTCGAACATCATATGTTCGGCATGATGCTGGGCAAAGATGGTAAGCCATTCAAAACCCGTGCTGGCGGTACTGTAAGATTGTCTGATTTGCTGGATGAGGCGATTGAACGTGCGGATGCCCTGATCCGTGAAAAAAATCCAGATATGCCGGAAGACGAACTGAAAAAAGTGGTTGAAGCCGTGGGTATCGGTGCAGTGAAATATGCCGACCTTTCCAAAAGCCGCACTACCGATTACGTTTTTGACTGGGATAACATGCTCGCATTTGAAGGCAATACAGCGCCTTATATGCAGTATGCCTATACCCGCGTAAACTCAATTTTCAAGCGTGCAGGCATTGATGAAAGCAATCTGACACAGCCTGTCATGCTTAATGAAGAGCGTGAGCAAGCTTTGGCAACGCGTTTGCTGCAATTTGAAGAAACCATCATAACCGTTGCCCGCGAAGGCACACCTCATGTAATGTGTGCTTATCTGTATGATTTGGCAGGTCTGTTCTCCGGTTTTTACGAACATTGCCCGATACTCAGCGCCGACAGCGAAGAACTGCGCCAGAGCCGCCTGAAATTGGCATTGTTGACTGCAAAAACGCTGAAACAAGGTCTTGATACTTTAGGCATTCAAACCGTAGAACGGATGTAATTCTCTTGTTCCGGAAACTGGTATGATATTTTTGTCATACCAGTTTCTTGTTTTTCGCTAATTCACACTGTATTTTATTATCTTCCTGCTACATTCATTTTGGAATGCTATTTGGGAAATTAAGCCCCATTTTCACTGACAGCATATTTTCTGATTTTTAACACATTAAATTTAAATTAATTGGTTACTTCCAGAACTATCTGATTTTCATCACTGAAATCACCGTGTTGACAGGCTGTTTCACTGCCATCACAGATAAATTTAAGAGGTGCGCTGCAGGTTGTACCTATTCTGGGTTTAAAAGTCGTGCTCCAAATCATAGGGACAAAGCCATGGATGGTTGTATCAAGTCTAATGTAGCAATTTATATCTTCAGCCTCCGGGGCGCTATACTTAACTGTCCAGTCGACTGTTTTATCTGAATCGCTACAACCTTGAAAGAATCCATTATCTGTTTCTAAATTAAAGCTTGTTTTTTCTTTAGGACCTAAAACTGTCAAGTGTGGCCCTGCTCCATACATACAACTATATCCAGTACGTTTCATTTCTATTTGTGCAGTGTCACTATTATTTCTTACATGCATATTATAATATGAAGAAAATTTAACAATTTTATTATTTTCTGTTTTTTTATTATTTTCCACTGCCTTATCATTAGCAAATGCGATATTTACAGAAAACATCAGCGCGAGGAAAGTAATATATTTTTTGGCTATTTTTAAGTAACTCATTTTAATTCCTCTTATTTTATTATGCGCGCATATATGTTATATAAGACAACATATATTTCAACACATCATGAATTACTGACTTACTTTTGATTATACAATCATAAAATCATGCAACAATCCTTAATAAAATAAATTGCATGAGATATTTTATTTAATTTGATATAACCTGAGTAAGATTTAAAAATAATGGGTTATGTAAAATAATTAATGATACCGCTCAATAAATTATTGAGCGGTTCGCTAATAAAAACACAATGGATTGGGGAAATTCAGTTATTGCAATCCCCGTTGTGCAAAGTCTTTCAATCTGAATCCCATCAAAGCCAATGCAGCAAAATAACTGCCTGCACCTGCAATCACAACGCCCATCAACCGTAGCAATCGCATAGCCATATTGCCCTGATCCCAGGCTGGCATAACCCACAATACTGCGAGTAATACCCCAACCATAACGACAATCGCCACAACTAATTTCAGCAAAAATGTTCCCCAGCCAGCCAGCGGCTTGAAAATCTCACGTTTTCGCAGTTGCCAGTAAAGCATACTGGCATTAAAGCAGGCGGCCAAGCCGATGGAAAGTGCCAACCCTGCATGTTGCAGTGGACCAATAAAAGCAAGGTTCATCAGCTGGGTTAAAACCAGGGTTGCAATCGCAATCTTAACGGGTGTTTTAATGTCCTGACGAGAATAGAAGCCGGGAGCAAGCACCTTAACAACAATCAATCCCATCAACCCAAAGCAGTAAGCAATCAATGCCCGCTGAGTCATTTCAGCATCAAAGGCAGAAAAATTACCGTATTGAAAGAGTGAAACCGTCAATGGCTCTGCCAAAATACCCAATGCGACAGCACAAGGCAGTGCCAACAAAAAGCAAAGACGCAGCCCCCAATCCATTAATCGACGATATTCTGCATGATTTCCGCTGGAAAAACTCTTAGCCAGCGAAGGCAATAAGATAGTACCCAGCGCAACACCCAGAACACCGGAAGGTAACTCCATCAGGCGGTCAGCATAATACATCCATGAAACCGAGCCAGAAACTAAAAACGAGGCAAAAATGGTATTGATAATCAATGAAATCTGGCTGACTGAGACGCCCAGAATCGCAGGCCCCATCTGACGCATAACGCGCCAGACACCACTGTCCCGGAAAGAAACCCGGGGCAACACCAGCATACCCACTTTTTTCAAATGAGGAAGCTGATAGGCCAGTTGCAAAATACCACCAGCAACAACCGCCCAGCCTAATGCCATGACTGGTGGATTACAGTATGGTGCAACAAACAGTGCAAAAACGATCATGCTGACATTGAGTAATGTCGGCGCAAAAGCAGGAACAGAAAACCGATTCCATGTATTGAGGATAGCCCCTGCCAACGAGGCCAGAGATATTAAGAAAATGTAAGGAAAGGTAATTCTGAGCAGATCACGGGTTAACGCAAATTTATCCGGTGTATCCGTGAATCCCGGTGCGGTCACATAAATGACCCAAGGCGCAGCAATCACACCGATGACCGTGACTATCGCCAAAATCAACGTCAACATTCCTGATACATACGCGATGAATGTGCGTGTTGCCTCGTCTCCCTGTTGGTTTTTGTATTCAGCCAGAATCGGCACAAAGGCTTGAGAAAAAGCGCCCTCGGCAAAAATACGGCGCAGTAAGTTAGGTAATTTGAAGGCAACAAAAAAAGCATCTGTTGCCACACCAGCACCAAATATGCGGGCAATGATGGCATCGCGGATAAAGCCAAGGACGCGCGAAAACATCGTCATTGAGCTAACCGCAGCCAGTGATTTGAGTAAATTCATGGTGTTATTCTAAAAATTGGTGTTTATGAAATGAACATAAAAAATGTAACGCTACCCTCAAGACGCTATAAAAACAGCCGGTAAAGAGACTTCGGAGAGATAGCAGCCATGTTCAAAGTCTAACAGACAACAATAAGATCTACATAGGTTATATGCCCGTTGTCTTGCCCCATGTGTCATCAATCAGTGATGTCAAAACATGATCTTGCCAAACGCCGTCGATCATTAAGTAATTTTTAGCATAACCTTCTTGTTCAAATCCCAATTTCTTGAGTAAATTTCCACTGCGATGATTATGTGGCATATAGTTCGCCATAATCCGGTGCATTTTTTGATGGCGTTGCATATAGCGAATGGTGGGTAACAAGGCTTCGTACATCACTCCCTGCCCTTGCCATTTTTCACCCAATGAATAACCAAGATAGCAAGAATAAAATGCACCACGCATGACATTGGTAAAATTGGCGACTCCCATAATTTCATTTTCATCCGGGTCCAATAACAAGAAATTGAATGTCGCTTCCTGCCGCTGTAACTCCGAGATATAACTCAACTTATTTGTCCATCCGGAAGGTTGGTAAAAAGTACCATCCCTTGCGGGTTCCCACGGTTTAAGAAAATCTTTATTTTCTGAATAATATTCAGCCAATTTATAAGCATCACGCTCATATACCAAACGAACGATCATTCTATCCGTAATAAAGCGGATTTTTGGCAATGCAGAACGGTAACCAAACATGCTTTCTCCTGATCTTTATCTTGAAAAAATTTTCAATAATTTAGCTTTTATGGAAATAATTACCACCCTCCCACGATAAAAAAATATCATCTAGATAACCTCTATCTTAAAGCACATATTGAGTCCAAAATAACAAAAACGATCTCCCGTCTTTTCTACTTTATAAGGTTTTATAGGGTGCAAAATGTCATTAGTCTCACAGGCTCGTAGCTTGGGTAAATATTTTCTTTTATTTGATAATTTAATCGTCGTTTTAGGATTTTTTGTCGTTTTCCCCTTAATTTCGATTCGTTTCGTTGAGCAACTTGGCTGGGCTGCCGCTATTGTTGGGTTTTCACTCGGATTGCGCCAATTAGTACAACAAGGTCTGGGTATTTTTGGGGGAGCCATTGCGGATAGGTTCGGTGCGAAACCCATGATTGTCACCGGAATGCTGCTGCGGGCGTCAGGGTTTGCCCTGATGGCAATGGCATCTGAACCATGGATACTCATCCTTTCCTGTATGCTTTCTGGATTAGGAGGGACATTATTTGATCCCCCCAGAGCCGCCCTTATCATAAAGTTAACTCGCCCCCACGAGCGTGGCCGTTTTTATTCAATTCTATTGATGCAAGATAGTGCAGGTGCAGTGATAGGTGCATTAGTAGGCAGTTGGTTACTGCAATATAATTTCAATCTTGTTTGTTGGATTGGTGCATCGATTTTTGTATTGGCTGCTTTATTTAACGCATGTTTTTTGCCAGCATACCGCATTTCAACCATTCGGACTCCCATTAAAGAAGGTATGGGGCGCGTTATTAAAGATCGCCGCTTCTTTTACTACGTTCTGACATTGACCGGTTATTTTATCCTCTCAGTCCAAGTCATGTTAATGTTTCCGATCATTATTTATGAAATTTCCGGCACACATACTGCCGTCAGATGGATGTATGCCATTGAAGCCGTGATTTCACTGACTTTGCTTTACCCTATCGCCCGCTGGAGTGAAAAACATTTCCGGCAAGAACAACGCCTGATGGCTGGTTTGTTTTTAATGAGCATCTGCATGTTCCCAATAGGTTGGATCAATCAGTTACACCTGCTATTTGGCCTAATCAGCCTGTTTTATCTGGGAATGGTCACCGCAGAGCCTGCCCGTGAAATGCTCAGTGCCTCACTTACCGATCCTCGGGCACGTGGTAGTTATATGGGATTCAGCCGGCTGGGGCTGGCATTCGGGGGAGTGCTGGGTTATACCGGTGGCGGGTGGCTTTATGATACAGGACGCTCTATGGATATACCGCAGCTACCCTGGTTCCTGCTGGGATTTGTGGGTATAGTGACTGTTTATACACTTCATCACCAATTCAATCTGAAAAAAATAGACTCTATTATGGTGAGCAGGCATTAATCATGGAATAAATAAGGTAAAATCAGCTTGCCAACAATAATAGGAGATAATATGAGAAAAATTTTTTTAGGCGCAGCATTAGTGATTATAGGATTACTCAGTGGCTGTGACCAGTTCAAGGAATTCAGCATTAATGAAGGTATACTCAATGAGTATTTATTAAAAAAAGTCCATTATCAAAAGCAAATCAATTTGCCGGGTATGGCTAACGCTACAATTATGTTAGGTGACTTAACCAGTCAGGTTGGTCGCAAAAATCCCGAAAAAATTGAACTTTCAACTCAAGCCAAAGTACAACTGACAAGCCTTTTAGGTTCAATTCAAGCTGAGCTCAAGCTGACTATCAGCGCCAAACCGGTATTTGATGCGACAAAAGGTGCTATCTTCATCAAAGGCTTAGAAATTGTTGACTATCAAACAATCCCAGAAAAAGCGGCGGCTCCCATAAAAGCGCTCATTCCTTATCTGAATACGTCCTTAAGTGAATTTTTCGACGTTTATCCGGTTTATGTATTGAATCCAGAAAAAAGTAAAGCTGAAGCAGCTGCTTCAAAATTTGCCAAAGAATTGGAAATTAAGCCAGGAAAACTAGTGATCGGTTTAACTGATAAGTAATTTTTATTGTGAATAAAATAATAAAGGCAAATTACTGATTAATAATTTGCCTTTATTTCATTCATAATCTATGAAAACATCTATCTGTTTATTACAGAGTTGTCACGGTCAACACTGAAATTCTCAGCCGGCATAAAAATGATATTATGTCACTCAGTTTCCAGCTCTTCACGCAACACCTGTAGCGCCTCACGAGTGATAATCACCAAAGTACGATAAAAACCACTGGTTGCATGCGCTTCTACTTTACCGAGGAATTGCCCACACCAAGGCAGCAAATACTCATCAAACAATGTAATTTGAGCTTGAACCTCATCTACCGCCGCTTGATCTTCCAGCCACGATGCAGCCAACAATAAAGAGCCGAATTGATCCGCAGGCGATTCAGATAACGGCATCCCCCGCTCCACTAAAAACTGACGGATTTCACTTTCTTCCCTATCCGTATAATTGGAACGACAGACTTCAACTCCGGCAGATTCTCCTGCAAATAAAGCGTGATAATCGGCTTCAATTGTTGCTGGCTCACAGCTTTGTTGTAGCCGATCTAACAATTGATCTTGCTCCAAAGGCCATGCTTGCTTCAATTTACCTTCTGCAATCATTGCAATCACAGGTTGCAAAACAGGATTTTGCGGTGATCGGTTAAATAATGTTCCCAAAATACGGCAAACAATAGAAAATTCATTCATGGTTTCATCTAATCCCAATAACTTATCTGACATAACGCATATTGTTATTGTCCCTAATCACTCGCCCTACTGTAAAGCAACTTATGCCTTGGCCCTTTAAGTTGGACTAAGTTGCCGCTTTGTTGGCTGGAATTTTGAAAATCATCCGGTTAATAACCACGGGAAATATCAACCAGACCGGAAGGTGTCTCCCCGTTTTCCAGCCGATGAATATTTTTGCAAATGGCATCTATGGCTTTTTCAGGTATCGACTTTGCAGAAATATGCGGGGTGATATTAATTCGTGGATGTGTCCAGAACGGGTGAAGTTTTGACAATGGTTCCTCTGAAAACACATCCAGAGTCGCACCGGCAACATAACCTTTGTCCATGGCAACCAATAAATCCTGTTCGACGAGATGTACTCCCCGGGCAACATTGATGATATACGAACCGGCTTTTAACTGACTGAATAATGAAAGATTGAGGATACCACGGGTTTCCGGCGTGTTTGGCAAAATATTGACCAACACTTTGCATTCCGAAAGAAAATCACCCAATTGTTCTTCACCATAAAAACTTTCAACATTCTCGATTTGTTTCGGCCCCTTGCTCCAGCAACGCACATTGAAATCAAATGCCTTCAATTTTTCAATGATGCTTTCTCCCAGAACCCCTGCCCCCAATACCCCAATAACAAACTCAGATCTATTGTGGGCAACAATCGGATTCCAAATGCGCTGTTCCTGATACTGTTTATATTCATCCATGCGGCGAAAATAGTACAAAACAGAACCAACAACATACTCCTGCATCTGTTGTGCCATTCCCGCATCTTCAACCCGTATCACGGGGACATTGGCAGGTAACGTTCCCAAAGTATCCAATCCTTGCTTAAGAATATAATCTACCCCTGCTCCCAGTGAAAATATCCCTTTTAATCCCTGGCGATTAACCAACATTTCATTGGGTGCTAACCAAACCAAAGCATAATCGGCGGGAGCATCATCACCATCAGTCCATTTCCGCACATTCGCATCAGGTAATTTATCTTGTATACACTGAACCCATTCATCAGCATTGGAGGCAGGGTTAAAAAAGATAATATTCATAAGACCTCATTCCTTTTTTGATTTTTGATAGGGTTAACTGATTAGTGACAGGTTGCAAGCATCTAATGAAGTGACAAGAGTGAAAATATTTAGAATGTTATCTGGTTAACATATTTGCCATGAGCCGTTGCAAAAAGAGAGATTTCACTACCTTAGTTGGATGACAAGCGCACAAATTGTTTTTTATTTGTCTAATCAGTCAAAAAGCCTGAAAAAATCACATTATACCTGTTGACGCATTCACTACTTTTCCCTATAGTAGCGCCCCGTTGCAGCAGTGAACGGAAACGAAATCGCTACAACAAGAAATACGGTGAGGTGTCCGAGAGGCTGAAGGAGCACGCCTGGAAAGTGTGTATACGTGAAAACGTATCGAGGGTTCGAATCCCTCCCTCACCGCCATCTTCTATAAAAGAGCCGAAAAATTGGCTTTTTTAAAAAACAAGCAGTCTACAATATTATTCTCCTTATATGAGAGTGATAAAAAATTGGTGAGGTGTCCGAGAGGCTGAAGGAGCACGCCTGGAAAGTGTGTATACGTGAAAACGTATCGAGGGTTCGAATCCCTCCCTCACCGCCATCTTCTATAAAAGAGCCGAAAAATTGGCTTTTTTAAAAAACAAGCAGTCTACAATATTATTCTCCTTATATGAGAGTGATAAAAAATTGGTGAGGTGTCCGAGAGGCTGAAGGAGCACGCCTGGAAAGTGTGTATACGTGAAAACGTATCGAGGGTTCGAATCCCTCCCTCACCGCCATCTTCAACAAAAAGCCTGGACATAAGTTCAGGCTTTTTGCTTTTTATATCACCAACATGATTTTTCCAATATGAGCACTACTCTCCATCAACGCATGGGCATCCGCAGCTTGTTTCAGTGGATATGTTCTAAAAATCTGTGGTTTAATCACCCCTTCTTCCAATAAGGGCCAAACTTTCTCCTGTAATTCACGAGCAATACCGGCTTTATCCTCAACACTACGAGAGCGCAATGTAGATCCTGTAATACTCAGTCGTTTTTGCAGCAAGGGCATAAGGTTAAGTTCCTTCACCTTACCATGCTGAACTCCAATTTGGATAATTCTGCCCTCTACCGCTGCCGCCTGAAAATTTTTCGCGACATAATCACCGGCAATTAAATCAACAATCACATCAGCACCGTGCCCGTTCGTTGCCTGATGAGTTTTTTCTACAAAATCCTCTGTCTTGTAGTTAACAGAAGCATCCGCCCCCAATGCCAAACTGGTCTGGCGTTTATCTTCAGAGCCCACCGTCGTTATCACATAAGCCCCAAATGCCTTTGCCAGTAAAGTCGCCACTGTTCCGATACCCGATGTACCACCATGAATTAAAACAGTCTCTCCCGCCTTTAATTTTCCACGCTGGAATAAATTCACCCATACCGTAAAAAATGTTTCGGGCAACGCCGCGGCTTCAACCAGGCTATAACCTTCGGGCACAGGCAACGCATTACTTTCGTGTACCTTGCAATATTCCGCATACCCTCCTCCTGCAACTAACGCGCAAACCTGATCACCCACAGCATAATGTTTGACTTTTGAACCCACGGCAACGACTGTACCTGAAATCTCCAGCCCGGGAATATCCGAAGCCCCCTGAGGCGGAGGATAATATCCGCGTCGCTGCATCACATCAGGTCTATTAACCCCCGCAGCGGCCACTTTGACCAATATTTCCTCAGAATCAGGTGTAGGAACCAATCTTATTGATAAATTCAAAACATCTGGCTCCCCCGGTTGAACAATCTCAATTGCAGCCATGTGTTCGGGAAGTATGAATACGGACATCTATTTTCCTCATGAGATCAAGTCAATGATGTCTGTAGATTACAGGAATAACGGATATTAAAAAAACACCAAAATCAGCAATCCCATCAAACAAAAAATAGGTTAAAATTCGTTTTCAAAATAACATGATGGTGTTTTACATCTACTTAACTACCACCTACTGAAGTAGGTGGGTTAGCGCACTTCGGTGCCGACGACTGAAAGTCGTCGAACCACGCACCTCGTAAACGCGCATAGGTCAAAAAATTAAAGTCAAAGTCACCGTCTAAAGACGGTGGTTTTTACCAATGATATTGAAATAAAT
>NZ_NIBV01000002.1:1630560-2009030 GCF_002632585.1 Xenorhabdus szentirmaii DSM 16338
ACGCGCATAGGTCAAAAAATTAAAGTCAAAGTCACCGTCTAAAGACGGTGGTTTTTACCAATGATATTGAAATAAATTTCAAGATGCAAAGTTGTTGGCAAATACTTGAAAGACAGCAGGGACAGAGGATTCTGAATAAGCCATGAAAAAATCGATATATCGTTTAACTATAGCTGCATTGTGTTTTGCTCTTTCTGGGTGCATTGTCACAACCAGAACCATTACCTCACCATTCAGTGGGCAAATTATAGATAGAGAGACGAATAAACCGATAGCGAATGTGACTATTCATTCAACAGGTTTCGATCCTTCCAGTGACAAAACGAAAATAGAAACACAACAGTCTGACGACAACGGGAAATTTCACTTTAAGGGAATAAACAAATTAGTTGTTTACCCATTATTTTGCTGTGCATACCGGGCACCAGATATTCACATTCACATAAATGATCCTAAATATGGGGAATACAGTGATTCAATTGACTATTCATACTCATATTTAAAGAAAAATGTGATTATTTACTTACCACAAATAATCGACTCTACTCCAATGGATTTTCATTCAACAACACCATTATCTTATTAATAATAACGGCATATATTTTTCTTTTAATCGTCCGAAGAAGAAGATAACAAAACTTTATCATGCTTCAAAGGACGATTATTGTTCAAACATAACCCCTTTATTTTGCGAGGAAGAGTCACCTCCCTTTTCCAATCAAATCTTAGCCAGAAAATGATTAAACCATGTCATTGATTCAATGAATTTCAGAAAGGAATAGAGTGATATATTGCCATAGCATGATGATATTGTTTATCTAATCCAACAATGATAGAGTCGATGATAATGTCGTTTTTCCTTTAACAACTCATGTTTAAGTCCCAAGGAGAAACATATTGTGGCATTTTGTGGATTCGTCAGCAGGCAGGAGTATCAGGAATGGAAAAACCCTACATCCCTTTTACCCTGTTTTCATTTTTATGAACGTCATGAATCAAAAAAAATCAATGCACCCGCTAAAAAAATCATTCAAGAAGTAAAAAATTTCGATTTCTCAGACGATATATTCATTAATATTTTATCCGGCCTTCGAAATATCCCTTCTTACTTTTTTAAAAAAACACCCAACAATCATATTCAAGATGAGCCATTTGGTTTAAACACTTTTACGCTATTGAGTGAAAGTGATAATGAGATATCCATGGGATCAACAGGTCGATTCTGGCGAGCCGATTTAGGGATTATCCCCCAACCTGACCTTGAGTCATTTATGAATTTCAATGATGATTCAGCGGCTAAATTAGTTTTGCATTTTTTTGTTAAACCACATCCTGACGGGTATCACTCATTAGTCACCGAAACATTTATTTTCTGCCCGAATAAGAAAGTTAAAACGCGGTTTACGCCTTACTGGCTTACAATCGGGCCTGCCTGAGAGATTATCAACATTATTATTGGCAATTTTTCAGGCAATATCATTTGGAAAAAGAATGGTTTTAGATAAGGGGTAAACAGCCATGCATACCTTGATATTCAGAACCTGATCCCCTTCTCATGTGTTTTAATCCAAAGGACACACCCGGATAATGTGACCATCAGGATCTTTCACCAAAAAAGTACGGCCGAAAACATCAGTATATGGCTCTTGCTCAATTTTAATATTCGGATATTTCTTCCACTCTTCAAACTGTTGGTCAACATCTTTTCCGGATGGCAACATAATGCCGATTTCTGAAAACCGCTGAGTCACACTGTCCGGTTTTACCCCGCCACTCCAAATAGCGAAAAGTGCTTCGTTACCCGCAGAAAACGCCACGTATCTCGGGCTGGAAAAAACAGGTTCAGCATTAAAAATAGTTTTATAAAAATGAGTGGAATGTTCTATATCGGAAACATACACTAATTGAAGATTAGGTTTCGCAACAGCGGGCGCAATTACTTCGGCTTTTTCCACCACCGCCTTTAACCTTGATATGGTATCAACCAAATCTTGCGTAACCTGTTTAAAAAAACGCTCTGCCTGAATATCAGGAATGTCAGCATTAGGCTCAAAAGAGACGGTCACCTGCACACGATTTGCCATATTGTTTTCATCAGTCAAAATCTGGTGGCAAAAAGTTAATATGCCCATATGGGGAAAATTAACCTGATCCGTAAACTCTTTATTCACTTCGATTTTCACAAGATAAAAGCGGATCTCAGGCATACCATTCAATATCATTCTGCCATATTGCCCTGTCTTAATTTCTCCTTCGAATTGAAAGGACACTAAGTCAATTTCCCATTTTTTTCTCAATTCAAAATCAACATAGTGGGCCCAAATTCGGGATGGCTTTGCATGCAGCGATGTAGAAAAAGTAAGGGTTAGCATAAAAAACTCCAATGACCAGATAGATACTGAAACACAATATTAAGAGCCAGAAGAATAACAATAGGATGTGACAGTTTCTGTCAGCAGTGTTTTCATCACTTAGCCTTCAAATAAAATGAGTAAAAGTCCGCCTTCATAAAAAGCGGACACAATGTGGAAATAATGGAAATATGGAAGTGATTAAAGTGGCTGTGATGGCAAAAGCAAAAAAGCCATGTCAGAGCGTAGTCTTGGATTCAAGATTTAAGTTATTTCCAGTTGGAACAAAAATGCAACGTTTTGTCTACGTTTTGCTTCAATAAATCAACTAATTTTTTTGCATCGGCAGAATTATAGCGGAAAATTTTTCCATTATTAGAATATGAAGCGAAATCAAGATGATAAATTGAACCATCAACCATGACATCAAGGCTTTTATTCGGTAAATCTGGCTGGTTTTGAGTGTTAACGGTCAATTCTATCAAGTGAAAACTACCAACTGCATACGTATCCCTAATACACTGTAAGACCCCGTCCAGTGGGCTGTCTCCTGAGTGCGACCGGAAATCAAGAGACAAATGGATATTGATGACTGCCAATGATTATTAACAAATACAAATAACTAAATAAATGCATTTTGAATGAAGAATAAACGTTAATTGGGTATTTTTTCCTTTTCTCTCCATTCCTTAAGCAGAGATTGTCTTGACCGGGGATAACACCCCTTTTCTACGGTTAGATGGGCAATTCTATCCGACCTGAAGTGCCGGAATTCTGCCCGCAATTCACACCAACCGATGACAATAGTGATATTTTCAAAGTATCCCAATGCAAATGGCCATATTGTTCTTTCTGATTGATGGCCTTTCAAATCTAAATAAATGACTGTGATTTTATGCCTGTGGCGAATTGCCTGTCTTATTTGTTGAATATCAACAGTTGGCTGCGGGTTCTCAGAAGCAGGGCCAACCAATAACGCGCTGTTTTCCAAAAATTGTTTTAACTCTGCCGGGATCACTGCTGCGATTTTGTTTATTGCATTATTTGCAGCTGTTTTTAACTGTAAGTCTGTACGTTTGGCGACCCAGCTAATACCCAATGCCAACGCTTCTATTTCATTCTGTGTCAACATCAGCGGAGGTAAAACAAACCCCGGCCGCAGAACATAGCCTATACCGGCCTCCCCTTCAATGATGACCCCCTGAGCCTGTAAGGTTGCAATATCTCGATAAAGTGTCCTCAAACTGATGTTTAATTTCTGAGCGAGAACTTTACCTTGTACAGGAAAGTGGTAACCACGTAAAATTTCCATCAGAGATAACAAACGCTGCGCTCTGGACAATTCAACATTCCTTTAAACTGATTAGCCTATTTTTGTCATATCATGATACATCAATATCAGGCCCAATGGATTTCAGGATGCAGCACAGTATCAGAAGAGTTAACCCAGACACATGACAAACCGTGTATCGATAGAAAGAAGTATGAATTCAGGTAGTTTAGTGTTAAAAATTGGAAAGATTCATTATAACGCTTTAATTTAATATGGAACCGGTTATGCGGAACAAAGACTTAAATACCATCAATAAAATAGCCATATATAGCGATATGCTCGACAGAACCTTATCTCATATAAGAAGCATACAAACAAGTTCAATCTATAAAAAAGCATTTGATAAAACATGTTATCAAGAAGCAGAAATGTTGCATGATATTGTAAGATCATTATATCGACCAGAAGTGACCAAACATGATGTGTTTTTCTTAAACAGTCATGCCAGATACTATCTGGAACATGCTAATGAGAAGAAATATGCAAACTATAATGCCCATAAAAAATCTATAAAAGCTTTATTCAGTCTCGTTCCTGAACATTTGAGAGATAAACTTGAATGGAGTGGCCCACAATAATCTCTGTCAGAATATAATTATGATAGCGCTGGCTTATATTTATCATAAGAAATGGCTAATGAGGTCGCTCATTACATAAAACTAAGTTTATTTCTATATGAAGATGCTTGTTTATCCACCAAATAAGATATTTGGGAAATAATTTTTTTGATTGATGGAACGCTGATTGAACACCTCTGAAACCCATTTCAAACAGCGATTTTCATTTGGTTCATTATAGAAACTGACAATTCAATTCCCGCTAATTTAACAAAAAGAACAGAATGCCTTAATCAAAATAAAATATTTATTTTTACCGATATTGCGATATAAAATATCAAAAAATAGCAATGTAACAAGTAACAAGTAACAAGTAACAAAATCAATTATTTCAGTTATTGATTTAACAAGGTTTTTCAAATTCCTTGAAAAAACAATGAAGTTTACTAAGAAATGAAAATAATTGAATAATATGTCACACAAAACAACAACTCATTGTTTAATTAAAAAACTTTCTTTTTATTTAATTACCATTTACCATTTTTCATTGCATTAGAAACGATGCTAATGACTTCCATATTCAATCTGTACCCATTGGATTTCAAGATGTAACTTGAAAGACAACGGAGTATTTCAGTTCGAAAGTAAGAAGTATATAAAGGACTAAGGGCAATATGACCATATATAATCTTAAACCTCGTTTCCAAGAGCTATTACGCCCCACCGTAGCAATTCTGTATAAATACGGAGTTACAGCCAACCAAGTCACATTGGGTGCACTGTTCTTATCTGTCGCTGCGGGCTTTTTGTTAAGTTTGTATCCCTCTCCCGCCGTTTATGGGTTATTGCCCATTTTTCTGTTCATCCGCATGGCTCTCAATGCAATTGACGGTATGCTGGCGCGGGAGCACCACCAAAAATCTCATTTGGGTACCATTTATAATGAACTGGGAGATGTTATTTCTGATGTCGCACTCTATCTCCCTTTCTGTTTTCTGCCCGGTGTCAGCAGCGTTAATTTGTTCGTGGTTCTATTCCTGACCATTTTGACGGAATTCATTGGCATTTTGACCCAGGCTATTGGTGCATCACGGCGTTATGACGGCCCGATGGGAAAAAGTGATCGTGCCTTTGTATTCGGTTGCTATGGATTAATTATCGCTATTTCTCCTGCCGCATTGAGCTGGAGCCACTATTTGTTTCCTTTCATGATCATTTTACTTCTGGTGACTTGCTATCAGCGTGTTGTCAAAGCTTTGCGCGAAGTCCGGCTGGCTGAACAGTCACAATCCAAACAAAGGCACTAACATGATACAAAACACGAACCAACGCATTGCTGAAGAACATTATTTCACCACATCCGATCATGCTTCTCTGTTTTATCGTTATTGGCCACAACAACAGGATAAAACAGAGAAAGCCATTATCATTTTTCACCGTGGTCATGAACACTCAGGCAGAGTTCAACATGTGGTTGACGAACTTAATATGCCTGATGTGCCCATGTTTGCATGGGATTCCCGTGGACACGGGAAAACAGAAGGAATGCGTGGTCATAGCCCATCATTGGGAACCTCTGTTCGTGATGTCGATGAATTCGTCAGATTTATTTCCGCCGAATATGATATTGCAATGGGAAATATTGTCGTGATCGGTCAGAGTGTCGGGGCTGTTTTGGTGTCGGCTTGGGTACATGATTATGCCCCCAAAATCAGGGCGATGATCCTTGCCGCCCCGGCATTTGACATCAAATTGTACATCCCCTTTGCGGTTCAAGGGTTGCAATTGATGCAAAAAATGCGGGGGTTGTTTTTCGTCAACTCTTACGTCAAAGCAAAATTCCTGACTCATGATGAAACCCGCATCGCCTCTTATAACAATGACCCGCTGATCACCCGTGAGATCGCCGTTAATATACTGCTGGAGCTTTATCAAACTGCACAGCGTGTCGTAAAAAATGCAAACGCCATTACCTTACCTACCCAGCTGTTTATTTCTGGCAGCGATTATGTCGTCAATCATAAGCCGCAGCATCAGTTCTACCAGCGGCTGAATACGCCAATCAAAGAAAAGCACGTGATGGAAGGGTTCTATCACGATACGTTGGGTGAGAAAAATCGTCATCTTGTTTTCGAGAAAATACGCGCTTTTGTCGACCGTGTTTTCGCTATTCCACGTTATCAACATGATTACAGCCATGAAGATATCTGGGGCTATACCGCCGATGAATTTAGGTCACTGCTTCTTCCCCTGCCTCGCCTGTGTCCGAAAAACCTCAGCTATAAACTCATGCGAAAAGCCATGAACACATGTTGGGGACGGGCTTCTGAAGGTATTCGCATCGGTCTGGAAACCGGGTTTGATTCCGGCTCTACTCTGGATTATGTCTACCGCAATCAACCACAGGGCCTGGGTATTTGGGGGAGGATTGTGGATCAACAGTACCTCCGGGGGAATGTTGGGTGGCAGGGAATACGGCAGCGTAAACTCAATATGGAGACATTAATTCGTCAGGTTATCCACCAATTGCAACAACAAAACCAACCTGTTCATATCGTTGATATCGCTGCGGGACACGGCCGCTATGTACTTGATGCCATCAATGATTTCAGAAAAATTGATTCTGTTCTCTTGAGAGATTACAGCGAACTCAATGTCAGCCAAGGGCAAGCCTATATTGAAGAACGCAACCTGACTGACAAAATGCGCTTTGTCATTGGAGATGCCTTTGATGCAGCCAGTCTTGCGTCCATTACACCGGCAGCCACATTGGGTATTGTCTCCGGCCTTTATGAGCTGTTTCCCGACAATGCACTGATTAAAAATTCCCTGAGGGGTTTCGCTGAGGCTATCGTTGAAGAAGGTTATCTGATTTATACCGGCCAGCCCTGGCATCCACAACTTGAAATGATCGGCCGCGTTCTTTCCAGCCACCGTGAAAATCAGCCCTGGATTATGCGCAGGCGCACCCAGGGGGAGTTGGATGCATTAGTTGAGGCCGCCGGTTTTGAAAAGCAATATCAATTGACGGATGACTGGGGCATTTTCACTGTATCCATTGCCAAACGCGTCCATCGCCGAGAATAAAACAGATGAAAAACCCACCACGACTTCCCTTTGACAGCCTTCGGCCCTTGTGGATGAGTGCCTTTATATGGCTGTTGTTTCTGGCCCCATTCTTTTTTTTAACTTATGGTCAAGTTAATCAATTTACCGCGCAAAGAAACGATGTGGAAGTTGTTGTGTTCAGCTGGGAACAGGGCATTCCTTTCTGGTCATGGACGATCATTCCTTATTGGAGCATCGACCTCTTTTATGGCATATCCCTGTTCATCTGTGCCTGTCGCCGTGAACAATGGTTTCACGGCTGGCGATTGGTTACGGCATCAGGCATTGCCTGCCTCGGTTTTTTACTCTTCCCGCTGAAATTTTCGTTTTCCCGCCCGACAAACGAAGGAGTATTCGGCTGGTTATTCGATCAACTGGAGCTGTTTGATTTACCCTATAATCAGGCCCCTTCCCTGCATATTATTTTGCTGTGGTTACTCTGGCTGCGTTATTCGGCCCATCTGCATGGCTACTGGCGCTTTCTTCTGCATTTTTGGGCAGCTTTGATTGCATTATCCGTTCTCACAACCTGGCAGCATCATGTTATTGATGTGCTGACTGGCTTTGCCGTGGGTGTAATAATTAGTTACCTGTTACCCATCTCACACCGCTGGCATTGGCAACCAAATACAGATCGCCATGCACGAAAACTGTTTGTTTATTACCTGACAGGCAGCCTGTTATTTGCGATACCGGCATGGGAAATGGGAAATGCTTTTTGGCTTCTGCTGTGGCCCGCCCTTTCATTATTGATGGTTGCTCTTGGCTATGCAGGATTAGGCAGCTCGGTATTCCAAAAACAACCCGATGGCCGGATGTCATTGTCCGCTCGCTGGATACTGGCTCCCTATCAATTCGGAGCCTGGCTCTCTTATCTTTATTTCCGACGCAAAAGTGAGCCTTATAACGAAATTGTGAAAGGGCTTGTTCTCGGTAGTTTACCTTCTCAATCTGTCATCATATCCGCCAATGCAGATTGTGTATTGGATATGACGGCAGAATGGCACAGAAAACCCGCCTTCCCTCCAAAAGAGTATATTTGCCAACCGCAAATCGATTTACTGCCGCTGACGCCTGAAGCACTGCAATCCGCAGTATGTGAATTAAATAATTTGTATCATAAAGGCAGCGTTTTTATTCATTGCACATTAGGGTTATCCCGCAGTGCAATGGTGGTGGCGGCATGGTTACTGAAAAAGCACCCTGAATATAACCTTTCCACAGCCATGAGCATTTTGCGCCAAGCAAGGCCTCAGGTTGCTTTTAGGCAGACACATATGGATGCGCTGACTGATTGGGAAAAGATTTACCGGGATCAGGAAAATTAATGATGCAATCAGAAAATTTCACCCAAAAAGTCGTAATTGTCACATTGAAAAGCTGGCGCTTTGTTTCTGGTTTATCTCTGTTTATGGCGATTATGACAACCGTGCTATTTATCACTACCCAAAATGGTTTGGTAATTTATATTATATCGCTAGTCTTCGCTTTGTTCAGTCAATACTATTGCTGGCGCGTATGGCTTGATTGCCATTATTTTCAGCTCCTTGATTTGTATCCAGAGAAAGAGACAGAGTTCGATCAGGCGTTATTTTTGATATTCAATAAAAAACCCCGCATACGAACACCAAATGACCGCTTTCAAGGAGCAATAAAACTATTAAAACGCGCGGTTATCTGTTTTCTTCTGCAATTATTGTCTGTTTTTCTGTCTATCCAAATGAGGTAGTTACGACGCGCTAGTTAAAATAGCAAGAAATCCAAAATCTGTTCAAACTCAAGGATTATATCCCGATATTTTCCCACGATAATTACTTGGTCAGCGACAATCGAATGATAACCTTGAAGAAAAGCGCCCTGATCCCTTTGTGCGCTTTTCTTTCTTCACGTAAAGAAAAATCACAATGTATTGCCTTTATCGATCCCACCAAAATTGCGGTTTGTCATAACCTTCGCATTCCCCGTCATCGGGTATTTGAGGGAATAGCACAACGAGGAAAAACAAGATCACAAATTGAAATGAGTTAATATCCTGCGCTTCTAAGCTCCAGCTTCGTTTGCTTTATTATTTCACCGCATTGGCAAAACATGCTCACGCATTTGATTTTTGTTTTATGAGCGTTAATCTATTAGTTAACTTTTTGACATATAACACCTTTCTGGTCTGATAAAAGCGATATGCTGGCAACTCTTTTTTCAAACCGTCATGCGACGTTTTACTTTGGCTTTTATTTCAATGAATACTCGTAAAATTAAGGGCATACGCCCATTTAGTGCGTTTATTGACTCATGTTGGAAGGAATCTTACTCTTTTCCCCGTTTTATCAAGGATATGATTGCCGGGATAACCGTGGGAATTATTGCCATTCCATTGGCGATGGCATTGGCAATCGGCAGTGGTGTGGCGCCACAATATGGATTGTATACTGCGGCGATTGCCGGCATTGTCATCGCCATCACAGGCGGTTCTCGTTACAGTGTTTCCGGCCCCACCGCAGCTTTTGTTGTGATCCTTTATCCGGTTTCACAACAGTTTGGCCTGAGCGGCTTGCTCATCGCCACACTCATGTCAGGCATCATACTTGTTGTCATGGGGCTGGCACGATTGGGGCGACTCATTGAGTATATTCCGCTCTCCGTCACGCTGGGGTTTACATCCGGTATTGCCATCACTATTGCCACGATGCAGGTGCAAAATTTCTTTGGCCTGACGTTGGAACATGTGCCAGAGAATTATATCAATAAGGTCATCGCTCTTTTTCACACCCTGCCCTCGCTGCAAGTCAGCGATACACTCATTGGCTTAACGACTTTGCTGGTGTTGATCTTCTGGCCGAAACTGAGATTAAAGTTACCGGGTCACTTACCCGCGTTGATTGCCGGCACCGGCGTGATGGGCATCATGCATCTTCTGGGCCATGATGTGGCAACTATCGGTTCATCGTTCAGTTATACCCTGCCTGATGGGACGCAAGGCCAGGGCATTCCTCCCATTCTTCCTCAATTCATTTTGCCCTGGAATTTATCCGATACCCATGCTTTCGACGTCAGCTGGAATACGGTGTCAGCACTACTGCCTGCCGCGTTTTCAATGGCCATGTTGGGTGCAATTGAATCACTGTTATGTGCCGTTATTCTGGATGGCATGACCGGCAAAAAGCATCATTCCAACAGTGAGCTGCTGGGTCAGGGAATGGGAAATATCGTCGCGCCTTTCTTTGGCGGGATCACTGCCACTGCGGCAATCGCCCGTTCAGCCGCCAATGTCCGTGCCGGTGCAACATCCCCCATTGCGGCGGTCATTCATTCTCTGCTGGTATTACTGACATTGCTGGTTCTCGCCCCCATGCTCTCTTATCTGCCACTGGCTGCAATGTCAGCCATTTTGCTGATCGTGGCGTGGAATATGAGTGAAGCCCATAAAGTTATCGACCTCATTCGTCGTGCTCCCAAAGATGACATCGTCGTCATGCTGCTGTGCCTGTCTCTGACTGTTTTGTTTGATATGGTCATTGCGATCACAATCGGTATTGTTCTGGCTTCACTTCTGTTTATGCGCAAGATTGCCAATATGACCCGCATCAGTACATCACCTTTCACGAACTGCGACAAAGGGGTGCTGATTGTAAGAATCAATGGCCCTTTGTTCTTTGCTGCCGCAGAACGTATTTTTGCTGAACTCAAAGAAAAAAGTGCTGATTACAACACCATTATTATGCAATGGGATGCGGTTCCCGTGCTGGATGCCGGAGGCCTGCATGCCTTTCAGGGATTTATTCGGGACACAGGGAAGGAAAAGCATGTGGTTGTGTGCGATATCCTCTTCCAGCCCCTGAAAACATTGGCAAGAGCCAAAATCTCTCCCGTTGAAGGGAAATTGAGTTTTTACGCAACATTACCCAAGGCACTGGATGAACTTGGGGTTGATTGTCATTCAGACTGAATACCAAAGAAAACGGCACCATATACCGTTATTTTTGCGTGGGTGCTACCCGACAATCGTCGGGTAGCTGAGCGTTATGTCAGATTCCGTTAGGAAGATAATAGTTGAGGTATTTCGAGAGCAGTTCTTTTCCCATCGGCGTGAAATGCACCGGATACGTTGCATTGGACAATGCTGAAACGGTATTAGTGGTATCAAAAATTGGCATGTTTTCATTCACTTCCCAGCGTGTTAACTGTTTGTAAACACGTTCAGAAAGCATGGGGAGCAAGGACAATAAGGCATTGTTGTCCAAATGAGGGTCGGCGAGGAGTCTGGAAAGCCATTCGCTGTAAGGAAGTGACTGCAATGGATGTCCACAGCATTCTTCCAGAAGGCGGAAAAATTCATTAACGTCCGGGGACTGTGTTTCTCTGTCCGGCGGAACAAGGTGATAAGATTGCCCCAGATTTTTAATGTCACTTGCGATAGCCAAAAGCGCAGAACTGACATAATCAACGGAGACAAACTCCTTCCACTGACAGGGCAATTCCGGGCAAGCCCCGATGGCAATACACCCCACTATCAAGCGGGCAACGAAATCATTCTGATTACCAATACCAGTGACACTGTCACCCATAATGAAACCCGGCCGGTAAACAGACAACGGAATACCAAGTTCCCGGGCCTGCCAGACGAGCCGTTCTACAACCCATTTGCTTTGCGCATAACCGACATCATATTTCAGGCCTTCCATATAAGGAATGAGGCAATCATTTTCGTAAATATGGGTCGTCGAGTGCAGTAATCCCACGGGGCCAAATGCCGCAATCGTTGAGATATGATGCATGGATTTGGCTTTACCCTGCGTGGCGAAACGAAGAACGTTCAGTGTGCTATCGATATTGGAGGCACGTTGTGTTCTGTAAGGATGAATGTAATTAACATCTGCTGCTGAGTGAAAGACGACGTCGCTTGCGTTGGTCAATTCGTCATAGAGTTCATCGCTCAACCCCAATTTCGGGAGAGATAAGTCACCCGCAACAGCCCTGATGCGCTCAGCAAATATAGGGCTCCACAACCCGTATTTTGTCAGCGCACTTTTAATGCGTTTAAGTCCGGCGCCATCGTCTTTCGCTCGAACGAGGCAAATAACCTGTTTTATATTTTTTTGTATGTTTTCAATGGAGAGGAGATCCCGTAATAAGAATGACCCCAGAAATCCGGTCGCTCCCGTCAGAAAAATGGAGGCATCAGTAAGACTCGCCCAATCTTGCGGTGCTTCCGGCAATGGCCTGATGTCATCCGGCAGTTGCCCGTCGCACAACCATTCTTCTGTTTCATCATCCTGTGAATGCAGGAAGTTGCCTTGTGAAACAATTTTCGCCAGTTGGCGGAGAGTCGGTACTTCATAAATGGTCTGTGCCAAGAAATGTTGGTTAAACTCGCGGGCAAGTTCAATCACAAGGCGGGATGCTTGCAGGGAACTGCCTCCCAGTTGAAAAAAGTTATCATCAAGCGAGATATCACAGTTGTGCAGGATCTTGCCCCAGATGCGATATATCGCATATTCGGTATCAGTGAAACCAGCAGGCCGTTCATCACATGATTCCCGCGTTGTTAGCAACTCCATGAGCTTACGTTGATCTGCCTTTCCGTGTGGTGTCATTGGAATGTCTTCAACGACAAAAATACGGGGCAGCATGTACGCAGGCAGGTATCCGCTCAATTGCTGTATCAGTTGCTCCCGGTCGAAAGTATCCGGTGACTGCGGAACCACAAATGCAGCAAGGAAATCATCTTCCCCTTCATTTTTCACTGCGCAGACTTTGGTCAGGCGAACCTGCTTGTTTTCTAAAATATGAATTTCAATTTCTTCCAGCTCGATACGGTGACCACGGATTTTCACCTGGCTGTCAATGCGTCCTGAAAACATGAAGACACCGTCGTCACGTTGCCAACTGAGATCGCCGGTTTTATAAAGCCGCATTGGTTCAGAATGTCCGGGAATGGCCACATTGACGAAACGATCTGCGTTAAGTTCATCGCGATTCCAATATCCGCGCGATAGCCCTTCTCCACCAAGATAGAGCTGGCCCATGTTTCCCGGTTCCAGTGGCTCCAGGTTATCATTCAAAACAAATGCACTGGTGTAGTTGATGGGTACTCCGATGGGAACACTGCCATCAGCCAGATCATCCAGCGTGATATCGTGTGAAAGTGCAAATATCGTGCTTTCCGTTGGTCCATACGCATTAAGAAGGTGTTTGGGAGGCATGTCCGTTTCCAGAACCTGCTTCACCATGTGAGCATTGGGCGCTTCACCCACCAGCAAAAGATAGCGAATATTACGGAATGCCTGGGGGTATGTTTTTGCAATCAAATTAAACAGTGTTGCCGTAATGGAGATAATAGAAATTTCTTTCCTTTCTAGTTCAGCCTGAAAATACTCTATGTCCAGCACATCACTTTTAGAGGGCACGAAAACCATCGCGCCATTGAGAAGGGCTCCCCAGATTTCGAACAATGAAATATCAAATGTCGGGTTGCAAGTACAGGCAATGCGATCTTCAGGTGTAAAACGAACATACTCCGTATCAATAATCGTACGCATGATGCTTTTTAGCTCAATCTGCACGCCTTTCGGCTTGCCGGTTGTGCCGGAAGTAAAGAGAACATGGCTTCGGTGATTTGGCGACAAAGCGGTCATTTCACTATCATCTAAGCGCTTCCCTTTACACAGTTCAGAAAATGCAACACATGTGGTGTGTAATTGAAGAGAGTTGTCAGGTGAATCGGTGATGGTCCATTTCACATCCAAGTCCCCCAACATGTCATTCAAACGTGCAGGAGGTACATTAGGATCAAGGGGGACACAACTTCCACCCGCCATAAGAATGGCAAGTTGACTCGTGATTTGTTCAATACCCGGTGATAACAGGATCGCAACAGGCTCTTCATGTGTTACGCCAAGTTGCCGCAGTGACCCCGCAACGGAGGCTGCTTGCTGTTTCAGCGTTTGATAATCAAGTGAGTTTTCAGGTGTGGAAATGGCTATCTTGTCCGGATAACGACTAACCTGTTCCAGGAAATTAGGCAACATTCAAACCTCCAATAAGGCGATGGGATAATAATAATGTTTGTTTTGCAATTATTAGCTTTGTTATATTAACTAATGAAAATAGTAACGGTTATTTATTGTCCCGATAATGAATGAAGCCAATTTCGAATACAAGCCCCCTTATCCGACTTTTTAGCCTGTTTTTTGAGATCTATTTCAAAGATTTTTCTTTTTTTCTGACCAAAGCCTTCATCGGCTACCGAATGAACCGCTTTTTATTGAGATGGAATGGTGTAATTGAAACAGCCAAAATATCCGTGTTCTGATGAATTTAAGCTGGAAGGAATTCATGAGGTCGCTTGTCGTTATTCCTTTAACAATGAAGGGGGTCGATGGATCTGGATCCTATTCTTTCCCATTTAATCCGAAAAAATAAGTTAATTACATCTTTAATATCAGTTAATTAATGACTTAACAAATAATGGGCCGTTAAACCAAATCATGGATTATCAGTGATTGAGTGCTTTTTTCATCAAGTGGCGTTCGTTTTACGATTACGATATCGAAGCTATAATTAACATAACTCAGCTCACTTCGATGGGTGATTTTTTGGGTTTGTTGATTCATCAGATCGCTCAATTCGGATTGAGTCCTCTACCTGTGATTTATTACTTGGAATAGCCATTGACTCTGGCAGCAATGCCCCGTTCTTCAGTGCAAAATAAAAATAAGCTATTTGCTCACTGTTAAATCCGAAGCACAGGCCGATTTCCTGCCTTCCTTGGTCACAGAAAGCGATCTGAGCACGGAATTGGACCCGACGACCGAAATCATACCATTAGGTAATTATCTGCTGCTGTATTGGCCAAACACAGGTGCTTACCAGTGCCGCCGTTTTGATCCCTTCAGTAGTACCTTGATGCTTGCTGCTGAGAGTCCACAAAATCTCACCGGAAAATGGCGAACGATTAAAAACGCCGAGTTAATTCCGGTCGCAGGCTATGTTGTTAGTCGATACCGACATAACGGTGAATGTCATACGTGGATGTTCGATGGCGGAAATGCATCGAATATCTTACCGGGCAACAAAGTAACCAATATGCAGTGGACTATCGAGCCAAGTAAGAAACTCTGTACACTAGGCGACCGAATAGTGGCCTGGAGTCCCTCTTCCCGTGATATCACTCTTTGGCCTGTCGATCCCACCCAAGCTTTAATAGGGATGAATCCGGGGAAAAATTCTATCAAACCCAATACCCAGGGCAGAACGTTAACTATCCAACCGCAGATCCAGATCATTCATATACCGGAGTCAGCCAGCAGCTATTTGATGATTTCAGCGATCAATGGGAGCATGTTCAGCCGATCATGCCTCCCTTTGGCTTCTCAGCGAAGGAGGGGCAAGCAACGCCTCAGGCTCCTGATATGAAAGGCTTCATTAAAAGTTACAGTTCTCGAGGAAAAGAGCCATACGAAATGATGGGTTACTATGGCACGAGCTTAATGGAACCCCTCTCCTCGTTAGCAAAACAATTTGCGGTTTACGATGCTTGGTTCTGTTCTATGCCAGTCCCTACCGATCCGAACCGGGCTTTCTCATTGACAGGCTCATCTTTTAGCCAAGTGAGTAATTTCGAGACCGGAGAACTCTATACCAATTGGCCTGATGCACCACGCGGCCCTTCTGTCTGGATTGGAAACTCTACTACCACGCTACATGGGGAGATCTCTTCTATACCCATCAGTTGTTCTTGAAGGGACACATCCAGGAAGTAGACCAGAATCCCGATACCTATCTGGGAAAGATGGGCGATTTCTGGTCCGACGCAAAAGCCGGGACGTTGCCCGCCTTCAGTTTCATCGAGCCGGCATGGGTAGGAAATTCATCTGATATAGTACCAAACTCTTGCCATCCGCCGTCAGATATGGAATCTGGGTTAAAGTTGGTGTCAGACATATACAACGCCTTGCGACAGGGGCCAGACTTCGATCACACGCTACTGGTCATCACTTTCGATGAACATGGAGGCATTTACGATCACGTTCCGCCTCCCCTTGCAAACAACGCCTACCGCAATGATACTGACTGCGGGTTTGCTTTCGATCTACTGGGTGTACGTGTTCCGACAGTGCTCATCTCACCGTGGATAGATAATGCAACCGTATTCCGATCAACACAGGACGGGCGTGAATACGATTCCACTTCGTTTATTGCAACTTTATTGCGGTGGCAGGGAATTCCTGCATCGAATTGGTGGTTGGGTGATCGCATACGCGCAGCGATACACCATCCAGCGTGTTGGCTCCTGCTTTGAATCCCGAACAACGTGATATGCCGATGCATGATCTGCATCTACTCTTTATCACCCGCATTGTGCATAACTTGTGTAAAGGAATTTTATCCCCTGAAGAAGCAGAACGGGAGGCGAAAGGCATTTGTGCCCTGGGCAGCATCAGGCTCGCAGCAAAAGCGTTGGATAATCTGGAGACTCGCCTGCGGCGATTATGTGAGTGACTTACAGATTAAGGACAAGGATGAAGGATGAAAGAACAGGAAAGCCATCAGTCTTGTAAATTTGCGACACATTGTCAGGTAATGATGGAATTGTGAGTATGAGTCATAAGAGTTACCGGTTTTGTATAAGGATTACCTATCCCCATCAAAACCGGTAACTCTCAATCTTTCAAGACGCAATGTCAGATCAAGTGCCAGGACTATGCTGAAACCACATCAAGCTCATTCACAGGAAACTTCAATAAATTTTCAAAACTTTCCCGCAGTTTTTCCGTTGGTTCAAACCGCAAGGCGTCTTCCCTTTCCTGACAGGAAGTAGGCGTAGACAGCTGTTCAAGTTCACTTTGTGTATATGAAATATCCACAAACATTTCCGCCCTTGGAATGCGAATTTCTTCGTACTGACGCAGTGCCGCAACCGGATCTGTCTGCTGCTTCAGCATATGCCCCAAAACTGCCGCGTCTTCAATGGCCATACCGGCTCCCTGACCAAGGGTAGTTAACATGGGGTGTGCGGCATCGCCTAGCAATGTGACCCGGCCTTTCCCCCAAAGAGACGAAAAAGGCCTGTCTTGTGCGGCTACAGAGATGATATTTTCTGACGGCGTTTGTGAAATAATGTCGGAAACAATATCCGGCCATCCTTCATAATATGACAAAATATCACGGTTACTTCCTTGCCAGTGGTTGGCCTGTTCGGTCAGCATATTTGCCGTTCCCCACCAATAAATTTCACCGCCACCGATATCAATTATACCAACCCGTTTTCCCTCTCCCCAATAATGGGCAACGTAACCCGGTGTGATTTGCGGGTGCTGATAGCGAATAATCGCCAGCCAGCAAATATAATCGGCCTCACGGATTGGCTGATTTCCGCGGACATAGTCACGGACAAAAGAGTAGAACCCATCCGCACCAATAAGCAAATCACCCTGAGTTTCTCTGCCATCCGCAAAATGGACAGAAACCCCCTCGCCACTTTCAGTAATTTGAGTTACTTTCGTTCCGACATGAATGATATTCTTATCCAGCTGCTCCAACAGTGCTTCCTGAAGTGCCTTGCGTGAGATACAAACACTGTCAAATCCGTTGGAGGATGAAACCTCTGGGATAGGTAGTTCACGGATCAGCTGATCTTCGATGTTCCTGATTTCAACACATTTAACCGGAGCACCAAAATGCTCCAGATTCAGGTCAACACCAATAGAAGATAAGGCAGCAACCGCATTGGACATCACAGATAAACCTGAACCGGCTGTGCGCAACGTTGGCGCTTGTTCATAAACTTCAACCTGGCAACCAATATGACGTAAAACAACAGCCGCTGTTAATCCGCCAATACCGGCTCCAGCTATGATAACTTTCAATGGATGGGACATTCTTCCTCCGGGTACGCTAGTACTTGTTTTTTAGAGGACTTGTTCATTTCTTGCAAAATGACTTTTGCAACTTCCTCTATATAGGGTTCTTCCATAACTTCCAAATGATCACCGGGTACATCGATGACATTGATATGACCTGTTGTCTTGCTCCCCCAGCCATTTTTAGGGTCACGGTATTCACTTCCGACGGCATCATGCATGGAACGCAGAACCTCAGGTAACGGCCGTGTCGCATGTAATAAAGTCATGCTGACATCAGCCTTGCAAGCCGCGTAATCTGACGCCGCTTTCCAATTGGTTCTGTACACATCAAACAGCCTTTGTATTACCGCCCGGGAACTGCCTTGCGGAATTGCGCCGGTGGCAATCGCCTGTTCGGTGATGTATTCGAATTGTTCCTGCAAAGAAATCGTGTGCTCCGGTAAGCGTTGCGCAGGGAGCGTCGCCCCTTCATTCAGCCACAATAATTCCCAGAAAAACCAACGCAGCAACGCTTCTTCATTCACTTCCCGCTTCATTTCATTGCTGACAGCAACCGTATCCAGAACAAAAAGATCAGCAACCTCTTCTCCCTGCTCTTTCAACTGGCGAGCCATCTCAAATGCGACAAAACCGCCATAAGACCAGCCTCCGATTGAATACGGGCCATCAGGCTGAATTTGACGCATGGCTTGCAGATAATTTGCTGCCTGCTCCTGCACACTGGCCAGAGGTACAGATCCGGCATCAACGCCATGGGATTGCAACGCATAGAAGGGTTGATCCTCCGGGAAATATTTCACTAACCGCAAATAAGACAACACATTTCCCCCCATAGGATGGACAAAAAACAAAGGGGATTTATGGCCTGTTGTATTCCTGCCGTTTGTCCCTGTGAAGATTGGGCGCATGGGGACAAGCGGGCTGAAGGTGGGCAATCCTCCCTTTTCTCTGATATGTTCCGCTAACTGTGCAACTGTCGGATAACTGATAAAAAGGGATAAAGGGATCGTGGCGCCGAAATGTTTTTCGACCAGAACCACCATTCTCATCACTGTCAGTGAGGTGGCTCCGATATCAAACAAATTCTGATGAACCGATACTTCGGGTATTTTTAACAAATCCGCAGCCAAATCACACAGTACCTGCTCATATTGGTCCCGCGGAGCAATGCCCTCTGCCTGAGCATGTCTGTGAGTGATCCGCATTTGCCGTAATGCGGCATCGTCACGCTTGCCACTCGGTGTTTTGGGCAGTGGATCCAGCCACTCCATTTGAGATGGGAGCATGTGCTTGGGAAGCGTTTCAGACAAATGTCGCTGTACTTGCGCAACAAATGCGTCATCCTTTTCACCAATCAGGAAAGCCACCAGATAACCATCGTTTTCACCGTGTTGTTGAACAACAACGGCAACATCTTTCAATATGGTGTCAGCACCGGGCGCATTCGATATCGCCAACTCTACTTCTCCCAGCTCAATACGGTAACCCCTTACTTTAACCTGAGTATCTTTGCGGCCTAAACAGAGCATATTGCCATCCCTGAGTTTCACGCCCAAATCACCGGTGCGATACAGTGGGTTATTATCACCCTTGAGCATGATAAAGCGCTCTGCGGTCAATGCTGGCTGGCAATAGTAGCCCTGTGCGACAGGTAAACCACGGGCATAAATTTCCCCTTGCTCACCAAATGCAACTTCTTCTAACTGATCGTTAAGCAGCACAACCTCTGCATTGCTGATACTTTTACCAATAGGAGGAAGTGCAGGGAAAGAAGCCGGATTGCCCTGCATGGTAAATGCGGTGATGACATGTGTTTCCGTAGGGCCATACTGATTCTCAAGGATACCATTATTGATTTGACCAATAAGCAAGCGAATATCGTCAGTCACCCGGAGTTGTTCACCGGATGAAATAACCACTTTCAGGTTTTTCGGGTAAGTTTCCAGTGCGACGGCCGTTTCAGCCAATTGCTGAAGTGCCACATAAGGCAGATAAATTCTTTCTGTCTGGTAAGTATCGATAGTACGCAGTAACTGTAAAGGATCGCGCCGTTCATCTTCACTGATGAGGTGTAATTCTCCCCCAGCAGCGAGCGTAGAGAAAATTTCCTGGAAGGAAACATCAAAACTGAGCGGTGCATACTGCAAAGTCGAGCGAATGTTTTTACCTGTAACTGTCTCATTCTGCCAAACCACCATATTTGACAGGCTACGATGCGGCATTGCCACACCTTTCGGTTTACCTGTTGAACCTGATGTAAACAGCAAATAAGCCAGTTGTTCAGGATCTATTTCTCTCTCAGCCCCGTTTTCCAGCTCTCCACAGGATACGTGAGTATCGAGGTTTATCAGCGTGTCGGACCTCATTGTCGGAACAGCGACAACATCGAGTAACGGCTCTGATTTTTCATCGACAAGGGTCAGTATCGGTTGCGCCTGTTCCATCATGGCTTCAATACGCTGAATCGGATAACTCAGATCCAGAGGCAGGCAGATCCCCCCTGCTCTCATCACGCCAATTAATGATGCCACAAGTATTGGAGAACGTTCGAGCGCGATAGCCACAGGGGTATTTTGCACTGAACCTTGATAAACAGTTCCCCTATAAACCACACCTTCAGAAATCAGTGCAGAAGCAATTTTGCCTGATTCTGACCAGAGTTTTTTATAACTCCATTGCAGATCATGATAACGAATTGCGATGGCATCGGGTTGTTCCCGTACATTTTTCCCAATCATATTCAGCACTGACATAAAATCCTGACATGGAATTTCGTTGCTGCCTGGGATCTTATGTGTCATTTGTGCAAATGGCTGACTCAGCGTTGCCGGTTGATCACCATGACTGACCATCTTGTTCAGGACGGCCATATAGGTATCCATATAAGTGTCAGCCTGCACTTGTGAGAAAACACTGCCATCAAAATCACACCGCAGGTAATGCTGCCCTGTGTTGAAATCAGTCATGACATTAAACAAGACTTCGAAGTTAGTCTCTTCCCACGGATCAAATGCAATGAGGGATAAATCCGAGCCACCGAAAACGTCAGTCAGTATATGGAAATGAATATAATTAAATGCAGAGCTGATTTTGGCACCTTCACCCGCCACTTGCTGGATAGCGTTAAGCGGGTACTTACGGTATGGCGCATGACGCTGTTCAGCACTGAATACCGAATGGATACATTCTTTCCACGTCTTATTTTCGACAGAAAAACGAACGGGCAAAGTATTCAGGAATAAACCCAACGTTTGTTCTGAATGCTGTACATCCGGCCTGCCGTGAGTCACAAGCCCGGTCGCAATCTGATCTTGGCTCGTCACACCGGCCACTGTTAAACAATGCGCAGCAAAGAATACCGATTTAATTGAAACCTGTTCATGCTGTACCAAAATGCCCAGTTTTTCTTCAATCTCTTTGGGAATGATCGCTTTCTTTGCAAAAACCCGCTTCTTGGGCTGATTTTCATGCGTTCGGTTTTCATATAAGCGATAGGCAGGGAATTGGGTTCTGGCAAGCCCTTCGAACATTTCTTTCCAGAACAGGAGATGTTTTTGATCCTGTAAGACGTGAAGCTCAGCCTGTACATATAAAGCCGGTGACGGCAGGACATTTGCCTCAGATTCATTTTCCTCATTCTCATTCAGGTAACGGGAAAAAAGTTCATACAGCAAGTTTGCCACACTGCCACCATCCAGCAAGGCGTGATGGAAACTGAATACGACTTCTATAATGTCAGTCGCTGCGGTCTTGAATACACAGATGCGATATAGCGGTGCGTGATCAAACAGGTAATCCTGCCGACTGCTTTTTTCCATGTGCTCTTTGATGATGGATTCAGACTCATCCCATGTCAGCGAACTCAGATCTTCAATTTTCACTGCCTCATCAAGATCAATATTGTGATTGATGATTTGCAGGGGTTCACTGAAATCAGCCAGATTAAAGTGAGAACGAAGCACAGGATGCCGCTGAATAGTTGCTGCTGCACTTTGACGGAAGAGTTCCGGCTCCCATTCTCCTTTCCGCATATTTAATTTCAGTGTATAACGGAAAACATCTTTATAAGTGGCTGCATTTTTGCTCTGCTGACTATGGTAGATAAGGCCAAGCTGGAGCTGCGTCGCGGGGAATGCATCCGCATATTGCGCAAGCGACGCCCGCTCTTTTTCTTTGATCAGTGCAAAAGGCAGCAGTGCATTCTGGCGATTATTTTTTTGCGTTTCACGGTGATTATCAATGTGTTGGCTAAGTTCAGCTATTGTCAGGTACTGTGCCAGATCAGAGAGTGTGGCCGTGATCCCCGCCTTTTCTGCTTCGGAACGCACTTTTAACATCAAGATTGAATCACCGCCCAATGTGTAAAAATTCTCCTGCACACTGAGTTTTTCAATTTTTAATATTCGTTTCCAGATTTCAGCGAATTGATATTCAGTTTCAGTTTGGGCATCATCACGACTCCCTGAATCCTCTGTTTTCACCAATGACACGAGAGCATGGCGATCCACTTTGCCGTTTGGCGTAAGGGGAATAAAAGGAACGCGGAAGAATTTCTGTGGCACCATGAAATCAGGTAAAAACTCCAGCAACACGTTGCGCAGTTTTTCAGAAGTAAAATGCGCGTGATCTGCGGCACTTAATTCATTGGCCACATTTTGGGCATTCGCCATGTTTGGGGTATTCAGCGTGGTATTCAACGTATAGTATGCACAAAGGTAATCATCGCCCTGACTGTTCTTTTGAGGTAAAACCTCTGCCCGGTTGATTCCCTGAATACGCTCAAGGGTATTTTGGATCTCCCCTAATTCAATGCGATTGCCTCTGATTTTTACCTGATTATCAATTCGGCCCAAGTATTCAATGCTGCCATCAGGTAACCATCTGGCTAAATCCCCTGTGCGATACCAACGCTCACTTCCGGACAAAATGAATTTTTCGTCAGTTAATTCAGGCTTGTCATGATAACCACGGGCTAATCCAACACCGCCGATTTGTAACTCTCCGGCAATGCCGATTGCCTGCCGGGTGCCGTGCTGAGACATAATTCTCAGCGAAGTATTGTTGATCGGGTACCCAATAGGTACTCGACTGATAACATCATCATTTTCAGGGAAAAACTCGAAATATGAGACATCTACGGTTGCCTCTGTCGGGCCATAAAGGTTAATCAAAGCAGGCGCGTTTAAGCCAAGGACGGAGAAAATTTTACGGAACTGATTCACCCGTGTCGGAGGAAGGGCTTCACCGCTGGTAAATACCCGGCGCAGGCTGTTGAGTTCCTTCACTAACTCTGGTTGAGCTTCCAGAATATCCAGAAAAGGCTGGAGCATTGAGGGAACAAAGTGCAATGTTGTCACTCGGTGTGTACTGATCGCTTTTATTATCTCTAATGGATCTTTATGCGCTCCCGGTGGCAATAAATGGACAGAGGCCCCGGTAATCGACCACCAGAAAAGCTCCCAAACGGATACATCAAATGAAATCGGCGTTTTTTGCAATATGACATCGGTATTATCCAGCGGATACCGTTCTTGCATCCACTCAATCCGGTTCACCACGGAATAATGATTGATCATTACACCTTTTGGTTGCCCGGTAGAGCCGGAGGTATAAATCATATAAGCCAGAGAATCTGCTGTCGATAAATTGGCCTGCTCCGCACGGCTCTGAGTGCCCTGAGCGACAACCTTATTGCCATCAATCATGGTATAGGATCGGGCGCTCAAGGACTGATTCAGTTTGTCAGCGATGATGACCGTAACACCACTGTCCTCCAACATATAATCAATCCGCTCCTGCGGATAGTTAGGATCTACGGGTAAATAGGCAGCCCCTGCCTTTAATGCAGCAAAGATAGCCGTTAGCATTGCCGGGCTGCGGTCCATCAGAATCGCAACAATATCCCCTTTCCTGACCCCTGCTTTCAGTAAAACAGTGACCATATTGTCAATACGGGCCTGAAATTGAGTATAAGTCAGCGCAGATTGCCCGCCAGCATTGGCAATCGCGACAGCGTCTCCGTGTAATGAAACCTGAGCATCAAATAATGTTGATAACGTTTCCTGTTCTGAAAAACCAGTGACTGGCCCCTGTTCAAACAGCGCCAATTGGGCCATTTCTTCTGCGGAAGAGAGCGTTACCTGAGAAACTGTTTTTTCAGGTGAAGCAATAACTTGATCAATGACATGCCCCAGAGATGCAGTAAAGGTTTCAAATGAATAGTCTTCATCGAAAATATCCTCCGCGCCTGTGATATCAATGGCAACGTCACTATTGCCACCGTAGGTGTGCACATGAATCGCAATCGCATCATTTTCATGGGCAGTAGCGGCTGCATAAACACCTTCGTTTTGATAGGTGTCCCTGGAGGCGCCGGTCATCGGTGAATAGTTATGAGATACCGTCACATCAAACCCTTGGCGCACTACTGTTCCCATGAACTTCAGCAAACGCCCCAGAGGAATATGCTCAAACGTTTTTAGTTCTTTAGTTCCTGTTCTGATACGGCTTGCCAGTTCTGCCAGAGTATCTTCTGCGTTGACCGTCACAGCCAATGGCAATGTATTGGCCCATTGACCGGCAATATCAAGTTGGCTCATGCGCCGGTTAAGCAAAGGCACGCCCATTGTTAACCGGGTATTATTATGTATCCGTGACAACAAAACGGCGACCGCAGACATAACCGCCAGATACGGGTTAATTCCCTGAGAAAGGGTTTTCTCCATTTCTGCCTGAGTTAATATATGCCGGTGTTGCACAAAACGGGATAAATGCGTTTTCTTTTTCCGATTAAAAAAAGCAGGGTCATGATGCTGTGCAAGCGCAGCCAATGCTGTTATTTGTTGTTCTGTTTCCGGCTGTGACAGAATTTCTTCTTGCTCAAGGATAGCTGAGGTATATTTCTCAACATTTTTTTCAAAATGGCAAGGATCAGACAATACCTCTTCAGTAACTACATTATCCTGAATCAGGAGACTATCGTGATAACATTTAGCAATTTTTTTTGCTAGTTGGTTTATCCCCCAACCGTCACAAACAATATGGTGGGCACGAATAAAAATAGCCGTATCGTTATTTTTCAGGTTTTGTAACAGGGCAATTTCAAGCAGTGATTTTTCATCCAGATTAAAAACCCGCTTTGACCATTTTTTGAAGAGTTCATTCACTTCTTCCCCTTCAGCATTAATGATCTTGGCTTGATTGGTGACCGTATTCTGTATTTCCTGCTCCAACATCCCTTCATGTTCAATAATACGCAATCGGCATGTTATATCATTCTCAAGAACGGTATTAACAGAATGAAAAAGTTTTTCAAAGTTAATATTATTTTTTAATACGCGTGCAATGCTTATTGTAAATTGATTACTCTCCGGATTACGTTGAGTTTCGTAGTAAATTTCTTTTTGGTACTGAGTAAGAGGTAATGCCTGTAATGTGTACATAGCAACTCACATTATAATTAGGAAGGTTGATGCCTTTGGATTTCAAGATGCAACACGACGGCAAGGGAGCAATCCCCAGGAGCATAGATAAGTTTATGACTGAAGTGAGCGAAGCCAACAAAGCTGAAACTTGAAAAATGACAGGAGTATTCTATTAATTACTTGCTCGTCTATACAAGTGACATTGTTTTATATTTCATGACATTTTTTCTTCGTGGTATAACAAAAAACAAAATAGAAAATAAAATAATTTTTAAAATCGGAAAGATCAGATAATGAAATCATTATCTGATTTAAAAGTTTGAATATTATTTGTAATAGGAACTAAAACTATTTAATACATAGTTATATTTAGATATTCTCTAATTTAACGTAATGTAGTGTTAACATAAACCGATTATAACCTGAAACACTCTCTTTATAAGATTTTAATAAGGAATGAATGAATGTTAGTAGACATAGCCATAGCATATCGTAAATCCAGTGCCCTATTTGCTTTTGTAGAATCCCAAGCACCATTATATTTAAGCACTGAAAATGGCAAAACTGCAGAGCAACTCGCTCAATTATGCAATGTTTCTCAGGATCGGTTCCTTCGGTTATTGAACTACATGCAGTCACTTAATGTATTAACAAAAAAAGAAGACAAATTTTACCTTACTGAGTCATGTTCATCACTCAGTGATCCAAATAGCTTCTCAACAATGCATATAAAATTCGAATTAAGCCCGTCAACCTGGAGCGCCTGGTCAAAATATGGTCAGTCCCTAAATAAAATGAACGAAAAATCGGCTTTTGAACTCAGTCATCAAGAATCATTTTTTGAACATATTAGTCATGAACATAATAAGCCCCTTAAAATGGTTTTTGATAATCTTATGTCAAAAACAACCGATATAATGAGTGAACATATTCTTGAAAATATGCCACTGGAGGGTATTCATTCAATGATGGATATCGGTGGCGGTTTGGGGGCTTTAGCAAAATATATAAAAACTCACCGTCCACATATTCAATGTCATGTGATGGATCTGTATGATTTTGACAGACAGGAATCAGAAGGTGTAACCTTTATCAAAGGTGATTTCTTTTCCACTATTCCGGCAGCATATGATGCTTATAGCATAAAAAATGTTTTGCATAATTGGACAGATAATAAATCGGTTGAAATCCTGAGTAATATCCATAAAGCCATGCGGGAAGATTCTGTTTTATACATCATCGAAATGGTTAAAGAACCCCATGAAGCCGATTCAGAATCATTTGATTTATATATGGATATAACAGTATCAGGAAAATCCCGGAGTCTGCCAGAATTTGAATCAATAGCAAAACAAGCAGGGCTTTCTATCACAAATACTTACAAGATGCCGTTTTCCCTGACGGGAAGTAGTCAATATATTATTGAAATGAAAAAATAGACTGCGTTGTGCATGATATTCTTTTCCTTTTTGAAAAATGGGTATTGGCAAAGGCCAAAATTGCCCCTGTTTAAGGGCAATTAAACTTTCATGCAATTTTATATTCAAGGTACAGGAATAAATGGCAATATATTAATCAACCAGACTACTTCCGGATACGATTTTTAATAATCAATCCCCAATTTCTTTAAGCGTGAAATCAAGGTTGTTGGATTTATTCCCAACAACTTTGCTGCACCGTTATCCCCAAAAATTTTCCCTTTGCATTGTGTGACGGCAAGGGAAAAGTTTTGTACCTCTAACTCCTTAAATTGTTTTATCGTCAGCACCCCTTCTGTTTGTTGATATTCATGATGAATATTCTGATGCGGGATATTGGCTGGCGCTGGCGCTTGATCTTGTTCCAGCAAATATTTAAAAGAAACTGCCCCCTGCCTTGCCGTAATGAGCGCTCGTTCAATAACATTTTGCAGCTCGCGGATATTACCGGGCCAGTCATATTGTTGAAGTTCCAGAATATGCTTTTGTGAAAACGGCAGATATTTAATCTTACGGTTATCACAAATCAGTCGGGTGAAATGTGTAACCAACAGCGGAATATCTTCTTTACGGTCACGCAAGGCCGGAGCATGGATCGGAAATACATTCAAACGGAAATACAGATCTTCACGAAAGTGTTTTTTTCTCACATCTTCTTTTAAATTCCGGTTGGTGGCAGCAATAATTCGCACATTAACATGCCGTGTTTTTTCTTCACCGACCCGCTCAAAAGTACCTTCCTGCAACACACGCAGTAGCTTACTCTGCAACTCTGGTTGAATGTCACCAATTTCATCTAAAAATAATGTGCCTTGATCTGCCAATTCAAAACGGCCGATACGGTCACGCACGGCGCCGGTAAATGCCCCTTTGACATGCCCAAAAAATTCACTTTCAAACAGTTCCGAAGGAATGGCGGTACAATTGACCCGAATAAGTGGTTGCTGTTTACGGTGGCTGGATTGGTGAATAGCGCGGGCAATCAGTTCCTTGCCTGTACCGGATTCACCATAAATCATCACATTGGCATCCGTTGGGGCAACAACCTTGATTTTGTCGATAATCTGCAAAATCGAGGCGCTATTGCCAACAATTTCGTGGTATTTATTTTCTTGTAAAATTTCTTCCTGCAAATATTCGTTTTGCTGTTCCAGCCGGCTTTTTAAATCTTGCAGTTCTTCAAGGGCATGAGTCAGTTGTTTTTCGGTGTTCAACCGTGCGGTAATATCACGGAATACCACGACAGCCCCAATAATTTCACCGTCACGAATAACCGGGGTGCTGGTAAATTCCACCGGAAAGTAACTGCCATCACGCCGCCAAAAAATTTCCTGAATGCCTTCATACACAATGCCGTCATGTACAGCCGCGTAAATCGGACATTCCTCTACAGGATAATGATCACCATTTTCATGGGTATGGTGATGAATTTCATGAATATTATTACCCAGCACATCTTCAGGTTGCAGCCCCAGCATTTTGGCACCGGCAGGATTGATGAAGGTGCACAACCCTTGTTTGTTGATACTGTAAATACCATCACCGGCTGAACTCAGCAATAAATGTTTGCCTGTATCGGAGTCAATAAACAATTCTTGCAAGGATTGCCATTCTTTTAAATCTGTACGAATCGCTTTATCAGTATCTTGCTTGAAGCGACGCAGTTCTACATCCTTAATATCCACCAGCGACCAGATCAGCAATGTTTTGTTTCTATAGGGCAATGAAATGGAAGTGATATCTAACCGGATTTTTCCCCCATGTTTATCAAAGCAACATAACTCATTGCTCCAGGCCCAATCGTTTTCCAACGCTTCTTCGGTAAATGCCAGTAGTTGTGGTAGTTGGCTGAGGTGACCAAAAACGGAGCTGACTGTTTTTTGAATAATTTCATGACGCTCATAACGCAATAATCGGGTAGCACTGATATTCATATCAATAAACTGGTTTTGATGTGGGTCCAGCACAATTAATGCCTGTGATGTGTGTTCAAATGCCAGCGGGCGAATCGAATTTTCAGAAATGACCCAATCCGAAATGAAATCAATTTTATTCATGTTATCCATCATATTCGTATTATGAATTTCCGTAGTTTTAATTATGAAAACTCATAATACTACGAAAAATCATAGTGCAATAGCGACTTCAGTTATATTAATAAAAATATCTTATATAAATTTAAATTATATTTTTCAGTAAGTTAAACGCCATTACCTGCCCCGGAATATAACTTGGCACAGTTTTCGCTTTAACCCATAGCACAGCACTGGAAGACGACACATCGATTCATTCCAAAATAACATTGAACTAGGAGCGAGCTATGCCAAAAGTTGATATCGAGCAATATAAAGATGGCGATTTTCTTGTTGATTACGAAGAAAAAGTCTTTGAGGACGTCAAAGCACAGCCGGGTGAAAAAGCATTGCTGACTTTCCATACTGTTGCATTTGAAGGCTCAATCGGCCTAATCAATGTCTTGCAGGCGAAGCGTTTATTGCGCAAGGGTTTTGAAACCAAAATATTGCTTTACGGCCCGGGGGTGCAACTGGGAATTCAACGCGGTTTCCCAACGTTAGGGGCTGAGGCGTTTCCGGGCCATTTGGCCGTCAATAACCAGTTAAAAGCCTTTATGGAAGAAGGTGGGGAAGTCTATGCCTGCCGTTTTGCATTACAAGCCATGTATGGCCAGACAGAAAAAGCCCTTATTCCGGGAATTCGCCCAATTAATCCATTGGATGTGATGGATCTAAGACTGCTGATGCGTCGCGAAAATGCCGTAGTTATTGATACCTGGACTGTTTAAGTAAGCGCCAATTCTATAAGGGAAATAAGACATGAACCGAATCATTAAAGCTGCCGCCGTACAATGTAGCCCCGTGCTTTATAGTCAGGCCGAAACGGTAAAAAAAATCTGTGGCATTATTTCAGGGCTTGGAAAACAAGGGGTGCAATTTGCCGTTTTTCCTGAAACCGTCGTGCCTTATTACCCTTATTTTTCTTTTGTACAGCCGCCATTTGCCATGGGAAAAGAGCATTTGAAGCTGTTAAACGAATCGGTGGTGATACCTTCTGAAGCCACGCTCGCGATCGGTCAGGCCTGCCTTCAAGCTAACATGGTGGTATCAATTGGCGTTAATGAACGCGCAGGCGGTACGATTTATAACGCACAGCTGTTATTTGATGCCGATGGCTCAATCATTCAGCACCGCCGCAAAATTACGCCGACTTACCATGAACGGATGGTTTGGGGCCAGGGTGATGGCAGTGGCCTATGTGCCATTGACTCCGCCGTGGGGCGTGTTGGTTCACTGGCATGTTGGGAACATTACAACCCGCTGGCACGTTTTGCCTTAATGGCTGATGGTGAGCAAATCCATGCATCCATGTTTCCCGGTTCGTTGGTAGGACAGGTTTTTGCCGACCAAATCAAAGCAACCATTCAGCACCATGCCTTAGAATCCGGCTGTTTTGTGGTCAATGCCACCGCATGGCTTCATCCCGAACAACAACAACAAATTATGCAAGATACTGCTTGCGACATCGGCCCGATTTCAGGGGGATGCTTTACTGCCATTGTGTCTCCCGAAGGTAAGTTTTTAGCTGAGCCGCTCACACAAGAAGAAGGTTACTGCATTGCCGATCTGGATTTAAGCCTGATTGATAAACGCAAACGCATGATGGATTCGGTGGGACATTACAGCCGCCCTGAGTTGCTTAGTTTATTGATTGATCGCCGGCCGACAAATTTATTACACGAACTGAAAATTGAAACATCAGCACCGAATCACCCCGAAAAAGACGCAATATTTGATGAATCACAGATCTAAATCGTATTGACTAAACCCAAGTAATAGGGGGTAAAGATGTCTGCAATGCCATTACCTACAGTACCGTTACCGACAATACAATTATTGACCGATTTGCAATGCAACGGCCTGAAATGGGAAGGTGAATTTGGTTTATCCCGTAAAGGTGGTGCAGGCCCAAGCGATCATAAAGCGCTGAGCCTTGATGGTAAAACCATGATGATCCCGGTGCTGAACCTTGCAGCACAAGATTCGCCTTATACGGCAAAGCCTGAGTTGAACTCAGATAAGGTGACAGTCTTTAAAAACCGGATACCGGTGGCAACGTTAACTGTCCCTGCACGGCCCCGATTTTATGATTTAAAAACCGCCGAAGGGATTGCCTATGAGCAAATTGCAACCTTGCACAGCCATGATGTGTTGGCAACCACGGTGTTGCAACGTTGCATCCGCATGGATGATAAGGCAACCGCGTGTCAGTTTTGTTCCATTGATCAGTCCCTTATCGGCGGGAGAACCTTGATCCGCAAGCGTCCGGAACAACTGGCAGAAGTCGCGAAAGCTGCCGTTGAGCTGGATGGTGTCAAGCAAATGGTGATCACCACCGGAACACCCAATGCGAGAGATCGCGGCGCAAAAATATTATATGACTCCGTCAAGGCGATTAAGGCACAGGTCGATTTGCCAATACAGGTTCAGTGTGAGCCACCTGATGATTTTACCTGGTTTCAACGTCTGAAAGATGCGGGAGCGGTATCAATTGGCATGCACCTTGAAGCCGTGAGCGAACGTGTGCGGCAAAAAATTATGCCGGGCAAAGCTGAAGTTTCGCTGGAAACGTATTTTTCCGCATTTGAGGCCGCCGTTGCAGTATTCGGCCGCGGACAAGTCAGCACGTATATTTTGGCCGGGTTGGGTGATACCGAATCAGAAATCGTGGAAATGGCTGCCAAATTGACTGAAATGGGCGTGTATCCATTTGTCGTGCCCTTTGTTCCCATTCAGGGCACGCCATTGGAACATCACCCTAAACCGGATCACGCTTTTATGCAGTCCCTTTATCCAAAAATCGGATTGCAACTCAAAAAACATGGCCTGAACTCAGAAAACACTCAGGCAGGCTGCGCCAAATGCGGGGCTTGTTCCTCACTGAAAGCGTATGAATAAGGAGAATGTGATATGGAACTTTCTCGTTATTTTTGGCGGCTTCAACCCAATGAAAAGCAGAAACAATTTATCAGCGATGACATTGCCATCAAAATTGTGTCGGAAGATTGGGAACGTCATCAATATTATCACTTGCGTGAAGTCACCTTTCGCGATGAGCAAAAAATATTGAAAGAAGATCGTGACGAATATGATGTTAAGGCATTGGGTATTGTTGCCATTGGGAAAACACCCGGTCAGAGTGGCCGCGTCATTGGTGCCGTGCGAATTTTCCCCGGTGGGGCTCAAACGTGGTATGGCGGGCGTTTATGTGTCGAACCACGCTATCGGCGTCACCATACCATTGGGAAAGCGTTAATCAATGCTGCGGTATCAACGGCCAAGGACTTGGGCTGCCGTACTTTTTTAGCCACAGTGCAAAAGCAAAATGAACATTACTTCCAAAGGTTGGGTTGGAATAGCTTGCAGCAGCTCATTGTCGCCAATATCCCGCATGTGTTGATGCAGGCACAGATTGAGAATTATCCGTTGCAGTATATTCCGATGCAAAATCATACGCAGGGGGAGGTATGACAATGGAACTCAATGCATTGCTGGATCTATTGAAACACACCCCTGCCATGCGCTCCAAACAGGCGATTGAATCCAGTGTTGTTTCAGTCAATTCAATGGCAAAAAGTACCGTTTCATCAAATACAACTAATCATATTGATGCATGGGATCGGGAGAGTTTATATGCCTGCCCCGGAGATGACACGGCGGTACTGCCGTTAAAGGGTCAATATGTGTTGCACGCCTGTGAAGGCATGTTGCCAAGTTTTGTCGCCAATCATCCCTATTTTGCCGGGTGGTCTGCGGTAATGGCGAATATCAGTGATATTGCCGCGATGGGAGGTCGGGCGTTGTCAGTGGTGAACAGTATTTGGCACATCAACAGTGAACAGGCCCAATGGGTCATGCAAGGCATACGGGATGCCTGCCGTGTCTATGGTGTGCCATTGGTCGGCGGACATACTAACCTTGATGCCGCCTATCAACCCGCTTTATCTGTTGCGATCCAGGGTACAGCGCAAAAATTGCTCTCAGTGTTGCATGTCAAACCACAACAAAAAATCCTGATCGCCTTAAATCTGCGAGGACAATTCCATCCCAATACCACTTATTGGAAATGCTTTGAGCAAGTCTCTGACCGTATTTTGCAGTCACAAATTGCCCTGTTGCCGCAATTGGCGGAAGCCAATCGGGTTCATGCAGCCCGTGATATCAGTAATGCCGGCATTTTAGGCAGTTTGTTGATGTTGCTTGAAGCGACTGCGTCAGGCGCGCATATCAGCTTGGATGCAATCCCCAAGCCTGATGATGTGGATTGGCCTGAATGGCTGCAAATTTTTCCCAGCTTTGGGTTTTTACTGACGGCCAATGCCGAACAATGTGAAGAGATTATCACGTTGTTTCACCATCAGGGCATTACCTGCACTGTAATAGGTGAAACCAATGCCAGTGGTGGTGTTACGGTACAGCAGCAGCAACAGCAAAGCCTATTTTGGGATTTTAACAATCAACTATTTACCGGTTTTTGTTACGCCGATGCCTTGAAATCGCAGCAGGAGTCTATGTTATGCCCAGCGTGAATTTTACTGTGAAGTGGCCCAATGGGGAGCAGATTCAATATTACTCCCCCTCAACCGTGATTTATGAATATTTGTCCATGGATAAAAGTTACCCGAGTGCGCTGTTTTTGCGTCAGGTTGAAGAAGGTTTGCATGCTGCATCGGAAAGAGTGCGGATATGTTATGGCTTTGCCTGTAGTTCGGCCATGGACAATCTGGCACTGATCAAACATCAAGCCAAACGCTTCGAACTCACCCCGGAAGATCAGATTACCGTGATTGAAATGACGAACGAATAAATGAGAGGGATGTTCCATGTTAACTAACCAAGATCAAGTATTGCAGCCAAATTATGATGTGGTCATTGTGGGGGGTGGTCAGGCGGGTTTATGCATCAGCCACTATTTGCAAAAATCAGGCATTGAACATGTGGTGTTGGAAAAAGAATCCGAGTTGACCCATAGCTGGCGCCGTAAACGCTGGGATAATTTTACGTTGGTGACACCGAACTGGCAGTGTTTGTTACCTGAACACCCTTATCAAAAACAAGATCCCGACGGGTTTATGAAAAAGCACGAAATTGTGGAATATCTTGATGAATTTATTGAAAAACTCAATCCACCAGCCATTTTAAATATTCAGGTAGAACATGTGAAAAAAGTGGCAGCACATCAGTTTGTCATTAAAACGAATCATGGCACGACCACAGCCAAACAGCTTGTCGTTGCCGCCGGCGGGTATCATACCCCGATTTACCCCAGTTTAAGTGATGATTTACCTGAACACATAAAAGTCATGCATTCAGAAGAATATTTGAATGCGGATCAACTGCCTGAAGGTGCGGTGTTGGTAGTAGGTTCAGGACAATCTGGGGCACAAATTGCCGAAGATTTACACTTGGCAGGCAGGAAAGTCTATTTATCGACTGGTGATGCGCCGCGCTGTGCCCGCTTCTATCGCGGCAAAGATGTGGTGAAGTGGCTGTTTGATATGGGTCATTACAAAATGACAGCGAAAGATCACCGTTATAGTGAAAAAGTCCGCGACAGTACCAACCACTATGTGACAGGCCGTGATGGCGGGCATGATATTGACCTGCGTAAATTTTCCTTAGAAGGCATGCAGTTGCTTGGGCGTTTTGATGATTATCAAGCGGGCCAACTCTGGTTCAGGCCAGATTTATCAGAAAACCTGAGCCGTGCCGATGCGACGTATAACCGAATTAATGCCTCTATTGATGAATACTTAGAGAAAAACCATATTGCGACTGAAGAGCCTGCATCGGTATATCAGCCTGTCTGGGAGCCAGAACAAGAAATCACCCATATTGATTTGGCAAAAGAGAATATTACTTCTGTGATTTGGTGTATCGGTTTTAAACCGGATTATTCATGGATTGATTTAGATATTTTTCAGGGCAATGGTTATCCCAAACATGACAGAGGTGTCACCGTTGATCCGGATGTCACGTTTATTGGTTTACCGTGGTTACATACATGGGGTTCCGGGCGGTTTTTGGGAATCGATCAGGATGCGGCCTATGTCGTCCGGCATATTGAACAAAACATCAGCCGGCTGAATAATCCTAACAAGCAGATTGCCGCAATGGCCGAATGAGCTTTCCCCCTCCCCTGCACACTTTTACCTGCCATTTGGCAGATGCCGGATAAAAATAAACGGTTACAAGGCAAAATGCCTGTAACCGTCTCACCAAGAAAACCTGACTGTTTCAGCGATTATTTGCTGGTATCCAGTTCAGGAAAACCTTTCACCACATCATCAATGGCTTTCATTTGCGCCAGGAAAGGTTCCAGTTTTGCCAATGGCAGTGCTGACGGGCCATCACATCTTGCATTTTCAGGATCCGGATGTGCCTCAAGGAACAGACCCGCAATTCCGACGGCCATACCCGCGCGAGCCAGTTCAGCCACTTGCGCACGGCGACCAGCAGATGCCGCACCGAATGGATCACGGCATTGTAAAGAATGAGTCACATCGAAAATAACTGGAGCGCCGCCAGTCGCTTGCTTCATGACACCAAAGCCCAGCATATCAACAATCAAGTTGTCATAACCAAAGTTACTGCCGCGATCACACAAAATCACCTGTTCGTTGCCGCCTTCCTTGAATTTCTCGACGATATTTCCCATTTGGCCCGGGCTGACGAACTGAGGTTTTTTAATGTTAATCACTGCACCTGTTTTTGCCATCGCCTCAACCAAATCAGTCTGGCGTGCAAGGAAAGCCGGAAGCTGAATAACATCAACCACATCTGCAACAGGCTGAGCCTGTGCCGGCTCATGCACATCCGTGATGATTTTCACGTCAAAAGTGTGTTTCAGTTCCTGAAAGATTTTCATTCCTTCTTCCAGGCCCGGCCCGCGATAGGAATGAATCGAAGAACGGTTGGCCTTATCAAAAGACGCTTTGAAAACATAAGGAATGCCCAGTCGTTGCGTTACAGTGACATAATGCTCACAAATACGCATGGCCAAATCCCGTGATTCAAGGACATTCATACCACCAAACAGTACAAAAGGCAGATCATTTGCGACCTTGATGTCACCAACGTTAACCACTTTCTGTTGCATGCTTATACCTTCTCTTGTTAAGGGCAAATAAATTTGCTGTTATCCATAAAAAAAATAAATGAAGCTCAAAGGCGCTTCGCCTTGATGGAAAGATTCAATGAAGAACGATCAGCCTTTGCTCAATGGAGTTAATTTGCATTTTTATCATTTCTGAAATCGGATCTTCAGGGCAATGCTCAACAAAATAACTCAAATCCGAAACCGCAATGTGATTACAATCTAGCTGAGCATATATCAGCCCCCGATCACGGATTTCATACGGGTCATCAGGGTCGAACATCAATACGGCTTCACTGGCTTTCAGCGCCAATTCCATCTTCTTCTCTTCCATCAGGGAAACTTTGATGGTGTCAGTCACTTTACGCACGATGCTGATGTTATCCGCCTCTTGCAAGTCTTTCTTTTCAAGGCGAACCATCGGGCCGAGGTTACCTTTCAGCCAGACATCCAGCGTATGTTCGTTGAGCGTATCGCCATTCATGGGGTTAATAAACCGTGTCGGTTCATCGGGAAAATCAACTCTCAGGATAAGCTGAGTCGGGAATATGACGGGTTGCACAGGCAACGCCAATGATTGTGCAATATGTGAGAAGACGATCCCCAATGCAACGGGGGCACCCTGATGTGTCTGCAATACACAGTCCAACCACAACATATCAGACAGGCAATACACTCCGTTTGCCCCGCCAAATTTCCATTCCCGGTAAAACAGTGTCAGCAATGAGTGTAATTTTTCTTTTCCATCGGTAATAACAGAAAGTTTCTGCCCGGCATCTTCAACCAATGCCGTTAACTTTTCGGTCACCAATGTTTGGGGAAAGTCAGGGCGAATAGCCTGTGTTACTAGAATAATACCGTCAATTAGGGAGGCATTATTGAATTCATAATTAGCTATGGATTTCATTTTTATTCCATCGACCTACCGTGATACGTTCGTTACCACCATAATCCCGGAAAGTTGCTATCTGTTGATAACCTTTCTCCAAAAAGAGGTTTCTGACAACGACTCCCTGTTTCCAACCATGTTCCAATAACAGCCATCCGTTTGGGAACAAGAAGTGGCGAGCCTGTTCCACAATTGTTTGCAAATCTGCCATGCCGTTTTGGGCGGCAATTAATGCAGTGGCGGGTTCAAACCTGACATCCCCTTCACGCAAATGAGGATCTGATTCATCAATGTACGGGGGATTACTGACAATGATATCAAACTGTTGATTTTCCATCGCTGTAAACCACTCACTTTGCAAAAAATTCACATTGTGGACAGAGAGTTTTTCAGCATTTCGTTTTGCCAGTGAAACAGCAGCGGAATTAATATCGACGCCGGTGACGCGGCAATCATGTCGTTCACTTGCCAGTGCCAGCGCAATTGCGCCGGTTCCTGTTCCAAGATCAAGGATCTGCGCCGGTGAATCAGGCAGCAATTCCAGTGCCTTTTCAACCAAGCATTCTGTGTCGGGGCGCGGGATCAAGGTCGCTGGTGAGACTTCAAGCGGCAACGACCAGAATTCACGTTCTCCCACAATATAAGCGATTGGCTCACCTTGCATGCGGCGGGCCAGCAACTCATTAAGCTGATGAACTTCCTTTGATGAAATGACGGTTTCACTGAATGCAATCAAATAAGTACGGGAGCGCCCCGTGACATGTTGCAACAGAATTTCTGCATCACGCTTGGGGCTGTCACTTTCAGTCAATTGCATTGCAGCATGCCGGAGCCAATATTGATAGTCCATCAATCCTGCTCTGACAATGCGGATAATTGGTCTGCCTGATATTCTGTAATGATAGGCTGAATAAGCATATCCAGTTTACCTTCCATCACTTCTTCAAGGCGGTATAACGTCAGGTTAATGCGGTGATCCGTAACCCGGCCTTGCGGGAAGTTATAAGTACGGTTACGATCGGAACGGTCACCGGAACCCAGCAAATTGCGGCGTTCAGAAGCCTCTGCTTCCTGACGTTTCTGAACTTCAACGGCACGAATGCGCGCAGCCAGCACTGACATCGCCTTTGCTTTGTTTTTGTGCTGTGAGCGTTCGTCCTGACATTCGACAACAATGCCTGTTGGAAGATGGGTAATCCGAATGGCGGAGTCTGTCGTATTGACGTGCTGTCCACCTGCACCAGAAGAGCGGAATGTATCAATTTTCAAATCACTGGCGCTGATTTCCGGTAATTCTGCTTCAGGGATTTCCGGCAGAACAGCCACTGTACAAGCCGACGTGTGAATACGCCCCTGAGATTCAGTTTCAGGAACACGCTGAACACGATGACCACCGGATTCAAATTTCAGGTGACCATACACTTGCTCACCAGATACTTTGGCAATGATTTCTTTATAACCACCATGCTCACCTTCATTGGCACTCATGATTTCAACCCGCCAACGGCGGGATTCCGCATAACGACTGTACATGCGGAATAAATCCCCGGCAAATATCGCGGCCTCGTCCCCTCCTGTTCCAGCGCGGACTTCAAGGAAACAGTTACGCTCATCATCCGGATCTTTAGGCAGCAACAATACCTGTAGTTGCTGCTCCAGTTCTTCATTACGAGTTTTTGCCTCTTTAAGTTCTTCCTGTGCCATTTCCCGCATTTCAGGGTCATCAAGCATCATCTCAGCTGTTTCTATATCATCCTGAACACTTTTCCAGGATTTAAAACAATTCGTCACATCAGTAAGTTGAGAATATTCCTTTGATAATGCACGAAAACGATCTTGAGAGGCGATCACTTCAGCGTCACCAAGATGAGCCAAAACTTCTTCATGGCGTTCTTGCAATGCTTCCAATTTAGCAACAATAGAAGGCTTCATTCGTAATATCAGACCTTATTTTAGAATAGGGTTAGTTATGATCCAGCCCAAGGCTGTCCCGTAATAGATTCAGGCGTTCCACATCACCATCACTGGCAGCCTGTTGAAGAGATTTCGTTGGTGTATGGATCAGACGATTCGTCAATTGGTGAGTCAATTGCTGGATGACCTGCTCAGCATCAGCGCCTTGTCTGATGGACATCAATGCCTTCGCCGTCATTTCAGCCCTGATTTTTTCTGCCTGTTCCCGATACTCGCGAATTGTATTGACAGCACCCTGAGAACGCAACCAATCCATGAAATGGCAACTTTCTTGTTGCACTATATCTTCCGCGACAACCGCCGCGGCTTTGCGTTGGGCGAGATTCTGCTGAATGATGGCCTGTAGATCGTCCACACTGTACAGATAAACGTCACTCAATTTTTCGACATCGGCTTCAATATCGCGGGGAACGGCGATGTCGATCAGCAACATGGGCTGGTTACGGCGCAATTTTAATGCTCGTTCAACCATCCCTTTGCCGATAATGGGCAATGGGCTGCCGGTAGAACTGATCACAATATCCGCTTCCGCCAGACGGGAATCAATATCCGGCAAGGAAATGACCTCCGCATTGACTTCACTGGCAAGCTGTTGTGCCCGTTCCGTTGTGCGGTTGGCTATCATCATATGGCGCACGGTGTGTTCCCGGAGATGGCGCGCCACCAGTTCAATGGTTTCACCCGCCCCCACCAGCAGGATAGTCAGCTTGGAAAGCGATTCAAAAATCTGCCGGGCGAGTGTACAAGCCGCAAACGCAACAGAAACCGCATTTGCACCGATATCCGTTTCTGTCCTGATCCGCTTTGCAACAGAGAAAGATTTTTGGAACAGGCGCTCCAGTTCCCCTGACAGGGATTGATAATTCTGCGATTCAGCGAACGCTTTTTTCACCTGCCCCAAGATCTGGGGTTCTCCCAACACCAAAGAATCCAAGCCACTTGCCACCCGCATCAAATGGCTGACAGCGTCACTGTCCAGATGCCAATAAAGACTTGCGATTAAATCCTCAGCATTAATTTGATGATATTGACACAGCCAACAAACCAGCTGCTCTTTAACGTTATCATGCTGTTCAACACTGAGATACAGCTCCGTGCGGTTGCACGTAGACAGCACAACGCCGCCCCGTACCAATGGCTGCTGGAGCAAATCATCAAGCGCAAATCCTATCGTGTCAGGAGAGAATGCCACCCGCTCACGTAAAGAAACAGGCGCGGTTTTATGGTTAATACCAAGTGCTAATAAAGTCATCTTAACGACATTGGGTTATCACTGGGGACAAATTCATGATTGATATTAATAACTATTCTCATAAATCTGCACCTTTCATAAGGACTCTCATTGGTCCGGCATTTTACTTGATGCGCCGGAGCAATAAAAGCCGATCAGACAGTTATGCTGTAATTTATTCGAGAATTTTTATGAAATTTTCGCTAAATTACCCCCTTAATTATAGAATTGGATGGCATGTTATCTATCGCCATGTTGATACCCTGTTGATTTAAAATCTTAAATTTTTCTGTTGCCAAGGGTTACCGTATGAAAATGCCTGCTTTTTTTCGTTTGCTCCCCCTCTCCGCTGTTTTACTGACCGCCTGTACCCTTACACAGCCACCTACGGGAACAGGATCAGCGAATACGCCTCAATGGCACGCCCGCGAACACCAATTGCAAAAACTGTCGCACTACCAAACCCGGGGATCGTTTGCTTATATTGCGGACGGGAAAAAAGTTTATGCACGCTTTTTTTGGCAGCAATATTCGCCTGACAATTATAAGTTGCTATTGTTAAATCCGTTGGGGACGACGGAATTAGAATTATTCGTTAAGCCGGATTTTACTCAGCTAACTGATAATAAAGGTGAAAAACATCTCAGTAGTGAGCCTGAATCCTTGATTTATCAACTTACCGATATGCATATTCCATTCGATAATTTGAAAAATTGGATTATCGGTTTACCCGGTGATGCCAAAAAGTTTGAGTTGGATGCAAACTACCTGCTTAAATCAGTCAGTGACCAAAGAAATGGTGACATCTGGCAAGTAGACTATAAAGGTTATGATATCTCAACAACGCCTGCATTGCCCAACCGACTGGAACTCATCCAGGGAAAGAACCGCATAAAATTAAAAATGGATAACTGGACAATTCAATAATGACTTTAACTTGGCCTTCACCAGCGAAATTGAACTTATTCTTGTATATCACAGGGCAGCGCCCCGATGGCTACCACGAACTGCAAACGTTATTTCAATTCTTGGATTATGGTGATGAAATCACCATTACACCCCGTCAGGATAATCAAATCCAACTGCTGACCCCTGTTGCAGATGTCGCCCATGAGGATAACTTGATAGTCCGTGCTGCCCGATTATTGCAACAGCACTGTAAGGTACACAAAATAGGCAATGAACATCTGGGGGCAGATATTCACATTGACAAATGCCTGCCGATGGGCGGTGGCTTGGGAGGAGGTTCATCCAATGCCGCGACGGTATTGATTGCGCTGAATTACCACTGGCAAGCCGGCCTGAGCGACGAAGAGCTGTCACAGCTTGGTATTGCACTTGGCGCAGATGTCCCTGTATTTGTCAAAGGACATGCTGCTTTTGCCGAAGGTATAGGCGAAAAACTGCAACCTGCCTCTCCCGAAGAGAAATGGTTTTTGGTTGCACACCCCGGAATCGAGATCTCAACCCCGACAATCTTCACAGATCCTGAATTAAAAAGAAATTCTCCGATCCGCTCTCTGCCCGCATTATTACAGGCACCATTTGCAAATGATTGTGAACCAATCGCAAGAAAACGTTTTCGTAAGGTTGAACAGCTACTTTTATGGCTGCTAGAATACGCCCCGTCACGCCTGACCGGAACCGGTGCCTGTATTTTCGGCGAATTCGAATCAGAAGCATCGGCCCGTAAGGTGTTAAATCAAGCTCCAGAGTGGATGCAGGGTTTTGTTGCGCGTGGCGTTAACATTTCTCCGTTGCATACATTCCGCTCTGGGATAACTATGTTATTGAGCCAATGAGCAATTTTGTTCGATTGGTCAACAATATCTCTCTGGACACAAGCCTGAGGTTTTTCTCGTGCCTGATATGAAGCTTTTTGCTGGTAATGCCACCCCTGAACTAGCACAACGTGTTGCCAACCGCCTGTACACTAGCTTGGGAGACGCTGCCGTCGGTCGTTTTAGTGACGGTGAAGTCAGTGTTCAAATCAATGAAAATGTGCGTGGTGGTGATGTTTTCATCATCCAGTCCACCTGTGCACCGACCAATGACAATCTGATGGAATTAGTTGTCATGGTTGATGCTTTACGTCGTGCTTCTGCTGGCCGTATTACCGCTGTTATTCCTTACTTCGGTTATGCCCGTCAGGATCGTCGTGTCCGTTCAGCACGTGTACCTATCACAGCCAAAGTCGTCGCGGACTTTTTGTCCAGCGTTGGCGTAGACCGTGTGCTCACAGTTGACCTGCATGCCGAACAGATCCAAGGTTTCTTTGATGTTCCGGTTGATAATGTATTTGGCAGCCCAATCCTTTTGGAAGATATGCTCCAGAAAGATCTGGAAAACCCGATTGTTGTTTCTCCTGATATCGGTGGTGTCGTTCGTGCCCGCGCAATTGCGAAATTACTGAACGATACCGATATGGCTATCATTGATAAACGTCGCCCGCGTGCAAACGTTTCTCAGGTGATGCATATCATTGGTGATGTTGCTGGCCGTGACTGTATTCTGGTTGATGACATGATCGATACCGGCGGTACGTTATGCAAAGCTGCGGAAGCCCTGAAAGAGCGTGGTGCCAAGCGTGTGTTTGCTTACGCGACCCACCCTATCTTCTCTGGCAATGCAATTGAGAATATCAAAAACTCCATGATCGATGAATTTGTGGTTTGTGACACTATTCCTCTGTCTGATGAGATCAAAGCATTGAACAAAGTACGCACTCTCACATTGTCTGGTATGCTCGCAGAAGCTATCCGCCGCATCAGCAATGAAGAGTCAATCTCTGCAATGTTTGAGCATTAATACTTGGATTTGAGTGCAAACTTATTCAAGTGATTAAATAACTCATCATCAGGAAAACCCTGTCAGTGTCTTTACACTACAGGGTTTTCCTGTTTATACGACAAACAAAATTAATAATTTAACTAATGTTTTATACTATTTCAAAATATTAACTTGATGTAAATAATTATTTATATCAAATAGTTGCTAAATTTGATTTAAATTCACTCTACAAGAATAACTTTATTTATTTATTGTTTATCGAATATTTCTGTGCCGTATACCTTCCTTCCATCTGGTACGTCCAGTTATCCAATTCTCTAACAATACTGGTGTCATCGAAAAGTTGCTGCTAACCTTTAGCAAAACCGATAACGTCTTGTTTTTATTTTATAACGTTATAATAAAATATTGATGAACCGTATCATTGGCAATATAAAAAATAATTTTTACTAATAAATAACCCTTTACCACCTCAATTTAAGGTGGTGTTTTTTTTGGCCTAAGTACAGCAAAGGTTAATTTTTTAATCAGATTATTTCTGGGGATATTTTTAACAGGTAAACACACAAACTTCACATTGTATAGAAAAAAATCAAATACGTATGGCCTATCAATAACAGAGAACCATACTTAATTGTAGGCGATCATTATCAATAATATTTATTGTCTATCAAAAGTTATTCCAAATATTCAATACATCAGCACCGCGCTTCTCAGCGAAAGAGGCATCGCCAACCGCCGTTTATAACAGGCGAAGTGCTGACCAATAAAAAAACAACTTTTAAGGAGAATGCCAATGAAAAAGGCATTTTTATTTACACCTGCACTGTTAGCTCTCTCAATCAATGCCATTTCTACAGCCAACGCTGTTGACTATAAAAACATTTATGTTTTTGGCGATAGCCTGAGTGATGGTGGTAACAAAGGAAGATACACCGACGGTCAGAAGCAGTTATATCATGAATATTTTGCTGAACACATTCTGGGAATTAAGTTAATACGCTACAGCGACAGCAAACTTGGCGGAACGAATTACGCTCGAGGTGGCTCTACGGCCCATATCATTAAAGGATATAACCCTGACGGATATAACCCTGAAACAGACACATCAGCACAACAGCTCAAAAACTACCTGAGTGCCCATAACAACCGAGCAGATTCTAATGGGATATATTTTCATTGGATTGGAGGCAATGATCTTGCCGCAGCTTCAATAGCTGGAGCACAAATTGCTGATCCCAAAGAAGGCCGAGAACTTTCCTTCAAAATGGTTAAAGCCAGTGCAAACGCAGCAGGCGATCAAATCAACCTGCTAGCCAAAGCTGGAGCTGGGCTTATTGTTGTGCCCAATGTTCCAAATGTAAGTACGACTCCTCGGTTCTTAGAAACATTATTGGGAACAGCGATAAACCAAGAAGCAAAAGAACCTATAAAAGAAGCGGTGTGGAACGCTCAAGGAATTAAAGATATTGAGGCTTTTAACAAGTTATCTAAGGAACAGAAAGAAGCAATTAATAACGAAATAAATAACCAAATTAATAAAAAAATCGATGAAGCTTTAAATGATGTCCATAAAGGTATCAATGTACAGCTTACACAGAATGGCGAGATTCGCCATCTGGTTATTGAAGGTGTTTTAAGGCAGTTTGCAAACGGAGCAGCCATTGAAAAAGATGAATCAGGAAAAACAAAAACTGCCGAGGATGGAACGCCAATAATTGACAAAACCAAATCTGATGAAATATATGATAAGCTTTATGCCGCTTATCAAGTTCAAGAAAATAATGCAACAGAATTAACCAATGAATTAAATAAATTAGTTGATGTAAAAATCAGTGAAGGACATGGCAATGTTTTACGCGCTGATGTCAATGGCCTGTTGAATGAAGTTATCGCCAATCCGTTGATTTATGGTATCGACAATACATTGGGTTATGCCTGTCCATACGGTGTTAGCTCTGCTGATTGTTCTGAGAACGATACAGGATTTACTAAAGACAAAAAATTCCTGTTCGCTGATCCATTCCACCCAACATCATGGGGACATCAGATTATCGGTCAATACATTGACTCTATCTACAATGCGCCATTACAAGTCATGACATTGAACCAGGCCAACCGTGCACCGGTCCAGAGTGCCCGTGCTTCCCTTGACGGCCACATGCAACAATTGCGCAACAGCGACAATCAACAAGGCAAAGTGGGCATCTTCGGGGGCTACTCTGGCAGTCAGAATAAAACCTTCACGCTGGGCGGGGATTATCATGTAATGGATAATCTGGTATTTGGTGCAATGTACTCCAACTATAAAGACGAGCGCTCTCCGACAGCGGATTTCACTTATGAAGGACGCGGCCATGTCTTTACGGCTTATGCATTGTGGACAGATTATTTCAACGGCGGTTGGTTAAGTGGTGACATCCACCATTCAAATACCAATTATGACAGCTTGATCCGTGACATACACCTTGGTCAGGCGACCCTCCAAGAGGTTGGCTCTACCACGGGTAAACAGTACGGAGCCCGCATTACCGCAGGATGGGATATTCCCGTCACTAAATACCTGACCACTGGCCCAACCATTCAGTACGCCTGGGATAAAGGTGAGGTTGATGGCTACCATGAATCAGGCAACAACTACACTTCTATGCGATTCAGTGATCAACGCTACACCTCTAAAGTAGGCACTCTGGGCTGGCGGGTGGACACGCAATTAGGCCGCTTTAATCCTTATGCTTCAATCTCATTTAATCACCAGTTTGATAATGAGCGCTACAAAATGCACAGTGCCATTAAATCTGCGCCAACAGACTTTGTACTTGAAAGCAAGAAACAAGTTAAAGACTGGCGTCAATACACCGTTGGCATGAATGCCATTATGAACGATAAATTGCGCGGATTTGCGTCAGTAACCCGCAATGACGGTAATGATCAGGATGCTAACTACACATTCAGCTTAGGTATCAACGCAACGTTCTAAAATCTGTGCCTTTCTAAAATCTGTGCAAATAACTACCCTGTGGGCGTGATATCAGAGACAGAAAGGTGAAGTCCCATCAAAAACGCAAGGCGATAGATGACCAACGCCTTGCGTTTTTTTATCATCATTCACCCTTTGTATATCTGCACCACTATCCCGTTGAACCTTCATGTAAATAAATAGAAGTAACATCAAGCTGAAAATCATCTTTCAAGGAGACTCAGGATGAAAACAGCATCTTTTTTGATCTCAGCAACGACCGCATTTTTATTTAATTTCATACCCAATACTTATGCTTATGACGATATTTATGTTTTTGGCGATAGCTTAAGTGACGGTGGGAATATCGGCAGATTCACAACAGACGGAAAAAACGCTGAACTCTATGATGAGTACATCAGCCAACAAATCACGGGGAAAAAACTCACTCCTTCTAAAAACAAAGGTAATAATTACGCTCTGGGACGTGCGCTAGCGAATGGTTTTGGCCCTACAACACAAAATCAGCTTAATAGCTATCTGCAAAAACACGGCAATCATGCCGATCCTAATGATGTGTATATCCATTGGGTTGGCGGTAATGATATTAATAACGTACTAGAATTCAAACATGAACATAATGATAAGGAAGCCGAAAAGACGATCAATGATAGCTCAGCCGCTGCGGCATCCCAAGTTAATCAACTGATCAAAGCCGGAGCGGGTTTGATTATTGTACCGAATATTCCAGATATTGGTACAACTCCCAGAATCATGGAAGCCGTGCTTAAAGGCGCATTGGAAAAACGTGAGTTTCCTGATAAAAAAATCAACGAAATCCTGCAGGATATTCATAAAAAAATCAATAAATACCCCACCCCCAATGCCGCTGTTCGTAATCAAGTTATTCAGGGTGTTTTTAAAGATATCGCAAATGAGGCATCTCCCAAAGACCCGAAGGAAGCCCAAAAAATCTATAATGAATTGCTTGATGCCTACAATAAGAACAGTCAAATCGCCTCTCAGTTCGTTGATCAATATAACCAGAAAGAAGAAGAGCAATTCAGCAAAGGTAATATCCTGCGGGCTGATGTCAACCTTCTGTTAAAAGAGGTTATTGATAACCCACTGATATACGGCGTTACCAATACTCTCGGTTATGCTTGCCCACAAGGTAAACTAGCCATTTTTTGTTCTTCTGGCATTGATAAAAGCCAATCATTCTTGTTTTCTGATGACCTACACCCAACGCCAGATGCACATAAAATCATCGGCCAGTACATTATGTCCATTTATAACGCCCCTTTTCAGGTTATGGTGTTGAATCAGGCTAATCGTCTGCCGGTCAAAAATGTTCTGGCCTATCTTGACACCCACCTCCAGCAACTGCGCAATGCCCGTACCCCTAAAGGAAAAATAGGTATATTCGGGGGTTATACCGACAATGGCGATAATACATTTACATTGGGGAGTGATTATCAACTAACTGATAATTTTCTTCTTGGTGCAACCCTTTCACACTATCGGAAAGAACAAAGTTCAATATCTGATTTTTCTTATGACGGACGCGGTTATGTTCTGGCAGCTTATGGATTGTGGAATTACAACAAACAAGGTTGGTTAAGTGGTGACGTGCACTATTCACGAACCCATTACGATAGCCTGATTCGTTCCATACAACTTGGTCAGGCTTTACGCACCGAATCAGGTACTACCAGCGGTAAACAATGGGGTTGGCGGATCACGGCGGGCTGGACAATTCCTGTTACTGATTACCTGAGCACCAGCCCCATCCTTCAATATGCATGGGATAAAGGCGGCGTTTATGGTTATCGTGAGTCCGGCAACAGCAGCTCGGCCATGCATTTCAGCGCTCAGGGTTATCAATCCAGAATAGGATCGATGGGCTGGCGGATTGATACACAATTGGGTCGTTTCAATCCTTACGCCCTTATTCTATTCAATCATCAATTCAATGATGAACGTAATTCACTTTACAGTGCCATTAATAACACCAAAACCATTTTCGTCCAGCAAGGAGAAAAACCAGACAACAATAACGTTCAATACACGGTGGGAGTGAATGCCAACCTGACTAAAGATTTTCACGCATTTGCAGAGGCAACACACAAAACAAGTGACAAAGCATCAAACCGTGATTATGACTTCAGTTTTGGCCTTAGTGTCAGTTTCTGATAATCCAAAAAAATTAAGCCGCTGGATTTTAATAAGGTAATGACTCTATTTTATTGGATCCAGCTCACCTATATCAAAATAGGCGGAGTTAAATATATCTGCATCGTCGGGCAAGGCCGCATCAATAGGCAGTTTTTTTTAACAAACCGTCATTAATGGGCAAGTATTATCAAGTGGTTCATAACAACAATGATTATTATAGGCTTCATGCATGTTTTGACATATTAGCCTGACAGCTATTATCCAATAACAAATGAAGCCTTTTTCTCTCTTAGATAACGGGGGATAATTCAAGCCCCGGTATATATGAATACTAACAATAAGGATTATTTCAGTGATATATAGAAAACATTCAATTTATGACCATCAAGATCTCTGAAGTAACCTGTATAAAAATCATGATCACCACGGAGGCCAGGTTTTCCTTCATCCGTTGCACCAAGCGCAATAGCTTTGTTATACAATAGATCAACCTTTTCCGGGCTGTTGACATTAAGTGCGACCATTCCGCCATTGCTCACGGTTGCCGGGTTGCCATCAAACGGTTTAATAATGCAAAAATTCGCCACACTAAAATCCGGTCCCCAAGCGATAAAAGTCGGTGTTTCCATAACACGTTTAGCGCCTAACTCAGCAAGCAGTTCATCGTAGAATTGAGCTGCGCGGGAAAAATTATTCGTACCCAATGTGATATAACCAATCATTGTCAATTCCCCTATATTTTATTTTTAAAAATGAGTTTATTGAAAACAGATGAAAAACCGCAATTAATTGCTTAAATTCAGTAGAGACTTAACAAAATAGAACAAGGTAAATTTTAATATAATTACGGATTAATATGACTACGGTTGTTTATATTACATCCTCATCTATCACACCTCGGTTACTCACTCTAACCTACCTTAGATTTAACTTGTCATTTTTATTGATCGGGCATTTCATAACCCTTTCATACATCTAGAAGATATTATTTCAATCGCAACCTGCCATATCCAGTGCACATAAATAAACAAGGCGACAAAATTTACCGCCTTGTTTTAATTCATTGAGTTTTTACTTTATCATGGATGCCGGTGTTTTTTGCGGCGGTAACGTTCATCGTAATTCTTTAACCACCAATATTTATCGGTAACCGTTTCACGCCCACCGACACGAGCTCCGGCCAACCAAACCAATGCGCCAATAAACAATCCCATCATCGCACTTCCAGTCAATAACTCAGCTTGCGTAAATCCGAAGATCTCACTGAGCAAGACAAAAGCCAGGCTGACCAGCATCATAATCATCCCCAATCCCATCAGGATGTTGCCTAAAAGAAAAGCATTTTTACGTTTCATAACCAACCTCCAATACTTTTTTTGAACGTAATTTGCCAAAACAGAACGAACTCAAAAGCACGAAAGCAGATATCTTCCTTTGTTTTAATTATAGTCTTATTATTTAAAAGGTTATTGAGGTGCCGATCACAGGCTATACAAATTTGAACCTAATAATTTACATTCTGTTAGATTAATATTTATTATCAAATTAGAACTTAAAAGGGGACGGAGACAGAACGCGTTTCAATATCACAATGAATTTTGTACTCAAGCGCTGAGATAGGTAAACTACCCCTCTTTTTTTATCTTATTGCCAATAAGCGACCCCAAACTGTGAGTAACATAAAATTAATCGTTGGCCTGGCAAACCCTGGGGCTGAATATGCACAGACCAGACATAATGCCGGGGCATGGTTTGTCGATGCATTAGCGCAACGCTATAACCAGTCCCTGAAAGAAGAAAGTAAATTTTTTGGTTATACCGCCCGCATTAATATAAACGGGCAGGATATTCGCCTGCTGGTGCCCACCACATTCATGAACCTCAGCGGAAAATCTGTCCTTGCCCTTGCCGGATTTTACCGCATTCAACCCGATGAAATCCTGGTGGCACATGATGAGCTGGATCTGCCGCCCGGTGTGGCAAAAATGAAGCTGGGTGGCAGCAACGGCGGCCATAACGGCTTAAAAGACATCCAGAATAAATTCAGCAATAATCCTAACTTTCATCGCCTGCGGATTGGTATAGGCCATCCGGGTGACAAAAATAAAGTCGTGGGATTCGTACTTGGCAAACCTTCTGCCAGCGAACAAAAACTGATTGATGATGCCATTGATGAAGCATTGCGCTGTACCGATATTCTTATCAAAGATGGTATGAACAAGGCAATTAATCAACTTCATGCATTTAAAGCCAGCGCCTGACTGGAGTACGTGGCGCAACAGGTTATTGCGTGTATAATGGCGCCAATTTTGTATAACTCGCCGGCAAGCGCATTGTTTGTTGGTTTATAAGTGATTTAAGGTGATAAATATATGGGATTCAAATGCGGTATCGTTGGCCTGCCTAACGTTGGGAAATCTACATTATTCAATGCGCTGACCAAAGCAGGTATCGAAGCAGCAAACTTCCCGTTCTGCACTATCGAACCAAACACGGGTGTTGTGCCGATGCCGGACTCGCGTCTCGATCAGCTGGCTGAAATTGTCAAACCACAGCGCATCCTGCCAACCACAATGGAATTCGTGGATATCGCAGGTCTGGTAAAAGGGGCTTCAAAAGGTGAAGGTTTGGGTAACCAATTCTTGACCAATATCCGTGAAACCGAAGCGATCGGCCATGTTGTGCGTTGCTTTGAAAACGACAACATTGTTCACGTTGCCGGTCAGGTTGATCCTGCTGCTGATATTGACATTATCAACACTGAACTGGCTCTGTCAGATTTGGATACCTGCGAACGCGCCATCCAACGTGTGCAGAAAAAAGCCAAAGGTGGTGATAAAGACGCTAAAGCAGAATTGGAAGCTTTAGAAAAATGCCTTCCTCACCTTGAACAAGCCGGTATGCTGCGTGCTTTAGATTTAAGTACGGAAGAAAAGGCAGCGATTCGCTACCTGAGCTTCCTGACTCTGAAACCAACGATGTACATCGCCAACGTCAACGAAGATGGTTTTGAGAATAACCCTTACCTTGACACCGTTCGCGCCATTGCAGAACAAGAAGGCTCTGTCGTTGTTCCGGTTTGTGCTGCTATCGAAGCAGATATCGCAGAGCTGGACGATGCCGATCGAGAAGAGTTCATGGCAGAAATGGGCCTGGAAGAGCCGGGCTTAAACCGTGTTATTCGTGCTGGCTATAAGCTATTGAACCTACAAACTTACTTTACCGCAGGTGTGAAAGAAGTTCGTGCCTGGACCATTCCGGTAGGTGCTACCGCACCACAAGCGGCGGGTAAAATTCATACTGACTTTGAAAAAGGTTTTATCCGTGCCCAAACCATCGCGTTTGAAGACTTTATCACTTACAAAGGTGAACAAGGCGCGAAAGAAGCAGGCAGAATGCGTGCAGAAGGGAAAGACTATATCGTTAAAGACGGTGACGTGCTGAACTTCTTGTTTAACGTTTAAATTGATTCTGTTGCCCTAAAAAGCCTTACAAAGGCAAAGAAGCATCACAAAATCCACGCAATTGCGTGGATTTTAATTGCGTGGATTTTTCTTTTTTCGCAGTGTGTCCGCCAAAGGCTGGTATGTTTAATTGGTGAATTCCCAACTAAACACCTTCATCTCTCTTCCCCAAAATATCTTTCCCTTTCGAAAGCAACTTTCTATCGAAAATAACCAACTTAAACGCCATTGTACGATTAGGAATAATCGGTATTTTTATATTACGGCAGAATAAATATTGTAAAGGTGTCATCAGATGCGTTAAAACCTATCCTGAATAAATATGAAGGAGTTTCTAACCGTGAAATTCAATCTAAGCCTGCTCTCTGTAACTGGTATCATTCTCTGCTTACCATTTTCCAGTATCGCAAATACCCACTCTGATAAGGACGTGATGGCAGATACACTGACCCAATGTTATAACCAGATCGGTGACGCCCCGCGAACTGCACTACAGGGATGTCTCACATCTAAACTAACCACTGCCGACAGCGCAATGGCCAAGGCGGTACACGACAACAAAACAAATCTTGAACAAACTGGTTCTTCAGCAACAAAAACCGCTATCGCCTCACTCAAAAAATCACAGGAAGATTTTTTGAGATTCCGTGAGAGTGAGTGCCAGCGACAATCTGACGCGATGTTAGGCGGCAGTGGTTCCGGCGATGTTTTTCTTTCCTGCAAGGTTGAACTGACATATTCACGTATCAAGTCGCTTCAGAAAGAATAATTGCCATATCAGCATCAGCGAGATAACTGATTCCTGAAATCTTGTTACATCAACCCACTCCGGTATCATAAACGTCACTTACGTAATGGGCCACAAAACATCGGAGTGGGATTAGTTAATGAAATATGCCATTGAGGTATCAAAACTGATGGCATAAAGCGTTTAACAAGCCGATTATACTCACACCCTTATTTAGGTGGATCTCTTTCAGATACCATGCCGATGTTAACGGTATCACTATTTTTTTGTCCTGTATGCTTACTGTACACTGAGTTCAGGGATCATTTTGGATAAAAAAACATGAAGAATAAAAAGGCAATCCCCACAGCTCATGATGCAACATTCAAAAAATTCATGGCGCAGATCGAAAATGCCCGTAATTTTTTTGACATTCACCTGCCAGAAAAAATTAAGAAACTTTGCGATTTTAATACATTAGCTCTGACTAACTCATCATTCATTGACCATGAGCTGCGTTCAAGAATTTCCGATGTGCTCTATTCAGTGAAAACGCAACAAGGTGACGGGTATATTTATGTCCTGGTGGAACACCAGTCGACGCCGGATAAAATGATGGCATGGCGCCTGATGCATTACGCGTTTATGGCAATGAATCAGCATTTGCGACAAGGTAATAAGGCACTTCCGCTGGTTGTGCCCGTGCTGTTTTACCACGGCGACAGCAGCCCTTACCCTTTTCAGCAACGCTGGACACAGTGCTTTTCATTACCGGACCTGGCGGAAGATATTTATTTCAACCCCTTCCCTCTCGTCGATGTGACCGTGATTGATGATAATGAACTGATCAATCATCGCAAAATCGCCATAATGGAACTGGCAATGAAACATAAAAATTTGCGTGAAGGTTTCAAGGCCGTAACTACGCTATTGGCACAGGTTCTTAAAGACAATTATAATAGTGACAACGATGTGGTTACTATTCTCAACTACCTGTTTGCCATAATGGATTCACCCCATTTTGAGCAGGTACTCCAGCAACTGATTGAACAGGTAGACAATCATCAGGAGGTGATTATGAGTATTGCACAACGATTACATGAAAAAGGCCGGAAAGAAGGTATACAACAAGGTATGTCTCAAGGTATTCAACAAGGTATATCTCAAGGCATACAACAAGGTATATCACAGGGTATACAACAAGGTATATCTCAGGGCATACAACAAGGTGAAAAACGAGCATCAGCCAATATTGCCCGCACTCTCTTAAAAAATGGAGTCAATATTGAGCTGATTATGGAAAGCACCGGTCTTAGCCGAGAAGAAGTTCTCTCCCTGCAATAGCCTTTTTTGTATTCTTACCCGCTTTTCTGGGGTGGGTAAGAGTTGTATTTAGTGGTTTGCCCTTCACCATCCATTATGGTCATGAATCTGCCGGCTTGATCGTAGCTTATTGTTGCTTGACTCTACCTGATTGAATGGTTTCAGTGACATTACCATTAAGATTGGCATTAAATAGACTGTATTGGTAGTGAGGTTTCCGATCACAATTAGAGCAGCTTCTTGAAGAGAATTATAATAGTGACAACGATGTGGTTACTACTCTCAATTACCTGTTTGCCATAATGGATTCACCCCATTTTGAGCAGGTACTCCAGCAACTGATTGAACAGGTAGACAATCATCAGGAGGTGATTATGAGTATTGCACAACGATTACATGAAAAAGGCCGGAAAGAAGGTATACAACAAGGTATGTCTCAAGGCATACAACGAGGTATATCACAGGGTATACAACAAGGTGAAAAACGAGCATCAACCAATATTGCCCGCACTCTCTTAAAAAATGGAGTCAATATTGAGCTGATTATGGAAAGCACCGGTCTTAGCCGAGAAGAAGTTCTCTCCCTGCAATAGCCTTTTTTGTATTCTTACCCGCTTTTCTGGGGTGGGTAAGAGTTGTATTTAGTGGTTTGTCCTTCACCATCCATTATGATCATGAATCTGCCTGCTTGATCGTAGCTTATTGTTGCTTGACTCTACCTGATTGAATGGTTTCAGTGACATTACCATTAAGATTGGAATTAAATAGACTGTATTGGTAGTGAAGCTGCTAGTTATATAAAAAACCTCGTCATTTTAACCGAGATTTTGAGCTTAAAATTTTATTATATCTTCCAGTATCTCATCTAATGAGAAAAAACATTCGTATGATATCTAAAATTATTTTTTTAAAAATACTCTGGTGAGAGAGCAACATCATCGTAAATAGCTTTAATAAATATAAGATAATGCTCGGTAAGGAAGGTTAACCTCCTCCCTTTAATTTGATTTTAAGATAGAAGTCATCTTTCAATGAATATATTTATTTTTGAGTTTACACTTGAAATATATGTTTGCCTATCTTCTGGATCGTGATTTAGTGCGCCATCAGAATTATCAATAATAGTCATCATATAAAACGCAATAGATTTTTGAATATCTTCTTTTTCCTCATATTCTATACATACCTTGTCAAATATTGACTATAGTTCATTAATCATATTTTCAAATAATTCCTCTGTAAATCTAAGTTTTTCAACGACTGAAATTGCTAATTCAGAAGATATTTCAATATATCTATTCATTCTAAACTCTTTGATTAATTTTATCATCATTAGCAGAAAATAAATATTAAACAACATTGATTATTTACAGTAAATAATACCAAGATGTATTAAGATACAACCGAACCTCTTTGTCAAAGCACAGCATATTACATAAGTATCCTGAACAAATTAATGACTAAGATCCAATAGATAAACACAAACTAAGATAAGAGTTGAGTCGCTTTATCTTGCAATTCAATTCCTATATCTTCTAGCTTATTTAACATTTTTTCATCGTACATTCCCTCTCTAAAGGAAAATGCACCATACACATCCACGAAAGCAAGGGCTAGCTTTTTAGGTATTTCAGTTTTCTCATGATAAAAGTCAATTAAAAAATCTAAAGCATGGTAAAGGATCTCTATTTCATTCATGGAAAAAGAACATTTTGTTCTTAATCTTACAGGTATAGAATTTTCACCGAGTAATTTATCAAATACTATGTATAATCATTCACTAACTATCTGTTCTATATTGTAAAATATACCGTAATCGCTCTGATTAAAATGTTCCACTCTATCAGCCAACAATACTAATTTCCTATTCCTGATTCTTTTCCTGACTAATCTTGAAGCTTCAAACAACTTCATTCTTAATTCTATTAAATCATCTTTATTAGGGAGTTCATCAGAAAGAATTTTACCAAAACTCTCTAGTAAACGACATACCATAAAACGCTCTTTAGCATTAAGTTGTTGTTTGCGCCTAAAGAAAATAAATAAAATAGATTTCTTGAATTTGTTACAATGATAAGGTGAGCTTGAATTTAATACCTTCACTAAACCATCAGACAAGTTTCTGTCTTTAAAATAACCTTTAACATTCGCCCATTCGCCCATTCACCCATACCTCTATCTAATGACAATTCGGCTTGCCGTAAATATGCATATAAAGTTAATAAAATTCATTCTCATAATAAATGTTCATGGCCTATTGAGAGATCCCATACGCTTTAAATTTGCAAATAGTTCAGATTCAACATGTGCTCCTTTTGAATATCCTTTTGCAATATTGATTACCTATTCTCCATTAATGCCATCAAACTCACCTAATCAGGTCAGACTCTAACTAAAACCATTCAAATATTCTATCAAATATCGTATTCAGCTTCAGGGTATTGCATTATTTATCATAATAAGAAGAACCACCAGCGCAAAAATATAGTTCTCATTTTATGCTTAACTATTTGCCTATAATTGCCTATAAAATCTTATATTCGCCCGGTAGTTCCCTCTAAATATTCATTCTAAATGGCAGATACAGAATTTATCCCACTTTTCCCACACTCCCCCACACCATTTCCCCGCGGTGGAATGTAGCAATGCGCGGAGAAATTCTCGCCACTGCCTCCGCCGAGCAGGAAGCATCCACCAGCACAAAGCTGGCGTCGTCCAAGACCTTAGGCCACATTTGCTCACCTTTATCATTAAGTGGCAATACATCGCCGGTTGCAATTGCCAGCGCTCGGGATAACGTATATTCGTTCGGACGAATATACAACTGGGCATATAAATTAGCTTTCTCCAACATGTCCCCCAAACCATACGGTGACCAATGGTCAATAACACTGTCCGTCCCGGTCATGACAACAACGCCCTTATCACGTAGTTGTTTGAGTGGCATGTGCAATGTCCCGATAGGCACAGTAGAAGCAACAGCAACTTTTTGTGCAGCCATGCGCTCAGCTATTTCATCCACCTGCTGTTCATTGAGCGTTGCCAAAACAAAAGCATGGCTGATGGTCAGTTTCCCTTTTAGCTGCGGTGTTTTTTCTACGGTTTCCAACATGTAGTTCATCGCAGCCATGCCCGCTGAATTAGATTCATGTAAATGAATATCCACCCCTTTGCCATAATCCAGTGCAATCAGGAACATTGCATCAAGTGATTTTTCCATTGAACCATCAACATTCGTCGGGTCCAGACCACCTACATAGTGTGCTCCCATTTGCATCGCTTCACGCATTAAATCTTCTGATTTTGAGAGCAATAAACCATGTTGCGGAAAAGCAACAATTTCACAAGTGAGGCTAGATTGATGCCGAGTCAATACTGTTTGCAGGGTTTCGAGATTTTTCAAGCCTGATGTCGGTTCAACATTGCAATGGCTGCGGACAATTGTTGTTCCTTTCGACTGAATCAGGTCGATCAGCTTTTCCGCTCGTTCTTGAATATAAGGTTGCAACTCTGACAGGAGTTTCTGCTCAAGTTTGATCATATCTCGGATAGTCGTGCCTTCCGGTCGATTGGGAGCACGCCACGGGCCACCATAAAATGTTTTATCCAGATGAATGTGCATATCCCGCATTGCTGGAAGCATCAATTTACCGCCGGCATCGTAGCGTGGCAGAGCGTTATTCTGATTGAGTTGCTTCTCATGCAGAGCAACAATTTTTCCATTGTTAATTTCCAATGTTTTCAGCTCTGTCAATGTATGGACAACCACCTTATCTTCAAATACAAATCCAGATTCCAGTAAGACATTATCCAGATAATAGTGTTTATCCGTTATCTTGAAGGCATTATTCACCTTACCGCTTTTTACTGTCGATTGAGCTGCATAGGAGGTAGGGCTAAGCGCACCAAGCTGCGCACAGGCAGTGATTACTTTTCCACTCTGACTCAAGAACTCATGACGGTTTTTATTTTCGTTCATCTCTGTTTCCTTTTCAGTCATTAATATTGATATGTGCCCAATGGTGAAGTCATCACCATTTATGCACTCACCAAACAACTTGTCGAAAATAGCATTGATGGCTCTACGTTTCACCGGCAAATTTACTTAGTAGTGCACTGATTAATAATAATGAAAATAAAAAAATCTCCTCCAGACAGGTATCTTTGGAGGATCAGGCAAAGATTGAAAATGAATAGGCACACCTTAAATCAAAAATAATCTTAATATATCCCCAAGTTATCAATAAAAGAAAACAGAGGATCATTATGTCACGAATTTTAGTAATTAATTCAGCAAAAAATTTTAAAGAATCGAAGGGAGAATTAAATAACCTGCTGGCAAATGTTATCAAGGATCATTTAACTGGCTTAAAACATGAAATTCAGGTCACTCACGTAGATAAGGGTTATGACATTCAAGCAGAAATAGATAAGCTTTTATGGGCAAATAGCATTATTTACCAAATGCCGGGTTGGTGGATGGGGCCGCCTTGGATCTTAAAAAAGTATATCGATGAAGTCTTCCAAATAGGGCAAGGAAAATTATATAAAAATGATGGAAGAACCCGTAATGACCCAAACAAAAAATATGGTTCTGGCGGTTTGCTACACGATAAGACATATATGCTATCAGTGACTTGGAATGCACCACTTGAAGCATTTGAAGATCCAAACCAATTTTTTGAAGGAAAAGGTGTGGATGGCCTTTACTTTCATTTCCATAAGGCAAATAAATTTTTGGGTATGTCTCCATTACCAATATTTAATTGTTATGATGTAATAAAAAACCCACAAATAGAATCGGATATCGAAAAATTAAAAATACACTTATCAAATTTATTCTAATAGTTAACCTGCTATCCTCTTTTCTTATTTAGAATAAATTGAAACAAATAAAAAACCCACTGATATACATGTGGGTTTTTTTTATTTTCTTAAGACCATTTAAATATTATAAATATAAGAGATAGAAAAAAACGTAGAGATGATTGAAATCAGAATTTACGAACCGATAATCATCGCCTTAAAACTGTTCCAGGAATTCCAGCAAAACAGGATTAAATCGCTCTGGCGCTTCCCAGAAAGGTGCATGATCAACGCCTGCCAGTCTAATTACTTTTTCTTTCCAGAGATTTCGATAACTTAAGCTATTAATGTAGTCAGCATTAATGAATGGATCACCTGCACCATTCACAATGGCTAATGGTATTTCACTGGTTTCCACCAATAGTTTCTGATCAGTCGCCTGAGGAGAAAGGAAAAACTCGAACATATATTTTCTTGCCAATCCATCTGTTCTTGCCACGGCTTCAAAAATGAAAGGCTCATGCGGAGCATTCACTCCCGTTGTTTCGGCAGCAAAGTTTTTAATATCTTCCTCAGTAAATTCAGCTTTGCCAGCCAGCCCCATATGTTCGCTGGGCTGAAAACCAAGCGCCACATTATCGGCTCCTACTGATACCGGAGGTGTACCGCAAATCATCAAACCAATCATTTTTGGGTACAGAGCCAGCATCTCCAATCCAATATGTCCCCCTAATGACCAGCCAAAAACGACAACTCTGTCTATATTTTTTGCTTCCAAGACATCAATAACCGTTCGCGCATAGCCAGGCATCGAATAAACCTGACGTGGTTCACTGGCATTTTCCGAAGCACCATGTCCCGGTAAATCTAACGCTAAAACCCGATATTTTCCTTTTAATGCATTAATTTGATGGCGGAATATTTCCTTACAACTTGAATTACCATGAATTAAAAGCACAGGCATACCCTCTCCGCCTGTATCAAACACTGAAATATAGTCACTCATAAAATCACCATTTTAAAATAGAAGTTGAAACAATCGACTTAAAGCAATCGCCTGAAGGCAGTAGAATTTAAATAATAGCGTTAAAATAATAGGTTTAAAAACAATAGGATTAAAAAAATAGGCTTAAAAAACTGGGGTTGAAGTCTTGTCATTTTCCACCTTTTTCACTTGAGATCAGGTTAACGACTTATCGATATTTCATCGAGGAACTTCCTGTATTGTAAAATGTTTTTTTGTATTCTATTTACTTAAAAAATATCAATCATTTCATATTTTCTGCCCGGTAACTAACACCAACGAAACATTTATCACAAATCTATGACATTTAACTCTAATTTAGAAGAAGAATGTTGTATACAACATAATGCAAATATTCAGTGTTTGTTACACAACATCTGGTAATCACATTATGACAATAAAAAGAGTAAAACCCCTTCTAACGATACTTATCTTCTGTGCATTGGTCGTCATGGCTATTACAGGAAAAGTGGAAAATGCCCATAAACGTTTTCTCTCCGTAGCAACAGCTTCCACAGGCGGAACTTATTACCCTATGGGGGTCGGGTTAGCCAATATCTGGAGCCATCATCTGAAACAGGAAAATATTCAGGTTACCGGGCAATCTTCTGCCGGTTCAATTGAAAATATCGACCTACTCAAGAAAAATGAAGCTCAACTTGCTATTTTACAAAGTTTAATTGCTGTTGAAGCCTATCAGGGTGTGCGTAATTTCGAGAATCGCCCCTATCAGGATCTTCGATCTATTTCGGTGCTTTGGCCCAATGTAGAGCATTTCGTTTTATTAAACGAGAAAATAAAAAAGGGTACGCTGGATGATATTGCAAGTACCCGTTTTTCTGTTGGGCCACAAGCCAGTGGTACTGAACAATCCACATTAATTATTCTGCAAGGCGTTAATCTAAACAAGCAGTCTATTCACCCTGAATATCTTGGTTATGGTGAAACCGTTTCTGCTATGCGGGACGGGCGTTTGGATGGCGGCGCATTGCCTGCTGGCGTCCCCGCTTCTGCCGTCACTGATATGTATGCCAGTGGCGTTCCTGCTCAAATTTTGGCGGTGACAGACGATCAATTAGAAAAAATTAATTCTATCGCGAATTCATGGTTTCGTTTTGTTATCGAACCAGACACTTATCCACGCCAGAAACAGGCTGTCCAAACGATGGCTCAACCCAATATTCTTATGACAACACGCTTAATTGACGAAAAAACAATCTACGAATTAACCAAAGTGATGTTTGAAAACCAGAAGGAGGTCCATCAAATTCATAGCGCTGCACAATATATTTTACCTGAGAATGCGCTCAAGGGAGTTTCAGTGCCATTGCATCCCGGTGCTTACCGATATTATCGGGAGATCAATCTGGATATTCCTGATTATCTGATCCCCCCAGAACTGAAATAACGGCTTCCTAATCATAATTCCCATGCTTGATTTTTCTCATTGTGTTATTGACCATAATATTATGGAGTTACCATGAGCATTGACAATATAACATCATCTTTGATTGAGCCGGATAAAGAAACGGGAACAGGTACCCGCCAGTTGGATGGCATTTATTTGAAACTCACCATCGTTCTCGCGATTGCTGTTTCTCTTTACGCTATCTATTCCAACTCCTTATCCAATACTCAGGAATTTTATCGCAATGTCACTTTTCTTGGCGGTATTCTTGTTTTGGGTTTTATTTTATTTCCAATCTCCAAACACCATTCAACACCAAAGTTAAATTTTTGGGATTATACTTTTATTCTGCTCACATTAATGAGTTATGGATATTTTTATTTTATTTACACTGACTTACATGTCGTACGCAATAGTATTCCCAATACTCTGGATTACGCCATGTCAGTTATTGGTATCGCCGTATTATTTGAAGCCACAAGAAGAACCACTGGCTATTTCATACCGGGTCTATCTATTTTTGCCATTATCTATGCCCTTTTCGGCCAATACTTTATGGGGATCTTCGGGCATGCCGGATTTTCGCTTGAACGTCTATTATTCCGCTTATTTATGACCAGCGAAGGTATTTTTGGCATTACCTTATCTACGGCATCAACGGCAATCATCGTTTTTATCTTATTTGGCACATTCTTAAGTGTCAGTGGAGCAACTGCACTATTCAACGATCTTGCTTTGGCAGTTGCTGGACGCCGTCGGGGAGGACCTGCTCAGGTTGCCGTTATTTCCTCTGCCCTGACGGGTTCACTCAGTGGTAGCGCCGTAGCGAATGTCGCCACAACAGGAACTTTCACGATCCCGCTGATGAAAAATATTGGTTTATCTCCACGTTTTGCAGGCGCTGTCGAAGCAACGGCATCAACAGGAGGGATGATAATGCCGCCTATCATGGGGGCCGCAGCATTTATCATGGCAGGGTTTTTGGGTGTTTCCTACACCACTATTGTCATTGCAGCCATTATTCCGGCATTGCTCTATTACGCCGCGCTCATCATTGCCATTGATTTGGAAGCCAAAAAGCAGGGTTTAAAAGGCATCAGTAAAGAAAATATTCCTCAGGTCAGGGCCGTCCTGAAAGCCCGTGGTTTACTATTATTGCCACTGTTTATTGTGATCGGTACTTTACTGACCGGAAAAACCCCCATTTATGCGGGGTTCCTCGGCATTATCACGATTATTATCGCAAGTTGGATCACACCGGATACTTCTGTGCGCATGACCCCAAAGAAAATCGCCACTGCACTGAATGATGCGGCTTGTGGTGCGATTCAGGTTACCGTTGCCTGTGCCAGCATTGGCGTTATTATCTGTGTTGTCACTATGACAGGGATAGGGTCTGCTCTTGCTTTCAATATTGTTTCCCTGACCGGCAATACACTGTGGTTGATCCTCCTTGTTGTGATGATAGTTTGTATCATTCTCAGTATGGGGCTGCCCTCAACGGCTTTATATATTGTTGTCGCCGTGACAGCGTCACCTATATTAATTAAAGCAGGGGTTTTGCCCTTGGCTGCCCATTTCTTTGTCTTTTGGTTTGGCGCACTTTCCAATATTACCCCTCCCGTCGCTCTTGCCAGTTACACTGCTGCCAGCATTGCCCGTGCAGATCCCATGCAAACTTCATGGAGCGCAGTACGCCTGGCTTTACCGGGCTTTATCATTCCATTTATTCTGATATACAACCCTGAGTTATTAATGCAAGGCAAGGAGTTAAATACCTTGTCCATTAGTTACATGATATTGACAGCCTTGATGGGTATTTATTCTCTTTCCATCGCTACCGCCAATTTCTGGCTGGGTAAAACGCATTGGCTGGAAAGAATTCTTTTTGCAAGCGCGGCCATTCTTTTAATTAAACCGGGTATGCTGACTGATTTAACAGGAGTCGGATTGATTATCGCTGCTGGGGCTATGCATTTTTTCCGCTATCAATTCAGGCGATTAGAAAATAAGGACGTCACAGGCTGATTTCCTCTAGCAAAAACCGGGGCACAAAAATGCGCTCCGGTTTATATAATTCCATTATTTATTGCTCAAGATGAAAAAGATCAATAGGAACCACTCAGTTTCCAGCTCTCATCCATAAATGCTTTATCCCCCGAATAGAAGCTATATTCATGCCTCTTTGTACTAATATATGTATATACACGACCAGCATACGTGATATTAACTTGTATATCATATTCCCGGTCTTTAATTGGCTTCCAATTTGGGTAATCCATTATCAATTTATTAGATTTAATATTAGCCCTTTCTGATTTAATATCCTTTTCAGTACGGCATTGAACGGAGGCATTACGAAGTGCGTAAGCACTATTAAGTCCGGTAGAGTAAATATTCTGACCATTATAAGCCTTTACTTCAATAGAAATATCCATGGGCGAAAGCAAATTACGTCCTCCAAAGTTAATCTCACTGCTTTTTATCCAGAGAATCATTCCACTCTGATATCTGTCATTGGGCCATGGATTATCATGCCTGCGTATAGGCTCCAGTTGTGTATCTACCCGTAAATTTTTCCAAATATCATGGGGAGGACGATTTTTTATGTTGAAAAAATGTGATTCCTCTTTATGTACAGTAGAGACTTTGCCTTTTAAAATTACTCTCGCAAATACTCTCTTGTTCCAATAATGGGATTTTTCTTGAAAATGGCATCGTCAGGAACCGTTGGATTCTGGATCAGAGCGCTGACATCCTGATTAACGCCATGAAACCATTACCTCTTCCAATGGGTTATTATTGGCATCAATGACTTTCAGTGAATAGCTCACGGGATTGCCCGCCAGCACCGGATTCTGGCTGACAGTGAATTCCACCTCTCCACTTTTCGTTCCATTGATGGAAATAGTGTATTCTCCGGGATGGATTTTATCTTCGATCACTTGCGAGGAAATATTGATGCCACTCGCTTCTGGCGCCGCAACTTTAATCTGCGTTGATTGGTCAGGTATTGCATTTTTCTGCGTATCATACAATTTCACCGTGAGCGTCGTTGTATCCTTGCCATCCGCCTTGCGCCCTATTGATAAAGTTTTTAATAATTACAATAAAACAAACGGCTTGATACAAAACCAAGTCGCTTGTTTTATTGTATGCAATATTTATTTAATTCATCCACAAGGACGTAAGTCCACCCACAATAACTGGCTATCCGCAACCAATGGCTTAATTGTTCCTTCCCTGATATCCGGTAGCCACCATGCCCCTTGACCAAATGCAAGCTGAACACAATTTGCCCCTGTCATTTCCCAACGCCCTTTTAACACATAAAGAACACCACTGTGTGATGTCGGCAATAAACGTTCATCAGAAACGATTGAAATCTCTGAAGCCCAACACGAACGGCGAGTCATGATATTAAAGCATTGAACAGGCCCCTCCAATAACTCGGCATTTCCCCGAATATCGCCTGAAAAATGGAATGGTGTCATTTTTTTCACCAGTTCGTGCTCCAAAAAACCCGGACTGGTCAAGCGCACCCCCTTTCCTTTCAATAAGATAATTGAACGCTCAATATCAGGATACTGATTCAATTCTCCGCTTTTATGAATCGTTGTGAAACAAGCACGCCAGGAAAAGTCATCAGACACTGGCCAGCAAACGATATCTCTTGTTTCACCCCCTCCCTCAGACCATAGATCTCTTGGCAACGTTGCATAATCGAAACATTTCATTTTCATGCCACTCCCTCACCACGTTTATATTCTCTTTACAGCACCAAAAGATGATTAACGTCAAATTATTGAGATAAACATTCGCAAATAATTTATTCCACGACAATCTCGAAGTCGTTGAAGTGTGACTGATTACCCAATATCCCCTTAGTATTTCAAGTTAACACGATGAAGAAAGGGTTTCATTACCCTCTCTGGAGACAGTTGGAAGATATTTAACCGATTTTGTCCATGCTCGATGAGAATGGTTTGATTGCATGGCCTGAAATTTGCCCGGATGGCAGCAATGGTTTTACCAGCAAATGAGAATTAATAGCATTATTCCTGATAAGACAAGTGAAAAAGCAGTTCAGAGGGCTGCACTATATCAATTAGAACCTGATGGAGATCCTAAAGGTGATTGCGGGCATATGCGACGAAAGTGAGCTTGGCGCCAGCGTACCGTAAAAGCTTGATGCTATAGAAGGAGAAAATTGGCTTTCTGGTTGCTCTTGTGAAGGGTTTTGAACAGTGCCTGAACTTCTTTGCCCTGAAATTGATGACCCGATACCAGAGGGTTCCGGTTGAGAACTTTCGGCTTCAAATGACCCAATTCTCTGAAGTTCAGCAATTTCTTATGCCACATTTCCCAAAAAAGCACAGGAACTGGCTACTCGCTTGACTGATATAAACACAATAAAAAAACTCCCCCTCTTTATACGGATGACAATTTACTTTTTTTAACGCATGACTCATATATTCTGGCAGTTAATATAAATTTTCCATTAAAGGTATCATCCATGATTCTGATGTTTTTCCCATATCTTTCAATATATTCATCATGTTTTTAAAAAATGATATTTATCTATAACCAAAGGAATGACTATGCAACCTCCCTATCTCTTTTAAAAGAAAATTATTATCAATAACATTCATTTTCCATTACATAAATAAGGCTAAAAGATTTTCATGATCTTTTGGCCTTTTACAATAGGATGATTAATAAGTTCTATCTTTCTGGATAGTTTCAAATACGATACTTAAATGAAAAAACCTTGTTTTCTAATTTTATATTTTCTTTGGCTGACAACGCGGTTTCATAAAATGAAGAAAGTCATGCTTTCCGTTATTCCAAATAAAGTAAGATGATATACGCCCTTTAGAGTCATTGATATCAATAACATCTCCATTTGATTCTAAAGTGCTGTCTAATTCATACAATATCATTGTCATCTCCTCTGTGATGCACAAGTCTATTTTTCAGTTTACAATCCAGTCTTCCTGCATTTTTTCTACTGTACCCGTAAAAGTGGCAGCTGGGTTCAGTTGTACTAACGTCCGCCTTTCATTCCCAGCCCTGCCAAGTGTTTTCCAACCTCACTCATTTAAAAGCATATAACACATATTCCCCAAATCTTTCATCGCCGAAGCTTGAGTTTCATTCCAAGCAAACGAAGCATTCAGGCGAAAGGCATGATCAAACTGGGAACTGGTGGAAAACATGCTCCCCGGCGCGATACTGATATTTTTAGCCAGCGCCATCTGATAAAGCCGGCTACTACTGAAAGGTGGTTCAAACTCCAGCCAAAGAAAATACCCCCCACAGGCTTTGTTGACTTTCACTGAGGGAGGAAAATATTCACTGATCGCCTTCAACATCTGGTTTTGCCGCTGTTCCAATTGATGCCTGAGCCGCCGCAAATGATTATCGTACCCTCCCTGCGCCAAGTAATCCGCGATCGCCAATTGTGTTGGAATACTGGCTGAAACGGTACTCGTCATTTGCAATTGCTGGATTTTCTTTGCATGTCGCCCCGCCGCAACCCAACCTACCCGATATCCGGGGGCAAGGCATTTTGAAAATGACGAACAGTGCATGAAATTATTTTTTGTATCCCATGCTTTTATGGGCGCAGGCGGCTCTTGCTCAAAATACAACTCGCCATAGACATCATCTTCAATCAGCGCAATTTGGTTTTGATTCAAGATTTCGACCAATCTCTGCTTATTCTCAGAAGGCATTGTGCTGCATAGAGGATTTTGGAAACGCGACATCAGCCAGCAGGCTTTTATCGGGTATTTTTGCACTATCTCTTCCAGAGAATCCAAATCAATGCCGGTATATGGATCTGTTTTAATCGCGATGGCTTTCAAGCGCAGCCGTTCTATCGCCTGCAATGCACCATAAAACGCGGGGGATTCAATCACGACCCAATCCCCCGGGGAAGTGACGGATTGCAAACTGAAACTCAGCGATTCCATCGCTCCCGCAGTAATGACGATTTCATCCGGTGAAACGTGAATACCGTGGGAAGCGTAACGACGAGAAATATTGCGCCGTAATTTTTCATTCCCGGGTGGCAGATTTGCCAGTGCACTGTGTGGAACAAAGCGGCGGGCAACAGAAGCCAGTATTTTCGACAATTTGGGTTCTGCCAGCAAAGAAGGATCGGGAAATGCTGAACCAAAAGGGATAATTTGTGGATCTTTGCAGGCCTGCAACACATCAAAAATAGAAGCGCTGATCTCAACATTTTCACTTAAATTCAACCCTTTCCCTCCTTTTGCCGAAGCAAAGGGTTTTAAACGGGCAGCGACATAATATCCGGATTGAGGGCGAGCGATGATCCATCCCTGACTTTCCAGCAATTGGTAAGCCTGCAACACCGTCATCAAACTCAGCCCTGACGACTTCACAGATTCCCGCAATGAGGGTAGCCTGTCACCCGCTTGCCAGATATCATCCTCTATTTGTTGGCGGATCATGCCAGCCAACTGTTCGTAACGTGTCATATGTCAGACCTTTATTAAAATTGTTATATTTATCAACAATAAAATTATAACTGTTATGCTTTGTGCTTACATTCTACCTTGAGCTTTAAAATATTTAAAATTCCCTCTTCTCCCCTTTCTCTGATAAAGAAGAAAAAATCACTAACTCTTTTATTTTTCATAATATTACCTCAAAATGAACTGAGTGTTTATTCATCAGGTATGTTTATAAAAATAGATTTGAACACGATTTGGCCTATTAATAAAAAGACTAACTGTTATATATGATTTTTAACAAATTGTAACTATTACAGTCTGACAACCTATGTTTTACTTGCCCCTATCTTCTCAGTTCGCTTATCCGGATACCCAATAAAGTTCAAATAAGAGGTCACTATGTTTGGGTTAAATGCCTTTGAGCTTGCAAGGATACAATTTGCATTCACAGTCTCTTTCCACATTATTTTCCCCGCCATTACAATAGGCCTGGCCAGCTTTCTCGCCGTACTGGAAGGCTTGTGGCTAAAGACACGTAATACAGACTACAAAACGTTATACCATTTCTGGTCAAAAATTTTCGCTGTCAACTTTGGTATGGGCGTCGTTTCTGGTTTAGTCATGGCTTATCAGTTCGGCACTAACTGGAGCTTTTTTTCTGATTTTGCCGGTTCTATCACAGGCCCTTTGTTGGTTTATGAAGTCCTGACAGCTTTTTTCCTTGAAGCCGGGTTTCTTGGCGTTATGCTGTTTGGTTTGAACCGGGTTGGCGAAAGGCTGCACTTTTTTGCTACCTGCATGGTAGCGCTCGGCACCCTGATTTCTACATTCTGGATATTGGCCTCCAATAGCTGGATGCAGACACCACAAGGCCATGAAATCATCGACAATCAGATTGTCCCGGTTGATTGGCTTGCAGTCATTTTCAATCCATCTTTTCCTTATCGCCTTTTGCACATGGGCACAGCGGCCTTTCTCTCCTCCGCTTTCTTTGTTGCAGCGTCTGCCGCCTGGCATTTATTGAAAGGCAATCATTCATCAGCGATGAAAAAAATGCTGTCCATGGCGATGTGGATGATCCTGATTATTGCTCCGTTACAAGCACTGATTGGCGATTCACATGGGATAAATACACTGAAACACCAACCGGCCAAAATTGCCGCTATGGAAGGTCACTGGGAAAACACCCCCGGTGAAGCCACCCCATTGATTTTGTTTGGCATTCCTGACCAAGCTGCCGAAGAAACACAATATGCTGTCAAAATTCCCTATCTTGCCAGCCTGATCCTGACACACAGTCTGGATAAACAGGTTCCGGCGCTGAAAGAGTTTGCACCAGAAGATCGCCCTAATGTCTTGATGGTGTTCTGGTCATTTCGCGTCATGGTGGGGCTGGGAATATTGATGATCTTTGCCGGGTTCTGGGGATTGTGGTTGCGTCATAAAAAACGTCTTTATGAAAACCGGATTTTTCTCCGTTTTATGCTGCTCATGGCACCCTCTGGCCTGATTGCGATTTTGGCTGGTTGGTTCACGACAGAAATCGGCCGCCAGCCTTGGGTTGTTTATGGGCTTATGCGCACCAAAGATGCGGTATCTGCACATGGCGAAATGCACATGAGCATTAGCCTGCTTATTTTCTTTGTTGTCTATGGTGCCGTTTTCGGGGTCGGTTATGCCTATATGATAAAACTTATCCGCAACGGCCTGTCTCAATCCCCTGATAAGGAGTCAGCAAATGGGTATTGATCTTCCTCTTATTTGGTTTCTGATCATCATATTCAGTATCATGATGTATATCGTCATGGATGGCTTTGACCTCGGCATCGGTATTTTGTATCCGGCGGTCAAGGGGCAGGCAGACCGTGATTTAATGATGAATTCTGTAGCGCCGGTCTGGGATGGAAATGAAACCTGGTTAGTATTGGGAGGGGCAGGATTATTTGGTGCATTTCCTTTGGCTTATGCCGTTATTCTGGATGCACTGGCAATTCCGCTCACTATCATGCTGTTGGGGCTTATATTCCGCGGCGTCGCTTTTGAGTTCCGTTTCAAGGCTGCACCAAAACATCAACATTTTTGGGACAAGGCATTCATTGGCGGCTCCATGCTTGCCACCTTTATGCAGGGCCTTGTTGTGGGTGCGGTCATTGAAGGGTTTCCTGTCGAGGGTCGTGTGTATGTCGGTCACGATTTTGATTGGTTGGCCCCTTTCCCTCTTTTTTGTGGATTTGGTCTTGTCGTTGCTTATGCCTTATTGGGTTGCGGCTGGCTGGTAATGAAAACCGAAGGCCATTTGCAACAACGAATGTATCGTGTTTTGCGCCCCCTGGCGCTATTGATGCTTGCCATTATTATCATTATCAGTATCTGGACACCACTCGCTCACCCAACAATTGCAGAGCGCTGGTTTAGTTTGCCAAATCTGTTTTTCTTCATGCCCGTACCATTATTGATTCTGTGGGCGAGCTGGCAGTTATCAAACGCTAACTTTAACTCAAGCCACTACACGCCATTTTTAACCGCATTATTACTGATTTTTATGGGCTTCAGCGGATTGGGCATCAGTATTTGGCCGAATATCATTCCGCCTTTCATTAGCTACGAAGAAGCTGCGTCTCCACCTCAATCATTAGGCTTTATGTTGGTCGGCGCTTTGTTCATCATCCCGATTATTCTGACTTATACCTTTTGGAGTTATTATGTCTTCCGAGGAAAAATCAACCATGAACAAGGTTACCACTGAATCAACCCCACTGCACTCACCGCTATGGAAACGTCTGGGTTGGATGGTAACCATCTGGTTTTGCAGTGTACTTGCGTTATATGCCGTTTCCACGTTATTTCGTGTCTTAATGACAACGGCCGGAATGAAAATCAGGTGATAATTAACCTTTTTTAACTAATTAGGCTAAGGTTTTGATCAGGGCAGCAAGAGGATTGTTTAACTGATGAAAACCTTTTTTAGCAATCCAGTCATTTCAATAGGCGGGCTGTGTGGTGCGGCAGTCATTATCGATTTTTTTGTGTTTCTGTTTTTAGGATTCAGCACCCCACTTTCACTCATTGAAAAACTGTGGATGACATTTAATGTACTGAATATTATCTATTTACTTGTCTTACTTCATAAATCGAACGTGATTTCGTTCCGCATCATGCTTTTTCCCAGCAAGGAGCAGAGAAAAATAACCCTCTTAAAACAGGAAAAGCATTATCTCCGTTTTCTCATCGCTGTTCATTCTCAACTCAGTCTTAACACTTCATTATTTGATAATTTTTATCACGTATTCTTTCAACTTAATCAGTTAATTCCTTTTAATGAAGTCAGGATCATACTTTATCACCCACAAAAGAAGTACCACTTTCAGTACCCAGAGAATACATCGGATACTCACCTCACACGGACGCTGAAATGGGATTTACATGATAGGCACAGTTTCCACGGTATGATCCAAATCACTATCCATCAGGGGCAGGCGCTGTCTGCTCGTGAACGAAATTTAATACAATCTGTTGCCGATGCCCTCGCAAAACATTTGTCTTTGAAAAATGCCATGCGCCAACAAATCCAACAACGCCTCAAAGATGAGAGAAAGGCTATTGCCAGAGATTTGCATGACACCGTCGCACAATCATTTATCTTTCTAAAGATTCAGATTAATAACTTACACTTTCGTACTGATAAATTTTCACGGCAGGGATTGCTTTCCTTAAAAATGATCAAGGAAGAGTTAGATATCGCAGGCCAACAAGTCAGAAAAATGCTGTTCTCATTGCGGACAAAAAAAAGCCACCACAATTTGCAGGATTCACTGAATGATCTTATCAAAGAATTTAACCAACGGCTGGGATTCAATATTGAATTTCATTATCGGATCACCCATCAAATAATCCCTGTCGGTCATGCCCGGCATTTGGTACAAATTATTCGGGAAGCTTTAAATAATTGTTATAAATATGCCTCAGCAAGCTGGATCAGCATTCGCATTTATCCTGTCGGGAAAAAAATCATTACGGTAATTAGTGACAATGGCTGTGGTATTCCCCAGACATTGTCAGAACGAGAACAATTTGGACTGGTAATTATGCAGGAACGAGTATCTCTGATGTCAGGGCAAATGAAAATTAAAAAACATAAGAAAAGTGGAACGGAAATTGAAATCCAATTTCCGTTATAAGATGAAAAGTAAAGGTATATTTAAGGACACCGTGACGGCTGTTTATCTATGCCAACGTGCTCCGTGCTTCCACATTGGTTGACTATCAGCTATATGCCAATAACGCTTTCTGACACAGTGCAGAACGTACACAATCTTGCGGAGAAAAACGAACCACACTCACGGTGTCATCATCGTAAAATCGTTCCAATACATCGGCCAAACCAGATGTGATATTCTCCGGCAGATCACACTGGCTGATATCACCATTCACAATGACTGTGATATTTTCTCCCAAACGGGTCAGGAACATTTTCATCTGATTGATAGTGACGTTTTGTGCTTCATCTAAGATCACAAACGCATTTTCAAATGTTCTCCCCCGCATATAGGCAAAAGGGGCAATTTCAACTTTGCCGATTTCAGGGCGCAGACAATATTGCAAAAATGAAGCCCCCATCCGTTTTAGCAACACGTCGTAGACAGGACGAAAGTAAGGAGCAAACTTCTCTGACATGTCTCCCGGAAGAAAGCCAAGATCTTCTTCAGCCTGTAGCACCGGACGAGTCACAATAATTTTATCAACTTCTTTATTGATCAGTGCGTCAGCGGCCATGGCTGCACTGATGTATGTTTTACCACATCCAGCTTCACCATCAGCAATAATCAATTGCTTATTATTAATCGCCCTCATATAACGATACTGGGCTTCAGTACGCGGAATTATTTCACTGGTATCCTTGTTTTCGCGGGCCATTCCAATAGCTTCTATTCCTCCTATCTGTACCAAATGAAGTGACATTATCAGGATGCTGATAACGAGATTGCTTCATGTCTTTTTTTAGCATTCTTCTCACTTCACGGCGTGCTCTGGTCACTGCTTTTTGTCTACCCATAGTCATCCACCTTGTCGTTTTCTCATATTTGCGGTGTTCTATCTTCGATAGAATAACTGAGTGATATATCTGTCATTTTTCAGGCAATAATCTGAAAAGTTCAGTCTATATATCGAACAGGTAGGAGCTCCCTTTTAAGCTCATTATGCCCATAAAAAAACCGACGCAGAGACAAGCACTTTTCTATTTGTGCCATGATCCCAAGCGCCGGTCCCAATCGAGAATGTCATTTCAGTTTCTGCCATTAACATTCCTCATAATCTTCCGCTTTCACTGATGTAAATTAACGGACTACTATGTCAGTATAATGACAATTTTTTATTTGAGACAAGGTCGAAAGTTAAACTTTACTGAAATACTTTTTAACTTTTTACTGACAATATACAATGATGTCGTTATAAAAAGCCGATAAGTCTGCTTCCTCAATTATTTTTTGCAATTACCTGCCAAACGATATCCTTCCTTCCTGGCTTCTGCCTCAGAGCGAAAATAAATTGCGTTTTTATCTGCTACGGTCTTATAACCAGAGCAATGCTCAAAATGGTAAATCTGACTAGTTTTATTGCCTTTGATCCTCTCATCATGCCCCTTTTTTGATGCACTTCTTTGAACTGCCAGCGGATTATTCTCATTACTCAGTCTATTCTGCGCCGGCGATTTTTTTTCTGTGACCAAACCCTGGCCTGAGTTTTTATGCCCCAACTCCCACTTCTTGCTGCCGGTTACAAATGGGTTATGATGCCCCATGATCCGGGCAATTTTGTTATCTCTCTCACGCTCCCAGGCACTCACGGGAAATTGCCGATCCCACGCCATCATCAATTGTTGTTGCTGACGAGACATCGACAAATTATAGCGGTCATGCATATAAAAATAGACTCTCGCCACTATCCCTTTCACACTGTCGCGCGGTTCAAACAAACGCGATTTAAAATCAACCTTACTGCTACAGGCGCCATACATATTCGGTGTACTTCTGACTACCATCCCGTAACCAAAATTACTGCGATCCCCGTTGACCTCACCAATTGACGGCGCCAGATTATGCATATCCGACTCTATCATGCGAAATACAGGGTCAGTATCAACACAGTTTTTTCTTCCACCATTTTGCCAACACTGACGCTGATGCCCGAATACCCAAGCCGGCACCATATGTTCCCATTCAATTCGTTCAGCCCTTGTTTGCTGTGACCTGGCCCGATAACCACAAGATGCCAAATCAGTACGTCCGCCACTCTTGCCAACCCATTGCCAGTCACACCCACAATATAGCGTTCCTATTCCTGACTTGGTTGGTCCTTCGTAGACATTTTTTCTCGATTCCATTTTTGCTTGTTCAAAATTAGAGGGGGCACTCCATGCATTAAAAGATACAGCGATTAAAACCAAAAGATATTTCGCCCATTGAGCAATTTTACTATCCAAAATCATACCCATTTACTTTTTGTATAAAATCCAGTTATTATCCTGCCTGACAATGCCATAAAATGAAATAGCAGATATTATTTCTTATATTTTTCTTCATAAATTCCATAAAATTAATTCATTGATTTTATCAACATTAACACAACCTGAACCACTCCATAGCTTTTTTATTCAAGCTTTAAACACAAAAACATTACGTTTATTAAACTATCGATTTTTTTTCATTTGGGTATTATAAAACCAAATTTAAACATTAACTGAATGTATTTTAATAAATGAGCATTAAAACAAGAATCGAACAGCTTGAGCAAGAACTGCTGGAAGTTGTAAAAAAATATTCAGGAGATGAAGAAGTCACCGTTATTACCCGAAACAATTCAGAGAGTAATTTACAAATCCAAGTGATTATAGCCGGAAAAAAACAGTTAGATATCACACTGAATTCGTTTTCAGACTAGCCGAGGCTGACTTTCTCCTTATGCAAAACTGTAAAGCGGACCATTATCCAATAACGGTTAATGGTTCGCGACAAATTCCACTTATATACCCGTCGTCTTTCAAATTGCCTCTTTGTTGGCTGCGTTCATTCACTCCGGTCACCATTTTTATAAACACACGGTTATCTATGCACCCGGGGATGATGAGAGGTTCCTGCCTCTCGACCTTTGGCTGTTCAAATTCATTCCCGACGAATTTATCATTCTCTTGCCGCCGCGACACATCTTGAAATATATAGGGTATATCTAAAAATAGAGCAATTTATCTATTTTATTTAGTCAAAACAAATCATTCGTTCAATTAATCAGTTGAATACCTTAAATTGATTACTTGTTAAAATAGATGTTAATTTCTCAGGTAGAAAAATGAATATCTATGAGTTCATTAAGCAGTGAAATATCACGCTTATTAAACTATTGAGCTAAAATTCTTTAGGTAACATTAAGCCAGATTTTTAATATTCACTTTAATTTGTTGGGATAAATGACCATTAGCACTAAAATCAAACAACTTGAGCAAGAGTTGCAGGATGTTGTAAAGAAATATTCAGGGAATGAAGAAGTGACTGTCATAACCACCAACAGCTCAGAAAATAATTTACAAATTCAGGTTATTATCGCAGGGAAAAACCAGTTAGATATCACGCTGAATTCCTTTTCTGATTAACTCATTTTATTTCTCTCATTATTAAATTTTAAGAATTTAGCCTTAGCCATACAATTTATATCGTTTATACCATTTTTTATATTGAGTTACTGAGTAGCATTCCCTTGCTACCCACCTGAAATTCAAATCACGATAGATATATAACAGTAAGTGGAATAAAATTCATTATCGCACAACTAAAACTGAAATATTGGCATACCCTACAATGCCTGATGCATTTGATCCTAATAAATGAGTTGAAATATCCGGCCTACGTGAGCCAACAACAATTAAATCAGCACCAATTTCGCGAGCCGTAGATAACACTTTGTCTCGTGGAGAACCAAAAGCGACAGAAAATGATAACCGGCTTTCAGGTAAGTCGATTTTTTCTATGACTTTTTTAAGTTCCTCTTCAGAGTTTGCAATGGCTTTTTTAGCAAAAGCATTCAGTAAATCATAATGATAGCTATAACTCACTGAAAATCTTGAAATATCAGGCACAGCGTGAAATAAATGGATCTTTGCATTTGATATTTTTGCCAAATACTCCGCATGCTTAATCGCATTATCGGTTAATGGATCTTCTGAAATATCAACTGGAACTAAAATCGTGTTATACATAAGACTCCCCTGCAATGACTGCTCGCTTATTGGATGCTAAAAACAAATAATCACAAAAAAAACCTTAAAAATCAATAAACTGAAAATACAGGCCGTGATAGTTACCGTACTACCAATACCGATATTTTTGCGTATCTGACAACACCGGCAGAGTTGGAGCCTAACAAATGAGTCGTGATATTAGGCCGTCTGGAGCCAATAACAATTAAGTCGGCTTCGATTTCATCCGCCGTCGAAGTGATTTCGTCTCTGGGTGAGCCAAACGCAATTGAATAGGAAATGTTGCCATTCGGTAAGTCTATGGAATCAGTCAATTTTTTCAGTTCTTTTTCCGCTTTGATAGTCGCTTTATCTTTAATCTCCATATAGCCTAATGCATAGGCATTAATAATCGCTGATGAAATAGGCAACACATGCAAAAAATGGAGTTTTGCTCCCGTTTCTCTGGCGATATTAAGCGCACAGTTGACGGCCTTGTTGGTTAAGTCTTCTTCTGAAATATCAACTGGAACTAAAATAGTTTTGTACATATGCACGCTCCTATCACTGAAATACCCAGTTATTCTGATTTCATTAGTATATTGAAATCCAGCCAACTTACTGTGAGTTATCTAACACCTATATCCAATGCATTTCAAGATGTAGCGCGAAGACAAGAAAACAGAGACGAGTACAGCAGGAAAACGGGGGTTATGAGGAACACGAGTGTAAGAGTCATGAACTGGCGGTGTACGTTCACAAAAAAATGACAAAAAAACGGATAACAATATCGCTAAGTACCTACATTGTTAACGACATTGAGTGGATAGGCTCCAAAGGTCATCAAGGTCATGTAAACGTGAACCGGTGAGTACTCCTGGCAACTCACCTAATACGAAGAAGAGAAGAAACGCTATCATGTCATATGCTGGAATACGGCGGTAGTATTATAAGATATCCAAAACTATCATTCGCCTACACCAAAAATAGATTAACGGGTTTCTCCCCCTATCTATTTTTTCCATGAAATTGACATGCCTTCACTCTTAGGATAAACACTAAAAGAAAAAAGGTGCTGTAATACCAGCACCCTATATTTTCCTGTCTTATAAAAAAACCTTACTCTTTTTTGTCCAATGGAAAAGGCACCGGGTGTTTTGTATTGTAATTAAACGTATACATTGCAGTAATAATCATCATTGCAATCAATGTCCATACCACTTCTTTTGCTCCTGTACCCAAAACAGCCCAGATACAGTAAACAAACGCGATAAATGTAACGACAACGTATCGCATTTTCTCTTGCCCAAGGTGGCCGTGACCAATCAGCAATAACGCTGCACAGGTATATAAATAAGGTATCAGGGTAAAGATTACTGAAACCGAAGAAACTAACCCGAACTCTTTTGCGGCATTTGGCGAGATGCTGCTGAGTTGGAAAATCGTCATCAGAACACCCAGGATCAACAATCCGGCAACCGGCGTTCCTGCTTTATTCACTTTGGCAAAAATAGCAGGAAACAGCCCGTCATCAGCCGCTGCTTTCGCTGTCTGGCCGGCCAGCAAAGTCCACCCTCCCAATGATCCCAAACAGCCTGCCGCCGCACAAAAAGCAACCACCGCACCCGCCGTGTCTCCCAATGCCAATCTGGCTGCATCACCAAATGGTGAGGAGGATATTTTCAATGCCGCATTTGGGATCATTCCCATGATGACACTGCTGGACAGGATGTAACAAACAGCTGCAATCAGCACACCACCAATAGTTGCAATCGGTACATTACGTTTGGGATCTTTAACCACGCCCGCAGCCACTGAAGCACTTTCAACTCCGATAAAAGACCACAATGTGACGTTTAAAATACTTTGAATCGCACCAAATGTGTTCAATCCACTCACATTCCACGCATCCATGTAAGTTTTGCCATTGAACCAGAACCAACCAAATACTGCCGTTGCCACAATGGGAATCAACGCAAGTGTGGTTGCGACTGCCTGCACCCGGGTAATGACATGTGGCCCAATGATATTCAAGAAAACAAATACCCACAGGATAGCAGTACACGTAATGGTCAGAATAACGGGATCTTTCAATATCGGGAAAAAGTAACTCAAATAACCGACACCAATCACGACCATCGCGATATTTCCGATCCAACAGGCCAGCCAATACAACATGTTGGTCTGATAGCCCAAAAATGGCCCAAAAGCGCGTCGGGCATAGGCATACGATCCCCCCGGGCTATCATCAAGTGAAGACATCTTGGCATACACAATTGATAATCCCACTGCACCAATGATAGTGACCAACCAACCAAGAATGGCGATGCCTCCTGTTGATGCCAGACTGGCAGGCAGGAGAAAAACGCCAGATCCCATAATGTTACCCGCAACCATCAGTGTCACAGGGATCAATCCGACTTTTTTCGTCTCTGAGACTGTAGCCATAATTCATCTTCCCGCTTTCACTTTTTTATACACATAACGTGATAAATACCGTTGATAATTTCAGCACCTTCTGTTTCGTGCTCAAAACCCGGAAATTCATGATCCCATCTTTGCAACGCATTCAGGTAACCTATTTGCGGACTGGTCTTATCGCCGAAATTTTCTCCCGACAATAACATCGGAATACCCGGTGGATACGGAATGATTGAATTCGCAGCAATCCGGTGGGGAAGATGTTCAAGAGCCACCATCTCAACATGATTGGCAACAATGGCTTGATAGGCATCCCGGGGAATCATCGCCATTTCAGGTAATTCCGCATAGGCATGGTTCAATTTATCGCCCGGATTATCCTGACGTAAATAATCAAACATCTTGTCACCCAAGTCTTTCAAACCTAAATGGCCGTAAACCCCCGGATACTGGGTCACCAGATCTGGCAATACCTTGCTCAGCGGTGTATTGGCATCATAATGATGTTTGAAAGAAAGTAAGGTATTGAGTAATGTTCCCCATTTTCCCTTGGTTATTCCCATAGAGAACAGGAACATAATCTGGAAATCCGTCGTACGGGTCGGGACAATACCATGCTGGCTTAACCACGCCGTGACCAATGCTGCCGGTACTCCCTGTTTCTGCAATTTGCCATTTTGACCCATCCCCGGAGCTAATATACTGACCTTAATCGGATCGAGCATACTCCAGTTTTCCGGCAAATCCTCAAAACCATGCCAACTGTCTCCCGGCGCCATGGCCCAACAGCTTTGTTCTTTCGTCAGCAATTCTCTTGGTGCATCTTCAAAAGCAAATTTCTTACCCGTTGCAGGATCGATCACTTGTTCCTGATTCCAAGGCTTAAAGAACCAGCTCCCCTCTTTAACAAACTCCCGGTGCAAACGCCCCAGTGCTTGCCGAAAATCAACGGCTTCCTCAATCACTTCCTGAGTCAGGGAGTAACCGCTATTGCCGTCCATCATAGAAACCGCAATGTCATTTGAGGCACATATCGCATAAAGGGGAGATGTTGTTGCGTGCATCATGTAGGCTTGGTTAAACCTTGAGAAATCAACAGGATTGCGTCCGTCCCGCACATGAATGAAAGAGGCTTGTGATAAAGCATTCAGCAATTTATGGGACGAATGCGTGGCAAAAACTGTCGGCCCTGAGTGGTGTTCAGGCTTTCCCCGCATGGCGTAATGATCATGGTAAATCGGGTTAAAACGCGCATAACCATACCATGCTTCATCAAAATGAATCCGATCAACACTTTTATCCAATAACTCCTGTACCTGCTTGGCGTTATAGCAAACGCCATCATAAGTACAGTTCGTCACAACACTGTAGGCCGGTTTCTGTTTCGCCATGCCTTTGGTCAACGGGTTCTGTTCCAACTTTTTCCGGAGTGTTTTAACCTGCATTTCTTGCGGATAGATTGGACCAATAATGCCATAGCGGTTGCGGCTCGGCAGCATATAAACGGGTTTCGCCCCTGTCAGGATTAATCCCTGCTCAATGGATTTATGGCAATTCCGGTCAATGATGACGACATCATTTTCCGTCATGCAGGCCTGCATAATTGTCCGGTTAGATCCCGATGTGCCGACGACAACTGAATACGAATGATCTGCCCCAAAGACTTGGGCGGCATACTTTTCACTTTCACCGAATGCGCCGGAGTGGTCCAGCAGTGATCCCAATGAAGCCCGTTCAATTCCCATATCCGTACGGAAAAGATTCTCGCCATAATAATCATGATACAAACGGCCTACGGGTGTTTTATTAAACCCGACGCCTCCCTGATGCCCGGGTGCTGCCCAAGAATACTCATAGATTTTGCTGTATTTCATCAACGCTGACATTAAAGGTGGCAACAATTGCCGACGATAACGGTGCATTGCCGCAATCGCCCGCCCTGCAATAAAATCGGCCGAATCTTCCAATATCCATGCGAATTCAGCCAATTGCTCTAACAACTCATGGCTCAGCAAAAATATGGTTTTTTCCCTATCACTTAATAAAAAGACAGGAACATTTTCCTGACGCTCAGATAATTTGTTCAATAATCGTTGTATACTGAGGCATAAATCATCATCCATCAGAGCACAACTTACCATTAAACAATCAAACGGTTCATTGGCTGAAATTATCGTATAGCTATCATCAATCGAATCTGCAATAACAACATCCACCTCTTTCTCGACTAATTTATCTGCTAACCGCTGCACTGCATTTTCGATATAGTGATTATGATATTGTGTACCTACTTCATTTTTCGCTATCAATACTTTCATGATATTTTCCTTACACTATTTCTACTTGAACTAATCGATTCCACTTAAACTAATAAGCTCTGCCTGAACCAACAGGTTCTACTTAAAACAGCAGGATCTATTTGAATTAACAGGACAAATTCAGCATTACCCAACCACAAAATTGCATTTGATAATTATTTGTTAAAATATAATTTTTCAATTAAAAATTACATTAATTAATATAGTGTTTATTTTTAATTGTGCAATTTAGAGAAGTGACGGTAAATTACCGTTATTAACCAGAAAAGCAGGTATGAATATTGACGTGACAGGAAAACCAACCCATCACTTTTTGCGTTAGTTTGCCATGTGCATATTTGCCGAAATGCGTTTACCCTCTGATCCTATATGAAGTGTGAAATTTAGGACAACCCGTATTCACTCTATATTCAGGTGCCTATTTTTTCAATTATAACCAGGCTCAGACACCCTCAAAATATTTATCTCTGCCGCCCTGAACGTTGCCATTTTGTTGGCTACACGGTTTTATTTTTGACTACAGAGCTAAATTACCGAATTTTGTATCACCTTCCGTAGTGAATATTTTCTTATATAAAATCTATGCCCTTATAAAATCTATGCCTTGCCAGAAGCCAAACGCCTTTCCCATATGAGAACGATGGTCAATACGGTGAATGGCAAACCGTAGAATATAATGATGACAACGGAAGGTGGCAGCAGACATAAAAAGGGGCAACCAACAGCATACCGATTCCAAAGCCCGTGATACCGTCTTTTCAGGTATGGTGAGGAAGCGTAACGGGGTGATTAATACCGATGCCAGCAAATAAGTGACGATATTAACCATAAACACCATCTCATAACCACTACTGGCAATAAGTAAACCGGAAACCAGACAGCTTCCCCACTATTCAGGAATAATTCCACTCAATGTGGCTATACTATATGGTATGAATACTAAGCACCCACACCATATAGGATTAAATACAACAAAAAATAGATAATTATATTTATTCACCCTCTAATTATGCATGAAATGGAATACTCGTATAATGGGGAATTAAACAAGTATACCATCTAAAAATAATGTAATTTAGCCAAAGCCACATTGTTTATCGGAGGATACTTTTCCATAAAAATGCTACTGACTATAATTGTATCGATGATAAAAAAACACTTTTATTAATATGGCCCACAAATAGTCATGTTGGGTACTAAAAAATACCCATGAAATCTATTATATCCGTGATTTTTAGCATCTGCTTCAGGTTCTACACCATCCCCCAGACGTTTAACTTGGCTACTACCTAATTTATGTGCCCAAAAATAGTTTTGGGACTCATTTCCTTCCCATACTTTTCTATACCAATGATAATCCCATTCTTGATCTGTACCAACATATCCAGAAACTAAGGCGACAAGCCATACAGGATTATTTGGATCATTAGATTGCGTTGGGCACGTCATATCTTGTTTAGCAAAGACTAACCCATCTTTTTTGACACCCTCTATTAGAGCACTGTCACCATCTGGCACCCGGCCTGTATGGCAATAACCTGGGTGTGGTATCCTAGAACTTGCCGGCACCCTAATATTAACGGCATAAGAATAACAATTGTTAGATTTAATGATATCAGAATTAAAATTCCAAAATAGATCATTAAAAATACCTAAATTAACCCAACATTTCACACCTGTAATCACAGGAAGGCCAGATTTAATTTTATCTTTTCCAACTGCATCCTGATTAGATTGAGAACGAATATATTGCCTTCCACTCAATCGGCGATAATTATTTATAACATAATTATTTACATTAAATTTATCAACAACATCCATCAAGAGCTTAACCAGATTCTGGCTACCTGAAACGTCTTCAGCATCCCCATCATCAACTCTAAATATTGTTGGCAAATCAAAATAATTAGCAATTAATGGGTCCATTATTTCTACAATAAACCCTTTATAACCAAGAATTGAAGGCCCTTTCCCATAGTTTAAAGATTTTTTATTCGTTGCTATCTCATTTAAAATATCATTAGCTAATACTTCTGGAATGACCCAACTTGGATTTTCTCGTCCAGAAAAAATATCTTTTGTAACTTTAAGCATGATTATTACCTCTCATAATATGTGAGGCAGGAACCTCACATATTATTATGAAAAATCTAAGTCAGTTAACTAGAAGAAATAGAAACTTGACAAGAACTTGAATGTGAGAATGTTACATATAATTTTTTATCAGCCCCATCAACTCTCAATTTAACATTACCATCATCACTGGAAGAAACGCTACAATAAAAATTGTCTTTTATTTGATATTCTTTCCCAGAATTTGTAATGAATTTTATCCACCAATAATCAAATGATGATCCAGCTCCTGTTTCGTATGTAAAATCCATTACTTTTATTTCTTTTCCAGAAGGAATATTATAAACAGCCTTTATTTCTTCCTCACCAGGATCATTACTTCGACGATGGCGTACAGTCAAAGAAGAAATATCTTCACCCCAACCATTTTTAAATGAAACATGTCCTGTATGTGTTGTAATAAATTCAGTAACTTCATCATTAACATCCTCTATATATTTTCCTTTATCTATCATATGTAACCTCACATTATCGAACAATATAAATTTCAAAAAATGAGATTATTTCCTGAAGTTTCACAAAATGATATATCAAGAAATATTATGCACTACTGTTATGAATAAATCATAGTATCATTATTCAATGATACTATGATTTATTTTCCTTGGAAAATAAACCATAAAATACGTAGTGTATTATACACAACACTATTATTCATTATCTCATCAAGAAATCATTCTTAATTTTTATTACTTTATTTTACCACCTATAAAGAAACCCAGAGTGTTGGAATAAATTAAGTCACACAATATTATAGGCAGCCGTATCTGCCTACAGGTTAACTTCAACTCAATTGTGTGATTATGGAAGCATGAAAATAAGCAGGTAAGAAATAATTTCCATTTTCAAAAATAGCCAAATAAAATATTTAGTTATTATTCATGACAGCCTCTAAATTGAAAATAAATAACTATTCATTAATATAATTGATTTGGTTAATCTATTTTATTTCACCAAAGAGAATAAATGACTGAAACCAAACCCTTACCCGCTATAGCAATAAAAGACAAATCACCTCTTTAAAAGGGGCTAATATAGATGGGATTTTCATAAGCTAAACACGTTGAAATCCAACAGGGATATCACATTACCCGATAATTTAAAGGTATACATATGGCACTGGCAAATCTGCGTAAATGGGCGTTTTTTATCTCTCTCCCGGGTTTCCCCAGAAAATAACATGATTATTCTCTGCCAATTGTGAGGTCATCACAATTGGGTTTGATCCTTCGGCAAAAAATGACGGTACTGTCATACATTGGGCAAAAAAACTTAAGGATGAAAACGTTCAGTTTATCGAGCTGTGTGGCGGGTTTGGCCCTGCATGGATCACAAAAATCAATGAAGCCTTGGATTATCAAATACCTGTTGGCGGGGTTCTGTACGGGCCAGAATTCAGAAATCAATTGTACAACATTATGAAGTGATGTCAGGGACAGGGATGTAACGTATTATCGGATATGTATATTATCGGCCTAAAAGCAATGGAAAATAAATTATTTTGTGATGACGGCAAAAACTGATGATCAGTGTTTTTTGCTAACAAAAATAAAAAAATAAAAATAAAACTAAAAAATAAAATTCATTGGTAAGGTTTTAAAAAATATTATGCAGTTTTTATATAAAACCCATATAAATCAATTTACTCCGTAAAAAATATTAAAATTGTCGGTTTTCCTGTTTCATGGTAAATAAGGCTGTTTATTCATACATGGCTTAAGGAACTGGCATGAAAAAAAAACTCATTGAGGCTCACCGTATTTATGCACAAAAAGATGTTTCTGCAATAGAGAAATATCTGCATGAGTCTCTCTTGCTCCTTTCACTCTTTGACGAAATGTTACCAACGAAAACAATAAATTACGTTATGACGGGTGAATATCCAGAACTCCTTTATGAATTAAAGAAGGTTGATGCAGATAAGGCAGTCTCTTTATTTGATAATCCGGGCACATTAGGTCACTACTGGTCTGGGGCGAATACCGGGCAATACGATAGCTTAAAGAAAAATGGATTGAAAGCCCGCCACGCTTTATATACCGAAGTTGGAAAAGCGTTCACCATCGAACAGGCAGCCCGTTTTGCCAAAGTACTCGCCGCCGCTTGTCAGGATAAAAATATTCAGCTCATTACCCCCGAAGTTCCCTCTTGGGTACTGTATCTGTTGATCGATGCCTTTTATACCACGTATAAAAACCACCATAATTTCAAAGAAGAGCAACGGAACGGGTGGTCGATGGCACTGATTGCCAAAATACTCGACAAGGAGACAGAAAAATCAGGGGCATACGTACTTTTCGCTGCATTTGATCGCCAAGATATCTACGATTATCATATGGATAATCTGAACAATCTTTATCAATTATCTGATTTTAAAGAATTTGTACTTAATCATCAGGATTTTGTCCGTCAGTCACTGGTGGAAAAATTATCAGCAAAAGGATTATCGCAGTTCATAAAATACTTAAATACCGATAGCAAATTGCGTAACCATTTTGCTGATGCGATTGTGCTGTTGGCAACTCATCCACAAAAATCTGTATGCAAAGATGCAGAGCCTATCCTGAATACACTGCCTCCTTACATTGTTAAACAACAATTAAGCCATATTTTATTTCATGGTACGCCGAAACAGCGCATGCAAGCCGCCGATCTTGTCGCCCGTCAGGGAGAAAACCGTGCACTTCTGGAAGAAGCACTGAAAACTGAGAAAGGAAAAGCCGTTATCAAAAGCATTGAAAATGCTTTATTGCGTTTCAGTGTATTAGATGAAGCCAGTACTCGGGAAGAAGCAGAACTTCCCCCTTTTACACCATTAAAAGATACGCCTTTGCCGGAAAGTGCCAAAGAGATCCTGGTGGCCAATTTCCATGAAATATTGGCTAAAGCAGCAGAACGTGCCGAACGTGAAATAGAAAACAATAAACACAATAATTACAAGTCTGACTGGGCTCAACGTGAATATAAAGAGCTAACTCAACAACCACCGACTAAAGTCGGTGGGTTAGTGATTAACGGACTGAAAGTCCGGATACGCATCGGCTGAACGATGCGTCAATCGTCCATCTTGAAATTATCATTTGGGTTCGGTTCAAAATGGTGGGCAAGATAAGCCTCAATCATTTCTTCTGTTAACTGACCCACCGTGGCACAAAAATAGCCTCTGCCCCAAAAATGCTGACCCCAATAGCGTTTTTTCAGATGAGTAAACTCCTCAAACAACTTATTCGCTGTCCTCCCTTTCAGCCTCCTCATGATTTCTGAGGGTGCTAATGTCGGCGGACTATTCACCAATATGTGAACATGATCTTGGCTCACGACACCACTTAATATTCTGATTTCAAATGTTTCACACATCTGACGGACTAACTCTCGCACCCGAATACCGACTTCACCCGTCAGCACCTTGTACCTGTATTTTGTTACCCACACAAAATGATATTCGATATTAAATACCGTGTGGCTGCCATATCTGTAATCCATGTTGCACCTCCCGTGCAACACAGTATCGCAGCTAAAGCTGACCGACTAAAGTCGGTGGTTTTAACCTTTAATATGGAAGAATAAACTCAATGATAATAAATGCCGCTTCCTGATTGACAAACTCAATGGTCATGTAGGGTGCTTGAATATCAAAGAACTTGAAATCATCAAGCACAAAAACCGGATCGCAACACTGCCTGAATTTACCTTATTCCATGCTGTACGCGTGATGACTAGTAACAGTGAACATAATAGGTATTTCTATTCTTACCATTTTAATAATGATTTCCCCACAAGGATCCTTGATGGTCTGGAACTGCGTCATATCGAAGATGTGTTGACCCGATGTCATTTTGAAGATGCCTCAAGAGTCACTGCGGAGTTCTGCCTGGAATCCTCTCATGGATTGCAACTTTTGCCCCATCCGGAACAAATATGGCCATTCTATTCTCAACACCCAGAATATATTGCTGAAGTCTTGGGGCTCATGCCAGATAACAGAAGAAACCGGTATAACGGATTTAGTCTGGAGAATACCCTTGAGGTTCTGGCCAAATATCCGGTATTACCAGCACAATTCATTCCCCGCATCATGGAATTGGCACTGGGCAGCAATAAAACCCATCGGGTTTCTGCACAGAATTTACTGGAATCACTGTCGAATATCCATGAAAGCGCCCAGGAAGCGCTAAGCTCCACCAAACAGGATATCCGCATTACCGCCATTGAATGGTTGGTTCGCCTGAAAAAATCCGCCTCCCTTCCCCACCTTTACGCTTTGCTGAAAAAAGAGAAACAAGAAACGGTCCGTGCTGCATTACTCACTGCATTAGAACAATATGGTGAAGATATTGCCGAATATCTGTCGCCAAAAGTATTACTGGCAGAAGCACAAAAAGGGCTGAAAGGAAAAATACCGGCAAGCCTGAGCTGGTTTAACTTTGAGGCACTTCCTGCATTAACCTGGGAGAACGGGGAGGCGGTTGATCCCGACATCTTCCGTTGGTGGGTTGTTCTTGCCGTTAAATTGAAAGTACCGTCGGGTAACGGATTATTGCAACGTTATATCAGTTTGTTGTCGCTGGGCAGCCAACAAAAGCTCGGCAATTTTATCCTACAGAGTTTCGTCGCTCAGGATCTGAAAGGCCCGTCATTGGAAGAGGCCATGGATGAAGCTCAGCGTGAAGCGCCTTCCCGTCTGAACCGTTATCAGCATTCAGCAAGACGTTATCCTGAATACTACGGTCAATATAAAGACATTACGCTGGAACAGGTGGTTGAGGAGATTAAAAACGAAGTTCTGCGCCGTTATCTCGGCTCAGCGATCCGTGACAAGGGAATGCTGGCTCTGGTCTGTGGCATTGAAGGGCATGTCGCCGTTTCTGTCCTGCGCAATTATATGCGTGACCATTATCAGCGCCGCGCCCAAATTGAAGCCATGGTTGCAGCGCTATCCATCAACAATGACCCGCTGATTATTCAGTTTTTGCTCTCCCTGTCCCGCCGTTACCGCACAGCTTCGATTCAGGAAAAAGCCCGTGAATTGGTTATTCAGATCGCAGAACGCAATGGCTGGACCGCCGATGAACTGGCTGATCGTACCATTCCTGCCGCTGGATTGAATGAAACCGGCACATTGGTTCTTGAATATGGTGAGCGGACATTTACTGCCCGTCTGGATGCCAAACAGAAATTGGCCTTGTTCAATCCGGAAGGCAAAGCGATCAAAGCTCTGCCGGCCCCACGCAATAACGAAGATGAAGGGCTGGTCAAAGAGGCGAAAAAACTGTTCACCAACAGCAAGAAAGAACTGAAACAAGTGCTCGAATTACAGACCGTTCGCCTCTATGAAGCGATGTGTGCCCAGCGCCAATGGCTCAGCAGCGATTGGCAAGAGTACATTCTTGCTCACCCGGTCATGCATAAATTAATCGAGAAATTGGTATGGCTGGAAATAAAAGACGGTGAAGTGATCAATCAGTTCCGCCCTTCTGATGATGGCTGTCTGCTGAACCTCGACGATGACGAAATTGCTTTACTGGATGATTCATCGATTCAGCTCGCACATGCAACACTCATCAGTGATGCAGATTGTCAGGCTTGGCTTGCCCACTTCAAAGATTACAAAGTGAAGTTCCTGTTCTCTCAAATCGAAAACAGAATCCCTGATGTCAATTTAACGCAGGATGAAATCAACGATCGCAAAGGATGGGTAACAGACACGTTCACTTTACGTGGCGTTTTAACCAAGATGGGTTATCAACGCGGTGCGGTGCAAGACGGGGGATCATTCACCCACTACCATAAATACTTCACCAACCTGAAGTGCTACGTCAATATCGAATTCAGTGGCAGCTATATGCCGGAAGAGAATATCCCGGCTGTATTGCTCAACTTAAATTTCAGCAAAGAACCCATTTATTACTGGAGCGGCCATACGTTAGAACTTAAAGATGTCCCGCCGATTTTGCTGGCAGAAAGCTACGCTGAATATCTGAAAGCCGCTGAAGCCTGTTCAGGATTTGATCCTGACTGGGAAAGTAAAACACCTTGGTAAGGACAATATGGGTGCGGTTCAGTCGCACCCGTTAACATTATTTCTAGGGAAATAACATGGGCAAAAAAAATCACCTGAACAAAAAGCCATTCGGGAAAGTGCAGAAATTCGCTTTGCCGGTGAGCTGGAACGCCTGACCAAGGCAGATAAAAATAACCCTAAACCGCAAGGTTGGTTGCGCTCTCCCCGGGCAGTACGCCAGTTTATTCTTGGTGATGATGAATTGGATATCACGCCAAAATTTTTCGGCGATAATGCATTGGTTGACCGTGCGATTGTCACACTACTCGGAAAACAAGGGCTAATGCTGGTTGGTGAGCCGGGTACCGCGAAGTCCATGCTTTCAGAGCTTCTTGCTGCTGCAATCAGCGGTGACTCAGGCTTAACCATTCAGGGAACCGCAGGAACGACGGAAGATCATATTAAATACTCATGGAACTACGCCTTGCTGTTAGCCGAAGGGCCGACAGAAAAAGCGTTGATCGGTTCTCCTCTTTATCAGGGCATGTTACAGGGGAAAATCGTTCGCTTTGAAGAAATCACCCGTTGCCCGCCTGAAATTCAGGATGTCTTGGTTTCCCTGATGTCCGAGAAACAACTGATGATCCCGGAAATGGGAGAAAGCGCCCGCATCAGTGCCAGACCCGGCTTTAATCTGATTGGCACGGCTAACTTACGTGACCGTGGCGTTCATGAAATGTCTTCCGCACTGAAGCGCCGTTTCAATTTTGAAACCGTGAAACCCATTCAGGACCCGCAATTTGAGATTTCGCTCATTAATATGCAGTTGGAAAGAGAATTGGGTGATCTTGCAACCTCTATCACCATTCCTGCAGGGGTTATTGAATTGCTGGTCACCACTTTTCAGGAACTGCGCTCAGGGAATACTCAGGATGGCGGTAATATCAAAACACCTGATGCAGTGATGTCTACAGCAGAAGCTGTCAATATCGCTTATGCCTGTGCATTGGAATCTCACTATCTGGGTGATGGTGTATTAAACGGCGGTGCAATTGCCCGGCAATTAATCGGGGTTGTATTAAAAGATAATACGGATGATATCAAACGGATACGTTATTACATGGATAATATCGCGAGGGAACGTGCCAGACAAAATGAAGACTGGAAAGCGTTTTTTGACGCCTCCCGTGAATTTTGGCAATAAGGCAATTAAATAGCAGAACGGCAGACCATGTTCTGCCGCCTGTTGAATAAAAGGGATCATTACGGTGAGTATATCTTCAATACCGCTTCCTGAACGAATCGACGACGCTTTAACAAAGTGGGCCTCGCTCCAGCAGCAACATCTCTATTTTGCCCCTGTCCGCCATCACAGCCCTGCTTGTGCATACGGTGTACTGTCGCTGATTGAATCCATTAAACCTGATTACATCCTGATTGAAGGGCCAGATAGCTTTAATGCCTTGCTTCCCGGCTTGTTACATCAGGATGCTCATCCGCCGGTGGCGATTATGGCACAAGCGGAACAGCTGACAACCTCCAGCCAATCGGAAGATAGGGAAAAATTTCACCAATCCGCATATTTTCCATTTTGTGAATATTCACCGGAATGGCAGGCACTGCGAGTCGGGCACACTCATCAGGCCAAGCTGGCATTTATCGATCTTCCCTGGGCAGCACAACTAAAAGATGAACAAGAAAAAGATGAGCAAAAAGAGGAAGATAACACCCAAATCCAGAGCCGTAGTTTGCAAAGAGAGCGTTATCTTACCCATAGCCAATTTATCACTCAATTAGCGAAAAAGTGCCATTGTCGTGATCATGATGATGTTTGGGAACATCTGTTTGAACTGCGTTCAATCGACGCGCTGGCAGATTGGCAATCACTTTTTCATGACATTTTTATCTGGTGTGCGCTTGCCCGTCTGGATTATGAACCACAGGTACTGGAAGCGGAAGGTTCCTCACAACGTGAGGCTCATATGCTAATGCATATCACAACCATTAAGCGGCATAATCCTGAAGCAAAAATTCTGACTGTAACCGGCGGATTTCATACGTTGGCGCTGATAGAAGGCCTTGCGGAAGCATCCGAGCGGCAATTTGTTCCTTCGGATGATCAGCAAAAACGGTTCGATGGGATGGCGAAACTCCGGGAAAATGACAGCGCCTGGCTTATTCGTTACAGTTTTGACCGGCTTGATGCCCTTAACGGATACGCTTCAGGTATGCCCTCACCTGCCTTTTACCAAACAAGTTGGCAGAGCCTGCTGGAACAACGGCAAGACCGGCAAGCCAATCATCTGAATGCAAATCAACCGACACAAATTTACCGCAATAAAATGGGGGTGGCATTCCTGACAAATATCGCAGAAGCGATACGAAAAAAAGAATTCGACAACCCGCCCAGTTATATCACGGTAAAAAATGCCGCTGAGCAGAGTTTGCGTTTGGCAGCTCTGAGGGGTCACGCAGGACCGGGGCGTTATGATTTACTTGACGGATTACAAAGTAGTTTTATCAAAGGCAGCCTTAATGATAGCCAAAATGAATTGTGGAAAGAAATCACAACCTATTTTTCGGGCTTTCTTCTCGGCACTATTCCGGTAGGCACTGCCACGCCCCCTTTAGTTGCTGAAACTTACGGGCGTGCGAAAGCTTTTCGTTTCAAACTTGATGATACCCTGACAAAAGTGACCAAACTGGATGTCTATCGCAATGCCCAACATCGTCTGCGCAGCCGTTTTCTGCATTTACTGGAATTTCTGGAGATCCATTTCGCCCAGCGGATTAACGGGCCGGACTTCATTACCGGCCATCAGCTCGATCTCTTGTTCGAAGAGTGGCAATACGCATGGACACCTGCCGTTGAAGGTGAACTGATCGTTCTGTCAGAAAAAGGTTCTCAACTGGAATCTATCGCGCTGGGCAAACTATTGAAGCTGGAAAAACAACTGGAAGAACAAGGACACAGCCGTTCCAGTCAAAACGCGGTCGCATTATTAATTCAGGCTGTACTCATTGGCCTTCATCAATGCATTCCGGCACTGTTCCGCCTACTCGACAATTATATTCAGCAAGACGTTAATTTGGCCTCCCTGACTACCTGCGGTCATAAACTTATTCATCTTTGGCGTGGCCGTGCGTTTCTTGGTATTGAAGATCACACTACGTTAGAAAATCGACTGCATCAGGTGATCCCTCAGGCGTTTTTCTGTCTGGATCAAATAACCCAAGGTGATGAACAACAGCAGGAAGCCCATCTGCAAGCCTTGCTGCTATTGCGGGAACTTGTTGAATTTATGCCGGCCATCAGCCAGACACAAAACTACCTGCATGATTTTTATCAGCAACTTAATCGACTGGGAAACGACTTGGACAACGTGCCTTTGCTCAAAGGTGCGGCAGATGCCTTACGTTATCTGGGGGATCAGGCAGAAGAACAGCTGCTTGTTGACGGCCTGAATAAAGCATTCAGTACCGGCACCGATCCGGAAAATGCCATTAACTATTTTGTCGGCATTATGCGCACCGCACCTGAGCTGGTCATCAAAACCCCAATATTGGTTGATCATTTAAACCAATTACTGGGTGAATGGGATGACCCGCGTTTTATCCAAATCCTACCTGATTTGCGTTTTGCGTTCAGTCAGCCGACTCCCAAACAAAATGAGGAACTGTCCCGCTATATTGCCGGAGAAATAGGCCTTCCGACACATGAACTGGCATTATTGCAAACGGAATTCAGCGCAGAGCAGATGCTGGAAGCCACACGGTTAAACCACCAACTGCAATCCCGTTTGTCAGAACAACAGCTACTCGGATGGTTTAATGCCAATGAGGGTTCAGTGCCAGTAAAGGAGAACATCCATGAGCCAACATGATGACATGTCTGATGAGCAAAAACAGCGCGCGAAACGCTGGCGCCTTGTACTCGGGCAATATGCCGATAATGCGTTGGGGAAAGCCTCATTTAACGCAGAAGATTTAAAAATTGAACGAACCCTCGATTTTCTTTATCGCCGGGAATACCAACGCAGAGGATTGCGTCAGGAACAAGGGCGTCACGGTTCATTGGATGCTTCACAAATCACGGCGGTGAATTGGCTCAATCAGGCTCGTAAACTCTTTCCCAACAGTACATTTGAGCGTATGCAGTCGCAGGCACTGGAACGTTATGAGATAAGCAGCTTCTTGCGCGATCCGCAGGCACTGAAAGCAATGGAACCTACCAAGGCATTGGCGAAAAGCCTGATGAGCTTGCGGGGACGGATGAGCGAAGAAACCCGGGATGCGGTCAAACAGATTATCCGTAAGGTCGTGGAAGATATCCTGAAACAAATCCGCAATAACTTCCGTCAATCCCTGACCGGGCGCAGAAACCGCTTCTGCCGCTCTCTTATTCCCAACAGCCGGAATTTTGACTGGCGGGCAACAATCGCGGCCAACTTAAAACATTATGACACCAACAATAAACAATTATTGATTGAAACACCGTACTTCAATGCCCGAATGCAGCAACGCATGCCCTGGGATATTATCCTGTGTGTTGACCAAAGCGGATCAATGTCCAGTTCTATTATGTATGCCGCCATTTGTGCCAGCATTCTTGCATCTCTGCCCACAGTCAGGGTTTCTCTGGTTGTATTTGATACACAAGTGGTTGACCTCAGCCATCTTGCCCATGATCCGGTTGAAGTTCTGATGACAGTACAACTGGGAGGCGGAACCAATATCGCCGGTGCGATGCGGTATTGCGAGACATTGGTCAGGAACCCTAAACGTACCGTGATCTCACTCATCAGTGATTTTGAAGAAGGCGGCTCTTTGAGTCAATTACTGGACTGTACCCAGCGCCTTCATAGCCAGCAAATCAAATTATTGGGACTTGCTGCCCTGGATGAAGAAGCCATGCCGGTTTATGACTCCACCATCGCCCAGAAGCTGGCAGATCGGGGTATGCATGTCGCAGCGTTAACACCGGAACATTTTGCGCAATGGTTGGCGGAGGTCATGCAATGAGTTGGCAAACAATTTATCACCATTATGATGAAGACGCTCTGGTCGTGTTTGCTAACACCGGCTTGCTGCGGCGGGCACGTAAGGACGTCGATAGTGGCAAAGTGGCACCACTGAAAGCAACACAAGATTCAGAAACACAAAATGGCGTTTTCAGCAGCGATGGGCATCAGGTTGTTTTAAATGCTCAGGGCATACAACAAGCGCAGTGTGATTGTTCCTCATCAGGTTGCTGTAAACACATTCTGGCAGCCATTTTATGGTTACAGGCGAACAATGCAGAAATCACACCGGCGGAACAAATCATTGAAGCAACACCAACGCCCTCTTCTCCCCTGTTACCTGAATTACTCGCCCTGTCCCCGGCAGAATTAATCAAACAGACCGGCAAAGCCAATTGCCGCCTGACAATGCGCCTGTTACAACAATGGGAGCGGGATCAAAACCAGATACATGTAGAAGATATGGTTTCCCAATTGAAAATTTACCTGCCCGAATTTGAGGAACCGGTAATTTTCCTGCGGGAAAGTGGCTATGAAGGAATGCTTTCTTCTTTTCCTGAGCATCAGCGCAAAGCCCTTCATCTTGCGGCAGTGGCTAAATTGTTCCAGCAGCACCAGAAACCTTGGCAGTGGCCGGACTATCTGGATATCGTCCCCAACGGCAAACGGTCACTGAGTGAGGACGAAAAAAACCTGATTGCAACGATTAATCAGGTCATTCAGGATATTTTGCGACAAGGCTTATCTCACGTCAGCCGTAGCAGTGCAGCTCAATTACATTTGCTGAATATGTCCGCCAGATCAGAAGGCTTACCACTGCTCGCCTCTTATTTGAGGGGATTGAGCGGACAAGTAAAACTACTGGCGGACCGGCATTTCACCATGGATGAAGGGCAGGTTTTACGTTTTTTAGCCCAAATATCTGCCTACCTCTATCGGTTAAACCATGCCTCCCCTGAGCAATTGATGACATTACGGGGACAATTGCGTAAACACTATGATGAAAAAAGTGCCTCTTTATCGCTGATCCCCATCAGTGCAAATTGGTGGACATCAAACGGGGGCGCACAGGGAACAACCTTCACTTTCTGGGATAACGAAGAGAAACAGTTACTTCAAAGTATTCAGGCGCGGGCCAACCAACTTGATAACCATTTTAACCGTCATGGCGTCTGGTCAACATTATCCATGTGGAAAATGACGGCGGATAAATTGATGCGCCGTCCATTTTCTCTTCACTCGCCGAAATTATCAGATGAAGGAAAACTATCAGCCAGTGGCGACAGCTATGCTGAAAGCCAAAGCAGTTTTCTCAGCATGACGCAGTATCAATCACTGCGCCCGGCCTTTGGGATACAGGACTGGAGCGAACTCACGGGCTATTTTTCGCGGCAACCCGATGGTTTTTTACAACCCGTGCTATTGCATATCGAAAATTACCAATCATTGATCTGGCATGAAATTGAACAATGTGTGATATGGGAAATAAATGACCAACACAATAACTCTGCCTTTTTGCGGCTTTACTGGGAAGAAAGTAAACAAAGCAGCCTTAAAGAACTACGTTACATCACGCAACGGGAGTTAGGGATCCTCGCCGTCTGTGTGCAGCCTGTCCGTCAGGAACAGCATATTGACCTTATTCCGACAACGTTATGGTTGAAAAGCAATGGTTTAAAAAATAATGAATTGAAAAATAATGATGATGTCGAATTGTTTTATCTTGATTTTGACCATTATCCCCGTAAAAAGAAACAGTCTACATTTATCAGTCATATTCAGGACCATATGGCGAAAAAGAAACGCCATAATGCCATGCATCATTCAGAACCCACACTGGCGCAGAAACTGTGTCGTCCAATCTTTTCAGTACTGGAGACTCAGGCTTGCACTGGCAGGCATACCCTTTCACCATCGCAGAAAGAGCAACTGGAACTGAGCCGCCAAGCTGCTGAAGAATTAGGATTAGATTTGCTGGCTTCTTGTTTGAAAAGCTATCTGACATTAACGACAAAAGATACGGGATCATTGCTGCGCTTAATATGGCTATGTGACAGATTGCAGCAACTGCAAAGCCAATTACCTCTCCAGTTACATAATGGTTAAATGTTCCTGAAATGTAAGCGGTTATTTCAATAAAAATTGCTCCTTATTTTATGGCCATAACCGCTTACAACCGTGACCAACTCTGGGCTATTACTGTATATGCCATCGGCGGCCAGCGATTTATCATCAAGCTGGCCGCCTGATACAAATGACAAATACGCATTTTTTAATAGTAAGCAGAGATCTTTTCCTCCATTTTCTCATTTCCCTCCTGCCTTTAACTTTTCAATTCTCAATCAAATAAGCCATTAGTAAGAAAAAGCGCACAATACCCTATCAATGTGAATTTCATTTCGTGAAGTTACTATAGATAAGTACAAAATATCATTAAATCACAGGACAAAGAATGAAAGAGCAACCTGATCTATGGGCTGATGTATTGAATGGTTTAAAAAACTCATGGCCACAGATATCCGGCTCTATTTTAGCCATTATGATCTGCTATGGCCGGCTTATTTATGACGGTGTCGAGCGAAAAAATCGTTGGGTTGAACCGTTACTGTGCGGAGCATTGTCTTGGGGATTTTCCAGCGCACTAGAGCTATTTGGCATTCCGAGCAGCGTTTCACCCGCACTTGGCGGTGCTGTCGGTTTTATCGGGGTGGAAAAAATAAGAGAGTTTGCACTTCGGGCTATTAACAAACGTTTAGGAGATAAATAATGACTAGAGGAATTCGTAACCATAATCCGGGAAATATTCGTCATGGCGACAAATGGAAAGGGTTAAGCGAAACACAAACAGACAAATCATTCTGCCAATTTATTGCACCAGAATATGGCATTCGGGCAATGCTAAGAATTCTGCAAAATTACGATAAAAAATATAAAATGAATACCATTCGACAAATGATTTCCCGTTGGGCACCCCCAAATGAAAATAATACCGAAGGATACATTGCCTATGTCAGAAAATCCACCGGCATGCAGGATAATGTCGTATTAGATACAAATAACGTTGCCACCATGACCAAATTGATTAAATCCATCATCCATATGGAAAATGGTCAACAACCTTATTCAGATGCCATTATCGAAAAAGCATTTGAATTGTTGTAAAAATAAAATCGTGCAGGATAAGACAGGAATAATAATATTTCCTTAACCTTGACATTATCATTTTCCATATATAATACCAATTCATGAGAAATATTATTTATTCAATCACGATCATGAATTATTTTTAACTTAATCCTCTTTGCCACATTGCCTTGGTAATGTGGCAAAGAAAACATTGACAGTCATGCAGACATCATTCCCCCACACAATAAGACCATCACAATTTCATTAAAAAAATAAAATAATAAAAATAATTAGAAATAATTTTTATTTAACATTTTATTTTTTAATCACAATATACCATTCTAATTTTTTACAAATTTTATTTTTATCCAGTGACAAAATGAAAGAAAGAACACAATATGATTATATTTGTGATTCTTATGAATCGTTATACAACTCAGTACTCCAATGGCAAACGGAGCTTACCAATATACTCAAGATGGCCGGGGATATTGAAGTAAAATCTGTTCTGGATTTAGCCTGTGGCTGTGGTTATTTTGGCCATGCACTATCTCAGCGGGGGCAATAAAAGTAGTTGGCATTGATATATCTGAGGGAATGATTGCTGTTGCGAAAAAGAAATCTGAACAAGCGGGTGACAACATCGAATTTCATGTGCGGAATGTCAGCGAAATGGAGTCATTCGGGAAATTTGACATCATTGTTGCTGTTTTTTTACTCCCTTATTCACAGTCAACGGAAGAACTCGAACATATGTTTCAGGTTGCAGCTAACCACCTGAACCCATCCGGTAAATTAGTCGTTTATACTGTTTCCCCGGATTATCAGTTAACATTGGGAAACGTCGAAAACTATGGCGTAAGGTTTTTGCGTGAAGAACCCTGGCTAAATGGTTTTCGTTGTCACGCAGAATTTCTGTCTACGCCACCAACTCTTTTCACATGTTATCGCTGGAGTCGTGAAAACTACGAAACAGCCATCAAAAAAGCGGGATTCAATCATTATAGATGGGAAAAACCAATCGTTGCAGACAGTGAAATTGAACGTTATCCAGCGGTTTTTTGGGATAGTTACCTGAACAATTGCGCTCACATCGGGCTTGTCTGCCAGTTTTAATCTCTTCCTGTCACCTTTCAATTTTCAGCTCCATTAGCTATACAAAGCGAGAGCCCACATTTTAATATGGTTATTTCGCTTAACTAAACACCCACCGACTAAAGTAAGCAAGTTAGTGATTAACAGACTAAAAATGAGGAAATTACCAATAAGGCCGTAAAACGATATTGATCATAGAACCCTGCTATGCTCCTCATATAAGCTTCCAATAATGTTAACCCTTGAGCACTTTTATTAGTTTTGAATTAATCTGAAATACTAACTTACTAATCTCTTTATCCATTAAATCACTAAAGCCCAACTACTTATTGGATTAATAATCAGATTTAACAACTACTTCTTCTCCAAACTTCCCTGCTTTCGGCAAAGGTTGATAAGTAGAATTTGAAGCTCTTAAGATACGAATTCCACGAATATTTAGCTCACGGGCGGCCATAATATCAGCATCTGCATCTCCATAATAAATTTTCAAATTATGTTTTTTTATCCAACTTGCTTTATCATTTTTATTTGGCTCATCACCGGCAAAAATTACGATATTCATTTTATCTTCAGGAATATGCAAGCTTTTCTGTATGTGTTGAGTAACTGATTCTTTTTTTGTTCCGGTGCGGCCTGTAATAAAATAAATATTATCTCCTCTCTTTATATGCATCTGTACTAGTTCAATACCGATCTTCTTAGGGATACTGAATTTATTCCACTCATTATTCATTTTTTCCCAAAATTCTGTTTTTTTTAGATAGCTCTCATTACCGGGAGAATATTCTGACTTTCCTCGATAAAATCCTGGGCTGGAAAATATGACTGTATCATCAACATCAAAACCCACAGCCATTGGTGGTTGATCCTCCAAACTTTTCTTGATCTGATTAACTGAAACCCAATGTACAGCATGGCGCACGGTCAAATCAGCAGAAGTTACTCCAGACTCAACTCTCTCAGGCATAAACTCGTTCGCTTGAACGACACCATTTAAACCTAATACGAATGTGATCATACTGAATATTTTCACTATGTTACTCATTATTATCCCTTATGCACTATTATCAGAAATATATTTAATTTACTTAACAAAACAGCATTTTTATTATAAAATGTGCTACTGTAAATTTAACACTCAAGAAAATTAATTATAAATTCTTTTAACTCTAATTCCTTTCTCTTTAAATAATAAATATAACTGAACACGTTAGATGTAAACAGAGCATTATGAATAAATTCTAAATCATTGACTTTTAGATATCTAGTATTCACTGTCGAGCTATTAATTATTGAATAACCAACCCCCAGAAAAACAAGCTCCATAATATGATTAATATCTGGAATGATTAATATTTGATTTTTAATTTTATGATCAGTTCTGTATTTTGACAAAGCATAAAACAATGGGTGGTTTTTCATTTCGGAATGCAAGACAACTTTTTCATTGCGCATGATATTATCTAGCGATTTATTCTTGCTCATTATTTCTTTGGAAAAAACAAATAAATATGTTTCGTTTTTATATTTCTTGTAAGAAATTCGCTCTAATTCATCTTCTATAGGCGGGTGAGTTGAAATAAAAATATCCAACTCTCCTGAAAGGAGTTTACTACAATGATCTTCAAAGTTACATATTTCACTAATAAAATCAACCTGACCGTTTTCAGTTATTTTATTTGTTAATTCTTTAAATAATTTATTATAACTATCTATACCTACTTTAACCTCTTTTTTTTTACATTTTTGCAAAAAAATTGATTTTATATTCTCAACATTATCACATATGGGTAGTAAATATTTGTATAGATTGACTCCTTCTTCCGTCAGAGTTACTCCAGTATTAGAACGATTAAATAGTTTAAATCCCAATACTTCTTCTATATCAGCAATACTTTTGCAAAGTGCTGGGGAACTTATATGAATACTTTTAGAAGCATTTTTGAAAGACCCATATTCTACGACACTCAAAAAATGACTTATTTTTCTTGATAAAATCATAATAATCTCACCAATAAAAAAACAAATAATTAATATTATTAATATTATTAATATTATTAATGTGAATTTATATGCCATATATAAGTATGTCAAGATTATTTTTAACTACACTCACCCAACACCCTAACCTAGGATTAACTTTTAGTTAACATTAAAAGAAAAAATTTGAGTTGCTTTTGAAGTTGATAAATATCATTTTTAGTCATAACAAGGTTTAATATTTAAATAAATGATGCATGACAATTTTTAGTACATATTAACCAAATATTTTTCTATGGGAATTATTTATTTTTTAGCATATAACACGATAAAAATGTGATAGTTGTTTTTTAAAAAATATAAATGTGAAAAGGAACATTGAAGGAAAATATTGTGACTAATTCTATTATTAATACCAATGACGATCTAAAACCAAACTATCCCTCTACCCATGTTGAATGTTATACAGAATGGGGAAAATTAAGGCATGTTATTGTCGGTCGTGCAAATAATGCCTGTATTCCTCCTCCAGAGCCTGCCTTTATGGCCCGCATCCCAGAAAATTCGGATATGCGTGGTCGTTATGGCCCAAGAAGCCAAGAATCTATTGATGCAGCTAATGAACAATTGGATGGATTATCTTCGCTACTGATTTCACGTGGTATCCGTGTTGATAGACCCACTCCATTAGATTTCAACTCTCCTGTACAGACACCCGATTTTACCCAAGGCACGATGTTCGGTTGCCAGCCACCAAGGGACATTATCATCACTATTGGACGAGAAATCCTTGAAGCAACAATGAGTTTCCGATCCCGTTTCTTTGAGTATTTGTGTTACCGCCCTTTGATTGCTGCTTATATGCAAGAAGATGCAACCATGCGGCATGAATCAGCGCCTCGCCCCCGGCTTTCAGATAAGAGCTACCGGCATGGCTATTTATCTGAAGAAATAAGCCTAGAAACCCGTAAAGAATGGGTCATGAAAAAAGAATTTGTCACAACAGAAGAAGAACCCATTTTTGAAGCAGCCGATATTGTCCGATGTGGAAAAGATCTTTTCGTACAACATGGCTTTACTACAAATATGAAAGGCATTGATTGGTTACGGCGCCATTTCCCTGATTATCGCATTCATGCTATCAATTTTCCCGGTGACCCTTTCCCAAGCCATATAGACTGTACTCTGTTACCTTTACGCCCCGGTTTAGTTTTAAACAATCCTGATAGGCCATTACTGCCCGAGTTCAGGAAACTATTTATTCGTAATGACTGGCAAATTATAGAAGCAGCACCTCCTGCACACCACAAATCGCCTCCATTATGTTATTCAAGCACATGGCTATCAATGAATATGTTGTCACTTGATGAAAAAACAGTGTGTGTAGAAGAAAGCGAAATTTATCAAATAGAACAATTGGATAAATTAGGCTTTGACGTTATTCCAGTACCTTTCCGCAATGCTTACCCTTTTGGTGGTGGTTTGCATTGTGCCACAACGGATATCTGGCGAGAAGGACATCTTGATGATTATTTCGCTAAAGAAAACTCACAGTATTAATACATAACCTATTGGTATTTTGATTATACAAAAACAGTGAGTCTTATTTTGACTATTGAAAATCATGGCCTGAAAATTGGAAATATTTCAATGAATAATATAGAACTCAATACAAATTCTTCCAAGTATTCACCGAATACCTTTCTCAGAAAAGATGTTCAATATTGCCTTAAAAAAGTGCCTGCCGATTTTCTTGTAGAAGAAGTACCAAATTTTTATAAGCCCTCGATAGAAAAACAGATTTGGCATTTTCAATTACGCAAAGAAGGAATGACAACCTCTGAAGCAGTTACAAATATTGCCAATATATTAGAAATACCAGAAAGTCATATTGGATACGCTGGGTTAAAAGATGAAGATGGAATAACAAGTCAGAGAATATCTATTCAATCTCCATCACGGAATATAGACACCCATGCCATCAATGCACATTTGGATATGACATCAGGAAAATGGCTTTCATTGCATGAAGTAGGTTGCTTTGAAGAAAATATCAAGATTGGCCAACTCGTAGGTAACAGTTTTCGGATTGTCATACGTAACTTAGATAAGCCCATCGCACATACCTTGGCAAAGCAGGCTTCCTATCACCATGCTTTCATTAACTACTATGACACACAAAGATTCGGTGTCCCTGGCGGGCCATCTACCACCCACCTTATTGGTCAAGCTCTTCATCACGAAAAATGGGAAAAGGCCCTGTCATTGTTATGCCAATCAGCATCACCGGAAGCACAATCTGCTCAAAAATGGCGAGGTAAAACTGAGCATTTTTTCCATCAATTAGATCCCAGGCGGCTCTCTTTTTATTATGCGTCTTATGGCTCTTATCAATGGAACAATCTCGTCGCCGAAGAATTCCAGCGCTACCATCAAGGGCTCCATACCGTGCGCTCATCAATACCCTACGTTTTGCCCACTGCTTATTCTGATGTCATGACATTTGCTGCTAAGACATCTTGGTATCCTTTTATTCGATTTAATATCGTCAATGGAAAAAAAGTGGAAAAGCAAAGTCTTCGCCCAACCATTGCGCATACTTTTATAAAAATTATCGATCTCAATGAAGATCATGAATTCCCTGATCGTTCCAGTTTAACAATCGAGTTTTTTCTTCCTTCCGGCTGTTACGCAACTATGGCAGTTTGTCAATTTATCCACTTGGCAAATCAGCAGATTTTCACTGTTTAATTTAGGAGGTTTACATATGCGCATATTATTACTGATTCCTCCCTATATTCCTTCTTATTTCAATGCCGGTCATCACTTGCCTTTATTTCAAGTTGCAACCTATATCAGGGAAAGAAATTCATCATGGCAAGTTACTGCGTTAGACGGCGGAGCATTAAATCTGACTTGGCATGAGTTAGCTCAGGAATTGGCAAAAGGTTATGATTTTATCGGATTATTTAATGATTTTGATGCCGTGGATAGTTTCGGGCGCACAGCGATGTACTGCCGAGAAATTCTACCTCAAGTAAAAATATTTACTTTCGGGCGATTATCAAAACAAATTCCTGATTGGTTTAAGCAATTTGATTTTGAGGGCATTGTTTTCAATGGTGATTATGAAAGTGGTGTTGAATCTTTCCTGCTAAATTACGCTCCCGACACAAAGGGTATTCCTGGCCTTATTGTGAAAACGTCCCTTGGTTATTTGCAAGGTGATGCGGGTCAGATGCTGAGTCCAGAAGAGTGGATCCTCCCTGATACTTTAGAAATCCCTTATGCCGCATATGATCGGATGTATAAGAATGACTTGAATAAATTCTGTGGTATTCCTGATCGGCGTGAACTCGTCATTCCTGTAGCACGAGGGTGTCCGGTGGGTTGCGAGTTTTGTGATGTTCCCCCTATGCAAGGTAAAAGTGAACGGCGGCTTTCCGTTGAACGTGTCATCGAATACATCATGGAACAACAACGTATCCAGCCATTTGACTATGTCTCTTTTTATGCCCCTACCTTTACCTTGAACCGCCGGTGGGTAAAAGAATTGTGCCGTAAATTCATCGAATTAAGGCTGCCCATTCGATGGAAGTGTGTGACAACAATTTATCATTTGAATAAAGAATTAATTGAATTAATGGCACAAGCTGGCTGCATTAGAATCAGTTTGGGAGTAGAAACCATTTCCGTCTCACCGAACCTGAACTTACCCAAAATAAAACTAAACACTGAGGCCAAAGTTGAAGAGCTACTCGCCATTGCCAAGCAGAATGACATAGAAATCAATGCGTTCATTATTCTGGGCTTACCCGGTGACACAATAGAAGCATCAATTAAGACTATTGACTGGCTGATTGATGAAGGTGCCAGAGTCCGTCCAACTGTTTATACCCCTTACAATGAATTGCATGAAAATTCCTCAACAATAGAGGTGGGTAAATATAATCGCCAGCTTTTTCACCAATTTCCTCAATCTCTGGAAGAACGGCAAAAAGGCTATGCCTTGCTATTTGCTAATCAAAAAGATCGTGCCACTGAAGTCATGAAAAGAATTATGCAGCAAAAGGAATATGAGCAAGAATCCACTTCAGGAGATCACATATGAATATCCGATGGTATTCACCCAACTTCAAAAAGAAAAAAGAACCTTTTGAATGGTTTTGTTCAAATCATTTTTTACCATCGAATGTTTTCAAACGATTGCAAGCAGAGTTTCCTCATATAGGCTATCGTCAATCTCACCGTGAAGAGGGTGACGGAAAATACTATAGTACTTGGGATCTGCTGGCTGTTGATAACGGTATTCCTGAACCGGAAACATGGAATAATCTGACCCCAGCATGGAAAGCAATGCTGAAAGTTATCTTGAGTGATGGTTACCGTCACTACTTTTCAACATTGATGGAGCGCGATCTCTCAACGTCCCGTCTACATGTACGCTTCACTATTTACCATGAAAATTGCTGGTTGGCCCCCCATTGTGACCGCCCTGACAAGATCCTGACTCAAACCCTCTATTTTCCGACAGGTAATATAGAGGGCGGAGAATTATTGATCCTTGGTTCATCTGATCCTGATGATATCAAAGAAGCGGTTGCTCCTTCTCCCAACCGCTCGGTTATCCTTCTGCCTTCCTCCCGCTCTTGGCATAGTGTTCGTAAGGTAGTGCCCGGTTCGCAACATGCCCGCCGAGCCTTACTCCTTCATTATGTCATCTCTGAAAATCTCTAAAAATAAGGATAATGAAATTTATGTTTAATTTATTACTTCCCCAAGTATTAACAGATGTTCCCTACCACTGGGGTATGGTATCTCCTTTTACTGATGAAAAAACAGCCAATGATCTGATGGAAACATTTCCTCATGAAGGCTTTGTCATGGCAGAAAAAATGGCTGAACAAACCGATGATAAAAAAACCTATAGCCTGGAGGCATTAGTCGTTGAAAAGGAGATCCCTCTTTCTCTTGTATGGACCAAATTTTGTGATTATCTAAAAAGCAATCAATATCGGGAGCAGGTAGGAAAATTGATTGGCAGAGATCTCAGTTCAGCTCATTTAAGCCTAACATTCTGGCGATATCGTTCTTCTCAATGGTTAGGGCCACATACAGATAAAACTGAAAAAATTGTGACTCAAATTTTTAACTTCAATCAAAATTGGTCCCCTGATTGGGGAGGATGTCTGCGTATTTTACACTCTGATGATTCACAAGATATTTATCATGAAATTCCGCCAGAACTGAATACGTCAGTGATTCTACAACGTTCAGATCAATCATGGCATATGGTAACCCCCATCTCAGCTTCTGCACCTGAAGGGACTTATCGGCGCGTGCTCACAGCTGTTTTTAATTTGGAATAAGGACTGGAGAAACAATATGCAAGAAATTGAAGTGATAGGCGGAAATCGATTATCAGGGTGTGTACATATTTCAGGTTTTAAACATGCTTTCCCACCATTATTTAGCCTGGCCTTGTCATCAAAACAACCTTCTTTAATCAAAAATGTTCCTGATATTGCAGATATCAGAATATTGGGGAAAATAGGCCAATCACTGGGTGCCAGAATATTGCACAAGCCAGAAAAACGCACTATGTATATTGATCCCCGTGGTTTGAAGAATACCAAAATACCTGAAGATTTAAGTACCTTGATCCATGGTGCGTGGTATCTGGCTCCTGGAATATTGGCCCAGGAAGGCCATGTCATATTAGGTGAAACGGGTGGCTGTAAAATTGGAGTCGGCCAAGGAGGAGAGCGCCCTATAGAACAACTGTGTACCGTTTTACAACGCTTCGGCGCCAAGGTCGAAAACATAGAAAATACGATACAAGCAACAGTCACACGTTTTTCCCCCACTAAAATCGATATGGCTAATTTTGCCGTCGTTGAAAAAAGCACTGGAAAATTGACTGGCCCACTTTATTCTGGCGCAACAAAAGCCGCATTATTATGTGCCGCGAGAGCTGAAGGCATCAGTGAAATTATCAATCCTTATTCTAAGCCAGATGTTATGGCATTGGTTGAAGCCATCAGAGATCAGGGAGTTGATATCACTTGGGAAAAAGACCGCATTGTGATTGCAGGGAAACCTGAAGCGGATGGTTTTGAAACAACTCTTGGCCCTGATCTCATCGAAGTTATGACTTACTTGACCCTTTCCGCTTATTGCAATGCTCCAATTTCTATTACTGGTGTTTCACAACATGCTATCGAAACGGGGCTTTCTGCTGAAATCGCTTGTTTAGAAAAATTGGGTTATCAACTCCTGTGGAAAGATAATACTCTCACCATCGTCCAAGTGTCTTCTCCATCCCGATTGGATATTCAAGTCACATCACATGGAATATTCAGTGACAGCCAACCTTTTATGGCTCTGTTGCTGATGGCATCTCAATTGGGTGGAAGTATTACAGAACAAGTTTGGGTCAAACGTTTTCAATATATTGAAGAATTGGAAAAAATGGGAGCTAAAGTTATTCACAATACCAAATCAGTAGACATTGTTCCCCATGTTCCCTGCAAAAGTGGCTTAACCGTACAAGCCGCTGATTTACGTGGAGCCGCAGCTCTGGTTATTGCAGCATTAAAAATATCAGGGAAAACAAAAATAGGTGGTATTGATCACCTTGAACGCGGTTACCCAGATTTACTGGGGCAACTTCGTGCATTGGGAGCACAAATTTAAATCATCCGCTACGGAGTGTATTAATGGCTAATACGACACTTATTAATAATCATTACCCACTGCCTCAGATCCCCAAATATCTTTCTCGTCAACGGGAATTTTTATCTGATGGCATAAACTTACGCAGTGGTGAATTACACCATAAAGCATTAACAAAAATTATTCAGGACATTATTATTCAACCACAAAGACATCAATTTTATCCTTACCCACAAATTGAACATGAACATGCCGCAAAAGTATTAGGAATGAATTCATCTTCTATTTATTTCACCCCGGGATCAGATATCGCGATTGGCTTGATCTTACGTTTGATTGCTTGTACAACAAAAAGATTAATTATTCCTATACCTAACTATTTTGGCTGGATTGATCATGCCAATCTTAATCAAATAGATATATTGCCCATTTATTTCAATGACCAACATGCGGAAAATTTTTGTATCAAAACATTACTAAATATAATCCAAACGACTCCACCCTCTATTGTTGCAATTTCAAATCCCAATAGCCCAACGGGGATAGAATTTGATAATAATGCCTTATTGGCGATTTCTCATGCTTGTGCCAAACATGGTCATTTATTGGTTATTGACGAATGCTTTATGGCATTTGGCAATATTAACCATTTAGATCTTTTAGGCCAACCTGAGCACATTATTTATGTTCGATCATTTTCTAAAGGTTATGGTTTAGCGGGTGCTCGTATTGCTGCCATAATAGCCTCTCCTGAGATAATAAATATCTTGTCCCAGGAACGGACTGAATCAGCAATCTCAGGTAGTACCTGGACATTATTTCAAGGAATTTTAGCTAAAAAAGAACATATTAAACAAATTTGTCAATCCATTATTCAAACACGGGAATATGTCAGTGAAACTATCATGAAGCTACGCCCAAATTGGAAAATTATTCCCTCAGGTGCCAATTTTATCAATGTGAAGACTATTGGTGAAAATCCCATGAAATTAGTAGAAAACGCGGCTTTAGGTGGGTTTTATATCCGTGATATGAGTACACAAGAGAGAATGAATGGCTATGTCCGAATCGGTATTGGAGAATTAGAATTAATGATGAAATTTCTAAAACAAATTTTTCCTTCAACATACGATGATAACGAACAAATCCACAATCAATGAATGACAGTGAACACTAATGAAAAAACCGTTAAATAATTTAAACCGACTAAATATCTACCCAATACATCACGCTGATATTCTGAATGGACGAATATTAAAAATCAAGCATACTTCAACAATCAGCCATGGCATGCTAATTCGTTGTGGTATGCAGAAAGGAAAAGAAAAAGCAACATATAGTCAGTTATCAGGAATATTGCCCATCAATACTTGGATAGATCTACGTACACCTGAAGAATATGAACCTCAATTCAACTCTCATATTCCAACATCAATTCAATATATCAATTACCCCATTAGATTTAAGCCACCAAAAAATAATCAGACACGTATTGTCACAGAATCTGATTATATTAATCTTTATTTCACCATGAGCCATGTAGCATGGGATATTGCCTATAAAATAAAAAACTTACTTAAAACAGGGAATGTCATGCTTCATTGCAGTTTAGGAAAAGACCGCACAGGCCTTGTCACTGCTGCTATTCTTCACCAGCTCCAATTTTCCACTTTAGAAATCGCCCATGATTTTGCTTTGTCTGCCAGATTCCTCCGCCGTCAATATCAATTGATAGAAAATAAAGCCAACATAAATGGCGTCCCTAAACATTTGCAAGCCCGCCGTTATGAATTATCGAAGGGAACAATTATCCCTATATTGCATGAATGGACAAAAATAATCTCATGTGGTGGAAATACATATGATCAATAATATGAAGCGTATCTTAGTCATTGGCTCTCCTGGAGCAGGAAAGTCAACCTTTGCCAGACAGTTAAGCCAAATTTGCTCTATCCCCTTGTTTCATCTTGATAAAGAGTACTGGCAAAAAGGTTGGATAGCTCCTTCAGCAAAGGAATGGCAACAAAAATTATGTACCTTGACGAATAAATCATCATGGATTATTGATGGTAATTACGGTTCAAGCTTGCTACAACGGTTAGAAAAAGCAGATACAGTTATTCACCTCTACTTACCAACCTATGTTTGTTTGTTCCAGGCAGTAATACGTATAGCTAAATGGCATGGCAAGCAGCGTCCTGATATGGCCCTTGGTTGCCATGAAAAAGTAAATTTAGATTTTTTACGACAAATAATAAAATATAGAAAGTATCAATTCAAAAAAGATAAATTATTATTGGATGATTTTGATGGGAATTACATTAAATTGACATCAAGAACAGAAGTTAAAGTATTCTTACAAAAAATATCTCATAAATATAATCATTGAACGAATATTTTTAATCTGTACCTGAAATACAAAGGGTATGAGCTCATTAATTACATGAGAGAAAAAAATCATGGCATTAAACCGTCAAGAACACCTGTTTTTACTGGCCATGGCAATTGGTAGTATAGGCGGAGGAATTTGGCGCCCTATAGCAATCTTTTATTTAGTCTTAGTACAAGGGTTAAATATTGTAGATGTTGGGCTGGCTATGACGATAGGTGCGATGATCGCATTACTTATTACTGGTTATCCAGCAGGCCTATTAGCTGACAGATTAGGGCCAGCTAACTCAACGCTGGTAGGTAGTTTACTGCGATTTAGTGCATTCCCTTGGATGCTGGTTGTTTCAACACCCTGGCAAGTTGCTGTCATCGTCATGTGTGTTTCCATCGGTGAACGTATTTACTGGTGTGCCAATCCTGCTGCAATAAGGGTCCTATTCCCTATTAAAAATACTCAAATGAATATTTTTGCCACCATAAATAGTTGTAGAAATATTGGATTAGGTTTTGGCGCATTATTGTCTCTATTTTTTATTGATAAAAATGGAATATCTAATATCATCGTTAATTTGATTATTTGGGGAAACACTTTTGGTTATTTTATATCTGGATTTATTATTTTTATAATAACTAAAAAAGCTATTAAGGGATCTAATCAAATCACTCCAAATAAAATACAATCACATAAAGACGTTACTCTTTCCTTTTCTATTCTGAAAGATATAAAATATCTTATTTTCGTTTTTTTGATTGGTATATTTCTGTTGGCAGGAAAAAGCATTGAGCTTGTGCTGCCCTATTACTTTCTTATTGAGCGCGATTTACCCTCTTGGTTTGCAGCTTTTGTGTTTACTGGCCTTTGTTTTGGTATTCCTTGCTTTCAGCAAGTTGCGTTAAAACTGGGTGACAAACTGGGATGCCTGAAATCTTTAGCATGGTCTGGGTTTTTACAAATGATTGCCTATAGCATTATTTTGTTTATTCACGGTGAATTTATATTACAATTTATCTTAATTTTTATTGTAACTATACTGCTTAGCCTTGCTGAAGCCATTCTCGGAGCACAACTAGGAATTGCCATTTTAATTTTTTCTCGGTCTGGTTATGAAGGGCGTTATTCTGCTGTTCTTCAGTTTGCGTTCGGAGGAGCCACTGTAATATCCCCTTGGTTATTTACCCAGTTTATCAGTTTTTCCAGCACATTTTTGTGGATTAATATCATATTATATGTTGCTTTAGCAGGCATTGGATTTATTTTTCTCGAAAAATATTACAATACAGGTAATGGCCTAATAAAGAAATAACAAAATAAGCTTGGAGAGAGTTTCATCTTCAAGCTATTAATATATCCTATAATTCTTATTCTCAGTATGTTTTTAGACTCTGACATCAGCCGTTTTTTATATCATGGTTGACGAAACTTATATAATGTCGATTAGAAACTTGACTGAGCAATTCAGCGACAATACTTCCAAGTAATTTTTCCTGACACAATGGTCGGTAAATAAGTGCATTGATGCCTTCAGAAGGTACTCCCAATACGATCATCTGGTCATTCACTTCAATTTCAACCACTTTTTGTTGTTTTTCATTGCCATCCAACACAGTAATATCTTGGCCTGAATAATTCTGGATCATATCACGCCAAATGATTTCAACTTGGGAAGGATCAATGTCCGCAACAAATGCGCTATTTTCCTGAATGGCCCGATTAAATAAATAATCAGGAAACAGAGGCACTGCACGACTGAGACCCAACCCGGACGCATGGCGCGGATTAATTTCTGTTGCAAAAAATTCACTGCCTGTCCATATCCCATCAAGGCTGAATATTCCTCTATAACCGACTTCCTCTGCCAGTTTTTCTCCCACCAAGCGGGTATGACTGCGCATAATTTCGCTATGTTTTCCTGGCCGCCAACGATTCGATGAACCACAAAACAAAAGTTGATTGGTTGATTTTTCAAAAACTGTCAATATTTCTATCGGATCAAAAACAGCAACACCTTTAGGCAAAACCATCGCCATAATACTGCATGGAATTCCTTGTATAAATTCAGCCATACGAAGTTTTTCAGTTTGATCGTGGAATTTATCCAACGCCTCAGCAAGCTCATGATGATCCTTAACCCAAGACAAGCCTTCTGAACCTGCATGAAATGACTTTGAACTGTCGGCAGCCAATATAACACCTTTCCCTTTATTAAGAAGACAAAATGCAGCCAAGGCATCATTAAAGTCAGGTGCAATGATTTTATAAGGTGGTGTATTAATTCCCCATCGACGAAAATTGCCATCAATATAGGTCTTATCTTCAAATTTTGCCCATTCTGGCCTTTGCCTGCCATAAACAGGCCGATCAGCTAATGAAGAAAATTCGCACCTTATTCCCCCTAAGAAAGTGATATTTTTTCCTGGATCAATTTTATCCAACCAGTGTTTAATACAAATAAATTCTTTTTGCAATAACGTTTGCAGTGGATGTTTTTCAATATTAACAATATGCCAACACAATACCCCTTCAGGCCGCCATATTTCCTCTGATACGGATATTAATGCTTTTATTTTGGCACCACATATTTGCAGTTCGAACATCAAACTTTTCAACGAATTCAAACTATCTGAACAATCAATCAACAAACCAACTTCATGATCTTGCCAGTACTCTTTCAAATGTTTTTTTATTTCTGTAAACCAACTATTTGATACCCGTTGCCCTGTCATTTAGTTTCCCCATAAGACATGAAAATAAAATATAATTTTTATCTTTCAAGTTGGTATTTTTTCGACTATGTCATATCATGTAAAAACTATCAGGCTTTCCCTAATGATTTGATTTACTCTCTTCATTTTCCCAAATTACATTAGTTTTCCACCAAGCATCAACTTCAGTAATAACCTCAGCCGGATCACGATCAACCGCCTGCAATGCAAATGCCTTGGCGATATGATCTGAAATCGAACCAGGAGCCTGATAATGTCTGCCTGTGCTCGCCATTAATTGATAATCCACAATGCCAGAAACTGGGCAACTGCTTGGAGCATAACGAAATACCCCTTCTTTGGGAGGAAACCAGGCAAACCCTGCCATCATCTTAGGCTGAATATGTTGATAAGTTTCCTGAGCACGCAGCCCTGCCTGACCAAATAGTGTTTCTTTATACAAATTCAAGCCAAATGCCATTTCATATACAGGTACATGCCCTGCTCCGCCGGGGCGGCAAGCAATCTCACACATTACAAGACGATGTGTTTTTTCACAAAAGAACGCCTCTGCATGAAATGCCGTAGTATCCGGTGTTGGCGGCAAACTCATAATCACCTGTGACATGAGCCCAGATAATTTTGTTGTTAACGGATTATCTGACAATAGCATCCAACTGAGCAGCGCAGAGTCACCGTTAACGGCCGAAAAATTAGCGGTTGTATGTGAAGGCCAACAGTGCAGCATTTCACCGTTTCTCATCAGCCCATCAATCGTGAAAAATTCTCCTTCAATCCATTCTTCAACAAGATAACCTGATTTTAATAACTCAAAATTAATATCCTGCAACTGTGCGGCATGGTGAATGATCTGCACACCGACTGATCCCCCACCATCAACCGGTTTAATAACGATAGGAAAACCACACTCATCAACAAATTTTTCTACTGATTTCCTGTCAGTCACTTGTCGCATTTTAGCAACCGGGATCTTATTCTTCTTCAAAAGAGATTTCATTATCCACTTATTTCTATAAGCCAGGGCTGATATTTCGTTCTGCCCCATTAACCCCGTTTTTTCACGCAATTTTGCAGCCCGTAAAACATCAATCTCTGTTGCCGAAACAATACGATCAATTTGCTTTTCTTCTATTAATTTAAGAATGAGATTATTAACTAAAGGTGAATCATAATCTTCAACAGGATAAATTCCTTTAATATTACCATATACTTTATTAAGAGATTTTTCCAAGGGGTATAATAATGTCTTGGGTGTTACAAGAAAAATGTCAATTTCAGCTTCAGAAAACCATAATGCCATCTTCTCTATAATAGGACGACGATTAAGAACCAGTACTCTCATTATATTTTCCTGCCGTAATTTGATGACACGAAAAATGTTATCCTTATGACTATTTAGGTAAGCAAGCCAGACGGATGCGGAGAAAAGCAATATCAAAACCAGATACAGCGATAACTCGAATACTATGTAAATCACATCCCTGATTTTCATCCAATGTAAATTCAAACCTTATGATATTATTATGTTTCAATTCTGCTGTTTTTATTTCAGAAACAAAACACTGCCCCGTGGATTTATCATATCCACGAAGTTCCAAATGCACTCGCTGAGAAATGGGATGAACAATATGAGAAGTATGGAGACGAATTTTTACAGTCATCCTTTCTCCTTGCCGAGCAACCCATTTTTCTGTCAAATATTCCAGGCGAATACCACCATAACGGTAGGCCGCAAGCGGACCACAAACCCGACACATATAAGTTTCACTACATCCCGTTATTCCTCCTATTTGACCAAATGAAGAAACTTCCATTAATGTTCCACATCGCCGGCACGGTTCAACTATTTTTAATTCATTCATCAATTGATCGTAATGCAGCAAATCAAAGACATCAAAATCTTCACGCCCCTCATGTAATAGGGATACCAAAATTTTTTCCCATTGAGTCATCAATAGTTGGATAAGTCCGTTATTTCGCACAAGCGCTTTCTTATCCTCCTGAAGATAAGAAACCTCATATTTTTTCAGAGAAAAAAGAGCCAACCTTTCAATATTGATCAGTTTTTCTCGCAAACAGGATAATTTATCTGCTACCGTTTCACCTAGCCATGCATCAATTGAACGTAATAATCGATAACCATAAATTCCTTCCTCCAATACTTTTTTAATCCCTATCATAATCTGACGGTTTGATTCTGGTTCAACATGTTCATGCAGGCTTTCTGGCAAGGATGGATTTTCATCTTGCAATGATAATTGCAAGGTTGGATCGCCAATTAATGCAAAAGTAAAAGGTTGTCCAAGCTCAGCACAAGCATCATTCAATGATGCCACAATTTGCCCAAGCGGCATTTTTCCTTTCGCCATTTTTCTGAATAATGACAGAAAGTGATCCGGAGCAATCAATGGGCGAATTGGCGCTAAAACAGCGGCTGGCCACCCTTCTGTCAATGCCAGGATCATGGATACCGGAGAGGGATAAAGTTCTCCAGCCATATTAAAGCCATTGCAACATATATAATTAATGGCATAAGCACGAATATCTGCCCCATAAAATACCTGAGTTTTTCCATGTGCTCGTTTGCATCGCCGAGTCAGACGTGAACATCCACATTCAGGCATCAGAGGAAATTCTGTTTCTTCAAGCAATCCACAAACAGTTAATGAAGGCAGTTTCGCATGACTTCCTTCACCATGGCTTCTAATCGTTTTTAGCATAGCGGGTTGTGAGAGTAATTTTACTAATTTTTCTGGCTGACTCTCATCGCTTGTATATTTATGTTTCGGTGCATCAATAAGAAATTCATTCTGTTCTAATAAAGCGGGTTTTAATAATGATTTGGCAATTAAATAGCTAAGACCAGAGAGAGTTCTCCCACACAAAAAACCGATATTTTTGCCAGAATTAGAGGATATTTCTAGTGCATTGGCAACAAACCCCACTTTCAGCTCATGTGCCAAGGTAATAAAAATAATATTTTTTTCTCTGACTTCTTTTAATAACAAAGTGACATTATCAATGTCATTGACTGAAATAATGAAATACCCCATGACCTTTGCATATAATAAAGCCATAGAATATGTATTGATCCCAACATTAATTATCACAACATCCTGATTGTCACTGCTACGAAGTTCTTTCGCATACATTTCTTCTATAACTTTACGCCAGCGAACTTCCTGAGCGATATTTTCTGGCCGGATAATAGGGATACCCAAGTCAGAAGCAACCGCATCATTATATTCAGAAAGTGTATTCAACCAATTTATCATGTAACTATACCTAACCGTTTAATAGTATTATTAGCCAACAGTTAAATGTTCATTATTTGGGGCAACACTTTGAAATTGACCTCAGCTCGCAGGCGTATCCCAAAACCATACCTGCAACACTTTTCTTACTGTCTGCATGTCGCTAGGAATAGGTGTAACCGCATGCCAGGCTGAATCTGTTCTGCGAATAAGTACCGATGTATTTTTTCTCGGTGCAATTTCTACTACAACATCCTTTGGATCTGCAGAACGCAATAATTGTAAACACCCTCCCATTTCAGGCACCCAATTGTCCGTTAAGTACATTAAATGCGTTACTATTTTGTGCGGTTTATCTACATGAGGCTGAAAAAATGAACCAGGGCCGAATTCCCAAAAATGTGCCTGAAATTGCAATTTTCTGACATCATATTCACTGATCTCACTAATACATTCGGTATAATCATCTGATAAAAGATCACTTGCAATTGATAGCCAAATATCAGGAAGCTCATCAGGCATGTAAGGTTCTTTTACTCCCAATTCCAGAAGAGGCCGAGTTTTTACATTATGTTGATACCATTCTTGAGATCCTTTCTTACCAAGTGCTTCAGCAAGTTTACGCTGCGAATGATAAGTCCAGTGGTCAACCGGAAAATCATCATCAGAAATCATTTGCTTAAACGTATTATCGCAAATTGCCCAAGGTGAAGGATCATCATTGAGCTTCATATTTTTTAATGCATCCAGATTCAGAATATTAGCCATTTAATATATCTCCAATATAATCGCAGATTAATTTTTTACATATTCAATCCAGAGATAAACGCCGCCCAAGAATATAATCAATCGTTTGTTTCTGGAGTAATGATGGATGAAGTTCAGTTAAAGAAATTAATTGCTCAGAATGTCTCATTCCAACCAAAACAGAAATAATATCCTTATTTGACAATATGACTTCTAGCGCCAATACAGATGGAGAACGATTTAATTGTTGTGCCGCATATATCAATCGTTCAATAATCTTTTTTGTATGCGCATTACGGTAACCAAGCCCCTTATAACCTGACAAAGGATGTGTTCGAGGAACATCCAGCACAGAGCGGTAACGCCCACTCAACAACCCACGGGCCAAAGGAAGTGCTGCAAGCAAACCAAGCTGGCATGTACTAAGGGAAGAACGTATCTCTTCATAACTCTGGTAATTCAATATATTGACGGGATTTTGTATACTAGTAGGCAATATTCCCCCCATTGCCCGAGCTATATTGCAATAATGTTCTATTTCTGAAGATCTAACGTTACAAATACCATAACTTCGAATTTTCCCTTCTTTTACCCATAATTGAAAGGTAGAAATAGTTTCTTCAATAGGTGTTGACGGATCAGGTGCATGTAGCTGGTATAAATCGATATAGTCCGTTTTCAGGCGCTTAAGGCTATTGTGTAGGCTTCGTGTCATGGCTGCCCGGCCCGCACCTTTTGCCTCTTCATCATGACCAAATTTTGTCGCAATAACAACACGATGCCGACGGCCATACACTGCATCACCTAATGCACTTTCACTTTCACCTTTACCATAAATATCGGCAGTATCAAAAAAATTAACGCCAAAATCTAATGCCGTAGAAACGATACGCATAACATCTTTTCTACTGGCGCTCACACCAAAATGACTTCCACCAACAGCCAAGCGAGATACCCGCAACCCTATGGTTTCCAAGAAATGGGAATTGAAATCAATCATTACCAGCTAACTCTCATTTGCTGGATGTGCCTATCCGCTAACCCTTCATTGATCAAAGCATCTATATTACCCTCTGAAAGTGCACGGTATTGTGATGGGGTCAATTGATATTCTTGCATTACTTTTTCAGGTTCGTTTTCCCAACATAGCTGTACTTCAGGTTTAGAGATTAAATCATCAAGTAAATCATTCACATCTTTCATTTTATTTGGCATAGTCGTTTTCTCATTGATTAATATAAAAACATTGTGGAAGTTCAATTCTTATCTCTATCCTATAGAGGATAAATAGTTTTTATAAAAAATTAAGAGAGCCTCTAAGTATTATCTTATTTAGATATATTTTCAAAGCAGTAGCCATACTTCTTGCCTTACCGCTCGCGAGGCAAGGAATGCTACATGCACATTATTCCTCTCAATATTATAAAAAGCATATAATGTATATTACAAAAAAACTAAATTAACGACTTAACAAACATGTTTATCTGTTTTCTTAAGGTCTTATTTATTAACAATGAAGCTTAACTTTATAAAAAGCAATTAGATTTTTTTTATGGTCATTAACTAATGTGTTAATTAAGATAAAATCTATTAAACTTTAAAGAACTATGATGAAAACCTGAACATCCCTTCCTAATAGTTTCAACAACTTTAATAGATGAGGTTATTAGCCCTGTATGAGATATAAAATGACAGTACTATCACAGGCCACAAAGTGGCCTGAAAGATAACACGCTCTACGGAAGACCTGTAAAAATTAAAGGGAACATAAAAAGACTCTGTCAGTGGATAGTCAGACAAATTTCTTTTTACCCGCCCAGTCATTATCAAACATTATTACAGCAATCCCTTACTTTGAAATATACGTTGATAAATTTCATGTACAACTTGCTCTTTACGCTTATTATAATCCATTACTTGCTTGACATTATCTTTAGCCGTTATCTTTGCCGCAATATATCGTTCACAATCTTCAGGATGTTCTTTGAGCCAATCACGAAACCAAATATGCCGGATATGCTCGGGGCAATCAAGGCCAAAAACATGAAGATTAACTCTGGGTTTTGCCAGACGAAGGCAGCGGTGTTGATAAAAGCTTGGTTCACGAACCGTCAAAGTGTAACCAAGCCGCTCCAATGCCGGTACATATTTCTCTTCCTGAGTTGGATCTTCCACAATGAGGTCAATATCAATAACAGGCTTGGCAACCAGCCCAGGAACGGCTGTCGACCCCACGTGCTCAATATTCAAGACAACATTGCCAAGTGTTTCTTTGATAACTGAAGAAACCTGTTGCCATATAACCACCCATTCAGGGTTATACTCGACAACATCAATCACCTCTGTCACCGGTTTACCCTGTACCCAAGGGTTTTCATTGGGATCAGGCTCAGGAAAGAAAATAATATCTTTAGCATTTATCATTAACTCACTCCTTATTTCTTTGCTTAAAAAGGAACAGTAACCTCTGACGAACAACCTATCTGATTTGATATACAAATATTGTACTATATGTAAAGTACTTTTAAACATTAAATATAAAGCTTATTCAATTTAACTATACTAGACCATAAAATCAATCAGCGTGTGTTTGTTCTTCCCGAAAAGAATTGGATATTTCTTCAGATTATTTAATGCTCGTGGATCATTAAATAATCATTGGACATCTGAAACCATGTTAAATAATCATTATGCAGATAACCCACAACATCTTTTTATCGCCAGCGGATTTTTATCCTATATTTTCAAAAACCAACCGTGTTTTAAGTTGAGCCATTTTAAAAGATTATTTATGCCAACCTGATTTCTCATATATTTTAACCAACTAAATCGTGAACCCTGAAAATAGGGAATGAGAATTTTGAGAAAAAACATGAGGTAATAATTTTTGAGCATAACCATTTACTTTATACTATTAAATTTTATTATTGTGTAACGGTTATCTTCATGTTAGTTTGTCGGCACTCACCAATATATCTAACTATTTCAACCACACCGATAAATTTAAAAACCAACATCCACCCCCTATCATCAGCAATGATGATAAAAAACGAGCACAGAGTGATAAAACTAATCATATCCACGTCAAATAGAATCCATGTTATAAAAACATAACTTTTAAAGAAACGCACTTTGGGTCTTACATTTCAGGGAAAATGTTCCAATAATAATTTACTCAATACTATAAATAAATTAATTAATATATTCAAAAAATGCCAAATACCAAAATGACCATCATGTGGCTATTGATGTGAATTGAATAAACAACTGTTGCGAAGTATCAATGGCCACGATTAATTTACCTATTAATTGGAGAAGTGATTGTGATTTCTACCGATTCTATTTTAAAAAGACTTGAATCCACGGTTGATGCTTGTATGGAAGTTGAATTTCGCAAGGATGAGATCATGTCCAAATTCCATCAGGAAGATTGGTTTAACGAAAGCTATTACAAACGTCATATTCTGGAGTGCGTTATTCGCATTCACATGAATAATGAACTCGATGCCAGAGCCGTACAAGTCGCTGCCGTCAATAATATTCCAGCGGCCAAAAAACTTTCCTATTACCTCTATGATGAATTCGGGCATGACGAAATGTTTGGGCAAGATCTCATGACATATGGTTATAAACCTGACGATATAAAACCAGAATGTGCTTTTCCGGAAACCTGGAAGTTAATGGGATACCTTAATTTTTGCGTGAATAAATTCGGCCCACTTGCCTCCATTACCTGGGATTGGTTTTTAGAGTATTACGGTGACAAATACAACCCATTCATCACACAAAAAGCGAGCGCGAATATCGGAGTACAGGCTGTCAGTGGTGCTTCATCCCACGTCGCTTTTGATGAAGCAGAAGATCACAGCGGCATGATGAATGACATGCTCTCTTCCGTTATCAAAAATGAAAGCGATCTGGATAAAGCGGTGGCCCATATCAACGTTTTTGTCCCCCTGGTTGGCGAGTACTTTCAGGCATTGCGCGCTGAAACCTTATAAGCCATAAGCCACTGTGGATGAATGTTATGACAAAGGTGAGTATCCGCATTGGAGAGCGAATTTTCACCGCTGATTGTGGGCAGCCGCTTATTGATGCTATCCCTGATGGAGAGATCGTAAAAGGCTGCCTAAAAGGAATTTGCCGGGTATGTCGCTGCAAACTGATGTCAGGATCTGTGTCAGAAAATGGAAAACAAGTTGCGCTTAATTCAACATTTCTGCCCTGCATAAGCCAGGCGGAAACCGATGCTGAAATCAAACCTGCCATCAGTGACTTTCAGAAAGCCAAAATCAAAAGCAAGACACTTTTATCCGATCAGGTCCTTGAAATCACACTCGGTGTTAAGAGAGTTTTCTACAATGCTAAATCAGTCATCACCCTGAAACATCCGGAGATGCCGGTATCAAGAAGTTATTCTGTGGTTTCGTTGGGGAAAAAAGCCTACGACAGTCTGACATTCCATGTCAAATTACGCTCAAACGGATTATTTTCCAGACTGTTTGAGGCGTTATCTGTCGGCGATGAATTGGACTACACGCTCTTGAGTCCGGTTTTAACTGAATATACCGCGCTTATTCCGAATCTAAATGTAGTCAGTGGCGGGAGTGGTATGGGAGCTGCGCTCACCCGCGCGCTTGATCTTGTCGAAAAATACTCAATCCGGCAGGTTGATATTTATGCCATCAACCGTGCTGGTATCAGCGATTACCACCTTAATTGCATCAATATTTTTCGAAACCTGACCGGCAGCGACATAAATATAACAAATATTCCCTTCTTAACGTGGACACATGAAAAATTTGATATTGCTTCACATTTGGCACCTAACGTGCTGACGGTGGGAGTCGGCTCTGATCTCATCATCAGCAAACTACGCAATCTACCTTTATGTGAGTTGGAAAGTTTTGGATAATCGGAGAGTGAGCAATGTCTATTGTTGTTATCGATCCTGTCTCTTCTGGTATCACTTATCTCGCTGCTGCTCAGCACCTTGGCATTGATTTATATGTATTCTCTGCCGATGAAGGTGAGCGTCAGCTCAGCCATGATTTACGCACCAAGGCTAAGCAGGTCATCAAAATCGATACCACTGATTTTGAAAGCCAGTTCGTTAAGCTCTCCGAGCTTGGTCAAATAGACGCCATTTTACCGGGTGTCGAATATGCCGTTCCTATGGCATCCCGATTGGGCGCTGCATCCGGAAAAATCCACCTGAACAGCAACGCGGTACAGTGGGTTCGCAATAAATTCAATTTCCGGGAACGATTAACTGAAACTGGTCTTAGCCATATCAGTTACTTGCAGCTCCATGTCGGGCAAGAAATTGACGTCCCCGACAATTTTCCTTTTCCTGCCATCGTCAAACCCGTTGATATGGCGGGAAGTATCAATGTTCGCAAAGTGAATAACCGTGAGGAACTGACAGAGGCGGTTGAAGCCATTTGGTGTTTAATGCCGAATGATGTGGGTTTCACCACAAGTGGCAGTATCATTGTCGAAGAGTATATTTCAGGGAAGGAGTACAGTGTTGAAGGTATTGTGCACAGGGACAATAACATCACCATTGCTTCTATCACTGAAAAAATATTGGGTTCTGAACCCTATTTCATTGAAATCGGCCATATTGTCGGCCGGCATTACGATGATGCATTCCGGACTGTCGTGACTGATTATGCACAAGCGGTGATTCATTCGATTGGTTTAAATATTGGCGCATTTCATCTGGAGCTCCGTGTTACGCCAGAAGGTAACCCCGTTGCGATAGAGCTGGCAGCCCGGTTACCGGGAGACAATATCGTCGAGCTCATCAAGCAAGCCAACGGCATTGATCTCGCTGCGGCTACCCTGTGTGAATATTTGCATCTCAACTATCAAATTTTCAACCACCAAACACCACCGCACAGCGCTTCTGTCTCCGCAATCGCGTTTATTCCCCGCGGCCAGCATAAGTTCTTCGGCAGTCTTCATGGCCTTGATGAATTCATCAACCGGCCAGAATATTTTTCTCATCATCTCTATGTGAAACCCGGGGATACTTTAGGTTGCGCCGAAGATTGGACCTCCCGAATCGGTTACGTGATGTTTGTGAGCCGGGACGAAATTTTGATGCGTAGCTTGGTCAAGCTGGTACATGAAAAGGTAAAAATAGTATGACACACATACTCATCATTAACCGTTACGACGATGAATTATCCGATTACAAAAAATACATCAACCACCGTGAAGCCCATGTATCCTATATTTCATTGCAGGGGAAAACCCGATTAATCGATCCTGCGGTGAGCGCCGAAGTGTGCGAGGTAGAGCAGCTTGATCCCAATGTGGTATATCAAGAAGCAACCCGCATTCATTGCAATCGCCCTATCGATTTCGTTATCGCTTTTTCCGAATATGATCTCGATACGGCCGCCAAAATACGCACTGAGTTGAACATCAGGGGAGCAAAGATAAGTGATAATCTGCTATGCCGTAACAAAACATCGATGAAGGAAGCACTGCTCGGCTCTTCGGTACGTTATCCACAATATCGCCAGGTTGCCTCACGTCAGGAAATTGAAGCATTTTGTCTTGAAAAAGCACGTCCTGTCATTTTAAAACCTCAAGTCGGTGCAGCTTCTGACGGCGTGGTAAAAATAGAAAAGCTTGCCGATATTCCTGATCTATTGGATTTTTCCGGTTATGAAGTGGAAGAGTTTATTGAAGGCGAAATCTATCATGTTGATGCTATTTTATCCGGCAATACGATCCCTGACCCCAATACTCGTCCTTATTCCAGCACCATGCCCTATTTCAAAGTGTCAAAGTATATCAACACTTGTCTGGATTTCCGCAATGCAATGCCCCTTGGCTCAGTGACGGTTGATGACCCTGAATTTATCAGTAAGGTCAGATTATTCACCGAAGAAGTATGCCATCGGATGCATTTAAAAGATCAGGCTATTCATCTGGAATTCATTAAGTCAAACGAAGAGCTTGTTTTTCTGGAAGTCGGCGGACGGGTGGGTGGAGGGGAAATTCCTTTTATCACCCTGAGTCATGAATCTGTCGATTTGTTTGAGATGTGGTTTCAGGCTGCCCTGGGGATATCACTGGCACCTGTTAACACCAAGATCACCGGATTTTTGATGATGCCAAATCCGTTTAAAACCGGCTTTGCTTTCGAACCCAACATGACACTCTGCCACCCTCTGATTACCTACCAGAACATCAAACAAAGCGGGGAATATAGCAGCTTCAGTTATGACGATATTCCCGCCAGGGTGCATTTTATGGGAGAAAGCCAAGCTGCGGTAGAAGAAGCAATCATACACTGTATGGAAACATTACAACGCGCTATACACGCGGTTTAGTATTCACTTTTTAATGCAAAGCTTTTGATGTAATGCCGTAATATCTTGTCGGGATTTATACCCATTAAAATTTAATGGGTATAAGTCCGATTTTTTTATCATTCTATTTAAGGGACAGAATACACATCAGAAAACGATATTTTCTTATCCAAAGTCGTGCAGGCTGGGCATTAATCAAATTCAATCTAGCGGCTCATTCTGAGTGAGAAAGTAACGCCAAACGCGGCAATCATGCCCAATGTACAACTCAGATACATAGCCCTACTCCGGATAAACTGAGTAAATGGCCGTTTTTCTAAAAAGCGTAAGAGCTTGGTGGAACGGATATTATTAATATGGTTTATTGACAAGAATGGCGTGCGGATATAAAGCATTACGAAATGCAAGCGAATTAATATCTATTCCCTCCCCAGATTTTGGTAAAACGTTAGATAGTGCGTGCCCCCCACCTTGACTCTCTGCTAATTTTATATCAAACCCCATTCCTTCTAAAAATTGATGCATTTTTTTTCGTGTGGCTTTGGGTATTTCTTCAGCATTAGGTCACTTAAGTGCTAACGAATGCTTCCCACTTCTTGCAGGAGATTCTACTTCATAAATCCACGATTAAAAACAAATGCAGCTTCTCTTCTTGCCTTATTCAGATTCAGAGCCATTAGAGCAGCGGACCCTAAAGTCAGATTAAAACCGGATACAGCAGAAGCAAACCAGCCAGAAGCCAGCGACACTTCAGGATAACTTTCTATGGTTGCACTGCTGACAAGACTAGCCACATCTCCCGTAACAACCCGTCTTCCTGTGAAAGAGTCGTTCGGGTTGCCAATTGCCCCGTCCGGCCGTATAGCTCTGCTCTAATTCCAGCACATTCGCGCCACTCTCAATCCGGCGATGGATTTCCCGGCCAAAAAATACCATCATCCACATTGGCATATATAAATATTAGTCTTCACACGGTTATCTTGCCAAAATTCATTTTAAAAAAACATTGCATTGATTAAATCGTTTAGACTGCATGATGAAAATAAAAATAACAACACATTATTATTTAATGAAGTATGTATTTTCAATGTTATCCAATGATAAAAATCCATTAATAAATCGTTTATATGGGCACCGGTTTAATTCTAATCCATGAGTCACTTTTTGTGCCAATTTTTTATGCCAACTTTTTATGCCAATATAGTTGCAAACAGACATTCAGTTTCAACAAACCACGATGAGTGTCACACAGCGAGCGCGGAGAGACGGATAGCATTTCACCTCCCATTGCTGGGCAAACCACCATCAGAATTGATGAAAGAAACGGGAGAGACTATCGGACACATGTTACAAGGATTATATGGGTGGCATCGATACCCATTCCAGATACCGCAATGTCATTAGCCCAAAATTGAATTCAAGCAGCAAAATGATGAAAAACGGCAAGTATCCCGGAATAAAATCAGCGAATATACCCCCGCAGCTTTTTAAATTACAGCTTTTGGGGTTATACGACTTTATTTTTACCCCTACACCTCCGGTATTTTATAGATTTTTAAAGGTCATAGAAAATGCAAGTTATTCACCCAACAGATATTCATTTAACTCAAAGCCGAGAACAAAAAATATTGGGTATAAATCCGTATGATAACTTTGACCTTGTTTGCGAAGAAATAGGAAAGAATCCGTCTCTTACCCAATCCAAACTCATTATTGTCTCAGGCGATATTGCAAATGATGGTGATGTCGAATCCTACCGCTATTTTTTGCATAAAATGGAATTATTGAAGATACCTTGTATTGTTATCCTGGGTAATCATGACCAGAAAAATAACTTCGATTTATCCCTTAAAAAACAACAAACTCAATATTGCCGTATTTATGCACCACCACGTACTACCTGTTGTCACACCTCTTGTGGACAGTTGCATGTTGAACAACGCTGAGGCCCTGTTAAAAATGGGCGAAAAACACAAGATTCAGTTTATTGGCAGCGGCCATGCCCATACCCCACGTGTCTGGCATCATCACAATATAACAACCGCTGTTGCCCCCGCAGTTTCATTCCAATGGTTATTCGGCACTGGGACGGTAAAAATATCAAAGGGCTTCGGTTTCAATGTGATAGAACTTGCATCACAAATATCCATTGCATCATGTATTTATTAATTTTTCGCTGAAAATGGCATGTTGATCACAATTCGCATTCTGTGTGACTCTCCAACCGTGCAATTTAAGGTAAAACTTAGCATTCATTGAACATATACAAATTCACACTCATTTTTATAAAAGAAGGGCTATATGAAATCGCGTGCTGCCGTTGCTTTTGGGCCAAACCAACCACTTGAAATTGTCGAAATTGACGTTGCACCTCCCAAGGCAGGTGAAGTTCTGATAAAAATCAGCCACACCGGTGTTTGCCATACTGATGCTTTTACCCTCTCAGGCAGTGATCCCGAAGGCGTATTTCCTGTTGTTTTAGGGCATGAAGGGGCCGGTGTCGTCGTTGAGGTGGGTGAAGGCGTCACAAGCCTGAAAAAAGGGGATCATGTTATTCCTCTGTATACCGCTGAATGTGGTCAATGTGACTTCTGCCAATCAGGTAAAACCAATCTTTGCATCTCCGTTCGTGACACTCAGGGAAAAGGCCTTATGCCGGATGGCACAACCCGGTTCTCATATAACGGGCAACCGATATATCACTACATGGGGTGTTCAACATTCAGTGAATACACTGTTGTTGCTGAAGTTTCTCTGGCAAAAATCAACCCGGAAGCCAATCATGAACATGTTTGTCTATTGGGTTGTGGCGTTACAACCGGCATTGGCGCTGTGCATAATACAGCTAAGGTTCAATCCGGCGATTCTGTTGCCGTTTTCGGCCTTGGTGGGATCGGGCTGGCTGTTATTCAGGGGGCCCGTCAGGCAAAAGCAGGCCGCATCATTGCCATTGACACCAATCCGGCTAAATTCGAACTGGCCAGACAATTTGGTGCAACAGATTGCATTAATCCGAATGATCACGGCAAACCTGTCCAGCAGGTCATTCTGGATATGACTAAATGGGGCGTTGACCACACCTTCGAATGCATCGGCAATGTCAATGTCATGCGTGCCGCCCTTGAAAGCGCACACCGCGGTTGGGGGCAATCCATCATCATTGGTGTCGCAGGTGCCGGGCAGGAAATTTCGACCCGCCCATTCCAGCTGGTTACCGGGAGAACATGGAAAGGAACCGCTTTCGGCGGCGTAAAAGGACGCAGCCAATTGCCCGGAATGGTAGAAGATGCAATGGCAGGTAAAATTGAACTTGCGCCTTTTGTCACCCATACACTGCCTCTGGAAAACATCAACGATGCTTTCGATTTGATGCACGAAGGGAAATCTATTCGGACAGTAATTCACTATTAATGGCTCCTGAATTGCCGCGTTACTGACCAACGCGGTTTCTGGCAAAATCGTCGGTATTGACGCCATGATCATAGAGAGAAGGTAATGGAAAGAATCGAACATCATGCCTGTTTTAACGGGTGGCAGGATGTCTATCAACATGAATCACAGGTGCTGGGTTGCGGGATGCGCTTTTCCGTATTCCTGCCCCCTCAGGTTAAAGACCAAAAATTACCGGTGCTGTACTGGCTTTCCGGGCTGACCTGCACAGAACAAAATTTCATCACGAAATCCGGCATGCAACGTTATGCTGCTGAACATGGCATCGTCATCGTTGCACCTGATACCAGCCCGAGAGGTGACCATGTGGCTGATTCCCCGTCGTATGATTTGGGGAAAGGCGCGGGGTTTTATCTCAATGCCTTACAACAGCCATGGGCACCACATTATCGCATGTACGACTATGTGGTTTCAGAGCTGCCTGCCCTGATTGAAGCCAACTTTCCGGTAACGGAGATACGCGGGATCAGCGGGCATTCTATGGGGGGTCACGGTGCCTTGACCATTGCATTGAAAAACCCTGCACGCTATTGCAGCGTATCCGCCTTCTCCCCCATTGTTGCACCCAGTCAGGTGCCATGGGGGCAAAAGGCATTCTCAGCCTATCTTGGCGACGATCCATCAGAATGGAAACAATACGATACCGTCGAACTCATCAAAAATGCGAAAGCGCATTTGCCCATTCTGATTGACCAAGGCCTTAATGATGATTTTCTGGATGAACAATTGCGCCCTCATTTATTGCAGGATATTTGCGATGAAGTTGGCTATCCCATCACGCTGAACCTTCGTTCAGGTTATGACCATGGCTATTATTTTATTGCCAGTTTCATTGAAGAGCATATTCTTCATCATGCCAAAATCATGCAGAAACATAGTGAGAAATAATACGTTTTAGGCATTGAATATTCATGTCTAAAAGTAACGGGGCAAGCATTCTGCCCCGCGGCTTGTCACCGAATACAATTAGTTAAAAAGTAAGCCAGCCCCACCCACAACACCGTTTCCTGCTTTTCATCATCAAGAAAAACCGGTAATTTATTGATTTTTCAGTTAAATAAGGGAAGTTAAATGGCGAAATTTACTATCCGTGTAGAACTTCGTAATGCTGACAGTTCAGATTATGAAAAACTCCACAAGAAAATGGCAGCCAACGGATTCAAAAATATTATTTCAAGTGGTAGTGGCAATGAATACCGTTTGCCAACCTCTGAATATATTCATGAGTCTTCCACCCTCTCCAGAAGTGAACTGGCAGATTTGGTCTATGACATTGCTGAATCCATCAAAACACACCCTGCTGTTTTAGTGACAGAATCGGTCGGCAGGACATGGTTAGGATTGAAAAAAGCCAATCCTTTGAGTTTGAATTGAATTCATGTCAGTTTTCTAATTTTCGGGGGCCGCAGCCATTATGTTGTATATCCAATGGGTATGGCCCGTTTCTGCATCTCATCATCAAGTATCCGATAACAAATAATGCCCTTTCTATCCGCCCCATTTTCATGCAGAGCTTCTGTCGGTTCATTTTCTCGGGAATAAGAAGAGAGTGTCGCAATAATTGATCCAGTTTTACTTTTCCTGAAAGCATTGTAGTCCTGAAAACGTTGTGGTCCTGAAAGCATTGTGGCTGCGCTTCATAAAAAAATCCGGCAAGCCACACAATGATGAATTTTTCCTTAATCTGGCCCCCGGCTAAAGCAAGTATTCTGGCGTTTTCTCCGGTGAAAATATATCAAGTCATCTTGATGGGAAATCCTGAATTCTCAAGATCAACCGATACTCCGGCATCCCACTCATGCCAAAAAGATGATCAACAAAACCAACTGTGCCAGCATATTGTTCCCCTATCTTACGGCCCGCTCCGTTTATCGTCGGGAACGAATTTGAACAGCCAAAGGTCGAGAGGCAGGAACCTCTCATCATCCCCGGGAGCATAGATAACCGTGTGTTTATAAAAACGGTGACCGGAGTGAAGGAACGCAGCCAACAAAAAGGCAACTTGAAAGACGGCGGGTATATAACAAACCAATAATATTCCATACCGATATTATAAACGTAATATTGTAAATGATGACGTTAATATATTCTTAGAAAAGATATCAAACACTTCTTCAGATAATTTTTAATGGTATTAAACACAGTAAAAAAATATAGAAAAACAATCAAAAAAAATAAAGTAGCATTAAAAAATAAAATCCCATAAAATAAATTATTCATTTTTCCATTTTGGGAGATGGGATATTAAAAAACATTATCCAGACGTCAAAATAAAATATGATTTAAATCAAAACATGCAAAACATAAATAACTGCATACTAATAGGTGAATTGATTAATTCGTTAGAGCAACAACGAACACCTTCACGCTAACATATTAAAATCATTAAGATAATTTCAGCCATAATTTGTTTCCCATGTCAAATTTAACAATAGAATTAAATCACGGAACGAAAATAAACTCCGGCAAAAATATAGAAAAATCAAAACAATATTCACAAAGCATAACATTAACAAAAATATTCCATATTATTTTTAATAAAACACATCAAAATAAATAAACCAAACTTCTTTCACAATGGAAATTATAAAAATAAAGTATCCACCTGTAAAAAAGTTAGCCTTACAACTTTTTCAGTCAGTAGCAATATCATATAAACCAAATTTAATTTAACTAATTTACTAGCGTAGTCCATCAGCTTCATGTCCAGGAGTTAAGGAATGTCTATGTCATGTCACCGTATTAACAACGAAGCTCCCTCCTCAATGAATAAGGAGTCTTCTCACGATCAATTTTCTCTCAGCACAACTCAGCAAGTTGTCTGGCTTGACCAGATACTCCGACCGGACAGCCCTTGCTATAACATAGGTTCAGTTGTGCTCATTGAGGGAGAGTTGGATGAAGCGCTGTTGATGCGTGCTTTTGAAACCGTTGTTGACCGTCATGATGCATTGCGTTTACGACTCCTAAAAACTCAGGGACTCCCACTGCAAACGTTCAGAAAAACGGTGCCTGTGGAAATGACAATCCATGACTTTTCAGACTACGCCGATGCGGAAGAACACACTAAAAAGTTCCTGCGCAATGCCTTCATGCACCCGTTTGATTTAAACGGTGAACTATGGTTCTTTAACTTGATACGGGTAGGCAATAAGCGTTGGTACTGGCAGTTCCTTTGCCATCACCTCATCGGGGATTCTATTACATTAAAACTGATCCCCGAATACATTGCCGATGCTTATAACCATCTCCTCAGGGGTGAAGAATTCACCGAGATCCCCCCCTCCTATCTCGACTTTATGCAAGAAGATAGTGGCTATCTCAACTCACAGCGCTATATACAAGACAAGCAGTTCTGGCAGGAACGCTATAAACACGTCTCCCCCACATTAATCTCCCCCTCACTATCCACTGAAGTCAGCCAGCCTGAATCCACTGAACCACTATTCTGGGAACTGGATAAGGATCTGTTTCAGCGCATGGAAGAGACGGTGGCAGCACAAGGGCTATCTGTCCTGCACTTTATGTATGCCGTTATGGCTTGCTATTTCTTCCGCACCCTTCATTTCTCACGTACAGACAGTGCAGAAGAGATTGTGATTGGCATTCCCGTGCATAACCGTAAAAACATCAGACAAAAACGCACGGTGGGCATGTTTTCATCTGTTATTCCGGTCGGCGTCACCCTTGCCCCCCATGATACTTTCCTCGATATCATGAACAAGGCAGCCGCAGAATTACGGCGCTGTTATAAACGCCAGCGAATGCCAATCGCCGATATTAACCGCCACATACAAGTCCAGCAAAAGACCGGGCATGCGCAGCTCTTTGACATTATGCTGTCATACGAATGGGTTGAAGTGAATGCAGGCATCCCCAACGCCGCACTCAGCTACACACAAATACAACGCGGCACACCGTTTCCCCTGCTGGTAGCCCTCTACCAATACGCCTTTACTGACAGTGAGGACATCCATAAACCGGCCACCCTTGAGTTTAATTTTTCCCCTGATCATTTGAGCCGGGCTGACATTGAGGCACTGAAATCCCGTTTACTGCTGCTGATGGAAGCGGCCATAACCGCCCCTGACACCCAAATCCGGCATCTGCCCATCCTGCCACCCGCAGAGCATCAACAATTGTTGGTCAATTTCAATGCCACTCAGGCGGATTTCCCACCGCCAGCATTGATACACCCACAGATTGAAGCGCAGGCAGCTCGTTGCCCTGAGGCCCCCGCCGTCTCATTCGGCGAAACGACTCTCAGCTACGGTGAATTGAACCGGCGTGCCAATCGACTGGCTCACCATCTGATTGCGCAGGGAATAGGCCCTGATGAGCGGGTGGCGATTTATGTCGGACGCAGCCCGGAGATGGTGGTCGGGTTGTTGGCTATCCTCAAGGCCGGTGGAGCGTATGTTCCCCTTGATCCAGCCTATCCGGCTGAGCGCCTGGCCCATATACTCAAGGACTCGGCACCCAAGGCAGTGCTCACTCAGACGGATCTTCTTGATGCGCTGAGCCACATCATGAGCACGTCTGAGCACCCGCTGGCCTCCGCCCCGCCAGTGATAGCACTGGATGAAATTGCACTGAATGACCCGGCCTCCTCTCTGGCCCTGCTTCCCGATGATAATCCGGATACACAGGCATTAGGTCTGACACCCCACCATCTGGCCTACGTACTCTATACTTCCGGTTCAACGGGTTTGCCGAAAGGGGTAGAAATGCCGCTGTCGTCATTATCAAACCTATTGCAATGGCACAACCAAACCATTTCCGGTAACAGTCCCGCATCACATCCTTCCGGAACAGGCAGGACACTGCAATTCGCCGCACTGGGATTTGATGTCGCCTTTCAGGAAATCTTCACCACGCTGGGTGAAGGCGGCTGTTTGATCCTGATTAATGAAGAGATGCGTCAGGACCCCCATCAACTTCTCAGCCTGATCCGGCAAAAACAAATTGACAGGATTTTTCTTCCCTACATCGCCTTACAGAATCTGGCCGAAACCGCGACAGAGCGTATTAAAAATAACAGCACGGAAAATGATTTTTCTTGTCTGTCCCATATTGTGACTGCCGGTGAGCAACTGCGCATCACCCCCGCCATTCGTCAATTTTTACAGCACGCAGGAAATTGCCGGTTGCATAATCACTATGGCCCGACTGAAAGCCATGTCGTCACAACCTATACGCTGGACGAAGATATTGAGCACTGGGCAGCGCTGCCGCCCATCGGCCGCCCGATTGCCAACAACCAAATCTATATTCTTGATCAGGGAAAACAACCGGTTCCTCCCGGTGTCACCGGCGAAATCTATATTGCGGGCAGCGGCGTTGCCCGGGGTTATCTGAACCGGCCTGAACTGACGGCCGAACGTTTCCTGCCTGACCCATTCGCCGCAAACCCGGACGCCCGCATGTACAAAACCGGGGACTTAGGACGATGGCTGCCCGACGGCAATATTGAATACTTAGGCCGCAATGATTTTCAGATCAAACTGCGGGGATTCCGTGTTGAACCGGGTGAAATCGAGTTTCAGTTACTGCAATGCCACGGTGTGCGTGAAGCGGTGGTGGTTGCCAGAACAGACGGCAATACGGGCCAGAAACTGATTGCTTATCTCTTGCCACAAGATGGGGTTAAGTTAGTGCCGGCCGAATTGCGTCAGCAACTTTCCCGACACCTTGCCGAGTATATGCTGCCCAGTGCCTTTGTCATTCTTGATGCTTTCCCGTTGACGCCCAGCGGCAAACTCAATCGGCAGGCGCTCCCTGCACCCGATATATCCGCTATGGCAACCCGCAGTTATGAAGCACCTGCCGGCAAAATCGAAACGACTTTGGCACAAATCTGGCAAGACCTGCTGGGAGTGGAACGCATTGGCCGCCATGACCATTTCTTTGAACTTGGCGGCCATTCTCTGCTTGCCATTCAACTTTGCGCACGTGTGCGCCAAAGTCTGGCCCGGGTGGTGTCACTCCGGCAGCTCTTCGAGAACCCCATTTTGATGGAGTTGGCGCAGGTACTCTCAGAGATAACCGAAATTTCCCGGATTGTTATTCATCCGGCAGACCGAAGGCAACCACAGCCCCTGTCTCTTTTCCAACAACGCCTGTGGTTCTTGAGCCAACTTGATCCGGCGGCGAATTTGGCTTACCAGATCCCGGTGACATTGCGCCTGAGCGGTCAGCTAAATCGCCATGCGCTGATCTCTGCACTTGATCGTCTGGTTGCCCGTCATGAAAGTTTACGCACTCGCTTTATCTCAATACAAGCCCGGCCTTATCAATACATTGCCCCTGCCGATACCAGGTTTTCGTTATCCTGCCACGATTTGCGCCAATCAGACCCTGCTTTGCAGGCTGAGCATATTGCAGAATTTGCCGTTATCGAATCCCGACGTCCCTTCGATTTAACACAAGGCCCGTTAATTCGGGGGCAATTGTTGCAATTGGCGGAGACAGAACATGTTTTGCTGCTGAATCAACACCATATGATCTCTGATGGTTGGTCCATCGGCATACTGGTGCGCGAATTGGGCATGCTTTATCATGCCATTCTTAACGATGAGAATGATCCTTTGCCTCCTTTACCGGTCCAGTACATCGATTATGCCATTTGGCAACGCAAGGAATTATTGTCCGACAGTACGCTCACCACGCCTGTTTTCACGGCCCAGCGAGAATTCTGGCTGGAACAGCTCACAGATGCCCCTGCTCTGTTATCGCTTCCCACTGATCGCCCACGTCCGGCAACACAAACTTATGCGGGGCATTACCTTCCTTTCCGCCTTGGGCCCGGTTTACTGGAAGCACTGAAGACACTTGGGCAGCGCCATCACACAACCCTGTTTATGACCCTGCTGGCAGCCTGGAGCATTGTTCTTGCCCGGCTCAGTGGTCAGGATGATGTGGTTATCGGCACACCCGTTGCCAATCGTACCCATCATGAACTTGAAGGCATTATGGGGCCCTTTATCAACACACTGGCCTTGCGCATCAAATTAAGTGATGAACTGAATGTCGCCGATCTTTTGGCACAGGTACGGAAACAAGCACTTGCCGCCTATGCCAATCAGGATCTCCCTTTTGAACAAGTCGTGGAAGCACTGCAACCTGAGCGTAATTTAAGCTACAGTCCCATTTTTCAGGTGATGCTGACGCTGGATAACACACCCATTCAAGAGCAAATGCCCTCTGGTTTACAGATTTCCAGGGAAGAGCAGGCCTACTACACCACGCATTGCGATTTGATGTTGCTGCTGACTGAAACCGATGCCGGCGTATCGGGTGGATTGCAATATGCTATTGATTTGTTTGATGCCGCCACCGCTGAGCGTATGCTTGGTTATTTAACCCATGTACTGGCAGAAATGGTGGCGGATGATACTCAGGCCGCTGCTTTCCTGCCCATCATGCCCGGATCAGAGCGGAACCGGCTACTGACAGCATTTAACGACACTCAGGCTGATTTCCCGCACGATGCCTTAATTCACCAGTTGTTCGAAGCTCAGGCGGCACAGCACCCTTCAGCGACCGCACTCATATTCGGCGATCAGGCACTCAGTTATGATGAACTGAACCGCCGTGCCAATCGCTTGGCCCATTATTTGATTACACAAGGGGTGCGCCCTGATTCCCGGGTTGCAATTTGTGTCGAGCGCAGCCCGGATATGGTGATTGGTTTACTCGGCATCCTCAAGGCAGGGGGCGCTTATGTGCCGCTCGATCCTACTTACCCGACCAAGCGTCTGGCCCATATGCTCAAGGATTCAGCCCCCAACGTAGTGCTGACCCAGACTGACAAGCTTGATGCACTCAGCGAGATCATCGCTGAATCTGAATCACAAATGACCGCCCTTCCGTCAGTCATTGTGCTTGATGACCCCAATCCATCGCTGGCACAGCAACCGGATGATAATCCTGATATACCGGAATTGGGGTTAACACCACACCATCTGGCCTATGTCCTTTATACCTCCGGTTCAACAGGGTTGCCGAAAGGGGTGATGGTAGAACATATCAATGTCGTGAATCTGCTTTGCTCCATGCAAGGCATCTTGCATATCACTGCTGATGATACGATGCTCGCCTCAACAACCATCGGCTTTGACATTGCCGGTCTGGAACTTTATCTTCCTTTGATCAGCGGCAACCGCCTCGTTTTGGCTCCCTCTAAGGCAATCCAAAATCCGCAGAAACTGGCCACATTAATCACCGCCCACAATATCAAAATCGTGCAGGCAACCCCTTCTGCGTGGCGCATATTGCTCGCTTCCGGCTGGGCTGACACCACTATCAAGGCAATCAGTGGCGGAGAGGCATTGCCTTACGAACTCGCTCAACGTCTGAAAGCCAAAACCCACAGTCTCTGGAATCTGTACGGGCCAACGGAAACCACAATCTGGTCAACAGCCTCCGCCAACCTGTCCATCAAACAGGAAAACGAACGCCCTCAATGCCAGATAACGATTGGCCGACCCATCGCCAATACCCAGATTTACATACTGGATAAGTATAACCAACCCGTTGCCATCGGAGAAACCGGAGAACTTCACATTGGGGGAACCGGTGTGGCACGCGGGTACTTAAACCGCCCTGACCTGACAAACGAACGTTTCCTGCGTGATCCCTTCTCATCAAGCCCAAGCGCCCGCATGTACAAGACCGGCGACTTGGGTCGCTGGCTGCCGGATGGCAATATCGAATACCTGGGCCGCAATGACTTTCAGGTCAAGGTCCGTGGTTTCCGCATTGAACTGGGTGAAATCGAAGCTAAATTGATGGAATACCACGGCGTGCGTGAAGCGGTCGTCCTCGCCCGCCCGGATGAATCCGGCCAGCAAAATCTGGTCGCCTATTCGCAGCCGCACACAGGTATTGAACTGACGCCCGCAGAACTGCGCCAATACCTGACCCAGCATCTTTCCGACTCTATGCTGCCCGGTGCTTATGTCATTCTGGAAAATTTCCCGCTGACACCGAACGGCAAACTGGATCGTCAGGCGCTTCCGGCACCGGATGCATCCGCCGTCGTGATGCACCGCTATGAAGCCCCGGAAGGGGAAACAGAAACCGCACTGGCCCAGATTTGGCAAAAGTTACTGAAACTGGAACGCGTGGGTCGTCATGACCATTTCTTTGAGCTGGGCGGGCATTCCTTGATTGCCATTCAACTCATTGCACACATCCGTCAGGATATGGCACGGGAGCTGTCACTCCAGCAACTCTTTGACCAGCCTGTTTTGTTGAGCTTAGCCAGAACACTCACGGAACTCCCGGTAACGAACCAGATAACGATCCCCGTCGCTGACCGCAATCAACAGCTGCCTTTATCTTTTGCCCAACAAAGATTGTGGTTCTTGTGCCAGATCGATCAGGCTGCCAGTCTGGCCTATAACATTCCTTTCGCCCTGCGCCTGACAAGCCAGCTCAATCACCTTGCTTTATCCGGTGCACTGGACAGTCTGGTTGCACGGCATGAAATTCTGCGTACCCGCTTTGCCGTCGTTGCGGGTCATCCTTACCAACATATTGCCCCTGCTGACAGCGGCTTTACCCTGTCTCACCAAGATCTGCGCTCACTGGCACCCGAAACGCAGACTCAGCGCGTTGAGGAACTGACGGTGCTTGAGGCACAAACACCGTTTGACTTCACCCAAGGCCCCCTGATCCGTGGAAAACTGTTGCAGTTGGCCGATGAAGAACATGTATTGCTGATCACTCAGCACCATATGATTTCTGATGGCTGGTCGGTTGGGGTACTGATGCATGAACTGAGTGCCCTTTACCACGCCGCTCTCGACGGTCGGGAAAATCCGCTGGCGCCATTGCCGGTTCAGTATGCCGACTACGCCCTCTGGCAGCGAGAGCAGTTACAGAAAACCAGCATCACGGAACAACGCAATTTCTGGCATGGCCAGCTTGAAGGCGCTCCCGATTTACTGACACTGCCGACAGATTTCCCCCGTCCGGCAATGCAGTCTTTTGCCGGTGGCTTGATTCCGGTTTGCTTTGATGCCGATTTGCTGGCATCACTCAAGGCATTTGGGCAACGCCATAACACCACGCTGTTTATGACGGTACTGGGCGCATGGAGCATTGTGCTTGCCCGGCTCAGTGGTCAGGATGATATCGTTATTGGTACGCCGGTCGCTAACCGTCCGTATCAGGAACTGGAGGGATTGATTGGTTTCTTCGTCAATACACTGGCCTTGCGTGTCAGATTCAATGACAGTGACACCGTCACTGATCTGCTCCGCCAGATCCGGAAACAGACACTTGCCACCTATGCCCATCAGAATCTGCCTTTTGAGCAGGTGGTGGAAGCGCTGCAATCTGAACGTAGCCTGAGTTACAACCCAATCTTTCAGGTCATGCTGATCTTAAATAATACGCCGGCTCACACATCAGAGTTACCCGATCTGCAATTTACCTCAGTGGGTCAGGCATACCGCAGTACCCATTTCGATGTCACACTTTCCCTGACAGAAACCGCATCAGGTCTGGCCGGAGAACTTATCTATGCCACAGACCTGTTCAAGGCGGAAACCGCTGAGCGTATGCTCGGCTATTTAACCCATGTACTGGCAGAAATGGTGGCAGATGACACTCAGGCCGTCGCTCTCCTGCCCATCATGCCCGAATCAGAGCGGAACCGGCTGCTGACAGTGTTTAATGACACTCAGGCTGATTTCCCGCACGATGCCCTAATCCACCAGCTGTTCGAAGCTCAGGCGGCGCAGAGTCCTTCCGCCACCGCACTCGTATGCGGTGATCGGACACTCAGTTATGATGAACTGAACCGCCAGGCCAATCGCTTGGCCCACTATTTGATTAAACAAGGGGTGTGCCCTGATTCCCGGGTTGCAATTTGCGTCGAACGCAGCCCGGACATGGTGATTGGTTTACTCGGCATCCTCAAGGCAGGGGGCGCTTATGTTCCGCTCGATCCTGCTTACCCGACCGAGCGTCTGGCCTATATGCTTGAAGATGCCAACCCCATCGTACTGCTAACCCAGACAGCGCTCAGTGATAAGCTGAACACCGCCATTTCCACTGTATTGCTTGACCGTGTGCTTTATCCCCAAGAGCCGTTCACCGCGGCACAACCGGAGCGCAATTCTGATACAAACAATTCTGATACAAACAATCCTGACAGCCAGACGCTTGGGTTAACATCACAGCATCTGGCGTATACGATTTATACCTCCGGCTCAACAGGCCTGCCTAAAGGGGTGGCGATTGCCCACCGCAATACAGTGAACTTCCTGACGTGGGCACAACGCACATTTAAACCGGAAGAATTGGCACATACGCTTTTTGCCACTTCACTGAATTTTGATTTGGCGGTGTTTGAATGCCTTGCGCCCCTGTTTTCTGGCGGCACAGTGCATCTTGTGCCTGATGTACTGTCATTGATCGCGCAAAAATCAGGTGTGCCTGAGCAATCTGTCAGCCTGATCAACACCGTGCCTTCTGCCATCAGCCAATTAATTGAGTCCAACGCCGTTCCTGCAAGTGTCCGGGCGGTCAACTTAGCCGGTGAAGCCCTGAAATCACATATTGTTGATCGGTTATTTACCCACACCGCTGTGCAGCAGGTATGCAACCTGTACGGACCTTCTGAAACAACAACGTATTCGACCTGGACCCGGATGACACCGGAAACCGGATTCGTCAGCCATATCGGCCGGCCCATCGCGAATACCCGGATTTATATTCTTGACCGTCACGGTCAGCCTGCACCGATTGGAGTTGTTGGCGAAATCTACATTGCCGGAGAAGGGGTTGCCCGTGGGTATCTGAACCGCCCTGAACTCACGGCTGAACGCTTCCTTGTTGATCCCTTCTCCCAAGAGACCGGCGCACGCATGTACAAAACCGGCGATTTGGGCCGTTGGCTGTCCGATGGCAATATTGAATACCTGGGCCGCAATGACTTTCAGGTCAAAATCCGGGGCTTCCGCATTGAACTGGGTGAAATCGAGGCTCAGCTGATGCGCTGCCACAACGTACAGGAAGCGGTGGTGATTGTCCGTGAGGATGCATCGAATGAAAACCCGGCTGCCCTGAAACAGCTGGTGGCTTATTTGCGCTCTAAAAACGGTCTGGAACTGATCCCTGCGGAACTGCGCCGGCAGCTTTCCCAGCACCTTGCTGAATATATGCTCCCCAGTGCCTTTGTCACACTGGATACTTTCCCGTTGACAGCCAACGGGAAACTTGATCGTCAGGCACTCCCCGCCCCCGATGCGTTTGCTGTCATCACCCGCCATTATGAAAAGCCCCTTCATGAGGTGGAAATCATTTTGGCGCAGATTTGGCAAGAGTTGCTGCAACGGGATCGGATTAGCCGCCATGATCATTTCTTTGAGCTGGGCGGGCATTCGTTGTTGCTGGTCAGCTTAATTGAACGGCTGTACAGCTTCGGCTGGAAACTGGACATACGCAGTGTATTTTCTACGCCAATCCTGTCCGACATGGCACGGGCGATTAAAGAGAACATTGATACATCCGTTGTGCCACCTAACCGCATTCCTGCCGATTGTACGGCCATTACTCCCGACATGCTGCCGTTAGTCTCGCTCACCCAGACTGAAATTGATGCCATTGTTGCGGCTACCCCCGGCGGGGCTGGCAATATACAAGATATCTACCCGCTTGCACCATTGCAGGAAGGCGTTCTGTACCATCACTTGCGGCAGGCTCAGGGAGATACTTATCTGTTGCAGTGCCTGCTTGCCTTCGATTCACGTCAGCGCCTTGACGGCTTCCTGTCCGCCTTCCAGCAGGTCATCAATCGCCACGATATTCTGCGTACCGCCACCTGTTGGCAGGGGCTGATTCAGCCTGTCCAGGTCGTTTGGCGTCAGGCCCAGCTGAATATCAATACATTTGTTCCTGACTCAGACGATGATGTTCTGTCCCGGCTAAAAGCCCATACCGATCCGCGCCGGCATCGCCTCGACCTGAGTCAGGCTCCGCTGTTTGTTGCGGATACCGCTTACGATCCGGCACGGGGAGAATGGCTGCTGGCACTGCGTTTCCATCATCTGGTCTGTGACCATATGACACTGGAACTGATTTTTGCCGAAATTGCCCAGATACAGCACGGGAATGCAAAAACAGATGAAAATACAAACACACTGCCCGCCGCATTGCCTTACCGCAATTTTATTGCCCAGCTCCTGAGCGTGCCGGCAGATAAACATGAAGCCTATTTCCGTGCCCAACTTGCTGATATTGATACCCCGACCGCGCCATTCGGCATACTGTCCATACAGAATGAGAACGAAGCCATTGCAGAAGCCCGTCTTTCCGTAGAACCCGCCCTGGCGAAGATTGTCCGGGCACAGGCCCGCCATCTGGGCGTCAGTCCGGGGGTCCTGTTCCATGTTGCATGGGCACAAGTATTGGCAAAAACCAGCGGCAGCAACAATGTTGTCTTTGGTTCTGTACTGCTGGGGCGTTTACAGGGCGGCGCCGGGACTTCCCGTACCATGGGCATGTTTATCAATACCCTGCCAATACGCATCCCGCTTGCTGATCGCACTGTCCAGGATGTTGTTCAGGCCACTTACCACACTCTAACAACACTGTTGGAACATGAACAGGCCCCCCTGGCCATGGCACAACGTTGCAGCAATGTGCCTCAGTCAGTGCCGCTGTTCAGTGCCGTGCTCAATTATCGTCATACCCGGCTCAATGAAACTGACGTGATTGACCTGCACCAAGAAGGAATAAGTGTCATTTCTGCGCAGGAACGGACGAATTACCCGATCACGTTATCTGTGGATGATACCGGCGTAGGTTTCCGCCTGACGGCTCAATCTGTGACAAGCATTGATCCTGCACGCATCATCTCTTATCTGGAAACCACCATCCGTGGACTGGTCGACGCGCTGGCACACAAACCACAACAGCTGATCCAAGAAATCACGGTTCTGCCGGTGAGTGAGCGGCAACAACTTTTGGCTGATTTCAATGATACTCAGGCAGACTTCCCACAGCATGCGTTAATCCACCAGCTGTTCGAAGCTCAGGCAGCACAGCATCCCCATGCCACAGCCTTGGTATTTGGCAACCAGTCACTGAGTTATGCCGAACTCAACGGTCGGGCCAACCGACTGGCCCACCATTTAATTGATCTGGGTGTGCGTCCTGATTCCCGCGTCGCAATCTGCCTTGAGCGTCACCCGGATTTAATTATCGGCCTGCTGGCGATCTTAAAAGCAGGCGGAGCGTACCTGCCACTTGATCCGGCTTATCCGGCTGAACGACTGGCGCATATCCTCAAGGATGCAGAGCCGGTTGTTTTGCTCACCCAAACGCCACATGCCGGCAAACTGGACAGTGCCATACCCACATTTTTACTTGATGCACATGAACCGTTCCTGCCGGAACAGCCATCCCATAACCCGGACGCGCAGGCACTGGCACTGACATCGCGCCATCTGGCGTATGTTATCTATACCTCCGGTTCAACGGGCCTGCCTAAAGGGGTGATGGTTGAACACCGCAATGTCCTGCGCCTGATTGTCAACAGCGGTTTTGCGGAACTCGGCCAAGATGATTGTGTGGCCCATTGCGCCAATATTGCCTTTGATGCCTCAACATGGGAAATCTGGTCGGCCCTGCTCAATGGTGGGCGCCTGCATCTGGTTTCACAATCCGAACTGCTTGATCCGGTACGTTTCCGCGACTCATTAATTCAAGGACAGGTTACCGCTCTTTGGCTCACTTCAGGTTTGTTCAACGAGTACCTCAACACGCTCACCCCCCTGTTCGGTCAATTGCGTTACCTGCTTATTGGCGGTGATGTCATTGATCCACGGAAAATCCGGCAAGTACAACAGGCTGAGTCACAACCGGCACATTTACTCAATGCCTACGGCCCGACGGAAACGACAACATTTGCGACGATGTATGAGATCACGTCCCCTGTTGATGCAATCCATGCCATCCCCATCGGTCGCCCGATTGGCAATACCCGGATTTATCTCCTTGATCCACAGGGTCAGCCTGTACCACAGGGCGTGACCGGCGAAATTTACATTGCCGGAGCGGGGGTGGCCCGTGGTTATCTGAACCGCCCAGAGTTGACGGCTGAACGTTTCCTTGCTGATCCATTCTCTCTGGATGCCAATGAACGCATGTATAAAACCGGCGATTTGGGCCGTTGGCTGCCCGATGGCAATCTTGAATATCTGGGCCGCAATGATTTTCAGGTGAAATTACGTGGTTTCCGCATCGAACTGGGTGAAATCGAAGCCAAGTTGATGGAACACCATGGTGTGCGTGAAGCCGTTGTCCTCGCTCGCCCTGATGAGTCAGGCCAGAAACATCTGGTTGCGTATTTGCAGCCGCACACAGGTATTGAACTGACCCCCGCTGAGCTGCGCCAATATCTTGCGCAGCATCTTGCCGACTATATGCTGCCCGGTGCTTTTGTGATCTTGGCGCATTTCCCGCTGACACCGAACGGCAAACTGGATCGCCAGGCGCTTCCGGCGCCGGATGCATCCGCCGTCGTGATGCAGCGCTATGAAGCCCCGGAGGGGGAAACAGAACTTGCACTGGCCCGGATTTGGCAGAAATTACTGAAACTGGAACACATTGGCCGCCATGACCATTTCTTTGAATTGGGCGGCCATTCCTTGCTTGCCATTCAGTTGATTGCGCATATCCGTCAGGATATGGCACGGGAATTATCCCTACAGCAACTCTTTGACCACCCTGTGTTGCTGGATTTAGCCAAAACGCTCACGGAAACCTCAGTCACTGACCAGATAACAATCGCCATCGCCGACCGGGATCAACGGTTGCCTTTATCTTTTGCCCAGCAACGATTGTGGTTCCTGAGCCAGCTTGATCAGGCTGCCAGTCTGGCCTACCACATTCCCATCGCCCTGCGCCTGACGGGTCAGCTCAGTCACTCTGCGTTGTCCGGGGCGCTGGACAGCCTGGTTGCACGACAGGAAATTCTGCGCACCCGCTTCGTGTTGGTCGCCGGTCATCCTTACCAGCACATTGATCCTGCTGATACGGGCTTTACCCTGTCTTACCAGGATCTGCGGCCATTGGCACCCGAAACACAGACTCACCGTGTTGAGGGACTGACGGTGCTTGAGGCACAAACACCGTTTGATTTTACCCAAGGCCCCCTGATCCGCGGACACTTGCTGCAACTGGCCGACAACGAGCATGTATTGCTGCTCACTCAGCATCACATTATTTCTGATGGCTGGTCGGTTGGGATACTGATGCATGAGCTGAGCGTCCTTTACCGCGCCGCTCTTGACGGGCGTGAAGATCCGCTGGCGCCATTGCCGGTTCAGTATGCCGACTACGCCCTCTGGCAGCGAGAGCAGTTACAGAAAACCAGCATCACGGAACAGCGTGATTTCTGGCATGCCCAACTTGCAGGTGCTCCCGCCCTGTTGACATTGCCGACTGATCGCCCCCGTCCGGCAACACAATCTTTTGCCGGCGGCTTAATTCCGGTTCGCCTTGAGGCTGATTTGCTGGCATCGCTTAAAGCGCTTGGGCAACGCCATAACACCACTTTGTTTATGACGGTACTGGGCGCATGGAGTATTGTGCTCGCCCGGCTCAGTGGTCAGGATGATATCGTTATCGGCACCCCCGTTGCCAACCGACCGCATCATGAGCTTGAAAGCGTGATCGGTTTCTTTGTCAACACGCTGGCGTTGCGCGTCAAATTCCATCATGCCAAAAACGTCACTGACCTGCTCACCCACGTCCGGCAACAAGCACTGGCTGCCTACACCCATCAGGATCTGCCCTTTGAACAGGTGGTGGAAGCACTGCAACCTGAGCGTGACCTGAGTTACAGCCCGATCTTTCAGGTTATGCTGGCCCTGAATAACACTCCCGCAGAAAAACCGGTGTTACCTGAACTGCAATTGTCCCTGGTTGAGCAGGCACACCGCAGTGCCCATTTCGATCTCATTCTGTCCCTGACTGAAACCGAATCAGGCCTGACGGGAGATTTGACCTATTCTTCCGATCTCTTTGATGCCGCCACGGCTGAACGTCTGGCCGGCTATTTGGTCAATGTGCTGACCGCAATGGCGGCAGATGAAACTCAACCCCTTGCAACATTACCCATGTTGCCGGGATCGGAACGACAACAGCTGCTGGTGGATTTCAATGACACCCAAGCGGATTTCCCCCAAGGCACGCTGGTCCACCAGCTTTTTGAGGCTCAGGCGTTGCATTGTCCTGATGCCACTGCCGTTGTCTTTGAGGGGCAACAACTCAGTTATGCTGAACTGAATCGTCAGGCAAATCGTCTGGCACACTATTTAATTGCGCAGGGTGTGCGCCCGGACTCCCGGGTCGCTGTCTGTACTGAACGCAACCCCCAGATGGTGATTGGCTTACTGGCCACCCTAAAAGCGGGTGGGACCTATGTACCGCTTGATCCCGCTTATCCGGCTGAACGACTGGTTTATATGCTTGACGATGCGGCACCGGTGATTTTGCTGACCCAAACCGAATGGAAGGACAAACTTTCCACGGCACTTTCCACGACTTTTTCCACGGTTTTGCTGGATAACGATGAACAGCTTTGGGCATCGCAACCCGCAGACAATCCTGACCCTCAGGATTTGGGGCTGACACCCCGTCATCTGGCTTACGTAATCTACACATCAGGTTCAACCGGTCAGCCGAAAGGGGTGATGATCGAACACCAGAATCTGTGTAATCTGATGACGACCCAGCAAAGCAGGCTGGCACTCACACCGGACAGCCGCATTCTGCAATTCGCGTCAAACAGCTTCGATGCCTGCATTTGGGAATGCTGCATGGCTTTCCAGTCAGGAGGCCGCCTCTATTTGGCCAAACGTGCCGATATTCTGCCCGGAGAGAGGTTATCCGCCTATTTGAGCGACAACCTCATCAGCCATGTACTTTTATCGCCGACCGCCCTGGCCGTCATGGACTCCCTGCCCGAAACCCTGCATACCTTGCTGGTGGGCGGTGAGGCCTGCCCGCCGACCCTTGTCAAACGCTGGGCACAAGACCGCCAAATGCTCAATGCGTATGGCCCGACGGAAATCACCGTCTGTGCCACACTCTATTCCTGCCATCATGCAGAAGATAATCCGCCGCCGATTGGCCGCCCTATCGCCAATACGCAAATCTATATTCTTGATGCCCACGGGCAGCCTGTTCCGCGTGGTGTCATTGGCGAAATCTATATTGCCGGGGCGGGCGTAGCCCGTGGCTATCTCAACCGTCCTGAGCTGACTGCTGAACGCTTCCTGGCCGATCCCTTCTCCACCAGCCCTGACGCCCGCATGTACAAAACCGGCGATTTGGGCCGTTGGCTGCCGGACGGCAATATTGAATACCTCGGCCGCAATGATTTTCAGATCAAATTGCGGGGTTTCCGCATTGAGCTGGGCGAAATTGAAGCTCGCCTCAGACAGTGCCACGGTGTCCGTGAAGCCGTGGTTTTGGCGCGTGAAGACCGTGAAACACAGCAAAAACGTCTGGTGGCTTATTTGCTGCCACAGGCAGGCGCTGGGCTGGAACCTGCCAAACTGCGCCAACAGCTTGCCCGACATCTTGCTGAGCACATGTTGCCCGGTGCATTTGTCACACTGGATGCGTTCCCGCTCACCCCGAACGGAAAACTCGATCAGCAGGCGCTTCCGGAACCGGCGTTATCCGCGATTGTGTCACGTGATCACGAACCCCCAACCGGGGAAGCAGAAATATCTCTGGCTCACATCTGGCAAAAACTTCTGGGTGTGAAACTGATTGGCCGCCACGACCACTTCTTTGAGCTGGGCGGGCATTCACTGATGATTGTCAGCCTGATTGAAGAACTGCGCAGTATCGGCCGGCAGCTCGATGTACGTAGTGTCTTTGCCGCCCCAGTCCTTGCGGATATGGCGCAGGCTATCCAGCATGAAACGGATACTTTTGTCGTGCCTGCCAACCTTATCCCGGACAATTGCACCGCCATCGCACCGGATATGCTGCCGCTGGTTTCCCTGTCCCAGACAGAAATTGATGCCATCGTCGCAACGGTTTCCGGCGGGGCATCCAATGTGCAGGATATCTACCCGCTTGCCCCCTTACAGGAAGGTATCCTGTTCCATCACCTGCTACAGACACAAGGTGACGACTATTTGCTGCGAGTTTTACTCGCCTTCAACACACGTGATCAATTGGAGGGTATCCTGAATGCCTTGCAGCAAGTGATTGACCGCCATGACATCTTGCGAACCTCGGCTTACTGGCAGGATCTGGCACAACCGGTTCAGGTAGTCTGGCGTCAGGCTACGTTAAGTGTCAACGTATTTATGCCTGATTCAGGTGACGATATTTTGTCTCAGTTACAGGCTCACACTGATCCGCGCCTGCATCGCATCAACCTGAATCAGGCCCCCTTGTTCACCGCAGATATCGCTCATGACACCTTGCAGGACGAATGGCTGCTGGCACTGCGTTTTCATCATCTGGTCAGTGACCATATCACGCTGGATCTGATTTTTGCTGAAATGGCGCTGATCCTGAAAGGCAATGGGCTGAAGAGAGTTGAATTGCAAGGAACGGCGCAGGCACTGCCTGCAACACAGCCCTACCGTAACTTTATTGCCCAGACCCTGAATGCATCGCCTTCAGTGCATGAAGCTTACTTCCGTGAACAACTCTCCGGCATTCATGAGCCCACCGCACCTTTTGGTATATTCACGCTACCGAAGGAAGCGCCAAAACAGGGAACATCCACTAGCATCAGTCAATCTGTCGCAAGACACCGGATCTTACTGCCTTCTGAGCTGTCTGATGCGGTCCGCCTCCAGGCCCGTCATTTAGGCATCAGCCCCAGTGTCTTGTTCCACGTTGCGTGGGCTCAGGTTCTGGCACAAACCAGCGGACACAACGATGTTGTGTTCGGCTCAGTCCTGCTGGGACGTTTACAAGGTGGCGCCGGAGCAGACCGGATTCTGGGTATGTTCATCAATACCCTGCCAGTCCGCATTTCCCTGAACGGGCGCAATGCACGGGACACCGTGCAACAGGCTTACCAGGATCTTACAGCCCTGCTGGAACACGAACAGGCACCGCTGGCACTGGCACAACGATGCAGTGATGTGGCACAACCCATGCCGCTGTTCAGTACCTTGCTGAATTATCGTCATAGCCAGGCAGCCAAAGGCCAGACCGGTGATGCCGTTAATGCCATGTGGGCAGATGTGCGTTTGCTCTCCGCGGAAGAGAGGACCAGTTACCCGATTACGTTGTCCGTGGATGATTTAGGCCAGGATTTCCAACTGACCGCCCTGACCGTCGCTGACATTGTGCCGGAACAGATCACAACCTATCTGGCTACCGCCATCAAAGGCCTGATCGATGCCCTGACCTGCGAACCGAATAAATTGATTCTGGATATCCCCATTTTGCCGGAAACTGGGCGGCAAAAATTGTTGGTGGATTTCAATGCCACCCGGACGGATTTCCCCCAGGATGCATTGATTCACCAACGGGTTGAGGATCAGGTTTTACAGCGCCCTGATGCCACCGCAGTCATCCATGAAGGGCAAAGGTTAAGCTATAACGAGCTGAACCAGCGCGCCAATCGTCTGGCCCATCATCTGATTGTACTTGGTGTGCGTCCTGACGCGCGGGTTGCCATCTGCCTCGAGCGCAGCCCCGAAATGGTGATTGGCCTGCTGGCAATCCTCAAGGCCGGTGGGGCTTATGTTCCCCTTGACCCGAGTTATCCGGCTGAGCGGCTGGCCTATATGTTTGAGGATGCCGCACCGATGGCTTTACTGATCCAGACAACATGGGCAGACAAGTTCGCCGGCATTCTGCCGGCAACCCTGCCAACGGTCTTGCTGGATAATGCCCTTCATGAACCCGACGCGTTCTTGCCGGCTGAATCGAACGAAAACCCGGATATTCAGGCATTGGGGCTAACGTCACGCCATCTGGCCTATGTCATTTATACGTCAGGATCAACCGGCCAGCCGAAAGGCGTGATGGTCGAACATCGCAATGTGCTGCGCTTGGTCATCAACAACAATTTTGCCGATATCGGGCCGAATGACTGCATCGCCCACTGCGCCAATGTTTCATTCGACGCCGCCACTTGGGAGGTGTGGGGAGCATTGGTTCAGGGCGCACGCATCCTGCTGATCCCCGAAAAATCATTGTTGCAGCCTGATGATTTCGGTGAGCATCTGACTAAAGCCGGTGCCAGTGCGTTATTCCTGACAACCGCCCTGTTCAACCAATATGCGAATTTAATCGCCCCTGCGTTATCCGGTCTGCGCTACATCCTTTTCGGCGGCGAAAAAACAGATACCCGTGCCGCAATCCGCCTCAGGTCTGAACATTCACCTGACCACTTACTGCATGTTTATGGCCCGACGGAAACCACCACTTTCGCCACCGCCTATGAAATCCCTCTGATGGAAAATGATGAAACTGAAAGGTCAATTCCCATTGGTCATCCTATCGCCAATACTCAGGCCTATATTTTGGATGAAAAAGGCCAGCCCGTTCCTGTTGGCGTTGCGGGTGAAATTTATATTGCCGGAGACGGTGTCGCACGGGGTTATCTGAATCGCCCTGAACTGACAGCTGAACGTTTCCTTACCGATCCGTTCTCTCCCGGTCCAGAAGCAAGAATGTACAAAACCGGCGATCTCGGCCGCTGGTTGCCGGATGGCAATATCGAATACCTCAGCCGCAACGATTCTCAGGTGAAGTTACGTGGCTTCCGCATTGAGCTGGGGGAAATAGAAACCCGCCTCCGGCAATGTCACGGTGTGAGCGAGGCCCTGGTCTTGATCCGCGGAGATATGGCAAACGGCAATACGGGAGAACAAAAACGCCTTGTGGCCTATCTGCGGCCACAGGCCGGAACGAAATTGATCCCGGCTGAACTGCGCCAGCAACTTGCCCAGCACCTTGCTGACTATATGCTGCCCAGTGCATTTGTGATGCTGGAGAGTTTCCCGCTGACCCCCAACGGCAAGCTCGACCGTCAGGCGCTTCCTGCCCCTGATGCCTCTGCCGTCGTGTCACGCCATTACGAAGCCCCTGCCGGTGAAACTGAAATCGCACTGGCCCGGATTTGGCAAGACTTGCTGGGGCTGGAGCGTGTGGGCCGCCACGATCATTTCTTTGAACTGGGCGGGCATTCATTGCTTGCCGTCCAGCTGGCATCACGCATACGTCAGGTATTGGCAAAAGAGTTGTCATTGCAACAACTGTTTGACCATCCCTTGTTGGCAAATCTGGCTCATGCATTAACCGACGCTTCCGTGACGTCCCAGGCAACCATTCCCGTCGCTGACCGTCATCAACCGCTGCCTCTCTCCTTTGCCCAGCAACGGTTATGGTTCTTGGGCCAGCTCGATCCGGCGGCCAGCCTCGCCTACCACATTCCTGCCGCATTGCGCCTGAGCGGGCAACTCAACCACCCTGCGTTGTCCGGCGCCCTCGACCGTTTAGTTGCCCGGCAGGAAATTCTGCGCACCCGCTTTGTATTGAACGGGGGTCAGCCCTGCCAGCACATTGATCCTGCTGATACCGGTTTTACCCTGTCTTATCACGATCTGCGGCCACTGGCACCCGAAACACAGACTCACCGCATTGGGGAACTGACGGTGCTTGAAGCACAAACACCGTTTGATTTTACCCAAGGCCCCCTGATCCGCGGCCATTTGCTGCAACTGGCCGATGAAGAGCACATATTGCTGATCACTCAGCACCACATTATTTCTGATGGCTGGTCCATCGGGGTGTTGATGCATGAACTGGGCCTGCTCTACAGCGCCGAACTCACCGGGCAAGATCCATGCTTACCACCACTGCCCGTTCAATACGCCGATTATGCCGTCTGGCAACGTCACTGGCTGCAAGAAACCACCCTGACAGCTCAGCGCGATTTCTGGTGCAAGGCCCTGTCAGGAGCACCGGCGTTATTAACCCTGCCGACAGACCGTCCGCGTCCGGCAGTGCATAGCTATGTGGGTAACCGGATACCTGTTTGTTTTGGTGCTGACTTGCTGGCTCCACTAAAAGCGCTCGGGCAGCGCCATAACACCACGCTGTTCATGACGGTACTGGGCGCATGGAGCATTGTGCTTGCCCGGCTCAGTGGTCAGGATGATATCGTTATCGGTACCCCCGTTGCCAACCGCCCTCACCATGAACTTGAGGGAATGATCGGTTTCTTCGTCAACACACTGGCCTTGCGCATCAGATTCAGCCATGAACTCAGTGTGGCAGACCTTCTGACGCACGTTAAAGATCAGGCATTTGCTGCCTATGCGAATCAGGACCTGCCTTTTGAGCAAGTGGTGGAAGCACTCCAGCCTGAACGCAGCCTGAGTTACAGCCCGGTCTTCCAAGTGATGCTGTCGTTAAACAACATGCCGGCCCAAACGCTGACACTGCCTGATCTGCAACTCATTCCAATGGAACAGGAGCACCATAGCGCCCACTTTGATTTGACCCTGTCACTCACCGAAACTGAGGGGGGTCTGGTCGGTGAACTGGCTTATGCCGTTGATTTATTCGATTCCTCATCCGTTGAACGCATGGTCGGCTATTTGGGCCATGTGCTGACAGCGATGGTGACAAATGAAACACAAGCGGTGGCAACGCTGCCAATGCTGCCGGAATCAGAGCGGCAACAACTGCTGACAGGCTTCAACCGCCCCCGGATGAGTTTCCCGCAAGACAGACTGATCCACCAGCTGTTTGAGGCTCAGGCTACAGCCCGGCCTGACGCGGTGGCGGTAGTATGGGAAGGGCAAACCCTCAGCTATGGTGAACTGAACCGCTGCGCCAACCGGCTGGCACACCATTTAATGGAACAAGGTGTCCGTCCTGACACCCGGGTCGCCATCTGTGTTGAACGCGGCCTGGAAATGGTCGTCGGCCTGCTGGCAATCCTCAAAGCCGGCGGTGCTTATGTTCCGCTTGATCCGGCCTATCCTGCCGATCGGCTGGCCTATACCCTTGAAGATGCAGCGCCCGTTGCACTGCTGACCCAATCTGAATGGCTGAGTAAACTCGCTGATGCGCTTTCTGACGTGGCATTGCCGACAACCTTGCTCGACAAGCTTCTTGATCGCCAAGACCCCTTGCTGGCAACACAATCCAGTGAAAATCCGGATGCACAGGCATTGGGACTGACACCACACCATCTGGCCTATATCATTTATACTTCCGGCTCAACGGGCCAGCCTAAAGGGGTGATGGTCGAACACACCAATATTACCCGCTTGTTTGCCGCAACACAGGCACGTTTTCAGTTCGATAATCACGATGTCTGGACACTGTTCCACTCTTTCGCATTCGATTTCTCCGTCTGGGAATTGTGGGGTGCTTTGGCCTATGGCGGCCGGCTTGTTGTTATTCCGGCAGACTGTGCACGTTCCCCCCAGGTGTTCTATTCGCTGCTATGCCGTGAACAAGTGACAGTACTGAACCAAACCCCAAGCGCCTTCCGCCAGTTGATTTCTGCTCAGGATGCAACACCGCATTCTCTGCGCTGCATCATTTTCGGCGGGGAAGCATTGGAATTGCATACCCTTGCCCCGTGGGTTGACCGTAACCCGACTCAGCAAACCCGTCTGGTGAATATGTACGGCATCACCGAAATTACGGTACATGCCACCTATCGGGAACTGACGGAAACCGACATTCACTCAGGGCGCGGCAGCCTGATTGGACAACCCCTTCCTGATCTGCAGATTTACATTCTTGATGCCTGCGGCCAGCCCGTTCCCCTCGGTGTCGCCGGTGAGCTTTATATCGTCGGGGCCGGTGTTGCACGGGGATATCTGAACCGTGCTGAGCTGACTGCCGAAAGATTCCTTGTTGATCCGTTCACGCCTGACTCACAGGCACATATGTATAAAACCGGTGACCTCGGTCGTTGGTTGCCGGACGGCAATATCGAATATCTCGGCCGCAATGATTTTCAGGTCAAGATCCGCGGATTCCGGATTGAGCTGGGTGAAATTGAAGCCAGGCTGGAACAATGTCACGGGGTGCGCGAAGCCGTTGTTCTGGCACGTACCGATGACAACAACCAAAAACGCCTGATCGCCTATTTGTTGCCGCAGGGCAATGCGGAGCTGGTCCCCGCAGAACTGCGCCAGCAGCTCAGCCAGCACCTTGCTGACTATATGCTGCCCGGTGCCTTTGTCACGCTGGACAGTTTCCCGCTGACAACCAACGGCAAACTGGATCGTCAGGCATTGCCCGCACCGGATTCCTCCGCGATTGTCGTACACCGTTATGAAGCGCCGATCGGGGAGGTGGAAATCGTTCTCGCCCGAATTTGGCAAAATCTCCTGAAACTGGAGCGGGTCGGCCGCCATGACCATTTCTTCGAACTCGGCGGGCATTCTCTGCTGATTGTCAGCCTGATCGAAGAGCTGCGCCGTCTGGGCTGGCAACTCGATGTCCGCGGTGTGTTTGTTGCGCCGGTGCTGGCCGAAATGGCACAAACCATCCAACGTGATGCCCGTGCTTTCGTCGTGCCAGACAATCTTATTCCCGCAGGTTGCAGCGCGATCACGCCTGATATGTTGCCGCTGGTTTCCCTGTCTCAGGCGGAAATCGATGCCATCACCGCCACTGTCCCCGGCGGAGCGGGCAATGTGCAGGACATTTACCCGCTTGCTCCGTTGCAGGAAGGTATCCTGTTCCACCACTTATTGCAGGCACAAGGGGATAATTACCTGCTGCAAAGTCTGTTTGCATTTGATAGCCGCGAACGCCTTGATGACTTCCTCGCAACGCTGCAACAGGTTATCGACCGCCATGATATTCTGCGCACGGCGGCCTACTGGCAGGATTTGGAACAGCCGGTCCAGGTGGTCTGGCGTCAGGCAACACTGGCCGTCAATGTATTCAATCCGGAAACTGCGGATAACGTGCTTGCGCAGCTCAGGGCACATACTGACCCGCGCCTGCATCGTCTCGCTCTGGATCGCGCACCCTTGTTCACCGCAGATATCGCCCACGATCCGGCACAGGCTGAATGGTTGCTGGCACTGCGTTTCCATCATCTGGTCAGTGACCACATGACACTGGAACTGATTTTTGCCGAAATGGCGCTGTTGCTGAAACAGAACAAGTCTGAAGGGAGTAACGCTGACAGGAATGAATCACCGCGTCACAGTGAGCCATTGCCGGTTGCCCTGCCTTATCGCAACTTTGTTGCCCGGACATTAAACATGCCGACTGCCGATCACGAAGCCTATTTCCGTGCCCAGCTGGCAGATATTCATGAACCGACCGCGCCATTCGGTGTTCTGAAAGTTCAGGCTGAGGGTGGTTCCGTTACCGAAGATCACCTCTTTGTCGCCCCTGATTTGGCAAAATCCATCCGTGTTCAGGCTCGCCGCCACAGGGTCAGCCCGAGTGTGTTGTTCCATGCTGCATGGGCGCTGGTATTGGCTCAAACCTGTGACCGTGATGATGTGGTCTTTGGCTCTGTGCTATTGGGCCGGCTTCAGGGCGGTGCGGGTGCTGAGCAAGTGCTGGGAATGTTCATCAATACCCTGCCAATGCGGGTTTCTCTGGCACAACGTACTGTCGGGGAGGTAATACAGGATACTTACCACAGTCTCATGATGTTGCTGGAACATGAGCAAGCCCCGTTGGTGCTGGCCCAGCAATGCAGCGGTATGCCGCAATCCATGCCGTTGTTCAGCACCTTGCTGAATTATCGCCACAGTCAATCCGGCAATTCTGTCGGTTCCGGCAATAGCAACAATGCGGAGACGGCTGACTCCCTTTGGGCAGGCATCCGTATTTTGGCCGCAGAAGAGCGCACTAACTATCCGGTGACATTGTCAGTGGATGATCTGGGTGAGCGTTTCCGCCTGACAGCCCAGACTGTGGCGGGTATCGACCCCACACGCGTTATCCATTATCTGGTCACGGCTGTCCGTGGGTTGATCAACGCCCTGGATCGCGAACCGCAGGGGCTGATTCGGAATATCTCCATCCTGCCGGCCACAGAGCGGCAACAATTGCTGGTGGATTTCAATGCCACTGAATCAGATTTCCCACAAAATGCGCTGATTCACCAACTGTTTGAAACGCAGGCCGCACGCAATCCCGACGCCATTGCCATTGCATTTGAAGGACACTCTTTCAGCTATGGTGAAGTAAACCGCCGCGCCAATCGTCTGGCACATTATCTGATTGCACTTGGTGTATGTTCGGATTCCCGGGTTGCAATATGCATTGAGCGCAGTCCGGAGTTGATTATCGGCCTGCTCGCAATCCTCAAGGCCGGTGGTGCCTATGTTCCGCTCGATCCTAATTACCCGCCTGAGCGATTGGCCTATATGCTGGGGGATTCGGCACCGGTGGCACTGCTGACGCAGGAAACTCACCTCAATGGGCTTTTCAATCAACGTCCTGATGCGTTGCCAATGGTCTTATTGGATAACGATGACACCTTCCTGTCCGCAATGTCGTTATCAACAGGTTCATTGCCAACAAAAGAAACTGGGAATCCAGACCCACAGGCTCTGGGACTGAAATCACGCCATCTGGCCTGTGTCCTTTATACTTCAGGTTCGACCGGACAGCCGAAAGGGGTCATGGTTGAACACCGCAATGTCCTCCGCCTGATTGTCAACAGCGGTTTTGCGGAACTCGGCCAAGAGGATTGTGTGGCCCATTGCGCCAATATTGCCTTTGATGCCTCGACATGGGAAATCTGGTCGGCCCTGCTCAATGGCGGACGCTTGCATGTGGTTCCATCTTCCACGCTGCTTGATCCGCTGCGCTTCTGTGATTCATTGGTTCAAGGGAAAGTCACCGCACTTTGGCTGACTGCCGGTTTGTTCAACGAATATCTCGACGCACTCAGGCCCCTGTATGGACAATTACACTATTTACTGGTTGGCGGTGATGTCCTCGAACCGAAAAAAATCCGGCAAGTGAAACTGGCGGGATCACAACCGGTTCATTTGATTAATGGCTATGGCCCGACCGAAACCACAACGTTTGCCACAACCTATGAGATTGCCGCTCCGGTTGATGTAACACGTTCTGTTCCGATTGGCCGGCCGATAGGAAATACCCGGATTTATCTCCTTGATTCACAGGGCCAGCCTGTACCTCTCGGTGTTGCCGGCGAAATTCACATTGCCGGCGCGGGTGTTACCCGTGGTTATCTGAATCGCCCGGGACTCACCGCTGAACGTTTCCTGATTGATCCGTTCTCTCAGGAAACCGATGCCCGCATGTACAAAACCGGTGATCTCGGGCGCTGGCTGCCGGATGGCAATATTGAGTACATCGGCCGCAATGATTTTCAGATCAAATTGCGGGGTTTCCGCATTGAGCCGGGGGAAATTGAAGCCAGACTCAGACAATGCCACGGTGTACATGAAGCGGTGGTTCTCCTTCGTGAAGACCTCTGTGAAGACCTTCGCGAAAACCACCACGAAAACCACCGCAAAGAGGAAACCGGACAGAAACGACTGGTGGCTTATTTGCAACCTTTGGACGGTGTTGAGCTGATACCGGCTGAATTGCGCCGGCAACTCGCCCAACAGCTTGCTGACTATATGTTGCCCAGTGCCTTCGTGATCCTTGATACCTTCCCATTGACCCCCAACGGCAAGCTCGACCGTCAGGCACTGCCGGCACCGGATGCGTCGGCGGTCGCTGCCCGTGAATATGAGTCCCCCAAAGGAAGGATAGAAACGGCGCTAGCCCAAATCTGGCAGGAATTATTAGATCTCTCCCGTATCAGCCGCCACGACAACTTCTTTGACATCGGCGGTCATTCGCTGATGGTTGTGCGGCTGATAACACGCATTCAGCACAAATTATCAGTCAGCATCCCGCTCACCGCCCTGTTTGCCGCTCCCACCCTGAAGGAGCAGGCGGACACCATCCTTGCCGCACAAATGGATGTGATTGGGAATGGTGAGATTGAATCTATGCAAGACGACCTTGATTCAATGTCAGCAGAGGAACTGATGGCACTTTTAGGCAATGAAAATATAGGCGACGAAAATCCCCGCGGAGACGGTAGATAATGAAAAGAAAAAATATGAACCTTGAGGAATTGAAACGGGCTGTTCTGGAAAAAAGAATTGAGGAACAGTTGAAATCTCGTGGGTCCCAGCAACCATCATTAATCAAAAAGGCCGAAAGACATCGGCCACTCCCGTTGTCTTTTGCACAACAGCGGTTATGGTTTCTCTGCCAGCTCGATCCGGCTGCCAGCCTTGCCTATCATCTGCCGGTGACATTGCGCCTTACCGGTCAGCTCAACCGGCAGGCGCTGACCCTGTCGCTCAACAACCTGATCGCCCGACATGAAAGTCTGCGCACCCGCTTTGTCTTAATAGACGGGCAACCTTGTCAGCATATCGAACCTGCCGACACCGGCTTTGCCTTGTCCTGCCATGACTTGCAGCAGCTCGATCCGGCCTTGCACGACAGCCGTGTGGCCGAGATTGCCGAACTTGAAGCCCGAGCGCCCTTTGATTTGATTCAGGGGCCACTGATCCGTGGTCAGTTGCTGCAACTGGCAGATGAGGAGCATGTGTTGTTGCTCACTTTGCACCACATTATCACTGACGGCTGGTCCGTCGGGGTATTGGTGCGTGAACTGGGCGATTATTACCGCGCAGCGCTGAATAACGAAGATGTTTCCCTGCCGGCGTTGCCGGTTCAGTATGCGGACTATGCCGTCTGGCAGCATGAGCAGTTACAGGGCAGCCAACAGCAGGAAACGCTCCTGACGAAACAACGTGACTTTTGGTGTACCCGACTTGAAGGTGCGCCAAATTTGCTGGAATTGCCCACGGATCGGCCACGCCCAGCGGTACAGAGCTATATCGGGGGACACGTTTCTTTCTGCCTCAATGCGTCATTGCTGGCATCCCTCAAGAAGCTCGGACAGCGCCACCATACCACGCTGTTTATGACCCTGATGGGCGCATGGAGTATCGTCCTCGCCCGAATCAGTGGTCAGGATGATATCGTTATTGGCACCCCCGTTGCTAACCGACCTCACCATGAGCTTGAAGGATTGCTCGGGTTTTTCGTCAATACGCTGGTTTTACGCATCAGATTCCGTCGTGATCTCACTGTGGCTGATCTGCTGGCACAGGTACGGGAACAGGCCCTCAGCGCCTTTGCCCATCAGGATCTGCCTTTCGAGCAGATTGTCGAAGCCTTGCAGCCGGAACGCAGCCTGAGCTACAGCCCGATTTTTCAAGTCATGCTGGCTTTCAATAACACCCAGTCCCAAACACTGACTTTACCGGGTTTGCAACTGACCCCGATGGAGCAGAAAAGCCGCGGTGCACACTTTGACTTAACCTTATCCCTGAGTGAAACCGAAACGGGTTTAATGGGTGATCTGGAATATGCCGCCGATTTGTTTGATGCCACAACCGTGGAACGCATGGTCAGCTATTTAACCCACGTATTAACAGCAATGGTTGCCGATGAAAAACAACCCGTTGCTACCCTGCCGATGCTGCCGGCGCCAGAGCGGCAACGACTGTTGCTGGATTTCAATGCGACTCAGGCGGATTTTCCGCAAGATGCCCTGATCCACCAGCTGTTTGAAACGCAGGCGGCACGGCATCCCGACGCCATTGCCATTTCATGTGAAGAACAAACGCTCAGTTATGGTGAATTAAACCGTCGTGCCAATCAGTTGGCGCATTATTTGATTGCGCAAGGTGTTCTCCCTGACTCTCGGGTGGCAATTTGTGCAGAGCGCAGTCTGGACACTATCGTGGGTTTACTCGGTACCCTGAAAGCGGGCGGTGCCTATGTGCCGCTTGATCCGGCCTACCCGACCGAACGGCTGGCTCATATGCTCGAAGACGCCGAACCCAAGGTTTTACTCACCGAATCAGCCCAGCTCGACAGATTAGCCAACATCTTGTCTGCCGGGATGCCTGTCGTGATACTTGATGAACAAAGCGCGTTATTGTCCGCCCCCGGATCAGCAAAACAACCATTGGCAACATGGCCCGACCATAACCCAGAGGCACAAAAATCAGGGCTGACATCACGTCATCTGGCCTATGTTATCTATACCTCCGGTTCAACGGGTCAGCCTAAAGGGGTGATGGTTGAACACCGCAATGTCCTCCGCCTTATCGTCAACAGCGGTTTTGCGGAACTCGGGCAAGAGGATTGTGTGGCCCATTGCGCCAATGTCGCCTTTGATGCGTCTACGTGGGAGATCTGGTCTGCCCTGCTCAACGGCGGGCGCTTGCACATCGTTCCACAATCCGTGTTGCTTGATCCGGAACAGTTCCGCAATGCGCTGGTCAGGGGGAAAGTCTCCGCGCTTTGGCTGACTGCCGGTTTGTTTAATGAATATCTTGAAATACTCAAGCCTGTGCTCGGTCAACTGCGCTACCTGCTGACCGGCGGAGATGTCATTGATCCAAGGAAAATCCAACTCGTCCAACGGGCTGAATCTCAGCCAAAACAGCTGATCAATGGCTATGGCCCGACGGAAAGCACCACTTTTTCCACCACTTATTGTATTGACTCTCCCGTCAATATTGCCCATTCCATCCCCATTGGCCGGCCAATTTCGAATACCCAAATATATATTCTTGACGCATTGGGTCAGCCAGCGCCCCTCGGCGTGACGGGAGAGATTTATATCGCCGGTTCCGGTGTGGCCCGTGGTTATCTGAACCGCCCCGAATTGACGGCAGAACGCTTCCTCACCGATCCGTTTTCGTCAACCCCACATGCCCGCATGTACAAAACCGGCGATCTCGGTCGCTGGTTGCCCGACGGGAATATTGAATTCCGGGGACGCAATGATTTTCAGGTTAAGATCCGTGGCTTCCGCATTGAACCGGGGGAAATAGAAAACCAACTCAAACAATGCCCCGGTGTACAAGAAGCAGTGGTCTTGGTACGGGAAGACTCGCTTGATAAAAGCACCACAACGAAAAGCACCACAGCGCAAAAATATCTGGTGGCGTATTTACTGCCCCAAGAAGGGGTTGAACTCGTTCCGTCCGAACTGCGCCAGCAACTTGCCCGGCATCTTGCCGACCACATGGTGCCCAGTGCATTTGTCATATTGGAAAGCTTTCCGCTGACACCGAATGGCAAACTTGATCGTCAGGCACTGCCTGCACCGGACGCATCCGCTGTCGTCAGCCGTAAATATGAAGTGCCGGTTGGCGAAGTAGAAACCGCATTAGCGCAAATCTGGCAGGATTTGCTGAAATTGGACCAAGTCAGCCGCCATGACCATTTCTTTGAACTGGGCGGACATTCACTGATGATTGTCAGCCTGATGGAAAATCTCCGCCATGCCGGCTGGCAACTCGAGGCCCGCAACGTGTTCGCCACACCGGTCCTTGCAGATATGGCACAGACCATTCAGCGCGACACACACGCGTTTGCAGTTCCTCCGAACCTGATCCCTGAAAGTTGCACGGCCATTACACCCGATATGCTGCCGCTGGTTTCCCTTTCCCAGAAGGAAATTGACGGCATTGTGGACATCATTCCGGACGGGGCCAGTCAGGTACAGGATATCTACCCGTTGTCACCCTTGCAGGAAGGCATCCTGTTCCACTATCTGACGCAGGAGCAGGGAGACACCTATCTCTTGCACAGCCTGCTGGCATTCGATAGCCGCAACCGCCTCGACGAATTTTTAGATGCGTTGCAACAGGTGATTGATCGCCATGATATTCTGCGCACCGCAGTCTACTGGCAAGGATTGGAAAAACCGGTACAGGCCGTTTGGCGCAATGCGCCCTTGGATGTCAACCTGTTCACCCCAACGGCAGGACACGATGTTCCCGCACAATTGCAGGCCCACACCGATCCGCGCCGGCACCGGATCAACCTGAACCAGGCGCCGCTGTTTGCGGCTGATATTGCCCATGATCCTGAACAGGATGAATGGCTGCTGGCTTTGCGTTTCCATCATCTGGTCTGCGATCACATGACACTGGAGTTGATTTTGGCTGAAATTTCCCTGATTTTGCAGGGAAATGCAGAAAACCTGCCCACAGTCTTACCTTACCGCAATTTTATCGCCCAGACGCTGAATGTGCCGAAAGAAGAGCATGAAGCCTATTTCCGCACCCAGCTCGCCGACATTGATGAACCAACCGCCCCTTTTGGGATACTTTCTGTTGCAAGCCCTGATGACACCATCACAGAAAATAACCTGTCCCTCAATCCTGATTTGGCTGAAGCCATCCGCAGCCATGCCCGGCGTTTGAAAGTCAGCCCGGGAGTGCTGTTCCATGTCGCATGGGCACAGGTGCTGGCACAAACCAGCAGCCGCGATGATGTGGTCTTCGGTTCAGTGTTATTGGGGCGTTTGCAGGGAGGAGCGGGAGCTGATCAGATACTGGGGATGTTCATCAATACCCTGCCTGTGCGCATTTCACTGGCAAATCAGACGGTTCAGGACGTGATCCAATCCACTTACCAAAATTTGATGGCATTGCTGGAGCATGAACAGGCCCCGCTGGCACTGGCGCAAAGTTGCAGCGCAATGGCACAATCTGGTCCGCTGTTCAGTACCTTGCTGAATTACCGCCATTCCCAGCCCAGTGAAACACATACCGCCAGAGAGCTTTGGGCCGGCATACGGGCTATCTTGACAAAAGAACAAACTAACTATCCGGTTACCTTATCGGTGGATGATTTCGGGACTGACTTTTCTTTAACTGCCCAGACCGTCGCCAGTCTCGATCCGGCCCGGATAACGCACTATCTGATGACTGCCTTGCAGGGATTGGTTGCTGCCCTGGATCACCATCCCCGGCAAGCGATCCTGGATATTCCTGTTTTGCCGGAAACAGAGCGGAGACAGGTACTGATAGATTTCAACGCCACCCAAACCGATTTTCCGCAAGATGCCCTGATCCACCAGCTGTTTGAAGCCCGGGCAGCAAACCATCCTGAAGCGATTGCGGCCGTATTTGAAGACAACACCCTGAGCTACGGCGAACTCAACTGTCGTGCCAACCAGCTGGCCCATCATCTGATTGCACTGGGTGTGCAGCCGGACGATCCCGTCGCAATTTGTGCTGAACGCAGTCTGGAAATGGTGGTGGGTTTACTGGGGACCCTTAAAGCGGGTGGGGCTTATGTTCCGCTCGATCCGGCCTCCCCCGCCGAACGGCTGGCCTGCATGCTTGAAGATGCAACGCCTGTGGTTTTACTGGCTCAGTCCAAGCAGGTTGACAGACTTTCTTGCTTGATTCCAAAAGGTTGTGCGCTTCCGGTTGTCGTCATTGATGGTACTGATGGTACTGATGCCCGGGAACCCTGCTTGGCGGAACAACCCAGCCACAATCCGGATGCACAGGCATTGGGGTTGACGTCACGTCATCTGGCCTATGTGATCTACACGTCCGGCTCCACCGGGCAACCCAAGGGGGTGATGGTTGAGCACCGCAGTGTCAATCGGCTGATCATCAATAATGGCTATGCCAATATTACGGCTGATGATTGCATTGCCCATTGCGCCAATATTGCTTTTGATGCCTCAACATGGGAAATCTGGGCAGCCTTGCTCAACGGCGGATGCCTGCACATCGTTTCACAACCCGTATTGCTTGATCCGACACAGTTCCGTGATTCCCTGATCAAAGGGAAAGTCACCGCCCTCTGGCTGACTGTCGGTTTGTTTAATGAATATCTCGACGTACTCAAACCGGTATTCGGGCAACTGCGCTATCTGCTTATCGGCGGAGATGTCATTGACCCGAGGAAAATCCAACATGTGCAATCAGCAAATTTACAACCCGCGCACTTTATTAATGGCTATGGACCAACCGAAACAACAACATTTGCCACCACTTATGCCATGGTTGCGCCGATGGATATTCACCACTCAATCCCCATTGGCCGCCCGATTGCGAATACCCGGATTTATATTTTGGACCCCCGCGGCAGACCTGTCCCGACAGGCGTAAGCGGTGAAATTCATATTGGCGGCGCCGGTGTTGCCCGGGGTTACCTGAATCGTCCCGAGCTGACCGCAGAGCGTTTCCTGCCAGATCCCTTCTCTCAGGATGCCGGTGCCCGCATGTACAAGAGCGGTGACCTCGGTCGCTGGCTGCCGGATGGCAATATCGAATATCTTGGCCGCAATGACCTGCAAATCAAACTGCGTGGTTTCCGCATCGAACTGGGTGAAATCGAAGCCAGACTAAAACAGTGCCATGGGATACAGGATGCCATCGTCCTTGCCCGTGATACCCATGAAGATACCCAGGAAGGCAGGGCCGATGAGAATGCCGCAGTCCAGAAACGTCTGGTCGCCTATCTGTTGCCGCACAATGGCGCAAAACTGATCCCCGCCGACGTGCATCAGCAACTGGCCCAGTACCTTGCTGACTATATGCTTCCCAGTGCATTTGTCACGCTGGACAGTTTCCCACTGACACCCAACGGCAAACTGGATCGCCGGGCGCTTCCTGTGCCGGATGCATCTTCACTTGTTGTACATGGTTACGAAGCACCGGACAGTGACGAAGAAATTATGCTGGCTCAGATTTGGCAGGATTTACTGGGATTGACACAGGTCGGGCGTCATGATCATTTCTTCGAACTCGGCGGTCACTCCCTGATGCTCGTGCAATTGGCAACCCGCATACAAGACGAATTTTTGGTTGATATTCCCATCTCTTCATTGTTCCTTTTCCCACAATTGTCGGAACAGGCCGGGGTCATTTTAACGGCGCAAATGGAAGCCATTGGGGAAAACAACATGGTATCGCTCCAGAACACATTAGATTTAATGTCTGAAGATGAATTAATGGCAATTTTAGGCGGAGACAATAACAAATGATAAGGAATGAAATGGATCTCGATAACCTGAAACGGGCAGTTCTGAAAAAGAAAATCAAGGAACAGCTACAGGCCCGGAAACACCAAAACCGGCCATCCATTAAGCCGGTTGCACGTGATCTTCCTGTCCCTTTGTCTTTCGCCCAACAACGCCTGTGGTTCCTGAACCAGCTCGATCCTGCCGCCAGTCTGGCATACCACCTTCCCGTGGCCCTGCGCCTGATCGGCCGGCTTAACCATGATGCCCTGACGCAGACGCTTAATCAGCTGGTCGCCCGCCACGAGAGCCTGCGCACCCGCTTTATGCTTGTCGAAGGTCAACCCTGCCAATATATTGACCCTGCTGACATCGGTTTCACGCTGTCCCGTGAAGATCTGCGCCCGCTGGATACGGCAACACGCCTTGCCCGGGTTGCTGAACTTACGGCTCTCGAAGCAAAAACGCCATTTGATTTGACACAAGGCCCGTTGATCCGCGGTCAATTATTGCAACTGACTGACAAGGAGCATGTGCTGTTGCTCACTCAGCATCACATTATCTCTGATGGCTGGTCAATTGGGGTACTGGTGCATGAATTGGGTGTTCTCTACCGGGCTGCATTCGACGGCCTTGATGACCCGCTGCGCCCTGTTCCCATTCAGTACGCGGACTATGCTGTTTGGCAGCGTGAATGGTTACAGGGGGCGGTTCTGGCCCAGCAGCGTGATTTCTGGTGTACCCAACTCAAAGGTGCGCCAGCCTTGCTGGATCTGCCGACAGACAGGCCACGCCCACCAGTGCAATCCTATGCCGGCCGCCAAATCCCTGTTGAATTCGATGCCGCCTTGCTGAATGCGCTGAAATCGCTCGGACAGCGCCATAATACGACCTTGTTCATGACCGTACTGGCGGCCTGGGGCATTGTGCTCGCGCGGCTCAGTGGCCAGGATGATATTGTCATCGGCACACCGGTGGCTAACCGCCCACACCGGGAGATTGAAGGTTTAATTGGTTTTTTTGTCAATACACTGGCCTTGCGCGTGACGCTGGACAATACCCTGCGCGTCACCGATCTGCTGACTCAAGTCCGTGAACGGGCACTTTCTGCCTATGCCCATCAGGATCTGCCTTTTGAACAAGTTGTGGAAGCCCTGCAACCTGAGCGCAGCCTCAGTTACAGCCCTATCTTCCAAGTGATGCTGGCCTTCAATAACACACCGGCCAAGACCCTGACATTACCCGATCTGCAACTCGCTCCGGCAGAACAAAAGCGCCACAGCACTCACTTCGATATGACATTGTCATTGACTGAAACGGATACCGGCCTGTTTGGTGAACTGGAATATGCCGTTGATTTATTTGATGCCGCAACCATAAAACGCATAGTCAGCTATCTGAAACATGTCTTGGTTGGGATGACGAAAGATGAAACACAATTTATCACCCATCTGACAATGTTGCCGGATGCGGAACGTCAGCAACTGCTGGTGGAATTCAACGCTACCGCATCAGATTTTCCACAGGATGCGCTCATTCACCAACTTTTTGAAGCACAGGCCGCAAACACCCCCGACGCCACAGCAATCGTCTGCGATGAGCAATCACTCAGCTATGAAGAACTGAACCGGCGAGCCAATCGTCTGGCACATCATTTGATTGCTCTGGGCGTATGTCCGGATGACCGCGTGGCAATTTGCATTGAACGCAATCTGGAAACCGTGGTGGGATTGCTGGGTATTCTCAAGGCAGGCGGAGCTTATGTTTCCCTCGATCCCGCATACCCGTCAGAGCGGCTGGCCTATATCCTTGAAGATGCAGCGCCGGTTGTCATTGTGGCCCAAAAAACACTGGCGGATAAAGTGTCGGGTTCCATGCCTGTGGTATTTATCGAAGACATAATCAACGCCCCGGGCTTCGCAGAACCGCAGCCAATTACAGCCCTCCCAAAAACGCAATGCCCTGCTAACCCGGATGCGCAGGCACGGGGATTGACTGCATCCCATCTGGCTTACGTCATTTACACTTCCGGCTCTACCGGACTGCCGAAAGGGGTTGCCATCGCCCATCGCAATACCGTGAATTTCCTCTGTTGGGCAAAACACACTTTCAGCCCTGAAGAATTGAACCAGACCCTGTTTGCGACGTCATTGAATTTTGACTTAGCGGTGTACGAATGTTTTACCCCGCTGATTTCAGGTGGCACGGTTCACATTATTCCCGATGCGCTATCGCTCATTGCCACAGAGCATTCAGCAGCGAAATATGGCCCAACAAAACACGCCATCAGCCTGATCAATACCGTACCATCAGCCATTGCCCATTTAATTGAGGCCAATGCAATCCCTACAGGCGTTCAGACAGTCAATTTAGCCGGAGAAGCTCTGAAATCCCACCTCGTGGAACATCTGTTTTCCCGCTCCACTGTCCGGAGTGTATGCAATCTCTATGGCCCTTCAGAGACAACAACTTATTCAACATGGGTACGCATGGAGCGGGAGACAGGCTTTGTCAATCACATCGGCCGCCCCATTGCCAATACCCGAATTTATGTCCTTGATTCACAGGGACAACCTGTGCCAATCGGTGTCGCCGGGGAAATTTATATTGCCGGCAGCGGTGTTGCCCGTGGTTACCTCAATCGTCCGGAGTTGACAGCGGAACGTTTCCTTGTCGATCCCTTCTCCTCTGACCTGAATGCGCGCATGTACAAAACCGGTGATCTGGGGCGTTGGTTGCCTGAGGGGAATATCGAATATCTCGGGCGTAACGATTTTCAGGTTAAATTACGGGGTTTCCGCATTGAACTGGGCGAAATCGAATCACAGCTCATGAAATGTGACGGGGTACGTGAAGCCGTGGTCATCGTAAGAGAAGCGCTTTCTGATGAAAATATCGCGGATCAGAAACGTCTGGTTGCTTACCTGCGGCCTCTGGAAGGGGTTACGCTCATTCCTGCGGAACTGCGCCAGACACTGACTCAGCATCTTGCGGAATATATGATCCCCAGTGCCTTTGTGGTGCTCAATGCTTTCCCGCTCACCCCCAATGGCAAACTCGACCGTCAGGCCCTGCCTGCGCCGGACGCATCCGCTGTCGTCAGCCGTGAATATGAAGCGCCGGTTGGCGAAGTGGAAACCGCATTAGCGCACATCTGGCAGGGTTTGCTGAAACTGGACCAAGTCGGCCGACATGACCATTTCTTTGAACTCGGCGGGCATTCATTGATGATCGTCAGCCTGACTGAGCAACTGCATAACCTCGGCTGGCGGCTTGAAGTCCGCAATGTATTTGCCACACCGGTTCTCAGCGAGCTGGCACACGCTATTCTGGCCTCGCAAAATGACACTCATGATTTTGTTGTGCCCCCCAATCTTATTTCCGCAGGCTGTACTGAGATAACACCGGATATGCTGCCGCTGGTTTCCCTTTCCCGGGATGAAATCAACGCGATTGCAAAGACAATCCCCGGAGGGGTAAGCAATATACAGGATATCTACCCGCTGGCACCGTTGCAGAAAGGTATTCTGTTCCAGCATTTGTTGCAGACTCAGGGAGATGATTATTTATTGCAAAGTATGCTCGCTTTCGATACCCGCGAGCGCCTTGATGCCTTTCTGGATGCCCTGCAGGGAGTCATCAATCGCCATGATATTCTGCGAACCTCTGTCTATTGGCAGGATCTGGCTGAACCAGTGCAAGTGGTTTGGCGTCAGGCAACGTTGCCTGCCCGTCTGTTGCCTTCTTCCCCATTGACACCAGAAACCACGGATGATGTTGCCTCTCAGTTACGTGCTTATACTGATCCACGCCGGCATCGCCTCGACCTGAACCGTGCACCTTTGTTCGCTGCCGATTTTGCCCATGAACCGGTACAAAATGAGTGGCTGCTCTCTTTGCGCTTTCATCATCTGGTCAGTGACCATATGACACTGGAGCTGATTTTTTCTGAAATTGCCCTTCTTTTGCACCGGAATAAATTGCACCAGAATAAATTGCACGGTGGCAAATCACAGGGACAGGCCGATATGCTGCCTCCCGCATTGCCTTACCGTAACTTTATCGCCCAAACGTTAACTATGCCGATGGCAGCACATGAGGATTATTTCCGTACCCAATTTGCTGACATTGATGAACCAACCGCGCCTTTCGGGATACTCAACGTACAGAGCAATCACTGTTCCATCAGAGAATCCCGCCGTCCGGTGGGATCAGAACTGGCGAGCACCATTCGCGCTCAGGCCCGGCGTCTGGGCATCAGCCCCAGTGTCCTGTTCCATGTCGCCTTGGCGCAAGTGCTGGCACAAACCAGCGGTCATGATGATGTGGTCTTTGGTTCCGTCTTATTGGGCCGTCTTCAGGGAATTTCAGGAGCGGGCAGGATGCTGGGAATGTTCATCAATACCCTGCCCATGCGGATTTCCCTGAGCGGACATTCCGTGAACGGATATAGTGCACTGGAGGTGGTACAAGCCACCTACCGGAACCTGACCGAATTGCTGGAGCACGAACAGGCACCGTTATCACTGGCCCAACAGTGCAGCGGAGTGGCGCAACCCACGCCATTGTTCAGTGTATTGCTGAATTATCGCCACAGTCAGGCCAGTGGATCCGATACCGTTAACGCAGCCTGGCAGGGAATGCGCGTCTTAACCGCGGAAGAACGCACCAACTACCCCATCAGCCTGTCAGTGGATGATTCAGGAACCGATTTCCACCTGATGGCGCAAACTGTTGATGCCCTCGATCCTGACCGCATTATCAACTATCTGGTTACTGCCATCAGTGGGCTGGTTGACACGCTGGCCCGTAACCCGCAACAACCCATTTTGCAAATTCCTGTCTTGCCCGAGGCGGAACAGCAAAAACTGTTGGTGGACTTCAATGCCACACAGGCAGATTTTCCGCAAAACAGGCTGACCCACCAGCTGTTTGAAATCGCAGTCCTACACCATCCTGCGGATACCGCCATTATTTGCAGCGATACCGAACACGGGGATCAATCGCTCAGTTACGCTGAATTGAATCGCCGTGCCAATCGCCTGGCCCATTATTTAATCACATTGGGTGTACGCCCGAATGACAGGGTGGCAATGTGCACCGAACGCAGCCCGGACATGGTGATCGGGTTGCTCGCCATTCTCAAGGCAGGCGGTGCTTATGTGCCCCTTGATCCGGCTTATCCCGCTGAACGGCTGTTCTATATGCTCGAAGATTCAGCACCGGTCGTGTTGCTGACCCAGACCGCCACACGCAATATCTTTGCCCGTGCTGACGTTATATCCATCCCCATCGTCATGCTGGATGCCCAAACATCATTGATGGCAACACAACCCGACCATAATCCGGTTGTATCCGCACTCACCAAAGACAGTCCGGCCTATGTTGTTTATACTTCCGGTTCAACCGGGCTGCCCAAAGGGGTCGTGAACAGTCACCACGCCTTATGCAACCGACTGCTGTGGTTTGTACGTGACATTGTCACCCACCCTTTGGTAACCGCACTGAAAACCAGTATCAGCTTTGTCGACTCACTGACTGAAACACTGGGTTCGTTGTTGTCTGGCACAGAATTACCAGGTGAGGAATTATCAGATGGAAAATCGTTGGCGGGTGGCAAACTGGTGGTTTTCAGCGATCATGAAGTAAAAGATCCTGCGCTTTTCTGTGAAGGATTACAGCGTCTTGCTGTTAACCACTTGGTGGTCGTTCCTTCATTGCTGAAACTCTTGGTACAAAATCACGGTGAAAGCCTGAAAACAATCAGGACGCTGATTTGCAGTGGTGAGAGACTTGCGCCTGAATTGGCCCGTGAGGCTATAACTCACTGCCCTTGGCTCCGGTTACTCAACTTCTATGGTTCATCTGAAATCACCGGCGATGCCACTTGGTACGAATATTCCGCTGAAGTCGGTGTACCAGACGCGTCTGTCATTGGCCGCCCCATCGCCAATACCCGAAGCTATATTCTCGATACCCACGGCCGTCCGGTCCCCCTCGGTGTCACCGGGGAAATTTATATCGCAGGCGATGGCGTTGCCTGTGGTTACCTGAACCGCCCTGAACTGACCGCAGAACGCTTCCTTCCCGATCCGTTCTCTGCAAATCCGGATGCCCGCATGTATAAAACCGGTGACCTTGGGCGCTGGTTGCCGGATGGCAATATCGAATATCTCGGCCGCAATGATTTTCAGGTTAAATTACGGGGATTCCGGATTGAGCTGGGTGAAATTGAAGCGAGATTGATGACATGCCACGGTGTGCGTGAAGCCGTTGTGCTCGCCCGTGAAGATGAACCGGGACAAAAACGTCTGGTTGCCTATTTGCGGCCACAAGAAGGCGTTGAACTGAAACCGGCTGAACTGCGGCAAGAACTCGCCCAACATCTGGCGGACTACATGCTGCCCAGTGCCTTTGTCACACTTGATGCGTTCCCGCTGACCCCCAATGGCAAACTTAACCGACAGGCGTTTCCCGCTCCGGACCCGTCGTCGGTCATCGCTCAGCGCTATGAAATGCCTGCCGGTGACATAGAAACCACGCTGGCGCAAATCTGGCAAACGTTATTGGGACTGGAACGCGTCGGGCGTCATGATAATTTCTTTGAATTGGGCGGTCACTCTCTGCTTGCCGTTCAACTTGTCGCGCGCATACGCCAGACACTGGGACGCGAACTGCCATTACACAAAATCTTTGCTCAGCCTGTTCTGATGATGATGGCTCATGCGCTGGGTGACATTGACCAAACAGCCCAGGCTTTGATCCCGACAGCCGATCGCAGCCAACCCCTGCCTTTGTCTTTTGCCCAGCAGCGCCTGTGGTTCTTGGGCCAGCTCGATCCTTCTGCCAGTCAGGCCTACCATCTTCCCGCCGCACTGCGTCTTGCGGGTTCACTCAATCGCCACGCGCTGACTTTTGCGCTGAACAGTCTGGTTACCCGACATGAGAGCCTGCGTACCCGCTTTGTCGCCATTGAAGGACGACCCTTCCAGCATATCGATCCGGCAGATAGCGGATTTTCGCTGTCATATCAGGATTTGCGGCAACTTCCTGCAACATTGCACGACCAACGTATCGCTGAACTTATTGCGCTTGAAGCGAGAACTCACTTTGACTTTGCCCATGGCCCCCTGATCCGTGGTCAGTTGCTGCAACTGGCAAACGAAGAACATGTCTTGTTGCTTACCCAGCACCACATTATCACTGACGGCTGGTCTGTCAGTATACTGGTGCGCGAGCTGGGCGATTATTACCGTGCAGCGCTGAATAACGATGAAGTTTCCCTGCCGGCATTGCCGGTCCAGTACGCTGACTACGCCGTCTGGCAACGCGACCCGAAACAGGGGGCGATGCTGAAGGCACAACGTGATTTCTGGTGTGCCCAGCTTGAGGGTATCCCGGCCTTACTGACACTGCCGACCGACCGGCCCCGCCCTGCGGTGCAAACGTATATCGGTGGCCAGGTTCCTTTCTGCTTCGATGCCCCGCTACTGGCATCACTTAAAGAACTCGGGCAGCGCCATAACACCACGCTGTTTATGACGCTGCTGAGCGCCTGGAGCATCGTCCTCGCCCGTTTCAGTGGTCAGGATGATGTGGTTATCGGTACACCGGTCGCCAACCGCCCGCATCAGGAACTGGAGGGGCTGATTGGTTTCTTTGTCAATACACTGGCATTGCGCATCAGGTTCCGTGATGACCTCAGTGTGACTGAGTTACTTGCACAGGTCAGAGAGCAGGCACTGGCTGCCTATGCACATCAGGCACTGCCTTTCGAACAAATAGTCGAAGCATTGCAACCTGAACGCAGTCTGAGCTACAGCCCGATCTTTCAGGTGATGATGACCTTAAACAATACCCCGCCCCAACAATTGACATTGCCTGATTTACAGCTCTCATCGGTTGAGCAGGGACATTATGGCGCGCTGTTTGATTTAACACTGGCCCTGATTGAAACGGATTCCGCGCTCGTGGGTTCACTGTCCTACGCCGCAGATTTATTCGATTCTGCAACTATTGAACGAATGGTCGGGTATCTGAAAAATATACTGACCGCAATGAGCGCAGATGACACGCAATCTGTTGCCACCTTGCCCCTGTTGTCGGATGCGGAACGGCAAAAACTGCTGGTGCATTTCAATGCCCCTGAAGATTTCAATGCCTCTGAAGAAAACTATACGGAAGACACCTTTATTCATCGCCTGTTTGAGCATCAATCTGCCCAAAACCCCGATGCGGCAGCCGTGGTATTTGGCAATCAGTCACTGAAATATGGTGAGCTGAATCGCCGGGCCAACCAGTTGGCGCATTATTTAATCACATTGGGTGTCCGCCCTGATGAACGAGTGGCAATTTGTGTTGAACGCAGCCTCGATATGGTGGTGGGATTGCTCGCCATTCTTAAAGCGGGTGGCGCTTACGTACCGCTTGATCCGGCTTATCCGGCTGAGCGGCTGGCCTATATGCTCGGCGATGCGAAGCCGGTCGCTTTGCTCACCCAACGTGCCCTTGCTGGCAGGCTGAACAACGTCATCCCCTCAACCGAGCATGTTATGGTGGTGCTGGATGCCGAAGAACAGAACCAACGCCTGATGACGCAACCCGTTTTCAACCCCGATCCCCTTGCGCGGGGGTTAGCTTCACACCATCTGGCTTATGTTATTTATACTTCAGGCTCGACAGGATTGCCCAAAGGGGTGGAAATGCCGCTGGCGGCGTTGTCAAACTTACTGCAATGGCACCGCCATGCCCCCTCACAACCTTCCGGAGCCGGTAAAACCCTGCAATTTGCCGCGCTGGGTTTTGATGTGGCCTTTCAGGAAACCTTTACAACGCTGTGTGAAGGTGGCTGTTTAGTTCTGATTAATGAAACGGTGCGCCGCGAACCGCACCAACTGCTCAGGCTGATTGAACAGGAACACATTGATCGCATTTTTCTTCCCTATATCGCTCTCCAGCAACTTGCAGAGGCAGCCAACGACCAGCAAGAAGCTGTTTCTTGTCTGAGAAATATTATCACGGCCGGGGAACAACTGCGTATTACGCCTGCCATTCAGCACCTTTTACAACGGGCTGATCACTGTCGGCTGCACAATCATTATGGCCCGACAGAAAGTCACGTTGTCACGTCTTATATTCTGGACAAAGAACGCCACTCATGGCCCCTGCTTCCCCCTATCGGACGCCCGATAGCCAACGCCAGAATCTATATTCTTGACGGATACGGCCAGCCTGTCCCCCTTGGTGTCGCAGGAGAAATTTATATCGCAGGTGCAGGCATAGCCCGTGGCTACCTCAATCGTCCGGAGTTGACAGCGGAACGTTTCCTTATCGATCCGTTCTCGGCAGACCCGAATGCCCGCATGTACAAAACCGGCGATCTCGGGCGCTGGTTGCCAGATGGCAATATCGAATGCCTCGGCCGTAATGACTTTCAGGTTAAAATCCGTGGGTTCCGGATTGAACTGGGTGAAATTGAAGCTAAATTAATGGCGTGCCGGGGAGTGCGCAAAGCCGTTGTTATCACCCGCGAAGATGAACCGGGACAAAAAAGGTTGGTTGCGTATCTCCAACCTCAGGATGGCATTGAATTAGTCCCCGCGGAACTGCGCGAGCAACTCGCCCGGCATCTGGCGGACTATATGCTGCCCGGTGCCTTTGTCACACTTGATGCTTTCCCACTCACACCGAATGGCAAGCTTGATCGGCAGTCACTCCCTGCGCCGGATTCTTCTTCCGTGGCAACGCGCGATTATGTTGCCCCCGTCGGCGAAACAGAAACCACGCTGGCGCAAATCTGGCAAACATTGCTGGGACTGGAGCGTGTCGGGCGCCATGATCATTTCTTTGAGCTCGGCGGCCATTCCCTACTGGCTGTCCAGCTTGTCGCACGCATTCGCCAGACACTGGCACGAGAATTATCCTTACGGCAATTGTTTGCCCAGCCCGTTCTGATGCAGTTGGCTCATACATTGATGGATAACACCACATTGATGGATAACGCCACATTGACGGAGCATGACACATTGACAGATCACGCCATCGAAATGCAGGCCGTCATTCCTGTGGCAGACCGCAGCCAGCCGCTGCCGCTGTCTTTTTCCCAGCAACGCCTGTGGTTCATCGGACAGCTCGATCCGTCAGCAAGTCAGGCTTACCATCTGCCAACAGCACTGCGCCTGAGTGGTTTGCTTGATCATCATGCCCTGACGGTTGCACTGAACCGTCTGGTCGCCCGCCATGAGAGCCTGCGTACCCGTTTTCTCCTGGTCGAGGGTCAACCTTGCCAGCATGTTGATCCCGCTGACATTGGTTTTACTCTCTCATTCCATGACTTGCGCCAGCTTGGGCCGGAACTGCATGAGCAGCGTGTTGCCGGACTCGCTGAACAAGAAGCGCAAATGCCGTTTGATTTCATTCAAGGCCCGCTGATCCGTGGGCAGTTGCTGAAACTGGCAGATGAAGAACATGTGCTGTTGCTCACCATGCACCACATTATCACTGATGGCTGGTCCATCGGTGTGTTGGTACGTGAATTGGGCGAGTTCTACTGTGCTGCCCTCAATCATGCTGCCCTTAATGGCCACGGCGATCCTCTGCCTCCTTTGCCGATTCAGTACGCGGATTATGCGGTCTGGCAACATAAGATACTGCAAGGCACCCGTCTCACTGAACAACGTGATTTTTGGTGCCATCAGCTAGATGGCATTCCGGCCTTGCTGACGCTTCCCACCGATCGGCCACGCCCGGCGCTGCAATCTTACGTCGGTGATCAAATTTCTTTCCATCTTGACGCACCATTGTTGACATCAGTCAAAGCCCTCGGACAACGCCACAACAGTACATTATTCATGGCGGTACTGACGGCGTGGAGCATCGTACTTTCCAAGCTCAGTGGTCAGGATGATATTGTCATCGGCACACCGGTTGCCAACCGCCCTCATCATGAACTTGAAGGACTGATTGGTTTCTTTGTCAATACGCTGGCACTGCGTGTCACATTGCGTCACGGTTCCAGCGTCGCTGATTTGATTGCGCAGGTGCATGAACGGGCACTTGCCGCCTATGACCACCAGGATTTACCTTTTGAGCAAGTTGTAGAAGCACTCCAACCCGAACGCAATCTGAGTTACAGCCCGCTCTTTCAGGTCATGCTGACCCTGAACAACACCCCCGCCCAGATGCTGGCATTACCGGGATTACAATTGCAGCCCCTTGAACAACCGCACCACAAAACACATTTTGATCTCACGTTATCACTGGTTGAAACGGAAACAGGTTTGGCAGGGGCTCTGGAATATGCGGCGGATCTGTTCGATGCCACAACCGTGGAACGCATGGTCAGCTATTTAACCCATGTATTGACGGCGATGGTTGCCGATGAAAACCAACCGGTTGCTACCCTGCCGATGCTGCCGCCATCAGAGCGGCAGCAACTCCTGGCGGAGTTCAATGCAACTCAGGCGGATTTTCCGCAAGATGCGCTGATCCACCAGCTGTTTGAAGCTCAGGCTGTACAGCAACCTGATGCCATTGCCGTGGTGCATGAAGACCAGACACTGAGTTATCACGAATTGAACCAACGTGCCAATCGTCTGGCCCATCATCTGATTGCGTTGGGCGTACAACCCGATGATCGGGTCGCGATTTGTGTTGAGCGCAGCCTTGACAGTGTGGTGGGATTGCTTGCCATTCTTAAGGCCGGTGGTGCTTATGTCCCCCTTGACCCGAATTATCCGGCCGAACGCTTGGCGTATATGCTCGAAGACGCCGAACCGGTTGTGTTGCTGACCCAGGCATCACAACTTGCCAAACTGCCCGATACAATACCGCTGGTCATTCTTGATATACAACACATTGATACGCAAGACATTGATACACAAGATATTGATACACAAAACATATTGCCGGAGACTCTGTCCACCCACAATCCCGAAATGCACATGCGGGGGCTGACATCACGCCATCTGGCTTATGTGATTTACACATCCGGTTCAACCGGACAACCCAAAGGGGTCATGGTTGAACACCGCAACGTTCTCCGCCTCATCATCAACAGTGGTTTTGCGGATATCGGCCCGGATGATTGTATTGCCCATTGTGCCAACATTGCATTCGATGCATCGACATGGGAAATTTGGGCGGCCCTCCTTAACGGAGGACGTCTGTATGTCGTTTCACAACCTGTGCTGTTCGATCCGAAACGTTTCTGTGATTCACTCATCAAAGGAAAAGTCACCGCTCTTTGGCTAACCACCGGTTTGTTCAATGAATATCTCGACACCCTCAGGCCCTTGTTCGGGCAATTACGCTATTTGCTCGTTGGCGGCGATGTCCTTGATCCCAATAAAATTCAGCAAGTACAACAGGCTGAATCAAGGCCAGACCATTTATTCAATGGCTACGGCCCGACAGAAACCACCACCTTTGCCACGACCTATACTATTCCGTCTTTTGTCGATGTAACACGCTCTGTTCCTATTGGCCGCCCGATTGCCAATACCCGGATTTATCTCCTTGATGCCTGCCGCCAACCTGTGCCACTGGGGGCAACCGGTGAAATTTACATTGCAGGGCACGGCGTTGCCCGGGGTTATCTGAATCACCCTGAACTGACAGCCGAATGTTTCCTTGCCGATCCATTCTCCCAGGATAAAAATGCCCGCATGTACAAAACCGGGGATCTGGGCCGTTGGCTGCCCGATGGCAACCTTGAATATCTTGGCCGCAATGATTTTCAGGTCAAATTGCGCGGTTTCCGTATCGAGCCCGGTGAAATCGAGGCAAGACTGAAACAATGTCACGGTGTACGTGAAGCACGGGTATTGGCTCGCGAAGTGCTTGCTTATAAAAACATGGCCGACGAAAATAAGGCGGGACAAAAACGTCTGGTCGCGTATCTGCTGCCACAATCAGGAGCCGAACTTGTGCCCGCAGAGTTACGCCAGCAACTCACCCAGTATCTTGCTGACTATATGCTCCCCAGTGCGTATGTGATATTGGACAGTTTTCCGCTGACACCGAACGGCAAACTCGACCGTCAGGCTTTACCTGATCCTGATGATTCTGCCCTTGTCACACACGGCTATGAAGCACCAAGCGGTGAAACTGAAATTGCCCTAGCTGAAATCTGGCAAAATTTACTGGGTCTGGAGCGCATCGGCCGCCATGACCATTTCTTTGAACTCGGCGGTCATTCACTGCTCGCGGTAAAATTGTTAAATCTTATGCGTGAAAAAAATATGGAAGTTCCCCTGACCGCTTTATTCGCTCATCCCACTTTATGCCATCTGGCTTCCATCGTCGGAGAACACCCTGTTATGCCCATTTCTCCCTTTGATACAAATCCTGTTCCCCTCAACCCGACAGGATCTTTATTGCCTTTATTCTTGATCCATGAAGCATCCGGCGACCCTCTGGTCTATTCACCGCTGGCGGCTTTACTGCCGGATGAGCTTCCTGTCTATGCGTTACAGGCGCTTGGCATTCATACCCTTGAGCATCCACCGGCATCCATTGAGGCGCTGGCGGCCTGCCATATTCAGGCAATCCGCCGCATCCAGCCACAAGGGCCTTATCGTCTGGCCGGCTGGTCAATAGGTGGATTAATTGCCTATGAAATCGCCCAGCAGCTTATCGCAGAGGGTGAAACCGTCGAATTCATCGGAATGATCGACTCCTACCTTCACCCTGATAGCGATAAAGACCCCGGTCAGCCATCAATCACCGCCGATAAGACGGTGGATAAGGAAGCAGAACAAATTGCCTCCTTCATTGACTCACTGCGTACTCAAGAAAATATCCACGACGAGCAGGCTCTGGAAGCGCTGTATAAATTCAGCCAATTGGAGCAAGTGATTGACTACTGCATTGAGCGCCAATGGTTACCCTCAGCGATCACCCGCGAAGATATTCTCCTGCGGCTCTACAGCGCCGAGATGATTACACAACTGGGCCAAAGTTACACCGCACCCCAGTCATCCTTGCCCGTTCACCTTTATATAGCCGATGACGGCCCTGAAGATATCTGGCGCGGCTGGCGTGATATTGTCGGTCAGCATTCAGAAGTCCACCTGACTGGCGGAACCCATTTCTCCATCATGCACCGTCCGTTCTTGAACCATCTGGCCGATTCCATCATCGAACATCTGGGCGCTGTGCCTGCATTTGATCCCAGTGTCATGGTTCAACAAGGCTCGCAATGGGTATCACCGCTCTTTTGCCTGCCCGGAGCGGGGGCCAGCCCTTCCAGTCTGCTTGGGTTAACACTGGCCTTCCCCCGGCAATTACCGCTGTATGCTTTACAGGCACGGGGGTTTACTGACGAACATAACGTCCCTTACGCCAGTGTCGAGGGAGCGGCGCGCGCTTATCTCCGGATTATCCGCCAAATCCAGCCCCACGGCCCTTATCATCTGCTGGGGCACTCTTTTGGTGGCTGGATTGCCTTCGAAATGGCATTGCAATTGCAGACTCAGGGAGAAACCGTCTCTGACCTGATCCTTATCGACACTGATGAGCCCAACCAACAAGGCAGCCCGCTAAAATCATACAACCGTGTTGAAACGATCATGGAGCTCATTGATATCTACAATATGATATTAGAGCAGCCTCTCCCGCTCACAAGGCAGGATTTCGACAATATGGACCAGAATGAACACACTCAGCACCTGCACAATGCCTTGGTGAAAGTCGGGCTATTCCCTGCCAAAACCCCCATGTCACTGTTGCAGGGCATCATCCGTGTGATGCAGGCTAACCTGAATACCGCCTATCAACCGCGCACGCGCTATAAGGGGCTTGTTCATCTGGTCAATGCGGAGCAAGGGGATGCCGATGAAAAAAGCACGCGCGAGATCCAATGGAACAACCATGTGACACAGCTAAACGCAATGATGGTGCCCGGCAATCACATGACGATGTTGTCCGAGCCCCAAATCGGCCAATGGACAGCAACACTATGGCAGGCATTAACTTATGTCGATAACCCATTGCTGAAATAATGATTGATGGCTTATGGTCAGAACGGTGAAGGCTGTTCCCTTCACCTGTAATATGGGGTCCGCCCTGACTCAGGGCGGGTTAGTGATTCTAAAGAGGCAAATTATGCTGCATTTTCTTGACAGTCTGGATCGCAACGAGGCAGATAAAACAACACCTGACACTTCCTGCATGGAGCAACAGGAATGGCAAGCGCTCATCGACCAATTCATTTCCCATGTCGATGAGGAACAACTGCTCGAACTGGAAACAAATATTGCGGGTGACCCTGTTACTTTTTGTCATCGAGAACTCAACAAGCCAATATGCGAACTGACTGAGCTTGAAAAAATGTTTTCTTCGGTGGATATTCCGGAATCTCCGGTTGAAGCCAAGGCCTATATCAGGCATTTGGAGACAGATGTTTTCAATCAGGTAGTCCCTGTATCCTCACCCACTTTTGTGGGTCACATGACATCTGCCCTTCCCACCCATTTGCCTGCACTCAGTAAGATATTGACCGCGTTGAATCAGAATTTGGTCAAATTAGAGACTTCTCATGTCCTAACTGCACTTGAGCGTCAGGTTCTGGGCATGATGCACAAACTGGTCTATGACCGTGATGACGATTTCTATCATCAATGGCTTCATGATGGCGACCATGCTCTGGCCGCTTTTTGTTCTGGGGGAACGCTGGCCAATCTGACGGCCATGTGGGCATGCCGCAACCAACTGATGCCGGCAGACGGCGATTTTTCCGGCATTGCCCGTGAAGGGCTGGCCAGGGGACTCCTTCATTATGGTTACAATGGATTGGCTATTCTGGTATCAGAACTGGGGCACTATTCATTGAAAAAAACCGCTGACGTGCTCGGATTGGGGCAAGATGCACTGATAAAAGTCAACACTGACAGAAACGGGCGGATCTGCATTGATGATTTACACACCCAATTGCAGCACCTGCACGAACGCAATATCAAGCCGATGGCGATTGTCGGCATTGCCGGTACGACGGAAACCGGCGCCATCGATCCATTAAATGTGCTGGCAGATATTGCTGAACGGGAGCAATGTCATTTCCATGTCGATGCGGCCTGGGGCGGTGCCAGTTTACTGTCAGAGCGCCACCGGCATTTATTCGCGGGCATTGAGCGCGCCGATACCGTCACCATTGATGCCCACAAGCAAATGTACGTTCCCATGGGTTCAGGCATGGTTCTGTTCCGTCAACCCGCCCTGACGGATGCCATTGCGCAGCATGCCAACTACATTTTACGCAAAGGATCGAAAGATTTGGGTCGCCATACGCTGGAAGGTTCACGCAGCGCAATGTCTCTGATGCTGCACAGCAATTTTCATCTGTTGGGCAAGCGAAGACTGGGAAACCTGATCGATGCAAGCATCGAAAAAGCACAACAATTCGCAAACATGATCCGCCAGCAAGATGATTTTGAATTAATCAGCGAACCCCAGCTCTGCCTGCTGACTTACCGGTATGCGCCACAAGCAGTGTTGCAGGCGCTATGCGAAGGGCCTGACGCCAGAAAACAAACATTGCACGAAGCGCTTAATGCACTCAACCAAAATATTCAGACCATGCAATGGACTGCGGGAAACTCCTTTGTTTCACGCACCTGTCTCCGCCCGGTGCAATGGGCCGGGCAACCCACCATCGTTTTTCGTGTTGTACTGGCCAATCCGCTGACGACATTGGAAATGCTTGATGACATGTTGAAAGAACAGCGTCAGTTAGCCCAACAAAGCCCATACTGGAAAACACTGCAAGACTGATATCTATAACGCGCCAGTTATCATGTTCAAGGCGATTAAATATTCCGTCGCCTTTCATATCACCTTTCACATTGCTGTTTTATTGGCGATATATTAAAATCCATTAAACAGACTTGTAATACCCAATCAAACGGAATTAAATTTTAAATCCCTTCATTTTTATTTTCTTTCTTATTCATTTACTTAATGATTTTTTGATACAAATTATCAAATTTAACTCTGATTTTACAATGGACATGATATTATTAAATAACTTCATTAACGCTGACCTCTCTGTTTATTATTTTGTTTCTATTTTCGCACCAATTCAATATATCTCACTAATAAACTTATTTAAAAAATCAGAAAAAACAGCCTCACCTATTTTATTCTGCCGTCTAATCACTTCTGTGGCATTAAGTATACTTTCAGCTATTCTGCTACTTTTCTTGCTACTTATTGGCATAAAAACCATTATCGTCATGATAGATCTCAATTATACTCAAAAGATATATGTTCTTTTTAGCGTTTCGATTTTATATCTATTCGTTATACCTGTTGCATTGATTTTCGCCAGCCGATTTAGTGTTAAGTTTTTATTTAAAAATAAATAAAAATATGATGAAATATCAGCTAGTTATAATGAATAAATGTCCATCTCAGCTAGCTTGCTGAGAACGATCCCACCAACCAGGGCAAATAAATTAAATTTATTTGCCCTAGGTAGCCAAAATAAAACACTCTTTTCACCAAACTCATTTTTAATCTTCTTGAGATTTTAATTAGCATATTAAAATAAAGTTAAAATGTAATGACTTTATATAACTTCTCCCGATGACACCAACGATCCTTGTAATCAAACGTGGGCCTGCCAAAACTAAATCTCATTGCAACCCCTTTCTCTTCTGCCAGTACCAGAGCATTTCTGACATTAACCCACATGGCGACAGTGCCTATAGAGGCATCTTTCAAATTCATATCCCTGCCAGTGTTAACAAAATCGAAATTAACCCAATTTACACACTCTTTTTTCAAGACAAACTGAACCACAGCAGGTTGTTTTTTCCACATAAGAATATGACCGAATTTCAATGATGGGATCTCATCCAATAACTCCTTTGTTGCTTTTTTATTGATATGAACTTGCCGCCTCATAAAATATAACTCATCATAAATATCAACAAACTCATCCGTTGATATATCACAAATATTCAATAGAGAACCATCACTACCTAAAAATTTCTTTAATTCACGATTTCTTGTATTGATTGTTTTACTTGAAAATTTTTTAACAACGCAGATTTCACGGTGAGCGTTAATTGCATGTGAACTGTTTATAGCTGATTTTGAATTTTTATGAGATAAATGCTTTGACTTAAAAGGTAATATAAATTTTATGTTATCTTTACTGGGGAAAATTATCTCATCAGAACAAATCGGATAAGGTGCACCTACCTTTTGGTATATTCCGGGTTCACCCGCCAAATAACGAGAATCCCAAACACACAGTGCAGATAGTATTTTACCTTCATGATCTTCCCTGACAAAAAATTTCTCTTTAAAATCAAATCGGCAATGTAAAAATTGAAGTACTTCTGGTGAAGTTGAAATCCCACCGCCATATAATGCATAAGCTTCTTTATAATTATCAAAGCTAGCGCTTTTCCAACCAAACATTATATATGCCCATGAAATATGTAAAAAATTAAGGATAAGACACAAACAGTAAATCATCAACATGGACTACCTTGATGCATTCCTCATTATTTATAGTTTTGTATCATATTAACATTTCACAAAAATAATCAGACTGTTTAGCATTTTAGAAACGCACAATAGAGAAAAAACTGCATATAATAACAATTGGCAACTATAAACATATTATTCATATTAAATCCAAAACTTAATCAGCTTCTTTTGTAATCATACAAAAGCCACGTAAGTAAAGAGTTTTTGCTTTGACGACAATAAGCTTATACGATTATAATTATTAATAATCCCTAATATTGGGAATGAGAACTGATTAAATCTAAAAGAAAGGTTACAATTTTGAATATAAAAATAAGGCTGTTTATTATATTTACTTTAGGGATAGGGTTTGTTATTTATGGCATTCCCCATTTTTCACCGGAAAAAGAAGTGACCCGAATTCCGAGGGTCCTTTATCCATTATATGAACAGTTTGGTACTGCTGGATTAGGTGTCGTCTTAATGGCTATTGGCGTATTTTGCATGTTGTATGCTATTTTTACATACAAGAGAATGAAATAATTCAGTTAAGAAGCATCTCAATTGATTGAGGTGCTTTTACTTGCTATCTAAAAAAGAGGTGATATGCCAGACAATCATACACACTTAACTCAAAAAAAGATCAATAACACTTACAAACCAAAAACATGCCCATTCTGTAATTACTATGGCATCGTACGTTATCCCAAAGAAAAAAGTTGGTCATGTAATCAATGTGGCCGTATGTGGAAAAATTTTCAATTAACCGTTGTCAGTATTCCCTGAGTCTATCAAGACAAAAACATGCTCAAGCCTCGATGAAATATCCTGCCTGATTATTTCTGTGTCATTCATTTCCCTCATTCCCCTAATTTCAGTCAATCAGCGAACCCCTTGAATTAACAAAAAATCGCACTCAAGAATATCATTTTTTTATTTCTCTTTTTTCCTTCGCTTGACATTAAATATGAAAAACCGCAATGCTGCTACATCAATTGAACCAAGCTAATTTGTTTTGACTTTTTATCCGATAATCTCCTCTACCCTATAAAAAATGACCGGAGTATTCGTTATGGCTATATCACTAGAAAATAAAGTCGCGGCAATCACCGGGGCAGCATCAGGCATCGGCCTTGAATGTGCCCGTACTCTTATCAAAGCCGGAGCTAAAGTTGTTTTGATTGATCGCGCTGAAGATCGGCTGATGCAACGGGTTGAAGAACTCGGTGAAAATGCCATCCCGCTGGTTGTTGACCTGATGGAACCAGAACAAGTCGACGGTATGCTTGACGGAATACTGAAAAAAGCCGGACGCCTTGATATTTTCCATGCCAACGCCGGGGCTTATGTCGGTGGGCCTGTTGCAGAAGGTGATCCTGATGTGTGGGATAAAGTGCTTAATCTGAACATCAATGCCGCATTCCGCAGTGTCCGTGCCGTTCTGCCGCATTTTATTGAGCAAAAGTCCGGCGATGTATTATTTACCAGCTCTATTGCCGGTATGATACCGGTGGCTTGGGAGCCCATTTACACTGCATCTAAATTTGCGGTTCAAGCCTTTGTCCATTCTACCCGCCGTCAGGTTTCCAAACATGGTGTGCGTGTCGGTGCCGTACTTCCGGGGCCGGTAGTCACTGCGCTGCTGGATGACTGGCCGAAAGCCAAAATGGATGAAGCGCTGGCAAATGGCAGCCTGATGCAACCTATCGAGGTGGCCGAAGCCGTTTTGTTCATGTTAACCCGCCCGAGAAATGTGACTGTCCGTGACTTAGTCATTCTACCCAGTAACGTTGACCTCTAACCACAAAAGAGATAAGGCTGAAAGAAAGACTATGAATAATAACGAACAGAACACCCCGAAAAGCGACAGTGTCGTCATTGGTGTCGATGTCGGTACAGGCAGTGCCCGTGCTGGTATTTTTGATATGAACGGCAACATGCTGGCATCCGCCAAGCGTGATATAACGCTTTATCGTGATTGCCGTACACTGAATTGTCGTACACTGAATTGTCGTACACTGAATAGTGCTCATTTTGCCGAACAGTCCAGCCGGGAAATCTGGGATGCCGTCTGCTACTGCATCAGAGAGGCCATGTTGCACTCAGGGAGCAAACCGCAACAAGTTGCCGGTATCGGTTTTGATGCAACCTGCTCATTAGTTGTACTGGGGCAAGATAAGGAGCCGATTTCCGTCAGTCCGAGTCAAGACCCGAACCGCAATATCATTGTCTGGATGGATCATCGGGCCGTGGCACAGGCTGAACGCATCAACGCATTAGGCCACCCGGTACTCCATTATGTTGGCGGAAAAATATCACCGGAAATGGAAACCCCCAAGATCCTCTGGCTGAAAGAAAACCTCTGTCACTCCTTTGATAATGCATGGCAATTCTTTGATCTGGCAGATTTCCTGACCTGGAAATCCACCGGTTCCCTCTCCCGCTCTACCTGTACCGTAACCTGTAAATGGACCTATCTGGCACACGAAAAACGCTGGGATGCAGACTATTTTCGCCAAATAGGTTTAGCGGAGCTCGCAGATGAAAATTTTGCCCGCATCGGCCAGGATATTGTTGAACCAGGGACACCTTGTGGTCAGGGATTAACTGAAGAGGCCGCGCAACAGATGGGTTTACTGGCAGGTACTCCCGTCGCGGCAGGCATGATTGATGCCCACGCCGGCGGCATAGGAACCGTTGGCATTAACCGTGATGCAACCCGCAATATGGCTTATGTCTTCGGTACTTCTTCCTGCACAATGACAACCACGCAGGAACCAGTATTCATACCCGGTGTTTGGGGACCCTATTTTTCTGCAATGGTCCCCGGCATGTGGCTGAATGAAGGCGGGCAAAGTGCAGCGGGTGCGGCAATCGAGCAACTGTTGTCTTTGCATCCGGCAGCAAAGGAAGCCAAGGCATTGGCAAAGAAAAAAAGTATACCTTTGCCGGTTTTTTTAGCTGATAGCGTCATGGAAAAAACACAATCTGCCTCCCAAGCTGTCGAAATGACGGAAGGTATTCACGTTGTGCCTGAGTTTTTAGGAAACCGGGCGCCTTTTGCCGATCCCCATGCGCGTGCTGTGATTGCTGGGTTAAATATGGAAAGCGATTTCAATAACCTGCTTTCCTTCTATACCGCGGGTATTTGTGGTATCGGTTACGGGCTGCGGCAAATCATTGAAGCACAGGCAAAATCAGGGGCTGCCATTGAGAATATTGTCATCAGTGGTGGTGCAGGCCAGCATCCTTTAGTTCGTCAACTAATTGCAGATGCCTGTGGTGTCACTGTGATTACCACTCAGGCAAGTGAACCTGTCCTGCTTGGCTCCGCGATTTTGGGTGCAGTCGCCGGAGGTATTGCAGCCAGCGTCGAGCAAGCAATGGCGCAATTTTCTTCCATTGGCTGCATATATTCGCCCAATGAGGCTTATCGCGAACGCCACAACATTCGATTTACATCCTTTCAACATCTCCAGCAATGCGCCAGAGAAATTAAAGGTTAGCCACAATGTATTCAAGAGAGCCTGTTTTTTTACAGGCTTTCTTATATGTTGATATTTTGCCTCTGGTTCCTTCCATGACCTGAAAAGCAGTGGTATTTCAGCCAATTGGACAACATCACATATCCAAACAAAATAGCAAAAAGCAGGAAATATGACCATACTATTCCGACAAACTGAGCATTATATCAGTAAGCAGAATTAATCACTATTGCTCAATTATTGTTTGCCTGTAAACAGATGAACTTGTTATGATGGCGGCCTTGTTCAACTTAAAAAAATAAAGGAGGCTAATTATGATGTTGTGTGATTTGATCGAATATTCACACTTCTTTGGTAATCGCCAGAGCTCAGGCTTTCACAGTATTACACTGCGATAACCCTGCCTGAGCGAAGCGAGCAAAAAACATCTTCCTCAGCTTACTGGGTTGTCGTCCTGACCTAACCCTAGGTATTCATATGCCCGGAAAATGAGTAAGCTATGAGCACATTACTATCTGTAAAATCACTTTGTTATGACACCTCGACAGCAAACCTACTGAATGATGTCTCTTTCACTGTCCAGACTGGCGACCGTATCGGCCTGATTGGTCATAATGGCAGTGGCAAAAGTACATTATTAAAATTGCTGACAGAACAACTTACCCCCAATAGTGGCACAATTCACTATTCCAGCCATTGTGTAACGGCCTATATTGAGCAACACCTGCCAGAAGACGTGGAAAATCAGCCACTAATCGATACCATTTTGCAGAAGCTGCCTGCTGATGAACGCATAATCGAACGTTGGCGAGCAGAAATTCTTCTGACGCAACTGGGCTTTGCTGAAACATTATGGACACAGCCTGCCAACCAGCTTAGTGGCGGACAGCACACGCGTTTACTATTAGGCAGGGCATTAATACAAGAGCCTGACTTGCTTTTGCTGGACGAACCGAGCAACCATCTGGATTTACCCACTCTGTGGTGGCTGGATAACTTTCTTCAATCCTGGAAAGGGAGTTTTATTCTGGTTTCCCACGATCAGGCTCTGCTTGATAACGTAACCAATTGCACTTGGATATTGCGCGACCAGACCCTCAATTTTTATCGATTGCCCTGTTCCGAGGCTCGCCAGGCACTCGCGGAAAAAGATGTCAGTGATGAACATCGCCATCAATCTGAAAAGAAAGAAATCGACCGCATCATGACGAGTGCGAAACGCCTTGCAATCTGGGGACGCATTTATGATAACGAAGGCCTGTCACGCAAAGCAAAACAGATGGAAAAACACATTGAGCGTTTGCGGGATGAGCAGACAGTGTTAACTGAAGGTTACCAATGGCAACTGACATTAACCGGTCAGCCTATTCAGGCTAATCGCGTTCTTGAACTTGATCATGCCACCATAACCGTTCCGAATAGTTCTGTGCCGCTATTTACCACACTTTTTCATCAGATAAAAAGTGGTGATCGCGTGGCAATTATCGGGGCCAATGGTTGCGGTAAATCAACCTTTTTGCAACTGTTGTGGCAACGCTATCTCTCCGAAATGCGCCATAGCCCGGAAATTAAATTCCATCCGGCCATTGCTGTCGGTTATTACGATCAACAATTGCACCAACTGTGTGACAGCGACAGTCTGATCGACGCATTACGGCCATTTGCGCCATTGACAGACGAACAACGCAAAATGGCACTGATTGGTGCTGGTTTTTCTTACTCACGCCATCAGCAAAAAGTGGCTACCCTCAGTGGGGGTGAACGTTCAAGGTTGCTGTTTGTGGGACTGAGTCTGGCGAAGTATGAATTACTGATGATGGATGAACCCACCAACCATCTGGATATTGAAGGTAAAGAAGCCCTGTGTGAACAAATTGCGGACTTTGCCGGTGCATTGCTTGTCGTCAGCCATGATCGCTGGTTGATCGAAAACAGTTGCCAGCGTTTTTGGTTTATCAATGGCAATCAGCTGGAAGAATATAATGATGTTGAGACTATCTATCAAAAAATTGAGCTAATCAGCCCAACGAAGGAATACGATGGTCATACATCCCATATTGCCAGCGATAAATTACAGCCATCCTTATTATTTCAGGAAGAACAATTGCTGGAGCGCTTGCTTCATCTTGAAGAAAAACTGGAAGAGGACAAAAATCGCAAAGCCACCCATCAAAAGCCGCATCTTCAACAGCAATGGAGAGAGGAAATAGAAAAAATACAGACACAGTTGAACCTGTAAGGAATTGTCCATAGCAAGTACAGCTTTGCTCTGAATATTGTCATATTACGGTGATGCCAAGTTTTTTTATAAGGCTTGCATCACCTGAATGTTTTCAGAGGTTATACTTTTTTGACGATTACCGGATTAACAATCTTAAAAAATATTGAATCAGTACCAAATTTAGATTTATATAACTAATTCATTTTTTTATTGATTTAACTCGATATCTAAAACTACGAGTGTAGAACAAAATATATTATTCCTTCAGATAAAGACAAGTGTAGTTTAAATGCGTATATTCAATGTGAACCGTATAAACGCCTTGAATTTAAGCAGTTTTATGAAAAAAATGAAGTTATAATGTTATTAAATTAATAAAAATTAAATATTCGAAATTTTAATTTATTGGAAAAACTCGATGGAAAATATTTTACCAGATTTTATTCCCCTAGATCATAGAAATAGCCAGAGAAATTACTCACATCAAGCACGTATTTTACTTTTACATGGTTCTAACAGAACACCTTCTTTTAGCCGTTTACTTGTTCAAGAAGCCGCTATTATACTTAATTCCATGGGAGCAGAAACCAGAATCTTCGATCCCTTCCATCTCCCCTTACCAGATACTGCTCCAGATTCTCATGGCAAAGTCATTGAGTTAAAACAATTGATGGAATGGTCAGAAGGTCAGGTCTGGTGTTCTCCAGAACATCATGGTTCCATTAGTGCAGTATTCAAATCACAATTAGATTGGTTCACTTTAGAAAAAGATATTTCATGCCCTATACAAGGCAAAACATTAGCCGTATTGCAAGTCAATGGCGGCACTCAATCTTTTAACGCTGTTAATCAATTACGAATGATAGGAAAATATATGAAGATGTTTACTATTCCTAATCATTTGTCTGTACCTCAAGCTTTTCTTGAATTTGATGAGTTAGGCCGGATGAGAACATCATTTTATTATGATAGGCTTATCGATGTTATCGAAGAACTCTTGAAGTTCACTTTAATATTACGAGATAAACGCCAATATCTTTTAGATAGATATTCAGAAAGAAATAAATTAAATACCAATTAATATATTATGAAAATTAATTACCAAATCAACAACCCATCAATACTCTAAACATAATGTATTGATTATATTTTGAAAATTAAGAAAATAAAAACCAACAATGAAAAAATAATATTTTAATATATGACTTCTTATAGATCAGTTAGTATGTTTACATAAGGAAATATTATGAAAAATTATGTTAATGAGTTTAATTCACACTTAAAAAACACTTGGTATAAAAACAAACAGTCATTAAGAAGTACCAAAAAAGAATGGTTTTCTATTAAATATGATTATACAAGTCCACCTAAATTATGTGGAGAACTAAATTTCAATGAACGCATATGGAGCATTCCTGGTGATATTGGAAATAATCACTTCATAGTGAGCTGTTACGATGGATATATTTATTGTTTTAATCTAAAAACATTTCAGAAAATATGGAAATTAAAAACAGATGGCCCTATTTATAGTTCCCCAGCAGTAACAAAGAATGGTGATTTCATTATTGGAGGAGAAGATTTCACTTTGAGAATGATTTCTTCCCAAGGATTCTGCCTATGGGAATTCAAAGCTTATGATGCATTTCATGTCACACCAACAATAGATGAGATAAATGGAATTGTGTATGCCGGTAGCTATGATCACTCAATGTATGCCATCAATATAAGTAATGGCGAGTTAATATGGAAACGAAACTTTGAAAAAAATATTATAGATGATATTTATAGCTCACCATCTCTAACACCATCAGGAAATATCATATTTGGAACTAATAAGACATTAATTTGCATTGACAAACATGGCAATACTATCTGGGAATTTTCTAATGAAGGACGGTTTGAAGGTAGTGCCGCTTTAGATTACAGTATCAATACTGGTATTATTGGTACTGAAGAAAATGGTCAAATTATTATTTTTGATATAATAACAGGAAAAATACGTAAAATTCATCAAACAGAAGGATTTGTTGTTTCTTGTCCCTCCATTGGGTATCAACATATAGCAACAATAGGTAGTGATGATAAAAATATTTATGGTATTAATCTTCTAACAGCTGATATTTTATGGAAATATTATGCAGGCACCCGATTTGTATATACGCCATTTTCTTCTCTTCCCAATGGAGATCCCATATTTGTAGGTACAACAGATGATCCTAATCATTTCTCCGAGTCTGTACACTGCCATAATTATATAAATGGAGAATTACGTTGGAAAATATCCGCACCTAAAGGATTACATTCATCACCTCTTATTACTGAAGATGGTTATTTAATTATTGGTTCACATTGGAATAAAGTATATATCTATCAATGGGGTTAAGTAATCTATGAAATATTATAAAAAATTAGAAATATTAATGAATAAATGGAGTTCTCTATACAATGCCAACATGATGCTACATTGGGATCAAAGAACAATGATTCCTATACGCAGCCATGCATTAAGATCAGAGCAAATATCACTTCTTAGTACTATGCAAAACGAAATATTAGCAAGCCAGGAAATTAGTGAACTTCTAAGCTATATTGATATTCGAATACTAAATGATTGGCAAAAGTCTAATATAAGGGAGATACGCAGGTTACATAACATGGCAACCAAATTACCTGAAAATTTAGTAAATCAGCTTTCGAAAGCAACTATGAAATGCGAAAAAGTTTGGTATATTCAGGCTAATCAAACTAATCCAAAATCTATTGAAAAATATTTTCATGAAGTTATTACCCTAACACGAGAAATGGCCCATTCACTTGGGAGCAGCATCAATATAAGTGCTTATGATGCACTGTTAGAACAGCATCAACCAGGGCTTAGAGAACATTTAATTACTCCTATACTCAATCAAATTGAATCATTTTCAACCAGTTTTGCTTCTATAAGAAAAATTTTACCCGAAGAAAAATTTACTTGGCCAATAATATCGAAAGATCAACAAAAAAAATTCGCGCGAAAATTAATGTCAGAAATGAAATTTGATTTTAGGAAAGGCAGACTTGATGAAAGTCATCACCCTTTTACTGGTGGAATATCTGGTGATATTAGGGTTTGTAGTTATTTTAAGCCAAATAATATTATCTTAGGTATTTCAGCAATCATGCATGAAATGGGGCATGCTTCTTATGAAAGTAGATTACCAAGAAAATTTCGGGGGCAACCTGTCGGTGATTCAAGAGGAATGTGTATTCATGAAGGTATTGCTCTTCTTTTCGAAAAACAAATTGGTCACTCAAGTGAGTATTTAGAATATTTATCTAAAAAACTCAAGCATAAATTTGGATATCCAAATCATTTTAATAAAGAAAATTTACTACATTATTTTAATACGATAAAAAGAAGTGGAGTACGTGTCAGTTCAGATGACTTTACATATCCTGCTCACATTATCATTAGATATAAGATTGAAAAAGAGCTCATATCGGGAGATTTATCGGTAAAAAACTTAAACGATAGATGGCATGATTTGTATAATTTATATCTTGGAATAACTCCTTCCGCTCATGAAGGCCCTTGGCAAGATATTCACTGGGCAGCTGGATATTTTGGTTATTTCCCTTGCTATCTGATTGGAAATGTTATCGCTGCTCAATTATTTAATAATGCAGGAAAAGAATTTGAAATTAAAAGCGAAATTAATCAAGGGAAATTTGATGAGATACAAAAATGGCTTACTGAAAAGGTATACATGAAAAGTTCTTTTTATGAATTTGAAGATCTCATTACGTCAAGTTGTGGCAAAACACTCAATGCTGACGATTTTATTGAAAATCTAAAAGAAAGATTCAATAACCAATAAATAAAACATTTTGACAATGGAAAAATTTTATTTATCACCTTGATAATAAACAAGGTGATATATCAATTAATTTTACTTACTGTGATAAATTAACTACTCGCACTGCTATATTTAGAAATCGCTTTTAACCAGAAAAAACGAGTAAAAATAAGAGCGCCTATAGCATAGATAAAAGACAATAATAATGTTTTCATACTCACAATTCCTAATGCAGCCTGAGCAGGAACATTACTGACGAAGAAAACAGGTAATAAAAAACTCAATAAAAATCGTAAAGCACCGGGATACGCACTGACAGGAAAACGCCCAACATCCATCAATGAATAACAAATAACCCAAACATCCGATACCTTAGTAAACCAAAAGGCAATCAGATTTGAACACATAAAAAGAGAATAAAAAATACAGGCACCCAGTAATAAAGAAAAATTAAATTGTAAAAAGTTCCAAATAGTTAACGCATCCAGTTGAAACATCGCTAATAATACAACTGCATACCCAACAATAAAATTTGCACCATCCCATATGTTAAAACGATGAAAACTAATGAAAAATTGAGTATCTACAGGTCGAATAATGATCATATCTAAATCACCACGCCTAATATATTCAGAAAGCGAGTGGACACTTGGAAATAACCAGCTATCAATAAAAGACTCAATGATAAGCGTTACTCCCAATAAAGCGACCATCTGATAATATGTCCAGCCACCAACTTGAGATACCTGACCAAAAAATCCTATTAGTACTAGTAATGCTAATAAACAAGAAAGACTTGAATTAATTAGATTAACTAAAGCATTAAAGCGAAATTCAAATTCTAATAAAAAAGAATGCCTCAATAAGACTAAAAATAATGAAATATACCTCATTGTGCTAAGCTCCAGATGCTGAATATTTTTTTAGCCCTGCATGCCATAATAACATCCTAATAAGTGTTAATGAAATGACCCAAAATAATTGGACACCAAATCCAAAAAACAAATGATAGTTATCCAATTTTCCTAATATAATTTGAACAGGAAAATCTAATGCTGATGCAAAAGGTAATAATTTCAACCATAAAACAATACTCTCTGGATATAAATCAAGTGGAATTAATACCCCTCCCAAAATGGTATAAAGTGCCCAAAGTAATGGATCGAATGCCATTGAGTTACTAATCCAAAATGCTAATAACCCAAGGCAATAATAAAGATGAAATATAATAATCCAAGCCAGAGAAAGTGCTGGTATGAAGATCAATAAATTTTCAATATCCAAACGATATAAATTACCCGTCAGAAAAATACCCGATATAAAGACCAATGAAATAATAGGTCCTCTGACCATCATTTCTCCTACATGATCAGACACATAGCTATAGAGAGGAGAAACAGGCCGTAAAAGTATCATCGATAGTTCGCCACGTCTAATATCACGATCTAAACGCCTCATAACCCAGATTGCGGTTAACTGGCGGACAAGATAAATTGAAAGAAAATAAACTGCAAAATCACTTGCAGTATAACCACCAACTGTACTTTCCTGAGTCAATCCTAACCAAACAAACATTACAGCTATAGGCATAATACCACCTAATAACCAAATAATAGATTGTGCACGGTACGCTATGACTCTCGAAAAAGATTGACCAATAAGCACCCACCATAACAACAGACTTCTTCTAACATGTTTCAACATCAGCTTCACCATATGAAGATAAATATCTTTCCAAAACCTTTTCAATAGGCTCATCATGAATAGAAATATCAAGTATGATTTTTTCTTCCATTAGCCGTGCTACTAGAGAAGGAAGTAAATCTCGCTCTACAGTTAACTCAATATTTTGGCCATCATCAGAAGATGAGTTAATGAGAGGTCTTAGTTCCGGCTTTATTGGGCCTGAAATGGTTGCTTTTAAAATTTTCTTAGGCGAGCGTTTCTTAATTAAATGTGATAATTTTCCATCGTATACAATTTCACCTGTATTGATAATAATCACGCGTTTAGCCAACGCTTCAACATCAGCCATATAATGAGAAGTCAAAAGAATCGTTGCATTATTTACCTGATTATAATGGGCAATGAATTCACGAACTGCGCGTTGCATGTTTACGTCTAACCCAATAGTGGGTTCATCTAAGAACAACACTGATGGCTTATGTAGCAACGACAAGACCAGTTCACATTTCATTCGTTCACCTAATGATAAATGGCGAACTGGCCTATCAATAATTGAACTCAAAGAAAGCATTTCTACAAGTTCATCTCGATATTTTAAAAAATCTTTTTCATTAATAGAATAAATAACTTTATGTAGTATAAAAGAATCGTTTGGTGTTAAATCCCAAGCCAATTGTTGTTTTTGCCCTGCAACGAATGATATGGATTTTAAATACTCATTCTTACGTTCATAAGGAGTATACCCTAATACCTGAATCGCTCCTGAAGACGGTTTAATAATACCAGTTAACATTTTCATTGTGGTCGTTTTTCCTGCCCCATTGGCACCAAGAAAACCGACAATTTCACCACTATCAATGGAAAAATTAATTGATTTCACTGCTTCTACTATCGCATGTTCTCTTTTAATGAATGATTTTAAACTTCCTAATAATCCAGGGCTTTTAGTATATACCTCATAGGATTTACATAAATCATTTACTTGAATAATGGACATTATTTGAATTTTTCCGTTTGTATTTTGGCACGCATACTAATTGCCCGTCAGGTTTTTTTTCCATTACAAATTCATATAATCTGAGAGCATTATCACAAAAAACATCTTTCCAAGCTTCTTCTGGTATTCCTTGGCGAAAAATTTCTAGATAGGATTTTAAATATACCATCGGCCAACCAGAACCAAAAATTAATTTTTTCGAAGAACCAAGATAGTCAATCAGCCAAGATAACGGTTTTGAAATCAGCCTACTCGCTCGTTCACCAGAGCAGGCTTTGATGTCTCCATCAATCAGTGATGAGCCTTCTAAAAACACATTCGCGTTTTTAGAAGCAACAACTGCTGCACTCTGAAACCAAGGGTTACCCGCGTGAACCAAAACAAAATTAATCTTTGGATAATCAACTGCAATTTCGTCAAAAGAAATAGGATCTGCATATTTAACCTTAGCATGAGCCCACCCAGGATCACCACTATGAAACATTATCGGTACTTTTAGTTTTTCAGCAAGAGCATAAACTGGATGAAAAATTTCATCAGAGGCATACCGATGTATAAAGCCAACATTGATTTTTATTGCCTGAATTTTTCCGTAAATTATTTTTTTTTCAATCATATCAATATCATATTTTAAATCCTTTATAACGGCACAGTGATAAATTCCATATTCATTCAGATCACCATGATTTTTTGAAGGCACGGCTGAATCTGATAAAGCGCCGACAAAATTAATTCCACCGATCGATTCTTTAAAAGAATCCAAGCTTGCTATTATTCCGCTAAAATGATCTGGGGTACCTTCAAACTCAGTATGGATATGCGCATCAAATACATTAATATCAAAATTATTCATTTTTCCCTCAATAGTAATTTCAGATTGATTTTATTTCTGCAAACGTTGATTAATATCCTCTACATAATCAAATACACTATTTCCTTTCACTACATGCAATGCATATCCTAAATTTGTATCAATTTTTGTATAAAAATCTTGTTCTGTATGGTTTGTCATAATAAACCCACCACTGTTCAAATAATTTGATGATACTTCTATATCAGAAGACAAAAGTTTAATAGCACTTAATCTGGCCCCTTGGCTTTCACTCAATTCAGGTTTGGTTCCAAAATAAGTATAAAACTCCTCGGGATGTAACCAATATAGCTTCTGTATACCTATCGATAATGTATTTTTTTCAGATTTATGACAATCATCTATCGAAGAAAGAAATCTATACCAATATTCCCTATCGTTGGATGGTGTGTTTGTACAAAAATAAAAACCACAAATACCATAAATATTATTTACACCACATTTTACTTCTGCCCATGAACGCTTCCGCAAAAGATATTGTATAAATTGAAAATAACATCCTGGTGTATAATGTTCAGGAGTATTTAAAATAGCCCACGCAGCTTTATCCCATCCTGGCATATTTGGGATAACATACCTAATATCAGCAATATCTTGGTAGGATTTCTTCAATTGGTTTTCACAAATTTTAATATTTCCCGTTGCAGCTACTAAAGCATAAGGGTAACCAAACTTTGAAGCTCGTAATTCAGTAGCAGTACAAGACGATTCGAATTGATCCTGATTCGTAACTTCGATTAACTCCAGATAGGAACCAGTAAAATGAATGAAAACACTTTCTTTTCCACCATCATGCTGTATATGATCTAAACTCACCATAAAACCTGAGCGTTTGAGTAAAGAAACGGCTTGCTGTCTTTTGCCTGATGGAAGAATACTATAGCAGTGATCTATCAACGCAATTGTCACAAATTCCTCCTTTTTATCGGTTCTTAAAACCGATTAAGACGCTCCATGTCCTCATTAGATAAAGCAACATCAACTGTTGCCAGTACTGTTTTTAATTGTTCGACACTATTAATACCCACCACAGGAGCAATTACACCAGGTCTTTGTAATAACCATGCTAAAGAAACTTGTGTACATGTTATTTTATTTTTTTCTGCAATTTCATGAATCAACGTTAAAATATCCCAATTTCTTTCATTATCATAAAGTGTTCTAACATCTTTTTCTCTGAGAGATCCATTACCTATATTTACCCGATCATATTTACCCGTTAAGAAACCTTTCGCCAATGGAACATAAGGCAACATACCAATTCCTTCTTCCTGACATAATCCCATTATCTCATTTTCATATTCGTTTTTTTCCAAAAGATTATACTTTCCTTGTACTGTTACATATGCAGCATAGCCACGTTTATCACATAAGCCTAAAGATTTCATTATCCTCCATGCTGAAAAATTAGAACATCCTATATAACGTATTAATCCCCTTCTAACTAAATTATCCAAAGCATTAAGTGTTTCTTCCATTGGTACATCAAAATAATCATCATGTACCTGATAAAGATCGATATAATCAGTATTTAATCGATTAAGTGACTGTTCAACAGCTCTGATAATGTATTTTCTTGAAATACTTTCATTATTTGGTTTAATCCCCATTGGGGCTGAAAATTTTGTGGCTATGATTAGATCATCCCGTTTGGAATAAGACTTTAACCACCTACCGATGAAATATTCTGATAATTCTCCTCCATGACTCCCATCCGCTAAATAAATAGGATAACAATCAGCTGTATCAATAAAATTACCACCATTTTCAGTGAATACATTTAATATTTCACAGGCTCCGGCTTCATCCACCCATCGACCAAATTGCTGTGTACCAAGGCATATACGTGAAACATAGGCTCCACTATTTCCAAGTGTTTTATATTTCATATTAGTCCTCATAAATCTAAATCATAATCAAAGCGTGGTCTTTTGCCATCTTGAGGCGTGATACCTCCTCGTCCCCCCTCACCTTCAGGGTGAACAGCAAGTTCAGAACGAATAGACCGGAAATGATCACATGCAAGCCACACTCTATACATTAATCTCTTTTTCGCTGAATCTTCATCGTCTTCAAATGCAGTCCGTGAATGCAGGAAAAGATAATTATTGAAAAAAAGCATATCTCCTTTTTCCAGCGGAGTAATCCAACAGAAATGAGATGATGTCGCTAACTCATCAAGATAATCGACAGCCTCTTGTAAGAGAGGAGGTACTTTTTCATTACGGGCAAACGCTGCGGCAAACATATTAAATCTTAAATATCTAATACTGAGATCACCATTGCACTCGGAGAATACAGGTACATTATGTTCAGTGATTTCACTTGCTCCAGGAGGATGCTCATTCAAGCGATGATAAGGATAACCTGTATATAATGACGATAATAAATCAGGTTTTGTTCGTTTAATAGCTTCATGGAGTGCCAATGCACTAGCAAATTTACTATGACCACCATGTTTGGCTGGCCTGATACAAAGCATACAGACCACATCAGGTTGATCTGTATGCATAAATAACTCTTCTCTATTTCTATAACCCCTTGCATCCGGGTCGATATGCGTCATATCTTCTACCCGGCCAAGCCTATCCCCCATTACACTCTGAGAAACCGGTTCTCCCATTAAGCGACAAAACCGTAGAAAATATTCTCCTGATTCAGATTCATTCATTTCCGCAATAGGAACTCCCTTTAGTAAAACCATCCCACTACCATTCTTGAGGCGTTCATAAATATCTGTAGTTAATTTTTGTAATTCACTTTCGCTAGGATCGTTATCCACTTTTTCATCGAAATTATGTGTTATTTTATCAGATAATTCGGACATAATTTTTCTTGCACGAACTCCATTCACATGGATAACACATTGTGAATAGATTTCATTATTTGTTCTTGCACTAATTGACTTAAATATTTCATTTTTTTCACTTAGCATTATCATGCCCCCTAACAAGCAATATTAGCTAAATAAATAAGATATATTCCATTCAGTACTTAAAGAGACTTTTATTTTATTTAAATTTTTCCCTTATTCAAGGATCAATTCCACCACCATTGAACTCAGATATTTCTACTTTATAGCCATTAGGATCAAGAAAATAAATAGAACGAGAAGAATGATATTGAGTTATATCACCATCAGGTAATTTTACATTATGATATTTCAATTTATGTAAAACAGAATCAAAATCATCAACAATAAAGCCGACATGGGTAATTTCCAATCCGGCATTTTCAATTCCAGCTCGATCAGTGTATTCATGCAAACACAAGTATAACTTGCTTTCATTTCCTAAGATAACCCATCTGACCATTCTTCTTAATCCCGCTTCCTTCTTTTTAAATCCAAAAATCTCTTCATAAAAACGTATGCTTTCATCAAGATTAGCTACTTCCATTTGGATATGATCAAAGCGAGTTACATTAATAGGCGTTATTGAATTCATATTATCATCTCCTTATGTTTAGGTGTGAGAAAACCTTGTTCATCCCAACGATGAATAAAATCCAGAAAATATTCTTTAGAATCCAAATCATATTTAGATGATATTTTATAACCGGACAATCCTGCTGAAATATTTGTTTCATCCATTGTTAAAACGTCTTTAAAACGATTAATTGCTTCTCCATGATTACCAAGATATTCATGGCATACACCAATCATATACTCGTTAAAAGTCACTCTGGGAAGACCTATTTTTTTCGCATATTGATATTGTTCTAGTGCTTTAGCATATTGATTTTGCTTAAGATATATTTCAGCAAGTTCTTGGTAGTTAACCGACCAGTATGGATCAAGTGTCACAAGCTCCATAGCATATTCTTCAGCAACATCCCATTTTTGACTAACATACATCATTTCTTTAATGGAAGATTCTAATACCGTCTTTTTTGCTGTTTCTGCTAACACGGTTTCTAACGCATTCGCGGGTTCAAGAATATCCGCAAAATGTTGTGCTTTTAACATTAAAATGCGGGTTTCAGATGCATCGCTTATTGCAGCTGGTACCATGGCGTATGCTCGATAAAATGATGATAGTGCTAGTTTTGCTTTGAATGTTTTGCGTCCGATAATCCTTTCTGCAATAGATTGACCACAGGATTTAAACCATTCATAGGTTAATAAGTCTATTGTCGCTGTTTTCAAATACCAAACTATAGCTAGAGATGCAGCTTCAAGTATATTTTCTTCAGATATTTTATTCGTTTCAATAATTTTCTTTATTCTTTCAAATAAATCATTACAACTAATTTGTGGTTCTAAACGATTACGAATAATAAATAATGTAATTAAATAAGTTAATTTTTGTTCTGGTTGGAGCCTACCAGCATTTATCGTCTCTAATATACTCTTAGCTAAATGATATCTTGCTGTTGTTATCAATGCCCGTGCTAAATTTAATTTTTGTATATCCGGCAAATAATCTTTCATAGAGAGAAGCCATTGCAAAGCATTACCAGAACCCATACAAGGATAATTAAAATTGATAACATCCAGATATGATATATGAGCAACTTCAGAAACTTCTTTTAGAAGTGAAAATTCCATTGCTTGAGTAATTACATACCCATTCATATCAAAGTTATGATTTGTTAAAGCCAGACAAATAGCTCTAGACCAGATACTTTCTTTATTTTCGGTTCTATTATAATGCAGTGTTGCTTCTACTAAAGACTGAGATTCAGAATACATATTATTCTCCAAAATTTGTATTTTTGCAGTCTCGTAGAAACGGACGAATGCTTTGGCATTCGTCCGTTCTAATCATTTATTTGCAATAATTAATTATATACATTAGAAACAAAACATTGCTGGATTTATAGTTAAATCAATACTTATATAATTAATCATATTTAGTTCCTCTCTCAGTTTAGTGTATTTTTAAATATACCTATCACAATAACAATTAAATATATTTAAAATCGTTATTGATGATAATTTTAAGATTATGACTCTTAACATGTTTCATAAGAGTCAAACCAATCAAAACATATGGCTAAAATAATGTCAACTCTCCTCATCGAAATATGCATATAACAAAAATAAGCATCATAACCTATTTAAATCACCTAATAATTTAGAATTATTGAAAGTATGTTAAATTTATTTAATTTAATGCATAATTACTCATTTTTTATGATGGAACCAGAAGATTTAATAGAAAGTAAACTATGCATTAATAATTACACAATGATTTTAATAAAAATAATTTTTTAGAATAATAATGAATGGGAATGTTTAGCTGAAAAACATTCATCTAATGTGTGAATTATAAAAAAAGAAAGCAACAATCACCAAATAATTAAATATAAGAACACGATCAAATAAATTAAAAACATACGTTATAACTTCAATTAACTTATGAGTTAATAAAATAAGAAACTATTACATTTTACTTCTCCCATTACAAAAAATATGATGAGATTTAAACCACATTTCTTATCCATCCAAATATTAAATAATCAGTGTTTCCGCTTAAATAGGCCTTTATGACAGGAACTGAAAATTATTTGGCTAAAAACAATAAACTTGATTTCCCAAATAACAGCAACTTTTTTGTAAAGACAAAAATATCAGACAGGAGTCAAATGTGGATAAATTGCATTATCAGGATCTTCTGACAATCGGTCGGTGTATTCAATCACGGGAAATTTCGTCCAAAGAGGTGACGCAGCAGTTACTCAATCGCATCGAACAACTTGATCCTACATTGCATAGCTATTTCATTGTGATGAGAGAATCAGCATTATCAGACTCTCAGCGAGCTGATGAAGAGATTGCGCGCGGCGATTTCCGTGGGCCATTGCACGGAGTTCCTATTGCTGTAAAGGATCTACTTTGGACTAAAGGGGTGGTAACAATGCATGGTATGCCCCTGAATAGTCAATTTATTCCACCAGAGAATGCAACGATAGTTGAGCGCTTACTCACAGCAGGGGCTGTACTACTCGGAAAACTGACCCAAACTGAAGGCGCACTTTTAGATCACCATCCACAAATCACACCTCCAACAAACCCCTGGAATGATCAACTTTGGTCAGGAGCTTCCTCCAGTGGCTCAGGGGTGGCGACAGCGGCAGGCTTATGTTATGGCGCTATAGGAACAGATACCGGTGGATCTATCCGTTTTCCTTCTGCCATCAATGGCATCACGGGCATAAAACCAACCTGGGGACGAGTGAGTCGTTATGGCACGTTTGAATTGGCAGCCTCAATGGATCATTTTGGGCCGATGGCCAGAAGCGTGGCCGATGCAACAGCTATGCTGCAAGCCATTGCCGGACGTGACCCGAATGATCCCACTTCCAGTACCCTTTATGTTCCTGATTATCTCGCACTGATGACTCGTGGTGTGCGCAATATGCGTATCGGCGTTGATGTTGTCTGGTCGCTTGATCGTGTCGATGAACCCACCCGTTCAGCACTGACCCAGGTACTCAATCATTTCATTGAATTAGGTGCTGAAGTGGTAGATATCACCATGCCGGACACAGATCAGGCCGCCCATGACTGGGAACCGATATGCGCGATTGAAACCGCGGTCGCGCATGAAAAGACATTCCCGGCCCTGAGGGCGCAATATGGTGCGGGTTTGGCGGAGCTATTAGATCTAGGGCATCGTGTTAATGCCCTTGATTATCAGAAAGTAAGGTTGAACCGGACAAATCTCAGGGGAAACATCAATGGAATTTTCGAAACCGTAGATGTTATCTTTTCACCCGTGGTCCCTGTGGCAGATTTGACTCATGAAGCAATGACGATTTTGGGGCAAGGTTATGACATCTCTCGTTATACCTGTGTATTCAATTTAACCGGAAATCCTTCCATCACATTACCTTGTGGCAGAACAGAGTCAGGTACACCCATTGCTTTCCAGATCGTTGCACCACATTTTGATGAAATATCGATGATACAAGCAGGTTGGGCCTATCAGCAAGCCACACACTGGCACAAGCTACATCCACAGCGCTGAGTCATTTCAATACCCGCAGTCACCTGAGATGATTTTCAGGTGACGTTGCCTGAAGCGGTATATAAAACTATATCCAAAATCCAAAACAATGCTTATCCCTTGAGCACCCGCGTTTTATTATGATTTACCACACGTTGCTGACGGGCAGCATCAACCCGCTCTCTGACTTTCATTTTTCCACTGCCGGGAGGCAATGCCCTATCAATAGTCAGTTCCGCGCCAGCTTTGGCCAGATTCTCCTGTAACTGATGGTGTTGGTGACACCAGATAGCATCAACATCCCTATCCCGTGCAGTGTCTCTGTCTTCCGAAAACGCGACAGTTCTGACCTGAAAACGGGCGCTCTCTTCACCACCAGCCCCAAGCTCTAACCCATAATCCGGTGTTGATGGATGGGAAATGACTACCTGCCCGTCAGCCAACCATGCATTAACCGAATTTTCATTGACCTGATAACCCAACCCACGCAACCCTTCCAACACGACATGACGGCGTTCGGCCGAGATAATGCGCTGTTCAATCCGGGTTATTGCATCATTAACTTGCTCCAGACCTGTGCTTATCTCAATGAGCGAACCTTTCTGTACAATGCTGTCCGCTTCACGGGCGATGGTGACTGCTTCTTCATCCTCCAGACTTTCTAATTCCGCGATCGCCACCGCCAATTGCGTCCGGAGATCTTGCAACTGCTGTTCCTGACGGATCTGTGTTGCCAATTCAAGAACCAGCGAATCCGCACTCAGTTGTTTTTGCACTTCATCTTTCAGCGATAAAACGGTTTGATATTGCGATTGGTAGGGTGAAAGATCACGTTGGTTATCAAGGATGCCAAGTTTGATGATCATCGTGTCTATTTGTTCATACATTGGCCCGGAATGAACGCCTGTTTTCGGGGCCGGTGCTATGGGTGCCTGCCATGCCTGTGGTGAATCAGCGTGTTGCTCTGCCAACAACGAAGAGAGTAATGCCGATTGTTCTTCTGTCAGGTGGGATTGCTCTTTATCGGCTTGCTCTGACAGTTGATGGAATAAAATGCTTTGCAGGTCAGTGTCATGATTCAATGAGTGGCGGGTCGGCAACTTGTCTTGGAGAAGCTCAGTCAAAATTGCCAGGTTTTTGCTTCGATGATAGCGTTTTCGTGCTTCTTCGGCCTGTTCTTCCAGCAATGCTGCCTGTAGCAAGGGTATCTCTTCCTGAATATTTTGTGTAAATCTTTCAATACGGCGTTTCAGGGTATCAATTTCATTGGGCAACATAGAAATGTCTTCCTGCTCCAGACGAAGCCTAAATTCCTGAAATTGCTGTAAGAATGATTGATTTTGCTGTGAGAACAACTGATTTCTGGCTTCATCCACTTCAGTAAGTTTTTGGCTGAGCTGCTGCCAGCGCTGATAAAATTTTTCTAATCTGGCATGTGCACGCCGGCATGCAATCAAATGTTGCTTTCTGATTTTGATCTTATGTGCAGATGAACTCATAACATTTCCTATCGATTATGCATTGAGAAGGCTTGTGTAATTGCCGCCGCTAACTTTTGCCGGGCGATGTCTGGCTGGTGAAACCATTCTGTGACAGAAATTCGGTAACGGGCCGGAACGACTTGCTTCAACACCGATGCACGCCATATTTCTCTGGCCCTTGCCTGTTTCAACAACGAATGATGTGGCATATCGCATTCAATCCCGATGATATACCGCCCGCTGTGTTTATCTTCAATCATGCAATCAAAATAGAACACGCCGGCCTGCTGCACTTCCGCTATCTGCCAGCCCTGTTGCTGCAAAAAATCCACCACAGATTGCACAAAACCGTCATTGGATTGGGGGCGATCACGCAACCCTGTATCTGTTCGACACATCTTGTTCAGCAGGACCTGATTGTGTTCGTTTTGTCCCGTTGTCAGGTTATGGGCAAACATCAGATACCCTTGTAAGAAATCACGGGGAATTTCAGGTTTTCGACGGGTTGAAAATAAGTCAGATATTTCATCCAGTGGCATGGATGAGAAGATAATCACCTGTCTTCTGGCCCGGGTAATGGCGACATTGAGCCGCCGCTCTCCGCCAGCCTGCCCCAACACACCAAAATTGCGCCGGAAAGTTCCCTGTTTATTGCGTCCGAACGTTGTGGAAAATAAAATGACATCCCGCTCATCACCCTGCACATTTTCAACATTTTTCACAAATAACGACATATCCTCACCCTGCATCTGTCGTTGTGTTTCCTGCATATAGGCCCGATGGAAACCGGCATCTGTTTCAGTACGGGCAATCAGAAGATGATGGATTAGCTGGGCTTGTTTCTGATTAAAGGTCACGATGCCAACGGATGGCCGATGCTCAAACGGCGCCAGCCAGATTTCAGCCAGACACAAGACTATGGCCCTCGCCTCGTCAGGGTTGGTTTGATTGCTGTATGTTCCGTTGACCTTCTCCAGTGACAAGGGTTTTACCTGACTGCGTATTTTTTCTGAGTGCTGGGCGGGAATATTCAGGCGCCTTTCATAAAAGGCGTGGTTTGAAAAATTAATCAGATCGCGGTAAACGGAACGATAATGAATATCGAGTGTGTAAACCGGTAATACTGCCCGTGCCAAATGCAATAAATCCGGACACTCCCCGATTCGGCGATAATTCCACTCATTGTGCTTTTTTTCCTGTTGCTGCCCAAATGCGTCGTTTCCTTCGCCATCATCCGAAAAGTCGCTGAATGAACCGGAAAAAAAGCGGGAAGGCGGCATTTGTTTATCATCACCACTCACAATCATTTGCTTACCACGATACAGTGTTGGCAATGCGTATTCGATTGGCATCTGAGAGGCCTCGTCATAAAGGACGGTATCAAAGAAACCGGCCCTGAGCGGTAAAACCTGACTGGCGACATCGGGTGTCATCAGCCAGACCGGACGTAAGTGCATCAGGCCCAAAGTTTCTCCCTCCTCAATAAATTCCCGCAGTCTTCTGACTCTTTTTCCGGTTAAACGGGTAATTTCTTCCCATTCCCTCTTCAAACCGATTTGTTGATGATCTAATTCTTGATTGAGCACTTCACGGTTAAACATCTGCAAGTCTGTCAATGCACTTTCCAGTTGTTGGACATGCTGATCCAGTGCATCAGGTTCGATGGATAACACGGGGAACTGATGTTCAAACGATGCCTTCAGTGACAAATAATAATAATATTGCAATGTTTTCCCGAAGGTTTGACGCAATGCCGTATCATCCAGCTGAGAGAGTTCGTCTGTATAAGCACGGAATAATCTCAGGATTTCCCAATGCGTCTCACCAAAATGTTCAGAAAGTGCCCGAAACTGCAAATAAGGTTTTAATGTCGGGAGGGCTGCCGCTATCACGGCCAGATCATCGCTGAGAGGCATCTGGTGTTTAATCGCCCGGGCAAACCGGTGCTGTGTCTGGCTGGACAAATACGGAGTCAGCATACTGAGTGCAGTACAACTCTTTTCTTGTACCTGAGTACGTGTGATTGCGGCTTCGATTTCAAGACATTGTTGCTCAAAACCAGCATGTTGACCTTCACATATCGCACTGAATAAATGGGATGGCTGCGGATAATCGATAACATATTGTGCCAGATCCGCAATCCGGCGAAGGTTGTCTGTTGCATTCTCCAGCTCCTGAAGCAATAAAAAAGCATCCGGCTCGGCAAACTCACCGAGTTCAAGTTGTTGATACAGCTGATTCAGTTCATTTCGGATAAGGCGGCATGTCTGTTCGGCACTTATTGAATGCGAAAATGTGGTGTGTTGTCCCGGATTATTGTTGATGCCGTGCACCGCAAAAAAAGTGTTTAGTTTGCGTTGACGGGCATAATAGAACGGATTCAGAAACAACCAAAATGACTTCTGCTGTCTCTCTTTCAATGCCTGAGATAATTCCGCCAATATTGAACTTTCACAACCCGCCAGAAGATGGAATAAACGAGGGTCACACAACGAGATATCCACCTGCTGTAAACGCATAATCAGTGCTTCCAGCTGGTTAATAATCTGCTGACCACGTAACCGCGGCCCTTTTTCATTGCAAAACAGCGGCAACCAGCAGGCGAATTGTTGCCATGCCCGCGAAGATAGTGAGGTAAATGCTGTTTTACAGGCCGCTAAGGCAACCTGATGGTGAGACAGTGTTTCAATGGTGATTTGTGTATGAGGCTGGGCCAGTACTTGCTCCCGAACCGCTTCCGTCTGCCTGAATCCGGCAAAATATTGGTTAAACCGATGGCAACTGTCGCTATCCGCAGAGAAAGAATGCAATTGTGCAAGCGGACTTCCTTCATAGCCGGCCAACAACCATACGGGAGCTGCCTGCACAATATCATCAATGATGGCTGTGGCTTCTGTTGCATTGGATAAAGTAAATAACGGCTGCAATTGAGGTAAATCAAGACAAAACTCCGCGTTATCTCGTTGCAATGCAATCAAGGATGCCATCAGCTCACGATAGGAGCACCCTGCTGCTTCATGATGCTGATGCAAGCCGTTGTAATAATTATCCAACTGCGTTTCATATTTGCCTATCCGTTGGGCTGCAATATCACGCTGACGCACCCAATTTTTCGCCTTGATATTATTTGTCGCTTTAGCGCTATTTTGCGTTTGAGTATCATGTTTCTTCTGGAGAAACACACTTTCAATCTGCGAACGTACAGACTGGACAATATCACGCCCCTTCTGCGACTGATGTACAAACACAATGCGGTTCATCAGGCCACTGGCAATCAGTCGTTTATACACAACCTCCAGAGCGGCGGGTTTCTGACAAATCACCAATGCGGTTTTCTGCCGTCCAATGGTATCTGCAATCAGATTAACAATAGTCTGGCTTTTTCCTGTCCCCGGCGGACCTTCAATCAACAACCCCTGATTTTGCCGTGCCGCTGCCACTACTGTTTCTTGCGAAGGATCACTCTCGCTGACAAAATAACGTTCTTCTGCTTTTAGCGGCAGCAGTCCGGACACATTGGGCTCCGCCAATCCCAATGCTTTTTCCAGTGCCGTGTTTTCAACCGGTAATCCAGCGATTTGCTGTAAATCTTTTCCAATCGCCTGCCCGATAAATGACGTATGAAAAAGTACGGCGCTGCAACACAATGAGGCATTGTTTTCTTCGATTTCAGCATCTGAGGGCAATGCAGATAACTGTCTGGCTGTCACTGGCATCACAGTTGAAAGCTTCTCCATCACACTATCCACCGTCACTCCCGCATGTGCGAGCAACTGGTCCAAAATCGCCTGCCATTCTTTTACAGAAGGAATGTTTACCGAAGAAATGCCATTGAGGCTCGCCAATGCCGGATTGAGCCTTACGGCCCCGCGCTTGCCATCAAATTGCAATCGGGCGACACCCCGCACTCCGGCATTCATCAGCAGATTAACCGGCCAGAGAAACAACGGGGCGATCCGGGGTTTCATCTGTGAAGGTTGAGTATGAATGAGCAGGAACGGAAATCCCAGATACATCCCATTTATGCCGGTATCCCGCTGATATAATTCAGTCTGAGACAGCAATACCCGTAACCGGTCGTTAACTTCAGGCTTCTGCAATAAAGTCTGGCTATCAATGGCAATCGCATTTTTCGGTCGGTTAATGACATGTTGTAGCAGATCCTGCGCATTTTTCTGAACCGCATTCAATTCAGTCAGGTCAATCCGCCCTGCCGATGAAGTCAGGCGCATGCGAACTAAAGAGCCTCGTTGCGTATTTGCGGTGATTTTCCGGGTAAAAAACTGCATGACTTGCTGGACATAACGCTGTTTTTCCGGCACCACCCATTGATCTGCCGCAATGGACAGCATGACAACCACCTGTTCAAGCGGCAGGCGCTGTGTCAGTAAAAATTGTTCCGCCCATTCATCAATGTCGGCGATCCCACACCGACAAAAACCACCAATTTTCTCTTTTAGCTGCTGGTATAACGCCAAACGCGGCAATTGTAATAACGCCTCAGCCGTCGCCCATTCAAAAGTATTGATACGATAATGTCTTGCCAGTTTAGCGGCCTCATCCAATAATGTCTGACGCGCAATAAACTGATCGATATCCGCACTCAGCAGCAGAATAAGCTCTTCATTCTGTGGATCTTGCCTATCAATCAGTGCACGCAATCCGCCATGATACGTATCAGGGAACAATTGATGATGTGCTTGCCGGCGGGCAATCAGCTGACTGCGGGAAGTCATCAGCAAATAGATTTTCAGGGTGTTTTCATTCAGTGCAATTTCCAGAGATTCAGCCCGGTTGCGAATTTGCTGCTGACGATAATAGAGTTGCACCAGCCAGTGTTCAGGGTCGATTTGCCGCAATAGTTCCGTTACCGGATCATTAATCAATTGATAACCGATATCTGCATGTTCCAATAACCAGGAAGGCGTGATGATCTCACCACGGTAAATAAATGGCATATCCGGATTGAGCACCTTCAAAGCCAGCATCAGGCGCAGGTTGCCATCCATTTCCGGAATCTCAGTAAAAAGACGCAGCGACGGGTGGATTGATTCATAATGGCTCATTCCGGCGAGCCATGAGAGCAGTTCTCCCCGCATTAACAAGGACAACGCTTCATCCCATTGGGCGAATTCAGCGGCCTTCAATGCAAATTGTATGGGTTGGCTATATTCCACTCCCGCAAGCATAAGTTGTTGGCCATGTTTTGGCTGTTGAAGATCCCTGTCTTCCGGCACTGCCGCCACCGGGCGACCATCCAGCCAAGCGGAGACTTCCGGCCACTGCCAGCGTCGTTTGCGGTCGCGGGTTAATAACCCACGCAGCAAAATGCGGATATTTTCATCCAAGTCATCGGGAATGATGACGCCATAAGTCATGATCTGGATCAGAAACGCATTTGTGTGCACCTGTTCAAAACAACGCCCCTGAGTGAGCTGTTCGAGCAAAATAATGCCCAGACTCCACCAATCAGAAGCGGCGGACACCCCTCCCGCTAAAATTTCCGGCGCACTGTAGCGACTGATATCCAGTGAAGAAACCGCCTCAAGATCAAACTCTGACAAGCAGGCAGAACCCAATTCAATAATGACAATATCCAGTGGTGAACGCTGACGGATCATCAGGTGAGCAGGCCTCAGATCGCGATGGCGCAAACCATGTTCTGCAAAAACAGCCAACGCCTGACCAATTTCCCGAATGAGCTGGGGGATTTCTTGCTGTTGCCAGTCATCCCCTCTGGCAATAAAGGCCTCTAATGAACCACCGGAAATCGGTTCTGTCACATGCCAGGATCTGGCAAGATGGCGACCTGTTTCCAATAATTCCGGTACGTGATTTTTGGGTAAAAGGTGAAATACCTCATAGACAGACTGATCAGGTTCTTCACCTAATTGATAAAGCGTTAAAACACCTTGTTGCCCTGTTTCCTTATGAGTCGCATGGTAGCGCTCACGCGGACTGTCACTGCCATTTATCCGTTCACCCAACAGCCAGTTTCCGACCATTATCGCTTCTGGCGGTGGCACTGTTGCATCCTGAACATAATCCGTTGAATTTTCGATGGAAAATTCGGCAGCATCGGCACCACATTGCAGGCAGATAAGGTCGTCCTCTTCCATTTGATGCCCGTTCATACAAACATAAATATGCGCCTGAACCTGTGCCTCTGTAGCTTCTACTGCCGGCGATCCTGCCATTTCCGCCGGTGTGCCAATGGGTGTACTGGCTGGTAGCTGAGGACGCCAGCCTGATTGGCGAATAAGCTCTGACGATAAATCCCATCCGCATGGTCGGGTGTTAATATGACCTTCACAAAAAATTTCAGTCAGTGGACGCTCTGTTTGACAGTGGGGGCAAAAACGCATCATAGCTATTACATACCTGTATTTGTTGCCATTCTATTTTTTAATTTGTGTTACCTGATGATCTTTTTGCACAAGCAAAGCTCTGAACCGTTCCATGTCCCCCTTTTCCGGAATACCGGCAATAAATACCCTGCCTTGCTCATCCAACGCGAGATCCAAAACTTTGTCTGTTTTGTTCAGTGGCTGATGGTAAGCGTGGTAACGCTGTTTTCCCAATGAGGTCAAAAGATGCAGCTCCTGATTATCACTGCCCCGCAACCGCAGCGTTTGCGTTGCATCCTGTTGATATGGGCCAGACACCAATGCATCAATCAAACCATCCATCATCCCTGACCCCGCTTTTCCTGACATCGCTTTTAATATGCTGTATTCATATCCGCTGAAAACCAGAATGTCGCCCGAAAAATGCTCCCGCAATGTTTTTAGCAAAGCATAAAGGGCATCCGGCTGATCAAAAGGTTCTCCCCCAGAAATGGTGATCCCGTCTGCCTGTATCAGCCATGGCATGAGCTGTGCCATCAAGGCACTGACAGTCATGCGTTGCTGCGTCGGTCGCCATGTATCCGGTGACATGCAGCCTTTACAGCGAATGCGGCATCCTTGCGTCCAAATTCCAATACGCTTTCCCGGTCCCAGAGAAGTCACGGGAAAATGCAAACGCGACAAACTGATTTCCATCAAAATAGCCCCGTGGTGGTGGGCGTCAGCTGAACGGTTGTCATTTCATCTGTTTTGCCTAATGAGATGTGAGTGATACAAAAATCTTCGTTCGGCTGTACATTTTGATCAAAAATAGCCCGTGACAACGGGTTAATCAGGTGGATCTCAAGCTGATTACGTATGCCCCGCCCTCCATTGGATAAATCCGCCAAGCAATGGGATTTGAGGGTTTCCATCACGTGCTCTGCGATGGCGATGGTTAGCGACTGTTTTTCCAGCCCACGCAGAATGTCATCCATCATTTGGGTGAAAATCTGCTCCGCAACATCCGGCCGGATAAAATCAAATACAATGATATTTTCACCGATACGGTTGAGCAATTCCGGCCGGTTCAGCACCAGTTTGAAATGACGTTCAATTTCCCTTTTCACATTCAGCTGAACTGTTTCAAATGGTTCATCCGGTGTCACGTTTGCGATCCGCTCTCCCTCATGATCCAGCCGGTAAATGCCTAGGTTCGAAGTAAAAATAATCAGTGATTCTGAAAAATAGACACGATCTCCGCGACCGGATGTCAGAACGCCATCATCAATAATTTGCAAAAACTTATCCATCAGCTGCGGGTGAGCTTTTTCAATCTCATCAAACAACACAACACTGAATGGTTTTTCGCGGATAGCATTCGTCAGTTCGCCACCGGTGTCATAACCCACATAACCCGGAGGCGCACCGATAAGGCGTTGATCAGCATGTTCGGCACTAAATTCCGACATATCAAAGCGGATATATGCACTTTCATCACCAAACAATAATTGAGTCACGGTTTTTGCCAGTTCTGTTTTACCGACACCAGTAGGGCCAGCAAGAAACAAAACGCCGCGTGGACGCCCGCCTTTATTGCCCCCTACGCCGGTTATAGCCCGCTTAATAATATCCAGTAAGTGAGTTGCAGCATGATTCTGCCCTTTCACACGCCGTTGTATGATGTCATAAGCATTCCGGATTTTATTCCTATCAATCTTTTGCCACGGATCTTCTGTGATACCGACTTTATAACGCCTGACGGCATCACTGATACGCGTGATTGGAACATGTTCAAGGCGGGCGAGTTGTGCGATGGCAGTTAAATCGAGCAATAACAGCCCGTTGGTTTCATCAATGAAATCATTTAATGAAGCGTTTTGTTCATCATCCGTCAACTGGCTAAAATCCGGCAATGAGCGCAATAAAGTTGGCGCCAGAGCCCGACGCATTTGTCCGTCAGGTTTAGCAATGGGAATGTGCCGGAGCCGGGGATTATTAATCAAAAACCAGTCCGGTAAATCCGTCTCTTTTTCAACTATCCAGAAAATAGCATTAAAAAACGGCTGGTGTTGTGCCCCGGCCGGCCTGGCTTTGGCCTGATGAGAAAGAATTAAGGCACGCGTAAATAGGTGGTGCTCAATGGAAGAGAGATGTTCACGCTGGGAAATCAGACAAGAAGCAAAATCTACGCAGAGCGCTATCGGATCACCCGGGTATTCTGTCCATTTATCTAATATGTTATTTAACAGATCAATGCCACCGGGAATAAGGTTGGCATTCATCGATAAACCCATCTGTTGTAATAACACCTGCCCTTGTAATTCTGTTTTAGATGGATGATTGATTAAGGTAAATCCGGACAGTGGATTGAATGTCATGATATGTGCATAACCCATATCAAATAACGTATTTTGCAGAGCCTGATTTAGTGCCAGAGGTGTAATAATCTCCGGCGAGATTTTATATGCCTGCAAGTCCCTGACATTACCGGATAAAACAAACTGACTTTTCAGAGGTAAAAAACGTTGTAGATCCCGTAACCAACGTGCTTTCTGGAATGTATTCTCCATGAAGCCCCTTTTTCTTTCTTTTCATCTTAAAAATAATAAGTCAGTTTACTGCATTCAGAAAAAAACACAGTGGAGAAAACGCCAATTTCGTGATTCACTCGAAGAATAATTTATTAAAGTTGTTTTTCTGATAAGTTCCTCCAGTATCAGGCTCTGCAATCAATATCATCAAGGCCCTGATGATGCCCCCTAAAACCTAGAATACTGGCTACATATCCTATATAACCTGATTAAAACGGACTTCTTTCCAAATTATAGAAGTTATGAATCTTATAGAAGTTATGAATCGCTGATTCAGCCAGGCTTGAGGCTGTATCTACTATTTTCATTGACCGGGTTGCCCCGCTTTTTATGAGTGGGCTAATATCAGTGCAAGCGATCAACAATACATGTACCCTCAAAGCGTCCACATATGACAATACAGCATCCCACGCGGCTATTACGTCTTTATCCTCAAATCCTTTTTCTTTAATGAGTGCAAGAAGCGTTGTTGTGCGGCTGCGCAATTCTGTGGATAAAATAAGTTCTTTTCCCGCAGCATGAATACGCTCCTGATAAAACCCTGCGTCAATGGTCGGTTCTGTACCAATGATTGCAATTTTTGTATCATCAGACGTTATTTTTTGCAGAGCACAATCAGCGATATGCAAGATAGGAATACCCGCACTGGCATTTTTCATATCTGAATAATATATATGGGCCAAGTTACAAGGAACAGCTATCAAATCGACCTTAACATTCACCAAATCAGCAATACCACTCTGTAATGCTTGTATCATTTGGATGTCATCAATGGTTATTCCCGGATAAAACGGCGTTGGTAAAGAGATGATATGCATTTTGGGAAAATCCATATCATGTTTTGCCCCATACAAATATTGAGATGCGTTAACGAGCATATCAATAAAGGGAGCCGTTGACCTTGGCCCCATACCGGCAAGCACACCTATCGAATAAGTCATTACACTACCTCTTTTTTTAAATAAATAATAGAAATTGCAATAAACTAATACATGAGATAAAAATAATAGCCAAAGCTTTATTCAGCAATAAATAAGCTTATTCCATTTAAATGATAAAATCTGATAAAATACATTGATTAATAGACAAGCCTATAAAAAATAGGCTTGTCTTGTCCATTTAATTTACTCTGCATCAATATTCAGCAGAATAAATGTTGCCTAACCTATCCACTCAATGACTATATCATTTTATTATTATAATTACAGTATCATCAGAGGGAGGCTCTTTTGCCACTGCAACTCCCCCGATAAGCAGTGCGGCTAATGCCCCACCCAGCAACAATTTCTTTATCATAGTGATTTTCCTTTAATAATCTTAAGGTAAACATATTAAATGAGTATTTTTTAATGCTGCCTGATCATTATCAATGCAATTTCAATATAAAACACCTTAAAATGACATGACAATTTTAAAATATAAAAACCAGATATATTTTTAATTGCAGAATCAAAACCATTATTCCTCATTTACTGTGATTAAAAAACATTAAATTATTTATTTTCAATCAATTAAATATATAAGTTTATAAAACGCAATTCATGTAATTATCAATTATTAATTCAACGCAACAGTATTAATAACACATAAATCAGGAAAATGTTTCATCGTAACAATCTTTAATTAGATTATGCAAAGCGAATAAAAGTCAACGACACATTGATGAGTTTTGCCTTTGGGAAAAAGAAGTGATTTTATTGTGATAAAATACAACCAAATGAAAGAAAAATTAATGACATTAATGTATGATAAGCATCAGCACTAAGAGTCGGAATTTTCAAATATGATTGGATATAAAATATGGAAAATTTTAAAAAAGCAAAGACATTAAAAGTGAGTGAATCTTATCTATTTGATTTTTGGGCATTATTAAACAATGAAATTAACAGTAACCACGCTTTATTTAAACTAGACTTAAATGATATTACGAACATAGAAATATTAGTAAAACAAGGGTTTCTTCCTGCCTATAACAAACACAGTATATCATGGAAAAATAGGCTTAAAGAAAGTTACAAATATAAAATAAAATATGGCAAGGAAAATAATTTGGCTTATTATTACCGCTGTGGGCTTCCTCAAATGAAATTGCCCAGTGTTATGTCTGTCAAGGAGTTTTATATTTTAGTATGGAAATGCATGTTTGGTGAAGAAAGCTATGAAGCCAATGATATTGATGATTATGATGTGATAGATCAATACAATACATATGATTGGTATCGTAACCAATAGCGATGGTGATATTATTCCCCAAAGGGAAAATACACCTGTTAGGCTTTATTTTGAAATCCATTTATTTTGAAATCCATTGAGTATCGCTCATTGTAGTAGACGTGTTTATCGAGATTTAACGCAGGTGAATATCAGCTGAATGGGCGGCAGATAAACTCAATCAGCATCGCCGTCATCATCTAGAAGTTCATATAACATAAAGCACACAGTTGCATCGAGACAATTGGATAATAATCCCCCTGTTTCATACCCCATTTTTTCAGCTATGCCGGAACACGCTTTGTGCAGCAACATTGCCAAAATGATTCATTAAGTCAGCCAGAATTCATTTGATTAGAAAAAATTTGACTTAAGTCAAATTTTTAAGCTTATTATTTAACGATTTTGTTTAAAATGTGTCAAATTTGCCTAATTGTAAATATTGGGGTTTATTCCTATTATTATTTTTAGCAAAATTCATCGTCTTTTAATGCGCTAAAAATATTATAGTTGTGTGTATTGCAAAGGAAAAAACAATTTTATGAAAATTAAAGCTCTTGTTGCAGTAGCAGTATCTGCTGTGATTCTGACAGGTTGTAACAACATTAATCAGGGGATGCTGGCTAACTCCGGAATGCAATTATTCCAAGCAGCGACACTGAGTGATTCTGATGTAAAACAGTTAACTGAACAGTCATGTCAGGAAATGGATGCGCGCAATAAAATTGCCCCTGCATCCAGCAAATATACCAAACGCCTGAATAAAATTTCCAAAGCATTAGGCAATGAAGTCGGCGGTACACCAGTTAACTATAAAGTTTATATGACGGACGATGTAAACGCATGGGCGATGGCTAATGGTTGCGTACGTGTATACAGCGGCCTGATGGACCTGATGAGTGACAATGAAGTTGAAGGCGTTCTGGGGCATGAGATGGGCCACGTTACACTGGGCCACAGCCGCAAAGCGATGCAGGTTGCTTATGCTGCCGTTGCTGCACGTAACGCAGTTGCATCAACAGGTGGTATAGCCGCACAATTAAATAATACTCAGCTTGCTGATCTGGGCCAAAAGTTGATCAACTCTCAGTTTTCACAACATCAGGAAAGTGAAGCTGACGATTTTTCGTATGACCTGTTGAAAAAACGCGGCGTTAAAACTGAAGGTTTGGTTACCGGCTTCGAGAAACTGGCTAAATTGGACAATAGTAAATCCAGTATGTTTGATTCACATCCAGCATCAAAGGAACGTGCTCAGCATATCCGTGATCGTATCACAGCAGACAAAAAATAATCTCTCCTGTGCAGATTGTAACGGTGCCACTGGCACCGTTTTTATAAACACACGGTTATCCATGCGCCCGGGGATCATGAGAGGCTCCTGCCTCTCGACCTTTGGCTGTTCAAATTCGTTCCCGACGAATTTGTCATTCCCTTGCCGTCGCGAAGCAACTTGAAATCCATTGAGTATATATACAATCAATTAAATTATATTTTCCAGTTCTTTTAGATTTTTAATTTTCCAGTCAGAAGTATCCCAATATGAATTATCATATTCAATATAACTCGGCATAACCACGCATTTCATAGAAGCGGCTTTAACTGAAATCATGCCGGTTTTAGAATCTTCTATTCCTAAGCATTCGTCAGGTAAAACATTCAATTTTTCAACAGCATTGAGATAAACCATTGGGTGTGGTTTATTATATGGCATATGCTCAGCCGAAGATATATAATCAAAATAATCAGCTATACCGCATTGCTCGACTATTTTTAACAAAAAGGATAATGGAGAAGCAGAAGCAATCCCGATTTTAATCTCTTTTCTTACTAAGAAATCTAAACATTCAATTACCCCATCCATTAAAGGCTTTTCTTCAAGAATTAATTCAACCCCTTTAATGAAGAGATCTTTTTCAATTTTAGATACATCTAAATCATTTTTATTATAGAGCTGACAGGCTTTATCTATCATGCCCGATACAGGTATACCTATCATACTCATCATTTCATTATAAGTGATTGGCACACCATAATGATTTAAAACTAGCATACCTGACTTTTTCCATAATGGTTCAGAATCTATCAACACACCATCCATATCGAAAATAACAGCTTTCATATTTGCCTTCATTGGTTATGCAGAGTTACGCTTATCATTCCATCCAGAACATTTATTCAGAGCCGTATAATTATACGATGAACCTAATAGCGATTAAGAAATTTAATTTATTATTTGAACCCAATCACGGAAATTCATTATGGTGATATGAATCACAATACCAAAAAGCACAGCCTGATTTTAGCTATAAAAGTAATACCTGTATTTTTAGTTCTGGGAAAAGTATTTCCCCAGAAAAACAGAAACAATATAAACCATTATGATCATGCAGGTATCTTTAGCGAAATAAATTCCTGAAATTGGAAAAAATGCCGAGTTTAATTTCATTAACACAGGGAAGTTTCTCTTTCCAAGATGTCATTCACAAATATGAATTCTGTTTCTTGTACTCGTGAGTCTTATCACCTCTCTTAAAAAAAGTTTGTTATTGCTTGAATTTTATTTCTGACAGAGTAGTTTAAAAAAACCATACAAACTGTAATGTTTTTATCTTTTTCATTAATATCATGAGGGTGCTTTATGGACGTCAGTAACCTACTTATGGATTTCAGAATCACCTCACATTGCAATCTGGATTGTGACCTCTGTTTCCGAAACCCTGGCATCGAAGATTCTCCTCTCTCCAGTTCGTTTGCTGTCATTGAGCGAATGTATAAAATGGGCTTCCGGCGTATAGGTTTTACAGGCGGTGAACCCACTTCAAGGACGGACTTTATTGAACTGATTGAATATGCAAAACAGATGGGGTTTATGACTTACCTCTCAACGGTTGGGCATCGTTTTATGATGGATCATGAGAGATTGAATCCAGTTCTGGATTGGGTGGGAATGCCGATTGACGGTATTGACCAGCAAGTTAATACTGATATTCGCAGTAGCAAAATGAGCAATCAGCACAGGGTGATCAAAAACATACTGATGTGGCTTCCTGATGCACATAACAAGATTAATATCAAACTGACTACCGTTGTTTCTCAGTCAAATGTGGACACCTTAAATGACATTGTCAGCTGGGTTGAAAAACTTCCTTATAAAATTCAGGCATGGCGATTTGATCAGTTCTGCCCCTTGGGGGTCGGAAAAGAAAAAAGAGATAAACTGGAAATAGAAACCGATTTATTTATTCACAGAATGGAAGCACTGAAAGAACAATTTCCGGCCATGCCGATGCTGGGCTACCTTTGAAGAACGTGATAAAGCCAATGTTGTCATGGAGCCTAATTTTGATGTTATCATTCCTGATGGTGAAAACTATACTTTGTTGGGTAATATGCTGACAGACCCCCCTGATAAAATTCTGACGGCAATTTTCGGGAATAATGAAATTCTGCATAAATGTGAAAATAACCGGTTCTGGCTGGATCATCGGGAGTTTACAGCATGAGGTATAATTATCTTTATATGGACCCTTGGTCCGCAGACAAAAAAGAAGGAAATCAAGAAAGGAAACCGCTCTATATATGCCTGACCGGTAATTCGGGGGTGGGGAAAAGTACGTTGCTGAGACGGCTGCCCTCATCCTTATTTCAGCATGATCTACATACTATCGCCATTGACGAAAAAAGTGTTCACCATTCTCTCCTGCAATATCTTTTTGACGATACCAGCAACTACGGTTATCTCATACAGCTCAACTTTATGCTCCAGCGTTCCCTATTGGTTAAATCCTGGCTGGACAAAGGGTTTAATTTGGTGATGGAACGTTCTCATCTTGAAGATTACCTGTTTATTAATTTCATGCTGAAGGCAGGATATATCAATGAGTCACAACATACGGCATATATGAAATTATGGGAGGAAATAAATCATATTATTCCGGCTCCGGATATTATCGTTTTCCTTGATTATTCTGCTGAATATTCCCTGCTACATCTGCATGATGATGAAACCAGCGGAATTCGCCCCGAGGAATTTCCCGATGAAACAACAAAAGTTAAATGGATAAAAGGCTGGTATGATGAATATCAGTGTTTTCTGAATAAACTTCCCGAAAACCTTCGGGACAGGGTCATGATTTGTCAGCATCCTGATAATATTGACTCCTTTTCTGATACAGTGATTAACAAAATAAATATGCTACGGAGGTGATATGCGCCAAAGAGTCATTGTCTGTCCCATCATTCAAAATAATGGCGAATACTTGCTGTGTAAAATGGCTTCTGATCGCGGTGTATTTCCGGGGCAGTGGGCTTTGTCCGGAGGAGGAATGGAATCCGGTGAAACGATGGAAGAGGCATTGAGACGAGAAATCAGAGAAGAGCTGGGTGACGCGCTGGAAATAACAGAGGTGAAACCCTGGGCTTTTCGTGATGATATCCGAGTAAAAACGTATTCAGATGGCACTACTGAAGAAATTTATATGATTTACCTTATCTTTGATTGCATCAGTGCCAACCGGGACATTACGTTCAATGAGGAATTTCAGGAAATTGCCTGGGTATCACCTGAAGCCATGAAAGACATGGATTTGAATGAAGCAACACGAATTACCTTTACGAAAAAAGGGTTCCTCTGACACATTCCGCCAGATTATTCCTGTCATTCACGCCATGGCAGAGATAGTTTTATAAAAAATAGTCTTATGTCGGAAATAGATTTATGGAAAAGATAGTTCAACCGAGTCTCACTATCATTTTCAAAAGGTAATGACGCCATTTAAATTACAATCTCGAAAAACCGGCATAACCATTCAGGGGCAACATGGTCAATACGCCCCTGACTTTTTTCAGTCGTTTATGCTGTATTGGCTGAAAAATCCTTAACATATATAGCGCCGTGGAATTAATCAGATTTTACTCTGGGTATTTTTGAAAGCGTACAATTAACAGAACAAGCACAAAAAAGTATTCTGAGAAAATGAATCAGGAAGATGGAATTGTGCAAAAAAACCTAAAAATTTATATAGCCAAGAGTGACAATAAGATAAATTCAACCGGTTATGCTGTGTCCAAATATTCAGAATGCTTTGGTCAGATTCTTCGGGAATATTTTCGCTTATTTAGCGAAAAAATATAGCAAAGCAAGACATGTAAAAATAGGAAATTATTCTTGAATCAGAAAAAATCAACTTTACAGAGTATTATTTAATGGAAAAAGTCACTATTAATCCATTGGGAGAGATTAAAGGAAAATTTGATTATCAAGCGATTACTACGGTGAATGATATTAATACACTTTGATAAATACCCACTAAAGTACATTGTTTGCAATTCAAAAAACAAAGGGTATAAGGCTTTTACTTAGGAGAAACACTAAGTTCCATCGAAACACATGATATAATCATTACAAGACCCGCATTTTGCGGGTTAATTTAAAAACCAAAACATTCATTATTTTAATTATACTATGCTTAGTGTTTATTTTAAATTATATAGTTTTGACTTCACGACTGTAGTTTTTATTTGATATTTTTTCGTCACTTCTATAACCAAATCAATAAACCACGGCTCAGCTTCCGGTGATACATGTACTTTTTCTATTAACTTATTTAGATTCATATCCAGTTTAATTCCTGTTTTGTTATTGTTATTTTCAAATTTAATGATCCTGACTTCATTTTCATGCTTAAATGAGTTTCTTTTATGTACAAAGGGCGCTAGATTATTAAGAGGGGGAAATAAATCAGAGTCATAATCAAGGTATTTTACTTTTTCTAATAATACATTATCAGGAAGCAAATTTTGTAATCTGGCGAAATTCGTTTCTATCGCTATTGATTCATTTGTCCTGCCGTATAAATCCCACATTGCCGCTGACTCATAGCTATTTTCATGCCAACAATTTATATGTGCCATTTTCTCAAACGATTTCAATTCATTAAAAAAATCATCAACTTCCTGCTGGGTATACTCCCCTTGCTTGACCAATTTATTGTGCAATTCCTTATAATGTTTTGTTACAGTCCCTTCATATATATCTCGAAAGCCATTTATTTTTCCTAAATAGAGCTTTTTTGATGATATTAATTCAATATACTTTGTGAAAGTCATATATTTCCAGAGTTTTACTTTTTCAGGCTCTGCGAACTTGGTAGTACTCTTTGCTGTCACTTTTCTCTCCTTGTGTTTAATTTTAAAAAAATGAGTAAAATAATTTTTTTTGTAAGTATACTTAAGTTCATACATGTAAACAGGAATTGGAGGCGGTTTGATGGCGTAAAACCCGCTTCGTGCCGCGCAATTGCGCCTCGCCCACATTGAGCGAGGATGCTCAGCATATTTCGCTGAATAATAAGCGTGTCTTGTGTTCACCAATGTTCATTAAATCATCATATCTTCTTTCAAGATACTTTTTTTTGTTGCAATAACCACTTATCCAATTCATTTGCAAACCGTTGGCGATCGCGTTGGTTTAGTGCAGGAGGCCCTCCCGTTTGAATCCCGCTCGCTCGCATTGTATCCATAAAATCACGCATAGTCAGGCGTTCACGTATTGTCGCTTCACTATAACGTTCACCGCGAGGATTGAGTGCGATTGCCCCTTTTTCGATCACTTCAGCAGCAAGAGGGATGTCAGCTGTGATCACTAAATCACCGCTTACTGAACGACGGACAATTTCATTATCAGCGATATCAAATCCGGCGGGAACTTGTAACGTACGTAAAAAAGCGGAGGCAGGCACACTTAATCGTTGATTCGCCACGAATGTCACCTGTACTTTTTCACGTTCTGCCGCACGGTATAATACTTCTTTTATCACCTTAGGACATGCATCAGCATCTACCCATATAGGCATAGTAGATTCCTCTCAACTTCATATTGTTAGCTATCTATGCCCCGGATCTTCCCATAATTTTTAAAATCATCAAACTATTGTTATGGATGAATGCCCACTTTTTTCAGCTGAATACAGCATCCCAATGGATTTCAAGTTGCAGTGTGAACCTAATTGCGCGCAAAAGGCGTGCCTGTCACCGCACGCCTTTTTATAGAAAACACTAACGCCATACGATAGTGATGTCATGTATTTCAATATCATGTCCCGTAGGTACAGATCAATAATCCGCCCTTAGCCAAATAATCTTGATTATTGGTGATCTCATTCGTCTTAACATCGTATATAGCATAATACTCTTTATTAGGATGATTTATATCTGGCATATTATAAACTTTAACAGTGGGGAAGTTATCATCTACATCTGTAATTTGACCACCGGCATCTACAAATATTCCCCAATTAAAAATATTGCCAAACTCAGAGTATATCGTGTATGGGTTATTGGGCTGAAAGAAATTCCATTGTCTTAGAGAGTTGGGTGTACCTCTTGAAGTTGTGACACCAGATTCACAGGCAATGTTATCTAACCGTGGATGATAACCCGTTAAATTTGGATCTGTGGGATAAAATATCTTTTGCATGGTAACAACACAATACTTATATATATATAGATTCGTCCATCATCTATTATCATTGTTGCCTTGATCATTCCCGTACCATTCCCTTTAAAACTAATAGGGCCTTGATTACCATCGCCCAAATCAAAAATACCCGGAGAAGATTGCCCTTCAATTGTATACTGAAGCCCTCCTCGATCACTGGGTTTTTCCGGGTTATCAGGATCTACCACGTCTGCATTCAAGGCATCAAAGTAGTAAGCCATGACAAAATATGGCTGACAATTTGGATATTATTAACTATTGTACGGGATGTATTGGCATTTAAGGTTTCATCACTTTTTTTTGTTCTTTCATGATTTATACCTGAATCCGATTTTTCTTCATTCGGAACATCAACACTTTCTATCTTATTTTTATCTGCATGACTGCGATGTTCCGCTGAAATAACATTATTCGAAAACACGTTAATAAACAAAGAAAAAAACAATAGGGTGAGTAAAAAAACAGAATACCCTGACCTCTTTCTCGTATATGAAAACATTCACCAACACCCCATAATAACTTGACAGAAAAATAACCTTTTACTAAGGAGTTAATTTATAAAAATATTTTTACTTCATTTTGATATAGCATAAAAACGAGGGGTGATTAATAACCAATTGCTATCAGTCAATAAAATATAGTTATTAGATGAGGTTTTAAGAAAATAAGAATGGAAATTGCGTCTAAATAATTTTGAACGGCCACATCAAAATGTGGCCGTTAATTCATTATCAGGCATTTGACGATTTACCTATTACGCCAATTAAGACAGAAGGTCTTTTTCTCATTTGTGTGCTTCAATACTTCGCCAAAATTCCGCACATCATTAGTACCATATGAAATAGTATATCTATTATTTCTATCATCTAGAGGTGGGGCAAAACCAATAAAATAAGTGACATCATCAACTGTTATATAAAGATTTTTCGTAATAAGTTCTAGCAATTTACTATTATCTTCCTTATCTGAGGATACTATCAGATAAAAGTGATCATAGGTGCTCCAATAAAATGCCAGAACCTGCTTAATCACGGTCTTATTTGAAATTGGTGTTAAAGTACCAAACGTAGATTGGCTTCCACTCAGCCATTTTCCCTCTTGATCAATATATCCCCAGTCATGGCCATGATTAAACGAAGCCGTTCCTAACTCAAGCTCAAAAGACATCATGCAATCTTCAGATTTTGGCTTGAACAATTCCCAATCACACGCCATTAGATCTTCTTGATTAGGCTGCCAAGGCCCCCAGTTACCATAAATATTCCGTTTATCAATATGGGACAAGTAATCATACTTATCCTCACTATTTGTCTTACGAGGAACAAATTTTAAGTGTTCTTTTTTAGTCCAACTTTTACGAGAAATGTTATTCCCCAATTTCAGTTGAATCAGCGCCCATGAGAAAGAGCCTACAGGCGCGATAATTTTTTCATCTTTAAAATCACCAGGATTAAACTGGCATTCATGTTCAGGGGTCTTATTTTTCTTTTCTGTCAGATTTGAATTTTTAATTTCAGACATAAATCCCTCACTTTTTAAAGTTCAAGGTTATCTCATCTTTCGGAACAATAGTAAAAAAAACATATTAACACCAACTTAATTAAACCGGATGAATCATTTTTTAAATTCCAGATCAAATATAAAAATCACAGCATAAATTTTATTACAACAAAGAAAAGAGGAAGCTTAGAAATCAATATTTTTATTCGAATTTTTATTTTTCATTAAGTTAATATTTCGTTTTCCAGAGATAACTGATGAGTTTCAAAACACAGTTAAATATGAAAAGGCCACGCCGAAGCATAGCCTTACATTCAGGAAAACAGGGTTGTCAAACCCATTTGAAGTGAAAACATTTTCTTTCTCCTGTTTGTTTCAGTATCTCCCCTAATTTTTTAAAATCATTATTCCAATACCCACATGTAAATTCATAAGGTGCTTTACCAAGGTGTTCTATGCCTCTTATCCCCACACCTGTAGTACCAAGATTGTAAGTTACTCCGTCAACCGTAACATAAAGAGACTTCATTGACATAAAATCAGATAAATTGTTGGCTATTATTTCATCTCCAGAAGAAATAACGATCCAATTAATATCAGAATTTTCTGGATCTTTAGCATCATCCCAATAGAAAGATAGAATCTTAGCAAAACCTCTATTATTCTCGAATATCTGTAACTCTGCTGAAGAATCACCGAAGTACCCAAAATAATCTCCATCAGGGTTAACGACCTTATTTAAAATACAATCAAAAGTCAGTTCATAATTAATCCCCCAATCACAAGCCATCAGATCTTCCGGCGTTGGTTGCCAAGATGCAGATAATCCGGGTTTAAAGTACTTCCCTATATGAGAAGGCACACTGATATTGCCTTGTGTTGATTGGGGAATAAGGTATAAATATTCATTCGGATCGCTCCAATCACAGCGACTAACCTGCCAGCCTAAATCTAGTTGAATCATTATCCACGGAAACGAACCTCTTGGTGCAACTACATCCTGACTCTTGTAACGTTCAGGATTAAGTGAACACTCAAGATCAGGTTTCTTATCTTCTTTTGGCTTATCCATTCCAGACATAAATTCCTCATTTATTATTCATTGATATTTAAGGTCATTTCATCCCATTCATAGACAACCCAACAATATTACTTAAGGAAATTTTTTATCTTAATCAAAAAGCCAAATACAGACATTAATACACATTAATGTCCGGCGATAATTTATAAAAAACTGATTCTTTATATTGACGACTATCAGTTTGAGGGTAAATTCGACGTTTGCTGCTGGCAAGAAACCCCATATCAATCACAGGAAGGATTCGTAAAATACAAATAAAAATGAGTTATTTTGATTGATAACCATTTGTATTGAAAAAATTAAAACACCAACATCCATAATAAAAAAATAACAATTTATGTAAATCACCATAATAAAAAATATTATAGAAGGATAAAATAGTATGCAATGCAATCTCAAAAAAGATAATGTATCACTAAGTGATTAGATGTAATTATTTTTGTTATACAAGTAATTTTACACAATAAAGATGGGTTGAATAAAATAGAGAAATATCCAATAGCCTATAAATCCCATTTTATTACCAAACATTATTCGAATAGAGTGAGTGAAACTTAGCAAAGCAAAGGCGCGAACCGGAGGGATCAATTTTAAGACTGATATAGCATTGGTTTGCAATAATGAGACATTAGCCACAAAGTGTTACTACGCAATATGCAATACAAAAGTAAACTGAATCACTATTTTCCAGTGATGTATTTATAATCTTGATCCACAGATGAACAGTCATGTTCCTGATGGAATTCGAAGGAAAAAATGAATGGACATTCTTCGCAGTATAACGGGTATTTTTTTATTGCTTTTTATTGGATATATTTTTTCAAACAATAAAAAAATGATTAGCCTCCGAACAATAAGTGCGGCACTATTATTACAAATTAGCCTTGCCGCTATCATGCTCTATGTCCCTGCCGGGAAATGGCTTCTCCAGTCTCTTTCCAACGGTGTCAGTGCCATACTGTCTTACAGTGGGGCAGGAAGCTCGTTCATCTTTGCAGGCTTAGTTGGCGATAAAATGAATGTACTGTTCGGTGACGACGGTTTCGTTTTCGCATTTCAGGTCCTCCCCGCCATTATTTTTGTGACCGCGCTCATTGCGGTTCTCTATTACCTCGGGGTAATGAAATGGATAATTCATATCCTGGCATATATTTTTCAGAAAACGATGCGCATCAGTAAAATAGAGTCATTCGCGGCGGTGACTACCATATTTTTGGGGCAAAATGAGCTTCCTGCGATCCTAAAGCCCTTTATCAGCAAAATGAACCGTAATGAGTTATTTACCGTCATGTGTAGTGGCATGGCTTCTCTTGCTGGCTCTATGTTAATCGGCTATGCCGGATTAGGTGTTCCCGTCGAATATCTTTTAGCTGCATCACTGATGGCAATTCCTGGTGGTATTTTATTTGCACGTTTGCTGAGCCCTGCCACTGAGCCTTCTCAAGTCCAATTTGACCACATTTCATTTAGTGAAAAGCGCCCTACCAGCATCATTGAAGCGGCCGCTAACGGCGCGATGCTGGGATTAAAAATTGCCGTTGCTGTCGGTGCCGTTGTTATGGCTTTCATTGCAATCATTGCAATGATCAATGGCATTATCGGAAGTATTGGTCATCTGTTTGGCCTGACAGGAATAAGTTTGGAGCGGCTATTTGGTTATCTGTTTTCACCGTTAGCCTATCTGATGGGCGTGAGTGGAGAGCAAACAGAACTGGTTGGCAGCCTGATCGGCCAGAAACTGGCAATTAATGAGTTTGTTGCCTATAAAAACTTTTCTGTTTTCTTAAAAGATCCGACAATTTTATTGGATGCAAAAACCATTGCGGTAATTTCGTTTGCACTTTGTAGTTTTGCAAACTTCGGATCAATTGCTGTCGTCGTTGGAGCATTCATCGCTGTTGCGCCTCAAAAAGCATCAGATATTGCACAATTGGGATTGAGGGCATTGCTGGCAGCCACGCTCTCTAATCTCATGAGTGCAACTATTGCAGGATTGTTCATTAGCTTATCGGGAGCATAGCTTATGTTCAAAAAGCAAGTAGCAATCAGATAGTTGATTAGCCTAGAAGAAAAACAAGGACGTTTTTCAAAATAATGCTAATCAGCACCTCTTTCATCACAATGCCTCTAAAATTCTGTCTTCCTTATTATTACTGACTTTATTAAAACAATACTGCTTAGATAGTATAAAAAGAGACTTGGCTTTAGTCGATTTCAATTAATCCAAGAATATTCCTAATTGATAGGGTTTGTTCAGTGAGAGAAGAGAATTCACAATCATCCTGATCTGACTTCAAAGGCAAAATACTTGAACTAAATAACAAAGCTAACAACAATTTTTCAAATATCATTGTTAGCCTGTAACCTAACTATACGATTACATTAGTTTTTTTAGTTATTAATGTCATTGTTATCATCAGCACAATAACTACATGCCATGAATGAAATTATTATAGGGAGAATTCCAGTAAAAAATAACCAAAACATTTTCATGCCTCCTTCTTAAGGAAAAGATTTATCAGATATAATATGTCACACATCCCAAAACATCAAAGATTATTTTTTAATCAACTTGAAATAGATGAACATTTTCTGCTTGCTTGAAGAGCGGGAACCTATTTTCTGCCGCTTCAAAAGCCTGTGGCTTAAGATCACAAGTTTTGAGATTGGCAATTCGGTCACAGGGAAATTCAACAGAGAATATGCGAACTACTTGAGGATTAATCAAAATTGCAATGTTCTTCAAGTGTCCTTTCCTGACTTTAGTACCCTGGCCTTCTTGGTAAGAAAGATGCTATATACAATTCACTATCGGAGTTACTACGGAAATGCAATTTTTTATATAAAACCAAATCTAACGGCACTCAGTTCTAAAAGAGCTGAACATTCACTCTTTTATTTAAAAACATTCAATAACTGTTCGACATCTACAAAAAATAACATTTTAACCCAATAGATTATACTTATTAGTTCAGATTTAAATAGCATACTTTTGACTGAAAAGGGCTCGGCATTATTCATATGTAATAGTTTATGTTTTCAATCAACCTCGGTGATATATAATTGAAACTTTCATCACATTAAATAAATACACGTCTTCATTTATTTTTACCCTATTCTACTCTCTACGCAGGTATTTTTTTGCATTTAAGCCCCATAGAATTTATTTGATTCTAATCTGACAAAAAGTTTTCTTTTTCTGAATTGTTTTTAGAATACCTCTATTATAATTTGAGAATTTATAATCAAATAGTTTTGTTATAAATAGCACTATAGATTTCCATCATAAGTTAGTTAAATTTAATTTAATACAATTAACATAATAACAATAATTAAAATTACATATCTTACAGTCAAGCGCGAAAAAATAGGAAACTCTCTATGAAATTTAAAAAATCACTACTGATAATGGGATTGACTGCTTTCGGTTCTATTCCATTTTTCAATATTGCAGAGTCAAACCCACTTCACGGGTATAATGACTCTCCACCAAGCAGAGCACTTTTATGTGCCAAACGCCTCAATAAAGATTGTGGGCCAATCATGTATGAACCACAATCGGTTGAAGGCCCCAAAGGTTTTCCTCAAGGCGGCCCTCCCGATGGAAAAATCGCTAGCGCTGGAGTCGGTCAATTTAATCAACTCAATGAACAAACCAATACTCGCTGGCATCATGTCAACGTCAGTAAGGGTAAAAATGATTTTACATGGACGCTGACCGCCCGGCATAGCACAACCTCATGGCAATACTTTATTACCAAGCCGGATTGGGATCCTAATAGTCCGCTTACCCGTGCTCAATTTGATTTAAAGCCTTTCTGCGAGCGTTTTGATAACGGAGCAAAACCCGCTCAAACCATCACTCTGCATTGTGATGTGCCAGAGCGTTCAGGCTATCATGTCATTCTTGGTGTTTGGACAATTTCTGATACTGACAATGCGTTCTATCAAGTTATTGATGCCGATATTAAATAATATTCCTCACATTATATTTAATTTTGTCAGGAATGTATTAGTGGCTACATCAGTTTTAAAATAAATTAAACAACCTTCTCAAATAACGCACACCTTGTCACTAATACAGTCATGCATAACATAATCATGAATCATCGTTTATAATAAAGTGCTGGTAGTTTACCAGCACTTTTACCTAAATAACTTCATGACTTTTAAGGTAACGTTTCTCTTTTTCAGATTCTCTAATTGGCTTTGACAATATGAAAAAATCAACCATTCTCAGAATTGCCCGACCAACGGATCATCTTGCTGAAATTACGGAAATGTATTGTAAAGGTTTAAATTTATCGATACTTGGCGAATTCAAAGATCATGATAAATTCGATGGCATTATGCTTGGTCATCCCAATCACTCCTGGCATTTGGAATTTACTCACCATCAAAATACTTCTGTTGGCAAAGCACCAACAAAAGAAAATTTATTGGTATTCTATATTGAAGATAAATCCGAATGGCAATCACAAGTAGACGCCATGCTAGCAGCCGGGTTTATTCTTGTTCCATCTTATAACCCTTATTGGAATGAAAATGGAAAAACATTCGAAGACATTGATGGCTATCGAGTTGTTTTACAGCAAACCAAATCAAAGGTTTCGTGATCAAACTTCTGATTAAAACCTGATTTAAGAAACTACACACTCAGTCAAAAATAAAAAATAACGAACTGATTAATTTAATAAGACTATTAGAGATCATCAATTATCATTAATAGTCTATTAACATAAATATTTATTATTATTTTATATATGCATGATATCTCATGATAAAAACATTTTTTGTTCAGATTCCCTGCGAACGCGTAAACCAGGTAGTTCTCTCCCATCAGCACGGTCCCATTTCAAAAATTCCTCTGCCGCCCTTTGATAATCTCCTGAGTTCAATTTTCTCAATAACGTTGAATTCATAAAATTGCTGATCCCAACATTAAAAATAAATGAACATAAAGCATCGAACTGCCCTTGTGTCAATGGGACTTTGATCAACCGTTGAATGGCACCATAAATAGGATTCAAATCTTGATGTAAAAATATCTCTGCTTGTTGTGCTGTGATAACCTGCCCAGGTTTGACTCCTTTTGTGTGACCATAACCAATAGTCCATGGTGCTGCTCCTGTGGCAGGATCTGGGTATGCTTTCAGTTTCAAACCTTCGTAGGTTTTAATTTCATTAATACCATTCTCACTGATTACCATTCAATTCTCTCCACAACTCATTTGAGCAACAGATTAAATTTCGTTGAAAAAACAGATAGTGAATGAATTATAGACAAAAAATCAGTGAAGATTACCGTGAGCCTTAGTGACATCGCTAACACATCAAGGTGATAACAAAATATCTTTAAATATCAATAAATTAAATTTAATTGCAAATTTTTTTTAATTTTTAAAAAAATAATTTAATAAACACCTTGATTCTTTTTGTTTTGAGCATAAAATGCCCCTCAGAATTTAGATTTTCGTGAAGTAAATCACAATTTATACCCTTAAAGGAAGCCGTCATGAAATCTGTAAAATCTTTCTTCTCAAACGTACACCACGTTGTTATTCGTTTGTCAGCAACTCGCTTTATGTAAGTACGTGAATGCATAAGTGAGCCAGTTCAATGTGGAACTGGCTTTTTTGTTTCTTCACCCTCATTCCCATGTGAATATTTTATATTCCATCCTATTATTAACATCCCGTTATTAAATACCCTCTATCCTGAAAGCGTCATTGTTGTCCTGATTCGAACATCCACAGTAAATATAAACAATAAGCACTCACTTAACTACCACCTACTGAAGTAGGTGGGTTAGCGCACTTCGGTGCCGACGACTGAAAGTCGTCGAACCACGCACCTCGTAAACGCGCATAGGTCAAAAAATTAAAGTCAAAGTCACCGTCTAAAGACGGTGGTTTTTACCAATGATATTGAAATAAATTTACCTAACACATTGACAAGCAAAATAGATGACGTTGTCTTCATGAACACCGCTGAATACATTAACAAGATTAGTTATTAACATTAATTTTTACGATTGGTGAGCTGTATGAATTCGATAGATTTTCGCAATCTGAAGTTAAAATCAGAACCAAGTGTCTTTAAAACCATTCCACACCTGATTATCTGGCTGGCAATCATTGCCCTTACATTAGGTTTAGGCGCTTTTGTTTTCCCATACTAGTTTTCCCATACCAATTTTCCCATACTACATGACTCAATTCATTATTAACAAAACGCATGTTATCGACCAGAATAATGGGAGTGTCATAGGTAAATTAAACTGTAAAATCAACTCAACGAATATGATAGGTTACATTATCATTTGGGCCATTCTATCGTTTGTTACATTTGGTTTTTTATATTTTGTTTTCCTTTATAAAATAACAGCTCATTGTATTAATCATACTCGTGTGGTGACAATTTGAAAGGCAACAAATACCGTGATTTAAAAGCCTGAATCCTATCAGATAGAAGATTCAGGCTAAAATAACGTTTAATTTTGATATTTAAAAACAATCCGTAATATCTTAGAAACGGTATCCAACACCAAAAACCCAGGTTCCGATTTTAGTGCCTTTCAATTTGGCGTGTGAATAAGAGGTATCAATGACCCAGCTTTGAGTCGGATTAAACTGTAAACCAATCCCATAAGACAAAGAAGTATCATTATAGCTGCTTTTATCATCACCACTGGAGTGAGACACTTTACCATAATTAGCCCCGATCAATCCGTATGCACTAATGTATTCATTAAAACGGTAGCTTGGCCCCGCCATCAAAGAGGTATTACTCCATTTTATTCTACTTTTTTCCACACCATAGTAATCATAACTAAAATCATATTGGGTATAAGTCAATGAACTGATAACACCAAACTCATCATTGAATTCATAGCGATATTTTAAATTTAACCCTTGAAGGCTTTTACCGAATTCTTTTTCAAAATACTCTTTTGCTTCATTACTTCCGAAATCAGAAGCATTGAAAGATAAATTACTATGAGCATATCCCAAAGAAATAGTATTTTTACTATTATTGCTTGTACTACTTGTATTGCTAGCACTAGCATTGAAAGCCAATACGGATAATCCCGCAAAAATAACGGTCGCCAAGAATGTTTTTTTCATAGAAATACTCTCTGTTATATTTAATATATGTGCCCTGTCAGGAAAGGGTTCAAAATATACAAGAATCACATTAATACTTCAACTACACAAAAAAAACAGGAAAATTATTACTTATTCATTTAAATTCAACAAATTACAATGTAATTTATTCACTTTTAACTTAAATGGACATTACCCGCAGATAACTGATAATATAAAATAACAAAATAAAATTATTATTTTCAAGAAATTAGAATAAAGATCATCGTTTTGAAATTTAAGATACATCCTAAAAAAAAATCCAAAAAACTCCCGGAGGCAACATTTAGACAAAAATAAAAACAATGAATGCCAACATGACATATTATTATTTTAATGAATGAGATATTGGGAAATAATCCAATATAAAAATTAACTATTTATTACCCTGGTAATATATTAAATATTAATTAAAACCTTAACTAATGACTTTGCTATAAGGTCATCAGTTAAGGTTAGATACGATTCTCTATATTAATGAATAAAGTATCAATAAAGGACAACTTATTGTCATTAAATTACCCTCAGCTCTTCATAAGAAATCATGACATGCTCTTTAAACGCAGGCCTTTCAGTTAATTCGTTATAATATTTAATTAATGCTGAATGTTTCGGATGGTTAATTTTTAGATCGAAATATCGATACAGTGTATGACCAAACTGTATATCAGCTAACGTGAAGTGATCACCAGCAATAAATTGATGTTTCCTGAGCTGAGTTTCAGCAATATCTAATATATTATTTAAGTTATTTATTGCCTTTTCTATTTCAAGTTGATTTTGGTGTTGCGGCACAGTGCGCACCATTTGCCAAAATATAGGTACGGTAAAATTAAGCGCAACGTTTATTTTAGACCATTCAGCCCATTTATCTATATGCGTTCTGGTTTCTAAATCTTCCGGCCAAAAAGGCGATGATTTTGCATATCGGTTAGCAAGATAACGTAAAGTCGCCCCCGTCTCCCAAATGGGTTCACCATCGCCATCTTTGATTACGGGAACTTTCCCATTCGGGTTCATAGATAAAAATTCAGAAGTATCATTGCCTCCGTATTTATGCCCAATATCATAACGAGTAAAAGGAAGGCTTAATTCACCAATACACCACATCAAGGCTTGAACATTAGATGATGTTTTTCTTCCCCACACAGTGATCATTTAATTTCTCCTTTCTATAATGATTAAAGATAAATAATGATTAAAAATAAATTATTTCCGTAACTATGGCGAAATATCAGTTTTTTTTAATTTTCCATTTATCATTTCATCATAAATATAAAACTATAAAAAATGAAATACTGATAATAATTAATTTAATATTATTCAGGAAAATATTTTTCAACTAATGCTTGTAAAATAGAAACGGTTTCTATATCAAGAATGCCATCATAGCATTTCTGGCGAAAGTGCATTTGAAATGCTTTAACTAATAACTGGAAATTCTCCTCTTCCTCAGCGCCTGAAATATCATATCCATAACGTTTGAATTTTTCTAAAATTTTGGTACGTTCAGGTATTTGCTGATCAATATATTTTATTTTTGTTTCTTCGTCATACCATGCGCCAACACCAGCATCATAGAGCTCTTTCCATGGAAAAGCCGGACCCGGATCTGTTTTCCTTTGCCAAGCAATATCTGAATGGCCAACAACATGAGTTGGTGCAATATCGGGATAACGTTGTAATATATTGATTGCTAATGCTTTAACGGCATTAATTTGTTCAGGATGGTAAGGAGGGAAACTAAGAGTCCCCTGATTATCAGTTGCTTCATTGACAATTTCAATGCCAATGGAGCTGTCATTTAAACTATTCCTCCCCGACCAACCACTGACTCCTGCATGCCAAGCCCTTTCCAGCTCATCCACTAAATTAAATATCCGAACCTCACTAAATCCCGCATCTTGATATGTAGGATCATCTGGATTCGGAACCAAATAATGGGCACTAACATAATCACCGGTCAAAGCCTGAATGGATTTTTCAAAATTCAGGGCGGTATAATGCATAACTAAAAAACGTGAACGTCGATTAAAGCTTTTAATTGAGCGGTAAGAATTATAATCAACCTTATACATTACTTTTCTCCTTAATAAACCTTGTCATATCTCGGATAAAAAACAATCTACTGGAAAATAATGACTTTTATATTACTTTAATTTCAAGATAGTGTGTTATGGAAAGAAGATGTGAAATGATAAGTAACATATCTATTGCAGTAAGATTACAGTAAGAATAGAAATGTTGCCTGAATAGTCCAGACTAACTGCTGTCACAAACAGAAGGGACAGCAATTACTGAACGTCATGCAAGAATACTTTAACGAACAAAAAAAGTTTTAAATTTCAATTTCTATGTCCGTAAGCGGACGACAGCTGCAAGGTAAGATTTCCCCTGAATTAACAAAGGCTAACGGTTTATTCATATAACCCACTTTTCCTTTTACCAGACGGACACGACAAGAACCGCAATATCCTTGCCTGCATTGGTATTCAAGCTGAACCTTGCCATGTTCCAGAGCTTCCAGCAAGTTATTGTGAAGAGTAGATGAGTAGTAAGCGTATAAACCCTGCCTTAACGGCAGGGTAACTTTATAATCAGCCATATCAGAGTTCGAAACCGCTGAGATCCTCAGTATTGACTTCCGAATCAATCTGACCAACCAGATAAGAACTGACTTCGACTTCCTGTGGAGCCACCTGAACGTTATCAGAAACCAACCACGCATTGATCCATGGAATTGGATTAGAGCGAGTTTCAAACGGTAACTTCAAGCCAACTGCCTGCATGCGAATATTAGTAATATATTCAACATATTGACACAGAATATCTTTATTCAAACCAATCATGGAGCCGTCTTTAAATAGATAATCAGCCCACTCTTTTTCCTGCTCTGCCGCCTGAACGAACAAGTCATAACACTGCTGTTCACACTCTTTGGCAATTTCCGCCATTTCAGGATCATCCTGACCCGAACGCAACAGATTCAGCATGTGTTGAGTTCCTGTCAGATGCAGGGCTTCATCACGAGCAATCAATTTGATGATTTTAGCGTTTCCTTCCATTAGCTCACGTTCAGCAAAAGCAAATGAACATGCAAAACTAACGTAAAAACGGATCGCTTCCAGCGCGTTCACGCTCATCAAACACAGGTAAAGTTGTTTTTTCAGCCCGCGCAGGTCAACATTGACTGTTTTTCCTGCAACCTCGTGCGTCCCTTCACCCAACAGATGATAGTAGTTGGTCATTTCGATCAGATCGTCATAATACGCGGAGATATCTTTAGCGCGTTTCAGTATCTGTTCGTTCTCCACGATATCATCAAACACCACAGCAGGATCATTGACGATATTGCGGATAATATGTGTGTAAGAACGTGAGTGGATCGTTTCAGAGAACGACCACGTTTCAACCCATGTTTCCAATTCTGGAATGGAAATCAGCGGCAGTAACGCCACATTCGGGCTACGGCCTTGGATAGAATCCAACAGCGTCTGATATTTCAGGTTGCTGATGAAAATATGTTTTTCGTGATCTGGCAATGCATTGTAGTCAATGCGATCACGAGAAACGTCTACTTCTTCTGGGCGCCAGAAAAAGGAAAGTTGTTTTTCAATCAGTTTTTCAAAAATAGGGTATTTTTGCTGATCGAAACGAGCCACGTTAACAGATTGACCAAAAAACATTGGCTCTTGCAACTGATCATTTTTTACTTGCGAAAAAGTGGTATAGGACATAGTTTCCTCTAATTAAATCTTACACGCGCCGCCTTCACAATCGGAGTCAGCAGACTCAACGACTTCTTCCAAATCACCCTGAACATCTTCTGCCCCATCACGGGTGTTGTGGTAATACAGTGTCTTCACGCCATATTTGTAAGCAAGCAGTAAATCTTTCAGCAATTGGTTCATTGGAACCTTGCCATTAGGGAAACGTGCCGGATCATAATTGGTATTGGCAGAAATTGATTGATCGATGAATTTCTGCATGATCCCTACCAGCTGTAGATACCCATCATTGCTTGGCATTTGCCACAACAACTCATAAGCACCTTTCAGTAAATCATAATCAGGTACAACTTGGCGCAGGATACCGTCTTTTGATGCTTTCACACTGATATAACCACGTGGTGGCTCAATACCATTCGTCGCGTTTGAGATCTGCGAAGATGTCTCTGACGGCATCAGTGCAGACAACGTTGAGTTACGCAGGCCATATTGTTTAATGTCACGGCGCAAAGTTTCCCAATCCATATGCAGAGGTTCACTGGTCAGCGTATCCAATGTCTTTTTATAAGTGTCAATTGGCAGAAGACCTTGTGAATAAGTCGTTTCGCTAAACCACGGACAAGCTCCCTGCTCTTTCGCCAATTTATTTGAAGCTTTCAGCAGGTAATACTGGATGGCTTCGAATGTCTTGTGAGTCAGGTTATTGGCGCTTCCATCAGAATAACGCACACCATGTCTCGCCAGATAATAGGCAAAATTAATGACACCGATACCCAAAGTACGACGCCCCATTGAACCCTGTTTTGCCGCAATAATCGGGTAATCCTGGTAATCCAACAAAGAATCCAGCGCACGAACAGCCAAATCTGCCAATTCTTCTAATTCAGTCAGGTTTTCAATCGCACCTAAATTGAACGCAGACAGTGTACACAGCGCAATTTCACCATTTTCATCGTTAATATTGTTCAGTGGCTTCGTTGGCAGTGCAATTTCCAGACAAAGGTTCGATTGGCGAACAGGCGCAATAGCAGGATCAAACGGGCTATGAGTATTACAGTGGTCAACATTTTGAATGTAAATACGGCCCGTTGAAGCTCGTTCCTGCATCATCAATGAAAACAGTTCAACAGCTTTAATTCGTTCTTTACGAATATTGTTGTCATTTTCATACCGAGTGTACAAACGCTCAAATTCATCCTGATCTGCAAAGAATGCATCATACAGTCCGGGAACGTCAGATGGGCTGAAAAGAGAGATCTCTTCGCCTTTGATCAAGCGCTCATACATCAATTTGTTAATTTGTACGCCGTAATCCATGTGACGAACGCGGTTGCCTTCAACACCACGGTTATTTTTCAGTACCAACAGGCTCTCAACTTCCAAATGCCACAATGGATAGAACAATGTTGCAGCACCTCCACGAACCCCTCCCTGAGAGCAAGATTTCACCGCTGTCTGGAAATGTTTGTAGAATGGAATACAACCTGTATGGAACGCTTCCCCACCACGGATCGGGCTACCCAATGCACGGATGCGGCCTGCATTTACACCAATGCCAGCGCGTTGAGAAACATATTTCACAATGGCACTGGATGTTGCATTGATAGAATCCAGGCTATCACCACATTCAATCAGTACACAGGAACTGAATTGACGGGTTGGCGTACGCACCCCCGCCATGATTGGCGTTGGCAATGAAATTTTGAAGGTGGAAACCGCATCATAGAAACGACGGATGTAATCCAGACGTGTTGCTTTCGGATAAGTGGAAAACAAGCACGCAGCAACCAACATATAGAGAAATTGGGCACTTTCGTAAATTTTACCAGTAACACGGTTTTGTACCAAATATTTCCCTTCCAGCTGCTTAACCGCTGCATAGGAAAAATCCATATCGCGCAAGTGGTTAATAAAACTGTCCATTTGCTCGAATTCTTCTTTGGAATAGTCTTCCAGCAAATGTTTGTCGTATTTACCTAAATCGACCATCTTCGCAACATGATCATAAAGGGCAGGTGGCTCAAACTGACCATAAGCTTTTTTACGCAGGTTGAAGATCGCCAGACGTGCTGCCAGATATTGATAATCAGGCGCATCTCCGGAGATGAGATCTGCGGCGGCTTTGATCATGGTTTCATGAATATCGGATGTTTTGATGCCATCATAAAATTGAATCTGGGAACGCAGTTCTACTTGTGATACAGAGACATTTTTCAGACCTTCAGCAGCCCAAGTGACAACTCGGTGAATTTTATCAAGATCAATTTGTTCTTTATGTCCATCACGTTTGGTAACTAGCAGACTCTGGTTCATGGGGAAATACACCTTCTCTCTTTTCGTATCCCGCCTATAATATTTTTTTCTTGGCCTCTTGACAGCACAATACTCCCACCATGGCTCAAGTCCTGTTGGGAACTCCATTGCTATTCATCACTACATTTCGTTATTACGTTGTTACTACAGGATGACAAGAAACACAATATATAGGGGGTAATTAAAACGGTAATAACAAGATAATGTTAATTTCGCGTTTTATCAAGTGTACAAATCAGGGTAGTTTTGTGGATAACTTGAGGATTAATTTTGCCAAAAAGCCGATAACCTGCGTAGTTACTTGATGTTAGTTTCACGAGGCTATCGACAAAACAGGAAAATAAAATCTTAAAAATAATATCTAGTTGCCGCTTTATTAATCCTTTAGTGACGACTTTCAGGCTGAGTGAGTATGTAACATGTAGTTCACGTCTACATTGTGTCCAAGCCGGAATTTATCTGTTAACGGATTGTAATGTAACCCTATAATATGTTGCTCTTTTAACGGAGTTTGATCAATCCAGTTAATCAATTCAGAAGGACGAATAAATTTTTTCGCGTCATGTGTTCCCTTCGGCACCATCTTCAGGATGTATTCCGCACCAACCACTGCCATCAACCACGCTTTCCGGTTACGGTTAATCGTTGAAAAGAAAACATGCCCCCCGGGTTTGACTAATTTTGCACAAGCGCGCACCACCGATTCAGGGTCCGGCACATGTTCAAGCATCTCCATGCAGGTCACGACATCATAGGCGTGCGGGTTCTGCTCAGCATGGCTTTCTACCGTTTCCTGAACATAAGAAACAGAAATGCCTGACTCAAGGGCATGCAAGCGAGCAACTTGCAAAGGCTCAAAGCCCATATCCAACCCTGTCACATCTGCGCCTTCATTCGCCATACTTTCTGACAGGATGCCTCCTCCACACCCGACATCCAGCACTTTTTTGCCAAAAAGGCCATCTGCACGTTGCAGAATGTAATTCAAACGCAGCGGATTAATGCGGTGCAGTGGTTTAAATTCACCGTCCAGATCCCACCAACGGGAAGCGACGGCTTCAAATTTTTCGATTTCCTGCTGATCCACATTGGCGTGGGAAGAAATGTTTGAGTCGGGCGTTTTGACGTTCATCAGCGATATTGCTCCTAGGAACTGTTTCACAGAAAACTGCTTCAAAGAAAATGCAACAGTATTATGAGGATGTGTGATAGAAAACTATTATACATGCCTTAATCTTGAAATACCCGCATCGAGTTTTTATAAAACTGTCAATTTGTGGTATAATTCTAAGCCTTTGAATTCGGAGTATGAGGGACAGTGGCTCCATGAGCGACATTGCCAGAGAAATCACACCGGTCAATATCGAAGAAGAGCTGAAAAGCTCGTATCTGGATTATGCGATGTCCGTTATTGTTGGACGCGCACTGCCAGATGTTCGAGATGGACTGAAGCCAGTACACCGCCGAGTACTTTTCGCGATGAATGTATTGGGAAATGATTGGAATAAACCCTATAAAAAATCTGCCCGTGTTGTCGGGGATGTTATCGGTAAATACCATCCGCACGGCGACAGCGCTGTTTATGATACGATTGTTCGTCTGGCGCAGCCATTTTCCATGCGCTATATGCTGGTTGACGGTCAGGGGAACTTTGGGTCAGTAGATGGCGATTCAGCAGCTGCCATGCGTTATACCGAAGTACGCATGTCAAAGATTGCCCATGAATTGCTGGCAGACTTGGAAAAAGAAACTGTTGACTTTGTACCTAACTATGATGGTACAGAGCAAATTCCTGAGGTCATGCCGACCCGCATCCCTAATTTACTGGTGAATGGTTCATCAGGGATCGCGGTAGGTATGGCAACCAACATCCCGCCTCATAACTTGTCTGAGGTGATTGATGGTTGTCTGGCTTATATTGATGATGAAAACATCAGTATTGAAGGCTTGATGGAATATATCCCTGGCCCTGATTTTCCTACGGCTGCCATCATCAATGGTCGTCGTGGTATTCAAGAAGCTTATCGTACTGGCCGTGGTAAAATTTATATCCGGGCACGTGCGGAAGTTGAAACTGACGAAAAAAATGGCCGGGAAACCATTATCGTCAATGAAATCCCTTATCAGGTTAACAAAGCCCGCCTGATCGAAAAAATCGCTGAGCTGGTAAAAGAAAAACGCATTGAAGGGATCAGTGCATTGAGGGATGAATCCGATAAAGATGGAATGCGCATCGTTATCGAAATTAAACGTGATGCCGTCGGCGAAGTAGTCCTGAATAACTTGTATTCATTGACTCAATTACAGGTTTCATTTGGCATCAATATGGTTGCCCTCCATCAAGGACAACCTAAGTTACTTAATCTGAAAGATATTCTGTCTGCGTTTGTTTGTCATCGCCGCGAAGTTGTCACGCGCCGGACGATCTTTGAACTGCGCAAAGCCCGCGAACGTGCCCATATTCTTGAAGCACTGGCGGTTGCGTTGGCAAATATCGATCCTGTCATTGAATTGATCCGCCGCGCTTCCACGCCTGCTGAAGCTAAAGCAGGGCTGATTTCCCAGCCATGGGAACTGGGTAATGTTGCCGCCATGCTGGAACAAGCTGGTGACAATGCCGCTCGCCCTGAATGGCTTGAACCAGAATTTGGTATTCGTGACGGTAAATATTACCTGACTGAACAACAGGCACAAGCGATCCTGGATCTGCGCCTGCAAAAATTGACAGGCCTGGAACATGAAAAGCTGCTCGATGAATATCGTGAGTTGCTCAAAGTTATTGCCGAGTTACTGTTCATTCTGGAAAGCCCGGAACGTTTGATGGAAGTTATTCGAGAAGAATTGCAGGCCATCAAAGAACAATATAATGATGCGCGTCGGACTGAGCTGACCGAAAATTCAGCAGACATCAATATTGAAGATCTGATCAATCAGGAAGACGTCGTGGTGACGCTATCCCATCAGGGGTATGTCAAATACCAGCCATTGTCTGACTACGAAGCGCAGCGCCGTGGCGGCAAAGGGAAATCAGCCGCACGTACCAAGGAAGAAGACTTTATTGAGCGTCTGTTGGTAGCCAATACCCACGATACCATTCTTTGTTTCTCCAATAAGGGCAAGATGTACTGGATGAAAGTATATCAATTGCCGGAAGCAAGCCGTGGTGCCCGTGGTCGTCCAATTGTCAATTTATTGCCATTGGATCAGAGCGAACGAATTACCGCCATTCTGCCTGTACGTGAATATGAAGATGGGTTAAACATTTTCATGGCAACAGCAAGTGGTATCGTCAAGAAAACTAAACTCAGCGAGTTCAGCCGTCCACGCAGTGCCGGTATTATCGCCGTCAATCTGAATGATGGCGATGAGCTGATTGGTGTTGACCTGACTGATGGCAGCAATGAAGTCATGCTGTTTTCTGCACAGGGTAAAGTTGTTCGCTTCCTTGAAGAAGAGGAAGAAACACTGGAAGATGGTACTGTTCGTGTGAAAGGTGTTCGCGCGATGGGACGTACCGCAACAGGTGTCCGCGGTATCAAACTCAATGAAGGCGATAAAGTTGTTTCTCTGATCATTCCCCGTGGCAAAGGAGAGATTCTGACAGTCACCGAAAATGGTTATGGCAAACGTACTGCCGAAGATGAATACCCAAGAAAATCTCGTGCAACTCAAGGCGTCATCTCCATTAAAGTCAGTGAGCGTAACGGCAACGTCATTGGTGCAATTCAAGTAGAAACAACTGATCAGATCATGATGATCACTGATGCAGGAACCTTGGTAAGAACCCGAGTTTCCGAAGTCAGTGTTGTTGGTCGTAATACTCAGGGTGTCACTCTGATACGCACAGCTGAAGATGAAAAAGTTGTTGGTTTGCAGCGAGTGGCAGAACCTGATGACGACGAAGATGACAATACAGAAGTTCCTTCTGTAGAAGGAAACGATAATTCAGAAAATTAAGGGGCATTCATTTTCCTTAATGTTTTAAGATAAATGAGATTTATCCTTATTTACAACAAAGCAGGCATTAAAGTGCCTGCTTTTTTTGGACGATTTATTGACGAAGAATTTGTAATAAACAAATGCCACTTTGTATTCCTGCTACACTAGTATATGCTGTCAATAGTTATTATTAATCACGTTTTTCATCAGGCGATCTCTTGAGATATCTATCTTCTTTCCGAACGTCATTAAAGATATCCCGTTACCTTTTTCGGGTGCTTGGTTTTATGATATGGGCACTCGGCGCCTTACTAACCAGTTTTTATCTATATAATCTTTTTAATACAACCAAAGCAAATATTAGTGATGAATATAATTTAGACTATAATGTAGCAAATGATTTTATGAGAAATATGCTCGCCTCTCTCCGGGATATTAAGTATATAACAGAGAAATATTTATCGCCGGGATATGAAAAAGAGATAATAATTGCCAAAAAATACAATAACCCCCCTTTCTCATATATCCCTCTGAACTCAAATTCAAATTGTGAACTTTTGCGTGAAAACTCTCATCATAATTTAGATTCACTTGATCAATTAGTTTCGTTCTGGAAGAACAATATTGTTGCTGTAACCGAAATAAACAAAACATTCTTTGTTGATATACAAAGCATGTGCATGATGTATTTTTCCTCCAATAACACAGCAGTGGAGCCAAATGTTTTACGAAAATCGATTTACGTAAACATTCGAAAGTTGCTTAGCATGAAAGACCAGGGAGGAGCACAGACTGTATATTGGCTCTTACCCAACCTCAAAGCAAAAGCTGAATCAGGCTGGTTTTATTCCTTCATGCCCATCATCGTTAACGGAAAAATGATAGGGGCAATTGGGGTAGAAAAACCTATTCGAATGGACCTTCTACTGAAAAGAAAGAATATGCCTATGACAGTCATGTTATTAAACGAACATCAACAGATTGAACTACAATACCCAGCAATAACGGATGATAAACCTGCATTTACAAATTCCAGCTTAAAACTCATTGAGTTTGGTTATGACGAAAACTTTACCTCTATAGTAGCGGTACGACGTATGGTGCCGTCTGATGTGTACATTGCCCTCTCGGTACCACTTAGATATGTTTATGAATCAATCAGAGTTGATATTATTTACAGTGCCATATTGAATACTCTTTCTGCGATTTTTATTATCTTTTTTGTTTGGCTTTTTGAACGAAGAATGTTTTCTCCCGCAGAAGATAATGCAGTGCAATTGGAAGAGCATGAACAGTTTAATCATAAGATTGTTGCCTCTGCCCCCGTAGGGATCTGTATTCTAAGGGTCAGTGATGGTGTTAATATTCTTAGTAATGAATTAGCCCATAATTATATCCGAATGCTGTCATATGATGACCAAAAACGTATCATTGACATCATTTGTGATAAGACAAGTAGTTATATCGATGTCGTTACCAGTAATAACAACCACTTGCAAATCAGTTTTGTACACTCGCGATATCGCAATGAAGAAGTTGCAATCTGTGTATTAATTGATGTCAGCACTCGTGTAAAAATGGAAACATCGTTACAAGAAATGGCATCAGCAGCAGAACAAGCCAATCAGGCAAAATCAATGTTTCTTGCAACAGTCAGCCATGAGCTGAGAACACCACTATATGGCATTATTGGCAATCTGGAGCTAATGCAATCTCATCCATTACCACCGAACTCCATGCGATTGTTGTCAACAATGAACAATTCATCATCGCTATTGCTGAAAATCATCAGTGATATTCTCGATTTTTCTAAAATAGAATCCAATCAGTTAAAAATCGAACCCAAAGATTTTAATTGCAAGGAAGTCATTTCCCATGTTATTTCAAATTATCTTCCGCTGATGACTAAAAAAGGCCTGTATTTATACTGCTATATTGATCCCGATATTCCCGATATCATTTACAATGATCCGATCAGATTGCAGCAGATTGTCTCTAACTTACTCAACAATGCAATCAAGTTTACCTCATCAGGCTGTATCATCATTGAAATGACATTAAGACACGGCTATTTGTATACCAGCATCAAAGATACAGGCGTTGGAATTGAAGAAAAATTACAACTTCAGTTATTTGAACCATTTTTTCAAATCAGTGCTAACAAACAATTCTCTTCACAAGGCACAGGGCTAGGCCTGGCGATTTGTGAGAAACTCACCAATCTGATGGATGGTGATATTGAATTTATTTCACAAAATAATATCGGTAGTATCTTTTCTATTCGCCTGCCACTGTATGGCGTGAAATTTCATGAGGAATCTATTCCTGAACAGCGAGCTCAAAAAAAGGTTCTTCTGGCTATCCGCAATGGTTTTCTGGAAAAATATTTATATCACTTTTTGTCACAAAAACAGTTTCAGGTCGCCCTCTATAATGGAGAAGAAACAGATGATGTTGAATTATTAATCACAAATCAATCAGATGAATTGAATATTGTTGCTCATCACTGCATAGAAATATCAGAAAAACATATAGGCCCACCAATAAAAATCAAAGAAAATTATTGGTTGTATAATACCTATGAATTAAGTGAACTGTATGGTTTATTGGATAACCTGCTCACAGAGCATAATTTATTGCCAGCAGTTCCCGTTTCAAACCAAACCGCACAAGCGGATACCCGGCTGAGTGCAGTGAAAGTATTAGTCGTTGACGATCACCCCATTAATCGACACTTGCTAGTTGAACAATTAAACGCTATCGGATTCACAACATCTATGGTGAATGATGGCTTTGATGCTATAGAGCACCTGAAAAATAATTCGATTGATATTATTCTTACAGACGTCAATATGCCCAATATGGACGGTTATGAGTTAACTCAATATCTGAGAAACCAAGGTTGCACCAAACCCATTATCGGCATTACTGCCAATGCATTGGCAGAAGAAAAGCAACGTTGTACCAGTGCAGGAATGAATAGCTGTTTATCAAAACCAGTCTCACTGGCTGTATTAAAAGAAGAATTAATACAGTATATCAATGTCTGACAATGATTAAATTCAAAATAATGATAATAAAATCGGCAACTCATGCTACCGATTTTTTATTAAGCAAGATGTCCAATAGCTCTTTTCAAATTTCTTTATCAATAGTGACAGAAGATAAATAATTAAGCAGTGCAATATCGTTATCTACTCCCAGCTTTAACATGGCTGATTTTTTTTGGCTACTAATAGTCTTAATGCTGCGATTAAGTTTCTTGGCAATATCTGTCACAAGAAGACCTTCGGCGAATAAGCGTAAAACCTCACTCTCCTTCGGAGATAATCTTTTATCTCCATAACCATTGGCATTCATTTTTTCTAGTAACTTGGAAACACTTTCTGGTGTGAATTGTTTACCTTTCTGCAAAGCAGAAAGTGCTTTAGGTAAATCAGTTGGTGCTCCTTGTTTTAAAACAACTCCCTCAATATCAAGTTCAAGTATTGCGCTTAAAATAGCTGGATTATTGTTCATTGTCAGAACAATAATTGCCAATGACGGATAATGCCGCTTAATATATTTAATTAAGGTGATCCCATCTCCATATTTATCCCCCGGCATTGATAAATCCGTTATAAGAACATCTGCTTCTATATGTGGCAAACTATTAATGAGTGTAGTTGAATTCTCAAACTCACCGACTACATTCACCCACTCAATTTGTTCGAGAGATTTGCGGATGCCAAACAAAACGATGGGATGGTCATCGGCAATAATGACATTAAGGTTATTCATATTATTGGTTACCTTGCTGCAACAGCTTTGTGACAAAGGAATCAATGAGGCTGATGCTATTTTCGATTTCTACTTCATTATTGTCTGCTATGTGTTTTTCCAACGCCTCACATGATGATCTGAGAAATTTTAAATCTAACATAGCAAACGCACCCTTAAGGCGGTGTACCGTTTGCGAAAGTAATAAAAAATCATGTCGTTCCATATCAGTATACAGTTTAGTTATATCCATAGGTACTGTCTCTATGAATAATTTTCTATAATCACTGTCTACCAGCTGATTATGATAATTTTTGATAATATCGCAGATATTATTACTATCAGTATCATAAATAAGATCAGTGTCCTTTATTGACGTACTTTCTGGTTCAGATATTTCAGTAACCTCTCCGGGTTCCTCTAAACTGAAATTTTCTTCAATCAGAAGTGATATTGCATTGATAACAGCATGAACAAAGTTGTAATTACATTGAACCAAACCCGGTTTTACCTTTTTGAATCCTGGTAAATGATCCACTAATAACAGTGTTGGCTTTTCCTCTTTGCTTTGTTTATCCGTAAGGATAATATCGTATTCACCTGTAACGTTATCTTTACTTTTATCAAAACATGCCGCTCCATAATTATTGAGACAAGTATAAATGATTTTTCTGACCTCGGGATTATTGATATCCATTAAGACAGTAATCCCTTCCAGTAGCTGAGGTGTTTCATCAATGCCATCACTGACCTGCGACAAAGGCAGGTTGATGCTATAATGTGTACCTAATCCCAATTTACTTTTGATTTTAAGGCTTCCTCCCATTTTTTTACATAACTGATTACATAAATAAAATGTCATATCAGAATGGGTAGAATATTTATCTTCTACCACCTTATTCAAAAATGGGTAATTCAAACTGTTCAAATCTCTTTCGCTTAAGCCTGAACCACTATCCATCAGATCTATCTTAATCTGGCTATCATATTTACCGGAACTATTAATTATCAGCGATATTTTCCCATAACTGGTGGTTGTCATCGCATAATTAAATAGCAATTTAACTATTTTACTTAACGCGGCACCATCACCAATGAATAAAGACTCATGAGAAATATTGAAATGGTAATAAAGCCGCAATCCCTTTGCATTTAACGTTGGTAAAGAATCATTCAAAATATCTTCCAACCGTGAGGATAGTGAAAAAGCCTCATTCACAGGTTGCCAAACATCTGACTCTAATTCATTGAGCAAGGAAATATTTTTTACCCATTCAATAACAAAACCTGATTGAGACAATAATTTATCCAATAGTTTATGCTCATTTTCGTCTTGTGATATCTGCTTTAACTGAATAGCAACCTCATTTAGTCCTTCAATAGGATATTTGATTTCCTCGTTAATATTTGACAGCATTGAGCGTCTGGCTTGAATATTCTTATCATATTCCCGATGGGCAAGTTGCAGTCTCTTATTAGCCATAACCTCCTGATCTTTGTCTTGCAACAAAAATAGATAAGTTTCCGGTAAGAAACTGTTGCTATGCATTTTCACTTCATAAATCACATCATCAATAGATGTCTGAATGATCCCATGATGTTGTTTCGCCATTGCCTTGACTTTATTTAAATCCAGATAGGGTATCAACTGTTCTGCAATTTTGTTGCTCATTATCATTTGGTTTGATTCAAAATCATAGACCAGCAAACCGATAGGTATATTCGATATTATGTCACTATTCAGAGAATCCTTTATTTTCATATCATGATCCATGGATTCATTTGGTGCAATATATCGCCGGCGAATATAGAATAATCCACTTAAAGAAAACAAACAGAACAGTAATATTGACAGAAGAAGCCAGACATTTCTGAATAATAAATCAACAATAAGGGCTTTCAGAGGAACCTGATATGTCAATTTATACGGTAGGATATTAAGTGGCTGAGAGAATTCCAGCCAAAAACCATTCAATGAAACCTCAACTTTATTCGAATCATCAATATCGTATAAGCTGGCTGGATTCAGACGGAAATTTGCAGGTAACATATCAACTGATAAAAGATTATTGATAGGTAGATCAAACGCAATAATCGTGGTTACTTGCCCTGTTGCATAAAATGCGGCTTTGTAGCTATAGAAATAAATATTTTCTCCACGTAACATATGAATGCGTGAAAGGCTTTCCTTCTCCTCTAATGTAATTGATTGTTCCAACATTTCAGTACGCTTAGCCTCAGGTGTTAACGTTAGGTAACTTTCCTTGAGCCTCATTTCCGGTTTTAAAAACGGGTGAGTCGTTACCAATAATAAATTATTGTCCCGCCCATTGAGATAATATATGGATAAGTATTCACTGCTCGCTCCCCAGAGAATTTCCATATAATTGGAAAGGCTTTTAGCAAGTTGCAAACTGGTGTCGTTATACTGCCCCAAAATAATAGTATCGATAGTTTGATTGTGATTTTCCAGCCAGTAGACATCAGAGCGTATTTTCAGCAATGATGTTGTCTCCTGAGAGGAGATTGGCAAAGTATTAGATTGCTCAAAGATACGATTTGCATGATACCGATACTCATTAATCTGCAATCTCATTTTTGCTGTTACACTACTGATAGCATATTTTTTCTCCATCAGCCAAATATCAAAATAGTTATACCCGAATAAAAATAGAGACATAAAAAGCAAAGTGACAAATAACGTGTAAAAACGAGGAATGGCGGATGGCTTGATAGGTGGTTGTTTATACATTATTTGGATAGTAACCTTTAGTAGGAATATATCTTGATTAATATAACATCACTGTGTAGATAAATAAGCCAGTGTATCTGCTTAATACTAGCAGGTTAGATAATAAAAAGGCCACAATAGTTCGAAGAATGAGCAAACAGTAAAAAAACACAATTTTTTTCACTAAAGGGCTAGACACATCAAAGCGATATAGGCATAATCTCGCGCCATGGAAGGATGGCCGAGCGGTCGAAGGCAGCGGTCTTGAAAACCGCCGATGGGAAACCATCCTAGAGTTCGAATCTCTATCCTTCCGCCAAATTTCGCCGGCTTAGCTCAGTTGGTAGAGCAACTGACTTGTAATCAGTAGGTCACCAGTTCGATTCCGGTAGCCGGCACCATATAAGAACCCGTTATCTCTCAAAAAGATAACGGGTTTTTTCTTTTTGCATTTCCACGATACCAAACGGTCTGTGTGACATATTTGTGACACCATCTTAAAATGGAACATCATTTGCTGTGCATGCTCCGGCAGATTTCTCCTTTGAAACGCAGCAAACGTATCGTCAGCACTCCCCATGATGCCTTCCTTGATTTAGTTTGTTCTGGGCGTATTGATGACGCTAATTCAGTACGGTTGGCAATTGCAGACCAATATATCGTCAGTGCCAACCAGATCATCCTTCGATAAGCCTTTAAAGATGGCTTATTGGCCTGCTTATTGGCCTGCCTTTTACCTTATCAATTACATGATGCCACTGACTACCTTGTTTAAACGGTATTGAAAAAGACCGGGAAACCAAACAGCCAGCATACCTGTGCCATTAAATATTTTCGTCCGTAGATTGAAACACAGATAAATAAACAACCAAGAAAATAGTAAAGTTTGATTTACACCTGATGTATTACAGATTTGACAGCTATAAATCAATCATTTAACCTGCTGTTCATATAACTATTTTTCAACATAATTAAAAACGAGGATCGCGTGAAAAATCGCACTATTGGCAGTATTTTTATTGTCGCTGGAACGACGATCGGAGCAGGAATGCTGGCAATGCCATTGGCGTCAGTCGGAGTCGGTTTTAGCACAACCATAACTATGTTGATTTTCTTATGGGGATTGATGAGCTATACCGCCCTTTTGTTGGTAGAAGTATATCAACATAACCAAACCGATTCCGGGCTTGGAACGATTGCGAAACGTTATCTTGGTAATCCGGGGCAATGGTTAACAAGTTTTGGTATGTTATTTCTGCTGTATGCACTAACTACCGCTTATATCAGTGGATTAGGTGAATTATTATCCATAAACCTTTCTTCATGGTTTAATAGGCCGGTTTCCCTTTCTTCATCGATTATTGCTTTCACCATATTTGTCGGCGGGATTGTCTGTATCAGTACCCGTTCTGTTGATTTAATCAATCGGTTCTTATTTACCGCAAAAATTATTTTTCTGGCGATCATGCTGAACGTTATGATCCCGCATGTAGATAAAGTCAACCTGATGACAATGCCTGTGGAACAGGGGCTGATTTTATCCGCCATCCCTGTCATTTTTACTTCGTTTGGCTTCCATGGAAGTATACCCAGCATTATTCGCTACATGGGAGGAGAGACAAAAAAACTACGTAAGGTGTTTGTTATTGGGAGTGCTATCCCACTTGTTGTCTATATTTTGTGGCAAACCGCCACTCTCGGTGCGGCATCTTCCTCCAATAGTTTTATCAATATAATTTCCCAGAATCCTGGCCTTAACGGCTTATTATTGGCGATAAGGGAAGTTGTGACTGTACCCGGTGTAGAATTCACTGTTCACCTTGCGATAGCCACTTCATTTCTTGGCGTTTCTTTAGGGTTATTTGATTACCTTGCTGACCTTTTAAAACGCAGCAACAATGCCAAAGGGCGTTTACAGACAGGATTAATGACTTTCGTTCCGCCATTACTTTGCTCCCTGTATTACCCTAATTTTGTCATGGCCCTGACATTTGCCGCTGTTGCCCTTTCCATTCTGGCACTCTTGTTACCTTGTCTTCTTGTTTGGCGCTGCCGCGCAGAAAATAAGGGAGGGTATCGTGTCAAAGGAGGGAAACCTGCCTTAATCTTTGTCTTCCTATGCGGAATTGCAGTTATCGCCATTCAGATCTGCATCGTGACAGGTATCTTGCCGAAAGTAGGATAATTGATATTTGTTTAAGATTATCCGCACCAGCATGAGTGCGGATAATCTTGGTCAATCCGTTATTAAAAACTCACACCCGCACCAACATAAAAACCATCGGAAACTTTATTGCTCTGGTGATCGCCCTTCCCTTTTATATCAATGATGCGATAACCCGCGTTGATATTCAGGGGCTTGAAAAATGTATAACGAACTCCCCCTGCCGCCTCAGTATAAGAATCTACTCTTGTTGTTAACCCTGATGGAGCGCCATAAGCCTCACCATACAGGGACAGGGAGGGTGTTACCGCCCAGCTAAGACCGGCACCGGCAGCGAGTGCTGCACCATCTTTTCCCTCTTTGGGAGACAGATAAAGTGCTTTGCCACCAATCATTGCCGTTAATGGCCCGATGGGAACACCAAACGACGTACCCAGACTGCCGGTTTGACCATGATGATCACTACGGGTCCAATTCCCACTGAAGGATAACCCCGCGTCTTTATCACCAATTCCCACGGATGTGCTTGTATTGTGCTTGCCTACTTGCGCGTCGACAGAAATCGCATTTGCTGTGCCCGTTACAAAGAGCAAACTGGCTACGCTGACAGCAATAAAACCTTTCATACTCTTATCCCTTTCAAATGGGTGAATATCACTATGATCTCAAATCATGACGAACCTAAAATCATTACGGTCTGAGTTATTGTACTGCAAACCCTATGGCGACACAGGTAACAGATGCAATGAAACATCTATATTTATCAAGATATGTAAATACGTTGATTACTCACTCAATTCTGATACCCATTGCTTAACCTGCCGGCGTGAAACTTTTATCCCGCCATTTTTTAGCCGCTGAGGTAAAAGATAGCAGGCAATCGGGCGTTGAAAAGGTGCAAGTTTATCTGAAAGCCAATCAATAAGCGTTTCTAGCAATTTTGGGTTTTGTGTATCAATGACGGCAACTGGCCGATGACCGAATTCAGCATCAGGAACGGGAATAACAAAACTTTGCTCTATTAAAGGATGTTGGTTAATAACTCGCTCGATATCTTCGGGCTGAATGCCTTCTCCGCCACTGAAAAACTGGTTATCCAGTCGCCCCAGGAGCCGCAACTCTCCCAGCTCAAACACCCCTCGGTCACGCGTCGGAAACCATCCTTCTTTATTGGTCAGAGAAAGCAATTTTCCATCAAACCAATAACCGCTGGCAATACTGTCAGCACGGATCTGAATCTCTTCATCCACTAACCGAATGGATTTTCCGGGAAGTGAATTACCCACGCCAGAACGTTCATCCGCACGCTTGGCACAAACCGTTGATGCCATTTCTGTCAGGCCATAACCGCACCAACAACGAATGCCCAACCGTTCAGCTTCTTGGGTCAATGCCGTTGGTATTGTGTCCCCCCCCAGCAATACCTCTTTTAAGGTTAATGGATACTGGCGAGGCTGCCCCAGCAATCGCCAGAGCTGGGTCGGCACCAGTGACGCATGGGTACAGCCAGATAGTGCCCGATCCAATGGCTGTAAACCTCTCAACACCAATTTCGCGCCTGTTTGTAACCAGCGCCAGAGTATTCCCTGACCGGAAACATGAAATAACGGCAACGAAAGCAGCCAGCTGTCATCAGGTCCAAAATCCATGCAGGAAAGAACTCCCTGAGCACTGGCAAGATGGGCACGAACAGAGTGTACGGCAGCCTTGGGCAATCCAGATGAGCCTGACGTTAAGATCACACTGGCAGGACGATAATTATCCCATGATCCCCCTTGCTCTGGCATCACAGCTGCTTCCTGAAGCCAATCAATTTTTCTTGCCTGAATCGCAGATGACGGAGAATCAGTGAAATCAATGCCGTAATCCATATTGAGATGAGGCAACAATTCTGACAATAACGTGTCGGGTAACAGGGGATTGAGGGGCAATACTCTTGCCCCGCATTGTAAGGCGGCTAAATAGCACAATAATATTCCCGAACCATTCTTTCCCCTAAGAAGGATGCCGCATCCTTCAGCAAGCCCTTGTTGACGGAAATTAGCCGCAATCCGGTTAATTTTATTTGTTAATTGCAGCCAGGTTAATTCATCACCATATAATTGTATGGCCGGCTTCTCAGGATAAACTGCCGCCCAATGCTGCCATGGCCATTCCGTCCATTCAGTCATTGTCTGGTTTGTTACAGACATTCATCGCTCCACACGGTTTCCAGCTGCTCCTGTGTGACACACGGAATAGTGCTATTTGGCCAGCAACGAATGAGTTGTGACTGAATAAGATCCAGCGTATCCAAGCCGGGAACCGAATCCGGCGTCAGCCAGTGCGCCAAACGGGCCAATTGTGTCAAACCAAAACTCGTTTCGATACTGGAACTAATCACGGCTTCCAGCCCTGACTGATGTGCTTCAGAAATCAATTGGCGGCAACGGGCAAGACTTCCCACCAACGTCGGTTTGATAATAATGGCAGAAACCCCGTCCTGAGCTTCTACTGTAAAACCAGCTTCACGCACACTTTCGTCCCAAGCAATGGCAATACCGGTTTCACGGCCAAATGCCAACGATTCTTCACGGGTTTTGCATGGTTCCTCGAGGAAAGCGATCCTCTGCCGATAATCCGGATTAACATATTTGGCAAACCCCCCAGCTTTCAAACGTGTCCAACTACGGTTAGCATCCAATCGCAGTTGAAGATCGGGAACGGCTTCCAGCATTACATTCACAACCATGCCATCACGGACCGCTTCATATAAGCCAACCTTCATTTTTGCAATTTTATGATCGGACAGACTTCCCAAACGCAAGATCACATCATCAGGATCTCCGGTACACAGGGGGGCTTTACGATAATCAGCGCCCTCAGGCAACTCACCGTTCAGTTCAGCTAATGCACAGCTGACACCAAATGCCACAGAAGGAAGAGCGCTATCTTCCGGTTGCATCGTATCTTGCACAGGGTTATGACACCACTGCTGAAGCCATTCCAGCGTTGATTCTTTAGCCTGATCCAGCGTTTCATGGCTGAATTCAGGTAACGGGGAAATCTCCCCCCAGCCATCCCGCCCATTTTCCCGCAAATGAACTAAAAGGCCATCCCGGGTTTTCAGGCGCTGATAACGCAAGATCACGCCTGCTTCCATTGGCAAACTGAATTGATATAACGTTGCTTTGCGCATTATGGGTTACGCTTGAATTTACTGAAATCAGGGTGACGTTTTTCATTAAATGCATTGCGTCCTTCCTGCCCTTCCTCCGTCATATAGAACAGCATCGTGGCATTCCCCGCCAGCTCCTGCAAACCGGCCTGACCGTCACAATCTGCGTTTAATGCCGCTTTCAGGCAACGTAACGCCATCGGGCTGTTTTCCAGCATTTCACGACACCAGCGAACTGTTTCTCTTTCCAGTTCAACATAAGGTACGACGGTATTGATCAATCCCATATTCAACGCTTCTTCTGCATTGTATTGACGACACAAGAACCAGATTTCGCGCGCTTTCTTTTGCCCTACGATCCGCGCCATATAAGAAGCTCCCCAACCTCCGTCAAAAGAGCCGACTTTCGGGCCTGTCTGACCAAAAATAGCGTTATCTGCCGCAATCGTCAGGTCACACATTAAATGCAATACGTGCCCTCCCCCAATGGCATATCCGGCAACCATTGCAACAACAGGTTTCGGGCAAGTGCGTATCTGGCGCTGAAAATCCAATACATTCAGGTGATGTACCCCGCTGTCATCTTTATAACCGCCATAATCCCCACGGATTTTCTGATCTCCTCCGGCACAAAATGCTTTTTCACCCATTCCGGTCAGGATAATAGCGCCAACAGAATCATCATAACGAGCTTCGGCCAGTGCCTGAATCATCTCTTTGACGGTTTGAGGGCGGAACGCATTGCGTACTTGTGGACGATTGATCGTGATCTTGGCAATCCCCTCTGAAGACTTATGATAAAGAATATCTTCATACTGTTGAGAGCAATCCTGCCACTCAACAGGGGCATACAGTTTTTCTTCGCTTGGGTAATACATGACTGGGTTTCCTTAACCACAAAGTGATAAAAAATGGTTCACTGCGGCAGAAAAAGCCACAGGAGCGCCATAATGAGCATTATGTCCAACTTTCGGGATGGTTTTTAACGGTAATGCATACTGTTTCGCTATTTCCTGAAATTTAGTATCTTTTTCCCCACACAGGTAAGCGAAAGGTATCGTCAGTTGCAATAAATCAGGAACCAGCCAGGGTTGGCATCCTAACGAGGTATTTTCCAACATATCAGCAATGCAATTTCCCTTGTTCTGGCTGCGGAGGTGAACCAGTTGCTCACACTGCCTGACAGTCAAGCCATCAAATACCGGCTGCTGATACCAATCATCCAGCACGGATGCTATCTTTTCATGCCGGAAACGATGTGCCCAATGGTGATCTTTCTGCAACCTCGCCTTGCGATCACCTTGGGAGAACAGGCCGGGATTCCCGCCTTCCACCAGCAATCCCTTCAGGCCATCATGCTGACCGTAAACGGCATGGTACATGGCAATCCGCCCGCCCAATGAATATCCGATCAACCAATAATCATTGATTTGATATTCCGATAAGGCCATCCCCAGCAACTCATCCATTTCCGCAAAACCGCCGGTTATCGTTATATCGGTTGAACCACCATGTCCGGGTAAATCAATAATCAAAGACGGATATTGATCGCAGGTATGCACCAGAGGAAGCCAATCTTCGCCTGTTCCCAACAATCCATGCAGATAAACCAGCCACGGTCCCTGATGATGTGAATGGAATGTTTGACTGTGCAGTTTCACAACATTCGCTTTCACAATATCGTTACCTGTTCTAATAATTCTTTCAGGCACATTGCACCGTCACTACCAGCGACTTTTATCTCAATCAATGTTGCCTCTTTACACGTCCATGCACGTTCAGCCTGTTGCCGGAGTTCCGGCCAATTTTTTGGGGCAGCATAATTCAGGCCGAACATGGCTGAAGCGTGGGAAAAACTGACATCCTGCGGCATGCAATAAAAACGCTGCCGCACTTTCTGCGGTGTCGGTAACAGTGAAAAAATTTGTCCGCCATTATTGTTCACCACAATCAATACCAAAGGCGCAGAAAGATGGCGCAATAAAGCCAGACTGTTCAGATCATAAAGGGCAGAAATATCGCCGATAATGGCCAGTGTTGGTTTACCGGCAGCACGTTGTACACCGGCAGCAGTCGCGATTAACCCATCAATGCCACTGGCACCACGATTACTGTAAACGGGATACCCGGCAGGCAACTGCCCCAATGCATCAATTAAACGGACAATCAAGCTGTTGCCGACAAACAATTGCCCCTGTTCCGGCAACAATTGGTGCAACTGATGGGCAATGGCCGCCTCACTGAATTTTCCCGCCAATTTTGCGTCAACGCATTTAAATGCGTTATTTGACCACAGCGCTAATTCATCAGCCCAAGACAATGACTCGGGCGACGTATAGGCAGGATGCTCCCGCAACCAATCAGACACACAACAGGTAAATTTACGGCCCTGATGGTTTGCCGGATCAAGTCTTCCCGCAATTTTATCCACAATCCAGTACTGCTCAGGCCGGCATTTGGCTTGCCATTGCAACAACCTTTTTCCGGTCAGGCTGGCACCAAATTGGATAACCAGCTGCCCCTGAGCCAGAATCTCCTGAGCGCGGGGATGATTCAGCCATAAATCAGCACAGGGCAAAGGCTGGCCGGTTTGGGACAATACATCGCCAATCAATGGCCAACCCATCTCTTTGGCCCACAGTGCAACCTGTTTTCCCTCTTCTGCACTGATCCTTCCCGCCAATACAATTCCCTTTTTTTGCCGCCAGAAATCCCAGTCATCCATCTTGATGCCAGCACAGCTCTCTGATTGCACCAGCCAGGGCATGTTCCCTTGCCACCATTCTCCCAACGTTTGCTGCCAATCCTGATACTTCTCCCTCTCATTGCCATACAAGGGTTCAGCAAACGGACAATTAACATGCAGAGCGCCCTGTTTCAGATTTGACATCTCATTATCAATTGCAGAAACCAGCCAGCTGGCAGGTATTTCGATGGTCGGGCGTGGCAATGCAAGTGCTCTGGCTGGATGGGAGGCAAAAATGCCTATCTGGCGAATGGCTTGATTCGCTCCACAATCAATCAGTTCTGGCGGCCTGTCTGCGGTGAGAAAAACCAACCGTTCTCCTGTCAGCCCCGCTTCAATCAGGGAAGGATATAAATTAGCGACCGCCGTTCCCGATGTCACAATCACCGCCACAGGCTCTTTGCTTGCCTTTGCCAGCCCCAGAGCCAGATGCCCCAACCCGCGTTCATCAAAATGTGTATGGCAGATTAATTTATGATTTTCAGCAGCAGCCAATGTCAACGGTGTAGAACGGGAGCCGGGAGCAATACAGACATGGCGCAATCCATAGCGGGTCAAAGCCTCTAATAACAGTTCCGCCCAACGACGGTTTAATGCGCTGTTTGACATATGATGCCCAAGGAGTTTTTTTCAAAAGCAAAATTCAAAAAATAAAAAGATATTATATAAGGCATTCATACTCTCAATGCAGATAAAAACCATTTCTTTATCCTACTTCAAGGAATTGCCATTTAATTGCGAAAATACCCGCCATAAAATAAATTATGCCGGGTAGTAAGGTGGGAAGAGATTTAAGGATAAGCAATATTCAGGGTTGCCGTTGCCACTGCCTTGCCCGCAGTAATGTGGTCTTGGGTCTGAATATAGCGTGCAGTGAAGGGAATGGAGTAATCACCTTCCCTGCTCATGCCAAGTTTGATGGGGGATTTAAATGCAATGGGCTGCCCCTGATGCAAAATTTGGAAACCCACCCCATTGGCGGAATGGGCATTTTGATCAAGATGCAACACATCATCAGAATGATTTGTTCCCATGGAATCCAGAACGATTTCGATGGGCATTCGGGTATTGCATACCAAATTAATCTCGAAATTTTTTTCCCCTACCGTACTGTTTACCCCTGAAAAAGACGCAACGCCAACCTGACCCATTGGCACAGAAATATTTTCTTTTTTCAGCGAACAGCTAGGTGCAATAAATCTCATTTCATTGATATATAAAGCATATATCATTTTCCCTTCTAATTTAGCCGTGATGATCCCCGTCGGCATCACGCCTGAGCCTGTCAGGGGTTTCGTTTTCACAAATTCAACTTTCGTTTCCCCCGACTGAGAATTAACCCGTATCCCCACTCCCGATATACCGGAATCATGAACATCATCGCTTCTGATATCCTGGGTCAAAGGGTAACCGCTGAATTCCCACTCTATTTTATTCAGAACATCACAAGCATATTGATTCATATCAATGGTCGCTACCGGATAAGAACCAATGACCTCTCCCACGCTGGCATCCTTGTGCACAAGGAATGTTCTGGATGAGAGCGATATCTTTTGCTCAACCACTCCAGGGCCAAAACGGCAAGATCCTGCCTGACTGTAGGCGCTAATCGCCAATCCCATAACTATCCCGGTCGCAGCCGACAATAATCGGTATTTTCCATAAACGATAAACATATCCGCCTGCTCCTATTCGCAATTCAGATTCAGCGTGTAAACACCAGATTGAGGTTTTTTTGGCGGCAGAATGTAATTGACCGTGCAGGTTTTCGTCTCCGACGAACCCCATTTGGCGTTTAGCCTTCCCTTGTCCGGTAGCGCCGTGAGATAAACCTGCCCTTCATTACTGACAATCGCGTCAGCTTTTTTATCAATCCCATTCAGTTGCTCTGGTGTCACTTTCGCGCCAAACGGCACCGGCTTACCCTGATGAGTCAGATACATCAACACCCTGTTTCCTTTTCGGGCCTGAAAATCAGCCAAAACAAGCGCCCCCTTTGTTGGTATAACAGACCGTGTATTCACATCAATATCAATATCATCAGAGAATGAATGTGGCTCTAATGCCACTCGGTTTTTACGATAATGACTGACATATGGCACAACCGCATGACCACTTCCGTCAGTCGCAATAGCCGCATTATTTGCAATCTTGATCCCTTCCGCTCCTTTTGCCCGTACCAACACCGCCGTTTCCCCCAATTCCTGAGATAACGTCACGCCATAAGGGTGAATAACCGCACTTCCGCTAATACCGTAATTTAATTGCCTGCTTTGATGTTGCTTACTGTGGAATTGATCGTTATAACTGACATAAATCTGACCATACGAACCTTTATATTCTCCCCGGATATTACTGCTCATGCCTTGACCTTGGTTGCCGTATCCCTGCTGTACAAAGTAAAAGAGGTTATTGTCCTCCAATGCCGTCCCCGCAAGACTGACCTGCTGTACAACCCGATTGTTTCTATTGATATTGATGCCATAACTTGCCCAGCTTTTTTTCAGCCAGCGATCAAGTGGAATATGAACCTTGAATGCAAACATTTGTTCATGTCCGGCAGAATGGGGGCGCAAATTATAGGAATAGTCCACCCCATAATTGATACCTTGGTGGCTAATGTTATAAGTGGCATTAATTGAGCGGTTATAACCTTTCTGAATCCAGTGATTTTGCTGTGATGCGATAATAGAAAGCTGTCCGAAATCCCCCAGGGTCTGGCTGACTTGCAATTGCAATTTGCTTTTTTCATTAGAATGTTCAAAAAGCTGGCCGGTGTATCCTATGCGGTTGGCTTCAGCAAAGTCATGAAAACCTTCTGTCAGATAACGATAATTCGTCAACAAGAAATAAGTGCCTGTCAGTGAAAAATTTTTCGCATATCGTATTCGATAGGCCTGCCCTGATGATTTTTGGTTTAATGGCAGATCTGTTCTGGCATAAGTCGCATCAAAAGAAACCGAACCTAAGTTGCCCAAATCCACGCCAGAACCCAACAAAGCAGAATAATAATCATGGGATAAGATTGTGCCGCCATAGGCTGTAAGCCGATTGTGCAAACCATATATTAACGTTCCCTGTGAAAAATAGGGCTTGCGGGTATTGCGGCTGATCGAACGGTAACGCCCCAGGGCGAGTGAATATCTGAGGCTTCCCTCACGTAACATTGTCGGTTCAACAGAAAATGGCTGAGTAAATTTTCTCTCGCGCCCATCGGCTTCTTTGATAACAATCTCTAAATCACCACTGGATATGGTGGGATAAAGATCTTTAATTTCAAATGCGCCCGGAGGAACATAAGTTTGGTAAATCACATAGCCATTCTGTTTTATTGTCACTTGTGCATTACTTTGGGCAATGCCACGTACAATCGGTGCAAACCCTTTCTGACTATCCGGCAGCATATTCTCATCAGATGCCAGTTGAACTCCACGGAACTCAATGCCATCAAATAAAGTACCGGATGTAAAATTATCCCCTAAAACTAACTGCCCCTTGAGAGAATGGATATCACGCTGCAAATAGGTGCTGATACTTTTCCATTGATGGCCTTGATCAGAATAAATGGCGTTATTGCGTAAACGCCAGGCCTGCCAGTTCGCTCCAGATTTCAGATTCAAATAATTATTCCGTGTCGTTTTCTGGTTATCAGACCAATTTGTTGCACCGTTATAGATGTAATTAAGCAAAAATGCATTGACTCCGTAATCCCATAATTCAGGAGAAACATAATCTTTAGGCTGATAAGACAAATCAGCCTGCGGAATACTGATATTCAACCGTTGCTGATTAAAATCAAAATCGGTACTGGCAGACGGAATATATTGACTGATATCCGTGATCACTGTTTCTGAAGGTAACGCTGCCAATGAAGGAATAGAATCAACCCTGACGCCCATTTCGCGCCACTGCCTGATGGTTATCTCTGGTTGTAACCGGCCATTTTTTAAAATAAAAACAATATTTTTTTTGTCTGTATTCCTTGTGTTTAAATAGATATCCACCCAGTATTTTCCGGGTAACTGATGACCCTCATTAAACGCTGAGAGATCAATATCCTCAGGCAGAATACCGCCGATTTTCAACGCATGGATATTGAACTTATTTTCTGCATTTGCTGTTAAATGATAAAAAAAATGCCCCGCAACAACGAATGCAAAAAATAAGAACCGACAACATCTACCACGATATACCCATTCGATAGATTTATACCTGATATGTTTTGACATATTTAAACTTATAAAAATAGAATTAAGTAAACCTATAAAAAAGACAAATGCCCTTATTAGACGTTAGACACCAATCTGGATATTTGCAGTCTCTGCCTGTGTTGTACCACCATAATCATTGATGACTTTCCAACTCACTTTTTTGGCATTTTTCAGTGGCAAAGGCCAGCTCATTTGACCAAAAGGTTTTATCATTCCTGCCTGTTTAATATCATGATCATCAACATTGAGAGAGGAAAATGAAATAAAATAAGGTGTCGGGTTTTCTGCTATCAATAACCCATTATTTTGCTTGAACTTAAGTAGCTTATGCGCAATGTCAGCATCCTTTTTAAGTTGATCTGGACGATAGAATAATTTCAGCTTTGAATTGACGACAATATACAACTGATTGGTATTTTCATTTAAATCAAATGACCCCGGAATTGTCTTGATATTGAGCCAAAGCAATGATTCCCTGTCCAAAGGCAAGTCATTGCCCACTCTCACAATACGTAGAATATTTTCGTTGTTAGCTGACAGTTTAAATAAAGGCGGTGTAACAATAAAAGGTGTTTTTGTTTTATTATTATCATCCTGAATCCAACTCTGAATTAAATAATCCACGTCTTTTTCAGGATTGCTGATCGAAATCGACACTTCTTTTTTGTTACTCAAATAGATAACTCGGGTTCCGCCAATAACAACACCGGCAATAGAAAAATTGCAACATAAAAAATATAAAAAAACAAAAGATAATATACGGTAACGAGACACGACTGTTTCTCCGCCAAAGATCATTGGCCATATTAAGTTGAATAACCTGAGCATCCCTGCTAGGTTTTTCTGATTTAAAAAATACTGAAAGATTAGTTATAAACCACAGTAAAATTAGTTACGGCATTTGCAGAGCCCGGTCCAACTTTATCTTTTGTTGCGACATATTTGGCAACAAATCTCAACTCTTGCTCCGCTCCCAGGTGAAGTGGGCTTTTGCTTGAATCTCCCGCGACAGAAACCCGGGTCTGAGTATCTTCTTCATAAATTCCAATGGCAACTCCCGTTGCGGCATTACTTACTTTAGTTAACGCCAAAAGCTCTCTGTTATGAGAATCACTCGGACCATCAAATCTAATTGTCACATTCTTTTCTTTCATCTCTGCTGGGCAATCAACCAATTTTATTTGGAATCTTCTTGGTGATGCAGTGTCATTTACCTTTTTAAATGCTCCCACACTAACCGCTTCCATATCCACAGTTTGATCAGCAGAGTCTCCATGAACCTTACAAGCATTCTGTATTACTTCTCCTTCAAATCTAATTACTCCATCCGCCGAATTTGCAGTGGCAGCAAATAAAGACGTTACAAAAAGAGAAGAAATAAGCAGCTTAGATTTCATTAAATTAAACCCCATTAGTCAATATATATAAAACATCCCTTCGCCTAATGACAGACGATAAGGAAAGCTAGTTAATTAATCGATAGACCGTTTCAACGTCAAATATCACGCATCTACAGCAGTTGCCTTTAAATTTAAAAAAACAAGTTTACGTCCCCTACGTGGCATGTAATGGGGTCGTTCTCGTTTCTTAAATAAGGCAAGATCATAATAGCGATAATATCGTATAGATCAACATAATGGTTTGTGTATTTTTCATATTCGGAACTTTATACTATTATTTTCCTAAATGTTTACTAAATGACATTATATGATGATGTAATTGATAGATATCATGCTAAAAAATCATAAATAAAAAAATAATATATAATTAGCATGCTAATAATTAGTGTCAATCATGACTTTTACTTTTGTTTTTTTAACCCAACTAAATGATCAATATAGTTATTTCATTGTCGCCATCAAATTTTAAAAGTAATTTTTTCCACAGGAATTCAGTGAAATAAGAATGGAATAAGCACAATGTAAATCGAGGTAATTAAATTGAATCAAAAAGGAAATGAGCAGAAATAACATTAATTGAGGATTAAATAGACAATATGACTGTCTATTAAAATTAAGAATAAGATTATAGTAATTATAAAAAAATTATTTTTCACATAAATAACGTATTCATATGCAATGCACTCTTTATTCATTCAAACTTTCAGGACAAGATTTCAGGCTGCATCTTTACCAAAAAATTGCAGCCTGAAAATCACTCATTCATCAATCCTGTTCGTGAGTAATGTTCGCAAACCTGCTGCCTTATTTTCTATTTCAATCCACTCTTGTTCCGGATCAGAACCAGAAACAATCCCCGCCCCTGCATATAGTGATAACAAGTCATTATTAATATGCGCACAACGCAGTGAAACCGCGAACTCACTCTCTTCCAGACATAAATATCCTGCCGAACCCGCATACCATTCACGGTTAAAAGGTTCATGTTCTGCCAAAAATTGCCGGGCAGCATCGCGGGGCAAACCCGCAACCGCCGCGGTTGGCTGCAAGCGACGCAGGCAATCACTATCACAGGCCTGTGTCAATACCCCATGAATGGGTCTGCGCAAATGCTGAACTTTCCTCAGGCGGATCACATCAGGAGGAGAAACATCCACGCGAGACACTCCTCCCTGCAAACGCTGACAAATATCATCCACAACAATCAAATTTTCATGCTGGTTCTTTTTATCTTCCAATAACCATTTCGCCAACGCTTCTGCCTGATGATCATCTTCAGAATTGACGACAGTACCGGCCAGCGCTTCAGTATAAAACTGCAATTTTTTCCGGTGATAAAGCCGCTCTGGTGTGGAAGCAACAAAAGCATGGTAAGGGCCAAAGGCAAGCATGAAATGATAACAACGATGATTGACCTGACGGCTGGTCGCCATAAATTGTGCGGCCTGCAAGGGTGAGTTTAATCTCAGCTCACTCTTCCTTGCCATGACAACTTTCTCCATTTTGTTCTGCTCAATAGCATCCAATGCGGTTTTCAACAGAATATTCCACTGTGCAGATTCCGGTATATGAGTGGCCTTCAAGATAGCTGTCTGCAAGGGTAAAAAAGAGTCGGGGGGCAAAAGCTGGTTGAGAAATTGGCAAGCGTTTTCAATGTCTGCTTTTCCATCAATATTAATGTATAAACGATTTTCCCCCTGATGGCGACGCATTTCCAATCTTGGCAAAAACAGATAACTTTCCCCGCCAATCACGTCTCCGTGCTGCGCCATGACAACTTTGTCCCATGCATTTAACCCCCACATACGCATTTGCGGAAATTGGCCATGTTGCCGCAGAAACTGCTCTGCATCAGTAACATTGCTGAATAACCGAATTTTTCCACAAGCAACGACTTCTTCATGGCCATCTCTATGCTGCCAATAAAATTGTGGGTAGTGCTGCTGGGTCGCGAGCCATTCTAACCAATGAGCATTGTTGCCCGCCGGTAATGCAAAGGAAAATGATTGGATGCCAACTTCGCTAATATTTTCTCGATTAAGATATTCGCATACATTAGCGATGATACCGGCAATGTGGTTCACTTCTTTCCCCATTAACAACTTGATAAAAAAACAGAATTATACGAGCCATTGAGAATTATGAAAGCACTTATGCCGTTCGCCTTTCAAGTTTGCGGCATTACTGCCTGTACTCCCTACGGTCAGCGTTTTCATTAACATACGCAATCTACACTCCCAGAAATATGTTCCCTCACTGCTGCACTGCACCTTGAGATCCAATGGGTATAAGAACCGATCCCAAGAAGCGGGGATCGTGGTCTGCAACAATACCCGCAATCGTTTTTCAAAAATGCTTTATCTCCGTTTTCTTCCGGGTAGGTAAGAGAAATTCCGCCTTAAGTTGTTCTGGGGTTATCATGAGAGGCTCATCAGGAATAATGAGATGACCCATCTTGCTTTTATTTGTTTTTATTTTCTTTTATTATTATCACCCTGTATTAATGTGATTAGAATATTCCCTACCGTATTTTCTGATAAAGAGACAGATGTCATCATCTATTCTCATCACCTTTCAAGTTGCTACTTTTTGTTGGCTGCATTTTTAAATCCATAGGACATGATTGTAAATCACCTTATATAACATTTTATTCAGTAAGATATAAAGGTCATTCACAAGATGATGGTCTGATTTAGCCTTCCTGAAATTAAACCGGCTCTGGGCAATATAAACAAATTATTCCATATATATTATTATGGGCGTTATTTAGGCTTATACCTTGTCATATTGAAAAATAGCAGCCCCCCATTTTAGCCCAGTAGAAATGGTACTCATAATAATATCATCACCGAGTTGAATATCGCCCTTATCAATCAGCATTTTCAATGAAATAAGCAAATCAGGGCATCCAATATGCCCCAACTCAGGGACCAAACTCAAATTACTTCTTTCTGGTACAATACCCATTTTTCTGCAAAGACTCTTAATACTTTGTTCACCTTCCAATGTTTGTAATAAGAATGGTGAGTTCAGAGGGCGATCAACTTGGGCCATAACTCTTTTAATAATTTTGATCGTGTTATCCTCGCGTAAGGCCAGAAATGCCTTTAGATCATCAGAGGTAAACTTATAAATATCCATGACTCGTTCACGGCCTAATTTGTCATGACGAACATCATATCCTTCTGGTCGCACAGGTTGGCAACCACCACCATACTCGATTCGCATCATATCAACATAGCGGCAATCGGACATGTCATCTCCGGCAAGGTAATGCAATGTCGGTGAAGATGTTTGCCAGTCATCAGAAGCAACAACAGCAACAGCAGCACCATCACTCAAAGCCGCATTCATCATACCAAATCTGTCTTGGTGCACCTCACTAACACGCTGAGCAACAACGACTAACCCCACTTTTCCGGGAGGCAGCCTTTTGGCCTGCGATGCGGCGTGGAACCAAACGCTGATGCTGCTCCCACATCCTTCAACCAAATTCACAGTACGAATGTCAGAACATTGCAGTTCTGCACCAACCTGACAGGAGAAGTCAATACCAATGTAATCTGGCACACCAGAATGCCCTGCTATAATAAAATGAATATCTTTAGTCTGAATCCCCGTACCGGAAAGTGCCTTATGTGCAGCTGCTGACGCCATTTCCCGAATACTGCTGGGATCAATCCAAAATTGGTTATAACCCGCATACTTTATGGTTTCTATCTGTACTTTATTAGGGTGTTCAACCTCGTTAATACATGCAGGCCGGGGTAAGTGATAACCTATATTTAAAATTTTCATTTTTGTTTTCAATTTCCTTAAATTACTCGCATTAATTCAATAATCGGTCCGGAACATAGGATGGATATTTAATCACTTTTGCATTTTATTAATCCAAATCGCCTGAGCTACGCTAATTGTAAATATTGTTGTGTCATCATAGATTCGAATTCCTCTTATCTCTAATACGAGCATGTTTCCAGGAAATATAGGCTCCAGTCTCTGTTCTTGGATCTAACTGTTCCACTAAATGTAGCCTGACTGGAACATTAAAATGTTCTTCCATCTGCTTTTGAATTTGAATAACTGAACGACCCCCAATATGAGCAATCATCGATATTTCCATCTCATCAGCACCTTTACTTGTTTCCAAAACTGTAACCTGATATCCCCAAACCCTTTCAGCAGCCATTAAAATAGTAGATTCGATTGATGAAGGCAGAATCAAGCGGCCACCAAGAGCCATGACATCATTAATTCGACCAAATACTTTCAAGCAACGGGACGGGCTACCACATCCGCAAGTTTCTGGTGATTGAAGGCGAGCTAAGTCACCTGTACGAAACCGAATTAATGGCTTAGCACCAGGTACTAGCATTGTTAGGCACAATTCTCCAACATCATCATCCAATCCGGAAACTGGGAGAATTTCTGCAAGATAATTTGTCTCTGAAAGATGTAGATTACCTTTTGAACAACCTGTCGCGATTGCATGTGCTTCTTGTGAACCATACAGGCCATGGGTACAGTGTGCATTCCAGATACGGGAAATATTCAAAAGCATTTCGGGCGTGCATAATTCTCCAAGAACAAAAATCTGCTCCACTGACGTTTTTTGAGGATCAATCCCAAGGCTGATATAAAGGCGGGCTAACGCAAGTGCGATTGCCGGAGAGCATATTAGTGAACGAACCCCAAGATCAGTAATCAGTCTGGACGCTTTATCCAAGCCAACTCGTGGGCTTTCTGGCCACAATCGTACAAAAGGAATGCCCAAATTCCTGCAAATCTCACCATAGGTATCCCCAAATGCATACAACTCTGATGGCCCCATAATAGCAGTAAGAGCGTGCATCGCACCGAACGTTGATTGATATATATCTGCGGTAGCTTTTTGAACATAGGCGCCACTCGTTTCAACATCAATTGATGCTCGCGGGCACGGTGTTGGCTGCCCAGTGGTTCCTGTCGTTTCATAATACATCGCTATTTCGTTGAACGGGACGCAGCAAACGGCCGTTCCTGCAGAACGAAGGTTATCTTTAGTCGTAAAAGGAATACCGTTAAGGCTCTTGAATAAACTCAAAGAACCTTTCCCGGTATCTAGATGCTTGCGATAAAATGATGAGTGTTCCGCGACGTACCTCAGTATTTCTTGTGCTCGTACCTCATTTTGTTGATGTAGGCACTGGGGTTTTATGTGCCCATTCAGGTATGCAGTAACATATTCAAGCCATTCCCGGTGTAATTGCTTATGAGTCATGGAAGACTCCTTTCTGCAATTTGTTCTGCACATTCACGGATAGACCCAGTCAGCATAATGCGCTCGAGTGGAATTGAGAGTTCAGGCCAGCACCCTAATTCTATTTTCATATGAATCAATGAATTACCTCCATTCCCTATAAATTTCAGCAAGTTGGGCTGAGCGTAAAAGTTTGTTGCCGTTCATCATCGGACAGATGCTAACACGTTGGCAAATTGCTATCGTGTGAAGTGCTGCCCAAACGTATAAGATTCCGCAATACAGGGTTTTCAAGAAACGAGTTCATCTCTATATGGATGCCATATTTATCAGCAAGATCGCCTACCATTATCATGGCCCGCAAGGAATCCCCACCCGTGCTGAAAAAATTAGATTCAAGAGTTGCGTTATCGCATCCAGTCCAACTCAGCCAGCAGGAATACAGCGTACTTTCAATTTCCGTACTTGGAGAGAAAATGGAATGTGCCATATCTGTCTCAACCGGAGATATCTTCAACGCACGGTAATCCACTTTACCATTTCGTCCTATTGGCAACACATCAACAATGATTTGATTTGGTTGAGCGGCGGGCTTTAGCCTCTTACCAAGATGCCTACGTACTGCATTTACAACGTCCATTCTTGACGCAATATCTGAGACAGGTTCAATAAATAGTACCAGGCTTGTTCCTGTATCGTTGGTGAAGCAAGTTGCCGCAGCTTTCGCCACGCCAGCGACTTCAAGCGCAGAGATCTCTATTTCTATTAGATCTACCCTATGCCCACGAATTTTCACTAATGAATCCGACCGTCCCAATATTTCGACAGTACCCTCCAAACTCATCCGTGCTCTATCCCCTGTGATGTATTGCAATGGTGAAGTTTTATCGAGTACGTTCGGATGGAAAGATTTCCTTGTATCTTCAATATTGAGGTAGCCTATAGAGAGAGTTTCTCCGGTAATCACTAATTCACCCACACAGTTGGCCGGAAGTTCTTGGCCTGTGCTATCAACTACATACATGTTTGCTCCCGCTACGGCTTTCCCTACAGAAGGCAACAATGTATGGCGTTGAACAGATGACAAATTTTCAATTGAAACCACCGCAGCTTCCGCAGAACCATAAACATTTAGGACTTGGTAGCTTAGATTGGCAGGGGGCCATTGCTTACACCTCTCACCAGCAATCAGCATTGTGTGCAGGTTTGTTTGCCATTCCCCCCTAAAGAACGCTTCAGCAATAGATGTCATGACTAGTGTATGTGTAACATTGTTCTTTATAAGCCAAAGCGCTAGCAGCCTTATATCCTGTAAGGTTTCAGGGGGAGGGATATATACTGTTCCACCTGCATGCAGTACTGGGAGAGGGTCAACTTCAACCATTCCATACCCCGGTGATGTCAGCCATGTTCCTCGTGAACTTTCCCCCAGCCCAGCATATTTGGTTATTGCCTCAAGTGTGGCAGCCATCCCGCGATAAGATAAACAAGCCGCTTTAGGTTGACCTGTCGTCCCTGAGGTACCAGCAATGAAGCATTCCGCATTGGTTGTTTCCATCCAATGACCATATTCCCAATCAACCTGCGGTACTTGTATATCTTCTCTACCTATTTCCAATATAGGGCGGCTTGTAAGATCGCGTACCCTGTCTGTCATGCCGCCAATAGTCAGCACAGCGTCGGGGCAACATTCCTGAAGAAAGTGATAGATCAAATCATCAGGGTTGGCAGGATCGATCAGCACACAAGTTCCCCCCATCCTCTGGACAGCGACAATTGAAACCAGATGTTGCCAACCTCGCTCCAGAAAAAGCGCAAGCCGCGGATGTAAACATTGAGGAGATACCTGCTCGCGTATCTGTTGCATCAGCACACTGGAATGATCCCAAAGTCCGGCATAGCTCAAATTCTTACCATTATTATCATCGACGATTGCCAGAGCTAATGGCCTCACCTGAACATGGAGGAATATATTTTTTATTAATGAGTTACGTTCATTGAATTCACATTTCAGATGCTTAGGCAGTGTTTCAGGCATAGGAAGAGCCGTAGGGTTCAAGATCCGCGCACCTACAAAAAGTATAATTTTTCGTAAATGTTCACGGGCAGCTTGATCAATACAATCTTTCCTCACAGACAATATGCACCTATCTCTCTTTGCCACAATCCAAACCAATGATTCCAAAGGCGGAGAATTTTGACCATCAGTTACCTCAATATCAGCATGAGGCGGAACATTGGGTTGTGTTAGCCCTGCTATTTCACGCAACTGGGCAATATGGGTATGAATATCATCAACTTCACAGAGTTCTTTCGTATCAATATCAAGATAATTTACTGAAACACCAGAGTATATCCCTATCGTTATTTTTCCTTCAGTACTCAGTAAAGAACCCATCATTGCAGCAATAACGATAAGGTTATCGACAGATGCAGTGAGTCCATCAGGTAAAATAATTTCCTCTTCTATTCGTTCAACCGATGTTGGCTGCTCTGTGGAATGACATTCAAAAGCATCCCATATTGTCCGGGCAGTATATGGAAATCGCCCAAATTGATTTTTACCTAACTGTTTATTATTCCCAGGTGCAGCCAACATCGTCTGATTCTTCATATCACCCAACCTTATACTTTATTATTATCTAGCGCATATCGAGCTTTGATGGGACGTAGAATTCACCCTTCTCATCCATACGATGGCGCTCTCCAGGTTCGAGAACCTGAAGCGCTTTTTGTCCTGTCAGATGTTCGTATTCACGTATAAGACGAGTCATCGATACCATACGGTCAAGCATCCGACGTAGCATCTCCATGCCTTCTTGATCTCTAAGCACTTCCCCTTTTTTGTCACCCATCAAGATAGCGGGAAAACCATACCCAACTAAAATCATTCGATTTAAAAGCGCGCATTGGAGCATCTGGTTGTATACTTCAACATGTCCCATTCTCCGCCCTGTAACCATTACCCCCGCTACCTTGTTGGTGAGTGTTCGGTTATGCCGCAAAAAACCCGTACCAACCCGCTCCAGAAAAGCTGACATTAAAGGTGTTGCCCCAAATCCATGTACTGCACAGGCGAAAATCACGCCGTCACTGGCTTCCATGAGGTGGATTGCACGTGCTGCATCATCATTCTGGATGCATGGTTCATTACGAAAATTACAATCTCCGCACGCTCCACATGGTTCAATCTTAAATTTAGCTAAAGAGAAAATATCCAGAATAACGTCTTGCTTTTCCAGATAATACTTTGACCATTCCAAAGCGTGTGCATTGTTTCCATCTACACGCTCTGATCCATTAATAGCGACATATCTGATTTTATTTGTCATATTTTTCCCAAAATGTCTAATTAACCCAAATCAGAATCGATATAACATTTCCTCAGTCGGCATCAATTAGTCAGTTATTTAACATTCCACCCCGAAAAAATAAAGTAATGAAAGCCACCAAGATTAAGAGAACATGATTATTAAAAATGTATTGTTCAGCGATTGGCTTGCATTCTTTATTGCTATTAAAATAAAAAATAATTTCTTATATGCTGAAAGCCCGCACATAAAATCTGATGTTTATTAGAATCTTATTTTTTAAACTTTTGAAATTGTCAACATATGGGAAAATAATCACCCTTCAATATGTTAAACTACACCTGCGACACAGTACGTGATGCATAATTACCACCACACTATTGTAAATTTATTTGGTTTATCGGGAGGCATTACTCTGAAGGATATAAATATTACAACTAAAAAATTTTTACAAGTATAATTTTACAAAAGTTTGAGAACTCACTAACTCCATCAATAGTAGTCATTTTTCACATCCAGTGCTTACTTTCCCCACGAGATGCACGGGTAAGCAATATCTCCATCATTTTTAACAAGCATTTATAATCATTCAATTAAATATCTATATCAAAGTGATAATAACAATATAAAATAACCACAAAAAAGTGACACCTCCTAATTAAGTTTATTTTATAAAAATAAATGCGATTATAATTATCATGATATATACCCATCATTTTAATAACGTGAATTACAAGTAACTTACTAGTTATTATCTCATAGTTACAAACATCACCTCATTATATTATAACCCATAATATTATTTCCACTTTAAAACAGATTTTATTATTCATCAGGATATACATTTCTGCAAAATTCCAAATTAATAATTAAGGTTCATGGCTCCAACGCCCGGGAGAAAACGGGCCAGTGGCTTATTTAGGCACGAGTTTTTTAAATACCTCATCAAGTGTTCAATCGAATTTTTGACAATAACTTACGTAGCTCCGCTACACTCAGGACTACCTGCCCCTCCGGCGTACTTCGTAATGAGCTAAACCGCATTCCCCTTTCGTTTCCTCAAAACCACTTTCAATTAAAACACAGATACTTAAATTAATTAAATTAGTTCGATCACGTTAGTTTATTTTCCAGCAGAATATAAAACAGCAACAACATCTATAAACGAAAGCAACTCAGCTTCCAATTATAAGTTCGGGTAAATCAAAAGGCCCATTAATTATGGGCCATTATGGCAATGAAAAACATTTACACTCAGCTTAAATATTTTTTATTGAAAATAGTGCAGATGCAAATATCTGGTTTTTTATTTTTTCATAAAAATGGAACAAAAACATAAAACACATTGATTTATATAGACAAAATATAAAACCAGATCAAAAAAATCATCATTTGAAATTATTATAAATAATCATAATGACAATTATGAATCAAATAAAGGCAATGACTCTCAAAAAATTACCCATTGATATAAATTCACGTAATACGTATTATTCCGCCTCTTCAAAAATGAATAAATTAAAAATTTTCCTTAATTTAAATTTAAGGTAATTCCATCTGGTTTAGCTGCTTGTAAAATTAATCAGTAGTATAAAAAGGGGATGCCGTGCCATATCTTTATTTCCGGCCGATGCGCTATCATAGATATCGGTATAAATTGTTATCGTTATTTATATCATTAAGTTGTTTAGTGACCACAGAAGCCGCACAGGCAAATTATGATGAACTCATTCAACAAGCCAGAAACGGTAATGTGGTTCCCATGCTTGAATACATCCGCAAGGAAGAGAAACAGCGTCATCTTTCTTCCCCGCAAATTGCCGATTGGCTACAAGTGGCAAGCTGGGCCGGACATGATGATGAAGTGATTTCCCTCTGGCAGCGTTACCATTCAGCAGCCTTACCCGCGAGAGGAATTACGGCGGTGGCTCGCGCCTATCGTAACCAGCTTCAATGGCCTGAGGCCATTCAATTGTGGCGCACCGCCCTGGCGCTCGAAAAACAAAACGATGATATACAAGCCGGCCTCATCATGACTCTCGCGGATGCAAGGCAAGACAGGGAAGCACAGCGTCTGGCAAAGCATTTATTGGCCCAGGAACCCAATGCCGCGAATTACCGGCTGATGGCCTATGTGGATCAGGAAGCTGGGCGTACATGGGATGCGGTGCAAATTCTCTCAACCGCCCACAAGCGATTCCCCGATGACAAAAAAGTGGCGCAGGATTATTTGCTTATCCTGAGAAAAAATCGTCTCAATGGCCCGGCATGGCATTTGGCGCAACAAATCATCTTGTCGGATAAGGAGCTGTTATCCCCTGAGCAATTGCGCGCTCTGGAAGTTGATGCCGCAGCAGAATTGGTCCGCCTGTCAATGATCCCGAATCGCAGCGAAAAAGAACGGTTTGATATTGCTGACAAGGCACTGGCACGTTATGGGAACATGCTCAGTCAATGGCGTTCACGTCCCGATGCCCTGCAAGATTACCAACGAGCACGCATTGATCGCCTCGGTGCTTTACTCTCCCGCTATCACATGCAGGCAGTTATTGATGAGTATCATCTCCTGCAACATGAAGCTAACCTGAATATTCCTGCGTATGCGCAAAAGTGGGCAGCATCAGCTTACCTGTATCTGCAACAGCCCGATAAAGCACGTGATATCTTGCGCTCCCTGAATTATTCCGGCGGGTATCCCGATAAAAAAGCAGCTTCAGACCATATTCCGCCCGAAGATGATATGGTTCTTTTCTATGCTGATGTGGAGAGTGAACATCTGGACGAAGCGCTGGATTTTGCGACCCACCTCAAACAACGCCATCCCTACATGCTCAATATTTTTGGCTCCCCTGTTCCTGAGCCTAATGATAGTTGGTTGCAAGCACAGCAATTTTTAGCTGAAGCCATGCAATTGCGCGAAGATCTTCCTGAAGCCGAAAAGCATTTCACCCATATGGCCCGCACGGCTCCCGGCCATCTGAACTCACGCATTGACCTCGCCGCGCTCTGGTTAGATCGCGGCTGGTTACGCCGGTCAGAAAGCGAACTAAAACAGATAGAAAGTTTAGATCCCCGCAATATTTCATTGGAAGTTCAACAAGGTCATACCGCCCTCGCACTGCAAGAATGGCATCAAATGGATTTGCTGGCTGGTGATGTCATTACCCGAGCGCCTGAAAATAAACTCGCCGAACGCTTTAACCGTCTGCGCAATGTTCATCATATGTCCGAATTGCGTATTAAGGCTAATCAGGGCATTGATTCTGACAGCCCCCAAAGCGGTAAGCGCAGTTCAGATATTGATGTCGTGATCTATAGCCCGCCTATTGATAATAATTGGCGCTTATTTGCGGGAGGAACTTACAACCGCGGACAATTTGCAGAAGGTCAGGGACTGAACCGTGCCCTGCGCGGAGGGATAGAGTGGCGTTCACGCGATTTCTGGCTGGAAGGAGAGGTTTCAGCTCATGATTATCGTTACGGTGGAAAAGTCGGTCTGCGGGTTGCCGGATGGCATGATTTCAATGATCAATGGCGTCTGGGCGGCTCGGCAGAACGTCTCACCCGTAATACGCCCCTGCGGGCACTGACCAACAATATCCATGCCAATGGCGGACAAATTTATGCTCGCTGGCGACAGAGCGAACGCAGCCAATGGACAGCCCATTTCTCCCCCACATTTTTTTCCGATGGCAACCACCGGTTTGAGTATGGCATTGATGGGATGCAACGCCTGTATACCAGCCCGTACCTGAAACTTGATGCAACACTGGAGCTGGGCACAAGCCACAATAACAAGCAGACGAATATACCTTATTTCAATCCCGAAAAAGAGTTTACGTTTCTGCCAAAACTAGAAGCTGATCACATTATGTACCGGCATTATCAAACTGTCTGGAGCCAGCAATTTTTGGCGGGAGCCGGACAATATTGGCAGCATGGTTATGGCAGCGGTTTGATCACATTGCTGGGATATGGTCAACGCATTAAATGGAATGATGTCATTGATGCCGGCGTTCAAATTACGCTGGATAAACGTCCTTATGATGGTAAGCGGGAAAGTAATCTGCAAGCTGCCTTTGACTTAACTTATCGATTCTAAAGGTTTTTTATGACGTGCACTATTTTTCGCCATAGGTTGATGATGCCTGCATTACTGATTAATCTACTTATTCTCCAACTGGTTATTGCGGGGCTGGGTGTAACGGCACACGCAGGAAAACCTGAATTTATTCCGCCGGCACAGCGCCCTCTTGCCATGAATGAGCGCCCTTGGCCACACAATGGTTATGTGGTTCTGGCTTACCATGATGTGGAAGATGATGGGGCAGACCAACGTTTTATGTCTGTCCGCACCAGCGCATTGAACGATCAATTTGCATGGTTGCGGGAAAATGGTTATCAGCCTGTCACCGTTGATCAAATCCTCACCGCCAATCAGGGCGGGCTCCCTTTGCCCCCCAAAGCCGTGTTGCTGACTTTCGATGATGGTTATAGCAGTTTTTACCACCGTGTATTTCCCTTGCTCAAAGCCTACGACTGGCCTGCCATTCTGGCACCTGTGGGCATTTGGGTCGATGAGCCTGCCGGAAAGCCCGTCAATTTTGGTGGCTTGATGGTATCACGGGAGCGTTTCACTACTTGGGAACAGATTGCTGAAATGTCCCGCTCCGGTTTAGTGGAAATTGCCTCCCATACTTATCAGCATCATTATGGTGCCATTGGCAATCCACAGGGAAATACAGAGCCTGCCGCCGCAATTCGCATTTATGATCCGAAGACAGGTAACTATGAAAGTGATCAGGCGTTTCGTCAGCGGATGGAAAAAGACATCGCCACAATCACCCAAAGGATAGTCACTGCGACAGGCAAGCAACCACGCGTCTGGATTTGGCCTTATGGAATAGACAGTGGTGTTACGCTGGAAATAGCCAAACGTTACGGCTACAAAATGGCGCTGACACTGGATGATGGGCTGGCAAATGCCGGCAATCTGGACAATGTTCCCCGTATTCTGCTCACCAATAACCCCTCTCTGAAAAAGTTTGCCGAGCAGGTCACTCAGGTACAGAATAAAAATATTCTGCGGGTTGTGCATGTTGATCTCGACTATGTTTATGACCCCGATCCTGTCCAACAGGCCCGCAATCTCGACAAACTCGTCCAACGCATCGCCGATCTCAGGGTCAATGCTGTTTTCCTCCAGGCTTTTGCTGATCCAAAAGGTGACGGAAATATCCATGAACTTTACTTTCCCAACCGCTGGCTGCCAATGCGGGCCGATTTATTTAATCGCGTCTCTTGGCAACTGCACAGCCGATTGAATATTGATATTTATGCATGGATGCCGGTTCTGGCCTTTGAATTGGATCCGTCACACCCACGGGTGATGAGCTATGACATGGGCAGTGGTAAGCCATTTATCAACCCGACCCAATACCGCCGTCTTTCTCCTTACAACGCCGGGAACCGGCAAAAAATAAAAGAGATCTATCAAGATCTCGCTGCTCATGCCATTTTTCAGGGCATTCTGTATCACGATGATGCCGTTATGTCAGATTTTGAAGATGCCGGCCCGGATGCCATAAAAGCCTATCAGGCGGCGGGGTTATCATCTTCCATTGCGGCCATCCGTCAGGACCCGGAACAATTTGCCCGTTGGACACGTTTCAAGAGCCTGTTTTTGATAGATTTCACCCACGAATTAACTCAAGAACTCAAATCAGTACGCGGTTATCAAATCAAAACCGCACGCAATATTTTTGCCATGCCGATCCTGGAGCCATACAGCGAAGAGTGGTTTGCCCAAAATTTGGATGATTTCCTGACCCATTACGACTGGGTTGCACCCATGGCGATGCCTTTAATGGAAAATGTTCCTCTCTCAAAAAGCAATCAATGGCTGTCTCATTTAGTCAAAACCGTTGCTCAACGCCCACAGGCTTTGGAGAAAACTGTCTTTGAGCTTCAGAGTGTAGACTGGCGCAAGCCGGTTAATAAAAGAGCAATGGCAGGGAATCAGATAGCCGAATGGATGCGCCAGTTACAACTTAACGGCGCCCAAAATTTTGGTTACTACCCTGATGATTTTTTGAATAACCAACCAGAAATGAACGAAATTCGCCCTGTTCTTTCCCCAGAATGGTATCCGCTCAATGATTAATCGTATTCTCGCATTTGCTGTGCTCTGCCTTGTACTGAGTATTCCTCTCAGCATCGCTGTGATTTTTACCGGTGAGGTCATGCTGAACTTTGTTTTTTTCTGGCCTTTGTTCATGTCAGCCATCTGGATTTCAGGAGGGATTTATTTTTGGTTTTATCGGGAAAGACACTGGAAAATCAACGAGGCAGAAACGCCACAACTTGACGGCAACCCTCTGATTTCTATTTTGGTGCCCTGTTATAACGAAGGGCCAAACGTGCGTGAAACATTGCAGGCGGCATTGAGCCAACGCTACCCCAATATCGAGGTTATCGCTATCAACGATGGTTCGACGGACAGCACCGGGAATGAACTGAATGCCATGGCAACGCAGCATCAGAATTTGCGGGTCATTCATCTGAAACAAAATCAGGGTAAGGCCATGGCTCTCCAAGCGGGTGCAGCAGCGGCCAACAGTGATTATCTGGTCTGTATTGATGGTGACGCCTTACTTGATCCTGATGCTGCCGTCTGGTTGGTCAAGCCTATGCTTGATCATCCGCGAGTGGGTGCTGTGACAGGCAATCCCCGCATTCGCACGCGTTCCACTTTAATTGGTCGAATTCAGGTAGGCGAATTTTCCTCCATTATTGGTCTTATTAAACGCACTCAACGGGTTTATGGCCAGGTGTTTACTGTCTCCGGCGTGGTTGCTGCTTTCAATCGCAGAGCACTTGCCGATGTCGGATACTGGAGCAACGATATGATCACAGAAGATATCGATGTGAGTTGGAAACTCCAGTTGCATCACTGGTCTATCTTCTTCGAACCCCGTGCCGTTTGCTGGATACTCATGCCGGAAACATTGCGGGGGCTTTGGAAACAAAGGCTGCGATGGGCACAAGGCGGTGCTGAAGTTTTCCTGAAAAATCTGCGCAAGATATGGTCATGGCGATATCGCCGCATGTGGGTACTGTTTGCGGAGTTTTGCTGCTCGGTTATCTGGTCATTCACGTTTGCCCTTTCCATCATTTTATTTTTTCTGAACATGTTGATCACATTACCGGAGAGCATACGTATTTATACATTATTTCCCCCCGGATATACCGGATTGGTGTTGGCTATTACCTGCCTGCTTCAATTTACCACGAGCCTGATCATTGAACGGCGCTATGAAAAACAGGTTGCCTCATCACTTTTCTGGGTGATTTGGTATCCAATGGTGTACTGGATGCTGAATCTATTTACGACATTGGTTTCTTTTCCCAAAGTCATGCTCCGGGTACGTAAAAAACGCGCTCGCTGGGAAAGCCCGGACAGAGGAATAGAAAGAATAGAGAAGATAGAGAAAACAGAATGAACAGAGAGAATAGAATGATGAAAGAACCGTTGATTTTCACTGAGCAAAGACGTATCCCCCGCCTGATTGATATCGTACTGACCCTCCTGATCTGGAGTGGTTTTATCTATTTATTCGCGGCAGGATTGGCCAATCATCCCCATATTGGCCCTAAATTTCTACCTTCAGATTTCACAGCAGAGATGAACGCCATCACGCTTTATATTGCAATCGCAGCATTTAATGCGCTCCTATTGATTGGCTGGGCCAAATATAATCAGTACCGGTTTCAAGTTGAACGCCGTCGACACCGCCCTGCTTTAACTCATGCTGAAGTGGCTAAAAGTTTTATCCTGAAACAAGATTTATTAGATGTCTTAAGACAAAGTAAAGTTTCCAGTATCACTTATGACAATCATGGACATATAATAGATATCAATGAAAGCAAGCCTGAATATAGATAATAATCTATTTATTACCTATGATTAACATATCATAAAGAGATTACTTAATTTAAAATTATTAAATTTGTTATAATTTAATTCCATAACCTATCCTGTCATTTCCGTCATGATAAGGTAGGTTCTATACACTATTGCCTACTTTAATATGACAGGAAAATACAGGGACTCGTTATGCAAATGATTGAACGGATTCATCATATTTGTAAACGTAGTATTTATGAACACAGCGCTTATGAACACACTATTCATAAGTGCAGTATTTGTGAGCGCAATATTTGTAAACGTAAGATTTTCAGACATTGTATATCCAGATTATTTCTATGGGTATTGGTAACCTTCTGCTTGAGCATCGTGATATGCAATTCAGTCGCCATGGCGATACCTGATGCCAATAAAACACAAAAGCCCAATGAAAATGTTATACGAGTTGTATCCGGGATTATCAGCTATACACACTGGCCTGTTACACGTACTACCTTGCGTTTATGTCTGGTTCCGCCATCCGATTACATTAACGTTTTAACGCATCTAAATATGATTTCTGATCACACCGAATTACAAATAGAAACCTTGGATTTCAACATAGAGCAATTAATAGAAAAGTGTGACGTTATTTACTATGGTCAAGTTGATCCACAACTCCAACAACAGGTCATCAGCCAAAAAAATAATAAGCCACTGCTCACGATTGCGGAAAATAATCCACGTTGCGAAATAGGCAGTGCATTTTGCCTCAATATTGATAGCACTCAGGCAACATTCAGCTTAAATTTTGATATTCTGGCGCGCAGTGGTGTGCGGGTACATCCGAATGTGCTTCAACTGGCTCGAAAGGTGGAATAATCGTATGAAAAAGCGTTATTCACTGATGCCAACACGCCCTACGTTACGCCAGGCTTTTCATCGGATCCATTTGATTATCACATTCATCATATTATCTGTGGTGGGGTTATTTTTATCTCTGCTGGCCCTATTTGCCATGCAAAAATACGCTGAAAATAACCTGAAATTAATTTCTACAACCATCGCCCATACAGCGCAGGCAGCCGTTGTTTTTCAGGACAAAACAGCCACCACTGAAATATTGGAAATGATTGCCGTTCATGATGGTTTCACTGAAGCCAAAATTTTTGATGCCAAAAATCAGATCTTGGCGAGTTGGCAGGCTAGTCAAGAACCCCGGACAGGTAATTTTAAGAGATTGGTTGAGCACTGGCTTTTCCCTGAACCTCTGATCTTGCCCATTTACCATCACCAACAAAAAGTAGGCTCAGTCTGGTTAGTAGGCAACAGCGATCACATTATCAAATTTATTTATCAGGCTCTGTTGGTACTGTTCATTTGCCTATTGCTCAGTGCTGTTATTTCACTTTATCTTTCCCTTCGCATGCATGACGGGATAGTCAGGGCATTGCAAAACATAACCGTCGTTGCCCATGACGTCCGGCAGCGTCGTGCATTTTCACGTCGTGTTCCCTCCGCCCATATCTCAGAACTGCACGAATTAAGTCAGGTTTTTAATCACCTCCTCGAAGAGCTGGAAGAGTGGCAACGCCACTTGCAGACAGAAAAAGCAGTTTTAACCTGGCAGGCACAACATGATTCTCTAACGGGTTTACCCAACCGGGCAACATTTGAGCGGGTTCTTTCAACTGTCATGGGTGATAAGTTCATGCGTGAAAGTGCGGCGATATTATTTATCGACGGGAACAGACTGAAATATGTCAATGATGTGTACGGGCATGCTGCGGGCGATCACGTTCTTGTTACCATTGCCGCCACCTTAAAAAGGAGAGTCAGAAAAACTGATACTGTTGCCCGGCTTGGCGGGGATGAATTTGCCATCTTGCTGCCTTCAGCCAATCTGGAAGACGCGGAACGCGTTGCTAAAAATATTATCCATGCAATGGATACCCCTATCCTGCTTCCCAACGGCCAGCATTTGCGGATTACTCTCAGTATTGGCATTGCCCTGTCCAACGGTGATTTAACGGCGGAACAACTGTTATCTGAAGCTGACTCAGCCATGTACCACATTAAGCAACGGGGTGGAGGCTGGTACTCAGCGAATACAACAAAACTAAACTATTGATTAAGGAATTCACCATGCGTAAAAACCGTTCTTTTATATTCATTATTTGTGCGTTCATTGGCGCCCTTTTTCTCAGTGCCTGCCAGAATAAAAACAGCCTGAGCGCGGCACAAATCGCAGTTCTGAAACAACAGGGGTTCAAACAAACTGATGAAGGCTGGCTATTTGGCATGTCAGAAAAAGTCCTGTTTGGCAATAATCAATCACATTTACGCCCGGAAGGCGAAGTTAAACTGAAAGAACTGGCAAATGTACTGACCAAAGCAGGCATCCATCACGCACGCCTTGATGGTCATACTGACAACTATGGTGAAGTGGGTTACAACAATCAGCTATCTCTCAAACGCGCCAATACCGTTGCAGATGCCCTGACACAAGGTGGAATGCAGCACCGGGGCCTGACAACGCGAGGGTTGGGGCCAAGCCAGCCGATCGCCGATAACAAAAGCTCAAAAGGACGGGCAGAAAACCGTCGGGTTGCTATTGTGATAACAGCCCCCTAAAGCAATGAAGCAGCTTAAAAGCCAATAACCCAAATTGAATGTCACGTTATTCATTACACACCATTTGATAATATATTGATATAAATAGAAATAATAATTTATTCTCCTCGCCAGGGATGGCTGCCATATTTTTTTTATTTCATACCTTTCACTCATCGCAAAATTTTTGCTCAAATCTTACGATATCATCATATAGTTATTTCCTGTCTCCAATGTCTTCCTGTAATATAGCCAAGTTGCTCTATCAAAAAAGCATCATTTTTTGTAACCGAAAAGTTAATAGATATTTGCATGCTTGCGCAACAAGCGACTATTATTAAGTAAATAAGCTTTATCAAAAAGGAGAAATGATGGGGCCGGATCTAAAATTATCCCGATCCCTGTATCGGATGTTTGTGATGCTATTCCTTGCCATCACTGCGAGCGCAGCTTTTATATTCTGGAGATTATTTTCCAATTATCAGAAGAATATCCAGCTTGATGTAGAATTAGAGAGCTTATTTATTTTCCTGTCCCTGCTGGCCCTCTTATCTGTTGTGTTTTTATATGGTTATACGAAAAATATTATAATTCCGGAATACCGTTTAAAAAAAGCGATTAAAAATAAGCAATTCATTCCCTATATACAACCTATTATCAGCAGCAAAAACAATAAGATCATTGGCTGTGAAATCCTTGTCCGCTGGCAACATCCCACTCAGGGGTTACTGACACCAAATAAATTTATTGCACAAATTGAAAAATCTGACCTCATCATTCCTTTAACTCAGAATTTAATCAGCCAAGTACAAGAATACTTTTCACCACTTGCTCATCAATTACCTGAGCATTTCCATTTTAATTTTAATATCAGTGCAAGGCATTATAAAGATGCCCGTTTAGTCGACGATTGCCAAACATTCCTTCAGGCCTTTCCGGAAGATTCCATTAAATTAATTTTAGAAATTACGGAACGAGAGTTATTAGATCCGGATGAAAAAACGATTAGCTTATTCAATAAACTGGATGAATTAGGTATATTAATTGCCTTAGATGACTTTGGTACAGGTTATTCCAGCCACAACTACTTACAAAAATTTAATGTTAATTTAATAAAAATTGGACATAATTTTGTCAGTAAAATGAATACCGATATGATTTCCAAGCATATTGTCGAAAACATTATTGACCTTGCCCTGCGTTTACACTTAGAAATTGTAGCAGAAGGTATTGAAGATCAAAGGCAAGCCAATCAATTGAAAAACTATTCTGTTGACTATTTACAAGGATATTATTTTGATCGCCCTGTGGCATTAGAGGAATTTATGAAAAAATGGTTATGATTGGTTGGGGTTTTTCAAAAGGGCTGTCCTAGATAATGGTTAAAATTTACCTTTAACCATTTGTTTTAAAATAGTTAATTGCTGCTTTGTATTTGGTGTGTTAAATCTCCATTCACATTCCTTCAAATACAGCTCAAAATGCCCCTTCGGAATACCGTTAAATTTACGCATATGACGCTTTGCCTGATCCCAGAAATTCTCAATTCCATTGATGTGATTTTGGCGAGCTTTCTTATCGACAAATTGGGTGCTGTGGTTGATTCTGTAATGCTTAAAATCACTCACCTCTAACACATCATAGCTCGCAAAATTATCGGTGTAGACGATACTATCAGGGCAAATTTTTGATCCGATTATCGGCAGTAATGTACGAGATTTGGCATCAGGTATTACCTTCGTATAAACCTTACCACCACGCTTTAAAAGCCCGAAAACAGGGATCTTACCCGCAGCGCCTCGACCTCGTTAGCCTTTACGATAACCACCAAAATAACTTTCATCTATTTCTATTTCCCCCCTCAAACCAAGAATGCTTATCGATATGCTCGTCAATCAATATCCTGATACGATGAAAATAGTAGGCTGCGGTGTTCCTGTGAACACCAACTAACTCCGCTGCAATACGTGCCGTAGAGCCTGCAATAAACAGTTCAAGTAACCATTCCTGCTTGTACTGGCTAAGTCTACTTTTTCCCATGGAACTATCCTAGATGATATTAGTTATCTAGGACAGCCCCTAATAAAATAACGTTGAACTACAAAAATAGAAGCTTTTCGGTTTTAAAGGTTAAAACTCAATAAAAGCATCATCTTGAAAATAAAAAAGAAAAGCATTAAATAGTTCATTAATGGAAGGATTTCCTAATTGTATCCGGGCATTTTCTATAATTTCTTCTATTGAAGCATTATCTAATGTTTCAATCCATCCGCCTTCTTTTGCTTGAACAGGTAAAAATTCATCAGAATCATAATGAAAATCAACACTATCCAAAGAAAAAACGCCTTCTGTTTTCAAGTTCCAACGGCTATCATCAGGAGGTAAGTAAAACCATCCTTCAGGGTTATCTTCTGGAAATAACAAAACTTTACTGATGGAAACTAAATTCATGGTATTATCCTATTTATCATCTCTTGTTCTTTGTTTTTTATGCTGTTTTTTGGTTAATATAAAAGTGTTAGCATGTCATCGACGATAAGTATTATAAACTCATTGCGCTTAAGTTTTTCATAACAGCTTTATATATACCCGTTGCTTTAGGGTTCAATTCCTCTATCTTTTCAGAGAACTTTTCTGCATATTCACTCATTGAAATTAAAAATTCTTTTTTATCAACGGAAGTTTGAAACTCCACATGACAATTTATGCTTATAGTGACCCTGCCACCCTTCGACGGTATAAATTTAATTTCTATTGGTTGATCAAGAAAATAGCATTTAAATTCTTTTCCTTGATGAATTAATAATAAGCCTTCGGATATAAGGCACCAAAGGTCATCAATGTAATCATACATTAATAAATGTTATTCAGTAAATGAATCATTTTTTCACCAATGCAATACCTTCAATATTTTCCGGATGAAGGCTTCTTTCTAGCAAATAAAAAGCTTCATTAATATCATTGATGTTATATATTTTATCGAATTGGTCATAATCTATTAAGATCAATATAATCCAATTGGTTATCTTTGCTATAAACTCATTGAAAAATAAACAGATACCATGGTTTGCCAGATCCCGCTCTTCGCAAATCAATGCTTGAAACTGGTTCAATGCATTGCCTTGCAAGGTATAGCAACGAGACTCTTCGAGTATAATATCATTCCCGATGATATTATGGTAACCGGCTGTATCTTTATATTCTTCAAATATAAGAGAATCATTCCATTGGAACTTCTTTGGTTCCTGAGAATATCTTTCACCAGCCCACTCAACAAAAACTTCTTTCAAACCCAATGATTCTATATTTATTTCTTTTGGAAGAAAAAGCTCAAACAAAATATCCATGACTATTCCTTTTTTATTTTACCTCTTGGAGAGATATCCCACAAAATAGTGAATAAATGATATCATGACTCAGGGCCATTCCATTCTAGTTTTTCTCTCAGATGCTCAGGAACAATGCTGAATAATGTTTTTATATCATTTTTATGAGAGGAATAATTCCGGAATTTTATCTCATCAGCATTATCCAGATACAGTCTGGCTTGGTTATTTAAGAAAAAAATATCATGTTTCGTCATCTCTTCTTCCGTAAGCGATAAAACAATACCATGCAATAGTTCAGCTTCTAAATTACAAGATTTATCAAATCCCTTTCTAACAAAAGATAATGTTTGCACACATCTTATATGGGTTAAGGTTTTCCATAGCATATTAGAATATATTTCATGCTTTTTCACTTTTAAAACCCCAATTAATTAAACAACAAAAGCATCTTATAACGAATGTTTATCCTGAAGAGTCTACCTCAACTTATACTGTCCTCGTTGAGGCAGTTTGGGTATATGAAATTACCTACGCCAAATTGAACATAAGCTGATAAAAAAATGACATTAAAACCAGATGATTAAATTTATTTTTCAAAATATTGCTTACAAAACCAGATCATCAAAATTATTATTGACACCGACGACATCAATGATTGAATTGAACAGCGCTACCATTTTATCTGCCTCAAAATAGAGATTTTCCGTTTGAATGGTATACTCACCACTCCAATTAATAAAGCCATTGCCACTTGTATCTACGGAGTCATTTTCTATATAAGTCACACTCATTTCCGGGAGAGTGAACTCATCTAAGACATACATACCGATATTATCGGTAAGGTTCTCTTTGGTCGTATCTCGCCATAAATCGAATAATTCCAATGCACCCTCATTTTGCCCGGAAAATGCTTCATCAGCCTCAAAGATGAGCACGTTATTTTCAGCGAAATAGATAATATCATCACCAATAAAATCAAAAGGCGCTGCCGGTTTCATTTCTTTAAATGCCTGAACTTGACATTCAAAGCTTTCGATTATCAAATCGGGAGAAATCCCCATTAAATCAGGGATCGCATCTACATTATCTGAATCATCGCTTTCACGGGTAATCGCCAGAATCGAGTTAACAAATTTAATGCAGTTATTATCAATGAGATGATAATCTTTGGAAAATGAACCAAATTCACCATCAAAAAAACCATTGATAATATCAGCAAGATAATTTTCAATATTTTTAATTACCTGATCTGTATAGAGTGGATAGGTGATACTTGTCACTTTTTGTTTATCGTAAGCAACAGAGTCTTTAAAAGTGATATTATCCGCCCCACCGACCTCCTTACTTTCCCCCGTTCCCCAACCAATAGATTCCCCCTGAAATTCAACCCAAGCGTGTCCAAACCTTGAATGACTCACTTCACCAAATTCATTGCTATATAATGTCCCTGCCGGAGCAATTTTTACAGTGATGGTATCTAAGTGTGTTCCTGAAAGAGGGAAATTACTATTTTTATCAACTAATCCATAATCCTTACCGGCCATGGGCATTATTTCCTTACCTGAATTTTAAAGAGCGTCTAACCTACTTAAAACCATGAGCTTGATCAATATCATCATTAAGGCTCTATATACAAAAAATATAATACATATTATTTTATATATTAATCATAGAAAAACGAACTTCTCTATACCCTATGTATTCAATTAAGGAAATTAATTAAGAGAGTCATAATAATGCTGTCATCTTTCACAAATACATTGAAGCGTATTTTAAATCAACCTGACACGACAAACGAAGAAGCAAATCAATGGACACCTGAACAATTCCTTTCCTGGGCGCTTGAAGGATTGCTTGATGAATTCTACGGAGCCTATATAGAATGCCAACGGCATAAGCGTCCGGGTGGTATGACTGAATGTACTGTAACGCATAAATTTAAGCACAATGCTGAATCAGAATACGAAACATTTTCACCAACGGATGAACTTTACCCTGCCCAATGCATCGAAATGACTTTGAATGACGAAGATTGGCAATCAGCCCATGGAAACGCCTTACTCTTCACACTGAAGGGTAAGGAAATGATTTGGCATTTTTGATACCTATCTATACCCTTCGCCTTTATTTGTTATGAATTTATTCATCGTTTTAAAAGCGCCGGAAAAATATTTAATTAATCGATTCCATTGTAAATGATTAGATTTACACTTTACGTTTACACTTTAAGATAACTAAATAACACGGACTATTAAACAAAAAATAATATAGACTAAAATCCTAATAACACTCTATATTGCAGCCAAAATAATGGTCTACAGGAGAAAATAAGAAAAATCAACAACCAATACAGAACATTAAAAATACAATAAACGATACAGAATTGTTATCCCAAAAATGAAATGGTTTGCTCACTAAATTAAACAACCTTTAACTATTTTTATAAGGGAGAATGCTGCAAGGTTGCAAAGTTAATCCTATTAATACAACGGTAGGTTATTTTAAGTACTAAAATCAACCCGACCCAATCTGTTAAAAATTTGTGGCCTATTTGTTTGTATTATGATTCAAAAATAACTTGTGAACGGAATGCATTCATATAATGAATTATGATAAAATCTGAATACATAATAAATTCGAATTTTTATAATCTTCACCCTGCTCAAGAAGATGTATTTTATGAACAAAACCTCTATCAGGACAGCCCCCTGCATAATATAGGCTGGTATACCTTAATGGAGGAAGAAGTTGATATCGTTATTTTACAGCAGGCATGGAACTTACTATATCAGCATATTGATGCATTGAGATTGCATATTTCGATTAATTCAGATCATAAGGCTGTACAATATATTAAAAATAAAAGTGATGCCGGATTGATCACGTTTCAAGATTTTTCAATGCAATCTTCACCTGAAGAAAAAGCAATCCATTGGATACAACAACATGTAGACATTCCCATCAACCTTCACAAAGACCCTCTTTATCAGGCTTCATTGATATTAATTACCGATAAAAAATATTATTTCCTCACTAAATTCCATCATATTATTATTGATGGATTAGGTTTATTCCTCCTGCATCAATATGTTCATCAATTATACTCATGCCTTAAAACGGGGGCGTCAACAGACTGGTTATCTGAAATACCACAATATTTAGATTCTGTCACCCAGGCAAGCGCGTATTTAACTTCCTATAATTACGAGCAAGACAATAACTATTGGTGTAATTTCTTAAAAGAACATGAGCCACACCAATTAAAACCTTATTATCAGAATACCGGCACCAATAACAAAACAATAACATTGCCGCTTTCAGTCAAAGAATCTCTATACGCTTTTTGTGAGGAAAACAAAAGTAATCTGAGTTCCGTTTTTTCATGCCTTGTCGGTATTATGATGTCAGCGTTGACAGGGCAACAAGAATTAACTTTTAACACCGTCACACACGGAAGAAAGACAAAATCAGAGAAATATACCATCGGCATGCATGCAAATGTCTATCCGGTATATTGCCATATCTCAGGCACCGCCAGTGTGGCAGAACAAATTAAACAGATAGAATCAGCAATAAAACGCAGTTATCAGCATTGCTCATTCCCTCAATCTCACCTTGCCAGAATTGCCAATAGCCAAGGTTTTTTTTTACCTAATATCCTTATCGCCTATGAAAAATTCTCAGATCCCGCGGCTGAAATGTCTCATGTCCATCATTATCATATGCATCCCACAATACAGACTCACCCTGTCACTTTCCGCCTAAAAGATTATGGACGAGATCAGGAATTAAAAATCACGATCAATTACTTGCAGCAATACTTTAGTGAGTCAGATGTCGATAATATGTTGGCACGGCTTGAGAATTTATTGATGGCCCTGATTGACAGGCCGTCATCTCCCGTCAATGAACTCCCTATCTTATTAGAACAAGAACGCCAGACGCTGCTGGGCATTTGGAATCAAACCACTCCCCTTGAATATCAGGCCTCGCAGCCTAACACCCTGCAAAAACAGTTCGAAGCACAGGCGGCAATCACGCCAGATAACATCGCGTTGATATTTGAGGGAGAAACGCTGACCTATCGCCAGCTCAATGAACGGGCGAACCAGTTGGCTTGTGTTATCCGCGAGCAATGTCAGCCACAAGGCCAACCGAAAAACAATGCACCACTGCAAGCCGATACCTTGATTGCTCTCTATCTTGACCGCAGTCTGGAGATGGTTGTCAGTATCCTTGCAGTATTGAAAGCCGGGGGCGCTTATGTGCCTGTCTCACCAGAATACCCCGCCGAACGGGTGCAATTTATTCTGGAAGATACACGTTCTCCCTGTGTGATAACGCAGCAACACCATTTGCAGTCCCTGCGCGAGAGCACGAAATCACTGGCTTTCCAGCCCAAATTGATCGCTGCGGATGATCATTCATTAACGGAAAGCCAGCCAACAGACAATCTGGCACAGATAAATACGCCTTCCGATCTGGCTTATATCATCTATACCTCAGGAACAACCGGACAACCCAAAGGTGTACTGCAAACCCACCAAAATGTTTCACGGTTATTTGCGGCTACCCACAGGCAATTCCAATTTAACCAAAAAGATACTTGGGTTCTTTACCATACTTATACCTTTGATTTCAGTGTCTGGGAGCTGTGGGGAGCGCTGCTCTATGGCGGGCGCCTGATTATTCCGACGGTTGAATGTACAAAAGATTTCGTTCAATTCAGCCAGCTGTGCGCAGAGCAAAAAGTCACTGTTCTGAACCAAACGCCGGGGGCATTTTATGCCTTTATTGATGCCTCATTAAATATGGAGGCTGAGTTTCCTGAGCTTCGCTATGTGATTTTCGGCGGGGATAAACTCAATCCGATGCAATTGCAACCTTGGTGGGCGCATTATGGCGACCAGTCACCCAGTTTAATCAATATGTATGGGATAACAGAAACCACGGTTCATGTTACCCATAAGAAATTGACCCCAAACGATCCCACTGCTTCATCCGTTATTGGTCAGCCATTATGCGACCTGCATGCCTATATATTGAATAGCGCCGGTCATCTTGTCCCTATCGGCACGCCGGGTGAACTGTATATCGGTGGTGCCGGACTGGCCCGGGGTTATTTAAACCGTCCCGAACTGACAGCAGAACGTTTTGTGGAAAACCCGTTTGCGACCGCAGAAGACAAAGCCCTCGGTTACACCCGCCTGTACAAAACCGGTGATCTGGTGCGCTGGATGCCAAACGGTGAACTGGAATATCTGGGGCGCAATGACTTTCAGGTCAAGATCCGCGGTTACCGCATTGAGTTGGGGGAAATCGAAAGTGCGCTGGCCTCACATCCACAAATCAAACAAGCGGTAGTCATTGATCACGAACATAAAGGGAACAAAGTCCTGGCAGCCTATTTGGTGGCAGAAGGCACTGACGGCGAGCTATCCGATGACACATTAATCAGGCACTTATCTGACCGCCTGCCGGATTATATGATCCCGGCCAGCTTTACCCACATGGGTTCCATTCCCTTAACCCTGAACGGCAAGCTGGATCGCCGCGCTCTGCCTGAGCCTGTCTGGGGAAATCAAGACGGTTACATGGCTCCCCGCAATGAACTGGAAACCCAGCTTTGCACTATCTGGCTGGATGTCTTGGGTCTGGAGCGCATCGGCATTGACGATAATTTCTTCCGCACCGGCGGTAATTCTCTGATGGCTATCCAGCTCATTGCAGCCATTCACCGGCAATTGGCGCGGGAAGTGTCACTGGCCCAGATATTCGAGTTGAAAACTATCGCCAGACTGGCTGATCATATGGGTGTGCAGACACAGTCACTTATTCCTTATCTTGGATTGGAGCGCTATCCCCTGTCATTTGCTCAAGAGCGGATGCTGTTTATTGAGCGTTTTGAACAGGGTGCCAATATGTACCATGTTCCTTATCTGGTACAGCTCCATGACAATGCCAGCCTGCCGTTGTTGGAAAAAGCCATTAATCAGGTGATTGAACGCCATCCCGTGATGAAAACGGTATACCGCATCCACGATGATGGCCATGAATATCAACATGTATTGGAAAATAACCTTGCGTTCAGGGAACAGCCTTGCAATGACATTGATGCACTGATGGAAACCGTGCGCGCTGAACTGCTCAAGCCGTTTGATCTGGCCAATGAGCCGGGTTTTCGCCTGCATAGCTATATCACCCCGATTAACCCGGCCAATCAACACTACATTTTGTTCTTGTGGCATCACATTGCCATTGATGGCTGGTCTGTTGACATTTTTATGAATGAACTGTCGGAGACTTATCAGGCCTTACAAGAAGGTCGTGACAGCCGGCTTCCTCCTCTGGATATCACCTACGGCGACTATGCAGTATGGCAACGGAATTATTTGCAGGGGGAAGTTCGGGAGCGGCAACTGACATACTGGCAGAAGGCTTTGGCCGGTCATGAACCTCTGGCTCTGCCGACCGACCGGCCCCGGCCAAACCATGTCGATTATCAGGGCCGCGATTTCAGCTTTGCGCTGGACAGTACACTCTCCAACCAATTGAGGGCGCTGGCAAAGACACAGGAAACAACCCTGTATACTGTGCTGCTCAGTGCGTTTTATGTCACGCTGGCAAAGCTGTCCGGACAGAATGACATTGTGCTGGGCACGCCTACAGACAACCGCCATCTCGTCCAAACCCACGCCCTGATTGGGATGTTTGTCAACTCGCTGGTCTTGAGGACTCAATTGCCGCAAACCGCCAGTGTGGGAACGCTGATCAAGCAAGTTCACTCAATCATCATCGAAGCCAAGATGCATCAAGATATTCCCTTTGAGCAATTGGTGGATGCCTTAAAAATTGAGCGAGATACCTCTCGTCACCCTATTTTCCAGGTCATGTTTGGATTGCAGAACTTTGGCGAAAGTTTGCCGGACAGCCACCTGCCATTCAGCCTCGTTCAAACCGATGTTCCACTGTACAGCCCGGCCAAGTTTGACTTGAGCCTGTTTATTTCCGATGGGCAAACCAACCTGACCGGCAATCTCAATTGCGCCACCAGCCTGTTTGATCAAACCACCATCACCCGGATGGCCGATATCTATCAACATGTGCTGGCCGCTTTTGCCGCCGATCAGAAACAGGCACTTTTTGAACTCGATCCCCTATCGGCACAGGAGCGCCATACCCTGCTGCATACGTGGAACCAAACCGATGTGCCCTGCCCGCAGGATAAAACCCTGCAACAACAGCTTGAAGCTCAGGTCGAAGAGACTCCCGATAACGTGGCACTGGTATTTGAGGGAAAAACGCTCACCTATCATCAACTTAACGAACGGGCGAACCAACTGGCGTGGGCGATACGTACACACCACCAGCAACGATTTGATGCACCCATGCCAGCCGATACCCCCATCGCCCTTTATCTTGATCGCAGTCTGGAAATGGTCATCAGTATTCTGGCGGTGCTGAAAGCCGGCGGTGCCTACGTGCCCATTTTGCCGTCATATCCGCCAGAGCGGGTCAATTTTATTCTGCAAGATACCCGGACACGGTGTGTTATCTCCCAACAGCATCACCTGACAACACTGGCAGAATACACCCAATCATTTGCTGAACAACCCACGCTGATAGCCGCAGATGATCAAACCACCACGGCAAGCCAGCCTGTCGGAAATCCGCCACAAATCAATAAACCCACCGATCTGGCCTATATCATTTATACCTCCGGAACGACAGGCCAGCCAAAAGGCGTGATGACTGAGCACAGAAACGTCATTCATATGGCGGCTGCGCAGGAAAAATTCTTCAATGCGCCGGGAAGAAGCAAGGCATTGATGTTTGCCAATTACATCTTTGATGGTTCTGTTTTTGAGTTATTCCCCAGTTTATTTAATGGGCTGACGATTTACATTTGCAATGAAGAAGAGCGTCACCTTCCTGCGCTTGCGGAACTCATCCAGCAGGAAGGCATTGAAATAGCCGCATTGCCGCCGGCTCTCCTGAAATTACTGACTGATACGGAATTGCCCTCGTTGCAGCTATTGGTGACAGCGGGAGAATCCCCTTCTTTGGATTTTCTGGAACACTTTAGCCGCCACAGCCAGATACTGAATTCTTATGGCCCGACCGAAGTCACCGTTTGTGCAACTGAAAAGCGGTATCAACGCGGGGACACCACAACAAATATTGGCACAGCGATTAATAACGCCCGTCTCTACGTTTTGGACAGTTACGGCAACCTGTCCCCGATAGGCACGCCGGGAGAGCTGCATGTTGGTGGCGCGGGACTGGCACGGGGGTATTTAAACCAGCCTGAACTGACCGCGGCGCGTTTTATCGAAAATCCGTTTGCCAGTGCCGCAGATAAAGCCCTTGGTTACACCCGCCTGTACAAAACCGGTGATTTGGTGCGCTGGCTGCCGAACGGTGAACTGGAATATCTGGGGCGCAATGATTTTCAGGTCAAGATCCGCGGTTACCGCATTGAACTGGGGGAAATTGAGAACGCGCTGGCTGCCCATCCTCAAGTGGAACAAGCTGTCGTGATTGCCCATAAGCGCCAAGGCCACGATGTACTGGCTGCCTATCTGGTGGCAGACAGTGTCCTGTCCGATGAAAGCCTGATTGCGTATCTTTCCGTTCATTTGCCGGAATACATGATCCCGGCCAGCTTTACCCGCCTTGCATCCATTCCATTGACGCTGAACGGCAAGCTGGATCGCCGTGCCTTGCCGGAACCCGCGAGGGAAATCCAAAACAGCTATGTCGCCCCCCGCAATGCGCTGGAATCACAACTTTGTACTATCTGGCAGGATATTTTGGGGCTGGAGCGTGTCGGCATTGATGATAATTTCTTCCGCATTGGCGGCAACTCGTTGATGGCTATCAAGCTGACCGCCGCCATCCGCGAACATTTGTCAACGGACATCACGCTGGCCCAATTGTTCGAGCGGAAAACTGCCGCAGGCCTGGCAACGGAGATAATGCACTCCCGAGCATCGGAACAACAAACCTGTACGGTCATTCCTCGCCTGACATCAGCGCATTATCCCCTGTCATTTGCCCAAGAGCGGATGCTGTTTATTGAACAGTTTGAGCAGGGTACTGACGCTTACCATATTCCTTATCTGGTTCAGTTGGAAAACGAAACTTGCCTGCCCTTGTTAGAAACCGCCATCAATCAATTGGCTGAACGCCACCCTGTGCTGAAAATGGTGTACCTCCATCATGATGACGGGCAAATCCATCAAAAGATGCTGGACACCGATCTGTCCATCCGGTCACTTCCACCCAGTGAAGATGCTGACAAACTGTTAGATGCCGTGCGCGCAGAAATCGCCACACCGTTTGATCTGTCCACAGAACCCAGCCTGCGCCTGCTCCACTACCCGATCCATGATACAAAAACCAGCGAGAAACATTACTTGTTGATGTTGTGGCATCACATCGCTTTTGATGGCTGGTCAGTTGATATCTTCATGAATGAACTGGCAGAGATTTATCATGCCCTGTCAGCAGGCCGCAACAGCCAATTGCCCCCGCTGGATATTTCCTATGGTGATTATGCCGCCTGGCAGCGGGATTATTTGCAGGGAGATATCAGTGAACGCCAGCTGGCCTATTGGCAACAGGCACTGGCGGGTTATGAACCCTTGGCTTTACCTACAGATCATTCCCGGCCTGCCAACGTCAATTATCAAGGCCGTGACTTTAATTTCACGCTGGAGAAGGCCTTATCAAACCCGCTGAGGGCATTGGCAAAAGCGCAGGAAACTACCCTGTACACCGTGCTGCTCAGTGCGTTCTATGTCACGCTGGCAAAACTGTCCGGACAGAATGACATTGTGCTGGGCACCCCTGCAAACAGTCGCCACCATGCCCAAACCCAGCCCCTGATTGGCATGTTTGTCAATACACTGACATTAAGGGTGCAGCTGCAACAAACCGCCAGTGTGGAAACACTGATCGAACAGACCCATCGATTGGTAACGGATGCCAAATCCCATCAGGACATGCCGTTTGAACAACTGGTTGAAGCATTGGGCATCGAGCGGGACACCTCCCGCCACCCGATTTTTCAGGTTGTATTCACCCTGGATGATGTTGATGAAAATCAGCCGGACAGGCTCAATTTGCCCTTCAGCCCGGTTGAGCTGGCAGAGCCTCTGTACAGCCCGGCCAAGTTTGACCTGAGCCTGATTGTGTCCGACAGACACGCCAATATCAGCGGATGCCTGAACTATGCCGTCAGCCTGTTCAATGAGGCCACGATTGTCAGGCTGGCCGATACCTACCAGCGTGTACTGGCCGCCTTTGTGGCAGATCAAAAACAGGCGCTGTTTGAACTTGATGTTCTCTCCCCACAGGAGCGTCACACACTGCTGCACACATGGAATCCGCTTGCCATTGCGCCATATTCCCAAGACCAGACCCTGCAACAGCGGTTCGAAGCACAAGTTGCCGCCATGCCGGATAATGTGGCACTGGTATTTGAAGGAGAAACGCTGACTTACCGTGAGCTTAACGCACGGGCAAACCAGCTGGCTTGGGTGCTGCGTAAAAGTTATCAGCAGCAGCACCAAAAACCGATGCCGGTCAACACACTGATCGCCCTGTACCTTGACCGCGGTCTGGAAATGGTCATCAGTATTCTGGCGGTGCTGAAAGCCGGCGGCGCTTATGTCCCCATTTCACCGGAATACCCCTCAGATCGGGTCAGTTTTATTCTGCAAGATACCCAGACCCCATGCGTATTGACTCAGCAACAGTATTTGCCTGTTTTGGCTGAATACGCCCGATCACAGCCTGACAGCCTCGTGATGATTGCTGCGGATGATCCGGCGCTGTCCCGCTCTCCATCCGGGGAAAATCCGGTTCCCATCAGCGGCGCAGATGATCTGGCTTACGTTATCTACACTTCAGGGACAACCGGAAAACCCAAAGGCGTATTGCAGACCCACCATAATGTGGCGCGGTTATTCACCGCCACCCAAGAAAAATATCACTTCAGTCACCGTGACACTTGGGTGCTGTACCATGCTTACACCTTTGATTTCAGCGTGTGGGAACTGTGGGGTGCCTTGCTTTATGGCGGGCGCCTGATTATTCCGACGGTTGAATGCACAAAAGATTTCATTCAGTTCAGCCAGCTGTGCGCAGAGCAAAAAGTCACTGTTCTGAACCAAACGCCGGGGGCATTTTATGCCTTTGTTGATACCTCATTAAATACCGATGCGGCATATCCCCAGCTTCGTCTGGTTATTTTCGGCGGTGACAAGCTGAATCCGGTGCAATTGCACCCGTGGTGGAACAAATACGGGGAGCACTCGCCTGCGTTGGTCAACATGTACGGGATCACTGAAACCACGGTTCACGTGACCTATAAAAAGCTGACCCAAAACGACACCGTGGCCGCTTCCAATATTGGCCGGCCATTAAACGATCTCTCCGCCTATGTGCTGGATGATTCCGGCGGTCTGGTTCCGATTGGCGCTCCCGGTGAATTGTATGTCGGGGGGGCAGGATTGGCTCCGGGCTATCTGAACCGACCGGAACTGACCGCAGAACGTTTTATCGAAAATCCGTTTGCCCGTGCCGAAGAAAAAGGTCGGCTGTACAAAACCGGTGATTTGGTGCGCTGGCTGCCGAACGGTGAACTGGAATATCTGGGACGCAATGACTTTCAGGTCAAAATCCGCGGTTACCGCATTGAGCTGGGGGAAATTGAAAGCGTTCTGGCTGCCCATCCGCAGGTGAAACAAACAGCGGTGATTGCCCGCAAACACCAAAACCACGATGTGCTGGTGGCTTATCTGGTTACCGAGCCAGCAGGCGATGCCCTGTCTGTTGAGCTGTCTGATGCAAGTCTGGTTGAATACCTTTCCGCCCGTTTGCCGGAATACATGATCCCTGCCAGCTTTACCCGCCTTGCATCCATTCCGTTGACGCTGAACGGCAAGCTGGATCGCCGTGCTTTGCCGGAACCCGTATGGGAAAGCCAAGACCATTATGCCGCGCCCCGCAATACGCTGGAAACGCAGCTTTGTGCCATTTGGCAGGATGTTTTGGGATTGGAACAGGTCGGCATTCATGACAATTTCTTCCGCATTGGCGGCAACTCCCTGATGGCTATCAAGCTGACCGCCGCCATCCGTCAACGTCTGGCAACCGACGTTACACTGGCCCAATTGTTCGAGCGTAAAACTGTCGCAGGTCTGGCAACCGGCATAGAACACTCATCAGGATCAGGGCAACCAGCCTGTACGGTCATTCCTCGCCTGAACTCAACGCATTATCCCCTGTCATTTGCCCAAGAGCGGATGTTGTTTATTGAGCAGTTTGAACAAGGCACCGACGCTTACCATATTCCTTATCTGGTTCAACTGGATAACGAGGCTTGCCTGCCCTTGTTAGAAACCGCCATCAATCAATTGGCTGAACGCCATTCAGTCATCAAGATGGTGTACCTCCATCACGAGAACGGGCAAATCCACCCGCAGCAATGGGATAAGCCGCTGGTTATTCAGCCGACACAAGTTTGCGAAGATGCTGACGGGCTTCTGGATTTGGTGCGCGCGGAAATCGCCACGCCGTTCGAGCTGTCCACAGAACCCAGCCTGCGCCTGAGTCACTATCAGATCCATGGCAAGCCCATCACCGATGACCGGAGCAACGATAAACATTACTTGCTGATGTTGTGGCATCACATTGCGTTTGATGGCTGGTCAGCCGATATTTTCATGGATGAGCTGGCAGAGATTTACTCCGCCCTGTCAGCAGGCCGCGACAGCCAACTGCCTGCTCTGGATATTTCCTATGGCGACTATGCTGCATGGCAGCGGGATTATTTACAGGGAGAAGTGGGTGAACGCCAGCTGGCCTACTGGCAACAAACACTGGCGGGTTATGAACCCTTGGCTTTGCCTACAGATCATTCCCGGCCTGCCAACGTCAATTATCAAGGCCGTGACTTTAATTTCACGCTGGAGAAGTCCTTATCAAACCCGCTGAGGGCACTGGCAAAAGCGCAGGAAACCACCCTGTATACCGTGTTGCTCAGTGCGTTTTATGTCACGCTGGCAAAACTGTCCGGACAGGATGACATTGTGCTGGGCACGCCCACGGATAACCGGCACCATGCCCAAACCCAGCCCCTGATTGGCATGTTTGTCAACTCAATGGCCTTAAGGGCGCAACTGCAACAAACTGCCAGTGTGGAAACGCTGATTGGACAGATCCATCAGTTGGTTGCGGGAGCCAAAGCCCATCAGGACATGCCGTTTGAGCAACTGGTCGAAGCATTGGGCATTGAACGGGACACCTCCCGCCACCCGATTTTTCAAGTGATGTTCACCTTGCACCGTTTTGCTGAAAGTCAGCCGGACAATCTCAATCTGCCCTTCAGTCCGGTGGCATTGCCGGAAACGTTATACAGCCCGGCCAAATTTGATCTGAGCCTGTTTCTGTCCGACGGACAGAGCAATATCAGCGGGTGCCTGAACTATGCCGTCAGCCTGTTCAATGAAGCCACAATTGTCGGGCTGGCCGATACCTACCAGCGTGTATTGGCAGCTTTTGTGGCCGATCAGAAACAGCCACTATTTGGGATTGATATCCTGTCGGCACAAGAGCGACATCTGCTGGATCGCTGGAACCAGACTGAGGCCCCCTATCCCCAGGACAAAACCCTGCAACAACTGTTTGAAGCTCTGGCATCCCAACGCCCTGATGCCATTGCCATCGTATTTGAAAACCAAAAGATCTGCTATGGCGAACTCAACCAACGTGCCAACCGTCTGGCTCATCATCTGATTGCGTTGGGTGTGCAGCCGGATGACCGGGTCGCCATTTGCCTCGAACGCAGTCCGGAGATGGTGGTGGGAATTCTCGCCATCCTCAAGGCCGGTGGAGCTTACGTACCGCTTGACCCGACTTATCCGGCAGAGCGGCTGGCGTACATGCTGGAAGATTCTGCCCCTGTGGTTTTATTGACCCAAACAGCGCAGGCCGGGAAACTGAGCGGCTCCATACCATCAAGGCTGCATGATAAAAAGGTATTGCTCGATGCTCACGCGCCACGCTTTGAAACCCTGCCGGACACTAATCCGGATGCACACACATTGGGGCTGACAGCACGCCATCTGGCCTATGTCATTTACACTTCCGGCTCTACCGGGCAACCCAAAGGCGTTATGGTTGAGCACCGCAATATCTTGCGTCTGATCATCAATAATGGCTTTGCTGACATCGGCCCTGATGATTGCATTGCCCACTGTGCCAATACTTCATTCGATGCCGCCACTTGGGAAATTTGGTCGGCCCTGCTCAGTGGCGGACGGATGTATATTGTTTCATCAACGGCATTGCTCGAACCAATGCGTTTCCGTCAGGCATTAATGGACGGAAACGTCACGGCTTTATGGCTGACTGTCGGCTTGTTTAACGAATACCTTGAGACATTGCTCCCGGTCTTCGGGCAACTGCGTTATCTGCTCGTCGGCGGGGATGTCCTCAATCCGCAGAAAATCAGACAAGTACAATCAGCAGAAACCCAACCAGCCTGTCTGCTCAACGGCTATGGCCCGACAGAAACCACAACGTTTGCCGCGACTTATGCGATGACTTCCCCTGTCGATGTCAATCAGTCCATCCCGATTGGCCGCCCCATTGCCAATACCCGCATTTATTTGCTCGATCCTTATGGGCAAGCGGTTTCAATCGGTGCCATCGGCGAAATTCATATTGGCGGCGATGGTGTTGCCCGGGGTTATCTGAATCGCCCTGAGCTGACAGCGGAACGTTTCCTCCCCGATCCCTTCTCCCCAGAAACCGGGGCCCGCATGTACAAAACCGGCGATCTCGGCCGTTGGTTGCCTGACGGAAACATCGAATACCTCGGCCGCAATGACGGTCAGGTCAAGCTGCGTGGTTTCCGCATTGAGCTGGGGGAAATCGAAAATACCCTGACGTCCCACCCGCAAGTCCGGCAGGCGGTGGTCATTGACCGTCAGCATCAGGGGAACCAAGGAAATAAAGTGCTGGCAGCCTATCTGGTCACCACAGGTGGGTTGTCTGATGACACACTGATCAAATATCTCTCTTCGCGCCTGCCGGAATACATGGTGCCCGCCAGCTTTACCCGACTTGAATTCATTCCCCTGACCCGAAACGGCAAAGTGGATCGCCGCGCCCTGCCGGAACCTGCCCGGGGAAACAAGGATAACTATATTGCCCCGCGCAATGCACTGGAAACGCAGTTATGTGCCATCTGGCAGGAGGTCCTGAAGCTGGAACACATCAGCATTGACGATAACTTTTTCCGCATTGGCGGGGATTCGATTGTCAGTATCCAATTGGTTTCCAAACTGCGGCAGGCGGGCTTTTCCCTACAGGTCAAATCGATTTTTGAGGCACCAACCGTGGCACAATTGGCGCAATGGCTGTCACAATCATCCTCCGCCGAAAAAATCATGGCTGAACAAGGGGTATTGAGCGGGGAATTTGATTTATTGCCTGTCCAGCAAACCTTCTTCAACTGGAACTTAGCAGAACCACACCATTGGAATCAGGCTTTCATGATCCAGCTCCCCGGTGGTATCAGTTCCGCCCAGATTGAACAAGCCCTAATCAGCCTGACTGAACGACATGATATGCTGCATGCCCGTTTTACAGAAACGGAAAGCGGATACCGTCAATGCTATTCCGGGGCTGAAACAGTGCCGTCTTTGCATTCCCTCTTGCTGCACAGTGATATCCGGGAATTAAGTCAGGAAGCGCTGCATCAACAATTGACCCAATGGCAAAGCGGGTTCAATTACAACAATGGGCCGCTGTGGCAAGCCGGTCACTTGACCGGATGCGCCGACGGCAGCGCCCGGTTATTCTTCGCATTCCATCATCTGATCATTGATGCAGTCTCTTGGCGGATCATTGCTGAAGATATGCGTTTGCTGTTGCAGGGCATGAGTTTACCCCCAAAAACCAGCAGTTACCGGCAATGGGTGGCCGCAGTTCACCGTTATGCGCAACAACACCAAAATGAGGCCTCTTATTGGAAACAAGTTGTCGCCGGCAACAATATGACACCAACACTGAATGAGAATATTCAGCACAGGTTAAGCATTTCTGCGGAAATGACCGACATCCTGCTGCATGAAGCAAATTCAGGCTATCACACAGAAATTAACGATTTATTGCTGAGTGCCCTGACAATTGCCTTGCAAGAAACGTTCTCCCACGCCGTGAATTACATTCTTCTGGAAGGCCATGGCCGAGAACCCATTGACAACGCATTGGATCTTTCCGAAACCGTTGGCTGGTTCACCATCATGTATCCCGTTCGTCTGGAAATGCAGGCGGATATGGAAAAAACCATCATTCATACCAAAGAAATGCTGCGCGCCATACCAAACAAAGGCATCGGTTACAGTGCATTGCATCAGGCCAGATACCTGACGGGTGAACTGCCGGCCATCAGTTTCAATTATCTCGGACAGTTAGGGGGTGCCAGCCACCAGGACTGGACCATAACCAATGACAATTGTGGGAATGCTGTCGCCAAAGGAAATGGCAGCCATCTTCTGCTGGGCATCAATGGTGCAGTTCAGGCAGGAAAATTGCAATTCAGCGTGGATTCCCGCTTACCACAAACCCAAACCGACATGTTTATCAAAGCATTTGAACAATCACTCAATGACATCGTCCTGACGAGCCAAAACCAGGCGCAATCCGGAGGAATGAAAACCCCCAGTGATTATGGAATCGAAGGTATTTCGATGGAGCGACTTAATCAGCTTACGCATCGTTTTGATCATACAGAAAATAAAACTATTTTGGACGTGTAAAAAATGTTGATGCTATTTAAAGAACTTAACAAAAATCATGTATCACTCTGGGTCTGTGAAAATAAGTTAAAACTGGCATATACAGGGGATACTCCCCCTGTTCAGCTGATTGATGAAGTTAAGCAGAAAAAAGACAATATATTAGCTTTTCTAAATGAAAAACGAGTTTTTTCTGAAGAAGCATTCAAGGATTTTATTTTCCGCAAGAATATTGCCAGTGAGCATCACACTAATTCGGGGGTTTCTGCCCCCACCGCCAAAAATGCAATTGAAGCGATATTCCCGGCTACCAGCTTGCAACAGGGATTTGTTTATCACTATCTGGCTCAACCGCAGGATGATGCTTATCGTGTGCAATTGCTGCTGGATTATCATGCCAATGTTGATTCAGCCATTTATCAGCAAGCATGGTTGCTGGCTTCACTGCGATTTCCCATCCTGAGAACTGCCTTTGATTGGGAAGGGGAAATATTGCAGGTAGTCACCGCGAATCACAGTATTGATTCGAAAAACTTTACCACCAAAGATATCAGCCAGTTAGCAGAAAAAGACCGAAACGAAGCGATTGAGGCGATCCAACAACATGATCGCGCCCAGCCTTTTGATTTAAGTCGGCCCGGTTTAGTCCGTTTCACTTTTATCAAACAGGAAGAACAGCTCATCACCGTGCTGATCACACTGCATCATTGCATCATTGATGGTTGGAGTTACCCCATTTTGTTGCAGGCAGTCCATAAGTATTACAACGAACTGGCACAGGGATGTTCGCCAAATATCGTGGCAGATAAAGCCTATCTGGCAACCCAACAATATTATCTGGATCATAAAGCAGAAACCGAAGCTTACTGGCGTGAACGCAAATCACAATTCCACTCAATGCATGTCCACGGAACGAATGACTTATCACCCTTGTTAAGTCATCGCGTTGATTTAGCAAAAATAAAAACCGTTGAGAAGCCTGCCGGTCAGATCCTCACGATACAAGGAAGTCCTTACGAGCAACTCAAGGATACCTGCCGGGAACAAGGCATTACCCTGAATGTGGCACTGCAATTTGCCTGGAATAAACTCCTGCACAGTTACACCGGCGATGGGCACACCATTGTCGGCACGACCGTTTCCGGACGCGATGTGCCGGTGGAAGGCATTGAATCCAGCGTTGGCCTGTATATCAATACCTTGCCGTTGATGGTGCAATGGGAGCAAACAGACAGCATCGCGGCGGTGTTGCAAAACATCCAACAAGATATCGCCGCCCTCAACAGCCACAGCACAGTTTCGCTATCCAGCCTGCAATCCAATGGCGAACGCTTGTTCCACAGTTTGCTGGTCTTTGAAAACTACCCGCTCCCCGAAGCGAGCGAAAATAAGGAAGGCATCGGGCATACTCTGACATTCCGTCGTGCCATCGAAAAAGTGGATTATCCGGTATTGCTGATGGCTTACACGCACGATAACCGTTTGGTCATAAAATTCAGCTATGGTGAAGACTGGCTGACGGAAAAACAGGCCCAACGTTTGCTGTGCCAGCTTGAACGCATTTTGCACGCAGTGGCATACACCCCGAACCTGCAGCACTCATCAATAACCCTCCTCAGTGAAGAAGAGCGCCATGCCCTGCTGGACAACTGGAACCAGACCGCAGTGCCTTATCCGCAGGACAAGACCCTGCAACAACAGTTTGAAGCTCAGGCAGCCCAGCGCCCCGATGCCATTGCCGTTATATTTGAAGAGCAAAGGATCAGCTATGGCGAACTCAACCGGCGCGCCAACCGTCTTGCTCACCATCTGATTGCGCTGGGCGTGCGACCGGATGACCGGGTCGCCATTTGCCTCGAACGCAGCCCGGAAATGGTGGTGGGGATACTCGCCATCCTCAAGGCCGGCGGAGCTTACGTACCGCTTGATCCGACCTATCCGGCGGAGCGACTGGCCTATATGCTCGAAGATTCCGCCCCCGTGGTTTTTCTGACCCAGACAGCACAGGCCGGGAAACTGAGCAGCACCGTTCCTTCGATGCTGCATGATAAAATGGTATTGCTTGATGCTCACGCACCACGCTTTGAAACTCTGCCGGACACGAATCCGGATACACAGGCCTTGGGGCTGACGTCACGCCATCTGGCCTACGTGATTTACACTTCCGGCTCTACCGGGCAGCCCAAAGGCGTTATGGTGGAACACCGCAGTGTCCTTCGTCTCACCAGCAATAATGGCTTTGCTGACATAGGCCCCGATGATTGCATTGCCCATTGCGCCAATATTTCATTTGATGCCGCGACATGGGAAGTCTGGTCCGGATTAGTCCATGGTGCCCGTATCCTGCTGATCCCGGAAAAAACCCTGTTGCATCCCGCTGAATTTGGTCAGTGCCTGTCATCGGAAGGTGTCAGCGCGCTGTTTCTGACCACCGCCCTGTTTAACCAATATGCAGGCTTGATTGCCCCGTCGTTGTCCGGACTGCGCTATGTCCTGTTCGGCGGTGAACAGGCGGATAACCGATCCGCCATTCGCCTCAGGGCAGAACATGCACCAAAGCATCTGCTGCATGTTTACGGGCCGACAGAAACGACCACATTTGCCACCGCTTATGAGATCCCATTGATTGAAAGTGAAGACAAAAAACTTCCCATCGGGCGGCCAATCGGCAATACCCGCATCTATATTCTGGACAAACAAGGCCAACCCGTTCCTGTCGGCGCGGCCGGTGAGATCCACATTGGCGGTGCTGGCGTTGCCCGGGGTTATCTGAATCGCCCTGATCTGACCGCAGAGCGTTTTCTCCCTGATCCGTTCTCACCGCAACCGGACGCCAGAATGTACAAAACCGGCGATCTCGCCCGCTGGTTGCCTGACGGCAATATAGAATACCTGAGCCGCAATGATTTTCAGGTCAAGCTGCGCGGTTTCCGCATTGAACTGGGAGAAATCGAAAATGTGCTGACAGCTCACCCACAAGTCCGGCAGGCGGTCGTGATTGACTGTGACTATAACGGCCATAAAGGGCTGGCCGCTTATCTGATCTCAGAAGGGGCATTGTCAGATGACATGCTGATCCAGCATTTATCTGATCGGCTGCCGGAATACATGATACCCGCCAGCTTTACCCGTCTCGAAAACCTGCCCCTGACCCGAAACGGCAAAGTGGATCGCCACGCCCTGCCCAAACCCGCCCTTGGGGATCACGATAATTATGTTGCCCCGCGCAATGCACTGGAAACGCAGTTATGTGCCATCTGGCAGGAGGTCCTGAAGCTGGAACACATCAGCATTGACGATAACTTTTTCCGCATTGGCGGGGATTCGATTGTCAGTATCCAGCTGGTTTCCAAACTGCGGCAGGCGGGCTTTGCCCTTCAGGTGAAATCGATTTTTGAAGCGCCCACTGTGGCTCAATTATCACAATTGTTGCTCCAGACTTCCGCCACGGACAAAATCGTTGCAGAACAAGGCCTGTTGAATGGAGAGTTTGACCTGTTGCCTATCCAGCAGGACTTCTTCAACTGGCATTTGCCAAGCCCACACCATTGGAATCAGGCGTTCATGATCCGTCTGCCCGGCAATATCCACTATGCCGCGATTGAACAGGCGCTGACCACCCTGACCGGGCGGCATGACATGCTGCGTGTCAGCTTCAGCACGCCCAAGCCTGACACAATAAATCCTGCCGGAACAATCCAGAAGCATCGCCAATGTTATTCCGCCAACATGCCGCCTTTGCTTCCCGCGTTACTGCATTGTGATGTCAGCACATTGAATGATGTGGAGAAACAGCAGCGATTAACCCAATGGCAAAGTGGCTTTGATTATTGTACCGGGCCATTGTGGCAGGCAGGCCACCTGACCGGATATGCGGATGGCAGCGCCCGTCTCTTCTTCGCCTTCCATCATTTGATTATTGATGTCGTGTCATGGCGGATCATTGCTGAAGATATACGCAGGCTATTGCAAGGTGAAACGCTGCCGGCGAAAACCAGCAGCTACCGGCAATGGGTCAATGCCGTTCACTGCTATGCCCACAATACTTACAATGCCCATAAGGCCCACAAGGCTCATAATGCAAAAAGCCAGCAACAGGAAATCGCCTACTGGCAGCAAGTTGTTGCAGGAAACACCGCCCATCCGGTTTCAGGCAAAGCCAGCCACCACATGCTGGATATTTCCGCGGAACTGACTGACATCCTGCTGCGTGAGGCCAATTCGGGTTATCAGACTGAAATTAATGATTTGCTGCTCAGTGCGCTCACACTGGCATTGCAAGCCGTTTTCTCAAGCCCCGTCAATCACATCACACTTGAAGGCCACGGTCGGGAAGCCATTGATGACACATTGGATGTTTCAGAAACCGTGGGCTGGTTTACTACCATGTACCCTGTTCGTCTGGCTATGCAGGATGAGATTGCTGAGACGATTATTCACACCAAAGAAATGCTCCGGGCAGTGCCAAACAAAGGCATTGGCTATGGCGCATTGCGTCAGGTCGGATATTTGACCGGAAATTTACCGGCGATCAGTTTCAACTATCTCGGTCAGTTGGGCGGTGAAACCGGACAAGATTGGTTACTCACCAGCGATGAGTGCGGAATTGCAGTGGCTGACGATAATCATAGCCATTTGTTGCTGAATATTAACGGCCTGATCCAAGCAGGTACTTTGCAATTCAACGTCAGTTCCCGTTTGCCGGAAGCACAGACAACCACATTTATCACCGCATTTGAGCAGGCACTCCATTCGGTCATTACCGCGGGCCAAAAGCAGGCTCAACTGGGCGGGATAAGAACACCAAGCGACTATGGCATTGAAGGGGTTTCAACCCGGCTTTTGCGTCATCTTCAGCAGAAATACCCGATTGAAGCGCTGTATCCTGCCACCAGCTTGCAACAGGGATTTATCTATCATCATCTCACCCAGCCGCAAGATGATGCCTACCGCGTACAATTGCTGCTGGATTACCACACTGATTTGAACATTACCGCTTATCAGAAAGCATGGTCGCTGGCCTCACTGCGTTTTCCCATTCTCAGAACGGCATTTAACTGGGACGAAGAGGTGCTGCAAATTGCAACCGAAGGGGCAAGTATTCGTGCGGAAAATTTCGGGATCAACGATATCAGCCAATTGTCCGAAGAAGAACGGAACAGCGCAATTAATGCGATCCAACAACATGACCGTGCCCTGCCGTTTGATTTCAGCCAGCCCGGATTAATTCGCTTTACCGTCATCAAACAGCATGAACAGTTGGTCACTGTCCTGATCACAAAGCACCACGCGATTATCGATGGCTGGAGCAATCCGATTTTACTGCAAACCGTGCATGAGTATTACAACGAACTGGCACAAGGCCGTACTCCGCAAATTGTGGCAGATCATGCCTATCTGGCAACCCAGCATTACTACCTGCACCATAAAGCAGAAATTGAAGCCTATTGGGCTGAACGCAAGGCACAATTCCACGGCATCAATGATCTCTCGGCTTTGTTAAGCCATCATGTTGATTTGGCACAGGTAAAATCGATAGAACGCCCGATGGAACAAACTGTCACCCTGCAAGGGGATGCTTATCAACAGCTGAAAAAAATGTCCCGGGAACACGGCATTACATTAAATGCCATGTTGCAATTTGCCTGGCATAAACTGCTGCACAGCTACACCGGTGATGAACAAACCATTGTCGGCACCACAGTCTCCGGCCGCGATGTACCGGTAGCGGGGATTGAATCCAGCGTTGGCCTGTATATCAATACCTTGCCGCTGATGGTTCAGTGGGACAAAGCCAACAACATTATCAGTGTGCTGCAGGAAATACAGAAAGATATCGCTTCACTCAACAGCTACAGCGCCGTATCACTCACCAATTTACAATCTGGCGGAGAACGGCTATTCCACTCCTTACTGGTTTTTGAAAATTACCCCGCCCCTGTTATCGGGGATAATTCGGCCGATGGAAGCGATAACGGGAACAACACTCGTATTGAGAACAGATTAACGTTCCGCAATGCCATCGAAAAAACCGATTATCCCTTGTCACTGATGGCTTATGAGCCGGACAACAGCCTGAAAGTCATATTGAGTTATGGCGAAGAGTGGATAACCGATAAACAAGCGCAGCGCTTGCTTGGTCAGATTGAACGTATCCTGTGTGCCGTCGCCAGCGATCCATACCAGCCACACACATCAGTCACGTTCCTCAGCGAAGAAGAGCGCCATACCTTGCTGCATACTTGGAATCAAACTGACGCTGCTTATCCGCAGGACAAGACCCTGCAACAATTGTTTGAAGCTCAGGCAGAAAAAACACCGGATAACTTGGCACTGGAATTTGCGGGAGAAACGCTCACCTACCGTCAGCTCAATGAGCGGGCAAATCAACTTGCCCATGTCATCCGTAACCATTACCAACAACGATTTAATGCCCCCATGCAGGCAGATACCCCCATTGCCCTTTATCTTGACCGCAGTCTGGAAATGGTGGTCAGTATTCTGGCAGTGCTGAAAGCAGGCGGGACTTATGTGCCCATTTCACCGGAATATCCGGCGGAGAGAGTGCAATTTATTCTGTCTGACATTATTGCACCTTGTATCATTACCCAACAGCAATATAGGGCGACATTGGCAAACTACAGCCAAATTCTTTCAGAACACCCTATATTAATTCCTGCGGATGAGCAGACAGCCACAACCGCGCTGCCAGTGGAAAACCTGACACCGATAAATAAATCTACCGATCTGGCGTATATCATCTATACCTCAGGAACTACAGGTCAACCCAAAGGGGCCATGATTGAGCATTCCAGCGTCAGTAATCTGGCTCAATTTATTGCCCGGACACATTCACTGAATCCGCAAACCAGAACGTTGTTTTTCTCCAATTATGTCTTTGATGCTTCTGTTTTTGAGATCTTCCCTGCCCTGCTGGCAGGCAGTTCCCTGTTTATTGCCCCGATAGCGGTGACAAAAGACAGTAATCAACTACTGACATTCATCAATATGCATGAAATTACCAAAGCGTTTATTCCAACCGCTTTGATGAACCATTTTTCCGCGCCATTACTCCGGTCGACTTTGCAGACTATCCACACCGGCGGCGAAACGCTGAATGCGCTGGATCTGCATTCGGGTGTGACCGTATTCAATCAGTATGGCCCTACTGAAATTACCGTTTGCGCCACTCAATGTTTATTGCAGGGCCGGGAGCGGCCCATCGGTAAAGGCATCGACAATACCCGTTTGTATGTTCTTGATGATGAAGGCCATCCCGTTCCTATCGGTGCGGCGGGAGAACTGTATATCGGCGGAGCCGGTCTGGCCCGGGGATACTGGAATCGGCCCGAACTGACCGCTGAGTATTTTGTAGCAAACCCATTTGCGACAGCGGAAGATACAATCAAAGGCTACACCCGTCTGTATAAAACCGGAGATGTTGTACGATGGTCGCCAAATGGCAACCTTGAATATCTGGGACGCAACGATTCTCAGGTCAAAATCCGCGGTTATCGCATTGAATTGGGGGAAATTGAAACGGCTTTATCCACACATCCACAAGTCAAACAGGCCGTCGTGATTGACCATGAACATAAAGGAAACCGTATACTTGCTGCCTATCTGGTCACAGAAGTTGCAGATGGCGAATTGTCTGATGAGAGCCTGATTAAGCACCTTTCCGCCCGTTTGCCGGAATATATGGTACCCGCCAGCTTTACCTGCATTGAAGCGGTGCCATTAACACTGAATGGCAAATTGGATCGCCGTGCCCTGCCAGAACCTGTCAGGGGAAACCGGGACAGTTATGTTGCACCGCGCAATGAACTGGAAACCCAGCTTTGCGCTATTTGGCAGGATGTTGTGGGATTGGAACAGGTCGGCATTGAAGATAATTTCTTCCGCATTGGCGGTAACTCCCTGATGGCAATCAAACTGACCACAGTCATGCGCAATCAACTGGAAGTGGACATTCCCTTAAATATCCTGTTTAGCCATAAATCGATTGCCTTATTATCGGAATGGCTAGGATCGGGTCATTTAACATCCGGTTTACTGAATGAGTTAACCCCACAATCGACGGCAAAAAATAAGTTATTTATGATCCATGCCGCCAACTGCGGCAGTGAAGTCTATGAACCTCTGGCAAATGCCTTATCTGATAGCTATAACTGTATCGGCATCGATAATTATAATCTTTGTGCAGAGGATAAAATCGACTCATTGCAACAGATAGCGCAAATCTACATGAAGTTAATGTTAACCGAAACGTCCATTGATGAGCCTATCCGTATTTTAGGCTGGTCATTGGGGGGGCAGTTGGCGATGGAGATGGCTTTTCAATTTGAGCAACTCGGTGCAAAAGACATTGAGTTATTTTTATTGGACACCATCATGAACAATGATGAGATAAAAGAAATTAGAAATAATCTGGATATGTCATCTATAGACAAACAAATTACAAACATTTTGCATGAAAAAGGAGCAAGCGATACTTATATCCATAAAGTGCTGGAAACGGTTCCTATTGAAAGCAGAATGGCCAATTGTGATTTAAGCGGGAAATTGGCACACTCAAAAGTCACTTTATTTAAGGCAGGTAAAATCAACCCATCCCATCAAGAAAGCGTTGAATTATTGATATACCAATTAATAGAAAAAACTCCGGACAATAATGTTTCACAATGGGTAAATACGCCATTGGAGATGGTATTGCTGGAAGATTGCCATCATGAAAACATTATTAATGCCATTGAGTTAATCAGAAAAGAAATACTGAAAACACCGCATTAACAGATAAAATACATTAAATTTTGACTAATGAAGCCAGTAATGCTGGCTTCATATTTTCTTGCGATATAAGAACTTTTAAGCGAAAAAGAGAGCAATATATCCTCAATAGACTCATTTATTATCATTTTTTCTAGTGGCCGCATATTTTATCTCTCTATTTTTATTGGGTTTCGTCAAAATATTTACCTCCTACGAAGGCTAATATCAATCAATTTTTCCAAAAAAATGAGTTTAATCGTTTTATTTTTTGTTAGAGAAAAATCAGCTTATTGGCAATTTATTCTATCAGAATTCTGTTGATACTTTATATTCCACCAAAAATAGAGAAAAATTGGACTTAATTGGTTAATTAATTTTATAAATTGACGTGTAAAATAAATAACCTTAACTAGCCAAGTGCCCTTTTCATTCAGCATAATACCGAACTCTGGTGGATAAGATATAAGTAAAACTCAATGAAAAACAATGACAAAACGGAGATATAAAGATGGCAGGTAAAGCAGTTATTCTCTTAAACGACACCACAGATCATGGTGGTAAAGTGATAACCGCCATTGGCGGTTATACCTACCAAGGTGTACCTGTTGCAGGCGTAGGCGATATGGTTGCTTGCCCAACATGCTTGGGGACATATCCAATTGTTGAGGGAACTGAATTGTTGAAGTCTCAAGGCAAACTTATTGCGCTGGAAGGAATGAAAACAGCTTGTGGCGCTAAACTCATTGCTAGCCAAAAAGATTTTCTCGCTTAATTAAATGCATATCCGCCTTATTTTATCAGGCGGATAAACTCAAAATCAGACGAAAACCAGATTTAGTTGATTAATTAAATTGCAGACAGATCTATGAAGTTAATCAGTTAACAAAAGGAGCAGTTCCTTATGATGGCGCTGGTATAAAAGCTTTTATTAATGGCGCAGAAAAACCTAAAGAGATGAAAGAGTTTTTAAATATTATCGACTATAGACCATTCGACATGCTTCTCTCCCGAATGCCATACTCATGTCAATGAATACAGTATCATTATCATAACCGATGGAGACAATTCCCCCTTTTTGTAGCGTAATATAAAACTCGTCAAGTAATGTCACTGATAATGACGTATGTTCTCCATACTTTTTCTCTACGGCTTTACTTACTGCCTTAATATGGTCATCACCAACACTAATTTCTAACCTGCTAAACTTTCCATTAAAAAAAATGCCACTGCTCTACGCTTTGTGTTAGCAAACGAAAAGTCAGGGCATGAATAAAGTGATATTCCTTTTGATTGAGAGAAATCGACTGGTTTTCCTTCTTCAAAATGGCATAATTTTTTCGCAAAGAACTCTTTTTCTGTCATACCGAATTTTGCATCTTTGTACCCATCAACCGCCATTGCATTAAAACTAATCATTCCCAATGCAAATATCATTGCCAATTTTTCATGTTATCTCCTTTTATCTTAGGCAATGATAACGATAAAGTTTGGTATCCCCAACTTTTGGTATCCCCAACTTTTGTTATCCCCAACTTAAAGTTTTATCAATCCCTTGAACGTGAAAGAGAATGGGAATAAGTAAAAATCACCTATCTGATAATGATCATTAATCATCTTGACAGACAATTTCAACCGGTAAACACAGAAACGACTTTTCCCTTTAAATCAGAAGCGAGCCAACATTCCCAATAAAATCCCGACCACACCATAATCCGCATCACTGAATGTGGTATTGGCAATCCCCATATCGCCCAAAACAGGCAGTAAAAATGCAGGAAGAAAGGTAATCAGCATTCCCTGTGCAAACGAACCCAATATTGCCCCCCTTCTTCCTCCCGTTGCGTTGCCGAACACTCCCGCGGTTGCACCAACAAAGAAATGTGCCACCACGCTGGGAATAATGACACTCAGGTTGAATATATACTGGTCAAATATATAAAGAAGGAACATGCCAACCACGCCTGCGGCAAAACTACTCAGAAAGCCAACCAAAACAGCATTGGGGGCATAAGGAAAAACGACCGGACAATCCAGCGCAGGTTTGGCGTTTGGCACTAATTTATCGGAAATGCCTTTAAAGGCCGGAACTATCTCGGCAATCACCATCCTGACACCTTGCAGGATAATATAAACGCCCGCCGCAAAAGTGATGGATTGCATCACGGCAAACATAACGCTATTTTTTCCGCCGCTGACCTGCCTGACAAAATCATCCCCCGCAAATAGGCAGGTAATGATAAAAATAATCGCCATAGTAAAAGAAATGGCAACCGGTGTATCACGCATAAATAATAAACTTTTCGGTACGTTCATTTCCTCTGTGGAATAGGCTTTATTGCCCAATCGACTGCCGATAAATCCCGACAAGACGTAAGAAAGCGTTGAAAAATGCCCGAGCGCCACGTCATCTGAGCCTGTTATCTTTTTCATGAAGGGATGGGCGATGGCAGGGAAGAATACCATTGATCCCCCCACAACCAATGAACCAATCGTAACCAACTTGATGCCGTTAATGCCTGCCGCTGACAGGATAACCGCCACCAGCATTGACATAAATAAGGTATGGTGCCCTGTCAGGAAAATAAATTTCCATGGCGTGAAACGGGCAATCAGAATATTGATAATCATCGCAAAAAACATGATCAATGCCATCTCTTTGCCAAGACTCTTCTGTGCGATGGAAACAATGGCTTCATTGCTCGGAACAACGCCATGAACGCCAAAAGCATGTTGGAAGATAATAGAAAACCCGCTCAATGCATGGATGATGACACCTGAGCCAGCCCCCAGAATAACAAAACCCAGAATGGTTTTTATTGTCCCGGTTATGCACTCAATCACCGGTTTTTTCTGAAGAATTAATCCGAGTAAGGCAATTAAACCGACTAAAATAGCCGGCTCTGACAGAATATCGTTCATCAGGAAGTGAAAGAAATCCATATTCATCTCCGATTACAATTTAATTATTTCAAACAGTACCGCAGATAATCGGGCTTTCATCGCGGATTTATCCAACATATTTTCCAATGCAATAATTTTCCCATCGACATTTTGTGTGATGAGCTGTTCGGCAATGTCTTTTGTGCCAATAAAAATATCACTGGCAGTGCCTTTGGCTGAGCCTAAATCAATATGTTCGACATTCGCTTCCACACCTAACTCTTTCAGAATGTTCTTGATACTCATTTCCATTATCAAACTTGTACCTAAACCATTACCGCAAACAATTGTGATTACCATGATATTTTCCGCCATGTCATAAAATGTGGGTCAATAGTCCTGAATAATAGAAAAAATCTCATCCTGACTACCGGAGTACATGAGTTGACTGATTTCTTTTGAATCATCAAAGAGTTCAGCCAGCTCGGCGAGTACTTCAATGTGACTATTGCTGTCTGTTGTGGCAAATACGATCAATAACTTAATCGGGTCATTATGCCCGGAACCAAACACCACACCTTCATGGAATACCGTTAAACTCAAAGCAAGTCGATTGGCGCCTTGTTCTGGCCTGGTATGCGGGAGGGCAATACCCGGACCAATCACATAATAAGGGCCGATTTCTTCATGGGAACGATAAATGGCATCCACATAACGTGATTCAATCGAACCATTGTCAATGAGTGGCTGGCAGGCTATTGCAATCGCCTCACGCCAGTCTTTCGCAGCGGGGACCCATTGAATGACATCGTAGGTCAATAGTGTTTTCAGCATCACATTTCCCTCGGGCAGGAAGATAGAAGAATGAGTAAAAGAATAGTCACTGCAAACTCAACATATCGACGGAAAAGAATAAAAAGCACAATAATTCGGGGTCAGTCACACTATTAATCACACGTTCAATAAATACAAGATAAAAAAATCCCCGGAGGGTAAGCCCGGGGATTGATGGTTTTTGTTGATGATGGTTTATTTGTGTATTATCAACGAACTAAATGCAAAAAGTGAATATGCTTCTCGTATTGATCCAAAATATCATGGATGATTTGCTCTTGTGTCCATCCCATCAAATCGTAATCCTGCCCGCCTTCTTTCAGGTAAACTTCCGCACGGTAGTATTTTTGTTCCTCGTTTTTTTCCTCGTCTTCCAGACCAGCCAAGGCAAATGCAGGCTGAATATAGCCTCGTAGACGAACTTCATATACGAAATTGAAGTTGTCACCAAAATCCACTTCAAAATGAATGCGATCCTCAACCTCATCATTGATCACAACGATTTTGTTTTGCTTTTCCAGCTCTTCTGCCACCATTCCCATGGCCTGCTGGATTATTTCGCTCATAAAGCGTTTCACCTGCGAGCGCTTGGGGTAATAGACAATATTTCTCAACCTTCGCTGCCAGGGGATCGGGTTGCGACTGGCAGGAGGGGCAATCGTCGTCATTTGCTGACTGTCTTTTTTGTAGGCATCGACCCGCAATGCTTTAAGCAGGCCATAGATCGAAATCAGCAAGACGATTGAGAACGGCAATGCGCTGGCAATGGTGACAGTTTGCAAGGCAGACAGACCACCTGCCATTAATAATGCAATGGCGACAACCCCCATCAACCCAGCCCAGAAGATCCGCTGCCAGACCGGCGTATGCTTCACGCCGCCAGATGCCAGTGTATCTACCACCATAGCACCGGAATCCGCTGAGGTGACAAAGAACATGACAACCATCGTCATCGCAATAAACGACAGCACAGTAGGGAACGGGAAATATTCCAAAAAGTTAAACAAGGCCAGAGAGACATCTGTCTGTACAACGTGCGCTAATTCTTTTGCGCCTTTATTGGAAATCAGCTCAATCGCGCTATTACCAAAAGCCGTCATCCACATCAGGGTAAAACCACTCGGAACGAACAGGACACCTGTCACAAACTCTCTGATTGTCCGGCCGCGGGAAACCCGCGCGATAAACATACCCACGAATGGGGACCATGAAAGCCACCATCCCCAGTACAGCAATGTCCATCCTCCCAGCCAGTCACTGGATTTGGGTTCATAGGCATATAAATTAAAGGTTTTACTGACAATTTCTGAAAGGTAACCGCCGGTGTTTTCCACAAAGGATTTCAGCAACAAAACGGTCGGCCCCAACGCCATGACCAAAACCAACAATAAAACGGCCAGGCCCAAATTCAATTCGGACAGAATGCGAATGCCTTTATCCAGACCAGAAACAACGGAGAGAGTCGCTAATGCGGTGATGATGACAATCAATAAAACCTGCACAGGGCCATTGATAGGCAAACCGAATAAGTGGTTGAGGCCCGCGTTGACCTGAAGAACGCCATAACCCAACGAGGTAGCGACACCAAATACGGTACCTATAACAGCGAAAATATCCACGGCATGACCAATCGGCCCATAAATTTTATCGCCAATAATCGGATACAGCGCCGAACGCAGTGTTAAAGGCAAACCGTGTCGATAACAGAAAAATGCCAGAATCAACGCTACAATGGCATAAATTGCCCACGCATGAAGCCCCCAATGGAAGAAAGTTAGTTTCATCGCTTGCTTTGCAGCTTCGATACTTTCGGGCGTTCCCACCGGAGGAGAAAGGTAATGCATGACAGGTTCAGCCACGCCAAAAAACATAAGCCCAATTCCCATACCCGCAGAAAAGAGCATAGCAAACCAGGAAAAATAACTGAAATCTGGTTCAGCGTGGTCGGGGCCCAGTTTTATATTGCCGTACCGGGACAAGCCCAGATAGGTCACCGAAAGCAAAATCAAAGCAACAGCCAGAATATAAAACCAACTGGCATTCAGAAAAATGTCCTGCTGCAAGGCTTTGAACCAACGGTCGGCAAGTTCGGGTTTCAAACCAGCGAATGTCACCAGTGCAATGACTAAAAACGCCGAGAAGAAAAAAACTGGTGGGTTAATGGAAGTTTTAGTCTTTACCTGACCAGTATTATCTTGACTCATAATTATCCTTCAAAATTAGTGTTCGACACTATCTCCTGTTTACTCCTAATAAGCAATTTTTGCAGAGATCCCAAATAAATAAGTGCAACCATAACAATTGGTTACACACCTCGCAGACCTATTGTGAGTATAAATCACGCAATCCACATTAAAGGCAACCTTAACATAAAAGTTGACATAACTGTACTTAGATAGAGGTAATTGGGATAGAGGTAATTGGCAAATCGGGTTTTGGACGTTTTGGACTTCGTTGAGAAGGTATTCACATGACGTACAAAACGAAACCCATTGAATATATCCACCTGTCCATTCGCCTGCACGCTACGCTGTCAGTGCGGGTGGAGCAACACCATTTCAGGCCTGCTATGCCATTTCATATCTGGCACAATTAAATAAGTGCCATATTAATTTCCAATCGGAAAAATAAACGGTATTGAATCGAGTGCTGAAACTTTTGGTACTGTTTTTTAAATATACCCAACATTTTTCAATATCCCAGTTAATGGCTTGAAACCAGTCATTGGCAAAGTTGGGGTATTTCTCCAAAAGAGATCTTAGTTTCACTATGAATGCACGTATTTCAACTAACGGTTATTCTCCACAGTAATCTTAAATAAATTACATAACTGGCATAATAAAAAACAGTGTCTGACTGAAATTTTGTATATTTTACTACCCACTGTAAGCAGGCAATTAAGCGCCTAAAAGAAAAACCCCAGTCAATAATGGCTGGGGTTTTAACATGATTGAGTAATTTATTACCTTACAGCACGCTCTTCGCCTGCTGAACAATCTCAATCAGGGGTTGTGGCCAAACACCAAGGATCAATACCAACAACCCGGTGAGCAACACAACAATCCCGCCCGCAGTAAATGCCCAGTTATGTGGCGTATCACGGTTCAGTGCCTTTGGTGCCGGCAGATACAAACTCACCATGACACGCAGGTAGTAATAAAGACCGATGGCACTGCCCAGCACAACCGCGCCAGTCAGCCACCACAATTGAGCTTCAACACCCGTTGCGATAACGTAGAATTTACCGATGAAACCGAAGGTTAATGGTATTCCCGCCAGTGACAGCATCATGATGGTCATAACGGCGGACAGGATCGGTTTATGCCAGAACAGGCCGCGGTATGAGAACAGCGAATCTGCATCCGGCCCTCTGTATGGGCTGGACATCAGGCTGACGATACCAAATGCGCCGATACTGGCAAGCAGATAACCAACCAAATAAACGCCTGCGGTTTCTTCCGCCAGAGTATGATCTTTGATGGCAACTAATACCACCAGCAAATACCCAAGATGCGAAATGGATGAGTAACCCAGCAGACGCTTGATGTTGCTTTGAGTCAGGGCCAGCAGGTTGCCAAACAAGATGGAAGCGATGGCAATGACAGTCAGCACAATGCGCAAGGTTTCACTGTCGGTCACAGGTGCTGCAATGAATAAACGCATAACGACGGCAAAGATAGCCACTTTACTCGCTGTCGCCAGAAAAGTAGATACCGGTGCGGGTGCACCCTGGTAAACATCCGGTGTCCACAATTGGAAAGGCACGAGGGAAAGTTTGAAGCCCAATCCCACCAGCATCATGCCCAATCCCGCCAGAACCAACGGTTCATGCAGTTTGCTGTCGCTCAGGCTTTTACCCAGTGATGCAAAGGATAAGTCGCCGGATTCAGCATACAGCAGCGCAATACCGAATAGCAGGAATGACGATGCCGCAGCCGATAACAACATGTATTTGATACTGGCTTCCAGTGAACGTTTCTGACGATAGGCATAACCTACCAAGCCAAATAATGGCAGTGTGATCAGTTCAATCCCGATAAACAACGCTGCCATATGGTTGGCGGAAGAGAGTAAGATCCCCCCCACTGCGGCTATCAGCACCAGAAGATAAAACTCTTCTTTGTTGTCGGGATAGTTCTCCAGCCATGAATAGGCAAATGTTGTCGTTGCAAGGCTCGCAATCAGTACAAGGGCCGTATAGAACATCGCAAAGCGATCAACATGGAGCAGTGGCGTAACATCCATCGGCTCTTGTTGCCCGACAAAATAGAGAGAAAAAAGGGCCAGATTAAGCCCGATGACCGTCAGGGTGACATTGGTGAAATGATCGCGTCGCCACGCAATGGACAGCATCACAACCACCACCGTCAATCCGACGATCAATAGCGGCAACAGTGCGATCAATTGTTCAGTAGTTATTGTCATGGCGAATTACAGCCCTGTAGTTGAAAGTGAAGCTGAGTACCAATTCTGGATGTTACTCATCGCGGCGGCTGAGGTATCAAGGATTGGTTGTGGGTAAACCCCCAAAAGCACCAATAAGACGACCAGCAGCAGCAGAATTGAGATTTCTCGGGCATCCATCTGTGGCAAGGGTTTATCCGTCTTTGGTGTTCCATAGTAAGCCTTCTGCATCAGGTACAGTGCATAGACAGACGCAAAAACCAGACCAAATACGGAGACGGTGGTAATCAGGGTAAATTTACTGAAGCTGCCGAACAGGATCATGAATTCACCGACAAAGTTACCGGTTCCCGGCATCCCCAGTGTCGCGGCCGCGAAAAACAGAGAGATCGCTGGCAACAGTTGAATTCTGCTCCACAAACCACCCATCTGGCGCATATCACGAGTATGCAGGCGTTCATATAACTGACCACACAGAATGAACAGACCCGCAGCGGACAGGCCATGCGCAATCATTTGGATCACTGCGCCCTGATAAGCCAATTGGCTTCCTGTGTAAATGGCGATAAGAACGAAGCCCATGTGGGAAATACTGGTATAAGCAATCAGGCGTTTGATGTCGGTCTGGCTGAACGCCATCCACGCACCATAGAAAATGCCAATCACACCCAGCCACATAGCAATCGGCGCGAAATTCGCAGAGGCTTCCGGAAAGAGTGGCAAACTGAAACGAAGTAAACCGTATGCCGCTGTTTTCAACAAGATCCCCGCAAGGTCAACGGAACCCGCCGTTGGTGCCTGGCTATGGGCATCCGGCAGCCAGCCATGCAGGGGAACAACCGGCATTTTCACCGCGAATGCAATGAAGAAGCCCAGCATCAGCAGGTACTGAACGGTATAGGACATTGGTGTATTCAACAGATCTTGATAGTTGAATGACCATTCTCCCGTTGCATCATGGTGAACAAAAGCCAGTGCCAGAATCGCAATCAACATCACCAAACCACTGGCCTGGGTATAGATGAAGAATTTCGTTGCCGCCGTAATACGGGTTTTGCCTTCTGAACCTCTGTGACCCCACAGGGCTATCAAGAAGTACATCGGAACCAGCATCACTTCCCAGAAGAAGAAGAACAGGAACAGGTCGATAGCAAGGAAAACCCCCATCACACCGCCAAGTATCCACAGCAGGTTCAGGTGGAAAAACCCTTGGTATGGCTGGTTTTCATTCCACGAACAGAGGATAGCCATCAGACCCAGCAGCGCCGTCAGCACGACCATCAGCAAGGAAAGACCATCCAGTGCCAGATGAATGCTGATACCGAAACGAGGTATCCACGGCAAAACAAACTCCAGTTGCCATTGTGGAATACCCTCTGGGTTGGTAAGTGTATAATGACCCTGCAACCACAGATACAGAGAGAGTAACAGCGTCAGCCCCATCGCGAGAAGCGCTATCCAACGCGGCATACGGGTGCCGAAGCGCTCCGCCTGCCAGCACAGCAGGCCTCCAATGAAGGGCAGAAGAATTAGCCAAGTTAATAGCATGGCGCAATGTGTCCCTTAATTAAACCAAAAGCAGCAGAGCTAAAACCAGCACTGCACCCAACCCCATAGAGGTAGCGTACCAACGAACCTGTCCGTTTTGACTCCAACGTAACCCTTTATTGCCCCAACGTGACAATATGGCAGGTATGTTCATCAGTGAGTTCAAAGGATCATTTTGCAACAAACGGGTAATGCCTTTGAATGGTTTCACCAATACCCAATCGTACAGCGCATCAAATCCCCACGCATGGAACCACCATGTCGAGAAGAAACGACCCGGCGCACTGTTTGCAGTGGCATTAACCACACTGCGTTTACCAAGATACAACGCTGCCGCCAGCAAAATACCGACAACGGCAACCACACCAGAAATGATTTCCAGTGCCATTTTGCCATCGTGCCCTGAATGGCTTTCTGGCAGGACACCTGACAGTGGAAGCTTGATAAAGATACCGCCGATAAAGGTAGACAGCACCAGCAATACGGACAGTGGCAAAGTATGGGTAATGCCCTTGACAGGATGTGCATGGGTATTTTCTTCGCCGTGGAACACAATGAAAATCATGCGGAAGGTATACAAGGAGGTCATAAATGCCCCAACCAGCCCCGCCAGCATCAGGTTCATATGACCATTCGCCAGAGCGCCCCACAAGATTTCATCTTTACTGTAGAAACCGGCGGTCAATAATGGCAGAGCCGACAGTGCTGAACCACCCACGATGAAACAGAGGTAAACAAACGGAATGCGCTTGCGTAACCCACCCATTTTGAAGATGTTTTGTTCATGGTGACAAGCCAGGATCACTGAACCAGAAGCCAGGAATAACAGTGCCTTAAAGAATGCGTGGGTCATGAGATGGAAAATGGCCGCATCCCACGCCTGTACCCCCAATGCCAAAAACATGTAACCAATTTGGCTCATGGTTGAATAGGCCAGCACGCGTTTGATGTCGGTTTGTACCAGCGCGGCAAATCCTGCCAACAATAGGGTTACAGCACCAATGATCCCCACCAGATGCAGAATGTCTGGCGCCATCAGGAACAGTGCATGGCTGCGGGCAATCAGGTAGACACCCGCGGTTACCATGGTTGCGGCGTGGATCAAAGCAGAAACCGGTGTCGGGCCTGCCATCGCATCTGCCAACCATGTTTGCAATGGCAACTGCGCTGATTTACCCACTGCGCCACCCAGAATCATCAGGGTTGCCCAAGTGATTGCGGTTGAGCCAGCTTCAATGTGCTGCGGGGCCAATACCGCCAACTCGCGGAAACTCAGCGTGCCTAACTGGTCGTAGAGGATAAACATGCCGATGGCAAGGAACACGTCCCCCACGCGGGTAACAATGAACGCTTTCATTGCCGCCGCGCCATTGGCCGGGTTTTTGTAGTAGAAACCGATCAACAGGTAACTGCACAGGCCAACCCCTTCCCAACCGAGGTACATCAGCAGCATGTTATCTGCCAGCACCAATACCACCATGCTGGCGATAAACAGGTTGGTATAGGCGAAGAAGCGGGAATACCCCTCCTCGCCCCGCATATACCATGAAGCGTAAACGTGGATCAGGAAACCGACGCCGGTCACAACACCCAGCATGGTCATCGACAGGCCATCCAGTACCAGATTGACAGGAATGCTGAAATCTCCCGCATCCATCCAGTTCCATAATGTCTGCTCGAAAACCTGTCCCCCTGCTCCATTCTGGGTAACAAAATCAATCCCGACCCAGAGTGTGATTAATGCTGCCAGGCCAACCGAACCACTTCCAATGGTGGCTGACAAATTTTCAGACCAGCGGCCACGGGAAAATGCCAATAGCAGAAATCCCAACAGTGGCAGCAGAATAGTTAAATAGAGTAAGTTCATCCGCGCATCTCACTGACTGTATCAATATTCAGATTTTGGCGACGACGGTGCAACTGTAGTAACAGTGCCAAACCGATGCTCGCCTCGGCTGCTGCCAGCGTGATGGCCAGAATATACATCACCTGACCATCAGGTTGGACCCAGTAACTGCCGGCAACCACAAATGCCAGCGCTGAAGCATTGATCATAATTTCCAGCCCAATCAGCATGAATAACAGATTGCGGCGGATAATCAGGCAAGTGAAGCCCAATGTAAACAGAATGGCCGCCAGAATAAGGCCATGGTTTAACGCGATCATGATTGATCCTCCGCTCGGTTGCTGATGACTTCGCCCTGTCGGTTTTCACGGCCAATGTGGTAAGCCACCACCAACCCGGCCAGTAACAGCAAGGATGCCAGCTCGACGGCAAGCACATAAGGACCAAACAGGCTGATACCGACTTCTTTGGCACTCACGACGCCCCCTCTGATGACAACCGATGGCAGTGTATTGATGGCATAAACCAACACAATCAGCAGGACAACAGACAGAATGGACGGGCCAATCCAGGCCCTGGGTTGCAGCCATGAACGCTCTTGGTCAGCAACCGATTTCCCCAGATTCAGCATCATCACAACGAAGACGAACAACACCATGATCGCCCCGGCATAAACAATGATTTCCAGCGCACCGGCAAAATAGGCGCCGAGGGAGAAAAACACGATGGACAATGCCAGCAAGGACGTAATCAGGTACAAAAGCGCATGAACCGGATTCGTGTGGGTTATCACCCTAAGTGTTGCGAGGATGGCAACCAGCCCTGCGACATAAAATGTAAGCTCCATGAATATCGCTCCTTACGGCAACAGGCTTTTAACGTCGATAGGCTTGGCTTCGTTCTCGGCTTCGCCCTTATCTTTGCCGTCAATTGCCATGCCCGTCTTGCGGTAAAAGTTATAGTCAGGGTATTTTCCCGGCCCGGAAATCAGCAGATCTTCTTTTTCGTATACGAGATCTTGACGCTTGAATTCACCCAATTCGAAATCTGGCGTCAACTGAATGGCTGTCGTTGGACAGGCCTCTTCACACAAGCCGCAGAAAATGCAACGCGAGAAGTTGACGCGGAAAAATTCCGGATACCAGCGACCATCTTTATGCTCGGCTTTTTGCAGTGAGATACATCCCACCGGGCACACGGCTGCACACAGGTTACAGGCAACACAACGCTCTTCACCGTCAGGATCACGCGTCAGAACGATGCGCCCACGGTAACGGGGTGGCAGATAGACTGGTTCTTCCGGATACATTTGCGTTTCGCGTTTATGGAAGGCATGAAGCCCTATCATCCAAATACTGCGTACCTGGGTGGCGAAACCGACCACTAACTCTTTCAATGTCATGGTTCAATCACCCCTTTATTGAGCGTTGTATAAAATCACTGCGGCAGTTGCCAGCATATTGAGTAACGTTAACGGCAGGCAGACTTTCCAGCCAAACGCCATCACTTGGTCATAACGCGGGCGCGGTAATGAAGCACGGATCAAGATAAACATCATCATGAAAAATGCTGTTTTCAACGCAAACCAAATGAATGGGGGCAAGAGAGGCCCATTCCAGCCACCGAAAAATAACGTGACGATTAAAGCGGATACCGTCACGATAGCGATGTATTCCCCCACGAAGAACAAACCGAATTTCATGCCGGAATATTCGACGTGATAACCATCGGCCAATTCCTGCTCTGCTTCCGGTTGGTCAAAGGGATGACGGTGACATACTGCCACACCGGCAATCGCAAAAGTCAGGAAGCCAAAGAACTGGGGAATGATATTCCAGACATGTTGCTGTGAATTGACGATATCCACCATGTTAAAGGAGCCGGCCTGTGCCACAACCCCCATCATGGACAGGCCGAGGAAGACTTCATAACTCAGTGTCTGTGCTGATGCGCGCATCGCCCCCAACAGGGAATACTTGTTGTTACTTGCCCAGCCTGCAAACAACACGGCATAAACCGCCAGACCCGCCATCATCATGAAGAACAGGATACCGATGTTCAGGTCTGCCACCATCCATGTCGGACTCACCGGCACGATGGCAAAGGCCAGAAGCAACGAACAGAACGCAATGACCGGGGCCAGAGTAAAAATGGCCCGATCAGAAAAGCGTGGTGCCCAGTCTTCCTTGAAGAACATTTTGATCATGTCTGCAACAAGCTGCAATGAACCGCCCCAGCCCACACGGTTTGGCCCGTAACGGTTCTGGAACAACCCAAGGATACGGCGTTCAAAGAAACTCATGAATGCCCCGCAGATCACCACAACCAGAAGAATGGCCACCGCTTTCAGTACGGCAATCAGAATTTCAACCACGCCGGGAGTAAGCCAACTCATCATGCAACCTCCCGTAAGTTATTGACTGATTTGCCTGCCAGAACCGGAGGGATGCCCTGCATTCCGAGCGGCAAACCAACTTGTCCCTGAACCAGATTGCGACTCAGGCGTACAGTTAAACGCAGTTGCTGTCCTTCACATTCAAATTCCATGACAGCACCTTCTTTCACATTCAGGTTTTCCGCATCCCTATCGTTGATCATCACATAGGGTTCAGGCATGCGTTCCTGAATCACATCAGCACGCTGTGACAGTTCATCACTGCCGAACAGATGGAAATAAGGCGCGACGAACCATTGGTTATCCTGCGCGGTGAAAGCCGCCGGAATGCTGTCAAAGTAGTTCAACCCGCCATCAACCGTTTCAATCAGGCGCACTCCCGGATCACCGAAACGCAGTTTACCGCCTACTTCAGCCTGGAATTTATTCCACGCTTGTGGGGAGTTCCAACCCGGAGCCCATGCAAACGGGATTTGCTGACGCTGAGCAAATGGGCTGTTATTCCCTTCCATTGAGAAGGCAAAGGCGGTGTCGATATCTTGTGGCTGACGCTGCTCATGAACGCTGACATCTGCCAACATGGCAGTACGGCCGCTGTAACGATGAGGAGAACGCGCCAGTTTTTGCCCGCGGATGCGGAATGTGGCATCGGGTGCTGCATCAACGATGCCTTTGAACTGCGGCATGGCTTTGACACAGGCTTCGATGACATGGTCAAGTTGCGTCCAGTCAGTCTGGCATTGTGTATAGGTGGTGTAGAGAGAGTGCATCCAACGCCAACTTTCCAGCATCACGATGGATTTGTCATAGAATGACGGTTCGTAAACCTGGAAATAACGCTGGGCACGACCTTCCTGATTGACCAGTGTGCCATCACTTTCAGCAAAACTGGATGCTGAGAGAATCAAGTGCGCTTTATCCATAATGGCTGTGCGCTGATGATCAACAACAATCAGGTTTTTCAGGCTATCCAGTGCACAGTCAATTTTGTCCGCTGGCGCATGACGATAGAGATCGTTTTCCACCACAATGGCAGTATCTGAATCTCCCTTAGCAATACGCTGTAACGCCGCATCCAGTGGCTGCGCTTCCATCATCGCCAAACCAAGGCTATTGGCATACGCGGCGACATAAGTCAGGCCAACATTCGCCCCTTTGTCTTTCAGTGCCCACGCAATGTTTGCCGCAGCCTGAATCAACGTGTCGCTGCCCGGGTTGCTGCCACTGATAATCAGTGGTTTTTTCGCATCACGCAGAGCTTGTGTGATGATTTCGACTTTCGCCTTTAGTTCATCCGGCAAGTCGTTGACAGCAGGGGCAATGTTGTTCAGGGCATGGGCGATGGCAAAGCCAAAGCGCGCCTGATCATCAACTGGTGCGTGGTAACTCCATGCTGCTACATCATCCAATCGGGTATCATCGACGCTGGTCAGGAACAGCGGATATTTCGCACGCTGGCCGATGTTCATGATCGCCGCAATTTGCCAATCTGCCACTTTCTGGGCAGCAGCCATCTCACGTGCCTTGCCTTTCACCGCCTGACGCACAGACAGTGCCATGCGAGCCGCAGTCTGAGTCAGGTCTTCACCCAATACCAGTACCGCATCGTAATCTTCGATTTCACGCAGGGATGGCGTATAAACTCCGCCTTGCTGGAGAATTTCCAGCATCATATCAAGGCGGTGCTGCTCTTCCGCCGCAATGCCGCTGTAGAAGTTTTCCGCCCCGACCAATTCACGCAACGCAAAGTTGCTTTCAATGCTGGCACGCGGAGAGCCGATACCAATGGCGTTTTTTGCCTGACGCAAAATATCCGCACCACCCTGCATCACCTGATCCGCGTTCAGGGAAATCCACTGATCCCCACGCAATTGTTGTGGCTGGCGAGGACGATCATCACGATTGACATAACCGTAACCAAAGCGGCCGCGGTCACACATAAAATAATGGTTGATAGTGCCGTTGTAACGATTCTCTATCCGGCGCAATTCACCATAACGCTCTCCGGGGCTGGTATTGCAACCGATACTGCATTGCTGGCAGATACTGGGAGCAAACTGCATGTCCCACTTACGGTTATAGCGTTCTGAATGCGTTTTATCGGTGAACACCCCTGTAGGGCAAATTTCAACCAGATTACCGGAAAATTCGCTTTCCAGCGTTCCGTCCTCAGGACGGCCAAAATAGATATTGTCATGAGCCCCGTAAACGCCAAGATCGGTTCCATCCGCATAATCTTTGTAGTAACGGACACAACGGTAACAGGCGATGCAACGGTTCATTTCATGCGCAATAAATGGCCCCAGCTCCTGATTTTTATGGGTGCGCTTGGTAAAACGGTATTTGCGGAATGAATGCCCCGTCATGACGGTCATATCCTGCAAATGACAGTTTCCCCCTTCCTCACAAACAGGACAGTCATGAGGATGGTTGGTCATCAGCCATTCCACGACACTTGCGCGGAATTGCTTTGCTTCTTCGTCATCAATGGAAATATACGTGCCGTCTGCCGCAGGTGTCATACAAGACATCACCAGACGACCGCGTGTATCTTCCGCGTTCTGATATTGCTTCACCGCACACTGGCGGCAAGCGCCAACGCTTCCCAGCGCTGGATGCCAGCAAAAATAAGGTATATCAAGCCCCAATGAGAGGCAGGCTTGCAACAGGTTATCAGCCCCGTTTACATCATAATCTTTGCCGTCTACATGTATCGTAGCCATAGTCAGCATGCTTCCCAATGGCCTGCCGTGGCAGGCGTTAATCAAAATTTAACCAACTCTACCAACGCTGTTTAAGCAGATTCGGTTGAATGCCCGCGATCAGATTGGTATTGCCATAGTCTTTAGTCACAATGCCCGCTTCAAATTCTTCGCGAAAATATTTGATGGCACTCTGCAAAGGCTCTACAGCACCGGGAGCGTGGGCACAAAAAGTTTTACCCGGGCCAAGGAAACGGCAGAGTTGTTCCAGCGTTTCAATATCACCCGGCTGCCCCTTGCCACTTTCAATGGCACGAAGAATTTTGACGCTCCACGGCAAACCATCACGGCATGGCGTACACCAGCCACAAGATTCACGGGCAAAGAACTCTTCGAGATTACGGGTCAGAGAAACCATGTTGATCTCATGATCCACTGCCATCGCCAGTGCGGTCCCCAGACGGCTGCCCGCTTTGGCAATGCTTTCGAAATCCATTGGCAGATCGAGGTGTTCTTCTGTCAGAAAATCAGTACCCGCCCCACCCGGTTGCCATGCCTTGAATTTCAACCCGTCACGCATACCGCCTGCATAATCTTCGAGGATTTCACGGGCTGTCGTCCCGAAAGGCAATTCCCAAAGCCCCGGATTTTTGACCCGGCCAGAAAAACCCATCAATTTAGTGCCGGCATCTTTACTCTTGCCTTCACTCAAACCGATGTACCACTCTTTGCCATGGGCAAGAATTGCAGGAACGTTACACAACGTTTCTACGTTGTTTACACACGTTGGTTTGCCCCAAACACCGGATGTTGCAGGGAACGGAGGTTTTGAACGCGGGTTCGCGCGACGCCCTTCAAGGGAGTTAATCAGTGCAGTTTCTTCACCACAGATGTAACGTCCCGCGCCGGTATGAACGAACAGTTCAAAATCGAAACCGCTGCCCAAAATATTCTTGCCGAGCAATCCGGCAGCTTTGGCTTCTTCAATTGCCTTGCGTAAATGAACGGCAGCTTCAATATATTCGCCACGCAAAAAGATGTAGCCACGGTAAGCCTTCAGAGCAAAGGCGCTGATTAACATGCCTTCTACCAACAAATGCGGTAATTGCTCCATCAGCAACCGGTCTTTATAAGTACCCGGCTCCATTTCATCCGCGTTGCACAGCAAATAGCGGATGTTCATGCTTTCGTCTTTCGGCATCAGGCTCCATTTCAAGCCTGTGGAGAAACCCGCACCACCACGGCCTTTTAAGCCGGCATCTTTCACCAAAGCGGTAATTTCATCAGGAGCCATGCCCTTCAGTGCTTTTTCGGCCCCCCTGTAACCCTCTTTGCTCCGATATTCATCCAACCAGACAGGTTGCCGGTCATCACGCAACCGCCATGTCAGGGGATGAGTTTCCGCAGTGCGGATAATTTCTTTCACTCCTGAACGCGTTGTCATGGATACTGCTCCAGTAATCGTTCGATTTCTTCAGGTTTGACATAACTGTGGGTATCTTCGTCAACCATCATGGTCGGCCCCTTGTCACAGTTACCCAGACAGCAGGTTGGCAACAGCGTGAAACGCCCGTCTGCCGTGGTTTGCCCCGGACGAATGTTCAAGTGCGATTCTATCGCCGCCTGAACGCCCTGATAGCCCGTGATATGACATACAACGCTGTCACAATAACGAATAATGTGACGCCCTACCGGCTGGCGATAAATCTGACTATAAAACGTCGCCACACCTTCTACGTCACTGGCCGGAATGCCCAGTACCTCAGCAATGGCATAAATAGCGCCATCCGGCACCCAACCACGCTGTTTCTGCACAATTTTCAAGGCTTCAATTGACGCAGCACGCGGATCTTCGTAATGGTGTTTTTCGTGTTCAATGGCATCACGCTCTACTGCACTCAGGACAAACTTATCCGGTGTCTGAGCGTCCGTTACGTTAACCACATCAAGGCGTGCTTGCTTGTTTGCGTTAAATTCACTTTGCATCGTTAGCGATCCACATCAGACATAACAAAATCGATACTGCCCAGATAAACGATAAGGTCAGATACCAGACTGCCCCGGATCACCGATGGGATCTGCTGCAAGTGAGCAAAACTCGGGGTACGGATACGGGTGCGGTAACTCATGGTGCTACCGTCACTGGTCAGGTAATAACTGTTGATACCTTTCGTAGCTTCGATCATCTGGAATGATTCATTGGCAGGCATGACCGGCCCCCATGACACTTGCAGGAAGTGGTTAATCATGGTTTCGATGTGCTGCAAGGTGCGCTCTCTTGGAGGGGGCGTAGTCAGAGGATGATCAGCCTTGAATGGACCTTCTGGCATATTTTTGAGGCACTGCTCAAGGATGCGCATACTCTGGCGAATTTCTTCCACTTTCAGCATCACACGGTCATAACAATCACCGTTGTAACCTGTCGGAACTTCAAAATCGAAATTCTCATAGCCGGAATAAGGGCGCCATTTACGTACGTCAAAGCCAATGCCCGTCGCACGCAAGCCTGCCCCCGTCACACCCCAGTCCAGAGCCTGTTTTGCATTGTAGGCAGCCACTCCAACAGAGCGTCCTTTCAGGACCGTGTTTTTCAACGCCGCTTTCACATAAGAATTCAAACGTTTCGGCAGCCAGTCCAACAAATCACGCAGAAGCTTATCCCAGCCACGTGGCAAATCATGAGCAACGCCACCAATACGGAACCATGCCGGATGCATACGAAACCCAGTAATGGCTTCAACGACATCGTAAACTTTCTGCCGGTCGGTAAAGGCGAAGAAGACGGGGGTCATTGCACCAACGTCTTGGATAAATGTACTGATATAAAGCAGGTGGCTGTTGATGCGGAACAACTCAGACAGCATGACACGGATAGTCTTCACCCGATCCGGCACTTCAATGCCCGCCAGTTTCTCCACTGACAGCACATATGGCATTTCATTGACACATCCGCCTAAATATTCGATTCGATCGGTATAAGGGATATAACTGTGCCATGACTGACGCTCCCCCATTTTTTCGGCACCGCGATGGTGGTAGCCAATGTCGGGAACACAATCAACGATTTCTTCGCCATCAAGTTGCAGGATAATGCGGAATGCACCGTGAGCAGAAGGATGGTTTGGGCCAAGGTTGAGGAACATGAAATCCTCATTGTCAGTACCCCGTTTCATGCCCCACTCTTCTGGTTTGAAAGTCAGGGCTTCCATTTCCAGATCTTCTTTCTGCTTGGTTAACATGAAAGGATCGAATTCCGTGGCACGCGCAGAATATTCCTTGCGCAGCGGATGACCTTCCCATGTTGGCGGCATCAATATACGACGCAGGTTCGGATGCCCATTGAAGGTAATGCCGAACATTTCCCACGTTTCACGCTCATACCAATTGGCATTCGGAAAAATTGACGTGATAGTAGGGATATTCAGGTCTTGTTCAGCGAGCGCGACTTTCAACATGATGTCACGGTTACGCTCAATGGAAATCAAATGATAAAACACTGAAAAATCTGCCGCGGGCAACCCTTGCCGATGAGAACGTTGACGCTCATCAACGCCATGCAAGTCAAACAGCATGACATAAGGTTTCGGCAGTTTTTTCAGGAAAGTAATTACTTCCTGTAGCTGTTCCCGTTTAACCCAAACAACAGGCATACCAGTACGGGTGGGCTGAACGGTAAAGGCATCCGGGCCAAATTGACGCTGAAGCTCGTTCACAACAGGGTCATCAAGGTGATCCCGTGTTTCCCAAGCAGGCCGGGCGCTTTCTTGCGCTATCTGATCTGTCATCATTATTCACCACAACGCTTGATCAGGGTTTTTATGATCGCAACACATTGCTCTTGGTTACGCTATATGGCTATCCCCTCCGTCTCTCAAGTGGTCGCTTTGTTGGCTACGCTCACCCCAGTCACATAGTTATCTATGCTCCGGGAAATTCGCTCCCTTGCCGCCGTGCTACATCTTGAAATCCATTGGGTATAAAAGCCTTAAATTTCGTCTGGAGTTCGCAGGTTTTTCACTGCGATACGTTCACCGCGCTTCCGTTCTCTTTCTGATTGCATATTGGCACGGTAAACCCCCTGATCGCCGACAACCCATGACAATGGGCGGCGTTCTTTGCCTATGGACTCCTGCAAAAGCAGCAGCGCTTGCATATAGGCTTCTGGGCGGGGAGGACAACCCGGAATATAAACATCCACAGGGATAAACTTATCAACCCCCTGAACGACGGAGTAGATATCGTACATACCTCCGGAGTTTGCACAGGCCCCCATTGAAATAACCCACTTTGGTTCCAGCATTTGGTCATACAAACGTTGAATGACAGGTGCCATCTTGACGAAGCAGGTTCCGGAAATCACCATGAAATCGGCCTGACGCGGGGATGCACGCAATACTTCTGCCCCAAAGCGTGCTACGTCGTGAACAGCGGTAAACGACGTCACCATTTCCACATAACAACAAGAAAGGCCAAAGTTATAAGGCCACAGGGAGTTTTTTCTCCCCCAGTTCACCATGTCATGCAGGGCATTTTCTAATTTGCCCATATAGACGCTGCGATGAACGTGTTGCTCCAAGGGATCGCTAACAATTTCCTGTTTTTGCAGGGGATAACGGTCATTCTCACCGTTCGGATCTATGCGGGTGAGCGTATAATCCATCTTTATGCCTCGCTATTACTGCATGTGACTGTTGTTGGTATTGTTGGCACTGCCGATATAAGTATCAGCACTCGGTTTACTGACTTGGCGCTTTGAACGCGCAGGCGTCCAATCCAATGCACCTATGCGCGCCAGATAAACCAAGCCTACCAATAACACCAAAATGAAAATGCTTGCTTCTGCAAAGCCCAACCAACCACTCTCTTTGATAGAGACGGCCCATGCATATAAATAAAGGGCTTCAACATCGAAGATGACGAAAAACATGGCAACCAGATAAAACTTCGCCGACAAACGCAACCGTGCACTACCGACTGAATCAATACCTGACTCATAAGGGATGTGTTTTGCTCGGGCTTTCGCTCTGCCCCCCATGAAGTAGCCACCCAATAACATGAGCGCACACAAACCAAGGGCACCTATCAGGAAAACCGCAAATGCCCAGTTATGGGCTAAAATTCCAATGGAAGTTGACATACTCGTTGCTTACTCATCATAAGTGGTGTCAAGGAGTCTGCTTTTTTGCCGGCAGTGTTGCACCACATCGATTCATGGGAAGGGATAACAACCAAATCTGAAACAAGACTAATAAATCTTACCTATTACTTGGATCGTCTTGGTTTTTATTCCTCTCAACAATGTTTTGCCATACACGGCCAAAACACTCGCACATTTATTTACAAACAGCAAACCATTAATTAACAGAATGTGCTGACCTATCGCTAAAACGTGTCAGTCGTGTAAAAAGCCATCATCAAGACATTAATTGACTACCTGACAACTCGACTTTACTACACCATTATCGCAGGAAAAACCTGTCTTTCCACTGCGCGATTGAGAGTATTTTTATGATCAAGTGCACAGTTTCACTGAAAAACATTAAACAACCGAATGGAATTTATTCAATCCTTAATAAATTGTTTCTAAAAAGGACGATGAAAGTACATTAATACAGCTATTTATAATAATAGATTTATTTTATCAACTGACAGAATGAAATTTGTTAATAAAGCAACATTAATTTAACTAAAATTATAAGGTGACAGGAAAATGAATAGGGGAAATTTCTTGTAGAAAATGTCAGAAGTTGGAATGGAAACTTGAGAGAATTATTAACATTTAATTAAAAACAGGCTAATATCTCTACAGATAATATGGAAACATTAGCCTATAAATACGTAATACTTATTCGTCTATATTTTCAACTGATATTTCATCAAGTGATTCAGACGATTTGGTTGGTTCTATGGATTCGATAGATTCATCCGTTTCTCCTGATTCTTCATCAGATTCAACAGATCCAACAGATGTTACTGTATAAGGCGTTTTTTTATTTTCTATAGCATCAAAAACAGTTAGAACAGACTCATTTTGCTCATTACTATTCCGATATAAGAAGAATTGGATTTCCGGCAAGCGAGGCAAGCCTTCACTTTCACCTAAAATTCTCAGATCTGCATTATGCATTTCCAGAGGGCGGGCGGTAATTCCAACTTCTGCATTCACCGCTGAACGGACAGCAGACAAAGAAGCCGCTTCATAAGCAATGCGCCATGAAATACCCGCCATATCCAACGTATCCAGAGCTATCTGGCGGAAAGGATTGGTTTCATCCATAACAACCAGAGGAACAGGTTCGTTAGTCTGCAACTGGAAATCGGGCGCGCAATGCCATAAAACAGGCGAAGAACGTAAAATCGTTTTAGGGTGGTGTTTAACTTTTGCTGTGGTTAATGCCAAATCAATTTCATGGTTATCCAACATGCTTTCAATAAATTGAGCACGTTTAATCCGCACATCAACAGCGACACGTGGATAGACAGAGGCAATACGATTCAACAAGAAAGGAAGCAGCGTGTCCACTGCATCATCTGATACACCTATTCTTAATTCACCGTCTGCATCATTGTAGGTTAATGATGCGGTTGCATCGTCATTCGCGCGAAGAATCTGACGTGCATAACCAAGAAGTTGAAGCCCATGCTCGGTCAACAACTTATTGCGACCATGACGAGCAAAGAGTTCTCGTCCCACAAGATGCTCTAATCGCTGCATTTGCTGACTCACAGCTGACTGCGTTCTAGAAACAGCTGCTGCTGCTGCTGCAAAAGTATTTAAGTCAGCAACGGCAACGAAAGTTCTTAGCAGATCGAGATCGAGGTTTATTATCTGACGATTTGCATTTATCATTGTTTATTCATCACTTTTTTTTGATTTTAATTACTAACTAACCTGGTGTTTTTACTTCAGCAGTATCAAATAAAATAATACCGATTGTGACATTACTCTACTCTATTAAATAGGGCAAAGGTTTACTGCATTTTTTTTACTATTTAGAGCATCATGGGTTTTATTTTCTCCTTTCTTAACAAAATTTATGCAATCCCAAGAATAATTCTAAGATGAAACCCTATTTACATCACATAATCACCAATTTCCAGTACAAATATTCTTTTTCTGACTTGCTTCAAAGAATGACGTAACTAAATTAGAGAAACTTAATGTAATAAGACTATATTAGTATTTTTAATAGGTTAACTTTTCCACTGAATAGTCCTTGGAAATGTTATGGGTAAAATCCAAAAACATTCTCAAAGTATCATGTGATAAAAACCTAAATTAACTTTACGTTGGTAACGATAAATTATAAGAATACATTATACAAATCTTCTTACCTTTATTGACAATTCAAAATTTTCTGAACAAGTTGGCTGAAACACCATGTCCAAATGTCAACCCAATCACTCTTGCCAAACTAAAAACCTTCGATTACACAGAATTTAATTCTGACTTAAAATAGTAAACCAAAACAAAAAACCAACAAAAACCTGAATTTCAGAGAGCAAACTTATTCATTTATTCTTAACACAACCATTTTAACCAAAGATATCAAAGTCTCTTCAAAAGATAGGGAGAGAGGAGTACATTGATCACCATACTTTTTACGCCGGTAATATTTATTTCGCCAAGAGGTTAAGTTACTCAATGTTTTCCATCAATAAATCCAGCAAATTAGATAATGTCTGCTATGACATTCGGGGAAATACCCTAAAAGAAGCCAAACGACTCGAAGAAGAAGGCAATAAGGTACTGAAACTCAACATTGGTAATCCGGCACCATTCGGTTTTGAAGCCCCTGATGAAATTTTAGTTGATGTTATCCGTAACTTATCAACAGCCCAAGGCTATTCCGATTCAAAAGGGTTATATTCTGCACGCAAAGCTATCATGCAGCATTATCAAGCCAGGAATATGCTGGATATTACCGTTGAAGATATCTTTATTGGCAACGGTGTTTCTGAACTTATCGTTCAATCTATGCAAGCCCTGTTAAATACAGGGGATGAAATACTGGTGCCCGCACCTGACTATCCGCTTTGGACTGCGGCAGTATCACTTTCCAGCGGCAATGCCGTCCATTATCGGTGTGATGAACAACAAGGCTGGTTCCCCGATTTAGACGATATCCGCCGTAAAGTTACCCCGCGCACTCGTGGCATTGTTATTATTAACCCGAACAACCCAACCGGTGCGGTCTATAGTAAAGAACTGTTATTGGAAATAGTGGAAATTGCCCGTCAGCATAATCTGATCATTTTCGCCGACGAAATTTACGACAAAATTTTATACGATGATGCCCAGCATCATTCAATTGCAGCATTGGCTCCTGACCTCTTTACCGTCACCTTCAATGGGTTGTCAAAAACCTATCGTGTTGCTGGCTTCCGTCAAGGATGGATGGTGCTCAATGGCCCGAAAAAACTGGCAAAAGGCTATATTGAAGGATTAGAGATGCTGGCATCAATGCGCCTTTGTGCCAACGTCCCGATGCAGCATGCAATCCAGACCGCGTTGGGGGGCTACCAAAGTATCAGTGAATTTATTTTCCCGGGTGGCCGGCTTTATGAACAACGCAATCGTGCATGGGAACTCATCAACCAAATCCCGGGTGTTTCTTGTGTGAAACCAATGGGTGCACTCTATATGTTCCCTAAAATAGACGCCAAACGTTTCAATATTTATGATGACCAGAAAATGGTTTTGGATCTTTTACTACAGGAAAAAGTCCTGCTGGTACAAGGTACTGCCTTTAACTGGCCAGAGCCGGATCATGTTCGTATCGTTACACTGCCACACGTTACCGACTTACAAATGGCCATAGAAAAATTCGCCCGCTTTATCGGTAATTATCGTCAATAATTATAATATTCACCATATTGCGCCCACCTCAAAAAGTATTAATAACTTAATGAGGTGGTGCTCATGTAAACAAAAAATTTATTTTTGCATACTGTTATTTTTACCATTAATGAATTCGCTATCCATCATTCTTCACATACCACATCCGGATTAGGCTTTCTTAACTTATTCCAATCCTCTTTTCATTCATATGCCACCTTGTTCATTTATAAAATGAAGTTATTTCCTTTTCAGGCAAATAAAAAAACAAACGACATAAAACATTAAGAATAAAACTGCAAATATTAACAAAACACTCAAAATAATAACAAAACCGGTGGGTATTGTTTAAATATCACGCCACCATAGTTAAATCATTTTAATGATTTATTTTTGTTTATCTCGCTAACTAATATATTCACTTTTTAATAACAGAAAGGAAACAAATGAACAGGGTAATAGATATCATTAATCCATTGTTTGGTCGTTCAGGCTTATTCTTTGCACTCGTCACTTTTCTCTGCTTTCCAGCAGGCATCATTGTAGCCATTACCATGTCACTATACAGCCACTTTTATAGCGGGCTTCTTTACGGGTCAATAGCCGAATTTACCAAAATCAATCCTCTGTAGAGATTGTGGAAATTCTTCTAAAAGAAAATGGCGTGCACAATTTTTCCTTTGTACTGGGTTATAAACATCTTCCCCGGGAATTTTGTATTCAATATGATGAAAGTGATTTGACCTTTATCCAACGCTTACTCGCTGATGAGAGAGTTTTTTACTATTTCGTGTTCGACCAAGAGCGGCATGAGCGGCATATTGTTTTTCATGACTCTTACCTGTCCCTGAATCAGGTGATTACTGTTCCTTATCCTCCTCCCCTTAGATTTTTGGATAAAGAGGATAATGAAACACTTTTTATATCTCCAAAACTTCGTTTCGATGGCGATAAATTTATCATAACACGTTAAATAAAGTACCCAAAAACAGATGTACTCTGGGTTCACTTTATTAAAAAATGGAGGAAAACATCATGGGCAATGCCGTAAAAATGGGTGATATCGGTACAAACCATGGAGATTGTCCAGCAACTCCCATTATTTCTGGTGCCACTAGCGCCAAAGCAGATGGTGCTTATTTCGCCAGAACCGGAGATGCTGTCGATTGTAGTGGGGTTGTCATCGGTGGCGGCAGCGTGAATATTGGTTGATGCAGTCGATATTCTTTATTATCAAAAAACTGACTTATTAACTAAAGCACATTGACCATGGAGACTCATCTCGGTGCTTTCCCAAGATACAAAAATTGATACTCGATAGGTTTACTTCCCTTCCCTATCCGCCCACAATTAATCACTCCATTGTGCAGGAAGAAAAAAATTATGAGTCATTTTTTCGCCCAATTATCCCGACTGAAATTGATCAACCGCTGGCCTCTGATGCGGAATGTGCGCACAGAAAATGTTTCAGAGCACAGTTTGCAAGTCGCTTTTGTCGCACATGCACTGGCAATTATTAAAAACCGGAAATTCAATGGCAATGTCAATGCTGAACGGATCGCTTTGCTGGCGATGTATCACGATGCCAGCGAAGTTATCACCGGTGATTTACCTACTCCGATTAAGTACTACAACCCTCAAATTGCCCACGAATACAAAAAAATAGAAAAAATTGCCCAACAAAAGTTACTGGATATGCTACCCGCAGAATTGCAGGATGATTTTCGGTTTATATTAGATGAGCAATGCCACACGGAAGAAGAAACCCTCATTATCAAACAAGCTGATGCGCTGTGCGCTTATTTGAAATGCCTGGAAGAGCTTTCGGCAGGAAATACCGAATTCAATCAGGCGAAGAGCCGATTAGAAAAAACGTTGGCAAATCGTCATAGTGTAGAAATGGATTATTTTATCCGAGTATTTGTGCCAAGTTTTAGCCTTTCCCTTGATGAAATCAGTTTATAGTTATTCACTATAAATTTTCGTTGTTCAGCATAAATTTCAGGTTGCAGCACTGCGGGTTGCAACCTGAAAGCCCACACTCAGAACGGAAAAAGTACCGGAATAATCGCGACGCTGATCCCCATGACAATAAGCGTAAATGGTACGCCCAATTTCAGGAAATCCGCAAATTGATATCCACCCGGCCCCAATACCAGTGTATTAACCGGTGAGGAAACCGGTGTCATGAATGCTGCCGAAGCCGCTACACCAATAACCATCGCAAAAGGCAAAGGAGAAACAGACATCTGATTCGCCGCAGCAATGGCAATCGGCGCCATCAGCACAGCTGTCGCAGTATTAGAAATAAACAGGCCAATAACGGCACATAATACAAACAGGCACATTAACATCACTCTTGGCCCCATATCCCCGGCAACCCCCATCAATCCCCGAACAATTAAATCAATGCCTCCTGTTTTCTGCAAAGCCAATGCAAAAGGCATCATGCCGACAATCAAAATAATGCTCGGCCAGTGAATGGCGCGGTAAGCGCTTTCCATATCGATGCAGCGAAATTTTCCCATCAGCAAACAGGCAATCAATGCAGCGATAAAATTGGGAATTTCATTGGTCAGCATCATCGCAACCATCAATGCAAGACAAAATAACGCGTGGGGAGCCTGAGATGCGGCAGGCGCTGCATTTTCCTCTTCAACGGGCAAGTTCAGCACGATGAAATCAGGCGTTTTGGTTTTTAATGCACGGATCAATTTCCAGTCGCCAATCACCAACAACGTATCACCAAGCAATAAAGGCTCATCAACAAGTTTCCCCTCCAATGCCTTACCATTGCGCCGGACTCCGACCACATTGAGGCCATAGCGTGTACGGAATTTCATGTCCCGCAATGATTTTCCCAATAAATCAGATTCGGGGAGCACAGAAATTTCAGCCATTCCCACATCACGGGCTTGTTCCGAAAAATATTCTCCCCGTAATCTCATAGGCTCCAACTGTTGCTCACGGCAAAATTCCGGTAAATCGACTTCGCTGGCAGACATATCTACCAACAGGACATCCTTCCCTTTCAGCTCCCTATCTCCATTCGCAGCAATCATCACATGACGAAACTTTCGCCAACGTTCAATGCCAATCACATTTGCGCCGTAACAAGCCCGTAGCCCTATTTCGTCCAAGGTATGACCAACCAGGGGTGAGCCTTGGCGAATAGCAAAACGATGCGCCCGGCCTGCCAGTTTGTAATCACGGATCAGATCACGAAATGTTCGGTAATAGCGGGCATCAACTGCCTGATGTTTTCTTCCTCCCAGCCACCGACGGGCAATCAACATATAACCGATACCCGCCAGCAATACTAAAATACCTATCGGTGTGATGGAGAAAAAATCAAACCCCCTTAACCCTTCCCGCACCAGTTCACTGTTGACAACCATGTTGGGGGGTGTCGCTACCAACGTCATCATACCGCTGATCAAGCCGGCAAATCCCAACGGCATCATCAGCCGCCCTGATGAAATTCTCATTTTGGCTGCCACACTCAAAACGACCGGAATAAAAATTGCCACAACACCGGTTGAACTCATGAAAGCCCCCAATCCGGCAACAGACAGCATCAGCAATGCCAGCATTTTAGTCTCGCTGTTGCCCGCCACACGAACCAGCCAATCCCCCATCTGATAGGCAACACCTGTCCTTACCAGCCCTTCACCAATAACGAACAGAGCGGCAATCAATAACACATTGGGATCGCTAAAACCGACAGTGGCTTCACTTAACGTCAGTGTGCCACTCAAGACAAATGAAATGATCACCAATAAAGCCACTACATCCATTCGGACTTTATTGGTGCTGAAAAGTACAATAGCTATCAACAGCAGGGCCAAGACCCACAACAATTCACTATTCAATTTCCCCCCTATCAACGATACCAGAATAAAACGATACAAGCGTCAATAAGGAAGTAGAGCATTTTTTCCCGAGAAAATCCTACGTTAGGATCAATAGTTTCCTTGAATTGTAAGATATAAACATTGATTATTTTTATTCTTCTGAAAGGTAAACATTATGCTTAAATAACAAATATTACTATAAACATTGAAATAATTAATTTAGATTAATGGGTTGATTGAAAATAAATTCCATGAAATTAATAAGTCGTTATATAATAATCCACTCTAAATTCATGGAGATTCTGTACGCAAGGTATAACCCAATAATGGAACGCTCCGAGCTATACCATCAGCATAATGATAGTGCCAAACCGGATCTGGTTATCATTCACCATCACTTTTGAACGTTAATGAATAAGCTTCTGAGAGATTGTCAATATGACAGCTTGTTAAATCAGAGCAATACTCCTTATCTTTAATCATTTAATCGCCAGCCACACTAACACATTGAAATACTGATAAAATAATGAAAACCCAGTCAATAAATTTATTATTTTTCGTTTCGCCATAGCTTCCACGTTATCATCAAGATAATAAAATCAACATAACACCGGGATATTTTCGATGTTCTTTTTAATTAATTTAAAATAACATCTATAAAAAACAAGCTTAAACACATTTTATTATCATACCCGATTTTAAGATAAAAAATGGAATAACTGTCATTTGTTGCAAAGCATTAATACATAGTTACCATTAACAGAATGGTATGCTGCAAATATCCTTTCACAGCATAACCATAAATTATAATTACTCAATCAGATCTTTCGATACCCCGTGAATATAAACCACCAGAACAAAATACTTCAGGATGAACAATTAATAAAGAGAGCCAATTAATGGTTAAAGCTGCCAAGACATGCTTGTTGATGAAAATAGCGTAAGTATTGATACTAAAAATCTCAACAATCCGTTTTTACCAAGGTTCATAACGCTATATTATTCTCAGTGCAATAACGGCAAGCCCCATCGGAAGGTTGGTTATTCTGCGATGGAACAAATAACACTCCTGATTTAGATAGCAAACGCCAGCCTGCTGATACTTGGCGGTATATCATGAAAAAATAGTGAACATAATGTCATTATTAATACTCCCTATAAAGCCTAAAATAGTTTTTCAATAACCACTTTAGGCTGTATGAAATATACATAGCTTTATCATTCAGCGTTCACAAATGCATCACTTTAAGTATAAATTGATACATAACCGCCAGATTTAACAATTTCAATCTCTTCCAGATTTGTAATCGTTAAATGCGTTTCATCACGACGCGGAATATCCGGCAAATCATGGACGACGACAACCTGGCAACCCGCATCCAGGCCGGCATGAATACCCGCGATGGCATCTTCAAAAACCACGCATTCTTCTGGTAATAACCCCAGTTTTTGGGCGCCCAGCAAATAAGGTTCAGGGTTTGGTTTGCCCTGCTTGACAGATTCAGCCGTCACCCAATGAGCGGGTTCTGGCAATTCTGCAATTTTATGGCGTGCAGTGGCGAGAGGAACGGTTCCTGACGTCACAATGGCCCAGGGGATATCCAATGCATTTAACTTATCAATTAAAGCAATGGCGCCGGGTAAAGCCGTGATACCTTCCGTATCTTCTGTTTCAATTTTTTCTATCCATTTGAAAATGGAAGTAATTTCTTCTTCACTGGCGTCAGGCATAAAATGGCGCAGTGACAATATCGCCGGAGTACCATGAACATAGTGCAGGACTTCATCACGGTCGATGCCCACTTTATCGGCAAATTTAATCCATGCCCGCTCAACTGCCGGCAGTGAATCGATTAGAGTACCATCCAAATCGAATAAAAAACCTTTACATGTCAGTACCAAACCCGACTCCTTCAAATGCAGTTATAGGTAAATCAATAATTATGCATTAAGAGTAGTGCAAAACAACCCCTTGTTGATCTGAACGGAAGTTTAAAAATGGGTTGGTTCAACTATCACCAGAATAGGGTTTACAACGGGTTAAATGTCATCAAGGAAAGAGTCATCCAATTGTTTGAAAGCACGCCTGAGCAATTCAGCCAATGAGAAATAGGTTGGAGACTGTTCCACTGGCGCCATTGCAATGCCGGCTTCAGCAAATTTCTCCCGAATTTCATAAAACCATTTCAGCAGCCCTTCCGGTAAAGGGGTTGCCGCGCGTTTTCCCAACCACCACAATCCTTGCAGCGGCATGCTACACGCAAACAATGCCGTCGCGACGGCAGGACCCAATTGACCACCCAATGCGATTTGCCATGTCAGCGTGAAAATTGCCAGTGGCGGCATAAAACGAATCCCGAAGCGAGTTGCCTTAATTACACGGTTTTCAGGGAACACAGGAGCAAGCTGCTTTTCCAGTGGCCATGTTTTCAGATATTGCTGCCCTAACTGCATTCGTTTAAACCAACCTTGGTTGATAGGTGGTGTCGTATTCATCATGACCTCAATCAATTAAAGGTATAGTTTTTAAAAAATATCTACAAAAGATAAAATCTTTTTTGTAGTATTAATACTATTAAGTATATTTTGTCTTTATTGCTAGCAAACGGTATCCTACACAGACTTTTATGTCGTTGCAGCAGCAAAACAAAACTTTTGCTCTTTTTAGCAACAACTAGGTTCGTTTGTTAACAAATTTATTTCATTTTCTAACACTGTTCTTATTTTAAGATTAGATCACAACAAGATAATAGGTATTTCCATGTCAAGTAAGCTGGTACTGGTTCTTAACTGCGGTAGCTCCTCCCTGAAATTCGCTATCATCGATCCTGCTAATGGTGAAGAGTATCTTTCTGGTTTATCAGAATGCTTCAACCTGCCTGAAGCCCGTATTAAATGGAAAATAGATGGCGCGAAACATGAAGCTGCTTTAGGTGCCGGCGCAGCACACAGCGAAGCGCTGAACTTCATTGTTAATACTATTCTGGCAGAAAAACCAGAACTTTCTGAACAAATTTCAGCCATCGGCCATCGTATCGTTCATGGCGGTGAAAAATTCACATCTTCCGTCATCATCACTGATGAAGTGATCAAAGGCATTGAAGGGGCCATTCCATTTGCCCCATTGCACAACCCTGCTCACCTGATCGGTATTGCAGAAGCGAAAAAAGCCTTCCCTCATCTGGTTGAGAAAAACATTGCTGTTTTTGATACTGCATTCCACCAGACTATGCCTGAAGAAGCTTACCTGTACGCACTGCCATACAATCTGTACAAAGAGCACGGTATCCGTCGTTACGGCGCACATGGCACCAGCCATTTCTATGTTTCCCACGAAGCTGCCAAGGCATTGAACAAGCCTGTTGAAGAGCTGAACGTTATCACTTGCCATCTGGGCAACGGTGGCTCTGTTTCTGCAATCGTCAACGGCCAGTGCGTTGATACTTCCATGGGCCTGACCCCGCTGGAAGGTCTGGTGATGGGAACCCGCAGTGGTGACATCGATCCTGCTATCGTCTTCCACCTGCACGATGCAATGGGCATGTCTGTTGCCCAGATCAACACCCTGCTGACCAAAGAGTCCGGTTTCCTGGGCTTGACTGAAGTGACCAGTGACTGCCGTTATGTCGAAGACAATTACGAAACCAAAGCTGATGCCAAGCGTGCCATGGATGTTTACTGCCACCGTTTGGCTAAATACATCGGTGCTTACAGCGCACTGATGGAAGGTCGTCTGGATGCAATTATCTTTACGGGTGGCATCGGTGAAAACTCCTCACTGGTACGTGAACTGACCGTTAAGAAAATTGCGCTGCTGGGCTTCGAACTTGACAACGAGCGTAACCTTGCAGCACGCTTCGGCAAATCTGGCGTTATCACCACTGACAACAGCCGTCCTGCACTGGTTATCCCAACCAATGAAGAATTGGTCATCGCTCAGGATTCAGCACGCCTGACCGCATAAGTATCATGATGTTCAAGAACCGCCAGCCATGCTGGCGGTTCTTGATTCGTGAATGCATTGATTTATATTTCCTTAATAAATATTGCGTTGGCTCATGGTTCATATTCGGTCTATTCATATAGCATTGGACCTATCACATTGAGCTGCGTTTATTGACTGACGAGCAAGCGTCAAAGAGGTTTCCGTGTCCCGTATAATTATGCTAATCCCCACTGGCACCAGTGTTGGTTTAACCAGTGTCAGCCTGGGTGTCATCCGCTCCATGGAGCAAAAAGGCGTGCGCTTGAGTGTCTTCAAACCTATCGCACAACCTCGTCATGCAGGTTCTCAGGATCAAACCACGTCCATTATCCGTTCACATTCCAATATTCAAGCAGCAGAGCCTCTGGATATGGCACATGTGGAATCATTGCTGACAACCAATAAAAAAGACGTGCTGATGGAAGAAATCGTGGCACGTTACCACGAAAATACCAAAGATGCAGAAGTCGTTCTGATTGAAGGTCTGGTTCCGACACGCAAACACCCATTTGCCCAGTCTCTGAACTATGAAATCGCCAAGACCCTGAATGCTGAAATCGTGTTTGTCACTGCACTGGGCACTAATTCTCCGGAACAGCTGAAAGAACGCATTGAACTGAGCCGTGCAGAATACGGTGGTATCAAAAACCAAAACATCATCGGTGTGATTGTTAACAAACTGAATGCACCTGTTGATGATCAGGGGCGCACCCGTCCGGATTTGTCTGAAATCTTTGACGAATCCACCAAAGCCACTGTTGCACACGTTGATCCGAAAACCATTTTCAAAAACAGCCCGCTGCCAATTCTCGGCTGCATTCCATGGAGTTTTGACCTGATCGCTACCCGTGCGATTGATATGGCAAAACACCTGAAAGCAGACATCATCAACGCAGGTGCAATTGAGAGCCGTCGTATCAAATCCGTGACTTTCTGTGCCCGCAGCATCCCTAACATGCTGGAGTACTTCCGTCCGGGTTCTTTGCTGGTAACCTCTGCTGACCGTCCTGATGTCCTGATCACCGCCTGTCTGGCGGCCATGAACGGCATTGAAGTGGGTGCTGTGTTGCTGACAGGGGGTTATTCTATCGATGATTCCATTCGTGAACTGTGTGAGCGTGCATTCAACACCGGCCTGCCGGTTTTCACTGTCAAAACCAATACATGGCAGACTTCTCTGAATCTGCAAAGTTTCAGTCTGGAAGTTCCGGCAGATGACCGTGAGCGCATCGAAAAAGTACAAAATTACGTTGCACAGCATATCAGCAGTGAATGGATTGATTCTCTGGCAGCGACAGCAGAGCGTCCGAACCTGCTGTCTCCGCCAGCATTCCGTTATCAGCTGACTGAGCTGGCTCGTCAGGCTGGCAAGCGCATCGTCCTGCCAGAAGGTGATGAACCACGCACCGTTAAAGCCGCAGCTATCTGTGCTGAACGCGGCATTGCCGAATGTATTCTGTTGGGTGATCCGGATGAGATCCGCCGTGTGGCGGCAGCCCAAGGCGTTGAACTGGGCGCAGGCATTGAAATCGTCAGTCCGGCGGCAGTACGTGAACGTTACGTTCCACGTCTGGTTGAACTGCGTAAAAGCAAAGGCATGACCGAAGTGGTTGCCCGTGAACAATTGGAAGACAACGTGGTTCTGGGCACGCTGATGCTGGAGCAGAATGAGGTTGACGGTCTGGTTTCCGGTGCGGTTCACACCACCGCGAATACCATTCGTCCGCCATTGCAGTTAATTAAAACCGCACCAAACAGCTCACTGGTTTCTTCTGTCTTCTTCATGTTGCTGCCAGAACAAGTTCTGGTTTATGGTGACTGTGCAATCAACCCTGATCCAACCCCAGAGCAGCTGTCTGAAATTGCCATCCAGTCGGCAGATTCTGCAAAAGCATTTGGTATCGAGCCTCGCGTTGCGATGATCTCCTACTCAACCGGCAACTCCGGTGCTGGCAGCGATGTTGAGAAAGTCCGTGAAGCAACCCGCCTGGCACAGGAAAAACGCCCGGACCTGATCATCGATGGCCCATTGCAGTACGATGCCGCTATCATGGCAGACGTAGCGAAATCCAAGGCACCAAACTCACCTGTTGCTGGTCAGGCTACCGTGTTCATCTTCCCGGACCTGAACACCGGTAACACCACTTATAAAGCAGTACAGCGCTCTGCTGATCTGGTTTCTATCGGGCCAATGCTGCAAGGCATGCGTAAACCCGTTAACGACCTGTCCCGTGGTGCACTGGTTGACGACATCGTTTATACCGTTGCATTGACTGCAATTCAGGCAGCACAGCAGGATAATGCCTGATTTTCTGGCGATGTCCTTCTAGCAGTATCATTTTTTGAATTGCGCCAAATAGCCCTGTGATTTTATCTCACGGGGCTATTTTTCTTGAGTGCCCAAGTTGGCATTTTCTGGTTTCAGGCAGTGATCCGCTCAACCAAATCACTTCCCATCATATTTATCCCCCCTATTTCCTACTATCGGCCATTATCAGCCATACACTCAAACAGCCCGCCCTCCCCATTCAAACAATAACTAAAAGTAACTAATTTGCGTTATGGCAGAAGCTAAGTGGCATAAAAAAGCGAAATCAATAATAAGAAAACAATAATAATGACAATGGGGTTAGTTTCTTTTAATAAACACACGCCTATATTTCATTCAATATGAAATACATTCTGTAAACACGGATAAAATCAACAAAAAAAGTCGACATAGCCATATTATTTAGATAATTTGACTTTAAATATGGTTTTTTTGACTATTTTTCAGTTTAAAAAACCGCATCGTCATTTTCAAAAAAATGGAACAGGTTGCATCTTGATTACTGAAAAAGGTGAAATGGGTATGTCACACGATCACTACACTGCCTCAAAAGTTACTTCCTCCAAAACTCCCCCTTTAGTTGATGTTAATAATGATGACTTCTCTCTCTCACCAGCCTCTCCCCTAAGCTCTCCCCAACAAGTTATTTGGCTGGACCAAATTATTCATTCCGATCCATCCAATTATAATATCGGCCTTTTTTTCAGTATTAAGGGAGCATTGAACGAAACCTTGCTAGAGCGCGCGTTTAAAACCGTTGTTTATCGTCATGACACGCTCCGTTTGCGGATGATTAACACTCACAAACTTCCGGTCCAAAAAGTCACGAACCCTCTCTCTGTATCCATGGAACTTCATGACTTTTCACCGTATTCAGATGCAGAAACCAGAGTAAGACAATATATTGATGAAGAGTTCCAGAAACCGTTCCAATTGACTGACACGCTGTGGCGCGCCAAATTATTGCGGGTAAGTCGTGCACACTGGTACTGGCAATTTTCTTGCCACCATTTGATCATTGATGGTTCCGGTCTGATAATACTTTTCAATGATATTATCGATAGTTACAATCATCTGGTCCAGAATGACGCGCCGGATAAAACTGCCCCCTCCTATTTAGATTTCATTGCAGATGACCAAAATTACCTTGCTTCCCGGGATTATTCCCGTGATTTGCAATTCTGGCTAAAACGTTATGAACATCTGCCGCAACCATTGCTCTCCCCCATCAATGCCCACAAGGTTAAACAACCTGAACACACCCAATCTATTCATGGAAAAATGAATGAAAAAAACGCCGTTGAGCAGAAAAAAACCGCCAGCTGGCAACCCCCCGTTTGTTGGCAGATAGATAAAGCCCTTCTTCAACGCATTGAAGAGAAAGTCTCTCAACAAGGGTTATCCATTCTGCATTTCATGTATGCCGTTCTGGCCAGCTATTTCTCACGGGCGGCAGGGGTGGATGAAATTGTTTTCGGTATTCCCATACACAATCGAAAAGGCACTCAACAAAAAAACACCATGGGAATGTTCGCATCCGTTATGCCGATTGGCATCGCTATTTCGCCACAGGACACATTCCTTGATGTCATGCAAAACAGCGCGGCTGAATTACGGCGCTGCTACAAATACAAACGTATCCCCATTGCAGAAATCAACCGACAAACACATATCCAACAGAAAACAGGGCGCGCTCAACTCTTCGACATCACACTGTCACTTGAACCGTTCAAAGCCAATATGTATATAGAAGGAGAAGATACTTCTATTGAGTTTTTCGACTTACACCATGGTGTCCCCTACCCGCTTTCAGTCATCATCAAACAATACACAGATACCGCGTCCCCTGAAAACACCCCTGCCAATGTCACGATTGAATTCAATTTTTCCACCGATTATCTGAGTACTGAAGATGTGGTCATGCTTCAGGCCCGCCTCGCTGTCTTGCTTGATTCAGCCCTCATGTCACCGGATGTGCCGATAACCAGTTTGCCTATTTTGCCCGAAACAGAACGCCGGCAAATATTGACGGATTTCAACGCTACAGAGGCTGAATTCCCACAAAACGCATTGATCCATCAGTTATTTGAAGCTCAGGTACAGAAAACACCCGATGCTATTGCGGTTGTTTTTGAAAATCAGTCCCTGACTTATGATGAATTGAACCGTCATGCCAATCGGTTGGCACACCATTTGATTGAATTGGGAATACGCCCGGATGATCGGGTCGCCATTTGTGCCGAGCGGGGGCTGGATATCGTGGTCAGTCTGCTGGGGATACTGAAAGCCGGCGGAGCATATGTGCCACTTGATCCTGCTTATCCAACCGAACGATTGGCTTACATGCTCAACGACTTAGAACCAATGGCGCTGATTATTCAGCCTGCAATGGTGGAAATATTGGGCAGTGCGATATTGGGTAGTGCGATATTGGGTAGTTCTCTGACAGCCAATAAAATACCAACCATTGTGCTTGATGCCAAAGAGCACCCTGTTTTGAGCCACAGACCAGAAGAAAACCCAAATGCCCGGACATTGGGAATCACCTCCCGCAATCTGGCTTATATCATTTATACCTCCGGCTCTACCGGAAAACCCAAAGGGGTGATGGTAGAACACCACGGTTTGTGCAATCTGATAGCCACCCAGCAAGATACATTATCCCTGACGCCAGATAGCCGCTTATTGCAGTTTGTTTCGAATAGTTTCGATGTCTATATCTGGGAGTGCTTTATGGCCCTTCTGGCAGGCGCACGTCTCTATCTTGCGAAACGCACCGATATTTTGCCCGGTGCTGCCCTGTCCCATTATTTAAAAACCCGTGCCATTACGCACCTATTCTTATCACCTACCGCCTTGGCAGCAATGGATTCCCTTCCCGATACACTGCAAGTTTTGATCACGGGAAGCGAAACGTGCCCGTCGACATTGGTCAATCGCTGGGCCCATGGGCGGAAAATGTTCAATGGCTATGGTCCGACAGAAACCACGGTCTGTGCCACACTCTATCCATGCAATAGTCAGGAAAAGAAAGCCCCTCCCATTGGCCGCCCCATTTCCAACACCAAAATTTATATCCTTGATCCCCATAAAGAACCCGTTCCAATCGGTATCACCGGAGAGGTTTATATTGCAGGCAGCGGTGTGGCCCGTGGTTACCTCAACCGTCCCGACCTGACAGCAGGGCGTTTTCTGCCTGATCCATTTTCAACCACCACTGGCACACGGATGTATAAAACCGGTGATTTGGCTCGTTGGCTACCTGACGGTAATATTGAATATATTTGCCGCAATGATTCTCAAGTGAAACTACGCGGTTTCCGCATTGAACTGGGGGAGATTGAAGCACAACTCACTCAATGCCGTGGTGTACGCGAAGCTGTTGTCATTGTCCGGGACGATATTTCAAAGCAAAAATGCCTCGTTGCTTACTTACTCGCCAAACCAGACACAAAATTAGTTCCAACGGCGCTGCGCCAGCAACTTTCACAACAACTTGCCGAATATATGCTCCCCAGTGCCTTTATCACGCTGGATTCCTTCCCGCGAACCCCCAATGGAAAACTGGATATTCAGGCCCTGCCATTGCCTAATCTGGACTCAATAGCCACACAAGGTTATGAAGCACCGAAAGGAGAAGCAGAGATCACACTGGCTCAACTCTGGCAAGCATTATTGGGTGTTGAACGGGTAGGCCGCCATGACCATTTCTTCGCACTGGGCGGCCATTCACTGATAGCACTCAGCTTGAGTGAGCAGCTATACAACCTGAATTTATCGCTTGATATCCGTTCCATATTCGATACTCCCGTGCTGACTGAAATGGCAAAAAAAATGCAGGCCGCCCAGAACGATCTGAGGGATTTTGCCGTGCCACCCAATCTGATCCCAGACGATTGTACGGCAATCACCCCTGACATGCTGACATTGGTATCACTGTCCCAACAAGAGATTGATGCCATCTCGGCGACCATTCCCGGTGGGGCTGGCAATATTCAGGATATTTACCCGCTGGCCCCACTTCAGGAAGGCATTCTGTTTCATTCCTTGTTACAGGGGCAGGGCGATACCTATTTGCTGAATACTTTGTTTGCCTTCGATACCCGAGACTGTGTCGATGCCTTTCTGGTCGCCTTACAGCAGGTCATTGACCGCCACGATATCCTGCGCACCGCTGTCTGTTGGCAAGAACTGAACCAGCCGGTGCAAGTCGTCTGGCGTAAGGCGCTTTTACATATCAATGTTTTTGTTCCTGTCAGCGATCAAAACGTTCCCGCTCAATTATTGGCTCATACAGATCCCGATCAGCGGCGCCTCGATATCAATCAGGCCCCTCTCTTCTCTGCCGATATTGCCCATGATCCACATAAAAATCAGTGGCTACTGGCTTTATGCTTCCACCATTTAATCAGTGATCATCTGACACTGGAGCTTATTTTCAGTGAAATCAAAGAATTAATTCAGAGCCACCGCCAAAACAAGCTCCCTGAAAATTTATCCGCCCCCCTGCCTTATCGGAATTTTGTTGCCCAGTCTCTGCATATGCCAAAGTCAGAACACGAAGCCTATTTTCGTGAAATGCTTGCGGATGTTGATACCCCAACCGCACCTTTTGGCATTTTGAATACCCACAATAACCAGAGACAAATGTCAGAAGCCACCCGGCAGCTCGATGCAACACTCTCCAACGCCATTCGCACACAAGCGCACCGTCAGGGTGTCAGCCCCAGTGTGCTGTTTCATATTGCATGGGCACAGGTGCTGGCGCATGCCAGCGGAGAGGATGATGTCATCTTCGGTACGGTTTTGCTGGGGCGCATGCAGGCAGGGGTCGGGATCGAACAAATTTTAGGGCTGTTCATTAATACACTGCCTATACGTTTCCGGCTGGCTGGAAAAAGTGCACAAGAAATCGTGCAAGAAACTCACCATTGTTTGATGAAATTGCTGGAGCACGAACAAACCCCACTGGCACTGGTGCAACGCTGTAGCAGTATAACTCCCTCCATGCCCCTTTTCAGTGCACTGCTCAATTATCGCCATAGCCGGCCGGATGGACTCAACATCAAATCTGAAGGTGTGCGTCTACTGTCTGCACAGGAGAGAACCAACTATCCCTTCACCTTATCCGTGGACGATATGGGAGAAAGCTTCACTTTGGTTGCCCAAAGCGTATCCGGCATCGATCCAGTACGCCTAATGGACTATATGACCACCACCCTGACAGGGCTGACAGAAGCATTAGACACAGAGCCTCAGCGACCTATCGTTAACATCTCCGTTTTACCCGCAACAGAGCGCCAGCAGTTATTAGTTGATTTCAACGCAACCCAGATGGATTTTCCACAAGATGCCTTAATTCATCAGTTAGTTGAAGAACAGGTACAACGTACCCCCAACGCCATTGCCGTGATCTGTGAAGGACACTCCCTGACTTATGATGAACTGAACCACAGCGCCAACCGTTTGGCTCACCACTTAATGGCACAAGGGGTACAACCTGATGATCGGGTAGCAATATGTGTTGAGCGCAGCCCGGTAATGATTGCAGGTTTATTGGGGATACTGAAAGCAGGTGCGGCTTATGTGCCGCTCGACCCGAATTATCCCAGCAAACGACTTGCGTATATACTTGAAGATTCCACTCCGAAAGCCATTCTTACTCAGACGAAACACCTTGATCTCCTTGGTTTTCTTGATTGTTCAGTTCCCTCAGTGATATTTGATCATACTGAACAACACGTTGATGTTGATACTGTATCAACCTGCAACCCGGATGCGCAGGCTCAGGGATTGGCACCACATCACCTGGCCTATGTGATTTATACCTCCGGCTCCACAGGGCAACCGAAAGGAGTCGCGATTGAGCATCGCAATACCGTCAATTTCCTCACCTGGGCACAGCAAAATTTCACACCGGAAGAGCTGGGGCATACACTTTGTGCCACTTCACTGAATTTTGATTTAGCCGTATACGAATGTTTTGCACCACTGATTTCCGGAGGAACAATACATCTTGTCCCCAATGCCCTTTCACTGACAGCGGAAAAATCACCGGCAACAGAAAAACCGGTGGCTATGGCGTCAGCTGTCAGCCTGATAAACACCGTTCCCTCTACTATCGTGCAGTTACTCAACACCCATGCCATTCCCGGGACAACCAGAACCGTCAATCTCGCGGGTGAAGCACTAAAACCCAATATTGTTGAACAGTTATTCACCTCCTCGTCTGTACAAACTGTATGCAACCTTTACGGCCCCTCGGAGACAACAACTTATTCAACCTGGACACGCATGGATCGGGCAACGGGTTTTACTGCCCACATCGGCCGCCCCATTGCCAATACCCAAATCTATATTCTCGACTCCCGCGGCCAGCCTGTCCCTCTTGGTGTCAGCGGCGAAATTTACATTGCAGGCAGCGGCGTTGCCCGTGGCTACCTCAATCGGCCCGAGCTGACCAATGAGCGTTTTTTGCATGATCCATTTTCCCCCCTTCCTGCCTCACGCATGTACAGAACCGGGGATTTAGGGCGCTGGTTGCCTGACGGCAATATTGAATACCTCGGCCGCAACGATTTTCAGGTCAAAATACGGGGTTTCAGGGTTGAGCTGGGTGAAATTGAGGCAAAACTTGAACAATGTCGCGGTGTGCGTGAGGCTGTTGTCATCGCCCGTGAAGACACCCGAGAGAATAAACAACTGGTTGCCTACCTGCTGACTGAATCCGATATAAAGCCAACGCCGGCGGAACTGCGCCAACAACTTGCGCAGCAACTGACAGACTATATGATCCCCAGTGCTTTTGTCACCCTTGATGCTTTCCCGCTGACATCCAATGGCAAACTTGACAGACAGGCACTGCCTGCTCCGGATTCTTCCGCTGTCGTGACACAGGATTATGAAGAACCCATTGGTGAAGTGGAAACCGCGCTGGCCCAAATTTGGCAAACACTATTGGGATTAGATCGCGTGAGCCGCCATGATCATTTCTTTGAACTCGGCGGTCATTCCCTGCTCGCCATCCAGCTTGCTACACGGATACACCAAAATCTGGCACTGGAAACCTCTTTGCCACTGCTCTTTACTTACCCCGTACTCGCTGATCTGGCCGCCGCGCTCACCGAAAGTACCGCAATCACTCAACCAACGATAATCCCTGCGGTTGATCGCAGCCGGCATCTGCCACTCTCCTTCGCTCAACAGCGCCTGTGGTTTCTCGCTCAACTGAATCCTGCCGCCAGTCTGGCTTACCACATTCCGGCAGTATTACGTCTCAGCGGGCAACTTAACTTAACAGCATTCAAGGCGGCGCTGGATTCTCTTGTGGCACGGCAGGAAAGCTTACGAACCCGTTTTGCTTTTGTTGATGAACAACCTTGTCAGTACATTGATGCCGCAGATACCGGTTTTCCCCTGAATTATCAGGATTTACGCGGACTAAACAAAACCTTGGATAGAAACCGGATTGATGAGCTGATATCACTCGAAACACAAACTTTGTTTGATTTTGCCAACGAGCCACCTGTCCGGGGTAAATTACTGCAACTATCAGATGAAGAACATATATTTATCCTCATTCAGCACCATATCATCACGGATGGCTGGTCAGTCGGAATATTGCTCCGCGAATTAGACATACTTTACCGCGCTGCACTCGAAGAAAAAGAGCACCTTCTGGCACCTTTGCCGATTCAGTATGCCGATTATGCCATTTGGCAACAGGAATGGTTGCAGGGTGAAAATATGGCGGCTCAACGGAATTTCTGGCAAGAACAACTTCAGGGTGCACCGGAATTACTGGCTCTTCCTACCGATAGGCCACGTCCACCAGAACAGACCTACGAAGGCGCTCACATCCCCATCCATCTGGCCCCTGAATTGCTGGTCAGCCTCAAGGCACTGGGACAGCGTCAGGGAACCACATTATTTATGACCTTACTTGCCGGCTGGAGTATTGTGCTTGCCCGTTTAAGTGGTCAAAACGATATCGTCATTGGTACCCCCGTCGCCAATCGCCCACAAACAGAGCTGGAAGGGATCATCGGCTTTTTCGCCAATACGCTGCCTTTGCGGGTTGAACTGGAGAATTGCAACACTGTGGCTGAATTACTCACCCATATCCGCGAGCGATCCCTGGCCGCCTATGCGCACCAAAATCTGCCCTTCGAACAGCTGGTAGAAATACTGCAACCCAATCGTAGCCTGAGCTACAACCCGATTTTTCAGGTTATGCTGGCTCTGGACAATACCCCGGCCCAATCTCTTGAATTACCGGATTTATCTGTTTCAATGCTTGAACAAACGCGCCGCAGTGCACACTTTGACCTTACGCTGTCGCTTGCCGAAACCCAAAAGGGTTTAAATGGTTATCTGGAATATACCTCAGATTTGTTCGATGAAGTCACTGTTGGGCATATCGCGGGTTATCTCATTCAGGTACTGAGCGCCATGGCAGCGGATGAAAAACAGGATATTGCCCGCCTGACAATGCTATCTGCCGCAGAGCACCAGCAGTTGCTGGTCGAATTCAATACCCCACAATCTGAACCATCATCATTTGATCATGAACCGTGGCTTCCACAAAATGGGCTGATTCACTCGTTATTCGAAGATCAAGTGCAACGCACTCCCGATGCCATCGCCGTTATCTTTGAAGATCAATCCTTGAGCTATCATGAACTGAATTGCCGCGCCAATCAGTTGGCACACAGCCTGATTGCCTTTGGGGTGCGCCCTGATGATCGGGTCGCAATTTGTGTTGAACGGGGATTGGATATGATTATTGGCTTGTTCGGCATCTTAAAGGCCGGGGCCGGTTATATCCCACTCGACCCAGAATATCCCGTAGAGCGACTGACTTATCAGTTATCGGATGGCAAGCCTGCACTGTTGTTGACACAGAAACACCTGAAAAAAGACTTGTCAGTACAAGACCTCCCCGTATGGTTGCTGGATGATGAAACTCATCAAAACAGAACAGCAGTGCAACCCGGCCATAACCCTGACAGCAAGCAACTCAGGCTTCAACCTCATCATCTGGCTTATATCATCTACACCTCCGGTTCAACCGGACATCCGAAAGGTGTCATGCTGGAACATCGCAATGTTGTGAGCCTTATCCATGCACAACGTCAGGTCAGCAAACCTCATCCGGGTGATCGCATTCTGCAATTTGTCACCGTTGCATTCGACATTTCAGTATCGGATATTTTCCCGACCCTTGCCTCCGGTGCCACATTGGTTCTGCGTCCTGCGCATATCAAAGTCCCGGATGCCGGCTTTGTCGATTTCTTGCGTCAACACAAAGTCACCATCATCAACATCCCCACCGCATTCTGGAATCACTGGGTTCAGGAGATAATGGCAGGGCACTGCGGTTTCAGCGCCTGTTTGCATACGGTTATTGTGGGCGGCGATAAAGTGGAGCAGCGCCATTTAGCCGACTGGTTATCATGCCCGGAAACGCAATCCTGCCGTTGGTTCAATGCCTATGGCCCGACCGAAATTACAGTGACCGCCACTGCCTTGCTGATAGATGGCAAACAACTGGCAGACAGCAAGCAGGCTGTGACGATGACGGATAACATTCCGATCGGACGTCCACTCTCCAATACCCGCATTTATATTTTGGATGCATTTGGCCAGCCTGTTCCCATCGGCGTCAGCGGCGAAATTTACATCGGTGGTCAGGGTGTCGCCCGGGGTTATTCAAATCAGCCTGAACTCACGGCAGAGAGGTTTGTCATTGACCCATTCAGCAAACAGCCGAATGCCCGGATGTATAAAACCGGCGATTTGGGCCGCTGGCGGGCTAACGGCAATATCGAATATCTTGGACGCAACGATTTTCAGGTCAAGATACGTGGTTTCCGCATCGAATTGGGTGAAATAGAATCCAGATTGATGCAGTGTGCCGGTGTACGTGAAGCTGTCGTGCTTGCCCGTGAAATCCCTGATCAAACAGGCATGGCGGGGGATAAGCGCCTCATTGCTTATCTGCTGGCAAAACCACAGGCGAAACTGCTTCCCGCAGCATTACGCCAGCAGCTCTCACAACATCTTGCTGAGTATATGCTGCCCTGTGCCTTTGTCATTCTCGATGCCTTCCCGCTGGCCCCCAATGGCAAACTCGATCGTCAGGCATTGCCGTTGCCGGATCAAACTGCCATCGTGAGCCGCACTTATGAAGCGCCAATCAACACAATGGAAATCACTCTGGCCCGGATCTGGCAAACATTATTAAAGCTGGAAAGGGTGGGACGTTACGATCATTTCTTTGAAGTCGGCGGCCATTCGCTGATGGTTGTCAGCCTGATTGAACAGTTGCGGGAACAAGGCTGGGGGCTTGATATCCGTTCCGTGTTTGCGGCCCCTGTACTGGCTGACATGGCAAAAATAATGCAACCCATTGAAAAACACCCCACTGAGTTTATTGCTCCCCCTAATCTCATTCCTGATGGTTGTACCAAAATCACGCCGGACTTGTTGCCCCTCATCGCTTTGACACAACAAGAAATTGACACGATAACCGACACTATTTCCGGAGGGGCGGCCAATATCCAGGATATCTATCCGCTGGCACCGTTACAGGAAGGTATGCTGTTCCATCATTTGTTACAAACACAAGGCGATATCTATCTGTTGCACATTGCACTTGCTTTCGACAGCCGTGAGCGCCTTAATGCTTTCCTGGCTGCCTTCCAGCAAGTGATTAACCGCCATGACATCCTGCGTACCGCTATCTGTTGGCAAGGTTTAAAACAACCCGTGCAAGTTGTCTGTCGTCAGGCATCCCTGTATGTCGATACGTTTGTGCCTGAAAATGATCAAGACATTCTGTCTCAGTTACTGGCATACACTCATCCGTATCAACGCCGACTGGATGTCAGCCGGGCGCCGGTTTTTTCTGTTGATACAGCCTATGATCCCCATCAGGAAGAGTGGTTACTGGCTATATGCTGCCACCATATCCTTAATGATCATATATCATTGGACATTATCATTTCTGAAATCCATGAACTCATGCACCACCGTGCCGGGCATCTCATTCCGGCACTGCCTTACCGACACTTTATCGCCCAATCCTTGAACATGCCGCCATCATCACATGAAGATTATTTCCGTGAAGCACTGGCTGATATAGATACACCCACCCTGCCTTTCGGAATACCGGACATTTACAGTGTAGACCGGCCAATTACGAACTCAACTCAACTTATCAGTGCATCCCTGTCGAGAGATATCCGCAAGCAAGCCCGCCGTCATAGGGTAAGCTGCGGTGTACTCTTTCATGTCGCACTGGCGCTGGTACTGGCAAAAATAAGTCGTCAGGAAGACATTGTTTTCGGAACTGTTTTGTCGGGGCGGATGCAAGGAGGAACAAATATCAATCAAATTCCGGGCCTGTTTATCAATACCCTGCCCGCCCGGGTCCGACTGACCGGAAATAGTGTACAACAGGTGGTGCAAGCGACTTATCACAGTTTGACGCAATTACTTGAGCATGAACAAGCATCACTGGCATTGGCTCAACGCTGTAGCGCAGTGACATCCCCTTTGCCGCTCTTTAACACTTTGCTCAACTACCGTCATACCCGGTTGGATACAACCCGCAATGTTTGGGAAGGCGTTCGCCTGATCACGGCTGAGGAGAGAATGAATTATCCCCTCTACTTCGCTGTGGATGATCTGGGTAAAGGCTTCCGGCTGGAAATTCAGGCCATACAAGGCATCGATCCGGCACACCTGCGTGCTGATATGCTCAGCGCCCTGTCTGGTCTGGTTGATTCGTTGGAAAACTCTCCACAACAACCCATCGTGGACATACCTGTTGTTTCCGGTACTCACTGGCAACCGCAACACATTAATCTCAGCCCCAGCCCCGGACAGAGTGATTCTCTGTCTCAACAGATCATCATTGCAAAATATGGATATGAAGCCCCGAATGGTGATGTAGAAACCGCATTGGCTCAAATTTGGCAGGAACTGCTGAAACTGGAACGCGTGAGCCGACATGATCATTTCTTTGAATCCGGAGGACATTCACTTATTGCAATACAACTATTAGCCCGCATGCATGAGCAAAATATGCATATTTCATTGATGGATGTACTGACCTACCCTACCTTAAGGGAAATGGCTTTGAAGGTAAACGATGCCCCGACTTCTCTGATATCCGGAAAATAACACTTCATCAAATAACGACTGAACAAGTGGCTGTCTCAGCAGCCACTTGTTCGGTAACGATTTAACCTAAACTCTGTTTAAGCAGAGCAATTTCCCGATCACATAAATCTAAGCTCGGCTTTTTCGGTTGGAACGTATACACTTCACCTCTCAATTTTGGGGAATGCGAACATTGTGGCAACCGGTGGTTTTGATGGAGTTGATAAAAGCAATACCCTGTGATTTTTCTTTACGTGAAGAAAAGAACGTGAAGATCAGGCACTGCATTCCTTTCTTCTTTTTTCTTTTCTTTTCTTTCTTATCCAGAGTTCAGATTAAATTAGTAAATAAATAAAAAAAAATACATTAAAATATGTATAAATGAAGTCAATTCATTGAATATGAAAAAGAATAAAGGAAGTTTATTCAAGGAATAAAATCAACAGTCATTTTATGAAATAGACTCCATTGTCCTTTTTTTTATACTTTTAATTCTCCACTTACCTTATTTAAGGAAATATCATGGATATATTATTTTATAATAGCTCAGATGTGCTTATGTTCATCGCAGCTGGGGGACATAAATCCTCACATCCTCCATACGAGGACAGTACATACATCCATTCAGGAGCATGGGGAACTCTCCATATAACAAGTCCTACTATAGAATATCTTGAAGCCTCTGTATTTAGAAATGAAGTTAAATTAAGTATGATTTTTTACAGAAATTCTGATAAAAAAAATTACCCTGAAATAAACGAGTTGTTAAATTATAAAAAATTCTCAATTAATTACAATAAAGAAATCCAAATTGGAAATAAACTATTTAAATATTATCAGATTTCTATAATTCCGATACTTTAAAAAACACAACCTATAGGAATCCATAAAATGCCCACACAAATCATATACAATAGAACTAATTTTGATTTTAAAATCAAAATATATACAAACATGGAAGAAGTTAAACCACACTTAGAAAGCGATTTACCTAAAAATCATTATATTATCTTGCCGTTCCCTGCAGACAATTCCAAGGTAATGACAGGAATAACTCTTTCGAGTTATCCAACTGGAATGGAGTTGAAATATTTTACATCAACCATAGAGAGTGACAGTATTTTTAGAATACTTCAAAAACCTTTGTTATATATTTATCAAACGAATATAGATGAACCTAACAACCCTGTATTTTCTTTTTATTTATCTTATTCAGCTACTTCTTAACCTCATCATATTTTAAAGTGATTTTAAGGTTTAAAAAATAATGGATCACTGGAATTTTACCTGACAATATTAATAACATGTTAACATTGATTAAAATCCTTAACCATATAATGGAGTGATAACATTATCTATCGCTCCATTAAAATAAAACTTTAGCGCATATCCTATGCACAACCTAATTTTAATACATTAACTTTTTGATTATCACCCTTCATGTGGCAAACAACAAAAAAACATCACCATAAGATAAAAACCCCACAATAAATCCCTGGTGTCTTGAATGTGCTATCTGGGAAACATTTTTCAATTGAATATTGACGGTTTCTATTAAAGACCGTTTTATTAACAGGTTCGCGGCCATCTGCATTTTCCGGAGTTAATTTAACGGATAAAAGCTCACTACAATTATTAATGACCAAATGAATTTTAAAACTCCTATGCTGGTTTTCCCCCGTTAGGCGACGCCATCAGTTGCATGAAGGCAGTAAAAGACTTCTCCACTCCTCCATTGACAAAATTTAGTGAGAATCCACCAATGAAAAAGATTCAACTTTCATTAATTTTAATAAAACTCAGGTTCGCCTAATAAATTCAATTATATCTCTATTCAATGGGTTCCAAGTTGCTACTTTATTCTCTATTTCCAGGGGGCTTATTTTTCTTACTGACGTGCAGCAACTTGAAATCCATTAAGCATATTAATTTGCCATTTATTTCTGAATCCTGCGTTGTTCCCTGTATTTCCGCGTTCGCCATAAAATTTCCAATATGACAAACCACAATGGTGTGCCATAGAGTGCAATGCGAGTATCATAATCAAATATCATAATCACAACGGTAAAGGCAAAAAATACCAAGGTGCACCATGTCATGGGGATGCCCATCGGCATTTTATAAATAGAAGTTTTATGCAGGTCAGGACGCTTTTTGCGGTACGCCAGATAAGCAAGCAATATCATGCACCAGCTGTAAATAACCATGATGGCTGCCACGGTTGAAACAATGGTAAATAACTTCATGACATCAGGAATAATAAACAGCAGGAATACACCGCTTACCATGCAGATCACGGAAAATATCAGGCTGACAACAGGAACGGCACTGCTCGCAGAGAGCTGGCTAAATTTGTGATGAGCCAATTTCTCGGTCGACAAACCATACAGCATTCGGGTACAGGCATATAACCCGCTATTTGCCGAAGACATCGCCGATGTCAGCGCCACAAAGTTAATGATAGCTGCAGCAGCCGGTAGCCCAGCGAGTGCAAACAGTGTCACGAACGGGCTGACATCCGGCGAAATATGCGGCCATGATGTCACGGCAATAATGCACATCATGGAAAGTACGTAAAAAATAATGATCCTGATGGGAATGCTGTTAATGGCTTTGGGTAAGATTTTCTCCGGCTCTTTGGTTTCAGCCGTGACGGTGCCAACCAGTTCAATACCCGTAAAGGAGAAAATAGCAATCTGGAATCCGGCAAAAAAACCAAATACCCCATTTGGCAGGAATACATCGGGCTCCGTCAAATGACGTACAGAAGCTGTCACGCCATTGGGTGAAGTCCATCCCACAAATACCATCCCGATACCAACGATAATCAAGGCAACAATCGCCACCACTTTTATCATGGCAAACCAGAATTCGGCTTCACCAAATAGACGCACTGAGAAAAAGTTACACAAGCACATTAACCCAAGAATAGACAGTGCCGTTAACCAGAGATAACTGTCGGGAAACCAATACTGGATATAACCGCCACAGACCACGACATCCGCGATGCAACTGACTATCCAGCTCATCCAGTAAGTCCAGCCTAAAAAATAACTGGCTTTATCGCCAAGATAATCAGCAACGAAATCAGCAAACGTCCGATAATCCAATTTGGTCAGCAACAGTTCTCCCATTGCCCTCATCACCATGAACGCAAAAAAACCAATCAGCAAATAAGTCAGGATAATTGAAGTTCCTGATACAGCGATTGTTTTCCCCGTCCCCATAAACAATCCGGTACCAATGGCCCCGCCAATGGCAATCAACTGAATATGACGTTTACCTAATCCACGATGAAGTTTTTGTGCACCTGAGGATTGTTCCACAGGTGTTTCTAATGATTTCATCATCAATGACCTCTACGGTTTTCTTTTTATATACCCGCCGTCTTTCAGGTTGCCGCTTGCTTGATTGGCGGCAACCTGACTTCATGCGGTATATGAATTGATTATGTTAATTGCGCCAGCAATAGACCCGCCCGCAGCCCAATAGCAACACGGGCATTAGGGAACAGAATAAAGTTTGCAGTAGATGTGATTTTCCAGGATTGGTTTTGTTGGCTGGCAATTTCAAAACCTTCCGGTAATTCAGTAAAGTTTTTAGTATCCTCTGGAATATGAAGCTGAAAGCTGTTGTGTTGTTTAATAATGGAATCAACAACATGATAGCGTTTAAGGGCCGGTTTATTTCGTTTGATGGAACACGAACCGGCAACCAAATCCTGTAGGGCAGAAGTGATATTGCTGAATCTGGTCAGGTCGTTCTGCCCGAACGGAAGCGCCTTACCTATTTCCAGCGTACAGCTGTCGGTGTTGAAGTGTTCACTGGTAAAATGGCTGAATGTGCCACCCGGTGAATTATGGAAAACCACTGCATCAAGGTCACTGTTTTCCAGCCAGTGCAGGAAATCAGCCGCATATTCACGCGATTGATATGGCAGCAACGCAAATTGTTCATGACAGGAACCCCGAATTGCAGTATGCAGATCAAGGTGCCTGTGCTTTGTTGAAGCCATGACAGCAGGTTCACTGAAAAACCGGCGAATAACCGTTTCCAGCGCCATGGCGCGGTGTGTTTCATTTCCCGGCGGGAAATTCTGGTGGCGGCCACCAAACATGCGGTTGAGGTCGTTATCAAGATACCGTTTTCCCTCACGCATGGCTGGCAGGTTACCGAAAATCAGCAGGAGGTTATGCTGTAACGGAAGTGTTCCCTGCACCAGTTGCGCCAATAGCTGGAGAAGTATTTCCACGGGTGCGGTTTCGTTGCCATGTATTCCTGCGGAAATAATCAGCGTTTCTTGTGCTGTTTTTTGAGGAAAGAGCTGCAATATTCCCTCAGCCAACCATGATGATTTGATGGTTGACGGAAAATGCAAGGTTTCCTCAAGTTCGTTTTCAAGCAATAAGGTCAATAAATCCATCTTATCTCCTGATTAACGCTGGAACTCGTAGAGCGAACCGAGATTGAGGATCTGCGTCAGTTCATCAAGGGCAGAATAGACTTCATTCAATAATTGAGGGTCCGCCAGATCCGCCATATACAAAGAGTCACGATAGTGGTGTTCTACCCATGAAACCAGACGCTGATACAGTTCAGGTGTCATCAGGGTTGCCGGATTTACCGCCGCCAACTCTTTTTCATTCAGAACAACCCTGAGCCGCAGGCAGGCAGGCCCACCACCATTGCGCATACTTTCACGCAAATCAAAGAAATGGAGTTTATTGATGGGAGAATTCCCTTCCGTGACCAAACGTTGCAAATAGTCCGAGACATTTTGGTTCTGGCGACACTCTTCCGGCAAAATCAGCATCATGTTGCCGCCAGGCTGACTCAACAATTGGCTGTTAAACAGGTAGGATTCGACCGCATCTTTAATGGAGACTTGCTCTGTCGGGACTTTGATGGCAACCAGAGTTTGCCCGAGCCGGGCCATTTTTTCCCTCAATTCGGCCAATACTGATTGTTGGCTAAGGAAAGCCTGCTGATGATGAAAAAAGACGTTGCGGTTACTGACAGAAATAACATCGTTATGAAACACACCGCAGTCGATGGCAACAGGGTTTTGCTGGGCAAACACAGTTCGGGAATCATCAAGTTGATGCAGTCGGGCGATGGCCTGACTGGCTTCCAACGTCTGCCGGGCCGGGTAACGGGTGGGAGTAACACCTTCATGCAAGACTTTGCGCCCATAGACAAATAATTGTACGCCGGCTTCACCATATTCATTACAAAAACGATTATGATTAGCCGCACCTTCATCCCCCCAGTCAGCGTGTTGCGGCAAAGGATCATGGTGGGCAAAATAATCCTCTCCAGGAAAAGTGGCTTTCAGCGCCCGCGAAGTGGTGACACTTTCCAATGAACGATGCAATTTATTATTCAGGTTTGCTACCGTGAAATGAATGCGCTTGTCTGCACTGTCAGCCGAAGGTGAAATTGTTGCGGCATTTGCTGTCCACATAGAGGATGCCGAGCTGAGGTAAGACAGTAATGACGGTGAATATCGCGCCACCTTGTTTAATACTTGTTCATCACTGCCCGTAAATCCTAACTGCCGCAATGCAGGAAGATTGGGGCGCGGCTGTGGGGGCAAAACCCCCTGCACCAGCCCCATATCAGACAACGCCTTCATTTTCATCAACCCCTGAAGTGCGGCTTTGCGGGGATTGGATTCCTGTCCCTTGTGGTTCATGGCAGCTTCATTGCCGGTTGATAACCCGGCATAATTGTGAGTCATGCCCACCAAACCATCAAAATTTGCTTCAATTCCCGACATAATCACCTCAGACATCCTATTTATTAATGGAAAAGATCAATACCGCACAAAATTAATTAAGGCCGAAAAAAATCAAGGCCCGGCGCCGGTGTTTCAGGTAACACCACATTATCTGCCGTCAGAGAAGCCATCGGCCATGCGCAATAATCTGCGGCATAATAAGCGCTGGGGCGGTGATTGCCCGACGCTCCTATGCCCCCGAAAGGCGCTTTACTGGATGCCCCTGTTAATGGTTTATTCCAATTCACAATTCCTGCTCGCGCTTCCTGCAATAATTTGTCGAACAAAGCACCGTCAGGAGAGATCAAACCTGACGCCAACCCGAACCGTGTATCGTTTGCAATGGAAATGGCTTCATCAAACGTGTCATAGCGCCTTAATGTCAGCAGAGGGCCAAAATATTCTTCATCAGGAACATCTTTGGCATCAGTCAAATCAATAATGCCGGGAGTCATAAAGGTTGAGCGGGGATCAGGCTGTGTCAGTGTGAGCAGCGGAACACCGCCCAATGCCAGCAAGTTAGATTGAGCTTCCAGCAAATTTTCTGCGGCAGCCAACGAAATCACACCGCCCATAAACGGCTGGGGTTCTGCATTCCAGTGTGCCGGAACAATCCGGCGTGCCGCTTCGAGCAATCGCTGTATCAACGCATCCCCTTTTTCCCCTTGTTTCACCAGCAACCTGCGGGCACAGGTACAACGTTGCCCTGCGGAGATAAACGCTGACTGGATGACGGTGTAAACCGCGGCATCAAGATCATCATAATCATCCACAATAAGCGCGTTGTTGCCGCCCATTTCCAACGCCAGCATTTTCTCTGGCTGCCCTGCCAGTACACGGTGGAAATGAAATCCTGTTGCGGCACTGCCCGTAAACAACACACCATCAATTTCACGGCTGTCCAGTAGTGCGCCCCCGGTTTCCCTGCCTCCCTGAACCAGATTCAGCACACCAGCTGGCAGCCCTGCTTTCTCCCATAATTCCACCGTTTTTTCTGCCGTGACCGGCGTCAGTTCACTGGGTTTAAATACCAGCGTATTGCCGGCAATCAACGCAGGAACAATATGCCCGTTCGGTAAGTGCCCGGGGAAATTATAGGGGCCAAAGATTGCCATGACGCCATGGGGACGGTGCTGCAATATTGCCTTACCATCTGGCATAGCGGTTTCTGTATAGCCTGTGCGCTGTTCCCACGCTTCAATGGAAATGGCAATTTTACCAACCATGGATTGCACTTCTGTCCGGGTTTCCCACAGCGGTTTACTGGTTTCTTCGCTGATCACACGGGCGATGTTCTCTTTTTCCTGAGCCAGTAAATCAGCAAATGCCTGAATAATCGCAATGCGTTGCCCGACAGGCAATCTGGACCACGCCGGAAAAGCCTTGCGGGCAGATTGACAGGCTTCATCCACCTGATGGGAAGAAGCCCCGTTTGCCTGCCAGAGAACCTGTTGATCAACCGGAGAATATTTAATGACAGGCTGCCCCTGACCTGCTATCCACTCCCCACCAATGAAATTTGCTTGATGATTCATTATGAAAACTCCCAGCCATTAAAAACGTTAGTTGTAAAAGCCCTTAAGAAAAAAGAGAAACAAAGCGTACCGGCTCGCCATCATTCACATGGAGTGCATCCATTTCTGCGGGAGTCAGCCGCAATTCATCGCCGTCCATAGGATCTGAAATGTTCAGGAGAATGGCTTTGAAATCCTGAAAATGCAGATTGGAAACGAGGCACTGCACTCCATCTTCCGTTCGGGAAACATGGTCACTTTTTTTGGCATGGATAATCCGACTGGCTTTGACTGTGCGCACATTGTCAATTTCTGCATCCAAGATGGCCCCGGCATCAAAAATATCGACCGTATCGTGATAGGCAAATCCCTCTTTTTCCAGAATGATGCGGGCAGGCAACGTATTTTTATGCACCTGGCCTATAGCCTGACGCGCCTCTTCCGGCAGTAAAGGAACATAAATCGGATGGTACGGCATAAGTTCTGCAATAAATGTTTTGGAGCCGGTCACGGTCAAATAATCCGCTTCAGAAAAAGGCACATTGAAAAAGTGTTGCCCAAGCGCATTCCAGAACGGAGATTCACCTTGCGAATTCGCAACACCGCGCATTTCCGCGAAAATGGTTTTAGAGAAAAGATGCCGGAATGCAGAAATAAACAAAAAACGACTTCTGGAAAGAAAAAGGCCGTTGCGCCCTTTTTGGTATTCAGGATCAAGGAACAACGTACACAATTCACTGCATCCGGTGTAATCCTGCTCGACATTTAATATTTCAAAAGCGTTATAAACGCCGAGTTCACGCGAAGCACGTACCAATTTTTGCACGCGGAAGTTATAGAACGGTTCTTCCAGTCCAACGGCTACTTCCAACGCACTGACACCAACAACACGATGCTTTTCAGTATCCTCCAAGGTAAACAAAAAACCTTGTTGCGCTCGCCCCTTTTCATCGTTGAAAGAATCAATGCTGCGTGAAATCCGTGCCGCCAGATACTCCTGATTATTTGGTAACGTTGTCAGGCCAACGCCAGCACGGGACGAAAGATTGAGGATATCCCCTAAATCTTTATGTTGAACGGGTCTAAATAGCATCATGGTATCTCACCTCAACTTATTTTTATTCCTGGACAAACCGCTTGAGGGCTTTTTCAAGACACATGAAACCGTCATCAATATCCTGTTGTGAGATGTTTAAAGCCGGGGCGAAACGTAATACATCGGGGCCTGCGATCAGCGCAATCAATCCTTCTTCTGCGGCAAGATTAGTCAGGGTTTTCGCTTTGCCCTGGTATTTCTCAGCCAGCTCAGCCCCCAGCAATAACCCCTTGCCACGTATTTCACTGAATGCCTGATAGCGTTCATTCAATACAACCATTCTTTGAATAAATTCATGGTGGCGTTCTTGCACCCCAGCCAAGAATTCTTTCTGATTCACCAGTTCAACAACTTTGCCACCAACCGCGGCTGCCAGCGGGTTGCCACCAAATGTTGTGCCGTGTGTTCCCGGTTGGAAAGATTCTGCGACATGCTGTTTGACTAACATAGCCCCAATCGGAAAACCACCGCCCAACCCTTTGGCACTGGTTAAAATATCCGGCTCAACCCCTGTTTCTTCATAGGCATATAAATACCCTGTCCGCCCGATACCCGTTTGGATCTCATCAAAAATCAGTAATGCATGGTGTTGATCACATAATTCCCGCAATGCTTTCAAAAACTCGGGGTCCGCGGGGATTACCCCTCCTTCACCAATGATGGGTTCAACAATGACAGCACAGGTTTTTTCTGAAATATGGGCTTTGATCGCATCAATGTTGTTATAGGGAAGATGGGCAATTTCTTGCGGTAATGGTGCAAAATCTTGAGAATATTTGGGTTGACCGCCAACAGTTACAGTGAATAGTGTGCGTCCATGGAAAGAGTTTTCGAATGAAATAATTTCGTTTTTATGGCTGCCGTATTTATCCAATGCGTATTTTCTGGCAATTTTCAATGCAGCTTCATTTGCTTCCGCCCCAGAGTTACAGAAAAAAACTTTATCTGCAAAAGTACTTTCGACCAGATTTTTTGCCAGCTTTAACACCGGTTCATTGGTATAGCCATTACCAATATGCCATAAGTTTTCCATTTGCGAACTCAGTGCATTTTTTAACTCATCATTGGCATGGCCCAATGAATTAACGGCGATTCCCCCTGCAAAATCAACATACTCTTTACCTTCCTGATCCCAGACACGAGAGCCTTTGCCCTTCACAGGGATGAAACTTGCGGGTGAAAAACAAGGCACCATGTATTGATCAAAGAGATTTCTTTTTATCACGTCTGACATTACTTTTTCCTCAAATAATTAAGCGATGAGAAGGAAGACAAATCCACATACCATTGAATTTAATTTCAAATAAACAGATTAATTTAATTATCTATTTATTTATTATTCCTTCTTTGTTTCCAATGACATTATCTATATATCTTTCTCATATGCCTTTGATTAGTTATTGACCTCATAATCTCTTTGGGTTTTAACAAAGTCAACACGAGAAAGTCACAATTGATTTACTTTATGATGTTTTTCACAATTTATAAAATTGTTTCAACACCTAATTTATGCATCATTTATGCATAAAAAAATAAATAAAATGAGTGACGAAGATAGAATACAACGAAAATTAGGTAATATCGTTCAATAGTTATTCACAGGCCATGAGTTTCAGTTATGGTTATGATCTCAAAAATACGTTTGCAATTAACAACTTTTAGCCTAAATAGAAATAATAATAATTAAAATCAATAAGTTAAAAATATAATTATCAAGAAAGTCTATTAGGGCATTCATTATGTATTCAATCTGTTGAGTAAATATCCACCGACGAAAAACCGGCTCCCTGGCAACAGATCATAAGCTTTGAGATCATCAGTACACCAAAACTCAACATTGATGTTCCCAAAAGTAAAGATATGTGCGCCATTCGTCGTAGCAAGACTGCCAAGATATCGGCAAACAGGCGATGCTTATTGCTTAATATTCTTCGTACCGAAATCAGTGCAAAAATGCATCGGATAAAAAACAAACACGGCCAATATGAAAAATAAGCATTTGGGAAAGTTTTAGTTGCCGGTTTTAGATATTAAGCGAGAATGAAATGTAGAAATAGATATTCTCACTCTAAATAACGTTTAATATAAAATGAAAAAAACGCATTTTAGTAACACCAATTAAAATAAAAAATATCTAATCGTTAAATTTTAATTTAATTATCTCAGGCAACCTTATATTTGTTGCCTGTGTGCATCTTAATAACAGAAACTATTTTGGTAACATACAAAAGACATTCAATTTATTACCATCCAGATCTCTGAAATAACCTACATAGAAACCATACTCTCCACGAGGACCCGGTTTTCCCTCATCTGTTGCCCCAAGAGCAATAGCTTTATTATATATTTGATCAACTTTTTCTCGACTATCGACATTGAGCGCGATCATTCCCCCATTCCCCACTGTTGCTGGGTTGCCATCAAACGGCTTAATAATGCACAGATTTGTTACATTAGAATTTGGTCCCCAAGCAATAAAGGTGGGTGTTTCCATGACACGCTGAGCGCCCAATTCAGCAAGTAGCTCATCGTAGAATTTAGTGGCCCGGGGAAAATCATTCGTACCCAACGTGATATAACCAATCATTGTTACCCCTTATATTCTATTTTTACAAATATCAAAAATGAGTTTATGGGTGATAACCCAAAATCGCAATTAATTGAACAGATAATTTATAAAATGTTATGAATTCTATTTTTCCAGCTATTTTTTTGGTTACCGAACAGCTATTTAAACAGTACAAGAATAAATAATAACCCTCATCAAAAGACGCTTATGATATAATTAATACCTGTAATTAAATAAGGTGATCATATACATATTGAAATAAGTTTCATTACAATTATATTTATTAATATTGCCGTGCTATAAATCACGCTTGCAGTTTGAACAGAAAAAAACAACCATAATAGATTGTGTAGACAGATATATGAATTCTCATATCAATTATAACCTTCGACAATGGCTTGTTTTTTATGACTCTAATAGCTTATTTATATCGTCAATCTTGGATATTGCTGCTGGTATCGACAATAAGCGCATTAATTAGTGGATTTGCCGGTGCTTCGATAGTAGGGATGATAAGTCAGGGCGTAACAGAACAAATTACCCTAACTTCGTTTCTTTTCAGTTTTTTTGGCATTTGTTTTATTTTTTTTATTACAAAGACTATCTCAGAAATTACATTATCTCATTTAGCTCAAGCGACTATTTTTTCATTGCGTCTGAGTTTAAGTAATAAAATATTACGGGCCCCACTCAAAAAACTACATAAACTTGGGCGACACGGGTTGTTGGCTGTATTAACCAAAGATGTTGATGTATTTGTACACTCTTTCATGCTTGCACCCAGCGTATTTGGCAATATCACACTTATTTTTGCCTGCTTCGGTTATTTGGCCTGGATATCCTGGTCACTGTTTGTCATCCTCGCGGTATGCAGCCTTCTTTTTATGTATCTTTTTTACCTATGGGAAAAACACCCACTGCATTTGATGACACAAATGCGTGATCAGGTAGATAAAATATACCTGAATTTCCAAAGCCTGATTGATGGCAGCAAAGAATTGCAACTCAATAAACAAAAAGGCAATCTTTTTATCAGCAAAGTCATTGCCCCGGCTGCCGAAACTTTTCAGAAAATTTGTATTAAAGCAAACTCTAACTATGCATGGCTGATTAATGCCAGTTCTGTCACATTTTATATCATTATTGGTGTCATTGTCTTTGTCGTTCCAATCTGGCTTCCGCAAGAGCCTTCAACCCTTTTTACCGTTTCACTGCTCGTTCTCTTTTTGTCTGGCCCTATCAGCGAAGTCATTGGTGCGATCCCTGAATTAAGGGAAGCGGAGGTTTCACTCAATAAAATGCGCCGTCTTGATGATGAGCTGGAAAAGGCGATATCAACGCAAACGGAAGAGGCTAACCCATTCTACAACCAGAATCCGATAGAACTTGAATTGAAAAATGTTGTCCACCATTACATGACGGATAAAGAGGATCGCCAGTTTGCACTTGGCCCCTTGAGCCTAAAAATATCGCAGGGGGAAATTGTTTTTATCGTCGGGGGTAATGGTAGCGGTAAAACCACACTCGCCATGTTGCTTGTTGGTTTGTTTGAACAAGAATCCGGTTCTATTTCACTGAATGGGGTCAAGGTAACCTCCAGCAATAATGAACATTACCGCCAATTCTTCTCTGCCGTTTTTTCTGATTATCATTTATTCGAGCAATTACTCAACACTGATAAGAATGTAACTGAAAAAGCAACGCATTATATTGAATCATTGAATATGGCCCATAAAGTCAAAATCGTTGATGGGGGATTTTCCACAACTAATCTTTCCGCGGGCCAACGAAAACGTCTGGCTTTAGTGTCAGCGTATTTGGAAGATCGCCCTATTTATCTATTTGATGAGTGGGCAGCAGACCAAGATCCCGTATTTAAACGTTTATTCTATACCGAATTACTGCCTGAATTAAAAGCCAATGGCAAAACCGTTATTATTATCAGTCATGACGACGCTTACTTTGATATTGCAGACCGCATTATTAAATTGGAAGATGGTAATATTAAAGAAATAAATAATAAAATGCATTAATCTATTTAAAAAGTGAAATGCTGTTCATCACAAAGAGCCTAATAATACAGGCTCTTGTTTAACTCTATATATCAACTGAACCTTAGTTCTTGAAATATAACATGAATGAAAAACCTCCATAGCTAATAAAATTTAACACATAATACCCATAATAAAATTAGATATATCAGGGACACATTATTAGAAATGTATAATAAAATAATTTAATGTAAGATTATCTAATATCGCAAAAATACTTAACGCTGCTCAGGTATGAAATGGCGTTAAGTAACGTATTTAAAAATGAGGCCATTCTTTTTCATTGGAATGGCTAGCTATTTTTATGTCGTTTGTCCCGAGTATAAAAATAACTCTGATTAATAGAAATAGGTGAGCAATCTATTTCGACGGATTATTTTTTCTTGATCTAAATCTAAGTGTGATTTTTTGTTTTATCAGTTCTCAAGTTTTTATTTTTAATGTACCCATAAAAAGGGAGCTATAGAATGAATTACCCTGAAAAGTTGAAATCATTTCCTTTATCGGAAGCGCAAAGCAGTCGCTGGTTTCAATATCAAATCGACCCTGATAAGCGTGGTCAGAATAATAGTGCATTTTGTGCTCGCATTAAAGGATTAACACCTGAGCACCTGGAAAATGCCCTCAATAAATTGGTGCGAAGACACCCTATGCTACGGGCAAGTTTTGGGCTCGATAACGGAGAGCTTCGCTATTGCATAGCAGACAGCTGTAAAATCACACTTACCGTACATGATGCCCGACATCTCAGTGAAGAAGCCCTTCAACAACGTGTCCAGAATGATTGCTGGCATCTGTTTGATCCGGAACATCCACTGCGGGTTTATGCCAGTTGGTATCAATGCAACCCGCAAGAAAGCGTGATAATGCTGACTTTTGACCATATGTCTGTTGATGGCTGGTCTTATTGGATATTGCTGGATGAGCTGGGTTCACTGCTTTGCGGCAAACCTCTGGAGCCTGGATCAGAAAATAGCTTCAACGATTATGTGGAATGGCAACAAAAATGGTTAAAAAGTGCCGGCGCTAAAAAACAGCAACAATATTGGCAAGATACATTGGCAGGCGATTTAGCCGTATCACAATGGCCGCCTAAAAACAGCGCCCGGCCCGCGGCAGGGAAAGTGGCTTTAACCAACATTCTTCATCAGTCACTGTCACAGAAACTGCAAGCGATGGCCCTTAAGTATGATAACAGTCTGTTTGCCATCTGGCTCGCGGCATACCAGATCCTGCTCGGCCATTATACGGAACAGGACGACATTATTGTCGGTTCTATTATGCCGGGAAGGGGCCGTGCCCGCTGGGGAAAATTGGTCGGGGAATTTATCAATCCAATCGCCTTACGCAGCCAGCTTGATGGCAATATGACCGTTCAGCAGCATATCTCACAAGCAGTGAAAACTATCCGTCAGGGTATTGAAAATCAAAAGTACCCATTCACTAAGGTATTGGAGCAACTGCAATTACAACGCAGTACAACCATTCATCCTGTTTTCCAAACCGCCATGATATTCCAAAAAGCCAGATATATCGGCGACCTGACTGCTCTGTGGATGGCAGGGGATCAGGATATTACGGTGCAGTGGGGAAATGCGGAGCTGCGACCTTTTCCTTATCCTTTCTATGCCGATATCCCCGTTCCGTTAATGGTGAATATCCTGGAATCCGGCGATCAGATTGGCTGCGACTTTTATTATGATACCGCGGTATTTGACCGTGAATTCATCTCCCAGCTCATGCAAAACCTCACCACGGTGCTGGAAAAAATGGCAGATGATGAACAACAGCAGGTTAATCGTTTACCTGTTATGGATGAACAGGCCCGTCAGCAAATGCTTTGTGATTTCAACAAAACACACCAGCCTTTCCCACAAGAAGTTCTGATCCACCAATTAATCGAACAGCAAGCAGAGCAATGCCCTACAGCAACAGCAATACTCTTTGACAATGCACAACTCAGCTATGCCGAGTTGAATCAACGCGCCAATCAACTGGCTCATGCCCTTGTCAACGCAGGTGTTCGCCCGGATGATCGCGTTGCCATTTGCATGGAGCGCAGTCTGGATATGGTCATCAGCCTGCTGGGTATTCTGAAAGCCGGAGGCGCTTATGTCCCGCTCGACCCCGAATACCCCACAGACAGGCTCGCTTATATCTTGTCAGACAGCAGCCCGGTGGTTCTTCTGACCCATTACGATTTACAGGAACAATTGCCTGCCACCGATATTCCTGTCTGGATTCTGGACAATTCCGTTGAACAAGACAACATCAGCCGTCGGCCCAGTGAAAATCCCAATCCCGAACTTTTAGGGCTGACATCCCGTCATTTGGCCTATGTTCTTTATACTTCCGGCTCGACAGGTTTGCCTAAAGGGGTGATGGTAGAACATATCAACGTGGTCAATCTGCTTCTCTCAATGCAGAAGATATTGTGCATCACTTCTGATGATACGATGCTTGCCTCGACAACCATCGGTTTCGATATTGCGGGCCTGGAACTCTATCTCCCTTTGCTCAGCGGAAACCGTATCGTTCTGGCTCCCTCCATGGCGGCTAAAGATCCCCATAAACTGGCAACATTAATCACAACACACAATATTAAAATCGTGCAGGCAACCCCTTCTGCTTGGCGAATGTTGCTCGATTCCGGCTGGGCTGGTGCAAATATCAAGGCCATCAGTGGCGGAGAAGCGCTGCCTTACGAACTTGCCCAACGCTTAAAAGAAAAAACGCGCAGTCTTTGGAATCTGTACGGGCCAACGGAAACAACGATCTGGTCAACTGCATCCCATGATCTGCTGATGAAACAGAAAAACGAACTCCCCCAATTTCAAATAACGGTTGGCCGACCAATCGCCAATACCCAAATTTACATACTGGATAAACACAACCAACCCGTTCCCATCGGGAAAACTGGAGAAATCCACATCGGAGGAGCCGGTGTTGCCCGAGGTTACCTCAATCGCCCGGAACTGACAGCAGAGCGTTTTATCGACGATCCATTCAGTGAACACCCTGATGCCCGCCTGTATAAAACCGGTGATTTGGGGCGTTGGCTACCTGATGGCAGCATCGCTTATCAGGGACGCAATGATTTTCAGGTAAAAATTCGGGGATTGCGCATTGAACTGGGGGAAATCGAAACCCGCCTGACTCAATGTGCAGATATTCGTGAAGCCGTCGTTGTTGCCCGTGAAAGCGGGGTTGGTGATACACGTCTGGTTGCCTACATCATTCCGCATCAAGGCTGTTTCCCGGGCATTGCTCAACTGCGTGAGCAACTCAGCAAAACACTTGCCGATTACATGGTCCCGAGTGCTTTTGTGATGATGGAAACTTTCCCTCTCACGCCGAATGGCAAACTCGATCGCAAGGCATTGCCTGCCCCTGATCACTCCGCTATGTCCACCCGTGAATATGCAGCGCCTGAAAGTGAAACCGAAGAACAATTGGCGGCTATCTGGCAAACACTGCTGGAGCTGGATCGGATAAGCCGTTATGACAACTTCTTCGAGTTGGGGGGGCATTCTCTGTTACTGCTACAGCTACAGTCGCAGATAAAACAAACATTTGATGTTGAATTATCGATTCATCAGCTGTTTTCCCATTCTACTCTCTACCAGCTTGAAGAATGCATTGTCGACTCTCTCTTGCTGCAATTTGATCCAGAGTCTCTACAGGATATTTATAAATCAATTAATTAGAGTTTCATTTACTTTGTTTTGAGTGGTGATAATCAAATGAATAATAACGAGCTTTCATCTCTATCATTAGCTGAACGCAGAAGACTACTTGAGTTAGCCAAATCAGCAAAATTGCCCCGCCAGTCTGCCCGGAAAACAGAAATCACACCACAATCACGTGATAATGGCGTGCCATTGTCCTGGTCACAGCAACGCCTGTGGTTTCTCGCCCAATTAGATCCCGCCGCACAAACCGCATACCATATGTCAATCGGTCTGAACCTGAAAGGCCAGTTAAATCGGGATGCCTTGCAGGCCGCGTTGGATACTATTGTGGCACGCCATGAAATTATGCGTACAACTATTTCGACTTCGACAGAAACGCTCGGTGCAAAAGATGTTGAAACGGTAGAAGACGAAGCACAGCAACTCATTGGCAGTAAAGATTGTCGTTTTTCCCTGATACAAGAAGATCTCAGGCAATTATTTTCAGAACAGAAAGAGAATCCTGAAGCCTTGCAAGCGGCCATTGAAAATGCCGCCTACCTTGAAGCAACCCGCCCCTTTGATTTTACCCATGGCCCATTGGCAAGAGGGCGGTTGCTCACACTGGCCGAAGATCAGCATATCCTGCTGTTAACCCAGCATCACATCATTTCTGACGGCTGGTCAGTGAATCTGCTGATGCATGAGTTATCCACGCTATATCACGCATTCAGTCAGGGATTGCCAGACCCGCTGCCCGCCCTGCCGGTTCAATATGCAGATTATGTGATTTGGCAGAGAAGCGGGCCACAAAGAAAGGTACTGGAAAAACAGATTGATTTCTGGCGTCACACCCTACAGGAAGCTCCCGCAGTTCTGGAACTTCCCACCGACCGGCCCCGCCCGGCAAAACAAAGCTATGCCGGCGACCGGATTAAGCTGGCATTCCCTCCTGCATTATATGCGGGTTTAAAAAACCTCAGCCAACGTCACGGTACAACCCTGTTCATGACATTGCTGGCAGGGTGGTCCACGCTGCTATCCCGCCTCAGCGGTCAGGACGATATTGTTACCGGAACCCCTATCGCCAATCGCCGGCAACCTGAATTAGCCTCGCTGATGGGTTTCTTTGCCAATACATTGGCCCTGAGGGTGCAATTACACACAAATCCCACCGTCAGCGAACTCTTGGCACAGGTCAGGAAACAATCCATTGATGCCTTTTCCCATCAGGATCTCCCGTTTGAACAATTGGTCGAAATTCTGAAACCCTCGCGCAGTCTGAGCCACAGCCCCATTTTTCAGGTCATGCTGTCACTGGAGAATCTTCCCGGACAACGACAATTTGAATTACCGGGTCTGAGGCTGGAAGAACGCCCGGCAATCAGGGAAAGTGCTTATTTCGACCTGACATTAACACTGAATGAGATTGAAAATGGCTTGGCGGGTGAGCTGGAATATGCCCGTGATTTGTTCGATCACGCCACAATTGAACGCATGGTCAGTCACTTATATACCTTACTGGCAGCAATGGTGGCTGATGATACCCAACGGGTGACTGAGCTGCCGCTGATGACGCCACAACAACGCCAGCAGTTATTGGTGGATTTTAACCATACCGCCCTGCCGTGCCCGCAGGATAAGCTGATTCACCAATTGCTTGAGCAACAGGCAGATTGCCAACCTGATGCCATTGCGCTGGTCTGGCAAGATATTCAATTCAGTTATGCCGAACTGAACCGGCGTGCCAACCAGCTGGCCCATTACCTGATTGCCTCTGGCGTGCGCCCCGATGACCGCGTGGCCATTTGTGCCGACCGCAGCCCGGACATGATTATTGGCATGTATGGCATTCTGAAAGCGGGGGCGGGTTATGTGCCCCTTGACCCGGAATACCCCGCGGAGCGCCTGAGGTATCAGCTGACAGACAGCAACCCCGCGCTCTTGCTGACCCAACCTCATTTACAGGACAAACTGGCGATACACGCTGTCCCCGTTTTCTTGCTGGATGATGACACCCGGCGCAACACGCTTGCCCGGCAACCGGACCACAACCCGGATGCCGGCCAGTGGGGGCTTCAGCCACACCATCTGGCCTATATTATTTACACCTCCGGCTCCACCGGGCAGCCCAAGGGGGTGATGCTGGAGCACCGCAATGTGGTGAGCTTTATCCACGCCCAGCATCACATCAGTGCCCCCCAACCGGGGGATCGCATCCTGCAATTTGCCACCATGGCGTTCGATACCTCGGTGTCAGATATTTTCCCGACCCTGGCCGCGGGCGCCACGCTGGTGCTGCGCCCGCCCCATCTTCGCGTTCCCGATGCCGCGTTTGTTGCGTACCTGACGCAGCAACAAATTACCGTCATCGATTTGCCCACCGCGTTCTGGCATCACTGGGGGCAGGAAATGAAAGCGGGCCGGGTCGGGTTCAGCCCGCACCTGCGCACCCTGATTGTCGGCGGGGAGAAGGCCGAGTTCCGCCACCTGACGGAGTGGCAAGCCTTGCCTGACACCCGCGCCTGCCGCTGGATCAATACCTACGGTCCCACCGAGGCCACGGTCATCGCCACTCACCTGACTCTCGACAACCGCCCCTACCCGGTTCCCGGGATCGTTCCGATTGGCCGGCCCAATGCCAATACCCGCATTTATATTCTGGACCCCCACGGGCAGCCGGTGCCCCCCGGCGTCAGCGGGGAAATTCATATCGGGGGGGCGGGCGTGGCCCGCGGTTACCTGCACCAGCCGGCGCTCACCGCGGAGAAATTTATTGCCGATCCGTTCAGTGACCAGGCCGGTGCACGCATGTATAAAAGCGGGGATCTGGGACGCTGGCTGCCCGACGGCAACATTGACTACCTCGGCCGCAATGATTTTCAGGTCAAGATCCGGGGATTCCGCATTGAACCGGGGGAAATTGAGGCACAGCTGGCGGCCTGTGACGGCGTTCAGGATGCCGTTGTGGTTGCCCGTGAAGGGGATAACGGGGACAAGCGCCTGATTGCCTACCTGATCCCCCAACCCGGCGCGGTGCTGACACCGGTCCGGCTGCGGGAACAACTGAGCGCCTGCCTGATGGAGCACATGCTGCCCGGCGCCTTTGTCATGCTGGCGGCGTTTCCGCTGACCGCCAGCGGCAAGCTGGATCGCCGGGCGCTGCCCGCCCCGGACAGCACGGCCCTTGCCAGCCACGCGTATGAAGCCCCGCAGGGGGAAATGGAGCAGGTGCTGGCCGCCCTCTGGCAATCCCTGCTGGGGCTGGAACAGGTGGGCCGCCACGATAATTTCTTTGCGCTGGGCGGCCACTCGCTGCTGACGGTACAGGTGGCGGCCCGCCTGCGCCAGCAGCACCATCTTCAGGTGGAGTTGCAGGATCTGTTCACATGGCCGGTGTTGTCCGAGCTGGCCCGCGCACTGGACGCAAACCGTTCACCGGCCCAGCCGGCCATTCGCCCCGCCCGCCGGGATCAGCCCCTGCCCCTGTCCAGCGCCCAGCAGCGCCTGTGGTTTCTGGCGCAACTAGATCCGGCCGCCCAGACCGCCTACCACATTGCCGGCGGGTTGCACCTGAAAGGTCCCCTGAACACAGACGCCCTGCAAGCCACGCTGGACAGGATAGTGGCACGCCATGAAATTCTGCGCACTACCCTCCGCGAAGTGGATGGGCATGCCGAACAAATCATTGCCCCTGCCGAACAGGGCCTTAACTTAACCACGCAGGACCTCCGTTCACTGACGGCGGCAGAAAAGCAGGCGGCCATGGAAGACGCGATCCGACATGAACACAGCCACCCCTTTGATTTTGCCGCCGAGCCGCTGATCCGAGGCCAACTGCTGAAACTGGCCGGGGATGAACACGTGATCCTGCTCACGCAGCACCATATGGTGTCGGATGGCTGGTCACTGAATATCCTGATACACGAACTGACAACCCTGTACGCGGCATTCAGTCAGGGCCAGCCCGATCCGCTGCCGGCCCTGCCCGTGCAGTATGCTGACTATGCGCTGTGGCAACGGACGGGGTTACAAGGCGAGAGGCTGGAAAAACAGGTGAATTTCTGGCGCCACGCCCTGCACGGGGCACCCGCCTTGCTTGAATTGCCGACGGACAGGGCGCGGCCTGCGGTACAGAGCTATCAGGGGGATCAGGTTGCCTTTACCTTGTCCCCTGCACTGAGCCGTGACCTGAAAGCCCTGGGCCAGCGGCACGGCGCAACACTTTTCATGACATTGACCGCCGCGTGGTCTGTCCTGCTTTCCCGCCTCAGCGGCCAAACCGACATTGTCATCGGCACCCCCATCGCTAACCGGCAGCACAGTGAACTGGAGCCGCTCATCGGTTTCTTCGCCAATACGTTGGCGCTCAGGATCAGGCTGGACGATAACCCCACCGTCGGGGCATTGCTGGCGCAGGTGAAAGCCCATGCCCAGGCGGCCTATGCCCATCAGGATCTGCCCTTTGAACAGCTGGTCGAGGCGTTGCAGCCGCCCCGCAGCCTGAGCCACAGCCCCATTTTTCAGGTGATGCTGGCCCTGGACAATACTCCCCAGCAACACGTGCTTGAACTTGGGGAGCTGGTGCTGGAAGCGCTGCCATCCGGCCGAAAAAACACCCATTTCGACCTGTCCCTGTCCCTGAACGAAACCCCGCAAGGGCTGGCCGGTGAACTGGAATATGCCAGCGACCTTTTCGAGCGGGCCAGCATTGAGCGCTTGGCCGGCTACCTGCAAACCCTGCTGGCGGCCATGGTGGATGATGATTCAAGGCCGGTGGAAACGTTGCCGCTCCTGCAATCCCATCAGCGCCAGCAGTTATTGGTGGATTTTAACCATACCGCCCTGCCGTGCCCGCAGGATAAGCTGATTCACCAATTGCTTGAGCAACAGGCAGATTGCCAACCTGATGCCATTGCGCTGGTCTGGCAAGATATTCAATTCAGTTATGCCGAACTGAACCGGCGTGCCAACCAGCTGGCCCATTACCTGATTGCCTCTGGCGTGCGCCCCGATGACCGCGTGGCCATTTGTGCCGACCGCAGCCCGGACATGATTATTGGCATGTATGGCATTCTGAAAGCGGGGGCAGGTTATGTGCCCCTCGACCCGGAATACCCCGCTGAGCGCCTGATGTATCAGCTGACAGACAGCAACCCCGCGCTCTTGCTGACCCAATCTCATTTGCAGGACAAACTGGCGATACACGCTGT
>NZ_NIBV01000002.1:2012207-2142217 GCF_002632585.1 Xenorhabdus szentirmaii DSM 16338
TTATCAGCTGACAGACAGCAACCCCGCGCTCTTGCTGACCCAATCTCATTTGCAGGACAAACTGGCGATACACGCTGTTCCCGTTTTCTTGCTGGATGACGACACCCGGCGCAACACGCTTGGCCGGCAACCGGACCACAACCCGGATGCCGGCCAATTGGGGCTTCAGCCACACCATCTGGCCTATATTATTTACACCTCCGGCTCCACCGGAATGCCCAAGGGCGTGATGCTGGAACACCGCAATGTGGTGAGCTTTATCCATGCCCAGCATCAAACCAGTGAACCCAAAGTGGGTGATCGCATCCTGCAATTTGCCACCGTCGCATTTGATACCTCGGTGTCGGATATTTTCCCGACCCTTGCCTCCGGTGCCACGTTGGTATTGCGTCCCCCCCATATCAGAATACCGGACATCACATTTGTTAATTTCTTGCGCCAGCAAAAAATTACCGTCATCGATTTGCCCACGGCGTTCTGGCATCACTGGGTACAGGAGACAATGGCCGGCCGCAGTGGTTTCAGCCCTCACCTGCGCACCCTGATTGTCGGGGGAGAAAAAGCGGAATATCGCCACCTGATGAGTTGGTTGTCCAACCCTGAAACGCAATCCTGCCGTTGGATTAACTCCTATGGCCCTACCGAAACGACGGTTATCGCTACCACGCTGAAATTGGATAAAAAAGAATCGGTTTATTTCGAAAATTCAATTCCAATTGGCTATCCGTTGCCCAACAGCCACATTTATATTTTGGATAAACACGGCCAGCCTGTTCCCATCGGCGTCAACGGGGAAATTCATATCGGGGGCGCGGGCGTCGCCCGTGGTTATTTGAACCGAACAGATTTAACCAACGAAAAATTCATGGCTGATCCATTCAGTGACCAGGCCGGCGCACGTATGTATAAAACCGGGGATCTGGGGCGCTGGCTGCCGGACGGCAACATTGACTACCTCGGCCGCAATGATTTTCAGGTCAAGATCCGGGGATTCCGCATTGAACCGGGTGAAATTGAAACCCAGCTGGCGGCCTGTGAGGGTGTCAGTGATGCCGTGGTTATTGCCCGTGAAGAAGAGACGGGAAATAAACAGCTGGTTGCTTACCTGATCCCACAGTCAGGTATCACCCTTCATCCCTCTGATTTGCGTGAGCAACTGAGCTCCCGTCTCATGGAACATATGCTCCCCAGTGCATTTGTGGTGCTGGATGCCTTTCCACTATCCGCCAACGGAAAATTGGATCGCAATGCGCTGCCTGCCCCGGATCACTCAGCCATCGTCAGCCGTGAATATGAAGCACCGCAAGGAAAAGCCGAACAGCAGTTGGCTGCGGTCTGGCAATCCTTGCTGGGACTGGAACAGGCAGGGCGCCATGACAATTTCTTCGAACTGGGCGGACATTCATTGCTGGTTGTCAATCTCATTGAAGAACTGCGTCAGACAGGCTTATCCCTTGATGTCAGCGCTGTTTTTTCCTCCCCGACACTGGCGGCCATGAGCGCCCGCCTGAATCAAAACCATGCTCAGGACATTGGCATACTGACTGTTCCGGAGAATCTGATCCGCGAAGACAGCCAGATCATTACGCCAGATATGCTGCCGTTGGCGGAACTGACACAAGAACAGATTGACAGGGTTGTTGCCCTCGTTCCGGAAGGGGTTGCCAATATTCAAGATATCTATCCTCTGGGACCCTTGCAGGCGGGCATCCTGTTCCACCATTTGCTGGAAACAGAAGGCGATACGTATCTGGATAACCAACTTATGGCTTTTGACAGCCGTGCACGGTTGGATAATTTCTTGCGGATATTCCAGCAGGTGATTGACCGGCACGACATCCTGCGCAGTGCAGTCCACTGGCAAGAATTGCCGGAGCCTGTGCAAGTGGTTTATCGCCGGGCGTCACTGCCAATAAAAGAACTGACATTGTCCGCAGAAGAGAGTGCTGACGAAAGCGCTGAAACACAATTACGCCGGTTAACCGATTCCCGCACAGTACGGATGGACATTACCAAAGCCCCTCTCCTGGAGGCCCATATTGCCCGGGACCCTGAATCCGGACAGTGGTTGCTCTCCTTATTGCACCACCATTTAGTTTGCGATCACCTGTCACTGAATATGGTCTTCAATGAAGTGAAGGCACTATTTTTGGGGGAAGAGGCGCATTTACCCACTCCACTGCCTTATCGTCATTTTATCGCCCAAATCCGCAGTGTGCCGCAGGAAGCGCATCAGGAGTATTTCCGCCATGTGTTGGGCGATGTGGACGAACCCACCCTGCCATTCGGATTACCTGATATGCACAATGATCCCCACGGGGCAGATCAACCCAATGAAATAGCCGAAGATGTCATTGTGCTTGATGATGACTTAGCCTGCCATCTGCGGGAATGTGCTCAGCAACAGGGCATGAGTGCTGCCGTGCTGTTCCATGTGGCATGGGCACAAGTCCTGTCGCGTTGCAGCGGGCGGGACGATGTGGTATTCGGTACTGTCCTGCTGGGGCGTTTGCAAGGTGGGATCGGTGCCTCCCGGGTACTCGGCATGTTTATCAATACCCTGCCTGTCCGGGTTCGGTTGCAGTCACGGACAGTTCAGCAAGCCGTGCAGGAAACCCACCAGCAACTGAGTGAGTTGCTGGATCACGAACAGGCACCGCTGGCCGTTGCCCAACGTTGCAGTGGCATTCAGGCTCCCTTGCCATTGTTCAATAGCTTGCTCAACTTCCGTCACAGCCCACGCGACAAAACTGAATCCGCATCTCAGGTTTGGGAAGGGGTACAGATACTCGACGGGGAAGAGCGCAGTAACTACCCGCTGTCACTGGACGTCGATGATTTCGGGGATGGATTCTCCCTTACCGCACAATGCAGCCAGCAGGTTAATCCGGCCCGCCTGAATGCTTACATGGAAATTGCGCTGAAAGAGATTGTTTCTGCATTGCAGAATGTACCGGAACAGCCAATGGGGACCATTGGTATCCTGCCTCCGGCTGAGCGCAATCAGCTATTGGTGAGTTTTAACAATACTGAACAGGCTTACCCACAGGATGCGTTGATCCACCAGCTGTTTGAGCAACAGGCAGCGCGGACTCCGGACATTACTGCACTGGTGTTTGGCGACAGCGAATTGAGTTATGCCGGACTGAATCTCCGGGCCAATCAACTGGCGCACATGCTGATTGCTTTTGGCGTGCGCCCTGACGACCGTGTTGCCCTGTGTGTCGAACGCAGCCCGGAGATGGTCATTGCCATGTTGGGCATTCTCAAGGCGGGGGCGAATTATGTTCCGCTCGATCCGGAATATCCCACCGACCGGCTGACCTACCAATTATCCGACAGCAAGCCTGTTCTGATGCTGACTCAACAGCATTTACAACCGCGTTTATCACTGCAAGGAATCCCCGTCTGGCTGCTGGATGATGATGTTTTTCAGGATAATACGGCACAACAGCCTGCACATGATCCTGATGCCAGACAACTGGGCATTCAGCCACACCATTTGGCTTATATCATTTACACCTCCGGCTCAACCGGACAGCCCAAAGGTGTCATGATTGAACACCGCAATGTGGTGGGCTTCATTCATGCCCAACATCAGATAAGCCAGCCCCAGGCAGGGGATCGCATCCTACAGTTTGCAACAATGGCCTTTGATACTTCAGTATCGGATATTTTCCCGACCCTGACATCAGGGGCAACACTGGTCCTTCGCCCTGCCCATATTCGTGTACCTGATACAACATTTGTTGACTATCTGAACCAACAAAAAATCACGCTCATCGATCTGCCGACCGCTTTCTGGCATCACTGGGTACAGGAGATGAAAGCCGGCCGCACAGGTTTCAGCCCCCATTTAAGGGCCGTCATTGTCGGCGGGGAGAAAGCCGAATTCCGTCACTGGGCAGATTGGCAATTGCTTCCGGAAACCCAGCACTGTCGTTGGATAAACACCTATGGTCCGACTGAAACCACCGTCATCGCCACTCACCTGATTATGGACAGCCATTCCGGAGCTGATGCCGTCAACGGGGTCATTCCCATTGGCTATCCAAACGCCAATACCCGGATCTATATTCTCGACCCCCAAGGCCATCCCGTGCCTCTCGGGGTCAGCGGAGAGATCCACATTGGCGGTATGGGCGTTGCCCGTGGTTACCTGAACCGGCCCGATTTAACCACAGAAAAATTTGCTGATGACCCATTCAGCCAACAACCCGGTGCACGCAGGTATAAAACCGGCGATTTGGGGCGCTGGCTGGCTGATGGGACAATCGAATATCTGGGGCGCAACGATTTTCAGGTCAAGATCCGGGGATTCCGCATCGAACCGGGGGAAATTGAAGCGCAATTGCTGGCTTGCCCCGGCGTCAGAGAAGCGCTGGTTATCACCCGTGAAGAAAACAACGGTGACAAACGACTGGTGGCTTATGTCATTCCGCAACCCGATGTCACACTGGATGCCAATGAGCTGCGTGAACAGCTTCATGCACATCTGGCCAGTTATATGATCCCCAATGCCTTTGTCATGCTGGCATCTTTCCCTCTGACGGCCAGCGGAAAAGTGGATCGTCAATCACTGCCGGCACCGGACCATGCCGCTATCGCCAGCCATGAATATAAGGCACCCGAAGGGGAAATTGAGCAACAAATTGCCACCATCATGCAAGCCCTTCTGGGGCTGGAAAAAGTGGGGCGTCATGACAGCTTCTTTGATTTGGGGGGAAATTCACTCTCAATCATTCAGTTAATGGCAAGGTTGCGTGATGAATTCCACCTTGAAATCTCCATCAGCGACATTTTTGCCCACTCCACACTGACTGAACTCGCTGAGCTGATTGCATCAAGACAACTTGAAACCTTTTTCGCGCAGGAAGATATCGAATCTCTGCAAAAAGAATTGGAGAACTTGTCTGAAGATGAACTACGTGCCCTGTTAAACGGAGATAATTAATTAAATGAGCAACAACGAACAAACCCTGATTGCATTGAGACAAGCGGTACTCCAGAAAAAAATTAAAGAACGCATTAAGAGCAGTCAGGTTGCAGACAAAAAACAGATTATGCCAAGAAGCGCGGATCAGAAAATCCTTCCTCTATCCTGGGCACAACAGCGTTTATGGCTTTTGGCACAGTTAGATCCTACTGCGCAGGCGGCATACCATATTCCTGGCGGTCTTCGCCTGCAAGGCCATTTAGATTTGAACGCCCTGCAAGCCGCATTAAACAACGTTGTCGCGCGCCATGAGATTTTGCGTACCACTGTCCGGACGCTGGAAGGCCAAGTACAACAAATTATCGGCGATCCAGATTCGGGTTTCTTTTTGGCTATGGAAGATCTCAGCCACCTTTCCGCAGCAGAACAACACACCGCTGTCGAAGACACCGCCCAGCATGAAACCAGCCAGCCCTTCGATTTTGCACAAGGCCCCCTGATCAGGGGGCGGTTGCTCCGGTTGGCTGAAAATGAGCATATTTTGCTATTAACACAGCATCACATTATTTCCGATGGCTGGTCACTCAATGTTCTGTTGGATGAACTTTCCACGCTTTATCATGCATTCAGCGAAGGACGGGATAATCCCCTCCCTCCCCTGACACTTCAGTATGCAGACTATGCCCTTTGGCAACGACAATGGCTACAGGGTGAACGGCTAGAAAAACAGGTGAACTTCTGGCGCAATGCGTTGCAGGATGCCCCTGCACTTCTGGAACTCCCCACAGACAGGCCGCTGCCGGAAAAACAGAGCTACGCCGGGGGATCTCTTGATATTGCCCTGTCGCCGGAATTAAGTGCGGGGCTGAGAGCATTCAGCCAGCGTCATGGCACAACGCTGTTCATGACCCTGCTGGCAGGATGGGCAACCCTGCTTTCCCGACTCAGCGGCCAAACCGATATCGTGGTAGGGACTCCCGTTGCCAACCGGCCACACCAAGAGCTAGAGCCGCTGATGGGTTTCTTTGTCAACACACTGGCATTGCGGGTACGGTTGGATGACAACCCGACCATCAGCGAGCTGCTGGCACGGGTCAAAAACCATGCCCTTAAAGCGTATGCACATCAGGATCTGCCATTCGAACAACTGGTTGAAGCCCTGAAACCACCGCGCAGCCTCAGCTACAGCCCTGTCTTTCAGGTCATGCTGTCCGTGGACAATACGCCCGGGCAACAGGATATCGAATTACCGGGAACGGTGATCAGTGCCATCAATCCGACAGAAAACGTTTCACAATTTGCCCTGTCGCTGTCAGTCAATGACACGGAAGAGGGGCTAACCGGTGATCTGGAATATTCAAGCGATCTGTTTGACCCTGCCAGCATTGAGCGCATAGCAGGCTACCTGAAAACGATGCTGGCTGCCATGATCAGGGACGATACACAACGGGTGGAACATTTACCGCTGTTGCAGCCACAACAACGTGCCCAAGTTTTACAGGATTTCAATAAAGGCACATTGTCATACCCGCAAAGCTTGCTGATCCACCAACTGTTTGAACAACAAGCAGAACGAACGCCGAATGCCACAGCGCTCGTCTTCGGTGAAAACCAACTCAGTTATGCGGCGCTGAATCAACGCGCCAACCAATTGGCGCATCACTTGATCGCTTCTGGCGTGCGCCCTGATGATCGTATCGCAATCTGTGCAGAGCGCAGTTTCGATTTAATCATTGGCATCTATGCCATCCTCAAAGCAGGCGCGGGGTATATTCCTCTTGATCCTGAATACCCTGCGGAACGTCTGGCCTATCAATTATCCGACAGCCAGCCTGTATTATTGCTGACCCAGCAGCATTTGCAGGCCCGCTTGCCTATAGACGGCATAAAAGCAGAAGGCATGAAAGTCTGGTTGCTGGATGACAAAAGCCACCAAGAAAGCGTAGCGCTGCAAACCACCGACAATCCCGATCACCACCAGCTGGGACTTCAGCCACACCATCTGGCTTATATCATCTATACTTCCGGTTCAACGGGAATGCCCAAAGGCGTGATGCTGGAACACCGCAATGTGGTCAGTTTCATCCATGCACAGTTTCAGGTCAGTGAACCTGAATTAGGGGATCGTGTCCTGCAATTTGCCACCGTCGCATTTGATACCTCGGTATCGGATATTTTTCCCACCCTTGCCTCCGGTGCCACGCTGGTTCTGCGTCCTCCGCATGTCAGAATTCCTGATATCACCTTTGTTACTTTTTTACGTGAACAAAAGATCACTATCATAGATATGCCCACCGCGTTCTGGCATCACTGGGTACAGGAAATGATGGCAGGCCGCAGTGGTTTCACGCCTTATCTGCGAACCTTAATTGTCGGGGGCGAAAAGGCTGAACTGCGACATCTGCTGAATTGGTTGTCCAACCCTGAAACACAATCCTGTCGCTGGGTTAATTCCTATGGCCCGACGGAAGCCACCGTCATCGCCACGACATTGACACTGGAAAAATTAACGCAGGAAAACCGGAATGCGTTGCATCTCGGACACGAGATCCCCATTGGTTACCCACTGCCCAATTCCCGCATTTATATTTTGGATAAGCACAATCAGCCCGTTCCTGTCGGCGTGGGCGGAGAAATCCATATTGGTGGAACGGGAATTGCCCGTGGTTATCTGAACCGAACAGATTTAACCAACGAAAAATTCATGGCTGACCCATTCAGTGACCAGGCCGGCGCACGTATGTATAAAACCGGCGATTTGGGTCGCTGGTTGCCCAATGGCACGATTGAATATCTGGGGCGCAATGACTTTCAGGTCAAAATACGCGGTTTCCGCATTGAACCGGGGGAAATTGAGGCTCAGCTGGCAAACTGTGAAGGCGTCAAAGATGCGGTAGTCATCCCCCGTGAAGAGGGAATGGGCGATAAACGCCTCGTTGCGTACCTGATCCCACAATCAGGTGTTGTACTCAGCCCTTCTCGGCTACGTGAACAACTGAGTACCCGATTGATGGATCACATGCTCCCCAGCGCCTTTGTGATACTGGATGCCTTTCCGGTGTCTGCCAATGGCAAGTTGGATCGCAAGGCATTGCCGGCGCCTGATCATACCGCCATTGTCAACCGTGAATATGAAGCTCCCCAGGGTGAAATCGAGCAAACACTGGCGGAAATCTGGCAATCCCTGCTGAACCTGAAACAGGTGGGACGCCAGGATAATTTCTTTGAGCTGGGCGGGCATTCTTTATTGGTGGTCAATCTGATAGAACAGCTGCGCCAGCAAGATTTATCGCTTGATGTCAGTGCTGTTTTCTCCGCTCCCTCCTTAATGACCATGAGTACCCGCATTAGCCAGAATAATGATGGCCCTCAGGTCACCACGCCAGACGTACCGCCAAACCTCATTCATGCAGACAGCCGGATCATTACCCCTGACATGCTGCCCTTGGTGGAACTGGAACAAGATCAGATTGACCAAATCATCGCCCATGTCACCGGCGGCATTCCGAATATCCAAGATATCTACCCGTTGGGCCCCTTGCAGGAAGGCATTTTGTTCCATTATTTGCTGGAAACAGAAGGTGATCTCTATCTGGATAATCACTTGATGATTTTTGACAGCCGGGCGCGACTGGACAGTTTCTTGCAGGCACTCCAGTTTGTCATTGACCGGCATGACATCCTGCGCAGCGCGGTTCACTGGAAAGAACTGCTTAAACCGGTACAGGTTGTCTATCGTCATGCACCACTGCCGATTATTGAACACACATTGTCATCAGAGGAATTGTCATCAGAGGAATTGCCAACGAAGGAAGATGCTGAAACGCAGCTGCGCCGCCTCACCGATACCAGTGCCATGCGGATTGACATCAACAAGGCACCATTGCTGGCAGCGCATATTGCCCAAGATCCTGCTTCCGGGAAATGGATGTTTTCTTTGTTATATCACCATTTGGTTTGTGACCATATTTCGCTGGATATCATCTTCAATGAAATACAATCACGGCTATCGGGAAAAAGCGACAGCCTGCCCCAGCCCCTGCCTTATCGCAATTTTATTGCCCAGATCAACAAAATACCGTTGGAAGCGCATCAGGCTTATTTCCGTGAACTGCTGGGTGATGTAGAAGAACCCACCCTTCCCTTTGGGTTGCAGGATGTTCAGGGCAATAACATCATTGAAGCAATCGTGGAAAATACTTTTACACTGGACAGCAAACTCGCCCAGGATCTGCGCGAATGTGCACGACAGCTGGGAATGAGTACCGCGGTACTGTTCCATGTAGCATGGGCACAAGTGCTGGCACGATGCAGCGGACGGGACGATGTGGTATTCGGTACGGTACTCCTGGGGCGTCTGCAAGGCGGGGCCGGTGCTGCCGAAGTCCTTGGCATGTTTATCAATACTTTGCCTGTCCGCGTTAAATTACAGGCACGTTCCGTCAGGCAAGTTATTCAGGAGACTTACCAGCAGCTAAGTTCACTCCTCGAACATGAGCAGGCGCCATTGGCCATTGTTCAGCGTTGCAGTGGCATTCAGGCACCGTTGCCGCTGTTTAATAGCCTGCTCAATTTCCGCCATAATTCACGCGACAATGAAGATGAAGGGTCGGCATCACAGGTTTGGGAAGGCATTCAGGAACTGGACAGCCAAGAACACAGCAACTATCCGCTGTCGCTGGATGTCGATGATTTTGATGACGGATTTTCCCTTACCGCCCAATGCAATCAGCAAATTAACCCGGTTTGCATCAACGCCTATATGAATACGGTGCTGAAAAGACTGGTAACCGCATTAAGGCGCTCGCCCGAACTCACGATGAAAGAAATTGATGTCTTGCCACAGGCCGAGCGTGATCAATTGCTGGGAGAGTTCAATGATACCGCCGTCAACCTTCCGCAAGATATCTTGATTCACCAATTGTTCGAACAGCAGGCAGCACGCACACCTGATGCCATTGCGCTGGTATCTGAAGATAGCCAGCTGAGTTATGCAGAGCTGAACCAGCATGCCAACCAATTGGCACATTATCTGATGGCATCGGGCGTGCAGCCGGATGATCGCGTCGCCATTTGTGTCGATCGCAGCCCGGATATGATTATTGGCATGTATGGCATTCTCAAAGCCGGCGCAGGTTATATTCCCCTTGATCCGGAATACCCCCCGGAACGGCTGGCTTACCAGTTATCAGACAGTAAGCCCGCGTTATTGCTGACTCAGCACCATTTAAAGAACAAATTGTTAAAGGACAAGTTGTTAAAGGATAAATTGTTAAAGGATAAATTGCCCCTCCACGATGTGCCCGTCTTGCTGCTGGATGACGAAAACCAGCGCAGCACATTGGCCCGGCAACCTACCCATAATCCTGATAGCGGCCAAATGGGACTTAAGCCGGACCATCTGGCTTATGTCATCTATACGTCAGGCTCAACCGGAATGCCCAAAGGCGTGATGCTGGAACATCGTAACGTGGTAAATTTCATTCATGCCCAACGCCAAACCAGCAATCCCCAACCGGGTGATCGCATCCTGCAATTTGCCACTGTCGCGTTCGATACTTCCGTGTCTGATATTTTCCCGACGCTGGCCTCTGGCGCAACTCTGGTTCTGCGGCCGCCTCATATCAGAATACCGGATACCACCTTTGTCACGTTCCTGCGGGAACAAAAAATCACCATCATGGATATGCCCACCGCATTCTGGCACCACTGGGTACAGGAAATGATGGCAGGGCGCAGCCATTTCAGCCCTTATCTGCACACCATTATTGTCGGCGGGGAGAAAGCAGAGCACCGCCATTTGATGGGATGGCTGTCCAGCCCGGAAACACAAGCCTGTCGCTGGATCAACTCCTATGGCCCGACAGAAACAACGGTCATTGCCACCACCTTGACAATCAATGACAAACACTCTTCGGATAATTCGCCGGATAGCGCTTCGTTCTCCGCTGATAACATTCCAACCGATAATATTCCCATTGGCTGCCCACTGCCCAATACCCGTGTCTATATTTTGGATTCCCTTGGTCAGATTGTTCCTGTTGGCGTATGCGGTGAAATTCATATTGGCGGGGCCGGTGTTGCCCGTGGTTATCTGAACCGCCCTGATCTGACAAATGAAAAATTTGTGACCGATCCATTCAGCAAACAGCCCGATGCCCGCATGTATAAAACCGGTGATTTAGGCCGCTGGTTGCCCAATGGCATGATCGAATATCTGGGACGCAATGACTTTCAAATCAAAATACGCGGCTTCCGCATTGAGTTGGGGGAAATTGAAGCCCAACTGGTACATTGCGAAGGGGTCAGCGATGCGATTGTCATCGCCCGGGAAGACGGAAATGGTGACAAACGTCTGGTGGCTTATGTAATCCCGCAAACCGGAGTCACACTTACCCCTGCGGCACTGCGCGAACAGCTCAGTATCAGCCTGATGGATTATATGCTCCCCGGCGCATTTGTGATGCTGGATGCTTTCCCGATGTCTGCCAACGGTAAATTGGATCGCGAGTCGTTACCTGCCCCCGATCATACCGCTACCGTCAGCCGTGAGTACGAAGCACCACAAGGGGAAAACGAGCAAAAACTGGCGACTGTCTGGCAATCCCTGCTGGGGCTGGAACATGTCGGACGCCATGACCATTTCTTCGAACTTGGGGGACATTCCCTGCTGGTGGTCAGCCTGATAGAACAATTGCGCCAGCAAGGTTTATCCCTTGATGTCAGTGCCGCATTCTCTGCACCGACGCTCTCTGCCATGAGCGCCCGCCTGAGTGAAAACAGCGGACAGGATACCGGTGCACAGGCTGTGCCGCCAAACCTTATCCGGCCCGATAGTCAGGCCATTACGCCAGATATGCTGCCCCTGGTGGAACTGACACAGGCGCAAATCGACCAGATTGTGGACAACGTACCGGGCGAGGTTGCCAATATTCAGGACATCTACCCGCTCGGGCCATTGCAGGAAGGTATTTTGTTTCACCACTTGCTGGAAGAAAAAGGGGATACTTACCTCGAAAACATACTCGTCAGTTTTGACAGCCGGGCCAGACTGGATAATTTCTTGCAGGCACTCCAGCAGGTCATTGACCGGCATGACATTCAGCGCAGCGCCTTCCATTGGCAGGAATTGCCTGCACCGGTGCAGGTCGTTTACCGCCACGCGCCACTGCCGATGACAGAAGTGACGCTGTCGGCGGAAGAAAGTGCAGACACCCAGTTACAACGTCTCACTGATCCGGACACCATTCGACTGGATATCACTAAAGCTCCGTTATTGGCCGGTTACATTGCCAAAGATCCCCATTCCGAACGCTGGTGGCTGGGTTTATTGCATCACCATCTGGTCTGTGACCATTTATCACTGGAAATCATGTTCAGTGAAATACAGATGCTGCTTACGGGTGATGCAGACCACCTCCCCGCGACCGTTCCTTATCGCAATTTTATTGCCCAGACACGCAAAGTCCCTCTTGAAGTGCACAAGGCCTACTTTCAACAACTGTTGGGGGATGTGGAAGAGCCGACACTTCCCTTTGGGTTATTGGATGTACAGGGAGGCAATCGTGATGAAGACAAGGAGGAACACACGGAAATCGTGGAGGATACCTTCACGCTGGATAACGGGCTGGCTCAGCAAATCCGTGATTGTGCCCGCCAGCAGGGCATCAGTTCAGCAGTACTGTTCCATGTCGCATGGGCACAGGTTTTGGCGCAATGCTGTGGCCGGGATGATGTGGTATTCGGCACCGTACTCCTGGGCCGTCTGCAAGGCGGGGCGGGTGCATCCCAGGTACTTGGCATGTTTATCAATACCCTGCCTGTCCGTATCCCATTGCAGGGACGTTCCGTCAAACAAGCCGTACAGGAAACCTATCAGCACCTGAGCGAATTATTGGATCATGAACAAACACCGCTGGCGATAGCCCAACGGTGCAGCCGTGTTCCGGCATCACTGCCACTGTTTAACAGCCTGCTCAATTTCCGCCACAGCCCGCATGATGATGAGCAATCCGATTTACCGGCGTGGGAAGGCATTCAGGAGCAAGAAAGTGAAGAACGCAGTAACTATCCCCTGTCACTGGACGTAGACGACTTTGATGACGGATTTGAACTGACGGCCCAATGCAACCGGCAAGTTAACCCTGCCCGCATTAATGCTTATGTTAATGCGGCATTGAAAGGGATTGTAACCGCCCTGCTGCATTCGCCGGAACAAGCCATTCAGACCATCAATATCCTGCCAGAGGCAGAACGCCATCAGTTATTGGTGGATTTTAACGACACGGATCTGGCATACCCGCAGGATATGTTGGTTCATCAGTTGTTCGAGCAACAAGTGGAACGAACGCCTGATGCCACGGCACTCATTTTCGGCCACCAACAATTAAGCTATGCCGAGCTGAACCGCCATGCCAACCAGTTGGCACATCATCTGATTGCAGCCGGTGTACGACCGGATGATCGCGTGGCCATTTACGTTGAGCGCAGTCCGGAGATGGTCATTGGCATGTACGGCATTCTGAAAGCGGGAGCCGGTTATATTCCCCTCGATCCCGATTATCCGGCCGAACGATTGGGCTACCAATTAGCCGATAGCCAACCCGCGCTATTGCTGACCCAGCAACATTTGCAAGGACGGCTGCCAACGCAGGGAATGCCTGTTTGGTTGTTGGATGATGACCTGCACCGCAAGAATGTGGCAAAACAGCCTGAGCATAACCCTGATATCCGGCAACTGGGGCTTTTGCCGAATCATCTGGCCTATATCATTTATACTTCCGGTTCAACCGGACAGCCCAAGGGCGTGATGCTGGAACACCGCAACGTGGTGAACTTTATCCACGCCCAGCATCAGACCAGTGAACCACAATCAGGCGATCGCATCCTGCAATTTGCTACGATGGCGTTTGATACCTCGGTGTCAGATATTTTCCCGACCCTTGCCTCAGGCGCAACCCTGGTGCTGCGCCCTGCGCATATCCGGGTGCCGGATGAAGAATTTGTCGCCCTGTTAAATGAGCAGAGAATCACCATCATTGATATCCCTACCGCATTCTGGCATCTGTGGGTGCAAGAAATCGCCGCCGGACATTGCGGTATCGGCCAATACCTGCGCACCGTGATTGTCGGCGGTGAAAAAGCGGAATTGCGACACCTGATAAGCTGGCAATCCATGCCAGAAACCCGGGCTTGCCGTTGGATCAACTCCTATGGCCCAACCGAAGCGACAGTCATTGCGACAACACTGAAATTAAATGGCAACCCATCAGCAGATTTCGTTGATCATATTCCGATTGGCTACCCGCTGCCCAATACCCGTATTTATATTCTGGATACGTTCGGGCAACCCGTTCCCCTCGGGGTCAGTGGAGAGATCCACATTGGCGGCGCAAGTGTGGCGCGGGGTTATCTCAACCAGCCGGAATTAACCGCAGAAAAATTTGTTACCGATCCTTTCAATGAAAAACCCGATGCACGTATGTATAAAACAGGGGATTTAGGCCGCTGGTTACCTGACGGCACCATTGAATATCTGGGACGCAATGATTTTCAGGTCAAGATACGTGGTTTCCGCATTGAATTGGGAGAAATTGAAACTCAACTGACAGCTTGTGAAGGTGTCCGGGATGCGGTTGTTATCGCACGGGAAGAAGACAATGGGGAAAAACGCCTTGTCGCCTATGTGATCCCTCAATTCATGCCACCGTCCGGCATCCCCCTTACGCCTTCTCAATTGCGCGAACAATTAAGTTCCCGCCTGATGGACAATATGCTCCCCAGTGCATTTGTTATCTTGGATGCCTTCCCGCTCTCTGCCAATGGCAAACTGGATCGCAAGGCACTCCCGGCACCGGATGAATCTGCCATGACCACTCAAGGCCATGAAGCGCCAATGGGTGAGACGGAGAATGTCGTGGCCGGTGTATGGCGAGAATGTCTCGGTTTAGGGCAGGTCGGGCGCCACAATCACTTCTTCGAACTGGGGGGGCACTCCCTGCTGACCTTGCAGGTCGTTATGCGCTTGCGTCAGGTATTGCAGCGGGATATTGCAGTGCGTGATTTTCTTGCCTATCCGACAGTGAGTGAATTCGCCGCGTTTATCCAGTCGGATACTTCGCCCACCCGGCAAAACCATTTAGTGACTATCCGCAAAGGCAATCCGGCCCAAAATGCCAAACCTGCGCTGTTCCTTGTTCATCCGGTCGCCGGCAGCATCGATTATGCATACGACCTTGCTCCTTACATTGATGACAAAGAGAGAGCCATTTACGGGATTGTCGCCAACGAGATACAGGAAGACGAAAATACCCCCATTGACTTAAAAGACAGGGCCAAAGAGTACGTTGCCTCCATTCGTCAGGCGCAAATCCAAGGACCCTATTGCCTGGCAGGTTGGTCCATCGGTGGCAATATCGCCTATGAAATGGCCTGCCAACTGATTGCAGAAGGTGAAACCGTGAAGTTTATCGGACTCCTTGATACCCATGCCAATTATGAAGAGGCATACTCGCAGGAAGAAAAAGAAGCGGGATTTATCTTTGATGAAGTTGCCATTTTAGCGGATAAACTTTTGAACGATTGCCCTGACGACAGACGGGATGAAATAAATGCACTCATACTGAAACATGACTTTGACGCAATGCTAATGTGGGCACAGCAACACGAACTGCTGCCGTCTGACCTTTCTGCGGAAAATATCAGGCAACACCTCATCTTGTATCACAACCTCTCAGTTGCGGCGAACGACTACACCCCGTCAACGTGCCCGGCAAGTGCCCGAATTACCCTTTTCAAGGCAACCGAGCGAGAACAAGAAGAAGCGCCTGAGCACAGCGTCAGCCTTGGCTGGGACAAAACCGTCCCACAGGCACAACTCACCGTCGTTGATATTACAGGCTCCCATGATTCTATTATGCAGCCGCCTAATATCCAGTTTGTCGGCAAAGCTTTACTTGATGCCTTGATAAGCGAAGAGATGAACGAATAAAGGAGATTGGTATACTGTCGACATCCTCCTCATCCTTTAGGGCGAAGAGGGTGTCAAATCCAGCAATATGATAGAGTTCCAGATTCAATGGAATATTGGCGTTTGATGGGTTTTAGTTTCATCGTCATGCCCCATTGTTATGGTAATTAGGCTAACAGGCTTTTGAGGTATCCGAATTTAATATCCCCTGCAAATAAAGTTAAAAAACCTCTAATTGCCGATAATAGTCATTAACCATCAGTTATTTCTTTTTATCCAATCCTTGACAGGTTTAACCCATTCAGGATTAGGTCTAAAAAACACTCCGTGTGATTGCCCTGTATCTATTAAAAGTTCATCATATGAACGTATATTATCACCACTATTGTTTTTTATTCCATCACATGAACCTACTTCATCAGACTTTTCTATCACTGAATAAACATGCCCATAAAGCTTATATTTTTTATTACGTTGTATCTCATTAGAACAAGCGGCTAATATGATGTAACTTATATTTTTATTTTTTAATTCAGTAGCGGAATAAATTGTTATTTCACCCCCTCTTGAAAAACCTATTATTGTGATATTTTGAGGTAAAACCCCCGCCTTAATGAGCTTATTAATGTCATTGTTTAACTTCTTTGCATATTCGAAAGGATTGGTATTTTTAGGCCGATGGTAAGCAATGAGATGATAATCCGGATCAGATAAACTTTCCTTCACACCCGGAAAATCATATACTCCCCAATGGGGTTTACTAGGATTTACAGGTTTTTCAATATTTCCTTCCAAAACTTTACCATGATTATAAAAAACATACTTTTCATCTGGATTGATATTTTTGGGAAACTCATCAAAAACAACATTTGCCCATGAGATTAATGGTGCCAACAACAATATTGTGACCAATAATTTATTTTTCATGTTTTTACTCTTAAATTATATAATATGAAATTAACAGATTAAGTGCAGCAGATGAAATATTAAAAAAAGAAATCAACTGCGGTAAATCCCACAGCCATTACGCTTGAAATCGCAGCCTGAAATGCATAAATAAATCAGGCAGTATCGACAGTTGACTCAAGGATAAAAATATCAGCTTTAAGCCTTACATGCCAAAGAATATTCACAACGCTATATCGCAAAAAATATCCGTGTTCATTACAGCGCCGTTTCATAGGAATAGGAATTGAAACGTCATACGGCAAAAACTCAGGATCTGCTGATGCATTGAAAGATCATCGGAAAAAAACGCGTTCCAGTTCAGAAAACAACATGCCTGACACGGAAATATATTGTCTGGCGGATTATTAATGACTGATTATCCGGGTATTTGTATGGTAATAAAGGGTATTTATCACAGACGTTATGCGATGAGCTGAAAGAGGAAAGCCTTACACTCATTACCAACGTTCGCCGTAATCTGAAAGGAAGTTTTTATCACTTTGGGATAAGGTGATGTTAAGGAAATGATTTTTAATAGAAACCGTCAATGATCAATTGAAAAATATTTCTCAGATAGAACACTCAAGACATCGGAGTGTTGTCGGCTTTTTGTTAGAGGTCGTATCAGGCTTAATTGCTTATACGTTCCAACCGAAAAAACCGAGCTTAGGTTTACGTGATCAGGAAATCGCTGTATTTAAACAGAGTTGAGGTTAATCAAAAAGCCGGATTACCAATGGGATAATTCCGGCCTGACCGTTGACTTAACAATATCCATAATAAATGGAAATCACTGATTTTAATTTGGGTAGTCAAGAACCCAAACAGGTTGACTTACCCTATTCCCTGCTCTAGCAAGGATTTTCCCGGTATGCAGCCCGACAGACGGGCAGGTGTTCACTGTGTTCAGGCCAGAATTACAGACAGGGAAGGTTTAATCACATCAAGTGCTTCTTACCTGCCTTTTTCGTGATGTATGAGGTGACCGAGATCGTTATCGGCAGATTTGTCATGAAATTCATGAGAAATGAGGGAATGAATTTTCCTTCATTCATTGTCAGAAAATCGATTATGTGCCGACTTTTTCAGCAGCTTTCTTCACGCTGTCCTGATGTTTTTTATTAGTTGACGCTGATTGAAAACTCATTTTTACATGGGATAAACCAATATGAATGATAGTAAAAATCATGAATAAACATTCGTGCCCTGACAGTTTCCAATACAATATCAGAAGCTGTCAGGGCACGTTTTTATATTCCAGCAGCTCAATACCAGCGGAATATTTTCATTCCCGCAATAAATATCACAACACCGAACAGGCTCAGGATAATGACTGCCGGAATGACCTGCATCACATCCCCTCCTTCGATAAATATTTTGCGCATATTATCCGCCAGAATGGTCAACGGCAGGTATTCGACGATATTTGCCATCCATTCGGGGAATTTTTTGTAGCTGAAGAAGATCCCTGAAAGCAGAACTTGTATCAAAATCGTCACCTCCAGCAATCCGTTGGCTGTCTGGCCCTTGCGCGCACGGGATGCCACCAGGACTGCCATGCCCGAGAAACAGATATTGCCGGCGAATAACAATAGCAGGAAGGCATAAAACGACCCTTGCATTTCAATATCAAAGTAAATTTCCGCGAACCAATAAATGATGAGTATTTCAACGAAATTGATGATGAAACAGGCCAGTATGTGAGCCATCAAAAATAGGGACTTTTTCATTGGGGTGATGCACATCTGGCGTGTCACCTGTGTAATGCGTTTTTCGGCCAGTGCCCAACCGACGGCGATCAGGCAGGTTTCCATGATAGCCATTGCCAGCAATCCCGGTATGAGGAAATCCAGATAGCGCAAACCGGGGGTTTCCAGAATGAAGAGTGCGTTATCTGCCTGTTCAGTTTTCTGCTGATTGAGCAGGTAGTATGTCAACAGGGCATCACTGTTCTGGGGATCAATCGAATAAATGCGCTGCCCCTCTCCATTTTGTTCAATAAACATCTGGATATCACCCCGTTTCAGCCCCAGAACCACGGCATCACGATCGGGGTAATATTTGATGCGGTATTTGACTTTCACCAGATTATCACGCTTGATCTCCTTCTGGTTGACAATGCCGGAGATAACGTGCTCCTGTGCCACAAGCGCCTCTCCCCATGCTTTTATTTTCTGCTGTTCCGTAATTCCCGTGGGTAAAACAATGCCAACGTCTCTTTCTGGGACACTCTGGGATGAAAACGAAAGGCCCAGCAACCAAACCAACAAAAGCGGGAAACCAAATGACCAGAACAAAATTTCAGGTTCACGCAGGTATTGTCTGAACTGGGTTGTCATTAAATTGATAAGCGAGCTATTCATGGAATCGTCTCCCTGCCAATGTCATGAACAAGTCATCCAATGTTTTTTTCCTGACCACCAATTCATTGATATTGACGTTGACTTGTTTAGCAAATTCAAAAAGATAGACCACGAAGCTGGTTGACTCATTGGTCATCATATAGATTTTGTTTTTCTTTTTATCGAACTCATAACTCAAGACTTGGGCATGTTGGCTCAATGGCTGTAAACGCTCAGGAAATTGCGTGCTTAATTCCACCCAATCACCGTGACAATATTGTTTCAGCAAATTATCCATACTGCCCTGCGCGATGATTTCCCCCTTGTTCATGATGCAAATGCGATCACAAAGATATTCCGCCTCCTCCATGTAATGGGTGGTCAGCAGCATAGTGGATTGTTTTTCCCGGTTAAGTTTGCGCAGAATATCCCAGGTATCGTGGCGGAATCTGGGGTCCAATCCGGTTGTGGGTTCGTCCAGTATCAGAATTTCCGGCTCATTCATGATAGCGACCCCCAGAGCCAGTCGCTGCCGTTGTCCCCCGGACAGCCCTTCCACATAGGCTTTGCGCTTTTCGGTCAGTTCAACCAACTCCATGACATCTTGTGTCCGTTGGCGGGAACAACCATAGAAGCTGCCAAAAAGATTCAGTATTTCTTCGACCTTAAGTTTCCTGATAAACAAGGTTTCTTGCAGGACACCACTGAGGCGTTGGCGCAGGTAAGGGGAATCTTGCTGCCATGTTCTGCCCAGCACCCGCACGGCCCCTGAATCCTGTTTTTTCAGGCCCTGCAATATTTCGACCAATGTTGTCTTGCCCGCCCCATTCGGACCCAGCAGCCCAATGAACTCACCACGCTTAACCTCCAGCGTAATGCCTTTGAGCGCCTGAAAGTCTTTGTAATGTTTGCGGACTTGATCGAACTCAATCACTTTCTCACCGTCTTGGGTGCTGTGTTGGATACCATGTTGAATACTGTGTTGAATACCCATAAGGTTCCTGTATCTCACTTGGTGATAAGTTGGGAAAGGGAAGATAATTTTGTTTTCAGCAATCCCGTAAATTTCGCCATTCCTTCCTGATTGAAACAACAGCAACTAATTTGCATGATCGGCACTCCTTTTTCAGAAAGGGTCATGTAGATATTGATGGAATCATTTTCCCAGCGGGTAGAAATGGCCTGACTCGGCTGGGTTTGCTCTTCCCGGTGTTCATTTTGCCAATAAGCACTCAACCGCAATCCTCCCAAACCGGGATCGGCGGCCGGTGTCTTGAAGACATTCTGTAGTATGTTGATATTGATGATGGGATCAGAAACCGCCTGATGGCTTTTCCGGCGCCGGAAAAGCGATTTTGGCGGATGAGGCTCCATAAAAAACAGATCAGCCAGAAAACGCGGGTATAACTCAGAACGCCGGAAAATTTTGCTGTAAATCCAGCTTCCGGCCCGGATCGCCCAAGCGTATATTTTCGGGCTGTCTTTCCAGCGTTGTTCAGCCACAATCCCAACCGGCGTACTCCACGGGCAATCCATGTGATCATAAGCCTGCAAGATCTTTACCTTGATATGTTCCAGCAATGCCAGTGTTGCCGTTTCCCTTTGTGATGGTTTATTGGCGGTTTTATTGATGGCTGGCTTCATCACGGTTTCCATGCAGACAGGCACCGGCATGACCCGCAACAAGGGGATCATCAGTGTCTCACTGCCCGGCTGGTCCCGCCCTTCCAGCACGGAATTGAGTGAAAAACGTGATTGCCCTGTCATTTCATAAACCACTTCGGCAACCAATGTCATAAAGACCATCTGCAACGTTGCCCTTTGTTGTTTCGCCAACACATCCAGTTGCTCGTAGCTGCCATCAGGAAAGGGCAGGAAAAATTCGTGATCAATCAGAACATCCTGATTGATGTAAGGGGCAGGAAAACGTGCGTAAGGGTATCCCGCCAGATGATTCCGCCAGAAAGCCAGATTCTGCTTGCCCTGACGCCGGTAATTTTCCCGTTCATGGCGAACCCACTCATCAATCTGCATGTCATTTGCTGTCGTTGACAATGGCTTTCTGCCCTGACATCCCTGAGCATAGCGTCGCCACAACTGCTGCTCAAACAGATGAATGGCGCCGCCATCCGCCACAATATGGGGAAAGAACAAAGACAGCATGTACTTTGTTTTTCCCAGCAGATACAGCTGGGCCCGCAAGTGTGGCGGGGATTTCAGGTCAAAAGGGGTATTCAGGAGCTGGCGGATATTATTGAAAATATGCTGATCCTGCTCCGCCGCGTCATGGGCAGACAAATCCAGCAAGGGCAGGTCAAATGAATCAATCCGGCAGGGTCGCTGGACCGGGGCATAATCCAGAATTTCGGTACGCAGGGAAATATTCGATTGAATCAGGTCATTGATGGCTTGCTCCAGCAAATCTACCCGCAATTCACCTTCAATCAGAATGCCTGAATGATTGTTGACGGTATCCCCGAGTGCACTGGCGACAAACCAGAAACAATGCTGGCTGTATCCCAGCGGGAGCCATTGCTCCCGCCTTTTTTTCCCGAAATCACAGGCAAGGGGTGTTGATTGGCGTAGTGGTGATTTGATGCTCATTGATCCCCCTTCCGGCTCTCTGCCGCACTATTGGCTTGTTGCTTGTGACTCAAATCGACCTGTTCCGCCAATTGCGCAATGGAAGGGTGCTCATAGATAAATCCGACCGGAAATATCACTTGCAGCCGCTGTTTGATCCGCGCAATGATTTGCACCGCCATAAGCGAATGACCATTCAGTTCGAAGAAATCATCAAATACCCCCAACGGGCCAATCCCCATTTTTTCATGCCAGATATCAGCGATAATCGCTTCTGTCGGATTGCGGGGTGGCTGGTAATCAACGCTCAGCACCGGCCGCGGGTACAGTTTCTGTTCCGGTGTTTTTGGACTGGTTTTTGAGCCGGTTTTTGAATTAAAAGAAGGCTTTTCCGCATTCAGGGCATGGTCCGCTGAATCGCTTTCCCCTGATTCATGTCCGCTGTCCGGCAAAGGCAAACCTTGTGTAGAAATGGCATAAACACTGTCATCATGAGCCAGCAAACGTTCCAGTAATTGGCAGCCTTCCTCCGGCAAAATTCCGTGGCTGATGGTGTCTTGTTCTTCATCCTGATACCAACGGCTCAGGCTATCCACAGCCATTCCCACTTCCCGCCATGCATCCCAGCCAATGGCCAGATAGCGGGTCTGGCGCCTGTTGGCCGGACGGTGTTGGTGATGCAACAGGGCAAAGGCATCTTCATACGCATTCGCGGCACAATACGCCACCTGGCCGACTGCTCCCACCGTGGATGCCAATGATGAACACAAAACAAAAAAGTCCAGGGAATGATGCCGTAAACAGTGATTGAGTACCTGCGTTCCCACCACTTTTGAGCGGAAAACCTGAAGGGAGTCCTCTAATTTCCGATTCTGGATCAATCCCGCGTCGGCGATCCCTGCGCTATGGAAAATACCGTGGATCTGCCCATACTGGAGAGTGATATCGGTCAGCGCCTTCCCAATCCGGCCTGCATCGGCTACATCAGCGGAAATCACAGAAACGGAAGCCCCCATCTGCTGTAACTGTTGCAGTAACCGGATATTCTGTGACCGTTTATTGTTGGTATCATGGCTGTCGAGCCAATCTGACCACTCATTTTTCGGCGGTAATTCACTGCGGCTGATGAAGATTAAATGAGGCTGATAGCGGCTTGCCAAATAAGTCGCTATCGTGGCGCCGATGCCGCCAAACCCTCCGGTGATCAGGTAATTGCCACCCCGCCTGAATGAGGGGGAAGCCGCAACGGGCAATTCGGCCGTTTCAAGCAACGGGAGATAACGGTTTCTGCCACGTATCGCGACAATATTGTCTGAACGCTTGCCATCTGAATTATTGCCTGAGTTATTGCCTGAATAGCTGTCTGAATGTCCGATAATCTCTGCCAGCAATGCAGACAACGTGCGGGAAGAAACCGGATTGAACAAAGGCAGCGACCACCGGTTGTCAGACAGCGAAATATCAATGCTTTTGCACTGTACCTGTTCAAATTCTTTGGGGATCACGCGGCTCGGGCCAATCAGCAAGGCCTTGGCCGGGTCATTGCGATCATGGTCCGAGATGGCGTGCAGCCGGTTAGAAAGGATATTGATTTTCAGCACGGTGTCATGCGGGTTTCCTGCCGCAAATTGACGGGCAATGTGCAGCAAAGATTCATAATTTGTGAAAGCTGTCTGCAATGAAATGGAGAACGAACGCGTTATCGACCATGCATGAATGATGTGACTGACCTTGACGTGCTGAGAATGAAGCAGCGTTGCCAGCGCCTGATAATCCTCGCCCTGCTGAGGGTTAATCGTCACCCGGCACAAAGCGGCATTTGCGCTGAAACGTCTGCCCTGCACAACCTGCCAGACTTTTCCCCCCTGCTTTTCCAGCTGGCTGGTCAACTGCTTGCCTACCCCCAACCGATCCATGAAAATCAGGAACACCTGCCCGTTCAGTTCGCTATTTTCCACCGTTGGCGCCAGCATTTGTTTCCAGCGGATCTGGTGGCCCCATTGTTCCGGTGGCAAGCGCCCGGCTTTTGGGGCAGAGGCTTTCGGGGCAGAAAGGTTGCACCGGGATTGGGAGTCAGGAGCCTGACTGACTAATGTATCCAAACTGTAGCGTTGATGCTGGAAAGTATAACCAGGCAAAGGAAGACGACGGCGAGCTTGTGTCTGATACAGCGCTGACCAATTGACGGACACCCCTTGCCGCCATAATTGCCCCAGAGCATTCAGCAAATGTTGCCTGTCGGGAATATCCTGTTTGATGTCCCGTGTGCTGCTAAAAACGGGCGGGAATGCCGATCCTGCCACCTGCATTCTGGCCAGTCCGGTCAGGCTGCTGCCCGGCCCGACTTCCAGCAAGACAGGGGTTTTGTGGGATAACAAACAAGCAATCCCCTGGCTGAATTCAACCGGTTCCCGTAATTGGCGAACCCAATAATCCGGCGATGTTGCCTGCTCGCGGCTAATCCATTCTCCGGTTATGCAGGAGATAAACGGCAGGTCAGGTGGTGACAGCGTGATACCGTCAAATACCCGCCTGAAGGGTTCAAGACACCCCTCCATCATGGCACTGTGAAAAGCATGGGATGTATGCAAGGCCCTGGTTTCAACCCCTTCGGCCTCAAGGGCAGCCTCCAGTGCCAATATCGCCCCGGTTTCTCCCGATACCACGCAAAATTCAGGGGCATTGCAAGCCGCCAGCGTCACCCCTTCATGGAGATAACCCTGCAACGTCTTTCTATCCAATCCCACTGCCAGCATTTTTCCGCCCGGCATCCGGTTCATTAATTCAGCCCGTTTGGTGACAATGGTCAGCGCATCTTCCAGTGTAAATACACCGGCAAGGCAAGCCGCGACGTATTCACCAATGCTGTGACCAATACAAGCCGAGGGACGGATGCCCCATTCCATCAGCAATTGGCTCAGGGCATACTCGACAACAAACAGGGCCGGCTGGGTATAACGTGTTTCATACAATGCCGGTGTGTTTGCCGGCATGTTCGCTGATGCGTTCGCCGGTGCTTTATTGCTGGCAGCCGAATCGAAGATCAGCGGGCGGATATCGCGCCCCAGCAAGGGGCGCAGAATTGTCGCACATTGATCAACCACGGCCCTGAACCGGCTTTCCTGCTCATAATAGCCCCGCATCATGCCTGCGTACTGGGAACCCTGCCCGCTGAACATAAAGACAAGGGCAGAAGAGAGCGTGGCCGCACTGCTTGAAGCAAACGCGCCGGCGATATTTTCCTGCCCCTGCGAAGTCCGGGATAAACAATTATCCAGCACAGTGATCGCATTTGCATGATCATGGCATACCAGACTGTAGCGGTAATCCATTTCATTGCGGCCAACATGCAGGGTATAGGCAATATCCGCCAATGGCTGCTCAGGGAACTTTTCCAGCCAGTCGCGGAATTTCTTCAGATTTCCACGCAGTGCCGCAGGGGTTTTGGCTGAAAAGCAAAGCAATTGTTGCGGGTAGGCCGGGCCGGACGGAGGAATGGGCGGTGCTTCTTCCAGGATCATATGGGCGTTGGTGCCCCCCATGCCGAATGAGCTGACTCCGGCACGAAGAATGCCCTGACCCTGCCATGCTTTTCCTTCGGTTGGAATATAGAATCTTGACCCCGTCAGGTTAATTTCAGGATTCAGCCGGCTGAAATTCACGGCCGGAGGCAGATAACGATGTGTCAGCATTTGTGCGACTTTCATCACGCCAGTGACACCCGCAGCAGAATCCGTATGGCCAATATTGGCCTTAACGGACGCCACAGCACAAGGGATCTGTACCCCGCCTTGCTGAACATCCGGTGCATCTTGCCCATAAGCCTTGATCAGGGCCTGCATTTCCATCGGATCACCGAGGTGGGTCGCTGTACCGTGTGCTTCGACATAACTGATACTGTTTGCCGGGACCTCAGCTGCCAGCAACGCACGCTGGATAACGGAAGCCTGCCCTGTTACCGATGGCGCGGTAAAACCAATTTTCTCCGCGCCATCGTTATTGATCGCAGAGCCTTTTATCACCGCATAAATATGATCGCGGCTGTCCAGCGCATCTTGCAGCCGTTTCAATATCACCACCCCGACACCATCACCACTCAATGTGCCGGATGCTTCCGCATCGAAAGTCCGGCAATGCCCGTCATGGGAGAGAATGCCGCTGCCCTCAAAGTGATAGCCGCTATGGGAAGGAAAGCCAATATGTACACCGCCACTCAATGCCATATCACATTCCCCTGCCAGCAAGGACTGGCAGGCATAATGCAAAGCAACCATTGAGCTTGAACAGGCCGAGCCGATGATAAAACTGGGGCCTCTCAGGTTGAACTTATACGAGACGCGGGTTGAGAGCAGATCCCGGTTATTGCCGAGTAACATGATGTCCGACATCACTTCCTGCATCATGGCGGAATGGTTCAACAAATAATGGAATAAATAACTGCTGCTGGATGTACTGGCAAATACGCCAATGGCTCCCGGATATTTCTCCGGTGCATAACCCGCATTTTCCAGTGCCAGCCAGGATGTTTCCAGAAACAGGCGTTGCTGCGGGTCCATTGCCTGTGCTTCCCGTGGCGAATAACCGAAAAATTCAGCATCAAAATCTTCCGGGTAATCGAGCACAGACGCATTGCGGATAAAATCGGCGCGCGAACGCGCCTCCATTGTAATTCCTGCCGCATCCAGTTCCTCATCACTCAATGGCCTGATGGACTCAACACCGGCAGCGATATTTTGCCAGAATTCATCAATATCACCGGCACCCGCAAATTGTCCCGCCATGCCAATAATGGCAATTTCAAAGCCCGTTATTTCCGGATCATTTATTTCCGGGGCATTCATTTCGTAATCAGGCAATAAATCCATTGACTGTGTTTTTTGGGTATTATTGACATCGGTATTATTCATTAGCTCTGTTCCCTTTTCCCATTACCCTTTGTGCTGCATTTTTTTCTGCCGTTTTGCCAGACGCTGGCGTCCATCAATGAGATTGTTCGGATTCATTTGCCTGCCTGGCTGCCTGATGCCCATACCTGATAACGGTGCTTTATGTTCATGTCGCTCACTCTGTTTTCTTCCGTTGCTGATAAACTGAGCGAGCTGGTGGATAGTGGCGTAGTTGAGCAGATCAAGAATGGACAAACGGGGATAACCCAACGCATGCAGTTTCAGGTGAACGCGTGCCAGCAGCAGAGAATCCCCACCCAAATCGAAAAAATTCTCATCACAATTGGGGGATTCTATATCCAGTACTTCTGCCCAGACTTGCTGAATGCCCTGTACAACGGGATCAGGTGATAATTTCCATTGTGCCCTTTCTGTTTCCGTGTTTTCTAATCCGGCGCTTTCCAATTCAAGGTGATTTAGTGCCCCTTTTCTTGATGCATTATTTACAAATATGCCGTTTTCAGCGGTATCGTTTTGTAGCCCACTGTTTTCTGTGATCGTATTTTCTGGCGCACTCACTGCCATCCCCGAATAATGGGAAGGTAAAAGAGCAATATCGAGTTTGCCGTTTGCATTCAAAGGCAGGGAAGGCAAGGTCTGGAAATAGGTCGGCAGCATATAGCGCGGCAATCTTTCCGCCAGATAAATACGCAGTTCCATCATATCCAATGTTTTTTGCGCCCTGGGCACAATATAGGACGCAATGCGTTTTCCCCGGGTTTCTTTAATGATCCGAACCGCAGCCCGTTCAATGTCAGGGTGCTTGCACAGCACCGCCTCAATTTCCCCCGTCTCAATCCGATAACCCCGGATCTTGTTCTGATTATCAATGCGCCCCAGATATTCAATATCGCCATTGGGCAGGTAACGTCCCCGATCCCCCGTTTTGTACAGCCGGGTTGAAAGGGATTTGTCGAATGGGTTCTCAATAAACAGATTTTGGTAGAGGCTGTCTTGGTTCAGATAAGCCAATGCCAGCCCCTTCCCGCCAATGTAAAGTTCACCTGTCGTCCCTATCGGCACGGGTTGCCGGAATGCATTGAGGATATAAACCAGATTGCCTTCATTGGGTTTACCGATTGGCACACTGTTGCCTTCCGTTCCGCGATAACGATAGCTTGTGGTAAACGTGGTATTTTCCGTTGGCCCATAACCGTTGATCAGATGCAATTCCGGATAGTATTTGCAGATACGGTTGGCATGGGCGGATGACATGGCTTCACCACCGGAAATCAGTTGCTTCACTGTTTGCAGTGTCTGCGGGCGTTCATCAACAATCAGGTTGAACAGCGATGTCGTCAGGAACAGGCTGTCTACCCGCCCGTCTTTAATGATTTTTTCCAGCAAAAGCACAGAAATTGCACTCTGCGGATAAATGACTATCGAGCCGCCATTCAACAGGGGACCCCAGATTTCCAGTGTTGAGGCATCAAAGTTGACAGAGGCCAGTTGCAGAAAACGACCGAAGACGCGGAAATCAGCATAACTGACGTCTTTGACCAGACGGATAATGCCTTTTTGCCCTATCAGCGCGCCTTTGGGTTTGCCGGTAGAGCCAGAGGTGTACATAACATAGGCCGGCAGGTTGGCCTGGTTTTCATCAGGGTGAGATCCCTTGTCCGGCAGTGGGCTGACAGGCATCCGGGATAATGAGGATTGCTCTGCATCCAGCCATATTACGGCAGATAAATTGGCCGCTTTCATCGGCAGTGAGCTGTCAATCACCCGCTGGTCTGTGATGAAGAATTCACACTGTGCATCTTCAACCTGCTCGAGTAAACGCGCGTCCGGATCTTCGGGATTGAGCGGCAGGTAAACGGCTTTTAGCTTGACCAGTGCCAGAATCGATACGATCAATTCAATACTGCGCCCCAGCAACAAAGCAACCCGCTGCCCCTGTTGCACGCCTTTTTGTACCAGCAAGTGCGCCAGTTGGTTGGATTGCTGGTCCAGCGCCAGATAAGTGAGTTGCTGTTTCCCGGATGGCTTGCTGAATTCGACGGCGCACGCAGAAGGTGAACGGGCAACCTGTTCCGCAAACAGTTCAGCCAGTGTCTGTTGCCCCCGATAACCGGATGCCCCCTGACTGAAGGCTTCAATTTTCCGCTGCTGGGCCATGGGAACAAAGTGATTGGCACAATGCAAGCTCTGTGCCTCTGTCACCATTGCCGTAAAGACCGCTGAATAGCATTCAGCCATATCCGCCGCCAGATCACGGCTCAATCGGTTTTCGTCATAATCAATCTGGATAGAAACCTGATCATTAATTAGTGATGATGTCAGGGTCTTGTGCTGAAAATGGACGGTCAGGGCAAAGTGCGTCCCTTCATAGACATCTTGAGTATGCAATTTGCCTATCACGTTCAACCCGAGGCCGGCTGCCATCTGGTCATAAATATGAAAGTCAATGTAGTTGAACAGGACTTCATCCAGTAATGGCTGCTGGCCGAATTGGCGCTGAATTTCCGCCAACGGGTAGCGGCGGTGGGGAATGGCTTCAATTTCATTGGCAAAAACCTGACGGATCAGTTCATGCCAGGAAACCGGTGATAAGATCTGGCGGAACGGCAAGATGTTGAGGAACAGACCGTACAGATTATCCCCGCCTTGTGCTTCCGGCCGCCCATTGGTAGAAATACCGGTCAGAATGTCATGCTCACCGCTGAAAATGCTCATCACTTTGATGTGCCCTGTCAGCAAAACACTTTTCAATGGTACGCCGAGTTGCTGCATCAAGTGACGCAATCCCTGATAAACCGTCCCCTCCAATGTCAGGGTAAAGGATTTTATTTTCGGGCTGGTTGCAAGAGTGCCGCTGTCATTATCATCACCATTATTTCCATCAACTGTGCCTTCTCCTGCATGACTGGCCGCATCCCCTGACACCCCCGCATTCAGCTTGCGGGGCAATTCCATGATGGTGCAATCATCCAGTTTTTGTGCCCAGTACATTTTATTCTTTTCATCGGCAATGGCCGCTTTTTCCAGGGCAATGAAATCACGGTATTCCAGCGATTTCTTATCCGGCGCCTGCCAGTTGTCCAGTCCGGTCAGCGTGGCGTAGCGGCTGAATACCTCCACGATCATGGTGTTATAACTCCAGCCATCAAATATGGGATGACATTCAGTCATCGTAAACTGGAATGAATGATCTGTACGTAAGTAGATGAAGAAACGCAGCAATGTCGGATTGAGCAAATCAAACGGATTTACCCGTTCAGCCTCCAGTAAGGCTTTTACCCGTTCGTCCTGTTCTTCGTCGGATAAATGGCGCAGGTCTTCAACGACAATCGGCAGTTCAGCAAATTCAAGCACCAATTGCAGGGGTTCACTGTAACTCTCCATATCGAATGCCGTGCGCAGAACATCATGGGCTGCCACGGTCTGGGCGGTTGCTTCGCGGAAAGCTGTCTCATCAAACTGCCCGTTGATGAATATGTGGGTTGAGCCGGTGCAGTGGTATACATTGGCATCAGGAGAAAGATTCATGTGGTAGAACATACCCGCCTGCATCCGGCTGAGCGGATAGGCATCAACCACGTTCTTCGGCAGGCGCCGGCGATCTTCCGGCGAAATCTGACTGAACAGGGCCATCGTCTGCACTGCGGTCGGATTCTCTTTGCTGCGCTCATTCAGCACAGCGGCCAGTTCTGCCACCGTTTGATGCTGGAACAGATCCACCAGCGTCAATGACCATCCGTGACGCTGTGCTTTGCCTGCCAGTTGCACGCCTCGCAACGAGTCACCGCCCAAGGCGAAAAAGTTATCGTGAATACCAATCTGGGATACCGGCAGGGTTTCTTGCCACAATGCCAGCAATACGGTTTCTGTTTCATTTCGTGCCGGCTGATATTGACTGGCAAGCTGGGGGCGCACTTGCTGAGGCGCTGGCAATGCCTTGCGATCAATTTTGCCGTTGGGGGTCAGTGGCAGGGTATCCAGAAAAATAAAGGCAGACGGCAGCATGTAGTCCGGCAAGGTTTTTTTCAATTCGATCCGCAATGCATCAACGGACAGTTTTTCTTCTGGCGATGTCTCTCCGGAATGTGTCTCCTCCGCCGTTTTCGCCGCAATGGATTTCGCTGCAATAGGTTTAGCCACAATGTAAGCCACCAGACGCAGCGCATGGTTGGCATCATCCTGATGGGCGATCACGACAGCCTGAGCAACCGATTCAATGCGTTTCAGCGCACTTTCAATCTCTCCCAGTTCAATGCGGAACCCGCGAATTTTCACCTGATGGTCAGCACGGCCGAGATATTCCAGTGAGCCGTCACGACGCAAGCGGGCCAAATCCCCACTCCGGTATAACCGCTGTCCTGCCTCCGCATCCGGAAAAATCTGTCGTTTATCAATAAAACGCTGGGCCGTCAGCTCGGGGCGATTCAGGTAACCACGGGCCACCCCCGCGCCACCCACATACATTTCCCCCACTGCACCCAACAAAGATAACCGGTGCTGTTTATCCAGCAAGAATATTTCCAGATCGTCCAATGCCTCACCAATCGGGCTTTTCCCGCCCTGCTGGGCGTCTGACTGCCTGATCCTGCGGTAAGTCACATGCACCGTGGTTTCGGTAATGCCATACATATTGATGACATGCGGTTGTTCATCCCCGTGTTTTTTGAACCAACCCTGCAATTTAGCCGGCTCCAGGGCTTCCCCCCCGAGGATCACATAACGCAGTGACAATTCGTTTTTTTCGTCCTCTTTTTTCGCTCCGTTCAACTGGCTGTCCGCAGCAATAAAGAGCTGGAAAGCCGAAGGGGTCTGGTTTAATACCGTGACCTTTTCCTGCAACACCCACTGATAGAAATCACCCGGCGTGCGGCTGACCCAATAAGGCACGATGCTGAGGCGACCCCCAAATAACAACGCCCCCCATATTTCCCAGACAGAAAAATCAAATGCACAGGAGTGGAATAACGTCCAGACATCGTTCTCAGTGAAATTAAAGTGGCGTCCACTGGCATGGAACAGCCGCATGACGTTGGCATGGGGGATTTCCACTCCTTTCGGTATCCCCGTCGAGCCGGAGGTATAAATCACGTAGGCCAGAGAATCCGGCTGACTGGCGATATTCGGGTTATCCAGCGGCATGGTTTGAATAAAGGTTTTTTCAGTGTCGATGCAAAGGTAATCCACCTCATTGAGTTCAAACAGTGCCTGATGTTGCGGTACACCAATCACCAGCTGTACATTGGCATCTTCAATGTAAAAACGTATCCGTTCCGGCGCATGGCTCGTGTCAATTGGCAGATAAGCCAGCCCGGCTTTCAGTACGGCGAGAATGGATACCAACATCTCCTCATCACGTTCCAGACAGAGGCCAATCAAGGGCGCTTCCGCAGCCGGCACCTCCATTTGCTGCATAATTTCCATAATATAGTGCGCCAGTTGGTTGGCACGCTGGTTGAGTTGCCCATAAGTCAGAAACCGGCCATTGTCAGCACTGAGGGCGATGGCGTGCGGCCGCTGCAAGACTTGCTGTTCAAACGCCTGGTGCAGGGTTTGCGTTACCGGATGGTGAACCCGTTTACGCGGCCATTCATGCAAGATCCACTGTTTTTCGGCTTCATCAATGCATTGATAATCGGCCAGAACCCTATGGGCGCTTTGGACAATCTCTTCCAGCAGGAAACGGAAATTGGCATCGATTTGGCGGATGGTCGCTTCATCAAACAGATCGCTGCTATATTCAAACGCACCGCTCAATTGCGCTATGCCATTTTCCGGCGACGTTTTCTCCATTGATAATGTCAAATCAAATTTGGCGCTCTCCCCCAATAAAGTAAGAGGTGTCGTTTTCACACCATCAAACTGCCATCCGGTTGTGCCGGATTCATCAAAGGAGAACATCACCTGAAACAGCGGTGAATAACTCAGGTCACGTTTCGGGTTGATGGCTTCAACCAGTTTTTCAAAACTCACCTGTTGGTGTTCCAGCCCGCTGAGCACCGTGTCAAACACCTGATCCTGCAATTGGGCAAATGTCGCGCTTGGCACCAGTTCAATCCGGTAAACCAGTGTATTCACAAAGAAGCCGATAATGCCTTCCAGCTCCAATTGCCCGCGCCCCGATACCGTTGAACCCACCACCAGATCTGTCTGGCCGCTGTATCGGTGCAACAGCAGGTAAAACGCACTCAGCAAGGTTGTAAACAAGGTTTTGTTGTTCTGCCGGGCCAGCGCCGTTAAAGCCCCGGTCAGTTGTGGCGATAAGGTAAAACAGTGTGTTTTCCCCCGCGGGCTAAGACGGCCGGGGCGCGGATAGTCGAAAGGCAAGGCGATAGGCTCACAGCCCGCCAGTTTTTGTTTCCACCATGCCAGCGATTCACCCAACGCGGGATCATCGCTCTGCTGGTGCTGCCATTCGGAATAATCAATGTACTGAATGGGCAATTCCGGCAATTCAGGGGCATTTCCCTGACGACGGGCGTTATAACAGGTGCTCAGTTCACGGCTGGTAATCCCGGCGGACCAACCATCGGAGATAAGGTGATGCAGTACCATCACCAGATAGTGGCATTCAGCCCCGCAGCGATACAGGGTAAAACGCAATAAAGGGGCTTGCAGCAAATTAAACGGCCGCAGGCTATCTTGCTGCAAGCGCTGTTTTTGCTCCGCTTCCCCCAACGCAGACAGATCTGTCATGAGCAGCGGTAAAGCTACCGCGTCATGGCAACGCTGATAGAGTATGTCATCCTGATAAACAAAATCGGTGCGGAAAGACTCATGTCTCGCCATCATATCGTTAATAGCTTGTTGAAGTGCCGGTATATCCAATTCTCCTTCAAGCATCAACGCAGTTGTGATGTGGTAAAGCGACGATTGTTGTTCGAGTTGTTCGTGCAACCACAACCGTTTTTGTGCCAGGGATGCTTTAAATTTAAATGTATCTTGCTGCATGTGACTCCCCTTCAATGTTGTTTATATTCCATTGTTCATTGATTGTTATTCACACTCCCCGCACAACACGCTTGATTGTGCCGGAACGAACAGGGTTTTCTGCTGTAGCACGCGACGCCAGGAAACAGGCGAGTTGTGCAATGGTTTGATGCCGTAAGAATTCCGCCAAAGAGATCCTGACGGAGAGCTGTTGTTCAATGCGGGCTGCAATGCGCAACGCATGCAATGAATGCCCGCCCAGCGAAAAGAAATTCTGATCGCGCCCAGTCTCCTTGCGTTGCAGCACATCACACCAAATCTCGCCGAGGCGGTTTTCCAATGGTGTTTGTGGCTTATTCAGTGAATGCTGTTCTTGCTGGCGCATTGCCGGCAGACGTGCCAGTAATGCAGCGTGATCCACTTTGCCATTGGTGGTTTGTGGCATTTCATCCAACAGGACAATCGTGTGGGGCAGCATATGGGCGGGCAAATGCTGGCCGAGAAAATCACGCAAGTCTTCCGAAACATTGCCGGTTTGAGTTGTCTGTCTAAGAACAACACAGGCCACCAGCTGCACTTCACCCTGCTCGTTGGCATAGGGAAGCAAGACACTTTGCCGGACTTGCGGATGCTGCATCAGCTGGGCTTCAATCTCTGCCGGTTCAATGCGATACCCACGCAGTTTGATTTGCCGGTCATCACGCCCGAGATAGAGCAATTCACCATTCGGCAAGGCACAAACCCGATCGCCTGTGCGATAAACCCGGATTTCACCTTCTGGTACTGACAGGATGGTAAATTTTTCAGCGGTCAGTTCAGGGCGATCCCAATACCCCCTAGCCACGCCCAAACCCCCGATGTACAACTCACCCGCCATACCAAACGGGGTGGGCGACAAATCCCCGTCAAGCACGAACAGCCGGGTATTGGCAATGGGTAGACCAATCGGCATCATGCCCTGCAAATCCTGCTTCCTGTCAGCGCAATGGACACAACAACCCACAACGGTTTCCGTCGGACCATATTCATTGAATACCCCGGGAGCCGGGGCCTCATCCAGCCATGCCTGTACTGTCTCGCAGCTCAGGGCATCCCCCCCGATGACCAATGCGTTCACATGGGATTTTGCCTCTGCATTATTGAGGTATTCCCCTAAAATCCCGAGATGGGCCGGCGTGATTTTCAATAACTGGTTATTTTGTTGCTGCAATGCCTCCGCCATTAATGCTATCCCGGCATCATCCTGTATGACGGTGATGGTGCCGCCATGCAACAACGGCAGGTAAAGGCTGGTCAGGGTGGCGTCAAAACTGATGGAAGAATGAAACAGGCTCCGTGTATCCGCACTGATCTGATAACGCTGGCTGGCATCCGTCAGGTAGTTAATCAGGCTAAGATGCTCAACCATGACGCCTTTCGGCATTCCCGTAGAGCCGGAGGTGTAAATAAGATAAACCAGTGCATTGGCATCGTCGTGACTTGCTGCATAAGCGCAGGCCGGAACTGGGCTCGTTTCCTTATCCAGCATCCGCACTGCAATGCCAGGCATCAGGCGGTTTGCCAGCGACTGATGGGTCAGCACCAAACGGCTTTGACTGTCGGACAACAAATAAGCCACACGCTCGGCAGGATAAGAGGTATCAACAGGAACATAGCACGCTCCCATTTTGCTGACAGCCAGCATGGCGGCGACATAGTCCGTGCTGCGCGGCAAATAGAGGGCAACCCGGTCACCGGCGCTGATCTGATCGTGATGCAGGCCACGGCAAATATGATCTATTCTCTGTTCCAGTTCCGCGTAACTGATTTGGCTTGGTCCATCAATAACCGCAATCTGTTGGGGCGTACGCTGTACCTGACGGGCAAACAAGCTATAGACATTGCCGGTGAAAACAGGTAACTCTGGCCCTTGCCAGCGTGTCAGCAACTGCTGTTTTTCCTGCTCATCCAACAACGCGATATCAGATAACATGCCCGCCATGTTAGTCATCAATCGGGTCAGAATGCCGGTAAAGTGCCCTGCCAGACGCGCTATGGCTGATTCATCATATAATCCGCTGTCATAGACCAGTTCACCGTGCAAACGGTCAGAGAACGCCGTAATCAGCGCCAGCGGGTAATTGGTGCTTTCTGTTGCCTGTTCAAATTCAAACAGCCGATCTTGCATTCCCGATGATTGCGGGTAATTTTCAAATACCAGCAATGTATCAAGGGCTGGCAGGCCACAGGTGGATTTCAGCTCCGCCAGCGAAACCGCGCTGAATCTTTCATGTTCCCGCAACTGCTGTTGAATTGCGCTCAACCAGTCAGCCACGGTTTGATTGGCCTGACTGGTGATGTGGATCGGCAATGTACTGATCAACAGCCCCACCATTTTATCAATCCCGGCCAGATCCGCCTGCCGGCCGGACACTGTCATGCCAAACAGACACTCATCCTGCCGGCTATAACGTTGCAGCAACAAGGCCCAGGCCCCTTGTACCAGCGTATTGAGTGTCAACCGGTAATCGCGGCCTGTTTCTGCCAGTTGGCGGGACAATTCGGTGGAGAGCCGGAATGCATGGCGCTGTTTCTGCTGGCTGGCAACCCTGATCGGATGGGCCGCGGGCAGCGGCGTTGCCGAAGTGACACCGGCCAGCTGCCCATGCCAATAATCCTGACAGGCTTTCCGGCTCTGCTGTTGCCAGCGAATAAATGACTTGAACGCCGGAGCAGGCTGCAACTTCTCATCGGGAGAATGGTAAATGGCTTCAACGGTTGTCAGCATCAGCCTGACTGACCAGCCATCCAGAATGGCATGATGATGGCTGAAGATCAGCTGTGTTTGTTCGTCAGGCAGTTGCAGGACCGTAATGCGATACAACGTACCCTGCCCCGGTTCATCGGGATTCAGGACAAATTCTTCTGCCAGATCTGCCGACAATAAGTGCAGGCGTTGTTGTTCCGCATCTGCGGGTTGATGAAGCCGCAAATCATGCTGCCGCCATTCCGGTTTCTGCTGGGGCAGAATAATTTGCAGCGGTTCATTTGTCAGGCTCAGTTCAAAACGACTGCGCAAAATCGGATAATGAGCAACCGCTTTCTGCCATGCCTGCTGCAAGCGGGCAATATCCACTCCCCGCGGCAAGCTGAAACACAGCTGTTCGTGATACAGGCCGCTGCCCCGTTCCGCCATGGAGTGGAATAACATCCCTTCTTGGGTGTAGGTCAGCGGGAAAACATCTTCCATCACGCCATAACGTTGCTGTAACTGATGCAATGTTTCTGCATTCAGGCGGGCAAGAGGAAAATCGGATGGCGTGTAAGTTGCCTGTGAGCGGGTCATGCAATGTTCAGTCAGCCGGATAATCTGTTCTTTCATTGCCGTTGCCAGTTGCCCAATGGTTTCATGCTGATAGCTCTGGCCGTTGTATGTCCACTCTATCTGCAATTGCCCTTCGTCAATGTAACTGTCCACTTCCAGCGCATACATTCTGACATGATCAGGTGAATGCCGGTGTTCCTGCATCATGTCAGCCACACCTTTCAACGGCGTCTGATGGAATGAACGGGTAAATTGGCCGAGATAGTTAAAGCAAATGTCTGCCAACGGGAAATCAGGCAGGCTGTTTGTGTCAGAAGGAGAGTCAGAAAGCGTGTCAGAAAAAGTCCGCAGGGCACCATAGCCTGTCCCGCTATAAGGCACCTGACGCACCGCTTCCTTGACCATCGGGATCAATTGTTCTGCCGGGCAACATGCCGGTAAATCCAGCAACAACGGATAAATGGTGGTAAACCAACCCACTGTCCGGCTGACATCCACGGTTTCATGCAGGCTTTCCCGCCCATGCCCTTCCATATCCACATGCAGTTTTCCTGAACCGCTCCAACGTTGCAGTGTTGCCGCCAGGGCCGCCAGCAATAAATCACCGACATGAGTACGGTAGGCTTGGCCGGTGTGCTGTACCAATGAGGTTGTGTCAGCACTGTTCAGTGTCAGGCGGTATTTAGCCGATTCTCTGACTAAACCGGCACGCGGTTTTTCCCCCCGATCACAGGGCAGCAACGGAGGGACAACACCATTGCGTTTTTTCTGCCAGAAATCTCGCTCAGGTTGTGCCAGATCGGATTGGGTGTAGTCTGCCAAATGAGATGCCCATTCCATCAAAGAGGCACTCTTGGTTGCCGGGCGTGGTGTTTCTCCTGCCAGCAAGGTTCTGTAGTAGTGGGTTAAATCTTCCGTAATGATGCGCCATGACACGCCATCAACCACTAAATGGTGAACCGTCAGCAGTAAATAATCTCCCCCGGCGGTCATGAAATGGGTTGCCGTCAGCAGCGGGCCGTTTTCAATATTCAGTTGTGCCTGCCGCTCTGCGGCAATTTGCCGTAAGACTTCATGGGCCGGATTTTCACTGATATGAATCTGTTCTATCGGCCATTCGGTAACAGGTGCATCAATGCGGGCATATTTTGGGGCATGTTCTCCGGTCAGCGGGAAACGGGAGCGCAATCCGTCATGTTGATTAACCAACATAACCAACGCCTGTGACAGAACCGGAATGTCTGTTCCCGCTTCCAGTTCATACAGATAGGACAAATTATAGTGATGGAGATTGGCATTATTTTGCGCTGGCTGTTGTTCAAAAAAAGCACGCTGGATTGGCAGTAAGGCATATTCACCCTGTACCGGCTGTGTTTTGTCATCAGCGACGATCCCCGGCGTAACCACGGCTGCCAATGCAGCAATGGTCGGATAATCAAACAGCATTTTGGGTGCGATATGCAGGCCGATTTCCCGTGCCCTGAACACTATCTGTAGGCTGAGAATGGAATCCCCGCCCAAGACAAAGAAATCATCATCAATCCCCAAATTGTCCTGATCCAATACCTGTTGCCAGATTTCTGTCAGTTGCTTTTCCAATACCGTGACGGCAGTCCGGCGGGTCGGAAGAGGGTTTCTTTCCGCCAATGAGATCTGCTCCAGCCCCTTACGGTCAATCTTGCCATTTTCGGTTAATGGCAAAATTTCCTGCACACTCCACTGGGTGGGACACATATGCTCCGGTAACCGTTGACCAAGTTCCTGCCGTACATTTTCGATAGTGATATTTGCCGGAGGGAAATCCAAGACTAAATAAGCCACCAGATGCTGACGCCCACCGATATCACGCAGCCCTACCGCGGCCTGAGAAACGCCATGGCAAGCAGTCAGTTGTGCTTCAACCTCTTCCAGTTCAATGCGATAGCCATGCAATTTGATTTGCTGATCTCTGCGTCCCAAGTACAGTAAATTGCCGTCTGGCAAGTAACGGGCCAAATCTCCTGTCCGGTATAGCTTCGCCTGTGGGGAGGCTGAGAACGGATCGGCGATGAAACGTTTTTCCGTCATGTCCGGACGGTTGAAATAACCCAGGGCCACTCCCATCCCACCGATGTAAAGTTCACCCGCAGCACCAAAAGGCACGGGCTGCTGACACTCATCCAACAAATAAAGCCGGGCATTGGCTATCGGGCGACCAACCGGCAGTGCGCCCTCCCCGTCAATATCACCTGCGGTTATGTCATAAATACAGCAGCCCACCGTGGTTTCTGTCGGGCCATATTCATTGATAATCCTGACCTGTGGCGCATGTTGCCGCCAAAAACGCAGCGCGCTGGCAGAAAGGCTTTCGCCACCAATGACCAGCAGCGGGATACGCCCGACATTGTCCGGTGACAATTGCCGGCTCAGGAGTTCCAAATGGGCAGGGGTGATTTTCACCATTGCCAGATCCGGTAACTGTTGCCAGGCCTGTACCAACGCCGGAATATCTTCACCTTCAGGCAGGATAAACAGGGTTTGCCCCTGTAGAAGCGGCAGGAACAGGCTGGTGATGGTGGCATCAAAGGAAATGGATGCATGGAGGGTATTACCCTGTTTGCCCGGCACCGCATAATATTCACAAGCATGTTGCAGGTAATTGCCCAGCCCTCTGTGCGGAATGATCACCCCTTTGGGTTTCCCCGTAGAGCCGGAGGTATAAAGGATATAGGCAGGCTGTTCCGGCGAAATCGTGATTTCAGGATCAGCAAGGGTAACCGGCCCTTCCGGTAATGCCTGTATGCCCCACTCCTCTTCGGTGAGCAAAATAACGTGATCGCCGGATAACCCGAGTCTGCTGGCCTGTTCACCTGTCGTGATCACGCTTGCCACTTGCGCATCTTCCAGCATGAAACGGATGCGGCTGATCGGATAGGCGGTATCCATAGGCACATAGGCGGCCCCGGTTTTCATCACTGCCAGTATCGCCGTGATCAACATGGCTGAGCGTGGCAGGCAAATCCCGACCCGTGAACCAGCCCCCATTCCCTGTTCCAGTAAATTCCACGCCAACCGGTTAGCCTGCTGATTAAGTTGGTAATAGCTGATTTGCTGATTGTCAGATTGGTGATGGCTGGCTTGCTGCTGAAAAGCAATGTCATGGCTGAGTCGCGGTGCTGTACCGGCCAATATATCCAGGGCAATGGCCTGCGGGGTTTGACGCACCTGATGTTCGAACCATTGATGAATGACCGGATGCAATAATGGCTTATCGGTCATATTCAGGCCGCTGATCTGATGCTGGCGCTCTTGTGGTGAGAGAAGCTTCAATTGACCAATAGGTTGATTGGATGCCGCGCTCACGCTATCCAATAACTGAGCATAATGCGCCATTAATTGGGCAACCATTTCCTCAGCAAAGCAGGCAGCACGGTATTCAACCCGCAATTGCAGGTTCTTTTCCGTTTCCTGTACAAACAGCGTTAAATCAAATTTCACTTCCGGATTGTCTATGGATTGATTGTCTATCCACGGAGAACTTTCCCGCTGGGCTTCTTTTCGTTGTTCATCCGTCAGTTGTTCATCCGTCGATTGAGCTTGCCGGCGCAAATCCCCCTGCTGCCGGAATGCATTGAACACAAACATGATCCGGAACAGAGGTGAAAGAGAACGTTTCCCTGCAGGCATAACCGCATCCACAACCTGATCAAACGGGAGGTCTTTGTTATTCATCGCCTGATTCAGAGTCTGTGCACTTTGGGCCAGAAACTCGGTGAACGGCAAGGTGGTATCCACCTCCTGACGCAAAGCCAGTGTGTTAAGCAGCAATCCGATCACAGGTTGCAGTTCTGGCCTGTCCCGCAGGGAAACGGGGATACCGATGACGATATCACCGGGATCTGCACCTTCACTGCTGTAACGCTGCAATAAGATCTGAAACGCAGCCAATAACAGGGTAAACAGGGTGGTATCTTGCTGCTGCGCCAAGCGGCGCAAGGTTTTTGTTTGTTCAACAGAAAGCGGCAGATGATAATGAGCGGCGTGCAAATCCTCCGGGGCAACGCTGCGCTTCTGGGGCAGATTCACCATCGGCGGAAGAGTACGGTAAACACCGCGCCAGTATTCTAATTGTGAATGCCACTCCTGCCCGGCGTCAGCACTGCGTTCCCATGCCGCGAATTGCAGGTAATCAGGCGCCGGGATCTGTGGCGCGTTTTCTCCCCACCGGTAAAGAGACGTCAATTCATCATCGAGCTGCCCCAGTGATTGTTCATCAACCAAGATATGGTGCAGGCAAAAAATCAATGCCGTCCCTTGCTGTTCATCGGTCACCAGTAACAGGCGGAACAACGGCCCGCCAATAAGCCGGAACGGTGTTGCCATCATTTTGGCGGCCCGTTGCTGCAATTGCTGCTGCCACGCCTGTTTATCCCGTACAGCGACAATGTCATGCGGGCAATGGGGCGGCTGGTCACTGTAATATTGCCGTGGTGTATCACCGTCCATCCGCAGGCGCAGATTCAGAACGGGATAACGACGGAAAAGCAGATTGATGCTTTGTTGCAGCCTCGCGATATCAATCTCACCCGCAAAGGTTTTGATGGTGGTGATGTGGTAACTGTTGCTGTCAGGATACAGTTGATCAAGAAACCACATCCGGTGCTGGGCAAAGCTCAGCGGTGCATCATGAATGGCAGGTAAGTCGAGCAAGGTTTGTCTGGTGGCGGTACTGACTTGTTCCGCCAGCTTCATCGGGGTACGGCAGACAAACACATCGCTGACTTTAAAGTGCAGCTGATACTGGTTGTCAAGCATTGCCACCATTCTGGCCGCCAGCAGGGAATGGCCGCCGACAGCGAAAAATGATGTATTCCGGCCTATTGCCTGATGCCCCAATAAGTCCTGCCAGACTTCGATAATGGCCTGTTCTGTTTCATTATGGGCAGGTTCAACCATGACTTCACCGGCCTGCCTCATCGGGGTAGGAAAACGTTTCCTGTCCACTTTGTTATTCGGCAAGCGTGGAAATTCCCTCAAAAAGACATAGCAGGAAGGAAGCATGAAATCAGGCAGAAATTCCTTCAAATGTGATTCAATTTGTGACTCACCGGGAGGGGTAGCGGATTGCGTGAGTAAATAGGCCACAATGGCCGTGGCGTTCAGGTAATCCGGCCGCACCATAGCCACCGCACCGGAAATCGCGGGATGACGGCGCAAGGCACTTTCAATTTCCCCCAACTCCACACGGTAACCCCGCATTTTTACCTGCTGATCCATGCGCCCCAGATAAATCAGGTTTCCGTCCGCCTGATAATGGGCCAAGTCACCGGTACGGTAGAGACGGGCGCCGGCTCGGGAGCTGAATGGATCAGGAACAAAGCTGCGTTCCGTCAGTTCAGGGCGGTTAAGATATCCCTCCGATACCCCCACCCCGCCAACACAGAGTTCTCCGGCAACCCCGATGGGCAAGGGTGCACCGAACTCATCCAAGATCCAGACCTGAAAATTGGGGATCGGGCGACCAATATGAACGAGGGTATCTTGTGGGGTCAAATCCGCATTGCTCGTACCGACAGTGGCTTCCGTCGGGCCATAGGCATTGATGAAGCGGCGGCCTTTACCCCATTTTCTCACCAGATCAATTCCGCATGCCTCACCTGATACCATCAATACCTGCAAGTCAGGCAAGTCCGTTTCGGGCAGTACCGCCAGCGTTGAAGGTGGCAAAGTGATATGGGTAACTCGCCGAGCAATGAGCTGCCCCAGCAAATCAGGGCCGGGCATCAGGGACAGGCGCGGAGCCATCAGCAATGTACTGCCGGAACAGAGCGCCATGAAGAATTCCCAGATGGAAACATCAAAACTGAAAGAAGCAAACTGGAGAACCCGGCTGCCCGGTGTCATCGCCAGATATTCAACCTCGGCTTCCGCAAGGTTACATGAACTGCGGTGGCTGATGGGAACGCCCTTGGGCTTGCCGGTCGAGCCTGACGTATAAATGATATAGGCGGTGCTCTCAGGTGAAATTCTGACCTGCGGATTTTCAGTGCTGAACCCACTTAATTGTGGCAACAAGGATTCAAGGGAGTACAGGGAAATCTCACTATCCTGATAATCTGCCATGAACTGATCTTGCGTGATCAACAGGTGCAGACCGGCGTTTCCGATCACATGACGATTGCGTTCCAGCGGATAATGGGGGTCCATAGGCACATAAGTGCCGCCTGCTTTCAGGATAGCCAGAAAACAGACTATCGCTTCCAGCGAACGCTCAACACTCAACCCGACACAACTGCCCGTTCTGACGCCTTTCCGGATCAAAAAATGCGCCAGTTGGTTGGCATTCTGATCCAATTCCGCATAAGTCAGGCGCTCCTCGCCAAATTCAACGGCAATTGCCTCAGGAGTGCGCTGTACCTGTTGTTCAATGAGCTGGTGGATGCCGATATTATCGCTGAACAGTTTATCTGTCTGGTTCCACTCTTGTAATTGCTGCCGCTGAGCCGGACTGAGCAGGGAAATACGCCCGACGGCTTGCTGGGGTTGGTTAAGCAACAACGGCAGGAAATGGCAGAAATTCTCCGCCATGCGGGAAATGGTTTCAGGTAAGAAACGATCACTGGCGTATCCCCACACGCCCTGCAATACCTCTTTGTCACGCCACATTTCCAGTGTCAGTTCATATTTGGCAATCGGAATGTTCCACTGGCGCAGGGAAGAAAGCTGGATCGACCCCATGTGTTTTTCAGGTGCTGATGTATTCTGGTAAGCAAACAGCGTTTGAAATACCGGAGAAATCCCCCGGTGATGGACATCCTCTCCGCTGTGTTGTTCTGGTAAGGCGTGTTGCAGTAAAGGCAGCAACTGGCTGAAAGGCATATCCTGATGCTCTATCGCATCAATGAAGGTGGATTTTACCTGCATCAGCAATTGTTCGAATGATTGAAGAGGGTCAACCTGATTGCGCATGACCAGTACGTTGAAAAGCAAGCCAACGGATTGTTGCTCCTGACTGTGCAAGCGATTGGAAACCGGCGTTCCCAGCAGAATGTCGTTCTGGCGTGAATAACGCGCCAAAAATGCGATAAACCCTGCCTGTAAAATCAGCTGGGGAGTGATGTCATATTGACAGGCCAGCGCATCAATCTGCTGGCTGAATTCAGCGGACAGGCTGAACGGCAATTGCCCGCCTTGATAACTGCGCGTTGCAGGGGTGGGAAAATCATACGGCAATTGGATTAAGGGCAATGGCCCCGCCAATTGCTGTTGCCAGTATTGACGGGCAGCCGATCCCGCCGGCCCGTTAACCCGCAGGTACTGAACAGCAACATGTTCCCTCTGGCCATAACTTGCCGGCCGGATGTCGAGGGCTTTTCCCATTTGCAGCTGGCTATAATTTTCCAGTAAAGCATCCCACAATTGTTTAACGGAATCTTCATCAACAATCAGGTGATGGAAGACCAGTACAACCCAATGAGCGTGTGGCCGGAGTGTCAGTCCGGCCACACGCAATAACGGCGGCCGGGCCAGTTCAAATGGCAGGGAAGCCAGCTGATTGATCATGCTTTCAACCTGCGATTGGGCATGGGCCCCGTGTTGGCTGAAATCCTGCCAGATAATATTTGATGTAGCCTGCTCTGCAACCTGTGCAGTCACATGCCCTTCCTGAGTCAAAAAGCAGGTTCTCAGAACGTCATAGCGAACAAACAGTGCATCAAGGGCCTGTTGCAACCGGTTGTGATCCAGAGCGCCCTGCCATTGGGCGACATAGGCCATGTTATAGAGCGGGCTGGAAGGAACTGTTTGTTGATGCAGGTAAATGCCCTGCTGCTCATAGCTGGCACTGGGCGGAATTTCCGTGTCCTTTTCTGTTTCCTTTTCTTTTGCCCTAGGTTCTTTCTCTGCTGCCGGCATTTTTGTGGCACTCAGCATTGCCGCGCATTGCGCCAGTGTGGGGTGCCGGAACAGATCCCTGAATTTCAGGTCCAACCCCATCTGTTGCCGGACTTGTGCGATCATGCGAATGGCCTGTAGTGAATCCCCCCCCAACACAAAAAAGCTGTCGTCACGCCCGATATCTTCAATGTGCAGCAATGCCTGCCAGATCGCCGATAATTTTGTTTCCCGCTCTCCCCGTGGCGCAAGGATATTCCGGCGTTCCTGAGAAAAGCGACTGGCCGGTCCCTGACGGGAAATCAATGCCTGCAATGCCTTCCGGTCAACCTTGTCATTGGACAAGAGCGGAAACATGGATAAAAACTGGTAATCATCAGGCCGCATGGCAGCAGGTAAATGAGGGGACAAAAAGATATTCAGCGTTTTTGCCGTGACTCTCATAGACGGGGCCAGACGGATAAATGCCACCAACCGGATGCCCCGTGGCTGTTCAACGGCCTGTACAACAGACTGTTGCACGGCAGGATGCTGCTCAAGCAGGCTTTCAATCTCTGCCGTTTCAAGTCGCTGCCCATTGATTTTAACCTGAAAATCATTGCGGCCCAGCAGGATCAAATTACCCTGCTCATCCATGCGCCCGATATCCCCCGTGCGGTAAACGGGCTGCCCCGCCAGCTCCCCGGTTTCCGGTGTGATAAAACGTGATGCATTTTTGTCCTGTGATAACTCAGACGGTGATGATCCGGCCTGTGATAACAAATAGCCCGCACTCATGAAGGGCGTGCTGATCAAAATCTCCCCGCTGCTCCCGACGGAAACACTTTCCCCCTGTTCATCAACAACCCTGATGATGGTATCGTCAATCGGTTTACCTACGGGGATTAACGCACATTTGGCATCTTTTTCAGTCACCCGGTGATAGACACTTGCCAGTGTCGTTTCTGTTGTGCCGTACAGGTTGAGCAATTGAGTTTGTTTCAGTTTGCGCTGGTAAAAGAGTTCCACCAGCGGCCCCTTTAACGTTTCCCCTGACAGTACCGCATACCTCAGCGATTGCAAATCATCGCCCGATTGCTGGCATTCCAGCAGGACCTGAAAGAAAGAAGGGATCTGGTGAGTCAGGCTGATTTGCTGCTCACGCATCCAGCTCAGCAATTCTTGTGGTGAATAGCGGAGATCATGGGCCGGTGGAATGCACAGGGTTGCACCATTCAACAGGGGCAGGAAGATATCACGCAGGAAAGGATCAAACATCTGGGGAATGAGCTGACTGACTTTATCCCACGGTGTGATACCCAGTTCGCGGCTTTCCCAACGGATAAAATGCAATAAACTGTCTGAACGTCCTAATATGGCTTTTGGTTGACCTGTAGAGCCAGAGGTAAAATAGACATACGCCAGCCTGTTTTTATCAATACTATTTTGATGAATACTGTTTTTATTAATACTGTTTTTATTAATACTGATGTCATGGGGAGCGATGTCATTGATTGTTGGGTTATGACAGCTAATGGACGGTGAATGATCCTGCCCGGCGGGGAGCAAATGACTTTCCCTTATATCATCAGCCAGAACCAGTGAGTAATCCGTTTGCAGATGTTCAACCAATGGCAACCATTGGCGGCAGGTCACAATGGTCGCGCCTTTAAATTGAGCCAACAAGATGGCAAGGCGTTGTTCCGGTAGTTTCGGCGAGAGTGGAACAAACACTTTGCCCGCTTTCATGATGGCTAATGCCGCCATGACCAGAAAAATACTCTCTTCCATCAAGGTGATGACAAACTGGTGGTCAGCTTGATGGGACAACGCATGGCTGAGTGCAGCCACGCGCTTCGACAAGGTGTGATAAGTTAGGTTTTCGCTTCCCTGCGTTACTGCAACATTTTCCGGGAAACGTGCAACAATTCGCTCGAATTCAGTTGAAATCACCATTAGCCATCATTCCTTCAATAAGAATTTATTACCAATACGCAATAAATCATTCAGTTAAGACAAAAGGATCTGCATCTTTCAGGAACGGGAAACGTGCTCTGGTATCCTGAACATGAGAAAGTGATATCTGCATGGTTTTCACCACCTCATGATCTTTCTCGTGCAGCAATATTTCCCCCAATGGGTCAATCAACATGGAATGCCCGTCATAATCATGCTGATTGCCATCCTGCCCCACACGGTTAACCCCGATGACATAACTTTGGTTTTCAATTGCGCGGGCCTGTAGCAGCGAGTACCAGTGAAGTGAACGTTTGGACGGCCAGCTGGCAATGTAGATTGCCGCATCGTAGCGGCCATTTAAATTGCGTGACCAGAGCGGGAAGCGCAGGTCATAACAAATGAATGCCGCGATTTTCCATCCTTTGAAATCAACAATCAGCGGTGTATTTCCGGCCGTGTATTCATGATGTTCATTGGCGTAAGAGAAGAGGTGTTTTTTATCATAATGCGCGATAACGCCATCCGCATTGCACCACAGCAAGCGATTATAGAACTGCTGGTTTTCCGTAATAATCATGCTGCCGACAACCGTGCTGCCCTTTTTGGCTGCCAGATCTTTCATCCACCGGATACTGGGGCCATTCATTGTTTCAGCAATGGTTTTCGGCTTCATGCTGAAGCCCGTGGTAAACATCTCCGGCAGGATAATCAGATCACTGTCGGAGACGTGCTCAAGATGCTGTTCGATATGCTGACAATTTTTAACCGCATCCTCCCAAACCAAATCGGTCTGAACGAGGGTGACCCTGAGATCTTGTTTCGTCATTGTAAACTCCGTTTCAATACATTTTTATTTATCAAAATACGCGGTATGACGGCACATCAGGCCGATTACAGGTCTGCGTCAAATAACTGCTCCAGAAACCCGCCCATGGCAGACAGGAGCTTGATTTCTGCTTTTTCTCCCTGCTGTTGTGGCGGCGGAATAAAACCGCATTCAATCAAGTAATTGAAATAGCAAAAGAGGAGTTTTTTATCCGAAGGGGGACATTGCAGGCCACTTTCCCGGAGTAACTCAGCGGTCGTTTCGGTGGCATATTTGGCTTTTTCAGTGAGTTCCATGCCGTTGTGAACCAAAGCCAGCAAATCAGTGAAGACTGAACGGTAAGATTGCCCATTGAGGTAGAGACAATTCAGTGCCAGGGACTCCATGTAAATATCGTTGTCAATGGTTTCGATGCGATAACCGAATTCACGCAGGCTCGTCACGATTTCGTTGAAAGTGATGGGCTTCGGGTTCAACAAATGAAGGGTTTTGCCGTGGAATTTCTCGATATTCAAGATGGCGTGCAGTGATGCTTTGGCAACAAAATCGACGGGAGTAATGTCAAAATCTTCCTCTGAACTGAACGTCAGGCCGGTTTCCACCAAGGCCCGGATCATTTCATAATAGATACCCTTAACTTTCGTGATCTTCAGTGGATAGCTGCCGTCAGTGCTGTCTCCCCAAATATTGCCCGGGCGCACAATGACCCACCTGAGGCCCTTTTTACCGGCTGCATGCACGGCTTGTTCCGATTCAAATTTGGTACGTTCATATTCCATGTCTTCGAATCGCTGACCGATATCCAGATCCGTTTCATGCATGACAAAATCTTTGTACAGGTGTTCCCCCACCATGCTGAAGCTGGAGGTATAAAGCATCGGTATATCGCCCCGCAAGCAGAAATCAATGACATGATGTGTTCCCCGCACATTGACGGGCGCGAGCCTGCCATAAGAGGCCACCAGATTAGTCCATGCGGCACAATGGATAACCCGGTTTATTTTGCCGGACAGTTCTGAGTATAGTTCTTGCGTCAGCCCAAAGTTCTTCTCTGTAATATCACCCAAGACAGGAACAATGCGGTGGGTTATGTTCCGGCATTGCTGTTCCTTATCGTAGGTGAATAAAAAATCTTCCAAACGTCCCTGTGCCTGTCTGGCATTTTCTGCTCTTATCAGGCAATAGATATCGGCATCAGTGGTCATCAGACTTTCAAATAAAACCCGCCCGCCCATGACGCCTGTCGCTCCCGTAATAAATATATTTTTGATCTCTTTTTGAGTCTGGTTGAGCATGCCTATCCCCTATGCTTAGGTATTAAATCAAGCGAGGACCCGTCTGGTATTTCCACCATTCCCGTTATCCTCAATTTTTTACCGACCTGACCGCATTTATTCGGTGGTGTTTCTATATCGTGCCGACACGCATTCCTCCGTCCAGCGTGATCACCGCCGTATTGAGATAATTGGTTTTGCAACCCGCCAAAAACCCGACGACTTCGGCCACATCCTCTGCGGTTCCCCAACGCCCGACCGGAACAATGGAGCGCGCGTATTTATCGCCCATGGAGGATTCCAACAAATTGTTACTGACAAACTGATCCAACATGTCGGTTTTGCAAACACCCGGTGCAATGGCTGTCACGCTGATGTTTAGTGGTCCCAATTCGCGCCCCCAGGATTCCGTGGCGGAAATAAGCCCCGCTTTTGACGCCCCGTAAGCTGCACCCCCTGCTGATCCCCAAATTCCCGCAATTGAGGCAATGTTGATGATGCGACCGTATTTTTGCTTTGCCATATGGCGAACAAAAACTGAGGTACAATTGAATGAGCCGACCAAATTGACATCAATCACTTTGGCAGCATCATCCAGCCCCTTGCCGGACAAACAGAAAGCACAGTGGATAATGCCGGCATTGTTCACCAGCACAGCGATGTTTTTACCCAGAGTTTCAGTAATCTGTTGCTCTGCCTGCTGGACGGAGGTTGCATCTGTCACATCCATCTCAACGATAGCGAGGGATTCTGGGCATCCGAGGCGCTCCCGAAGGAGCGCCAGTTTTTGCATGCTGACATCCGTTGCCGCCACCAGATAGCCCATATCCAGCAACACCCTGGTAATTGCAGTACCAAATCCCCCGGCTGCGCCGGTGACAACCGCAATTTGCTGACTCATTTGGTGAATTCTCCTTTAAGGGTGATATCAATCACTTTGCGGGCATTTTCCATGGCATCAAAGATCCGCTCTTCGAAGAAACGCACATCATCCTGTGACATCAGCAGGTTGGAATATATGCGGGACAATGGTGAGAACTGGATGCCGTAGCGCTTGGAAATTTCACGGATGATGATGTCGCAGAATTTGACTTTATCGCTGTAGCCTTCGGAAGAGGTCACCGGTGTGCTTTGTGAGTGATAAACCAGTGCGGTCGGCATTCCCTGTATTACCAGCGGCAGGTCAACCGCTTCTGCCGCCTTGACAAATACGTTGGAGATCTGGCGCATAATGTCGCCCATGCGATCATAGCAGCCGGGATCTTTCTCAATCATGTTGAAGGTGGTTTGAATGGCGGCCAGCCCCAAAGGGTAACCGTTGAATGTTCCGGCATGGATGACTTTTCCGCGGGTATACAGATCCATGATGTCACGGCGGCCGGCAATGGCAGAAATGGGCAGGGAACCGCCGCCCAATGCCTTTCCGAAAGTGGCCAGATGCGGCGTCACCCCCAGGAGTTTTTGTGCCCCACCCAGCCCCAGACGAACACCGGTAATCACTTCATCAAAAATCAGTACAACATTGTATTTTTCACACAGCGCCTTGGCTTGCTCCAGATAACCGTCGACGGGGAAAATCCCGCCTCCGTTGATGCAAAGCGGCTCCATCAGGACGGCAGCAATCTCATTTTGATAACGCTCAATCGTGGAGGTCAGGATATCGATGTCATTCCACGGCAATATGAACGATTGATCCACAAGGACGTTGGGATCGCGTCCCAGTGTGTCCAGCAAGTCCCCTTTGAACTGTTCCGGCACGGGGTAAGTTAAATCCTGCTTTTTGCGCCATCCCATAATATTGTCCGCATTGCCATGGTAATGGCCATGGAAACGGATAAAGCGATTTTTTCCGGTAAAGGCGCGGGCGAGGCGCAGAGCATTTTGAATGGCTTCTGTCCCGCTCAGGCAAAAACGCACCATTTCAGCACAAGGAATGTGTTTGAGCATTGTTTCACAAACACCGACCTCCAAATCACAGGTATCGACCGAAGTGACTTTACTCATGTAGTCGATCAGGGAGTTGTTGTATTCTTCATTGTGATGTCCGACCAGCAATGCGCCAAATTTACAGAACAAATCCAGATGTTCATTGCCATCCAAATCCCACACGCGGGAGTTCAGCCCGCGATTGAAAGGGATCACCAGCGGACGCTCAGGATCACCAAAGTTATAGTGCGTGCCGCCGGGCATCACATTCCAGCACTTCTTGTAAAAATCTTTTGAATTGTCCAGACATAATTTTGTTGAAAAATCCATAGCTTCTTTACTCCTCACCTGTGATTTTTGAGCTGACATTTCGCTTAATTCATCGTTATTTAATTGGGAACTGTTTGATTGAGAATTGTTTGATTGAGAACTGTTTGATTGAGAACTGTTTGATTGAGAATTGTTTAATTGAAAGCTGAACGGTACATGTCGTTTAGCTTGGTCAGGTATAGCCACGTTGAGTAATTCGAGCAGGGAAAGGCGGGTAAGATAAGTCGCTCCATTCATCAGCAGGTGGGCGATATCACTGACATGTCGATTTTCCACCGCCTCAAGGGGAGTGCCTTTCAGCCATTCGTTCATGGCCCCCATTGCCGCGCCGCACCAGATTTGGTAATCCGTGTTGCGTGCCGGATCGCCGGCAATGGCCCAGCGGGACGATTGGCCGAGATACCATTGGAATATCAGGGCCATTTTTTTCTTGGGTTGTGTTTCTGCTTTAGTGATTATCTCCGGCTGATTCATGGCATGAAAATAGTCGATGGTTTCCTGCCAAATCTCTGCCAGTGATTTGTGAAATATCTGTTTTTCCAACAAAGCAATGTCCTGCCCGGACAAGGCATCCAGACTGTCATGCTGTTTATACAGGTTGTACAGTTTCTGGGCGCGCACGGCATACATGCTGCCTTGTTTCAAAACCTGTACTTTAGCGCCCAGCTCGAACATATCCGCTGAGGGGGCCGTTGTGACATCACTGATTTGTGCCTGCCCCAGCATTTTTTTCACTACATTGGATGTCCCTGCTTCCACGCAACACTGATTGACCGAGCCGGTGACAACATAAGCCGCCCCCAACGCAAAAGCGGACAGAATTGCGTGGGGCGTGCCCAAACCGCCGGCTGCCCCAACCCGGATGTGACAGGGATAATCCGCTTCCCCTGCGATTTCATCCCGCAACTGTACAACTGAACGGAAAATACAGGCGAGTACTCCCTGATCGGTATGCCCGCCTGAATCCCCTTCTACGGTGATGTCATCCGCCATGGGTACCTGACGGGCCAGATTGGCTTGTTCCGCAGTGATAAGCCTTTCGGCCAGCAGTTTTTGCAGCATGTTTTCAGGGGCTGGGCGCAAAAAGTGTTGTGCAACTTCACGACGGGAAACTTTCGCTATCAGACGGTTGTGTCTCAGGATCGTGCTATCTGGATGCTGCTCCAGACCACTGACACGGTAATAAACCAGCGCCGGACTGAGGTTGATGTAAGCAGAGGCTTCAATGACCCGCACCTGATTTTCCATGCACAAGCGTACACAGGCCATTTCCCATTCAGGATGGGCAGGGTTATGCAGCAAATTGATCCCGAATGGCCCCCCGGGCAAGGCCTGCCGGATACGTGCAATCGCCCCGGCGATCCGTTCAGTGCGCAAGCCACCGGAACCAAAAATACCCAGAATGCGCTGTTTTCCCAGCGCAATGACCATTTCTTCCGAATGGATACCATTGGCCATGGCGCCGGCGTAATAGGCGTAGTTCACACCATAATCCGCCATGAACCCCGCATCCCCCAAACTGGCTGCCGTTATTGCCGGTAAACTGCCCAGTACGGAAACCGGTTCTGCCATGGACTTATCAGATAATTGGAGTGATACCGTTCTTCCTGCTTTCACGACTTTGAGTTCAGTATCCAATGCCTGCAAGTAAGAAAGATTTTCCGTCAGCAGGTATGCTTTTGATTGATGAGCTGAGGAATTCACAGATAGGCGCTGGTTCATATTGAAGCTTCCTGTTTCTGCTCTGCCACATCATCACCTTTATTCTGCTGGCGCTGGCGGCGAATGTATCTCATGCCCAAATTGTCACTGATGCCAATCACATTGCCGCGGTAGAGGGTTTCCGTAATGAAAAGCAACGTGACAGACGCGAGTTTGCCACTGGTATGCCTGTCGTCTGAATACGTGGCATTGATGGATTTGCAGGTCAGCCGGAATTGCAACACATCCCGTTCGCAATTCACTGCGCCCCGGAATTTGGCACTGGTTGTGTGGTTGGTCAGTGTCTGTGCTTCCCAATCAGGCCGGGAATGCAGCCCAAGGTAAAACAGATAGAATTTCATCAGCTGTTCTGCCCCTTCAACCAACAATGTTCCCGGCATCACGGGGTCATTTTTGAAGTGCGCCTTGAATGCCCAGTGGTCCGGGTCAATATCCAGCTCCCCTACAGCTTGCCCCAGGCCCAATGCGCCTCCTGCCGTATCAATGCTCAGGATACGGCTCAACATACGGGTATCCGGCGTGCAAAGGTGTTTTCCACTGATACGGCCATAATGTGAACCGAAACACGCCGCCAAATCACCATTCATGGCACGGGTGATGTCCTGTTCCGTGAATGTGGTTCGTTCGCAGGGTAAAATCACGTTATTCATCAATGCATTTGTATTGCGCATCAAATCATGATGGGATGGCCCATTGTGTGATAACAGCGCCCTGGCTTTAGCAAAATAGGGGCTGGTGTCAAAATTACCGGCCTTTTCAATGCCCTTGCGGCTAAAGAACCCCGATGTGGCGGTCAACCGAAATACCAAACGCTCCCCCACATAACAAAGGTATTCATAGGTTGCCAATACCAAGCCTCCCACCCGCCTGATGGAGGTGATATTGACCTGGCCACGCAAGATTTCCCCGGTCCTGGGCATTTCACTGTACATTGTGGTGCTGCAATCCACTGCACGATAGCAAAGTTGCCCCTTGAACAGCATGTCACAACCGATGACCGTAAATGCCACAATCATTGCATGGGAGGATTCCAGCGCAACGAATGAAGGGATGTAACCATTCACGGCATACCATGCATCCTCAGGAATATCGTATTCCCATTCGATATGGCAGGGTTCCAGTTTGTCTTTAGTGGCAGAAAGCGCCGTAATGCGGGAAACAAACATGAACGGAAGCGATGGCATACGGGTACGGATCGGATAGCTGTCCACTTCGGCATATTCGGCCCCCAGCACTTTCGCCACACTGCCGTCCGTCAGTTCCAGCAATTGCTGTTCGTCAAAAATCACGGGGGATGCTGCCGCATTTTTTTCCGGCACAACCGGCATATTTGCCGGATGCACTTTTACCGGATGTACTTCTATCGGATGCACGTTTACCGGATGCACGTCTGCCAGATGCTGGTTTATCAACTGATAGTACGTCTGTTCCAGTTGCAGATAATGCAGTTGGGTAGTGGCATTGCGTATGAATTGACTGATTTCCATTGAGGGTGGCGTATTGGCTGAATTGACTGGAGCGGCTGCCGCTGCCTGATAAGGGCCGGCCTCAGATAATGGGGCAAAACGTGCCAATGTTTGTTCATTGAGAATGAACTCTTCCACCGTTTTTTCTCTTGCGGTATATACCCTGACATTCAAACCCGATTGACTGCTTTCCTGACGATCTGTCGGCCGTGCACGTTTCCCCTGCTGTGGCTCACTTAAAATCACATGATTGTAAGAACGATCAATACTCAGATGGCTGACTACTGCACGACGCGGGGCTTTTGCCGGTACAGGCCAGGCTTCAGTACGGGCCGGCAAGTGGAATTTATCCCCGGCATGATGCGCCAGCTCCTGACGTTGTGGATAGTCTGGCAAGGCCGGTAAATACCGTTGTGACAGCTGCAATGCGGATTTGATAATGCTGAGCAGGCCAGCAGTGGCAAACAGGTGCCCGTAATTGGCTTTCAGCGTACCAATGGCCGCTGTCGGTTTCCCACCAGAAGAACCATACACCCGGCTCAATGCAGCCAATTCAGCGGCTATTTCTCCTGGTTTTCCACCCGCATATAACTCAATGTAGCCAATCTGATCCGCAGAGCACTGCGCTGCCGCCAAACCGGCCTTAGCGGCAGAAACGATGGTTTTTTCAATAGCTGCTGTTTTAGCTTGCCTGCAATCAAGGGTGTTGTCCGGCATGTAACCAATGCCCATCCCATCCAGTACTGCATAAATTGGCGTATCATCACGGATGGCATCCTGTTCACGCTTGAGGACAATCGCCCCACCCCCATCACCAACTATCTGGTTACATTGATAGGATTGATGATCCCACAACACATTTTCCAGACTGCCGCCAAAACTTCTGCTGGCAATCATCACTGCATCCACCTGTTGTCTGGCCAGCATAAACTGAGCCAGCTCCAGCGCCTTAAACGGGGAGCTTTCTTCCCCATAGAGCGTGAACGCCGGGCCATTCAACTTCAAATGTGCTGCCACGCGGCTTGCGACGATATTGCCTATGCCGCCTGTAATGCCTTCTAAATAAGGTTTGGGGAACAGGCTGTCTTTGACAATTTCCTGCAAGGCAACGACATCTTCTTCGGACAAATGAATGCCATGACTGAGCAAGCTTTGTCTGAGTTGCCAGCTAATTTCATTGCGTGCCTGATAACGCAGTGAACTGTAGTCAATGCCCCCCGTCACAATCACAGCGATGTTGCGTTTTTTGCCATCCAGCGAATAACCCGCATTGAGAAAAGCTTGCTCTGCGATCGGCAACAAAAATAGAGGGAAACTTAAATGCGTGCTAACGACATTAGGCGGCAATTTGAATTTTTTGCAGTCAAATTCAAACGATTCTATATAAGAACCTAAAGAAGGGTGGCTGACCCCACGCATCGCTAAAACGTCCGGCCGTTTTTCGATGCCAATCCAGCGGGTTTTCGGTAGCGGATAGAAATGTTGCGTTCCCTGCTGCAATGTTTGATCCAGTGTCTTGCTGTCTTCCGTTTTCGCCATGTGTACACCAATGCCCACAATGACCAGTGGATCTGCTTTCTGCGGGCTATCCGGCCTAATCTGTGCACATGCGGCCCTCAGCGCGGGAGTATCTTCACTGATGACCATATGCCCATTGACACCACCAAATCCAAAAGCGCTGATGCCGGCACGTTTGGCCCGGTGACTGGCCGGCCAAGGCCTGGCTTCCCGCACGATATTTTCGATATTCAGCTGACCCTTGGGGGTAGAAACCAATTGGTTGACCCGCGGCGTTCCGGGGATCAGGCTATGTTTCATTGCCAGCAAGACTTTCAGCAAACTGCCCATGCCTGATGCTGTGAGCATATGCCCATTGATGGCTTTATTCGCACCGATTAACGGGATTTTTCCCTTTGAAGCTGACACCTGTTCATCTGAGGCCGGCTCACCAAAAAATGTTTCGATGGTCGATAGCTCGACCTGATCCCCAAGATTTGTGCCGGTTGCATGACACTCAATATAATCAATGTCACGCGGAATATTCTGGTATGCCCGTTCCAGCGCAATGCTCTGGCCTTTCTGATCGGGGACCAGCAAGTGTTTGGTTCCGGCATCGTTGGACAATCCGATGGATTCAATCACACCATATATTTTATCGTTGTCACGGACGGCATCGGCGTAACGCTTGATGGCAACAACACCCGCTCCCTCGCCGGCTTTCACGCCCCTTGATGCTTTATCAAAAGGAATGGAATCACCTTTGTCAGGGAATACCTGCAACATATTAAAACCATGATCAATATAGATATGGTCTACATGGCAGACTGATCCCACCAACATCATGTCTGCCTTGTGACTCAGCAGGTAGTCCACCCCTGATTTAATGGCATACAGTGCTGATGCGCAGGCGGCATCCAGGCAATAACGGGGACCGGACAACCCCAGTGCCAATGCCGCAATGGTTGCGTTGTGACCACCGGTCATTAAATTCTGGTCAGAATGGTTTGCCTGTGGCCAGCATTGATCAAATTGAAAATCAGGCCGCCCAATTAATTTCTGAATATAAGGTTGTAATATTTTATGATAAAAAGGACTCATTATATGTTTGGTTGAATGAGTCGGCATTCCGATATTACCCAGAATTAACCCTGTTTTTTCCAATATATTTTTATGTTGCCGATAACCACTGTCATTTAATGCCTGAGCAGCTGCATAAATTGTCCATTTAAACAGATTGTCCAGTGTATTCAGTTCTTCTTCCGGCAGGTTATATCCTTTTCCGTCAAAATGAAAATCACGGACATGACCATTATTGACATAATTAATGGTGTCAGGTGTACCGGCAACCGGTGAATAATAGCAGGCCGGATCAACCCCCAATTCCAGTGCCGACAAAGGCGTGGAGCAATCCTTTTCCCTCAGCAGGTTATCCCAATATTTTTCAGGGGAGTCTGCGCCGGGAAATAAACACCCAACACCAACAATTGCAATATGTTCCATAAAGGAGTGACTCCTTATTTTGATGGCATTTTCCTGATTGAATATTTTTTATCAGGTGCATTAGCAATCTTACCTTTATTATTAATATCCCTCATCTTTCAACATTCAGCCTTGCCGGCTGAATGTTGAATTTCATTGGATATATCTGCCATTTCTCATTGTTTATTTCATTTTTTATTTCACGGTTTAATTTATTTATTATTTAGTAAAATGAATTACTGGCTATTTTACCGGCAACAGTGTTTTGACTGCCCCGTAAGTTTTTCCGCCAATCGTAATTTGCCGTGAACGGTGATCGCCAAACTCATGCACGAAACGTTGCGTCCCTTCTTCCAGCGGAATAATCACCATATTCTGGGCTTGATATGCCCGTTTGAGCACATCGCCGACCATGCCACCATCCCACGGCCCCCAGTTTATTGAACGAATGACGGAACGCATTGCCTGCCCCTGTTTGTCCTTGAAAGGCAGGAAGGCAAATTTATTCAATGTCTCGTTTGCCAGCGAATAGTCTGTCTGCCCGGCATTGCCGAAGAAACCGGCTACCGATGAAAACAGCATGATGTGGCGCAAAGAGGTGCAATCCAGGCCACGGCACACATTTTCAAGCCCTTTGACTTTGGCATTAAAGACCGAATGTAAGTCTGCCAGTGTTTTCTTTTCAATACGCTTGTCCGCCAGATTTCCCGCGCCATGGATAAAGCCGGTTATCTGCCCGAACTGCCGTTGTGCCTTGTCCAGTGCACTCTTTACCTGACCTGAATCGGTGATGTCACAATGCAGGTACATCACCCGCGCCCCTGATTGCTCGATTTCCTGCAATGTCTCATTGATTTCATCAATGTGGAACAAGCGACCCAGCATGTTGTTCACCTTAACCGGTGTCGGCTGAATGCCCTGGGCTTGCAGGTGCTCAATGGCGGCAGTTTTGCGTTCATCCAGTGTATTCCTGCCTATGGACCATGCCGGCAATGGCGCTGTGATATCAGTGCGCCCGAGCAGAATGAACGTCGCCTGACTCTGTTTCGCCAATGCAATGACACAGTGTGCAGTAATACCCCGTGCCCCTCCGGTCACCAGTACAACATCCTGCCGGTTAAGCGAATGGGCAGAAGAAGCCAATGGCAATACCGGTTCTTCTGCCAACGCCAGTGTCATGCGTTCACCCGTGGCACTGCGCCCTATTTCTGCCAAATCCGTGCGGGTGTCCTTTAGTTCCTCCATCACTATCTTTGCAACATCGCTGTTGCTGATCCTGGAATCAATATCTACCGTTCGGCAGAAAGTATTTCCCCATTCGCTGTTCAGCGATTTGGCCAATCCGGTGACCCCCGCAGAAACAACCGGCAAGTATTCACGCCCGGAAGTCAGGAGTTCACCATCACCACGCATGACCACCATGAAGTAGCCAGATGAGGTTCCATTACCATTCAGGCTGCCTTGCAGGCGTTTTGCCAACAGGAACGTCGTTTCAACGGAGCGGTAATCCTGCTCATTGAATACATCGGTCAATGTATCAACAGCTTGTTTCGGAGCCTGTAAATAGATGACACCGTCAATCGCACCAGATTGTTGCTCAATCTCTGCCAGCACAGCATTCAGCGCAGTTTCATTTCCCATTAGGGCCGGATTTTGCCTCAGGCTCAGAACCGCAACGCGTTGCCCCTGCTGCCTGAGGGCGTTAACGATACTCTCCGCGGTGGCTGTTCCTTCATCAGCCACCAGCCAGCGTTTAGGGGACGAAAATACACCCGATGAACAATCCGGCATCGGCAGGGTTTGTTTCACAACGGTAAAGCGTGAAACGGGAGAATCCGCAAAAAGTTCTTTTTCATTTTTGAATTCATTTTTTAATGCCACAGCATTATTCAGTTCAGGCTGAACCGCAAGTGAGACTATCCGTTGCGATTCAGCTAACGGCTTTTTTACGCTGTCATTCCCGGAAAGTGTCTCGGTAGAGGTCACAAATCCCAAAGCGCGCAATTTTACCGACGAACCGCCATTTTCAGGCTCTCGGCTGACAGTGGGTTGTCGGCCCGCATTGACTTCCGGCTCATGCCCCTTATTGCGTAAGGTACCGATTATTTCGTCGATCACCTGTTTGAAGAACTGGCTCATTTTGACAATGGTACTCAGAGAATCCACTTCAAAGTCTTTCAATTCGTTATTTCTGAAAGATTCGCTGTCCATGCCAGTATTTGCGGAGAGCACATCCAACATTGCACCAAAAATTTCCAGCCGTTTAATGGAGTCAATGCCTAAATCCGCCTCCAGATCCATATCTGTGCTGATCATATCCTGCGGATAACCGGTCCTGTCACTGACAATATTAATCAATTGGCTGATGATGTTTTCTTCTGTGTTCTTTTCCAGTTGTTTGATTTGTTTCTCGACCTTAGGGCTGAGCACCTTCACCTGCACGCTGATTTCCTCATTTGCTTTCGGCATTTCAGGGACAACCGGACGCGCTGTTTCCACCTTTTCCTTTATTTCCGGTATGACTACCGGCTGAATTTTCAATACCGGCGCAGGTTCGGGTTCAGCAACCGTAACCGGTGCTGCCATCACAGGCGGGGTTATTTCTGTTTGTATTTCTGTCTGTATTTCTGCCTGTATTTCTGTTTGTATTGTTGCGGGTGCTTCTGCCTGTACCCTTTGTTCTGTTTTAGCTGGCGCGGAATATTCAACAACAGGCTGGGCCAGACGATTCATTGATCCCACCACAGAGGCAGGCTGCCCTGACTGAAACAGATTTTGTTGCGTCACAAAATAACGCTCATGGTTGATGTGGTACAGTTCAAGATTTCTGTCCAATAATTGGACACTCTGGCTCAGGCTGGAAAGCATCGCCGGCAAGTTCGAGTGATCCTTGCAACTTTCCAACAAACTATATTGTTTCTCCAACAGCGTATTCAGCAGTTGGATATATTCTGTCTGATTGGCTTGGAATTGTTGATGCAGTTGGCTCATGACTTGCTGAGCCTGCAACAATCCATTTAATGTGTTCGCCTCTGGGCGGTTTTCACTCGGTTGGTTATTCTGTTCCATGGGATCATCTCGTCTTTGAATAATTGTCAGCATGTTCTGTTGGATAACAGTTTGTTGGGTAACGTCTTGTTGGGTAACGTTCTGTTGAATAACACATTCTGGAATCATTTGTTCAGGTTCAACTTCCATCGGCACCTTGTCTTCTGATGGTGTTAATGGAGAAGCAGTGACTGATGCAGATTCAGGTACAGCTACAGATTCGGGTGCAGGTATGGATTCCGCAATAAATTGCTCAACAGCAGCATGATCTCCGTCACGCAAAGCATGTTGACGTCGCGCCTGATTTTTCTGGGAAAAAAAGAACCCGCCGCTCAGCTTGAATGTCAGGCGTTTACTCTTGTCTTCTTCTATCGGTTGGATTCGGACATGCCGGTTGATGTCCCGCAGACTGATGCCTTCTGCCAGCAGCCTTGCCTGAGCACGGGCAAATTGCAAGCGCTCTTCTCCTTTATCCGTGGGATTGACGGAAATCACCACATGTTCTTTATCTTTCAGGATATCGGATACGAGCTTGCCCAATACGCCTTTCGGCCCGACTTCGACAAACAGCCTTCCCCCCTGCTGGTAGATGGCTTCAATGGTTTGGCGAAATTTCACGGGTTTGATCAATTGTTCTGCCAGCAAGTCCCGGATATCCGGCGCCGCACTGCCATAAAGCCCCGCTGTTGCACTGGAAAACAGTTTGCATTGTGGCGGATTGAACGTGATATCCGCCAAACGTTCCCGGTAAGGCTGATAAGCAGATTGGATAAATTCAGTATGAAACGCCGCAGACACAGGTAAGATCCGGCAATTCAGGCCTGTTTTTTTCAACTCATCATTAAGTTGGTGGATAAGGGCGGTTGCCCCGCCAAAGACAACTTGCTGATCCGAGTTATCATTGGCTATCACAAGACCGGCATAACGTTTTAATATGTCTGTGCGCTGTGCCTGTGTCAGGGAAGCCGCCAACATGGCACCAGAATCCTGCCCCATGCCACGATGCATGCTGGCAGATGCCGCAGCCCAGCCTCTGGCAAGGGATACTTTGTAGAAATCTTTCTCAGAAAGCACACCCGCTGCCCACAATGCCGTCACTTCACCATAACTATGCCCTGCGACAAAATCAGGCTTGAACCCCATGCTGTGCAAGATATTGAAATAACCGGCGCTGATAGCGCCCAACGCAGGCTGGGCATTGGCGGTATCCGTCAGCTGTTGTTGCTGTGCCTGAGATTCTTCCTGTGAAAACGGAGGAACCGGATAGATGGTGGTTGACAGTTCACGGCCTGATTCATTGATGGCGATATCATCCAATGTTTCCAATGATTGACGCATCTCAGGGTAATCATTGGCGACATCACGCGCCATATTGACATGCTGGGAGCCTTGGCCGGGAAATAAGGCAACGATTTTTCCATTGAGGTTTTTCCCTTGCGGCCGGAAAGAGATCCCACGCGGGTGTTCCCAGCCCGATGAGCTATTTTTTTGCAATTGTTGAATTGCAAGGGTTAGCAGTTCAACAGTCTGCTCGACGGATTCAGAAACAAACAGCAATCTGGCCTGCCGGGGCAATAAATCATCCATATTTTGTTGTTCGAGATGTCGGCGAATGGCGTTATCTGACCGCCCTTCCCTGAAACAGGAAAGCGCCTTTTCACATTCAGCCAGCAATTCCGCAGAACTATTGCCCCTGAACAACATGATCCACGGAGATTCATTCAGTCTGTAGCGGCCATGTGTATTCTTTTCATATTCTTCCAGAATGGCGTGGAAGTTAGTCCCGCCGAAACCAAATGCACTCAATGCCGCACGGCGTGGAACAAGGCTGAATGGGCGCAGCCAAGGCCTGGTTTCACTGTTGACATAAAAAGGGCTGTTTTCTGCCTTCAATAAGTGGGTCGGTTTATCTACATTAATGGTGGGAGGCAAAACTTTATGGTACAACGCCAGCGCCACTTTCATCATAGATGCTGCACCGGCAGCACAGCGGGTATGACCAATCTGAGACTTGATACTGCCGATTGCAACTGATTTAGGGGATACCTGATGTTCACCAAATACCGCATGCAGGCTTTTCAGTTCTGTATCATCACCTGATGCTGTACCTGTACCGTGAGCTTCCACTAATTGGATGTCATTGGGCAATATTCCCGCACGGGTATATGCCCGTTTCAATGCCTTAATCTGCCCTTCCTGACGAGGGGCGAAGATACTTTTTGCCCGCCCATCGCTGGAAGCTTCGAGGGATTTGATGACAGCATAGATTCTGTCTCCGTCCAACTCTGCATCTTCAAGCCGTTTCAGCACTAACATGCCTACACCGTCACCCAGCATCATGCCATCCGCGCTCTGATCAAAAGGACGGCACAGGTGATTTTTTGACAGCGCGGGGGTTTTGCTGAAGCACAGAAATGAAAAAACGGAGTTTTCTAAATTAATGCCACCCGTTAATACCGCATCACAGCTGCCGGAATACAATTCACCCATGGCGGCTTTAATGGCCGCAAGGCTACTGGCACAAGCAGCATCAACCATATAAGATGTGCCCCCCAGATCGAAATAACTGGCAATCCGGCCACAGGCGACATTTCCCAAAAAGCCGGGAAAACTGTCTTCATTCCATTCAAGATATAAACCATGGGAGCGTTCAATAATATCATCGGCCACTTTTTCTGACAGACCGGATTTAATCATTATGCGACGCAAATAAGGTGCTTGCTGACGTGCGGCCAATGAAAATGAAGTATTGCCATTTCCCGCACCACCTAAAATAACGCCAATACGATTGCGATCAACTTTGTTATTTTCCCGGCCGATCAACCCTGCGTCCTGCATAGCCTGTTTGGCAACATGAAGCGCAAATAACTGTGCGGTGCTTATTGAATCAATAATAGCCGGCGGAATTTTGAATTCCACGGGATCAAAATCAATTTCCGGGACAAAGCCAGCACGATGACTATAGGTTTTATCAGCCGCCATTGGATTAGGATCGTAAAAATCCGCTTTTCGCCAATATTCATCTTCTGACTTATTTGTGATATCGGTCAATGAATCCTTTTTATTTATGATGTTCTGCCAGAATTTATAGAGATTCGGCGCATCAGGAAAATGACTCGCCATACCAACGATCGCAATATCCCCACGAATTTTTCTATCATGTAAAAAATATGTCTCAGACATACATTCCTCGTGCGTTGAATAAAACAACCCTTGAGTTCAACATATATTCATTATTTTTAAGATGACTGTTTTGTTAGCTACGCTCACGTATTCCTGACTTCACACCGATAAACATAAAGTTGGGAATGAGTATTCTTGCTATCGCACCTAATCTTAAATGTTCATTGAATAAATCATGTTGAATTGAGTGTTTTTGCTGTCGTCCTCAGCCAGAAAAAACAATTCCTCCTCTGCTTGTCAAAACAATCTCGATATATATGCCTCACCTTTAGGTTACAAATTTGTTAGCCATAACAAAACCTGAAATTTGACCTATATCAATAAATCTTGTTTTAGACAAAGCAGATTATCGAAATATTCTGACAAGAATATTACCGGTATTTTTTATATCGTAATTTTCACTTCCTATTTGCATAAAAAATAACCAATAAAGAGCCATATACCATATATTTTAAATTATCTCTTTGCTGGTTATATTCTATTACACCAAAATAGCGTGATGCTCATAAGATTATTAGGCATTTTTGGTTGAATAAGAATATACATAACATGGAAACTTCAACAACTCTGACCAGATACCGGGCAAGGGAATAAATAAAAATGAGATGCAGAAAGTAATCCATCCCCATATAAGAGAAAATTGCCTATAACTCTCCTTAAAATTAATTAATTCCATTACGTTATTTAATGGGGGGAGATTAATGCATTCAGAAAAGAGCGAGTTAATTACAGGTGGAATAATCACTATTAAAAATACAACCAACAAAAAAAACAACGATAATAAAACCATAATTTTTTTACCTTGCTGCTGTGCTAAAATTTGAAATCTCCGGGATATATTTATTACTTATAATGTTATAAAAATTATTACGAATAAAAATCCATCTGCATTCTTTAACACTTTCTCTTAACGTTATATTTGTATACCTCTATTTTATTCTCCTTTCAATTCTTGAAAAAAATGATTGTAAAGAACATTAAAAAAAAGTTTCTTTATATAACAACAATTTAAGTAAAATTAATTACATTTCAATAGCATAATAATTTGAAATAATAATAAAAAAAGAGCTTAGCTCTGAAACAACATTAATACTTGGATAATTATTATTGATGATATGTTTTTAATACACATGAAATAAAAATATTTCCTTAACAGCATGTTGTCACCGTTCATTTCATTGCAATATTATCCGTTATTGCAACACTATTTCCTGGTGAAACATATTTTTTATTCATGAGTAGTCACGCTTCTCTATTCATGATAAAAAAATTTTGAGGGGTTGATCATTCAGGCAATAAATTTATTTTTTATTAAATTTCCTAAATGAATATCAAAAGGCAGGGATTTACCATTAATCTGCGGGGCTGTAAGTCACTATATTTTTATACCAAACATTTTTAATGTATAATACAAAATATTCATCTGGTCATAACGTAAGTAAAATTAGTCTTCATTGTTCATTCATATAATATCAATTCTGATGATATTCTGAGGATGAAAGAAACCACAGTTAATGTGATTCAGTTGATTACTTCAATGCCTGAAATGATGTGTGTTATGGTATCAATACCCGTTTTTCATCTTTCAAGTGCCCACTGTATTGCAACTTGAAAGATGAAAAATATTCATTAAGTTACTTAAGTAAAAAAACAACAAATGCTTAATTGATGAAAATTATTTCATCCTTTCATTTTCAGGGATCAAGCTTTAGGCAACAATGTCTGATTATTGCGAGCCAGCCATAAAGAAAGTGCTTTCAGTGAATCAGGAGTGAATTCATCACAACGAGCCGTGATTTCTTCTGGTGTTAACCAGTAAACCGCGCTCACTTCATCTTCCTGTAGTGCAAACGGCCCGTGACTGACGCAACTGAACAGACCTCCCCAGACCCGGCAGGGGTTTTCTTCACTATCATTCTCTTCATAGTAAAAAATACCGTGCTCAGCAAAAGGAACACCAGCTATGCCCAACTCTTCTTCCGCTTCCCGGCGAGCAGAATCAAGCAAATTTTCTCCCACCATGACGACGCCACCTGCGGTAGCATCCAGTTTTCCCGGATAGAAATCTTTCGTTTCTGTACGGTGCTGAACCAGAATCTGACCCATTCCATCATGTACAACGATATAGGTGGCACGATGCCGCAAGTTTTGCGCTCTCATTTGCTGACGAGTCGCTTGCGCAATCACTTCGTTGTCTTCACTGACAATGTCAATCCACTCAATAATTGCTGTTTTTTCTTGTGCCATCCTAAAAAACCTTCAGTAAATGTTCTGTTCCCGTCGCCTTTCAAGTTGCAGCCATGTTGGCTTCAATGCCCCCATTGAAAGGCAAAAAAACGGATAAGCGCTGTCATGACTGGCTTAAATAACCCCACCAGCATTAATATAGAAAATTTGTCACATTTTACAGACAAATCAAACCAATGCTAATGTAGCAAGTCTACATTGTTCAACATGTTATTATTACCGGAGGTTATATGATAGATCTATACTACGCACCAACCCCTAACGGCTATAAAATCACTCTGTTTCTGGAAGAAACCGGCTTACCTTACACCATTAAACCAATCAATATCAGTACCGGTGAACAATTTAACCCCGAGTTTCTTGCTGTTGCCCCCAATAATAAAATTCCCGCTATCGTTGATCACCAACCTGTTGGTGGCGGGGAGCCTGTCTCCATCTTCGAATCCGGTGCTATTCTACTTTATTTGGCCAATAAGACAGGTCAACTGTTAAGCAAAGAGCTGCGTGAACGTACTGAGCAATTACAATGGCTGTTCTGGCAGGTTGCTGGTTTTGGCCCGATGCTCGGCCAAAACCACCATTTCAATCGCTATGCCCCTGAAGTTGTGCCTTATGCGATTAAACGCTATGTCGAAGAATCACAACGTTTGTATAAGGTATTGAATACCCAGCTGGAAAAAACACCTTATTTGGGCGGAAATGAATATAGCATTGCAGATATCGCGACTTATCCGTGGGCGAGATGTCATGAATACCAAAAAATTGACTTGCAAGATTATCCTGCGGTTAAGCAGTGGATGGATAAGATCGGGCAGCGTCCTGCAACACAGGCTGCCTATAAATGATGCCTAATTATTATTTTCAGTAAATTCAGTTAATAGTGAGATTTTTCACTAAAAAACTTGATATTGGTAACACATGGCAGCATTTTTCGCTGCCTTGTGCGCCATCCCCTGTTATAGTCGGTAATCAGCTATCTATTTTTGTCACAGGGGGTGGCTATGCGTGTATTAATCACAGGGGGCACTGGGCTGATTGGTCATCACTTGACCTGGCAACTGCTTTCTATTTCCTATACCATCACTATCTTGAGTCGTTCACCGCAAAAAGTGTACTCTCTGTTCTCCGATCGTGTTGAATGCTGGACCACACTGAATGACCAACACGATCTCAACGGCTTTGATGCCGTCATCAATCTTGCCGGGGAACCCATCGCAGATAAGCGCTGGACACCAAAGCAAAAAGAAAAACTTTGCCAAAGCCGCTGGCATCTCACCGAGCAATTGAGCAAATTGATCAAGGCCAGTGAATCTCCGCCGTCTGTGTTTATTTCCGGCTCTGCCGTTGGCTATTACGGTGATCAAGGGCAATCTGTGGTCACTGAAGATGATGCACCCCATGATGAATTTACCCATCAGCTTTGCGAGCATTGGGAACAACTTGCCTTACAGGCTGCCAGTGACAAGACCCGTGTCTGCTTGCTGCGTACAGGCCTTGTACTGGCGCACAATGGCGGGGCATTGAAAAAAATGCTGCCACTGTTTCGTTGGGGATTAGGTGGGGCAATCGGCAACGGCAAGCAGTATGTGCCCTGGATACATATCGATGATCTGGTCAACGGCATTTACTACCTGCTGGTAACGCCTGAGTTATCCGGCCCTTTTAATATGACATCACCTTATCCTGTTCATAATGACCAGTTCAGTAACACGCTGGCGAATGTGCTACACCGCCCCGCCTGGGTTCGAATTCCGGAGTTTGTGTTAAAAATAGCCATGGGAGAAGCTGCCGCATTGGTGTTAGCAGGGCAGCAGGCTATTCCAAAGAAGTTAGAAGAAGCCGGATTCAGCTTCCGCTATTTCCAGCTAGATGAAGCCTTAAGAGATGCATTAAAGGCCGATTCCGATATACGTTAATTATATCTCGCTCGGCTTAGCACCCTGCCAGCGGGTGAAGAGATCTTCTGGCAAATCGATATCAAACTGATCGAGTACACGATTGACTGTCTGATCAACAATGTCCTGAATATGCTCAGGCCGGTGATAAAATGCAGGAACCGGGGGCATTATCACTGCCCCGATTTCTGCTGCCTGAGTCATTAGCCTCAAGTGACCTAAATGCAGGGGCGTTTCCCTTACGCCCAGCACCAACTTGCGGCCTTCTTTCAACACAACATCTGCGGCGCGGGTGATCAAGCCTTCGGTATAGCTGTGCACGATACCTGATAACGTTTTTATAGAACACGGCAGGATCACCATACCCAAGGTTTTAAATGATCCCGAGGAAATCGATGCAGCAATATCACGGTTGTCATGTACCACATCAGCCAGAGACTGTACTTCCCTGAGGCTATAGTCTGTTTCCAATGACAACGTTTGTCGGGCAGATTGGCTGATAACCAAATGCGTTTCAATGCCTGCTACCGGTTGTAAAACCTGCAATAATCTGACACCGTAAATCGCACCACTTGCTCCTGTCAGCCCAACAATCAATTTTTTCATTTTTTTCCTCTGAGATTCTGGCCATAGCCGGGATTTATTGACATTTTGTGAAAGGAATTTGAACAGTATGATGATTTGATATGAGTATCTTCGCAAAATTTGTCTTCGTCAAAATCAACGCAATATCTCTAACCCAATATCTTGAACACAGTATCTCTAACACAGTGCCTCCGACACAAAACTCCACCATCATGCCGATAAACAATGTTATCAAAGCCCCTGTGAAAGAAGCTAGCCGCAGCCACAGTTCCCTCTCCTTAAGGGCAATATTTCCCATTTTAAGGGCATGGCTTTATGCCATTCATCATTTTTGACAAAAAAACGTTAATTTTTTATAGGTTATTGCTATTTTTCATGGTATATAATGACGTCTTATTAGACGTTAATCGATTTGATTAATGCTACAACTGAAAGTTGCGATTAAATAATGAACATCAAAAACAGAGCCATGAACGCAATTGTGAATCTCCTACTAAGCCTACTATCCAAATAAGTGGCTGCGTTTATCTGTTTTTCTCATGAATGAAGCCACCAGCTGGGTGGCTTTTATCTATCTTGCTGGTGGAACTGTTTTTTAACCGGAGTTCCTTGTAATGTTTTTTACTATATCCAGCACTCTCTTATCTTCCTATTTCAGCCAAAAATTGGGTTGTCCTGTATTTTTAAATTCATATTCAGATAAATGCGCTAATACCTCAGCGACAAGGAGTTCAATGTGAGCCAACAATGGACTTCTCGTTTTGGTCACGTATTAGCAGCAGCAGGTTCAGCTGTTGGTATTGGTGCCATTTGGAAATTCTCTTATGTTACTGCAACAAATGGCGGTGGCGCATTTCTTTTAGTATTTTTATTGTTCAGTTTCATTATTGGATTAGCAATATTGATGGCTGAAAACTTGCTGGGAAGCAGTACGGGCGAAAGTGCTGTCAACGCATTTAAAAAATTATTGGGTAAGCACTGGGGACTTGTTGGTTTTATCGGGATTTTCAGTTCGTGGTGTATTTACAGCTTTTATAGTGTAGTGGGAGGATGGACCATTGGCTATGTCACGATGGCAGCCGCCGGCGAGCTGAATATCACAGACAGCAATCAACTTACCACTATTTTTAATAACTTCATCAGTGATCCTTGGATGCCAATCATTGCACATTTGGTCTTTGCAAGTTTAACCTGCTTTGTCGTTTTAGCCGGTGTGCAAAAAGGTCTTGAAAAAGCAGGAAAAATTATGATGCCGCTCCTGATCCTCATCATGATTGTGTTAATCATTGTTGGTATCCGTTTGCCAGGTTCATCAGCGGGATTGAAGATGTTTTTATATCCTGACTTCGACAGCTTGACAGGCAAAGGCGTTTTAGATGCATTGGGACTGGCATTTTTTTCCTTGTCCATCGGGTTAGGCATCCACATCACTTATAGTGCCTATTTACCAAATAACAAAGGAATTGGCCGCTCTAGTTTTTGGGTTGTTATTTTATCGTGCCTTGTCTGCATATTAGCCGGACTGATGATTTTCCCAGCCCTGACAGCGGCGGGATTAGAACCTAATGCAGGCCCGGGATTAACCTTTATGACAATGCCTATTTACTTCGCGCATTTGCCCGGAGGAACTATTTGGGCTGTCACGTTCTTTACGTTATTGCTCATGGCTGCGCTGACGTCATCGATTTCACTGCTTGAACATATTGTTGCTTATGTGCAATCACGATTTAAGTGGTCTCGCCGTAAAGCCAGCTTAATGGTGACATTATCCATTATGTTAATGGGCATTCCTGTCTCTTTATCCTTCGGTATGCTGAGTTTTATTTCGATTGGCGGGAAAAGTATTTTTGATATCTTAGATTTTATTACATCAAATATTTTAATGCCGTTGTTTGGGATTATTATCTGTTTAGTTTTTGGCTGGTCAAGTAAGGTGATGTCATTGCTGCCTGAAAACATGTCGTGGCTGAACCGTCAATGTTTATTACTGGTATGGCGATATATCGGCCCAGCTTGTATCGGGATTATTTTGGTACACGGACTGATCTGATAGGTTCCCTTCGAAAGTATTCTTTTTTTACGCCAGTGCTATCACACTGGCGTTTTTTCATGGTATGGCTGCGATGGAGTGAGTAACAAAAAGTCAGCAATTTCTGGGAAAAGATAATAGAACTTACCCTTCGTTATATATCTCTAAATTCTCAATTTCCCCCTGCCCACGCATGTTCATGGCATCATCTTTACGCAGGTTTTCCAGGTAATCGAGGTAAGTCTGATCAATATCTTTCGTTACATAGATACCGTCAAATACAGAACACTCAAATTTTTCAATGTCCGGATTTTCTTCCCTCACTGCCTGAATGAGATCTTGAAGGTCTTGATATATCAACCCATCAGCACCAATCAGCTGGCGAATTTCATCGACTTCCCGACCGTGGGCAATCAATTCATTGGCGTTTGGCATATCAATGCCATAGACGTTAGGAAAACGAACTTCCGGTGCTGCTGAAGCAAAGTAAACTTTCTTGGCCCCGGCCTCACGCGCCAATTCAACAATCTGCTCTGAGGTTGTACCACGGACGATGGAGTCATCCACCAGCAAGACATTTTTGCCACGGAATTCAGCGCGATTGGCGTTTAGCTTCCGGCGTACTGATTTACGACGCTCTTGCTGCCCCGGCATGATAAAAGTCCTACCGACATAGCGGTTTTTGACAAACCCCTGACGATAAGGCTTATCCAGAATTTGGGCAATTTCCAATGCGATATCACAGGAGGTTTCCGGAACCGGGATCACAACATCAATATGTAAATCTTCCCATTCGCGGGCAATTTTTTCACCCAGCTTTTTACCCATCCGTAATCTGGCGTTATAGACCGAAATTTTGTCGATAAACGAATCGGGGCGGGCAAGATAAACGAATTCGAACAGGCAAGGTGTCAATGATGGAGTTTCTGCGCATTGGCGTGTAAATAACTGGCCTTGCTCAGTAATGTAAATCGCTTCCCCGGAAGCAACATCACGCAGAAATTCAAACCCTAATGTATCCAGTGCAACACTTTCTGATGCCACCATATATTCATTGCGGCCATCTTCCAATGTTCTTTTCCCCAAAACCAACGGCCGGATACCATGTGGATCGCGAAAAGCCACCAACCCATGCCCGATAATCATGGCAACACAGGCATAAGCACCACGGATTTTCCTGTGCAGCTCAGCAACTGCTGCAAAAATATTGTCAGGCCCCAGAGGAAAATGTGGAAATTGGGTTAATTCATTGGCAAATACATTCAGCAGGATTTCAGAATCAGAGGTGGTATTGACATGGCGACGGGCACTTTCAAACAACATTTTTTTCAATTCATGTGCGTTTGTCAGATTACCGTTATGTGCAAGTGTGATACCGAAAGGAGAATTTACATAAAAAGGTTGTGCTTCAGATGCGCTGGAACTCCCTGCCGTTGGGTAACGGATATGCCCGATCCCCAGTGTTCCCCGTAAACGTAACATATGCCGTGTTTCAAACACATCCTTGACCAAGCCATTGGCCTTGCGTAAACGAAATCCGTTGTTACCATCAATAGTTGCAATGCCTGCTGCATCCTGTCCACGATGCTGAAGCACCGTCAATGCATCATAAATCGACTGGTTAACCGGTGTAAAACCGGCAATACCGACAATACCGCACATGTAGTCTTTCCTCATCAGCCAAGCGGAGAGGACTATCTCTCCGGCAGGAAACTCGACGCATTTTGCAGGTAGTCAAAAAACCACCTGATGATTTGACTGAACTGTGGGATCAATTGTGATTGCTGCCAATCCTGACTTTTAGGCAACGGTGTGAAAGAATCTGCAAGAAACAAAATAGCAGATACAATCAATACACCACGCAATGCCCCAAAGCAGACCCCCAAAACCCGATCAGTACCTGACAGGCCAGTTCGCTGAACAAGTGAACCAATTACATAGTTTACTACCGCGCCAACAATCAATGTTGCAATAAACAGAATAGCAATCGCTACCCCATTACGCACCATCTCATCCTCAAGGCGGGTAAAATATGCCGCCAGATAAGTATAGAAATGACTCGCAACAAAGAAAGCACAACCCCATGTTATCAGGGAAAGCGCTTCGCGAACAAAGCCACGGATCAGGCTAACCAGTGCCGAGAAACCAATGATGGCGATAATCGTATAATCAATCCAGACCATATTTCAATCCAAAAATAGGCCCCCGGCATTCAAGTCGGGCGCATTCTAACAGAAAACGAAAACGTTTGCGCAGTAGATTTTTCACTCCGCCAGAAATAATTTCATTTACTTTCACTACGAAATTTTATCGTTAGTAAAATATTTCATCGTGATTATATTTAGCCGGTTATGGCTTATAGTTTTTAATTTGCCCTTGCAACCCCGTTAATTTCTTCAGTTCAGGCAAAACAGATTCTAATGCTGACCTTGATGCATCTGGACCCACATAAATTCGTGTCAATTGACCATGAACGGCAGGAGATGGAATTGTATATATCTGATGCCCTGAAAGGCGCAGTTTAGCCACAATTTCATTCACGTTATCCGCATTTTTCAATGCACCCAGTTGAACAACATAGGCTGTAGCCTGCGGGGCTTGTCCCTTCCCATGAGATGGCGTTTCTATACGTGACTCAGGCTTTACCTGTGGTTTGGTTTCCACCTTCTTCTGAGGCGTTACCTCAGAGTTCACCACCGATTTAGGTTCTTTTATTGTATTTGCAGGAGGCTCACTACCCGATTCCTTCTGAGGAGCCTGTTGGCCCTGCGCTTGCTCTTTCATTGCCTCCGCTGCACCTTCTGGTGGTGCCAGCGGCATAGTTTGTGCCAGGGGAGGAATGGCATCAATATTCTCTTCATCCCCAGGCTTTGTAACCAGTGGAATAGAAGTAAACTGGTTTTCGTTATATTTCTTATCGCCGTCAAATATCATGGGCAAAACGATCACCCCGAATGCGACAAGCGCAAGGGTTCCCACCAAGCGATTTTGAAATTTACTCGCCACGTTTCTCCTCCTCCAGAGCCTCCATGACATGGGCGACGGTGTGGAAAGAACCGCAAACCACAATAATGTCTTGTGCTGATGCCTCTTCCATTGCCTGCTGCCATGCGGGTTCTACTTCTGTAAATGTTCGGGCTTGTGCAAGATATCCGGCCAACACGCTTGCTTCCGCGCCACGCAATTCATGCAGGGATGCGCAATACCATTCATCAATTTGCTGGGAAAGGCAGGCAAGCGTTCCGGCGATATCTTTGTCTTCCAGCATGCCGACAACACCACGGATTTTACTGTTTGGTGAACGGGGCAATTCCGCCAATTTCTGAACCAGATAACCCGCAGCATGAGGATTATGGGCAACATCTAAAATAACCCGGGGATTTTCCCGGATAATCTGGAAGCGCCCCGGTAATTGGGCATTTCTCAATCCTGAATGGATAGCCTGCTCATTGATGGCCCGGCTGACTTTGTCATCCTGTTGCAACAAGCAATGAATGACACCCATCGCTGTCGCTGCATTTGCCAAAGGCAAATTAGGGATGGGCAATCCATCGAATTGCTGACCTTCAGTTGACCAGTTCCAGCTATTTTCATCCGCAGAGAAATTCCAGTCAGGACCACGGCGGAAGAGTTTTGCTCCCAGTTCATCTGCCACTTCAGCGATGGAAAGGGGCATATCGAGTTCACCCACTACCGCAAATCGGCCACGGCGGAAAATACCGGCTTTTTCACGGCCAATATGCTCTCGGTCATTTCCGAGCCAATCCGTATGATCCAGTGCAATGCTGGTAATGGCAGCGATATCTGCATCCACAATGTTGGTCGCATCCAAGCGGCCACCCAGCCCCACTTCAAGAATGACAACATCGAGATCGGCTTCTTTAAAAAGTTGCAATGCCGCCAATGTGCCATATTCGAAATAAGTTAATGAAATATCACCACGTTGAGCTTCAATATCCGCAAAAACACGGCAAAAATCTTGCTCTGTCGGCTCCTTACCCTGAATGCGCACTCTTTCGGTATAGCGGACGAGATGCGGGGAGCTATATACACCAACCTTAAGTCCGGCAGCCAGAAAAACTGATTCAAGGGTATGGCAAGTTGTTCCCTTGCCATTAGTGCCTGACACCGTAATAACTTTTGGGGCCGGGTTTAATAAGCCCAATTGATTACCGAGTTTACCGACACGCTCAAGCCCCATATCAATGGCCTTGGTGTGCAGGTTACCGAGATAAGAAAGCCACGTCATTAGTGGCGACGTGGCTTGAGGAATTTGCAAAGTATCAGACATCTTCTTTATTAGTGTTGATGTTTAGATCAGCTTCAACATCAGCAGGTTCAGCAACAATTTCTGCCACCGGCTCTACTTTTGCGCTTGTGCCTGGCTGCGGCTGGTGAGTCAGCATTGCAAGCAAGCTGGTGATTTTTTCGCGCATTTCCGGGCGACGCACGATCATGTCGATTGCGCCTTTATCCAACAGGAATTCACTGCGTTGGAAACCTGCCGGTAATTTTTCACGCACGGTTTGCTCAATGACACGGGGGCCGGCAAAACCGATCAATGCTTTCGGTTCGGCGATATTGATATCACCGAGCATCCCCATACTTGCGGTTACCCCCCCCATCGTCGGGTTAGTCAAAACGCAAATATAAGGCAGGCCACGATCTTGCATTTTCGCCAGCGCTGCACTGGTTTTTGCCATTTGCATCAGTGACATCAGGGCTTCCTGCATACGGGCGCCACCACTGGAAGCAAAACAGACAAACGGGCAATTATCTTCCAGTGCCTGTTCCACAGCACGGACAAAACGCGCGCCGACAACAGAGCCCATTGAACCACCCATAAAGTTGAATTCAAATGCACCTGCCACAACAGGCATTTCGTGCAGTGAACCTTTCATCACAATCAGAGCATCTTTTTCTTGCGTCTGTTTTTGGGCTGCAACCAAACGATCTTTATACTTCTTGATATCGCGGAACTTCAGAACATCTTTAGGCTCCAGTTCGCTTCCCAATTCGGTGCCGGTGCCTTCATCCAAAAACGCAGCCAGCCTTTGGCGAGCTGAAATGCGCATATGGTGGTCACATTTTGGACACACTTCAAGGTTACGCTCCAATTCAGCACGATACAGTACCTGATCACAGCTGTCGCATTTTGTCCAAACTCCTTCAGGTATGTTTGCCTTGCGAGTTTGTATGATTTTGCTTTTATTTAGAATCTTCTCAATCCAGCTCATTAATGAACCTTTCCGTCTGAATCTGGCTTATCCCTTAATATTTCAAGTAACGGCTTTATCAGCGAAACTCATTCATTCCAATCATAAATTATGAAACTAACTATGATCCGGAGAATCATGACCACACTGTATTATCACTTAAAATCTCTCAGATAGATGCCAGCTTTTGTTTTACGTGCCATTAAACCACAATGCCATTGCAGTGTGGATAAAAAACTGCTCAAACCTGTTATATACCCGTCGTCTTTCACGTTGCCGCTTTGGCCAGCGGCATCATGGAACCCATTGGGTATCGTGGCTTATTTACTCTCTACTGCTTTTTTCGATGCGGCGCGACGATAACGCCAAACTTCTATCACACCAGGCAGAATAGAGATAAAGATTATTGCAACAATCAATAATTTCAAATTCTCTTGGATGATTGGCATTTCTCCGAATAAATAACCAGCATACGTGAATAATAGCACCCAGATAAATGCACCGATGACATTATAAGCTGCAAAATGGCGGTAAGACATTTTCCCCATTCCGGCAACAAACGGTGCGAACGTTCTAATAATTGGCACAAACCGCGCCAAAATGATGGCTTTTCCACCATGTTTTTCATAAAACTCATGCGTTTTATCTAAATAACTGCGGCGGAAAATTTTTGAATTTGGATTATTGAATAGTTTTTCACCGAAAACTCTACCAATGGTATAGTTTATTGCATCACCAATTATGGCGGCCATAATTATTAAGGCAGCCATAATATGGACATTCAGATCATTTGAATCTAATGCAGACAATGTACCGGCGACAAACAGTAGAGAATCCCCCGGCAAAAACGGCGTTACAACCAACCCTGTCTCACAAAATACGATCAAGAATAAGATGCCGTATGTCCAATAACCATATTTGGCAACCAACTCCGCTAAATGGGCGTCAATATGTAAAATAAAATCGACAATGAATTTTGCAAAATCAACAAAATGAGTTAAAAACTCCATAATATTCCTCGCATACTCGAACATCCCTGCCCACATTTTGAAAATGTCAGATTAAATCTATTAGCCAGAAATTCAGTTATTTTCCAGAAACTCAGCTATTTTCCAGAAAAAGTGGCCCCATGATCGGTTCGGGGATACCAAAATGCACCGGATAGTCCACCGCCACTAAATACAGCCCTTCCGCTTTGGCAGTTGCCGCTGCTTTTGTTCTGTCCTTGAGTGCCAATAATTCAGCCATCCAGCCAATATCCTGATTACCACAACCTATTTCCAGCAAACTGCCAACAATGTTGCGCACCATATGATGAACAAAGGCATTTGCCTTGATGTCCACAATAATGTAATGCCCGTGCCGGCTGACATTAATGTGCATCATATTTCGCCACGGTGAATTGGACTGACATTGCACCGCCCTGAAAGAAGTAAAATCGTTTTCTCCCAGCAGGCTCTGCGCGGCTTCATGCATTTTCTTTTCATCCAAAGGATAGTGAAAATGCGTGACACCCTTTGCCAGTATCGCCGGGCGATAGCGATGATTGAAAATCACATAGCGGTAACGACGAGCTGTTGCACTGAAACGGGCATGGAATTCATCATTCACTGTTTTGACCCAACGAACGGCAATATTCGGCGGCAAATGGGTATTCACCCCCATTGTCCATGCAGCATCTTTACGTTGTGCCGAGGTTTCAAAATGCACGACCTGCCCCGTTGCATGAACGCCGGCATCTGTCCTGCCCGCACAGAAAACCACAATGGGTTCATTTGCCACTTTTGACAGGGATTTCTCCAAACACTCCTGTACGCTTCTCACTTCTTGCTGACGCTGCCAGCCATAATACCGGCTGCCGTCATACTCGATTCCCAGTGCAATTTTCACTTTTTTTGCCTCTGGCACAGACTGGTTCAGCTCTGTATCAGACATTAGTAAAATTGCTCCTGAATCAGTTTTTCTGCAATTTCTACCGCCATCAATGCCCCGCCAAAACGAATATTATCGGCAACGGACCAGAACTGTAGCATTTCTGGCATCCCGTAATCATTGCGCAGGCAACCAATGCTCAAACGATCATTGCCTGATGCATCCGTCACCTGAGTGGGATAATCCCCCTCTTCTGAGACCTGAATTTCTTCAAGACGTTCAAGTTCTCCACGCGCTTCTTCTGCACCCACCGGCCGCAAAGTTTCAAGATTCACCATTTGTGCAATGCCATAAAAAACGGAAGACTGGATACAGCTTACGGAAACCGGTAAGCCTTCGTCCTGCAATATTTTGCGAACCTGATCGACAATACGACGTTCCTCACGCACCGCTCCTTCAACATCAGGCACAAGAGGCAATAGATTGAACGCCAGCTGTTTGCTGAATATGCCTTCATCCGGCGGAATACCATTCAATAAGCGGGCACTCTGGCCGGCCAGTTCATTAATCGCCGCTTTGCCATGTACGGAAACCGGCAATATATTCGTCAGCTGTAAGCGGGCAATGCCAGCCGCATCGATCAATGGCTTGATGGCAGTCAAAACTTGGCTTGTTGAGCTGTCCGCCACAGCAACAATATTACGGTTGCGGTATTCAGCCAACGCATGAGGATTCACACCCGGGACAACCAAGGGTACATCTGGCTCTGTCGAAAACAGGCCGCTGCAGTCAATGACCAGACAGCCGGATTCTGTTGCTTTTTCAATATATTGTGCCGTCGCTTCGACTGTTGCGGCAAAAAAAGCGAGTTGTACTTGTGACCAGTCAAATTCTTCAGCGTCACGGACGGTGATATTTTTGCCATTAAAACGCAGGGTTTTTCCCGCATTCTGTTCGCTGGCCAGAAGATGCAGTTCACCAACCGGAAATTGGCGTTCCTGCAATAACGCCAATATCGCTTCACCTACTGCGCCCGTTGCACCCAAGAGCGCAATATTCCAACCTTCAGACATGTTGGTTTTCTCCACTTCTTTTATTTTGCTGACAGACAGAAACCCTGTCTGTAATTAAATCAATTTTGCATTAAACCCAATTTGAGAGAGTAATTGAGCACTTTTCTCTGAGTCACAATATATCGTCAAAGAGGACCACTCACGGCGTTCCGGATACTCTTTGCGTAACCGATCAAAAGCGCCTTCCTGACCCGCAACCTGACGTAACGGTGCATCATCGCGGCGCACATCATACACTAAATGCATCAGGCGCTTCAGAATGCTTTGTGTCACTTCACCATGCAGGACAATTTGGCTGAAATCAGGCGTAGGCAAGAGCTCAGACAATGCCGTCTTGCGGGGTTGGCCCAAAAACTCACAATAAGCCTCAAAAACCTGAGTTGTTCCGCGGGCCTTGCCTTCCAGGGTATAACCCGCAATATGCGGTGTACCAATATCAACTAAATCCAGCAAGGGCAGTGAAAGGTTAGGTTCTGGCTCCCAAACATCAAGTACAACGCGTAGTTTTTTTCCGCTTTCTTTCCCATTCTGCAATATGGAAAGTAATGCCTGATTATCAACGACCTCACCACGGCTGGCATTAATCAAAATTCGGTTATCCGGTAATGCAGAAAGTAAGCCGGCATCGGCCAGATGGTAGGTCCGGTAAGGGCCTGATTGGTTAAGGGGGGTATGGAAAGTCAGGATATCAGCTTCCTTGACCAATTTTTCCAAAGGCCAGAATTCCCCTTCATCACCACGATCAGAGCGAGGAGGATCACACAGTAACGTTTTCACGCCCAAAGCCGCCAGCCGTTCAGCCAAACGCCCCCCGACATTGCCGACACCAATAATACCAACGGTTTTATCTTTGAGTTGGAATTGATCCTGCTCAGCCAATAGCATCAGTGCAGAAAGGACATACTCAACCACAGCAATCGCATTGCATCCGGGGGCAGCAGAAAAACCAATTCCAGCCTGTGCCAGCCATTTTTGATCAACATGATCCATCCCCGCAGTGGCAGTACCTACAAATTTCACTGAACTGCCCTGCAACAAAGGTTCATTGACTTTAGTGACAGAACGCACCATAAAGGCATCCGCATGCGCCAGAACACCTTCTGGCACCGGGCGTCCGGGAATAGCCTGTACTTCACCCAACTGCTGAAAAAGTTCTTCAGCATAAGGCATATTTTCATCAACCAAAATTTTCACTTTTTTCATCCAACGGCTAAAATGAGCGTGACCCGCTATTCTGCCACTTTATCTGCATAAAACCTAATACCCTTCATCTTCTCACCTTCACTTTCTGACTTTTGTATCAGCCTTTCCTGAAACGCACAGGTGTTGTACCTGAGAGTTGCTGAAACATGGCAATGAAAGCAGAAGACGAGCTATACCCAACATCAAATGCGATCTCATAGACGTTTTTCCCCTGTTCCAATAAAGAGATGGCGTGCAGGAAACGCAGGCGTTGTCGCCATTCAATAAATGACATCCCTAATTCCTGCTGGCAACGACGTGATAATGTCCTCTCTGAGGTATAACGTTTTTTTGCCCATTCGGATAAAGACGTATTATCCGCGGGATTGCGCTCCAGTGACTGCAATATAGGTGCAAGCAACTTATCTTTTGAAGAAGGCAAGTAAGTACACTGCCTGGGTGATATTTCTAATTGATCAATTAAGATTTGTGCCAGACGTCGATCTTTTTCTGTTTCCGGTTGCCGGATCTTCCGCTCAAAAAAATCTGCCATAATGGTATTGAAAATATGACTCAATCGGATAAGGCAAGGCTGTTGAGGCAAATTTTCATTCCACTGGGGAGCAATATCAATTATCCAGAATCGTAACGTTTTCTTGTTATAACTCGAATGTGCCGCATTTTGGGGTATCCAGATGCAAAACTCTGGCGGAGCAAGAAACCGCTGGTTTCCCACCTGCGTTTCCATGACACCGGAGAGCACATAAATTAATTGCCCGAAAGGGTGAGAATGTAACCGACACTCTGTCTCCGCATCCAATATTTCATCACGGAAAGAGAGTGTATCGAGTATCTCTGGCTGAAACAGCATTTGCTTCATCTCTGCGTTATCCCTTTGATCATTTTTATGTCCGAGGATGCCTAACCTTGTTGTTGTTCTGCAATTTGGAATCTATTGATGTCTATCTTGTCTTAATTTCCACACCTGTTGGCAGATTAACAATATATATAATGAATCGGTCATTGCTAAACTAGATGGACGATTTACTTACTAAAAACATTTAGCTCAATGACTAACTTATTATTTCCTCTAATTGCTGTATTGATCTGGTCAATTAATGCCGTTGTCAGCAAAGCGGCAGCCACTGTAATTGAACCCGCTGCCATTGCTTTTTATCGCTGGTTTATTGCTTTCCTGACTTTAACACCTTTTCTCTTACTACCTGTCCTGAAACAATGGAGAACAGTCGCTCAACATTGGTGGAAGCTGTTTATTTTAGGCGCATTAGGCATGGTTTTGAACCAAAGCCTGGCATATTACGCAGCCCATACCGTCAGTGCGACAATCATCGGTATTTTTACTTCATTAATTCCATTGCTGACTGTAATTATCAGTATATTTGCCTTACGGGTTGCTCCGACTGTTGGGATCACTATCGGTACTGTGCTCTCCTTATTTGGGCTCGCATGGCTGGTCAGTAAAGGAAACCCCGCCTCTTTATTAGAAAATGGTCTGGGCATTGGAGAAGTGATGATGTTTATTGCAGCAGCTTCTTATGCCCTGTACGGCGTTCTGACCAAACGCTGGGAAATACCATTACCTAATTGGCAATCCCTTTATGTGCAAATTGGATTCGGGGTTTTATTGCTCCTGCCTAACTTCATCATGGAGAAAAACGTTCAATTAACCGAAGATAATATTTTTCTTGTCCTCTTTGCCGGCATTCCTGCCTCGATTCTTGCGCCTTATTTGTGGATACAGGGCGTCATTCGCATCGGTGCAAACATGACGTCAATATTTATGAATCTGGCCCCCGTGTTCACTGCTATCATTGCGGTTTGGTTTCTCCATGAAAAAATGCAAAGTTACCATCTTATCGGTGGCGCCATCGTACTGGCAGGCGTAATACTGGCACAACAACTACGTACTCCGCTCACTTGGAGAAAGCCTAAATATAACCCGGACTAGCAATCCCCCCAAGGCATTACCGGGCAAAAGACGAAGTACGGCACTGTGATATTGGCTGATTTCTTTAACGATGGTCAGCCCTAATCCCGCTCCCTCCAGCCCGGTCATGTTGTCAAGGCGGTTAAATGCCAGCAACGACTGGCTGATGTCTTTTTGGGCAATGCCTGGCCCGGAATCTTCAATTTCAAGGTATGCATATTTTTTGTCCGGGGCTATTTTCACCCTGCCTGTCACAATGCCCATATGAGGAGTGTATTTGATGGCATTATCCAGTAAGTTAGCGCACATTTCTGTCAACAACAGAGGCTCACCTTTGATCCAGAGTGCATCTTCTCCTTCATAGCCTAAATCAATATCTTTAATTTCTGCTTGCTGAAAACGGGAATAGCAGGCTTGTTGTAACAGATCTACGATATTGACAGGCTGATAATCTTGCAGCGTTTCACTGGCATGGGCTTTGAGCTGCGATAATTGCAATAGACAGTCAATCAGAGAAATCATGTTATCCAGACTATTGTTAATCGCTGTCAGGTTTTTTTCTCGTTGTTCCGGCTCCTGATCATTTCGCGCTACTGCAACCTGTGTTTTCAATACCGCCAAAGGTGTTCTGAGCTGATGGGAAACATCTGCACTAAATCGCCCCTGGCGTACAACCATTAGCTTCAGTCGCTCGATATATCGGTTGAATGCCTGAAGCAGGGGAGAAATTTCAGACCAAGTGACCATATCCGGCAATGGCGTGAGATCATTGGCAGAGCGTAATCTCATGATATTTGAAAGCTCTTGCAAAGGCTCAAGTAACCTTTTTAACAAAATATAAGCCAGAATCAATGTCAGCAGTAATACTGTTCCCTGCCCCACCAATGAAGAAAGCAATAATTGATGAACCATATACTCACGGGAAATGACTGTCTCAGCCACCAATATCAGCGCCATTCCCATCATTCCACCTTCATTGATGGGTTGATACTGCGCAACAACACGTATTGGTTGCCCACGGTATTCAGCATCATAGAAATATGCCAATGCCGTATACAAATGGGGACGCTGGATACCTTTCGGTATCAAAGGAAGATCATCGTAACCCGAAATTGTTTTGCCTTCCGGCGATATCACTTGATAGTAAAGACGATCATTAGTATTACGTTCAAAACTGTCCAGAACGACATAAGGTACATCGACAAGTAAATGATCTCCCCGGACAGTCAAACGTTCCGCCACCGTTCTTGCTGAAGCCAGCAAGGTACGATCATAAGCTGATGTTGCTGCACTCTTCACACTAATGTACTGGCTATACACTGAGACTCCTCCCAGCAATAGCAAGGGTATGCCGAAAAACAGCAGTAACTGGTTGAACAATGATTCAGGCATTCTGAAATATTTCATTCCTTCTGCTGCTCCAATCGATACCCCAACCCACGCAATGTGCCTATCCCAACATCACTGTTAAGTAATTTTTTCCGCAACCGATGTACATACAACTCAATGCTCTGTGGATTAGCTTCATCCGATAAAGAAAATACCTGTTCGAACAACTGCTGTTTGGATACCGGACGCCCCCGACGATTGAATAATGTCGTCAAAACCGCTGATTCCCTGGGTGTCAGCGCCAACAGCATATCGTTCAGCACAAAATATCCTTCGTCTTTATAAACCAATGAGCCAAACTTTTGCGCATCTTGGCCACCTGCCATGCCACGCCGCAGCAAAGCACGAATACGGGCTTCCAGCTCGGTAAAATCAAACGGTTTGGTTAAGTAATCATCCGCACCAGAATTCAAACCATTAACACGATCCGTAACATCGGTTTTAGCCGTCAATAACAAAACAGGAAGATTTTGCCCGCGCTTACGCAGTCGCAATAACAAAGAAAGACCATCCAGTCTGGGCAACTCTATGTCCAAAATCATCAGAGCATAATTCTCAGTCTGTAAAAGCTGATCCGCCACAATACCATCTTCAGCCAGATCAACCACATAACCAGAATGGCCCAATGCCTTCTGTAACCAATGTGACAAATCGGGGTGATCTTCAACCAATAAGAGACGCACGGGTAATACCTGCTACCAACAATAAACGAAAGAAATAAAGCTGAAATATAACCAAATTGCAACATTGAGAGAATGTAATTGTTTATTGGTTAACAAAAAATAGGGAACAAAACATTCCATTAACATAAAAATGAGAAATGCCGCGTAAATTAGCGATAAAAATCACATCCAGACAATTTTTCCTGTTAATGAAAGGTAATTGAAAGGTTTCAATTCTATAAATAAACATGCGCTGGCAATTTGTCACTCATATTCTTTACTGGCGCTATGCGAGGAACCAAAATGAAAACATTCAAAAAATTATTAACCGTAACAAGTTTGCTGTTTTGTACCAGTGCCTTTGCAATATCAGCTCCTAATTCAGCCCCTAACAAAACCGAGTGCATTGCCCCCGCCAAACCCGGTGGCGGGTTTGATTTAACCTGCAAACTCGTTCAGGTTTCATTGCTGGATACCAAAGCCATCAACTCCCCGATGCGCATCACTTTTATGCCCGGTGGTGTCGGTGCCGTTGCCTATAATGCCATCGTTGCCCAACGACCCGCTGAGCCAGGAACGATTGTCGCTTTCTCTGGTGGCTCTCTTCTCAATCTTGCTCAAGGAAAGTTCGGGCGTTATAACGCCGATGATGTGCGTTGGCTGGCAAGTGTTGGGACGGATTACGGCATGATTGCAGTACGCAGCGATTCTCCTTATAAAACCCTGGCTGATTTAATGGAAGCGTTCAAAAAATCCCCTGACAGCATCGTATTTGGGGCAGGTGCTTCTATCGGCAGCCAAGATTGGATGAAAACTGCCTTGCTGGCAAAAAAAGCCGGTATTGATCCCCGCAAAATGCGCTATGTCGCCTTTGAAGGAGGTGGTGAACCTATCACGGCCCTGTTAGGCAACCATATTCACGTGGTTTCTGGCGATTTGAGCGAAACTTTACCCTATATCAATGGCGATAAAATCCGTGTCCTTGCTGTCTATGCAGATAAACGTCTGGAGGGTGAACTAGCAAAAATCCCAACAGCCAAAGAACAGGGTTATGACCTTGTTTGGCCTGTTATCCGTGGATTCTATGTCGGGCCAAAAGTCTCTGATGAACAATACCAGTGGTGGGTAAATACCTTTGAGAAACTACAGAAAACCGAAGAATTCAAAAAGCAAAGAGAACTGCGTGGCTTGTTCGAATTCAATATGGCCGGCAAGGAACTGGATGAATATGTGAAAAAACAAGTTATCCAATACCATGAGATGGCCAAATCTTTCGGCTTAGCCAAATAACCGGGGTGCCATCATGAGCGATCGTATTTTTGCCGTTGCATGGTTAATACTGTGTGGCATAGGGCTAGTCATCGGTTGGGGGATCTATAGTGAATACAGTTATGAACCTCTGGGTCCCCGCCCGTTTCCCATTGCTATTATTTCGTTAATGGCGTTTTGCGCACTATTATTACTATTCAAAAAACCTGATGCCATACATTGGCCAAAACGACAAGTATTACGTCGCTTAGTTGTGTTGATTGTCTCCCTGACAATTTACGCCTGGTCATTTGAATGGCTGGGTTTTCCGCTGGCGACAACGTTATTAACCGTGAGTGTGGCACTGTTATTTAATGCCACTCTTTCTGCCGCTATTTTTTCTGGCTTATTTCTGGGCATCTCACTTTTTTTTGCTTTTGATCGTTTGCTAGATGTGACATTGCCAGTTGGCGTTTGGCTCAGCTAAGGAGATAACAATGGAGACTTGGACATATCTGAGCCAGGGTTTTGAGGTTGCGTTAGTGCCCCAGAATCTGGTCATTGCATTAATTGGTTGCTTTATTGGTACGGTTGTTGGTTTGCTGCCCGGCCTTGGCCCAATTAATGGGGTTGCGATTCTGCTGCCACTGGCTTTTGCATTAAAATTACCCGCTGAATCAGCCCTGATTTTGTTGGCAACGGTTTATATTGGCTGTGAGTATGGGGGACGCATTTCATCAATCTTACTGAATGTTCCCGGCGATGCCGCCGCCATCATGACCGCCCTTGATGGCTATCCTATGGCAAAACAAGGGCGGGCCGGTGTAGCCCTCTCTATATCTGCCGTCAGTTCATTTTGCGGTTCACTTTTGGCAATTACCGGCATCATTTTATTTGCGCCTATTCTGGCACAATGGTCTTTAGCATTCGGCCCTGCGGAATATTTTGCACTGATGGTATTTGCCATTGCCTGCCTCGGCAGCATGATGAGCCAGAATCCTGTCAAGTCACTGTTTGCCGCTTTAATTGGTCTTGCCTTAGCGACAGTCGGTGTTGATTCAAATACAGGGGTATATCGTTTCACATTTGGCAGCGTACACCTTTCTGACGGCATTCAATTTATCGTTGTCGTCATCGGCCTATTTTCAGTCAGTGAGATTTTACTGATGCTGGAAAGCACATCAACAGGGCAAAGTGTCATCAGCAAAACCGGACGCCTGCTGTTCAACAGAAAAGAGGCCGCAATCTGTGCAGGGCCAACATTACGCTCTTCTCTGATTGGTTTCTTCGTCGGCATATTACCCGGCGCCGGAGCAACAATCGCCAGCGCCATTACTTATATGACAGAAAAACGAATCAGCGGTAACAGTGATTCATTCGGCAAAGGCGATATTCGCGGTGTCGCTGCACCAGAGGCCGCCAATAATGCTTCAGCATGTGGTTCATTTATCCCGATGCTGACGCTGGGCGTTCCGGGATCAGGGACTACCGCGGTCATGATTGGTGCTCTGACGCTTTATAACATTACGCCGGGCCCGACCATGTTTACAGAGCAACCCGATATTGTTTGGGGGCTTATTGCCGCGTTGCTGATAGCCAATATTTTGTTGCTAATCATGAACATTCCGATGATCAGGCTATTTACCCGCATGCTAAGCATTCCGACGTGGTTTCTTGTTCCCACAATAGCGATTATTTCTTCTGTCGGAGTATATGCTGTCCACAGTACTACATTTGACCTTATGTTGATGATCGGATTAGGCGTATTCGGTTATATTCTTCGCAAAATGAACTTCCCAATGTCACCGTTAATATTAGGATTCGTGCTCGGTGAAATGTTAGAACAAAACTTAAGGCGTGCGTTATCTATCAGCAATGGAAATTTTGGCATTCTGTGGAGCAGTGCCATTACTCAGGTTTTGCTGATTTTGGCAGTATTGGTCATTATTATTCCACCTGTTGTACGTATCGTGAAAAAACGCCGCAATAAAATAACAACATCATAATAGATAAAAGCCAATCCATATAATGAATGGATTGGCTTTTGGATAAACGACAATTTTTTCAGTATAAAAAATTAATCGGAATATTTGCGCATCACCAGGGAAGCATTTGTACCACCAAACCCAAAGCTGTTGGACATAACGGTTTTCAGCTCACGTTTGGTGGGTTCAGTAATAATATCCATGCCCAAGGCTTTTTCATCTAAATTATCAATATTGATACTAGGTGCAATGATGCCATGCTCCAACATGAGCAAACTATAAATCGCTTCATGGGCACCGGCAGCCCCCAAAGAGTGCCCTGTCATTGCCTTCGTTGCGGAAATCGCGGGTGTATTGTCACCAAAAACTTCTCTGATGGCTTCCAGTTCCTTCAAATCTCCGATTGGCGTCGAAGTACCGTGGGTATTAATGTAATCCACCCCACCTTCAATACCTTCTAATGCCATCTTCATGCAACGTACAGCCCCTTCACCAGAAGGGGCCACCATATCCGCCCCGTCTGAGTTTGCGCCATAGCCAATGATTTCAGCATAGATATGGGCACCGCGGGCCAGTGCATGCTCTAACTCTTCAACAACAACAACACCGCCACCACCGGCAATCACGAAACCATCGCGATCCTGATCATAAGTCCGGGAAGCACGGTCTGGTGTTTCATTATATTTAGTGGAAAGTGCGCCCATGGCATCAAATTCACAGGCCATTTCCCAGCTTAGTTCTTCTCCGCCACCCGCAAAAATAACATCTTGTTTGCCAAGCTGAATTAATTCAACAGCATGACCAATGCAGTGCGCCGAAGTTGAGCAGGCGGAACTGATAGAGTAATTCACGCCTTTAATTTTAAACGGCGTTGCTAAGCAGGCAGATACGCCGGAAGCCATTGCACGTGTAACCATATAAGGCCCAACTCCACGCAGGCCCCGGGCGCGCATACCATCAGAACCCGCAACTTGGTTATACGGAGAGCCGCCTCCTGAGCCAACTACCAGCCCGGTACGGAAATTAGATACTTGCTCATCGGACAGGCCCGAATCTTTAATTGCCTCATCCATTGCAAGATAAGCATAAATAGAAGCATCGCTCATAAAACGTTGGATTTTACGATCAAGCAAACCAGAAGTATCCAGTTTTACATTGCCCCAAACATGGCTACGCATTCCTATTTCTTTGAATTGTCCTGAAAAAGTTATCCCGGAACGGCCTTCTTTCAGAGATTCCAGCACCTCTTTCTGGTTATTACCAATACTGGAAACAATACCCAGACCAGTGATTACTGCACGTTTCATTCTTACCTCATCAATATGTTTATCCGCGGGATGATTTCTTCCTCGCACTTTAGCGTACACTTGTACGCTGAACAAGTCCGATCAGGTTAAAAATCCCCAGAAAAATTACTCTAGACTTAGTTTCAAAATTCTGCCACAGCTGGTGCAACGAAAAGAAGACCGTTAAAATCCCCCTATTATACTTGTTACCAATGCAGGCATTATTGTGAAAAACAGTGCTATCAGCAATGCAACATTAAGCTGGAACGATCAGGGAACTCCCATTTCTGAGCAGTTTGATGATGTTTATTTTTCAAATCAAGATGGTTTAGAAGAAACTTTATATGTATTTTTGAAAGGGAACCATTTTCCTCAACGCTTTAACACTCATACTCGTTCAGATTGCGTTATTGCAGAGACAGGATTCGGAACCGGATTGAATTTCCTGACACTTTGGCGATCTTTTTCTCTTTTTAAACAACAAGATCCTGAAGCATCATTAAAACGGCTTCATTACATTAGTTTTGAAAAATACCCCCTGAAACCTGCGGATCTGAAAACAGCACATCAACGTTGGCCTGAGCTTCAAGAATTCTCTGAACAATTATACCGCCAATGGCCTGTATCCCTTGCTGGCTGTCATAGGCTCATACTTGATAATGGTGCAGTCACATTGGATCTTTGGTTCGGGGATGTGAATGACCTGTTACCCAAAATAAGTTCAAATCTTACCGGGAAAATTGACGCCTGGTTTTTAGATGGCTTTGCCCCATCCAAAAACCCGCAGATGTGGAGCGAACAGCTGTTCACTTCAATGGCAAGATTTTGCCGCCCCGAAGGTACATTTGCAACCTTTACATCTGCCGGTATCGTTCGCAGAGGATTACAGGACGCTGGTTTTACTGTTACAAAAATAAAAGGATACGGTCGCAAAAGAGAAATGCTGACAGGTGTTCTATCTCCTTCAACAAATGCTTTTTCTTCTTTCGGCCATATGCCGTGGTTTGCACGCCAATCCGCCACCCGACCCAATGATATCGCAATTATTGGTGGCGGAATTGCCAGTGCATTGACCGCACTGGCACTATTACGCCGCGGGGCAAAAGTCACGCTATATTGTCAGGATGAACACCCCGCCCAAAATGCATCAGGTAATCTTCAGGGCGCTCTCTATCCCTTGCTGAACGGCAAGGATGATCCATTAGAACGTTTTTTTACATCTGCATTTACTTTTGCCCGACGTCAGTATGACCAATTATTAGACACTGATATTCCATTTGAACACCAATGGTGTGGTGTCAGCCAGTTAGCTTACGATGAAAAAAGTGGCAAAAAAATTGACAAAATACTGGAAACGGCATGGCCAGAAGAAGTGGCATGTGGCATGAACCGCCAGCAATTGAGCTACGCAAGCGGAGTGGATGTCAATTATCACGGTATTCACTATCCACAAGGTGGGTGGTTATATCCTGCACAGTTAACTCAAGCGGCTATTAAACTTGCAGAGCAAAATGGGCTGCAAGTTTATTTCAATCACAAAGTGACTCAGCTCGTTCAGACTAAAAATGGCTGGCAGTTACAGGTACAACATCAGGAAACACCCGAATGCAAAAACCATGATTTGGTTATTATTGCAAATGGTCATTGTCTGCCACAATTCGAACAAACCCAAAAACTTCCTGTCACCGCCGTTCGCGGTCAGGTCAGCCACATCCCAACCACAAACTGCCTCAGTAAACTGAAAAGTGTCTTGTGTTATGACGGCTATATGACTCCGGTTAATCCTCACAATCAATACCACTGTATTGGAGCAAGCTATCAACGCCAACAACTGGATACGCAATATTCTGCCACTGAACAGCAAGAAAACCGTGCCCGTTTATTGAAATGTTTTCCTGATGTTGAATGGACTCAGGATATCGATATATCTGAAAATAAATCTCGACAGGGCATACGGTGTGTTATTCGGGATCACATGCCAATGGTTGGCAATGTCCCTGTTTTCAGCGAAATTATGCAGAAGTATACCGATTTATGCCAACAAGTTAACGTAGATAAAACTATTGAAGAATCGCCTTGCTATCCTGATTTATTTGTCATAGGGGCACTCGGCTCCCGAGGATTGTGTTCCGCTCCTTTAAGCGCTGAATTACTGGCTGGTCAAATTTTTGGTGAAGCCTTGCCACTTGATGACGAGATCTTAGCTTCTCTACACCCAAACCGTTTCTGGGTCAGAAAGCTTTTACGCGGCAAAGCAGTTAAAACAGAAAGACCTTAGCACTAAATATCATCTGCCCTAAATCCACTCCTTATCAGTAACGCACCAAGTCCGTGGCATGAGCCTTCTCATGATCACGGCTTCCGTTAATTTCAGCTTGCCGGATGTCAATATAGACAAAATGTTTATATGAAAAATAGAGTGACATTGTCATTTACCATCATATTTTGTAATGATTGACTATAAATATGGTATTTAAAGAAAAACATGAAATTAAATATTTTTCATTATTGACTGTTTTTATTAACTTATTGATTTAAAATTTAAAAAAATAACAATTGAAATCTCATCTCTACCGTCAATTTTTTCTAAGAAAATTTGATATCAGATATTTTTTTGATATTCTTAATCATGACAATAATGTTGTAAAATCATCATCTGAACTGAAAAGCGTTATTAAACAACATATATAATTTGACTGATTTCATCGTAATAAATCAACTATTAATCACTCGATTACATCAAAAAAATTCTATTTTTTCACCAAACCATAGGAGATTTTTATGCTGAAAGCCATTATTTTTGATTTAGACGGTGTCATTGTTGACACAGAATATTTAGACTTCTCCTTCCAGAAAGAATTTATCCTTAAATTAGGTGGAAAACCCAGAAGTGATCAAACGTTTTCAGTTTTAATCGGTAAATCCTATAACGATTTACATCGTGAAATATCACAATTCTTAGACAATAAATATACAATTCATGAAATAGAAAAAAGGCTTACTGACTTTACTTCCCTAAAATATCAATCTGTTGATTACAAAGCCGTTTTCAGAAAAAACACCTTAGACATTATTAAATTTGCAAAAAATAATCATATAAAGCTCGCGGTGGCATCCTCATCCCCAAAACAACATATAATAAAAATACTGACAGCGTGTAATATTGTGAACGATTTCGATATTATCACAAGTGGTGAAGAATTTATTCAAAGTAAACCCAATCCGGAAATTTATACACATACATTAAATTTATTAAATGTCTTACCGCAAGATGCGATAGCCATTGAAGATTCATATTTCGGAATATTATCTGCTAAAACAGCAGGATTACGTGTTATTGCATTTGAAGAAACCAGAATGCCAATTGATCAATCCATGGCGGATTTTGTTTCCAAAGACATGTTAGGCGTTTTGAACAAAATAAGAAAAAACGTTCAAATTTGACCTGAGTGGTATTCAAAAAAGGTCAGGCTATGCCTAACCCATCAATACTTGATGACCATACAATTTGATAAAGCTAACATGGGTAAGTCAGCAGATGCCTCATTGCACAACGCTGCTCTTCTGAAAACCCATAATCAATTTCACTTTGTAAAATTTGGTGTAACACCTCAGTAATCTGTTGGGGCGCTAAAATATCAAACCCTAATTTCTGATATAAAGGCGCATTCCAATCAACGTAACGAAACGTTGTCAGAGTCACCGCTTCAAGATGGCGGCACCGTGCAACTTGAATGACTTTTTCAATCAACGCCTTTCCAATGCCTTTTCTCTGCCAATGTTGATGTACAGAAAGCTCCATAATATGAAGCCCGCCATCCAACAGCTTGGCTAAAATAAAGCCAATAGGTTGAGCATTTTCATTAAGAGCAACCCAACTATTGCCTTGCGAAATATACTCTAAATGCTGCTGCTCTGTTTGCACATGACCATCAGCAATCCAAGTCAATTCAGGTATAAATCGAAACAATTGCGCAGCAGAATGCTCCACTGAAGGCAATAAATTTACCTCTGATTTTTGTGTTTCGCGAATAGAAATGATAGTACTCAAAGCATAAACCTCATTGCTGTAATCACCATACCAGAAAAACCAAACATCATTGTTACCATCCATTTAGTTTGAGAGACAATTTTATTGGATAACTCTTCATGCAGAGATGATATATCTTTTCTCACCAAGATCATTTCATTTTGCAATGTGGTTATGTCTTTTCGCATTGCGGCCATATCATCCTGAATAGAAGCTAATTCTCCTTTAATAGAATTAATCTCTCCTTTAATCGAAGTGATTTCTCCTCGAATAGAAAAAGTTTCTTTATGTATTAATGCATGAGTGGCTTCAATATCAGATTTTGTCGCGTAGTTAGATTTTATAACTGCGGTATCCATTTTTATTTGTACAACATCTGACCCCAGCTTTTCAACTTTTTTTTCTAAAATTGCATTCATTATTTTTTCCCCAGTAAAATTTAAGGAACTAAAACTTATCGATTTAGATAATAAAAACACGCCATAATTTTCAGTATTGTATTTGTATCCATTTGGAATGTATGTGCTTTCCTGCTTCATATCCCCCCCCTTAGGGTTCTTTATCCATTCTATATCCTTAGTTACACCAAGAAGTATACTTTTCTCTATTCCGCAACGAACATTACCTTAGCACCTCTATTTCACCAAATCATCAGTCGTTCTATTAATAAAAGAGTTATTAGAAAAGAAAGATATTCCTTTGCCACCGTGATATAGCTCGAAAACCATTGGGTATTATTATTAATTTAATAAACAATAGAAAATAATTCTCAAAAAATGGAGTTAAATAGAAAGTTAAAATCAATCTTATCTATTCTGTATATTCCTTCCTATATATTAATATCTGCCTATTTTTATAAGATACAAAATCATACGCCATTCCCCATGAAAAAATAATCTAACCATTGATTTTTTCTATTTATTTTAATAATTGCGAAGCACTACGAATTTTTTCATTGGGGATGAAAGATTATCTGTACCAACAAAAATAAGAGGCCATATTAATGGCCTCAATTAAAGTAATATATCGGTGCTCTTTTAAATTACGACTCGAAGAAGAAGATGTGATTGAGCAATAAATCAGACTGCAACACCATCCAACAATGTCTGCCAAGTTGCCAGAACTAAAACTTGATCGGGTGGAGTCAATTCTCCTGCTTTAATTGCCTTATGGACACTTTCTTCAACACGCTGATGAAGTTGTTCAAGGGTATTGGCACCTTCTTGTTCCAATTCAGCAACAGCCAGTGTCAGATGCCCGCGGAGGTACCCACCAGCAAATAATTCATCATCACTGGCATATTCAACCATATCATCGATTTGTGCCAGAATGTGTGTTTCAAACTCTGCGAGCATTGTTTTTCCTCAAAATCTATTTCAATTCAGCAAAAGGATCTTCCGGATAAGGAAAATGTTCTGCTTTTAGTGGGGGCGTATTGTAAAACGATTGTAGCCCCTGAATAAAGCGCGCTGCCCGTGTGGGTATTCCATTTTCAAGGTATTGCATGACTTGCCCATGGACTTTACGATGAAAAGCAAGGCGATCCGGCTCAAAATTCCCTTCAAGGTTGTCACAGCTCACGTTAAAAGGAAAACCTGCGGCTACGCAGAATAGCCACTCTAATGATTGTGGCTTAATTTCTACTTTTTCAAACTCACCTTGAGTTTGAGCATCACGCCCATCAGGGCAGTACCAATAACCAAAATCAACCAATTTACGACGTTCTTTACCCGCAATGCACCAATGTGAAATTTCATGTAACCCACTGGAATAGAAACCGTGGGCAAATACAATCCGGTTATAATCCACACTATTATCGGCAGGCAGATAAATGGGTTCATCATCACCTTTTATTAAACGGGTGTTATAGTCATCACTAAAGCAATTATCAAATATTTCAATTAGTTGATGATAATGATGTACAGTCATGTATTAATGCGGATCCCTAAAATCAAAAATAAAATGCCAACCAAGAATGGATAGTCTCGCCATGATGTTCATAAAGAAGTTTGATACTCATCAAAAAAGAAATCGTGACCAACATTGGACGGATCAACTTCTGCCCTTTGCTCAAAACTAAGCCTGCCCCAAGCCTGGCCCCAATAATTTGGCCTATCAGCATCACAAAACCTACCAGCCACAATACTTGCCCGCCTAGAATAAAGAACCCCAGCGCACCGATATTGGAGGAAAAATTCAATACCTTGGCATGAGCAGTCGCTTTTGCCAAATTGTAGCCACAAAGCATGACATAGGACAGAGCGAAGAAAGAACCCACTCCCGGCCCAAATACGCCATCATAAAAACCGATCCCACACCCAGCAAGGCAACCAAATGCAAGAGGACCAAGGCGTTGTTTCCGATCTTCGGCCCCGATATTGGGAACCAACAGGAAATAAAGACCGATGATCATCACCAATACAGGCAATAAATAACGCAGAAAATCGGGGGATAAAAATTGAACCATCAAGGCGCCGAGAATGGCGCCAATCAACGTCATCGCAATGGCAAAACGCTGAGAGCGCCAATCCACCACGCCACGACGGATAAAGTAAACACTGGCCGAAAATGAACCGCCCACTGCCTGTAGTTTATTTGTTGCCAGTACCTGAACTGGGGGAATGCCTGCCGACAATAACGCAGGAATGGTCAATAACCCCCCTCCCCCAGCGATAGAATCAATAAAACCGGCAACTATTGCAACAACGAAGAGAAAGACATAAATTTCCGAACCAAAAAATGACCATTCCATTATTCATTTCACCAAGAAACAGTTTACTAACTATTACCATGATGTCTTTCGGCATCGACCAGAGCTTGTTATATCAGGCGCTCCTTTCCTGATTTATCTGTGTAAAAGCGGTTGTATCACATCAGCACATTGAGCTCGCTGCCGCAAAAAGTGATCCATCAGTACAATGGCCATCATAGCTTCGGCAATGGGTACAGCACGAATACCAACGCAAGGATCATGCCGGCCACGCGTCACCATATCGACTTCTTCACCCTGACGATTGATAGTTTTGCCGGGCACCATAATGCTGGATGTCGGTTTCAGGGCAATATGTGCAACAATCGGTTGGCTGCTGCTGATCCCGCCCAAAATGCCGCCGGCATGATTACTGCTGAATCCCCGGGTTGTAATTTCGTCACGGTTTTCACTGCCCCGTAAATTAACAACACCGAACCCATCACCGATCTCAACACCTTTTACCGCGTTGATACTCATCAAAGCATGAGCGATATCTGCATCTAAACGGTCAAATACAGGTTCTCCCAATCCTGCCGGAACATTCTCAGCAACAACAGTGACTTTTGCCCCAATGGAATCGCCTTCTTTTTTCAAGGCTCGCAGCAATTCATCAAGCTGAGTCAATTTGCTGTCATCCGGGCAGAAAAAAGGATTTTGTTCAACAAGATCCCAGTCTTTCAATTCACAGTGAATATCGCCCATCTGGGTCAGACAAGCACGAATAAGAATGCCGTGTTTCTCAAACAGGTATTTTTTGGCAATCGCTCCTGCTGCAACACGCATGGCCGTCTCACGTGCAGATGAACGCCCGCCGCCACGGTAGTCACGCAACCCATATTTTTGCTCATAGGTATAATCAGCATGACCAGGGCGAAAAACATCTTTAATCGCACTGTAATCTTGTGAACGCTGGTCAGTGTTTTCAATCAGCAAACCAATGCTGGTGCCTGTTGTTACACCATCAAAAACGCCGGAAAGAATGCGAACCTGATCAGGTTCACGGCGTTGCGTGGTATAACGGGAGGTTCCCGGACGACGTCTGTCCAGGTCGATTTGTAAATCTGCTTCTGTAATAGCGATGCCCGGTGGAACGCCATCAACAATGCATCCCAATGCGATTCCGTGAGATTCACCAAACGTAGTGACACGAAAAAACTGCCCAATACTATTTCCAGCCATTCTTACCCTGCCATCATTATTCATGCGTTAAAAATGAGAGCGAATAACAATAACTCACTCAATGACTAAAGCCTATATTATTCCAGCAATTTTATTTGACTTTTATACTATGAGGTTCTTGTTTTAATCATTGAGCGAGGTAAAACAATTAATCTTTAAACTGTCGGAAGTATTCGTGGTTTTCAACAAGCTGCTGGCGAGTCAACACGAAAACACCATCGCCATAGTTGTGATCGAACTCTATCCATTTGAATGGAACTTCAGGGTATTGCTCAATCAGGTGGACCATACTGTTGCCGACTTCACATACCAGTATTCCATCTTCCGTCAGGAAATCTGGGGCCGTTGCCAGAATGCGGCGCGCCAACGCCAATCCATCAACACCTGCGGCCATGGCCAGCTCTGGTTCATGGTGGTATTCATTAGGCAAATCATTGATGTCTTCCTCATCAACATAAGGCGGGTTAGTCACAATGATGTCGTATTTCACCGGCGGCATGTCATGAAATAGATCGGAACGAATCGGGATCACACGCTGGGAAAGTTTATGAGTTTCTATATTGATTTCTGCAACTGCCAACGCATCCGGAGAAATATCAACAGCATCAACTTCAGCTTCCGGGAATGCATGGGCACAGGCAATGGCAATACAGCCGCTTCCTGTACAAAGATCCAGAATTGTTGATGGCTGGTGTGAGATCAACCCTTCAAACTTTATGTCAATTAAATCGCGCACCAATGAACGCGGAATCAAAACCCGCTCATCGACATAAAATTCATGGCCGCAGAACCAAGCACGGTTTATCAAGTAAGCAACCGGAACACGGTCATTAACACGACGCATGACAAGCTCTGCGACACGTTGACGCTCTGTTGATGTTATGCGTGAAGCCATTATTGAATCCGGAATATCCAGAGGCAGATGCAACGTGGGGAGAACCAATTGCAAAGCTTCATCCCACGGATGAACCGTCGTATGCCCGCAATAGATATTCGCTTCGTTAAAACAGCTGGTAGACCAACGCAACATATCTAAAATGGTAGACAGTTCTGCAACAGCCTCATCGGCAAAAATCTTATCCAAAAAACACCTCCAAACAACAAAAAAAGATATAGATATATCGACGCGTTAGTTTGCCATGTTCCCGAACACAAATCAGCTTTATTAGCGTAAGAATTATCTTAGGTTGAAATTGTATACACAAAACATGGGATGAATAAAAAGAGCTTCGACGGCCAGCCACATCATTGCCGGTAAGATGTATTTTAGAACGTAAAAAACCACTCTATAGCCTATGTACATAGAATAGAGTGGTATAAGATTGATTAGCTATTATTGCGTCTTATTGAATGGCTTTATTGCCCGGTTTTTTCACCCACAAATAATAGCTGATGGTCAGCAGGGCTATCCATACAATTCCAACATACAATGCAACCCGGGTATTAGGGAAATATCCCAATACGCCAATCACAAATGCCATAAATGCAATGGTCAGCACGGGGGCTACCGGCCAGAAAGGAACGGGAAATTTAAGTTTTTTTGCTTCTTCGGCTGACATTTTGCGGCGCATTGTGTACTGGGCCAGCAGGATCATCAACCACACCCAAACGGTCGCAAAGGTTGCGAGAGAAGCAATTTTGACGAAAATATCTTCCGGAATTAAATAATTCAAAACAACACCGATTAACAAGACCCCTGACATAACCACTACGGTAACCCATGGTACACCGTTTTTCGTGAGCTTCGTGAAAAAAGCAGGAGCCTGTTTTTCCTGAGCCATTCCGTACATCATCCGCCCAGCCCCAAAAATATCGCTGTTGATTGCAGAAATCGCCGCAGTAATTACAACAATATTCAAAATATGTGCTGCATAATCAAATCCCAGCTCAGAGAATATCTTAACAAATGGGCTGCCATCTTGCCCTACTTGATCCCACGGATAGATGCACATCAAAACAAACAGCGTCAGGACATAAAACAACAAAATACGGAGCGGAACAGCATTGATTGCCCGTGGGATGGATTTTTCCGGATTTTTAGCTTCACTGGCGGTAATACCGATAACTTCAATGCCACCAAATGCGAATATAACAATCGTAAATGAAGCAATTATTCCAGCAATGCCGTTTGGCATAAATCCGCCATGTTGCCATAGGTTTGACAGCACGGCAGTATACCCGGCCTCCTGTGTGAAACCCATTTTCATAATGGCAAAACCACCGACAATCATGGCAATAATCGCAACGACTTTGATGATAGAAAGCCAGAACTCCATCTCACCAAATACTTTGACATTACAGAGATTTATTGCACCAATGAAAAAGACAATGCTGAGTACCCAGATCCATTGATCGACATGAGGAAACCAAAGTTTCATGTAAATGCCAAATGCGGTGACATCAGCAAGGCAAACAACCAACATTTCAAAAACATAAGTCCACCCGGTCAGAAAACCTGCCAGAGGGCCTAAATAATGGGTCGCATAATAGGAAAAAGAACCGGGTGTGGAACGATTAACCGCCATTTCTCCCAATGCACGCATGACCATGAAAACCGCAGCACCACCAATCATATAAGCCAGTAATACTGCCGGCCCTGCGGCTTTAATCGCTCCCGCTGAACCATAAAAAAGACCCGTGCCTATTGCCGATCCCAGTGCCATAAACCGAATATGGCGAACACTTAAGCCTCGCTTAAGCTGTGAAGTGTCTTGCATGATTTATCCTTATATCTTTTATTATTAGATTGGGAAAGATAAATACTACGATAAGGCCGGTGTTATCCGGCCTAGAACGATGTGACTGTACCTTTAGCTTGCTAAGATTTTCCCAGCAGGTAACAACGCAGAAAGTTGCTGTTCAGCCAACAGTTGAATAGCTTTATCAATATCAGGGGCAAAAAAGCGATCTTTATCATAATGTGCAACTTCATTACGCAAAATATGACGCGCTTTTTCCAGTATCGGGCTTCCCTGCAAACCATGGCGGAAATCCATGCCCTGACAAGCAGTCAGCCACTCAATCGCCAAAATGCCGCGGACATTATCAGCCATTTCCCACAAGCGGCGGCCTGCGGCCGGTGCCATGGAAACATGATCTTCCTGGTTGGCCGAAGTTGGCAAACTATCAACGCTGGAAGGGTGTGACAACGCTTTGTTTTCGCTTGCCAGAGCCGCTGCTGTCACCTGTGCAATCATAAAACCTGAGTTTACGCCACTATTTTCAACCAAGAACGGTGGCAATTGTGACATATTGCTGTCCATCAGCAATGCAATGCGGCGCTCTGATAATGAGCCTATTTCTGCCAGTGCAATAGCCAGATTATCTGATGCCATGGCAACAGGTTCTGCATGGAAATTACCACCAGAAATGACTTCATCTTCTTCAGCAAATACCAGCGGGTTATCGGAAACGGCATTGGCCTCAACCATAATCACATCAGCCGCGTGGCGGATTTGGGTTAAGCAAGCGCCCATCACTTGTGGCTGGCAACGCAATGAATAAGGATCTTGAACTTTCACGCAGTTTTTATGAGATTCAGAGATGCCACTTTGTTCTTCCAACACAAAACGGTAAAGGGTGGCTACATCAATCTGACCTTTCTGGCCCCGCGCTTCATGGATGCGAGCATCAAATGGCTTGCGGGAACCAAGTGCCGCTTCCACAGACATTGAGCCACAAACAATGGCTGATGCAAGTAAATCTTCTGCGGCAAACAGTCCTTTCAAGGCAAACGCGGTTGAAGTTTGTGTGCCATTAAGCAATGCCAAACCTTCTTTTGCTACCAAAGTGATGGGCTTGAGTCCCGCTTTTTCCAACGCTTCTTTTGCCGGTAACCATTCGCCACGATAACGGGCTTTCCCTTCACCTAACAATAACAGGCTCATGTGCGCCAACGGAGCCAAATCCCCGGAAGCACCGACCGAACCTTTACTTGGAATGCAAGGATAAACTTCAGCATTAACCAAAGTGATCAAAGCCTGAATAACGTCCAGACGAATGCCGGAATAACCACGGGCAAGGCTATTGATCTTCAACACCATAATCAATCGGACAATATCATCCGACAAAGGCTCTCCCACCCCTGCCGCGTGTGACATCACAATAGAACGCTGTAACTCTTCCAGATCTTGTTCAGCAATACGGGTATTCGCCAGCAAACCAAAACCGGTGTTAATGCCATAGGCCGTTCTGTTTTCGCTGATAATGCGATTCACGCAGGCAACACTGTTTGCAATGGCAGGGAAGCATTGCTCGTCCAGACGAATCTGGACAGGATGCTGATAAATATGGCGCAATTCTTCAAGCGTCATATTTCCGGGATGAATAGTCAGGTTTTTCATTTTAATAACATTCCTTATTTTGCATCAATCATTGGCAGGTTCAGACCCTGCTCTTTTGCACATTCAATCGCCAGCTCATAACCTGCATCAGCATGACGCATGACACCTGTTGCCGGATCGTTATGCAATACACGGGCAATCCTTTCAGCAGCTTCATCAGTACCATCACAAACAATGACCATGCCGGAATGTTGGGAGAATCCCATACCAACACCTCCGCCATGATGCAGTGAAACCCATGTTGCGCCGCTGGCGGTATTCAGTAAGGCATTCAGGAGCGGCCAATCAGAAACAGCATCGGAGCCGTCCTGCATGGATTCAGTTTCGCGGTTAGGGCTGGCGACAGAGCCTGAATCCAAATGGTCACGGCCAATCACGATTGGGGCAGACAGTTCTCCGGTACGCACCATTTCGTTGAATGCCAATCCCAATTTGGCACGGTCACCTAACCCCACCCAACAGATACGCGCGGGCAAACCCTGAAAGCTGATACGCTCTCTCGCCATATCCAACCAGCGATGTAAATGGGTGTCATCAGGTAACAGCTCTTTGACTTTGGCATCTGTTTTGTAAATATCTTCCGGTGAGCCAGAAAGTGCAGCCCAGCGGAAAGGCCCGATGCCACGACAAAACAGAGGGCGAATATATGCAGGAACAAAACCAGGGAAATCAAATGCGCGTTCAACGCCGGATTCTTTCGCCATTTGGCGAATGTTATTACCATAATCGAACGTAGGCACACCCTGTTTCTGGAAGGCTAACATGGCTTCAACATGCACAGCCATTGAGGATTTCGCGGCTTGGATCACAACCTCAGGTTCAGTCTCTGCGCGGCGGCAATACTCTTCCCATGTCCAACCAGCAGGCAAATAACCATGCAGTGGGTCGTGGGCACTGGTTTGATCGGTTACCATATCGGGACGAACACCACGGCGTACCAATTCAGGCAAAACCTCTGCCGCATTAGCACACAGTGCTACGGATACGGCCTTGCCTTCTCGGGCATAGCGTTCCATACGTGCCAAAGCATCATCCAAATCAACGGCCTGTTCATCCACATATTGGGTACGCAGACGAAAATCAATGCGACTTTGCTGGCATTCAATAGTCAGAGAGGATGCTCCCGCCAGTGTTGCCGCCAATGGTTGTGCGCCACCCATGCCACCCAGGCCCGCAGTCAGTACCCAACGTCCGGTCAGGTTACCGTTGTAGTGTTGGCGACCCGCCTCCACAAAAGTTTCGTAAGTACCCTGAACGATGCCTTGACTGCCGATATATATCCAACTTCCCGCTGTCATCTGGCCATACATTGCCAGCCCCTTGGCATCCAGTTCATTAAAATGTTCCCACGTCGCCCAATGCGGAACCAGGTTCGAGTTGGCAATTAATACGCGAGGAGCATTTTCATGTGTTTTAAAAACACCAACAGGCTTGCCTGACTGTACCAGCAGCGTTTCGTCATTTTCGAGATTTTTCAATGATTCAACGATTTTCTCATAGCATGACCAATTTCTGGCAGCACGCCCGATCCCGCCATAAACCACCAATTCATTAGGATTTTCAGCTACATCAGGATCGAGGTTATTCATCAGCATCCGAAGCGGTGCTTCTGTCAACCAACTTTTTGCTGTGAGTTGTGTTCCTTTGGGGGCACGAATGATTGCGTTGCGGAATTTATTATTTTGCATCGTCACGGTTTTACCTATCTCATTGTTATGAACTTTTTAATTGTATAGTTGTATATACATGTATATTCAATAGGGAAAAATGTGACTCAGCTAAAGTCAAAAATATGGGAGATATTATCATTAATCATAGATATCAATAAGATGATAACGGTTTCTTCTGTGATACGCAGGTCAATGTTTTTACTGGTTTTGTGTTTTAAATCACATTTAATTTACATTGCTTTCACAATTATGAGCAAAAAAAACCTCTTTCTCCTTTTTGGATGAAAGAGGTTTTTTCGTTCTGTCAGGCAATTCAGGAACTAAAATGTCCCTTTAATTTATATCGATGCCCGGGAAATAATAATTTCGCACTGGAAACAATAAACTCTTTTGACCAGGTGCGACGACTGATTAACAAACAAGGCGTATTTGCCTCTATTTGCAATAATCGGCAAGAACGGCTATCTCCCGCAACAGCTTCAACAATATGTTCACCTTCTGTCAACGGCGCGACTTTCGATAAATAATCATGGGTCGTTTGCTGGCTGAAATCTTGCCGTAAATATTCTGGTGCAGCCTGTGCATTGACATAGCGATCTTCAATTTGTACAGGCACCTCATTTTCATAGTGAATAATAATCGAATGATAGATTGGCGTACCTACAGCAATACCAAATTCCGCTGCCTGCGTTATATTGGTATTCACTTCAGATAGTTTTAACACCTTACAGCTATGCTCATGAAAACGTGACGTAATTTCATCTGCAATACTGTGAATTTCAAACAAAGCGGACTGTCCCTTTGGCTCAGAAACAAATGAACCAATACCCTGCAAACGGAATAAAAAACCTTCGGCGGTCAGCTCCCGCAATGCCCTGTTCGCTGTCATCCGGCTACAATTGAATTGTTTGACCAATTCCGCTTCCGAAGGAACTCTGTCATGGGGTTTCCATTCCCCCGTATAAATTTTCTCAACGATCGTTTGCTTGACTCTCGCATATAAGGGCACGGGTTTAACAAATGTATCTGCTGAATCGGCTCTCACTATCAATTCCTTCTCGCTTGTTATCCGTTCCACCAATGTACCAATTGCCAGGCAAGCCGGGCTGCGGCTTTACCCCCCATTCCCTGAATATCATGCAAAGGATTGAGTTCAACCAAATCCACTGCCTGTAATTTTTTACTCTGGCAGATAAGCTGAACAAGCGGCAACAAACGTTCCAATGGAACACCTAACGCCGCAGGAGCGGAAACTGCCGGCATTTGCCAAATTGGTAGTACGTCCAGATCGATCGTCATGTAAATGATATCAACCTGATTAATGATGTCTTGTAGCTGCTGCTGCACTTTATCCAGCATGTGCTCGACACAATGTGTATCCCAGATGATTGTGACATCAAGATGATTGGCTTCATCCAGTAATGCTTGTGTATTCGATGCCAGACTTGCCCCAACACAGGTGTAATTAAATGGCCGCTGGTGGTGCTGACAATAATGGGCAAGCTGACGGAATGGCGTTCCTGATGTGGCCTGTGGTGAATTTCGTAAATCCAAGTGCGCATCAAAATTAATGATCCCAACACGCTGGGCCGGGAATGCACGATAAATTCCCATTCCATGTGCAAATGCGGTTTCATGACCACCACCAAAGATCAATGTCTTCATGTTGTGTTGCTGGCATTCATAGACCACATCACTCAGTGCATCTTGTGCCTCCGCCAGTTTTCCAGTATTGGCGCGGATATTACCTAAATCCACCAACCTATCATGTCCTTCATAACTGGCCAGATTTGCCAATGACTGACGTAAATATTCCGGCCCTAATTTTGCCCCCGGGCGCCCTTGGTTCAATTTAACCCCTTCATCACATTCAAAGCCTAATAGGGCAATATGATGAGGAAATTCCGCGGGAGAAAAATTGTCTGGTTTTTTGATTGTCTGGAATACACGCAGGGCATTCTCTGCTTCCGCCAAATCATTTCGCCCCTGCCAAATTGTCTCTGCTGTTGGATGCCATAAGTTCATGTTCTGTCCCTCGCCACTGGTTTATTTATGCGTGATTACTTACGACGCGTTCTTTATGAGCCACATCTCGCCGTTGCTGTCTCTGCTTTTACATGTTCACATACGTGCTCACAATGTGTAATTTCTCCGCGATACACACGATAAATTAGCGGGTTATGTCCCAGCTCATATAAAACATCAACAGGGTTTTCCGCATCCCAGACAACAAAATTTGCCATATAACCTGCCACTAGCTGACCATGACTCTCCGCCCGCCCCAATGCACGAGCAGCATGTATTGTCACGCCTTGCCACGCTTCCTCCGGCGTTAAACCAAACTGTACACAAGCCATATTCATCATCAAACGCAAGGAAGCAAAAGGGCTGGTTCCCGGATTGAAATCCGTCGAAATTGCCATGGGAATGCCGTGCTGACGCAATAGCGCAATAGGAGGGCGCTGGGTTTCTTTCAGAAAATAAAAGGCTCCCGGTAGTAATACGGCGACCGTGCCGGAGCGGCCGATGGCTTCAATTCCCTTTTCGTCCAAATACTCAATGTGATCAACTGACAAACCGCGATATTCAGCTACCAGCTCACTTCCACCTAAGTTAGAAAGTTGTTCAACATGGCCTTTTACGGGAATGCCCAAACGTTTTGCTGCATCAAACAGGCGTCTGGTCTGATTGAGGTTAAAGCCAACCGTTTCACAAAACACGTCTACAGATTCGAATAACTGTTTCTGCCAAAGAGTGGGAAGGATAGAATCACAAACCAAATCAATATAGGCATCAGAGTCATGTTTATATTCAGGCGGGGCAGCATGGGCTGAAAGTAATGTCGGGCTCACTTCAATGGCGTTTTTTTGTGCCAATGTTTTTACAACATTGAGCTGTTTCTCTTCGTTTTCCAAATCTAATCCATAGCCTGATTTTATTTCAACCGTTGTAACACCTTCAGCAATCAAGGCATTGAGGCGCTTCTGGGTTGCAATTTCCAGTTCCCGGACCGAGCTATTGCGAGTGGCATTGACAGTGGCATTAATTCCTCCGCCTTGGGCACTGATTTCTTCATAAGAAATCCCATTGAGACGCTGTTCCCATTCCGATGCTCGGTTACCACCAAAAACTAAATGAGTATGACAATCGATTAAACCAGGCGTTATTAACCGCTGTCCGACATCAATAATTTTACATCGCCCAATTGGTATACTGCCTGTCGGCAAAATTGCCAGAATTCTTTCATTTCTGACAATAAGATCATGGTGTTCCAGTAATCCATAATGACTTGTGCCATCAGTATGTCTGATTGTAGGGTTCATGGTGGCAAGCCTGGCGTTACGCCAGATAACATCAGTATCTTTCAATTCAATCGACATTATTACCGTCCTGTAATAGTTTTTTGTTAGTATCAACCGTTATGTTGTATATACATTTATTTTATAACCAAACTCGATTGTCAAATTATTTTGTGAACAGTTTGTTACTTAAAATAGTCGCGTCTAAGAAATATCACAAAAAATCAGGTACACTTACCAAAATTTGTTAGTGAATTTATGTGTGATGAAGAAGAAACTACTAAACGAAGAAGATATTAATCTATTCAGAACATCTGTTGCAGGAGCCCGCCGCATTACTCAAGATACGGTCTCCCATTCACCCAGAAGAAAAAAAATAGGTCATATTGCCCCTGAACGTCTGATGCAAGAGCAGGTTGACGCCAGTTACTATTTTTCCGATGAGTTCCAGCCCAATCTCGAGACAGAAGGGCCTACACGCTATATCAGACCAGATGCCAATCATTATGAATTGAAAAAACTACGTCGCGGAGATTATTCCCCCGAGTTGTTTCTCGATTTACATGGCTTAACTCAATTACAAGCCAAACAAGAAATTGGCGCACTGATAGCTGCTTGTCGCCGTGAACACGTTTATTGTGCCTGCGTTATGCACGGTCACGGTAAACATATTCTTAAGCAACAAGCACCATTGTGGCTCGCTCAGCACCCTGATATTATCGCATTCCATCAAGCTCCTAAGGAGTGGGGAGGTAATGCCTCATTACTCATTTTGGTCGAAATGAATGAATTGACACAGCGTTAACTGACTATATTGATTGGCTATTCTGTGTGATGTCAGGCTTGTGCCGCTAACTGCGCTGGAGAGGTTTGCCACAACAGGCGGCCTTTCTCTGTCTGATGTTCCAACTCTACACAGGCAATGCTGGATGTCGCAAACATTGGCGGAGTTTGTCCGAAACAAAGTTCAGAAACTAAATAGCCAACCAGCGGCAAGTGAGAAATAACCAATACCGCTTTATGCCCCTGCATCGATAAAACCTGCAAATAACTGGCAACCAGCCCAGCATCACCTGATGGTATTAATTCATTCAATACTTCTTCATTATCTGGCAATGTAAGCGCTTCACGAACTCTCTTTAAGGTTTGCTCTGCCCTGATATAAGGGCTGACCAGAATACAATCAATGTCAGGTGATTGCTGTTCAAGCCAACGAGCCATTTTTTCGGATTCCTGACAGCCGCGATCCGTTAGCTCCCGCGTTGCATCACTCATTGAATCAACTGCGGCATCTCCGTGACGCATAATAAAAACATACATAATTCACCGTCTGGTTAATTGTAAACCTTATTCTAAGCTAATACTTGATTAACTCTTTTTAAGGTTATTCATTGATTATATGTACCCAATTAAAACTTAAAATACAACGCATTTAGTTGGCATTCTGCCTTAAAATAAAAACAAATAAAACGACTAAAAACAATTTATATATAGACTATTTCATTGATATTATTTTTTATTTATAGAAAAATGAAAATCAGAATAAACAATCAGTTATTAAATCTTTTACTATAAAAATCGGCCTTAGATTAAAAAGGCCGATATAACAAATATGACAAGTTAATCGTTCGTTATTCGTAGAATTTCTTTTTCTGTTCAGTCATTTGAACTAAACGTTCGCAAGGGACAAATCTTTCGCCATATTGAGAGGCCAAACGATGTAAAATTTCTACGACCTTATCACATCCAAGTTTATCAATATAACGGAATGGTCCTCCCAGAAATGGCGGGAACCCAATGCCAAATACTGCACCAATATCGCCGTCACGGGGGCTTCTGATGATGCCTTCATCCAAACAGCGGGTTGCTTCATTTAACATAAGCATCAGGCATCGCTGGGCAATGTCAGCAGATGACATTCTGGCAGAAGGCTTTATCTTCAATAAAGTATAGATAGATGCATCAACCTCTTTAACCTTTCTTGCCAAAGGCCAAAATGATCTCTTTTTATTCGCATATGAATAAAAACCACGACCGTTTTTCTTGCCTTTTCTATCATCTTTTAAAATTGCCGCCAAAATATCTGGTGCTGTAAATCTATCTCCCAGCTGTTCTACCAAAATGGGGATGATTTTGGTACCAACATCAATGCCAACTTCATCCAGTAAGTTGATGGGACCAATAGGAAATCCGAAATCGACTAAGGCCTTATCAATGTGTTCAATCGGCTCACCTGCCACTAAACAATAACCTGCCTCATTAATGTAAGGTGTCAGAATTCGGTTGACATAGAATCCGGCTTTATCCCCAACCACAATGGCTGTTTTTCCCTGCTTCTTAGCCAATGCCACCACGGTTGCAATCGTTTTTTCACTCGTTCCGGCATGTGGAATAACTTCCACTAAAGGCATTTTGTCAACAGGGCTGAAATAATGCAGGCCAATAACCTGCTCTGGTCGAATGGCAATTTCAGCAATTTTATGGATAGGTAACGACGAGGTGTTAGAAGCAAAAATAGTTTCAGGCTTTGCATTTTCTTCAATTTCTGAAACCATTTTGCGTTTTAATACCAAATCTTCAAATACCGCTTCAACCACGATATCCACTTGCTTAAATCCACTGTAATCAGTCGTGCCTGTCAATAAAGACATCTGGCGAGTACGCTCACCGGATTTAAGGCGACGCTGGTTGACTCGCTTAGAAAGCAGATCCCAGCTGTATTTCAGTGCCTGATTGATACCTTTTTCACTAATGTCCTTAATTCGGACAGGAAGATGACCCCGCACCGCAGTGACATTGGCAATACCTCCCCCCATAAGCCCACCACCTAATATCGCTACGTTATTGATATTGCTTGGTTTTTCTGAGGAACCGGTTTCATTTTTCAATGCTGTTGAAGCAAAAAATAAACCGCGTAATGCCGCTGACTCTTCAGTCATTGCCAATTCACCAAATGCTTTGGCTTCTGCCTGAAAACCACGTTCCAGCCCTTTTTCCAAACCAATACGAATGACATTAATGATTTTTTCTGGTGCCGGATAATGTCCATGGGTTTTTGCCTGTGTTTTTTGATGCACGATCTGGAACAGCAACGGACGACCCAAGGCACTCGCCAGCATACGCTGTGACCAAGCTAATGGCTTACGTTTAGCCACCCCTTTTTTGACATGTTGAACCGCAACATCCAGCAGCACATCCAGAGGAACAGCCTCATCCACAACCCCTAACCGTTGTGCTTGTTTTGCCTTAAGCTGACGGCCCGTCAGTATCATATCCAAAGCGGCGCTGACACCAATCAGACGAGGCAGCCTCTGCGTTCCTCCAGAGCCAGGCAATAAACCTAACTGAACCTCCGGCAACCCCAAACGTGTTTTATCATCCAAAGAACAAATTCGGGCGTGGCAAGCCAATGCCAGTTCTAATCCTCCCCCCAAACATACTCCATGAATGGCGGCTACCACAGGCAAAGGATAATTGGCAATCTGGGCAAACAGCTTTTGACCTTTTTCAGCCAATGCCGTTGCTTCTTCCTGAGTTTTACAACCTGCTATCATGCTGATATCTGCACCAGCAATGAACGTATCTGGTTTGCCGGATATAATTACCAACCCTTTCAGGCCGGACGTCTGTTGAGCTTCCTCAAACATTTTCAAAAACTGTTCAACAAACTCGGCTTTCAGTGTATTTACTTTCTCACCAGGCACATCAATGGTAATGATACCTACCTTGTCATCCCTGACAGAAAAATTGAATACCGATTGCTCGCGTTGTGCCGTTGACATGACGGTTTCTTGTTCAGCCTGAGCCATTATTCCACCTCCAATACCATTGCTGTACCTAACCCACCTGCGGCACAGGCCGTTGTTAGCCCAAGCCCTCCACCACGGCGACGCAATTCATTCAGTGTCTGGGTAACCATTCGCGCCCCTGTTGCAGCAAAGGGATGACCGTAGGCGATTGAGCCACCCAATACATTAAATTTATCCATATCCACTTCACCTATTGCTTGGCTACGGCCCAATTTTTCTCGGGCAAATTTTTCACTGGCAAACATTTTTAAATTCGCCAATGTCTGAGCCGCAAAAGCTTCGTGCATGTCGATAAGTGTCAGTTCATTCAAGGTGATACCGGCACGCTCCAAGGCGAGTGGCGTCGCATAGGATGGCCCCAGCAACATATCTTGCCAAACATCAATTGCAGAAAACGCATAACTGCGTAAATAGCCTAACGGGGTCATTCCCAATTCTTTGGCAATCGATTCACGCATCAACATCACAGCAGCTGCACCATCAGTCAGCGGTGTGCTGTTCGCTGCCGTAACAGTACCGTGTTTGCGATCAAAGGCCGGACGTAATTTAGCATAAGAGGATAGAACAGAATTTTTTCGAATATTATTATCTTCTGTCAGAGTTTCACGGTATGGCGGAAAATGTGGCGAGACAATTTCATTTTTGAACAAGCCCTGTTCCCAAGCCTTAGCCGCCAATACATGAGAACGGTGAGCCAATTCATCCTGAGCCTCACGGCTAATATGATAGGTTTTTGCCATTTGCTCCGCTGTATCTCCCATCCTCAAACCTGTGGAATATTCAGCAACAGCAGGAGATACGGGTAATAGATCACGCAATTTTAATCGACTGAATAACTTTAGTCTTTGAGACAAGCCCTTGGCTTTATTCATATCAACTAAAGTACGAGCCAATGTTTTGGTCACACCAATCGGCAAAACAGATGAGGAATCAGCCCCCCCGGCAATGCCGACATTGACCGTTCCCGCCATAATACTTTCAGCCACATTGGCAATTGCCTGAAAACTCGTTGCACAAGCACGGGAGACACTATAGGCATCAGTGCGTACACTTAACCCTGCCCCCAGAACGATTTCCCTTGCAATGTTTGGCGCTTCCGGCATTTGCACAACCTGACCAAAAACCAATTGGTCGATCTTCTCAGGCGACAAACCGCTTCTGATGACCAGCTCACTGACAACAGATTTTCCCAAATCGACGGCCGGAATCCCGTGGTATAAAGTTGCCTGTTTCGCAAAAGGGATACGCAATCCACTGACAATCGCAACCCGTTCCTTTTGCTGTATTACCTTTGTTGAAGAACGACCCATAGCAACTCCTGACAATAATCATGAATTAAATCAATTGATTGATTAAGAACATTTACTTACCTCACAAGAGGTCAGACCTGATGGAGCATTGTTAACGTAATGTTGAAAAATAGCAAACAGGAATAAACTAAAAATGCGAGCAAGCGCAACTTTAAAGTATTTATAATATATACAACTTGGATAGGAAATATGCGATAGAAATACAAAGAAAAACCATTATTTACAATCATTGACACGCAATTTCCCCACCGCTTTAAGGGCATAAAACAATGGGAAAATTGGGACTCAGAACGAATTAGCGCAATCCTAGCTGAAAAATCAGGGCTTCTGCCTGACAGCTAAAAATAAAATCCATTGATAACTGCACGCCACCTTCAACAACTTCCATTTTATGATGGATGATGCAGGGGGCCGATTCCACTTTTTTTGCCTTTTCAGTCAATGAATTAAGCATAATCCCGGCCTCTTTTTCATCAGAAAAAAAACACTGATAAGAAGCAGTGCAATCTTCATTATCAATGATCGTTCCCACATCAACACAACAGCAAGCGGCGGTTTCCTCTGCATTGCAACGGTTAATCGCATCAGACATTTTTATTTCTCCAACTATCAAAAATTTCTGATAATTTTACGTTGCACCCGCAGCAAATAACCAGAGTTATTGCTGTATTAGCGCATTTATTTAACTATTTATTGATCTCATCACCTTTAAAAGACTTTGTTACATTCCATTCACATATACTGCTGTTTTTTTGTTAAGCAAGTCCCATTTTAGTAATCATTTTAGTCATATTTTGAAAACATTCTTGCAACATATTCTATTATCAGGCCTATACTCGATGCACTGGTCTGATTTGCCATTATGACAAATCGACTCTACAATCCCGCGCTCTCAGCTACTTGAGTAGCATGTAATAATAATTAAACAATGAGGTTTTGGTTATGAGCCAGAAAAACCTATTTACACGTTCAGCGTTAGCAGTGGCGGTCGCAGTTATTTCATCTAATGCTAGTGCTGCTGGTTTCCAATTGAATGAGTATTCAACATCAGGACTAGGTCGGGCATTTTCTGGAGCTGGTGTTGTTGCGGACAACGCTTCTGAAGGCAGCCGCAACCCAGCAGCCATGACTTTATTTAACAGCCCATCCTTCTCAGGTGGCTTCATTTACGTCAACCCAAAAGTTGATATTACCGGTAAATCCCCGGCAAGTGGTGCAAGTACCGATGCAAAAAACATTGCACCAAATGCTTGGGTGCCAAACCTGCATTTTATTACACCAATCAACGAGCAGTGGTATATTGGTGCGTCAACGACTTCTAATTTCGGTTTGGCAACCAAATTCAGCAATAACTATACTGCTGGCCCGATCGGCGGTAAAACTGATCTGAAAACCGTAAACTTTAACCTAAGTGGCGCTTACAAATTTAATAACCAGTTCAGCTTTGGTTTAGGTATCAATGCGGTTTACGCTGATGCAACGATCACCCGCCATGCAGGAGAAACTTCTCCTCTTTTATCCTTGGCAGCAAAACGCAATATTTCCCCAACTGATGAAGTCGCTAAATTAGATGGCACCGATTGGGGTTATGGCTGGAATGCGGGCCTCCTGTATCAGTATGATGAAAATAACCGTTACAGCCTGACTTACCGCTCTAAAGTCAAAGTGAAATTTAACAGTGGGGATTACCGCAGTGTTTTACCAGAAGATAAATTTCCGAATGGTACTGATGGCAGGACAATTAAAGGCAAACTGGATCTGAACCTGCCGGATATGTGGGAAGTCTCGGGTTATAACCGCGTTGCACCACAATGGGCCATTCATTATAGCTTGTTGTATACAGGCTGGAGCGAATTCAAAGAATTACACGCAACCAGAAATGATACAGGCAATGACGCGTTTACAAAACACGAGGGTTTCCGCGATGCATACCGTATCTCGCTGGGTACCACTTATTACCATGACGATAACTGGACATTCCGTACTGGTGTTGCTTTCGATGAAAGCCCTATCCCTGCCAAAAACCGCTCTATTTCGATCCCTGACCAAGATCGTTACTGGTTCAGCGTCGGAACTACTTACGCATTCAATAAGGATGCATCTGTAGATGTCGGTGTTTCCTATATGCGCGGTAAAAAAGTCGCTGTCAATGAGAAGCTGAAAGATGATGTACCAGGGCCATCATATCCGTTCCATTCTAAAGGAACCGCATGGCTGTATGGCGTGAACTTTAACTATACGTTCTAATGATCGTGTCTGACTGAATGCAATAATCTAAAAAGGATAGCCCCGAGCTATCCTTTTTACTATGGATTTCCAATTAATCGATGGAATCCAATTCATCCTGAATACTTGCTGCATTCGGGTTTTCTTCTGGTTCCAATTTACCACCATTAGCCATAAAATCATGGCGTTGGAAGTAAGCATCTCGCATCATCAAATAAGGATCTGAAGAATTTTTCAGCAATCCGTCAGAATCCAGTAAACGGGCGCGCGTTTCTACTCCCTCAACGACCCATTTGCCTACCGACATCCACCCCGTGAAATAACTCAGCACAGGATAAGTCATATCTGCAAAATTACCGCCTTCATCACGTAGAGTAAAACTACCGTAACCGGGCAAAACAACATATGGCCCATACCCCACATTATAATGCCCTAATGTACTACCAAAACGCATCGGATCTTCTTTTGCCAATTTCGGATTGGCCATTGAGGCAACATCAATAAATCCGCCCATGCCAAACAGGGTATTTAAAAAGAAGCGGTTAAAATGCTTTGCACCTTCATAGACATTACCACGCAAGAAACTGTTAACCATGCTGGCGGGTTCTTCAAGATTGCTCATAAAATTTCTGATGCCATTTCGTGCAGGCACAGGAACATAATCACGCCAGGCAACAGCAACAGGCCGTAGAACGTAAGGATCGAGAACATCATAATTAAAGTTGAACATTGTACGGTTAAACCCTTCCAGCGGATCAGAGCGCCCTTGTTCTACTGAATTCGATGAACTGGCACATCCCACCAGTAAAACTGCTGTAAGAGCAACCCCGCTCAGACGATACTTCATATTGTTCTCCACATAATTATTTTTAGACATTGATTCTCACATCCTATACAGTTCAATGTACCCAATGTGTTAAATATACTGCCATTTTTTCATTAATGGTAATCTAAAAGAGTGGTGATTATATAGGCAAACAGGTCTTACTGGCTTATCTACGGTAAAAACGGGCTTGCCGGTTTTTACCATTTTCTTAGGGAAATGCATATTAGAGATAAAAGTAAATTTCCGTTCCACGCTATAAGCAGCCTTGATAACACCACTTATCGCTATAACAATACCCAAGTTTAGTTCAACTTGTTTTCTAGATACATTCAGAAGATTACTCATAGGAAAAAACCAACAGGTGTAGTTTTATGTTGTTCTGATATTAGTTGAAATTAACATGACATTTATTCCCGATATTATTCTCTAACTTATTTATTTCAGGTACAAACCACCTGATTATTATTTATTAATAAAGGTCATTCAATCCTGTTTATAAAAACCCATTGACATTACTTAATTCAAATTCCCACTGCAAAGAATGATTTTGACTCCAGAATATTTACGAGTAAACTGTGATGAATTCTCCAACATATTCACGGAATGAAAAATAAAATCAATGAGGGAACAATGGAAAAACTAATAGTCATATTATTCTTTTATCTCTGTCTTTACTCTTTTTTGGGTTGGGCTTATTGGTATATTTTTGTTCCAACAGGCGCATTTTTCGAATTTATGGCAAGCAGAAAAAATTAGCAAAGTAAGCAAGATCGTATGTGTGGCATGCACCCTCTTCTTCTTATTGCCTATAATACTATTACCATTCCTTTCATTTTGCTTGATGTTATTTTTAACATAAAATCGCTAAAAAATTAATTTTTAGATTTGCATTAAATTTTACCACTCGATATAACCTGTCCGCTATATGCAAATGGAAGATAAAAGTTGAGTTAACTGTTCTTAAGTTGATTAACATGCCAAAATATTTTATCCGCATATAATTCATATGCTGCTTTCTGCTCATCAATCCAATCGTGCTTATTATATACAGCCATTCCCCCAACTAACTCATGCCCTAGCATTTTTTCAATGACATGGGGCGCAATTCCTTCATTGGATAAATGAGTTGCCAGAGAGCGCCTAAAGTCATGTGTGCGCCATTCAGGGATATCAATCGACTTCCTTAGCTTGTTCATATAGAGATTTGCTGATGATCTGTCTATAGCTTTATTCAGCGTCTGCCCGGGAAATAAAATATCATTCCCCATATTTAATAACCTTTCCATATAGGGAAGCACATGTTCAAATATGGGCCTTCTAATTACATTACCCATTTTTGAATGAACCACCGGAATGCGCCATATCAGATCACGCATATTAAATTCTCTGGCTGTTGATAGCCTCAACTCAGAAAGGCTGGCTCCCCACAACAAAAGCAATTGATGTAACGCCTTATTCGATGACACAACGTTGTTATTTTCCAGAGCTAGCCAAACCTTAGCCAGTTCCGTATACGTTAATACCCTAACGCCTACATCAGACTTCCTGCCTACATTCTTAACATTTAGTTTCATCACTTCGCATGATGGGATAAATTGCCTCGCCACACACCAGTTAATCACTGAACGCATTTGAGTTAAAAGCATTCTGGCTTTTTTGGGATTTTCTTTTTCTTGTTTGTCAAAAAACTTCATCCATAACAACGTTGGAATACCGGCAACGGGTGTACAGGAAAATTGTGTATACATCGTGTTGTATACAACAGATCTATAGAGGATTTGAGTATTAGGTTTCAGAGTAGATGCATACTTATCCCACCAATAATCAAGACAATCTTTTAGCGTAGCCTCTCCTGCTGAATTAGAAAAATACGTTTTAGGATCAAGCCCCTTTATATACAATGAACGCATTTCGCCAACGACTACTCGTGCATCCCATAATGACATTTCAGGATATCGGCCAACAGTAAGGCGCACTGGTTTTCCATTCCAACGATATCTGTGCTGGAATGTGATAGTTCCATTTGGTGTAATCCTGACACTCAGACCATCACCATCGGTTAACTCAGGCTTGCCTGCATAAGGCTTGTTATGAATGCCACATAGCTCAGTGTTGTTCAGCGACATAATTATAACCTGTACACAAGTTGGATCGTGATTATGTACTCAATATGTACACAATGGCAAGTAAACGAACAGTAAGTAACTCAAAGCCAGAAAGAATAAAATGAAACAAAGGAAAAAACTTGATTAAAACAGGTAGAAAGAGGTAAGCTGAAAACAGCTCGAAACAAGTTAAAGCTATATCAAAAAGAGTCCCCTTAGTTAAATGGATATAACGAGCCCCTCCTAAGGGCTAGTTGTAGGTTCGATTCCTGCAGGGGACGCCAGTCGATAGTCCGCAGTAGCTCTTACCCGTTCGAAGAATCCCTTAAATATCATAGCCTCATAAAAGTAACCATTCGTAGTAATTCGCATTAGTTCGTTGACAGCCGCACTCTTATTTGGGTAAATTTTTTACCCAATGTTCACTGTAAAACAGGTTGATTCAGCAAAACCAAAAGAAAAATCCTATCGATTATCAGATAGCAATGGCCTTTATCTATATATTCCATTATCTGGTAAAAAGGTATGACAATTACGTTACCAATTTGATGGCAAAGAAAAAATTCATACAGTGGGTAAATATCCTGAAATATCCCTCTCTGAAGAAAGGAGTAGGGTCTTTACATTAAAAAGAATTGGCTCACGGAATAAATATATCTAAAAAAGAAAAACACACAGAGAAATCGAAAAACACTTTCTCATCTATCTATTGCGAATGGTATCAATTCAGCACCAGCATGGATTTGGTTATGATTTGATTGAGCGCCAATTGGCGCATGTTGACCACAATAGCATCCATGACATATACAACCATGCACAGTAACTTGATAAACGCTTTGAAATGATGCAGTGGTTTGCTGATTATATTGACAATATATCAGGAATAAAGTAATTCCCAAAGGGCAGAAATCTACCCTTTTACATAGGTAATCCCGTATCTACCTATATAATGACATTCCACCCATCATTGGAGGATGGGATATTATTAATGAGTTAAAGAGGATAATTCCCCTCTTTAATGTAACTTATTGATTTTTATTATTTCCATTAGAGAACCAGAGATTTAATGAAAGCAAGGGGTTAAAAGACGGAAAATCCCACTTTTATTTCACCCGGCTTTATCAGTGATCTAACAAATTCTATTAATTCCCCCACCTGTCATTTGATGTCATCCTCCCATCGAAATATACTATCTATCAAATAATAAGCCGTACTCTTGTATTGATGAACCTATTTATTGATATTCACAGGCGGAGAAGTATTCCACCGCCTTCATGTTACTTAGCAATATCTATTGTTGATTAAATGAGGGAATAAATATGAGTACACAAGACAGTAATAGCTCCGTAACGGTTCCAACAATGGACGATGTCAGAAAAGCCATTAGAGACGCAATTGAAGAACATGCCGCAAGTCGTAATCATCCAGATGCAACTCTAAAAGACAAGGGATTAGTGTCTCTAAGTAATGATGTTAATAGCAATAGCGAAACGGCCGCATCGACCCCAAAAGCAATAAAAACAGCATATGATTTAGCTAGTGCAGCCAATCAAAATGCTGATAATGCAAACGAGAATGCTAATAATGCAAATGGCAATGCTAATACTCGCTTAGAAAAAGGCCTGAACGGGGCAGATATTCCAGATAAAGATGAGTTTGTTAAAAACCTTGGGCTGGCAGAAGGATCTATATTACCTATCGGTGTTCCCGTTCCTTGGCCGACAGAAAACCCACCAGAAGGATGGTTGATATGTAATGGTAACTCATTCGATAAAGCAAAATATCCAAGACTCGCTTTTGCCTATCCGTCTGGTGTACTGCCTGATTTACGCGGTGAGTTTATTCGTGGCTGGGATAGTGAAGGGACAATTGATCCAAAACGTACATTGCTGTCGAAACAGCAAGCAACCTTATTACCATCGGTTTATAGTTATGCCTATAGTGACACAACCGGTACTTTAGTTACTCCACCAGTAAAATCGTATAAACCAAGTCTGAAAGACTTTATGGCATCCGATTATGAGGACCCTGTAATTTCTAGTGGCCCATATCTAAGAACCGATTTACAGTCAGGTGGTGGAGTATCTTTAGCTTCATTCCGTGTTCGTCCCCGTAATATCGCATTCAATTACATAGTAAGAGCTGCTTAACTCCGATATGACAATTAAACCCACAATTTTATGTGGGTTTATCATTCATTAATTCCACAGACTCACTTTAGTCCCTCAGTCCAAGGTACTGGGCTTGGAGGGTTTCAAGTTCTCCGAGGAGATGTACATAATCCTGTTCAGCGTCTTTCTCCAGTCGGGCGGGTCCTGAACCATCCAAGCCGGAGGAGGAAGGGGTTTCAGACACAGGGCATCGACTTTGACATACACTCGCTTAACATGAGTGTGCAAATTATCGCGAAGTTGAGTGATTTTAGATTTGGCATTGACGAGTTCCTGTAAACGGGTGGCATTCAGTTCTGCAAGATGCTGGATGCCGGCTTCCTGGCTGGTGATGAGGGCGTTTTTTTCTGATAACTGAGTGTTCAGTGATTCATTATCGGCAGTCAGCTGTCCACTCTCTGTATACACGGAGTAGATGAAATGGACAGCGGAACCCATCAGAATAACGCAAGTTATCATCGCGATAGCTTTTATTTTCCACTTCATCGCCGTAACACTAATTTAATCAAAGACAACAGCCCTTCAATGATCAAAAACTATTCCCAATTCTTCACGCCTAAAACTGACAAAATGAAGGCAGACAGGAACAGAAGCCCAGACAGATAATGATCTTTCATAGGAGTTCATATGCCTTTGTAAAAACATCATCGGAATATGGCTGCTTACCGCTCCTGTGCTGAGACTAAACACCCAGCAGCCCGTCAACAATCATTATGTAACCTTCCATAACAAAAAGCGCTTATAATATGCAAAATTCCTTGCTTTCATGAAATGCCTTAATTATCTGCTGGAGGGAATAGCAAAAACAACATAGCTTCATACTTTTACTTGAACTGTTATTCCTACAACACCACTCCAAACAAAATCTAAAAACAGCTCTATTTTATACAAAAATTATCATATTTTCTTTAAATTCTTGTAATAAATAAGATGAAGCCTGAAAATCATCAAATCAAGCTGAAGAATAATTCCATTCTTGAGCCTTATCATCACCAAAAAGATTCTGTAATAGCTATTTAGTATTGGTTTATATCATGCTTCACTCTTCTAATTCTGCCAGTGCAAACATTGGCAGAGCATGATTTACATTTTGCCATTAAACAAACTAAAGAACCTACTGAAGCAGCAAGACTCCATTTCACAATAGCAAAAAACACTGGTACGACAGAAACTAACATTAACGTGATTCATGAAGCTTATTTCTCTTCAATGGTGAAAGAAGCTAGAGAGGTTAGTGTATTTTTTGATCTCAACTTGAACATTCTAAATACTATTTTCAAAATGGCAGGAATATTTTTTATCTCCTGCGGTGTAAGAAGTACTACATATTGAAGCCTCACTGTTATGGTAAGGCATTTAACTAATCATAGAGAAATGATCTACAAAGTTAATTCTTTACATTTTATATTAACTAAATTAACATTAATTTCATAAATCAATGATGATTTTTTTCAAAGATACATCTTTAACTTAAAGATGCAACCTACAAGGCGAAAAAACTTACTATATTCTGCCATGCGGAAGAGAGTAAATGTGTCTTTAAGTATGATGAGGATAGTCATTTAAGCGGTAGGGAAAATATATGAGTAATAAAAAATATAAAACGGTTATCATTTTAGGTGCTGGGCCCATTGGATTGTTTTCTGCTTTTAAAATATTAGAAAACAACTTTGCTGACAACGTACTGGTTTTAGAAAAACGGTTAACTTCAGTTCACTCACTTAAAGGATGGGCTGAAAGGTCAATGGTCGTACAATTCCACAGAAACCTTTTTTCTCTTCCAACTCTTCCAGAGATGACACCAAAATGCCCTCATGGGGTACTTAAAGAAGATTATGAAGAGCATCGGAAAAAGTATCATGACTTAGATCATATGAGTATCAAGAATATACAATGTACCATATTAGAGCATATTGAAAAATATTATAAAAATCGTTTTTTCATGATGAAAATGAAAGAAATGTCTTCTGATAATAATGTCATTTCTATTTCTGTAGGATCAGACAAGAACGAAGGCAATAAAATTTTAGAAAATTTACAACCAGAGTTCATTTTGGATGCAACTGGATATCATTCTGTTTTAATGAATAAAACAATAGGAATTAATTTTGAGATTGAAAATGAGTATGGTTCAGCGCTAAAAATAACATGGCCAGAACATGAAATTAATCATGTTGAAATTAAGGAAATTGAATTCCATGATTGCCATGAAAATACACTTTTTTTCAGTGAAGGAAATTCATCTGTAGCTGAGTTTTCTTATCCCTCAGATGAGTTTAATGATTTTTTTGAGGAATGTGGATATTCCATAAATCCTAAGGGAATAAAAGTTCCATTTTTAAAATTGGACAAAACACCTTTTTCAATTAAATTGCCTCCATTTTTAAAAAAGATTACCTCTCTCCAGAAAGAACACTGTTTATATAAACGAGCAGTAGAACTATTCAGTACGATTAAAAAAGGGAAGTTGCATGGTATTAATGGGTTAGATTTCATCAATTACTTAAAAGGTTTTAATTGGTTAGAAGCAGATAATCTTGCCCTAGTCATTCGTAAAATAATAAATAAAGAAACCACTATAGAAAATCTATATACTAATCTAGAAGAAAATACTTTAGATTTAGAGAAAATCAGAATTGTTTTTGTACCTTCTAGAGCGGAGCGGTGGTTATCAACAAATAAAGTACAAACAAATATTAAACTTATATATTCGAATGAAGATAATGACCATGATTCACATAGCCAAGTACACTCAGTGACAGCCTGTGCTGTAGGTGATAGTTTGAGCAGTACGGATTTTCGGCACGGATTGGGCATCAATCGAGGACTCCACTCTGCAACAAGATTATTTCAAGATAAATTAGATCCTGAATTAGTAAGGCGTGAATTAGTTCAAAATAGCTACTTTATGTTAGATAACCCAAATGATGACGCATTGTTTAAGCGGGCTATTTCATGTAGAGATTGGCTTATTCATGAATAAGTGTTAACTCAAGGTACATATATGTATATAGAAATATTAATCATAGTATCCGCATTGGTTGGAAGTATTCTATCCGGGCTCTTTGGCGGTGGTGCAGGTCTCATTTTTACACCAACAATTTATCTATTTTTATCCCATGCAAATCCAGGCTCCAGTCATATTATGCAAACAAGTATTACAACGATGATTGCATCTTTGATGGTATCCGGGTTAGTGGCTATTTTTAAACATCACCGGTACAATCACATTGATTGGAATGTTCTAAAATGGTCAGCACCGTTAGTTATAATAGGTTCGGTGCTGGGGTGCTTTGTTATGAGCTATATTTCAAGTCAGGTGGCTATATATTTTTTTTCTATAGCAACATTATTGTTAGCTATAAGATCAACACAGAAACTTGCTTCACACGCTTCTACAAATAATATAAATGTTACTCGCAGCGGGTCATTTCGTTATTTAGGGAGTTTTATTTTAGGATTGATATCAACTTTATCTGGATCAGCTTCATTTGCTGTTCCGTACTATGAAAATATCGGCTTGAATATAAAAAAATCCATAGGTACAACAACTGTTGTAGTCTGGCTTTATTCTATATTTGTGCTTATTTTTATGATATCACTTGGCTTAAATCAAGATAATTTACCACCAGGAAATATAGGTTTTTTGAATTATAAATACCTATGGTTATTTATGATACCAACAATACCGGGAGCATTGCTGGGAGCTAAGTTAGCTAACATTCTCCCTGAACGAAAATTAAAAATATCCTTTACGATATTGTTGTATGTCATTGGGGTAAGTATGCTTATTTCATAATATACGCAATTAACATGAAGATGTGCCTTGCAAGACGAAAGAGACGCATCTTCATATACTGAATCTGAATGCGCTAAAATTATCTGGAAGTTAGTCATTTTTTAAAAAGAGGTTTTTATGAAATCATTAGATCTTTTTTCTCTTTAAGCTTTCATTTAGATATACATGGATAAAATTCCAATGGATAACCAATACACCTGACGCAATCCCTGCATAAATTAACAATGTACTGTAAATCAATGTCATTATCTCTCGTTATTTCTCCAGTATCATTTAATAAGAAATCTTGTAGTAAGCCACGCATTTTGTGTTAACACGATAGAGGGAATGTTCTCACTCCAACAAATCAATGAGCATTATTATACAAAAAATCATCTTTTGAACTCATTTAAAAAATAAGCCATATGAATTTTTTTGTTATCAATCAGTAAATTATAAAAATAACCCAAAAGAGCCATCAAGGAATTTACACCAAGTGAAAAAAGATAATACTATTATTCTTTGTTTTTAGTTATAATCAGGAAAATCATAAACTGTAAAAATTATTTTTTAAAAATAACAAAATATGAAAATAGCCATATTACGTAGGAATGGACTTGGTGATCTCATTTGTACTCAGCCATTAATAAAGTTTTTACAAGAAAAATATCAAAACGCTGAAATAAGTTTGTTTATCAACCCTGATAATATTGAGCTTGCCCATTATTTAATGCCCGGTATAAACATCAATGTTATCCCTAAAGGGAATAAATATTTGGCTGTTTTAAGAACAGCATTAAAATTTCGAAAGAATAGATTCGACATCGCAATCTCAGCTAAACCAACCCCGATGAAATTAAATAATCTATTCTTATGGCTATTGGGGGCTAAAAATCGTTATGCTGTTGTTTCAGATAAACATTGGCATTCTAAATTAATTAACAATCCTGTAAAGCAAGAACAAGTTAATGGTTACCATCAGGCATTAAAAGTATTACGCACATTTTCACCTAACGAGACAAAATTATCTCCATCAATTCTTCCCTGTATTACCCTTGAAAAAACAAATCAGGTCACTGATTTAGATTTCCCTACTATTTTATTTTCCGTTTCTAACAACCGTAAAAATAGTTTGATAAACAATGAAAAGCTCACATTAATAGCACAAAAAATACATGATTGTTATCCAAACGCAAAATTCGTCATTTCCTCACTTAAGCATGATATTTTTTTAGCGGAAGATTTAAAGTCCCGCATAGGAAAACATTGTGAGATTGTTATATCCAATTCTCTCGATTCTTTTTTAACTTTATTGGATAATATGACCCTAATTGTTGTGGGGGATGGTGGGATATGTCATTTAGCTGCCGCACTGCAAAAAAAACTTGTCGCTCTTTATGGCGTGACAAGACCTGAAAACTGGGCGCCTTTAGCAATTGAAAATCATTGTATAACTTTGTACCATCCTGAAAATGTTAATAATATTTATTTGAAGAAAATATGTTCATCTATTTTTTCTTTACTTGAAAACAAGAAATAACTCCATGACAAATAAACTCGCCATCATTTAAGGTGGCGATGATTATAAAATATAAGGGGCTGTCCTAGATAACTGAGAGCATCTAGGATAGTTCCAAAATGTTAGCCAACTCATGGGATGTCATGAGTACCCGTATCGCAGAACAAAACAGTGTAATAGAAATAGTAACAACCAGTACAGGGATATCTTGGAGATTAGGCTATCCTGACAATCAATTAGCCAATAGGAAAATCATCATGAAAGTGCTTGATTTGATTATCTCCAGCACTGATCTACCTGTTACTGCCAATATTAAAGATAGTTTGTTAAGCGATAGTTAAAATATTGTCAGCCTCACCCAGAATTTATATTCTGTCGGATGTGCTGGCATTAATATTGAAGATTCTAAAAATAGAAAATCATTGTCAATAGAAGCAGGTGCGGAATGCATTTCATCCTTGCGTGCCGCTGCCAATAAATTAAATTATGATTTATTCATCAATGCTCGCATAGATTCCTGGTTATTAAATGAAAGCCGTGATCCAGAATATTTAATTACCCGTTCCAATGCTTATCTTTTATCTTTCTACTGGCGCAGATTGTATTTTTATTCCCGGACTGGCTGATTTAAATGTCTGTAAAGTCATTAGCTCACAAATTAATGGTTCACTGAATATCATGGTTCTCTCTAATACTTCAAATGCAGAAGCATTTTTCGCTGCGGGTGTGAATCGAATTTCAGGGAGTGCTTTTTTTTGCTGAGCAAGCCTATGGGGTTACCCCATCTGAGGTGAAAAGATTTTTATCTGAAAGTGTTTTATTATCTAATGATCAGAAAAAATTAGGTTACATGGATTTGAATACCATACTGGCTGCCAAAATATAATAATACCCCATTTATTACAAATAAATGGGGTTAAAAATAAAGATTATCTAAGAATACGCGGTCCATTTGGCAATAAATAAGATAGTTCTATTTTTCGCAGATAAAACTCCTGCGAATTAAAATGGTTACGCTCCTGAAAGGAAAATGTTTCTGCATTCATATATTCACGGTAAGTTTGCATCAAGGTGAGTGCTTGAATAATCTGTTTATTTTCTATATAAATTTCAATGGATTCACTTAACAATGCATAAATATTGTTAAATTTATCGCCTCCTTTTGGCAATGAAGATAATTCAGCTCTACGCTGCCATATTGGATCTTCTTTCAAAAAAGCTGACTCTTTTTTCTGTGTCGATAACCAGAAGCAAATTCTATCTATTTGTTGATTAACACCAAAAGAAGGCGGTGAGATTAAAGTTTGCACAGCCATTTTACAAGCATCATCATATTGTTCCATTCTGATATATTGGTTTGTTAATAAAGCTGCCGCCTCTGTGTATTCAGGTAATCTCTGTATAGCTTTCTCTAAGAAATGAATGGATTGAATTAATTCACCTGATTGCAGTAAATGGCGGGCTTCAATCAAACACGCCTGAGGTGATGCACTATCTTGTTGATAATCTGGGTGATCAGGATAATCCCCATCTTCTTCATCTAACTCTGATGCTAGCTGTAAAAATAATGCTAATGATGAAAATGCCGGTTTTATGCTGCCTTCATCATGCCAGAATTCAGTGACAATCGGTTCAGACTGTTCATGACCTATCGGCCAATATAAAGCAAATTTATCTCCATTTCCTAATTGATATTCTTCAAAAGAAATTAGCCCCAAAGGAAAATGTTCAGCATATTCATTATCTGTATCAATAGAAACCTGAGTTATCTCAGCGGGTAATATTAATCCCATTTATATACCTATAACATAAGAAAATTGAGGCTATATCACGATTATGATTATAAACAGTTTTAGTTTACCTCACCTTAAAGGTGAAATAGCTTTTTAATATTAAAAAAACAAACACATACGATTAATAAAACTGCCCTGAACTGTGTTACTAAAATCTCAGATTATTAACAAATATAATAATAACATGAAATATAATAAATTTATCGGAATATCACAAAAAATAATTAGAAAAATAGTTTTAATTAGCTCAATATAAAATATATTTATCTTGAATAATGACACCATTTAGCCACATAATCTTTTTCAAGAGATCATTTTTCTATCGTGAAATATGCGATCTTGAAGATAAGGTATTATTATTGATACCCATTGGATTTCAAGATGCAGCCAACAAAGCGGCAACTTGAAAGACGGAAAATATATATTAAACATCAGATAGTGGCATCTGGTATGAGTCAACCATTCATTTCTCATTCAGAGCAACAAGATAATCCTTGTATAAATTGTGGGGCTTGTTGCGCATTTTTTCGCGTTTCTTTTTATTGGGCAGAAGCCGAAGACGGAGGAGGTACAGTTCCTGTTTCTACAACAGAAAAACTGAATCATTTTATGCGTTGCATGAAAGGCACAAATGAACTTCATCCACGGTGCATTAATTTATGTGGTGAAGTCGGTCAATCCGTTTTTTGCTCTATCTATGACAAAAGACCTTCTCCTTGCAGAGAATTTTCCCACGCTTGGGAAACTGACGACTACAATGAGCATTGTGATAGAGCCAGAGCCGCATACGGCCTTCCTCCATTGCCTAAACCGTAAATATCAATATATTGCCTGCCCATTAATTAAGCGCCAAAGAATTTTTAGAGAATAATGGCAGGCTATTTTCTGTCATAAATGTCTGTTCCAAATTGTGACATCACTGGAGGTTGCCATCACGATAAATTCACCATTCCATGAAAAACCACAACAAGTTATATAATCTGATGAAATATGGTAACAGCCAGCTTGAAAACGCGCTGTAAAAGGAGAAGAGTTCAATTGACAAAAATAGAGTTCTTCAATTGGCCAATTTTAGGCAGTGCGTTCCAATGTTTCACCGTACTGATTTGCTAATGGTAAGCCTCCGCCACATAAACCGGCTATTGTAACCGTTTCATTGCTTATCGGGCCAATGCCCTGACATGTTAATTCATGCGCATTATACCAATCCCCATCGTCTTCACAATCTCTTGCCAATCGTTCTCCGATAGTGCAATCAATAACACTGCGGCCTGATGAAGAAATAATGAGCAAATGGTTTGTTATCCGGGAAAAACCGATCTCTGTCAGCCCTCCCACTGCAATAGTCGCAATAAAATTCCAACCGGGAGGGACTGTTACAGAAGGAATTTCAGCCAATAAATTCACTAAACTACACCTACTATCATCATCATAAACACTCATTTATTTCCATCCATTATATGAGTTTGCCATTACAAATAATGAAAATGTTAATCATCCCACATCATTAGTACAATTAAAAAACCAAATTTTTCAGCGAAATACCAAAGAGAAACTGTTAATTTCATCACAGAAAACTTAATTTCTAAAAATTATAGTTTCAACTGTAATTTTTCATTACAGCAGAATGAATTATCGCTGTGCAATTTATGAACGCTATTTCATGAAAGTATCAGGATGAAAAATGATGTCTGCTTATATATCTAAGGGGTATATCCCACAAACTTGTGAATCTTTGCCACATTATCTAACTAAAAATCTACCTACAACAATTTCACCGGGAGGTTCTCCTGAAACGTGGAAAATAGAAGAAGTCGGCGATGGAAATCTCAATTTAGTCTTTATTGTTTCCGGGACAGAAAAAACGATTGTTGTAAAGCAGGCCTTACCTTATGTTAGAGCAGCAGGAGAATTATGGCCACTTTCTCTCTCCCGTTCATATTTTGAATACCATGCTCTGACTGAAGAGAATAAATTTACCGGAGAGTATGTTCCCGATGTCTATTTTTATGATGAGGAAATGGCGCTCTTTGCGATGGAGTATTTATCGCAACATATCATTCTACGTAATTGCCTCATTGCTGGAGAAAAACTTCCCCATCTTGCGGAAGACATTGGTAAATTTCTCGCCAATATGTTATTTCATACCTCCGATCTTCATTTACCTTGTAAAGAGAAAAAGGATCTGACAGCCCAATTTGCCGGTAATCATGAACTGTGCAAAATCACTGAAGATCTCATTTTTACAGAACCTTATTTTAATGCGAAACGAAATAGTTGGTCCTCTCCCCAACTTGATAATGAAATTGACTTTATTTGGCAAGATCGGGCACTGATTCAGGCTGTTATGTTTTATAAATATCAGTTTATGACACAAGCTCAGGCTCTATTGCATGGTGATCTTCATTCTGGCTCTATCATGGTGACACCAGATTCCACCAAAGTTATTGATCCAGAATTTAGCTTTATGGGACCAATGGCATTTGATATCGGTAACTATTTCGGCAATTTGTGGATGGCCTATTTTGCTCAGCCCCCTTTGCGTGAAACTCACGCACAATGTGTCGATTATCAGATGTGGATTTTAGAACAAATAGAAACAACATGGTCCGTATTTGAACATCATTTTCGTCAATTATGGGTTGAGAAAGAGACAGGAGATGCCTACCCCGTTGAACTTTATCAACAAGGTACATTCGATTCGTCTTTCCTGAAAACCGCACAAAATGATTTTTTATCTACTTTATTTAAAGACACACTTGCTTACGCAGGATTAGAAATAAACCGCCGTATCATTGGCTTTGCAGGTGTCGCTGATTTCGCACAGATCGAAAATCAGGATCAGCGCGCCACGTGTGAAAAAAGCGCGCTGAAATTGGCGAGAGAATTGATTGTAAATAGGGAGAAATACCACAATTTTTCTCTGATTAAACGTTATATTGCCCAATGTTAAGAGACTGATATGAAAATTAATGATACCCATTACCGCTCTGTCTGGCTTGCTGACGATGGTCATACTGTTGAAATTTTCGATCAGACCAAACTGCCTTTCGAGATACAGATCATTCAATTACGCACGATGAAAGATGCTGCAACGGCAATCAAAGAAATGTGGGTGCGGGGAGCGCCTTTAATTGGCGCTGTTGCTGCCTATGGCATGGCTCTGGCAATGCGTCAGGAAAGCAACGATAAAAATCTTCAGCAAGCTTACGATGCTTTGGTGACAACTCGTCCGACTGCGATTAACTTAAAATGGTCCTTGGATCGTTCATATCGTGCCCTTGAACATATCAAACCTTCATTGCGCGAAGAAATAGCTTATCGTATTGCCAATGAAATCGCGGATGAAGATGTAGAATTGTGCCGCAAAATTGGTGAGCATGGGTTAAAAATAATCCAAAAGATCGCAGCAACCAAATCAGTAGATGAAACGATCAATATCCTGACTCACTGCAATGCTGGCTGGCTTGCAACAGTAGATTGGGGAACGGCTTTGGCACCTGTTTACATGGCACATGATGCAGGGATCAAAGTGCATGTTTGGGTTGATGAAACCCGCCCGCGTAATCAGGGGGGATTAACCGCTTTTGAATTGGGCTCACATGGTGTGCCACATACATTAATTGCAGATAATGCGGGCGGGCATTTAATGCAGCATGGTAAGGTGGACCTCTGTATTGTCGGCACAGACCGTACAACAGCCCGGGGTGATGTGTGCAACAAGGTTGGTACTTACCTGAAAGCATTGGCAGCCAAAGCCAATCAGGTGCCTTTTTATGTTGCCTTGCCATCCCCTACTCTGGATTTTTCCGTATGGGATGGCGTAAAAGAAATCCCGATTGAACAACGTTCAGGGGAGGAACAATCTCACGTGTATGGCCTGACACCTGAAGGGGGTCGAAGTTGGGTCAATACTGCACCATCCGGAACTACCTGTGGAAATTATGCCTTTGATGTCACTCCCGCCGAACTGGTAACCGGTTTGATCACTGAACGTGGTTTCTGCAATGCCACTGAAGAAGGATTGCGGATGCTTTTCCCTGATTTGTGCGGTAAGCCATCATCCTGACCTTCCAAGGTAAGAAAATAATGAATAAAGAACATATCGCCCAAGAAATTATAGAAACATGCCTAAAAATGAACGCACTTGGGTTAAATCAAGGCACATCGGGCAATATCAGCGCTCGCTATCAAGACGGTTTTTTAATCACACCAAGCGGCATACCCTATGAAAAATTGACTCCTGAGCAAATTGTGTTTATCAATAATGAAGGGGAATATGAGGCAGGGAAAATACCTTCAAGCGAATGGCATTTTCATCTCTCCTGCTATCAATCCCGCGATGAACTCAATGCTGTTGTCCATAATCATGCTGTTAATGCCACCGCTGTTTCAATACTTAATCATGCGATTCCCGCCATTCATTACATGATAGCGGTCACAGGAACTGATCATATTCCTTGCATTCCCTATGCGACTTTCGGAACAACCGAATTGGCTGAGCGGGTACGGGAGGGGATCAAGCACAGCAAGGCATTACTAATGCAACATCACGGTATGATAGCCATGGAAATTAACCTGCAAAAAGCACTGTGGCTGGCAAATGAGGTTGAAATACTGGCAAAACTGTATTTAAAAGTGCTTCCGATTGCGGGCAATATACCTGTACTTTCGCAGGCAGAAATACAGCGAGTATTGGAAAAATTCAAAAATTACGGACTAAAAACAGAATAGCAACGTGCATTCAGAAAACAGGCGCCTATTTTCCAAGAGGCCAAGGAGATAGGCTGATTAATGGAAAAATTTCAACTTCTGATTTTTCACAGATATCAATTTGTTGGGACTGGACTCAGGCGTTTTGCTAGTGAATGGTGTTTTATGGAAGGGCATTTTAGAGAAGTGTCATTTAGAGAATCAAGGCATTGAGATGAAGTGGTGGGCGATACCAGATTCGAACTGATGACCCCCTCCTTGTAAGGGAGATGCTCTACCAACTGAGCTAATCGCCCACTTCATGTCATCATACCTGAATGGTGGGTCGTGCAGGATTCGAACCTGCGACCAATTGATTAAAAGTCAACTGCTCTACCGACTGAGCTAACG
>NZ_NIBV01000002.1:2142317-2145942 GCF_002632585.1 Xenorhabdus szentirmaii DSM 16338
TGGTGGGCGATACCAGATTCGAACTGATGACCCCCTCCTTGTAAGGGAGATGCTCTACCAACTGAGCTAATCGCCCCGTTGTGATGGAGACGCATTATAGGGATAGTTCGAGGTGAGTCAACGGTTTTTATGATTAAAATTACCGTTCGCCGCAAAATTAAACAGAATGAAACAATTATAGTCACTGTTAGTTATAATTTAGTCGATATATTGTACCTTTATCAATAAGCTACTGATAACAGCATTGAGGAATTGAAGTGCAGTGATAAAATACCCCCCACAATTGTTACATCAATCATCCAAAACGTTCTCTAAAAAGAGCCACGTAATTAAGGCAATTCCTGATGAGTAAAATTAAAACCCGTTTTGCACCAAGTCCAACTGGCTATCTTCATGTTGGTGGTGCACGTACTGCTCTTTATTCTTGGTTATACAGCCGCCACAATAAAGGTGAATTTGTTCTTCGCATTGAAGACACAGATCTGGAACGTTCAACCCAAGACGCCATTGATGCAATTATGGACGGTATGAACTGGTTAAATCTGAATTGGGATGAAGGCCCTTATTATCAGACCAAACGATTCGATCGTTATAATCAAGTTATTGATGAAATGTTGGAACAAGGAACAGCTTACCGCTGCTACTGCTCCAAAGAGTATTTGGAACAACTGCGTGAAACTCAGATGGCGAATGGTGAGAAGCCGCGTTACAACGGCCAATGCCGTGATAGCGATTGCCAACACAGCCATGATGAACCACATGTTGTACGCTTCCGCAATCCACAGGAAGGCTCTGTTATTTTTAATGACAGCATTCGTGGCCCAATTGAATTCAGTAACCAAGAACTGGATGATTTAATTATTCGTCGCACCGACGGTTCGCCGACTTATAACTTCTGTGTGGTCATTGATGACTGGGACATGGAAATTACCCACGTTATTCGTGGTGAAGACCATATCAACAATACACCACGCCAGATCAATATCCTGAAAGCCCTTGGTGCTCCGGTACCAGAGTATGCTCACGTTTCTATGATCCTCGGTGATGACGGCAAAAAACTGTCCAAGCGCCACGGGGCTGTCAGCGTGATGCAGTATCGCGACGATGGTTATTTGCCAGAAGCACTGCTGAACTATTTAGTACGCCTGGGCTGGTCACACGGCGATCAGGAAATCTTCACTGTTGAAGAAATGACTGAATTGTTCAGCCTTGATGCCATCAGCAAATCTGCCAGTGCATTCAATACTGAAAAATTGCAATGGCTGAACCATCATTACATTAATACACTGCCGGCAGAAAAAGTTGCCGTACATTTAGCATGGCATATTGAACAACAAGGTATTGATACACGTACCGGCCCTGAATTGGTTGACTTGATCAAACTGCTGGGTGAACGCTGCAAGACTTTAAAAGAAATGGCAAACTCCTGCCGTTATTTCTATGAAGAGTTTGCGGAGTTTGATACAGATGCAGCGAAAAAACACCTGCGCCCTGTTGCCCGCCAACCGCTGGAAGTTGCGCGTGCGAAACTGGCAGCCATCACAGAGTGGACACCAGAAAATATTCATCATGCCATTCAGGCAACAGCCGATGAACTGGAAGTGGGTATGGGTAAAGTGGGCATGCCATTACGCGTTGCAGTAACCGGTGCAGGCCAGTCGCCAAGTGTTGATGTGACAATTCATGCCATCAATCAGGCACGTTCTGTGGCTCGTATTGATAAGGCCCTGGCTTATATTGCTCAGCGTGAAGCACAATAAATCGCCATTGCATTATCTGACATAATATATAAAGGCACTCAATTCATTGCAGTGCCTTATTTTTTGTCATTTAAATGAGCTATTGATGGCTTTTTCAGCACTTACACCGCAAATGCTAATGAATCGATTGACAGAATTCTCCGGGTCCCATATGATTCGCCCCGTTCGAAAGGATTTTGATTTGGGGCTATAGCTCAGCTGGGAGAGCGCTTGCATGGCATGCAAGAGGTCAGCGGTTCGATCCCGCTTAGCTCCACCAAGGGGCTATAGCTCAGCTGGGAGAGCGCTTGCATGGCATGCAAGAGGTCAGCGGTTCGATCCCGCTTAGCTCCACCAAAATTCTGAATCCCTGAAGACGCAAGTTTTCAGGGATTTTTCTTATGGATAGCCTAGCGATAACGACATCTATCGGTTCTTAAAACATCAATTTATTGTGATACTTTTTTATTTTCAAACTACAAGTGCCCTCTGAATAGTTTGAATCTACATCTACTTTGTTATAGAAACCGTTAGCACAGTTATTTTTCTGCTGCTATTATCTCCCATCCCCAGTATCATCAACGAAAATAACACTCAATTTCTTAGAAAATGAATAATTTCCAGAGAAATTTATCACTATATAATAAAATGACATTCTTTTATTAAATGGCACATTTTCATATGATAATTGATAATTATAACCACCAACATTTGGAACACCGTCAACATAATCTACGGAATATGCCGGCTTAAATTGGATTACTTTATTATCTTCATCTTCAATCAAAAATATAATGTTATCGCCAATGTGAGGAGAATTATATTTTCGAATATCTACTCTAAATCCTTTATCGCCAACCTCTTTCCTAATTACTCCACCTGGTAATATATTAAGTATGAATGGATAATCGAGGTATGAAAGGGAAGAATCATAACTTCCAGCAAGATATACAGATTCAGCATATGTTGGGTACAGCACGCCAAACATTTCAGTCGTTAATCTAACACTTCCAGTGTAGAAATTAGAATAAATACGAAATTTCACATTGCCATTTTCATCGCTATTAATAGCAATAAACTTAGGAAGAGATTTTCGCTCTTGAGGTTCAATAAGTTATGGAACATGACCGCTCATTGGATCTGTCGTTATATTAACAGAATCTAATGATGTATATAATGACATAGATGATATTATCACCTGCGTATTTTTTAATGGTTTGCTATTTTCATCCTTTATCACCCCTGAATAAACATTATATTTGCTCTTCGGATCATTAATAGGGCTAGGTATCAATGCCGTATCAAGAAATTCCATCTCTGTTTCTAATAAAATAACGTCATTCTTTTTCATTTTTTTTGTCGTATAACTGACTGTCAAAGGTACGATCCCCTGTACATCTTCGTTTGTATCCGAATACGCATGAACAGTATAATTAATCGACATATTTGATGATAATTTATCATCAACCTCCAGCATAAATATCGCTTTACCTGATACATCATCAATAAGTTTCCAGTCCTTTTCTACCTTCACTACTATATTTTCACTGGGAAATTTTATTGAAATAGTCTTAATAGACTTAATAGACTTAATAGACTTAATAGACTTAACTTGTGGCGATTTAACTGTCACTACCAGATAACAATGCTGCCCAACAATAACATCAGCACCATCTGGTACAGAAACAGAAATAGAAGCGTCTTTCACTTCTCTATTAGAAATAGTGGTATTTCTATCAATATTCATCTTATCACCTCAGAATAAAATAAAAATGTATAATTATTAAATTTCATATAATAACAAACATACTTGCATTCACATAATAAGTGCAACACCGTTATGAACGAAGTAAACGAGTCGGTATTCCTTTAAATAACTCATTCGG
>NZ_NIBV01000020.1 GCF_002632585.1 Xenorhabdus szentirmaii DSM 16338
GATAATCTATAATTGATGCTATAGCTCCAATTATAGAGGCACCCATAAATATAAGTGCAGCAATAAATATTTTTACTTTTGATGGATCATTTTTATTAACCACGTGAATACCGTCCCAACATATTGAAAAATTGATCAGGATGATAAGGTGTAGGAGGCTTTGCCTTATGCTCTTTTAATCTTTGAATTATAGATTCACTGATTTTAAATTTATTATCTAGTTCCATTAACCCCCAGACAACAATTGCTCCAACGACGAAAACACCGAAAGCTATAGCAGTAGCACTTAAGGTGGTGGTAATAATGAGTGAAGTAGCTGCTGTTACTACCAACCTAGCTATTGTTGTTGCTACAATTAACTTAGCCATATCCATTGATAAATTAACAAAAAAATTAGTTAAGGTATACTCATCCTTAAGGAGTAATTCAACAGCTCTATATCCAGCTGAAAATATAATACCAAATCTAGCTCCTGAAACAACACTACTTTCCATAGCTACAGAACCTATCCCAACCTCCATTATTTTTTTATTTTTTATAAGATATCTTGTCGAGTTTAAATACTTCCTAATACCTGGATGATCAGTTATCTTTATATATCTTTCCCCATTTTTACCTAAATATTCTATAGCTTTTATTCCCTTTCCTTTTAGTTCATTTATTATATGAGAAAATATTCCAATATTTATAGGTTTAAAATTTTCCGCAACTTTTAAAACACCAGGAATATCTTTTATATTTGCGGCGAAATTTGATAAAACATCTGTTATTGGGAAAATATTACTATTAATAATTGATTTTAAATCACTTCCTAATTCTTTCAAAAAAATAATAGCTTCATTCTGATCTAATAACACATGATACTCTACATTTTCCTTTAGTTGACTTTCAAGATCTTTATAATTAATGCAATTCATTTGTTTTTTGAAATTTACTTCATAATCAAAATCATCTTCAACCCATGTTCTTAATCGTGGATCAAATTTCATTTTATAACTCCATTTATATTTTATGTTATAAAAAATTTCAGTTTATATATTATCGGATTAACTTACTTTTTCTTTAGTTTTCCTGAATTATTGGGAACTAGATCAAATTTACCGTGCCAGCCGAACATTTCTTTTGTCTCCGAGCATCAGACTACTGAGTCACTGAAAGCCCGATTAGCAGGGAAAGGGGGGGTCGTGCTCCCCGATTCAGTCCCCCTTTGTATCGGCGGTTCGACGACAGTATCCCCGGTAACTTCTGGTGAGCAGCCTTCCATGCCCAAAGGGCATCTAAAACTCATTCCTTCCGGTGTCTTTCCCTTTTAATCTCGTCAGAAAAATAGTCTCGCGGGGTGT
>NZ_NIBV01000021.1 GCF_002632585.1 Xenorhabdus szentirmaii DSM 16338
CCCCGACAGTGACGAGACGAACGGCCTCAAACAGCAATACCAGCGCCAGCGCGAACAAATCAGTGAGATTAAGCTGAGAATGCGGGAGCTGATTGGCGATGACAAAAGCCGCTAAGGGCAGGGAATGAGCCGCTCTTAAAAAAGAACAAAACCGGAAGATCACAGAGATCTTTCCGGCTTTTTTGCAACCTATTTAGTTATGACAAATATTCGTTAATTTCGGCCTCAATACATGCACTGAATGTTTTTTCTATATCAATTATATCTTGGCATTCTGTATAACAATATATTTCAGGATCTTCATTATTCCTATCTGTGAATAATAATGATGTATAGCCTTGATGCATTAAGAAAGCGAACATATCTTTAGGTGGTGATATACCGTATTGATGCATAAGAGCCAAAGTTTCCTCATTAATTTCATCTAATTCGGCATAACATATTGATGTACCAGCTTTGAAGTCTCCTGCATCTACCCCCATTAATTGTAAGTATATTTTATAAAATTCTGGTAATTTCCCATATTTTTTTTCTAATATACGAAGTTGATTATCATCACAACCAATAATTGGAAAACCTCTTTCCCTTAAAATACAGGCAAAGTTGGTTATCAATTGAATATATTCATCTTTACTCATCAGTTAATCTCACTTATTTATTATGTTCACTTTTACATTTGGATGCATAGTTTCGAATTGCTTGATAACACCTTGACATGATTTACATATTGGTAGTTCGGAATAAAGATTAACCGTTCCTTTTGCATTAGGATTAATTTTACTCGCTATGTGCTCAAAAATTTTAGCTTCCGAATCAAATGCACGAGGATGAGTAACTACTGTTGTTGTAAATAACCTTTTATTTGGATTTGGAACGTCTACAAGGCCTGGAACCGAACCTTCACCACTAGCTGCATCTGCGATTCCTTTGATGGGCTTACCATCGACATTTATGTCAAAATTTGAAGTAGCTAAATTTCTTTTTTTACCGATACCTCCCGGTTTTCCTCCCAATGTGTCTCTATATGCTTGGGCTCTTTGTAATGGATCATGGATTTGACTAACTAAGGAAGTTGCAGATAGCCCTAATGGATCAATCCAAGATAACGGATTATGAACATACCCGTACGGATTAAACCCACCCAACAACCCAATGGGATCTGCTGAGATATACTGTGCGGTGTCCGGCGAGTAATAACGAAACCAGTTATAGTAAAGCCCGCTCTCTTCATCCTCATACTGCCCACAGAATTGAAGGTGCTGACCGATGACTGGCTCAGTACCGGCAACTGATTCATCATATTAAACCCGGCGCTGGCTAAATCA
>NZ_NIBV01000022.1 GCF_002632585.1 Xenorhabdus szentirmaii DSM 16338
CCCCGACAGTGACGAGACGAACGGCCTCAAACAGCAATACCAGCGCCAGCGCGAACAAATCAGTGAGATTAAGCTGAAAATTCGGGAGCTGATTGGGGATGACAAAAGCAACTAAGGGCAGGGAGTGAGCCGCTCTTAAAAACAAGCCGGAAGATCACGGGGATCTTTCCGGCATTGTATTAATTAAACATATTATTGATATCGCCTTTTATTTTATCTAATGCTTCATTGATCTTAAGTCGTTCATTAAAATCATCTCGCCAGATAAAGTATTCAGAAAAACCACCATAGCCTCCGAACATAGACCCATATGCACGACGAGCATCTTCAATAGCAGATTTTGCATCGTTTGTTCCTCCATAGGTTGGGGGCGTCAGCAATGCAATAACGTTCTCTATGCCCTTTATCCAGTTTCCTCCACCGTTATCACGCATAATTTCCCATAGTGAAAAGAAAAGGGCTCTTAATTTTTTCGACTGTTCAATAGAGTCCATACATTACCTCAAAGGCCAATCTTCTAATACTTTGACTCCATCTATTTTCCAAGGTTCTTTGATGAAGATTTGCATTTTATCTTGTCCACCTAAATATACTCCTCCTTGATATCCTACAGGACCTTCAAAAATAGTTGTGCCTTTAGGAATTTTTACCTTATATACAGCGTTTATTGGTGATTTACCTGTTAATTCTCCAGCTTCATTGAACCATTGAGGTTTAACTGCAGTATCTATTCTTACATGAGCAACAGAGGTTGGTGGTGATGTGGTAAACCATTGCCCTAAGCCATTTTGCCCGCCCCCGCCATTTCCCCCTCGGTAAAGAACAAGGTCTTCGTCTAATATCTTAGAATTATATTTACCACCGGCAAAATTACCTGCAGGAGCCCAACGAATATTGCCAGGATGGTCACCTAACGGGCCAGGATTATTTACCATATCAAATTCATAGCCAGTAGAAGTACTACTCAGCCCAAACGGGTCAATCCAACCTGTAGGATTTTTGACATACCCGTATGGATTGACTCCGCCCAACAACCCAATGGGATCGGGCGAGATGTACTGCGCGGTCTCCGGCGAGTAATAACGGAACCGATTATAGAATAATCCTGACTCTTCATCCTCATATTGCCCTGCAAAGGGGCATCAGCTCCGACGCCATCATACCCGCAGGGCAACGGCAGCCCGCACAGGGCAAGGCTTTCAGGATAGCAGATTGCCCCATTTTCCCCGATCACTTTTTTGACCCCGACGTGCACTTTCAGATTGTTTTCATCGGCAACGGGCGAACGTCGTCCGGTTTACCGG
>NZ_NIBV01000023.1 GCF_002632585.1 Xenorhabdus szentirmaii DSM 16338
TCTAAGCAAAACTGTGTTCAAAATAAAGCTACAAAAACAGAACGTTATTACACCGTGGGATACGTCCCGCAAAATGACAAGGCCAGTGCCCCGCCTGCAATCCACCTTAAAGGGCAATGGCTTAAACAGGCAGGCTTTGAGATTGGCGGCTCGGTGACGGTGAAGATCATGGACGGCTGTCTGGTGCTCATCCCCTACAGTGACGAGACCAACAGCCTCAAGCAGCAATACCAGCGCCAGCGGGCACAAATCAGTGAAATTAAGCTGAGGATGCGCGAGTTGATTGGGGACTACAAAAGCCGCTAAGGGCAGGGAGTAAGCCACTCTTAAAAAAACAAGGCCGGAAGATCACGGGGATCTTCCGACTTACTGAAATCAATTATTATTAAGGTCCATAAAAATGCATTAATGTATCAAGAATACGCCAGTCTTCTTTTGTTAATTCTTTTTTTTCCATATGATCATATCTATAGCGTATTCCTTTCATTGGGATACCATATGGATGACTTTTTGCTGACTGCATTAAATCATCAATATCACTCTCGTGTATTAATGTTCTTTTAAGTAGCTGATAAAGCATTATTTCAGCATCTTTTCTTTCCAGCATATTCATTATATTACTCCGGTAAAATTTTAACTGAATCAAAGTTAATAACTCGCCAATCTGCATGCAACTGCCTTGCTCCGCCTTTTCCAAACTCAGGGTAAGCTTTTGTAAATGGCTCTAAGCGAGTTTTTACGTCATCACCTTTCCAGTAAGGCACCCTAACTTGTGGAACACCTTTTTCATATAACTGCAAGGTATCGAATTTGCCTACAAGTCGGGCATCACTCCATTCTGGAGATATTTGCAACTTATCTCTTGCCACACTTCCAGAAGGAAATTTATCAAATGCAATATAAGTAGCAGGAGCAGATTTGTTGTCTATAGTTGGAGTAACCCATTCATTCACAGAGCCGTCTTTCTCTAGGTATTTCATATGGCGATATCCTGTGGATGGCAATGTTGCACTTGGTCCATCTGGTCCGACATAAAAATCAGGTTTACTTGCAACCTGTGAAGTCCCACTCAGACCATAAGGGTCGATAAGTTTCGACGGATTATGCACATACCCATACGGATTTACCCCGCCCAATAAGCCGATCGGATCAGGCGAGATGTACTGCGCCGTCTCCGGCGAGTAATACCTAAACCGATTATAAT
>NZ_NIBV01000024.1 GCF_002632585.1 Xenorhabdus szentirmaii DSM 16338
TCTACGGGAATTGGGCAATCAGCTGACGGGCAATATGTGGGGCAATCTCTACCCGCGTGCCGGTTTTGTTACGCAGGCGGATGAAGATAAAGCGGCGGCCGTGGTGGCACAGCGGGTGGCTGACATTATTACCCGTACCGGTCAGCCCCATGTCTATCAGCCGCTGACCGGGCAACGCCGTGATGGCTACTGGCCGCCGCCGCCGGTGACGGAAAATACCGGCACGAAAAATCATCAGTGGCAGCGGTTGTCGCCACAGTTAAGTCAGTCTTGTGCCGTGTTTCCGGATGGCAGCCATACCGCCGCGACAGCCGGTAATCAGGCTTATGCCTTGTGGCAGCCTTACAGCTGCTGCAAGCGGCGCGGGCAGCGTTTTCTCAGCAGCACGGATGTGTGAATCAGGAGGCAAGATGATGAAAAGAAACACCTTATGGCTGGTCGCGGGTGCAATGATGCTTGCTCCGGTACAGTCCCATGCCGCCGGGCTGTCCCTCACCTTACCGCAGGTGAATCGAAGTGCCCTGGGCTATGGTGCAGAGGCCAGCGGGGCGGTCTCCGATACGCTGTTTTATACGCTGGGTGGCGGCTCGGTGATTTCTGAGCCGGCCAATCGCGGCGGTTCAACCATGCTGGCCGGTCTGGAGTTGGGCTGGAGCTCGGATTTGATGTGTGGCAATTTCGACCTGAAAGCCACGGTCAGTAATCAGTTAAATGGCATCACGGCGGGGTTTAAGAACCTGATGAGTGATGTAATTCAGGGGGCCACCGGTGCCGTCGCCAGTCTCCCGGCCATGATAATTCAGCGGGCCAATCCGGGGCTGTATGACATGCTGACCAACGGCGTGTTGCAGGCCAATGTGGCGTTTGATAAAGCCCAGTTCAACTGTCAGAACATGGCGAAAAGAATGATGGATTTTGCGCAGAACACCAAATGGAGCCAATCGGCCGCCTTACAGGAGTACAAAAATCTGGTCAATGGCGGGGATGGCGATGCCGTGCGTGCGAATAACGCCGGCAGTAAAACGACCGGTGCCGGCGGGCATCCGTGGATTGGCGGGCAACGACAGGGCGGGAAGGGACAGAATGCCATTCGTCCGACCCGTGATTTAGCCAGCGCCGGGTTTAATATGATGAATCAGTTGCCGGTACTGAGCCAGTCAT
>NZ_NIBV01000025.1 GCF_002632585.1 Xenorhabdus szentirmaii DSM 16338
TCGATATCCTGCTGCTGGAAGATGCGCGAGTTCTGCCGCAGGGTGGTACGCCATAAATCCGGCCGGATGGTCATCTGATAGGTGGTCTGGTGCAAGCCGGTGTCGCCTTGCTCAAAGCGGGCCACCATACCGGTGATGCTGCGGCTTTCTACGCCATCCTGCAAAATGGTCAGGGTGGCGGCGCGATCCAGCACGGCCGGAAAGTCGATGGCCGGATCAGCACTCGCCAGTCCGACACTCAGGCTGAAGGGTTGGGAAAACCCTTCCGTCAGGGTGAAGTCAGTGACAACAAAGGTTTCCGGCGCCAGTTCCCCCGCCGTCAGGGTAAATTGCAGGCCACTCGGGGTCGACCCTCCCATCAGCTGTTGCCCGGCTTTTTGCAGTGCCTTGGCGGCCCCACTGTGTCCGGCCGCCGCTTGCTGAGCGAGGCCCTGACCGCCGAGTGGGCCGGCAAAACCACCGGGTTTCATCAAGCCGCCTTTATCCATCATGCCAGCGGTACCGGCTCCACCCAGCAGGTTTGTTGCCTGTTTCGCCAGATCTCCAGCCTGCTTGCCTTTTTCTAACAGAGCGTGCCCCTGCTGCAATTTCGTCAGGTGTTTTTTCATTGACATTGTTTCGTTTTCCTTATTTGTGCTTGTTGTCCTTTATACCGTGTTCCACCGGGATCTCTTTGATTCACTTAACCTGGCATTCGGGTTGGTATTCCAGCTGAAAAATCAGGCTATTCAGGTACATCCTTTTTTTCTTATTATGCTGGGATGAGGCTACTTTGATCGACATGTTTTTCATTCCATCTATTACAGACGCTGTCAGGCGACCCATCTTGCTTGTTATTTTATCGGCATAAGCATGAATTTAATGAATGGAATGCCCTTCTTATCAACATTTGAGAAAAATCTTAGCAAGCTGGTGTATTTATTCTTCATTGTCAGAAAATCAATTAAACGCTGATTTTTGCCGTGGCTTTCTTCACGCTGGCCTGATGTTTTGCTTGCGGGAGGGTGATGATGAAAAAGCGGGTTTTCGGGTTGTTGCTGGGATGGGGGCTGTCAGGGGCCGCCTGTTCGGGGACGGTGGTGTACACTGACCGTCTGCACCCGCCGGTGAATCTGACGCCCGACAGCCAGGTGGTCTGGCTGGATGCGGC
>NZ_NIBV01000026.1 GCF_002632585.1 Xenorhabdus szentirmaii DSM 16338
CGCCTTCCGGCAGCATGACATCCGGCAGGTGCATATTGCCTATGACAATGATAAAGCGGGCAATGACGCGGCGGCGGTGCTGGCCGCTGAGCTGCAACTGGCCGGGCTGGCTGTCTGGCGGGTCGTGTTACCCGAAGGCCGTGATGCCAATCGCTTTAGCTGCGAAGTGGCGAACCCGGAAAATGCCTTCGGCCAGTTACTGGACGCAGCACAATGGCTCGGCGACCCCATCAAAACGCCGCTGGCAAACCCCAATGCCGCCGCCACCGTGTCAGTCCCGGCGGCGGCATTGGTGCCTGAACCGGGTGTGGTCACGACACTCGCTGACAACGGGGACATCGTTGTCCGGCAGGACGGGCAGGAATGGCGGATACGCGGGGCACAGCAGAAAACCGGGGCCACGGTGATGAAAGTCAATGTGCAGCTCATCGACAAACCCAGCGGGGCGCTGTTCGTGGACAGCTTCGATATCCTCAGTGCCCGTGCCCGGTCAGCGTTCGTGCGTCAGGCTTCGCAGGAGTTGGCCTTGCCGGAAACGCTGATTAAGCGCGAACTGGGGCGGGTGTTATTGGTGCTGGAACAATGGGCGTGGGCTGAAGCAGACACGGCGCAGGTCACCCCATTGATGAATGAAGATGACCAACACGCCGCCGAAGCCTTGCTGAAAGACCCCGAACTTATCAGCCGCATCACCGCCGACCTGAGTGCCTGCGGGGTTGTCGGCGAATCGACCAACCTGTTGGCGGGGTATCTGGCCACCGTGAGCCGCAAACTGCCCAAACCCTTAGCCGTCCTGATCCAGAGCAGCAGCGCCGCCGGTAAGAGCAGCCTGATGGATGCCGTGCTGAATCTGATCCCGGAAGAAGAACGTATCCAGTACAGCGCCATGACCGGCCAGAGCCTGTTTTATCTCGGTGAAACCAACCTGCAGCATAAAATCCTCGCCATCGCCGAAGAAGAAGGGGTGCGGCAGGCGGCCTATGCGCTCAAGCTGTTGCAGAGTGACGGCGAACTGACGATGGCGAGCACCGGCAAGGATGAAGCGACCGGCAATCTCGTCACCAAAAGCTACACGGTCAAAGGCCC
>NZ_NIBV01000027.1 GCF_002632585.1 Xenorhabdus szentirmaii DSM 16338
TTACTTATTTCAAGGAAAGCTACCGGGGTTGGCATATTCAGAAATGTATCGAGAGATTAAGTCCATTTCACCGTATGAGTTAAGTGTAATGAGAGATTTTCTTTGATAATTGACGGAGCGACCTCGCTTTTTGCTGTTACGTTCATCAGAACCTGATGCTCTGGCGAAGCGATATCCAGTCCGGCAAGATAATCGCGCATTGCCTGAACGCCGTCTTCCATCAAACGCGTGTGCCAGGCACTGATCTTACCCAGCAATAGTGGACACGCGGCTAAGTGAGTAAACTCTCAGTCAGAGGTGACTCACATGACAAAAACAGTATCAACCAGTAAAAAACCCCGTAAACAGCATTCGCCTGAATTTCGCAGTGAAGCCCTGAAGCTTGCTGAACGCATCGGTGTTACTGCCGCAGCCCGTGAACTCAGCCTGTATGAATCACAACTCTACAACTGGCGCAGTAAACAGCAAAATCAGCAGACGTCTTCTGAACGTGAACTGGAGATGTCTACCGAGATTGCACGTCTCAAACGCCAGCTGGCAGAACGGGATGAAGAGCTGGCTATCCTCCAAAAGGCCGCGACATACTTCGCGAAGCGCCTGAAATGAAGTATGTCTTTATTGAAAAACATCAGGCTGAGTTCAGCATCAAAGCAATGTGCCGCGTGCTCCGGGTGGCCCGCAGCGGCTGGTATACGTGGTGTCAGCGGCGGACAAGGATAAGCACGCGTCAGCAGTTCCGCCAACACTGCGACAGCGTTGTCCTCGCGGCTTTTACCCGGTCAAAACAGCGTTACGGTGCCCCACGCCTGACGGATGAACTGCGTGCTCAGGGTTACCCCTTTAACGTAAAAACCGTGGCGGCAAGCCTGCGCCGTCAGGGACTGAGGGCAAAGGCCTCCCGGAAGTTCAGCCCGGTCAGCTACCGCGCACACGGCCTGCCTGTGTCAGAAAATCTGTTGGAGCAGGATTTTTACGCCAGTGGCCCGAACCAGAAGTGGGCAGGAGACATCACGTACTTACGTACAGATGAAGGCTGGCTGTATCTGGCAGTGGTCATTGACCTGTGGTCACGT
>NZ_NIBV01000028.1 GCF_002632585.1 Xenorhabdus szentirmaii DSM 16338
TCCCCGAAGGCTGCGATGCCAATCGGTTTAGCTGCGAAGTGGCGAACCCGGAAAATGCCTTCGGCCAGTTACTGGACTCAGCACAATGGCTCGGTGAACCGGTAGACAACACGCCGACCGTTGCTGCCCCCGTGCCGGCGGCGGCTTTAGTGCCGGAGCCGGGCGTGGTGACAACCCTCGCCGACAACGGGGACATCGTGGTCCAGCAGGACGGGCAGGAATGGCGGGGACGCGGGGTGCAGCAGAAAGCCGGGGCCACGGTGATGAAAGTCAATGTCCAGTTAATCGACAAGCACAGCGGGGCGCTGTTCGTGGACAGCCTCGATATCCTCAGCGCCCGTGCCCGGTCAGCCTTCGTGCGTCAGGCAAGTCAGGAGCTGACCTTGCCGGACACGCTGATTAAGCGAGAACTGGGGCGGGTATTACTGGTGCTGGAACAACGGGCCTGGGCAACGGCAGACACGACGCAGGTCACCCCGTCGATGAATGAAGATGACCAACACGCCACCGAAGCCTTGCTGAAAGACCCCGAACTTATCAGCCGCATTACCGCTGACCTGAGCGCCTGCGGGGTTGTCGGCGAATCCACCAACCTGTTGGCGGGGTATCTGGCCGCCGTGAGCCGCAAACTGCCCAAACCCTTAGCCGTCCTGATCCAGAGCAGCAGCGCGGCGGGCAAATCGTCGCTGATGGACGCGGTGCTGAACCTGATACCAGAAGAAGAACGTATCCAGTACAGCGCCATGACCAGCCAGAGCCTGTTTTACCTCGGTGAAACCAATCTTCAGCATAAAATCCTCGCCATCGCCGAAGAAGAAGGCGTGCGGCAGGCGGCCTATGCGCTCAAGCTGTTGCAGAGTGACGGTGAACTGACGATGGCGAGCACCGGCAAGGATGAAGCGACCGGCAATCTCGTCACCAAAAGCTACACGGTCAAAGGCCC
>NZ_NIBV01000029.1 GCF_002632585.1 Xenorhabdus szentirmaii DSM 16338
GTGGACTGGTGCGAACAGCGCAGCGTGGGTTATGCCGCCCAGGTGACGCTGGTCCTGCTGGAAAGCTGGCAACGTTATCTGCGGGCTTACCGCAAGGCCGACGGCCAGACTTACACGATGAACGGGCAGCGTGAACGTCTGAGCACATTGCGGCTGTGGTTCCGCTGGCTGCTGCAACGCCATCGTATCCTTTACAATCCCGCTGAACAGCTGGTATTGCCGAAAGAAGAGAAGCGGCTGCCCGCGCAGATACTGAGTGAACGGGAAACGGCGCGGGTGCTGGAGAGTCTGGAAGACGGGAGTCTGCTAGGGCTGCGCAATCGGGTGATGCTGGAAGTGCTCTGGAGTAGCGGCATCCGGCGCATGGAGCTGCGCCAGCTCAAACAAGGGGATATCGACGTCGAACGGGGTGCCGTGGTTATCCGGCAGGGCAAAGGCAATAAAGACCGGGTGGTCCCTATCGGCGAGCGGGCGCTGGGCTGGCTGGCGTGTTATCTGGCGCAGGTGCGGCCCGAACTGGCGGCGCAGCATGACAGCGGCTACCTGTTTATCTCGCAAAAAGGCCGGCCACTGAGTGCGGGCCACCTGACCCAGATAGCGGCGAAGGCCATCCGGCAGCAGGCGCAACTGGACAAACCGGGGGCCTGTCACCTGTTCCGGCACTCGATGGCGACCCAGATGCTGGACAACGGGGCGGATATCCGCCATATCCAGGTGATGCTGGGGCATGAGAAGCTGGATACCACGCAACTCTACACACGGGTTGCCATCGGCCAGCTCAAGAAAGTGCATCAGCAGACGCATCCGGCCGAACGGGCAGGCGATGGACAACCGGACAGGCTGCCGACAGACGCTGACACCGAACCGCCGGAGAGACCGTCGAACAGGTTTTACATTGGTCATCTTGGCGACGACGACACCAATACTGTGCACAACAATGTCA
>NZ_NIBV01000003.1:0-288611 GCF_002632585.1 Xenorhabdus szentirmaii DSM 16338
TTCCTTTGGCGAGAAAGATGCCTACTATAGCAACTGACCGCCTTTCTTAGAAATTGCACTTATTAGTCGAATCCAAGATATATTAATAAATAAGAACCATAAAAATATACTCTCATATATAATTACTGAGTTTTATGAAACATGAAGAACACATAAAAACATTAAATAAATACTCACAATTTGAATAATGAAAAATAGTTATCGCCTAATAATACAATCACATAGGTTTAATTATCATTGATAACAAAAGATATACTGATAGCTTATTTCAACAACACTCCCCCAAATATACTCTAAATATTTTTATTGACTTTTATTTGGCAAAAAAAACAAAAAATAAAGACTTGATTTGATTTGTGCTTTATGAGATTAATATTTATTGTCTTTACCATTCCTAACAAACCCCAATAATACACTTTAAATATAATAACAATAGTTAATTATTTTTTTGAGTTCCTTTCAATTAATTAAAACCATGAAATTTTGATTAAATCCCTTTTAATGACTCGATTATTCCGCATTTGCACTTGGTAATTAATAAAAAATAACAATAACTTAAGGAAAATCATGCAGAGAGCAACATTATTAAACGAAGTCAAGTACCTATTTTTATTATCAGGCCCCATCATCATCACTCAGCTGGCCAGAACCGGGATGGGCGCTATGGATGCCATCATGTCAGGTCATTATTCAACTAATGATTTGGCTGCTGTGTCCCTGGGAGGCAGTATTTGGTTTCCCATTTTTATATTGGGGCATGGCGTTATTATGATGTTGTCTGCTGATGTGGCAAAACACAGATCCCATAATGATATTGAAGAAATAAAAGAGAGCACAAATAGCTACATATCTGCCTCATTTTTTCTGTCAATCCCCATTATTATTTTCCTGTTTGCAGCTGTGCAACTTTTGTCTTTCATTGGTGTTAATGAAGAAGTGGTGAACATTACGGAAGGGTATATCACCGCAATGGCATTTGGCGTACCCGGCCTCATGATATTCAATGTATTTCGTTCATTACTGCAAGGGTTGGAAGATACAAAAATTGCCATGTATATCTCCTGCCTTGCTTTTGTCATTAATATACCTATCAATTATGCGTTCATATTTGGCAAGTTTGGTCTGCCGGAGATGGGAGGTATAGGCGCAGGCATTGCGACGACTATAGTCAATACGCTTAGCGCCATTGCACTAATTTTTTATTTTTTATATAAAAAAGAATATAAAAAATACCAATTTAAGCTCTCTCTTAAATTTAATAAAAAATTAAAGCAGCTATTTTCAGTGGGTATTCCAAGTGGAATGGCTCTTTTTATTGAAGTACTCTTTCTCGACATCATTTCATTTGGCGTTGCTACCCTTGGCCCCATTTACATTGCGGCAAATAACATCATATTGGTCATAGCTGCATTGATGTTTACCGTAACCGGTGGCTTTTCTACTGTTACCACTGTGAAAGTAAGTTACCTCAATGCCAAAAGAGATTTCCAATCAATGTTGCGTTTTAGCATCATAGCCACCGCAACAGGATTATTCATATCCTTTGTGCTCTGCACTATTTTCTACCTATACCCTGGTGCTATTATTAAGTTGTATACAAAAGACATGCTGGTGATCGATGTAGCCATGAGCATTGTGCTCTTTTTATGTTTTTTTCACTTATTTGATGCTTTTCAATTCATGTTGTCAGGTATTTTTCGAGGGTTGCATGAAACTAAAATAGTCTTCTATGCCCCGATCGCAGGTTATTGGCTCATCGGTATTCCTGTGGGTTTTATTCTGGGGCTGACAGATATCGTCACAGAGAAAATGGGATTGGTTGGCTTTTGGTATGGGCTTGTTGTGGGATTGATTATCAATGCAATCGTATTTTTAATCCTGTTAAGGGCAAAATTTAAAAGATTAACCAGATAAGCAGTCATGAGAGCCTGTCCTGTTTCATTCACTTGGGACAACTTAGGATCGGCTCTTCATCTTTTACCTTATTGTGCCGTATAACCGCCATCAATCGCGTAAAAAGCCCCGTCGTAAATGAACTTTCATCCGATAATAAAAATGCCACTGTTTTAGCCACTTCTTCTCTGCTTGCCATACGCTTCATCGGGGCGTATTTGCCATATTTTCCCTGACTTCAGCAGGGGATTTATTCATATGTGGTGTCTCAACATAACCCAGCCCAACCGCGTTAATACGAACACCTTTACCTGCAAATTCCAAAGCTGCCGAGTCGTTTGTTCAGCATCGCAAAATCAGCGGCCGGTAATAATGACTGTTGCTCCCCGCTGAAATAATTCTTTTGCAATTCCTTCTCCGATCCCCGTAGTTGCACCAGTGACAATTGCAATTTTTCCGTCAAAATAGCTCATCGTTCCTCTCCATACCGTTCGTGTCTTCACCCATTCATTGTTGTGCAAATACCCAATAAATGATGAACATATTGATATAATTGAAATAATAAGATGAGATTTATGTCACTTATTTGATTCCAAGAATGAACAGCAACGATTTTGCAGAAAGCTCAGGCGCACGAAAAATAAAGGCTAAGCTTTAGTTATTTACTTTTTTCAATGGTTTCACCAAGGATTCCAGTCCTTCAATTTTAATTGCTAAGGTCATTTCCATCAGTATCCCCAATTTACCCTGCGGAAACTCTCCCTTGCGGGCAAACCACAATAAATATTCCTCCGGTAAATCGATCAGCATGCGCCCCTTATATTTGCCGAATGGCATCGCTGTATTGGCTATTTCCAGCAAATTTTCTTTGTTCATTTCATCCACCTTTCTGACTACGTATAAAATTAAATATAAAAATAGACCCTGTATAAAAGAAAAAGTGGCATCTGCCAAGATGCCACTTTGTTTTTTCAATATGCAAATAGCCGGAAGGGATTAAAAACCAATGATCAACCCGGTAATTGCCGCAGACAGGAAACTTACCAGCGTAGAACCGAACAGCAGTTTCAGACCAAAACGTGCGACGGTATTACTCTGTTTCTCATTTAATCCTTTAATGGCACCGGCAACAATTCCAATGGATGAGAAGTTGGCAAAAGAAACCAAAAATACGGACAAAATGCCTTTCGAACGTTCGCTCAGTTCACCTGCGATTTCTTGCAATCCCTGCATCGCCACAAATTCGTTGGAAACCAGTTTTGTCGCCATGATGCTGCCCACTTTCAGCGCTTCATCACTGGGAATACCAATGATCCACGCCAGTGGGTAAAACACATATCCCAGACATTCTTGGAAAGTGATGCCAAATGCTAAATGAAAAATGGCATTGATACCCGCAATCAGGGCAATAAAGCCAATCAACATCGCAGAGACAATTAAGGCAACCTTGAAACCTGCCAGAATATATTCACCCAGCATTTCAAAGAAACTTTGCCCCTCATGAAGATTACTCATCTGAATGTCTTCTTCACTCTGAATGGAATAAGGGTTGATGAGCGACAGAACGATAAATGTACTGAACATATTGAGAACCAGTGCTGCAACAATGTATTTCGCATCCAGCATTGTCATGTATGCTCCCACAATGGACATGGAAACCGTAGACATTGCCGTCGCAGCCATTGTATACATCCGGCGCTCAGACATTTTTCCCAATACATCTTTATATGCAATAAAGTTTTCTGATTGCCCCAGAATCAATGAGCTAACCGCATTAAACGATTCCAGTTTGCCCATTCCATTCACTTTAGACAACACAGTGCCTATTGCCCGAATAATAATCGGCAACACTTTGATGTGCTGCAAAATACCAATCAGAGCAGAGATAAAGATGATAGGACACAATACATTCAGGAAGAAAAACGCAAGGTTAGCTTCTATCATGCCACCAAATACAAAACTGGTACCTTTTGCAGCATAAGACAACAAATGGACAAAGAGACTGTTAAACGCTTCAACAATCCCCAAACCCACATTCGAATTCAGGAAGAACCATGCCAGAAAAAGCTCAATGATAAGTAATTGGATAATGTAACGGATCTGAATATCCTTTCGGCTATTGCTTGCTAAAATCGCTAAGCCGCCAATCACAACCAATGCGAGTAAAAAATGGAAGATATGAGACATAAAAGAGCTCCAAACATGATACTGTGCAAATTTATAACTGCATTTTATGCAATGCGTAATAGTGGATTATGATAATAATCACATTAAATTACTATTACGCGGGTATAAATTTTTCTCTAACTCACCTAATCATGTCTTCCCTGGCACTGGTTTCAGATAGCTCGGATTCAGAAGAAACAGCGCTATTTCCCTAATAAACGAAGCATTTCTTCTTCATCAATCACAGGAATACCGAGTTCATTCGCTTTCGCCAACTTAGAACCCGCCGCTTCACCGGCGATAACCAGATCAGTTTTTTTCGAAACACTCCCAGTCACTTTTGCGCCCAACGCAGCCAGCTTATCTTTAGCCTCGTCTCTGGATAAACGGCTCAATGACCCTGTCAGTACGACTGTCTTACCGGCAAGCGGGCTGTCAATTTCATCCAAATTCGGGCTTTCAACGGATTCCCAGTGGATACCTATAGTATTGACCAAATCATCAATAACTGCCTGATTATGTGGTTCATTGAAGAAATTCACCACATGGCTGGCTACAATACCACCCACGTCTTGTACTTCAATAAGTGACTCAATGTCCGCTGCCCGTAGTTTTTCCAATGTTCCAAAGTGGGAAACCAGATTGGCGGCAGTCGCTTCCCCGACTTCTCTAATTCCCAAAGAGTAAATAAAACGTGCAAAAGTCGTTTTTTTGGATTTCTCCAAAGCATTAATCACATTTTGCGCAGATTTAGGCCCCATTCGCTCCAAACCCGTTAATTTTCCGGCAGTTAAGCGGAAAAGATCCGCAGGGGTTTTGACATACTCTTTATCAACAAGCTGCTCAATGATTTTTTCCCCCATGCCATCAACATCCATCGCCCGCCGAGAAACAAAATGCCTCAATGCTTCTTTGCGCTGCGCCCCGCAGAATAAACCTCCCGTACAGCGGGCAACGGCTTCTCCTTCAACACGTTCGATATCTGAGCCGCAAACCGGACAATGTTCCGGAAAAATCACTTCCTGTCGTTCTGTCAACTTGTCTTCATGAACAACACCTACGACCTGTGGGATCACATCTCCAGCACGACGAATAATAACAGTATCACCAATACGCAATCCTAGACGTTCTATTTCATCGGCATTGTGCAATGTGGCATTGCTGACCGTCACACCGGCAACTGATACCGGTTCCAAACGTGCCACCGGTGTAATTGCACCTGTACGCCCGACTTGGAATTCAACATCCCGCACGACAGTCATCTGCTCTTGAGCCGGAAATTTGAACGCAGTTGCCCAGCGAGGCGCCCTGGAAACAAAACCCAATGTTTCCTGTAGCTCAATAGAATTAACTTTGGCTACAATACCGTCAATATCAAAACCCAATGTAGGACGTTGCTGCTCGATATCACGGTAAAAATCCATGACTTGCTGAGTTCCCTGACACAGTTTCACTTTCTCACTGACAGGCAACCCCCACTGCTTAAATTTCATCAGGCGCTCATAATGGCTTTCAGGCAATTCACCGCCTTCCAAAACACCAACACCATAGCAATAAAAAGTAAGCGGGCGTTTCGCAGTAATACGAGGATCAAGCTGACGCAGTGATCCGGCAGCGGCGTTACGGGGATTGGCAAAAACTTTATTGCCTGTACGACGAGCTTCTTCGTTAAGTTTTTCAAACCCGGCCTGTTTCATGAATACTTCACCGCGAATTTCAACACGGGCAGGGATATCTTCCCCTTTCAGGCGCAAAGGGATCGCGCGGATAGTACGAACATTAGTGGTAATGTTTTCTCCCATCGTTCCATCCCCACGAGTTGCGGCCTGTACCAACTCTCCATTTTCATAGAGTAGGCTAACCGCCAAACCATCAAGTTTCAGTTCACAGCAAAACACCAAATCCTGACTATCTTTTAGACGATCGTGAACCCGCTTGTCAAATGCCAAATAACTTTCTTCATCAAATACGTTGTCTAAAGACAACATAGGGATCTCATGGCGAACTTGCTCAAAAGCCGTTAATGGTGCTGCACCGACACGTTGTGTGGGAGAGTCCGCTGTAATCAACGCGGGATGTTCTTCTTCCAGCGCTTTTAATTCTCGCATCAAACGATCATATTCTGTATCAGGGATCTCTGGTGCATCCATGACATGATACAAATACTCATGATGACGCAACAATTCTCTTAATTTTTTGATTTCTATTATAATATTTTCCATGATTTCTCACCAGAAATGAAAAAACCCCCGACTGGCGGGGGCTTTAAGACTAAACAGGGGATTTATTCACTGACGTTGAGCGTATTACGAATACGCGCTTTATAGTGTTCGATCATCTGCGGTGTAAGCATTTTACGCTCACCATCCAGAACCACTCCCCCTACATCAGAGGCAATGCGCTGTGCTGCCTGTAACATCAGTTTAAAATTCTGATTGGAATCACCATATGAAGGCACAAGCATAAACATAGAGATACCCGGTGTTGTAAAGTCTGTCATCTGATCTGGATCAAATGACCCCGGTTTTACCATGTTAGCCAAACTGAACAATACAGCACCACTGCCCGATGGATCCAAGTGACGATGAAAGATATTCATGTCACCAAAACGGAAGCCTGCCTGCAAAATGCTTTGAAGCAATACTTCACCATTCAGCTCCTGCCCATGATGAGCAGAAACATGCAGTACCAGTACTGTCTCTTTTGGAGACTGACCAGATTCAGCCGGCACTTTATTTTCTTCTGCTTTTGGCTGTCCTTCAACATCGTCAGCAATTGGCTCTGCTGCTCCAACTCCTGTTTGCTCTGCCTGATAAACCGAATCAAATAACCCCAGTTGTGGCTCTTCCCGTTGTTCTTCAACAACTTTTGCGGCAACGACTGGTTCATCCGATTGAGATCTCACAAGCAAAGGATCAGAATCATCATTTGGCATTGCCACTGATGATTCTGATGTACGACGTTTTATAACCGGCTCTTCATGATGTTCAATATGCGGTTTCCCCGAATTTTGAACATGCGGCTTCACCGCACTATCAGATGGCTCATCGCCATCATTATTTCCATTTCCCGTCTCTTCCTGACGCTCCTGTTTATGACGTTTAACTGGGCGATCACGAAAGAGTGATGAACGCTCTTTACGGCTGGTCCACAACCCATGTAATAGCAAAGCTATTATGGCTATCGCACCAACAACGATTAATATCAGACGCAAGTCCTGCATCATTGCTATCTCTGTTGTTTAAATTAATTGCCACCACGGCGGAATATTCTTTAGATAAGAGTATTTGTCAAACAGGACAAGTGCAAGTATCTATATACTTTTCTTATCATAAAGAGATATTCCCCCTGTTTTTCGGATGTTTTTTATACATAAAACTACTAGTCAGTAGAAAATCCTGCCTATATCATACCTTCTCAATCATCTAGGAGAGAATAAGAAAATATGACGAATTCGACAAAGTCGCGAAAACGTTTAAGTGGATTTCATTATATTGCTCAAGGTTGGCAACTGATTACCCGCCCTGGCATTAAGAGATTCGTTTTATTGCCTTTATTGGCTAATATCTTGCTTTTGGGTGGCTCATTTTGGTGGCTATACGGAAAACTGGATGTGTGGATACAATGGACTTTAGATAAAATACCAAACTGGATGCAATGGTTGAGCTATCTGATTTTTCCACTGGCTGTGATTTCTGTTGTGCTGGTTTTTACCTATTTCTTCAGCACACTGGCTAATTTTATTGCAGCTCCGTTTAATGGGTTGCTGGCCGAGAAACTGGAAGCTGACCTGACGGGTTTCCCAGCACCAGATACCGGCGTTATCGATTTACTCAAAGATACTCCCCGTATCCTAAAACGCGAATTGGTGAAGATTTTCTATTATATCCCCCGGGCTTTGGCGCTGTTATTGCTTTACTTTATACCCGGTATTGGCCAGACCATCGCACCCATTCTTTGGTTTATTTTCAGTGCATGGATGCTGTCTATCCAATACAGCGATTATCCATTTGATAATCACAAAGTCAGCTTTACTGCAATGCGCAATACCCTGCGGCAAAACAAGGTTGATAACCTTCAATTTGGCGCAGCAGTCAGCGTACTAACCATGATCCCCATCGTAAATCTGTTTATTATGCCTGTTGCTGTCTGTGGAGCGACCGCCATGTGGGTTGATCGCTATCGTGATCAGCATGCCCTGAATCGCTAATCACCAATCAAAAACCTTGAATTGGCAGGATAACCCTCTGACATATTTACAATTTGTTTGGGGGTTAATCATGAAGTGCCACAAAATCTTCTCTGCCTGCCATAAATAACCTAATAAATATAAATAATCATCAAATATTCTTTTATATAATAAGAATATATTGAAACTTTATTTCCATAAAGAAGATGTTAGCGTATGGTTAATCAGTATATAACGGTATTTTAGGGGTAATCAAACAATGAGCAAAATTTATGAAGATAATTCGTTGACAATTGGCCACACTCCGCTGGTACGCTTAAAAAATTTCGCTGATGGGCGTATTTTGGCAAAGATAGAATCCCGTAACCCCAGCTTCAGCGTAAAATGCCGTATCGGTGCCAATATGATTTGGGATGCTGAGCAGCGTGGTGTTTTAACGAAAGATAAAGAACTCATTGAACCAACCAGCGGAAATACTGGGATTGCACTCGCTTATGTTGCAGCTGCCCGAGGTTATAAACTGACATTGACTATGCCAGAAACCATGAGCCTTGAACGTCGCAAGTTGCTCAGGGCATTAGGCGCTAATTTGGTATTGACTGAAGGTGCAAAAGGCATGAAAGGGGCTATTGAAAAAGCCAACGAGATCCACGATAGCAACCCTGATCGCTACATACTCCTCCAGCAATTCAGCAACCCCGCCAACCCCAAAATTCATGAAAAAACCACCGGGCCTGAGATTTGGGACGATACCGAAGGTAATGTAGATGTGTTTGTCGCTGGTGTAGGAACCGGCGGTACGATTACCGGGGTTGCCCGTTACCTGAAAAATACACGAAAAAAACAAGTGACAATCGTGGCGGTAGAGCCTGAAGATTCTCCCGTTATCAGCCAGAAATTGGCAGGTGAAGAGCTTAAACTAGGGCCACATAAAATTCAGGGAATTGGGGCTGGTTTTATCCCTGATAACTTGGATTTAACATTAATTGACCGCGTATTTAAGATAAGTAACGAAGAAGCCATTAAAACCGCACGTGAACTTACTGAAAAAGAAGGCATTCTTTCAGGTATTTCTTCAGGTGCCGCTGTTGCTGCCGCTGTTAAATTATCTCAAGAAAATGAATACAAAGACAAAAATATTGTTGTCATTTTACCCTCATCAGCAGAGCGTTATCTCAGTACAGCACTATTCTCTGACTTAATTAACGATTAAAAGTTACTCTGTACCATTTTCTTTACGTTGACAAAAAAGCGCCTCTTAAGGGTGCTTTTTTGTGCATCAGATCAAAGTTTAAAGCTTTCCTAGATGATTTATTTAAGTAGCTTTAGTATTTAACCAGTAATTATTTTGATGCACGAAATTAATCGCTAAATGAGGCATCTAAAGCGTTGCTCAATTCAAGCCGTTACCCTGATAGTTTGTATTAATGCCAGCCATCGTGTGAATTAACATTAAATCAACAATGGAATGCATCAAGTGTGTTAATTTTTTGATAATGGTTAATATACCCAATGGGGTTCAAGTTAGCTAAAAAGCTCAGCTTGAGAATTGACGGATATACACTGTTTTTCATTATCAATTCAACGGTTGTACAAGCCAGCGCGAATTCAACGATTCTACCTTAGAATTCGCTTGGCTTATCAACGAACAACATTTAAGTTATTGAGGAAATACTATGTTCCAGCAAGAAGTTACTATTACTGCACCAAACGGCCTCCACACTCGTCCTGCTGCGCAATTCGTCAAAGAAGCCAAAGGCTTTTCTTCTGATATTACCCTGTCTTCCGGAGGCAAGTCTGCCAGCGCAAAAAGCCTGTTTAAGCTGCAAACGTTGGGATTAACTCAAGGTACAGTCGTAACAATTGCTGCGGAAGGCGAAGATGCTCAGAAAGCCGTTGAACATTTAGTAAAACTGATGGGTGAATTGGAATAATCTTCCCGCTTAATCAAGCCAATTTGTTTCTCTCGGTTCATCCCCGGAATGTAAAATCCGGGGATATTTAGAGCCTCCGCCCATGAAGGCTTAACAAAAGTAATCACACCCGCGGTAAGGTCATTAAGGTCATATAGTATGATTTCAGGTATCTTAGTATCACCAGGTATCGCTTTCGGTAAGGCACTATTACTGAAAGAAGAACCCATTATTATAAATCAGAAAAAAATCACGTCTGAACAAATCGAACACGAAATCTCCCGCTTCAAGCAAGGCCGCGACAAATCTTCCTCTCAATTAGAAACAATAAGAAAAACAGCAGAAAAAAATCTGGGCGAAGAAAAAGCCGAAATCTTCGAAGGGCATATCATGTTGCTTGAAGATGAAGAATTGGAACAGGAAATTGTCAGCCTCATCAAAAACAATCTGAGCACGGCAGATGCTGCTGTTTACTCCGTGATTGAAGATCAGGCTAAGGCACTGGAAGAGCTGGATGATGAATATTTGAAAGAACGTGCTGCCGATGTGCGTGATATCGGCAAGCGCTTGCTGAGAAATATTCTGGGTATGTCAATTATTGATTTAGGCTCAATTGAAGAAGAAGTCATTTTAGTTGCCAATGATCTTACTCCGTCAGAAACAGCACAACTCAATTTAGATAAGGTGCTGGGCTTCATTACTGATTTGGGCGGCCGTACATCTCATACATCCATTATGGCCCGCTCCTTGGAATTACCTGCAATCGTTGGTACGACCAATGCAACCACACAAATAAAAAATGGCAGTGACTTAATTCTGGATGCGGTCAACAACAAAATTTATATAAATCCATCCGATACTGAAATTGAACAGCTTAAAGCCGCAAAAAACGAATATCTGACAGAAAAAACGGAGCTGGCAAAGCTAAAAGACCTACCTGCCATCACGCTGGACGGCCATCAGGTTGAAGTCTGCGCAAACATCGGAACGGTACGTGATGTCACGGGTGCCGAACGCAATGGTGCAGAAGGTGTTGGTTTATACCGCACTGAATTTTTGTTTATGGATCGTGATGCCCTGCCAACTGAAGACGAGCAATTTGAAGCTTATAAAGCAGTGGCGGAAGCGGTTGGCAATCAGGCCATTATCGTCCGGACAATGGATATTGGTGGGGATAAAAACCTGCCTTATATGAACCTGCCAAAAGAAGAAAACCCATTTCTTGGCTGGCGTGCAATTCGCATTTGTCTTGACCGTAAAGAAATTCTACACTCTCAATTACGTGCTATCCTAAAGGCTTCTGCATTTGGTAAACTTCGGATCATGTTTCCAATGGTGATTTCAGTTGAAGAAATACGAGAGCTGAAATCTGAATTGTCACTGCTTAAAAATCAATTGCGCAGTGAAAACAAAGCATTTGATGAATCAATTGAAGTCGGCATTATGGTGGAAACCCCCGCAGCGGCAACGATTGCACATCATCTTGCAAAAGAAGTTGACTTTTTTAGTATTGGGACAAACGATCTAACTCAGTATACTCTGGCGGTAGACCGTGGTAATGAGCTGATTTCTCATCTTTACAACCCGATGTCACCAGCAGTGTTGAGCTTAATCAAACAAGTCATTGATGCCTCACACGCAGAAGGAAAATGGACTGGCATGTGTGGAGAACTTGCAGGTGATGAACGCGCGACACTATTGCTCTTGGGCATGGGATTGGATGAATTCAGCATGAGTGCGATATCAATTCCACGCATTAAAAAAATCATCCGTAATGCCAATTACAATGATGCGAAGGCACTGGCAGAGCAAGCGTTAACTCAGCCAACAGCACAGGAATTGATGGATTTGGTTGACACTTTTACCAGAGAAAAAACACTCTGCTAAACATATTAGCCAGGACACGGTCCCATTAAAATAATTAGGAGAAGATTTATGGGTCTGCTTGATAAATTGAAATCTCTGGTTTCAGACGATAAGAAAAACAGCGGCAGTATTGAAATTATCGCCCCATTGTCAGGTGAAATAGTCAACATTGAAGATGTTCCAGATGTTGTTTTTGCCGAAAAAATTGTAGGCGATGGTATAGCCATTAAACCAACTGGCAATAAAATCGTTGCTCCTGTTGATGGCACCATTGGCAAAATCTTCGAAACCAACCATGCTTTTTCTATCGAATCTGATAGTGGCATTGAGCTGTTCGTCCATTTTGGTATTGATACTGTTGAACTGAAAGGGGCAGGCTTCAAGCGCATTGCCGAAGAAGGCCAGCGGGTCCAAAAAGGCGATTTGGTTTTAGAGTTTGACCTGGCATTTCTGGAAGAAAGGGCTAAATCAACCTTAACTCCTGTTGTTATTTCCAACATGGATGAAATCAAAGAGTTATCCAAAGTTAGTGGTTCAGTTGTCGTGGGTGAATCCGTTATCATGCGCATCAAAAAATAACTGTTCATCTCAAATAATGTGAGTAGCACATGAAACGCCACTGTTTTATCAGGTAATTTTCTTAAGTTAGCCTGATAATACAGGGGCGATTTTTTTATTCACTCCCCATCATTGGAATTATCTCCATTAATGCGGTGAGTCCGGAGAAATTTCTTCCCACTTGCAGGATAACGGCTTTTGCCACTGCCAAAGACGCGTGATTATCAAGTTGGCATCGATACTGGGGTTCATACCCTTGCATATAAGCGTGTTTGCTCATGGCACGAACCACTTTTCTGGCATAGCCTTTTCCTCTGAAAGCCTCCAATGTCAGCACACCAATATCAGCAATTTGTGCATTCGACCAAGGATACATACTCGCAGCACTGACCAGATGTTCATGTTCAAAAGCTCCGAATACCAACCAATGCTCCAGCTCTACATAAGTGCTGCCCAAATCCTGCTCAGGAGCTGAAGATTGGAACTCCGAAAAAACTGTTTCATCCCCTTCTTTCGTTAGCTCACGTAAAGCCCCTTCTGACTTTTCCTGCATCAGGACATTTTTTCAGTATCAGAGAAATAAAAAACATAGTCAGCATCATACAAAATAATATCTGCTTCCTTCAATTTCTGCCGAAAAATAGATTCAGACATCTTATCTTGGTGATAAAGACCTGCTTTTTCAGCCAATTGTGGGGTCAAAACAGCCATGACCCGATGATCTGACGTTTCCAGCACTTTGACTCGGCTCTCTTCTTTCAGATCCTTATTAGTTACCAAGGTAAAAACATCATCACGATAGAGAACATTCCCATTCGATAATAATGAAGAAAACCCAAAATCCGTTATTATTTTTGAAAAAAAAGACATATTTTTTTACTCGTTTCGGTTGGAATCAATCATATTAATTTCATTTCATAAAACAGGTAAAAATAAGCCAATGGAAAATAAAAGGATGTGTTAATTAAATACACCGGTAGATAAATACCTGTCACCGCGATCGCAAATAATGGCTACGATAACTGCACCAGGGTTTTCTGCCGCAATGCGCAATGCACCGGAAACTGCACCGCCTGAGCTTACCCCACAAAAAATACCCTCTTGTTGTGCCAGCAAACGCATCGTTGTTTCAGCCTCTTTTTGCGTAATATCCAAAATGTGATCCACCAGATCTTTCTGATAAATACCGGGCATATAGGCCGGGGACCAACGACGAATACCGGGAATATGGCTGTTTTCTGCGGGTTGCAACCCTATTATCTGGATGTTGTCTGACTGCGATTTCAGATAGCGACTCACACCGGTAATCGTTCCTGTTGTCCCCATGCTAGAAACAAAATGGGTGATCCGCTTCTCTGATTGCTGCCAGATTTCCGGACCTGTGGTATTAAAATGAGCTAAAGAATTATCCGTATTATTGAATTGATCCAGTACCTTCCCTTCCCCATTTCTCTCCATTTCTTGCGCCAAATCCCGCGCCCCTTCCATTCCTATTTCCTTGCTGACCAGAATTAATTCAGCACCATAAGCACGCATTGATGCCTGCCTCTCAAGGCTCATATTCTCAGGCATTAATAATTTTAAATGATAGCCTTTGACTGCTGCAATCATCGCCAATGCAATGCCCGTATTACCACTTGTTGCCTCGATTAGCACATCACCGGGTGTAATTTCACCACGTAATTCAGCTTGCCGGATCATAGAAAATGCCGCCCTGTCTTTCACTGAACCAGCAGGGTTATTTCCTTCCAGCTTTACCCAAATTTCTGCATTAACACCTTTTGTTAATCGCTGTAATTTTACCAGTGGTGTATTACCTATAAAATTTTCCAAACTTGCCACAGAGTTACCCAATTCATATGAGAATGAAGAATCAAATAATCATATTCATAAAATTGTAGCAAGATGTTAAAGAAAAAAATCCCTGTTTTCTGCTTTGGCAAAATACAGGGATTTAATGATAATGCTTTTAAATCAAGCAGATTCAGCGAGTCGCAAGACCTTTAAAGGTTCTTCTTTCACATACAAGCGGGCTCCCGTTCCCCCCAGGAAATAATACTCTCCTCTGGCAGGTGTTGATAAATGATCCTGCAAAATCACTGACAACAATTCTTCTCCCCAACCGATAGGTTGTACAGATAAGACAGAAAAATGCCCACGCGGAATAACTTCAACAATCTGAACCGCCAAAGGACAAGAGGCTGTCCGCTGCATATTGAGTATCATATCCCACGGACGGAAAAAAACATCCACACTCCCCTGATGCAGGGGTTTGATATTTAATGGCAAAATATTGCCGCCAATCCAGAGCAAGGAATCTTTAATCTCCCCTTGCAGTTTGTTCACATTCCCCATGAATTCAAGTACAAAACGGCTTTCTGGTTCACGCCAAACCTGTTGAGGCGTACCCACCTGCTCAATGCATCCTTGATTCATAACAACAACTTTGTCAGCCACTTCCATGGCTTCTTCCTGATCATGGGTTACAAATACACTGGTAAATTTCAATTCTTCGTGTAATTGACGCAGCCAGCGGCGCAATTCTGCCCGCACTTGTGCGTCCAGCGCGCCAAACGGTTCATCCAATAAAAGGATTTGGGGTTCAACGGCTAATGCTCTTGCCAATGCGACACGCTGTTTTTGCCCGCCTGAAAGTTGCGACGGATAACGGTCAGCCAAGTGCGATAACTGCACCATATCAAGCAATGACATGACTTTATTACGCAATTCAGTGCTATCCGGGCGTTGGCGACGAGGAAGCACTGTCAGCCCGAAAGCCACATTATCGAAGACGGTCATATGGCGAAAAAGTGCATAGTGCTGGAATACAAACCCTACACGTCGCTCTTTCGCATGCATTCGGCTAACATCCTGACCATGAAATTTCAATTGGCCCGAACTTTGTTGTTCAAGCCCTGCAATGATCCTCAACAATGTTGTTTTACCAGAGCCTGATGGACCAAGCAGTGCAAGCATTTCACCAGACTCAATATCCAATGAAATGTCATTCAGTATCTGGGTACGGCCAAAAGATTTACTGATTTTATTGATTTCAATACTCATATCCCACTCCTGAACTACCCTTGCTGGCGACTTAAGCGCCATTGCAGCGCACTTTTAATCATCAGAGTAATAATTGCCATCAGAGCTAATAAAGCCGCTGCCGTAAAAGCACCAACTGTGTTGTAATCCTGATATAGCAATTCAACCTGCAAAGGCAATGTATACGTTTCTCCCCGAATCGCTCCGGATACCACAGATACTGCGCCAAACTCCCCGATGGCCCTTGCATTCGTCAAAACAACACCGTACAACAACGCCCAGCGAATATTCGGTAATGTCACTCGCCAAAACATCTGCCAGCCAGAGGAGCCAAGCAATATTGCCGCTTCATCTTCCTGACTGCCCTGGCTCAACATCACCGGAACCAACTCACGCACAACAAAGGGGCATGTTACAAATACCGTTACCAGCACCATTCCCGGCCATGAAAACATCAGCTGAATGTCATAATCGCCCAGCCAATTTCCCAACCAACCATTTGCTCCATAAAACAAAAGATAAAGCAGGCCAGCTACCACAGGAGAAACGGCGAACGGAATATCAATTAACGTCAGCAACAATTGTCTGCCCGGGAATTGGAAACGCGTCACCAACCACGCCGTCATTACCCCAAAAACCAGATTGATGGGTACAGTGATTAAGGCAATCATTACCGTCAGCCAGATGGCATGAAGCATATCGGGATCAAAAAAATTCCGGGCAACAGTATCGATTCCCTGAGAAAAAGCAGTCAAAAAAATCCATGCTATCGGGATCACCAGCAATAAAACCGAGAAAAAAATACCTGTGCCAATCAGCAGCCATTTTCCCCAATTGACAGGAGAACGCTGTATTAGCGTGTATTCAGAAAATGCACTCATGAATGCCCACCTATCCGCTTACCGAAGCGGCTTTGTAATACATTAACACTGAACAGCAATAACAATGATGTCGCCAAGATGACCGACGCGATTGCGCTGGCAGCCGGGTAATCAAACTCTTGCAGGCGCACAAAAATCATCAGGGAAACCACTTCAGTTTGCCATGCAATATTGCCTGCAATGAAAATCACAGCGCCAAATTCTCCCAGACTACGAGTAAAAGAAAGTACCGTTCCAGCCATTAACGCCGGTGAAACCTCAGGTAATATGACCTGACGGAATGTTTGCCAACGGCTTGCACCCAGTGTTTGTGCTGCTTCCTCATATTCCGGACCAAGCTCTTCAAGAACTGGCTGTACAGTGCGGACGACAAAAGGCAGGCTGGTAAATGCCATTGCGACTGCAATGCCCAGCCAAGTATTGGTCACCTTGATATCAAAATTGCTGAGCCAAGCACCATACCAACCTGTTGCTGAAAACAGTGTTGCCAGTGTTAATCCCGCAACTGCCGTCGGCAAAGCAAAAGGGAGATCCATCAAACCATCAAGCAGGTTGCGTCCCGGAAATTGGTAACGTGTTAATACCCACGCCATTAACATACCAAATATCATATTGAACAGGCTGGCCGCCGCCGCCGCCAGCAATGTAACCTGATAAGCAGCAACCACTTGTGGATTAGCAATCACTTGCCAGTATTGCTCCCAAGTCATACTGGAAAGCTGCATCATTAAGGCACTTAACGGCAACAATAAGATAAGGCAGGTATAAAGCAGGCTGCTGCCCAGACTTAATCCAAAACCGGGCAAGACGCGTTTACTGGATGCCCCTATCATTCGCGTTCTTCCATCATTAAGCGATCAAACACACCACCTGAATTGAAGTGCGTTTTCATGACCTGAGGCCAACTACCGAATTGTTCTTCCAGACGGAACAATTCAGTTGCAGGAAAACGGGACTGCTGAGCCGCCATAACCTCTTTATCAAGTACGCGATAGTTAAAACTGGCAATGATATTCTGGGCTTCGTAGCTATATAAGTAATTTACATATGCTTTGGCTACCGCTTCAGTGCCATTTTTTTTGACATTTTTATCTACCCAGGTAACAGGAAATTCAGCCCGAATATTCACTGAAGGCACAATTACATGGTACTTATCTTCACCATACTGTTTACGGATATTATTAATTTCCGATTCAAAACTTACCAAAACATCCCCTAATTCCCGTTCAATAAAGGATGTCGTCGCACCACGGCCTCCGGTATCAAATACCGCTACATTGCGCAAAAGACGCTGCATCAGTTGATGAACCTTTTTGGGTGCATTGGGATTTTTCTGCTGAAATGCTCCCCAAGCAGCCAGATAGGTATAACGGCCATTACCTGACGTCTTTGGATTCGGGAAAATCAATTTCACATCACTGCGCAGCAAATCATCCCAGGTATGAATTTGCTTGGGATTCCCTTTACGGACTAAAAAAGCCATCGTGGAATAATAAGGAGAGCTGTTATTCGGTAAGCGTTGCTGCCAGTCAGCGGGAATAAGTTCAGCCCGATCATGCAGGATTTGAATATCAGTAACCTGATTATAGGTGACAACATCGGCCCTCAGCCCATGTAAAATAGCCAGTGCCTGCTTAGATGAACCGGCATGGGATTGCTTGATGACCAGCTTATCTTGTGGATGTTGCTTATTCCACTGTTTCTCAAATTCAGGATTCAGGCTCGAAAATAATTCCCGGGCAATGTCATAAGAGCTATTCAACAACTCAATAGCCAAGGCATTGGCACTATAAATGCTGAAACTGATTAACATTGATAGGGCCACCAATCCACTCAATAGCTTATTTTTTATTGCCTCTGTTTTCATCCGACACCTTACCCATCACCCATTTAACAACCACTTTTCTATACCCGACAGGTTTTAACCCTATAATTTTTTAATCCAATAGGTTTTTAACCCCAATCGCTTTCAAGCTGTGATACAAAAACCAAACGCATTCCCCAGTCACACAGTTATCCATGCTGATATAACTCACCCTATGACTGGGTTACATGACTGGACTACGTGGTTAACGTTGGTAATGCTGAAACTTGAACGACTGAGGTTATACTGTATCCAGAATATTTATAACAGGGTAGTTCATTAGCCCCTGTTTTATATACCGAATTTTTATGAGAAATGATGAAACGCGATAAGATGTGAAGACATCACTATTCCCACTCAGGAATAAAATATTCTTCCATTATAAAAGTGGGAAAAATGATTATTTATTAAATGATTAAATGAAGCTGAAAACTTTTATTCTGATTGCCAGATAATGCGTGATATTTTCCAATCTTTGATAACATCATCGGAAGGCAATAGCTCTTCCGGACCATTCCAAATCCCCGTAAATACATAGCTGACATGTGGGCTTTGTGGGGCAGTGCAAATAACCGCAGATTTTACACTAAAATCACGGGATCGTTGACAGGTGCCAAAAGCTTTGTCATACAATGCCGAGAAAGGCGTCCCTATTTCTGTTCCCCAAACCGTTTTAATTCCCTCATCCAACACATCAATACGGTTCACTTTGCCATTCGGAAGGCCATAAAACTCCAGTTTCACCTGATCTTCATCCATTCCCTGAACAATACTGATTAACTTACCATTTTTCGTTTCCATACCACTACGAAGATGATATTTCCCTTCCAAAGCCTTCTCAATCGCAGATGGAACCATATTTGTCTGGTCATTAATCTCTCCCAATCCCTGCCCGGAGATTTTCAAAGAATTACTGAACCAATTAGATGGCGATAAGGCAGACCATGAAAGCCCTGATGTTCCAGCGCAGGCCGTTAACAACAATGAGCAACCCACTAAACTACAGGATGCTATAACCTTTTGTTTAGAAAAGAAGTTAAATACTGAAAATTTATGCATTACGGTTTCTTACCTTAGGACTCGATAGAGTGCAATTTGACATACATCAGACCACATGCTCAAAAAAACATTCCATCTTAAGCACAAAAATACTCATATACATTAGTGACAATAACATATCAAAAATGAAACATTATAGAATTGTTTATACAATGTTCAATAATATTGACCATTGAGATACAAATCATACAGGATTTGCAAAAATAAAATACAGGTGATTTATGAGTTACTTATTTGTTTTTTCATTGATTTTATCTACATACAACACATCTGACATAGCAAACATAGCATGTTCAAAATGGATCTTTCCCATTCATTTTTATGGCACACAAACTAACCTCATCTATGACTGGAAAATATTTATGCCTTTCCCTCTGCGCCAAATGAATTATCAATCCCCCTCTGATTGGTTTCCATTAAAAGGAAACGTTAAACCTCCCATTCCTGAACATTATTTTTTATATCTAGATAAGAATAACGATATAAAAATTGATATCGTTTCCGATAAAAATATAAAAAGCTCCCACATATCAAAAGATGTCATGGAAAATAAAAACAAATATCAAACTTATTATATTCATCATATAAAAAGAACAATAAAAAACTTATTAAATAATAATAGCAATAGCTGAGCGGTATAAAACCGCTCAACTATTTTATTTAATCAATAATTAAACGTTTTTTGAAAATTGCATTTTCTTGCCCTAAATAATCATATTCCATCTTTTCACACATACAAATCGTTGCGTCATTTTCTTCTGGAACCATGATCAAAATATTTGGGCATCCTCTTGCCAGCAATTTTTTTTCCAGACGGGAAATCAATGCATTAGCAATCCCTCTGCCTCTGAATTCAGGATGGACACCTAAATAATAAGCATGACCACGATGCCCATCGTAACCTCCCATCACTGATCCAACGACTTCTCCGGCAATTTCAGCAACCAAAAATAAATCAGCGCCATGACTTATCTTGCGTTCAATATCTATTTCTGGATCATTACCAGAATTAACCAAATCACAGTGTTCCCAAAGTGTGATGACGGCTTCAAAATCATCTTGCCGAAATACCCGAATTTCCATAATTAGCCCGCCTATTTAATAAGCAATTAAATCAGTGTTAATTATTACTGTTTTTATCTGGGGATCAATATGAAAATGCGTTTAATGGTACTAACAGGTATACTGTCGATAGCCATAAACTAACCAAAATGAAAGCAAAAATGAATGTACCTAATCTATCTCAAGTGAAAAGTTTTTTCCTCTCATTGCAGGATCAAATCTGTCAGCAACTTGAACAAATTGATGGTAACTCAACCTTTCAGGAAGAGTGCTGGCAACGGGAAGAAGGCGGAGGCGGGCGAAGCCGCGTGTTAACAGCAGGCAATATTTTTGAACAGGCCGGAGTCAATTTCTCCCATGTCATGGGCGCTTCTCTACCTGGATCAGCGACTGCACACCGCCCTGAATTAGCGGGGCGCAGCTATCAGGCCATGGGAGTTTCTCTCGTTATCCATCCACTGAATCCCTATATTCCAACCAGCCACGCTAATGTACGTTTCTTTATTGCCGAAAAAGAAGGCGAAACTCCGGTTTGGTGGTTTGGCGGTGGTTTTGACCTCACGCCTTATTATGGTTTTAAAGAAGATGCAATTCATTGGCATACCGTTGCCAAAACAGTATGTCAGCCATATGGCGATGATATTTATCCCAAATATAAACAATGGTGTGATGATTACTTTTTCATAAAGCACAGGAATGAGCCTCGTGGCATTGGTGGCCTATTTTATGACGATTTAAACTCACCGGATTTCGATACCTGCTTTAACTTCACCCAAGCCGTTGGCAATGGTTTCTTGTCTGCTTATTTGCCAATTGTAGAACGAAGAAAAGATATGGCTTGGGGGGATCGCGAGAGGCAATTCCAATTGTATCGGCGAGGCCGCTATGTTGAATTCAACTTAGTTTGGGATAGGGGAACACTCTTTGGTTTGCAAAGCGGGGGAAGAACCGAGTCCATATTAATGTCCATGCCACCCTTGGTACGCTGGGAATATGGCTATTATCCCGAACCCGGTTCTCCAGAAGATGCACTCTATTCCTTGTTCCTGATAAAAAAAGATTGGATATAACCCACCCAACAGGAATGTGAGAGCCTATCTCCATTCCTGTTTTACTAAATTTCCATTTTAAAACAATAATCAAATACCCAATATCCATATTAGGTTACTGATAAAACTATCTATTATTTTTCGTTAGCAAGAGTTTGCCATAAATAGTCAGTATTTACCCTAATGACTTATTCATTAATTGTCGTTAACATTCTCTCGTCGCCTAAAGAAATCGATGAAACCTAATTTAACCAAGCTTACAAATGTCTCACATTATATTAATTTAAGGATAAGAATATTTGACAACTAAACATCAGCCAATTTCAGTAAGTTCCAGAAAGAACTTGCCATTATATTTACGAAACATAATCAAGAGATCATTAACACAACATCAATACCAAAATAGAAAATAACCACAGGATTATCCTGAAATAAAAACCCATCACAAACAAAACCGCTTATTACAATTAATAGGTTAACTCTTTTTTATCAAAATAAAAAAGCTTTCCATTGGTAGCTAATCCCCATATTTAGATTAATAATTATCTCAGGGCCCTAAAGAAAAAACATACACACAACATCCAAAAAAGCGGGGTACTTTTATGTACAACAATAAAATCCAATTAAGCAGTTCTGGTATTATTCCTCCTTTTCTCTTGGAATATGTTGTTAAAGATTGTGACCAAATAGATAAGGATTATATATTAAAAACATTAACCCATGTTTATAGGTTAATGAATACTTCATTAGAAGTAGACGCTTCAATGCCCAACTATCAACCTGGAGTTCATGATCATTTGTATCGAATGGTTTATAGCGCAGAAAGCAGAGAGGAATACCCAGGAAGTATATTGGTCTTACGTGAGGAAATGAGTAAAAGTAAAGATGAGATGGCTAATGAAGCTTATGATCATCTTGGAAAAATATATGATTTCTATAAAAAAATCTTTAACAGGAATTCAATTGATAACGGAGGTCTTAATTTAGTGGCGACTGTGCATTATCAGAAAAATTATATGAATGCATTTTGGGATGATAATCAGATGGTTTTTGGAGATGGCTATCAGCCTTACTTCAACAGATTTACTTCTTGCATTGATATTACGGCTCATGAACTGACTCATGGGGTCACAGAAAGTGAAGCAAACCTTGATTATGCCTACCAGTCCGGGGCATTAAATGAATCCATCTCAGATGTGTTTGGTATTATGGTAAAACAGTATGTTCATAATCAAAAATCCACAGAGTCTGATTGGTTGATAGGTCAGGGATTATTAGGGCCTGCATTAAACCCTAACAATGATCCCAATATTGCTCTGAGATCACTCAAGGACCCAGGAAAGGCCAACATTCAGGATAATCAGGTCGGCCACATGGATCAATATACAGATCTGCCATTTAAAAATGACAATGGGGGTGTTCACAAATATTCCGGAATTCCTAGCAAGGCTTTTTATTTATTGGCAACAGAACTCGGCGGCTATGCGTGGGAGAAAGCCGGTAAAATTTGGTATAATACCTTATTAGACAACCGGTTATATCACAAATCTGATTTTAATGATTTTGCAAAATTAACAGTTGATAATGCGGAAAAATTATTTGACAAGCAAATCTCAGATATTGTGACTCGCTCTTGGAATCAAGTGGGACTTTTAATTTAAAATGAAAACACTCTCTCTGTTAATCGACATCAATGGCCAGGGAAGGCCTTGATTCTATATCTATCGCTATCCTCCTCCCTTCACTACCTACATTACCTTCAGGTATGTCCTTCATAAAAATACTCTTTTTTTCTTCCGCCAAAAAAGTCAATTCACTATCAATATTAAATTATAGAAAATTTACATTTATAGTAGTGACTAACATAGTTAATTTAGCTAATATTTTATTAACGTCGAAAAGACGAAGATTCTGGTAGTTTAATAAAAATAATCATTCATACAACAGGGCATTATTATGAGCAAAGATGAAAAAATTAAAAAAAATATAATCCCTCCTTCTTTATTGGAATATATTTCAAATAACTGTGATGCAAATGATAGACAATGTATATTGCAGACATTAAATCATGTTAATAAATTAATGAAAAAATCAATCAAAGAAGAAGTTCCAATCTCTAAAGATAACGTAACAAGCAATAATAAAGAAAAAATTGCCGAATCGGAAAGTCACTGATAATGATTCGGAATATAATGTTTAGTGTCGGGGCTGCCTAGCTGCATCTGGCTTACTATGCGACAGCTCTGATGCTGATTTATTACTTACCGAAATAAAAAATACAGACACATAAATTAATAGAATAAAAAATAATTTTAATATTAACTTATAGTTACCCAATGAATTATATAGTGGTACTTGTAAATATAATATTTAATATCATCCGATTTCACTTCCTCTCTTTATTATATAAACAAATTCAATCATATCCATTAAAGTACTGGGTCATCAGGTAAGCCCTTAATAAGAAAGGGCTAATATTAGCCCTTTCTTTGTGATTGATATCTGAATTTCGAAATTTCAGTATTTTTTAACTAATTAACGTTTCTTCAAATGTGCCATTAAACGTTTGCGTTTACGAAGCTGAGTTGCAGTTAACGTATTTTTCTTATTTGCGTAAGGGTTAGCCCCTTCCTTAAATTGGATCCGAATCGGTGTTCCCATTACGTTTAGAGAACGACGGAAATAGTTCATCAAATAACGCTTATAAGAATCAGGCAGATCGGTCACCTGATTACCGTGGATAACAACAATAGGCGGATTATATCCCCCCGCATGAGCATATTTCATCTTAACTCTACGACCCCGGATCATTGGGGGTTGGTGATCGTCTTCAGCCATGCGCATGATACGAGTCAGCAAGGACGTGTTCACACGGCGGGTCGCGCTCTCATAGGCTTCCAAAATTGATTCGAACAAATTACCAACACCACTGCCATGCAGTGCAGAAATAAAATGAACACGGGCAAAATCCACAAACCCTAATCGTAGATCCAGCATATCTTTCACGTGATCTCTGTCTTCCTGACTCATGCCATCCCATTTATTGACAGCAATGACCAGAGAACGACCACTGTTAAGAATAAACCCCAGCAAAGAAAGATCCTGATCTGAAATCCCTTCGCGAGCATCGACTACCAACAAAACAACGTTAGCATCTTCGATCGCCTGAAGGGTTTTGATTACAGAGAATTTTTCAACTGTTTCAGTGACTTTCCCGCGCTTACGTACACCCGCTGTATCAATCAGGACATATTCACGCCCATCACGTTCCATCGGAATATAAATGCTGTCACGGGTTGTCCCCGGCATATCAAAAACAACAACGCGTTCTTCTCCCAGAATGCGGTTGGTTAAGGTGGATTTACCGACATTTGGACGACCCACAATGGCAAGTTTCAGCGGCAAAGTCGTTGGATCAAACTCTTCCTCTTCTTCCTGCTCAGCAAACTCATCTTGCTCAGCTTGTTCTATCTCAGCCCAGTAAGCAGCATTGGCTTCTTCTTCGGTAAGTTCAACTTCTTCTGTTTCCTCTTTATTGGAAAAAGGAAGCAATGCACGTTCAATCAGTTGTGTAACACCACGACCATGAGAAGCAGCGATAGAATAGATATCTCCCAGACCCAATCCATAAAATTCTGCAATGGAAGTGTCAATATCAATGCCATCCGTTTTGTTTGCGACTAAAAAGGTGGCTTTTTCGCGGCTGCGCAAATGCTTGGCAATCGCATGATCCGCAGGCATCAGCCCAGCTCTCGCATCAACCATAAAGAGAACGATATCGGCTTCTTCGATAGCCATCAAAGATTGCGTAGCCATATGTGTCTCTACGCCCTCTTCTGTACCATCAATACCTCCTGTATCGATGATAATAAACTCCTGCCCTTCAACCTCTGCGCGTCCATATTTACGGTCACGGGTTAAGCCAGGGAAATCCGCTACCAGCGCATCTCTGGTTCGGGTCAAACGGTTAAATAAGGTGGATTTTCCAACATTAGGGCGCCCAACCAGCGCAACGACAGGTATCATTTTTGATGCCTCATGACTAAATTTAAATCGATATCTTGCTGAAAGTACTTCACTCAATATTATGCACTACGCAAGATACTAAAAAGACGAAACGGCCCCTGTCACTGTCAGCACAGGAGCCGTAATAATTTCGTGTTATTACGTATAACGTTAAAACACGGTCCGGAATCAACGGGTGTACAGGTAAACTGTTCCGTCCTTCGCTTGTATCATCAGTTTATCACTGACAACAACCGGGCGACTCAGCAGGCCCGAACCATCAACCTTATTCTGAGCAACAAATTTGCCGTCAGCCATATTCAACCAATGCAGATAACCTTCACCATCTCCGACAACCAGATAACCATTATACATTTCTGGTGCAGTCAAGTTACGGTGCAAGAGATCATTTTGCGTCCATAATGTAACCCCATCGCTTTTACGAAGCGATAGGATGCGGTCATTCTGATCAACAACAAAAATATTATCGCCAGTAACAACCATGTCATTTATCGAACCCAGATCACGTTTCCAGATAATCTGACCTGAACGCATATCCATCGCCACTAAATCGCCATTATAGGCAATAGCATAAATAACATTGTCAGAAACAACCGGAGTCATATCCACGTCATTTAAGCGATCAATTTCCGTCGCCCCAGTCGCCTGAGAAATACGCTGTTGCCAAATTAACTGCCCCTGAGAAAGTAGAACAGCGCTGATGCGGCCATTGTCCCCTCCCACGATTGCTGCACCATAAGCCACAGCCGGGGCTGATTCACCGCGTAATGATAATGGCGGAGTATCCATATTAACAGACCAAACGACAGCGCCGTTTGCTTCATTCAATGCCTGCAACATACCGTTGCCGGTATGGATCAAAATAAGGCCTTCGCTGACGACCGGGCGTGACAACGCTTCACCAGCAACCGTTGACTCCCATTTGATGCTGCCGTCTTCCGTATTCAGTGCAATAACTTTGGCTTTTTCTGTTCCAACATAAAGATTATTGCCGGATACAGTCAAACCACCTGAAAGTAATGCTGGCAGGCGAGATGAAAAAAAGCCGGTATTTTCCGATAAATCTGTCGCCCACAGCTCTTTGCCGCTATCTATATCAAAGGCTTTGACAAGCCCTTTGCGGTCAGCTACATAAACAGTTGAACCTTGCCATGTTGGTGACAAATGGGAATAGTAATTCCCCACTCCGCTACCAACAGATTTATCCCATACAGTACGGGGACTGAATTGGTTTTCAACCTTCGGCAGCGGCGACATCGCTACCGAATCCTGTTCGCTCGAACAACCCGCCAGCAGAACAGACGCAACCAGACCAACCAAGAGTGCTTTTCGCAATTGCATTAGAAGTTAACTCCCTTAGTTGGATAAGTCATTAAGTTTCATTTGAATGAGATCTTTCACTCTTGGGGAGCCATCATAACCAAGCCCCTTAGAGTACGCTGCACGTGCGCCAGCAAGATCACCTTTTTTCGCCAGAGCATCGCCGCGGATATCCTCGACGATGACCTGCCAGCTTTTGCCCTTAACTTGTTCCAGTGTTTTCAATGCAGCGTCCGTCTTATCTTCCGCCAGTTGAACCCGTGACAAACGAAGGTTGGCCAGTGCCTGAATGTTTTCATCTTTAACTTTACCAGACGCTATCAGCAAACTTTTTTCTGCCTGAGCCAGATCATTTTTCTCAATCGCATTCTTTGCCAATTCAAATTCCGCCATCACACCGTAGATATTATTCGTTTGATTTGCGAAGTTTTCTACAGATGCAATGTTTGCTGCCGGATCGGTTATCAACGATTGATTTAATTTGTCAAATTCCGCAGCCGTTTCATGCAACCGGTTTGTTTGATGATTCTGCCAATAATTCCAGCCAACCAGCGCACCAATGCCTAAAAACAAACCAACAGCAAGGTATTTCCCGTTGGTGGCAAAAAAACGCTTTATCGCGTTAACTTGTTCAGTTTCAGTGGTATAGACTTCCACAGAATCTTTCTCCTTAGCCTAACAATTCGCTCAGACGTGCTGCGATCATTTGTTGTGACAACGTTTCTTGTTCACCATTGCGTAAATCTTTCACCGAAATATTGCCAGCCTGAATTTCATCTTCTCCAAGGATCAAGGCTATTTTGGCTCCATGCTTACCCGCACGAGTCAATTGTTTCTTAAAGTTACCGCCACCATGATTCGTCATTAAACGGACATCAGGCAGTTGATCGCGGAGTTTTTCTGCCAGTATCAGTGCTGCCTGCTGGCTGCCTTCACCAAAAGAAGAAAGGTAAACATCAGCAACAGTGAGATCCGCAGCAAAGTCAGGATTGACTTCCTGCACCAACAGCACCATCCGCTCCATGCCCATGCCAAAACCAACAGCCGGTGTCGCTTTTCCACCCAACTGCTCAACCAAACCATCGTAACGCCCGCCTGCACAGATAGTTCCCTGAGCACCCAATGCAGATGTTACCCATTCAAAAACGGTACGGTTGTAGTAATCAAGCCCACGAACTAAACGTTGATTCAGGCGATATTTGATACCCGCTCCATCGAGAATTTGACACAAGCCATCAAAATGTTCTTTTGATTCGGCATCAAGATAGTCAAAGAGTTCCGGTGCATCATTAAGAAGTTGCTGAACTTCAGGATTTTTTGAATCCAGTACACGCAGCGGATTAGTATACATACGACGCAAGCAGTCTTCGTCAAGCCTCTCTTTATGCTGCTCCAAAAACGCGACTAAAGCTTCACGATACTTTGCACGAGCTTCCTGTGAACCGATAGAATTCAATTCAAGCGTAACATGCTCAGAAATACCCAACTCACGCCACCAACGTGCCGTCATCAAAATGATTTCCGCATCAATATCCGGCCCTTGCAAGCCAAACACTTCTGCACCCAATTGATGGAACTGGCGATAGCGACCTTTTTGCGGACGCTCATAGCGGAACATAGGCCCGATGTACCATAAGCGCTGCTCCTGATTGTACAGCAGACCATGCTGGATACCGGCACGGACACATCCTGCGGTACCTTCTGGGCGTAGGGTCAAACTTTCTTGATTGCGGTCGTCAAAAGTGTACATCTCTTTTTCGACAACATCAGTTACTTCCCCAATTGCACGTTTGAATAACGGGGTCTGCTCTACAATCGGTGTTCTAATTTCACTGAAACCATAACTTGACAACACACGCTTCAACGTAGATTCAACTCGTTGCCAGATTGCTGTTTCGACAGGAAGGCAATCGTTCATGCCACGAATAGCTGGGATATTTTTTGTCACGTTTTATCTCTTATTAGGATTTCCACAATAGTGTTGATTATAAAAGCGAATACTTACAAGGTTCAATGAGCAAAAAACGATTGCAGCAAGCTCACATATCCAATCAAACACAATCAATCAAAAACACTACCAATCAAAAGCACTACAGAGCAAAAACTATAGTGAGAAAGCGTATGCTGGCGCATGATAGCACGAGCCAGCAGCAGATATGTTACTCATCAATCTGATTGACACTGATCCGGTTATTGGCATCAAGGATCGCTGCCTTGGCCCGAATTTTTGCTTCAAGTTGATCAATCAAATTATTATTATCAAAGCGCTCTTTCTGACGGATGCCATCTTCATAAAATCCGCTTTTTGTTTTCGCACCCGTTACACCCAGTGTTGAAACTTCCGCTTCTCCGGGCCCATTCACAACGCAGCCAATGATAGAGACATCCATCGGTGTAATTAAATCTTCAAGGCGCTGCTCAAGCGCATTCACTGTGCCGATGACATCAAATTCCTGACGGGAACAAGTCGGGCAAGCAATGAAATTAATGCCTCTTGAACGGATACGAAGTGCTTTCAGAATATCAAAGCCAACCTTAACCTCTTCCACTGGATCTGCCGCCAGAGAAATACGCAAGGTATCACCTATCCCTTCAGACAATAAAAGCCCCAAACCAATTGAAGATTTTACGGCACCGGCACGCGCTCCACCGGCCTCGGTAATTCCGAGATGCAAGGGTTGATCAATTTTTTTCGCTAATAAGCGATAAGCACCCACAGCCAAAAAAACGTCCGATGCTTTGACGCTAACCTTGAACTGGTCGAAATTCAGGCGGTCGAGAATATCTACATGACGCATGGCTGATTCGACCAGTGCTTCTGGCATTGGTTCACCATATTTTTCCTGTAGATCTTTTTCCAGTGAGCCGCCATTGACCCCGATTCGGATTGGAATGTTATTGTGGCGGGCACAATCGACCACTTGACGGATACGTTCCTCATTACCAATATTGCCGGGATTGATTCGCAGACAATCCACACCATACTCAGCGACTTTCAATGCAATGCGGTAATCAAAGTGGATATCAGCAACGAGGGGAACATTAACCTGCTGCTTGATGGACTTGAACGCTTCAGCTGCATCCATGGTTGGAACAGAAACACGAACGATATCAACACCTACACGTTCCAGTGCCCTGATTTGATTAACCGTGGCTTCAACATCAGTTGTTCGTGTGTTAGTCATTGATTGCACCGCAATAGGCGCACCATCCCCAACGGGAACATTACCGACATAAATACGTGTGGATTTACGTCTTTTTATCGGTGATTCATTATGCATTTTTACATTACCCCCCTACATCCCTGTATTTTATTTATAAAAATTACAACTATGCTGTGGTGAATAATACACGCTATGATAAATAGAACACAGGCGAACTTGAATTCTCATTCAATGTTCGCCTCAAATCTTTAGCGAGATAAATGAGCCGAAACCATTATTAAGCTTATTTCAGCGTCAGTTTGGCGGCGATTCCTTTCCTGATGAAGGTACTCAAATCTACGGGTTTTCCCTGGAACTGGATATCCACATTCTTAGGAACACCGATTTTCAATGAATATGGCACTTCACCAGAAAGATTCAGGCTGTCGCCTTTATATTTCAAACCACGAAATAAAACCTCACCCTTAGCATCTAAAACTTGCACCCAACATTCTCCTTTGAAATTCATTAATAGCTGATGGGTACTAGGGGCATTGATGCCACCAGCATCAGACGATGCCGGGTTAGCAACAGAATTTGCTCCCGCATTGTTAAGAGCAGGAGAGGTCTTTTCCAAAGCAGCGGCAGTAGACGTTGCAGCCTGAGTTGTTGCGGATTGATTGACAGGTACTGATGAAGCCGACGTACCGGTGTTTACTTGTGTATTGGCATTCACTTTCGTGCCACTTTCCTGTGCCATTTGTGCAGGGGAAGCGACGACGGGTTTGTTTTCATTGAGAGAAGCGGATGATGTATCCGCACTTGCTGCTGAATTCCCCAAATTCTGCTCATCGCCAGTAGCAATATGAGCATTAGATTGCGCAGCCATTGATGACAATTCTGTTTGCTGTGCTTTATAGTTTTGCCACCACCATAGGCAGGTCATTCCCAATAATACAATGATGACCACCCATGTTAGCTTCATTAACCAACCATCACGTTTTTTGCGCGTTTTTCCTGCTGAAAAACTTTGCATTGGGGAGGTTTTTATCGTTTTACTCGGTATCTGTTTATCCAAAACACCTAAAATTTCAGGTTCAGGCACTTGGACAAGTTTCGCATAAGCTCGAATATATCCACGAAAAAAAGTAGGTGCGATATTTGACGGAACAGTATCTTCTTCAATATCACGAACAGTGGACAGCTTCAGACACAAGCGATCTGCCACATTTTGCTGAGAAAGCTCAATTTTTTCGCGAGCCTGACGCAGAATCTGACCGGCTGTCAGATTGGCTTCTTCTGGGTAAGTTTCAGTCTTCATTAGCTAAGGACACTGGTACTGTTCAGGTTAAAGAATTTACGCAAATTAAATCAATAGAACATCAACTCAATTTGTGCAGCGAAATCATCTTAATCGTATGTACTACATAAAAAATACTAATACATACAAAAAGGTAGTACATAAAAAGCGGTAGTGCATGAAAATAGTCAAATACAAACATTTCCGAACTTAAAAATTACCTACCGCAATTCTCATTACTTGCATTTTGCCCCCCGTGCCCAGCAGCTAATTTTTTAGCCTCTTCATCCTGATTTTGTTCACAAAGGAAAATATTATAATAATGACGTATTACAGTATCACTTCCTGCTGCATACTGCATAGCCATTCTATAATGTTGGCTGGCGGTTTCAGACTGACCTGCATATTGCTCATGCAATGCCATACCCAGATGCGCCTCGGGATGACGAGGCTCCGCCAGTAAAACTTTTTGGAAATGGTACTTGGCCGCCGATAAATTCCGTTCCGCCAAATACGCCTTCCCTAGCTGTAATCGTGTATCTATTGCAACGACCTGATGCGCCCGGTGCGCTGACTGCTCAGCACATCCCGCCAACAGAGCAAAGCAAACCATAGAACAAGTTATTGATTTCCGTATCATACCATTTTCATTTATAAGGTTATGTCAAACTTCGTCGAGATTTTTAGCTATTAATCTAGATTAAACAAAAAATTAGACTGTTTTTACCTGAATTGGTTCACCTGCCAAGCGTTTTTTCAGTGTTCTCTTCGTTCTATCAATTACATCACCAGCAAGTTGGCCGCAAGCAGCATCAATATCATCCCCTCTGGTTTTACGCACAATAGTTGTAAAACCATACTCCATCAGTACCTTAGAGAAACGATCGATTCTGCTGTTGGAGCTGCGTCCATAAGGCGCACCCGGGAACGGGTTCCATGGGATCAGATTGATCTTGCTGGGTGTATCTTTCAAGCATTCTGCTAATTGATGAGCCTGCTCAACACTGTCATTGACGTGATCAAGCATGACATATTCTACAGTGACACGCCCTTGATTCGCATTGGACTTTGTCAGGTAGCGGCGTACCCCGGCCAAAAACTCTTCAATATTATATTTGCGGTTAATCGGTACGATTTCGTTACGAATATCATCGGTAGGTGCGTGCAAAGAAATGGCCAATGCAACATCAATCATATCACCCAATTTATCCAGCGCAGGGACAACACCGGATGTCGATAATGTCACACGACGTTTTGACAGGCCGAAACCGAAATCATCCATCATGATTTCCATTGCAGGCACGACATTGTTCAAGTTAAGTAAGGGTTCTCCCATTCCCATCATCACAACATTGGTGATGGGACGACGGCCACTGGATTTCAGTGAGCCAATAATCTTGGCGGCACGCCAGACCTGACCGATAATTTCAGATACCCGCAGGTTACGGTTGAAACCTTGTTGGGCAGTAGAACAGAATTTACACTCTAACGCGCACCCTACCTGAGATGAAACACACAGTGTCGCACGATCATCTTCTGGGATATAAACCGTTTCAACCTGCTGATCGCCAACAGTGATGGCCCATTTGATAGTGCCATCAGAGGAGCGTTGCTCTTCTGCAACTTCCGGTGCTTTAATTTCAGCGACTTGTTGCAATTTTGCCCTGAGCGTTTTATTGATGTCTGTCATCAGTTCAAAATCGTCATAACAATAATGGTAAATCCATTTCATGACCTGATCGGCACGAAAAGGCTTTTCTCCCATATCGATAAAAAACTGACGCATTTGCTTACGATCAAGATCGAGTAAATTGACTTTCCCGTTTTTCTTTTCAGGAGTGACAGATACGGCAGGGGTTGAAGATGATACGGTTTCGTTAAGTTGGGACATTTTTTACATCGCCTCGTTGTTACACTTTCGGCTCTGTGCTGATTTGGTTTCAGCACTAAGTTCTCATGCGGTGACTGCCAATTCAATAATCATGCTATATCTGGCAATATTTCATACCATAAATATCAAAAATATCGGATGAACATTGAAATAAAATAATAAACGCCCCGCTAAATCAAATCAGCGGGGCGTCATATTGTACAAACTTTACTGCTCAGATGCTATGAGTAACTGAATAATCAGTAGCGAGGAAAAACCTCGTCATCACTGAAAAAATACGCAATTTCGCGGTTTGCTGATTCAATGGAATCTGAACCGTGGACAGCATTTTCAGTAAAGCTGTCAGCATAATCTGCACGCAGCGTACCCGCCAGAGCGTTATCAGGGTTGGTTGCACCCATCAGGTCGCGATGACGCTGAACCGCATTTTCGCCTTCAAGAACCTGCACCATGATTGGGCCTGAAGTCATGAACTCGACCAAACCGTCAAAAAAAGGACGGCCTTTGTGCTCAGCATAAAAACCTTCTGCCTGTTCGCGAGTTAAGTGCAGCATTTTGGCCGCGATGATTTTCAACCCTGCGCTTTCAAAACGAGCGTAGATAGAACCAATAACATCTTTCTTGACTGCGTTAGGTTTAATAATGGAAAAAGTACGTTCAATTGTCATTCGATAACCTCTTTGGCACTTTCAGCGATGATTTGTTTTAATTTTTAGCTCCCAAGCAAAACTGAGGAGCAAATCTACCCTGTCTCTGACAGGAATAAAAATAGGCGTTGATTATAGGAGGAGACTTTCTGCTTGCCTACAAAAAACACAACATTTTATTAAAGCTTTCTTAGCGAAAATTATCATTTTTTAGCATAAATCACATTTTTACCCAGTTACACACAACAAGATAACGTGAGCTAAATGGATTTACGGATATCCCGCTTTGAATACTGAACAAAATATCTTCACTGTTCCGTTCATTCTTGCGTGTGGAATTAATTCTATAAAATAATGCCTGTTCAGGCGAACAAATCCCGAGCAGGCATTCTGACCAAGATCATTGAATTGTCATTTTTTCCATAAATCAATTATAAAACCCTTTCTGTGACACATTGAATAAAAGGTTTAATTTCTTCGGCTCTTTTTTCATTGATTGGTTGTTTCGTTTCATCAGAGACTTCAAATTTTCCCGTGAACTTACCATCCGCATTTTTATTTTTTTTATCCGATGTTCCAATGATACTAATCGTATATTCATGCCCCTCAGGGAGTAAATCCGTACACTTTCTCAGCTCTCCCTGATGGGAAGGATCTTGCTGCATTCTCTTAGAATGCGTATCTGCCGTTGATAAACCAGCAAATACAGAGGGGATATAAAATGCACTCAACAACAGAGCATACAAAATACTTTTCATTTTTTTCCTCACTAACTATATTGAACAATTGACTGACTCAGTTGGCTCACATTTTTTCAATCTGATTTAATGATGAAAAATGAATTATTCACCATCGAATTCCAATATATCTCCGGGTTGGCAATCTAAATAGTGGCAAATGGCATTTAAGGTAGAAAAACGAATCCCTTTAACTTTCCCCGTTTTCAAAAGAGAAAGGTTCTGTTCAGTGATACCAATAGCTTGTGCTAAATCTTTGGATTTAACTTTCCGTTTTGCCATTATCACATCCAAGTTCATAAGAATTGCCACAGTATCTCCTATATAATGCTTTGGTTTTCTTCGTATATATTACATGCCTGATAGAGAATACGGGAAATGATAGCCAAGCAAGCCGAAATAAAAATAGCGACAAAATGCCCTCCGGTTACCGTTAATGTCAAAAAACGTTCACCTGCGGGCGCAGATATTGTTAACCACAGCGTTAATAATGGCTCACAGATAACGTCTAAAAGACTCCAGAAAATCACTCCCCAACCTGCATATTCCAAATACTTAACAGTACCTTTTGAAAAATAGTCACCTTTTCTGTACTTGCTGAATAGTCGATAAAAAGCCCAGAAACTGCCAGCCAGCGATAATAGCGGTATCGTTGATATCAGTATCCCACCGGTTAATTTCCAGAAGCTAAAAGCCACATTATCAAAATGAGGTAATATTCTTTCTGTCAGTGAAAAACCCAATCCATATTTTTCCAAAATTAGCTTTGGCTCTAACCAGCTGAAAATATTAATTGCAATCATAATGATGATAATCAACAGCGACAATTTGGACATCACCAAACTGAGTGTTGTTATCCGTGTAAGTTTTTCAGAATGTGTCATGCTCATGTATCCTTAATTAAACATGACTGCATTATAGATGCATGTTATCGTTTTACAATAAAAAATCAATGTAAAACGATAATTTTTAGTTTGATTCAAGTTATTGCCTGTAAATTACTTCAACACAAAATTGACTGAACTCACTTGCCCGCTCAAATCCAAAACAGTGAGCTGATATTTACCTGATTGTGAGAATAGGTGATTCCATGATTGATTATTGTCTGTCACTGCAATTTGTTCACCATTCAAAAACCACCACTGTTGCCCATTTCCTCCCTGTGTTGTCACTCGCAAATCCAATGTGCTTTTACCCGGAAGACGCTTCAATATATCCCCTTCACGTACTCCAATAATCAAAAGCGGTGCCTCCTCCATTTTCATGGGGGGACATTGGGGATTAACAGGAGGAAGCAGGTTAACTCTCCGCTCTTTCGTGGGCAGCCAAGCTTCTAACGCGATTGGCCATAAACTTACAGTCTCAGGCTGAGCATCAGGACAATCCGGGGCAACACGCAATCTATTTTTATCTAACCATATCCGCTCGTTGATCCCTAAGATCCCTTCCTGCCCGGCAGCGGGTAATGTCGGCGGGATCGTATTGTCCAGAATCCAACTCAAACGACGCTGACGGCAATTGTGGTTTTTCAAGGTCCGGTTTTCTTGAGAAGCCTCCCTTCCACCAGGCCAGCAAATAGTGGCCTGACTGACACTCGATGGCCGGGGATCAACAGGCACACGCATTGAGCTATAGCGTAATTTTCCCATTAACAATTCATTGATCTGATTCATAATGGGGATCGCCGTAGCATAACCAAACTGCCCGACAACAGGTGTACCATCCGGCCTGCCAACCCAAACCCCTATGGTATAGCGGGCATTCAGGCCAATCGCCCACGCATCGCGATAACCATAACTTGTACCGGTTTTCCATGCCAGCGGCACTTCAGCAGATAAAACATTATCGGGTTGAGGACGACTGCCACCCGCCATGATTCTTCGGACAATCCAAGCTGATCCGACAGAAAACAACTGCCTGTCCTGTATTTTCTGCTGTGGTATAAAACGCAACGGAGACATTTTTCCCTGACGGGCAAAGGCACTGTAAGCCGCGACCAATTCATCCATGCGAGCCGATGTTCCCCCTAAAATCAGGGATAAATTCGGTTCACTGCCAAGCGGAAAACGCAACCTCATTCCTGCATTACGTAAGTTGGCTGTAAATCGCTTAGAACCATAGAACTCAAGTAATTGCACTGCGGGTAAATTCAGGGATCTGACCAATGCTTCACTGGCGCTTACAGGCCCATTAAATCCACTATCAAAATTACCCGGGCGATAATTATCGAAACGACGTGGAACATCCTGCAATAAGGATTCGCCATGAATGAGCCCATCATCCAATGCCATGGCATACAAAAAAGGTTTCAGTGTAGAACCCGGTGAACGCCATGCACTTATCATATCGACATGACCGAAACGACTGTCATCGCGAAAATCGGCAGAACCAATATAAGCTTTGACTGACATATCGGTGTGATCAACGACAAGTATGCCAATCGATGTTTTAGCCGCTAATTGATATTTCCAGTTAAGCACCATATCTTCCAGCTGGCGCTGTAATCCGCTATCAATAGTTGTCTGGATTATTTCCTGATGATATTCATTTGCCATTCTCCTCGCCAGCAATGGAGCAAGATGAGGCGTTTGGCGGGGCGCCAGCCATATATTTTCTTCTTTGATATCAGCAAGTTTTTTTGCCGGCCAGACATTATATTGCGCCAGCCGTTCCAGTACCTTATCACGTGCAGCCTGTGCCCGTTCAGGATAGCGATCTGGCCTCAATCGGCTGGGAGCTTGGGGCAATACAGCCAATAATGCAGCCTCACCGGAAGAAAGCTCAGAGGGTGATTTCCCCAGATAAGCCCAACTTGCCGCACCAACACCTTGCAATGTTCCACCAAAAGGGGCACGGTTCAGATACATTTCCAGAATTTCATTTTTTGAATAATGCCATTCCAGTTGCAGTGTACGCCAAATTTGTTTGAATTTTCCGGAGACAGTACGTGAATGCGGATCAATTAACCGGGCAACCTGCATGGAAATGGTGCTGCCTCCTGACACTATTTTTCCTGCCCGAATATCTTGCCATGCAGCCCTGAGTAAAGAGATGGGATTGATGCCGGGATGTTGGTAAAACCAACGATCTTCATAGGTTAGCAATGCCTGAATATATTCCGGTGAGGTTTGTTCCAGAGTGACGGGATAGCGCCAGACACCTTCGCTGTCAGCAAAGCGCCACAACGGAGTATTATCAGCTCCCACCACCACTCTCGCCATTTTGGCATCATGGATTGGCAGCGGCCAGATTTTATCTGCCAACCACACTGTGGCAGGAAGAATTGTGACGAGAAAAATCAATAAAATAGCCCAAACAGGCAAATAAATACGGGAGGACAATTTTCTCATTAAACACGGTATCCGAAAAACTGTATCCGAAAAGGAAGAGCCCCTATTTATGACAATAGGGGCTGATAATGATTAGCGGACAACTTCCAGTTTTGAGTTAGTTGCACCCACTGCACGCCAGTTAGGCACATACATGGATTCAACCTGTGGTGCAGGTATCTGATAAACTCCCGGTGCAACCGCTCGGGCCAGATACAAGAGTGTTACTGATTTATAAGAAGGTACAGCAACAGCGGCAACAAAACGATCATCACGATATTCAATGTGACGAATGTCAGCTTGCTGCATTTCCTCAATCAAATCTTGTAAACCTGTCGCACTTTCACTCAGGCTGGCACTGCTATTTGCCAGATTCTGATTCTCAATTTCCAGCCCAGCCGGCAATAAATCGACAACTAATGCATCTGGTACCGTTTGAGTCGCACGGACTTCCAGTTTTACAACTACCATATCACCACTTTTCATCTGACCGATGTAAGCCGGGTTTCCTTCCAAATCAAAGTAAGTTCGATTTATGCTCAGAACATTAGAAGAAGGAGCCGGCGCTTTCAATGGGTAACCCACAATATTCAAACGCGAATAGAGGATGCTGTCACCACGGTTTTTGATTGCTATGCCCTTCGCTATCTGATCTGTTGACAGTGTTTCAGTTAGTGCACTATCACGTTTAATGAACGGTTCCTGCTGATTAATCAACGCTTCCCAAGGTTGTTCAGTTGTACCGATGAAGTAACGCCCTGCCAGATAAAGTGCGTTACTTTCTTGTGTTGAGAAGTAACTGCGAGTCGTCAGCTCATTGGATAAATTCAGTAATTTCCCATCACGTTCTTTCGTCAACATATTGTGCTCAGCCAGCAAAGCAACAATCAAGGCGTTATCCCGAATAGTACTGCCATAATCTCCCAATCCATAACCCGAGACACGTGATTTATTAACCCCCAAATGAACAGCTTCATCGCCTCGGGTATTATCTCCCATCATTTTTAATGCAATGCCCAACTGTACCAGAGATAAACCACTTTCAGCCTGTGCATGACGCTCATAAAGTTGCCTTAAACCGCTCAATGGCGCTTTTTGCTGACCAGCCAGAACCAAACCAGCATAAGCCTGCACAGAAAATTGTGTTGCAGGGTGTGATCCCATGTAACGATCACTGATAATGGTTTTATCCTGTAAATAACGTAATAAACGGTTATTTGCTTCTTTCAGGGAGTCAACCGGAACACTGTAGCCTTGCTGAGTTGCACGGAACAAGAAATCTGTCGCATACGCAGTCAGCCAGAATTCTTCATCGCCATTACGATCCCACAGTGAAAAACTTCCATCATGGCGCTGCATACTCAGCAGGTGTGTGATCCCGGCTTCAATAGCTTTTCGACGTTTTTCATCATCTTGGGTATTGATGCCTAATTTTTTCAATTCAGCTTCATTGGAATAAAGTGATGGGTAAAGCCCGCTGACGGTTTGTTCCAGACAGCCATAAGGGTAAGCATATAGCTCACGAATATAGCGTGAAATTTGCAAAGGCGGACGACTGGTCAGCATCAATTGGCCTTCCAGCGTTTCGGGTGCCAATCCTGAAATTGCCGTTGGTGGTAGTTGCCAATTTTTATCTTTATGTAGCACTTCTGCAAATTGCAGAGTTTCAGCCGGATGAGCGGGGCGGACACCAATCTTCCAGCTATTTTTATACTGTTCCAAATTTTCATCAGGCAAATTCAGTCCATCAATGGTCAAGAATACTTCACCTTGCCCAAATCCATGATCTGCCTGAACGGGAATATGAACTGTGGTTCGTTTCCCTTTCTCCAATATAAGTTTTTTGCTTGTCAGATTTTGTAATTTAATCAACCCCTCCGCCGTAACATTCAATGTCAGAGCTTGGGGATGTTCAGTTAAGTTTGTCAGATCCAACGACAATTGGGATTGATCGCCTCCGGCCATAAAGCGGGGTAATGACATTTGAGTCACGATGGGTGCAGCAACCGTGATTTTTCGTTCACCATGGCCGAACTCTTCATCACTCCATGCTTGGGCCATCAACCGCAATTCCCCATTAAAATCAGGGATTGGCAGGATTATTTCACCTTCACCATTCACATCCAACATTATTGGCTTAGCTTGTTCTGCAATGATATTGACTTCTGTCAGCGGTTTTTTACCACCCCGATCATACGTATCATCATCCGCATCTCCTCCAAAACGTAAATTTGCCTGACGCCCTTCAGCTTCAATCAAACGCCCATAAACGTCATACTGATCAACGCCATAACGTTTACGACCGAAAAAAGCATCATAGGGATCGGGGGTCTTAAAATTTGTAATGCTCAATACCCCGGTATCTACCGCTGAAAGCAAGACATTCACTTGTTTAGGAAGCGCTTTCCCTTTCTGGGGCATGGCCTTGATTTTAACTGCCAAATCCTGATTCGGGCGTATTTTATCAGGAGCGCTTAAGGCCACATTCAATTTACGCCCCTCATCCGTCAAGGGCAGATGCAATACACCAATCGCCCGCTTAGGCGTAGCCTGACGTGATTTATCCCCCGGGCGCACAACAACAGCAGTAAGATACAAATCATGGCGAGCCCATGCCTGATTTATTGGAACTTCAATATCCAAACCTTTTTCCGGCACATTAATTTCTTTCCACCACAGCGGGCCATCACTGGATTCCACCAGCAAATAACCTTTACCTTCATGTGGAGCAACCATACGCAATTTCACTTTATCGCCTAACGTATAGGCGGGTTTATCCAACGATAATTTCACTTGATCTGGACGAACCGCCCCTGTCCCGTCAGTGTTATCCTGCCATGAGTAACCCGCCCAGAAATTCAAGCTAGTGACGAGCTGATTTTCCGGATTAATGACTTCAATGCGATAAGAACCCCAATCAACGGGGAAACTGATTTTAGCTATGCCATTTTCAGCGATTTGGATGTGCTCATCCGCCATAACCAAATCTTTTTGGTTATAACCGGAATCCCAACCGTCATTGTCCGACCAACGCCAATAATAATCACGGCGTTCATAGACTAAACGCGCCCTTAATTCTGAAGCAGCGTATTTTTTGCCTTTGGCATCAGCATAAACGATTGCAAATTCCGCCAGCGAATTTTCATCCACGTTATAGCGGCTTTCATCCCGACCAGAGCGATAGTCATAAATTGTTTTTTTATTGAATAATGGGCGCACACCAACTAGCTGTTTTGCAGGCCAAATGGCTTGTTCAACCCGACGAGTGACCGGACGCCCTCCAGACTCAAGCAAACTTGCCTGAACCACAACCTTTACGGGAGATTTAACTGATTCCCAATTCTCACTATCGATGGATAGCACCGTTTTACCTTCACTATCTAAGGTGACATCAAACTCGTCTAATGCCCGGTATACATCGCTTTCATCTGCCACACCAAATTCATATCCCGGTAATGTCGCAACAGCTTCACGGACCGGACGTAAAAACATTTGTCCCTGCAAACGATTTTCTGCTGCCGGAGCACCATACAGGTAACGGCCGGTGACAGAGAATTCAACATCTTCATTTTTCAATAGAGGTTGATCATCAATGTTTCCTTTGATTTCTAACGCCATGCGTTCAGGCATGAAATCTTCAACGTTAAATTTGTAATAACGTGGCGCATTATCACCTAAGTCAAACCGCAGTGCCCACATCCCCGTTTCAGCCTCACGGGGGATCGGGTAACGATACTGGTACAGTTCATTTTCAGCTTGCCAGACAAAACTACGAACAACTTGATCCCCTGCTTTCAATACATCCACTTTGACAGGTTGCGATTTCAGTGGGCGACCATCAGCATCACGCAGTAATCCGTTAACAATCAAGGTTTCTCCCGGCCTATAAATATCCCTTGGGCCAAAGACAAAAAACTGCTTGCTATATCCTTCAGGGCCACCGATATCAAATTCAGAAAGATCTAACGCGGGGTAATGTAAATTGATAATACTGGTTCGTCCATTCTGGCTAGCCAGTAATAATTTAGCCTTATCATTTTTTTCAAGGGAGACATGGCCGTCATTATCTGTCGTTGCTTTTGACAAAAGTTGGCCTTTTATATCCAACAGGCGGATCTCAACACCTTTTAGGCTAGTTCCTTCTTCCAATGACTGAGCAAATACATCCATTCTGTTCAGGTAACTATGTACAGAGACGCCTATATCACTCAATGTGAACAAGGTAATAGGATTGCTGTAGGTATATTTTCCCGCTTGCTGCATAACAGCCAGATAAACCCCTTCTTTTTGCAACTCTTTGATATTGCTTATTGGCAATAATAATTTTTCGCGGGTATTGGCGGCAGGATTAAGATCAAAACGACCTGTGTAGACTAATTCTGTTTCTTCTAATAATTCCTTTGATTCCCAGTAGAACATACTGTCACGGGATTGCCAGGAGGAAATAAATGAAGGCAGGGCTTCGTCTTTGATTCGGAAAAAATTCACATCTATACTGTTAACATTGAGTGCCAAAACAGGCAATCCTTCCGCTATCTTACTCGGTAAGATCAATCCCTTGCTGGCAAAGCCAACAGTTGGTGTGATAGGCCGTGTAACAAATTTATTTTTATAGACGCTCGCCAACCGGCGACCATTTATGCCTTTTATGCCCTCATCAATGGTCAATTGTAATTCCCGGGCTGGCGGTAAATGGCGCAACCGGAGTTCCATTTGATTATTGGATAATTCCCATCCGCCATCTAATTTTCCCGATTTCACATCAATAAGATGCATTTTTTGTGAAAAATCCTGATCTGGCTCCAGAGGGACGGAGAATGTCACCACCATAGTGCTGGCACCATCCAATTGCAGCTCAGAGGCATCCACAATAGTGACATCTTTGCCTGCATAGCGTTGTTCTGGTGATTGAGAAACCTGTGTTTTGGTAACAGAACCTTCTGAAATAGCTTCCTCACCGTTTTGATTCACAGATTGAGACTGTTTTTCAGTAGCTGACTCAATTGACTGACTATTTTGGGGAGATTGCTGGGAAGAGGATATATTATTTTTTTCTGCGAGTTCTGTTTTCTCGGTATTCTCAGATTGATCACACCCAGATAGCATAAATACCGTAAATAATGAAATAAGCATCACTGCAAGGTATCGTTTTTTCCTTGCCGACCTTTGCCAGAATTGACATTGATACATAACCATAGCCTTTGTTGTTTGCCGAATATCTCGGAATTCTATCTTTATGGATATTCATATAATGCAGGGATCAAAATGAGAACGGTTCCAGTCCTTCCTTTAACTACATTGCCATGCAAATCCATTAATGGCATTTATGATACTTGGTATTCCGCATAACCAAAACACAGAAAAAAATAACGAAATTTTTACCCAGAATAAAACTCACATTGCACTTTTGCCCTATGTTTTTCCAAATTTTCGATACTTCTCGCAATTTCTCACAATATTTGCTTGCTTGTTGCAAATAAATTACGAGGATGTCATAGGGCAAAAGTTTATTGCCATGCAAATCAATGTGAATACAAGCGTTAATACAAAAATGGAAGTTATTGATTAACGACAGGAATGGTACCCCGTAGCCAGCTTCCTAATTTTCGTTGATAGAAAGGCTGAGTATGTTGAATCAGATAATGGCTGATGCCCCTTTCTTTTTCGTCGAGCAGGCAAAAATCCACTGAGTCATTTTCATCAAGGTATTCGCAAGCTGATTCACCGGCTTGCTGAATGATTGAGTTAATTTCATTTTCTGCTGTGGTTTCACTGAATTCCAACCCAATAAGTAAATTGGGCTTTTCGTCCATATTTTTATCATGGGCCATGATCAGAAAAGCGCGCCGAACAGGTTTATGCTGTTTGAGTAAATCAATCAACGCTTCAATGAGCTGAGTGGGTTGCTCTTCCGGCAGGCTGAAAGTAATTTGGCTTTCTCCGGGAACTTCTATTTCTGTTGCGACAGGCCCATTTGACAAGTGCATGAAAAATCTCCGAACAGTGCTGTTTGAACTGAAGTTAAGCGTGTTGAAAAGGTCAATTATAGCCCCTCATCAGAGGGGCCATAAGAAAGGTCACTTGAAGATTCTACTACTGATTATTTGAGTTTTAATTGGATTTTATTTAGCTTTAGCCAACAGTAAGTTAGCAATAGTACGCACACCCTGTCCCGTCGCACCAGCAGACCATTGGTCAACAGCGGATTTTCGGTAGGTGGCAGAGCAGTCAATATGTATCCAGCCTTTTTTGTAGTTTTCTACAAAGTGTGACAAAAATGCTGCTGCTGTACTTGCTCCCGCTGAATGAGAAGGCGATGCAATGTTATTCAATTCCGCAAAGTTGGACGGCAATTGACTACGATGGAATTCAGCCAGCGGTAAACGCCAGAATAATTCATTTTCACTGTCCGCCGCTGCCAGCAATTCTGATACCAATTGATCATCAAAGCTGAGCACAGAATGGTAATCGTTTCCAACTGCAATTTTTGCAGCACCGGTCAATGTTGCGGCATCAATAATCATTTGTGCTTTTTCTGCACTGGCATCAATCAAACCATCAGCCAGAACCAAACGCCCTTCAGCATCAGTATTCATCACTTCAACCGTTTTACCATTACGATAACGGATGATGTCTCCCAATTTGAAGGCATTACTGCTGACCATATTATCCGCAATGCACAGGAATAATTTTACCCGATGCTTCAAGCCACGGCTGATTGCCAAAGCCAATGCACCTGTTAACGTCGCAGAGCCTCCCATATCCGCTTTCATGGAGTCCATCGTATTGGAAGGCTTGATGCTGTATCCGCCTGAATCAAAAGTAATTCCCTTGCCAACCAGACAAGCGAACACGGGTGCTTTGGCATCTTTCGTCGGGTTGAAATCCAATGCCAGGAAAACAGGGGCGCGGGAAGAACCCCGGCCAACGGTATGTACTCCCATATATCCCTGCTCACGCAGCTCATTGCCTTTGATGACACGATAAGTTACAGCATCACCTGCAACGCCATTCAGTAAATCAATGGCACGTTGGGCAAGTTGTTCAGGCCCTAAATCTTCAGCTGGCAGGTTGATGGTATCACGCACCCAATCAATGAGTTTTATTCTTCTTTCCAGTTCTTGTTTATCAGCTTCAGGTAATGATGGCCATTCAATGGTACGCATTCCCTTGGGTGAACGGAAACCAAGCCATAATGACCAGCTTTTTTCCAAATCCCAACCATTCCCGACTAAGGCAACATTACGGACTCCCTGTCCATCAATTTTACGCCCCGCACGTTGAATTGCCCCCAATTTCCCATGGCCTGCCAAGTGGATGGTGATCCCTTGATCACTTGGGCTAATTAATGCTTTTTCACCCCAACAAGCGTTAGCTGGTTCATAAGACAGTGTTACGGGCATGATTTGTTTTGTCATTTTTTCTCACTTCTTATTTTATTGTTCACTGTTTCACAGTAAGGAGCTATTAATGTAAAAAAACTGGCGATTGCCAGTTTTCCATTAAATGCCGACTATGCCAAGCTATTGAGCAGGAATAGGTGAATTGGCGCTATTTTTTGTGCGATGCATTACTCATATTCATCCAACCAAACAAGCAAAATCGCTTCTAATATTTTTTCGTTGGATTTCAGCGGATCATCATCAAAACCATCCAGCCCACAAATCCATTCATGCATATCAGTGAAACGCACGGTTTTAGGATCTAAATCCGGAAATTTATCGTACAGCGCTTCGCCGATATCACGGCTGTTAGACCATTTCATTTTTAATTCTCCTGTCAGTGCTCACGTGCATGGTTAATGGAGTATTTAGGGATTTCAACGACTAAATCTTCATCGGTAACTTTAGCCTGACAACTTAAGCGACTTTCAGGCTCCAGCCCCCATGCTTTATCCAACATGTCATCTTCCAGCTCAGAGCTTTCTTCCAGTGAGTCAAAACCTTCTCTAACGATACAGTGACAAGTGGTGCACGCACAGGATTTCTCACAGGCGTGTTCAATTTCAATACCATTGCGCAGTGCAACATCCAGAATAGATTCGCCTTCCTGAGCTTCCAATACGGCACCTTCAGGGCAAAGTTCGTTATGAGGTAAAAATACAATTTTAGGCATAATTAAATTTCATCCACAGAATGACCCGCCAAAGCCCGGCGGATTGATGTATCCATTCGACGCGCGGCAAATTCCTGCGTTTGTTTGTCCAATTGTTTGATTGCGCTTTCAATCGCATCAGGAGATGTACCCTGAGCACTTTCAATTAATACTTGAGCAGCGGCATCAATGGCTGTTTGTTCTTCCTGACTCAGCAAATCAGCATCTTTTTCCAGCGCACCGGTTAAACTTTCCAACACCCGCGCTGCTTCTACTTTCTGTTCTGCCAGTTTACGGGCCTGAATATCTTCTTGTGCGTTAGTCATGGAATCTCTGAGCATACGGGCGATTTCTTCATCAGATAAACCATAAGAGGGCTTAACCTGAATGGAGGATTCAATGCCCGTGGATTTTTCCAGTGCACTCACACTCAACAAACCGTCTGCATCAACTTGAAAAGTCACACGAATGTGCGCACCGCCAGCCGGCAATGGGGGAATACCCCGCAATGTGAAACGTGCCAGCGAACGGCAATCGTTGACCAGCTCTCTTTCACCTTGCACAACATGAATACTCATGGCGCTCTGGCCATCTTTGAATGTGGTAAATTCTTGTGCCCTTGCAACAGGTATGGTGGTATTGCGCGGGATGACTTTTTCAACAAGCCCGCCCATCGTTTCTAAGCCCAATGACAGTGGAATCACATCCAGCAAGAGCATTTCGCTATCTGGTTTATTGCCCACCAGAATATCAGCCTGAATTGCGGCACCAATCGCAACAACTCTATCTGGATCAATGGAAGTCAAAGGTTCGCGATCAAAGAATTCACCCACCATGCTACGCACCAATGGCACTCTTGTTGAGCCACCAACCATGACCACCTGCAAGACTTCATCAGCCGTAACGCCAGCATCTTTCAACGCCCGACGGCAAGAAAGCAATGTGCGTTTGACCAGCGATGTGATTAATTCATTGAATTCGGTACGAGTAATGCTGCCTTGCCAATCTACAAAGCGGATTTCTGCGCTATCTGCTTCACTTAAAGCAATTTTGGTTTCGGTTGCAATATCGAGCAACTGGCGATGCAGTCCATGGTTGTTGTCACTGATCCCAGCCTGTTCTTTGATCCAATTTGCCAGCAGTGAATCAAAATCATCACCACCCAATGCGGTATCGCCACCCGTCGCCAGTACTTCAAATACTCCCCGGCTAAGACGGAGGATAGATACGTCAAATGTCCCGCCACCCAGATCGTAAACGGCAATGACACCTTCCTGACCGGAATCAAGCCCGTAGGCAATAGCGGCGGAAGTTGGTTCATTCAAAAGACGCAGGACATGCAGACCGGCCAAACGCGCTGCATCTTTGGTTCCCTGACGTTGTGCATCATCAAAATAAGCGGGGACTGTGATAACGACACCATCAAGCTTGCCATCCAACGTTTCTTCTGCCCGTTGTGCCAACGATTTCAGTATGTCAGAAGAAACCTGAATAGGATCAACCAAACCTGCCGCCGTATTAATCAATGGCAGGCCATTTTCACTCGCCTGAAGCTGGTATGGCAGATTGGGATAACGCTGTTGAATGTCAGCCAGAGAGCGGCCCATCATTCGCTTGACGGAACTGATTGTATTGACAGGATCGGATGCAGCCTGCTGACGTGCCTGCCAGCCGACCCGGATATCTTCTTTGCGATATTGTACAACGGAAGGAAGTAAGTGACGATTTTCACTGTCTGCCAATGTTTCCGCCTGCCCACTACGGACAGTCGCAACCAGAGAGTGAGTTGTACCAAGATCAATCCCCGCGGCCAGACGGCGCTGGTGCGGTGCGGCAGATAAACCAGGTTCACTGATTTGTAATAAAGCCATGTGTGCCCCTATAAATCTAATTTGGCTAAAAACATTCAGCTAAAAACATTCAGCTAAAAACATTCAGCTAAAAACCTTTCGGCTAAAAGTCATCCAGCAACCGCTCTTCCAGTTGTTCAACTTGCTGTTGCAGTTTGTCCAGAAAGCGTAATTTACGGACTGTATCAGCTGCAATTGACCATTCAGCTGCATCAAGCTGTTGTTCCATCTGCTCACTACGGTTTTTTATCATTTTATTGAGGCGAGAGGAAAAATGGGTCAGCGCTGTTTCCGGCTCTGCGCTATGCTCAATGGCATCAAGTTCTTCGCGCAATTCCAACTGCTGCATCAGGAACGCAGTATCCTGCATGGTGTGCTGCTCGCTGGATAGATCGAAACCTTGCTGAGACAGCATATATTCTGCACGTTTCAGGGGATGTTTTAGCGTCTGATAGCCATTATTAATGGTAGCGGCTTGCTGAAGTGCCAGTGTTTTTTCACGTTCTGGCTGATTGGCAAAACGATCAGGATGAAACTGGCGTTGCAATTCCTGATAACGGGTCGCCAACAGTTCACGGTTAATCGCATAACGCGCAGGCAGCCCAAACAAAGTAAAATAGTCCATAAGTTACTCTTAATGTCGCAAAATGCAGTATCAAAAAACGGGGTTATACGTGGAAGCTTTCCCCACAGCCGCATTCGCTGGAAACATTGGGGTTGTTGAACTTAAATCCTTCATTCAGACCCTCTTTGACAAAATCCAACTCTGTCCCATTGAGATAAAGAATACTTTTACCGTCAATGATAACTTTCACGCCCTTGTCTTCAAAAACCTGATCTTCTTCATTAAGCGTATCAGCAAATTCAAGTACATATGCCATGCCAGAACAGCCAGAAGTTCGCACTCCCAAACGCAACCCAATGCCTTTTCCTCGATTGTCAAGAAAAGCCAAAATACGTTGGGCGGCACTTTCTGTCAGGGAAATTGACATACAACACCTCACTTTTAAAACTAGTAAAGGTGGATATTGCAACAATATCCACCAGAATTATTTTCTTTTATTGCGAAAGCGCGTTATTTAGCTTGACGCTTATTCTTATAATCAGCAATGGCGGCTTTAATCGCATCTTCAGCCAGAATAGAACAGTGGATTTTAACTGGTGGCAATTCCAATTCATCTGCAATCTGTGTGTTTTTGATTGCTTCAGCCTGCTCCAGAGATTTGCCTTTCATCCACTCTGTTACCAGAGAACTGGATGCAATTGCAGAACCACAACCATATGTTTTGAAACGTGCATCTTCGATGATACCTTCATCGCTGACCTTGATTTGTAGTCGCATAACGTCACCACAAGCAGGTGCACCTACCATGCCACTACCTACTGAAGGGTCTTCACTATCGAATGAGCCAACATTACGTGGGTTTTCGTAGTGATCAATTACTTTTTCGCTGTAAGCCATGTCGTTACTCCTGAAACCGTCTGATTAATGATGAGACCATTCGATGGTGCTGAGATCCACACCCTGTTTGAACATTTCCCACAATGGAGAAAGATCACGCAGGTGACCAATCGCGTTGTGAATCAACTTGATTGCATAGTCTATTTCTTCTTCTGTGGTAAAACGCCCCAAAGAGAAACGAATAGAACTGTGTGCCAGTTCATCATTCATGCCCAATGCGCGCAGGACATAAGAAGGCTCTAAACTCGCTGAAGTACATGCCGAGCCAGAAGAAACGGCCAGATCTTTCAGTGACATCATCAATGATTCACCTTCAACATAGTTGAAGCTGACATTCAGAATGTGTGGTGCACCCAGTTCCAAATCACCGTTCAGGTAAACTTCTTCAATATCTTTGATACCGTTCCACAAACGCAGACGCAAACCACGCAGGCGCTCTGCTTCTGATTCCAGCTTTTCTTTTGCAATACGGTAAGCTTCGCCCATGCCAACGATTTGGTGAACAGGCAATGTACCTGAACGCATGCCGCGCTCATGACCACCGCCGTGCTGCTGTGCTTCAATGCGGATGCGAGGTTTACGACGAACATACAGTGCACCGATACCCATTGGGCCATAAATTTTATGGGCAGAGAAAGACATCAGATCAACTTTCAGCTTGCTGAGATCAACCGGCAGTTTACCTACACTTTGAGTTGCATCAACATGGAAAATAATACCACGGCTACGGCACATTTCACCAATCGTCACGATATCCTGAACAATACCGATTTCGTTATTGACGTGCATAATGGAAACCAGAATGGTGTCATCGCGCATAGAAGCTTCAAGCTCTTTCAAATCGATCATACCATTGCTCATTGGCGCAAGATAAGTGACCTCAAAACCTTCACGCTCCAGCTGACGGCAAGTATCTAAAACCGCTTTATGTTCAGTTTTGCTGGTAATAATGTGCTTGCCTTTTTTCTGATAAAATTTTGCAGCACCTTTAATAGCAAGGTTATCTGATTCTGTTGCACCAGAAGTGAAGACGATTTCACGCGGGTCGGCTCCAACTAAATCAGCAATTTGATTGCGTGCAATATCAACCGCCTCTTCTGCCTGCCAGCCAAAGCGGTGTGAACGGGAAGCCGGGTTACCAAAAATCCCGTCCATAGTCAGATAGTTCATCATCTTTTCAGCAACACGGGGATCAACTGGTGTTGTTGCTGAATAGTCCAAATAAATGGGTAATTTCATTGCTCACATGCTCCGTAAGACACTTTTTTAGTACTTTTGTTTACCACTACACTTTTGTTTACAACATTCGTTTACAACAAAAGGCGTTGGCAACAATAAGTTTTTCCACAAGGTTACGCACGCAGGTTAACGTTAATCGTCTCTTGAGGCCTGCCGTTAGTTGTACGGCGCTTATCACTGTCTTGACGATCAGCCACATCTAATACTTCTTGGTTTTTCACCAACTCTTCTAAGCTAATGCTACTCAAGAAACTCGTAATACGATCACTAAGATCACGCCATAAAGCATGCGTCAAACAGCGATCACCGCCCTGACAACCTTCTTTGCCCTGACAACGAGTTGCATCGACTGATTCGTCAACAGCTGAAATAACTTCGGCAACGAAAATCCTGCCGGCATCTCTGCCCAGCAGATAACCGCCGCCAGGACCACGGACGCTAGAAACCAGACCATTTTTACGTAGGCGGGAGAACAACTGCTCAAGATAGGATAGGGAAATTCCCTGACGCTCAGAAATGTCGGCTAACGGTACCGGCCCTTCTTGTGAATGCAACGCCACATCGAGCATGGCAGTTACCGCATAACGTCCTTTTGATGTCAGTCTCATAACAAAAACTCCATGGTGAAATATGAGTCAAATTGTGACATTCCTGAGTATTTTAGTCAACTATTTAACCGACTAATTTACTCAACTATTATTTGAATGTCTTTTATCCTATTTCACCTGTCACCCTTGATTCAATGGCTGTTCCAAGACACGCTAACCAGCTGTATTTAAATTATTTTTTAGCCCACTTCTCCATGGAGGTCAGGATACCGCGCAAAATATTCAACTCCTGCATTTCTGGTCGGGCACGGGTATAAAGGCGTCTCAGCCTGTTCATTATTTGCCCCGGATGTGCTTTACGGATGAAACCAGATTCGCCCAATACTTGCTCAAGATGCTGATAAAAACGTTCCATATCCTCGATAGGCGGATATTCACTTTCCCCATACTCCGGAGAAGCTGTTTTTTCTGACTGTTCCTGCGCTGCAAGATATTCCATGCGAATTTCATAGCTAACCAATTGAACAGCCATCGCCAGATTCAACGAACCATATTCAGGATTCGTCGGAATATACAGATGGTAATGACATCTTTGCAGCTCTTCATTCGTCAGGCCAACACGTTCACGACCAAATACAATCGCAACGGGAGAACGGCTGGATGCTTTGACACAGCGTTCACCACATTCACGTGGTTCAATCATTGGCCAGGAAAGGGTTCGGGAACGAGCACTGGTGCCAATAACCAACTCACACCCTGCCAAGGCTTCTTCCAGAGTATTTACAATCTTTGCGTTACCAATGACGTCACTTGCTCCGGCTGAAAGCGCGATAGCGTGAGAATCAGGTTGAATAAGCGGATTCACCAGATAAAGATTGGATAATCCCATTGTTTTCATAGCCCTGGCAGCTGAACCCATGTTACCCGTGTGGGAGGTTTCTACCAGAATAATGCGGATATTCTCTAACATGACGGCTTTTAAATTCGATATAAGAGTCGAATATCTTAACACAGCATTAGTCATTTTGACGAACTACTGCTATACTTCGCGCCGATTTGTTTCCCGTTCTTTAAAATCCTAGTGGAAGATACCCATGCATCCGATGCTGAACATCGCTATACGCGCTGCGCGTAAAGCCGGCAACTACATTGCCAAGAGTTACGAAACCCCTGATGCCGTAGAGGCAAGCCAAAAAGGCAGTAACGATTTTGTCACCAATGTTGACCGTGAAGCAGAAAAACTGATCATCGACATTATTCGCAAGTCTTACCCTAAACACACCATCATCACTGAAGAAAGCGGTGAGCACTTAGGTGAAGACAATGATATTCAATGGGTTATCGATCCGCTGGATGGCACGACTAACTTTATCAAACGCCTCCCACATTTTGCTGTTTCCATTGCCGTGCGCATGAAAGGCCGCACTGAAGTGTCTGTGGTTTACGATCCAATGCGCAATGAACTGTTTACTGCGACCCGTGGTCAAGGTGCACAATTGAACGGTTATCGTCTGCGTGGTTCCAACGCACGTGATCTGGATGGCACTATCATCGCCACGGGCTTCCCGTTCAAAGCCAAGCAGCACAGCATCCCTTACATGAATGTGTTGGGTAAATTATTTGAACGTTGTGCCGATTTCCGTCGTACCGGTTCTGCGGCACTGGATATGGCATATGTTGCTGCCGGACGTGTTGATGGATTCTTCGAGATTGGCCTGAAACCATGGGATTTCCTGGGCGGTGAATTGCTGGCCCGTGAATCTGGCTGCATCGTTACCGACTTTGTCGGTGGCCATAACTATACCAACTCCGGCAATATCGTTGCGGGTAGCCCACGCATTGTGAAAGACATCCTGTCTGAAATGCGTGAAGAATTAACGGAAGCTCTGAAACGTTAATAATCCTGAGACATTAATAATAAAGTAAAAACCGCCTTTATCACTCCGGAAGGCGGCTGCTTTAGTTATAAAAAAGCATCACTTTATCAGTATGCTAAACTCCGTTTAAAACAACGGAGTTTATTTTGGTTACCTGAGCTTAAAAACAACACCCAAATATTTTTTCCACTGATTTTTCACTCAGGAATGATGAGCTTCTGCTTTTGGCCGTATAAATAAAGTCGGAAATGCAACTAATGCCATCATCCAAAATATGCCATTGCCTATACTTTCATACATAAAACCGGCAATAATACTCATGACTGCAATCCCGCCTCCCATTGCCAAAGCAGAGTAAGTTGCCTGTAACCGGATAATTTCATTTTCTTTTCTGGCACCAATGAAACGCATCGCTGCCAAATGACAAACGGTAAACGTACCACAATGCAAGAGTTGAACGATGATCAGTGCGTAGAGTTCAGTTGATGCTCCCATCAGTCCCCAACGAAGAATTCCACCAAATCCCCGATAACAAAAATAAATTACGTGCACTCCAGCGACGGAATAGTTGTTTGCTGAAAGTGAAAACAAGAACTTCTGACATGACCCCCAATGACCAGAAGTAGCCAATGGTTGATGAAGAATAACCCGCATTTTCCCAATAGATAGCACTAAAACTGTAATAACCTGCATGTGCCGCCTGCAATAGCGTCACACATATTAAAAATTGCCACACTGATTTTTCAGACAGAAGTGTTTTAAAAGAGACGACATTTGTGTTCGCTGTTTTGATTTTGCCGGCTGGCATAATAACGGGTTTTAACATCGTCCCCAGCAGCATACTCGTTACACTGAAAATTAAGCAAGCAAGGATAACTTGGTGTGTTCCAAACAGGTTACGGCCAATCCAATTATTCAGATCATCAAATGATATATTCCATCCAAAATCTAACGGGCTGATAGATAAATTTATTCCATTGGAAGACATGAGTATGCCTGTCAGCGAAGAGCTGATAACAAATGCAATCGAGCCCCAAACCCTGACTTTGCCATAATCAAACGTAAATTGTTTTTGCCATGTACCCGCCAGGGCATCTGATAAAGGGATTAATGGTGAAAAGAATAAGTTGAAACCAACGATGATAAAGAAAAGCCATATCCAATAACTGCTCACTGAGAATCCAATAGAGAAACACAAGGCTAATAATGAAAGTATCCTCAACGCGCTAATTAATTTAGATGGGTCTTTTACCATAGGTGAAATGATTAAACTGCCGAGAAAACGGGCAGCCATCCCAGCGCCCAGTAATACGCCTATCATTGAAGGTTCAATGCCTTCACCTTTTAACCACACAGCCCAAAATGGCAGGAATATGCCAAAAGAAAAAAAGTAAGTAAAATAACTTAACCCCAGCCAAAATGTTGATGGAACAGCCATCAAAAGTCTCCCTATTTCAAAAGCAAAAAACCCGCTCAAGATTAACATCATGAGTCGGGTTTCTATATTTTCTATCTTATCGATAACACTATTTAATCATATTGATATGAATCATATTTAATGGTGGCAATCGGCTTATAATGCCAATCAGCCAAATAGTGCTAACTGATGTCTTATTTTATGCGTACTTTATGCGTAAACAGGGTACTTCTTGCAGATTGCCAATACTTTCTGTTTCACGCTTTCAATCATCGCTTCATCATTGATGTTATCTAACACATCGCAAATCCAACCAGCCAGTTCTCTGGTTTCTTCTTCTTTAAAACCACGGCGGGTGATAGCTGGAGTACCGATACGAATACCAGAAGTGACAAATGGGCTACGTGGATCGTTAGGCACGCTATTTTTGTTAACCGTGATATTGGCACGCCCTAATGCCGCATCAGCGTCCTTACCAGTAATGTCTTTATCCACGAGATCCAGCAGGAACAGGTGGTTTTCAGTCTCACCAGAAACAACTTTATAGCCACGCTGCACAAAGACATCTACCATGATTTTTGCATTCTTGGCGACTTGCTGCTGATAAACCTTGAATTCAGGCTCCATTGCTTCTTTCAAGGCAACAGCTTTACCGGCAATAACATGCATCAGCGGACCACCCTGAGAACCAGGGAAAACAGAAGAATTCAGTTTCTTGTAAAATTCTTCATTGCCACCTTTTGCCAAAATTAAACCGCCACGTGGGCCGGCCAGTGTTTTGTGTGTTGTCGTAGTGACAACGTGAGCATGAGGAACTGGGTTTGGATAAACACCCGCAGCAACCAGACCTGCAACATGAGCCATGTCAACAAATAGGTAAGCACCGATTTCATCAGCAATTTCGCGCAATTTCGCCCAATCAACGACACCGGAATAAGCAGAAAAGCCCCCGATAATCATTTTTGGTTGATGTTTTTGTGCCTGGGCGCGCACGTCGTTGTAATCTATTTTGCCGCATTCATCAATGCCATAAGGCACAATGTTATACAGTTTGCCGGAGAAGTTAACCGGAGAACCATGAGTCAGATGGCCGCCATGGGCCAGATTCATGCCTAAAACCGTATCACCGGGATTCAACAGGGCCATGTACACCGCAGCATTTGCCTGAGAGCCGGAATGTGGCTGGACGTTAGCATAGTCTGCGCCAAACAACTCTTTTGCCCGATCAATCGCAAGTTGCTCAACAACATCAACATACTCGCAGCCACCATAGTAACGTTTACCCGGATAGCCTTCTGCGTACTTGTTAGTAAGCTGAGAACCTTGAGCCAGCATTACTCTTGGGCTGGTGTAGTTTTCAGAAGCAATCAATTCAATGTGTTCTTCCTGCCGACAAACCTCTTGTTCCATTGCCTGCCACAGTTCGGGATCGTAATTCGCAATATTCATTTCACGCTTTAACATTTAGTTCTCCTGACTCAGCTACATCACTAAAAAATACCCTTGAGGGCCAGAACGTCACACAGTGTAAACTCTTTTTCTCGAATGAGATAGTCTTGACAAGATAATTTACGCAAACGTTTGCATTGCATATTAATTACTTGTTAATCACTTGGTTACCCTAGAATGGCTGCCTATAAGATAAACGATTTCAAATTTATCAATGATATTTGTGAGATTGATCGGCATTCATTGTGATATATATTCCAGTTTTTTGATTTAAATCAATATGATCTTCTTTTATTGACTCCGCATATTCCCAAACCCAATAAGTTGCATTTAAAATACAACTTATTGGGTCTGATATCATTTGAGAAAATTCAGGAGACTATCATGTTAGACAGTCAGGTCATCAAAACTATAAAATCCACTATTCCGCTTATCGTCTCTACAGGCCCTAAGCTAACCGCACATTTTTATGAACGAATGTTCAAGCATCACCCTGAATTGAAAGATATTTTCAACATGAGCCACCAGACAAACGGTGCTCAGCGTGAAGCGCTTTTCAACGCACTTTGCGCCTATGCTTCCAACATTGATAATCTACCCGCTCTTCTGCCAGCCGTGGAAAAAATCGCCCATAAGCACACGAGTCTGAATATTCGGCCTGAACATTACCAGATTGTCGGAACACATTTACTGGCAACGATTGATGAAATGTTTCATCCCGGTGACGAAGTTCTCAGTGCTTGGGAAAAAGCCTATAACGTATTGGCCAATGTTTTTATCAATCGGGAAGAAGAAATTTATCAGACCGGTGAAGAGCAGGAAGGGGGTTGGCGTGATCTGCGCCCGTTCCGTGTCAGTCAGAAACAACCACAAAGTGATATCATTACCAGCTTTGAATTCATGCCTGTTGATGGTGGTAAGGTCATGGATTACAAGCCCGGGCAATACTTGGGGATCTACATAGAATCTCCGGAATTTGAAAACCGTGAAATCCGCCAATATTCGCTGACTGGGGCACCAAACAATACCCGTTATCAAATTGCCATTAAACGTGAGTCACAAGGCAAGGTTTCCAACCACATGCACGATAACATAAAAGAAGGTGATGTCGTGATGTTGGCAGCACCGCGCGGTGATTTTTTCCTTGATGTTCAACAAAATACTCCGGTTACACTCATTTCCGCCGGTGTTGGTTTAACGCCAATGATGAGTATGCTCGAACATTTGTATAACCAGAATCATACAGGCAAGATAAATTGGTTTCACGCAACAGAGCACGGCAGTTATCATGCTTTTGCTGATAAGGTAAATGAAATTTCTCTGTCCATGCCGAATTTATATTCACAAGTTTGGTATCGCATACCCAATGATGTGGATCAGAAAGGTGTTAATTATCAGCATACTGGATTTATGGATCTCTCTCTTGTAAAAGATGCAATAACAACAGAAGAAATGCAGTATTATTTCTGTGGGCCTGTCGATTTTATGCAATATATCGCCCAACAACTTCTGGCAATGGGTGTTGATAAACAAAATATGCATTATGAATGTTTCGGGCCACATAAAGTAATTTAAGACAATATTATTCATAAATTGAGTGATAACGGTTACAAGGCGGAAGGTTTTGTATTCAATCTCCCATTTGAGTATGAAATCATTGTCAACGTTTCCGTTATCACCTTTTTTCTATTTATTATTCGTCATTCGCCATAAGAAATATATTCAGGATACAGAATACAAATTTAATCATTAAGAATGATAAGTTCTCTTTCTATAAAATAAATTACTCCTCAAATTGCTTGCTTATTCTTGATTAAAACAGATAGCTCCTTTGCTTATTCAGGATACCGGTGAAAGTATTCAAGAGGATTATGATCCTATAACCCACATCTTTGATAGTCTGCATCGTCAAAAATCTATCACCTGTGGCGGCCGCACCTCTAAGGTAAGCTATAAAGACACAGGAGCTGCTCCTGAGCAAGTGATCAGCCGGATACCAGAATATTGTTGAAGATCCTGAATGAATTCTTTATCAGAGTTATGTCGCTCACGGCAGTATTACACAAATCAGGTATAGAGATGTGTTCACACTCTGCCTTGATACTACTCAAATGACGGATTCTAGCCACATGAGCACATTGGAAAGATTAGGATCCACCGAATCCGTCTCCGACTCCCTTGAGGATGGTAAAGTGATCGGGAATATCCATAAGTCAGACATTCTTGAGGCTCAAGCCAACGTAAATATTACACTAGATAATTATCCATCTTTATATGGACAATTCTTAACAACCACGATTAATCCTCATAGCGCAAGTATCATCAATCAGATACATGTGAGGATTGCTGATGTGCTGAAAGAGGGGACAAGGTTTAATGAGGAGACAATCGATACATTAAAAAGATTCTGGCATCAAGGGGGATTTTCTGAGAAAGAAATAAACTTGTGGTCCAACCTTGAGTTGATGGACAGATACCAGAATAACGCGCTGCTGCTTCATAAAATGATATTTGTTAATGGGTTACGAAGTAATAAAGCCTTTTTAATATATAACCAGATAGCAGAGGGTCTATTGTAATAATTCGACATTCTCCCCGACCTAAATAAACGACAAAAAAGGACGGGGAGTGTGTTCACTTATCGAAACACAGCATTCACAACCATTGGAGCCGGGTTCCCGATAATTTTTTGCTAAATTGCCTCTTCATCTTGCTCGCCGGTACGAATACGCACAACCCGGGCAACATCAAAGACAAAAATTTTACCATCACCAATCTTGCCAGTTTGTGCAGTCTGCATGATAGTTTCGACACAGGTATCAACAAGGTCATCCGGTACGACAATTTCTATTTTGACTTTTGGCAGAAAATCCACCATATATTCGGCACCGCGATACAATTCAGTGTGCCCTTTCTGGCGACCAAATCCTTTCACCTCTGTTACCGTCATACCAGTAATACCCACTTCAGCCAGAGCTTCACGCACATCATCCAGCTTGAAAGGTTTGATAATTGCATCAATCTTTTTCATGGAGTTTTCCTGTTATTACCAATTTTTACGTCCGAAACCAGACGTAATCGGGTAGCGCCTGTCTTTACCAAAATCACGCTGTGAAATGCGTGGCCCAATAGGTGCCTGACGACGTTTATATTCGTTGATGTCAACCAAGCGAATGACCTTGCGAACAATCGCTTCATCAAAACCCTCTGCAACCAAGTCAGCCACCGATTTATCTTTTTCGACATATCCTTCAAGAATAGCGTCCAGTATGTCATAGGGAGGCAAACTGTCCTGATCGAGTTGATCCGGAGCCAATTCCGCTGATGGCGGACGATCAATGACACGCTGCGGAATAGCCGGAGATACTGTGTTACGGTAATTCGACAATGCAAATACCATTGTCTTGGGAACGTCTTTCAACGCATTAAAACCACCGGCCATATCGCCATACAGTGTTGAGTAGCCTACAGCAGATTCACTTTTGTTGCTGGTCGTCAGCACCAAGCGACGGCGTTTATTCGACATGGCCATTAAAACAACGGCTCGGCAACGCGCTTGCAAATTCTCTTCTGTCGTATCTTTTTCTGTTCCGGCGAACATGGGTTCAAGCTGTGCCATAAACGCATCAAACATGGGTTCAATGGACACCACATCAAACTCAATTCCCAGTAATTCAGCTTGCTCTCTGGCATCATGGATGCTTATTTCTGAGGTATAGCGAAATGGCATCATAACCGCTTGTACATGCTCTTTGCCCAAGGCATCTACCGCGATTGCCACTGTCAGGCCGGAATCAATCCCGCCCGATAAACCCAGCAAGATACCTTTAAAACCATTTTTCTGTACATAATCACGAACAGAAAGTACAAGGGCTTTATAGATTTGTGCAAGTGGTGGCAATTGGGGAGCAGGATTTGCCATCAATTCAATGTTCATGTCATTGAAGCGGCATTGTTCAATCTGCTCTTCAAACGCAGCCATACGATGGGTCACTTCACCATTTGCATTGAAGACCTTGGAACAACCGTCAAAAATGAGCTGGTCTTGTCCGCCAACCTGATTGAGATAGATGATTGGTAATTGGGTACGTTCGCAATGGGATTTAATCAATGTACTGCGAATATTCGGTTTTTCACGATTATAAGGGGAAGCATTAATCGAAAGAATGATTTCTGCACCACCTTGTTTCAGTGCATCAATAGGGGCATCAAACCACAAATCTTCACAAATCAATAAACCGAGGTTATACCCTTTAAATGAGATCACACAGTTTTTATCGCCTGCCGTGAAATAGCGTTTTTCATCAAAAACACCATAGTTGGGCAACAGCTGTTTGAAATAACGGGCAACCACTTCTCCCTTCCAGAATAAGGAAAGTGCATTGTAAAGTTTCCCGTCTTGCTGCAATGGATGCCCGGCCAGAATAGCCACCTGAAAACTTGCTTCTTGCAAGCGGGCAAGCTGTTCACGGCAACGTTGATGAAAATCGGAGCGGAATAGCAAATCTTCAGGAAAATAGCCAGATAATGCCAGCTCGGAAAACACCACCAGATCAGCACCTTTTTCCTGCTGTTCTTGTACTGTCTGCAACATACGTTCGCAGTTGCCTTCAATGTCTCCCACCAGCCAATTTAACTGAGCAAGACCGATATTAAGAGTACGACTCATAAAATGTGGCTCTCCTAAGCCATAATTCATTTACTTGTCTTACCCAGCCTTAGCAAGACAATTTTTATCTATACCCGCTGTCTTTCAAATTGCAGCCTTTTGCAGCCTTGTTGGCTCGATTCACTTACCCCGGTCACCTCAACCAGACAGTTCAATGCTTCCGAGGATGAATGAAAGGCAAAAGCCTTTCACCTGAGGTCAGCCTTTGAACGGGTAAATTCGCTCCTGACGAATTTGTCGTTCCCTTGCCATTGCACTGCATTTTGAAATTCAGTGGGTGTACTTCCCTAATCTTTCAAGTTGAAGCTGATGGGCTGTGCTGCAATCTGAACTTTATCAGGTAATATACATTTCTATTCAATGCAGGACGTTATGGAATAACCGGAACGCTATTCCTTAAAATCATTGGCATCCAATTCATGGCGTGCCAATAATTTATAAAATTCAGTCCTGTTTCGCCCAGCCATTCGTGCGGCATGGGTTACATTGCCTTTGGTCATCTGGAGTAATTTCCGCAAGTAATTCAGTTCAAACTGCCCACGCGCCTCCACAAATGTCGGCAATGCCGTATTTTCTCCCTCCAATGCCTGCATCACCAAAGCATCGCTGATAACTGGTGCCGTCGTCAATGCCACACATTGCTCAATCACGTTAACTAATTGGCGAACATTACCCGGCCAGCTTGCCGCCATCAAACATTTCATGGCATTAGTTGAAAAGCTACGAACAAAAGGTTTATGGCGCTTGGCTGATTCACGCAATAGATGGTTAGCCAATAGGGGAATATCTTCCGCACGCGCATTCAGTGCAGGAATTTTCAGATGGACAACATTCAGCCGGTAGTAGAGATCTTCACGGAATTCATTACGCTGCATCGCTTTCGGTAAATCACGGTGAGTTGCGGAAATAATCCTGACATCAATATCAATATCACGATTGCTCCCCAATGGGCGAACTTTACGCTCCTGTAATACCCTCAGCAATTTAACTTGCAGAGCCAGTGGCATGTCGCCAATCTCATCAAGGAACAATGTTCCGCCTTGCGCAGCTAAAAATAGCCCTTCCCGACTGCTCACCGCACCAGTAAATGCCCCTTTGGCATGACCAAACAATTCAGATTCAAGTAATTGCTCAGGTAAGGCACCACAGTTAATCGCAACAAACGGTTTTTTTGCCCGTGGGCTTGCCCGATGAATGGCTTGTGCCAGCACTTCTTTGCCTGTGCCGCTTTGCCCGTTGATCAAAACACTGACATCTGATAGCGCCACCATTTTTGCCTGTTCCAACAGGCGCAACATCAGCGGGCTGCGTGTGACAATTTTTTCGCTCCATTGCCCATCTATGGCCGGGATTGACAGTTCCAGCGCATCATCAATGGCCTTATAAAGTGCATCGCGGTCGACCGGTTTAGTCAGAAAACTGAATACACCTTGCTGCGTTGCCGCTACTGCATCAGGTATAGAGCCATGTGCAGTCAAAATAATCACGGGCATACCCGGATGTTGCTTTTGTATCTCCGCAAACAATGCCATGCCATCCATCTCATCCATACGCAAGTCACTGATAACCAAATCTATTTTATCCTTCATCAGGATGCGTAAAGCTTCATGGCCACTCTCTGCCGTCGTAACACGAAATCCTTCGCTGGACAAACGCATTCCTAATAGTTTTAGCAAACTAGGATCATCATCAACTAAAAGTAGTTGTGCAGCACTGCGCGCTGTCATTATTATTCGGCTCCTTTTGCGTCTGAAGAATTGGCTTCTGATTTAGTTCCCGTGTGGAGGTTTTCTGTGTTAGCGGGTGATTTATCTTCCGGTTGCAGTTTTGTGAATGGGATATCGGTTCCATTTTCATCCCCTTCACCTGTAGGTAAGGTATTGCTTTGATCTTGTTTACGGGAAGATAACTGACGTTCAATGTCTGTCAGATTTTCCAATTTGCGGGATACTGAACGAAGTTCATATTCTAGCCGAGCACGTATTTCTTTCAAACGATCAATTTTTCCATCACTATCAAGCTGGAGCCGCTGGAATCGATTTCTTTCTTCAGCGAGATTAATTTTCAATGATTGTTGCTCACGCCATAACTGAATTAAGGGACGCAAAGCTAGTGGAAATTGTGGGCTATAGCGATTGAGACTTTCGATAATTTTCCGCCGTTCAACCAATGAGAAAGTCGCCCTATCGATAAGGATGTTATATTTAAACATTTGATACCACTCAACCTGAGTGAAACGTTTCGCTGTTTCTCGGGCTTCTGTCGGAGACAATCGGTCTGCACAATCGATGAATCTTAGCCAATACAATCCATTTTCCATCGCCGTTGGTTTTGTTAAATCCCAAATTACCGCACAATCCTTAACACGATAATCTGTGACGCTTTGCTCCGGCAGTATTGCCTGTGCGATCGTGGTTAACTCATTTGTCTCATTTTTATCAACACACCCTGTCAGAAAATACGGAAAAAACAATAGCAACATGACACGGAAACGTAAGGTTGAAGCACGTCCCCCCACAGGCTCCATGGCCTCAGTTTCTTTCACTGCCAGAGCCAATTGAGTTTTCTGCTCCGTCTTCGCCATAAAGCGGTAAATAAACCTCTTATACATATTATTTAGTCATTCTCTGCGGTTAACGGCAGTTCAATTCGAAAACATACGTCAGCAAATCCGGATTCTATCAGATGAATCTCTCCTCCCATCCGCTTAATACAATCCTGCGCGATACTCAAGCCAAGACCGCTTCCTTTAACTGCACCTTTTCGTTGCAGTTTTCCTTGGTAAAATGGCTCAAAAATCATGCTGCTTTCTAATTCAGAGATGGGAGTCCCTGTATTGGCAATATCAATCTGAAGATTTTTCCCCGCTTGCCGGCTGTAAATCCAAATGTTACCGGATTCAGCACCATAGTGCACTGCATTAGAGTAGATATTATCAATCACTTTCGCTAATAAATTAGGCTCAGCCCAGCAAAATTCAGTATCCAATTGAATTTCAGTATTAATATTTTTTGTACGTGCCGGCAGTTGATGTGACAATACGACACTGCCCACAATTTCTTTTAAAGATACAATCTGATGTTCAGTGGAAATATCGGCCAATTTACGATTATATTCGAGCAATTGTTCAATAAGCTGCTGTAAATGCTTGCTGCTAGAATTGAGAATACTGACAACATCTTTTTGGTCAGATGTCAGCGGCCCGGCAATTTCATCGGCCAGCAACTCCGTTCCTTCGCGCATACTGGCCAAGGGAGTTTTCAATTCATGGGAAATATGACGCAAAAATTCATGGCGCTGGGACTCAAGCCAGGATAATCGTTCACTTAACCAAATAATGCGCTGTGCCAGCGACCGCAATTCCCGTGGCCCTTTAAACTCTATCTGATTTTCCAGAGAATGCCCTTCCCCCAGCCGATTAATCATCAATTCTATTCTTTTCACCGGCCCGATGATCATACGCGTAAACAGTGCGATCAAAAATGCACTTAGCAAAAACAGAATAAGGCTCTGCCAGCCAAAAAACTGTCCTTTGTCTGCAATATCTTTTTGCAGTTGCTCACCACTGCTAAAAATGATGCTGCGCGTTTCTTGCACCAGCAAATTATTGGCAGACGAAAATTCTTCCAGAAGATTAGCGGTTTCAGGTTCAGGAGCACCATTATTGCAAGCTATCTTACTCAACCCTGATAACAGCTCATTCAGCCTTTTTGTATATTCCGTACTCGCCAGCAATGCCATCTGATTGCCAAGCATATTCGAGTACTGCCGATATTGACTCTGATAAAGCTTTTCTAATCTGGCATCCCCTAATACACAATATTGGCGATAGCTGCGCTCCATCTCAAGGACTGCACTCGTCATGGCTTCACTACGGCGGGCATTTGCCAGCGTTGAGCGATTAATTTCAGCAGCCTGTGCACTGAGTTGATCAAGGCTTTGATAAGCCTGATAAGCCAATACCAGCAATGGCAACAATACCAACCAAAAAGCCATTAAAACCAATTGGCGCAAAGAACGCGGGAATAAACGCCATTTTTTCAGAAAAATCATTTTATAACCTACATTTATATTGATGCTAACCAATATCAGACGGAAAAAAAGGGTCTGCCAGATGATAAATACTCAAGAATCACTCTTTCTTCAGGCTTCTGGAAATAATGAATTATTAGAAATTATGGGAATGCTTACATAAACACGGTGGGCAGGACTGGCCTGAAATAATGACGGCGGGATAGCCGTTTTTAACTATCCCGCCAGTGAGGAGCCTTCATGCCTTCAAGGGCATGTAGGTGGTGCCTCACTCCACGTGTCGCCCTGTGTTTGATAAGGCCCGAAGGCGAATATCATTGAGTTGGACGGTAGGCACCTTACTTCGGCATCATTCCAGGCTTATGTGGCATGTTTCCACCCGATTGTGGGCCGACATAAAAAGTTGAATGAGCAACTGACCGGTATTATGCACATTACATGCCAACTTGCAAAATTATTTTTAATTCATTGATTTTTAATATAATTTTCAAAACCACTCATTCATTTATTTTTTTAACCTATATTTATTAATACCTGACATGTGTTTTTGTCGCCAATTTATGACACTTCGCCGTGTTAAAATATTTCTTTATTAATATCATAAAATTAAGTGTCTCCTATTTGAGACGATGAAATTACCCATTGTCGCAATATGGAGACACTTCTGGTTCAATTCATCAGTAACATCAAATCGATTAATTAACCTAATTGTCTGCGTGCATTACGGAAAATACGCATCCACGGGCTATCTTCACCCCATTCTTCAGGATGCCAGGAATTGCTGACAGTGCGGAATACCCTTTCAGGATGCGGCATCATCGCCGTGACCCGTCCATCAAGGCTGGTAATCGCAGTAATGCCGTTCACCGATCCATTGGGGTTTGCAGGATAATTTTCTGTCACTGTGCCGTAGTTGTCGACAAAGCGCAAAGCGACTTGCCGGTGTTTTTCGAGTGCCATCCGGCCTGACTCATTTCTGAATTCAACCTGACCTTCACCATGGGCAACGGCAATAGGCAAGCGAGAACCCGCCATATCTTTCAGGAAGATCGAAGGACTTTCAGCGACTTCAACTAAGCTAAAACGTGCTTCATAACGCTCTGAACGGTTACGGACAAAACGCGGCCAATAATCAGTTCCCGGGATCAATTCATGTAAGTTGGATATCATCTGACATCCATTACATACACCAAGCGATAACGTATCCGGCCTTGCAAAAAAGTCGGCGAAATCATCACGCACCCGGGCATTGAACAAAATGGATTTTGCCCAGCCTTCCCCCGCACCGAGTACATCACCATATGAGAATCCACCACAAGCCACTAATGTCTGGAATTGCTCCAATGTGACCCGACCACTGAGCAAGTCACTCATGTGAACATCTATGGCCTCAAAGCCAGCACGATGGAATGCGGCTGCCATCTCGACATGGGAGTTAACACCTTGTTCACGCAGGACAGCAACGCGCGGGCGGATTTGTTTCGAAATGTAACAAGCGGCAATGTCTTCGGCAGGATCAAAGGACAGTTTCACATTCAAACCGGGGTCGTTTTCATCATGCTTCGCTTGATGTTCTTGATCTGCACACTCGGGATTATCACGCAACCGTTGCATCTGCCATGTGGTTTCTGCCCACCATGAACGTAAAGTACTGCGATTTTCACGGTAAACTTCCATGTTATCGCTGGAAATAACAAAATCATCGCCCGGCTCCGCTTTACCCAAATGATGAATGCATCCACTCAGGCCATGATCGGCCAACAATGCTTCAACCCATTTCCGCTCAGTTTCACGGATTTGGATCACGGCGCCCAACTCTTCATTGAATAGCGCGGCTAAAATATCTTCATCAAACGCACTGATATCCACATTCAGCCCACAATGACCGGCAAAGGCCATTTCAGCCAGTGTCACCAATAAACCACCATCAGAGCGGTCATGATAAGCCAGCAGCTTTTGCTCTGATATCAGTTTCTGGATCGCATTAAAGAAACCAGCAAGTTGCTCAACACTACGGATATCTGCGGTTTTATCGCCAAGCTGACGATAAACTTGTGCCAATGCACTTCCCCCCAGCGCATTGTGCCCCTGTCCCAAATCGATCAGCAACAGCGCATTGTCACCGTCAGTGGATAATTCAGGGGTCACGGTGAAACGGACATCTTCAACCCGAGAAAATGCACTGATGACCAATGAAAGTGGTGATGTTATTTCACGTTCTTCCCCATCCTGCTTCCAACGGGTTTTCATTGACATCGAATCTTTACCCACAGGGATCGTCAATCCGAGTGCCGGACACAATTCCTCACCAACCGCTTTTACGGCAGCATATAAGCCTGCATCCTCCCCCACATGGCCTGATGCTGACATCCAGTTAGCCGATAATTTCACTCGTTTCAGATCCTGCACATAGGCAGAAGCAATATTGGTCAAGGCTTCCCCAACGGCCATGCGCGCCGATGCCGCAAAATCCAGCAAGGCAATCGGGGCTCGCTCACCCATCGACATTACCTCTCCATAATAGCTATCCAGGCTGGCTGTCGTGACTGCACAATCTGCAACCGGAATCTGCCATGGCCCAACCATTTGATCACGGGCTACCATACCGGTGATTGAACGATCCCCTATTGTGATCAGGAAAGTTTTCTCCGCGACAGCAGGTAAATGCAGTATCCGTTTTACTGCTTCGGTAAGATCAATGCCTTTGCGATCTAAACTCTGTCCCTGCGCTTTCATCACCTGAACATTTTTTAGCATCTTTGGTGTATTGCCGAGCAGTACGTCCAGAGGCATATCAATGGGTTTGTTGTCAAAATGATTGTCATTCAGCAGCAAATGCCGCTCTTCCGTTGCTTCACCAATCACGGCATAAGGCGCACGTTCACGGCGGCACATTTCCTCAAATAAGGCGAGTTGCTCTGGTGCTACCGCCAAAACATAACGCTCCTGAGATTCATTGCACCATACCTGCAACGGGCTCATTCCCGGCTCATCGCTAAGAATATGACGTAATTCAAACCGTCCGCCCCGCCCGCCATCGCTGACCAGCTCAGGCATTGCATTTGACAACCCCCCCGCCCCTACATCGTGGATGAAAAGAATCGGGTTGTTTTCTCCCAGCTGCCAGCAGCTATCGATGACTTCCTGACAACGGCGCTCCATCTCGGCATTGTCACGTTGCACTGAAGCAAAATCCAGGTCAGCATCAGATTGCCCTGATGCCATTGAAGATGCAGCCCCTCCACCCAAGCCGATATTCATACTCGGCCCACCCAGCACAATTAATTTAGCGCCGACAGGAATGTCACCTTTCTGGATATGTTCTTCACGAATATTACCTATTCCCCCTGCCAGCATGATGGGCTTGTGATAACCACGCAGCTCCGTTCCGTTATGGGAGTACACTTTTTCTTCATAGGTCCTGAAATACCCCAACAACGCCGGACGCCCGAATTCGTTGTTAAATGCAGCTCCGCCCAATGGGCCTTCCAGCATAATATCCAAAGCACTGACAATTCTTTCTGGCTTACCAAAATCTTCTTCCCAAGGCTGTTCAAACCCCGGAACCCGCAAATTCGATACGGAAAAGCCCACTAATCCGGCTTTAGGTTTAGCTCCCCGCCCTGTTGCGCCTTCATCTCGGATTTCGCCACCTGAGCCAGTGGCCGCCCCAGGCCAAGGCGAAATAGCGGTAGGATGGTTGTGAGTTTCAACTTTCATCAAAATATGGGCAGATTCCTGATGATAATCATAGACGCCACTTATCGGATCAGGGAAAAAACGCCCGACATGCGAACCTTCCATCACAGCAGCATTGTCTTTATAAGCAGAGAACACATAATCCGGTGTTTGTTCAAATGTATTCTTAATCATTTTGAACAATGACTTGGGCTGAGCCTGACCGTCAATAACCCAGTCAGCATTGAAAATTTTATGGCGACAATGTTCAGAGTTTGCCTGAGCAAACATATAAAGCTCAACATCTGTCGGGTTACGCTTCAATGATTGGAAAGATCTCAACAAATAATCAATTTCATCTGAGGCCAGGGCCAGACCCAGTTCAATATTGGCGGCTTCAAGTGCATTGCGCCCTGACTGCAAAATATCTATTTCTTTCAATGGCGCGGGTTGCTGATGGATAAACAGGGCTTCTGCCTCTTCGAACTGTGTGAACACACTTTCCATCATACGATCATGCAGTAACGCCGATAATACCTGCCATTGCTCATCATCCATGTATGGACTCTGAATGTAATAAGCAATACCCCTTTCTAAGCGGGCAATCTGACTCAAGCCGCAATTATGGACAATTTCTGTCGCTTTCGATGACCAGGGAGATATCGTGCCCGGACGAGGCGTAACTAACAATAGTTGACCTTTGGGTTCATGCTCCTCTAAAGAAGGGCCATACTTTAAGAGTCGATCTAATTTTTCTCTTTCATTTATCTCAATTGGAGCATTAACATCTGCAAAATGCACAAATTCTGCATAAATTTCTGTAACAGGAAGGCACTTTTCTTGACACTGGGAAAGGAGCTTAGTAATACGAAACGCTGATAAAGCGGGCGAGCCACGCAGAATTTCCATAATTTTAGATTCTCTCATCTTAGAAGCAAAGCCTGATTGATGCCTCAGGGGAAACTTTGGCTATTATAGAGGAATGTTCATCCAGACGAAACCGTTTGCGTGGTTGTTTATCAACCAAATGATACACTTTTTGAAGTTCCGAAATTGACCTAGTGGGTAAGCCCATCCCGATTTTGTTGCGCAAAATTTTCGACTACTGGAAATTTAACCATGCTATTATCTTCCATTTCATACGGAGCCAACAGCACTGGTGAGAGATAACCATTTGAGTAATATAAAGATAAATTATTTTGCTATCGTTATTATCGCGCTCCTCTCCGCTGCCATCATCGGCCTCAATATCAATTGGCCCAATAAACAGCAGGAGCAGATAAACAAAATTATGGCGCGGGGAGAGCTTCGGGTGAGTACGATCAGCTCTCCTCTAATTTCACTCAATAACAAAAATGACCCCATAGGATTCGACTATGAGCTTGTAAAACGGTTTGCTGATTATCTCGGTGTTAAACTTGTGATTAAGTTTCGAACGAATATCAATCAGCTTTTTGATGATCTGGAAAATGACAAAGCCGATTTTTTGGCCGCTGGCCTGATTTACAATAAAGACAGGTTAGATCAAACACACACCGGCCCGGCTTACTATTCAGCCTCACAACAACTGGTCTACCGCAAAGGGACAACTCGTCCACGTTCATTTGCGGAATTGAAGGGCAAACTGGTCGTCACAGCAGGTTCAGCCCATGTCAGCGAACTCAAAAAATGGAAAGAGAAGTCTTATCCAGACTTAAGTTGGGAAGAAACATCACGGGAGAATATACAGCAATTACTCGAACAGGTGTCTGAGGGAAAAATCGACTATACCATCAGCGATTCCATCAGCTTGGCATTACAACAACGAATTCATCCTAATTTAGCGATTGCATTCGATGTCAGCGAAGATCGCCCCCTGACTTGGTATTTAAAGCGCAATGACGATTATAGCCTTTATTCCTCCATGCTCGATTTTTTCAGCATGTTAGCTGAAAATGGCATTATATCTCGGCTGCAAGAAAAATATTTCAGCCATGTTGGTTCATTTGATTACTTCGACACGATTTCCTTTATCCGTGCAATCAATAATCTTTTACCGACATATCAGCCAATCTTTGAAAAATATGCAGGTTCGCTTGATTGGCAACTAGTCGCCGCCATTGCATGGCAGGAATCTCATTGGGATCCACAGGCAACCTCCCCCACTGGCGTGCGTGGTCTGATGATGCTGACCAAACCAACGGCAGAATGGGCCGCAGTTCAAGACCGGTTAGATCCCGAAGAAAGTGTAAGAGGCGGCATGGTTTATCTGCATTATTTGATGGATCGCTTACCAAAAACCATTCCTGAAGATGAAAAAATCTGGTTTGCCCTCGCCGCTTATAATATGGGATACGGGCATGTTCTTGATGCACGTAAATTAACAACCACGCAAAAAGGCAATCCCGATAGCTGGCTGGATGTTAAGACACGTCTCCCTTTGCTCAGTAAGAAAAAATACTACGCCAATACAACATACGGCTATGCACGGGGTTATGAAGCTTACCGCTATGTTGAAAATATCCGGCGTTATTACCTGAGTTTAGACGGGTATCTGCGTGCAAAAGCCAATCGTGAGAAAACAGACGAAAATAAAGCGTCTGCAAAGCTATCCACAATCAGTATTCCTCATGTAGAAAACCGCGAACCTGACAACGCTAAGGAGAGCAATGATAAAGACGCCACTGATACAACCGAATCCAATAAAAAAACGCCGGAAGAAAAAACACCGGCGTAATTTGGCATTAAGGTACATTAACGGCATTCATCCAGGTTATGGTATTTCCTGCTGTTGGGCTTTCAGCTTCTTCAACGCCCTATGCTGCTCTCTGCGCTGCCTGAAAAAGGAACTCAACATCGTAGAGCACTCTTCTGCCAGCACTCCGCCTATAATTTCCATTTGATGATTCATGCCGGGATGACGCAATATATCAATCAATGAACCCGCTGCGCCTGTTTTCATATCACTGGCACCATAGACCAAGCGCTGTATCCGGCTGTGTATCATCGCACCTGCACACATGACACAGGGTTCCAAAGTAACATACAGTGTCGTATTCAACAGACGGTAATTCTGCAACTGTCTGCCTCCACGCCGCAAGGCAATAATTTCTGCATGAGCTGTAGGATCGTGGTCGGTAATGGGGCAATTAAACCCTTCAGCAATAATTTTATTATTGGCAACCAACACTGCCCCTACAGGGATCTCACCTTTCGCTTGTGCCTGCATCGCCAATTCCATTGCCCGACGCATCCAATATTCATCACTGCGTTCATCACCATGGGCTTCGGCTACTGTATCTATTTCTGTCACTGCATGTTCTCTTGCTTATGAAAATCCGGCTTATTATAACGGGTCATCATTAATATTGTTCATTCATCTCAATTAACCGGCCCGGCCTGAATTTCATCAAGAAAAGAATTGAGGAACTGTTTCATTCTCCCCGCCCTTTCATGGGCCATCTGTTTACCTGATGCAGTCTGAAACCCGGACTCAATTTTAAAGAGTTTGGTATAGAAATGATCGACAGCATAAGCCTTCTCATCATATTCACGCTGTTTTGCCAGAGGATCATGAAAATCATACAATGAAGAACCCATGCGGCCAGAAGTATAAAAACAGCGACTAATGCCAATCAAGCCAATAGAATCCAATCGGTCGGCATCTTGCACGATTTGCGCCTCTAATGTCCTGGGGGTTAGCGCCGCAGAAAAACTATGTGCTTCAATGGCATGGCAGACAGCGGTAATGTCGTCCTCATTCCACTGTAATTCTTTCAATATCAATGCAGCTTTTTCTGCCGCCATACGAGAAGCCAGATGACGGTTTGGCGAGTTTTTTTCAACACTCACGCAGTCATGCAACAACACCGCAGTGAATACGAGCCGCAAATTGCCAGATTCTGCCTCACAAATTTTTTGGGCGTTTTTCCATACTCGATAGAGATGAGCAATATCATGAGCACCGTCATCACTTTCTATCGCCAGAGGTAATAATTGTTGAGCTAAACTTTCAAAAGGTGAAAAAGATAACATAACCAAAATTTCTCCAATAAATGAAAAAAATATCTTAGCAAAATAAATGAAGAATATTTCACCCAAGCCCGGAGTCATTTTCAAACCAACAAAATTGATTTGTTAAACCCCTTCTAATCGACTCCCAATCAATATCCACTCCTCGATTGTTGCTGCCATAAATGTGCCCCCACCAATGCCTTCCACGGAGAGAATTCTGCCAGCCATTTTTCTGTCTGCTCAGGGCTTACCTTATCTTCCCACTTGAGTAAATATTGAAGATTACGCCTAACCGCAACATCACCGTGCAAAGAACCATTCAGATAATTGAATCCACGCAATAAGGCATAATTCACGGTCCACATACCAATGCCTTTAATTGAAAGTAATTTTTCAGTTAATAATTTTATTTCATTTTCTGATTCTGGGATGGTCAGCACCAATATGCCTGAATCAATGAGATGGCAAATATTCAATAACGCGTTAGCCTTGCCAGCAGAAAAACCACACTGGCGCAAATCATTCTGCGAACACTGAATAACCTGCTTATACGTTGGATAGCATAATAACCCTGAAGAATGCTGAATGCCGATGACCTGAATAAAACGCCTCCGAATAGAAATGGCAGCACTTACACTGATTTGTTGGCCGATGATCGCCCAATTTAACGCTTCAAAAGGTGTCGCTGACTGATAAATACGCAAACCCATTTGTCTGCTGATCAATTCCCCAATAACGGGATGTGTTTGATACAGGGACTCAAAGGCTTCAACAGGCTGCTTCAGCCCCAGCATATGTGAGGCGAGATCCGTTAAAGATTCAGGTGAGTAAAAAGGTTTATCTCCATCAATATCAAGCTGTATCTGTGCCTTGCCATCTTCGAGCGTTATTGTTAGAAGAGCCGGATTATCATGCCAAATAATACCTTTTTTTATTTGGTTCTGTTGCACCATTTCAGATACTCCCATCTCATCCCGTTGATGGAAAGCCAGAAAATCATTGATATGATAATTTATCGGCAAGGCAATTTCCGTCAGATAATTTGATTTCACACCTAACACTCCTGAAAGATAAACAATTTAGATGACTATATAATAAATTCCATATTATATATACGCTATATTTCAGATTTCAGTACTAACTTTATATTTAGATAATTCATCATTAAGCTCTTTAATTTGAGTTTTGGATGGACTTAAGAGTAGCAAATACGTTCCAATACCCATAAATAAAATTATGCTAAAAATAACCAAACACAGATCCAGAGCATCCCCACCCGTATTAATCCAAATATCCACCTTAGATAAAAATACGACCAAGACAATAAACGCCAACGTAAAAAAATAAGCTGAAAATATCTTCTCAAAACAATAAGTAACATAGTAAGAGGGTTTAACCTTCACTTGAACTCTGTCAGAATTTAAAAAAGCATAGATTTTTAATTTTTTAACATTATCTATATATTCGCAATCCAATCCTTTCTGTTTTAATTTAATAATTATATTTCTAAATACATCAGATTTTATTTTTGTCACATCAAACATTATCTCCGATGCAATCTCATATTTAAGATAACCCTTGTCATTCTCACCCAGATAATTATCATATTGATTTAAATATTTAATATACTTTATCGCCCTCCGTTCTCTAAAGATACTCACGTCTGTATAAAGCCTCTTAAATACAGACAGAATAATACCAATAAAAGTCCCGATAGTACCCAAGACTTTCACCATATCATTACCATGCTTTAATATGTATTCAATCATGTTTTTTCTCTAAAGAAATTAAAACATACTTAAGTATATACCATGATGAATACACAGGATCACTTTCTAAGCAATATCCATATCTTATCTTTATTCTATGGGAAGACGATCAATAGCACCCCATTCAGCCCAAGAGCCATCATAGAGACACATTTTTTCATACCCACACTGATAAGCTGCCAGTAAAGCAATACACGCAGTAACCCCCGAGCCACAAGTAAAATACAGTACACGATCTAAATCAATTTCTTTTTCTGTAAAAATACGTTTTAACTCATCGGGAGATTTATAACAGCAGCTATCCAATAATTGCTCAAACGGAAGATTAATCGAATTGGGTATATGCCTCTATTTGCTCGGTATGGCCCAGTAATTCTTCAGACTGGCGAAATTGCATGAATTGGTGTATGACAACAAATCCTGAAGTTGCGGGGACTTATTTAACTTGTCTATCTGCTTTGTTATAACTTTATCTGAATATCAATTTTTATCTTCTCATATTGATTATCAGATAGAGTCTGATTACCTCACTGATACTGTCCCCCAGATATTAAGGAAGGTTTTAATTTAATCCTTCCTACACTGCGTTATAACCTTTTGCGGCATAACACAGGCCTTCATGTGTAAACCTGTAAGAGGTGGCTTACATGAACCCCAGAGAGTCAATGCGCTTAAATATGCATCATTTTCCGAGGAGTTATGCGTTTGTGTTACTATATTTTCCATTGCAAACTCCGTAATATCAAAATGTTGGGATACTAGTGACACACACTATCCTATGTTAGACACTAAAAATAGCTATGTGTTGAGGTTTGTGTTACGGAATATGGTTTTTGAAGGTAATGAATACTGTATAAATAATCAGTATATGAGCAAGAGTGGTAGATTGGAATCACCTTTAATTAACTGATTTTGCTTTAAAATTTTTGAAAGAGGCTGCAATGGCACTATTAATTACCAAACGTTGTATCAATTGCGATATGTGTGAACCTGAATGCCCGAATCAAGCGATAACAATGGGCAATGAGATATATGAGATTGAACCTGAGCGTTGTACTGAGTGTGTAGGGCATTACGAAAAGCCAACCTGCCAGTCTGTCTGCCCTATCACCAATACGATTATTCCTGATCCTGCATATCAGGAAACCGAGGAGCAATTGTGGGATAAATTTGTGCTCCTGCATCATGCTGATAAAATCTGAGTTTAGCTTTCAAATATCACTGTCGCACAAGCATAACGGCGTTCATCCGCCAGTGTGACATGCATGGATTTCACATTCAGCCTGTCAGCCAGTTCAGCAGCCTCTCCATGAAGTTTTAATGTCGGTTTTCCCAATGGATCATTAATCACTTCAAACTGATTAAAGGCCAACCCATTGCGGATGCCTGTCCCCAATGCTTTGGCCGCCGCTTCCTTAACGGAAAATCGTTTTGCAAGGAAGCGGATGGGCTGGTTATGCTGCTGATATTTTTGCCATTCCCCATCACTTAAAATACGCCTTGCCAAGCGTTCCCCAGAACGCTCAACGATGTCCTCAATGCGGGATATTTCAACAATATCAGTGCCTAATCCAACAATGGCCATTAACGACGGGCTTCCCGCAATAAGGTTTTCATATCTGCTACCGCAGCCGATAAGCCGCTGAATACAGCACGGCCAATGATGGCATGCCCGATGTTTAATTCATAAATTTCAGGCAAAGCCGCAATACGCTGAACATTATGGTAAGTCAAACCATGGCCGGCATTGACTGTAAGGCCCTTGCTTGCTGCGTAAGTCACGGCTTTTTTGATGCGCTGAAACTCTTTCTCTTGCTGGGCTTCATTTTCTGCGTCAGCATAGGCTCCTGTGTGAATTTCAATAAATGGTGCTCCAACTTCGGCAGCCGCATCAATTTGTTCACGATTAGCATCAATGAATAACGAAACCAAAATTCCTGCTTCTGTTAAGATCTTAACAGCCGCTGCAATGTGCTCTTTTTGCCCGTATACATCCAGCCCCCCTTCTGTCGTCACTTCCTGACGTTTTTCAGGAACTAAGCAACAAAAAACAGGCTTAATTTGAGTGGCAATACCAACCATTTCATCCGTAACAGCCATTTCAAGATTCATACGGGTTTGAATTGTTTTATTTAATAGCTGGACATCTCTGTCTGTAATATGACGGCGATCTTCACGCAGGTGGATAGTGATCCCATCTGCTCCAGCTTGCTCTGCAATAAATGCTGCCTGAATAGGGTCCGGATATTGTGTTCCACGAGCATTACGTAGGGTTGCAATGTGATCAATGTTGATACCTAACAATACCTCAGCCATTTTTAGCTCCTGCAATAATATAATATTAAGTAAAATCCACACTTTTCATGACAAGGTGAAAAAGTGTCTTACTCTAGTTGTCATTTTTCTTGCCGGGATTATCCGTTTTCTTACGTACAAATTGACGAAATAATTCACGACTTTTTAGTGGCTTTCCACCCAAATAAGGTTTCAATGCGATACGAGTGAAACGCTTCGCTGCTTTTAGCGTTACATAATCAGGAAATTCACCCATTGCCAATGCTTTTAACTCGTGACCGGTGAAGCTGTAATGATCAATAACCAAACTGGCAATGAAACCTTTTTCTTCACGATAGCGATAAGTCATCATATCCGTTACCGGCTCACCACTACCTGCACAATGAAGATAATCTACACCGTATCCCATATTGGTTAATAGCGCTAATTCGAAACGACGCAATGCATATTCCGGAGTGAGTTCACTCGCAGCAAGTAATTGCAAACATTGTAGATAATCAAAAAATAGGGAAGGATAGGCTGCGCCCTGCTCGAGGACCCGGGATAAGAGTTCATTCACGTACAATCCGCTATAAAGCACGCTCCCCGTTAAGGGAAGAGCCAGAGAAACAGGCTCCGCATCTCTTAATGTTTTGATTTCACCCCGCCCACTCCAACGAATGAGTAGCGGGGTAAAAGGCTGTAAACAGCCTTTCAGGTGAGAACGGCGGCTGCGTGCACCTTTCGCCAAAATACGTATCCGCCCTTCATTTTCAGTAAAAAAATCCAGAAGCAAGCTGGTTTCACTGTAAGGGCGCCCGTGAAGAACAAAGGCTCTCTGCCAGCCGTCCACAAGTCAGCCTTATAAATCGTCGATGTAACCGAGGCTACGCAGCGCTCGTTCATCGTCAGCCCAACCTGCTTTCACTTTTACCCACAGTTCCAGATGGACTTTAACATCAAACAGCCTTTCCATATCCTGACGGGCTTCTGTGCCAATTATCTTGATTTTGCTGCCTTTATTGCCAATCACCATTTTCTTCTGACCATCACGCTCAACCAGAATCAAACCGTGGATGGTATAGCCACCACGTTCATTGGTAACAAATTGTTCAATTTCCACTGTAACTGAATACGGTAATTCATCACCCAGAAAACGCATCAGTTTTTCACGAATGATTTCTGAAGCCATGAAACGCTGTGAGCGATCAGTGATGTAATCTTCCGGAAAATGATGATCAGCCTGTGGCATATGATCGCGCACAAGTTTGGCGATGGTATCAACATTCATGCCTTTTTCCGCACTAACCGGCACAACATCAATGAAATTCATTTGCTGACTCAGGAAACCGATGTGCGGCAGAAGGATGGTTTTATCCGTTACATTGTCTACTTTATTGATGGCAAGCAAGACAGGGCAACGTAAATGGCGCAACTTATTCACTACCATTTCATCGTCTGGTGTCCAGTGTGTGCCTTCTACAACAAAAATAACCAATTCTACATCACCGATAGAGCTGCTCGCAGCCCGGTTCATCAAACGGTTGATCGCGCGCTTTTCTTCAATATGAAGACCCGGTGTATCAACATAGATAGTTTGGTAGGCCCCTTCCGTATGGATCCCCATGATGCGATGCCGCGTCGTTTGAGGTTTACGGGAAGTGATGGATACTTTCTGACCCAATAATTGATTCAATAAAGTGGATTTACCAACGTTAGGCCGACCGACTATTGCAACGAATCCGCAATAGTTTTTTTCTTCGCTCATTCAAGCTCCAGTTGTTTTAATGCTTGTTCCGCTGCCGCCTGTTCTGCCTTGCGGCGACTGGAACCTACTCCTCTGACAGGTTGTTCAAATCCACTGACCTGACAGTGAATTGTAAATTCCTGATCGTGTGCTTCCCCACGAACTTGAACAACCAAATATGTGGGCAACGGCAAATGACGCCCTTGCAGATATTCTTGTAAACGCGTTTTAGGATCTTTTTGTTTGTCGCCCGGGCTAATTTCATTCAAGCGAGTTTCATACCAACTCAATATAATTCTTTCGATTGTCTGAATATCGCTATCCAGAAAAATAGCACCAATTAAGGCTTCAATACTATCCGCCAAAATAGATTCACGACGATGTCCCCCGCTTTTTAACTCCCCCGGTCCCAGACGAAGGCATTCACCTAATTCAAATTCTCTCGCCAGCTCTGCCAGTGTATTGCCCCTTACCAATGTTGCACGCATACGACTCATATCCCCTTCATCAATACGGGGAAAACGATGGTAAAGTGCATTGGCAATGACAAAACTGAGGATTGAGTCGCCAAGAAATTCCAGACGTTCATTATGCTTGCTGCTGGCACTACGGTGAGTTAAAGCTTGAAGCAACAAATCGTATTGTGTAAAGGTATAGCCTAGTTTATGTTGTAACCGGTTCGTTATTATGGCGTTCATGTGCTACCAATTCAGTTAGAATTCATCAAATAAAAGCACACGCAACAAACCTGTGAAGCTATATCCTGGTTGGGTATAAAGATATATGCCTTACAAAACTGTTGCGTTTGCACTGGCTCCCTAAGATTTCTATCTCAGAAAGCCAGTCATCTCGTTTGAAAGAATATTCTACACTGTGGGATAAATTAATGCTCCGCTAATATTTATATATTAGTGAATTCCACCAATTCTATTCAAGCGTATGCCTCTTGGCCACCACTGCCATTCCTGTTTTTCGATACTCATCCAAATACCTGTCACGCGGCCCACCAGATTTTTCTCCGGTATAAAACCCCACTCGCGGCTATCTGCACTATTGTCACGATTATCACCCATCGCGAAATAGTGGCCTTCAGGAACAACCCAAGTACCAACAGGCAAGCCTGCCTGTTGGTAACGTGGCATTGATTGGATCTGAGGAATGGTCAAGATATGGTGCGACACATGACCTAAAGTCTCAACCCGCTCATCTTGACGCAGCGCGTTTAATCCCAAAGGTTCATCAAGGGGAACTTGATAAACACCCTCTGAACGCCCACCGTCTGATTTTATATCTTCTTTTATTGTCCACTCACTGGGAAAAGAATCCCGATAGGTGACAGGCAGATCCTTACAAATGCTATTCCAGCCGCATCCGGGAAAAACCTGAAGCTCTTTTCTAATAGGATCGTAGACAATCTTGTCACCGGGCAAACCGACAATTCGTTTAACAAAATCTATACTCAGGTTAATCGGGTATTTGAAGACCGCAACATCCCCACGCTCAGGCTCACCCGTTTTAATCAAGGTGGTTTGCGTTATTGGATCTTTTAACCCATAGGAAAATTTTTCAACCAGAATAAAATCCCCAATCAATAATGTCGGCATCATTGAACCGGAAGGGATTTGGAAAGGTTCATAAACAAAGGAACGAAGAACCAAGACAATGGCTAACACCGGAAAGACAGATGCAATAGTCTCAAGCCATGATGGTTTCTTAAGATCCTTAGCCAAAGCGCCCTGAGCTTCCTCACCAGCCGCCTGTTCTTGAAGAGAAGCAAGTTTCTTCTTACGAGCAGGGGCAAGTTTAAAGCGCTCGATACACCAGACAATGCCGGTAATTAACGTCGCTAACGTTAAGATCAAGGCAAAAGTGTTAGCCATTTAAACTCCTTACGACCTTGTTAGTTATCTTTTCCAACATGCAGAATCGCTAAGAAAGCTTCTTGTGGCAGTTCAACATTTCCGACCTGCTTCATGCGTTTCTTGCCTTCTTTCTGTTTCTGCAATAATTTTTTCTTACGGCTAACGTCACCGCCATAACATTTAGCAAGTACGTTTTTACGTAACTGCTTCACTGTAGAGCGTGCAATAACATGTGTTCCAATCGCAGCCTGAATTGCAATATCGAATTGCTGACGTGGAATAAGCTCTTTCATTTTTTCCACCAGCTCACGACCACGATATTGTGAATTGTCACGGTGAGTAATCAGTGCCAGTGCGTCAACACGTTCCCCGTTAATCAATACATCCACACGTACCATGTCTGAATTCTGGAAGCGGGTAAAATTATAATCCAGTGAAGCATAGCCACGAGATGTTGATTTCAACCGGTCAAAGAAATCCAGAACAACTTCAGCCATCGGAATTTCGTAAGTCAGTGCAACCTGATTACCGTGATAAACCATATTAGTCTGTATGCCACGTTTTTCCACACAGAGTGTAATCACGTTGCCAAGATATTCTTTCGGCAACAGCATGTGACACTCTGCAATTGGTTCACGCAATTCACTAATGTTGTTCAGTGCCGGTAACTTCGATGGGCTGTCAACGTAAATAATATCACCACTTGTTGTCTCAACTTCATAAACAACTGTTGGTGCCGTTGTAATCAAATCGAGATCATACTCACGTTCCAGACGTTCCTGAATGATTTCCATGTGCAGCAGGCCAAGGAAACCACAGCGGAAACCGAAACCCAATGCAGTAGAGCTTTCTGGTTCATAGAATAATGACGCATCATTCAGACTCAGTTTACCCAGTGCATCGCGGAATGCTTCATAATCATCAGAGCTTATCGGGAATAATCCGGCATAAACCTGAGGTTTCACTTTCTTGAAGCCAGGCAAAACCTTTTCAGCAGGATGACGTGCAGTTGTCAATGTATCACCGACCGGAGCGCCCAAAATATCTTTGATAGCACAAACCAACCAGCCTACTTCACCACAATTCAGCACATCGCGATCAATGCGCTTCGGTGTGAAAATACCCAGACGATCTGCGTTATATACCTGCCCTGTACTCATGACTTTAACTTTATCGCCTTTGCGCAATGTCCCGTTTTTAATCCGGACAAGTGAAACCACGCCAAGGTAATTATCAAACCATGAGTCAATGATCAGTGCCTGTAATGGTGCATCCGGATCGCCTTCTGGTGACGGGATTTCTTTCACCAGTCGCTCAATAACATCCTGTACACCAATGCCGGTTTTTGCAGAACAACGAACTGCGTCTGTGGCATCAATACCAACAATATCTTCGATTTCTTCTGCAACCCGCTCTGGCTCAGCGGCCGGAAGATCAATTTTGTTCAGGACCGGAACAACTTCCAGATCCATTTCAATAGCGGTATAACAGTTAGCCAGCGTCTGGGCTTCAACCCCCTGGCCCGCATCAACGACCAGCAAAGCCCCTTCACAAGCAGCCAAAGAACGGGAAACTTCATACGAGAAGTCAACGTGTCCAGGAGTGTCGATAAAGTTTAATTGATAGACTTGACCATCATTAGCTTTGTAATCGAGCGTGACACTTTGTGCCTTGATAGTGATGCCCCGCTCACGTTCAAGGTCCATTGAATCCAGTACTTGTGCTGCCATTTCACGATCAGACAGCCCCCCACAAATTTGAATAATTCGGTCAGATAACGTGGACTTACCGTGGTCAATGTGGGCGATAATGGAGAAATTTCTTATTTGCTTCATTATTGAATCTTTTTTGCCTTAATATTTCTGAATCATTCGCCTATGGACACACTGATGGACATAAAGCGACAGTTTATTGGTTGGGCCACAGGCCTGAGAAGCTCCGTATTCTACATGCCAAAATTGCGAAAACCTAGTCATGCCTATGGTTTTCGGTATGACTCATTGGATTTCATCTGACAAATAAGGTCGTAGCGCGTATGGTAAAACAGACTATTCCTGCTGTAGAACATTAATCGTATCAGGAGGCAAACCAATTTGTAACACTACTGGCTGGTATGCTTGATGATTATCCCAATAAGAAGCGATTTTGCGAGCAATGAAAAAACCAGCAAGCCCGCCGCCAATCCCCCCCAAGCATATCCATAATTGATCTGATGTCCAATATTGGAGAAATATTCCCCCTAAAAACAGCCCAAGTAACGGTGTTAAATAGACCAGCATAGCTGAACGCAGTAAGCTGCTTTCAGGGATCCCTACTTCCACTTTCTGACCAGGTTGAAGGGGTTGTGGAATTTCCAGTTCTAATTGATGTATCTTTTCTGGCCCTATTTTTTCCAGTAAATAAGAACCACAAGCGGCTTTAGCCTGACAACTGCCACAGCCTGAAGATGCGCCATAGCGTAATAATGCCCGCCCTTGTTGCCAACGGACAACGGTTGCCCATTCTTTAACCATCAATTTTCTCCCATAAACGTCACGCCAGCGGCAATTAATTTAGCTGTTGCGAAAGGCAACTCACCGATGACAGTAATACTATTTTTACCTTTGGCTAAAGTATAAACCGTTCTCCGCCCTTGCCGAAACGGCTGTTCATCAATGGTTTTTTTACCTGTGTTAACAACATTCACAGAAAAATTAAACAACCCATCACTGTACATGATGGATTCCAGCCACTCTGTGTCTGACAACTTACGGCTATTACGCTCGATTTCTTTAAAACCGTCAGGTATCTTGCCAATTTTCCAATTGAACTTCGATTTCTCAGAGGCTGGGATAAGCAACATAGGGGGCAATTTAAAACCGGTAATCGCAGCTAACTCTTTTTTAACGGAGTCACTGACGGTTGATGACACAACCCGGAATTGTTCAATAACTGTTGTATTATCCTTATCCAATAGATCAATCAACAAAGGAAGGTGGCTTTTTTCATCAATCAGAAGGTTATAATTATAACGCAGTTCATCTTTCGATATGATCCGCACAAAACTCACAGGATGGTCGCCAACATGCGTGCTACCAGCATCAATGAAACGATAGAATTTCTGTAGCTGTTTAAAATTGGCAAAAATGATCGGGGGAAGGTAATCGACAATATGGTTACCATATAAACTAAATGAATCCAGTCCCGGTTCATAATAGCTGATTTGATCACCACGCTGGACAATTTCTCGGCGGGAACCGTCCATCTGTATGATTTGCGCGAGCGGCTGACCATCAATGATGGCATGACGATAACGAAGAGGAACAAGGAACTGTTGCCCTAAATTAATGAAACCAAGTTCATAATTCAGTGTTTGTACGGCATGACTCATATCCTGTAACAAAACCTCGGCGTTGTTTTGTTCCGCCGAGGCTTTTAAAGGAGTAAACAGGTTATAAGCCAATAAAAAAATGAAAAAACAAATGCGTTTCATTGTAATTTATTGTACCTGCTGTGCTTGTGCTCCACGAGATTGATTTTCAGCCTGTACAGTCCCGTGATTTTTTCCAGCATCAATGCGCCGGGAAAGTTCATATTGCTGCAACATAGCATCGATTCGTTTATTGCTTTCCCGGATTTGCGTACTAAAGTCTCCCCCGAAAGCTTCATCATCCACTGGTGTGACCGGAGTATCCAGTCCCACGGGTGAAGCCGATCCCATTACAGGCAATGTATTGAAAGCGGGAGTATCAAATTGGCTGTCCGCTCCAACGCTACTATCGCTATTATATTGCTGAACACCAATAATCACGGCCAGAGATACACATGCTGCAACACCAACTTGTGTAATCTGACTCGTCCACGGGCGGATTTTATTCCAGAATGACATTTTTGCCCATGTATTGGGTTTTGGCTGAGATTCCAAGGAAGCAGACAGACTGATAATAATAGGCTCTTTCTCAATTGCTAACGCGACCTGACTGGCAATATTGAAATGTAATACATCTCCTGCATCGCTGCGCATGACATCACGTATAACGTGGTATCTTTCCCACTGTTTCTGCATGACTTCATTTTCGGAGACCAAACGAACTACTTCACTATCAAGAGCTTCTCCATCCATTAATGCGGAAAGTTTCTCTCTATGCATGCCAAAGTACCCTTAAATATTGTTTTGTCCCACTATTGTTGAATTAGCGGTTGAACTTTACTATCAATGGCTTCCCTTGCCCGAAAAATTCGAGAACGTACAGTACCTACAGGACATTCCATGATGTCGGCTATTTCCTCATAGCTCAACCCATCTAATTCCCTCAACGTAATCGCTATCCGTAAATCTTCCGGGAGCGATTCAATGGTACGGAAAACCACTTCCTTTAACTCTTCAGACAACATTAAGTTCTCAGGGTTCGAAATTTCTTTTAATGAACTCGATGTATCATAATTTTCTGCATCGCTGGCATCCAAATCATTGGATGGCGGACGACGCCCCTGAGCAACTAAATAATTTTTCGCCGTATTAACAGCAATGCGATACAACCAAGTATAAAAAGCACTTTCTCCCCGGAAAGATGAAAGTGCACGATACGTCTTAATAAATGCCTCTTGAGCAACATCAGGAACGTCACTTTGAGGCACATAACGAGCAATCAGACTCGCCACTTTATGCTGGTATCTCATCACCAGTAAATTAAACGCTTTTTGGTCACCTTTCTGGGCCTGCTCGACCAGAATTTGATCCGTTAACTGCTCGCTCATCCGAGGTTCACTCTCCTGAGGTAAAACTCCACGTTTAGATTTATTAAACTAATATGATACTTTGCTTTCTCGAACAAGCACGGTTTTGAGTATTAATTTATTGTGAAGTTCAATTTGGGTTATAATTTTCTTTACAACCACGACCTGCCATTTTGTATTACACTTCATTTATCCAGCTGATCTTCAATCATTTACTGACCAAAACTCATTCAAATACAATCATGCAATATCGTCGGTGTGCGACAGCCTAAACTCTATTGAGTCGTTTATAGTACAAATCATAGCGTCTATTTCACAAGACATGGGATTTTAATCTGACAACAGCATCCATTTGCCCCCATTAATAATAAAGATAAAAATCTGTCACTAACCGACGAAAATCAATTGAATATTCACCATTTGGAGCACGAAGCATCAGCTCACTGATCTGGGGTTCTTGCTGATGCAGCGATAATCCCAATAACAACCGATGTAATGGTTTATCCTGTCTGTCCCTGATATTGACACGAAAAGCAGTGAACCATCCAAGCTCTGACGCCATACTTTCAAAATTCTGACCAATATCATAGGGTAATACGACACAAAATATGCCTGTTTGTGTAATTAACTTCCGTACACATGCCAAGAGTTCCTTATGTGTCAGTGATTCCGTATAGCGCGCCTGATTACGTGCTTCATTTCGACAGGCAATGGCAGGCTCAAAATATGGCGGATTACTGACAACCAAATCATATTGCCTGCTGTTTTCTTGAGTTCCGTTTTCCTGCCCATAATCATGCACAAAATCATGAATATCTTGCTGATATACGGTAATACGGGAAGACCAGGGTGACTGTTGTACATTCTCATTTGCTTGCTTTGCCGCAAAAGCATCCAGCTCAACCGCATCAATAATAGTCTGCCTTCCTGTACGCTGAGCAATCATCAATGCAATCAAGCCACTTCCGCATCCGATATCCAGACACCTCTTCCTGTTGTATACTGGCGCCCAAGCGCCCAATAGCACACCATCCGTTCCAACTTTCATCGCACATTTATCATGTCCAACAAAAAACTGCTTAAATGTAAAACCACCGCGGCGAAAAACGGGTTTATCTATCAATTCCATGAGTCATATCTACTGAAGTCAAAGTTTGTCATAGCATAAATCTTATAACTCATGGATCAAAGCAACCAGCCACAAGATGTTTTTATAGGATGAAGAATGTGCTCAACCTGTTTATAATCGGCGCCCCAAACAGAGGTATATGATGACTGCAACAAACTTTTCCGAATTCGAACTTGATGAATCCCTGCTTAATGCACTGAATGACAAAGGCTATGAGCGCCCTACAGCGATTCAGGCAGCGGCTATTCCCGCGGCGATGGATGGACGTGATGTCCTTGGTTCAGCACCTACAGGTACAGGCAAAACCGCTGCCTACCTGCTACCCGCAATACAGCATTTATTGGATTTCCCACGTAAAAAATCAGGGCCTCCTCGTATTCTGATTTTGACTCCTACCCGTGAGCTTGCAATGCAAGTTGCAGAACAGGCAAAGGAATTTGCAGCCCACACCCATTTAGATGTCGCCACAATTACAGGTGGCGTCGCTTATATGAATCACGCAGAAGTATTCAGTGAGAATCAGGATATTGTTGTCGCAACGACGGGACGTCTGCTGCAATACATCAAAGAAGAAAATTTTGACTGCCGTGCAGTGGAAACGCTGATTCTGGATGAAGCTGATCGCATGCTCGATATGGGATTTGCCAACGACGTTGAAACCATCGCAGGCGAAACTCGCTGGCGCAAGCAAACATTACTGTTTTCCGCCACGCTGGAAGGAAATTCCATTCGTGATTTTGCCCAGCGTTTGCTATCCGATCCTGTTGAAATTGATGCAGAACCTTCTCGTCGTGAACGTAAAAAAATTCAGCAATTTTACTATCGCGCTGATACATTAGAGCACAAAACAGCTTTGCTTTGTCATCTTCTCCAGCAACCGGATGTCACAAAATCCATTGTTTTCGTGCGTAAGCGCGAACGTGTGCGCGAGCTTGTTGATTGGCTGGGACAGGCAGGTATCCAAGCCTATTTCCTTGAGGGTGAAATGGTGCAAGCCAAGCGCACAGAAGCAATCAAGCGTCTGAATGATGGTAAGGTTAAAGTGCTGGTTGCAACTGATGTCGCTTCCCGTGGATTGGATATCGAAAACATTAGCCACGTTTTTAACTTTGACTTGCCTCGTACTGCCGATGTTTATCTGCACCGAATTGGTCGTACAGCCCGTGCTGGCCGCAAAGGAACCGCCATTGCTCTGGTTGAATCTCACGATCACCCATTGCTGGGTAAAATCAGCCGTTATCTCAATGAACCTCTAAAAATACGGGTTGTTGATGAACTTCGTCCACAAACCAAAGCCCCCAGTGAGAAGAAAAGCTATAAACCTTCCAAAAAAGTGCTGGCAAAGCGCAAAGAGAAGAAAAAGAAATTAGAAGAAACGAAAAAAACACGGGTGAAAGTTCGTCACCGCGATAGTAAGAATATCGGTAAACGCCGTGCGCCTTCCGGTGAATCCAGACCAGAATCTGCTGAACCAACCAACGATTAATCGTACAGGCGAAGTCAATTCCATGACTTCGCCTTCCTGCTAACTAATCTATATACGTATTAAACCATGTAATACTGTTCAACTTTCGTCACATCCTTATTATCCAACCAAGGTTTGTTAATCGTCATCAACTCCGTGATCGTCTCTAACAAGTGAGCTTTAAAGGCATGTAAACCATATCCGAATATACTCCCCAATTCATATTCAAATGCGATTTCATGACCCATGGGCTGAGGCACGGGAAGTATCTTTTGCAAACTGCCAAGCCAGTCATGTTCAACTGTGTAATGCCGGATTAAACCACTGTCAGCCAATTCTCTGCCGATTTCCGGTACGATCCCCATGCGCTTCATTGTCGCATCTGATACACCGGAAGAATTGTAAATGACAGCAGGCTTGCCTGTTGCCAGAGCCGCTGCTGTTGCCAGCCCCCCACCCAATGAATGCCCTGTAAAAATCACATTTTCACCAAATGATTTTAATGAGTTATACGCCAATTCTATCGCTTGGTTATATTGACTTTCATTGTATCCAAGCCCTTGGCGAATGCTGGCCATAAAATCTTTCGGTTCATTAGAGCCGGTGAAAGAGACAACATACAACCCCTCCTTCTTGTACACACCTGCTTGAAAGCCCGTTGAACGGTCGTTCAAGGAGTCCGGGTCAATGCCCGCTTTTGTTAACTCATCATCAGACAAACGCGTATAACCACTTATTCCCAAGCTGTAAGGCCGATAAACATCACGCGTGACATGCGCTAAACCATAGTCGGCTAATTTGGGTTTTATGCCTGCAATATCGTTGGCTTTTAATTCAGGTGACTCTGTTTTGCCGATATTTAAACCATTAACCAATGATTGATATAACGCATTGGATTTTATGGTGTTTTCTGAAAGTGAAACAGGTGCAGATGGGATACGATCAGTTTTTTCAGGCAGAGATGATTCACGGGAGGGAGGTTGAAGTTGCAGAGAATTCCCTTGTAATGAACATGTCCCTAATTCACTTAAGAAATTGGAGGTTATTGGTAATGTCATAAAATTCTCCTACAGATTATTTAGGTAAGATGTTATTCGCCACCTAAACTCTCTATCGGCAATTTTTTTAACATTTTTACAACAATTTTACAAAATAATCAAAAATAGGATAAATCACAATGCTTTTACAAAAAAGAGGAGCTTAACTCCCCTTTCAGTTTCTTTAATTGGCTCAAAGACTACAGACTTTCTGTGAAAGTCCGGGCAATCACATCACGCTGCTGCTCTGGGGTTAATGAATTAAAGCGCACTGCATAGCCCGATACTCGAATAGTGAGTTGGGGATATTTTTCAGGGTGTTTTACCGCATCTTCTAATGTTTCACGACGCAAAACATTAACATTTAAATGCTGGCCACCTTCTACCCGAACGGTTGGTTTGACTTCCAGCGGAATTTCGCGATATTCAAACCGTCCCAATTCATCTTTAGAAACAATCTGGCCTTCGTCATAATCCGTTTTGGCACAAATGCAGCGCGCTTCGTTTTTTTCCTCATCCAGCAGCCAGAAAGAATTTATCAGTGCCGCATTGTCAGATTGGGTAATTTGAATTCCAGTAATCATGTATCCTCCAACATCATCTTAGTGACTTAGTCAAACCACTATTTAATTAATCATCATCATTAATTTCCTGTATACCAGTGCAAATGAGAATATTCTTTGATTAAAATCAACCAATTTTATAAGGTTATTATCAATAAGATCGTAATATATTGTTTTATATTTGTTTTCGTCTCAAAAATAACTAAAAATTTTTAATGGTTTTTAAAAAAAATTTATAAAAATAGTTTTTCATTCTATAAATTAAACTTGAATTAGGATTGAAGGGTTTCCCTATGCTCAGGGAATCGGTAAGCTTAAGTCCATCTGATAATTACCTAAAAAGAGATTAGCTATGTCCCCATCTCTCACATGGCATGATGTCATCGGCAATGAAAAAAAACAGCCTTATTTTGTTGATACATTGACTTATGTTGCCAACGAACGGTTGGCAGGAAAGACCATTTACCCGCCACAACAAGATGTTTTCAACGCATTCCGCTATACCGAACTGGCTGATGTAAAAGTGGTGATTTTGGGGCAAGATCCTTACCACGGCCCTAATCAAGCTCACGGATTGGCATTTTCTGTACAACCCGGCATCCCTGCTCCACCTTCTTTGGTCAATATGTATAAAGAGCTGGAATCGGATATTGCTGGATTTACCCGTCCAAACCACGGTTGTTTAATCAGTTGGGCCAAACAAGGGGTATTATTACTCAATACGGTACTAACTGTTGAACGCGGAAATGCGCATTCCCATGCTAATCTGGGTTGGGAAACATTCACAGATAAAGTCATTGCCGCGATTAATGAGCACCGTAGCGGAGTTATCTTCTTACTTTGGGGTTCTCATGCCCAGAAAAAGGGCCGGTTCATTGATACACAACGTCATCATGTGCTAAAAGCGCCCCATCCTTCACCATTGTCAGCTCATCGGGGTTTTCTGGGTTGTAAACATTTTTCACAAGCCAACAATTTGCTGGAGAAACAAGGATTGTCCCCAATAGATTGGGTTCCTTTATTGCCTCAGCAACAGCCATCTTGATACAAAAATGCCGCCTTTAATGGCGGCATTGGGGCAATTATGGATGCCATAACGTTTATTTAGAAACAGCAACCATTGCAGGGCGCAACAAACGACCATTCAAGGTATAACCTTTCTGCATCACGAACATAACGCTATTAGGTTCATGCTGCTCAGATTCCACCATAGTCATTGCCTGATGCACATCCGGATTGAAAGGCACGTTGGCTTCACTCACAACCTCAACACCGAATTTACCTACAGCGTCAATGAAGGATTTCAGGGTAAGCTCAATGCCCTCAATCATAGGTTGCAGTAATTCATTGGCACGATCTGCTGCTTCTATTGCACGTTCCAGGTTGTCGATGACAGGCAATAGTTGATTAGCAAATTTTTCTAACGCAAATTTATGAGCCTTTTCAACATCCAGCTCAGCACGACGACGAATATTTTCGACCTCAGCGCGAGCACGCAACAAAGCATCACGTTCATTAGACTGAGCCTGTTTCAGTTGCTCTTCTAACTCTGCCACACGCGGGTCAAAAACATTTTCAGTCTCTGGCGCGTCTGCCTTTTCTACATCCATTTGTGGCTCTAATACATTTTCTGTATTTTCTGAGACTTGCTCGTCAGGTACTTTTTGGTCTTTACTACTCATGAATATCTCCGCGTATTTTGTATTATCTTCGCCATTCTCGCTTATTATGGGGATCAAAATGCGGGATTCAAGGGAACACATCATATTGTGAGGACAAAACCATATGCTGAAGGACATAACAGCAATGAATAATGAATTCAAATGCATCGGTATTGTCGGCCGTCCGCGCCATCCTGAAGCACTAGCCACCCATGAAATGCTTTACCACTGGCTGGTATCTAAAGGTTATAGCGTCATTGTGGACAGACAAGTTGCAAAATATATTGATTTAAAAGACGCCCAAACAGGAGGATTAACAGAAATCGGCAAAATTGCGGATTTAGTCATTGTTGTCGGCGGGGATGGAAATATGCTCGGTTCAGCCAGAGTACTGGCACGTTATGATATTAAAGTCATTGGCATCAACCGGGGTAATTTAGGTTTTCTGACTGATTTAGATCCCGATAATGCTTTACAGCAGCTTTCTGAAGTGTTGAATGGCGAATACCGGGACGAAAAACGTTTTTTACTCGAAGCTCAAGTTACGAAAAAAGGACAAAAACCACGGTACAGTACCGCCTTGAACGAAGTCGTGTTACATCCGGGTAAAGTTGCCCATATGATTGAATTTGAAGTCTACATTGATGAGCGCTTTGCCTTTTCCCAACGTTCAGATGGCTTGATCATAGCGACTCCTACCGGATCTACAGCTTATTCACTGTCAGCAGGAGGGCCAATACTGACACCAAATTTAAATGCCATCGTATTAGTACCAATGTTCCCGCATACTCTCTCAGCACGCCCACTCGTGATCAGCAGCGAGAGCAGTATCTGCCTGAAATTTTCCCAGAACAGCAGTGACTACGAAGTCAGTTGTGACAGCCAAATTGTGTTACCCATCCAAGATGGGGAAGAAGTCATCATCAAACGCAGTGAATATAATTTGCACTTAATTCACCCGAAAGATTACAACTACTTTAATACGCTAAGCACTAAGTTAGGCTGGTCGAAAAAAATGTTCTAAAAATAGCGATCTCCGCTTTACTGTATAAAAAACCAGTTTATACTGTATGAAAGAACAGACATGTTTTTATGCACAGGAACGTGTTGTTATAACACAGCAATAAGCAGGAGGGGCACAATGCTGACTCAGTTGACTATCAGTAATTTTGCTATTGTTCGCGAACTCGAAATTGATTTCCGTTCAGGCATGACGGCTATCACCGGAGAAACTGGGGCCGGTAAGTCCATCGCAATTGATGCACTAGGTTTATGTCTTGGCAATCGGGGCGAAGCCAATATGGTTCGCCCGGGCGCTTCACGTACTGATCTTTGTGCCCGATTTTCACTGACAGATGCTCCTTCTGCCCGTAAGTGGCTTGAAAGCCACCAATTGGATAGTAGTACTTTTGACGATGGCAATGAGTGCTTACTGCGCCGTACAATTACTTCTGATGGCCGCTCCCGTGGCTTTATCAATGGTACAGCCGTGCCACTTTCCCAGTTGCGTGAACTGGGTTCACATCTGATCCAGATTCATGGGCAACATGCCCATCAACTACTGCTGGAAAATCGCCACCAAAGGCGTTTACTGGACATTTACATGGGGGATTTTGAACTTCAAAATGAAATGAGGCTGGCTTACCAGCAGTGGCGTCAAAGTTGCCAAGCACTCTCCCAATTTCAACAGCAAGCTCTTGAACGTCGTTCACGCCAGCAGTTACTGGAATATCATCTGAAAGAGCTAAATGAACTGTCACCACAATCAGGCGATTACCAAGAACAGGATAGCGAATATAAACGGCTGGCAAATTGCGGGCAATTTCTGAGTGTAAGCCAAAATGTGCTTCAGCTACTCAGCGATAACGATGAACAAAATATCACCAGCTTGCTCAACTATGCACGAAATGAATTAACTGAACTGGCGGATATGGATCACAAACTCAGTGAATTGCTAAATATGCTTGAAGAAGCAGCGATTCAAATCAATGAGGTTAGTGATCAACTGCGCCACTATAGTGACCAGTTGGAATTAGATCCAAGCCGTCTATTCGAACTGGAACAGAAAATTTCCCAGCAAATTAGCATTGCTCGTAAACACCATGTCACACCAGAAGAGCTACCAAATTTACATCAGCAACTTCTAGAAGAGCAGCATCAGTTGGCCCAGCAAGAGGATGATTGTGCTCACTTAAGTGAACTTGTAAGTTTACATTACCAGAAGGCCTTGACTGTAGCAGAGAAATTACACCATATTCGTCAAAAATATGCAGCGGAACTCAGTCAATTGATAACCAGCAGCATGCATCAATTATCTATGCCTCATGGTCGCTTTACCATTGATGTCTCATTTGAACCTGAACATTTAAATATTGATGGTGCCAGCAAAGTTGAATTCAATGTCACCACCAACCCTGGCCAACCTCATCAATCATTAGCGAAAGTAGCATCAGGTGGGGAACTTTCCCGTATTGCACTGGCTATACAGGTTATTACAGCGAAAAAAATGGAGACTCCCGCTCTAATTTTCGACGAAGTTGATGTGGGTATTAGTGGTCCAACAGCCGCAATTGTGGGTCGTTTATTACGTGAATTAGGAGAGTCAACTCAAGTCATGTGCGTTACTCACTTACCTCAGGTTGCGGGATGCGGGCATCAACATTTTTATGTCAGCAAGCAAACGGATGGAGAGGAAACAGAAACCCAAATGCAATTGTTGGACAAAAAAGCCCGGCTTCAGGAACTGGCACGGCTTCTTGCCGGAAGTGAGGTTACAAAAAATACTCTAGCCAATGCAAAAGAACTGTTAGCGGCATAAATTAATACAACTTTTTTGTATAATTAAAGTCATAGGTAAACGTGTAGAGGTTTTCAATCTCTTCAATGTTTATTATTATCGACGGCCTAACTCCTAAAGGAATGTAATTACTATGCGCTGTAACTTATTGACTGCCGCTACTGTATCGCTTGTTATGCTGACAGCAGGTTGTTCCTCGCTTGAGCGAATTGTTTATCGCCCTGATATTAATCAAGGGAATTACCTGACACCGGCTACAGTATCAAAAATCCAGAAAGGAATGACCCAACAACAAGTTGTTTACACATTGGGAACACCCATGCTGACTGACCCTTTTGGAAGTCAAACCTGGTATTACGTATTCCGTCAACAACCCGGCCATGAAAAAGCGACACAGGAAACCTTAACGCTTAACTTTGATAATAACGGTGTACTGACTGATATCAAAAATGAAAAGTCACTACCAGAGAACCTGTAAAATGTGTGCTTTTATTTATTCGCCAGTAAATAGCCTGGCGAATAAATAACATTATTATGCCTGTTTTTTGGCACGCTCAGCTCGCTTACGGCGCATTTCTTTCGGATCTGCAATCAGAGGGCGATAAATCTCTACACGATCTCCCTCTTCTAGGGTATCCGTCAATTTAGCTGGGCGACTATAAATACCAACTTTATTCTTTGTCAAATCAATATCATCACGCAATGCCAAAAGGCCGGATGATTCAATTGCTTGTTCGATTGTTGATCCCCGCGGTAACTTTACATTATATAAATATTGCCGTTCAGGCAGAGCATAAACGATTTCGATATTGATTTCAGACTCAGACACTATAAACCTCGCGCGCGCGTTGGGTGAACGCCTGAACCATATTACCAGCCACTTCTTTGAAGACTTTCCCAAAAGCTAATTCGATTAACTTATTGGTAAATTCAAAATCAAGATGTAACTCAACCTTACATGCATCTTCACTCAGCGGAGTAAAATTCCACCCTCCCATCAACTTGCGAAAAGGGCCATCAACAAGCTGCATCTTGATGCTTTCATTATCAAACAACGTATTGCGTGTTATAAATGTTTTACTTATTCCCGCCTTAGAAACCTCAACAGAAGCGGTCATTTCATTAATGCTGCTGCTGATTACGCGACTTCCTACACAACCCGGTAAAAAATCCGGATAAGATGTTACATCATTGACCAATTTAAACATTTGTTCCACGCTATAAGGCACTAACGCAGAGCGACTAATCTGTGGCATATCATTTCCTGTAAAGCATAACAGCACTGAATAGTATCACTTAAATGTGGTTAAATAAAAACCTGACGACATTTAGAACAATAAATGTGCACTTGTCACTAAATATCATACAGAAGAGATTTCTTTCACCAACGCATACAGTATAATACTACGTATTATGACAAAGAAAAAAGCACACAAACCCGGTTCGGCAACAATTGCCATGAATAAGCGAGCCCGCCACGAATTCTTCATTGAAGAAGAGTTTGAGGCAGGCTTATCCCTACAAGGTTGGGAAGTAAAATCACTGCGTGCTGGCAAAGCCAACATCAGTGAAAGTTATGTTTTACTCAAAGATGGTGATGCTTATCTTTTTGGTGCCACAATCACGCCGTTAAACGTTGCTTCTTCCCATGTAGTTTGTGATCCGACACGATCTCGCAAATTACTACTTAACAAACGTGAGCTTGATTCACTTTATGGTCGAATCAACAGAGAAGGTTACACTATCGTTGCACTTTCTATGTATTGGAAGAATGCCTGGTGCAAAATCAAAATTGGTGTAGCAAAAGGTAAAAAAGCGCATGATAAACGTTCAGATATCAAAGAACGTGAATGGAAATTAGACAAAGCGCGAATTATGAAGAATTCAGGGCGATAATCACTAGCATTGTTGCTCAACATTCTGTTATACTTGCGTTTAACATACTTGGGGCTGATTCTGGATTCGACGGGATTCGCGAAACCCAAGGTGCATGCCGAGGGGCGGTTGGCCTCGTAAAAAGCCGCAAAACAATAGTCGCAAACGACGAAAAATACGCACTGGCAGCTTAATAACCTGCGCAGAGCCCTCTCTCCCTAGCCTCCGCTCTTAGGACGGGGATCAAGAGAGGTCAAACCCAAAAGAGATCGCGTGGATGCCCTGCCTGGGGTTGAAGCGTTAAATCCAATCAGGCTAGTTTGTTAGTGGCGTGTCTGTCCGCAGCTGGCAAGCGAATGTAAAGACTAGACTAAGCATGTAGTACCGAGGATGTAGGAATTTCGGACGCGGGTTCAACTCCCGCCAGCTCCACCAAAATTCTCCATCGGTGATTACCAGAGTCATCCGATGAAGTCCTAAGAGCCCGCACGGCGCAAGCCCTGCGGGCTTTTTTGTGCCTTCAATTTGTCCCGCGAAGTCTGAAGCCAACTAATTAAATCCGAACCTTTTAGGCACCTTGTTAGGCACCTCGTAAAGCTTTATTGTTTTTGAGGTGCCTAAAACTATGGAAACCCGTTAATGGCAAGACAAACTAAACCTCTATCCGTTAAAGAAATCGAATCCGCCAAACCCAAGGAAGCGGACTACGTTCTCTATGATGGTGATGGCCTTGAGCTACTCATCAAATCCAGCGGGAGTAAAATCTGGCAATTTCGCTATATTCGCCCTGTCACTAAGAAGCGCGCGAAGAAGAGCATAGGCCCCTACCCGTCAGTTACCCTTGCCGATGCCAGAAACTACCAGGCAGAGTCTCGCTCTCTCCTGGCGAAACAAATCTATCCACAAGAACATCAGCAGGAACAACTTCTCAGTTCGCTGGAAGCCAAAACCAATACTTTCCAACTCGTAGCTGAACGTTGCTGGAATGTGAAGAAAGCCAGTGTGACAGAAGACTACGCAGAGGATATCTGGCGCTCCCTTGAGAGAGATGTCTTTCTTGCAATTGGCGACATCAGCGTTACAGATATTAAAGCTCACACACTGGTTCAGGCTGTTCAGGCCAGAGGAGCACTGGAAACCGTCCGCCGTCTTTGCCAACGTATAAATGAAGTTATGATATACGCCCAGAACACAGGCCTGATTGATGCTGTTCCCAGCGTTAATATAGGTAAAGCCTTCGAGAAGCCGCAGAAAAAGAACATGCCCAGCATTCGTCCGGACCAGCTACCTCAACTGATGCAGACGATGCGTACGACCAGCATTAGCCTTTCCACACGCTGCCTGTTCATGTGGCAACTTCTTACTATTACCCGCCCTGCCGAAGCCGCTGAGGCTCGCTGGGATGAAGTTGATTTAGAGGCACGAGAATGGAAAATTCCCGCATCACGAATGAAAATGAACCGCGACCATACTGTTCCATTGTCAAACGAAGCGATGGCTATTTTAGAAATGATGAAGCCGATGAGTAGCAATCGGGAATTCATTTTTCCAAGTCGTTTAAAACCCACTCAATCAATGAACAGCCAAACGGTAAATGCTTCGCTCAAAAGAGCAGGATTCGGCGGCATTCTTGTATCGCATGGTTTGCGTTCAATTGCCAGTACCGCGCTCAATGAGCAAGGTTTTCCGCCCGATGTCATTGAGGCAGCACTTGCTCATGTGGATAAGAATGAGGTTCGTCGTGCTTACAACCGTACCGATTATCTTGAGCAGAGACGACCAATGATGCAGTGGTGGGCTGATTTTGTTATGGCTGCGGATAAGGGAAGTATCATTGTGGATGGGATAAAGGGAATGCGTTTAGTGAAGTGATAAATGTACTTTAAGTCTAGCTCAGACTTTCGTTTTTCCCGACAAAAAAACATATTTTACAATGTTAAAAACCAAGCAAGAGCACCAATAATACCATATAGTTATAATTAAAATTCAATACATCACACTCATTATAATTACAAAAATGCGGTATTAACTTTGAGCTACGAATGTTTTTGTTGGACTGACGAACGATAGTTTCTATCGCATTTTTTCAGCATCAATGCTATTGACAGTGGTAAATTAACTCAATTTCAGTTAGAAAGTACTATCGTTCAATGAGCGGAGTGAAGGGATGAATAACGCGCATGAGGCTAGCGCGTCGGCCACTGGCTATCTTTATCAGTGTCGCTACGCGTTGCTAAAAGGACTGGAAGCTACTCTGGATTCACCGGAGCTTAGGATTTCAATTGAAAAGTTTGATGATATAGCTTTTGAGGCAAATGGCTTACCTATTCATCTAATCCAGACCAAACATCACAAAGCCAAAACAGGAAAACTGAATGACAGCAGCACTGACCTTTGGAAAACACTACTCATTTGGATAAAAAGTGCTACTGCCGATAACAGCGGTTACTCAAGAACTCGTTACTACCTAATTACAACTGGCTCGGCACCTTCTAATTCAGCCTCTGTTCTATTACGAATAGAAAGTCGCAACGAGGCTCAAGCCGATGCTTTGTTACTTGCGACTGCAAAAAGTTCAAATAACCGTGCGCTACAAGAAGCTTTCAACGCTTATAAGCATTTACCAGAGGAGGCTCGACTCGCTCTGTTAAGATCAATATATGTGCTTGATGATTCTCCTTCGATTACCGACGTTAAACAAGATATTTACCGACAATTGCATCGTGCTGTAGGAAGAGAGCATATCGAAATTTTCGCCGAGCGTTTAGAAGGCTGGTGGTTCGATCAAGTGATAAGTATGCTCAGTGGCAATGGCATGGACAGCATCCCAGTAATGGCTATTGAATCCCGTATTGATGAATTGCGTGAGGAGTTTCGACGCTCCTCCCTGCCAGTTGATTTTCGAACATCGTCTCCCCCTCTAGAAGTGATTGCTCAGCTAGACAGTCGACCATTTGTCCATCAGTTACGTAAGATAAATCTCGGCTCAACCCGTATTGAGTATGCTATCCGTGATTATTACCGAGCTTCAGAGCAACGATCAAAATGGGTAAGAGAAGAATTATTGATTAATGATGAGCTTAAAACCTTCGAACAGGAGCTGATAGAGGCCTGGCAACCACGATTTGCTGCACAGCAAGACAATTTGCTAGCCGACAGTGATGAGGCAGATCGTGTACGTTCCGGGCGGGACCTGTTCACATGGGCCGAACAGAACGCATGCTTCCCTCTTCGCAGCCTCCGCGAACGTTTTCTTACCCATGGAAGCTACCATATTTTGGCTAACCGATACGCAGTGGGGTGGCACCCTGATTACATGCAAGATTATTATGATGAACAACAAGGAGAGGACTGATTATGCAGCCTTGGTCTTCCCGTCCCCTCGAGGAGAGCTATCTCTTCAATCCAGCTTTCTGTGTATTGCTTATTGCCAATACATCGTCAGAATTTACTAAAAAAACCGGTTGCCCTTTACCCTTTGCATTAGCCTTTATGATCCTCCCAATAATTCTGCATCAGAAAACACGCAAAGCGCTGCCCGCGACAACAGTTACGTCACTCATGACCTGGAGTCAGGACAACCGAGAAATAATGGTTAACTTTCCCGAAAGAGTTAGACGGCTAAATGCCATTACCCGCGAGAGTATATTATTCGGTGTAGGGCTAAGCGCTCTTTGCCTAGATGAAAATGGTGACATAATGAAAGGATCTAAGTTACGTTCTCCCACAGAAAAACGAACGCCACTGATTACTCAGGAAGTAGGAGAATGTATTGAGCGTGCATCATTTCTAGGACGTTGGCTTGCTAGTGCTGGCACAACGGCGACTATATACGCTGCCTGGGGGATAGCACCATGAGTCTTCAGATAGCCAGCCTAGTGATTTACAATCACGAGGGAGAACGGCGTGAAATTACATTTCATCCCAGCCAACTAAACATTTTAACCGGTGCATCGAAAACGGGTAAATCAGCCATTATTGATATTATTGATTACGTTACCGGGCGAAGCGAATGCTACGTAGCCGATGGCGTTATTCGTAAGTGTACGCAATGGTATGGGATTCTTTTTCAACTAAATGAAAGCCAAATTTTTATAGCACGACGCAATCCTGATCCAGGTACACAGTCTCACGGCGACATTTATATTGCCCGAGGAAGTTCCTTGGTCATTCCTGACGGCAATACTCTCTACAAAAATACCACGGTCAACGCTGTGGAGAAATTTTTAGGAACGACAATTGGCATCAATGAAAACGAACATCGTCCTCCAAGTCCTACACGCCCATCTCTTGAAGCAAATTTTCGTCACGCGCTTCTTTTTTGTTTCCAAGACCAGAATGATATTGATAGCAAACAACGTCTCTTTCATCGGCAGGATGATGGTTTTATAGCGCAGGCTATACGAGATACCCTCCCTTATTTTCTTGGCGCGATGGATGAAGAGCGGCTTCTTCAACAAGCTCAGTTGGATGACGCGCGAAAATTACTACGTCAGCTTGAAAGATTGGTACGTGAAGCTGATTCGCTGGACGATACTACATTTCCGCGTGCCAGAGCATTGCTGGAAGAGGCTAAAATGGCAGGGCTTGCTGACGACAGAACCGTAGTTACAAGCCATGAGACATGCGTGTCTTTGCTTCAAAGTTTGAGCGAACGAGGGGTATTTTCAGATATAGCAGTATTAAGTGATCATGATGAAATACTGGCGCGACTGCGCTCAGAACGTCAGGGTCTGCGCACTGAACTTGAGAGACTCAACATCGAGATTCGCGAAACTCGGGCGTTTACCTCAGAATCAACTGGTTATGAACGTGAAGCGCGAGAACAACGAGCAAGGCTCAGTATAGTAAATCTGATAAAGTGCTCAGATGAACTGCATTTCTGCCCTCTTTGTCAAAGCCACCTCGAAAACCCTCCTCCTTCTGTTGTTCAACTTAACCATTCTCTCAATGAACTGAGCCTACAACTAGAAGCGGTAGAAGCAGAGAACCCAAGGCTCCAGAAACGTTTAGCAGATCTCCAAGCCCAGGAAAGCACTCTGATTAACGATCTTCGGGAGAATCAGAGAAAAATCGATGATTGCATAAAGCAGACTGAATATCTGCAAGTACAGCAGGAAAACTTTATGCTGCAAGCACGGATCTTGGGTAAAATTGCTCAGTATCTTGAAACTGTCAAAGATACAAATCAGCAATCTGGTCTTCGTAACCACTTAGAAAAGCAACTACTCACTGTAAGTCTCCTTGAAAAAAGGCTGGATCCTATTGCAGTACGAGAGAAGCTCGCTGCTTTTCTAAATATAATTGGCCGTTACATGACCGAATATTCAGATCTTCTCGATCTTGAACATCAGGGCAGCAACCTGCGTCTAGACATACGAAAACTCACTGTAGTGGCTGATACTTTGGACGGGCCGGTACCGCTTTTCCGTATGGGAAGCGGGGAAAATTGGGTCGGATACCATATTCTGGCACATCTCGCCCTTCATCGCTGGTTCCGTCAAAAAAAACGTCCAGTCCCAGGATTTTTAATCCTCGACCAGCCATCCCAAGCACATTATCCACCTGAAAAAGATAATGATGGGTCGATTGCATCTTTGAGGAATGAAGATCAGAACGCAGTGAATCGGTTATTCAGCCTAATCAACCACGCTGCTCAAACGCTCGCCCCTGATTTACAGATCATAGTTATGGACCATGCTGACCTCAAAGATGACTGGTTCCAGACTGCAGTCTCTGAGCGCTGGCGGAATGGCGTAAAACTTATTCCTACAAGCTGGATAACTCCTTAGAGGTAATAGCAATGCGTAAATACAAGTCCCTATGGTGCTTATTCCCGAGAGGAATAAGACCGAAATAAGTAAGTAGAATTGTTACTGTCTGGTGGTTGGAGTGAAAAGGAGTTGGCTGGAACAACGACATATAGGAGGTCGAATTTATTAATATGAAGGCCCAAAGAAGGCAAGGACTAACTCTGCATGCAAGTATTTATAGCGATATACAAACCTAAGCCCGTTATTAATTATCGCTTGCTGCTATGTTGTACCAGCTCACTAAATTAAGCAAAACCATGAAAAAAACGATTTAGCTTATAAGGATTATTATGTATTTTGCAAATTTAAAGATACTCAACTTTCGTAATTTTGAGTCAGTTGATATCCCTCTGACCGGCAACATAGTCTTGCTTGGCGAGAACCGAGTCGGTAAAAGTAATTAGCGATTCGCTTAGTTATTTATCTCACGCTGCCAGATTCACTGAGGCAACTAAAATTATCTGACTTCTGGGACGGTTGTGACCTATCCAAAAACCCACAAATCGAAGTGCATCTGGATTTTGCCGATTTCGACAGTGACCCTTTACTTTCAGCGCTATTAACCGATTTTCGTATCGCAGAGAATCCGGCAGTGGCAAGAATGAGCTATGTTTTCCGTAAAAAAGATGAAATTGCTGGAGAACCTCAGTCAAGTGAGGATTGCGAGTTTATTGTTTATGGTGGCGGTCAAGAGTCACGCACGATTGCCAGCCGCGTCCGGCGTCGAATAGCCATCGATATGCTGGATGCTTTACGCGATGCAGAAGCACAGCTTGCTTCTTGGAGAAACTCCCCACTACGCCCATTACTAGAAGATGCATTCGCATCATTAAGCCGCTCCGATCTGGACAGAGTCGCAAACAGCCTTGAATCAGCAACAGAGACGATGGAAAGTTTCCCTTCAATAAAGTCCCTAGGAGATTCTCTGCGTGGAGGCATCATCGACCTAGCAGGTACCGCACATGATCTCAACGCACGTCTCCGATTTGCACCTGCTGACCCTCTTAGATTAATGCGCTCGTTATCAATGTTCATTGATGACGGAAAGAGAGGAATCACTGAAGCGAGTCTTGGGTCTGCAAACGTGGCACTGATATCACTGAAGCTTGCTGAGTTTGCCTGGCGCCGCGCAAAGAATGAAAGAAATTTCTCACTGCTCTGTATTGAAGAACCTGAAGCGCACCTTCATCCACAGCTACAGCGAGCTGTCTTTGAAAAGCTTTTTAATAATCCAGATACAGCTCAAGCTCTGATTGTAACTAGCCACTCCCCAACACTGGCGACTATTGCCCCTCTCCGTTCTGTAGTTCGTCTTTGGCGCAGTGAAGATGGACGTTCGCACGCATTTTCGCTTACTCATCTACCTGTCACTAGTGATGAACTTGACGATATCGAACGCTATCTAACGGAAACACGTTCTGAGCTTCTCTTTGCGAAGGGGTCATTTTTGTGGAAGGGGATGCTGAAGAGGTTTTGCTACCGAGCTTCGCTGAATCCATTGGATATAATCTTGACCAGCTTGGGATTACGGTATGTAACGTAGCAGAGGTGAATTTTGAACCTTATGTAAAACTTACAGCCAGCCTAAGAATACCCTTTGCTGTAATCACCGATTGGGATCCCCTAGACGGAACAAAGCAACCCTTGGGTAAAAATCGTTCAATCAGTATTTGGGATGCATATTGTTCAGTCAGGCCTGAAGCCCCAAAGTTCACACCTGAAAATATAACTTGGTTGAAAGCAGTAACTTTTGATGAGTGCAATCCTTGCTTCAGAGATAGAAGTATCTTTTTAAACTCATTAACTTTCGAAATAGCTATAGCCAATACGCCAGGTCTAAAGGAAGCACTTTTGGATATTCTCGATGAACAGGGATTTGGTGCATTGCGCTCATCCAGAATTAAGTCATGGCGTTCAGGTCAGCCTGTAGTCCCGGCACAACTTCTAACAATGGTTTCTGACGTTGGTAAGGGGCGACTGGCAGCCAAGCTCAAGAAAAAAGCACCTGGTCTGACGCCACCGGAATACATTTCAGCGGCCATTCATTATGTCACATCCAATGTTTAACCGGCCCGCGCTGGCACAGGCGCTGAAAGAGCTCATGCCTAATAAAGAGCAGTACGATGCAGCTATTGAAACTGGCCACTGTGTAGTCGTTGCCGGACCGGGCAGTGGAAAAACAAAAACGCTCACTACTGCTATGGCGCGGGCTCTTATAGATGATGTTATGGATCCACGAGGCGTGGCGTGTATCACTTATAATAATGAGGTGTGCAGCAGAGCTCGAGAAACGATTAACCGACTTTGGTGTTGCAAACAGCGAAAGAAACTTTATTGGCACCGTACACAGCTTCGCACTTAACCAAGTAATTATCCCTTACTCGCGGTGCATACCAAATCTACTGCCAAAAGATTTTCGTGTGGCTACAAGGAATGAGTGTCGTACAGCTGTAGAAGAAGCTTATAAAACATTATTCGGCAATAGCGGGGATCCCCATGCACGCTGGCGTTTTGCTGAAGAGAAACGACGTCGGGATGTGAATCGTCTTTTACCTGTCTGGCAGAATAAAAACCCTGAACTGGCAAAATTCATAGAAACTTACGAGGCTGAACTCCGACGTTCTGGCCTGATTGACTTTGATGATATGCCACTCATCGCTTTTCGTATGATCAACGAACATATTTGGATTCGTAATGCAATTCAGTCTCGCTATCCTGTTTTGTTTGTAGACGAATATCAGGATCTTGGTTGTGTCCTTCATGAGCTTGTACTGCTTCTTTGCTTTGAAGGTGGGATTAGGCTATTCGCGGTTGGTGATGCTGATCAGTCAATCTATGGATTCAATGGAGCAAATCCGAGCTTACTCGAAAGCCTCCAATCACTAAAAGATGTGAAGACTTTCAGGCTCCGATTCAACTATCGCTCCGGCTCGAAAATTATCAGAGCATCACTGGGCGCTCTTGGTGAAGAAAGGGATTACCGCGGCCCCTCTGGTACGGCTGAGGGGGAATTGGGGTTTCATTCAGTAAATGGTGATTATGATTCGCAGGCCCATTATATCGCTAAAAAATTGTTACCCTCATTAACTAAACGCGGTTTTCAACTTGAGCGAATTGGATTGCTTTACCGTGCAGCTTGGTTGGGAGACAAACTTGTGGATGCACTTCAAGCAGAAAACATTGCCCTAATTCGTGCTGACAGTAATGCTTTGATAAAACGCAATTCCCGCCTAGCGCGCTTTATAGAGGCCTGTAGCCAATGGGTTACGGGTGGTTGGAAAGAAGCTTCACCATCATTTAACCAGTTGCTGGGTCAAGCTCTTTCAATAGCTTACGGTCGGAGCGTAAACCAAGCTGAAGAACAAAATATTACTATTCAACTCATCAATTTTTTACGAAACGGAATTGAACGGAGCGAAACTGCTCATCAGTGGCTTAAACGGTTATACACTGAACTTATTATTAAATGGCAGTTGCTTTCTCAGAACAATTTCCAAGAGTGGGAAGTTTGTGCTGAGTTATTACAACGGACTGATCCTGACAGGAGCCTGGATATGACTCTGGAAATCTTTGCAGGAAAAGTGGATGGCGCTGGGAGAGTAATATTAAGCACTCTTCACAGTGCTAAAGGTCGTGAATTTGACGTTGCCATTATGTATGGCGTTAATAGCTATGACTTCCCAAGTAAACGCGACTGCATAACAATACATACAATGCGGGAAGCCCGCCGACTGTTTTATGTTGGCGTCACACGACCACGGAAAGAACTGCATATGGTTTACGAAAAAGGGAAACATTCTCCATGACTAAATGAAATTTTTCATCGCAGCCAGAGAGAATAGAATCACATCTACATTCAATAGGTTTTCGCCAATTCAAAAACAGCACTATGAATAATATTTTTATTTATTAAACCGGGGGGGAGAGGAGGATTACTTTACTTCCCCGCAGCAACCCCCTTCCCCTACATACTTCCACTTTGTTGTTAAAACGGACAAAGCACTTATTCCGTAATAAATAGACAAATAGGATAAGGTCAATCTTCTAGCAATCATTAAAAAATTAGCAAAACTTTTGTGCTACAGTTATGGCTTCAAATAGGCGAACTATTTAATACAGAACCCCTCAAGTGATCACTGAATTTAAGCAGATGTATGTCGCTACCGTAATGATACATTCCTCTTATACTAGGTTCAACACTATCCCATGCAGGGATGATGAACTTTAGATAATTGAGGATATCTTTTCTATTACTTATGCCGTGTAAAATGTAATGACTAACATATTCAGGTTCGAAATGAACTTTACGCAGCCAAAAAAGACTAACGCTAAATACAGAATAACCGCATAAATTAACATATTCTACACGCTCATCTGTATTGACTATACTTAAGAACTCATATGTCAACGGTGCCATTAATTCAAGTCTGGTCAAGGGATAAGGATGACTTCCTTTTGGTTCTTCTTGTTCTTTTTCAAAAGCAGTTCCGTGAAAATGAAATAGTACAATCGGTAACCCTGTCATTAAAAAGCTGATAGCAACTTTCCATTCAGACTTACTAAATTGACGAACTAATTCACAAACACATGTTACAGTAGAATAATAATCCGCTGCTAATTCTGTTGCATGATAAATTATAGATTCTTCTTGTGTGAGCTCATCATTATTTGTATCTTTCACCTCGGATATTATGTTCAATTCGTCTTGTTTGAATCTATATATCCCATGCTCTTGAGATAAATGTCCTAACTCATGAAAATACACCCATGTAATTGCAGAAATAAATGTATTCTTGATACACTCATCAAGTGTAAATGACGTGAGTAAATAAGAAAGACTGATATCGTCACCAAACAATGATTGAGTGAGATCATTATCAACCGCCGAACCAAGATACGAATAATACTCTTCAACATCACGGTAAATTATTTCCAGTAACTTATAAGAGACCGTAATTGAATGAAAAGACGGCTCCCCATACCCGGATATGATACATGCTTCTGCGTTTACAATATTGTCAGTGCTATAACAAACATTTAAATATCCCCCTTTTTTTGATAGTAAGATTCATTAATATCTGTTGTAATAGCGTCAAAAACTTTAGCTGATAGAGCATAAATATCTATATTTTCCATCAATCCTCCCTACTTCACTTACCGAAAAAATCCATACGCACTTATTAGTCGAATCCAAGCCGGATACGCATCGGCTGAACGATGCGCCAATCGTCCATCCTGAAATTATCATTTGGGTTCGGTTCAAAATGATGGGCCAGATAAGCCTCAATCATTTCTTCTGTTAACTGACCCACCGTGGCACAAAAATAGCCTCTGCCCCAAAAATGCTGACCCCAGTAGCGCTTTTTCAGATGAGCAAACTCTTCAAACAACTTACTCTCTGTCCTCCCTTTCAGCCTCCTCATGATTTCTGAGGGAGATAATGTCGGCGGAATATTCACCAGTATGTGAACATGATCTTGGCTCACGACACCACTTAATATTCTGATTTCAAATGATTCACACGTCTGACGGACTAACTCTCACACCCGAATACCGACTTCACCCATCAGCACCTTGTACCTGTATTTTGTTACCCACACAAAATGATATTCGATATTAAATACCGTGTGGCTGCCATATCTGTAATCCATGCTGCACCTCCCGTGTAACACAGTATCGCAGCTAAAGCTGACCGACTAAAGTCGGTGGTTAATGAAATGGTCACCCCTCACTCCACCAACAGTATATTGACAGAGTGATTATCTTTGATTAGAGGCCATCATCATAAACACCGTCACACTCATTAGTCTCGATCTCGGCAAACATACCTTTCATATCCACTGTCAGGATAAATCAGGTCAGGCTCTTCTCCGTAAAAAGTTTACCCGAACTAAATTGATGGAGTTTCTCGCTAACTGCTCATCTGCAACCATTGTGATGGAAGCCTGTGCTGGTGCTCATTTCATGGCAAGACAGATAACTGATTTGGGACATGAGGCCAAACTCATTTCGCCTCAGTTTGTCCGACCTTTCGTTAAAAGTAATAAGAATGATTTTGTTGATGCCGAAGCTATCTGCGAAGCCGCGTCACGTCCTTCAATGCGTTTTGTCCGGCCAAGAACCGAAGCTCAACAAGCAATGCGGGCATTACATCGGGTCAGGGATAAGATCAAAACAACTAATCAGATACTTGGCTTCTTACTCGAGTTTGGGATTAGCTTGCCGAAGGAAGAAGCTATTATGAAACGCTTATCGTTAGTGTTAGCAAAGCACAAACTTCCCGATTATCTGGTCCGATTGCTGATGCAACTACATGCCCATTATCACTATATTGTTGAACGAATAGTCGAGTTAGAATCTGGACTAAAACACACGATCACAACGGATGACACAGCCCAGCGTCTTATGACCATCCCCGGTATTGGTTTAATCACAGCGAGCTTACTTTCTTCACAGTGGGGAGATGGCCGACAATATGCCAAAAGTCGTGATTTTGCCGCCTCAACGGGATTAGTTCCCAGGCAATATAGCACGGGTGGAAAAAATACCCTGCTGGGCATCAGTAAACGAGGAAATAAGCACTTGCGGAGACTCTTGGTACAATGTGCACGAGTCTTTATGCAACGATTGGATAATTACTCCGGAAAACTGGCTGACAGGGTCAGGCAGCAGCTTGAACAAAAACACTCCAATGTCGTGGCTTATGCACTGCGAATAAATTTGCCGGATAGCTTGGGCAATCACGACACAGCACACGGTATTTGACGCCTGATTCTGTGTCATGATTAATAAATTTAAACGTTACCCCACTGGTTTTGCAAAGACTGATAATTGATGACATAAACGGCCAATCGGTCTGGTGAGAAACCTAAAGGTTAAGATGGCTTATTAAAGCCGCGTGGTTTTTTAGGAACATCAGGCGCGGAATTCATCGAGGCGTGGGCAACCTTGCCTATAGTGACGCCGGATAGATTTTAGCAAGCCCAAAATTCATCAAAATTAGCGTTGCAAAAACGAGGAATGTAATGAACGCATCCCAACCACGTAACCCTCGGTACTATGCTGAAATTGAGAGGTAAGGTGTGGATCCTCTCAGATTTCCGGCCTTATAGTGCCTAAATGAGAAGCCTGTTGCTCTCTGATAACTGGAGGATCCACTCATGAAATATACGCCTGTTGGCGTCGATATCGCAAAGTATCTGATGCAAATTCATTTCGTTGATGAATATACCGGTGAAATCATTGATAAACAGCTACGACGACGGGATTTTTTGACTTTTTTCAGCAACCGGGATCCTTGTCTGATTGGTATGGAAGCGTGTGGTGGTGCCCACTATTGGGCACGGGAGCTGAAAAAGTTAGGGCATGAAGTTCATTTGCTTCAGGCCAAATTTGTTAAAGCTTTTCGTATAGGTAACAAAAACGATGTCATGGATGCCAGGGCAATCTGGATGGCCGTTCAGCAACCGGGTAAACCCGTCGCTATCAAAAATGAAGAACAACAAACCCTACTTTCTGTGCACCGGATGCGTACTCAGTTAGTGAAATTCAGAACCGCGCAAATTAATGCATTGCATGGATTGTTACTGGAATTTGGTGAGACAGTGCATAAGGGGCGGGCATCGTTAGACAAAGCGATACCCGAGGTGCTTGAGCGGTTAAGGATAACACTCTCCCCCTTCCTGATCAGCCTGATTGAAGAGCAATATTATCGCCTGAGTGAACTTGATAAAGAAATTGACGGTCTGGAAAAACAATTGACTGAGTGGGCAAATCAGCATGCGGATTGTCAGCGGATCATGAAAATTCCGGGTGTGGGTGTTCTGATTGCTACAGCAGCCATCGCTACGATGGGGGATCCCACTGCTTTCCGATCAGGCCGGGAGTTTTCCGCCTATCTGGGCTTGGTTCCCCGGCAAACAGGAACAGGTGGCCGGGTTAAGTTACTGGGCATCAGTAAACGTGGGGATGCGTATCTCAGGACGCTGTTTATCCATGGCGCCAGAGTCGTCACGTTATGCACGAAAACACCGCCCCAGTGGGTAAGCGAACTGAAAAAACGACGTCCGGTTAGTGTTGCGATTGTCGGGATGGCGAATAAACTGGCTCGCACGGTCTGGGCACTGATTGCTCATCAACGGGAATATGAAAAAGATTACGTCAGTGTCAGGCCTTATTGAGGTATTTCACAGATAAAAATTTACTTCAACTTAATTAAAAAAGACGAATACAGAAAGATTGCTGAGGCAAGAGTTATGATGACAACGAAAGGTGAGACCGTGACTTGCTAAACCTGAATGGTCACCAGAGCGTCAAGCTCGTTCGAGGAATAAGGCGCAGGTCAGCGGATTACATCGAGGCCCGCAGTATTAGCTGTAACAAGGCCGAATATAGAGCTGCAATCTACCTTCAATGTCACAATAACTTTTGTCTTGCAAACGGGATGCGTTCATATAGAAGACCATAGATTTAACCTTTAATATGGAAGAATAAAAAAGCCCCGCAGTAACGGTGCCCAACCCACCTCGCTGATAAGTTACTTTGCTTCTTACGGATTAACCCCCTAAAAAGAGCGTTGTGATGCCGTCATACCTGCATTTATGCCTTGTGAGCCGATGATGTTTAGAAAAATAACAATATAGTTTATTTGTTCCAAGACACTTATTGTTGTTGTCTTGATTTGTCAAAAGCAGGAATAATGTTACCTGTATCTATAGTTTTTTCATGGCACTAAAGTTTCTAATTTTATATTAAAATATAGGGGGTATCATGAATGTAACGAATAACACTAATTATATTATTTCAGTTAGTGTCAACAGATGGGATACGGAATCCGGGGAAGGTGATGGTTCATTTGATATTCAACCGGGTGGTAATGAATATTGGTCTCGTTCAGATCTTCGCGGTTATATAGTTTCAATATCATCAGAAGGAGAGACAATTTCGTATTTTGCACTTCTTGATAGTTCTATCGTTGTTTATGAGGGTTATGTTGAAGATGACGGCCGGGTAATAAAACCGGCAACCGATCGCTATTCCTAATAAACATAACCAGAATACTTTCTTATTCATCTACTTCCCAAGCATAAATTCCTACCTAATCCTACTGGACACATTTATCTAATTAACCCTACCGCCATATTTGGCGGTAGCTGTTCACGTAAGTTGTCGGGCAAAAGTGAGGTTTTTTATAATTGAATGCTTAATGTTGAGATATGTTTTTTGGCATAGTTACTGTGGAAACCATAAATAAGATCTAGATCTAAAGACTTGTTTAAAACCCCAAAACACCCAAAAATAAAACTTTCAGCCAGCAGCATTCGCCTCCTGATTTCACGCTCTCTGAGTTTGAATTTACAGCCTATGGCACGTTTCGGTATCCCGCCAACGCATGGTACTCGATAAAATCGCACACTTGAGCCATAGCCACGTTAAAAGCCGTAATTAAGCGGTAAATGAAGAACTTGCTTTACCTGTTCCGTTATTGCATACAGATTGGGTTTTCTTGCAAAAACGACAAGTAAATTTATTTTTGCCTGAGGATCAGAGAATAAGGAAATAAAAGGTGAGATTTCTCACCTTTATAAAAGTAGTTTCAATACTTCAAGAGATAAATAATTATATTTAAATCTCAGTGCATTTCTACTTCGCAAAAACTATATTGATACTGTCAGGTACATTGACGCCGACACTTCCTGTCTTTGTCATATGGCAATTATTCAAATCTGGGCAATAGTTAAGGCAATTCTCCAGCCTACATGTTGCATAGCTAATTAGATTTTCACAAGTACTTGTAATTGCCGCATGCCAGTGATCAAACCAGTAGTAAGTAACACTAAATTGCACTAAACAAGCTTTAGGATCTAAACTGGCAGGGTTATGTGTATGGCTCACTGCCCAGATTATCTTTTTTTGTATTCCAAGACATATGCCAACACCAGAGTTCATATCTTCAACGGTCATCTTATATTTATTGTTAACACTGAAATTTAATGGACCCGCACTATCCATACATTTATCATTTATTTTAGATAAGTAAGTAGGGCCGGAATTAGCTGCATTTGAAAATGCTATATCATATTTCTGCCAAGCTAAAGCCGGTTGTGCGATTAAAAACAACGCAGTCAGGATAACACCAAATAAAGCTTTCATACCGCCTCCTTTTGATAAAATTACGCAAGATAATTATTATCACTTCATTATCAACAGAGCACTAACATGATAATTTCTTTATCATATAGGTTATTTACCCATCAACTTTAGTGTAAATAAATCCATTTAATGACGATAGCTTAAAAGCCAGCAATCGATTAAGGTGATTTAATATAAGGCATAAAGACATTCCCGAAATAAAGATAATCACTGAAGGAAAAAAAATCTATCCTTTTATATGCAGAATTATTTTTCTCTACAATATAGCAACCTTCCCCTCAAATTAAGGATTCCAGAAGAATGAATGAATTAAAAGGAGAACAATATTCATTTAACGCAATTCTTTGAAGTTTTAAAGAATATAAAAAAATCAATCAGTTAAACCTTAAAAGATCCCAATTTCAGTATGCTGAACTTTATCAACCTTATGATAAATTCTATTAATTCCCCTTCGGTCATTTTATGCCATTCTGCCAACAAGGTATGTCCCCTATCAAATATTAGTCAATTCGCATTTTCCAGTATTGATAAATCCGTTCATTGAAGTTCATCGGCGGAGCAGTAACTCACCGCCTTCATGTTATTTAGCAATATGTATTGTTGATTAAATGAGGGAATGAATATAAAAACTCAAGGCAGTAATAGCCCCGTCATGGTTCCAACCATGGATGATGTCAGAAAAGCCATCAAAGAAACCATTGAAGAACATGCTCAAAGTCGTAACCACCCAAACGCAACATTGCAAGGCAAGGGATTTGTTATTCTGAGCAATGATGTCGGCAATGATAGCGAAGTCATGGCAGCAACATCTAAGGCAGTGAAAACGGCATATAATTTAGCAAATACCGCTAATCAAAATGCAAATACCCGATTAGAAAAAAATAAAAATGGTGAAGATATTCCTGATAAAGCAGCATTTGTTAGCCATTTGGGATTAGGTCATGCAATAAAGACAGGTGACTACGGCATTGGTTCGTATAATGGAGCAGCGATACCTAATGGCGATTATAATAATGCAATTGTTAGCGGTATTTACGCAGGTCCGGGGGTAAATGCAAAAAATAGTGCGGACAATAATACCCGATATGGCCCCTGTCTCGTTCTTGGCAGAAATTACGATGGTATTTACCAACAAGCTCATTATAAGAATGAATTCTATTGCAGATACCGGGAATCCGGTGTTTGGACCGATTGGTGGAAAGTTCTGACCACAGCGACAACCACCATGGACGCCAGAGGTAACATCAAGCAAACCTCTCCCCTCATTCAAATTTACTCCTCTGGTGCCTTTACGACGAATGAAGAATCTAAGGGTGCAACTGTTGAACGTGTTTCTGAGGGAACTTATTTAATCAAGGGTATCTTAGGATTTAATACTGATGAAGCAGTAAACAACATTGAAATACCGCAATGTCATAACAACCTGCCGTTAGTTTGGATTGATTATGAAAAGCTACATGATGGCTCTCTCAAGGTAATGATTTACCACCGTGAACACTTGTATGCCCCCATTTTCGCCAGAAATGTCAAGGAAGGTTACTCTGATGGTGATTTGATTGATATTCCTGATGGCAGGTTTATTTCGGTGCGGGTACAAATGCCTGCTCCCCTAGACGAAGAGCCACAAGCTTATTTCTGCCGCTGATACCACAGCTAATCCTTGGGCGTCTGGATACGGACGTCCGGACAACCTTATATCTTGAACATAAATTAAATGCGATTCGGGTTATACCCATTTAAAAAATGTTGTTATCGATATGCTGAAAAGAAGTACTCCAGAGGAAGTATTAAAACCGGTTCTGACCTTTATCATTAAGTTAGCTCAGCACACGAAATTAAACCGTCGGATCAAACAATAGACCACCGTGGTTCGCGGGGTTAATGACCTATTTAGTGAAGTAAGCCAACCCTATTACGCATCACTCATCGGTATTTGCCGAAGCATTGGGCAAGAGCTCAGTCATATCAATATGCAAATATTCGATCAGCCTTATGAAAGACGTTATTCAAGTGATATTGATGCATTGCTCAGCGTCTTATTGAACAATGAAATCAATGACGTCGTGTTATTGCGCGATAAGCGTTTTTGGGTGGTTGACTATCAATCAGTAACGGGCTTGATTATATGGCGACGCGTATCGCTTATCAGTTAAATTTACGCAGGCCTGCGATAAATATTCAAACCGCCTGTTCTTCTTCACTGGTCGCGATCCACGAAGCATATAGCAAGCTTCTATCCTAACCAAGCATCATCGGGCAGGCTGAAGTTATCGCTCATGCGTTGCAAGTGGCAGAACTCCCCCCTTTTGATATCTCCTATATTGAAACACACGGCACCGGAACACAACTGGGCGATCCTGTTGAAATCTCAACTTTATCCCGGGTATTCACGCCAGAAAACACCAAACAAAAAATTAAGATAGGATCACTCAAAAGCAACCTTGGTCACTTAAATACAGCGTCAGGTGTCGCTGGCTTAATAAAAGTGAGTTTAGCGTTGAAAAACAATCTACTGCCTCAGACGCTCCATTGTGAACAGCCGAGCAAGAAGATTGAGTGGGATAAAAATTGTTTTGCCGTGAACAATGAAAATGGCCAATGGCAAACTGAAGGGCAAGCACATTTCGCGGGGGTAAGTTCTTTTGGCATTGGAGGGACCAATGCACATATGATCCTTGGAGAAGCACCTGAAGCCTGTGTCTCTCCACAGATAAATCTGCCTGCGGTATGGCCGATGAGCGCAAAGTCAAAATCTGCCTTAAGGGCATTACGTTGTGATCTTCTCGAGACATAGATACCTAGCATCCTGATATCCGTTTTTTTATTATCGAAGATAACCAAGGGGCACTTCTGGGTGGATTTTATCTGGATCTGTATGCCAGAGAAAACAAGCACAGCGGGGCATGGATTGCAGAGTGTCGGGTGAGACGCCGACGCATCAATGGTTCGATACAATATCCTGTCGCATTTTTAAATTGTAATCTTGGCAGGCCAGTGGGTGGCAAACCTGCGTTGTTTACCCACCAAGAAATAGTTTCACTATTTCATGAAGTGGGTCATGGGCTTCACCATTTATTAACCAAAACTGAGATTTTGGCCGTATCAGGCATCAATGGTGTGCCTTGGGATGCCATCGAGTTTCCCAGTCAATTTCTGGAAAACTGGTGCTGGCAAAAAGAAGGGATGGTGCTTTTTCGGCCCATTACCAAACACAAGAACCGCTGCCTGATGAGCTATTGAGTAAATTAATTGAAGCAAGAAATTTTAATTCGGCAATGCGCATGATTAACCAATTAGAATTCTCTTTGTTTGATTTTCGTCTGCATGAGCACTATCAATCAACTCCGCCAACGAATGTACAACAGGTACTGGATCGTGTTCGTTCAGAGTTGGACGTTGATATACCACCTGAGGCAAACCGCTTTCAAAATAGCTTTGAACACATTTTTGGTAGCGGATATGCTGCCGGGTATTACAGCTATAAATGGGCCGGCGTCATGTCTTCCGATGCATTTAGCTTATTTGAAGAAAAAGGAATATTAAATTCGGAAGTGGGCGCTCAGTTTTTACACCATATTTTAGAGCCTGGCGGAAGCCAAGAACCAATGGCGCTATTTACCATGCTTCGATCCCGTAAACCCAAAATTGATGCATTTCTCAGGCATAACGGGATCTTATAACATCGCTGATTGTTACACTGGCTTTACGATTGAAATTGAGTCAGTACTTTCCTTTCAATAAGCACTGACTCATTGATTAAGTTTTTGTTCAAAATCACTGCATGGATTTGCTGAATAGACATTTGTTAATCAACATTTGTTAGCTAACATTTATTAATAAACAGTTAATTAATGATTTGCAAAATGTTACTTTTTTTATGTTTATACTGATATATTCAAACACGATTTTACATTAAACATATTAACTGGATTTTTATTTTTCACAATGGATAAATTTAATTTCAATAATAAGCCTAAAAATGACAATTTATTTTGTCTATTAGCAAAGGAAATACAAAATACTTATCAACCGGACCCAGGATGGTTAGCATTATTCATCCATAAAAGAATGAAATTACACCATAATACATCGGAAAGATTAACAATTCCGTTAATAACAAAGCAGCAAGCGATCTGGTCAATATTCATTGATATTTCTCATCCCACACATTATTACCTTCCAGTCTTGTTTAGACAAACATTTTAATTTTATGTTTCCGCTGAAGATTAATAATAATTAAATTTATCACTAACGAGGTCACTATACATTAATGTAAGGGCGTAAGAATATATTTAAAAAATCAGACAATACAACTTTCATTAAAACAATATTAATTATATCAGGGTTGATAAAATGCTTCAATTAGATGATTTAATTAAAATTACTTTCAGCAGTGCATTATTGCTTATGATGCCGGGGCCAACAAACACCTTATTACTTTGCTCTGGTTTGTCCCAAGGAATAATAAAAAGTTTTAAATTAATTATTGCAGAATGGGTAGGCTATTTATTATCAATAAGTGCTTGGGGAGTGGCAGTTAAAATATTAATGGAGTATAGTTATTATATTTTATTCATAGTAAAATTAATATCTGCTATTTATGTGGCATATTTAGCTATAAAGATATGGCGACTTTCTCTGCAAAAAAATAATCAAAGCATTACTGTTGTAACAATATTCCTCACTACTTTACTAAACCCTAAGTCTTTCGTAATTGCTACACTTATTATACCAACCACCGCATTCACGAATCATCATGATTACTATTTTTCTATGTTAAGTATATTGTTTGCTCTTTTTCCTATATCTCTGCTATGGACGGCTTGCGGTGCTATTATGCCTTTATGGCAAACAAGACCCACACTTTTTAACTCTACCTTATTATATCGTATTGCATCTTTAGTTATTTTTATTTTTTCCATCTCCATGTTCTGTAGTTCTATTTTCACCTTTGCATCGGAAAATTAAGACAGAGCCACTAAAAATGCTATGACCGGATTATCAGTTTAGGGCAAGAAATAAATATTTATTTCTTGCCCAATACCAAATAATTGAAATTGCATCAAAATATCCACTTCTACTGCTCATTATTTTATTATTTATCACATTGAATTTAAATGACTTTATAACAAAAAAACATTCAGTGAGAGATATTACAGACCTGCCAATAGCCTATTCCAAAATAATTTTATTTCTCACAAGAAGCTCGTTTCAACAGAAATAGCCCACAACTCATATTAATTAGTCTTGCATTAGATCCTATCTCAATGAAATAATATTTTTCACATACCTCTATACCTATAAGGAATGTAAACGAGTTTACGATTATACAGAAAAAATACTTCATCGTGATTTATTAAAATATATTTTCAATATATCAAGGAAAGTAAATGGTATGTTTTTTGTTTCAGTATTTTGAAAGAATTAATTGTCAAGATCAGAAACGTATTCTCCTTAATCTTATTTATATTCAAATCATGGTCTAGCTCTTGCGCAAATAGTAACTTTAGGTATCAGAAAATCTCCATGAAACCTTGTATACTGATTTATTTCAGCATTAGCTTTAACAGCTTCAACCTTTTCTGTGTCTATTTTCTCAATTGGGTTAGGTCCCATTTTATGGGCCCAAATGAACCTATTTCCCTCTTTTATACACCTATACCAATGATAATCCCAATACTGGTCATCAATAAGCCCCGAAAATAACAACGTTAACCATACAGGTTCATCCTTTGAACTTGTAGGACAGTTCATTCCATCTGCATATTTCACTATGCCATCATTTTTGACACCGTCCAAAAGTTCTTGATCATCACTTGGTATTTTAACTCTTTCTTTACTAAAATATCCTGGATGTGGCCAATTAAAATCACTCGCTGGATTCATTCTGATATTACATGCATAGGCATAACAATTATTTGCCCTCGCATAATTGCCTGACCAATACTCAGGTTTATACAGACCTACTTGTATGGGACATTTCCAAACATGTTTATCTGGATCCAATTCACCAATATCTTTTGTTTCTGTATCTCTCCTCTCCTGACAAGAGGTATATTGATAAATTCCCCCTTTTCGGATTCTGCAAGGAGCTCTCTTAAAAACTTTTCTGGCATATGTGATTTTGCTTTTATTTTCAAATTGAACAGCAATATTTAAAAGCATTTCAGCAAGGTTTTTACTATCAGAAATATCTTCCGCATATCCATCATCAACCCGAAATGTTGTCGGTAGTTCAAACTGTTCTGCAACCGATGGGTCCATAATTTCGACAATAACCCCTCTCAATCCTAAGACAGGAGATTTAGGTATTGTAATTTAATGCTTTTTTATTTGTAACAATATCTTTCAAGATATCACTCGCCAATGGCTCTGGAATAATCCAACTTGGATTCTCTCTGCCAGAGAACATGTTTTTGGTAATCATAAGCATGACTTTCACCTTTTATTAACAACGAAATAGATTTATCTGTTTATAAAATAGCCATCATATTTATTTTAGTTCTTATTTTTTATCTTACCGCATAAATAAAGGTAATTTTTTATAAAGAAAGGAAAGTTTTTGTTTTTTATATATAATACGGTAATTCTTAATAATTAATCTTTTAAGACTTGCCATTACTTATTCTTTTTATTAATTTTTTTGTGCTTTAAAAAATTTGGGGGACAAAGATCTTTTCACATCGCCCAGACAAATAACGAGTTCTGACTACGGCATTATGATTCAAGCTCAGTCCCCACCAATTCATATATAATTTAAGGATGGAGAATCCTCTGTTTTATTTCTGCTGTTTTCAAGTTGTAGCTTTGTTAGCTGCATTCTTGAAATTCATTGGATGCATAAAGGTTAAAATAAAATGCACATATTAAAATATATCAGAAAAATTTATTTTTATTTAAAACGTATCGAATAAAATCAAATCTTGATTTAGCTTTTACTTTTCCATTATGAATGTCTTCTACTAAAGAAAACCACTTTTTCGTTGTTGCTTCACGACTATAATCTTCAAACCTTTTTTTACCATTTGAAACCATTTCTGCATAAAGCACTGGATTACTTTTCAATTTATCCACCACATTGATAAATTGATTTGGGCTTTTCGCTATTAAATAATCCAATTCACTGAGTCTTATTGCTCTCATGGATGGTTCATCATCACAAATTAAAGGACAACCGGCATTCCATGCGTTAATAAGCTTACTGGCGGGTTTTCTTATAAGATCTAAATCGTTATTTTTTCTAAAGCTGATGGCAATATCGATATCAGTATAGTCGTTCCAGTTTTTATTGGAGTTGATAAACTTAATGCCTCTCAACTTTAATTCTTCCAGAAAAATTTCATCGGAAAAAAAATCAGGTAATGCATCTTGATGACCAAAAAAACCAATCGTACTGATATCATGGCGATTATTATTTCTTGGTTTAATTTTTGGTTGCGGCCAGTGAGGTATAAATACCTTTCCGTCTTTTTCTTGAAACGGATTTTGAACCACAACACAATCAACATCATAAATTGGTGGTCTATCCGCTTGGCATATAACAGATTTACCTAACCATGATTTTGTTTTAAAGCTAAAATCATCATAATGTAATATATTGACTGCATCGGCGTTAGCCTTATTTGTTAAGGTAACATCCAAGTCATCGCCATAATAGTATTTTAAATTAATTAAGGTTTGGAGCACCCAACAGGCTTTACCTTTACGATAGAGTTTTTCGGGAATTAACTCAGGAGATATTTTCTCATTGATAACTCTGAAAAAATCATCAGCATGTTCTGCAATGAATTTTTTATTTGCAACACCATTGACAATAATTTTACCCATCATTTAATTACACATTTTAATTATTTACATATTATATTTGAAGATAGTATACCTAACCCTGTCGCCTTTCAAGCTGTAGCCCTGTTCGCTGGAAGAATTTGTTCTTTTCCATCGATTTGTAACTTGAATAGCAACAAATATATATACCCTATGTATTTCAAGATGTGTCGCGGCGGCAAGGGAATGACAAATTCGTCGGGAACGAATTTGAACAGCCAAAGGTCGAGAGGCAAGAGCCTCTCATCATCTCCGGGCGCATAGATAACCGTGTGTTTATAAAAACGGTGACCGGAGTGAATAAACGCAGCCAACAAAGAGGCAACTTGAAAGACGACGGGTATAGAAAATCTTTTTAAAAATGAGCATCCTCAATGATCAATGTTTTGATGTTGGAAACTGAGTCTTCTTCTATCACCATTAGTTATCACCATTAGTGCTTTTAGCTCTTTTGAGCACACATAAACGCCATTAATATAATAGAGTTATTCATCATTTGATTTTACTTATAATTATTTCATTTATATATTATTTTAAGGGTAAAAATGGATAATTACGAAGAGGCTGGAATTTTAGCTTTAGCTAATGTGATTAATTTAGAGCCAGCTGGCTGGTTTCAAGGGCACATTGGCGCATCTTTACTTGCAGGAGCATCCTTGTTAAAAAGCAATGCATTGCCCATGAAGGCACACCGCAACTTAAAAGCAAGGCTTGAAAAAATAATTGAAAAACATCATGACTTGTTTATGCCATTGGAACCCAGTGAAATCACTTCTGATTATTCTCCTGTTATTGAAGCCATCGAGCTTAATTCACATCAGCTGAGTCGATCGGGGCATGGTATTATTTATGGCACTTTATTTCTAAAAGCGGTGTCCAACCACCAAATTGAACTCACTAAAAATGCAGTTTCCAATATATCAAAACTAATATTAAATGTGGCTTCTGATAAATGGGACCGTTACTTTGGCGTATCTGATTACCGACAATATCCTCATTCTAAAATGGATATTCCTGATATAAAAACATTATGTACTTTAGCGGTTAAATATAGTAGTCATGACGTTTATCTTGATGACCAAGGATATTTTTTCACAGGTGAAAAAATTCATGGCATCACACATGCCCATGCCATTTTGTTATTAGAAGAATTGGGTTATCACAAAATAGCCAGACAAGCTTCTCAACAACTTTTAAAACAACTTGAACTGAATAAATTAGCACCAGAATCTGGATTGAAACCCGCCATACCAAAACGTTTTGATTTATCCAATCCTGATATTTGGGGTGAAAATTTTAAGGATGAACACCAGATTAAATTAGCTCATAGCTATTTCGAGTTACTCCAAAAACTCGATAAAAAGTTACCTGCCATCGATAATTTATGGGGTGCAATCAACTGACTTACGGTATTACAATCATATTTCATTTTTCCGATACTGGCCCTCATTCAAGAGAAACAGGAGCAAAAATGTTAAAGAAGAGTACCGTAATTCGAGATCATGTCAGTACATTCTCACATCCCATCGTATTAAAGGCCGGAGATATCGTGTCAGTCAGCCACAGTGATATCAAATACCCTTGCTGGGTTTGGGTCATTAATGCATTGCAGATCAACGGATGGGTCCCACAACAAATTTTACATTTTATTTTTCCTGATAAAGCAATATGCGCTGAAGACTATACATCCCATGAATTAACTGTAAGCTCAGGAGAGTGCTTATATCTGGAGCGTTTATTAAATGGTTGGTATTGGGCGCATAAAAAATCAGGTGAAACCGGCTGGATACCAAAAGAAAATGTTATTTTTTAAATAACCCCTACTTTTTCAGATAACGGCCCTATTGGTGATAGATGTCTCATAACTGTTATTTATATCTAAATTATATTATGTTACTGAATCTTTAAATAAAATTTTCAAAATGATGTGATCGAACTTTAAGAGGCCTAAATAATGAATTTTACTCCCGATTACAATGATATCTCTGAAGCCCACACCCGCATTAAAAAATACATCAATAAGACCCCTGTATTCACCTCAACCACTATCAATAACATTTTTGATGCCAAGATCTATTTCAAATGTGAAAATTATCAAAAAATGGGTGCATTCAAATTCCGGGGTGCCATAAATACGTTGAGTCAATTGAGCGACGAACAAAAAAAAGCAGGAGTCATTGCTTATTCATCCGGTAACCATGCACAAGGGATCGCATTGGCTGCCAAATTACTGAATATTTCTGCCACTATTGTCATGCCACAAGATGCCCCGCAAGCCAAAATAACGGCAACCAAAGGTTATGGCGGTAAAGTGGTTTTCTACGATAGATACACGGGCAATATCGAAGAAATAAGCCGCCAATTGGCAGAAGAGCAGGGTATGACACTCATCCCTCCTTTCGATCATCCCCATATTATCGCGGGTCAAGGTACAGTCGCCAAAGAGTTGTTTGAAGAAGTCGGAGAACTGGATGCTTTATTTACCCCTCTGGGGGGCGGTGGTTTACTCTCTGGCTCAGCCCTTTCAGCGGCTCACTTATCACCTGCGTGCCGTGTTTTTGGTGTTGAACCCGAAGCCGGTAATGATGGTCAGCAATCTTTCAGAAAAAATGAAATCGTTTGTATCGATACGCCAAAGACAATTGCAGATGGTGCGCAAACGCAGCATTTAGGACAATACACTTTTGCCATCATTCGTCATCTGGTGAAAGATATTTTTACAGCTTCAGATAACGAACTCATTGATGCCATGTTCTTTTTAGCTGAACGAATGAAAATCGTTGTTGAGCCTACAGGTTGTCTGGGATTTGCCGCTGCAAAATCAATGCGGGAGCAATTAAAAGGCCAACGTGTCGGGATTATTTTAAGTGGCGGCAATATCGATATGAAGCAATATGGCCGCTTATTGGCGGATAAGAACTGATTATCGCTGATTGTTTGGCTATTAAAATATTCAATTAGTGTTAGCAAAATAAAAGAGTTGCCATTAGAATTATTAGGCTAATAAAGATAATGGTAGCTTCTGCTTCTAATAGATTTAATACAGTTAGATTATTCTACCCGCTTATGACTATCATAGAGAAAATAGCACTATTAATGGTTATTTTAATGACTTATTCAGGATATTATTCGATATGCCAAAGGCCTTACTAGAGAAATATAATAAACTCAAAGATGGAATTGAAGATGAAAAGAACGGAGACTATCTGATCGATTTTGTAGAGGAATTTATTTCGACCGAATTCTGGGTTGCTTGTGAAAGAGGAGAACCAAAAGGCTTTCATATAGAAATGCATGATAAATCTGATGAATATGATAATATTTATTTCGTTGCCTACCCTGACTCATCAGAAAAAATTCAAAAAGTCATAAAGAAAAATCCAGATCGTATGCATAAATTCCACGTTGAATATCTTTATGCTATCGTTGAGCAAGCTCACTGTGATCTTATTATTTATTGTGATGAAGATATAATCCCATTACCGGAAAAAATGCTGGGCATATTAAAAATGGTACATATCTATCAGACGCTCGATGAAGACGAGAAAGATGAAATAAATAAACAATATGCCTTATCCGAATTTAACAAATATGTTTCTTCAGAAGATCAATTAGTTTCAAAAGAAAAAAGTCATTGGAAGGGTATTTTTTTCTTGATCTTTATCTTCATCGTTTTCATTTGTCTCATGCGTATCTCCACCCATTAATTTTTCTCTTTCTCCTGCTTCTCCTGCTTTAATCTGCGCCAAAGTGTCGTGCGGCTAATCCCCAAATATTCTGCGGCCGCACGTCGATTGCCGGAGAATCGCGCTACAATTTCATGTACCGATGGAGGGCTTTCAATAAATGAAGAAAATTCAGTCTGGGTTGGTTTCATTGCATGATTATCAGCATGAATCCCCATCTGGCGCTCAGGTGAAAGCGATAATATTAATTCAGACGACAATTTCTGTTCAGTGTTGGCACTTAAATAAAGGGCTATCCTTTCCATCAAATTACGCAATTCCCGCACGTTTCCGGGCCAATAATAAGCTTGCAGCGTTTTATAACAATCAGCAAGTTCCCTTCTCCTCAATGAAGAAATGGGTAAGTTAAGTGCAGCGAATGCCCGTTGCAGATATTCCATTGCCAGTAAACCAATATCATTCCCTCTTTCCCGCAAAGCAGGCACATTGATCCGCAATACACTCAGACGATAAAATAAATCTGTCCGGAAGCGCCCTTCCCGCACCCAAGTATCTAAATCACAATGAGTCGCACAGATAATACGAACATCAACGGCAATCGGGCGATACCCCCCGACCCTGACAACGGATTTTTCCTCCAGTACCCTCAACAGCCGTGTTTGCAAGGGCAATGGCATTTCACCTATCTCATCCAGAAACAAGGTTCCCCTGTGAGCAACCTCAAACAAACCCGCCCGTCCCCCTCGCCGCGATCCCGTGAAAGCCCCTTCTTCATAGCCGAATAATTCAGCTTCCAACAGCGACTCCGCAATAGCGCCGCAGTTAACGGCGACGAATGGGCGTGGATGTTTTCCCACTAGCTGCCCATAACGCAAAGTATATTCATGATGGATCGCCTGAGCCACCAGCTCTTTTCCCGTTCCACTTTCACCCTGGATCAGGACTGTTGCCGTTGAACGTGAGTACAGCATTATCGTATTGCGCACATGTTCTATTGCCGCAGAATTTCCTTTGATATCGCTGATGGCATGGCGGGTACGCAATTTATCTTCTGTAGGATAAGGTGAAATGACCGTCTGATTCAGTCTGGTTATTCTGGCCATTTCCAACGCATCCTGAAATGCTTGCCGGATTGAATCCGCAGAATAGATAAAAATCCCCACCAGTTCAGCTTCACAAGCAAGATCGGTAATCAGCCCCGCACCGACAATCACTTTTATTCCCATTGACTTTAAAGCATTAACCTGTGCTCTGGCATCTTCTTCTGTGACATAACTGCGCTGTTCAATCCGCAGATTGAAATGTTGCTGAAACTCCTCCAGCACAGGCAAGGTATTCTGGTAATTGATGACACCAATGCGGGAACTGATTTGGCGGGCACGAGCCAGTGCCTGCATAAAATCAAATCCACTGGCCTTAGCAATGATCACCGGCACAGATAATCGACTTTTTAAATACGCGCCATTAGAGCCGGCACAAATGACCGCATCACAGTGTTCTGTTTCCAGACGTTTGCGAATATGCTGGATGGCATCTTCAAAACCACGTTGTATCGGCGTGATATCAGCCTGGTGATCAAACTCAGGGGTAATGTCGCGGAAAAGATCAAACAGCCGGGAAACAGAAACCGTCCAGATGACTGGTTTCTTATTATCGCCATTATCAGATTTTTCTGTGTCACCCAATGCCATATTTTCCTCTTTTTCTTTCGATAGATTTTTTCTGCAATTTCCCTGCGCGTTTCAGTGACTCCTTATAGAAACACCGATGAAACAACAATGAAACAAAATTGGTTCAATATGAAACAATGATACATTATAGCCAATAGATTCCCATCTTCATCAACCAACCAACAAAAATAAATAACAAATTGATATTTAAGATAAAAAACCAAAAAATCATAAATAAATGTCTGATTGCTGTCCTTCATTACGATTTTTGGCACTAAAGTTGCTTAAGTAAAACAAGATACAATTTTATTTCATTTGAGTAACAATGGAGTTATATATGGCACTTTATTCTGCCGGTTTGGCTTTTCGCCAAGCGATAAAAGACGAATCTCCGTTACAAGTGGTTGGAACAATCAATGCAAATCATGCATTGCTGGCAAAACGCGCAGGCTACAAGGCCATTTATCTTTCTGGTGGCGGTGTTGCAGCCGGTTCGTTGGGCCTGCCGGATCTCGGCATATCCACACTGGATGATGTTCTGATTGATATCCGCCGCATCACCGATGTCTGTGATTTACCTCTGCTTGTGGATGCAGATATCGGATTTGGTTCTTCTGCATTCAATGTTGCCCGCACTGTTCGTTCTATGATTAAAGCAGGTGCCGCCGCTCTCCATATTGAAGATCAGATTGGCGCCAAGCGTTGCGGGCATCGTCCAAATAAAGAAATTGTCTCCAAAGAAGAGATGGTAGATCGTATCAAGGCTGCCGTTGATGTGCGTACAGATGAGAATTTTGTCATTATGGCACGCACCGATGCATTGGCTGTGGAAGGGTTGAATTCTGCTCTGGACAGAGCCGCTGCCTATATTGAAGCGGGCGCAGATATGCTGTTCCCTGAAGCGATAACAGAACTGCATATGTATAAGGAATTTGCCTCCAAGTCACAGGTTCCCATTTTGGCGAATATCACTGAGTTTGGTGCCACTCCGCTCTTTACTCTTGAAGAACTGAGAAGTGTGGATGTCGCCATCGCCCTTTACCCGCTATCGGCATTCCGGGCTATGAATAAAGCTGCCGAACAGGTCTACATCACCCTGCGTCGTGATGGCACACAGAAAAATGTCATCAATATGATGCAGACTCGTAATGAGCTGTATGAAAGCATCAGCTATTACGCTTTTGAACGAAAACTGGATGCTCTGTTTTCGCAGAAAAATAGCAAAGGTGATACTCATGAATAAACAGAATACGATAACCCATTCTCCTGAAACCACTTTTAAACCCAAAAAATCCGTTGCCCTTTCCGGCATTGCTGCGGGCAATACGGCACTCTGTACAGTAGGAAAAAATGGCAGCGATTTACATTACCGTGGTTATGATATTCTCGATTTAGCCGCACACTGTGAATTTGAAGAAATAGCCTATTTACTTATCCACGATAAACTCCCTTCCCGCGCAGAACTCACATCTTACAAAGTAAAACTGAAGGCCTTGCGTGGCTTGCCCAGCAGTGTTAAATCCGCATTAGAAGCTTTACCCGCTGTCGCTCATCCCATGGATGTCATGCGTACCGGTGTGTCTGTTCTGGGCTGTACTTTGCCGGAAAAAGAAGATCATAACTCTGCCGGCGCCCGGGATATTGCCGATCGCTTGCTGGCTTCTCTCAGCTCGATACTGCTTTATTGGTATCATTACAGCCATAACGGACGCCGCATTGACGTCGAAACCGATGATGATTCCATTGGCGGGCATTTCCTTCATCTCCTTCACGGTCAGAAACCGTCAGAATTATGGGAAAAAGCCATGCATGTTTCCCTTATTCTGTATGCTGAACATGAGTTTAATGCTTCTACTTTTACCAGTCGCGTGATTGCCGGTACAGGATCAGATGTTTATTCTGCCATTATCGGTGGCATCGGTGCCCTGAGGGGGCCAAAACATGGCGGCGCCAATGAGGTTTCGTTTGAAATCCAGCAACGCTATGACACGGCAGAGCAAGCTGAGGCCGATATTCTGGAGCGTTTGGAACGAAAAGAGGTCATCATTGGCTTTGGTCATCCGGTTTACACGGTTTCCGATCCGCGCCATGAAGTGATTAAAGAGATCGCCCTGCAACTTTCCCAAACATCGGGAACAACCCAAATGTACAACATTGCGAACCGAATTGAGTCGGTCATGTGGGATCACAAGAAAATGTTCCCGAATCTCGATTGGTTTTCTGCGGTGTCCTATCACATGATGGGTGTCCCCACAGCGATGTTTACCCCCCTGTTTGTTATTGCCCGCACGTCGGGTTGGGCGGCACATATTCTTGAACAACGTACTGATAATAAAATTATTCGCCCTTCCGCTAATTATACCGGCCCTGAAAACTTGCAATTTATGCCGATTGAACAACGTAATTAGCTCAATTTAAGGATTGATTATGTCTACCTCTGTTGTGAATAACCGCCCTGACTACGATCAGGTGATTGTCGATATTGTGGATTATGTCATGGACTACGTCATAGTATCCCCAATTGCTTATGCGACCGCGCATCATTGTCTTATCGATACGTTGGGTTGCGGTCTGGAAGCACTGGAATACTCCGCCTGTACAAAATTGTTGGGACCCATTGTCCCCGGAACAACCGTGCCCAATGGTGCCCGTGTACCCGGAACGCCATTCGAACTCGATCCTGTTCAGGCAGCCTTCAACATTGGTGCCATGATCCGCTGGCTAGATTTCAATGACACCTGGCTGGCCGCTGAATGGGGGCATCCTTCTGACAATCTTGGGGGAATACTCGCCACAGCCGACTGGTTATCAAGAAATGCCGTTGCCCGGGGAGAAGCCCCCCTCACTATGTTGGATGTATTGACAGCCATGATTAAAGCCCATGAAATTCAAGGCTGTCTGGCGTTGGAAAATGCGTTCAATAAAGTCGGGCTGGATCATGTCGTCTTGGTAAAAATCGCTTCTGCCGCGGTTGTTGCACAAATGCTGGGATTGTCGCGTGAAGAAATACTCAGTGCCGTGTCATTGGCTTGGGTTGATGGTCAATCCTTGAGAACTTACCGCCATGCCCCCAACACGGGATCGCGCAAATCCTGGGCTGCGGGAGATGCGACTTCCCGAGCTGTACGCCTTGCTCTCATGGCGCAAAAAGGCGAAATGGGTTATCCCTCAGTATTAACGGCAAGGACATGGGGATTTTATGATGTTTTGTTCAATGGCCAGCCATTCCAATTCCAGCGGCCTTATGGCTCTTATGTCATGGAAAATGTCCTGTTCAAGATCTCTTTCCCGGCAGAATTCCATTCGCAAACAGCCGTGGAAGCAGCCATAAACTTGCATCAACAGCTGAAGGAACAGGGTAAACATGTTGAGGATATTGCCCGGATTACTATCCGGACCCATGAAGCCTGCATCAGAATTATTGATAAACAAGGCCCATTGAATAATCCGGCAGACAGAGATCACTGCATTCAGTATATGGTTGCCATTCCTCTGATTTTTGGCCGCCTGACGGCGGCGGATTATGAAGATAATGTCGCCGCTGATCCCCGCATCGATGCTTTGCGGGAAAAAATATTCTGTGTCGAAGATCCCGACTTCACTCTTGATTACCATGATCCGGAAAAACGCTCCATTGCCAATGCACTGACTTTGGTCTTTACCGATGGCACTCAGCTGGATGAGGTCAAAGTTGAATTCCCCATCGGGCATGCCCGCCGTCGCAAAGAAGGTATTCCTTTATTAGAAGAGAAGTTCAGAGTTAATCTGGCGCGTCGTTTCCCCGAAGCGCAACAACAAAAAATTCTGGCGGCTTCCCTTGACTTCACATCATTAAAATACATGCCTGTAAACGAGTATCTCGATTTATACGTTTATAATCTGTAAGTAATAGATTTCAAACTACGGCTTGCAAGAGGAAGACAGCGGTTCTGGCTCTGAACCGCTTTTCACCTGTTTTCATCTGTACAGCACCAGGAGGAATTATGTCATTCCAAGATTTCTATCAGCATTCGATTAATGATCCCAATGCTTTTTGGGCAGAACAAGCCAAAAGGATTCATTGGCAACACTCTTTCGAACACGTGCTGGATCACAGTTGTCCACCTTTTGCCCGCTGGTTTTGTGGAGGAAAAACCAATCTTTGCTATAACGCATTGGATCGCTGGCTGGAAAGCCAGCCTGATGCCAGCGCATTGATTGCCATTTCAACTGAAACCCATAGTGAAAGGGTATTTACCTACAAAGAATTGCATCAGGAAGTCAACAGAGCGGCAGCCATGCTACTTTCATTGGGTGTCAGGAAAGGGGAACGTGTTGTTGTTTATATGCCAATGATAGCCGAAGCCCTGTTTATTCTATTGGCCTGCGCACGCATCGGAGCTGTTCATTCCGTCGTGTTTGGTGGTTTTGCTTCCCATAGCCTCGCCACCCGATTAGATAATGCTGAACCCGTTGTCGTGGTTTCTGCGGATGCAGGGTCACGGGGAGGTAAAATCATTCCCTACAAGCCTCTGTTGGATGAAGCCATCGAACTGGCAAATCATACGCCACGTCATATATTGATGGTGGATCGCGGGCTGGCTGACATTAATTGGGTAAAAGACAGGGATGTGGATTTCGCTGCATTGAGGCAGGAATATCTTGATGCCAGTATTCCTGTCACATGGCTTGAATCAAATGAACCTTCCTGTGTGCTCTATACGTCAGGTACAACGGGGACACCCAAAGGTGTACAACGGGATGTCGGTGGTTATGCTGTGGCACTGGCAACATCCATGGATGTGATTTTCGGGGGTAAAGCGGGTGGCGTCTTCTTCTGTACATCAGACATTGGCTGGGTTGTCGGTCATTCTTATATTATCTATGCTCCCCTGATCGCAGGTATGGCAACCATCATGTATGAAGGGCTGCCAATACGTCCGGATGCCAGCATTTGGTGGCAGATTGTCGAAAAATATCATGTCACCAAAATGTTTTCAGCCCCCACTGCAATCCGTGTTCTGAAAAAATACCCGACAAATTTCATTTCAAAATATGATATTTCATCGCTTGAAACACTCTATCTGGCAGGCGAACCCCTTGATGAACACACTGCCCGCTGGATTACCGAATGCATTAATGTATCTGTCATTGATAATTATTGGCAAACTGAAACCGGCTGGCCGATCATGACCATTGCACAGAGTCTGGATGACAGGCCCAGTCGCTTTGGCAGCACCGGTTTTCCTATGTATGGTTTTAACGTCAAATTGATCAACGAACTGACCGGACAAGAATGCGGTGACAATGAGAAAGGCATGTTGGTCATTAAAGGCCCGCTTCCTCCCGGCTGCATCCAGACTATCTACGGTGACGATAACCGCTTTATCAATACTTACTGGAAGCATTTTGGCCAGCAAGTCTATTCAACATTTGACTGGGGCATCCGTGACAGCGACGGTTATTATTTTATTTTGGGGCGTTCCGATGATGTGATTAACGTTTCCGGCCATCGTTTGGGAACACGAGAGATAGAAGAGTGTATTGCCAGCCATCAGGATGTGGCGGAAGTTGCCGTGATTGGCATTAAAGATGAGCTTAGAGGTCAGGCCGCTGTTGCTTTCGCCGTTCTCAAGGAAGGCCGGGAAATCCAAAACGCTGACCATTTCGCCAGCTTAGAAAAGGCCCTGATGGGATTGGTTGATAAGAAAATAGGGAGTATCGGGCGTCCGTCACGCGTCTATTTTGTGTCCCAGTTGCCTAAGACCCGCTCAGGAAAAATGTTGCGCCGCACTATGCAGGCTATTTGTGAAGGACGTGAACCCAGTGATATTGCTTTGATTGATAATCCAGCTTCATTGGATGTTATTCGGGATGCCATTCACCATTAACCCCGCCAGAAGAAAGATGCTCTCAATGATAAAACTGATATTTGGTATGGCTGTGCGGATAGATTTATGGTTTATGCCACACGGTTCATACCAAACTTTCAGATACGCAGCCGTTATCGATCATGAGGCTCTTTGATGTTTATCAGATATTTTTACCCTCTCAATAAACTAGTATTTCGTTGAATCATCATTTAATAGACAATGGTTACTATGTGCCTGTACTACATTTTCCCAGCTACTTTTTACCCATTCCCGCTCCGTTCCTACACGGAGCTTTTTTTTGCCTGCATTATTTCAGTACCGGGTAAAATTGATTACATTTGTAACTCTCTCATTATTTGGCGATATGAACGAGCCGCACGCTCTGTTGGCAATCCAATAAATTTCTTATTCATCTCAATCAACATTTCACAACTTTTTTCTTTGTTTGCTTTGGCATGTTGAGGGGACATCAACAGGGTGAGATCCTCACCGTATTGGTGTACCATAACTTCCATGATTGTTTCTATATCCTGTGAGGCCAGTTCACTGTCCTCTGATGAAACTTGCGGTTGTTTATCACCGTAAGAAGCAATAATCATTGCTATATCCGTATTTAACCGTTCAATTTGCAACGCCTTTGGAAATGATCCCGCTATTTTGATAATTTCAGCAATTTCCCCTTCAACCTCTGGCATTACAAAGTTAAGGCATAATCCAGCATCTTTTTTATGTAAAAACTCCATTTGCTTTATCAACACCTTTGCATGTGCAATAACATTCTCATCCGGAGCGAATACAATACGCTCATCAATTAACGCTGAGTATCTATTTATAAAGTAACTATATATTTCAAAATAACTTTTTCCTTCTTTCTCTAAAGTTATTATTTGTTGTTTAATTTCCTCATAAACTTTTGGTGCATTTTCTTTGAGCATAATTAAAACCATTTTATCATCATTTTTTAACGCAAAATTCGTACCCTCAATGACGAATTTATCTTCTTTTGCTATCATAGAATCTATGCCATCAATCACACGACGACCATTATCCTGCAATATTTTGGCAGAAAACAAATTCCCGCCGATCATAAAAATGATAAATATTGCAATCGATGCCGTTTTACTCAACCAACCTTTTTTCTGCATTGACCAGAGAAGACCACCGACTATCCCACCAAAAACTCCGCTGAACACAATGTGATTCCAATCCATTTTCTTTCCTTTTCTATTTTTTTTGCCTAATGAAAAAATATTATCCAGAAAAATAGCAGGCAACAAAACATTTATTAAAATAATATTAAATAAAGGCAAAATAATGGTTTCAATGATAAGGATATAGAAGAGTATCCCGGCAATTTATTCCCGGGGAATATAAAATCATTCAGGGTACATTATGTACCCTGAAAATTAAAAATCAGATAAAGAATACTGAGTAGATTAATGGCCTATTTTTAAAGCCGTCATGCTGATTGGGAAAGCAATTTATTGACATTGCCTGTAATCAATTCCAACGCATTATGAGCATCATAATCTGCTTTAATGATTTGGGCTTGCTGATGCCACACCGGAGAAGACAAAATCCTCGTCACTGCCCGATATAATTGCAGTTCGCTTGGTGTATCGGTATGCAGGCTGATACCACATTTTGACCAGATGACGCGGGCAACAGCCTCCAGCTTTCCATCCCCTGTTCCTGCAACCACCATCGGTACACCGTGGCGCACAGCGGAATTCAGCGAACCATAACCGCCATTGGTAATAAAAATAGCCGTGCGGGGAAGCCAATGTTCAAAGTTAAGATACTCCACCACTCTGGCATTCTCAGGGAGCTCTTCTCCCGGCATATCAACAGAACGACCCCCGGTAATCGCCAATACCCGAACCGGCAAATTTGCCAGTGCACGTAAGGTAGGCAGCAATAATTGGTTAAAATCAACATTCGCCAGTGTCCCCTGAGTGACCAAAATCAGCGGCAAACTTTCGTCAGGCCAATTTATCTGAACGTTGTCGTCTTCGACTTTCACACTCAGCGCTCCGACAAATTCAACAGTTTCCGGCAAATCATCGCGAGGCAATTCAAATGACGGTGTCGCCAGTTGCAAAAAACGATCAACCTGACTTATCAGAACATCGTTATGATCTCCTGTCAGTGGCGAACATTCCACCGCCGCCAGTGCTTGATTAAATGCTTCCCTAACCTGCTCAATCAATTGGTGAGTCTCTTCATCAATCAATTGCTCACGCTTTAAATCAGCAGGCAATAAATCAGGCGGAATACGAGGCCCCCAAAATATGGTATCCCTTGATGACCACGATACCGGTGTAACACCAATGGAAATGACAGGAATGCGCTCACTTGCCGGTTTCTGCAATAACGGCAAAACAGCATAAAATGTGTTGTCGGTAATTAAAAGATCAGCTTGCTCTTCTTTGATGACTTGCATCAGTTGATTTGACAATACCGGAATAGGGGCGGCGAAAAATTGCTTCATCGCCCATGCCATTTGAATGTTCCCCGGTGGATATTCTGCCCTTTCAGGAAAATGCTTTTCCAGACAACGGTAATCAACATCAACTTGCTTATCGAAGGGGACAAACCTGGCACCCAACGCTTCTGCTTTCTCCCGGAAAAGAGAACCTGTCAATATCGTTACATCGTATCCCTGATTTATCAAATGTTCTGCAATAGTCAGTATTGGAAAAACATGGCCAGGTGTGGCAACAGTGGCTAAAACAATACGAGACATTAATCATAACTCCTTTAGATTAAGCTTTTGCTGGATTAGACTGGAGAAACAGCAATATTACGGAAACAAATATTTTCACACACAGGCTTTCCATGAATATGCACCCGCTGAATATGACGGGGGGAATGGGAAATAAAGGCTTCACGGCCATGCAATAGCGTAAAATTATCACAAATTGCGATATCACCGATTTGCCATTGATGGGCATAGTAATAGCGTGGATCGTATAATCGCTCACGCAATGCTTTTTCTCGTGCTTTCTGCTCATCCGGCGACAATCCATGCATGACTACCGAGTGATGATCTGCATATTTCCCATCTTCTTGATCCATCGGCTCATTGTAACGCATAACCCATTTCTTGCCATCGGGGTGAAGGCAGAGCAGCGGAGAAATAACTTCGCCGCCATAATGCGTGACTTTGCTGGTACGATAAGTAATCGTGGTATTTTCCCATCTTTCACGTTCATCATCACTGGCATCAGCAATTAATTTTTCAGTATTGGTAAACGAGGTGCGCCCCCCTTGAGCCGAAGAAGGCGCAGAAACACAGTGAAATATCTGAAATTCAGGGATTGTTTCCCGGTACATTCCATCCCAATGCAACGGTAGATTCCCGCTGTCCAGCACATGGTCGGATGGTTCTGCATGTTCCATCACATCCAGTACTGCACCAAACGGCCACATCATTATTTCTCCCCACTGGGCGGAATATTCCGTCAGTTTTTCCTTATCTGTAAAACCTGAACGAAAACCACGTAATACAACCAGTAAATATTCACGGGCCAATTCACGCAAGCGATCAACAGACAGTGTGGAAATATCCTGATCCGGGTGATTAGGTGTCAGCAATAAGCCAAAGGGTTTCATCAACTCGATATGGCAATCAAGTTCATAAGTATTCATGTTCTTTCCTATCAAAAATGAGATATTGCTATTGGTTACCCGACCTGTTCCACCGTTTTCAGGAATTCCGCCACCTGATTTTCTTCGTATGATGTTTCAATCAGGTAATGACTCGGCACACCACGGATTTCAATCAATTTGCCATGTAACTGCTTCACTTCATCACCTTTCATCAATACGAAATGACCGTTAACATTGGCGGCTACACCATGCCACGGTGTCAGCCAATCATCTCTGGTCGGCATCATATGGATTCCGATTTTCATGCTATCAATGGGTTGTGGATGAATGGAAAGACGAATTGCTGATGGAAAATGCTCCGCCAGCAGATTGCCCCATGCCCAGCTACGCTGGATGACACCAACAGCACGCTGCCGTGCATCTTTTTGCAACGCATTCTTTGAACCTGAATATTCTGGTAATAAACTGTCTTCATAAAGAAAACGAGTTATTGCCCGATACAATCTGACTCCCTCTTCATTTTCTTTCAATATCTTTTTAATCTCATCTATTGAAGAAGAATAATCCTTCAACATCAATTCACGTAATTTATTGTAATCTCGAGTATATTGAGTCAGTGATTCAACATCACCAAGATTAAAAACTGAAAGATGAGTTGCACCCAATTCATGCAATAACTTTTCAATTTCCTGTTGATAATCCGTTATCGTATGATCATCAACATTAATAAGATCACTGAATACATGCCCATCTGAACAAATAATAATTTTTGCTCCGGGGGGATAATAAAGTTGAATACGCTGGCAAAGAGAATTGAGAAAAATCAATGACAATTTCTCCGCCATATCAGGTAATTTTCCCAATACTTTTCGAGGGTTTGGTGATTTTGTCGGAAAAGCCGGTAAGATGCATTCGATAGGTTTTCTTTGTTCTACAAATGCACGGATACGGGGCAATTGCACCTCCGTTACCTTCTTTTCTTCATATTGAATTGTATGTTCAGATTCTGGAAAACGACGTCTATACTGTAATAATTCATGCAGAATCTTACTCGACACTTTATCTATGTCAAAATGTTCCATAACTCTTTCCTAATTTATCACCATTACATCACCTCCATTAATCATAATTGATAAATGGAGATCTGATAGCACATTAAAAATCTACTCACACATTTACAAAAAAAGTAAGAACAAATTATTATATGTACATAAATAAAAGTTCTATCAAAATAAAATCCAAAGAAAAACAAAACTATTATTGTTTTTTCTTCATTTAATTACACTTTCAAAAAAAGAAACGTGACTATATATCACTACAACCTCACGAAAAATTAAAAAAATTTAATAAAATATTTCAGTTTTTTTGATGTTACTAATTAACCCCAATAATCTCAGCGCACCGAAGCAGAAGGATTTTATAAATCAATATCATATAAGTCACTGATCAATATTTATTACGGAATATGAAAATAATATTTGATTGGCTTTACCCATAAATTTTAAAAGACAATATTACTATTATGTAAGGATATATTCTCACTGGATTTCAAGAGGCAACGCGACGGCAAAAGAACGAATTTGTCCAGTAAAAGACCAAAATCTTTCATTAATCTCTGAAAATATAGGTAACGATGTAACCGGAGTAAGTGAGCGCAGCCAACAAAGGCTGCTGCTTAACAGACAATAAAAATACAAATTGCACTAGGGCGTGATGATTGCCATCGCAGGTGGGATCAAACTCATCAGTTCGTTTCTTGATGCTCCATCACGAGCCTGAAATGAGATTACCTGTATAATGCCAAGAAAATACGATGCCAATTTTCCGACATCAGTATCAGCAGGGATTTCACCATCAATGACGCTTTTTTCTAAACGCGCCAGAATCAAAGCCCGTGTGTTTTGGCGCACAGTTTTGAGGTAAATATAAACATCCTCGTTTTCTTTCAGATGATTCATTATTCCCAAAACCAATAAACACCCCCAGAATGGCTTGACATGGCAATATCCACTGTGCATTCCAACATTGCCCGAATATTTTCCTGTACGCTGCCGGCTTCATTAAGCTTATCTATCGCTTTAGCCCCACAGTTTTAATGTAAGGTTCAACCGCCGCACAGAATGTTTTTTCTTACTGCCAAATGCTGCATAGAAATACCTCTGAAGGCAATAACATGGAAAAAATGCAATCTGAGGGCGTTAATCATTACCATGCTGTAACAAAACAAAAAACCATTCCCTTCGCCATTTACATACTGACAATCGGTATTTTTTCTATGGTAACCAGTGAATTTCAAGTTACAGGGATGGTGTCAATCATGGCGCATAACCTCAATGTATCCATCTCTCAAATCAGTTATCTTGTTTCTCTTTATTCCTTGTCCATGGCTTTTGGTGGCCCGCTTTTAGCCACCGGATTATTAAAAACACCACCCAAAAATGCATTAATCATCCTCTATGTCATTTTTATCGCAGCTGAAATGCTTGGAGCGCTGGCAAATTCATATTCCATGTTGGTGGTTGCAAGGCTCATTACAGGGAGCAGTGGCAGGTGCCTTTTTTGGTGTCGCACTTGCAATCTGTATAGAACCTGTCTCCGATCAACAACGGGGATGGGCTATTTCAGTGGTGCTGGCCGGTATTATGGTGGGAACGATTCTGGGGTTGCCAATGGCTAACTTGATAGGCATATATGCAGGTTGGCGAAAAAGCTTTTGGACTACCAGTGTGTTAGCGACAATTGCGGGTATTATCAGCACATTTTACATTCCAATCATTCCAAAGCCACCGGTAATGAGCTTGCGAGCCGAACTCAGCCATTTAAAAAATCTGAAATTATGGCGTGTCTTTTCCACCAGTTTGCTGATCATTGGAGCAACTTTTGCTGCATTCACTTATTTCACCCCAATATTAAAAGAGGTATCGGGTTACAGTGACGATATGATCGCCAGTCCATTCATCCTCTACGGAAGCGCCACAATAATCGGCAATGCCGTAGTCGGAAAGCTGTCTGAACGTTACCCGATTATCATATTAACCATTGGCTTAATCTCCTTAACTGTATTTCTCTTGCCATTTGGTTTATTTGCAGATAAAAAACCCCTTGCTGCCTTATCCCTCATTGGCATTGGGTCAGTGGGCGTTACCATGAACCCGGCGATGGTGGCCCGGGTGATGAGAACAGCCAATGGCCGCCCGCTTGTCAATACTGTTCACACCTCAGTCATTACTCTTGGTGTCGTCATAGGTTCTTTTCTTGGTGGACTTTCGATTAGCTTAGGGTGGGGATTAAAATCACCATTGTGGATCGGTGGATGTATGGCGCTGATTGGTTTAATGACTCTACTTCCAGACTTCAGGCACTATATAAAAAACAGAGATAAAGAAAATGCAGTTATCACTGAATAAGGGCTTATCATTTTATATGCATCCCTTCTTTTAAAACAATGAAAGCAAATAAAGGCGGTATTATCTCGCTCCAATAACAACCGCCTGACTTTATTCTTTTTTATTCAGAAGGGTTAAGTATTTTAGTTTTATCCAATGTCCAGACAAAATCTTTCTCAATAACGGGTTCAAAACCGAATTTCTTATAAAGCCATTTTGCCGTAGATGTTACCAAGGTTACGTGCTGTACATGAGGAATAACCGGATGCTGCAAAATACATTCAACCAACCAGCGCCCCAGTCCTTTCTTCTGATATTCATCTATGATGAATACATCTGAAAGATAGGCAAACATAGAAAAATCCGTAATTAGCCGGGCAAAACCAATTTCTTTATCATTATGAAATAATCCAAAGCACAAACTATTTTCTATTGCAGTCTGGACTGTATCAAATTGCACTCCCTTCGCCCAGAATAATTGTGTTAATTCACTATGTACAAATTTAACATCAATCTTGTTTTTGTCTGTAGTAATCCAATATTCACCTTTTTCCCATGTTATATTTTCTTTCATCATTTTTTCCTTTTAAGAACAGACTGAACTGTAAATAAAATCTACCATAAAAAAAGCCATGCTGCTGCACGGCTTGTCAACATAATGGAATGTTAATTAATCGTTCTTTTGTAATAATGCACGATATATTAACCCACCTATAATTCCGCCAATCAATGGAATCAACCAGAATACCCAAAGTTGTTCCAACGCCCACGTTCCCTGAAAAATAGCAACCGCAGTACTTCTTGCAGGGTTAACTGATGTGTTTGTCACCGGAATACTGATTAAATGAATAAGTGTCAACGCCAGACCAATCGCTAATGGCGCGAATCCAGCCGGTGCTTTCTTATCTGTAGCACCAAGAATGACCAATAAAAAGAAAGCCGTTAATACTAATTCAATGATAATTGCAGATTGCAATGAAAAACCGCCGGGAGAATGTTCATCATAGCCATTAGATGCAAAACCACTCGTCGTTGCATCAAAGCCACTTTTACCGCTCGCAATAAGATAAAGTATCGCTGCGGCAGCAATTCCTCCAATCACTTGAGCAATGATATAAGGAATGACATCTTTTGCAGAAATACGCCCTCCGGCAAACAAGCCCAATGTTACTGCCGGATTAAAATGCCCGCCTGAAATATGACCGACAGCATAAGCCATTGTTACTACAGTTAAACCAAAAGCCAGGGATACACCAACAAAACCAATCCCCAACTGTGGAAATGCCGCCGCCAAAACAGCACTGCCACATCCTCCGAACACCAACCAAAACGTCCCCAAAAACTCTGCTGATAATTTCTTAAACATTCTACGATTCCTCAATGATATATTCATGAATGCAATAGAATCCAAAAACAGTTTAGTTAGTATTTTTAAATATGGGCAAGGAACCGCAGACAGAAAATAGAAGGCTGACAAGCATCATGAATGCTGATTTTAAGAGAAAGGTTTTATTGTTAACTTAATGATAAATAACATCTAAAAAAATATTATTATCCATTAAAATATAATAACCAAAACAACCTGAGATAAATATCTTTAAATCCAGTAGATATAAACTCAGGTTGTTGATTTACTTAATCAATAAATTATTTTATTACTGCTGTGTGAATTGTCTGTGACGCCTGCCAAATACGATATTTCACTACTATGTCTTTTGGCGTATATACCACGAGAGGTAATTTGCTGTTATAAGTTACAAGTGCATCTTTGTCTAAGTTAACCTGCACAAAACGTACAGTATCAGGTTCATGACAAGCCATTCTTGTGGAGAATGGGCCTTCGACTTTATTCAATACATAATAGTCATATCCCCACCCTGACAGTACTTCTTTCTTCAACTTACCACCAAACCAATGGTGATTGCAGTCGATTTCCATATCCTTGCCAATGATCAATTCGACTTTATAGTCTCTTTCATTCACCTGAGGAGGAAGCTCAATGACACTGCGAACCATTCCCTCGGAAGGAGCAGGATAAGGAGCGACATCTTCCAGTTTTTTGTCAGCCATAACCGAAGTCGACACCATCAAAGCAGCTAAAGGAAACAGATATTTTTTCATATATCACCTCTGAATATATTTAAAAAGGAGATTAAATGATAACAATAAAAAAATTATGGTAAATTCTGTTTTTTGGCAAGGTACTGATTTTTGGCGCTATTAGGCAAGAGTAAAAACCCACCACTGAAATTAATATTAGTAATCATTAACAGTTAATTATTTGCCCTAATTCTACCAGATTTTTTTTATGTGATATCTCTCAAATCTGATATAACAATGAGCTGCTACACTTATACGGTGTGGTAGTAAATTTCGTATAGGAGGTTTTATGTTTCCAGAATATCGCGATTTAGTATCCAGCCTGAGAGAATCACATCCCCGTTTCCAATCCTTGTTTGAAAAACATAATCGACTTGACCAAGAAATAGTGCAGCTTGAAGGCCCAAATGGAACGGGCTACAACGACAAAGTTATCCGCTTAAAAAAAGAAAAACTACACGTCAAAGATGAAATGCAACGGATTTTACAGGCGGAATCTCTGAAGTAACTCTTCCAACAGCCTTTAACACCTGCTTTGTCACAAGTGGGTGTCGCATGAAGTTCTCTAATTGAGAACTTCATCCCATTCAGCATCCATAAAAAAGCCACCATAACGGTGGCAAAAACTGGAGCAATGTTTTTATTATTTATAGTTTTCCCATGAATTACTGGGTAGCAGCCGCTTTTTGCCGGGATTGTCTCTGCGTTTTCACCTTTGGATGTGGTGTCACATTCTGGACTTCACCTGGCTTAGAAATGAAACGTACAAAGGTTTCATGGCTGACGAACGTTGCTCCACAATTAATGTTCTGGCATTGGTTATAGCGTTCCTTCGTTTCTCTTGAATGCTCGAAGCTACTGCGAGTATGAGCTGATTGACCACACAGAGGACACTTAATCATATTGTTCACCTTTCTTGAAATAACATCATCTCGTCTGGTGAACAATATACCAAAGATCTCATATTGAGATCAAGTTTTTATTTCGGAATCCCCAGGTTTAATTTCGACCTCATCAATCTTAATTTCGAGATCTAACGACGTCGTAAAACCACCATCATTGAGATTGTGAGTGACTTTGACCAAAGTCCATTGTGTCCCATCTATCTCCTTCTTGAACCCTTTCAATTCAATGGGCGTTTCAGGATAAATATCTGCACGTCCCATCGCCAGCGTGATAGAAAACTGAGCAGCACCACATTGCATTTTTTTCCAAGCAGCAGTAGCAACACGTTCTGCTTCTTCCTTACTAGAGAAAATGCGCGAAAGCGTCAAAATATTTTCTTCAGTTCCTGACAAATAGCTTGAAGATTCTTTCTTTTCCGTTGTTGTTTGATGGAACTCAGTTTTTGACTCACGCTTTTCCTCACGGGATATGCTGCCCTTAACCTCAAGGCTGGTTTCAGTATTACTGCTTCCGTTACCTTTGTTTTTCCCTTTACGCCCATTTGTAATATAGGTAGGCTCTTCCCGACCTTTAGTTTTCGGGCCTTTCTCCGTCAATCTGGCTCCATCGGGATTAGCCAGATTCACTCCAGCAGGCTTACCAAGTCTGGCAGGAGCAGATGATTTACCTTCACCTCCTTTTTTAGCCGGACTTTTGTCTTTTTTAGACTTATCTTTTCCTGATGATTTATCCTCGTTGCTTTTATATTCAATGGAAATTTCGATTTTCCCTTCCTTTGTTTCCACCTTCTGCAATTTTACCGTCTGTTTGGTCGCTGTACGGGTATCCTGCCACTGAGCAATAATCCCCGTATAGGCTTCACGATCAGACAAAGAAAAACGATGGCTATCTCCTGATTTACGCGTAATCAATACAGGTGAGATATTCTGACCACTGACTGTTTTATTCTGTCCTTGACAAATAAATAGCAACTCACCATTTTTGACCGACGTAATCGCCCCTTCCTGCTTTGCAATTCGGGTCAGAAAGCTCACGTCAGATTCATTTGTCTGGTCGATATGCATGGAAATACCTTTCAAATCGTCGCTGATTTGAAATTGCAGTTGGTTTCTCGTTGCAATCGTACTTACAATTCCCTCTAACGTCTGTTTATGATAAGACTGTTCGCGTTTAACATTCAGATCGCCACGAAAATCCGCACTGCGAGCACGAATCGTCAACCGGTCAGGCGCTCCGCTATGTTCAATCTCATCAACGATAAATTTTCCCTTTGGTGTTAAGGGGCGGCCATGCCACCCCAGTTCCAGTGTGAGAACATCGCCTCGGCTAGGCAGCGCCAACTGACCATCTGAATCATCCAGCTCAAGATCTAACTGGTCTGATTCTAAGCCACGGTTGTCCGTCAATGTTAAAGACATTAAACGCGATTGGATTTTCCCTGTGATATCTTTATTGTTGGTTTCCAGTCGAAAAGCTGGTGATCCAACTTTTCCGGTCACCAAATCAAATTGGGGAACCCAACTCGTATCTGGTATCCACTGTTTAAAATCCATCATGAGAATACCCCTTTCACTTTGTCCACCGCCTGATCTTTAAGCGCAGTAAGATCCTCCATCGACTTGGGTAGTTTGTCCTTGATATCAGATAGCTGATCCTGCAAATCTCCCAACATTTCAAACAAATTGTTATCCACTCGCCGTAACGTCAGTGTAAAACTGATTTTTCTGGCTGCCCCGCCAGACATAAATTCCGTTTTCGTCTCATCAATGCTTTCGATAACGAACATGCCATAAATCGAACCACTTCCATCAATCAATGACCATGCTTTACCACTGTCAGCCATCAACGTCAGTGCAGCCAGAGAAAGAGATCCCCCCGTTAATTCAGGATAAAGCTCTCCTGATAACGTTATCGTATCGTTATCCGAACCCACAAACTGCCATGCAGGCCGCGCTCCCACGCGGCTGTTGAATGCATGTCGCCAACTCTTTTTATGCTGAAAACTTTGATAAGGCGTTGTTTTTAACATAAATACAAATAAACCAAGTGCGGCCATCATGAATATGATTCTCCTCTATCAGAATATGAGCTACGCATGCGGGCTTGCTGAGTACGTTCCCGTTGCTCCAGTTCCTGTCTGACCATACGGGCGATATCCTGCGCAGACTGTCCCTGAGCGCCATAGACATAAATGTTATATTGTGGTGCCGCGCCAGCTTGCAGCTGTGTCTGGCTCCGCATCTGTTTTGCCTGAACTTCCTCATAAGAGTAAGCAGGCAGACTTTGCGCGTGCAGCGGTGCATCCTGCGCTGCAACGGGCAGAGACATCGAGCTGACTGCCAGCCCCAAGGCGGCATATTGCGCCGTCTTGACCCGACTGGTTACACTCGCTGACCCTGACACAAGTTCAGGACCACGTTCACCGACAATAGCGGTTTCACCATTTGCAATATATCCACCTTTATCAAGTTTCTTAGCCGGCATTAAATCTTTGGTAGTTTCACTCCTAGTAATTTCCTCCGTTTTATTTAATTCAACTTCCTTTTTATCACCACCACCAAAAAATGATCTAACGGCATCACCAAAACTTTTGAATTTATCTTTCAGCGCGTTCCACTTCTCCTGGATACCTCCCAATAAAGCATTGATCATTTCTGAACCAGCCGACTTCAATTTTTCCGGAATAGCCTGAACATCAGCAACAATCTCATCCCATTTATCAGAAATTGTTTTTTTGACGTTTTCCCATATTTCCAGTGTATTCTGCTTAACTAATTCCCAAGCACCACTTATGGTAGTTTTTATTCCTTCCCAGGCCATTGAAGCTAATTGTTTAATACCCTCCCAGAGTGCGGAAAGAGTATTGCTTAATCCTCCATCCATGAAATAACTTTTAATACCTTCCCACGCCATGCTGATAAGGTCTTTAATACCTTGCCAAGCATTGCCGAAGATATTTTTGATGCCTTCCCACAACGCCATAAATTTAGGCCCCAATGACGCCCAATTCTGCCAAATATAAATGGCAGCCATTGCGATAATGCCAATAATGGCAAGAATTGGGTTTGCCATCAGAGCCCGCCCCATAAACAGCATTGCTTTTCCTAATATGCTGAAAGCATTACTTAAAAAAGACAATCCTTTTGCACCGACGCTGGCCAGAACATTTATTCCACTCCCCAAGACACCAAAAACTTTTTGGCCAATATTTCCCAATAACCCCAAACCTTTTCTTTGTGTTGAAAAAGTATCTTTACCGCCTTTGCTTGACAGTAAATCGGCACCTTCATTTATTGAACCAAATACCTTGCTTCCGGTTTTACCGAAAAAATCCATGGCAGCTCTTAATGCTTCCAGAGCCTCAGTTCCTATTTGTGCAAATGCCTTCAGACCAATGTTTAAATTTTCCAGAGCCTGAATACCGACTTCCGCAAATTTATTAATATTGGCTCTTAAATCTTCCAGGGCCTGAGATCCAATTTGAGTAAAAACATTCAAAGGTGCGGTGAGTTTATTCAACGCCTGAACGCCTAACTGTACAAATGAATCCAGCGTGGATTTTAATTTATCCAGCGCCTGAGTACCCAACTGGGCCAATACATCAAAAGGAGAGGTAAGTTTATTCAGAGCCTGCATTCCCATCTGGACAAATGCATCCAGCGTCGATTTTAATTTATCCAGCGCTTGAGTTCCCAATTGCGCTAACACATCGAAAGGAGAAGTAAGTTTATTCAGTGTCTGAATACCCAACTGAACAAATGAATCTAGGGTGGATTTCAATTTATCCAGCGCCTGAATTCCTAAATCAGCAAAAAAGCGCATACTGGATTTTAATGTATCCAGAGCTTGAATGCCCAACTGTGCAAATGCATCCAAACTGGACTTTAATTTATCCAGCGCCTGAATACCCAACTGCGCAAAAAAGTTGATACCGGCTTTTAATTCATCCAAAGCCTGTATACCTAATTGAGCAAATACATCTAAAGGGGCTGTGAGTTTATCTAGAGCCTGAACGCCTAACTGTACAAATGCATCCAGCGTGGATTTTAATTTATCCAGCGCCTGTATGCCCAGTTGAGCAAAAAAATTGATGCCGGCTTTTAGCTCATTCAAAGCCTGCACACCTATTTGGGCAAACATCTCCAAAGGTAAAGTGAGTTTATTCAGCGCTTGAACACCCAACTGCACAAATGCATCCAGCGTGGATTTTAATTTATCCAGCGCCTGAATACCTAACTGCGTAAAAAAGTTCAAACTCACTTTTAAAGTTTCAAAGACACTTATTCCCAATTGTGCAAAAAAATTCAAACTGGCTCTTAGCTCAGCAAAAGCCTGAATCCCCAATTGCGCAAAAAAATTCAAACTGGCCCTTAATTCAGCAAAAATCTGAATCCCCAATTGCGCAAAAAAACTCAGACTGGCCTTTAACTCAGCAAAAGCCTGAACCCCCAACTGGGCAAAAAAATTCAAACTGGCCCTTAATTCAGCAAAAATCTGAATGCCCAACTGCGCAAAAAAACTCAGACTGGCCTTTAACTCAGCAAAAGCCTGAATACCCAATTGAGCAAATATATTTAAACTGATTTTTAGAGACTCAAAAGCTTTTATGCCAATGTTGCTGAAAATTTGTATATAACCAACCAGAGTTTGAAATACGACTTTTACTGATCCTACCGTTAATTTCAAAACTGCATTAATATTATTCAGAATTCTGAATAATACTGTTACCTTAGGGTTAATATTAATGACCAGCTTATCTAACAATGTAAAATTGTTAGTCATATTTCCAGTAACGCCAAAATTAAATTCATTCTTTTTACTGGATGAATTTTCTTGTTTTATAACCTGGGTCGTTTGGATAATATTGGCTGATTGGCTGGCAGCACTGACTTGCATCACTTTTGATGAACTCTGCCGGGCAGAGAAAAACTGTTTAATTGTTTGATTGTAGGCCTTAAGGTCAGTACGCATACGCGCAGTTTCCTGCGCATAACCTACTATGGGTTTTAATCCCTCAACAGTCTTATTGAGCTTTTTAAACTGATTATGTATTTTATCGACTGAACCGACCAGCTTTTTCTGATGCTGTTGAAAAGACTTAAAGGAACTGGTCAGTTTGCCAACGGTACTCAGTACCTTATCCAGTTGTGACTGTATATTACTCATTTTCTGCACCACTTCTTAAAATGGCCCGATGTCGCCAGTCCAACAGTTCCGGCAGTGGCATTTCATCTGTGACTGCCGGTGACCAGTGAAAAACGGTGGCGATGTCCGCCACCAGTTCATCAACGGTCAGCCGTTCTGGGAATCGGACTTGACCGACTTCGGCAACAAAAAATTGACCACCTCCACACTGAGATTAATCAGATCCCCGGGTGACATCATCATCAGGTCATTTTTGGTCAATGCAGGGGTAGTAACACGCGGCAGGACAAGCAGCATGGAATCCACATCCATTTCCAGCAGAGCCTGTAAACGTGCACCGCGCAGCGCACCACTGTTAGGTTTGCGTACCACCACTTCCGTGATTTCGCCGTTGCCTCGCGCCAGTGGAGCTTCCAATTCAATGGTGCGCAGATCATCATTTTGAGTGTTCAGTGTTTCAGTCATGGTTCAACCTTGTTTATCCGATAGAGGACCTGCCTCATTAAATTTGTTGAGGCAGGAAATAAGTTTTAAAAAATCTAATTGCCAAAAAAGCGATTAAAAAAGACCGATAGCGCGGCGATGCTGTTCCAGACGATCTTCTCCACCGACTTTTTCAACCATGTTGATGGTGTCGATTTCAATCAGTTCTTCGCCATCCCACGTCAGTTTGAAATAGGTATTTTTGGCGGTGATTTTGGTCTGAGAGTTATCACCTTGTTTATAAGTACCGTGATCGAACTCCTGGAAGCGACCACGCATAACCACTTCAACCGCAACCACATCACCGGTATCTTCACGCTCAAAAGAGCCGGCAAAGCGCAACATAACGCCATCTGCTTTCGCAATGCCCCACTGTTTGTACAGTTGAGATTCAATGCCGCCCAGCGTGAATTCAGCATCCAATGCCCCTTCATCCAGCCCTAAATCCACCATTGCACTGCCGTTCATGCCAGCGCCACGATAAGCTTCCAACTTGCGGCTCAATTTCGGAAGGGTCAGCTCTTCCACGATCCCCTGATAGTTGTTGCCATCATTGAACAAATTCAGGTATTTAAGTTTGCGAGGTAATGCCATCAGTTAGCCCCTTAGTTGTTGATACTTTTAGCGAAATCCATCAGGTAACTATCTGTAATGCGCTGGTGCAACATTAAGTTTTCCAGTGGCGGCACAGGTGTATAGTTGTAATCGATGGTCAGTTTGCCTGCTTTCAGAGTGTCTTTATCGTTGATTTTATCGTCGTACCAACAACGGCCATCAATGATGTAGCCACCGGCTTTCAGTTCGCGGAACTTAGCATTGATACCTTCGATGATGTCGCGCACCAATGATGGCGTCAGCGGTTTATCGATAGCCCATATGTGTGCGTCAGCCATGGTGTCAGCCAGAACCTGAGCGGTACGGGTGTAGCTTTCGAACTGGAACAGCGGATCACTAGAACAGGTGCGTGAGCCCCAGAAGCGGAAGCCGTTTTTGCGGATCAGCGTCGTGATACTGTTTTGGTTCAACAGATCAGCGTCAGTCGCGGTATCTTGCAGATCCCAGAACACATCCGCAGACAGGCCAGTCACGCCATTGACGCCCACGTTGGACAGTGTTTTATGCCAACCAGTTTCTTGGTCGATCTTGGCACGCAACCCCAGAGCATAAGCAGTTGCGGCAGCAGGCGCTTCTTTATTGGTAACCGTATCCCAGCTCAGAAAGTCAGGCCAAATCAGCATCAGCTCACGCTGATTGAATTTTTTGCGATACCCGATGACATCTTCGATTTTTTTACAGTCATAAGCGGATACATAAGCCATCGCTTTCAGTTTCTGAGCAACAGGGATCAGCGCAGTAACAACAGCGTGTGAATCCAGACCAGGAACACCCAGAATGCGTGGTTTAACACCGAGTTGACTTGGTGCCGCAAGCAGTGCTTTTATGCCGGTTTTCTTACCTTCAGCAGTGACACCACCGATGATATTAGTAGTGGTTTCTTCTTCAGATTTGCCCTCAGCAACACGAACAACAACAGTGACAGGTTGAGCCTGAGCTGCGATTGCTTTTAGTGATGCAGACAATGTCCCTTGTTCCCCAGCCTTGCCACTGGCGCTCATAACGTCAGTGATCAGGACCGGAGTGTCTAATGGAAATGTTTTTTCGTCTGCGTCAGGGGCGGTACAAACCATACCTACGATAGCAGTGCTAACGGTAGTGATGGTGCGGGTGCCTTCATTAATTTCCTGTACACGGACTCCGTGATGATATTCTTGTGCCATATTAGCGTTCTCTCCTATTAAGGTGTGGGCATATATTGGCGGATTAGGTCAGGGAAATCATTCGATTGGGTATGTGTGGGGGAAGGTACAAATGTAGTTTTATATTTTATTTAAAAATCAATATGTTGAACTCTAATTTAATTAATCCTTGGGTGGATTAAGGGGAATTGGCGATTTGACTGGGATGAAAGTCATTGTGATCAAATAACAAACATAAAATGATTATTTATTAATCGTCATTTGATTTAAGATTTACTCTTTTTAGTGTTATTCAATACAATTCTGACTTTTGGTTGTTTTTTGATAGGTAAAAATGGGGCGTTTTTATCTTTGATCGTAAGTTTTCAGGGTATGAGGAATGGGATCTTAACTTGGATCGTTAGGGTTCATGGATTGTGAAAAACCTCGGTTTATCGGGAACTGTGGAGCGGGCGGAGAATGCAATCTCTAAAAACGACGCGAATGAAAAATTTTTGCCCCGACTGAGTAATTCGGGTGCGCAGGTAGGTGCACTGACAATCAGTAGTGATAATGATTGGCCGGGAATAATATTTGAGACAGCCAACCGTTACCGTATCGGGATAGAAGGAACCAGGGGTAAAACATTAACCATTTGGGCTAATGATTCTAATGGTGAACGTCGTTACGGTTTATTGATGCTCGAAAAAAGCGGCACGATTGCTACGGTAGAGGATGTTGAGGCTACTACCCGTAATCTGCCTATGTTGAGTGTTGGCCAGTCAGTAATAACGTTAACCTCAACCTCAGCTAGGTCATTGGGCGTCAATTATGCTAATCAGTCAGGAAAACCCATTGCTGTTTGCGTTCGTATTGTTGGAGGAACCAGTGCAGCCGTTAAAATACTCGTTAATGGTGTTGAATTTGGTTCAGGGCATTCCATAGCACAGCACACATCGGCGGCAACGGCATTTAGCATTGTTCCAAATGGTGCAACGTATCGGGTTGAGTCCCTATTTACAATCGAACAATGGACAGAGTTACGCTAATGAAATACTACATTGATGAAAAAACGCAACAAATTTATGCGTATGAAAATGGTAGCCAGATAAAATCAGGGTTAACCTCCATCCCTGAGGCTGATGCGCTGGCAATTGCCAATCCGCCGCCAACACCAGAGCAGGCCGAATATCAAAAACGGCAACTACTGAGAACGGCAGCATAGGACATTGATATCTGTCAGGATGCCGTAGATTTAGATATCGCCACCAATGCCGAAAAATCCGCACTAACCGAATGGCGTAAATATCGGGTATTGCTCAATCGGGTAGATTGTTCTACTGCACCCGATATCCAATGGCCGGAACAGCCGAAATAACAAAAGGGGCTATATGCCCCTAATAATCACTCTGGTGCGTTAGGCCAGTCAATGTCTGGTACTGCCGAACAGTCTACACGGTTCAACAACACATAGTATTTTTTCCACGCTGTTAGTGCTGCCCGTTCTCCGTCCGTTGCCATGTCGAGATCAACGGCGTATTGCAGCGGGGCTATTGAGTTCAACGTCTGAGACATCCGGTATTGTTTTTGAGATTCAGTCTGTTGTATCTCATGTTCGCGTTGTTTCGCGGTATCTGTTACCCATCGTGTACCATCCCATTTGTCAAATTGGGTTTTAGGTGCCAATAGAATATGTTCCGGTTCTAACTCGCCGATATAGTTAATGCTCAATGCCTGCTGTGTTCCGGTATGATACGCTGTTTTGCCGCGATGATCGGGAATGCGCTCCCACGCCAAATTATCGCGGGTACGGCAAATCGCCATTCCTGTACTGGCTATGGGCGGCTCATCTGTACACGAGTGCGCCGGAATACCGACACCAACAGCCAGATATTCTATTGTAGTGGATAAATATTCTCCGGTGATCTCAGAGTAGTTATAAACAGTAATATTCCCTGCCAGTGTGGCGATATTATTTTTACCTAAAACAGCATTGTTCATTATGCAGCCCTCACAATATAGTTAAACGCGATGTTTCGTGGGCGAATTGAAAACGCGGCCAGCTCAACACTACCAGTAGCAATTAGATTTTCCTTTGGAGAAAAATATCTGCCACTTCCATGTTTAGGGGACTCATAATTAGTAGCCATATTATCCGACGGATATGAACTGGGATAACTATTAATAGGGGGTGTTACCAGTCGCCCGGATGTAGGCGAATCAGCGTAAATATAAATACTGGGTAGTTCTGTTGCAGCTTGTCCTGATAATAAATCACGCAGCTTATCAACTCCTCGACCATCGTCCCATCCTCTCAGGAATTCACCACGCAAATCGGGCAATATTCCTGATGGATAAACCTGAGCCAGTTTCGGGCATTTTTTCATATCAAATGCCGAGCCGTTACATTTCAGCCATCCAGCCGGAGGGGTTTCCAACGGCCACGGAACAGGTACGCCAACTGGCAGCGCCGACCCTTCCCCTAAACCGAGGTTTTTCACAAACTCGTCTTTGTTTGGAATATCAGCACCATTCTTGCTTTTTTCCAGACGACCATTCGCATTATTATCCGCAGTCCTTGCAAGATCATACGTCGCTTTAACCGCCTTTGGTGTCGCCGCATGCGTTTCACTAGCGCTGTCCACTGCGCTGCTCAGGATCACAAATCCTTTTTCTTTCAGCGTCGCATCTGGGTGGTTACGGCTGTTCGCATGTTTCTGGATAGAATCATCCACATATTCACGCGTTGCCAAAACGACAGAAGGATCAACTTTCAATGTCACCGCGTCAGCGCTGCTGACAATTAGGATCATGCTGATAGTCTGGGTGCGGCCGGAGCCTTCCTGCAATTGCGGTTTGTAAGTTTCCGCGCAGTTACCTACTGCAATCAGAACGCCGTCTTTGTCAAACAAGCCGATTTCACGAATCCACCAGCCGCCTTCACTCTCAGGAATAACCTGCTCGGCGATGATCTGATTGGCGTTTTTAGGATCGATGCTCAACATGTTAATTGCCGCACGGCGTTTTTCGTTAATCAGTTTGGTTTGTTTGGTATCTGGTGTTGGCAATTTGCCGCCGCCATCACCAACGGCCATATGAGTAATTTCAATTTTCGTTCCCAATGCCACGGCATTGGCCAATTTATCTACGCCTAATTGTGTCAGCAACGTAAAGAATTTGGTACTCATGGTCTAACCCTCATGTCGTCAATAATATGTATGCCTGTCCCCATAAAACCTGAGCCAGTTACAGTCAATTTTTCTAAAAAATAGGGATAATCGATTAATTCATCGTCAATAATATGCATACTTGCGCCCACGATTTCTGAGCTCAGGTACCGTGATCAGCACATCAGTTTAGTGAGTTGTGTGTTCATGACGTAAGAATGCCATGAGAAAGCAGGTCAGACATTAAATCCGACTTGTAAGGAATAACAAACAAGACAAAACAAAAATAACTGCCCGTAAGGCGAAAAACTGCTTTATACAAAGGAAAACCAGCTCTGTTTCGGATAATCTCTTGCTGCCATCGATAAGATCCCTTTCATGGAGAAATCATTGCTTCTCGAACGTCCCGTAAGCCAGTTTTTAATTTGGTTAAAAATAGGCTACCTGATACAATGGAAAAGCTGAAACCTCATGAGAATCCCCTGATTCATTCCGACCAGAGTTAGCAGCACCCGATGGTTTATCATCAGATGCAAATAACAGAAAACGGGTCATACAAAATATATCCCACAAAGGTAACTGTTTAGATAATGCTTCTGTGGAGAGTTTTTTGGGAATATTGAAATCTGAGCGTTATCACAGTGAGAAATTTAGCTCAATCGATGAGTTGAAAAAGACAATAGTCGATTATATTTATGACTATAATCATGACAGAATCAAAACTAAATTGAATGGATTGAGTCCACTTGAGTACAGAACTCAATCCATTATGAGAATATAATATGTGTCTAACTTTTTTGGGTCAGATCAATTTTTCCTTTTTATTATTTTTCGTGTGATGGTACTTTATGCAATATTTTTGAAATGCCATTTGACAAATTTTTCATATCAGAAAAAGATTTAGAAATCCCATCAGACTTAACCATATAAGGTAAAGTAAGCGTTCCATCTTTAATAGCTTCGTCAATCGTATCAAAAACTTCAGCAAGAGGTTGAGATATAATTTTAATATCTTCCAATGTTTTTATTTTTGTTAGTTCAACTACTAAGCTAGAAAAGTGAACTAATAGCACACCTAAAATATCTGACAATATACCTTCACGAGCAACAGAGTCAGATAATCTATCAATTTCCTTACGGATTGAAGCTCTCTCTCGTACAGCCTCTTCTCTTTCAAGACCTCTTGAAGTTACTATATAAACAGAATCATGACTTTTTACAATTTCATTTAATTCTTTCATAAATTATTCCTATTTTAAGAGCCAAGTCCAGAGCCAATATTAAAAAGTTGCGGGCATAAATTATCAGGATTCCATTTTCCAGTGATAATTTGTGGTAAAGCAATATATAGTTCATCTCCTGCATTGATACTATGGCCATCTGTTTTGAAATCAATGTGATCATATAATCCCGGAAAGTTATTAGTATATACATGGGTGGTATGCTGATTCCATTTTCCTTTTATTGAATTATTACAATACTTCCAATTTGATTTGCCTATTACTTTATGGTAGACGACAAAACTCATAAAACATCCAGTTAGAATACATTGATGTGGAATGTGAAAAATATAACCACCCAATCCATCAGCAGATTTTTTAGCCCTCAGCTTCATGATATTAAAATTACCATGAAAATATAATTCATCCATTTTCATATATTGTAAAAGCTCTCGGGCCAATTGAGGACGATTCTCTGGTGCAATACCTGTTACTACTTTTGTGAATTCAACGTCAAATATATCCCAGAATTTTCCATTAGCATTTATGCCCATACCTACTGGAAGTTGCCGCTCCCCAGAGCCTCCAAGATCTGTCAAAGACGCATTTTTATTTACTGCCAATGCGGTTCGCTCATTAATATAACTGGTGTACATATGGGTAACTCGAGCATCATTTCCAGCCATCAAGGTATTAGCAGTAGTACCAATAGGCATTTTTGCTGTTTCCGCTAAACCGAGGTTTTTCACAAACTCGTCTTTGTTTGGAATATCAGCACCATTCTTGCTTTTTTCCAGACGACCATTCGCATTATTATCCGCAGCCCTCGCAAGATCATACGTCGCTTTCACCGCCTTCGGTGTCGCCGCATGCGTTTCACTAGCGCTGTCCACTGCGCTGCTCAGGATCACAAATCCTTTTTCTTTCAGCGTCGCATCTGGGTGGTTACGGCTGTTCGCGTGTTTCTGGATAGAATCATCCACATATTCACGCGTTGCCAAAACGACAGAAGGATCAACTTTCAATGTCACCGCGTCAGCGCTGCTGACAATTAGGATCATACGAATAGTCTGGGTGCGGCCGGAGCCTTCCTGCAATTGCGGTTTGTAAGTTTCCGCACAGTTACCTACTGCAATCAGAACGCCGTCTTTGTCATACAGGCCGATTTCACGGATCCACCAGCCGCCTTCACTTTCAGGAATAACCTGTTCAGCAATGATCTGATTGGTGTTTTTAGGATCGATGCTCAGCGTGTTAATCGCCGCGCGACGTTTTTCATTAATCAGTTTGGTTTGTCTGGTGTCCGGTGTCGGCAGGCTGCCACCACCATCACCAACGGCCATATGGGTAATTTCAATTTTCGTTCCCAATGCCACGGCATTGGCCAATTTATCTGCGCCTAGCTGTGTCAGCAAAGTAAAAAATTTGGTACTCATGATTTAATCCTCATGTCGTCAATAATATGCACCCCTACGCCCACAAAATCTGAGCCAGTGACAGTCACTTTTTCTAAAAAATAGGGATAAGTGATTAATTTATCGTCAGCAATATGTATGCCTGCGCCCACGATTTCTGAGCCGGATACCGTGATTTGCTCTGAAAAATAGGGATAAACGGTCAACTCGTCACCACTGTAAGTCGCTGCCGAATAGTAATATTTACCCTGTGTATCTAAATTGATGTCCAGGCCAATCAGGTGTCGGCTCACAGGCTTGGCATCAAAAATCAGTTTTTCCAGTTCGTTAAATGTTTCCTGAGTGATGCCGCTGTCCAATACCCCGATATCCAGCCGGAACGTGCCGGGAGCATCATTGGTTTGCCACCACTCTTTTACGCGGATGAGATAACCCAACGGTTCAACCACCCGCCGTATTGCACCAATCGTTCCTTTATGTTTGTGCAGGAACAGTGAGTTTTTGATAACCTCCCTTTTGGTGCTTTCAGGCCAATTCTCGTCCCAGCGATCTACCGACCAGGCCCATGCCAGATAAGGCAACAACGGTTCTGGACATGTGTCCGGGTTCCATAACTCACGGAGAGGCACGTTGACTTTTTGCAATTGTGCACAAGCCTTGGCCGCCGCAAGTTCTAGCTGGGTCGAGCCCATCGGTAGAAGGCGATCACTCATCCGAACCTCCCATTGTCAGGGTGGTTTTGATGCAGTAAGACGCCTGGGTTTTATCCAGAACAACGTCTTTCTGCGGCGCTTTCAGTTCTACGCGCTGGATGCCTTCTACATGCAATGCGGCATAGATTGCGGACAAACGAATATCGCGTCCCAATCGATGCTGCGCTTCGACATACTGCTTCAGCTTCTGCTCCGCTGCTTTGCGAATAGGTTCTGATTCCGGTGTCGGGAAGATGTACAACACTGCATCAATTTCGTATTCCACAATGTTTGCCGACTGAACGGTCAAACGATCCGCCACCGGACGCACGTTTTCGTCGTTCAGCGCTTTCTCAACTTTTTGCAGTAATTCGTTGGATGCAACACCTTTATCTTCACGGGACATGATTGTCACAGTGACCATGGCCGGTGACGGGCTGATTGCCGACGCATCTGCGACTCGCCCATCCGCACTTCGGGCATGGTATTCATACGCCCCTACCGGACCAGCAACGCTCAATCCCTCAAAAGCCTGCGGAATGCGAACCCGGTAGTCATTGTCAGACTCCATGACCGCCGGGGTCGGGGGAACGGTGGCGTTATCCGCAGGACGCAATATCATGCGGGGGACATTGTTATTTGCTCCCAATTGATCCAAATCGCTGCCCGTTGAATAAGCCACCATCACGGCGCGTGCCGCTTCGTTCACCCGTTGGCGCAATAGCAATTCGCGATAAACATTCTCTTCCAGCAACTTCACCAGAGGTTCAGACTCCAGCTGCAAAGTGCGGGCAATGGCTTCTTGCTGATCTGCTGGATAGAGCGATATCAATCCTTTTTTGCGCTCTTCCAGTAATTGTTCATAATCCAGAGGCTCAACCACATCCGGTGGTGGCAACTGGCTTAAATCGATTGTTGGCATACCTTACCTCTCAGGAATTGCCTTACCGGGAATGTTTCACCGGAATAGAAAGTGAAAATTCTTCGGTGGATTGGTGATAAGTACCTGTAATATCCACCACCATTTTGCCGTCTTGCCCGGTTTCCATTGTGATGGATGTCAGCGCCACTCTGGGTTCCCAACGGCTGATGGCGGTATAGCTTGCCGCCATGACCTGAAGCCGGAGTGCCGGGTTCTGTGGCCAGTCGATTAATTCAGGCAGTAAAGAACCGTAGGTACGGCGCGCAATGCGGCTGCCCACGGGGGTTAATAAAATATCGCTGATGGATTGCCGGACATGTGCCAGATCCATTAACGTCCGGCCTGTTTGCCGGTTCATTCCCAGATACATCATACGGGGCCTCCTGTTGTGTCACCGCCTGACCTGACGCCGGTGTGTTTATGGGAATCCACGACCACACCGTTGGAACTGAATGAGCCTCCGGTGTGTTCAATATTGCCCGTCATTTTTCCGCCATTTCGTACAATCAAGTTGCCTGTGCTCATCAGCTGCGTACAGACGACTTCCGGTGTATCCAGCGTAATGCGGGTGCTGGCGACACAGGTGATTTCCGGTGCAGTAATACGGACAGAATCCGATGCAGTCACCGTCGCAGTTTTGATTCCTGTTACAGTCAATGCGCCGGATTGCGGCTCATACTCCATCACAGCACCATCCGGAAACGTCATATGTGTCGCTTCAGGTGATGCTGATGGTGCCGGAAACTCATCAGAAAAAATGGCAGGCAATACAAAGGCGGTGGTCAGTTCTCCGCCTATGGACAGTAATAAAACCTGCTCACCGACACTGGGTGCCCACCATGTGCGGGAGTTTCCCGCTCTGGATGTCAACCAGTGCAGCCAGTTGGTTTCTATATTTCCTGTCGCGACCCGGCACATTCCCTTTGTGGTGTCCACTTGGGTAATGACGCCGGTTCGGATCAGGTTGCGCAATAAGCGCATCAGTTCAGTGAGTTGTGTGTTCATAGCGCAAGAATGCCATGAGAAAGCCGGCCCGACATTAAATCCGACTTGTAGGAAGTGGCAAACAAAAAGGAAGTTAAATTATTTAAAATCAATAAAATAAAAAGCTTTTCCCTCAATGGAAAAAAGCTTTTTATGGCAGGATATGATTATTCCGGCCGACACTGCCGGACAACATCACGTACATACTGTTGCAGATAATCTAATTTGGCTTGATCGCGGATAATTCCGGCTCGGATATCGTAAATAGCGCGTCCAGCCTTTGCAGTGAATTCGATTTGGGTTCCATCGCCCACGCTGCGGGCGCCGGTATTTCGGTTTTGGGTGAGCTGACAGGTAGCAAGATTGGCGGCGGCGATTTGCACCCGCCGATAGCCAGCGGCAATGTCAGTCCGCAAAGCCACATTTTCTTCAGCGACATGAGCTAATTTTCCTGAATAGTATTCATCCAATTGTGCGGCCCGGTCTTGGGCATCTTTCATTTGCCGGATGGCAGCCAGCGTTTCCGAGCGAGCTTTTTGGTTGATGGCGACAAGCTCTTCAGCATGTTGTTGTTTCAACATGGCGACTTCATTAAGAAACCAGAAACGATGCCCCCACCAACCAAGGATACTGCCAATCGCCAGACTGATAATCAAAAGCGTTTTTTTCATCGTTCCTTTATCCAACCCTCCCCTAATTCCAGAGTTGAATCATGGATTTGCTAGCTGCGGGCATGAACTCAGGTAGTTCAACCCTCGTTCCATGAGGCAATATTGCGCCCAAATCCGCCAGTCCCGGATTCGCTTGCAATACGCGCTCAGTCATACCCAGTGTACGACCGTAATAACGCCAGCATATGGCATCAATCGTGTCATGTTGTTGTGCAATAATTTGCATATGCTCTCCTTCTTCCTTTACCGGAAATAATGGATAAATCGGAGCGTTATGTTCGAATATCCCTCGGAATCGGGCAATGAAATGAGATTGTCAGAAGAACAATACAAATGAATAACCGGTTTTGTTCATACTTTTTCTTCTCAGGAGGGTTTAACCAACGTTAGCTACCATGAGTTCCTGCATATCGACGCAATCAGCCATGATCGCTTTTTAAAATAAATAAGGGGCAGGAAATCATTTCCTGCCCCTTATTTATGATATAAATTGCCATCTGTCAGAGACTATTGCTCTTTTGGCTGAGTTAATTCGGTAACCATTTACCATCTTCCCGGATGTTTTGAATAAATTCCATTTCGCGGCCATAAATATTGCTATTTCGGGTGCCAGTTATTCTTGTAGAAGATTTGCTGCTAGTTCCAATCCTAAAACACATCTCAGGATAATGTAGTAATATTCTTTTTTTTAGTTTACTTGCAAGTAAAAATAGAGTTGATTCAGAAACATTAGCTTGTTTATCGAAAAGTACTTCTTCTATCCTCATCCTTTTCTCCCGCTAAATTTATTCTTCTATTGAACCCAGATTTCTTAATATTGTGTTACCGGTCACCTCATTATCTAACAAATGACCGTCCAATTGACTTGGGCAATTGTTAAGCCTTTTTTCATAAGGTGCAGATAGCTCTGCTATCCAAACCAGTGCCAACTCTTTATCTTCTGCATGATTGCATTCGCAGCTTGTTGCCATTCTGGCAATGAAATTAATACGTTGCGCTACCAATGATTCCATAAGAGATTCCACTGATCCATCTGCCTCCACATAATGAGCTGTATGTATATACAGTACACGTAATAAGACTAAAATTAAAGTAGTTTTTAACTTTTTTAATGATCAATTTTGATAGTTAATAACTATTATCTGTTGTTTTGACAGAAATATTTACATATTGATGCTTTCTTCGACCAGAGAATGGCTGAGATCTGTAATAGCAAAATGTCTGTAAATACAGCAAGTAAAAATTCTGAGCAGCCCTTCGAAGCCACTCTCAGTTATCTCCAATATTATTCGACTATTAAGTATAAAGATTGAAATCTGGATGTTCATGATGCACTATCTCTCAATGGTTTTCAGTGCAACCAGTTCGGGCTCATCAAGGTTCTCAATTCGAGATCATGATTGAGATAATAATACCTATCATCTGTACCGTCAATGAAAAATACCAATATTGAGATCAAAATGGGAGCTGATAGTGGGGGAAGGCCCGCTATTGAACGTCTTGTCCGTGCATATGGATTTAAATCACGTCAAGCCCTGAGTGACCATTTAGGCGTTTCTAAAAGCACAATGGCAAACCGTTATCTTCGTGATAGTTTTCCCGCAGACTGGATCATACAATGCAACCTTGAAACAGGTGCCTCACTGCTGTGGCTAAGCACAGGACAGGGAGAAATGTTTCCAGATGGAGATCAGGGTAAAACAGAACGGCTGGAAGATATCATTGCGCCTTCAATTCTTCGTGTAAAGTTATCAGGTGGCAAGCTGAGCGAAGCCCCGCCTGTGATACTGGATAGTGAATTAATTGCAAAGGAACTCAAAAAACCGTTAGTTGTTGATGATGGTTCCTCATGGTATCTGCTGGATACTCAGGAAGACAACATTCAGGATGGATTATGGCTAGTGGATATTGAAGGTATGCACAGCATCAAGAAGATTGCAAAAATTCCAATCAGCAAGATCCGGGTCAGTGACAATGATGTGACTTTCGATTGTTCAATCAATGATATCCAATTTATCGGCCGCGTCGCACTGATGATTTCAAAGCAGTAATATCCCATATACATCAAGGTTATCTTGAAGATAGCCTTGATGGTGTGTCATCACGTTCATACACCACTTTTACACATATATGGGTTCTGGATACGATACAAAATATGCTCCCGCAATGGATGCCCCTCCGCCAGTGCCGGGTGCATAAATGTTTTTTCGTCTTTGCTCATCCCTAATTTTTTCATGACGCTTTCTGAGCGGTAATTAGACGTTGTTGTGAAAGCCACAATTTCCTTCAGGTTCATTTCGGTAAATGCAAAATCTAAAACCCGGCGGGCAGCTTCACAAGCATAGCCTTTCCCCCAAAAAGGTTGATCAAGCCGCCAACCAATTTCAATGAAAGGAGAAAACGGAAATTCAATATTGGGAATATTGAGTCCCACAAAACCCATAAATTCATGGCCCTGCTTTAGTTCCACCGCCCAAAGTCCCCAACCCCCTTGTATTTCAAACTTGCGGATAATGTTATCAGCCAAAGTGTTACTTTGTTCCTTAGTCAGTGTGTCAGGGAAAAACGCCATCACCTCCGAATTGCTGTTCAGACGAAAAAAAGGCTCTCGATCTTCCTCTTTCCACGCTCGTAACCTTAATCTTTCTGTTTCCAATTCAACAATCACATCATCTCCTTAACTTTCCGGAAAAATTCATTATCAGTAAAAAAATTGCCGGAAAACTATATCTGTTTTCCGGCAAAATGTATGTGATTGCATTATTTTCTATTGGGTTATTAAGCCGATAACCGGATATCAAACACTGCTTTTCGTTTTTAATTTATCTCCTTGGTTATCTTTAATAGGGACAACGCGCTCCGCCTCTGGTTTTTTCTTGTTCTCAACCTGTTCAGATTGACCAACAAATAATCCACCACGCCGGATAGACATACTTCCACAACGACTTACACCCCGTAATTCGCCATGTTCAAGAATGTCCAGAGTTTCAGCACAGCATGTCCCTTCTACATGGCCATCAATGATAATTTCAGGAGCGTTAAGCTCGCCTTCCACCTTTCCGGCATGCATGATACGAATAGCACCGCCTTTTACGCGAATGTTACCAATGATTTTTCCCCAGACTTGAATATCACCTTCCATCTCAATATCACCCTTGAATACTGAGTTTTTTGCAATAACCGTGTTAGGGCGGGCTTCAGCACTGAGTACTTTTTTTTCTTCAGACTGGGCAGGTACAATTGATGCAATAGAGTTGGCAGCGGGTGCCTCAGTTTTTTTTCCAAACATAGCCTTCATTCTCAATTTCATATTTGTGAAGTAAAACGCTAAAGATAAAAAAGATAACGTTGCTGTTACGGCGCAGCTAAGATGATAGTCGTAAAGGTATAACCCTAAGGTGATCCCCCAAAGAATCCATATACTGTATAAAAAAGCATTATCTGAAAAACGATACTTTTTCATCTTTTTCTCGTTTTTGTGGTCTGTTTTTATATTTCATCAGCAGATATATCGATAGATATCCCTCGGTAAATAATGGGGAAAAAGGTAATAAAAGCACATTCCTACATTATACCAGTATAAAAAACAATCCATCGGGCTATAACAGTAAAATTCCTCATGCTATTACACGGATAAGCTGATCAATTCAGTTAATCAACTGAGTAAGAAACAACCTCACCAAGCCCAAAAATCACTCTCGATTTATTTAACATCATACAAATCAAAATTAAATATCACTGTTAAAACGTTAAAATCATGCTTGCGATACAGATGAAAGATTTTTATCATTTGAAAAATGATTAATTAAAAAAGGGGAAATAGTGCTGTAATGTTAACTATTTTAGCGGGTATGGATGAAGCTCTAATTAGTCTGTTCTGGTATAAAATTTCTAAATACACCATTTTGTTAACTTTCAGATCGTAGAAAAATTCATTTTTTATTTAAAATAATGGTTTTAACAATTCAGGTCTAATCAATATTTCTTGTTTTTTCATCTTCCATTAGCCAGGATGACATCATAAAACCAAACAATAAAACAAAAAGCACTGAAAAAAAACCATTGAAAATCACAACAAAGCGACATAGATATGCTTCTCTGTCAGGGTAATGACGCCAAATCACTCGCTGAACCAGAAACATAAATTCTCATAAATTATTACAAATGAGCAAACATTAATTAAACAATCATGTAAAAACCACACAAGATAAGACAAGAAAAAACAAACTTTCAACATTTTTTTAATTACAAAAAAAGACGACATAGAAGAATAACTTTATATCACAAATTTTCACGATCAAACCTAACACAAATATTTATTTCGCTATATAATATAAAAAGTGATTTAATTGATGTTAACATGATTAATCCTCAAGATCTTTCAATGCTATCACATTCACACTCAGTTTTATCAACACTGCCATTGTCGCACAGTCATGAGTCACCAAGGGAAGCTCTCTAAACATTAATTAAATAAATAAATAAACCATGCACCCATCAAAAAAAATGATTGCTCATGATACGGAAATTAGGAGTATTAAATGAAAAGGAAGACAGGCGTAAATCAAAAGAGTATTTGTACTCTTCAATTAACTATTCCGGATTTCAATATTCTGGAACATAAACAAAGGGGAATGTATATTTTACTTGATGGTGAAATGATGTGGAAAGATTGCAATAATACCTACCATATCACACCCAATGAGATCCTCTTTACTCACCCCGGCAGTTATGCAACCAAAACCAATACAGAAAGCTGTCAGGTATTGTGGTTGCCATTACACATGGAATTTCTGCGCAGCTTCTTAAAGCGGTTCGGGCCATTATTGAGTAAAATAGAGCGGCAAGATTTCCCGGCTCGCCGATTGATTCCTTTTGATCAATTTCCCTTGCTGACAGAAAGCATTCAAGGTCTGGTTAACTTATTAGCTCATGATTATCCTCCCGCCGTGATTCAATTAAGAGTTGAAGAACTATTACTGTTGCTTACTCTGGGTAAACAAGGTGAATTATTAATGTCTATATTACGGAAATTAAGTAATCGCCAGGTAGAACGCTTACAAACCTTTATGGAATCGCATTATCTCAAAGAGTGGAAACTGAATGATTTTGCACGTGAATTTGGTATGGGACTGACTTCCTTTAAGGAGCTTTTCAATAGTATTTACGGTACTTCTCCAAAAGCCTGGATAAGTGAACAACGTATTCTCTATGCTCATCAACTGCTGCTGAACAGTGAAATGAGTATTGCTGAGATCTCATTAGAATCTGGTTTTTCCAGCCAATCCTATTTTACCCAAAGCTATCGTCGCCGTTTTGGTTGTACACCTAATCGCTCCAGATATGGTAAAGATTAATGCTGCATATTATCCATTGCTTTTGGTACTGTTTAACATGAAAGAAATCCCCACTGCTTCAGGAAAAGCCGATTTATCCAAACTGAACCTCATCCACTTAAAATATGAAAAGGCTAATTATGGTGGCTTATCGATATCGATAACCCGGTAAACTTAGCTTTAAGTCACCTCCAGAATTATCATCATTCCTACTCACGATGGTTAAAACGCAGTTAATCTATATACAAAATTTATTCTAATTTTCCATACCTTATTGATCAAACTTAATATTTATCTCTCCTTGCCTCGCTCAATATTTTTCTGCAATTATGCTAACCAATAGTGAAATACTATTGAAACAACTCCCCTCTTTCGATAAATGAAACAGATGACGAAATACCTTTATTTTCAATCATTCCCTTTATTTCATAAAATTGTTGCCAATATGCCTTTTCACCTTCAAAATAAAAACAGGATACTGAATAGACACAAAAAATGAGTAATGATAACGTAATTCAACCTCTTTCGGATTATTTTAAACACTACCTGCAAGCAATATAAAAAATATTGTTTTCAGGTAGTGTATTAAAAATGAAGAAAAGGTATTTCCGCCAGTTTTAATTCAATTCACTTTCTTGCTTTTTGCTATCGGCACTATAAAAAACTGTACCCAATTTTATTCTTTCGCGCCCTGTAGACAAACGATGCCGGTTAGTATCACGCAGGGAATAAATACAGCCACAATATTCCTGTTGATAGAATTCCTCGCGTTTACTAATTTCTATCATGCGGGAAGAACCCCCACCTTTACGCCAGTTATATTCCCAGTACATGAGATCAGGGTAATGAGACGCGGCACGAACACCGCAATCATTAATCTGCTGCATATTCTTCCAACGTGAGATACCAAGAGAGCTTGTTATGACCGGAAAACCATGTTCATGCGCATAAAGTGCTGTCCGCTCGAAACGCATATCAAAACACATAGTGCAACGGATGCCACGTTCGGGCTCATTTTCCATTCCCTTCGCACGCTCAAACCAGTTATCACGGTCGTAATCAGCATCGACAAAAGGAATTCCCATTTTCTCTGCAAAACGAATATTTTCCTCTTTACGCAATTCATATTCTTTTAGAGGATGAATATTAGGGTTGTAGAAAAAGATTGTGAAATCAATACCTGAAACCAGCATTGCTTCCATGACTTCCCCGGAACAGGGTGCGCAGCATGAATGCAGCAGTACCTTATTGTGCCCGTTTGGCAGGGGAAGCGAGTTACGTTCATAGTTCAGTGACATAATATCTTTACCTGATTCGGACAATAAAAAATCAGGAAGAGAACATAATTTCTCTCCCTGTGCTTATTGAGTAAACATTTTACCCTGTTATTCTACCTTGCGGCAATCTTTAACAAAATGTAAAAAAGTGGGCGGGATACAGGTAAAAGTACAATCAGGAACCCTGAACTTCGGGCAGAATTTGCCCACCGTCGACGACGATTGTCTGCCCTGTAATGTACCTGGCTTCGTCCGATGCGAGGAAACAAGCCGCATAGCCAATATCTTCCGGCACTCCCAGCGCCTGCATTGGCACCATCTTTTTAGTATGGTTGAGGAAATCGTCGCCAAATGCCTGCAAACCTTCCGTCATGATCATACCCGGCATAATCGCATTAATGGTAATTCCATGCCCTGCATACTCAAGAGCAGCGCTACGCATGAACCCCAATTGCCCGGCTTTACTGGCACCATAATGGCTATAACCTGAAAGACCTGTTATTTCCCCGGTTATTGATGAGGTAATGACAACCCGGCCATAACGCTGTTTATCCATGACGCTCAAGGCAGCCTGCACCAAGAAAAATGTTCCCTTAAGATTGACAGTATGCACCAAATCCCAATCTTCGGCGGTCATGTCCTTAAGATAATGCTGAGGAAAAATACCGGCGTTGGAACAAAGGATGTCTAATCTGCCATACTTTTTGACAATCCCATCAATCGCATTTTTACATGCAGCCTGATCCGTGACATCAAGAGCAATAAAATCGACTTCCAGCTCTTTGGCTATAATTTCTCCTCTTGCTTTATCCGTACCAGCAATTATCGTAATAGCCCCCGCTTGCTTTAATACCTTCGCTATGCCCCTGCCAATCCCTTTAGTACCTCCTGAGATAAAAGCAATTTTTCCGGCTAAACTAAACATAGATTTGTTCTCTTTATATCAATGGGTAGATTTTTTTTGTTCCCTTAAATTTAACTCTTAAATATATTTTTAATAATAAATTTATACAAGTTCAATAAATAAAATCAGTGTATCAAAAAAAATAAAGTATCATTCAATACATTTTTACCATGTATGATAAACGTGTTTATTAAAACCATCTTAGTTGATTTTTTGTCACCTGCTTTAATTTAATAAGCATAATAATATAAGGCATGAAATATGACTCTAGGAAATTCATTTTTGAATGAATATAATGGCGTAGCATTATCACCAATTTTATTTCTCAAAAGAGCGGTATTAAGCAATGGTAATGGGATTGCCGTTATAGATGGAAAATCGCGTTGGACTTGGCGGCAATATGCTAATCGATGTGAAAGCATTGCTATTTCGCTTCAGCAAATGGGTGTAAAAAAAGGAAGCGTTGTGTCAGCACTGTTGCCCAATACCCATGAATTACTTGAATTGCATTTTGCCATTCCTTTGGCGGGAGGAATACTCAATGCATTAAGTACTCGGACAGATGCCGCAACCCTCAATTTTGTCTTTGAAAAACTCAGGCCTCAAATATTATTTATTGATAAAAACCAACTCACCTTATTAAATAAGGTATCTTTAAATCATCCTATTAAAATAATTGTTGTCGACAAGGATGATTCAGAGACCTCATTATCCGGTGTTGAATATGAATATTTCCGTTACGAATCATTAATCACCGAATATACCCCAAACTCCCTGTCATTCATTGAATTTGACGAGCAAGAAGCCATCAGTATTAATACAACCTCAGGCACCAGTGGGGAACCTAAACTGGTTGTTTATTCTCACCGCGGAGCATTTCTTAATGCTATCTCTAATATTTTAGATTGGGATATGCCAAAGCATCCTATCTTTTTATGGACCCTTCCCATGTTTCATTGCAATGGCTGGTGCTTCCCATGGACAATTGCCGCCAGAGCAGGTACACACGTCTGCATGTGGAAATTTGATGCAGAAAACGCAGCAAAACTCATGCTGGAACATGGTGTAACACACTATTGCGGTGCTCCCATTGTTCATTATGCAGTGGGTAAAGCGGTGCAAAAATACGGTAAACATTTTGGTGGCCACGTTTATGCCCTTATCGCTGGTGCGCCCCCAACAGAAATGATGTTTTCTGTACTGGAAGCCGTCGGCATCACTGCAACGCACGTATACGGTCTGACAGAGACATATGGGCCGGTTGTTGTTTGCGAGGAAAATCATGAATGGAAAAACTTGCCCCATTCTGAAAAGGCATTAAAAAAGATGCGACAAGGGATCGCTTCTAATTTACAAGGGCAAGTGAGTGTTATCGATGAAAATAGCAAATCGGAAGTTCCTCCTGATGGTAAAACCATTGGTGAAATTGCCATTCGTGGCAATATCGTAGCGGCTTATGATCCAGAACGCCTCATTACACCAAAGACCACCGGGCAATGGTTTTATACCGGCGATTTGGCGGTTGTCGATCCTGATGGCTATATCAATATCATTGATCGAAAAAAAGATATCATCATCTCTGGTGGCGAAAACATTTCCAGTCTTGAATTGGAAAACGCCTTGTCCAATTACCCTGGTGTTGTCGCTGCGGCTGTCGTGGCAAAGCCTGATCTTTATTGGGGCGAAGTGCCTCACGCCTTCATTGAGCTTGATAAAAATGTATCGGTAACCTGGCAAGAATTAGATGATTATATTTGTACTGTAGTGGCGCGGTATAAAAGACCAAAAGGCTATACTTTTTTAACCCTGCCAAGAAATATCAACGGCAAGATTATAAAAAACGAATTGAAAATGTGGGTTAAATAATATTTTGGCTTGCCCTATCTCATATCAAATTATGGTCAAAGATAATCAGGAAATGAGATAGGCTTTCTTATTATCCTCTCCTATTTTATAACGCTTGTCATTTTTATAACAATCCCTTTTTTTAATAGCTTTTTTATCGAAAATATAACCAAACAATTTCATCCATTATAATATCAAAACTGATCCTTCAAGAATTAAGATGAGAGTTATTTTTATGCCTATTTATGAATTACACTGCACATAGTTATTTACCCCCACTCAAAAGAAACAATTCAGATAAGAATAATAAGGCATGAATGTTTTTAACAATTTTATTTTGATTAAATTTTATCATGATAATTTTATTCTTTCATGAACTGCTTTTTATTGTTTGAGTTTTATATTTTTTTGCCATTATATAGTCCATAAGCTGCTTATAAGAAAAATATGGGCCCATCATATTGTTAAGTTAGTCGCGTTTAAAAACATGCTCATAACGTTAACTAATAAGGGTACTATAATGAGAAACATTGATATTATGTTAGCAGTAAAAGCTGAAGATATAATGAAAGACTTTGGCAAACTCAGCAAAGATGTCAATAAACCTGTTTTAATTCACCCAACATTACTTAACAGAAAGTACCTCCGCTTGTTACCTGAAGATGACAGAGTTGTTTGCGTGGATGATGAACTGACTCTCTCTATCAAAGCGAATTTAGGTGACGTAATCCGTCTGAATGTCAGATCGTTAAACCATGAAACAACATACTCTCCGGCTTTAGTCAAAATGGAGCCAATGAATTTACTGAAAGATAATCTTGTTTCAATGGTCAGCCTTCCTTCCGTAGAAAACGTTATGAGGCCTGTTGCTACCGTCGACATGAGAAATACCGTTGACATAGACATCAATACAATAAAAGATTATCACTGGAAGGTTTCAGTTAATGAGCTGCCAAGTATAGACAGAATTAATACAATGTATTACCGGAGTACTATCGCAATCTACAGAGATAAATTACTGATGGGTTATATTGCGGTAGAAACCGGGCTTATTCTGGAAAATGATGTCGTACTATAAACCTTAGCAAAAAGATTTTTAAATTGATTTATTCCCATTAATTTATGCCCAATGGATTTCAAAATCCAACGTGGTGGCAAAGAACGAATTTGCCCAACCCACAAAGCGGCAATTTGAAAGACGACGGGAATTAGAAATTAAAGGTCACGCAATGCGTGGCCTTTTTTTCACGGCAGGAATATCAATACCATAATTTGCCAATTTCCCCATATGGCAATACATTGCACAAGCTGCATCAATCAGAGACATCGCAATAGCGGCTCCACTGCCTTCACCGAGGCGTAAATCTAAATGCAGATAAGGTTTCAGATCCAAATGTTGCAATGCCAGTACCGCCCCTTTTTCTGCCGATAAATGAGAAGGGATACAATAATCCCGCACAAGAGGCGATAATTGACAAGCCGCCAACGCGGATGAATAAGACAAAAAACCATCAAGCACCACGGGAACACCCGCAGCGGATGCACCGAGAATAACGCCTGTCATACCCACTAAATCAAATCCCCCCACTTTCGCCAATACATCAAGAGCATTTCTGCGATCCGGCTGATTGATTGCGATGGCTTGCCGTACAATAGATTGCTTATGCCTTAATCGTTCAGGAGGGAAATTTGCACCAAGCCCGACCACATCGCGGGGATCACTCCCCGTCAAAACACTGATGACCGCCGCTGCCGGAGTCGTATTGGCGATACCCAACTCCCCGACACCAAACACAGAAATTCCTGCGGCAATACGTCGCTGTACTAATCGCGCACTCTCCAACAATAATATTTCAGCATGCCCATAATCCATTGCTGCCCCTTGAGCTATATTGCCACTACCTCGTGCAAGCTTGAGAGACAGTAAATTTTCGATGGGTTCACAATCAATGCCAATATCCACGGGAAAAACACGGGTTCTGCTATTCTTTGCCAATACACAAACCCCTGTTACCCCTTTCAACATATTGCGTGCTTGTATCGCTGTTACATTTTTGGGAGAAATTGCCACTCCTTCGTCATAAACACCGTGATCTGCACACATTACAATGATCTCTTTTTGCAAATCTTGCAGGCTGTTTATACCCGACATGCCAGCCAACTGTATCGCCAGTGTTTCAAGCCGCCCTAAACTATCCACTGGCTTGAGCAAGCTATCAATATGCTGTGCGGCCTGCGCCATTTTTACCTTGTCCAAAGGTTGAATGGCATCAATCAGCGATTGTAATGTCATATTTATTTTTCCGGCCAATACCGTTCCTGTGCATTGAATGTACGTAACGTATTAAAGCCATTGTGGTTATCGACAATACTGTAAGTGCCTTGCCGGAACGGAAAAGACCACATAGAAGAAACCGGGAGATTGAGTAATTTAGTCAGGAGCAGACCCAAAACCCCTTGATGGGCAACAATTAAGTGATTTCTCAAGCCTGAAGCAAAATGTAACCGGTCCATATACTCTTCCACCCGCTCTGCAAATTGCCGGAATGGCTCTCCTTCAGTAGGGCAGCCATTCTGCCAGTCTTCCAGCCAGTGTGCCCAAGCCTGCGGCTCTTTTTGCGCAATTTCTTCGTAATGACTCAATTCCCACGCGCCAAAATCCAATTCATTGAGACGGTAATCACTATATATTTTGGGTAGAGAAAGTATGCTTGATGGCGAAATGATTTGCGCTGTTTGGCACGCCCGCGTCATTTCACTACAGTGAATGGACTGGAAAGTGATATTTTTCAATGCAGCAGCAACCTGCTGCGCCTGATATATTCCTTCTAGAGTCAGAGGTACATCACTTTTGCCACAAAAAACGCCATCAATATTGGCTGTTGTTTGCCCATGCCGAACAAGAAAAATCCGCATCTGATCACCTTCTCCACCATCATTGGGTTTATTGCCAAATCATCGCCAGCAAAAAGATGACCTCCCCGACTTCGATTGCAGCTCCCAATGTATCACCTGTTTGCCCACCAAGATGGTAATTGAAATAGAGACTGAGCCCATAAACCACAAGCAGTGTTACCATCATTGCCGTTAAACCCTGCCAATCACCCAATATCATCACCAAGACTGAACCGCCCAATAAGGTCAATACCGTAGCAGGCAAGGTAATTTTGCCGATATAACAGCTTCCCATCCCTTTGTTTTCGCGGGCATCACGCTGTGCATACATCAATAATACAACGGCGGTACGCCCAACAATCGGAGCACATGTCAGTAAAGCAAGAAAGTACAGCGGAGGATGGTAAGAAAGTTCAGCTACTGCCAGTACTTTGAAATAGATACAGAAAATTAACCCAAGGCCACCATATGTTCCCATGCGGCTATCACGCATGATCTCCAACATTTTTTCCCGTTGGCGAGCTGAAAAAATACCATCACAAGTATCCGCCAACCCGTCTAAATGCAACCCTCCCGTCAGCAGGGCCAGAGCCAGTGCATAACCAATCGCACCGATATACATTCCTCCGCCAGACTGACTGATTGCCAGAGAGATTAAGCTGGCCCCACCACCGACAATCAATCCAATCACCGGAAAATAGGGAATACCACGCCAATATTGACGAAAACTAATACCATTCGCCCATTTTTCAGGAACAGGAAGTCGTGTCATAAATTGCAATGTGGCCCAAAAAAGATTCATTTTCATTTAATCCTGACTCCAATGCCTGAAACCATCATCCAGACATCTTCAGCTGCTTGTGCCAGTTTCTGGTTGACACGCCCAGCAATATCAACGAAATGGCGTGCCAATCGATTCACAGGCGTAATGCCCATTCCTACTTCATTAGTCACCAGGTATACCGGCGCCGGACACATCAGGCAGGCATTGATCAAGTCATCAAGCTGATGATGGATTAATACTTCCAATGGCGCAAAATCAATTTCATCAAATGACTTTCCCTCTGATAAGTCAAACAGTAAATTGGCAACCAATGTCGTTATACATTCAAGTATGACACCTTCCTGATATTGGCGATGCTGGCGAATAACCGCCCCTAAATCCCGGTGACCTTCCCAAGTCCGCCAATGTGCCGGGCGCTCCCGCTTGTGTCGTTCAACACGGGCAGACATTTCATCATCTGTAATCTGTGCCGTGGCAATATACAGCACTTGCTCGCACTGTTCAGAAATCAATCGTTCAGCATAGGCGCTTTTTCCACTGCGTGCACCACCGGTTATTAAAATCATGACGAGACTCCACCACATTCCCTGCTTTTTTCTCTTAACAATTTGTGCTCACTCATTAATTGATAAATCCTTCCGACATCTAAATTTTCACGCATACTGTCGGCCAATATATTGAATTGTTTTTCTTTATGTTGAACGTAATTAAAAGTGATATTTTTCAGGGGAGGATTGCCCTTATGCATATGAAGCTGGTTCAATAACGAACGAGCAAAAAGATCCTGATCAAACAAACCGTGCAAGTAACTTCCCATCACAGAGCCATCCTGTGAGACAGCCCCATCAAACCAGATTTTTTCTTCACCATTGCGCAGATGCATTTTGGCAAATGGTGTTGCCAGTGCGCCCAACTGAGTCAGCCCCATATGTATCTCATACCCCGCGATAGGCTGCTCGCTGCATAGATGCAACACACCTGATAATGCGGGCATAACGATGCCCCTGACCTGAGCGGTTTGTTTTTTATTGAAGAATTGCGTTTCGATATCCAATAGCCCCAATCCCGTCATTTGCGTCAGACCGGATTCCACTGTATCCACGATCTGTTTTCCCAACATTTGGTAACCGCCACAAATTCCAATAATCGGGATCGCTTTCTGATGGGCGCGGATAATGGCCTGATCAATCCCTTGGATCTTTAACCACGCCAAATCACTTAATGTATTTTTGCTGCCGGGCAGAATAATCAAGTCAGCTTCCTGAAGCCCCGAAGGTTCAGAAATATAGCGCAGACACACATCCTGCTGAGCAGCCAGCGCCTTGAAATCGGTGAAATTAGAGATATGGGGGTATTGGATGACAGCAATATTGAGGTGATTTCCTGTTTTTTGTATCGGCCCGGGCTGCCCATACTTGCCAACTTGCAGAGCAACACTGTCTTCATCTTCTAAATCCAGATCCAACCACGGCAAAACGCCTAAAACAGGAACTTGTGTCAGCGCTTCTATCTGATCAATGCCTGACTTCAACAGCGACAGATCCCCCCGAAACTTGTTGATAATAACGCCCTTGATCCGTGCTCTCTCTTCAGGCGCCAGTAGCGCCAGTGTTCCGTAAATAGAGGCAAATACGCCCCCCCTATCAATATCCGCAACCAGAATCACGGGCGCATCCACCAGCTCCGCCATTCCCATGTTAACGATATCACGGTCACGCAAATTAATTTCCGCCGGACTGCCCGCCCCTTCCAACACCATAATATCCGTTCCTGCGGCAAGGCCATTATAAGCATCCAAGATCTGCCTGAGCAATTGAGGCTTATATTCGTGGTATTCCACTGCATTCATGCTGCACATCACTTCACCCATGAAAATCACTTGTGCCTTGCAATCACTGGTCGGTTTCAGCAATACGGGATTCATGCGTACATCCGGAGCAATTCCTGCCGCTTCAGCCTGAACTATTTGTGCTCTCCCCATCTCCTTGCCATCCGCAGTAATACCGGAATTAAGCGCCATATTTTGTGATTTAAAAGGTGAACAACGATAGCCATCCTGCAAAAACAGACGGCAGAATCCTGCAACCAATACGCTTTTTCCTACATCTGATGCCGTTCCCTGAATCATCAATGATAATGTCATCTTATTTCCTCCCTTATCCTATGCAGGGTTATTTTATAAAACCCGTTCTTGAAATCCCCACAACAGGCTGTTCGGTTATCAATTTGAGGATAACATGGTGGCAATCAAGCCAATGCCTAAAAAAAACACTGGATTCAATAACCATTTCAAGTGAAAATTATCATAATTCGATAATAAATGAAGTTATTTTCAGATATTTTAGAATAAACTCAAAAAATGAAAAAAAGAACCAAATCAACAACATTTAATTCAGGACCAGTGAATACGTTGTTGAGGATAACTTATTGTGATTATACTGGATTTTAATATCACACATTGCCCCACACAATAGTTATTTCATGCCATATTACATGAAGAGAATGAATATTTACGACAATCATCTTATTAAGGATAAAAAATAATATTTATTATTACTGAAATAAACATTTCCATCCAAAGCAACTTGTTTTTTAATTTGATGAAAATAGTGCGTTATTTCGGTAGCGTTATTTCAATAGAAATGTACGTTATGTTTTTTGATAAATCAGTAAAAACAAATTTTCTGCGTATTCTTCAGAGCCGCGGATTCATTACTATACCCAATGGATTTCAAGTTGCATCGAGGCAGCAAGGGAATGACAAATTCGTCGGGAACGAATTTGAACAGCCAAAGGTCGAGAGGCAGGAGCCTCTCATCATCCCCAGGCGCATAGATAACCGTGTGCTTATAAAAACGGTGACCAGGGTGAGTGAACGCAGCCAACAAAGAGGCAACTTAAAAGACGAAGGGGATATACTCTGGCCTTTCCCCCTCAACAGTAAAATCACTTTTTCCTAGCCACCTCCCTACATTTTCTTTATGCTGAATAACATAACTTAAACAATTAATTAGTACCTATGAAAGATATAAACCTCGAACCAGCAACTATCGAAAATTTTATGTCCCTGGACATCCGCGTTGGTAAAATTATTAAAGCGGAGAAAAACGAAAAAGCCATCAAACCTGCGTATAAACTGTACATTGATTTTGGCGGTGATATTGGCGAAAAACAGAGTTCTGCCCAAATATGCCAAAATTACACAGAAGCACAGTTGATCGGTAAACAAATACTGGCAATCATTAATTTCCCACCAAGACGCGTAGCCGGGTTTAAATCTGAAGTTTTAGTCTTGGCTGCTGTCTGTAACGAGCAGGGAACCGTTTTGATCCAGCCTGAAAGAAGTGTAGACTTAGGCACACGGATGCTGTAAGCCGGTAAACTCAGGAATACTATGAGAGCACAAAAAAGATGTATGGGCCATGTTGCAATTGTTGTGGATGATTACGATAAAGCCATCGATTATTACACCAATAAATTAGGATTCACATTAATCGAAGACACTCCCCAGCCAGGAAAAAGATGGGTTGTCGTCTCACCAAATCCTGAAAGTGATTGTAACTTACTACTTGCAAGGGCATCTAACGAAAGGCAGGAGTCCTTTATTGGTAATCAGTGTGGCGGAAGAGTATTTCTATTCCTGCAAACGGATGACTTTTGGCGTGATTATCACAAAATGAAAGACAATGGTGTTCATTTTTGTGAAGAACCCCGTCAGGAAGAATATGGCACCGTGGTTGTTTTCGAAGATATTTATGGTAACCGCTGGGATTTATACCAAAATTCAGTAAAGTAATATGACCTCAATAAATTTGAAAATAAGAAAACTGCCGTGATAACTCGATAGTCCATTAAAAAAATAAGAATCAATGCCAACTTGATTCTTATTTTTTTGTTAGTTGTGATTTAATTAATACTCTTCATCAGAGTTATTCGTTGTTGTTCAAGGGTACTGGCCTTACTGCAAACCTCATCTTTCAACAGTTTCAGCTCTTGCTCCTGTTTTTTCCATTCGGCATCAAAATTCTTCTGCATTCCTCCCAATCCCCCCAGAAGAGACATCAACATCTGCTTGCCGTCACTATTTTGATCACTGTTTTTGCGGCTCATTTCGTTGATGCTATCCTGCAAGATACCGCCAAGGCTCTGTTCAATCAGTTTTTGGCCTTCAGATTCAGCTTGCCTGACAGCCTGAGAATTAAATACAAAACCGTTATCACGCGTTTCAATCACTTTATTGATTTGCTTATTGAAGTCAGATTCCAACTGGGTTAAACGGTTACGTACATTACTTTCTTTACCCATAGTCTCGATAACGATTTTATCTAACGATTGGCGGGCTTTTGCTAAATGACTCAATGTTTCTTTCTTAATCCATGGCAAATCCTGACGGATCGATTCTTGATATTGTTGAGCTTTACGACGTTGTTCGGCACTTAATGATAAGGCCTTGCTACCACGAGTTATTGTTCCATCAGGCAATATTTTCAGGTTTCCACTTGCTCCAACAATTTGAACAGATTTGGGCGTAATGATAATGTCATCATTTAAGCTCACCTGACATTCAGAACCCGCTTGTGCCTGAGCAGTCATTGCCTGAAATACAAATATTGATGCCGCAATCGTCATTCTACGTAACATACGTTCTCCCGGTTTTTCTGTTTGATAACTCCCAGCAACACAAACAAAGTTAAAAAATAGAGCGCCCGATCCGTCCGGCCAATTTTTCCAATGCTGCACACCCCACTAATGAGTTACCTGATTTATCCAATTCAGGTGACCATACTGCAACAGTAAATTCCCCCGGGACAACACAGATAATTCCACCGCCTACACCTGATTTCCCCGGCATACCAATTCTGAATGCAAATTCTCCTGAACCATCGTACATTCCACAGGTCAGCATCAGGGCATTAATCTGCCTTGTTTGTCGAAGACTCAAAATCTGGCGGCCGGATGTCAACATACGCCCTTGATTAGCCAAATAAATAAAGCATTGGGCCAATTCAACACAATTCATCTTCAAGGCGCAGTATTGGAAATAAGTTTGCAGAACCGTGATAACATCATTCTCAAAATTACCAAATGATTTCATCAAATAAGCGATTGCTGCATTACGACTGGAATGCTCCATTTCTGAACGGGCCACAACTTCATCATAACAGATCCCTTTTTGCCCAGTAAGATCACGGACAAATTCCAGCATTCTATGTTTAGGCGCACTCAGGCGTGATTGCAGCATGTCACTGATAACCAATGCACCTGCATTAATAAAAGGGTTTCTGGGTATCCCCTTTTCTAATTCCAGCTGAACCAAAGAATTAAAAGGCAGCCCAGATGGCTCAGTACCCACACGCTGCCAAATATCATTTTCTTGATAACGCGTCATTGCCAGTGTCAGGCTCAACACTTTGGAAATGGACTGTATAGAGAAGCGTTTTTCTGCATCCCCAGCTTGGAAAACTTGCCCATCAACTGTACAAATCGCCATTCCCAGATTATTTACCGGAACTTCTGCCAGAGCAGGAATGTAATCTGCCACTTTCCCTTGGCCAATCAAAGGGCGTACTTCATCTAAGATATCTGCCAATAACGAATTAGAGAACCTTACTTTCACCACTTTTTCTCCAGAGAGACAGGGGCTCCAAAGGAGCCCCTGCATACAGCATTAAAACACAAAATTTCTATGCACCAATAAATTAATCCCACCAAACATCAAACAATTCCGATGTGATGACATCTTCCATTCCCCGCCCTTTTAACCAGCTATCTACCAGTTGGCGGTGTTCTTCAGTACATTTGCCAATTTTTTGCAGGCAAACCAGGCCTTCCCACTGCAAATAACCACTAGCATCCAGAGCCAGGCCGTTTGGTTCGATCAACTCTTCAATCAATGTATCTACCGTGCTGTCGATAACATCAATGGAAGTATCGGCAGGGAAGCTCCACTTTACTGAAAAACCTAACTCTTGAAATTCACCAATACGCATTTTTTTGCGTAAACGGCGACTACGATTTTTAGCCATTATTTTACCTTCTCAAACATTAAATCCCATACGCCATGCCCTAACCGATGACCGCGCATTTCGAATTTCGTGACCGGACGTGAATCAGGGCGTGGTACATAATCGCCATTTTCTGATAGGTTACAATAACCTTCTGCTCCACTCATGACTTCCAGCATATGTTCTGCATATGGCTGCCAATCCGTTGCCATATGGAAAACACCGCCGATTTTCAGCTTGCTCCTAATCAACTGAGCAAATTCAGGCTGTACAATGCGGCGTTTATTATGACGCGCTTTATGCCACGGATCAGGGAAGAACAATTGGACCATCTCAAGGCTTTGATCCGGGATCATATTATTCAATACTTCTATTGCATCATGGCACATGACACGCAGGTTTCCGAGATTTTCATCCTCTGCGGAAGCCAGGCACGCCCCTACTCCCGGAGCATGGACTTCAATACCAAAAAAGTTTTTCTCTGGATTCTGGCTTGCCATCGTGACCAACGATGCCCCCATTCCAAAGCCAATTTCCAGTACAACAGGAGCTTCACGACCAAAAATAACCTCCATGTTGGTTATTTCTGCCTGATAATCCACCCCCATTATCGGCCATACATTATCAAGTGCTTGCTGTTGACGACTCGTTAACCGTCCCTGCCGGCGCACAAAACTGCGGACACGGCGCAAAGCCCTGCCATCTTCATTATATTCCGGTGAAATTACGTTATTTATCATGGTACTTTCTATCAGTTTTAAAGGCATTTGCTCAGGCGTCCGGGACTTCATGTACCGCAGGATTGCCCAAAGAGAGCGCAATTATGCAAAGATGGCTGAGTTTATCAAGTTCAATGCCCATAAGCACAACTTTAATGCCAATTTGCGGAATGCATCGAAACAAAGTTCGGGTTTACACCGAGGTTACACTATGTTGCAATTCTGTTCACGAAACAATTATCCAATATAAAGACAATTATCCTAATGATGGAAGCTGAGCAATTTTCACAGGTGGTACTGGAATGGTATCACCGCTATGGTCGCAAGACTCTGCCGTGGCAATTAGAAAAAACGTCCTATCACGTCTGGCTTTCAGAGGTGATGCTGCAACAAACACAAGTAGCCACAGTCATACCTTATTTTCAAAAATTTATTTCACGCTTTCCTGATGTTGCCTCTTTGGCCGCAGCACCACTGGATGAAGTTCTTCATCTATGGACGGGTTTGGGCTATTACGCCCGTGCCCGCAATTTGCATAAGGCCGCACAGCAGATAGTAACGTTACATAAAGGTCAATTTCCAACGACATTTGATGAAGTCGTGGCACTCCCGGGGGTAGGACGTTCCACTGCCGGGGCGATTCTTTCTCTGTCTCAGGGCAAGCATTTCCCTATTCTTGATGGCAATGTAAAACGTGTTCTGGCACGTTGTTACGCTGTTGATGGGTGGCCGGGGAAGAAGGAAGTTGAAAACCAGCTATGGGATATCAGTACTCGCGTCACTCCCGGGCAAGGCGTTGAATATTTTAATCAGGCAATGATGGATTTGGGCGCAATGGTTTGTACCCGCAGCAAACCTAAATGTGAAATCTGTCCACTTAATACCGGTTGTATTTCGTATGCCAATCACAGTTGGGCAAATTATCCGGGTAAAAAACCCAAACAAAGTATTCCTGAAAAAACGGCTTACTTTTTATTGATGCAGCATGGTGATACCGTTTGGCTGGAGCAACGCCCCCTTTCCGGTATTTGGGGTGGATTATTTGCTTTCCCTCAATTTGCAGATCAAGCATCACTGGAACAATGGCTACAACATTCTGGTATTTCTCACAGCAAAATTGAACAAATGACCGCATTTCGCCACACATTCAGCCATTTTCATTTAGATATCGTTCCCATTAGAATAGATATATCATCTTTTGATTCCTGCATGGATGAAAACAAAGGACTTTGGTATAACTTACGCCAGCCAGCAACTATCGGATTGGCAGCTCCCGTTGAGTACCTTTTGCAACAATTGGGTTGATTTACCGACTATTTTGAGGATTGATTATGAGCAGAACTATTTTTTGTACTTTTTTGCAACGAGAAGCCGAAGGCCAAGATTTCCAGTTCTATCCGGGGGAATTGGGCAAACGTATCTTTAATGAAATTTCTAAAGAAGCGTGGCAACAATGGATGAGCAAGCAAACTATGCTGATCAACGAAAAAAAATTAAATACCATGAACCCGGAAGATCGCAAACTGCTTGAGCAAGAGATGATAAAATTCCTCTTTGAAGGACATGACATCCACATCGACGGTTACACACCGCCGGAACAATAAAATACCTCTGCCATTGGCATGATCAGAGCCATTTTACATGGCTCTTAATACTGACGGTCTTTAAATATCCAACGGCACTATAAAATGAAAAAATTGCTGGCTCTTCTCCTTCTCACGCCACTCCTGATTTCTTGTTCTCACAAAAAAGATATTGATTACAACGAACAATATATAAAAGACACCAATGGCTTCGATATTCTGATGGGGCAATTCGCCCATAATATTGAAAATATTTGGGGCTTGCATGAAGTCTTAATTGCCGGTCCAAAAGATTACGTGAAATATACGGATCAATACCAAACCCGCAGCCATATCAATTTTGAAGCGGGGAGCATTACGATTGAAACTATCTCGCCTATTGAACCCACTGAGCACTTACGCAAAGCGATTGTGACAACCTTGCTCATGGGCGATGACCCGGGATCTATTGATCTTTATTCTGACGCCAATGATATTCAGATTAGCAAAGAACCTTTCCTGTATGGTCAAGTTCTGGACAACAATGGTGAACCAATCCGTTGGGAATGGCGAGCCCACCATTTTGCCAATTACCTGATCCAGAATAAATTGCAAAAACGCCAATCAGGTTTGCATGTCATTTGGTCTGCCACTATCCAACTTGTGCCGAATCATCTGGATAAACGCGCTCACAAATACCTGCCTATCGTTCGCAAGGCATCCATAAAATATGGTGTTGATGAGTCCCTGATCCTTGCCATCATGCAAATTGAATCCAGTTTCAATCCTTATGCGGTTAGCCACTCCGATGCCTTGGGGCTGATGCAAGTCATGCAGCATACTGCTGGAAAAGATGTTTTCAAAATGCAAGGAAAATCCGGTCACCCCAGCCGCAACTACCTCTTCGATCCTGAAAATAACATTGATACCGGAGCCGCCTATTTATCTCTATTGCAAAATACTTATTTAGGTGAAATCAAAAACACCACCTCGCGCCGATATGCGGTGATCACTGCCTATAACGGTGGGGCCGGCAGTGTACTGCGTGTCTTCTCCAGCGATAGAAAAAAAGCAGCTCAGGTTATCAACACCATGCAACCGGGTGATGTTTACAACATCCTGATAAGCAAACACCCTTCTGCGGAATCACGCCGTTATTTGATGAAAGTGAATAATGCACAAAAAAGTTATCGCAGATAATTCATGGAAAATGAATTGATAGCAAAGAAATAAAAACCAATGGGGAGGCGATTATCTCCCCATTTTGTTTATATTTATAGCTTGATGAGCATTTTAAGAGCACATGAATAAAATTATGAAGAAAGTGTTTGACGGATTGAGCTGAATACGGTTTAATGCGCCCCGTTAGCCCGGATAGCTCAGTCGGTAGAGCAGGGGATTGAAAATCCCCGTGTCGGTGGTTCGATTCCGCCTCCGGGCACCAATTTTAAAAACTCGCTTGTTGAAGTAATATCACTTAATTAACAGGCAAGTAAAAAATTAGTGCTGTTAAGAAAATGTTAATAAATGTGTATTAATGCGTTGCGTAAGTTAATAGATTAAGAACAGCTACTCTACGAAGTCAGGTGAACACAGTTTGTGCTCACCTTTTTACGTTTAAAGTAATGATTTCAGTAATTGATTCTGATGTCAAGTCAAGTGATGGTAAGACTTGATCTTTGAACAGATTTCCTGGTTTCTTCGTTTTGTGTCTCCCCCCGCCAAATTACCTCATCACTTAATGACACAGTCAGGGCAAACCTGCTGATATCTTGCCCTGTTTTTTTACCTCACGTTAACGGATCACACCTCAATATCCAGATAAAACGCCAGTTCATTCTCCAGCGTTTTACCCGCAATTTCCATATCGATATCAATATACTCCATCGTAGTCGCCACACTGCGGTGCCCCAGCAAACACCTGACCAGCTGCAAATTACGGTCAGGCGCTTTCATCAGTTCGGTTGCCAGTGTATGACGGAAGCGGTGGGGCGAGACGGCAAAACCACACTCTTTTGACAGGCGGTTAAAGAAAGAACGGAGATGCTGCTTTTCCCTGTCATGACTGTACTGGTCACTGACATTGCGTCCGTGATGACGAAAACGCAGGCGGGTTAAATCAAACAGCGGATCATTTTCTTTCGCACCACAGGCTTTGGCCTGTTCAACCAGCTGCGCCAGACGGGGTTTCAGTTGCGGGATCATCGGCACCCGCCACTCACTGTGATTTTTACTGCCTTCCACACGCAACTCAATGTAATTGTTATCCAGATTAATATCCCGTAACCGCAGGTGCAGGAGCTGGTTCAGGCGCATGCCCGTCAACCGGAAGGTGTCCAGTACGGTCAGCCAATATCCCGTCGGGTATAAGGCACAACGTCCGCCCCGTGGGGAAACCTGTAAGCGTTCTTCCTCCTCATACTGCTGCATCCGCAGATAAATCCCGGTTATCTGAGCCTTACCCAGGGTTTTCTTTTGTTTCTTCTCTTTTTTGACTGCCGCGTCATTAAACGGATTTTTGGGGTGTGACAACAGTTTTCTTTCCATCCCGAAATTAAAAATAGCCCGCAAGTGTGCCACTTTATTGTTCCATGTATATCCGGATTGTTTTTTCTCTATCAACAAAAGGCGCCGCCAACGCAAAACATCCCGGTGAGTCACGCTCTCCGGCGACACCGTTTCCCCCATATACCGGATAAAAACCCGCACCACCTTGCGATAACTCCATTCGGTTGCCGGCCGTAGCATCCGTGAGAAAAAATACTCATCCATCAACTCATCCCAGCCCATTTTTCCCTCATTATCCAGCATATTATTGTTCCTTTGTGTGTAATATTATGTTCCGTTACAGAAACGCCCCATTAATAAACTGCAAAATTAATTAACATATTGAATTATTTTATTTTTCATATAATGACCTTTTGTACATTGCAGAAACAAGGTATTCCCGCTCTGATGTGGTGTGTTTGAATGATTTCTAATCGTTATCGTTAACAATTGCATTATTTCTCATCAAAATTTCATTCCTGTGTCTGGAACAATGACAGTAATGCCCGGGTATCATCGGCGGTGTCAGGAGCAAAGCCTGTTCCCGGTGTATCTGGCGGAAAAACCAAGTCAGGTTCGGGTGATGACTGAACGTTGACAGCGCTCGCTTCAAAGAACTCCGCGGGGTTCGGCAGCGGCGATTGCACTTGCTCTGCGGCTGACTGAAGCAGTAAGTCCGTCAACGGAACAGAAGACGTGTGTCCGCCAAGATGCCCCATCAGGCACTGCCACGCATCGGGCACTAAAGACAACCAGGCCACAGCGCCCTCCGGTAACAAACGGGCGGCCAACAGTGTTTTATAGGAAACCGACAGTTCAGACAGCGATGCTTGAAACCGGAAGCGGAAACGGCGTTCAGGTATCCACAATCCCGGCAGCCAGGGATGACCATCGTCCAGCTCCCCTTCCAGTTGCTGTAACAGGGGCAGGTGATAAAACAGTGCTGACCAGAACACCACCGCCTGCCACAGCAAACTTTGCGCGGCCTGTGTTTCCGGTGCCGCACCCGGCGGCAGCATATGCCCTTTCGCCAGCCGCACGGCACAGGCAGTAAATTGCAGTGTTAAATCAACAAACCCGCCGCGATAAGACCAATTGCCCTCCGATGTCGCGGGGACATGCTGCACACGAGCGCATAATTGCCGGAGCGGCTCCAGATAAAATTGTTGGTACAGTCCAGCAGGCAACGCACTGTTTTCCCACAGTTGCCGGAGATACCTGCCACGCTCTGAAGTTGCCAGCAGCACTTCTACTGACTGTGGCCGGAAATAGCCTCCGGCGTCGCGTACTTTTTCAGGAATTTGCTCAAGCGCATTTTGTAATGGGGAAGGCTCACGGGTAAAACGGGATTTAAAACGCTGAAACATCACTTTTCCTTTTTCGGTTCAAATTTGGCTCAGTGTCGGTGAATCCCGGTCGGAAACAAGGCATAACTCTTTTTACGGAAATGAAAATTAATCTGACTCGATTCACTCCCTGACGGGCTTACTGAATCAGCTTAATTTTCAATTTAACTCATTGTATTAACGATATTTAAAAATAAAAAAGCGCCTCGAAAGGCGCTGTGGTTGAAAAATACGATCAGGCGGCGATAAGCTCAGCCTCCCGCAAACGCGCAAACCAGTTGCCCAGATAATGGGCTGGTGTATAACGTGTCCGCTTGTTGCCGCCATCATTCAGGGCGTCGCCTATAGTGACGGCGGCCGGAATACCGATCAGGGATAACTGGATGTAAGCCATCACCGCCGCCAGCGGGTCAATATCAATCGCGTAAACCCACAGGCTGCACAACGGATCATGCCCCAGCTCTCTCAGTTCTTCAGCAACAGCCAACGTCATACAGCCTGCTCCGCAGGCCGGTTCGTAGAATGTGATAAAGGGTTTCTGCTGCAATTGTGTTGACACATCCGGCAACTGCATTTTCGCCATCATTCTGGCCACTTCCCAGGGGGTAAAGAACTGGTTAAGGGCTTTATCTCCCAATTCCAGCTGCATAAATACACTGCCGAGAAAATCACCGGACTCTTGCCCCAGCCCGAGTACCACATGGGAAAACAGCTGCACAATCCGGTCAACATCGACCCGTTCGTACTTGTTAATGGTTTTCAGGTAATACTGCTCCAGCTCCTCACTGAAACAGTGCTTATTGTGGATTGCCGCCATGGCACAATTACAAAAATCCCGGAAGACCTGATACCGGGTCTGATAACGGGCTGTTTGCTTAAACAATGAAATAAATTCTTTCTGATGATCGGTTCGGGAAGCCATTGCGTGTTTTCCTTGCAAAAAAAGTGAAAAAAGGAAAACACGCCCTGAAAAGGGAACAGGTTCCCCTTTCGGTTGGCGTGGTCAATGCGTATAACGTGAATCAGTGAAATAACCGGTTACTGCCCGACGGCGATAGCCGGCAGGGCCAGTGCCGTTTCCGTCTGTTCACTGGCGACCAGATACAGTGCCGGCCGGTTTTCCCGTCCTGACTGCCCGTGGCCGCTGTCCACATGCGCGCCCTGGTCATAACAGTCGTAGCCTTTGAATTGACCTGACGCTTCGCTGTACCAGTGGCGGATTTCACAATCAAACATCGCAGACAGTTCCCCCATCAGCTCCGCTGAAGGCGGTGCCCAGGGAGAATCAAAACGCACGGTTAAACTGCTGACATTCCGGCGCTCCCAACGGACATGGTGGCCAAACGGCCATTCCAGCCCGTATAGCTCTTCGTAAAACTGCGCTGTGGTAGAGATCCCTTTCAGCAGCGTACTGTTGCCGTTGATTTCGGTGGCAAGACTGGTTGCCATAATCATCAGCATGTCACAGGGCTGCGCCGCCTGCGGATAAACCTCTAATCTGTCCCAGCACGCGCCGATATCCAGCGTGTCAGACCAGCCCACCATACCAAACCAGTCGGTATACTGGCGGGTCAGCAGACGGGCGATAACATCCCGTGCGGCTTCCGGCACTTTGTCCCACGACATCAGGCTGAGACCAGACTGGCGGTACAGGTTGTCAATGCGTTTGATATTGTCCGTATTCAACGGCACATTATTCTGTAACAGCAGCAGCCACTGCTCAAAAGCCAGGTGCTGTGCCGTGGGTGCCGCCGTGCCGCGCACTAATGCCGGGTACGGTATATACGTCTGCGGTTTGGTGGGTTTGAGTATCCCTGCACAACCGGCCAGAAACAGGCGCAGGCTTTGTAACACCGCCTGACGGTAACGGGGAATTTCTTCACCGCAGACCCACTGTTGCATCACATCGATACAGACGGATTTGCCGGTAATTTCCAGTTGATTGGTGCACCATTCTGCCATGTTGATTTTCCTCATTGTTAAAACGGTTCAGATAAAAAGGAGGAAACTGCCCATCAAGGATGGTAGGTTTCCCCCTATGGGTCAGGTGAAAAACAAAAAATGCGGGTTTTAATGAATATCCGACAACAGGCTTTCAATGCTGCCGTGGTGAAAAAAGATGTCCCATTCATCACGAAGTTGCAGGTAAGGCGTACCGGGCAGTATCGTATCGTTGTCCAGCCGATTCAGGTTGTATTTATCGACCATATCGTTAATGGCCTGATAAGGCCGGATACCGCATTGCATAACATACGCCACGGTGTCGGTTTCGCAGAGCACGGTATCCTTCAGGCTGAGACCAAAGTGACGTTTCAGTAGACAGGCGGCAATGACCTGCCAGACCGTGAATTTCAAGGGTTCCATGGCAATGCCTCCATTAAGCTGTCACGGATGCGCCGTGACGGAGAATATCCGCCACCTCACAGCATTGCTGATAACGGGAGGACACCAGATGCAGCGACAACCGGTGCGCTTTCTGCCACAACACCCGGGCTATCCGGTCATTTTCCCAGCCCTGTTCAAACACGGCATTCTGGCATAGTTGCTGCCGCTGTTTTTCCAGTGACTGACGTTCCGAAGCCAGTGTCACCGGCTGCGCCCAGACAATCTCGTTATCCATGTGTCCACCGAGCACTTTTCGTCCCTGGCGGTCATAAATCATCACCGTCTGCGGAATAAAAGGCGGTAATGTATCCGGTTGTCCGCTCTCACGGGCAGGCCAGTCTCCCAACAGATGAATGATTTTCAGCTTCTGCACCGCTTCCGTAATGGTGGCAGCGCGGCAAACGGACACAATTTCTTCACGCAGAAAAGGTGTCTCCCCTGTGGTGGGGCTCGGGTATTCAGACAGGCCGGTGACCTGCACGCTAAAGGCAGTCTCTTCTGCCACGGGTAAAAAAATTGGATTCATGGTGTTATTCCTTGATTTGACGTCAATAAAAAAACACCCGCCCGGTGTCGGGAAGGTGTTTTTGGCTCCCCGGTCAGGCGCTTAAGAAAAGGGTTAACAGCGACATCAGTGCGCTGATGGATCAGTTATGGTTATTATGGGTACTGCGAGTCAGGGAGGTTTCTCCCTCATCATGAAAGGCACTGATAGCCAGTAACTGGTGTATCAGGTCCTTCTCTGGGTGTTGCGACAGGTATTTCCGCAATTCACCGTACCGGTAAACATCTTCATCCTGGTCATCAATTACCAGCAGATGAGCAAAAACCGCTATCGTCACGGCCAACCCGAACGTATCCGCAGAGAGCGTGATCGGCAACCGACTATTCGGCGGGTACGCCGTATACTTTTCCGATGACATAGGCACCATATAAGCCAGCAGGTCAGACCGCCTCCGGCTTTCCCATTGTTCATGCTGACAGTTATCACATAACTGCATGGCGGTTCTGGCCAGCAGAAAACTCAGGCACATCCGCTCCAGCGGAGTCTTATGAGGAAAGGTGGCTGACAGCGAAAGGCTGTTCAGCATGATAAATGCATCATTTGACATGGTATTCTCCAATAAAAAAGACGGAGAACACCTTGCCCGACGGGAAACGTGTTCCCCGTCAGGGTGACTGGCCTGTCGGCCATAATGGATTAAGTAACCTTCATCGCCAGAGAACTGACGATATCTGCTTCCAAAGGGGTGCAGATGTACCACACAGTGATGTACTCCCTTGCAGGCTACAGGAGTGTTGTTGTCGCTACCCGAAGGTGATCCTCACAAGCGACCGGATCATATGTAAACTTTTCCACGCTAATAAACGGAAATCATTAGGTCAATGGGTAATTCATTTTCCGGAATAAAAATAATGTCAGGAATATATAAGCGTATGGGAAGCCCCACCTAGCCAAGAGGACGGGCGCTTGTCGATTGACAATAACCGGGCAGAAAGGGCGATCAAACCGTTATCATCGGGCGAAAGGTGGTTGTTCAGCCATACCTCGCGCGGTGCGCAGACGAGTGAGATCCTCTTGGCTAGATGGGGTTCCCCGTACGCTTACGATTATCTAGCCCGTTGGGAACAACTAACAGCCAAAAGGAAGATCCCAGTCCTCTAGAACTACACCATAATTAGTTAGTGTCAACTTTTGGGGTGCGGTTCATGGATCTGGGATCTTGTGCTTATTTTTAACCTATCTTGTACTTCCTACAGATTTCTTCAGCAGTCATTTCACCGCTGCGTAATTTATCATTTTCTTCTTTTGTAATTTCGGTATGGCATTCACCACCTGCCAGTGCACCTGATAAACACGAAAAAGTATATATACCATTTTCATCTTTAACACGCCACCAACTTGGATCTGTAGAAAATTCATTTTCTCTTAGTACTATATCCTTATATTCACCTTTAGTAGCCTCTACATCCACTGGACCATTTCCAAAGTTAAATGTCACTGTTGTTTTTGTCATTTAATTTTCCCCGTTAATTGTTTCTTTAACGCTTCGAGTTCAATTACAGTAACGTTAGGTTTATTTGCGAAATTCATAGTTGCTTCAGCAACGCCTCCTGATGTATATCCTCCTGGCAGCCAATGACTATTTGCACCACCTTCATTACCGGATGGAATTTTTAATCCACTTATACCCTTCTTTTCAACATGAACTATAAGTGTATCCGAACCGCTTAAGTACCCTTTATCTAATCCCAACTTCTGCTCTACTATTCTCAAATTACCTTTAGACTCAATCATTACACGTTCGAATTCTGATTTTGGCATAACAAAAGCATCACTCGTTCCGTAGGTACCATATTGCTCATATTTACTTTTAGAAGTGAACCTTATTTCTCCATCATTAAATTTAGCTAAATGTGCATCTATTTCAGCCTTAGTCATATACGTCGAAGGATCTGGCCTTTGCCCATGAGGAGTGTTGACAATTTCTTTTACTTTAGCCTTTGATAAAACACCATCAACGTACAAATTTGAATCGGCTGGTTTCCATACCCCACTTGACGCTTGGGACGTTGGGTTCGATGGTATTTTTGATGATGTGTTTTTATCAACATATTTTGCTGTTCCAACATCCGATTGTGGCAACGAATTTTCCGTTTTATTGCCGGTTCCCGAATTATTGGAGAAAGAACGGGTAATCCGATTATCCTTATCCATCAAAACCGTCACCGATTTCCCCGTTTTCGGTGATGTCAATACCGTTGTCAGGCTGCCTCCAAGGCCAATACCGGCATAAGTGATCTCGGAATATTCCGGTGGTACACCTAATGCTTCAAGCCCTTTCTCGCCCATTGTTTTGACGGGTTTTCCTGACGTCAAAATATTCGTACCCGTATTCAGGTTATCCATACCCTGAGTGGCTACAATTGCACCGCCTACACACGTCGCTGGGGTCGCACAAAACACCGTACCGCCGATGATTTCAACGGCTCCTCCCGCGGCCTGCATTAATCCGCCAACACGCGTCGTCAGTTGATATTTTCCGTCAGCATAAACAATATTATCGTCCACAATGTCGGCTTTTCCGTACTGGAACAACGGCACGGGAACTTCATATTGTATCTACTGCCCATCCGGTTGCTGGATATTTATCTTCAATGTTTCCTTCGACAATTGTTCCCGCAACGCGGCGTACTCGGGCAAATTGCCTTTCTCTTCAAGCTGCTTGTATTTAATCCATTCTTCAGTTCCCTCAACAAATTGGGCTGAGCATTTCACCAAAGCACATGCAGCCGCATCCAGAATCTCTTTCGGTGCAACGCCTCTTTCTGCCAGTGACTGAATTTTTTCATTTTCTAGGTGTGTCGTTAGCCGATTGTGCTTTAGCCTGGCAGCAGCACTGAACCCGCTGCTGCCGTTCCTGCCACGGGTTGTTTGCGTATTTTCAGCGGATATTTATTTAGTTTTTCCTTGTTGATTCCTAAATAATAAATTGTTCGTTATAATACGGTAAATTTCGGTCGTTACAGTGTCTATATGTTCCTCTCCGTATTGTCCTCTATCCGCCATCATCCTAAAATCTCCCATAATATGAGAATATATGTTTCCCATTCCGTTAATAGCCTTATTTTCAAGAATATTAATGGATTTATCTAATCCCTTGTAAGATAGCTCCCCACAACCCGATTTTTGCAGATATGTAATAACCTGTTTTAACAGGAAGATCAGTTTATTAATATCCACCATATCTTGTTTTGTTAACATAAACTTTCTCCTTATCTGCTAATTTGATCTGGAAATGTCTTTTTAAACTCTTCAAATGTGTAAATTTTTCCAGTTTTACCATCTCGTATGGATTTAACCCAGTCCATAGGGTAATTCATTGGTAATAATATTTGATCTGCCCCACCTGTATATTTCGGATTAACTTTATCAGGATTCTGCTTTTCAACAAATCCGATATTTAACTTAATATTTTTAGGTACTTCTATCTCAGCCTCAAAGCGAGTTGTACTCCACATTTTATAAACAGCGGTATCATTTCTTCCCGCATTTTTTATTGTTGTTGCATAACCCCCATTTAACTTGGCTTGATCCTTAGTACCACCAAATTTCCTAAATAATGTTATAGGTTCTTGAGTAATAACTGTTTCGTATCTACTTGATTTAAAAGTTCCAATAATACTGGGGGGCAGCATTTCTTTTTCTATAACAACAACACTTTTATCTATTTTCGTACCGATTGATGGTTTGGTATCAATAATCGGATGTACAGGAGAAATTTCATCCACTTTTGCTAACAATTTTCCATCAAACTTACCCGTTGGATGTTCAACATTTGTGACTGTGCCCTGATTTTTCGGACTGTACTTCCCTTCACCGACACTCCATTGTGGCAAGGAGTTTTCGGTTTTATTGCCGGTTCCCGAATTGTTGGAGAAAGAACGGGTAATCCGATTATCCTTATCCATCAAAACCGTCACCGATTTCCCCGTTTTCGGTGATGTCAATACCGTTGTCAGGCTGCCTCCAAGGCCAATACCGGCATAAGTGATCTCGGAATATTCCGGTGGTACACCTAATGCTTCAAGCCCTTTCGCGCCCATTGTTTTGACGGGTTTTCCTGACGTCAAAATATTCGTACCCGTATTCAGGTTATCCATACCCTGAGTGGCTACAATTGCACCGCCTACACACGTCGCTGGGGTCGCACAAAACACCGTGCCGCCGATGATTTCAACTGCGCCTCCTGCGGCCTGCATTAATCCGCCAACACGCGTCGTCAGTTGATATTTTCCGTCAGCATAAACAATATTATCGTCCACAATGTCGGCTTTTCCGTACTGGAACAACGGAACAGGAACTTCATATTGTATCGATTGGCCATCCGGTTGCTGGATATTAATCTTCAATGTTTCCTTCGATAATTGCTCCCGCAACGCGGCGTACTCGGGTAACTTGCCTTTCTCTTCAAGCTGCTTGTATTTAATCCATTCTTCAGTTCCCTCAACAAATTGGGCTGAGCATTTCACCAAAGCACATGCAGCCGCATCCAGAACTTCTTTCGGTGCAACGCCTCTTTCTGCCAGTGACTGAATTTTTTCATTTTCTAGGCGTGTGGTTAGCCGATTGTGCTCAACAACAACTCACTCCGATGCGAACTTCACTGACGAACGCCATTTTTTCCTGTGCACTCAGCCAGTTACAAGGGGATACTGTTGATGCACATTCACCGTCGAACCCAAAACGCCCAGACGCACTTTTTGCCCTTGAACGCCAGTTTTGCCTGATGAACGCACTTCAGTGTAGTGCCCTTTTCGGCAACGGGCGAACGGCGGCCGGTTTACCGGACGGCGGACGCACGTTCTGCGGGTGCGGGCGGCATAGAGCCTGCAAGCGGCGCCCCTGCGACGCTCAGGATCACCGGGGTTTCAGATTGAGCACGGTTTTGCATGACCACGCAACCGGGTTCAGGGAAGCCCCCTCAGGGGGCTGCACGGGGCGGAGATGGCGAGCACGGGAACGAGCAAGGAGCCTGCGACTGCGAGCCGCGCGCAGCCAGTGCAGCGGGGTCGGGCGGGGGAGGTAAATTAACGGAGGCCGCAGGCCGACCTGCCTTCAGGGATCTTGGCCGGACACCGCACGGCAACTAAAGAAGAGACGGTGTTAACTGGATGCGAGCACGGTGCTCAGGTTCGGCACGGTGTTGGCCGAGGATCGGCTGTGCGGCTGACAGCAGAAGGCGCAGCCTTGTGCGCCACACCCTGCGAGGCCGAACAGCGGGGGCCTGACATAATGTGTATTATACGCATTAAGCCGCTTGGCGTTGGGGAGGTGAACGCCGGAAGCTGCCCGGCGCAGTGCGTATAATTCCCCGACATTATGTTGAATAGGCTTTGGCCGGCCACGCCAGACGGAACGGGGACACTTGAGGTCAGGCCGGCCATTGCCTATTTACCCCCGCCGCACCGGGGCTGACGGGCAGTCCGGCCACGGTCTGCCCCCGCGCCGAACCCTGCTCAACTCAACGGGGGCTTGCGGATTGTCAGCGAGATTTGGGGATTGAGGTCGGCGTGGGATTGTCCGGTGGGGTTTCCATGTCGGGGTGCTCTTCGACGTACAGGTCAGCCAGCAAGCCGGTGTCGTCATTATCCTGCGGCTCATCCGTCTGCCGCTCAGCCGGATGAGTGCTGGCATGAACCGCCTGTAATGCCCGTATCGACACCTGCGTATAGATTTGCGTCGATTCGACGCTCGCATGCCCCAGCATCGCCTGTATCCAGCGCAGGTCAGCCCCGTTTTCCAGCATCTGTGTGGCCATCGCGTGCCGGAACAGGTGGCACGCCCCTTTTTTCTCGATACCCACGGCTTTGATGTAAGCCGTCACCATATTGCTGATGCCGTTGGCTTGCAAGCCATCCTGCCCGTCCATCGCCACGAACAGCGCCTTCACGTCAGGATTGACCAGCAGTTGCGGCCGGATTTCGTTCTGGTAATACAGCAACCAGCCCAGCGCCCGTTCCCCGATGGGCAGCACCCGGTCACGGTTGCCTTTGCCCTGCCGAACCGTCACCGTTTTTCTCATACCATCGATGCTGTACACATCGAGTCGCGTCACTTCCCCCCGCCGCATCCCCGTTGACCACAGCAGTTCCATCAAGGCCCGGTCGCGTACCCCCTGCAAGGTCTCGAGGTCAGGCTGGGCCAGTATCTGCTCGGTTTCGTCGATAGTCAGGATATAGCGCGGCAGGTGCTTCTCCAGCCGGGGCAGTTCAAGGTCGGCCGCAGGATTCGCCAGTATCAGGTTCTGTTTCGTCAGCCATTTGAACCACACCTGCAACGGCTGGAGTTGGGTGCGCTGGGTTCGGGTACTTAACGGCTCGCCGTTCTTCTTGCGGTACAGGAACAGGTGACGCTGGTAACGCTCCAGTATCGGCCGGGTGATATCGGCCGCGTAGTACAAGCCCCGTTCAGTCGCCCACAGGATAAAGTGGTAAGTATGGTGCGTCTGCACTTTCAGCGTGGTCTCTGACCAGTTCCGTTCCCGCCGCCACGCCACAAAGCGCAACAGCAACGCATACAGGCTTTTCGGGTCATGTGCCGGACCGACCGGCTTACGGTACACCTCAGCAACGCTCAGGAAGCTGCCTGTACGCGGTTTACGGTTTGCCATCATTCATCTCCGTTTCGGTTTGGGATTGAGCAACTAAGGCAGAAGGCAACGAGGTTATTTTATTTTTTTCGCTGTTAACTGCTTTTTGCCTGCTCCCAACTTGCGACACCGCTAACCCTTGGGATATCTGGCTTGAGGCCGTTTCTTCCAAGTCCAACTCAGCCCCAACTTGAGGGCAACTTGGCACCAACTTGCTTGTTTCTGAGTCCAACTTGCGTTCATCGCCTGCCACATCCGCTTGAGAAGTTTCATCCCCATCAGGCGGAGACAATGACCGGCGTTTCTTTTTTCCTTTTATTACTGCATGATTAACCTCTCCAACTTGCAACGCTTTCAGCCCTTGCTGTATCTGGTCTGGCGGACTATTTTCGCTCTCCAACTCAGCCCCAACTTGAGGGCAACTTGGCACCAACTTGCTTGCTCCTGAGTCCAACTTGCTTTCATTGCCTGCGACTTTTGGCGTTGCTTCGTTTACATCCAGCAAGCCACACAAGTGGGCTGAACCATTGTCAGTCCCATCCCACAGCAGTTCGTACTGCAACAGATGCCCCCGACTGCCGCCATGCGGCAACAGGTATTCCATGTCAGCCAGCCGCAGACAGTGCACTTTCAGTTGATTATCCGTCCAGTGCGTGAAGGCGCGGATATCCCGCCGGGTAAAGCGGATTTCATTTGGCTGGCAATGCTGACGCTGCGCTTGCTCTCTCACCATGTCCTGTATCAGCAACAGCAACTTGCGCGTCTGCGGCGGCATTTCATCCAGCGTGCGCCCCAGCACCTCATGAGCCAGTTGGTTAGCCAGTACGATATCGTCTTGGATGACTTCGATATATTCGATAACCTGCCCACGATGGTTCGCTGTCTTCACCTCCCGCTGGTACTGGTGCAGCAGGGCGATGGCCTGTATCAGCGTCAGGTATTTCATATGGTCGCGTCGCATCCGCGTTTTGTCGCTTAAAAAGGTGAGTTGATGGGCGTAAGGATTGACCACCTTAAGCGGCCGTAACAACCGCTGGGCGTTTTGGTGCAACTTTGTCAGATACCCTTTCTCGCTGTCAGCCAGCAACCCTTCCAGCGTTTGGCGGTGCCGCTGCATGGCGTGGATAGCCTGCGTTTGCTCGCGCGATTCATTGACGGTGAGCACCAGACAGCGGTTCAACAGCTCTTCATCCACATCGATCGCCGTGGTCGTTAACATCAGCATCACCGGGCCTTGCACCTTGTATTCCCGCGTCACCAGCTCGCCGCTCTGCTCATTCTTACCCGTTGACGCGATTTTCAGCTCCCCGTCCGACTGTAACAGCTTGAGCGCATAGGCCGCCTGCCGTACCCCCTCTTCTTCGGCGATAGCCAGTATCTTGTGTTGCAGGCTGGTTTCGCCGAGGTAATACAGGCTTTGCCCGGTCATCGCCGAGTACTGGATACGCTCTTCATCCGGCATCAGATTGAGCACCGCATCCATCAGGCTGCTTTTGCCTGCCGCACTGCTGCTCTGGATTAACACAGCCAGCGGTTTATCCAGCTTGCGCGAGACCGCCGCCAGATACCCGGTCAGCAGATTAGTGGACTCGCCAACAACCCCACAGGCCGCCATATCTGACACGATACGCGCCGCCAAGTCCGGCGATTTCAGCAGAGCCAGCGCATCCGCTTCCTCTTCCGCACTGACTGTCACCGCCGTGCTGCCGCTGACTTCGGCTTCTGCTTGCTGTTGCGCATCCTGCTGTTGCTCCAGCATCAGCAACACCCGCCCGGCTTCCCGTTTAATCACCGACAGTTCGCACTCCAGCTCTTGCGCCGCCGTGCTGATATAGTTCTGCCGGTGCCGGGCATGGTACATGTCCAGCGTATCCACATGGAACAACCCGCTGGTTTCATCCCGTACCTGCACATTGACTTTCATGACATCGGGCACCGGCGATGGCTTCATGCCCCGCACCCGCCAGACCCGGGGACCACTTTTCATCAGTAACTCACCGGCTGCGGTGCGCTCACAAGGCACCGGGGCAACGTCCAACACCGGTTGGGCAGCTAAAGAAGAGGTTCTGCCCTCGTTGGCAGAATGTGGCTTTTCCGTCACAGCCGATGTTGCGGGCAACTCATGGCTGAACACCGCGCCCGGCGCATTGCCCTGCCCCAGCCAGACCGCCTGTTGCAACGCCAACCCCAATGCATGTTCGGCGTTACCGCTTTTCAGCGCATAGTCATTGGCATCCATGCCCGGCGGGAACTGCACCCGCCACGCTTCAATGCCCACTTCCAGTAAATCTGCGGCCACCTGCTCTGCGCCCCGATCCCCGGCCTCATCGCGGTCAAAGGCGATCAACACCCGCTTCACTCCGTGATATTGCAGCGCGTCCAGATGTTCACGACCAAAACCATTCACGCCATACGCAGCGATCACATGGCGGAACCCGGCACACCAGAAGGTCATCGCATCGATCAGCGCTTCGCACAGGATGATTTCAGCAGATGCCTGCATCGCCGCTTCATTCCAGACGCCAGCCAGTGGCGAAGGCAGATACAGGTGTTTCGGACTGTCTTTCAGCACTTTGTAATCCGGCTGGGTACGACGGCCATACAACTGCAATACCCGCCCCCGGTTCGCGACGTTGGCCGATTCTGCCCAGCCCAGCACCGGCACCACAACACAGCCCCTAAAATGATCTTGCCGCGTGCTGGCACGCAACACACCCAGCCCCGCCAGTTTGTCCCGCAGTTGCTGGCCTTCCTTGCTCGATTTCGACGGCAATAACCCCGCTGAACCACCGATGCCGTGATTGCCTGCGTACCCCAGCTTAAAATGACTCACCAGTTCAGGATGGTTCAGCCCGCGCTTCGCCAGCCATTCGGCGGCTTCCGGGGATTCCAGCAGATTCTGGTGATAAAACTCAACCACCTGACGCAACAGCGCCTGCCCGTCATCATCCAGATCCGCGAGTTTCTGCCGAGGCTGAGGTGTGGCGGCTAAAGAAGACGTGTTCACCGCGTTATCCATCTCCGGCAACCCGGCTAGCGCCCGCAACCGTTTAATGCCTGCGTTCAGACTCACCCCTTCCGTTTGTATGATCCAGTCCAGCACCGATCCCGCCGCTCCGCAGCCAAAACAGTGATACAGGTTTTTGGCCGGGGTGATCACCATGGAGGGCGTTTTCTCCGCATGGAACGGGCAGCGCAGCACATAATCCGCCCCACGCTTTTTCAGCGGGCGGCCTTGCTGACGTACCAGCCCCAGCAACGAGACGGATTGCTTTAAGTGGGCTAAATCGGGTTCGGGTTTGTGAGCCATAAGTGTTTCCTTTTGAACCTTGTCAATAGACACATATGCGATGTATAATAATCGCATTAAAGAGACTTTACAACAGCCAGCTAAAAAGGAGGGGTTACAATGGCGGACATTCATGTTTTGCAGACAGGTATTGATATGTCCGTATTTTCTGAACGGCTTAAAATGCTCAGAGAAGCGCGGGGCTTAACCCAGTCACGGCTTGCTGAGATGATTGAAGTGCTGCCCAGAGTGTATAACCGCTGGGAACGGGGGCATATTGTGCCTCAGCTGGAAAGCCTGATTAAGCTGGCTGATGTTTTACAGGTTTCTCTTGATGAACTGGTTGGCCGCCGTGAGACCAGCAAAGATGTGAAGATACGTAACCACACTTTGCATGAGCTTTGGCAGCAGGCTGACACATTATCGGATGAGGAGCAAAAAGCATTGATTATGGTGATCGACAGTTTTGTTACTAAGTCAATGATGGAAAAAGTTGTCATGAAGAGCGCTAAGCGCTGAGATAGCGCGGCAGTCCTGAGTTCGCACCTCAGTATTGCCGCTAACCGTAAGCAACTATTGGAGTAGTTACTATGGCTAACCGCGATTGTAATGTAAATTCAACCCATTCGAAAGCCCAGCGCCGCTATAAAGTCGGCTACATCAGTACCCGCCATGCCGACCGCAACACCGGCATGACCCGCCATTACAGCCAGTCCCCCAGTTTGCATTTGAAGGGGAACTGGCTGGAAGCAGCGGGATTTGCGACCGGGCAACCGGTGCAGGTCTGCATTGAGCACGGGCTGTTGATTATCCGGCTGGTTGAGAACAACTGACGGCTAAAAGGAAGAACCCAGCTCACACTTGGGCTGGGTTCTTTTATCATTTATAATTTTTTATCTGGATTAATATATAGGTATCTTTCATCAATCTCTAATGATAGGTCATCAATAATTTTAATTATCTGATTATATTCATCTTTTGTTATTTCAACATCATAATCAGCTATATGATCACATAATGTCTCGAACGCTAGGACATTTTCCGAATGATTTATATACTCCAAGTCATAATCAACAAGTGAAGGTTCCAAGCGATCTTTCAATCCTTCACCTAAAAGCCTGATTTTTTTGTTCACATTCATATTTGATACTCCTTATTTTATAGGCTTCAAGGTTGTTGGTTTCGACATTTTATCTGGGAATGCAGTAACAACTTTGCCATTTGCAGGCTCATAAATTACCCTCATGCGAACACCATCACGAACTTCCCAAGCAACCCATCTGGCGGGTTTTCCTGCCTTAGTATAAAGCCCGCCAGTTCCTGATTGCGCATACCACTGAGTCTTCGGCGAAGTCGCAATATCACCTATTTCATGGATAATTTTTTCTTTCGTCCAATTAGATGGGAAAGTCGTTTTTCCTGGATTTCCCGGGAATAAATGACCACCACTGGTAGGGCTATCACCATACAGTATATGTTTTTTCGCTTCTGGAGAGAGAATATCTGTATAATCTGTGCTTTTTCCAACACTTCCAACCGTGTCTTTGTAAGGCAGTGATTTTGCATCAAGTTTGCTTGTTGCATTCTCAACGTTTGTAACCTTGCCTTGTTCTTTCGGGCTAAATTTTCCTTCACCGGCACTCCATTGCGGCAACGGGCTTTCCGTTTTATTGGCTGTTCCCGAATTTTTAGTCAGGGCCAAAAAGGTCTTCGCTGCCACATACTGCATCAGCTTTCCTTCACTGGTCGGCACGCCGCTGCTCACAATTTCAGCCGCTTTCTCGGGTGTCATCTGTTCATTGGACATCACCACATCCAGTGGCACGCCAAAGAAGTTCCCCCACGCAACAAGCAAGCCCTTGACAGGATCTTGCCCTTCCGGGTGGGTGCCCCGAGCCTGTTTCGCCAGTGCTTCCGATAATTCATCCGGGGTTGCCCCTTCCTTGATCATCTGCACGGCGAGTGAACTTTGGGCCTGCCCATATTCCATCAGGCCTTTCGGGGCAGTTTCCGGGGTCAGGAAGTTATTCTCAACAACAACTCACTCCGATGCGAACTTCACTGACGAACGCCATTTTTTCCTGTGCACTCAGCCAGTTACAAGGGGATACTGTTGATGCACATTCACCGTCGAACCCAAAACGCCCAGACGCACTTTTTGCCCTTGAACGCCAGTTTTGCCTGATGAACGCACTTCAGTGTAGTGCCCTTTTCGGCAACGGGCGAACGGCGGCCGGTTTACCGGACGGCGGACGCACGTTCTGCGGGTGCGGGCGGCATAGAGCCTGCAAGCGGCGCCCCTGCGACGCTCAGGATCACCGGGGTTTCAGATTGAGCACGGTTTTGCATGACCACGCAACCGGGTTCAGGGAAGCCCCCTCAGGGGGCTGCACGGGGCGGAGATGGCGAGCACGGGAACGAGCAAGGAGCCTGCGACTGCGAGCCGCGCGCAGCCAGTGCAGCGGGGTCGGGCGGGGGAGGTAAATTAACGGAGGCCGCAGGCCGACCTGCCTTCAGGGATCTTGGCCGGACACCGCACGGCAACTAAAGAAGAGACGGTGTTAACTGGATGCGAGCACGGTGCTCAGGTTCGGCACGGTGTTGGCCGAGGATCGGCTGTGCGGCTGACAGCAGAAGGCGCAGCCTTGTGCGCCACACCCTGCGAGGCCGAACAGCGGGGGCCTGACATAATGTGTATTATACGCATTAAGCCGCTTGGCGTTGGGGAGGTGAACGCCGGAAGCTGCCCGGCGCAGTGCGTATAATTCCCCGACATTATGTTGAATAGGCTTTGGCCGGCCACGCCAGACGGAACGGGGACACTTGAGGTCAGGCCGGCCATTGCCTATTTCCCCCCGCCGCACCGGGGCTGACGGGCAGTCCGGCCACGGTCTGCCCCCGCGCCGAACCCTGCTCAACTCAACGGGGGCTTGCGGATTGTCAGCGAGATTTGGGGATTGAGGTCGGCGTGGGATTGTCCGGTGGGGTTTCCATGTCGGGGTGCTCTTCGACGTACAGGTCAGCCAGCAAGCCGGTGTCGTCATTATCCTGCGGCTCATCCGTCTGCCGCTCAGCCGGATGAGTGCTGGCATGAACCGCCTGTAATGCCCGTATCGACACCTGCGTATAGATTTGCGTCGATTCGACGCTCGCATGCCCCAGCATCGCCTGTATCCAGCGCAGGTCAGCCCCGTTTTCCAGCATCTGTGTGGCCATCGCGTGCCGGAACAGGTGGCACGCCCCTTTTTTCTCGATACCCACGGCTTTGATGTAAGCCGTCACCATATTGCTGATGCCGTTGGCTTGCAAGCCATCCTGCCCGTCCATCGCCACGAACAGCGCCTTCACGTCAGGATTGACCAGCAGTTGCGGCCGGATTTCGTTCTGGTAATACAGCAACCAGCCCAGCGCCCGTTCCCCGATGGGCAGCACCCGGTCACGGTTGCCTTTGCCCTGCCGAACCGTCACCGTTTTTCTCATACCATCGATGCTGTACACATCGAGTCGCGTCACTTCCCCCCGCCGCATCCCCGTTGACCACAGCAGTTCCATCAAGGCCCGGTCGCGTACCCCCTGCAAGGTCTCGAGGTCAGGCTGGGCCAGTATCTGCTCGGTTTCGTCGATAGTCAGGATATAGCGCGGCAGGTGCTTCTCCAGCCGGGGCAGTTCAAGGTCGGCCGCAGGATTCGCCAGTATCAGGTTCTGTTTCGTCAGCCATTTGAACCACACCTGCAACGGCTGGAGTTGGGTGCGCTGGGTTCGGGTACTTAACGGCTCGCCGTTCTTCTTGCGGTACAGGAACAGGTGACGCTGGTAACGCTCCAGTATCGGCCGGGTGATATCGGCCGCGTAGTACAAGCCCCGTTCAGTCGCCCACAGGATAAAGTGGTAAGTATGGTGCGTCTGCACTTTCAGCGTGGTCTCTGACCAGTTCCGTTCCCGCCGCCACGCCACAAAGCGCAACAGCAACGCATACAGGCTTTTCGGGTCATGTGCCGGACCGACCGGCTTACGGTACACCTCAGCAACGCTCAGGAAGCTGCCTGTACGCGGTTTACGGTTTGCCATCATTCATCTCCGTTTCGGTTTGGGATTGAGCAACTAAGGCAGAAGGCAACGAGGTTATTTTATTTTTTTCGCTGTTAACTGCTTTTTGCCTGCTCCCAACTTGCGACACCGCTAACCCTTGGGATATCTGGCTTGAGGCCGTTTCTTCCAAGTCCAACTCAGCCCCAACTTGAGGGCAACTTGGCACCAACTTGCTTGTTTCTGAGTCCAACTTGCGTTCATCGCCTGCCACATCCGCTTGAGAAGTTTCATCCCCATCAGGCGGAGACAATGACCGGCGTTTCTTTTTTCCTTTTATTACTGCATGATTAACCTCTCCAACTTGCAACGCTTTCAGCCCTTGCTGTATCTGGTCTGGCGGACTATTTTCGCTCTCCAACTCAGCCCCAACTTGAGGGCAACTTGGCACCAACTTGCTTGCTCCTGAGTCCAACTTGCTTTCATTGCCTGCGACTTTTGGCGTTGCTTCGTTTACATCCAGCAAGCCACACAAGTGGGCTGAACCATTGTCAGTCCCATCCCACAGCAGTTCGTACTGCAACAGATGCCCCCGACTGCCGCCATGCGGCAACAGGTATTCCATGTCAGCCAGCCGCAGACAGTGCACTTTCAGTTGATTATCCGTCCAGTGCGTGAAGGCGCGGATATCCCGCCGGGTAAAGCGGATTTCATTTGGCTGGCAATGCTGACGCTGCGCTTGCTCTCTCACCATGTCCTGTATCAGCAACAGCAACTTGCGCGTCTGCGGCGGCATTTCATCCAGCGTGCGCCCCAGCACCTCATGAGCCAGTTGGTTAGCCAGTACGATATCGTCTTGGATGACTTCGATATATTCGATAACCTGCCCACGATGGTTCGCTGTCTTCACCTCCCGCTGGTACTGGTGCAGCAGGGCGATGGCCTGTATCAGCGTCAGGTATTTCATATGGTCGCGTCGCATCCGCGTTTTGTCGCTTAAAAAGGTGAGTTGATGGGCGTAAGGATTGACCACCTTAAGCGGCCGTAACAACCGCTGGGCGTTTTGGTGCAACTTTGTCAGATACCCTTTCTCGCTGTCAGCCAGCAACCCTTCCAGCGTTTGGCGGTGCCGCTGCATGGCGTGGATAGCCTGCGTTTGCTCGCGCGATTCATTGACGGTGAGCACCAGACAGCGGTTCAACAGCTCTTCATCCACATCGATCGCCGTGGTCGTTAACATCAGCATCACCGGGCCTTGCACCTTGTATTCCCGCGTCACCAGCTCGCCGCTCTGCTCATTCTTACCCGTTGACGCGATTTTCAGCTCCCCGTCCGACTGTAACAGCTTGAGCGCATAGGCCGCCTGCCGTACCCCCTCTTCTTCGGCGATAGCCAGTATCTTGTGTTGCAGGCTGGTTTCGCCGAGGTAATACAGGCTTTGCCCGGTCATCGCCGAGTACTGGATACGCTCTTCATCCGGCATCAGATTGAGCACCGCATCCATCAGGCTGCTTTTGCCTGCCGCACTGCTGCTCTGGATTAACACAGCCAGCGGTTTATCCAGCTTGCGCGAGACCGCCGCCAGATACCCGGTCAGCAGATTAGTGGACTCGCCAACAACCCCACAGGCCGCCATATCTGACACGATACGCGCCGCCAAGTCCGGCGATTTCAGCAGAGCCAGCGCATCCGCTTCCTCTTCCGCACTGACTGTCACCGCCGTGCTGCCGCTGACTTCGGCTTCTGCTTGCTGTTGCGCATCCTGCTGTTGCTCCAGCATCAGCAACACCCGCCCGGCTTCCCGTTTAATCACCGACAGTTCGCACTCCAGCTCTTGCGCCGCCGTGCTGATATAGTTCTGCCGGTGCCGGGCATGGTACATGTCCAGCGTATCCACATGGAACAACCCGCTGGTTTCATCCCGTACCTGCACATTGACTTTCATGACATCGGGCACCGGCGATGGCTTCATGCCCCGCACCCGCCAGACCCGGGGACCACTTTTCATCAGTAACTCACCGGCTGCGGTGCGCTCACAAGGCACCGGGGCAACGTCCAACACCGGTTGGGCAGCTAAAGAAGAGGTTCTGCCCTCGTTGGCAGAATGTGGCTTTTCCGTCACAGCCGATGTTGCGGGCAACTCATGGCTGAACACCGCGCCCGGCGCATTGCCCTGCCCCAGCCAGACCGCCTGTTGCAACGCCAACCCCAATGCATGTTCGGCGTTACCGCTTTTCAGCGCATAGTCATTGGCATCCATGCCCGGCGGGAACTGCACCCGCCACGCTTCAATGCCCACTTCCAGTAAATCTGCGGCCACCTGCTCTGCGCCCCGATCCCCGGCCTCATCGCGGTCAAAGGCGATCAACACCCGCTTCACTCCGTGATATTGCAGCGCGTCCAGATGTTCACGACCAAAACCATTCACGCCATACGCAGCGATCACATGGCGGAACCCGGCACACCAGAAGGTCATCGCATCGATCAGCGCTTCGCACAGGATGATTTCAGCAGATGCCTGCATCGCCGCTTCATTCCAGACGCCAGCCAGTGGCGAAGGCAGATACAGGTGTTTCGGACTGTCTTTCAGCACTTTGTAATCCGGCTGGGTACGACGGCCATACAACTGCAATACCCGCCCCCGGTTCGCGACGTTGGCCGATTCTGCCCAGCCCAGCACCGGCACCACAACACAGCCCCTAAAATGATCTTGCCGCGTGCTGGCACGCAACACACCCAGCCCCGCCAGTTTGTCCCGCAGTTGCTGGCCTTCCTTGCTCGATTTCGACGGCAATAACCCCGCTGAACCACCGATGCCGTGATTGCCTGCGTACCCCAGCTTAAAATGACTCACCAGTTCAGGATGGTTCAGCCCGCGCTTCGCCAGCCATTCGGCGGCTTCCGGGGATTCCAGCAGATTCTGGTGATAAAACTCAACCACCTGACGCAACAGCGCCTGCCCGTCATCATCCAGATCCGCGAGTTTCTGCCGAGGCTGAGGTGTGGCGGCTAAAGAAGACGTGTTCACCGCGTTATCCATCTCCGGCAACCCGGCTAGCGCCCGCAACCGTTTAATGCCTGCGTTCAGACTCACCCCTTCCGTTTGTATGATCCAGTCCAGCACCGATCCCGCCGCTCCGCAGCCAAAACAGTGATACAGGTTTTTGGCCGGGGTGATCACCATGGAGGGCGTTTTCTCCGCATGGAACGGGCAGCGCAGCACATAATCCGCCCCACGCTTTTTCAGCGGGCGGCCTTGCTGACGTACCAGCCCCAGCAACGAGACGGATTGCTTTAAGTGGGCTAAATCGGGTTCGGGTTTGTGAGCCATAAGTGTTTCCTTTTGAACCTTGTCAATAGACACATATGCGATGTATAATAATCGCATTAAAGAGACTTTACAACAGCCAGCTAAAAAGGAGGGGTTACAATGGCGGACATTCATGTTTTGCAGACAGGTATTGATATGTCCGTATTTTCTGAACGGCTTAAAATGCTCAGAGAAGCGCGGGGCTTAACCCAGTCACGGCTTGCTGAGATGATTGAAGTGCTGCCCAGAGTGTATAACCGCTGGGAACGGGGGCATATTGTGCCTCAGCTGGAAAGCCTGATTAAGCTGGCTGATGTTTTACAGGTTTCTCTTGATGAACTGGTTGGCCGCCGTGAGACCAGCAAAGATGTGAAGATACGTAACCACACTTTGCATGAGCTTTGGCAGCAGGCTGACACATTATCGGATGAGGAGCAAAAAGCATTGATTATGGTGATCGACAGTTTTGTTACTAAGTCAATGATGGAAAAAGTTGTCATGAAGAGCGCTAAGCGCTGAGATAGCGCGGCAGTCCTGAGTTCGCACCTCAGTATTGCCGCTAACCGTAAGCAACTATTGGAGTAGTTACTATGGCTAACCGCGATTGTAATGTAAATTCAACCCATTCGAAAGCCCAGCGCCGCTATAAAGTCGGCTACATCAGTACCCGCCATGCCGACCGCAACACCGGCATGACCCGCCATTACAGCCAGTCCCCCAGTTTGCATTTGAAGGGGAACTGGCTGGAAGCAGCGGGATTTGCGACCGGGCAACCGGTGCAGGTCTGCATTGAGCACGGGCTGTTGATTATCCGGCTGGTTGAGAACAACTGACGGCTAAAAGGAAGAACCCAGCTCACACTTGGGCTGGGTTCTTTTATCATTTATAATTTTTTATCTGGATTAATATATAGGTATCTTTCATCAATCTCTAATGATAGGTCATCAATAATTTTAATTATCTGATTATATTCATCTTTTGTTATTTCAACATCATAATCAGCTATATGATCACATAATGTCTCGAACGCTAGGACATTTTCCGAATGATTTATATACTCCAAGTCATAATCAACAAGTGAAGGTTCCAAGCGATCTTTCAATCCTTCACCTAAAAGCCTGATTTTTTTGTTCACATTCATATTTGATACTCCTTATTTTATAGGCTTCAAGGTTGTTGGTTTCGACATTTTATCTGGGAATGCAGTAACAACTTTGCCATTTGCAGGCTCATAAATTACCCTCATGCGAACACCATCACGAACTTCCCAAGCAACCCATCTGGCGGGTTTTCCTGCCTTAGTATAAAGCCCGCCAGTTCCTGATTGCGCATACCACTGAGTCTTCGGCGAAGTCGCAATATCACCTATTTCATGGATAATTTTTTCTTTCGTCCAATTAGATGGGAAAGTCGTTTTTCCTGGATTTCCCGGGAATAAATGACCACCACTGGTAGGGCTATCACCATACAGTATATGTTTTTTCGCTTCTGGAGAGAGAATATCTGTATAATCTGTGCTTTTTCCAACACTTCCAACCGTGTCTTTGTAAGGCAGTGATTTTGCATCAAGTTTGCTTGTTGCATTCTCAACGTTTGTAACCTTGCCTTGTTCTTTCGGGCTAAATTTTCCTTCACCGGCACTCCATTGCGGCAACGGGCTTTCCGTTTTATTGGCTGTTCCCGAATTTTTAGTCAGGGCCAAAAAGGTCTTCGCTGCCACATACTGCATCAGCTTTCCTTCACTGGTCGGCACGCCGCTGCTCACAATTTCAGCCGCTTTCTCGGGTGTCATCTGTTCATTGGACATCACCACATCCAGTGGCACGCCAAAGAAGTTCCCCCACGCAACAAGCAAGCCCTTGACAGGATCTTGCCCTTCCGGGTGGGTGCCCCGAGCCTGTTTCGCCAGTGCTTCCGATAATTCATCCGGGGTTGCCCCTTCCTTGATCATCTGCACGGCGAGTGAACTTTGGGCCTGCCCATATTCCATCAGGCCTTTCGGGGCAGTTTCCGGGGTCAGGAAGTTATTCTCAACCGCATTTTTCGCAGCCTGCGCCCCATCAACACCCCCTGCCGTGGAATTTGTCACCAGTCCTGCCGCTATCCCACCTGCCAGTGTAGACAAGTTACTGACTTTTTCCTTCTCATCCGGGGACAATTCTTCTATGGCTTTGCCCGAATAAAGTACTCCGGCAATGGCAGAAGCCGCCAGTTCGCCCCCTGCGGCTCCCATGGCACCGGCGGTTGCTGAGCCGCCTTTCATCTCCGCGATGACCCCCCCTAAAATCGCGTGCGCCAGCAGGTGAGTGGCTTTTTCTTCCGGCGTGAGCTGGCTATATTCCGTTTTATAACCATACGTCAGCCCTTTGACGGCATTCGCCAAATAAGGGGCTGCACCGCTGGCAATGGCTGCCTTGATATCTCCGCCAGCCAGTCCCTGCAACGCCGTGACGACGGCCGTCACCGCCTGACGTCGCTCACCGCCGATGGCCGCGCCCTGATTTTCAAGCGCCTTATCATACGCGATGTCATAGGCTCGGGCAGCAACGGTTTTGGCATTAATTTCCTTGTTTTCATTTCTCAGTTGGGTTTCCGCATCCGCTTTCAGTGCCTGCTGCCGCTGCGGGTCTTTCATCGCGGCCGTGGCGGTTTTCGTCGCCGCAATCGCTTCCTGCGTATTGTAGATGTCCATCGCCTGATTGCCGATTTCTGCAATGGCCTGGGCTTGTGCCAGACGTTGGCGCTCTTTCTCCTTATCAAATATCGGTGTCAGGCTGTTCGCGGCGTTCTCAGTATCGCGGCTGAGGGTGGCTACATCCTGCTGCTGTTTATCCGCGTCACGGAGGATAAGCGTACCGTCGCTGACCGCCGCATGGGTCGTGGACGATTGGTTTTTATCCTTGTTAGTGCCGCCCAGCATATTGGAAGCCATATTGGTGGCCAGCTGCTGGCCAATCTGGCTGCCCATGGAGCCACTGGTGCTGAAACCAGCACTTTGATGCTCTGTTTTAAATTCCGCCTGGTTGTCGATGTCACTGAAGCCCAGCGTACCGGTCTCCAGTCGGTTTTTCTCTTTTTCTGCCGTGCTGGCAATCACCGCGCCGTCAAGCTGGGTATGTTCCCCCACCTTGATATCAAAGCCGCCCTTGCCGGCAAAAATGCCTGTCTGTTCGTTGACGGACTCGAACTGGCTGTGCAGTTTGTCGCGGCTGGCATTGACACTGGCTGAGCCGCTCATTGAGCCATAAGTAAAGCTGGCGCCCGCACTGACGTTTTCCTGTTTGGCATCGTAATTGTCCTTATCCTGCTCGCTCTGCAAATGCAGGTGACGACCGACATCCGCCGTGACCTTATCCCCGCTGACCTGCGCCCCCTTGAGCGTGGTGTCCTGACCGGCTTTCAGGCTGACCTGATTACCGGCATCAATCAGCGTTTCAGTATGGGTCACGCCGTCGCCGGTTTCATGCCCCTTGCCCTTGTTGACACTGGCGGAGAATTTAATGCCATAACCGCCCTGACCGACTGTCAGCCCGACGCCCACACTGCCGCCCTGGCTGCTGTTCTTGCCACGGGTTGTTTGGGTATTTTCCGCAGACTCCAACACGATATCCTGTTTCGCGTCCAGGGCAACATCCCGTCCCGCTTTCAGCCCGCTGCCCTGAATGTGGAGATGACCGCCGTTTTCTTCCGCCGGGTCACCGGTGGCGGTGATGCGGATGTCCCGCCCCGCATTCAGGTGACTGCCCTGCGAATCGGTGGTATCCACCCGGGTGTCGGATTTCGACGATTGGCTGCCGTAAGAGAGCTGAATGCCAATGGTATCATCCGGTTTTTTCGCCTCACCGCCTGCCTGGTTGATGGCATCGGCTTTAGCGGCATTCGCTTCACTGAGCTGGTAGGCCTGATAGCCCTGGACACCCGATAATGCCGCCTGAGTGCCTTTCAGGGCTTTCAGTCGGCTGTCCTGCGTGTCTTTCGCATCATTGGCCGTCTGCACTGCGGTATTCAGCGCACTCCCGACCGCCCCGGACAGCGCCAGCGTCAGGCCCGATTGTTTCTGTTCGGTTTTGCTCAGTTCGGTATGGGTGTTTTTCGCGGCACTTATCAGCACGTCTTTACCCTGAATATCCAGGTCTTTCCCGGCCACCACATCGCTGCCGTGCACGCTAGCCTGATGATTCGCACTCAAGGAAACACTGCCGTCACTGCTGCCGACGGTACTGCCTTTATACTGCACGGCATCACGGTCAGTGGATTGTTTCAGTGCCGAGCTGCCCACCGTAAACCCAATGCCGCCCGTGCCCATCAAACCCGATTTTTTCTCTTCCTGGTGATAAAACTCGTGGTTTTTCTCTCTCGCGGTGGTGATGTTCAGGTTATGGCCCGCGTTCAGCGTGACAGCCTGTGTACCGACCACATTGCTGCCGCCCACGGTAATGTCGTTTCCGGCCTCGACCTTAACGGCATCCCCACTCAGGGTACTGCTCCGGGCCTGTTGACGGTCATACTGGAACCGGGTCGTCGTGGTTTTTGACGACACCAGGCTATTACTGCCCTTGACCTTGTGGTATTCATCGTGGGTTTGCTGTTGTTCGCCTGCTGACACCGTCACATCACGACCCGCGCCAAGATGCAGATTATCGCCGGCGGTCACCTCTGCTGCACGGAGCTGAACATCACGCCCGGCCTGCATCTTAATTTGGCCAGCTCCCTGTACCACGGCGCCGACTTCATCAGCAGTGGTTTGGGTCACACGGTGATCACGCCCCGCCTCCGTGTGTTCATAACGGGTCGTTTTCGCGGTGCCGAATTGAATATCCCGTCCGGCGTCCAGTTGGATCTCACTGCGTTTCCCTTGCGTCACCAAGTGCGCCGCAGACAGGTGAATGTCGTTTCCGGCCTGAAGATGCAGTTTGCCATCGTCACCTTGCACATAAATGCCGGCCACATTATCCACATAGGTCGAACTGAAACGGCCGCTGCCGGCCTGATTTTCGCCCGAACGTGTGGTACTGGCAATATCGACATGATTCCCGGCCTGCATCGTCAGCGACTTATCGGCACGAAGGGCACCGCCCCGTTGCACCAGATCGGTTCGCGCCAACAAGGACAGGTTATCCCCCTGCATATGGCCGCTTTGATTGCGGATATTGTCAGCCAACAGGCTGAGATCCTGACCAACAATTTTCCCCTGATTCAGCAAATCACCGGACAATTGCAGATTAACCTGATTGCCGCTCAGCAAGGCACCGGTGCCATCCAGTGTCCCGCCTTGAGTACGGACATACACCTGCGGCACCCACACCGTTTGTTGACGGCCATCCGACAGGGTCACAGGGGTATTCACCAGCCACACCATGTCTTCGGTCAGGCGGGCCATTTGCTCCGCACTGAGCGCGATCCCGGGCACCAGGTTAAAGGTTTTCTGGGCACGCAATCCGGCATTCATCAACGCCTTGAACTGTTCTTCATCATTCCGGTAACCCGGCAGATACCGTCTGCCCGTCAGGTTCACGATTTGCTCACGCAGCAGGTGCTGTTCATAAAAGCCGTCGCCCAGGCGTTTATGCAACTGATTGTGATCGGTCTGCAATGCCTGTTGCATATAGTCCGTCCCCAGCCATTTTTTCAGTTGGGTAAACTGCGGATCGGTTTCCACCAAGACCTGATTGTCCGGTTCCGGTACCACAAACGGGTTGCCACGGTGTTCAGGCAATGGCACAACAGGGTTATCAGGCGCTGTCGGCCGATCCTGCGCCAACTCGCCAGAGATCTTTTCGGTTGTCGGTGACGGAGTTAACAACGTATTGTTCAACGGCAGGTTCACTTTAAACAGGCTGTTATCCGGCAGGCGATAATGCGGGGCTTCCGTCCGGATCACCACCGGTTTTTCGCCGACGGCGGTCGGCTCCGCACTCACGATGTCCAACCGTTGGGGTGCCCTTAAGACCGCGTCAGAAACCATTACCTCCTCATTGGCAAAACGCGCATTGACGGGAGAACCGGTGATAGCATCAAGGTGTGCCTGTTCGCCCTGATACGCTTCCGGGCGCTGACCCTTCAATTCAACCTTGCCTTGTTGCGCCTCAACGGTGCCCGGCGTCAGCGTGATGGCATGGATCTCAGGGTTGGGTTCATAACGTTCTGAACGCCAGCCCTGATTGTCCCGGCCTTTTTTCTGGATGCGCCAGAAATACTCAATCTGGCCTTTATCCGTCACATGCCGTTCACCCTGCACGTCAATATTGTCAATTTTTCCCCCGGTCACCGTCAGTCCGCCGCCGGCAACGACCTGACTTTTATCATTGGTCAGTACGGTCGTCTCTATGACCAGATCTTTACCGGCCAGCATTTTCGCCGGATCGGTTTCTTTTACCCGGGATTCTTCTATTGTCCGGGTGTACTGGTACACCTGAAAGTTATCCCGGCATGGCATATCATCGACACAGGCATGATCCACTTCATCATTATCGATGGTTATCTTGTGGTCTTTGACAGGATAACGTGTGCCCCCGACCTGATATTCCTTCACCGGCTCTTGTGAGATAAGCTGCATCTCTGTGCTGAAATGGTCATTCACGTTATTGATTTTTTCCATGCCCAGTCGCATGTTCCCGACGGCTTCAATGTTGGCGCTGTGGTTATTGAGTACCTGACCTTTCCCCGTGGCACGGTACTGACTGTCCAGTTGTCCCCCAATGGACACGTCTCCCTCACTGTAAATGAGGCTGTGCGTTGTGTTGTTAAGTTCATCGGCACCCATATCCAGTCGATGGCGCGCCGCGATCACGGCCGACTTTCCCTTTTCTGCCAGATTGTCAAGTTTGCGGGCATCCAGCGCAATATGGTCGCCATAAAGGCGGCCGGTGCCCTGATTGGTCAACTGTGCGGCTTTCAAATAGGTTTGGGCACCGTCTATCAGCCCACGGTTGTTCACCGTGTTCTGAACGGTCCATTGCTGATGTTGCCCCCATATTTTACCGGTGGCGTCATTGGTCAGATTGACCGCGTGCCCCAATAAAGTCGCCGCACTGATGGTATTGCGGTTCGTGATATCGCCCTGACTGGTGAGCGTCAGTTGACCATTGGCAATGAGTTCACCGGTATGGATAAAGTCTTTAAGCAGATTCAGAGTGATATCGCCGAGTGACCGAAGCTTACCGTCACCACTCAGGGCATCGGCCTCCACGACCAGACCCTGCCCTGCTTTGATATCCCCTTGCGTGTTTATGACGGCCAGCGCTTTTCCGCGTGCCTTCAGGATTTGATTGGCCTGCATCTGCCCCTGATGGTTATTCAGTACCGATTGCAGCGTTAAGTCCGCATTTTCGGTGGCAACCAGCTGTCCTTGTGTATTATTCAGGGTATTCCCGCGGAGAGTCAGCGTTCGCCCTTCCATGCCCTGATCGGGTTGTCGGGTATCTGCGTTATTGATGTGGTGCGCAGACAGGTCAATATTGCCCCCGCTGCGCAGCAAACCGGCGCGGTTATTAAACGTGATCTCGTCCGGGCTGGTCGGTGTGGCATTCACCGTCATCGTCAGGTGGTTGAGTGCCACTATCTGTCCCTGCTGATTCCAGACGTTATCGGCCTCAAGCTTAAGGTCAGCTTCACTCAGCAGTTTGCCGTTTTCCCGGTTATCCAGTTGATTAACCCCAACCTCTATCCCTGACTGACCGTGCAATACGCCCCTGCGGTTATCCAAATCGCCACTGCGCACCGTCAACCGACCCTGACTGTTTAATTTTCCCTCAACATTGGACAGTGTTTTCCCTTGCGTATCGATAAACATCGCCTGCTCGGATTCAATCCGGCCGGACCGGTTATCCAGCCCCTGACTGACCAGATTGAGGGTCGTCTGCGCCTTCATGATGCCCTGCCGGTTGTTCATCTGTGCCGTTTTGATGTGAAGTCTATCCGCCGACACCATAACCCCCTGCGCGTTATCCAGCATTTGGGTATTCAGGATCATCGCCTGTTTACTGGTGATCCCTTGTTGAAGGCCACTGTTTCGGTTAAGCACAGACTGCGCGTTCAACGTCAGTTGTCCGCCGCTTTGCAGCAAACCCTGATTGTTGTTCAGCGCTGCTACGGTCAGCACCGTATTTTTTCCGCCCAGGATCTGCCCCTGCTGGTTAGTCACAGTGTCCCCGGTCAGGGTCAGTTCGGCACCGCTGCCAATGTGACCGGACTGGTTACTGAGCCTGCCCACCGTCAGGTTCATGGCCCCCTGACTGAACACCCCGCCGGACAGGTGGGTGTTCCGGTTATCCAGGTGCTGTCCGTTTGTGTTGAGGGTCAATGCCTGCCCGCTTTGGAGCAGGCCGCCCTGGTTAAGGAGTTCACCGGTTTGCAGGGTCATGCGCCGCTCGGCGGCCACTTGCCCGGCAATATTGTTCAGTTGATGGTTCCCGGTGTTGACATCAACATCGCCGGCCTTTATCTGGCCTTTTTCATTGTTGATGGCGGCGGTTGTCAGGCGCAGGTTTTGCGCTCCCGTCACATGGCCGGCAGCATTATTGAGTTGCCCCGTGGTCAGCGTAATATCCCCGCCTGAGGAACTGATGTGGCCCTGTTGGTTATGGATGGACGAAGCCGATATTGTCACTGAGTCAGACGCCCGTAATTGCCCGGCTTCATTATTCACGTCATTTTTGACGTTTATCTGCAACCGGCCATCCTCAGCCGCGACAATGTTACCCTGCGCATGGCTGAGTTCTGCTTTGGTCAGAACGTCGTCTTTTCCGAGTTCAGTGTCCGTGAGGATATTATTTGCCAGATTATCGGCCCGGATATCGACGGTGCCATTGGCCGAGATTGTGCCACTGCGATTGTCCAACCCTTGCTGGATCGCCAGGGTGAGGGGATTTTTCCCACTCTGGATCATGTTTCCCAGACGATGGTCGAGTGACTGGATGTCCGCCGTTATTCTCTGCGCCGATACCCTCCCCCGGCTTAATTGATAACGACCGCCAGACAGTTCAAGCTCACCGTCAGAAATTAAACGACCTTCCTTCCCCTGAAAATCAGCCGTATCCACTGAAAATACCCCGGTGCCGGCATGTGCCAGTGTGCCTTTTTGGTTCGCTACCGTCTTGGCCTTGAGGATTAAATCCTGCCCGCTTGAGGCAATTGTCCCGCCGTTGTTTTCAATGCCCGCAGCGTGCTCCAACCGGAGCGAATGTTGCCCGGTCTGGGTCATGCGCCCTGCGTTATTCAATAACTGTTGGCTATTGAGTACTAACGTCTCTGCATTCAGCTCACCGCGCTGATTGTCAATCCATTCCGGTGCGGATAAAGTCATCGCCTTGTTGGCACTGAGGTAAGCATCCTGTAAATTCAGCCGGGTTGCGGAGGTCAGCGTCAGGTCATTACCTTCTGTCTGGCTGCCCCTGAGCGAGAGGTTTTTTGCCTCCACAGATAGCGTATCAGACGCCAAATGGTGACCATGCAGTGACGCGGTTTCACGGGCATTGACCGTCAGGTTGCCCGTTTGGGTCGGTTTTCCGTCACGGTCAACCCCGGCGGCCAGTATGCTGCCTGCCTGGCTGTGGAATGTATTGCTCTGGCTGCTGAAATGACGTCCGGTCAATATCTGGCCCTGGTGGGTAACCTGATCACGGGTTTTTAGGGTGGCATCCAAACCGGCCATGATTTTGCCCTGATGATGAAAATTCCTTTGGTTTTCGAGCGTCACATTGTCCGAGGCGGCGATGATGCCCTGATTGGACAGATGACCCTGGCTATTGAGCGTGAAGTTCCCCCGTTGTGTCAGTTTGCCTTCGCGGTCAACCCCGGCGGCCAGCTCCCCGTTTTCCTGATTGTCCAAAGACGCGCTCCGGATATCCAGATGTTGGCCAGCCTTGATCCGTCCGTGATTATCCAGATGATCGCGGGCATGGATGTTCATGTCCTGCCCGGTGGTCATCTCCCCTAGATTGGTCAGATTGCCTTGATTGTCGAGCTTCAGATTGTCTGCGGCCGTTATCAGGCCGCGGTTAGTGATATTGCCCTCACTGTTCAGGGTGAAGTCGCCTGTTTGCGTGGGTTTGCCGTCGTGGTCAATGCCGGCGGCCAATACGCCCGTTTCATGGTTAGCCAAGGTGGCACTCCGGATATCCAGATGTTGGCCAGCCTTGATCCGTCCTTGGTTATCCAGATGATCACGGGTACGGATGTTCATGTCCTGTCCGGCGGTCACCTCACCCTGATGGATGAAATTGCCCTGATTGTCGATATCCACGTTGTCCACGGCCACTATCCGGCCGTGGCTGGTCACATTGCCCTTACTGTGCAGGATGAAATCGCCTTGTGACGTCAGCTTACCGTCATAATCAACACCGGCGGCCAGTTCCCCATTTTTCTGATTACCCAAAGACGCACTTCGGATATCCAGATGGCTGCCAGACCTGATCCGACCTCCGTTATCCAGATGATCACGGGCACGGATTTTCATGTCCTGTCCGGCGATCATCTCGCCCTGATGGGTGAAATTGCCCTGATTGTCGATAAACACTTTGCCCACCGCCGTTATCCGGCCGTGGCTGGTCACATTGCCCTCACTGCGCAGGGTAAAATCGCCTTTTTGCGCCGGTTTACCGTCACGATCCCTGCCCGCGGCCAGTACCCCGTTTTTCTGATTGTCCAAGGAGGCGATCCGGATATCCAAGTCCCCGCCAGACCTGATCCGCCCCCCATTATCCAGATGGTCACGGGCACCAATTTTTAAGTCTTGTCCCGCAGTCATTTCACCCTGATTGGTAAGATTGCCTTGATTATCAATCTTCATCTTGTCCGCGGCGGTTATCAAACCGCGGTTAGTGATATGACCCTCACTGTGCAAAATGAAATCGCCTGTTGGCGCCGGTTTTCCGTTACGGTCAATGCCCGCGGCCAGTTCCCCCTTTTCCTGGTTGTCCAGGGAAGCGCTCCGGATATCCAACTGGCGGCCAGATCTGACCCGCCCGTGATTATCCAGATGGTCACGGGCACGAATTTTCAAGTCCTGTCCTGCGGTCATTTCGCCCTGATTGGTGAGGCTCCCCTGATTCTGAACACTGACATTGACTTGTCCACTGAGCATTCCGCTGTTACTGACTTTTCCGTTATTCTTTAGGCTCAAACTGCCTTGATGATCCTGCCCTGCCCGTATCTGCCCCTGATTATCAATATCCATATTGTCTACGGCCGTAATCCGGCCGCGGTTGGCGACATTGCCCCCACTGTGCAAAGTTAGATTGCCTGTTGGCGCCAGTTTACCGTCACGATCAATACCCGCGGCCAATACCCCATTTTCCTGATTGCCTAAGGAGGCACTGCGGATATCCAGATGGCGACCAGACCTGACCTGCCCCTGATTGTCCAGATGGTCACGGGCACGAATTTTCATATCTTGCCCTGCCGTCATCTCACCCTGATTAATGAGATTGCCTTGATTCTGAAGATCCACATCGGCTGACGCCGTGATCGTGCCACGGTTACTGAGCTGCCCGTTATTATTGAGCGTCAGGTTGCCCGCCTGCGCCCCCAGTTGCCCCGCGTTACGAACCCCCACGCCCTGTTCGGTGCCGACCAGTTTAATTTTATTGGCATACATGCCGCCAATGGCTGCCACATCCAGACTGAATGCCGGTTTATTTTGATTATCTCCCTCATGGACCTGAACAACATTGCCCTGCGCATCGACGTGATTACGCCCGGTCGTGACCGTCAAATCCCGGGCATGTAATTTGGCGTTGATGTTCACTGCCCGGGCAATCAACCGGGTGTAATCGCTCTGGGTATCGTTCAGCCCCTTGCCGTCAACGGTCAGGATACCGTTTCCCACTTCAAACCCTTTCAGGCGGCCATTTTCCAGAATAGTCTGGCCTGCTGCCAGAGTGGTCTGGCGGGCATTGATAAAGCCGCAACCGTGACAGGTAATCCCCGCCGGGTTGGCAATAATCACATCGGCCCGCTTGCCCGCCACTTCAATAAACCCATTCAATTGACTTGGGTCCCGGCTGTTCACCTCATTTAAGATGATTTGGGCTTCTCCCTGTGCCAGCCACGGGTTCCCTGTAATCAACCCGCCCAGTTCCGTTTGCGTGTTCACCCCACTGTTGTTGAGGATGGCACCACGCTGCTCCACATCAAACTGGCTGTACTGGTTACGGGACACGCCATCACTGTTGGGTGTCTGAATATTGACTTGTGCGACCCCATTGGCCGCCGAAATAACGGTGGGTTGCTGCGTCCCCGGTGCATGATTGTCGGCAACAATGCGCGCCTGTACGGCGGGGCTGACCAGCCCCAGTGCCAGCGAAATACCCAAGACTAACGGCGTCAGGGAAACACGGGCGATCAACGATGTCGATCCCGACATTCCACCGCGTGTTTGCCCTGCCGTATGGCTACGGGCGATATCCGCAACCACCATCAGCATCTGACGGGCCTTATTAAAAACCACTCGGTAAAAATGTCTGTTCATCGTGAAATGTCTCTTGCGGGAAAGTCATGTGTAAGGGGATGGTCATGCCACCAATGGGCCGCCTGTTGACGACTGACACTCTGCCCCCTGAACTGGATAACGCGTGCGCTGCCGCGTTCACTGCCTTTGTGATACAGGGCGCGGTAACAGTGATAAGGAAAAATGTCGCGCCGAAGTAAGTTCGCCATGTCACGGCTATGGCCGAACGGCGTCATCCACTCTAAAAACCAGAGCCGATTGCCGCCGTGTAAGTGTTGATAAAGACGGGCGTTATCCTCTTGTGTCAGATAACGATGTTCGTTTTCCGCATCGAAAAACGCATAACTCAGGTAAAAAACCGGCTGCCCGTTATGGGTGACCAAAACGTACTGTCCGGCTTTCATCACGGGCAATAACAGCGTGGACAAGGCCATCAAAGGGGCGTTCTGGTGCAGGGGTGACTGCATCCAAAGCCAGGTCGCGGCACCCAGCATTTCCGTTTCATTGACGTTTCCCCCCAACATATGGGGGGCATACACTTCATAATCACCGATTAACATGGTACTGCCCCTCAGTACTGCCAGTTTACGCTGAAACCCACATAAGCCCGGTCGGTTTTAAACCCGTCGGGTTTGGAAAACGGTGTGCCCACGGACACGTCATACGCCAGATTGGCCGGGCGAATATGGCCTTTAACCCCTATCACGCCGCCGGCCAATGTCCGGCCGATAATCCAGTCGGCCCCTTGGCCGCCAACCCGGCCATAATCGGCCCCCACATACAGTTGCTGTGCCGGCAGCGGGGTTTTCCAAGACAGGGTATTGCGCAGCGTCCAGCCCTCACTGGCACTTAATGTGCGTTCACCATCAAATCCCCGCACGGTCCAGCGGTTCCCGATGCTGAACTGGTCTTGCGGGGTTAATGGTGTATTGCTCCACTGCTTCAGGTAGTCGATACGGTGTTCGAACGGTGCTTTTGCCAGTGTAAAGGGGGTCGTCAGTGACGCAGAAAGCTGGATAATTTCTGCTTTTGCCGTGGCATAGTCCGGAGAGGATGGATCACGACGTTCTTCATAAGCTGGCAAGGCCCCGAACCAACGAGTCCCTTTTTGGTAACGCCCCCCGGCATCCAGTACTGCCGAATTCAGATAATGGCGATGGTTTAACCCCAGACTCCAGCTACTGGTACGGCGTTTTTGGCTTTCGATTTCAGTCTGTTTGATATAGTTGCGGGTTTGCCGGACATTCACCCCGTAAGTCAATGTCGTTTTCGCACTGGCATTGCGATGCAGAACCCGGCTTAACTGGGCATTCAGGCTCTGACTGCGCCCACGGTATTTCACTTCTTCATTTGGCTGAGGGACAGTTTGCGCATACGTGTATTGACTGCCTGTCACCGCCAATTGCCAGTAGCCGAACGGCACAGAATAGTGCGCCGTGTAGTTGGTCGAATCCTTGCGATGGGAAAAAGCCAAATCCCGGGTCATCGACACATACAGCAAATCACTCAGCGACATTGGATTATCCAGCGCCCACATCAGTCCGCCCTGAGTCCTTCCCGTGGGTTGGCTGCCGCTGTTATCAACCCACGCCCCGACATGCCAGAAACGGGACTGGTGGCGTTTAATCACAATGTCGCTTTCACCGGGCTGCGCCCCCGGCACCAGTTCCATCGAGGCCTGCACATTCGGCAGCCTCTGCAAATTTTCCAATCCCTGCTCAATATCACGTAAATCCAGCAAGCGTCCTTCACGGGCCGGCATGGCCGTGTAGAGCGTGGCGTAGGTGTCGGCATCATCGGCATAACGAAGGTGTCGTACCTGACCGGGTACGATGTGAAACCTGAGTTCGCCCTGACTCAGATCCTGCTCAGGAGCCACTATCCGGGTAGTCACCCAACCGTGGGCAATCAGCCGGTTTTGCATGTTGCCCATTAACAAGCTAATACCTTGCGTCCCCAGACACTGCCCGTTGGCCTGATTGGCCAAACGTTGTAACGGCACCCAGTGGGGCAACGCATCCCGGCCAGACAATGCCACTTTATGGATAACAAAACACGGTGTTTCCTTCGGAAACGCCAACCGGGAAACTGATGCGGGGCTTTCCTCAAGGCGAACAGTGGGTGCCCTGGCTTCCAGACTTTGTTCCAACGCCTGCTGTTGTTGTTTTTGATGGATAAACGGCTGTTCGTCAGCCAGTACAGACGGAATGATAAAAAAGCCATATGCAATGCAGGCGACTACTCTTGTTTTGTGTCTATTAATTGCCATAGCTGAACCAAAAGTTATTTAGCACTATTAAACAATCGAGAGGAAAATTTGAGAGGGAGAATTATGATTTAATCTGAATATTTTTCAAACAAATAAAATCAATTAAAATTACATAAATGAATTTAGTTTATTTATATATTATTAATTTTTGATATTTAGTTTATATTCAATTAATTAAAATAATAATACATCAGATATCACCCTTTAATTTCATATCCATAAATCATAAAAAGTGTGAATTCGTTGGAAAATACAATGTAAATTATGCAAAATTGAGACAATTCCTAATATTGGGATAATGCTTAATATATCTAAAAGACGATATTTATCTCTCCCGTAAAAAATGGCTGAATTCGCTACCATAAAAACGGCTTTGAGAAAAAACTTTTTATTTAAAAAACAGGTTTCATATATATACGCAATAAACTTGAAGATGCATGATAGGATACAATTCATATTATTGATTTTAAACTGTTAATTTAAAAATCAACCCAGTATCTTGAAGTTAGATGAGTATACCAATACAATTCATTATTCGCTCTCAATATTCGGGTAATACACCTGACGGATATAGCGCCCCCGCCCATCACCATGCCCTAAATCCATTGACACCAGTGCCAGCGCCTCCCGTTCACTGAAACCCTGTGCTTTATAATGTGCCTCAGATTGTTGCGCAAAATGATAGCGCATGCTGTGTGGCGCCAGCTGACCCACCAATCCGGCATTTCTGACCACATAGCGGTAACGATCTATCGCCTGATGGATGGTGGGCTTATCAATCAATCTGCCGCTATGCTCTGCCTGTCCGCGTTCCGCATAGGCAATAGCCTGTTGCAGGGCTTCCCTATCCAGTATGACCGTCTGCCTCGGCCGCCCACCTTTGGTGCCAAACACCACTCGCACAGAGGTATGACCGTTCTCCAGCGCTTTTTTCCAGGTGGCTAAGGATTTATAAGCTTCCACCGCTTCTTTGGTACGCAACCCCAGCACATAGGCCAATTGCATCACGGCAGCCACACCCCGGTCTTTTTGCTCGACCTGCTGAAAAATCTCGCTGAATACTGTCGGTGTCAGCGCAACCTTCGTACCCTTGCGGCTCGTATCGGCAATACCGAGTGCCCGGTTGCACAGACGCGGATGATCCGGTGCCGCCAGCTTGTGCTTTCCGGCCTGCGCCAAGATAGCCCGTAGCACGGCCATTTCATTTTGCAGAGTCCGGGAACTGATACGGTCAGCCTTTCGCTGGGCAATATAATGTTCAATATATTTTGTTTTGAGGCTGTCCATCTGCCGGAGTTTAATGCCTTTGTCTTTCAAAAAATGAAGAAACTGCCGGGCGATCCGCTCACGCTCCGCCACCGTCGCAAAACTCCCGCCCGCTTGCCGGGCATGGGTAATAAATTCTTTTCTGAACCGTTCAATTTTCGAACGTGCCGATTTCTGCGCCATCCTCGCATCTCCTGCTGCTTTATTTATTTTTTAAACAAATCCCTGCGTGTCGGTTCAGGTTCACCGTTCCTTGGTGCGTCAGACAATGTGTAGCAGGGCGAGGCTGTGTTGAGTTATTGCAGGAGCTCGCGGCGTGCTCAGCACGGCGATGAAGTGCTCCCCGTTCAGTGCCTGATTCAATCAGGATGAACGCCTCATTATCTTGACGTGTGTCTTATCTCCTTTTTTACAGCATCAGCCTGTTGCAAGGCAGTGGGTTGAAAACCAGACCGGACAATCGTTCATCAATCAAACAAGCTGTCAGTCAATGACTTATTTCGAGTGGTGTCACTGAGTAATTCGGGGTTCAAATGGGTCGTAAAGGCAGGCCGGACGTGCTCTGGACGTTGGCCGCTTAGCGGCGTCACTTGGTAATCGCTGCGCTTAAACACAAGTGACACCGCACAACAATGGACGCTGAAATCATTAGCGCACGTAGATCCTGTTGCACAATTGCCGTACAGGATTCTGGACGTTTATCGTCAGTATTTAAAACGCAGGTGAATGTCTTTCAGAACGAGGCAAAGCATGAGCTGCCCGTATTGCGTGATAAGCCGGTTGTGGATCATACCGGATAGCTTTCATCGTCGGACGGCGGGTTATTGTCTGACGATATCTGCTTCCAAAAGTGCGCAGATGTACCACGTTGTGTGCTCTCCCTTGCAGGCTACAGGAGATTTATTTCGCCACTTAATGCTGATCCTTACAGGCGATGGATCTCTGAAAATTGTTACGACCTAGAATTGTATCGGATATGGCTTGTTAGGAGTAACTGCTGACTTAATACATTCACATAAATTATAAATTTTCTGAATTCTCGCGCTATAACAATAGTGTCCACCTAAGTTTAGGTGGACACTATACTAAAAACTTCGTCCGTCTAAAAACAGACGTCTCCTATAGGATGATTACCTTCAAGAAACTCAATTTACCTATATATGAAGATTTTCAATAACAATCAAAAATTTCATTGAGGGGCACGCCAGTTAACTGCTAACACAGATTGTAACTGTTGTTTTTCAATATCGCCAAACGTTGTGCTTGCAGACGTTGGTGGTGCAAATGCAGCCATGGCCTGGACAAGATTTTCGACACTACGATCCATCAACCGATAGCCATCACCAGCCGTAATGCTACTTGGTCGTTCAGGAGAAGTGGCATACCAATTATGCAGTGTCACTTCCTGTTTACTGCCAATGACCGAAATCTGCAAATCTTGTCCTTCATGCTGGAACCACAGATGAGCCGGGGCAATATCCTTTCCAAACACCAAGTTCCCCGTTCTTCCGCTAAATCGCAAGTCGTTATCCCCATGCCCGACTTCTACCGTCGACATCGTACCACTGGTCATTATATGGTTATTCCCATCCCCGACTTTCACTTTCGCCATACTACCGCTGGTTTCGATATGGTTATTACCATTCCCCACTGCTACTTTCGACATCGAACCGCTGGCCACGATATGGTTCTTACCATTCCCGACTTCGACCGTCGACATATCACTACTAGACTCAATTTTGTTATCGCCATGCCCGGCTATCAGTTTATTAATATTGCCAGTTATGATGCTGTTACCATCACCTAGCGTGATATTGGCACCCCACCCTGTCACGTTGATTTTATTATCACCATGTCCGACTGCGAGTTCACCGACATTGCCAGTTATGATGCTGTTACCATCACCCAGCGTGATATTGGCGTCCCGTCCTGTCGCATTGATCTTATTATCACCATGTCCGACGGTGAGTTTCTCAACATTGCCGACAATGTCATTATTACCATTACCCAGCGTAATATCTGACATCGATTCTGCCACATTGACTGTATTGTCACCGTTACCCGCAACCATTGTGACACCGACTGCCTTCACATTAATAGTCTTGCTCTCATCCCCTAACGTAATTTCGCCAAAGGTCTTTTTGACCGTGATGAAATTAGGGTCATCAGGATCAGTGGAGATGAGCTCTCGTTCAGGAATAGTAACCGGTTCCCACTTAACAGGAGGAATCGTGATGGGTTCCCACTCAATAGGAGGAATAGTTATCGGTTTCCACTCAGGAATAGTGACCGGGGTGAATCCGTCCGGAGAAGCCACTATCGGTTTATCGGACTCTTGAGTCACCACAGGTCCAACTGTTGGCACCAAATCTGGCATATATTCAGCAAAGAGGAAGTCGTTTGCATCAACCTGCGAAATATCCAGAGTATCGAGATACAGCAGCTTCACGTTTGAATCAATGCCGTTGGCTCCATTAAAGGTAACGTCAACACCATGAATTTGTGACAAGCCGTTGATCGTGCCACGATTACTTTTAGTGATAGCAAGTTGGCTGAAATCAGTGACTCCGGTTTGACGCAAATCAATTTTATCAATGCCATGACGGAATCCACGTAATGCATTCCTATAGTCCTTAGCTCCCGGTTGAGCAGCCACGACAAAAACGTCTGATGTTGCACTGTCATGACTGTAAATCGTCCCACTCAATTTAAATACCATTTGTCCCTGAGCATCGGTAGTCATCATGACGCCCTGAGCTCCTCCATTGAGGATAACGGTTCCCAAACCTTCTTGTGGTGTATCTGCTGTAGTGTCACTGTTTATGTAAGCCGTTGGAGCTATAAAAGTGTCCTAGAACTTAAAGTTCTCTGCACCGATCCCTGTAACAATTTGGTTTTTCAGGACAATATTCTGCCCATTACCAAGATCGATTTTAACATCTTCTCCCTGCTGCACCAGCTGTAGATCAGCAAACGTTTTTCCGCGAAACCCAACCAGATCGATGATTTCACCACGAGCGGCTTCGAAGTTGGTGATGATGTCGCTACCTGCTTCACGACGATGAACCACGAAGAAATCCTTGCCCGTGCCACCTGTTAACGTGTTGTTTCCACGCCCACCATCAAGCAATGCATCTGAATTACCTGCAACCAACGTATCGTTGCCATCACCGGTAATGATATTCTGAATGTTCGACGGATTTTGTATCGTTAACGCTGCACCGCCGATGCTGGCAACACCCGTCAGCAAGTTGACTGAAGTATCTCCAGAAACGGCCGCTGCATTGAGGGTATTACGGCCACCCGCCACGCCATTGACCGCATCATCCAGCACCGCACGATTGGCTTGGGCAACTACCGACTGAATATATTCGTCAGTGTAAAAGTAAGTGTCATCTGGAGTACTCTTGCTGCCGTATAAACGCAACGACCAGGCATTTAATGTAACTGGCAGGCCGGAATTCGCATCGGTCACCTGTAGAGTCCAGTTACCAGACGAGCGTTCACCAAAATCATGGGTCGACATAAAACTGTACCTGAACGTCCCTGACTGACTGCTACCCAAATCGCTATCACTCGCGCCCGGCATGCCATCCGGAACCTTACCCTGACGATTGAGCAGTACGCTCTGAGTGCCATCGGGAGAAATCAGTTTGAGTGTCAGATCACCAAGACGGCCTACCTGAGCATCAAAATCGATCTCGACATGCTCAACATTCAGACCTGCATTCATGGCAATGGAAGATGTCAACGTCTCGCCTGCAGCCAAGGTTTTCCCAAGAGCGCCGCTGGATGCACTATAGACGTACTCGTTGGCAGAGGTGCTTTGGGTCATCCAAGACTCCGCCAGACGAACAGCGGCTCGGGCATCGACCTGACCAAAACCATAATCGTTACTGGCGTGCATACCGCCGCCATTCCAGTTATGACTGTGATTATCATTCCATTCAGTAGAAGGATCATTGACCTTGCGAGCGGATAGCGCAAGGATCTGCTGTACATCCCGATAGCCAAGATTTGGGTTGGCCTCAAGCATTAGCGCAGCAATACCGGAGACTATCGGTGCAGCAAAACTGGTGCCTTGCATACTGGTGTAATCATTGCCGAAAGTTGAGCCACGTTCGGTTTTCAGCATATGGCTGGTAGACACAACGTTGCTGCCCGGCGCCGAAACCAACAGGCTGGCTCCCGGGTTGGAGAACGGCGAAGATCCAATCTGCAACGTCGACAAATCACCCTGTGCGTTAATTGCTCCGACTTCTACCGAGAAGCGGTTGTTACTGGTCAAAGATCCTTGAGCATTACCACCTTCCGCGCGGCTATTGCCGCCCGCAGCCACTATGACCGTACCCAATCCGCCACGACCATTGCCCGCCGCGTACTGTGCATTCATGCTCAGCGACAAGGCAGTATTGACGGAGCCATCCTGGAAATTGCTGAGTGCGAAATCGTTGGAAAACCCCCAGCTATTGTTGGCAATATCAAAACTAACCATATGCCCCAGGCCCGCAAGGTCGGCACCGCTATTAGCCAGATAATAACCGCCCAAGGTCGCGTCATAGGCAACTCCTACACCACCTGTATCATTTTTCGCCGCGACCATCACACCCGCTACCATTGTCGCATGGTTGGAGACCACATCTGGCAATGTTCCATTAGTTTGTTGAGTCTTCAGCCAGGTTTTGTCAACATTCGCGGCAAGATCAGGGTGATTAATATCAAAGATTTCGGGTGCCGTGGCAAACTTACCACCAGGTTCGAACTGTCCGATGCGCACACCCTTGCCGGTGTAGTCATTCCAGACTGGCAAAATGTTGGCATCACTCAGATACCATTGCTGAGCCGCCAATGGATCAAGCGGGACTTCCGGGGTTAATAATGTCGCAGTGGCACGCATCGGCGCAGTCTCTCCGCTACTGAGATCGACTACTGATGCCGCAGGATTCCCTTCAGCATCGATGACACCGTATTTAAAGCTGATAAGGCCGGTGTAACGCGGATCTGGTGTAAACAAGACATCGCCCTGATTTGTGAGGCTGACCGTACCGCCTATCGCATCCCCAACATTGGCAATGCGCAAAGCCCCCTGACTATTGAGGTGTTGATCGTTGGCCAGCAAGCTTTCTGCAGAAATCAGATGAGGCTGAGTACGATCGAAAACCTTGCCATCCTTATCATGGGTAAGTACATCCTCAACAGGCATTGCATTCGGTATTTCTAAATCAACCGCCGAAATATCCGCGAAATTGAGTTTTTGGATATTTTTCAGCGTCACCGTGCCGTCACGCCCGGCGACCTTGTCGGCTACGACATATCCGTCGTCAGTACGGGTAATTTGATAATCACCGTGATTACCGTGCAGGCTGACGATATTGACACCGCCATCGCCATCAATTGTGGCATTGCCGTGACCCACTTCAATAACGTCGTCACCCACACCTCCGAAAATTTTATCATCCCCACCACCAGCGTGGATGATGCTACCGTCTTTGGATGCGTAAATTGTGTCCCCCTGAGGGCCTGCATAGATAACTGACTTACCAGTACCACCAATGATGGTATTGTGTCCACGACCACCCACCAGAACGTCATTACCCATTCCACCTACTAGAGTCGAATTACCGGAACCACCTTTGATAAAGACACCATTTGCACCGCCACTTATAATGGTATCATTGCCATTCCCGCCTTGAGCAATGGTTAAACCAGCCTGAGCCATATCCAGTGCCACACCTTCGTCACCTACGATAATCGCGGTATCGAGCCCACCATTGCCGTGAATGTTTCTTATATCGTCAGAAGCGCTGATAACAAAAACATCATCACCCTCACCGCCAACATAGGTATTGCTCCCTGCGCCTCCGACCAGCCAGCTGCCGGTTTTTGCCGCAATCAACGTATCATTGCCGCTGCCACCATACAGATTGCTTACGCCCAGTTTCTCCGCATCCAAGGTTTCATCTGTTTCACTCTGGCTGGCGTAAGCCGTGGTTGTGATATCGTTGAAAATTGAAGTAACCCGAGTACCTGCTTCCTCGATATTCAAAATATTACTTACGGGATTTCCGAGAAAATCAACAGCCAGCATTTCACGGATTTCACCATTGATGGTGAAAGATCCACTGGCAACAACCTTATTCCCATCACGTACTTCAGTTTTATCTGATGCTCGGACGCTAATCTGAGTAATTCCCAGCTCCTCCAGTGTCTTAAGTTCACCTGCATCAACCTTTGCATCGTGGGTAGCGTCAACCCAAACCCGTAACTGGCTCCAGATCGGGTCATTCTTATCAATTACCCCATCCTTATTTGCATCTTCGCTGGCCAGAGCCCCAAAACCATCCTTGAATTTTTTCTCACCCGCAACGCCATCTATTCCAGCCTTACCACCGTAGTACTCTGAGAACATCCGGCTGACGTCTTTTATCTGGCCGCTACCATCATCAATCACCAGTATTCCGGTATTGCTCCCTGCCCAACCACTGCGCTTAAGCGTACCACTGTTGTCCATGTCGAACAGCACACCATCACGGATGTCGGTCATATGCACACCATTACCACTCAAATCCAATAACAGTGGATCAACATAAGTATTAAATGTCGTCATGGCTGATAAATTGTTCACAGATACAACGTTCATCATAGCCAAATCTATTTTTCTGAGAGATTCCGCTGCGTCGTATGTCGGTTTAAAGAATTCTGACAAGTAATCGTTGGGTCGAACATTGGGATCGAGCTGCATTTCACCGGGACGAATGCCACCGGTGGCAAGGCTGGCCATCTGGGTTGAAGCAAAGTCGGTTTTATCAAGAATGCCCGAAGAAGTGAAGATTTTATGGGTTGATGAATTGTGGATATAACCATTGCTCACATCCTGCTGAGCTTTGTTCTCTCCTGTAATCTGTTTCTCTGGTTGTGGGGAAGAATTGATATCGATATTGATCAAGCTCTTTGGCGGATTAGGAAGCGGATCTCCTTTATTCCCTGTATTAATTGGCGGTAGATATATACTATGTCTTTTTTCATAATGATCGCCATTGCGAACCATATCGTCACGAATGATTGGGGCCTTATGATATTCAAGCGTCTCTCTTAACTTAAAACGATTGTGATTGGGTAATAGATTTCCTTCATCAAGGACTGTAACACCTACAACGGCCTGTTTCCAGTCATTATACCCAATAGAATGTAATGAGTGATACACAAAATCTACGCAGCTATTGTAGTTCATTGCATAGTTATCAGAATTAAATCCAGCTGACTTTGGATTATCTGAGAAGTCGTTTAACGCCTTGTACTGTTTCTCTGTCAACGCAATGGTGACTTCATAAGAGGTCTGTTGATAAGCAGCGTCATCATAAGGAGTGACTTTCCCTGCCCCAAACGGTACCCCCTCCTTTGACTCGAAACCGACACTTCTTTCATTTCCGTTACCATCATTTATCACATACCACATATGACCAGCGGCTGATTTGTGCATGTCTCCCGCTTTATTCTTACCCTTATCTTCCTGATAAATATATTTAGCCCCCATGGGGGCAACTTTATACGTTACAGTATATTTATTTTCCATACTTATTATTTCCTCTAGTCGTTATTTCTCTTTTTTCTATATAAATCAAATCTTCGGATCGTAATAGGTGAATTCAACAAAACTCTCGATGCCATTAAAAGCAGGAACATCTTCTAGGGTAGTAATTACCGCAGAGTAGAGTCCAGGGGGTAGGAAAAATGTTTTTATTTCTCGTACAGCTGTATTTATACTTCTCTCTTCGTAATCGAAAAGACTCCCGCCTTCGGATCCCATAGCATTTATTTTATTGTCAAAAAAAATCTGTCCATCTTTAACAATACGGAGTGAAACAGGGGTTATTACTCCGCTTTTATCAATTCTCCCAAACAACTCAAACCGCCTTACCATTTCATCAGAATCATCCGTAGTAGCAAAAAGCAGAGCAAACTGATAATTCCCTTTATTTTTGATTTCAAAATCAAATTTTACTGATTGGCCAGACCGTGTTATATCAATCGGTTTGTATATATCAATGTACTTAGAACATGACACTAATAAGGCGAAACTGAAAAAAACAATGATATTGCGCCAATGTTTGAACCTTCGGTGTATTTGTAATACTTTCATCACTTCACTCCAATCAAAGTAAGACTGAGAAAAACATTTTTGACCACTAACGATGCTCTATCTTAATCACAGTAAATTGCGAATATGGAGAACCGACTTCATAGAAATATCGTTTCCTTACCGCTCTCTCAAGCTTTCATCCAGATGTTGTTGCAACGGACTCAGGAAATAATCAATCACCCTGCGTTGATCGGTTTTTATTTCTGCCGTAATCGACATGCCCGGAGATAACGCGACTCGCTGACCATTGACCTGCACGTGATCCGATTTCAGGCGAATACGGCTGCTATAAATGAGCCCGCGCTTTTCATCCTCAATGGCGTCGTTCGACACGCTGAGAATTTCGCCGTCAATGGTGCCGTACTTGGTGAAAGTGAACGTTTCTACCTTGACGGTGACCGGTTGACCAACATGGATGAAGCCTACATCCTTATTTTCCAGCATTGCCTCCACTTCTACGGGTTGATCTGTGGGAACAATGACCATCAACGGCTGAGCGGGTGTCACCACGCCACCGACGGTATGGATAGCGAGTTGTTGAACTGTACCGGCCACTGGAGCTTTAAGGTTGGTCAGGTTTTCCTGATAACGGGCCTTTGCCAACTCCTGAACCAAAGTCGCTGCTTTTTTGTTGGCTTCTTGTTGCTGGTCGAGCATGGCACGGCGGTTCTGCGCAATAACCGCCTCACGCCGACGTTGTGCTTCATCCCGGGCAGCGGTGTTCTGCAGGACACTGGCTTGCTGTACACTTAACTGGCGTTGCAGATCCAGCCGTATCTGTTCTTTTTCCAAATAGGCATGCCGCGATACATACTGTTTCGTCAGCAACCGTTCGTAATCCTTAGCTAATTGTGTAGCAATCGGCAGCGTTTTTCTCAGGCTGGCTACCTGAGACTGAGCAGATTGAATTTCAGCGCTGCGTTGGCGGATTTCGGCATCCACTAACTCCAAATTACTGCGGTATTCCTGATATTGTCCCTGAAGCCAGCGCTCGGCACTTCGCACCTGCTCAGGACTAGCGTTGGCAATCGTTCCTGTCAGCGCCGCTGGCGGCTGTTGTTGATTGATCGCATCAAGCATGGAGGTACTCCGTGCACTATCGATACGAGACGCCAGCAGTTCACTCTGGATTCGGCTAACGTCGGCGCTTGCTGCCGTTGGATCGAGTTCGACCAACAACTCACCAGATTTTACCATTTGGCCGTCATTGACGTGGATTGCTTTGACCACCGCCGTTTCGCGGGGTTGAATCAATTTGGTTTTCCCATTGGGAACAATTTTTCCCGGAGCAACAGCCACGACTTCAATTTTGCCAATGTAAGCCCAAAGCAACGCAAGTAAGGCAAACCCCATAATGCCCCAGATGAAAATTCTCGGGGCCGGATGAACGGGTGTTTCCTGCAACTCCAAAGCCGTCGGTAAAAACTGTAATTCATCAGCTTGCCGTGGCGACATATCCATGCTTTTACGTTGACGCCAGGACTGACTCCACACATCACGATAGCGTTGTAATAAGGAACCCATTGTGCTCATAAGAAGTTTTTATCCTTGAACTGGCGTATGTTTATCTTCGTCACATCTACCTCTGATTACGTTATTAGCCGTTTTCATCATACGTTCCAGCCTTTCACCCCTGCTGCATTTGATGCAGTCGTGAATAGTGGCCATCCTGACGCCCCAATAACTCGGCATGATTTCCTTGTTCGACGATCTGTCCCCGATCCATCACGAGGATGCGATGCGCATCGCGCACAGCTGACAACCGATGGGCGATAATAATGACCGTGCGTCCCTTGCAAATGCTTTGCATGTTCTGCTGCACAATCCGTTCAGACTCGTAGTCCAGCGCACTGGTCGCCTCGTCGAAAATCAAAATGCGGGGATTACCAATCAAAGCGCGGGCAATGGCTATCCGTTGCCGCTGACCACCCGAAAGTGACGCGCCGTGCTCCCCCACAATAGTGTCGTAACCTTCAGGCAGTTCAAGAATGAATTCATGGGCACCGGCCATGTTGGCAGCATGCATGACCACTTCGAGCGGTGCCCCAGGATCAATCAAGGCGATGTTTTCCCGAATGCTGCGGTTGAATAACATATTGTCTTGCAACACCACACCAATCTGCCGACGCAGTGAGGAAACATCAGCCAATGCCAGATCCATGCCATCAACCATGACCCGTCCACGTTCCGGAACATAAAGTCGCTGCAACAAACGAGTCAGGGTACTTTTGCCTGAGCCTGAACGCCCCACCACACCAATGATTTCTCCTGCACCAATGGTCAGGTTGATCCCCCGCAATACCTCAGAACCATCAGCCCGATAACGAAAATGCACCTGATCGAACTCTACCCGCCCCATGAGCGGCGGCACAGTGCTACGTGTAGCCTGTGATAATTCAGTTCGGGAATTGAGGATATCTCCCAGACGCTGCACTGAAACTCCGGTCTGCTGGAAGCTGGTCCACAGTTGCGCCAGGCGCATAATAGGGCCGCTGACACGACCGGCCAGCATATTGAATGCGATCAATTCTCCCACCGACAACTGCCCATCTATCACAAGGCGGGCACCAAGCCAGAGTGTGGCAACGGTCACTAACTTGCCGATAAATGATACGCTTTCATTGGCGAGGGTAGATAAGGTCTGTGTTTTGAAACCTGCGGCAACATAAGCTGCCAGTTGATTATCCCACTTACGGATGGATTGCGGTTCAACCGCCATTGACTTTAAAGTATCGATGCCATTGATCGTTTCGACAAGGAATGCCTGATTTTCGGCATTGCGCGTGAAACTCTCCTGCAATCGCTTACGCAAGAGGGGGGTAACCAACATCGAGACGAGCGCATAGAGCGGTAATGATAACACCACAATGAGCGTCAGCCAGCCACTGTAGTAGAACATCACAAGGATGAACACCAGAGAAAAAAGGACATCGATCATCAGGGTAATGGCGTTGCCTGTGAGGAAGCTGCGAATGTTTTCCAGTTCGCGTACACGAGCCACAGAGTCGCCGACTCGCCTGGCCTGAAAGTAAGCCAACGGCAGATTAATCAAATGCCGAAACAGACCCGATCCCAACTCCACATCGATGCGGCTGGTTGTGTGCGCAAACACATAACTACGCAAACCGCTCAGTGCCGACTCAAACAGCATGATGCCCAGTAACCCCACTGCGACAACATCCAGCGTGGTTAAACCATGGTGCACCAGTACCTTGTCCATGACCACCTGAAAGAATAACGGCGTCACTAAGGCAAACAACTGTAAGGCAAAAGACCCCAGTAAAACTTCACCCAATAACTTGCGGTATTTGACGATGGCCGGAATAAACCAAGTAAAATCAAAGCGCGAAGTCCCACCGGACAAACTGTTACTTGGGCGTACAAGCACCAATTGCCCTGTCCAACGCTGTTCAAGTTCATCAAAGCTGATAACTTCGGGGCGCGCCGCGCGCGGATCCTGAATAAGCGCCTGTTCCTTATCCAGCTTAGCTAAAATAAAAAATTTACCATCCTTATCAATGGCAATGGCAGGCAATGGCGTATGTTCAAGTCTAGTCAGTGTTGTGCTTACTACCTTGGCTTTCAGCCCTGAATGACGAGCAGCCAGCAGCAGCTCTTTCTGGGTAAGGCCTTGGTTAGAAGTAGAAAACTCGTGTGAAAGTTGTTCAGTAGATATAGCGATGTTGTGAAACCTGGCTAACATAGCCAAGCAAATCAGGCCTGTGTCCAGCTCTGGGGAAGAATGGGGTGACTCTGTCTCAGTACTCATTTTTTATCCATATCGCGTCCATGCCTATTTTTTAAAACTGAAAATATTAGGCAATTTAGGAAATTACAGCTGTAGCTCATTTTTAACTACAGGAATTGGATCTCCCTCCACTTTCAGCCAATAATATTGGATAACCGATTTGATGTAGGGAGCATAATAAAAAAATTCTGTTTGGCCTTAAGTGCGTCAGACCTAGAGTGTTGTTTTAGCGTTAATATTAAGATCTGGTTATTCGCGTGTATAAGCTGTATTACGAGCACACATTATCCGGCAAGCTCTGTGACTTTTTTTGCAGGAGGATGTTTGGATAGTATTATCAAATAAAATGGTGTTCTTTATTGCTAAGCAACACTGAGTAAAACGACATAAATTATGTATCAATTTAATCGACTTTTCAATCAAATAACAATATAGACTCCGATCATGTTTTTAAAATTCAAGATTAATAACCAAGAATTAAAAACAAATCAAAATTAAATATCAAGAACTGCTAACATTAAATAAATGTACCATAATTAGGCCACTCACTTGCATTTCTCCCCTTGTCACACACAGAATTGTTCGTGATGCAAAGTGCAGAATTATTTTAGAAAATAACACAAAGACAATCAAAAAAAGAATAATGTGCCATAAGGAATAATAAGAATAATCCAATTCCATATATTGAGTTATAGCATTAATTTGTTTGAGCAAGAATAGTATGTATTACAACCAGAATTCATGTAAGGTGCATTCAATTTACTCCTATTAAAGATACTGGATGAATACAATTAGCTCAATAGTCAGTCGCTCATGCTCTCGCCCTCATTCCATATATCCAAATTATTTTAAATATGATTATTCCCATCAAAAATATTCAAATGATAACAACCATCTTTACGCGCGGCCAAATTACTACTTGGCATATTAATTGGCATTCATTTAGTTCCAGAGGTGAAAATTAAATACGTTATTTTTTGTTTTTATGGATAATATTAAAAGGACAATAGTTATTGGTATCATTGCAAGTGTTTTCTTAAAAAATCACATCATTATCGAGTCATTTTCCTGAATGAAAATCGTCTGTACTACTCTACTTACCCTTCGACATCACCTTCTGCATCACCATCTGCCCAAACATACCAACGGATTGCCTGACCTGCCCCACGCCCTGACTCATCATGCCACCAACATCGCCCATCCGCACCCCGGCCCAGGCCAATGCCCCCAACCAAACCATCGGCAGGACAATAAATAACGTGCCCATCACCAGCCCCATGATTAAATCATCCGACGTGTTCTGCATGCCCGCCAGATTAAACAGGCTGTGGGTGTCTGAGCCGTACAGGGCATCCAGCAAATGGCTGTCCAGCCAGCGCGCCAGCTCCCACCAGAACGTCAGGAAATTCAGCGCAAAAATCACACAGGTCAGGGTAAACACGGTTTTAAACTCATACGCAGCCACCAACAGCAGCAACGGGATTAAGATATACAACGCCATTAAAATCACCGCCTGCATCATCGGCAGGGCCTGACGCACCGCATCGAACATCGGCATATTAAGTAATCCGCCCAGCAATGTTCCTGCGGAGGCACCGACCCGGTTAGAACCATCCAGCAAAGTGGGATCGGCATTACCACCATAGCCGGCATAAACAACCCCTTCCTGAGAAACGGTCAGATTCACCGGGCTGACCAGACGGCGGATCACGGCTTCCTGATAAGCGGGCGTGTTTTTACCCAACATTTTCAGTGTCGCAGACAGACGCAGCCACAACCCCGGGTCGGCCTGCGCCAGCACCCTGTCTTTCAGGCCGATGTTGGCGGCTGACCACCAGACCTGACAGCGCGGATAGCCGCCCTGCCCGGTATACGGCCGCCCGTTGTCCCGGCTCTCCTGCCATGGAAAGTCAGCCCGGGGCGTGCGCGATTGCAGCATCCGGTAATCGCCGGCTAAAAATGTGCGGCTGCCCAGCCAGCCGATATCATTCAGGATAATCGGGTCGCGGGAGTGTTCTTGATCGCGTTGTTGCCACTGATACAGGGCCAGCGCATAACAATCGTGGGTAAAATCCTGCAACTCGGCTGCCAGTGCCGGGCTCTTGATACGGGTATGCTGCACGTCAAAACGCAGTTGCCGTAAATCCGGCCGACAGGGAATGGCGGCCACCGCCGCCTGCGTCAGCCCTTTGGATAACCGATGCACCACAGCCCACCAAATCGGCACTGCCGCCGTTTGATTGTTCAGGCTGGATATCACCGGCGCATAACCGCTGTTCTCCGGCGCACCGGGTGTCCAGGTGCCACAGCTTTTGGTCCGGGCGGTATCATACTGGAGGGTGCTGAAGCTGACATTGACCAGCGGCACGCAGCAAAACACCATGACGAAAAACGCACTGTAGAGCGCATTTTCAATCCGGGCCAGTGACTGCAATCCATTGGGACCTTCGTCCTCCCCGCACTCCCGCACTTTCAGCCAAATGGCCATCACTTTGACCACTAACGGCAGGGTAAACAACCCCGTGGCAATCAGAATGTGCCACAGGCCATTGTTCACCACCCAGCCGAGCAGGGTCAGGAAATATTCCAGATAACTGTTCGTGGTCATGACACACTTCCCTGACTGGCTGACAGGGCGTATTCACCCAGCAGGATAAACAACAGGCTGACCCCCATCATCCGCCTCAGCGTTGTGCGATATTCCGCCTGATGTTTCACGCTTTGCCCGATTTTCCAACCGCCCCAGAGCAACCATCCGTAAAGGCTTAATCGCCATAACAGCCAAAGCGATTGATACCTTGCCAGCCCGCGATTCAAGGCAGACAGGGTTTCGGGATAATTCATCCCTGCCCAGCCGACAGTTAACGTCACCACCATCACCAACGCGATAATCAGTGATAATCCGATGCCTCGTTTTAATCTTGCACGTTTTTTTGCCATCGTCGAACTTACCTGCGCTCACGGTTGGGGGCTTCCAACTGATAAAAACGGGTATCCTGACTGTCCGCGACCTGTTTTTGCGGATGAGCGTGAATACGCTGCGTATCACGCTCAATAATGGTCAGAATGGAATTACGGGAAAGCGCCTGCTTCAGCTCCATTTCATTTTTCAGCGCATTGATTTCCCTGTCCAGGGCGGCAATCCGGCGGTCGCCTTCTGCCAGCGCTTCCGATTGTGCGGCCGCATTGGGTTCGGACATGCCAGTGATCAGCATTCGACGCATCAGTAACGCGGTTTCAATGGTCTCACTCATCGCCAGCTCCCCCGCCAGACGCGCAGTCAGGGCAGCCCTATCGGGATCACGCTGCAACGCCTGGATCACACCCTGTGTTACGGCCAGACTGCCGGTTTTCAGTTTGGTGAGATTCGCCCGTGTGGGTTTCTCCGTGCCGCTGACCAGTTTCACCAGTTGTTCAGTGTTCGTTTTGGTGTGGGCTTCCAGCATCGGGGCAAACCCCGTTCCCGCGACCGTCGCCCCCGGCTGGTGTTGCTCGCCTCCACTGGCGCACTCTGTGGCTTGCGCGCAGGTACGGATGGCCCGGTCGCCCAGTACACTGACCACCGCCTCAGCCGCTTCCCGCGCCGTGCTGAATTTACGGCAGGCACTGCCCTCGCAATTGAAGGTGCTGACCGATGACTGGCTCAGTACCGGCAACTGATTCATCATATTAAACCCGGCGCTGGCTAAATCACGGGTCGGACGAATGGCAGCCTGCCCCTTTCCGCCCTGTCGTTGCCCGCCAATCCATGAATGCCCGCCGGCACCGGTCGCTTTGGTGCCGGCATTATTGACACGCACTGCATCACCACCCCCGCCGTTGACCTGATTTTTGTACTCCTGCAACGCCGCTGATTGGCTCCATTTGTTGTTCTGCGCAAAATCCATCATTCTCTTCGCCATGTTCTGACAATTGAACTGGGCTTTATCAAACGCCACATTGGCCTGCAATACCCCGTTGGTCAGCATGTCATACAGCCCCGGATTGGCCCGCTGAATTATCATGGCGGGGGGGCTGGCAACCGCTCCGGTGGCCCCCTGAACCACATCACTCATCAGGTTTTTGAATCCCGCCGTAATACCGTTAAGCTGATTGCTGATCGTGGTTTTCAGGTCGAAATTGCCACACATCAAATCCGAACGCCAGCCCAGCTCCAGACCGGCCAGCATGGTTGAACCGCCGCGACTGGCCGGCTCAGAAATCACCGAGCCGCCACCCAGCGTATAAAACAGCGTATCGGAGACGGCCCCGCTGGCCTCTGCGCCATAGCCCAGGGCACTTCGATTCACCTGCGGTAAGGTGAGGGACAGCCCGGTCGCATGGGACTGTATCGGAGCAAGCATCATTGCGCCCACGACCAGCCATACGGCGTTTCTTGTCGTCATCTGACCTCCTGATTCAAATATCCGTACTGCTGAGAAAACGCTGCCCGCGCCGCTTGCAGCAGCTGTAGGGTTGCCACAAGGTATAAGCCTGATTACCGGCTGTCGCGGCGGTATGGCTGCCATCCGGAAACACGGCACAGGACTGACTTAACTGTGGCGACAACCGCTGCCACTGATGATTCTTCGTGCCGGTATTTTCCGCCACCGGCGGCGGTGGCCAGTAGCCATCACGGCGTTGCCCGGTCAACGGCTGATAGACATGGGGCTGACCGGTACGGGTAATAATGTCAGCTACTCGCTGTGCCACCACGGCCGCCGCTTTATCTTCATCCACCTGCGTAACAAAACCGGCACGCGGGTAGAGATTGCCCCACATATTGCCCGTCAGCTGATTGCCCAATTCCCGTAGACCGGGGATAAGGGCTTCAGGATAAAACGACTCCGGCAGTCCGCTGCGCCACGCCACCGTATCCAGCGTGCTGAGGAAATAAAGCATCAGTGGCGTCGCTGCACTTTTGCAGGAATAGCCCGGAATTTGCCCGCCTATCAGCGTGGTGGCGGGATGCCCGATGGCATCGGCGTATTTGAAACGCAGATGGGTACTGCGCTTCCCGGCCACCTGAATAGTATGATTGCCCCCACCGGTAGTGACGTTAGATAAGGTACTGGTCACCGTATTTTCCAGCCCGCCGGGTAAAGCGCTGATTTGCGCCATGTCAGACCACGGGTTGCCGCCGAGGCCATGATAGGTGGAGACCACCGTCTGTGGCAGGAAATGAGTCACTTTGACCGAGGTTTTTACCGAGCAGCCATGCCATGAACAGAACAGCCAGTAACAAATGCCGCTGACCCGCCACTGAATGCAGGCAGGTGAGAGGCTGCTTGCCACGATTTGGGCGGTATTGATGGCGGCTTGTGTGGCCGGTGCAAACGCTGCAACCAGCGTGATGAGCACAGGAAAAGCAATGCGTGACGGATTCATGGCTGATGCGGCTCCCTGAGCGCCGTCGCTTTAGCCACATCTGCGGTGCCATACACCACGTCACGGTCATCAAAGACCACTGCCGGATACTGGCGCACACCCCGTTGCCAGGCTTCAATCACCTCACGGTAGGCGGTGATAAGCACTTGTTCCTGTTCACGCCAGTGGGGCGATTGCAATACAGCCTGTACCTGAAGGCGGGCTTGCTGGGGATCAGGGGAAAGTTGGGGGAAGATTTTTTTCTGATGCTGTTCAGCCGCATCCAGCCAGACCACCTGGCTGTCCGGCGTCAGATTCACCGGCGGGTGCAGACGGTCAGTGTACACCACCGTTTTAGCCCCTGAGGACAAAGACACCATCCATCCCATCAGGAACAGTAAACCCGTTTTTTTCATCGTGTCCTTTCCATGCCACAAAATATCGGAGCAGCGTGAAGAAAACCGGAACAAAAATCAGCAAACAATTCTTTTTTGCAAAATGCAAAAAAACACCTGTCCCAGATTTCTCTACGCCATGACACATAACGTGGAATGAGACTTTTCCCAAATGATTAAAAAATCGGATTGCATTAAGCATATTAATGAATAATTTCGTACAATACCCTCCCTCCACGAGCATCATGCTGATTTTATATAAACTTTGTGCATAACCTGCCGATGAACTATTCATCAGTACATTAGGATAAAAAGAGAAAGCCAATGAAAAATAACAAGGAGTCCATGTATCTGCGGGAAAGAGCCTATTTGCGGGAACTGGCTCAATACGTGGCGAAAACATCGCCTCATCTGGCTGATTTTCTGTTTGCTTCCCATGATCCCGACATTGAGCGTGTTTTCGAGGCTTTTGCCCTGTTGATTACCAACTTACGGGATAAAATAGAGGATGATTGCCCCGAAATCTCCCACGGTATTTTGTCCCGTATCTGGCCGATCGCCCTGAGCCCCATTCCGCCGACGACAATCATGCAGTTTCAGCCCGTTGATGGCGAGCATCAGGGCACCGTTGACATCCCGGCCAGCACGCCGATTTCTGCGGAAGTCAACGGCCAGTTGCTCACCTTTAATACCTGTCGCCCCTTGCATATTGAACCCCTTATCGTGCGGGACAGGGGCGTCAAAAAAACCGGTACACACAGCGAAATCGTACTGACGCTTTGCCAGACCGGCACGGCCTCTCCGGTCTGGCAAAGCGGGGCGCTGTCTTTTTTCCTCGGTGCAGACACTCAGCGGGCAGCGCAATTAAGCCTGTGGCTGGACGAGCATATCTGTGAAATGTGCCTCCGAGTGCAGGGCGAGCAGCGCAAACTGCGCAGCTTCCCGCAGGGCTGGCATAATCTGTTTGACCATCCCATCCTGCCGATGGAAAAGCGCACTTACGCGGGTCTGCAACTGCTGATGGAATATTATGCGCTGCCCCATTTGTACAACTTTATGACCGTTGATTTCAGCAAATATTACCCTGACGTTCCGCTCAATGCTGACGGCAGTTTTGAGCTGATTTTCCGTTTTAAAGGCGAATTGCCGTTGGATGATGTCAGCGATGCTTTTATGCTGGGCTGTGTGCCGGCCATCCATCTGGACCCCCTGATCAGCCAACCCTTGCCGCTGGGTGAGGGCGACCATCGCTACCCTTTGCCTCTGGGTGAATCCGTACAGTTATTCCGGCTGCGTGATATTCAAGTGGTGCAGCAACCTGATGAAACCCCGCAGCGGGGTTCACCCTACCGCTATCTGCCCATCGACCAGTTTACGCCGTCACCCCCCGAACTGGCGGAAGAGGGGGAACCCGAGACGTTTTATTACCTGTACCACCGTGAGCGGGATTTGCTGGGCAGGCTGAAACACCAGCTGCATTTTTTTGATCTGACCGGCAAACCCGCGCTGCACCTACCTGAACTCGCTGTTGTCGGTGATTTTCTGGGGTATCACACGCAGGCCATGACCTTAAAACCCGGCGACATTACCATCACACAGGAAGGCTCGCCCGCCCACCTCAATGTACACAACATTCTGCCGGTCTCTGACGAGTATCCGCCCTTGCTGCAAGATAATGCCAGTTGGCCATTGCTCTCCTGTCTTTCCAGCCCGCCGGTGTTGTTATTTGCCACCGACGGCCTGAAACAGTTTCTCCGCCAGTTTGACCCTTACGCCGAACTCAATCGTCCGCTCAGCCGCCATATCCGCCGACATATCGAGGGTATTGCCCGGACGGAAGAACACCTCATTGATCGCCTGAAATACGGCCTCCCTGTCCGCGGGCATTGGGTCGGACTGACGCTCAACCCCGATTGTTACGCCAACGCGGGGGAAATGTACCGATTTTGCCGGTTAGTCCATGAAGCCATGGCGTGTTTTATCAGCCAGTCCACCTTCGTCAAACTGGATGTGTTTACCCCCGGCACGCGCGGCGTTTTGTGGGCTTTTCGGGAAGTCTACGGCGTACGCCGGGAGATGTAAGCCATTAACTCATCACAACAAGGAGTAATGCACACTATGATGAAAAATATTATTGATAAACTGCCTACTGCCAAAAGTGGCTTGCGGTTTACGTTTCAGGTCGCGGGACTGCCTGAGTCAACGTTTGCGGTAGGGGAATTTTCCCTGCAAGAGGGATTATCTGAACTGTTTACCCTCAATCTGACACTGGTTCAGTCTCTGCCCGATAACCCCTTTCGGCCTAAACCAGAAATCGATTTAACCGCCTTGTTGATGCAGGAAGCGGTGTTGCAAGTTTTCCAAGGCGTACAACTGCAACGCAAAATCACCGGCATCATCTCCCATGCTGACTGGGCCGGCACCGACGGCAATAAAACCCTGTATACCCTGACCGTGCGCCCGGCACTCTGGCGCCTGACGCTGAATCAGGAAAGCCGGATATTCCATCAGCAAAATGTGCCGGCCATCCTGACGGATTTGATGAAAAAACATTACGTGCGGGCGGATTCGAAACTCTACGATCCCCATCAGGACCGGGAATACGTGACCCAGAAACGCGAATCTGACTATGGATTTTTCAGCCGGCTGGCGGCGGAAGAAGGCATCAGCTTCTGGTTTGAAGATGAAACCGCCTTTTTCAGTGACAGCCATCTGGGGATGACCGCCGGGTTGCCACTGACCTACAGCCCGCAGCCGGAAACCGCCCACGGCATCGATACGGTTTATCAGGTGCGGCTGGGTGTCGGCATGAGCCCGCAGCGCAGCCTGCACAAAGATTCTAACTATGACAACCCACGCTATCATCTTTCGCATATGCAAAGCAGTGAGGGTTTCCGCGATTTTGGCAGCCAGACCCCGTATACCGTGTTTGAAAGTTACGGGCGTTTTCAGAAAGATGCGGCCGCCAAGCCGTTTCTCAAATACCGTCAAGAGGCACTGGATAACCAGAAAAAGAGCGGCAGCGGCAGCAGTAACTGCATCAAACTGATGCCGGGCAAAATCTTTGAAATCAAAAGCCACCCGCACGCCCCGCTTAATGCCCGCTGGCAGATTGTCGGGATCAGCCATCACGGTCGCTGCCCGGGCGCCATGGGCGATAACGGTGGCGATGGCACCACACTCAGTAATCACTTCAGTTTTATCGACGGTCTTGCCGACTGGCGTCCGCCGTTCCATTACAAGCCACTGACCGATGGCGATGAAACCGCCACGGTGGTTGGCCCTGAAGGGGAAGAAATCTTCGTCAATAAAGACGGTGCCATCAAAGTCCATTTTCACTGGAACCGTTATGACAAAGCGGATGACGGTGCCTCCTGCTGGGTACGCGTGGCCCAAGGCTGGAATGGCAACGGCTTTGGCTTTATGGCCATCCCGCGCATCGGGCAGGAAGTGATTATTTCCTATCTCAATGGTGATATTGACCGCCCGATAGTCACCGGCTGTGTCTACAACGGCCTGAACCGCCCGCCGCTGGATTTGCCTTCGCAGAAAACCCGCACCACGTTCAAGACCAAAACCCACAAAGGCAAAGGCTTTAACGAGCTGCGGTTTGAAGACGCGAAAGGCAGTGAAGAAATTTATTTCCACGGCCAGAAAGATTTTACCGCCCAGATTGAAAATGATGCCCTCTGGCATATCAAACACGATCAAAAACAACGCATCGACAACAACCGTTACCACGACATTCGCGCGGATGATCACCATCAGGTCGCCGGTTCGCGCAAAATCACCACCGAAGGGGATGTCTCCCACCGAATTGCCGGCAGCCAGCATATCCAGACCGGCGATGCCACGGTGATTGACAGTGGGCAGGAAATTCACTTGAAAAGCGGTGGCAAAGTGGTGCTAGAAGCGGCAGCGGAAATCACCCTGAAAGTGGGTGGTAGTTTTCTCAAAGTCACACCGGGCGGGATTTTATCTTCACCGATTAATGTCGGGCAGGGTTCAGCTGGTAGCGGGCGTGGATTGGCGCTGCAATTGCCGGAGGGCGTGGCATCGTTGCCGGAAGTGGACATGGAATTTCCCGCCCATCCTTGCTGCCCCGAATTGGCGCAACAAGATGTTAGTCCGGTAATTAGGCCAGCCAAAAAGGAATAAGTATAACGATGGAAGACACAACAATGACAGAAACCACAACGCCCACAATAAGTTGGCAAGAATGGTTGAATGAATCCAATGATGCGCCGGTGTTCTTTATTCTCAACTCTTTGGCGAGACCAAATCCGGTAGAGCACTTTTATCTCAATGATTGGGTCGAAGAAGCTTTTCCGCTCTACAGCGGCACACCGATGCGCAAAATGCTGAAACAAAGCCCGTGGCTGGTACAGGCGAAAACCCGCCAGTTATATCAGATAGGAATGATGTTGGATAGCCATACGCTCAGTGACAACAGCTGGGGCTGGGCGTACCGCAGTCGTGCCTCGTGGCAAGAACAATTGGCTCATTGGCAGCGGCGGCATTTGGTAATGATGAATGGTGAACAAGTGCTGTTTCGTATCATGGACTCCCGCGTTTTTGGTGCGATGGTACCGGCTTTCACGCCCAGCGATTGGTCGTTAATGTTGGCTCCGGTCACAGAGCTGATGCTTGACACTCCACAGCCGGTAAAGTTTTGCCGCCCCGAAGTTTGTGGAGAAGGGAACAGTGAGATCCCTTTTACATTGGGTGAGCATTTGTTGGCAGTCTGGCTGCATTCTCCCTATGGTCTGAAAGTGCTGAGCAGTTCACTGTATTATGACTTATGGGAAAACCACGGAGAAATGGTTCAACAGCTGGATCAACCCATGGGGAGTTTGAAATCACAAATAGAGTTGTGGCTGCGGAAAAAAATTGAAACTGGCCAATATGTTGAAAAACTCTCCAGTCAGGATTATCTGTTGGCGATGGAACAAGAAAAGGAATAGGAAAAAGATTTATGAGTAATGAAAATTCGATTTATTCCCATAACTGCCCAAAAATACTGAAACACTGGGTGGAAATCCAACTGGTGGATGAACATAATAAACCAGTAGCAAATATGCCGTATACACTTACCAATTATGAGTACGCTAATCATCGTAAAGGTGTCACGGATGATAATGGTTTAATCCGAGAAGAAAATCTGACGGCATGTCAATTAAGGTTGGAAATAGGCGCCCAATTTTTAACTGAAGCAATGGAAAAACGGTCATTAAGAATAAAACGCGGAGAGGAAAACTCCATTGTTAAACCGCTGGCAGAAGCCGCTGGACATATATACCGATACGCTACGATAGGAGAACTGGTAGACAGCAAACCCAAGATTGAAAGTTGGGAGGAAGAAACGTTGCCCGCTTATCATTTTCCGGAACGGTTGAATGTGATGTATGGTCTTTCAATTAGCAAAGTGGACGTTCGCCATGTTATAGAAGTTTGTCCATTTCGGGCTTGGTCATTGCTTCTTCATCACCAAAAAGATTATTCGTTGGTTAATGCCTATAATCAAGGATTGATGGCAGTTTTAGCTTATGCAGAATTAGACGATAATGGCAGTAATAACATTAAGGGTTCAATATCTCATTTCTTTAATAATGAGTTATTGAATCTATCAGATACTCCTAGTAGTATTGGAGAAGAAAAATTTGAAGCTATAGTATATGATGTTCCTTTTAGAGATCGTTATACTTGTGTTGAATTTATAGATACTGGAGATAATTATGATGCGCAACTTTTTTATGTCGCTAATAAAAAAGAATTAATTATTAGCTGGCGTGGCACAGCACAAACTCAGGATTTTTTAACCGATGGAAAATTCAAACCCATACACTTTAGCGAAAATGATTTTATAAAAAAAGGCAAAGTTCATAATGGATTTTTAAAATCTTTTATGGCTGGAACTAATGAATATGTTACAAAGCATAAACTAACTGTTTCCAAGCACATAGAGAAATTAATTATAGGTAAGAATGTATTTGTTTGTGGTCATAGTTTAGGCGGCGCATTGGCATTACTTCATAGCGCCCAACTTAAAGAATATAACCCTTGCCTGTATACTTATGGTATGCCACGAACTTTAACTTATAATGCAATAATGGAAATAGAAAATTTAATTCATTATAGGCATTTAAATAAAGATGATTTGATTACAACATTGCCTTTTGAAAGAAATATGGATAATGTTTTCTTTCAGATGGAATTAGGTGTTATAGGAGATGCTCTTGGAGGAATTCAAGAGGTCGTAAAATTAGTATCCTCTCTTGCTCCTCAAGAAATTTTAATCAATGCCATAAAAAATGATTACAATAAAGCAAAAAAAGATGACATTTATTTACATCATGGAAAAACTATCCATTTTCATGAAGGTTCTCTCTCTTTTTATGCTCCAGATGATTTGAAATCTATTACACCTCGCATTGGTATCGAAAGAATAAAAATGGATTTTTATTCAAACCCAAACTTATTACCATTTGAATATTTTGCTCAAGAGATTTTTCCTAGTAATAGCCAACCTAAACTATATTCTATCCCAAACTTTTTTGATCACTCCAGTGTTAAATATGTAAAATATATAAATAAAAAAATGATTAATTTATGTCATCCCAAAATGAATACTATCTATAAAAAAGATATAGAAAAATTTGAAAGAGCAATGGATCTTAAAAAAGATATATTAAGAAAAACATACAAACATTATCAATACTTCCTTAAGCTAGAACAAGAGATTGAAAAGTGCTTATCTATTACTAAACAAAGTAAAGAAGGGCAACATGCACTTGATCGTTACAGTTATTATGCAAATCAGGGGGTGGAGTAATTATATGCAATACATGAAATTAACTTTTATATTCATTTTCTCTCCTTTTTTAGTAGGGTGTGGGGAAATACTAGACTCTAAACTTGATAAATATTTCCCACTGAATCCTAAAAATGAAGGACAGTCTATTATTTTTTCTAGCAAATTGCCACTTAACACTCTACCTAGAGTTAGAGTTGAATTTATTTCCACCAAGTGTACTAAAATGTCTTTAAATGCAGCTTATACGAAAATTAATCACCGGGATAAAAAATCAAAAACAGTATGGGACATTGAAAATAAAGGAAATAATACTTTTGAAAGTAAGATTCCATTAAATGGCGGAGGTTGGTGTGATTGGAAACTAAATCAGATCGTTATTGGTCTCATTTACAATAAGGATCATTTCATCAATAAAAATATTGAACTCAGTGAAAGTTCAAATTTATTCATTAATATAGAAAATGAAAGCAATAACAATAAAATTAAATCCAATGCATCTATTAATTACATAGAACGAATATATCCTGTATATGAAAAGATATCAGAAAAATATGAAAGAGTTTTCTTTATATCGCCACATAGAGGTGAGAAACATAATATGTCATTACCCAAAAACACTAATGGTTATATTTATTATAGCCCAAAATTAAATGAATCAAAGGTTACTCATGTTTTCATTTCAGGAGAAAATTCTTTTGTAAGATACCCTAATGGAGAAATAAATCGCAATTCAGATTATATTGATTATCAAAAAATAGATAATCTAACTATTAATTAGAAGAGTCTGTAAGTAATAGGATTGATGAGATTGATTTACTCACCTCAATACATATTGAGGTGAGCTATTAGGTAATAACGAATGTGTAAAGTTATGTTGTAAAGTTATGTTGGTTAGTTAATTGTTCTCATTTGTAATTGTTTTTGTAAGAAGCAGTAATTTATTAATAATTATTTTAATTTTTAAGCAAGAAAGGTAGGGTATAAATAAAATATTGTAGTACTATAATAAATATAAAAACAATAAGAATTTTGAGGGATTTTAAAGTGTATAAAAAATCATATCGTTAGAGTTTATTATATTATCTACCAATGCATATGCCTCTTAATGGTCTATATTGATTGGTTGTTTTACTTCAGATACTAAAAAACCAATCAATATAAAATTTGTAGATATGTATTCAAAAAAAGATAATGTCAGAATTGGCTATATCAAGTATGAGGCTTCCCATATGGCTATACCGATTGTTTTTATTAAGGAAGATTTTGTGAAATATTATCTGAGGATAGGCCGTATCAGTATAAAACTGTATGGAGAAAGGCAATTAAAGAGGAGATTGGCGGGGAGTATGAAGTTATTTCACAAGGAGCAAGACACTATGGTTTTTCATATATAGATAAAAGAGGCAAACTAGTATAGTTTGAGGTGAATTTGGTGCTTATGATATGGAAAAAAGATTGCATTTGGAAGTAATTCATGTTTTTTTAGTTTAAATTGTATGCAATTCTGTTTTTTTATATTCTAACATTCAACAATAAATAAGATGCATCATGAACAAAAAACGATCTAAGGTAACACGGCGTTGATATTTGTGATCATCATATAAAGATTAAATAAGGAATGTTACATGAGTAAGATAAAAATTCTAGTTATTGCTATATTATCTTTTAATTTAACTGGATGCGATGGATTTTTAGATGAAAAATTTGATAAATATTCTCCAATCAACCCACAAAATGATGGCCAATTTGTTATGGTATCTAATATTTCTCTATCAAATACTAAAACCCATATTACTGCTAAATACATATCTGACAAATGTGCTAGGACGCACTATAATTCAAGTTTTCGTCCTACTGGAAAAGATGGTAGAACAAGAGAAATCAAATGGGCCTTATCAGATCAAAATGGTCAGAAATTTGAAACAAGAATCCCTCTTAATGGAGGTGGTTGGTGCGAATGGAAATTAAGTGAGATTAATATTGGACTTGCTTACACTAGTCATCCTCTTGCGACAAAAGATACAAATTTATATGTAAGTGGAGTTTTAACTGTTTTTATAAATGACGTTATAATAAACCCAAATTTAAAAGAAAAATATGAAGATAACGTCATAAATTACACACCTATTTTTCATACTGTCTATGATAACTCCATTGATTTCCCATCTATTATATTTTCATCACCACAAAAATATAATAAATATCGTTTATGGATAAAAGAAGGTGATAATGGTTATATTAATTACGCTCCAACAATAGATAAATTAAATACTATAAAAAAAAACATACAAAGATGGTAAGTATCTTATTGAAAATTTAAATGGGGAGATAAATAACCACTTACTTCAATAGAAAATTTATTATACCGCCCATTTATAGGATTCTAAAAATCTATCAATGGGCTGAGTGAAGCTTGAAATGCAACTTTCTCCGATGCAAACCGAGTTATTCCTCTTTTGCAACAATAAGTGGGATAAACACAAAGCTCTATGGCAAATAACGATTATGGTCTTGATTTAAAACAATATTACCAACATAAGAATGTGATAATGTGAAAAAATGAAATTGGCTTTATTAATTGGATTATCAATACCTTTACTATCTGGATGTGACTTTGCTTTAAATACAGCCTCAGATATTAAAGATACTTTAATCGATAAAATTGCACCGTTCAACCCACCGACTACATCCAAATGGATTGAATTTGAAGGAATTATACCTAAGAACACTAAACCTAGACTAACCATTGAATATATATCCAATAAATGTTTAAATTCTAAATTTTCTTTTAGTAGCTCACCTTATAATGTATACATGACCCCTAAACATCATTACGTAAATGACATAAATATTTCAGCAGATCCAACCACAAGAATTTTTAAGAAAAAAATCCCTGTTGATGGTGGGGTTGGAAAGTTAAAATTATTAATTTAGCATTAGATGCTAATAATCGGAATTATCTAGATAAAGGTGCTGAGTTAGCTGCTGGAGTTGGCATTAATGTAACGGTGATTGATCATGACGACATTCAAAAATTACCAAAATATATAAATAATAACATTATTTACAATACAATTATATACCCGTATTTAATTGAATACCCAGACAAATCAAATAGGCTTATATAGAAAAACTGGCGTGAGTGAAACTAAATTTCAGGTAAAAAATTAATGAACAAGGAAAAATTAGTTACAATCCTATTTTAGATGAATCTAAAATGCCAATAATTATTATTTCAAAAAACAAAGAACAATCAAAGGTTATGTATCCTAATGGTAGAATAGAAAGAGGAAAGAGGAAAGAGGAAAGAGGATTGATTATGATTTAATAAAGTAAAACGTGACAATAAAACATTAGCAATAATAAAAATTCTCTTTCATAGAAGTCGGTTTTACTGCTGAAAAATAAATAATATATCTCAATGGGAATAAACTCCCATTGAGCATATCATAAGCACCATCACGGATAAAATCATTCCAGAACTGAAACAGCGGCAACAACGCTCGTTGGAAGACATTTATCCTTTATATGGTTAGACGCCATTTGCACCTGTCACCGGGGAAAACTTCTCCTACAACACAGAACCGCCAACGCCTATCACCGATCCCAGCTGCCAACCTGCGGGTTTTGGTATCATTGGCCGTCCCTGGTTACCCCGACGAACCAAAGCGGGCACCTATGATGAAACCTGGCTGGAAGAGCGCCATCCGTATTTGCCTGACGATTTTGATTTTGGTTACTGGAATAACGCACCGGAAGACCAGCAAATCGACCATCCCGATAACAATATCCGTATCAGCCTGTTCCACCTCACCCGTGAAGGTATATTGCGAGTACAGCTACCGGGACACCGGCCCTTTATGCTGCTGAGAATGATGAATGGCGAAATGATACCTGACCTGATGTATTTGGATACCTTAATTATCGACAGCGAAGCGCTCACCCTTTCAATGACCTATCGCTATCACGCCGAAATTGACGAGTCGATCAGATTGATGGAGGCGCGGTTTGAGATGAACCCGAATGCCCCTCTGGTCAGGATCGATTTAGGCGATGGCAAGGAGTTGCATTATGGCTGATAACTACTTCGCCCGAACGGCAACACAATGGATGGTCGTCAGCATTGTGCCGGATGTATGCAAAACCCCGATGGGGGCATCAACACCGCCCATTCCCTATCCGGTCGTGGCCAAACTGGCAGAAAGCTCTGTACCGGTCAAATCGGTGCGGGCAAACGGCAAACCCCTGGTGGTTTTCGCACAAAGCTTTGTGCCTCAGACACTGGGCGACCAACCCGGTGTTGCCAATGGCATCAAAAGCGGCACCGTGGGAGGCAAGTGCCATCCTAAAGAACACTCAAAAAGTGTCCGGGCAGGCAACAGGCTTCTGCTGCGACACGGTGACAAATTCTGGATGAACGGCGCATAAGGATACGGCTATGGCCAAGAAACCACAAAAAACAAAAAAAACACCGCCTACAGTGAGTGATCAGCCTTTGCTGGAGAAAAAGGCGCGCAATGATTCCCCGACAGGGGAAGGCAACACAATAGGTGAAATTGTCGGACAACCCCCTCAGACCACTAAAGCGCCCGGTGAAGCAAGCCCTGTACTCACATCCGGCACACAAACCGAAAAAAGTTTTTCCGCTCGCGCCTATGACAGCGCGAAGAATGCAGCTGTTGAAAGCGGTAAAAGTGCTGCCGAAATGGGGAAAGGTGCGGCCAAAGATACCTGGAATTTTGGGGTAGACATTGTAGAAATTGCGTATCCGGCTGCCCAACGGGAGGCGGCTCGTGACATGGAAGACGCGGCAAAGTGGTATGAACTCTTCGGCAATAAAGAACATGCAAAGGTGTTAACGGAAGCTGCTGAAGAGGCCAGAGAAAGAGCAGACACCGGTAATCTTGATGTACTCAGGGTGACATTAGCTAATCCGGAGCAGGAACTCGGTGCAGTAGTGGGTGATTTGAACCCGAAAGGAATAGTCAAGGGAATGGTTAAAGGCATCGCTAAGGGCGGATCAAAAGTGATGTCAATGTTCTCCGGCAAGGGAGAAGCGCGGAAGAACTCCCGAGCCAAGCGAAGACAGGAAAGAGCAGAGAAAAGAGATGAAAAAACACCCTAAAAGAACCCAGAAGAGCTTAAAAAGGAGCTAAAAGAGAATCAACAAAATAAAGGGGGCAAAATCAAAGGCGTTAAAAAAACAAAACCCGCTTGCTTTAATCCCTATAATGGAAAGTATTATAAATCATTAAAAACAGATAAAGAAAGAAAGGCCTATGTACAAGAATACGAGGCCCAACTTCGCAGGCAACAAGATGCGATTAATGAAATGACGCCTGCTGAGTTTAAGGCTGCTAGAACGGCTTTTAAAAAAGCAAAAGAGGATAACAAAAAAGGAATTGGCCGTAATACCGCAGCTGCTCCTGCGCAAGAAAAGTTTAGAAAATCTTTAAATGATAAGATATTCAAACGAATATACAAAAGTCAAAGAAATAAAGGCATTTCACCAGATAAAGCAGAAGAATTAGCACAAAACAAAACTGATGAAATAATGGATGGGCTGGCTGCATTGCACGAACCGGATATGTCGGCAGGTGGTCAAAATCATCCCAAGCCCACAAGAGCCGGTAGTACTAACGTGAACAGCGCTATTGGAAAGAGCTGGTCTTATCGTATATCAACATTAGATAAAGCAGCCCAAGAAGCCATTGACAGCGGTTTAAGTGACGCTAAGATGAATGTTCAGTTAGAAGTGTGCCGAAATAATAAAAAGAAACCTCAAAAACGTAAGAAGAGGAATAAGTAATGCGTGATGAAGATTTTGAGTATTTTATAAAAAAATGGGGAGAAGCAACTCAACATAGAGCTGTACCTGTTGAATCTATAGAAAAATGGTTGGGAAAATTACCTGGGCAGTTATTGTACTATTGGAAAACAGAAGGCTGGAATAGTTATCAAAATGGCTTATTCAGCATTGTCAATCCTGACGATTATGAAGATATCGTTGATATGTGGCTGGAAGATACTCCTTTTGAGTCTATGGATTCCTATCATGTTATCGCCAGAAGCGGTTTTGGTGAACTTTACCTCTGTGGGCAAAAGACTGGCACAATATTATCAATATCATGTATCTTTAATACTATTTTCTATGATAAAGAAGACTCTTCAGAGAAAACAAAAGAAGAGTTAAATTTTGATATTTCCACTTTTTTCTCAAGTAAAAATATAGATTCACTGGATCTAACCGAAGAGTCAAACACAAATATTTTTTCAAAAGCCATAGAAAATTATGGTTTATTAAATGAAAATGAAATATTTGGTTTTGAGCCAGCAATTTCTTTAGGTGGTGAGATTAAAGTTGAAAACGTGAGAAAAATGAACATGCATATTCATTTTGATATTTTACGCCAATTCTCCGAACCTGATATACATGAATTTTGACTATGTCACCTATATAATGATTTCCCTCCTTCAAATAACTGCTTATGCAGTTATTTGAATCACCTTATTAGCAGAGATAAATAATGCGTGATAATGATTTCGGTTACTTTATTGACGAATTTGGAGAGGCGACTCAACACATAGCTGTACCTAATGAATCTATAGAAAAGTGGAGAGGAAAGTTACCTGAAAAATTATTGTATTATTGGAAAACAGAGGGTTGGAATAGCTATAAGGATGGATTATTCAGTATAGTCAACTCCGATGATTATGAAGGTATCGTTGATATGTGGCTGGAGGATATCCCCTTTGAGTACATGGACTCCTATCATGTTATAGCCAGAAGTAGTTTTGGTAACCTTTACTTGTGTGGTGAAAAAACTGGGACAAATTTGATAGTTGAGTGTTTATTTAACACTATTTATTACGAAAAAGGGAACGCTGATCACAAAAATAAACAAGAATCTGATCTTGATCTTGCTGCTTTTTTTTCAAGTAAATCCCTTGATTCTTTTGATATTGAAGAGGGTGATGATATATGGCTTTTTTCTAAATAGCTGTTCCTAATTGTGCTACACCTTACGTCGAATCGTGCTGCATAAGGGATTATTCACTCTAGGCAAAGAACCCAGTTACCACAAGGCTTCACTGATTACCATGGTCGATTGAGCGAAAACCACTCGAAATCGTCAACTGGAGCGGTATTTGGAACAGCTATTTAGAGCCATAGAAAAATATGGTCCATTAAATGAAAAAAAATGTTTGGATTCGAACCAGCCATAATTTTGGGTGGAGACGTTGAAATTGAAAATATCAGAAAACTGGATATATATATTCATCTAGATATTCTACGACAATTTCCTGCACCTGAAATCGATGAGATTTAGTATTATTTATCAAATAGTCTATTAATCTAAGTAACTTTTAGAACAGTCACTTAGTTATTCTATAACAGGTATAAGTCATGCGTGATGAATATTTTAAATGTCTTATTGATGATTTAGGTGAAGCTACTCAGTATAAGGTTGTGCCTACCGATGCTATAGAAAAATGGCTGGGTAAACTACCAGACCAGTTATTGTATTATTGGAAAACGGAAGGCTGGAACAGCTATAAAGACGGGCTATTTAGTATAGTAAATCCGGATGATTATGAAGATATTGTTGATATGTGGCTGGAAGACACACCATTTGAATCAATGGATTCCTATCATGTTATTGCCAGAAATGACTTTGGAAAACTTTATCTTTGTGGCCAAGAAACGGGTAGGAACATATCAATTTCATGTGTATCTAATACTATTATTTATGACAAAAAAGAATTTTATAAAAAAGATAAAAAAAGATTAGATCTGGATATTGCTGCTTTCTTTGCCAACAAATCCGTTAAATCGCTTGATCTTAAAGGAAGTGGAAAGACTGGCATTTTTTCCCGTGCAGTTAAAAAACATGGTCCATTAAATACTGATGAAATCTTTGGTTTTGAACCAGCTATTGTTTTAGGTGGTGAAATTAAGCTTGAAAATGTAAAAAAACTGAATATGCACATTCATTTGGATATTTTACGACAACTTTCTGAACCCGATATATACGGATTTTAATCATACAGAGACCCTGTAAAGGACCCTATTTACTATTTTGTGTAATCGCCTTTTTCAAGCGTGGTGGCTTAATACAGCCACCTGCCTCATTTATAACAGATGAATATTATCCACCACACGCAAACGCCAGCCAAACCCAGGCATTACGCATCCACTCGTTTCGCCCTGCCGAGTAGGCCCACTTCACCTGCCCACCTGCCCACCTGACTGGCTGGCATACGTTGACAGATAATCCGTGGAAACCACATAAAACTCCCTCACCCACCCCTCATAGTAATGAAAATTGCCCCATTCTTCATAAAGCCGTTCAAACGCATATTTGGGTGCAACCTGGCTGCCGAGTGACTGGCAAATTTGCGTGGCATTAAAATAAAAATCTTTTGTCAGGCCGGAGCGTTCGAACCAGATATAGCTTGTTAAGGTCAGTATCACCTGCTGCCCTGTTTCATCGGTACCGGTCAGTCTCGCGCCATCCGGCTGTTGCTGTATAACCACCGTATCACCGGATATTATCACCGCCGGAGAATCACTCTGCCAGTTCACCCGGCCTGTATGACCATCAGTAATAATGCGAAATTTTGCACCACGCCAGAACACGGTCGGCCCACGGGAGCCAAAGGATTTCTGGTTAGCATTACCGCCCTGACTGTCAACGGCAACAGTATCGGCGACACGCAATGGTGGAATAAATTTCACTGTTGGTGAAATAACCTCCCAGTCATCAATAATTGCTGTCACTGAAGCAGGGCCTGCCTTCTGGCTGGTCAGTGTCGCGCGGACTTCGCCATTTTTATCGGTATGAATCTGTGCGGTAGTAAAATGACCGTGGTTTGAACGCCACCAGACAGGAAGACCGACAGCGGGCTGACCGGTCAGTTTTTTCACCGTTACAGTCAGTGTGGCGCTATCCTGACCATTGGCAATAATGCGGGGTTTATCTGCACGAAAGGTCGCGGCCAGCACATCATCAAACCAGAGTGTCGGGGCGGTTACCGTTTCATCATCCACCTGAGCCCATACCCGGTGCTCACCGGCCACGGTACTGGTCAACTGAACGTATGCCTCTCCCTGCGCATCGGCCCGGGTCTCTGCGGATGACAGGACGCCATTGTCGGTGTACCAGATGATCGGCTGATGAGGAATGGGAATACCGGCAGCATCTTTTACGGTGACGGTAAACGTCACGGCATCCTGACCATCAGCTCTGGCCTGTATTTTGTCTGCGGTAATAACCGATTTCAATGCCGTGCTAAAATGCACCGGCAGGGCCACGGTGACATGCTCGCCGACCGAGACTTGTACGCGATGCTCCCCGTGATGGTGGCTGCGCAACAACACCGTTGCCAATCCCTGTGCATCCGTTTTCTGTGTGATTTGTGAAAGCTCGCCTTTATCGCTTGACCAGTTCACCGGCTGATCGGAAACCGGCTCACCATCACGATCTTTGACCACCACGGTATACCTCACACTGTCCTGACCGTCTGCCTTTGCCTGCGTCCGGTTGGCGGTGACCTGCACATGCGTTTCCGTCGGCTGGATGAAAATCGTGGTTTCCGATGGCAGGGAACGGTTACCGTGCCTGTCAATGGCAATACCGGCAAGTCGGATCATTTTATCGCAGGCTTTCGGCAAAAGCAGCGTCACTTTATCGGGCATCTGGTGAACAATTTTGCCACCGGCCTGGTATAACTCATCAGCCCGGAGTTCTAAACGCGCAAGCGGATATTTAGCGGTGATCTGCGGGGTAAAGGTGACCGTTTTGCCGGCCTTGCCGCTGAGCTGGTCGGGAAAATCCAGTGTTATCAGCGTCTGTTTCCGGTGATCCAGCACCATATCATGACGACGGTTGACAAAATCTGTCCGTTTGAATGTCAGGTTACGTAACGGTGCGACAGCGTTGGGATCGAGCTGTTGGGATAAGGGGATGCCCAGCTGGTAATTGAGCGCCAGCGTAAAACGGCTATCCCGCTGATCCTGCTTCCCCTGCCGGATATCCGCGCCCAGTGTGATTAACGGCACCGGCGTATAGCTCAGCCCGGCCGTCAGGCTGTAGGGATTGTGCTGACGTTTGCTGTCACCGAATAAATTCACGTCCTGCCCGTCGTATTGTTCAAATACCAGTTGCCCGCCCCAGTGTGGCAACGCGGATAAGCCCCCTTCTACCCGGATATCCCAGCCATTGGCGGGCCGTGTATCATAATCGGTGACTTTTCGGGACGCTTTCCAGCCGGATAAGCGTTGGTACAGGTTGGCAGAAAATTTGACATTATCGCGCCACGCTTCGACCCCGAGGCTGTAGCGATGGTGCTGAGCCAGCCATTCAGCATCCCAGAACGCATTCACTCCCCAGAGCCAGTTATCAGCCAGATAACGGTATCCCATCCCCAAATGGGTCGTTGTTTGCCCCTGTCCGGCTTTCACTCCCCACTGACTGAAGGCGGTGTCTGCCGGCGTGGTATACCACGGCAGTACCCAGTCCAGTGCCGCTTCTTTTAACGAAAAAGTGTGATCAAAAGGGAGTGAGATCCGAACATTGCCAAATTGATTGAGCCAGGGAGTGAAGGTGGCTGTCACTGCCGATGACAGCTGCTGGGCAGCGATTGATTGCGCGGCGTCGGTGGGGGATTGCGATTGGTGAAGTTGCTGCCCTAATTGTGAGGTGATGTCAGCCAGCTTGTGGGCAGAAAGATTATCTTCGTTTTGCTGTTCTGGCGTGGCCTGCCCCTGAAAACTAAGCAACAGACTCAACAGGCCGATAATCAGGCATTTCGCGTTATCGGGCAGAGAGGATTGGAATTTTTGCAACACTGACTGTTACCCTTTTCATTAATGATGAAAGCGGTAACATGCGGGAAAAACAGCACATATACAGTGCTCAATTCTTTTTCCGACAGTGAAAATTAAAACAAATAAGGAATTCAAATGTGAAAAACATGAGTAACCTATCAGGAAAAGGGTCAAAAAACCTTGTATCACAAGGGATAGAGTGAGTTAGTAGATAACCCCGGCATATTTTTTACAAACGTTAAGACATAAAAAAATCTAACAATCTTATTTTAATGAATAAAATTAAATTTCTATTGCTAATGAATTAAATTTATAAAATGGAATAATTATTTTTAATCAATATGTTACGATAAGCTATATTTTTACGTTTTATTTAAAGTGTGGAGTATTTTCATTGGGTACCTGCCAAAAAGTAGGATGGTATTTACCTGTATAAACAAGCCAACAAGGAGGCGAATATGTCTGATAAATGGTACACATATACGATAAGCGCAATAGATTATCGCTGGGAATTACTGCCAACGGTAGAAGAAACTCTTACCAAATTAGTATCATCGGAAGATGATAAACGGGAATATGAAAATAAAACATTTCGCTCTCTCAGTGAATTTTTAGCCGACTGGAAAGAAGCCAGAGCAATAGCTGACGACTGGGAAGGGGATTTTGTTAAAGGGCCATGCGTTTTTTGTGTTCCGAATGATATTGCATTTCGCTACGGATTTGTCTGGAAACAACGCAACAATGGGTTGACTTTTGTCATCAGCCCTGTGGAGCTGCCTCACCTCAATGAATTCGCCTATTAATAGCTGGGTCTTAAAAAATGAAGATGAATATAGAATTCCAATAAAACGAATAAGCTGAAAATGGTCCCAATTCTGACATTGGGATCCTGCTATTATTCGTTCTCAACGAGTCAAATGATCAGCCCGTTTCTTTTTCCATACTGAGTTTTACAACATTCCCCCTCAACCCCCGCGCAATATCCATTTTTCTGGCGACGAAAACAGCAGCTTCCAGTTCACTGCACTGATGCTCCCGCATCAATGCCCTACGCTCGGCTTTTTCTTCTTTTTCCGTCATGCCCAGAGCCAGATAGAGGCTCGGTGGCACCACCCGAAACAAGGCTTCAATTTTCTTCGCCAGCACCACGCCTTCGGTATAACAGCGGGGTAATTTACTGGCAGAAAGCAGCACCGCCTTTTGTTCTTCCGTCAGCTTCTTGAAACGGGCGATTTGTTCCACTTCATCCGGTGGCATGGTGAGACACAACCACCATTCAGCCATATTCAGCATCTTTTCGGCGGTATCCGGATAATCCGCCAGGTTTTGCGTGGCGAGCCACAGCCAGGCACCGAGTTTACGCCACATTTTCACCACCTTGGTCATATACGGCGATAACAGCGGGTTGGTGGTGGTGATATGGCCTTCGTCAATCACCAGTTGTAGTTCCCTGTCCTGATACTGATCCCGTTCGGCCAGGTTATTGACTTTGTTTATGAGGAATGTAATGAACGCATCCCAACCACGTAACCCTCGGTACTATGCTGAAATTGAGAGGTAAGGTGTGGATCCTCTCAGATTTCCGGCCTTATAGTGCCTAAATGAGAAGCCTGTTGCTCTCTGATAACTGGAGGATCCACTCATGAAATATACGCCTGTTGGCGTCGATATCGCAAAGTATCTGATGCAAATTCATTTCGTTGATGAATATACCGGTGAAATCATTGATAAACAGCTACGACGACGGGATTTTTTGACTTTTTTCAGCAACCGGGATCCTTGTCTGATTGGTATGGAAGCGTGTGGTGGTGCCCACTATTGGGCACGGGAGCTGAAAAAGTTAGGGCATGAAGTTCATTTGCTTCAGGCCAAATTTGTTAAAGCTTTTCGTATAGGTAACAAAAACGATGTCATGGATGCCAGGGCAATCTGGATGGCCGTTCAGCAACCGGGTAAACCCGTCGCTATCAAAAATGAAGAACAACAAACCCTACTTTCTGTGCACCGGATGCGTACTCAGTTAGTGAAATTCAGAACCGCGCAAATTAATGCATTGCATGGATTGTTACTGGAATTTGGTGAGACAGTGCATAAGGGGCGGGCATCGTTAGACAAAGCGATACCCGAGGTGCTTGAGCGGTTAAGGATAACACTCTCCCCCTTCCTGATCAGCCTGATTGAAGAGCAATATTATCGCCTGAGTGAACTTGATAAAGAAATTGACGGTCTGGAAAAACAATTGACTGAGTGGGCAAATCAGCATGCGGATTGTCAGCGGATCATGAAAATTCCGGGTGTGGGTGTTCTGATTGCTACAGCAGCCATCGCTACGATGGGGGATCCCACTGCTTTCCGTTCAGGCCGGGAGTTTTCCGCCTATCTGGGCTTGGTTCCCCGGCAAACAGGAACAGGTGGCCGGGTTAAGTTACTGGGCATCAGTAAACGTGGGGATGCGTATCTCAGGACGCTGTTTATCCATGGCGCCAGAGTCGCCACGTTATGCACGAAAACACCGCCCCAGTGGGTAAGCGAACTGAAAAAACGACGTCCGGTTAGTGTTGCGATTGTCGGGATGGCGAATAAACTGGCTCGCACGGTCTGGGCACTGATTGCTCATCAACGGGAATATGAAAAAGATTACGTCAGTGTCAGGCCTTATTGAGGTATTTCACAGATAAAAATTTACTTCAACTTAATTAAAAAAGACGAATACAGAAAGATTGCTGAGGCAAGAGTTATGATGACAACGAAAGGTGAGACCGTGACTTGCTAAACCTGAATGGTCACCAGAGCGTCAAGCTCGTTCGAGGAATAAGGCGCAGGTCAGCGGATTACATCGAGGCCCGCAGTATTAGCTGTAACAAGGCCGAATATAGAGCTGCAATCTACCTTCAATGTCACAATAACTTTTGTCTTGCAAACGGGATGCGTTCATATAGGAAACCATTGCCAGTGCCATCTGGGCCGAGTAGTTCTCCCGCGCCAGTGTGCCTAAATCAATCAGGGTGACATCCACTTCCGGCCACGGCGTACCGGGACGGTTAAACAGTTCTCCCTCGAACCCCTGGGTAAACATCGACATGGCACTGGCCATTTCATCTGCCCGTGCCCGCCGGTGTGCAGTAATTAAAGGCTGCCCGTGCTCATCCTGCTGGTGATTACGGGCGATGGCATAAAGGGCATTTTGTAAGTCTGACGCCACCATCTGGCGGGACTCCGCAAAGCTGGTCTGGGCCGCCTGCATAATGGCTTCACGGATAAGTCCCCGATCAGAGCGGGTCAGGCGCTCTTCCTCTCTTTTTTCCCCGCCGGTGATCATCAGCCGGGCAGCAATTTCCATTTCCCCCAGGATATCACGCTGTTCATCCCCCTCCTCTTCCGGTTGCTCATCCGTATCAGGAATATCGATTTCATGAATGCGCAATTGCCTGGGGCTGAGTTGCAACAACTGATGCGCATCGGCGAACAGCGCCAGACTGACGCCACAGCCCGGTCTGATGCCAATTTTATTGACGGTCAGCCCCAGACTTTCGTAATAATCGGCCAGCAGACCAAAACTGTTGCCCGCCTCCACAATAAACAGGCGCGGCCGATGTATGGCCATTAACTGGATAAGTGAGGCACACAGGGTGGCGGATTTGCCTGCGCCTGTCGGGCCAAACAGCAATAAGTGAGCATTCTGGGTGCGGTCGTGTTTGTTCATCGGATCAAAGGTCAATGGCGCCCCGCCCCGGTTAAAAAAACTGAACCCCGGGTGCCCGGTGCCGGTTGAACGGCCGGTGACCGGCAATAATCCGGCCAGATGCTGCACCCAGGTCAGACGGCTGTACCAGTGCTTTTTGTCTTTCTGCGGGTTAAAACACATCGGCAGTGCCCGTAACCAGGCATTCAGCGGGGAGACACTGAATTCGGGCCGGACAGGCTGTAATCCCGCGGTCAGCAGGGTAGAGGATAACTGATGCACCCGATGATTCAGGTCAGCCAACTCTTTGCCTCGCACCAGAAAGGTCAGTGCGCTGCGGTACAGTTTATGCCGTCGCCCCAGCAACGCTTTGACTTCCTGCACATCCTGCCGGACGCGCAGCGATTCGGTATTTTCCCCCACGGCATTTTTCGCCAGCCGGGTAAAGTCCTCTTCCAGCCTGTCCTGTGCCTGCGCCACAATCGTCAGCGTTACCACGGTGCCTTCCGGCATCATATCCATCAGAGCATTGATATTGTCGCCCCGTTTCACTTCCCCGGTCAGTGTACCCGGTTCGGGCGGACGGCGCAGGCGCTCAACCGGAATGGCTTTATGGGGCAGATGGTCAAACCACCAGACGCCTGCCTCGGGATCAGACACCGGCGGGGTAAACCACAGGCTTTCGGCAAAATCATGGTTGACGGGGAGATCCGATTGTGAGGGCATTTCATAACTGGCTGTGTGATAAAAGTCGGCTTTGCCCATTCCCCAATCCGGGGCCGGATTAAAGTGACGTAACAGCCAGTGGTGGATCTGTCCGCCATGTTGGCGGCAGGCTATCACACCGGCAGACGCCAGCGACGAAACCAGCCGTTCACAGACCTGATTGAGTGCGGCCACCGGCGATAAGGTGAGGTTATTGGCCTGAGATTTTTGCGCCGGCAGCCAGCGGTAAACCACCATGCGGGTCTGGCGTTGCTGCCCCCGCCATGGCTGACCGGTGATTAAACTGTCCTGAAATATCCCGTCCGGCCGGGCAATGCTGCTCAGGTGGCGTTCTGATTCTGCCAGAAAGGCGTCAGTAAAGGCCGAGCCTTGTGCCCACGGTTTCACATAGTGCCGCAGGGTATTGAGATACGCGGCGGGATCATCTTCATCCTGACAAAAGAACTGCACCACCCATGGCGAGATATCGTCTTCTTCCAGACTGTCCTGAATGGCATCTTCCAGCTGATCCCGGATTTCAATCAACCGCTCAGCGGGACGGCCTTCGGTGGCGATGGGTTCAATGCGGTAGACGGCCCCCACGGAAATGCCGTCATCCAATAACAAACATTGCCCGTCTTCCAGATATTCCACCCAGGGCAGGTAATCGATGATGGAGGGGTTGGCATGGTAAATCGCCGCCTCATCCGCCTCATGCAGCTTGCCGGGGCGGTTCAGTGCCTTGAGGATATCCATTACTGTGCCTCCGTGCGTTCACCCGGCAGGGCATACTGTACCTGGCTGTAAAACGGGAATACCGTGCTGTAGCCCGGTATCGGCGTATTGCCGGCAACCAGATGGGGATAGATGTACATCACCATATCGGGATTGGGCAATCGGGGAAATGGCTGGCTGATTTCCTGCGCGGCTGAACGACTATAGTGATAAGGTTCTTTCAGTGCCCTGCGCCGTTCAGCCGGCGTTAATGCCCGGCGCAACGTTTGCCTTGCTGAGGTTGCCCTGTGCCCCGCCTTGTTCCCCTGCCACATCGCCAGCACCGTCTGCTCCCCGGCAGGCAGTAAGGTCTCTTTCGACGTCGAACAGCCGGCCAGTAACCCGGCCAGACACACGACCCAGCCCCAGTTTATTTTTCGCATGCAACACGCTCCGTTATGCCTAGGGGGGTAAAGGTGGCAAATTCCGGGTGCACCGCCAGCTCAGATAAGGTAAAGGGCAGAGTCTCCCACTGTTCAGACTGCGCTTCAGCATTACCGGCAACCTGTGCCTGCCACTGGTTTTCCGTCAGACGAAACACCGTTACATCACCGTCTCCCAGTTCCCAGCATGCCTGACCCACAGAGAGATATAACCGGCGTGCTTTTTTACGCACAGCGCGCCAGTAAAGCTGAACGGGCACGGGTTCAGAACGTGATGTGATATTGACCCGCAGGCAATAAGGCTGACCAGCACTGAACAGCCATTGAGAAGAAGATGTTTCCATTAATCTAAGGCTTCCTGATGTTGTCGGGCGGATTCACTGAAACCGTAGCGCACTTTACGGCCTTTCGTTTCGTAATCAATTGCCAGGCTTTGGGTGATATGCACCACAACACGGGCACCGGGCGGGACATAAACTGCATCGAACGTCTGACTGTAACGCTGTTTAAGCCAGTCACTCATGTCCTTCATACCGCCGGACAGCGCTTTGCCCAGTGCTGCCTGCCCGGCATTGCCCGTTAACGCCGTGGTGAGCCCACCAGTGCCGTTGGTCTGGGCGGTTTGCTGACTGTTGTTCAACGCATCGCCGGCCGAGTTCATGGCTGAGAGGGCAAACAGGGTCGGCAGATAAGTGCCGGCATTGGATTTACGCTCTCCACTGATGCAGGGAATGCCGTTTTCATCGGACAGCCAGCCGATATTACCGGTTTTTTGCCCGCGGCTCGGCACGGTGCGCACGGTGCCATCCTGAAACACAAAGGTGATGGAATTGACCTGACCGCGCACGCAGGAAAGCGTCCAGTCCCCACTGGCCGAACCGGACACCACCGCCCCTTCCACCTCCGGCAGCTCAATGCCGTTGGCGGTCAGGTTGTCTTTGCCGATAAGGATTTTAAACGGATAGGGGTCAGTCACCGTGCCATTGACCGGCACCCGACCTAATAACGCGGTCATCGCCTGACTGCCGGTTAACGTGGCATTTTCCGGCACGGTATAGACGGGTTTGTCATTTTCTTCCTTAAACGATAGATGTTGAACTGAGGCACTTTGGGGTGGGTTCTGTCCGGCGGCGGACTGTTCACTTAAAAATGAAGTCGGGAAGGCGGCGGTGGCTTTGCCGTTGCTCATGGCCTGAATATCGGCCGGTTTTTCATCCGCTGGGGTTATCCAGATAAGTTCATCCTGCCCCCTGACGGCATTGGTTGCATAGGGGTTACCGCCCAGCCCAAGCGGTATCGGACTGTCCTGCCCAGTCAGGGGGGTTGCATTCAGCCGCTCGGTCAGTAAATCCATCTGTGCCAGCAATCCCTGCTGTTCATCCTGTAATTCACGCTGGCGCTGTTCATCGGCCTGCCGGATAGTGGCAACCGCGGCATCTATCTGATCGGCAACATCGTGACGCTGATTTTTTAACTGGTCATTTTCTTTCAGGATATCGGCATTCTGCCGGCTTAAACGCTGTTGCTCTGCCCGCACTTTATTGAGAGTACCGACCAGTGTTCGCAGGGTATCTTCCGGCGTATCCCCGCCGACCCCCAGCGCCTGTAACTCCTCCGGTGACAACGTGGCCAGCACTGTATTTTGGGGCGCATTGGATGCGGAGCTGTCTGTTGAATGGCAACTTTTGATGCCGATAAACCCGCCGATAACCAGCACCGCCGGTACTAATATTTTCACCAGCGGGTTGGACTTAACCTGCATGCTGGCCTCCCGATTTGACTGCAACCGGCTCAGGGATAAAGGCGTTATCCGGCTTCCCCCGAATCACGAGATACAATACTGTGGTATCTTCCGGTGTACCTGCTTTACCCAGCCAGCGATGCTGAAATGTCGCCGCGACAAACTGCCCCTGTAAGCCCCGTGGGTCAAGCGTGATAGCGTGTTTGGCCGTATTGCGCAATTTCAGCGCCACCACGCTATCATCTTGCACGCCCCAGCCTGCCAGCGGGGAAACCGCTACCGGCTCTGATGGATAAAGGGTGGTGATAAATTCGGGCAAATGCAGACTGACCGGGCGGATACCCGTGACCGGCTCGACGGTGCGTAAAGGCGCATACAGCTGCTGCGCGGCATAGCGGGTTAACAACACCGGCACGGGTGCCGATAATTTGGCTTGGCTCTGCGAAGGGGATTTTTCGACTGACACAGTCGACTTTTCATCCGAATAAATCAGGCGTACCGGCTCGGTCGGAGCCGTTTTGGCGGTACGGATATCCAGCAGGATAATTTCGCCGTTTTCGCTGTCCTGCAATTGCAGACGGGTCGGCGAAAAAGACTGGCGGGCTTTCAGGTAAATCGCCCCACCGGCACTTTGTACCCGCAGTTTATCACTGAGTGACGGGGGCACGCCGACACGCATATTCCGGTCAGCAAAAATAATCCGCTCCTGACCGACTTTCAGCGTCACTGATAACGGAATGCGTTCCCATTTCATCAGTTCATCCGCCTTGGTCCCTACGCTGAACCCCAAAAGGCTAACCAGCCCCAGCCAGAAACCGGCTGAATAAGCGAGATATCTTCTCATTGAAACACGCCCTTTTTCTCTTCCACAGGTTGCGGCATCGCTTCCAGACGCTGTGGCATCCCGTCGTAGCAATCCAGCGCCAGACCAAAGGGGTTACGCTCCGCATCCCCCTCCCAGCGCACCACTTTCAGGGGATAGCGTACCAGCGCCCGTTTGACCGGCTCTGCGTGATAATACTCATCAGCCACCAAATCCAGCCGCACCACCCAGTTATCCCGGTTACGCACGGTCACACTGCGCGTCCCATAGCCCCGACCGGGAATTTCATACACCACCCGCACCCGATCGAGCAGTTCACCACTGTCGGCACGGGTTCGGGCATCTTTGTTCAGAAAATCCTGACAGGCGGGGGTCAGATAAGGCGACAGGGCCGCAATTTTCGCCGGATAATCCTGTGCGCCGTTCTTCGGCCAGGCATTCAGTTGCTGGAAAAGATAAAACGCAAAACTGTAGACACTCGGTGCCGGCACTTCCCACCACGCCCGGGTACTGCCGCTGCGTAAGTCCGGCGGATTATGGATGGTGAGATGGCGCGGTGCCGCCATCCAGCCAGCCAGCGTGATCAGCAAGACCAGCACCAGCACCCCGCAGGCGAGCCGCAGGGTCAGGATATGCTGGTCCCGGTTTTTCACCGCATGACGGAACCGGCTCATCGCACTTTCCTGTTGTGATGTACCGGCCTGCTGCGGCGTAATGACCAGCCCTGAGCCGTAATAATCAACGCCGGATCACCAATACCCATCCGGCGTTTCTTTTCTTCCAGTGTCAGCCAGAGATAATGTTCCGGCTTGCCGCGCTTAAGCTGAGCCAGCCAGCGCCCGCCTGTGCTTACCAGCAACAGCGGCATAACCAGTACACCTGTCGGTATCATGACCCAGCCGGCTAACGGGATCAGGGGCAGGCTCAGCATCAGCCCCGACCCCATTCCCAGCAAAGCGGCCAGCCCCATCTCCGGCGTGGTGAATCCGCGAAATACAACCGGTTCAGCATTTAAGCGATCGGGTAAGAACGGGATTGTCTGCATCAGCGTCACCTTAAAAAATAATGCCAGCCGATTTCGCCAGCAGCCAGATCACTGCAACCAGCAGTACCACGCCGACCACGATAATGGATCCAAACTGTGTCCAGGTGGCTTTGCCGTCCCGGACTTCAGAGAAGGTTTCCACCGCCGCCGAAGCCACTTTAAAAAATGCGACGGCCGAGAGGATTAGCCCGCCAATCACAATGCCATCCTGCGCATAGCCTTTCACCTGTCCCAGTAATCCGCCGCCACCGCCATTTTTTGGCGGTTCGATAGCCGGCAAATCAGCCCATGCCGATCCACCGGAAAGGCCGGACAACAACAGCACGAAGCTTATTCGGGTGATCAGGTTCATACTGAAACGACGGCAACGAGTTAAAATGTGTTTCATCGTCAATCTATCCCTTTTCATTGTGTTCATGGCCTCAGCTGGCAAACATCCAGACAGTCACCACCAGTAAGAGGGCGGTTCGCAGGGCAAACTGGCTGAGGGTCTGGTTACGCACTTTTTCATTTGCCCAGCCGTTCCAGACATCCACTGCGGCCCAGGCGGCCCAGAGAAACAGCGTCGCCAGAAAAAAACCGACGCACACCAGAGACAGAAAACCAATATCAAAGTGCCCCGAGGCCACTTCAAAAGCATTACGTTGGGCATTAGTCATTGCTGGTGTTCCTGACGGTAATGGCCGGATAACGGCGCGGGATAGTCCGGCTGGTCACGGGAGGGCATCAGGTAGTGATCGATGCCAGTTTTGATCGTGTTGAGATCGGCCCGGATACGAAGGTAATCGAAGTGATAACGCGGCAGGGTTGCAGTGTCAGCGTGCGCGACGATACAGGCACGTTCCAGTGCCATTTGTACCTGCTCAATCAGATTTTTTGCACTCGCCAGTTCGTCTTTCTCGGCCGCCTGCGCAAGCGGCATACACAACACAGTCAACCCCAGCAGACAGGCAGAACGGGACAGGGAAAAGCAACAGCGCATAAACACTCACCTCATCATGGATTTCAGGAGGCCGAGGATGCGGGGTTTTTTAGGTCAAATCAGTAATAAACTCTTTATGCTTTGGTGAAAATTAGCTAAATAGTCTGACTAATTTATTTGGTTAACGATTTAAGAATGAAGGAAAGCACATGCTGCGGATTGATTTAAACGTCCCTGATGATGAATACGAAAAGGCACGGAAGCTGGGTGCACGCTGGGATGCTGCCGCCCAAATCTGGTATATTGACAACAGTTTTGACCCGACGCCATTTATGAACTGGTTGCCGTTCTACAATGTGCATGCTGAATACTGGTATCTCGCCCAGACCCAAACATCCTGCCCGCACTGTCATGAACACACCACCGTGACGGCGTTTATGCTGCCTGCCGGACACCAGCTACTGGAAGCGGATAACGGCGATGAACCCGGCACGGAAGTTGACTACACAGAGCAGGACAGCCCGGCGTTTTTGTTTTATATCGCCGATATTCCCTCTCTCGTGCGTAACGTGCTGCCCGGTTTTCACCACCGCCTGCGCAAAGCCGTCAGCCAGCGACTGCGCCGACAGCACTGGATAAACCACTGCGAACACTGTGACGGGCAGCAGGATGATACCGAACTGTTTGCCGAAATCAGTGGGGCATTCTTTCCGGCGTCCAGAAAGCAAGCGGCAACTATTCAGCTGCATCGTATCGATCAGCCGTTTGTGGGGTATTGTGAAGATATTTCGCATCATCACTACCATTTTGACCCGAAGCAGGATAACCGTATCTGTAAAGCGTGTGACGGGTTTGAGTGGATGACGCAGGTGGTGAATGCACCGTCAGAGTATCTTCAATAGGCTGTCGCATGAGCGGTACAAAGAAAAATATGACATATAACACATTGTAGGATGACAGGTGCGGATCATGGTGACCACCTGAATGGTCACCTCAGAGAAAAGGTATTTACATATAAATGCAGTGCTGTTTCATTTGCAAAGTCATTGAGTTAATCTTTGGATTTCCTTGATTTCAGTAATGAACTCCATAACATTCTGTAAATCATTGGCATAGGATATTGGATAGAGTGACTTAACAGATTCAGGCACCACTAACTGTAGCGATTTACTCTTCATTTCTGCCAACTGTTGTTCACTTATTCCTGGCTGCATCGTTATCAGATGCTTACGCGCCACCCGGTCTCCTTCAGCCAATACTTGTCTCCAGCGATCTTTACATGTCGTTTTTGCACCAAGCAATCGCAACTTTTCCTGAGGAAAAGATTTATCGTGATAAGCAGAAAAACATGGAAAAAGAAAATCGGGTTTAGACTTATTCTCTGTTATATTTTTGGCAGAACCCTGTTGAAATTGCAGATTATGCAATGAGAAAAGATGATCCAGGTGATTTTCAAAGGCAAAACCAGCACGCGATTTTCGCCTGTTCTGAACACTCAATGAGAAATGAATAAATTCATCAACATCATTCCCGTTTTCTCCAAATCCCTGCGATAATTTTTTTGCTACCTCATAACGTTCATACGTTTTAAATAATTTTTCTTCCTGTTCCATCCATAGCATCAGTGTATTATCGGGTTCATTTATTGGTTCACCTGAGGCCATTTCCCTCGCCAGCAAAGAAAATTCTTTTGACTTAGGAAAACCAGCCGGAAAGTGCTTTAATAATGTTTCCAGTAAATTTTCATTTTTACTTTCAGGTTCTTCAAGTTCTATTCCCAGGTCTTCAAATAACATCCTGACTGGAAGGATAAGCGATTTTTCCTCTATCGAAGATCGGGAAAAATGATGACCAATATTACCCAGCCCAAATAAAGTATTCAGCTGTAATTCAACTGAAGATCCCGGGGGAGTTATAATAATCAGCAAATCGCCATTATTACGTTTAATAATTAGAAAAAAATCACCTTCGCTCATCAAAGATGAAACAGGATTCGTTTTATAATACATACGATATTCAGCCGATCTGTTTGGCTGGTTATAACGGGTATCGTACCACGTTAATTGATCTTCACAGATGATCGGTTCGCTATCTTCTCCGACAATATAAGTCAGCGTTGCCTTAAAAAATATTTTTTCCCCTTGTTCGGAAACGGGAAGATATCTTGAAAATCCTGCTTTGACCAATCCACCAATTTCATGTTGATTTGATTTTTTAGGATCAACATCAACAGCCGAAAGATATTTTGCAACTGCGACTTCGAAATGATCAGATAGCTGCTCAAACATTTTTATTATGTATCCCTTTAGTATCAATTTCTACAGAATCACTACCTGCACAAATCCACTCTTCTATTCTTTCAGATAATTCCTGAACGGGTAATCTGAATCTGCCTTTTATAGCACATTCCCAGATAACCATAACGTGCCAGCCATCACTCCTGAGCTTCTCATTAATAGCTTTATCCCGTAATACATTCTTCCCAAGTTTGTTCATCCAAAATTCGGTTCTGGTCATCGGGACTTTAAACAGATAGCAATCATGGTGATGCCAGAAACACCCATGAGTGAAAATGATTTTTCGATACTCATCGATTACAAAATCAGGCTTCCCCGGTAATTCTTTTACCTGTGTCCGAAACTGAAAGCCAGTATCTTCAAGGATCACTGCCAGCTTTATTTCAATGGCTGTGTCACAATTTCGTATCGCTTTCATATTTTTGCTACGAATTACAGAAGAGTGAACATCAGCCATAATCAGACCTTATGCCACTTTTTTGCTGTTTTTTAGCGCAATTGCTTTGGCAATATAAGGTACCAATAACTGAGCCACAGTAGCAAAAGCAGGAACAATCACAGAGTTGCCAAATTGCCGATAGGCCTGAGTATCCGATACGGGAATGCGGAAAGTTGTGCCACCTGGTGATTCAAATCCCATCAAACGTGCACACTCGCGGGGTGTCAGCCTTCTTGGTCTGTTTTTCTGGTTTTCTTCATTGTCAAAATCCCTCTCTCCAAGCTCTCTGTTCCAGCCTCGGTCGATAAGTATTTCAGAGCCATCTTTATGGTAACGGGCGGACAAGGTGCGGGCAACGCTATTCGGGTTATCAGGGAAAACCAGACCAAAACCAAAGCCATTGCCTTTTGCCTGATGTTTTTTCGCGTAGTTGTATAAATATTTCCATAATGCAGGAGTAAGGATATATTTTTTATCAACATTACTGTCCAGTAGTTCTTTAAGAGCCGGTCTTTGCGCAGGAAAAAGTTGATTCATATTTCTGAGGGTAAATCCCTGGTGGATATTAAGATCACGCCGAAATCCAACCAAAACAATACGTTCACGGTGTTGTGGCAGGAAATTTTGGCCATCAATAATCTTTGGATCATCTTTCCCTGTATGTTCAACATCCGCAACTGAATATCCCAATTCATCCAAAGCCTGTACAATAACCCGAAACGTTTTCCCTTTATCATGGCTTTTCAGGTTTTTCACATTTTCCAGCAGGAAAATAGCCGGTTTTTTGGCAGCAATGATCCGCGCTACGTCAAAAAACAATGTTCCCTGCGTTTCACATTCAAAACCATGAGCACGGCCTAATGAATTTTTCTTTGATACTCCTGCAAGAGAAAAAGGCTGACAAGGGAAACCCGCCAGTAATACATCATGATTAGGGATTTCACGATCTATATTTTGGTATGCTTCTTTATCACTGACAGAAATATCATAGCTCAAAGTTATATCCCTGATATCAGAATTAAAGGTATGCTCTTCAGGATCGCAATACCAGTTTGCTTTGTAAGTACGGACCGCATCCTTGTTCCATTCGCTGGTAAACACACATTGCCCACCAATGTCTTCAAATCCTTTTCTGATCCCACCAATGCCAGCAAACAGGTCAATAAAACGAAAAGTGTAATTCGGATGGTGTTCAGGCGGTGATGGCAACAAACTATTAAGCATCTGTACTTCTAGTTCAGTTAATTGCTTTTGCACCATTTTACCATTTAACCAGCGATTAAGTGTTTCACGAGTCCAGTCGCTATGACTAATAGCCCGAAGTGCCTCAGCAACATATTTTTGATCATAGATTTCAACGAGTTTACTGATTAATGCTTTGTCTTCTTCCTTTTTCTGGCATTGTTCTTCTTCGTTTTGTGCAATCAGTTTTTGTGCAATTAACTCTAACTCTTTCATATTAAAAACCATTTAATTAATGGGATATATTAGTGTAATAATATCACCCAACTGACACGGGATAAAGTTAAACTGACAAAAAAAGAAGTCTCAGATACGTATAACAATCACTGACGCGCCGCTGTGCGGCTTGTCTGCTGACGCTGGAGTACAAAACAAAAAACGTTTTGCACTCCAGCGCCCAGCTTCTTACAGGTATTTCTTAAACATTGAGGTTGTTATCACGACCGCCATACCCAGCACTATCGCCGCAGGCAACAATATCACCGTGGGATACACCACATCCGGCCACGATAAATACAGTACACAGGGAACCGTGCAGGCCGGTTTAATCCCCCGTTTGACATGATGGTAAACAAAACTGGATTCATACCCTGCCCCGTAGCGCCGCAAATCCCTCCGTCCCAGCCCGTCAACCAGTGCAACTATCACCACCATCACAAATAAGGGGACGGATAACAGCAGAATGGCTATCCGGGTCAACGTCACCATCGTGATAAATACCGTCGCCAGACAATACTCCTGCAAATGACCCGATACACCCTGTAATACCGCATTGAATTCACGCATAAAACCATTGCGGCTATGGAAATGATATTGTGATTGTCCCTGAACCCAGTTCATAAAACCACTGTCCACAAACAACCATTGATAGGCTTGCGCCAACCCTGCCGAAACGGTTTGTGAGGGTTCTGACAGCAACAGGCTTCGGGTAAATTCCGAAGAGAGATAGTTAAGCTCTGCCTTCATCATATTCTGACTGTGAGTGGCACCCTGTTCCGGCCAGAAAAAAGCCATACCGAGATATTCCAGTAACAGGCTGAATAGCCAGGACATCACCATAAACCCAATGAGTTGCCACGGCCATTCCCATAACAGACGATAAAGCAGGCCATGCTTGCGGGGCGGTTGGGAAGATTGGCGGGACTGATTTTCTGACTGTGTCATGACCGGAAACTACCCCTTCTCTTCCCACCAGTTTTCACTGGTGCGGTAGTACCTGCGCATCTGCTCGGCAATGTTCTGCAAACTGGCCGGCATCAGGGCATCATCGTCATCCCCCGTGGGCAAAGGCATGCGGATTTTCCACAGCTGTCCGCCTTCCAGCAGCGCAAACGCCTGCCCTTTCGGCAGATTAATCATTTCAGCGGGCGTGACAAGCGGCGTTTTGACGGTGCCTACCCTGTCCTGTGTGGAAGAAGTGAAATCCTGCCCTTGTTCAACATCGGCAATATCCGAATGCCCGGATACCAGGGTCTTGCTGTAGATTTCCACTTCAGGTAACTGACTGGTGAGCAGTTCCGCCGTCCGGTTATCGCGCACACGCAACATAATCAAAGTGTTGAAGTTACCCACCACCTGCGCCGTTTTGGCCGGGCTGCCGATACGGGCTTCGATATCAGACGAGGTTTGGGTATACGCCGTCACCTGCATCCCCGCGCCGCCACCTTTGTTGATCAGCGGAATAAATTCATCCCCCATCAGTTCATTGAATTCGTCACAATGCAGGTTGATCGCCAGTTTCCCGTCATGGCGAACCGGCAATCCGGCATTCATGCCATATTTGTAAATCTGCCCCGCGACACTGACCAGATCCGCAAACATACTGTTGCCCACAGCTGAAGCTACATCGCTGTCAGACAGCGCATCCAGCCCGATATAGACAATGCCGTTTTTGCGGATCACCTGCTCCCAGTCAAAGATGGGCCGCAGATCCGTCATATTGAGATAATCCGGCGATAACAGTTCCGCAATTTTGCCTGTGGTCAGTTTTTCCAGCAGCGGCAATAAGGACGCGACAATTTTGTCAAAATAGGTGCGGTCATAACGCACGGCAGAGCGCAGCCCGTCTAGAATCGGATCATAGAGCTGTTTCCCCGCCTCAGAACTCAGGGTCATTTCCATGGCCCAGAGCCGGAGGGCATCAGGCTGTCCCTGCATATTGCGCGGAATGTCTTTTTCTTTCAGTTTGCTGAGAGAGTGATTGATTTGCGCCAGCAACTCCGGTTGCCTGTCTTCCATCACTTTGGTCGCATAGCGCTGATACAGTTCACTGATATTATTGACGTAGCGAGTTATCAGCTGGTAGTCCGGCCGATGCCCCAGTGCCACCAGTGCACGGGCGACAATATTGACAAACCGCCAGGCAAATTCACGGAACGCGGCACTGTTACCTTCACCGCTGAGCTGCCCCGCCAGACGGGAAGCCACTTCGGATACCCGACCAAACCGCCCGACGGCATTATAACGGGCAGAGATTTCCGGCCAGCCCAGATGAAAGAGGGAGAGTTTATTACCACGCCCTGCCCGATGCGTCTCTGCCCAGATGCGTCTTAACAAATCGGCATCCCCTTTGGGATCAAACACAATCACCACCTCACCGCGCCGGATATCCTGCGTTATTAACAATTCTGCCAGCCGGGTTTTTCCTACACGGGTTGTCCCCATCACCAACGTATGGCCGACGCGTTCGCGCAAGTCCATAAAAACGTCCGCTTCCTGTGGCTCAAGACCGTGGATAGCCGGATTGCCCCCCACCGGTGGCAGCGGGCGTACCGGATTCCAGGCAGCGTCTTTGTGTAATAGCGCAGATAAAGCTGGCCAACGGTATTCTGTTCGACGCTCCAGTTCGCGGGCGAGCTGATAAACCTGAGAGGGTTGTACGAATCGTTCCACTTCCGGTCGCCGTGTATCCTGCAAACGCTGGGTATGCTTCTGCTGCCAGCGAAATCCACGCCCCAGAAACAATTGCCTGTGACTGAGAGGAATGTGTTGGGTACTCATCTGGTAACGCGGCAGGCGGCGCAGGTTTCTGCGATAACGGATAACCTGAATGCCCTGCCAGGTGCGTATCATCGCCAGTACGGCAAAACCGCCGCCCATGACATAGCTGACGGAGGGCGCCAATGCGATAGCCCAAGGGGCCCGAATACAGACAAACGCCGCAACAGCGGCGACCAGCGCCGTATTCAGTTCAACGGCCGGGCGTAACAGGGCTTCAACCACATAACGGCGGCTCATGGTGATAACTGCTGGGAAAGCTGAGTGTCGGTAATTAACACCGGATAATGTTGCAACTGCAACCGACGAGCCAGTTCGGTGCCGGAAGCCGGCGATAATAATAAATCTGGCGCTAATGCTCTAAGTGACTGTAACCCCGCCGTCTCCCTGACATTGACGACCAGTCCCACGGCATGCAGTTTCTTAAGCTGCGCAGCATTCTGACTTAGCCACCGACGTGAATCCGGATCATCCCCAATCAGAAAAAGTGCCCCGATCCCCGACAGTTGGAGTGGCCTGCTGGCAACTTTCCCCGGTGACAGTTCTGGTGTGCTGACCGGCAGCATGGCCGCTTCAGCTGCCACGTCGGGCGAAAAAGGCGGTGCCGATGGTAAAGACGCATCATGTTGTTCGGCATTAATGCTTTCATAAAAGGGCGAGGCATCTTTGCCGCCTAAATCGGCAATCACATTCAGTTCGGCATGGCAGACAGTCATCCATAGTAAACCCACAACGGGGAATAAGTTCAGCGGTTTCATCATGAGGTGATTTGCCATCCCTGCTCTCCCTGCCGCAACAAGACCGGCATCCGACCCTTGCCAAACCGGAACCAATACCCCGCATCATGATTCAGGGTAATTTGTCGGTTACGTACCCGCTCAACGGGGATCTGATGTTTTTTGGCCCATTGCCGCAGCAGGTCATCATTCCCCTGGCTATCGACCAGATAGATATCAACAGGTTGTTTCGCAGCCAACACTTCAGCCAAGCGGGTTTCACATGACGGGCAATCTTTGACTTTAACAAACAGGGCCAGACGGCCGCTTACCTCCCGTGTTTTCGTCATGTTAACGGGCAGAACATCAGGAAACAGCCGCTGCCAGGCCGCATTCACTTCTTGCTGAAAACGCAGTTCTTTTTCGGTGCGAGCGAATTCTGTTTTGACCCACTGCTCAGCATAACGACGGCGTTCGGCCTCGTTTTCAGCCTCAATGCCCAAGGTTGTCAGCGGATCAAGTCCCGGCGATTGAATTCCCCTTGGCCCCACCATCAGATGCTGATAACGCTGATATTCCTCCATCTTCAATCCCCACTGCTCGGCCTGTGTTTTTAATGTTTGCTTTTGGCTTTCCACCGTCTGCGTCTGCTGTGACGTTAAAGGTGACGGGGTATCTGCCCATGCCGGGCTGCCGAATACTGCCCACATCATCAGCCCCATTTGAGACCCTTTCATGGCTGCTTTCCTTGTGGGGGTTGCGGGAGCTGATAACCCGGCCGCAAATGGTGACAAACCTGACGTTGTACCGCATCCACGTCCAGTTGCCAGGCCGGGCCTGCCATGAGCTGCAAAGCCGTATGCAGCCGAACAGGGCCGAACTGGTGGTGCACCGAAGGCAGCGGCTGGCGATATAAAATGTCATTGATTTTTTCAGGTGTACACAAGGTATAGCCCGACTGGCGCAATACATCACGCAGGGCATCACCCACCGTAGGCTTCTGGGAAGCAGGGAGACGAACCTCAATCAACTGAGAAAGCGGGTCACGCTGTGCAGCTGTCGGGTCGGTACTGACCAGCAGATATCGGCCATGACGAATAATTTCCGGCGTGTGTTGATAAATATCAGAAGGAACAGGCTGAATATTGCGCGTGACCTGCGTTGCAGAAATCACCTGTTCGGAGATGGGTTGGGATTGAAGTTGTTTGGACGGGGAATGACACCCCGTCAGGATAGTGGCCAATAGGCCCATTAATAGGGTTATTCTCATTCCTGTTATTCCTGCCCGGCAATAAAAGCCTCAATGTGCAGGAAATAACAGGATTTATTCAATCAACAACTGAAACTGCCTTTTAGGAAATAAAAATCTTATCGCTTATTGTTCTGCGATTTTTACTGAAACCGACTTACGTGCAGTACGTTCAATCAACTGACCGGACTGATCAAAATAACGACTTGGCCAAATTTCAGATGGATGGATCTCAAGGGTATTTGCAATGATCCATTCCCCTTTTGGCCAGGCGCGTGACAGGGTATTGGCAAGGGTTGAGGAGCTTAATCCGGCTTCGCGGGAGACTGCGGCGAGGGTTGTACCACGTTTGCGTAATGCACAAATAATTTCGGCTGGGTGCCAGTCTTTCTGAGTGTGAGTCATAGTCATACCTGCTTCCCCTTCTTTTGATTATTAAGTGGTGGCGATTCAAGACAGGGATTCTCAGGTACCGGAGTTATCAGCCGGTGAGGCCGAAGCCTCCCCTGTCTGAACCGCCATTGAAGGGGCGAGTACAGACACACTGGTAGAAACTTCCTACCAGTGGATAACTTTGAGGCCTGAGATTCCTCACTATCAGATTTTGCTGATAGCTTTTTTACTTTAACGAATTACGTTATTTAATTCAATAATCGAACGCGTAAGTTTAACAAGTAAATAAAATTGTTGGATGATGCGTTCCACACAAATTTACAGCATAAAAAAACACCTATTTGCGTATTCTCTTTGTGAGAAACTCAGCGTGGCGGGTGTAATTACTCGCGGTTATACCCATTAAGCCGCCCCCAGAAAAGTGTATAATAAGGCAAACAAAAATCGCATGATGCTGAAAAGGCAAAATTATGAAACCAGTAACCAATAATGACCATTTAAGCCGGATCAAGATAACAGGCTACAAATCTATTGCTGAATGTGATTTACCAATGGGATGTCTGAATGTCCTTATTGGGGCTAATGGTGCCGGAAAATCTAATTTCATCAGTTTTTTTCGCCTAATTGCCATCGTACTTGATCATCGTCTACAGTCCTTTGTTAGCAAAATGGGCGGCCCTGATACATTGCTACATTTTAGCCGTAAGAAAACTGAATACATGAGTTCTGAGCTTTATTTTGGCTACAATGGCTATAAATTTGAACTGGAACCTACCAATGACAATCGTATGATGTTCCGGCATGAATCACTTTTCGGGAATATCAAAGGTGGCTACGATATCGGCTCAGGTCATTTTGAATCTCAGGTCAGTAAACATCATACGGGCATCAACGATGATGCATTACCTGCCATGCTCCGTTGGCGGGTGTACCATTTTCATGATACAAGTGATAGCGCCAGAGTTAAACAAACCCACCGCATTAATGACAATGATTATCTGCGGGAAGACGGAGCCAATTTAGCAGCATTTCTGTATCGGCTGAAAAAACATCATCCACAGCATTACACGCGCATTATCAAAACCCTTCAGATGGTTGCACCGTTTTTTGGTGATTTTTACCTGCGACCTACTCCAGATAATGCTGACTACATTCAACTCGAATGGACAGAAAAAGAACAGGATATCCCTTTTAAAGCCAGTGAATTATCTGATGGCACTTTGCGCTTTATTTTATTAACCACTGTACTACTACAACCCGAAGAGTATATGCCCGGCTCAATTATCATTGATGAGCCTGAACTCGGACTCCATCCCTACGCCATTAACGTGTTGGCAGGCTTGATAAAAAATGCCAGTAATCAGCATCAATTGATTATATCTACGCAATCAGTTGAGCTGGTCAACCAATTTGATGCTGACGATTTGATCGTTGTTGACAAGCAACAAGGTGCATCCACCTTTAAGCGCCTGAATAACGAAATGCTTTCTGACTGGCTTGAAGACTATAGTCTCGGAGAATTATGGAAGAAAAACTTACTTGGCGGGAGGCCACAGCGATGATCCGCATCAATGTTTTTGTCGAAGGGCAGACTGAAGAAACCTTCGTGCGGGATGTACTGGCTCCTTATTTTTTTGCACAACAAATCTATCTGACGCCAATACTGGCTCAGACCAGTTCCAGTCAGAAGGGTGGAATCACAAGCTATGGTAAAGTCAAACACCAAATTACTCGTTTATGTCGGCAAGATCCCGGTGCATTCGTCACCACACTCATAGACTATTACGGGTTACCGACTGATTTCCCCAATTATAACGAACAACGGGATAGTGCTGCCAGCAAACGGGTAGTAAAGCTAGAACAGGCTTTTGCTGATGATATCGAACAGGTAAATTTTATTCCCCATCTGTTATTACATGAATTTGAAGCCTTATTATTCTGCCAGCCCGAAAAATTTACAGACTGGCTTGATGACCATGCGCCCATTGCCGCACTACAGGCTATCAAAGAAGAATTTGATACTCCTGAAGATATAAATAACAGTCCGCAAACGGCCCCATCGAAGCGTATTTTAGCTCTCATCCCCAATTACCATAAAACCTTACATGGCCCACTGATTGTTGGTGATATTGGCTTAGATACCATTCGCTCTCAATGCCCACATTTCGATCAGTGGCTAAAAAAAATAATAACTCTGAAAATAGAAATAAGCTAAATAGGTTTATTTTTTCATTTCCAATCAACTAGAAAACCCTGTTTTTTTTGCAGGGTTACTAATTTTCTATGAAAGTAATTTATAGAGCAATATAAGATTTAATACATAAATAACCCTCCAACATTATTCTTATTAAAAAACAATTTAATCTTATTTTATATACCTAATCGGTCATTTAAAAAACTCTTGAAACTGACCTGTATTAATTTACGTGCATCAGTTATATTCTTTTTTGGCTCAAAAACTAACAATGTACTTTCTAGTTCTTTTATACATTGTTGATAACTAAATTCTGGCTTTTCTTTTTTTATGTATAAAATATAAAAAACCTTTTGTTCTATTTTCTGGACATCATCACCTGCATTACCATATTCTCTTTTAACTTCAAAATAATTTTCTATAATTTCTGGTGCTTCGGTGATATTGAAATTTTGCTCTGAAAAAATATCTTCGTAATACCTACCGAAAATATGTTGCTTCTGGTTAGATGATTTTTCAGGATTCCCTTGCCTAGCAAACAATATTTGTCCAAATTGCTCCATACTAATTTTGTAGCGGTAATCTTTTGAATCGTCCATGCCGGTATCACCATTCTTACGAGCGTAAATTATACCATGCTCATCCAATAATTGTTCAATTTGAATTTGTAAAGTGCTTAATGACTTCAGATCTATGTTTGAAATAGAGTTTTGACTGTTTGTATATTCAGCTATTTTATTAGCCGATTCATTATCTGACGCGTTGAAAATTCTAACAAGGATCTCACTCTTAGATAAGTAATCTGTAATATTTTCTTCATGCTGACTATTAAAATTATGCAATGTTCTCAGAGTTTGGCCTCCATTCAAAACTTGAAAATCACTAATGGAAATACGAACTTTTTTACCACCATTTACTGCATCTGCTCGAATGTTCTTAGAAACAATCGTCATCCCATTATTATACATGAAGAATTTGCTTGGCTCTTCTTTAAGTGATTTAGCTATGGCTTCATTATATTTAGAACGCTGAACAAACCCCCGTACATTATCGAATAGAACTCCATAATCGATCTTTTCTTTAGCTAACACCTCAATACGTTCACAATTATAATCATTTCGAAGCAAAGGATCCTTACAAGTAATTCGAATAATATCAGCGGCACTTAAACGTACTATATATGATTTTGATGTTGAAATTGTGCTTTCTGAGTATGACATTAAGGCATCATTATCAATAATCAACTCAGCATTTATAGGACTTGGCCTAATCGACATCATACTTTTAATATGGGGAAGACATATAGGCACCACTTCCATATCATAAAAATCTTTTAATTCCTGTATTGATGATTCATCAATATCAATTGGAATTGCTTCATTACTAACCATATAGAGACATAATCTCCATACATCTTTTCCATTAAGTTTATCGATCGTTTTATCAACAAACCCCTTCAACTTCCCTGTTAACTGAAAAGAATTTTCATTCATAATAGCATTTATTAACTTAGTTGATATAAATGCATCATTCGAACTTTGCTTTTGATCAGTTTTAAAACTTTCTCTAAATTTGAAATTAAAGAGCATTATTTCTCTAGATTCTTCATCTATATAAAAAGCATCAATTCCATGGTCAATATGACGCTCACCTCTAAGATAATCGTTATATTCAGTGTCAATTATGAAATCACTAATTTTCTCCAAGTCTTTTTCATTACAAAAACTTTCAAGCATAAATAAATAAAAACCAAACCTTTCTTTAATTTTATTATTTTCAGGTTCTTTATAAAACCTCCTAGATTTAGATAGAAGATCAAAATATTTTTTACACTTTATATTTAGTAATTTAAAATCATTAATACTTGCAATAATCATAGTTTATCTCTTTTAAAATATTCTCAGCAATATACTAATTTAATAAAATATCACATACTCTACTACATGCAAATTGATAAGCCATCCCCTTTGCACTTTTGATATAAGTTTTTTTCCAAGTACTCATATGCACAATCACAAAACAATTAATTACGTGAATAATTCAATGTTGATATTATTTTCAATAAAAATATATTGAATAAGAATAATTTAATAAGAAATATTAATTTTTTATATTTTTAATAGGCTTCTATGTATTGATATTGGAATTCAAAATAAGCCCTGTTATGACAGGGCATATTTGTCTAAGACAAAAAATAAGTCAAAAGGGGATCTCCGAATCCCAGTCGGTTTTATCCTCTTCCGGTAAAACTGAAACCTGTATCGGCTGCGTATTTTTTCTTTCCTTATTAGCAGGTTGAGATGGTGGTTGCTTCTGTGCCGGTTTATGTTCCGCCTGCTGAGGTGCCGCGCGCTTCGAATCCCCACGACTTCCCAGCATCTGCATCGACCCATTCACATTCACCACCACTTCGGTTGAGTAGCGATCCTGCCCCTGGTTATCCTGCCATTTGCGTGTTTTCAGCTGACCTTCGATATACACCTGCGTCCCTTGCTGCAAATACTCCGCTGCAATGTCGGCTAATTTGCCGAAAATGGCGACTCGGTGCCACTCCGTTTTTTCCCGCAACTCGCCGGTTTGTTTATCGCGCCAGTTTTCTGAGGTGGCCAGTGAAAGCGTGGCCACGGTACCACCGGCGGGCAAGTAACGGATTTCCGGGTCCTGTCCCAGATAACCCACTAAAATCACTTTGTTAATCCCGCGTGAAGACATATCCATTTCCTTATCGGTTAAACTGACTGACGTTGTGTCCATTGTCCCTGTTTCAGGGCAAATTCCGCCTGCTCACGCCGGGCAAAATACTCCACGGATTCACGGGAGCAGGGAATACCTTCATCTGTCGTGCCGATATAAAACCCTGCACGGCGGCGCAAAACGGTTAACGGTAATTGTTTATGGCAATATTGCAGGGCCAGAACCCCAATCGGTGCAACATTCATAGTGGTATCCTGTTGTCTTTGTTCATAAAGGGACTGCCCTGAAAGCTCAGGGCAGGTCAGAGGAATCACAAAGGAATATCAGAAAGAGTTCTCTGCATATTCTTTTTGCGTGATGCCGTTCTGAGGTGGCATCGAATCGGATTGTTCAGCCTGATACACTTTTTCCTGACCGATTTTAATCCAGTCAACTTTGATCAGACGGGCTTTCAGGCTGACGCGCTGTTCACCCGCATGATCACCGCGTTTCAGGGTAAAGATATCCGTTGAAGGATTGCTTAACGTAAAGCCCAACAACACTTTTTTGTCCTCGTCTACCGCTTTCTGGCAACGGCCGACCAGACTGGTTGCTTCCTTGCCGACCACGGTAATATCAAAACGCACATAGACCGGGTTATCACTCGGCCCGTTCAGCGCATTGATCACACAGCTCAGGAACGTTCCGCTGGCGGTGCTGACATGGCGGATATTATTCAGATAACCCAGTCCTTTGATATTCAGGTTGAAATAATCGTTTTTGGTTAAAGATGGGGTGTTCTCAGACATGCGATGTTCTCCATGGAGGTAAAAAAATACGATGTGACGGAGAAAACCCGCTTCCCTGACGGGAATGATTTTTCCCGCCGGGCGTCAGACGCCTATGTGGTTGGCGTTCTGATAAAAGAATAAAAAACCTTCACTGCCGTTGAACTGGCAATACCTGCTTCCAAAGGTGAGCAGATGTACCGCAAACAGGCGCTCCCTTTCAGGCTACGGGAGTTTTCGGCTAAAAACTGCGTGATTTTTAAAGCATCCGCTAATGGGATCAATCAATAACCCTATTTTCATGCCGACGAATTTCCCCGCCGGTTTTTTCGGGAACCGGTCACCGCGCTGGCATTCAGCATCCCCTTGCACGCCGGGTAGCGGGTGCAACCCCAGAACGGCGTTGTTTTCCCCATGCGTTTTTGCATCGTGCCGCCACAACGTGGGCACACCGGGGTTTTCGGCAGGGTAAACTGAATCGGCTGCGCCTTGCCCTTTTCCATTAAATGAGTCAGCCATTGCGCCTGTTTCTGCATAAAGCTATCCAGTGTGGCGCAGCCCCGGGCAATGTCGTCCAGTGACTGTTCCCAGAGTGCGGTCATGCCCGGGTGGGTCAGGACATCCGGCAGTCCTGCGATCAATTCCTGCGCCAGTTGTGTTGCATGCAGGTTTTTCTTTTTTCGTACCAACAACTGACGTTTAAACAGGGCTTCAATGATGCCCGCCCGGGTCGCCTCCGTGCCCAGCCCGCTACTCTCCCGCAGCACTTTTTTCAGCTGTGGATCGTGAATAAACGCCGCCGCATTTTTCATGGCGGCAATCAGCGTCCCTTCGGTAAAAGGTGCCGGCGGCCGGGTTTGCCGGGGCTGTATTTCTACCCCATTCACCTGACAGATTTCCTCTTTTTTCAATGCAGGCAGGACGGCATTTTCGTCCGGTTTTTCTTCTTGTTTTTCTTCCTGTTCACGCACAAACAACGCCTTCCAGCCCGTGGCCACACTCACCCGCCCTTTCGCCTGAAATCCCTGTCCGCCGATATTCAGGGTCACCTCGGTCACATCCGTTTCCTGTGCAGGCAAAAACTGCGCCAGATAATACTGGCGGATCAGCTGATAGAGTTTTAATTCGTCTGCCGTCAGTTTTGTCATATCAAACGTGTGGCGGGTCGGAATAATGGCAGGGTGTGCGGTGATTTGGCTGTCATTCCAGACACGGGAAAGCAGGCTGGTATCCAGTTGGCTGATAATGCCGCTCATCGCCGGGTCGGTACGGGTCAGCGCGGTAAAAACCGCCGGAATGTCTGCCCGCATGGAAACCGGCAGATAACCACAATCCGTGCGCGGATAGGTGGTCGCTTTATGGGTTTCATACAGCGACTGGGCAATCGTCAGTACCTGACCGGCGCCCATGCCCCACTGGCGGGAAGCCACCTGCTGGAGTGTCCCCAAATCAAAACAAAGCGGCGGCGGGGTTTTCTCCCGTTTCCGAATGAGTCCCGTCACCACAGCATGTTGTGTCTGTTGGCAGGCTTTAACCACACGATGTGCGATATCCTCCCGAATACAGTGTTTTTCTTCATCACACGCATCGGGGGCGGGCAGCCACTTAGCCCGAAAAGCCACATTATCTTTTTGCAATGTGGCCATCACCTGCCAGTAAGGCCTGGGTTCAAACCGGCCGATAGCATTATCGCGGTTCACGACCAGCGCCAGTGTCGGCGTCTGTACCCGCCCCCTCACCAAATCCCTGTGCCTGTGCTTTCAGGGTATACAGGCGGGTCAGATTGATGCCCGTCAGCCAGTCAGCGCGTACTCGTCCCAGCCCGGCCTGATAGAGCAGTTCCGTTTGTTTCCCCGGTAATAACGCGGCCAGAGCCTGCCGGATACTGGTTTCATCCAGCGCGGACAGCCACAGCCGCCTGACGGGTCCGGTGAAACCACAGTATTCCAGCAATTCGCGGGCAATCACTTCCCCTTCACGGTCGGCATCCGTGGCGATGATCACTTCATCCGCCTGTTTCAGTAACTGTTTGATCACCGCAAACTGCTCAGCGGTCTCTTTTTTCACCGTCCATTGCCATTGCGCCGGCAGTACCGGCAGAGGCTCCATCCGCCACGGCGGGCCGAATTGTTCGCCATAGTGCTCCGGGGCGGCCATTTCCAGTAAATGCCCGATAGCCCACGTTACGGTCACGTTCTGGCTCAAAAGACATCCCTGCCCACGCTGCTTCACACCTAACACGCGGGCGATATCCCGGGCCTGAGAGGGCTTTTCACACAGATAAAGCTGCATATCACCCCCTGCCCGCATCCTGAACAACAGCACGCCGGATCGGTGAAAAACCGGAACGCAACCGGCCCGACAAAATATCAGGCTCCGGCTCGCCCAGCCATTTAATGGCTTCAAGGCCGGCCGGTGTTTTTTCCTCAATATCCGCACGGGTCACCTTCAGAGGGCGGTAAGAACGCACCAGACCATAAATCTGGCGGATCACCCGACTGCCGTTATGCAGCAACGCATCCCGCTCAGAACGAGAGATAAAACCGTAATGAAACGCCTGAAAAGTTTTCATCGCCAGTTGGTCATAACCGATCAGCAGCCAGACACAGCGGTAACCCAATGGTGAATGGCTGTAGACACCGATATTCAGCGGTTCAACGGAGGAAACAGCCGATAACGTAACGTGTTCCGGCAAAGCATTCAGCGTCTCCTGCAAGGTGGCAATACTCTGCTGAAGACTGGCCGATGCTGTTGCTAATGACTGTTCCAGTTTAATCAGCCAACACTCGGCATACGGGTTATCAGCAGCCGCATCCATGCTGATCGTCCCCGCCCGCTTAATCACCTGTGGCATGCCGATAATATCCGGGTATTGACGGCGGCCGGTGAGATCTTCTTTTTTACGCCCTTCCCAGAGGCGGATGGCGTAGTGGGTATGCAGTTCAATGGATAATGCGGATTTCAGTGCGCCGGCACGACGGGGTGTTGGCGGTGCGGTTTTTTCGTCAGGCTCAGACATAAAGAGCAACTCCTGTTTGATCGGTTTATGTCTGTGGAATTATCAGAGGAAAGGCATCGGTGGCTCAATGGATAATCAGTTATAGGGGAAAAAAGAAAAACGCCCCCTTTCATAGATCTTAGAAAAGGTTATTTTTATCGGTTTGGATTTGTTATCCGGCTAGTAAAGTGTGATTTTTAACCTCTTGAGCCTCAATTACAGCCATATAATTTTCAACCTTTATTACCTCAGTCAGCACAACATGGTATTGCGAGTGCCCGTACGAGCATATATTAAAACTGTAACGGGAACTTCATTTGTATGACCCCGAATAAAACGAGCTTATAGTTAAGCTGCTTGGCTTATCAGGCGAGGCCTTTTGCGAGGAAAGTATGAATTTCACTGACTAATTCTTCCGCTTTCTGGATAACGAGCCAGTATACACATAGGGTTCAATATCGAATACTTGCTCTATTTCGTTTGAATCATATTCAGTGATATCAGGGGTAGTGGTCAGAGCGGATGTGACCATGACAAGACGCCATTTTGGATTAGATTGTAAACCTTTCTGATGCTCATTCCGAGTAAGAAAAAACTGTGATGAAGAGCCTGCCGTACCTTTAACCTCAACGTGCAATTCTGATTCGCCATCTTTAGTAAAAACAAAGTCATAACCACAGGGTAGATGAGTAACGCGCTCGCAGCCATATCCCTTTGTTGTATAATGTTTAATAACAGCACGCTCAGCGGCTTTCTCAACTGCCTTTCTATGCGCTGGCGTACCAAACCCTTTCAAGGGATCGATCACTCCAAGTTCAAGATCGGGAAGATTATCTTTGTCAGGATTCTTAATGGCAAGTAGACTCATCTCCTTTAAGCGATTTTCAAGGAGATTAAGTACACGCTTCTTGTCATCGGTGGTATTTACACTCGGCCCTTCAAGGAAAGAATACTTTCCTTGTCTAATAGAGCCATCCGAGAACGGCATATTCCTAACCTCGTGTGGAATAAAATACGCTGTCTTACTGGTGATGCAATACGACCAGTCATTAACCTGACCCACAGCATTCCTCTGCATTTTGATAATGTTGTCAGGCAGATCCAGAATTCACCATGCAGGGTAGCATCTTCGTACCACCCAACAATGTGGATACCAGGATATTTTGGATTCTTCGCGAGGCAGATAACAGTCCAGCCATCAGGATCATTGTTTGAAAGTGCGTATTTTCCTGTTTGGGGCGGCACATAGCAATAATAGGTTCCATCAGATTCTGGGGCAAAGTTGAACGCTTCGTTCCCTCTTTTTTCCTTGTTATCGTCGAGCCAGTAAAAATTGCCATCAACTGGCCCACCACAATAATCATTTGACCAACCGAACTTGACCCATAGAATTTTTTTCATCAAATGTTCCCTCTTCGTATTGATTTCCGTGTATCTCTTCGCCTTGATCTTACCCGCTTTTGCGCGGAATTTTGCCATATTAATGCCAGCAATTCTGCGCCGATATCAGAGCTCCTATAAAGTATTAAGAAACGTCCAAACGATCCAGCACAGAATGACAACCCTATACAAAAATAGCCATTATTTCAGCCAGTAACTTTTAGCACCAGCAAAATTCAATATGAATTCCAAGGATAGAGTTGACAGGACACACAGTTAAACTTCCCACACCTATGTTATTCTCTTTAAGTCAATTTTAAGGAACATGGACTGATAAGGCATATCCAGAATAATGAAAAGCACTTCGAAAATTATCCTCATGGCTTGGCAAGATTATCTGAAATGCGGCGGCGCAGAAAAAAGTAAAATACCAGCCAATAAGTTACATGAAGATCATCAACTCGTACTTAGTCAAGAAAACTGTGAGGATACTCAAAACGGAGTACGCATTCACATCACACCTAAGATGTATGAAAACTGGCGCAAGCGCTTTGTCAAATATGGTAAAAAGGGTGAGATTATCCATATTGAACCCGTCAATCTGCTGTTTCCGCTATTACGCTGTACAGAGAATGTGCGAGACAAATCTTACGTGAAATACCTACCACTATTCTCTTTCCCACTGCCAAAAGCGTTATTTGAACAAAATAGCACCTCTTTACTACTCCCGGTTAAAGATGGGCAACAAATAAGCGCATTGTCATTTGCTTTCCGTGAGATGTTTGGCATTCAATTGGCTGAGTTGGGTGAAAATCGCCATATGATGAGCATTGTTAGCGCATTGACGGGCCGTAAATATGACACCTTCCTTGAAGCATTTGAATCGTTTCAAGACTGGGTCACAAAGCAGCCGAATAGTAAGCATCAGGGACTGGAAACTGCATTTAATGCCCTTATTGCGCCACTACATAATGAAGATTACAACCTGAAACGAGATGCAGAAGATTTCAGTTGGCTGTGTGACAATTCCGAAGGCGAATTCCCACTGCTGGAACAGTATCTCAACCATGTTCACAGTGAGGATAATTCTCCAGACATATATGAACTGGTAACGGGAGGATTGTTTGAAACACAGCATCCTCTTGGACATGGGCAGATGGAAGCGATACAGGCGATTAATCAGGATGAACGTCTGATCGCTGTACAAGGTGCCCCTGGTACAGGTAAAACCACTCTATTTAAGTCTTTGATTGCCCAGCAATTGGTAGCACGTGCATTGTCCATTGCTGAAGGCAATGACCGTAATTTAGGTATGTTGGTGACATCTACCGCCATAAAAGCAGTAGAAAATATTATTGACGACCTACGTAGTGACCCGCTTACACAACAGCTTGACTGGCTCTGGTTTCACGGTGGATCTAAGGATCAAGTACAGAATGAACTTGTCCGAATAGAGAGACTCATCAGCCGCTTGCGGCAGGAACGTTATGAAGAACATACCCAGCGTAACTACTTATCTGTGTTGCTCCAACATCGTGATGAACTGAACACTTGCTATAAAACATACCTGAATGAAAAAGCTGCTGCTCTGCAGTCTGTTGTCAATTGTAGGCTTGGGACAGCGGATGTACAGGAACTTCCTCTACGTTTCGCTAATAAATTCACCACATTTGCTGCCCATGTTCAGCATCAGGGTATCAATGCCTCACTTAACCACCCTGACGACCTTGATGACTTCTCATACTATCTGGAGAAAAGCTTGTATATATTAAGTCAGGAAAAGGAATTACGTCAGCAAGCTCGAAAGGTTTATCAAACCCTGCGAGCGACTTGGCCACTACCGCATAACGTGGAAGACATTCTCCACTGGATAGATTCTCCGCTACGCCCTGCACTTGAGCTACATTACCGTGACTATCCCCGCAGAGGAATCAGGCTACATCTGGCACGTCTGTTCGAGGGAAAATATCGAGCACGATTACAGCAAATGCGTGCTGCGGTGCCAGAGGATTTTCAACATTTCAACCTTAGCATACTTACTCACCACCAATTAACAGCTCTGGCAGATGCCGGAGAAACATTGTCGCAACAGGAGGAAAAACTTCAGCTACTGAAATTACTCCTGCATTCTGGACCTGATGCCCAGCAAGAAAAACGCCTGCTAAGCCTCAGCGCCGAAGTGATAGATCTGCAAAACCAATGGTGTAATGTAGTGTATGCACAACAGATGATGGCTCAGTATCAGCAGCACTATCCGGAAGGTGACTGGTGTGACATCTTACGTAAACGTTTTATCAATCAGCATCGAGAAATGTTTGAAATGGCTATTGGCTATCTCTGGCAGGAACAGCTGAAACGGAAAATAGAATTAGAAGAGGTGTTGACCCATTGGCAGGCTCTGGTTAATGGACGCCGCAGCGCAGGTTATTATCGCTGGCTGGATAAGCTGGATGAATTCTATTCTGCACTGTCGTTGGTATATCCGGTGATGGCAACTACGCTGGTATCCGCCTGGAAGATGGCTGGCTATCGTAAGCTTGATGAACTCAAAGGCCATAAACCTTGGCATCTGGCACTTTGCGATGAGGCAGGCATGATTTCGGTTGAATCACTAATTCCGTTGCTAAGCCGCAGCGAGAAAGCGATGATCGTCGGTGATCCGTTGCAAATCGAACCTATCCGTAATCTCTCTGAAAATCTACAAACGCAACTGCGTGAACGCCATTTTACAGACAATAACACGTTGTATGAACGAGTTTCACCTGCAACTGTTACGGGGTGGCACCGTGCTGCTGGTACTCTTTCAGGTCGTGTAAATGATATTGGCAACAGTATTATTTTGGATGAACATAGGCGGTGCCAGAAGCCAATTGCTGACCTTTTTATCCGTTTGGCTGGTTATCACGGGGTTACGGTAGAAACTGCAACACCTGACGAACGTATCGCCAGTGCCTTTGAGAAATCTGGCGGTCACCATTTGATGTTCTACAGCGTAGAAGGTCAGAAAGGGGATGCCGTGAACACTAACCTCGACGAAGTCGATGCCATTGAACAACTACTGGATAAACTGGAAGAGGCGGGTTATGACCTGACGACAGATATTGGTATCGTCACCCCTTACACTAATCAGAGATCATTACTAAGTAAGCGCTTCGCTCAGCGCATGAATCATGCTCAGAAAAACTGTATCGGTACTGTACATCAGTTCCAAGGAGTAGGATTTGAGGTCATTATTTATAGCCCGGTAATTTTTCATCCCCTTGATACTCCGAATTTTCAAAATGATTCGCCTAATATGCTAAATGTAGTGGTTTCACGCGCTAAACAACAACTAATCATCGTAGGTAACTATCATCGACTGCGACAAGCAGGAGGCTACCTAAAGGTACTCGCCGATAGAGTTGCAGAAGATTTTCTTCTCGAGCAAGGTAGTCAGCACCCGCAGTTTGCAAGCCTGAGCCAGACTCCACGTTTACAGCGTTATTATCGTGACTGTGAACATATTGCCGCATTCAGCGCGCTGATAGCACAGAGTAAAAATGAGGTGATAGTGATTACACCGTGGATTCGACGAGGAGGGACGCAGTATCAAAGGCCTGAATTGGCACAACTGTTGGCAACGCAGCAGCGTGGCGTAAGAGTCAAAGTCTATTACGGTTATTATCATCAACGCTTAGATCGTGCAGATGATAATGATCATACGCTAATTGCCGAATACCGTGAACAACTTGGAAAAGGAAATATTATCCGTCTAACAGAAGGTACACATGAAAAAGTGCTGATGATCGATGGGCGTTACATTATTCTCGGTAGCTGGAACTGGCTTTCCCATGGTTACCACGATAGCTGCCAGCGCAGAGGGCAATTCAGTAACGCCATTCGTCATGAGATAAGCGCCGAATTGGATGACGTTACGTTAGTGAAGGAACTCAGAGATCGACTGGGGCTGGAATAACCTCAACGTTGAACTCGGGAGACCAAATTGTCTTGAATTATCGGGATGCTCCCTGAGTTAGTTATTCCGATAAATTAAGGCAACTTACTAATTTTTCCATCCAATACTGGTAGTACGGGCTGGTACAACCCTTATAGACTGGTTGTTTTTTATTCATGTTGGCAGTACCAACACGTTCATTTTTCAACCAAATCGGTGTAACCTGCAATATCGCGTGTTTTTATTCTCCTCCTGACCTGATCGTATTTCGCCAGATTCAGCTGCTGACGGATCTCACTCACCATGTTGCAGACATGTGCCGGCGAAGCCGGTTGCAGCGGACGTGAAACAGGCTGTTCAGGTTCAATCGGCCGTCTTGCAGGTGCTGCCACAGCAGCGGGAGCACTAACATGACCCGTCTGCACAAATAATTTCCCTTCCCGTGCCCGCTTCATAACGGTCAGCAACCAGCCCACCGGATTACCAATGTGACCTGTCCGCAGGGCGTTATCCAGACTGCTCAGTACAGTTTGCACCTGTTCAGCGGGCAGCGCCTGCAACTGACCTGTCAGCATGGCCACTATATGAACGCATCCCGTTTGCAAGACAAAAGTTATTGTGACATTGAAGGTAGATTGCAGCTCTATATTCGGCCTTGTTACAGCTAATACTGCGGGCCTCGATGTAATCCGCTGACCTGCGCCTTATTCCTCGAACGAGATTGACGCTCTGGTGACCATTCAGGTTTAGCAAGTCACGGTCTCACCTTTCGTTGTCATCATAACTCTTGCCTCAGCAATCTTTCTGTATTCGTCTTTTTTAATTAAGTTGAAGTAAATTTTTATCTGTGAAATACCTCAATAAGGCCTGATACTGACGTAATCTTTTTCATATTCCCGTTGATGAGCAATCAGTGCCCAGACCGTGCGAGCCAGTTTATTCGCCATCCCGACAATCGCAACACTAACCGGACGTCGTTTTTTCAGTTCGCTTACCCACTGGGGCGGTGTTTTCGTGCATAACGTGGCGACTCTGGCGCCATGGATAAACAGCGTCCTGAGATACGTATCCCCACGTTTACTGATGCCCAGTAACTTAACCCGGCCACCTGTTCCTGTTTGCCGGGGAACCAAGCCCAGATAGGCGGAAAACTCCCGGCCTGATCGGAAAGCAGTGGGATCCCCCATCGTAGCGATGGCTGCTGTAGCAATCAGAACACCCACACCCGGAATTTTCATGATCCGCTGACAATCCGCATGCTGATTTGCCCACTCAGTCAATTGTTTTTCCAGACCGTCAATTTCTTTATCAAGTTCACTCAGGCGATAATATTGCTCTTCAATCAGGCTGATCAGGAAGGGGGAGAGTGTTATCCTTAACCGCTCAAGCACCTCGGGTATCGCTTTGTCTAACGATGCCCGCCCCTTATGCACTGTCTCACCAAATTCCAGTAACAATCCATGCAATGCATTAATTTGCGCGGTTCTGAATTTCACTAACTGAGTACGCATCCGGTGCACAGAAAGTAGGGTTTGTTGTTCTTCATTTTTGATAGCGACGGGTTTACCCGGTTGCTGAACGGCCATCCAGATTGCCCTGGCATCCATGACATCGTTTTTGTTACCTATACGAAAAGCTTTAACAAATTTGGCCTGAAGCAAATGAACTTCATGCCCTAACTTTTTCAGCTCCCGTGCCCAATAGTGGGCACCACCACACGCTTCCATACCAATCAGACAAGGATCCCGGTTGCTGAAAAAAGTCAAAAAATCCCGTCGTCGTAGCTGTTTATCAATGATTTCACCGGTATATTCATCAACGAAATGAATTTGCATCAGATACTTTGCGATATCGACGCCAACAGGCGTATATTTCATGAGTGGATCCTCCAGTTATCAGAGAGCAACAGGCTTCTCATTTAGGCACTATAAGGCCGGAAATCTGAGAGGATCCACACCTTACCTCTCAATTTCAGCATAGTACCGAGGGTTACGTGGTTGGGATGCGTTCATTACATTCCT
>NZ_NIBV01000003.1:288711-291490 GCF_002632585.1 Xenorhabdus szentirmaii DSM 16338
CCTTACCTCTCAATTTCAGCATAGTACCGAGGGTTACGTGGTTGGGATGCGTTCATTACATTCCTCGTTTTTGCAACACTAATTTTTGATGAGTTTTGGGCTTGCTTAAATCTATCCGGCGTCATTATGGGCAAACATGCCCGCGCCTCAATGAGTTCCGCACCTAATGAACCTTAAAAGCGCCTCGGCTTCAAAAGAGCCATTTTTTGGTTTAGGTTTTTCATCAGGCCGATAGGCCGCTCATGTCATCAATTATCAGTCTTCGCAAAACCTGGTAGGTAACTGTTTAAATTTACTGATGCGGGTGTCAGTACTATTTTTCAAACACTGTGCCGTGTGTGGCTATTGCCCAGGCAATTCGAGCCAATTTGTTCGCTAACGCACAAGCCACAATATTAGAGTGTTTTCGTTCAAGCTGCCCTCTAACCCAGTCAGCTAATTTTCCTGAGTTACTGTCTAATCGTTGCATAAACACTCGTGCACATTGCACTAGAAGTTTTCGCAAATTTTTATCACCTCGCTTACTAATGCCTAGCAGCCTATTTCTTCCTCCCGTACTGTATTGCCGAGGGACCAAGCCCGTTGATGCAGCAAAATCACGGCTTTTTGCATACTGCCTGCCATTGCCTAATTGTGAAGAAAGTAAGCTGGCCGTGATGAGACCAATACCAGGGATTGTTCTGAGGCGCTGAGCAACGTCATCTATTACTACTGTTTGTTTTAATTCGGCTTCCAACTCAGATATTTGTCCAACAAGGTAAAGATAATGGGCATGGAGTCGCATCAACAAGCGGAGCAGGTAGTCAGGGAGTTCATGCTCCGCCAATACTAAAGATAATCTTTTCATAACAGCCGCCCCCTTCGGTAAGCTAATGCCGAACTCCAGCAAGAAACCCTGAATCTGGTTCGTCGTTTTGACTTTATCCCTGACCAGTGATTCTCTAGCGCGATGTAATGCACGCATTGCCTGTTGCGCTTCCGTCTTAGGTTGAACGAAACGCATTGAAGGACGTGATGCCGCCTCGCATATCGCTTCGGCATCAATAAAATCATTTTTATTGCTTTTAACAAAAGGCCGGACAAATTGAGGAGAAATTAATTTAGCTTCATGCCCTAAATCAGTGATCCGTCTTGCCATGAAATGAGCGCCAGTACAAGCCTCCATTACAACAGTGGTAGAGGAACATCCGGCTAAAAATTCCATCAACTTGGTTCGTGTAAACTTTTTATGCAGAAGGGCTTTCCCTGATTTATCCTGACAGTGAATATGGAAAGAATGTTTGCCAAGATCGATACCAATAAGTGTCATGTTATTCATGGTGATGGCCTCATACAAAAGAAATCGCTCTGTCAACTTACGCCAACAGGGTGGGGGTGACCATCTCATTAGCGCCCCGAAAGGCGCTGTGGTTGAAAAATACGGTCAGGCGGCAATAAGCTCAGCCTCCCGCAAACGCGCAGACCAGTTACCCAGATAATGCGCAGGTGTGTAACGTGTCCGCTTGTTGCCGCCATCATGCAGGGCGTCACCGATGGTGACGGCGGCCGGAATACCGGTCAAGGATAACTGGATATACGCCATCACGGTCGCCAGCGGGTCAATATCAATCACTGACACCCACAGGCTGCACAACGGATCATGTCCCAGCTCTCTCAGTTCTTCAGCAACGGCCAACGTCATACAGCCTGCTCCGCAGGCCGGTTCGTAGAATGTGATAAAGGGTTTCTGCTGCAAGTGTGTTGACACATCCTGCAACTGCATTTTCGCCATCATTCTGGCCACTTCCCAAGGGGTGAAGAACTGGTTAAGGGCTTTATCCCCCAGTTCCAGCTGCATAAATACACTGCCGAGAAAGTCACCGGACTCTTGTGCCAGTCCGAGCACCACATGCGAAAACAGCTGCACAATCCGGTCAACATCGGCCCGTTCGTACTTCTTGATGGTTTTCAGGTAATACTGCTCCAGCTCCTCACTGAAACAGTGCTTGTTGTGGATCGCCGCCATGGCACAATTACAAAAATCCCGGAAAACCTGATACCGGGTCTGATAACGGGCTGTTTGCTTAAACAGTGAAATAAATGCTTTCTGATGATCGATTCGGGAAGCCATTGCGTATTTTCCTTGCAAAAAAAAGTGAAAAAAGGAAAACACGCCCTGAAAAGGGAACGGGTTCCCCTTTCGGTTGACGTGGTCAGTTCATATAAAGTGAGTCGGTGAAATAGCCGGTTACTGCCCAACGGCAATTGCTGGCAAGGCCAGCGCCGTTTCCGCCTGTTCATTGGTGACCAGATACAATGCCGGACGGTTTTCCCGCCCTGACTGCCCGTGGCCGCTGTCCACATGCTCGCCCTGGTCATAACAGTCGTAGCCTTTGAGGCTGCCTGACGCGTCGCTGTACCAGTGGCGGATTTCACAGTCAAACACGGCGGACAGCTCCCCTATCAGCTCCGCCGAAGGCGGTGCCCAGGGAGAATCAAAACGCACGGTTAAGCTGCTGACATTCCGGCGCTCCCAGCGGACATGGTGGCCAAACGGCCATTCCAGCCCGTATAGCTCTTCGTAAAACTGCGCTGTGGTGGGAACCTCTTTCAGCAACGTGCTGTTTCCGTTGATTTCGGTGGCCAGATTAGTTGACATAATCATCAGCATATCGCAGGGCTGTGCCGCCTGCGGATAAACCTCCAGCCTGTCCCAGCAGGCCCCGATATCCAGCGTGTCAGACCAGCCCACCATACCAAACCAGTCGGTATACTGGCGGGTCAGCAGACGGGCGATAAC
>NZ_NIBV01000003.1:291590-296978 GCF_002632585.1 Xenorhabdus szentirmaii DSM 16338
AGACCCACTGTTGCATCACATCGATACAGACGGATTTGCCGGTAATTTCCAGTTGATTGGTGCACCATTCTGCCATGGTTAAGTTCCTCACTTGAGTGATAAAAGTAAACCGGAGGAACCGCCCGTTAGGGGAGCCGTTCCCCCCGATGGGTAGATTGAAAAAAGGTGATTAAAAAAAGATTACGGTTTGGCTTGCTTTAACAATTTGTCAGCCAGACCACTGTCAAAAATGACCATCAGTTCATCGTGGATATCCAGATAAGGCGTACTGCGCGGATCTGCCTGCACGTTCAGCCGGGTTAAATCGTATTTATCCACCAAGGCGTTAATGGCTTCTGACGGCCGGACACCACGGATTGTCAGCGCCGCCACGGTGTCGGTTTCACACAGTGCCGTGTCAGTCAGATTCAGGCCAAAATGCCGTTTCAGTAAAGCGGCGGCAATCACCTGCCAAACGGTTAAACGTGCTGTGGTCATCATGCGGCCTCCGGCATACTGACCGATACACCGTGCCGGAGAATATCCCGTACTTCACTGCACTGCTGATAACGGGATGAAACCCGATGCAGTGACAATAGATGTGCCTGGTGCCATAACGCACGTGCCGCCGGCGCATTCTGCCAGCTCTGTTCAAGCATTGCGGCCTGACATAACCGCTGTTGCTGTCGTTCCAGTGACAGACGTTCCGACGTCAATGTGACCGGCTGCGCCCAGACAATTTCGTCATCAAACCGGCCGCCGAGCACTTTTCTGTCCTGCGCGTCAACAATCATGACAGTCAGTGGAAAAAAAGCCCGCTCACACTGGCCGGATAACGTCTCCGGTGCCGGCCAGTCCCCCATGATCTTCAGACGTTGTACTACCTCTGTAATGGTGGCGGCTTCCCCTATCGTCAGGGTATCTGTCAGCAATGAGTGTGGCACTTTGGGATGTTGTCGCAGGCCGGTTACCTGGGCGGTAAACAATGCCTCATGTAATACGGAGCCGGCATCATCCGGTGCCGGTAAAAAAAGTGGGTTCATGATGGTGTTCCTTGATTTCACATTAAATAAAGAAAACACCCGCCCGGAACCGGGAAGGTGTTTTAGCTTCCCTGGTCAGGCGCTGAAGAAAAACGTTAACAGCCTCATGTGCTGATAACGTCAGTGATGATGATTGTTGTTATGAATAAATGACAGGCTGATAGCTGCTTCTTCAGGCTTCAGTGTCATGACCGTTCTTATCAGGTCGTTTTCCGGGTGCTGCTGCGCATACTCCTTCAATGCACAAAACCGATACGCTTCCTCATTCGGTTCATCCAGCACCGCAACACGGGCCAATACGATTGAGGTAACCGCCAGTCCGAAGGCATCAGCGGAGAGTGTCACCGTCAGTTGCGTGTCCGGCAGGTAAATCGAATAGGTTTCCGCATGCGTCGGCACCAGGTAAGTCAGCGATTCAGAGACCTGTCGGCTTGTCCACTGTTCCGGCTGGTGAACGCCGCATAACGTTGACGCGGTATTTGCCAGCAGGAACCCCAGAAACAACCGTTCCAGCGGGGTCTTGTCGGGAAACACGGCCGACAGCGCAAGACTGTCCAGCATAATGTGTTCATGGTTTGGCATCACATTCTCCCTTTAAGCCCAAAGCCGCCCGAATGCACTGAGCCTAGGGATGCTGCAACGCCGCATATTCACGCAGGTTACAAAACTGCTCAGCATACTCGCCTTGCTTCATCAGAGCGGCCAGATAACCTAATACGGTCAGGGTCACCATCAGCCCGAACGTATCAGCGGAGACTTCAGCGTTAAAGTCCGTTGTCTTGACGTTGACAACATATGCATCCGACCATGTTGGTACGACATAAGCAACGGTATCTGACACCTTTCGGAACTGCCACCGATCACGCCGGTAATTTTCACATAGCACAGCAGCCGCTTTAACGAACGTGTGATCCAACAACATCCGCTCCAGTGAACTGGTTTGCGGAAAAAGGCCAGCAAAAGGGGAATGTTCAGACACGGGCGCAGTGTGCGCCGTGGTCGGGGGTGTATTTTGTTGCATGGTATTCTCCTGAATAAAAAAACGGAGAACACCGACCCAATGGGAAACGTGTTCCCCGTTGGGTGACTGGCCGGTTGGCCATGATGGATAAGATGAAACAACCTTCATCGTCATCAGACTAACGATATCTGCTTCCAAAGGTGCGCAGATGTACCACACCGTAGTGTACTCCCTTGCAGGCTACAGGAGTGTTGCTGTCGCTGCCCGAAGGTGATCCTCACAAGCGACCGGATCATCGATAAGTTTGACTACGCTAATCAACGGACATCATCAGGTCAATGGGTAATTCATTTTCTGAGGCAGAAAATAATGTGAGGAATACGATGGGCTTTTAGCCGGGAGAATAATTGTCAATTCTCATTTCACGCGGTGACCTGCTCTGCTCGTTTGGTCTAACACATTTATGCACCGAAATGAGCTACCCTCCACGGTTTAAGTTCAAACAATGAGTACTTACCTGCAAGTTTAAGTACAAATATTGCTCAAATAGATGTAGTGTTACATGTATAACAAGAGCAAGCAGCAGACAAATTAATCGTTTAGACTCTTGGTTTTCTGCTGTTTCAAGCATATATTTAAATTTGAATACTCACCTTAGAAAGGAATTTATATGAATCAAAATGAAATGAGTGAAATAAGGACAATGGTTGCGAACAAGGCACATGCTTTTTCTCAACCAATCAATTTGGAAAAGTTAATTTCTGATGGACTTATTAAGAAAGTTGGTAAATCGTATTATACCGACGACTTCAACGCCTTGCCGGAGAACATAAAGAAGCGAGTGAGCAGTATAAGTAAAGGTCGTTACGGTATCAGGATTGTTTTTACCAAAGAAACAAAAAAAATGGCAAAACTAGCCGAAGAATTTAAACTGTTCCGAGAGTAAAAATTTAGATATAACAAGGTGCTGTAATTAACCTCACATTGTCACGAATTTTGGCACCTAAAATATTGCGCCAATGTTCGGCAACTGTGCTTAGCGTTAGAAATTAACGCACATCAGAATAAAATAGAAACCGTCAATGATAAATTAAAAAATATTTACCAGATAGAACACTCAAAACACCGGAGTGTTGTCGGTTTTTTGTTGGAGGTGGTATCTGGCTTACTTGCTTATACGTTCCAACCGAAAAAAACGAGCTTAGGTTTACTTACTCAGGAAATCGTAGTGCTTAAGCAGAGTTGAGGTCCATTAAGGGTGCCAGTAATGTCAATATGTTGAAGTGAAGCCTAATCTTTATTCATGCAAAAAAATAGAACATAGTTCTGGAGTGCTAAACTTTATCCATATGATTTTTATCGCTTTTATCCTATTCAGGCACGACTCTCTCACAGTAAGAGCAACCATAGCCAGACAATACCCATTTGATGGAAGATGGAATTTTTCTCGGATTTCTTCCCACACCCCCTATTGCCTATCTAGACTCTAAACTGTATATTTAATCATCGATCAATATTAAACCAAAATCACTGTGTCAGGAGCTTAAATGGCAGAAAAATCTGAGTTTTTTTCAAGTTTTATTGAAATTGAAAATCGCGCTGCATTTTCAAATGAACAAGAAATTAGCCCGGAAAACTTCAAGGAATTAATTGGACAATATAAGTTTGATGAAGATGTTGTATGCCAAGTTAAAGGAGCAAAAGGGATTTGTCATCAAAATCATAAAAGTGGATGGCTTGGTATTACTACAGATGGTAAAGAGGCTTTAATTGGTGGTCATTGTGCACGAAATTATTTTAAGGCAGATAAAAATTTTAATCTTGAAAGAAAACGTGTCAAAAAAGAAATTGAAAGAAAAAAAGCGCTAGATAAAATACAAGAGTATCGTGCTCAAGTTTTAATTTGGAATGAGGAACTTTCAAATCTAAGAGCTAGTCTTATTGAAACACGAAAAAAAGCAGAAAAATTTTACGGAATTTTTCCTAATGTAATATTACAGTTTATTAATAGCGCGCAAAAAAACAATAACTGGGAAATAAAGATAGACATATTAAAAAAAACCAATATCGACATTGAAAACAATAAAACCCAATGGATTGTGGGCACATTATATAATTTGAAACCGATCCCAACGATGCAGAAAATAATTAGCCTTATGACTAAGATAAAGCATCTAATTGATACTTACCATGAAGTTTGCAATCTTAAACCTGAAGAAATAAAAACACCTAAACTAAAGAAAATAATTGAAACATTATCTGAAAAGGAAAACTATGAAAATGAATGCAACTCATATAAAAACGAGATGAAAAAATTTTTAGAACCACAAAATTTGGACGCGCTAATCTATATATGCAATGACTCAGAAGATGAATTTTTAACAACAAAATCCATTTTATCCATATCAAATGCCAAGGTTTCATCTGAAGCGCACATAAATTTACGAATTAGGCGTATAAAGGAAAGAACCGAAAAACAATTTGGTGGTTCTAAAATAAGAAAGAACCAATTAATAGAAAAATATCAAAAAAGAAATGCATTTTCTATTTGATTTTCTAACGTTCTGTAGGGATTATGCACACAATCCCTACACCTGAGTAAGTACCGGACTGTTAATTTATATAGTTCTCACATAATTACAGCAGCTATCTAAATAATTACTGATCTTTTAATACAAAATATAGTATCGTTAGCAAGATAAAAATACACTATTCATTCCCATTGTTTTGATAATACACCTGCCGAATATAACGCCCCCGCCCATCACCATGCCCCAAATCCATTGACACCAGTGCCAACGCTTCCCGCTCACTGAGACCCTGTTCTTTATAATACGCACCAGATTGCTGTGCAAAATGGTAGCGCATGCTGTGTGGTGCTTGCTTGCCCACCAACCCGGCACGTCTGACCACATAACGGTAACGATCTATCGCCTGATGGATCTTGGGCTTATTAATCAATCTGCCACTGCACTCTGCCTGTTCACGCTCCGCATAGGCAATAGCTTGTTGCAGAGCCTCCCGATCCAGTATGACCGTCTGCCTTGGTCGCCCGCCTTTGGTGCCAAACACCACCCGCACAGACGTATAATCGTTCTCCAGCGCTTTTTTCCAGGTGGCTAAAGACTTGTAGGCTTCCACCGCTTCTTTGGTACGCAGTCCCAGCACATAGGCCAGTTGCATCACCGCTGCCACGCCACGATCTTTTTGCTCGACCTGCTGAAAAATGTCGCTGAATGCTGCCGGTGTCAACGCGGCCTTCATGCCCTTACGGCTCGTATCCGCAATACCGAGTGCCCGGTTGCTCAGACGCGGATTGTCCGGTGCAGCCAACTTAAGCTTTCCGGCCTGCGCTAAAATCGCTCTCAGTGCTGACATCTCATTTTGAAGTGTCCTGTGACTGAT
>NZ_NIBV01000030.1 GCF_002632585.1 Xenorhabdus szentirmaii DSM 16338
AATCATGAACTCTTTCACTATCTGCCAATTGACCTACAGAAAAATATCCTTTATAACTTTATAAAAAGAAAAAATAAGAATAACCCAGTCTGACAAGCAATGACCAAATAGATAAATAAGAAAAGGTGCTTTTTCTACTCAATATATATTTTATTTGGGGCTGTCCTAGATAAGTCATTTGATCTAGGATATCCAAATGAGAAAAAGTCGGATTAGCCAATACAAGCAAAAACGTCTTCAGGAGCTCTTTGTGGCAGGGGCTACAGCTCGCACTGCGGCTGAGTTAGTGGGGGTCAACAAAACGACTTCAGCTTACTATTTTCACCGCCTCAGAGTCCTTATCGCTGATTATGTCGATGAACACTCCATGTTTGAAGGTGAAGTCGAGATAGACGAAAGCTATTTCGGGGGTAAACGTAAGGGAAAACGCGGGCGAGGTTCAGCCGGAAAAGTCCCTGTTTTTGGGCTTCTCAAGCGAGGTGGTAAGGTCTACACCCGCCTAATACCTAACGCCAAATCCGATACCTTGATTCCGATAATCACGGCGAAAATTAAGCCTGACAGCCTGGTCTACACAGACAATTTTGCTAGCTATGATGTGCTGGACGTGTCCGATTTTAAACACTATCGAATTAACCATAGCACGGAGTTTGTAGACGCTAAAAATGGTCAAAACCATATCAATGGGATAGAGAACTTTTGGAACCAAGCCAAACGTCATATGCGTAAATTTAATGGCATACCAAAGGAACATTTTGAGCTCTTTCTCAAGGAATGTGAGTGGAGATTTAATACACCGGGTGTAAAAGACCAATTACATATTCTAAAACAAATAGTTAAGGGAAAAATATAATCGCTATCTAGGACAGCCCCATAAATATTATGTGATTTTCACTTTAACTTATTCTTATTGATAAAAATTTTCCTGATATAAATATAGG
>NZ_NIBV01000031.1 GCF_002632585.1 Xenorhabdus szentirmaii DSM 16338
AGCCCGGCCAGTTGCAGCTCGGCGGCCAGCGCCGCCGCCGCGTCATTGCCCGCTTTATCATTGTCATAGGCAATATGTACCTGCCGGATGTCATGCTGCCGGAAGGCGGCGCGGTGCGCCTCGGTAAACCCGTGTACCCCATAGGAACAGGTCACATGCCGATACCCCGCACACCAGAACGACATCGCATCAATCAGCGATTCACACAGGATCACCGAGGCCGAACCGGCCAGCCCGGCTTCATTCCAGACGCCGCCATGCGCCCCCGGCAGATACAGGTGCAGCGGGGTGCCTGCCCGCAGGCGGTCCGTGATTTTGCGGCCATACAGCTCCTGCACCTGCCCTTCAGCACCGATCACCGGAATGACCAGCGAACCGCTGAAGTGCTCATGCCCGCTTTCCCGCAACAACCCGACCGCCTGAAGCCGGGCGCGGATCTCAGCCCCGGCTTTCTGTTTTTTATCGGGCAACCGATAACCGAGGGTGCGGTTGGCAAAGCCGAGTTTAAAGTGGCTGACCAGTTCGGGATGGTCAAGGCGGCGTTTTTTCAGATATTGATGCACTTCCGGCGCATTGAGCAGGGTCTGGTGATAGAACTCAACCACCCGTGACAGCAGCGCCTGTTGTCCGGCGGCATCCCCGGCCAGTTCCTCACTGGCTACCAACGGCTCGACGGCCGGATTTTCACCCAGCATCGCCCGCAACCGCTCCACGGCATGGCGCAGGCTCAACCCCTCGGTTTTCATCACCCAGTCGAGCACCGACCCGCCGGCATCGCAGCCAAAGCAGTGATAAAGGTTCTTGGATGGGGTGATCACCATCGAGGGAGTTTTTTCCTGATGGAACGGGCACAGCACGGTCATGTCCTTGCCGCGCGGGGTGAGCTTCCGCCCCTGCTGCTCAAT
>NZ_NIBV01000032.1 GCF_002632585.1 Xenorhabdus szentirmaii DSM 16338
ACACTCCCGCGACCCGATTATCCTGAATGATATCGGCTGGCTGGGCAGCCGCACATTTTTAGCCGGCGATTACCGGACACTGCAATCGCGCACGCCCCGGGCTGATTTCCCATGGCAGGAGAGCCGGGACAACGGCCGGCCGTATACCGGGCAGGGAGGCTATCCGAGCTGTCAGGCCTGGTGGTCAGCCGCCAACATCGGCCTGAAAGATCGGGTGCTTGCGCAGGCTGATCCGGGGTTATGGTTGCGTCTGTCCGCGACACTGAAAATGTTGGGTAAAAACACGCCCGCTTATCAGGAAGCCGTGATCCGCCGCCTGGTCAGCCCGGTAAACCTGACGGTGTCTCAAGCAGGACAAGTATATGCCGGTTATGGCGGTAATGCGGACCCCACACTGTGGGATGGTTCGACCCGGATAGGGGCCTCTGCCGGGGTACTGTTGGGGGGCTTACTGGCTTATCCGATGTTCGATGCGGTACGACAGGCTCTGCCGATGATGCAGGCGGTGATTTTGATGGCGTTGTATATCTTAATCCCGTTGCTGCTGTTGGTGGCCACGTATGAGTTTAAGACCGTGTTTACCCTGACCTGTGTGATTTTTGCGTTGAATTTCCTGACCTTCTGGTGGGAGCTGGCGCGCTGGCTGGACAGCCATTTGCTGGACGCCCTGTACGGCTCCGACACCCACAGCCTGTTTAATCTGGCGGGCATGCAGAATACGTCAGATGATATGATTATGGGGCTGGTGATGGGGACGTTGTTTATTATCCTGCCGATGGTTTGGTTGGGGGCATTGGCCTGGGCCGGGGTGCGGATGGGCGATGTTGGTGGCATGATGAGTCAG
>NZ_NIBV01000033.1 GCF_002632585.1 Xenorhabdus szentirmaii DSM 16338
GTTTTGCTTAGAATGCGCCTTAGCCATCATTCAACTCCTCTGTAGTTGCTTATGGTTAGCGGTGTTGTAGTGTTACAGCACGACAACACCGTGTTAAAAACGCCTTATCTTTAGTTGCCTCTCTCCTGCTCAACTGAGCGCACCGCTGACTCAACCCGGTGCTTCATAATCACGGCATCAATCAGCTTAATCACGGTCTCCTGTTCTTCTGGCTGGCATTCTTCCAGCGCTTTAAAACGTTCCATTAACCGCGTATTACTCAGTGGGAGTTGTTCGGCTGACGAACCCAGTAATAAATAATCAATCGTCGTCGTGAACAACTCAGACAGTTGTATCAATTTATCCGCAGGCGGGATATGCATCCCAGACTCGTACTTGTTGTACTGCGAAAGCTGCAAGCCAATCAGAGCGGCAACTTCTTTTTGTGTCCGGCGTTGTTGGTTACGTAGCGTTTTGAGTCGCTTACCAAATGCTCGGCGCTGTTCTTCGGTCTGCATAATCTCGTCTGTCATATCAGCCATAAAATGCTCCAGAGTATAAGGCGTGTTCCTAAAACGACTTGCTTTACTATCGTATAACGATTATATAATATATCGCCTAGCGATTCAAAATAAATCTTGACAGGTTTTTAAAGGAATAAGTGATATGGCTCGCATTCCCGACGCAGAATTACAGCACCTAAAATCCGCCGTCTCCTTAGTGGCCCTCATTGAGCAGCAGGGGCGGAAGTTAACCCCGCGCGGTAAAGACATGATCGTACTGTGCCCGTTCCATCAGGAAAAAACGCCGTCAATGGTGATCACCCCGGCGAAAAATCTCTATCACTGCTTTGGTTG
>NZ_NIBV01000034.1 GCF_002632585.1 Xenorhabdus szentirmaii DSM 16338
GCAGGTAAGTTCGACGATGGCAAAAAAACGTGCAAGATTAAAACGAGGCATCGGATTATCACTGATTATCGCGTTGGCGATGGTGGTGACGTTAACTGCCGGCTGGGCAGGGATGAATTATCCCGAAACCCTGTCTGCCCTGAATCGCTGGCTGGCAAGGTATCAATCGCTTTGGCTGTTGTGGCGATTAAGCCTTTACAGCGGGCTGCTCTGGGTCGGCCGGAAAATCGGGCAAAGAGTGAAACATCAGGCGGAATACCGCACAATGCTGAGGCGGATGATGGGGGTCAGCGGGCTGTTTATCCTGCTGGGTGAATACGCCCTGTCAGCCAGTCAGGGAAGTGTGCCATGACCACGAACAGTTATCTGGAATATTTCCTGACCCTGCTCGGCTGGGTGGTGAACAATGGTCTGTGGCACATTCTGATAGCGACGGGGTTGTTTACCCTGCCGTTAGTGGTCAAAGTGATGGCCATTTGGCTGAAAGTGCGGGAATGCGGCGAAGAAGAAGGCCCCAATGGATTGCAGTCACTGGCCCGGATTGAAAATGCGCTCTACAGTGCGTTTTTCGTTATGGTGTTTTGCTGCGTGCCGCTGGTCAATGTCAGCTTCAGCACCCTCCAGTATGATACCGCCCGAACCAAAAGTTGTGGCACCTGGACACCCGGCACACCGGAGAACAGCGGTTATGCGCCGGTGATATCCAGCCTGAATAATCAAACGGCGGCAGTGCCGGTTTGGTGGGCTGTGGTGCACCGGTTATCCAAAGGGCTGACGCAGGCGGCGGTGGCCGCCATTCCCTGTCGGCCGGATTTACGGCAACTGCGTTTTGA
>NZ_NIBV01000035.1 GCF_002632585.1 Xenorhabdus szentirmaii DSM 16338
CGCGGGGTGAGCTTCCGCCCCTGCTGCTCAATCACGGCAACTAAGGAGACGGCGGATTTCAGGTGCTGTAATTCTGCGTCGGGAATGCGAGCCATATCTTTGTTCCCTCAAAACCTTGTCAAGACCATTTATATGTTTTATTATGGCACATATATATGTACTATCGTCAAGCGGTTATTTTTCAGGGGGTAGAATCATGAGTCATTCGATTTACTGGTGTTTACCTATGCCTTTATCTGAAAGACTCATTGAGCTACGCAAACAACGCAGCCTATCCCAACAGGCAATGGCGGATGCCATTGGCATTCATGCCAATAGCTGGAAGAAATACGAAACAGGGCAGGCACAGCCTTCCCTTGAGGTATTGAAGAAGATTGCCACGTCGCTGAATGTCAGCACGGACTTTTTGTTATTTGATACACATGAACGTGTGCCAACCGGTGAGCTTTCATTGCAGTTTGAAGCGATTAGCCAGCTTCCTGAGGATGAGCAAGGCATTGTGCGGGAAGTGTTGGAAAGCCTGATTATCAAGTATCAGTCACGGCGCTGGGATTCAGCAAGGCAGGCATCTAAAAAGAAAGAGTAGTTTATAAAATGATCGCAAGTTGTCAGTGCGTCAACACTGGCAACCTGCTAACCACAACCAACTGATTAGGAGTTGAATGATGGCTAAGGCGCATTCTAAGCAAAACTGTGTTCAAAATAAAGCAGCGAAAACAGAACGTTATTA
>NZ_NIBV01000036.1 GCF_002632585.1 Xenorhabdus szentirmaii DSM 16338
ATTTATGGGTGCCTCTATAATTGGAGCTATAGCATCAATTATAGATTATCAAAGGCTTTTAACCAGAAGTGACATTGTTACATTCTCAGCGAAAAGTTCTTTTTTTATTTGGTGTAGCCCATTGTGTGTATATATATCCATACTTTTATTTAAGTCAATTTTAAGAAACCACAAGGTAAATTTAAGTAATAAAAACAAGGTTACTTTAAGTAATAGGATTGGTGGGTTGCTTACTTTCATAGGTATGGTTGGATTTGTTTTTACGTTTCTTTTTTCTTTTTATGTTGATTTTAAACTTAAAAGTGAAAATTATTTTTTATGTGCAAAATCATCATGGATGGAAACAAATAAGTATGTGAAAAACATATCATTATGTAAATAAGCATAGCATAAGCTATGCTTACCTCTAATTAAAAATTTCTGTTTTCCCATATACTATAAGCTGATGTTCCAGCTGTTATATGATTCCATGATATGGATTTGTAGTTTAGTAAAACTCTTTCATGTGGCATAGCATCAAAGTTATTTATAGAATGTGGGTATATACAAGAAATATCAACAATAGTAGCCTCAGTTATTTTCACTTCATAAAACAACTCTAATTGTCCAGCTTGGCTGGTTCTGTAAAAAATAAATTTGCCATTT
>NZ_NIBV01000037.1 GCF_002632585.1 Xenorhabdus szentirmaii DSM 16338
GGAGTTCCAGATGCTCTTCCGATCTGACCCGAAATTTACCCAGTATAAACAGTGGCTGGGTTCGGACTATATGCGGCAACAATTAACGCATGACCCGGCGCGGGTTCACAAACGCCTGGGCGATGGGTTCTACGAACAGCGGCTGGTGCGCGACCAAATCACCCAACTGACCGGTCAGCGCTATCTGCCGGGCTACAACAACGACGAAGCGCAGTTTAAAGCGCTGATGGATGCCGGTGTCGCCTTTGGCAAACAGCAACAGTTAACGCCGGGCGTCGCGCTGAGTCCGGCGCAGATGGCGTTGCTGACCTCAGACATTATCTGGCTGACTAACCAAACCGTCACCTTGCCGGATGGCACTACCGAGGTGGTGACTGTGCCGCAGGTTTACGCGCGTGTCCGTCAGGGCGACCTGCGCAGTGATGGCAGTTTACTCGCCGGGAATACCGTGGCGCTCAACAGTCAGGGCGATATCACCAACAGCGGCACGATTAGCGGGCGTGACGTCACCCAACTGACCGCCAACAATCTCACCAACAGCGGCTTTATTCGCGGCGGCAAAGTGGATTTAGCGGCCCA
>NZ_NIBV01000038.1 GCF_002632585.1 Xenorhabdus szentirmaii DSM 16338
CTCCTCCAGCTGGACTCGAACCAGCGACATACGGATTAACAGTCCGCCGTTCTACCGACTGAACTATGGAGGAATTGATTTGTTCCTGAGAACGGGGTGAATCATACAGAAGTCGCCATGAAGTTGTAAAGTAAAAAAATCGAAAACAAGCTCAAGCGTTTTTTTTATGCTCAATATGGTGTTTTTTTGTTATTTATAGATTGGTTTTTTGCTGAATCACATATTTTTTTGTTTTTTATGACAAGGTAACTGCGTTGTTTATATTGATAAAAATAACATTGATTCAGCATTTTTGTGTTTGTGTAAAAAATAAGGTCATGATTATGTTTTTGTAGGATAGATAATTTGAAAAATCTCGGGGCAGGAGTCATTAAACGAAGAGTTTGGCAGGAGTATGCATATAAGAAAACGGCCACCCTTGTGGGTGGCCACTATGGAAGACTTAGACTGATTTTAAAGTTGTCTTTATCTCAACATCACGACATGTTAATTGATCACAATGCTTAAATTTGGCTCCTCCAGCTGGACTCGAACCAGCGACATACGGATTAACAGTCCGCCGTTCTACCGACTGAACTA
>NZ_NIBV01000039.1 GCF_002632585.1 Xenorhabdus szentirmaii DSM 16338
CTGACCGGACGCCCTGTCAGTGAAAGCGTGGATGGCAACACTCTGCATTTGGGCTATAACCCCATGGGGGCTCTGAATCATTTTCAGCTCAACCAACATGCGCCACTGACTTTCCAGCATGATGTACTGGGGCGGGAAACGGTGCGGGAAAGTGCCAACGGCTTTATCCTCGCCAGCCGCTATACCGCGACTGGCTTGCTGGCGCATCAGTCGGCGGGGCAAGCTACCCAATTTTTCAGGGAAACACTGGCACAAAATGACCCGCATTTTCCGCCGCAAGCCTCTGCCGTCAACAGGAGCTGGCAATATGACCGTGCCCATAATGTACGCGTGATTGATGACAGCCGCTGGGGGCAGACTCGTTATCGTTACAATGCCAACGACCAGATTTTGCATACACTGTTCGAGGGCAATCGTCCACATGAAGAGCAATTCAGCTACGATGCCAACGGCAACCTGAGCCAGCACCTGCCTGTCGATGCCTACGGCGCAATGGAACAAATTACTCAGCGCCAGCAGGCTGGACGCGT
>NZ_NIBV01000004.1 GCF_002632585.1 Xenorhabdus szentirmaii DSM 16338
GGTAGCTTCTCCAGCAGATATTGATTCGTTGAATCAATAACAGGGATTACCTCAATGTGATCATTTGGAAGATAATCTGCAATAATTTTGCTATCAAGAAGGTCCATTGATATTGGGAAGCAGTAACCTTTTCCCGGAAGGGTCAAAACCTCAACTCCCCATTCACGGATTGTCTGAATATGTTTATTGATCCCTGCCCGGCTCATTCCCAATTCTTGACCAAGTTGCTGCCCAGAATGAACTTCACCATCTGATAAAAATTTAATTAGTTTTAACGGAATACTAATATCTTTCATGAAATACATTCCACCGCATCTATCTCACCCTCACTACCGATAAAGCGTACTTCAGGCTCTAAATGAATATTAAACTTTTCGGCTACTTTATTTCGGACATAAGCAGCTAATGCAACAATATCCTGCCCTGTTGCATTTCCTTTGTTAATTAATACTAATGCCTGGTTTGTATGAATAGCCGCATCGCCAACGGAATATCCTTTTAAATCACATTGTTCAATCAACCACCCTGCTGTAATTTTTACACTATGCTCATTAACGCAATACTGAGGGCAATCTGGGTATGTAAATTTAATTTTCTGAGCTAATGCTGCTGATATGATAGGGTTTTTAAAGAAACTCCCCGCATTGCCCATTATTGCAGGATCGGGTAACTTACTCTGGCGAATTTCACACACCATATTAAATACTTGCTCTGGAGTCACATCTTCTCGCGAGAATTTAGCCAAACCACCATAAGTTAACGTTGGCTCCCAGATTTTATTCAAACGTAACCCGACGGCAGTAATAGCGTAATCATCTTTATATTGATGTTTGAATATACTATCTCTATAGCCAAATTGACACGCATTGGCCATTAGACGAATTGAATTTCCCGTTTTCAGCTCAATAAGCTCCACATACTCACAGACATCTTTAAATTCAACGCCATATGCGCCGATATTCTGAATAGGGGCAGAGCCTACATTTCCGGGAATTAACGCTAAGTTTTCCAAACCGTAAATCTGTTGGTTGAGCAAAGAGATGATCAATTGATGCCAATTTTCACCTGCACCAACATGAACATGCCAAGCTGTATCAGACTCTTGTATATTAATACCAAGAATGCGGTTTAGGATCACAGTACCTTTAAAATCGTCGGTGAAAAGAACGTTACTTCCTCCTCCCAACAATAAAATAGGATGATTCTTTTCCATTGCTTCTCGCCATAAGGTCAGAAGAAATTCAATAGAGGTGGCTATACCGATATGATCGGCGCTGGCTGAAATGCCAAACGTGTTGAACGCTTTTAGTTGGGTAGATTGACAAACAGACATTCACTTTAGGCTCAATAGGTAATTTAAGCCGCAGTCTATCAGACTCTATATTTGAAAGGTAAATAGTTACCCAATACCTACCTGTTAATAAAATATAAGAGAGCTAGAAAAGCCACTCATTAGAGTGGCTTTAGATTACTGACAAAGGGTTTTTTATCTGGCACCTTATTGGTTTTATCTGTGATTCAGCCGTGCATTTATCGGGTCAAAAACCCAATCATGCTCAGGAAAAGACGTGTCGGGGATAAATAAGGAAAAATCGGAAGATAATGGTTGATAATGAATACCGCAAACCCCGCTACTTTCAACGAGGTTTGTCAGCGGTCAGAGAAGCTTTAATTAGCCTCTTTTGTTTTTTAAGCCACGAAAAGACCTTTAATCTCATCCAGATCCAGTTCTAATGGCTCAGTTAATTAATTGTTCTACGGACAATTTAAGACTGATTAACTGAGAACCAACGAGGATTTCTTCACCGTAAATAATAGGCACAGGTGCACCCTGTTCTACTGTATTTTGAGGGCCGTCAAAGTAAGTTGAGTTTTTACGATTATCAGCGCCTCCTGTATAGGGGTTAGGTGTTTTTGTAAGAAGCCCCATAACTCCACCAATCAACATTGATGCTCCTGCTAACGCTAATGCATAGTTTTGAGTATAAAGACCGACCACAATCAAAACAGCCCCAATAACTGCCTGAATAGCACCCATAACCTTAGCGCCAGCCCCCCGATAGATGGGAGTAACGCAAACATGAACCATATCCCCATGATTTTCCATCTGGTATTCAGTTTCACTCATATCTCGTATTGTGCCGTTAGCTCTGGTCACACGGATATGGTATTTCTGGTACTTTGTAGCATTCTGTTTCATCCAGGCGAGCACCCCCTGTCTATTGCAGTTAATGATGCTAATGCCCTGCCGTACCGTAATACATTTGACTCTGTGCTCTTTGCCAAACTTCTTACCCAACACGCCACCAAATTCAAACGTGACTAAATTAGGCTCTTTTACTTTTTCACTCATAGCAATTCCTTATGCCGTAAATGATGGATCGTTGTTTTCTGATACATTCCACCGTAAACTGCTTTGCAGCTTAAGCGGTCAGATTGGTGGTGCAAAATCAGGTTATCACCAATATAAACCGCACAATGATCGGGCATTTTTGCTCCTATCTTCATAAGAAACAGATCACCTCGTTTGGGCTGTGTTCCGTAAGGCAGTTTAACAAACCCTTGTTCAGCAAAGTTTTCACTGAGAATATCTTTATCACCATCCCACCAATTGGGGATATGAAGATGCGAACATGCTCCCACCTGAATATTAAATTCCCGTTTGAGATAGTCACGGCATAACATCCAACAATCAAAGACGCCAAAAGCGTAAGGCCGCCCCTCATAAGGCATCTCAAAACCATTAGGGGTAATAACATTCACATCACTTATAATGAATTCACTGTCAATTTCAGGGTTATAGTTTTTTGTCACGTTAATGATAAACCAAGGAATTTCAGAGGATTCACAGCCAGCCAGATCCGCTTCACTGGCCTTATTTGTTCTATCCGTATGGCTATGCCATACCCCTACGACTTCCCCTTTATTTTCTGCTGCTATTTGATCCTCTGCATCCATGACAAAGAAATTAACAGGGTCTTCCGCAACGTTTTTACACAACACAAGTTCATACTTGGCTCTTTTCGTATTAACCAACAATCCACAAGCCTCATTAGGATAAGTTTGGATTGCCGCCTGTTGCATTGCCAAGTATAAAGCTGTATTCATCATTTCTTGGATCATGCTCGTGTTGCCCCCGGAAAGCCGCCAAACATAATGATGCCATCAGCAAAGTAATTCTTCCGTGCTCGGCAACTGGATAACCGCTTAGGGCAAAAGTCTGCTCCGGGGATAGAAGTCGGTTTGTCATCTTTATCAAAAGCAGGGCCAGTATATCCACACTCTGCACTACGATAATTCCACTGACAAGAATTACGGATCACTTGTCGGTTAGGAAGCTGTACCCCCATTAAGTCATAAACTGACGCCAGTTCAAACTCCACTATTTCGCAGGTCTCAAGCGTTTTCTGGTCGATAAACCATATATCATCAGGAAAAGACTGTTCGGGATTTGCATCAGGATTGACGCCATCAGGGAAATTCTCGGCATCAAGAAAACACTGCATCGTTCGCTTGCGTGTCACCTGACAACCTAACAAATCGTCTTTAGTTTGTAGTTCTGCCGAAATCATCCCATGCAGATTAACGACTTTTAATTTAGGTCTTGGAAGTTTACCTTCTCCACTAATGTCAAATCCTGTTGCCTTGATTGGCATAGGTTGGTAAGTCTTACCCTGCCATATAACAGGTTGATTCACATCATTTGTACCAGCGTGAAAATAGAATCGCCCTCCCCCAGTATTTTGGGGAAGATCGATAATGAAAAATTCAAATATAGAATCTGGTGATAGCAATTGAATTTGCTGTCTGATTGACTTCACTGTCATTATGTTTCATTCCTTAAAATCATGCTATTCCCAGTACGGGAATAGCACAGTTTTATTCGAATACTTGTCTGAATGTCGCTGTTAAGGTTGCACTTCCCTGACCTCTTGTAACATTAAAACCTTCACATACAATTAAATAAAGTTTTTTATCTGGAGATATCCAATTAAATGAATCTTTTCCACCATGTTCGTAAAGAAAATCTTCTATTTCTTGAATGAGGGGATAGCCCCCTTCAAATACCAGACTCCATTCGTACTTTCGCCAATTAAATCCCGACGTTAATCGTTGCTCATAACCTTCATCAAACGACTGTCTACTGATTGCCGGTTTGAAGTTTTTACGGGATTCAAATTTTGGATGCCACTTGAAGGTTTTCCGTTCCATGTGTTACTCCGTTAACATACCACCAGGTCGTTTTTCTTCGGTCATTGTCTCAAGAACAATGGATTTAATTTTCTGAGCCGTCTCGTTCCATGCAGATTCATTGCTTGAGTTACTTTTTTCTTCTTTATCTCCTCCCTGATTGACTACAGAAATGGAGATAACAACATTCTTATCTGAACCTGCACCAATATCATCACCAGCGATGTTCATATTCACGGGAATACGGCGACCATCAGGCAAAGGTACATAGGCTTCATTGTGCGATCCCTCACCGAAGAGTGCTAGTTGAGGTGAAGTTGCAATGCCACCTTTTGAATAGGCTTTTAGCGGAATTTCGCCCAACGATCCCATAATGCCGCCTTTTGCAAAAGTGGAAGTATATGATTGCCAACTGGTTGACATACCCATTGCCCCCGTATTAGCCGCAGAACCTGCCGCTCCTACACCCGCGCTTGCTCCTCCACCATATCCGGCTGCTACTGTCGATCCAATTGTTCCTGCCATTGATACAATAGAACCAGCAGTACTTGCTGAACTACTTGCCGTCAGAGATGCTATGAAACTTATAACGGCACTTCTTGCCAAACCTAGCGCAACTGAGAATGAAGTCACTGTTGTGGTAGCTGAAATATCAGCGGCCGATTTTGTTTGGGTTGCGGTTGTACCGGTGATCATTGCCCATAATTGTTGTGCATAACCGGCAATAGTAGAGAAGATGCCATCTGATTGCATTGTCTTCAATGCACCGGTTGTTTCTGTGGCCGCCTTACCGAGAGCTTGAGTAGATTTAGCAATGCCATCGTCGCCTTCCTTAGCACTAGAGCCACCGAACATACTCCCTATGCTCCCTACAGCTCCACCGATTTTTGATATGAGGCTTTCTCCCGTATCTCCGCCAGCACCTAAGCCTAATCCATTAATCATCGGTGAAATAACCATGCTGCGGATAAAGCTGCGTTGAAGCTCTTTAAAAATAAAATTACCGAAATCAGCAATATTAAATTTACCGGTATCAAGAAATTCCATAAGCTTATCTTCGAGGTTATCGAAAATATTCTTCATGTTTTCGTCAATTAATTTACCCAGATTCTGGTAATCATATGCCATTCTCGCCGTAGCGGTTTCAGTCATACGAACCATTGCTTCCTCTTTGCCAACATGGAACTTAGCCTGCTCTGCTTTGAGATATTTTGAGATTTCAATATTATTCTCATTTGCCTTGATAATCTTGGCAAAATACTCGTCTGCTTCTTGGTGGTTTTTTTCAAACTCGCTACGCATTTCTGCAACGGATTGAGTCATATTGCCTTTAACTGTATTCGCAAAACCCGCCCATTTTGAGATAAGTTGATCCGCAGAATCTTTGGTTAATGCCTTTTGGTAATCGTCCGCTCCTGCGGTGATTTCCGCTAGTTGTGCTTTGGCCTTATCTATCTGTTCTTGGCTTAGGATGCCATCTTCTGGTTTGGAGCTACCCAGTTTGGAAAGGCTTTTGGTTAGTGCATCAATTGATTGTTTATATTTAATAACTTCTGTACTGCCAAAACCGACTTTTTCCGCCACACTTTCGGCTTGATCGAGGATTTTTTTGTTCTCCTCGGCCATTTTCTCTGCAAGCCTTTTGGCCTTAGCTTCTTTTGATTCTCCTTGATGAGAGGATTTCCTGCGGTCGGCTTCATCTTGAATACGAGCATTAGCTAAAGCTACATCGATCTCCTTCTTCTCTGCTACTGAAAGTTTTGCGTAGGCCTCTGACAAATTATCAACGGCAATTTTTTTACCAACCAAAGCCTCTATAATTTGGAAATTAGCCTCTGCTTCTTTCTCTCCTTTCGCAATTCTGCCATCAATTGTGGCAACCTTTTCACCACTATTAATGCGATCACCTAACGAAAGCCGTTCATTATTTTTCCTGATAGTAGATAATCTTTTTTCTAACGCATCATTCGCACCATCATTGAAGTTTCCATCAAGCCCTTTCCAGCCATTAAACATCAATTCTTTGCCGTCTTTAACCATTTGCGCAAGATTGCCGATCTGGTTAGCTATATCATAGTAATGTTTGCCAATTTCTTCTTTTTGCGATATTAGTTTTTGAAGAAATACATCGTTTTTAGCTGCCACAGCATCACCTAATTCGGCTGTACGGTCAGCGATTTTTTTGTTAATTTCTTCTTGTTGTTTTCCAATAACATCTCGAACTTTCACGAGGCCTAATCGTTGAGCTTCCACTTCCTCATCATAAGCGGCACCTAGATCTTCTGCTGCTTTTTTACGAATTTCTGCCTGCCGTTCTGTCGAGTCTTTGTTGGTTTGAAGGTCTGCATCTCTCTGTTTTTCTATATCCGAACGTTTCTTCTGGTAATCAGCTTGTCGGATATTTGCAGCTTTTTGGTTTTCTTCCATTACCAGCTCTAACTTCTTGCGCATATGCTCTTTTGCACGAGCAAGCTCGGAGGCTCGAATTAAATCTTGGTTGTTATCATAATCTTTCTGTGAATCTTGTTGCTTTTTTAATGCATCAGTGTATTTTTTTTCTACTCCTTCAATAACACTATCAGTTACAATCAATCCTGATTTTTTGTTATTGTAGATTTGTTCCCTATGCTCTAAAGCATCATTTAATTCTTTGTTTGATCTATCTAAAACCTCCTTTTGTTCTTTTAATTTAGCCTTAAGCAAAGCAAGTTGTTCATCTGTCACCATGCTAGGCATGTTACGAGCTGCCTCTGTCGCATCTATAGCTTTTTGCTCAGCCTGTCCAAACCACCATGCAAGAGCGGCAACAATTTCAATAACTGTTGTGATAGCAGCAATGATAATATTTGCTTTCATAGCCATATTTAGGCTGCGCCATGCATAAGCCATTTGCCCGATTGCGACAGTTGCTACATTCAACGAGCCTCCCATACGCTGTGAACGTTCTGCAACCGTTGAAATATGTCGCCCAAAGCTAATCAGACCGCCACCACCCCCAGTGATCGTAGTCGCAATAGCTCTATTAAATGAAGTAATCGAACCAATTGTTGTCTTTAAAAAAGACAGGAAGATTTTTGTGCCGCCAATTAGCAACAGGATTTTTAGTAAGGAGGTCAATGCTGACTGATTGTTCACAACCCAAGTAAGCATTTCACGAGCAACATCTATAAATCCTGTAACCATCTCGCCAAATTGTTTGCCGTAATAGGACGCAGCATCACTCATTAGCAGCCTATTAATGTCTTTTAGAGCATCTTTTACCGCATCCATATAACCGGCATCACCGATGGATTTAGCCATTAGCGCAGCGTTGGTTTGCATTTGAGACACCAACCCTGAATAAGTGCTCATCATCCGTTGTGCTGATCCCCGATAAGAAATCTCCATGATGTTGAGCATTCCTTTTATTGCGGTTGTAGCCTCAACTTGCCCTGACGATATGGCTTTCGTCAGTTCGCCCATAGAAAGGTTCATACTGGTTGCCATTGACTGCATGGCAGTAGGAATAGCCTCTCCTAATTGCTGACGAAGCTCTTCCATTGATATGACGCCTTTGCCGGACATCTGCTGAATTGCAATTGTTGCTCGTTTAAGCAATTCACTATCGCCACCAAATCGAGCAACCGAATCAACCATCGCATCTAACGAACCTTTGGTTGGGTCGATCCCCGCCGATTTTAGTTTTACGAAGCTGTCTGAGATAGATTCAATAGAGAAAGGCGCATTTTTAGCTTTATCAATGATAAAATTAAAATCACGCATTGATTCGGCTGCTTTATCCGAAGATGTAGCCAAGCCTTGTAACATGACTTGCAGGCGTTCTAATTTCCCTGCGCTATCAAGTATAGTTTTTTGCCAATCAAAAAGGGCAGTCTTTAGCGTTCCAATAGCAAAAGATGCCATACCGATTGTGGTAATCGTATCTGACAAAGTGCGATTAAAACCTCTAAACCCGCCCTCTAAGCGCTTAACACCCGTACTCGCCTTTGTACCTTGATTAGATAGACGATTGAGTAAACGACCCGCATTATCGATCTTTATCTCAAACTCTTTGCTGTCTAGCGACAACCGAAAACCTAATGAGTCAGCCATCCTTAGCCCCTACCGAATATATTCCTTAATTTCAATTCGGCATCTGGATCAGATTCGGCATGGAAAGGTGACAACACCTTTTTCATGATGACCGGCTGCCCCAATCGTTGCTGTAAACTTTTCTCAAATGCCGTATAACTATCCGCCGTTGCCTGAGCACCCCTTACTGTCTGCAAACGGCGAATATCATCTTCTGACTTGATACGGTCTATGTTCCGACTTAATAACCAGAACCGTTCAAGCGGCATGGCGATAACCGATTCCGTGGTTTCGCCATAGAAAGCAACAACACGACAAAAGTAGAAACCGAAATCGATAGAAATAATTTCGACTCCGTTTTCTTGACGGGTTATTACTTTGCGTCTTCTCCAGCGTGATGCTCATTGGTTTCTTCGCCTTCATGAAATGCAAAGAGGACAATTTGCTGGATTTGTTCTGGCGTCAGGTTCTCTACCTCAGCTTTTGCCATTTCAGGAAGCAGCTTGCGAACAATTTCAATACCCGCCTTTAATTGCTCAACCGGAGTTTGGTTTTCAATATCCTCAGAGTGAAATTGCTGCGCCAGCGCAAACAGACCAACCGTCATTGGCGACATTTTATAATTCACACCACGCAGAGTAACTTCTTTAGGTTTTGGGGCAATTGCATCAAGGTCAAGTAATTTTGCCATCTTAAACTCCATGTAATAAAAAGGGCTTCTATTCGAAGCCCTATAATATAATAGGTATAAACATACTTACCAGATTAAATTAATTAATCTTGATTTGTCTCGTGCTCTGTCACAGATTGACTATTCTGAACCACGCCTCTCTCTAATTCTTTATCTTTAGGAGCATGTTCAGTACTTACTTTTTTTTTGCCATTTTTCCTAATACACCACTGTCATCAGGGTAGGCATTAAATTCAATATTGAACACACGAACATCATCATGCTTGTATGCCATATTGAAGCTACCTGCTGTTGCAGTACGAGGCAAGGTGAGAACATAATCATCTTTGTTCAATGGAGTTAGGACAAGGGATTGAGCAACTTCAACCAGATTGATACCGATACCGGTCTTGATGGTGATCTCATCACCTGAACCACCGACTTCACTGCCCGGCATTACTGTTGCCAAACGTTCCAGCACAGTTTCAGCCAAAGGTACAGTGACTTTGATGTTACGCCCCTGAATCAGTTCAGAAACAGTTGTTTCACCAAACTGATCAACAGTCACTTTCAGCGTATCGGTTGTAACTTCAACTTCAACACCACCCTTGGTATACCCCAAATCAATGCCATTAAAAGAAACATTACACGCACCTAGCTTAATATTCTCTACTTTATTTCCAGCCATAAGTATTCCCTTACTTATTAAGTATATAACAACTAAACTCTATCACAACACCTGCTTCAAAAGAACCCCCATCGTTTTGAGGATAGATAGCCGGTAATGTAACAGCCTGAATAAAATTAAAGTATACGCCTTTTATCTGAACATCCCGCACAGAAAGGTGCTTCATAATTGATGTACTCAGTTCAGTAACCTTACTAATGCTTTCTGCTCTGATCATCAAAGGAAAAATATCTTGGTAATAGCCCGTTAATTCGTTATCTATTGCAATGCCATCATTAGGCGACATAACCAAAAATCCACGTGTCACTTTTGGCGGCATATAGTAACAAAACAGGTCCTTGCCAATCACCCCGACCTTTTTAGATCCAAGATATTCCGTAAAAGCTTCAAGAATCATTTCCATCTACCTCTGCCGAAACCAGCACGTATACCTGCATCTTTCAGATCATCTCGACGCCGTTTCCAAACTGTGTTTCCTGCGCGTTCAATATAGTTTTTTCCAACCTTAACTTTCATGCCTGAACCGTAGTTTTCTACCTGCTTGAGCCTTGACTTAACCCCTAGTCGATACTGTGAACTGTTCATATAACCGGCATACACACCAATAGGTACGCGTCTTACAGGTCTTTTGTTGTTGCCAATGCCAGATCTCATTTTGCTTTCCGAGACATACAGGTTCACATGAACTTCGTTCTTTGAATTCACTACATGAGCGAAAACGGAGCTTTCAAGACTACCTGTTTCACGGGGCGTCATCGCGCGAGCATATTTCTGCATTTCCGCCGCCATCTTACGAAGCTCATTCAAAAGGTTTCGCTTCAACGCATTCTGGCTATGGGTCAGTTTTTCCTGAGCACGCTTAAATGAGCCAATATCTACTGAGATACCCATAAATTAGCCCCCACTTCAAAATGCCCCTCCTTTCCTCTGAGTCCGAATCGGTTATGAACTCTTTTTACTTCCAGTTTCACCCCCTCGATCAACAGCACATCATCCAGTTTTAGCTTTGACGACTTAGGAAATATGATCACCGCATCAAAAAGCTCCATATCTGCTTTTCCTCGTGAAGCCGAGCTATCAGCACGTACAGAAGTCCGGTCGTATTCCTCGATGAAACGAACGATCCCGACATCTGCTTTACCCGCGAAAAACAGCTTTGGCTCTCCGTACATGGATAACGTTTCTGACTTCCGATAAATTGTTGCAGTTGATTGCCGGCTAAACTTCATATCACCCCCTACGAATACGGATAGTGTTGTCGATGTAACGAGCGATAATCCGCCATGTTTTACGTGACAATGAACGGGTAGCTGATCTGCCGCTACGATACATATTGGTCGTCTCACCAATTGATTCTGACAACAAACCATCATCCCGCGCATCAGAAGCCCCACCGTTCTCAACGACAGCGACAGCTTCAATCATGCAGGCTTCCGCCAAGTCTTTAAGGAAATAATCTGGCAATGATCTGAATTCTTCTTCGCTCAGTTCAGCAAAATCAATTATGTTGTTTTTAAATTCACCTGATAGATAAAAAGGCAGGGTGTTGGCGGTCAGTACGTTTTGAGGTCGATCGTACTCGTTATCTGAGATTTTGTAGACCTTTTTGATATCGAATCGCATGTTTTTTAGACGTTTTGTGGCTTCCATTAATGCCTGACGCTGTGTATGGCCGTTCAGCATTAAGAAGCTGTCTGAGGCGTACATATCCATAGCCGCCAGTTTCGCTTCCATCAACGACACAAATGATTCGCCTGGCACTGACAAATCTAATGAGTTGATAATTGCGTAATACTGCTCATACTCAGATACGCGACCGCTCTGTGTCACCGACTTAACGATCACACGACGTATATCCTTTGATTTATCACCAGCCAATTCGTTATGTTCGCCTGAAACTGAGAACGAAATGCTCAAATCACCGCTTTCGATGGCGATAGGAACGTCTTCAACAACAGCTTTACCGGAAATATCAAACAATGAGTAAGTGGCTGATTCGACATCAAGAGCATCAAACACAAAGGTGAGAGATACGGTGTTTCCCGATTTAACCACGTCCAGTTTTGACATTATTCACCTGCGATTTTCAAGATGCTTTCGATCATGGCTTCGATTGATTTTTCTCGCACATCTAGATCATTACCGATTTTACGTAACGCCGAAATGCCGCCTTTATCGGCCACAGCTTCTAATTCTGCTCGTGAATAGCGAACACCCGCTTTTTCGGCAGTTCGTTCCATCGGTTTTACTGGTTGCGCTTTAGTTTCCGCTTCGAGGGCTTGTTTCGCTGTTAATTCGCGGGATTCTGATAATGAGGCTGCGCCACTCATGTTTTTACCGTCGATAGTTTCTGCTTTCATAATTGAGCAAATACGCTGCTGATCGAGGAACGGGATTAGTGATTTACTAACACCGTTTTCAAATTCAACTCCAAACATAACACCGTTGTAACCGGAGAATGCAGATTCAATGAGTTTGATTTTGGCTGGATTCATTTTTTTCTTTCCTTAAAGTGTGTGCGGTCGTCCTGACCACACTTAATTTACTCGCCTGAATCGTCTGCCTTTTCCGGTTCAGGCTTCTTAACTGTATCTGCCACTAACTCTGAGCGAACCGTTGATAAAATACGTTCTTGTTTACGCTGACTTACCGGTGACACAGTTACGCCATCCTTAAAACCGGTCATAAACAAATGTCCCGTGTAACCACGCATTGATCTTTCGGTCAGCTTTACTTTCTTTTCGGCCATAGTTTTATTCCCTTATATGAAAAAAGGGTGGGCTTTCGCCTCACCCTTTTTCGGTCACAAGTACCTGTTACAGTGCAACGCCAGTCAGTGCTGAAATTGCCTTGTCGTGTTTGTTTGCCAGAGAGCAATACCATTTAACACGAGTACGGGTGGCATCTTTGTTCTGCACTGTACCGATGCTTTCAACAACGATACCGGCGTTGTCACCGCCGTACAGACCGGTCAGACCGTTTTCTTCGCTCAGGTGCAGACAGTAAATGTCAGCTTTCTTCGCTTTAGTATCGCCAACAACAGGAATAAAGTCGTTCACAATGAACGGTACACCGTTGTGGGTCAGCATTGGGCGACCAAAGTTTTCGATCATGATTTCTTGTGGGCCGACATTTACAGTACGCAACAATGCACGATAGGCACGAATATGCTCAGAGCGCATCATGATAGCGTCAGCACCTAAATCTTTAACCGCATCGACCAGTTCATCCAGCATGGAAAAGGTCATGGCGGAATCGGCAACAATTTTTTGGTCGTTGTGGATCAGCTTCGGAATACCGTCGAATGACTTAGCGTTTGTAACACTGTCACCTAAAATCAGGTTACGGCGGAATGCACGAGCCAGACCTTTCACTTTAGCGCGGATCTGAATAGCCAACTGGCTATTGGTGTCGGCCATAGTGGTCGCGAGGAATTTATCAACGTCCACGTCACCTGCCATGATTCGCAGTTTAGCAACGTGTTCAGTGAACTTAGCCGCACCTTCCGGTACGACGTCATTCACGTCAATGAAAGTAGCCTCACTCAGTTCAGATTCGCGGTTGTACAGGTACGCCTTAGAATCCACTTTCATGAATGGAAGTACCGCAAACAAATCTTCGCGGTCGATAATAGTTTCGATAACGCCTTGTTCTAAAGTGTTATTCGACAGCTTTTCAGCTTCTTCACGCAGTAATGGCATCGTAAGTTCCCTTTATACGCACACACAAACATTGATTCGGGGAACATCCTGTTCCCCATTTTGCTTTAATTGCCGGAGCGCATTTTTGCCACGCCAGCGGCGATTTTATCGAGAGCATTCAGCTCCTTCAGTGCCGGCTTACCACCTGCACCCAAATCGGTATTTGAACCTGCACCCGGCCTCGCTTTGCTACGCAACAGAGCATCAGATTCAGGGTCGGCTTTTAAAATCCGCTCAATGGCCTGCTCAAACGCTAACGGTGAGCCGTTGCCATCTACCAGAACAGCACGTTCTTTTGCACCAGCAGGTTTGTCATAACCAACAACGATACCGTCTTCACCCACTTCAAAATGCCCCCCGTAAATAACGCGGGCCTTTGATGGGGTAATCAGAGTTTCTTCACGCAGGAAGTTCGAGCCACTGAATGCAGAACCGACCGTTAGCTCAAGAATTTGAGAACGCAGTGTGTCTTTTTCACCTGCAAGGGTCGCAATCACATCGTCACGGCCTTTCAGTTCGGCTTGGTGTGCTTCAATCATCTGCTTTTTGACAGCATCGAATTCACCACGTTTCTCTTGTTCTTCCTGTTCACGGCGCTGTTTTTCTTCTTCCGCAGTTTTCTTAGCAGTGAGAAGTTCGGTAATTTGTTCAGGGGTTGCGTCACCAAATGCGGCCAATTTATCTGTCAGCGATTTGTTTTCGGTTTTGCGCTTCATCGTTTCCTTAACGAGATTCGCCTTTTCCGTTTCGGACGCCTTTAGGCGATTAATCAATTGTTCTTGTGAAAGATCGACGTAATCATCTTTAAGCTCTTCGGTTTTCCTCTCTGGTTCACCAGCAGAAACACCACCGCCACTACCACCCTGTATACCATCGTCCGCAACATCCATTAAGATGCCACGATTCGCCATCAGCATTTGCCATAAATTCATCGTTTACTTTCCTTGTAAAAATCACTCGGTTTCTTGAGTCGATTTCGGATCTGTCTCTCGATCTTTTCCGATTAAATAATAGGTATTTACCTACTTACTTTCAAGCGTTAATTGCGCATTTTTAAGCGGAAATTCCCTTAAATCGCTTTCAAAAGCCGATTTCATGGTTTTTGAAACATTGGGGAAGATCTTGTCAATCAAGATTTCCATTTGGTGACGGCGTACTGAATCAGGCGCTTCAATCTCTTTTAGCTGTTTCGCAACATCAAATTCATCCATCAAACCGCGAACATCGAAGCTTTCGGGGTATGAAACGAGTTGATCAATTTCTTCCTGTGACTTTTCCTGCCCCATCCATTTAGCTGCAAGGTAAAGCATCTGACGTTCCGCTCGTTGTAACCGCTCGGCTTTCGTAATAAGCAAACTATTCACGCGCTGGAAGTCATACGCTTTAGCCGCACCTGAACTATTGTCGATACCTTTAGCGTTATCCTGTTTGGTACGCTCGCCAGCCACACCTACCGAATGGTAGATTTCGTTGATAACTGTCTGGACGGTTTGAATAATCATTGATGCCTGTTTTGGATCTGGTGACATATAAAACGGCTGCGCTCCACCTTCTGCGTCATAAGTGAAAACTCTCTTCGTACCAAACTCTAAAACTTTTTTATGATCATCATCACCAGGCAACATTGACTGAACCGGTATCGCCAATTGACTGAAAGTCTGGTCTTGGATAATGGCATCGAGGTTAGACAGATAGTTGGCCACGGCTCGGTCGAGGTAGGCGATATCATCAATCAGCGACGGGCTGAAATAACGCGATTCAGCATTCCCCATGCAATCCACCGGAAATACGGGTACAACGCCCAAGTTATGCTCACCTGAGTTTTCGATACTGATCTGCGTTTGCTTACCGCTACCTTTCTTCGTTTCCTTGAACAGATACCAGTCATTTTGTGTCCATAAACGGTAACGGTTTTGCTGTTTACCAGATGAATTGAATGGATCTGCATCGTCACGAACTAACTCATGTGTTAAAGCCCAAAGCATGTTGCCGTCATCGTCATAGGCAAAATCCAGCATTTGCTGTGGAGGCATCCAATAGGCATAAGCACGGGCATCGGTTTTCTTTTCATCCGCGACTGATGACACATCAATGTTTTTCATTGTGGAATCGACAACGACCCAAATACGACCAAACACCGACGTTTGAATGTCGATAGATACCATCAGCTCATCAATCGTCATTTGCTCACGGGTGGCGCGATCCCAAAAATTTTTAACGGAGTCAGGTGCATCCTCGCGTTCACGAGAAATGTTCTCTCTGAATATGTATTTGTTGATTAAGTTAACGACCTCACGAGTATGGTTAAACCGATAGGCTCGTTCTAAACGTTCCTTAAATTCAGTGTCACCCTCTTTAAAGTAACGAAAGATGTTATCCGCGAACCACTTTCGGCCGCCAGCGTAGGTGGATGCCAAGAAATTCCAATGTTCAATCCGCCCCTCATATTCAGGATGCCGACGCTCAACCAGTTCCTTTAATTTTTTTCCATCTAGATTTTCATTGTCCATATAAAATCCTTTTAATAGGTATTAAAATACCTATTAATTTTAGCGTGAACCACCGAGAATAGTGCGCTCTTTAATCGGGAATCTTCTGTGAATTGGGTAGCCAATCGCATCGGTACTATGCTCTACGCCTGCTGCCTTATCAACATCCCTTGAACCCGGCTTGTAAATTACCTTTTCAAATGATTCTATCAGGTGTTTACACTTAGGATCTATGTAGAGCCTAACTGTGCCTGCCGCACTCATCAACATACGGTTTGTGGAGTTAACACGATCTGCAATAGGCGGGTGTTTCTTCGGGAAATCGATTCTGGTGAAACCTTTTTCCTTAAAAATATCGATATCCGACTCACCACGCGCATGTTGGCGATAACTGCCAGCCGGGTCAGGGAAAATAACGACCTGACTTTTCCAACGCCAATAACGCCGCTCAATCTCATCACAGACCTCTGCTGTATTTGATGAAAACAGTACAATCTCATCAATCGCCCACAATTCTCCGTTCGGCTGAGGTTGCAATACAACAGACGACATAGGATCGATGTTAAAGTCCTGTCCTATCCATATCGGCAGTTTAGGGTTGAACTCACACTCCCTGACATGTGTCTTGCATTCAAACGGATAGTAAACACGCCCCGACATATTCTCGAACGAAGCAAGGTATTCCTGCGCAAATGATTTAGGGTCCATATCCTCGCGAGCCGCCTCAATCTCAGACTCAGGAACAAACGGAGAATCTGCGGTAACAAACTGCCAGCTTTTCCAGTGCCCTTTTTTCTGCATCGATTTACTCTGCCCGATAGTCCACAGCTTATGAAATGCCGAGTAACCTTTCGGTGTACCAATGATTAACGCCTCACCTTTTGTAGATGAAAGAGTAGGACGAATAACCTTGTACCAAGTATCAGGCTTCATATCCTGAAATTCATCAAGTACAACAAAGTTCAATGCAACACCACGAAGCGTATCAGGCTTATCAGCACCTTTTAATGCCAACTCACTGCCATTTTTCAACACAATGGTCATTGTGGTATCGTTTTTCTTCCTGACCCACTTACGAGGGATCAGCTCTTGCAAATCATCCCAAAGGATTTGTCTCGCCATCTGGTATGTTGGCGCAATATACCAAACACGTTGCTTAGGGGCTTTGATGGCGGATTTCATCAATTTTGAGATCGATAAACGCGACTTACCCCAACGACGGCCAGCACACACCACTTTAAAACGGTGAGGCGACTTAAAGACTGACATTTGACCGCTGTGGAGCTGAACGAGTTGAAGCCCCTTATTAACCTGAGACATTACTCACCCCCGTCACTTTCTTCATCATCGTCGAGGTCGAGTTCTTCTGATAGATCTACAGGTTCATCTGATTTACGCAGCTCAGCCACTTGGCTCTGTGTCAGTTCACCGAACATCAGTGATGGCAGGTCGTCTTCTTCAACATCCACTTTATCCATATTGAGTGCTTTACTGGATACCTCAAAGCACTTACTGAGCGTGATGGATGCACGTTGCAACGCTTTTATATTGGCTTCACGCTCGGCGAAGCCAATTAATCCACCACCCGTTGCAGTAGATTTAGAGCCTTCGGTTACTTCTCGCATCAGTAACGCCGCAATGTTGAAAGCGAAGCGGTCATATTTGCCTCGTCTTTCTTCAATCAATGCGGTTCGTTCTTTTGCCCGGATCTCCGCTTCAGATTTGATTGCATCACGAACCAGCTTTCCTACCGCGTCAGTGCCTTTCACAACCTTCCGTTTTTTGAAATGCCGTGATAGCGTTTCGCGTCTTACCCCGAAACGCTCTTCCAACTGAGATAACGAAAATTCACCGGAAGACCACGCTGCTTCTGCTTCCGCCCATTGTGAAGCAGAAAGCCGTGTCCTTTCTTCTTTGGTAGTCACTCGAAAATTCCTTTTTCCGCAGTGTTAATGTAAAAGCCTTGCTCCCATAATATGTATATTAATTTCTTATTTAAAAAATAACTAAACATTCAATTTTTGTTATTTTCATTAATTACCAATATATATTATTTATATCAAGGTATTATTAACTATACATTTTTGCAACCGCAGAACCGAGATCAGTCAGTTTATAAACGACACGGTTGTATGCACCACCAGCGGAACGTTTTCTCAAACCACCTTTAATTACGAATCCTTTTTTAATCAAAGCACGGATAGAAAACTGCATTGATTGCTTTGTCGTTTTGTAAGGCAGCATTTCCAGTAATTCATCCATATCAACCGGATTCTCTCTTTCCATTCCAATCCATACAGTGCGGATAATCATTTTTTGTTTTTCTGTAACGTCCATGTTGTATTCCTTTCTACAAAATCATTTTTAAGCGTTCTAAATCCATTCCTGAGCGCACTTCTTGATTATCAAATGCCAGAAGTGGTATTTCACTCGGAAGCGTTTTCCCGAAGTCTGGATTGCGATATGCGCCATACAACGGGGTTGTAAAGCTGAGGTTGTGAATTTCCTTGAGTAATTTCACCATCGCTTCTTCGGTTATTAGCGTGTCAAGAATGTTCTGAATAGTTGTGCCACGGTTACGACCCGCTTTCGCCAAAGACGAATTCTTGTGGTAGTTGGCAGTCAAATCAGCCAGTGCTCGGCGACGGCGTGTTTCCGTCATGGCAAACAATTCTCCCACGATTGCCTCGGTATCACCGGCATCCGAACGGAAGTGACGCTGATAAACCCGCAATGCGCTTTCGTAGGTTTTCGGACGCTCCGGTCGAATAAATTCAAATCCGGCTTTCATGGCAAACGGATTGTATTTGCTCATAGAGGATTGAATCTCAATGATCGACTTATCGTGCATACGAGAAGCGATATTGACTAGCCGGTAACTGATTCCTAACCCACGGTAAAGAGTGTCAACCACACAACGACTTATCACTGCAAAGTTGGCATTCACATACTTACCCCAATACTGGTTCGCCACCGTTGTATTGGTTGTTGGTTTCAACTTAGGAAACATCCGGTGGCGCGGTGCAAGCAACAGCTTCGGATATGCCATCACGACAACACCGACCAGACGGTCGCCAATCGTGCATTTGTAGTAACATGGCGCGAATGGCTTACTGTCAGTCTTGTAGTGAAGTGATTTCAATTCATGCCAGTCTTCAATCGTGCCTTTCGACACGATCATTTCTTTCATAAAATCGAGGTGCTTCGGGAAGTACTCCTCATTATAGCGTTGGATCACCGTACTGCTCATGCTCAACCCTCCGTCGCGTAATCAACTTTCACACGCTCTTTGTAGTGTTTGGTGATAGTGATACCCGGACGTAAGGCATTGATCAGGTCTTCATGAGTGGTGGCTACCATCACGGTAGCACCAATTTTACGCGCCGCTCTCTGGAAGTTAGAAGTGACCGCCTGAGCTGTTACACGATCCAATACAGCACCGAACTCATCTGCCGCCCACACATTCGCGCCAGACTCGATCAGTTTTGCGATTTTTAATCGGTAACGCTGTCCATCAGACATCTCGGATGGCTTGCGAATAAACAGGTAAGCATCGTTGAGTCCGGCCATCGACAGCAGACTTAATGCCTCTGCGGTTGTCTTACCGACCTGATCAATGACGTTTTTATCATCGTCAAAGGTAATATCATCAATGGATGCAACAGTTTTTCCTTCATCTTTCATCAGGCGTTGCAATTCACGCAAGATCACAGATTTGCCTGAACCTGATTGCCCTGTGATATAAACAACATCCCCCTGGTCTATTTTGACTGGCAGATTGTCGTATAAAGTGAATTGGTTATCGTCCATTCCTAAGCCGAAAGATTCCGCCACCTCGAGTGTGCGAGTAGTTTTAGTGACACGGGTATCAAATGAAACGTTAATCAGATAGTCGCTCATGACTGCTCTCCGTACACTTCCTGAGAAACTTTGTCAGCAAACGCCAGAAATGCGTCCAGACCCTCTTTTCCCGTAGTTTCTTCCATGTAGGCGAGTAAATCCCCAACGATAATTGCGGAGCTGGCAGGGATGGATTTAAAGCCCATTACGTCACTGAGACGAACGTCTTCTTTTGCGACTTCATGAGTGATTTCGTCGCGTTCCTCTTTCTGACGGTCGGTTTCCAGTGACAGATCAGACACCAAATCGTCGGTAGCCATTGAGCCAGCCATATCTTCAACCAGAACACTTAATTCACGCTCAGAAAAACCGTATACGGCTACGTCATTGTCGATCAGCCCTTTCAGTTCTTCTTGTAAAAGCAATGCGTCATAATCGGTGCTGGATAAGCGGTTATCTTCGAGTCGTTTGGCCGCGACTTCTTTTTCGCCGAGATCGTCACGAATAATGACGGGTACTTTTGCCAGACCCGCAAAAATAGAGGCTTCGGTACGACCATGACCGGTGATAATCACCATATATTTATCAACAGTGATAGGCTGATCGAAACCACGCTTTTTAATCGCTTCGGCAAGGTCTTTAATTTGTTGTTCGTTGTGCTTTTTCGCATTCTTCTCATACGGAATAAGCGTTCGCGGGTCTAAATAAACGATCTCAAATTTCTTTTCCATCAGCGCACTTCCTTGTATTTTTCAGCAATCATCAGCAGAGCTTCGCCGGCATCTTCCATTTTGTTACCGGTCTTAATGACTTCGTCACGGATCACTGCTGCAATAACGGCTTCGATTGTTTCTGCCGCTTCCGTTGTCACTTTGAAACGCATGGTTTGGTAGGCGCTTGTCTCGCTTTTTTCAGCACGTTCACACAGAGACTCAGAGTCGGATTCATCCATCCCTGTTCCGGTGCCCATTTCGCTACTCAACGCCTCTAACTCACGAAACGCAGCTTCGGTTGAAATGGTTGGCATAACATCGTTGAGAATGTCGTCAATAGGAGCAAGGTCAGCAAAGTTGTAGGAGATATCCGCCTGAATGTCCTCCAGCAGTCGGGCGAAACTTTCAGCATCGTCTTCACCGTATCGCTCGTTATCGATAACCGAGATTTGTTTTGCCGTGGAATCATCGATCACGCCTAAATTGGCAATTATGATAGTCGGCATTTTGAGTTCTACAGCGATTCTCCAACGATGCTCGCCGCCCAAGATCTCGTATTTGTCGCCAACCTCACGAACAATGACAGGCTTGAATAAACCGAGTCGTGTTACTGACTCTTTAAGCTTATCCATGTTCATCAACGGAACACTGTTCGTATTCCAGCCGTTAGGAACAAGTAACCCCGTCTTTACCTCTAAAAATTTAGTTTTACTTTCCATTGTATTTTTTCCATACTTTTACATAAGTATTCACTTACTTAGTATAGTGATTTTTTCATAAAACATAAGGTCTTATTCATGAATATCGTTATTGCATACAACGCAGTTAACGCATTAGTCAGCAAAAATGCTGACGAAAGCGTATTGCGTTGTATTCAGGATTCACTGAACTATGAGGTGGATGGGGCGCAGTATAAATCGAGTGGATGGGATGGCAAATCAACGATGTTCAATTGGTCTACCCGCAGTTTTCCATCTGGTTTTGTTCAGGCAGTAAAAAGTAAGCTGGAAAAAGCCGGCCATCGTGTTTTACTGCAAAGGAAACCGATGCTTGAGCCATTAGGTCAGCCAAATCCAAAGATAAATGACTTTCCTTTCAACCCCGATTATCTGTATCAGGATGAGACGGTTGAGAGGATGGTCAAAATTGGCGGAATGATCGCCCAAATCGCTACCGGTGGTGGAAAATCCAACATTGCATGTAAAGCCGCTGCCAGAATCAATCGATTGGGTCTGTTTATCACCACGCGATCAGTGCTTATGCACCAAATGAGAGCCAATTTTCAGCGATCTATTGATTACCGTGCTGAAAATGGAGAACCACACCTTAAAGGTGAGAAAGTTGGCATCATCGGTGACGGATTATTCCATTTTTCACGTCATATCAATGTCGCAACTATTCAAACACTAACCAGCTTCCTTGATGAATACCCACGTTTTGTTGAGAAGCTACCACCGAAAGGTAAATCGGGTAAAAAACCATATCCAACCAAAGAAGAACAGCGGAAAGAGTGGGAGAAGAAACGCAATTTTCATTATCGCAGACAAGTCGCCGTCAAAATGATGCTTAAAGAAGCCGCATTATTGATCCTTGAAGAAGCTCACGAGTCTTCTGGCAACTCGTTCTATGATATTTCTCGTATGTGCATCAACGCTGATTATCGCTTGGGGCTGACAGCTACACCATTTATGAAAGACTCGGCGGAAGCCAATATGCGTTTAATGGCGGTGACCGGCTCTATTGGAATTAAAGTGTCTGAGAAGTATTTGATCGACAGGAGCATTCTGGCTAAACCGTATTTCCTGTATTTGCGAACAGACTACACGCCGGATGAGGTAAATATCAGCAATGACCTGAAAGAAACCGTTGGAAATACCCGTCTTGGCAGAACCTCACCATATACCAGAGCCGCGAAACTCGGTATCACATATAACCTTGCCCGTAACAGTCTCATTGTTCATCAGGTTAAGAAAATGGTCAGTCACAACTTAAGCGTAATGATACTGGTTAAGTTAACCCGTCACGGTAACATCTTAAAAGAAATGCTCGAAAACATAGGTATCAAAGCTGAATTTATCTTTGGCGAAAACAATCAAAAAGAACGTATGGCACAACTCGATAAACTGCGAAACCGGACGATTGATGTACTCATCGGTTCAACCATACTCGATGTCGGGGTGGATGTGCCGGGTGTGGGCGGCGTTATTTTAGCTGGTGGAGGAAAGGCAGAGGTTGAATTACGTCAGCGTGTCGGTCGTGGATTACGTAAAAAAACAGATCAGACGAATATCTGTTTCGTGGTTGATTTCTTAGACTACTCAAACAACAAGCTATTAGAACACTCATTTGAACGCCGAAATATCATTCGTGAAACAGACGGATTCCATCAAGGCATGTTGCCGGAAGGCAGTGAATTCCCTTTTCACTTACTTACTAAATAGCTATAATTTTAAAAAAGGTATTTTTCTAAAGGTATTTTATGATCAATAAAACAAAAGTGGTTCAGTTCAGAGCCACACCTAAGTCGCATGAAAAGCTGGAGCAGTTAAAAACCAGACTTAAAGAGAAAGGTGTCAAACCGAGGATTGAACTGATACTGAATACCATCTTAGAAAATGTAACGCTGGCTGATTTTGATAAATCAACAAAGGCTCTTGTAGAGACAAGTAGCGTAAAAACACGGCTGCTCAAGATGTTCAAAGATGGTCGCATTACTCAGGAAATGCTTGATACACTGCTTAAGAACGCGGAATCAAACGAAGTACAGTAAGCCACCAAATACTTATTTTTTCCCCTTTGTTATCGTTCTATGATCCGCTCCGTTTATACAATACCGCAAAACGGAGCGAGCTATGTCTAAAAATATTTTTGCCAATGATTTAAAAATTTTCTCTTGTTAATAATGATCCTTATTGTATGTTTGCCTAAGTGTTCGTTGCAATACGAGGACGTAATTAACATGTCAGTCCCTGTTGACAATCTGGCATGGTAGGGCGAGAGCGCGGACGTCGAGCATTTTTCTATCTCAAATTGTATAAAAACAACTCATAATGGGGAAATAATACAATCTGATTTTACTAATCTGTTAATGCTTTATTTCAATAATTAGTTAAAAAAGTAAATTTCCCATGATTTCGCCCTGAGATTTTATTTTCTCTTCTCAAGAGACGGATAATTCAACCTTGAGAAATTAAAAATAGTTTGAAAATTCTATTGCGTATGTTGGAATTGCTGCGGACAAACTGTGGTCATACTGCGGTCCAATATTACCATTACCAATTTTTATACCTTTTGTTATGGTTATTTTATTTCCAGTGAATTTATATGCCGTTGCATAATAATCCCAATCATTCCCACTTTTATCCCATAAAAGAAACAAATCTGTTGCTCTAATCATTGGGGATTGTAATGTTGTAGTCACCACATCGGTATGGTTATTGAAAATAATATTCTCTCCTTGAAAAAAAGGAATATATCTACTGGAATAAGTTAATTCTCCCTGTTCATTCCAAATATGTAATCCACAATCATCCTTCTGTGGAGTGAACCCAGAAGAAAAAACAACAATATATAAATTGCAATCATGGGATACCGTAATTTTATTGTATATCCTATCAGTAGAAACGGCGCAATTTGGGTTATCACTTCGAACAAATACCACATGATTTTCAGGATTTGGTAAGCCTAATGGTACACTCCATGATTGACCTGCACTCATTTTAATTTTTTCTCTTAAAATGCAATAGCCAATCTCTTTTTCATCAGAAACTGTTAAAAATTGATCAGCGGCTTTAAAATCTAAACCAAAATTATTTTTTATCAATTGATTTTTCTTGTATCCATATACATCAATAATGTATTCATTATCAAATACCCATTCAGACATATAAAGAAACTCATAAAGAACATCTTTGTCAATCTCCCAAACAATATGCTCCCCTTGAATATCGAATTTTGTGATCGGAACCGAACACATTTCATTAAATATTCTTATGTGCCCTCCTCCTGCAACTCCACCACCACCACCTGCCATATAGTTAACCGTGAAGTACAAGCAAGAACATCTAGGAACTATAACTAATTCATATTTATCAGCATTAGGTATAAAATGTTTATATTGATATTCGATATTCCACTTTGATCCTTTCTGTTTCTGTTTAATTGTTATTAATTTAGTTAATAACTTGCATTCTTCATTTAATAAAAAGTGTTTTCCACCATCTGACGGGAAAACAATTAATCCTGTTTTTTCCATTATATACAACCTAACTACAGCATCCAATGCAAACGACGGTGAGCAAAATACAAGAGCTTTCTACTCTGTTCTTCAATCTTATGTAAGATAATACCACTGCATAATTATTACATAGTGTAAATTACAGCGGTAGTGTTAAGCTCTCAAAAAATATCTGTATCTATTATATTGATTAATAAAAGTTGTTGAATGGAAAACTATCAATTTAGGTTGGCGGCGCACTGTTTTAGGAGATTTATTGCTGTAAATAACATATTGAGAATCCCAATTCTCTACGAACAATCATATACTTGGTCAGATTTACAGTTCAATAACGGAAACTATAACTGAGATATGGAACTGGTACAAAAGCATATCCCGGCGACGGGATATGCTGGAATGGATTCTCCAATTGGTATAACTTTAAATGCGGGACATAATACAATTGAACAGCGCTATGTTGTGTTACGCTATATTTTACTGAATGGACATACGCTGGAACTCTCACAATTTGTCCATCAACTGTCTGAACAATCCCCAGAGCATGAAAATATGTTGATAACTATTGCAGAACTGCTTGAACAAAAAGGGATAGAGCAGGGCTGGGAAGAAGGAAGCTAGAAACAGCCCACTCACTATTACAACAGGGCATCAGTCTGGATATTATTGTCACCAGCACCGGCCTGAGCCAGGATAAAATTGAAGCGTTAAAGCATTAAGTTAATTTCCTCTTTCATCGTAAAATGCCGATCTGAGATATCGGCATTTTTGTTTTATGGCTTTAGCCATAATGCAAGCTATGGAGACACAAGATCTCCATTTCGGTAAAACTAATTCTTATTGTTCACTTATAATTAGGAATCATTATCCTTGATAATCTTCGGTGCAGAACCATCTACTACTGCTATTCTAAAGATATTTGAAGAATTAGGTAATATCTTTACCGCCAGTGAACTGATAAGAGAACCACAGAAAGCACTCCCGCTTAAATATGTAGTGAATGTGTAATTACCGGGAGGCGCATAAAAAGTTACTTTTTCTCCAATTTCCAATTCAGCAACTTTTATTCCGTTAAGTTGAATATTTTGTAGGCAACCTGAGCCAACAAAACCTCGATCTCTTTTTATAATAATCTGACTTTTCAACCCTTCATTGCCCTTATCTGATCCCCAAAACATCCTATTTACTGGTACTTCCTTTGATGCAGCAACGTCAAGCCTTGTGGAGCTACAACCTGCAAGCAAACTAAAAACAACCAGAACAGATGGCAAAATTACCCTATTTTTCATTACATTTCTCTATCATTGATAATGCAACTCATTTTACATATATGTGAATATTTATTACAACAACCTATGAAAATCGGGTTCTTTTGCACCGTCGAGTTTATCGGAAGTTCACATTTCCTATGTTGGTAAGTATAGACAGAAGTAACCTTTCCCTCTATTTTTACAAATCTCCTTCTTGTCTTTGGTATAATATTCCCAAGAGCTTTTAAAAAAGAGAAAAAAAATGAATAACGAATTACCAAAGGTCGATATTACATACGGCACCAAACGATACAATGAGCGTACTTATAAAACTTTTTACACAGGACTTGTACCAGCAATTAAAGGTGAATATTCAGTAAGGGTAACCGATATTGATGGTAACACTTTTGAAACCAACGTACTCAAAACCAATAATCGCAGCGGAGTTATTGTATTTTCAAATCGCAGGATGCTTCTTTGTCAGATTGCTACATTAGAACTCATACCAAGACAAGAAATCGAAACTATCACCTCAAACACGGAATTTTTTGAAAAAAGCTCTTTGCCGAAACCCAAAACTTTCCATCTGATATTGAACAAAGCTCATGCTATGAATCGTAATGTAGCTGTAATTATAAAAGATGGCAAAACCTATAAGGGAAAATGTGATAGATGCGACTATGATACAGTTATTCTCATGACCAATAGCGGAAGCACTATAAATATTATGTATGATATAGTTAAACGTATCGTGCCTATTGAAGCTGATGGTTCTCTGGCTGAATAAGCTCTCTACAACTTAGGACCAGTGAAGCGCCCCTTGGCAATTGGTTTTTTATTAAATCGCATTTCAAAATGATAGGAGTAACCCTTGTCCGCGCGGACAAGGGTTCACCATCTGGAAATACTCTCACTATTATGAAAAGGCATTTAATCCATAAGTTTTTTTACAATATATCATTCATATATTTCTTCCTCTGCAACACCAATATCTTCATCGAAATAACTCTATCAAATAATCTCACCAATCAATCTAATGCATAGATAATCACGTATCTCTTGAATTTAAAATATATATAAGGGCAAGCGTTATTAAATGATATTTTTATAGGCAACATCTTCCAATAATTTATTGTTTTTTCTAAGATTTTTGTTTTCATATTGAAAGCAAAAAAAATATATAAAAAGTAAAAAAATATCTTGATTGGTTTAATTTGTTTGATAATATAATCGCTACCAAGTGATGACAACACTATAAAACAAATCAATTAAGCGTACTAAACGCATAGTAAAGGAATCTACACAATGGCTAACTTATCTAAATCTATTATCGTCTCTTCTGTTGCATCCGTAGCATCTCTATTAGACACACAATATAACGATATAAAACAACGCTTGTCTGATGTTGCTAACTTATCTAGTAAAGATAAAGCAGACTTACAAGCAGCCAGCACAAAAGTTAAATACTTTACTGGTTTATCATCTTTAATCTCAACTAATGAAAAAGCTGTTTCCTCACTGTATTACATTGTAAAGAACGCCAAAGCAGAGCCAGCAGATTTATTAAAAGAAATAGCTATTAACTCTTATAGCTTAAATAAGTTTGGTTTTATGATCCGTGGTATCGCAAACGGATTCTATGACTATGATTTATCGGACATGAGCGCATCTAATATCATAGCAATATTAGACTTTATTAAAGATGATAAAACTAAGTTCACCATGCGCCAATATCGCGATCAAATGACTTCTCACAAAGAAAAAGCAGACAAGAAAGCAGATAGCGGATTTACACAAACAAACCAAGCATTAAAATTATGTGAGCGTTTGGGGATTGTGTCTTACACTGGCGGAAAAATCAGCTTAGGATACGGTGAATATAAAATCAATTCTGAAAATGACTTAGTGAAATATTTAAAATCTATCTTCACCAAAGATAAAGAGAAACAAAAAGAATTAGATCTTGCTATCGCTGAATAATCAATCTCACACTCTATAATATCCGCTACTTGTTAGCGGATTTTTTTGCTTGTTTTCTGCTACTAGTAACACGTCCGACGATCCGCACTATAACGCCACAAAGCATACTATAAACGCTTTTAAATCCTTTCTTATGCAATCCACCAGCTATCATACAGTAAGCGCTTAGAATCGTTATGATCGCGTTTAATCTCTTTCTATCTGTCTTTACTGGCAATATTAAACAACACAATCAACCATAAGAGCGCATAGAATCTATTTTGAGACATTTTAAACATTAAGATATCACATCATATTATCAGTAAGTAAAAACGCTTAGAATGCGAAATATTATCGATTTAGTGCCCAGATGCTGCCGATATATTTTTCTATGAATTTTTAGCGTGATAAGTCAGTATTAGAGCACGATTTAAGTATATGTGAAGAATAAAGCATGATTGATATAGTTTCATCGAGTAACTACTTGCGAGGTAGTAACTTAATTTAGACTCGCTAAACTATTAATCCACACTGATTATCGTCTAATTTTCAAATTCTCCGCCTCATGCGTGATGCGACCCTTTCCCCGTTTCCCGAATCCAGCCGTTTCCCTTTCCCGTAGGCAATCTTTCTCTCTTTCCTCCAACATGTTGCCTTTTCTTCCCGTAGGCGCGATTCGGTTTCCCGTAGGGTTAAACTGGCGCCAAAAAAGTCCCGCTTTTACACTGGACTCTTTAGGGCGGAGAACCGCAGTTACACAACACACACAACGTTACAGAATAAACAAATTACGGCTAAAATCTTTGTTCAAGGTAAACAAGTCATTCCCATTTGAATAAATCGGTGTTTTATCCAGTAGGTAGAATGTAAGTGACAACTTCTCACAAGCTGATGGATGTTTATAGGTTTCACATTCTTTTCGTATTTCATCAGCGATACGCATCTTTAGGCGTAAATGATGACGATTTTCTTCGATTTGTTCAGCAATTTTCTTGTCCAACTCAAGTTCGTGTTCAAGTGCATCATGATCGACAAATCGGTTTTGAGCGTTGCTATGACGATTAAATGCGTTAGAGCGCATATTATTTACTCCGTTTAGTTATCTATCTTGTTATCTTAATGATGTTATTTTCACACGTTGGATAAGGCGAAAAAGCGATAAATGACGGGCGTAAAAAAATAATGCACTTCATGTTATAGGCAGATAATTACTTAACACATACACTCAGGTAAGCATCAGAGTAAATTGCGGGAAGCCAGTCGATAGCCGGGCAGAAAGAGGTCCATTGCCTACGGGAAAGAGGTGGGTAAAAAAGCCGCTACAAGAGCGACAGGAGAATGGCAACAGCCTAATATTATTTTCCAATGGACTTCCCTGTAATCACAGCATTTCAAATATGAAAGCGGATCTTCCATTTTATCCGCCGATAATTCTTTATTTCGCCATCTTCTCTTGAGCTGTTTCCATAATCGCCCATTGAGTTAATGTGACCATTTCGCTAATCGCTTTATTGCGTTCTGACATTGGGTAATGTTTGGCGATTGCTGTAACATATTTGCCACTCTTCCATTCCTTACGAGTTAGTGCAATCCGCGTATCAATAAGTTTGCCATCTGCTTTGCGATAGATCTCTTCTTCTGCCAGCTCAAATTGAGCATGTCCCACTTCTACCTGCATGACAATTTCAACAAGTTCAATTTCACGAGACTCGTCTGGAAAAATCATATTTTCAGAGTTCATCAAGTTCTTGGCCATACTGCGTTCCTTAATTTGTACTTTGTCGTTTTGATGGAAGTATTTTGCCAGTAGCAAATAGGCGAAAAAGTGGAAGCAGTAGGGATGATGAAAAGATAAAGGGCGTAGTTTTTATTCTACGCCCCGAAGGTGTCAGACTATTGACCGTTATTTACCTACATCTACCGTAGGTTCTTCAATCGGCTTTTCACCTAAAAGCGCCAATACGTTTTCCGGCAGATGTAAAGCCGCATCCATATCACCCAATACACGCAAGCCAAACATGCCGATCCACGTTGAGCTATTCAGACCGCTTTCCAGCACATCACTTACTTCAACCATCAGGTTTTTAAATTGGCTTTCTACGTCTTTGCGGTAGTGTTCGATTACCGATGTACAAAACTGATCGTTGCCACGGCTCAATCGGATAACACCTAAATCAAATTTCTGACTGCGATCTTTACCGGTGATACGTTTGAATGTAGTAGTGGTAACTTCTTCACCAGTGGCACGATCACGAACAATGGCCGTGATTTCTGCAACTTTCTCACCAGCCGCTCCGTTCTTGCTGGAGGAGTAGTACATATCGAAAACGAGGTTTGAGCGATTAATCTTTTCCATGATAATTATTCCTTGTTAGCCAAATCCCATTATTGGAATGATTATCTTAACTTCTACATTTTGTTATTCAAGTTGTTTTCTTGTTTATTTATTGTCGTAGGTGATTGGTAATGATTACCCAGCGAAAGACTCGAATAGGTCTTTCGCTGTTATAGTTAGCTACAGCTAATCACATTTGGAGGAATAACCAAGCCATCAAGTTTTGTATACTCTTTTACTATTTTCAGCACCCGCAACCAGTCTTCTTCACCATCAGAGCTAATATTAAAGTAGTTTCCGCAGAAGTGGTGTAACAAGATCAATGCTGCAACAACGTAAAAATCGTATGGTCTTCGGGCAGTTTTACAACACCTAAAATCCTCCCCATTTATCAGCTTTCCTGCAATACGTTTTACGGAAAATGTTTCGTAAGATTCGCCATTTTTGTCATTGCCATTAAATCGTAATGTATCCGCTCCTTTTAAAAGGAAATTTAAATCTATTGGCTCCTCACCGAATCAGTCATATAACTCTGCATTGGCGTGGAATAGGTGGTGCGCATAAACGATAGAGAAATGGAGTTTGAACTTGTTCCACTTAATATCAGGCACAGTCTCAATTTGTGAAAAATAATGTGTGTATCCCATAACACGCTCCCATAATGTATTTAATTAATTTTCTTAATGAAATTATTATTACATTGTGAGAAAGGTAGTAAACAATTTAATGTTGGCAACAAAATATTTTGCCGTAGGGAATCACAGGCAAAACGTCCACCTCGCCAGTTCTCATGTCAACCTGTAATGAACCCCGTTTCTGACCTGTAGCCGCTTCCCGTCGGTGAGAATAGACCTTTTCCTCATTTCCCATAGGCAACCGTAGGGATGCTTCGGCTGACCGGCTCACGGTGGGGAATTTCTACGGTAAAAGTACGTACCCGTTTCTATTTTCCATCTCTTATACTTTCACTGTTCCTACTATCTCTTGCTGCTGATACTTCTCTACGGTTCTTCTACGTATACGACTACCCATCACATGTAACCGTGATTGCTTCTCTTACTTTTCCTACCTGTGTTATTACCATTGATTGTCTACCGTCTTCTCTCTGATGATTGATATGCCGGAGTTCTTATTGTCTCCTGTAATATCCAGTATCGTTTTTATTGTCTTACTGGTGTGATTACTTATCTTTTGGTGATTGTTTTCTTCTTTCTACTAATTTTTAAACATTGGTAATTTTTCTTGTTTAGTTATTATTGTATATTTCTTGATTATTCAGTTTAGCTGCTGATGTAGTTTCTATGCATTACTTGCTGTAATGGTTGACGTGTGGGCTTTCCATTTGGATTGTTGCGGCGATAGTTTCTCTTTGTCTGCTTAGTTTGAACGTGTTAGAAAGTAGCTGGATTGTTCTTCTCTCTAATTACCAGTGGAAACTAGGTTGTCTATTAATATTTGATTAGCTACCTAGTGGAATTAGGTTGAGTATTTGTCTGTTATGAGCAGGTCGGTTCTCTTGGGGTTTGGTTTGCCGTAGTGTTGTTTGCTTTTCTCGTCTTATTCTGATTTGGCTGGTGAGTTGGACAATTCAGCTTGGATTATTTTGGCTCCCTTTCAGGGGAACTTGGTGATTTATTGTATTGGAATTAATTACCACAGCTTGCTTCTCTAATTCTTTCGTCGGTTTCGATTCGAATTGAGAAAACTAGCTGTGAAACCTGTAAGAATTAGTTTGCAAATAGATCAACTTTTTCGTTTTCAAAAGTCGATTTTTTGTTGACTATTCGTTGACCTAATGCCTTATATTCTCACATAGACATATGCAATTGATTTTATTAATTAAATTACATTAAAAAATGTCTTAAAGTATGATCAATTCACACTTATAGAAAACGTCAACAATGATGCTTATTTTGTCGCCATTATTTACGTCATTTCTACCAATCTGGTAATTAATATAAATTTCTTATTGATGTTGTTTTTTGATTTAGAAATAGGTGTGAAAGGTGCTTGGAAAAGCGACCGTGGGATATACAAAATGATTTATATATATCCCACTCTTTTCTTATAAAACTTTAGATTCGGTCGATAGTAAATACCTTTACCATCACGCCGGTATCTTCAAATTCATTGCTGTACGTGGCGCATTCTTCAACCTTAAACTGATTTGCATCGATCCATTGCATACGCTCACTACCAGGCATTACCGCCACGCAACGACCACCAACTTTAAGATGTCTTATAGCTGCTTCTACGTGTACTTTTGCACGTCCTTCTGAATACGGCGGATTCATGGCAATTTTATTAAACATTACACTGGCGTTTTCGTCTGACCATTTCAGAAAATCTGCGTTAATAGGTGAATAGCCTTTTGACTCAAGTATCTTGCAGAACAACGGCGCCAGTTCGATACAGGTCGTTTGTTTTGGTGCATCAATAAATGTCAGTAAATCACCACGACCGGCGGATGGTTCAAGCAGTCGGTCACTGTCTTGTAACTCAATAAGGTCAGTTACTAACCGTTGTAATGGCTCTGGTGTCGGGTAAAACTGATAAGTCTTTTGATCCGGCAAACAGCGATTTTTTAGCACAAAGTCTCTTACCTCGCAGAATTCATACGTAAAGCTCCAGCGGCTGTCACTGTCATCTCTGACACCACCGAGTTTACGCATGATGCCGACATACTGTTTCTTCGTTTCGTCAGTGCTGTTTATCCAATAGCAGCCAGAACTGCTATACACACCTGTTGATTTTTCAGGTTTATCCATAGCAACAATAAGTTTTACCACATCTTCGTCGACCGGAATCAAAATCTCACCAAACTCTTTAGCTGCACGTTTATTTTTAGGCATTGAGCGGAATTCTGGCGGAATAGCGTAAGGCAGTGATGCAGCCAGTACCTCATTCAGTTTCCATGCAACGTCAGGGTGAATTTCAATATGTAGATTGCCATTCATAAACATTTTTACACGGAGAAGATTGCCGTCGATAGGCTCCCATTTACCAAAATTACGTGTAGCTTTATCGGGGTTTGCTCTGTAAACAGCACTCAGGACAGTTGCCAGACGCTCAACGCGACCAAATCGACCGTGCGCAAAGAATTGCAGAACTACCCGCAGATCATCAATAGAGTCTTCACTGTAGGTTGACGTTGAAACTGAATTACCCCAAAAATCACTAATTACATTTGTCAGGATCAGCCGCTCTGAAAAACCGTAGCTTTTGTTCGTCTTGTGCTTCGGACTCAACGCACAGAATACACCGTACACACGTTCATTCAGATACATATTGCGGTCATTCAGCAGCCCCAGCAAAGTTGGGATCACTGAATCCTCACTGAATTCAGGAACGCCTACATATTCTGTCACCGTTCTCATTCTACCGGCAGTATAAGGATCTGGTTTATCAACCTTAACTTTTCCCTCAATAAACTGCTCACGCCATTCATCACGGCGTCTAGCCGGCATCAGTTGCAGAATATTGGTCATATCAACCACCCGCTGCCAGTATTTAGCTCTCAGGTTTCCTCGAACATAATCGAGGTCAATACTGTGGGGGATTTGGTACGCACCGTGGTTTCTTTCGCCAGGCTTGGCACCTTCATCAAGAAGCTGGTTAATCTTTGAAACACGGTCACCCGAAAACAGAATGGAATGAAGCAATTCGCGCTCAGTCACATCACGATGATACTGACCGATAACATCACGGATCTGATTTATTTCCTCGCGGAAAACAAGGTCTGATTGCTGGAAATGTAGTTCAGTAGTAGAAGCGACTAATGCCGTTGTCATTGTTTTCACCATTATATAAATAACTTCATTTTCTTAATGATATTATTATCTAATTCATAAAAAGGTGAACAACAAATTAACAACGGCAATTGACTATTCAGCGATCAAATCCTTTACGACCGTTTTTAATTTGTTCAGGTCAATATGGCCAGTCACATAAGCAAGACGCATGGCAACGTTTGGCCTACCTTTTAACAAGAGCCATCCCATCGCACCAGCGCAAAAAGACTCTTTGCCGGACGCATGATAAACATAGTCATCGTCATAGTATCCACCCGTTGAGAACGTGGTCTTATGGCATTGGAACACTTTCTGATCATCTTCAAATAATCCTTGTTTGATTGATTCAAGTCTTCCCTCTGCAAGTTCTATTCCGTTCTTTTTCAGGAAAGGACAGTTAGTACATGGCTGTTTTACAGCAAAAAATTTTCTTAGTTTCATCGTTTTTCATTTACCTTCCCGCGAATAAACCTCTGACATACGACTTTTGCCTTTTTGCACATTACTTAGAATTTTTCTGTGCAATTTCGGCTGCTTTCATCATTAGATCTGAATGTAGGTGTTTAGGCATTATTTATCCTCACTAATTCTTGTGACCTTCAATTCATCAACGACTCGTTGCAGCTTTTTCTTGGACTCTTCATCGAGGCTGTTGTGGAAAGCGATAATATTTTTTAATTGTCTTACTGAATCACCAAACAAGAACTCCTGACGGTAATCGTTCTCAAAAAAGACAGAGATTTGTATTACTCTGTTTTTGTGGCTACGTTCGCCCCAACGTGAAAGTTCACAGGCTGTCTGCTCATAACACTGCCGATAAATAGACTTCCCTTTTATCACCTTAGTTATAACAGCAAATATAAATCCAACAACGACCTTTGTTGAGTACATAACCCCTATGACAACAAAGACGGTCAACACGATTCCAGTATTCATTGTTCCTCCTGTTATTCTGGTCGTTCAGCTAATGCCATCCAATGTGTTACATCATACTTACACCAATCTTGGCTACCATCGTATGGGTTCTCTTTTTTAATTCTTCCATATGCCTCCTTACGATTTATGTTAGTCGTAGCCACCACGACCATAATCACTACCCGAATAGCTATCACGTAACTATCTTGGGATGACTTACTATGAGCCGGGGTTAATGGCGCTATACTGTGATTCGTTACCAATGAGTGCATCATAAGAGAATCAATAAGGGGAACTCTTGAATCAGAAGGTAATTAGAGTTTTTTTGAAGGTTGAAGAAATCTGTCATGATTACTAAAGGAAAGAGGCTTTTTCCGAGTATTACGGACGAAGTACGTACCGCAGGATTTGATAGAGACAAAGTGTCCGTTTTTTTCTGATCCTCATTTTATCATCAGATTGAACAGCCACCGTGCCATTTTCATATGAATAACGACAACGAGCTTGTCGCTTTCAACCTCGTACTGGCCGCTCTGAGATATAAAACTTCATCTTTTTTGCCGAAAAACCAGCTAAAAATCTTGTTAAACATATTGTCACCTGTAATGGAAAAGCCCACAGTAATAGGTGGGCTTTTTGGGAGTTGGCAATGTCTCGTAAACCTGTTTCACGGACGGTGAGGAGGGAGTCAGGAAACCCAACTCCACTACCCCGATTTTTTACTCATCCTGAGTAATAACGGCTTCCGCCAATGTGCGTCATCCCATGACGAGGACAATATGCAACAATAAACAAACAAATTCAATATGTATTTACTTACCTATTTAAAATTTTAATCATCAAAGAAAGTTTCAGCACCTATTAACGGGATTATTCTTGCTAAAACTTCATCAAACACGCCATCTTCCGCCTCAGTTTCAAACTTAACACTGAGATCTTTCCATGATAAAGTCTGGATTAGGCTTGCAGCCACAACACTCGGCGTATCAAGGTTATTCACAGATACTTCCGTTATTCCGCCTCTAATACTGGTACTGATAGGACAGCAAATAACAAGTCCTGTTTTCTTGCTGTATTCAATACTAGACAGAACCAACGCCGGTCGATACTTACCGATTTCTTTTCCCTTTTTTGGTTCAAAGTCCAGCCAAATTATATCGTTTCTTCTTGGTATGTAAGTTTTATTCATTCGCCTATTTCCATCCCCTCTATCTGTGCCAACTCATCCGAATGGGCATTATAAGAATCCATATTCTTCAGCAGGTAGCTCTCTGAAAATACACGTTTATTCTTCTTGGGTGACAAAACTAAGTTGCCGTTTTCAATAGATAGATCCAGCTTATGACCCGTCTCTACGCCGAGCTGCTTGAGAACAGCGGTTGGTATGATAATACCCTGACTGTTCCCCCATTTTCTGATCGCTACACTCATAATACACCTCCAATAACGCTTAACGTATAAACATAGTATAACTTCTTTTTCTAGGTGAACAAGAGTATTGTAGCAATTATAATCAGTCACCTTTATATACGTATTTACTTATTGATCACACACATTTATATATCTATCATTCACCGCGCTGGTACTCATCCAATGACTGCATAATTACCGCAAATTATTCAGTAAATGGTGACGATGGTTAGGTGTTAGCGCATCCTCCCCTGACAACAAACAAACTGCGCTCAAGACCAGTGACAAATGCGGAAACTTACGGGCTAATGACTTTTGACCGAGGATAAAGCAGGAGAAGGTGGCAGCGATCTAATAACTACCCATGCTTCAAGCCAGTGTGAATCAACTACCACACACCACGATTTTTCGTTTCAGGCTGCATGGATGCCGGGCATGACCTCTCCCAAATGAGGTTCTGCATATTTACCGCCCGTATTTTAAGACAGATTCTTATGGTTGGTATTTAAAGGCTGTAAAGCCAGAAGTGCGGGAAGCTCCGTAATTCTATGCCACCATAAGGTCATTAGACTTCTTCGGCCAAAAAAACAAAATTAGTTCAAATACCGCTTATTGCCTTGACCTACACCAATTTTTAACTCCCCCCCAAACAAAACAAGGAATTTGAACATGGCACCGTTTTGACGTACAATAAAGGAATCAATTTACAAATGGGGGGGCATTAATCATGAGCACAATAACAGAAAGAATCAATCTTCGCTTACAGTCTCAAGCTAAGCAGGCCATTGAACGAGCGGCAAGTTTTGAAGGTAAGACCATAAGTCATTTCATTTTGGCTTGTGCGTTGGCACAAGCTGAAAAAACTATTCACGAGCACGAAGTGATGCGTTTGAATCACCAAGATTCAGAGGTATTTTTTAATGCTTTAGATAACCCAGTCGATTTCAATAATAAACTGACCGCCGCTTTGTCGGAACATAGTCAAAGAGTTACCAATAAATGACCGATAGTTCAACACTTATTATATCGGCACTAGACAACAGCCATGACAGAGCCAGTTTTCATTGCGGTGTTCCTTTATTAGATGAATATATTCGAAAACAAGCCAAACAAGATGTGACACGTAGAATAAGTCGAGTATTTGTCGCTATTAATGTTACAGAACCAAACAAAATCATAGGCTATTACACACTTTCAGCTTTATCGGTTGAGTTTAGTGAACTACCGCCATCTCTCGCTAAGAAATTACCCCGAAGAGCTGTCCCGGCAGCATTATTGGGTAGATTGGCTGTTAATCAGACTACACAACAGGGGGGAGTGGGGAGAATGTTACTGGCAGACGCCATTAAACGCACACTGGCTATTACCGACATTGCGATTTATGCAATGATAGTTGATGCTATTGAGGGGGCACAAAAGTTCTATGAACAATATGGATTTATCCCCCTTACTACAGGAAAAAACAGATTATTCCTTCCGATGAAGTCCATTTGAAAAAGATGCCGAGCATGACCTCTCCCAAATGAGGTTCTGCATATTTGCCACAGATTCTTATGCTGAAAAGCCAGAAGTACAGGAAGCTTCGTAATTCCATGCCACCATAAGGTCATTAGAAACTATTCAGAATCTTTTTAAATCTGAATAGTTTTTCATATAAACTACTGGGATGAGAAAAATTTATGCCAGTGATATTAGTCGAGAAGTGTTCTCGGAAATTGAACCCCTGCTGCTTAGCAGCAGGAAGCGCACACGCCCCAGAAAAACCGATGTTTATGAGGTATTTTGTGCATTATTATATCTCCTCAAGAGCGGCTGTCAGTGGGATATGCTGCCCAGCGATTTTCCCGCCAAAAGCACGGTTTATTACTACTTCAAACTCTGGAAAGAGAAGCCGTCAGAAACAGAACCCAGCCTGTTTGAGCAAGCTTTAAAAAAATGTCGTTGGCGAGGTCCGTATCAGCAATGGTCGGAACGTCAACACCACTTTCGTGATAGTTGACTCGCAAAGTGTTAAGAACACGGACACCGCGCGCGAAAAAGGGTATGACGCGGGTAAAAAGGTTTCCGGTATCAAACGACACATTGCGGTGGACAATCAGGGTCTACCGCATGCGATAGTAGTCACGACAGCCAATGTGACGGACAGAAAAGGTGCCCTAATAACTTTTACCCGGCATAGGAAATCGCTTTCTTGCGTAACGAATGTTTTGGCGGACGGGGGTTACACGGGAGCAGCCTTCGCAGAGGAAGTGCATCATATACTGGGCGCGACCGTCGAGATCGCCAAACGGCGTGAACTCCATACTTTCAAGGTAATCCCAAAGAGATGGATAGTCGAACGTTCGTTTGCCTGGCAGAAAAGTGTCGGCGGCTGTGGAAGAACTGTGAGGAGGATTTGAATACCAGCCTTCAGTTAGTCAACTTAGCATTCCTTGCTTTGCTTTTGCGCAGGAAAGATACTGAATAAGCACTTAGACCCTTATTGTCATTTTAGAACCATCCCCTAGAGCAGCGTAAAATGCCCCCCGCTAGTCCATTATGGTAAATTCCTTGACCGATTATCGTTTATAAACGATAATCGTGTGATGAACGAGATCAAGCATTATATTGATAAAAATAATCGAAACTACTTTGCTGAGTGGCGTAATCAAATACGTGATATTAAGGCAAAGATTGCGGTTGACCGTCGTCTTATGCGAATAGAGTTAGGTAACTTTGGTGATCATAAACCTATTCGTGAGGGGGTTTGGGAGTTAAAAATTGATGTAGGTCAAGGCTACCGTATTTACTATGCCAAATCGGGTAACACAATAGTATTGCTATTATGTGGAGGTATCAAGAGAACTCAATCAGCTGATATTGAACGCGCATGTGTTTACTGGCGAGATTGGCAACAAAGAGATAACTAGGTTAGGAGATTGATATTATGAAAGATTTTTCACATGATAATTTTATGGCTGAAGTTTTTAAAAACGATCCAGCGTATGCGATTGAGTTACTAAATTCTATTTTAGCAGATGGGGAACAAGCGGAATTAATGATTGCTTTACGTCAAATGACAAAGGCATTTGGCGGAGTTCGTTCTGTTGCTGATACCGCTAATTTAAATAATACACAAATTTATCGTATGTTATCTGAAAATGGTAATCCTGCTTTTAGCAGTTTAAATTCTATATTAAGAGCTATGGGATTACGTTTAGCTATACAATCGATCAATGCGTGAAGAAAAACACAGGTCTTTTAAACAAGATGCACTGCGTGCCTGAGAAGCATATCAAGAGAATAGACTACACTTGACGTTTAAAGAAGCGGACAACTGGTTAGTTAAGCTCGAAGCAGGAGAAGATGCGGAGTTACCTGAATGCCACGTTTGATTTAGTATGAGTCAGTACAGATTATGTGGGTCTTGCGTCTGGTGCAACACAGCCAACACTTCAATGCCAGCCGGAACTTCCTGATAGTAAATAATGTGGCTCTCAACGGGAAAACTCCGCACACCAAAATAAAGATCCTCACTAGCTTCTGCGACATTAATTCCCCATCGGCGCATAGAAGAGAGTTTCCTATGAAAAGCAAGGAATTAGTTGCTTAACTTACTTATTCGATTATTGAATTAACTAACGTAATTAGTTAAAGTGAAAAAGCTATCGGCAAAATCCGATAGTCGGGAGGTCGCAGCCCCGTAAGTTCTCCACTGGTAGGATATTTCTACCAGTGCGCCTGCTATCGCACCTTCAATGGCGGTTCAGGCAGGGGAGACTCACGTCTCGCCGGTTGAGAACTCCGGTACTGCGAACCCTGTTTTGAATCGCCACCATCAATAATGAACAGAAGGGGAAGCAGGTATGACTCACACTCAAAAAGACTGGCACCCAGCCGATATTATTGCTGCATTATCCCGTGAATCGGGGTTAAGCTCATCAACATTAGCTAATACACTTTCCCGTCCTTGGCCTAAAGGGGAAATCCTCATTGCAACTCGTTTGGGCGTTGACCCTTCCGAAATTTGGCCGAGCCGATATTTTGATCATAATGGTCAACTCATTAAGCGGCTAATGCGTAAGCGTATTTCAGGATAATTGGGATTTTTCTTTTCAGAAAATAAACTTCATTGATTGGGTAAACTTCCGTATTCCCTGCACAGTCATGTCTGTTTTATGACTGGACAGTAAGACGTTTACTTACTCGACGGGTATTTGATTGATGAAAATAACAACGCCCCGAAGTGCAGCAACACTACCGAGGCGTCTAACCAACAACGTAAAAGAGACTTACGCGATGGCTAATGCAGAGTCTAACCAAACTCGCCTTGAATTAACATTCCTAATTGGATCAGGCAATCAACGACTGATGGATATTTACTCTATGCACCTTATCACCATTCAGGTGGTGAGCCATGAGTAAAAGTTCTCTTTCATTAAAACAGGCGGAATATCGTACACACTTAGCAACATCTGTATTCAGTTTCATTCTTGAAAAATATCAGGATGAGTGCTCAATTGACTTAAATAATTTGATCTTGCTGGCGCGTGATATTAATCAAGAAGTACAGAATACACTTTTGAAACATGCGCCACAGCCCTTGATAGTCACGTTATTGGGGTATGTGGGGCGTACACCGAAGAAAGCGATGCCTTTAGATCAGGCTATGTATCGTGCAGGGCTGGCAATCTCTTTATTTCAGGTCATTATTGACCAGATAGATAGCGATTGTTCGGAAGAATTACGCGATTTGATTTCACTGGCCTGTGATTTCAATCAGGAAGTCTATCATGCGCTTTATGCGGCTGTTTATGAGGAATAATTATGTGATTAGGCGGCTTAATGCCGCCTTAATTGGATTGGCTATTACACAAAATCGTAAACAGGGTCGTGAAGCTCATTCATTTGCTTCCTGTACACTCTCCCATATCACTAATCATCTTGCGCTGGAAAAACACTTCGTTGACCAACACACCGATCAATTGCCGCATGTTATCCTTATTTTCGCCGGTTTCAATGCACCGAAAAGCCCATTCCGCCAGTTCAAAAGATTGACCTTTATCATTCAACCGATGCCTGACGTGTTCGGTAAATTCTGTTTCAACAAAAGCAACTACATTCATGGGTTCTGACATTTTATCTCCGCAGATACTTATCATTTCCGCAGTGTTTATCAATGCCTTGCTCCCATAGTATTTATATATATTTCTTTAAGTGATCTTAGTAAAAATCCATTAAATATATATGGGAGCAAGGCAACTTAACTACACTGCGGCACTCACTGTTTTAGGTTTTCTTTTAACAACACGTTTTGCTCGAACTGGCGGAACATAACTACCGAGCTTCTTCATTACTTCAATTTCCACTTCACGGTTTATACAACCCACGCCACCAGAGAAACCACGGAATACCACCAGCATACTTCCGCCCGTATTCATCCTGCTTTCTTTGAATCCAAGCGCAACGTCAGGCTCAAGGAATGCAATACGGCCACCGACGATCATGACTATCTCATTGGCACTCTGACGAGTTTTGAGATACCACTTTGTATCGATGGATTGGGGGATCAGCATGACCGTAGTCACTCCCTTACTTTGTTCACGAATCGCGGCATCAATCCACGGTTCGATTTTGGAATAGGGCGGGTTCAAAAATGCCTTTGTGCCAGGCGTACCCCAACTGGATTTCAGCGCATCTTTTTCTACGCCGATAAAGTGGGGAAATAAGGCATTGTCTTTGTTACAGGCTACGTCCACGTCAAATTTCAAAGACAGGATTGTCTCGGTGGCATCAATGCACCATCGAGGAGTTCGCCACAAATCTTTGAGGGATTTGTCACGTTTTCTTTTCGCCGTTGTCGTCACTGTTACCATAAGTATTTAATTACCTATTTAAAACAATAATTTTATATCAAGCGATCCGATCTGCAAGCGTTGTTTTAAATATTCGGGGGTGGGGTCTATTTGAGCTTTTAAGACGTTTTCAGACATAAGCTAAGGCAAACGTATTGCTGCTACCACAAAACGTTTCCCTGAGTAGTTCTGGCGCTATTTTGAATATTGCTCTTTGTACAGCTTAACCAGAGGACTATCAGCTTTGAGTGTAACGTTTTTGCCGATACGATCCGCAATCCCAAGCGCCGGAAAAACAGCCATAAACTGACCCGCTTGTGTGCCAGCAGTACCAACCGGATAAGGACGAGTCGGGTTACTCATCATGTGAAGACGGAACACCTCAGAGGATGCCGTGTTCTTCTTAATGAGACACTCGATGCCTAATTGTGTGTACACAGACAACTCATTACCTCGTAAAACCCACTGGGCAATGTTAAGCACCTTTTCCTGCGCTTTTTTCGGGCACTTTTTTACGGCTGCTAACAGCACATCTTTGCTAACACCGATCTTTTCACAATCTTCTTCGGTCAGATCAGTCAGTTCAAAATGAGGGCGACTAGAAATTTTATGTTTACGTTTTTCTTTCTTCCTAGGTTCGGCGAGTTTTTCAGTTTCAATATCTTCTAAGGTGGTTGCCACAACAGGTTCTTCGGTAACAACTTCTAATTTAACTGGTTCAATTGCCGGTTTATCTGCCACATAAGTTTCCGACAAAGCCGCCATCGTCGCCTCAAGCTCATCAGTATCTTTATCAATAGTATCTAAACTAACAGATTCCGGTGTGGAAATAACTGGCTCAGACTCAACCACTTTGACAGGTGACAACGTTGAAAGCAGATCACTATCTTTCTTAAAATCCAATGCACTCAATTCTGCGGCCAACTTTTCAAGCTCATTTAACCCACTCAGGTCGTTATTTTTTGTCTCAACAGTTGGCTTAGATAACTCCCCACTGTCCAGAGCGGCCAGCATAGCTTCTAAAGATAAATTATCAGATTCGTTAACAGTCGTTGCGGTATTCATAGTCATTTACATTTTTCCTCTACTTTTAAGTAAGTTCGTTTGGCGCAATGATTATGGATGACTTGGGTAGGCGAGAAAGGAAAAGTGATAGGTGAGTCCAAATATGGAAAGGCTGGAAATTCCAGCCCTCATTTTAAAAAATTCCGCTAAGTGAGCTTAATGATTTACGATGGTCTGCGATATTTCGTTCTGATCACCGTATAAAACGATCCCAGACGTGTCGATTTGGTTTTCCAATTGACGAAGGTCATAAGCAGTTTGGAGACGTAACCAAAACTCAGGAGTGCTTCCCAATGCGGCAGCGATACGAATTGCTAGCGGTGGAGTTAACGCAGTTTTACCGGCAAGCAAGCGTGATATAGTCGCAGGCGTTACCCCTATATTGAGCGCAAAGCGACGGCCACTAACACCCATATCAGCCAAATCTCTGGCGATAATCTCTCCTGGATGGGAAATTTTAAACTGTCTCATTAGTGATAATCCTCATAATTCACAATGTAAGCATCACCGTTGATGAACTGAAAAGTAATGCGCCAGTTAGCTCGGATTGTAATAGACCAGTAACCTTCACGATCGCCTTTCAGCGGGTGAAGCTTGTAGATTTGACGGTTTAACTCGTTTATTTCATTTGCTGCGTCGATGGCTTGTAAACGGTCGTTAATCCTCTCGGCATCTTGCGCCAATACTCCTGAAGTCACGCCTTTTTCAAAAAGTTGCTTCAACCCTTTGTGCTTGAAAGATTTAATCATTATTCCAACCATATTACACTCTGTGTAATAGTATATTTCAATGTTGCACGTCGTGCAATGTTTATGATAAATAGGGTTAGCTTAAATAGGAAAGTTTTGAACCTGAGCCAAGCGGAACTATATTGGATTTAATTTGATCTTCGTTGGGTAACTGAAACAATCCATACTTATCACGGGCAGTAAAGAAGCAATCCATCATGAGTTGTGTATCATACAAAGCCCCATGAGCCTTTTCCTCGTCATATTCAAACCCAAGCGCAAAAGCCAACTCTCTCAGGTTAGGACGCTTACCGTCCTGCGTCGCCCATAAACCTTGAAGCATGGTGTCCATCCAGATAAGATCTTGTCTTAACGTCAGACCATGTAAACCTAACTCATGCTCAATGAATGGCTTATCGAAACCAAGACCATTATGTGCCACAATCACAGTGGCATTGTTAAGTATCGAGGCTATGGCATGTGCTTTACTTTTAAATAACGGCTCTGCGACCAGATCCGACAATTTAACGCCGGTAATTTCCTGAGCCTTTGCAGATAGTTCACGCTGAGGGTTGAAACGCAGTGCAATATCTTTAATAGCAGAGCCCGTAAGCAAGTCACGGGCGCATAATGCCACTTCAAAGATACGATGCCCGTCAGCGTATTCCAGACCTGTTGTTTCAAGGTCAAGACCAACGACGGTATACGTCATAGTTTCACAGCTCCATTTTTAGTGAATGTAATCGCTTTTGTGATCGCTGATTTCAACGCGGCCGGCTCATCATCTAAGACTTCTGACTTTTCCATCTTAGAACCGTCAGCTTTTACTACCATGTATGTAACTGTGCGAGAAAACATATCCAGTTTTAAAAAAACCACTGCACCTTTATGAGCAAATACCATAGGAAACTGATCTGCTTTATCGTTTTTCTGAATCTCTGTTAACGTCACATTCAAAACTTCACCAACATCACTATTTACCAAACCTTGAACCGCATCAAATACCGCATAGATAGCCATTTTCGCTTCATTGCGGGTAATAAAACGTTTCTCCAACCTAATTAGGATATTTTCAATTGATGCCAGCGTCTTGCGGTCAATCTCATCACGCAGATCGATCAGCTCATCTTCTGCGTTAGGGTAATTATCGTAGTTCATTGCTTCATCTGACATTTGTAAAATCTCTGTTATATGGTCAGCATATTTTCAGCCAACCACATAGGTATTAAAGGATTAATGGGAGGCGATGGTTTCGTACCCGTATGAATCGATATGCTTTTCGTAAACACCGATCAGTGAGTCCACCCGCTTCGACAAATTTTGAATGTGAGAGGGTATTGCCTGAAAGACGACGCCGGCAGTATTCGTGAACTCAGAAAAACGTCTCATTTCTCCTTCTATCAGACTTTCAATTTTGAGTCTGTAACCTAAATGAACAGAAGCTCTGTCCGTGCGTGTATCTGTCTGACCAGAAACAAAAGTCCCTCTTGCCATCACGATATTGCTAAAATGCTTTTCGGTCGCTAAACGTGATTCTGAAATGATATCGATAAGGGCAAACTCGATGTCATGACCCTCTTTCGTGTCAGTTGATATCGTCGGTGGTACATATGCCAGCGTATAAGCCATTACATCAATGGGAGTGCGGTCGGTGACAAAACTTTCTGTTGGATAGCTGGCAATCAACTCTTTGCATACTGTTTTCTGCATTCTGAAATATTCTGGCAGAGTCATTTCCGCCCGGCAGTCAAAACCGTTGCACTTGAGAATATGCCGTACACCTGAGTCAAAATAAGGAACGTCGGTTTGTTCAGAAAAGGCTTTGGCCAAAGTCGTTTTTCCCGACCCTTGAGCGCCACATAATCCAAGTCGAAATTGATGATTCATTCTTTTTGCTTCCAATACATAACATGATCAAACGCAGGTTCATTTTCTAACTCGTCGTAATAGTTCAACGTCATACGGCGGTTGAATGCGGCTTTAAGCTCATCCATCGGAAAAAAGGTGTCTGCGTCGGGCGTGTCATCTTCAATATGGGAGATAAAAGCGCGGTCAGCTATATTGATAAACTGACGATAGATCTCGGCACCTCCGATGATGTAAACAGAGTGCAACCGAGCCAGATCTTTCACTTCACTAGTATCACGAATAATCGAAAAGCCAGCCGGAACCCGATTAGGATCGCGTGATAGCACAAAGTTGAAGCGGTCTTTCAATGGCTTACCCAAACTTTCCGCAGTTTTGCGACCCATCACAACAATTTCACCAACCGTCTTATTCTTAAACAGTTTCAGATCGCGAGAACTATGCCAGGGCAGGGCGTTATTCACGCCAATGCCGTTGCCACGTCCTACAGCCGCAATAAGGGAAATCACACCGCACCTCTTGAGATCGAATAGACCGTTGGCCGATGCGGGTGGTTGCGAAAATCGTGTTCGTCCTGACGCTCAGTACAAAGCACAGCAATGATCTGACCGCCGTTCTCGCGCAGATGTTCTTTAACCGCTTTCATTTTGAAATAACGACCCATCTCTTTCGGTTTAGGCAAATACAGATAGTCAAAGAAGACGCCTTGCTCTTTAAGCCAAGCCTCGGTTTGCTCCTTATATTCAGCAGGGCGGTCGTCAACAATCAGAATGTCACAGCCAGTGCGCTGAAACCCTTTAAGCATACGAACGGAGGCAATGATCGCATCATCGCGCTCATGTCTTTCGTTGTATTCAATAAAACTGCCTTCTTTCATCAGATGAAGACGGTCTGAGTTGTCAGAAAGCACACCGTCTATTGTGCAAATAACTAAAGGTTGCATATGAAATGTCCTTATTTTGCTACTGGGGCTTTAATCCACGGATGAGATTGATAACCAAAGATACTGATCCCCTGCCAATTGAAGTCACTCAGCTCTTTCCATGACTCAGGGAACACAACGATAGGATCGTTTTCAGCAATATCTTCACGCTTCATATACGTATCAACGCCTTCTGCGTGATTGTTATACAAGTGAACATCAAAGCCGAAATGCGAGAAACCCGCCGCCATGTGATCGGTAATGTGGGCTAAAAAATGCGTAATAATGCTATAACCAGCAATGTTAAAAGGCATACCGACAAAGGTATCAACGCTGCGCTGAACCATTCCGGTATTTAGAACGCGACGAGGGATGTTGTAATGGTCAAGCCATTTGTGCGTTAACCCATCCATAAAGCAGTTGTAATCGTGATTGTTGCTCTCCATCACTGGCTTAATTGCCAGCGCGAAAGAGGCATACTTGGAATCGACGTTGTGATCGATATGATTTACGCCGATATTGAATGCCATCATGAGACGATTAACGGGATCTAATTCACGACTCCATGCGCCGAAAGCAAAGTGACAAGGAGGCAAAGCCATATCTTCCAATTCACCCACATTCCACGCTAACATAATGTTACGGCGGTTTTCAGGGTCATTACGCAGATTGTCCACAATGCGTTGTAACTGGTCGATTTCACGGGTGACAACTAAACGTCCGTCTGTCAGTTCGCCATCGACCACATAACCCCTGTGTTTGATTTGCTCAAACTGTTCAGGGGTAACTACGCGAGTATCACGCCATTTACGCCATTGCTTTCCGTAGACAGGCCCAAGGTCGCCATTTTCATTTGCCCACAGATCCCAAATCTTCACGCCATTTTCATTCAGGAAACGAACGTTTGTCAGCCCTCTGAAATACCACTCAAGTTCAACCAAAAGAGGATGCTGATTAACGGCTTTGCCTGAAATCATCGGCACAAGACCACCGTTTAAATAGTAAAAGCTCGGAATAAAAGAGATGCCAGATGTACCGACACCAGTTCTCTCAGAGCTTGAAGGAAAGCCGTTGACGACAATATCCGCTACGATATCGCGGTATGACTCGTCATTAATCAGAGACAGGTTGTTTTTTGGTGATTTTTTTTCAGTCATTTTTTATTTGCTATAGATATGTATTTACTTACTATATTTTATATAAGTTAGTTAGGCAGTAAACAAAAAAAAGCACACTCGAAAAGTGTGCTTACAATCGGCTATCGCTATTACCGGAACGACAGCAAAATTAGTTCAATTCAAAATAAATAAGGCGACACAAATATAATACGTATTTACTTACTTATCAATAATTTTATGCTAATTCTGTGCATTGTTTTAAGAATGGTGTTAAATCAACCGGTGTGTAACTCGGTGACTTCAAAATCTTGCCGTCAGAAATACGATAACCGATCAGCCCATCACGAGAAATACATGTACGAAATGCCAAATCATCGGCGTCATACTTACAGTTCTCAACTTGTTCTTTGCGAATCGTTGCGTCACTCGACCAAAGTTTAGACATGTTAGATTCATGAATCGTGGTCGTCAGTTCAACAAGATCCACCCCTGAAATACCTAACAGGTAATAGAGTAAGTGCAGAGCATCTGCGATAGCCGCCGGAAACAGAACCAAATCCTCTATAGCCGTTGCTACATTCCCTCTATCCATATTATCAGCCAATAATTCCAACTGATCAGCGATACAAATTGAGTGCTCGAATGCTGACTTCATATCATCCATAAAGCCAGATGAGAGGTTATGTTGCGTATTTTTTGTCAATGATTCTTTCTTGTAATCAAATGCAAGCGCGTGGCTTAAAGATCCGCCTAACATAACCAGAGTACCGGTCAGAACGTAAACGGTATCACCGGCAGCGTCCAGTATTTCAATGCTGTCATTTTCGTTAATCGCCTTAACACCCTCTTTGGCTTCTTCACGGATCAAATTGGCGCGTAGGCGGAACATATCAGCAGTGACCTCGTTACTTTCAATAGGATGCTCAAACACCTGATGAAACTCTTTAACCATATCGTAAAAGCTACTGATATACCCAGAATTTCTAATCGGCTGTTTTTCAGTTGGGTTTAGCTTCATGGTTGCGCTTGTTTTCTTCATTATATTATTTCCAAAAATAAAATATTTTTATTATTTATTAATTTATATAGATAATAAATGAACGACAACTCCCGTCACTCATTTATCGCAGGTGTCGTCAGATTTCAAAGCCAGACAATGCTCCAGTGTTGACCTGAGAGTCTATTTGACCAGTCAGATAATCCGCTTTCTCCGTTTCTTGTGGGGCAACCTGAACGTTATCTGATAGTAACCAATTGTTCACCCAAGGTAACGGGTCGTGGCTAATCTCTGCAAACACCGCATCAAATCCAATTCGTTTCATTGCGACATTGGCACGGTATTTCACGTATTCTTTGAGCATATCGGCATTCAGGCCAATCATAGAGCCATCTTTAAACAGATAATCAGCCCAATTCATTTCCTGTTCAGCCACCGAAACCATCGTGCGAATAACAAAATCACGGTTCCGTTCCGCAATTCGCTTCCACATTTCACCCTCGCGGCCGTTGTACATCAGTTTGAGCATTTCCTGAGTGACATGGCAATGCAACGCTTCATCACGGGCAATAAACTTCATGATCTTTGCGTTGGCTTCCATCACACCACGCTCACCAAAAGCAAACGTACAGGCGAAGCTGACATAGAAGCGAATAGCCTCAAGTGTATTGACCGCCACCAATGTTTTAAATACCTGCTCCTGAATCGTCTCTTCACCGTACTGACGCTCAAATTCCTCAACGCCAAGATATTCACGAGTAACAAACAGCTTAATCAGGCGATCATATTCTTCTGACACGGATGAGGCGCGTGCGAGGATCATTTCATCTTCAACAATGCCGTCAAAGATAGTTTCAGGATCAGTAACCAGATTACGGATAATGTGCGTGTAACTGCGACTGTGAATCGTTTCAGAGAAAGACCATGTTTCGATCCATGTTTCCAGTTCCGGCAGTGAACAGATAGGCAGAAAGGCAATATTTGGGGCGCGTCCCTGAACAGAATCCAGCAGAGTTTGATATTTCAGGTTAGCAATAAAAATGTGTCGCTCATGTTCAGGCATATTTTGGTAGTCGATGCGATCTTTACTCACATCCACTTCTTCCGGTCGCCAGAACAGGCTCAGTTGACGTTCAATCGCTTTTTCAAACAAACGGTGTTTTTGCTGATCGTAACGAGCCACGTTCACACTCAAACCGAAAAACATAGGTTCTTTAGTAGCATCATTCTTGGCTTGTCGAAATACGGAATAACCTGACATATTTTTTCCTTTTTGTGTAAATCTTTTGTATTTTGTATCAGTCAATTAGGCACTCAAGATGAATAAAAAGGTGAGCATAAGCCCACCTTTATTCCGTGCATTCAGGAATTAGATTTTGCAGGCATCGCCACAATCATCACCGACCGGCGCCATTGGGGTTTCACGCTCATCTTCCTCACCAGAGCGGTCACGGGTATTGTGGTAATAGAGTGTCTTAACGCCCATTGAATAAGCCATCAGCAGGTCACGCAGAAGCTCATCCATAGGTACACGACCATTAGGATAAATTTCAGGGTCATAATTAGTATTCGCGGAAATGGACTGATCCACAAACTTTTGCATGATCGCAACTTTTGTCAGATAACCTTTGTTACTGCCCATCTGCCAGAGGTATTCGTATTGGTCTTTCAGACGCTCAAACTCCGGCACAATCATACGAACAGTGCCTTCTTTGCTCATCTTCACTGACATAGGTCCACGAGGTGGCTCGATACCATTGGTACTGTTTGTGATCTGGCTTGAGGTTTCGCACGGCATCAGCGCCGAAACAGTTGAGTTACGTAAACCATACGCTTTGATATCAGCGCGTAACGCTTCCCAATCCATTTTCAGCGGTTCAGTTACACCAACAGCCGCCTTATCCAATTGCTTCCTATAGTGGCCGATTGGTAGCTCACCATTGGCATAACGAGTTTCATTAAACAAAGAGCATTCGCCGAATTCTTTAGCCAACCGATTAGATGCTTTGAGCAGGTAATACTGGAATGCTTCAAATGTGTCATGAACGAACTGATCACCGGCAGTGTCAGAATATTTGAAACCGTTTTTCGCCAAATAATAGGCAAGGTTTGTCACGCCAACACCAAGACTACGGCGATTCTTGGTCGAGTTCTCAGCCGCTTTAACAGGATATTTCTGGTAATCCAACAACGCATCAAGCGCCGACACAAGCAAGAATGACAGGTGTTCCAGCTCATCGAGGCTTTCAATTGCACCCAAGTTAAACGCTGACAACGTACACAGAGAAATCTCACCGTTTGGATCGTCCATGTATTCAAGCGGTTTTGTAGGTAACGCAATTTCCATACAAAGATTGGATTGACGAACAGGAGCTACCGCCGGATTAAATGCCCCGTGAGTGTTCATGTGGTCTACGTTAGCAATATAAATACGACCGGTAGAAGCGCGTTCCTGCATGATTGATGAAAACAATTCCACAGCCGGTACGCTAATCCGTTTAATGCTTTCATCAGCCTCAGCCGCTTCATACAGACGGGCAAATTCAGCCTGATCAGAGAAAAAAGCATCGTACATACCAGGCACGTCATTCGGACTAAACAGAGAAATGTTTTTGCTTTCAGTGAGGCGTTTATACAGAAGACCATTAATCATCACACCGTAATCCATGTGACGAACACGGTTTTCTTCAACGCCACGGTTATTTTTCAGCACCAGCAGATTTTGTGTTTCACGGTGCCATAGTGGATAAAACGCAGTAGCCGCCCCGCCACGAACACCACCCTGAGAGCACGATTTGACAGCCGCTTGGAAATATTTCAGGAATGGAATGACGCCAGTGTGGTTTGCTTCACCACCACGGATCTCACTGCCCAAGGCACGAATAGCACCGAAGCCAAGACCAATACCAGCACGTTGAGATACATAGCTCACGATTGCTGATGCCGTTGTGTAAATCGATGGCAGAGAGTCACCTGCTTCCATCACCACACAAGAGCTAAACTGCCGGGTTGGGGTACGTAAACCCGCCATAATAGGCGTCGGCAAAGAGAGTTTGAACGTCGATGTAGCGTCGTAAAAGTCTTTCACCATTTGTAAGCGAGTGTCTTTGTTCCAGTTTTGGAAAAAACACATAGCTGAAAGTATGTAAACATGCTGAGGCGCTTCGTACAGCTCGCCAGTAACACGGTTCTGAACCAGATATTTGCCGCGTAACTGAACGGTGGCCGCATAGCCGAACAAATCATCACGCTCAGGATTCAGATAATCACCGAGTTCGTTAATCTCTTTAGATGTGTATTTAGTCAGTAGTTCTTTATCATACTTTTTACGATCAACATTACGCTGGATATGCTCAAGCAGATTAGGATAATCGTAACCACCAAAGGCTTCTTTACGGATTAAACCTATATTTAATTTCGCTGCTACACGGCTATAGTTTGGTGAGTTGACAGAAATTAGATCAGCCGCAGCTTTCACCATGAGGGAGTGAATATCCGTTGTTTTAATGCCATTCTTCGCGCTGATATGCACTTTCATTGCGATAGCTGATGCGCTAACACCATCGATTCCCTCAGTTCCATACATAGCAACACGATTGAATTTCTCAGTATCGAACGGTACTTGTGATCCGTCACGTTTAGTAACAAATAAGGTCATTTACATCATTCCACGTTGTTTGTATTTTATTTATGATAGGTATGTGATTACGTATTATCAACCACACAAAAACAATATCTTGTGTGGTTGATCTATAAGTGTTCAATATGTGGGTTTATAACAGAGAGGAAATAACCGTAGAAATTTGACGATATTGATCAGTTTGAATACCGGTATGAATTGCCGCAACAGCATCGGCCAGATGTTCATTTTTATTTACCAGCTTAACAACGCCTTTTTCCTTTCTTCTGAGCCAAGGCGCTTCTGGATGCTTGCCAACAGCCCATTCGATAATTTCTTCTTTCGTGGTTGTTTTTTTATTCGCCACAAACTGCTTAATTTCGATAGGCGTTACCTGAATCAATGGCTTATCGATACATGCCAGAACACCAATGCAAATACCGTATGACGTCTGCGCACGGCTTGATTGGCTACCAACAGGCAATTCACAAAACACTAATTGAGCCTGATCGATAATTGGCTTTGCTGTTTTCCAAATCTCGCTTGCACGGCGTAAATCGTCGCTGTTTACACGCACTGACTTCTTATCGCTGGATTCTGTCTGTACCAGCTCCATACGTTCAATTTTGACAATCTGATTAGTGGTGATATCCAGCTCACCGAATACAACACCGAAATTACTCATACTCGGATCTATGCCAGCGATTTTGATTATTTTACTCATGTAGTTACCTGTTTGTGATTGATTTAAAATGAACCGAATGCGAATGAACGACCGTTAACCGATATACTTGCTGACTCATTCATTGGTTTTGGTTTAACTGCCGGCGTTTCTTTTGGTAAAGATAATTCCTGCTCTGTTGATTCATCCGATAAAATTATCCCTGTGGAATAACCATCGGAAAGCAACGCTATTTTCCCTAACTCACCCGTTATTTTTGAATTCTCGTGATTAACGACAGCTTTAAATGAAAAACTCTCTGTATGTAAGCTGAATTCGTTGCTTAAATCCGTTTTACAGAGTTTTTCTGGTATAACTGGCGTTATCCCATTCTCAACTTCATAAAAGCTGTCTGAGAGCGATTTAGACATATTCCCGATAGCTGAATGGTAATAAGCGTCATACCCAAGTTCTTCATTCAACAAAAGATGGTCTGCTTTCGCGTAAATTAACTTGCGATTATCCTCGATATTGTCTGCGTCAAGATCGGGTGTGTATGCCATCAGGATAAAATCACTTTTACCGCCTAAAACGGTATGAATCCGTGTAATGGAAACTAAAAGATCTGTAACACCGTCCAGCATTTTCATTGATAACCAGTTGTCAATTTTATCTACAACCTCTTTACCAAATACTTTTCTGAGCTTTGAGCTATGCCAGTTATTATCAGTGATCGTAATCCGACCTGATTTATCATCATCGGCAAAATCCAAACCCACCTTGGCTATATGGTGATTTTCATTTGCTGGCTGTTTGTATTTCACAGCCGGCTCAACAATGCCTCTAATGTCAGCGAAAATACGCGGCAAGCGGGAAATATCCGCAACTGCTACCGCTAAAATGGTAGCTTGTTGAATTGGTAACTTAATGGACATACGAACGACCGCCTTTAGATTCAACCGTAATTGTTTCTCTGAACCATGATTTCATTTCTTTGTGAGAGATAATCATCACGGTTCCGCGTTCACGGGCTTTGACTTCGAGGATTGCCATTAATCGCTCAAGACCAGCAATATCCAAGGCATCATCGATTTCATCACCGATAAATAACTGGATATTCTTAGTAGCTCGGCTGGCAACTAAATCCTGCAATGCTAAGGCGGTGGCAATACGGACTTTACGCTTCTCACCACCGGATAATCCGGCAAACGACTTGGAGGCACTTTCTTTAGAAACAGAGATATTGAATTTGTCTTTGACTTCACCTTTTTTTGTGGTTTCCATCGTAGACCAAACCGCTGTTATCAATCCGTCTGAAAGCGTATTAAGATATTCCGCCGTTCTTGCATTCAGGAAAGGAGTAACATTGGATAAAATATGGCTACGGACACCAGACGGAGAAAACACTTTCCGTGCATGTTCCAACAAGGCACATTCGTCATCTAATGTTCCTTTGTTTTTCTTTAAAGTCTTTAAATTATCTTTCAGGAGCGCGGCTTCGTGTTTTGTCTTTTCAATAAGCGCGGTAAACGGATTTAACTCAGCTTCAATCGTCTTTAATTTCTCAATTTCAGCTTTCAAGGCACGCTTGCCGGCTAGTTCATCGTTGGTCGATTTTTCAATGTAAGTACGCTGTCTTTGGAATACGGCGATCTTTTCCATTTCTGTGTCAACGTTAGGTCGAGTGGCTTTCAGAGCATTAAGTGCCGTTTCTGCTCTGGCGATTTGGTCGGTTACGGCGGTTATTTCAGGCGCTAGTTCGGTAGTAATACGTGCTATATCAGCTTTCGCTTTTTCGATATGAACTTTTTTTACCGTTTCTAAATCACTCTCACAGTATGGTTTCCCGCATTCAGTACATGGCACACCCACTTTAGCCGAAACCTCGGTGGCGTTCGTCATGGCGCGTTTTGCCTGAGTTTTCAGACGGTCGATTTCGTTTTGTTTAATTGTCTGCGTTGAACGAGCTTTGGCAATTGCAGATTCCAGTTCACTGACTTTACGGTCATGCCCAGTTACGCCAGAAATACTGGCACGTAATCCCCTTATCTTTTCATCAATCGACTCAAGAGTAGGATTGTCACGGTTGGATAACTGTAGTTCGGCTAAATTTATTTCCGCCGCACCAATTGCTTTCTTCGCTTCATCAATCCGCAATTTGCGACCGGCTTCCCATGTCTCAGCGGAATTTAAGGTTTCTTCCGCAGTTTCGAGGGCACTACTGAAAGAGCGATCCATAATCGTAATCTTGCCGGCTACACCATCACGCTCTGCCAATTTTGCGTTATGGCGATCACGGGCAATCTCATAGGAATGAGTTAAACGATCCACACCAGCAGCCTCTTCAACAATCGCTTTCAGGTTCTTATCTGTCATGCCGGGTAAATCGGGCATATTTTCCTGACTGGCATAAATTGAAGCCAGAAAGACGTCTTTTGAGGCTCCGATTAGTTTCTCGATAAATTCCTGAGTGAGTTTATCTGTGCCTTTGGTGAGATCGCCATCTTCACATGAAACTATCAAACGGTTTTTATTCGCGGTATGAGCACGATGTCGCATGATTGAGTAACGTTTCCCGTCTTCATCTTCGACGATGATAGCGACACGACAGTTCTTTTCATGATCGGTACTGAGCACATCATCAGCTTTTAAACCGTTGGCTGTTTCGCCATATAATCCCCAACACAGGGCGTTCATTAACGTTGACTTACCGGAACCATTACTGTTCGCAGAGGTATCATCGGTGTTTTTGCCTTGGATAAGGATCAAACCACGGTCGTTTAGTTCGACTTTTGCTTCCGCTATACGCATGAAGTTTTCTGCCGTCATTTTGATAAATTTCATTATTCTTTGCCCTCTGCCTGAGATAACACATCGTCACAAATCGCTGTCAGTTTGGTTACATCAATCGAGGTGTCGCTTTTTCCCATTAGAATGCAGTAGTTGCCAACCGATTCTTTCAAGCTGTCAATTTTGGCTGTACCCGCTGTTGCTGTCGTCGCGCCAACCAGAGCTGATTCCTTAGTAAAGTTTCTCGTTACACCGCTTGCGCCGAGTAATTTCACCATTTCTTCAATTTTTTTACCTTCTTCATCGTCTTTGATTACGGCGCGGATGCGAACGTAATTCCCTTTGATTGCCGATTCTTCCATATCGCCGTCTAATTCGAGGAAAACAGGGGCTTGTGTTGAGTATTGTGAATATGATCCATCAGCATTAATCAACATATAACCCGCTGTAGTGCCAATATCGCCCCAATTCTGATGCGTCAGTGCTCCGATAGAGATAACGCCGGGAATGACCTCTTTGTGGTTGTGATAATGGCCGGAAAGGACATAGCGGAAACCCAAACCTTCAAATTCTTCGGCTTCCATTCCAACATCTGGCATACCCGGTATCGCTTTATTGATTGAGGTATGGATGATCAGGTCATTTGGAACAGTGGGATCGAGTGTTTTTGCCAACTCTTTAACGGTGTTTAAAAGCTCTTTGTGATCGTTGTACCAGCTAATCATGTGAACTTTAACACCATCGATATCGAACGTTTGAGGTGTCTTAGAGCACACAATCTTCGCGCCAATTTTGGTAAATGATGCTGAGGCGTTGGCTGAGAACACAGAATCATTGGTTTCTAAGTCGTGGTTGCCAGCGAGAATATAAACATCTAAACCGAGCGTATTTATGATCCAATCATACAACTCAGATGTGAAGTGCAGGACGGTTGGGGCAATTGAACCACGAACATGAAATACGTCACCACCATGAAACAGAGCTTTTGCACCAGCTTCTTTAGCGGCAACTGCGGCTTCTCGCGTGGCATCTAACTGTATTTTTAATCGAGAATTCATACCATCATGAGCGGTTGAAGCAAAGGCATCCCATACATGGTAGTGCGTATCAGATATTAAGCCGTATAACGCTTTCTTCATCTTTCTTTCACCTTTAAATATGTAAATAAATACGTATTACCATTCAAATGGTATCAGAATAGAAAAGGCGAGAAAGTAAAAATATAAGGCACTCAATATATTGAGTGCCTTTTTAGTGTATAGGCTGGCTTACAGGTTCCTATGCCATGAAAGATTAATTACCTTGCTTTCAACATTTTCCGGTGTATCACCAAGCTTCTTATCAATTTTATCGATGAGTTCATGCGAAACGTTCTCAATATAGATTGCGGTCAACTTGGAATCTGGCTTTAAGAAGTGTCCATAAGACTTACGGATCACTCTTTCGACTTCATCAACTCCTTTTCCGGCCATAGCAATGTGGTTAAATTGAGCGTGTACTTCCAGCATCTTATCGATTCCACCTGAGATAACGCTTTTCACTTTGCCAAATCGAATGATATCGCCAGATTTTGAATCTGTAAGAGCTACAACTTTCCCTTTTACCAATCGTTCCTGCCACGTTGTACCTGCTCTTAATGTATTAAATATTGAGAAGTGAAGACCAACGTAAGGGGAGCAAAAGGGGATTGAGGGCACGAATCTAGCACATGTTCTGATAACTGCCTCAGCATGACCTTCTGTGAACGATAAAGCGCGTTGGATAGGACAATTTGAAATGATAGAACATACCTGACACAAGTGGTCATTTCGGGATCGTACTGATTTAGGCTCTATAGTGTAGACGCCTTTTTCTAAGAGTCTTACACGTTTATTTTTTTGTTGAGAGTCAGTCATGATTTACCTTATTTGTATTTTACTAAGGCGATCATAGCTGAAAAGAAATGGCTTGTGCCGATTTGCCTGGTTTTAGTCTTCCTCAATACAAGATGGTGATTGTCAATCAATTATCATTTCCTCCCTGATTTTGATCAATGATATTCATAGTTTTTCCTATAACGTATTTTGTTTGATTTGTATTATTTGCCAATGAGTTAAAGGTTAAATTGGGATACGACGGTATTTTATGAATGTTATTCACACGACCGATCCAATAATAAGTTCCAAATAGATCATTATAAAGATCAATAAAGATCCCCGATCTCCGCAGAGTTTGTGGCACAAGGCCTTAAGTGGTATCAGCGACCACTGTAGAGAGGTAATAGACCTCTAAGGAGAGTGAGAATGACTACTGTAGTCAGCAAAATGACGGCTTAAAAGAGCAACTGTGACCACTATAGGGAGAGGCTCCATATTTTTATTCACTAGCGAGTTATTCAGATATCCACAAGATAGATCCAATAATAGCTCCTATGAGTTCCCAAAGATCCTTGTTGCTGATTACGTATAAATATCAATAGGTTTAGTTACTTAATGACCACTATAAAGTGTAATCCGACCACTATAAAGAGTAAATAAACCACTATAAACATTAGTGACACGACTACTATAGATAGCAATAATAAACCACTATAGAGAGTGTTCTACTCAGAGTGTGGGAGGTAATTTATGTCTGAAAATTCAATAGCTAATGTCAATCTAGCTTCTGCATTAACAGAAGTAAACAAAGAAACCGGTGAGCTAATTACACTGACACCGAACACCAATAATACCGTTCAGCCTGTCGCATTGATGCGGCTAGGATTGTTTGTCCCTACTTTGAAATCCACGAACCGAAGTAAACGAAATCTCATGTCGTCAATGGATGCAACTGAGGAATTGAAACAACTTTCTCTTGCAAAATCAGAGGGATATAACAATATCAAGATAACTGGAGAACGGCTTGATATGGACAATGACTTTAAAACATGGGTCGGGATCATACACTCGTTTGCAAAGCATAAAGTGATAGGCGATAAAGTCACCCTTAAATTTGTCGATTTTGTAAAACTCTGTGGTATTCCGTCTGCCAGATCATCAAAACGCCTGAGAGAACGTTTGGATGAATCACTCCGGCGAATAGTCTCTACTACACTCTCTTTTACTAATGATTCAAAGTCTTATCATACTCACCTCGTTCAGTCAGCTTACTATGATATGAAAGAGGATACGGTGACAATTCAGGCTGACCCGAAGATATTTGAGCTGTATCAGTTTGACCATAAGGTATTACTGCAATTACGGGCAATTAACGAATTAGCGCGTAAGGAAAGCGCTCAGGCACTTTATACGTTCATCGAGAGTTTACCCACCAGTCCAGCTCCCGTATCAATGGCGAGGCTTAGGGCACGGTTAAATCTCAAATCCCGCCCCAATACTCAGAACGCTACTGTCAGACGAGCATTAGAGCAATTAAAAGAGATCGGCTATCTAGATTGCACAGAGACTAAAAAAGGTAATTCAGTTTACTTCCTAATCCACGAACGGACTCCTAAGCTCAAGAAAAACAAGCCAATTAAAACAGTTAAGAAAGCAAAGACCACTAAAGGAAGTAAGACCACTATAGAGAGCGATGATACTATTTTGGCTGAATTGACAAGGGAAGAACTTGAATTGTTAAAAAAAATCAGAAAATCAAATAAATAGCAAATTAACGACCGCTATAGAGAGTAAAAACAGAAGACCACTATGGAGAGTAATTTCTCATTATAGAGGTCTTTTTTATGCAGCATGGGTTGCAATTGAGATAACGTACCTTGATTTTTGGAATTGTTACGGTGTAACCATCATCTTTCTTGCTATAGTGGTTTTTTATAACATGTTGTTATATTTATATTTTTATCAAACAAAGCAGATGATGAATAATACGGTCACTTATCCTGACAGTAAATCGCGTATCGGTATCGACCACTATAGAGAGAATAGGTGCTCTTTATAGCGGTCTTACAAATCAAATATTTTTCAAAAGGGTAGGGTGGTTGACGCATTGGCTGATGAAGGCAAACAAAATGCTACTGTGCCGGCAAATATCCAAAGAACAATAAAGAAAGCAAAGGCTACTTTACGCATCTTTCTTTTCCAAAGCAGCTCGAACAAGAGAGTCTTTTGCTTCTAGTAGTTTTCGAAGGCCGACAGACTTCTCAGCGGAATCAGGTAGCATTCCGTCCATTTGAACAGCCAAGTCACCAACTGGCTTACTGACAGACTGTAAATTAGCTGGAAGATGGTTGTACGCGAAGTATTTGATAATAGGTGATGCCATGTCATTTCCTTATTCTGGCTATTTCCGATTTAATATGAGGTGCACAGAAGAAAATCCACAACCAGCATTTTAGGAATGCTTTTGATATGTTGCGGCGAACCAATGACTCGAACATTAATCCGGCACCGCCGATGTAAAGTAAACCCATCAATACGATAAAATTATCCATCCTAGCACCATTAGGTAAGTGAATACATATTTTATAAGTTGTGAAAATAAAGGTAAAGTTACATTGTATAAACCTGCACATTCAATGCTTGTTTAAATTCTTATTTTTCATAATTAACCTCATTTAGATAAGTTTATTGTTTTCTTATTGATGTTATTTTCTCAAAATAAAAAAGGCACTCAATAGAGCGCCTTTAAAAAGTGAGATTAGTTTTGAGAGCCAAATCTTGCGTCCAATTGCCGACTGATTACTTGAAGTGTATACTTAATATACACATAATGGAGGTATACCTATGAAGCATAGAATTAGCGTAACCGTAGATAGAGAGCATTATCAGGTACTTAGTTCTTCCGGGATAAATATTTCTGGTCTAGTAAATGACGCCATAGGAAAAGAAGCCCGCAGGATAAAGGCCGAAAAGTGGAAAGCAGATAACCGAGAAGGTATGGCGGAAGTTGCAGAATTTATAGCACAATATGGTTCGTTCGCTGAAGAAAACAGGAATTGGTGATATGCAATTCATTGTTTATGAATACAAGCGGGCAAGCCATTACAAAATGTTTGTCGATGTACAAAGCGATATCATCGATACTCCTGGGCGGCGTATGGTCATCCCTTTGATTGAATCCCGCCATCTTTCTGAAAAAGTGAATAGCTTATTGTTTCCTTTGGTTAGAGTCAACGATGAGGATTATCGGGTGATGACGACCGAACTATCAAGCGTGTCTGTAAACGTTATTGGAGAGGTCATTACCGACGTTAGCAGTGCCGCCGACGCGATTAAGAACGCCATCAACCTCATATTCCCCAGAACATGAGGTTGATGGCGCAATTGACCACTATGGTTAGTAATGTAATGGGTTTTGTAGCCGTCATCACTTTTATTATCTCAGATTTGAGCTGACAGCTTTCTCATGCAGCACACAACACACAATCAAATCTTACAGTCAGCTCATAGCTGACTGTAAGATTACAACACCTATCCTGTTGCTTTAATACCAGCCATTCTCTGCTATTTGGCATCCGAGCGAAAAGATTTCATCTTGGTAATCTCTAATAACTTGCTCTATGGATTGCTTTTGTTCAGTCGTTAAAGAGTCCCAAATTTCAATAATAGGCTTATCGTGTTCTGACCATTCTATTGGGGGTTCATTATCCTCTGGAGCAGTCGGAATTTGCGTTTTTACGTTGATATCAGGCGATTGACTTGACGGAGTACATGAAATATCACCCACTATCACTCTTACAATACCTGTTCTATCACGAAGGATAATGTTGTTGTTATACAGCTCCATACGCTCTCCTTTAGAGCAGTAAACATCAGTTTCTGATTTTTTCTGTTTTTCCACTAGTGATACCGTGAAGTGCATGAAGCCTGATGGGGCAGTTCAGATGTAAACAAATCAGTACCAATTGAGTTCGTTACACTCATCGATACAATCCCGAAAGAAAGAGACTGTTTCATTGTGTAACCCAAGCTGTCTATGCAATTTGTTGGCGCAGTTCTTTCTTGATTAGCCATTGTCTTTCGCCTTTTTGTTCAATTGAATAAGTGATCGTTTTGCATTCGCGGCATTGCGAATATAAAAAAGACGTTCCTGAAAAAACTCTTTCTCTTTAGGTACATGCTTCAAAAATGAAAGATTTGCTTCTAACGATTGCCTATACATTAATATTTCAAACATAATTGTAAGTAAGTGAATACATATTGTTTTGGTATAATAATGATCTAAAGCAGGTATACAAGAAATTTATATAAGAGTTAAAGGCGGGAGCAATAGAAAGGGCGCCAATTGCGCCCCAGTGTAGACAATAATATTGGTTATTCTTCTCTTTCTTCCGCTTCGTCTTCTGGAATGTCCTTAGCGTCCATATCCATAGCCGCGTCAGCCGACTCAGAGTTTTCGGTGTGCCATGTTTCAAGTAGCTCGACAATGCGATCTGCCGGCAATTTCTTGAAATTAACAACTACTTCTTTACGTGAATAGGCTTTATCACCTAGTAATATACGACCGGAATCATTCTTTTTCAGATAACCCACTGCCAGCATGTGATCAACTAAAGACTCGGTAGCGTCGATGCCGATCTCTGTGTCGTAGTAGAAACTCCATGATGCAGTTTTAAATGGTGGAGCTACCTTGTTTTTAATGATTTTGGCAGTTACAACGTCACCAACTCGCTCCGTACCTTCTTTGATTTGGGATTTGCTTAACTGAACACGAACAGAAGCGGCGAATCCCGGTGCTTTGCCGCCCGGTGCTTTGGTGTTGTCGCCAAATGTCACGCTCAGATCCTGACGGCACTGGTTGAGGAAAATCATACATACATTGTATTTATTCGCCCACTGGCTCAGAGCAGGGAAGTGAGAAGACGTACAACGTGCTAGCGCCGTATTATCATTCATATTCAGATCATCTTTCTTTGTCGCTTTGCCACAGGCTTTATTGGCGAATTTCTCGAAAATTTGCTTCGGCACCATTGTTGCCAAAGAATCGAAAACAAGGACAATAGGCGCTGTTGGTGGAATAATTTTCCCGTCGCGGATCTCTTTTACAATATACGAGGCGTATTCGAGAGATTCTTCAAACGTCTCAGGCTGTTGGTAGATCCAGTTTCCGTCTTCACCTACATTCAAACCACATTTTTCGGCTAGGAGTGAGTCGAAACTTTTTTCATGATCCATAAACATCGAAATACCACCGGCTTTTTGACCTGAAATCATAGCTTGAGTAGCAATATATGTTTTGCCTGACGACTCCCATCCAAAAATTTCCACAATACGACCGCATGGGAAGCCGCCATTGTACTTACCTGAGATTGCTTTATTCAAATGCGGTAAACCAGTATCAAGCCAGACCTCGACATGCTGTTGCTTTGCATTGGATTTAACTTTGCTTTTAAAAAACTTCTTCATCTTATCTGCTGACATGGTTAGGCACTCGCTTTCTCTAACGGGTAAATAGTTGCCAGTTGCTCAGGCTCGAAGTAATCCTGATTTAGCTTTCTACAAATACGGTTATACATGGTCATACAATGGCCGTGGACTAAGGCTAATTCCCGTTCAGTAACCTTTATTTCATTCTGGGAAAGGATGGTGCGTACACGGCCTAATCCACTACGACCGTACATAGAAACGAATTCTTTCGCTAAATCTGTAGGGGAGACTGTTATGCCTCTATTAATTAAAGATGTGATCATGCGGAAACTCCTTTTAGCCCGTATCGTTCAAATGGAGTCAGAAACACCTCTAAATCTTCTAAAATTGTCTGGAAGTTCAGCTCTAACATTAATTGCCGTAACTTTTCAGGATCGTATTCCATCGGAATAGAGGTGATTGTGTCTGGCTTTAACGGACAACCACGTAACATCATTAATCGTAGGTTACGTTTGAAAATATCCATCATCCCCATACCCTGCTTCTCGTTAAATTCGTTGAGTGACAGTTTCTCGAACGCTTTACGTGAACGATTTTTCATCAATGCTTCTCCAGACAGAACGACACGACGGATTTCTGCAACTGAGCCATATTCAGCCAAGAATTCTTTTGCGCCTTTCTCGCCAATTCCACCAACGCCAGGGATCGTATCGGACGTATCGCCTTGAAGTGCTTTGCCTTGGATAAATGCTAGTGGTGTGTGATAACCAGTGTCTTCAAAGAATTTATCGAGGCGCAAAATGGAATCGTCGCGCTGATTGATAAATGACACATTTTCATCAACTAATTGCTTGTAATCCCCGTCACCAGACAGCAAATATATATGCTCGTATTTGCCTTTTTCTGTACTGACCAATAAGCCGGCCAAATCATCCGCTTCGCCGTCTTCGGCAATAAACTGTTCGACGCCGAGATAAGAGAATGCCTTTTGGATATATGGGCGCTGTAGCTTAAATTTCTCTTTCATGGCCTCCATGTCAGGGTTTGGCTCACGCTTCTTGTAATCCGCATAGATCGCGTTGCGTTTGACGGTTTTACCATCCCAAAGAATGACGACACGGGCTTTTTGGATAGAAGCGAGACGTTTAACAGTGCGGAGTGTGTTGTAGACAGCCTGAGTTTCCATGTCACCGACTTTCAGCGTAGCCGCTGATTGCTGGTGGTAGTAACCTTGGCTGTGTGCATCAACTAATAACAGGTTCATATTTCCCTCCAATGATAAGGGCGCACGAATGCGCCCTGTTTCACAACCAAAGTTACGATTAAATGCCTTCCAGCTCTTTCATCATCTTTTCAAGTTCGTTGGCATCCAGAGAGTCACCGATTGGCTCAGCAATAGGTGCTTCACTTACTGCCGCAGATGCTTTTGCACTATCAACACCAGTAAACTCTGCCTCAGATGCCGCAGCCGCAGCCTCTTTAGCGACGTTTGTTGAGCTGGAGAAAGGTATATCGTCAGACGCAGGAGCGGAAAAGCCCGGTAAAGCTGCTCCAGTAGTGCCAGTTGCAGGTAGTGCCATTGTGGAAGAAACTGAAACAGCAACACCGGTTAATGCGCCAATTGCTTTACCAGCGATAGCTATTTTGTTTACGTCACCCTGACTTGCGACAAAATTTTCCAAACTGATTACACTACTTGTTAATTTGGCAGGAATTTCGCATTTGGATTTACGATTAGGAGATACTGAGTATTTGGTATCACGGCCAGCACCGGTACGCTCAATTTTAAACGCATAGCCCGCGGTTGCAGACAGAGGATTGCCGATTTCGTCAGACAGATGTTCTTCAATGCCTTTCAGCACATCGTCAAATACCGTTTGTGGTAGTTCAACTAACTGAGCTTTTTCAGCGGAATCTAGTTCCGGTGAAGTGGTGACGACGCCGTTAACAAGGAAACGTTGACTGGAACGAATATCTGTGATCAATTCTTCCATTTTTTCGTTGCCTTTATGGATCGCTTTCGCTTCCATCAGTGCTTCACACAATTCACATGGCTCACCGTATGATGCGCTTTTACAAATAGAGGCAACTGTTTTCGCTTTACCACCTTCGTTTGTTTTTACAAAATGCATACCAAAAGCGTGATAAAATACACCGTTTGGATCTGTCATATTTGGAAACACACGGAGATAAGAAACACCGTTTTGTAGCTTAACTGTATCTATGCCACGACCCGCGTTTTTAGTTGCAATTTCTTTACGTTTACCGCGAATAAGCTCTAATAAAGATGTTGACATACCTGTTCCTTAATTTGTTTCGTTTGTCTGTTTTTGTGTTTTGTCTATTTAGTGAGTTCAAATACAATTGTGTTTTGTTGCTCTAGTTTTCTGAGTGGCTAGATAATAGATCAGTAAGTACATACATAAAAGCTATTTTTTTAGGTTGGTGTTATTTCTTCCGGCAAACGTACCTGCGCCCAAAATTTCATAATCCAAGATTGCTTTCTTAGAGGCTTGCACAACCATGTCACGGCGATGGCGTAGGGCGTCAACAGCACCTTTGTAGATATCCGTCATTTCTTTTGTATGGTTGTAATTGTTTCGCACCTTAGCTAACGTTCTGGCGATCACGGCAACCTTTTCAGGCAATTCATCCATGAACGAATTTTTGAGGCTAAGTTCGGTGTCAGAGCCAGAATAATGCCGCTCTATCTGTTTAACCATTGCTTCAATAGCAGCCTCTGAACTCTTTGTTCCGTTCATGTTTCTTGCTGTTCTAACTACGTTGTAAAGAGCCGCCTCAAGTCCCTCAATACGGTCCTTTTCCTCAGCGCAGATTCTTTCTGATTCGGCTTGTTTTGCCGTGTATTTAATCACCAGTTTTGGCTGATTAGCCCAGACGGAATCAAGGTTATCTAGATCGGTTTCTAAGTCAGATATAACCTGCTCAATTACTAATTCTCTCAAACTTACGTTTGTGTCATTCATGCTGCTCACTCATTATTTAATAATTTAATTTGGTAACTAAATACCTATTATCGTTCACCAAAGTTATTTGATAAAGAGCCGAAATGATGGAGTGACTTGGTTAAGGTAGCCGGATACGCGATTGGCGCGTTAAATTCACCATCCGCATAGAATTTGCCGTTCGGTTTAAAATACGTCATTTTTAGTGTGATTTTATCCATTATGCAGCCTCTATCTGTGCAAAAAACTTTCTGAATTCAGATACTTTTTGGGTCAACTCCTCAACCGGAACTCCTTGCTCCATAAGCTCATCGAGATCGCCGCCAATATAATCGTTCATTAAGGCGATCCGCTTTTCAGCGGATGAAATGAATGAATCCCGGTATGACAAAATATTGAGGTAGGCTTTATCTGTATTGGTGCTGGTGGCGAGATCTTTTAGCAGACAATTAAGCTCATCAAGCGGATATTTACCAATGATGCTCTTGGCAACATCACGTAAACGACGATTAGGTCGGTCACCGTATTTTATTGCTATTGCCCTTGCTAGCTCTAAATTGGTGGCTGTGCTGATAAATGGGACAAATATGGATGACATAATCATCAAATTAGCCTTTTCACGGATCTTGTCTGTGATAATTGGTTCTACTTTTTTCAGTTCCATTTTTATTTTTTCTGTACTTGCTTGAGACATAAATAATAAACCATTCAGACAGGCAATATACCCAATCTGAACGGCTTTACAGGTGGTTAATTCTCGTTTACTGTGGTGGCAACTTCTTCGACAATCTTGATTAGCTTTTCGTCTTCTTCTGGTCGGAAATAGAGAATATTAGGGTTGAATGCATAGAACACCGTGGCGTCCATACCCGCAAAGTATTCCTTTCTGCCGACTAAATCTGAGGGTTTAGATTTGTTATTGAAAAGTGAGGAAGCCAAGCTACCACAAGCCAGAATGTAAGTAGGTTTCGCGATTTCAAGCTCAGCTTTCATGTAATCAGTGAAAGCTGAAATATCCTCTTTGGAATATGTTTTAGCTCCCTCATCTTTTTGCTTTTTCAACACACCAGTAATATAAATGTCACCCATCAGGAAACCGGCGTTTGTCAAAATAGCTTTGAACTCGTTATAGCCGGATTCCATGAATATCCCGTTGTTCACATCACTTTTACTTGCCCCATCAAGGATGATCATGAATTTCGGCTTTCTGCCAGTACGTGGTCTTACCAGACTATCGGTTAAACCTGTCTCGGAAGAAATACGATTCATCAGTAAGCTAATATTGGCGTTTTTCTTTTCATCCATGACAAACTCACGGGATGTTTTAACCGCCTCGATAACCAAGTTACCCATCAACTCAGCCTGATTTTTACGACGAGATTCATCAGATGCTGGCGGCTGATCTGCTTCGATAGAGGCGAATGCCCCGACTAGATCCAGCGATTCAATAACTCGCGCATTGCAAGAACGTTTGTTTACAACTTCGACAAACTGAGTCTTGCTTTCAAACTTACCACCGAGTTTATTTCTGGCTTCAACAATGGCGTTACTTCCGTTCGATGAACAACCTTTGACAGCACTGAAAGGAGCGAACAAAGTAGGGCCCCCGTCAATGTCTCTGATTTCCATACGATGACTGGAAATATTGATATCTGGTGGAAGAATAGAAATGCCGTAATCTAGCGCATCAGCTACCAAATCCTGATGCTTGTCCTCGCCTAAAATCGTGATGGCGGCGGCGAAGAATTCTGCTGGATAGAAGGTTTTTAGCCACATTGATTGATAACTAATCAGGGTATACGCAACGGAATGTGACTTGTTGAACTGATACGCACCGTTCTTTTCCAGTGCATTCCAAATCTCATTTGCTTTTTCTTTCGTCAGTCCAGCCTGTTCAGAGCCGACTATAACGCCTTTAACCAGTTTACCCTCGATACGGATCTCAACTTCTGATCCCAAAGCGTTTTCAATAGTGAGTTTAGTGTCGCCGCACTTGAAGTGTTCCGCTCTGTGAACGGTCATTATCGAGCCATCTTCAAACAGAACATCGATCCAGCCAGCGCCAGCCTGAGCTTTAAATAACTCACCCATAGACGCCATTTTAGCAGCGTCCTTTTTACCAATCGCTTTACGGACAGCATCAGCCTCAGCCAAAGTAAATCCACCAAGGATCTGCACCGTTTTCATGGTCTGTTCCTGATAGAGAATAACGCCGTTGGTTTCTCTCGTGAGTTCGTCAAGTTTAGGGTGAAGTGACGCTGGCTCAGAAAAGCCTTTCGCGACTGAAACAAACGTGTCTAACATGCCTGATTGAATAGGCCCAGGTCGAAACAGTGCGGTTGTCGCAACGATAGTCTCAAATGAGATCGGATCTACGCCACCGCCCAAGTCTTTCAGAAGGTTACGCATAGGTGCGGATTCAAGCTGGAATACACCTTTAGTCCGGCCATTGGCAAAGTTTTCCATTACCTTACTTTCATCGAGTGACACTTCATTGAGGCGCACCACACCAGCCCCGTGACGTTCATCGATATAATCGACAGCCAATTGCAATAAATCGAGTGTAGCCAACCCTAAGACGTCTAATTTGATTAACCCCATGTCCTCACAATGGCGCTTATCCCAATTGATTACACGCTCGTCACCACGACGTTCAATCACCGCTCGTTCACGAATTGGCACACTGGAAACGATCATACCGGCTGCGTGACGGCCATAGCTACGCATCATGTTTTTTAACTTACAAGCTGATTCGAATGCTTTAGGGTATTTGGTTGCGTATTTATCCAGAGAAGCAAGTTCAGAACGCAATTCTTCAAGCGGCAAATCATCACCTTCTTTGACAGCCCACCCCACCTCTTTTGATACAGCTAAATCGGCGGTCGGAACGTTAAAAATCCTCGCTGAGTCACGAATGGCAGATGCCGCGCCAAGATAGGAATAGTTAACGATGCCGGCAACGTAATCCTCACCGTATTTTTCGTACAAATATTTAATTGCGAGGTGGCGTTTGGATTGTGAAAAGTCCAAGTCAGCATCGGGTAAATCCAGACGTTCTGGGTTAATGAAACGTTCAAAAAGTAAACCGTGTCGAATTGGGTCTACATCGGTAATACCCACGCACCACGCAACCAATGAACCACCTACAGAACCACGGCCAGCTCCGACAGGTATTTTTGTCTTGATAGAGTGTTGCATCAGATCGGAAACCATGAGGAAGTAACCGCAAAACCCTAAACGAGTCAGCACCTCCAACTCATATTTCATGCGACTAATGTATTCTGGCCACTGTGTTTTAGGTGGTGTGTAGCCAAACGATTTGCCGACCAGTTTTGCTTTTAATCCATCAATAGCTAACGTTTTCAGCGTAGTAGCCTCATCCTCTGCCATTTTCGGTAATGCAATACCCATCTTGTGCCAGCGATAATTACATTTGCCTATAATTTCATCCTGTATTGTTGAAACCATAGCAGGGGAGACGGCTGTTCCGGTTCTCTCATTGAACTCTTTCAGATGCTTAAGCAGATGAAAACGGTCGTTAATCGCATTGTCACGCACATAAGGTATTCTCATGCGGTGAACTTGGTCGGATTTGACGTTGTTACACACCTGATACGCAATATCTTTAAGATCGGCATCGTCAGAAGATTCGTAATAGGCCGGATAGAAAGCAACGCGCTTTAAAGATAAAGTTTCCGCTGTGATAGATGATTTGATATTAATCTGGTCGAAAAAAGGCGAATTCATTGGGTAAACGGCTGCGTATAAATCCTCACGGTTTACGGATGCCAGTTTTTCCATTACAGCCACATGGTCACGCCGACGAAACACACTGTCAAAATCCGCTGTCGTTAAGACAATATTGCCTTTGCTGTGCGTTTCAATGACTTGCGATAGATCTAAACGTGGGATCTTATAAAACTGATTTCGTTCATAACCGTAGCTCAGTAAAGAGCATAGATCAGAGAACCCCTGTTCGTTCTTTGCCATAGCGATAAACGAATAGCCAAAGTCACGATCAATTGGCAGTAATTCTTCTCCTTTTTCCTTACGTTCTTTGTTTTCGGATTCAATAAAAGGATTATCTACGATAATTAGACGTGTACCGAGTATGACTGAAACGTCCTCAGAAGCTGCCGTTTGCATTGGGATAACAGCGGATATATTCATGGTATCAGCGGATATAATCGCTTTGTAGCCTTTGTCCTTTGCGATTTGAACAGCATTAGCCGCCTTGATGGTAGACTCACCTAATGAAAAGTCAGTTCTTACGAGTAGAGCTTGCATTCTTTTTACCTCGCGTGTTTCCGCCATCCATAGGGAAACACTCAAATTTACCGAATATAGCGATCATTCTGTTTTGTGCCTCAACGTGACACGCCTCTCTGTGAGGACAAGCCTGACAGAGAAGCGATTTTTCGGAGGCGGTTAGAATTGAGCCGAAGCACCCAATCATGCGGCTTTTCCGAATAAGCGTTGTGCAAATTCAAGCGCGGCAACAGCTGACGCAGATGGGAGTTTATTGACGTAGGCTTTCTTCAAGCCAAGAATAGGATCGTTGCGCATTACACCGATTGTGCCGGCATTCAGTAATTCACGAGGGCCGATAGGTTGGGCGATTTCATGAGCTTCATAAGCCTCGCGACAACGTTTGGCGAAATTCACCAATTTTTTAGCAAGTTGTTCAGGTATACCGTTGGCAACCAAAATTGCAATTTCTTGTGCTTCTGGCATGTATTCGACTTTTGAAACCAGAGCAAAGCGTGAGTAGTTTGCGGCGTTTTGTTGGTTTGTTCCTTGATATAGCCCCGTTTCGTCGCCAGAGCCGTTTGTGTTGCCGGTAGCTAAGAATGCAAAATGTTTGTGTCGAACCGTTCTGCGCCATTCTGGTGTCGCTTCTTTCAGGATCAGCGGTTCACCCTCTAATACTGGCTGATACAGTGACAAAATTTGTGGATAGGCAAAGTCGTATTCGTCGGCCAGATAGATAAAGCCATGCTTCATTGCCAAGGTTAATAAACCCGGTTCAAAGTATGTGCGGCCATCTTTTGCAAGGATCTGACCGGTGATATGAGATTCTTCGGTTGATGCCGTGTGTTGTGAACGAATGACAGGGCGCCCAAGACGTGCCGCGATTTGCGTTGGCAATGATGATTTACCAGTGCCGGCGTGGCCCCATAAATAACCAGGCATACCTGTGGTGAACATCATCAGAATATCTTTAATTAACTCAACGTCATTAAAAACATAAGCCTTGTTAACTTCCGGCACGAATTCAGGAAACGGTCGGTTGATAAAAATATCTGTAATGATTGGTTTTCCCAAAGCATTCATCAGATGCCCCGCAGGAAGTCCAAGAACCTCATGCAAAGCTGCTTTCTCAGTGGTGTATTCAGTTATACCGGCATGACCGTGAGTATGCGTTACCGTTGCATCTAGAGAGCCAGTGCCAGAAGTTTCTGTGGCTGTTGTTGCCATACCTACTTTGGAATGAGCAGTAGATTCTTTAGCTTTCATTTTAGATTCGGCAGCTCTTAGTGCTGAAGTAGAAACGGTTTCCTTATAAGGATAGAGGCGTTTGTATTCAGCCAGAGCATCGTCAGGATTCATTGGTTCGCCATTTTTGTATTTTGGATGCTCAAGACACTTTAATGAGCCGTCTTCTGGTTTTGGCATGAAATGCGTCTTCATTAACAACTCAGGAGCACCGCAGAGAGCACAATGAATAGGCGTAATTTTTGGGGCATCAACCGCAGATGATTCGCTGACTTTTGACATTTTCTGTATAACCTTAATTTGCGTTGGTGTTATTGTTAAAACTTATATATATCTTACATAAAATAATTAAGTAAGTAATTAGATACCTATTTAAATTTAGAGGTTAATAATTATGAAAAATCTCTTTAAATACTATGGGAGCACGGCTTCAAAAAATACATAGGATTGAAGTTAGAAAACAACACCGTTTCCAAGTAAAACGTTGCGGATTCCTGTTATGACTGTTTTAGGCAAATCCTCCACAGAATCAACTCGTGTGTGGTACTTATAATAGCGGGCAGGATCATCAGTTTGTATTCCAACAGCTAATAACTCTAAATTGGCGGTTGACGTTAGAAATTCCGCAACTTCAATCAGATGATTGCCAAAACCGTTTCCTTCAGCACAAGGCGCTCCATCCGATAAAACGAGCATAATTTGTTTGTCTTCTGTTCTGCCTGCATGATGTCGTGACAGTGCCAATATGCTTTCACCGTCAACGTTATTACATAGAGGAATGCTATCAACAACGGCTCCTAATCGACCCATGCAGGTTGTGGAATTGGCTTTTTCATTCCAGTTTTTGAGTGTAGGTAAAAACAGTGGTTCATATCGATTAGCTGAAATAGCACCGTTCATACATCCGACAGTTGTGAATCCAGAAATAAGATTCGGCACGCGAATTTTATCCAGTGCATCAGACAGTGCATAAGCCGAAGCCACCGCCAGTTCAATACGTGTCCCCCCCATAGAACCAGAAAGGTCAATAACAATCTGAACCGCCGCATTTACCGCTTTATGGTCATATTTCTTTGAGAATACACGGTCGTCGTTGATTGACGGTACAGTGATTTTCCAAAGACTTGATGAATTGATCTTGCCACGGCGCAAACCATTTACTTTTTGCACTCGGTTTTTACTTGCAATCGCACGTTCGAGATCTTTTGATAATGTTTGATACTTGTTGGATAAATAAGGTTCTACGTCACGTCTGAAAATAGCAAGATCCCTTTTTTTATCCAATTCATAATAGGAGGTGTGCTTCTCAACCCAATCAGCGCTACCAACCGTTCCGCCTTTTCTGATAAAATCCTCTGCATCTTCCAAAAGCCCCATAAAGTCGTTGGATCGGGTGTATGGTGTATACGAACCATCTTTAATTGACTTAATTTCATCGGAGATCATTGCACTTGTTACATCCTCAGTGCTTATTGTCTCAGGGGCATCCTCGGAGTCCAATTCTTCTAAGTCGCGTTCTGTAAGTTTTTCATCGTCGGGGTGAACTTTATCAGGCTCATCTTTTTTCCCCGTTTCGTGAGACGTAACTTCATCTTCTGTACGGTCATTGCCTCCCATGTAACTATCGCTACCAGTATCAAAATCAGAGCTATTTGTTGATTCGGATGAATTTCGGGTTTTACTGCCAGAGTTGGGTGTTTCTTCATCACCGCCTATAAGTTTTGATTTGTCACTATCTGACTCCCGATCATAGGTTGATTGCTTAGATATCGTGTCTTCTTTAGTACCCGGAGCTATTTCAGGCTTTCCAGTGATGGTTTCTTTGGTGCTAATGTTATCTGAATCATCCTCGTATTCACCAGAGGTATCTCCTGATTTTTCTGATAGAAAATCGTTTGGTTTTTCCTTATTTTTAAGATACGTATCTGAATACGTATTATTGGTTTTATCAGAAATCGGAGGTTTTTCTTTTTTCTTTCCTTCTAATTCACGGAAAGCTCGAAGTAGGTCTGCGGCCAATTTAGCAGATCCCTCAGAGTTGTTGATTCGGTTCAGTCGTGCTCTATAGCGAATTGAATCAAGTACGGACATTTCGTCTTCAAACATATCCCAATAGGGTTCCATAAAATCTATAAATGGGATGTGACCACACATTGCACGAGAAGCTGGCATTAAAAATACATTTAAAAATAATAATTTAGTGTTGCATCCATAGTGCTTGATATGATCGCTAATGTTGCCTTTAAAATAGTTTTCAATAATATGCTTTTGGGTTTTCAACAGGTTTTGTTTACTGCCGGCGAAAATGAGCGCCATTTTTCGCTCGATGTAGGTATCTTCAATAACGTTCCAGACGTGGTGAGCTTTTTTACCCGCCATTCTTTTTGCCATCGACGAATCGGTGAATAGAACGTGCGCGACTTCATGATCGATAAAACCACGAATAGCGTTCAATAGATTGTCCGAGGCTGTGTCTGGTATTGACGGTATATTGATATATTCTACTTTGCCAGTCTTTTTATTATATGCGCAATATGCTTGATCGCCGAAGTCTACTACTCTGATTTTTTGGGAGGAAAGTAAACTAACTACCGTTTGAACTGATTCTCTAAACGACAAAACTTCCTGTCGTATTTTTCTGGTTTTTTTCATCGTATTTTGCCTTTTGATTGACGCTTTGTGTGCCAAAATAATAAAAAAAGCGTATAGGCAGTCAAGCTATACGCTTTTTTTACTTAGGTTGTGTTAAGAAATACGAGAAAGAACTCTGACTGAACCGTTGTCTGCAATGCTGTATGCTGTCTTACCCACAATGATCGAATGTATGATCAGGTTCTCGCTAGAGAAAACCGTCTTCATAGCATCAGAAAATTCAGTAACCACTTCGGCAAATTCATCTTCGGTCAACATAATTGAATGACCAACTCTTACACTGTTAACGTTATTTGCTACGGTTACCATAATGGTGAATGCCTCGATTGTACGTAATTATTTACTGACTAATTATATTATATGTTATATGTCTTTAGGCTTTTAATTATATAAATTACCTAGTGAAAAAGGCAATGATTTTTATTCTCGTGAGTGAAAATAGAAAATTTCATTCAATTTTTTGTCTTATAACACAGATTAGCCAGTTTTATTATTTCATTCTGTAACCTTAAGTAGATATGTATTTACTTATATATTTCTTAAAGTGTATATTGTTACAAGAGCATATTTAGTATAAAAATTCCAATAGATAAGGCAAAATAATGAGTAAAAACGTAATTGGCGACTTTTTGACAGCTGCGATTATAGCAAGTGGAAAATCGCAGGCTCAAATTGCGGAAGAGGTCGGGTACTCCGCACATAACAATATTTCCATGTTGAAATCAGGAAAAATGCTATTTCCGCCTGAAAAAATTCCTGCTTTTGCAAAAGCGTTAAATTTGGATGAAGGTGTTCTGTTTCGCGTGGTGATGCAAACTAGATACCCTGATATCTTTGGTATCTATATCCGCAATTCTGACGTTCTTTCTGCCGATGAAGCACAAGTGTTAAATGCTTACCGTAAATTTCGTGGTAGTGAGATTACCGATAGCGCAGCAGCAACTATGAAAGCCGATGAATTCATCAAATCAGGCACATCTCAAGGTTAGTTTTCTACTTCGCAGTAGACTTTCGAGGTTGGTGGCAACTTCAATCCATCAACCTCGAAATCATGATTTAATTCTCTGTAAGATCCAACATTCACAATTTGTTTTATCTCGTCAGAATACAAGGTTAAAGCTTCTCTCATTTGTTCAAAATAATCATGCCTGTCGTACACTTTGTCGATACCTTCAAGAGCGTGATTCATGATCTTACGAGATACGTCATTCTGCACCCCTAAAGAAGACAGTTTAGTTCTGGCTGTTCGTCGTAAATCACGAGGCATAAATTCATCCAGGCCAAAATGAACTCGGTCACGAACCATTCTACGGATTGCCTGAGCCGGAGCACCCTTCGACATTGGATGCGAGATATTTTTAGGTGATGGACAAAGCCATTCGCTATTTGGTGTACTGGCAAACAAGTTGTCGAGACACACTCGCATTAAGGGGCTGATCGGCAGAGTGTGGTCGCGTCTTGATTTGTTTCGATTTCCTTGTCTCCATATACCGGAATTTAAATTAAACTCAGATTTTTCCGCTCTAAAAACTTCATCTGGTCTTCTGGCGCTTAATAGGCAAAGCCTTAGTCCCCATCTGATTTGTTCACTGAAATCCCACATATCAAGTCCATGCCAAAAGCACCATATTTCGGCATCAGAGAGTGAACGACTTCTGGGTTCGGCCGTTTTTCCACCTACATCTTTACGTGTCATAGAAGCAAGCGGGTTATGTTCAATATAGCCTTGATGTTCGCACCATGACAGAAATTGTTTGGTTAATGCGAAGACCCTCTTTGCTTCATTTACCTTCCCTTCTGAAAGTAAGTAGTTAAATACTCTATTCAATTTAATTTTGTTGCATTCTTCAATGTTTATGTTACCAATCATAGGTATAACATGAGTAATTAGCGATGAAACAGCGATTTCTGGTCTTCTGCGTGTTAAAAATAAGGAAACCTTTAACCATATCATTATAATGTCTTTTACTAATCGACCATTATCCGCTCTATCTTCCAATGTAATAAGTGATGTGATACCTATCACATTGATATAATCTATAGTTATTTTTCCGACATGTTCAGCCTTGTTATATGGCTCATTATTTTCATTTCTATTCATTTTTTACCTTATTTATTTAAATGCTCTTTATAAGAACAAATATAGCTCAAAAGTGAATGTGACTCCAGACTAACTACGTCTGGAGTCACATGGGTGTGTTTTAGTGAATTATGATTCGAAAAGGGAGTAGGACTCCGCTCGTTGTTGCCGTGAATGATTTAATACCCTATGGTGATAAAATGGACAGATATCAATACATCTAATTACATAGATGTATTAGTGCCTAGTATATTTTGGCACATTAACTACTCAATAAAAGGAGGCCATAATGGCAGTACAGAGTGGAAATGTTGGCAGTAGTGTTGTTACTGAATTTGGTGAGCGGTCTATGTTAGTGGCGGGTGCAAAAGCGGGTTTAAAGCCGCCATTTGCTATGTCTGCATTTGTTAATAAATCTGCGGGTTCAATTGTTACTTTTGCGTCTGGTACTTGGTCTGATTATTCAGATGGTTACGCAGACAAAAAACAATTCTGGGGGTATTCGGGTATTTCACCACATAGAACTATCCTTGTGCCTGATAGGAAAATCGGAAATATAAGCCCGCAATTGTACTATAAAGGCAATCAATTGGTTTTTTTGGTCGTTCTCGAATACTTAACTGATGGATGGAATACGGCGGAAGGCACTTATCTAGGGTTTAAGGATTATGCCAATGTAGGCGGTTCTTTAACGCTCAGAATCAATGACCAACCTTATGTTTTTACTGGCGGTAATCACAGTGCTGGGCCGAATGACGCACGTAGCCCTTATATATATATTTGTAACAATAAGAGCATCAATTCGGTAATTAAAAGTGGTGGTGAAAAGAAAATATCTGTTTCATAGATATAAAGGGGGTTTGCGTCAAATTCAGCGAAAATTTCCATAATTTTAAAATTATCTAACTATTTTAAAATGTTGAATGCACATAATCAGCCAGCTTCTCCCAGTATGGGCTTTGCTAGAAGACTTATTACCCACTCTATCTAGAAACGGCATTTGTATTGATAAAAGTGAACCTTAAATTATATTAATTCATAAAGTTTAAAGAAACTTCTCAAAAAAATAGAAAAGCCGATGTGTAAACTTCGGCTCCCTAACCTGCTGAATTATAGCAGCAAGAATATCAGCAAACAGGGGCTTTATATGCCAGAGATTTCATCTGTTCTTCCTTGTGAATCGATTTGATGGACTTTATTGTGTCCAGATCATTATTCTTATCCATGTTTGACATGGATAAGAATAATATGCTCATCTCAAGAAGTTTTTACTGAATCTACAGCCTTCTTTACAACATGGGGTCGTGACCGACCACAGTGCGCGGGTCGGTGCAGCGCAGGACATGACCGAATCGGGAGCCTCGCCCAGATCATGCACGAAAGGCACTGGAAAAAACCCGAAACCGTGTTGGGCTATATTCGCAATATTGAGGCGAAAAAGAGCGTGATGATTGAGTTGGTGGAGGGGCGTGCTCCCGCGGAAACACGTCGAAGGGCATAACGTATTAATTCGAGAGCCTTATAGGCGCATATGAAAAATCCCCGGCTATGCCGAGGGATACTTATTCACTTTTGGCATTAAGTATTAATTATTAAACAGCATTAATTATAATACCAGAAATGTAACCATCACCATCCCCATTTATATATGAGGTGGTTTTTAATGTAACATCTATAGCTTGAGATAAAGCAAAAAGTAAAGTGGTATATACTCCAATCCCTTCTATTTGTTTATCAGGATAAGCCAGAAGAAATTTGTCATGAATTTTTCCAAATCTGTCCTTAAATGTTACTCTAACATTATTATTTGCAATACCCCCTAACTCAGTTTCTAGTCTAATGATAGTCACTACATCAATAACATTATTTTTTTCAGAGGTTACTTTATTCATATTTTTTCCTTGTTAATAACATAATCTTTGTTTATGTTGTTTTATAATGTAACTGTATAACTATTGATTTAATTCTATTTCTTTGTATGCTGCGCCACTACTTAAAAGCCCAATTAAAGTAGTAATTAATGTAATTAAATTTTCACTTTCATATTTTGAATAATTTTCTTTAATAATAGGTTTTATAACCTTACTGACATTTTTCCAATCGTTTCTTTCTAATGCCCCTTTCATGCCTTTCATCATATCTTCTAAATCTTTAACTTTTGACAGAATATGAACAATGATGTCTTGATAATAAAGCTTTATTCCATAAAGCGCATCCGAAAGATTTAACAATCCATTATTTATCACATGAGAAATTAAAAACTCTTGCTGACTTTTAAATAAATTTTTTGTCTTCCTAGAAGATTGTTCTAATACTACATTGTAGCTATCTGCTGCATTCTCTAAGTTACGCTCAGCAATAATACTAGTAAATAAAAGACCAACTATACCAACGCAAAGCATTGCTATAGTGACACCAGCAGGGGCTGGCGCAGGCACAATGTTATTATTGATATGCTCAGAGGGACGCAAGTGATATCTTTCTATATTATTTATAAATTCTGAAGTATCTCCGCCATTATTTAGATAAAGCTTGGCTTTAGCAATTTGTCTAATAAGAGTTTGGGATTGTATTTTTACTTTTGCTAGCACGTCATCAAGTTCATTAATTTCCTCTTTAAATTCCAAAGATGCTTTTCTTAATAATACTGCATCTTCACTTTTGGATTTTGCTTTAAATGTGTCAATAAATTTTTTTGTTGAAATTAATTTATCAATTAACACGTGGTCGGTTTTAAAACCTTCGATTTCTTTCCTGGCTAGATTAAGTTCCATAACAGCATCATTACTATACCCTCTTATATCTGATATAATTGGCCACCAGCTATTTAAACTGGTATTGAATTTTTCCATTGAAGAATCAATTCTTTTTAGGTGTTTATTTATTATGTTAAACTTATATAGAATGGAAGTATAAATATGTAAATCACTATCTAAAACGCTTTTGTTATTTAAATGAAAATCTTTTCTCTCTGAATAAATATTATCATCGATAGAATCCTGTACATTATTAATTATTTTATTTAATACTCTTGAAGTAGGAGTTTTGGGTGATATTGCTAAATTACCCCTTTTTAAGATTATTACACTTTTGCTAAGTTGATGGCAGGCGCTGATAAATTCAATGATTTTCCAATTATAATATGGTTGTTCAAATTCATTATTTTCCATACTAACCCCTAGCTTTAATTATAAAAAATTCAGTGAGATTTAATTTTTTATGATCTTACATTGAAATGTAAATTTCAATGACGTTATAAATGATGTAAAAGAATTTCTTTTCATGATATTTCATTTTTTATTTGAACTTTATGTTTTTTTATTTCTATCTTTCTTTTATCTACATACAAAAGCTCACAACCGGGAATTATTTTTCTGAAAGGATTAGTCTTCTCGGTATTAATCGAATTGGTTGGATTAGAAACACTGGTAGAAATGTCCTACCAGTGGATTGTTGTTAACAAAACCGTGTCGCCTGAATCATTGAGTTTTTCGATGAGATTTATTGCGCTTTAGGTTCATAAATACTGCCGCCATCATCCCGCTCTAATAATGTCCAGCGTACCTGATGCACTTTGCCATTTTTGTCTGTCCATTCAGGCATGATTTGTTCCTGTTGCAACTGGGCATATTGCAGGCTGCCATCAATAAAGGCAGACCACCGTCCTGTGTGGGGGCAAGTTTCACCACTTACGCCTGTTATGCGCACAGGCTCATCGACAGTGGATTTTTTCTGTTCCGGTATTGCTGGCGGCAGCTCAACATCAAAACGTCTTAACCACTGCGCGGTAGAAGCTGTATCAAAACGAATTTCGCCGGCGATAGAGCCATAATAAAGGTAAACCAATTGATTGAACGCAGGTCATGGCGATTATGTTTATTGGTATTTGAATTAGTAATATCAACACCTAAAAATTCTTGGCCTATTTCATATTCAAGGTGTTGGTATCTTTCTCTCTCAAAACCCTGCTGTATACCCAACCCTGCCAAACCATGCATCGGATTTAATATTATGCAGAACTTATTTAATAAATCCTCAAGATAAATTCCCCCTTTTGCTTTTAATTTACTCAAAGGAAGATAAAATGAAAAATAACTGACACGGCCATGTATATATTCATACCAATCTGCGGGTGATCCCATTTCTATTTTATATTGACTAGCATAATGATAGCCTTCTTCCTCCCCCAGAAACAATCCATATTATCACTGTCACCTTCCGTAATACGGTGACAATGTTGTTCCAGCGTGGTGTCATGGTAATATTCAGGTTTATTCGGGTCATGAAATCCCCAGCGCAATTTATCGCCAAACTCCCGGTGGTATAATGCAAAAGCGTCAGCCATCCGTTGCCGATTTTCGGGTAAGTACCCCTGATCCATATAAAAATAAGCAACTAGCCCGACCTGAAGCGCATTATAGTTATCCGGATCATCCTCAGCACCGTAAGTAAATTCCCATTCTGCCTGCTTAAATTTTTCAAAGAAATCCATATGCTGTTTACCTTTAAATTAATCGGGCCAATAAATATAATCCTAGCTGGATTGTGACGGGTCATTTAAAAATTTCATGGTTTGGGCAAGGCCTTCATACTCCGGCGTCATTTTGTACGCTTCTGAATGGGTTTCGGCCACAGCATAAGTGCTCGCCGCACCACTACCTACCGCGATGCCAGTGCCGATTGTCCGCGCATACCGGATAGCCTGAGCGCCAATATAACCGATTAAAACGTCTGCTTCGGCGGCGGCTCCGGTTACTGCGGTTGCTGTTGTTGTTGCGGCGGTAGCAAGGGCGGCCCCGCTACCAGCGACAAACAGAGGTGCGCCCAATACCGCCCCTAATTTTCCTCGGGCCTCTTCCAGTTCCCGCTCCTGTGCAATACGCAAGGCAGGGTATATGCAAATCCATTTAGCTTCCCGGTCACTATCATTGATTGGGAAGAAAACCCATGATGAGCAAGAGATATTGACGTCATTGCTCAGCAAACAGCAGAGTGTGTTCGGATTGCATTACGTTAAAATAATTAATCGTAACAAATGACAGGTGGTGCTTTTTCAGAAAGAAAATGTACTCTTTTTATCCGGTTAAAACCATAAAAATATGGACTGAAGGAGAAAGGGGGAGGCGCGTCCACTCACCGTATGCATACGCCCGGGTATAGAAAAACCGATGTAGATACATCGGCTCCTCAATGCACAAATCCAACCCAAACAGGGTGTTTTCGCTGAATTATCGGATTAAGAATATCCGGAAAAAGGTATTTTGTTCTCGCAATAGATTTAATCTTCGTGAATTTGCGTTTTCACATGATCCCATTTTATGGAATCTATGGTGTTTTTAAAGTCTTCCATAGTAATTTTGAAGCCTTCAAAGGCTTTTTCGTATTTCCGTGTTTTTGTTGTCAGCGTAGCAATGAGTTCATTTTCGAATTCATAGTCATGGCAAAAATTCTTTTTGTACAGGAGTAAAACTTGCTCCGCGAAGACATCATCATCGATGTAGAAATAACAGGGTGGAACATCTAAAATCGCAGCAATCTTGCAGGCAACATCATATGGCGGGGATAAAACGCCTCTTTCATATCGACCTATTTTTAATTTTGCCTGATCTTTACTCGTTGCTCCCAATGCTTCACCAACCTCTCGCTGTGAGAGGTTTTTTGCTTTTCTTGCATCTATCAATCTTTGTGGGTTCATATATAAAAAATATTAACCTTATCTACAGTTGTATCTTGATTCTTTTTTACCATTGTTAGAGAATACGCAAAAGACATCTTATTTTGACTCCAGTATCAAATAAAGATGCCTAGTGGAGTGAAGGGTTTCCTACAACCCGATTATTCACCAGGGAATATTAAAAGTTACACAAATAATTATAACGAATGAAACTATTTTCATCTGACTATTTTTGTTAAATCGCGAGGTTTATCTTGAAGAAGGAAAACACGTATTTTCAGGTCATTGATTTTTTAAGCACATTGAAGTGGCAATCTGAAAGTACTCAGGCGTTGTCCGGGCAAATTTATCAACGCATTTTATGCGCCAACAACCCGGTTTTTATCGGAATGTCTTGTCTCTTTGTCTTGTTAAAAGACTGGCTTGATGCCGGCCAGGCTTGTCCTTTGCAATCCAAATACAACAAGGTGGCTGAAGAGCTGATCCAATTGTTCTATTGCCCGGTCATGTTGCCGACAGACGTAAATGAAATAACCCATTGATAATCCGTTTTATTATTAAAACCGAGGGGTCATTACCCCTTATTTTCATAAGGCAGGAGAATTTTATTCTGGCACCCGCATTTTGTTGTCTATACTGCCTCTCTCAGTATAGACAGCCATTTTTTAATGACCTCTGAGAGACACATTTATGCATAAAATTATATCAAGAGCCATTGGTCAACGTATCCGAATGCGACGGGAAATATTGGGTTGGAATATGCAGACATTAGTCGAAAAAATGGGTCTGTCTCAGCAACAACTGTCCAGATACGAATCAGGTGATAGTCAAGTCACCGCGCGTAGACTATTTCATATTGCCGTCATATTAGACACCGATATTCATTGGTTTTTTGCGGATTGTAATCTCCATGTAGAAAAACATCGCCATGAAAACCATTGGGATCGTCATTCCTAGCGTAAACGATAATGATACCACCTCTCATCAGCAGGCTTATGTATGCTCAATCGATGAGTCAAGAGCAGCGTTTCTGAATATTTTTTTTCAAATAGCGACCAACAAAGGGGAGTTTTTGATGACAGTACCAGAAAATATCTTCAATCGGATATCGACCTGCGCATCACCAAGGTCAGGGCCTTAATTTTAGACCGAACGCCAGCGGAAATCTGCCAGTTAGTAACTGATTCTGTTTCTGTCCGTGATTTAATGATGGCGCTGAACTATTTTAATGCTTTAAATCGGCAAAGAGACCGATCTGACGATAAAAATCTGCATTACGATTTTTCAAAATCCATTGAAAATCTCGAAATCGCGCTTTCGGTACTTGCCGATACACCTCAAGACGAAGCCCTAACAGAAACGGGTATTATCTTAAATCAGAACCACCCGCATAGCGGGCTGTCTCTTGATCACAAGTCTTGCTCGATAGACTGTGCCAGCTCATAACCTTCAAGGATGGCTTGTAATCTTAGCCATCCTTCCCACAACGTTTTGACTGAGGCTCTACCATTTTGCTTGCTATTTTTCCAACCGCCTAATTTGGCAAGGTGCTCGTAAGCCCATTTAGCCGTAGGTGGGATTTCAGGAAGCGCTATGTTTTCACTTTGAAGCCAAAGGAGTTTCCAAGCTTTTGGTGACAATATTTTTTCACAGTGAATATCTTCATATTGTTCATTAGCAAATTTTAATTGGAATAGCCTGACCGCTAAAAAAGCATAAATTGTCGCTAATCTATCGAGATTATTTTTGCTTTGAACTCTGAGTTTTTCTACATGAGTCCCTTCGCTTTTCCAGATTTTATGATATTCCTCGATTAGCCAACGTTTTTCGTAATAACCCACGATTTTAAGGGCATCATCTTTATTATTGATTGGCTCATTCGTTAAGATATGCCAAATGAGCTTCTTATCCTCACTGCCTATTTCTGAGCAGCCTACATAGTAGAGAGGAATTGCACTCCCCTTTCTATTGGACGGGGTTTTCAATGTGACAGGCGCATATTTTATATCAAGCGTCACGGTTTTTGCTTTCCGTCCCCCTCTTTGAGCTAACCGTATTTGTCGTTGCCCGACACTCTTAAGCTCGGAGGCAAATTGATATAATTTATTTGAGGAGCCATTGGTCGATCCGGATAGTTTTCAATGGATGGATCGTAATGGTCGTAAAACATGATGCGACTGGCTTTATATTCCGTCAGCATCATTAATAAAGCGGGGCAAGCGACGTTATCCAAAGCATATGTGCACTCTTTAAACATGCCAGCCCTCCCAAGGCGCTTTTCTTTCTTAGCCTTAACGATGTGCTGGCATAGTGTGTATGACTGTAGATTTCCGGTTGTGTCGCAGTGGATGCGAAAAGCATTGGTGGGGCATAACGATTTATCTACGCCTTCTGGCAAATTTGTAACACTTTCTTTTACTTTTAACTCGTACATAATTATAGCCTTATGATAGTTATGCGCTTACGTATTTTATAAGCGCATAATATCGTAATGATAGAGGCGAAAAACTAATTTAAAACGGTTTAGAACATGCCAGCCATGCCAGCCAATTTTGATCCACGTAACTGAATATCCGCAATAGAAGACGAGGCCGCTTTCAAGCCGTAGGAAATCGCTTGCTCTTTCATCATCCCCATCTCTGCAACAGCTTGAGAGGTAAGACGTGCAGAGCGATTGATTATATTGTCAGCGAAAGAGTTGGCGAGCTGAATTAAGTCTAAGCCAGAGTTCAACTGTGTCATAATTTGCACCCCTTGATGATCCTTAATATGTCGCAATACATCACCTGATTCGCCTTTAACAGTATGATAATCAGGCATAGTTGCCGATACTTTATTGTTAAATAGCAATTCCAAAGAGGCAAAGCCTGAGTTTTCCGGTAGTTTATTTTCATGTAATACGGCGTGAAATTCCGCCATTGGCATGCCGATAAATTCTTCGTCGGATTGTTTTCTGTACTCACGGGTAAACGAATCAAAAACCTTCAGTGGTGGCTTAGAATCAAAATCAGAAGTAACGGCCACCAGCATATTGTCACAAAATCCAATCATGTAAGTGAGAGGCGTTCTGACCTTTAATTTGGCTGATTTCTTAATAAAATCAATCATATAAACTAAATCGAATAAGGAATCTGAATCGCGCAGACGGATGTGCTGAATCTCAAGACACACTTTATCAGGGCTGTAAAAAAACGTTTCTGACGTGAGGCGTTCAAATTCACGCTCCATTGTTTCGATACCAGTACTGATAATATCTGGTTGTTCGTCAGTCTCAACACCGTTGAATCCGTCAAGAGCCTTAATCTTTTCGATAAAAGTGGAATTATCCATTTTGCTTCTTACCTCTTTCATTTTTTTACTTATCTTATACATATAAGATGTAAGTTAATACCTATTGTTGTGAGCAAATAGCGTTATGCCCTTTGATTAATAATTCCAAAGAAAGGCGTTGATTGAACGGTTTCGAGCGGTAATAGGCTTCAATAATCTCACTATCACTCGATCCGCCGGCATCTTGCCCCTCATTTCTGAACGCCGCAATTTTGACGTTAAGACCGATTGATTGCAGTTTCTTGGCAGCTTTGATTGTGTTCTTAACAGCTTGTTTCTCTGAATCCCACAGCATCACAACGTTTTTTAAGCCAGTTTCTTTTAATGTGAGGAAGCTACCTAACTGATCTTGCCCTTCTTCTGCCAAATCACCAGAAAGGTGCATACCAAACGTACCTATAGGCTCAACATGTTCTCTAAATGATTCTTCTTTGAATAAGGCGCGCTTAACTGCGAATACGTCAAAAACACCCTCTAACAGTACAACGGTAGATTTACCCATTGCGTTATGTCCGTTATATAAAAAACGCCCGGAAGCTGGCAGAGTGGACGGGAACAGATATTTCTTCTCTGCTGTGTTGGTAACGTCACGCCCCTGAAACGTACAGAAGTTGCCGGCCAAATCATAAATAGGGATCAGAATCCGCATCGAAAAGTCTTGTGTTGTTATTCGTCCACTAAAATCGTGATATATGTGTGAACCGTTAACGATGAATCGGAGGTCAAAGTATTTGACCAATTCAGGCGATATGTTCCTCTCAACGAGGTAATCAGGTATACGGCCATCTGGTAAGGGTAGAAGATAATGAGGTGGAAGATCGACCTTACGAGTCAAATCAATCTTACTTTCCAACCTCACTTCTTTCTCTTTCGGTCGCCAGCCCTGCTCTAATAACTGAGCATCGATGTAGTTTGTTAATTCACGCTTTTCTAACCCTGAATATCGTTGTAGAAACCGGTAGACGTTAAACTGATCATCAATAGGATGGCTACCAGCGAAACAGACACCAAGTTTTGTTTTCGGGTTAAAGTAGACTTTCCAATTATGACTACCACATGTAGGGCATTCTCTTAGGTTCAGCTCAAGACCCGTTTTTCCGGTGGTTCTGCGGTAAGTAATGCCTTCGAGATCAAAAAACTGCTCTATGTCGAACTCGATTAACTTCTCTTTTAGATCATTGTTTATTCGCATAACTTACTATTTCTTTTGACTTATATTAAATAGCAATAAAGTCACTGATGCTGAGTAGTATCACTGACAGTTTGTGTTTTTTATAGACTTTTTATGATCGGGAGTCAGACTATATAATATCAATAATACGTTTAATAAATCGCATCTGATCGAGGTTCTGCTCTATACGAACGCTCACTTCACCTTTTTGGTTACGGGAACCAGCGATATACAATCGAGCCTCACCTTTGGCTTTTTCTTCTTCCGTTTTGTTGATCGTGATAATCAAGTCAGCGATACGCACTTTCTCAACGTTATCTGCCGCATGCATCATTGTGGCCACCTCGGACGAACCACCCTCACGGTTAGTCTGTGATGCCGTTATGCCTGCGACATTATATGTATCGAAAATAGCACGGGTATCGGTGTAGATGTTTTTCACATCCTCACGTACATCACCGCTTCGATAGTTAGGTTTCATCAGGTCAGCGTAGTCGATGATCAGCATATCGAGCGTTACACCGGTAGCGATAATGCCCTCAACCATACGAACAATATCGTTCGGCGCGACCGTACCTGGCGGACGCTGAATGACGAACATTTTGCCAACCTTACCGGTTGCCCCAAGTTCTTTAAGTTTTGCTGATACACGCTCTCGGCTATCGACCAGCTCGTCCATATCTGTTTCAGATAATCGGGCATCAAATCGATCGGCCACTATCTCCTTGTGAACTTCCAGAGACACGTAAAGCACGTTAAAACCCGCCAGTGCCGCGTTGACACCAAACTCACCCATACCCGTTGATTTACCGGACTTAGCAAACCCCATAAATAGGGTCATTTCTTTACGACCCCATCCTTTGTGATAAAGCAAAGCATCGATTGCACGGTAACCGGTTGTGATACCTTGTGGCGGAGCTTCACCGCTAGCGCGTTTTTCACGAGCCTCAAATCGCGTAGCAGATTCAGAGAAATAGTCGTATACCTCGGTATTTCCCTGACCGCCAAGGTGCTTAACCTTATCCATGATTTGCATGGCTTTATCAAAATCACCTTTGTCTTTGAACTCAGCCGCCTTAATCATAGCGTTATCGAAAGCAACTGAACGAGCAAATAACGTTACCTGATCAACCATATACTGGGAGTCGGTCAGCTTCACATCGTTGATTTTCGCAATAGCTGTTTTCACATCAGGCACGTATTCTGGCCTTATTGCCTTGGCCTTTACATCATTGGTAATTAATGTAATTAAAGTCGGCATCGATGGCGGTTGCTTGTACATTTTGTAAAAGCGTCCGGCGGCCGAAACCAGAAACGACAGAGCCTTGTTGTCAAACTGTTTTGGCTCAACCAAGTCATGAGCCTGAGTTACAAAACGGTAATCACGGCAGTAATATGCGGCGAGCATCGTTTGGAAATTCTCGTCAAAGCGATCCGATAATGAAGCGCTTGTGTGTTCCAATTCTAATTCTGATGAAGGCATTCAAATTTCCCTCAACAAGCGGAAGAATGAAGGTTTTGGACACTTTCAATAGATGAGTAGTTCACCGTTTTGAAAGTATTAAGATCGTTGTGACCGGCTTCATCAACCAGAACTGACAGATCATCAAACTTACGTACAAAGCCCGAAATTTTGTTACCGCTATTTGTCACAATTTCAATCGGTACATTGTGGAATTTCAGCCACGAAAGGCGCGATTTAATAATTTCGTAATCGTGATTCATTTCTCTTTTTCCTTTAACATTAATCCATTATTGGATATTGTCATTTCCAAACAGGGCTTCTATAAAAACTTAGAGGCTTTCCTGAATTCGTTAGGGAACTGGTCTACGAAAATTTGCTGATCAAGATACTCAAGTGTGAAAACAGCCGAGAAAATCAGAAAATGTCGTTTATCAGGTCGTGTGTCCGTAATTTGCCCCATCACATACTTTCTGTGAGCATCTTGGATTTCATCACCCGAATAGTTGGCTTTTTTGAAATAATCCAACTCAGAGCCATTCAGTCGGGTTTCCTTACGCTTCTCGTTTCTCTCCGTGAAAATCTCCAATAAATCGTCCTGCCACAAATGATGAGGGCGCGGTAATTCACCCCACTCGCACTTTGCCGCTATCGACAATATGCTCATAATGAAATAGCCATATTCGACACCAAGCTCATCCGCCTTTTGTCTGGCTTTCCATAGTGAAGTGATATTTGATTTAGACAGATTAATAAACGGACAACGTTTAAGCCCCGTCTTAAATGGCGCCTTGCGAAAATCCTCCCTGCCGTGTCTCAGCATAATCTGCGAGTATTCACGTTTATAGGCTTCTGCAAATAAGATGGTAGCGTCCATAGGGTGCAGATGCCGGTAGTCAAACCATTTGCTATCAAACAACGCTAATTCTTTGTTAGCGCGTGACAGACCAACGTTATCAACCGTCCACTGGTCTTTGTCTTGTGCCGTCCATGAGAGCATAAATTCCTGCGGGTCACCCTCTTTAATGAAATAATCCAATATTAGGCACATAGATACATTTAACCTTTTACTACATAAGTAAATAAGTACTTTTTATAACAGCGAAAGAAACGAAAATCAATTCCGCTGAGAAGGTGTAAGTAAGAAAAAATGATAAAAAAAAGAGAGCAATACAAATGTCGTGCTCCCATAAGATATATATATAGATTTTGGTATTAAACAAACAACCAAAACAAATTAAGGATCTCAATGATACCGCCTAACGTAGTATTCTCAAATAGATTTAAAATTCCTATATAAGAACTCTATTAATAACTATGAGAGCACGGTAGCTGTCATTAGTGGTAGGCGGATATTCAATCCTAAAAAAAATCAATGTATAATATGCTTATAGATTGTCCAACATGTGGAGGGCAATATGGAACATATCAAATCAACAAGGGAACTCTCTAAGATGCCGTTTATTATTGGTGATGCGGATTTCAATAAAAAACTACGCATGCCGTCAAAGAACGTAGAACACACTCAATCGTTTTTAGATAACGGTGTGACAGACTACACTTTGCCTGAATATGTCGTGCCGCACGGCTATCGCTTGGTCAAATCTTTGAAGAAAGATCAATTCCGTATGATCGCAGACGGCAAAGAACCAGAAACCGTTTACCTTGTTGAAGTATTTTTCCGAGAAGATATTGTTGTCGGCAAAACAACTTGTACCCAAATCAAAGTATGGCGTACTGTTTCGGCTAAACATCAGGAAGTCGTATCCGGTTTCCCGAAGACATTCTTTAAGCACCTTTTGATGAACCACAACATCGTCGTGACCGACGAGCAACAAACTGGTGACGGTAAGCGCTTCTGGGAAGCAATTATTTCTTGGGCGCTGAATATGAAATACAATGTTTACGCCTCAGATGGCACACAAGAAGATAGACCATTAATTATCATTAAGACTATGGATGAATTTTACGACAAATGGGATGAATTTTGTTGGGGACACGATCCTGAAGTTCACACCCACCGCCTTGTGGTTATTAGTAGAACGCCTCTGGTTTAAAATCCCCAAATAGGGGTTCTAAGTGGGGAAGAAGCTCAACAGAACGATTTTAGCGTAATCCATGCTGCTCAACAATGGCTGCCAATTGAGAGACAAAAAATTGGACGGTTCCGATTTATTCCCCAACGTTGAACCTTATCGGGGGATGGGCAAAAATAGCCACGTCAGTATGACAGTCACAGGGGCCATCCATCTGTTTCTTCCGCCTGTTTGAGGGGCCTTAGCTGACCTTTTGTTACCTGTTCCGCAAGCGTGAATGTGTAGTGCCCCAGCATGGGAGTCCGTCAGTAAGGGGGGAACTGAGAGCTTTCAATGAAGATTTGTAATATATTGATTAGTAATATAATGGCTATTTAAATTGACCACTTAATGGCGATTACTGTTCCGCTGCTCCTCAAACCCCTATTTTCATCTCGCGAGATAGCCTAAGACCGGCTTCTTAAGACTCATCCGAAATACCTCAAAACCCATATTACATAAATTAAATTTAACTGATATTCTTGTAAAATACCTCTTTAACCCCATCGACTGTAAACATACATAAATTTTTCCGATAAAATACCGATAAGTAATTAATCAAAGCAGGCTTGCGAAAAAAAGGGAATTCAGCACGTTGCCCAGAGTGAACTAGCCACGTTTATCAAAAATTGAATATCGAAAAAGGAACGATGTGAAAACCTTTGAACACTATTTTCAACACGAGATCGCATATCTTCGCGCACTACAACGATTGATTAGCCAGGAAAAACCCCATCTGGCCGATATCCTCAATGGGCAAGATCCCGATGTGGAAAGAATCAGCGAAGGCTTTGCATTTTTAACCGCACGTCAGCATCAAAAAATTGATGATGGTTTTCCGGAAATCACCCGCCCGACATTGCAAAGCTTACGCTCTCAGACCATTAAAGGCATACCAACTACCAGTGTCATGCAACTACACAGTGGGATTGGCGCAGACTCCGCCTGTTCAGTACCGAAAGTCAGTCAAATGACGACTGAGGCTGAATGCATCTTCGTGACCAGTCGGCAATGCGACATCGAACCGCTGGCACTGATCCGGCGAGAAATCTCTTATCAAGCAAAAGAAACCCAGCTCAAACTGACCTTTCAATATACCGGCAAGGATGACCATTGGCTTATCAACCCCATTAGCCTGTTTCTCAGTGCAGATAACACCGTGGCGGACAGCCTGATGCTGGCGTTGAGGCAATATGCCTATGACATTCGGTTATACCGGGGAGAAACGTTGTGTCCGATGGACGGCATTCGTCTGGAACCGTTGCAGGGGACATCGCGTTTGATCCTGTCTCCCCCGCAAAAGTCAGGAAACTGGGCACCGCAATTATTGTTGGAATCCCTTTATCTGCCGCATGTCCACCACTTTATGACATTGGTTTTGCCCACTTTCATGCAAGACCGTTTATCAATGGCAGAAACCAATGAATTTACCCTTACCATTCAGCTTAGTTGCGAGCTGGATGTGTCTGAAGCGCAAATTGAGCAGGCTTTTCACCTTCATTGTGTCCCGGTCTTCAACCGACAATCGCTGAGGTTAACAATCCCCTTTACGCCGGACAGTGCCCGTTACTGTTTACCCATCGAGAACGGGATACTGGATGTTGTGGGGGTGGAGTTGGAGCAAGAGCCGGGGGAAGCCCTGCACCGCGGCCAGACATGCCAATTCTACCCCACCAGCGTGTTGACGGGGATGGAGCGTTACCCTGATGATGAACCGGCGTGGTTCTATTCACTGGAAACGAGTGTTGATGCGTTGGGCAGGTTGCAACATGAACTGGTGTTTCGCGATAACCGAAACCAATTAATGGCATCACCACCCGCGCATAAATTTGTTTGTCATTTCATGACCTTTGAGCTTCAAGCCCCGCCATTATCGCCCGGGGAAATCTGTTATGCCGATGAAAACATCCCGGATGATTTTCACATCAAAAACCTGACCACCGTCTCATCGCCTTATCCGCCGTTCACCAATAACCACCATTACTGGACATTATTGTCACACTACTCCGCCAGTCCCTTTTTACTGTATTCGGCGGAGGCGCTTAAGCATTTGTTGCTGGGGTACGATCTTTATGCCGATAAAGACAGAAACCAGAGCCGGAGGCTGCGGCGCCTGATCGGAGGCATTGTGACTGTGGAGTCTGTCTCTGGTGACAGGCTCGTGATGGGAGTTCCCCATCGTTGCCTGTTTGTTGATTTGACACTGGATAATACGGCTTATGAATCTGAAGGCGAGTTATTTGGGTTCGCCAATACCCTGTTTCAGTTTTTACCCTTTTGTCTGGCACAAGATATGCGGATGTTAATGAAATGCCACACAACATCGGGGGAAACCTATGTTTTATCTCGGTATCCTGTACAGGGATACCGTCCGTTAATGTGAAAATAAGGACAGACAGTAATGGATGGTTTAGTGTTTACCTGCCAGATAGGCAGATTGCCGCCGGCCACCTTTCAGGTGGTGAATTTCCAGTTACAGGAGCATTTATCACAGCTTTTTCACCTTAATCTGACCGTGATCAGCGCGCTAAATGACATCCCTTTGCGTGAACAACTTGATCGTGAAGCATCATTAACGGTGATCCGCAATGGTGTCGTTGAACGTACCATAAATGGCATCATTGTGGGTGCAACACAAGGGAATACAGACGGCAGGCAGACTTATTACACCTTTATCTTGCGGCCGGAAATGTGGCGGATGACGCTCAATCAGGACAGCCGTATTTTTCAGCGCCAATCCGTTCCCGAAATTCTCACGCAGTTGCTGAAAGAGCATCGAATTAAAGCCGACAGCCAGTTTTATGATAGCCATGGGTATCATGCAAGACGGGAATATACGACCCAAAAACGGGAATCGGCCTATGAGTTCTGGAGCCGTTTGGCGGCGGAAGAAGGCATTATCTTTTGGTTTGAAGAAGACCAAATGTTCTTCAGCAATAGCCACTTGGGAATGACGGCGGGTCTCCCGTTAACCTATAACCCGCAGCCGGATACTGATGATACCGACGCGACCGTCTGGCAATGGCAATACGGGGAATACCTGTGCCCGGATGAATACCGCCATAAAGACTATAATTTCCAGCGACCTTCCCAGCCGATGCTTACCCAAAGTACCTTGGAGCAAGCGGGCAATCATGCCGTGTTCGAAAGTTACGGGCGGTTCCAGTGGAGTAAGGAAGGCCAACCATTGGGGGACATTTATCTTAACCAGTTGAACAGTGAAAGTAAGATCGGCTCTGCGCAAAGCAACTGTATCAAGTTACGTCCGGGTAAAATATTCACGCTCAACGCCCACCCCGCGTTATCCATGAATGACCGCTGGCAGGTTGTCAGTATTACGCACACGGGGTCGCAGCCGCAGGCCGCAGGGATCGGCGGGGAAGGCACGACCTTAACCAGTAATATGACCTTTATCCCTGGCCGCGATGACTGGCGGCCACCGTACCGTTACAAACCCTTGGCCGATGGTGATGAATTGGCAACCGTGGTTGGGCCAGAAGGTGAAGAGATTTTCACCAACGAGTACGGGGCGATTAAAGTGCATTTTCACTGGAACCGCTACGACAAGCCGGGGGATGGCTCTTCGTGCTGGATACGGGTTGCCCAGGGCTGGAACGGCAACGGTTTTGGCTTTATGGCCATTCCCCGTATCGGTCAGGAAGTCATCGTTTCTTACCTGAACGGCGATATTGACCGCCCCATTGTGACCGGCTGCAATTACAACGGGCGCAATAGCCCGCCACTGGATTTGCCGGCACAAAAAACCCGCACAACGTTCAAGACTCATACACATAAAGGTGAAGGCTTTAACGAATTACGCTTTGACGATGCGAAGGGCAGCGAAGAAGTCTATATCCATGCCCAGAAAGACATGAACACCAAAGTGCTGAACAACCGCACGACGCAGGTTGATATGGATCATGAAGAGCGGATAGGACAAGACCAGAAATTGACGGTGGTACGGGATCAATTTGAGGAAATCCAACGCAGCCGTCAAACCCTGATCAAACAGGATGACGACGAGTCCGTTGCCGGTCATCAAACTTTACGGGTTGAAAAAAATCAGTCCACCACCATCACCGGGCAGCAAAGCGTCAACGTCGGTAAAAGCCAGTTGCTGGAAATCGCAGATAACCAGGAAATCAAGGTGGGGAAGCATATTGTGCTGCAATCTCAAAGCGGGCAAATCACGATAGGCAATGCTGGCGGCCAAATCATTATTGATCCGACAGGGGCTATCACGATTTCCGGCACCTCCATCTCAATGACGGAGCACGCGGCCGGGAAAGCCGGCAGCCAGGCACTGTTTGATTATGCTGGTCGATTTATTCTGACCAACAGCAAGAACGGGAATAAGCCACTGGGCAATACCCTGTATGAGATAAAAACCCCATCGGGGGTAGTATCCGGGCGTACCGATGCGTTTGGGCGTACAGCCATCGTACAGACGCCACAAGCGGATACGCTGGAGTTCAGCATCCCCGAAGAAAAAAAGGTAAAGAAAACCGAAACGCTTTACCACGTGGGGGATAATCAACCCGTGGATTACATCATGGAATTTAAGGAGGAATAACAATGGCGGAAAAACCTCAACAATTAAAACCAGGCACCATGTGCCCAGCTGTCACCTCAGTCAATTGCCGAATGGAGCAGATTGAATTCCCCAAAGATGAAGACCAATGCTACCTGGCAAGAAAAGCGGCGTTAGCCATTTGGGCACCCAAGATAAGTTTCAAAAAAGGAAAATCCATCTCCCTCAGACAGGCGACGCTGAGCCAGTTGATTAAAGTAGAAGAAAATGCGTCTGATTGGCAATGGCAATATAAAGCAGAAGTAAGTTTTTACATGAGAGGGAGAAAGAAAACGCCATTGCCTAAACTCGCGACAAGTGCAGGCAAAAAGAGGCTTTATGCAGGTAACTTACCCCACTCTGGAAGCTGGTTTTTAAATTTGTCTAAGCAAGACATCATCAAACATGGTATTACAGGTTTGCGGCGACCTGATATTGTTTTAGTCAAAAATAAGCAGTTTCGCTGGCCGGGGCGTGACGCTCAATATCTTGATGGCTCCGTACATCCCGATAACCTGAAAGTGCTGATTGAAGTAAAATTTCCGGGAGACTCTTTATCAAAAGGACAAAAAAGAGATTATCCCCTCATTGCTGGTAAAGATCGCTTTGGTCTCTTTGTGGTTGAAGATAACCGGGATTCAGAAGAATGGAAAAATCAGTCAGCAGAAGCCAAAGCCGCTGAGATGGATTACATAAAAAAACATATGGCGTTGTTTGGTGGCTTATTTCCGCCGATTGACGGTAGTAATCGCCCTCCATCACCCGCACCAGCACCTGAAGTTAAACCGACACCACCCCCATCCTCTCCATTACCTATTCCGACCCACACAGGAATGGTCAGGTATATGCCGAAAAACCTCCCGCTGGTAAGTGAAAAACCGTGGCAGCATAAACCCATGTTCAGTATCTGGATGGCTTTATCGCATGATCAAACCGTTCCCGCATTAATCACGCCCCCTGATGAATCATCATTTTGGGAACAAGTCGAAGCATTTTATGATCAGGGTGTACAATTAGTGAAAGACGGGTTTACCTATACCAAGGATAGGGTTGTCCGAAGTTGGGAATGGACATGGGATTTAACGGCCAGTGGAATTAATTACCTCACGGATAAAACACGTGAAGCCTTGGCGGCTTGCGGCGCCTGGTTTCGTGAATCGGGGAAATGGATAGCGGATGAAATTATTGATCCAGTAACCAACAAGCTGAGCTATGCCATACATTGGGTGAGTGAAAAAACAGGGGAAATCGTTCGCCTTACCGAAGAAAAAATCACGGAAGCGGTGGAGATGCTATACCAAAACACGGACTTGACCATTGAAGCATTAAAACACGTCGATTGGTATCAGATAGCGGCTGATTTGGGCAATGGAACCGTTGAATTAATGGTAAAAATCGGCGAAGAAATCGTTACCCTGATTGAAACCATTGTCGTTGTCGCTGCTATTGTTTTACTGGTTGGCTTAATCATTTGGGTGGGGAGTATTGTCGGCGGTGTCGCGTCGGCGGTATGGGCGATGTTGACCGCCGCAGCAGCGGGGATGGTCGCATTAACCGCGGCAACCGCATAATAAAGAAAAAGGATCATTATGAATCAAGACGCTTACTTCGAGCATATCAAGGCACAGTTAACCAACTTTACCCTGCAAAGCGAACGCGATGTGACCGTGTCACGTTTAGGATTGGCCATCACCCTGTTTTTCAAACAAGGGTATACGCGAGAAAAAAAGGAGCGTATTCTCGCCTGTTTTCGACGATTTCGAGAAATGTACGGCGACAGATTACGATTCCATGCCCACGAATTTAAAGGGCTAAAGAAGTTTTCAGCCGAAAATATTGAAAAGGTAGAGCAGCTAATTTTAAAAGCTGACAACGGGATATTTGTAGGTAATAAGATATGCAGTTGGGATGTCAGTGATGCGAAAAATGCTGATGACGCGCCTCAATACAGGATGCATTATATTGATACGTGGGAAACTGATGGTAATGAGGCAAGCTCCTATTTATCTCTGGTATTACCGTGGGATCAGTTGGCAACAGATAAAGGGCAAACGGAATTTAACGAATGGCTGGCCTTTCTTTGTGAACAACTCAATCCCGATAGTGGGGAATGTGGTTACACATTAGTATTACCCCTAGACTATGAAATATACATGCCCCTAGAATATCAGCTTGCGATCCGTTATCCAACGATGCAGGTTAATTCTAATGTTTTTATCGACACCATGTATTTTTTTAATTCCATACGCAGTATTGACTGGATAACTTTGCTGTCACATCGCTTTATCAAGCGGTTGGGTGGTGAACAATGGGTAAGAAAAAAATTATCAGCCTATCCGGATATCGCCATTACTGAATACGGCAATGGACTGATAATTCGCGCCGGCGAATACCCTGATTTGACCCCATTACCTGCCAGTGTGCCTGAAAGTTATATTGCGATTAATGAGTTAATTCGCCCTATACGTTATACCTTAAAAGATGAAGGTTACTCTTTACATACCTATGGTGAAGGCCATTTCACAGGTGAAACCAGTGCCCTCTGGTATGCCCGTTATGACCGTGGCGCGTTACAAGTAGAGCCACTAATGGCGGGTGAGCCTGCCAGGGTGGATGGCTACTGGACAACCAAAGGGCGCGAAGGGCTGGAGAACGTCATCCTGCAAGGGGATATTGCCCCGGATGTTGAAGGCAATTCGCCGGGTACAACCGTGTGGCGTTTGGTGCGTCAGATTAAGCATGACGACATGAAAGATCTGAAAGAGCTAGAGGCACAACAAAATGCGGGCCACCATTGACGGAAAGAAGATCATCCTGAAAGGGGACACCACAAATACGGGCGGTACGGTGCTGACCGGTTCAGGATTAACTAAGCAGGGTGAACCCGTGGCTTGTGTGGGGGATGACGTATTTTGTCCTGCGTGTAAGGGCACCGGCACTATTGCTGAAGGTTCCTCACTGACGGTGATTCAGGGGAAGGCGGTGGCTTTGGAAGGGCACAAGGTAGATTGCGGCTGTCCCTCTGGCTGTACCCTTGTTGCTGGGGGATAATAAAATCTCACAGGCGGTAGAATGGCTATCGCCTGTGAGTGACACAATTAATGGTCAAAAAATCAGCTATTCTTGTCTTCAGTTGATGATTGAAGTAAGCGAAAAGTTCATTACAAATAGTATTCACCCTTTTCTGTAGCAAATAGGTATCAGCCGTAGTCATTATTTTTCCTCTCTTAACGATGAGATTAAAGTATAGACACCGAAAAAGAACGAACGCTGTTTGTTCGATAAAAAATCTATAATATTTACGGAATCTTTTTATCCAACTCACTGATTAAATCTTTAATCTGCTCTGGGTTCGTCTCCAAACTCAATTCTAATGCAGCCTTAATATCACCAAACGGCAATGATGCTAAGGTAACTAACGCGGCTCTGAACACGTCTGAACGGCTTAAATTGGCTCGTCTTGGAACGACTCGTAATAGATCAACAAGTTCATGGTATTCGTCTTCCATTGAAACGGTGCGGCTTTTGATTACCTCATCGCTGTTTTTACGACGACCGCGCTGTTTAACCGTTTTTTCTTTCAATGAGGAATTGCTCAAAAATTCCTGTCTTGCTTCTTCACGATCTTGCTTTGCAAGCCCAGCCATAGGGTTCTTAGCCATCTACCTTTTCTCCATATACAAATTCTTTTACTAACAATTCAATTTCTTTCTCAGCTTTTTTGTCGCGTTCTGTTTTTGGCAATTCAAAAATAGTGCGGCCGGCTTCTTCCGCATCGTCATAAACATTGCGGGCATAGATGTTGGTACTTAGAGCTGACATACCGAAGGTTTCACACACGTCTTTTGAAAACTGGATTCTTGAGAACTGGTTCGGCAATGACGGGCATTGGTTCATGACAACACGAACCTTTAATTCTTCATTCAGTATTTGGGCTTTTTCGACAATGCGATCAAGTGCCGCTAGTGAGCGAACGTCACGGCGCTTAGGACGGATAGGCAACAATAAATGAGTGGCACAAAGCATTGCTTCACGCTGTACCTCTGAGTCAAAACCTCCAGCGTCAACGACGATATAATCATACTGATCTTTAATACCATTGAGGTATTTGATCACGTTGTCGGAGCGATAGTGATAGGACAGTTTTTTAATATCCTCTCCCGCAGGCGTGCTTTCACGATCCTGACACCACTGATAGGTGGTTTTTTGGATGTCAATATCGAGAAGGTGTACTTTTTTACCGACCTTAACTAGCATGAAGCCAGCAATTTGTTGTGCAATCGTACTTTTGCCGGGACCGCCTTTACTACCACCCACCAGTATGATTTTTGCGTTCTTACTCATGGTATTTGCCTTATCTGTTTTAGGATTATTCACGTACCGCGTTTATTGTTTTATATAAGATACCTTTGTTGTTTTCAAATTGGAAGAAAACCTATAAATAAAAGCATTTAAAAAAATATATTATTTTTTTATTAATATTGTTTAGATAAATGAGAAAAGGCGACTACTTGTCGCCCTTCCTCCAACCACAGAGCCTGTGACCTATCAAATTGTGAGTGAGTATTTCTCTTGCGGTAAAGTCAGTTAAAGTATCCTCTGACCCTATGTATACTGGGGAAGCAGTTTCGCAGAACGCGGGGGAAGTGTTGGCAATGTTATTTACGCATCCAATCGTTGCGAAGCTCATCAATAACAGCAATGCTACTTTTAGAATGAACCTCATGCTCAACCTCACTCCTTGCATCAAGCGTGACTTTAAGCCGCTCAACTTCATCTTTGCGGCGTTTAATTTCCATCGATTTTCTTACTGCTTTGCCGCCCAAATGATATGCGGAAAAGAGGAGAGCGATAACAGCCAAAGCAGTGTATAAAAATGCTGTCAGTTTATTCAATTTATTTCCACCTTACATAGCGTCAGGAAAAGAATAGGAAAGTTTAACAAAATATGACCTTCCAATACTCTGTATTACAATCCAAACATAATTAACCCAACTCGTTACTCAATACCTTGTTTAAAACGTTTGATCTGCGAATATGAGATAACACACGCTACAGCAATCGTTGCAATCCCGAAGATAATGCGAGCCACTGAACCACTGGATAAATGGCTTTCTGACTTAACTAGCGCGTCAGAAACTTGCGGCATGACTTCGGCAATCTGACCTATTCCCAAAGATGCCGCAACTGTTGCGCTGGCGGTTTCTTTTGTCACAGGCACCTTAGCGACCGTTTTGGCTTTCTGTACGATACCGGCGCGACGTAAGCCTTCGTCGATCACTTCGCGGCTATACCAGCTATTAATTGTTTTCAACCCACCCCGACCATTTTCCTGACGAATAATAGCCTCCACCAGTGGACGAATAATTTCATATTTATGGAGATCAATATTCTGATCAGGACATACACCAACCGTCTTACTAACAAATTGAATGTAGATTTCGGTATGATTTTCGACAACAGGTGCCCAACGTTCGATGATTTTACGAACCGTATCGATACGTGTGCCATTGGCCGTTTTACGTTTGTCATGGTAGGTAATCAACGTCACGGTCAAAGCGCGAATGCCGTAAGCCGAATCTACAAATGAACAAAATCGTTTGTCTTGAGGAGTCTTGGTTAACCCCTGCCACGGCGACCCCATCTCAAGATTGCCGGGATTGTTGTTACGTATTCCACGAGGTAATCCTTTACCAGCCATCGTAACTCTCCTTAGTTACCAATACCGTTCTTTAAGCCCCATGCCGCCAGCCCGAAAATAAGTGCAACGACAACGATAGAACCGATTTTTGACAGAATTCCTCCGTAAAATCCGCTGGATAGGTTATCCAAACGAACAAGGAGTTTTTCTAAATTTGCGTGTTGGATACTGTGTTGTGCCGCGGTCATATCGCCAAAATAGGCTTTAAGGTGGCGTTCAACTTCCTCACCCACTTTGTCTTTTAATTCCTCGCGCAAGTCGGTAGCGATTTCCTTTGCAACCACTCTTGCGATGCGATCAATGATCTCTGGTGTTAATTTCCCCACCTCGTTAGCCATTTTAACCTCCATGTATTCGGCAATCGGTGTGGGGATTTTATAACATTTATTAACTTAATATGTAAGCAATTACCTATTATTTTTCAGCGCATCAACCTGTTTTTGCAGGTCTTTTACAGATTCAACCAATAATCCTATGACACTGTTATAGTTCAAACGCAACAAACCATTTTCATCTTTAGTCACTGCTTCCGGCAATATATCTTGAACTTCCTGAGCAATAAGGCCGGCAGAACGGCTACTATTGTTGTTATCATCAGATATGGTGTAAGTATAACCACTTAATTTTGACAGTTTTTCGCTTGCATCACTGATTGTTGCAATATCTTTTTTGGCTCGTTTATCTGATCTGATATAGACATCGTTAAAATTGCCATTACCTCCACAGTAAAACGATCCATCAGTACGCATTTGCCAGTCGCCACCATTAACACCGTTGTTAAACATAAGATGACTGCCAGAATCTTTATAAATATATCCATCAACTTGTGAACCATTATTAAATATAATATGGCGACGACCATTTCCTTTAAAAAGTAAATTGCCATGTATCTCGCCGCCAGATTTTTCTAAATAACGGCCGTCAGATTCACCTTTGGTATAACTGTCACCTCTATTAGCGTAATTACCTTTTGGCTGATATTTATTGTCAGATTCGCCTTTAGTATAGCTGTCTCCTTGAAGAGCAAATACACCTCCTCTCCCTGGATGGTGAATTTCACCCTTCCAGACACCACCCTGTTGTACTGTCCATCTCCAAACTCCATCTGCTTGAAAAAAGAAACTTTGGTTATTTACGGCTCCAGTTATGACATTTGGCGCTCGCACTTCGCCACTAAAAGTATGGGAAGCGGCATTGGCATAATTTCCTTTGGGTTGATATTTATTGTCAGATTCATCTTTTGAGTAAGCGTAATTCTCTAATGCAATCACACCGGTTTTTTGAGGCAACGCAGCAACAAAAATATTAGCGCCATCTTTTTCACGATAGATAAAGTTTAGTGGTGCGCCACCGTGAGGGGATGTTTCAATAACAGCATAGCGGCCATCAGGCTTGGTTAACTTAACCCCGGTATAATCATTACTCCATGATGCCGTTAAATACCCAACCTTAAGCTCTTCTTTCGAGTTTTTTAAGGCATATTTACCGTCAGATTCACCTTTGGAGTACGCGTCTACGTCACTCGCAGAAGGTTTATTTTTAGTTGTATAAAACTCTGTCCAAGGCTCTTCAAACCCATAACCATCCCTAGCCGAACGATAGGCTATGCTATTATTCTTATATACTGATTTTAACTGAAGTGACGGTGTACTAAAGCCTGATGTCCCCATATTAAAATGAACAATAATTTGTGTATGGCCACCGTAATTTGCATTATATATACCAGATGCCGCATTCCACGGGACGTTATCCTTTGAAACAGTGTCCTTTAATCCTCTATGAAACGCACCAACATCAGCCGCATTCAACGTAATATCTGATAACAATGATTTTCCATTAATTTTTCGGCTATTAGAGACGGTGTTCTGATCGATTGCATAATCACCTTTCGGCTGGTATTTGCCATCTGATTCACCTTTGGTGTAATGCTCTTCTAATATGGCGGCAGTTCCCGATTTTTTGGGGTGTTTGAATTCGCCAACATAGCGATCTCCGAGATTAGCCAGCCAACATGCTTCGCCATTTTTGGGTTCTATCCATGTTCTATCTTTACCCCTAACCCCCGAAACAAATCCGGGTCCATATAGATTTGTATCAATCGATAAATTCCCGCGTTCGTCGACTGCTGAGGCCAAAACGTAATTGTATGTCTTACCTTCTAACACCCCTTCAGGCAAGGTTTCCAGCGGTGTTGATAATTTCCCTACATTTAATACTGTGACGTTGGTCTGCTGTACATTACAAATCAAATCAAATGGATAAGCACCAAAATGAACATAAACATCATATTCATCATCTTTAGTATTGATTGTTGCCACATTATTTGCAGCGCCATTATTTGTTCTATAAAGAGAAGCATTAATGCCTTTGGGATAACCATTACCAGACCGCAAAACAATTTCAGACATGGCAGTTTGTTGATAAGCCCCAACATTATAGCCACTCCCACCCACCAGCTCTATACGTATAGTACTCGGTTTACCCGGATGTTGAGGCATAACTACCTCGGCTATTTTTGTCCAAGTAGGTTTATCCGATCCTAGAGATATTGCAAGAGTCTTCCCTTTGAGGAGATCTTCTTTTATTTGTGCGGCAAGTGTTGCTCTATTGGCTGCATCCAACGCCTTGCTTTCTGAGGCTGCGGCTAATTCCGCTTTTTTGGTTGCCAAAGTAGCGGCTTCTTGTGCTGCATTTATTGATGACACCGCTACGTCTTCCGATGCTTTTGCTGATGCCTGAGAGACGGACGCCAGTTGTGCTGAATGTGTGGCGTTAGTTTCGGAGACTTTTGCAGCATCTTGCGAACTTTTGGCTGCATTGGCTGCATTGAGTGCATTAGCTTCTGAGGCTTTTGTGGTAGCTTCACTCGCCTTTGAATTAGTTTCAGATAATTTTGCAACTTTAGCTGCATTATCAGCAACTTTTGCATCATTCCCCAATTTCGCAAGAGTATTCGCCGCATCTTTTGCCGAATTTTCAGCTTCGAATTTAAATAATTCGGCATTACCTTCTGAAACTCTAGCGTTTTTCTCTGATGTAGCAGTATTAGTTTCTGATAATTTGGCGTTAGATTCGGACGTTTTCGCCGATTTTGCAGAAATTGAAGCATTAGACTCAGAAATCGCCGCACTAGTAGCTGCACCGATAGCTTTATTGGCTTCTTGTTCAGCCTTATTAGCAGAAGAAAAGGCATTGGAGGCAGATTTAGCGGAGGCATATTTAAATGATTCAGCATTGGTTTCAGAGGCTTTTGCTGCTATTTGCGAACTTGATGCTTGTTTGGCTTTTTCAGTCGCGGAATTTTCTGAGGCTTTAGCGTTATCTTCTGATAAATTAGCACTAACTTCGGATGATTTCGCATTCGTTTCCGAGGTCTTGGAGGCAAGTTCAGATAATTTGGCTTCTTTAGCTAAATTAGCCACATTAGTTTCGGAAATCTTTGCAGCCAATTGCGAGGCATTTGCTTCTTTAGCTGAATTAGCAGTGTTATTTTCTGATGTCTTAGCTGCAACTTGTGAAGATGCAGCATCTTTAACTGAATTAGCTGCATTGGTTTCAGATGTCTTAGCATTATTTTCTGAAATTTTTGCCGACGATTGAGATGAGGATGCCGCAATTAGGGAATCTTTCACTGCTTTCGCAGAATTAGTTGCCTTTTCTTCACTAGCTTGAGCTGCTGTTTGCGATTCTTTTGCTGCTTTCGCAGAATTAGCTGCATTTGCCGCTTGATGTCCAGCATCAGTAATCAACGCCCTATTTTTATCAAACCACCCAACGCGAGTTTTGTGCGCTGCATAGATAGTTTCTAGTGAATCAGCTGTAAATTTAGTACCATCATCTCGGATAATAACGACTGGTGACGGCGAAGTTAACCAGCGTCGAATCTCACGGAAATCTGTAGATATTGATTGCAATAATGCCGAGAATCGTGCACTAAACTGCGATAAATCCCCTTCATAAGTGGTAATAATACGACAAGGTTGATCCTTGATCGAACCTCCCTTATAAGCCTCAGTTAATGTGAGTTCTGTATCACTTTGAACACTTTCGATCTCATATAAAAGGTTGTCGGAGCCAATAAGTACCATGCCTGGCATAACTCCATATTTTGCCTGCGACCAAGAAGTGCCAACACCTTTAACTTTTTTGCTTTCTTTCTCAAAAGAATTAGTACCTTCCCTGTACCACATTCCATGTCTCCTCATTCAAATGGATATTAAGTATTTAGATACCTATTATTTAAGCAGTATTATCACACACAATAATGCCATTTACAGCAAACCAAGCCTAACTCGCAAAACCCCCTTTTCGTCATAAACATCAATGCGATTGTTGGAAATGTTTAATCGACCTTGTCCAGACGTTTGGCCGTTCATCTCCAACTGTCCATTCTTACCTAATCTCCAGCCTGTTCTTCCAGATGAATAGTTGTCAGATTGTAGATCACCAACTTTACCACTGCTTATTGAACCATTTTTTATATAAGCGGCATTCATGTAGGTAACGCCGTTCTCGACAACAAACGGAGTGGTCACAACACTGTTGTTTACGTTAACTAAACCAAACCGATCAGCCTGAACGAGAAATTGTGAAACCGTGTTATTTACTCCTAATGCTAGGCCAGCTGCATAGTTTTTTCCGTCTTTGGTGGTCTCTATTTTCAGATTCCAAGAGGCAGAAATTTTCCCATTAATCTCGGCTACTGCTTTTGTAGTTTGCTGAACAATAACAGTGTTTTCATTTAGGTTCGCTTGAACAGTGTCTACACGCTTACCAAGTGCTGAATCGCCGTTAGCACGAGCCGACTGTTCTGATTTTACAGCCGCCTCGTTAGCGTTAGCCTTCGCCAAAACCTTAGAGATTTCCCCTGCTAACGCTTCATCTTTTGTAGTTCTAGCATTTGCTTCATTAGCAACCGCACTGGCAATATCTTTGGTCGTTTTCGCACTTAAGGAATAGACTTGGGTTGCCAAACTTTCATCAGCGGTTGTACGTGCGTTTTTCTCCGCCAACACTGCCGCTTCAATATCCTTGCTAGTCTGTGCCTTAAGGTGTTCAACACTTTGAGCCAGAGCGCTATCTTTGGTAGCACGAGTACTTTTTTCCTTGTCAAGTTGAGCCTTGATATCTGTACCGACTTCACTTCTCAATTGGGTGATTTGTTTAGACAATGCTTCATCTGCATTTGCTCTTGTCTGCTTTTCCTCACTTAACTGCGCCTTGATGTTTTGGTTTACTTCGCTTTTAAGTTGTGTAACCTGCTTAGACAATGCCTCATCTGAATTTGCCCGTGTTTGCTTTTCTTCATTTAATTGGGCTTTGATGTTTTGATTGAACTCTGCGGTCATTGTTTCTATTTTTTGAGACAATGCCTGCTGTCCATCCACTATGACTTTCTGGTCAGTAAATATCTTGGCGTTGGTTTCACGTTGTTCCCTAACTTCTTCTTCACCTTTTAACGCAGTATCAATAGCTGCCTTAGCCACAGCTTCAACAGAACCAGAAACGCGAGCGATTGTCTTTTCGGCACCAATAACCGTAGATTCAGCCCGCTTAATGACTGCGTCATGACTGTTTATCTTTGTTTCAATCAACTCAACTTTTTCAGTTGTCGCTTTGTCACCTTCAATACGAGCATTTTTTTCTTCGAGTAAGACGGTTTCTATATTACCTTTTACCGTTTGAATCGCCTCTAACGTTGAAGCGAACTTCTTATTTTGCTCATCGACAGTATTTTTGATTTTGGTAATCTTAGATGCATTGTCACCTGCATCTTGCAGGGCTTTTTTAGCATTCTCTTTTACCGTTTCAACGGAAGAATTTAGACTCTCTTGAGAAACCTTAATTTCACCCGTTATTTTGCCAATCTCATCAATTTTCTTATCTGATTCATCCACTAAATCTTGAATCGCATCAATCTTTGTCTCCGATTTACCAATCAAATCATGTATTGCATCAAGATCTCCTTTGGCAGCTTTAGTGTCGATTTCTTCTAATAACTCTTTACCGAGTTCGCTTGAAGTAATTTTATTCTTCAAAAAGGACAGAACATCCTTCGTGGCTGCCTGCGTACCTAAATTAGAGTTTACAAGGCTTAACATACCTCGTTTGTTGATCGCCCTAACCCAATAGAACCATGCTATGTCATCATCCAGACCTGAATGTGTAAAGGTTGTTGATGGAATCTTTGCCAGCAAACTCGCTGTTTCTAAGTTATTTGTTTTTGAACCATAAACGTAAATCGTATCTAGATCGATTGAGTCTGGATTTACCCAAGTCAGCACAATTTGTCTGTAATCACCAACAGCAACCAGATTTTTAGGTGCTCCGGGAGGCATCAAAGTACCTAACGTTTTGTAAACAGTCACTAAGGTTTCTGTTCGTCTGCCAGTGATTGAAATTGCAAATACTTCAATATCATAATTAGCATTGTCTGCAACATTTAGAATTTCACATTGGTTATCGGTAACTTCCATGAGAATCCAATTGTCTATTACATCACTGCGGCGATAACGGACAACATATTTGGGGGAACGCCCTTCCCAAGATACAATCAGTTTCACCGCCAAATTACCGGGTGATGAAAGGTAAGTTGTTTCCATCACCTGCAAACCAACCGGTTTGCTGAAAGTCGGATCTAAGACGCTTGATTTAGGTGGAATGAGGATTGCACCACGGTCAATCGCTTCAAACTTAGACGGGTTGTGCTCAACACCGGTGATCTCAAACGTGCCTTTTTCATCGCTCTCTTTCACACTCAGAACACGAATTAAAACGGGTTCTAAATCAGGTTCAGTAACCGTCCAAACACCCATTTCTACAGGTTCATCACCTGCCTTAATGGGTTCTTTAAATGTTACAATCTGATATTCGCCAGCCAGTTCAAGCAAGTTGCGATCTATCATACGGCTGTCAGCCGTTAAAAATGTGATAAACGCCCCTTCTTTATCGAGCCTTACTGATGCATCCAGTGTTATGCTATTTTTGGTAAAAGACTTAATACGACCCGAATTACGCTTACCGGAGCGATATTTATCTTGTAATTTTACCAATTCACCGGGAACCAGAAACGAACTATCAATCCCTGCTTTGAAGATAACAACATCTGTCTCCATTTTCGCAGTGTAAAGCAGCCACAGCCCCGTTCTGTATGCTTGCCCTCGGCTGGTACACCCAAACGCCAGTGATTCCGTTTTACGGATGCCAAAGCGCTTCTTGGCCTCCTCGTCCTCGATGTATTCAACATTTTGTTTGTAAAGGTCATCTTTGTCGTTATAAGTAACAACGGCAACGGTTGGACGATCTTTTCGTGAAGACCCCTTACGAACGACTTTATCGATGATATTTGCTGCCGAAAACTGCATAACAGGTGTAGCTGGACTGTCTTGTCGGAGATTGATCATACCGCCAGCCCAAAACACCATGCCCCGGAATACTGATGCAATGTCAGAGATGACCTTATACGCTTCCTGACGGCTTACAATCACGGTATTAATCGTGAACCGTTTTTCCATCCCACCGAAGCCATCAGGAACTTCTTGATCACAATAGCGCCCTATCTGATAGAACTGTCCTTTGTCTATCATCGATTCATTAACGAAATTCCCTAGACCATATCGTTTATTGATAAGTAAGTCGTAGAGAATCCATGCAGGGTTAGATGACACCTGAATATCAAAGCCACCATCCCAGTCACCTTGGTAGGTGTTATCGGTAGGAAGATAGTTTGAAGGAACCCGAATTTTCATCCCCGAAACAAGGTATGAGCGGCGAGGCATATTCCCGCCAAATTCCCGTGAATCAATGGTGATCCCAACAATCGCACTGTTAGGGTACGCCATTTTTGCAAATACGATTTCTCCGTAGGATGCCACTACGGTTTTGTTATGCAGATAATCGCTATTGGTATCGGGTGTAAATCGAACGATCCGAATACGGTAGTTTTTGCCGGGTTTAGGCAAGTCAATAAAATATTCTCTCTGGAATTTACCGCTCGATTTTTTGGCAACTGTAATTATATTATCTTCATGGCCTAACGGAATTACAGGCTTAAACGAATTATCGCCTATGGCTAATTGAAACTGGAATTTCACTTCCGCCCCATTTATGTCTCCGTTTTCTTTGTCAGTCGAGGTTATACGGGGAAATTCCATAATGATCCGCACGCGATCGGCATCATCATTGTCAATTTGCAACGTTTTAGGTTTAGTTGTTTTAAGCTCTGTTGCAACATTATAAGGGGTTTCAATGTCGCCAAAACCATCTATTGGGGCTTGGTTTTGCTCTCCCCTCCTTTCCCAAAACTTCACTCCATTGAAGTTTGATGAGCTGTCAGGATTCAACAAAGGTACATTGTCCAAGAAAATAGACTGGCCGCCATTTTTCAGACCACCAATTGCACCTTCGCCCAACAGATCCAATATTGAAGCGAGTGTTTTAGATTCAACGTTGTCGGGCGCTTCAACTGACTGCCTGGGGCTGTCGTTGTTCTCGCCACCACCAGCCCCCGCTATGATCACTTTTTCTTTTTTCACCGCAATCTCCATATCACAGTTATTAGGTATTTATCAACTTATTATAATGAATTAATTTATAGACGAATACAATTATGAAACTATAAATAAATAGTCTATGTTTCAGTACGATAGAACGAAAAACACCGTTAGTCAGTGATTACATCACGGTAAAAGAAATAGAAATGAATTTTATAATATTACAAAAAGAGGCTTTAATTAGCCTCTCAAGTTACTGACAAAATGCTGGCTTTTTATCTGGCACTTTGTCAGTAACCTGAGCTGGAAACATTTCCGGCTTTATATTCAACAACCTCTCAAGGATATTTCTCCACCAATATAAGGTGTAACTACACCATTAATATCAAGAAGTAATGCACCTTGTTGGTCAATTCCTCGGGCGATTCCGCAAGTTTCTTGATCACCAATAATTAATTTCACAGGGCGATTAATAAAATTATCTAATTCAAACCATCTCGAAATAAAAGGAGATAACCCTTCTTTTTCAAACTGCACGAGCGCTTTTTTAAGTTCAATGATGATTTCAGCAACTAATTTATTCCGCTCAACTGTCATGCCTGTATGCAATAAACTGGTTGATTTTTGATTAATTATTTT
>NZ_NIBV01000040.1 GCF_002632585.1 Xenorhabdus szentirmaii DSM 16338
TTGTCGGCGGCAGTAGTGATGGTCCCGGCATTGGTCAGTGTCTGTGGATCATTTACCTTCGTGCTATTGTCGGCGGCGGTGGTGATGGTCCCGGCATTGGTCAGCGTCTGTGGATCATTCACCTTCGCGCCATTGTCGGCGGCAGTGGTGATGGTCCCGGCATTGGTCAGTGTCTGTGGATCATTTACCTTCGCGCTATTGTCGGCGGCGGTGGTGATGGTCCCGGCATTGGTCAGCGTCTGTGGGTCATTTACCTTCGTGCTATTGTCGGCGGCGGTAGTGATGGTCCCGGCATTGGTCAGTGTCTGTGGATCATTTACCTTCGTGCTATTGTCGGCGGCAGTGGTGATGGTCCCGGCATTGGTCAGTGTCTGTGGATCATTTACCTTCGCGCTATTGTCGGCGGCGGTAGTGATGGTCCCGGCATTGGTCAGCGTCTGTGGGTCATTTACCTTCGTGCTATTGTCGGCGGCGGTAGTGATGGTCCCGGCATTGGTCAGTGTCTGTGGATCATTTACCTTCG
>NZ_NIBV01000041.1 GCF_002632585.1 Xenorhabdus szentirmaii DSM 16338
TCATAGTGGGTGTAATAATTATCTCTTTGTGAAGATAATAATTAATATATACCTGTTATCTTTCAAGTTGCCTCTTTGTTGGCTGCACTCATTCACCCCGGTCACATAGTTATCTATGCTCCCGGGGATTCGCTCCCTTGCCGTCGCGATGCATCTTGAAATCTATTGGGTATATAACGAATTATAGCACCCAAAATGCTGGTAAGAAAAATACCAGCATTGTCAGTCACTTACTTATTCTCTTTAGTCAATAATCTTTCCAGCTCATCACCCCCCACATGCCGGAAATCCAGTCCCTTAACATAGTAGAAAATGAATTCACAAATGTTCTGACAACGGTCACCAATTCGTTCAATAGAACGGGCACAGAGCAGCGCTGTCAGCACACTTGGGATAGTTCGGGAATCTTCCATCATATAAGTCATTAACTGGCGGACAATACCCTCATACTCTTTATCCACCTTCTTGTCTTCGT
>NZ_NIBV01000042.1 GCF_002632585.1 Xenorhabdus szentirmaii DSM 16338
CGCGCATAGGTCAAAAAATTAAAGTCAAAGTCACCGTCTAAAGACGGTGGTTTTTACCAATGATATTGAAATAAAAAGGCATGATTTTATTGTCTACTTTGTGATGGGTCTCATAAATATTGCGCATTAAAATCCCAACGTGAAATATAACGACACAAAAACGAATATAAAACCCCCTGCATCATAAAATAGAACAAATTAAATCAATAACACATTGACGTTAAATAATTAAATTATCCATCTTGTTAAAAAAGTTATTTCACCTTTCATTATCGAGGCAATGATAAATAAATTAAGCAGATGAAAAAATAGAAAACTGACCTGAGATTCAAACGATGATTCAGGGATAACCACGTATCCCTGACGTGTTGTAAATACGGGTTTGTCTACTTTCCTTTCGACATCACCTTCTGCATCACCATCTGCCCAAACATACCAACGGATTGCCTGACCTGCCCCACGCCCTGACTCAT
>NZ_NIBV01000043.1 GCF_002632585.1 Xenorhabdus szentirmaii DSM 16338
GAGAAGCCCCCCAAGCCGTGCAGCCTGAACTGAGCGCCGATGAGCGGGCGGCCGCCTTAGCGTTGCTGCAAGCTCCGAACCTGACAGAGCGTATCACCGCAGACTTGAGCGCCTGTGGGGTTGTCGGTGAATCGACCAACCTGTTGGCGGGCTATCTGGCGGCCGTGAGCCGCAAACTGCCCAAACCCTTGGCCGTCTTGATCCAGAGCAGCAGCGCGGCGGGGAAAAGTAGTCTGATGGAGGCGGTACTGAACCTGATACCGGAAGAAGAGCGCATCCAGTACAGCGCCATGACCGGCCAGAGCCTGTTCTATCTGGGGGAAACCAATCTGCAACACAAGATACTGGCCATCGCCGAAGAAGAAGGCGTGCGGCAGGCGGCCTATGCGCTCAAGCTGTTGCAGAGTGACGGCGAGTTAACCATGGCGAGCACCGGCAAGGATGAAACCACGGGGACACTGGTCACCAA
>NZ_NIBV01000044.1 GCF_002632585.1 Xenorhabdus szentirmaii DSM 16338
ACTTCGAGGTATTCCAGCTTGCGGCCACGATGCTCAGCGGTCTTGATGTCCCGCTGGTACTGGTGCAGCAGGGCAATACTCTGGATCAGCGTCAGGTATTTCATGTGGTCACGGCGGGTGCGGGTTTTGTCGGACAGGAAGGTCAGCTGGCTGGCGTAAGGATTGACCACATTCAGCGGTTTCAGCAGGCGCTGGGCATTCTGGTGCAGGGCCGTCAGATAGTCCCGCTCGTTCTCCGCCAGTAAGCCCTCAAGGGTTTGCTTCCGGCGCTGCAACGCATGGATGGCTTCCGTTTGTTCGCGGGATTCGTTCACCGTCAGCACCAGACAGCGATTCAGTAATTCTTCATCGACATCAATGGCGGTTGTGGTCAACATCAGCATGACCGGGCCTTTGACCGTGTAGCTTTTGGTGACGAGATTGCCGGTCGCTTCATCCTTGCCGGTGCTCGCCATCGTCAG
>NZ_NIBV01000045.1 GCF_002632585.1 Xenorhabdus szentirmaii DSM 16338
GTGCGTTGACGCTGCGGGAGATTGCTGAACAGAGGAAACAGCGACATCGTGTATAGGCTATCAGAACGTGCTGCGGAGGACTTTGCAAGTATTTATGATTATACGTTGATACAATTTGGGGAAGCCCAAGCTGATCACTATACAGACGCTCTGAACGCATTTTTAGAGACGCTGGCAAATATGCCCGATATTGGACGGGATTATCCGGCAGTATACGGTGTTAGACGGATAGAATTTCAGCGCCACACTGTTTTTTACACTGTCCGAGACAGCGATATCCTGATCGCCCGTATCTTGCATCAACAGATGGATCACGCCCAACATTTATGGTGACCGTGATGATCAACAGTTTGTGCTTCTTTTCACAATATCAATCACGCCATATTTAAAATATCACTGATAAAACCGCCTCAAAACGATTTTGAGCGATTTTTTTGCTCTTGATGATGGAATCTGTGTTG
>NZ_NIBV01000046.1 GCF_002632585.1 Xenorhabdus szentirmaii DSM 16338
GGCCAAGGCCTCCCCTGCTGAACCGCCATTGAACAGGTGAACAGGCGATAGCAGACGCACTGGCAGAAACATCCTACCAGTGTGGGATACTGCGGGGTTGCAAATCCCCGACTATTGGATTTTGCCAATAGCGTTATCAGGTTAACGGGTTAGATAAAACTTTTCAATAACATAATCAAATAGATGCGATGTAGTTATTCGCGTAAAAATGCGATAAGAAAGGGAAAAAAACAAGATCGTGACAAAGTTGTTTTATCCGGCTTTTTAGGTGGTTTCATTCGGTAAGATTTTGTGAGATAGCAGGCCGGACAAGGTTTACAACCATTTTTTTAACGGCGTCACTTGGTAAAATCCAAGTGACGCCGCCTCCCCTGTTTGAATAAATAACAACCGTTTTAATTGGGTCACAAATCAGTTTGCAGTATGCTTGATGTATTAACAGTTAATACAGGTGTC
>NZ_NIBV01000047.1 GCF_002632585.1 Xenorhabdus szentirmaii DSM 16338
GCTTTCGGCGCTTCGAGTCCGACCAGCGCATCAATACTCATCTGTAATGCCTGAGCAATTTTAACCACCGTATCCAGCTGTGGCACAGATGAACCCCGTTCCCAACGGTTATAAACCCGCCGATTTACCGTCAACAGATCCGCCAGTCGCGCTTGTGTCATTTTGCGTGCTTCCCTTGCTTCACGAAGTCGAGTTGCAAAGATCTCCATACCGTTCTCACTTAGCCAGTTTTGAAATGATATGGTCATTGTAACCCTCCCTCTAAAAACCCCTTGACGGCGTACACATAATAGTACTTTAATAATGCCACTTCAATGTCTATTGACAGGTTTTTTAAAGGACTATGACATGGCCCGCATTCCCGATGCAGAATTACAGCACCTGAAATCCGCCGTCTCTTTAGCTGCCGTTATCGAGCAGCAGGGGCGGCAGCTCACCCCGCG
>NZ_NIBV01000048.1 GCF_002632585.1 Xenorhabdus szentirmaii DSM 16338
ACGTGCCATCATCTTTTTCCAGTCATGAACTTAATGAGATGATAATACTCTCAATTTATATTAAGGGACACTGCCTAAGATTCCCCCAAGATAATATTTCAGTAGTAGAAAAAACAGACCCACGAGAATAACTAAATGGGGTTAATTCTTTACGCTTAAGCTATTATTTTTTGTATAATATATTGATTTTAAGAATAAATTAAAAGGATGCTAACTGTAGTGATGAGTCAGGAGACTGATTTACCATTTCTTTTTATTTGCTTTAAAGTCCAATGCTTCAGTACCTTTAAAAATAGAGAGTATTAGATAAATGCTTTAAAATAATAAAAAATATTAATGCCTGTATTTATAATGGAAATAATAATTATTACCATTATTACCATTATTACCATTATTACCATTATTACCATTATTACCATTATTACCATTATTACCATTAT
>NZ_NIBV01000049.1 GCF_002632585.1 Xenorhabdus szentirmaii DSM 16338
GACTTTAAGATAAAAAAAAGGATGACCCTCCTAACCGCTGTGTTGATGTTAATGATGTCAGGCTGCTCAGTGGCCCGTCAACCGGATACTAACCCGGGCAGTATTGATGGCAGAAATCACACTGAATATGAGATAAATGATTTTAGAGTTAACGGCGCAGGCGGCTCGACCAACGGAACGGTCTGCTGCGTTATGATGCCCAGACAATGGACGCCCAATTTAACCGCCCATGTTTCCTGGAATTCACGCTCACCAGAAGCTGTGAAGGCTTTAAGACCTATCCCTCAATTTAGTGATGAAGCGAATTATGAAAAATGGCGGATTAAATTAACCTGAATTCTGGATAAAGGATTGTCGTAGTGCCTGTTCCAAGAGCAAAATTTTGGTGCACACCTAAAACCGCTCTAAAAAGGAACAGGCAATGAACAAATT
>NZ_NIBV01000005.1:0-25754 GCF_002632585.1 Xenorhabdus szentirmaii DSM 16338
GTCTTTGCCCCACCCCCGTTTCCCGAGGGCGGACGATTAAACCTCACTCACGCCCAACTTGTCGGCAATTACCGCCGACGCAACAAAGAAAATTGGGCATATCAAAGGACTGATAAAAAAACGCATGGCCTGTGTCAAAACCCTGCATATCAGCCTCTGTTTTGACGGCACCAATAACAACAAAGATAACGATAAATCCGCTGAGCCACGGCATCCCACCAATATCGCCAAGCTTTATGACACCAGCTATGCTGATGAAAAAGAGTATTTTGCCTATTACATGCCCGGTGTCGGTACCCCCTTTCCTGAAATTCGCGAATTCCAGTACAGCTCTGAAGGGTTAAAGTATGCCACCAGCGGCGAAAACCGGATAAACTGGGCTATTATGATGCTTTGTCGGGCGTTGCTGAGCGCGCTCAGGATACCCGATTACTCGGATGATGATTATCGTGGGTTTGTTGACGCCATGTCCACCAACTGGGTGATGGATAATGGCCATGCAAGGCGCCAAAGCACCCTGGACAACATCATCAAAAGCAAACAAATTCTTGAAAAAATAGTCACCACAAGACCCAAAATTCTGGGCATTAAATTATTTATCTACGGTTTTTCTCGCGGCGCCGCGGAAGCCCGTGCCTTCGTCAGCTGGTTAAGTCAGTTAACCGACACCACAAAAAACAAACATAACCCGACCCTGTTAGGATTGCCGATAAGTGTCGAGTTTTTAGGGGTGCTGGACACCGTTCCCTCGGTGGGTATCGTGCATTTGGTGCCGTCGTTTACCGGGCATATGGACTGGGCCAACGGCACCCAGCAATTGCCAAACGAAACCCAGTATCCCAACTTTGTCCGATGTTGCCGTCACTTTGTGGCCGCCCATGAACAGCGCCTGTGTTTCCCGGTTGACTCCGTTCGTCGCCCAAACAATAAAGAAACCCAGGCCAGCCATTACCCGGGCAATACCGTCGAAATTGTCTACCCGGGGATGCATTCCGATATCGGGGGCGGCTACCCCGTCAACGACCAGGGAAAATCACGGGAACGTGACAGTGAAATCCTCTCGCAAATCGTGTTGCATGATATGTATCTTGCCGCCTTTATGGCTGGCGCGCCCCTCAAGGTCAGCCCCATATTGGAAAATATCGTTAACAGTTCACCGTTAATTTATCTCATGTCTAGCGAAAATTTAGATGAATTTACAGTCAACAATGCCCTTGTCGACCGTTTTAATTCATGGCGAAAAACCCTCGGAATTTCACACACCACACAGGCCAATAATGACGAGTACACCCCGGTCAATATTAATCGCCGGCTGGAAGAGGTCATCAAGGAGCAGATGGGCTGGATGACCGCCTGACGTATCAACCGCTATGCGGAAGGTCACTATCAACAGCAACTGTTTTTTCGCAGTGCGGAAGAATGGGATAAGAACACCATCGACCAGGAAAAAGAAAAACGTGAAGCTGAGAATAACGCGGTGAACAAAGCCGTCAGTAAACGGGATGATGACAAAGCCCAAAATCGCCCCGTGTCGGCACAGTACCTGGCAGGCAAACCGCTTTTTGAAAGCAAACGGGATAAAACCCAGCTCTCAGAGGCCGCAGCTGAATTCCGGTCGGACTATCACAACCATATTCGCAATTTCAATGATCGCCCGTTGTACATGGTGCTGGATGTCATTCCCAAGTACACCATGTACTTACTCAATTCCGATGATGAAGAAGTGGAATATGCCGAAATAAAAGCGGCGGGCGAAAAATACAAGCAATTACTTTTTCAGGAAAACGGGGAACCATCAAAGGATAAGGATTATTGCAATATTGTCGGACTCTTTGACGACCAGGTTCATGACTCGCGCGCCTGGTTTATGCATTTTGAAACCGGGGCATGGGAGCCTTGGGCAGGGTATTTCCGCTACCGGATGATATATTTTGGCGAGCAGACCAACAAGGCCCTTTCCCCCATTGCCACCATTCCGTTTATGCCGGATGCCGAAAAATTATTGCAGCCGACAACGGACGCCGCAGAGCTGCTGACCGCCACCCGCACGGTGGCCCGACAGAATCAGATGAAAGATATGCGCCAGAAGTTAACGGAACTGCTGATTAACAGTGACAATGACGGTAAAAACGTCGGCGTCGCCAGTTAGATAAGAATGGAATGGGAGAGTAAGCTCAAATCGCCCATTCACCCTCACCAGCACACCGTAAATCGATATCAGGCCGTTATCGCTCTTCATTCCATTGCTTTTCGGTCATTTTGCCCAAAAAACTCACCCCAATCGTGGTGGCATCGGCTCGGATACCCAGGCTCATTCTGGCTTCCAATAGCCTATGATGCGTCATTCTTGGCGTCGGATGTTTGACGATCACGGATTGGGTTTCCAGCCCTGGATGACTGAACGAGACATTGAAGTAATAGGATTTCGTTGCCATGTCAAAAAATATATTCTAACTAACTCTTTATTTAAAAAATGAAAAAGCACTCACGCACTCTCTGCCGGCGTCCATCCATGATGACCCGCCCCACTTCACTAATGGATATCGCCGCGGCGCACCAGATAAACCCGATTATGCACGACAGACCGCCCAGTTATCGGCCAGCTGATCCTGAACAGAAGGGTGCCAGGAAATCGAGATACCTTCCGGCGAGATAAATAAGAATTCGGCACGGTCGTCTTTCCTGCGTTTATCACTGTGCAATTTCACGTGTCCCCCCGCCCAGTTCATTCGATAAACACGGGAATCTCGCCGGATCATGAGGCTCAACGCGGCCGGGTAATCCATTAGCCTGACATTCGGGGTGCTTTCCCCATGAGGGCGCTCTGAGTGGGTTGGCCATTTCGCGGCAAAAAGACGGTTGAGAATGGATTTTTGTTCCTCAGACAAATCCTGCGCATAATCAGAGGTTGCCCGCCGGATCATGGCTCATAAGTTTTTTATCCCACCCACGGCGTAATGCAGGCCCGCTTTATTGATGTTGGCCCGTTCAAATAACTGATGCGCCCATACCTTTTTTCCTGGATTTTCGACAGAGAGTTCAAGCAGACAGGCCATACAGTGAGCCACCTTCCGTTTCGTGGACTGACGTTTAAGGGAAGGTTGACCTGTAACCATTCATAGAATAATTCTTCATTAAATTACATCGCCTTGCTCCTTCCACAAATGATCATGTTGATGCGCACTCAGGGATTCCCCGGCTGCCAGACACCCATATTGAGTGACCACTTCTATTGCTTCGTGTTCACCATAGACCTCCACACAGTAGAAGCCATCCTCTGATAACGTATTCAGCCAGTGTTTTTGTTCTTTTGAGGGTTTATTCGTGCCGTGTTTAAATTCAAGGCGCATACCGTGATAGCGGCCTCTGGCTAAATCAAGAGAAACGTCGGGATACCCTTTCCGTTGTCCTTCCGCTCTGAGGTGTTCACCGGTTTTTTTGTGCCGTAACCCACCGTTAGGCGTCGAATGCAAGCGCTGATAGATATCGGGCGTATGCAACTCACAGTAATGAAAAAAGCGAATCTGGGCGTAATGCTCCTGATTACCCTTCAGCAATTCAGGATGTTTATGGAGCTTTTCCAGCGCAACAACATGGGGAGAACGGACTTTGTTATTGGGTTTGTCCCAGTTTACCGGGGCGTTATTCGTGACAGATGTTTTACTCTGAGTGCACAGCCCTTTCTTCTTAGTCCTCTTGCAGTAATTGCCATACCATTCCTCGGAAGCCCTCAGCATTCTTACTCCAACCCCCTGACTATATTGCCCATTTTTAACCGTATCGAAACCTGCCCGCCTGAATGAAGGCGGGTTTTACGTAAATATCAACGCAACGCGTTAAAAGAAATACTAAATCTTTATTTTTATAAAAATAAAATAAATTCTAAACGTTTTTTAAAAAAAACCTCAATAAAAATATCGAATTTTCCCCATTAAATCAGGGGGATGTTATTTTCAGCCCGCGCCTTAAGGCGGTTGATGTTGAAATCCATAATGTCATCCCATTCTGGTATCGGACATTCCCGGGTTCGCCCCACTTTCACCCCATTCTCCGGCCGGACAATCCAGCACCAATTATCCGGGTGCTGCTTATCCCTTAGTTCGAACACCTTAAGATAAGCATTAAAATCCAGCGCATATCCCCGCGCCTCCGCCAGTGCCCTCAGTTCATCCAGTTTGTAATAGCGCTTTTTAGGGGTATCCTGGGCGTTATTCCTCATTTTCCCCTCCCCTGAATCATCGCTTCCATCTCCGCATCACAGGTAAGGTTCGGTATCCCCAGACGCCTCGTTCACCTCAAGCGTATGGTCATTGGCGTACACCGCCCCGTTTTCAAAACGCTCATTCGAATAAAGGTGGGCGGCCACGATAATCAACGCGGGGCGGCTCAGGGTATAAATCGCGGCCACATCGGTATCAACCAGGCCCCCAAACGCCTGCTCGCCCTGCGCAATAATCAGCGATTTCATACCCGGCCACCAGGCACCGAACGCCCGGTATAATCGCGGTTCTTTTTTCAGGCGGGTAATCAGATTGGTGATGTAAAATTCCACATACGCGTGCTCTGTCTTTGTCCCAATAGCTTCAGCCAACACGCTTTCCAGATAGGCTTCTGGGGGCTGAATAGTGTCAATCAGTGTCGTCATTGATTTTAATGCGCCCAGACAGGGCGCCGCTCCCTTATTCATTGTTCGTATTTTTGAATCACCGATAAAATGTCATCCAACGCATGGGCTTTTGAAATAAGCCACCAGCTGCCGGCCAATTCATCACCCGGATTACGGCCATTGTAGTACTTAGCGTCAAAATCCGCTTTCAGTTCCTCTTTGACCTCAAACAGTGCGCCCGCTTTGCCTCGGGTATCATTCAGGCAATAACAGCCATCCGGCGCGTAATCATAACGGTTAGCGCCCTTGCCGCCGCGAATAGCCGTGCTGTTGGTTTTCACCATGATGTTTTTTTCCAACTGGGCGACGCGGATTTCTTGGGCTTCCTGCTCGAGTCGGGCTTTCTCCGCATTGGCGTGATCCACACTCTCCTGCGTGAGAAGGCCGGCCTTCACTTGGATTTTATCCCAGAATGTGGCCTCATAGCGTGATTTGCTGTAGCGTGAGTGGATTTTATCGACCAATTCGTCACGTTGCTGAACCATCAAAAACAAGGATTCAGTGATTTCGAGTCCTTCAATAAAGCCCAGCGCCACCGCATCAGCAAATAAGTTGGCGAAATCCGTTGCAAACACCCCGCTGTCTTGTGTGTAATTGGCGTCAAAGCGTTGATACCCCGGAAAGGCCTGAACGCGTTCGACCACGGTGGCCAGATTCGCGTTTAACGCAGAGGTAAACATCCGGTAGGCTTGATGAGCGGCTGCCTTTCCATGCCCAGCAACCGTGTTGTTTATGCGCTCTGCAATGATCTGGCGTTGCTGTGACAATTCGCGTTCAAAATCCTCGGCATTGCGATACTGACTCGGCGCACGGTACGTTTTACACCCTAAGGCACTGCTGATAAACCGGGCTGCATCGTAGGCCCCGGTCTTTAAGAACTGCGCCAACTGCTCCGTTCCCGTCCCCAGCATATTGGCTTTATCATCACTGTACGCATTCAATTTACTGCGTAGGTATTCTGTAATCAGCTCCGTAATCAATGACGGGCTAGCGGTTTCGCCATAACCGGCCATCGCCGTTTGATAGTGATCACCGAACAGCGCCGTTGCCAATCCAGAAACCAAAGAAGACTGACGATGTCCCCGGTAATATTCAGCCACTTTGGTTTTCAACACGTCATCGCCAGAATCAGGGTAGACAATGTTGTCCGCATTCTCTTGCAACCACGTTTTTTTATCATTCAATAATGTGTGGTATAAGTCGTATGCCTGAAAATCCCCCTCCTTTCTATAAACCACTCCCCTGTCTTTTAAGAATAAATCACCGGATTTAAGATAGTGGGAAAATTGTTGCTTATTCAGGCGTGATGGCACGTTTTCAATATGTACACCCCCAAACATTCAGGTTTTTAAGGCCACTTCGCTCTCTGAAAAATCAGCTTCAGCGGCTAAATTCGTCACCGGGAGGGTTACCGACTGATGCAGTGTGGCATCGTATTCATCACACCATAATTGCTCGACGGCGGCGAGACCGGTATCAATATTGATGGCCTTGAGCCGCATCCTTACGGTAGCTGTATTGATTCCTGAGCATCCAGCAGTGATAAACCCGCCCTGTGCGAAAGCGTCGTTTATCTTTTGCCACATAATATTCAGACCCACGATCTAAAATATCCGATTCAACGTCTAAATAACCGGCCTCAATCGCGTGTTTGATTTCTGGCCGTAACCGCTTAATGAGGTTCTCCGATTTACGCATCCGGGTCAGTAAACGTTCCTGTTTCGTGATGACATCCTTGTATTGAGCAATCTCCGTTTTAAGTTCTTTCTGCGATTGCGCCGACTGATACGCCTCCTGGTTCAGCTTGGCTTGCGCCGCTACCATTTTGGCCTGGCTGGCCTGAAGGGTGTCTTCGACCGACTGGGCATTTCCTTTGCTAGCGTGTTGCGCCTTCAGATAATTCGCCAGATCAATCTCTGCCCGCTGTTTGGCTTTTTCACGGGCCAAGGTTTCGGCTTTCTCAATTTGTTCGCGGCGGATACGCTCCCGCGCTTCGGGATCTGAGGCCAGCAGTAACCGCATTTCTTCTGCGCTGTTGGCATCGGCATTCGCCATCTTTGCCGCCTCTGACGTGAGAATATCGGTGATCCAATTGGCCTTGCGTTGCATCGTGTCTAACCGAAACTCATCAAATGACCCTTTACCGCAATAGTAATACGCCTTGACGCTCTCACTACTGGATCCTACACGCGCCCCGCGGCCGTTTCGCTGGTTCAGTGAAGCCGGTGTCCAGGGGAGGGTTAAGTGGTACATCGCCGTGGTGCCAATATGCAGGTTGATGCCGACCTCCGCCTTCTTATTACAAATAATGATCGGCGTTCGGCCTTCATTGTAGCCCGAGGCAATTTTTTCTATCCCGCTCAGCGAAATCTCATTTTGGGCGGCCACATATTCATCAAACGCGGCTTTTTGCGCGTCATATTTCGCCAGCTGCTCCGGGGTCGCGTCTTCTTTCGGTTCAGCAGGACGTTTCACTTTCTTCAGTTTTTTCGTATTGGCTTTAGCCGCCTGTGCCACCGTGGTGGCATTCAGGATGCCAATATCCTCCCGTTTCATGCCCAGCGCCCGGGCGAGCATACGACGTAATTTTTCATGCTGGGTTTTTTCATCAGAAAAAATGATCTGCTTCCCGCCATCTCTTTTTTCAGGTTCGCGATCAGCTTCGAGTATTTTGGCGGGATGGGGTGCGAAATATCATATTCACTCAAGCCAAACATCGCTAAGCGCTTAATCACCTCCATTTCGTATAATTCTGAAACGACCAAGGCCACAAATTCCCCTCTTCCCGCACCACCGCATCGGCACTGGCCGTGAGGGTGTCATCTTCATCCTCATCCATTTCCGTCACGCTGATGGGCAAATCCTCCCGCAACGCGTTAACCGCCGCCTGATGGGCGTGATGAAACCGGAATGTCACAGTGCAATTGTATAAATCTGGATCCGTACACACCCGGTCCATGTCCCGGATAATTGAAAAGATGGAATCGTCTGGTTTGTCTCCGTCCTCATCCAGGCCCGGTATTTTCGGTTTGGATAACGCCTCCGCCCGCTCACGCAGCTCTTCATATACCGCTTGCTAATAGGCCGTCATCGGCACGGATTCGGTCTGCGTGACCACCGCCGGGGCTGGACACATCCTTCGCTTCTTTCAGCGTCGCCCAGCGGTGGAAGATGCCGCGTAAGCCATCCAGGTTCTGGAACCCGACTAACCCCAGCTTGGTTTCAATCTCCCCCGATATTTTTTGCACATCCACATACTCAGTCATCCCGAACACCTTTACAAAATCATCCGGCGTGTAAATGCCCATGCGTTGCCATTCCTCCATGGGCACGATATGCGACAGCATATTGAACGCATCAATCGGGCTGTTAACGAGGGGCGTCGCCGTGAGCATCACCGCCCCGCGGCCGTTATTCTGCCGCATCAGATAAGCATTCTTGACGGCCATATCACGGGCGGATTTCGCCAGTGCTGACGTTGGCAGGTACGCCAGCTGTGACGCCTCCTGACCGACAGAATAGCTGTTACGGTAGTTATGGCCTTCATCGATAATCGCATTATCAAAGCCCATGTCTTCAAAATAGGGGTAATCCTGTTTTTTCTGACTGCCGGTATTACTGCCATCCGCCAGGATGCTGTTTTTCTTCTGTGCATCCCGGTGCTTTTGTCCGTCGAGGTTGACACGCCCCGATTCAGCCATCGCAAACAACACATCATACGCATGGTCATTGATTGTCTCTTCTCGCAACGGAATGGCCGCATACTGCTCTTTCGTCATCACCACCGCGCGATAATTTGACTGCGGGATCCTGTTCATGCGCTCTTTAATCGTGGCGCTGCTGGCGATTTTGATGGCGTTACGGTAGCGCGGTTGCCCGGTTGCCCGGTTGCTTTATCCAACTCCGGCTGGCCGGTGGCGTCAAGCACCGGCACCTGACGGTGACGACCCTCATCATCAAAAATCTCATCCAAGCCCACGAATAAGAAGCTTTTTAAGGCTTCCTTGCTGTAGAAGGACTGCGCTTCGTGATACCAATTTTCCAGGACGGCTTTCGGCACCACAATCGGCGTTCGCTTGCTGCGGCCATTTTCAAAGTTATAGGCTTCCAAGGCCATACCGGTGGTTGTTTTCCCTAACCCGGTGCCAAAACCCAAAATTCCCCGACCATCTTCTGATAACCGCCTGACTTCGGCGTTTTGATAACCAAAAGGAATGCGTTTCCCAGAAATGCCACTGAGATTCAGGCTCGCACCAGAATGCTCATAAGGAATATAGGCATTGAACGCATCGTTATATTGCTGAACCAGGCCATCAATCTCATCATGCTGTCGGATCCAAACGTTAAAATCGTCCTCCAGTCGTTTGATCCGCTCCATATGAGCGGCCTCGTTCTGCCCACGCGGTTTGCTGCCGTTAAGGTAATTTTCAAGCTGATCGGCAAACCCGTCTTTGTCCCTGACCCGTTTATACTGCGGAATGACCTTGCCCGTTTCCTTATCCTTGGTCATGACCGTTTTGTGTCTGTACCCGACAAAGACCCCATTCTTGCCGCGATAATCCAGATCCGAGACCAGCTGTCCGTCTTCCACTTCCACTTTTTCGACATATTTCAGCGCGTCATAGCCTTGCTCGTTTAAAAACTCCAGTATCAGGCGGCGATCCATCCAACGCGAGTTCAGCGAAAACGAGATGTTATCCACCTCCGTCCATTGGCGTTTATGTTTGATTTCTGCCAGCTGGCGCAGGTAGTTTTCTTTAACGGCACCTTCACGGGCATACGGCAAGATGGCCATGATTTGGCTGTTCATCAGGCCAGTATCCCCACTGGTGGCTCTGTCCATCGGCAAAACATGGCCGTCGGCAGAAATCGCCACCCCGTCTTTACTGGCAAGCAATGCCAACAACGCATCGTCATTCGCCGGCAGCTCCCCCGTGTAATGCGCCCGAAATTCAGCCAAGGTGACCGGATCTAAGTCGATTTGGCTAAACAGGTGCCGAACGACCGCTTCGGGGTCGGTACGGTCATAGGCCTCCTGAATCCCGATATCCAGGGTGCCCTGTACCAGGTCAGACAACCGGCCGTCTTGGGTCACACTAGCTTTAAATTTCAACCAGTCTGCCCCGCCCTGCCCGGACACCTTCACACGGCGGCCACCGTGGGGATTTCCCCCGCGCGCCAGCTCATTTTGGATGAGCTGTTCGACCTGAGTGCGGACGATCTCCAGATATTCCCCGTCCGCGCCGAATGCCATTAAATCCTGCATGGCCGCAATGCGCTTTCCGATGAGGGAACCGCGCCAGGCTTTTTCACGCACGGCCGGCGACTGGCCTTGAGAGAACGTGAGTATTGCGCGGTATTCCGGTGGGAGCGTTTCCGGATAATCGTTTGCGATAGCCGAAATCTGCGCAAAGTTGAGGCTCAATACCCCTTCCGGGGTGGATAGGTGCGCCGACAGTGCTTCATACGTCGTGACACCGTAACGATCGGGATTGAGCTCCGTTGCCTTGGCGCTCGCATCATAAACCAGCCGGCCGGCGTCCATTTGATACCAGCGGCCATTGATAAACCGTTTTTCGCCTTCTGCCAGGGAGGAGAAAGCCGGTTCTATCAGGTTCAGTGCGTCCCAATCGATCCGTGATTCGAATTTATGCGCTAAGTTTTTCTTCATCTCACCGGCGGTTATCTGGTCATTTTTCACCACCAGCCGTTTAAATTTTCCTGAGCCTTCAATACTGGATTCACCGTGCTGGAATTTTCGCCCGTCCTGCTCAAACCATTTGCCCGTGAGATACGTATTCCACAGCACATTGGCGGATTTGAGTGCCGGATCCTCCGCAAGCAGAATTTTTTCGGCCAGCTTGACGGGATGTTTCCTCAGTATCCAGATATCCACTGCGGTGGCAGTGCCGTTCTCTTCAAATGTACCTGACGGCAGGCTATGCGCCCCGAGAAACTCCGCCTTACGGGAAACCTGTTCACGGAGTTTGGTGTACGTTTTCCCGCTAGTCATGCCATAAGGCACCACAATGCAAGCCAATCCGTTTGGCTTGATTTTGTCCAAAATACGCAGCACAAAATACACGCCCACATTTTTCACGTCTGAGTATTCCGGATCGAAATGGGCAAACCCACCCCGGCTGGCACCAAAAGGCACATTGCCCAGACAGCTGTCAAAATAATCATCCGGGGTATTCGCAGCAAGCTTTTCAAACGGGGAAATAGAAACCTGATCTTCCGGGTGCAACAGCTGGTTAATCCGGCCGGAGATGTCACTGATTTCGGTTGACGTACAGATAACCCCTTTCGGCTTGGTTTCCTGAAAGACCCCGGTCGCCGCGGAAGGCTCAAGCATATTGCCGGTATCGGCACCGTAGGCTTTTATCATGTCCCACATGCCGGCGGCGACATGCTGGGGAGTATAATACTCATATTCCGAGCCACCAATGCCCCCCAATCCGGTATAACCGGCCAAGATCTGGCGCTGTTCCGCCGTGAGCTGATGCCCGTCAACATCCGGCGGGAGCGAATCCAACAACGCCATCGCCGCCGCATTCGCTTGTTTTCGCGTTCGCTCAATGCTCACGCCCGCTTGCTTCGTAATGCCAAAGACGGCGGGCGTTTTAATGAGGCTGAACGGATAACGGCAATCAGTTCCTTAATACTGGTTATACCGAAGAATAAAGACGTCTTGGTACTGAAGGAGGTTGGGGTATTCACCAATGTTCACACCTATAAATAAAGGTTCAATAGAATGGGCGATTCTAGGCTATGTCCCTTAATTATTTAATCGTCTGTAAAAGAGCCGAATGCAGCCTAATTTCACCATGGATAAATAGTTTCGGGCTGTTTTTTCGTAACGGGTGGCAATACGCCGATTATTTTTAAGAAAACTGAAGCCGCGTTCAACAACATTGCGGTTACGATACGCCTGTTTATCAAATTGCGTGCGGCCATCTGAACGGCCTTTTTCGTTGATTTTATAAGGAATAATGCTTTTAATTCTCCGTTTACGAAGATAATGGCGGAGTTTTCTATCCGAATAACCTTTATCTGCCAGTACCGCCTTGCCACGCCGTTTCATGAAACCATTTTTACGTTGTATACCTATGCCATCAAGTAAAGGAATAGCGGATTGGCTTTCGTGAGCCTGCCCAGCCGTCAACATGATGTTGAGAGGGAACCCGTTTCCGTCTGTGGCCAAGTGGATTTTGGTGCCATAACCACCGCGTGAGCGACCCAGCGCATGATCGCCAGCGATATCGGGATGTTTTTTTGGGCTCCAGCGGCATCTTGACTGGCGCGAATATTACTGCCATCCAGACAAATCGCATCCCAGTCAATTAAGCCTTTTTCATCAAGGATGGATAATAATCGGTTAAATATCATGCTGATAATGCCCGATTTTGACCAGCGATTAAATCGGTTATAAACCGTTTTCCAGGGGCCATAACGTTCAGGCAAATCGCGCCATGGCGCCCCTGAACAAAGACCCCAAAACATTCCGTTCATCACTCGACGGTGTTCAACGTGGGGACGTCCTGCCCGCTTTGAATGGCGGGGTGGCAAATACGGTTCTATCAATATCCATGCTTCATCGGGAATGTCATAACGTGCCATCATCTTTTTCCAGTCATGAACTTAATGAGATGATAATACTCTCAATTTATATTAAGGGACACTGCCTAGTAAACCTTTAATTTATGACTGGCGGGAAATAACCGTGAAATCCAAAACGTCGTGGTCGCCGATCGACATTCTGCGTAAGTTACTGCCGGCTCATGCGGGCCATGATGACTTGCACGGCATTCCTATCGCCGGCAATCGCGGGGCTATCGTTGCCCGTTCGGGGATCACGCCCTACAAAAATAAACCGGCCAATCCCGATGTGTTCACCGCCCCCGGCGATGAAATCCCTGCCAGTGCCCAACTGCCTGAAGAACGGCTGTCGAGATATGCCATGTTGAGCATGATGGCCAAATCTCCGACCGTGGCCGCGGCCCTGAATATCCATATCGCCAATGCATTAAGCATGGACAAAAAATCCCGAGCCATCATCACGATTGCCCCAAAGACACCTCTGACACCGCACTCAGCCAGCACTGTCAAGCCCTGCAAGGTGATCTGGGGAAATTAATCAATACCAACCTACCCAACTGGGCGCGCATCATGACCGTGCTCGGCACCGCCTATCTCCGTTCCTATGCCGAAAAGGGCAAAGGCATTATTGCGCTGAACAGTGACTTTCATACCCTGCCGCATTTTGTGCAGGAATTTGTGCGGGGTGGCCAGCTGGCCGGGTTCACCGGTGATTTTTTATTGCACCCGGAGACGTATCAGCGCGTCCTGGCGCAACCGTGGGATCTCATTGCCATGAAGTTGCCCACGTGGGTGCCCAGTTATGACCACCGGCCCATGGTTTACGGCAGCAAAGGGTTCAGCCTGCTTTCATCCATCAACCAATCCCCCTACGGGAAACCCAGAATTACGGCGCCAGTTTTCTTGAGCATGCCTATGAGGCCTTCGTTAACCTGTGTGATGCCTTAAAGGCACTGAAAGCCACCCGCAATAACGCGGCCAAAATTGACCGTCTTGTGGCCCTGACCACCAACACCTTAGATCCTGCGCAAGCCGCCAACTATACCCGCTCCGTGACCCAGGGATTAAAACGCAATGCAGTCGAAATTCAGCGCCGGATGCGAAACGGTAACGCCCTGCCGACGGTGATGAACCATGTGATCCCGGTGATGGGCGACGGGAAAGGCGGCATTGTGATTGATACCCAAACCATCCCCGCCGATATTACCGGGATCGAAGATGTCATGTTTCACCTGCGCCAGCTGGCGGCCTCGCTGGGTATCGATGCCACAATGCTGGGCTGGGCCAATCAAATGAGCGGCGGTCTGGAGGAAGGGGGATGGCTGCAAACCTCCAGCAGTGCGGCTGAACGCAGTGACTGGATACGCCACGGCTGCACGGAGGCTATCCATCGCATCATTGATATTCACTGTGCCTTCAAATACGGCAAGGTGTTTCCGCCCAATGACCGCCCCTACCAAATCACCTTCAATTCCCTGAATACCGCCATTCAAGAGCAACGTAACCGTGAACTCGACAACCGGGCGAACTACTCTGCTCAGGTGGTGACCGTCGTTGATGCCTTAATCAATAACCCGAAAATGAGCGGCTCAGACACCTTCATGCAGTACACCCTGGTCGACATCATGGAAATTGATCCCGATACGGCTAAGACTATGATTAAGGAATTCAATGCCATGCAGGACATAACGGGGACAGTGACATGCTGGAATCCGCCCCAGCCAGCCCGCCTAAAATCGATATTGACTCCCTGAGTCATGACGAACTGAAAGCCCTCTTTGCCTTTATTACTCACTAACTCGCCGTTGTGCCGACGTTTAAGGAAAACCATGAATAATTTAACCACCGTCACAGACCACTTTTCCGTTATTGAGAATGTGCGGAAACACACCCCACAAAATGCCCGAAACTATGTCCTCAGCTCGGTGAAAGCCTCACTGGACAGCCACGAAGTGAAGGAACGGATGGCACTCGGGGAACTCTATGGCTTTTATGGCCATAACCGCCGCGAAGAATATTACAAACGCACGGGAGAGCTACGCTTGCCGGAAACCAGCTTTATCATGGTCGAGGGTAAACCGGTGGCGTTGGATAATGTGCTGTCTCACCGCACCGTGGCTGTCAGTATTGATGATGCCGGTATTGTGACCCATACGCAGGAGCTGTTAGATACGGATACCGGCCGCATTGTCAAAGGCATGGAACGCTCCCGGGCCGGGGGATGGAGTTGGGTTACCGGGGGCGCTGACAGTCCGTGGAAATCCGTTGTCCGCCGTTTCTATGGTTTTGATTATGCCACAACCCCCAACTACATCAGCCTTGACCGTGAAATCATGATGGCGGAATCGGTGTCAGACCGGCAAAGCCACATTGTCCGGACGTTCGTGAGCGCCGCCCTTGACCTCGCCGGCCATTTTGAAAAAATGCGTGAACACGACATGATGATTGAATCCGTGAACCGTGCCCAGACCGCGGAAGGGGAATTATTGATGCTGTCCGGCCAGTTGTTGGCGCTGAACCAAAAAATTAAGGCACAGGATGCGATGCTGGACGCTGCACAGCGCCAGACAAACCTGCGTCAGCGTTATCTCCGGTCCGCCATCGACAAATTGCCGATCTTCCTGTCTGAAGAACAAAAAAACGCCCTGTTGCAGATGGAAACCGAAAGTGACTTGCAGACCGTTGACGCTATTTTCGAGTCCGTCGGCAACGTGGATTTTAGCCTGCTCCCGTTAGGCCAGATGACACGCTATCAGCCCGCTCCTCATCAACGCGCTTCCGCCTCACTCAGCCAGACACCTATTTTTTCGCTCAAAGCATCAAAGCCGCCGAAATTTAGCTGAAAAAGGTAATTTATACCTCGCCTAACATTAAGACGAGGTTTTTTTGGTTAAATCCCCCTCAAAAATTACGATTTTATTTTTAATATAGACAGCTATTTTTTATTTTAAAAAAAAATTTATTTAATTGTCATTTGACTTATTTATGATAACTTAAAAACTGAAATCATCTATTCATTACCTGATGAAGGCATTTAAATAAATCCCATATCATTATTAAAAATTAAAACAAGAAACATAATAAAACATTAAAATAAAAACAGGAAAATTAAAAATGAAAAATATTACAATATTAATATCCACATTATTATTTTTTATAACAACAGCCAATGCCAGCCTAATTTGTAGAGTAGGAGACAAAGGTAAAATAACCAATATAGGACTAAGAGACAACGAATATCAATTTATAATTGTCATTGACAATGGTAGCGGTGTTATGTCCAGTTCGAATTTAGACAGTTTAAAAGGAAAAGGAGTTCTTGATTTGATTAATTCAGCGTATATAACAAAATCCAATATTATAATTGAAAGCTGCGATTCAGAGTACGAGTTTCTATCTTTCAAAATTTACAAGTGATTATTACAAGATACATAACCTACCAAGTAAAAAACACTTATATCATTTTATGATGATAGAGGAATATAAAATGAAATCATCAAAAATATTTATTACTTTTATTTTATTTATTCTTTCAATGCTTCTTATAACGAATGTCAGAGCAGACTCCTGCACACCAGGAATAAATGGTGAAATAAAAAGTATAGAGATAGACCCTGATGCTTATCACTTTGGCGTTAGTTTTGGAATTCATGAAAAGATTTTAATTTGGCGTAATTTACAAGAACCAGAAGGAAGAACGGCATTTGTCTTGTTAATGAATAGCCTTAATAAACCTTACTATTTACGTGTCAACGAGTGTCATGACAGCTATATTAAAGGGTTTGATATTTACAGTTAAATTTAATTTATAAATCAAATTAAAAATAACTTATATATTATACAAAAGGAATGAAAAATGAATTTCATAAAAAAAATCATTATTATTTTTCCATTGATATTATCAATGACATTAATAACACAATCTCATGCTAATGATTGTCTAATAAACTCCAAAGGAAAAATAAAAGATGTAAAAGTACTTGAAGATGGTCGCCATTTTTCCGTTAGCTTTGGGAATATGGAAAATGTTGAAATGTGGCGAAATCTTGACGACTACGAAGGATTATATGCACTTAGATTATTATCTTTTGGATTTAGAGAAAACTTAATGTTAAAAGTTGAATCTTGTCATAATAACCAGATCATTGCTTTTAGATTATATTCAAAAAAATTCAATTAGAACATCAAAATTAATTATATCGATAAATAAAATTCTTAAAAATTAAAGTTACAAAGGTGCAAAAATGAAAACATTAAAAATGATAATGATAATCTCATCATTTATATTTTCTATATTATCAATAAATAATGCTAACGCATATAATTGTGAAACGGGTATTAGTGGTAAAATAACTAAAATAACTGTAGATGAAGATGGAAGACATTTTTATGCTTCTTTTGGCGCGTATGAAAAAGTACCTTTCTGGTATAATTTTCAGGAGTCTGAAGGACAAGGAACGATTGATTTACTCATAACTGCATTGGCGAGTAATTCTACTATTGAAGTTATTGCTTGCTATAAAAACAGTGTTACTGCTTTTCAAATTCAGTGATAGATAATCTCAATTTTTAAACAGAGTTGAAATATACTTTCATATTAATTTAATATATTTTGATCCATTTTAAAAATCAAGCCCAATAGTCAACATCATCAATTAATTTTTGGGCTTTCTTCTAACAAGAAAAGCAAACATTATTTAAGGTCAATCATATCCCCTCACGTCCGTCCAGATGATTCACGGGCACCATACGTTTGTGTAAAACGCCAAAGACAACCGGTTGCTGTTCACGGAGCAAGTAATAAATGACATGACTGACATAGGGAAAACTCAATACTCCTGCCCCGACATCCGGTCTTTCTTTTCCCAAAGAAGGCGTTATTGCCAGCAAACATAAAGTTTGCTGAAGGCCGGACAGGTACTTTTCCGATTGTGCCTGACCCCATTGTTTTACGGTAAAGCGACGAATTTCAATCAGATCAGCCCGTGCATCCGGGGTTAGTCGATAGTTTTTCATTATGATTAATCATGCAGCCCTGATCTCAGCTCATTAAAAAAAGTTTCTCCATCAAGGATGTTACCCTCTTTGATATCAATGCTGGCCTGAACGGCTCTAGACTGGAGTAATTTTAGTCTGAGCACTTCAATACTTGCATATTCATCCATTGATATAACCACCGCCACGGGTTTTCCATTTTTATTTATCTGGATGGGCGCGCGCTGTGCTTTGAGCAGCATGTCGCCAAATTGGGTTTTGGCTTCATTGGCAGAAAGAGCATCCATAAATGTTTCCTCATAAGTGACAGTTCGATTCAATTAATATAAACGAATCGATCGATTTGTTCAATTTTAACGCTGCAAACAGAACTGAAATTATCCATGTCAATCACTCTCAGATATCTTCATCGCTCTGCAAATAGTCTTTCATCGTGATGAAACTCGCATTCAAATTATCTGCTAACAAAAACATTAACCCTTTCAGATCATGATCAACAGGCAGTGAATGAGCAAACGCTGAAAATGCCTTCACAATATTTTCATGGCGGGTAAGTAGGGTATCTGTGTTAGCGTCATCAGTAATCATATAGACCTCGCTCTTAGATTTATGTGATAGAAACGCCGCAGAATGCCAATCTGGGACGTTTTGCATCAAATCATGCAGGAAATATTCATGACGAAATTTTTTAATCGGTATTTTCAGCCGACAGCCATTAATTCAAGCTTTTGATCAAACATCATGCTGAATAAACAGGGACGCGGCCAGCATAGGTAAGCACATAGTGCGGAGCAAGAATACGGCGGGCTTCATCCAACGATCCCGCTTTGATGGTTACACGCTCAGGCATTGACTCTTGATCAGCACGTAAGTGCGCATAAAACAGGAATTTATAGGATTTTGGGCAAGGGTGTGTGGAATGATTATTATTAATAATGGCGGAAATCTCTCTATAGTGGTTATTTTAATCACCACCATCGAGGTTCCAATCTCGGATTGGCGGTGAGCTGAATGGAGTTGGAACTACCGGCCTATAGAGAGTCTACCGGCCAACCTTTCGGTTGCCCCATTCCGCCCACCATAATTCGGGTGTGCGAAGGCACTGACACAAAAAAAGACGCGAGTGCGTCTGTGCCTCTCTATAGTTATCTGGGGTTCCAATCCCAGCAGTAGGATTTATTACTGCTTTTCTAACATAATGCCTACCCTAGGATATGTCAACACATCTCTGACAAATTACAACATCGTATAAGTTGAAATTCTAAATAAAAATAAACAAAAAAAACAAAATATATATATAAATCAATAGTATTTACTATATAAATGAATAAGTTAATAAATAATTTATAACTTAATATATTGATCTGAGAGCCAAATTCCGTGTAGGGTTGTCCTTGTTTTACAGGAACATTCATCATACTACTGTATTAGTATACAGCAATTAATGTATAGGCGAAAAAAAAGCGCCAGTTCTCAGCTGACGCTCTTCTTTCCACCTCATAGATTAGGCGGTACTTTCAGGTATGCAAACAAGAAAGTAATAACAACTTATATTGGAAATGAAATATGCAAATTTCAGGCTATGGCTTAAAGATTGTGATCAATCACTTGCCTGTTGATATTCTTTCCCGTCCAGCCAAACAAATTTTATCCGTCGTCTCTGGGGTAGCCTCATCGACATCCGAGTACAAAATATACAAAACAAAACGTAACCTCAGTATAGAATGTGGAGCTTCCATTGCGACAGTGCGTCGTAACTTAAACAAAGCGGTATCCGCTGGCATACTGACGAAAACCTATGTGTTTGATCCGAAGGCAGGCCAACAAGCGACAGAATACAAATTCACCGATTTATTTCTCAAAGTTGCCCTGGACTGCATAAAAGCCATAAAAAAATTTCAGCATAAAGATATTCGCAAGGCCATCAACTGTATTACAGAGGCATTTCAATGCAAATTCAAACCACAAATGCAACCTGTACCCCCCGATCAAAATGACCGACAAAGAAAAGTCGAAGTTATAGACCAACAAGAAGAAAAGAAAAAGAGTATTCCGGTTAAACCGGAACAAAATTCTGTGAATGTAAAAACAAGTGCAACGGCCCTTGCTGAACGGGCGCGCTTGATTATGCAGAAAGCGAAAACATTAAACATGCTGAACGCAGTGAGTTTAGGAAAAAACTCACTAACTTTTTTAAGCGACAGGCATTTTTAGGTTCTAGTACTTCATGGCAATCCACCAACAAAAATCAGGCTGCCAGTGCGTCCTATCGTGATCGTGTTGACAAAGAGGCTGAACAAGCAAGACTAGAATCCGAATTACGGTTTGCAGCAGCAAAGGAAAAAGGATTCAACCAATTGAATAATTTGAAAAATATCATAAACATTCATTTTGGACATCGAAAATCTGTTTAAGATACAATCATAAAATTACCTATTTTTAGGTAAAACTAGTGATTAATTATTTTCAATAAAGAGACTTGTTAAAGGGTCTTATACTTTCTATACCAAGACTACTTAACAGGTCTTAGTGTGAGGATTTATGCCAAATATTATCTTGAGTGATACAAGTGCAAGTATCAGCGAGTTAAAAAAAAATCCAATGGCAACTGTGAATGCGGGTGTAGGTTATCCAGTGGCTATCCTGAACAGAAATCAGCCTGCGTTTTATTGTGTCCCTGCCGAACCCTACGAAAGGATGCTTGACTTAATTGATGATCAAGAACTTGCCAGATTGGCAAAAGAACGCGAAAACCAACAGCTAATTGATGTTAATTTGGACGATTATCTCTAAAGATTCTAAAATAAGCAAAAAATAGAAAGCCTATTCTGTTTATAAGTCATTAAAAAAGAAAGTAGATTATGACATTAGAACTACAAGTTTATACCTCATTACTCATTGATGTAAAAGAACGTATCCGCCGCGGTCAGTTGAGGGCGGTTCAAACCGTTAATGCGGAACTCATTCAAATGTATTGGGACATTGGCCACTTACTCCATAAGCGCCAGATGCTACAGGGGTGGGGAGCGGGGATCATTCCTAAACTAGCACGAGATATTGCTAATGAGTTACCTGAAGTAAAAGGTTTCTCCGAACGAAATCTAAAACGGATGCTGCGATTCTATCGAGAATACGCCTTTCTATCAAATGGGAATGAAAAAGCCACTTCAGAAATTGTGCCACAGGTTGTGGCACAATTGCCGTGGGGACACAACATCCTACTTATTGAGAAGATAAAAGATCAAACAGAGAGATTTTGGTATGCAGAACAGGTGCTGATACAGGGTTGGAGCCGTGATTCTCTGCTACAAATGATAAAAAATAATGCTTATACCCGACAAGGTGCAGTTGTGAATAACTTCAAAAGTCTGTTGCCCATCTCTCAATCCGAGTTGGTACAGCAAACTCTAAAAGATCCTTATATTTTTGATTTTCTCACTCTGTCAGAACCCTTTAAAGAACGTGAATTGGAAACAGAGCTGCTCAAACACCTTGAAAAATTCCTGCTTGAACTTGGCGAGGGATTTGCTTTTGTTGGGCGACAATATCCAATAACTGTAAGCGAACAAGATTACTATATCGATTTACTCTTTTATCATCTGAGGCTGAGAGCTTTTGTTGTTATTGAATTGAAACGAGGAGAGTTTAAACCTGAACATGCAGGTAAGATGAATTTTTATTGTTCTGTAGTCGATGACAAGCTACGGCATCCTACCGATCAACCTACTATTGGTTTGATTTTGTGCCAAACCAAGGATCAGATATTGGCGGAATACGCATTACGTGGAATACAAAAACCCATTGGCATTTCAGACTATGAATTAACCCGAACCTTACCAGAAGACTTGAAATCCAGTTTGCCAAGTATTGAAGAGCTGGAAGCCGAGCTTAGCCATAAAGATGAAGATAGTTAGGTTAGCAAAATCCGCCTTAGATCCTCGCCAGCACTGGGCTAGGGTTTACGGTGGATTTTGCTAATTTTGATCACCTTGTAGAAGATCCAATTACTCTGGCATGAGTAGGAATAACATGCCACCCAATTAGAATACACTTTCATTGTATTAGCTAGTCAAACCAGCAAAGAGTGTATTCTAATTGGGCTTCACAATAAGTTAATGCTCACGTAATACACACCAATTAAGTAACGAAAGTCATTGAAGCTTGAAAAACAATCTAAAAACAACGTAATAACCCAATTAGGATACACCTAAAAAGCCTATCAAGCCGCTTTACCCTTTTTGAATACACCATCATCATTGTTCTGGTTTTCCAGAAATCAGCTTTTTGTTTCTTGTATCTACGACATAATAAGTTTCACCATCTTTTCTAACAAAATTTCCTGACAAAAAACCAATTGATTCAAGCTTTTGAATACCTGTCTTAATTTTTCGGTTAGCTTCTTTTACAGAGGTGTTTAATTGCAAACGTTCCCTGAACCTCTCAAAAGATATAGGAATAGGTCGCTCAGGAAGAGCAACAAAATACAAGTAGAGACATTGAGCGACTTCAGCTCTAGGTAACTTATCCAACACCTTAAGGCTAACAAGAACCTGATAATCTAGACGATAAAGGTCCCATAAATTTTCATCCGCCATTAAAGACACTACATCCTCAAATTCGTCATATTCGGCTCTTAAAAGCAATCCTGTATGAACCCCTTTAGTGGCACCTTTTCGAATAAATGAGAGGCTTTGAGATTGTATACGGCCTAATGACTCACCAATCTGTCTTCTGAGATTTTTATCAAACCTACGGCTTGGATACGCACAGAATTTAGCAAATTCACTAAACTTTAAAGTAATTTTATTCGATTTTGCACCATAAGTACTAAACGCTAAAACAATTCCACACCATACTTTAAAGTCAGTTTCTACGTTTAACTTGTCACCACGGACACTTACTCGATCATAGCCTTCTTTTTGACAAAGCTCTAAGTCCCTAAGATCTTCTGAAAGATCCATTTCTACATACTTTGTTGAGCTTCTTCTGCCAATAGGCGTGAAAACACCCGTTCTGAGTAATACATTTGGTTGTACACTAGTTGTTGTATTACATGATAAAATTGGCATTTCAGTATTCAAAAATTCAGTTGGCGGTAAGAATTGATTATCTTCATTACTGTTATTCACAATTTAGTCCACATTTTGTTATTTCAAACCCAATTAGAATACACTCGTAAACCCAATTAGAATACACTCATAAACCCAATTAGAATACACCAAAAACCCAATTAGAATACACCAAAGCCCAATTAGAATACACCGTGTTCGCTCGAAAGCATGATAATAGAAGGGCTACAGCTATCCGGGATCTTTTAAAGGTACTTTAGGTACTCAAAGGATCTTAATATTGGATCTGCCTTGTGGATTTGTGGATAACTAAAATCAGTTATCATCAATCCCACACTACTTTTTCAATTAATAATAAAAAATTATTAATTGAAAAACATATTTTGTTTTTGTGAGTGTAGCTAAGATATAGCTCTAAAGCTTGAAATTTGTTTAAACAACTCACCATACTTAACTCACAGCTTTCTTTACTTATCGCTTATGCTTCACTTTCTGATCAGTAGGCAATTATCAAAGAAAATAACGTACTGTTTAGTGGCTCATTTGACGGCCACCGATAACCCAACACCCTTGATCCCGGAAATGATCGGATATTCACTTCATCTGACTGATTACCCCCTAAAATCACCACATCGCCATTCTCAGCCACGCCGACAACAAAACCGACATTACCTCCACCTGTCCGCGAGAAAACGGCTACACAGCCATAATAAGGCTTTTTTAAGGGCATTCCCCATTCAAGATAAGACTTTGCTGATTCAAACCGGCTTGATCGGATACCCATACGCTCCCACATAAGCGGCACACCACGGAGTTTCATCATCACGGATCCCTCCACGTTTAATCTCTTTCCACCATTGCAAAATAGCGGGATGATGTTGTTCCCCTTTGATTTCATGCACCCCGATATACTTATAAGCTTCTTTTATCCATCTGGGGGCGTATTCTTTGCTGACGTTGTCCATTGTCATTCCTTTCAGTTTTTTCAGGCGGCTAACTGCTTGCCGGTTTTTTCCCACCAGCGATCCGCGCCGTCGCAAATCTGGGGCATCGTGATAAACGTTGTGACGTAAGGCTCAAGGTTTTCAAGAACAGCGATAAAGGCATTCGTGCTGAACAGGCCATAACCCAGCTTCGCCATAATGACGGTGATTTCGTCCTGGATATCGAGTTGGGTGAGCGGATCTTCGATGACCAATCGGCTCAGCCAGTCTGACAGTTGATCCTGAAGGTCCAAAATTTCCAGTGGCGACAATGTCATGGTTATTGCCCCCCAGCCATGGAAGATCGGGCCACCGCCGCCAGAAACCCCGACAGGTGGTTCACCGCATCACTGACCAGCCCGGCATTTTCCTCGTACACCGTGGCTGCATTGAGGGCAGCGATAGCCTCACAGGTCTTCGCCCGAATACCGGCCAGTGCCTGAATATCGTGACTCTCCAGGTTCAGGATGGATTGCTGGAAGGTGATGGCGTCTGACGCAGCTTTATCCGCTGCGTTAAGCTCATTGCTTGCGCTGCCGTTATCACGGACCGGCATATCAGGGGGGCGGCATTATTTTGTGTTTTTGGGGTTGTGAGCTCGCTCAGCAGGCTTTCCGACTGTGCTCGCTGATTGCGTAATGTATCGTTGATAGCCTGCTGCTGAGATAAACGTCTTAACAGACTGGCGTGCTCAGATTGTTTGTTATCGATCCCCCGCTGTAGCGCATCCCCCTGTTCAATCAGCGCTACTTTTTGTCTTTCCAGTGCCTCAGCCCGCTCAAGCTCGGCCTCAATATCCGCTTTTACCCTGACGGCACTAACCGCCTGTCGCTGAAACTTCGCTGAGTTGCGTTCAATCAGGTTTGATAGGGACTGGCACACTTGAGGCAGGGAAATATCACGCCCGTTGATGGGGGCAACAACATGGGAGACATCCCATTTATTCAGCAAAAACCGGAACGCCGTCAGCACGTCACTATTCTGAATGTGGCCATTGTCACTGGTGGGGCTGTGGAAAATCACCGAGATGCTTTGTCCATCCGACAGGGGTATTTTGGCGGCCATTACCGGGATCACCCCGACCTTACGCACCCGGCCAATTTCCGCGCCCCCCACTGATGGGAGCCCGTTGTCGGTGGGGCCGGCCAAAATCCCCGTGCCTGATAGCCCCTGGTTCAGTTTGCGGATAAAAGCCCGCAGCGTGTTTGACAGGCGTATCCGGGTTGTTGTGATGCTCTCGAACATGGCGGTTTCATCGGAGACACCGGCATGGCCGAGGTAACCCTGTTCGATTTCCTCCAGTGAAACGATTTCCAGCATCAGGTCAGCGCCCCGGCCGTTGAAAAGCGCACTGAACTGGCTGTCTGTGGGGGAGTGAGCATAAAATCGATTTTATCGATAACCCGGATCGCTTTTTTTACCGCATAGTCAGTGACCATAACGTATTTCCCTTATTTTTTCGCCCAGACTGGCGATGGTTTCCCTCAGCTGCCGGGTGGTGGCTTGTTCTGATTTGAGGTCTGTGCGGGTTTTCTAATTCAGCAGCCACAAACCACCCGCTATGCGGGTGGTTCCAGATTATTGACAAAGTGCTGGTTTTTTATCCGGTACTTTGCTTTAATCAAATTCCGTTCACCCGACGGAGCTGCCGCCATGTTAAGAGTTCCCTCTCCCCAGACGTTTCCGCCCGAAACACTCTCACTTGATGACCTCGTCCCCCAAAACCATCTGGTTCGCAAAGTCGATGCCGCCCTTGATTTCGAATTTATCCGAGATTTAGTCGCCCCGTTGTATTGCCAAAATAATGGCCGTCCGGCTATCGATCCGGTGATGCTGATTAAAATGATGTTACTGGGCTATTTATTTGGGATCCCCAGTGAACGCCGGTTGGTTCAGGAGATCCAGGTGAATATGGCCTACCGCTGGTTTTTGCGGCTGGGGTTGACTGAAAAAGTCCCTGATGCCTCTACCCTCAGCCAAAATCGGCGACGTCGCTTCAACCACTCCGAGGTGTTCCAGTCCATTTTTGACAATATTGTCGAACAGGCTATCCGCCGCGGTTTGGTGGGCGGCCGGGTGCTCTATACGGACAGCACCCATCTGAAAGCCAGTGCCAATCCCCATAAAACTGAGCGCCTCCAGCGTCCTGTTCTTCCGGGCGCCTATCTGGACGAGTTGGAACAGGCCGTAAGTGAAGACCGGGCTCAATCCGGAAAAAAAAGTTGACGCCAACCCACAAGGAACGGCAAAAACAGATAAAAGTCAGTACGACTGACCCGGAAAGCGGTTTTATGCACCGGACGAACAAACCGACAGGATTTTTCTATCTCGACCACCGTACCGTGGACGGGAAAGCCAATATTATCATGGATACTTACGCCACCGCAGGCAATGTCCATGACAGCCAGCCGTTGATTGGGCGTCTGAAACGTCAGTTGGCCC
>NZ_NIBV01000005.1:25811-30814 GCF_002632585.1 Xenorhabdus szentirmaii DSM 16338
TTTGCCACCTGACCCTGCAACTGGGGCTCACCCCGGTCATCAGCTATCGTCGCCCAAACAAAGGCCCTAATACGTTCCAAAAGAAACAGTTTATTTATGACTCGCAACACGATTGCTATACCTGCCCGCAGGGCGAAAAGCTGATTTATACCACCACCGACCGCCAGGGATACCGCCATTACCAAACAGCCGCCGGCATTTGCCAGAACTGTCCACAGCGGTCGGCTTGTACACGGGCTAAAAAGGGAAAAACCATCACGCGGCACCTCTGGGAAACGAGCAAAGAAAAGGCTCAATACATTCGGTTAACGCCGTGGGGCAAAAAAATGCATAAGCGACGAAAAGAAACGATAGAGCGCAGTTTTGCGGATGCCAAACAGCATCACGGGCATCGTTACGCCCATTTTCGCGGGTTGCTGAAAGTGCAGATACAGTGCCTATTGGCGGCCACCGCGCAAAATATCAAGAAGATAGCGTTACTGGTGGCCACGCTTTGTTGGTTTTATCTGGGGTTCAGCCGTGAATGTAGTCGATCAACCATCCCATCACGTTCTGGAAAAGGGGAATAACGGGCATGAATCAGAAAAAAAACGAAGAGGAGGGTTGATAATGGAGACGGCAATGGTATGGTTTCAACGCGGTTTGTCAGCAGTCTGAAACCACCCGCTATGCGGGTGGTTCTGATTTGCTTTGCTATTACTAAAACCCGCCATGACTTCACTCCATTAAATAAACATATAAGGAATTTCTGATTTTTTCTGCACCTGCATCCCGGACAGCGAGAGCGTCACGGTATTATGGGTGTAATACCCTGCCGCCGTTTTCGGTGCGTCCAGTTCGAAGCTGACGTCCTGAATCACCACATCCGTGAGTTTTAACCGGCGTCCAATATCGATAACGACCGTTTCAGGGCGCCTGCCGCCGGGCATGACCACGCCCAGTTCAGGCGAGGCCATTTGTAATAACGTCATGATGGCGGCCTGCACTTCGACCTGAGCATCCTGCTGGGCCATAAAATGCAAGGGCAGTGTGATTTGCGGCGGTTTTTGGCCCTGCCACACCATTAATGAGTTAATCCGGGTGACAGAGGTATTGTCTGTCATGACCTGTGCGCCATTGGCGAGGGTGGATATGCCCGCCACCGACCCGATGGAATCATTCTCAAAGGGGGATTCCCACAGCGATTGCAACGTGGCCAGCGCCACAAATCATGAAATTCCCCTTATGCCACCTGCGCAATAGCCGGTGGCGTTGTGATTACAAACCGCGTTTTTTACGGATAAGATTGGATTGCCTACGGGCTTTTTTGGCCGACGCGGTTTGGGCTTTCATCCGGGCTTTCTTCAGTGCATTTTTTTGTGCTGCGCTGAGGCGGCGCGGATGCGGTTGCTTACGGATCAATTTCACCACGTCATCACGGACCACTTTGATATTGGCTTCTATCATCGTCACCGGTGACAGAAAACTCCGCAATGATGTTGTCTTCGTCGTCGGGTGAGATATCCATGGCCGCCAGCATGGCATCGGCGGCCTCGTCATCGGCATTGTCGATCATGTCCGTGACGTCATGCTGGCTGGCCCCATGGCAACCGCCGCATCGGCCATCAGACCTAACCAGCGGTTGTAATCGTCGATTTGTTCATCGGTGAAGGCGCTGTCACTGTCTTGCGGCAGGTCCGCCAGTCTCAGCGCGAATTCATCAAAAGACTCGAAGGAGCTTTCACCCTGTTGTGCCCAGTCAATTACCGCGGCGGCGGCAATGCCGCGGGCATCCTGTTCGGCCTTTTTGTACACGGCTTCCAGCAGCATCTCTTCAGACTGGGATTGACCTGCACCGGCCGGTGGCCGCACGGTTTTTCCGGTGTTTCTGGCCTGAGGAGACTCCAGCATGGCCACCTGCCCTGCGGGGGTAGTGAATGCACTCAACCGCGACGTTAGCAGTGCGCCGCGTGTAAACATACCTTTACTCATTTTTCTTTACCTACTGATTATGGAATTAACACGGGTTCAGCGACAATTCGGCGAGAGACGCCCGTCGGACACACGGCGTATCTGACGTGCCACATATCAAACTATCAAACGCATCCTGTGTCACAGTGACAACATAGGGGGCGGTGCCTGCGTGGGGCAACCAGGGCGCCCGAGGCTACAAAACGGTCAAGCAGCTTCGGAATTTCCCTTTCCAGCCCGCGTCGGGTCACGCCGTCCGGTTCATGCTTCAACGCCTGGCCAATGTCATAAACCTGGCGGGCGATGGCATTTAAGGTGCTATTGACATGCTGGTATCGGAGATAATTTTTTTGCTGTAGGTGGTGAGTGCATCATCAATCATGACGGCACCGTCAGAGGCAAAGCCCACCGTATTAATCCCGCTATTGACATAGGCTTCGCGATTAATATTTGCCACAAAGGCGAACGGTTTAATATTTCTGCGATGAATGATCCCGCGAGATTGTCCGGCGGGGGACAGGTGGTAGCCGCCCACATCGGACACCATCGCAACCCCCTTGGCTTTAGCCACAAACGCATTCCCGGACAGGCCATAGGCAACATTCGCCCCGGAAAAATCGTCACGGCAGGTATAGGGAAAATGGTAACGGCAAATGTGCGCGTAATGGCCAAACCCATGACTTTGGTCGGCGTCAATCGCCTGAGAGGGGCCAAGGGAGGGGAGTAGATCATAAAACATGTCAACACGGACCTCGTTGGCTAATTGGGCTAATGCTGACAGGACGAACGGCTGGTAACAGCCCAATGACAAAATGGAGGTGTAATTCACCGTTGAGGAACGGAGAATTGCGATGGCGTTTTCGTAGGATTTATTGGAAAGATTGGCTAAAGTCCCGCTGAAGCCGCCTTCAAAGCCGTCATAATCCTCCGGCAGGCTGCCGATATTATGGCTTAATATCCCTGCCGACAGACGGTGCGTATTATTTTCCAATGCGACCGGGAGATAGGCGGGTTGCCCCATGTCGTTCGTGGCTTCCGGATCTAATGAGACCTGAATCGTGTCTAACAGGGTCTGATGACCTAAGCTATCGGTTTCCTTCAGGATGAGGGTAAACAGGCCCTGACGGTCTGGATTTTTAATCAGCGATAACGAGCGATTCTGGGCGTCGTCACCGTCGGCAATCTCGATATAAAAGTACGCGTCGATGTCCATCAAACTAGATTTTGACGGATCCGCAGGCCTGGTGGTCGCATACAGTCTGGGTTTTTCACCGGCTTCCTTGCCTTTCGTCAGGATCAGTATGGAAATTTGCATATCGTCCGGTATGACACGTACAACATAGCCATTGCCCCCCTTTAACGCCTGATAAACATGACGGTACGGTTCAAAATTCGGGTCAACATGCGGGTGGATCGGCTCTCCCAGGACTTTTTTCAGGGTATCCGGTGTGACATGCAGGACGACGCCCGGTGTGCCGCGTTTAGCCACCACCACCCCGGCGAACACGGATGCGCCGCCCGTGGCAGGGGAAAAGGTGGCTTCGGCGTTGGGCGGCATAATGGCAACGCCGGCGGCCTGACCCACAGCGAAAGGAATTTTATTCTTCCATATTAAAGGTTAAAACCACCGACTTTAGTCGGTCAGCTTTAGCTGCGATACTGTGTTGCACGGGAGGTGCAACATGGATTACAGATATGGCAGCCACACGGTATTTAATATCGAATATCATTTTGTGTGGGTAACAAAATACAGGTACAAGGTGCTGACGGGTGAAGTCGGTATTCGGGTGCGAGAGTTAGTCCGTCAGACGTGTGAAGCATTTGAAATCAGAATATTAAGTGGTGTCGTGAGCCAAGATCATGTTCACATATTGGTGAATAGTCCGCCGACATTAGCACCCTCAGAAATCATGAGGAGGCTGAAAAGGAGGACAGCGAGTAAGTTGTTTGAGGAGTTTACTCATCTGAAAAAACGCTATTGGGGTCAGCATTTTTGGGGCAGAGGCTATTTTTGTTCCACGGTGGGTCAGTTAACAGAAGAAATGATTGAGGCTTATCTTGCCCACCATTTTGAACCGAACCCAAATGATAATTTCAAGATGGACGATTGACGCATCGTTCAGCCGATGCGTATCCGGACTTTCAGTCCGTTAATCACTAAACCACCGACTTTAGTCGGTGGTTGCAGATTATTGACAAAGTGCTGGTTTTTTATCCGGTACTTTGCTTTAATCAAATTCCGTTCACCCGACGGAGCTGCCGCCATGTTAAGAGTTCCCTCTCCCCGGACGTTTCCGCCCGAAACACTCTCACTTGATGACCTCGTCTCCCAAAACCATCTGGTTCGCAAAGTCGATGCCGCCCTTGATTTCGAATTTATCCGAGATTTAGTCGCCCCGTTGTATTGCCAAAATAATGGCCGTCCGGCTATCGATCCGGTGATGCTGATTAAAATGATGTTACTGGGCTATTTATTTGGGATCCCCAGTGAACGCCGGTTGGTTCAGGAGATCCAGGTGAATATGGCCTACCGCTGGTTTTTGCGGCTGGGGTTGACTGAAAAAGTCCCTGATGCCTCTACCCTCAGCCAAAATCGGCGACGTCGCTTCAACCACTCCGAGGTGTTCCAGTCCATTTTTGACAATATTGTCGAACAGGCTATCCGCCGCGGTTTTGTGGGCGGGCGGGTGCTCTATACGGACAGCACCCATCTGAAAGCCAGTGCCAATCCCCATAAAACTGAGCGCCTCCAGCGTCCTGTTCTTCCGGGCGCCTATCTGGACGAGTTGGAACAGGCCGTAAGTGAAGACCGGGCTCAATCCGGAAAAAAAGGTTGACGCCAACCCACAAGGAACGGCAAAAACAGATAAAAGTCAGTACGACTGACCCGGAAAGCGGTTTTATGCACCGGACGAACAAACCGACAGGATTTTTCTATCTCGACCACCGTACCGTGGACGGGAAAGCCAATATTATCATGGATACTTACGCCACCGCAGGCAATGTCCATGACAGCCAGCCGTTGATTGGGCGTCTGAAACGTCAGTTGGCCC
>NZ_NIBV01000005.1:30871-82876 GCF_002632585.1 Xenorhabdus szentirmaii DSM 16338
TTTGCCACCTGACCCTGCAACTGGGGCTCACCCCGGTCATCAGCTATCGTCGCCCAAACAAAGGCCCTAATACGTTCCAAAAGAAACAGTTTATTTATGACTCGCAACACGATTGCTATACCTGCCCGCAGGGCGAAAAGCTGATTTATACCACCACCGACCGCCAGGGATACCGCCATTACCAAACAGCCGCCGGCATTTGCCAGAACTGTCCACAGCGGTCGGCTTGTACACGGGCTAAAAAGGGAAAAACCATCACGCGGCACCTCTGGGAAACGAGCAAAGAAAAGGCTCAATACATTCGGTTAACGCCGTGGGGCAAAAAAATGCATAAGCGACGAAAAGAAACGATAGAGCGCAGTTTTGCGGATGCCAAACAGCATCACGGGCATCGTTACGCCCATTTTCGCGGGTTGCTGAAAGTGCAGATACAGTGCCTATTGGCGGCCACCGCGCAAAATATCAAGAAGATAGCGTTACTGGTGGCCACGCTTTGTTGGTTTTATCTGGGGTTCAGCCGTGAATGTAGTCGATCAACCATCCCATCACGTTCTGGAAAAGGGGAATAACGGGCATGAATCAGAAAAAAAACGAAGAGGAGGGTTGATAATGGAGACGGTAATTGTATGGTTTCAACGCGGTTTGTCAGCATTCTGAAACCACCGACTTTAGTCGGTGGTTGTTGAGTTAACCGATTGTTTCGGGCGGTTATGCGATCCTTTAAGAATCGTATATTGTTATCTTGAGTGCTGATAATCGTCTTTAAGGTGTGATTTTCACCGGACAATTCGGCTTTATCCTGACTCAGCTCTACAATGTGTTTTGTAAGGTTTTTATATTGGTTATATGCAAGATATCCTCCCATACTGATAACGGCCAACACAAAGCCAACACCGGCTAATTTCAGTGACTTTCCAATAGGGAATGACGTTATCCCACCCAGTAACATAATGGCTCCTACGACAAGGCGGCAATGACAGACACCGGGGTGATGGCTTTTAATGCGCGGGTCATGGCCGGGCTTTCAAGCAAGCCGGCGAGCATCGAAACACTGACGGCATTACGAAAGGATTTTTGCGCCCGGTTGGCAGAATCATTAGCCTGTGTGGCTAATCGATTAACGGCCTCCGTGGCTTTATCAAGGTCATCAAGCGAACGCGTTAATGTTTCAGCTGCGTCGTTTAGCCGGGCTATCTGTTCGTCGGTCAACGTTGGAATAAGACCACCAGCCCCCAGCCGGTTATCCAGGAGTGAATTGATACTATTCATTGCTGCCTGAATATCATCCGTGTTAATACCCACAATGAGCCGATTTTGTGCGGTGGTTATGTCTGTATCCGCAATCGCTTCAATCAAATGAAACGGGGTACTGTCGGGCAATAGGTGGCCTTTCAAATAACACGTCCAGCCAAATACGTATCTGGATCAATTGGGATGGGCTTTGATAACCATTGATAGCGTCATGGAACGCATGTGCCGCGTTGGCCGAAACTGTTAATTTGCTAATAGCATCAGTCACCTTGTTCACGGCGTGAATGACTGAAGCGGGATAGCTCATTTCTGGCTTCATGAGCTGGCGAAGTAAGGCGGCTTTTTTGAGGGAATTATCTGCAGTCGATTTAGCGATGCACAGTGCGGCTGGTGGGTGTAATCCTTCCGCGCCCAACGCCCTGAATGCGGCGATTTGTTTTTCGTTGTCTAGCATTTAACTTACCTTAAAAGAAGTGTCCCCAGACACCACAACAGAACCACACGACACCGGATCATCAACACAACAAAGGGCTTTCCCGTTCACCGTAAACCACGGTCTTGTGCTGATGGCGGTTCCGTTATGCGTGCTATTACTGTCAGTGTGATCAGGAAACACATTCCCGTCCACCAGTACAGAAACGCCATTGATTTTTACCAGGGCTTCACCTTCGGATGAAGGGCGGGGAGGAAATCCCCCATGCCCAGAACAGATTGAATTCTTCGTCCCCACAGCAGACATTTGCTCACCTTGATAAAAGAGTTATTCTCTGGGGGCCTGTAATTTGCCCAGTGCGTCAAAAATAAGGGTGTAAGCCGTCCGTAGCTCATCCACCATTAAGATAAAATCGGCGTATTCGCGGGATAATGCGTCTTCTTCAGCTTTATTTTGCGTTGAAAACGCCTCACCAAACTGAAATTTTTTAAATTTGCATGAACGGGTTAGTTCTAAATCCAATCCGCATTGGGTATCAACATGAACGCCGAGTGCGCAAACCTGACGGCCTTGATCTAACAGCATGGAAACCATTTCATCGTTGTTCAATCGGTCTTCTTTGTTGAATCGGACTTCCCCATCGTCATAAATCAGATCGGCTTTTTTAATCTTCTCACTGATGCTCAGCTTGGCCGGCAGGGTATTCGCCTCTTTTAGCCGCTCCGTCATCGCTACTTCAACGGGGATTTCTGTGGCAACAGGGACAACGGGCAGGGATCCCAGTGTACGGCGCAGAAGTGACAATACCTATTCTGCTGTGCGGGGGGAGGAGGTGTCAATGGAAATCAAACCGTTATCAACGTCGATCCACATTTGAAGGGTGTTCCGTTTCGGAAATGCGCGGGGTAACAGCGCCTGAATAACGTCATCTTTAATTTGAGCCACTTCAGAACGGCGCAATTTGCGATCTTGTACTGACGCTAATTCATCACGCTTGGCATTCAGGTGTTCTTGGATGATGGCGGTTGGGATATCTTTACTCTCTTTCACGGCCACAAGCAGCAGGTTATTACCGTGAACAAACATCGCTGGACGATTATCATTCATTAGCCAGCCAATCCGGGAAGCTTCATGCGGGTCACAGGGCGTAAACGCAAAATGCGGCATAAGGGTAAGTAATTCAGCTTCGGTGAGATTCGGCACCGCTTGTGATAACGGGTAGATGAGGGTGTTTTTAAAAACCTTGAACATCAAAATGACACCTGATTAGCAATACGGGCATTGATTGTATCAAAATAAATAGTTAGTTAGAATGTCTATCGTGACAACGCCTTCATGTCACAACATGTAACATGTTATGTAATGACTATTTTCTTTTCTAATCCTATTAGCACGTTGTCTTATTGCAGTGAAAAGGAACTATTGTGCCTGAAATTAAAAAGGAACCGATGGTTGTATCGTTATCAGGCGGTCAATCATCAGGATTTATGTGTGATTATCTTCTGCAAAATTATGCTGGTAATTATGATTTCTATTGCAACTGATTGTCCGGTAGATTCCTCAATAAAATGAATCTGCATCAGATGTTTTGCAATATTGACGCCAACAGGAGTATATTTCATGAGTGGATCCTCCAGTCATCGGGAAGCTACAGGCTTCCACTTTTAGGCACTATAAGGCCGGAAATCTGAGAGGATCCACGCCTCATATCTCAATTCCATCACAATGCCGGGAGCTAAGTGGTTGGGGTGCGTTCATTACATTCTCCTAATATAGCTCATCAGGCTGCTTTGGCATTGGTCACTGTGATACGCACCCGCTTACCGCGTCGCGCACGATTAGCCGCTCGGCAGTGCAACGGGCTACCCCCCCGTCTTCATGTCACTAATGCTGGGAATCGGAGCAGTCGTGAAGGTGTGCTTGAACCGAACATCGTCCGTGCGCTTCAATGGCTTCATGGAATCGGCATACATGCCATTGTGTGAACCTGCCCAGTACCCGCTATACTTGTATCCTGAAAATATGCAATGCAAGGTGGCATTCTTCGAACCAAATGGGATCGGAACGCTAGTACCAGCACACTCGAACAGAAATATCTTTCCCTCCTTGTTGAACGACTTGGGAGTCATTCCCATCGGCAGATTTCTGCCGAACGCCAGCTCCAGCGGCTCCAGCTTGGGTGGCGTGCTTGCGCCCATATACACCTGATGGTACACCGACACGCTGAGGCTATTCAGTTTTGGCAGGAAGATTGTGGTGCTGCCGGTCTTTGGGTCGGATGACTCATATGTGTCCTGCATCCATGGTAAAAGCGTGCCTTCCGACGCCTGCGATATCGCATTGAAGTAGATTGTCGCCTTAAGGCTTTTCTTGTCTATCTTGATCCCTCCTCGTACTCGCAATCGGCAGTGGCTCGGAAACTTCTCATTTCCGAAAGATGAATAATCTGGTTCGATATACTCGGCATAATCCGCTTCGATATTCCAATTGTTGGACATTCGCTTCTCCTGTATTTTCTGCATGCGAAAATTGGTTATGGTATTCTGTTGCTATTTAAGATCTTCCTGTGGCTACCATTACTGTTCATTGCCCTCACTGTGATTCAGATAATATTTACCGACACGGTCGTAGTTCTTCTTAGCATGACCACTTTCGTTGCCGTTCCTGCCATCGTGATAACAGTTATTTATCTCTATTACATCGACATTATTCCAAAAACATGGTCTATATATTCCTAACTGATATGTAGACTTTTCATTACCAGTCCCGATATTAATACTTCTCATTATATTAGTATCTCGTAGATCAGGTGAGGACTCATATGTTTTAATAATTATCATACCTATTTTAGGTGGGAATATTTCCAATAAAAATTATTCCAATTTTTAATATTTTTTCTTATAAAGTTTTAACTAACATCAATTGATTAAATTTTAATTGTTCATTTTTATGAAAATACATCTAGTTTTATATATTATTTAGATCCAACTTCTTAATGGATTTTGTTATTACGGTAGATTTAATGAAGGTTAAATAAGTAGCTTGTATTATTTTTCCAAAATGAATAGTATCATTTTCAGTTAATTAAAAAATATCAAAAAAAGCATTGCAAATAAAATTCATAAGACCCAACAACCACCGACTAAAGTCGGTGGGTTAGTGATTAACGGACTGACATTCCGGATACGCATCGACTGAACGATGCATCAATTATCCAGCCTGAAGTTATCATTTGGGTTCGGTTCAAAATGGTGGGCAAGATAAGCCTCAATCATTTCTTCTGTTAACTGACCCACCGTAGAACAAAAATAGCCTCTGCCCCAAAAATGCTGACCCCAATAGCGTTTTTTCAGATGAGTAAACTCCTCAAACAACTTATTCGCTGTCCTCCCTTTCAGCCTCCTCATGATTTCTGAGGGTGCTAATGTCGGCGGACTATTCACCAATATGTGAACATGATCTTGGCTCACGACACCACTTAATATTCTGATTTCAAATGCTTCACACGTCTGACGGACTAACTCTCGCACCCGAATACCGACTTCACCCGTCAGCACCTTGTACCTGTATTTTGTTACCCACACAAAATGATATTCGATATTAAATACCGTGTGGCTGCCATATCTGTAATCCATGTTGCACCTCCCGTGCAACACAGTATCGCAGCTAAAGCTGACCGACTAAAGTCGGTGGGTTAGTGATTAACGGACTGACATTCCTGATACGCATCGACTGAACGATGCATCAATTATCCAGCCTGAAGTTATCATTCAGGTTTGATTCAAAATGATGCTCCAGATAGGCCTTTATCATCTATTCCGTTAATTGACCTACCGTCGCACAAAAATAGCTTTTGCCCAAAAATGCTGATCCCAGTAACGTTTTGAGAGCGTAAAAAACCGTGGGGCACTCCGTGAAATTGGTGACATAATGAACGAGTGGGAGTGTTAGAAATTCTGTGGTGCGACACGAGGCTGTTCCTGTGATTGTTTCACCCAATAAGTTGAAAGTATAACCTGCTGTCTCACTAATAGTTCCCTACCTGACTGTGCGTTGAGAGTAATTTCGGCGTGCAAAGCGTCAGGGACAACGTAGCCGAACGATTCGCGAGAGTCAATCCCAAACTGCCAGCCGCAGGCGGTGAAGGCGCCAGGGATGAGGTTATGGTCAGCAAAAGCTAATTTCGAGAAGCATCCTAATACTTATGGAGCCAAAGCGGCTGTCAGGCTTCAGCCAAAAAGGCACATTGGCAGGCATACCTTATCACAGATGAGGTATAGTGAGTGTTGCCAGCCGGTGTAAACGGAAGACCTGTTCCCTTGAGTCATAGGAACGTGGTAACCCCGTACAACTCCGTCAGGTAGCAAGCTGGATGCCATCCACTACAAGATCTGTGAGGATGGGTGCTATGTGAGCAAGGTGGTCTATACCGTATTGGCGCTCAACTACCTTAGGTTATATTGGTTATCTAGGACAGACTCATAATAAGTTTATTTTTATAAATTTTATTTGTAATATTTATTTTGATATTTTCCAAATTATTTGACAATGACATCATACAGCTGGCAATTATTCATATATTAATTTGCCATTATATTTTCTGTAATAACTAAAAGTAATTAATTAGGAGGCTATAATGTCTAACATTAACATACTAATCACTCTTGACACAGATGAAATTATTCATCAGCAACTAGTTGAAGACTACGGTCATATTAAAGAGATAGACGGAAAATATATTAATGTGGTTGTTCTAGGTAATAATAATGCAATGTCTTTCATTAATGGAGCCGATATTGCTAAAAAAACTTATTTAGAAATACCAAAAGCTAATAAAAATGATGATATTCAATGGCGAGTATTTTCATTGTCATCAAAAAATACTAGTGTAAATTCACATGATGTTATCATCTTGTCAGATCTTAAAGTTACCAACGACACTATTAAAGCGATTCATTCTCCTATTGATTTAGATATTAGTAAATTTAACTCGCCAATTATTAATGACAAAGCAAAAACTTCGACACCACCAACTTTAAGTTATATAACTACACAAGAAAATACTTGGACTAGCCATATTGACGTTGACACCAAGCAAATTCAAGAATTAGTAGCTACGTTTGCCGTATGCAACACAAAATCAAAACAAATTCTTGGATATTTCAAATGGACTCATAAAATTATGATTGGCTCTAAATAGCATTGATAACCATTAATATTTTTCATGATAGTAAATAATCTCGCTTGATGACTTTGAATTTGATGCCGGTGATCGTTTCACTTATGAGTACAATTTTTTCGAGCACTGGCTTCACAACATCCGTATTGCAACCATTCTCGATAGTTCTCGCCTAAAATAGCCTTTTTGTCTGGCCGGAAATAGAATGCCCGGAGCAACCTTAGTTGATGAAAGCGATAAAACACTGGCGTTACTGAAAGCTATCATTAATGTCGATGAAACGACCACCGTCAGGGATATTCGTCCCTCGATTGATGAGCTGGATGCCGTCAGGTTTAATCGCAAAAAGGTTAACCGTCAATTGCGTCAACTCGATATTGATTCGTCTGAATAGGAGCCTGTCGTGGTGTGGCTATAGCGGATAGGTATGATTGTTATCCAAAAGGTATACCTTTTCATCCATGCTAAAAACTAGGAAATAATCCTCTATAAACCTCGGGAAAGTCAATTTTATAGAGTATCCTACAAATTTTTATCAGGTTTAAAGACTTTTTAGGTTTATATGCATTATGCCTACATTCGGGTCAGTTCGGTTGACCAGTATATTGATCGCCAGAAAGAGGCACTAAGTTAACACAGAATTTGTCATAACCCTCTTGAAAAATGGTGCAAGCATTTAATGGTTTATGGAAAGTCCCGATCTTAGCCGTGATGAACTTATCCCTTGTAATAATATTCATCTTTTCCTTACCAGCACCGGCTTTTGCTGTGGATAAACGTTATTCTCTTCACCGTTATTGCGAAAAGCTGAACTCTGGCGCCTTCGCATTAAACCCCGCCGTGCTCTCAAAGGTAATTTCTCCCTGCGATTTGATGGTGGTTTTGCCGCCGACATGCAGAAAATAATCCCCGGTCGCATGGTGAAATACATCCCCGGCTTCATTCATCCCGATACAGGCCCCGCTTGCCGTGTTGGTTATCGTGACACCGCCACCCGCAGTATGAATGACCAGTAAGTGATTGCGCTTATACACCAAATCTTTTGTTGGTGATAAGACAGGCAAAGGGGGAGAACCTGCCACGGCGGGCGGCACATAGGCTCCCCTTTGGCCGGAGGATTCCGGCGCCACGTTCGGAATGCCGTGAGGGGCATCCTGTGCCGCGCCGGTGATCATGGGATAGCGGCTGTCTCCCCCATAGGGAAACTCCACCCAGACCAGATCCCCTTTCACTGCGGGGGTAAATGCCCCCCGATAGGAAGCCGGTATTCCGCCCACGGTAAAACGGCATCGGGTACACTGTCCCATAAGGTTAACAGTTTCACCTGGGCTTTCATCAGCCCGGCTGGGTGTTCTGTTGCCACGACAATAGCCCGATGGCTGCCATAGAGTGCGTGACTCACTGGGGTACCCCCAAGATCATCCGGGTGCTGTAGGCAATACGCTCTTCAAACTGGGTGACGCGCTCGACAATCATTTTTTTGGGAGGGATTCATCAATCCGGTTATCCGGATCATAACGATGGATAATCACTTGTATCACAGTGCCGGCCTGAATGGCCGGGTTTCCCGTACATTCAATGTCGAGCTTGGGGATCAAAACCCGTCCCCGATTTTGCAGTGTCCCTAAGTCTGAATCGGAAACCACTTTCACCGGCAATGACGCCTCCCCGAATGAGCGATAGCCCTCTGTCATGGAATACCCGACATAGCGATGGTGTTTGGCGGCGGTGACGGCAAAATCGGCGTTAAGGTTGCTCAGTTTTGTGATGCGGTATTTTGCCCGGGGGTTATTGTATTCATAGGTGAACGCGGGTTTTGTGTTGATAAGGCCCCTCATCGATTTCAAATGGAGCTTGCCTCTGGCTGTCCAGGCCAGCGCCCCGTGGTCTTTGGCGATTTGCCGAATGAGCGTCGCGGGTTTTTGCCCCATGTTTAATAGGTATCCAGGCGGTTAAAGGGATCTGCCACTGTCTGGAGTCCTTTTGCCAATGTGCGAATAATTTTCTCCGGTTCAGCATCGGTAAAAAAACGGGGGGTGCCAGTGGGGATCAACAGTGTTCGCATGGCGGTAGAAAGACTGGTGATGGTCACGGTGTCCCTATTCAGCGGGGCAGAAATGACCGAGAACGTTTCTTTAAACAAGGCCTGTTCGCCGTCAGGATCGCCCAGAGTGGCCGTTATCACTGCCCCTTCTCTAACACCCAGGTTATCCAGCACGTAGCCGGTGACGTCACGGACATTCAGCAGTAACAATGGGGCTGCTAATTGGGCGTTTTCGATGTACGCGACGGAGGTGACGGATTCCCGCGGCAAGGCCTCACCGTTAATCTCGAGGGTCTGTAAAAAATACTGATTCATGATGGCTTCTGTGCAGTGACGACGGTTTTTTCAACCTGTGGCATAACGGCATGTGCCATAATGATATCCGCCTGGACTTTTAGGCTGGCCCGGGCACCAAAAAGGCGATCTTCCGTGACCGGTAATGACACATCCGAAAACGCAATTTCTCTGGCCTCATTGAACGCACACTCAATGTTGACTTCCGCATGGGCAATATTGATGAGTGCGTGAAAGCTGATGGACCTCATCCCGGCAAAGTGAACGGCAATGGCATTACACAGGAGGGATAACGGCTCTTTCTCTGCTGACAGAACAACAATATCGTAAACCAGGTTGACAGGATGGACCTCCAGAACAGCCACAATCGTCTCACCGTCAAACACTTCGCCGTATCGGTCCCGTCTTATCTGTCGGTCGTTCGGCATCATATTGAAATCCATGGTGCGGGAGAGGTTAATCACGGGCAGGGCGTCATGATTCACATCATGATCCTCTGACTGACTTTTTCTGCCCGCTTTTGCCTGGCGCAGGGTCCGGATGAAATCTTTGATATCGTCGAAACGGCCAAGCAGCATCTGATCACTCGCCGGGCGGCTGATAAACTCAATAAATCCCTGATTGTGTGGATCGGGGTGATTCACCCTGAGCCCTTTCAGGCTGGCGGCAATGTGATTTCCCACCGCAATATCAATCCCCCGGAATCCGCTGACTTCCCTTTCGCCGAGGGGCGTTAACTTCAGCGACTTTATGCGCATTAACACGTCGTTGTTTTCATCTTGGCTCATGATCTGCCCATAATGACTGACTGAAATTTCGGGCAGGTATGCAGTAATAAAGCGACCCCACGGAGGCCGTGCCATATGTAAAAATGCGCAGCACGTACCAGAATCGGCGGGCTAAGCAGCCATGGGATAAGGCTTCATTCCATTCAAAGATGGCACCGACGGATACGCCGATTGCGGCGGCCCGGATCACTAAAAAGTCATCCGTGCCCCCATCCTGATCGCCATCCGCATCCACGGCAGTAAAAGCTTCACGCTCATCGGGGCAGTCCAGCATCCTCACTTTTTGCAGGTCGGTGTAGGAAAGCTCTTTTTGATGGTTATTTAATTCTGTAAAAACCGGGCCCTCAACGCCATTGTCATTCGTTTTGGAGGGGGGGGGCGATATAACAACGCATCATAGCTGTCCGGATCGTCCTCTATCATTTTTATCCAGTCCTGACGCACGAGATCATTGAGGGGAGCGTGGCCTTGATACCGGGGTTTCAGGGTGATATCCGGCGATTTTGCCGATAGGTCCGGGGGCAGGACGGCTTGCCCCGGCGGGGCCTGATCCTCACCTGTGCTCATCTTTTCGGGTGGCGTTTGAACCGCATCGAAATCCCACTGTGCCATAGCCTGTGCTGAACGGTCTGTGTTGGGGTGTGGCTGGGCTGAGCCCATGCCGGTGATTTCATTGTCCGGAATATCATCCAGCCATGCGTTGTAGCGGCTCATGCGTTCCCTTTGGCCTGTTTTTTCATGTACGTGCTGAAGGCGGCTTCAGCCTGTTCTGGACGCTTACCTGACAGGATGAGCGCATCCATGAAGGATTGTTTTTTCATCGTGAAGACATCTTTCAATTGTTGTTTTAACAATTGTTCCTGTGCTTTCATCCGGTTGATGTCTTCCTGCTGCTTTTGCAGTTTTATACGCTGCGAATCCGTGAGCTTTTTTGCTTTCTGCAGCTGCGAGCGCAACGCATCCAGTTTCTTTGGATCTTGAGTGAATTTCTGCGCCAGTGCCGCGAGGCGTTGCTGATAGCGCCGGTACTCGTCTTTTATTGCGGTGTGGTTGGTTTAACTTTTCCGGTTCCGGTTAAGCTGCTTTAGCTGCGCTGGCCCAAAAAACGCGGTGGTCTTTTGTTTATTGTCCCCAAAGCTGGTGGCCCGGGCGTTTTTCTGCAACAACCGGCCCCACCTGCATTTGCCAGGTGCCGGCCTGCATTCGGGTCATCGCATGAATCACGTGTTTACACGCCACGCCAGTTAAGTTCGGGTTTCTGATTTTCGGGTAGATATACTCTTTCGGGGGGCTCACCGCGAAATTCCCCGCGGTTGCAATATAGCGATACCAATACGTGTGGCGGCCACAATCACAGTCAAATGACACCCGGCCGGCACACATCCGGCGTATCACACGGGCGGAATTCTTTTCTGTCTCTGACAGGCTTTCCAGGGCGGTATCCCACTCTTCAAAGCGGATCTTAACGCGATGGTGCTTGTCTTTGGACTGGTCGGACGCCGTGACACGGATAATGGCCGTATTCTGTTCCATGCCGATAAAGGCGGCGGTTTTGATGCCTGAGCCATCATCGACCGTGTTGTTTGCCCGTTTGATATCAATGGGGGTGCAACTCGCGATCAGCTGGGGATAGGTGATCCCTGCCATCTGGGCATGAAACCCCGCCCGAATTTTTTGCCGGTTTTTTTCAAACGTCTTCAGGTCGTCTTGAGTAAATAACGTCCCGTCCCGTTTTTTACCCAAGGCCATCACCTCCTCCGCCTTTTTATTTTTTAACAGGGAGGGCGTCAGTAGCCGGCCTGCCTGACGCCGGCGACGTTTGGCCTGTTGATCCCGGGTAATTTGTTTGAACAGCCGGTTAAATTCTCTGGGCAGTAGCCCGTCAGTCTCATACCGACCGGTTTCTGTGCGGGGAAAATCAGTCATTCAGGATTTCCGGGGTGTCCGCGTAGTGCCTGACCCTATCGCGTATCCAGGCCGCGGAAGGTAAGGACAAATTATCACCCACGGGTAAGGGTTCTAACTCACTTTCATGCCCGGCCACCAGCCTGACCACCCAACGCAACACGGCGTTTTTATACACCCGGTAGGCGACCAGATCGGCTCTGAACGCCTCATCCGGTTTGAGGGTGTAGGCGATATTGCTGGCGTGGTCGAATAGCTGAGACTGGGCAATAATCTCGCGGTGCAGATAAGCCCGAATGATAGGATCGGCAATGCAGCGGTCATCCAGTCGTGAATAGTCATTCATAGGATCACCGTCTGTTTATCGATGCGTGTGCCGGTTAAAGTCGAAGAAACCGTGTCCTTTTCGACCTGCCTATCATAGGCGCCAACCAGGTTAAACAGGGCGGTTAACGGGGAAAAGGCGTTATCCACCCCCGTAGAGTGCATGGCGTTAATGTACGCCTCTGACCCCACGTTGTTGAATACCGTGCTGTAAACCACCAGCAGCATCAGAACGTGTTCAGGGGTCAGTGATGTCCAGTCAATACGGTAGACTGGTTCACCCGCCGGATTGAATTCAACATCCAGCAGGGAAGGGGAAATGTCATACAGGCTTTTTCCCTTCGGGGGGTAAATGAGGCTGCCTTGACTCTTCAGTTCATGATAGCGTTCCACGGTAACGACAATCACCGGCCGGCCATCATGATGCTTATCGCTGAGCCGGATACGGACCGCGCCAATATGCTGCGCAATGTCGCCGCTGATTTCCTCCACCAGCACCTTAAACCCCGCCCTGACCATTTTCGGGATGTCTTTTGACAGTGCGCTCAGCATTGCCTTGCGTGTTGGCGGCAGCCGTTTCCGGTCTTCCAAAAGCAAATCGCCGTCTTTAAACACAGCCCGGACCATCACCGGCTTTTTCATGGTGCTGATCACCACAATTCTCTGAATCATCGTTCCCCCAACGTTAAAAGGCCGCATGGGGCGGCCTGTTTGCGTCTCGGTGTCTGGTTTCGCGCTAATATCAAAGTTAGGCCCTTTGCTATCATCCAGCTCTGACACACTTTCACGTTTATATTGCGCCAACTGGGCCACCAGCATTAACTTCGCGTTTTCAACCGCCTGTCTTTCTTGTTCTTCGGGAACCCCCGTCACCGCATCTTGGGGTTGTAAGCGGGAAGCCGCCAAAATTTTGCGGGCTTGACTATGACAACGTCAGTCCTTCAATCATGGCGTCCAGATCGAGTTCTTTCCCTTCACTGATAAAGGTGTAATGGCCGTTCAGAAAGATATGCTGCCAGGCTATGGGCGACATTCGTCTGAGAAGAGCAAGTCCCCGGGAGTTACCGACATTTTCATACTTCTGCAGCAACCGCGACAACAGGACGGAGTTATAATAAATAATAATGATGCTGAGCAGCCGCCCACACTGATTGCTGATTTCCAGCTCAATATCATTCTGACCTGTCAGCTCTTTTTTACCACCAACCTGCGCGATCGCTGAACGAAGCTGATGCCAGGATTCAATGCGATTTTGCGATCGATGGCTATTTCTGGCCACCTGCGGGTTACGAAGATACCGGAGAATGTAAAGACTACGGATCAGTTTATCAAACTCAAACAAGGCCTTCCTTGTCGGGTTTTCCGCTGAATAGGTACACAGTTTGCGGATAAGTGCACCCTGAGTAATTTCTTTCATCCCCAGCGTGGCGACAATCTGGTCCAGATGTGGTTTTTCATCAATGATAATTTTCTGATTTATCTTCCCTACAGGCCGGATAAAACATTTTTTATAATGTTCCAGATCATCCGCGCAGTATAGTTCTTTCAGCATGTCCTCTGTCGAGGTAAAGCGGGGTTCGAAACGCAGGCCGAACCAGTGAAGAATGGCGAAATTAGCCTTGTTAATACTGTGCATGTCACCGGTTATCGTCGTTGGTACAATCCCGCTGGTATTTCTGTACCAGATATCGAAAACGTGATGTGCTTCATACTCATGAGCCCCAATGAGATAACCATTGAGTGGAATATGGTTGCATAGCAGGGTGTAAGCCACCACGCCCTTCCCAAGCCCAAAATATTTTTTTGATGCACGGGCTTTGATAGTCGGACGCTCAACGCTGAATTTTTGCCCATCGACAGCGCCATACAGCTCCCCTAACTCCAGGGAGTAATATGGGAAGACAGGAAGTGTCTTAATTCCGTCGCCAATGCAGTCACATGCTGCCTTCAGCGTGGAGAGACGCAGATATTGCTCGTAGGAATCATTGAGCGCATGGTAAGGAATGTCGCTGGTCTGGGACATCATCAGATTACCGTGATTCATGGCCTGTGCCATTATTACCGCCATCAGGCTGTCTGCATCAGCTCCCGTTTTCACATACAGAGGTTGTAGCGGTGTCAGTGCCGACAAAAACTGGCACTGTTGATTAACGAAGCGAAAAATATCCGCCAACTCACACAGGGGCAGTTGTGAATAAAAATCCGTCACACTGTCCGATGGCCCTGTTAAATCCGACTTACGCCAGCTTAGTTTCTGTGTATTATGATCAAACTCCAGATGTGACAACTTACCCTGCTTAAGTTCTCTGTTGAACGCTATCCACTGGTCATGCAGTTCGCGGGCCAGTTCATCCAGTTGATGTTCGACCGGAGTACGTAAAAACGGGATATCCATCTGGGCCAGAATGTCGGATTTTTCTTCTACGGAAACCAGCTCATCTGAAAGGTGGCGGTGCTGCAGGCTGTCATCAAGATAAAGTTCTCCTGCCTCCAGTCGTTTTCTGATTTGCCGGTAAAGCCAGAATTCATAGCGATCGGCATGAAGCCCTGTCGGCGTATCTTTTTCATCAATGCTCAATAACCAGATTCGCAGTCGTGGCGGGAGTGTGGCCGGAGGACATTCTGCTAGCAGTCGCTGCGTCAACCGCAACTGCTTAGAGAACGTCTCCCTGACCCATGTCAGTGCAGCAAGCCAGGGACATTCAGGCGTCACACTGGAAAAATTCAGAGTACAAAACAGCGGCCGTAAATGGCGTCGTATATGAGCCACCTGAGTGTCAACCGCCTCCCATTGTCGTGCCATCCGACTGGCTGGTTTAACCCGCATTCGCTGTGCGGTGCTTTGAAGAGTTTCCCTGGGCATGATTTTCCAGGCTCGCTGGCGTACCTCACCAAAGGGGATGCTATCCGTCACATCATCATCGACAAACAGGGATAACAGCCGACCGACTTTATTATTCTCCTGCTGCCGTTGCAGAACGTCTGCTTCAAAGTTTTTTCTGGCCTCTTCCTTGCAGCGTTCTTCGGTCTGCTTCATGTGCCATATCATGGCGCTGGTGAGGTTATCTGACAGCTGACGGTAGCGAAGCCAGATATAGCACGTCAGATATAACCAGGTTTGTTCGGTTTTGAGGTTACGCAAATCATGGATGGTATAAAAGTTGACCAGACTGGCGAAGTACAGCAAATTTTGTTGCGAAATCCCGAGTCCGGGAAGTAATTGTCGAGCCTTCTGATATATCGGTGCCAGCTGGTTTCGTTTCTCCCTTTCCCTAGACATTTGCCGCCACCGAAAATCTTTCGCTTCCGGCTTCAACACAGCCAGTCCCGACAGCGCATCATCTTTCTTCAGAAGTGAATTCAGTGCGCTCTGTGTTTCTGTATCGAGGGAGGACAACAGTATTCCCGCCAATCGCTGCCGCTCAGTTGACAGTGCTTTACTAATTATTTTCTGGAGTGTGGAATATCCTGGCCGAACGATTTTCTGTTCATTCAGCCAGCAGATAAGTTCGGTAGCAACAAATCCAGGGGTAATATCACGACGCACAATCTGCGCTGCGCGGGCATTCAACTGCGGGCCAACGGAGCCTGACCACTGACGGTACCCAAAGAAGTCGGTAATAAGCTTACGCTGGGCGTAATATTCATGGGTGGTAATAGTTCTGTCGGTAAGGGATACCTCACGAAAGTAACGCTGAACCACAAAATCGAAATCACTTTCCACATCCTTCGGTGAAAAATGAAAGAAGGCGTGTTTGGCCTTAAAATAACCCGTTTGAAGGATACAATAAATCTGCGACAGTATTTCGGGGCGACTGTTTGCCAGCGCCAGCTCATCTGCCGTAAGCGACAAATACTCCAACTGCTGGCCTTCATCAAAGTCAGGCAGGCCATACAGTGCGAATTTTTCTGCATCCGTTAAAACGGTGAGTCTTTTACCTTTATCTTTTCGACGGGATGTCATCCTGACCTCGCACTGAATATGTCCGTAAGAGGATCGCTCTGCGGACGGTAAAAATTAAATTTGCGCTTCAGAGAAAATCACTGCTGACGTTGTCTCATATAACTGGTACGGTATCAATCTCTTTCACGGCTCCTTAAACGTACACGTTATGACTGAAATACGGATTGGCTATGCCCGCTGCTCCACGGATAAACAGGATTTGACTGCCCAACAGGAAGCGTTGGTAAAACTCGGTGTCTCCCCGGACAGAATTTACATCGACAAAGGGCTGACGGGTTCAAACCGGCAAAGGCCTGGTCTGGATCAGGCACTAGCTGCCGTGCGTAGTGGAGACACGCTGGTTGTTCCCAAGCTTGACCGCCTGGCGCGTTCAGTACCTGACGCTCGTGAAATAGCTGATACATTGCAGTCCAGAGAAGTGAAACTGGCGCTTGGAACCAATATTTATGATCCGGCAGACCCGATGGGGAAAATGTTCTTCAACGTACTGGCCACCTTTGCTGAATTTGAAGGCGACCTGATACGCCTGCGAACCCGGGAAGGCATGGCTATTGCGCGGGCGAAGGGGAAACTGAGGGGAAAACAACCAAAACTGTCTGAAAAACAACAAAAAGAGTTGTGCCGGATGCATGAAACCGGGCAGTACTCGATTAGCGATCTGGCTGAGTTGTTTTCAGTCTCAAGACCAACAGTCTACCGGACACTTTCAAGAGGGAAAAAATGATCGACTTAACCGCAGAACAGCGGCAGCTGGCAAAGATTGTCCATGATTATGCCTGTCGGTTTCCTCTGACAGAGAATGACGATACCCAGCTATTGCAGGGCTGTTATGACTATATGAATGCCTTTAAACGGGTGATGGACAGTGAATCAAAGGTCCAGATGGATTACATCTGCCTGCAATATCCTGGGTATTTTCGCTTTGCAGTATGGATGGAACGAATGGCTCAGGGGATTGCTGATGGCGTTATTGAAGTTCCTAAAGATCACTAAAAATTACGATCCGGAAATTTTGATGAATTTCAGCTTACTGCCTCGGGTTCGCGAGATAGCTGAATCTAGAACTGTGTGCATCCTAGATAGACCTTATCAGGAGTGATTTGATGCTTTCAATAGTCGAAAAAAATAAGGGGTAAACAGATGTGGTCAGACAAGGAATCATCAGAAGATTACCTAAATTTTGGAGAAGTATCCCAATTAGCCGTCGATGTGCTCACTACCGAAGGTATGTTACCAGTATCGATAGGCATTTTTGGTAATTGGGGTGCTGGCAAATCCTCACTCTTGAAACTGATAGAGCAAAAACTTGAGCAAGATGAAAAAGATTGGATTGTAATTAATTTTGACTCTTGGCTCTATCAGGGCTATGACGATGCGCGAGCAGCTCTACTTGAAGTCATCGCTACAGCATTGACAAAAGCTGCTGATGGAAATACGCCCCTCATCTCAAAAGCGAAGAGACTTCTGAGCCGGGTTGATGGGTTTAGAGCAATGGGGTTTCTGGCGGAAGGAGCTGCTTTATTTGCTGGAGTCCCTACTGGCGGTTTACTTTCTAGGGGAATTGGCGCGTTTAGGAATGCTACCGACGGTATCCAAAGCCAGGAAGAATATGAGGCTTTGGGCAATCTGGCTAAAGAAGGCAAAGAGAAGGCTGGTGATTTGATTAAACCTGAGGCTAAAAAAAGCCCTCCTCAGCAGATTGATGCATTTCGTAAGGAATATGGGGAAATTTTAGAAGAGCTTGGTAAGCCACTCATCGTGGTAATTGATAACCTCGATCGCTGCCTACCGGCTAATGCTATCCATACACTTGAAGCAATCAGGTTATTCCTTTTCTTAACTAATACAGCCTTTATCATTGCAGCAGATGAGGACATGATTCGTTCTTCAGTAGCTGATTACTTCAAGGGGGCATCACAGCGGCATCAAATAGACTATCTTGATAAGCTCATCCAAGTTCCTATTCGGGTGCCAAAAGCTGGGGTGCGTGAGATTCGTTCATATCTGTTCATGCTTTATGCCATTGAGCATGGCTTAAAAGGCGAAAAACTTACTACGCTCCGTGACGGCCTAGAAAAGGCATTACAGCAATCTTGGAAAGATGAACCTATCACACGCCAGGACGCTCTAAAAATGACTGGTGAATCTGAGGATAGCAACCTCGCTTTGGCATTTGCTCGTGCGGACCGTATTGCTCCTGTATTAGCCAATTCGCCAATTATCCATGGCAATCCTAGAATCGTTAAGCGCTTGTTGAATGTTGTCAAAATGCGATCTCAAATTGCCAAGCGGCGAGCAATGCCTTTGGATGAAGCAATCATCACTAAGTTAGTAATCTTTGAGCGATGTGTTGGAGTAGATGGTACCGCTGACTTATATCATCTAGTGGATATTGAACAAGGTATACCACAGTTGCTTAAACAGCTTGAGGAAGCTGACGGTCAAATACCTACTGAAGCGCCAAAGACATGGACTGATAATCCAACAACTAAAGCTTTCATTGCTCAATGGGCTCAGCTTGAACCGCGCCTTGGTGGAATCGATTTGAGAGCCGCCATATATCTGTCCAGAGAAACTATGCCAATAGGTGCATATGTGGTTGGTTTATCGCCGTATGGACGGGAAGCACTGAATGCACTCATTGAAATGAAAAATACCAGTTCTCCCGCAGCAGAAGCTCTTTTGGAAACGCTTCCTCGTGAGGAACAAGTGCCTGTAATGGAAGGTCTAATTAGCCAGTTAAGGCAAGCATCGGATTGGACTCGTAGACCTAAGGGTTTTTCTGGTGCATGCCTCTTGGCTCGCCACTCGGCAGATGCGGCCAGTATATTAATTCGTTACTTGCAGGAATTGCAGCAGGGAACGAAGCCACCTGTATGGATGGCTGCAGCACTCAAAGATGAGCAATGGAATAAGGACGCTTAATGGGAACTTCACAATCAAGTACAGGGCCAGGTGGTGGTTCGCCACTGGTTCCACCTTGGGCTGATGATCAGCCACAGCAACCCTTACCCCCGCCACAAGAAAGAAGGTTCGCGCCGTTCCGGGAATCTTTGGGGAATGCGGTTTCAAACGGTAATAGAGCAGACTTCAGAAAAGCCATAGGGCATTACGCGCGAAAGGCCTCTGGAGGTAGCAGTAGTGCAGCCCGACGATTAGGGAGTGTCACACAGGCAGGGGGGGGATTGTTTGGGGCTTTGGCGGGAGTACCTCCGGCTCCGGGAGAACCAAGCATTGATTTGGGCAGTTTAGCTGGTCTTCCATGCGAAATGGCAATATCAGCTATTGCTCAAGCTTTAACATCGCAGGATGGTGATTCAGAGAAGATTTGTGCAGCCATGAACCATGCCTTAGTGGAAGCTCTCGATGGTGTAGCAATTTTCGATCCCCAACAAATAACAGATGGTGTGATCGTTGACACAATGATTTGTTATCTTGCTGAAAGCATTTTTTTGCAAATGGTTATGGATTCTAACAAGGCATGGAATAAAGCGGATACTCCTTCAAAAGCCATCCATGCAGAAACTGAACTTCGAGAGTTGATCAAAGTTGTTGTTGATAAGCATATGGCTCCAAAACTTGTCGGCAACATCAGAACTTTTTCGAAAAATCAAATGGTTAAAATTGAGCGTCAGGTAATCATTGAGGCTTGGCAAGAATGGGAGGCCTACCAATGACACAATTAGTTTTCCATCATGAACATCGCCTATTACCGCGAGCAAGTGAGAACTTGTTGCCCGTACAGCTCTATGGATTAAGCGGGCGGGGGGATATATCTATTATTGGGAATCCTGCGATTGATCGAATTAAGCGCTTGGGAGTCAAAATCCCAGCACAGGTCATGGATTTTTTGAGCATTGCACTAGCGGTTACAGCCGCCGATACTTTCGTTCAGCGTGAAAGCTCTGAGGATGGTTGGACTCGTCAACTCTCGCTACGTCTTCCCCTTCATGAGCCATCTCGATGGATTGCTCTAAAGAAGGAGCTTGAAAGCGCTTTGCATTTCCTTAGTGGAGACATCTGGGATTTCGAGTTTTGTGATGGTGGTTATGCACCGCCTGAACCATATAGTCAACATTCAAGATTTCACCTGATTAAGCTCAAAGAACTTGATTGCGTCAGCTTATTTTCGGGAGGATTGGATTCGGCTATTGGCGCAATAGATCTTCTGACAGTGGGGCGTGCTCCGCTTTTGGTTAGTCATGCTTATAAAGGAGATAAGTCACGACAAGATCAAATTGCTGAAAGATTGAATGGTCGATACTCACGGTTTGAAATTAATGCTGATCCGCATCTATATCAAGGGGTGACTGACATTACGATGCGAACGCGGAGCCTCAATTTTCTTGCTTTTGCGGCAGTGGGCGCTTGTGCTGTTCAAGAAGTATCTCAACAAAAAAAGGTCGATCTTTTTGTGCCCGAAAATGGGTTTATCTCGTTAAATGCACCACTAACCCCACGCCGGATCGGTACGTTGAGTACACGAACAACACATCCATATTTTATTTCCAGCATACAACAACTCTTTGATGCGGTCGGAATTCCTTGCCAAATAATCAATCCATATCAGTTCAAAACAAAGGGGCAAATGGTCTCTCAATGCTTGAACAAGCAACTCTTATCTGACGTCGTAGAAAGTACGGTATCTTGCAGTCATTGGAAACGAACGGATCAGCAGTGCGGGGTATGCGTACCGTGCATCATTCGACGGGCATCGCTTCATGCTGGAAGGATTAGTAGAGATGCAGATTACACTTTCCAGTCCTTGGCTAAAGTAATAAATGAAATTGATCGCAGGGATGATCTCATGGCTCTTAGGATTGCGATCGCACAGAAATCGACTTTGAAAATAGGAACATGGATCGCCAAAAGCGGTCCTTTGCCTACGGCAACATTCAATAATTTTAAGCAGGTATTTATAGACGGCTTGGATGAGGTCGAAAGCTACTTACTAAGTGAGAGCATAGTGTGAGCATCGATATGCACTGTCATCTCGACTTATATCCTCAGCCAGAACAAGTGGCTGAGGAATGCAAGCGTCGAGGGACTTATATACTGTCGGTTACAACGACACCTAGAGCATGGCATGGGACCTCTTCACTAGCCAAAGGAAGCCAACGAATCCGAACAGCTCTTGGGCTTCATCCCCAAATAGCACATCAAAGATCGCATGAGTTAGAGCTATTTGATTCACTGCTTTCAGAAACTAGGTACATTGGCGAAATAGGGCTTGATGGTGGTAAGGGATTTAAAGAGCATTGGGACATCCAGTTGAAGGTATTCCGACACATACTCAATAACGTAAATCGTGCTGGAGGCAAGATTATGACTATCCATAGCCGAGGAAGTGCGTCAGTTGTCCTCGATGAGATCGAAAATATTGATGGGGTAGCAGTATTGCATTGGTTCACAGGGACACCTAAGCAGCTTGAAAGGGCAATCGATTTAGGGTGTTGGTTTTCAGTGGGGCCAGCAATGCTCGATACAATAAAGGGAAAGTCCTTAGCTTTGAAAATTCCCAAATCACGCATTCTTACAGAAACAGATGGGCCATTTGGTAAGTTTCGTAATGACCCACTAATGCCATGGGACAGTGAGATTGCAGAGAAGCAGCTAACCACATTATGGGACATGAGCCAGATGGAGGTTAAAGCTCAGCTTTTTGAAAATTTTAGAGAGTTATGTAAATTGTAAAATATCGTGGATATCCGTTGCCATATCATGCTGGAACACCACGCTGACAAAATTTTGGCGGCTTCCGGCTTACAACCCCGAACTGGATGTGATTAAACAATCGACGTTACGTTCATTGGATGAAAGTGCAAGGCAGTTTACAACATTAGCACACACTGTGCCGAACCAGATTAACCAGAATGTTATGGACACCTTGCAACATATCGATATTGCTGGAGCAGTCCGGCAGCGGACGGATGTGCAGATGGACGCGATAGCGACACAAGTTAAGGTATTAACAGCCCGTGGCCACCAGTTTTCAGAAGATATTCAGACGGCTCAAAATAAGCTGAAGCAACGTTATGAGCAACTGCAAGATTACTTTTGGTGGCTTGTTGGGGGCGGTTTGCTGGCTATCGTGCTTGTAACGGCTTTCAGTACCAAATTCTTTTTTGGCCAAGCGGTTGATCGGAACTTCAAGGCAACGCTAAGTACTTACAATCAAATCGAAGAGTTAAGAAAACAGATTGGAACATTGGAACGTAAACTTAATCAGTCATCCGAAAAATTAAAGAAAAAGTAGTTATAAATATATTATATAAATGGATGGTGTAATAGGTTATTTCTTTATTTTTGTTTTTTATAAAATATATTATAAAGTGAACCCTATAGCTAATTAGTACATAATGGTACTAAATAAATGTGGATTTCCTTTGTTAGTTACTACAGAATTGTTATAACTAATAATTGCATGGATGATATTAAAGTGAAAAATCCTTACTGTACAGTTGATGAATTGGGGTTCCCAAGATTTGATGGTGTTGATTTTATTAGATATAAGTTCTTGTTTAATAGTGATACTCTTGTAACAGGAGAAAGCTATTTATGGGCATATAAAGCAGCTTACCTGCAATACAATAAAAATTTGATAATAAAATATGCACATGAAGCGAATATACCAGTACTCCTATTAGCTGGCGTTGCTGTTGCTGAGGCCGGAGGAACGCCAGATAGATTTAAAGCATATGGAGTTCTACAAATTAGGCAGATTTTCAATGATACGTTCAATGGTGACAATAAAAAATCAAATGCAACATCTGTTGGTGTATTAGCTATTCAATTAAGAGCTGCGGCAGAAACATTAGGTATAGACCCATCAACACTAACAACAAAGCAGCAATTACAACTTTCAAATTGCCTTCTAACAGATGATTTCAATATAAAAGTTGTTGCAATGCATTTAAGAGATCTTATTATTTATGATTATCCAAACATAAAAAACACGAGTATTTTAACAGATGAGCAATTAATATTGGCAGGTTCTAGATATAATAGGGGAATAGCTAGAGATAAAAATGATATTATAAATTCAATATCATTACCGCCCGGATCTAAAGGCAGGGAATATAGTTCATATGGAAGAAGAATATTAGAAAAGAAAAAATCCATATATATGATATTGGGGATTAATGGTGAATAGTAGAATAAAGTACATAATTTATTATGTTTTCTGTCTATTAATTATATATTCTTTTTCTTTCTTCGAGGAAGAAATATATATTGATGGGGGGGAAATAGAAAACGCGTGCGTGGCTCATCGAGCGTTCGTAGTTGATGACACAAGAGATGTTACGGCTCCTCTGGCTGCTCTGTTTGTACTCCCTCTGCTATTCAAAGCAGCGAAGCTTAGATTTAAATCATTAAAATTAAACATAACATTGCTCTCACTGATAGCATATTGGGTATGGCGTTTTTTTATAAGATTAATGTATTGTTAGCTCCTCTAAAATTAGAGGAGCTTTCATATTAATAGACCCTATCTTCCCAGAAGCTATATCCAGATGTTCCGGCAGCGAAATGCTGCCATGTTATACTAGCATATCTAACAGAAACCATTTCCTCTGGTTGCTGATTGGCATGATTTATAGCGTGAGGGTAACTAACATTGATCCTTTCTATAAAAGCTTTTTTTAATTTCACTGAATAATATAATTCGACTCCGCCATTAATAGCAGTTCTATAAAAGAAAAATTCTATTTCTAGTTCTTCATTGTCAGATATTGAAACACCAAGTAATGGTGATGATTTATCTATTGGTTTGATGAATGAAACAGGTCGGTGATTAACGTTACCCATTCTTGTCATTTCATGTTCAAGGGAAATGATGAATATTTCATCTTCATGACCAGATTGATATTTGTTTCCTATCGAATCAAAAGTAGAGCAACCTGTGGAAATAACTCCTTGCTTTTTACCTTTTATAGTTGCGTAAATTAAATTAGCCATAAAAACTCCTTCTCTGTAGGGGGTCCATTATGAATTAAGTAAATGGATAAAAACCCTACTATAAAAGAAGTTAAATTGAAATAAGAATAAAGGCTAAATGGCTAATTTAATTTGTTTGTCTTCTTTGAATTGAAAATGTAGAGATACGACAGTACGGCCTTTCTTTACTGTATCTACGGTGACCACTAGATCACTTTTTTCGTTTAATTCTTTTATACATGGTTTTATGATTGCATCATTCAGAGTTCTAAACTCTTTGTATTTATCTTCTAAATTTAAAATGGTACGAAAGTCATTGATGTCAACTAGCCTATCTCCTGTTTTTTTGAACTGCATTAGCAACTCATAAATCCGAATGCTATAAGTGCGCTTTAGCGCAGAAACATTTTTAACAGCAATACTGGTAAATTGTCCTTTAAGTTGCGTTAAATAACGGGTCTGTTCATAATACATGTAAAATGTTGGCACAGGTGTGAATAGTTATGAAAGCGCCTTATGGGAGAACATGTTTACATCCTATCTAGGGTCCGCTTGGAAAACGGATATATGGTCGCACATTGTATCAATTCAATGCTTGCACAACCGGGGAACGTCCATCACATCACTACAGTTTGGCACGTAAAAAATCTCATAAGTACGCTCTGAATTTCTACCGAGGGCAGAGTCTGACAGAAAACAGGTGATTTCTGTCATGTGGAAAATTGCTTAGCGAGTGTTATTGCAGAAATGACCGCGGAACCCCATATACTTTATGTAACTTAACAATTAGCTTCAATTGATAATTCTTTACCCATTAGTTGTATTAGTGGGTGAAAAACACGTTTAAAATAAATAAGCCCATGCCCTGTGCTCTGAATAGTCATCTTTTTTATTTCCACTAAATAAACATAATGTGTACTTACCTCTTGTATTTGCACTATATTACCCTCCAAATTAGCTAATGCATATTGTAATTTAGGTTGCCCAAATTTTCCAGTTTCCCAAATACCCCAATTAAAACGTTCTTCCATATTATTATCTGTTTTTCCAGCAAAATGACAAGCAAGCGACTCCTGTTGATGATTTAAAATATTCACACACAGCTGGCCATTATTCTGAAGTACTGAATTCATAGCACTGTTACGATTAATACACACTAGCAGCGTTGGGGGAGTATCAGTTACAGAGCATACAGCCGTTGCTGTAATACCATAGCGCCCTGCAATACCATTAGTAGTAATGATATTCACAGCAGCAGAAAGATTTGCCATCGCATCCCGAAAGCGTAAACGATGTTCGTTTTCTTCATCCATAATATAGTTCTCGTCACCGATTTATATCGGTAGTTCAATAGAATGCTGCTCTACGTATTCTGCAATAAGTATTCTAAGGCGATGAAAAGAGTATGCAGCCGTGTTCCGATGGACACCCACAAGTTCAGCCGCTGCGACAATAAACAGTTCTAATAACCGCCCTTGCTTATACTGACTGAGTCGACTTTTTCTTATAAAACTATCCTAGGTTATAGTGGTTATCTAGGGCAGCTCCAAATTTAATATATCTAATTCCATTAGATAGCCACATTGTCAATCATGTTAATATGGTTATTTGTTTTTTCTTCATTAATTAATAATGATGCGGACACCTCTATACCATCCATATCAATAGTTAGTAGCTGGAGCCAAAAATCTTTTGTTGCCACAAAGATTTTTCCTTTAAAATAGCTAATATTTCCAGGATTTTCGGTGTTTGATGGGATATTAGTAACATTAGCTGAAAGCACAACAATCTTCAGATTTTTTTGTGTTAAAAAATACGCTCCTGGATAACGATATGCTGCCCTTATATGCCTCTCCAATACCTGAGCCTCAAGCTGGAAATTCAGATGATAATCAGAAGACTCTGGGCGACCAAAGTAACTACGGTTTTGCGTATTTTGAGGTTTATAAGAGAAATTTTTATTTACCATAAGAGGTATTAAGTCTAGCAACATTAAAATATTTTGTTCTTCCTGAGCAGTTCTCAAACCAATGCAAGTTTCTTTTTCTGAAAAATGAACAGGACGTTGCATAATTATATCACCCGTATCAATCCCTTCATCCATTTTAATAGCACTAATAGATGTTTTGGTTTCACCATTTTTTATCATCCAATAAAATGGTGCTAATCCTGCATAACGAGGCAAAGGACTTGGATGGAAGTTAATGGGAATAACATTGGGAATATCTAATAACTCTCTGGTTAATAATTGTTGAAAATTAGCCACAATAAAATAATCTGGATTAGCTTCTTTTATTGATGTTATCGTTTCTAACGAACTTACTTTTTCTGGTCGTTTAATTTTAATACCCAAAGATATAGCTTCCTCTTCTATATTTACAGGATATTTATCATTAATAAAATAATCACATTTATTATTTGGTGGAGAAGTTACAACCATTAGCAGCTCAATCATAGGATGAGCTGACAATATTCTTAAAAACGGAGAACCCAATTTTGAATTAATTTCAGTGAATAGCACTATTTTAGTTTTTTTTAACATAAAAATACTCATATTTAAAAATCAAAAGAAAATATTTTTTGATTTGCCGCCGACTAAAACATTTCCCGCTAACTGTAAAATAGAGTCTTGCGCTACTGCATGTTGGCACATTGTCTGTGCGTCACGAAGCCAACGATCAAGAGGAGATTTCCGATAGACTGAACTACCGCCGAGCAAGTTATACATCGATTGTACGATATTACGAGCTGTCTGAAAGGCATTATAACGAGCCAAAGCCGTTGTAATACGATCATCTGAAGCAGATTCAGTGCTACCTTCCAAAATATTTTGCCATTGTTTTTCAAGGCTGGTATATACTGATGCTCTAGCAGCGGCAAGCTCCATTTCGGCACGAGCTATTGCAGATTGAACACGAAAATCTGCAATCCAAGGGGTGTTAGTTGCACGATCAATACGATTTTTTACTTGCTCCCGAACATAATCCAAGCAAGAACGAGCCATTCCTAAAGGAACTCCTGCCATCTTTCGGAGGATGGTATCAGGTGAATTATAGAGAGGACCCGGGCGATATGGCTGTGAAAACGAAAAACTGTGTTTCTCAGGCACAAAAAGCCCTTCAACCGAATAATCTAAACTACCGCTACCAGCTAGTCCAGTTGTATTCCAGGTGTCTATAATATTAAATTGCTCTGGCTTTGCTACCATAATACGCCAGTGTTTTTCTTCTCCAGTAATCGGATCTTTTTCTAGTACCCCATTACAGTAGACTAATACACCACATATCAGTACATCACAGTGAGTTATGCCACTACCAAATCTCCAATTGCCACTGACAATATATCCCCCATCAACACGGTCAGCACGTCCCTGCGGATGAATCCATCCTGAATTAGCAATATCAAGATTAGGATATAAGGAACGTGAAATATCGGGAGGTAAGAAACCAGAATATATTCCCGAATCCATACCAATCATACTACACCAAGCAGCGGAAATGTCACCTGTAGCCAGAATCTCTATGAGCTGTGTCTGTTGAATAGATGTTAACTCAGGCCCACCCCATTCTTTAGGCATTGCAGCACGAAAAACACCTGTATTTCTTAAAAGGTCAATGACATTTGAAGTGAGCCTTCTATTGTTTTCAATTTTTTCTGAATTCTCCTTTAATATTGGAATAATATTTTTAGCCTTATTAATAATATCCTCTGCATTATTTGGAATGATTTCATTATTATTAGAGCTAAAATCTGTGCTTTCCATTTTCTTTCCCTTATTTTATTAATTAAAAATAACGCCCAGTGGAAATAATTCCATTAGGATCTAGCATGTTTTTCAGCTTCTTATTAACTGCACGTTCAGTTTGTGAGTAATAGTGCTCAATAAAATTAGTGTGATTAATGTCTAAACGGTAAGGATAAAATCCTTTATAAGTAAAGTGCTCATAGATTAAATCCAGAGTTTCATGTGACTTGCTGATCTGATCTTTGACGGGTGGAAATTTTATTGAAATAACTAAATCTATAACATCAGAAGATAACGCATTTACAGTTGTACCAATTTTGACACCCATTTTTTTAGAGATATCATCAATAATAGATAAAGCTTCGGTAATAGTTTCTCCTTTAAATGGTATGAAGGCCAAAAAGAAAATCCAGCCACCACCTTTACTATCTACCTCCTTAGCATTTTGCCCAGTAGCCGCACGAAGCATATGCTCATTCCATGAAGGATCACCAGCATAAGCATGTTCTACAACTTGTAAAACAAAGTCATTTCTGTCTGAACTAATCTCATTTGAGTGAATTAATTTTGTAAATATTCCACTATTTTTGGCTTCTTCAAACAATATAGATACAATTGCTTCTACTTTTTTAGGGTTACCAGACACACATATCAAAGTGAGATGCTCGTCTCCTGAGCCACCGTAAGATTCAGTAGAAACTGTGTCATAGATTTTTAATACGCCAGAAACCATCTCCTGTGCATACCAATCTCTGAATAAATTAACAGCGTCTAATAATTTTTTCCTGGGAAAATGTAAATGTAAGACAGTTTGTGTTTGCGGTCTGGGTAATAATCGAACTACGGCTCCAGTTACTATTCCAAGGTTAGATTGGGTATAAAGGTGCAATAATGAAGGACCATGTCCAAATGTATTAAATGCAGTCTTTCTTTCTGTATGTGGCCACCATCCTACTGTGATTTTTTCACCATCAGGTGTTATCACCTCCAATCCTAGCAAATCATTAGTTCTTTGGTGACGTAATCCAACACCGCGCTCCAGAATATTACCTATTACACTTGTGTGTCCAGAAGAAGCGGTCACGTTCAGCATGCGTGAACTATCTTTTAATAAATTAGCTAAATTTAGCTGTGTTACACCAGGTTCTATTATGGCCCACCCATCTTCAATATTTATGTCTCGAATATTTGTTAATCTATCTAGAATTACGATAATAGCATCTTCATTGACAGGCTCTTTAGAACCTAATCCCCAATTATATCCAGAACTAACGATATGTAATCCTAATTTCGAATTATTTTTATTCATTATATCTACAATCTGGATTATTTCATTGATAGAACCAGGTCTAACAATGGTACTAACCTTTTTTGGAGTAAATAAACTTACATTTCTCCCCAAGGTAAGAGTTGATATTTCACCAGATTTAATTTGAATATATTTCTCACCGACTATTTTTTTTAGTTCAAAAATAATATTATTCAAAGAGCAAACATCACTTTTTTCTTCTGTTATATCCATAATTTTTAGATCCATTAATGTGAAATTGGAAACCATTTTTTTCATTCAGAAAATGGCCTTGAAGAAATTGTACCAGGAAGATAAATATGTTTATGAGGTTGTTCACCATAAGGCCATTGTACATGAGCCATTACCCTAATAACACGAGGTATCATCATACTAGTATTATTTTCTACAGCACACAAAGATGGAATTTTTATTCCAGATTCATAGAGAACTAAAGGCGGTAATTCAGTAGTAAGATCAGGTGTAACAGTAAAAAATAAACTTACAAAATCAGTAATTGATAAATGATTATTAGATATAATTTCATCAATCATTAGTAATGTACTTGAAGCAATGCTTTCAGTTGTATCAAAGTCAACCTGAACCGCACCACGAATAGCAACTAATTTGATTGCTGAATGTGTGGCTTTTATTTGTGTATAAGACATATTTCACTCTACCAACTTAGAATTTATCAAATGACATTATAATTATTAATTCGGTAGCTATTTATTTCTGCTCACAAGCTCCTAAGGCGGCAAAATCACTTAATTTAAAGAAAATCGCAATCGCCACCGGATTAAACATTATTTAATTTATGTATTTTACATTTTGATACAAATGTATACTATGTCCTAACTTCAAGTCAATCTATTGTTAGATTTTATATTTTGTGAGTTATAAATATATATGACATCTATAATTAATAGAAAACAAACCATTTTCATATTAAATTGTTTTTATTTACACGAAAAATTATTTTCATGAGCAAATTAATTTAAATGAGAATAAAATGGTAACTAAAAGAAATGATAACATTTCCAAAATGGTTCCTATTGTCATTCATAGTATTGAAAGAGTAGTCAAAGTAGTTTAACGTTTCATATTTTATATGAATCTATTTAGGAATATTTATGAAACATAATAATGTTATGTTACTACTTGTCTTAGCCATTGCTGTCTTTGGGGTTATTACCACTGAAGTAGCAGTAATCGGCTTGTTACCACAATTAGGGTCACAACTTAACGTGACACCTACACAAGTCGGTTTTCTTGTTAGTATTTATGCTGTCATTGTTGCCATAACAGGGCCATTTATTACATTACTACTATCGCGATATAATAAAAAACACATCCTTCTTACAATTCTTTTTATATTTGTTATATCTAATCTTATCTATGCCACCACAAGCAGTTTTAATTTAATCCTCTTCTTCAGGATATTGCCAGCACTGTTTCATGCTACTTTCTTTGCTGTGGCACTCGTCATTGCAGCCAATTCAGTAGTTAAAGAGAAAAGCCCAAGAGCCGTAGCACAAGTTTTCGCTGGAGTTGCTGTAGGATTAGTATTAGGCATGCCGGTAAGCTCTTTTATTGCAGAACATTTATCATTAAGTGCTGCATTTTATTTTGGTTCAATATCCTGTTTGCTCGCTCTTATAGGTATTTTATTTTTCGTTCCTTCTTCTATTCCTGTAGAAAAAGTTAACTTTTCCAGCCAATTAATTGTATTACGCAATGGAAAATTATGGTTAACAATTGTTACAGTAACAGCCGTATTTTCTGCGATGTTTGCAAATTTTAGTTATATAGCAGACTATCTTGCTAAAATCACACGTCTTGATAATGATACTATTAGTATATTTCTAGTCTTTTTTGGTATTAGCGGAGTACTTGGTAATTATATCTTCAGCATCTTTCTACAAAAAAACACTATAAAAACAACAAAATTATATCCAGTTTTACTGACTTTGTTGTATATTTTTATTTGGATTCTAGGTTTTTCTCCAATAGCTATATTGATATTAATTTTTTTTTGGGGAGTGTTACATTCGGCAGGACTCGTTATCAGCCAAACATGGCTTATGAGGGAGGCCAATGAAGCACCTGAGTTTGCCAATAGCCTGTATATATCGTTTTCAAATTTAGGAATCACCATAGGTGCTATGGTCGGAGGGTGGGGTGTAACTTATTTAGGTGTTCATTCCGTTGTTCTTATTAGTATCATATTTACAGTTACAGCATTTTTAAGTATCTATCTTAAGAATAAAATAGACAGTAATATTGGTTAGACTCCGAATGATGGTAAGGCATGCGGATAATGTTCAACTAATAGAGTAGGGTAGCACCTCATCCTACTTTATTAAGATAAATGATAACTCCATTAAAAATATTACAGAAAATATTCGAGTAAAATCAGGAAATAAGCACATTATTTCAGCCTCACTTTAAATGATAATTACTTCTTAAAAAGAATTTAATAGTGTTTGTGTCGAATTAAACTTAACCATACAAACAACTAATTAGGTTTTTATCGTTAACCAAGAAATTAAAAAATAATATTGGGGTTCTAAGCCGGAAAATAGCATTCGGTTAAGGAAACAACGATGTGGTAAAATAGGGTTTAAATGGATCCTGTAAATAATTCTGTGTATTTGCCCATTTATTAAAGGTGATCGTTTAAACGGTCACCAAACTCAGTAATAAAACGACTCATTGCCTGTTTCCAGTTTTGAATAGGCATACTCCATTTTTTAGAGGCCGATTCGAGCGCTAGATAAATCACTTTACGTTTCTTAACCGCATGACGAATAACACATGTAAGATATTGGCATAGGTGTGAGTAGTTATGAAAGCGCCTTATGGCCGAACATTTTTACACCCTATCTGCACACCTCGGTATCGGAGATAGCGGTAAAGGGTTACTTTGCTTATCCCCAAATTTTCCGCTATTTCTTTTACACTCAACTCACTTTGTGTATACAGCGCCTCAGCAGCAATCGCTTTCTTTTTTGCCACTTCATTTAGACCTTGTGGTCGACCGCCTGAACGTCCCCGTGCTCTGGCTGAAGCCAAACCTGCCTGTGTTCGCTCAACAATCAGATCGCGTTCAAACTCAGCTAATGAGGCAAATAAATTAAATACCAGCCGACCTTGCGCATTGGTGGTATCTATAGGGTCTTGAAGGCTTTTAAGACCAACGCCTTTTTCCAGTAACTGATTCACTAACTCAATCAGATGCCGGAGAGAACGGCCTAATCGGTCAAGTTTACAGATAACAATGACATCACCCGGACGGATTTTACTCAGGAGCTGTTCAAGAACCGGACGGGCTACTTTTATCCCACTCGCTGTTTCACAAAAAATTTCATCACAACCCGCCTGCCGTAGTTGATCGAGCTGCATGTTAGCGTGTTGCTCATGTGTGGAGATGCGCGCGTAACCAAATTTCATGCGATAAGTTTCATAAACTCATTAGTTTTTAATAAGGTAAACTTTGATTTTGTAAACCTGTTTTTGATACCTGAATTCTCCTTTAAGAAGGCGGTTGCATTTTGTCATCATCTGGTTTACAAAAACCTTCGTATTAATGAACCGTTCAGCGTGACGAGTATACCACTATGACCTCGGTTGACCGCACGGCTTATCCGCACTTCAATAAATCCCTATCGCAAAAAGAGCTGGCGTCCTGTTATGCTCTCAGCGACAATGAACTGACTTTCATCCGGCAAAATACCCGCAGCCAACACAGCCAATTAAACTTGGCCATCAGACTCAAAACCCGCCAACATCTCGGTTATTTTATTACTTTCTCTCAGATCCCATTTTCAGTTGTTCAATTTATTGCTACTCAGTTGAATTTGCCAGAGAACTTTCGTTTGATACCGGAACGACGTGACAGAAAAGCTACATACCGTTACAAGATCCTTTCCCGTCAGTATCTGGACAGTCACCTTTTTACCCAGCAAGCACGTCAGAATATCGTTAGTTTGATCCATCAATCAGCTTACACTATGAGTGATCCTGCTGATTTAATTAATGTTGCACTTGAATATCTCAGCAAAAAGAATATTGAATTACCCGCGTTCAGTACGCTGAAACGCCTGGCCAGCCATGAACGTCAACTGGTTCATAACGAACTGTATTTGCAAATTACCCAGTCACTCACGATACCACAGCAAAATACGCTTGATGCCCTGCTTTTGATCAAGGAAGGTGAACTGACAACACGCTTTACCTGGGTAAAACAGACGCCGGGGCCTGCAACACTTCAGCATTTTCGTCTATGGGCTGATCGGTTGGCTTTATTGGATAACATCATTGATCCCCGTTCATTTTTTCACGGTGTTGCTTATACAAAAATTCGTCAGTTTGCAGCCGAAGCGACTGCTTATGCTATTGGTGATATGCGAGGGATACGCAACAAACCTAAACTTTATACCTTGTTGCTAAGTTTACTTTTTCTTACCCAGTCAACCACACGCGATGAAGTTATTACGACGTTTTTACGGCGAATGAAACGCGTGGTTCATTCAGCGCAAGAAAAATTACGCATCATGCAGGAAAAACACCGTGAAACGGAAGAACACTTGATAATGTTGTTAGGCGCAGTTTTGCAGTATTCCCCAGAAACCGATACAGATGAAGCATTGGGAAAACATGTCAGAAAAATCATGACCGCACAGGGTGGTTTGGCGGCACTGAGCTCTCTGGTCAACGAAGTGACCGCCTGTCATAACAATAATTATCTGCCCTTCTTATGGAAATTCCATACTGTTAATCGCTCGGTGATCTTTCAATTACTGAATGTAATACAACTGCATTCCTCCACTCAGGATTGCAGCTTGATTAACGCACTGGCATACGTCTGCCAGCACCAAAAAACACGAAAACCCAAGATTCCGGCGGATGTTGATATTCATTTTGCTTCTCAACGCTGGCACGCCTTTGTATGTATCAAAGAAAATGGACATCCATTCTTCAATCGCAGGGCACTGGAGGTTTGTGTATTCCTTCATCTCGCCGAAGCTCTCCAGTGTGGGGACATCTATGTTGAATATTCGAATGAGTATGCGGATTATCGTGCTCAGTTACTGCCGTGGGAGGCCTGTCAGGAACGTTTATCTGCGTATTGTCAGTCGCTGTCACTACCTGATTCCGGTCCTGCTTTTATTACTGCTTTGCAGAAACAACTGGTACTGGCAGCAGAAAAAACCGACAACGATTTTCCTGATAACAGCGAATTCAGTATTGATGATGAAGGTATTCCTCATCTGAAACGCGCTGGAACATCATCAACGCCAGAAGAGCTGGAACAATTTAAAAAAGCCATATATGACCGAATGCCAGAGCGTCATTTACTGGATATTCTGAGAGATGTACAACATTGGACACGATATCATAAACACTTCGGTCCTGCCTCAGGAGCAAGTCCGAAGCTCTCAGATCCCGCCCGGGGTTATTTATTTACCGTATTCGGTTTTGGTTGCAACCTCGGTACGTCACAGACAGCCAGCCATGCTCCCGGCAATATCAATCGACAAACGCTCAGAAGAATTAATACCCAGCATACTAATGCAGCCAAACTTCAGTCTGCTCTGGAAGAGATCATTGAGAATTATGCCCGATTTGATTTACCTTCGTTTTGGGGTAAGCGTAATGTTGCCATTGCAGACGGAACACACATGGAGTTACGAAAAAATAATCTCCTTGGTGAACAACATATCCGTTACGGGGTTATGGGGGGATTGCTTATCACCATATATCCAGTGAATATATCGCATTATTCAGTCATTTTATCGCCTGTGGCGTCTGGGAAGCGGTGTATATCCTTGATGCTTTACTGCTTAACAAGTCTGTCTATCAACCCGATACATTACATGCAGATACTCAGGGACAGAGTGAACCCGTTTTTGCGCTGGCCTATTTACTGGGAATCAAACTTTTCCCCCGAATGAGAAACTGGAACGATGTGGTGTTTTATCGTCCATCAAATGATGCAAAATATAAACATATCGATAAGCTGTTTACGAAAACGGTTGATTGGGGATTGATTCAGACGCACTGGCAGGATTTGATACAAGTCGTCTTATCCATTCAGGCGGGTAGGGTATTACCCTCAATGTTACTGAGAAAACTGAACAGTAACAATCGACAGAACAAACTTTATCGCGCCTTTCGGGAACTGGGCCGGGTTGTTCGCACTTTATTTTTATTACGATATCTGTCTGAATCTGATTTTCGACAAACAATACGGGCAGAAACAACAAAAATTGAATCCTATAATGATTTTCTGGATTGGATTACCTTTGGTGGACAGATAATCAAAAGCGGTGATCCTGTAGAGCAGGCAAAGCAGGTGAAATACTCGGATATTATAGCCAATGCCATTATGCTTCGTAATGTTTCAGATTTAACAGAGATACTGACAAAAGTATCCGATGATGGTCATAAAATAACGCCAGAACAGGTAGCGGCACTCAGTCCTTATATACGTGATCATATACGCCGATTTGGTCGATATGATGTGGATATGACAATTTTTCCCCCAGAATTAAATCCCAAGCCTATTCCAATTGGCGTATGAAAACAGACTATGCCAACATTTTGCACGTATTATGAACAGCCCCGAGCCTGTGCGCATAACAGGCATCAGTGGTGAAACTTGCCCCCACACGGGACGGTGGTCTGCCTTTATTGATGGCAGCCTGCAATATGCCCAGTTGCAACAAGAACAAATTATGCCTGAATGGACAGACAAAAATGGCAAAGTACATCAGGTACGCTGGACATTATTAGAGCGGGATGATGGTGGCAGTGTTTACGTGCCAAAAGAACAGTAAACACCTTTCTGATTATTCATTATTCGGGTCACTTAAGGTGGCCCATTCCCTCCAGTCAAAATTACATTTATTGACCCGACTAACCAAAAAGGTAAACAACACATGGACTTCTTTGAAAATTTAAGCAGGCAGAGCTGAAGCTAAATCAATACCAATAATTTTATTACGCATGATGGACGCTCCCGTAAAATGAGTATGCCATTTCATTTTGGTACAATTGACGCCATGTGGGACGTCCATCTTATCAGACTAGTACACTTCAAAAACTTTGAGATTCCTAGACGTCAAGAGATGTTGCTAATATAGCAACCGGGTTATCTTGTCGTGGAATCATTTGATTGTGAGAAGAAATAATATTTTCAGCGCCAAATTCAGATATGGAGTTAATCATTTTATGAATCTCTTGTTGAGTAGATGCATTAATATTTCCTTTTGTTAGTTTGGAGTTATATTTGAACCACACATCAACAATACTTGTTGTTTCATCATTGCTCCAAGTGACTGTGGAAATTTCTTTATGTCGATTTCCATATTTATCAATATAAGGTTCTTCTGTGTATTTTAAATTAATTTCCTTAATTCCCGCGTCAGATAAACTCATTAATTCATTTTTATCAACAATACCATTGCTGTTTCCATCTTTCCATATTTTTACCTTACTCCATTCATCATCATCTCTTGATATAATGGAATCATTGTTGGCATCAAGTTCTGATAATGCTTCAAAGCCATTTTTAAAATGACTTATTCCATTAATATCGCTATAATTTCCAAAAAGCTTGCCTCCTGAATTGATATTTCCATCGTTATTTTTATCATAAACTAAAAAACCATCACTTTTGTCAACCCAACCAACAGATTCATTTACTCCATCATTACTCATATCAAAATAAATACTTCCGTCTGGAATGGTTTTAACACCATCACCATTTAAATCAATGACTAATGGAGAAAGTAATCCTTCACTATAACTGGTTTCAGTAGACCAATCATTACCCCAATTATCTGCCGTATCAAAGTTTTTATCTATCAGCTTGGCCAGACTATTAAAATTTCCATTTGGTGTAAAATGAGGTAACATGCTTTTCCCACCTAAATCAAGGGTATCTAAGCAAGTTCTGAAAAAATCAATACAATTATTCGTAAGGAGATTATAGTTTGAAGAAAACCCAGGTAATTTTCCGAGTGGTGCATCATTAATACATTCGACTAAGTACGGGAATTTTACTTCGGATACCGATGCAGTAAAACTTTTTACGGTGCTTTTATCGTATACTTCACTATCGTTCAGACTGATATTATCATACCCTCCAGTTTTTAAAGAATTTCCTGTTGACCACCCAACATCAATTTTCTGTTCGCCATTATCTATCGTCATCCAAACATGACCAGTACGTGAAATATCTACACTGCCATCTGGATTATTTAACTTTTTTCCTGACTTGGCCACATTGATAGTGACCCAACCACCATCAGAGCTGTTAAAAGAAGCCGGGATTATTTTGTCCATATTTTTGTCCTTATTCATATTCATGTTTTGATTCAGAATGTGTTAACCAATACAAATCACTCATTGCATATTTATTTCCTAAATCCGCAGATTTTTTTAGTAACTCCAATGCTTTTTCTTTGTTTTTCTTTACTCCCCACCCATATAAGTATAATCCAGCCAAATTGTGTAAGGATGTGTGGTTATTATCTAATTCAACTGCTTTATTATAATACATGAAAGATTTTGCATAATCTTGCTCAACGCCCTGACCAAATTCATATAGAATTCCAAGATTATTTAAGGCAGTAGTATTTCCTTTTTCAGCCGCTAGAAAATAATACTTAGCAGCTTCTTTATAATTTTTTTCTTCTCGATCTAACTTAACGGCCAGCTTAATTAAATCCTCTTCACTCATGATGGTGTCATTTTCATCGGAAATACAGCCACTTAATAATATAACTATAGAGGCGGCCATTATATTCAGTATTTTTTTCATATTATTCTCTCGGATTATGGGTAACTCATCTTTCCCAAAAACTCTCGTCTACTTTTGTTTTCAAGGGACTGATGATATAGTCGATCACTCTACGTCTTCCTGTTTTTATTTCAACATTAACAGTCATTCCTGCTTTTAATGCAACTAAATCCCCACCAATTTTAATTTTATTGTTATCAAGCTTAATGATAGCAGGAAAAACAAATCCTTTATCTTTATCTTCTATTGAGTCATAACTAACACTTTTAACTTTACCTGTTAAATAACCGTATCTAGTATAAGGAAATGAATCTATTTTAATAATAACGGCTTGCCCTTCATGAATAAACCCCATATTTTTATTATTGATTTTTACTTCAATTTCCTGTGGTAATTCATCGGGAACAATAACCATCATAGTTTGAGCAGTTGAAACTATACCACTTATAGTATGAAAAGCTAACTGCTGTACTCTTCCATCTACGGGGCTATATAATATAGTTGTTTGGGTTCTTTTTTTTGTTTTATTAATTTCAATAAGTAACCGTTCAATATCATTATTCGCATTTCTTTTCATTTCCATAGATTCTTTTAATATCATTTGAGTATTTATTTCTCTCTCTCGATCTACTTCATTTATTTTATGCCTCAGTTCCATATATTTATTTTGGCTAATTTCACGCTGATGTTTTAACCTGGAGATTTTATCTTTCTGATTCAACAATTCATGGTGTGACAAATAATTATTTTTGTATAAATTTTCATAAGATTCCATCCGTTGTAATTCAACTTTAATAGAAGATCCCAAAGATGCGGTTTCTTCTTGTCTAGATTTGGACTCTAATTTATATTGACTTTTTTTTCTCCATGAGTTGTTTATTTTTATTTCTCCACGTTTGGTGTAGAGAATATGCCATATCCCAAGCCTGCTGTTTTTTTTCATTCTTCACTGAATCAATAATATTACGCACATCTTCTTTATTACTAATAGGCAATGAAATATCCCATTCTAATTCTATTCTTTTCTCATAAACTGATGATAATACTGAATTACCTATCTGATAATTCAACAATGCAGCATTAAAAGCTAAAACGTTTTGCTGATATTGTTCTTCTGCCCCTAAAACATCTATTTCTACCAAAGCATCTCCTTGGTGAACGTATTGCCCTTCTTTAACCCAGATGTTTTTTATCTGCCCTGTTTCTAATGGCTGAATAATTTTATTTCGTCCATGACTTATTATTTTACCTTGACTAATCACATCTATATCAATCTGACCAAAGTAAGACCAAGAGATCACCAATACCGATAATATGATGATACAACGGGCAGTCCACCTTGCTACAGGAGATACGGGTGTTTCAGTTAAGATCAAATTATCAGGTAAAAAAGCATATTCATCCTTCAAACGTTTTATTGGAGTCAATTCATGACGATCTTTCCATGCAATAAATAAAATTGATTTATAACGTTGAAAAAACTCACTAAAACCTTTAAGCCAAACAAATATACACACAAGAGCCTCATTAAAAATTACATTAATTCTGACATTTTTCGATAAATACCACCTTCTATATTCATTAACTGAATATGTTCCCCTTGTTCTACAACTTCCCCTTCATCCATAACAATGATGCGGTTTGCATTTCTTACAGTGGATAACCTATGAGCAATAACAATCACTGTTCTATTTTTACAAATTAATGGCATGTTCATCATGATGGCTCTTTCTGATTCATAATCAAGCGCACTCGTTGCTTCATCAAGAATGAGTATCTTTGGGTTGTTTAATAAAACGCGGGCTAATGCAATACGCTGCCTTTGTCCACCAGATAATCCAATTCCTTGCTCTCCAATTTGAGTATCATATCCTTTAGGCAACTTAGTAATAAAATCATGAGCTCCCGCCTGTTTACACGCTTGAATAATCAGTTCTAAAGATGCAGAGGGTTGGGTTAACGCAATATTTTATTTTATTGTTCGATTCAGTAATACATTTTCTTGTTGAACAATGCCAATATGACGCCGTAGCCAAATGGGTTCGGCTAATGCAATATACAGATCGTCAAGAATGATTCTTCCTTTTTCAGGAGCATAGAAACGCTGAATAAGCTTAGTTAATGTATTTTTTCCTGATCCCGAACGACCAACTATACCGATAACTTCTCCAGCTTTAATATTCAAAGATAAATCATTTATACTCCATTTATCATCTGATTTATAACGAAAAAAAACATTTTCAAATGTTATTTTGACCACGTAATGAAGGTAAATTTAAATTATTTTCGGACTGCTCTATAGGCGAGTTTAAAATATCGCCTAAACGTGCAACAGAAATCCCTGCTTGCTGAAAATCTTGCCATAATTGAGCCAAACGAATAATAGGTGAGGTAACCTGAGAGGCTAGCATATTAAATGCAATGAGTTGCCCAACAGTTATTTTATTACTAATCACTAAATGAGCACCAAACCACAGGATAAAAACAGAGACAATTTTTTGTATTAATTGAACACTTTGTTGCCCTAGTATTGCTATGCAGGTCACTTTCATCGCTGAACTAATATATGCTGGTAGTAATTCATTCCAGCGATTTATGATTTGTCGTTCAGCAGCTAATGATTTTAATGTCGAAATTGTGCTTATTGTTTCAACCAAGAAAGCTTGATTATCAGCATTTCTGGCAAATTGATTGTCTAAACGCTTTCTTAATATAGGGCTAACAACTAAAGATAAGACGATGTAAAGTGGAATAGATACTAAAACAACCAAGGTTAAAGGAGCACAATAGCACCACATAACTATGATAAAGAGAAAAGAAAACATAACATCTAAAATCGATGTGAATGCCTGCCCTGTTAAAAACTGACGGATGTTTTCTTGCTCTTTAACTCGGGCAATTGTATCTCCTACTCTCCTAACTTCAAAATATCGTATTGAAAGATTTATTATATGATTCAATAAATTTGAACCTAATTCAATATCTATTCTATTTGTAGTATGAGAGAAAAGATAAGTTCTTAGTCCAGTGAGAATAACATCGAAAATAACAACGACGATAAAAGAAAAAGCAATGACATCTAGAGTATTATAACTTTGATGAATAAGAACCTTGTCCATCACCACCTGGAAAAACAGGGGTGTTACTAAAGAAAAAATCTGGATAAAAATAGATAATACTAAAATTTCAATGAAAATGTGGCGGTATTTAACAACATAAGGAATAAATCATGTAAAATCAAATATTTGCAATTTATCAGATATTGATTTTTTTGAATAAACAAGAATAATCCGACCGGAATAAATGGCATTAAATTCATTTTCATCAAGATTTTTGTTATTTTTTTCATTTATATCATAGATAAGATATTTATTATCTTTTGCCTGTAATAAAATAAATATTGTTCCTTCTTCTCCCAAAACTAAAGCAGGAAACGAAATGAATTTAAGCCTATCAATAGATTTACTCACTAACCTAGCATGAAGTGAGTATTCTTTAGCTGCTAATATCCACTGAGTAACGCCAAAGCTTCCTTTTTTGTCGGAAAACTTATACTTTATTACAGACTTATCTAAATTAATTCCATGATATCCGGCAATCAAAACCAACCCAGTTACTAATGATTGAGACAAGATGACACCTACTATTATAATTTATTTAAATTAATAATCGTTGTATGGATTTATTTTTATACTAAAAAAATTAATTATCAATGTGAAATGTAATTTTTTTGTTTTTTCACATAAATATATAATTTACAATAATTAGATATATATAACATTTAATGAATGAATGATTTTTTCGTTATTTTTTAAGAATATTCTGGCGAAAATATTCTTTTTTAGTCAAGAAAGTTGTTTCCAAGCAGGTTCTTGGAGAGAGCGTATTAAAAATGTGTATGGTTGGGGATTGTTTTGTATTGACACATAAATGTAATGGGCTCATTCTGTGTACTCTGATGAAACAATGGTAAAGAATTATATTCTTACTCTGAGCTTCCTTAATCTCGTTTATTTTTGTAAACTGATTTTTGAATTACCAGCCAGTGAATTTTTTTCACTGAGCCATCCGACGGAAATATGTTGTGTTTCTTAATACTATACCAAATAGTACTATTCGGCGATTCAATAACATTCGTAGTATAAATCACTTATCTGATTTTTGCAGGATAGACAAAGAACATGGAAAGGTCACTCCCACTTTACTGCCAACTGTGCCTATTTCCTGTCTTTAACCGTTTCATCTTATTTTCTCTACCCTGTTATTTTTCTTTTGTTGTCGGATGGCCGTTGTTGACCATCCAAAATGATAAAGACAAACAGCCTTCTTATACTTCGGGCCAAGGCGTTACGCCATTTAACGTGTTTCTGCGGCAGAACGCCCCTCGACCAACTCAATCATCACACTCTTTTGCGCCTCAATATTGCGGATATAGCCCAGTACGGTTTCCGGTTTTTTCCAGTTCCCTTCGTGCATGATCTGGGCGAGACTGTAGCCCGATTCAGTCAGGTCCTGCGCCGCGCCCACCCGCGCACTGTGGCCGGTCCAGGTGGCATAACGGCCTTTGTTTACCGCTTCTTTTTTGTCGCCATGGACGACCGCCCACGCCGCCGAAAAAATCCGGGCCAGGTTAAATTCGTCCATCGGTTCTTCGGTGGTCACGACCGCTTGGTTAGAACGATGCACCCGACAAAAAATATACGCGTCGCTGTGTTCAATCAGGCCGGAGACCTGAAGCCAATGTCGCAGGCAGGCGGCGGCCCGGGGGCTGAGTGCCTTCATACTGCCCTGCCCGTCTGCCTGGGTTTTGGTGTAACCGATATACAGCAGCACAGTGCCATCCGGGTTAAAGGTCACATCCCCGACTTTCAGGCGGGCCAGGTTGGAGATGCGCAATAAGGTATTGTAGGCCACAAACAAAAACGCCAGGTTACGGCGGTCTTTCAGGCTGGCCGACGTGTTCCACACCGTATCAATCCGGTTTAGATCGGCAATCCGGAACGGGATCGCCTGGCCGGCTTTTTCGCCGTGAACAATCGCCACCCGATGAATTTTCTTCAGGATCCGCTTCACTTTCTGGCTGTCCCCCGCGGGGATTAACCCCGCCTGCCGGTGTAACAGGTTCAGCATGGCGGCATAGTTACTGATCGTGGCCGGCGCCAGCCCGCTTTCATGCAGTTCCCACAGGTAATCCCGCAAATAATTCGCGTCCACCGGCAGATAGGGACGGCCTTTGGCCAGACACCACTGACACCACAACCGGCTGGCTTTCATCAATTGCTGCCAGGTGTTGTCCGCAAAGGCTTCCTTGTCTTTCATAAAGGCATGGAGGTTGCGCAGGACGTCCTCATTCAGCGCCGGGTTATCCGGAATAAATACCACTTCTTGGTCAATCAACGATAATTCCCCCGCCATGAAAATCTCTCCGTTTTGGTTGCGCTACGTAAAAAGTGGCGCATTACACCCCACAAAGAGGTTCAGATTTCACGTAGGCGCACCATTTCTTAGTAATGAAAATCACCCGCAATCAGTGACTGACATCAAGCCACCGATGCCCTCTTCCCGGCTTTTCGGTTTCTAACATGGGATAATTCCCATTATCCTATGTTAGAGGCAATGAAACCAGCCTAGCAGAAAAAGACCAGAAAGAAAGGCAAAATGTTACGGGTAATGCAGAAATTTAATTTACAAAATATATAATTAAATATAACTTTATTTACATTGGTAACTATGCCAGTGATTTCTTTTACTTTGGGAAATATCACACACTACACAACCACCCATCTCCTCACCATTGCTCACGAGCTGAAATTGGATCCGCATGGCTGTGCCCTGCCGTACACGCTCGCCGGCCATTTTTACACCCTGCGCTGTATGACCCTTGACGGGATCCCCCCTGTGACTATCCGACCATTCTGCATCATGTGCTGGAAAAGTTGGCGTAATGTGCCCTTCGGCTACTTTTAACCGGTAAAGTCTAACTATTTTTTTATTACTTTTATCAAACCTGATAAAGTTATAAATAAACCTATTCAAGATATCACCCGTTAGGAGGGGTCGTTAATGGATGCGTTCAATGACAGCATTTTTGAAGAGAAGTACAAAGACTTTCTGACAGTCCGCCGGGAATGGTTAAAGCTGGTCTTCAAACACGCGGTGTATACCGATATCAATACGCAGGGCGCCGCGTGCCGCCCTGTCGCGTTATTGACAGACAGCACCGAACTGGCGCAGGCCGATGCCCTGCTGCTGGCCTGGCACCAGTTTGCCGAGTTGGCTGAACACAAGCGGGCCGCCGGCCTGTCCCCGGCCTCGTCACAACTCTATCTACCGATGCCCGCCATCCTGAGCCAGATGAACAGCTTTACGATTGGAGCATTTGAATCCACCACCACCCTCAATTTTGTCCGGGAGGAAATCCTCAGAAAAATCGATAAGAAACTCAACCAATTGTACAAATCCAAACACACCGACCTGTTTGCGATCACCAATCTGGAACAGGACAAAATTCTGATTGGCCATTACCCGGCCGGCACCCGTTTTCGCCGCCGCACAACCGGTTATAAGGATGTGATAGTCGATACCTGCGAACATGACACCAATGAAACCCGTTACCGTGTCGGCACCCATGGGGTGATCATTGACGGCCGCCGTTTAAGCCAACCTGACGCTTACGATATCAACACCGGGGATAAATACACCGACTACAACAGCTGCTATGACCTGATATCCCCGGTCCGGTGCTCGCTGTTTGCCGGTTCAAGCCTGTATCTCATTGACGACATCGAAAGGGCCAAAGCCGCGCGGACGGTGGTGTCCCAGAAACGGGCCAGTGAAAGCCGCAAGCAGGAGGCCACCCGCCGCAAGGATCAAAACTGGCTGGCCCAGCAGCACACCCAGCGGGAAGAAAAACGCCGCCACAAAATTGCCGCAGAAAAACAAAAAGCCCAGTCCTATGCACAGCAACAACAGTTCTACTGATCCCGCCCGGCAGGGGCGGCACGGAATCCCCGGCCTCAGCCGCCATGAATGGCGGACCCGTCAGGGCCTAACCTGACATCGCGTTCAGCGTCAATTCGGCCCGGACTTTCGCTGGTTCCGCCGCCGGGACGAAATCACAGAGCATCCCAAAACAGTAGGTATCCCAGCGATCCGGAGAGCGAATATTGAGTTTCGCTCTCATCAGCGCTTTTTTCATTATTACCCAGCGCCCGTTCTCATCAATCCTGACCGGTATCTTGGCGGCCTGTTCGGCGCTCTTGCTGCTGTTGTCCGGCCGCATTCGTCCGCTGCGAATGGCCCGCTGGGCCGCTACATTGGCGTAAGCGCGCTGGTTGAGATAGCGGCTACGGTCATAGTGGCTGAACATCGGTTTCCCCCACCGGATACGCTGCACCTCACGGCCGCTCCGCTCCAGGATGCTGGTTGTATCTGAGCCAACCTCGTCACTGTCAACGACCAGGCTGATATTGGGGTAAAGGACGGGATCGCACGTCAGATGAATAAATTCCCCAAATTCAACCGGATCACAAGCCCCGTCCATTTCGATGATGTTGTAGTTCACCAGCCGGCGGGTATCACCGCGCGCCCCGGAGATTTTGCACAGGTTAATGATAGACTTATCCCGCCCGTTCCCCACGTCACACAGGGCCACCCAGCCCCAGCCTTTTTCCAGATAGACCTGACGCCGTGCCGCCCTAATAGATACCCAGTCACCGATTTAGGAAACTGGCCCAACACCTTAATCTGGTATTCCACGCTGTCACGCCCGCCGTATTCCGCCAGTTTCATTTTAATGAATGCCGGCACCACCAGCGGCGATTCTTCCGCATTGAGCGTGATCGCCGTATACAGCCCATGGGGGTTGTCAGGGTGGCGGGCGAGGCTATGGTGGGTATCGTAAAAATACCCGCCGGGGCGGGTGGGCTGGGAAAGCAGCAGAATGTGGTTATCTCGCTGGGTCAGGGCCCCCGTGATAATCCCGAAGGCTTTATCCGACACCCCGGAGGCCTCGTCCACAATGTAAAACAGGTATTCGGCATGTTCCCCGGCCAGCGCCTCTTCATTCCCCAGCCGGAACCCCTTAGGCATGACGGTCCAGACGCCTTTTCCACCCACCGCGTAAAATGTCGTCTCTGTCAGAACAAAGTAACGTTGCAGCCACGGAAAACGCCGGATACATTCCTGCCAGTTCACCTTCAGGTATTTGAAAATTCCGGTCATGACCTGTTGAATTTTGTTGGCCACGATGATCACCCGGGCATCGGGGTGAAACAGCATAAAGTACAGGATCATGATGCTGGTCATGTCCGATTTGCCCGTGCCATGCCCCGAGGTGACGCTGGTTTTACTGCCACATTCCTGCACGGCCGCCAGGATCAAATCCTGCTGCCAGGTGGGGGTTTTGCCAAACAACTGAACGGCGGCCAGTCTCCAGTCGTACCGGTAGCGGATAACCATCTCCCGCCAGCGGGGATCACTGACCACACTGCGGGGTTTCTTGGGTCGGGCAGCCACTACCGGTTGTCCTCCGCGTCATAAATATCCTCCGTAGCCGCATAGTCATAATCCGGTACGTCGTCTAACGACGCCAGTAACTCGCCTTCCCGTGTCTCACCCCAGTGATCCCGGTCGCCATAACCGCCCTGATCGACCAGCTCATGCACCTGCTGACGTTTTGTCGCCCGGTAGGCGCAGACCTGCCGGTCCAGTTCCTCCGGGTCAATCACGGTATTCTCGACGTCCTCTTCCGATCCCTGCTTCAGGGCATGGCGCACCCTTTCCAACAAAGCCGGAGGCACCTTACCGCCCTGGGATTCAATGTAATCGGCCGTTTGCAGCGCCCCCCATGCTTGCTCTTGCTGGTATTGATAGGCATTGGCGATGAGCGTGGTTTCACCCATTTTAACCGCGTGTTTTTCCTCATCACGGTGGGTTTTCAGTAGCCCCTGTTTCAGGGCCGTCAGGGTACGCATCACATCGGTCATGGCATACGCACAGTCATTCAGCATTTTGAGCTGCTTAAAGGCCGGATGCAGCGCGCCTGCTTCAGGATTCAGTGCAAATTCCGCTTCCTGCTTTTCCAGCTCGGCGATGGATCGGTCACGCACCCGCTCCACCAATGCGACGTGGGCCAATGCCCGCCGCATCAAATCCATTTCCAGGCCATCCAGATAACCCGCGGCCATTAATCGACATCGGCCTGCCTTGGCGTGGCGTACCGGCCGTGTTTCATGGCGGTTTCATTGCCCACCGGCAAACGACGGCCTTCCCCCCGGGGTAATTTTTGATGGGTCATGATCACTTCAGGCGGCATGATCAGTTTCGCGTTCCGGCTGTCGGCACTTTTTACCGGTGAAGACGGCGCATCGGTGTCTGTTTGCCTCCTTTTGGTGCTCGGCCTGGGGCTAGGGCGGGCATGGCTTTCCGCGGATTGTCCGGCTTCTGGCCTGTGCTTTTTGGGGGGATGGGTTTGATCACGCTTTGCACCATGATCATCGGAGGGGGCAGAATGGGCCGACCTCAAATAGCGGCGCGCCGTGTTGGGGTTGAGGTGGTAATATTCGGCATATTCACGGATGCTGATCCCCTTTTCAGCGCATAGCCTATTGAAATTAGATACGTGTTTCTGCCAATTCATCCCTATCGATCCAAGTCACCCCTCAATGCCTGTGATGATACATAAGCATTAATATGTTTCATTAGCGTAACCTTCCTTCAATGATCGATTTATTACTTCCTATCTTCTTCAGCAAAAAACCACGAGCCCTTGTATTTTGAAAATTGATTGCGATATGAACATAATTATATTTGGCACAATATATATGTGCAATCCGGTAAAATGGGTGCGATTACTTAAATATAAAAGCTACGGGTGACGAAGGAAAAAAGTTAAATTTCCCCGCAACTTTTTTCATTATTATCATTATGATTTAATAGTATTTTTTTGAAAAATTTCAAGGTGAAATTCCCAATAGTTTACCTAAATTTCACCGCTTTTTTATTCTATATGATGAATAAAAAAATGTTTGCTCGATTATGGAATATGCCTCAACAGTCCAAGTTGCTTACGCATTTTTCGTCATAAATGGTACCTATATTTAGCAGGCTGATAACTCCCTACACTTCGATTATGGTCAGTAGAAGAACTGACCCAACTTGCTACGCATACATTAGGTCAGTTTGGAGATGTGTAGATACCTATACCTTCATGGAGGAGAGAACATCAACGACTCTCAACCGAGGATGCTTCTTCATTTTCTAACGATGCAAAAATTTCATTTAAAGCTAAATCAATACGAGACTGAAGTTTTTTGTCGAGACGTGAAAATTCATAAACAACGGTTCTGTTTTTCTGATGCTCTTTGCGTCGAGCATAAGTACGTTTATCTTCAAATATTCTCAGCTGACTTACAGTAACAGGATCTGAATGACGGGATTTACGTGCTAGTTTTACACTACGAAAATGGCTTATAATCGCATTTTTAATGGAATCTGGTGTTTCTTCTTTTATTTCAGCCTTATCCATTTTGTCACGAATTTCGTCCAGTATTTCTTCTAATGAAAGATTTAACTTCTTAATCTCTTCCATCATACTCAGCAAAAACTTATAGTCTGATAGAGATAATTCGGAAACAACCGGGAAAAAAGCAATCATTTCTGCTGGAACTGATGCAGCTTGAAGTGCGCGCGTAACTTTTGCAGTTGAAATACCCTCAACTTCAGCAATATCACGCTGTTTCATTCCACTATCCAACATGAACTGAAAACGCAATCCCAATTCCCGTAAATTATGTTCTTTGGCTGTTTGCAAATCCGCAGCCAATTGACGGGCATCATGTACATCAATATCTTCATCAGTGAGTAAAACATCCAATCCGATATTCAAAAAAATACAGGCGGCCCGACGACGTGAACCATCCAGTATTTCAATCTTTCCATCAATGACACGACCAATAGCTGGGAAAAATTGTTGTAGGAATATCGTCCTAATAATGTCCTGTAAGGATTCTCTAGTTAGCGTACTTTGGTCACGACCATTAATAGTAGGATCAACAAATGTTTTCTCTTCCAGCTCATTTGCTGAAATATGTTGGCGCGTAAAAACCACCTTTTTCCCAGAGGAAAGAGTGAAGGTTCGTTTTTCAGCTTCTTGAGAATTCACCATATGATTTAGTGGAGAGTTCCCCATTGTTCGCCCGAGCCTCCGAATAGTTTTGTTTTTACTCACTGTTGGCTCCTTATATACTCAATTCTGTCAAATACAGCACGGACAAAAATATCCGCCTGGTTTTTAGCATTCCTTAATGCTTCAGGACTTCCCGGATATGATGCCGGATTAGCACTAATCACCGTATCAAAAGTTTCACCACAGCGTTCAAACCCATCCAATCGGGGAAGTGACGCATCAAGCATTGAAGCAGTGAAAACTTCACGAGCATAACTTTGTGAAGTTTGATGATCATACTTTGTGCCCATTTTCGACATGAAGCCAATATTACCTTGCAAATGCAGTTCTATTCCTTCCGCTTCAATGCGTTCGATCATTTCAGGCAACCGAGTGAGATATTTCATTGTTGAATGGAAATCAACTTGAGCAGGAGGAGTTGGAGTCAGCAAGAGATTACTGGCTGCAATAGCATTAAGCATAAATGCATCCAGATGTGGCCCTGTATCAATGAAGATAAAATCATAATCTTTGGAAAGGCGATCAATAACCGTTTTTCGTAACACGTCAGAAGGAGAGATACCAGGTAAGTATTGTTGTACCAACTGATTCCACTCACTTGCTACAAAGGCATCATCAATAGAAGCTGGCATCACATCCACGCCTGGCATAACGGTAGGATGGACAAATTGCTCAATAAGTTGTTCACGGCTTACGTTATTAAGCATAGCCTGAGCTGCTGTCTCCAAAACAGAACCAATGCTATTGTGATGACTCAGGAACATTGTACTGGATGCCTGGGGATCCATATCAATAACTAATATACGTAAATCGTTATGAATTAAAGATGGATGAGAACGCAAACCATGAGCAAGTGTCACTGTTGACACAGTTTTTGATACTCCACCTTTAAGGTTAACCACGAAAATAGTGAAAGCATCTCCCCACTTGTCTCGATAGGTAGGAATATTACGGTGTTTATAAATATCGATAACATTCTGAAGTGTCAGTGCATACTGGGAAGTAGAACCTGTTTGACGTCTACTAAATTCATAACCATGTTCTTCCATCTCGATTATAGCTTGATCTACCGCTCGCCGATTTAGCATAGGCATTTTGGCAACAGAATTTTTTGTAAATGTCTGATAATACTCGGTCTGATCAAGTTCTATTCGTTGTTGTTCAATTTGATCACTTAGCCCTTGCAGCATTAACTCAGCTCTTCTCGCTATATCTGGAATCCCGCCGTAATTTTTTTGCATATGCACAACTCTCATAGAAAGGTGTAAGATAATTATGATTGTACATTCTTTTAGTGTTTTTTCAAAAAAACAATGTACACATAGAAGAAATATCACCCATATAATTTTTTATTGATATCACTTGTGACAAATTCCGCGATAATATCAATCGAGTAGACGTTTGAAAGTTTTTCGGATTAAAGACACGGGTCACTCATTCTGCAAAAAGCGTAGATTAGGCAATCTGTTCTTAATGCGATAAAACCGTGTTTATTCATGGTTATCCTAAAGGCAATGTAAATGCAGTAGCATTATTTAATTTTATACAATTTCATGAAGTAATCATAAACATGTATATCAGTAGCCCGGTCGTGGATCTCAATTGTCATTTAATACCCTGTTTTTGTCTGCAGTTGATGAGTTACGGTCGGTGTATAAAGTCGCCAATCCAGCGGTAAACAAGCCGCGAAGTAAACTGGCGAACGCCAGCGAAGTTATGCGAAACAATATCGTTATTAGTAAATTAGTGATTTTGTGAAGTTGTAAACCTTCGCGCTGGAAAATACCTGTTTAAAGTCGTCGGTGATCGGTGAGAAGGGGAGTATGTATATGATCACGGTCAAACGCAATGATAAGGCCGATGTGGGAAAAATGGCATAGTTGCTATCGAGGCTGGTGATCGGAAATGAACAGTAGGATCCTTAGTGAGGATACATATATGTCATTACCAACGAAACAAGACTTAATTGACTGGCTCCTTAATAATCCTGATGAAGTTCGTAATGTTGTTAAGGGGAAGTTACAATATGAACCGACACGAACCCGCGATACCTTCCTTTTTACATTTAATGGTGGAATGTATTTCGATGGGCAACTGTATCGCCTGTGTGGAACTCTCCATCATACTGGAGTATTCGGCAGTGTCTGGCTCAACGGCGTGGAAAATGTCAGTGTGAACCAACATGAAAACCCCGCTGCTAATATCATTGGTAATCACCTGCGGGAACTGAGCAACGATGCGTTTAACACAGATTTCCCAGTTGAAAGCGAAAATCCCTCCGAATTGGCGGTAGCCTCAGAACAGGAACTGAGCGACAATTCTCAGTGGTTAGTGGTAAGCGCAACCATAGAATTGGGGGTCTTAGTGGTGGGTTCAGTCGAGAGCAACACCACAAAACGATTACTGCCCTTCCGTCCCCAGCCGCTTAGTGGGGCCAGACTTAGCCCTTTGTCGACCGATATTGCAGGGGTTACCAGCACCAAACCAAGCCGAGTTTCTCATGGCGGTCAGCTTGTGATTGTTGGTTCAGGGATCAAAAGCTTGGCGCAACTGACGATGGAGGCCGTGGGCCATATTAAAGCAGCTGATGAAGTGTTCTATGCTGTGGCGGATCCCTTGACTGAAGTTTTTATCGAGAAGAACGCCAAAAAAGCCTATGATATGTATATCCTTTACGATGATGGCAAACCGCGCGATCAGACGTATATCCAGATGGCAGAGGTCATGTTGCGCGCCTTGCGCCAGGGGAAATATGTGGTAGGCGTTTTCTATGGTCATCTATATGAACGCATCCCGTTTGCAAGACAAAAGTTATTGTGACATTGAAGGTAGATTGCAGCTCTATATTCGGCCTT
>NZ_NIBV01000050.1 GCF_002632585.1 Xenorhabdus szentirmaii DSM 16338
AAAAACATTTAAATCTATTTATATAAGTCAAATAAGTAAAATTTTATTAAAAAACAAAACATTTTATACCAAACTGTAAACATAATCCTACATAATATGACATAAGTCAAATTTCATTATACTTCATAAAACATTTCACTTAATCAATTATAATATATGATTTTTTTTAATATTCACATATTTTATTTCAAAATGATAGCGTTTAATGGTCAAAATATGTATTTCGATAAACATCAAATAAAATCTGTTATGCCAGAATGAAAACAAAGAAAGAAATATATATTTAACATTAAATTCTACATTGAAGCCGCTAAGTGGATTATAAATCCAAACCAAACAGTTTGGTATATTTTGTCCGGTTTATAACCTCAGTAAAGGGAATAGTAAGAGTAAAAATGCAAACTAATATAAGT
>NZ_NIBV01000051.1 GCF_002632585.1 Xenorhabdus szentirmaii DSM 16338
ATGCGGGTCGGTTTGAGACAATATGGGATTCAAAAGGAAAACGCTCACACTTAACAATTAGTACCAAACTGTCAACTAGGGACAATTTATCTAAATAAATAAAAATTCTGGGATAATTGGTTTTCTATCTTATTATTTAGGTGAATTATTCTTTCGAAATGGAAAATGAGGAGGATTTGAAAAAATAAACAGGAAAATAACAGGGAATGGCATTTCTTATGCTGTTAGGGAAAATGAAAAAGATGGTGTGATTTAATTGATATTTATCAATTAAGTAGAGTGAATTCTTTGCCGGGAAAAGAGAAGAAGAGGTTTAAAAAGAACCTTTTTATGTAAGTTGACAGTTTGGTACTAATTGTCAACTAAAAAGGGATGGCAGCACTACTCTGGGACGAGTCAATACCACCAGAAT
>NZ_NIBV01000052.1 GCF_002632585.1 Xenorhabdus szentirmaii DSM 16338
ATACCAAACCAGTCGGTATACTGGCGGGTCAGCAGACGGGCGATAACATCCCGTGCGGCTTCCGGCACTTTGTCCCAGGTCATCAGACTGAGGCCGGACTGACGGTACAGGTTATTGATGCGTTTGATATTGTCCGTATTCAACGGCACATTATTCTGTAACAGCAGTAGCCACTGCTCAAAAGCCAGATGCTGTGCCGCGCACTAACACCGGGTACGGCGTGTAAGTTTGCGGTTTAGTGGGTTTGAGTATCCCCGCACAACCGGCCAGAAACAGGCGTAAACTTTGCAACACCGCCTGACGGTAACGGGGGGCATCTTCCCCGCAGACCCACTGTTGCATCACATCGATACAGACGGATTTGCCGGTAATTTCCAGTTGATTGGTGCACCATTCTGC
>NZ_NIBV01000053.1 GCF_002632585.1 Xenorhabdus szentirmaii DSM 16338
GTCAGTGTCTGTGGATCATTTACCTTCGCGCTATTGTCGGCGGCGGTGGTGATGGTCCCGGCATTGGTCAGCGTCTGCGAGTCATTTACCTTCGTGCTATTGTCGGCGGCGGTAGTGATGGTCCCGGCATTGACCAGCGTCTGTGGGTCATTTACCTTCGTGCCATTGTCGGCGGCGGTAGTGATGGTCCCGGCATTGGTCAGCGTCTGTGGGTCATTTACCTTCGTGCTATTGTCGGCGGCGGTAGTGATGGTCCCGGCATTGGTCAGTGTCTGTGGGTCATTTACCTTCGCGCTATTGTCGGCGGCAGTGGTGATGGTCCCGGCATTGGTCAGCGTCTGTGGGTCATTTACCTTCGCGCTATTGTCGG
>NZ_NIBV01000054.1 GCF_002632585.1 Xenorhabdus szentirmaii DSM 16338
GCGAAGTCGATGGGCATGCTGAGCAAATCATTGCCCCTGCCGATCAGGGCTTTAACTTAACCACGCAGGACCTCCGTCCACTGGCGGCGGCAGAAAAGCAGGCGGTCATGGAAGACGCGATCCGACATGAACACAGCCACCCCTTTGATTTTGCCGCCGAGCCGCTGATCCGGGGCCAACTGCTGAAACTGGCCGGGGATGAGCACGTGATCCTGCTCACACAGCACCATATGGTGTCGGATGGCTGGTCACTGAATATCCTGATACACGAACTGACAACCCTGTACGCAGCATTCAGTCAGGGCCAGCCCGATCCGCTGCCGGCCCTGCCCGTGCAGTATGCTGACTATGCGCTGTGGCAACGGAC
>NZ_NIBV01000055.1 GCF_002632585.1 Xenorhabdus szentirmaii DSM 16338
CAGACCCCGCCATGCGCCCCCGGCAGGTACAGATGCAACGGGGTGCCCGCCCGCAGGCGATCCGTGATTTTGCGGCCATACAGCTCCTGCACCTGCCCTTCAGCACCGATCACCGGAATGACCAGTGAACCGCTGAAGTGCTCATGGCCGCTTTCCCGCAACAACCCGACCGCCTGAAGCCGGGCGCGGATCTCCGCCCCGGCTTTCTGTTTTTTATCGGGCAGCCGATAGCCCAGCGTGCGGTTGGCAAAGCCAAGTTTAAACTGGCTGACCAGTTCGGGATGATCAAGGCGGCGTTTTTTCAGGTATTGCTGCACTTCTGGCGCAGTGAGCAAGGTCTG
>NZ_NIBV01000056.1 GCF_002632585.1 Xenorhabdus szentirmaii DSM 16338
CAGACCCCGCCATGCGCCCCCGGCAGGTACAGATGCAACGGGGTGCCCGCCCGCAGGCGATCCGTGATTTTGCGGCCGTACAGCTCCAGTACCTGACCGTCAGAACCGATCACCGGCACCACAAGCGAGCCGCTGAAGTGCTCATGGCCGCTCTCCCGCAGCAACCCGACCGCCTGAAGTTGGGCGCGGATCTCTGCGCCGGCTTTCAGTTTTTTCTCCGGCAACCGATAACCGAGGGTGCGGTTGGCAAAGCCAAGTTTAAAATGGCTGACCAGTTCGGGATGATCAAGGCGGCGTTTTTTCAGGTATTGCTGCACTTCTGGCGCAGTGAGCAAGGTCTG
>NZ_NIBV01000057.1 GCF_002632585.1 Xenorhabdus szentirmaii DSM 16338
CTGCGGTCGGCACAAATGGCCACGCGGTCATCGGGACCCACGCCAGAGGCAATCAGGTAATGGGCCAGCTGGTTGGCGCGCCGGTTCAGTTCGGCATAACTCAATTGATTTTCACCGGATACCAGCGCGGTGACATCGGGGGTGGATGCCACCTGTTGCTCAAACAGCTGGTGAATTAACATACTATGCTGATCCCTCAGCACAATATCACTGTGTTCTACAGCATCACGGTGATCTACGGCGTTGAATTCCACCAATAACTGGTGGCGCTGATGGGATTGCAGGAGCGGCAACGTTTCCACCGGCCTTGAATCATCATCCACCATGGCCGCCAGCAGGGT
>NZ_NIBV01000058.1 GCF_002632585.1 Xenorhabdus szentirmaii DSM 16338
CTGCTATCCTGAAAGCCTTGCCCTGCACGGATTGCCGTCGCCCTGCGAGTATGATGGCGTCGGAGATGATGCCCCTTGTGAGGGCAGTGCCTGTCGTAAATTCAGCACGGCGCGGGAAGCGGCCGAGGCGGTGGTCAGTGTACTGGGCGACCGGGCCATCCGTACCTGCGTGCAGGCGGCAGAGTGTCGCAGCGGGAGCGAGCAACACCAGCCGGGGACGACGGTCGCGGGAACGGGCTTTGCCCCGATGCTGGAAGCCCATACCAAAACGAACACTGAACAACTGGTGAAACTGGTCAGCGGCACGGAGAAACCCACGCGGGCGAATCTCACCAAACT
>NZ_NIBV01000059.1 GCF_002632585.1 Xenorhabdus szentirmaii DSM 16338
TCAGCTTAATCTCACTGATTTGTTCGCGCTGGCGCTGGTATTGCTGTTTGAGGCCGTTCGTCTCGTCACTGTCGGGGATGAGCACCAGACAGCCATCCATGATTTTCACCGTGACCGAGCCACCAATCTCAAAGCCTGCCTGTTTAAGCCATTGCCCTTTAAGATGAATTGCGGGCGGTGCTGTGGCTTTGTCGTTTTGCGGGACGTATCCCACGGTGTAATAACGTTCTGTTTTAGCCGCTTTATTTTGAGCCGCGTTTTGCTTAGAATGCGCCTTAGCCATCATTCAACTCCTCTGTAGTTGCTTATGGTTAGCGGTGTTGTAGTGTTACA
>NZ_NIBV01000006.1 GCF_002632585.1 Xenorhabdus szentirmaii DSM 16338
AGACAATTGACGGCTTGACGGAGTAGCATAGGGTTTGCAGAATCCCTGCTTCGTCCATTTGACAGGCACATTATGCATCGATAGGCCTGGACGTTTGGGACAGCTGGCCATTACAAAACGCTGACGGCACTGTCGCAAACTATCACGGCTACCACATCGTCTTTGCATTAGCCGGAGATCCTAAAAATGCGGATGACACATCGATTTACATGTTCTATCAAAAAGTCGGCGAAACTTCTATTGACAGCTGGAAAAACGCTGGCCGCGTCTTTAAAGACAGCGACAAATTCGATGCAAATGATTCTATCCTAAAAGACCAAACACAAGAATGGTCAGGTTCAGCCACATTTACATCTGACGGAAAAATCCGTTTATTCTACACTGATTTCTCCGGTAAACATTACGGCAAACAAACACTGACAACTGCACAAGTTAACGTATCAGCATCAGACAGCTCTTTGAACATCAACGGTGTAGAGGATTATAAATCAATCTTTGACGGTGACGGAAAAACGTATCAAAATGTACAGCAGTTCATCGATGAAGGCAACTACAGCTCAGGCGACAACCATACGCTGAGAGATCCTCACTACGTAGAAGATAAAGGCCACAAATACTTAGTATTTGAAGCAAACACTGGAACTGAAGATGGCTACCAAGGCGAAGAATCTTTATTTAACAAAGCATACTATGGCAAAAGCACATCATTCTTCCGTCAAGAAAGTCAAAAACTTCTGCAAAGCGATAAAAAACGCACGGCTGAGTTAGCAAACGGCGCTCTCGGTATGATTGAGCTAAACGATGATTACACACTGAAAAAAGTGATGAAACCGCTGATTGCATCTAACACAGTAACAGATGAAATTGAACGCGCGAACGTCTTTAAAATGAACGGCAAATGGTACCTGTTCACTGACTCCCGCGGATCAAAAATGACGATTGACGGCATTACGTCTAACGATATTTACATGCTTGGTTATGTTTCTAATTCTTTAACTGGCCCATACAAGCCGCTGAACAAAACTGGCCTTGTGTTAAAAATGGATCTTGATCCTAACGATGTAACCTTTACTTACTCACACTTCGCTGTACCTCAAGCGAAAGGAAACAATGTCGTGATTACAAGCTATATGACAAACAGAGGATTCTACGCAGACAAACAATCAACGTTTGCGCCAAGCTTCCTGCTGAACATCAAAGGCAAGAAAACATCTGTTGTCAAAGACAGCATCCTTGAACAAGGACAATTAACAGTTAACAAATAAAAACGCAAAAGAAAATGCCGATATCCTATTGGCATTTTCTTTTATTTCTTATCAACATAAAGGTGAATCCCATAGGGCAGGAGCTAAGGAAGCTAAAATGGAGAAAAAAATCACTGGATATACCACCGTTGATATATCCCAATGGCATCGTAAAGAACATTTTGAGGCATTTCAGTCAGTTGCTCAATGTACCTATAACCAGACCGTTCAGCTGGATATTACGGCCTTTTTAAAGACCGTAAAGAAAAATAAGCACAAGTTTTATCCGGCCTTTATTCACATTCTTGCCCGCCTGATGAATGCTCATCCGGAATTCCGTATGGCAATGAAAGACGGTGAGCTGGTGATATGGGATAGTGTTCACCCTTGTTACACCGTTTTCCATGAGCAAACTGAAACGTTTTCATCGCTCTGGAGTGAATACCACGACGATTTCCGGCAGTTTCTACACATATATTCGCAAGATGTGGCGTGTTACGGTGAAAACCTGGCCTATTTCCCTAAAGGGTTTATTGAGAATATGTTTTTCGTCTCAGCCAATCCCTGGGTGAGTTTCACCAGTTTTGATTTAAACGTGGCCAATATGGACAACTTCTTCGCCCCCGTTTTCACCATGGGCAAATATTATACGCAAGGCGACAAGGTGCTGATGCCGCTGGCGATTCAGGTTCATCATGCCGTTTGTGATGGCTTCCATGTCGGCAGAATGCTTAATGAATTACAACAGTACTGCGATGAGTGGCAGGGCGGGGCGTAATTCCCGGGTCATGGCTGCGCCCCGACACCCGCCAACACCCGCTGACGCGCCCTGACGGGCTTGTCTGCTCCCGGCATCCGCTTACAGACAAGCTGTGACCGTCTCCGGGAGCTGCATGTGTCAGAGGTTTTCACCGTCATCACCGAAACGCGCGAGGCAGCAAGGAGATGGCGCCCAACAGTCCCCCGGCCACGGGGCCTGCCACCATACCCACGCCGAAACAAGCGCTCATGAGCCCGAAGTGGCGAGCCCGATCTTCCCCATCGGTGATGTCGGCGATATAGGCGCCAGCAACCGCACCTGTGGCGCCGGTGATGCCGGCCACGATGCGTCCGGCGTAGAGGATCCTTTTTGTCCGGTGTTGGGTTGAAGGTGAAGCCGGTCGGGGCCGCAGCGGGGGCCGGCTTTTCAGCCTTGCCCCCCTGCTTCGGCCGCCGTGGCTCCGGCGTCTTGGGTGCCGGCGCGGGTTCCGCAGCCTTGGCCTGCGGTGCGGGCACATCGGCGGGCTTGGCCTTGATGTGCCGCCTGGCGTGCGAGCGGAACGTCTCGTAGGAGAACTTGACCTTCCCCGTTTCCCGCATGTGCTCCCAAATGGTGACGAGCGCATAGCCGGACGCTAACGCCGCCTCGACATCCGCCCTCACCGCCAGGAACGCAACCGCAGCCTCATCACGCCGGCGCTTCTTGGCCGCGCGGGATTCAACCCACTCGGCCAGCTCGTCGGTGTAGCTCTTTGGCATCGTCTCTCGCCTGTCCCCTCAGTTCAGTAATTTCCTGCATTTGCCTGTTTCCAGTCGGTAGATATTCCACAAAACAGCAGGGAAGCAGCGCTTTTCCGCTGCATAACCCTGCTTCGGGGTCATTATAGCGATTTTTTCGGTATATCCATCCTTTTTCGCACGATATACAGGATTTTGCCAAAGGGTTCGTGTAGACTTTCCTTGGTGTATCCAACGGCGTCAGCCGGGCAGGATAGGTGAAGTAGGCCCACCCGCGAGCGGGTGTTCCTTCTTCACTGTCCCTTATTCGCACCTGGCGGTGCTCAACGGGAATCCTGCTCTGCGAGGCTGGCCGGCTACCGCCGGCGTAACAGATGAGGGCAAGCGGATGGCTGATGAAACCAAGCCAACCAGGAAGGGCAGCCCACCTATCAAGGTGTACTGCCTTCCAGACGAACGAAGAGCGATTGAGGAAAAGGCGGCGGCGGCCGGCATGAGCCTGTCGGCCTACCTGCTGGCCGTCGGCCAGGGCTACAAAATCACGGGCGTCGTGGACTATGAGCACGTCCGCGAGCTGGCCCGCATCAATGGCGACCTGGGCCGCCTGGGCGGCCTGCTGAAACTCTGGCTCACCGACGACCCGCGCACGGCGCGGTTCGGTGATGCCACGATCCTCGCCCTGCTGGCGAAGATCGAAGAGAAGCAGGACGAGCTTGGCAAGGTCATGATGGGCGTGGTCCGCCCGAGGGCAGAGCCATGACTTTTTTAGCCGCTAAAACGGCCGGGGGGTGCGCGTGATTGCCAAGCACGTCCCCATGCGCTCCATCAAGAAGAGCGACTTCGCGGAGCTGGTGAAGTACATCACCGACGAGCAAGGCAAGACCGAGCGCCTGGGTCACGTGCGCGTCACGAACTGCGAGGCAAACACCCTGCCCGCTGTCATGGCCGAGGTGATGGCGACCCAGCACGGCAACACCCGTTCCGAGGCCGACAAGACCTATCACCTGCTGGTTAGCTTCCGCGCGGGAGAGAAGCCCGACGCGGAGACGTTGCGCGCGATTGAGGACCGCATCTGCGCTGGGCTTGGCTTCGCCGAGCATCAGCGCGTCAGTGCCGTGCATCACGACACCGACAACCTGCACATCCATATCGCCATCAACAAGATTCACCCGACCCGAAACACCATCCATGAGCCGTATCGGGCCTACCGCGCCCTCGCTGACCTCTGCGCGACGCTCGAACGGGACTACGGGCTTGAGCGTGACAATCACGAAACGCGGCAGCGCGTTTCCGAGAACCGCGCGAACGACATGGAGCGGCACGCGGGCGTGGAAAGCCTGGTCGGCTGGATCCGGCCACGATGCGTCCGGCGTAGAGGATCTGAAGATCAGCAGTTCAACCTGTTGATAGTACGTACTAAGCTCTCATGTTTCACGTACTAAGCTCTCATGTTTAACGTACTAAGCTCTCATGTTTAACGAACTAAACCCTCATGGCTAACGTACTAAGCTCTCATGGCTAACGTACTAAGCTCTCATGTTTCACGTACTAAGCTCTCATGTTTGAACAATAAAATTAATATAAATCAGCAACTTAAATAGCCTCTAAGGTTTTAAGTTTTATAAGAAAAAAAAGAATATATAAGGCTTTTAAAGCTTTTAAGGTTTAACGGTTGTGGACAACAAGCCAGGGATGTAACGCACTGAGAAGCCCTTAGAGCCTCTCAAAGCAATTTTGAGTGACACAGGAACACTTAACGGCTGACATGGGAATTCCACATGTGGAATTCCACATGTGGAATTGTGAGCGGATAACAATTTGTGGAATTCCCGGGAGAGCTCGATATCGCATGCGGTACCTCTAGAGGCGCCGTTTAAACATTTAAATCTGCAGGCCAAGTTATCTGGGCTAAGGTAGTCATGGAGGATGTTGCAGGTAATGGCACTGGATTCTAATGATTTATCTACGTCTTCAAGAGTCACGATATGGATATTTTCTGCAACCAACCTGACCAATTTTTCCTTTAATTTTTCTTGGGTAAATATAATTTTCAGATTGCTATCGTGGATCATGTAACGAAGTCGTTCCTCTGGATAATCATGAGACAATGGCAGATACGCACCACCGGCAAAAAGAGTTCCCCAAGCTCCGATCATCTGCTCAATCGACGGTTCAACAAATATGCCGACGCAATCACCCGCTAAACATCCCAAGTTTTGCAGATAGCAGGCCAGATGCACACTGCCAATTGCCATTTCCAAATAACTGAGTCGCTCTTCACCGTGGATGACTGCTGTAGCCCAAGGAGTTGACCGGACGTGTGAAAAGAGTAATCCCGGTAGGCACTCTTTTCGTTGAAAACTCGCTGGTAACTTAATGTTATTTAACGTGGTCCAATTTTCAGTTTCCGGTTGAGTACTGGAGATATCGTATTTTCGATACTGTCCTGTTTGTAATATATTGCGCCATTTGATTATTGGGAGAGTTGATTGCATGCTAGCCTCCTGTTAGCCCAAAAAAACGGGTATGGAGAAACAGTAGAGAGTTGCGATAAAAAGCGTCAGGTAGGATCCGCTAATCTTATGGATAAAAATGCTATGGCATAGCAAAGTGTGACGCCGTGCAAATAATCAATGTGGACTTTTCTGCCGTGATTATAGACACTTTTGTTACGCGTTTTTGTCATGGCTTTGGTCCCGCTTTGTTACAGAATGCTTTTAATAAGCGGGGTTACCGGTTTGGTTAGCGAGAAGAGCCAGTAAAAGACGCAGTGACGGCAATGTCTGATGCAATATGGACAATTGGTTTCTTCTCTGAATGGCGGGAGTATGAAAAGTATGGCTGAAGCGCAAAATGATCCCCTGCTGCCGGGATACTCGTTTAATGCCCATCTGGTGGCGGGTTTAACGCCGATTGAGGCCAACGGTTATCTCGATTTTTTTATCGACCGACCGCTGGGAATGAAAGGTTATATTCTCAATCTCACCATTCGCGGTCAGGGGGTGGTGAAAAATCAGGGACGAGAATTTGTTTGCCGACCGGGTGATATTTTGCTGTTCCCGCCAGGAGAGATTCATCACTACGGTCGTCATCCGGAGGCTCGCGAATGGTATCACCAGTGGGTTTACTTTCGTCCGCGCGCCTACTGGCATGAATGGCTTAACTGGCCGTCAATATTTGCCAATACGGGGTTCTTTCGCCCGGATGAAGCGCACCAGCCGCATTTCAGCGACCTGTTTGGGCAAATCATTAACGCCGGGCAAGGGGAAGGGCGCTATTCGGAGCTGCTGGCGATAAATCTGCTTGAGCAATTGTTACTGCGGCGCATGGAAGCGATTAACGAGTCGCTCCATCCACCGATGGATAATCGGGTACGCGAGGCTTGTCAGTACATCAGCGATCACCTGGCAGACAGCAATTTTGATATCGCCAGCGTCGCACAGCATGTTTGCTTGTCGCCGTCGCGTCTGTCACATCTTTTCCGCCAGCAGTTAGGGATTAGCGTCTTAAGCTGGCGCGAGGACCAACGTATCAGCCAGGCGAAGCTGCTTTTGAGCACCACCCGGATGCCTATCGCCACCGTCGGTCGCAATGTTGGTTTTGACGATCAACTCTATTTCTCGCGGGTATTTAAAAAATGCACCGGGGCCAGCCCGAGCGAGTTCCGTGCCGGTTGTGAAGAAAAAGTGAATGATGTAGCCGTCAAGTTGTCATAATTGGTAACGAATCAGACAATTGACGGCTTGACGGAGTAGCATAGGGTTTGCAGAATCCCTGCTTCGTCCATTTGACAGGCACATTATGCA
>NZ_NIBV01000060.1 GCF_002632585.1 Xenorhabdus szentirmaii DSM 16338
CTGCCCGGTAGCTAAATGCGGAAGAGATAAGTGCTGAAAGCATCTAAGCACGAAACTTGCCCCGAGATGAGTTCTCCCTGACTCCTTGAGAGTCCTGAAGGAACGTTGAAGACGACGACGTTGATAGGCCGGGTGTGTAAGCGCAGCGATGCGTTGAGCTAACCGGTACTAATGAACCGTGAGGCTTAACCTTACAACGCCGAAGATGTTTTGGCGGATGAGAGAAGATTTTCAGCCTGATACAGATTAAATCAGAACGCAGAAGCGGTCTGATAAAACAGAATTTGCCTGGCGGCAGTAGCGCGGTGGTCCCACCTG
>NZ_NIBV01000061.1 GCF_002632585.1 Xenorhabdus szentirmaii DSM 16338
CTCAGCAGTGAAACGCCGTAGCGCCGATGGTAGTGTGGGGTCTCCCCATGTGAGAGTAGGACACTGCCAGACATCAAATTATAAGTGTTGCCCGTTTGGCAACACTTTTTTATTTTAGCACTTGCTGATATGGCTCAGTTGGTAGAGCACACCCTTGGTAAGGGTGAGGTCCCCAGTTCGAATCTGGGTATCAGCACCATGAATAATATGTTCGGCAAATAAAACAGAATTTGCTTGGCGGCAATAGCGCGGTGGTCCCACCTGACCCCATGCCGAACTCAGTAGTGAAACGCCGTAGCGCCGATGGTAGTG
>NZ_NIBV01000062.1 GCF_002632585.1 Xenorhabdus szentirmaii DSM 16338
CATACATGATTTATTTATCTTTAAATGGTAAAAACCAAGGTCTCATATCTGCGGGATGTTCAACACCAGATTCGATAGGAAATCGGTATCAAAACGGACACGAGGACGAAATACAGGTACTTAGCTTAAACCATACAATAACGCGAGATCAAAATGTCAGCCATCAACCAATACAATTCATAAAACCAATAGATAAATCTTCCCCATTATTAGCTATGGCAATAGACTCGAACGAGTCCCTAAATGGCAAATTTATCTTTTACAGAACCAGCCAAGCTGGACAATTAGAGTTGTTTTATGAAGTGAAA
>NZ_NIBV01000063.1 GCF_002632585.1 Xenorhabdus szentirmaii DSM 16338
ATCACCCCGGCGAAAAATCTCTATCACTGCTTTGGTTGTGATGCGGGCGGCTCGGTGCTGGACTGGGTGATGAAAACCGAGGGGTTGAGCCTGCGCCATGCCGTGGAACGGTTGCGTGCCGTGCTCGGCAACCATCCTTCCGTCGAGCCGCTGGTTGCCCCGGCGGCGCTTATCCGTGATGCCGTCGGCCAACAGGCCCTGCTGTTACGGGTGGTTGAGTTTTATCACCAGACCTTGCTCACTGCGCCAGAAGTGCAGCAATACCTGAAAAAACGCCGCCTTGATCATCCCGAACTGGTCAGCCA
>NZ_NIBV01000064.1 GCF_002632585.1 Xenorhabdus szentirmaii DSM 16338
AATGGTGGGTCGTGCAGGATTCGAACCTGCGACCAATTGATTAAAAGTCAACTGCTCTACCGACTGAGCTAACGACCCGACTAGGTAATTCTGATTTTGATATCTAAATGGTGGGTCGTGCAGGATTCGAACCTGCGACCAATTGATTAAAAGTCAACTGCTCTACCGACTGAGCTAACGACCCATTCTAAATATCGGGTGTGATACTGCGAAACAATCTGATGAAGTGGTGGGCGATACCAGATTCGAACTGATGACCCCCTCCTTGTAAGGGAGATGCTCTACCAACTGAGCTAATCGCCC
>NZ_NIBV01000065.1 GCF_002632585.1 Xenorhabdus szentirmaii DSM 16338
TCCCTTTATCTGTTGAAAATCCTAAGTATTCACCAATCACTTCCATCGTGATGACTTCCGCATCACTCAATTTAGGTGGGAGCCCTCGGCTTCTGAATCGCATACCTTGTTGTAACTGCGTTAAATTGTCATCTACCCAACAAAACACCCAAATGATAAAATCTTGTTGTGACATAGCCTTTTGTTCCTTTATTTCTCTATTTTTGACGACTTAAAGTTATAAAGGAGCGGCTATGTCATTTCAACTCATCATAAAAGTCGAGCATCGCGTTAAAGTATTCAAAAACGAATCTGAAGGATTT
>NZ_NIBV01000066.1 GCF_002632585.1 Xenorhabdus szentirmaii DSM 16338
GGCCGCAAAATCACGGATCGCCTGCGGGCGGGCACCCCGTTGCATCTGTACCTGCCGGGGGCGCATGGCGGGGTCTGGAATGAAGCCGGGCTGGCCGGTTCGGCTTCGGTGATTTTGTGCGAATCGCTGATCGATGCGATGTCATTCTGGTGTGCGGGGTATCGCCATGTGACCTGTTCCTATGGGGTACACGGGTTTACCGATGCCCACCGCGCCGCCTTCCGGCAGCATGACATCCGGCAGGTGCATATTGCCTATGACAATGATAAAGCGGGCAATGACGCGGCGGCGG
>NZ_NIBV01000067.1 GCF_002632585.1 Xenorhabdus szentirmaii DSM 16338
AGCCCGGATAGCTCAGTCGGTAGAGCAGGGGATTGAAAATCCCCGTGTCGGTGGTTCGATTCCGCCTCCGGGCACCACTTCAACTTCCAGTGAAGTCCAGCCTAGTAAAACAATTCATATCAAATCCAGCAAAATCAACCTTATTACCAATCTCAACGTCTAGTTTCGTCTGTTGCAATCAAGATGCAGCGAAGGGCATAATTCGGGGCACTTACCGTTCGATTATGAGAATGCCCTTAACAATGAAACTTAATGCACGACAAATCGAAACTGCAAAACCCAAAGAA
>NZ_NIBV01000068.1 GCF_002632585.1 Xenorhabdus szentirmaii DSM 16338
CCGGTGACTGGCAGGTCACGCTGAAGGTTGACGGCAAGACGCTGGGCAAAATCACCAACCATATAACCTTTACGTCATCGCTGGCAGATTTGGTCAATGACAAAACGTCGACGCTGACCATCAACCCCCGGACGCTGGAAGCCGGCACAGGTAAACTGGCCCACATTCAACTGATGCTGAAAGACAAGGATGACCAGCCGATGACAGGGAAGGCAAGTCACATTGCCTTTGAGGGCAGTCAACTCCCCGGCAGCGGCACTGATCCCGAGA
>NZ_NIBV01000069.1 GCF_002632585.1 Xenorhabdus szentirmaii DSM 16338
AACGCCGCCGCCTGCCATCCCCATATTGCCGAGCAGCAGCTGGATCATCGCCATCGTACGAATGTTTTGCGCACCAACGGAGTGTTGCGTCCAGCCGAGGGCATACAGGAACGAGGCAGTTTTATCGTGAGCACTGGTTTCTGCGATGTATTCGCAGACTTTCAGGAACGCGTCTTTTGGCGTACCACAGATGTTTTCAACCACATCTGGCGTGTAGCGGGAAACGTGCTGTTTCAGCAAGTTCCACACGCAGCGCG
>NZ_NIBV01000007.1 GCF_002632585.1 Xenorhabdus szentirmaii DSM 16338
CTGGATACGGTGGTTAAAATTGCTCAGGCATTACAGATGAGTATTGATGCGCTGGTCGGACTCGAAGCGCCGAAAGCACCTAAAATACATAACCCCAAGCTACAAGCGCTTTATGAGCAAATTGATTCACTCTCTGATGAAGATCAACAAGCGTTGATAGTTTTGATGGACAGTTTAGTGACAAGAACCAAGGTGGCAAAACTCATTGTAGGGCAGCAGTAAAATAATTTCGCGGTGTTGACGTGTTCTCAGCACATCAACACCGCTAACCATAACCAACTATTTGAGGTAGTTAATCATGGCTAAGGCGCATTCTAAGCAAAACGTGGCTCAAAATAAAGCTACAAAAACAGAACGTTATTACACCGTGGGATACGTCCCGCAAAATGATAAAGCGAAAGCCCCGCCTGCAATTCATCTTAAAGGGCAATGGCTTAAACAGGCCGGCTTTGAGATTGGCGACTCGGTCACCGTTAAAATCATGGATGGCTGTTTAGTACTGATCCCCGACAGTGACGGGACCAACAGCCTCAAGCAGCAATACCAGCGCCAGCGCGAGCAACTCAGTGACATTAAGCTGAGAATGCGCGAGTTGATTGGGGATTACAAAAGCTACTAAAGGCAAGGGCTGAGCAGCTCTTAAAAAAGAATAAAGCTGGAAGATTTCTAAACTATCTCCAGCTTTAAACGCTAAGTTACTATCTAATTTGTTTCAATGATTCAGCCCATTGGTAAAAATATTCCCGCTGCTGACTGGGAGAAACGGCTACATCATTATCTTCGAAATCAAAAGTACCGACTAAGTCCTCACGAGTTGCTTCTTTTCCTAATATATGCTCGTAAGCGGCCATACCTAAAGCCATCTGTCTAGACATGCTGGACGGGTAGACATTTATTTTTGCTCCTTTACAAAGAAAGATAACATCTTTCAATTCTTCTCGTAGTCTTGCAAAACAAGCAAAAAAATCTAAACCAGAAAATTCTCCTCGGTAGATATCAGTAATCCAAATTCGTATGAAACATTCTCTTTTTTCCGTAGAAATTAGAGATAATTTTGCATTTTCTTCTTTGCCGTTCATTATCACTTTAATTTCAATTTTTCGTTCTTTCATTTTTTTCCATACCTGTTTGGATTTAAAATACTATAGCCAATGAAATCCCCTCGTTCGTTAACAGGAGTAGCACCTAATATTTTATCTGAGGTAATTCCACCGGGGTATGCAAATTCGATTTCTTTAGCATGTGGACTAGCTTGACCAAGAACCTCGTTTACGTTTATTCCTACACCTTTCTTATCCTTTATGGCATATACAAAATCTTTCTCAGTGTAGAATGAAGAGCCAAATTCAGCGGCAACGCCTCGTGAAGTTGTCGTGCTTATAAAATAACTTGGTGGGTCCTCGGCATCCAACGTATGCTTGTACAGATCCTTGCTTGTTCCCCACGGCTTAAATCCATCATTGAAAATTTCATCAGGGTGTCGTGAATCACCCCGGTAGGTTATAAGATCATCACAATCTGCACCCGCCAACCCGAACGGGTCGATAAATCTTGAAGGATTATGCACATACCCGTACGGGTTAAACCCGCCCAACAACCCAATGGGATCATAGGGAAGGTTCCAGCACGGTTATACTTTTTTAAGCGATTTTTTCGTTGATTATCAGCTTGTTAAAGAGCCATTTTTACCCGTTCTGCTCACACCTGCGAACTAAAAACGCCGAAGTGCACTTTCAGGATTTTTTTGCCAAAACGCCAGAGGCAGTATAGCGGCCATTTTTTCCCGTGATAGGGTGAACAGTCTGATTTTGTGACGGTTTTCCCTTTTGGCAACGGGCGAACGGCGGCCGGTTTACCGGACGGCGGGCGGCCGTTCTGCGGGTGCGGGCGGCATAGAGCCTGCAAGTGGCGCCCCTGCGACGCTCTGGATCACCGGAGTTTCAGGTACAACACCGTGTTTGCATGACAGCGGGTTTTGTTTAAGGGAAGCCCCCTGCGGGGGCTGCACGGGGCGGAGATGGTGAGCACGGCAACGAGCAAGGAGCGCAGCGACTGCGAGCCGCGCGCAGCCAGTGCAGCGGGGTCGGGGCGGGGGAGGTAAATTCACGGAGGCCATCGGCCGACCTGCCTTCAGGGTTGTTGGCCGGACGCCGCAAGGCCGCTAAAGGAGAAGCCGGATTAGCTGGATGCAAGCACGGTGTTCAGGGTCGGCGCGATTTTTGCCGAGGATCGGCTGAGAAGATGAGAGCAGAAGGCGCAGCCTTGTGCGCCACGCCCCGCGAGGCCGAACAGCGGGGGCGCAAGACATAATGTTAATTATACGCATTAAGCCGCTTTGCAGCGGTTAGGGCGTTTCGGTGGCTGCCCGGCGCAGTGCGTATAATTCCCCGACATTATGTTGAATAGGCTTTGGCCGGCCACGGCAGATTTTACGGGGACACCACGGGTCAGGCCGGCCATTGCCTATTTACCCCCGCCGCACCGAGGCTGACGGGCAGTCCGGCCACGGTCTGCCCCCGCGCCGAACCCTGCCCAGCTCAACGGGGGCGATCGGGTTGTCCGCCCTGTCCGATGTGAGGGTCGGATGCCGTGCCGTCAGCGGTATCCTGCCCAGCGCGGCTCTTCGGCGGCTCGGTATCAGCGTTCGTCGGCGGGGTGTCCAGTTGTTCGTTCGCGTCACGCTCCGCCGGGTGCGTCTGGTGATGCACCGCCTTTAAGTGGCCGATGGCGACCCGCGTGTAAATTTGCGTGGTCTCCAGCTTCTCATGCCCCAGTATCGCCTGGATATGCCGGGTATCGGCCCCGTTCTCCAGCATCTGCGTCGCCATCGAATGGCGGAACAGGTGGCACGCCCCCGGCTTGTTGAGTCTGGCCTGTTCCCGGATGACTTTTCCGGCCATCAGCGTCATGGTGCTGCGCGCCAGTGGCTGGCCTTTGAGGGTAATAAACAGATAACCACTGTCCTGTTTCCATGCCAGCCTTGGCCGAACGTCGGCCAGATACCGGTTTACCCATGACAGCGCCCGTTCGCCAATGGGCACCACCCGGTCTTTGCGACCTTTTCCCTGCCGTACCACAATCACGCTCCGCCCGCTGTCAACCTCATCCAGTTTCAGGTGGATCAGTTCACTGCGGCGGATGCCCGTGCTCCAGAGTACTTCCAGCATCGCACGGTCACGCAACCCCAGCGGCGTCTGGATATCGATGCTCATCAGCACGGCTTCAGTTTCGGCTTCATTTAGCACTTGCGCGGGCAGGCGTTTTTCTTCTTTCGGCAGCGTCAGCAATTCCGCCGGGTTATACAGGATATGATGGCGTTTCAGCAGCCAGCGGAACCAGCCCCGCAACGCGCTCAGGCGGTTTATCAGGCCGCCATGGGTGTAATACTGCCCGTCCGCCTTGCGGTAACTGCGCAGATAGCGCTGCCAGCTCTCCAGTAAGGCCAGTGAGACCTGCGGCGCATAGCGGACGTCACGCAGTTCGCACCAGTCCACGAACGGGCGCAGCCGTTCCCGGTAGGCTTCCTGCGTGCGTGGGCTGTAGCCACGGTCAATCACGGTGTCCAGATACGCGTCAAGCTGCTGGCGCAGGGTGGCAAGACTTAATGGGGGTTGAGTGTCCATAACGGTTTTCCTCGGTGGCGGGTGAACAGGGTGTGCCGGCACTAGGTTACGAAGGGAGAGATTAAGGCGGCCGGAACAGTGATTTTTTGCTTTGTCAGACTTGCGGGCGTGTAACCCGCGCTGGCTGTGGCGTTGGGGCGATGTTGACACCCCAGACTTAGCCCCGACTTGGGGCAGACTTAGGGTCGACTTGCTGCCGTTCTGCCCAGACTTGCGTCAATCATACGGGCACAATCAGGCCGCTTAAGTGGGCATGGTCGCTGTCACCGTCCCATAACAGTTCGTATTGCAGCAGATGCCCGCGACTGCCGCCGTGGATAAGCAGGTATTCCATGTCAGTCAGCCGCTGGCAATGCAGCTTAAGCTGGCTGTCGCTCCAGTTCGTGTAAGCGCGGATATCCCGCCGGGTAAAGCGGACTTCGCGTAACGTTTGCGGGCCTGTGGCGCACATGCCTTGCGCCATCTGCTGGATCAGCAACAACAGTTTGCGCGTCTGCGGCGGCATTTCATCCAGCGTGCGGCCTAAAATGTCATGCGCCAACTGATTCGCCAGCTGGATATCGGCTTTCGTGACCTCAAGGTATTCCAGTTTTCGGCCACGATGCTCGGCGGTTTTGATTTCCCGTTGGTGTTGGTGCAGCAGGGCGATGCTCTGGATGAGGGTCAGGTATTTCATGTGGTCGCGGCGGGTGCGGGTTTTGTCACTCATGAACGTAAGCTGGCTGGCGTAAGGATTGACCACATTCAACGGTTTCAGCAACCGCTGGGCGTTCTGGTGAAGCTGAGTCAGATAGTCCCGCTCGTTCTCGGCCAGCAACCCTGCCAGCGTTTGCTTGTGGCGCTGCAACGCATGGATGGCTTCCGTTTGTTCACGGGATTCATTCACCGTCAGCACCAGACAGCGATTCAATAACTCTTCATCCACATCAATGGCAGTGGTGGTCAGCATCAGCATCACCGGGCCTTTCACGGTGTAGCTTTTGGTGACCAGCGTCCCGGTGGCTTCATCCTTGCCGGTGCTGGCCATGGTCAGCTCGCCGTCACTCTGCAACAACTTGAGTGCATAGGCCGCCTGCCGTACCCCTTCTTCTTCGGCGATGGCCAAAATTTTATGTTGCAGGTTGGTTTCACCCAGATAGAACAGGCTCTGGCCGGTCATGGCGCTGTACTGGATGCGCTCTTCTTCCGGGATCAGATTGAGCACCGCATCCATCAGACTACTCTTACCCGCCGCGCTGCTGCTTTGAATGAGGACGGCCAAGGGTTTGGGCAGTTTGCGGCTCACCGCCGCCAAGAAGCCCGCCAGTAAGTTGGTTGATTCGCCGACCACGCCACAGGCCGCCAGGTCCGCTGTCACCCGGTCGGTTAAATCCGGAGCTTGCAGCAACGCTAAGGCGGCCGCCCGCTCATCGGCGCTCAGTTCAGGCTGCACGGCTTGGGGGGCTTCTC
>NZ_NIBV01000070.1 GCF_002632585.1 Xenorhabdus szentirmaii DSM 16338
CCGGCGGTTCCTTACCGCCGCTAATAATGTATTCCAGTCGCTGGGCTTTCCGTTTCTCTGACACGGCATCCTGCCTGGCTTTCCTCGCCTGTTCACTCTGCGCATAATGCGCCTTATCCGCGTCACGGTTAGGGGCGGCAAGAAAAAACGGCGTACTGAGTAGCGTCCCATCGGCGTAGCGTTCGATACGCCAGGCGGTCAGCCAGTCCATCTGGTTTTTCATGGCCTGCTCCAGCGCCAC
>NZ_NIBV01000071.1 GCF_002632585.1 Xenorhabdus szentirmaii DSM 16338
GGGGCGATTAGCTCAGTTGGTAGAGCATCTCCCTTACAAGGAGGGGGTCATCAGTTCGAATCTGGTATCGCCCACCATATTTTCACAGTGGTTATCTGTGATGCTATGGCAAAGGTAACCGTAGTGATAAGGCAGTGAAAAATAATTGATTTCATGATTGGGCGATTAGCTCAGTTGGTAGAGCATCTCCCTTACAAGGAGGGGGTCATCAGTTCGAATCTGGTATCGCCCACCA
>NZ_NIBV01000072.1 GCF_002632585.1 Xenorhabdus szentirmaii DSM 16338
TTGGAGCGGGAAACGAGACTCGAACTCGCGACCCCAACCTTGGCAAGGTTGTGCTCTACCAACTGAGCTATTCCCGCATAATTGATGCCAATCATTGGCCATACTGTGGCCTTACTGATTCAGATACCAAAATATTTAACTGTTGTTTGGAGCGGGAAACGAGACTCGAACTCGCGACCCCAACCTTGGCAAGGTTGTGCTCTACCAACTGAGCTATTCCCG
>NZ_NIBV01000073.1 GCF_002632585.1 Xenorhabdus szentirmaii DSM 16338
GCCACCTACCCGCTATCCATCCGTCAGTCAAATCAGGTTGAGGCCAATATCCCTAAAGAGGGAGGAGGGAAGTGTGACTGGAAACTGAGTAATATTACTTTCGAAGTGAAGCTGAAAGATACATCAACCATTGCGCCTCTTATTGACGATAATTTTGGATTTAAAACGACATTTGTGATTGATGGTAATGCACCACAAGTATTCGATGGGGGATAT
>NZ_NIBV01000074.1 GCF_002632585.1 Xenorhabdus szentirmaii DSM 16338
GAACGTATTAGGGCCTTTGTTTGGGCGACGATAGCTGATGACCGGGGTGAGCCCCAGTTGCAGGGTCAGGTGGCAAACGGGGGCGGTAAAATAGCCGGCATCCAGCACGATGGCAACCGGATTAAGCGGGAAACGGGCCAACTGACGTTTCAGACGCCCAATCAACGGCTGGCTGTCATGGACATTGCCTGCGGTGGCGTAAGTATCCATG
>NZ_NIBV01000075.1 GCF_002632585.1 Xenorhabdus szentirmaii DSM 16338
ACCATCACCACTGCCGCCGACAATAGCACGAAGGTAAATGATCCACAGACACTGACCAATGCCGGGACCATCACTACTGCCGCCGACAATAGCACGAAGGTAAATGACTCGCAGACGCTGACCAATGCCGGGACCATCACCACCGCCGCCGACAATAGCGCGAAGGTAAATGACCCACAGACGCTGACCAATGCCGGGACCATCACCAC
>NZ_NIBV01000076.1 GCF_002632585.1 Xenorhabdus szentirmaii DSM 16338
GGGCTATAGCTCAGCTGGGAGAGCGCTTGCATGGCATGCAAGAGGTCAGCGGTTCGATCCCGCTTAGCTCCACCAAATACTTATCGTTTCCAGTCAGTATTTGGTTATTCAAAATCTGAACCACATTTGTGGGGCTATAGCTCAGCTGGGAGAGCGCTTGCATGGCATGCAAGAGGTCAGCGGTTCGATCCCGCTTAGCTCCACCA
>NZ_NIBV01000008.1 GCF_002632585.1 Xenorhabdus szentirmaii DSM 16338
CGGGAATAGCTCAGTTGGTAGAGCACAACCTTGCCAAGGTTGGGGTCGCGAGTTCGAGTCTCGTTTCCCGCTCCAAATTCAGGACGGCAGATTCTTTGAAATCTGCAAGTCACAGGAAAAAGCGCCTCAGGGCGCTTTTTTCGTTTCCGATACCGCCATTCGTCATTGGAAAAGATGAAAATGCCGGGCATCAATGCTTGGCTGTTCAGCCCATGATCACATCGCTTTTTGCAATTCTTTCAGCAAGGTTTCTTTGCGTTCCATCATATTTTTTATCGCTTTTTGTTTCACATGACCAAAACCACGGACTTGGTCAGGTAGCTCCGCAAGTTGCTGACAAAGTGACACATTGTTGTTATTCAATTTTTGAATTAGGAAATCAATTAATTGTTCATATTCATAGAGCAGATTTCTTTCTTGCTTTCGTTCTTCCTGATAGCCAAAAATATCAAAAGCCGTGCCACGGAGTGATTTACATGCCGCGATGATACGAAGTAACGGAATGATCCATGTGCCATATTCCCGTTTTCCCCGTTGGCCTGTTCTGGGATCTTTGCGGTTGAAGAGGGGGAGGCTGAGATGAAAGCGGATGTCATCGGTATTATCAAACTGTGAGTGAAGTTGGTCCAAAAACGGGGTTTTAGTATAAAGACGGGCCACTTCATATTCATCTTTATAGGCCATCAGTTTGAATAAGTTTTCTATAATGGCTTTGATAAAACCTTTTGCATCAATATATTGAGTGGCTATTTGAGCTTGGGCGACACGATTGAGGTAACGCATCGCATATCTTTCATCCTGATAATCAGTCAGGAGTTGGTAACGATGCAAAATAAGGTCATCCAGGCTTTTGATATTTTTTTGTGGGTTATTGATATTCAGGCGGTCCTGCAAAAGTTCAGGATGCACTGCTGCAATGCGGCCTATATGAAAAGCCCGGCGGGCGTTATCTGCTGATTTTCCCAGTTCCAGAATGGCATGGTTGATGGACGTCAGAGTGATTGGCAACTGGCCGAGTTGCCAGGCATAACCTATTAAAATGATATTTGTCTGATTCCTGTCTCCGACCAGATCAGTTGCCATTATTTCTGCATCCAGCGTATTCAGGGTACGGGCATGTTGGCTAAGGGTATTCTGCATTTTAGCCTGATCCAAATCGAGCGCAGGGGATCTCAGCATGGGGCCGATTTGAGTTTCATGGGTATTCAGTATGCATTCAGTTAAACCTCTGGACATCACTTCCAGTGAATTTTGTCCGACTGCCGCCACCAGATCCGCAGCAATGACCAGATTAGCCTGCCCCCGATCAATTCTGGCCTGATGGAGTTGATTGATATCATGGCACAATCGAACATGAGTGATGGCTTCTCCTCCTTTTTGGGCAAAGCCCGTAAAATTAAGTAAGTTAACGGCACTGCCATCCAACTGAGCTGAATTGGCGATAAGATTCCCGGCGGTCACAATGCCTGTTCCTCCGATACCGACCAATAAAATGTCATAAGGCGTGGCGGCAAAGGTAATGGTTGGTTGTGGTAGTGGGTTTATCATTTCATTTAGATCCGTTTGTAGGATGACTTTGCTGAGATCAGGGCACGGGTTGGCATTTTCTATGGTGATAAAGCTGGGGCAGAACCCTTTCAGGCAGGATAAATCTGAATTACAAACGTGCTGGTCTATTTTTCGTTTAGTGCCTAAAAGCGTTTTTACGGGTATGACAGCAAGGCAATTTGATTGTATCTGGCAGTCCCCACATCCTTCACAAACCTGTTCGTTGATGACTGCGCGGCGTTTGGCGTGCGGAATCAGTCCCCGTTTTCTTTTACGGCGCAGTTCTGTGGCGCAGGCTTGCTCATAGATAATCACTGTGACCCCAACGACATCCCGTAAATGTTTTTGCACATCTTCAAGATAGTCCCGTTGATAAAAATTGACACTGTCAGGCAGGTTTTTCTGTTTTTTGTATTTATCAGGATCATCAGTGACGACTGCGACTTCTTTCACGCCTTCCGCAAGCATCAATAACACTATCTGGGGTATGGTGATGCTGCCATCCAATGGCTGGCCTCCTGTCATCGCAACGGCATCATTAAACAGTAATTTATAAGTAATGTGACTTCCCGCAGCAACGGATTGGCGGATGGCAAGGTGACCAGAATGAAAATAGGTGCCATCGCCAATATTCTGAAAAACATGGGAGCGATTAATGAAAGGAGAGTGCCCGACCCAGTCAACTCCCTCACCTCCCATGGGCAGCAAGCCGCTGCCTGTATTGCGATCCATCCAGGCCGCCATGACATGACAGCCGATGCCAATCTGGCTATGGCTCCCATCTGGTAAGCGGGTTGAAGTGCTATGGGGACAACCGGCACAGAAATAAGGTGTGCGCTTGGGCAACGTGGCATCATGTGAAGCGGGCGCCATTGACCATTCCGGTGGTACTGAGAGAAACAAATCGAATTGTTGCAACCATCCGGCAAGCGGTACAGCTACACGTGAAGGGCGTAATTCAATGTCTGTGGGCAACAGGGGGGCACACAGATGATTTTGCTTACCGATTAAACGCGCATGGCTACGTAATTTAACCAGTTTATGGGCAAGCAGCATCTCGACAATGGCGGCTTTCTCTTCAATAACAAATAAATCATTTACTTGTGCAGCAAGTTCATTCAGCAGCGGTGATAAGGGATAGACTAAGCGTACATGGAGTAGGGCAACGCCTTGCTGTGCCAGTTCGGCAGGAGTCAATCCTCCGGTTCGCAGTGCTTCCATAACATCCTGATGTGCTTTTCCGACCGTGACCAGCAAGGCTTTTGGATGGTTACAGGGGGCAAGAAGATAATCAATGGGGTTGAGTCTGGCGAATTCTTCAACGGCTTTGAGTTTATAGGCGAGACGTTTTTCAAGTTGAGGACCGGGAAGATCCGGCCAACGCCAATGTAACCCATCCGGGCCTGGGTCAACCTCCGGCATTTTATAATCAGGAAGTGGCTTGTTTTTTCTGACCGCGCCACTTTCTACGACTTCACTGATCGCTTTAAAGCCGATCCAGGCCCCACTTACGCGTGATGCCGCCCAGCCCCACAGACCGACATCAAGGTAATCCGCCACGGATGAGGGGTGCAGGACAGGCATGTTCCATGCAATCATCGCGAGATCGGATTGGTGGGACATTGAGGAGGAGACACAGCCATGATCATCTCCGGCGATCACCAGCACTCCGCCGTGTGGGGATGAGCCATAAGCATTGCCATGCCTGAGTGCATCACCTGAACGATCCACACCGGGGCCTTTGCCGTACCACATGCTAAAAACGCCGCTGACCTGTCTGTCTGGATCAGTGCCAACTTTCTGTGTACCTATTATGGCATTCGCTGCCATATCTTCATTAATTGCAGGTTGAAAACGGATATTAGCCTGCACTAATTCTTTATGGTGCTGCCACAATACTTGGTCTAAGCGAGCCAGAGGAGAGCCGCGATAGCCTGAAACGAACCCTGCTGTTCTGAGATTATTGATTTCATCGAGTCTTGCTTGTGTGAGTAGAAGGTCAGCCAGCGCCTCAGTGCCTGTAACGAATTTAGATTGGTAGTATCTATCCATTTTTTGACCCTTCTCTGAAGGAGTAATCGTCTGATTAGCGACCAAAATTGATGCTAATCTATTTCCACCCTGTAGTTACGGCAAGAATAAATCTTGTTATACGTTGCTCTATTGTTAATTTATTGTTTGATTTTTGTTTTTGATTATGGCATTGAGTACAGTCATTCAATATCAGCGTGACAGAATGAGGTTTTGGCCAGTCAAGTTGAGTATGTTTTGAACGTTCGACGCAAAAATAGTTGTAAATGGCTTGCCATATTATCTGAACGTGTTCATAATGGCTGCCGTTCCTGAAATGTAGATTAAGAAATTCTCTTGTTAGTCATAAGGTTAACGGATTATTAAACATCAGGGTTCAGGCATATCCGGTTGATATCAGCCGTCAATGACGCGGGAATAGCTCAGTTGGTAGAGCACAACCTTGCCAAGGTTGGGGTCGCGAGTTCGAGTCTCGTTTCCCGCTCCAA
>NZ_NIBV01000009.1 GCF_002632585.1 Xenorhabdus szentirmaii DSM 16338
AGAGGATCCACACCTTACCTCTCAATTTCAGCATAGTACCGAGGGTTACGTGGTTGGGATGCGTTCATTACATTCCTGGCGTTTTTGTTAACCCTTCTCACCGGGCAATTGCGATAGCTAAAGAGGAAGGGTTCCGTGCAGAAATGCTCGCTGGGATTTCCGCCGAAGATAATCTTTTTGCTGATATTGGCATCGATCCCTCACGCTATGGTTGTCAAACCCTTGAAGCAACCGACTTGCTGCTACGTAATCGCATCCTGCTTACCGATTCGCATGTTGTGATTTTTCAGATTGGTGCCGTTGGCAGTCTCGGTTTCAATTTTAGCGGCTTTAAAAATCAACACATTCAGGTGCTGATTGACCGTCTGATAAAAGAATATGGGCCGCAACACGACGTTTATCTGTATGTCGCACCAAGCATAGCAATAGCTAATCCTCTGGTTGAAAAATATAAAATCGCCGATTTTCGTAAACCCGAGATTGTAAAACGGGTAACGGGGATTTCAACATTCTATTTGCCACCAAAAACTATCCGTGAGTTTGATCCTGCCGCTGGTAAACTTTTGGGTTTGAAAGTTCTCAGTAATGTGGGAAATGCCGATCCCTACACCCCGGGCAAACCTTACAGCGAATATGAGCTTGCTGCTATTTCAGGACTGGACGGGCATACCATTCCAGAGAACTATAAATGCACGCAAACAACAACCAGTATGTTCGACGCACTAGAACAGATTTCACTGCATCCGGAAATGAAAGAAAAATGGCTGCGTAATCCACGGGATTTCTTACAACGATTCCAGGGGCTCTCTGCACAAGAATATGCCGCAATTATCTCGTCTCAGCCTGCTCGGGTATATGCGGCCATGAAAAAAATGCCTCAGCAAGTCGCGACGGACAATGATAGGGCCACGCAGGAAGGTAATAATGAAGATGCATGACGCAGAATCTAAACCCCAACACTAAGAAATCCCCATAAATTAGACATGGCATGGTGTTGTGTGTTCTGCCGATTCAAGGAAAACATGACTATTCCTGTTCATCAAGGTGCTTCAATACCATGCAGAACAATGTCATTATCGGATCCGGGATAACCTTATGACTACAGAACGGTTACAACTGTAGTGCTAAGAAATAGTGTTTGCCGTTCTTTTTCGAATAATATCATCCCAAATCTCACGTAGTAAGGCTGCATTTCTTGCAGCCTTTTTTTCATCGCCTTTAACCCCACCAGCGGGGATCACGGTTTTTGAAAAATCAATGAAGGTGCCATTGCTCGGTTTGAAATGAACCTGAGTGATGTATTTCATTTCAAAAGTTCTTGGCCGGACACGGGTATCCATGATGCAAATGATGTTTTTGGATGAACAAAACACATTAAGCCGGGCGTAAACAAAATCTTTGTCTATTTCGACATGGGGATAATAGTGGCGAATGGCGTCCATAACCTCTTTTGCGGTCAGAGGGCGGTTTTCTCTTAAAAGCACATTAGCCAAATGGATATTGGAGATTTTCTCTTTCTCATGCATATTCTAAATGATTTTTTATATTATATGAAAAACAAAGAAGAGAAAGAAATTAACTCAATTACAATAAGTTATTAATAAAATAGGCCGTCATGATACCACGTAAAAGATAGGCCGCATTCATCGACCTATCTGCCCTGTTTCATCTCAATCCAATGTGAGCGTTAAACTCCCATTTGCATCAGAATTCGTTTTCCAATCCATGTCATGACGGGCACCGCCATTGAATTACCGATTGCCCGGTAACGATGCCCATCCGGGCAATCTTCTGCCCGTTTGCCATTCCACGGGATCTGCGTGTGGTTGTCAGGAAAACCCTGTAGCCTTTCACATTCCACCGGGGTTAAGCGACGCACGGCATAACCATCATTCGCCATGCGGGTCATCACCAAATCCGTAGCACTTTTACCGTCCCGTGATTTCAACGTTGACGAAATCTCATCCGTTCGGTATTCACCGAAGGAAAGCTGACGATAAGTAGATACAGGCCCCTTACCGTGCTAAGAAAAAATCTCCTGATGACTCACTTCATCATTCGTGCTCGCGCTCCCCGAATGTAACGCGAGGGGCGGGTTTATTTCTGAGCTTTTCGCGGCTGAATAAACAATATGATAATTTCCTGAAAATGCTGCCTGATTCCCTGAGAATCGTTTATCCCCACCACTCGCTAATAACGTTCCGGTGACTTCGCCACCGCTTGCAAGGCTCTGTGTAACATGTCGGGTAATGATTTTCCTTTGTGCTCTGCGCGGCGAAGTATGCCTTCGCACGCCGTCTGGCTCAAAAAGTACCGTGGCCGGACAGACGTCTTTTCGAGCACTTGCGACAACAAACACACGGCGCCGTCGTTGGGCCACGCCGAAATATTGAGCATCGAATACCCGCCATGCGATGTTTCTTTGGGGTCCAGACACATAACCTGTGTTTGTCCACTTTTTCCCTGATGGCTGCAACGGTTCATCTTCTCCGGCAAGTCCCGCAAGAAAACAGCCGAAGGCATTATCGTTGCTGGACAAGATGCCCGGCACATTTTCCCAGACGATAACAGAGGGAGGGTCGCCGTTTGCGGCTCTGACTGAATCAATGGCATTTGCCAACTCCACGAATGATAATGTTAGTTGTCCTCACTCGTCACTCAGACCATGGCGAAGGCCTGCCAGGGTGTACCGCCGACCAGAATATCCGGTGCATCCACCTGATTGCCGACAATCATTGCCGGGAGTCTGGTCATGTCTCCCCAGTTTCGGACATGGGGCCAATAATGTTGCAGTACCGCATTGGGGAATGTCTCAATTTCGCTGAACCACATCGGAGAGATTCCCAGCGGCTCCCAAGCAACACTGGCCGCCTCAATTCCAGAACACACAGAACCAAAACGTATCATGATTTATTTCCTACCCGTGCGGTCATGAAGATTGAAATTAATATGCATGTCCCGTGCACTCAACAGCATGACGTTTAAACTCGATGGATTAGACCGAGAACTTAAAGGATATTTTTTCTTAAAAACAATTTAAATACATAAGGTTATCCATTGGTACACTAACTTCAAAATATCGACAATTTAATTGTTCTCCTATATGAGGAGGGGAAAGAAAAACACAACACGTTTCCCGGTTTGCTCTCCGTTTCTTCGGCTATATCTAAATGAAAAATAGAATGTATACAGGCCAAAAATCATTTCGTTATTTTTTGAATGGAGGCGTCAAATATGTCTGAAAATAGGGTGGCTCTCTGACTGATTGGGTGGGAAAGCTCAAGGGTTATCGGCCAATTAGCTGATCTCATTTGGGTCTAATCTGCCGTTATCGATAAATTCCCCTAAAGTAATATTCAGGCTAATATCTGCCCACCTTAAATGACACTTTGAACGGACTATCACGATGCCGGAAAACGACTTTAAGATAAAAAAAAGG